>NZ_CP102361.1:4725000-4732500 GCF_047305335.1 Streptomyces sp. R-74717 | reverse complement strand
CGGGGTTGTGGGATCTCTTTTTCACGGTCTGCCGGCTGTGAGACGAGTCAGAAACCGTTGATGTAGGCGAAGGACATGCGAAAGGTCCGGCGTAGAGGGTAAGACCCCCGTAGCTGAAACATTGACGGCTCGTTTAAGAGACACCCAAGTAGCACGGGGCCCGAGAAATCCCGTGTGAATCTGGCGGGACCACCCGCTAAGCCTAAATATTCCCTGGTGACCGATAGCGGATAGTACCGTGAGGGAATGGTGAAAAGTACCGCGGGAGCGGAGTGAAATAGTACCTGAAACCGTGTGCCTACAAGCCGTGGGAGCGTCGCTGTATGTGCTTGCACATGCAGTCGTGACTGCGTGCCTTTTGAAGAATGAGCCTGCGAGTTTGCGGTGTGTTGCGAGGTTAACCCGTGTGGGGAAGCCGTAGCGAAAGCGAGTCCGAATAGGGCGTTTCAGTAGCACGCTCAAGACCCGAAGCGGAGTGATCTAGCCATGGGCAGGTTGAAGCGGAGGTAAGACTTCGTGGAGGACCGAACCCACCAGGGTTGAAAACCTGGGGGATGACCTGTGGTTAGGGGTGAAAGGCCAATCAAACTCCGTGATAGCTGGTTCTCCCCGAAATGCATTTAGGTGCAGCGTCGTGTGTTTCTTGCCGGAGGTAGAGCACTGGATAGGCGATGGGCCCTACCGGGTTACTGACCTTAGCCAAACTCCGAATGCCGGTAAGTGAGAGCGCGGCAGTGAGACTGTGGGGGATAAGCTCCATGGTCGAGAGGGAAACAGCCCAGAGCATCGACTAAGGCCCCTAAGCGTACGCTAAGTGGGAAAGGATGTGGAGTCGCAGAGACAACCAGGAGGTTGGCTTAGAAGCAGCCACCCTTGAAAGAGTGCGTAATAGCTCACTGGTCAAGTGATTCCGCGCCGACAATGTAGCGGGGCTCAAGCGTACCGCCGAAGTCGTGTCATTCGTACATGTATCCCCAACGGGAGTACGGATGGGTAGGGGAGCGTCGTGTGCCGGGTGAAGCAGCCGCGGAAGCGAGTTGTGGACGGTTCACGAGTGAGAATGCAGGCATGAGTAGCGATACACACGTGAGAAACGTGTGCGCCGATTGACTAAGGGTTCCTGGGTCAAGCTGATCTGCCCAGGGTAAGTCGGGACCTAAGGCGAGGCCGACAGGCGTAGTCGATGGACAACCGGTTGATATTCCGGTACCCGCTTTGAAACGCCCAATACTGAATCAGGCGATGCTAAGTCCGTGAAGCCGGCCCGATCTCTTCGGAGTTGAGGGTAGTGGTGGAGCCGACGAACCAGACTTGTACTAGGTAAGCGATGGGGTGACGCAGGAAGGTAGTCCAGCCCGGGCGGTGGTAGTCCCGGGGTAAGGGTGTAGGCCGTGTGGTAGGTAAATCCGTCACACGTTAAGGCTGAGACCTGATGCCGAGCCGATTGTGGTGAAGTGGATGATCCTATGCTGTCGAGAAAAGCCTCTAGCGAGTTTCATGGCGGCCCGTACCCTAAACCGACTCAGGTGGTCAGGTAGAGAATACCGAGGCGTTCGGGTGAACTATGGTTAAGGAACTCGGCAAAATGCCCCCGTAACTTCGGGAGAAGGGGGGCCATCACTGGTGATCCGATTTGCTCGGTGAGCTGGGGGTGGCCGCAGAGACCAGCGAGAAGCGACTGTTTACTAAAAACACAGGTCCGTGCGAAGCCGTAAGGCGATGTATACGGACTGACGCCTGCCCGGTGCTGGAACGTTAAGGGGACCGGTTAGCTGACTTTCGGGTCGGCGAAGCTGAGAACTTAAGCGCCAGTAAACGGCGGTGGTAACTATAACCATCCTAAGGTAGCGAAATTCCTTGTCGGGTAAGTTCCGACCTGCACGAATGGCGTAACGACTTCTCGACTGTCTCAACCATAGGCCCGGTGAAATTGCACTACGAGTAAAGATGCTCGTTTCGCGCAGCAGGACGGAAAGACCCCGGGACCTTTACTACAGTTTGATATTGGTGTTCGGTTCGGCTTGTGTAGGATAGGTGGGAGACTTTGAAGCGGCCACGCCAGTGGTTGTGGAGTCGCCGTTGAAATACCACTCTGGTCGTGCTGGATGTCTAACCTGGGTCCGTGATCCGGATCAGGGACAGTGTCTGATGGGTAGTTTAACTGGGGCGGTTGCCTCCTAAAGAGTAACGGAGGCGCCCAAAGGTTCCCTCAGCCTGGTTGGCAATCAGGTGTTGAGTGTAAGTGCACAAGGGAGCTTGACTGTGAGACCGACGGGTCGAGCAGGGACGAAAGTCGGGACTAGTGATCCGGCAGTGGCTTGTGGAAGCGCTGTCGCTCAACGGATAAAAGGTACCCCGGGGATAACAGGCTGATCTTCCCCAAGAGTCCATATCGACGGGATGGTTTGGCACCTCGATGTCGGCTCGTCGCATCCTGGGGCTGGAGTCGGTCCCAAGGGTTGGGCTGTTCGCCCATTAAAGCGGTACGCGAGCTGGGTTTAGAACGTCGTGAGACAGTTCGGTCCCTATCCGCTGTGCGCGTAGGAATATTGAGAAGGGCTGTCCCTAGTACGAGAGGACCGGGACGGACGAACCTCTGGTGTGCCAGTTGTCCTGCCAAGGGCATGGCTGGTTGGCTACGTTCGGAAAGGATAACCGCTGAAAGCATCTAAGCGGGAAGCCTGCTTCGAGATGAGTATTCCCACCAACTTGATTGGTTAAGGCTCCCAGTAGACGACTGGGTTGATAGGCCAGATGTGGAAGCCCGGTAACGGGTGGAGCTGACTGGTACTAATAGGCCGAGGGCTTGTCCTCAGTTGCTCGCGTCCACTGTGTTTGTTCTGAAATAACGAACGGCCGTGTTGTGTTCCGGTGTTGGTTAATTTCATAGTGTTTCGGTGGTCATTGCGTTAGGGAAACGCCCGGTTACATTCCGAACCCGGAAGCTAAGCCTTTCAGCGCCGATGGTACTGCAGGGGGGACCCTGTGGGAGAGTAGGACGCCGCCGAACTCCTTTTACGGGAAAGCCCCGTGCCCTTGTGGCACGGGGCTTTTCTGCGTTCACAGGGCCGGGAGGTGCGACAATCCTGCGGTGTCTGACGAGTCATCGTGCTGGTACCGGGGCCGCTTGGTCCTTGGCCCGTTCAGGCCGTGCGAGGCCGACGAGCTTGAAGGTCTCGAACGGGAGATCGGGCTGCCTCTGGCGACGCCGTACCGCTCGTTCCTGGAAGCTGCAGGAGGGAAGAGCCTTACCTCCTCGGTTCACTTGCCGGATTGCGAATCGGAGCCGCTGCAGAGCTTCGACGACCTTTATCAGCTCGGCCGTGCTGACCCCGGAACCAGCGTGGTTGTTCAGTCTGCGTTGGTGTCATGCCCACTCGGCAAGACCTCTATCTAACTCGTACGGCCCCGTGTGCTCGTCCTCGACGCCTTCGCCATGCGTCGGCTCTCCGCAGCCCACGCCGACGACCTCCGCGAGCTGATCAGTGAATGACGGGGCCGGCCCGTGATAATCACCAACAACCGGGCACCCGGCGACCGGTATCGCCTTTTCCCCGGCCTCGTCGCCGCCGAGTCGCTCATGGACCGCCTCTCTTGGATCACCGCGCGGTTCTACATCCCCACCCCTCTGGTCCTGGAGCGACGGCTATCACTCAATCCGTGTCCCGGACTTGGGCTGTACTGTCCGCGGCATGAGCGATGTGTGGGTGAGGGTATGTAGCTCTTGGCTTACTGAACCTGAGGGAGATGTTTTCGCTCGTCAGGCATAGGGCCGGTGACTTCGTGGGAGTCGCGGCCTGTAGTTTCGTCGCTCCCTGGGAGGTCGCGGATGCCGTCGATCGCCGGACTTCTGGAACAGCAAGAGGTCGCTGCTCGCCGTCGAGTTGACGGGCTGCGTGAAGAGGCCGACCGCATCCAGGCCGAAGTGGCCGCAGCCGAGCAGGAAGGGCAGGAGTGGGCGATCGCCCGCAGGCGGGTCAATACGGTGCTGGCTCCGGACGGCGGCAACACCGCCGCCGCCAAGGTCGCCCAGGGTCCGTGGGATGTGGATGCGCAGCCGGCGCCCCGGGATGCAGCGTGGCCGAAGACCATGGTGCCGTTGCGGCGTGAACGGCCCGGCGGCGGGTAAGCACGGGGTGATCGACGTTGCGGTCGTCAGCGCCGGGGTGTCCGGGGCGTACGCCGCCTGGCGACTGCTCGGCCCGGAAGCCAAGCCCGCTCTCCGACGCCAGCCCCGCCATCAGCTCAGCCAGCCGTGCCATCTGCGCGGTGCGCTCGCGCTGCCCGGCCTCGATCTCGGCCTGACTCATCGTCGCGGTGCGGCGTCGGACCTGCTCGGCGTGTTCGGGGAAGTCGCGCAGGCTCTCCTCGTACTGCGCGGGCCGGACGCCTTCGAAGAGGTTCTCCGGCTGGTTGATGCTTGTCATGGGCCTGCCGTCCTTCCTGGACTGCTCCAGTTCGGCGATCGTGCGGGAGACGGTGTCGGCCAGGGCATCGAGCCGGTCGCGCTCGGCGGGCAGTGGCCACCACGGCGACGCGCACCTCCGGCCCGTAGGTACGGGGGGCGGTTTCTAGGGATCGTTGCAACACGTGGTTGGTTTGGTCAGGCCGCGAGTAGTTTATGCAGGCGCTCGGCTGGGGTTTCCCAGCCGAGCGTTTTGCGTGGGCGGCCGTTCAGTTCAGCAGCGACCGCGTCGAGGTGTTCGCGCGCGTGGACCGAGAGATCGGTGCCCTTGGGGAAGTACTGCCGGAGCAGGCCGTTGGTGTTTTCGTTGGAGCCGCGTTGCCAGGGGCTGGCTGGGTCGCAGAAGTAGACCGGGATGCTGGTGGCGACGCTGAAGGAGCCGTGGGCGGCCATCTCCGACCCCTGGTCCCGGGTCAGGGACCGTGTGAGGTGGGACGGCAAAGTCTGGACCGTGGTGACCAGCGCGTCCCGGACGCTTTCGGAGCCGTGGTCGCCGGGCAGGTGCAGCAGCATGACGTAGCGGGTCGCGCGTTCGACCAGGGTGCCGATGGCGGACTTCCCGTCCTTGCCGATGATGAGGTCGCCCTCCCAGTGGCCGGGGACGGCACGGTCCTCGGCTTCGGCGGGGCGTTCGCTGATCATGACCATCGGGGTGGCGAACCGGGGTTGCCGCTGCTGGGCCTGGCGGCGCGGCTTGCGTCGGGCGCGGCCGGTGCGCAGGGCGCGGGCCAGCTCGCGGCGCAGTTCACCCCGGCCTTGGACGTAGAGGGCCTGGTAGACCGTCTCGTGGACCACGTGCATCTCCGGCTGCTGGGGGAACTGTGCCCGTAGAGCCTGGCAGATCTGTTCCGGGCTCCACCGTATGTCCAGGTGGCCCTGGATGAAGTCCCGCAGCTGCGGGTTCTGGCCGATCTTCCCGGGCTTCGGCCGGGGCCGGCGGGCATCAGCGCGGGCCTGGGCCGCGTGCGGGCGGTACTGGCCGTTGACCGGGTGACGGTTGCGGCGGATCTCCCGGCTGACCGTGGACGGGCTGCGGCCGAGTTCGGCGGCTGTCGCACGGACCGTGGCCTTCTCCCGCAGCCGGTCGGCGATGTGAATGCGGTCGGTCTCACGCAGATACCGCGAGGGACCGGGCGGGGGCGCCACCGCGGTGATCGGTGGCGCCCCGGTGGTCCCGCCGGACGGGGCACGGCCGTTACGCCAGCGCCGCCCGGTCTTCTCGTTGATGCCGACGATCCGGCATGCCTCTTTGTTGCTCACACCCTGCTGCATGAGCTGAAGGTAGAGGCGCCGTTCCTCGGACAAGGGACGGCGCCCCTGGATAACGGACCGGTCCCGGATCTTGAAGTCCATCGCATCCCCTGAACTGGGGTGTTGCGACAACCACTAGAACTCAAGGGGCCGGCCGGGCCGTTTCGCGTCCTTGAGAGCGGCCAGGGCACCGGCGGCGAACCGGCCCAGCCACTTGCGCACGGTGTTGACGCTGACCTTCAGCTCACGTGTGATCGCAGCACTGGCCAGTCCGTCGGCCGCCGCGAAGATGATCTTCGCCCGCAGTGCCTGCCGCACCTGCACGGCGAGTTCCACTACAACCGCAGTCGGGACAGCCTTGGTTGCGCAAGGCATGAAACTTTCCTGGCTGCGCAGGGTCTTTGCTCTGGGACTACGCGAGGGCCGCTGCGAGCGAGGAACGGGGCTCGCGGCTCAGGAGTTGACGCAGGTCGCCGCCGGTGCGGGACATGAATCCGGCAGCGATGGCGGAGTAGGTGCCCACCAGCATGGGCACCTGGAACGGTTTGGCGCCGGAAGCGGCGATGCGCGCGCGGGCCTGGGCGAGTGTCTCCGGCTCATAGGTGACGTGCGGCCCTTGTGCGTGCGCGAGGTCGGTGCCGCCGATGGCCTGCTCACCGACGAGTTCATAGACGCGCCCCGCATGGTCGGGGGCTTCCACCGCGACACGTACCGCGACATCGGCCAGATCCGCGCGTGCCACGGCTGCCAGCCGGCCCTTGCCGAGCGGGGCAGTGATCCGCCCGTCCGCCGACGGCGCCGCGAGCCAGGCCAGCAGCTCTGCATACAAGCCATTGCGCAGGATCGTCCAAGCCAGGGTGCTCTCCTGGAGCCGACGCTCGGTCCAGCGGTGCGGGAGGGCGTAGGGGAGGTGGTCGCCGTCAGCGGTGAGGCTTGTATAGACGACATGCTCCACCCCGGCCTTCTCGGCCGCGTCGATGGCGGCATCGTGCCGGGCTATGACGGTGTCATCCTCGCCGTAGCCTGCGGAGATCATCAGCAGTACGTTCACGCCTTCGAAACCCGTGATGAGCGTGTCGGGATGGTCGAAGTCGATGCGGCGGACAGGCAGCGAAGTCTGGGGCTGCTGAGGATCACGCGTTCCAAGGACGGTGTCGTCACGGCCGGCCAGCTGCTCGGCGATCAGCGTGCCCAAGGCGCCAGTGGCTCCAGTAACCAGGATCATCAGGGTCTTCCTGTTCCGGTAGGTTCTTTTCGGTAACCGGGATCATCCTGCGGATTTGCGTCAGGGAGCGTAAGGAGGCACTTCGATGTCAGTGGGGCACACGGAGGTAACCGCCGGACCCGTCGTCAGCTGTGGGGACGAGCACGAGGACTGTGGGATCCGCGAGGTGCTCGACCGGATCGGGGACAAGTGGTCGGTCCTGGTCGTGGTCGAACTGGCCCAGGGCATACGCCGTTTTCGGCAGCTGCAACGCGCCGTACCCGGTATCTCGCAACGGATGCTGACGCTCACCGTGCGTCGGCTGGAACGGGATGGGCTGGTCACCCGGACTGTGCACCCGACAGTGCCCCCACAGGTCGAGTACGAGCTCACAGCGATGGGCCACAGCCTCACACATCTGGTAAAAGCCCTCGCGGACTGGTCAGCAGAACACCGCGACGCCATCGCCCGAGCACGCGAAGAATGGGATGCCGAACATCCCGACTCCGGGATCCGCTGAACGAACGGGCCACGGTCCTCCGCACCTTGCCGACCATGACGCGCCACGGGTCGATCCCCC
>NZ_CP102361.1:2867500-4720000 GCF_047305335.1 Streptomyces sp. R-74717 | reverse complement strand
TAGCGAAATTCCTTGTCGGGTAAGTTCCGACCTGCACGAATGGCGTAACGACTTCTCGACTGTCTCAACCATAGGCCCGGTGAAATTGCACTACGAGTAAAGATGCTCGTTTCGCGCAGCAGGACGGAAAGACCCCGGGACCTTTACTACAGTTTGATATTGGTGTTCGGTTCGGCTTGTGTAGGATAGGTGGGAGACTTTGAAGCGGCCACGCCAGTGGTTGTGGAGTCGTCGTTGAAATACCACTCTGGTCGTGCTGGATGTCTAACCTGGGTCCGTGATCCGGATCAGGGACAGTGTCTGATGGGTAGTTTAACTGGGGCGGTTGCCTCCTAAAGAGTAACGGAGGCGCCCAAAGGTTCCCTCAGCCTGGTTGGCAATCAGGTGTTGAGTGTAAGTGCACAAGGGAGCTTGACTGTGAGACCGACGGGTCGAGCAGGGACGAAAGTCGGGACTAGTGATCCGGCAGTGGCTTGTGGAAGCGCTGTCGCTCAACGGATAAAAGGTACCCCGGGGATAACAGGCTGATCTTCCCCAAGAGTCCATATCGACGGGATGGTTTGGCACCTCGATGTCGGCTCGTCGCATCCTGGGGCTGGAGTCGGTCCCAAGGGTTGGGCTGTTCGCCCATTAAAGCGGTACGCGAGCTGGGTTTAGAACGTCGTGAGACAGTTCGGTCCCTATCCGCTGTGCGCGTAGGAATATTGAGAAGGGCTGTCCCTAGTACGAGAGGACCGGGACGGACGAACCTCTGGTGTGCCAGTTGTCCTGCCAAGGGCATGGCTGGTTGGCTACGTTCGGAAAGGATAACCGCTGAAAGCATCTAAGCGGGAAGCCTGCTTCGAGATGAGTATTCCCACCAACTTGATTGGTTAAGGCTCCCAGTAGACGACTGGGTTGATAGGCCAGATGTGGAAGCCCGGTAACGGGTGGAGCTGACTGGTACTAATAGGCCGAGGGCTTGTCCTCAGTTGCTCGCGTCCACTGTGTTTGTTCTGAAATAACGAACGGCCGTGTTGTGTTCCGGTGTTGGTTAATTTCATAGTGTTTCGGTGGTCATTGCGTTAGGGAAACGCCCGGTTACATTCCGAACCCGGAAGCTAAGCCTTTCAGCGCCGATGGTACTGCAGGGGGGACCCTGTGGGAGAGTAGGACGCCGCCGAACTCCTTTTACGGGAAAGCCCCGTGCCCTTGTGGCACGGGGCTTTTCTGCGTTTCACCCCTCTTTGCTGTCAGGCGGGGGTGACCAGGTGGGTGTCGTAGGCCAGGATGACTGCCTGGACGCGGTCGCGTGATCCCGTTTTGGCGAGGATGCGCGTGACGTGTGTTTTCACCGTTGATTCGGCGAGGTGGAGCCGTTCGGCGATCTCCGTATTGGTCCAGCCCCGGCCGATGACCGTGAGGATTTCCCTTTCCCGTTCGGTGAGGGTCGCGATGCGTGCGTCCAGGGTGAAGGAGCCGCCGGGAACGGTCGGCAGGTGTTGCACATACGCGTCCAGAAGACGGCGGGTGAGGCTGGGGGCGACCACTGCGTCGCCGCTTGCCACAGCTCGGATGCCGGAGAGGAGTTCCTCCGGCAGTGCGTCCTTGATGAGGAAGCCGCTGGCGCCGGCGCGGAGGCCGTCGTACGCGTACCGGTCGAGGTCGAACGTCGTGACGATGAGGACGCGGGTACGGGCACCGGCTCTGATGATGCGTCGGGTGGCTTCGATGCCGTCCAGGAGTGGCATACGGATGTCCATCAGGGCCACGTCCGGATGGTGCCGGGAGACGAGGCTCAGGGCCTCGTGGCCGTTGGCGGCCTCGCCGACGACGGTCATGTCGTCCTGGCTCTCCAGCAGCATGCGGAAGCCGAAGCGTTGCATCGGCTGGTCGTCCGCGATGAGCACGGTCGTCACGAGGGTGTGTCCTCCAGGGGGAGTCGGAGCCGAACCCGCCAGCCGCCGGCGGCTGAATCTGTAGCTGTGGCCTTCGGTAGTGGGCCTGCTTCGAGTGTGCCGTCGTAGAGGGATGCCCGTTCCCGCATCCCGGTGATTCCCTGCCCGCCGCCGTCGGGTCCACCACCGGTGGCGCCCGTGTCCGTGATCAGGGCCTCCAGCTCGGTCGCCCGATAGGTGAGCGTGACCTCCGCGGTCAGTGACGGGTCCGTGCCGGCGTGCTTCAGAGTATTCGTCAGTGCCTCCTGCACCACTCGATAGACCGTCAGCTGGCGTCCCGCGGTGGGCGGGTACGACGGGGGCCTGCCGCGGATGTGCAGGCGTACGGGGAGGCCCGCTGCTCGTACGCCGGTGAGGAGCGTGTCCATGTCGTCGAGGGTCGGCTGCGGGGTGCGGTCGGCCTCGGCGGGGTGGTCGCGCAGGACGCCGAGCAGGCGGCGGAGCTCCGTGAGGGCCTGGCGGCTCGTGGTGCCGATGGCTTCCAGGGCCTGGGCGGCCCGGTCCGGGCTCTTGGCGGCCGCGTACGCGCCGCCGTCCGCGAGGCCCGTGATGACGGACAGGTTGTGGCCGATGATGTCGTGCATCTCCCGGGCGATACGGGTCCGTTCGGCGGCTGCCGCGAGCCGGGCCTGCTGGTCGCGTTCGAGCTCCAGCCGGTGGGCGCGGTCGACCAGGGCCTCCGTGTACTCCTTGCGCGTACGGACCACGATCCCCAGCAGGGACGCCAACGCGAACGCCCAGAGGTGGGGGACGAAGAGTGGGTCCCAGCCGTGCGGGAAGCGCAGCATGCCGACCACGAGCGGGGTGGTCACCACGGCGCCCGCCCACGCCAGGGCCCGCATGGGCAGCCGTAGTGCGATGTTGAAGACGACGATTTCCTGTAGGTAGGCGGCCTGGACGATCGCCCCCGTCCAGACATTGGCCAGGGAGAACGGGGTCATGAACGCCAGCACGGCCAGCGGATGCGTGCGGCGCCACAGCAGCGGTGCGGAGAACGCCACGCTCACCAGCAGAACCAGTGGTTCGGGCGCGCGCGGATCGCCGGCCACGGTGCGCCAGCCGCCGGAGGTGAAGTCGAGTACGGCGAACATCACCCAGAACGTGGTGAGCAGCCCGTTCCAGACCATCGGCCGGCGCAGGTCGAATGCGCGGACACGCTGGAGGAGGCGCTGGATATGCCCGGTCAGCGCGGTGGTGCCCGAAGCCCGGTCCTTGTGTTCGCCCGTCACCCGTCCATCCTCGCGGCCGGCCGCCCCGGCGTCATGCGTCCCGTCGGCGCAGCAGCAGGGCGGCCGCGCACAAGGTTGCCCCGGCCCACAGGCACAGGGCGAGCAGAGCCCCGCCCGCGGGGGCCTCGCCCGGGAGCGGGGTTGCCGAACCGAGGGCGCCCACCGCCTGGGTGGGGAAGTACTTGACGACGCTCTTCACCGCGTCGTACGGAAGCATGGAGAGGACCTCCGGGAGGATCATCACGCCTCCGATGAAGGCGCCGATCGCGCCCGGAACCGAGCGGATCAGGGCGCCGAGCCCGAGCGCGATCAGGCTGAGCAGGGTGATGCCGGCGGAGTTGCCGACGACCGCGCCGAATACGCCCGGGTCGCTGAGCGAGGCCGCCTGGTCGGTGTCGTGGAGGAGGAGCTGGGCGGCGACGAAGGTGAGCAGAGCGGTGGTGAGCATGGCGACGAAGACGGTGACGGTGAAGACCGCCGCCTTCGCCCACAGGACCGGGAGTCTGCGCGGGACCGCGGTGAGCGAGGCGCGGATCAGGCCGGTCGAGTACTCGCCCGCGGTCACCAGGATGCCCAGCACCACGGTGCACAACGTACCGAGCACCGAGCCGTAGAGGACCAGGACCACCGTGTCCACGTCGGAGTCGCCGCCGTCGGAGGTGTACGTCGCGCCCATGACCAGGCCGATGGCGAGAACCAGGACGGACGCCGAGACCAGAGTGATCCAGGAGGAGCGCAGGGAGTGGAGTTTGTGCCACTCGGAGCGCAGGACCCGGGTGGTCGTGACTCGGTAGGGGTTTTGATTCGGGCGTCGGCTCGGGTGGCTGACTGCGGCGGTCATGCGAGGGCTCCGGTCGGTTCGGGGGTGGCGATCCGGTACTCGACCGACTCCTGCGTCAGGTCCATGAAGGCCTGTTCCAAGGAGGCGGTCTGCGGGGTGAGTTCGTACAGGGGGATGGCGTGGGCGGCGGCGGTGCGGCCGATGTGTGCCGCGTCCGTACCGCGGACCTCCAGCCCGTCGGGGGCCGTGGCCGGACCGGGGGTGATCTCGATGCCGGGGCCGGTGAGGAGCTCGCGCAGGGCGTGGGCCTGCGGGGTGACGACCTTGACCGAGGCGCCGCCCGCCGTGGCCACGAAGTCGGCGACCGTCGTGTCGGCGAGGAGCCGGCCGCGGCCGACGATGATCAGATGGTCGGCGGTGAGCGCCATCTCGCTCATCAGGTGCGAGGAGACGAAGACCGTACGGCCCTGCCGGGCAAGGGATCTGAGCAGGTTGCGGATCCACAGCACGCCCTCGGGATCGAGGCCGTTGACCGGTTCGTCCAGGATGAGGGTGGCCGGGTCGCCGAGCAGTGCCGCGGCGATGCCGAGGCGTTGGCCCATACCGAGCGAGAAGCCCTTGATCCGTTTGTGGGCGACCGCGGTCAGGCCCGCCAGGTCGAGGACGTGTTCGGCGCGGCTGCGCGGGATGCCGTGGGTGTGGGCGAGCGCCATGAGGTGGTTGAACGCGGTCCGGCCGGGGTGGACGGAGCGGGCCTCCAGGAGCGCGCCGACCTCGGTGAGCGGTGCGCTGTGGGCGGCGTACGCCCGTCCGCCGATCGTCGAGCGGCCGCGGGTCGGGGCGTCCAGGCCGAGCAGCATGCGCATCGTCGTCGACTTCCCGGCGCCGTTCGGGCCGAGAAATCCGGTGACGGTGCCGGGCTGGACCGTGAAGTCGAGGTCCTGGACGACGGTGGAGTCTCCGTACCTCTTGGTGAGTTCGTATGCCCTGATCATGCGGTCGACGCTACGGAGGGGGCCCGCCGCGGGCGTCGGACCTGGGGCGGGATGTGGCGGTGCGTGTAGTACCGGGGTACGACGCGGGGGCGGTCGGGGGCCGTGAATGTTGTTTGCGCAGGTCGGGTGGGGAAGGGAAGGATCGGCGGATGGAACATGTGATCCGAGCCGTACGCGCCGATGAATGGTCCCTGGTCAAGGAGTTGCGGCTGGCGGCGCTGCAGGACCCGGCTGCGCCGGTGGCCTTTCTGGAGACGTACGCGCAGGGTGCGGCCCAGCCCGACGCGTTCTGGCAGGACCGGGCGCTCGGCGCGTCCGAGGACGGGAGCGGTGAAGTGCGGCAGTTCGTCGCCGTTGCGCCCGACGGGCGGTGGGACGGCGGCGTCACCGTGCTGATCGAGCGGCCGGACGCGGAGGTGCGGTTCGGGGCGGCGGTCGATGTCCACCAGGCGCATGTGGTCGGTGTGTTCGTACGGCCCGAGGCACGGGGCGAGGGCCTGGCTGAGGAGCTGTTCCGGGCCGGGACGGACTGGGCGTGGTCGCTGGTGGAGCCGCGGATCGAGCGGGTGCGGCTGTATGTGCACGAGGACAATGCGCGGGCTGCGGCGCTCTATCGGCGGATCGGGTTTGTGGCCACCGGGGAGTCGGTGCCTGTGCCGGGCGACCCGTCTGCGCGGGAGCTGGAGTATGCGGTGGGGCGGCCGGTATAGGTGCGTGGCGCCGGGTTCGCCCGGCTAGCGTGAGCCGGTGAGGTCTTGGGGCCAGCGGGCGCGGGCCTGTTCCTGGGAGCGGAGGAGGGCCAGGGTCGGCAGGCCCTGGGCCCGGCCGGTCGACAGCAGCTCCGGGAGCCGGGGCAGTGGCGCCACCGCGGCGACGTCGTCGAGTACGAGCGTCATTGGTGGGTCGAGCCGACCGTCGGTTGACCGTGCGGCCATGCGGCGGCCGTGCTCGACCACGTGCGAGGCGAGTGCCGTGAGCAGGGGCATTGCTCCGGGACCCGAGCGGGGATCCTCGATCGGTTCACCCACCACATAAAGGGTGCCCCCCTCGCCCGCAAAAGATTCCAGCACGAGCGAATCGGCCCGGTTCGGTGTGCAGGCCTCGCGGATGTGGACCGAGGAGAGCGCGGCGAAGGCCCGTACCGTCAATTCCTGTGCCATCTCGCGGCGTTCGGGATGGGCGGTGAGTGCGGACTCCAGCACGCCGGCGAGCCCGGAGGCTGCCTTGGGGTGGGTACGGAGCAGGCGCACCGGTTCGTGAGCGCTGCCGCCGAGGGCCCAGCGGTGGACCTGGCGGAAGGGCCTGCCGTCGATGGCGGCGGCGTGCAGCCAGCACTTCAGGAGCGTTTCCGCGGTGTCGGCCGTCGTCGCGTCGATCCGGGCCTGCGGCCGGACCGGGGCGAGAAGCGCGGCGGAGCGGGCGGCGGCCGTGTCGGGCTGTTCGCAGCCGGCCGTGGGGGACCAGTGGAGGCGGGCCGGGGTGTCGCAGAGGTGGCCCGGGTCGTAGACGAGGACCGGGCCGAGCTTGGCGCGGGCGTCCTTCGTCTCGGCCCAGACGGTGGGGTCGGAGGTGACGACGAGCGCGGGCCCGTCGGCCTCCTGGATCGCCTGGATGGCGGTGGGGCGGCGGGTGGCGGCCGGTCCGTAGACGACGAGGGGGGTGCGGGGAGAGGGAAGGGGGGAGGGAGCGGGCTCGGGCGGGGTGTGCTCCACGGGTACGGGCGCGGGTGCAGGTGCGGGCACGGCCTCCGGGGAGTGGGTCGTCGGTCGAGGCTGCGGCTCCGGCGTTGGCTGCGGCTCCGTCTGCTGTGGGTTCTGGGCCTCGGGCCGGGGCTCCTGCCGCTGGGGCGGTACGGGCATGTCCTCGTCCCCGTACCGTTCGCTCCGCTGCCGTGCCCGTACCAGCCGCCAACGGGTCACCACCCCTATCACGAAGACCGTCAGCACCAGCAGCACCATCAGTTCGCCTATGAACAGGCCCCAGAACAGTCCGTACCCGGAGAGCTCGCCCGCCGGGGTGTTCGGCCAGGCGGCCGGGATGTCGTGCGGTGTGGTGACGAGTTGTCGCATCGCCGGGGGGGTCTCGGCGAGGGTGACCCCCTCCGGCCAGGCGCCGTGCGTGAACAGTCCGGCCAGGCCGGTGGCCGTCCATGCCAGCAGCGTCAGCCCGAGCAGGAAGGCCAGCAGGCCGATCAGCAGGCCGTCCGGGATGCCTCCGCCGCCTCCACTGCCGCCGGTACGTACCTCGCCGCGCCCTGCCATGTCATGCCACCGTTGACTCGGACGACTCGTTCAGTCGTTGTTGGTGCTCGATCCGTGCCGCGCGCTGCTCAGCCTCCAGCTCGGCGGCGCGTACGTCCTCCGGGAGGAGTTCGGCCGCGGAGGACTCGGTCATCGCGCGGTCGGTGAAGACCAGGGGGCGTTCCGCCTCGGTGATCAGGTGTTTGACCACCTGGACGTTGCCGTTGACGTCCCAGACCGCGATGCCGGGGGTGAGGGTCGGGATGATCTCGACCGCCCATCTGGGCAGACCGAGCACGAGTCCCGTGGCTCTGGCCTCGTCGGCCTTCTGGGCATAGATCGTGCGGGTCGATGCCATTTTGAGGATCGCCGCGGCCTCGCGGGCCGCCGCGCCGTCGACGACGTCGCTGAGGTGGTGGACGACGGCCACGAACGACAGACCCAGCCGGCGCCCGAACTTCAGCAGGCGCTGGAAGAGCTGGGCCACGAAGGGCGAGTTGATGATGTGCCAGGCCTCCTCGACCAGGAAGATGCGTTTCTTCCGGTCGGGCCTGATCCAGGTGTGTTCCAGCCAGACGCCGACGATCGCCATCAGGATCGGCATCGCGATCGAGTTCCGGTCGATGTGTGACAGGTCGAAGACGATCAGCGGGGCGTCGAGGTCGATGCCGACGCTCGTCGGTCCGTCGAACATGCCGCGCAGGTCACCGTCGACCAGGCGGTCCAGGACGAGGGCGACATCCAGGCCCCAGGCCCGTACGTCGTCTATGTCGACGTTCATCGCCTCGGCGGACTCGGGCTCCGGGTGGCGCAGCTGGTCGACGATGTCGGTCAGGACCGGCTGTCGGTCGCTGATCGTCTCGTTGACGTAAGCGTGGGCGACCTTCAGCGCGAAGCCGGACCGTTCGTCCAGGCCGTGCCCCATGGCGACTTCGATGATCGTACGGAGCAGGGCGAGCTGGCCGGTCGTGGTGATCGCGGGGTCGAGCGGGTTGAGCCGGATGCCGCCGTTGAGCGCGGAGGTCGGGTCGAGGCGGATCGGGGTGAGGCCGAGCTCCTGGGCGATGAGGTTCCACTCGCCGACGCCGTCCTCGCCCTGGGCGTCCAGGACGACGACCTGGCGGTCGCGGAAGCGGAGCTGGCGGAGCACGTACGTCTTCTCCAGCGCGGACTTGCCGTTGCCGGACTCGCCGAGCACCAGCCAGTGCGGAGCGGGCAGCTGCTGACCGTACAGCTGGAAGGGGTCGTAGATGTAGCCCTTGCCGGAGTACACCTCGCGGCCGATGATCACGCCGGAGTCACCGAGGCCGGGGGCCGCGGTGGGCAGGTAGACGGCCTGGGCCTGTCCGGTCGATGTACGGACGGGCAGCCTGGTCGTCTCCACCTTCCCGAAGAGGAAGGCGGTGAAGGCGTCCGACAGCGCGGACAGCGGATCTCGCATGGCGTGACCGACCTCCCTCTCGTTTCTCTCGGTTGTTTGCGGTCAGCGACGGATGCCGGTGGCGAACGGCAGGGTGTTCACGAAGGCGCGGTGGTGCTCGCGGTCGCACCACTCCAGTTTGAGATACGACTTTCCGGCCGAGGCCCGGATCGTCCGCTTGTCGCGGGCCAGGGATTCGGGTGAACGCGAGGACACGGTGATGTACCCCACCAGGTTCACTCCGGCCGCGCCGCTCGCGAGATCTTCACCCCGCTGGTCGAGCCGGCCGTGCGCGGCGATGTCGCGCGGGTCGACGGTGCGGTTCATCTTGGCCTGACGGCTGGCTTCCGCCTCGTCGTTGGTCTTCTCGGTGAGCATCCGCTCGATGGCGACCTCGGTGGGTTCGAGGTCCATGCAGACCGCGACCGTACGGATCACATCAGGTGTGTGGACGAGCAGCGGGGCCAGGAAGTTGACGCCGACGGGCGTCATCGGCCACTCCTTCACCCAGGCCGTGGAGTGGCACCAGGGCGCCCGGGTGGCCGACTCGCGGGTCTTGGCCTGGAGGAACGTCGCTTCGACCGCGTCCAGTTCGGCGGGCCA
The DNA here is from genome assembly GCF_047305335.1 of Streptomyces sp. R-74717. Classification (NCBI taxonomy): domain Bacteria; kingdom Bacillati; phylum Actinomycetota; class Actinomycetes; order Kitasatosporales; family Streptomycetaceae; genus Streptomyces; species Streptomyces sp. R-74717. Next base: position 4,710,795 of record NZ_CP102361.1, on the reverse strand, counting down.
GGCGTTGCGCTTGGTCATGGCCTGGATGTGGTCGATGGGGTGGTCGGGGTCATACATCGAATGCACGAGGGAGGCGAGCCGGCTCTGGCCGAGCGGCTGGCGCACCCGGATGTCGGCCTCGGCGAGGCGGGCGCAGATGTCGGTGAGTTCGCGCGCCATGACGACGGCGAGACCCGCGTCCCGGTCCAGTTTGCGGCCGGCCTGGGGGCGGGCGGCACGGGCCATGGCATTGGCCTCGGCGGCCAGCTCACGGGTGTAGTGCATGCAGGCGACGAGGTAGGCGCGGTGCTGCTCGCTGGAGGTGGAGACCATGGACTGCAGCTGGTCGTACGACTCCTGCAGCCAGCCCGGGGACGCCTTGTCGCCGCGCTGGGCGACGTCCTTGGCGTGGGCGTCGGGGTCGGCGGGGAGGGTGCGGGCAAGCATCTGAATGCGGGTCACGAAGCCGTCGCCGTTGGCGACATGCTTCAGCAGCGTGCCGAACCGGTCGACGAGCGCTTCCTGGTCCTCGCTGTCGCGCAGCCCGACGCCGGGGCCCTCGATCTCGATCGCGGCGGTCACGGTGCGGCGGTCGGCGTGCAGGAGTACGGCGATCTCGTCCGGGCCGAAGGGGGCGGCGAGCCAGTTGATCCGGCCGATGCCGGGGGGCGGCCCGATCTCGACCTCGCGCCCGTCGGCGCCGATGCCCGCCTCCATGGCGGCGGAGCGGTAGGTCGTACCGCGGCGCAGGGTGCGCTTGTAGCTGCGGTTGATCTCGAACCACTTGTAGAAGGTGCGGTGCTTGTACGGGAGGTACACGATCGCGAGGGCGAGGAGGGGGAAGCCCGCGAGCAGCACGATCCGCGGGGCCAGGTAGGGGACGAGCAGTCCGCTCATCATGCCGAAGAATGCACCGGCGATGATCAGCGCGATCTCGCCGGTCTCGCGGTTCTTGCCGACGATCGCGTTCGGCCGGGCCCGGCCGATGAGATACGTACGGCGGGGCGCGATCGTGTGGGACTGAGTCGTCAACGCCCCCCACCTCCCGTGCTGTTGTTACCTGAACTGCCTGATCCGCCACCTCGGGGGGAGCGGCTGCCGTGGGGGGTGCCGGAGGTCGGTCCCGATCCGCTGCGGGGCGGAGGTGCGGCGGAGGGGACAGATCCGCCGCCGACTCCGCTCCCGCCGCCGGAGTTACGGGAGCTGTGGGCGGCGACACCGCCGCTGACCGCGTTGGCGGGCCTGGCCCCGCCGCTGCCGCTGTCGCCGCTGTTCTGGCCGCTGCGGCTGCTGTGGGTCTTGATGCCCTGGGAGACGAGAGCGGCAGGGGAGCTGATCATCGCGGCGGCCTGGGAGCCGTCGGTGGCCTGCTTGCGGTTGGTGCGGGCGCCCTGGATCTCGTCGCCGAAGCCGGGGACGAACCGGTAGATCATCGCGGAGGCGAAGATCGCGAGCAGGATGATGGCGAGACCGGACACGACGGAGGAGAACGCGTTCGGCCCGTCGTCCCCGGAGAGTGCGCCGGCCAGCCCCAGAACGATGACGATGACCGGCTTCACCATGATCACCGCGATCATGATGCCCGCCCAGCGGCGTACGTGGCCCCACATGTTCTTGTCGACGAGCCCCGCGTAGACGACGGTGCCGAGGAGGGCGCCCACGTAGAGCAGGGCGGCGCGGATGACGAGCTCCAGGTAGAGGACGCCCGCGGCGAGGATCGAGACGAGCGAGACGACGATCAGCATGATCGGTCCGCCGCCGATGTCGGAGCCCTTCTTGAGCGCTTCGGCGAACGACCCGAAGAAGACGTCGGCCTTGTTTCCCGTGGCGGAGGCGATCACGTCACTGACGCCGTCAGTGGCTGATACGACCACGTAGAGGACGAGTGGGGTGAAGGCTGAGGCGATGACCGTCAGCCAGAGGAATCCGATGGCTTCGGAGATCGCGGTGGTGAGCGGGACACCACGGATGGCGCGCTTGGCGACGGCGAACAGCCACAGGACGAGCGTGAGGATGGCGGAGGCCGCGAACACGATCGCGTACTGCTGCCGGAAGGTCTCGTTGGTGAAGTCGACGTTCGCGGTTTGCTTCACGGCCTCGCTGAGCTTGCCGACGATCCATGCGGCGGCGTCGGCGCAGCCGCGGGCGAGGGAGGAGAGGGGGTCCAGGGAGTTGTCGAGGGTGGTGGAGGGGTCGTTTTTGGGGGCGCCTGCGTCGCCTTTTTCGCAGTAGTCCTTGGCGGGGCCGACGATGAGGTCGCACTTGTCCTTGTCGGACGGCGTGGCCGAGGGGGTGGGCGTCGGCGCCGCTGCTGCACGAGTCGCCAGGATTACGGCCGTTGCCTGGATACTTGCCAGGACCGCACCGACTTTGAGTGCGAGACGTGAATTAGCGGGCATAGGTGAACCCTCCGTACTCCTCGACAGCCTTGGCGATCTCATCGGCGTTGGAGGCCGTACGGTCGGTGTTGACCGGCGCGGGTCCCTCCTTCTGGGAGAAGCTGTCGACCTTCCAGTCGTTGCCTTCCCACTGGAGTTTCAGCGTCATGGTGAACCAGTCGTTACTCACCGGGTTGGTGGAGCTGACACCCGCTGTGCCGAAGACCCCTGTGCACCAGACCTCCACAGTGGTGGAGCTATCCGAGGACTCGGTCACTTTGGTTCCGACCGGAGCAGTCCGCGAAACGTAGGTCATGCCGGTAGCTGCGTTGCCGTTCTCGTCAAGGCCGATCTTGTCGAGGAAGTCCTTGCTGTACGCCTGATTGAACTTGGTTTCAAGCTCGTCGACTCTGGCGGGAACGAAGACCTGGCGTACGATCTGGGCACGCCTGGACGGCTTGAGGATGTCCGCGGAAACGAGCGCCACGGAGTAGTTCGCGGCAGCGCTCTGCGCACCCTGGTCGTCGTGGGCGAAGCCCGACGCGATGGTGCCGTTCTTACCATCAACCGGCTTCGTCCCCGTGGCCGCCGTGGACGACGAATCCGGCTTGCTCCCCCCGTTCCCCGAGCCGCCACTGCCGTCTCCGCCGCCTCCGCCCATGTTCGCGAACGCGATAGCCGCGATCAGGAGGACGACCACGCCGACCACCGTGACAAGCGAGCGGGAGTTGCGGGCGGGGCGGCGGGGGGCGGTGTAGCCGTCGCCGCCCTCCCCGTCGGGAAGGCGGGTACGGGTCTGGCGCGTACCGCCGATGGTGCTGTATCCATCGTCCGTACGGCCTGAACCGCTGCCGTAGCCGTTCTCGTCGCCGGGACTCATGCCGCGTACGCCCCCTCAACCGTTTCCTGAACCGGGTAGTACGACGGTAGCCGTGCGGGTTCCCGCGCGGACGCGGTGTGGTGACTCGACATCAGAGAAACGTAACCTCTGCGGGTGGGCACGACGGACGGATGGTGTGGGAGTGGGCGGGAGCGCCCCTGACATGGGATGACAGCCGGTCAGACGGCCATCCCGTAGACGATGGTGAACAAGGTGCCCAGCGATCCGATGATGAACACACCGGTGAGACCGGCAACGATCAGCCCCTTGCCCTGCTCCGCGCTGAATGTGTCGCGCAGTGCCGTGGCGCCGATGCGCTGCTTTGCCGCACCCCAGACCGCGATGCCGAGGCAGAGCAGGATGGCAATGGCCATCACGACCTCGATCATTACGCGGGCCTCGTTGCCCAAGGTCCCGAACGGCCCCCAGTTCGGGGCGATTCCGCCGATGATGGTGGTGATGTCGCCCTTTTCAGCTGCCAGGATCATGTAAGTCACCGCCCCTGTTGGGTAGTTCGTTGCCCCTGCCACACGACACGGGTCGCTCTCTATCTTCGCTGATGAAATTGCTTTCGTACGACGGCTTGACGGCTCTCTTTACCCGGATCTCGCACGTTTGACCGGTCCGACCCCCCTGACCTGCGGATCGAATCGGTGTATGACCGAATACGTATGGTTACTCTGTGTATCACGGAGGGTGACCCCGGGCAATGACTGTCATCCCGCCACCCTGGCCGAGACTCTTAGGCAGGGCTGGTCAGCGCAGTGGCTGGTCAGAGCAGGGGGTGGCGTGGAACGGGTGGCCGGGGTGGTGTCGTCCAGGTCGGCGGCGGCCGGAAATCGCACCAGGTGCCGTCGAAGGGAAACGTTCCGGCCTCGGCGAGCCGTACGACCGAGGTGCCCTCGCCTCGGATGGCTGACGCTTCGTCGGCCGACCAGTAGGCCGGGTCACCGGTCTTCTCGGCGAAGGACTGCTCGTCCTTCCACCGCCAGCTCCGGTCCGGGGCCACATTGATGTCGAGTTCGTGGTCGGTGATGTCGATGTCGTCGCCGTGGTGGACCCGGCGCTCCAGATTTACGTACCAGCCACGGAACTTCTGTCTGCGGCCGAAGAGCCAGAGGACGGAGTGCGCGGCACCGGTCGGCTGATAGAAGAGCGCGCTGCCCATCGGCCACCGGTCGGCGACCAAGGGGTACCCGCCGGGCGGGCGCTCGTGCGGGGCGATGTCCCGCAGGTGCGCCCCGCGCGGAAGCTTCGTACGCCACATCGGTGTGCCGGTCTCCATCCACACCAGCTGGCCCGCCTCGGTGCGCTCTACGAGACGTACGGGCACCGAGGCGCTCAGGTGTCCGCCGATGAAGAAGTTCCAGCGGAGTATCCGGCCCGGGTCGTCGTTCATCCGTTGATCATGCCCGCGGTGGAGCGGGCGGACACGTGGCCAGGGAGGTCAGGGACGAGTCACCACTGAAGGACCGGTGTCGGCCTTCCGATGGGCTCCGCCGCGGTGGCCCAGAGCAGTACCGCGCACAGGAACGCCGCTCCGGCGAACACCAGCGGGCGCGCGAGGGCGTCTTCCCGTGCGCCGGCCAGCAGCGCGGCATCCGGTGCGGCGCTCGGTGCTGCGCCCGGCACGGTGGGTGGAGGCAGACGGGTTGCGATGGCGTAGCAGGCGCAGGCCGGCAGCGTGGCTCCGAGAGCGTCGCTGGGCCGGTGCCAGTAGAGCGCCTGTGCGGCGGCGGCGGTGACCGCGAGCCGGGCAGACTTGCTTGACCGCGGCCTCTCGATGCAACACGAGGTCCCGAGCTCACCAGACCGTGCCCATCCCGCTGCTACCCAGCCGCTCCATCAGCTCGAAGCGCTTGTCAATGACCCGCCCGCTCCCGCCATCGATCACGCTGGGAGCCCACGCGCGCCGGTGTCGGCCGCAGCCCATCTGTCGCCGTAATCCGCGATTGCGAAAGCGAGTTGGCGCTGTGTAATGCCGAGGTAACAGTCGATTCCGCCTTGCTGCCGGTGGATGGTGGTGGTGGGATCATCGGTGCGGTCCCGAGAAGACGGGGGCTGGCGCGGCGAGTGTGGATTGACGGTCGGCCGAGCGGGAGGGCGTGGGTGGTTTTGCGGGTTCTGGGCGGCCGTTACGAGTTGGTTGCGTTCGTCGGCCGGGGCGGTATGGGGGAGGTCTGGGAAGGCCGCGATCGTCTGATCGAGCGCCGCGTCGCGGTCAAGCTGCTGCCGCACAACCGGCGCGACACTACCGGCGCCCAGTTGTTCTTCCGCGAGGCCCGAACCGCCGGCAGGCTGAACCACACGGGCGTGGTGACGGTCTTCGACCTGGGCCAGGACCCCGACGACGGCACCCTCTACCTGGTGATGGAGTTCCTCACCGGGCGGGACCTGGACATGGTGCTCCGCGAGGACGGCCCACCCCAGGTGCCCACTGCCGTGGGCTGGGCGGCACAGACCGCCGAAGCCTTGCAGGCCGCCCACGCAGCCGGGATCGTGCACCGGGACCTGAAACCGGCGAACCTCATGCTCACCCCGGACGGCCGGATCAAGATCCTCGACTTCGGCATCGCCCGGTACATGGCGTCCACACACAAGTCGAGCAAGGTCATCGGCACGCTCGCCTACATGCCGCCCGAACGTTTCGGCGATCTCCCCCCGGATGCCCGCTCCGACCTGTACTCCCTGGGCTGCGTGCTCCACGAACTCCTCACCGGAAGCACCCCCTTCCAGGCCACCGAGCCAGTCGCGATGATGGCCGCTCACCTGAACACGACCCCGGAGCCACCGGGCCATGCTCGCCCCGGTGTGCCCACCGCCCTGGACGACCTGGTGATGGCTCTCCTCGCCAAGGACCCCGGCGACCGTCCCGCATCAGCGGCCGAGGTCTGCGACCGCCTCCGCGAACTATCCACCGCAACCCCGGCATCCGGTGCCGGATCCGACCTGTCCGGCGCGGACACGAAGACCGTCACCAGTCCGCTCACCGGTGCCGGTCCCGGCGCAGCCCGAACGCTGGTGCCCGTGCCGGGACCGGGCGCAGGCACGCCGATGCCAGCGGGGCGCATCAGCCGTCGCACCGCGCTGCGGCTCGGCATCGGCGCCGGTATCACCGCCGCCCTCGGTACCGGTGTCGCCGCCGCCGTCAACCTGTTCGACCACAACACCACTGACCACAAGACCCCCGAGGTCGCCTCCAAGATCCCGGACCCACGGCTCCGGTGGCGATACGCCACCGGAGATGCGGTCACGTCGTCGCCGGCGGTGGTTGACGGGGTCGTGTACATCGGCAGCACCGACGGGAGCGTGTACGCCCTGGACGCGGCCACCGGGAAGAAGAAGTGGGCCTACGTCACCGGCGACAAGGTCGAAGGGACGCCGGCGGTGGTTGACGGGGTCGTGTACATCGGCAGCACCGACGGGAGCGTGTACGCCCTGGATGCCGCCACTGGGGAGAGGAAGTGGGCCTACGCCACCGGCGACAAGCTCGAAGCGGCGCCGACGGCGGTCGACGGGGTGGTGTACATCGCTGGAAACAAGTCCGTGACAGCTCTGAACGCGGCTACCGGGAACGAGAAATGGGCCGTCTCCTGCGATTCCGGCCTCGAGTTGCCGGCGGTGGATGACGGGGTGGTGTACATCGCCGGCTATAGCTCCGTGACGGCCTTGGCCGCGGCCACCGGGGACGAGAAATGGACACGCCGCGCAAGTGACTGGGGCTTCGACAGAAACGACGCGTGGGACCTCACACCAGAGGACTGGCGCTTCACGTCGCCGACGGTGGCCGACGGGGTGGTGTATGTCGGTAGCAGCAAGAGGGTGTACGCCTTGGACGCGGCCACCGGGAACAAGAAATGGGCCTACGCCACCGGTGGCGCGGTCGGGTCGTCACCGACGGTGGCCGACAAGGTCGTGTACGTCGGGTGCAGCAGCAAGAGGGTGTACGCCTTGGACGCGGTCACCGGGAACAAGAAATGGGTCTTCGACACCGGTGGCGAGGTCGAAGGGGCGCCGATGGTGGCCGATGGAGTTGTGTACATCGGCAGCTTTGACCACAACGTGTACGCCTTGGACGCGGCCACCGGGAACAAGAAGTGGGCCTACGCCACCGGCGACAGGGTCCAGTCATCGCCGGCGGTGGTCGATGGAGTCGTGTACGTCGGCAGTTTCGACCACAACGTGCACGCCCTGAAGGCTACTGTCGAGGACAGCCCGACATAGCTCCCACGCCAGCCTGACGGCCTGCGGCTTCAGGCTGAAAGCTCCCCATCGGTATCGGTCAGGCATGGGCGCACGGTGCGGTGGGACCGCTTGCCAGGGCGAGGCAATTTTCTTTGAGGCGTGATCAAGTGTGCGAGGCCGAACAGCCCGGCTCCGCTGTGGTGCCGATCGCAACGTGGACAGCCACGGGTGTGTGGCGGGGCGGCGCACTATCGGAGAGGCAGCGCTCGATTGCCGACTCCGGTCAGGCCGGTGCCACTGTGTCCTGGTCGCCGTCGAGTTCGGCGAAGTGGTCGAATTCGCCGGCGAGGACGCCCTTGGTGAAGGCGTCCCATTTCGTGCGGGTGGTGGTGACGATGTTGGTGGGGTCGCCGGTCTCGCGGAGGTGGACGAGTTGGTCCGGGCCGAAGGCGATCTCGATCCAGGGACCGGGGCCCTCGTCGCCCTCGGGGGCGGCGCGGGTCCAGGTGAGGTCGGCGGGGATGTCAGCCATGGGTGCGGCTCTCCTTGAGGGTGTGTACGAGGGCTGCCCAGGCGGCGGGCGTGGTGCGGAGTATCGCTCCGGTCGGGTCGCCGGACTCGGTGAGTTCTATTGCTCCGGTGCGGGCAGCGGCTACGTGCACGCAGGCTTCGCCCTGTGCACAGTAGGACGACCTCTGCCAGGTGTGTGCGGACATCGTGGTTCCTTTCACAGGCCCTGGGCGACCTTGTGGATGAGTTCCCGGGACCGCTCGACGTCCAGAGTCGCATCGTCGAGTCGTTCGAGCAGCAGGCGGTACTGGGCCAACTGGGCTTCCGCGTCGATGAACACGGGCCGGTGCGACTGGTCGAGCTGCGCAGTATCGAGTGCGGGTACCGCTCCGCGTACGTAGTGCACGGACTGACCCGAGCCCGGATAGTACGTGGCTTCGGAGGGGGTCACGCGGATCGGGTGTGGCGGGCGTCGGTGAATCCGCCCGGACCGTTGCCGCCGTGCGATCAGGTCCGGCCGGCGACTCCGGCGCCGTCGGTCAGGCCGAGCGCAGGGCGTCTGTCGGGGACACCCTGGCTGCGCGCAGTGCCGGGTAGATTCCGGCTACGGCCGCCACCAGCACCGACACCAGCGGTCCGGCGATGACCGTGTAGAGCGGGATGGAGGCGGGCCAGCCCTGTGCGAGGGCGTAGCCGTAGACCGCGAGGCCGCCCACGAACAGCCCGCCGACTCCTCCGATGAGGCCCATCAGTACGGCCTCGATCAGGAACTGAACGGCGATCTGGCCGCCTCGGGCGCCCAGCGCGCGGCGCAGTCCGACCTCGCCGCGGCGTTCCATCACTCCCACCACCATGGTGTTGGCGATGCCGACGCCGCCCACGAGCAGGGCGACCGCAGCGAGGGCGAGGACCAGTCCGGTGAGGGAGTTCTTGGTCTCGGCCCGTGCCGTGTACAGGTCGGAAGGGCGGCTGACGGCGACCGTGCTCGGGTTGGCGGGGTCGGCGGTGGCTCCGGCGACGGTCTGTACGTCAGGGACGCGTTCGGGGTGGGCCCGGAGGTAGACCATGGCGGCGGTGCCGTCCGCGCCCAGGTGGGCGGTGGCCTCGGGCCAGCCGACCAGGGCGGCGGTGCCGAGCTCGGGTGCGAGCTCGTTCGGGGCCAGGATTCCGGTGACGACGAACCACTGTCCGCCCAGCCAGACCCGCTCACCCGGCGCGGTCACGCCGAGCCGGAGCGCGGCCTGGTCGCCGAGCACGGTCACCGGGAGGTTCTCGCTCGCCTTGTCCAGCCAGCGCCCGCTCTGCAGAGTGGCGTGCAGGACGTCGAGCAGGTTGAGCCGGGCGGCCAGCACGGTGAGGCTGCTGGTCTGCTGCGCCGGGACCAGGTCGTTGCGGTAGACCTGGGCTTTGGTGGCCCCGGTCGCGGTGACCTGTTGCACGGGGGCGATGTTGGCGAGCATCTTCTCGGCCGTGGGCGGCAGCGGCACCGGCTTCTGGTCGGCGCCGTTGCCGGGGGCGACGGTGATCAGGTTGGAGCCGAGCCGGTCCAGGCGCTCCAGCAGGTGCGCCTGGTTGGAGGCGGAGATCCCGGTCACGGCGATGACGGCGGCGATGCCCAGGGAGATGCCGAGCGCGGACAGGGCGGAGCGCATCTTGCGCGTGCGTGGTCCGATCATGCCGAGGCGCAGCATGTCCGTCGGGCGCAGCCGGGTGCGTCGCAGGGGTGACGTCATCGGACAGCTCCTGCCGGGTGCGGGCCGCGTTCGTCGAAGTCGATGCGGCCGTCGTGGAGGGCGATTCGCCGGGGGAAGGAGGCGGCCAGCTCGCGGTCGTGGGTGATGACGACGACTGTGGTGCCGTTGGCGTTCAGGGTGCGCAGCAGCTCGACGACGGCGGCGCCGGAAACACTGTCCAGGGCCCCGGTGGGTTCGTCGGCGAGCAGCAGTGCGGGGCGGCCGACGAGGGCGCGGGCGATGGCGACGCGCTGCTTCTCGCCACCGGAGAGCTGGTCGGGGTGGTGGTGGAGCCGGTGCCCGAGGCCCACCTCGCTCAGGGCTTCGACAGCTCTGGCGCGCCGGAGTGAGGCGGGGGCGCCGCTGTAGAGGAGGCCGGTGGCGACGTTCTCGACCGTGGTGAGCCCGGACAGCAGGAAGAACTGCTGGAAGACGAAGCCGATCCGGTGGGCGCGCAGGGCGGCCAGTTCGGGGTCGGAGAGCGCGGACAGGTCGCGTCCTTCGAAGCGCAGCTTCCCCGCAGTGGGCCGGTCGAGGGAGCCGAGCAGCGCGAGGAGGGTGGACTTGCCGGAGCCGGAGGGGCCGACGACGGCGAGGAGTTCCCCGGCTTCGACGGTGAGGTCGATGCCGTGCAGGATGCGCAGCGGCGGTGATCCCGGGTACTCCTTGGTGATGCCGGAGAGTTCCAGCACGGGTGCCCTGCCGGGTGGCTGATGGGGCATCACTTCGGGATCACCACCTGGGCGCCGGCTTGGATGTCCCCGGTGATCTGCGCCTTGGCGTCGGCGACCAGTCCCAGCTGGATCCTGACAAGCCGGGTGGTGGTGCCGCTGACGACCTGGACTCCGTAGCCGCCGCCGTCCAGGGCGAGCAGCGCGGTGACGGGGACGATGAGCGCGTCGCTGATGGTCTCGCCGACGACGGTGACGGTCACGGAGGAGGGCCCGGCCTGCTTGGCCTGCCGCTGGTGGTCCAGTGCGATGGTGACGGTGGTCTTGTCCGCGCCGCCGGAGCCGTCCGAGCCGTTGTCCCCGCCGTTGCCGGAACCGCCGTGGACCAGTGAGCGAATGCGTCCGTCGATGGTGCTGCCGTCGGCCAGCTTCACCGTCACCCGGCCGTTGGGCTTGAACTGGGAGAGCTGGTTGTCGGCGGGCTGCGCGGTGGCGACCAGGTCGGTGCCGGTCACGGTCATGACCGCGGTGGCCCCGAGGGCCGAGCCGAGCTGTGCGCCGAGCTGCTGCACCCGCACGGCCGCCTGCGGCAACATGACGACGCTGCCGAGTGTGACCGTCCCCGTCTGCTTCTCACCGAGGGCCTTCTGCCAGCGCTTGACGGCGGTGACGGTGGCAGGGGTGAACTTCTGGTCGGCCGTCAGGCCGAGTCCGTCGGCGTAGCCGAGCTTGATCAGGTTGCGTTTGAGCTGTTCGACGTCGGGTCCGTCACTGATTCCGGGGCCGAGGTCGCGCCACATCGGCCGGTCCCCGGTGAGCAGCACCACGGGCCGTCCGTCGACCTCGTAGAACTTCGCTCCCGCCTTGACGACGGCGCCGACGGCGGGCAGGGCGGTGATGGTTCCGTGGCCGGAGGCGACAACGGGAGTCGGGGTGCTGTAGCTGAGCGCGCCGCCGACCTGGATGCCGGTGGACAGCGAGCCCTTCTGCACCGCGACGGTGCCGTGGCTGACGGACGGCTGCGGGGAGGCGGTGCCGTGGTGCTCCCAGGGGCGCATCGCGGCGAGCGCACCCGAGCCGCCGAGCGCGGCGACCAGGACGAGCGCGACGACGACCTTACGGCGCTTCTTTCGCGCGGGGGCGGGCGAGGTGCCGGCGGGGGCGTTGGTCTCAACAGTGCGGCTCATGATCACTGACCGATCGAGTAGCCGGGCATCGGGAGCTTGCCGCAGGCCGGCTGGATGGCGTCCCACGCGGCGGAGTCGAACGATTTCGCCGTGAAGTTGAGGATGCCCATCTTGGGGTCGGGGTCAGGGATGTCCGCGTAGCCGTTCTTCCGCGCGCACGCGACAAAGGCGCGCGCTTGCTCGACGGCCTTCTCGTTGCCCTTCTGCTGGGCCTGGTGGATGCCGGGGACCTTGGCGTCGCAGACCTTGCTCGCCGCGTCGAGGCCGTTGGCCGAGCCGGGACTGTCGACACCGGCGGCCGGGAAGGTGATGTTGCCGTCCTTGTCCTGCTCGACGCTGGTCTGCCCCTGCTTGTGCATGCAGTCCACCCAGGCCCGCCGGACCGCGTTGTCGTCCTGCGGCTTACTCTTCTCCGCGCCGTCGCCCCCGGCCACGCTGGGCGCCGTGTCCTGTGAGGAGCATCCGGTCATCACCAGCGCCGCCGTCACGGCGGTCGCCGCCAGTACGGTCCGTACGGTCTTGGTACGCATTTCCTGCTCTCCCTGCTGTACGTCGACATCGACCTCCGCCATTCCTACGGACCGACGAGTTACGCACGGGTGAGTGTGTGCCTAACCGCTGGCTAACGCCTGCCGAGGCATCGTTGACCAGGGCCGGGCAGGACAGGGCAGAGTGCAGCGAGTGGAGTGGAGTGGAACAGAATGCGAGTGCTGATCGTCGAGGACGAGGTGGACCTGGCCGCGATGCTCGCCGAGGGCCTGCGCGCCGAGGGCATGGTCTGCGAGGTCGCCCACGACGGCGCCCGCGCGCTCGAAATGACGGCCGTCGCCGAGTACGACGTCCTGCTCCTGGACCGGAACCTGCCCAACCTGAGCGGCGACGCCGTCTGCCGGGCCCTGAACACAGCCGGCTACCCGGCCAGAATCCTGATGCTCACCGCCGCCGGCGCCCTCGCCGACCTGGTCGACGGCCTCGGTCAGGGCGCCGACGACTACCTGGCCAAACCCTTCTCGTACCTGGAGCTGATCGCCCGGCTGCGCGCGCTGGGCCGCCGCTCCCTCGCCGGCACCAGTGCCACCGTGCTGAGCAGGCACGGCGTCAACCTGGACACCGTACGCAGGGTCGCCGAACGCGACGGCCGGCCGCTGAAGCTGACACCCAAGGAGCTCGGTGTGCTGGAACTGCTGCTGGCCGCGGACGGCGCCCCGGTCCACACCGAGCAGCTGCGGGACAGCCTGTGGGACGCGGCGCTGGACCCGGCCACCACTGCCGTCCGGGTCACTGTCCACTCGCTGCGCCGCAAGCTCGGCGAACCGCCACTGATCACCAACGACCCCGGCTACGGGTACCGGCTGTGAGCCGAGCCCGGACCGGTCGCCGCCTCTCGCTGCACGGGCTGTCCCTGCGCGGCCGACTGACCCTGATGACCACGGCGGTCTTCGCAGTCCTCGGCTGCGGGCTGCTCCTGCTGAACTGGCTGAGCGCCCGTCAACTCCTGAAGGAAAACCGCCACCGCATTGTCCCCGCGAGCGTGCTGGTTCCCGCCCAGGCGGAGCCGAGCCCCACCGTCACCCCGCAAGGCTCCTCGGTGCCCGCCGCGATCAGCACTCCCGCCCAGGCCTTCGAGGACTTTCAGTACACCGTCCTCAGTGATCTGCTGCTGCGCTCCCTGCTATTGCTCGCCGTCTTCACCGCACTCGCTGCGCTGCTCGCCTGGTGGGGCAGCAGCCGCTCACTGCACCGCCTCAGCCGGGTCACCGCGGCGGCCCGGCGTATCAGCACCGGCAGCACCCTGGACGAACGGCTCGGCCTGACCGGCCCGCACGACGAGGTCCGCGAACTCGGCAACACCTTCGACGCCATGCTCGACCGCCTGGACCGCAGCTTCACCGCCCAGCGCCGCTTCACCTCCCACGCCTCGCACGAACTGCGCACCCCGCTCACCCTTCAGCGCACCGCCCTGGAGATCCCGCTCGCCCAGGGCAGGGTCCCGGCCGACCTGAGGCCCGCCGTCCAGCGTGCGCTGGATGCCAACGCGCGCAGTGAACGCCTGATCGCGGCACTGCTGACACTGGCACGTGGCGAGAGCGGGCAGCTGACGCCGCATCCGGTCGACCTGGAGGACGCCGCCAGGGACGCCTTGGCGGACCTGGCCGACGAGGCCCGGACAGCGGGCATCCGGATCACCGCCGATCCGGGGCCCGCCCCGGTCGCGGGCGACCCCTCACTGCTGCGGCAGATCGCACTGAACCTGCTGGCCAACGCGGTGCGGCACAACCACCGTGACGGCGCGGCGACGGTGACCACCGGCACCGTCGGCGGCCTTGCCTTCATCGAGGTCGGCAACACCGGCCCGGTGCTGGATCCGGACGAACTTCCCGCTCTTTTCGAACCGTTCCAGCGCGGTCGGGAACACCGCAGCGACGGCTCCGGGCTGGGACTGGCCGTGGTCCGGGCGATCACCCTGACCCACCACGGCGAGCTCACCGCCACCCCCCGCCCCGACGGTGGCCTCACGGTCCGAGTCGAACTGCCCACCGCACCTGGAAGAGGCCGGCCTGGGTCAGGTGCCTGAGAGAGCGTCAGTCGTGGTGGTCCTCTCCTTGAGGGTGCGTACGAGGGCGGCCCAGGCGGCGGGCGTGGTGCGGAGTATCGCTCCGGTGGGGTCGCCGGACTCGGTGAGGCAGACCGTGCCGGGGGCGGGGGCGGCTATGTGTACGCAGGAATTGCCCTGGGCGCAGTAGGAGGACTTCTGCCAGGCGGGAGCGGGCATGGTGGGTTCCTTCACAGGTCGCGGGCGATGTTGTGGATGAAGTCCCTGGACTTGTCGCGGTCCAGCGCGGTGGCTTCCATGCGGCCGAGCAGTACGCGGTACTTCTCCAACTGGGCCTCGGCGTCGAGGTGAACGGGACCGTGAGACTGGCCCGCGGAAGTAGTGGACCGATCAGGCCGCCCCGTCACAGATGCCTGAGGAGAACGGGTTCAGCTTGAGGGGGCGGCGGGGACGTCAGTCATGGTGGTCGCTCTCCTTGAGGGTGCGTACGAGGGCGGCCCAGGCGGCGGGTGTGGTGCGGAGTATCGCTCCGGTGGGGTCGCCGGACTCGGTGAGGCAGACCGTGCCGGGGGCGGAGGCGGCTATGTGTACGCAGGACTCGCCCTCGCCGCAGTACGAGGACTTCTGCCACATGTGATTCGGCAACTCGGATCCCTTCACAGGTTCTGGGCGATGGCGTGTATCAGGTTGCGCGACTTGGCAACGTCCAAGGCAAGGAACTCCAGGCGGGCCAAGACCTGGCGGTATTTGTGGAGTTGAGATTCGGCGTCCAGGAGGACGATGCCGTGCGCCTGATCCAGCTGCACGGTGTCCAGCTGCGGCACGGAGCCGTGGACGTAGTAGATGGGCTGGCCTGCTCCTGGGTAGCCACCCGCCTTGAACGGGATCACTTGAATCGTGACGCGCTCACGCTCGCTCATGGTCAGCAGGTGCACCAACTGCTGCTTTGCCACAGCTGGCCCGCCGAATCCCATGTGCAGGGCGGCTTCGTGGATGACCGCACTGTAAGGGGTCGGGTTATTTCGGAAGATGACGCTCTGACGTTTGATGCGGAAAGACAAGCGGTGCTCGATCTCCGGAGGCGGAAGGGCGGGAACGACCTGGCGGAAGACCTCGCGCGCGTGGTCCGTGGTCTGGAGCAGGCCGGGCAGTCCGGCTGTGTGCGAGGTGCGCAGCGCGGTCCCGTGATGCTCCAGTTCCGCCAAGTCCAGCAGGCCGGTGGAGAGAATGTCGCGATACTCCTCCCACCAGCCGCGCTTGCGTTCGCCGGTCATGGCGGCCAGGGCGTTGACCAATTCGTGGTCTGAGCAGTCGTAGTGGCAGGACAGTGTGCGCACCCGCTCGGCGCTGACGCCATAACGGCCGGCTTCGATATTGCTGATGCGAGCCTGGTTGCCACCGAGGAGCTTGGCGGCCTCGGTTGCGGTGATCCCGGCACGCTCGCGCAACTTGCGGAGTTCTGCTCCCAGCCGCTGACGGCGGGCTGTTGGTGCGGTGCTGGATGACATCACTCGCTCCCCGGCTTGGTCACCCACACGAGGGTATCTGTCATGTAATTCATGAACTTCATGGAATGTATTCCATTTTGCGCTTTAGTCTGTGACTCAGGCCACCCGCCCGGAAGTACCCCGCTCGACGGAGCGGCCTCGTCACCGGGTAACCGGAAACCCATGATTCAACTTCCCTCCGTGAACGGAGACTTCCATGGTCAGTGCCACGGTAACCCCGCCCTGGACATACACCCTTCAACTCCCGCAGGATCCCCGCGCCCCCGGCGTGGCCCGCGCCACCCTCCGCACCATCCTGCGCGTCCACGGCATGCGCGAACTCACCGAGACCGCCGAACTGCTGGCGAGTGAGCTGGTCACCAACGCCTACCTGCACTCCTCGGGGGCGTACTCCCTCCGCCTGCGCGACGCCGGGCGCAGCCGTATCCGGCTGAGTGTCTGGGACACCAACCCGCACATCCCCGCCCCCTTCCGGTGGAGCGCCGAGGCCCCGGCGGAGCTCGCCGAACGTGGGCGGGGGCTCTATCTCGTCACCCTTTACGCGGAGAGCTGGGGCGCGTACCCCATGCGCGGCGGGCTGCCGGGGCAGGGCGGGAAGCTGCTCTGGGTGGAGTGCGCGGCCAAGGGGGAGGGTGAGGGGGAGTACGGGCCGGGCGACAGATGCACGGGACGGGCATAGCCTCGTTGCATGGTGCGGAGCGAGGCGAAGGACGTGGCCGGGTATCTGGCCGAGGTGCCCGAGGAGCGCAGGGACGCCCTGACGAGGCTGCGGGAGTTGTGCCGGGCGGAGCTGGCCGGGTTCGACGAGGTCATGGCGTACGGGATGCCCGCGTACGAGCGGGACGGCACCGCGGAGATCGCGTTCGCCTCGCAGAAGCAGTACATCTCCTTCTACCTGATGCGCAGCGACGTGCGTGAGGCCTTCGCGGAGCGGCTGGCCGGGCAGGACATGGGGAAGGGCTGCCTGCGCTTCCGTAAGACGGAGGCGATCGACTACGACCTGGTGCGGGATCTGCTCCGGGCGACGGCGACGGCGACGGCGGCGGGGCCGGGCGCGGTCTGCTGAGCGAGTGCGCCATCACGCCCTTGACCGACGGAAATTCAATGGCGGTGCGTCGCGTGATCGCGTAGGAAGGAGCCATGAGCACCTCCACCTCCATACCTTCGGTCGCTGCCCAGAACCCCGCCGACCGGCGAACCTTCGTCCGCGCCACGCTCGACCTGGGGGACGTGCTGCTGCGCCCGTGGTCACGGGAGGCCGACGAGCTGGATGCGATGCTCGACGGCCTGACAGCCGCCGCCGCGGACCCGCTGATCGCACGGTGGAACCCCTTTCCGGCAGCTGATCGCACCGAAGCCATGGCGTGGCTGGAGAAGCGCGAGGGAAGCTGGGACCGCGGTGCCGCCGCCACCTTCGCCGTACTGGGCGCGGCCGACGGCGCCCTGCTGGGCGCCGTTGGTCTGAGCTGGGTCGACCGCGCGGACGGCCTCGCGATGATCGGCTACTGGACACTCCCGGACGCCCGTGGGCGGGGCGTGGCCACCAGAGCTGTCGGAGCGGTGACCAGCTGGGCCTTCGAGACGGCCGATGCCCGCCGGATCGAGATCGCCCATGCCACCGGCAACGAGGCCTCCTGCCGGGTGGCCCACCGCTGCGGCTACCCCGCCGAAGGCACACTGCGCGACTCCCACCGCTACGGCGACGGGGCGTATCACGACGAGCATCTGCACGCCCGCCTGGCCGCCGACCCGGAGCCGGCCGACGCCGCGGCCTGACCGCCGCGCAGATCCAGGATTCAGATCGTCCACTCGGGCGCGGTGAGCGTGCGAGTCATGGCGTCCAGCCGGACCGCGGACGAGAGGAAACGGGCTCCCGGCTGAAGAACGCCACGTCGTTGCCGAAGGCGGCCACGAGGTGGCCGTCGGAAACGGCGAGTGCCGAACAGCGGTTGGCCAACCGGATCACCGTGGGCGCCGCCGTGGGATTCTGGAGGTTCCAGATCCGTACGGTGTTGTCGTGCGAGCCGGTCACGGCGACGGGGCGTCCGTCGACTTCGGTACAGAGCATGGCGTTCACCCAGTTGGTGTGGCCGACAAGGGGACGGCCGAAGGCGGACTGGGTGTTCAGGTCCCACATGCGCAGCGTCTTGTCATGGGAGCTCGTGACGGCGAGGGGCCGCCCGTCGATCTCGATGCATTCCACGGCCGTCACCCGGCCGAGGTGGCCGATGAGCGGTCGGCCGATGGGTTCGCCGGTGTCCATGTCCCAGAGGCGCACGCTGTTGTCGGTGTAACTGATGAGGGCGACGGACCGTCCGTCGAGTCGGATGCAGGCCGCTGCTTCACTCGAACCCTTGCGTCCGTTGAGGGTGCGGCCGACGGGGCGGCGGGTCTCCAGGTCCCACAACTGCGTTGCTCCGTCGTCGTAGCCAATGAGGGCGAGGGGCCGCCCGTCGAGTCGGGTCCAGGCCAGCGTCGTCACCCGACGGAGCGTGTCGATCAGGAGCCGGCCGGTCGGCAGGCGGGCTTGCAGGTCCCAGACCCGTACTTTGAAGCGGAGGTCGGGTCGGTCGTCGAGGCTGAGGATGACGGGTCGGCCGTCGACGGTGGAGGTGACGGCGGCCACCTCCGATGGGCCAGTCATCCCCATGCTGAACTGATCGATGGCCTCGTGGGTTTGCAGGCTCCATACCCGTGCGCTGTCGATGGAGGAGGTGGTGACGGCGACAGGTTCGCCGTCGAGTCGGCCGCAGGTCACTCCCGTCACCTTGTCGGTGTGTCCCGCGGAGGGCCGGCCGATGGGGCTGTCGGTGTTCAGGTCCCACACGCGAACCGTGTAGTCGCGCGAGCCGGTCACGGCGACGGGCCGGCCGTCGAGGTGGATGCAGGCCACCGCACTCACCCCACTGGTATGGCCCGTGAGGTCGCCGATGACGCGTCGCGTGCCCGGATTCCACAGCGACAGCTCCCCGTTGCGGGAGGTTGCGACGCCGATGGGTTGTCCGTCGAGGTGGATGCAGGCCAGCCCAGTCGGTGCGCCGGTGTAGGTGGGGAAGGGCGGGCCGACGGGTCGGCCGGTGGTGAGGTCCACCACTTGCACGGAAACAGGGGTGCCAGCGATGACGACGGGTCGGCCGTCGATCTCGGTGCAGGCCGCGGTCTTCACCGGACCGTCCTCGGACATCAAGGGGTCGCCGACGGGCCGGCCGGTGCTTAGGTCCCACACCCGCACCAGGTGCTTCCTGTCCGTGTCCGTGTCCCGGTCGCTGGCGATGGCATAGGGTCGGCCGTCGGTTCCCGCGCAGAGCACCGCCTGGAACCAGGCGGTGTGGTGGGTGAGGGGAGGGCCGACGGGTTGGCGGGTGCGCAGGTCCCACATCTGTACCGTGGGGTCGTGGTACGAAGCGGTGACGACGACGGGCTGACTGTCGAACTCGGCGCAGATGAGCCCATCCACAGGGCTGTTGGGCCCGGTGAAGGGTTCGCCGACGGGTTGACCGGTGTCGAGCTCCCAGATGCGCGCAGGTGAGTCGTAGGAGCTGGTGACGGCGACGGGCCGGCCGTCGACCTGAGTGCAGGCCACTGCGGTCACCGGGGTCTCGTGCCCGGTGAGGGGTTCGCCGATGGGCCGGCCGGTGTTGAGGTCCCAGATCCGCACGGTGTGGTCGTGGGAGCCGGTGACGGCGACGGGCTGACCGTCGATCACGGTGCAGGCCACCGCTGACACCTCGCGGGTGTGACCGGTGAGGATGTTGTGCATGGCCGGGGAGACACCACTGCCGGTCGCATGGACGGGCTTCCAGACGTCGGCCGGCATCCGGTCGGCGAGCGCCCGGCGCGTCGCGCCGGCCCCGTACCGTGCCGCGTCGAGCGCGAGAACTGCCCGCCGCTCGTCGGGCGGCAGCGGACGGTGGGTACCGATCGACGCCCGGTAGACGGCACCGTGGAGCCGGCCCTCGGCGGTGGTCAGCAGACGCAGGTGCGGGGCGAGTGTGTCGCACTCCGCGTGGACCAAGTAGTCGGAGTCCTGGACCAGTTCGTCGAGTACGCCCCCGAGCACGGCGTGCGTGGCCAGGTGGCGGCGGAGGTAGGGGTGGGCGCGCGACCAGTCGGGGGCGGCGTCGGCACCGTACGGGACCGTCGCACGCAGCGCCGAGGCGAGGGCCGCGTGTACGGTCTGCGGATCCTGGTCCGTACGGAGGTACTCGGCCATCGCCTCGTGGTACAGCCGGTACACGGAGCGGCCGTCCTCGATCGCCTCGACGATGTACGAACCGGCGGTGGAGCGCAGCTGCCACAGGTGCTCGTTGGTGTAGCCGCGGCCGGAGACCGCCGAGGCGGCCGGGGCCCAGATGTCCTCCCACGGCAGGCCCTGGCCCTGGGCGAAGGCGAGCGGGCGCAGCAGGTCCATGACCTCGGGGGCCCGGTCGCCGAGGCGTCGGGTGAGGTCGTTGTGGATGGCTTCGCCGGGCATTTGGGGCAGTGAGGCGATCCAGTCGGGGGCATGGGGGTCGGGGAGTTCCGGTGTGGCGGCGAGGGTGCCTGCGGTGATGCGGGCGACGAGGAAGGACCGGCCCGCCGCCCGGGCCACCTGGCGTGCGACGGCTGTGAGCACGGTGGTGTCGCAGGACAGATAGGGGGAGTGGATGTGTGCGCCGAGGAGGTTGCGGATCGTGTAGGCGTGGACGGCCTCGGGGTCGGCGTACCTCTCGGAGTCGAGGTCGATGCGCGCGGCGTTGCCCAGCTTGAGCCGTTCGAGCAGGTGGGGGCGGGTTCCCAGGAGCAGCCGCAGGTGTGGGGTGCCCGGGTCGATCAGGGGGCGCAGGACGTTGTGGCAGAGGCTCTCCGGGGTGACGGCCTCGTCGAGCGCGTCGATCAGAACCGTCAGCGGTTGCCGGCCGGGTGGACCCGGTCCGGCCGCCAGCTGGTTGACCAGTTCGGAGACGGTGTCGGCCGTGACGCGAGCGGCGGCGGCGATGCCCTGCAGGACCTGCTGGTCGGTGAGGCTCTGGGCGTAGATCGCGGCGTCGAGGGCGCGTGGCGGCGGGAGGCGGACCGAGGTGAGCCCCATGCTGTCCAGCGGGACCGTGCGGTGCTGCTCGGGATCGCTGACGGCGGCCAGGAGGCCGAGTACCGCTGTCTTGCCGGAACCAGGGCCTCCGGTGACGGCGAGCGCGGGTTGTGAGGGAGACGGATCGATCAGCCAGCGGGAGATGTCCGCGAGGGCGTCATGGCGGCCGGAGAACCACCAGCCGGCCCTGGCGCGATCCGAATGCCCCTTGACGCGGGTCAGGAAGCGGCTCAGATATTCGACGACGCGGCGGTCGGCCTGGCGTTCCCACTCGAGTGTCTGCTGCAGGGCCACGTCGAAGTGGCTGAGCCGGGCGCGTTGGTGCCCGTTGGGCAGAAACGGCGGGATCGCGCCGGTCAGACCGATGATCTCCAGGCCGATCGTCTGGTGCCCGGGGCGCTTGGGGTCGTTCCTCATCGCGCTGACGACGGCGTCGAGCGCGAGGGTCTCGGGGGTGTAACCGGCTGTGGCCAGGCTCCGTACGGCCTCGCCGAGGAGTTCGGGGAACGTGCCGGTCTCGGCGAGCTCGCCCGGCTGTGCGGAGGTGAGGACTGCCAGCCCGGCTTCCCCGTCGCCGTCCCATCGGCCCTTCAGCCGGGCCATGGCGGCGAGCAGCTCGTTTCCGCCCTGGCCGGAGAAGCAGGTGTCCAGCATCAGCATGAGCCGCCGGACCCGGGTGCCCCGGAGGATCTTGCGGGCCAGGGTGAGGGTGGGCAGGGCGTCGTCGATGTCGTCGGGATCGGTGTCCGAGGTGAGGATCACGTGCTCGCCGTCATCGAGCACTTCGCCGTGGCCCGCGATGTAGACGGCGAGGAGGTCGTCGGGGCGGCGGTCGGGCGACTTGCTGAAGTTGCGGAGTTCGGTGAGGAGTTGGGCCTCGGTGGGGTTCAGGCCCAGGTCGGACACATGCTCGTAGCCGAGGTGTGTGGTGAACAGATCGATGACCCGGCGGCGGGCGTCCGCGAGACCGGGGCGGTCCCACTCCAGATGGGCGGGGGCCTTGGGGTAGGCGGTGACCGCCGTCGCGATGAGATAGCGGCGCGGAGGCGGTGGGGGCGTGGGGGCTGTTTCAGTCACGCCGCAGGCCTTCTGCCACCGCCGAACCGGTGGCGGCGGCTGTCAGGTACGCGGTCGCCTCGTGGGCATGGGAGCCGTTGTGCACGACCTTGCCTTCGAGGGACGGCCCGAAGAGCAGCGACAGGTCCTTGACCGCGGCGACGACATCGCCTTCGTCGACGACGTTGGTCCAGCGCGGGGCGGGGTCGGGGCTGTCCGGCCGGTCGACCGGGGTCGGGCTGCCGGGCCAGTCACCAGGACGGGGCAGGAGCCGGTCGAAGACCATCCGCATGCCCAGCG
This sequence comes from Streptomyces sp. R-74717, assembly GCF_047305335.1. Classification (NCBI taxonomy): domain Bacteria; kingdom Bacillati; phylum Actinomycetota; class Actinomycetes; order Kitasatosporales; family Streptomycetaceae; genus Streptomyces; species Streptomyces sp. R-74717. The sequence continues at coordinate 4,688,783 of NZ_CP102361.1, read as the reverse complement.
GCGAACCAAGAGTGACCAGTGCCTTTACGGGATGTCCCGGCATCGCGCACAGGGCCTCGTACGCGACGACGGAGCCGAGCGAATGGCCGACCAGAACACGGGTGTCGGGGCCGATCCGTTCCTGGACCCGCCGGCGGGCGGCGGTACGCAGGTCGGGGTCGAGGAGGTAGCGGCGTACCTGCTTCAGATCGAAGATCAGCGCCCGCAACGAGACATCGGCGAAGAACCGGGAGCGTTGCAGGGACCGTAGCGCCGTCTGCGCGGCGCGAGGGGAACGGGCGAGGGTGGTGGAGCCGGTGGCCGGGGGCACAGCGGGGTCGATGTCGGCTGCGTGTTGCCACCAGGCGAGGAGCAGGTCGAGTTCGAAGCCGTCCGCGACGTCGGACACGGTGAACATGGGGTCGCCCACGGCCAGGGTGCGGCCCGGTGGCCGGAACAGGTCCCCGTAGAACGCCATCGTGAATTCGTCGTAAGGGACGGTTCGTCGGCCGGCATGCCGGAGCCCGTCGGAGAGGGCCGGAAACCAATCGCTGCGCAACATTTCGCTGCCCATGAGCTGCTTGCCCACGCCGTGCACGCCTACGACTCGCGTCACTCCGCGCCCCGTTCCCCGTGTTGCGCGTGTGTCACGCGTTTGTCTGCCAACTCACTCTAGGAGTCGATGACATGGGGTGACCACACCGTTGGCGGGATCCGGCCGAGGGCTCGGGCGGCATTGCGGTAGCCCGTTCGGGTGAAATGCAGGGCCTGGTGCGCGGGGCCTGCGGGGGCCTGACGCCTTGAGGCGCGTGCGGGCGCGGCGTGTCGCCCGCACTGGATTTGGCACAGTGCCGCTCCACGATCAAGGACGGAGCGGGGTGGCCGGAGTGGCAGTAGTGGGACAGCCGGGGGGCCGGCAGCGGCTGAGCGATCTGGCGGGCGAGGCGGGTGGCGGCGGCAGGGACGTACTGAAGCACAGCGACGGGGTCTGGCTACGGGCCGCCGGTAGCGCGGAGGGGATGTGTACGCACCTCGGCCCGGTGAAGTCGGAACTGGAGACAGCGCACGAGGGCCTGCTTGCGGGGACCGGAGGTCTGACCGCGCTGGCGGAGCTGGGATCGGTACGGGAGTCGTGGGTGCGACGGTTCGAGGCCGCGCGGGGGGAGTGCGGGGCGCTGGCCGGGAAGCTGAGGGCCGTCGCCCGGGCCCAGGGCGAGACGAACGAGACAGTAAAGGCGTCGTTCGCGCCGGTGGCATCGTCGGGTCGGGGTGAGGGGCGATGACCCTCACCTGGGCGCAGCTACGCGACCTGAAGTGCGGTGAACTGGAGGGTGCGGCCGACGGGTGGGGCAAGGCGAGCAACCGTGCCGACGCGGGCCGGGACCGCATCGAGACGCAGCTCCTGACCGGATTGCGCGGTACGCAGCGGGGTGCGGCGGCGGACGCGGCGGTCGGGCGGCTCAAGCAACTGAGCCGGAACCTGAGTTACGTCTACACGGAGTGCGGTCTGCTCCGTACGACGCTGAACAGCCTGGCCCATGAGCTGCGCCTCCAGCAACGGGCGTTGCGGGAGGCGCTGGACGATGCGGAGTTCCTGAAGTTCACCGTGCACGCGGACGGTTCGGTGACGTATCCGGCGGCGGGCGAGGGCCTGATCGACGGAAAGCCGCTGCCGGGCGGGACGGCGTCGGTGGGTTCGCTGCTGGGCCTCCTGCCGCCTTCGGGCCTGGTCGCGCCCAACCCGAACGTGGCAAAGGCGCAGGACATCGCGGACCGGGTGGCGAAGGCCGTACGGACGGCGGCCGAGATCGACTGGCGGTACGCCCGCATCCTGCGCCAGTTGAGGGCCGAGGAGGGCCTGAAGGTCCCCGACGCCACGTGGACCGACGCGGCGGGCGACGCAGCCGCGGTACGGGACGCGGCACGCGGGTACCTGAGAGACGGCATCCCCCGCGACGCCTCACCGGCCGAGCGGAAGGCCTGGTGGGCCGGCCTGACGGACGAACAGCGCGAGGAGTACCTGGCGGTGTACCCGGACCAGATCGGCAACTTGGACGGCATTCCGGCTGTGGTGAGGGATGCGGCGAACCGGGACAACCTGCAGCTGCTGATGGGGAAGCTGGAGGGGCGGGACGACGAGAAGTCGGAGACGCAGTTGGCGGGATTGCGGGAGATCGACCGGCAGTTGAGGGAGGGGAACAAACCTGGGGAGCCGCCGATGTACTTGCTCGGGATTGGTGACGAGGGGAACGGGCGGGCGATCGTTTCGTTTGGCAATCCCGACACTGCAAGGAATGTTTCGGCATATGTCCCGGGACTGAATACTTCCTTGGATGAAGACTTCGCGAAGGATGACCTCAAGCGTGCCCGCGATACTGCGATCGGTACTCGAATTCACGACTCTTCGAGTGCGGCAATCGTGTGGCTTGGCTACGACGCGCCACAGTCCCCTGACGGCATGGGGAGCCTGGATGTCATGGGTGATGAAAGGGCAGAGAAGGGTGGACGTGCCTTCAACGGATTTATGAGCGGTCTGTCGGCCACCAATGAGAATAGAGACCCGCATCTGACTGCAATTGGCCATTCGTACGGTTCGCGCACAGTGGGCGCTGCCACGCAGCAAGGCGGTGGGATCCCAGGGGTTGACGACATCGTTCTCGTTGGCAGCCCAGGGGTAGGCGTCGATCGCGCGGAAGACCTCGGGGTTGGGAAGGATCACGTCTTTGTCGGAGCCGCTGAACACGACGTGGTGACCAAACTTCCGTCTAAACAGCAGAGTGCCGCCGGTGTTGTGGGGCTGATTGCCGCTGGGCCAGCGGCTGCTTACGCGGCGGGCGACATCGCCGATGAAGGGGGCGATGACCTCTGGTTCGGCAAGGACCCGGCGAGTGAATCATTCGGCGCGAGACGTTTTCAAGTGGATGAGGGGCCCAGGCTGATCAGCGGTAAAGGGATCTCCTTCGATGCGCACTCCCATTATTTCGATCCGAGGAGAGACTCCGTATCGGCAAACAATATTGCTTTGGTAGCGGCGGGGCGTTCCAGCAAACTGAAGGCGGAGGAGTACCGGTGAGGCGCCAGTTCTGGATTTTGGTGATAGCGCTGCTCCTGTTTGTGCCGCTGTCTGCGTGTGCTAACGGTGTCATCCATTCGAATGGAGGGAAGTCTGACATGAATATGCAGGAGGCGGCAGAACGTGCTGACGGGATCCTCGACGCGTCATTGAAGGAGATCCATCCGCAGGTGCAGTGGACGCACGGCCCGACCACCACGGGTAGTTGTGATGTGACTCGACGGCGCACGGTAATGACCATTGTGTCGGCGGAGCGCCGAGGCAGCTTCCTGGGCGTGGTCGATCGCTTCTGGCGGAAGAGCGGCTACAGGATCAAGGCGATCAACAATGACGCGGACGTGCCAGCAATTTTTGCGCAGACGCAGGACGGGTTCGGCGTCAGTTTGATCACCGGGGGTGAAGGTCAGGTTTTCTTCGAGGTCGACAGTCCATGCGTACAGGAATCTGAGGTCGCGGATCCGATCGCCAAACCCAACGGACCGAGCTACGCGGACGCCGAGATCATCCCCCGCCCCAACGTCCGCTCCGACTTCTGGTCCGCCGGAGCTCCCTGACGTCACGTCATCATCCCCAATGACCCATATCGGGCCAGTCAGTGGGGGTAAGGGACTAGCTGGCCACCTGGGACTTTGAGTCCTGCATTGGGTCCTGGGGCCCATGCCGCGCCCAGTGTTGGTGTGGTCGCATACAGAGACCGGGGGAACTGTCGCTGCGCCCACTCACAAAGCTGGGAGACCCGTCGTGTCTGGCATACGAGAATTAGCGGTACCGGGTGGCGCCGGCATAAGCGCTGCCGAGGGCCGTCCGGGCAGACAATCGTTGTCGCGCCCTCTGCAAGCGGTACTGGTTCTCGTACGGCTGCTCTTCGTCGTCACCGTCGTGGGTGCGATCGACGCGCTGGTCGTGGCCTCGTCCGTCGATGCGGTGGACGGTCACCTTCTGGGCATGGTGCTGTACGCCGCACTGCCCGGCGTCACCGGATTCGTACTGTCGCTGTACATGAGGACCGGCGGCGTCTGGATCTGGCGCGGGCTCCTCGCCGTACATGCCTGGCTCACCCTTGGCGCCCTGGCGACACTGAGCGAGGGCACCGGCGGGCAGGGTGTGGCGCAACTGGCGATGCCGGTTGTCGTCATCGTCCTGTTGTTCCGGGCCGGCTCGCGCGAATGGTTCGGGCTCAGTCCCGAACAGCGCGCCGATCACCGGCCGTTCAGCATCGCGCGGATGATCAAGTGGCGTCGGGACGCCGGTCAGACCGCGATGGAGTACCTGGGCATGATCCTCGTGGTCGTGGCCCTCATCGGCGGGCTCGTGGCGACGGGCATCGGCGGGCAGTTGACCGGGGAGATCCGTAACGCCATCTGCCAGCTGACCGGAAGCGCCTGCCCGGCACCCGATGTCGACGTGGTCGCCGGCAATGGCACAGGTACGGGTAACGGCGGCGGCACCTCGACCGGGGGCGGATCCGATTCCGCCGGCGGCGCGGGTTCCGAGGGCGCGACCGTGACCGGGGGTACGGGGTCCGGCGGCTCGGACACATCCGGCGGGTCCACCACATCCGGCGGCTCGAATTCCGGCGGCTCCACCTCATCCGGTGGCTCCAGTGGCTCCGGTGGCTCCGGCGGCACAGACAGCACCGGCGGCTCCGACACCTCCGGCGGTTCCTCCGAATCCGCCTCCGGCGGTTCTTCTTCGCAGGTCGACGCGGGTAGACAAAACTCGGACACCGACTCCTCCCGCCCCTCGGACGGCAACTTCCTCACCGGCGTCGTCGGCGACGACGGCCTGTGGGGCGACGTCAGCGGTGTCGTCGACACGGTCTCCCACCCCGTCGACACCGCCAAGGACATCGCCGACCAGTACGCCCAGGCCGCACGGGGCGCCAGCGGCAAGTGGGACAAGGGCAAGTACGTAGCCGCAGCCTGGGACATGACCAAGGCATCCGGCGGGGGCGGCGGCGCGGTCGCCGGGCTGCCCGGCTCCGGTAGCCGCGTCGAGGCGGCGGTACGGGACGCGGAGCGCGACTACCTCAATGACCGAATTCCGCACAATGCGACTGCGGCCCAACGCAAGGACTGGTGGAACGGTCTGACGCAGCAACAACGCGATCAGTACCTGGAGCTCTCCCCGGACAAGATCGGCAATCTGGACGGCATCCCGGTGGCGGACAGGGACGCGGCCAACCGGAAGAACCTCCCGGACCTGATTTCGAAGCTGGAGGGGAAGACCGACTCCAAGTCGAAGGACCAGCTGGCGGCGTTGAAGGAAATCGACCGGCAACTGCAGGAGGGGAGCAAGCCGCCGATGTACCTGATCGGCATCAGCGACGAGGGCAACGGGCGGGCCATCGTCTCCTACGGGAACCCCGACACCTCGAAGAACGTTTCGGCCTATGTGCCGGGGCTGAACACTTCCCTCGACGAGGAATTCGCGAAGAACGATCTCAAGCGTGCCCGTGACACGGCGATCGGCGCCCAGGGTTACGACTCGTCCACCGCGTCGATCGTCTGGCTGGGATACGACGCACCGCAGACGCCGGACGGGCTGCACAGCCTGGCGGTCGCGGGCACCGGCCGGGCGGATAAGGGCGGCGCGGCCTACAGCGACTTCATGGGCGGTATCGCGGCCACCAACCAGAACAAGGACCCGCACATCACGGCCATCGGGCACTCCTACGGTTCACGCACCGTGGGCTCCGCGACGCAGCGCGACGGCGGTATTCCGGGGGTGGACGACATCATCCTGGTCGGCAGTCCGGGGGTGGGCGTGGACCGCGCCGTGGACCTCGGTGTCGGCAGCGGACATGTCTTCGTCGGTGCCGCGGCCAACGACCCGGTGACCAAGCTCCCGTCCAAGACACAGGCCGCCGTGGGTGCGATCGGGATGATTCTGGGAGGCCCCGCCGGTGCATACTTCGCCGGAGACCTGGCCGACCCGGGCGACGACGACCTCTGGTTCGGCAAGGACCCGGCGAGCAAGGCCTTCGGAGCCCAGCGATTCCCGGTGGCCCCCGGCCAGCCCCTGATCAGCACCGGCGGTGTGAGCTTCGATGCGCACTCCAACTACTTCGATCCGGTACGGGACGCCATGTCGGCGGACAGCATCGCTCTGATCGTGTCGGGACACTCCGACAGGCTCAAGATGGAGGAACAGCGATGAAGCGAAGGCTCCAGATCGTTGCGGTGGCCCTGGCTTTCGGCTTCGCACTGTCCGGCTGCGGCAACGACAGCGGACAATCGAGCGGCAGCGAGAGCGCCGGAACCACGAAGAGCACCAAGAGCACCAAGGGGAGCGGCATGGACATGCAGGAGGCCGCCGAACGGTCCGACGGCATGCTCGACGCCGTGCTGAAGGAGATCAACCCCGAGGTGCAGTGGGCGCACGGCCCGACGACGACGGGCAGCTGCGATGTGACGCGCAGGCGCACCGTGATGACCATCGTGTCGGCGGAGCGCCGGCAGAGCTTCCTGGACCAGGTCGAGAAGTTCTGGCGCAAGAGCGATTACCGCATCAAGGCGAAGAACAACGACAAGGAGTTCCCGGCGGTCTACGCACAGACAAAGGCCGGCTTCGGCATCAGTGTGAGTTTCCGCGGCAAGGGGCAGGCGTTCTTCGAAGCGGACAGCCCCTGCGTGAAGGAGTCGAAGGTCGCAGACTCCACCTCCAAGCCGAACGGGCCCGCCTACGAAGGGGTCTACCCCCTTCCGCGCCCCAACGTGCATTCCGACTACTGGTCCACCGGAGCCTCCTGAGGGCTGGTCAGTGCGCCGGAATGGCCGGTCAACGACCCTGATGACCCGGAAGATTCGTACACACCCGCGAAACCGCTCATGAACCCGGCCCGGATGGGGGATGGTTGAGGGGTGCGGAAATTCTGGGTGGTTGGTGGCATCGGCGTCGGCATGGCCATGTGCTTCGTGGCGCTGCTCGTCGTCGGTACGTACTCCGCCGCTGCCGGACTCGTCAGTTCCGGCAGCAGCGGAGCCGTCGGGCTGGCGAAGGGGGCCGTGCCCGCGAAATTCCAGCCCCTGGTGGAGAAGTGGGGCAACCTCTGCCCCGCCATCAATCCGGCCCTGCTGGCCGCCCAGCTCTACCAGGAGAGCGGGTGGAACCCCCGGGCCGAGAGTCCCGCCGCCGCCCAGGGCATCGCCCAGTTCATCCCGGGCACCTGGGCCGGTCACGGGATCGACGGGGACAAGGACGGAGACCGGGACGTATGGGACCCGGCGGATGCGATTCCGTCCGCGGCCTCGTACGACTGCGAACTGGCCGGGTACGTGAAGAAGGTGCCGGGCGATCAGACCGACAACATGCTGGCCGCGTACAACGCCGGTGCGTACCGGGTGATCCGGTCGGGCGGGGTTCCGGACATCGAGGAGACGCAGAACTACGTCACCATCATCCGGTCCCTGGAGAAGAGCTTCGCCCGGCCCGTCGGCCGGGTCCAGCCCTCGCAGCAGGCGGCCGGGGCGATCTACTTCGCGCAGAAGAAGCTCGGTACGAAGTACCTGTGGGGCGGCAACGGTACGGCCGCGCAGGGCGGGCGGTTCGACTGTTCGGGGCTGACCCAGGCCGCGTACCGCACCGTGGACATCGAGCTGCCCCGGGTGGCGAACGATCAGTACAACGCCGGGCCGCACCCCTCGCGGGACGAGCTGCTCCCGGGTGACCTGGTGTTCTTTTCGGACGATCTGAACAACTCACGGGCCATCCACCATGTGGGGCTGTACGTCGGGGGCGGGTACATGATCAACGCTCCGTACACCGGGGCCGTGATCCGGTTCGACAAGATCGACACGCCCGACTACTTCGGGGCGACGCGCGTGACCAAGGACGGGGCCGCGGCCCTTCCGACCGCCCTCCCGGCGGCATGACGCCGGGACGGCGGTGGCCGGAACTCTCCGTGAAGCCTGGGCCCTGAGCTGCGACGATGAGTCACTCTTCGATAACGTCATGGTGATCATTCGGTGGAGAGTGGAACGTACGCACGGGGCACGTCGTTCCCTGGGGGGACCGGGCAGTGGTGCACTGACCATGCGGCGCTGATCGGGGAAGACCTCACGGACAGAGCCGCCACGCAGTACTGATCCACGTATGACCGATTTACCGATCCACGCAGTGATCGAACCGACACGGGGGTTCGTCAAAGCGGTGCACATGGGTGTGGACCGCGGCAGCAGACAAGGCAAGGGGCCGCAGCAGATGGCTGGACTCGCACTGGATGGGTCGAACCCCGACGTCAGCCTGCTCTACGACATCAATGGACTCGCGAAGTCCGCTCCCACCTGGTTCGACCGGGTCATGGAGTTCGTCGGCGAGTACGGGATCATGCTCGGCATGGTCCTGGTGGTCCTGTGGTGTTGGTGGAGCGTCCGCCGGCGCGGCACGGCCGATGATTCGGTGACCGCGGTCGCAGGGATCGTCTGGGCGCCGCTCGCCGCCGGGATCGCCCTGCTCATCAACATCCCGATCCGCGGCTTCGTGGAGCGGCCGCGTCCGTTCCGGGATCACCAGGGGCTGGATGTCCTGGTGGGCGGGAAGAACGACTTCTCCTTCGTGAGCGACCACGCCACGATGGCGATGGCTCTGGCCGTCGGGCTCTTCGTGGCCAACCGGAAGTTCGGCATCGCCGCGATCGCGCTCGCCGTGCTGGAAGGCTTCTGCCGGATCTACATGGGTGTCCACTACCCGACCGACGTCATCGGCGGGTTCGCGCTCGGCACGGCAGCCGCTCTGCTGCTCGCCCCGCTGGCGATGATGCTGCTGACCCCGTTGGTGGCGGCCGTCTCCCGTTCGGACCGGCTCGGATGGCTCGTACGGTCGCGCCGGCCGGAGCCGTCGGCAACGGCGGACGGGCGGGCCGGGGCGTTCGGGATTCCTGAGCCGCGGCCGCGGACGGGCGGCGGGGACGGCGAGAAGGACCTGGCCGCGTAGGAGGTGGCCGGGACCATCGGTGGCCGGGTGCCGGGGCCGGGGTTGTGGCCGGGTGGCGAGCCCGTGGCCATACGCCAGGCCCGTGGCCGTACGTCATGCCCGTGACCGTATGTCACGGGCATCACCGTACGTCAGAGAGCCTGCGGGAAAGCGAAGAGGCGGCCGGGGTCGTACTGCTTCTTCAGCCGGGTGAGACGGTCGGCCGCCGAGCCGTAGTAGGCCCGGCGCCAGTCGGTCAGCGTCGGGTCCGTGTAGTTCTGGTACGCCGCTCCGGACGCGTACCGGCGCATCGCCGCGTGGGTGTTTTTGAGCCAGTCCTGTTGGGCGCTGCCCGTCGTGCCGGGTCTCCAGGCACCGATGTACTGGGCGAGTACGCGTGAGCGGCGGTGGACGAAGGCCGTCGCCTGCGGGGAGACCCGGTTGATCGCCCCGCCGAGTGCGGTGAGCGCGATGGAGCCGCCGCCTCCGCCCTGGGTGACGGGAATCCGGGTGAACGCCTCGGCCCGGTCGAGCAGGGCACTCACGCCCGCCGGGGACAAGGAGCGGTCGTAGAAGTCGGACGCGGCGGCGTACGTCTCGCGCTGGAGCGTGCCCTGTGGGGTGCGGCCGGGCGTTGTGCCCGGCAGATGGCACTGGGCGTCGGTGATGCCCGAGCAGCCCGCGTACACGAGCATCGATTCCTGGTAGCTGCGGCGGCGCAGCGAGACGGAGGAGGCCGGGGCACCGATCCGGTCGGCGAGGCGGTCGACGGCGTTCTTCAGGTCGCCGTACGTACCGAGGCTGAACGCGGCCACCGAAACGGAAGGGTGGCCGCCGCCCGGGCCTGCGGCGAGATGTGCCGAGGACCAGATCTCGTCGGGCTGGGACGGTCCCCACTCCTGCCAGGCCTGGATGACGGCCCGGGCGCGCGACCACGGCCAGGACATGTACGCGGTGACGGTCTGCGGGGCCGGGCGGGTACGGAACGTCAGCTCGGTGACCACGCCGAAGTTGCCGTTGCCCGCGCCGCGCAGCGCCCAGAAGAGGTCCGGGTGGTGTTTGGCGTCCACGGTGAGGGTCTTGCCGTCGGCCGTGACGACGGTCGCCGCGGTGAGGCTGTCGCAGGTCAGGCCGTACGCGCGGGAGGCGACACCATGACCGCCGCCGAGAGTGAGGCCGGAGATGCCGACCGTGGGGCAGGAGCCGCCGGGGATCGTCAGGCCGTGGCGGGCGAGGCCCTGGTAGACGTCGATGAGCTTGGCGCCCGCGCCGATCGTGCCGTTCCTGTCGACGCGGGACAGTGACGAGACGTCAAGGACGAGGCGTCCGTTGCCGCTCGACCAGCCGGCGTAGGAATGACCGCCGCTGCGGATGGACACGGGGGTGCCGGTGCGGCGGGCGAAGGCCAGGCACTCGCGGATGTCCGCCTCGTGCCTGACGTAGGCGACGGCAGCGGGCCTCTGACCGTCGAAGCGGGTGTTGTAGAGCTGACGGGCGGTCGGGTAGGCCGCGTCCTGCGGGCGTACGAGGGTGCCGTCGAGGCTCTTGGCCAGGGCGGACCAGTTCGGCGGGCCGGAGGGGGAGGGCTTCGACGGGACCGACGAGGCGGGTGAGGCAGTAGTGGTGCCGCCCGCGGTGCCTGACGTGCCCGAGGAGTTGTCCCCGTCACCGGTTTTGGAACCGGAGCCGGACGCGCCGCTGCAGGCGGTCGCGGTGACGCCGGTGAGTGCTGCTGCGGCGCCCGCGGTGAGCAGGGTGCGCCGGTCGGGCAGGGGGGGCAGGTTCATCGGACCTCCGGGTCATGGCGCTCAGGGCCGGTCGGTGGGGGAGAGGTCAGGGGAGTGGGAGAGGAAGTCAGGACGCCGTGCTGTGTTCGGCGGCGTCCGTGCGGGCCCGGTCCCGGGAGCGGCGGGCCGGCCCGGACCAGCCGCAGCTGCAGCGGGCGGTGCAGAACGAGCCGCGTTCCACGGTCGTGGGCTCGTGCCCAAAGGACGTGGGGGTGGGGGGAGTCTGCGGGATCTCATCGGTGTGTTGGACATACACCTGTCCACGGTACTGGGCACGGCCACCCGGCGGTGTGGCGTACGGGAGCGGCGTGACGGGGGACACGGGCTGTCGTTATGCGGAACGGATGGGGGGGGCTCGGGCAAGCGGTACGTCGTTGGGGGTTGGCAGGCGATGGTGGTGCAGCAGCACAGGTCCGGAGGCGGGGCGCGCGCTGTCTGCGCCCTTGCCGTGGTGGGCGTGATGGCGGCGACCGCCGGATGCTCGGGCGGCGGTGGCGGCGGCGGCGACCGTGCCATGGCCGATGAACGGGGCGGGGCCGACTCCCTCGACGCGGTCCACCGCGCGGCCGCGGTGCTTGCGGGGACGGTGCGCGGGACCCGGACCGGGACGGGGGCGGTGACCGGGACCGGAGCCCGGTCCGTTGCCGGAAGCGCCGAGGTGCGTACGTCGATGGAGACCGCGGCGGGCGGGACGCGGGTGACGATCAGGGGCCGGGGGACGTACGACTTCCGCAACCAGGTGGGCCGGCTCGAGGTCGTGCTGCCCGAGGACGCCGCCGGCGAGGACGAGCACCATCCCATCACCGAACTGCTGGCCCCCGGTGCGCTCTACATGATGAACCGCGGCGCCGGAGTGCCCGCGGACAAGTGGGTCAGGATCGACACGACGACCCTGGAGGACGGCAATCTGGTCACCGGCGGAGTGACCGATCCGATGGCCGCCGCCGAACTGCTGCGCGGGGCGCGGCAGGTGACGTATGCAGGAAGGACCGAGCTCGCCGGGGTGGCCGTGCGGCACTACCGGGGGATCTCGGACATCGGCCGGGCGGCGCGCGAGGCCTCGCCGAAATCGCGCGGGGCACTGGCCGCGGCGGCGAAAGGGTTCCGCACGGACACGGTGCCGTTCGACGCGTATCTGGACGAGCAGGGGCGGCTGCGCAAGGTGCGCCACCGGTTCAGCTTCGCCAACGAGGGGCCGGCGGTGGAGGTGGTGTCGACGACGCTGCTGTACGGATTCGGGGTACCGGTCTCCGTACGACTGCCGGACGACCGCGACATCTACACCGGGAAGATCCGACAGAGATAGCCGGGCGGCACATGGGCGAGGGCACGGACGAAGGCGGGGGCGTAGGCATGCCGGCGGGCGCGAAATGGTCCGTCCGTGCCATGCGCGGCGTGTGGTCCGCTGCCTACGCTAGGAAGTCGGCGACGGCAGTGAGAGGTGAGTGACGTGGTGACGCTCGGCACGCGGACCGTATCTGACCATGTGGCCCTCGCCGAGATCGAGCTCTGCGGTGAGCTGATGATCGCCGCGTCGGCCGCGATCGGGGAACGGCTCAGTGCGGACCGTATCGACGAGGTGCTGAACGTCCGGGTGATCACCGAACGAACCGCCGTCCCCCGGCAGGCCGACCACCGGGGGTGAGTGCGGGGCCCCGCCCCGCATCAGGCCCTGCCCCGCACCGGGCATCCGCCCCGCCGGCACCAGGCATCCCTCCCGCACCAGGTGTCTCCTCGTTTCAGGTACGGAGCAGACGGGCGATGGCCTTCGTGGCCTCCTCGACCTTCGCGTCGATCTCCTCGCCTCCCTTGACCGCCGCGTCGGCGACGCAGTGCCGCAGGTGCTCCTCCAGCAGCTGGAGCGCGAAGGACTGGAGCGCCTTCGTGGACGCCGAGACCTGGGTGAGTATGTCGATGCAGTAGACGTCCTCGTCGACCATGCGCTGCAGACCGCGGATCTGGCCCTCGATCCGGCGCAGCCGCTTGAGGTGCTCGGCCTTCTGGTGGTGATAGCCGTGAATACCCCGGTCGTGGTCGGTGACGACCGGTTCCGTCTCCGCGGCCTCGGTGGTGGTCATTGCTGCCTCCCGGTTTCCCTTTACCCTGCCGTCTATATACCCCTGGTGGGTATATCCTAACGAATTCTGCCGAAACGTGACCGGGGGCCCGTGCTGATCACAGTTCCCGATGCGCGACACTGAAGAATGCCGGTTAGCCGTGGCCGGATGATGCGCCTAGCATCAGCCTGACCGAATCCAAAGCATCCGAGGACCCCACGTGCGCTTTCGTCTGACCCCCAGGGAGACGAGCTTCTATGACATGTTCTCCGCATCCGCGGACAACATCGTCACGGGCTCGAAACTCCTGATGGAACTGCTCGGGGCGGACTCTGCCTCCCGGGTCGAGATCGCGGAGCGCATGCGGGCAGCGGAGCACGCGGGGGACGATGCCACCCACGCGATCTTCCACCAGCTGAACTCCTCTTTCATCACGCCGTTCGACCGCGAGGACATCTACAACCTCGCATCGTCGCTCGACGACATCATGGACTTCATGGAGGAGGCCGTCGACCTGGTCGTGCTGTACCAGGTCGAAGAACTCCCCAAGGGTGTGGCGCAGCAGATCGAGGTGCTGGCCCGGGCGGCCGAGCTGACCGCCGAGGCGATGCCGGGTCTGCGGACGATGGACAACCTCACCGAGTACTGGATCGAGGTCAACCGTCTGGAGAACCAGGCCGACCAGATCCACCGCAAGCTGCTGGCCCATCTCTTCAATGGCAAGTACGACGCCATGGAGGTGCTGAAGCTCAAGCAGATCGTGGACGTGCTGGAAGAGGCCGCCGACGCGTTCGAGCATGTCGCCAACACGGTGGAGACCATCGCGGTCAAGGAGTCCTGAACCACGTGGACACCTTTGCGCTGATCGTGACCATCGGTGTCGCGCTCGGCTTCACATATACGAACGGCTTCCACGACTCGGCGAATGCCATCGCCACATCCGTCTCCACCCGTGCACTGACACCACGTGCGGCACTGGCGATGGCCGCGGTGATGAACCTTGCCGGTGCATTCCTCGGCAGCGGTGTCGCCAAGACCGTCAGTGAGGGTCTGATCGCGACCCCCGAGGGCGACAAGGGGATGGGAATCCTCTTCGCCGCGCTCGTCGGTGCGATCATCTGGAACCTCGTCACCTGGTACTTCGGGCTGCCGTCCTCGTCCTCGCACGCGCTGTTCGGCGGCATGGTCGGTGCGGCACTCGCCGGCGGGACGCTGGTGCACTGGGACGGGGTGCTCGACAAGGTCGTCATCCCGATGTTCCTCTCGCCGGTCATCGGCCTGGTCGTCGGCTATCTGGTGATGGTCGCGATCATGTGGATGTTCCGGAAGGCCAACCCGCACAAGGCCAAGCGCGGCTTCCGGATCGCCCAGACGGTCTCGGCCGCGGGCATGGCGCTCGGCCACGGTCTGCAGGACGCGCAGAAGACGATGGGTGTCGTCGTGATGGCCCTGGTCATCGCGGATGTCGAGAGCCCGAGCGACCCGATTCCGGTCTGGGTGAAGATCGTCTGCGCGCTGATGCTCTCGCTGGGCACGTACGCGGGTGGCTGGCGCATCATGCGGACGCTCGGCCGGAAGATCATCGAGCTGGATCCGCCGCAGGGGTTCGCCGCGGAGACGACGGGCGCGTCGATCATGTTCGGCTCGGCGTTCATGTTTCACGCGCCGATCTCCACTACGCATGTGATCACCTCGGCGATCATGGGTGTGGGCGCCACGAAGCGGGTGAACGCGGTGCGGTGGGGTGTTGCCAAGAACATCATCCTGGGGTGGTTCATCACGATGCCGGCCGCGGCGCTGGTCGCTGCCGCCAGTTACGGGGTTGTGGTGCTGCTGTTCGGGTGACGGGGCGGCGGGGTTGCCGGGATCGTCCGGTGGCCGCTTCGTCCTTTGCCCGGCGCGATCGGGGTTGTACGGAAATGGGGCCGCCCCTACTCCCTCTGCGGGGAGTGGGGGCGGCCCCTTCGCCTTGCGGTGGCACCGCCATGCAGCACCTCAAGGCAGTCTGGGGACGAGGCCGGTTCGCCGGAGGGGTGAGGCGGTTCGCCGGTGGAAACCCACCACCGGGCGTAACCACCCACGCCCCCGGCCCACGTCAGCCCCCGTTGCCGGGTGACTATCCGAAGCGTCCCGAGATGTAGTCCTCGGTTGCCTGAACGGACGGGTTGGAGAAGATGCGTTCCGTCTCGTCGATCTCCACGAGCTTGCCGGGCTTGCCGACCGCCGCGAGGTTGAAGAACGCCGTGCGGTCCGAGACACGGGCCGCCTGCTGCATGTTGTGCGTCACGATGACGATCGTGAAGCGCTCCTTCAGCTCGCCGATCAGGTCCTCGATGGCGAGGGTGGAGATCGGGTCCAGCGCGGAGCACGGCTCGTCCATCAGCAGTACCTCCGGCTCGACCGCGATCGCGCGGGCGATGCACAGGCGCTGCTGCTGGCCGCCGGAGAGACCGGAGCCGGGCTTGTTCAGCCGGTCCTTGACCTCGTTCCAGAGGTTGGCGCCGCGCAGGGACTTCTCGACGATGTCCGACAGTTGGTTCTTCTTGTACGAGCCGTTCAGCTTGAGGCCGGCCGCGACATTGTCGAAGATCGACATGGTCGGGAACGGGTTCGGGCGCTGGAAGACCATGCCGACCGTGCGGCGCACGGTGACCGGGTCGACGTTCGCCCCGTACAGATTCTCGTCGTCCAGCAGCACCTTGCCCTCGACGCGGCCACCGGGGGTGACCTCGTGCATACGGTTCAGGGTGCGCAGGAAAGTGGACTTGCCGCAGCCGGACGGGCCGATGAAGGCGGTCACGGAGCGGGGCTCCACGGTCATCGAGATGTCCTCGATGGCGAGGTGGGAGCCGTAGTAGGCGGACAGGCCGCTGACGTCGATGCGCTTGGCCATCTGAATCACTGCTTCTTTCGTGCCGCGGTCAGCGGCCGGTCTTCGGGGCCTTCCAGCGGGCGATGCCGCGGGCCACCAGGTTGAGGATCATGACGAAGGCGATCAGGACCAGGGCGGCGGCCCAGGCACGGTCGTACGACGGCTCGCTGCCGATCTTGTACTGCTCCCAGATGTAGAACGGGAGCGAGGACTGTGCACCTTGGAAGGGGTTGGGGTTGATCAGCTGGCTGCCGAAGACCAGCAGCATGATCGGCGCGGTCTCGCCGGCGATCCGGGCGATCGCGAGCATCACACCGGTGGTGATGCCGCCGATCGCGGTGGGGATGACCACCTTCAGGATGGTGCGCCACTTCGGGATGCCGAGGGCGAGCGATGCCTCGCGGAGCTCGTTCGGGACGAGCTTGAGCATCTCCTCGGTGGAGCGGACCACGACCGGGAGCATCAGGATCGACAGGGCCAGCGAACCCATCAGGCCGGATGGCTGGAGTTCCGCCATCAGCATGATCGACAGGATGAAGAGACCGGCGACGATGGACGGGATACCCGTCATCACGTCGACGAAGAACGTGACGGCCTTGGCGAGCGCGCCCTTGCCGTACTCCACCAGGTAGACGGCGGTCAGCAGGCCGATCGGGGCGGAGATCAGGGTGGCGATGCCGACCTGCTCCAGGGTGCCGATCAGCGCGTGGTAGACGCCGCCGCCCGCCTCGATGCCGGGGACACCGGCCATGGAGTGGGTCAGGAAGTAACCGTCGAGGACCTTGGCGCCGCGGCTGACCGTCGTCCAGATCAGCGAGAACAGCGGGACGACGGCAAGGAGGAAGCACACCCAGACGACGCTGGTGGCGAGGCGGTCCTTGGCCTGGCGCTGGTTCTCGACGACCGTCGTCGTGACGTACGAGATGACGACGAAGAGCAGGGCGGAGAACAGTCCCCACTGGGTGTGGCTGCGCCAGCCCGCCGCCGCGCCGATGCCCACGCCCAGTGCGATCGCGACGGCCGCGAAGGCGAGGGGGGCCCAGCGGGGCAGGGCCCGGCTGCTGAGGCTGGTCTTGCGTGTGGGCGCCATCGGGGTGGGGCGTTCCTGGATGCCGGTGTTGGCTGCCTGGCTCATGCGTTGGCCCCCGAGTATTCCTTGCGGCGGGCGATGATCAGCCGGGCCGCGCCGTTGACCAGCAGGGTGAGGATGAAGAGCACGAGGCCGGAGGCGATCAGGGCGTCGCGCCCGAGCTCGTCGGCTTCGTCGAACTTCGCGGCGATGTTCTGGGCGAAGGTTCCGCCACCCGGATTGAGCAGATGTCCGGAGATGACGAAGCTCGGCGACAGGACCGTGGCGACGGCCATCGTCTCGCCGAGCGCACGGCCCAGGCCCAGCATCGAGGCGGAGATCACGCCGGAGCGGCCGAAGGGGAGCACCGAGAGGCGGATGACTTCCCAGCGGGTGGCGCCGAGGGCGAGGGCGGCTTCCTCGTTCATCTTCGGGACCTGGAGGAAGACTTCGCGGCTGACGCTGGTCACGATCGGCAGGATCATGATCGCGAGCAGGATGCCGACGGTGAAGAGCGAGCGGGCGACGCCGACCTCGGTCTTCTCGAAGAGGTAGGTCCAGCCGAAGAACTGGTCGAGCCAGAGGTTCAGGCCCTCCAGGTACGGGACCAGGAAGAGGGCCCCCCAGATGCCGTACACGATGCTCGGCACTGCGGCGAGCAGGTCGACGACGTACGCGAGGGGCGCGGCCAGCTTGCGCGGCGCGTAGTGCGAGATGAACAGGGCGATACCGACAGCGACCGGGACGGCGATGGCCATCGCGATGATCGAGCTGACGATCGTGCCGAAGAGGAGGACCGCGATGCCGAAGACCGGGGGGTCGCCGGCCGGGTTCCAGTCGAAGGTGGTGAAGAAGTTGCCTTCGTCCTTGGACACGGCGAGCGCGGCGCGGTAAGTGAGAAACACGGCGATCGACGCCATGATCACGAGCAGCAGAATGCCCGAGCCCCTTGAGAGGCCCAGGAAGATCTTGTCGCCCGCGCGCCCGGTCTTGGGCCTGGCGCTCTTGCGCGCCACCGGCGGTGCCGGCGGCGTGTCTATCGGTGTGGTGGAAGCCATGGTCTTTCCGGTCTGTGTGGGGGAGCGGTGGGCTCCCCTGGCGGCGGTGCACCGGATGGGTGGTGGCGGGCCGGTCCGGAGGGGTGCACCGGACCGGCCCGCCAGGTGTTGCTGACGTTGCTACGGGTGTTGCTGGGTGGTGCTTGCGTGGCTTCGGGCTGCGTGCCCCGGCTGCGTGCCTCGGTTACGAGAGGGAGGCGATGGTCTCGCGGACCTTCGCGTTGATCTCGGTCGGGATCGGCGCGTAACCGGCGTCGGTGAGGAGCTTCTGGCCCTCGTCACCGGCGGTGTAGTTCAGGAAGGACTTGACCGTGGGCAGGGTCTCGGCCTTGTTGCCCTTGTCGCAGACGACCTCGTACGTCACCAGGACGATCGGGTACGCACCCTCGGCCTTGGTGGTGTAGTCGAGGTCGAGCGCCAGGTCCTTGCCGGTGCCCTTGATCTTGGCGGCGGCGATGGCCTTGGAGGCGTTCTCCGGGGTCGCCTTGACCGGGGTGGAGCCACCGGTGTTGATGTCGACGGTGGAGATCGACTGCGAGGTGGCGTAGCTGAGCTCGAAGTAGCCGATCGCGCCGTCGACCTGCTTCACCTGGGCGGCGACACCGGAGGAGCCGGACGCGGCCTGGCCACCGGGGGCCGGCCACTTCTTCTCGGCCTCGTACTTCCAGTCGCTCGGGGCGGCTGCGCCCAGGTACTTGCCGAGGTTCTGCGTGGTGCCGGAGTCCTCGGAGCGGTGGAAGGGCTGGATGGCCTTGTCCGGGAGCTTCGCGCCGCTGTTGAGCTTGGCGATCGCGGGGTCGTTCCACTTCTTGATCTTGCCGTCGAAGATCTTGGCGAGGGTGGGGGCGTCCAGCGTGAGGCTGTCGACGCCTTCCAGGTGGTAGCCGATGGCGATCGGGCCGCCGACCATCGGGAGGTTGATGCCCTGGCCGCCCTTGCAGATCTTCTTCGACGCGGCGACCTCTTCGGGCTTCAGCGCCGAGTCGGAACCGGCGAAGCCGACCGTGCCCTGGTTGAAGGCGACGATGCCTTCACCGGAGGAGGACGACTTGTAGTTGACCTCGACGCCCGAGCAGCCGGCCATGTAGTTCTTGACCCAGAGGTCCATGGCGTTCTTCTGCGCGCTGGAGCCGGAGGCGAGCAGCTGACCCTTGGCGTCGTCGCACTTGATGTTCGACGCGGCGCTCGTCTTGCCGCCGTTGCCGCCGGTGGACCCGTCGCTGTTGTTGTCCGAACCGCACGCCGTGAGGGCCAGGGCGCCGGAGACGGCGAGGGCACCGAGCGCGGTGGCACGAAGCCGGTTCTTGCGCTGAAGCTTCACTTTTCGGGTGTTCCTTCCAGGAGCCGCCGAGGTCTTTTTCGTTCTACGACGGCGTGCGATGTGGTGGGTGCTTTGGCGTTGCGCCGCGCACCGTGCACTGCCGAAGTTAGGCAGAACAGGTGAAGCCGTTTACGGGGGAGAGTGAACGGGAGGTGAACCGTGTCGTACGGTGCGGTTCTGGGGCCCCGTCCGGGGCGAGGGTTACGTCCTCGATGCCGGACGGGCTCGATCCCCGTCCCGGTCAGGTGCTCGGCAGGCCGGCGAGCAAGGCGTCCAGCACATCCCGGTCGTGCGGCCGGGTGAGACGGGTACGGGCCGCCGCCGGGGAGAGCCAGCTCACCCGGTCGACCTCTGCGTTCGGTACGAAGGCGCCACCGGTCGCCTCGGCCGCCCAGTAGGCAACCTCCTTGGGACGCCCGTTCACGGCGTACCGGACCGTGGGCAGCGGGGCACCCGGTGCGCAGTGGTGGCCCGTCTCCTCCAGGACCTCGCGCCGGGCGCCGTCCAGCGCGGACTCGCCGTGCTTCAGCTTGCCCTTCGGATGCGACCAGTCGTCGTAACGAGGTCTGTGGACCAGGCAGATCTCCAGCTCGCCGGAGCGCTCCGACCGGCGCCACAGCACGCACCCCGCGGCGAGCACAGGCCCGCTCCTCACGGTGCGGTCACCGCCGCGGTCGCGTACGGCCAGCACTCCCGGAACACACTGCGCGCCGCCTCCACCTCGTGCCGCTGATCGGCGTGGAGCACCCCCAGCGCGTACGCGGTCGCGGGCGCGATCCGGGGCGTGCGGGCCGCCGATGCCGCGGCGGCGGCGGCCTCCGCCGCATCCCGGTGCAGATCGAGCGCGCGCCCCGGCGCGACCAGGACCGGGTCGGGGGCGCCCCGTACCACCTCGTGGGCGTACCGGTGCAGGCGCAGCTGCAGCCGGGTCCGGTGCCAGGGCGCGTCCTGCGCCTCGTTGTACGGCTCGACCGCCCCGTCGGAGGGGAGCGCGGCCACCGCACCGAGCAGCTGCTGTTCGGCCCGGTCGGCGGGCCCGTGCAGCATCTCCTCGGCCGGAGCCGTGGCCGCCGCGGCGAGCGGCACCTCGGAGGCGAGCAGCGCGACGGCGTCGGCCACCGCATGGAAGCGGGAGGAGCCGAGCGCCTGGAGCGCCGCGGAGTGGGCGCGGGTCCGGGCGAGGGTCAGCTGCCGTTCGAGCAGCGCCCCGGCGCGGGCCGCGCCGACGCCGAGGGCGGCGCGCTCCTTGTCACCGGCGGCATCGGAACCGGACCCGGTGCGGGCGGTGGGCAGTGAGGTGCCGGACAGGGCGTGGAGAGCTTCGAGGAGCCGGTTCAGCCGGGTCGCGTAGGCGTGCTCCCGGGCCAGGGTGCCCGACAGCCAGGCCAGTTCGGTGCGCAGCTGCTCGGCCCAGGCCGTGTCCAGCGCCGCCCGGAAGGTGTGCAGCGTGCCGCCGATCCGGCGGGACGAGCGGCGCAGGGCACCGGCGGCCTCCTCGGCGGCGTGGGTTCTGGCGTCCGTGGGGGCGCTGTTCTCGCGGTGCAGGCGCAGGCTGCGCAGGAATTCGGCGGCCTGTTCCTGCAGGTAGGGCGCGAGCACCGCCCCTGCCGTAAGGTCCGCCTGCGTCGTCTGGTGGTCATGGCGTCGCACGCCGGCGCCTCCGGGCGTCAATGAGCATTTCCTGTACGTGCCGCAGCGGTTGGCCGTCCGCGTCCGTGGCGTGCCGGGTCCAGTTCCCGTCGGAACCGAGGTGCCAGGAAGAGGTGGTGTCGGCCATGCCGGTCTCCAGGAGCCGGCTGAGTGCGGCGCGGTGGGCGGGGTCGGTGACCCGGACCAGTGCTTCGATCCGGCGGTCGAGGTTGCGGTGCATCATGTCGGCGCTGCCGAACCACACTTCGGGTTCGCCGCCGTTGCCGAACGAGAAGATCCGGGAGTGTTCGAGGAAGCGGCCCAGTATTGAGCGGACCCGGATGTTCTCGGAGAGGCCGGGGACGCCGGGGCGGATCGCGCAGATGCCGCGTACCCAGATGTCCACCGGTACGCCCGCCATCGCGGCCCGGTAGCAGGCGTCGATGATCGCCTCGTCGACCATCGAGTTGACCTTGATGCGGACGTAGGCGCTGTGTCCGGCCCGCTGGTGCGTGATCTCCTTGTTTATACGGGCGATCAGCCCGTCGCGCAGAGACCTCGGGGCGACCAGGAGGCGGCGGTAGGTCTCGCGGCGGGAGTAGCCGGAGAGCCGGTTGAAGAGGTCGGAGAGGTCCGCGCCGACCTGCGGGTCGGCGGTCAGCAGGCCGAGGTCCTCGTACAGCCTGGCGGTCTTGGGGTGGTAGTTGCCGGTGCCGACGTGGGCGTAGCGGCGCAGTGTGTCGCCTTCCTGGCGGACGACGAGCGAGAGCTTGCAGTGGGTCTTGAGGCCGACGAGCCCGTAGACGACATGGCAGCCGGACTCCTCCAGCTTGCGCGCCCACTTGATGTTGGCCTGCTCGTCGAAGCGGGCCTTGATCTCGACGAGTACGAGAACCTGCTTGCCGGACTCGGCGGCGTCGATGAGCGCTTCCACGATCGGCGATTCGCCCGAAGTCCGGTACAGGGTCTGCTTGATGGCCAGGACGTCGGGGTCGCTCGCGGCCTGTTCCAGAAACGCCTGGACGGAGGTGGAGAACGAGTCGTACGGGTGGTGCAGGAGTACGTCGCGCTCGCGCAGGGCGGCGAAGATGTCGGGCGCGGAGGCGGATTCGACCTCGGCGAGATCGCGGTGGGTGCCCGCGATGAACTTGGGGAACTTCAGCTCGGGCCGGTCCAGGGACGCTATGCCGAAGAGCCCGGTGAGGTCGAGCGGTCCGGGCAGCGGGTAGACCTCGGCGTCGGACACTTTCAGCTCGCGTACCAGCAGGTCCAGCACGTACGGGTCGATGGACTCCTCGACCTCCAGGCGGACCGGCGGGCCGAAGCGGCGCCGCATGAGCTCCTTCTCCAGGGCCTTGAGGAGGTTCTCGGCGTCGTCCTCCTCGACCTCCAGGTCCTCGTTCCTGGTGACCCGGAACATGTGGTGGGCGAGGACCTCCATGCCCGGGAAAAGTTCTTCGAGGTGGGCGGCGATGACGTCCTCTATGGGTACGTATCGCTGTGGCGACGCCTCCAGGAAGCGGGTCAGCAGTGGCGGCACCTTGACCCGGGCGAAGTGGCGGTGGCCGCTGACCGGGTTGCGTACGACGACGGCGAGGTTGAGCGAGAGACCCGAGATGTACGGGAAGGGATGCGCCGGGTCGACGGCGAGGGGGGTCAGCACGGGGAAGACGCGCTGCCGGAAGAAGGTGAACAGGCGGGCCTGTTCCTTCTCGGTCAGCTCGGGCCAGCGGATCAGTTGGATGCCCTCGTCGGACAGGGCGGGGGCGACGTCCTGCTGGTAGCAGGCGGCGTGCCGGGCCATGAGTTCGCGCGAGCGGGTCCAGATCAGGTCGAGGACCTCGCGGGGCTGGAGTCCGGAGGCGGAGCGGGTGGCGACACCGGTGGCGATACGGCGCTTCAGTCCGGCCACCCGGACCATGAAGAACTCGTCCAGGTTGGAGGCGAAGATGGCGAGGAAATTGGCCCGCTCGAGGAGAGGCGTCGCCGGGTCCTCGGCCAGTTCGAGCACCCGTTCGTTGAACGCGAGCCAGCTGCGTTCCCGGTCCAGGAAACGGCCGTGGGGCAGTTCGCTGCCGTCGACGTCGGGTTCGTACGCGTCGACGTCGGCGTCGATGTCGGGATCGAGGTCGGCCCGGGTCGACAGTACGGCGCCGTTGGACGCCGACGTGGCGACGGCGTGCGGCCGGTGCGCGGCGAGCGAGCCGACCGACGGCTGCACGGTGGGCTGGACCGGGACCTCGGAGCTGGGCTGCTGGCTCATGGCCCTATTCTTCCGCGTCGGGGGCTCCGAGGGCGCGCCGGAGGGTGCGGAGATCGCGGGAAACCCACGGTTCGTGTGGTTCGCACGGTCTTCGCCAGGATTTCTCCCGTTGCGGGGGGTCGGCACGGCTGGCTGCATCCTGAGAGGGTCGCAAGCCCTTCTGAATGGCTGGTAACGGCGACATGACGTGCAGGAAGCGGTGTGCCGTGAGCGGATTGGTCATATAAGCAGTGTCCGGGCCCCTGAGGGCCCGGACACGATGCGTGAAAGCGGCCTCAGCCGTGGCGGCGGCGCAGCACCCGGAAGGCGAGGGCGACGGCGAGCGCGGCCAGGGCGAGCAGGATGCCGGTCTCGACGAGCTGGATGGGCCAGAAATGCGAGGCGGGGTGGTAGTCGGCGAAGTACGTGATGCCGCCCTGGTCGCGCAGGCAGCTCGTGGGGTCCTCAGGGATCGTCGTGCCGGCCCTGAAGCAGTCCTTCCAGTAGATCTCCTTGCCGGAGGCGGTGAGCATGCCCGACTCGATGTGCCAGGCGTCACCGCCCGGCCAGTTGTCGCCGAGGAAGCGGGTGGTCGGCCAGAGCTCGTAGCGGCGCTCGCCGAACCCCAGCATGACCGTGCCCAGGACGAGGGCTGTGAGGCTCATGGACAGGACGGTGCGGCGTACGGCCACGGCGCACAGGGCGCCCACGGCCAGGGCCAGCAGGGCGTAGGCGACGGCGGTCGGGCCGGGGGCGGGTTGGACACCGCTCTCGTACCAGCCCAGTTCCGAGGCGGACGGGTTGCTCCGCATGCCCGACCAGCCCCACCGGTAGACAAGGACCAGAATGGTCATCCCGGCGGTCACCAGAGCCGCGGGCAGGGCGAGCCGGGCCGCCAGCCACTGGGCCGGGGAGACCGACTGGGCCCAGGCGAGGCGGAACGTACCGTTCTCCAGCTCGCGGGCGATCAGCGGTCCGGCGACGAAGACGCCGATGAGCGCGGCGAGCAGCAGGACGACGGTCCCGCCCTCTGACAGATACGCCTCGGCGGCGGCGCGGGCGTAGGTGGGCTGGTAGGTGTCGTCGCCGCAGCGGGTGATGTCGCCGTCGGCGCAGAGCTCGTCCGAGCTCGCGACCGCGACCCAGATGCGGAGCCCGACCACGATGGCGATGCCCAGCACCAGGAGTGCGCCGGCCGCCCACAGGGAACGGCGGTGCTGGCGGAGAAGGACGCGGATGGGGCCCCGCAGCCCGGCGGCGGGTGCGACGGGCGCACGCAGACCGATGGCGCTCATGCGGCGGCCACCTCCTTGCCGGCCTCGGCGCTCGGCGTCAGCAGAACAGGCGCCTGCGGCGACCGCAGATGTGCCAGCAGCAGTTCCTCCAGCGAAGGCTCCGCGGCCTCCCAGACGGTGGCGTCCACGGGGCCCTGCCTCCGTACCAGCGCCGTCTGCAGACGCCCCGCCGTGCGGGACTCGACGACGGTGTGCGGGGCGGTGTCCCGCACCGGACCGGTGAGCAGGGTGTGCGCGGCGAGGAGATCATCCGTCTCGCCGCCGAGGCGGACCCGGCCGCCGTCGATGAGCAGGAGGTAGTCGCAGGCGCCCTCCAGCTCGGTGAGGATGTGCGAGGACATCACGATGGTGGTGGAGTGCTCGGCGGCCTCGGCCATCAGCGCGCCCATCAGCTGGTGGCGGGCGAGGGGGTCGAGGTCGGCCATCGGTTCGTCCAGCAGGAGCAGTTCGGGCCGCTTGCCGAGGGCGAGGGCCAGTGCGAGCCGGGTGCGCTGGCCGCCGGAGAGGCTGCGGACCCCGGCGTCGCGCGGGAGCTCCCCGGCGATGCGCTCGGCGGTGTCACGGTCCCAGGTGGCGGGGTTCAGCTCGGCGCCCGCCCAGAGCGTCGCGGCGACCGTCAACTGCGGGTACAGCGGCTTGTCCTGGGCCACGAAGGCCACCCGGGCCCTTGCCTCCCCGGGCGCCCCGCCCAGCACCCGTACCGTGCCCTCCGCGGGCCGCAGGAAGCCCGCCGCGAGGGCGAGAAGGGTGGACTTGCCCGCACCGTTGGGGCCGACGAGGGCGCACACGCGCCCGGTGGGCAGCCGGAACGAACAGTCGCGCAGCGCCCAGCCCCCGCCCCTGCTCCGGTACTTCATGCCGAGGCCGACGGCCTCGATCGCAGCGCCTGTCATCCGGCCTGATCCCCCTTGAAAGTCTTGTCCAGTACGGCGGTGAAGAGCGCGCTCACGTCGTCCTTCTCCAGTCCGGCCGCGCGGGCCCGGCGGGCCCAGTCGGCGAGCTCGGCGCGCAGCGGCGCATCGTCGGCGGCCGCAGCGCCGCCGAGGGTCCGCGTGACGAAGGTGCCGAGCCCGCGCCGGGCCTCGACGAGGCCCTCGCGTTCCAGCTCCCGGTAGGCCTTGAGCACGGTGTTCGGGTTGATGGCGGTTGCCTCGACGACCTCGCGTGCGGTGGGCAGCCGGTCGCCGGGCTCCAGCAGGCCGAGACGAAGGGCCTGTTTGGTCTGCTGGACGATCTGGAGGTACGTGGCGACGCCGCTGCGCCGGTCGATGCGGTACTCGACCGCTGCGGACTCTGCCATGTTCACCCCTTTCACTAATTAAGTAGTGGAAGAGTGGCGTAAAGAAGGGGCGACGTCAAGCGACGCCGCCCCCGGGCGAGTTGTGGCCGTTCAGGACTCCGTGCGGTACATCAGGTCCACCTCGTGCGTCTCGAAGCCCATCCGCTCGTAGACGGTCAGGGCCGCCTTGTTGTCCGCGTCGACGTAGAGCATCGCGGTCGGCAGCCCCTCGGCGGCCAGGTGGCGCAGCCCGATCGCGGTGAGCGCCTTGCCGAGTCCGCCGCCCTGCGCGTCGGGCCGGATGCCGACGACGTACACCTCGCCGAGGTGGTCATCGGCGTGCACCTTCGTCCAGTGGAAGCCGATCAGCTCGCCGTCGCGCTCGGCCAGGAAGAAGCCCTTCGGGTCGAACCAGGGCTCCGCCTTGCGGTCGTCCAGGTCGCGCTGGGTCAGCGAACCCTGTTCGGGGTGGTGGGCGAAGGCGGCGCGGTTCACCGCGAGCCAGGCGGCGTCGTCCTCGCCGGGCACGAAGGTGCGGACGGTGACGCCGGGCGGCAGCACCGGCTCCGCGATGTCCAGCGGGCTCAGCGGGCGCCGCAGCTGACGCAGTTCGCGGAAGAGGGAGAGGCCGAGGACCTGCGAGAGATGCCGGGCCGCGGACTTCCCGCCGTGCGCCCACACCCGCAGCCGCTTCCCGGTCACGGCGAGCAGCGCCGCACCCAGCGCCCGCCCGTGCCCCTGCCCGCGGTACGCCGGATGTACGACCAGCTCGGCGGCCGGCGCCTCGACGAGGTCGGTGTCCTCCAGCTGCGCATACCCGACCAGGGTCGGCCCACTGGTGAGCAGCAGATGCCGCACTCCCTCACGCCGGCCGCCCCGCAGCTGCAGCCGCCCCTGCTCGGACACGGCCTGCCTGCCGTCGGACCGGGCCGCCTCGGCGAGCAGGTCGGACACGGCTCCGGCCTGCTCGGGGGAGAGTACGTCGAGCGTCTGGATCTCACGTCCGGGGGCGGGGAGAGGTACGTCAGTCGTCATGTGTACGAGCGTACGGGGATGAGGGGGCGACGGGCGGGGTTGCGGGAACGCCGGTTGTCGAACGGGCCTGGATCGCCGGATCCGGGCCGGGTACCCCGGTCAGCCCGCGGAGGGCTTTCTCGGTGAACTCGTCGAAGGGGTAGAACAGCTCGATCGCCAGTTCCGACAGCGTCACGTCGGCCGGGGCTCCGAAGGTCGCCATGGTGCTGAACATCGACAGTTCGCCCTGCGGGGTGCGGATTCTCAGCGGAACCTGGATCGGGCTCGGCCCCGTTGCCGGGACGTCGGGCCCGGTATCGGCCCCGTCCTGGTCCGCGGGGACGGGATACCGGCGCACCTCCTCGTGCAGCGCGCGTAGTTCCGCGTCACCGGTGGCGTTGACCTGGCGGAGTAGTCGTTCGAGGAAGAGGTCTCGGACCTCGCCGAGATTGCACAGCCGCGAGGCCAGCCCGTCAGGATGCAGAACCAGCCGGAACACGTTCGGCCGCGGCTCCAGCAGATGAGGCGGTGTGCCGTCCATGAGCACGGACATGGCCCGGTTGCCGGTCAGAACGTTCCAGCAGCGGTCGATCACCACGGCGGGATACGGCTCGTGCGCCGTGAGCATGGTGTCGAGCGCGGAACGGACGGACGCCATGTATCCGTCGTCGAGGCTGCTCTCCCGGTACGCCGGGGCGTAGTCGGCGGCCAGGAGCAGGGTGTTGCGCTCACGCAGGGGGACGTCCAGGGCGGCGGACAGGCGGAGCAGCATCGTCCGGCTCGGGCGTGCGCGGCCGGTGACGTTTCTGCGCGGATATGTACGTCATGTGGACGATGCACGGAAGTTGGTCCCGATACCGACCGCATGGCAACCAGTTCGTAACCCCGAACATCTGTCGCGCTACGCGCGTTGACCCTAGGCTGCGGCACGAAGTCTCCAGACTCGCCACCACTCTCAGACCTCCCGCTGAACTCACAAGGGGACCGATGTCAGCGACACCGCAGAAGAACCGTGCGTCCCGGCGGGTGCTCGCCGCCGCGGCCGGGCTCGCCACCGTCGGCGCGCTCGTCGCCGCGATGCCGGCCGGCGCCCAGGACCGCGGCCATGGGCACGGCCACCACAAGCCGGCCCGTACCGTCGACGTACAGCTGCTGTCCTTCAACGACCTGCACGGGAACCTGGAGCCGCCGGACGGCAAGGCGGGCAAGGTCTTCGAGACGCAGCCCGACGGCTCGGCCAAGGAGATTCCGGCCGGTGGCGTCGAGTACCTCGCGACCTCGCTGCGTACCGCGCGCAAGGGCCACCCGTACTCGATCACCGCGGCCGGTGGTGACATGGTGGGCGCGAGCCCGCTGCTGTCCGGCCTCTTCCACGACGAGCCGACCATCGAGGCGCTCAACAAGATCGACCTCGATGTGACGAGCGTCGGCAACCACGAGTTCGACGAGGGCGCCACCGAGCTGGCCCGCCTCCAGAACGGCGGCTGCCACCCGGTCGAGGGGTGCTACGAGAAGGACAAGAAGTTCGAGGGTGCCGACTTCCCCTACCTCGCCGCCAATGTGACGAACGAGAAGTCCGGCAAACCGATCCTCAAGCCGTACACGGTGTGGAAGAAGAACGGCGTCAGGATCGGCTTCATCGGGGTGACCCTGGAGGGCACGCCGAACGTGGTCACGGCCAACGGCGTCAAGGGCCTGAAGTTCCACGACGAGATCGAGACGATCAACAAGTACGCCAAGGAGCTGGACCGGCAGGGCGTCAAGTCCATCGTCGCGCTGATCCACGAGGGCGGGGCCCCGGCCTCCAGCTCGTACAACTACGACTGCGACAGCTCCGGCGCCGGTGACGGCATCTCCGGGCCGATCACCGACATCGCCAAGGGCATCACGCCCAAGGTCGACGCCCTGGTCACCGGCCACACCCACCAGGCGTACGTGTGCACGATCCCGGACCCGGCGGGCAACCCGCGCCTGGTCACCTCGGCGTCGTCGTTCGGCAAGGTCTACACGGACACGACCCTCACCTACGACCGCCGCACCAAGGACATCGTCCGTACGTCGGTGGAGTCGGCCGGTGCCTCGAACCCGAAGTCGGCGAACCACATCGTCAGCCGGGACCAGCGCAGGGCCTCCGACATGGAGACCCTGATCGCCCGCTGGAACGCCCTCGCGGCGCCCATCGCGAACAAGCCGCAGGGCTACATCACCGCCGACATCGTCGGCCGCGGCTCCAAGGCCCTTGAGAAGCCGCTCGGTGACATGATCGCCGACGCCCAGCTGGAGGGCCTGGCCCCGGCGGACAAGGGCGGGGCGGTCGTCGCCCTCATGAACCCGGGCGGCATCCGGGGGGACCTGGTGTACGCGTCGGCCGACGGCAAGTCCGACGGGGTGGTGACGTACGGGGAGTCGTTCACCGTGCAGCCCTTCACCAACATGATGAACGTCGTCGACCTGACCGGCGCCCAGCTGGTCGAGGCGCTCCAGCAGCAGGTCAGCGGCTCCAACGAGGCCGGCCCGAAGATCCTTCAGGTGTCCAAGGGCCTCACGTACACCCTGGACATGACGAAGACGGGTGCGGCCCGCGTGGTCACCGACACCATCAAGCTGAACGGCGCGGCGATCGACCCGGCGAAGACCTACCGCGTCGCGATGAACGAGTTCCTGGCGGGCGGCGGCGACGGCTTCGCGGCGCTCGGCCAGGGCACCGACAAGCTGGTCGGCGCGTCCGACCTGGACCTGTTCAACGCCTACCTGGCGGCCCACTCCACGGCCGCCGCGCCGCTGGCCCCGCCGGTGACGGACCGGATCACGGTCATCCAGTAACTCCCGTACGCGGGTGAGAGGGGCGGTGGGCCGGCGGGCCCACCGCCCCACTGTGTTTCCGTCAGCCTGCGAGTGGCCTCATCGAACCGCGGTGATCCGGGCCAGGACCTGTTCGAGATTCTGGCCGGGGGCCGGCCGGGAATTCCACATCGGGTGCAGGTTGTCGCCGTGCCGGCGCGGCACCACATGGGCGTGGAAGTGGAAGACCTCCTGCGAGGCGGCCTCGCCGGTGGAATGGACGATGTTCACGCCGTCGGGGGCGAGGGCCGTGTTCAGCAGAGCGGCGACTCGGTGCACCATGCGGGCGACATGCCCGTGCGTGGCCTCGGAGATCTCCCAGATGTCCCGGGCGTGCTCGCGCGGGACGACCAGGGTGTGGCCCTCAGAGGCCGGTGCGATGTCGAGGAACGCCACGGTGTGATCGTCCTCCAGGACGCGGTGGGAGGGTAGTCGGCCGGACACGATCTGGCAGAAGACGCAGGTTCTCATCCGGCCGA
Organism: Streptomyces sp. R-74717; assembly: GCF_047305335.1. Lineage (NCBI taxonomy): Bacteria > Bacillati > Actinomycetota > Actinomycetes > Kitasatosporales > Streptomycetaceae > Streptomyces > Streptomyces sp. R-74717. The sequence goes on along the minus strand of NZ_CP102361.1, from coordinate 4,658,875 downwards.
TGATCGCACCGGTCCGCCTCCGAGGCCGTACCTTTCCAGCCCGGCCGCCCTGTTCCAGTAGTGACGTGCACCCGTCATAATCCCAGGGCTGACCCCCCATGGCAGACGGAGGCACTCCCGCATGAGCCCGTACACCGCTACCCGCCGCAACTTCCTCACCGGCGCCCTCGCCGCCGCCACCACCGTCCTGGTCGGCGCGGCCCCCGCCACCGCCGGGTCCCGTCAAGTCCTCACCACTCAGGACTGGATGGGCGCCATCCCCGGCGCCACCGCGCTGCAACGCCTCACGATCCCCGGCTCGCACGACTCCGGCGCCCGCTACGGCGGCCCCTGGACCGAGTGCCAGAACACCACGATCGCCGAGCAGCTGAACAGCGGGCTGCGCTTCCTCGACGTACGGTGCCGGGTGACCGGTGACTCCTTCGCGATCCATCACGGTGCCTCGTACCAGAACCTGATGTTCGGCGATGTGCTCGGCGCCTGCTGGGACTTCCTGGCCGAGCGGCCCACCGAGACCGTGCTGATGCGGGTCAAGCAGGAGTACTCCGAGGAGAGCGACGCCGAGTTCCGGCGGATCTTCGACCTCTATCTCGACAGCAAGGGGTGGCGGCCGCTGTTCCGCATCGACCCGGTGCTGCCCTCGCTGGGCGAGGCACGGGGCAAGGTCGTGCTGCTCGCCGACAACGGCGGGCTGCCCGGTGTCCGCTACGCCGATTCCGCACTCTTCGACATCCAGGACGACTACATGGCGGAGCCGTTCGCCAAGTACCCCAAGATCGAGGCCCAGTTCCGCAAGGCCGCCCAGCAGCCCGGGAAGCTGTACATGAACTACGTCAGCACCGCGGCCCTGATGCCCCCGCGCTGGAACGCGGACCGCCTCAACCCCCAGGTCCAGTCGTTCCTCGACGGCTCCGAGGCGACCGGCTGGACCGGGCTCGGCATCGTCCCGCTGGACTTTCCCGCCACCCGGTCCGGCCTGGTGGAATCGCTGATCCGGCACAACCCCGGGGCCTGAGCGCCCCCGGCTCACAGCCCCGGCGGCGGCTGCGGCGCACCCGGCAGCCTGATCGAAGCCACCGTGCCGTCGCCGTCCGCCGGGCGCAGGGTGACCTCGCCGCCCGACTGCTGGACCGTGCGGGCGACGATCGACAGGCCCAGGCCCGAACCGGGGAGCTGGCGGGCGGACGGCGAACGCCAGAAGCGTTCGAAGACGTGGGGGAGTTCCTCGGCGGGGATGCCGGGGCCGTGGTCCCGTACCGTCAGTTCGCCGTCGCGCAGTGCGACCTCGATCGTGCCGCGGGGCGGGCTGAACTTGACCGCGTTGTCCAGGACGTTGACCACCGCCCGCTCCAGGCCGGCCGGCTCGGCCCGTACGTACCAAGGCGTCAGGTCCGCCCTGATCGTCAGCTCGGGGCCGCGCAGACGGGCGCGTTCCAGGGCCGTGTCCGCGATGTCGTGCAGAGCGACGACCTGGAGCGGGCCGGGGTTCGCCGCGTCGGGGCGGGCCAGTTCCTGGAGATCGCCGATGAGCGAGGCCAGCTCGGTCATCTGGGCCTTGACCGACTTCATCAGGGCCCTGCGGTCGTCCGGCGGGATGGCCCGGCCGGTGTCGTCGCTGCGGGCAAGGAGTTCGATGTTGGTACGGAGGGACGTCAGCGGTGTCCGCAGTTCGTGGCCGGCATCCGCGATCAGCTGGGCCTGACGGTCGCGGGAGCTGGCGAGTGAAGTGGTCATGGAGTTGAAGGAGCGGGACAGCCGGGCGATCTCGTCCTCGCCCTCGACCGGGATGCGGACGGTGAGGTCCTCGGTGCGGGCGACATGCTCGACCGCCTCGGTGAGCTCGTCGACGGGGCGCAGACCGGTGCGGGCGACCCAGAGACCGGCCGCGCCGGCGCCGATGACGCCGATGCCGGAGACGGCCAGGAGGACCCAGGCGAGGGTGGAGAGCGGCTTGTCGATCTCGCTCATCGGGCGGGCGATGGACACGGCGATGTTGCCCGACGTCACCCCGGGGGCGGGGGTGAGTTGCACCAGCGGGTAGGTGTAGACCCGCATCTTCGTCCCGTCCTGGTCCCTGGCCGAGTGCAGGGCGTAGTCCTGCTGCCCTTCGGCCACTGCGATGTCGGCCGGGCTCACGGGGAGCGCCGATTTCTTGCGGGCGATGCACACCGTGCCCTGGGAGTCGACGAGCTGAACGGTGTATCCGGTGAACTGCGGGGGTGGCACCGGGCTGGTGCCCCGGCAGTAGGAGTACAGGTCTACCAGGTAGCCCCTGTCGACCTTGGAACTGCGCAGCGAGTTGTCCATCTGCTGGTCCAGCTGCGCCTTCGTCACGACCCAGCAGGCCGCAGCCACCGCCGCGACCGCGACCGCCACCGCCGTCGCCACCAGCAGCGCGAGTCGGCTCCGCAGCGGCAGGGCGCGGAGCCGGTGCAGGGTCTCGGTCATCCGTCACCGCCGCCGGAGCGGAGCGCGTAACCGACCCCCCGCACCGTGTGCACGAGCCGCGGTTCGCCGCCCGCTTCCGTCTTGCGGCGCAGGTACATCACGTACACGTCCAGGGAGTTGGAGCTCGGTTCGAAGTCGAAGCCCCACACCGCCTTGAGGATCTGCTCGCGGGTCAGCACCTGCCGAGGGTGCGCCAGGAACATCTCCAGCAGGGTGAACTCGGTACGGGTCAGCTCGACCCGGCGCGTGCCCCGGGTGACCTCGCGGGTGGCGAGGTTCATCCGCAGATCGGCGAAGTCCAGCACATTGTCGTCGGGGACGCCGCCGCCCGCCGCGGCCGCGTACGAGCTGCGGCGCAGCAGGGCCCGGATGCGGGCGAAGAGCTCGTCCAGTTCGAACGGCTTGACCAGGTAGTCGTCGGCGCCCGCGTCGAGACCGGTGACCCGGTCGCCGACGGTGTCGCGGGCGGTGAGCATCAGAATGGGTGTGGTGGTGCCTGCGGAGCGAAGCCTGCGGGCCGCCGTCAGTCCGTCCATCCGCGGCATCTGGATGTCGAGGACGATGAGGTCGGGGGCGTACGACTCGGCCCTGGCGAGGGCGTCGAGACCGTCGACGGCGACCTCGGTGCCGTACCCCTCGAACGCGAGACTGCGCTGCAGGGCCTCACGCACGGCGGGCTCGTCGTCGACGATCAGGATGCGTTGCGGATCGTCTTCGGCGGGGCTCATCGCTCGTTGTCCTCTTCTCGTTCCGGGCTGCCGGGGCGGGCCGCGGGGCCTGCCCTGCTCTTAGCCTCGCACGGCCGCAGCAGGTCGTCGCGCGGCCCGGCGCTTGCGGCCCGCGGCGGTACGGACCTCCGGGGCGCGTCGGGGCCCGGAGGTCCGTACCGCGGCCGGTTCCGTGGCGAGTTCCGTCACGAGGGCGAGGGGCAGGGCCAGGTCGGCCGGGCCGGTGGGGGTGTGGGTCGGGTGGTGCATCACTGTCTCCTCAGGAGCTGTTGCCGGCCCGCAGGGTGTCGAGGTCGGCCTTGAGCGTGTTCACCGGGATCGCGAAGCCGAGGCCCACGCTGCCCGCGCCGGCGCTGCTGGATCCGTCGGACGAACTCGCCGAGTACATCGCGGAGTTGATGCCGATGATCTCGCCGTTCATGTTGATGAGCGCGCCACCGGAGTTGCCGGGGTTGAGCGAGGCGTCGGTCTGGATGGCCTTGTACGTGGTGGTGGAGTTGCCGGTGTCGCCGTTGAACTGCCGGCCGCCGAACTCGAACGGCCACTGCTCGCCGCCGCCCTGCCGGCCCTGTCCCTGGCCGCTGCTGTCGTCCTTGGCGACCGTGACATCGCGGTCGAGTGCGGAGACGATGCCGCTGGTGACGGTGCCGGTGAGGCCCTCCGGCGAACCGATCGCGACGACCTGGTCGCCGACTGAGACCGCCGAGGAGTCGCCCAGCGTGGCCGTCTTCAGCCCGCTCGCACCCTGGAGCTTGATGAGTGCGAGGTCCTTGTCGGCGTCGGTGCCGACGACCTCCGCGTTGTAGGTCTTGCCGGTGCTGAGCGTCACCTTGATCGACGAGGCGCCGGAGATGACGTGGTTGTTGGTGACGACCTCGCCGTCGGACGTGATGACCACTCCGGAGCCGGTGGACTCGCCCGCGGTCGAGGTCGCGTTGATCTCGACGATCATCGGCGAGACGGCCTGGGCGACACCGGCGACGGTGCCCTTGCTGCTCTGCGAGACGGTGGTGCCGGGGACGACGCCGCTGGCCGTGCTGTTCGTGTCGTTGCCGGTGAGCTGGCCGATGACGGTGGCGGTGCCGCCGCCGACGACCCCCGCCGCGATCGCCACGGCCGCCAGGAGGGCCACCGGCCGCCGGGCCCGGCGCCGGGACGAGGCAGGCTCGGGTGCGGGCTGCGGGAGGTCGGAGCCGTAACCGCCGTCCCCGCCTCCGCCGTGCCCGTCGGCGCCGCCGCCCCAGCCGGGCCACACGGTGGTTCCGGGGCCCGTCGCGATCGGCTGCGCGGGCTGGTGGGACGGCGGCGGCGGGTAGGACGCGTCACCGTTGCCGTACGAGGGGTACATCGGGTACTCGCCGCTCGGGCGCTGGCTCTCTGTCATGTCAAAGAGCGTGTCCGGCGAAGATGAGAGAAGCCTGAGCACTCGCTGAGAAGCCCGGCAGAACCTGGTATGCCCCATGTAAAGGAGTGCGGCCCGCGGGAAGTACGGGGGTACGGCCCGGTAGGGACAAGAGGTACGCAGCTACGGCCCGCCGGGCCTATCGCGCCCCGACCGTGGGCTCCCCGCAGCCGCACGACCGCCGCACCACCAGCGCCGACGGGAACTGCTTCAGCCGCTCCCGTCGCGACCCCGACACCCGCAACGAGTCGTCGAGCACCAGGTCCACGGCCGCCCGTGCCATCGCCGGGCGGTCCGAGAAGACCGTCGTCAGCGGCGGATCGGTCAGGCCGGCTTCCTTCACGTCGTCGAAGCCCGCCACCGCAAGATCCCCGGGCACGTCGATCCGCAGCTCGCGCGCGGCCCGCAGCACACCGATGGCCTGGTCGTCCGTCGAGCAGAAGATCGCCGGCGGCCTGTCCGGACCCGCGAGCAGCTTCAGCGCCACCTGATAGGCGTCGTAACGGTTGTACGGGGCCTGGAAGAGCCGGCCCTCCGTCGAGCGCCCCGACTCGTGCATCGCACGGCGCCAGCCCTCGACGTGGTCGGCGACCGGGTCGCCGACCGCCGGGGTCGACTCCATGCCGCCGAGGCACGCCACGTACTCGTTGCCGTGTTCCAGCAGGTGCCGGGTGGCGAGCTGGGCGCCGCCGATGTCGTCCGTGACGACCGCGACGTCATCGATCGCCTCGGGCCGCTCGTGCAGCAGCACGACCCGCGCGTCCCATGCCTCGATCTCGGCCGCCGCCCGCTCGCTGGGGCCCTGGCTGACCAGGATCAGCCCGGAGACCCGCATGCCGAGAAAGGCCCGCAGATAGTGGACCTCGCGCTCGTCGCGGTAGTCGGAGTTGCCGACGAGCACCATTTTTCCGCGCTCGGCGGCAGCCTGTTCGACCGCATGCGCCATCTCCGCGAAGAACGGCTGCCGGGCGTCGGGCACGATCATCCCTATGAGGTCGGTCCGCCGCGAGGCCATGGCCTGGGCAACCCGGTCGGGCCGGTAGCCCAGCTCCTTGATCGCGGCGAGTACCCGCTCGCGCGTGGCCGGGGCGACCGGCCTGGGTCCGTTGTTGATGACATAGCTGACGACCGCGGTCGACGTACCCGCCAGTCTCGCCACATCGTCCCGCGTCACCTTGGCCACGCGCGGCAGTCTACGCGGATGGACCTACCGGTTGGCAGGCCGGACCGGGGCTTCTTCGACGACCCCGGCCACGCGCGACTGCTCCGTACGGATCACGGGTTCGGCGGCCGCCTTCGCCTTGGCCTCCTCGGCGGCACGCTCCACCTTCTCCGGTGCGACGAAGCGGTAGCCGACGTTGCGGACCGTACCGATCAGCGACTCGTGTTCGGGACCGAGCTTGGCGCGCAGTCGCCGCACATGGACGTCGACCGTCCGAGTACCGCCGAAGTAGTCGTAGCCCCAGACCTCCTGGAGCAGCTGGGCGCGGGTGAAGACCCGGCCCGGGTGCTGTGCCAGATATTTGAGCAGTTCGAATTCTTTGAAGGTCAGGTCCAGGACCCGGCCCTTGAGCTTCGCGCTGTACGTCGCCTCGTCGACCGACAGATCGCCGTTGCGGATCTCCATCGGGGAGTCGTCGGCGCTGATCTGCTGCCGGCCGGTGGCCAGCCGCAGCCGGGCCTCGACCTCGGCCGGTCCCGCCGTGTCCAGCAGTACGTCGTCGATGCCCCAGTCGGCGGTGACGGCCGCGAGACCGCCCTCCGTCACGACGAGGATCAGCGGACAGCCCGGACCGGTGGACCGCAGCAGCTGGCACAGCGACCGCACCTGCGGCAGATCGCGGCGGCCGTCGATCAGGATGACGTCGGCACCGGGGGTGTCGACGAGAGCGGGGCCTTCGGCCGGCGCCACCCGCACGCTGTGCAGCAGGAGACCGAGGGCCGGAAGCACCTCCGTCGACGGTTGAAGGGCATTCGTCAGGAGCAGCAGTGAACTCATCGCCGCCCACCTGCCTGGGTCGTCGGTCGATGATCGTGCACGGTTCGCTCGCCCATTACGTCGGTCCTCCTCGTTCCCTGCGAGAGGGGCACTCCCGGGCTCGGGCCCGGGGGAGTATGCGGCACTTCTTCGTACGTTTCGTGCTGGCTTTCGCACTGCTTGCCGTACGACATTCGTCATACGGTTTTACGGGTGCGGTCCCGCGCCCTGGGACCGCTGAGCTTGTGGAAACGTCTCCGTAACAACGCTTGAAAAGCACAAAAGGACCCGGGGGCTGCTTTGCCCGGATCCTCTTCCCAGCAGAATAGCCCACATGAGTTCAGTGTCCGAGGGGCGATTTCCGAGTTCTTCTGTTCCCTTGATCACGCCGGGTCCACTGCGCACCACATTGCGGACCGATGACGGGGTCCGTATCGAGGCGGTGTACGAGCCGTGTACGGCAGATGCCGGGGCTGCTGCGGAAACATCCTTCGACAGTACTGCGATCGTGGTCGCGCACGGTTTCACCGGATCGGTGGACCGGCCCGCGGTACGGCGTGCCGCGGGGGTGTTCGCCCGGCGCGCGGCCGTGATCACGTTCTCCTTCCGGGGGCACGGAGGGTCCGGCGGGCGGTCGACGGTGGGCGACCGCGAGGTGCTGGATCTGGCGGCTGCGGTGGAGTGGGCGCGGGCGCTCGGACACCGGCGGATCGTGACCGTCGGGTTCTCGATGGGCGGTTCCGTGGTGCTGCGGCACGGGGCGCTGTATACGGGAGGATCAACGGCCGGCGCGGAAGCCGGTGGCGTTACGGAGCGCGAGGGGCGCATCGAGGCGCACGCGGATGCGGTGGTGGCCGTGAGCGCCCCTGCCCGCTGGTACTACCGGGGCACGGCTCCGATGCGCCGCCTGCACTGGGTGGTCACCCGGCCGGCCGGCCGGGTGGTCGGCCGCTACGGGTTCCGCACCCGGATCGACCGGAACGACTGGGATCCGGTGCCGCTCCCGCCGGTCGAGGCGGCCGGGCTGATCGCCCCGGCCCCGCTGCTGATCGTGCACGGCGACCAGGACCCGTACTTCCCGCTGGACCACCCGAGGATGCTGGCGGACGCGGCCGGCGACGGCGCCGAGCTGTGGCTGGAGCGCGGCATGGGTCATGCCGAGAACGCCGCCGACGAGAGCTTGCTCACCCGCATCGGCGACTGGGCGGTGGCGCGGTGATTCATGATGGACAGCTGATGCGAGACGAGAGGAACGCCGCCATGCCTGCGGGAACGATCCGCTACTGGGCCGCCGCCAAGGCCGCCGCCGGGACCGCGGAGGAGCCGTACACAGCCGCGACCCTCGCCGAGGCGCTCGACGCGGTGCGTGAGCGGCACCCCGGTGAGCTCACCCGAGTGCTGCAAAGGTGCTCGTTCCTCATCGACGGTGCCCCCGTGGGGACCCGCAGTCATGAGACCGTACGCCTTGCCGAGGGCGGCACGGTCGAGGTGCTCCCGCCGTTCGCAGGAGGGTGAACCGCAGAACATGAGCAGCAACGATCAGCAGCATCCGTACGGACAGGACCCGGGCTACGGGTACGACCCGCTGAACGGCCAGGAGCCGCAGCCTGCGCAGCGTTACGCACAGCAGCAGCCCTCGCAGCCGTACGGGGAGCAGTCGTACGGCGACCAGTCCTCCGGCGCGCAGCCGTACGGAAATCAGGCGTACGGAAATCAGTCGTACGCGGATCAGCCCTACGGCGACCAGTCCTACGGCCGGCAGCCGCACGGCGGCGAGTCCTACGGCGCGCAGTCGTACGGTCAGCAGGCCCCGTACGGAGCACCGCAACAGGCGCACGGCCCGTACGACCCGAACCGGTCACCCCGGGCGAACCCCGGGCCCGCGTGGCCGGCCGGGCACATGCAGGAGCCCGCCGGGCCTGCTGGACACGGCCCGCAGGATCCCGGTGTCACCCAGACCTGGGAGGGCCAGACCTGGGACACCCAGTACCAGCCGGCCATCCGGCCTGCTCAGCCCGCCCAGCCCGTGCAGCAGCCCGTTCCGGCCACGGCCGAGACCGGTTATCTGCCGCCGCATCCGCAGCCGCAGGGCGCCTCCGGCTCCTACCCGCTGCCTCCCGAGGCCCCGCTCGCACCCGTCGCCGCCGAGCCGGTCCGGGCGGCCGCACCCGCCGACGCGGCTCCGGCCGCCACCGCATCCGCGCACGACGCCGCCGGTTACAGCGAGCCCACCACCCTGGGCAACAGCCGCATCACCGATGCCCAGCGCGCCCGCGCCGAGGGCCGTTCGCCGATCATCGCGCCGGGTATGCAGCCCGCCGGGATCACCGCGGCAATCGGACTACTGCTCGCCCTCGGCGCCGCGATCGGGCCGTACGCCCTGGTCGTACCCCTGGTGCTGCTCCAGGCCGTGACCGCGGCCGGCTGGTTCCGGCTCAACGGCATGTGGCCGGCCCGGCAGGGCATCGCGCTCGCGTTCGCCGGTGGCTTCGTCGCCGACATCGCACTGCTCGCCGCGGGCCGCGAGAACGGACCGGCCGCCATCCTCGGCACCCTCGGCATCTGGGTGCTGCTCACCGTGGTCCTCCAGCTGCGCAGCCACGCGAGCGCCGACGAGCGGATGCAAGGGCTGATGGCCACCGTCGCGTCGGCCGCCCTGTCCGTCCTGGCCGCAGGACATCTCGCGGCGGTCCCGGACGCGGTGACGGTGGGCGGGGTGGCCGTCGCGGTCGCCGTGCTCGTCCGCGCGCTGCCGCTGCCCGGACCTGCCTCGGTCGTGGTGGCGCTGCTCGCTGCCACGGGCGCCGGCGCGGGGGCGGGGGCGTTCACCGAATTCGGTACGAAGGGTGCGCTGCTCGGCCTCGCGGCGGGCGGTTGCGCACTGATCGGGCTGCGGGTGGCGAGCTACGACTACCCGTCACGGTTCGTCCACATGACGGCCGGTGTGGCACTGCCGCTCACCGCCGCGGCCCCCGCCGTCTATCTGATCGGCCGCGCGATCTCGTAGCGCGGAACGGTATCGCCCCCCGGGGAACCGAAGGGGGGTGCACGCTCGTCGATCACCCCGGGCGCGCTGTGCATCCACAGTGGACGCATGGGCGCCAGGGGTCCGGCCGGATGCAGGGTGGGGGAAGAGCGGGCATGCGTGCACTGCGAATACTGCTGGTCATAGTGGTGGTTCTGGGCGGGATCTTCGTCGCCGTCGACCGGGTGGCGGTGTACTTCGCCGAGTCGGAGGTCGAGGGGCGGGTCCAGGTCACCGGCGCCACGATCGGCTCGACCGACGTCTCCATCAAGGGATTCCCGTTCCTGACGCAGGTCGCCGGAGGCCGGCTCGACGAGGTCGACGTCAAGATCACCGGCATCGAGACCGACGCCAACGGCCGCAGGATCCGGATCAGCCGGATGAACGCCGCGCTGCACGAGGTGAAGCTCGCCGACGGCTACTCCAGCGCCACCGCCGCCCGTGCCACCGGCACCGCCGTCATCTCGTACGAGGACCTGACCAAGGCCGCCAGCGACGGCGTCGTCGTCGAGTACGGCGGCAACGGCAAGGTGAAGGTGACCGGCACGGTCGACATCCTCGGCAGCCCGCTCTCGCGCAGTGTGCTCTCCACCGTCACCCTGGTCGACGGCCACACGATCAAGGTGCACGCGGACAAGGTGCCGGGCGAGGGCATCCCGGGGCTGGAGGGTCTGGTGCGCGAGAAGACCGACTTCGAGCGGGAGGTCGGCGGTCTGCCCAGCGGTCTGAAGCTGCAGAGGATCCAGCCGACCGCCGACGGCCTGGAGATCTCGGTGACGGGCACGGACGTACAGCTCGCCGGGTAGGACCGACCGGCACATGGGGGCTTCGACGACCCTGTGCGCCACATGTTGAGACGACTGCGTCCGATCCGCAGATGCCGACGCGCGCCGACGGTGAGGGACCGGCACGGGGGAAGCCGTAACACCGTCCGTGTCTCACTTAACGGACGATCGTGTCTCAGGATGCGACACGGCGGTGACATGCCCGCCCGCACCTCCCTACGATCGGTCCCATGCAGTGCTCTATTGGCGGTCTCCCACAGCGGGGACGGGCGGATCTCACGAAGCGGCGGGCAGTGGACCTGTGCCGCGTCGCCGCCATGCTCTGTCGCACTGTCTGAGCGGGAGCCTTCGGCACCCCGCATTCCCCGGCCCTTCGACCGATGTCAGGGCCCATCCCGATCGCCTGTGCACGTGTGCCGCACCCTGTGCCGCCGTACATCCGCGCATCACGCACCGCCTCGCACCATCTCGCCGCAAACTGCCCCGGAGGAGAACAGAATGAGCCGCAGTGACGTCCTGGTAGACGCCGACTGGGTCGAGGCCCACCTCGACGACCCGAAGATCGCTCTTGTCGAGGTCGACGAGGACACCTCGGCGTACGAGAAGAACCACATCAAGAACGCGATCCGGATCGACTGGACCAAGGACCTCCAGGACCCGGTCCGCCGCGACTTCATCGACCAGGCCGGCTTCGAGAAACTGCTGTCCGAGAAGGGCATCGGCAACGACACCACTGTCGTCCTCTACGGCGGCAACAACAACTGGTTCGCCTCCTACGCGTTCTGGTACTTCAAGCTCTACGGCCACCAGGACGTCCGCCTGCTCGACGGCGGCCGCAAGAAGTGGGAGCTCGATTCCCGCGACCTGGTCGACGGCGACCAGATCCCGTCGCGCCCGGCCACCGAGTACAAGGCGCAGCCGCAGAACGAGTCGATCCGCGCCTACCGCGACGACATCGTGAAGGCGATCGGCAGCCAGAACCTGGTCGACGTGCGTTCGCCCGACGAGTTCAGCGGCAAGCTGCTCGCCCCGGCGCACCTCCCGCAGGAGCAGTCCCAGCGCCCCGGCCACGTGCCGAGCGCCCGCAACATCCCGTGGTCGAAGAACGCCAACGACGACGGCACCTTCAAGTCGGACGACGAGCTCAAGGCCCTCTACGAGGACGAGCAGGTCGACCTGGCGAAGGACACCATCGCGTACTGCCGTATCGGCGAGCGCTCCGCGCTCACCTGGTTCGTGCTGCACGAGCTGCTCGGCCAGGAGAACGTCAAGAACTACGACGGTTCGTGGACCGAGTACGGCTCCCTCGTGGGTGTGCCGATCGAGCTCGGCGCCAACAAGTAACTCCGCACGACCCGGACCAGCACGACCCCCGATCCAGAAGGACAGAACACCATGTGTGGAGCAAAGGCCGGCGGCCCCGACGCTTCGACCATCAAGCCCGGTGAGACCACCATCCAGGGCAGCGTGACCCGCGACGGCGAGCCCGTCACCGGTTACGTGCGCCTGCTGGACTCGACCGGCGAGTTCACCGCGGAGGTCCCGACCTCGGCGACCGGACAGTTCCGCTTCTACGCGGCCGAGGGCACGTGGACGCTGCGCGCCCTCGTCCCGGGCGGCAGCGCCGACCGCACGGTCGTGGCGCAGACCGGTGGCCTCTCCGAGGTCGCGATCGCCGTCTAGTTCCGAACGCGGCCCCGTGCCGCTTCGCGGGCTTCGAGCCGCAGCGCCGGACTGTGTCCGTCGGGCCGGCCCGGAGCTCCCGCGACGCCTTACCGGCCGAAGGGCCGTACCCCGGGGGTTGGACGCCTTCTGAAGCGGGGTACGGCCCTTCGCGCCGTTCGCGTGGGCGGAAGCGGGCCTACGCTTGAGTTATGTACGCCCGACGCCGTCGCGGCTATTTCCTCATGATGGGCGCCTGCATCGTCCTCTTCGTGTCGGCCTGGTCCTTTGTCAGGCTGTGGTCGATGCCCGCCGCGATAGCGATGTGCGTCGTCGCCATGGTGATCCCGCCCGTCGCGGCCATGGTCGCCAACCGCCGGGGCCCGGAGGACCGCTGGTGGGACGATCCGTCGGGCGACCCGCAGTCCGACGAGTGGTGGGACGAGCTCGACGGCAAGAAGCGGCGGTAGCGGGTACGGCGCGGGTGCGTCAGTAGACGAGGGCCTGGACGTCGTCGGCCATGATCTCGCTGACGAAGACCTGGGCGCCCGCGATCCGTACGCCCTCCAGGACGTCCTGCTCGGTGATGTCGCGACGGGCCGCGCACTGCGTACACAGGGTGATCTGCCCGCCCGCCTGGATCGACTCGATCAGATCCGGCAGCGGCGCGGCATGCGGCAGTTCGAACTCCGCGGCGCGCCCCGGCAGAGCAAACCATGAGGATTCACCGGTCAGCCAGAGCGAGACCTCCACGCCGCTGGCGACGGCGACCGCGGCCACCGTGAACGCCTGCGAGCAGCGCTCGGCTGAGTCGGCACCGGCGGTCACCTTGATCACGAGCTTCTTCGGCATATGCCGAACTGTAATCGTCGGGTGGGCAACCTCATCCCCTCGGTGGCAGTCAGGTGTGTGCGCTGATATCGGAATCAGCGCCTCTGGTCTCGTGGGGGGACCCCAATTGGAACCGAAAGACACTATTTCTGACGGGCAGGCCGGGCTGCTCGCCCCGAAGGAGATACCGGCCGGTGCCGTAGAGCCGTCGCCGGCAGGAGAGACACCGGTGCCGGTGCCGGAGCCGGAGTCGGTGCTCGAGGCCGGACCCGAGCCCGAGCCTCAGCCCCAGCCCGTTCCCGAGTCGGCGCCCGTGGCCGAGCCGGGGGCCGCACCGGTCGCCGCGCCCGTCGTGAAGCGCCCGCGCGGGCGTACGGTGCTGCTGATCGCCGCTGCCGCGGTGCTCGGCATCGCAGGCGGCACCGCCGTGGGCTACGACGTGCAGGCCGGACGCGCCCCGACCCCGCTGCCCGCCCTGTCGCAGCCCGATCTGGCGTACCCGGCGAAGGCGCTGCCCGCGGACAAGGTCCCCGACCCGCTGCCCGCGTCCCAGGACCGTCGGGTCAGGACGGACGGCGACCTGCGCAAGCTGCTCGCCGACAGGCCCGCGGGCTGGAGCGACGACAAGGCGGCGCTGGTCTTCCGCGACGGCTGGCTGGGCGTGGACGAGTACGCCTCCCGCGCCTTCAGGGACAAGGGCCCCCAGTACGAGTACTTCCTGGAGTCCGGCATGCGCCGGATCGCGGGCGCTGCCTGGAAGCGCGGGCAGTACCGCACCGCCGAGACCTATCTCGTGCAGTTCCGCTCGGGCGTCGTGCAGGAAGCCCAGGCCTTGGCCCAGGGCCAGCGTTCGTACATGCCCGGCACCGAGTTCGGTGCGGGTAACGACGGCGATCCGCTCAAGGGAAGCGGCAACGGCCGCTACTACCTCTACGAGGTCGAGCGGAAACCGGGCTATCTGCCGACCTATCGGGCCAGGGCCATCGTGTACCGCGGCGACATCATGGCCGACATCAACATCTACGACACCGTACCGATCAGCAAGAAGGACATCCGGACGCTGGCCGAGCGACAGCTGGAGCGCCTGTGAACGACGTGACCACGCAGGTGACGACGCCCGACGAGAGCGCCGACGCTCCCGGGCCCGCGGCCCCGCTTCCCCCGGCCGCCCCCGGCCGGGCACGCCGGGTGATCCGCACAGCGCTCCCCGTCGTGCTGGTGATCGCCGCGGTCGGAGGTGCGGCCGCGTACACCAGCAGCACGGTGGACAGCGCGGACCACAGCGTCAGGACCGTCCTCTGGCAGGAGCCCGAGCGCAAGCCGGGCAAGGACCCGGCCGGTGACGTGGCCCGGGGCAGGGCCTCCACCGAGCTCAGCAAGTTGCTGCTGCCGGTCCCGATCGGCTACCGGCTCGGCCCCGACATCGGAGAGATGGGCAACGACGGTGAGCAGAGCGGCAGCAAGGCGGCAGCCGCGGTGAAGGAGAGCGCCCGCGGTCTCGCGGGCAAGGAACGCCGGGACTACGAGAAGCGGATCGACGAGCTCCGTATCGAGGGCACGGCCGTCCGTTCCTATGTATCGGACGGCAACGACCTGCTGGTGGAAACACAGATCATGCGGATGAAGGACAAGAAGGCGGTCCGGAACCTCTACAACGTCAGGTCGGACCTCTTCGAGACCATCGGCATCTTCCGCCAGGGGCCGAAGATCCAAGGGCACACGAGGAACGCCAAGTGCTTCCTCCTGCGCAAGGACAGTGAAGGCGGCGAGGACTCCATCGTGTCCATGGAGTGCATGGCGTACGACGGCGAGCTGAGCATCAGTGTCTCGGCATCCGGCACCGTGCCCTTCGACCGGGCGGCCGTCGCCGAATTGCTGAAGGACCAGCTCAACCACATCACGTCTCCGGGGGAGTACGTATGACCGAGCAGACGGCGGAAACGCCCGCCGCGCCCTCCGAGGCCACCCCCGTACCGCAGGCGCCCGAGCCTCCGTCGGCCCCGCCGCCGGTGCCCAAGCAGCCCAGGCGCGTCCTGCGGGCCGTCGCCCGGTGGACTGTCGCGGCCCTGGTTCTCGGCGGCCTCGGCGCCGGTACGGCCTTCGGTATCACCTCGATGGAGCGCACCGACGTGCCCGGTCTGGCGACCGAGAGCGACGGCCGCTGGGACTATCCCGAGCTCAGCCTGCCCGCGCTCCCGGCCGGCTCGCCCCGCCCGTACAGCGACGGCAATGTCGCCGAGATCCACCACGCCGACCTGCGGCATCTGCTGCTGCCCGCCCCGGCCGGAGCAACCGTGGACAAGAAGCTCGATGGCGGCTGGGTGAGCATGGAGCAGTACCTCTCCGAGTACGTGAAGGGCAAGCGCTCCGACATCACACACATCCTGAAGGACTCTGCTCCGCGGCACGTCGTCGCCCGCGGCTGGACGATGCCCGACGGCACGTCGTCCCGGATTTATCTCGTGCAGTTCAATTCGACGGCCTTCGCGCAGTACTTCAGGGACGCGATCGTCCAGGACACCCCCTCCGGGGTGCCGCTCGTCGGGACGTCCGAGACGTCCGGGATGGTCCTCGACGAAGGCTGGAACGGCGCGGGCAAGGTGGAGCGCACCGCGTCGTACGCGTACGACGAGGCGAAGCCGTACGGCGAGGCGCAGGTCCGCCAGGGTTACCTGGTCGCCGGCGACACGCTCGCTCTCGTCGTCCAGTCCCGCGAGGGCAAGGGGGGTACGGAGAGCGTTCCGTTCCACCAGACGCTGATCCTGCAGAACCAGCTGCTGGGCTGACCTGCCCCTCGGCGATCCCCGGGCAAACCCCGAACCGACGGGCCGGGCCCCAACCCATTAGGCTGGGGCCCGGCCCCGTATTGCTGCCATATCGCTCGTTCCAAGGAGCTCCCGTGCTTGAGGCATTCTTCTCCGCCCTGCTGGTCCTGGTCTGCGTCGGCGTTATCGCCTTCGCCGGCGTGACCGTGAAGAAGCTGTACCAGGGCCAGCGCTGACCCTGGCTGCCCTCGCCTCCGTCCGCGCGGGTACCCCCCCGTCGCGAACGTGACACTCATGCCCGATGTGTCACGTCCGCAGTCACCCTCCCCCACCTCACAGATCGTCTGAGCCGCTCATGATCGAGATCCCGTCCGACCTCCACCCGGACCTCGTCCCGCTGGCCTTCCTCCTCGGCAACTGGGCGGGCGCCGGTGTCTCCGACTTCCCCGGCGCCGAGCAGTGCAACTTCGGCCAGGAAGTCTCCTTCAGCCACGACGGCCGGGACTTCCTGGAGTACGTCTCGCACACCTGGGTGCTCGACTCCGAGGGCAAGAAGGTCAAGCCGCTGGAGTCCGAGTCCGGCTACTGGCGCATCGACAAGGACCGCAAGGTCGAGGTCGTCATGGTCCGCGACCAGGGCGTCATCGAGATCTGGTACGGCGAGCTGGCCGACAAGAAGCCGCAGATCGACCTGGTCACCGACGCGGTGGCCCGGACCGCGGCCTCCGGCCCGTACAGCGGTGGCAAGCGTCTCTACGGCTATGTGAAGAGTGACCTGATGTGGGTCGGTGAGAAGGCCACCCCCGAGGTGGAGCTGCGCCCGTACATGTCGGCGCATCTGAAGAAGACCGTCACCCCGGAAGAGGTGGAGGCGATGGCGAAGAGCCTCGGCGACCTGCCGGACGACGGCATCGCCTTCTTCAAGTAGTCCGGCCCGTTCACGGGTTTCCCCCGTACGACGCTGCGGACAGGTGCTCACCCGGTCCTACACTGGGCCTGTGGTGAGCACCGACTGGAAGACCGATCTCCGGCAGCGCGGCTATCGTCTGACGCCGCAGCGGCAGCTTGTCCTGGAAGCCGTCGACACGCTGGAACACGCGACGCCCGACGACATCCTCTCCGAGGTGCGCAGGACCGCGTCCGGCGTGAACATCTCCACCGTCTACCGGACGCTCGAGCTCCTGGAGGAGCTGGAGCTGGTCAGCCACGCCCATCTGGGCCACGGGGCACCGACGTACCATCTGGCCGACCGCCACCACCACATCCATCTGGTCTGCCGCGACTGTACGAACGTCATCGAGGCCGATGTCGATGTCGTCGCCGAGTTCACCGCGAAGCTGCAGGGCACCTTCGGTTTCGAGACGGACATGAAGCACTTCGCGATCTTCGGCCGCTGCGCCGACTGCACGGCGAAGGCGGCGTCCGAGGGTGCGGCCCGGACGGCCGACGCGGCCGACCCCAAGCCTTAGGGCCTGTCCGGCGGATCATGGCCGGGGGCGCGACGTCCGGCACGGCACCTCGCGGCGTTGCCGAAACGACCGAATAGCTCCTTCCCCAAGCTCTCAACTCCGTTCGAGCAGGGGAGACCCCACCTCAGGACGCTCCGGCGCCGCTAGGACGCTCCGGCGCCTTGCGATGCACCGCACCATACGCCGCGCCCTGCCCGACCCTGATCCGCCGGACGGGCCCTGGTCCGACCGGCAGCCGGAGGCCGGCCCTAAATCGCGTCGTACGCTGGTCGCATGAAGAGCCCCCTGCTGTCCCTGCCCGGCGCCGTCCCCGCCGAAGGCCGCGACGAAGGCGTCGCCGCGCACTACGGTGACCTGTTCCGCGAGCAGCGCGCCCTCGCCGACGGCTCCGGCCTCGTCGACCTCTCGCACCGCGCCGTCGTCACCGTCACCGGCAGCGACCGGCTGGCCTGGCTGCATCTCCTGCTCACCCAGCATGTCAGCGAACTCGCCCCGGGAGAGGCCACCGAGGCCCTGATCCTCACCGCGAACGGGCACATCGAGCACGCCCTCTATCTCGTCGACGACGGCGAGACCGTGTGGATGCATGCCGAACCGGGCACGCAGGGCGACCTCGTCGCCTATCTGGAATCCATGAAGTTCTTCTACCGGGTCGAAGTCGCCGACCGCACCGAGGACTTCGCCGTGGTGTACCTGCCGGCCGGCTCGATCGCGGAGGTCCCGGACGGCGTGACGGTACGGGAGACGGCGTACGGCCGGGATCTGTTCCTGCCCCGCGCCGACCTGGAGAAGTACGTGGCCGGGCACGGCCCCGTGGCCGGCATCCTGGCGTACGAGGCGCTGCGCGTCGAGGCGCACCGACCGCGCCTCGGCTTCGAGACCGACCACCGCACCATCCCGCACGAGCTGGGCTGGATCGGCACCGCCGTCCACCTCCAGAAGGGCTGCTACCGCGGTCAGGAGACCGTGGCCCGGGTGCAGAACCTGGGCAAGCCGCCGCGGCGGCTGGTCTTCCTGCACCTCGACGGCAGCGAGGTCGTCCTGCCCGGGCACGGCACACCGGTACGGCTCGCCGCGGACGGCGCCGAGGGCCGTCAGCTGGGCTTCATCACCACGTCCGCCCGCCACCACGAGCTGGGACCGATCGCGCTGGCCCTGGTCAAGCGGAACGTCGCGGTGGACGCGGAGCTGCTCGCGGGGGACACGGCCGCAGCCCAGGAGACGGTCGTGGAGCCGTAGCTGTGCGTAGATTCTCTACGCGCGACCGTCTGCACCGACTGGTCGACCTGGCTCAGACCTGACTCGGACCCGACCCGGCTCAGACCTCGATGATGACGGTGAACGGGCCATGGTTCGTGAGCGAGACCCGCATGTCCGCCCCGAACCGGCCCGTCTCCACCTGCGCCCCCAGCGCCCGCAGCTGTGCCACCACCTCGTCGACCAGCGGTTCGGCGATCTCGCCGGGCGCCGCGGCGTTCCAGGTGGGCCTGCGCCCCTTCCGGGCGTCCCCGTAGAGAGTGAACTGCGAAATCACCAGAAGCGGTGCATTCACGTCGGAGCAGGACTTCTCGCCCTCCAGGATGCGGACCGACCAGAGCTTGCGGGCGAGCTGCGCCGCCTTCTCCGCGGTGTCCCCGTGGGTGACTCCCACCAGCACACACAGTCCCTCGCCGACGATTTCGCCGACCACCTCGGGCCCGCCCGACGCGCCCGCGCCGTCGGACACCGTGACGCTCGCACCGTCCACCCTCTGTACCACTGCACGCATACAGACCAACCTATCTTGGGCTGAACGGGTACAGAGCATCCACACAGGCCCCACGGGAGTGGCACCATGCTCGGAAGGCGGTGTGCCGACGCACCGGTCGAGGGGATGGACAACAGCATGAGTACCTATGGAACCGGGCAGTCCCCCGGTGCCGTGCCGGGCACGCGCACCAGTACCAGCACCATGCGCCCACCCGTGCAGCGAACCGGTCACGGTCTCGTGGACGGCCCGTCCGCGGGACCGCAGCCCGAGCTGGACGGCCTGCGACTGCCGGAGCTGCGCACCCTGCGCCGCGAATCGCAGCGCGACGAGGCCGACCTCAGCTATGTGCGGCGGCTGGTCCAGGGGCGGATCGACATCCTGCGGGCCGAGCTGGCCCGAAGGATGGATCCGGAGGCACCCGTGGTGGACCGGCTCTCGGAGATCCTCGCCGACACCCCGTCCCAGCACCGCTCCTCGGCCCGGCATGTCACGCTCACCACACCGCGCAGCGACGAGTACCGCCGACTGGCGGCCGAGACGCTCGCCGAGGTCGAACTCTCCGACCTCGACGCCCGTACGGACGAAGAGCTGCACGCCGCGATGGGGCGCCTGGTCCGCTACGAACAGCAGGTCTCCCGGCGCCGTCACCAGCTGCAACGGACCGCTGACGATTGCAGTGCGGAGATCGCCCGCAGGTACCGTGATGGGGAAGCACAAGTAGACGACCTGCTCGCCTGAAGCGACTCTTCCGGGGGCGGGTCCGCCCGCCCCCGGAAGGCCACCATGACCTCCAGCGCCGCCCCCGCTGCTCCCTCCGCCATATCCCCCGCCCACCCCGTCCTGGCCGAGGTCGTACGGTCCGGCTTCGTGGAGGGCCGGCACCGGGGCTCGCTGGTCGTACTCGCCGCCGACGGCAGCGTGGAGCGGGTTCTGGGAGACCCGGCGGCACCGGTCTTCCCGCGCTCCTCCAACAAGCCGATGCAGGCCGCGGCGGTGCTGCGGGCCGGGCTCGATCTGTCCGGGGAGCGGCTGGCACTGGCCG
Source organism: Streptomyces sp. R-74717 (assembly GCF_047305335.1). NCBI lineage: Bacteria > Bacillati > Actinomycetota > Actinomycetes > Kitasatosporales > Streptomycetaceae > Streptomyces > Streptomyces sp. R-74717. Next base: position 4,638,990 of record NZ_CP102361.1, on the reverse strand, counting down.
CCGCGAGCCACTCGGGCGAGGACTTCCACCTCGAACTCGTGCGCACGATGCTCGCCGAGCACGGACTGACACCCGGCGATCTGCAGACCCCGCCCGATCTGCCGCTGGATCCGGCGGAGGCGGAGGCGTATCTCGCCGCGGGCCACGTCCGGGACCGGATCACCATGAACTGCTCCGGCAAGCACGCGGCGATGCTCGCGGTGTGCGCGGTGAACGGCTGGGACCGGGCCTCGTACCTCGACCCGTCGCACCCGCTCCAGCAGCTGGTCCACCAGGTGGTCGAGGAGGCTGCCGGAGAGCCGGTCGCGGCGGTCGGTACGGACGGGTGCGGGGCTCCGCTGATGGCGATCAGCCTGGTGGGTCTGGCGCGGGCCTTCCGTTCGTTCGTGCTGGCGGAGCCGGGGTCGGCGGAGCGCCGGGTCGGGGACGCGATGCGGGCCCACCCCGAGTACGTGGCCGGAACGCGCCGCCCCGACACCTGGCTGATGCGGGAAGTGCCGGGCACGCTCTCCAAGATGGGCGCGGAGGCGGTGCAGGCGGTGGCGCTGGCGGACGGCCGGGCACTGGCCTTCAAGATCGACGACGGTGCGACGCGGGCCCTCGGCCCGGTGCTGGCGCAGTCGCTGCGCCTGCTCGGCATCGACGCCCCGGTGGTCTCCCGGATCGGACGCACGCCTCTGCTGGGCGGCGGCGGCGAGGTCGGCGAGATCCGGGCAGCGTTCTGACCGGATTCCCCGTCGGCGGAAAAACCGGGCGACATTCGGTGAGCCGGTATCTAGCGTGGGGTGCATGCGCCTTGACGTCCGCACGATCGCCGAATCCGAGTTCCCCGGCTGGCTGCAGGCCCTGAACACCGGCTTTCTGCGCCCGCCGACGGTGACGGAACACGAGGTCGCCAGCCGCCTCCCGCACACCGACCTGGCCCGTACGCAGGGTGCGTTCGACGGCGGGCGGTGCGTGGCCACGTTCCGTTCGTTCGCGCAGGAGCTCACGGTCGTCGGCGGCGCCACGGTGTCGGCCGATGCGGTCTCCAACGTCACGGTGTCGCCCACGCACCGCCGTCGCGGGCTGCTCAGCCGGATGATGGCCACGGACCTGGCGGCGGCGAAGGAGCGCGGCGACGTGGTCGCCACGCTGATCGCCGCCGAGTACCCGATCTACGGGCGGTACGGCTTCGGCCCGGCGGCGTGGACCACCGAGTGGGAGATCGACGTACCGAGGGCCGGCCTCGACCCGCGCTGGTCGGGCCCCCGCGCGCAGGACGGCGGCCGGATCGACCTGGTGAGCGGCGCGGACGTACGCAAACTGGGCCCGGCCCTCCACGACCGGCTGCGCGCCCGGCAGCACGGCGCGGTCAGCCGCGTCGCACGCTGGTGGGAGCTGACCGCCGGCGAGAACCGGCCCGGCCCCGAGACCTGGACGGAACCCTTCTACGCGGTCTACCGCAACGCGGACGGCGAGCCCGACGGCCTGATCATCTACCGTGCCGACGACAACTGGAGCGACGCCAAGCAGCCGCTGAACCGGGCCACGGTGCTTGAGCAGATCGCCGTCACCCCGGCCGCGGAGCGTGCGCTGTGGCACTTCGTCTGCTCGATCGACTGGATCACCACGGTCCGCACCGGCCACCGCGCCCCCGACGACCTGCTGCCACTTCTCCTCCCGGACCCGCGCGCGGCCCGCATCGTGACCCAGGCGGACTGGCTGTGGATACGGGTCCTGGACGTCGTACGCGCCCTGGAGGCCCGCACCTACGCGGTACCCGGCGCACTGACCCTGGACATCCACGACGCCACGGGCCTGACCACCGGCCGCTACCGCCTCGACGCCTCCCCGTCCGGCGCCAGCTGCACCCCCACCACGGCCGCCGCCGACCTCGCCCTGGACGTAAGGGAGTTGGGGACGCTCTACCTGGGTGACGAGTCCCCGGCCCGACTGGCGGCCCTGGGCCGCATCGAGGAACTCACGCCGGGTGCGGTGGCACTGGCGGAGGGGATGTTCCGGGCGGCGCGGCGGGCCTGGTGCCCGGATGTGTTCTAGGGCTGTCGTCAAACAGCTGTCCGGATCCAACTACCTTTGCTGCGGCGGACCGGGAAGTACTCCCTGAACACACCCGAACGGATCCGGGTCTCCACGAAGCCGATGTCAACGTGGCTCACCTCGATCACGACCTCACCCGGACCCGCCACCGGTTCGGGCAGCTCCGCCGCCACCGGCACCTGCGGACCGCCCAGCTCCGCACGCATCTGGACCACACCCTTCCGGCTGTCGGCGGCCGGCTCGTCCGACGCCCGTCCGACCACCCTCGGACGTCAAGTCCGGTTGAGGTCAAGGCGTACGCTTCATGGTCATGAGCGGAGAGAAACCCTGGCCCGGGGATGCGGTGCATACGGCCCCCGCAGCCCCTGCGGCCCATGCGCCGATGAGCCTGCGTGAGCGGAAGAAGCAGCTGACGTACCAGGCGGTCTCCGATGCCGCGATCGCGATGTTCCTGGAGCGGGGCTTCGACAAGGTCTCGGTGGCGGAGGTGGCGGCCGCCGCGGACATCTCCAAGCCGACGCTGTTCCGGTACTTCCCGACCAAGGAGGACCTGGCCCTGCACCGGTTCGCCGACCATGAGGACGAGGCGGCCCGTGTCGTCGCAGCCCGCGCGGACACCGAGTCCCCCCTGGACGCCCTGCGCCGCCACTTCCTGGACGGCCTGGAGCGGCGCGACCCGGTGACCGGGCTCTGCGATGCGCCTCAGGTGCTGGCGTTCATGCGGCTGCTGTACGGGACGCCGTCCCTGGTGGCCCGCATGTACGCCTACCAGGGCCGCTCGGAGGCGGCGCTCGCCCGTGCGCTGGGCGACCGGGTACGGGACAGGCTGGCCGCGGGCCAGATCATCGCCGTGCAGCGCATCCTGGGCCTGGAGAACTGGCGGCGGATCGACGCGGGGGAGAGCGCGGACCAGGCGTACGGCGGTGCGGTCGAGGCCGCCGAACTCGCCTTCGCACAGCTGCGGTCGGGGCTCGGTGGGGAGTAACGGGCGGCAGCGGTGGACGGGCGGTGTCCGCGTCGGCGTCCGGGGCTATTCGGACGGGCGGCAGTCTTCGGCGCTGCCCGTGAACACGATCGAATCGCTGTACGTCGGCGGGGGCCCGCTGCCGGTGACGTTCAAGGTCCATCCGCTCTTCTTGAGGGTCGCGTAGACGAACGTCTCCCGTTCGGAGCGGTCACTCACCCGCCAGCCGGCCGCCTCCAGCGCGGCAACGGCACCGGCGAAGGATCCTTTCGGCTTCGCCTTCCGCTTCTCCGGTTCCGTGTAGCGCCCCCAGGCGAAGGAACACCTGACGGCGGATTCCTCCTTCGCGCCCCTGCCGCTCTTCATGACGCCGACGACCAGGTCGGGCGACCTCGTCACCCCGGCCCCGGCGGCGACGGCCGTGACCTCCTGCTCGGTGACCTGCCGGGCGCGGGGCCGTTCCGGTGGCGTCCCGACGGACATGCGTACCGCCACCAGCGTGAAGGTCGCGAGCACTGCCGCACCCGTCACCGCCACGGCAGGGCGCACCCGGCGGTGTCGCTCAGGCACGGACGTCCTCGGCGTGCAGCACCGCTTCGGCGATCTCCCGCACCCGGTCGCGCGTGATGCCGGTGCGCTGTTCCACGGCGAGGGGGTGGTCGGTGGGCTCCAGCTCGATCCGGGGGCGCAGGCCGATCGGGCGGGTGTGGGCGTTCGTCTTGAGGTTCGTCGTGCGCGGCGAGTACAGCCCCAACTCGGTGCTCAGCCAGCCGAAGTACGGCTGCTCGGACTCTCGGCCGGGGGTCTCCCACACATCGAGGGCACGGGCGAAGTTCTCCCGGCTGAGAGAGACCCAGACGCCCCAGGAGAAGGGCTCCTCGCTGCCGAGGACGGGTATCTCGATCAGGCCCTTGATGAAGTAGTGCTGGTGTCTGACGATGCACTGGTCGGAGGAGAGCATGCTGTCGGGATCGCTCTCCAGGCTTGCGTCCCAGACGTCGGGTGCCATGGTCGAGTACCCCATCGGGAGTTCCGTGTGGTGTTCGCCGCAGCAGGAGCAGATGTAGCCGGGGTCGATAGCCATGGGCGGGATCCTAGGCCCTGCGCTCCCGGGGGTGGCGGGTGATCCGGGCCCTGCACGGGGGTGTACGGGTGTGGGCTCAGGCGTCGGGCTCGCGCCCGGGGCGCCGCAGCATCCCGAACGCGATGACGAACGCGGCCACGAGGAGCCCCGTACCGACGGCGAAGGCCAGGTGGTAGCCCCCGGTCAGCGGCTCGGCGCGGCCGAGGCCGTCCACGAGCAGGGTGTCGGTGCGGGCGGTCGCCGGCGTGGACAGCACCGCGACGCCGATGGCCATGCCGATCTGCTGCGTGGTGTTGAACAGTCCGGATGCGAGTCCGGCATCGCCGTCCCCCGCCCCCGACATGCCGAGCGCGGTCAGTGCGGGAAGAGCGAGCCCGAAGTCCGCGGCGAGCAGCATCACGGGGAGCAGATCGGTGACGTCATGCGCATGTACGGGTACGGCCGACCTTGCCGACCGCGAGTCCGGGACCGTCGTCGCGGTGGCGGTCGTTCCGCAGCGCATCAAGGTGCACGAAGCCGGCACCCGCCCGGGGGCGTTCCGGGCGGTCGGACGCGTCGCCGTGCGCAACGCCCTGGTGCAGGCATACGGGCCGCCGCCCAGGCCCAAGCGCCGCCGCGGATGGGGACGGGGGCGTGGCCACCCCGGCCCCGGGCGTGCCACCCCGGTCCTGGGCTCAGGATTCCACAGCTGACCGGTGCAGGATCCGTGCCAGCTCGCGCGGCTGGGAGAACATCGGCCAGTGGCCGGTGTCCATCTCGACCAGTTCCCAATGCTCGCTGCCGGCCAGCAGCTTGGCCACGTCGCCGTTCGGCTCGTCGCCGTCGAGCAGGCATTTGATGTAGGTCGCCGGGAGCTCGCCGAGCGGGCGTGCCAGTACGGCCGGCTCGGTCAGCGTGGTGCCCGGATGCGGTGTCGAGCCGCCCACGATCCGGGTGACCTGCTCGTCGGTGAGGCCCTGGCCGTCGAAGTCGGGGGCGGTGAGCGGCGCCCAGAAGCCGCCGTTCCCGGCGATCGAGGCCTCCAGTGCCTCGCGGCCCGCCCACCAGCCGGAGGCGAACGATTCGCCGTCGACCGGAATCTCGGAGTCGACGAACACCACACGGGCCAGCCGGTCACCGATGCGCTCGGCGGCCTGGCCGACCGGGATGCCCGAGTAGCTGTGCCCGACCAGGACGACGTCGTGGAGATCGTGGCGCTCCACCTCGTCGACGATGTCCCGGACGTGGGTCTGCTGCCCTGCCTGCACGCCCTGCTTCTCGGCGAGGCCGGACAGCGTCACCGGGTGGGTGCCGTGCCCGGCCGTACGCAACTCCGACACCACCTCGTCCCACGCCCGCGATCCGAGCCACGCGCCTGCCACCAGTACGAATTCAGCCATGGTGGCAACCTAGCGCGGCGGCCCCACCACTCGCCCCGGATTTGCCCAGGTACGGCGGGAGCGCATCCGAGCCCGGGTCAGCCGAGCGGGGAGGCGTGGCCCGGCCTGCACCCGGAAGGGACGCTGTTGCCGCTGATGTCGAAGTCCCCGCAGGTGAGAAAGACATCGTTGAACTCGCCGAGCACAAAGGCGAGCCCACCGACGAACGCGACGACGCCGATGACCATCCTTCGCTGGCGTACGGAGAGCTCCGATTCCCCGAACAGCAGGAGTTGCAGGAGCACCCAGGTCAGCAGCGGGGTGCCGATGATGCTGATGACGCCGCCCACCACGAAGAGCGCCTCGCCCTGCCAGTTGCCGCTGCGCGGCACGATGGCGGCCAGACCGAGCCACGCGCTGGGCAGGGCCAGGCAGGCCCAGTACACCCAGCCGTGCCGCGGCCCGCGTTCGCGCATCAGCAGACCGGCCAGCAGTACGGCAGTCGACACCGCCCAGAGGGTGAGCAGCTGGTAGTAGAAGATGACGTTGTAGGCGCCGAGCGTGAAAGCGGGCTCCCAGACCGCCAGTGCTCCGCCGCCCGCGATCACGGCGGTCTTCGGCACCACCGAGGCCCTGCGGCCGCCACGCGTGCGGCTGGGGGTGGGGGCTGTGCCGTCGCCTGCGCTTGCGTCTGCGGCGTGGGTGCCGTCGTCATCATCCATGGGGACCCGTCTCCGGCATGGGGATATTTCCGCACACATTACCCAGAGTTGAGATCCTGCCGGGCTGTCCGCGCGGTCGGCCGGGCGGAAACGGGCGGACCGACCCGGACCACCCCGGACCACCTCGGGCCACCCCGCCGCTCCCATGACCGCGCCACGCGAAAGTCCACGTACCACCGAGGAATGTGACACGGCGGACGAGCGCGCGTCGTCGGCCGAGCGGTTCGAGGAACATCGGACTCGTCTGTGAGCGGCGGCCTGCCGGATGCTCGGATCGGTGAGCGAGGCCGATGACGCCGTTCAGGAAGCCTGGCTGCGACTGAGCCGTGCGGACTCCGGCAGCGTGGAGAACCTGGGCGCGTGGCTGACGACGGTGGTGGCGTGCCTGTGTCTGAACATGCTGCGCCCGCGCGAGCACCGGCGTGAGGAACCGCTCGACGTGCTCATGCCCGCCCGGTCATCGGCCACGAGAACGGGTCGCTGATCCGACCGAGGAGTTCGCCGATACGGGTGCGCCGGGCGAGGATCTCGGTAGGGGCGGCCCCAGCGTCAACCAGCACTGACGGACGCGCCGTCGCGATCGGCGTCACCACCGACCGGGCGCCCACCGCACAGGTCCCGCCGAGGGCTCACTTCCCGAGGGGCTGGTTGAAGCGCAACAGGTTGCCGGCAGGGTCGCGGAACGCGCAGTCGCGGACGCCGTAGGGCTGGTCCATCGGCTCCTGCAGCACCTCGCCGCCCGCGGCGCTGATGCGCTCGAAGGTGGCGTCGCAGTCGTCCGTCGCGAAGATGACGCCGCGCAGCATGCCCTTGGCCATCAGCTCCGCCATGGCCTGTTTGTCGGCCGGTGAGGCGTTCGGGTCGGCGGCGGGCGGCTCCAGGACGATGTTCACATCCGGCTGCGAGGGCGCTCCGACGGTCACCCAGCGCATCCCCTCGAACCCGACGTCGTTGCGTACCTCGAGGCCGAGCACATCGCGGTAGAAGGCGATCGCCTTGTCGTGGTCGTCGACGGCGATGAAGCATTGGGAAAGGCTGATCTCCATGCCGTTCACGCTACGGCTCGGTGGCGGGGCTCGCTGCACCGTTCCTGACCGGCCGCGTATGGATCTTGGCCATGCATGCCGGGATGGCGGCGCCATGGTCATGGCTCCGGGCCCGGTAGGCGCTCGGACTCTCACCGACCAACTGGGTGAAGCGCGAGCTGAACGACCCCAGCGACGTACAGCCGACCGCGAAGCAGACCTCGGTCACCGTGAGGTCGCCGCGCCGCAGCAGCGCTTTGGCCCGCTCGATGCGGCGGGTCATCAGGTAGCTGTAGGGCGACTCGCCGAAAGCGGCGCGGAAGCTGCGGGAGAAATGGCCCGGCGACATCAGGGCGTCACGCGCCAGCGCCGGGACGTCGAGCGGCTCGCCGTAGTCACGGTCCATCCGATCGCGGGCCCGCCGCAGCCGGACGAGGTCGTCGAGGTTCTGCCGTCTCACCCGACCAGTTTCACACAGCTCCCGAGGCCGGTGATGAAGCATGAACGACGCCCCGGAGCCGGAGTCGACCGAGGGCGAGCCGAGCGACCGGCTCAGCGATGACTGCCGTGAGGCTTGCGTCCGCGGCAGTCATCGCCGAAGCCCTCGGGTGCTCCCCAAGGCGGTCGGTCTCGCTCTTCCTGCTCGAACACCTCTCGTCATCAGCCGAGTGGGACGAGTCGGAACAGATGAGAGAACTCGTCCCGCGGCCTCCGCGAGAGCCTCGGTCAGGTGCCGACGTAGGCCGCGAGGTGTTCGCCGGTGAGGGTGGAGCGGGCGGCGACGAGGTCGGCGGGTGTGCCCTCGAAGACGATCCGGCCGCCGTCGTGGCCGGCTCCGGGGCCGAGGTCGACGATCCAGTCGGCGTGTGCCATGACCGCCTGGTGGTGCTCGATGACGATGACCGACTTGCCCGAGTCGACGAGCCGGTCGAGCAGTCCGAGCAGGTGCTCGACGTCGGCGAGGTGGAGGCCCGTGGTCGGCTCGTCGAGGACGTAGACGCCGCCCTTCTCGGCCATGTGTGTGGCCAGCTTGAGACGCTGCCGCTCGCCGCCGGACAGGGTGGTCAGCGGCTGGCCGAGGGTGAGGTAGCCGAGCCCGACGTCGGCGAGCCGTTCGAGGATCTTGTGCGCGGCCGGCGTGTGCGCCTCGCCGGCGCCGAAGAACTCCTCGGCCTCGGCCACCGACATCGCGAGCACCTCGCTGATGTCGCGACCGGCGAGGTGGTATTCGAGCACCGATGCCTGGAACCGCTTCCCCTCGCACTCCTCGCAGGGGCTGGAGACGCCGGCCATCATCGCCAGGTCGGTGTAGATGACGCCGGCGCCGTTGCAGGTGGGACAGGCGCCCTCGGAGTTGGCGCTGAACAGCGCCGGCTTCACGCCGTTGGCCTTCGCGAACGCTTTGCGGATCGGGTCGAGCAGTCCGGTGTACGTCGCCGGATTGCTCCGTCGCGAGCCGCGGATCGCGCCCTGGTCGATCGAGACCACACCCTCGCCGGCGGGGATCGATCCGTGCACGAGCGAGCTCTTGCCGGAGCCGGCGACGCCGGTGACGACGACAAGCGCCCCGAGTGGGATGTCGACGTCGACGTTCTGCAGGTTGTTCGCTGTCGCGCCGCGGATCTCCAGGGTGCCGGTGGGCTTGCGCACCGTCTCCTTGACAGCGGCCCGGTCGTCGAGATGACGGCCGGTGACGGTGCCGCTGGCCCGCAGCCCCTCGAGGGTGCCCTCGAAGCAGACGGTGCCGCCTCCCGTACCGGCGCCGGGGCCGAGGTCGACCACGTGGTCGGCGATCGCGATCGCCTCCGGCTTGTGCTCCACGACGAGCACCGTGTTGCCCTTGTCCCGCAGCCGCAGCAGCAGGTCGTTCATCCGCTGGATGTCATGGGGGTGCAGCCCGATCGTCGGCTCGTCGAAGACGTAGGTGACGTCGGTGAGCGAGGAGCCGAGGTGCCGGATCATCTTGACGCGCTGCGCCTCGCCACCCGACAGCGTGCCCGCCGGCCGCTCGAGCGAGAGGTAGCCGAGCCCGATCTCCACGAACGAATCCAGGGTGCGCTGGAGTGCGTCGAGCAGCGGCGCCACCGACTGCTCCTTGAGGCCGCGGACCCATTCGGCCAGGTCGCTGATCTGCATCGCGCAGGCGTCGGCGATGCTGATCCGCTCGATCTTCGACGACCGGGCCCCCTCGCTGAGCCGGGTGCCATCGCACTCGGGGCAGGTGGCGAAGGTGACAGCACGCTCCACGAACGCCCGGATGTGCGGCTGCATCGCCTCCTTGTCCTTGGACAGGAACGACTTCTGGATCTTGGGGATCAGCCCCTCGTAGGTGAGGTTCACACCCTCGACCTTCACCTTGGTCGGCTCACGGTAGAGGAAGTCCTGCATCTCCTTCTTGGTGAACTTGCGGATCGGCTTGTCGGGGTCGAGGAAGCCCGACTCGGCGTAGACCCGCACGGTCCAGAAGCTGTCCGACTTCCAGCCGGGGATGGTGAACGCGCCCTCGGCGAGCGACTTGGAGTCGTCGTAGAGCTGGGTGAGGTCGATGTCGGAGACGGTGCCCCGGCCCTCGCAGCGCGTACACATGCCGCCGGTGCGGTTGAAGGTCGCTTTCACCGCCTTCTTGGCGCCGCGCTCGACGGTGATGGCACCGCTCGCCCGGACCGAGGGGACGTTGAAGGCATACGCACCGGGCGGGCCGATGTGCGGCTTTCCGAGCCGGCTGAAGAGGATGCGCAGCATCGCGTTGGCGTCGGTGGCGGTGCCGACCGTGGAGCGTGGGTCGGCACCCATCCGCTGCTGGTCGACGATGATCGCGGTCGTCAGCCCGTCGAGTACGTCGACCTCGGGCCGCGCCAGCGTCGGCATGAAGCCCTGCACGAAGGCGCTGTAGGTCTCGTTGATCATCCGCTGCGACTCCGCGGCGATCGTGTCGAACACCAGCGAACTCTTGCCCGAGCCGGAGACTCCGGTGAACACCGTCAGCCGGCGCTTCGGGATCTCGATGCTGACGTCCTTGAGGTTGTTCTCGCGCGCGCCGTGCACGCGGATCAGATCGTGGCTGTCGGCAACGTGCGGCGCAGGCGACTGCGTGTCCGTCCTCGTGGCCATGCTCATCGTGTCTCCATCTGTTGGGCGGGGCCGCCTTCGCGGTCTCCGTCGGCGTCGCCTGGCTCGATCCGACCAGCTTCGAGCGTATGTGTGGTTGTTCTTCGCTCCGGCCCGTGGAGCCTCCGGGCCCCGGCCACGCGGCGCGCGCCGAGGCGTCAGACCAACCAGCGGCCGTCGCGCATCAGCTCGCGGTCGGGCAGCTCGTTCACCTCGCGCCAGGCCTGGATGCGGCATGGGGAGATGCGGAACCAGCGGTACGGGGTGGCCGGCGCAATGGGGTCTCCCCTGCTCGAACGAAGTTGAGAGCTTGGGGAAGGGCCGAAGCCGGTGCGCGCGGTGAACCGGTCACCCGCTGCTGCCGGCAGTTCGTCGATCTCGAGGACCTCGACTTCGCCCTCGATCATGGACACGTCGCGGATGTGGCCCAGCCCCAGCCGAACGGTTCGGGTGGCGGCCAGGTTCCTGCCGGTCGGGCTGTCCGTCGGCGTGGCCATCAGCAGCGACTCGCCGTCCCAGTCGAAGGACAGCGGTACCAGGTACGGCGCACCGTCCGCCGAGGCACTGGCCACCCAGGTATCGATGTCGTGGGTGAGCCGATGCTCGGTGTCGCGACGGCGCTGAGCGCGGGAGCGGGGGGCGGCAGTCATCGGTCCTGAAGCAGCCCGAGGACGTTGCCGTCGGGGTCGGTGACGGTGGCCACCAGGCGGCCGCCACCGACGTCGTGTGCGGGCTCCTTCACGGTGGCACCCGCGGCGGTCACCTCGGCCAGCTTCGCCTCGATGTCCGGCACGTGCCAGTAGGCCACCGGTGAGGTCATGCCCTGCTGTCCACCGCCCGGCACCAGACCGATGTGCTGGCCCGCGGCCTCGAAGCCGACGTAGTAGGACTCGTCGGCCTGCGGCGGTACGCCGAGCAGGGCGGCGTACACCTCCTTGGCCCTTGCCAGATCGGAAACGGGATGCAGCACGGTCTTGATTCCCTGGGTGGAAGAGCCGGTCATGGTCACTCCTGAAGTCGTGGGTCCGGTCGGGATTTTCTGGCTCGAAGACGAACGGGAAGTGCTGAATTCGACAGCCCGATCGCTTCGGATGTGGATTTCGCCGTTGGCCGTTGGCCGTTGGCCGTTGGCCGTTCGCCTTGACCGAGCCCAGCCCGCAAGAGAAGGAGGACCCACCGGGACCGCCTCCGGGCGGTTGCGACAGAGGGCCGGCGATGCGTCCGGGACGTCGTGCGGGAGGAAGCTCGCGTGAAGGGCGATGTCCATGGCGTCACGCTAGCTGCGGCTCGGGGGCAGGCGCTTCTCGAATCCTGATCGTTCTGTCACCTGTTCCGCGGCACACGACGGGACCCCCGCCGTCGCGCGTCGCGCATCCAGGGGCCGATGACCGAGCGCGGCCGGTGGTGGGGAGGGCCGTGACTGAGCACGACAGGAGTCGTCAGCCCTGTACGGCTACCAGGGGATTCATGGGCCGCCGAGCGCGACAACTGTCGTTGGATGCGCGGGTCGGCCGGAACTCCTGCCGGCCCTCCGACATCGCCGTACGCGGCGCGTCACCGCTTCGGGAGGAGCTTGTCCGTCCACAGCGGACGGAAAAAAGCAAAGGCAAGGAGGTTGCCCACTCCTTGCCACTCTCAAGGTATAGCGCACCGGGGGGCTTGCGGCAAGGCCCGGGTCGTGCCGCAGAATCGTCGGCCGAGGCCAGAACCTGCGGAAATCAGGGATTCGCGAAGTACGCGTGCTGTTGTCGGTCCATGGGCCACGCGGGACGTCGAACCGCCGGTGGGACTCGCGGTGCGGTTGCGGGGACTCGGCGCGCAGGCGCGGGCGTGCGTGCCGCCGGACCGCGCGGAGCAGCTGGCCGAAATCCAATCTCGTTGAATGGGCGTTTTGATGATTGACGTGATCGTGGTCGGCGGCGGACCGACCGGCTTGATGCTGGCCGCCGAGTTGCGGCTGGCCGGAGTGCACGTGGTCGTGCTGGAGAAGTTGACCGAGCCGACCGGGGAGTCCCGCGGGCGCGGCCTGCACACACGCAGTGTCGAGATGATGGACCAGCGCGGCCTGCTGGACCGGTTCCTCGCGGTGAGTGAGAAGTTCCAGGTCGGCGGTTTCTTCGGCGGCATCATGAAGCCGTGGCCGGACCGGTTGGACACGGCGCACCCCTACGGCCTCTCCACCCTGCAGCCGGTCACCGAGCGGCTGCTCCATGAGCGTGCGCTCGAACTCGGTGCCGAGATCCGGCGCGGCTGCGAAGTGGTCGGGTTGAGTCAGGCCGAAGACGGGGCCGGGGCCGGGGTGACCGTCGAGCTGGCGGGCGGCACGCACCTGCGCTCGCGCTACCTCGTCGGGTGCGACGGCGGCCGCAGTGCGGTGCGCAAGCTGCTCGGTGTCGGTTTCCCCGGCGAGCCCGCCAAGGTCGAGACGCTGCTGGGCGACATGGAGATGACCGAGGATCCGGTGACGGTCGACGCCGTCGTCGCGGAAGTCCGCAAGACCCAACTGCGGTTCGGCATCATCCCCAACGGGGACGGGACGTACCGCATCATCGTGCCCGCCGACGGCGTGGCCGAGGACCGTGCGACCGTGACGACCCTCGAGGAGTTCAAGCAGCGGCTGCGGGCGGTCGCGGGCACCGACTTCGGCGTGCACTCGCCGCGCTGGCTGTCCCGGTTCGGCGACGCCACCCGGCAGGCCGAGCGCTACCGGGTCGGCCGGGTGCTGCTGGCCGGCGACGCGGCGCACATCCACCCGCCGACCGGCGGGCAGGGGCTCAACCTCGGCGTGCAGGACGCGTTCAACCTCGGCTGGAAGCTGGCCGCCGCGGTCGACGGCTGGGCGCCGGAGGGGCTGCTGGACAGCTACCACGCCGAACGGCACCCGGTGGGCGCCCGCGTGTTGGAAAACACCCGCGCGCAGATCACGCTGCTGGGGACCGAGCCGGGTGTGACCGCGCTGCGGGAGCTGTTCTCCAAGCTGATGGACTTCGAGGAGGTGAACCGGTACGTGACCGAGATGATCACCGCTGTCGGGGTCCGCTACGACTTCGGCGAGGGCCATGAACTGCTCGGCCGGCGGATGCGGGACGTGAAGCTGAAGCAGGGGCGTCTCTACGAGCTGATGCACGGCGGCCGCGGACTGCTGCTCGACCAGACCGGCCGGCTCTCGGTGGCGGGCTGGGCAGACCGGGTCGACCACGTCGTCGACGTCAGCGAGGAACTGGACGTCCCGGCGGTACTGCTGCGGCCGGACGGTCACGTGGCGTGGGTCGGTGAAGAGCAGCAGGATCTGCTCAGCCGGCTGCCCAAGTGGTTCGGCGCTGCCGTCGGCTGAGCGCGCAGTTGTGGCCCGAAAAGGGTGGGCCGTTGTGATCGCGTGAGACACACGACAGGTGTCCTGCTGTCGTGCTCAGGCGCAGAGGTGTGACTGCTTGCGATAGTTGGCATCAGGCAGGTGGCCCGACCTGCGGTTCCGCGAAGGGTTCGCAGCTCTGGTTGGCGCGGAAAGCTCGCTCTACTTATCGCATGCGTTCATTGCTCGATCTTGTTGGCGCCAGTTTCGAAGATCCCTGCCGTTCATCAGCCGAGGCCGATTGAGTGGTGCTGCTGGTGAGCGGCAGGGGGTGGTGATCGTGTGGGCTGCTGGGGTCGAGCGGGGCGAGCTGTGGTCGCATCGGTGCAGCTGGGAGGACCTGCTCCTGCCCACCGTGGTCGACAGCGGACGTGGAGACCTTGATCAGCGCGAGGGGTGGACACGCCGCTGGACGGCGACCTGGCGGTACGCCGGCGGTGAGGTGGTCAGTCCGGTGGCGAATCTGGCCGAGGTCCCGATCGCGGGACGGGGTTCGGTGCGCTGGTTCTCGTGGCGGCGCGCACAGCGCCACCGTCCTGGGTCGGAGTACCTGGTCAGCACGGGCCGGATCCAGGGGTGCTGCCGTCCTGGCGATCGCTGAACGGTTTCTGGGGTACGACCGACCGACAGCGGGGCAGGTCATCCAACAGCTCCTCGCAGCGTCGACGAAGGCGGACCCGCGCAGCGCCAACGTGATCCGCCTGAACAACCGGTGCTTGCCATCGCTGAGGAGTCTGCTCTTGCACGGTCCGGCCAGGGCCCGCATCTAGACCTCACGCGGATGGGCCGGAGGCGCTGAGCAGCTCCCTGACGGCGGTGCGGATGTTCTCGTCCTGGACGAAGCCTCGCCAGCCGCCGTTGGTACGCAGCCGCTGGTCACGGGCAGGCACGTCGCGCAAGAGGTGCGCGGCAGGTTGGGCTGCCTGCCCGAGCTTGGCCAGGTGGTCCAGTGCGGGAAGCATGACGGGCAGGTTGGTGCCCTTGGTCAGATCCAGCACGGCCGTCGTGAGCACCGGGGCAGCGGTCTCGGTGTCGCTGGTTGCAGCCCACAGGGCGTGCGCTGCCTCGACGCGAGTCCAGGGGTCGGTGTCGGCTGTCAGCGCCCTGAGCCGGTCCGCGTAGGGGGCGGCATGCGATCCGAGGCCGGCGAGCTTGCGCAGGGCGGGATGGCGGAATCTTCGCTCCTCAACGCTGCGTCCGAGTTCTTCCAGGGCCGGCCCAGGTTCGCCGCCGACTCTCCAGTACGCCCAAGCCGCGAGTTCCGTGTGCGGTCCGGCGGCACGCGATCGGGACAGGAGCAGGTCCCGTGCTCCGTTCCCCGCCAAGCCGATCCCTGCCAGGGCCTTCGCCGCCGCCATCCAGGTCCGGTCGTCCTCCAGCAGGCCGAGCAGCTGTGGAACCGCTGCCTTTGCCACGGGTCCCCAGTCCGCGAGTACGTCGCAGATCCGGTTGAGCAGGCGGTCATCCGTGGCGGTGTCGAGCTGGTCGCAGATCGACGGAAGGAGCAGCTCGGCGTGGTCCGGGAGGTAGCCCAGCAACTCATGGAGTGCGGGGAGGACGACATGGTGCAGATCTGTGGCGGGGTAGTGGGCGGAAGCCGATGCGAAGCCAGAGCGTGTGCCGGCGATCAGTTCGATCAGGCCCGGCAGGCAGCGCGGATCGTTCATCCGGGCCAGGGCCCACAGGGCGGCCTCGCCGACGGTCTCCCGTTTACGTGTGGTGCGGGCGGCGGTGTCGGAGAGGAGTGTGGCGACCTCGTCGGCGTGGGCGGCGGTCGCCGGGCCGAGGCAGGCCAGCAGCTCGGCCGCCCGGAAGCGGGCTTCGGGGGCGGGATCGTCCAGCCGTGCGACGAGACGTGGAACGAGTTCAGCGGCCGGTGAGCGCCACTGGGACAGCAGTCCGCCCGCCTGGGCCAGGGCGCCGATCCGCTGTTCGTCGTCGTGATGGTCCGCCAGCAGGCCGAGCGTGAAGGTGGGATCCGGCCCGGTGATCAGTCCCGCGGTCCAGTGCTGTACACCCAGCACTCCGGTCTGTAGCGAGCTGGTGTGGCGCCACAGCTCGACGCTCGGGTCCCGGACCGCTTCGAGTATGAGGTCCAGCCGTCGTGTGGGCAGGCCCGGATCGCGCGGGGCGAGTGCGTGCACCGCCGCCAGGCGGATCTGGTCCTGTGGAGCGTCGAGCAGCTCATGGAGCAGGTCGAAGACCTCGGCGGCGCGTACGCCGGCCGGTGCGCGCAGAGCAGCCTGACCCAAGGCGAGAACCAGCTCAAGGCGGGTCGACGGATCATCCTCCGCTTCCCAGGACCGCAGCAACCCAGGCAGAACCAGTTCACCAGGGCTGTCGCAGGCCCCGACCACGTCGGCTGCGGCTCGCCGGATTTCCGGCTCGGGGTCGTCCAACAGCCTCACAGAGGGCCATGCGAGTGGTGTGGCGCACTTTTGCAAGCAGGTGCTTGCAAAAGTTAGCAAGGGTGGCGCACCATCGACGTATGGCATCACTCAACGTCGGCAATCTCGGTGAGTATCTGCGCGAGCAGCGGCGCAATGCGCAGCTGTCGCTGCGGCAGCTCGCCGATGCCGCCGGGGTGTCCAATCCCTACCTCAGCCAGATCGAGCGCGGGCTGCGCAAGCCGAGCGCCGAGGTGTTGCAGCAGGTCGCCAAGGCGCTGCGGATCTCCGCCGAGACCCTTTACGTACGGGCCGGGATTCTGGATGAGCGGGAGCGGGATGAGCTGGAGACACGGGCGGTGATCCTGGCCGATCCGTCCATAAACGAGCGGCAGAAGAATGTTCTGCTGCAGATCTACGACTCCTTCCGCAAGGAGAACGGTTTCGAGCCCGGACCGGGGTCCGGCGCCGAAGCCGGATCGGAGACCGGCGGCGAGTCCGGATCGGGGGCCCGTGCGGACGGCCGCCCCGGTGCCGACGCCCCCCGCACGGCCGGCGGCAGCGATGCCGGCACAGCTTCAAAGCCTTCAAAACCCTCACACTGAGTCTGATGATCCGGGAGGACCACAGTCATGGCCATCACCGATGACCTGCGCAAGACCCTCACCGACCCGACCCCCCTCTACTTCGCCGCAGGTACGGCCGATATCGCCGTCGAGCAGGCGCGCAAGGTCCCGGCGCTGATCGAACAGCTGCGTGCCGAGGCGCCGGAGCGTATCGAGGCCGTGCGCAACACCGACCCCAAGGCCATGCAGGAGAAGGTGACCTCGCAGGCCAAGGAGGCGCAGGCCACCGTGCAGGCCAAGGTCACCGAGGTGATCGGGTCGTTCGACAGCGATCTGCGGAAGCTGGGCGAGAGCGCCCAGGACCTGGCGCTGCGCAGTCTGGGCGTGGCCGCGGAGTACGCGGTGCGGGCCCGGGAGACGTACGAGAAGGTTGCCGAGCGCGGCGAGCAGACCGTGCGGACCTGGCGTGGTGAGACGGCCGACGAGATCGTCGAGATCGCCGTCGTCGTCGAGCCGCGCAAGGAGTCCAAGCCGACGGGCACCGCGAAGACGGAGCCTGCCGCCAAGCCGGGGCCGGCAAAGGCGTCGCCCGCCCCGAAGACCGTCAAGCCGGAGAGCAAGGCCCCGGTCGCGCCCGCCAAGAAGGCGTCCGTGCGCAAGCCCGCCGCGAAGAAGACCACTCCGCCGACCGCGAAGTAGGGCCTCGGCTCACAGCCGGAGTGTGTACCGGGGCGCGGGCAGGGCATCTTTCGGGGTGCCCGGCGCGTTGTCCCGGTACCTTGGCCGCGAGGCGCTCATCCACTTATTAGGCGGTGCACCATGTTGCTCACAGGATTCAGCACACTCGTCTGGCTGCTCTACATGGTCATGCTCGTCCTGGCCGTGGTCGCACTGTTCTTGGCCGCGACGGCCCGTGAGGACGCCTACCGGGCCGCGGACAAGCAGAAGAAGTCCTTCTGGCTGATCATCCTCGGTATCACCGTCGCCGTGAATCTCTTCGTGCCGATGCTGTTCCTGCAGCTTGCGGGCGCGGTCGCGTCCATCGTCTTCCTGGTGGACGTACGGCCCGCGCTGAGGGCGGTCTCGGGTGGCGGCGGCCGGCGCGGTGGCTCCAGCAGCGACGGGCCGTACGGGCCCTACAACGGCGGGCGCTGAGCGCTCGCAGGGTTTGCCGGGGCCGTGGGTGATGCCGGTTGGGGGCGGGGGCGCGGGATGCTCCGGCCCCGGTTGGCGTTCAGGCCCCGGCGGCGGATGTGTTCCTGGTCGCGGTCGAGCAGCAGGACCGCGACGTCGTCGGTCAGTTCGCCGCCGTTCAGCTCCCGCACCTGGGTGACTGCGGCCTCCAGGAGATCCTCGCCGGTGAGCCCCTGAGTCAGCTGGCGGTTGATCATTGCGACCATGCCGTCCTGGCCGAGCCGCTGAGTGCCGTCCGGCCCCACGCGTCCCTCGATCAGCCCGTCCGTGTACATCATCAGGCTCCAGGAGCCGCCGAGATCCACCTGACGGCGAGGCCATGGGGTATCCCCTGCTCGAAGAGCTTGGGGAAGGGCGTTACGCGGCAGCAGGCCCAGGGCCGGGCCGCCGTCCTCGTACGGGAGAAGGTGCGCGGCTTGTCCGTGCCGGGCGATCAGCGGGGCGGGGTGGCCCGCCAGGCAGAGGCCGGCGCGGCGGCCGTCGGGGGTGATGTCGACGGTGCAGAGCGTCGCGAAGATCTCCTCGCTCTCCCGCTCGTGCTCCAGGACCTGCTGGAGCGTGGAGAGCAGTTCGTCGCCGCAGAGCCCGGCCAGTGTCAACGCCCGCCATGCGATGCGCAGTTCGACGCCGAGCGCCGCTTCGTCCGGGCCGTGCCCGCAGACATCGCCGATCATCGCGTGGACGGTGCCGTCGGGCGTACGGACCGTGTCGTAGAAGTCCCCGCCGAGCAGTGCGCGGCTGCGGCCGGGGCGGTAGCGGGCCGCGAAGCGCAGATCGGAGCCTTCGAGCAGCGGGGTGGGGAGCAGGCCGCGTTCGAGGCGGGCGTTCTCCTGGGCGCGCAGCCGGGACTCGGTGAGCTGGTGCTGGGCGACGTCGGCGCGCTTGCGTTCGACGGCGTAACTGATGGCGCGGCTGAGCAGCCGTCCGTCGAGTTCGCCGCGGAAGAGGTAGTCCTGGGCGCCGACCCGTACCGCCTCGGCGGCCAGCTCGGTGTCGTCCTCCGCCGTGAGGGCGAGGACGGCGTGGCGCGGGGCGATCCGCAGGACGTGCTTGAGGGTGGCGAGCTCGTCGGCCCCTTCGGCGGGGGCGGAGCGGGCCTCGCTGCCGGTCGGCAGGGCCAGGTCCAGCAGGATGCAGTCCACGTCGTCCGTGAGGAGCCGGCCCGCCTCGGTCAGGTTGCGGGCGGTGCGGATACGGACCCGCGTGCCGGCTGCGGCCGGGAGCTCGGGGACGGTGAAGGTGCCCGCCGGGTCGTTCTCGATCACCAGGAGGGTCAGGTCGGCGCCGTGGGAGGTCTCCGCAGCGGAAACGGCGCGCTGCTGCGGTACGGGTACGGGCATCGGTTCGGGTTTCCTTCCCTCCCCCCGAGGGCGCGGCGGAACGACGATCGACGATCCGCCAGACGGGGACCATAGCGGTCCGCGGTGGGGGAACGGAATGGCGTTCCGCAATTGCCGGCTGTCATATGCACCGCCATAAGCCGCGTCAGGTCACGGATCCGGCGAGATGTGCGGGGGTGGGGCGGGTGCCGGGGCATGACAAAGGTCACGCGGGATGGCGGGGGGCGGGTGGCGCGGGTCACTCCCGTGGGGGGTGCCGTGGGGCGTCCCGGCGGGCGCTTCGTCCCTGCTCGCCGGACGGGCTTGATCTGCCCGTCCGGGCAGCGCCCCCTACTTGTCCGGACGGACCACGCCGAGGATCTGCATCGAGCCCGCGCCCGCCAGTGTGACGTTCCGGCCGGGGCGGGGGGCGTGGATGATGGCGCCGTCGCCGATGTACATGCCCACGTGGCTGGCGTCGCCGTGGTAGATGATCAGGTCGCCGGGGCGCATGTCCTTGATGGCGATGTGGGGCAGCAGCCGCCACTGCTCCTGCGAGGTGCGCGGGATCGGCCGGCCCGCCGCCACCCAGGCCTGTGACGTCAGCCCCGAGCAGTCGTACGAACGGGGGCCCTCGGCCCCCCAGACGTACGGCTTGCCGATCTGCTCGGTCGCGAAGGCCACCGCCTTCTTGCCGCTCGCACTCGCCTCGCGGTTGATGTCCTTCAGGGCGCCGGAGCTGAGCCAGGCCGTCTGCAGCTTGTACTCGGCCGCCTGCTCCAGCTTGAGCAGGCGGGCCCGCTCCTTCTTCTCCAACTGGTCTTCCAGCTTCTTCGCCGCGGCGATCTGCGCGTTGATCTTCTTCTTGGCCTCGGCCTGCTTGAGACGGTTGGCTTCGAGCTTCTCCCAGTTGGTGCTCGCGTCCTGGGTGTACGTCTCCAGGTCCTGCTGGGTCCTGGTCAGTTCGCCGAGGACGCCCTGGGCGGCCTGCTGGCCCTCCCTGACCCGGCTCACCCCGTCGAGGAACAGCTGCGGGTCGTCGCTGAGCATCAGTTGGGCGCCCGGCGGCAGTCCGCCGGTACGGTACTGCTCGCGGGCCTGGGCGCCGGCCTGGCTCTTGAGCTCGGCGATCTTCGACTGGCCCTCGACGATGGCCCTGGCCAGCTTCACGATCTCGCCGGACTGCTTCTTGGCCTGCTCCTCGGCGAGGTTGTACGCGTCGGTGGCCGACCCGGCCTTGCGGTAGAGGGCGTCGATCTCCTCGCGTACCTCTTCGAGGCTCTTCTTCGGCGTCTTCGACCCGGAACCGGACCGGGTGTCGGGCTGCGTCACCGGGGGGGAGGGGGGTGCGGGCGCGGCGAAAGCCTGGACCGGCGCGGTGAGTACGGTCAACGCGCAGACCAGAGTGATCGCGGCTGCGGCAACGTGACGTCGGTTCACAAGATCCCCCTCCGAATGAATCTGATTTACCGTCAGTAACTTCTTGCCGATGACGAGATCGTGCCATGCCGTACCGAAAAGCAACAGAGGCACACACCTGCTGTCCTGACGGTCACACGGGTCGACCGACGCCCCGGGGATCGCTCCCCACGACCCGGGAATCGCTCCCCATCGTCCTGACGAACGATGCCCTGTCCGCGTTCCCGTTCGCCTCCCCGCATGCGGGCCCGGCAGGTCTGTTCAATACGTGTTGGGCTGTCGGTTGGGCTGGAGGGCGGTCCACTTCACCGTGACTTCGCCCTGGCGCCACCGCCGTACCCCGTCCGCCAGCGGCCAGTCGCCCGACAGCGCCCGCACCGCCGTGATCCAGCGCTGCCGGGCACCCAGTGACGCGTATGGGGCTGCCGCGGCCCACGCCCGGTCGAAGTCCCTCAGGAACGCATGGACCGGTTCGCCCGGCACATTGCGGTGGATCAGTGCCTTGGGGAGGCGTTCCGCGAGGTCGGAGGGGCGGTCCAGGGAGGCGAGCCGGGTCGCGAACGTCACCGTGCGCGGGCCCTCCGGGCCGAGCGCCACCCATACGTGCCGGCGCCCGATCTCGTCGCAGGTGCCCTCCACCAGCAGCCCGCCCGGCGCGAGGCGCGCGCACAGCCGCTGCCAGACCGCGGCGACCTCACCCTCGTCGTACTGACGCAGCACATTCGCCGCCCGGATGAGGTCGGGGCGCTCGGGGAGCGGGATCTCGAAGCCGCCGTGCAGAAAGGTGAGGCCCTCGCGCTCGTACGGTTTCGCCGCCGCGACCCGCTCCGGGTCGATCTCGATGCCGACCACCGCCGTGCGCGGCTCGGCGGTGCGCAGGCGCTGCAGCAACTCGACGGCGGTCCAGGGGGCGGCGCCGTACCCGAGGTCGACGGCGACGGGGTTGTCGGCGCGGCGCAGGGCCGGGCCGTGGGTGGCGGCGATCCAGCGGTCCATGCGGCGGAGCCGGTTCGGGTTGGTGGTCCCGCGGGTCGCGGTGCCGATGGGGCGCATGACAGCGAGCGTAACGATCTCACGGGGGCGGAAGGCGACGCGGGTGCCCGGCCCCGGTCCGGCCCGGTGGGCGGTGCGGGGTGCCCGGGCTCCCGACCCGGCATGCGACCCCCTTAGACCGACCGGCAAATGGGGGGCGGCGTCGCGGGGCTGGGCACGCGCATCTGCCGCGTTGTCGTCAATCACCATGGCTCCTTCCCCAAGCTCTCGGCTGCGCTCGAGCAGGGGAGACCCCATCTGTCTCAATCCTCCGCCTTGCAGCTGCACGCACCCAGCCCCGCTCCTTCCCCCACCCCCCATTTGCCGGTCGGTCTTACTGCAATGATTTGGCAAAGCGGAAATGAAAGGAGAGATTCCGCTGTTGCAGCCCCCGAAGGGGCTCTGGTCCTTTCGGTGCCATGCCCTGAGTGAGGAGGACCGGACGACGTGAGTCAGTACGTCTCCCGGCTCGGCAGCAGCCGTGTCGCGCCGCGCCTCAGGTTCCCCGCAGCCTTCCCCGGCGGTCACCGCAAACCTCGCCGCATCGCGATGCTCTCCGTGCACACCTCGCCCCTGCACCAGCCGGGCACGGGTGACGCGGGCGGCATGAACGTCTACATCGTGGAGCTGGCCAAGCGCCTCGCCGCGATCAACATCGAGGTCGAGATCTTCACCCGGTCCACCACCGGCGGGCTGCCCCCGACGGTGGAGCTGGCGCCCGGTGTCCTGGTCCGGCATGTCGACGCGGGGCCGTACGAGGGTCTGGCCAAGGAGGAGCTGCCCGCCCAGCTCTGTGCCTTCACGCACGGCGTCATGCAGGCATGGGCCGGTCAGCGCCCCGGCTACTACGACCTGGTCCACTCCCACTACTGGCTCTCCGGTCATGTCGGCTGGCTCGCCGCCCAGCGCTGGGGCGTCCCGCTCGTCCACGCCATGCACACCATGGCGAAGGTCAAGAACGCGTCGCTCGCGGAGGGCGACACCCCCGAGCCCGCCGCCCGCGTCATCGGTGAGACCCAGATCGTCAGCGCGGCCGACCGGCTGATCGCGAACACCGCCGAGGAAGCGGACGAGCTCATCCGCTTCTACGAGGCCGATCCCGGGTCCGTCGCCGTCGTGCACCCCGGGGTCAACCTCGACCGCTTCCGCCCCGCCGACGGGCGCGCCGCGGCCCGGGCGCGCCTCGGACTGCCGAAGGACGCCCTGATTCCGCTCTTTGCGGGCCGCATCCAGCCGCTGAAGGCCCCGGACGTGCTGCTGCGGGCCGTCGCCGTCCTGCTGGACCGCGACCCGTCGCTGCGTTGCCGGATGGTCGTACCGGTCGTCGGCGGCCCGAGCGGCAGTGGGCTCGCCAAACCGGAGGGGCTGCAGAAGCTGGCGGCGCGGCTGGGCATCGCCGATGTCGTACGGTTCCAGCCGCCGGTCGGGCAGGACCGGCTCGCCGACTGGTTCCGGGCCGCGTCCGTGCTGGTCATGCCCTCGTACAGCGAGTCCTTCGGCCTGGTCGCCATCGAGGCCCAGGCGGCGGGGACCCCGGTCGTCGCGGCGGCCGTGGGCGGTCTGCCGGTGGCGGTACGGGACGGGGTCAGCGGCTTCCTGATACCCGGGCACGACCCGCAGGCGTACGCACAGGCGCTGGGGCGGTTCGCCGAGGCGCCGGAGCTGGTCGCCCGGATGGGTGCGGCGGCTGCTGCGCACGCCCGGGGTTTCGGCTGGGACACCGCCGCGTCCGCGACCGCCGACGTGTACACGGCCGCGATGCACGAACATCGCCGTCGCGTACGCTCGCACCATGGCTGACGTACCCGATGAAGCGGTGACGACGCAGGTCGCGCAGATCATCGAGGCGACCCTGAAGGACGCCGAGCTCGAATGGGAGAGCCCCGAACCCGGCAGTTACGTCGTCAAGCTGCCCGGCACGCGGAAGCTGTCCACCACCTGCTCGCTGCGCGTCGGCAAGCACTCGCTCTCTCTCAACGCCTTCGTCGTCCGTCACCCGGACGAGAACGACGCGGCGGTGCACCGCTGGCTGCTGGAGCGCAACCTCCGCCTCTTCGGCGTGAGTTACGCGATCGACCAGCTCGGCGACATCTATCTGGTCGGCAAGCTGCCGCTCTCCGTGGTCACCCCGCAGGAGCTGGACCGGCTGCTCGGCACGGTCCTCGAAGCGGCCGACGGCTC
Organism: Streptomyces sp. R-74717; assembly: GCF_047305335.1. Lineage (NCBI taxonomy): Bacteria > Bacillati > Actinomycetota > Actinomycetes > Kitasatosporales > Streptomycetaceae > Streptomyces > Streptomyces sp. R-74717. The sequence goes on along the minus strand of NZ_CP102361.1, from coordinate 4,615,239 downwards.
GTTCAACACCTTGCTGGAGCTGGGCTTCGCGAGCGCGATCCGCAAGGAGTACGAGTGGCGGGTGTCGCGCGGCGAGTCCACGCGAAACCTGGACGCGTTCACGCATCTGACCCAACGCCCCGCCGACTGACCTCCGGGTCGAGTCTCGACCGACCGGGCCGGGAACCGGTCCGAGGCTCGATCGACTGGCTCAACCGACCGGCCTCCTCCGAAGATTCCCCGATGCGCGACTCTTTCGCCGTGCCGGGCGCCGTGGCATGCTCGCCGCCGACGCAGATATGAACGTCGTTCATATGCATGAAAGGCGGCTCGGATTCATGGCGACCATGGGGAACATCGGCAGGCGTGGACTGCTCGGCAGCGCTGTGGCCGTCGCCGCAGCGGCGGCCACCGGCATCATCGGCAGCGGTACGGCATCCGCCGCCAGCCGGTCGACTGCGGCCGGCACCGCCACCCCGACCGGGCAGGCGTCCGCGGCCGGCGGCCGGCGCGCCACCCCCCTCTGGCGGGAGTTCGCCGCTGTTCCCTTCACCCACCCGCAGGTCCCCTTCATCGGCCGGGCCGGCTACCGGGGCGGCTGTGACCTGCCCCGTCGTCCGGGCCGCGGCTTCGTCGCCAACGTCCTGCACTACGGCGCGAAGCCGGACAACTCGGCCGACGCCGCCCCCGCGATCAACCGTGCCATCGCTGCTGCCGGAGAGCGTGGCGGTGGCACGGTGCTCATCCCCGCAGGCACGTACCGCATCGACGACATCATCCGGGTCGGCCACAGCAATGTGGTGGTGCGCGGTGCGGGCAGCGGTCGCACCAAGCTGTACGCGACCAAGAGCCTCACCGAGCTGATCGGTGTGTACGGCAGCCGCTACGGCGGCGACAAGTCCAGCTGGTCGTGGGCCGGCGGCCTCATCTGGCTCTGCCCGAAGGACCGTTGGGCCTCGCTCACCGACGCGATCAGGGCCAGGGCCTGGCCTTTCGAGGGCTGGACCGGCAACCGGCGCGACGAGTGGCAGACCCTGGCCACCGTCGCCCCCGCCGTCCGGGGCGACCGGTCCATCACCGTCGAGTCCACGAAGAACCTGAAGCGCGGCCAACTCGTACTGCTCCGCCTCGCCGACGACGCCGACCACACGCTCCTGGAGCACATGGCGGGCGGCGGCCCCGGCCCCGAGGCGTACTACTGGGACGACAAGACCAAGCTGACCTCGTACGTCCCCTACGAGTGGCCGGTGCGCGTCCACTCCGTACACGGCCACAGGGTCACGCTGGAGCGCCCGCTTCCGCTCGACATCCGCCCCGAGTGGGACCCGCGCCTGACCACTCTCGCCGCCCCGCTCACCGGCTCCGGCGTCGAGGGCCTCACGCTCGACGCGGTCGAGACCCCGCAGTCGCAGCATCTGCTCGACAAGGGCTACAACGGGGTCGCGTTCCAGTGCGCGTACGACTGCTGGGCCGACGACATCACCGTCCGCCATGTCGACAACGGCTTCGGGCTGATCGGCGCGTCCGCCTGCACCCTGCGCCGTACGCGGGTCGAGGGCCGCGGCTCCCACCACCCGTACTACTGCCGCGAGGGCTCGCACGACAACCTCATCGAGGACTTCACCATCGCTCAGCGGACCGTCCCGGCGCCCGCCGGAACGCAGCTGCACGGCATCAACGTCGAGGGCCTGTCCAGCCAAAACGTCTGGTCGCGCGGCGTGATGGAGATGGGGACGTTCGACTCCCACCGGGGCATGCCGTTCGCCAACGTCCGTACCGACATCACCGTGAACAACAATGGGCGCCACGGCGGCGACGCGAGCGCGGGGCCGCTCTTCGGCGCCCGCTTCACGCACTGGAACATCCGGGTCACCAACGGGCGCGCCGGCCTGATGCGGATCGACGGGCTCGCCCCGTACAGCGCGACGGTCGGCGTCAGCGAGGTGACGGAGTTCGACCAGATCGACGTCCCCGACTTCACCGGCGATCTGCACACCCGGCTGGAGGCTTACGGCACACCCGAAGCGGTGTGGCCGCCGAACCTCCACGCGGCGCAGCGGGCACTGGCCGGCTGAGCTGACGGGGCGGGCGCTGCGGGCCGGTGGTCAGTCCCGTGCCCGCAGTGCCGCTTCCACGTCCGCCAGTGCCGATTCGAGCTGCGGACCGACTTCCTTCCACACCCGGTCGAGGTGCTCCTGGGGAACGCGGCGCGGAACGGTCTCCACCAGCATGATCAGGTAGAGGTAGCAGCGGTAGAGCGCGAGCCGCAGCCGCACGGACGCGTCGAACACCAACGGCCGGCCGCTCCCGCTCCCGTACCCGGCGAGGAAGTCCTCGTCCTCCTCCATGTTCGCGAACAGGGCGAGCGATACGAAGTCGGCGACCGGGTCGCCCCAGAACATCCGCTCACCGTCGATGATCCCGCCGATGGTGCGTGCGCCGGGCTCCCCGTCGACGAGCAGGTTGCCCTGCCACAGGTCGAAGTGGACCAGGGCGGGCCGGGTGACGTCGTCGAGTACGGGCGAAGCGGCGGCGATCAGCGCGCGGACATCGGCCATAGGGCGCGGCAGCCGGGCGCGGTAGGTGTCCGCGTCGGCGAGTACGGCGTCCGTCATCGCCGTGAACGCCCGCCGCCAGGTCGGGGCCGACGGGCCCAACGCCCGGGACGGATAGCCGAATCCGCCGGGGCCCGTGACGGAGTGCAGCCGGGCGACGATCCGCCCCAGCTCGTTCCTGAGCCGGCGCTCCTCGGCGTCGGACAGGGCGCGGTCGGCCGCAGCGCCGGAGATGTCGTACCAGGGCTGACCCGGGCAGGCAGACATGATCAGGTACGGGCCGGTCGGGGCATCCGGGTCGAGTTCGCTGTGCAGGACACGGGGGACTGCCGCCGAATCGCCCGCGCAGGTGTAGAACTCGACCTCGTTGACCAGCAGATCGCGTTCGTAACTCATCAGGGTTCCGTCGGTCGTGGGCGGCGGTATCTTCACCACCAAGTCGCTGCCGTCGGTGAGAGTCACCCGGGTGACGGCGTTGAACGTGCCTCCGGCGAGGGGTAAGGCCGCGGCGATCCGGTCCTCCGTAATGCCAACGGACCTGAGAACGGCCGTGGTTGTGTCATCTGGCTGCATGGGATGAATTGCCCTCTGTGTCGGTATTCGATCCGGCTTGCGGCGACGGACAGCGTTTTCACAGGATGATCACGGCGCCATCACGATCACATCCCGTGCCCTGGTTGATTGATCGTCAAACCAACTGCCGCTCATAGAGTGAGCAAAACCCGAAGACCCAGCTCAGAGAGACGGACCGGACCATGCGATCCACCGCCGTACGCCGTACCGCTGTTGCCGCCACCGCGGTGTCCCTGGCCCTGCTCGCCACCGCCTGCGGCGGATCGGACTCCGGTTCCGGTGACAAGGGGGCGGATGCCAAGGGCAAGGAGTCCGCTGCCGCGAAGCCGGCCGCCAAGGCGCTGACCGCCGCCGAGCTGGAGAAGGCGGCGCTGGCCCAGGGCGACGTCAAGGGGCACAAGATCGCCAAGGCTGCGGCCAAGGACGTGATCTCCGGCGACGACATCAAGGTCGAGAAGGAGGTCTGCGCCCCGTTCGCCGACGCGCTGATGGGGGCGCAGGTCGGTGAGCCCGCGGCGTTCACCAAGCGGACGGTCGTCAGCGAGCCCAAGAAGGGCAGCATGGAGCAGGACGGCGCGGACGCCGAAGACGCGTTCAAGGCGGCGTTCGACATCACGACGACGCAGCTGGCCCTCGGCTCGTACGACGGCAAGGGCGCAGAGGAGTCGGTCGCCTCGCTGCGCACCGCCGCCACCGACTGCGCGGGCGGGTTCGACTTCACGGCTGCCGGTGAGAAGCAGAAGGTCAGCAAGATCACCGAGGAGCAGGTCAAGGGCGGGGAGGATGCGGCCGCCTGGACGGTGCAGGTGGAGCAGGGCGGCGAGAAGATGCAGTTCAAGCTCGTGGCCATGCGTCAGGGCCCCTCGTTCGCCTCGTTCTCCTCGATGAACCTGGCCTCGATGGGCGGGGGCGAGGACTTCGAGCTGCCGACCGCAGTGGTCGAGGCCCAGGCCGCGAAGCTGGCGTAAGGGGCCGGGCGCGGCTCTGCGCGTCCCCTCGTGGCGTCGGTCCTGCGCCGGTTGGCCGGCGCCGTGCCCGTGGAACAGGTACGCGCCCGGCACGTGTGAGTACTCGTACTCGTGATCGGTGCCCCACCCTCCGGGCAGGCTGGTCGTACCAACCACCCGGAGGGGGCCAACTGCACGCAGGACCGGCCGACTTGACCGACCGGCGCCCGCGAGAAGCGGGCGCCGCCCGAGCCGGTCCGCGGTGGGCCTCGCCCTGGCCTCCGCGACCGTGGCGCTGCTGACCGCGGGCTTTGGAGTGAGGCAGGACCGCTCGGGCACCCGAGGCATCTCCTCGGTTCGGTGCTGGTTCAGGGCAGCGGGACGAGCCTCACCACGGTGACGATCAGGACGGACCCGGAGACGTAATAGAGCACGATGGCCCCGGCGACCGTCGCCTCGCGGCGGTCGCGCTCGCTCTTGACGGCCGACGACCCGTGCCCGTACGGGTCGAGGCCCAGGGTGCGCGCCATCTCGTCCCGGAAGACCTCGTTGTCGCGCATCTTGGCCAGGGTGTCGTCGGCCGGCGGGGCGTAGGAGATGCGGAAACTCAAGCGACGGTCCGCCTCTCGGCCTCGTCCTGCGCCAGCCGGTCCAGGATCTTCTCGGCCTCCGGATCGGGCACGGCCTCCAGCATCCAGTGCCGCATGACCGCCTGGATCTCGCTCACACCGGCGTCGTTGATGGCGCGGTCGAACTCCTCACGTCTCTCCTCGGGCAGGGTGGCCCGGATGTCCGGAATGCTGTTGGGCACGTCGACTTCGGCGCCGCCGACGAAGGTCTTCAGGGGCTCGCCCATGATTGCTCTCCCCGCTCTCCTTGCTGTCTTCGCACGGGCCCGTCCGGTCGGCTCCGCCCATGCGCGGGCCGGTGCTCGGGCCACGGTAGCGCCAGGGCGCACGGCCGACGCGGAGCCCACGCGATACGTTCGCCCCGTGACAGGAACATCGTGGGACATATTGCTTCTCGGCGGGGCGTCGGGCGTCGGCAAGAGCCGAGTCGCCGCGCAACTGGCCGATGAGACCAAGGGGTTCGTGGTCGAGTTCGACGACGTAGTGAGCGCCGTCGAGGCCATGACGACGGCTGAACACCACCCCGCTCTCCACCACTTCGATGACATCCCCGACACCGCGCAACTCACCACCGAGCAGGTGCTGGACCTCCAGATCGCCACCGCCAGGGCCCTGGAGCCCGCGGTGTTGGGGGTCGTACGCAACCGCCTGACCGTCGACGTACCCGCCGTGATCGAGGGTGACTACCTCACCCCGGCTGCCGCTGCGGCGGCGATCCACGAGGGCCGGGCGGCGGGCCGCCGCGTGCGAGCGGTGTTCCTGCATGAAGGGGATGCGGACCGGATCACCGCCAACTACGCCTCCCGGGAGCCCGACAGCGGAGAACAGCGGCATCGGGCGCAGGTCAGTGCGGAGTACTCGCGATGGCTGGGCGACCAGGCCCGCCTGCATGCTCTGCCTGTGGTCGCCTGCCGCCCGTGGGGCACGCTGGCGGCGCGCATCGGGCGGGTGTTGGGTGCGGAGGGGGAGGGAAGGGAGCGGGAGCTGTCCGAGATGCCGGGGGCGTGACGAAACGCGGGGGCGGGGGCACTGCCCCCACAGCCATGGACGGCGAATCAAGCCCCCTGCGGCAAACCTCAGGCCGGGGGGCTCGTTGAGGTAGGGCCCTACTGCTTGGCCCAAGGTCTTGCCGCCGCTCCTGGCGACGTGGGTCTTTGCTGGTCCGGGCCTTGCGCGGCCTCGTCCGAGCAGTCGTCATCGGCCGCTGCCGAGTGGCCTCGGACGGCCCAGGAACCCTGCTGTACACCGTGTCCAGGCGCTAGCTCAGCTGCGGCGGACCGATGACGGTCTGGCCAACCTGTTCGGCCAGCCAGGTTGCATGGCGTTCCTCGTACCCGTCGCCGTTTCTGCGGCGGACGTGCACGAGGACAGTGTGCTCGTCGCGGCGCTCGTCCAGTTCGCGTGTGGCGGCGTTGAACAGCACAGAGACCTCGGCATGCTTGAAGTCCGCGTACAGGCCAGGTTCCGGAACCTCCGGCCAGCCCAGACCCTCCCAGCGGATCTCTGCCACATGCCTGCCGGCCACGGCGATGAACCTGTCCTCAACGCTTCCTACTGGCTGATCCAGCATCGATGCCCAGATCGGCAGATGCGCCGACAGGAAAGCGGGATCGGTGGAGAGCTGGGGTGCGTGGACTCCACCGTGCAATCCAGTCGGGTCGCTTGGATCACGGACCCAGTCCTCGGTGTCCTCTTTCCTGAACCATGCGTCGGGCAGCGCGCTCCATACGCGCAGTACGTCCTCGACTGTGAGGAGTTCGACGTCCACGCCTGCGCCCGCGTGCTGCTGGTCACCCACCACGAGCAGCTGGCGCGCTACTCGGAGCGCCAATGCAGGATCGTCAGTGCGGAAGACGGGATAAGCAACGTCAACGGACATGCGTGCACCCTGCCACAACGATCCACGATCGAAGATCGATTTTTTCGGGGCCCGCGTCGGGCAAGTCCAGGGGGCCACTCGTTCAAATTCCGGGCAGGGGCAAAGCCTGCCCGAGTTGCCGGGCCAGCGTACGGCCCCCTGAACATGCCCGACCCCAACCCGAACAGGACACCGGCCCAAGCCGCTCCGGCCGGCCGCTCGTTCGGCTCACCCGAGCGGAGGGTTCGGTTCAAGCAGTCCTGCGGTGTGCGTGCCAGGCGGTGGCGGCGGTCGCGAGGCGCAGGGTCCACGGGTCGGGGTCGGCGGTGCTGATCTCGGACCAGACGTTGGCGTTGGCGGCGGCGAAGGCAGTGATGCCCTCGGCGGGGGCGGTGTGCCAGGCGGGGATCTCGCCGGAGTCGTGGGAGACCCGCAGCGTCATCCGTACGTCGTCCTGTCCGTTCGCCATGGTCAGGAGCATCGCGATTCGCAGGCTCAGCCAGAAAGGCCAAGCGGATTACCCAACTTGGGTAACATCACCCTCGGTTGACGAAGTGCAGCGATCCGTAGTCCTCATGCCGGAGCGTGCCCGATGCCCAAGCCACCTCGCTCGAAGGAACTCCCGGTCAGCCTGCTCACGGCTCCAGTGATGATCGAGGCATGCCGGGCCAGAGACTTCGGCCGCATCTTTCAGCTGGTCAAAGCACGAGCAGGCATCTATCCGTCGATGATCGCGCGCCGCTGCGACCTCACCCCGAGCCGCGTGGGCGAAGTGATCGCTGGGCGAAGGCAGTTGCTGCACATGGACGTGATCGAACGGATCTCGGACGGACTGCACATCCCCGGGCACATGCTCGGTCTTGCCCGACGCTCCTGGGAGGCGCCAACCAGCCTGACGGTCGCGCCCCGCGAACCGGCCGAGGCACCGCCCCCATCCGCCGAGCCGCCGGCTGCCGGGCTGCCGGGGGCGGACGTGGACAGCATCCTTGCCCTGGCGGCCGAGCGGGACCTCAGCCCGTCGATGCTGGACGCGCTGCATTCGTCGATCGAGGACTACTGGCGGAGGGACGACGAGCACGGCGGTGAGACCTTACGGCCGGCGGTCGTCGGCCGGCTCCGCTACGTCGTTGATCTCCTCAAGGAGCAGCGCCCCGCACCCATGAGAGCCAGCCTGCACAGCATCGCGGCCGAGCTGGCCCGGCTCACCGGGTGGACCTACTTCGACGCCCGCCAGTACAACCAGGCACGTGCCTACTTCACCGAATCCCTTGGCCTGGCCAAGTCGATCGAGGACCACCAGTTCATGGCCAATGTCCTCGCCTGCATGAGCCTCCAGGCCACCTACCAGGACAAGCCCGGGGACGCCCTCGCACTTGTCACAGCGGCCCAGGACCAGGCCCGAACGGCCGTGGGGACGACGCCGCGCGTGCTGGCCATGCTCGCGATGCGCGAAGCCTTCGCCCACGCCACCCTCGGGAACCACAGCGCGACCCACACCGCGATCTCGGAAGCCCACACCCACTTCGGCCGGATCGGCACCGCCGATCCGGACCCAGCCTGGGTTGCCTACTTCGACGAGCCGAAGCTGATCGTGGACACCGGCATCGCGCACGGTCGCCTGGGCGAAGCCGCCCTCGCCGAACCTCTCATCGCGGACGCTCTACGCCGCGAACACCGGACGAACCACCGAGGCCGTGCCTTCCACGCCTTCTGGCTCGCCCGCACCCAACTCCAGCGCGGCAAACTCGACGAGGCGTGCCACACGGCTATGGATGCCCTGGTCCCGGCGGCTGCCGTCAGCTCGCAACGAGTCGCTGGCCACCTCCGGGAGTTCTACGAGCAGCTGGAGCCCTTCCGCCGGGAACCGGCCGCAGTGGCGTTCGAGTCCCGGCTCCGGGAAGTGCTGCCCCGCCGGGTCAGCGGATCGCCTCGTCCATGAGCCCGTAGAGCAGCCCGACGAGGGATCCGCTGCTGACGATCTCGCGCCGGTCGATCATGCCCCGCACGTCGGCCAGCGGGATCCACTCGATCCGGTCCGACTCGTTCTTCTCGGTCGGCGGCCCCTCGTACGTCGCTCCGTCGGCCCGGAAGACGTGGTGCTGGGAGTCGGTGATGCCGTTGGCCGGCTCGGCGTAGATAAGGGGCTTGATCGGGCCGGGCCGCCAGCCGGTCTCCTCCAGCACCTCACGGGCAGCAGCTTCAGCTGGCGTCTCGCCCTCCTCGACCAGCCCCATGGGCAGCTCCCACGCCCACGCGTTCGTGATGAAGCGGTGCCGCCACATCATCAGAACCTCGCGCCGTTCGTTGACGACGGCGGCCACGGCCAGGTGCCGGAGCTTGACGACGTGGTGCTCCCAACGGTTCCCGTCCGGCGTCTCGACGTCGGTGAGCCACAGGTTCACCCAGCTGTTCTCGTAGATCGGACGTTCCCCGTGGATCTTCCACTGCATCGCTGCGGCCCCTCTCGATCGGCCTCCAGCATCGCAGAGCTGGGTTGAACTGCGGCCAGGTTCAGGCAGATTCACGTCATAGTGACGAATAGGCCGGAGTTTTGATCACGCGCTTGGTAGCGCCCAGGTGACAGTAAGCAGCGGGGATGGAGGCGGTGATCGGCTGTCTCGTGTCTCGTGAGCATCACAGGGATGGCCCACTATGAAGAAGGCGGCCACGACGACCGCACTCGCCGCGATCTTTGCCGCTGCGGGGTGCGCCAACAGCGCCGAGACCACAGATCCCAAGCCCAGAACATCAGCAGCCGAGCTAGGGCCGGGGGCAGATGGCAGGGATTCCACTACGCGGTCAATCGGCGAGACGGTGACTCTCACCGACCAAGATGGTCACCCGATGCAGGTCACCGGTACGGGCATTGCCTACCGGGATGCGTACGCCAAGGACAAGACGCTCCCTCTGAAAGGGAAGTATGCCTTGGCGATCGCGTTCACTATGAAGTCCAAGACAGGCGGCATGCTCGGAAGCCAGATGGACAACGTGATCAAGTGGGAGGGGGCGTCGGCAACGGCGGAAGGCCGAGGCCACGCAGATGCCCCGTGGCAAGGCTGCGTCGACACGTACACGCCGTATGGCACGGTCGAGCCCAACCAGGAATACAAGGCGATCACCGACGTCAACGTGCCCGCAAAGGGTGGGACGCTGATCTTTGATGACGCCTACGGGGGTGAAGCCCGCTGGGAGCTCCCCACAGAGGACACAGGCACTGGCACCGAGCCGGCCACCAAGTTCGCGACTCGGGCGTGCTGGTGACCTGAGCCAGAGGCTTTGCCTCAATGTCTGCTTGAGGTGCTGTGGACCGTCGGAGATCACGAGGGGCCGCGCGGCCAGGGAACGAGCAGATCAGGCACGTACGGCAGACTTCCCGCAGCACCCTCTTGAAAACCGTCGTGTTCTCGGTGCTCCTGGACGCCGGAGAGAACATCAAGGCCCTCGCCGAGTACCTCGGCCACTCTGATCCTGGTTTGACGCTCCGCGTGTACGCGCACCTCATGCCGTCCAGCCAGGAGCGCACTCGCAAGGCGGTGGCCACTGCCTTCGAGGCGGCCCAATTGAGGCGACATGGCGGCTGACGGCTCGTACTCTCCGGGCCAGAGAGGGACAGGGAGAGCAATGACGGAGTACTTCTTGTTGGTGTGCGACGACGTGCCTCATGACGTGGTGCTCGCCGACCCTGGCGCCCGTGTGCTGGACGTCGCCCAAGTCGTACGTCGCCTGACGGGACTGAGCCTCTGGCGCAGCAAGGTTCTGGCAACGCAGGTTCCCGCAATGATTCTCGACGGCGTGCTTCAGGAGGACGCAGAGGTGGCGGTCGCAGCACTCCGCGATGCGGGAGCACAGGCAGAGGTGAGGGCACAGCCAGAGCCGGAATTCCTCAAGCCCTGACGGCCCGATCAAGCAGCAGACGGCCCAGAGACGGCCCGAGGCCACCGAAAAGCCCCCTGCCAGCGGAGAACCCGCAGGTAGGGGGCTTCTTCGGGCGGACTTACTTCTTCTTGCCCTGGTTCTTCACGGCCTCGATGGCGGCCTTCGCCGCGTCCGGGTCGAGGTACGTGCCGCCCGGCTCGATCGGGCGGAATTCGGCGTCCAGCTCGTAGGAGAGCGGGATGCCGGTCGGGATGTTCAGGCCCGCGATGTCGGCGTCGGAGATGCCGTCGAGGTGCTTGACCAGGGCGCGGAGGCTGTTGCCGTGCGCGGCGACCAGGACCGTGCGGCCGGCCAGGAGGTCCGGGACGATGCCGTCGTACCAGTACGGCAGCATGCGGACCACGACGTCCTTGAGGCACTCGGTGCGCGGGCGCAGCTCCGGCGGGATCGTCGCGTAGCGCGGGTCGTCGCTCTGGGAGAACTCGGTGCCGTCTTCGAGGGCAGGCGGCGGGGTGTCGTACGAGCGGCGCCAGAGCATGAACTGCTCCTCGCCGAACTCGGCGAGCGTCTGCGCCTTGTCCTTGCCCTGCAGGGCGCCGTAGTGGCGCTCGTTCAGCCGCCAGGAGCGGTGGACGGGGATCCAGTGGCGGTCCGCGGATTCCAGCGCGAGCTGCGCGGTGCGGATGGCGCGCTTCTGGAGTGAGGTGTGCAGGACATCGGGGAGCAGGCCGGCGTCCTTGAGCAGCTCACCGCCGCGGACTGCTTCCTTCTCGCCCTTCTCCGTGAGGTTGACGTCCACCCAACCGGTGAACAGGTTCTTCGCGTTCCAGTCGCTCTCGCCGTGGCGGAGGAGGATCAGCTTGTACGGTGCGTCGGCCATGGGCCCGAGCGTAATCGAAGCCGTGCGGGCGTTGCGCGGCCGGTCACAGGGCGGACAGGCGGGGCGGGTGAGGGGCCGGGGGCGTGACGATTGACGGCCCGCGTCAATCGACTGGCGGTCCGGAATCCGGGATTCGTAATGTTCGGATGGCCGACGGGCCTCTTACCGGCGGTGTCCGTTCCGTGCTTCCCTGGGGGGATTCCGTATGTCTGTCGCCGGTCTCAGACGGGCCGCACGCGAATCCGTGTCCGGTCTCCCCAGGGAGTTCTGGTGGCTGTGGACCAGCACGCTGGTCAACCGCCTCGGGGCGTTCGTCGCCACCTTCATGGCGCTCTACCTGACCCTGGACCGGGGCTACTCCGCCTCGTACGCCGGTCTGGTCGCCGCGCTGCACGGGCTCGGCGGGGTCGTCTCCTCGCTCGGGGCGGGAGTGATGACCGACCGGCTGGGCCGCCGGCCCACCATGCTCATCGCGCAGACCTCGACCGCCGTGTCCGTGGCCGTGCTCGGGTTCATGGTCCATCCGGTGGCGATCGCGGCCGTCGCCTTCGTCGTCGGCATGGCCAGCAACGCCTCGCGGCCCGCTGTGCAGGCCATGATGGCCGACATCGTCCGGCCCGAGGACCGGGTACGGGCCTTCTCGCTCAACTACTGGGCGATCAATCTCGGCTTCGCCGTCTCGTCGGCCGGGGCGGGGTTCGTCGCCGAGTACAGCTACCTCGCCGGGTTCCTCGGCGAGGCCGCGATGACGCTCGTCTGCGCCTTCGTCGTCTTCATGAAGGTGCCCGAGTCACGGCCGGAGAAGTCCGCGCCGGCCGGGCGTGCGGTCACCGGCGCCGACGAGGTCCGGCTCTCCACCGTGCTGCGCGACGGGCGGTTCATGAGCGTCGTCGGGCTGTCCTTCGTCATCGCCCTGATCTTCCAGCAGGGGTACGTGGGGCTGCCGGTGGCCATGGGGGCGGACGGGTTCTCCAGCTCCGACTTCGGCACTGCCGTCGCCGTCAACGGTGTGCTGATCGTGGTGCTCCAGATCCCGGTCACCCGCTTCATCCAGCACCGCGATCCGCGCCGGCTGCTCATCGTGTCGTCGCTGCTGGCGGGGTACGGATTCGGGCTCACCGCGTTCGCCGGTTCGGTCGCCGTGTACGCGTTGACCATCTGCGTCTGGACGGTCGCCGAGATCGTCAACTCGCCCGTCCAGACCGGTCTGGTGGTCCGGCTCTCGCCCGCTCAGGGCCGTGGCCGCTACCAGGGCATGTACACGATGTCCTGGTCCGCGGCGGCGCTGGTCGCACCGCTGATGTCGGGTGTGGTGATCGACCGGTTCGGGGCGCAGTGGCTGTGGGGGACGTGTGCGGTCCTGGGTACCGGGGCCGCGCTCGGGTACGGGCTGCTGATGCGGAATCTGCCGGGGGACGACGGGGCGGTCTCCGACGGCAGCCGGGGGGCGGAGAGCGGCCGGACGGTGACGGGAAGTGGCCGGGATGCGGGGGACGTCGTCCCGGTCGGTCCCGGGGCCGACGCCGATGCCGGGCCCGGGCCTTCCGTCTAGGGGACACGCGGACGCCGCCCGGCGCCGCACCGGCACATGAAGGGCGCCCCGCGCGGAGTAGTCCGCTCCGCGCGGGGCGCCTTTCCGGCTCCGTACAGGCCCGCCGGTCAGCCGGAGCAGCCACCGCACTGGCACGGGGCCCCGGACTGACATCCGCATCCGCAGCCCGAGCCGCAGCCGCAGGCGCCGAGCACGGTCAGGTGCACCACTTCAGCGGGTGCCTCCTGCTGGGGGGCGGTCGTGGGGGAATCGGCCATGGTTCCTCCTCATTGCGCACGACAGGGCCGTACGCCACGACGACGCGCGTACGACCGGGGCGTACGGACAAGGCGTGCCGCCCCACCCCATTGCATGCCCAACCGGGCGGGCGCATCAACGGCGCACACGCGCAGAGACACATGTGCGACGGGAATGCGACGGCGTACGCCGCTACGCGCCCTCCACCGATGTCTGCTGCTGGATCTCGTCGGCGTGCTCGCCCGTCACCAGGTAGACCACACGCTTGGCGACCGACACCGCGTGGTCGGCGAAACGCTCGTAGTAGCGGCCGAGCAGCGTCACGTCGACGGCCGTCTCGATGCCGTGCTTCCAGCGGTCGTCCATCAGGTGCTGGAACAGCGTGCGGTGCAGCAGGTCCATCTCGTCGTCGTCCTGCTCCAGCTGGAGCGCCAGATCGACGTCCTTGGTGATGATCACCTCGGCCGCCTTGGCCATCAGGCGCTGCGCCAGCTGCCCCATCTCCAGAATGGTGGCGTGCAGGTCGTGCGGCACCGCCGATTCCGGGAACCGCAGCCGGGCCAGCTTGGCGACATGCTGGGCGAGGTCGCCCGAGCGCTCCAGGTCGGCGCTCATCCGCAGCGAGGTGACCACGATCCGCAGATCCGTCGCCACGGGCTGCTGGCGCGCGAGCAGGGCGATGGCCCGCGCCTCCAGGTCGTGCTGGAGGTCGTCGACCTTCTGGTCCGCGGCGATCACGCTCTCCGCGAGCTTGAGATCGGCATCGAGCATGGACGTCGTCGCCCGGCCGATCGCCGACCCGACGAGCCGGGCCATCTCGACCAGTCCCTCGCCGATCGAGTCGAGTTCCTCGTGGTACGCGTCACGCATGGAAGTCCCTCTCCAGTCCTCACTTAGGCCGGGGCCAGGTATGAACCCCACGCTGCCACCATGGGCGGTGTACGCGTCGGCTTCCGGCCGCCCAAGTGAACCAACCCTTGCTCCTCGGTGAACTCTGGGCGACGAGTGTTCGGATCCGCACTCGGATGGCTGGGAGAGTCCTCCCGGACCCGCATAACCTTGACGTATGGACGTGAACGCGGCAGTCGCCGCAGCTGCGGCGATCGGCGGTGCGTGTACCGGCGTGATCGCCATGCTGGCGTTCCGCTGGAGCGAGCGCGACCAGAAGAAGCCGACGCGCACCTCCCTGCGGCCCGACAGCAATGCCCCCCTGCCTCCGGGGGTGGACACGGTCCTGTCCGTGCTCAGCTCCTCCGCGGTCGTGCTCGACGAGAGCGACAGCGTGGTCAAGGCCAGCTCCGCCGCCTATGCGCTGGGCCTGGTCAGGGGCGGGCGGCTCGCCGTCGACGCGATGCTGAACATGGCCAGGGACACCCGCCGGGACGGTGAGATACGGCAGGTCGAACTGGACCTCCCCAGGCGCGGTACGGGCCGTGGCGAGGCCCTCGCGGTCTCCGCCCGGGTCGCCCCGCTGGGCTCCCGTCTGGTGCTCCTGCTGGTCGAGGACCTCACCGAGGCCCGCCGCATAGAAGCGGTACGGCGCGACTTCGTCGCCAACGTCAGCCATGAACTCAAGACCCCGGTCGGCGCACTCTCGCTGCTCTCCGAGGCCGTGATGGACGCTTCCGACGACCCGGAGGCGGTGGAGCGGTTCGCGGGGCGGATGCAGATCGAGGCGACCCGGCTGACCAACCTCGTACAGGAGATCATCGACCTCTCCCGGGTGCAGAACGACGACCCGCTGGAGGACGCCGAGCCGGTCCGGGTGGACGAGCTGGTGGCCGAGGCCATCGACCGCTGCCGCCAGCAGGCCGGCTCGAAGCAGATCACCATGGCAGCGGGCGGCACCGCGGAGCTCCGTATCTGGGGCAACCGCGGCCAGCTCGCAGCGGCGCTCGGCAACCTCGTCGAGAACGCCGTCAACTACAGCCCCGCCCGTACCCGAGTGGGCATCGCCGCCAGGCGACTGTCCGTACCCGGCGGGGACCAGATCGAGATAGCCGTGACCGACCAGGGCATCGGTATCTCGGAGAAGGACCGCGAGCGGGTCTTCGAACGCTTCTACCGCGTCGACCCGGCCCGCTCACGGGCCACCGGTGGCACCGGCCTCGGCCTCGCCATCGTCAAGCACGTGGCCGCCTCGCACGACGGGGAGGTCACGGTCTGGAGCTCGGAGGGCCAAGGCTCCACCTTCACCCTGAGGCTGCCCGAAGCGGGCTCCGTACGGGAACGGGACCGCAGCTCGGGCGGACCGCTCATCGTCAACGGCGACGAGGGCCCCTACGGACCAGCTCACCCCGACACCCTTGAACCATTCCCTGCCCCGGAGGTCCTTCCGTGACCCGAGTGCTTGTCGTCGAGGATGAGGAATCCTTCAGCGACGCCCTGTCCTACATGCTCCGCAAGGAGGGCTTCGAGGTCGCCATCGCGGCCACGGGCCCGGACGGGCTTGACGAGTTCGAGCGCAACGGCGCCGACCTCGTGCTGCTCGACCTGATGCTGCCGGGCCTGCCCGGTACGGAGGTCTGCCGTCAGCTGCGCAGCAGGTCCAACGTCCCCGTGATCATGGTCACGGCCAAGGACAGCGAGATCGACAAGGTCGTCGGCCTGGAAATAGGAGCCGACGACTACGTCACCAAGCCGTTCTCCTCGCGGGAGCTCGTCGCCCGCATCCGCGCGGTGCTGCGCCGCCGCGGCGAGCCGGAGGAGGTCACGCCGGCCGCGCTGGAGGCGGGCCCGGTCCGGATGGACGTGGACCGCCACGTCGTCACGGTCTCCGGCGGCAAGGTCGACCTCCCGCTCAAGGAGTTCGACCTGCTGGAGATGCTGCTGCGCAACGCAGGCCGGGTCCTGACCCGCATGCAGCTGATCGACCGGGTCTGGGGCGCGGACTACGTGGGCGACACCAAGACCCTCGACGTCCACGTCAAGCGCCTGCGCGCCAAGATCGAGCCCGACCCGGGTGCACCGCGCTTCCTGGTGACGGTGCGGGGCCTGGGGTACAAGTTCGAGCCGTAAACCGGCCCGTATGCGACGGCGGAGGGCGCTTCCTCTCGGGGGAGCGCCCTCCGCCGTCCGCGTACCCGCGTACCCGCGTACGGTCAGTCGGTCTGCGTCGAGGCGGACGCGGCGTCGCTCGGGGCGACCGTGTCGCTCTCGGAATCCGACGCGCCCGGGGCCCCCGCGGCCGGCGAGGCGGCACCGGACGGCGTGGTGGAGGTCTCGGGCGTCTGCGCCGGCGCCACCGGCAGCGAGCTCGGGCCGAAGCCCTGGAAGTAGCTGGTCGCCGGCACCACGAACGCGCCGAGCGAGATCTCACCGGTCGAGCTGAACTTGAAGACGACGGGCTGCACATTGCCGGCCTGCGCGGCCTCGCGGCTGTTCTCGATCACGGCGGACGCATTGCCCTCGCCGCCGAGAACCACCCTGCCGCCGGCCGGGACCACGACCGGTCCGGCGCCCTTGGCGGCGTGCAGCTTCACCGCGGCGCTCGTACCCGGCAGGGTGACGGAGTCCAGGGTCTGCTGCTTGGTGCCCTTGTTGAACAGCGTCGCGGAGACGACGGCCGGGCCCTCGGCGTTGCGCTCGGGCTGGGTGATGACGTTCGCGTTCTGGATGCTGATGTCACCGGAGGCGGCGGCAGCAGTGTCCGGCCTGATCTTGAGCGTCGCTGCGTCATTGCCCGCACCGCACGCGGTGAGCGAGGCGATCGAGAACACGATGGCTGTGGCGGCGAGAGCGCCGTGTCGAAGGCTGCGGCTCACGGCGGCGGCAACTCCTTGATCGTTCGGACTGCGGACGGGTGGGGCGGGCGACGTAAAGCCGCCCTAAGGGTGTGTCAGCGGCCTTAGGCTACCGAGCCGCCCGTCCCGCCCCGCACCCGACCCGCCCCTTCGCGCACCGGCACTTCCCGGGGCCGGTGCCGTCCGGGGCCCGCGCCCGGCCGAGGTTTGCGGACCGGCGCATCCCGAAACCGGTCGACACGCGCCGCTCACATATTGCCGTTGATCAATTCATGGAGCGTGGCGCATTCCGCGCGTATAACTGATCGCATCGGTGGTGGATCAATTCCATTGATCCACCACACTTACATCCGTACGGGTGATCGATGTCCGAACGGAGTACGGAAAGTTCATCATCCGGAATCCGGCAAAACGGGACGTTCGACCACTTTGAAGAGGGGTTCGGATGTGTGTAACGTGCGCGTTTCGCCTCGCCCGCACAGCCGCTCCGACCTGCGGATACCGTCTCCCGTGAGCCTTCCGCAGCACGTTCGTGTCGCTGTTGTCAAGCCCCGAGATATGCCCTGACCTGCGAAAACGCCATTCAGGAGAAGCTGTTCTCGTGTTACCCTTGATAGCCACGGAAGGGGTACCTGTCACATGACGTTCAAGGTTGGCGACACCGTGGTCTATCCCCATCACGGGGCCGCGCTGATCGAGGCTATCGAAACTCGCCAGATCAAAGGCGTGGACAAGACCTACTTGGTGCTCAAGGTCGCCCAGGGCGACTTGACGGTTCGTGTGCCGGCGGACAATGCGGAGTTCGTGGGTGTGCGCGACGTGGTCGGGCAGGAGGGGCTGGACCGGGTCTTCGAGGTGCTGCGTGCACCGTATGCCGAAGAGCCGACGAACTGGTCCCGGCGCTACAAGGCAAATCTGGAGAAGCTCGCCTCCGGCGATGTCATCAAGGTCGCCGAAGTCGTTCGCGACCTGTGGCGTCGTGAGCGTGAGCGTGGACTCTCCGCAGGCGAGAAGCGCATGCTCGCCAAGGCTCGCCAGATTCTGGTGAGCGAGCTCGCTCTCGCGGAGAACACGAACGAAGACAAGGCCGAGGCTCTGCTCGACGAGGTACTCGCGTCCTGAACCGGCTTGTGCCGGTCGTAAAGAAATGTGCCGCGGTGCCCGCTGACAACCGTATTCACGGTATGTCGTCGGGCGCTGCGGCATGTCCGGATTCGGTCGCGACGTGTCTGGATTACGTTCTGACTCACCGATGCGTTGGCTTCATCGGTGATCCCCCCGATACGTTGCTCGCGATCTTGTGTAGCCGATCCCGAGCGACCGGTGCGGCTTGTCCGACTTCGACCGGGTGTCACGGAAAGGGCCCGGCCGAGTCATGGCGTGGCGCCCGGCTCGCTTGTGGCCATACCCATGTCGGCTGTGGAAACAAACATGCCGAAGCTTCGGAGTGCAACCGATGTCTGATCAATCGCGTCCGTACCGCACCGCCGCCGTGATTCCCGCGGCCGGCCGCGGCGTACGGCTCGGCCCGGGCGCCCCCAAGGCGCTCCGCGCGCTGGGCGGGACGCCCATGCTCATCCACGCGGTACGGGCCATGGCGGCGTCCCGTTCCGTGTCCCTGGTCGTTGTCGTCGCGCCGCCGGACGGCGCCGCCGAGGTCAAGAACCTGCTCGACGAGCACGCCCTGCCCGAGCGCACCGACTACCTCGTCGTGCCCGGCGGCGAGACCCGGCAGGAGTCGGTGCGGCTCGGTCTCGACGCCCTGCCCGAGGGTGTCTGTGTCGTCCTCGTCCACGACGCGGCGCGCCCGCTGGTGCCCGTCGACACCGTGGACGCGGTGATCGAGGCGGTACGGGACGGGGCGCCCGCTGTCGTCCCCGCGCTGCCGCTCGCCGACACCGTCAAAGAGGTCGAGCCCGGTCCGCCGGGGGAGCCGGAGCCGGTCCTCGGCACGCCCGTGCGGGCCAGACTGCGTGCCGTACAGACTCCGCAGGGCTTCGACCGCGACACGCTCGTACGCGCGCACAAGACGGTCGCCGTCAGCGGCGAGGGCGCCACGGACGACGCGGGCATGGTGGAGCGGCTCGGGGCGCCTGTCGTGGTCGTACCCGGGCACGAAGAGGCGTTCAAGGTGACCCGGCCGCTGGATCTGGTGCTGGCCGAGGCGGTACTCGCACGCAGGAGGGCGAACGATGGCTTCTGAGGAACGGACCGGGCCCGTGATCCCGCTCGTCGGGATCGGTACGGACATCCACGCCTTCGAAGAGGGCCGCGAGCTGTGGTGCGCGGGACTGCTGTGGGAGGGCGAGGGGCCCGGCCTGGCGGGGCACTCCGACGCCGATGTCGTCGCGCACGCCGCGTGCAACGCGCTCTTCTCGGCCGCCGGGCTCGGCGACCTCGGGCAGCACTTCGGCACGGGGCGGCCCGAGTGGTCCGGCGCCGCAGGAATCACTCTGTTGACCGAGGCGGCGCGGATCGTACGGGCCGAGGGCTTCGAGATCGGCAATGTCGCCGTTCAGGTGGTCGGCGTACGGCCGAAGATCGGCAAGCGGCGCGACGAGGCGCAGAAGGTGCTGTCGGCCGCCGTGGGGGCGCCCGTCTCGCTTTCCGCCGCCACCTCGGACGGGCTCGGCTTCACCGGGCGGGCCGAGGGCCTCGCGGGGATCGCGACCGCACTGGTCTACCGCACGGGCTGATCTGCCGGCGGGTGGGGGGCCGGGCCCTCGCGCCGGTCCCCGTGCCCCCGAGGTCCACGAACGCAGGAACGGGAAGCAGGAGCGGCGGCGCGGGGTTGGGGTACGGGTAGAGGCATCATCGACCCCGCTTGGAGGACGTACACCATGACCGCCGCACTCTCCGCAGAACTCAAGGCGCTTCTCGACACGCCCGTCTTCGTCACCGTCGCCACCGTCCAGCCCGACGGCGGCCCCCAGGTCTCCCCGGTCTGGGTGAAGCGCGACGGCGACGATCTGCTCATCTCCACGACGGTCGGCCGCCGCAAGGAGAAGAACCTGAGCCGCGACCCGCGGGTCTCCGTCGTCGTGCAGCCCTTCGACGCGCCGTACACGTACGCCGAGATCCGCGGCACCGCCACGCTCACCACCGAGGGCGGTCAGGAGCTCATCGACGAGCTGTCGGTGAAGTACACCGGCAAGAAGTACGCGGAATTCAACCCCGAGTCCGGCGCCGACGACGAGCGCGTGGTCGTCCGGATCACCCCGCGAAAGGTCGTCGGACGCATCTAGGCACACCTGGCCGGCACGAACTTTTCCCCGCGATCCCCAAGGGGGCGCGGGGCACTGGTGCGCGCCCACTACCCTTGAGGCGTGACTATTCGCCTGTACGACACCAGCGCCCGGCAGATCCGTGACTTCGTACCGCTCACAGCGGGCTGTGTCTCGATCTACCTCTGTGGCGCGACTGTCCAGGCCGCCCCGCACATCGGGCACATCCGGTCCGGGCTGAACTTCGACATCATGCGCCGCTGGTTCGAGTACCGCGGCTACGACGTCACGTTCATCCGGAACGTCACCGACATCGACGACAAGATCATCGCGAAGTCCGCCGAGCAGGGCCGCCCGTGGTGGGCCATCGGGTACGAGAACGAGCGGGCGTTCAACGCCGGCTACGACGCGCTCGGCTGCCTCCCGGTCACGTACGAACCCCGCGCGACCGGCCACATCACCGAGATGATCGAGATGATGCGGGGCCTGATCGAACGCGGCCACGCCTACGCGGCCGACGGCAACGTCTACTTCGACGTGCGCTCCTTCCCCGGCTACCTGGAGCTCTCCAATCAGGACCTGGACGATCTGCGCCAGCCGTCCGGCGACGGCGAGACCGGCAAGCGCGACCAGCGCGACTTCGCGATGTGGAAGGCGTCCAAGCCCGGCGAGCCGAGCTGGGAGACCCCGTGGGGCCGCGGCCGGCCCGGCTGGCACCTGGAGTGCTCCGCCATGGCGCACAAGTACCTCGGCACCGCCTTCGACATCCACGGCGGCGGCATCGACCTGATCTTCCCGCACCACGAGAACGAGATCGCCCAGGCCAAGGCGTACGGCGACGATTTCGCGAAGTACTGGGTGCACAACGGCTGGGTCACCATGTCCGGCGAGAAGATGTCGAAGTCGCTCGGCAACTCCGTGCTGGTCAGCGAGATGGTCAAGCAGTGGCGTCCGATCGTGCTGCGCTACTACCTCGGCACCCCGCACTACCGGTCGATGATCGAGTACAGCGAGGAGGCCCTGCGCGAGGCCGAGTCCGCGTTCGCGCGGATCGAGGGCTTCGTGCAGCGCGTCGTCGAGAAGGCGGGCGGTGAGGTCGCCGCGGCCCCCGAGGTCCCGCCGGCGTTCGCCGAGGCGATGGACGACGACCTGGGCGTCCCGCAGGCGCTCGCGATCGTCCACACCACGGTCCGCCAGGGCAACTCCGCACTCGCCGCCGACGACAAGGAAGCCGCCGTCGCCCGGCTCGCGGAGGTCCGCGCGATGCTCGGCGTCCTCGGCCTCGATCCGCTCGACGAACACTGGGCGGGCGAGAGCGACCGCGGCGACGATCTGCACGGGGTCGTCGACACGCTCGTACGCCTCGTCCTGGACCAGCGCCAGTCGGCCCGCGAGCGCAAGGACTGGCCGGCCGCCGACGCCATCCGCGATCAGCTCAACCAGTCCGGACTCGTCATCGAGGACAGCCCGACCGGGCCACGGTGGACACTCGGCCCGCGCCAGTAGTCCTCACCATGTGCCGCCCGGCGATCCGGGCGGCACACTTTCATTACGTACGCACGTCTGAAGCAACGAAACAGGTAGGTCATGGCCGGGAACAGCCAGCGCAGGAACCGCCGCACGTCCAACAAGAAGGGCATGCAGGTCGGCAGCGGTGGCCAGCGACGCCGTGGTCTCGAAGGCAAGGGACCGACGCCGCCCGCCTCCGCCCGTAAGGGACACAAGAAGAACCGGGTGGCGAACGCCCAGGCCAAGCAGGCCGCGGCCCGCCGTCCCGCGCCGCGGCGCGGCGGCGCCAAGGGAACGTCCGAGATGGTCGTCGGCCGCAACCCGGTCTACGAGGCCCTGCGCGACGGCGTCCCGGCGACGACCCTGTACGTCCAGCAGTACATCGACAACGACGAGCGGGTCCGCGAGGCGCTCCAGCTCGCCGGCGAGCGCGGCAACATCAACCTGATGGAGGCCCCGCGCCCCGAGCTGGACAGGATGACGAACGGCCTGAACCACCAGGGCCTCGTCCTCCAGGTCCCGCCGTACGAGTACGCGCACCCGGAGGACCTCACCGCCGCCGCGTACGACAAGGGCGAGGACCCGCTGATCGTCGCCCTCGACGGCGTCACCGACCCGCGCAACCTGGGTGCGATCGTCCGCTCCGTCTCCGCGTTCGGCGGCCACGGCGTGGTCGTGCCGGAGCGGCGCGCGGCCGGGATGACGGCGGGCGCCTGGAAGTCCTCGGCAGGCACGGCGGCCCGTACGCCGGTCTCCCGGGTGACGAACCTGACCCGGGCCCTGGAGGGCTACCAGAAGGCCGGCATCACGGTCGTCGGCCTCGCCGCGGACGGTGAGCACACCGTCGAGGACCTGGAGGCCCTCGCCGGCCCCGTCGTCATCGTCATCGGCAGCGAGGGCAAGGGCCTGGGCCGCCTCGTCGGCGAGACCTGCGACTACCGGGTCCGCATCTCGATGCCGGGCGGCGCGGAGTCGCTGAACGCGGGTGTCGCGGCCGGGATCGTCCTGTACGAGGTTGCGCGGCGCCGGGGCTGAAAGTGCACCCGGCCGGGGGGCGGCCGACCGGGGCGCCCCTGCCGGAACCCATTGACGGGTCTCGGACACATCGGGCCCGTCAAGGCAGTGTCCTAAACACACATCACTCGGTTAGATGAGTGTGGACACCAGAACGCCTCGGTTCGACGAACAACCCGCCCTGAGCATGGCCAAGGTGGACTGCGACCCTGCGCAGGTCATCGTCAACCACGCCAGCTTCCGGGTGCGGCTCGCCCCTGCCCAGCGCCCGCGGCTGCGCGGTCTGGCCCCCGCCGGCGCGCCCAGGATCCCCGCCATGAGCGGCTCCGCCGGAGCTGTGCGCGGCAGGCGCTCGCCCGTCGTGTGGAGCGGCCGGTCCGCCCCCGGCGACCCCGGCGCCACCGGACTCCTCCAGGCCGTACGGAACTCCACCGCGGGCCGCCCGGCCACCGCGTACGACGCCTACACCGGCCACGAGTTCGACGGCGGGCTCGGTGCGGGCGGCACCCAGGTCATCGAGCGCCTCGAAGACACCCAGCCCAACCCCGTCATCACCGCGCCCCAGCAGCCGGGCCGCCACGGCAGCGGCCCCCTGCTGCCGCCCATGCGCCGGGCGGTCGGCGCCTACGACCCCGTCGACACCGGGCCGTACGGCCGTGAGGCGTACGACGGGGGCGAGGACGAGTACGACGACATCACCGAGGCCCGGGGGCGGCGCCACAGCGGCGATTCCGTACGGCACGCGTACTACCCCGGGCGCCGGATGAACCTCGGTGTCGTGCTGCTGCCCATGCGTGTGTTCCTCGGCTTCATCTCCATCTACGCCGGCATGGGCAAGCTGTGCGACCCCGTCTACTTCGACGGCGGCGAGCGCGGCTCCATGGTCAAGTGGCTGACCTCGCTGCACCCCTGGGGGCTGGCCGAGCCACTGCGCGACTTCGCGCTCTCGCACCCGGTGGGCGCCGGACTCACCGTTGCCTTCCTCCAGGTCGTCGTCGGCGTCCTCACCGTCCTCGGTCTCTGGCAGCGCGTCGCCGCCTCCGTCGGCGCTCTCCTCTCCGCCGCCCTGCTGGTCACCGTCACCTGGCGCACCGTCGCCGTCTACGACGCGCCCGACATCATCTACCTCGCCGCCTGGAGCCCGCTGATCATCGCGGGCGCCCCCGTCTACTCCGTCGACGGACAGCTCGCAGGTGAGGCCTGGCGCAGGCTCGGCCCGCGCTCGGCGATCTGGGACCTCCGCCGCCGGGTGCTGCGCCGGGGTGCCGTCGTCGCCACCGTCGTCGTCGGCCTCACCCTTCTCGTGGGCTCCATGCTCGGCGGCGCTGTCCGCTCCTCCGAGGTCGTCACCGTGCCCGGTCCGGGCGACCCGACCAACCAGCTCCCCGGCTCTCCGCTCCCGCAGGAGTCCGGTAGCGGCCGGGCCTCCCACACGGCCGACGGGCGGCGCCCCTCGCCCTCCCGCAGCAGCGCCTCCACCACCCCGTCCAACAAGGCGTCCACGCCCGCTGCAGAAGCCGCCCGCGAGTCCGGCCAGGCGGGTGCCGGTGCCGGACAGCCCAGCCAGACCCAGGGCACCGCCCAGCAACCCCCGCAGCAGACGACCCCGCAGCAGCCGCCGTCCAGCAGCTCCGGCCCGAGCTCCTCCGGCTCCACCGGCACCGGCGGCGGTTCCACGGGCGGCGGCTCGGACAGCGGCGGCGGCTCCACCGGCGGAGCGTCCGGCGGCGGGCAGAACCCCATCGGCGGTCTGCTCGGCTGAGACACCCGGACCGCAGCAGACGAAGGGGCGGTCGCCGGAACGAACCGGTGACCGCCCCTTCGCGTACTCCGCCGCTGTTGTTCGCTACTGCCCGTCGAGCTCCTTGGCGGCCTCGGTCAGGTCCTTCGCCGTGTCGATGGCCCGCCAGTACGCCCCGTGCGGCAGCGGGTACCCGGCCAGCCTGCGCTCGCGGGCCAGCCGTGGGAACGTCGTCCGCTCATGGTCGCCCCGTTCCGGCAGGAGCGTCGTGAACGTCGGCGAGAAGACGTACACACCGGCGTTGATCAGGTACGGCGACGGCGGCGACTCGATGAAGTCGGTGATGTGCCCGAACGCGTCCGTCTCCACGGCACCCCACGGGATACGGGGACGGGCCAGGGCCAGTGTGGCGGTCGCATCGCGCTCGGCGTGGAACGCGGCCATCTCGCGCAGGGAGAAGCGCGTCCAGATGTCGCCATTGGTGGCGTACCAGGGCTGTTCCGGATCGGGCAGCCGGGCGGCGGCGTACTTCAGCCCGCCGCCACGGCCCAGAGGCTCGGACTCCACGACGGTCGTCACGCGCAGCGGCAGCACTGCCGAGTCCAGCCACTCCTGCAGCACTTCGGCCAGATGACCGCACGACACCACGGCGTCGGTCACGCCCTCGGCGGCCAGCCAGGACAGCTGATGGCCGATGATCGGAGTCCCGGTGCCCGGGATCTCGACCATCGGCTTGGGGCGGTCATCGGTGTACGGGCGCAGCCGCGATCCCTGGCCACCCGCCAGGACCACGGCCTGCGTCGGATACGTATGCATGTCAGGCACGATATGCGGTGCCCGGACCGGCGGGTCAGCTGAACTGTGCGACGCCCGAGGCGAACGACGTGTCGCAGACGGGGCGCGAGAACCGGTGGGCGCGCGTCGGACCGTACTGCTCGACCGCGGCGCGGCCCAGCGCCTTCGCGATCGACATGCAGTGCCGGGCGAGCGAGGGGCGGCCCTCGACGGAACGCTGCAGGTCCGTCAGCGCGACACCCGGGTCCTTCTCCCGAAGCTCCACGAGCAGCCGGTCACGGAGGATGTCCTGCGGGGTGCGCGCCTTGGCACGCTTCGAAAGATTGTGAGCCGATGCGGTCAGGACCTGCGACTCGGAATTGTGCGCTGCCCACGGCACGCTGGTGACGGCGAGAGTCCCGGAGAGGACCATCACGACGGGCAGTACGAAAGCGAGGGTTCGGCCGATGCGGCGCGCTGTGTGGGTCACGCAGCGAGCGTAGCGGGCAGTGATGATTTGGCGACATTTCGTCACCCTTGAGGGGGATGGTTCGAGGATGCTTTTCGAATCGTGTGTTGACGGGCCGCGGTGAAATGACCGGTGTGCCGGGGATTTCGGCGCTGTACGGATCCAAACCCAAACACGCCCCACGGCGCGCGAACGGCCCCGCACGGAGAACGTGCGGGGCCGGCTGCGGTGCGGGTGCGGGGGGCGTCAGTCGGTGAGACGCGCACCCGTCGAGGTCGAGAAGACGTGCAGCTCGTCCGGGCGCGGCACGACGTGCAGCTTGGTGCCCTTCTCCGGAACGGCGCGGCCACCGACGCGGACGACCAGGTCCTTGTCCTCGCCGCCGACCCGCGCGGAGCCGTAGACGAAGCCGTCGGCGCCGAGCTCCTCGACGACGTTGACCGAGACGGCCAGGCCGGCCGGGGCGTCGGCGCTGTCCTTGGTGAGCGACTTGGCGGCGGCGCCACCGTGCTCGACGATGTCGAAGTGCTCGGGGCGGATGCCGACCGTGACGGTCGTGTCGCCCTTGTCCGCGGCGGCGGAGAGCGCCTCGCGGGAGACCGGGACGACGCTGTTGCCGAACTTCACACCGCCGTCGGTGATCGGGACCTCGACCAGGTTCATGGCCGGGGAGCCGATGAAGCCGGCCACGAAGAGGTTCGCCGGCTTGTCGTACATGTTGCGCGGCGAGTCGACCTGCTGGAGCAGACCGTCCTTGAGGACCGCGACACGGTCACCCATGGTCAGGGCCTCGACCTGGTCGTGCGTGACGTACACGGTCGTGATGCCCAGACGGCGCTGGAGCGAGGCGATCTGCGTACGGGTGGAGACGCGGAGCTTGGCGTCGAGGTTCGACAGCGGCTCGTCCATGAGGAAGACCTGCGGCTCACGCACGATGGCGCGGCCCATCGCGACACGCTGACGCTGACCACCGGAGAGTGCCTTCGGCTTGCGGTCCAGGTACTCGGTGAGGTCCAGCATCTTGGCGGCCTCTTCGACCTTTGCCCGGATCTCGGTCTTGTTGACACCGGCGATCTTGAGCGCGAAGCCCATGTTGTCCGCGACGCTCATGTGCGGGTAGAGCGCGTAGTTCTGGAACACCATGGCGATGTCCCGGTCCTTCGGGGGCAGGTGCGTGACGTCGCGGTCGCCGATGCGGATCGCGCCGCCGTTGACGTCCTCAAGACCCGCGAGCATGCGCAGGGAGGTCGACTTGCCACAACCGGAAGGACCGACGAGGACGAGGAACTCGCCGTCCGCGATGTCGATCTCGAGCTGGTCCACGGCCGGCTTGGTGGAGCCGGGGTAGACGCGGGACGCCTTGTCGAACGTGACACTGGCCATGCTGAATCTTCTCCTTCACCGGCAGGAACGTGCCGGACGATCCGAGTAAGGGAGTGGTCTGGTCCACTTGGGTGAATCCTCAGCGACGCTACCCGGCCATTTGAAATCTGTCAGTAGTTCGAGGGACGCGAAATTTTGGGACCGCGCAGGGAGCGGTGTTGGTTACACTGCTCCGGCATGCCTCCTTAGCTCAGCTGGCCAGAGCAACGCACTTGTAATGCGTAGGTCGTCGGTTCGAATCCGACAGGGGGCTCAAGAGGAAAACGGCTGGTCAACGGCCATATGAGATGAGCCCCCCGGGAGATCACTCCGGGGGGCTCATACACATTTTGTACATACTGCTGCGATCACCCAGGGGACGTGAGCGACGCATCGGCTAGCGCCAGTGCGACCTTCCGGCCCGCGTCCAGGGCGTCGGCGACCTCGTCGAGCCGGTCCGGGAAGAGGTGGCCGTAGATGTTCAGCGTCATCGACGCGTCCTTGTGGCCGAGCATCAGCTGAATCACCTTCACGTCCGCGCCGGCCGCGATGGCGAGCGATGCCGCGGTGTGGCGCAGCTTGTGCGGAGTAATGCCCATGCCTGCCAGACCGGCCGCCTTCACCGCGGGGTCGAAGACTCGGTTGCGGAAGTTGTTGTACCGCAGGGGCCCGCCGTCGGGCGCGGTGAACAGCAGGTCGCCCTGCCCCTTGCCGCGGCCCAGCGTGCCGAGCTCGTCGGCGAACGAGCGGGGAAGGGGAACGGACCGCTTCTCGTGGTTCTTCACCGGGCCTAGGGCCAGTACGCCCTTGACGTCCGTGTAGTTCTGCACGATCCGGATGCGACGCTGCGGGACGAGTAGCCGCCCCGTCTTGATGGCAGACGCCTCCGCCCAGCGGATCCCGCAGTACCCCAGGGTGAGGATTAGCAGCCGGTACTCGTCGGCGGCCAGCGCCAGGCGCTCCAGCTGGTCATAGGTGAGGTAGACGTGCTCGTCCTCGTCGTCTGGGCGGGGGAGCTCATGGTCGTGGCATGGACTGCTGGAGATCCGCTTCGAGAAGACGGCATGCTTCATCACCATGGACAGCACGCGGTACGCCTTGATGATGCGCGCCGGCCCCAGTTTCCGCCCCGACTTGCCGGGCTTCGTCTCCAGCTCGGTCAGCCACGCGGAGACGTCTTCCCACTGGATCGCGCCGACCTGCCAGTCCCCCCACTTCGGGATCACGTACAGGTCCAGCAGTTCCCGGTAGTCGTGGCGGGTTGTCCGGCCGATCTTCCGCTTCGACGTGAACCACTCCTCGGCGACCAGCCGGGCCGCGGCCTTTCCGGACTTCGGGTCGCGGTACGAGCCCTTGTCCAGGCGGGCCGTGATGGCGTGCATCTCGGCCTCTGCCTGCGGCAGCTTCTGGAACGTCGCCGCCTTCCCCTTGCCGTCCGGCCCGTACCAGCGGACGCGCCAACGGCCAGGTGGCTTCCGCTTGCTTCCCTCCCGCTTCGCGGCCTGCCACGCCTCCATGGACGCGCGGTAGTCCTTGTGGGTCTCCCGATCCTCGATCCAGACTCGCGCCATCAGTCACGCTCCGCGGCTGGCGGATAGGTCTTGCTCCACACGGCGGTGCCGTCATCCATGGTGACGCGGAAACGGCGGAGGGTGCCGTCAGGGTGTCGCTCAACCTTCATTCCCTGCGCCTCAAGACTGTCCGCCATCATGTGGCTGGCGACATCACTCTCAAGGAATCGACGACTTGCCTTGCTGTCGATGTCCGACTGGCCCCCTGTACGCGGCCGCGACCACAACGTGTACTCGAGCAGGGCCTGGCCCTTATCGCCGGGCGGGATGACCAGCGGACGTTCGCCGTCTGCCCACTCCCAAGCGGTTGACGCGGGAACCTCGCCAGCCCCGGTCACCGACACTGTTCCCTCGCGCGTCAGCGGCAGCAGTAGCGCGGACGGTGAGACGCCCAGCACGACAGCCATCGCGGCCAGGTCTCCAACATCGACGCGGCGCTCGGCTCGCTCCACCTTGGCGATGGCCGATGCAGCGATGGGCCGACCGGCTTTACCGAGCAGGCGGGAGAGGTCGTAGGTCGACCAGCCGCGGGCCTCACGGACCCTGCGCACGTTGGCTGCGACGTGCTGGCCGGTGGGGTCAGTGATCTGCGTGCGAGGGCGGGGCTCAGGAGTCATACCCCAGAGCTTACGACTCGCGGGAGTCTCCAACGGCCTCAAATGGTCTGCTACTGTCACTGTCATGGCCCGATTATCGCTTGTGGCGAGTCGGAAAACAACTCACGTGAGGTGGGAAGTGACTGACGCACTGCTTAGCCCCCGACAGGTGGGGGAGATCTATGGCTTCAGCGCGGGAACCCTGGCCAACTGGCGCTGGACAGGAACCGGCCCCGACTACATCAAGACCAGCCCCGGCAAGGGCGGGCGTATCCGGTACAAGCGGAGCGCCATCGAGGCATGGCTTGACGAGCGCACCGTCTCGGGAGGCCAGGCGGCATGACACGGAACGCAGAAACGCCCCGGCGGGTATCCGGGGCGTTTCAGGAAAGTCGCGCTGTGGGCGCATGGCCCATCGTCGCACAGCTTCGGCGACGCCGTGAAGCAGCCGATCGGTGCGAGCCGCTCGACTGCGGACACCGCGACCCGATGGACTGCCACAACGAGGGGCACGGGCCGTCGCCCGAGCTCATCGAGCTGGCCGAGCACATCGAACCCGGTGACATCGTCGCCCTGTGGGCCGAAGCGAAGTCGCTGTTCTTCGCCAAGGACTTCCCGCCCTACGCATCCAAGGAGTGGCGGGAGCTCCACCCCGATGACCCTCGCCGGCTCGCCGGAGCACTCGACGCCGCCGAGTCCTGGCGAAAGTACGGCACCGAAGTCACCGGGTGGCTCAACGACGCACTCGCGGTCCGTACCCCCATCTGGCAGCGACGCAACCGCGCCGAACTCGACAAGGCCGCCGAGCCGAAGCCGTCCCACCAGTTGCGGGCAACCCCTGGCTGGCCGCCTGTCCGAGTCCCTGGCGGCAACGGTCGCTACCTCACCTATACCTACGAGAGGGGGATGGCTGCGTGACCTACCCCAACGTGGCACAGTTCCCGGCTCCCCAGCATCCGCCGGATGACATGTGGGATGAGCCCTCCGAGAACCCAACGCAGGCACGGCTTGCGCAGCTGCGTAGCGCCCTCGTCGACTCCGCCGGCCTTGACGAGATCGAAGACCCCGTTCCGCTCATTGACGGCATCCTCTACCTCGACTCGCTTGCTTGGATCTACGGCAAGCCCGGTTCCGGCAAGTCATTCGTCGCCCTCGACTGGGCAGGATGCGTCGGCAACGGCATGCCCTGGCAGTACCGCGAGGTACACAAGGGCCCCGTGCTGTACCTCGTGGCCGAAGGCGCATCGGGAATTCGGCGCCGCGTCCGCGCCTGGGAAGCGGCATTCCATCAGCCGATGGACAACGTCACCTTCCTGCCTGTCGCCGTACAGCTGCTCCACGGAACAGACCTGCAAGCCCTGCTGCTACTCGTTAAAGACATGGCCCCTTCTCTGGTCGTCATCGACACGCAGGCCCGGGTGACTGTCGGAGCCGACGAGAACAGCAACGGCGAGATGGGGCGAGTCGTCCACGCCGCCGACGCCATCCGGCAGGCCAGCAACGGATGCGTGCTCATGGTTCACCACTCCGGCAAGAGCGGCCTCGACCTCCGCGGCGCCTCTGCGTTCGAGGGTGCAGCAACCAGCATCATCAAGGTCACCAAGGACGGCGAGTACGTCGAGGTGCACAGCGACAAGCAGAAGGACGTCGAGGACTTCGCCACCGTCTTTCTGCGCATGCAGCCCGTCGAGCAGTCGGCGATCCTTGCGTCTCGCAGCGCCACTCCGGACGGCGAAGAGATCAGCGGCAACGAAGAGAAAATTCTCAGGGCCATGCGCGAGTCGTTTGAGACGACGAGCGCCAGCGCCGCCCAGCTGATCGAGGTCAGTGGTGTACCCCGGGCATCCGCCTACCGCGCACTGAATTCGCTGGTCAAGCGCTCAGCCATCCGCAACATCGGCACCGAGAAGCGCCCCATTTACAGTCTCCCCGCCAGCGTGGGGAGCGCCGCCTGATGAACCCAAATTCTCACTCGTCTCACGCCGTCTCACGAGCCGGTGAGAAGTCTCGTCTCGTCTCACCCCCCTATGGGGTGAGACGTGAGACGAACGCTGAGACGTCCCGCGAGACCGGAGGCAGCAAATGACAGTGCAAGCCCCTGCGAGCGTCCGCTCTCTTGCTGCCGCCTACACCTGCGGCCACTGCAACAGCGAACCCGCCCAACTGACTCAGGACACATCCGGCGTCTGGCGCCTGGCGATCGGCCACGACGCTGGGTGCCCGGTCCTCACGGGCGCCGTACCCGACACCCCCGATGTCCTCCGAGCCATGCAGGAGCACCAGTGAACGTCGACGACGTCGTGCGGCACCGCATAGCCGAAGCGCGCCGCAAGGACGAGCAGAAGAAGCGGCGCCGGGCGGAGCTGGCCGAGCGCCGCCGGTACGGGCTGCAGGCCCGGCATGCCGCGAAGGTGCGCCGCTGGGACAAGGAAGCGACGTGACCCGCCGTGCCCGCCGTCAGCGCATGGGCTACTGCGGCGCCTGCGCCCGCCCCGTACACCGCGGCGCGTACCTCCTGTGCAGCAAAGGCTGCGGCGCACGCCTCTGCCGCGGACACGGACGCTGCACAGCAGCCCACAACCCCCAGTGCCCCAACAACACCCGCGACTTCACCGACAGCCCGCAGACCGCGGCCTGACCCAAGGAGACCCACATGCCCGTAACCGACAAGCGCGCCCGCGAAATCGCCCGCCAGCTCGGCCACGCCATCCCCGAACCCGAGCAGGACGCGGCGCCCGCCGAACTCGCCGCCATCGCCGAGCGATACGGGGTCCGCCCCGAACTCCTCGCCGGCCGCAGCCGCACCAACGCCGAAGACCTCGCCGCAGCCATCTACCAGCACACCCACGGCGCCCCCCACCAGGCGCCCGCCGTACCCGGCAACGCTGAGCAGGCCAGCCGACTCCCCAGCCGAGAGCAGGCCCGCGCCGCAGAGGCCGAAGCCCGGGAAGCCGCGGCGATCGAGGAGCATCCCGACGTTGTCGCGGCGCACCAGGCCGCCGAGCAGGCCGCCGTCACCCTCGCCGACCTTGAGCGGCAAGTCGTCGAAGGCGACGACGACATCACCGTCGACCACACCGGCAAAGCCCGGGAAGCGGCACGCTTCGCACAGCTCAAGCTCAGTGCCGCGCGGCGCCGCGTCCGGGACCAGCGTGAGCAGGAGCGGCAGCAGCAGCGGGCCGCAGCCGTCGCCCAGGTGCGGACCAGCCTCACCGAGACGCACGGAGAAACCGTGCTCGACGAACTGCGGGGCACGGCGCTCGACAGCCTCACCGCGTACCTGGCCGCCATCGACGCCCGCAACAACGCGCTGCGCCAGGCATACGACACCCTGCGGAACATCGGGACTCCGCGGCACGACAGCAGCCACTTCGCCGACGCTGCCGGGGACGACACTGCTCTCCTCAGCTACAACGCCGTGCAGCTCGACGGCCGCGAGTACGAGCCGCTGCAGGCCGAGAAGCTCGTCGACTACCTCGTGTGGAAGGCGGCCCGCAACGCAGGTGTGAAGGCGGCCGGCGGCAAGGACATCCGAGCCGAAGCGAAGAACACGATCATCCCGACCTACTGGAAGTAGCCCACAGACCCGGCGTCAACGGCACCGTGCGCACGCCATGGCAGCACACGGACCGATGGTGGTGAGCGGCACCTCAGCCCCTCCTCGCCGCACTGACCCACCAGCGCCGCAGCCCCGAGGACCGCGCCACCCCGGCCGGCCCTCGGGGCACCTTGCGTCACCAGTACCAGCAGCAACGCGACGGCAGCACCGAGGAGATGAGCGCGATGACAGCGAACCGGGATCGCGCGGGGGCCTGTCAGTCGCCCTGGACTCCGGCCGACGCGGCCGATCCGGTGTGCTCGCCCTCGCTCGCCGGGCACCGAACGGCAAGCCTATGGCGTCACGATGCGTGACCAGCAGGGGCGCCAAGGGGTGGGGTGCACCCCCTCTGACCTGCTCATCCCGACCGCAAGCGTATAGGCGCTGCCCTTGGCTACGGGTCTGGGACTTTCAGACCCGCACTTCGGCTACCGAAAGTGAGCACACTCCATGTCGTTGATCCCCGTTCTGACGGACCGGATGCGTTCCGCCTACCGCTCGCCGCGTCTGGTCTGCGCGCGTGCCGACTGCGGCCGGCAACTGCCGCTGCAGGCCCACCAGGGCAACCCGCGGAAGTGGTGCAGCGACGCCTGCCGGGCACGGGACTACCGCGCCCGGCGCGCATCCGCTAGCAGTACCGCCTGAGGAGAGACCCCTGAGCCCGCCCGCGGCCGATCGGCGTGATGGCAGCCGCGGGCGGGAGTCAGCTGCGCCAAGTCACCCCGGGGCGGTCCCATGACGGGCGGGCGAACCGGGCGCAGTGGTCACCCTTGTGCCTCTTCTCGCGGGTGCAACGCGCTTTGGTCTTCGGGTCCATGTCCCAGCAGTAGCAGGGGATCTTGTCCGTCGATTCGGTCTTCATCGGCGGGCCGCCCGCCACGTTCGGCCGAGCCGAACCCTCGTGGGGCAGGCCGCCCCTGCGCAGCAGGCTGCGCAGGTCATGGTGTGGCCGAGGAGCGCCTTGTACGCAGCGTCCGGCGAGGGTTTCTTCAGGGTGATCACTGGCGGCCTTTCCAGCAGGTTTGGCAGCAGCGGGGAAACCAGCGGGCCGAGGTGCCATCGACCGGGCGCGGCCCGAGGTCGTGAGCCGCCCCGTTGGACAAGGGTGCGACGCACCAGACGCAGTTCGCGCCGCGCTGCTGCGCCGAGGACAGCGACGCCAGCGGCGGAAGGTCAGTCACCTCGTTGGTCATGCGGGTTAGCCCCCGGCTTAAGTCGATTGAGGGGCATTCAGCCAGTTCGCTGTACGCCTTGCCTTTGCCCCCTGATGATGTGCGTGCACGGTGAGCAGCGAATAGGTCGCCGGATGGCCACGTGTGGCCATGTAGCGGCCACGGCCGGAAGCGCGAGCAATGACGCCCCAGACTGGACCCATGAGCCGTAACGACGCGCTACGGGCGGCCCGCTTACGCAAGGGGTGGCGCACCATCGAAGCAGCCGCGACGGCCATCACGGGGCACGGGCAACAGCTGCTCGACGACCACCAGTTCACCGTCTCCGCCCGGACGTGGCGGCGCTGGGAAGGCGACCGCCCCGGGTGGCCGGCCGAGGAGACCGCGATCGTCGTTCACGACGCGCTCGGCCGCTGGCCGGAGGATCTCGGGTTCACGACCCCGCCGGGGTGGATCCGGCCCGAGCACCACGAAGAGGAGCAGGTGCGCCGCCAAGCATTCGTCTCCGTCACCGCCGCCGCGCTCGTTGCGGGACCGGTCGCGCCGCAGCATGTCGACCCGGCCCTGATCGACTACTTCCAGCAGCAGTTGGAGGGCCACTACCGGGCCGACATGTTCCTCGGCCCACACGACCTGATCGGCCCCGTATCCGCGCAGTACCAGCTCATCGACAAGCTGGTCCGCTCGGCGAAGGGTGATACCCGCCGCAGTCTCCTTCGCGTCGGCGCTGCCTACGCGGCGCTTGTCGGCTGGCTGTACCAGGATGCTGGGGACATGGACGGCGCGGCCTTCTGGCGCGGCATCACCCAGGAGGTTGCGACGCGGTCCCGTGACCCGCACGTCATTGGCTACTCGCTCGTCAACCAGGCCCAGGTACGCACCGATCTCGGCGATGGACACGCAGTCGTCGACCTGTGCGAAGCCGCGCTAGACGACGCCGACCGGCTCGTCCCGAAGGTGCGCATCATGGCCATGCAGCAGCAGGCCCATGGCGCCAGCCTCGCCGGTGACCGCGAACTGGTGGATCAGCTCATCGACCAGGCCGACCTGCTGCTTCCCCGCGTAGACGATGATCTGCCCTGGGGTAACGCCTGCCGCCGAACCCCCGGCTACCTCGAAGTGCAACGGGCCACCTGCTACGGGCGACTCGGTCTCGGCGCGGAGGCTGGCGCCCTGTGGTCGCAGATCCTCGCCATCGTTCCGGAGACCGCGCGCCGCGACCGCGGGGTGTACATGGCTCGGCAGGCGACAGCTGCGGCGGCTGCGCGGGAGCCGGATCAGGCGGTGGAGATCGCCCGGACCGTGGCGACGATCGCGGCAGAGACCCGCTCGGCCAGGATGCGCAGGGAACTGGTCACTCTGGAGCGGGCAATGCGGCCGTGGCAGGATGCCCCGGTCGGCAGGGATCTTGCCGAGATTCTGGAGCCTGTGACCGAGGGGAGCTGAGCGTGACCAAGGGACTGGTGCCGCTGACGGACGGTGCGATCGAGGGACGGTTGCTAGAGGTCCCGGGCTGGTCCCGCTTGGGCGACGAGATCACTCGAACGTTCGGGATTCGGTATCACGGCGGCGTCGCAATGATCGTGCATGTCGCCGACGTTGAGCGGCTTATTGGGCACCACGCAGACATCGACCTGCGATGGGACACCATCCGCTTCCAGATGACCACTCATGACGCCGGGTTCAAGCTCACCGAGGCCGACTTCGACCTAGCGAAGCGCATCGACCAGATCGCGGCAGCCCACGGGGCCCAGCCCATCGACAGGTGATGCGATGAAGACGGGCGAAGGTTGGTTCGCGGTCTGGCCTGTTGTCGCATTCTTCTTGGGTGGTTTGGCCACGCAGGTTTCAGCGTGGCTGGGGCATCGCCGACAGCGCGCTGAGCGAGCTGAAGACGCGGTGGCCGAGGTGACCCGCCGCCGTGAGGAATTCGAGTTGGCTCATCTGGTCGAATTCAACGGCCTCCTGCGCCGCTACGTGGAGACGTACCTCGACCTGGCCCTCGTCGTTGATAGGCACCGCGAATCACAGACAAGCGACGGCATCACTGCTGCCAGCGAGGCGCTAGCCGCTGCTGAAGGGGATGTCCTGTCGCAGGTGGGGTTCATTCTCGATGACGATGTCCGACGCATTGCCGGATTGGCTGTAGACGCTGTTGAGACCGCAGTGAGCGCCAAGCTGGAGGCGAGGGTGCCGGACGTCGCACCGATTGCGGAACCTGTGAATCGCACCTATAGGGCCGTGTCGGCCCGTGTGCGCGAGATCTATTCCGGCCGGGCAAGCGACTGAGAGCCTCCAAGAAGTGGTGGCCGTGGTGCCCCGGACGCACGAACACGCCCCCTGCTGGCCGTTCAGGGGGCGTTCGGGGTGGTTGCTATGCGTCGTGCTTGGCCCAGTCCACCAATGCGGACCAAGCGGCTGGCTGGAGTTGTACCCGCGGCCCTTCCCGGCGCTTTGAGTCTCGCACCAGGATGGCGCCCGGTGGGCGGGCCACCTCTACGCAGGCTCCGCTGTCGGTGTAGCTGGACAGCTGCCAGATCAGGCCGTCGTCATGCTGTCGCAAGTCGGTTCCTCGCTGCCTCGATCATGCGAAGCGACGCCGCCGGACTGACGGCCCGCTGCTCAACACGATCGTAGGCAAGTGAGTAGGCGAGCACCCCTTCCGGCCGCGAAGTCACCGCTGTACCGGTCAAGTTCTCTGTGACCACCGACCGCTGCTGAGGGGCCTGATACTGCGTGAAGGCGCCAGTTAGCCCCGGATGGGTGGCAGCCCTGGACGGCAGAACTCGTACCTGCAGGGACGGACGGAGCGCGAGGAGCGCAAGTAGGTGGTCGAGTTGGTCGGCGATGATGGCCGGCCCGCCGACAGGCCGAGTGAGAACTTCCTCGGCGATGACGAACCGCGCTGTACGCCCTTCTGCGCGCCCCAATGTGTCGATGCGGGCCGTGCGGGCAACTGCGCGACGGTAGACGTCCTCCGGGGCGAGGGCGGGCGCTGACGCGGTAATTGAGGCGCGGGCATAGTCGGCGGTCTGGAGCATCCCGGGCATGAGGGTGGGGTGCCATCCGTGGATGGTCTCGGCCGCGGTCTCGATGGCGAGCAGCCGCTCCAGGTGCTCGTCGAGCGAGCCAGGTTCGGGGGTGGGCTGGGTGGTCACGGGTTCCCTCTCTGGGTGGTCTGAGTCGTGGTGTCAGTGCTCGGTTCAGCGCCGGGTGTCAACTCACGCGCGCACACGCATTGACCTAAGAAAACGGCCCCATTCCGGGGCCGCTGACACCGTTCTGACACCCGTTCTGACACCCGTTCTGACTGTCAGCGGGGCATTCTGGGGTGTCAGAACGGTGTCACCGCAGGTCAGAGGGGGTGTCAGTGCAGATCAGCCGGGTGTCAGGGGGCGTCTAAGGCCCGGCAGTTGCCCGGTTTACACCCGGCGGAGACCCGGCAGGGAGCGGAGCCTCTTGGATGTTATGCAAGCAGTTCGCCGGGGGTCTGCCGTGTAGTTGCCGGGTCTGCGCCGGGTGCCTGCCGGGAGTTTAAGGCCCGTCTTTGGCCCGCCTGCGGTCGACGAGCAGACCGAGATCTAGACGGGGCATAGTCGGCCTGTAGGCGGGCGATAGTCGGGGTCCAGGCGGGTTTCCACTGTATGGATAGCCCCGTCGTTCACTCGTTCATTCACCCACGGGACAGGTGAACATCCTCTGTGCTACGCGCGCACGTGCGCGCACACGCGAGCGGGCGCGTTGGCCGGCCGACGGCTCACCCGGACGGCTTGAGCCGAGCCGTTGAGCCATTGCGGACACCCCGTCCTGGACCCGTCTACAGGCCGTCTTCGACCCGACTATGACCCGTCTAGGGTCGCGGGCGAGGTAGAACCGTAGACGGGCCAAAGACGGGGCATAGACGGGTCCAGGCGGCCCATAGGCGGGTCCAAGACGGGTCACGGCGGGTCACGGGTCTGACCTGCGGGGTCACACCCGGGTCACGCCCCGTGTCACGGCCGTGACACCCGACTTAGGCGGGGTCAGGCCAGGGCGCCAAGAGCGACCGCCAAGTGGCGGCCGTTCCTGGCGCCAAGAAGCAGGCAACGATCCGGCTCGCTCTTGTCGCCAAAACTGGCCCCTTCTTGGCGACAGCTCGAACCATGAGTTGTCGCCAAGAAGGGGCCTAGTTGGCGGGCTTCCTGGCGCCAAGTGGCGCGGCTAGCGGGCCGTAGTCGTCGCGCCAGTTCTGACAGTCATGTGACTGTCAGGCCCCGAAAATCGGCAAAGTCACCTGACACCTCTATAGGCCCCCCGCCAAAGTCAGGCCCTGACTGTCAGGCCGCATTCTGACTGTCAGACGTCACCCAATGCGGCCGCGGTCACAGTGGCCCCGCCGTGGCTGAGTCAGGTCAGAAGGCGTAGCGCGATGGCGCCCAGCTGCTCCTGCAACGAGTCGATGCGGGCTTGCATCAGCGCCATGTCCGCAGCCATCTGCGCCACTACCGGATCGGCAGCAGGGGCCGGCTGAGGATGCGGGCTCGGCGTGGGCGCCGCGGGTACCGCCTTCGGCGCCGCGGGTACCGGCTCGCCCTTCCGCTGCAGAAGGTGCGCGAACCGCTCAACCACTGCCTGTCGCGCGCCCTCGTAGGCGTCGTCCAGGACACGCTGCATCTGGTTGCGGGGCACGATCGTGCGGTCGGAGTGCCAGCCGGCCACCGTGCGCACCGCGATGTCGAGGTGCTCGGCGAAGGCGTCGTTCGTCATGCGGAACGCCCGCTGCAGGGTGACGGCCGTCTCGGCGGTCCACGTGTCGATGAAGGGCCGTTCGGTGACGGACATCAGACGTTCCCCTTCGGAGCCATGTACGGGTAGGCGCGGTCGATGGCTCGGTACTCGGCCCGGATGTAGTCCCCGATCGACGGGTCATCCAGAAGTTCGGCGTGGGTCTCGGCGTCGTGCTGGATGGTGAACGGGCTCTCCATCGACAGGGACAGTTCGACGCTCTGGCGGATGTACGCCACGTCCCAGGTGTCGGGGTTCTCGCCGCTGGCGCCGCAGGCAAGGTCGAGCGCGATGGCGAGCATGTCCCGGGTCATGGCGACCTTCAGGGTGACGACTGCCCGGACGTCTTCCCCGGGAAGGATGTCGTCGGGGTCCGAGACGCCGAACACGTAGTCGGTCGGCGTGGCCGGCGGGAGGTGTACCGACCGGCCGTCAGACAGGGTATGAATGCTCATGGTTCTGCCCTTCCAGGTGTGGGCCACTGGCGGGCTCCGGGGTGCGATCCCGGGGCCCGCGTGGCGTTACCGGTGGAGTGCTTCCCGACCGTGCGGGAAGCGGGTTGTACGACCCCCGGAACCCGTGTGGGTAAAGGGCTCCGGAGCGGTGGGGGGACTTGCGATGCGACCTGCGGTCGAGCGCCCGAAAACAGGTGGGGGCTAATGGGATTCGACCTGCGGTTTCGCACCCCCGAAACGAGGGGGCATTTGGATCGCACGCTGCGATGTCTTACGGCTGTGTCGGCCCGTCATACGGGGTGACGGAGAAGCCCTCGATGCGAGGCTCGGCACCCTCCGGGACGACGCCCTGAGACCACGTATTCCGGTACGCCCAGGCGATCAGCGACACCGCGTGCTTCACGGCGTCCGACGCTGTAATACCGGTCGACATCATCACGGCCAGGTCGTCATACAGCTCGTCGTCGACGCGAACCGACAGGCCCTTGCCGCAATGCCGCGTAGTTAAGCGGTTCCGGGCGCTTGCAAGGGGTGTTGACCTGCGGACTCGCCGGATGGTCGAGGCGATGTCGCCCAGGCGGAGACCAGTTCGTACGTGTCCTTGGCGGTTCTGCGGAGCATGCCGTCCTTCACCCACGTCGAGAGCTGCGTCCATAGGCTTTTGATGTTGGGGCAGTTGATTGCTTGAGCGATCTCGTGGGATCGCCACGGGCGGTCCGGGGCGGTCCGCAGGAGATCCAGGACGAGGGTCTTGCGGCCCGGATTAACGGGAGGCCGGTCGGGCTCGGGTGGCGGCAGGACGGCCTGGTGGACCGCGATGTCCAGCGAGACGATGTCCTGGCTGACGGCGGGGCGGGGGTCAGCGGAGTTGCCGGGGTAGCGCGTCATGGGGCACTTCACCTTGCGGGCGCTGACGCGTGCGCGCCGAGGCGGCAGTAGATCAGAGAGCACGGCGTGCCCGATCAGCCCCGGGTCGTCGATGCGGTCAAGGGCCGGCAGGATGCCTCGCGCCGATGTCACCTGGTCACGGGCGGTTTCGAGGGCGACGGTGAAACTGGCGCGGTCGGGGTCGATGCCGGGAACTGACTCGACGGCTTCCGTCATCGCCCGTCGGAGGGCCTGATAGGCAGTCAGGATCGCCCAGAGTTCCTGTTCGAGGCCGAAGGGGTCGCAGGAACGCAGAACTCGACCGCGCAGGAGCGTGTGCCGAAGTGCGTAGAAGGCCGACTCGATCTCCCAGCGTTCGTGGTAGAGCCGTACGAGCGCGGCGGCCGGGTCGCTATGGGGGTCGAGCAGGGTGGTGGCCAGGCGGTAGCGGTCGTGGATGCGCTGGCCGTCGCGGGTGGTCACGGTGATGTCCGCTTCGATGACCCGGAGCTGGAGCCCGCCGAGGCGGGTGAGGTAGGAGCCGTCAGGCAGGACGGCGATCACAGCGGGCTTGCGGTTCGAACCGAGGCGGGCCAGGAGCTGGGCACCGGTCTTGGCCACGGCTGTATAGAAGTTGTTGCCGTCGAAGCCCCGGTCGACCAACAGGAGCATCGTCGGAGTCAGCAGGTGCATGAGCCGGGCGGCATGGGTCGACTCCCCGGTGCTGGTGGGGCCGAAGACCGCGCCGAGCAGGCCACGCGTCCCCGTCTCGACCAGGGCGGTCAGCCGCAGGGCGGGATAGCCCGAGATGCCCCAGCGGTGCTTCGACTTGCCGAACAGGTTCCGGATACGCGGCTGGTCAGGGGCCTTGAGCGAGCTGCATCCGTCGAAGGCGACCGTCCGCCACGAGCGGTAGCACGTGCCGTGGGTCCCAGGGCGGGCGAGCGGCCCGGACACCGCTTCGAACAGCGCCTTCAACGGTGCCGGCCCCAGGCGGCGACGCAGGTCGCGCAGGGCCTTCTCGGAGGGACGGTGCAGCGTGAGTCCGTGCAGACCCGCGGTGAGCTTGCCCCACACCCGCATGTATCCCAGCGACGGGAACAGCGCCAGCGCGAGGAGGAAGTAGATGCCGACCCGGGAGGGAAGATGCCGCAGGCGGCGATGCCCTGATCTGGTCTCTTCCAATACGGCGTCGGCGAGCTCGAAGGGGACGTGCTGAGTCAGCTCGCCGAGGTGTCCCGGTGCGAAGGGTCCGGCAGCGCAGGTGATGGCATGGGTGAGCGTGGTGGTGGCACACTGATCGGGCAACGGGACCTCTCGTGCAGGAAGACCTTGGACGGCTTCTCTGCTTTACCGGAGGTCCCGTTCTCATGTCTGGTGAATCCGCAGGTCAACACCCCTTGCAGGCGCCCGGAACCGCTTAACTACGCGGCATTGGCCCTTGCCGGGCTTCGGTGGGGTGCTCATGTCGCGACTTCCTCATCGGCCGTGCGCGGCACGGCGGACATCTCTGCGACGACCTCGCCCGCGATGCGGGTGATGGCCTTCCGTAGCTTCTCGGCTGCCTGCTCCACGTCCTTCTCGGCGAGGGTCCGGCAGTCGCGCCCGCACTCGTCGGCGAACCAGTCATGCATGCCGCCGGTGAACACGTACTCGTCCTTCAGACGCGCCCGGACCGTGGCCTTCAGCAGCTCCTCAAGCGGCACCCTCTCGCCGACCATCCCGCCCTCGACGAAGCCCTTCAGGCCGCGGGCCGTCCGGTCGGCCAGACGCTCCAACTCGGACCGCTCGGGCTCGGGTACCTGCTCCTCGAACGAACCGCGGCCGTTCTCGTCGTACAGCGGCACCCAGGAGTACTCCGGGGATGCCCCGAAGTACGGCGGCGCCCACACGAGCGGCACAGCTGCGCTGTACCGGTCGAGTACCTTCTCATCGTCGCCGGGGACCTCGGCCCACTCGCCGTCGACCTTCGCCATCATGGTCATGCCGCCACCTCCAATTCGGTCTGCGTGATGTCGGCCGCCATGCGGAGCAGCAGCCACGCGAACACGACGGGCAACGCGTCCGCCTTCGCCTGGTTGCACGGGTCGCAGGCGAGCACCAGATTCCTGGGCTTGCTCGTCGGCCAGACGCTCCACGGGATGTAGTGATCGAGCGTCACCGCGGACGGGTCCGCAAACGGCTGGCGGCAGTAGTGGCAGTGCCACCCGTCCCGCTGCCCCAGGTGGTCACGGATCGCTCGTCGAGCCTTGCCGTGGAGCCAATCGCCCTTGCGCCTCATGACGCCCCCTTGAGCCCGAGGATCCGGTCGAGCAGGCAGCTGAACAGCTGCTGCCCGTGCCGGTCACCGGTCGCGCGGGCCGCTATCAGCAGATCGGCAACCTGTCCGACGGGCGGCATGCGGCGGGGCGTCATCGAGCGGAGCGCGGCGCTCTCCGTCGGCCGGCGAACCAGTGCGGTACTCACGACCCCTCCGCACGGATCGCTTCGAGCTGGCCGACCATCGCCAGGATGTGATCGGCGTGGGACCGGAGAGCCGCGGCGATCCGACGCGAACCGGTCGGCCCGATCTCCAGGTGCCCGTCGTCCGTCTCGACGGACAGGAAGACCTGTGTGCGGTCGCTGTACGGCCACTGCACCAGGCCTACCTCGACCATGGTCACCGGCCCGTGCTCGGGGGTGTCGGCCAGGGCCCACACGGGCTCGCTGCGGTGGGTGATCTCCGCTTTCGCGGGCGGGTACCGGTAGCCGTGCTGGACCGTGCACCACGAGGGGCAGAGGATCCGGACGTCACCGGAGTCGGACGTCGTGACGGTGAACGTGCCGTCAGAGTTCCGGACCGGCAGCGGGGCCACGATCGGGCGGTCGTCGCTCATGACCTGCCCTCCTTGTCGAGGGCGGCGACGAGGTCGCGAAGGCGGATCTCCAGATGAACGGCGGCACTCATCATGGCGCGGTCGTCATGAATGTTCGCGCCGGCCTGCTCGGCGAGTGTGGCCCGCGCGAGGTCGAGCGCCAGATCGAGGGGCGGCACCCACGCCTGCGCATCCTTCTCCGTGTCGTGCAGCGGCTCGTGCACGACCGGCCCGTCGGCGCTCACCGGGCAGCCTGGGCGGCCATGGCGCGGATCTCCTCGGCGAACGCCACCATCTTGTCGGCGAACTCCAGCGCCTGCGCCGGGGTCATGCTGAAGCTGTCGGCCTCGTCGTCGATAACGACCAGCGGCTGACGGTGCGACTCCGCCGTGCCGAACGAGTCCGCGTTCAGTCGGGCGTGCAGCAGGGGCTGCGGGTCCTCAGCGACGCGCGGGGCCCACACAGTCGCCGAATCGCTGGAGTGGTAGACGTCTTCCAGGTTCAGCTCGGGGTCGAGGTGGTTGTGGGTGCACCACTCGTAGCACTCGACGTGGACGATGCCGTTGCTCACGGCGGCCGGGCGCAACGGGCGCGACAGCTTCGCGCGCTTCGCATAGGTCTGCTCGGCGGGGCTGATGCGGGCGAGAAGGTCCCTGACGATCGGCTCGCGGTCTGCCTGCGGCAGGTTCCGTTCGATCTGGATCTCGGCGTCACCGACACGGCCGGTGAAGTAGCCGACGATGCCGTCTGCGGCGAGCTTCCCCTGCTCGACCTCGACGATGCGCACGCCGAGGGTCTGCAGGAGTTCGTTGATCGGGGTGGTGGCGACGGTGCCGAGGGTCATCGACCGCCAGGCGTCGGCCGACTGCTCGGCGACCCGCTGCGCAACGATGCCGCCGGAAGGCTTGAACGAAGCGGGTACGGTGTTCTGCATGGTTCGACTCCCTGGTTCGAGGGGTTCGGACCTAGGCCCTTCTCGGTGGTGACACACCGGGTTGGGCCGTTCCGCGTTCTGCGGAAGGTCGTGAGTCCACCGTAGGGTCGACTGAGTCGAAAAGCAACTCACTCTTCCGAACTCGTCTGGGATCTCCAGTACACATGCCGTACACACCGCTGCGTGAAAGTCCGGGATAGATCAAGAGAGTGCGTGACAACAAATCCGCAGGTCAGCGCGCTACCGGGCCGATTCCGCAGGTAGCGCGTGCGGGTTGATGGACCTTGTAATGCGTAGGTCGTCGGTTCGAATCCGACAGGGGGCTCAGGTGGAACCCCAGCTCAGATGCGCTCTGAGCTGGGGTTCTTTCGTTCAGCGGATGCGGCGGCGCCGCCGGGAACGGGCTGCGCGGGTGTCCGTAGTCTCAGTTGCGGCTTCGGGCGGGGTCTCGGACGGCGTTACGAAGAACTCGCCCATACGCCGCATTGCGTCCTTCGACAGGTGTGATCTGC
This sequence comes from Streptomyces sp. R-74717, assembly GCF_047305335.1. Lineage (NCBI taxonomy): Bacteria > Bacillati > Actinomycetota > Actinomycetes > Kitasatosporales > Streptomycetaceae > Streptomyces > Streptomyces sp. R-74717. The sequence continues at coordinate 4,570,993 of NZ_CP102361.1, read as the reverse complement.
CCTTCACGTACCGCCGGGTCTGGCTGATCTGGGTGTGCCGCAGGATCTCCATGATTGTGGGCATGTCCACCCCGAGTTCGTTCAGGATCGTGCCAGCAGCGTGGCGGCTCCCGTCGTACGGGCGGCGGTCATCGATCCCGGCCTCGGCGAGCAGCTCCTTGAACTCCTCGTAATCAGCGCGCGGATCGAGTGCGCGCCCGTCCGGACGAGAGAACACGACCTTGTGCTCCTGCCACAACTCGCCGGCCGCGGCCCGCATCTCGTCCTGTTGAACCCGGTGGTCGCGGAGGAACGGGATGAAGACGGGTGGGATCGAGGAGCGGCTGTAGCGTTCTTCGGCAGCCGACCCAGTGCGGGCTGGCTCCGTAGTGCTGCTGGAGAAGCAGGTCGAGCTTCCGGCGTGACTTCGCGGGGTCGACGACCCGCGCTTCGCTGATGATCGTCGGCCGGCCGGCCGAACGGCAGGTGGGTCGGGAGGGTGAGCCACTGCCGTTGCTGCGGATCTCGTAGCGAGCCGAGGCGGGCTCGGTGCTGGTAGTCGCGGCGGGTGAACTGGACGTCATCCAGGACGATCCAGCAGTCCACCGCGTACAGCTTGGCCAGGGTGGACAGCCGGGGGAGAGGTTGGGCTGGTGGATGGCGCACAGCCCGCTCAGCCGTGGCAGGTCAGAGGGCGATGAGGCGGCTGGTGAAGCCGGTGGTGAGGAGAGCTCCGTAGGCGGCATGCACGTCCTCCGGGACGTCCTGCTCGATGGCGAATCCGAGCTTCGGATACTCGATCACCCGCTGGAGGTCGCCGACGAGCATGTCCAGGACGAGCTTCTCGTCGCCGATGGTCTTGACATAGTCGTCGAGCTCCAAGGGCTCCGAGGCGCAGCGCACGTCAACCTCGGGCCACAGCTTGCGGGCGGTGGCGTAGGAACGGCGTTCCATGTAGGGCTTGGAGACCAGGAGCACCGTGTCCGGGTTGATCCCCGCGTCCGCGAGGACCTGGCGCGAGTACGTGATGTTGTGGCCGGTGTTGGCAGCATTCGGTTCCAGCAGGATCGCCTCGTCGGGCACGCCGAGCGAGATGGCGTGCTCGCGGTAGTGGATGGCTTCACCACGAGGGAATCGGGCTGCGGTGGTGAGGCTGTTGCCGCCGGTGAAGACCAGGGCGGGGAAGAGGCCGGCGTGGTAGAGCTCGGCCGTCGTGGTGGCCACGCCGAGGTCGTGGCTGCCCAGCCCGATCGCGACGTCCGCCGGGCGCAGCTCGTGGTGCATCTGGTGGTAGTCCCAGATCACACGGGCGTCCCGCCGCTGCTCGTCGGTCACAGCCTGCTGGGTGTCCGTCGGTCCCGTCACTGGCGTCTCTCCCTGGTCAGCGGCGCCGTGGGCCGGTTGCCCCGCCGCTCGTGGCCTGCGTGCTTCTGATGCTCTCGATGCTGCGGCGTTGGTGGCTGAGTCCGTACTCAGCGGCCACCTTCGCGGCGTTGTCGAGGACTTCAAGACCATCATCCAGGGTGGCTGGGTCGGACAGCAGGATGTGTCCGTGGGCGGTGTCCAGGCGTACGCGTTGCATGGGCGAGTCGGCTGTCCCGGTCGTGCGGGCGATGTCGATGTAGTGGTGGGCAGAGGTGAGGTCGCCCGCTCCCCTGTGGGCGAGGGCGAGCTTCTGGTGGGCCACGGACCAGTCGTCGGGCTCGGTGAGGTCCTCGAACTCGCGGATGGCGGCGAGCATGACGCGGGAGGCGTAGTCGTGGTTGCCGTCCTTGCTCAGCGCGGTGCCGACCCAGAGGCGGGCACGGGCGCGATCGCGCCGGGAGAGGCGGTCGTCGACGGCGAGGGTTTCGTACTGGTGGGCGGCGGTCTCCAGGTGGTCGGACATCTCGGCGACGACGGCCAGGGAGAGGTCGAGCTGGGCGACGCGGCGGGGGATGTCGAGCTGGGTGAAGGCCGTGCGGGCGCCGGCGTAGGAGCGCTGCGCCGACAGTGGCCCGACGACCGCTCCCTGGTCGCGTTGCAGGTCTCCGAGGAGTGTGGTGGAGCGGGCATAGAGGTACAGGCCCTTGCTGTCCAGCTCGGCCGGTGAGAAGCGGGTCAGCCAGCGGCGGAGCAGGTCGTCCGCGAACACGAAGTTCTGCCGGGAGAGCGCGACGACGGTTCGGTCCAGGTCGTCGGTCCACGACTCGTACTCCCAGGCGCGAGGGCCTGTGACGGTGACCCGACGGGCGGCCCCTGAGCCGGGCCGTCCGGCCTCGGAGAGATTGGTCTCGAAGCGCAGGTGTACTGCCGCGTCCGCGCGGACGAGGGCGGTGTCGAGGATGGCCTGCGTGTCCTGCCTCGGCTCGGTGGAGGAGAGGAGCTTCTCCCACTTCGAGATCGTGCGCACACCGACGCCGAGATGTGCGGCGAAGGTCCGGACGCTCATGCGCAAGGCGAGCCGCAGGGCCCTGGCTTCCAGGCCGGTCCAGTGGTGCACGGTCGCCACGCGTCGCTCCCTTCCGCTCGTCATGCAAGCACGCGTACGGCGGTCAGGGGGACGGAAGTGCCACGGAAGTGCAACAGGCGGCCATTGGAGCCGCCGCCTTCTGTCGCCAGTCTCGAAGGGTCAGCTTCCCCGCTCCCTGGACGGTCTGCCGCATGGAACCCCTTACCGAGCTTCGCCCGGTCAACGGACCGGTCGTCTACGGCTATCTGCGCCTGGTCCGCGCCTCACCCTCCCGGCACGCGGCCTTGGCCGCGTCACTGGCCGAGTACTGCCGACAGCACGAGCTGCAACTGTCCGGGCTGTTCACCGAGCGCTGCGGACCGGGCAGCGGGACGCCGGCCTTCTCCGGACTGCTCGATGTCCTCGAACTGCCGGGCACCTACGGCGTCGTGATACCGACGACCTCCCACCTCGGACCCCGGGCTACAGCCGCCGAGCGCGAGCGACGGATCGAGAGGACCGGCACCCGGTTGCTGCTGGTCCGGCGAAACCACCGGACGCCGGTTGCTGGCCGCCAGAAATGAGGTGCGTCATGGCCAACATGCTGCACAAGTACTTCGACGCCAAGCCGCCGTCGGTCGGCCTGGCCCGCCAATTCGTGATCACCACGCTGACGTCGTGGGGCATCACAGGCGACCCGGCCGAGAACATCCGCCTGTGCGCCTCGGAGTTGGTCTCCAACGCGCTGGCCCACGGCACCCGCCGCGGGCACGGCTTCCTGGTGCGTCTCTTGGCCGACGAGGACTTCGTACGCCTGGAGGTCCACGACAGCCGCAACGCCGTCGCCGAGCGTCACCCCCGCGTGCGCTGCGCCTCTGACGCGGACACCGCCGGGCGCGGGCTGTGCATCGTCGAAGCGCTCGCCGACGGCTGGGGCGTCGATGACCGCGCCCCGTACGGAAAGGTCGTGTGGTCCCGATTCAAGGCCGTACCCGAGATCCAGCCCGTCTGAGTTACCCCACCCCTGCACGGCTCGTGCCCCGAATGTGAGGGAGAACAGCCATGGAATCCTTCGAACGCGCCCGGCTGGACGCCTACTTCGCGAAGATCGCCGCCCAGTTCCTTCCCGAGGAGCGGGCCGCATCCTTCCTGATCACGCACCTCCTGCCCGAGCGCCCCGGTTTCGTCCGCGCGGTCGCCGCCCTGAGCGACCTGCGCGCCGTACTGCCCAAGCCCAAGTCGATCAGCGTGAGCGCGCGCCGGGAGGTCGAGCGTTTCGTCGCCGTCGACACCCTCTCCCGGGACCTCTTCGCCGATCCCGACACCGCACTGGACTACGTCGAGTCCCGCGCGGGCGGCGAGCGGATCGTTCTCCTGGACGTCGGCGGCTACTTCGCGCCTGTCCTCGCCGACCTGCACGGACGCTTCTCCGGACAGGTCGTGGGCGTCATCGAGGACACCGAGAACGGCCACCGCCGCTACGCAGGCCTCGACAAGTTCCCCTGCCCGGTCATTTCGGTCGCCCGCTCCCCGCTCAAGGACCCCGAGGACTTCCTCGTCGGCCAATCCGTGGTCTTCTCCACCGAAGCCGTCATGCGCTGTCGGGGCGACATCCTCCACGGGCGCCCCGCTCTGGTGATCGGGTTCGGCAAGCTCGGCAGCTCCATCGCCCGGCTGCTCCAGGCCAAGGGCGTGCAGGTCACCGTCTTCGACATCGACCCAGTTCGCCGCACGCAGGCCCTCTCCCAGGGCTTCGCTGTCGCCCGCGACCGAGAGTACGCGCTGACCGGCGCCGGCCTCGTCCTATGTGCCACCGGCTCGGTCTCCCTGCGTGGTGAAGACTTCGGCCACCTCCGCAACGGCGCGTACGTCGCCACCGTCACCAGCAGCGAGGACGAACTCGAACTCGAAGCCCTCCCCGACGTCTACACCCGAACGGTGGTCGGTGACCATGTCACTCGCTACCAGACCACCGGCCATTACTTCTATCTGGCGAACGACGGCAACGCCGTGAACTTCCTCCACGGCGCCAGCGTTGGACCGTTCATCTTCCTGGTCCAAGCGGAGATCCTCGCTGCGATCAGATTGCTCACCCACGGCGACCTCACCCCCAGCCTCCACGAGGTCCCCGCACCCGACCGTGCCGCCATCGCGGCGACCTGGCTCTCCTACTTCAACAGGTGATCGACATGCCCATCAGCGCAGACCACATCCGCACTACCCTGATCGCCTACCTCGACACCCACCCCGAGGGGAAGCCCGACCTGGCCCCGGTGCTGGCCCTCCTCGACACGGGCGCGGGTCTCACCTCCCGCAAGGAGTTCCGCGCCCACGCCACCGCTGGCGCGATCCTCGCCGGCCCGGACAACCGCATCCTCCACATCCACCACCTTGCCCTCGACAAGTGGCTCCTTCCCGGCGGCCACCTCGAACCGGAGGATGAGACCCTCCAGGCCGCGGCCCTTCGCGAACTGTGCGAGGAGACGGGCATCCCGGTTACCTCTGTCAGCCCGGCGGGAGACGCCCCCATCCACATCGATGTCCACGCGATTCCGGCCAACGACGCCAAGGGTGAGCCCGAGCACCAGCACATCGACTTCAGGTTCCTCTTCCGTACGACAAGCACCGACATCAGCACGCTCCAAGCCGAGGAGGTCGTGGACGCGGCCTGGCTCGACGTGGACGCCATGAAGGCCAGCGCGCTGGGCCAGCGCGTGGCGATCGCGCTGTGCTGACGAGGAGCAAGCGGCCGCTGCACCGCCCTACGCCAGAAGGGTCGCTGGGGGGCTGGGGACTCCTGCCTTGCGGCAGCGAGGGCTTCTCACGCACCGCTTTCTTGTGCGGACTTCCCCCGTTCCGATTACCGGAAGTCGATGGTTCGTAGGGCAGGGGGGAGCTCGGCCCGGTATGGGATCAGGCCGAGACGGCGCTGTTTGACGGTCGCGGCCATCGTGATGTGGGCCCGTGCTGGCACGCCAGTAGGGACCCGGACAATGAGGGCGAGCGACTCGTCGCCGACCAGGGGTGTGCCAGCGGTGGCGCTGAACCGCCACTCTGGGTCGCTGTCGCGTTCGCCCATGCCGACCACGAACAGTTCCTCCCGACCGTCCTGTTGCGGCGTGTACTCCATACCGGCCTCGACGAACATGAGCTTGGCGGTCAGGCTCAGCTGGGCGGAGGGCGTCACAGGCAGGGCTTGCTTCTTCGGCGAGATGGACCATGCGATCGGCTGCCGATCGGCCGGCTCGCCAGGAGCCTCCAGCCGGATACCGATGCCCGCGTCCACGAAGGGAGTTCCGTCGGGAGAAGGGCGGAACGAGCAAACCAGGTTGAGGAGGAGGTAGTCGTACTGGTCGGCCTGCGACTCCAGGAATTCAACCCAGTCCCCATCCCCCTCGGCAGCCTGCGTGGCGTTGAGGGGACGTACCACCGGCATGCCCAGTGAGATTCGCCCTGTCAGAAGGGGCTGAGGAGTGGGTGTCTGCAGGAGGAGTGTCGGTACCAGGTCGATGTCGTAGGTCGGCGCTGTCGCATCGGTCGGCTGATCGACGGAGGTCATTCGTTGGCTCCTGGGGAGGAATCGGTGGTTGTGCGCCAGTCGCCGATGAAACAGAAAGCGCCCCAGTCCCGGTAGGCGGGGTGGCGGGTGCGGGTAGTGGACTGGGCGGTACGGAAGGCGGTGCGCCGGTCCGGTGCGACGGCGAGCTGTTCGTACAGCGTGCCGAAGAACCCGGTGGCCACGTCGGGAGCGACCGGCCAGAGGCAGCCGACGATGGCGGCAGCACCGGCCGAGAGGAAGGCGGCGGGCAGGCCATGCAGGTTGTCGTTGATGTCGAAGCGGCCGAGGGCCGACTCGCAGGCACTCATGGTGACGAGTTCGACGCCACGCAGGTCGGTTCTGAGGATGTCGTGGGCGAAGACCCGGCCGTCGTCGTCGTTCTCCGGATCCGGTGCCAGGTACAGGCATTGGTACCAGGGTGCCCACTCGTTGTGCGACCCGTGGGCCGCCACATGGACGTAGCGGGCGCTGTGCAGCGCTGCCAGGAAACGGCGGGGCGTGGCGGCCGTTCCCAGAACAGGGTCGGCACCGCCCATCGAGGCTGCGATCCGTGCGGTGTGGGCTTCCAGGGAGTCCGTGCCGCCGCTGTCGTACGCGAAGGCGGCCAGCCCCTGACGCGGGCCGGGCCGGGCCGGACGGCTGAGAAAGGCCAGGTTGGGCACCTGCGTGACGGTCCAGTCGTCGGCCACCGGGCGGCCGTCGGCGGAGAGCAGGTGGAAAGGGAGGTAGTGGAGCGGGCCGTTCGGCCAGACGCACAGGTGGGTCTTGCCCTCGGTAAGCCAGGGGGGCAGGGCATCGGTGAACCCGGCCAGATAGGAGCGGGAATCGTTCGCGAGGAGCTGCTGGGCGGCGCGCGTTACTTGGCGGTGCAGTGGGTCGGCGGTGATCTCACGGCGTAGTCCCGCGATCTGCAGGGCAGCGGGCGACACATTGAGGGTGTGGCCGGCCTTGGACATCCGGACCAGCCCTCCCACGAAGCTTGGGAACGCCGTCGTGCGGAAGGAGAGCCCCTCGCGGGTCACCGCCAGCCCCTGCAGGGCCATGACGGGGTTGGCCGCGTCTTGGTGGCGCACCTGGCTGAGGAAGAGTGAGAGCAGCACCGTCTCCTCGGGCAGCAGGGACTGGACTTCGTCAAGGTGCAGCAGGGGGAGCCGTGTCGGCTGCCGTGTCGTGCGCAGCTCCCGGCTGATCCGGCGATCGGCGACACGCTGCAGGTTGCGCACTTCGGCTTCTGCATCGCTGTCCGGTTCCGCCTCGCCGGAACCCAGGTAGAAGAGCATGGCCGTCTCGGCCCCGCCGGGCAGTTCGAAGTCGGGGAGCGAGCCGGACAGTCCGGCCTCGCCGAGTTGTGCGTGGTCGAGGATCCGGTCCAGCGCTGCGGTGAATTCCAGGGGGCCCGGGTGCCCTGCCAGGATGGTGAAGTCCATGCCCTTCGCGGCTTGGTGCACCGCGGACATCACGGAGAGGTCGACGGTGTCACCAGTCAGTTTGAAGGTCAGCGACTGGTAGAGGTCCCGCAGCTTCCAGTCCACCGTCTCGTCCGTTCCGTGCCGCAGAAACACGGACGCCGGAGCCAGCGCGAAGGCTGCCACGGCAGCTGACGGGCCGTCGCAGACGTGGGCACACCCCAGCCCGGCGTCGAGGGCCGCGAGGGCGAGATCGATCTGACCACACAGGCCGAACTGAAAGGCTGCAGAGGCGAAGTCACGGGCAGCGGCCTCCGGTTGTTGCTCCCTCTCGGCATGTATGCCCAGGTCGTGGGCGAGTACGGCCTCGAGATAGTGCAGCGCGCCCGAATGCCGCAGGAAGAGCTCGGGGTCCAATCGCCTTGCTTCTTCGATGAGATCGCGGGCGGTCTCACCTGTTTGAGCCGGATCGGCATGGCTCGCGAGATGAATGAATGTCGCCGCGAGTTCGGCGGCGGACCACCCCTCGGCTTCCGCGCGGGAGCGCACCTCGGCGGCGACCGTGTCCACGGGCGCCGGCTCCGGGAAGCAGGTCAGCCGGTCGTCGGCGAGACAGTGCACCTCGCGTGCCCAGCGCAGTCGGCGGTGGGAGTCTCTCGAGAGATCCGGCAGCTCGCGGTCGGCCGCGTCGAGCAGTTGGGCCTGGAGGTCGAGGCGGTGGGCCTCGTCGGCGAGGGTGAGCGCCTCGGCGAAGACACACGAGGCTTCGTGCTCCCCCTGCCGAGCCCGTACGACCCGGAGGGGGACGGGGAGTAGACCGGGCAGCCCGTCCGGGAGGCCCACTTCACCGCACAGGTGCAGGATGCGGAGTGTGTACAGACGGCCCAGCGGATCCCGATGTGGGTCCAGGACGTCGAACGCCTTCCGGGCGGCGAGCAGGATCTCCCGGTCGTATGACTCCTCCCGCATCCCGGCGAGGAAGGACAGCGCCTCGGCCAGGGACTTGAGGACTCGCCCGAGCGCATGACCCGACGACAGGTCAGCGGCATCACGGAGGTATTCGACCGCGGCCGCCGCCGCTTCCGCGGGGGACGGCATGTCCGGGCCCGCGGCGTGGGCGGGGTCGTCCGGGTGGAGGGACCGGTAACGATCCTGGCGGTCCCGCCACACCTTGAGCGCGCTGTTGAAGGCCATCCCTGGCAGTTCGCCGAAGTACGGGCTGAGGTGCAGCAGTCCGGCGGCGAAGAGGGTTTCGGCGAGTTCGTCTGTCTCGTCGCTTTCGCGCAGTACTTCGATCTGGGTCCGCACGGCGTCGTGGGCACGGCGGAACAGCATTCCGTCGGGATGTCCGACCAGGCTCAGACGCGCAGCCTCGACATAGGCGTCGGCCGCCTTCCACCAAGGGCTCTCGGGCCCCGTTCCCCATCGTGCGGAGGCCGCCTCCAGTGCAAGGGCGAGCGCGGGCACCGCATCCTGAGGCGCACCGGAGCTGACGAGGCCCATGGCACCGGCCACCACAGCGTCGACGGCCTCCCGCGAGAGCGCGAAGGCCGGGTCCACGGCACGGCGGACCGCTTCGGTTTCCGGAATGATCCGCGCGACGATCTTCGAGCCCAGTTCGGCGAGGGCCCGGGCTTGGCGAGCACTGTCCAACGCGAGCGGCGCGGTGGCTCTGGCCACCTCGCCTTCCCGCTCCTCTTCAGGGCCCACAACCGTACAGTCGAGGAGTAGCTGCATCGCCTTGCGGAGGTTCGTGCGGTAATCCGACTCCTGTCCCGGGGCCGTCTCGAGATCGACCGCCAGACGCAGCCATGAGACGGCTTCCCGCAGCAGGGCGACGGCATCCGGAAGGGGTTTCTCCTCGGCGCGACGGCCGAGGGACACGCCGATGCTCGCCGCCGCGTCCGCCTGCCCGGCGGAGTCTTCCGGGGCCTCGGTGAACGCCGTACGCGCGGCGGACTCCGCGGCAGTGAGGTCGGCGTGGTCGGCAGAGAGTCCGAATCGCTGGATGTGGGCGTCGGCGAGGCTCACCTGGCGGCGGGCCCGCAGGGCGGGCGACTCCTCGGGGACTGCAGCCACGCGGGCGAGCAGTTCCACGGCGGAGTCGGCATCGGCCAGCCGGTCGGCGAGCGGGCGGTCGGCGACCGCCGCCCGGTGGCGGAGGGCCAGGCCGAAGGCGGTGTCGCGGTAGGAGCCGGCAGGGGAGCTCTGGAGCAGAGCTATCGCATCGTCGAGTAAGGACGGATCGCCGCGTTCCTCTGCATCCAGTACGAGGTCGCTTGCGTGGTCCACAGGGTCCTGCCACGGGTCGTGGCCGGTCTCCTCGGTGAGCTGGGACCACAACTCGCGGGGCACGCGCCGGTGATCGACCAGATACAGCAGGCCGAAGACATGCATCGCCCTCATGTGGTCGGCGTCCGACAGCGTGGCGTCACCGTGGGCGAGGGACCGTGCCCAGTAGTACGCGGCAACCGTGTGCAGGACGTCGGTGTCCACCGCCCCTCGCAGGTCCAAGGCTTCGCCCGCGCCCGCCATCAGTTCGGCGGCGGCCTTGCCCCCCGCCCCGTCGAGCACGACATCCGGCGCCCCGCTGTTACCGAAGTCCCGCACTCTGTCGGCCAGTTCCCTGAGCAGCGCATCCCTCAACCCCGTAACCTCCTGAGCGCCCAGAGTAGGCCAGCCGGTACTGGTCAGGGGGCGTAGTTGCGTGTCTCACCCGTCTCCAAGACCCTCAAGGGCAGAGGGCACATCTTCAGCGCTGGCCCACGGGGATGCTTCAAGGGCGGGGTGGATCGATGCTCACAGCCCTGAGGGGTGGATGTGACTGAACCGCCGTCGGCGCCACTAAGGCAGACCCGCCTGCGTGAGCGATGCGTGAGCGGACGGCGCAGCACCCGCTGGACCAGACGTCATGCCGGTCGAGGCCGACAAGTCTCTGAACAGGTAAGACCGGACCGAGCGTGATCACGGAGCAGCACGCGTCGAGATCGTAAAAGCCCTTGTAGTGCGTAGGTCGTCGGTTCGAATCCGACAGGGGGCTCGGCGAGAAGCCAGGTCAGGCCGCGTCTGACCTGGCTTCTCTTGTCTCACTGTCTTTTGCCGACCGGTCCGGTGGGTCTTCCCGGCCGGAGCGCTAGCGCGGGAGCCGCATCGACAGGCCGTCGAGGACGACCTCCAGGCCGTAGGCGAACTTGGTTTCGCGGATCTCTGCGGGGTCGACGGCCGGGGGTTCGGCGTAGGCGTCGGCGAGGTGGTCGTGGCCGGCCGCGGCCTGCTGGGCGGCGGGCATGAGGCGGGCGATGAAGGCGGCCTCGGTCTCGCCGGAGCGGGCGACCGTGGTGAGCCAGGCCGCCTCCGTGGTGCTCATGCCGATGACGTAGGACAGGACGGTGTCGATCGCGCGGCTCGGCTCGGGAAAGCCGGCGGCCGTGAACAGGGTGGCCAGTCGCTCGGAGAAGGACATGAGGTTGGGGCCCAGGTAGGCGAGACCCGCCTGGCCGAGGACCGAGGACAGCCACGGGTGGCGCAGGGCGGTCGCCCGGAAGGACCGGGCGGCCTCGGTGGCGGCGGCGCGCCAGTCGGGGCTGTCGGCCTCGGGGTCTCCCCGGACGAAGTCCGGGGAGGGGACGACGATCTCGGCGGCGACCTCGTCCACTGCGAGCTCCATCAGCTCGTCCTTGGTCGCGACGTGCCGGTAGAGGGAGGTCGCGCCGGCGTTCAGGCGGGCGCCGAGCTTGCGCATGCTCAGCGCCTCGATGCCCTCGGCGTCCAGCATGGCGATCGCCTCGCGGACGATCGCGGCCCGGCTGAGTGCGGGCTGGTCGGGCGCGGGCTGCTGCCGGGCCCACACGGACGGGATCGGGTTCGTCTTGGCGGCCATGACCCTCCTTCAATGCGTACAGCGTTCGCATTCAGCGTACAGGAATAGGACCTTGCGCACGTCGTTCCCGTCTGCGTACAGTGTTCGCAACGAAGGAACGTTGTGCGCAGGTCGAGAGGGAACCCCATGGAAACCCGTAATCCGCGCCGCTGGTGGATCCTCATCGTGCTGTGCCTCAGCACGCTGGTCCTGGTGGTCGACAGCATGGCGCTGACCGTCGCGGTGCCGTCGATGACCGAGGACATCGGCGCGAGCGCCCAGGACATCCAGTGGATCCTCGACTCCTACATCCTGGTCTTCGCCGGGCTCCTGCTCACCTCCGGCAGCCTCGGCGACCGCTTCGGCCGACGGAAGATCATGATCATCGGCCTGTTGCTCTTCGGAGCGGCGTCGCTGGCCGCGACCTTCTGCGCGAACCCCGGCGAGGTGATCGCAGCGCGGATCACGATGGGCGTGGGCGGGGCGCTGATCATGCCCTCGACGCTGTCGATCCTCATCACCGTCTTCGACGAGGAGGAACGCCCCAAGGCGATGGCGGCGTGGGGCTCGGTGTCGATGCTCGGCCTGGTCGGCAGCCCGGTGCTCGGCGGCGTGCTGATCGACCACTTCTCCTGGCACTCGATCTTCTTCATCAACGTCCCGGTCGTCGCGCTCGCCGTCCTGGCGGCGCTCATCCTCATGCCGGAGTCGAAGGGACCCTGGCAGAAGCCCGACCCGATCGGAGCGGTGCTGTCCGCGGTCGGTATGACCGCCCTGATCTGGTGGATCATCGAGCTCCCGCAGCACGGCGCCTTCGGCGGCCGCTCGGCGATCACCCTGGCCGCCGCAGTGATCGCCCTCGGCGGGTTCGTGGTCTGGGAGAACGTCACCCCCGCGCCGATGGTGCCGCTGGTTCTGTTCAAGCACCGCAACTTCAGCGGCGGTTCGCTCTCGCTGACCCTCGTGCAGATCGGCAACGGCGGCCTGCTGCTGGTGCTCACCCAGTACCTGCAGTTCGTGCTCGGCTATTCGCCGGTCAAGGCGGGCCTCGCGTTCGTGCCGCTGGCCGTCGCCGCACTGATCGGCAACGGCGCCGGCGCCGGGCTCGCCGCGAAGATCGGCAACCGCTTCCTGGTGCTGGGCGGGATGCTCGTCATGGCCTCCTCCTTCGCACTACTGACCACCGTCTCGGCAGACTCAGGCTTCACCGTCCCGGCGGTCGCGCTCGGACTGCTCGGCCTCGGCGCCGGCCTCGCGATGCCGGCCGCGGTCGGCGCGCTGATGGGCACCATCCCGGCGGAGAAGGCCGGCGTCGGCTCGGCCCTGAACGACACCATCCAGCAGGCCGGCGCCGCGCTCGGCATCGCGATCCTCGGCTCGCTCCTGACGAGCGGCTTCCGCAGCGAGATGCCCGCCGACGCACCCGAGCAGGCCAAGCAGTCGATCGCCGGCGCACTGGCCGCCGCCAACGGCGACACCGGACTGGTCCACGCCGCCCGGGAAGCCTTCACCGCCTCGATGTCGACCACCTTCACCATCAGCGCGATCGGCGTCCTCGCCGCGGCGCTCCTGGCCACCCTGGTCATGCGCGACACCAAGCCCGAGCCCGCCCCGGCTCCGGCGGAGGAGCCCGAACTCGTCGTCTGATCCCGTGAAGAAGGCCGGTGCCCCGGGAGGGCGCCGGCCTTCTTCCGTTGCCGGTGCGCCGACCGGACCGGCGGGTGGCGGCCGGATCGCGGACGGATCAACGTACCCTCCACGACGGGTGGTTCACCTTTTTTCCCCTGCGGAAATCCGCCCGGACCCTCTCCTCGCACGGTCGATAGATTGTCCCGCACGGGGCGGTCGAGGCCGCAGAGCCTGAAATCCGGAGGGGCACAGTGAACAGTCACGTGCGTTCGCGCGTTTCCGCGTATGCCATTGCCACCGTGCGGGACCAACTGCTGCTGACCCAACTCTCCGATGCCTCACCGGTCTTCGAGCCCGGGCTGTGGCACCTGCCCGGCGGCGGAATCGATCCGGGCGAGCAGCCGCGGGAGACGCTGGCACGCGAGTTGCACGAGGAGACCGGCCTCGAACTCCTCGACGCCCGCCTGGTGGACGCGCGGGCGTATACGGCCACCCGGCTCGGCATCAGCCGGAACCTGGTAGGGCTCTTCTACATCGTCGAACTCGAGCCCGGCCCGCTGTCGGTCACCAAGGCCGATGACTCCACGAGCGCGGTGACCTGGATGCCCCTGTCCGGCCTGGAGGACTCGATCCTGTCCCCGGCCGCGATCGACGGTCTCGGGATGATCGGTGCTCAAGGGGGACCGCCAAAACAAGCTACTGGACCAGCAGTTGTGAACCCTGCCACTCGAATTGACACGACCTCCGCACAGGTGACCGAACGGACCACGGGCACCCGCCACCACCCGGTGGCGGGTGCCCCTCCGTTTTCCGGTCAGTGCCGTCCCGACAGCCGGTCCGCGGCCTTCGCGATGGGGTCCGTGCCGGGGCGGGGCGAGGTGAGTTCGCGGCGGTCGGCGGTGCGGTAGGCGGCGTACATGCCGTGGACGCCGAGCCAGCGGAAGGGTTCCGGTTCCCAGCGGCGGACCCGGTGGTTGACCCAGGGCAGCGCGGTCAGTTCCGTGGGGCCGGACTGACCGGAGTCCTGCTGGATCAGGTCGCGCAGGGTGCGGGCGGCGAGGTTGGTGGTGGCGACGCCGGAACCGACGTAGCCGCCGGCCCAGCCGAGGCCGGTGGAGCGGTCGAGGGTGACGGTGGCGCACCAGTCGCGGGGGACGCCGAGGACGCCGGACCAGGCGTGATCGATGCGGGCGGCCCCGGTGGTGGGGAAGAGGCGGACGAGGATGTCGCGGAGGGCCTCGATGGTGGCGGGCTGGGTGCGGCCGTCATTGTCGGTGGCGGAGCCGTAGCGGTAAGGGACGCCGCGGCCACCGAGTGCGATGCGGTCGTCCGCGGTGCGCTGGGCGTAGATGTAGGCGTGGGCCATGTCGCCGAGGGTTTCGCGGCCGTCCCAGCCGATGGTGTCCCACACGGACCGGGGGAGCGGCTCGGTGGCGATCATCGAGGAGTTCATGGGGAGCCAGGTGCGCCGCTGGCCCTTGAGGTTTGCGGTGAAGCCCTCGGTGCAGCGCAGGATGTACGGGGCGCGGACGGTGCCGTACGGGGTGTGGGCGTGCTTGGGCTTGATCTCGGTGACGGGCGTCGACTCGTGGATGGTGACGCCGAGCGCCTCCACGGTCGCGGCGAGGCCCTTGACGAGTTTGACCGGGTGCAGGCGGGCGCCGTGCGGGGTCCAGGTGGAACCGACGGCTCCGGTGACGTTGATGCGTTCGCCGGTCTCGCGGGCGCCGCGCAGGACGCGGTCCTTCTCGCCGAAGGCGATCTCGACGGAGTGGAAGTCCTTGAGCCGGGCCAGTTGGGCGGGGGTGTAGGCGACTTCGAGGACACCGCCCTGGTGGATGTCGGCGTCGATGTTCTCCTCGGCGGCCACGCGGACGACCTCGTCGACGGTGTCGTTCATCGCCTGCTGGAGACGGACGGCGGCTTCGTGGCCGTGGAGCTTGGCGTAGCGGTCGCGGCCCGCGATGCCGTTGTACAGCCAGCCGCCGTTGCGCCCGGAGGCGCCGTAGCCGCAGAACTTGGCTTCGAGGACGGTGATGTTGAGGAAGGGGACGGCCTTCTTGAGGTAGTAGGCGGTCCACAGTCCGGTGTATCCGCCGCCGACGATGCAGATGTCGGCGGTTGCGTCGCCGGGGAGGGGTTCCCGGGGGATGGGGGTTCCTTGGTCCGCGTACCAGAACGATATGCCGCCGTTGACGGTGCTGACGGTGCTCATGTTGCCCCTGCTTTGTCCGGTGTGAAGCCGTGCCTGAGGTCGTGCTTTCTCTGGGGCGGGACGTTACTGCGCCGGAGGGGTTTTCGTCTTCGGCCGGGACCGGGTCAGTGGGTAGCAGGCGAGGCCGATGAGTACGGAGGCGAAGTGGCCGAGGTCGGTGAAGGTGCGGCCGGTGATGAGCGGGATGCCGTAGAAGACGAGGACGGCGAAGAGGTACACGTACCGCCAGGGCGCCGGGATGCGGTACGTGAGGACCGCGACGACGCCCGCGAGCGCGTAACTGACCCCGACATCCAGCGTGTTGGCGGCGGCCGGTGGTACGTGTCCGTGCCGGATGGCCCAGGCCAGGACGCCTTCGCTGACGAGGGTGGCGAGGGCATGGGCCGCGAGGGCGACGGCGAGCCAGCGCAGGGTACCGAGCCAGCGTTCGGCGGGGGCGTGGAAGACGGTGTAGAGGACGGCGTAGGGAACCCAGTGGCCGCCGTCGATCCAGAAGGCGCTGGTGATCAGTACGCGTACGGGGTCCCGGGAGAGTTCGTGGATGTTGGTCGAGCGCTGGCGCAGGAAGTCCTCTTCGAAGTCCGGTGACATCTGGTGGACGATGACGGCGGTGACGAAGAGCGCGGCCAGCCAGACGTAGGTGCCGGGTGCGCTGCGAATCCATGAGCCGACGCTGCGGATCCACGAGCCGGCGGTGGTGTGCGGCCGGGTGGGCGGGGCGGGGCTGCTCGGAGTCATATCCGATTGATGCACGGCTCCACGATCGTCCGCGTGATTGACATCCCGGACGAGCTGATCGACACCCGGTCCAAGTACAACGGGGCGCCAGGGCGGGCCTTTCTCGCGGCGCTGCCGGGGCGGGGTCAGTGGGGCGCGAGCCCGCGCCTACGCTGCCCTCATGATTCGTACCGCTACCCCTGCTGATGTCCCTGTTATTCACGCCATGGTCCGTGAGCTGGCCGACTACGAGAAGTGCCTGCACGAGGCGAACGCCACCGAGGAGCAGCTGCACGAGGCACTGTTCGGCGAGCGGCCCGCCGCGTACGCGCACATCGCCGAGTCGGACGACGACGGCGAGGTCGTCGGTTTCGCGTTGTGGTTCCTGAACTTCTCCACGTGGCGCGGGGTGCACGGCATCTACCTGGAGGACCTGTACGTACGTCCACAGCGGCGCGGTGGCGGGCACGGGAAGGCGCTGCTGACGGAACTGGCGCGGATCTGTGTGGAGCGCGGCTACGAGCGCCTGGAGTGGTCGGTGCTGAACTGGAACACCCCGTCCATCGCGTTCTACGAGTCGCTGGGCGCGCGGCCGCAGGACGAGTGGACGGTGTACCGGCTGACGGACGGGGCGTTGTCGAAGCTCGCTGAACAGCTGGGCGGAAAGTAGGTCCTCGCCGGGCTACGGGATCAGGACGACCTTGCCCATCGTGCCCCGGGTCTCCAGGGCGCGGTGGGCGGCGGCCGCTTCGGCGAGCGGGAAGCGCTGGACCGTGGGGCGGAGCCGGCCGGAGGCCGCCTCGGAGAGCGATCGCGTTTCGAGGGCGCGCAGGCCGCCCGCCTTCGCCATCATGACGGGGCCGAGCACGCTCCCGGAGGTGATGCCGCGTTCGGCGAGCTCCTCGTCGGTGAAGGTGAGGGGTGCTCCGTCGTGGAGTCCGGCGCCGGACCAGCCGAACACGATGTGCTGCCCGCCCTTGCCGAGGAGGTCGACGGCGGCGCGGCCGGTGGTGCCCCCGACGGAGTCGTAGACGACGGTGGCGCGGCGGCCGAGTCCGTCGAGGTGGGTGCGGACCTGCCGGGGCCAGTCGGGGAGGGTGTAGTCGACGGCGAGGTCGGCGCCGTTCGCCCGGACGGCGGCGACCTTGGCGGGGCCGCCGGCGAGGCCGATGACGGTGGCCCCGGCGTTCTTGGCGTACTGCACGATCAGGGTGCCGATGCCGCCCGCGGCTGCGGGGACGATGACGGTCGAGCCGGGGCCGAGGTCGGTGAACTGCAGGATGCCCAGGGCGGTGCGACCGGTGCCGATCATGGCGACGGCTTCGGCTTCGTCGAGGCCGTCCGGGATGGCGTGCAGCTTCTCGGCGTCGACGACGGTGAGTTCGGCGTAGCCGCCCGGGACCATGCCGATATGGGCGACGACGCGCTTGCCGAGCCAGCCGGGGTCGGTGCCCTCACCGAGCGACTCGACCCGGCCCGCGACCTCGCGGCCCGGGATGGTCGGCAGCTCGGCGGGGGCCGGGAACGGTCCTGTCATGCCTTCCCGCAGGGCCGTGTCGAGAAGGTGCACGCCCGCTGCGGCGACGGCGATACGGACCTGGCCGGGGCCGGGTACGGGGTCGTCGGTCCGCTCGTAGGTGAGGTTCTCGGCCGGGCCGAAGGTGTGGAGGCGGATGGCGTGCACGGTGGACTCCCCGTTGGTGTCGGTCGCTGTGGGCCTGTGGGCCTGTGGGCCCTGTGCAGCCACCCTCCGACCTCAAGCCTGCTTGAGGTCAAGCCCTGCCGTGGAGGTGGGGGCGGTGGTCCGGCTCTCGGAAGCCTTGAGGGCGAGCAGCGCCGCCTCGATTCCGCTGTTGAACGACACCTCGCTGAGCAGTCCGGGCGCGGCCACCTGGTCACCCGCGAGGTAGATGCCGTTGCCGCGGTCGATGGCGGGCCGGTCGCGCCAGGTGGTGCCGGGCCGGTCGACCGCGCCGGTGCGGCCGGAGGCGAGGGCCTCGCGCCGCCATACGGTGCGCTCGCGCCAGCCCGGGTAGCCGAGGTCGAGCAGCTCCTCGGCGCGGGCGATGCCGATGGCCCGGGACTCGCCCGGAGCGAGGGGGAACTGCCCTTGGATGAGCTGCTGTCCGGCGGGCGCGAGGGTGCGGTCCTGGGCACTGAAGCGTTCGATCCAGCCGGGGGCGTCGAGGTCGGACACGGCGAAGGCGTCGCCGCGCCGGGTGCGCAGGGCCAGGTCGATGAGCGCGGTCCTGCCGCTGCCCCAGGTCAGTGAGGGGTCGCGGAGCAGGGTGCGGGCCGCGTCGAGGGAGGTGGCGACGATCACCGGGCCCTGCCGGGTCAGGGTGTCGAGGGTGTCGGCGTCCACGCGCGCCGCCGTCTCGATCCGGACGCCGAGGTTCCAGGCGCGGGCCGCCATCCGGTCGATGACCTGTGCCCAGCCGCCGACGGGGTAGCGGGCCTCGGGCGGCAGCGCGGCGGCGCGGCGCAGCCGTTCCTGGACGAACGCGGCGGAGAGCGCACCGGGGTCGTGGTGGTAGAGCGCGACGGCGGCGTAGTGCGCGGCCGTGCGGGCGCCCGCCTCGCCGACCTGTCCGGTGGCCCAGGTGCGGAAGTCGGTGTCGACGGGGGCCTGTTCGGCGCGGCGGCGGGTGAGGCGGAGGAGGGCGAGGGGCGGGGTACGGCGCAGGGTGCCGTCGAGGCGGAAGCGGAGCCGTGCGCCTTCGAGGGGCGGGAGGGTGGCGACGGGGCCCAGGAGGTTGCGCCGGTCGAGCCAGGTCCAGTGCGGTCCGCGGCGGTAGAGGGCGTGGGGTCCGTCGTTGGTGCGGTACGGGCCTTCGGCGGTCCTGGCCCGTCCGCCGAGGGTGTGGTGGGCCTCGTGGACGGTCACCAGGGCGCCGGACTCGGCGGCGGTGATCGCTGCGGTGAACCCGGCGAGGCCGCCGCCGATGATGTGGATGCGCTGCATGGTCCCGGTCTCCTTCGCTGAAGGGCGCTGCTGTGTACGGGACGGTTCGCGGCACCCCGTTTGTGACATCGGCGAGGGGCGTTGTCAGTGGGGTGGGTCACGATGGGGGCATGGCGCGCAGCAGCAGGAAGACGGACACGATCGCAGCGGCACGGCGGCCGGAGGTGCGGCTCCCGCCGCTCGTTCCGTACGACGGGGCAGGACTGGAGCCGGACGGGGACTACGACGGTGTGCGGTTCGATGGGACGGATCTCGCCGACGAGTCGGGTCCGGGGGCCCGTTTCATGGACTGTGCGCTGGACGGCTGCGCACTCGACCGCACGGAGCTGGTCAGGGCCCGTTTCATCGACTCGGTGCTGACGGGCGTACGGGGTGTGGGCACGGATCTCGCGGGGGCGTCGCTGCGCGATGTGGAGGTGGTGGACGCACGGCTGGGCGGGGTGCAGTTGCACGGTGCGGTGCTGGAGCGGGTGCTGGTGCGCGGCGGGAAGATCGACTACCTGAATCTGCGGAAGGCGCGGCTGAAGGACGTGGTGTTCGAGGGCTGTGTGCTGTCCGAGCCGGATTTCGGGGATGCGCAGCTGGTGCGGGTGGAGTTCCGCGACTGTGTGCTGAAGCGGGCCGACTTCGGTTCCGTACGGATGGAGTCGGTGGATCTGCGGACGGTCGCGGAGCTGGACATCGCCCGCGGGGTGGAGCGGCTGGCGGGTGCGGTGATCAGCCCGTCACAGCTGATGGAGCTGGCTCCGGCGTTCGCGGCGCAGATCGGGGTGCGGGTGGAGGCGTAGCCCGCCGGGGCCGGGTCAGATACGGGGGAAGCGGGCCTGGAGGTCCCAGATCACCGGGTTGTCGGCGAGCCCTTCGTGCATGTCGGCGAGGTCGGCGATCAGGTCGTGCAGGAAGTCGCGGGCCTCGCGGCGCAGCAGCGAGTGGCTGAAGGTGAGCGGGGGTTCGTCGCCGGGCATCCAGTCGGCCTCGATGTCGACCCAGCCGAAGCGGCGCTCGAAAAGCATCCGGTCGGACGACTCGGTGAAGTCCAGCTCGGCGAACTGCCGGCGGTGCGAGCGGTTGCCGCGCGGGTCCTGGTCGATCTGCTCGACGATGTCGCACAGCGCCCACGCGAAGTCGAGCACCGGCACCCATCCCCAGGCTGTGGACACTTCGCGGTCCGCCTTGGTGTCCGCGAGGTAGACGTCCCCGGAGAACAGATCGTGCCGCAGGGCGTGGACGTCCGCGCGGCGGTAGTCGGTCTGCGGGGGATCGGGGAAGCGTCGGGAGAGGGAGTAGCCGATGTCGAGCACAGTTCGATGGTGTCATGCCCGGTGACGGGGGCCGACACGATCGGGTGGGGCCGTCGTACCGCCGGGCCTCACGAGTCCGGCAGGACACGGACTAGGGCAGCAGCCGCTGCTCCTTCGCCACGGCTACGGCGCCCGCGCGGGTGTCGACGCCGAGTTTGTCGTAGATGCGGCCCAGGTGGGTCTTGACCGTGGCCTCGCTGATGAACAGGGCGCGGGCGATGTCCCGGTTGCCCAGGCCCTGGGAGAGCTGGGCCAGGATGTCGAGTTCGCGGTCGGTGAGGGTGGGCCGGGGCTTGCGCATCCGGGCCATGACGCGGCTGGCCACGGGCGGGGAGAGCGTGGTGCGGCCCTGGGCGGCCGAACGGATCGCGGCGAAGAGCTCCTCCGGGCGTTCGGCCTTCAGCAGGTAGCCGGTGGCGCCCGCCCCGATGGCGCGGGTGATGTCGGCGTCCGTGTCGTACGTGGTGAGGACCAGTATGTGGACGCCGGTGGCGGCGATGCGGCGGGTGGCCTCGACGCCGTCGATGCCCTCACCGAGCTGGAGGTCCATCAGGACGACGTCCGGGGTGAGCTTGGCTGCCAGGGCGACGGCCTCCTCGCCGCTGCCGGCCTCGCCGACGACCTCGATGTCCGGTTCGCTGCCGAGGAGGGCGAGCAGCCCTGCGCGTACGACGGCGTGGTCGTCGCAGAGCAGGATGCGTACGGGCGGCGCGGTCATGCGGGGGCCTCCGGGGCGGTCGTCGGTGCGGGTGCGGGCGTGAGGGGGACGGCGGCGGACAGGACCGTACCCTCGCCCGGGGCCGACTCGATCGTCAGCGTGCCGCCGAGCTGGTGCAGCCTGGCGCGCATCGCGGGCAGCCCGTGGCCGCGTACACCGCCGGTGGGTCCGGTGCGCTCGGCGGGTGCGAAGCCCTGGCCGTTGTCGGCGATGTCCAGGACGATCCGGTCGTCGAGACGGGTCAGCGTCAGCGCCGCCTCCGTCGCGTGTGCGTGTTCCTTCACATTGGCCAGTGCGCCCTGCGCGATGCGCAGGAGCGCCGACTGCACCCGGTCGGGCGGCGCGGTGTGCTGCTCTCCCTCCACATGGCAGCGGACGGTGAGCCGCCCCTGCGCCTGCGCCGTCTCGCGTGCGGCCAGGGCGTGCAGGGCCGCCTCCAGGCCGCCGCCCTCCGCGAGATCGGCCGGGGCCAGGTCGTGGACGAAGCGGCGGGCCTCGGCGAGACTGCGTTCCGCGATGCCCGTTGCCGTACGGACATGGCGGCGGGCCGTCGCCGGGTCGGCGTCCCATGTGCGGTCGGCGGCCTGGAGCAGCATCTGCTGGCTGGACAGGCCCTGCGCGAGAGTGTCGTGGATCTCCATCGAGAGCCGCTGGCGTTCGGCGAGGGTTCCTTCGCGGCGCTCGGTGGCGGCCAGCTCGCGTCGGGTGCGCAGCAGGTCGTCGATCAGTTCGCCCTGCCGCTCGGACAGTTCGCGCTGACGCGCGGCCTGACGCCGCATATGGACGAAGACCGCCGTCGCGACCGCCGCCACCGCGGGCGGGGCGAGCACCAGGTTCGGGTCGAATCCGTCGGCCAGCCGCAGCTGCGCGGCGACGACGAACACGGTGAGCAGAGCGACGAGCGCGAGTGCGGCGCGTGGCGGAAGGATCCGCAGCCCGGTGTAGAACAGCGGGACCGCGCACCACGCGAAGCTCGGCGCGAGGACGACGAGCACCATCCATACGGCGACCAGCACCCCCAGCCACACCACGCTGCGCGGCGTCGGACGCGAACCGAGCACCGGCCCGAGCACGTACAGCACGGCCAGGGCGACGGAGAGCGCGATGATCCACGGGGTGCGGGCCTCGCCCGGGTGCCGCAGCAGGAAGCGGGCGAGCGAGGCGCCGAGCAGCAGGAAGAACGCGGCGTGCATCAGGAGCGCGAGCCATCGGGCATCCGGGTCGCCGGTCCTGGTTGCTCCGTTCCTGCTTTCGCCAAAGGCGCCGGTCCGCCCTGTCACGGTGCCGCCAGTCCGCCCCGTGACCGTGCCGGGCGCCGGTCGGGTTCGGTGCTCCACCTTGTGCCCCTCGCTCCCCACCGTCGCCATCGGCGCTGCTGACCTGCACAGATACATCCATGGTCACCCCGGATGACCACCCCCGCATCAACCGATCGGCCGATGGGGCCGTCGGCCGTACCGCGCGTGGCGTCGAGCCGGTTCGTCGACCGTACGGCGCCGGACGCGGCCGGAGGATCGATGACAGAGCCGAACAAGCTCATCCGCCGACCCCGCTGCTGAAGGAGCCCACCATGAAGAAGCTGTCGCTGCGCACTCGCGTCCTGACCGGTGCCGTTGCCGCCGCCGCCCTCGGCGCCGGAACCTTCGGTGCCATGTCCGCCAGCGCCTCCGCCCCGGCTGCCGCACCCGCCGCCGCCGTCAAGGCCGACACCGCGAACCGGAACCTCCAGCAGACCACCCACCTGACCGTGGCCGCCGCCACCAAGGCCGCGCAGGCCGCGCTCGACGCCGCGGAGAACGAGAACCAGCGCGTCTTTGTCGCCGTCGTCGACCGCAACGGGAACACCGTCGTGACGCTGCGCGGCGACGGCGCAGGCCCGCAGGCGTACGAGTCGGCCGTGAAGAAGGCGTACACCGCCGTCTCCTGGAACGCGCCCACCTCCGAGCTGGCCAAGCGCCTGGAGCAGGCCCCGAACCTCAAGGACATCCCCGGCACCCTGTTCCTCGCGGGCGGCGCCCCGGTGCAGGTCAAGGGCGCCCCGGTGGCGGGCATCGGAGTGGCCGGGGCCCCCAGCGGCGACCTCGACGAGAAGTTCGCGAAGGCCGGCGTCGCCACTCTCGCGAAGTAAGACCGACGGCCGTGCCCGCACAAGCGCATTCAGACATTTCGCGCCTAGGATCACCGGTGTGGATCAGCGAACATCTGTACGTTGCACGGCACGCGCCGCCCTCGCCCTGCTGGTTCTGACGACGTCCACAGCCTGCGCCGGCGGCGTCGGCGGTGTCGAAGGCACCCCCGGCGCCGCCGGTCTGCGCGACCCGTACTTCCCGAAGCTCGGCAACGGCGGCTACGACGTCACGCACTACGACCTCGCCCTCGACGTCGACCCGGCCGCCCACCGTCTGCGCGGCACCGCCACGATCACCGCGCGCGCCACCCAGGACCTCAGCGCCTTCAACCTCGACCTCGCCGGGCTCACCGTGCGGTCCGTGACCGTCGAGGGCCGCCCTGCCGCAGTCAACCGGGCGGGGCACGAGCTGACGCTGCGCCCCGACGCCGAGATCGAGAGCCGGCTCCACAAGGGCAGGACGTTCCGTACGGTCGTCCGCTACTCCGGCTCCCCGCAGACCCTCACCGACCCCGACAAGTCGAAGGAGGGCTGGCTGAGGACCGCGGACGGATCGGTCGCGCTCGGTGAGCCGACCGGTTCCATGGCCTGGTTCCCCGGCAACAACCACCCGAGCGACAAGGCGTCGTACGACATCACCGTGACCGTTCCCAAGGGCCTGACGGCCGTCTCCAACGGCGAGCTGACATCCCGCAGCACCTCGGGTACCACCACCACGTACCACTGGCACACCGCCGAACCGATGGCGAGCTATCTCGCGACGGTCGCCATCGGCCGCTTCGACACGAAGCCGTCGACCACCCCGGACGGCATCAAGGTGTTCACCGCCGCGGACCCGGAGGTGGCGGCGGACAGCGCGCGGATCCTCGCCCGGGTTCCCGAGATCGTGAAATGGGAGGCGGAACGTTTCGGCCCGTACCCCTTCTCCGCCACGGGCGCGATCGTCGGGCGTCCCGGGGACGCCGGATATGCGCTGGAGACCCAGAACCGGCCGTTCTTCCCGGGGCCGCCGGACGCCGGACTGCTCGTCCACGAGATGGCCCACCAGTGGTTCGGGGACTCCGTCACGCCCGAGAGCTGGCGGGACATGTGGCTCAACGAGGGCTTCGCGACCTACGCGGAGTGGCTGTGGGAGGACGACCAGGAGGGCAACCCGGTCCAGAAACGGTTCGACGCCGCCTTCGACGACGACGACAACTGGGCCTTTCCGCCCGCCGATCCGCCGACCGCTGCGGACATCTCGCAGGCGCCGGTGTACGGGCGCGGGGCGATGGTCATCCACAAGATCCGGCAGGCTGTGGGCGACGACGAGCGTTTCTTCGCGCTCGTCAGGGGCTGGACGCAGGCCCACCGGCACGGCAACGCGTCGACCGCCGACTTCACCGCCTATGTGGAGAAGGCGACCGGTCAGGATCTGACGGCGCTGTGGAACACCTGGCTCTACGGCAGGAGCCGGCCTGCCTCGAAGGACTGACCGGCTCCCGCGTACAGCAGTGGGGCTACTTCACATTGACGCCGCTCCAGGCGGCGTCGACTGCCGCGAGCTCGGCGCTGTCCGCCCCGTACAGGTCGGTCGCCGCCTTCTCGGTCGCCGTGCGGGCGGCCGCGTAGTCGGTGGTCGACGTCATGTACTCGGAGAGGGCCTTGTACCAGATCTGGACGGCCTTGTCCCGGCCGATGCCGGTGACCGTCGAGCCGTCGATGGTCGGGGAGTCGTAGTCGACGCCGTTGATCGTCTTCGCGCCGCTGCCCTCGGACAGCAGGTAGAAGAAGTGGTTGGCGACTCCGGATGAGTAGTGCACGTCGAGGTCGCCGACGCTGCTGTCCCAGTAGTCCGCGGAGCCGCCGTCCTTGCTCGGCTTGTCCATGTAGCGCAGCGGGGTGCCGTCGCCGTTGATGTCGATCTTCTCGCCGATGAGGTAGTCGCCGACGTCCGTGCTGTTGTCGGCGGCGAACTCCACCGAGGTGCCGAGGATGTCGCTGGTCGCCTCGTTCAGGCCGCCGGACTCCCCGACGTAGTCGAGGTTGGCGGTGGCCGCGGTCAGGCCGTGGCTCATCTCGTGACCCGCGACGTCGAGAGCGGTGAGGGCGTTCTTGTTGTCGGCGCCGTCGCCGTACGTCATGCAGAAGCAGCTGTCGTCCCAGAACGCGTTGACGTACCCGTCGCCGTAGTGGACCCGCGAGTACGCGGCCTTGCCGTCACCGGCGATGCCGTCGCGGCCGAACGCCGACTTGTAGAAGTCCCAGGTCTTCGCTGCACCGTAGGCGGCGTCGACGGCGGCGGTCTGGCGGTCGTTGCCGGTGCCGTCGCCCCAGGTGTCGTCGTCGTCCGTGACGAGGTCACCGGTGCCGCTCTCGCCCTGGTTGAGGTCGTACGTCTTGTGGCCGCCGCGGTCGCCGTCGGTCAGCTCGAAACCGGAGCCGGCCGCGGTGGTCGTCAGGTCGACCTGGCCGCTGTACTGGCTGTTGCCGACGCCGGTCTCGATCGCCTCGTAGCTCTGGAGCTTCTTGCCGGTGGTCGCGTCGGTGATGATGTGCAGCCTGCTCGGCGTGCCGTCCTTCTGCACCCCGCTCTTCACCGTCTCGAAGGCGAGGACGGGCTTGCCGCCGCCCGCCCAGATCACCTTGCGGGCACTCGCCGCGGTCTTGATCTTCGGCGTCGTCGAGGGCACGGATATCCGGGCCCCGGTCGCCTTGGTGACGCTCTTGAGCTTTCCACTGCGGGCGGTGTGGGTGACGAGGTCGCCGCCGATGACCGGGAGGCCGGCGTAGGTGCGCTCGTAGCGGGTGTGGACGGTGCCGTCGGCGCCCTTGATCACATCACGGGCGATCAGCTTCTCCTGGCTGCCGAGCCCGAGGGAGTCGGCGGTCGAAGAGGCGTCGGACTGCGCCGACTTGATGGCGGCTGTGCGCTGCGAGGCGCTGTTCGCGCCGAAGGGGGCGGCGCTGCGAGAGGCGGAGGGACCGTCATTGCCGTTGTCCGGCGCGGCGTTTGCCGCACCGGTCTGGACGCTGACGACGACCATCGCGGCCACGGCGGCCAGGGCTGCGGCGCGACGGGTGTTCATGTGGGGGGTCATGCGTTCTCCGTTGCTCGTTCCGTGGGGGGTTACGAGCCGAGAGCGTGCCACCGAATGACCGGCATTGACTGTGTACTAACAAATGCCTCACATTTTTTTGACCACTTCTTGTCCGAATGGGGTGCGCTTGTGCTCGTTATTTGGCGGGGGTGCGGTGGCGGCGGTGGCCGGGAACTCCGCATGCCGAAACGCCGCGCACAGCTCCGACGGTACGGAGATGTGCGCGGCGCGAGGCGGTCCGCAGGACCGTCCGGACGGGGCCTGCTAGTTGACGTTGATCCCGGACCAGGTGGCGGCCACGGCCGCGTACTCCGCGCTGCCCGCCCCGTAGAGGTCGGTCGCCGCTTGCAGCGTGGCGATCCGCGCCCCGGCATAGTCGGTGGACGACGTCATGTACGTGGCGAGCGCCTTGTACCAGATCTGGACGGCCTTGGCGCGTCCGATCCCCGTGACGGTGGAGCCGTTGGAGGTGGGGGAGTTGTACGAGACGCCGTTGACCGTCTTCGCGCCGCTGCCCTCGGACAGCAGGTAGAAGAAGTGGTTGGCGGGACCTGACGAGTAGTGGACGTCGAGCCGGCCGACCGTCTTCGACCAGTAGTCGGCCGAGGCGCCGTCCTTGCTCGGCTTGTCCATGTAGCGCAGCGGGGTGCCGTTGCCCCTGATGTCGATCTTCTCGCCGATGAGGTAGTCGCCGCTGTCGCTGCTGTTGTTGGCGTAGAACTCGACCGCGGTGCCGAGGATGTCGCTGGTCGCCTCGTTGAGGCCGCCCGACTCGCGGCTGTACTTCAGGCCGGCGGTGGACGCGGTCAGCCCGTGGCTCATCTCGTGTCCGGCGACGTCCAGCGAGGTGAGCGGCTTGAGGTTGCCCGAACCGTCGCCGTACGTCATGCAGAAGCAGCTGTCCGACCAGAAGGCGTTGACGTACGCGTTGCCGTAGTGGACCCGGGAGTAGGCGGCCTTTCCGTCGCCGGCGATTCCGTTGCGGCCCAGTTCGTTCTTGTAGAAGTCCCAGGTCGTGGCCGCGCCGTAATGGGCGTCGACGGCTGCTGTCTGACGGCTGGTCGCGAGACCGTTGCCCCAGACGTCGTCGGCGTCGGTGAAGAGGGTCCCGGTACCGGAGGTGCCGCCGTTCAGGTCGTACGTGTTGTGGCCGCCGCGAGAGCCGTCGGTCAGGTTGTAGCCCGATCCGGAGGCCGTGGTGCCGAGGGGGACCGTGCCGCTGTACTGGCTGGTTCCGGACCCCGTGTCGATGGCCTCGTACGAGTAGAGCTCCTTGCCGCTGGTGGCGTCGGTGATGACGTGGCGCTCGCTGGGCGTCCCGTCGGCCTGGGTGCCCCTGACCACGTTTTCGTACGCCAGCGCCGGCTTGCCGGTGGCGGCCCAGATCACCTTCCGGGCGCCGGACTTGGCGGTGGCCGCGACGGTCGTCGATGCCACGGATATCTTCGCGTCGGTGGCCTTGGTCACCCCCTTGAGGGAGCCGTCCTTCCTGGCGTGGGTGACCAGATCGCCACCGAGTACGGGCAGTCCGTCGTAGGTGCGCTCGTAGCGGGTGTGGACGGTGCCGTCGGCGTCCTTGATCACATCGCGGACGACGAGCTTCTCCTTGCCGCCCAGCTTGATCTCCGCGGCGACGGAAGCGGCCCCGGCCTGGGCCTCCTTGATGGCCGTGGCGCGCTGCGAGGCACTGAGCGGCAGGGCGGTGGCTCCGGCCGCGCGGTCCGGGGCCGCGCCTGCCGAACCTGCTTGCACTGAGACGACGACCATGGCGGCGGACGCGGCGATCGCAGCAGTACGCAGAGCGATTCTCACTCGGTCTCCTTCACTTGGTACACACGCTTCGTGAGGGGGGCCCGGAGAGGGTGGCACCGATCGCCGCATTTTTGACAGAGGTCAGTCAACATCTTGACCGGATCTTGTCCGAAAGCGGTAACTCGGTGTTCGCTATGCGGTCAACTGTGATTCTTTGCAGAGTACTTGTGCAGAACGGCCCCGGCTCAAACCTGGTCGGCGCGCACGCGGAAGCCCCCGGCCGTCACGGCCGGGGGCTTCCGCGGGATGTGCTCTTGTGTCAGATGTTGACGCCGAAGTCCTGGGCGATGCCGCGCAGGCCCGAGGCGTAACCCTGGCCGACCGCGCGGAACTTCCACTCCGCGCCGTTGCGGTAGAGCTCGCCGAAGACCATGGCGGTCTCGGTGGCGGCGTCCTCGCTCAGGTCGTAACGGGCGATCTCCGTGCCGCCGGCCTGGTTGATGATGCGGATGAACGCGTTGCGAACCTGGCCGAAGTTCTGGCTGCGGGTCTCGGCGTCGTAGATCGAGACCGGGAAGACGATCTTGTCGACGTCGGCCGGCAGGCCCGCCAGGTTGACGTTGATCTGCTCGTCGTCGCCCTCGCCCTGGCCCGTGACGTTGTCACCGGTGTGAACGATGGTCTGGTCCGGCGTCGACTTGTTGTTGAAGAAGACGAAGTGGCCGTCGGAGACGACCTTGCCGCCCGGGTTGACCGCGATCGCCGAGGCGTCGAGGTCGAAGTCGGTGCCGGTGGTGGTGCGGACGTCCCAGCCGAGGCCGACCGTGACGGCGGTCAGGCCCGGGGCCTCCTTGGTGAGCGAGACGTTGCCGCCCTTGGACAGGCTTACAGCCATGGGAAGTCCCTTTCATCGTCGATTGCGGGCTTCATGCCATCACGAAGCTACCGTCACTGGTCATAACGCGGACAAGGGACCGGGAGGTTCCTGCTCCCTTTACTTTCTTTACCGAAGTCGCCCGGTCGGCCCGTACGGTCCGTACGGGCCGTACGGCAAAAGAAGGTGACGAACGCCCTGTGGGCCGGGGAACATGGGTGCCATGTCCGGGCCCTATGTCATCCGCGGTTCGGTCTCCCTGCCGGAGGCCGAGCTCATGTGGCGTTTCTCGCGGTCCTCCGGGCCCGGCGGGCAGCACGTCAACACCAGCGACTCCCAGGTGGAGCTCCGCTTCGACCTCGCGGCGACCGAGTCGCTTCCCGAGGTGTGGAAGGAGCGGGCGCTCCAGCGTCTGGAGGGCAGGCTCGTGGGCGGGGTGATCGCGGTACGGGCGTCCGAGCACCGCTCCCAGTGGCGCAATCGCGAGACGGCTCTCGTACGGCTCGCGTCCCTGCTGGCCGAGGCCACGGCGCCGCCTCCCAGGCCACGCCGCAAGACCAGGATTCCGCGCGGCATCAACGAACGCCGCCTGCGGGAGAAGAAGCAGCGCGGCGAGACGAAGCGCGGCCGCTCCGGCCGCGACTGGTAGCCGTGCCCGCGCGATGCCGCCCCCTCAGCCCAGCTGCCGGTAGCGCCCCCGGAAGTACGTCAGCGGCGATCCGTCCCCGCTCGGCAGGGCCGCGCTCAGCACCCGGCCGATCACCAGCGTGTGGTCGCCCGCCGGGACCCGCTGCTCGGTGCGGCACTCCAGCGTGGCCAGCGCGCCTCCGATCAGGGGCGCATGGCTGACCTCACCCCTCGCACAGGGGATGTCCTCGAACAGCAGCCGGTCGCTGATCCGGCCCTTCATCGCGAACCGGCCTGCGATGTGCCGCTGGCTCTCGGTGAGTACGGAGACCGCCCACAGCGGCTGCTCCGACAGCAGGTCGTCCATCCGTGAGTCGTTGCGCAGGCTGACCATGACCAGTGGCGGGTCCAGCGACACCGACATGAAGGCGGTCGCCGTCATCCCGACGTCCTCGCCGCGCCCGTTCTCGTCCAGCGGCGGCTCTTCGGCGGTGATCAGCACGACACCGGCGGCCAGCCGGGCGAGGGCGCCTCGGAACTCATCGTTGCTCACCCCCTCAGCATGGGGGATGGGCTGGGAGCGCGGGGCGGGGGGCTTCGTCTGCAACACAACGGGCACGCTAGCCGTGGATGCTGTGGCGTCGCATCGGGCCAGGGGACCAGCCTGGTCCTAGGACCCGCGGTCCACGGCGGCGACGGCCCGGCACTGCAACGTACGGATTTGCGTTCAAGAAAAGGATGGACCGCATCCGCACGGCCCTCTGGCCCCTTTACCATCTGTTGTGACTTGAGTCACAGAGTGCAATATTTGCTGACCCTGTGTACCGACTGCACAGCTCACTGTGATTCAGTGGCCGTGACACTGAAGCCAGTACGTCGATATGAAACCTGGAGTGCTGTCGAGGTCTCGGGGAGTGCGAGCAATGGAGGCCGAGTCGGAGCCGTACGTCCGCCTTGCGACGATGCGGCAACTGCACCAGGCCGTGGCCGATCTCAATACGGCGCGGAGTCTGGCCGACACATTGCAGACCGTGGCCGACGGAATCGTCGCCGGTCTCGGCTACGAGCTGGCCTGCGTGAACCTGGTCCGCCCCGACGGCGATCTCGTCGTCGCCGCCTTCGCCGGCAACAGCGCCGCAGAAGCCCTGATCACCGGCCGCGTCGGCTCGCGCAGCTCCTGGGAGCGCAGGCTCTCGATGGGTGAGGCCTGGGACGGGCTCCGCTTCATACCGCACACCGACGGCTGGGTCCTGCTCGACGACGACGTACCGCAGTGGCACACCGAGGGCCCGGAACCGCGCTTCGAGGACGAGTGGCACCCCGAGGACCGGCTCTACGCCCCGATGTACGCGTCCGGCGGCGGCCTCGATCTCCTGGGCGTCATTTCCGTCGACCGCCCGCGCAACGGCCGCCGCCCCGGCGCCTGGGGCCGTGAGGCGCTCCAGATGTACGCATCACAGGCCTCCATCGCGATCAGCAACGCCCGGCTGAGAGCAAACATGCAGCGCGCCCTGGTCCGTCTGGAACGTGAACAGCAGGCGCTGCGGGCCAGCGAGGAATCCTTCCGCCAGGCCTTCGAGTACGCGCCCAGCGGCATGGCCATCGCCGAGATGGGCGGCGACCAGCACGGCCGGCTGCTGCGCACCAACGACGCCCTGTGCCGGCTGCTCGGCCGCCCCGCGTCCGTCCTGCGCCGCTACTCCTTCGCCGACCTCGTCCACCCCGAGGACATCGGCACCCTGCTGCGCACCTCCGCCGAGGGCGGCCGCGCCGAACTGCGGCTCGGGCGGCGGGACGGCACCTACCTCTGGGTCTCGCTGCGCAACTCCGTCGTCGCCGACACCACGGACGGCCCGCGCTTCCTGCTCACCCATGTCGAGGACATAGAGGAGCGCAAGCGCCACGAGCTGCATCTCGCGCACCGCGCCTCGCACGATGCGCTCACCGGTCTGCCCAACAGCGCCGAGCTGCGCTCCCGGCTCGGCTCCCGGCTCTGCGAGCGCCCGCACTCGGTGGCCACCACAGCGGTGGAGGCGCTGGACGCGGCCTACGGCGACGTCGACGATCCGGACGCGCGGACGCACGGCTACGACGTGGACTCGGTGCCCGGCGGCCCGTACGACCACCATGTGCATTCCGTCGCGCCCGACACCGAGAACGACGACGGGGCGAAGGGCCTCGCGGTCCTCTTCTGCGACCTCGACGGCTTCAAGTCGATCAACGACCGCTTCGGCCACCACACCGGTGACGCGGTACTGATCGAGGTCGCCCGCCGACTCACCACCTGTGTCCGTGACGGCGATACCGTCGCCCGGCTCGGGGGTGACGAATTCGTCGTTCTCGCCGACGGACTCGGCGCCGCAGATGCCGCGGACCTGGCCGTACGCCTCCGTAACGCCATCATTCCGCCCATTCGGGTCGATGGTCGGGCGGTCCGCGTCGGGGCGAGTTTCGGCATCGGCTGGGCGGAGTGCGGCATGACCGCCGAAGAGGTACTGCGCTCCGCCGACCAGCGGATGTACGTGGAGAAGCGGTCCCGGGCGAAGGTTCACCGCAGGGCCGGCTGACGTTCACGACGGCGCTGTTTCCGCAGCCCGTCGCGGTTCCAGGACGTGCGACGGCAATTCTTGGTGCGGTCCGTTCGGGGTAGGCTCGGCCGGTCGGCCACGGCTGGCGAAATTCGGCGACGGCTGGCGACATGGTGAGGAGTGACCCAGGGATGACGGCCGGGAACAACGGCGCAAGCAAGCCCGAGGACGACGATCCGTTCGGCTACCTGTACGAGGACGGACAGGCGGCAGGCGCCCAGCCGCCGAGGCAGGGCGGCTACGGCTACCCTCCGGTGGCTCCGCAGCCCGGTGTGCCCCGGACCTCGTACAACCAGGTGCGCACAGTCGGCGAGCGTCAGTACGGGCAGCAGGTGCCGAACCAGCAGCCGTACGGCCAGCCGAACGCGCAGTACGCCGCCCCGGAGACGTACCCCGGCGGCGCTCCCACCGCGCATGTCCCGCAGCAGGGCGGCCGCGGCCGCTCCGGCGGTCCCGGCAAGGGCGGCCCGAACACCAAGGGCCTGCTGATCGGCGCCGTCGCGGTGGTCCTGGTCGTGCTCATCGGTATCGGCGCCGCGCTGCTCACGGGCAACGACAACAAGGACAAGAAGAAGGACGAGGCCACCTCCTCCGCCGGACCCGGCGACCAGGTCGAGGAGTCCCCGAAGCCCCAGAACTCCGCGAGCTCCGAGGCCCCGGCCGAGCTGCCCAAGCAGGACGCGGCGACGCTGAAGCTCGGCGGTTCGGCGGTAGTCAGCCAGTCGGTCAAGGGGGCAAAAGGCCCGAACGGCTCATACGTCACGGGTTTCAACGCGGTTGGGTCATCCGTGACGTGGAAGGCAGCGATAGAGGAGGAAGGCAAGTACCGCTTGACGGTGCGCTATGCGATTCCCGCCAAGGACGCCAATGCAACGCTGACGGTGAACGGGAAGCCGAATTCGCAGCCCATCGGCCTCAAGAACTTCATCCACTCGTCCGACTCGAACTGGGAAAAGAACTGGCAGACCACCTGGGCGCCGGTCGACCTGATCAAGGGTGAGAACGAGATCAGCATCTCGTGCCAGGAAGGGAATCAGTGCGACGTGATCCTGGATTGGCTGGAAGTCACCCCTGCGAAGGGTTAGCCCATTGAGGGCGAACGCTTTGCGGCCTCTCCTGGTGTCCGAACCCGGGAGAGGAAGGAGATCCGTGCCCTGAGGGGCGCGGAGGCCCTCGCTGTCCTGCGGGCGATCAATCCGATCGTTCGCGGGTGGGCGGCCTACTACCGGACGGTGGTGTCCAAGGAGGTCTTCGTCTCGCTGGACTCCTACCTGTGGCAGCTCACCTACCGGTGGGCTCTACACAGGCACCCGAAGATCCGGGTCAGTGCCGATGGTTCGGGGGTGGTCGGGCACGCCGGGGCACGGCTGCTGGCGGATCTCGCTGATGCCACCGGCCTCACCGCCGCGTACTCCACCGCGCTCAGGCCGCTTCGGCCGCGCGGGACCGGGCATGATCCGGGCCGGATCGCCACCGCCAGATCGGTGGCGATCCGGTTGCACTGGGCGCGCTTGGTGATCTACTCACACGAACCTGCGGCGAGTTCACGGCCTTGCCGATCCTGGTCGCGCACGGGCAGCTTGTCCTGACGGCGGGCGATATCGATGTTGGCCCACGTCACGGCCTCGTCCAGCTTGGTGAGGACAGCGGACTTCTCGAGGGAGTTGGGTGTGTGGCCTACGGCGGAGAGTTCGATGTGGTCGTGGCGACGCTCCGCGACGCCCACCCGGAAGAAACTCACCTGTTCAAGACGCCGCGGTCAGCCCATCAGCGCGAGGAACCCCGCCACCGTCCCCGCCATCGCCTCGCGCCCCGGCGCGATGTACTTCCGCGGGTCCACGCCCGTGGTGTTCTCGGCCAGGTACGCCCGCACCGCGCCGGTGAACGCCGTGTTCAGCGCGGTACCCACGTTGATCTTGACCATGCCGGAGGAGGCGACGGCCCGGCGGATCTCGTCGTCCGGGACACCGCTGGAGCCGTGCAGCACCAGCGGGACCGGGACGGCGTCGCGCAGCCGGCCGATCAGCTCGTGGTCCAGGGCGGCGGTGCGCTCGGTCATGGCGTGGGAGGAGCCGACCGCGACGGCCAGCGCGTCCACCCCGGTGTCGCGGACGTACGCGGCGGCCTCGGCCGGGTCGGTACGGACGCCGGGGGCGTGGGCGTCGAGCGGGGCCTCGCCCTCCTTGCCGCCGACCTTGCCGAGTTCGGCCTCGATCCAGATGCCGCGTTCATGACCCCAGGCCACCGCCTCGGCCGTGGCCCGCACGTTCTCCTCGTAGGGGAGCTTGGAGGCGTCGAACATCACCGAGCCGAAGCCCTCCGTGTGCGCCTGGTGCAGCAGCTCCACGGACTCGACATGGTCGAGGTGGAGCGCGAGGGGGGCACTGGACGTACGGGCGACGGCGGCGGCCGCGGCGGCGATGGCGGAGAGCCGCCCGCCGTGGAATTTCACGGCGTTCTCGGAGATCTGCAGGATGGCGGGCGCCCCGGCCCGCTCCGCTCCGGCCGCGATGGCCTCCGCGTGCTCCAGCGTGATGACATTGAAGGCGGCGATCCCGCGTCCCTCGGCCTGGGCGGAGGAGACGAGTTCACCGGTGCTGACGAGCGGCATGCTGACCTCTTGCTACTTCTTCGAACCGGCTGAACGCGGGTCCGGGACGGGCGCGGCCTCAGGCCGCCGTTGTGTGTTCCTCGATGCCGACGCGCGACAGCAGCTCCTCGTACGCCGCGCGGTCGAAGTCACCGGCCGTCGGGGAGAGCACGGTCGCCGTCGACAGTGCCACCGCCCGCCGCAGCCGGTCCGGCCAGCTCAGGCCCTCGACGAGGCCGGACAGCAGCCCGGCCACGGCGGAGTCGCCTGCACCGGTCGGATTGCCCAGGACCTTGGCCGGCGGGGACGCCTGCCAGACGCCGTCGGGTGTGACCGCCAGCATGCCGTCCGGGCCCAGTGACGCGACGACCCCGTGCGCGCCGCGGCGGCGGGCGTCGCGGGTGGCACGCAGTGGCTCGCGGGAGCCGGTGAGCTGGGCGAGTTCGTCGGCGTTGGGCTTGACCAGGTCGGGGCGGGCGGCGATGCCTCGGCGCAGCGGTTCGCCGCTGGTGTCCAGAAGCACGGGGACGCCGGCGGTGCGGGCCAGGCGGACCAGTTCGGCGTAGGCGCCGACGTGGATGCCGGGCGGCAGGCTGCCGCAGAGGGCGACGGCGTCGGCCCCGGTGAGGAGCTCCTCGTACCGGCCGAGGAGGGCGGTCCATTCGTCGGCGGTGACGAGCGGGCCGGGTTCGTTGAGCTGGGTGGTGTCGCCGGTGGCCCGGTCGACGACGGCGATCGTGCGACGGGTGTTCCCGGCGACGGTGACGAGGGCGTCGGTGATCGGCGCGGCGGCGGGCGTGGCATCGTTCTCGGCCTTCGTGTCCGCGTCCTGCGGCGGCAGACCGGCCAGCAGTTCGCGCAGCACGGCTCCGGTGGAGCCCCCGGCGAAGCCGGTGACCGCCGTCTCGTGGCCGAGGGCGGAGAGCACCCGGGCCACGTTGAGGCCCTTGCCGCCGGGTCGCTCGGACATGTCGCTGACGCGGTGGCTGGCGTGCGGGACGAGCTCCGGGACGCCGTACGTCAGGTCGAGTGCCGTATTCAGTGTGACCGTGAGGATCACCGCGGCCGCTCCCTCGATCCCTGCTCCGGAGCGCGAATCCTTGGGCGGAATGCGCTTTCTCTGCCTGTTTCCCAGGCGATCATGTCAAAGAGGCGGCGGTCGGCCCAGACCTCCGGACCAACCGCCGTCTCTTCGTTACGTATTCGACCCACTGTCAATAACGGGCCAAATCAACCGATCTGGGGATCGATGATCCATTCGCCCTTGCGCATGACGCCCTTGAGCGTGAAGTCCGCGTCCAGGACCACCAGGTCCGCGTCCTTGCCCGGGTCCAGCGAGCCGACCTTGTCGTACACGCCGAGCAGCCGTGCCGGGTTGGCGGAGATGGACTGCACGACATCGCCGACCGGGATCCTGTCGATGGTCACGGCCCGGTGGAACGCGGTGTCCAGGGTGAGCGTGGAGCCCGCGATCGAGTTGCCCTCGACCAGCCGCGCGACGCCGTCCTTGACCTCGACCGCGAGCGGGCCGAGCTGGTACCGGCCGTCGCCGAAGCCGGCCGCGTCCATGGCGTCGGTGATCAGCGCGACGCGGTGGGCGCCCGCGTGGTGGTAGGCCAGCTCCAGGGCGGCGGGGTGCAGATGCGTACCGTCGTTGATCAGCTCGACGGTGATCCGCTCGTCCTCCAGGAGGGCGGCGATCGGGCCGGGCTCGCGGTGGGCGAGCGGCGGCATCGCGTTGAACAGGTGCGTGGCGACGGTGGCGCCCGCGTCGATCGCCTCGACGGTCTGCTCGTACGTCGCGTCGGTGTGCCCGATCGCGGCGATCACCCCATGCTCGGCGAGCAGCCGCACCGACTCGATGCCGCCCGGGAGTTCGGTGGCGAGCGTGAACATCTTCGCGGTGCCGCGCGCCGCGTCCATCAGCTTGCGGACCTCGGCCGGGTCCGGGTGGCGCAGCAGATCCTCGCTGTGCGCGCCCTTGCGGCACGGTGAGATGAACGGCCCCTCGAAGTGGATACCGGCCAGGTCGCCCTGCTCGACCAGCTCGGACAGGACACCGGCCCGCCGGCTGAGGAAGTCCATCTCGCCGGTGACGGTGGAGGCGACCAGCGTGGTGGTGCCGTGCTCGCGGTGGGTGTGGATACCGGTGAGGACCTCGTCCACGGTGCCGGAGGTGAAGGACGCGCCGCCGCCGCCGTGGTTGTGCATGTCGACGAAGCCCGGGACCACCCAGTGGCCGCTCAGGTCGATGGTCCTGGTGGCATCCGGGTACGGGGTGGACGCGGCCGGGGGGCGCGGGGGGTTGCTGTCGGTGGGTGGATTCCACGGGGCGCCGGCGCCCTCCGCCGCACCGCCGACGATCCGGGTGCCCTCGACGATCACCCGGCCGTCCTCGACGGTCCCGGTGGGGAGCACCACCCGGGCACCTGCGAGAACTGTGCTGTCTGCGCGTCCGGCCATCAGGCGGATACCTCCGTGGAGAGAAGATCCCAGGCGAGCAGCCCTGCGCCCAGGCATCCGGCGGTGTCCCCGAGGGCCGCCGGGACGATGTGGGGCAGCTTCTGGAACGTGACACGTTCCTCGACGGCCGCACGGAGTGGTGTGAACAAGGTTTCCCCGGCCTCGGCGAGACCGCCACCGATGATGAGCGTGCTGGGGTCGAGCAGCGTCAGCGCGGTGACCAGCCCGGCGGCGAGCGCGTCGACCGCGTTCCGCCAGACCTCCGCGGCCGCCGGGTCGCCCGACTCCACGGCCTTCGCGCAGTCCGCGGCGTCCGCCTTCGGATCGCCGGACGCCGCGGCCCAGGCCCGGGTCACCGCGGAGGCGGACGCCAGGGTCTCCAGACAGCCGCGCTGGCCGCAGCCGCAGTCCGGGCCGTCCGGCCGGACCACGATGTGGCCGATCTCGCCCGCGTACCCGTGCGCACCGGACTCGATGGTGCCCGCGATGCCGATGGCCCCGGCGATCCCGGTGCCCAGCGGGACGAAGAGGAAGCGGTCGGCGCCCTTGCCCGCACCGAGCCGGCCCTCGGCGAGTCCGCCGGTGCGCACATCGTGGCCGAGCGCGACGGGGACACCGCCGAGCCGCTCGCCGAGCAGTTCCCGCATGGGCACGTCGCGCCAGCCCAGGTTCGAGGCGTAGACCGCGATCCCGTTCTCGGCGTCGACGATGCCGGGCACGGCGACACCGGCCGCGACAGCACTTTCGCCGAGGTGCTTCTCGCCGTACGCCCGCAGGTCCGCGGCGAAGGTGAGGATCGACTCCACGACGGCGTCGGGACCGCGTTCTCTGCCGGTCGCCCGCCGTGCCTCGTGCAGCAGGGAGCCGTCGGCCCCGACCAGTGCGGCCTTCATTCCGGTGCCGCCCACATCGAGGGCGATGACGTGTTTCACGGGAAACAGTTTCGCCCGACGAACCCCAATAGGTCTAGTCCACTATCGCGGTTTGTTGCGTATCCATACAAAATCGCGTGCGCGCCCCCGCGGCAGTGTGCCCGAGCAGCGGGCTCAGGGCGAATGGATCACGGTCCGGGTCGTACCCCTCCGACTCCGCGAGCTCGACCGCCAGCCGCTGCGCCCGGATCTACGGAGTAACGGGCGGCGGCCCTTCGGCCGGGCGATATGTTGGCTGATATGACAGCTCCCCCGAATGGCCCCGATGACACGGACGGCCCCGCCGGCCTCTCCGTCAGGGACCGTGCCGTGCTTGCCGTCGAACGGCAGTCGTGGGCCGGGCCCGGGGCGAAGGAGCGCGCGATCCGCGAACGGCTCGGCATCTCGCCCACGCGCTACTACCAGCTGCTGAACGCGCTTCTCGACGACCGCCGCGCGCTGGAGGAGGACCCGGTGACGGTGAACCGCCTGCGCCGGGTCCGCGACGCGAAGCGGGGGCGTCGCTGAACCCGCACCCTCTCAGCCGGAGACGGTGATCATGACGGGTTCCGCGGTGCCGGTGACGCGCAGCGCCTCGACGAAGACCTCCGTGGTCCAGGCTGCCGCGTCCAGGGACCACACGGGCACCCGGCAGCGGAAGGCCAGCGCCCGGCGCATCCCTTCGGTCTGCATTTCGCCGGTCAACGGCAGGGCCAGACCCGGGAGGGCCACATCGGTGGTTTCCGGCTCGACGGTCATGCATCCGTAGGTGCACGCCAGCGCCTCGTCGCGAACGCGCCCGGCGCGGCCGGCCAGCCCCGCTTCGCGGCCCGACACGGTCACGGTGATCTCCCTGACCGCGCCCGGATCGGCCAGCTCGTACCAACCGGCGGTGTACAGGAGGGCGGCGGCGGGGTCCGGTGCCAGGTGCACCGGTGCGACGGTGTGCACGCCGGTGACGCGGATGTCGCCCACCTGCCGCAGAACGTCGCCAAGGACCGTCGCCACGGGCAGCACGGGCAGTCGCTGCCGGTTCAAGCGGGAGGACGCGTCCACCTGGAGCCAGCCGATCTCCCGTACGCGCCCGTCCTGTGTCCAGTCCTCCCCCGCGTCGTTGTGCCCCCACCTGCTCCCCCCGAGCTCCATGCCGGCCCCCAGAAGGGTGCTGCTCCACCCGTAGACCTCGGCACGGTTCACCGCCAGGCCGAAGACATCGACGTCGGGCTCCGAGGCGCCCGCGGGCGGTACGAGCCAGGGATGCCGGGTGAGGACCCCGTGCACGCCCATGAGCAGAGTGGAGTCCCGCACCGCATCACCCATCGTTTCCCCCTACACACCCGCGCCGCAGTTGAAGGTCATCGTGGCAGTGACGGCCTTCTCCGGGGAGTCGGCCTCGCCGATGATGTCCACGTCGATCAGGCTCCGCCACTGTGTCTTCCTCCTGCCCTCGCAAGTCTTACGGGCGTTGGCCCGATGGGTGCTGCTGGCCTTGCCCTTGGTCGGCTTCACCTTCTTCGACCCGCTGGCCACGGACTTCCACTTGCCGTGCTTGTCCTTCGCCTGCAGCCAGATGGTCACCTTGGCCTTCTCGCCCGGCCTGCCTCCCTTCACCCGCACCCACCAGCCGTGTCCGGATGCCGTCGCCGGGGGCGTACTGGATACGTGGACGTGGTCGCCATTGGTGTAGAAGCCGCCGACGTCCGCCGTGTGTGAGGTGCTCGATGCGGCGGGCCGGGCTTGAGCGGGGGCCAGGGGAGCGCCCGCCAGGAGAGCTGTCATCACCGTGGAAAGGACAAGGGCTGTGCGCATCAAGGCTGCTCTCGGTGGGAGTGGGGGACTGGTGCCTTGATCGCTGTCCGCACTCCACAGGCGCTATGCATTTGTCTGGGATAATTTGTCCGTTCGATGTTTCACGCTCGCGCGACAGCCGGCCGCTGCGAGCCCCTCGCGCCCGGACGCCGCCCGTATGCCACGTCGCCCATGGCTGTGCCCGGCGGTACGCCTATAGGCTCGGCCCCATGGGCAGCAATCCGCACGTACCCGCGCCGAGCGAGATCCCGTCCGAGCTCCCGACCCCCACCACCGCACCCGGCCGAGAAGCCCTGGCCGCGATCCTCGCACGCCCGGACCGTGCCGTGGTCGCGCTCGATTTCGACGGGACCCTCGCCGACATCGTCCCGGACCCGGAACAGGCCCGCGCCCACCCCGACGCCGTCGACGCGCTCGTCGCGCTCGCCCCGGAAGTGGCCTCCATCGCCGTGATCACCGGCCGCCCGGCCGGCGTCGCGGTCCGGCACGGCGGCTTCGCCGGAGTACCGGGACTCGACCACCTCGTCGTCCTCGGCCACTACGGCGCCGAACGCTGGGACGCCGTCTCCGGCACCGTCCACGCCCCCGCCCCCCACCCCGGCGTAGCCGCGGTCCGCGCCGAACTCCCGGGCGTGCTCGACCGGTTCGATTCATGGCACGGAACCTGGATCGAGGAGAAGGGCCGGGCGCTCGCCGTCCACACCCGCCGCGCCGCCGACCCGCAGGCCGCGTTCGAGGCCCTGCGCGGCCCCCTCGGCGAGCTCGCCGCCCGGCACGGGCTGATCGTCGAACCGGGCCGCCTGGTCCTGGAGTTGCGCCCGCCGGGCATGGACAAGGGTGTGGCGCTCGCGCAGTACGTGAGGGAGCTGGACGCCGAGTCCGTTCTGTACGCGGGTGACGACCTGGGTGACCTCGCCGCGTATGCCGCCGTGGAGAAGCTCCGCACCGAGGGCCCCGACGGCATCCCGGGCCTGCTGGTCTGCAGCGGCAGCGCGGAGGTGCCCGAACTGGCCGAGCGGGCCGATCTGCTGCTGAACGGCCCGGGGGCCGTCGTCGACTTCCTGGCAGCCCTGGCGCGACAGCTCTAGCCCCGCGCCGGCTCACTCCCGCCGCAGCGCGTCCAGTTGGTCCAGGAACCACTGCTGCGGCGGCAGCGCCACCGCCGCCGCGGCCAGCCGCTCCGTGCGCGCGGCCCGTTCGTCGTCCGCCATCGTCAGAGCCTCGTGCAGCGCCGCCGCCGTCGCGGACACGTCGTACGGGTTCACCACGACCGCGTCGCTGCCCAGCTCCTCGTACGCCCCCGCCTCCCGTGACAGCACCAGGGCGCAGCCGTGGTCGGAGACGACCGGGATCTCCTTGGCGACCAGGTTCATGCCGTCGCGGATCGGGTTGACGAGCGCCACGTCGGCCAGCCGGTACGCGGCGAGCGAGCGGGCGAAGTCGTCCTTGACGTGGAGCACGACCGGCGTCCAGTCCGCCGTGCCGTACACGGCGTTGATATCGTCGGCGACCTGCTGCACCTCGGCCGTGTAGTCGCGGTACACCGCCAGGTCCTGCCGCGAGGGGTACGCGAAGGCGACATGGACGACGCGCTCACGCCACCCCGGCCGCTCTTCGAGGAGCTCGCGGTACGCGAGCAGGCCGCGCACGATGTTCTTGGACAGTTCCGTCCGGTCCACTCGTACGATCGTCCTCCGGCCGGGGCCGACCTGCTCCCGCAGCGCCGCCATCCGCTCGTCGACGTCCGCCTCGTGCGCGCGCCCGCGCAGGAAGTCCGCGTCCGCGCCGAGCCCGTGCACCCCGATCCTGGTCCGGCCGGTGCCGCCCAGGATCTCCGTACAGCAGCCGATGAACGCGTCCGCCCAGCGCCGGGTCAGGAAGGCCGCCCGGTCCGCGCCCAGCATGCCGTGCAGCAGCTGCTCGGCGATGTCGTCGGGGAGCAGACGGAAGTAGTCGACGGGGGCCCACGGGGTGTGCGAGAAGTGGCCGATCCGCAGGTCGGGGCGGAGCTCGTGGAGCATGCCGGGCACCAGTGCCAGGTGGTAGTCCTGCACCAGCACCGCCGCACCCGGGCCCGCCTCCTCGGCGAGCGCCTCGGCGAAGGCCCGGTTGTACGTCTCGAACGACGCCCACTGCCGCCGGAACTCCGCGTCGAAGACAGGCTCCAGCGGCGTCTGGTACAGCATGTGGTGGACGAACCAGAGCACCGAGTTCGCGATGCCGTTGTACGCGTCCGCGTGGACGGCCGCGTCGATGTCGAGCATCCGTACGCCCTGCTCACCGACCCCGCGCCGGACCGCCTCCCGGTCCCCGTCACCGAGCGCGGCGCACACCCACAGCTTGTCCTTGACGGCGCTCAGCCCGGAGACGAGCCCGCCGCCGCCGCGCTTCGCGTCGAGCGATCCGTCCGTGGCGAGGGTGTACGACACCGGGCCGCGGTTGGACGCAACGAGGACCTGGGCAGCGGACTGGGCTTCGTGCTCGGAGACCATGTTGCGGAATCTAGCCCGATCACGAACCGCCCAAACGTGCGAAGTCAGGCCGCGCGGCGCGAAACGTACTCCTCGATCTCGCGCATCGGGGGCCGCTCCTCGGTGTCCACCGCATGGGTGCGCGGTACGAAGCCGTCCTCGCCGCGCTCGAACTGGGTGAGCGAAGGCCGCACCAAGTGCCCCCGGGACAGCCGGAGCTGAGCGGTCCGGTAGATCGTCGCCGCCATCCGGCCGAGCGCCTGCCCGTCCTGGTGGCGGTGTTTGCGCACCCCTACGTCGACCTGGGCCAGCGCGTCCAGACCCACCGTGTGCAGCGCATCGACCAGGAGGCCCAGTTCCACTCCGTAGCCGACGGGGAAGGGCAGCCGTTCGAGGAGGGAGCGGCGTACGGCGTACTCCCCGCCCAGCGGCTGGACGAAACCGGCCAGCTGCGGCCAGTGCAGATTGAGCAGCGGACGGGCCACCAGTTCGGTGACGCGACCCCCCTGACCTGTGGTGTCACCGAAGGGTCGGTCGTACATCGCCTTCACGAACTGCACGTTCGGTTCGGTCAGCAGTGGGCCGACGACGCCGGAGACGAAGTCCGCCGAGAAGTCCTTCAGATCGGCGTCGATGAAGCAGACGATGTCACCGCCGGTCACCAGGAGCGATCGCCACAGCACCTCGCCCTTGCCGGGCACGGCGGGTATCCGGGGGAGTATCTCGTCCCGGTGCACCACCCGGGCGCCGGCCTCCCGGGCCACCTTCGCGGTGGCGTCCGTGGAACCGGAATCGATCACCACGAGTTCGTCGACCAGCTGGACCTTCTCCATCAGCTCGAGCCGGATCGTCGCGACGATCCGGCCGACCGTCGCCTCCTCGTTCAGCGCGGGCAGTACGACGCTCACGCTCCCGCGGCGCGGGTCCCTGGCCTTGGCGGCCAGGATGCGGTCCAGCGGGCGGTCGGCGGCCGACCAGGAACGCCTGGCCAGCCAGCGTTCGACCTCTTCCAGCACGGTCGATACTCCCTGTATGTGATCCATCTCGCGGTTCGGACGACTATCTCAACTCTCCGGTGCTTCGGTTACAGTCTTGAACAACGCGGATGGCCGTCGCATGTCGGGGTCAGTCCGCCAATAAATGCCTGGATCGGTGATCCAGTGCCACAGCGCTCATCCAGAGGGACTGAGGGAACGGCCCGTTGAAGTCCCGGCAACCCTCCTGCCGACCGCGAGGTCACGGTGGGGAAGGTGCCAATTCCGTCTCGTGGCGAAATGCGTCGCGAGGAAGATGAGGAGAAAGGGCCTCGCCATCATGGCTACGCAGACGGTTGCAGTAAGCACCGATTCTTCCGCCGAAGCTGTCGACCTCGGACCCGCCGCGGCGCTTTCCTGCCGCGAGTGCGGCGAGCGTTTCGAGCTCGGCCCCATTTTCGCCTGCGCGTCCTGTTTCGGGCCGCTCGAAGTGGCGTACGACCTGCCGAGCGGCTCCCCCGACGAGCTGAAGAAGCGCATCGAGGCCGGACCCAACAACATCTGGCGTTACGCGCCGCTGCTGCCGGTCCCCGCCGATGTCGCCGACAAGCCCAACATCAACCCCGGTTTCACCAAGCTGGTCAAGGCCGACAACC
The DNA here is from genome assembly GCF_047305335.1 of Streptomyces sp. R-74717. Taxonomy (NCBI): domain Bacteria; kingdom Bacillati; phylum Actinomycetota; class Actinomycetes; order Kitasatosporales; family Streptomycetaceae; genus Streptomyces; species Streptomyces sp. R-74717. Next base: position 4,527,291 of record NZ_CP102361.1, on the reverse strand, counting down.
TCGCCCGCGAGCTGGGCGTCACCGGCGGCCTGTACGTCAAGGACGACTCCGGCAACCCGACGCACTCCTTCAAGGACCGCGTCGTCGCCATCGCCGTCGAGGCCGCCCGCGCCTTCGGTTTCACCACCCTCTCCTGCTCCTCCACCGGCAACCTCGCCGGTGCGGTGGGCGCCGCCGCCGCCCGCGCCGGCTTCCGCTCCTGCGTGTTCATCCCGCACGACCTGGAGCAGGGCAAGGTCGTCATGGCCGCGGTGTACGGCGGTGAGCTGGTCGGCATCGAGGGCAACTACGACGACGTCAACCGCTTCTGCTCGGAACTCATCGGCGACCCGCTCGGCGAGGGCTGGGGCTTCGTCAACGTCAATCTGCGCCCGTACTACGGCGAGGGCTCCAAAACCCTGGCGTACGAGATCTGCGAGCAGCTCGGCTGGCAGCTGCCCGACCAGATCGTCATCCCGATCGCATCCGGATCGCAGCTCACGAAGATCGACAAGGGTCTGCAGGAGCTGATCAAGCTCGGTCTCGTCGAGGACAGGCCGTACAAGATCTTCGGTGCCCAGGCCGAGGGCTGCTCCCCGGTCTCCACCGCCTTCAAGGCCGGTCACGACGTCGTGCGGCCCCAGAAGCCGAACACCATCGCCAAGTCCCTGGCGATCGGCAACCCGGCCGACGGCCCGTACGTCCTGGACATCGCCCGCCGCACCGGCGGTGCGGTCGAGGACGTCAACGACGAGCAGGTCGTCGACGCGATCAAGCTGCTGGCGCGCACCGAGGGCATCTTCGCGGAGACGGCGGGCGGGGTGACGGTCGGCGTGACGAAGAAGCTCATCGAGGCCGGTCTGCTCGACCCGACGCTGACCACCGTCGTCCTCAACACCGGTGACGGCCTCAAGACCCTCGACGCGGTGGCCGCCACCTCGCAGGCGACCGCGACGATCCGCCCGAGCCTGGACGCGTTCCGCGCTGCCGGCCTCGCCGCCGGCTGACCACCCGAGACCGAAGAAAGGCACCCCTCATGAGCGTCAAGGTCCGCATCCCCACCATCCTCCGCACCTACACGGGCGGCCAGGCCGAGGTCCCGGCCGAGGGCTCGACCCTCTCCCAGGTCATCGAGTCCCTGGAGCAGAACCACCCGGGCATCGCCGCCCGCGTCCTGGACGACCAGGGCAAGCTGCGCCGCTTCGTGAACGTGTACGTCAACGACGACGACGTGCGCTTCGAGGGTGGCCTGGAGGCGGCGACGCCGGACGGTGCGGGCATCTCGATCATCCCGGCAGTCGCAGGCGGCTGCTGACCGTCCGTCCGACTTCACGGCGTTATCGGAATTGCCCCCTCTGCGAGAGAAGCGGAGGGGGCAATTCTGTATGGTTGAGCGCGGTACAGTGTGGGAAGTCCCCCCAGCTGCCCGTGCCGCCCGCATATGAGAATGCGCCCGGCCGCGACAAGAAGCAGCCAAAGTGTTCGATCTCCTTGCGCCATAAGTCGCCTTTGCCCGGCCCGACTTGCCCTGGAATCTCATGAATTCCTCATATTCGGGCGTTCGGTGCTGCCCAGAATTCGCGTCCAATTGACCTGTTGCAGAGGGCAGTTGGGCAGATACATTCGGCCGCGGTCGACGCGTTCCGGCGCACGCACCCTCTCCTGTCGGGGGGTGGGTTCTGACCCGGGTCCGCGAAGTGCGGTCCTGTGCAAGGGCCAGTAATAGGGGAGTTAGGCATGGCTCAGGGCACCGTCAAGTGGTTCAACGCGGAGAAGGGGTACGGCTTCATCGCGGTCGACGGTGGTGCGGATGTTTTCGTCCACTACAGCGCGATCCAGATGGACGGGTACCGCACCCTCGAAGAGGGTCAGCGAGTTGAATTCGAGATCTCGCAGGGCCAGAAGGGGCCGCAGGCGGACATGGTCAAGCTCGCCGTCGGCTGAGCTCGACGCGGTCGGCCAACGACACTACTCACGCACGGAGGGCCCGTACCCCTGGGGTACGGGCCCTCCGTGCGTCCGCGTCCGAGGCCACCCGTGAGTGGCTGTCATTGTCCACATCCCGAGGGGGACGCTTGCACTCTCCGGGGTCGAGTGCTAATCATTGGCGTTAGCACTCTCCAGGTGAGAGTGACAGAACTTGGACCGGGCCGGTGAGGCCCGCAGGTCCGGTGGGGCAAGGAACCACCGGTCACGCAGGCCGTCCGTCGCGGGCGCCACTCGGTCCGGAGCAATCCACCCCTGTCCGGGAGGACCACTTCACATGGCCAAGATCATCGCGTTCGACGAGGAGGCCCGGCGCGGTCTCGAGCGCGGCATGAACCAGCTCGCCGACGCCGTCAAGGTCACCCTTGGCCCCAAGGGTCGCAACGTCGTCCTTGAGAAGAAGTGGGGCGCCCCCACGATCACCAACGATGGTGTTTCCATCGCCAAGGAGATCGAGCTGGAGGACCCGTACGAGAAGATCGGTGCGGAGCTGGTCAAGGAGGTCGCCAAGAAGACGGACGACGTCGCCGGCGACGGTACGACCACCGCCACCGTTCTCGCCCAGGCTCTCGTCCGCGAGGGCCTTCGCAACGTCGCCGCGGGTGCCAACCCGATGGCTCTCAAGCGGGGCATCGAGAAGGCCGTCGAGGCCGTCTCCGCCGCCCTCCTGGAGCAGGCCAAGGACGTGGAGACCAAGGAGCAGATCGCTTCGACCGCCTCCATCTCCGCCGCCGACACCCAGATCGGCGAGCTCATCGCCGAGGCCATGGACAAGGTCGGCAAGGAAGGCGTCATCACCGTCGAGGAGTCCCAGACCTTCGGTCTGGAGCTGGAGCTCACCGAGGGTATGCGCTTCGACAAGGGCTACATCTCGGCGTACTTCGCCACCGACATGGAGCGCATGGAGTCGTCCCTGGACGACCCGTACATCCTGATCGTCAACTCCAAGGTCAGCAACGTGAAGGACCTCCTTCCGCTGCTGGAGAAGGTCATGCAGTCCGGCAAGCCGCTGCTGATCATCGCCGAGGACGTCGAGGGCGAGGCCCTGTCGACCCTGGTCGTCAACAAGATCCGTGGCACCTTCAAGTCCGTCGCCGTCAAGGCTCCGGGCTTCGGTGACCGCCGCAAGGCCATGCTCGGCGACATCGCCATCCTCACCGGTGGCACCGTCATCTCCGAGGAGGTCGGCCTCAAGCTGGAGAACGCCGGTCTCGACCTGCTCGGCCGCGCCCGCAAGGTCGTCATCACCAAGGACGAGACCACGATCGTCGACGGTGCCGGTGACAGCGACCAGGTTCAGGGTCGCGTCAACCAGATCCGTGCCGAGATCGAGAACTCCGACTCGGACTACGACCGCGAGAAGCTCCAGGAGCGCCTCGCGAAGCTGGCCGGCGGCGTGGCCGTCATCAAGGCCGGTGCCGCGACCGAGGTCGAGCTCAAGGAGCGCAAGCACCGCATCGAGGACGCGGTGCGCAACGCCAAGGCCGCCGTCGAGGAGGGCATCGTCGCCGGTGGTGGCGTGGCTCTGCTCCAGGCCTCGGCCGTCTTCGAGAAGCTGGAGCTCTCGGGTGACGAGGCGACCGGCGCCAACGCCGTCAAGCTGGCGCTGGAGGCCCCGCTCAAGCAGATCGCCGTCAACGGTGGTCTCGAGGGCGGCGTCGTCGTCGAGAAGGTGCGCAACCTGGCCGTCGGCCACGGTCTGAACGCCGCGACCGGCGAGTACGTCGACATGATCGCCGAGGGCATTCTCGACCCGGCGAAGGTCACGCGCTCCGCCCTGCAGAACGCCGCGTCCATCGCCGCGCTGTTCCTCACCACCGAGGCCGTCATCGCCGACAAGCCGGAGAAGGCCTCTGCGGCCGCTCCGGGCGGCATGCCGGGCGGTGACATGGACTTCTGATCCTGACGGATCGGTAGTTCCTGTACAGCTTTACCGCATCGACCCCCGGGACCAGCAGGTCCCGGGGGTCGATGTCGTTTCCGTACGGGGCGGGGCGGTGGACGCACCCACGATGCCCGCCGGAGCACCGTGAGCGCCGTCGGCCCGCACGACGGAACTGCGAAACCAAGGAACTGAGGGACTGCGGAACTACGGAAGCCGGTCGAGGAGCCAGGTGCAGAGCTCCTCCGTCACGAGTGTGTGCCCCTCGTTGCGGGACGCGAGCTTGAACTCGTCGAGCCCACCGGCATTCGGCGGGAGGGCGGAGATGTCCTTGTACAGCTCCTCGTCGGTGTCCAGATCGCCGACGTCGACCGCGCTGACAGCGGGCACGAAGCAGTGCGAGCGGATACGTACGTCGGTCTTGAACCCGAGGATGGGGCTGAGGGCGTTGAGCCCGTCGGCGAGGATGCCGAACCCCTCCAGCGAGCCGCCCGGTGCGCCGCCGATCGACGGGAGTCCGGACGTATGCACCTGGTTGGTCTTCAGCGTCACCACCCGCAGCTTCGCGACGAGTTCGTTGTCGCCCGGGGACTGGGTGTAGAGCTTGGTGCCCACGACCGAGAGGCCCTTGCCCTCCAGGGCCAGTTCACCGGCCCCCACATCCGTGCCGGTGCCGTCGGCCGCGCCGTTGGAGACACCGATCAGCCGCGGCCGCCGCGGCCATTCGCCGATGGCCTCCATCTCTGCGAGGAACGTGGCGCGCTCGTCGCTCCGGTCCGGCGTCCCGTCCCACTTCTCGATGTGCCGCCACAGCAGCTGACGCGCGGCCGGGCTGTTGATCTGGTCGGAGAACCGGCTGTCGAGATCCTTGATGTAGTGCGCGAACGCCTGCAGCGCGATCGGGATCCAGGCGCCGCGGTGCGGGCTGTCGTACGAGAAGTAGAGAGAGGTCTGGTGGTCGATGCCCTGGCTCTCCATCTTGGCCAGCGCGTGCCGGGTGACGAGCCCGCCCATGCTGAACCCGCCGACGGCCAGCGGCGCGTTGCTCTGCCGCTCCGCGATGGCGTGCTGGATCGCGGCCTGCGCGGTCCGGGAGTTGTCCAGAATCGATGCACTGCGCTCATGGAAGCCGAGAATGATGACGTCGTGTCCCCGGCGGCGCAGTTCGCTGATGAGCGCGTAGTCGCCGAACTCCATGATTTCCCAGGAGAAGTCCAGGCTGCTCGGCCCGGTGTTGAATCCGTCGGCGAAGATCACGGGCCGTGTGAGACCCGAGTGTCCCTCGCCGTAGTAGACCCAGGCGGTGCCACCCGGCAGGTCCCACACGGTGCTGGGCGGCAGCGGGAGGGCACCGTGCTTCTCGGCGTCCAGGCGGGGGCCGGGGGCGAGAGTGATGGGGGGCTTGCTGTGGAGCTCCGAGACGATTTGCTCGTGGGTCGGTTCGGACATGGTTCGTTCCCCTTTGGGCTGGTTCGTTACAGCGGGTGCCAAGGTGAACACATGGAGTAGCGACCAGGAAGGGGAAGTGGATCAAACCACTCCCAGGTGGGAGCCGGTTTCGGACATCGCGCGATCACGGGAGGCGGGAGCGGGTCGGGCGGCCGATCCTCTCGGATCGTGGGGTCATCGCCGCCCGGACCTCGTTCATGCGGTTTCGTACGCCGGTGGCCGGGACGGTTCCCGCCGGTCCGGTGGATACCTCGACGGGGTTGCCCCGGCATGGTCCGCACCGGCCGCCGATCAGGGCCTCCGTGCTGCCGGGTGCGCGGCACTCGCTGCATTCGAGGGCGCGCAACACCGTCCGCTGTTGTGCCGGAGTGACCCGTTCGGGTGGCATCTTGTCGGTCAGCCGCCTGCGGACGAGGGCCGCCGCGTGGTGGACGGAGGTGGGGAGGCCGTCGGTGAGGGCGTGCAGGAGTTCCGCCTCAGTGGCGCCGCGCTCGAACCAGTCGGTGACCTGCGGTTCCAGCGCCGCACAGTCTGCCGCCGAGAGGGTGAGTGAGGGGGCGGTACGGCCCAGCGCGGCCAGCAGTACGAAGGCCCGGGTGCGGGTGCGGGTGGGGTGTTGGTGCCGCCGCTCCGGCGGTACGTCACCCCGGGTGAACGCCGCCCACCAGTCGTCGTCCCGCGCGGTGCGGGAGAAGAACGTCCGCGTCACCCAGAGCAGCACCTCGTCATTGGCCACGCACTCGCTGCCGCGCCGCAGATGCCCGGCGTCCTGGAGCCGGTTGAGGGCGGTCCGCAGTGCGCACTGCCCGTACGGGAGGACCTTGGCCAGCGTCTTCACGGAGATGTCGGCGCCGTCGGGCAGCCGGTCGATGTAGGCCGCGATGGATGCCTCGCGGGGTGGCAGATGCGCGAAATCGCGGTCGGTGCGGGGGCGTTGGGCGGGTGCGGAACGCTTGCCGTAACCTGGATTGGCCATCGGGTGCAGGGGCGTGGGCAGGGGTACGTGCGGGGCGCACGGGTCAGCACTAAGCTGGCTGGCAGCCATGAGATCGAGGTCCGATCGATCGAAGCGGTCAGACCCCTGTTCGGTGTTCCTGCACCGGCAGGGGTCGTTCGTTATTCGGAACGCTAGAGCGTCGCCACCATCCGTGGCAAGCCGGTCACGAAAAGTCAACTGGCCGGGCAGGGAGGGTGGGTGGGAAGTGGCCCACCTCCCGTTCCTCGGAAAGAGCGCTCGGACTTCGCGGCTTGAGCTCCGGGGGATTTCGCCTGATGGGGGCGCGCGGGGGGCGGCGGGAGTGCGCCGTGCGTGATCCGGGCGCGCCGCCGCTGTTGGGGTGGAAAACCGGGCCGAAGGCCTGGGGAGCGCGCCAACGGCCGCACATGTTTGTGACCTTGATGTGGCGGGCCGCTCTTGGCTCGTTCTCCCTCAGTCTTTCGTTCTCGTACGAGGAGTCCCGTGCGTATTCGTTCGATTCTGTCTCTCGCCGCATCCGCCGTCGCCGTGGCGGCACTGGCCACCCCCGCCCAGGCCGCCGACGCCGCCGACGGCGCGTACTTCATCCGTGATGTGCGCACCGGCGCGTGTCTGGCGGGTGGCGAAGGCCCGCTGGGCGGCCACATCGAGCCCTGCAACCCCGGCACCGTGTGGGAGGTCCGCAACCAGGGCAACGGTCTGGCCCAGATCGTCGAGGCGCGCGGGGAGAACCGCTGCCTGGCGCTCTCGCCGATCCGGATCTACCCGCCGGTCGTGTGGGTGGACGAGTGCGGCAGTCAGCCCGACCAGTGGACGATCCAGGGCGAGGCCTCGGTGGAGCCGGTCGCCATCGCCCTCGACCGGGGCGAGGCGGGCTACCTGACCACGCAGGGCCACCGCGCGATCCTCAGCCCCGACGGCCGCCCCCAGTGGATCATGGAGCGGCTCGGCTAGGGCCGACCTGTTCGGCCGATCACGCAGCCGCCCCGTGCCGGGATCGTTCTTCCTGGCACGGGGCGGTTTTCTCAGTCGCGGCGGGGGCCGATGACGGCGCTCCCGTCGTGCACGGTGATCGCCTGGGCCGGGCAGATGTCGGCGGCGTCCAGGACCCGTTCGTCCGGTTCGATGCCGTCGGGGATCGCCCGGGCGTGCTCCCCGTCCAGCGCGAACACCTCGGGGACGCTCCCGGCGCACATGCCCGATGCCTGGCAGAGCTGGGGGTCGACGCGTACGTTCCAGGTCATGCCGGTCACCACCCGACCGGCATGACAAGCGGGCCGCGTACCAGCATCTCGGACTTCCACGTCACATCGCCGGTCAGTCGCAGCCCCGGGAAACGGGTGATGAGCGCGATCAGTGCCTCCTGAAGTTCCAGCCGGGCCAGCGGGGCGCCCAGGCAGTGGTGGACGCCGTGGCCGAATCCGAGGTGCTGGTTGCCCTCGCGGGCGATATCGAGCACGCCCGGGGCGGTGAACCGCAGCGCGTCGCGGTTGGCGGCGCCCATGGCGACCAGGACCGGACTGCCCGCCCGGACGAGGGTGCCGCCGACTTCGATGTCCTCGGTGGCGTACCGGGGTTGGCCGGCGCCGCTCCCCAGCGGCACGAAGCGCAGCAGTTCTTCCACCGCGCCCGATACGAGTCCGGGATCGGCCCTGAGCCTGGTCAGCTGGTCCGGATGGTCCAGCAGAGTGAGGACGAAGTTGGGGATCTGGGACGCAGTGGTCTCGTGTCCTGCCACCAGGATGCCCACGCATAGATCGACGAGTTCGAGTTCGGAGAGCCGGTCGCCGCCGTCGCGGGCCTCGATGAGCGCCGTCATCAGGTCGTCCTGCGGCTCCTTGCGGTGGCGGTCGATCAACTCGGCCATGTAGGCGCGCAGTTCCTCGCGGTTGGCCTCGAACTCCTCGGCTGTGAGGGAGCTGGTCGACAGTGCGGCGTCGCTCCACACACGAAAACGCGGACGGTCCTCGGCGGGCACGCCCAGTATCCGGCAGATCACCGCGACCGGCAGAGGCAGCGCGTAGAGATCGACCAGGTCCGCGGGTGGACCGGCCGCCTCCAGCTCGTCGAGGAGGCTCGCGGTCAGTTCCCGGACCCGCGGGCGGAGCTTCTCGACCTGGCGGACGGTGAATGCCTTGGCGACCAGGGAGCGCAGCCGGGTGTGGTCGGGTGGGTCCATGCTGAGGATGCCGCCGTCGCGCCGCCCCTCGGACTGTCGGGGCTCGTCGTGCGAGGCGCCCGCGGCCCGGCTGAAGCGCGGGTCGCCCAGGACGAGCCGGGCGTCGGCGTAGCGGGTGACGAGCCAGGCCGGTTCGCCGTATTCCATCTGGACCCGTAAGAGGCCCGGCCGGTCGCGTACGCGCTCGTACTCGTCGGCGAGCTGGAGCCCGTCGGGGGTGTTGAAGGGGTAGGCGAGGGGGGTGATGCCTGCTGTCGTCACTGCGGCCTCCGATATGTAAGCAGCTGCTTACAACGTTAGGAGTGTGTCGTCCGGGCGGTCAACGATGCTTTACGGCCGATATCCTGACGGGCCATCCGAGAGGAAATCCGCCATGGAGTCCGCCCCCGCACCGCCGTCCGGAGAGCGCCGCCGCGATGCCGCGGCCACACGTCGTCGGCTGCTGGAAGCGGCCCGTGACCTGTTCGCGGAGCGGGGTTACGAAGGGACGACGGTCCGGAGCATCGCGGAGCGGGCCGGGGCCAACCAGGCCTTGCTGTTCCGGTACTTCGGGTCCAAGCAGGGGCTGCTCACGGAGGTTGTCGCACAGGGCGGGCTTGAGCAGGTGCGGGCGACGCCGCCCGAGGAGCTCTTCGAGACCGCCCTGCGCTCGATGCTGACCCGCAGCTCGGACGGGGGGACGGAGGACCGCTCTCTGGAGGTCTATCTGCGGTCCATCGGCCGGGGCGACGAGGCGGCCGGAACCTTGCGGAAGCTGGGCGAGGAGTACCAGGGCGCACTGGCCGGGCTCTCCGGCACCGAGGACGGCGCCCTGCGTGCGGATCTGGCCATGGCATGGCTTCTCGGCATCGGCCTGATGCGGACGGTCGTCGCACGTGAACCCCTGGCCGGTGCCGATCCGGACGACGTGTGCCGTCTCGTGCTGGGCACGCTCGGACACCTCTGGTCGGCACCGGCGGAGTAGCGGAGACACGTCCGGGGCCGGGCCCCGGCCCCGGACGTGTGTTGTTCGGTTAACGGTGACGGCTCTCGAAGGTGGCGAAGGCCGTCTCCTGGCGCCACTCGGTCGCCGCCTTCGGGTTGTCGGTCAGATAGCGGGCGCAGCGCGCGCTCGGGTGGTCGGTGCCCGGCCGGTCGCTGCGGCAGGCGGCGACCAGGCGGTAGCCGGAGGGGGCGGAGCCGGTGGCCCACAGGCTGCCGCCGTTGCGGAACGCGTACTCCAGCGAGGCGCGGGCCAGGTCCTTCAGCTCGGTGTAGCCGAGGTCGTACGTCCTGGCGGCGTACTGGTACTCGTGGCTGATGTCGATCCGCGAGACCCCCGGGTCGTCGGTGGACAGGACCACCGGGACGCCGTAGCTGCGGTACGCGTTGAACGGGTGGTCGTCGCCCGCGATGCCGAGGATCTGCTTGTTGCTGCTGAACGGCACCTCGACCGCCACCTTGCGCTGCGCCATCGTCCGGGCGAGCTGCCGCCAGTCGTCCTCGTGGACCAGGTCGACGCCGTGTCCGATGCGTTCGGCTCCGGCGACGAGTACGGCCTCGCGGATGTGGAACGTCAGGTCCTCGGGCTTGACCAGGCCGGGGGCCAGCTCACCGGCGTGCAGGGTGAGGTGGGTGCCCGGGTACTGGCCGCGCAGGTACTTCAGCATCCGCATCTGGAGGCTGTAGTTGAGCAGCGCGCTCTCCCCGTCCTCGGGCTGCACGAGGTTGACCGCGACGAACCTCGGGTCGCGCTCCGCCAGCCGCATGCCGACCGCGATCTGCGTGAACACCCGCGCCGGGGTGCTGCCCCGGGAGACCTGGGAGATCCACCTGACGGGGAGCCGGCAGCCCGGGTCGGGGCGTGTGGTGTCGCAGTGCGCGGCCGCCCGGAACTGGGCATTGGCGTCGTCGGCCTCCTTGACCGCATCGTCCACGACCCGGTCGAGCTGCCCGCCGGCCAGAAGCTTGCGGTGGAACGCCGCCAGGTCGGCGTCGTAACCCACGGCGTCGGCGAGCTTCTTGGCGCTTTCCGACGCGGGGGTGACCATGGTCTCCAGATAGAACTGGTTCTGCTCGACCACGGTGTCCGCCACGTTGGCGAGCAGCTTGCCGCGGTCCCAGGTCGCCAGGCTGAACTTGCCGAAGGTGTCGAAGAAGTGGTCATGCCCGGACTGGTCGGCCGGGAAGTCCTGCATGGACCAGGCCCGGATGATCTGCTGCCGGAAGGTGGCGTCCGTCTGTGCGTCGATGGCGGGCCGCTTGCCCGGTCCGCACGGCGGCGCCACGGCCGTCATTGTCGCGTCGACGCACAGCCCCTTCTCGCCCGCGAGCTTGATCAGGAACTCGGTCTCTGCCGCGCCCGACAGGTGGTTGTGGAGGTCGCCCCCCTTGGGCAGCGCCTTGAAGAAGGCCTTCAGCTGCTCGGGCCTGTTACGCAACGAGTCGAGGTACGCAGCGGTCCTGCGCTCGGCCGGGGTCACCGCGCGGGGTGACGTGTGCGCGGCGGGCCGTGCCGAGGGATCCTTCACGGGTGCGGCCGTGGCCGGGATCGCCGGGAGCAGGGAGAGCACGGTGAGTGCGCCGAGCCCGGCCGGGAGCAGGGACTTGGGACGGTGGGCCGTCCGGATTGTTGAGATCACGGCCGAATGATCGCGTTCGGCGAAGGTATTTTTCACCCAAATCGCATCTATGGCTGGAAACGTCCACCCGATCGAGTGCGCGAGCGGGCGCTGCCCTCCGACTCTTCCGGGGGTATTCCCCCGGAAGAGTCGGAGGCTTCTCCCAGCGCGCGGCAGTGGAATCGCAGGCAATGATTCTTTTCAAGTTGTAATACGCAAGTTGAGAGGTAACACCATGGCTAGGCACCGGAAGCGCATCAGTCGGCGGGTACTGCTGGCGACTGCGGCGGTCGCGACGGGAGCGGTCCTCGCCCCTGTGGCGGTCCAGGCGGCCTCGGCCGATACGGCGGGCAGGGAGCAGAACCCGGTCCGCGCACTGGAGCAGGCGGCCCACCCGCTGCGTTCGACCGAGCCCGGGGGGAACACGGCCGACCTGCGGGCCCTGGGCTCGATGATCGGCGACGCCAAGGTGGTCGGCCTCGGCGAGGCCACCCACGGCTCCCACGAGTTCTTCACCATGAAGGAGCGGGTCTTCCGCCACCTCGTCGAGAAGAAGGGCTTCACCACCTTCGCCCTGGAGCTGAGCTGGTCCGCGGGACTCCAGATCGACGACTACCTCCAGACCGGCAAGGGCGACGCCCGCAAGATCGCCAAGGAGACACTCACCGATTCACCCTGGGATCGCGAGGAGTTCGTCAGCCTCATCGAGTGGATGCGGGACTACAACCGCCACCACCCCGACCGCACCGTCCACTTCATGGGCGACGACATCGGCGCCCCCGCACTGAGCGACGAGTTCTTCGGCCGGGTGACCGGCTACGTGCAGAAGAACAACCCGGAGGCGCTGCCGCGGCTCAACGAGCTCTACACCGGCCTGCGCCCGATCGACGACGTCTTCGCCTACCTGGGCAAGCCGCTCGCGGAACGGCAGCAGCTCGCCGCCAAGGCACAGCAGGCCCTGGAGCTGGTCAGCGGTCTGAAGGGCTCCGGCGGCGAAGCGTTCGACTGGGCCGAGCAGAACGCCCGGTCCGTCGCCCAGACCGCCAAGTTCCTCACCCTGAACCCCGACGACCCGGAGTCGAACGCCGCCTCCCAGCGCTTCCGCGACGAGGTGATGGCCCAGAACGTCTCCTGGTGGCAGCAGCGCACCGGCCAGAAGGTGCTGCTGTCCGCGCACAACGACCATGTCGCCTACGTCGCCAGCGATCCCGAGACGTACTCCAAGACGCAGGGGTCGTTCCTGCGCGACACGATGGGCAAGAACTACCTCCCCATCGGCTTCACCTTCAACCAGGGCTCTTTCCTGTCGAAGGACGCCGCGCTGGGCGGCGAGTGGAAGAAGTTCACCGTTCCCGCCGCCGAGCCCGACCGGAACGAGGCCACCCTCGACCAGGTCCGCTACCGGGACTTCTACCTCGACGTCCGCACCGCCCCGGCCGCCGCGCGCGACTGGCTGAACACCGCCAGGCCCACGCTCAACCTCGGCACCCAGTTCCCCGCCGCACCGCGCGATGTCGCGATCGCCAAGTCTTTCGACGTCCTCATCCACCTCCACGAAGTCCGGGAGGCCGACAAGCTGAAGCCGTGACGGCCTGGTTCCGGCCCCGGCGCGAGCCGCCCGACACCACCTGACCTGCGGGGAGGCCAGCCGTGCGGCCGGTCTCTCCGCCGCGGGATGACTTCTCAGGCGTGCTTGAGGTCCGCGATGAAGGACGTCCAGGCGGCGGCCCGGAACACGAGCGTCGGGCCCTCGGTGACCTTGGAGTCGCGGACGGGGACGATGCCGGGGTGGCCGTCGGCGACCTCCAGGCAGTTGCCGCCGTCGCCGCCGCTGTACGTGGACTTTCGCCAGGTCGCGACTTCCAGACAGTCCCCGCCGCTGCCGCCGCTGTAGGAGGACTTGTGCCAGGTGGCCGTGGACAGGTCGTAGTCAGAACTGCTGATCTTCATGGGCGTAATCCTCCGCCACCGACTCGATCAGAGCCAGGGACAGCTCTTGTGACAACGCGTCGGCCTGCAGCAGTTCGTAGGTCAGTTGGTGTCGCGCGACCGTGGCCGGGTCGTCGTGCAGCCGACCGAAACCGATGCCGTCCACATACGCGAGTGGAGGTGCATCGGGGAAGGACATCAGCTTCAGCCCACCATCCAGAGCCGCGTGGGCGCCTGCGTGAAACGGCAGCACCTGCACGATGATCCGGTGATCGCGGGCCAGCTCCAGGATGTGGTGGAGCGCCTCAGCCATCACCGCCGGGCCGCCGACCTGGCGACGTAACACCGCCTCGTCCAGAACCGCCCAAACCAAGGGCGTTGTTGGATCGGTCAGGAGCTGCGCCCGTTCCAGTCGTGCCGCGACCAGATCGTTGATGACGTCTTCCACAGCCGTTGGCTGGTACGCCCGGAACACCGCTCGCGCGTATGCCTCCGGCTGCAACAGCCCCGGGATCAGCTGAGGCGCGTACTCCTTGATCGTCTTCGCCACGGCCTCCGCCTCGGCCGCTTCGGCGAAGTGATCCGGGTACTTCGACTTCTTCAGGGCGGCGCAGTTGCGCACGAAGAACCCGTCCGCTTTCAGGATCTCGTCCAGTTTCTGAGCCTGATCCACCTGCATCCGTCGTGTGCCGGACTCCAGCTGCCCGATGAAGGAGCCACTGACGAACAGCGGAAGGCCCAGCTCCTCCTGAGAGAGGCCCTTGCCCTCCCTCCGGTGGCGGAGTTCGGCGCCGAGCAGGGCGCGTGGCGAGGAGGAGGGGTCGAGTTCCTTGGGGCCTGGCATGACAACTCCCTGTGACACACGTGCGGTTGTTGGTTCTGCGCCTCTTCCAGGCTAGCGACGTGTTGGCCACGCTGGGTATGCATTGTCATTACTCAGCGTGGAAAGGGATGGATCATGACGACGACGGAACGGCGCAGAACGGCAGAGGGCGGAGTGCGGGCGGCGGAGGACGCTGTGGCGCGGCTGAGGGAGGGGTTCACCGGGGTCGGGATCACGCTGCCTTCGCTGCGGATCGACCCGGTGTCGTGTGCGGGCAACGAACCGGCGTGGCCACTGGTCGACCTCGGCCGGTGCAACCTCGACACGGCGCTGCGGCTGAGCGCGGTCCTGGAGGCGCAGGGGCTGGCCGGTCATGACGGGTGAGGGGCTTGAGCCGTGTGTGCCGGAGCCCGGGTCGTTCGCGGTGGACACGCGGGACGGGCGGGTGGGGCGCGTGATGGGGTGCGTCGGGCCGTACGTGCAGCTGCGGGCGCCGGGCGGTGGGGCCGAGTGGGACTGCCCGCCGGAGGCGGTGCGCCCGGCACCGCTCGGGGAAGTGCTGCGGGCCCGGGTCAGGGAGGTCAACCGGGAGGGGCGGCTGCCGTGAGGGTGGCAGGGTGTCGGGCCTGATGTGACGGTGGACGTGAGGAAGGGCGACGCCCTGGATGGGTGCCGCCCTTCGATCGGGCCGGTCGTGCCGGTCGACTCTTCTTATGGGGCCGGTACTTCGCGTACGAGTTCTGAAGTCCAGGGGCAGAAGATGAGGCCGGGCAGGAAGGGGCCGCCGGCCTCGTCGAGGTGGTCTTCCACGTACGGCAGCGTCGCGTCGCAGACCTCGATGGCGTAGTCGAAGAAGTGGACCGACTCCGGGTCGTAGTGGAAGCTCCAGCCCGGGTTGTACGAGGCCGGGTACTTCCTGAGCCTGCCGACGACGTGAGGCTCGTCGTTGGTGGCGCCGCTCACCAGGTCCCTGGCGTGCTGGATCTCGCGCTCCCTCACCAACTTCACGATGAACGTGCTCCGAGTGATGTCGGTCATCTCGAAGTAGGCGGGCGCGACGGCGGCGCGCTGCGCCCCCTCGCTGTGCTGGGTGGCCTGGGCCGGCTGGGCCACGGTGAAGGCGAGCATCGCGACGGCGGCGAGGCTTCCGGCCTTGGTGAACATGTGTCGCACGAGGGTCTCCATCGGTGCATGGCGAGCCGTGATGATCATGGCCGCTCGTGGCGCAACGTAATGGAGTGGGTGCGGAAAGTCATGTCCGACGCTCCGGGTGAGCCTCGGGGTGTGCGGTCAGCTCGGGGTCGGGCCGCGTCGCCGCACCAGGGGCAGGTACACCTCGTCGACGTTCTCAAGACCCCGGCCTGCCATGGGAACCCAAGGCCGCGTTCACCGCCGTCGCCGACCACTACCGGCAGCACTGAGCCCGCGGAAGCGGTCTTGAGCGGGTAACGGCAGGCCGACGCGATGAGGGGGAGGGGCGGCTCCCGCGCTGAGCGCAGTCAGGAAAATTTCAGGGAGGCCCTGCCAGCGTGCCGTTCCATGACAACCGACATGACCGACACGTACGCGTCCGGCACGCGCTCCCGGGCGCGGCAGATGCTGAACAAGGTCCCGGAAGTGACCATCTACTTCTGGGTGATCAAGGTGCTGTGCACCACCGTGGGTGAGACCGCGGCCGATCTGCTCAACGACAACCTGGGCATGGGGCTGACCAACACCTCGTACCTGATGAGCGCGCTGCTGGTCGTCACCCTGGTCTTCCAGTTCCGGGCGCGTAGGTATGTACCCGGCCTGTACTGGCTTTCCGTGGTCCTGATCAGCGTGGTCGGCACGCTGATCAGCGACAACCTGACCGACAACCTCGGCGTTCCGCTCCAGACCACGACCGTGGTGTTCGCGGTGGCCCTCGCCGTCACGTTCTTCGCCTGGTACGCGAGTGAGCGGACGCTGTCCATCCACTCGATCCGGACGACGCGCCGCGAGGCGTTCTACTGGCTGGCGATCCTGTTCACCTTCGCTCTCGGAACGTCCGCGGGCGACCTCACGGCGGAGAAGCTGGACCTGGGGTACTTGCTCTCCGCGCTCGTGTTCGCCGCGCTGATCGCGGCCGTGGCCCTCGCGCACCGCACGCTGGACTTCAACGCGGTGTGGTCGTTCTGGATCGCGTACGTCCTGACCAGGCCGCTCGGCGCCTCGCTGGGCGACTACCTGTCGCAGCCCACCGCGGACGGCGGGCTGGGACTGGGCACGGTCGGCACCAGCATCCTGTTCCTCGTCGTCATCCTCGCTCTTGTCGTCTTCCTGACCCGGACGCGGCGCGATGTGGCGCAGGGCAGCTCTGCCGAGGTCAGCCCGCAGGAAGGGTGACGACGAAGCGTGCGCCGGGCGCCGCGGCGTCCAGTGCGATGTCCCCGCCCGCTGCCCTGGCCAGCCGACGGGCCAGGGCCAGACCGAGTCCCGCGCCGTCGTGTCCGTCCTCGGGGCGGGCGCGACGGCCGGGTTCGAAGAGCGAGGCGACGAAGTCCTCCGGCACGCCGGGTCCGTCGTCGGACACGTACACCGTGACCTCGCCCGCGCTCGCCTCGCAGGCGAGAGTGACCGAGTGGGCCGCGTAGCGGCGGGCGTTGTCCAGGAGCGGCGTCAGGATGCGCTCGGCGACGTCCTCCGAGACGCCGATGCTCACCTCGGGTGTGCTGCCGGGGGCGCTGCTGCCCGCCGCGACGGTCACCGGCGGGGCGTCGGGGAACAGGGCCGCGTTGCGTTCCGCCAGTCGGTGCGCGATGTCGGAGAAGCGCGAGCGGCCGGGGGTCTGCGCATTGCGGGTACGGACCTCGGAGAGCAGCGAGTCGCAGATCTGCTGCATGGTCGCGGCGGCGCCCGCGATGGCCTCCAGGGAGGTCTCCTGCTGCTCCGTGCTGCGTGGGCGTCCCGTCAGCCACTCGGTTTCGGCGGCGATGCGGGCGAGCGGTGTGCGCAGTTCGTGGGAGAGCTCGGCGGCCTGCTGCTGCTCGTGGCGCAGGACGGCGGCCAGCCGGTCCAGCAGCGCGTCCAGGCTGCCGGCGAACGCGGCGAGTTCGGCGGGTCTGCCCTGCGCACCGAAACGTTCGGGAGCGCCCGCGGCGCTCCACCGCGTGGCCTGCTCGCTCATCGCGGCGACCGGGCGCAGGGCCCGTCGTACGACGAGGCGGGTCAGGAGATAGATGGTGGCCAGCAGAAGCACCGCCAGCGCGATCGAACCGATCAGAGCGGTGTCCGCCGTGCTGCGGTACGGGTCGAGGCTGACGGAGCTGACGACGGTGCCGGCCTGCGTGGGTGTGTGGCCCTGCCAGGCGGGGGCGTCGACGGGGAAGGCGTACAGCCGCCACGACCCGGGGCCCTCGGTGTCGGCGAACGTCTCGCGCCGGCCGGCGAGGCGGGCCGCCTGCGCCTCCAGGCCGGCGGGTGCGGTGGGGGGCTTCTCGACCACCGTGCCGCCCTGGAAGATCCAGACCCCGACGTCCAGGGCCCGGTCCTCGGTCGGCTCCTGGACGACCAGCCGGCCGTCCGGTCGTACGTCAACCGTCGCCGCCACGGCCTCGGCGCGGGTGCGCAGGACGTCGTCGGCCTGTCCGTGGAGCCGTTTGTCGAGGGCGATGTTGAAGACGGTGGTCAGGACGCCGATCCACAGCGCGCTGGTGGCGAGGGCCATCAGGGCGAGGCGGCCGCGGAGGGTCAGGGGGCGCTTCATCGGTTCATCGGGGCCTCTGGTCGGACGCGGCGGATGTGTTGCCGTACTGGTTCTCAGCCGAAGCGGTAGCCGATGCCGCGGACGGTGCTGATGGTCTGCGGGCTGTCCGCCTCGCGGAGCTTGCGGCGCAGGCGGGCCAGGTACTGGTCCAGGGTGTTGTCGCTGACCTGCGCCCCCTCCGGCCAGCCCGCCCGAAGCAGGGCCCGTCGGCGCACCACGCTCCCGGGGCCCGCCATCAGGCACGCCAGCAGACGGAACTCGGTCGGTGTCAGGGCCACGGGGCGGCCGTGGACCGTCAGCTCGTGCTTTATCGGGTTCAGCCGCATCGCACCCGCGCTGTCGGCGAGGGTGGTGCTGCCGTGGTGACCGGCCCGGTTCAGGACCGCCCGGACGCGGGCCGCGAGCTCGCTGAGGTGGAACGGCTTCACCAGGTAGTCGTCGCCGCCGGAGGCGAAACCGGAGAGCCGGTCGGTGAGATTGCCGTGGGCGGTCAGGAAGATCACCGGAGCGGTGAACCCCGTACCGCGCATGGCCTGGCACACATCGCGTCCGTCGGAGTCCGGCAGCCCCACATCGAGGACGACCGCGTGCACCGACTCGTCGACGGTCTTCAGGGCGGTCGCGCCGTCGACGGCGGTCACGACGTCGAAGTCCTCGTCGCGCAGGCCACGGGCCAGGACATCGCGCAGGCCGTGGTCGTCCTCGACGACAAGAATGCGTGCAGCGGTCACCGGGCCAGTATTACCCGACTTGTGCCGGGCACCCCAGCGCGTTCAGGTTCTGTTCAGGTGGCATGCGACACCATCGGGGCGTGGCGGGGGCGGAGCAGCATGTGGGCCCCGACGCCCTGGCCGACCGTGGCCTCGACGATGCTCGCAGAGCCTTCGCCGACACCGCGCCCACCCAGTTCGGCCCGGCCGCCCGGCCCGCCCTGCGCTATGTGCTCGGCGACGGAACGGGGCCCGGCGCTTGGGAGCGCCTCCAGCAGGTTAACGACCGCCTGAGTGGCGCCCGGCCCCGCTGGCATGCGTAAGAAGGAGTCCCTGCCGACTCTGAAGCGCGCGCCGCGGCCGGGCGGACGGCGGAGGGTCGGAGTGCGTACGTCACACGATCGTGGAGCGCTGAGGGAATCGGCGGGCCGCCGCAGAACCGTCGATCTACGCTCCTTCGGCAGGCCACACGAGAAGGGACCCACGATGGTCGAGAACGCCCAGGCCTCTGAGGGCCGTCCGTGGGACTACCTGCTGCAGACGTGGCGTGAACTGGACGTCCCCGAGGGGTGGCGCGCCGAGATCGATGAAGGGCGGATCGTTCTGGTGCCGCCGTTTCAGGCATATCACCACGCCATTGCCGGTCACGTACAGCGCAGGCTTTACGAAGATCTGCCCGAGGAGTGGGGGATCTACCAGGTCCTCAGCGTCCACGCAGCCCCGCTCGGCAAGCTCTACGTGCCGCATCTTGTGGTCATGCCGACCGCGCTGATCACCGCTGCTGATCCGGAGTCCAATGATCCGGTGGACGCGTCGGAAGCCCTGCTCATCGTCGAGATCACGTCGAAGGGCAATGCCCGGGACGACCGGACGAAGAAGTACCGGGCCTATGCGCGCGCGGGCGTGCCGATGTATCTGCTGATCGACCGGTTCGACACGCGTGGGGCGATGGCCACGCTGTTCACGGAGCCGAACGAGGACGGGACGTACAAGCGCTCCGACCCGGTGCCGTTCGGCAAGCCGCTCACGCTGCCGGAGCCCTTCGGAACGACCCTCCTCACGGAGGAATTCCCGGTCTGAGAAGGCACGTAAAGGGGCGGCACCCGACCATTGGGTGCCGCCCCTCATTCGTATCCGTATGCAGGGATCAGACCCCGGCCGGTTCCTTTGCCGGGCTGTCGGGGCCCGTCGTCGGGGACGCCGGGCCGCCCGTTGCCGCGACCGTGGATTCGGCCGGTTCCCGGGAGACGTTGAACTCCGTCAGCAGGTCCTTGCTGAAGCCGAAGAAGTACGTCGCGAGGAACCCGGCGAGGTAGCCGACCAGCAGGCCGCCCGCGTAGATCGCGATCGTGCTGCCCAGACCGTGGTTGCCGTCGAGGAGGGGGAACAGGGCCCAGCCGGACGGGCCGATGGCCGTGGAGCCGACCTTGTCGCCGAGCTGGTTGAACAGGCCGATGAAGCCGCCACCGAACGCACCGCCCACGCACGCCGTGATGAACGGGCGGCCGAGCGGGAGGCTGACACCGTAGATCAGCGGTTCGCCGACGCCCAGCAGACCGGCCGGGAGTGCGGACTTGATGGTGCGGCGGATCGACTCGTTGCGGGGGAGACGGAAGTAGACCGCCGCGGCCGCGCCGACCTGGCCGGCGCCTGCCATCGCGAGGATCGGGAGCAGGACCGTGTAGCCCTGCTGCTCGATCAGGGTGGTGTGGATCGGGATGAGTGCCTGGTGCAGGCCCAGCATCACCAGGGGCAGGAAGAGACCGCCGAGCACGAAGCCCGCGCCCGCGCCGCCGTTGGAGAGCAGCCAGTCGGCGAACGTACCGATGGCGGTGGAGATCTCACCGGCCACGTACATCAGGCCGAAGATCGTCACCAGGCCGGAGACCAGGACGGTGAGGGTCGGGGTGACCAGTACGTCCAGCGCCTCGGGCACCCAGCGGCGGCACCACTTCTCCACATACACCGCGAGCACTGCCGCACCCAGTGCGCCCAGCACACCGCCCTGGCCGGGGGAGAGCTGCTGGCCGAACGCCTCGATGTTCGCGACACCCGGGAAGACGATGATCGCGGCGACCGCACCGCCCAGGATCGGCGTACCGCCGAACTCCTTCGCCGTGTTGAAGCCGACGAACACGGCGATCAGCGCCATGAAACCGGACGCCATCGCGGCCAGGGCGGGCGTGACCGAGGTGAGCCAGCCCAGGTTCACCAGCAGGCCGTTGAGACCGGCGATGATGCCGCAGCCGATGAGTGCCGGGATCAGCGGGACGAAGATGTTCGCGATCCTGCGCAGGAACAGCTTGAACGGGGTGGCGTTCTTCGCCTTCCGCGCTGCCTTCATCGCTGCGCCCTGGGCGGCCAGTTCGTCCGCGGAGGCGGTGGTGGGGGCGGTGGCGGCTGCGGCTGTGGCCGGTTCAGGGGCTGCTGCCCTGCCCTCCTCCACCAGCTGCTCGAACTCCGGGGTGACCCGGGCGACGGTGCCCGGGCCGAGGACGATCTGGTACGTGTCGTCCTCGACCACGCCCATGACGGCGGGTATCGCCTTCAGGGCTTCGTCGTCGACGAGCGAGCGGTCGTGCAGGCCCAGCCGGAGCCGGGTCATGCAGTGGGCGATGGAGCTGACGTTCGCGGCGCCACCGACGAGCGGAAGGATCGCGGCGGCGGTGGCGCGGTTCTTGTCTTCTGTTGCCATGGTGCGTGGTGCCTTGCTGTGCGGGGGTGCGGGGGTGGAACTGGTGGGTCAGGTGGTGCGGGGGGCGGCGGCGAGGGCGGCGCGGAGGTGGCCGTCGGATGCGGTCAGCAGGGTGGCGGCGGTGGGGCCGTCGACCTGGCCGAGGATGGTGAGAATGGCGTTCTTCACCTCGCCGTCGGTCGCGGCGAGGGCGGCCTCGATCTCCTCGTCGGACGCTCCGGTGGCGAGCGAGACGATGCGGCGGGAGCGGGCGCGCAGCTTCTCGTTGGAGGCGCGGACGTCGACCATGAGGTTTCCGTACGTCTTGCCGAGCCTGATCATCGTGATCGTCGAGAGCATGTTGAGGACGAGCTTCTGGGCCGTACCCGCCTTGAGCCGGGTGGAGCCGGTGAGCAGCTCCGGACCGACGACGATCTCGATGCCGTGCTCGGCCGCGGCGCCCAGTGCGGAGTCCGCGTTGCAGGACAGCCCGATGGTCAGTGCGCCCTTGCCGCGGGCGTGCTCGACGGCGCCGATCGCGTACGGGGTACGGCCGGAGGCGGAGATGCCGACCACGGTGTCGTCGGCGGTGAGGTCCAGGGCGTCGAGGTCGGCGGCGGCCAGTTCCTTGCTGTCCTCGGCGCCTTCGACGGCCTGCACCATGGCGGACGGGCCGCCCGCGATCAGGCCGATGACCTCGGAGGGGTCGGTGTTGAAGGTGGGCGGGCACTCGCTGGCGTCCAGCACGCCGAGCCGGCCGGCGGTGCCCGCGCCCGCGTAGATCAGCCGGCCGCCGCGGGCCATGCGCTCCGCGGTGCCGTCGATCGCTGCGGCGATCTCGGGCAGCCGGGCACCGACGGCGGCCGGGACGGACCGGTCCTCGCCGTTCATGATCCGGGCTATCTCAAGCGTGTCCAGGCGGTCGATCTCGGCGAGCTCGGGCCGGAACGCCTCGGTGGTGAGCGTTTCGAGCTGGGCTCGCAGTTCCCCGTATCCGTCGGGGGTGGTGGTGTCGGCGTCGGTGGTGGAGGTCATGGAGAGCGGCTCTGCTTTCTCGATCTCGTACGGTTCAGCGGGTGCGGGCGGTGAGGGCCGGTTCGGTTCGGGTCGGGGTCAGCGCGGGCGTGGGGTGTGGCGGTGGGCCAGCGCCTCGTAGGAGGCGGCGAGTGCCGGTGCGGCCGTTTCGTACGTGCGCTGCGCGACACCTATGAACAGGCAGTCGACGACGAGCAGCTGGCTCGTACGGCTCGACATGGCGGCGGGCCGCAGCTCGCTCTCCCGGGCGGTGGACGTGGTCAGTACGTGGTCGGCGTACTGCGTCACGGGGCCGTCGGGGCGGCCGGTGATCGCGATCGTCGTCGCACCGCGGTCGAAGGCGACCCGCAGCGGCTCGATGACATCGACGGTGGAGCCGGAGTGCGTGATCGCGATGGCCACGTCGCCGGAGCGGAGCTGCACGGCGTTGGTCACCGCGAGGTGCGGGTCCGTGTGGGAGTGCGCGATCAGGCCGATACGGGCCAGCTTCTGCGCCAGGTCCTGGCCGACGAGGGACGAGGCGCCCACACCGTAGATGTCGATGCGCCGGGCGGTGGCTGCGGCGGCGACCGCGGCACCGAGCTGGACGGTGTCGAGCCCCGCGGCCGTGTCGGCGAGGGTCTGCTGCTCGTCGTAGGCCAGCTTGGCGACCACATCGGCGATCGGGTCGTCGACCGCTATGTCGGCGGTGACGGAGGGAGCCCGGCCCGACTGCTGGTGCGCGGCGAGCCCGGCGAGGGCCAGGCGCAGGTCGCGATAGCCGGGGTAGCCGAGGAGGCGGGCCGTGCGGACCACGGTCGCCTCGCTGGTGCCGGTGAGCTCGGCGAGACCGGTGACCGTGAGGGCGGCGCAGCCTGCGGGGTCACCGGCGACGGCCTCGGCGACGCGCTGCATGGAGCGGGTCATGGACGGCGCGAGCGTGCGCACCTTGGCCGCGAGAGCCGCCGGGGCGGGCGGTGAATCAGCGCTGAAACTTTCCTTCAGGTCATTGGTCACCTTTGAAAGATATTTTCAACCGGGTTGCCCGTCAAGCCCCCTTTGGTCCCTGCCTCTGACAGCTCCTCCGTCAGCGCGGAAATGGTGGGGGCGGGCGGGAGAGGCGGGTTCGTGGGCGGGCGACAATGGGCCCATGGAGATGAACCCCCTGGAACAGGCGTTGCACACGGCCCGTGCGCTGGTCATGGCCGATCTCGCCGCAGGTGACGTCGCCGAGGCCGGGATCGTCTCGCTGGTCGAGGACGCGGTGACCCACCGCCGGTGGTGGGTCGAACAGTGGCCCGACGGTGCCTCGTTCGTCGTCGGCCTCGTCGCTCAGGACGTGCAGGACGCCTTGCTCGAACAGTACGGGCGGTGGCCGCTCTGCCCGGTCTGCGACGCGGGCGACCCGCACGCCCTGGACGTCGAACCGGAGCTGGGCCCGGACCCGCACTGGGTGTGCACCAAGGCCGCCGTGGCCGTCGCACCGGTCGGTTCGCTGAGCGGGATACTGCGGCGGTGACCGTCTACATCGACCCGCCGGACTGGCCGGGACACGGGCGGTTCTGGTCGCACCTGGTCAGCGATGTGTCCTTCGAGGAGCTGCACGCCTTCGCGGCATCCATCGGCTGCCCGGCCCGCGCGTTCGAGCGCGACCACTACGACGTACCGGAATCGCGGTACGAGGACGCGGTACGGGCCGGGGCGAAGGAGATCGGCTCGAAGGAGCTCGTCCGCCGGATCACGGAGGCCGGTCTGCGGCGGCCCAAGGGGCGTCCGGCACCCGGGAGCTGAAGGGCCGCGCACGTCGGCAGCCACGGCCTGGACGAGTTGGACGGCAGCCGGGCCCGGATCAGTCGGGCGACGGGGGCACCCGCCCGCATGAGTCGGACGACACAGGCACCCGCCTGATCAGTCAGGCGGCGGAGACACCCGCCTCCGCTGCCTTCGCGGACGCCCCCGACGACGCAGCAGCCGGCGCCCCGGCCACCCGGCGCGACCTGCCCCCGCCCTGCAGCCGCAGTGAGAACACCACGGCCACCAGCGCCAGCACCGTCATCGCCGCCCCCGCCCACGCGGTCGCGGCGAAACCGAAGTCCGCGTCGATCACCGTGCCGCCCAGCCAGGGGCCGCCCGTGTTGCCCAGGTTGAACGCGGCCGTCGTCGTCGCACCGGCCAGCGTCGGAGCGGCGCCCGCGACATTGAACATCCGGGCGTTCAGTGCCGGGGCCGTGTAGAACGCCGACAGGCCCAGCAGGAACGAGAGCCCGACCGCGGCGACCTGGTTCGACGCGAACAGCGCCAGCGCGACGAGGAAGACCGTCGAGGCCGCGATACCGCTCATCAGCACCCCGAAGAGATGCGCGTCCGCGACCCGGCCGCCGATCGTCGTACCGACCAGCGCACCGATCCCGAACAGCGCGAGCACCGTCGGCACCCAGCCGGAGTCCAGCCCGGCGACATCCGTCAGCAGCGGGGCCAGATAGCTGAACGCGCAGAAGACACCGCCCGCCGCGAGCGCCGTGATCACGATCGACAGCCACACCTGCCGGTCCCGGTAGATGCTCATCTCCTGCTTGAGCCGCGGCTTCTGCTCCGGCAGCGGAATGCGCGGAATCAACGTCGTCACTCCGACCAGTGCCACGGCGGACGCCGCACCCACCGCCCAGAACGCCGACCGCCAGCCGAGGTCCTCACCGAGAAAGGCTCCCAGGGGCACGCCGAGCACATTGGCGATCGACAGACCGCCGATCATCACGGCCATCGCGCGGGCCCGCGCGTTCACCGGCACCATCGCGATGGCGACCGCCGCTCCCACCGCCCAGAATCCGGCGCAGGCGAAGGCGCTCACGACACGGGACGCGAAGAGCACCTCGTACGTCGGGGCCAGCGCACCCGCGACCTGACCGAGGCCGAAGACGGAGATCAGGGCGATCAGTGTGGTGCGGCGCGGCAGCCGGAGCGTGGCCACGGCAAGCAGCGGGGCGCCGATCACCATGCCGATCGCGAAGGCGGATATGAGAAGTCCGGCGCGGGGGATGGACACGTTCATGTCGTCGGCGATGGGCGGCAACAGCCCGGAGAGCATGAACTCGCTCGTGCCCAAGGCAAAGACCGAGAGGCCCAAAATGTACACGGCGAGGGGCATGCGTGAGCGGCGAGCGGCAGAGTCGGGCATGACAGCTGCCAACAGCGACCACGGGCGTTACATTCCCAGTGCTCTCCCGCTGCCTTCCCGCCGCCGGCTTCCGGCCACCGCCCCACCGCACTCTCAGCGGCTGAGCAGCTCCAGCTCGGTCAGTAGGTTCTGCCGGGCCCGCGGTTCCCACCGGGCCACCCCGTGCGGCGTACGGAACAGTCGCGGCAGTCCGAGCAGCTGACGCAGCACCGTCGCCCGCCCCTCCCGGAACGCGTCGTCGGGCACGAAGCCGTACTCCTCGCGCACCTGCGCCGCGTAGGCCGCGTACTCTTTCGGGGCCGCCGCCAGGATGGCCAGATCCGCGTCGCACAGCACCTCGCCGTTGGCGTCACCGGCCACCGGGTCATGGGCGACGGTGAGACGTACGAGACGGGCGACCTCGGCCGTGACGTCGTCCGGCACGCCGGCCTCCGGCAGGGCACGTTCGGCGAGGGCGGCGCTGCGTTCCTCGTTCTCGGACCGGTCGGGCCGGTAGACCGCATCGTGGAACCAGGCGGCGAGGCGCACGGCATCCGCATCGGCCGCGTACCTGGCGAGCGTGTCGATGCGGTCGAGCACCGCGACCAGGTGCGCGGTGGTGTGGTACTGCCGCTGGGGCTCGGCCCAGCGTGCCAGGAGGTTGTCGGCGTACGGCTGCGGATCGGGTGCCGGCGCGCCGCCCCGGGCGCCGACGAGTGCCTCCTGCCAGCGGTCACGGAGAGAGGCGTCGGCACTGCCTGCCTCGTGGGCGCTGCTTCCGTGCGAGCTGTCGGTCATGGGACGACCCTAGACCTCCAAGGGGCCGGTGATCCCAGGCGGTGAAGGAGCGTGGGACGTGATGTTCGGCGCGCGTGGAGTCCGTCAGCCGCCGTTCAGGAGAACCCGCCTGGACGTGGCCCCGTCGAGCGGGGGCACCATCACGATCAACCCACGGCGCAGGCGCGCCAGGCCGGCCCGTACGGCACGTGATCGCGCATGGTCCGCGCCCAGCGCCCGCACGGAGTCGTGGAGCGCGCGCTCGCACACCGCGATCGCGCGCAGCAGGTCGCCCGCCGCGTCGTGGGCGAGCGCCAGATCGCGGCGGGCGGTGATGGTCCGGGGGTGGTCGTCGCCGAGGACGCGTACGCAGTCGGCGAGCGCGCGCTCCGACAGCTCGACCGAGCGGCCGGCGCGGGCGAGATTGCCCCGCGCGAGAAGTGTGTCCGGGTGGTCGTCGCCGAGGACGCGCTCCGAATCGGCGACGACCGACTCCCACAGCGCGGTCGCCCGCGCCGGGTCACCCGCGTCGAACAGGGCGCCGGCCAGATTGCTGCGGACGAGGAGGGTGTCGGGATGGTCGGCACCCAGCAGGCGCTCGGAGTCGTTGAGGACCGACTCCCACAGGGACCTGGCCTCCTCGCGGTCGCCTGCCTGCGACAGCGCGTCGGCCAGATTGCTGCGGACGAGGAGCGTGCGGGGGTGTTCGTGGCCGAGCACCCGCTCCGAGTCGGCCAGCGTGCGCTCGTACAGTTCGATGGCGCGGGGCAGGTCACCGGTGTCCTGCAGGGCGCCCGCCAGATTGTTGCGTGTGGTGAGGGTGTCGGGGTGGGTGGCGCCGAGAAGGTTTTCCCGGTCGGCGAGGGTGCGTTCGTACAGGGGGAGGGCGCGGGTCAGATCGCCGGCCGCCTCGTAGGCGGTGGCGAGATTGTTCCGGAAGAGGAGCGTGCGGGGGTGGTCCTGGCTCAGTACTCGCTCGGCGTCGGTGCGCGTGGCTTCGAAGAGGGGGATCGCGCGTCCGAGATCGCCCGCGTCGCGGTAGCCGCTCGCGAGATTGTTGCGGGAGATCAAGGTCTCCGGGTGGTCCCGGCCGAGGACCCGTTCCCGATCGGCCAGGGTGCGTTCGTACAGCGGTATCGACCGGTCGACGCGGCCCGAGTCTCGGTACGCGTTGGCGAGGTAGTTGCGGGTGGAGAGGGTGTCCGGGTGGTCGTCGCCGAGTACGCGCTCGCGGTCGGCGACGGTCCGTTCGTACAGGGGGATCGCCTGGCCGAGATCTCCGGCGGCGCGGTAGATGTTCCCCAGCTGGTTGCGGGTGGAGAGGGTGTCGGGGTCGTCGCTGCCCAGTACGCGCTCGCGGGCGGCGAGGGCTCGTTCGCTGTAGCGGGCGGCCTGGGGGACGTGGCCCTGGTCCAGCAGGAAGCGGGACGTCTCGTGGAGGACGACGGCGATGTCGGTGGTGTCCTCGTCGTGCGGCACCAGCTCGATGAAGGCTTCGATGTGCGGGCGAAGGCTTCGCCAGTCGGCCCACTGGGGGACAGCGATGGACGCGCCGCCGGATTCCCCCTCGGTCCCCCCGCCCGGCAGGCTGTCCAGCAGGATCCTTGCCGCCCGGTCTCTTGCCACCAAGATCGCCTCCTCAGTACGCAGTGGGTCGGCGGGGTCCGCCGTGCGGGCCACCGCCTGGACCAGGCGGTGGACGCGCAGGTTGGGTGGTGTCAGGGTGATCATGCTGTAGCCGGCCAGGAGCGCCAGCGCGTCGTCCACCGCCAGGAGATCGTCGTCGATTCTCGTGATGAGGTCCTGCGGCAGTCGGTCCGGAGCGAACCAGGCCAGGGTGCGAAGGATCTCCACGGCGAGCGGGTCCCGGTCGGCGATGACGCTGAGCGTCACGCGCCAGACGCGAGCGATGGTGCGCCGGTCGGTGCTGCCCGCGTAGGCCGTGGCGAACATGCGGGCCGGGTAGCGCCGCACTCGTTCCAGATACGCGGTGAAGGTGATGGCGTGGTTGTGGATATATGCGCCGGCCTGCTCCAGTGCGAGTGGCAAGTGGCCGAGTTCCATTGCCAGTTCGGCCACGGCCGGCTTCTCGCTCACGGCGTTGCGGCCGGCCGTGCGAGTCAGTAGCTCGGCGGCGTCGCTCGGGCTGAGCACATCGAGGCGGAGCGGCGCGGCCAGGTGGTGCCAGCCCGCCGTGCGGCGGCTGGTGATCAGATGGCGGCCGGTGTCGAGTTGGCTGATGACCGGCGCGAGGTGGCTCGGGTCGTCCGCGTTGTCGAACACCACGAGCCAGCCCGGATGCGTCTGGAACCAGGTGATCGCCCATTCGGCCAGCGCGTTGGTGGTGGCCGGGGTCGCGAGGTCGGGCAGCAGGCGGCTGGTGAGCGCCGCAAGCCCGGCCGTGATGGCGTCCGGATTGTCGGCGGTGATCCACCACACCGTCG
Source organism: Streptomyces sp. R-74717 (assembly GCF_047305335.1). NCBI lineage: Bacteria > Bacillati > Actinomycetota > Actinomycetes > Kitasatosporales > Streptomycetaceae > Streptomyces > Streptomyces sp. R-74717. The sequence goes on along the minus strand of NZ_CP102361.1, from coordinate 4,498,988 downwards.
TGTACTCGGCCCTGTACCGGTGGGCGTACTGCAACGTGAGGCTCGTCTTGCCGACGCCACCGAGGCCGACCAGGATCCGCGTGACCGGCTCGCTCTCCGCCGCCAGGGCCGTACCGAGCCTGATGACATCGTCGTCGCGGCCGACGAACAGGGCGCTGGGAGGGCGCGGCAGGTTGTGGTTGCGCTGACCACGGGGTCCCGCGACGGTCTGGGCCGGGGGGAGTTGGACGGCGGGGGCCGTGTAGATGGTGGCCCCGGGGCCTGTGCTGATGATCCCCGCGTTCGCGTCCACGGCGACGGCACGCTCGCCGGACGCCTCCCAGCGCGGGGAACCGATCTGTCCGGGGCCGTCGGGCGGCTGGACGGGGATCACGGCGCTCACCGCTGGATCTGGGCGTTGCTTCCGGTGCTGATGACCCCGGAGTTGTGCTGGACGGCGACCGAGCCGTCGCCCGAGGCCGTGAGGGACACCGAGGACTGGGAGAGCAGGCGCGCGATGTCCGCCGTGAGCTCGGCGTCGGCGAGCAGCGCCCTCTTGATCTGGACGCGGAGCATGGCCTGGAAGTCCTCGTCCTCGGGGGCTTCCGCCGCCTCCGCCACCGCTCGGTCCAGTTCGGCGGAGTCCTGCTGGTTCCCCCGGATACGTTGGAGGATGCGCCGGCCCAGGCTGACCGTGGCGTCCGCGCTCGCGTCGGTGGCGCGGGTCAGTACAGCAGTGCCGTAGGCGCCGACCGCCGCTGTGACGTACGGCGCGATCTCGCTAGCGACCGTCAGAGCATCCACGATTCCCCCAACTCGCCCACCACGGCGGGCTGCACGCGACCATGACGAATCCCATGATGCCAGCAGGGACCCCGCGCCCGCGCCGGGTCGTGTGGGTGCGAGGGGTGCGTCTGCGGCGGGCCCGTTCCCCTGTCCGCCCCAGTTCGGGAAGGGGCGGGCAGGGGAACGAGGCGCCCCCGCACCCGCTACGCCCCCGCCCTGAACCCCCGCAGCCGCAGCGAGTTGCCGACCACGAAGACCGACGAGAACGCCATCGCCGCGCCCGCGATCATCGGGTTGAGCAGCCCGGCCGCGGCGAGCGGCAGGGCGGCCACGTTGTAGGCGAAGGCCCAGAACAGGTTCGTACGGATGGTGCCCAGCGTCTTGCGGGAGAGCCGGATGGCGTCCGCCGCGGCCCGCAGGTCCCCGCGTACCAGCGTCAGGTCACCGGCCTCGATCGCGGCGTCCGTGCCCGTACCCATCGCCAGGCCCAGGTCGGCCTGGGCGAGGGCGGCCGCGTCGTTGACACCGTCACCGACCATGGCGACCGAACGGCCCTCGGCCTGAAGGCCCTTGACGACGTCGACCTTGTCCTCCGGCATGACCTCCGCGTACACCTTCTCGATCCCGACCTCGGCCGCGACCGCCTCGGCCACCGCCCGGTTGTCGCCGGTGAGCAGGATCGGGGTCAGACCGAGGGCACGCAGCCGCTCGACGGCCTCGGCGCTGGTGTCCTTCACCGCGTCGGCGATTTCGAGGACCGCCCGTGCCTCGCCGTCCCAGGCGACCGCGATGGCCGTCCGTCCGGCGGCCTCCGCCGCGGCCTTCTGCCGGGCCAGCTCCACCGGCAGGTGGATCTCCCACTCGGCGAGCAGCTGCTCACGGCCGACGAGGACGGCGTGGCCCTCGACGACGCCCTGTACACCGAGGCCCGCGACGTTGGCGAAGTCCTCGGGGGTGGGCAGGGCGGCACCGGTGCGCTCGGCGGCTCCGGCGGCGACGGCCTGGGCTATGGGGTGCTCGGAGGAGTGCTCCAGGGCGCCCGCGATCCGCAGCACATCGCTCTCGTCCGTACCGTCCGCCGTGTGCACGTCCAGCAGGGTCATCCGGCCGGTGGTGACCGTGCCGGTCTTGTCGAGGACGATCGTGTCTACGCGGCGCGTGGTCTCCAGGACCTCGGGGCCCTTGATCAGGATGCCGAGCTGGGCGCCGCGCCCCGTACCGACCATGAGGGCTGTGGGGGTGGCGAGGCCCAGGGCGCAGGGGCAGGCGATGATCAGTACGGCGACGGCGGCGGTGAACGCCGCGGTCAGGCCGGCGCCGTTGCCGAGCCAGAAACCGAGCGTGCCGAGCGCGAGGGCGATGACGACGGGGACGAAGACGGCGGAGATCCGGTCGGCGAGACGCTGGGCCGCGGCCTTGCCGTTCTGCGCGTCCTCGACGAGCTTCGCCATCCGGGCCAACTGGGTGTCGGCGCCGATGCGGGTGGCCTCGACGACGAGCCGGCCGCCCGCGTTGAGCGTGGCCCCGGTGACCGGGTCGCCGACGCCGACCTCCACGGGCACGGATTCGCCGGTGAGCATCGACGCGTCCACGGCCGATGCGCCTTCCACGACGGTGCCGTCGGTGGCGATCTTCTCGCCGGGGCGGACCAGGAACCGGTCCCCGACCTGGAGGTCGGTGGTCGGCAGGGTCACCTCATGGCCGCCGCGCAGCACGGTCACCTCCTTGGCCCCGAGTTCGAGCAGCGCCTTGAGGGCCGCGCCCGCCTTCCGCTTGGAGCGGGCCTCGAAGTAGCGCCCGGCCAGGATGAAGGCAGTGACTCCGGCTGCGGCCTCCAGATAGATGTTCCCGGCGCCGTCGCTGCGGCCGATGGTCAGCTCGAACGGGTGGGTCATGCCGACCATGCCCGCCGTACCGAAGAACAGCGCCCACACCGACCACAGGAACGCGGCCGAGGTGCCGACCGAGATCAGGGTGTCCATCGTTGCCGCGCCGTGCTTGGCGTTGGTCCAGGCGGCGCGGTGGAAGGGCCAGGCGGCGTACGTGACGACGGGGGCCGTCAGGGTCAGCGAGAGCCACTGCCAGTAGTCGAACTGGAGCGCCGGGACCATCGACATGGCGATCACCGGCACGGCGAGCACGACGGCGGTGAGCAGCCGCTGCCGCAGGGGCCGCAGCTCGTCGGCCTCTGCGGCCCCGGGGGCGTCGTCCTCGGTACGCACCGGGGGAGCGGGCTCGTGCGCGGTGTAGCCGGTCTTCTCGACGGTGGCGATCAGGTCCTGTACGGAGATGTCCTCGCCCCGGTAGCTGACCTTGGCCTTCTCGGTGGCGTAATTGACGGTGGCCTCGACGCCGTCCATCCGGTTGAGCTTCTTCTCGATACGGGCCGCGCAGGAGGCGCAGGTCATGCCGCCGATCGCGAGCTCGACCTCTGCGGTGGTGCCGACGGCTGTTCCGGTGCCGGTTGTGGCGGTGTGCGCGGACACGGTGTCCTCCCTGACGGAGACAGTTGATACCCCTAGGGGGTATGTATTGCTGATTCAGGTATACCCCCCACCCCTATAAAGCGCAAGGGTGATCCACCGTCGGGGTTTGGGGTGCGCGCGCCCGATCGCCTGATATGCGTCCGACCTCACGTATCTTCACGTCACATTGAGGCTGCACCCTCGGTCGGCCGCCCCGTAGGCTGGTCATTGGACTAGACCTATATATCCATCGCTGCTTCCTGGAGGATTGGGATCACATGAGCAACCGTGCAGTCCTGGAGGTGATCGCTCTCGACGCGGGGGACGCGGTCGCTGCCCAGGCGGGTGGTGCAGACCGGCTCGAGCTGGTCACCGACATGGCGGCGGACGGTCTGACCCCGTCCTGCGCGACCTTCGCGGAGATCCGGGCGGCGGTGGACATTCCGCTGCGGGTGATGCTCAGGCTGGCGGACGGCTTCGCGGCCGGTGACATCGATGTGCTCGTGGCCAGGGCGCACGAGCTGCGGGCGGAGGGCGCCGAGGAATTCGTCCTGGGCTTCCTGGATGCCGAGGGCCACCCGGACCTGGTCGCCGTCGAACGCCTCGTCGCCGAGCTGGACGGCTGCCCCTGGACCTTCCACCGCGCGATCGACCGGGCCGCCGACCGGGACGCCCTGCGCAAGCAGCTGGCGGACATGCCGGGCCTGGACACGTACCTCACCGCGGGTTCGCCCAAGGGCGTCGACGACGGCATCCCGACACTGCTGGTCGAGGCGGCGCGCAAGGGTGAGCCCGGCTACGAGCCGCAGATCCTGGTGGGCGGCGGGCTCCGCCTGGAGCACCTGCCGGAGCTGCTGTCCGCGGGCATCGACGCCGTACACATCGGCGGCGCCGCGCGCCCGCACGGCTGGTCGGGTCCGGTGGACGCGGCGGCGGTACGGGAGTGGCGGGCGGTGCTCGACGCGTAGCGGGGGCGGGCTGAGGCGGCCGCCGGGCCAAGGGTTCGGGTTCACCCGGCTGAACGGTTCCGTCCTCAGACGCCGGACGGGCCGGTTGCTGCCGGACGGGCTCGATTCCGCCCGGCGAAATCCGGCCTCGCCGACGTTCGAGGCGCGGGGTCCGGGGCGGATCCCCGGCTTCGGGAAGGCGCGGAGCAGGGGAACAGGCCCGCCGCAGGCGCACCTCCTGCCCTCAGGCGCTCCACCCGCCCGCGCCCCCGCCCCCTACAACAGCTCGTCCGGCATCCCCGCCGCATGCACCACCGTCAGCCCCGACACCGCACGCGTCAGCGCCACGTACAGCCGGCGCAGCCCCGTGCGCTCGTCCGGCTCGCCGTCCACCACCGCGGCCGGCTCGTCCAGTACCACGTAGTCGTACTCCAGGCCCTTCGCCAGCGACGCCGGCACCAGGGTCAGCCGGGACTCGGCGTTCGTCTCCTCACCGGGGGAGAGATACGCGTGGCCCGCCGCGGCCAGCGCATCGGCCAGCGCCGGAATCCGCGCATCGGCCGCGATCAGCCCGATCGACCCCTCCTGCCTCAACGACTCCTCGCACGCCGCCAGCACCGCCGCGTCCAGCTCCGCCGGATCGCCCACCTCCCGTACCTCCAGCGAACCCGGCGACTCACGCACCGACTCCACCGCCGCAAGGCCCGGAGAGATCACCGGCAGCAGCCGTGAGGCGTACGCGATGACCTCGCGCGGCACACGGAAGCCCGCCGTCAGCTCCTCCACCACCGCCTCCGACTTGCCCAGGTGGTGCAGCGCCTGCGCCCAGCTCTCCGTCGACCACGGCGTCGTGCCCTGCGCGAGGTCACCGAGAACCGTCGCCGAACCCGTCGTGCAGCGGCGGCCCACCGCCCGGTACTGCATGGGGGACAGGTCCTGCGCCTCGTCGAGCACGACATGGCCGAGCGAGTGCGTACGCGCCACCAGGTCGTTCGCCTCGTCGATCAGCACCGCGTCCGCCGCCGACCACTTCGCGGACCTCACGCTGCGGACCGGCCTGGTCCACAGGATCGTCTTCTGCTCGTCCTCGGTGAGCAGCCCCTCCGCGTGCGCGGCCAGGAACTCCGCGTCGACGAGCAGCCGCAGCACCAGCTTGGCCGGTTCGACGGCCGGCCAGATCGCCTTCACGGCCGCCTTCACGGCGGGGTTACGGGCCACCGCGTTCTGCACCCGGTCGTCGGGCGCCTCGCCGGCCTCCTCCATCCGGACCAGGACGGAGTGCGCGATGCGCTGCGGAAGCGCCTCATGGGCGGCCCCGTACCGCATGTCGCGGGCCAGCAGTTCGGTGACGATCTCCTCCAGCTCGTACGCCGGCACCCGCCAGCGGCGCGAACCGCGCACCACCATCACCGGCTCCGTCGGCAGCGTCACATGGGAACGGATCGCCCGCCGCAGCACCTCCGCCATCCTGGCGTCGCCCTTGACGACGGCGGCTGCCGCCGAGTCCGTGCCGCGCACCTCGATGTCCGCCGTCACCAGATCGTCGACGGTCGCCTGCTTCACCTCCAGCTCACCGAGGGCCGGGAGCACCTGCTCGATGTAGTGGAGGAAGGAACGGTTCGGCCCGATGACCAGCGTGCCGGTACGGGCCAGGCGCTCCCGGTGGGCGTAGAGGAGGTACGCGACACGGTGCAGGCCGACGGCCGTCTTACCGGTGCCGGGCCCTCCCTGCACGCAGACCGTCCCGCCGAGACCGCTACGGACGATCTCGTCCTGCTCCGGCTGGATCGTCGCGACGATGTCACGCATCGGACCGACACGCGGCCGCTCGATCTCCGCCTGGAGGAGCTTGCTGGTCTGCGCGGCCTCGGTGGGGTCGCTGAGGTGCTCGTCCTCGTACGCCGTCAGCTCACCGCCGGTGTAGCCGAAGCGGCGGCGCTGGCCGACATCCTGGGGATCCTTCTTGGAGGCCCGGTAGAACGGCTGCGAGACGGGGGCACGCCAGTCGATGACCATCGGGTCGCCGTCGGCGTCATGGACGTGGCGGCGCCCGATGTAGAACTGCTCTCCCTCGGCACCCTCCGCCTGTTCGGCACCGACCCGGTGCAGATAGTCCAGGCGGCCGAAGAAGAGCGGGGTGTGGGCGAGATCGGCGAGGGACTTGATGCGCTCGTCGATCTGGGCCTGCAGGACGGCCGCGTTGACCCAGTTCGCGGTGACATCGCGGATGTCGAGGGCCTGGGCGTCCTCGCGCATGGCGCGCAACGCGGAGCGGGACGCGGCGAGATGGGCGCGTTCACTAGCCAGGGGATCGGTGGTGGTGTCGCTTTCGTGTTCGTGCGCGGGCACGGTGTTGCCTCCGGCTTTTCAACGCAGGACGGCGGACCGCACCTCGCCCCCGGTTACGGCTCGGGGGTGACGCGGTCCGCTCGGGGGATCGATCACGGGGTACGCACGCAGGCGTACGTACAGCTGTCGGCCGGTTTCCGTCCGGTCGGCGGCGCTCCCCCGGCTGCCGGCGATGGCCGGTACCACGGTGCGGGAGGCGGGCAGACCGGCGATTGTATCGACCGTCCTCGCCACGGTCGAACGGTTTTGATGCCGGGCCCATCCCGTAGGGGACGCCGTGCGACCGGAGACCTACGCGCACCGCTTCAGGGTTCCGTCCGCGGGGCGATGCCTTCACGGGCCGGGCGCAGGACCATGGAGTACATGAGCACCGTCTCTTTCAACGCCCGCAGGACCGGCCCCGCGCACGGCGCGACCGCGGCCACCGGTCACCCGTACACCCATCACGTCGGCGACGCCCTGCGTGCCGTCAAGGTCTATGCCCGCGCCGCGTTCGGCGTGCTCGTCCTCGGCGAGTACGCGGAAGAGGCGGGCGTCCACCGAGGCGTCCACCGAGGCGTTCACCGCCGCGAGCACTGAGTACGCGCAACCTCCCCGGTGTGAGTATCCGACCGGAGGTGTCCCGGCCCTGCCCCGCGATTGGGTAGCGGCATGGAGAACAGCCACGCCCACGTGATGCGTCCCGCCCCCGCCGGTCCCGTTGCCACCGGTCCCGTGGCCGCTGCGCACAGCCCGGACGCCTGGGTTGCCCCCACCGTTGCCACGGCTCTTTCCGGCCTTTTGACCTGCATCGCCATGTTCGCCATCGGCTTCGCGGTGATGGCCACCGACAGCTGCGGCCCCGACAACTGCTCGTCGGACATCACGGTTCCGCTGAGCCTCATGGCCTACGGGCTGTACGCGACCCCGTTCATCACGCCCCTCGCCCTGATCGCCGCCTGGGTGCTGCCGTGGCGTCCCCGCTGGGCCACCGCCCGCCGCTGGGCGGCCGCCGTCGCGGTGCTCCCCGGTCTGACGGCGGTGGGCGGTCTGGTCCTGCTCCTGACCCTCGGCGGCTGAACCCGTGACGACCCTGCGACGCGAGACACCGCGGCCTGCGCCGCCCGAACCCGCGGACCCCCTGCGCCTCGACGGCTGGATCGCCCCCGCCATCGTCACCGTGGCCGCGGTGATCCTCTCCTACGCCGCCCTGATGATCGTCCTCTTCGCTCTCATGGGGCCCGGCAGTTGTGACGCGCAGGGGGCCTGCTCCTGGGGCGCCAGGGCCACCCGGAACATCATGTGGACCGCTGCCCGGGCGATTTTGTACGTGACGCCTTTGGGCCTGTTCGTCACGTGGGTTCTGCCATGGCGCTCGCGCTGGACCGCGGCCCGCCGACGGGCCGCGGCCTTCGCGCTGCTGCCGCACGCGGTGATCGCGGCGGACCTGCTGCCGCTGATGATCTTCAGCGACTGACCGGCGTACGCGGGTCGGTCACCGGCCTCAGTTGTCGGACAGCAGCTCGTCCGCGTCCACGATCCGGTACGCGTACCCCTGCTCGGCCAGGAACCGCTGGCGGTGCGCCGCGAAGTCCTGGTCGATCGTGTCGCGGGCGACCACCGAGTAGAACCGCGCCTCGTGCCCGTCGGCCTTCGGCCGCAGCACCCGGCCGAGCCGCTGCGCCTCCTCCTGCCGCGAGCCGAACGTACCCGACACCTGAATGGCGACGGTCGCCTCCGGCAGGTCGATGGAGAAGTTCGCGACCTTCGACACCACGAGGACGCTGAGTTCGCCCTCCCGGAACGCGTCGAAGAGCTTCTCGCGCTGGGCGTTGCTCGTCTCGCCCTTGATCACCGGGGCGTTCAGATGCTCACCCAGCTCGTCGAGCTGGTCGATGTACTGCCCGATGACAAGGGTCTGCTCGCCCCGGTGCTTGCGTACCAGCGCCTCCGTCACCCTCCGCTTCGTCGCGGTCGTCGCGCAGAACCGGTACTTCTCCTCGGTTTCCGCGGTCGCGTACGCGAGCCGCTCCGAGTCCGTCAGATTGACCCGCACCTCGACACAGTCGGCGGGCGCGATGTAGCCCTGCGCCTCGATCTCCTTCCACGGGGCGTCGAACCGCTTGGGCCCGATCAGCGAGAAGACGTCCGACTCGCGGCCGTCCTCACGCACCAGCGTCGCGGTGAGGCCGAGGCGGCGCCGGGCCTGCAGGTCGGCGGTGAACTTGAAGACGGGCGCGGGCAGCAGATGCACCTCGTCGTAGATCACCAGACCCCAGTCGCGGGAGTCGAACAGCTCCAGGTGCGGATAGATGCCCTTGCGGCGGGTCGTCAGCACCTGGTAGGTGGCGATGGTGACCGGCCGGATCTCCTTGCGCGTACCGCTGTACTCGCCGATCTCGTCCTCGGTCAGCGAGGTCCGCTTCACCAGCTCGTGCTTCCACTGCCGGGCCGAGACGGTGTTCGTCACCAGGATCAGCGTGGTCGCCTTGGCCTGGGCCATCGCACCAGCCCCGACCAGCGTCTTCCCCGCACCGCAGGGCAGCACGACGACACCCGAGCCGCCGTGCCAGAACCCCTCGACGGCCTGCTTCTGGTACGGCCGCAGCGCCCAGCCGTCCTCCGCGAGCTCGATGGGGTGCGCCTCGCCGTCCACGTAACCCGCGAGGTCCTCGGCCGGCCAGCCCAGTTTCAGCAGCGTCTGCTTGATCTGCCCGCGCTCCGAGGGGTGCACGGCCACGGTGTCCGGGTCGATCCGTGCCCCGACCAGTGGCTGGACCTTCTTCGACCGGAGGATCTCCTCCAGCACGGGCCGGTCGGTGGAGGTCAGTACCAGACCGTGGACCGGGTGCTTGGAGAGGGTGAGGCGGCCGTACCTGGCCATCGTCTCGGCGATGTCGACGAGCAGCGCGTGCGGAACGGGATAGCGCGAGTACTGCACGAGCGCGTCGACGACCTGCTCGGCGTCGTGCCCGGCGGCGCGCGCGTTCCACAGCCCGAGCGGGGTCAGCCGGTAGGTGTGGATGTGCTCGGGCGCCCGCTCCAGCTCGGCGAAGGGCGCGATCGCCCGACGGCAGGCGTCGGCCTGATCGTGGTCGACTTCCAGGAGCAGTGTCTTGTCGCTCTGGACGATGAGGGGTCCGGTCACGCGCTTCGGCCCTTTCTGCTGCGGGAACGGCCGGGAACGGCCAAACGTCCAGTGTGCCGCATGCGGGTGCCATGAGGCGGTGTGCTGCTCCGCACAGGGACGTACGGTCCAGGGACGGCCGATGCTGCCGCCGGGGCGACGGCTCCGGAACCATGGACCGGCCGGACGGCCGGAGCTCGGTGGCTGCTGTCACCGTCGGACCGGGCTTGAGCGGGTGAAGCCTCAGGACGTGGCGTCGTCGGCCAGTTCGGCGACGCCGGTGATCCGGTGCAGGGGGTACGTGCGGACCTCGTCCGCCGTGTGGTCGTACGCGGTGACGAACCCGCCCTCGACCCGGACCGGGGCGATGACGCGCTGGCTGGCCGCGCCGTCCGCGTTGACGTAGCCGATCCAGAGCGCCGAGCCGGTCATCGCGGCGGCCTGGACGGTGGCGAGGGTCTCGGCGGAGGTCGTACGGGGCAGGGAGCCGGACGAGGCCGGGGGCGCGTCGGCCGGGTCCTTGCGGGCCACCGTGGCGGCCGTGTCCCCGGCGCGGATCGCCCTCACCGCCGCGCCGAGCAGGGTGGCGTCCGGGACCGGAGGGCCCTCGGGCACGGGGACGGGGGCCGTGCGGGGCGGGGTGCGGCGGGCGCCCGCGCGGGTGATCAGGACATCGCCCTCGGCGGACTCGGCGGCCGGCGCGTACCCCATCTCGCGCAGCCCTTCGAGCAGGGACGCCGGGTCGACCTGGGCGGCCAGGGCCGTCGGTGCGAGGCGGCGCAGGCGCAGGGTGGCCGAGCGCCTGTCGGCGAGGATCTCGTTCAGCACGGCCTCGTCGTCGCAGCGCACGTATGAGGAGGCGGCGCCGATCCGCAGATGGCCGTGGCGGCGGGCGACGTCGTCGATGAGGTAGCTGAGCGGCTGCGGCACCGGCGTACGGCTGTGGGCGGCGAGGAACGCGTGCAGATCGGCTGCGGACTGTCCGGCGTCCAGGGCACGGCGTACGGACCCGGGGGTGAACCGGTAGACCGTCGCGCCGCCCTTCGACTCGATGTCCGCGAGGGCGGAGAGCATGTCCGCCAGGGGGCGCTCCAGCGGGCCGGGGGCGACGGCCGTCAGGTCGGCCTGGAGCAGGACGTGGTCCAGCGGCTCCGGGATGAGGGGCGCGAGCAGTGCGGCGGCCTCGGCCGGCCCGGAGGCGAGCAGGGCGCGGGTGTGTGCGGCGAGCGCCCCGCGGCCGGTGATGCCGAGGAGCTCGGACTCGTTGAGCGTCCACAGGGCGATCCGGGACCGCAGGTCGGTGGTGTCCCCGGCGGAGGCGGAGGCGCCGCGCAGGGGGCGTTCCCAGCGGAGCCGGGCGAGCACCGTCTCCGGGTCGGGGGCGGTGCCCGGTTCCAGTGCCGCGAGGAGGGCCAGGACCCGGTGGCGCACCTCGGGGGCGGCGGAGCGGTCGAGGTCGGGGCCGAGGGCGGACAGGGCCCGGCCCTTGGCGTCCTGACCGCCGACCAGGCCCGGGGTACGGGTGGCGGCGAGCCAGGCGGTGGCGAGGTGCACCCAGCGGTCCTGGGCGGGGAGTTCGGCCCAGTCGTCGTACGCGGGCGTCGGCGCGTACCGTTCGTCGGCCTCTCCGTCGGAGGCCAGCAGCCCGGCCGCGTAGGCGAGTTCGACCCAGAACGCGGCGACGGGCTCGGAGACGTCGAGGGTGGTGGCGGTCTTCTTCAGCTCGCGCACACTGAGCCCGCCGGCGCGCAGTATCGCGGGGCCGCCGCCGTTCCAGCTCTTCAGCAGCTCCTCGACGGTGGCCACCGCCAGGAACGCCTGGCCGGCCGCGGCGCTGTCCACAGCCTGGGGATCACGGTTCGCGACCGCCTCCACGGCGGGCGGATGCGGTTCCGGCACGCGGTGGGCGCGCCCGGCCCGCAGATGCAGGGCGGCCTCACGGGGCAGCACCACGGTGCGGGTCGACACAGGCAGCAGCAGCCCGCGGTCGCGCAGCCATTTCACGGGCGGGGTGGGGTTCGGGGTCACTTCCCCGTACGGCGGCCCCCACACCAGGCGGTCCAGTACGGACAGGGCTTCGGCGGGGGCGGTGTCCAGCAGCTCGCCCATCCTGGCCCGGTCGGTGAAGAGCGCGGACAGGGCCGTCACGGCGGAGACCGGGTCATGGGTGGCGGGCAGTCCGGCGTTCGCCAGGATGTCCTGGAGGCGGCCCGGCGACATTCCCGCGGTGGCCTCCGCGACGGTCGGGCCCAGACCGGTCGGGGAGGGGTGCTGCGGGGAGGGCGCGAGGAGTTCGCGCGCGGTGCGCACCAGCCGCAGCCGGTCGTCCTCGCCCCAGACGAGGGCCTGTTCGCGCAGGGTGGTCAGGGCGGCGGGCAGTGTGTCCCCGATCGCCGCGTCCGCGTCGCCGCGGTCCTCGCCGTCGTCCCGGCCGTCGCCGGTGAGGAGGCCGAGCAGCGTCTCGTACGGGGCGGGGTCGGGGGCCACGGCGAGAGCTTCGGCGGTCTGCAGAGCGAACCGGTCGAGGTGTTCCAGGGCGCGTACGACGGAGGCGCGCGTGCCGGCTCTCGTCGCGAGCTGAGTGATGTCATTGGGTACGGGGGTGAGGAGATCGGGGCGGGCACGCAGCAGCCCCGCCAACGACTCGTCGTCCCGGGCGCGGAGAGCTTCGGCGAGCGTCCGCGGTGGTGTGGTCATCCCCATCCGTCCCACGTTAGTCGCTCCGGACAGGCTCGAGGGCGCTACCGTCGGTGCAGGCGCCAGAGGGGAACCAATCGCGTGGGGATCGAGAGCGACCAGCTCGTCTACGACTATCTGAGCCGGGTCGGGGACCTGGCACAGCAGCAACAGCTGTCCTCGGGCACCCGGATGAGGCTCGTTTCGACCCTCCGGGGCGAGATCGACCGGCAGCGCGGAACGCAGTCCGCGGACACCCCGGCGGCGGTCCGCCGCATCATCGGGAGGCTCGGCACACCGGACGAACTGGTCGCCGCTGCGGCCGCGTCGGCGGACGGGACGGTGGAGCTGCCCCAGGGGCCGGGACCTGCCGCGGGGGAGGGGCGCGGCATCCCCGGTCCGCGCAAGGGGATGCTCCGGAAAGACAGTTCCGGCAAGGGCGCGTCGCGCGCGCGGGCACAGGCGCCGGACGGGGAATCGGAGGGCTCGGCGGACTCCGTGGCTCCGGAAGCGGCGGCCGGTCGGGTGCCTTCGCCGCCGCACATGGCCGGTACGGACGAGCTGGGGCCGTCCGGGAGCGAGCCCGACTGGTGGCGGATCGAGTCGGAGCCGTTCGGTGACGGGGTCGATCTGCCGGGGTTCGTCGGCGGTGTCGAGATCCCGGACATGATGAAGCCGCCGCCGGCCCGGGACGCCGTTCCGCGCCCGCGCGCGGGCGACTCGGCGGACGACGGTCCGGCCGAGGACGTCGGCACCGACGAGGCCGCGCCGCGACGCCGACGGCTCCCGGGCCTCCGCCGCCGCGCCCCGCGCGAGTCGAGGGCCCAGGGTTTCTCCCACCCCTTTTTGCTGCTTGCCGCCGGGCTGCTCGTCGTGGGCGCCGTGATGGGCTCCTGGCTGGCCCTGGCGGGTGGCTGGCTGCTCGCGTACAGCTCGCGCAAGTTGTCCCGCGCGGAGGCGAAATGGGCCGCGATGGGGCTGCCCGGCGTGGTCGTGGCGGGCGCACTCGTCTGGCTCTGGGGCCGGACGGAGGGGCGCTGGGGCGAGCCGATCCCGCAGGACGGGATGGCGGAGGCGCTGAGCGGGGTGTGGCCGGTGGTGGTGCGCATGGCCGCGGTGGCGTCGGCGGTGTTCCTGGTGTGGCGGGCGCGGAAGCGGGTGGGGTAGGCGGGGGCGCAGGGGTGGGCGCCGAGACATCTTCGTTTCCTACTCGTTTGATAAGATGGGTTCATGTCCGAGACGACGTACAGCATCGGTGAGGGACCGGCGACGCGGGTCAGCCTCTCTCTGCCCGAAGGGACCGCTGAAGCGATCCGTGCCCGGGCGGGTAAGCGGGAGTTCTCCGCGTTCATCGCCGCAGCCGTCGAGCGGGAGCTTCGAGGGCAGGTGCTGGACGAGTACCTGGCGGACTACGAGAGCCGTAAGGGGCCGGTCTCCGAGCAGGCGCGGCAGCGGGCGCGGCAGGTCTTCGACGAGGCGTTCGCCGAGGAGGGGCAGTGGCCCGCCGCAAGCTGAGCCACGAAGGGACGCTCGTCCTCGACAGCGAGGGACTTTCCAAGCTGCTCAGCGATGACGAGACGGCGGTGGCCCTGGTCGCGGAGGCGCGGTCCAGGGGGATGGAGGTGGTCATCTCCGCGCTCACCATCATCGAAGCCGTGCATGCCCGCACCAACAAGGCCCGGCTGGCCTGGGTACTGTCCGGTCTGCGCACCGTCCCGGTGGGCGACGAAGAGGCGAAGGCGGCTTCGGCGCTGTTGATGGCGGCTGGACTGCACGGCCACAAGTACGCCATCGACGCTGCCGTGGCCGAGGCGGCTCTGCGGCAGCAACGCCCCGTCGTCATGCTGACATCCGACGTTGACGACATGGGCAAACTGTGCGGCGACAGGGTGCGCCTCGTCGTGGTGTGAGCGGCTTTCGACGCGCTGCCACCCCAGTGCTTCGAGGGGCACCAGTGCCGTGATTCTGCTGCGGGCTCTCGCCCGCGCCCTCACCCGCCGGACATGCTCCTCCGCGCCCGGGTGGGGTCGGGCGCGGGTCACGACGCCGGCGTGGCCTGCCAGGGAGCTCCCGGAACCACGAGCGGCGAACCCGTCACCGGGCACGGGACGATCACCGCGTCCAGGCCGAAGACCTCGCGCACGAGACCGGCGGTGACGATGTCGTTCGGGTGGCCCTCGGCGACGATCCGGCCCCCCTTCATGGCGACCAGGTGGTCCGCGTACCGGGCGGCCTGGTTGAGGTCGTGGAGCACGGTGACGACGGTCCGGCCGCGGGTGCCGTCAGCCGCCGGGGCGGTGAGCCGGCGCACCAGGTCCAGGACCTCCACCTGGTGGGCGATGTCGAGGTACGTGGTCGGCTCGTCGAGCAGCAGCAGATCGGTCTCCTGGGCGAGCGCCATCGCGATCCAGACCCGCTGGCGCTGCCCGCCGGACAGCTCGTCCACCGACCGGTCGCCGAGCGCGGTGACGTCCGTACGCTCCATCGCGTCCGTCACCGCCCGCTCGTCCTCCTGTGACCACTGCTGCCACCAGTGCTGATGCGGCTGCCGGCCGCGGGCGACGAGATCGGAGACGGTGATCGCCTCGGGGGCCACCGGGGTCTGCGGCAGCAGCCCGATCGACTGGGCGATCCTCCGCGTGGGGATCTTCGACAGCTCGGTGCCGTCGAGGAGCACGGCCCCGCCGCGTGGCTTGAGGAGCCGGCCGAGCGCGCGCAGCGTGGTCGACTTGCCGCAGGCGTTCGGGCCGACGATGACGGTGACCTGTCCGTCGGGAACGGCGAGGTCCAGCTCGTGGACGACGGTGCGGTCCTCGTACGCGAGCGTCAGCTCCCGCACCGTGAGCCGGCTGGCATCGGTCGCCGTGGCGTCGGACGTACGGGTCGAGCTCATGCAGTGCCTCCACTACGGCCACGGCCGCCGCCGTGGCCGCGGATGATCAGCCAGATCAGATACGGGGCGCCGACCGCCGCCGTCAGAACACCCACCGGCAGCTCGGTGGGCGAGAAGAGCCTGCGCGCCAGCAGATCCGCGAAGACGACGATCACCGCGCCGAGCAGCGCCGAGCAGAACAGCGGAATCTGCGCGGTACGGGTCATCCTGCGGGCGATCTGCGGGGCGAGCAGCGCCACGAAGTCGACCGGACCGGCCGTCCCGGTCGCCACGGACGCCAGGACCACACCGAGTGCGACGAGCCCCAGCCGTACCCGTCCCAGACGCACCCCGAGGGCCGTCGCGGTGTCGTCGTCCATCGAGACGGTGCGCTGGGCGCGGGCGGCCCACAGGACGGCCGGCAGCAGGATCAGCAGCGTCCAGCCGATCGGCGCGGCCTCGGACCAGCCGCGGCCGTTGAGCGAGCCGGTCATCCAGACCTGCGCCTGCTGGGCGACCAGGTAGTCGCCCTTCGTCAGGAACAGTGTGGTGACCGACTTCAGCGCGATGGCGAAGCCGATGCCGATGAGGACGAAGCGGGTGGCGTGCAGCCCGCCGCGCCAGGCGAAGACGTACACGAGCGCCGCTGCGGCCACCCCGCCGATGACGGACAGATACGGCAGCACGGTGTACGAGGTGACGCCGAAGGTCATCGCGCCGACCGTGAGTGCGCTCGCCCCCTGGCTGATGCCGATGATGTCGGGGCTGGCCAGTGGATTGCGGGCGACGGTCTGGATCAGCGCACCGGCGATCCCGAACGCCGCACCGACCAGCAGCCCCACGACCATCCGCGGCAGCCGCAGCGTGCCGACGACCAATTCGTCCGGGGACGGCTGCCCCAGGATCACCTTCATGACCTCGCCGGGCGCGACGAAGCTCTCGCCGACGCAGAGGTACGCGACGCAGACGGCGGCCAGCGAGGCGACGAGGACGGCGGCGACGACGGCCGCCCGCCGGTGCAGCAGGAACCGGCCCCGCGCCCCGATCCGTACGACCTGGTACCCGGCGGGCCGCACCCGGACAGTGGTGTCGCTCATGCGGGCACCGCCTTCCGGCGTACCAGCGTGACCAGGAAGGGAACGCCGATCAGCGCCGTCATCACACCCGCCGGGACCTCGCTCGGCGGGAAGAGGATGCGGCCGATGACATCGGAGACGAGCAGCATGACGGGTCCGATCAGTGCCGCCATCGGCAGTACCCAGCGGTGGTCGCTGCCGACGATCGCGCGGGCGATGTGCGGGACGGCGAGTCCGATGAACGCGATCGGACCGGCCGCCGCGACACCGACACCGGTCAGCACGGTGGCCCCGATACCGCCGGCGATCCGTACCGTCGCGACCTTCTGCCCGAGCCCCTTCGCCACGTCCTCGCCGAGCGCCAGCGCATCGAGCCCGCGGGCGACGGACAGCACGAGCACGGTTCCGACCAGCATGAACGGCCAGATCTGCTGGGCCACATCGGCCTCGCGCCCGGCGATGGAGCCGACCTGCCAGAAGCGGAACTCGTCCAGCGCCGACGCCTTGGTCGTCAGCACCCCCATCGTCACCGACACCAGCAGCGCGTTGATCGCGGCGCCGCCGAGGGCGAGTTTCACGGGGGTGGCGCCCCCGCGTCCGCTGGAGGCGATGGCGTACACGGCGACGGAGGCGATCGCCGCCCCCGCGAACGCGAACCACACGTATCCCGTCAGGGTGTGGATCCCGGCGTACGCGATGGCCAGCACCACGCCCACCGAGGCGCCCTGGCTGATGCCGAGGATGCCGGGGTCGGCGATGGGGTTACGGGTGATGCCCTGGAGCACCGTGCCCGCGAGGGCCAGTGCCGCGCCGACCATCAGCCCGATCAGGGTGCGCGGCACCCGCATGTTCCGGATGACTTCGGCGGCGTCGGAGTGCCCGCCGTGCAGCAGGGCGTCGATCACCTCGGACGGGGGTATGGAGCGGGCCCCTACGGCGAGGCTGAGAAGCACCGACACCAGCAGCGCCGCGACGGCCGCCGCCGTCGCGAGTGCGCGTCTGGAGCGGCGTGGTGCGGCGGCTGACATCGGACCCAATCGAAAGCGGAAGCAAAGTTAGGCTTGGCTAAGTCTAAGCACCGCCATTCCGGGGCCCGAGGCCCGTACCGGGACCGCCGCCGTGCGAGGCCCCGTGACAATGGATTCCATGCCTTCGCACCCGCTGACGGTCGGTTTCGACCTCGACATGACGCTCATCGACTCCCGGCCCGGTATCAAGGCCGCCTACCTGGCGCTTTCCGCCGAGACGGGGACGCCGATCGACACGGATCTGGTGGTGAGCAGGCTCGGCCCGCCGGTCGACGACGAGTTGCGGAACTGGTTCCCGGCCGATGCGGTGGCCGCCACCGCCGACCGCTACCGGGAGATCTACCCCACACACGCCATCGTCCCGAGCCTCGCACTGCCGGGTGCCCGGGAATCGGTCGCGGCGATCCGCGAGCGGGGCGGCCGGGCGATAGTCGTCACCGCCAAGCACCTGCCGAACGCCGAGCTGCACCTGGAGTACCTCGGGATCGAGCCGGATGCGGTGATCGGCGGTCTGTGGGCGGAGGCCAAGGGGGAGGCGCTGCGCGAGCACGGGGCGGGTGTGTACGTGGGCGACCACACCGGCGACGTACGGGGCGCCCGCACGGCCGGGGCGCTCTCGGTGGCGGTCACCACGGGCCCGTGCGACGCGGAGGAGCTCCGGGCGGCGGGAGCGGACGTCGTCCTGTCGTCGCTGACGGAGTTCCCGTCCTGGCTGGACGGGTACGCGGCGTAGGGCCTTCGGCGGGGGCGGATTCACTGAGCGCCGGCCGACAAGTGGGGTATCGCGGACCGTTCCCCCGAAAAGGCCGTCCGGTGCGGGGTCGCCACCCGTGTCGGACGGGGCCCCGAGACAACCTGATCGTGATCCGGAACATCTCCTCTCACAAGTCCGCACCACACCGGTGCGGGACGGTGAACGAGGAGCTGCCGGAGCATGGCCCGACGCCCCATCCGCCCCATCCGCCCGATCCGCCTTCGCGGGCTCCGTGTCGACTACCCCCGCCGGGGAAGAAGCAACTGGCGCCGCTGGGTCCCTTCGTGGCGGCAGGTGCTGAGCGGGATCCTGCTCGGATTCGGTGCGCTGGCCGGGCTGTTCGCCGTGGTGTACGCGTCCGTCGACATCCCGGACGAGAACGACGAGGCGCGCAGGCAGGGCACCGTCTACTACTGGGCGGACGGCAGCCAGATGGTGAGTGTGGGCGCGGTCAATCGGCAGAACGTCACGCTCGCCGACATACCCGATTCGGTGGAGCACGCGGTCATCGCCGCCGAGAACGAGACCTTCTACGCCGACCCGGGGGTATCGGCGAAGGGGATTGCCCGCGCGGCCGTCAGCATGGTCAAAGGCGGCGAGACCCAGGGCGGCTCCACCATCACCCAGCAGTACGTGAAGAACACCTATCTCAGCCAGGAGCAGTCGGCCACCCGGAAGTTCAAGGAGTTCTTCATCTCGCTGAAGCTGAGCAACAAGCAGAGCAAGAAGGAGATCCTCCAGGGATATCTGAACACCAGCTGGTTCGGCCGCGGCGCCTACGGCATCCAGGCAGCGGCGCACGCGTACTACGGAATCCCCGCGAAGGACCTCGACCCCAGCCAGGCGGCACTGCTCGCGTCCCTGCTCAAGGGGGCGGAGCAGTACGACCCCGCGGGCGGCAAGGGCAACCACGAACGCGCCGTCGACCGCTGGGAGTGGATCCTCGACCGGCAGGTGGAGATCGGCACGATGACGAAGGCCGAGCGGGCCGCGTACCAGAAGTTCCCCGAGCCGAAGCCGGTCGCCAAGCCGACCAGCCTCGGTGGCCAGACCGGCTATCTCGTCGACATCGCCAACAAGTACATCAAGAAGCGTTCGGGCCTCACCGACAAGGACCTCTTCCGGGGCGGCTACCGGGTGCACACCACCTTCGACAAGGCCAGGGTGGGGCAGCTGGAACGGGCCGTGCGGAGCGTGCGCAAGCGCGACCTCGACCCCAAGAAGCGTCCCGAGAACAAGTACGTCGAGGTCGGCGCCGCATCCGTGCGGTCCGACGGGGCCGTGGTCGCGGTGTATGGCGGAGCCGACGCGATCACCCACTTCGCCAACAACGCCGACACCGCGGGCGTCCCTGTCGGCTCGGCCTTCAAGCCCTTCGTGCTGGCAGCGGCCCTTCAGCACGGCGACGGGATCACCCTGAACAGCGGCTACGACAGTGAGGGGCGTCTGATCAAGGACGGCCCGTACGCGGCGCCCCCCGCCCCGCCGGGTGCCGGTTCCGGCCAGGTGATGGTCACGGCGCCGACGCCCCTGCGCGATGCGCTGGTCAAGTCGGCCAACGCAACCTTCGTGCTGCTCGGCAAGGACATCGGGCTGAAGAAGGTGAAGGAACTGGCGGTATCGGCCGGGCTGCACGAGCAGAGCCTGGCCCGCCTGGACAAGTCCTTTCCCCTCGGCACGTCCACACCGAGCGCGGTCAGGATGGCGGACGCGTACACCGCCTTCAGTAACGACGGCATGAGGGCCGATCCCTACTCGGTGACCAAGGTGATCCGGGACGGCGAGGCGGTCGAGGGCTTCGGGAAGCCCGAGCTGCGGCGCGCGATGGACGCCTCGGTGGCCAACGATGTGAACAACACCCTGGGGATGGTGGCCTGGACCCGGCTGGGTCAGGACGGGAAGTTCGGCACGTTCGCCAGGTCCAAGGCTGCCGACGACCTCTCGGCGGGCGCGACCGGCGAGGACGACCGGATGAAGTCGGCCTGGTTCATCGGCCACAGCAAGGGGCTGACCACGGCCGTCACAATGTTCCGCAGCAAGCCGGGCACCCCTCAACTGCTGGGAATGCAGGGCGTGGGCGGACCCGATTCGGGGCGCGGTAATGTCTTCCCGCTCCGGATCTGGAGCGCCTACGCCATGGGGACGTAGGCCCACGCCCCGTACGCGATCTGCAGTCGGCTGATCGCGTGGTGTGAGCAATGAGATGCCGGGACGCCTCCGGCTCAGGAGGATGGTCCCGTCCGCAGGAACCACCCCGAAAGTGGAGTGCGATGGTCAGGGAAGACCCACTGCGAGCCGGTCTGGAACTTCCAGGCGATAGCGTCGATCAGCTCCCGGTGATCCCGCCACCGGCTGCCCGCCGACGCAAGCGCGGGGCGTCCCTTGCGAGGCGCCCCGCGCGTCGGCCGGGCCCGTTCCCCGTTTCGATTCCAGATCACTGAGCGCCGTACGGCGGAGCATCGTCCGTCTTCGTCGCGCACTCCACCCAGAGCAGTTTTCCGCCCTGCCCCGGCAGTCCGCCGCGCATGGGGTACGCGCCCCAGCTCTCTGCGTAGAGGGTGACGAGGTAGAGCCCCCGCCCACGTTCGGCGAGCTCCGCCGGGGCCTCGGCGCTCCATTGGAACGGGGCGGGGATGTGCGGGTTGGTGTCCCAGACGCTCAGCCGGATACGACTGCGCCCGGCGTCGCGCAGGCGCAGGGAGTACGCCCCCGAGGAGTGCAGGTAGGCGTTGATGACCAGTTCACTCGCCAGCAGTTCGGCGGTCTCTGTGAGTTCGCGCATGCCGTGGACGCGCAGGATGGTGCGGAGGGTGGCGCGGGCCACGCCGGGGGCGCGGGGATCCTGCGGGAGTTGGAGGGTGTATGTCCAGGGCGGGGTTACCGTGGTACTGACCATGGAAGTCTCCGTTCACGGAGGGAAGTTGGCAGGTGCGCTTCGGGTTGCCCGGTGACGAGGCCGCTCCGTCGAGCGGGGTACTTCCGGGCGGGTGGCCTGAGACAGAGACTAGGTTCTCTGCAAGTTCTATTTGCATCGCGTGCGTGGAACGGCATACAGATTCCCTCGCGTGAGTGATGAGTCGAACTCGACTCCGTCAAGGAGGAGTTGCATGGCCGGCAGGTCCGCCCCCACAGGTCGGCGCATCCGGGTTGCTGCCGAATTACGCAAATTGCGCGAGCGCGCCGGCCTCACAGCCACCGAGGCCGCTCGAATGCACGGCATCGGCCAGGGCCAGCTGAGCAACATCGAGACCGCCAGGTTCGGAGTGAGCGGCGAGCGGCTGCGCGCCATGGCGCAGAACTACGCCTGCTCCGACCACGCCTTTATCGAAGCCCTGGTCGACATGGCCAAGGACCGGAAGCGCGGCTGGTGGTCCGAGTACCAGGAGCTCCTGCCGACCTCTCTCCTGGACCTTGCGGAACTGGAACACCACGCCGAACAGCTGCGCGGTGCCATCACGGCACACGTTCCGGGACTGCTCCAGAGCGCCGACCACGCGCGGGAGATCTTCCGGCAGCACGTCCCGGAGCTCCCGCCGTCGGACGTTGAGCACCGTGTCTCGTTCCGAATGAAGCGCCAAGCCGTGCTGTACGGGGCTGAGCCGACCCCGTACCAGGCGCTCATCCATGAGGCGGCGCTGCGTACCGAAGTCGGCGGCCCCGAGACGGCACGGTCGCAGCTGCAGCACCTCCTCGACATGAGCGAGCGGGACCACATCACCATTCAGGCCGTCCCATTCAAGGCAGGCGCCGTCCCCGGCTCCGGTCAGTCCATCTACTACGCCTACGGCCCAGTCCCCGAACTGGACACCGTCCACCTCGACCAGTCCCACGGCCTCGCGTTCCTCGACGCCGAGACCCAACTCCAGAACTACCGGACCCTGTTCAGCAGGATCGAGGATGCCGCGCTGTCGCCTGCGGACACCCGGAATCTGATCCACCACGTCAGGCAGCACCTATGAGAGGAACGCCCATGCCCACGTACGACCACTGGCAGAAGTCGTCCCACTGCGCCCAGGGAGACTCGTGCATCCACATCGCCGGGGGCACCGGTGGAGGGGTCAAGCTCACTGAGAGCGGCGACCCCACCGGGGCGATACTCCACGCCACGCCCGCAGCGTGGGCCGCCCTGGTACGCACCCTCAAGGAGAACCGCGCCCATGGCTGACATCCCCAGGCATCCGTGATGGTCGCCGCCCCAGAGCCACTCGCAGGACTTCCGCGTAGTCGTGCCGGGCTTACTGCTCATTCCTTCTGCCGGGCACCAGCGCTGATTTGAGGCGTCAATCGCAGCGTGAGTTCCGCTCTGGACAGCATTCTCGTGATCTCAATGGGAAGATTGGCGAACTCGGCCATCACGACATCCGAAGGGTCAATTGTACGGTTGCCGTCATCTCGGTCTTCCACCTCGATGACATAGCGATAGCCGCGAGGCGTGGTCGAGTCGTTTACTACAAGCCAGCGGGCATCATATCTTTGGATCAGGAAATCTGACACATACGACATCAGGTCGCTGTGTAGTGTCGCCCAGTCCGATTGTTCGAACTGGCCGAGGGGGAGACGCGACACGTAATTCTGCAGGGCAGGAATCAGATTCAGTGGGTCCCTGGTGTACGCAGCTGACGGGGCTCCCAGCATGTCAGCGATATCGATGACCGTCTGACGCCCCTCTTCGATCCATCGCTCGAGATCCGGTACCGGGGCACCCATCCTTACCAATTCTGACGCCTTCCGCTGTAACTGACACTTACTTGGGGCGGCCCGGCAGAGCCTCGGACGTTCCTGCCATCCGTAGCACGGAACAGACTTTGCCTTCTCAAAGGTCAGAGCTTGTCGGTCCGCAGTCTGATCGCCGACCAGTGAAGGAACTGGATATGCACCAGCACTCATGGCAGAGGTCCTCGTACTGCGGGCAGGGCGAATCCTGCCTCTACGTCGCCGCGCGCAACAGCACGGTCAGCCTCGCCGAGAGCAGCGACCCCACCGGAGCGATACTCCGCACCACGCCCGGCGCGTGGGCCGCCCTTGTGCGCACCCTCAAGGAGAACCGCGCCCATGGCTGACATCCCCAGGTATCTGTGATCGTCGCCGCCGCAGATCCACTCGCGGGATTTCCGCGTAGTTGTGCCGGGCTTACTGCTCAATCCTTCTGCTGGACACAGTTTGTGTGGTCGTTGATCTGTTGGAGGCGCTCCCAGGCGGCGGGATCGGTTCCGTCGCCGAGCACATAGTGCAGGGCGGGTCGGGCGGCCGGGCCGAGCTGGGCGGGTGCGGTGTCGGCGAGGGCTTTGCGGGCGTGGTCGAGGCCGAGGTCGGCGACGGCGTCGGGGCCGAGGGTGAAGGAGAGAGGTACCGGGGGCGGCTCGTAGTGGGCCGGGGTGGTCAGATCTGCGCGTGCGGCGCGTAGTTGGCTGACCATCGTGGCGAGGTTGTAGCCGGTGGCCAGGGACTCGGCCAGTCCGGTCAGGGCGTCCACCGGGGTGCTCTGGTCTGCGCCATGACCGATGGCCAGCGTGATGTGCTCTTCGACGCCGGCCTGCGTACGGGCTGTGCGCACGGTGGCGATCGCCGGACGGTCGGGGGCACCTACTGCGACAGTCCAGGTGGGCAACGACCGTTGGGCACGGGTACGGGCCAGGTCGGTCAGCTGCCGTGGCGACCAGGGAACGTTGATGGGTTCGGCGGTGGCCCATCCGGCGGGTGGGGATCCGGTGAGCGTGTGCCATGCCTGCTCCAGGGCGCCGCCCAGGACGAGCCGTTCCTCGGCCGGGTGAATCGTACGGATGGAGAGCAGCAACTGCCGTTCCCCCTCGGTGCCGGGTCGGGGCCGGAAGGCGTCCGCGATCCGGGGAGAACTGTCGCCCACAGGGGTGAAGCGCCCGCCGCTCCAGTGCAGTACGGCCCCGGAGAGCCCGTCGTAGTAGCCGCACTCGGGGTCGCGCACGACCCAGCGGGAGGGCAGCCCGTCCAGCAGCGTGCGGGCGGGGAAGGTGAGCCTAACGCCGGGCGGGGTGACGAGGTTCAGTTCACGCCCAGTGCGAGCCGTGTTGCTCACCACGTCGGTCAGCCAGGTCGTAGCAGCGACGACGGGGCGGCCTTGGATGACGACGGCGGCCTTGTCGGTGAGCATGTCGACACCCATGGGTGCCGCCTCTGTGACGGCGCCTGCGAGATCGGTCACGACGTCGGTATGACCGGCCTCGCGCGGCCAGACGGCGCCCCCGAGTACGGTCACCAGGCGCCCGGCGACGGACCCGGCCAGCCGCCCGGCCTCCTCCACAGCGGTGGTCGCCCGCGCCTCGGTCCACCACACGGGCGACTCCGCGCGTACGTCTGGCCCGAGCAACCTGGCCATCTCACCCGGCACTTGTAGGTACCGGGGCGCTTCGAGCGACACCAGCGCCTGCCCGGCAGCCGTGCACAGCTGAGCGACGGACCCGTCGCACGCCCGGTTCACGAGCAGATCGGGACCGCCGGCAAGGAGCCCGGCCAAGAGCATCTTGGGGTCCGGCATCTGTGGCGTAAGGGCTATGACGTCCTGGGTCATATGCGCTCCGGGTAGTTGCACTCGGGAGGCGATGGAAGCCGCCTGCCCTTGCAAGCAATCCTGGCTTCATGCTTCAAGCATCGGGACATCACTCGCGTCCTGAGAGGTCTTGCAATTCCTCCAGCGAAGCAGCCTCTTGCCGGGTGCCTGACACAATCGTTCCGGAACGAGTACTACCAGGCCAGGATGCCAACTCACTTACCGCTTGATCAGGGGTCAGCCCACGCTGCTTCGCCTCGCTGAGATGCATCAGCCATTCCTGTCCTGCGTCGAGTGCCACATCACCGGCCGGGGTGCGAGGTTCGAACCCTGCTGCAATGCCATCCTCTGCCTCCCACAAGTAGCCGACCACACGTCCACCCAACGCTACTTCCACAAACCTGACCGGCGCATCCGTCTCTGACTCGAAGCAGGGTGCATTCGCCGGAATGCGCCCCTGGAGCCGCTCGGTCCGACGCGGTACCTCCGCCATATACCAGGAATCGAGAAGGTCGGGGTCCTCGTCCGGAAGGTCTTCGAAACCATCGTGGGTCGGGACTCCGTAGTAGGTGGGATCCGACGGAATGATCTCTGACCCGAGCGTCCGTGTAATCGCGGTGAGCATCGCCCTGAGGCGTGGAGCGTTCTCCTGCTGAACGCTGCCCTGTCGATGGCCGCGCAGATCATGAGACAACCAGGCATCGCTGTACGTGTCGAGCGTCACGGTTCCGACGCCACTGGCCCACTCTTCGACTGAAATCATGAAGAGTTTCTCGACGTGGTGCGCTTGCCCGTTCCGCAAGCATGTGCCGGGTGTGGCCAGGTTGATCTCCACCGTTCCGGCACGTTCCAGGTCTGCCGACCTCAAGACTGAAAAGAGTTCAGTGCCGTCTGCGGCATCGGTCAGGGCCACGTGTACCCGCTCGCGTGCGAACAAGACAGAGCGGTCGCCCTCGGCACGCACGGTGAAGTCTGCTGTCGCATCCCCGTCGACGAAACCGAGAGTGCGCATGGTCGCCCACACTCGGAGGGCCTTCCGGCCGCATCGCAGAGCGACGTCCTGCTCCGGGCCGCCTTCCGCGGTCTCCCAGGACCAACTGCCCACAGGGATTGTTGTGATCACAAGACACCTCGCGGATCGACCTCGGAGCCTGGCGGGATCCTGATGGTCCCATCATCGAGTCGGATAACGAATAGAATGCCACGCCCCTTTTCGCTCTTGAGAGGGTGTTCGCCACGGTGGACCTGGAGGAGCTCGTCGAGAATTCCCCTTGATTTCCACTCCGCGACGGTACCCTGCCCATCAACGAGCATGACCTTATGGTCGGCCGTCGACTTCGACAACTGACCCAGATTATCCGCTTTCGCGATCGACTGAAACGGGTTTTTCGGGTTCTCCAGTCGTTTCATCTGATACCCAAAGCTCTCCCCGTTCTCATCAGTCACGCGAACATCCAGGTCTGCCTTTATGTTTTGATCCTTGATCTCGAACTCGATTTCGCGCAGCCCGCTCCTGTGGAACTGGTCGCCGAGTCGAATTTGATCGATAGCTCGGATGTACTGGTCACCTCGACCGGACCCCAACATGGATACCACCGTGTTAAAGCCTTGCGTCCGCGAAAGATTGCCCGAGCTGATGATATCGGCAATCTCCTGGCCCTGAGGATGCTGTGCCAAGCGAGCGACGATCTTCTCCAGGACTTTGGGCTTCATGTTGTTTCTGGGGATGCCGCGCATTCCTTCGCGGAGTTGGCGTTCGGCCTCGCCCCCCAACTCCATGGGCCTGGAATCGGCCGAATTGGAAGGTCCGCCGGGCTCGTGATCGCCAGTCGTGTGATCTGTCCCGGCTCCGCCATCGCCTGTCGACGGACCGTCTGTGTGCCCTGCATGCCCATGGTGGCCGTCTGGGGCGTCGACTCCATGGCCACTACCAGAGCCGTGATCTCCGGTAGTGGCATGGCCACCGTCGCCGCCCCTCTTTGCTCCCCCGTCGCCTGTCGGCCCATGTGTTCCGTCGCCCGCACCGCCCCCGCCACCCGCGTTATGGTCGGCACGCGGCGGCAAGTTCTCCCCCGCATGGGCGGTCGTTCCGGGGGCGCGTCCCCCGACGCCGACCGGTTCGCGGTCGCCCTGCGGCCCGCCGACTCCCCGTTCGGCTGCGGAGGGTTCGCGCTTGGCCGGGTCCAGATTGGGTGTGCCGTCCCGGTCGAGCGGGATGAAGTTGCCGTCCTTGTCGACCCGGTAGCGGTCGCTGAGGTCGAGGGCGCCGTCGGGGAACTTCGTCTTCGGTAGCTGAAGGTGGTCGCTGACGTTGGCCAGTACCTGGGAGACCTTGGGCAGGTCCGAGAGGGCCTTGGCGGCCTTGAAAGCACCGCCGAGGGGGTCGAGGGCGTCGCCGATCTTCGCCATGGTGCCCGCCGCCTTCGCGAACGTGCCGCCCTTGCCGAGCTTCGAGGCAGCGGCCAGCGGTCCGGAGGCGAGCGTGAGCAGGTTGAAGGAAAACACGGCATGGGCGCGCGCGGGGTCCTCCGCCGTCATGTCGTACGCGATGAACTGCTTGCCGAACTCCTTCGCGTACGCCTTGCTGTCGCGCTGCCAGTCGGACAGGTGCTCGTCCTGGCCGAACAGGTCCATGCCGTACGCGTAGCCGCCGACGGCGGTGCGCTTGAGACCGTCCCAGGCCTGGTCACGCTCTTGCTCTCCGTGGAAGCCGATCAGGGTGACCAGGCCGTCGATGCCGCCCCAGATGCTGTCCTTGGCGATGCCGTCCCACGCCCAGCTCTTGGCCCCGTGACCCCACCAGTCCAGGCTCCAGCGCTCGTAGGTGCGCCCCTCGGGGCTGCCCCACGGCAGGTCCTTCACGTCCTTGAGCGCGTCGGCGTTCTGGCCGTACATGCCGAGCCCGTGGGTGCCGTCGTCCACGATCCACTTCGGGCGGCAGGCACCCGGGCTGATCGCGTCGATCTTGTTGGCGGCGTTGCGCTCGGCTTCCTGGAAGCCCTCACGTGCTGCCGCCACACCGTCCATCAACGCCTGATGCGCGTCGGTCTTGCTCTGGTCCTCGGTCCAGTCGTCATCGCCCCGGACGCTGTCGACGAAGTCGATGGCGTCCAGCTTCAACTGCTTGAGCCGGTCGGCGTGCGGTTTGGCATCGTGGATGAAGGTGTCCAGGGCGTCGGCGAGCGACTCGATGTTCCCCGCGAACTCCTCTGCCGTGTCCATCACCGGCTGGGTGGACGAGAACAGCTTGTCCGCTTCAGGAGCCTTGTAATAGGCGGCCATTGCCTGGAAGCGGGAGTGAACGTCCTTCCCGCCGGTCCGAATGCCCGTGGCGCGCGTACGCAGGTTGGAAGCAGCCTTCTCCAACTGGGCGAAGTCACCGGTGTACTGCGGTATACCGCCCGGCTCGATCACGTCGGCTACTCCCCGCCCTTGTGGTCCGTCCTCTGCCCGACCGCCCTGATCTCAGCAGGGGTGGGGGCCTTGGCCGCGTCGCGCTGGGCCTGGGCGGCCATGGCGAGGTCGCCCTCGATGTACTCGGTGGTGGCCTCGACCGTGCCGTCCATCGTCTTCTTGGTACGGGCGGCCATGAACCTGATCTCGTACTCGTTGTCCGCAACGAAGTTCGCCACCGCGGCCCCCACCGGCCCCGCGGGCGCCTCACCGCAGTACGGCCCACTGATCGTCCCCGCGTGCAGTGCGGCGCTCTCCACGCTCTCGCCGTAGCCCTTGACGTCCTTGCCCAGGTCGTCGGATGCGAGCCCCACCAGCGACAGAATGGACTCGACCCCACTCGGCCTGATATCCCACCCAGTCATGCCAACCCCCCGGCCGATACGTTCGTCAACTGCACTCAGCAACACGCATGCCACTGACAACAGGATCTTCATCTGTATCAAGGCACTCGTAGCATTGGCAACGCACTTCAAGCCAAACGCGGATCGCGTCGAGTGCGCAGCGTTGTCGTCGGGATGGTGTGACGACCGAGAACCAGCGCTGGATGAGCAGCTCGCGCCGCACCTTCCGTTTCTTTCCGCTGTCCCGCGTGACGGTGGTCGGGCGGCCGAGCCGGACGGCCTGTGGCGTTTGCGGCAGGGAAGATGCCTCGGGGGCGCCCCGCCCTACCGCTTCGGTGACCCGGCCCGCACCGACCGCACCACGCCCGCCGCGGCGATCAGGAAGCCGACGCCCATCAGCATGCACAGCGACCACGCGATGGACGGAAGCGGATGGGTTCCTAGGAACAGCGGGGCCATCGTGGCCAGCGTGGCCAGTGCGCCGATGAAGAAGACGATCGCGCCGATCCGGACGAGCCGGTCACCTGCGCCAGAAGGAGTAGTGCTCACCCCGCCAGGGTAGTTCCCGACGACGGCGAACCATCCCACGGCAGGCGGCGCGCACAAGCATGCACCGTTTCTGGACAGCAGTCCGGATGACCAGGCTTGACGAGGGGTACTTCACCTGGGGAGGCTGCTGCCAGCAGGGGAGCACCACCACTGGATAGCCTGACCTGCTGAGGCTTGTTCCGGCATACGGGTTGAGATGGGGTGCGTGCTTTGCCGACTGGCAAGGTCAAATGGTTCAACAGCGAGAAGGGCTTCGGCTTCCTCTCCCGCGACGACGGCGGTGACGTCTTCGTGCACTCCTCGGTGCTTCCCGACGGCGTCGACGCACTCAAGCCCGGCCAGCGCGTCGAATTCGGCGTCGTCGCAGGTCAGCGTGGAGACCAGGCGCTCTCGGTGGCGATCCTGGACCCGACCCCGTCCGTCGCGGCCGCACAGCGCCGCAAGCCGGACGAGCTCGCGTCCATCGTGCAGGACCTGACCACCCTGCTGGAGAACATCACACCGATGCTGGAGCGCGGCCGCTACCCCGACAAGGCGGCCGGCAAGAAGATCGGCGGCCTGCTGCGCGCGGTCGCCGACCAGCTCGACGTCTGACTTCCGGACTCCCGGACCCCCGGCGGATCTCAGACGAACGACAGCGCATCCGGGCCGAGGGGCGGTACCAGCCCCTCGGCCGCGGCGCGGGTCAGCAGTCCGCGGATCGCCGCGTAGCCGTCCTCGCCGAGGTCGGCGGTGAACTCGTTGACGTACAGCCCGATGTGCTGGTCCGCCACGGCCGGGTCCATCTCCTGCGCGTGCTCCAGCACGTAGGGCCGTGACGCCTGAGGGTCGTCCCAGGCCATCCGTACCGAGGTGCGCACCGACTCGGCGAGCAGCTTCAGCGTGCCCGCGCCCAGCGACCGCTTGGCGATGATCGCGCCGAGCGGGATCGGCAGCCCGGTCGTCTCCTCCCAGTGCCGGCCCATGTCCGCGAGGTTGTGCAGGCCGTAGTTCTGGTACGTGAAACGGGCCTCGTGGATGACGAGACCGGCGTCCACCTTCCCGTCGCGCACGGCGGGCATGATCTCGTCGAACGGCATGACGACGATGTCGCCGACCCCGCCCGGCACCACTTCCGCCGCCCAGAGCCGGAACAGCAGATAAGCCGTGGAGCGCTCACTCGGCACGGCGACGGTCTTTCCCGTCAGATCCGTGCCCGCCTCCTTCGTGAGGACGAGCGGTCCGCAGCCCCGCCCCAGCGCCCCGCCGCACGGCAGCAGCGCGTACTCGTCGAGCACCCAGGGCAGCACCGCGTACGAAACCTTGAGCACGTCGAGTTCGCCGCGCTCGGCCATTTTGTTGGTGATGTCGATGTCGGCGAAGGTGACATCGAGGGCGGGCGCGCCGGGGACCCTTCCGTGCGCCCAGGCGTCGAAGACGAAGGTGTCGTTCGGGCACGGAGAGAAAGCGATGTGCAACGGGTTCGACGGGTTACGAGTCGTGTCGTTCATGGTGGGTCCAACCTTCCAGTGCGGGGACGATCTTCCCGAATGCCCCGGTGAGTGCGGCCAGCGCGTCGCCGATGCGCCAGGCGTCCCGGTCGCGCGGGCCGACGGCGTTCGAGACCGCCCTCAGTTCCAGCACCGGTACGCCCGTCCGTTCGGCGGCCTCGGCGACACCGAAGCCCTCCATGGCCTCGGCGGCAGCCTGGGGGTGTGCGGCCAGCAGGGCGGCGGCGCGCTCGGCGCTGCCGGTCACGGTGGAGACGGTGAGGATCTCGCCGGTGAGCGCGCCGGTGGCGGCGGCCACGTCGCGTACCTGCGCGGGCGGTGGCGTGTACCGGTCGCGGCCGAAGCCCAGACCGGTGACGGGCACGAAGCCCTCGGGGGTCTCGGCGCCCAGATCGGCGGCGACGACACCGCTCGCGACGACGAGCGAGCCGACCGGGGCGACGGGCGCGAATCCGCCGCCGATCCCGGCCGAGACGACGAGGTCGTACGGCCCGGAGGCAAGGCCGAAGGCCGTCGCGGCGGCCGCGGCGGCCGGTCCGGCGCCGCCCGCGAGGACATCGACGACGCCGCAGCCGCCGGGGTCGCCCACGCGGTGGAGCCGAGCGCCCGGCACCTCGTGCACGGCCACCTCGGACACATCCCCGAACGCACGC
This sequence comes from Streptomyces sp. R-74717, assembly GCF_047305335.1. NCBI lineage: Bacteria > Bacillati > Actinomycetota > Actinomycetes > Kitasatosporales > Streptomycetaceae > Streptomyces > Streptomyces sp. R-74717. The sequence goes on along the minus strand of NZ_CP102361.1, from coordinate 4,467,938 downwards.
GTGACCGCGTCCCGTTCTGCTGGGACAGCGGTCACGACGAGCACACGCACGGGGCGGATCCTCCGAGGTCAGGAGGGGGAGGGAAAGGGGTCAGGAGGTCTTCTTCAGCTCGAAGTGCCAGATGCCGGTGAGCTTCTTGCCCTTGGTCTCCACGATGCTGATCTGCGTCTTGTTGCTCGTGGTCTCGCCGGTCTGGCTGGAGAAGAAGGCGCTGCCCGGGATGGACCGGTAGGTCTTCTTGTACGGCTCCTGCTCGGCCTGCTGGCCGTTGATGAACAGCGTCCAGCCGTTGTCCGCGATCTCCGGGTCGACGCCGAAGCGGACCTTGTCGTCCATCGCGACCTCGACGGACTTCTCCGCCTTCTTGTTGAGGCAGCCCTGGACTTCGGACTCCTTGAGGGCATTGCCGTCGTTGTAGCAGGACGCCTCGGTGCTCACCGTGTTGCCGCCGACCGTTACGGTCGCGAGCGGCGTCGGCTTGTCGCAGGCGGAGAGGACAAGGAGTCCCGCGGACACGGCACCAAGAGCGACGCCGATTCGACGGCCCTTACCGGAGAAGAACGCAACGGTCATGGGCCGAAGGCTATCGGTCGCTCCGGCTCACGCCACGCGGGGGTGCGGCGAGCCGCGTCGCGCGGCGCTCAGCAGCCCCCGTACGGACGTGGCGGCGCCCAGGGTGAGGATGCCCGCGGCGACCGACATGCCCAGTACGCCGTTGAGGGGGAGGGCGATGCCGATGCCGCCGCCGATCACCCACGCCATCTGGAGCACGGTCTCGGACCGGGCGAACGCGGATGTCCGTACCTCTTCGGGCACGTCGCGCTGGATCATCGCGTCCAGCGAGAGCTTCGACAGGGCCTGGGTGAAGCCCGCCGTCGCGCTGAGCGCGGCGACCATGACGGTGCTGAAGAAGAGCGCGGTGAGCACGGCGACGCCCAGGGCCAGGGCCAGCACCGAGGCGACGATCACTTCGGGGCCGCGGGCCCGGAGCCAGGAGCCGACCGCCGTACCGAGCGCGTTGCCGACACCGGCCGCCACACCGACGATGCCGAGCGAGACGGCGGCGCTCTGCCCGGCGAGCGGCTGCTCGCGCAGCAGGAACGCCAGGAAGAAGATCAGGAAACCGGAGAGCGCGCGGTGCGCGGTGTTGGCCTGGAGCCCGTTCAGCACGGACGGCCCCACGGACCGCAGCCCGGGCCGCTTCTCTCCCCGCTTCTCCCTGCCCCTCGTCCTTCCGTTGCCCTTCCCGTTCCGCTTTGCCTCGGGCCGGGGGGACGTCACGCCGTGCGGCGGCACCAGCTGGGCCTTCCGCTCGCCCTTCGAGGAGTCGACCTTGTGCGGCAGCGTGAAGGCGAGGACGGTCCCCCCGATGAAGATCACGCACGCGCCGTACAGCGGCCAGGCGGACCCGATGGTGTGCAGCCCCGCCCCGATCGGGGCGGCGACCCCGGTCGCCAGGAGCCCGGCCAGGGTGACCCGGGAGTTCGCCTTCACCAGGGAGAAGCGGGGCGGCAGCAGACGCGGTACGACGGCGCTGCGTACGACTCCGTACGCCTTCGAGCAGACCAGGACGCCCAGCGCGGCCGGATACAGCTCCAGGCCGCCGGTGGCGACCGCGCCCGCCATGGTGAGCGCGAGCACCGCACGGGCCAGCATCGCACCGGCCATCGCGGCGCGGCGGCCGTGCGGAAGATGGTCCAGGAGCGGGCCGATCACGGGCGCGAGGAGGGTGAAGGGCGCCATGGTGACGGCGAGGTAGAGGGCGACGCGGCCGCGGGCCTCGTCCGTCGGTACGGAGAAGAACACCGTCGAGGCGAGCGCGATCGTGATCATCACATCGCCCGCACCGTTCACGGCGTGCAGTTCGATCAGTTTGCCGAGCCCGGACTCCCCGGCGCCGTGGGCGTGCGTCGCCTTCCGGATTCCTCTCGCGGTGCCGGTGAACGGGGTGTGGAGGGCATGACCGATCGTCCGGCCCGTCCTGCGGAGCGGGCCGGAATCCTTGTGCGACCTGGCTGAAGTCACTTCGTCATAGTGCCCCAGTCACTGCGGTGACGAACCGGGATCGACGCAGGGCGTGGTGCACTCCGCCCTGTCGGGTCAGTGGTCCGCCCGGTCCGGGAACGGCCTGCCCGGACCGGGCCGGCAATTGTGACGGTTCCGAGGCGGACTTTGCACGGGACACGGCGCCGGATACGGCGTTGATTGGGACGGGCAGGTGGGCGGGGGGCGGCGGAGAGGGTAGCGTGCGTAGCGCGCCACCGGCGGTTGTTCTCGGCCGCGCGCCTATCGGCGATCCCGCAGAATGGATAGCAGAAGGTGCGCCCGAGGCAGGCACAACGGGTGTGGACGTCGACGCGGCCCTCAGGTCCGCTCCGCCCGCATCCGTCATGGCCGAATCGATGGATGTGCTGGCGCGCTCGTGAGACTGGCGTAGGAGAGAAGCGAGACCTGTGAGTGCTGTGACGACGCGAAGCCGTACGGCCCGTACCCCTGTTCCCGACCGTCTGTGCGCCGAGGCGGTGGACCTCGCCCGCGCGGCGGCCGAGGAAGCAGCCGCGCCGGGGGTCGTCGGTGAGCATGTGGCCGTGGTCTCCGAGGGGGACCGGGTCGTCACCCACTTCTTCGAGTGCATGGAGCCGGGCTACCGGGGCTGGCGTTGGGCGGTGACCGTCGCCCGGGCGTCCCGCGCGAAGAACGTCACCCTCGACGAGACGGTGCTGCTGCCCGGCAGCGACGCGCTCCTCGCTCCGGAGTGGGTGCCGTGGAGCGAGCGGCTGCGTCCCGGGGACATGGGGCCCGGCGATCTGCTGCCCACCGAGGCGGACGACATCCGCCTGGAGCCCGGCTACACCGGCGAGGACGAGCCGCCGCCGAGCTCCGCGATCTCCGAGGTGTCGCAGGAGATGGCCGACCTCGTCGACGCGGAGGACGCGGAGCTGACGACGCGCCCCGCGACGACGAGCCGGGGCTCGATCGCGGCGGTCGCGGAGGAGCTCGGTATGCGGCGGGCGCGGGTGCTGTCGCGGTACGGGCTGCACACGGCGGCCGACCGGTGGGACGAGGCGTTCGGCGCGAAGACGCCGATGGCTCAGGCGGCTCCGGCGTCCTGTGTCACCTGCGCGTTCCTGGTGCCGTTGGCGGGTTCGCTGAAGCAGGCGTTCGGGGTGTGTGCGAACGAGTTCGGTCCGGCGGACGGGCATGTGGTGTCGCTGTCGTACGGGTGCGGTGGGCATTCGGAGGCGGCGGTGATGCCGAAGCCGCCGAAGCCGGCGCCGCATGCGCTGGACACGATGCAGGTGGACGAGTATCCGTTGCGTCCGGCGCGGGACTCGGGCTCGGTCCCGGCGGAACCGGACGGCCCGACGGAGGACCTCGGTCACTCCTGAGCGGGGCGAGGTTTCGGGGGGTTCTCCGGCGCGCCCGGCCATCGAACCTGCGGGCCCGCCCCGCGAACCGCTTCCGTCCTCGATCTCCCCCATAGCCTCAAGGGCATGGGGGGACCCCCTCGACGGTTTTGAGACGCGCCTGTGGGCCCGCCCGGCGAACCATTTTGTCCTCGGTCGCCGGACGGGCTCGGTTTCGCACGCCCCAGCCCTTCCGGTGTTCGAGGACGGAACCGGAGCGGTGGTGTGCGGTGCGGCAGAATCCGGCCTGCCGTGGGCAACCCCGCAGACACGGCCCCCCGTCCGGCGAGAGGACCCGGTACCTTCAGGCGCACACTGGCGGCACGGGCAACGCGTAACCGGAAAGAGCGGAGTCAGAGCGTGAGCATGAATGCGACCGAGGGGGCCGACCCGTTCGGGACCGCACGGCTGCGACGCGGCGTGCTCGACGCCTGGGGCGCCGGCCCTGCCAGATTCCGCGAGGACGCCAACGCCGAGGAGGACCTCGCACTCGGCGGCTACCGCGACCGCCTCGTCGTCGAGCTGGCCCAGAACGCCGCCGACGCCGCCGCCCGCGCACAGGTTCCCGGCCGGCTCCGCCTCACCCTGCACCCGGCGACCGCGGACGCTCCCGCCGCACTCGCCGCCGCCAACACCGGTGCCCCCCTCGACGCCACCGGCGTGGAGTCGCTCTCCACCCTGCGCGCCTCCGCCAAGCGCGAGGGCCACGAGGGGGCCGTCGGCAGGTTCGGCGTCGGGTTCGCCGCCGTGCTCGCGGTGAGCGACGAGCCCGCCGTCGTCGGCCGGCACGGCGGCGTCCGCTGGTCCCTCGCCGAGGCCCGCGACCTCGCCGCAAGGACGGCCGTCGCCAGCCCGGGCCTCGGCGACGAGCTCCGCCGCCGCGACGGCCACGTACCCCTGCTGCGGCTCCCGCTGCCCGCCGAGGGCACCGCACCCGACGGGTACGACACCGTCGTCGTCCTCCCGCTGCGCGACGGCGGCGCCGAGGACCTCGTGGTCCGGCTGCTCGACGCGGTCGACGACGCGCTCCTGCTCACCCTGCGCGGCCTCGACGAGATCGTGATCGAAACCCCGGACACCGTACGGACGTTGCGCCGCTCGCAGCGCGGCCCGTACGCCCATGTCGAGGACTCCGCGCACGGTACGCACCGCTGGCGCACCGTCACCCGGCACGGCCCCGTCGAGCCCGCCCTGCTGGCCGACCGGCCCCGCGAGGAACGGCTTCGCCCGCACTGGTCGGTCACCTGGGCGGTGCCGGTGGACACGGAGGGTGCCCCGGTACGCCCCCGCACCGTCCCCGTCGTCCACGCGCCGACGCCCACCGACGAACCCCTCGGTATCCCCGCGCTGCTCATCGCGTCGCTGCCGCTCGACACCACCCGCCGCCACTTTGCACCGGGACCGCTCACCGACTTCCTGGTGCAGCGTGCGGCCGATGCGTACGCCGAGCTGCTCGCCGACTGGCAGCCGGTGTCCATCGACACCATCGACCTCGTCCCCGGACCGCTCGGCAAGGGCGAACTGGACGGCGCCCTGCGCGGCGCGATCCTGGAGCGGCTGCCGCGCGTCGCGTTCCTGGAGCCTGCCGCCCCGCGCGACGCCACCATCGAAACGGACCGGTGGGACACCTGGGACGCGCAGGCGGACGGCATCCGCGAGACGGCCACCACCGCGCTGCGCCCCATCGAGGCCGAGGTGCTGGAAGGCGTGGGCGCCGAGACCGTACGGGTGCTCGCCGAGGTTCTGCCGTGCCTGCTGCCCGCCGGACTGGAGCGCCGCAGCGAACTGCGCACCCTCGGCATCGCCCGCGTCCCGCTGACCGAGGCGATCGACCGTCTCGCCGGTCTGGAGCGCGACCCCGGCTGGTGGCGGCGGCTGTACGACAGCCTGTCCGGCATCGACCCGGACCGTCTCTCCGGCCTGCCCGTTCCGCTCGCCGGTGCACCGGAAGCACAGGACGCCGAGACCCCGACCGCCCCCCGCACCGCCATCGGCCCCCGCCAGGTCCTCCTCCCGTTCCCCGACGCGCTCACCGGCCCCGTCCTGGGCCGCCTCGCCCGGCTCGGGCTGAAGGTCGCGCACCCGGACGCCGCCCATCCGCTGCTGGAGAAGCTGGGCGCCCTGCCCGCCACGCCCCGCGCCGTGCTGACGACCCCGCAGGTGCGGGCAGCCGTCGCCGGATCGCTGGACGCGGGCGAGATCTGGGACGAGGACGCGCTGGACGCCGAAGAGCTCGCAGAGACCGTCCTCACCCTTGTGCGGGACGCGGAACTGGCACCGGGCGACGAGCCCTGGCTCGGCGCGCTCGCCCTTCCCGACGAGGACGGCGAACCCGCACCTGCCGGTGAACTCGTGCTGCCCGGCAGCCCGTTCGCGGCCATCATGCGGGAGGGTGAACTGGCGCTCTGCGACCAGGAAGTGACCGACCGCTGGGGCGAGCAGCCGCTCACCGCCTGTGGTGTGCTCGCCACCTTCGCCCTCGTACGGGCCACCGATGTCGTCCTGGATCCGGACGAACTGGAGCCCCGCGAGGGCGACTTCGCCGAGCCCGACGACGCCGGGCTGCTCGACGCCGTGGACGTGTGGTGCGAGGACATCCTCGACCAGCTTCCCGACACCGCCGTGCCGCCGGTCGCCACCGAACTCGTCGCCGTTCGCGACCTGGACCTCGTCGACGACGACGCCTGGCCGCAGGCGCTCGCCCTGCTCGCCCAGCCGCCGTTGCGCGACGCGCTGACCCAGCCGGTGCGGGTGCTGCTGCCCGACGGCACGACGCGGTCCGTCCGCCCCTACACGGCCTGGTGGCTGCGCGACCACCCCGTGCTCGACGGCCGCCGCCCGGCCGGTCTGCGGTCTGCGGGCGGCGACCCGCGGCTGGCCGGACTGTACGACTCCGCCGACGCGACCGGCTTCGACGACGCCCAGGTGCTTCGTGCCCTCGGCGTACGGACGTCCGTGACCGCCCTCCTCGACGAGCCGGGCGGCGCCGCCGAACTCCTCGGCCGGCTCGCGGACGGGGACCGTGTGGTCGGCCCCGTGCAACTGCACTCCCTGTACACGGCCCTGGCCGATCTCGACCCGGAACAGGTCACGCTGCCCGACGAACTGCGGGCCGTGGTCGACGGCGAGGTCCGGGTCGTCGACGCGGCGGACGCCATGATCGCGGACGCCCCGGATCTGCTGCCGCTCGCCGGAGGACTCCCGCTGCTCCCGGTCACCCCGACACGCGCGGCCGATCTGGCCGAGCTGTTCCAGGTGCGCAGGCTCGGCGAGAGCGTCGAGGCGGAGGTGACGACGGAGGGCGAGGGGCACCAGGTGCCGGATTCGGTACGGGTCCTCCTCGGCGCCGGAACCCCGGACGCGTACATCGAGCACGGCGAACTGCGCGCGGGCGGCGTCGAACTGGACTGGCGCCAAACCCCCGACGGGACGGTGCACGCCGCCACGCTGGAAGGCGTCGCGGCGGGCCTGGCCTGGGCGGCGGGGCAGTGGCCGCGCCGCTTCGAGGTCGCGGCGCTGCTGGAGGACCCGTCCCGTACGGAGGAACTGGCCCGGGACCGCTGGTTCGACTGAGACGAGGAGCCCCCGGACACGGAAGGGTGATCTCCTCAAAATATTCAGCTCGGCGTACAACCCTTCACATGTGTTGCAGGTCTGGTCTTTCGAGTCAGCAGACTCACAGACCAAACGAGCCCCGTCCGGGTCGCACCACATACTCGCGGGGCCTTTCTCCACTGGGGAAACACATGCGCATTCGTGCCACTGTTGCTGCCGTTACCGGCGCCCTGGCTCTGTCCGCTCTGGCCATCCCGGCCGCCCACGCGGATGACCGGTCCGTTCCGAACCTGCACAAGCCGACATCGGCTGCCGAGGTCTTCGGCACCACCGCCAAGGGCTCGTCGAAGGCCGCCGCGGCCACCACCGCGGCCACGGCGGAACCCGTCATCTCGAAGGTCGTCGTCAACGGCGGCAAGGACATCGTCCTCGGCACCACCGCCTTGAAGACGATCTCCATCTCGCTCACCGCGTCGCACGCGTCCGGTGTCGTCGACGCCTACGCCGACCTGTGGCACGGCACGGACCCGTCCTCCGAGAACACCATCGACGGGGCCATCCTGCCGAACGAGGACGCGGCGACGTGCACCAAGGTCAGCGCGACGACCTCGACCTGCAAGCTGACCTTCACGATCGACCCGCGCTACGACCTGTACAAGAACTCCCTGGCCGGCACCTGGCACGTCACCGCGGCTGCCCTCGCCGGTAACAACACCGACTTCGCCTACACCGACTTCTACAGCACCGCCCGGGTGCAGCGGCTGTCGAAGCTGACGGTCAACGCCGCTCCGGAGCCCGTGAGGAAGGGCGGGACGATCACGGCCACCGGCAAGCTGTCGCGGGCGAACTGGGAGGACCACGCGTATCACGGCTACGCCGGCCAGCCGGTGAAGCTCCAGTTCCGCAAGAAGACCAGCAGCACCTACACCACGGTCAAGACCATCAAGACGAACAGCACCGGCAACCTCAAGACGACCGTCACGGCGTCGGTCGACGGTTACTGGCGCTACAGCTTCGCCGGTACGTCCACCACCCCGGCGGTCACGACCGCGGGCGACTTCGTCGACGTGCGGTAGTTCCTCCGTACGTAAAAGCACCACCGCGCACCACTTCGGGCCGTGCCCGGGGACGGCTCCCGTCCTCCCGGACACGGCCCGTTCGCGTCCCGTGCCACCGGTTCGTCGAGTTGGCCGAGTCGACAGACTGGGGAATCACATGCGTATCCGTGCCGCAGTCGCCGCTGTTTCCGGTGCTCTCGCACTGTCCGCCCTCACCGCGTCGGCCGCTCATGCGGGCGAGGCCGTGAAGCCCGGCTCCGCGCTCCCCGTCATCTCCAAGGTCTCCGTCAACGGCGGCAAGGACATCGTCCTGGGGACGACGGCCCCGAAGACGATCACCCTCTCGGTCACCGCCTCGCACGCCTCCGGCATCGTCGACGGCTGGGTGTTCCTGTGGCACGGGACCGACTCGGAAGAGGGCATGGACGGCGCGCTGGTGCCCGCGGGCGACCCGACCTGCGAGAGCGCCTGAAGACGACCGTCAAGGCGTCGGTCGACGGTTACTGGCGCTACAGCTTCGCCGGTACGTCCACCACCCCGGCGGTCACGACCGCGGGCGACTTCGTCGACGTGAAGTAGCCCCCGCGCAGGAACTACACCGGGAAGCGGCGGCCGACCAGCCGCCAGGCGAACTCCAGGCCGGCCGCCGCCACCACCGCGATCCCCACCGCGGTCCACGGCATCGCCGCTCCCACCAGCTTCAGTGCGAAGAAGTTCTGCAGCCACGGCACCACCAGCACGATCAGGAACGCCAGCCCCATCGCCGCCACCAGGCAGATCCGCCACCAGGTGTACGGGCGGGCGATGATCGCCAGGACCCACATCGAGACCAGGAACAGCGTGAGCGTGGCCGCGCTGGTCTCCGCGTCCAGCGCACCCGTACCGGAGTAGTAGTGCCGGGCGATCAGATACGTCACGAAGGTGGCGACGGCAGCGATGACGCCCGACGGGATCGCGTACCGCATGACACGGCGCACGAAGTGCGGATGGGCCCGTTCCTTGTTGGGGGCGAGGGCCAGGAAGAACGCCGGGACGCCGATCGTCAGCGTCGACAGCAGGGTCAGATGGCGCGGCAGGAACGGGTAGTCGACCTGGAAGCAGACCACCAGGATCGCCAGCAGCACCGAGTAGACGGTCTTGGTCAGGAACAGGGTGGCGACCCGGGTGATGTTGCCGATCACCCGGCGGCCCTCGGCGACGACGGACGGCAGCGTCGCGAAGCTGTTGTCGAGCAGCACGATCTGGGCGACGGCCCGGGTCGCCTCGGAGCCCGAACCCATGGAGACGCCGATGTCGGCGTCCTTCAGAGCCAGCACGTCGTTGACGCCGTCGCCGGTCATCGCGACGGTGTGACCGCGGGACTGGAGCGCGCCGACCATGTCCCGCTTCTGCTGCGGGGTGACCCGGCCGAAGACCGCGTTCTCCTCCATGGCCGTGGCCATGTCGTCCGGGCCGGTGGGCAGCCGACGCGCGTCCAGGGTGTTCTCGGCGCCCGGCAGGCCGAGCTTTCCGGCGACCGCGCCGACGGAGACCGCGTTGTCGCCGGAGATGACCTTCGCGGCGACCTGTTGGTCGGCGAAGTAGGCCAGCGTCTCCCCGGCGTCCGGCCGCAGCCGCTGTTCCAGGACGACCAGTGCGCTCGGTACGGCTCCGGCGGCGATGTCCGGCCCTTCGAGCTCACCCTGCGCGCGGGCCAGCAGCAGCACCCGCAGCCCCTGCTCGTTGAGCTGCTCGATCTCGGTGAGTGCCGGGTCCTGCTCGGGCAGCAGCACATCGGGCGCGCCCAGGAGCCAGGCCGACGCCCGGCCGCCGCCCTCGTCGAACGCGGCGCCGCTGTACTTGCGGGCCGAGGAGAACGGCAGTGACTGCGTGCACCGCCACTCCTCCCCGTCGGGGTAGGCGTCGACGATGGCCTGCAGGCTGGCGTTGGGCCGGGGGTCGGACGCGCCGAGGGCACCCAGTACGCGCTGTATGTACGTGTCCTCCGCACCGCCCAGCGCCCTGACCTCGGTGACGTCCATGCCGCCCTCGGTGAGGGTGCCGGTCTTGTCCAGGCAGACGACGTCGACGCGGGCCAGACCCTCGATGGCGGGGAGTTCCTGCACCAGACACTGTTTGCGGCCGAGCCGTACGACACCGATCGCGAAGGCGACCGAGGTGAGCAGTACCAGGCCTTCCGGGATCATCGGGACGATGCCGCCGACGGTCCGGGCGACCGACCCCTTGAGGTCGTTGTTGTTGACGACGAGCTGGCTGATGATCAGGCCGATCGCGGTCGGCACCATCATCCAGGTGACGTACTTGAGGATGGTGGAGATGCCGGTGCGCAGCTCGGACTGGACGAGGGTGAAGCGGGACGCCTCCTCGGCGAGCTGTGCGGCGTAGGCCTCGCGACCGACCTTGGTGGTGGCGAACGAGCCGCCGCCCGCGACGACGAAGCTGCCGGACATCACGGGGTCGCCGGGCTGCTTCAGCACCGGGTCGGCCTCGCCGGTGAGCAGCGATTCGTCGATCTCCAGACTGTCGGCCTCGGCGACCGTGCCGTCCACGACGACCTTGTCGCCGGGGCCCAGCTCGACGAGATCGCCGAGGACGATCTCGGAGGTGGAGATCTCGGCCGAGACCCCGTCGCGTCGCACCGTGGGTTTGGCCTCGCCGATGACCGCGAGGCTGTCGAGGGTCTTCTTGGCCCGCCACTCCTGGACGATGCCGATGCCGGTGTTGGCGATGATCACGAAGCCGAAGAGGCTGTCCTGGATCGGCGCGACGGACAGCATGATCAGCCAGAGCACGCCGATGATCAGGTTGAACCGGGTGAAGACGTTCGCGCGGACGATCTCGCGGACGGAACGGGACGAGCGGACGGGTACGTCGTTGACCTCACCGCGGGCGATCCGCTCGGCCACCTCGGCCGCGGTGAGCCCGCAGGTGCTCACGGCCGCGGCCGGCAGTTTCATCGGATGGACCGGGTCGAGCTCGGACCCGGCGTCGATCATGGCCGGATCGGGGCGGCCGGAGGTGCCGGATGCCCCGGCGGTCTGCTCACCGAAGGAGTGGGGTGCCCGCTGCGTCATGGTTCCGACGGTACGGGTGGATCGTCCGATTCACCCACTGAGGGGTCCGAAGATCAGACCGGGGGAGGAGGGGAATGGTCCTGTGGTGGTACGGAGGTCCTGATGCCGGGCGGTGTCGGATGGTGCCGGGCGGTGTCGGGCGGCGGCACCCGAGGCGCCGGACGGTTTCACGCCGTGGCGCCCGACGTGCCCTCCGTGCCCGTCCCGGCGCTCGGCGCGGAAGCCGCGGAAGCCGCAGCCGCGGCTGCCCGCTTGATCGCCGCGTCGCGCCCCCGTACGTACCAGATACCGATCAGGCCGAGCCCCGCACCGGCCAGGCAGGTCCACACCCACCACAGGTGCCCGTGGGCGTCGAACCAGCCGTAGAACGGCAGCTGGACCAGGAAGAGGACGAACCAGAGGATCGTGCCGCCGGTGATGGTGGCGACGACGGGCCCCTCCAGGGGCTCGGGTGCCTCGTGCTTCGGTGTCCACTTCGCCATGACCTCAGTGTATGGGCCCACCTGTGGCCGCTTCCCGTACCCCGTAAAGACGGCATGCATAAAGGCCGACAGGCCAGCTGAATTAAGGGTCTACGCGCGGAGATAGCGATCTTCGCCTTATGTATTCATACTGAATCTGCTTACGGCTGTCTCGAATTATTCGTGTAAAAGTCCAAAGCTGACCACTTTTAACCCCCCTCTACGTACGACTGAGGTCATACATGTCCCCCTCGGCCACCGCTTCGGTCGACTCCAAGCAGTCTCCGGCTCCTCAGCCGCACAACGGCCTGGATCGTTTCTTCAAGATCTCCGAGCGGGGGTCGTCGATTGCGCGCGAGATCCGCGGCGGATTCGCCACGTTCTTCGCAATGGCGTACATCATCGTGCTGAATCCGATCATTCTCGGTAGTGCGAAGGACATGTACGGGCATCAGCTCGACAGTGGGCAGCTGGTCACCGCCACCGTGCTGACCGCCGCGTTCTCCACGCTCCTGATGGGTGTCATCGGCAATGTGCCGATCGCGCTGGCCGCCGGCCTCGGCGTCAACACCGTCGTGGCCCTCCAGCTCGCCCCCAGGATGAGCTGGCCGGATGCGATGGGCATGGTCGTCCTCGCGGGCATCGTGGTCATGCTGCTGGTCGCGACCGGGCTCCGTGAACGCGTGATGCATGCCGTACCGAAGTCGCTCCGCAAGGGCATCGCGATCGGCATCGGTCTTTTCATCCTGCTGATCGGCCTGGTCGACTCGGGCTTCGTCTCCCGTATCCCGGACGCCGCGCACACGACCGTGCCGCTCCAGCTCGGCAGCGACGGCCACCTCAACGGCTGGCCGGTTCTGGTCTTCATCCTCGGCGCGCTGCTCACCCTCGCGCTGATCGTCCGCAAGGTGCCGGGCGCGATCCTGATCTCCATCGTCGCGATGACGGTCGTCGCGATGATCATCGACGCGGTCGCCGATCTGCCGGGCGAGGCATGGGGTCTGACCGTCCCGCAGTGGCCGGGCAACCCGGTCGCCACCCCGGACTTCGGGCTGATCGGCAAGGTCAGCCTGTTCGGCGGCTTCGACAAGGTCGGTGTGCTCACCGGCATCCTGTTCGTCTTCACCGTGCTGCTGTCCTGCTTCTTCGACGCGATGGGCACCATCCTCGGCGTCGGCGACGAGGCGAAGCTGACGGACAAGGACGGCAACTTCCCCGGCATCAACAAGGTGCTGTTCGTCGACGGCATCGCGGTCGCCGCGGGCGGCGCGAGCTCCGCCTCGGCGGGTACCTGCTTCGTGGAGTCCACGGCGGGTGTCGGCGAGGGCGCCCGCACCGGCTTCGCGAGCATCGTGACGGGTCTGCTGTTCACGGTGGCGCTGTTCCTGACGCCGTTGGCGACCATGGTCCCGTCGCAGGCGGCCACCCCGGCGCTGCTGGCGGTCGGCTTCCTGATCATCTCGGGTTCGGTACGGGACATCGACTGGAGCGACTACACGCTCGCCATCCCGGCCTTCCTGGCCATGCTGATGATGCCGTTCACGTACTCGATCACCAACGGCATCGGCATCGGCTTCATCGCCTTCTCCGTGCTGCGGGTCGTGGCCGGGCGCTGGCGCGAGGTGCCTGCGGCCATGTACGTGGTGTCGGCGGTCTTCGTCTTCTACTACGCGATGCCGGCCCTCGGCCTCACGTGACCTCCTCCGCCCTGATCCCTGCGGTCCCTTCCGGGCCGTAGAACTTCTCCGTCTCGTCGACGGCCGCCTTGAAGCGCTCGTCGAAGTCATCGCGAATGAGCGTCCGGACGACATAGTCCTGGACGCTCATTCCGCGTTTGGCGGCATGCTGCCTGAGCCGGTCGAGCAGCTCACCGTCTATCCGCAGGCTGAGCACAGTCGATCCCATGGCAAGCAGGGTTACGGCCCACGAGGTCGTTTGGCGTCACTTTCCGGATCCGACTCACTCGTTCGGGTGATCGATTGGGTGAGGTGGCTCTCGCGCGTGTAACACGAATGGTCTTTAGGGTAGGTAATGAGTTACGCTAATAAACATGCCTGACCTGATCCACGACGGCGACAGTGCGGCCGCCGTGAGCTCCCTTCGCTCCGCCGTGATGCTGCTCGGCCGACGCCTGAAGCACCAGCGCGTCGACGAGTCACTGAGCCCCACCGAGATGTCGGTGCTCGGCACGCTCGCCCGCTGCGGTTCGGCCACGCCCGGTGAGCTGGCCCGCAAGGAGCATGTGCAGCCTCCGTCGATGACTCGCATCGTCGCGCTGCTGGAAGCCAAGGGACTGGTCAGACTGGAACCGCACCCCGATGACCGTCGCCAGAAGATGGTCAGCCAGACCGAACAGGCGGAAGCCATGCTCGAAGAGAGCCGCTCCAAGCGGAACGCCTGGCTGACCACCCTCGCCGAGGGCCTGGACGAGGAAGAGTGGGAGACGCTGCGCAAGGCGGCGCCCGTGCTGGAGAAGCTCGCCCACCTGTAGCGGGGCCGGCCGCGCCGGACCACAGCCGGCGCACCGCCCGCACCGCCGCATCCCGTCAGTCAGCGAAATGTATACGCCCGAGGAGGCGAACCCTTTTGAGTACGGGATCCGGAGCAGACTCCGCCCCCGCACCGACTTCCACCCACGACAGCAAGCCCGGCGGGACCTTCTCGTCGCTGAAGATCCGTAACTACCGCCTGTTCGCCACGGGCGCCGTGATCTCCAACACCGGTACCTGGATGTCCCGCATCACGCAGGACTGGCTCGTCCTGAGCCTCACCGGATCCGCCACCGCCGTCGGCATCACCACGGCCCTCCAGTTTCTTCCGATGCTTCTCTTCGGCCTGTACGGCGGCGTCATCGCCGACCGTCTCCCGAAGCGGAAGCTTCTTCTCGTCAGCCAGGCGGCTCTCGGCCTGTGCGGGATCGCCCTCGCGGTGCTCACGCTCTCCGGTGTCGTCCAGGTGTGGCACGTCTACCTCATCGCGTTCCTGCTCGGCATGGTGACGGTCGTCGACAACCCGGCCCGCCAGTCGTTCGTCTCCGAGATGGTGGGTCCCGCCCAGCTGCGGAACGCGGTCAGTCTCAACTCGGCGAACTTCCAGTCCGCCCGGCTCATCGGCCCCGCCGTCGCGGGTGTCCTGATCACCACGGTCGGCAGCGGCTGGGCGTTCATGTTCAACGGGTTGTCATTCCTCGCCCCGCTCGTCGGTCTGCTGATGATGCGTACGAGCGAACTGCACAAGGCGGTCGTCGTACCGCGCGCCAAGGGACAGCTGCGCGAGGGGCTGCGTTATGTCTCCGGCCGCCCCGAGCTGATCTGGCCGATCGTCCTGGTCGGCTTCGTCGGCACGTTCGGGTTCAACTTCCCGATCTGGCTCACCGCCTTCGCGGACGAGATCTTCCACGGCGGCGCCGGGATGTACTCGTTCTTCAACATCCTCATGGCGGCCGGCTCCCTCGCCGGCGCCCTGCTCGCCGCCCGTCGCCGTTCATCGAGGCTGCGGATGCTGGTGGCCGCGGGCACGGCGTTCGGTCTGCTGGAGATCGTCGCGGCCCTGTCGCCGTCCGTCTGGCTCTTCGCGATCCTGCTGGTCCCGATCGGCATGATCGGCCTGACGACCAACATCAGCGCGAACACGAGCGTCCAGATGGCCGCCGACCCGGCGATGCGCGGCCGGGTCATGAGCCTGTACATGATGGTCTTCGCCGGTGGTACGCCGGTGGGCGCCCCGATCGTCGGCTGGGTCAGCGACGCCTACGGGGTCCGTACGGGCATGATGGCCGGCGGTGCGTTCTCACTGGTGGCCGCGCTCGGCGTCGGCTTCATGCTGGCCCGCGTGGGCGGCCTCCGCCTCAAGGTCGACCTCCGCCCGGGCCGCCCGCACGTGCGGTTCGTCCCGCGCGAAGAGCTGGCCACGGCGGCCTGAGGGGCGTCCGCAAAGCACGTGCCACGGGCCCCCGACCGGTATCCACCGGTCGGGGGCCCGTGGCACGTACGGGGGACGTGTCAGTCGCGGGGGAACTCGCCCGTCTCCAGGGTGAGGCCCACAAGGGTCGCGGTGAGGTCGATCGGGGTGCCGAAGTCGAGGCTCAGCACGCTGCGGTACTCGTCGTCCTTCGGGAGCGTGTGGAGATGCCACGTGCCGGTGTACGGGTCGACGATGACGTACACGGGTACGCCGGCCGTGGCGTACGCGGCCTTCTTCGCCCCGTAGTCGTTGGCGGCGGTGTCCTTGGAGATCACCTCGGCCACGAACTCGATGTCCTGGTAGCGCCAGCGGCCCTTGGAGTCCTTGGTGGCGTCCTCGGCCAGGGCGACGACATCGGAAGCGAAGCCGTTGAGACGGCCCGGGAAGTCGATGCGCACATCGGACTTCAGTCGCTGTCGCGGGTACCTGGCGCGCAGTTGCTCGACGATGTCGAAGATGACCTCCCAGTGGGTGTCCCGCTGCGGCGACATGTAGATGTTCCCCTCGACGATCTCTACCTTGAATCCCTCGGGGGTGGGCTCAAGCCACTCGAACATCATGTCCAGAGTGCGCTCGTCGCTGCTGTCGGCCATCTCGATCCTGTCGGTCTCTACGACGGTCATCGTGCCGCTCCTCCCCGCTGCCGCACGGGCGCGGGCAGCCGCGTAGTACAACGATACGCACGCAGACGAAGACACGCCGTTACGGTGCGACACTCGGCCCATGAGCAGCCTCAGACTCTTCGTCGCCGTTCTGCCGCCCGCCCCCGCCCTCCAGGAACTGCGCCGGGCCGTCGACCCGCTGCGCGCGCTTCCCGGTGCCGGGAGACTGCGCTGGACCGGTGAGCCGGGGTGGCACTTCACGCTCGCGTTCCTCGGGGCCGTGGACGAGGGGCTGCTGCCCGAGCTGCGGGTGCGCCTCGCACGGGCGGCCGGCCGCACCGAGCGCTTCCCGCTGCGCCTCCACAGTGGCGGCCGGTTCGGTGGGCGGGTGCTGTGGGTCGGGGCCGCGGGCGAACTCGACACGCTGCGGCTCCTCGCCGAACGCGCCGACGCCGCCGCCCGCCGCACCGGCATCCCGATGGAGGAGCACCGCCGCTACAGCGCGCACCTCACCCTCGCCCGCAGCCGCACCGACGCCGACCTGCGCCCCTTCGTCGAGGCTCTCGGGGGCTTCGAGGGCACCCCGTGGGAGGTCGGTGAGCTCGCCCTCGTACGCAGCAACCTGCCGGTCGCCGGGGTGCGGGGCGAGCAGCCGCGGTACGAGGTGATCGCATCCTGGTCGCTGGGTCACTGAGATGGGCGGTTACGCTCGGAGGGTGGACCCGAAGACCAGAAACCGCATCATGGCCGCCGCACTCGTGCTGATGTTCGTCGTCGTCGCCGTGGCAGCCGCCGTCGGAGCGTGACGCAGTGCCTCGGTAGGCCTCGTTGCGGGAGGCCGGGGCCGCACTGATGGCCGTGCCCGCGACCCCGCGCCATGGGCGCGAGCCCAGGCCCGTCGCGCCCGACGCGCACCCCTCCGTCTCAGGCGTCGACGGCCGGCGCCGTCTCCTTGGCGAACGCCTCCGGGTTGTCCAGCATGATGTTGTGCCCGCAGTCCGGGACCGCCACGACCCGCACACCGTTCTCGATCAGCGATTCCTGGCCGGGCAGCGGTCCGTTGTCCCGGGGGCGCAGATACGTGCGCGGAATCTTCAGGTCCAGCAGTAGCTCGCGCATCGTCGGTGTCGTCCCGCGGGCGAGATGCACGGCGGTGCGGTGCAGTGCCTCGGGACCCGCGAGGCGCATGGTCGCCCACCAGTGGGGCCCCACCCGGTCGCGCACTTCCTCCATGCCGCCGGCCAGGAACTCCTCCTCCGTGTACCGGGCGAGACCGCTGCTGCCCGGCCGGGCCGGGTCCGGGGCGACCGGGTCCAGGTTGGCGTCGACCAGCACCAGCCGGGCCACCAGCTGCGGGTGGCGTGCCGCGAGCACGATGGCCACCGCGCCGCCCATGCTGTGCGCGACCACGTCCGAGTCGTACGCGTCGGCCGCCTTCAGCGCCGCCGCCACCGCGTCGGCGTGCTCTTCCAGGGTGTAGCCGAAGTCCGTGGGGCGGTCGCTGATCCCGAAGCCGAGCAGGTCCATGAGCAGCGACCGGCTGTCGGCCAGCAGGGGATGCACGGCGCTCGCGGTGAAGTACGGGCCGGACGAGGCCCCGAGCCCGTGCAGATAGACCCGGGTACGGGATGTGCCGGGGCGGCCGGGGAGCTCCACCCATCGGATGCACGCACCGTCGGCCGTCACCTGAGCGTTCTGCATGTTTCCTCCTCCTTGCCCCATAACCGATAACCTCGGCGAGACTATACATCGGCGTCGATGTATAACGCCATGGGGGAGGATGCTTGCATGCTGGAACTGGCCATCCTGGGATTTCTGTACGAACAGCCGCTGCACGGCTACGAGCTGAAGCGTCGGGTCGCCCACCTCACCGGACACGTCCGCCCCATCGCGGACGGCACGCTGTACCCGGCGATCAAGCGCCTGGAGCGAGCCGGATGGCTGGAGCGCCGGACGGAGCCGGGCAGCAGGGCTGCCCCCCGCCACACGCTGACCCTGACCGAGCCGGGGCGCGAGGAGCTGCGGCGCCGGCTGCGGGAGGCCGACGAGACGGACATCAGTGACGAGAACCGCTGGTTCACCGTCCTTGCCTTCCTGCGCCATCTGGCGTCCCCGGCCGAGCAGGTGGCGGTGCTGCGGCGCCGGCTCTCGTTCCTGGAGGAGCCGAGCAGCTTCTTCTACGAGGGCGAGCAGCCGCTCGGCGCCGAGACGTTCGAGGACCCGTTCCGGCAGGGTCTGCTGAGGATCGCCCGTGCGACCAGCCAGGCGGAGCTGAGCTGGCTCGGGGAGACGCTCAAGGAACTCGACGCGTCGCTCTGACGCGGACACACGACGGGCCGCCGTCGCCCTCGCCCCCGAACGGGGACGGGGCAGCGGCGGCCCGTACGTATCGGACGGACAGTCCGTCAGGCCGTCCTCACCAGGCGAACGCCTCCGGCGACGGCCCCGGACCCGGGAAGATCTCGTCCAGCGACGCCAGCACCTCCGCGGAGAGTTCCAGCTCCAGCGCCCGCAGCGCCGAGTCCAGCTGCTCCTGGTTGCGCGGTCCGACGATCGGTCCCGTCACCCCCGGCTGCGCGAGCAGCCACGCCAGGCCGACCTCGCCCGGCTCCAGGCCGTGCTTGTCGAGCAGGTCCTCGTACGCCTGGATCTTCTCGCGCTGAGCCGAGTTCTGCAGCGCGTCCGCGCTGCGGCCGGAGACCGAACGCCCTGCCGTGCCCTCGCGCTCCTTCTTCAGCACACCGCCCAGCAGTCCGCCGTGCAGCGGGGACCACGGGATGACGCCGAGGCCGTACTCCTGCGCGGCCGGGATGACCTCCATCTCGGCGCGGCGCTCCATCAGGTTGTAGATGCACTGCTCACTGACCAGGCCCAACGAGCCGCGCCGGGCGGCCAGTTCGTTGGCCTGGGCAATCTTGTAACCGGCGAAGTTCGACGAACCCGCGTAGAGGATCTTGCCCTGCTGGACCAGGACGTCGATCGCCTGCCAGATCTCCTCGAAGGGGGTGTTCCGGTCGACGTGGTGGAACTGGTAGAGGTCGATGTAGTCCGTCTGGAGCCGCTTCAGCGACGCGTCGACGGAGCGCCGGATGTTGACGGCGGAGAGCTTGTCGTGGTTGGGCCAGGCCTCGCCGTCGGCGGCCATGTTCCCGTACATCTTGGTGGCCAGAACCACCTTGTCGCGGCGTTCGCCGCCCTTGGCGAACCAGGTGCCGATGATCTCCTCGGTACGGCCCTTGTTCTCACCCCAGCCGTAAACATTCGCGGTGTCGAAGAAGTTCAAGCCCGTGTCCAGCGCCGCGTCCATGATGGCGTGGCTGTCCACCTCATTGGTGTGCGGGCCGAAGTTCATGGTGCCGAGGACGAGGCGGCTGACCTTGAGTCCGGTGCGTCCGAGCTGCGTGTACTTCATGGGCACCAAGCCAACGCCTTCGAGTCCGCTCGAAGCAAGGGTGATCCCCGAACGCGCCCTGCCCCCGGCGGAGTGCCGGGGGCAGGGCGTCATGCGGATGTCTTACGCGGATACTTCGGCTGCGTCGGTCACTTCAGGTACACGATGCCGTCGGTGGTGACCGTCGGCCGGCCCGATGTGGCCACGACGACGATCTTGACGGTGTGCTTGGCGCTGCTCGACCAGCTCTTCGTCCACAGCGCGTCGCGGTACTTGGTGGTGCTGGACTTCAGGTCCGTCGTGGACACCTTCACGCCGTCGACATAGACGTACACCTGGCCGGAGGTGGCAGCCCTGGAGGCCACCAGGGCCACCGAGCGGCCGGTGAACGTCCAGCTCAGGCTCGCGCTCTTCGACGAGCTGGAGTACGACTTGCCGCCGAGGTAGCTGGACGAGGACTTCGTCGTCCAGGTGCCCGTCTTCGTCGCCGAGCTCTCCTGGACGATGACCGGCGTGCCGGAGACCGATGCGGCGGCGGTGTTGCCCGCCTGGTCGTACGCGGTCATGGCCCAGCCGGTCGCCACACCCGACTTCGCGGTGTGCGAGGCGCTGGTGGTCGTCGGGCCGTAGGTCTTGGCGAGGGGGGCGGTGAGCCTGACCTCCTTGAGGGAAGCGGCGTCGGTGGCCTTCCACTTCAGGGTGACGGGGACGGCCGTGGTGTTCACCGTGCCGGTGCGCAGGGCCAGGTTCGGCTTGGTGGTGAAGGCGGGCGCCGTCTGGTCGGCGACCACGGTGGCCGCGGCGGACGTGGTGACCTTGCCCGACTGGTGGGTGGCGCGGACCTGGACCTGGTGGCTGCCGACGGCCGGCGTGGCCTTGGCCGAGGTGGCGGTGCCCGAGGTGGTGGCGACGGACTTGCCGTCGACCAGCAACTCGTACTTGGAGATGAACGCGCTCGGGGTGGTCGCCGACCAGCCCACGGTGACCGTGGACTTGGTGTAGTACGTCGTGCCCGAGAGCCCGGCGCCGGTCACCGACTTGATGGCCAGTCCGGTGACGGGACCCGCGGCGAGGCTGCGGATCGCGGGCAGCTGCCCGTACAGCTTGGTGCCGGGGCACTCGGTCGCGAAGCCGTCGCGGTGGCCGGAGATCTGCTTGAAGGAGTACTGCGTACCGGCGGTGAACTTGGTGCCGGCGAGGTTGCTGCCGGTGGCGCCCGCGGTGAGCATGGTGCTGCCCGCCGGGTCGCCCTTGTACTGGCCGAGCTTCCACGCGGCGATCCGGGCCACCGAGGTGGTCACCGCACTGGGGGCGGCCGAGTCCGTGTACGTACCGATGACCGAGATGCCGGCCGTCTGCCGGTTGAAGCCGTAGGTGTGCGCACCGAAGACAGGCCGGTCCACCCCGCCCTTACGGCCCTCGAAGATCGTCCCGCACTTGTCGACCAGGAAGTTGTAGCCGATGTCCTTCCAGCCGTTGCTCTTGACGTGGTACGCGTACACGCTGCGCACGATCGCCGCGGAGTCGGCGCACGAGTAGTTGTTGGTCCCCGCGGTGTGGTGGACGAAGACGGCCTTGATGGTGTCGGTGTACTCCGGCGCCTCCGGGCTCATCGACTCGTCGGCGCCCCAGCCCGCACGCGAGGTGATGGGCGGCTTGGGCACGGTCGACGGCGGCGCGGGCGGCAGGGTCGCGGCCGGGGACGAACTCGCGGGCGCGGAGGGGCTCGGGCTCACCGGGGGAGTGGGCTCCACCGTGGCCGGGTCGGAAGGGCTCGGTGACGCCGGGTCGGACGGTATGACCTCGGCGGGCGGTTCCGTGCTGTTGCTCGGCGCGGGCGGCTCGGATGTGGCCGAGGCCGACGGATCGGCCGAGGGGTCGGTCGCGGGGATGTCGGCGGCGAATGCGGCCGGGTCCGCGTTCAGGGTGCCGCTCCGGCCCGGGTCCACGGTGTCCAGCCGCAGCCCCGCGGGCAGCTTCGCGGAGACCTTGCCGCCCGCGTTGATCCGTACCTCGACACCGTTGGAGGGGCCCACCCAGCGCGGCTCGGTGCTCCCTCGTACGCCGGACCGGCCGGCCTCCGTACGCCCGTCGACATCGGTTTCGAGCGGCAGCCAGGACGTCCAGTTCCCGTTGGCGGCGGACTTGGTCCGTACCTCCACGGCTCCGGTGACCTTGGCCGCCGGGTCGGTCCAGGTGATGCCCAGCATGCTGAACGGCTTGGTGTCCCGCTTGCCGAGGGTGGCTGAGGTGCCGTCACCGTCGACCTTCAGCGCGGTCGCGTGCACGTCGGCCTTGGCCGGGCCGGACTTGGCGTCGGCGTCCACCGAGGAGTTGCCCGTCACCCCCTCGAAGACGAGGACGCCCGCCACGGCGGACGTGGCCAGGGCAGCCGTGATCCAGATTCTTCGCTTCGCTCTCAAGTCGTACCCCACGGATGGTTTCGGACGTCGGTTTCGTCAGGCGCTGCGTCCGGCGACAGCACTGGCTCATGACGAGACCAGTGGGGGGTACGAGTGCTACCGCGCGTACAGCGAAGACACAGCTTGCCATGCCACTCCGACAAACGGACCCCTGCCCCCCGCCCCTGCCGCCATCGGGCGCCACGAATTCCGCATCCGTTCACCGCCTGGCGAACCGGTCCAGCGCCGCCAGCACCGCCCGGCTCGTCGCCGGACCGCCCAGATGCCCCGCACCGTCGATCACGGTCAGCTCCGCGTCCGGCCACGCCTTCGCCAGCTCCCACGCGGTGATCAACGGCCCGCCCAGGTCGAACCGTCCGTGCACCAGCACGCCCGGAATCCCCGTCAGCCGCCCCGCGTCCCGGATCAGCTGCCCCTCCTCCAGCCAGGCGCCGTGGGAGAAGTAGTGCGAGCAGATCCGCACCAGCGCCTGCTGCGCCCGGCCGGGGCGCCCGCTGTACGGCGGCGGTCCGGTGTACGTCTCCTGGGAGAGCACCGCGTCCTCCCAGGCGCACCAGTCGGCCGTCGCCTTCTCGCGCACCCCGGCGTCCGCGCTCTCCATCCGCCGGGCGTACGCGGCGAGTACGTCAGGAGTCGCGTCCCCCTCGGCCTCCGGCACCCCGGCCCGGAACAGGTCCCAGGCCTCGGGGAAGATCTGGCCCGCGCCCCGGTACAGCCAGTCGATCTCGGAGCGCCGGGTCGTCGTGACGGCCGGGATCACGATCTCGGAGACCCGCTCCGGGTACTGCTCGGCGTACGCGAGGATCAGCGTCGAGCCCCAGGATCCGCCGTACAGCAGCCAGGTGCCGATCCCGAGGTGGACGCGCAGCCGCTCCATGTCGGCGATCAGCCGGTCGGTCGTGTTGTACCGCATGTCGGCGGCGGGATCGCTCGCGTGCGGGGTGGAGCGGCCGCAGCCCCGCTGGTCGAAGAGGACGACGCGGTAGTGGTCCGGGTCGAAGTACTGCCGGGGCCGCTCTGTGCATCCCGACCCCGGACCGCCGTGCACGACGAGTGCGGGTTTGCCGTCCGGGTTGCCGCACGCCTCCCAGTACACGAGGTTGCCTTCCCCGACATCGAGCATGCCGTGCTCGTACGGTTCGATCGGCGGGTACTTCTCGTCGGGCATGCGGTCCACGGCGGTGGCTCCCTCGGCTCGGCGGGCAAAGGGTTCAGCGTAGGGCGGGCGTAGCCTGTTTGCCGTGAATTCCGAACCCCGGGTACTGGCCGTACTCGACGACCTGCTGACCGCCGCCGCCCACGACGACCGCGGTGCGCTGTGGCAACTGGCCGAGCAGGGCCGGGAGCTGGATGCCAATCTCGTACGTCTTCCGCCGGGCGCGGAGGTGGGTGAGCATCAGGAGGACGTCCTGGACGTCCTCCTCGTCGTCGTCGCGGGCAGCGGCCGGGTCGTCGCCGGGGACGACGCGCTGAACCTGACGCCGACCAGCGTCGTCTGGCTGCCCCGTACCTCCCGTCGCGCCCTTGCCGCGGGGCCGGACGGTCTGGCCTGTCTGACCGTCCACCGCCGGCGCCCCGGCCTGACCATCAAGCCCTCGGTCGCGCCCCCGGCCGGATACGAGGGCGGCGAGGCGCCCTGCATGCTGGACCTGGTCTGCCCCGGGTGCGGCCGGCTCTCGCAGGACCCGGAGCCGGTGTTCTGCAGCCGGTGCGGGGAGCGGTTCGCCGGCCGCTGACCGCGCGGCGCCGGACTTCCCCTGAACCGGGGCCGACGTCTTTCGCTCATCGCGGGGGATGGCGGCCCCGTTTTCGTACGGGCAAAAACGATAGGGACATTAGCTCTCGTACAGAGTTAAAATGGACATGTGGTGGCGGGTGATCTACCCGATGAGCTCGCCGGACTTCTGCCCCGCATCCAGAGGCTCGCCCGGCGGCGGCTGTGGAGCGGCCTGCCGGTGCCCCGGCTGCGCGGGGCGCACGCCGAACTGCTGCGGCTGGTGGCCGACCGACCCGGCATCCGCGTCTCCACAGCCGCACACAGCCTCTGTCTCGCGCCCAACTCGGTCAGCACCCTGGTGAACCATCTCGTGGCCGAAGGACTGCTGCGACGGGAGAAGGACCCCGGAGACGGGCGGGCCGCGCTGCTGCATCCGACCCCCGCAGGGATCGGGAGGCTGAGCGACTGGCACGCCCGACGCGAGGCGCTCTTCCGTGAGCATCTGGCCGGGCTCGACGCGGCCGACCGGGCGGCACTCGCCGCCGCACTCCCGGCCCTGCACAGACTCGCCGCCTCACTGCGAAGCGAAGGGGATGAGGCCGCGTGACCACGGAAACCGCCCCCGCCCTCAACTGCACCGGTCTGAGCTACAGCTTCGGCGACGCGAAGGCCGTCGACGGCCTGGACCTGCTGGTCGGCCAGGGGGAGGTGTTCGGCCTCCTGGGGCCCAACGGCGCGGGCAAGACCACGACGATGCGCGCGATCACCACGCTCCTGCCCGTACCGCCCGGCGTCATCGAGGTGTTCGGCCATGACGCGGCCCGGCAGAAGATGGCGGTACGGCGCCTGCTCGGCTACGTACCGCAGCAGCTGTCGGCCGATGCGAGCCTCACCGGCCGGGAGAACGTCCAGCTCTTCGCCCGCGTCTTCGATGTGCCCCGCCGCCAGCGCGCCGCGCGGGTCTCCCAGGCGCTGGACGCGGTCGGCCTCGGCGATGTCGCGCACCGGCTCGCCGCCACGTACTCCGGCGGCATGGTCCGCCGCCTCGAACTCGCACAGGCCCTGGTCAGCGCGCCCCGGCTGATGATCCTGGACGAGCCGACCATGGGCCTGGACCCGATCGCACGGGACAGCGTCTGGGACCGCATCACCGAGATACGGGTCGGCACCGGCATGACCGTGCTGGTCACCACCCACTCCATGGACGAGGCCGACCAGCGCTGCGACCGGCTCGCGCTGATGCACCTCGGCAGACTCCGCGCGCTCGGCACCCCCGCCCAGCTCAAGAGCGAGCTCGTCGCCCACCGCCGGGAATCGGGCGAGACGGGCGTTGCGCCACCGTCCCTGGAGGACGTCTTCCGCCACCACTCCGGAAGCGGACTGAACGACCCCGGCTCCGGCTCCGGCTCCGGTTCCGGTTCCGGTTCCGATGAAGGGAAAGGAGCGTTCCGAGATGTCCGCCGTACCCGTCGCACCGCATCCCGCCTCGGCTGAGTCCGTCCCGCCGGATCAGCGGTTCGCGTTGCTGCTGACCCCGCCACCGCCCCGCACCGGCTGGCGCGTCGTCCCCGCGCGCGTCACCGCGATGTGCGTCGTCGAACTGCAGAAACTGCGCCACGACCGCACCGAGATCTACACCCGCGCCGTCCAGCCCGCGCTCTGGCTGCTGATCTTCGGCGTGACCTTCTCCCGTATCCACGCCATCCCGACCGGCGGCGTCCCCTATCTCGACTTCCTGGCGCCGGGCATCATCGCCCAGTCCGCCATGTTCATCGCGATCTTCTACGGAATCATGATCATCTGGGAGCGGGACTCGGGCGTCCTCACCAAACTCATGGTCACGCCGACGCCCCGGACCGCCCTGGTGACCGGCAAGGCCTTCGCCGCCGGGGTGAAGGCCGTGATCCAGGCGGCGGTCGTCATCGTGATCGCCGCGCTGATCGGTGTCGGCATGACCTGGAACCCGTTGCGGCTGCTCGGCGTGGTCGTGGTGGTCCTCCTCGCCTCGGCGTTCTTCTCCTGCCTGTCGATGTCGATCGCCGGGATCGTCCTGACCCGCGACCGGCTGATGGGCATCGGCCAGGCCATCACGATGCCGCTCTTCTTCGCCTCCAACGCGCTCTACCCGGTCGCCCTGATGCCCGGCTGGCTCCAGGCCGTCAGCAGGGTGAACCCGCTGAGCTACGAGGTCGACGCCCTGCGTGGACTGCTCATCGGCACCCAGGCCCACCTGGGCCTCGACTTCGGCGTCCTCGCTTTCGCGGCGCTGGCCGGTATCGTCGCCGCCGGTTCTCTGCTGGGCCGCCTGGCCCGCTGAGCTGCCCTGGGCTGACCAGCTGCTCGTGCAGCAAGGTGACCGCCTTCTACGGCAGTACCTCGTCGGCGCTGCGCGGCTCCGTGCGTTCTTGACGATTGAGCCGGTGGCGCACGATGGAGGAGCGACGGTAGACCTCCTTGCGTGCGCGCATGATGCTGCCGAGGGGCGCGTGTGCGGCGGTCACCCGCCACGGAGTGAAGGAGAGCGCGTCCATCCTCTTGAGGTTCTCCTCGTCGGAGATGTCCTGCTGCGGGAGGCGCAGCCTGGCCACCGTGACGAACGGGGAAAGCTGCTCGGGCCACTCGACGGTGACGTCCTCGACCGGCATCCGGTCCAGGCCGGTGCACAGCTGGACCTGGATGTCGAACGCGTAGGGCCGTTCCTGCAGTTCGGACACCAGAGCAGGCCGGAACACCTCTGCCGCCGATGTCAGGTCGATAATGTGCCGGACCACCGCTTCGGCGAAGGTGGGGTCGGGGGCGATACGCACCTTGGCGATGTGGTCGCCGTGCCGGACCGCGCCCATCGTCCAGTAGGCCGACAGCAGAACGTTCACCGAGGGCGGCTGCGACACCCTGAGGAACGCCAGGAACTCGTCCCACGCCCACCCGTCCTGCTCCAAGGTGCCCTTCCCCGTCACGAAGTCGCGGTAGAAGCGATGCCGGCCGGGCGCACCCTGGGCGAAATAGGCGGGTGCTTCGAGGAAGAGTTCCTGGATGAACAGGTAATGCTCAAGGGTGTTGCAGAAGAAGACCGGTGCGTTGATGAGGGCGTAGTCGAAGGTGCGGGTGTCGGGCTCGTCATCCAGCAGGGTCGGACCGTCGATGTCGAAGATCTTGAGAGCCAGCCCGGTCGCACGGCCGAGCCGTGCGTCGGCTCCGGCATGCGGAGAGCCGTTGGAGAACCGCACGAGGGCATCGTGGCGTCCTGGCGTCGCGTAAATGCCCTGGGCGTACTCGGCGGGGAGCCCGTCGAGGATTTCGACTTCTCCTCCGACGAGTCCGTAACCCTTGGCGTGCGCGTCACGCACCGCGGCGCCGGTGCCTTCGGTCGTGACCGATTCGGCGATGTACCGCTCGGTCTTCCCGATCACTGTTTGCAGCTTGTCGTCGAAATCGGGCTCAGCGGTTTCGACGTCCTGCGTGTAAGGGATGAACCGTGATGGCATGAATCGGCCGTTTCTCGTCGGCAGCTCCGCTCGCGAGAGCGGAGCCTCGTACTCCGGACCGAGCCGTACGGCGCCACATCGCTGCCTGACACGACAGCGCACGACGGTCGCGGGCCCAGGCCCTGCTCATAGTCAGCGTAGGCACGGGTGGACGGCTGCCGCGCGTTGAAGGCGGCGGGCCCCCGGTCGGCAGGGCGGCGCGAAGAACTGTCCGCAGGGCCGCGTCGGACGTGGTCGGGGCTCCATCGCGTCGTCGGTGTCGCGCGGCCCGCCGATGCGGCCGATGATGGCTGTTGAGAGGTTCTCCAGGTGCTCGGCGAACGACGGAGAAGCTCGCGGGGGCCGGAGACGGCGACCGGGGCCGGGCCCGGTCGGCCGGTTCATCCCTGCTCGCCGCCCGGAGGGCGCCATGGGTAAAGTTCTGGGCGATGTCCTGGGCCTGGCGGCCGGCGTCGCAATCAGTCCGCTCCCGATCATCGCGATCATCCTGGTACTGGTCACGCCCCGAGGGCGGCTCAACGGGCTGCTGTTCACCGTCGGCTGGGTCGTGGGGCTTTCGGCGCTGGGCGCGGTCATGTTGGTGATCGGCGGCCCCGGCGGTGCGTCCGCCCAGCATCATCCGGCCACCTGGGTGGGCGGCCTCAAGCTCGGGCTGGGACTGCTCCTTGTGCTGTTCGGTGCCCGGCAGTGGCACCGGCGCCCCGCCCCCACCGAGGAGGCGCAGATTCCGAAATGGATGGCCGCGATCGACCGCTTCACGCCGGTCAAGATCTTCGGCCTCGGGCTGGCCCTGTCGGCGGCCAATGTCAAAAACGCCTCGCTGACCATTGCGGCGGCCGCCTCCATCAGCTCGGCCGGCCTCCCGCCGGGGGAGCAAATCGCCTCGCTGGCAGTCTTCGTGGTCATCGGTACCCTCGGACTGCTGACCCCGCTCGCAGTACTGCTGTTCACGGGCGAGCGGGCGGCGGCCGTGCTCAGCGGCTGGAAGGACTGGACCGCCCGGCACAACGTCGCTGTGATGGCAGTCCTGTTCTTCGTACTCGGCGCGAAACTGCTCGGAGACGGCATCGGCATCCTCGTCTCCTGACCGCAGGATCTCCTGACCGGCGACCACGCACTGCCGGACCTTCGGTTACGCCTGTCGCGTGCGCGGCCGGTCGAACCAGATCGTCAGCAGCGTAGGTACGAGCCCCACCCAGAACAGCACCTGCGGAACGCCCCGGTCCGTCCACGGCACGGCTGCGACGGCCACCGCGCACAACGTCCCCAGCACCGCCTGCACCAGCACCAGCCGCGCCCAGAACATCCGCTGCAGCAACGACCGCACGCTCAGCTGCACCCCCGCGCGCAGCTTCCGGTAGCGCCACCACGCGCCGAGCGCCCAGATCACCCCGATCAGCGCCAGCACGTACACCCGGATGCCGAGCGGCAGCGGCAGCTCCTTGGCCTCCCCGTCGGACGGGAACAGGTCGATCGCCGCCCCCGCCAGCACCAGGCTCAGTACGGCAAGCCACCGGGTGCGGCGCAGCATCTGGAACACGGCCCGGTCCAGCCCCAGGCGCATCCGGTTCGAAGCGGGGTCGGCGGCCAGCGCGGACGCATACACCTCAGCCCGCTGCTTCGGTTTCATGCCGGGCGCGGCGAGCTGCTTCTCCGCCTGCTGGCTCAGCGCCCAGGCGTCGTTGGGATCAATACGCAAGGTCTCGCGCACTGCGAGGTCGACGAGGTCGCTCCTGCCGTTGAGCAGCGCGGCCTTCCACAGCGAACCGTACGCCTCGGTCTCCTCGGGCCCCAGCCGCACCGCCTCCTGCGCCGCCACGAGCACCTCGGGCCAGCGCGGCTGCCAGGCGTTGAGCGCCTCGGCGAGCGCCATGTACGACTGCCAGTAATGCGGTGCGAGCCGTACCGCCTCCTGTGCCGCCGCCAGCGACTCGTCGGTGCGCCGCAGCCGGCGCAACGCGTAGGTCCGGATGATCAGGGCGTTGACGTACTCGGGGTCGATCGCGAGCGCAGCCCCGGTCGCCTCCACGGCCTGCTCGTACTCCTTCAGCTGCTCATGGCACCGGCCCAGCTGGGACCAGGCGCGGACGTCCTCGGGGTCCTGAGCCAACCGCTTGGCCAGCCTGGCCTTCGCCTCATCGACACGGCCCAGTACGAGCAGCGCGCTCGCCTGCTCGGTCAGCTCGTGCCCCACCGTGGTCACAGCTTGCGCCTCTTCTTCAGATAGGCGAGCAACTCGTCATACATGCCGCCCTCGTTGGCGAACATCGCCACATTGCGCGCCGAGGCGAACCACGGATCGGTGGACGGCCGCACTTCCTTCGCCGCGCCCAGCAGATCCTTCATGTTGATCATCCGGACCACGCCGGTACGGGTCGAGTCGAGCAGCGCCCGCTCGGACGCGGATTCGCAGACGTGGGCCAGATCGGCGCCGGACAGATCCTCGGTGACCTTGACCAGCTTGCCCAGGTCGACGGATTCGATCGGCCGGTCGCGCAGGTGGTAGCGGAGGATCGCCTCGCGCGCGGGCGCGTCGGGCGGCAGCACGAGCAGCGTCCTGTCCAGCCGGCCGGGGCGCCGCAGCGCGATGTCCACGTCCCAGGGGACGTTGGTCGCGGCGAGCACGAACACTCCCTCGTTGGCCCCGCCCACCCCGTCCAGCTCGGTGAGCAGCTGATTGACGGTGTTGCGCATCCCGCCGTGCTGCATACGGCTGCGCTTGGCGCCCAGCGCGTCCACCTCGTCGAGGAACAGCACGCACGGCGCCTGGCGGCGGGCCGTCTCGAAGACCTCGTGCATATTGCGCTCGGAGTTGCCCATCCACATGTCGAGCACATCGTTGATCGACACGGACATGAAGCTCGCCCCGAGCTCACCCGCGACGGCCCGCGCGATGAACGTCTTCCCGCACCCGGGCGGCCCGTACATCAACAGCCCGCCGCGCAGGCTCTTCCCGTACAGCCTGCCCAGTTCGGGGTTGCGCATGGGAGCCAGGAACGCGGCTTCCAGGCGGTCCTTGATCTCCTGCATGCCACCGACGTCGGCGAGCGTCACGGAACCGGGAGTGTCGACCTCCCAGGCGGTGGCGTCGCCCGGATCACCGCTGCCGTCGGCGGCGAGGGGCGCCTCGGGGGCGCCGGCCCCGGGCCGGCAGCGGGGGCGGGGGGCACGAAGCGCGGCGGGACGGCGCCCGCGACCTCGTTCTCGGCGGCGGCCCAGTCGAACCCGGTGGAGGGGCGGTGTGCGGCGGGCTGCTCCGGCTCTTCGGCCGTCTCCGCCTTGTCGTCGGCCGGTGCGGGCAGACCCATCGCCCGCATCATGAGCGCCCGCGCGCCCGCGTCCCCGGGCGCGTGCTGCAACGCTACGGCGGCCTCGGCGACGGCGGCCTCGCCCAGACCCTCACCGAGCAACAACTCGGCGAGGTGCAGGCGCAGCGGTACGTCGGCGGGCGCCGCGGCGACAGCGGTCCGCATGCTCTGGATCAGGGGCGACTCGTTGGACATGCCCAACACCCTACGGAGCGGGCCCGACAGCGGGCGACGCGGCCTTACTGCGCGGCGTAGGGGAGGAAGTCGGCCCAGGCGGCGGGGGAGAGGGCGAGGGCGGGGACGGTCAGGTCCTTGGAGTCACGGACGTGGACGCTATGGGGGCAGGTCGTGACCTCGACGCAGTTGCCGCCCTGGTCGCCGCTGTAGCTGGACTTGGTCCAGGCGACGGCAACCTCGACGCAGTCGCCGCCCTGGTCGCCGCTGTAGCTGCTCTTGAACCAGTTGAGGTCGGTGCTCATTCTTCCCCTGCCACCTCTTCAATCAGTTTCATGGACGCCTCTGGGCTGAGCGCCTGCGCTCGCAGAATGCCATACTTCCCGAACAGGTCACCCAGGTCGGGCTGTTCAGTGACGAAGAAGCTGCCGCTCTGCCCTTCGACGTAGGCAAGGCGATTCCGTTCCGCCGTCTCCAGCAGGACGAAGGGGCCGTTGAGTCCCGCATGTGTCGTCCGGTCCGGCGCCATCACCTGCACCTGTACGTTCCGCAACTTGGCGACATCAAGAATGTGATGAAGCTGCCTCTTGCGCGCCTGGCGGCCCCCGATGGGCCGCGCAAGTGGGTGCAGTTCCAGCACGAAGCCGATGTCTGCCGCCGGCTTGCGGGTCAGTAACTCCTGCCGTTCCAGCCGAGCCGCAACCCGTCCTTCGATTTCGTCATCGTCGAGGGACGGATGGTGATTGGTGAAGACCGCGCGGGCGTGCTCTTTCGTCTGAAGCAGGCCGGGAACCGCGTGAGTCTCGTACTCGTGACGTGCGGAGGCTCCCGTCTCTACCTCGGCGAACTCCTCGAACCATGAGGGCAAGTGGCTGGCCCGGAACTCTGCCCCCGCTGTCAACAGTGCACCCTGTGCACCCAGTACTTGGTCGACTCGTGCGACAAAGTTCCCCTTCGGCGTGCGCTCTCCTCGCTCCACCATGGCCACCTGTGACTTGGAGAAGCGGATCTTCGCGCCCAGCGCTTCCTGCGAGAGCCCGGCCCGCTCGCGGAAGAAACGCAACAACGCACCGAACATTGTCGCGTTACCGCTCCCTTTGCCACCGGAGTGCACAGCCCTACCTCCCGAGTACACAACAGTGCACGGACGCCCTGTGTCCCTGGTCACAGTAGGTGTCGACCGGGACGCTTTCCCCATGGAACGGAAAAGTTCACCCGCCCCGGCGCCCTCGTGGGTACCCGCGTCCGGACACGCCCTGCGACACGTCGGAATTCACTTCGACGCGGTGCGGATCCCCGGCGTACTTGGCGAGCAAGTCGCCTACGAAATCATGCAGTTCACCGACTTCCAGGCGGGCCCGATCGTGCGGTCGGGGATCGGGGAGCGCAGCATGTACTTCCTGTTGCCGCCGCGAAGCACCCGCGCGCACCGGTGGCCGTCGGGGGCGCAGTTGATGGGGTGATACGGGCAGAACGCGGCGTTCGTCGGGGTGCCCGCGCTGCACGGACTGACCTGGCCGCTCGATTGGCGCTCACTGCCCACGGCCGAGGTGCCGTTCGTGGACGTCGACCTACTGCACGAACTGGTCCTGGAGGTGACGGCCAGGGAGGGGTGAGGGCGTGATCCAGGGGTCCGGAGCGTGAGTTACAGGCCGCGGTAGACCTCGCCGTGGTACGCGACGGCCAGCACCCACAGGATGAGTTGACCGTCTTCGACGGTGTACACGGCGTGGTGGTCGCCGGTTCTCAGCCGCCACCTGTCCGAGTGCCCCTGGAGAGCTTTGATGTCAAAGGCTGCGGCATCTCTCGTATCCAGCGCCTTCTGGAGCTCTGAGGCGGGAAGAGGATGCGGAGCGCATCCTGACGAGGAATCTTCAGCAAGTCTCGCTGTGCGCGCGAAGTGAACCGCGTGATGTATCCCATGAGGTCAGGGCGCAGATCGGAGGAGTGCGGCCATCTTCTCGATGGAGACCGAACCGTTGAGGCCCTCGGACTCGGCCTCGTCGGCCAGTCGGTTGAGCCACTCGTCCTCGTACTGCTCGGTGACCTGCTTCAGGCGCCGGTATTCGTCGATATCGACCAGCACGGCTTCGCTCTTGCCGCGGCGGGTGATGATCGTCGGGGTCCCATCCCGTCGCGCGCGGTCTATGACATCGGCGAGGTGACGGCGGACCTCTGCCATGGACTCAACGACAGGCTCACTCATGTAGCGAATGTAGTAGGTGCACATCTGTCGCACGAGAGATGTGATCGAAAGGGGGCAAGGCTCCCGCGGCCTGCGGTACGGTGATCGCGCCATAACGCTCTGTGTCGCACCCGCGTGCAGAGCGGCCCCCGGGGGTGCTACCAACACCGCTCCGAGGGCCTTCACCACGAGTGGACAAGGACTCCACCGGGATGCTTCGGCATGCTATCGCGCCCTTTCGGCGCTACACGAAGGCTTCGCACGACGTCGTGCGCCATCCGCGTCTGGGCAGTGACGCGAAGGTTCTCCTCCTGCACGTACAGGGGCTTCCCGAAGACCAGGCCGGGCAGGCGCTCAGTGAGCATGCGAGGAATCTCGGGATCACTGGACGGGCGTATCAGAAGGCCAAGAAGCAGCTGACGGAGAACGGTTTCGTGCATGAGCGGAGGCGGCAGGTGGGCCGGGGTCACTGGGCCACCGACCAACTCTGCTCGAACGTCCCTCTCACGGCGGAACAGGCCCGACGGGTCCTGGACGGGCTGGTGGTGGCGCCTGCGCCTCAGCCGAGTACGCGGGAACGGACGGTCGGTCAGCCGGGGATTCGGGCGGTCGGTGGCTCACTACCGGTGGAAGAAGAACGTGAGAAGAACTATCCCCACCCACCCTCCGAAGCCGAGCCCGAGTCCGAAGCCGAGCCCGGTCGCGACAGCACCCCTGCCCCCGAACTGAACGTGACAGAACGGCTCCTGCTGTCACTTCGCCACGCAACACCCCAGCTGCACCTGGGAGTCCGCGAGGCCCGGGGGCTCGCCGAGCTGGCTGCGGAGTGGATTCGGCGCGGCATCACGACCACCGACTTACGTCGGGCCCTGACCAGCGAACTGCCCCCGGAGGGCGTGCGGTCGGCGGTCGGATTCCTGCGCCACCGCCTCGTACAGAAACTCCCGGAACCCCCGGCGCCCACCGATGCCCGCCCCGCGGCACCATCCCGCGTCAGGGAACTCGTCCCCTGCGCCGGTCCCGGCGAGGATCACGTCTTCCGGGCGGTGGGGGACGAAACACACTGCGCCCCGTGCCGCCAGGAGGAGGCACGGGCATCCTGGGCCGCCCAAGCAGCCGCGTACGCGCAGCAGCCTCCCCAAATCCCTTGGCGCGAACGAGTCGCCTCCCTCGCGGCGAACCCGGCCGAGACCGCCTGAAGGGCAATCGGCGGTGCATCGGTATCGGCCGAGCCGGGGACCTGGGCCTTCCCGGCGGCAAGGCGACCTGGGGACCCGCGGGCCAGTCGACGCTCGACCGTGTTCCGGCCTCCGGCTGAACGTTCTCCCGCCCGCCGCCCGGTCCGCTTCTCGGCGTCGGCGGAGGGGTGACGCCGGGCAGCGCGGTTCTGCTTCCCCGCCGGGCTCGTGGCCCGGGTGGGGTGCCGCAACGGGTGTCGGGCCGGTCAGGCTTCGACGGCGGCCTGTTCGGGGGCGGGGGCCGCATCGTCCTTCGCGGCGTCGGACGCACTGCGGCGCACCGCCGGGATGACGGCGGCGGTCGCCGCGGCGACCAGGGCGACGCCGCAGCCGATGATCAGGCCGGTGCGGAAGCCGCTCTCCGAGGTGAAGCTGTGGCCGCCCGCCGTGGTGGTCATCTGGGACAGGACCACGCCGATCACGGCCGCACCGATCGAGGTGCCGAGGGAACGCATCAGCGTGTTGAAGCCGTTGGCCGCGGCGGTCTCGGAGAGCGGCACGGAGCCCATGATCAGGGCCGGCATGGAGCCGTAGGCGAGACCCACACCGCTGTTGATGACCATGAGGGACAGCATCAGCCCCCAGGCGGAGCCCATGAGGACGAGAGAGAGGCCGTACCCGGCGGCCAGGACCAGGACGCCGCAGATCAGGGTGAACTTCGGGCCGCGGGCGTCGGTGAGCTTTCCGCCGAACGGAGAGACGATCATCATCATGACGCCGCCGGGGGCCATCCAGAGGCCCGCCGCCAGCATCGACTGGCCGAGGCCGTAGCCGGTGGCTTCGGGGAACTGGAGCAGCTGAGGAACGATCAGCATGCTGGCGTACATGCCGAAGCCGACGAAGATCGAGGCGACGTTGGTGATCAGCACGCGGGGGCGGGCCGTGGTGCGCAGGTCGACCAGCGGGTCACGGGTACGCAGTTCCCACGCGCCCCAGGCCAGCAGCACGACGACGGCGGCGATGAACAGGCTGAGCGTCGCCGCGGAGGTCCATCCCCACTCGGCGCCCTTGGAGACGGCGAGCAGCAGGCAGACCAGGCCGACGCCGAGGCCGAGCGCACCGGGCGCGTCGAAACGCTGACCCTTGGCGCCGGCCGGGACGTCCGGGATGAGGAACCAGATCAGGGCGGCGATGGCCACGGCCAGGACGGCGGAGCCCCAGAACAGCACGCGCCAGTTCGCGTACTGCGCGACGGCCGAGGCGATCGGCAGGCCGAGGCCGCCGCCGATACCCATGGAGGCGCTGACCAGGGCGATGGAGGAGCTGAGCTTCTCGGCGGGGACCACGTCGCGGAGCAGGGCGATGCCGAGCGGCACCATGCCCATGCCCATGCCCTGCAGACCACGTCCGATGATCATCGGCACGACGGACGACGCGAGGGCGCAGACCACCGATCCCGCGATGAGGGGCACGGAACAGGCGAGGAGCATCCGGCGCTTGCCCAGCAGGTCGCCGAGGCGTCCGGTGACGGGCACGCACACCGCCCCCGCCAGCAGGGTCACCGTGATCACCCAGGCGGCGTTCGCGGAGCTGGTGTGCAGGATCTGCGGCAGTTCCGCGATGAGCGGCGTGACCAGGGTCTGCATGATCGCGGCCACGATGCCGGCGAACGCCAGCGTGGCGATTACACCGTTCGCGCGGGTCGATGCTTGGGGGGCTCCCATACCGGGACTCCTCGGGTGGCTGTCGGGTATCGAAGTGCATCGTACATGCCTTATGCATCAGGCACATTATGTGTGCGATGCATAGTCATGTGAGAGGATGGTGCGGGGCCGCTCCGAAATGAAACGTGCCGGCGGCCCGGCAAGGAGCGAGAGGCAGCGGTCGCAATGGTCAGGGCTACGCAAGAGGTCGAGTACGAGCAGATGCTGCTCAGCCGCCATGGACTTCTGCATCACAGGAACGGCCGCCGCGAGGACAGCCGACTGGAGCGGAGCGCCTACATCCTGCTCAGCCGCATCCGTGTCCAGGGGCCGATGTCGATCGGTGAACTGAGCGACGCCTTCGGGCTCGACGCCTCGACCCTCAACCGGCAGACCGCCGCGGCGAAGCGCGCCGGTCTCGTCGAGCGCATACCCGACCCCGACGGCGGCATGGCCCGCAAGTTCCGCATCACCGACGAGGGCGCGCGCATGCTCGACGATGAGCGGGAGCGCAATACGAGCTCGCTGGACCAGATCATGTCCGACTGGTCCGAGGAGGACGTCTCGGCCTTCGCCGCGTACCTCAGGCGCTTCAACGCCGACATCGAGCGCCTGAGCGGACGCAGGTGGCCGCGTCCCTGATCCGACCCGTCAGTGGTGGCAACCGCGCGGCAGGTCCTGGAGGTGGTGGCGCCCTCTCGTGCCATCGGGTCGAAAACACGTAGAGGTGCACTGCGCCGACGGACATGATGACGGCATGGACAATCGCGCGCTTCCCGCAGAGGCCCTGCTCGTTGTGGACGTTCAGAAGGCCGCCGTCTGCGGTGACAGGGCAGTACCCGAGACGGCCCGGCTCCTGGACCGGACGGCAGACCTGATCGCACGGGCGCGAAGGAGCGGGGCGCTCGTTGTCCACATTCAGAACGACGGGCCGGCCGGAGCGGGCGACGAGCCGCACACGCCCGGTTGGGAGCTCCACCATCCCGTCGAGACCGGCCCCACCGAGGTCGTGATCCGTAAGACCGAGGACAACGGGTTCGACGGGACGTCGCTGGGCGGTCTCTTGGCCGAATCGCAGGTACAGGCGCTCGCCATCTGCGGTGTGATGTCGGAGATGTGTGTGCAGGCGACGGCCCGCGCAGCCCTGGCGCTGGGGTATCGGGTCGTCATGCCGCACGACGCCCACGCGACGCAGGACATTCCGGCGGCCCCCGGAATCAGCGACCGCATCCCGGCCGCCACGGTCTCCCGGGTCGCCGAGTGGGCTCTCGGTGACGAGCTCGAGGTCACCGCTCACGCCGTGGACGTCATGTTCACGGCCCCGCCCTCGCAGTCCTGCTGAATCGCCCGGCAGCAGGGCGGCAGGCAATCGCCGGTCAGGACGCGGCGGTTCGGCGGAACGGGCCGTCCGGAGGAGCGGCTCACCGAAGCGCGGGGACTCGGGCGGTTCGTCGTGCATGCGGCGGAGTTCAGGAGCAGCTGCTCGGGGACCAGGTGCCTTCGATCCAGGTGCATGTGGCCTTCGGGAGTGCCGACTTGAAGAACGCCTCGTACGCGTCGTACACCGAGCTGTCCTCCAGCTTCACGAACGCCTCGTCGCTGTAGCGAAGGGAGTTGAAGGTGTAGTTGTGGCTGCCGGTCCAGAGGATCTTGCGGTCGTTGACCTTGGCCGAGCCGTCGTCATAGCCGCCCTTGACCAGGAGGAACTTGGAGTGGAAGGGCGTGGAGTCGTTCGCCGACTCGGGGAAGGTGTGCACGACCGGGCCGTTGTATGCGTTGAACGGGGCGGTGAGGGCCGCCTGGGTCTTGCGGGTGGAGCCCGTGGGGGCCTCGGAGGCGTAGCCCTTGGGGAGCTGGTGGAGGACCTCGACCCAGCAGCCCGCCTGGTCGAGGGCCTGGAGCTTCTTGGCGATCTCGTACCGGCTGAAGAGGTTCATGCCGACGTGTACGACGGTCCGGCCGTCATCCGTGCCCCAGCCGGGGGTGTTGCCCTTGCAGACCACGCCGTTGAGGCGGTTGATCACGGCATCGGTGGCGGGTTCGGACGGCCAGTCGGGGTTCTGTGACGCCTCGGGGAAGAAGTACGCCTTGGCGTTCCCCGACTCGACCGTGCGGTAGTAGTTGTTGTTTGCCTTCATCGCGGCGAGATCCGTGTGGTACGACGCATAGCCGTTGTACAGGCCCGCGTCGGCGTTGATCTGGGTCGCGCTGTTCCATGCGCCGTAGCCGCCGACGGACGGGCGGGCGTCGAGGTTCTCCGAGGACTGGAGCACGACGTTCGTGGTGCCGTCGGTGAGCTTGGAGAAGAGGAAGAACTTGTTGTGGTTGATCGAGGCGCCGTTCGCGGCGTTCCCGATGCAGCCGCGGTTCGCGGGGCAGGAGACGGCGTACGAGGCGGCCGAGGTCGTGCTGCCCAGGTGGGTTTTGAGGGCGGCGAAAGCGGCGTAATGGGTCGAGCTCTGGGCCGAGATGGAGTCGACGACCACCTTGACGTGCACCCCGCGGTCGGCGGCGGCGTTGAGGGCGGTGGAGATGTCGGTGTCATTGAAGATGTACATCGCCACCCGGATGTCGGCCCCGGCAGCCGTGCGGCCGATGAGGTCGGTCAGGCGGTCCTTGATACCGGTCGGCTCGGCCGGGCTGCTGAAGACCGCGGATGAGCCGGTCCCGGCGGCAGCGGGTGCGACCGAGGCGGTGGCGGCTCCCGGCAGCGACGCCGCCACGGTGCAGAACGCGAGCGCGGCCGCCGCGCGTACGGGTGCGCGGCGCAGACGCATGGGCAGGGTCATGGACACCTCCGTAGATCCAAAATTCAGACGGTAGCAGCAACGATTCGATGGGCAATCGGACTTGACCGAAGCACCGCCCTACGCGTGGCCGAGCGCGTGGCGGTGACACCACCGGCGGGGCAGAGCGTGGAGAGTGGGGGCAGCGGTACGGACGACGAAGGAGGACCGATGGTGGGTGTCGTGGCGAACCAGCGGAACGGGGCGGTGGGACAGGCCATGGAGGGTCCGGGAGCACGGGACCGACTCCTGTGGGCCGGGCGCCAGTTGTTCGCCGCGTACGGGTACGCGCACACGAGCGTCGAGGCTCTGTGCGAGCAGGCGAAGGTGCCCGTCCACATCTTCCAGCAGGAGTTCGTCTCGCGGGAGGTGCTCCTGATGGCGATCTACGACGAGGTGGCGACCCACGGGCTGCGCGCCGCCGAGAACGCCCTGATGGCCGAGGGCATGGAGGACTGCCCGACGGCGGAACGGGTCCGGCTGCTCTTCGACGCCTATGTGAAGGCGGTCACCGAGGACCCGCGCGCGGCCCGGGTGGCGTTCGTCGAGGTGCTGGGGGTGAGCCGGGAGGTGGAAAGGCACCTCGCGACATGGCGGGCGATGTGGATCGACTTCCTGACTTCCGAGGCCGAGCGTGCCGTGCGACGGGGCGAGGCGGTGGCGAGTGACCACACCGTGACCGTCACTGTGCTGAACCACTCGGTGGAAGAACTCATGGCCCATCACGGCCGCCGCCCCCGGCAGGTCGACGCCGAGTGGCTGACCGATGAGCTGACCCGTCTCTCACTGGCCATGATCCTGCCGTCCTGACACGCCCCGTTGCCGGGACGGCAAATAAAATGGAGAGATGGATGAACAAGGCGGAGAGCGCGGAGAGCGTACGGACGACGAGATCTCGACCGTCCTGACAGGCGTCGGGCCGCGGCTGCGCGCCCTGCGCCAGGAACGCGGCACGACCCTGGCGCAGCTCAGCGAGACGACCGGGATCTCCCTCAGCACCCTCTCGCGCCTGGAATCGGGCGGCCGCAAACCCACGCTCGAACTGTTGCTGCCACTGGCCAAGGCGTACGGGGTGCAGTTGGACGAACTCGTCGGCGCACCCGCCACCGGCGATCCGCGTATCCATTTCCGCCCCTTCACCCGGGACGGCATGACCTTCGTGCCGCTCACCCGGCACCTCGGCGGGCTGCACGCGTACAAGCAGATCCTGCCCGGCGGCCGCGGGGCGACGGGTCCGCTGGAGCAGCGGGTGCACGAGGGGTACGAGTGGGTGTACGTGCTCGCGGGGCGACTGCGGCTGGTGCTGGGCGAGCACGATCTGGTGCTCACGGCCGGCGAGGTCGCCGAGTTCGACACGCGTACGCCGCATGCGTGGGCCAGTGCCGGGCCCGATCCGGTCGAATTCCTCAGCCTGTTCGGGCAGCAGGGGGAGCGGATGCATGTGAGGGCCCGGCCCACGGGGTCGGAGCGCTGAGGTGCCGGGAACCCGGTGATGGGCGGGTTCTCAGAGGCGGGGGCCGGGCGGGAAGCCCGTCCAGCGCAGCTCGTCGGGCAGGTGCCCCATGCCGTTGCAGACCGGGACTCGTTGCAGACCGGGACCGGCGCCGGCCGGTCCGGGCTGTTCGCGGCCGGCTGCGAGTGCCGACTACGGATGCCGGCTACGGACGGGCCGCGTACGGGCCGCCCAGGCCCCAGGCCTGGTGCATCGCGTCGGCGAACGCGGCCGCCAGCTTGTGTTCGCCGGTGGGGCCGGGATGCGTCCCGTCGTACGTGTCCTTGTGGATGTCGTACCCCGGCGGGCGGGAGGCCAGCAGGATCGGGGACATCGAGTGGTCGAGGTCGGCGACGGCCTTCGCCAGGAGCTCGTTGAAACGGTCGCACTCGGCGGCGAACGGGGCGTCCGACTCGGCTCGTATGTTCGGTATCACGGGCAGGAGCACCATCTTGACGTGCGGGTTCGCGGTGCGGGCCGCCGTGATGAACGCCCTTGCGTTCAGGGCGGTCCGACCGCTGTCCGTATAGAACCCGAGGTCTATCAGGCCGAGCGAGACGAGCAGGATGTCCGTGCGGTGCTCGGTGACCGTGTCGGCGATAGCCGGGGCCATGTGCAGCCAGCCCTCACCCCAGCCGGCCAGATGGGTGCGGGCCTCGGCGGGAAAGTCCGGGGCGCCGTACTCGTACGAGACAGGGGTGTCCGTCCCGGTGTCGTACAGCTCGCTGCGTGGGCCGACGATCGCGAACGGGGCACCGAAAGTGGAAGCGAGGTGCTGCCACATCCGGTAGCGCCAGGTGAAGTCGCCGGCGCGGCCGATCGACATGGAATCGCCGACAAACGTGAAACGCATGGCGACATCATCGCGGATCACTCATCCGACCTGCGACGTGACGATGGACACTTGTGTCATGCGTTCGTACCTGACTGTGTCCGGAGCCGCCGCGCTGCTCCTCCTCGCCGGGGCGGCTCCCGCCGTCGCGGCCGGCGACGGAGCCGATCGGAGCTTCACGATCGAAGACCCCCGGATCACCGAGTCCAGCGGCCTCGCCGCCAGCCGCGCCCACCCCGGCATCTACTGGACGCACAACGACAGCGACGACGGGCCGTACATCTACGCCGTCGACTCCCGCACCGGGAAGACGGTCGCGACGATCACCCTGCGGGGGGTGGGGCAGCCGCGCGACGTCGAGGCCATCTCGCTCGGACCCGACGGCAATCTGTACGTCGGTGACATCGGCGACAACCTGAACGGCAGCTGGGACCACGTCTGGATCTACCGCTTCCCGGAGCCGGAACAGCTGAAGGACGCGACGGTCCGCGCCACACAGTTCGATGTGAAGTACGCGGACGGACCGCGCAACGCCGAGGCGCTGATGGTCCACCCCACGACCGGGCGCGTCTACATCGCGTCGAAGAACGAGGACGGCGGCGGACTGTACGAGGGCCCGGCGAAGCTCACCACCGGCGCCACCAATGTCTTCCGACGGGTGGGAGAGGTGCCGTGGGTGACGGACGGGGCGTTCTCGCCGGACGGCAAGGAGCTGGTGCTGCGCTCGTACTTCAGCGCCCGTGGCTATGCCTTCAAGGACGGCAGGCTCGGCGCCGACCACGCGGTCCAGGCACCGCTGCAGCGGCAGGCCGAGTCGGTGACGTACACGGCGGACGGCTCGGCGCTGATGTTCGGCACGGAGGGGGAGCGGAGCGATGTGGTGCGGGTGGACATCGCCGGCGGCAGCGGCGGTGGTGACAGCAAGTCGCCGTCGAAGGACGGTGGTGGTGCGTCGTCCTTTGCCGGTGACGGGAGCGGCGAGATGAAGGGCAGCACTCTGGTCGGGGTATTGGTGCTCGCCGCCGTGGGCGCACTCGTCTTCACGAACCGGCGTCGTAACCGCGGCTGACCGTCGGCCGGCCTCCACCGGTGCACGGCCCCGGCTCCGCATCAGCCCTTGGCGCGCCGCTCGACGAGCACTTCGAAGCCGTCGATCAGCCGTTGCAGGCCGAACGCGAAGTGGTCGTTGTCGTAGCTGAACGCGTCCTCGGAGAGCGCCGCCATCAGTGGATAGTCGCCGCTCCGCATGGCCCGCTCCAGATAAGGGCGCTGATCCTCCCAGAAGGCGTCATTGCTCAACCCGGTCTGCTGCACGGCCTCGGTGGCCTGGAGCCGGGTGCGGGCGATGCCCTCCACGAAGCTGTTGACCGTAATGATCGTCGAGATCAGTTCCGGGTCGGTCAGACCCATGCCCCTGATACCGGCGAGGGCCCGTTCGAGACCCCGGAGGGCGCTGGGGCCGAGGACCGTACGCGCCTGGTTGATCTTGAGGAGCCAGGGGTGGCGGCTCAGCTGCTCCAGGTAGGTGCGGGCCATGGCGTCGAGGGCGGCGCGCCAGTCCGCCGGGCCGTCGGCCGGTCCGTCGGCCGGTCCGTCGGCCGGGGTGGCGTCCAGGGGTTCGCCCAGGACGTGGTCGAGCATCAGGTCGAGCAGTTCGGCCTTGCCTGGGACGTACCGGTAGAGCGACATCGTGCCGGTGCCCAGATCGGTGGAGAGTCGGCGCATCGAGAGGGCGGCCAGGCCCTCCGTATCGGCGATCGTCACGGCGGTGGTGACGATCCGGCCGAGCGTGAGAGCCGGTTTGGGACCGCGGCTGGGGCGGTCACCAGTGCCCCAGAGGAGTTCCAGGCTGCGCGCGATATCGCCGCTGCCAGCCGTCGTTCCGTCTGTCCCATCCACTGAATCGCTCTTCGTCATGGGCTCAGCGTAAGCCTCTGGACAAGAATTGGGTACGCTGTACTCTTATTTGGGTACAGCGTACTCAGTTCATTGGAATGAAGGGGGCTCTGTCATGGGCACGAGCGGATATGCCGTACTTGCCGAAGGGGTCATGAAGCGGTACGGGGAGAAGAGAGCTCTCGACGGGTTCGATCTGGCCGTCCGGCCCGGCATCGTGCACGGGCTGCTCGGGCCCAACGGGGCCGGCAAGACCACCGCCGTACGCGCCCTGGCGACGCTGCTGCGGTTCGACAGCGGGCGGGCCGAGGTCGCCGGGCTGGACGTGGCGCGCGAACCCCGTCGCGTACGCACAAGGATCGGGCTCACCGGGCAGTACGCCGCCGTCGACGAGATCCTGACCGGACGGCAGAACCTGGAGATGTTCGGGCGTCTCTTCCATCTGGGCGCCGCGCGTGCCCGGTGGCGGGCCGTGGAACTGCTGGAACAGTTCGACCTGTGCGACGCCGCCGACAAAGGGGTCAAGGGATACAGCGGCGGCATGCGGCGCCGCCTCGACCTGGCGGCATCGATGATCCTCGTGCCCCAGGTGCTGTTCCTGGACGAGCCCACGACAGGGCTCGATCCGCGGGGGCGGGGCGAAGTCTGGGACAGCGTACGGGCGTTGGTGGCGGACGGTACGACGGTGCTGCTCACCACCCAGTACCTGGAGGAGGCCGACCGGCTCGCCTCGCACATCACCGTCATCGACCGGGGCCGGGTCATCGCCGACGACACGCCGGACGGGCTGAAGAACCGGGTGGGGGGCGACCGGATCGAGGTCGTCGCGGGTGAGACGGCCGACCTGCCCGCGGTCGTCAAGGCCGTGGAACGGGTCGCGGGCGCCTGCCCTGTCGTCTTGGACGAGGCGGACCGCCGCGTCCACGCCCAGGTTGCCGACCGGGTCGCCGCGCTCACCGAGGTCGCGCGCACCCTCCAGGACGAACGCATCGGGGTCGAGGACATCGGGCTGCGCAGACCGAGCCTCGACGACGTGTTCCTCAGCCTGACCGGACACCGTACGGAAACGCTCGATGAGGAGGTGACGGTGTGACCACCGTCGAACCGCACACGGCCGGCCCCGCACGCGGCCGACTCCACTGGGCGCTCGCCGACAGCTGGAACGTCACCCGGCGCAGCCTCACCCACTACCGGCGCCAACCAGCGGCCATCATCTGGCAGTTGGGCTTCCCGATCCTCTCCGTGCTGCTGTACGGGTATGTCTTCGGCAGCGCCATGAAGGTGCCCGGAGGCGGCGACTACCGGGAGTTCCTGATGCCGGGCATGTTCGCGACGACCATGGCCATGGGCTTCATGAACACCGCGATGGCCATGGTGACCGACGTCGGCAAGGGCGTCGTCGACCGGTTCCGCTCCATGCCGATGGCACCGTCCGCGGTCTCCGGCGGACGCGGCCTCGCCGATCTGCTGGTCGCGGGCGCCGAGCTGACGATCCTCGCGGC
Source organism: Streptomyces sp. R-74717 (assembly GCF_047305335.1). Classification (NCBI taxonomy): domain Bacteria; kingdom Bacillati; phylum Actinomycetota; class Actinomycetes; order Kitasatosporales; family Streptomycetaceae; genus Streptomyces; species Streptomyces sp. R-74717. The sequence continues at coordinate 4,423,746 of NZ_CP102361.1, read as the reverse complement.
GACGGCCCTCGCGATCGGCTGGCGCGCGGACGGCGACCCGACCGCCGCCGTCGGTGCGTTCGGACTCCTTCTGCTGCTTCGGTTCAGCCTGATCTGGGTCGGGGTCTGGCTGGGACTCCTGGTCCCGAACGCGGAGGCGGCGGGCGGTCTGTACGCGATCGCGTTCCCGGTCACGATGATCTCCAGCGCCCTGGTCGCGCCCTCCCTGATGCCGGGTTGGCTGGGCACCGTAGCCGCCTGGAACCCGATCTCGTCCACGGTCACGGCGACCCGCGAACTCTTCGGCAACCCGGTGGCGAGCGGCGGCACCTGGGTCGAGGAACACGCCCTGCTGATGGCGGTGGTCTGGCCGCTGGCACTGACCGCGGTGTTCCTGCCGCTGGCGGTGCGGCGGTTCCAGCGACTGAGCCGCTGAGTCGCCGGCGACCGGCGCACGTAGGGTCGGGTGGTGTGATCAACCATGGACCCGAGCCCTTTGCCACCGCCCGGCTGGACGCGCTGCCGCTGCGGGTCGCGTACGCGGACGAGATGGCGGCCGTGCTCGACGACCCGGCCCTGCACACGTACACCGGAGGCACCCTGGAGAGCGCCGATGAGCTGCGGGCCCGCTACGCACGCCAGACCGCCGGTTCACCGGACCCCGGGGTGGGCTGGTGGAACTGGGTGCTGCGGGTACGGGACGAGGGCTGCCTGGCCGGTTACGTACAGGCGACGGTGAACGCGCAGGACGCGGAGGCGGAGATCGCCTGGGTGGTGGGGACGCGGTGGCAGGGGAGGGGGTTTGCGAAAGAGGCCGCGGTGGGGCTGGTTGCCCATCTGACGGGGGTTCGGGAAGTCCGTACCGTCGTCGCCCATGTACATCCGGACCATGACGCCTCCGCCGCCGTGGCCGCCGCGGCGGGGCTGGTGCCCACGGAGGAGTGGTGCGACGGCGAACGGCGCTGGCAGCGAGACGCAGAAGAGGGCTGACACGCCGTTGTCAGTGGTGGTTGCGAGGATGACATCCGTCGGTGGAGCGCACCGGCGGACGCCACTTGCGGAGGGGACCTCATGGGCACCTGGGACACCGGCCATTTCGACAACGACACCGCTGCGGACTTCTCGGGAGACCTGGACAGCGCTCCCGAGGCCGAGCGGGTAGCGGTGATCCGTAACGCCCTGGACAGCGACGAAGGGGCGGTCGCGGTCGCGGCGGCCGCGCTGGTCGGCTCCCAGTGTCCGGGCGGGGAGGCCGTGACCACCGCGTACGGCCCCGACAAGCCGCTGCCCGCACTTCCGGTGGACCTGCGCCCCCTTGCGGTGAAGGCCCTCGATCAGGTGCTGGGCGAATCCTCGGAGCTGCGCGAGCTGTGGGACGAAGCGGGGGACGAGGAGTGGGCGGCGGGCATCATCCGGCTCCGGGCGGTCCTGGTGGCGGCGGCCGGGTGATCAGGTCCGGGGGCGGCCGGCCCGGATGAGGTCGGCGACGTCGACAGTCACCGGGGCGCCGATCGAATCGGGCAGCGTGACCGTCTGCCCGGGGGCGTACACCTGGTGACTGTCGTAACCGCCGCCCATGGGCTCGGTCAGGACATGCACCCGGCCGTGCTTGCGGTCGACGATCACGTACACCGGGATCTTGGCCTCGGCGTAGGCGGCGACCTTGTTGCGCAGGTCGTTGTTGTAGTTGCTGGAGGTGACCTCCAGAACGAGGCGGAAGACGGCGGGGTCGTAGCAGTTGTTCTCGATCAGATGCTCGTCGAGATCGGCGTCGACGAGCGCCAGGTCGGGGATCGCGTAGTCCTCGGGGCCGCTGGGGAGCCACACACCGATGCCCTGAAGGATGTCGGTTTCCTTGCCGTGGAGGTCTGCGGCCAGGAACGGAATCATGCTCTTGGTCAGCACGTTGGCGTGTCGGCCGTCCGGCAGTGGGGCCACAGTGATGACGCCTCCGATGATCTCGACGCGGTAACCCGGATGCTGCTCCATGAGGCTGTTGGCTGTTTGGAGCAACGATTCCATTGCGGGCCTCCTGAGTCGGTGTTGTCGAGCTCATCGTCGTCGGACGATCCGGCCGCCCGTGCCCGGAAGCCATTCCGCCACCCGGCCGAGTGAACGACGAAGGGCCCCGCGCATCGGCGCAGGGCCCTTCTCGTGTGTGCGTATTCGTTACAGCTTCTCGATCACGTAGTCGATGCAGGCCGTCAGCGCCTGGATGTCCGACGGGTCGATCGCCGGGAACATCGCCACGCGCAGCTGGTTGCGGCCCAGCTTGCGGTACGGCTCGGTGTCGACGATGCCGTTGGCGCGCAGCACCTTGGCGACGACGGCGGCGTCGATCTCGTCCGCGAAGTCGATCGTGCCGATGACCTGCGAGCGCTTCGCCGGGTCGGTGACGAACGGGGTCGCGTACTTGGACTCCTCCGCCCAGCCGTACAGGTTCCGCGCCGAGGTGGCCGTGCGGCGGACCGAGAAGTCCAGGCCGCCCTGGGTGTTCAGCCAGTTCAGCTGCTCGTTCAGAAGGAACAGCGTGGCGAGCGCCGGGGTGTTGTACGTCTGGTTCTTCAGGGAGTTGTCGATCGCCGTCGGCAGCGAGAAGAACTCCGGGATGTGCCGGCCCGACGCGTGGATGCGCGCGGCGCGCTCCAGGGCCGCCGGGGAGAACACGCCGATCCAGAGGCCGCCGTCGGAGGCGAACGACTTCTGCGGGGCGAAGTAGTAGACGTCCGACTCGGTGATGTCGACCGGCAGGCCACCCGCACCGGAGGTGGCGTCCACCAGGACCAGGGAGCCCTCGTCGGCGCCCGCGACGCGCTTGACCGGCGCGGCGACACCGGTCGAGGTCTCGTTGTGCGTGAACGCGTAGACGTCGATGCCCGCCTCGGCCTGCGGGTCCGGGTGGGTGCCCGGGTCGGAGGCGATCACGGTCGGGTCGGCCAGCCACGGGGCGAGCTTGGCGGCCTTCGCGAACTTCGACGAGAACTCGCCGAAGTTGAGGTGCTGGGACTTCGTCTCGATGAGTCCGTGCGTCGCGATGTCCCAGAAGGCGGTGGAGCCGCCGTTGCCCAGAATCACCTCGTAGCCCTCGGGGAGGGAGAAGAGGTCGCGCACGCCCTGACGCACCGCACCGACCAGGTTCTTGACCGGGGCCTGGCGGTGGGACGTACCGAGAAGAGACGTACCGGTGGCGGCCAGCGCGTCGAGCGCCTCCGTCCGCACCTTGGAAGGACCGGCGCCGAAGCGTCCGTCGGCGGGCTTGATGTCAGCGGGAATCTGGATATCGGCCACGAACCGGAGCGTAGTACCTCACGGACACGGTCGAGGACCGTGTCCGTCGGATGAGACGCCCGCTCCGGTCCGTGGACCGCGTGCGTTCCGGCTCGTGGACCGTGTGCGGGAGGCCGGGTCAGCCCAGTTCGACCGGCAGGTCGTACAGGTCGTTCTGGGTGACGATCGGCTTGTTCCGTAACTCGGATGCCGGGACGGCGAGCTCCAGTTCCGGGAACCGCTCGTACAGCGCGGGCAGTGCCACCCCCGCCTCCAGCCGGGACAGTGCCGCACCCGGGCAGACGTGCGGGCCGTGGCCGAACGCGATGTGGCGGTTGGGGGAGCGGGTGATGTCGAAGTCACCGGCCGTCGGCCCGTGCTGTGCCTCGTCACGGCCCAGCGCACCGAAGGAGACGATCAGCGCCTCGCCCTTCGGCAGGACCTTGTCGCCCACCTCGACGTCCTGTGTGGCGAACCGGATCAGGACATGGGACGTGGGGGTGTTCCAGCGCAGGGTCTCCTCGATCACGTTCTCCCACGGCACCTGCCCGTTCAGCACCTGCTTGCGCTGCTCGGGGTGCGTCTGGAGCGCGACGACCGCGTTCACGATCAGGCTGATCGTGGTCTCGTGACCGGCCGCGATGATCAGCTGGAGGGTGTTGACGATCTCCTCGTCGGTGAGGTGGTCACCGTCCTCGGAGGCCGCGATCAACGCGCTGGTGAGGTCGTCGCCCGGGTTCTCCCGCTTGGAGTCGACGATCTCCGTGAAGAGCGCGCCGAGGTCCGCCATCATCTGCGGGACCTCCTCCGGCGGCGTCTGCGTGGAGAAGAACTTCTCGAAGAGCTCCTTCAGCCGTGGGTGGTCCGCGCTGTCCACACCCATCAGTTCGCTGATCACGTTCATCGGCAGCGGGTACGCGAACTCCGCCTTCAGGTCGACCCTCTCGCCCCGGGGCAGCGCGGCCAGCCGGTCCAGGCTCGCCGTGGTCAGCGCCTCGATGCCGGCCCGCAGCCGCTCCACCCGCTTCACGGTGAGCGCCTGCGCGACCAGGGTGCGCAGTCGGCGGTGGTCGGCGCCGTCGACCGTGAGCATGGAGCGGCCCGGGTTGGCGAGGCCGATCAGCGGCCAGTCCATCGGTATCTCGCCGCGCTGCCAGGCGCCCCAGACGTTGATGTCCTTCACGATCCGGCTGTCGGTGAGTAACTGCCGCGCCTCGGCGTGGTGGGTGACCGCGTAGCAGTGCACTCCGCCCGGCAGTTCCACCTCGGCGAGCGGGCCCGCCGCCCGCAGCCGGGCACTCTCGCCGTCGAGGTCGGCGACGAAGGGGTCGAGGGCGATCCGGGTCATCTCTGGCCTCCGATGGCGAGCCCGGCGGCCGTTCCGACGGCAGGGGTGGGCGTGAAGGCCACCGGCAGGTCCGTCAGGCCCCGCAGCCACGGGGACGGGCGCCGGGTGAGCCGTTCGGCGGGGACGGCGAGGTCGATGTCCGGGAGCCGGTCCAGCAGCACCTCGATGCCGGTACGGGCGATGACCTCGGCGGTCTCCTGGGCCGGGAACGGGCAGCGGTGCTCGCCGTGGCCGAAGGAGAGGAACGCGTTGTTGCCGCCGGTCAGCGCGGAACCGTCGGTGCGGACCTGCGGGTCCGAGTTGGCGGCGGCGATGCCCAGCAGCAGCAGGTCGCCCGCCTGGATGTGGCGCCCGCCGAGATGGGTGTCGCGCGACGCCCAGCGGCCCGCGATGTTCTGCGTCGGGGTGTCCTCCCAGAGCACCTCGTTCATGGCCTCGGCGACGCTGTGCCTGCCGCCCGAGAGGGAGGCGGCGAACCGGTCGTCGGTGAGCATCAGCCGCAGCGAGTTGCCGATCCAGTCGGCGGTCGGCTGGTGGCCCGCGGCCATCATGACCATCAGGTCCTGGGCGATCTCCTCGTCGGTGAAACCGCCCGTGTCGGCGAGCATCCGCGTGGCGACGTCGTCGCCGGGCGCGGCGTGCTTGTCGACCAGCAGCTGGACCATGGACGAGGCGAGGTGCTGCTGCCCGGCGAGGGCCCGCTCCCGGCCGTCGATCATGTCGTTGAGCGAGCCCACGAGCGCCGCGCCGACGGTGTCGCTGAAGCCGTAGATCTTCGCCAGTACGAGGGCGGGGAGCAGCATCGTGTACTCGGCGATGATCTCGGTCCCGCCCGTGGAGCAGAACCGGTCGACGAGACCGTCGGCGAACTCCTCCGCGTACCGCTTCAGTGCGAACGGGTCGACGGCCTCCAGCGCATTGCTGATCATTCCGGCGCGCTCGGTGTGCCGCGGGCCGACCGTGTAGAGGATCGACGGCTGCTTGCGGCCGATCATCGGCAGCAGCGGCCAGTCGTCGGGGATGCGGTCCCACTGGTTCCACAGGTCGGAGTCGCGGCTGAACAGCACCGGGTCGCTGGTCAGCTGGTGCAGTTCGCGGTAGCCGAGCACGAGCCAGGCGGGGATGTCGCCGTCGAGGACGACGGGCGCCACGGCCCCGTGGTCACGGCGCATCTCCCGGTACAGCCGGGTCGGTTCGGTCTGGAACCGGGGGCCGGAGAGCGGGGCGCGGCCCTGGGACACGGGGCAGCCGGGGGTCGGCGCCGGGGGCTGGGTCACGAGGTGGGCTCCGGGGTCTTCTCCGCCGTGATCTCCGGACGGGCGGCGGACGGGTCGGCGGACGTGGCGGAGGCATTGCCCTGCGACAGGGCATGCAGGTACTCGACCAGCGTGATCAGTACGTACTTGCTGGACGAACGGTCCCGGGCGTCGCACTCCACCAGGGGCACGTCGTCCGAGAGGTCGAGCGCCTCCCGTATCTGCTGTTCGGTGTGGAGCGGGCCGCCGAAGTCGTTGCACGCCACGATGAACGGCGTGCCGTGGTGTTCCAGGCGGTCGATCGCGTACCAGGAGTCGGCGAGCCTGCGGGTGTCGACGAGGACGACGGCACCGAGCGTGCCCGAGAACAGCCGGTCCCACAGGAACCAGAACCGTTCCTGACCGGGGGCGCCGAACAGGTACAGCACCGAGCGTTCGTCGAGCGAGATCCGGCCGAAGTCGAAGGCGACCGTCGTGGACGTCTTCGACTGCACACCGTCGAGATGGTCGACGGCCTCGCCCGCGCTGGTCATGGTCTCTTCCGTGTTCAGCGGACGGATCTCGCTGACGGATCGGACCATGGTGGTCTTGCCGACACCGAAGCCGCCGACGACGACGATCTTCAGTCCGTTGTCGGCCGTCGCCTGCAGGGCGGCACGGTCAGAGGTTGCGGAGTCCAACGAGCACCTGTTCCAGGATGTCGGGGTCGGGGAGCCGGTCCGCGACACGGGCGGTACGGGGGTGACGGGCGCTGATCCGGCCGGTGTCCAGCAGATCGGACAGCATGATCCGGACGATGCTGACAGGCAGGCCGAGGCTCGCCGCGATCTCCACGACCGCGGTGGGCCGCGTGCACATCCGCAGGATCGCGACGTGCTCCGACTGCATGCCGGGAGCCGGTTCGCACTCGGAGACGACCAGCGTCACCAGGTCGAAGGCGTCCGAATCGGACCGGCTGCGGCCACCGGTGAGGGTGTACAGCCGGTCCGGGTCGTCGTCCCGGCCGGGACGGGGGCGGGTCATACGTTCGCTGTCGCGTCGACGACCGCGGCGGCCTCGGGGGCCGAGGAAGAACGCGGCGGGGCGCTCAGGTGCTCGCCGAGCTGCTCGACGAGTTCGCTCATGTTGTGGCCGATGAGGCCGACGTCGGCGTCCTCCGAGGCGACGACCGCGAGATGGGCGCCCGCACCCGCCTCGACGATGAACAGCACACCGCCGTAGAACTCGGCCATCGCGGACCGTACGCCGCCGGTGCCGTCACCGAACTCGACGGACGCGCCGTGCGACAGGCTCTGGATACCGGCCGAGATCGCGGCCAGTTGGTCGGCCTGGTCGACGGAGAGCTCGGGGGTACGGCACAGCTTGAGTCCGTCCCTGGACAGGACAAGGGCATGGCGGGTGCCGGGGGTACGCTCCAGGAGCCCCTCCAGCAGCCAGTTGAGCTTCTCGTCGGTGGTCGCGGTCATCGGGTGTTGCCTTCTTCCGGGTGCGGGGAGTTGGCCCGAACAGCCTGGCGGAAGCTGCTGAAGCGGGCTGCCTGTTCCTTGGGGTCGGCGGTACGGGGCCGGGGAGTTGCGGCACCGCCCGCGTTGGTACGGGCCTCGGCGGCGGCGAGGGTGCGGCCGCGGGAGCGCTTGGGGAGCCCGCTCTCGCCGAACCGGGGGAGGTTGCCGGTGGTCTCGGACGCGGGGGAGTCCGAGGGTGCGGGGACGGCTTCCGTTGCCGTCGTGGCAGCCGTTTCGTGCGTGGGCTCCGGCTCGGGCCTCGGCTCGGATGCGGGCTCGGATGCCGGCTGGGGCGCCGACTGGGGCGTCGGCTCAGGGACCGGAACCGGGGTCCGGGTGAGGAGCTCCTGCGGAAGCATCATCAGGGCGCCCGTGCCGCCGCGCGCGGACGGCCGGAACGACACGGTCAGACCGTGCTTACGGGCCAGCCGGCCGACGACGGCGAGGCCGAGCCGGGTGCCGGAAAGACCCGTCAGGTCCTGGTTGGTGGCCGACACCGCGCGCTCGGCGCGGCGCAGCTGCACATCGCTCATGACCAGGCCGCTGTCCTCGACGGTCAGGACGATGCCGGCCGGCACCTCCTCGACGTACACATGGACCTCCGCCGTCGGCGGCGAGAAGTTGGCGGCGTTGTCGAGAAGTTCGGCGAGCGCGTGCATGACGCCCTCGGCGGCGTGGCCGGCGACCGCGACATCGCTGGTCGAGTGGAGACGTACCCGCTGATAGCCGCTGATCCGGCCCATCGCGCCGCGCAGGATCGACTCCATCACGATCGGCTTCGCCCAGCGCCGTCCGGAGCGGGCGCCGGTCAGCACGGCGATGGAGTCGGCGAGCCGGCCCGCCTGGGCGGTGCGGTGGTCCAGATGGAGCAGATCGCCGAGCACGTCCTCGGCGGCGTGCCGGTGCTCCATCTCGCGCAGGTCGGCGAGCATGCTGGTGGCCAGGGCCTGCATCCGGCCCGCGGCGTTGGCGCAGGCGGCGACCGCGGCGGAACGCTCGGTGTCGCTGCGGGCCGCGCGGGCGCCGAGCCGCTCGACGTCGGCGGTGAGCCGCTCGGTATCGGCGGCGGCCTGCGAGGCGATCCGCGCGGTCTCGGCCTCGGCGGCGGCCTTGGTCCGGGCGGTCTCGGCGGTGAACCGCTGGCCCTCGGCCGCGGAGGCGGAGACGAGCCGGCTGATCTCGCCGGTGAACCGCTGGGTCTCCGCTGCGAGACGGGCGCGCAACCGGTTCGCGGTGGCGCGGGCATGGACGGCGGCGGCCACGGCGGCGGACAGCAGCACGGCGGCGGCGCCCGCCCCCCAGGCCAGCGTGGTCCGTACCGAGTCGGGGGCGGCGACGACCGCCCACAGGCACAGGGATCCGGTGACGGCCAGTGAGATCAGCAGGGCCAGTGCGGTCGGCCGGGATGAGGGGCTCAAGTGCAGTCCTTGGGGCGGACGGGGTAAACGGGACGGGCAGGGCAGGCAGGGCCAAAAGGCCTGATCGGGGCAGTTCGGTACGACAGGGACGAAAGCGACAACTGGAGCTGATAATTCCAAGGCAAGTCGTGGTCACTATATGAGAATTGACGCTCTATTTGGGAAGTACTTGTGGCGTTCTCTGTCACGTATGTGACTACGCGTCCGACGTATTCCGACGTATTGACGTATTCGGGGGAATCGCGCGGGCGCGGGGCCGCCGAGTGACCGGATCAACGGCATCCTGGGCCCATGGCCGCACATCGCACACCGTCGGAATCCGCCGCACTCGCGCAGGCGCTGAGCGCCGCGGTCCGCGGAGAGGTCGACTTCGGCCCCACCGCAAGGGCGTTGACGACGATGGACGCCTCCAACTACCGCCGCGTACCGCTCGGCGTCGTCACCCCGCGCGACGCCGACGACGTAGCCGCCGCGCTCGCCGTCTGCCGTTCACACGCCGTGCCCGTGGTACCGCGCGGCGGCGGCACCTCCATCGCCGGTCAGGCCACCGGTACCGGCGTCGTCCTCGACCTCACCCGCCATATGCGGAAGATCGTCGAGCTGGACGCCGAATCCCGTACCGCGACGGTCCAGCCGGGAGTGATCCTGGACGACCTGCGCACCGCTGCCGCACCGCACGGCCTCACCTTCGGCCCCGACCCCTCCACGCACAGCCGCTGCACGCTGGGCGGCATGATCGGCAACAACTCCTGCGGCGCGCATTCGGTCGCGTGGGGCACCACGGCCGACAATGTGCGCGCCCTGACCGTGGCCCGCTACGGCGGCGACACGCTGCGTCTGGTCCGGGCAGGGGAGGCCGAACCGCCCACCAGGCTCTCCGGACCCACCGGACTCATCGGACTCACCGAACTCATCGGCGAGAACCTCGCCCTCCTGCGCACCGGATTCCCCGAACTCCCGCGCCGTATCTCCGGATACGCCCTGGACGCACTCCTGCCCGAGCGCGGAACCGACCTCGTCCGCGCCTTCTGCGGCAGCGAGGGCACGCTCGGTGTGGTGACGGAGGCGACCGTACAACTGGTCGAGGCACCGGCGGCCCGCGCGCTCGCCGTTCTCGCATACGCCGACGAGTCCGCGGCCGCCGAAGCCGCCTGTGGCCTGCTCCCGTTCCATCCCCTGACCGTGGAGGGCATGGCCGCCGATCTCGTGCGGGAACCGGCCGGGCTGCCGCGCGGAGGTGCCTGGCTCTTCGTGGAGACCGGCGGCGCCACCCCGGCCGAGGCGCGTGCGCACGCCGGGCGCATCCTCCGTGCGGCCGACGCGCCGGCCGGCCTGGTCGTCACCGACCCGGCCGGACAACGGGCCCTGTGGCGCATCCGCGAGGACGCCGCCGGCACCGCCACACGGATGCCGGACGGCACGGAGGCCTGGCCCGGCTGGGAGGACTGCGCCGTACCGCCCGCCCGCCTCGGCCCGTACCTCCGCGACTTCCGTGCCCTGCTCGTCGCCCACGGGCTGCGCGGCACCCCGTACGGGCACTTCGGCGACGGCTGCATCCACGTGCGGATCGACTTCGACCTGCTGGACCCCGAGGGAGTGGTCCGCTTCCGCCGCTTCTCCGAGGAGCTGGCGGACCTGGTCGTCGCGCACGGCGGATCACTGAGCGGGGAACACGGCGACGGCCAGGCGCGGGCCGAACTGCTCCCACGGATGTACGGAGACGAACTGGTCGCCCTCTTCTCCCGGTTCAAGAACATCTGGGACCCGTACGGCGGCATGAACCCCGGCATCCTCACCCACCCCGCCCGGCTCGACGAGAACCTCCGCTTCGAGGTGCTGCCGAAGCGCCCGGTGGACGTCACGTTCGGCTACCCGCACGACGGCGGCGACTTCTCCGCGGCGGTACGCAGATGCGTGGGCGTCGCCAAATGCCGCACGGCGCAGCCGGCGGGCGCGGGTGTGATGTGCCCGTCGTTCCGGGCGACCGGCGAGGAGGCCCACTCCACCCGCGGCCGGGCCCGCCTGCTGCACGAGATGCTCGCGGGCGAGGTGATCACGGACGGCTGGCGGTCGACGGAGGTGCGCGACGCGCTCGATCTCTGCCTGTCCTGCAAGGGCTGCCGCAGCGACTGTCCGGTGGGTGTCGACATGGCCACGTACAAGGCGGAGTTCCTGCACCACCACTACCGGGGGCGGCTGCGCCCGGCCGCCCACTACTCGATGGGACGGCTGCCGGCCTGGCTGCGTGCGGCGGCCCCGTTCGCACCTGCCCTGAACGCCCTGGCCCGGGTCCGACCGCTGGCGGCCCTGGCCAAACGGCTGGCGGGCATCGCTCCGGAGCGGACGCTCCCGGTACTGGCGCGGGAGACGTTCACCCGGTGGGTCCGCAAGGGCTGGAACGGGAAGACGCGGATCCTGCCGGACGGCCGGTGGAGGGCCCGGACGGTGACCGTCTGGCCGGACACCTTCACGACGTACCTGTCCCCGGAGGTCGGAAAAGCGGCGGTCCGGGTCCTTGAGGCGGCGGGCCGCACAGCCGTGTACCCCGGCCGGGGTGTGTGCTGCGGCCTCACGTACGTGTCCACGGGCCAGCTCGACAAGGCCCGCAAGGTCATGCGCCGGACCCTGGACCGGATGGGCGTCTGCCTCGGCGACCCGCTCGTCGTCCTCGAACCGAGCTGCGCCGCGACTCTCCGCACGGACCTGCCCGAACTCCTCCCCGACGACCCCCGCGCGGCCGAACTCGCGGGTTCGGTCCGGACGTTGGCGCAGTACCTGGAGGAGTACGCCCCCGACTGGCAACCGCCCCGCCTCGACCGCCCGGCCACCGGCCAGACCCACTGCCACCAGCACGCGGTCCTGGGCGACGCGGCGGACCGCCGCCTGCGTGAACGGGCCGGACTGACCGGTGAGCTGAGCGGCGGCTGCTGCGGACTGGCCGGGAACTTCGGCTTCGAGCGGGGCCACTGGGCGGTATCGGCGGCGTGCGCGGAGGAGGCCCTGCTGCCATCGGTACGGGCCGCGGAGCCCGGCACGGAGTTCCTGGCGGACGGCTTCTCCTGCCGTACGCAGCTGGAGCAACTGGGCGGTGTGAGGGCGAGACATTTGGCGGAGGTGCTGGCGCAGGGCCTGAACGACGAGATCCCGTCCGCGGGACCTCCCGGCCCCTAGGCTCCTCACCCCCTTTGCCCCCTCATCTTTCTGCTCCCCCAGCCCCTCCGGCGTTTGAGGACCGGGGTCCGGGGCGGAGCCCCGGTTCCGGGAAGGGGCGGGTAGGGGGACAGGCCCGCCGCAGGCGCACCCCGCACCCGCACCACACGTGCACCCGCCCCACCGTCACTGCGCCCTTGCCCCCGGCCGCGAACTCGGGCCAGTAGGAGGCGACCGTACGGTCCAGGCCGAGCACCCGTCCTGCACCTCATTCCGCAGCGTCTCGCCCCACGATCTCGCGGACGAGCGCGGCGAGCTTCGGCAGCGCGGGATGGCCGGGGGCGTCGCGCCGGGCGAGCAGGACCGGGACGGACGGGGCGTCGACGAGCGGGCGGTAGGCGACCCCTGAGTGCGGGTGCATTTCGGCGGTGGACGCGGCGGAGACCCCGACGCCGCGCCCCGCCGCGATGGCGGTCAGCCAGTCGTCGGTGTTGGCGACGGTGAGGGTCGCGGCGGGCCTGGCCTCCGGCGGCCACAGATCGACGGTGGTGGTGCCGGAGACGGTGTTGAGGACGACGGTGCCGCCCGCCAGATCGGCGAGACGGAGCGTGGCGCGGGCGGCGAGCGGCCCGTCCGCGGCCACCGCCGCCACCCGGTCCTCCTCGAACAGCACCTCGGTGACGAGCCCCGGCGCCTCGACGGGGCCCCGCAGCAACGCCGCATCGACCTCGCCGCGGGTGAGCCCGGCGGTGCGGTCGTCGATCCGCAGCAGTTCGAGCGGGGTCTGCGGATACTGCTCCTGCCAGCGCCGGAGCAGGGGTGTGGTGTACGGGCCGAACGCGGACCAGGCGTGCCCGAGCCGCAGCGGCCAGTGGCGCAGACCGCCGGAGTCGAGCGCCTCGTCGAACGCGGCGACCGCGGCGGCGGCCTTGTCCCGGAAGACGACGCCTTCGGGGGTGAGGACGAGATGGTGGGTGGACCGGTCGACGAGCCGGATGCCGAGGTGCTGCTCCAGGGCGGCGAGGGTGCGGGAGACCGCGGGCTGGGTGAGGCGGAGGCGGGCGGCGGCGCGGGTGACGTTGCCCTCGTCGGCGATCGCGAGGAAGGCGCGCAGATGGCGGACCTCGACACCGCGGCCGGAACTCCGGCCCGCACGGCTCCCGGTACGGCCGTCACCGTTGCGTCCAAAGCTCATGCGTGTGGAGCATAACGGGAGCCCAACAGGCATTTCACGTGCCACGCGGAGGTACCTACCGTAAGAGGAGGTATCGCACAGCGAGAGTGCAGTATCTTCAATCGGGCAGTGCACTGAAATGCACTGTCGGACTCGGGAGGAACACCGCAGGTGAACGACCAGCGCAGTGCAGCAGGGGCAGCGGCCGCGGAGCAGGCCGCAGCCGTCGCCATACCGGAGGCGATATCCGCCCTGGGTGGGGCGGCAGGTCCTGTACGTCCCAAGGGCCGAAGGGCGGCACTCGCCCCGGTCGCGCTGGTGGTCGCGGGCGGCCTCTCCGTCCAGTTCGGCGCCGCCGTCGCGGTCCTGCTGATGCCGCGGGCCGGCGCGCTCGGGGTCGTCACCCTGCGCCTGGCCGTCGCCGCGCTCGTCCTGCTGATCGTCTGCCGCCCGAAGCTGCGCGGCTACTCGCGCGCCGACTGGGGCACGGTCCTCGCGTTCGGGGTGGCCATGTGCGGCATGAACATGCTCTTCTACCAGGCCGCCGACCGCATCCCGCTGGGCGCGGCGGTCACCCTGGAGGTGCTGGGCCCGCTGGCCCTCTCGGTGGTCGCCTCCCGCCGCCTGGTCAACGTGGTGTGGGCGGGCCTCGCGCTGGGCGGCGTCGTGCTGCTGAGCGGGGGTGGCTTCGACCGCCTCGATCCGGTGGGCGCCGCGTACGCACTGGGCGCGGGTGCCATGTGGGCCACGTACATCGTCTTCAGTGCCCGCACCGGCCGCCGCTTCCCCCAGGCGGACGGCCTGGCCCTGGCCCTGGTGGTCGCCGCGCTCCTCTCTCTGCCCCTCGGCATCCTGGAGTCGGGCTCGAAACTGCTGGTCCCGTCCACTCTGGGACTGGGTGCGGCGGTGGCGCTGCTGAGCACGGTCCTTCCGTACACCCTTGAACTCATGGCGCTGCGCCGCCTGCCCGCGCCGACCTTCGCGATCCTGATGAGCCTCGAACCCGCGATCGCGGCCGCGGCCGGCTTCCTCATCCTCGACCAGGCCCTCTCCATGACGGACGCCCTGGCCATAGCCATGGTCATCGGGGCGAGCATGGGCGCGGTACAGAGCCAGGTGCGGGGTGTGCAGAGCCACAACCACACCTGACGCCCCGCCCTGCGGAGGAGGTGCGCGAACACGGGGCACGACCCGGATGCTGCTGCGCCACCTCTCCGGCGCTCCGTCAGGGCGGCGTACGCCGACGCGTTGTCGGAGTGCGCCGCCCTGGGGCGGGAGGAGTTGCGGGAGGCGGCCCGCGCTGTCATGGCGGTTACTTCGGGTCGCGGTTGAACTTCGAGGTCGACCAGAAGTAGCCGAGCACGGTCAGGCCCAGGCACCAGGCGATGGCGAGCCACCCGTTGTTGCCGATCTCGCTGCCGAGGAGAAGGCCGCGCAGGGTTTCGATGGCGGGTGTGAAGGGCTGGTATTCGGCGATCGGCTGGAACCAGCCCGGCATCGTGTCGACCGGGATGAAGGCGCTGGACAGGAGCGGCAGCAGGATCATCGGCAGTGCGTTGTTGCTGGCGGCCTCGGCGTTCGGGCTGATCAGGCCCATGCCGACCGCGATCCAGGTGAGCGCCGTGGCGAAGAGCACGAGCAGCCCGAACGCCGCCAGCCACTCCAGGGCGGTGGCGTCGGCGGACCGGAAGCCGATGGCCACGGCGACGGCGCCCACGAGGACCACGCTCATGATCGACTGCAGCACGCTGCCGACGACGTGCCCGACGAGCACCGAGCCGCGGTGGATCGCCATCGTGCGGAAGCGGGCGATGACGCCCTCGGTCATGTCGTTGGAGACGGACACCGCGGTCCCGACCACGGTGCCGCCGATGGTCATCAGCAGGATGCCCGGGACGATGTAGGCGATGTATGCGGAGCGGTCCGGACCGCCGCCGCCGATGCCCGCGCTCATCGCGTCGCCGAAGATGTAGACGAAGAGCAGCAGCAGCATGACCGGGGTGAGCAGCAGGTTCAGGGTGAGGGACGGGTAGCGCCGGGCGTGCAGGAGGTTGCGGCGCAGCATGGTGGACGAGTCGCGTGCGGCGAGGGCGAGGGAGCTCATCGGACGGTCTCCTTGGGCTGGTTGGGGACGTTGGTATCGCTGCCGGTCAGGGCGAAGAACACGTCGTCGAGGTCGGGCGTGTGGACGGTCAGTTCGTCGGCCTCGATGCCGGCCGAGTCCAGCCAGTCGAGGATGGAGCGCAGTTCGCGCTGGCTGCCGTCGCTGGGGATCTGCAGCGACAGCGCCTCGTCGTCCCGGGTGACCTCGCGCAGGGCGAGGGCGGCGGACTGGTACGCGGCCGGGTCGGTGAAGCGGAGCCGGACGTGTCCGCCGGGGATGAGCCGCTTCAGCTCCTCGGCGGTGCCCTCGGCGGCGATCTTGCCGTCGTTGAGCACTGCGATGCGGTCGGCGAGTTCGTCGGCCTCGTCCAGGTACTGGGTGGTGAGGAAGACGGTGACGCCGTCGGAGACCAGCTCGCGGATGATGCCCCACATGTTGTGGCGGGAGCGCGGATCGAGGCCGGTGGTCGGCTCGTCGAGGAAGATGATCCGCGGATTGCCGACCAGGGTCATCGCGATGTCGAGGCGGCGCTTCATGCCGCCGGAGTAGGTGGAGGCGGGCTTCTTCGCGGCCTCGACCAGGTCGAACCGCTCCAGCAGCTCGGCGGCGACCCGACGCCCCTCGCGCTTGGACAGGTGGTGCAGGTCCGCCATGAGGAGCATGTTCTCCTCGCCGGTGATCAGCCCGTCGACGGCGGAGAACTGCCCGGTGACCCCGATCGCGGCGCGCACGGCCTGTGGGTCGGCGGCGAGGTCGTGGCCGCCGACGCGGATCTCACCGGAGGCGGGGTCGGCGGAGATGAGGGTGGAGAGGATCTTCACGGCGGTGGTCTTGCCGGCGCCGTTGGGCCCGAGCAGCGCGAACACGGACCCGGCCGGGATGCGCAGGTCGATCCCGTCGAGCACGGTCTTGTCGCCGTACGACTTGCGCAGGCCGACGGCGGAGACGGCGGCGGGCGGCTCCTGGCCGTTGCCGCTTCTGGGCGTGGGCATGACAGATGAAGGCATGGGGCCCTCCCGATCGAAGACTGGAGTGGAGTGACTGGAATGGAGTGGAAGGTGGACGCTCAGGCGCGGGCGCGGCGGACGTCGATGTTGCCCCAGCGGGTCCGGGCGCGGACCTCGACGGTGTCCTCGGTCTTCTCCGGGGTCTCGGAGGCGTCGAGCGTGTTGCGCACCTGCCCGCGGCCGGAGCTGACGTCGAGCCAGGCGGCGGTGCCCTCGCGGATGCCGACCTCGATGGCGCCGTAGGAGGTCTCCAACTGAACGGTTCCGCAGGCGACTTCGCCCACGCGCAGGGTGCCGTGGGCGGTGGTGGCGGCGACCGAGCTCTCGGCGCGCTCGATGCTGATGTCGCCGTTGGCGCCGCTCACCCGCAGGTCGCCGGTCGCGGCGCCGACGGTCGTGGTGCCGTGCGAGTTCTTCAGGACGGCGGTGCCGTCGACGGTGCCGACACGCAGGCTGCCGGAGCTGGTGGTGATCTCGGCGGGGCCCTCGATCCGGTCGACGGTGATCGAGCCGTGGGAGGCGGTCAGCTGGAGCGGCCCGGTCGTGTCGAGGCGGACGTCGCCGGACGAGGTCTTCACGTGGACCTCGCCGAGCCGGCCCTCGCCGAGCACCTGGGCCCAGGCGCCGGTCATGTCGACACGCGAGCCCGTGGGCAGTTCGACCGTCACGTCGACGGTTCCGGTGGGCCCGACGAGATAGCGCTGCTTGGGCGTCCTGATGTGCAGTTTGCCGCCCGAGTAGGTGACTTCGGTCTGCTCCGCGGCCCGCACGTCCTGGCCCTTGTTCGGGTTGCGGGGGGCTACGTCCACGACGGTGTCGGCGCGGTCGGCCGCGGCGAACTGGATGGATCCCGCGTCCACGTGGGCGTTGACCGAGATCGGCTGGGGAGTGTCGAAAGAAGGCATGGCTGTCCCGTCCTCTTGGGTCCTCTTGGGTGTTCGTGGCGTCCCCGCTGGTGGGACGTGGTGCGGGCGAAGTCGTTCCGGGGGCTGGTCAATGCACCCAGCCCGTGAAGCTCTGGCCGATGGTCCTGGCCTTCTGGGGGGTACGGGCCGTGGCGGCGCCGCCCGTGTCGACCGCGGCCGACACGGCCCGCACCAGCCACGCGTTGACCGACAGGCCCTCGCGGCTCGCGGCCTCCTCGGCGCGCGCCTTGAGGTGGGCCGGCAGACGCAGATTGACGCGGGCGGTGCCGCCCTCGTCGCCGTCGGCGGGGACCGGGGCCGGTGCGGGCGCCGGTGCGTCGAGCGGTTCGGTCCGGTCCTCGTGCTGCGGCAGCACCACCACGAAGTCGGGGTCGAGGCCACGCAGTCGTACGTCGACCGAGCCGGGGGCGAGTTCACGGGTGATCTCGTCCGTGGCGGCGGACAGCGCATTGAGCAGGGTCAGTCGGGTCGCCGACTCCAGCGGCGCGGTCAGTCGCTCGGCGAGCTCGCGGGCTTCGTCACCCCCGGCTTCGGCGGCCACCGCCAGTTCCCTGCGGAGTGTTTCGATGTACGGCGTGAGATCCATGACGCCATAGTGGCATCACTGTGGCGTCATCGGCAAGCCCAAAGTGGTGATGTGTGGCGCAGGGCGGGGTTCCGGGGTGACGGATTTGCTCGTTGTTGCAGGTCAGAGGCTGGCGACGGGTGGGCGGGCTTGCGGCGCCAAGTTGTCGCAGGGCGGTGTCAAGTGGTGTCGCGCGGGGCCGGGCGCCCTCTCGCCATTCGAGATCAAGTGCTTGGCGTCAGTGGCTGTACCGGTCCAAGGCTGCGGAAGCGGGGCCCGGCACCCATCCCTTTGCCCGAGGGGGATCACTTGAGGGTCGTGCGGTCAGAAAATAATGCAAGCATGCTTGCTTGTTTATGGGTCCGCTGCCATGCTCCTCGGCACACCGCCTTGCCCCGAGGGGAGCGCACCGTGCCCGATGTCGCAGCCGTGATCGACGACATGCGCGATGAGAGCCAGGAACTCGACGTACTCGTACGGGGGTTGAGCGCCGGGCAATGGGCCGCTGCGACACCCGCTCCCGGCTGGAGCATCGCGCACCAGATCGCCCATCTCACCTGGACCGACGAGGTCGCGCTGCTCGCCGCCACCGATGCCGGTGCCTTCGCCGCGGAGGTGGCCGAGGCCATGGAGGCGCCCGAATCCTTTGTCGACCGGGGCGCGGAGGAGCTGGCAGTGCTCGCCCCGGACGCACTGCTTGCGCGGTGGCGGGACGGGCGGGGGCGGCTCGAAGCGGCGCTGCGGGACACGCCCGCCGGTACCCGTATTCCCTGGTACGGGCCGCCGATGAGTGTCGCTTCCATGGCGACCGCCCGGATCATGGAGACCTGGGCCCACGGCCAGGACATCGCCGACGCCCTCGGGGTCACCAGACCCCCCACCGCCCGGCTGCGGCACGTCGCCCGGATCGGTGTGCGGGCCAGGGACTATGCCTACCTGGTACGGGGCATCAAGGCGCCCGAAGAGGAGTTCCGGGTCGAACTCCTGGCCCCGGACGGAGAGCTGATCGCCTTCGGGGCCGAGGACGCACCGCAGCGCGTCACCGGGCCGCTGGTCGACTTCTGCCTCCTCGTCACCCAGCGTGCCCACCGCGACGACCTCGCCGTCCGGGCCGTCGGACCCGACGCCGACCAGTGGCTCGACATCGCCCAGGCGTTCGCCGGGCCCGCCGGACCCGGCCGCGTACCCCGGGGAGGCGGCAAGTGACCGGACCGCTGCGGATCGGCAATGCCTCCGGGTTCTACGGCGACCGCTTCGACGCCGTACGCGAGATGCTCACCGGCGGACCCCTCGACGTACTCACCGGGGACTATCTCGCCGAGCTGACCATGCTCATCCTCGGCCGGAGCCGGCTCAAGGATCCCGCGCACGGGTACGCCACCACCTTCCTGCGCCAGCTCGAAGAGGGCCTCTGGCTCGCCCACGAGCGCGGGGTGAAGATCGTCACCAATGCCGGAGGACTCAATCCGGCAGGACTGGCCGACGCCGTAAGGGAGTTGGCACAGAAGGTGGGAGTGCCCGTACGGGTCGCCCATGTGGAGGGCGACAGCCTCCCCGTCCCCGAGGGCTTCCTCACCGCCAACGCCTACCTCGGCGGCGCGGGGATCGCCGCCTGCCTCACCGCGGGCGCCGATGTCGTCGTCACCGGACGGGTCACCGACGCGGCCCTCGTCACCGGACCCGCCGCCGCCCACTTCGGCTGGGGACCCGACGACCACGACGCCCTCGCCGGGGCCGTCGTCGCCGGACACGTCCTGGAATGCGGAACCCAGGCCACCGGCGGGAACTACTCGTTCTTCCGGGGCCACGACCTGCGCCGGCCCGGCTTCCCCGTCGCCGAGATCCACGCCGACGGCTCGTCCGTCATCACCAAGCACGACGGCACCGGCGGCGTCGTCGACATCGGCACCGTCACCGCCCAGCTGCTGTACGAGACCGGCGGCGCCCGGTACGCCGGACCGGACGTCACCGCCCGGCTCGACACCGTACGGCTGACCCAGGACGGACCCGACCGGGTCAGGATCTCGGGGGTGGGCGGCGAGGCCCCGCCACCCACCCTCAAGGTCGGGCTGAACCGGCTCGGCGGCTGGCGCAACGAGGTCGTCTTCGTGCTCACCGGCCTCGACATCGAGGCCAAGGCGCAGCTGGTACGGGAACAGTTCGCGGACGCGCTCGCCCGCTCCCGTACCGAACCCGACGAGGTGCGGTGGGAGCTGTCCCGGACGGACCGGGCCGACGCCGCCACCGAGGAGAGCGCGAGCGCCCTGCTCCGCCTCGTCGTCCGCGACCGGGACCAGGAGACCGTCGGACGCGCGGTCTCCGGCGCCGCGATCGAGCTGGCGCTCGGCAGCTACCCCGGCTTCCACGTCACCGCCCCACCCGGCAAGGGCGCGCCGTACGGGGTGTTCGAGGCGCGGTACGTACCGGCGGGCGAGGTCCCGCATGTCGCTGTCCTCCCCGACGGACGGCGACTGAGCATGGCGCCTCCCGCGACGACGCAGCCGCTCCGGGACGCCGGGGAACCGCCGCTGCCCGAACCCCTGCCGGACCCCGGCCCCACCCGGCCCGCCCCGCTCGGCCGGATCGCGGGGGCCCGCAGCGGCGACAAGGGCGGGGACGCCAACGTGGGCGTGTGGGCCGTCGGGAACGACGCCTGGCGGTGGCTGGCCCACGAACTGACCGTCGAACGGTTCCGGGAACTGCTGCCGGAGACCGCCGGCCTCACCGTCGTACGCCATGTCCTGCCGAACCTCCGCGCCCTGAACTTCACCGTCCACGGGCTGCTCGGCGAGGGCGTCGCCGCCCAGCACCGGTTCGACCCGCAGGCCAAGGCGGTGGGGGAGTGGCTGCGCTCCCGGCACCTGCCCATTCCCGTATCGCTGCTGGAGACCGTCCACGCACCGGAGGCGCACGCATGACCGTCCTGCCCACCGCGCTCGACACCGCGAGCCCCGAATACGCCGCGAACCGCACGGCCATGCTCGCGAAACTCGACGAGCTCGCCGCCGAGCACACCAAGGCACAGGCGGGCGGCGGCGAGAAGTACGTGGCGCGGCACCGCTCGCGCGGCAAGCTCCTGGCCCGCGAGCGGATCGAGCTGCTGATCGACGAGGACACCCCGTTCCTGGAGCTCTCGCCGCTGGCCGCCTGGGGCAGCGATTACGCGGTCGGCGCCTCGCTCGTCACCGGGATCGGGGTGATCGAGGGCGTGGAGTGCCTGATCACCGCCAACGACCCGACCGTACGCGGCGGCGCCTCCAACCCCTGGACCCTGAAGAAGGCCCTGCGGGCGAACGAGATCGCCTTCGCCAACCGGCTGCCCTGCGTCAGCCTCGTCGAGTCCGGGGGCGCCGATCTCCCGTCGCAGAAGGAGATCTTCATCCCGGGCGGGGCGCTGTTCCGCGACATCACCCGGCTCTCCGCGGCCGGAATCCCGACCGTCGCCGTCGTCTTCGGGAACTCGACCGCGGGCGGGGCGTACGTCCCCGGCATGTCCGACCACACCGTCATGATCAAGGAACGGTCCAAGGTCTTCCTCGGCGGACCGCCCCTGGTGAAGATGGCGACAGGCGAGGAGAGCGACGACGAATCGCTCGGCGGCGCCGAGATGCACGCCCGCACCTCCGGGCTCGCCGACCACTTCGCCGTCGACGAGCAGGACGCGCTGCGACAGGCCCGCCGGATCGTCGCACGCCTCAACTGGCGCAAGGCACACGCCGATCCGGGCCCCGCCGAACCGCCCAAGTACGACCAGGACGAACTGACCGGCATCGTGCCCGGCGATCTGAAGGTGCCCTTCGACCCCTGCGAGGTCATCGCCCGGCTCGTCGACGGCTCGGACTTCGACGCGTTCAAACCGCTCTACGGGACCAGTCTGGTGACCGGCTGGGCGAGGCTCCACGGCTACCCCGTCGGCATCCTCGCCAACGCGCAGGGGGTGCTGTTCAGCGAGGAGTCGCAGAAGGCAGCCCAGTTCATCCAGCTCGCCAACCAACGCGACATCCCACTGGTCTTCCTGCACAACACCACCGGCTACATGGTCGGCAAGGAGTACGAGCAGGGCGGCATCATCAAACACGGCGCGATGATGATCAACGCGGTGTCGAACTCGAAGGTCCCGCACCTGTCCGTGCTGATGGGTGCCTCGTACGGGGCCGGGCACTACGGCATGTGCGGCAGGGCGTACGACCCGCGCTTCCTCTTCGCCTGGCCCAGCAGCAAGTCCGCCGTCATGGGCCCGCAGCAGCTCGCCGGGGTGCTGTCCATCGTCGCCCGCGCCTCCGCCGCCGCGAAGGGGCAGCCCTACGACGACGAGGCCGACGCCGGACTGCGCGCCATGGTCGAGCAGCAGATCGAGTCCGAGTCGCTACCGATGTTCCTGTCCGGGCGGCTGTACGACGACGGGGTCATCGACCCGCGCGACACCAGGACCGTCCTCGGGATGTGCCTGTCAGCGATCCACACCGCCCCGGTCGAAGGCGCCCGCGGCGGCTTCGGAATCTTCCGGATGTGAGGGCCAGATGATCTCCACACTGCTTGTCGCCAACCGGGGCGAGATCGCCTGCCGGATCTTCCGCACCTGCCGTGCGCTCGGCATCGCCACCGTCGCGGTGTACTCCGACGCGGACGCCGACGCGCTCCACGTACGGGAGGCCGACACCGCCGTACGGCTGCCGGGCGCCGCCCCGGCCGACACCTATCTCCGCGGCGACCTCGTCGTACGCGCCGCGCTCGCGACCGGTGCCGACGCCGTCCACCCCGGCTACGGCTTCCTCTCCGAGAACGCCGGATTCGCCCGCGCCGTGCAGGACGCCGGCCTCGTCTGGGTCGGCCCGCCGGTCAAGGCCATCGAGCTGATGGCGTCCAAGACCCGCGCCAAGGAACTGATGGCCGCCGCCGGGGTGCCGCTGCTCGCCCCCGTCGACCCGGAACGGGCCACCGCCGACGACCTGCCGTTGCTGCTCAAGGCGGCGGCGGGCGGCGGCGGGCGCGGGATGCGGATCGTACGCGAACTCGCCGACCTGCCCGCGGAGCTGACGGCGGCAGCCGCCGAGGCCACGGCCGCGTTCGGGGACGGCGAGGTCTTCGCGGAGCCGTACGTGGAACGCGGCCGGCACGTCGAGGTCCAGGTCATGGCCGACGGGCTTGGCGGGGTCTGGGCGCTCGGCACCCGGGACTGCTCCCTCCAGCGACGCCACCAGAAGGTCGTCGAGGAAGCTCCCGCACCCGGCCTCGACGACGGACTGCGGACCCGGCTGCACGATGCCGCCGTGGCCGCCGCCCGCGCCGTCGGCTACCGGGGCGCGGGCACCGTCGAATTCCTCCTCGCCGCCGACGGACGCCCCTACTTCCTGGAGATGAACACCCGCCTCCAGGTCGAACACCCCGTCACCGAAGCCGTCTTCGGGCTCGACCTCGTCGCCCTGCAACTGCGCATCGCGGAAGGCGAACCGCTGCCCACCACCGCACGCCCCGAACCACAGGGGCACGCCGTCGAGGCCCGCCTCTACGCCGAGGACCCCGCCCGCGACTGGCAGCCGCAGACCGGAGCACTGCACACACTGGAAATGCCGGACGAACCCGGACTGCGCCTCGACACCGGATACACCGGCGGCGACACCATCGGCGTGCACTACGACCCCATGCTCGCCAAGGTCATCGCCCACGCCCCCACCCGGGGCGAAGCCGTACGCCTCCTCGCCCGCGCCCTGGAACGCGCCCGCATCCACGGCCCCGTCACCAACCGCGACCTGCTCGTACGGTCCCTGCGCCACCCCGACTTCCGCGCCGCCCGCCTCGACACCGGCTTCTACGACCGCCACCTGGACGCCCTCACCCCCGCCCCGGACGAAGCGGACCACCGCACCGCCGCCCTGGCCGCCGCCCTCGCCGACGCCGCCACCCGGCACCATGGCCCGGGCCCCGTCCGCCTCGGCGCCTGGCGCAACATCTCCTCGCAGCCCCGGACCAAGCGCTACCGCGCCGAACCCGACGGCACCGAACACGAGGCCGCCTACCGCACCACCCGCACCGGCCCCGTACCCGAGACCGGAGAACGCGTCGTCGCCGCCGGGCCCGACCGCGTCACCCTCGAAACCGGCGGCGTCACCCACCACTTCGACATCGCCGTCCACGGCGACAAGGCGTACGTGGACACCGCCACCGGCTCGTACACCTTCACCGCCCTGCCCCGCTTCACCGACCCCACCGACCGGACCGTACCCGGCTCCCTGCTCGCCCCCATGCCCGGCACCGTCGTCCGCATCGCGGACGGGCTCGGGGCCGGGGCGACGGTCGAAGCCGGGCAGCCACTGATCTGGCTGGAGGCGATGAAGATGGAACACCGCATCCTCGCCCCCGCCTCCGGCACCCTCACCGCACTCCACGCCGCCCCCGGCCTCCAGGTGGAGGTCGGCGCCCTGCTCGCCGTCGTGCAAGACGTACAGGAGGAACCGAAGCAATGAGCACCGTCCTCGAAACCGAAGAGCACCAGGCCCTGCGCGCCGCCGTCGCCGCACTCGGAAAGCGCTACGGACGTGACTACATGACCTCCGTCGTCCGCGACGGCGCCCACCCGCACGAGCTGTGGACCGAAGCCGCCAAGCTCGGCTACCTCGGCGTGAACCTCCCCGAGGAGTACGGCGGCGGAGGCAGCGGAATGGCCGAACTCTCCATCGTCCTGGAGGAGTTGGGCGCGGCCGGCAGCCCGCTGCTCATGATGGTGGTCTCCCCGGCGATCTGCGGCACCGTCATCGCCCGCTTCGGCACCGAAACCCAGAAGCGGCAGTGGCTCCCCGGCCTCGCCGACGGCAGCCTCATCATGGCCTTCGGCATCACCGAACCCGACGCCGGATCCAACTCCCACCGCATCACCACCACCGCCCGCAAGGACGGCGAGGACTGGCTGCTCACCGGCCGCAAGGTCTTCGTCTCCGGCGTCGACATCGCCGACGCCACCCTTATCGTCGGCCGCACCGAGGATGCCCGGTCCGGCAGGCTCAAGCCCTGTCTCTTCATCGTCCCGCGCGACGCCCCCGGCTTCGGCCGCTCGCAGATCGACATGGAACTCCAGGCCCCGGAGAAGCAGTTCGAGCTGGTCCTCGACGACGTACGGCTGCCGGCCGACGCGCTCGTCGGAGGGGGTACCTCCCGCTCAAGCGAAGCCGAGAGTGGGGGAGAGGACGCCGGGCTTCTCCAGCTCTTCGCCGGGCTCAACCCCGAACGCATCATGACCGCCGCATTCGGCATCGGCATGGGCCGCTACGCACTCGCCCGCGCCGTCGAGTACGCGAAGACCCGCCAGGTGTGGAAGGAACCCATCGGCTCCCACCAGGCCATCGCCCACCCCCTCGCCCAGGCCCACATCGAACTGGAACTGGCCCGGCTGATGATGCAGAAAGCCGCCCGGCTGTACGACGACGGCGACGACATCGGCGCCGGCGAGGCCGCCAACATGGCGAAGTACGCGGCCGGCGAAGCCTGCGTCAAAGCCGTCGACCAGGCCGTGCACACCCTCGGCGGCAACGGCCTCACCCGCGAATACGGCCTCGCGTCCCTGATCACGGCGGCCCGCGTCGCCCGGATCGCACCCGTCAGCCGGGAAATGATCCTGAACTACGTGTCCCACCAGTCCCTGGGTCTCCCCAAGTCGTACTGACGCGAGCCGGGTGCCGGACGGCCGAGTGCGACCGGGCGCTGTCCGTGCACGCGTATGGGGCGTCGTGCTGCACGGGGCCGGCCCCGTGCAGCAGGCGAGGGCACCGCAGACCATGCAAGCGCGTTTGATCGCTCCCGGCACCGCTGCCACGCTCGGCAGGACGTCCGGGGAGAAGGAGACGAACCACATGAAGCCGCCGCTCGCCGAACCCACCCACGACCGGGGCATCACCACCCTCACCCTCGACTCACCGGCCAACCGCAACGCACTCTCCGCACGGCTGGTCGGCGAGCTCTCCACCGCCCTGGACGCGTGCGCGGCCGACGACACCGTACGAGCCGTCGTCCTCACCCACACCGGCACCACGTTCTGCGCGGGCGCCGACCTCACCGGACCGCCCGACCCGGCAGCCTTCGTCGCCCTGATGCGGCAGATCGTCGCACTGCCCAAGCCCGTCGTCGCCCGGGTCACCGGACATGTCCGGGCGGGCGGCCTCGGGCTACTGAGCGCCTGCGACATCTCCGCGGCCGGCCCCGACGCCTCGTTCGCCCTCACCGAATCCCGGCTCGGCCTCGCCCCCGCCGTCATCTCCATGCCACTGCTGCCCCGCACCGACCCGCGCGCCGCCGCCCGCTACTACCTCACCGGAGAACGGTTCGACGCGACCGAAGCAGCCCGCATCTCCCTCGTCACCATCGCCGCCGAGGACGTCGACGAAGCACTCGTACCCGTACTGGACGGACTGCGCCGGGCCTCACCGCAGGGGCTGGCAGCATCGAAGGAGCTGGTCACAGCTACTGTGCGGGAGAGTTTCGACCAGTACGCCGAAGACCTCATCGCCCGCTCGGCAGCACTCTTCGCCTCCGCCGAGGCGCGGGAGGGGATGACGGCCTTCCTCGAACGACGGGACCCCGCATGGGTGTTGTGACGCCCCCCACCGACAGGACCCCCAAGCAGGACCGCAGCCGCGCCACCCGCCAACGGCTGCTCGAAGCCGCGGTCGCCTGCCTCGCCGAACACGGCTGGGCAGGCTCCACCGTCTCCGTCGTCGCCGAACACGCCGGGGTCTCCCGAGGCGCCGCCCAGCACCACTTCCCGACCCGCGAGGACCTGTTCACCGCAGCCGTCGAATACGTCGCCGAGGAACGCTCCGCCGCCCTGCGCGCCCTGCCCGTCCAGGGCCGCACGGCCGTCGTCGCCGCCCTCGTCGACCTCTATACGGGCCCGCTCTTTCGCGCCGCACTCCAGCTCTGGGTCGCCGCGTCCAACGAGGAACAACTCCGCCCCCGCGTCACCGAACTCGAAGCCCGGGTCGGCCGCGAGACCCACCGCATCGCCGTCGAACTCCTCACCGCCGACGAAACAAGGCCCGGCGTACGCGAAACCGTCCAGGGCCTCCTCGACATGGCCCGCGGCCTGGGCCTGGCCAACGTACTCACCGACGACACCGCCCGGCGTCAGAGGGTCGTGGCACAGTGGGCGGCACTGCTGGACGACGCACTGCACTGAGCCGGGGCCGACAGGCCCTGCCGGCCCCGGACCTCACACCACGGGTTCAGTTCCCCAGATTTGCGATCTGCTCGTACCCCTCGATCTCCCGGGGATCACGCGGCCCCGGCCCCACATACCTCGCCGACGGCCGCACCAGCCGCCCCGTCCGCTTCTGCTCCAGAATGTGCGCCGACCAGCCCGCCGTACGCGCACACGTGAACATCGACGTGAACATGTGCGCCGGAACCTCCGCGAAGTCCAGCATGATCGCCGCCCAGAACTCCACGTTCGTCGCCAGCACCCGGTCCGGGCGACGCGCGTGCAACTCCTCCAACGCGGCCTTCTCCAGCGCCTGCGCCACCTCGAACCGCGGCGCGCCCAGCTCCTTCGCCGTACGCCGCAGCACCCGCGCCCGCGGGTCCTCCGCCCGGTAGACCCGGTGCCCGAAGCCCATCAGCCGCTCACCCTTGTCCAGGGCCTTCTTCACATACGCGGTGGCATCCCCGGTCCGCTCGATCTCCTCGATCATGCCGAGGACCCGGGACGGCGCACCACCGTGCAGCGGCCCCGACATCGCACCCACCGCGCCCGAAAGCGCCGCCGCCACATCGGCGCCGGTCGACGCGATGACCCGGGCGGTGAACGTGGAGGCGTTCATGCCGTGCTCGGCGGCCGACGTCCAGTACGCGTCGACGGCCTTGACGTGCTTGGGGTCCGGCTCACCGCGCCAGCGGATCATGAATCGCTCGACCACGGACTGTGCCTTGTCGATCTCGCTCTGCGGAACCATCGGCAGACCCTGCCCGCGCGCCGACTGGGCGACGTACGACAACGCCATCACCGCGGCCCGCGCCAGATCGTTGCGCGCCGTCTCCTCGTCGATGTCGAGCAGCGGCTTCAGGCCCCACACGGGAGCGAGCATCGCCAGCGCGGATTGCACATCGACCCGGATGTCCCCGGAGTGCACCGGGATCGGGAACGGCTCGGCCGGCGGCAGACCCGGCTTGAACGCCCCGTCGACCAGCAGACCCCAGACATTTCCGAACGACACATGGCCGACGAGATCCTCGATGTCGACACCGCGGTAACGGAGCGAACCGCCTTCCTTGTCCGGTTCGGCGATCTCCGTCTCGAACGCGATGACTCCCTCTAGTCCCGGTACGAAGTCGGACATGGCGGCTCCCTCGGTCGGCGGCTGTACGGAGGCCACAGTGGCCTGCCCCAAGATATTGGCGGGTTCCCACGACGCGGGGAAGCGTGACATCCGGCACAGCTTCCGGATTCACCGATGACGGATTGACGCCCCTCCTTGCCGGGAAGACTCGGCCGCTGCGGCAGGATGACCCCGTGCCCACCGCAGACTCCCCCTCCGATTCCACCACCGATCCGGCCGCGATGCGTGAGCAGTACCGCTCCGTGGCCTTCACCGAGGACACGCTGCCTGCCGACCCGATGCAGCAGTTCGCGCACTGGTTCCGGCAGGTAGCCGTGGGCGGGGTGCTCCACGAGCCCAACGCCATGGTGGTCTCCACCGCCACCCCCGAGGGCCGGCCGTCCTCACGCACGGTGCTGCTGAAGAAGTACGACGAACGCGGCTTCGTCTTCTTCACCAACTACGAATCCCGCAAGGGCCGCGAACTGACCGCCAACCCGTACGTCTCGCTGCTCTTCCCCTGGCACCCGATGGCCCGCCAGGTCGTCGTCACCGGCACGGCGGCCCGTGTCGGCCGCGAAGAGACGGTCGCCTACTTCCGCACCCGCCCCCACGGCTCCCAGCTGGGCGCCTGGGCGAGCGCCCAGTCGACGGTGATCGGCTCCCGCGAAGAGCTGATCGAACGCTACGAGGAACTGGCTGCCCGCTACCCGGAGGGCGAACATGTCCCCGCGCCCCCTCAGTGGGGCGGCTTCCGCGTGGTCCCCGACACGATCGAGTTCTGGCAGGGCCACGAGAACCGGCTGCACGACCGGCTGAGGTATGTACGCGAGGGCGAGAAGTGGCGCGTGGAGCGCCTGTGCCCGTAGAAAACCCGTCCGGACACGCAGAAACCCGCAGGCTCTGGTCCCTCCTTGCGGAGGAGCCGGCCGGACTTACCGGCGAGCCTGCGGGTCGGTGACTGCTTGGGTTTCGGCAGACAGCCTGCCGAGGTGCACTGTGTGCGACGACGGGCTGTCAGCCCGCAGCCACCTCACGAATCCGATAAGACTGCACTTTTCGGATCACCTCCTTTCGACGTGTACGACACACACTAGGAACCTCTCCGGGCCCGCACAACCGAATTAATGGACCGGCCTATTTCGGAGAAGTCGGTGTGCGCCGGGTCACGTTCGAGTTCAATGGTCTGACGTGCGGTAATGCCGGATACGTCCTGCGGGGGGTACGGGATGAGTGCGTCCACGAGCAGTGGGACGACCGACGCGCTCGGGCCCGAAGAGGGTCCGAGGGCAGGGCCCGGGGCCGAGCTGCTTGCGGCGCTGCTCGACGGGATGGATGCGGCGCTGTGCGCGTTCGACGCGGACGGCACGATCACCCACTGGAACCGTGAGGCCGAGCGGATTCTGGGCTGGTCCGCCGAGGAGGCCGTGGGCCGGCCCGGGTTTGCCGGGTGGGCGGTGCGGCGGGCGGATGCGGGGGAGGTGCAGGAGCGGCTGATGGCGGCCATGGACGGTGCCGGCCGCCGGGTGCATGAGTTCGCGCTGCTGCGCAAGGACGGTGGGCGGGTGCTCGTGCGGACGCAGTCGGCGGGGGTCCGGGGTGCGGACGGGAAGCCGGCCGGGGTGTACTGCGCGTTCGGGGAGGTCCATGCGCAGATCGATCTGGAGCGGTCGATCGCGCTGAGCGAGGCGCTGTTCGAGGACGCGTCGTGGGGTGTGGTGCTCGTCGACGCCGATATGCGCCCGACGGTCGTCAACGCGCACGCGGCACGGGCGCTGGGCGGCGGGCGTACGACGCTGCTGGGGCGCCCGCTGGGGGAGTTGATCGTGCAGGGCGTCGAGGATCTGGAGGGCGCCCTGCAGCACGTACTCGCCGAGGGCGCGCCACCGGCGCTCGCCGAGCTGTGGGTGACGTTACGGGCGGCGGAGGGGGATGGGCGGCGTTGCTGGCGCAGTGGCTTTCTGCGGCTGGCGTCGCCACTCGCGGAGGAGCCGGTTCCGTTGGGGGTCGGCTGGCTGTTCCAGGACGTGACCACGGAGAAGCTGGCAGCGCAGGAGGCGGACCGGGTGCGGTTCCGCTCGAACCAGTTGCACCGGGCGTCGCGGTCGGCGTCCGAGTGCGAGGACCCGATGGAGGCGGCGATGTCCTATCTGGACTATGCGCTCGCGGGCTTCGCCGACCATGCGCTGGTCGACCTGGTGGCGGGGGAGCGGCTGGTGCGAGTGGCGGCGACCCCGTCCGGTGAGCCGGGTCCGTGCCTGCCGGTGGCCGGCGGCGGTATTCCGCTGCGGTACGCGGCGGGGCACCCGGCTCTTCAGGCGGTGGACCGTACGGGTTCGGTACGGGCCGGCGCGGGGGCGGGGCCCGGGGCCGGGGTGTGGGCGGCCGAACGGCAGTGGCCGGGGGATGCGGTGCACGCGCTGTGCGCGGTGCTGCGGAGCAGGGGGCGGACGCTGGGCGTGGTGACGTTTCTGCGCTCCGCCCATCGCACGGCCTTCGAGCGCCCCGACGCGGCGTACGCGGAGACGGTGGCGGCCCGGGTCGCGGGGGCGGTCGACCTGGCGCAGGTGACGAAGCGGCCGTAGGCGACGCGGTCCGGCCAGGGGTGTGCCAGGCCCCGTCGTGGAGCCCGGCACCGCCCCCGGCCGGGGCCCGTCCTCACGCCGCGTGCAGCGCCAGCGTCGGTGAGAGACGGGACGCCCGCACCGCCGGGTAGAGGCCCGCGATCGTGCCGATCACCAGCGTCGCGCCGAAGCCGCCGCCGACCGCCCACGGTGGCACCACCCAGGGCAGTCCGCCGGAGTACGCGTACACCCCGGTCGCCGCCGCGCCGAGCGCCACGCCCGCCAGGCCGCCCAGGCCGGAGAGCATCAGCGACTCCGTGACGAACTGGATGCGGATCTGGCCCCGGGTCGCGCCGAGCGAGCGGCGCAGCCCGATCTCGTACCGCCGCTCCAGCACCGAGATGATCATGGTGTTGGCGACCCCGACGCCGCCGACGAGCAGCGCGATGCCGCCCAGGCCCAGCAGCAGGCTGCTGAACGCCCCCTCGGTCGCCGCCTTCGCCCGGAGCGCCGACGACGGGTCGGTGACCTTCACGTTCTGCGGGTTCTGCGGGTCGACCGTCGCTGCCATGACCTTGCGCACGTCCTGCACCGCCGCGTCGGCCGAGCGCTCGTACACCGACGTCGGGTGGCCCTCGAAGCCCAGCAGGCGCTTCGCACCCTCCCAGCCGACCAGTGCGGAGCGTTCGATCTCCGGGGCGAGTGGCAGCGGGGCGAGGATGCCGACCACGGTGAAGTACCGGTCGCCGATCCACACCTGCCGGCCCGGAGCGGTGATGCCGAGACGCTCCGCGGAGACATGGCCGAGCACGACGGAGGGGTAGCGTCCGGTCGCGTTGTTGAGCCAGCTGCCGCTGCGGACCTCGCCGCGCAGCACCCGCAGCAGGTCGCCGGTGGTCGCCTTGACGGTGATCCCGCCCGTATCGTCCTTGTCGATCTTCTCGTTGCGGCGTGCGGTCGCGTCGAGGTCGGCGGTCGCGCCCACATCCTGGACGCCCTTGATCCGGCCCACCATCCCGACCGCGTCCTCGGGCAGCTTGACGTCCTGCCCGGCGAACATCGAATCGCCGGGGGAGGCCACGAGCAGGTTGGTGCCCAGCTTGTCGAGCTCCCGGAGCAGCTGGGCCTGGCTGGAGGCGGAGATGCCCACCACCGAGATCATCGTCGCGATGCCGATGGCGATGCCCAGGGCGGAGAGCACGACCCGCATCGGCCGGCTGCGCAGCCCCGCCGAGCCGACGTGCAGCACGTCCCGGGGGCCGAGCCGGGCCGCTTTCAGCCGCCCCCGGCCCCGGCCGCCGGCGTCGCGGTCCGCGCGCCGCGCCCTCACTGGTCCGCTCCCGTCGCGGCGGGGGAGCGGCCGTTCCCGGAGCCGTCGCGCACATCCGTAGATGGATCGCGCACGCCCGTGGACGGATCGCGTACGTCCGTAGACGGATCGCGTACGTCCGCGGACGGATTGCGTACGTCCGCGACCACCTGGCCGTCCCGGATGCGCACCTCGCGCGGCAGGTCCCGGGCGATCTCGGTGTCGTGCGTGATGACCGCGATGGTGGCGCCCTCCCGGTTGAGGTCGCGCAGCAGCTTCATCACCGCTTTCCCGGACGCCGAGTCGAGCGCCCCGGTCGGTTCGTCGGCCAGCAGCAGCGCGGGTTCCCCCACGACGGCCCGCGCGATGGCGACCCGCTGTTTCTGTCCGCCGGAGAGCTGGTGCGGCTTGTGGTCGAGGCGGTCGGCGAGCCCGACCCGCTCCAGCGCGTCGGCGGCCCTGCGGCGGCGTACGGCACGGGACAGGCCCGAGTACAGCAGGCCCTCCGCGACGTTGTCGCGGGCGCTGACACCCGGCACCAGGTGGAACGCCTGGAAGACGAAGCCGACGTGCTGGGCACGCAGCGCGGAGAGCCTGCGGTCGGAGAGCGCCGCCACGTCGTGCCCCGCGATGTGGACGGACCCGGCGGTGGGGCGGTCCAGGGTGCCGATGATGTGCAGCAGCGTGGACTTGCCGGAGCCGGACGGGCCGACGATGCCGAGGAGTTCGCCCTCTTCGACGGTGAGGTCCACCCCACGCAGGGCGGCGACCGGGCCCGGGTACTCCTTGGTGACGCCCCTGAGGCCGACGACCGTGTTCATATCTTCGGCACCCCGACCTTCATGCCCTCGCGCAGCCCGCCGCCGGACACCTCGACCCGGCCCTCGGCGAACATGCCGAGCTCGACCTTCACGTCGCGGACCGCGCCGTCCTGGACGACCTGGAGGCCGAAGCCGCCGCCGGGCAGCGCGAGCAGCGCGTTCACCGGGACGCTGAGGACGTCCTTGCGCAGCTCGCCGGTCAGGTTCACCGTGACCGGCGACTGGTCGAAGCCGCCGACCTTGTCCGGCTTGTCGAAGGAGACGGTCAGGGTGACCTTGGGGCTGTTGTCCTGCGGGTCCTTGCCGGGCTTCGCCGTCCGGCCGACGGAGGAGACCGACCCGGCCGCGCTGCTGCCGTCCGGCAGCTCGACGGTGACCTTGGTGCCCGCCTTGGCGAGCTGGCTCTCGGCGACGTCGAGCTCGAACGTCACGATGCGCTCGGAGCCGGTCGTGGTGAGGACCGGAGCGCCGGGCTGGGCCAGTTCGCCGACGGCCGCCTCGACGCTCTTGATCCGGACCTTCCCCGGGGCGAAGGCGATGTCCTGCGGCCCCACCGTTCCGGTCCGCTTGCTGTCGTGGGACTTCTGCCAGCGCTTGACGGCGGCCGCGGTCAGCTCGGTGTACTCGTCGTCCGGGGTGAAGCCGGTGTAGCCGAGCTCTACGAGATTGCGCTCCAGCTGCTCCACGTCCCGGCCCCGGTCGCCCGGCTTCAGCGTCCGGTACATCGGCCCCGAGCCGTACATCAGCCACACCGCCCGGCCGTCGACCTCGTACAGCCGCTCGTTCCGCTGGACGGTCGAGCCGGTGCGCGGGGTCCAGGTCATGGTGCCCGCCACGCCCGCGTTGACCTTGCGCTGCTTGTCGTAACCGAGCGTCCCGTCCGCCTGGGCGCTGTCGCGCAGGTCGCCGCGCTCGACCGCGGCGGTGGCCGGGGGCAGCCCGGTGTTCTTCGGGCCGCCCGTCTCCTCGGCGGAGCCGAACTGGGTGAGAGCCAGTGACCCGGCCGCCACGGCGAGCACCGCCGCAGCGGCCACCATGGCCCGTCCGCGCCTCACCGCCCGACGCTTTCGCACGCCGTGTTGGCCTTCTCGAATTTCTTCATGTCCTTCGGCTTCATCGCGGGCGCCGCCTGCATTCCCCCGCCGTCGAACTTCGGGTCGGGCATGTCGAAGCCGTTCTTGCGCATGCACCGGGCGAAGGCGACCGCCTTGTCCTTCTCGGCCTGGGTGAGCTCCTTGGGCCCGCCGCCGACCGCCTTGTCCTGGCAGGCATTGAACGCCTTCTCCATCTCCTTCTGGCTCTTGCCGCCGCCGTCGACGGTTATTCCGTGGCTGTTCTCGCCCGGCTTCGGCTCCGGGACGTCCAGGCCCTGCTCCCGCAGGCACTTGCGGTGCTCCAGGGCCTGGTCCTCGTCCGTCTTCTTGGTGTCCGAAGCAGATCCGGCGCTCTTGGTTCCGCTTCCGCTTCCGCCCCCGTCGCCCGAGCAGGCGGTGGCCGACAGGGCGACGGCGACGGCGATCAGGCAGGCGGCGACGCCGCGACTTTGTGCGCGGGAGGTGGTCCGGCGGGAAATGATCGGGTTCATGAGGGCTCCTCGTCCGTTGCTGACAGGCCGGGTACGAACGGCTTGAGCGTGCGCGAGGACGCGGTTTCGTTTCTCTCAGCCCGGATGTTTACACCGACGAAACGTCGCTTTGGGTTACACAGGACCCATGCGTGTGCTGGTGGTGGAGGACGAGGAATTCCTGGCCGGGATGATCGCCGAGGGGCTGCGCCGCGACGCCGTCGCGGTGGACATCGCCTCCGACGGCCGGGCGGCGCTGGACCGGCTTCGGTTCGGCGCGTACGACGTGATGATCCTCGACCGCGATCTGCCGGGGCTGCACGGCGACGAGGTGTGCCGGCGGGTCGTCGGCATGCGCCTGCTGACCCGGATCCTGATGCTCACCGCGTCCGGGACGGTACGGGACCGGGTGGCCGGCCTCGGGCTCGGCGCCGACGACTACCTGACCAAGCCGTTCGCGTACGACGAACTCCTCGCCCGGGTCCTGGCGCTCGGCCGCCGTGCCCGCCCCGCTCTCCCGCCGGTCCTTCAACGGGCCGGGCTGACGCTGGACACCGCCCGCCGCCAGGTCTGCCGCGACGGCCGCTACCTCTCGCTCTCCCGCAAGGAGTTCGCCGTGCTGGAGACCCTGCTGCGGGCCGAGGGCGCGGTCGTCAGCGGCGACGACCTGATCGAGGAGGTGTGGGAGGAGGACACCAGCTACCGCACCAACGCGGTCCGGGTCACCCTGTCCAAGCTCCGCGCCAAACTGGGCGCGCCTCCGGTGATCGAGACGGTCCCGGGGGCCGGCTACCGCATCGGGGACGGCCTCGCTGACGGGCCGGGGGACCACGGCCCCGCGACCGGACCGGTGGGCGGCGACGCGACCGGATCGGTGAACGGGTCGGCGGACCAGCCGGACGACGGCTCCGCGAACCGGCCGACGGAGGGCCGGTGAGCAGCGAGCGTGCCCGGCTCACCGCGCTGTACGGCGGACTGCTGGTGCTGGCCGGCGCCCTGCTGGTGGGGCTGGTCTACCTGCTGGTCAGCGAGGGCCTCTACGCCAGTGTGCTGACCGCGGTGGCCCCGGCGGTCCCCGCCGGGGCCACCGCCCCCGCCGTCAGGTCGGGCTTGGCCACCGCGCCCGCGCTGCCGTCGTCGGACTGGGCGCAGACCGTGGTCATGCAACCCGGGCAGTACGCGGTGGCGCAGAGGGTCAGCACCGCCGCCGGAGATGCCGCGCTCAGCCAGCTGCTGACGGTCTCCGGGATCTCCCTCGCCGTCTACTCGGCGCTCTCCGTCGCGCTCGCCTGGTGGATGGCGGGCCGGGTGCTGCGGCCGGTCGGCGTCATCACCGCCCGCGCCCGCCGGCTCTCCGGCAGCAACCTGCACGAACGCCTCGCGCTGAAGGCCCCGCCCGGCGAGCTCAAGGAACTGGCCGACACCTTCGACGGGATGCTCGACCGGATCGAGGCGCTGGTCGCCGCCAGGCAGCGGTTCGCCGCCAACGCCGCCCACGAGCTGCGCACCCCGCTCGCCGTGCAGCGGGCCGCAGCCGAGATCGGCCTCGCCGACGACCCGCCGCCCGAAAAGGTCGCCTGGATCCGGGACAAGCTCATCGACACCGCCGCCGACAGCGAGCAGCTCATCGAGGGACTGCTGCTCCTCGCGGTCTGTGACGAGGGCCTGCGACGGCGCGAACGGGTCGGCCTGGACGCGACCGCGGCCACGGTGACCGAGGCGCTGGAGGCGGAGGTGAAGGAACGGTCCATCACCGTCGAGGCGGAGACCCGGCCGGTGTCGGTCGAGGGCGACCCGGTCCTGCTGGACCACCTCGTGCACAACCTGGTCGCCAACGCGCTGCGACACAACCACCCCGGCGGGACGGTACGGGTCCGGGTGGGGCCGGGCGGTCTGGAGGTCGCCAACACCGGGCCGGTGGTGGACCCGGCGACCGTGCCGCTGCTGTTCGAGCCGTTCCGCCGGGCGCAGGCCCGCCGCCACGCTCCCGGTGAGGGGGCCGGTCTGGGGCTCTCCATCGTGGCGTCGATCGCGAGGGCGCACGGCGGCGAGGCGAGTGCGACGGCGAACCCGGGCGGCGGACTGACGGTCCGGGTCGTGCTGCCGACGTGCCCGTAGCGGGACGGCCGGCGGCCCGGCGCGATCAGTGGCGGTAGAAGATCCGGTCCCGGTACTCCGTCATGACGCGCCCGTTCCACTCGTGACCGCCGTCGACGTTCCCCGACCGCAGCATCGGCGGCTCGACCCCCCGCGCCACGAGCTGCTCCACCGCGGCGGCCATCATCGCCTGCATCACCGCACTGGTGACGACCGTCGACGCGGGTGCGAACGGCGCCTCGACCCCCTCGGCGGTCAGCTCCGCGTCGCCGATGGAGATCTTGCTGTCGAGCACGATGTCGCAGTGGTCCCGCAGGAAGCTGTCCGAGCTGTGCCGGGACCGGGTGCCGTCCGCGTACGCCACCGAGGTGACGCCGATGACCTTCAGGCCGAGCGCCCGCGCATTCATCGCCATCTCCACCGGAAGCGCGTTGCGCCCGGAGAGTGAGATGATCACGAGGACGTCGCCCGCCTTTGCGGGGCTGGAGTCGAGCACCGCGCCCGCCAGCCCGTCGACCCTCTCCAGTGCCGAGCCGAGGGGCGCCGGCATGACGTCGACGCCGACGCTCCCGGGCACGGCCAGCAGGTTCATCAGGGCGAGTCCGCCCGCTCGGTAGACGACGTCCTGCGCGGCGAGCGAGGAGTGCCCGGCGCCGAAGGCGAAGAGCCTGCCGCCCGCGGCGACGGTGTCGGCGATCGCCGCACCGGCGGCCGCGATGTTGCCGGACTCCTCGTCGCGTACGCGCTCCAGCAGGCCGATCGCTGCATCGAAGAACTGACCGGCCAGCTTGCTGTCGCTCATCGAGGAGGCCCTTTCCGGCGGGGAGAAATTGTTCGTGGGGTGTCCGTGCCGCGGATCACGTTGCGGTCTGGACCAGTGGCCTGTCAATAGTGCCCACGCTGCTCCGCTGCACAGCGTTCGGTCGGCTCGGCACGGTTGTCGGCGGTATGCGTCAGAATTGGGTCAGGGCCAGCGCACAGCGCTTACGACGTTTTCCTGTCACAGCATCGAGGGGCACGAATGTCCGGACTGATCGACACCACGGAGATGTATCTCCGCACCATCCTCGAACTCGAAGAGGAAGGCGTGGTCCCCATGCGCGCCCGGATTGCGGAACGGCTGGACCAGAGCGGTCCGACGGTCAGCCAGACGGTGGCGCGCATGGAGCGCGACGGCCTGGTGCAGGTCGCGGGCGACCGCCACCTGGAGCTGACCGACGAGGGGCGCCGCCTCGCGACCCGCGTCATGCGCAAGCACCGGCTCGCCGAGTGCCTGCTCGTCGACGTGATCGGCCTGGAGTGGGAGCAGGTCCATGCCGAGGCGTGCCGCTGGGAGCATGTGATGAGCGAGGCCGTGGAGCGGCGGGTGCTGGAGCTGCTGCGCCACCCGACGGAGTCCCCGTACGGGAATCCGATCCCGGGCCTGGAGGAGCTGGGCGAGAAGGCCGAGGCCGACCCGTTCCTCGACGAGGGCATGGTGAGCCTGTCGGAGCTCGACCCGGGTGCCGAGGGCAAGACGGTGGTCGTGCGCCGGATCGGTGAGCCGATCCAGACGGACGCCCAGTTGATGTACACGCTGCGGCGGGCGGGTGTTCAGCCCGGTTCCGTGGTCAGCGTGACCCAGTCGCCCGGCGGGGTGCTGGTCGGCAGCAGTGGCGAGGCGGCGGAGCTGGACGCCGAGATCGCCTCGCATGTGTTCGTGGCCAAGCGCTGACGGGTGCTGCGACGGGCACCGCTGACAGGCGCCGCTGACAGGCGCCGCCCACCGAGTGCCGACAGGGCACTGAAGCGTGACGTCCGCTTTCCGTTTTTCCGCCCGGAATTGCAGCGCCCGGGCGGATCCCGTGTCAGGCTGTGGCTGAGGCATACCTGAGAGTGTCGGCCACCTGGTCGCACGGTCGGGGAGGGAGCAGGCGCATGCGCCCGTCGTACTGGCGCGTCCGGCATGTCTGGCACGCACACCGGAAGGTCGCTGCCGCGGTCCCGGCCGCCCATGATCCGCGTCCGGCCGCCCATGATCCGCGTCCGGCCGTCCACGATCCGCGCCCGGCCGCCTGCGGGCCGCGCCCGGCCGTCCATGAAGCGCCCGCCGCCCGCGTAGGTGTTTTGGCGCCGGCCGCTCCCCGAACGACCGCTCCCCGAACGGCAGAGGGCCCCGGCGCCTCGCGGCGCCGGGGCCTGCCCTCCCCTGTTTCGACCTGGAGCCCCGAGCTCTCGAGGTCGATCCCCACGGGCCCTCATCCCCGAGTGGCCCGCCTCCCGGAGAAGATCTCCCCTCCGAGGCCGCCGTCAATCCTTGGAGCCGGTCACTCGAACGAGGGGTGTTGGGTGCCGGAACCCGGTTTTCGAATATAGGTTCGATAGTCTGGCGTGACACGACCACACGGTGATCGAGCGGTGATCAAGCGGTGATCGAGGACCAGAAGGGGGTGCCAGAACATATGGTGCGGCGCATCGATGTGACCGGGACCGGCGGCGTACGCCTCGCGGCCTGGGAGTTCGCCGACCCGCCCAAAGGGCGCACGGAGGGCGAACGCGCCCCCGGGGTCTTATTGCTCCACGGTTTGATGGGCCGGGCCTCCCACTGGGCCTCGACCACCCGCTGGCTCGCCGAGCGGCACCGCGCCGTCGGCCTCGACCAGCGAGGGCACGGCCGCAGCGAGAAGCCGGCCGAAGGCCCGTACACCCGTGAGGCGTACGTCGCCGACGCCGAGGCGGCGATCGAACAGCTCGGCCTCGCCCCCGTCACCCTCGTCGGGCATTCGATGGGAGCGCTCACCGCCTGGCAGCTCGCCGCGAAGCGCCCCGATCTCGTCCGGGCCCTGGTCATCTGCGACATGCGGGCCTCCGCGCTCGGGGCGGCCTCGCAGCGGGAGTGGGAGGACTGGTTCAAGTCCTGGCCGGTGCCGTTCGCGACGCTCTCCGACGTACGGAAGTGGTTCGGCGAGGATGACCCCTGGGTGGAGCGGCCCAACCCCGCCCGCGGCGAATTCTTCGCCGAGGTGATGGCCGAGCGGGCCGACGGCTGGCGCCCTGTCTTCTCCCGTCGCCAGATGCTCCAGTCCCGTGCGACGTGGGTGTTCGACGCGCACTGGGAGGAGCTGGGACAGGTACGGTGCCCGGCCCTGGTGCTCCGCGGCCTCGACGGCGAGCTGGGCCGGGCAGAGGCCCAGGAGATGGTCCGCGTACTGCCGCGCGGGCAGTACGCGGAGGTGGCCGACGCCGGCCATCTCGTCCACTACGACCAGCCGGAGGGCTGGCGAGCGGCGGTCGAACCCTTCCTGGAGCAGTTCGCCGAGGACCCCCAGGGCGACCGCGAGCCCGTCTCCCCTTGAGACCGATTAAGACCGACCGGCAAATGGGGGGGCGGCGTCGCGGGGCTGGGCACGCACATCTCCGGCGTTGTCGTCAGTCGACAACTTCCCCAAGCTCTCGGCTTCGCTCGAGCAGGGGAGACCCCATCGCGTTGCCTCCCTCCTCCGCCTTGCAGCTGCACGCACCCAGCCCCGCTCCTTCTCCCACCCCCCATTTGCCGGTCGGTCTGAGACCCACCGGCCCTGCGGAGGAAGCTCTCAGCCCTTGCTGACCGCCGCCAGGATCTCCGGGAGCCGGCTCGCCGTTCGGGGAGCGGCGAGCCGTAGCCCCGCCCAGGAGATCAGCGCCCCGTACCCGGCCCCCGCGGGCAGCAGCAGCCACAGCCACTGCTCCATGTCGGCGACATGCAGCCAGATCGTCACCGCGATCACGGGTGCGCAGAGCAGCGTCGCCGAGATCATGCCGCCGAAGATCGAGATCCAGGCGAGCCCGGCCTGCCCCGGTGCCACGTTCTTGAACGCCCCGTCCTGCGGGATCGAGTACGGGAAGTTCGCCGACGCCACCGCACCCGTCGCCAGCATCGCGCCCAGCATGGCGAACGACAGCCCCATGACCCCAGGCAGCGCCTCCCAGTCGCCGAGCACCGCCGCCGTCACCACTGTCACCACAATCGTGTAAGGCAGCGTGATCAGCAGCAACGCCAGCGCCCGCGCCCGCAGTTCGAGGTACGCGTCCCGGGTGGAGGAGATGGTCAGCGCCACCATCCAGAACGCGGAGGTGTCCTGCCCGAACTGGTTGTACATCTGCATGCCGAGCATTCCGGCGGCGAAGCAGGCGAAGTAGAGGGAGCCGGTGCCCTGCAACGCGTTGAGCATCGGCACGATCAGCCCGATCGCCAGCGCCGTGACCCAGGCGGCCTTGGTCTTCGGGTCGCGTGCGATGTATCGCAGGCTGCGCTCCATCACCGGTCCGGTACGCCCCGCAGGCAGCAGTGCGGAGAGCCTGGAGCCACCCTTGCCGGCCTTCTCGCGGGTCGGCCCGGCGGCGGCGAGGGTCGAACCGTCCGGGGCCGTCATCAGCTTCACCAGGCTCCGCTGCCACAGCCACAACAGCGCGAGCAGCGCCGCCACGGACAGCAGCAGCTGTACGGCGGCCTGCGCGTACGAGCCCTGCGACGCCGAGTCCACCGCCCCGATCGCCGAGGCGGGCGGCAGCCAGCGCACCACGTCCGCGGCCGGTTCGAGCGCGGCGAGACCGCCCGCCTGTCCCAGCCGCTGCGCACCGAAGTTGACGACCTGGAAGCCCACCGCGATCACGAGCCCGCTGAGCACCGCGAGATCGCGGCCCTTGCGTGATGTCAGCAGCCGGGTGTTGGCCGTGGCCACGGCCCGGGTCAGCGCCACGCACAGCAGCAGCGTGAGCGGCGCGGCCACCACGGCGAACACCGCACCGGCCGCCCCCTGCGCCACCGCGATCACCGAGCCGGCCGCCAGACAGAGCGTGAACAGCGGACCGATCCCGACCAGTGACGCCATCAGCAGCGCAGCGATCAGCGGGCGCGGCCGCAACGGCAGCATCACCAGACGGTTCGGGTCGAGGGTTTCGTCACCGCTGGGGAAGAACAGCGGCATCACCGTCCAGCCGACCGCCAGCACCCCGGTCATCAGGATGACGA
This sequence comes from Streptomyces sp. R-74717, assembly GCF_047305335.1. Taxonomy (NCBI): domain Bacteria; kingdom Bacillati; phylum Actinomycetota; class Actinomycetes; order Kitasatosporales; family Streptomycetaceae; genus Streptomyces; species Streptomyces sp. R-74717. The sequence goes on along the minus strand of NZ_CP102361.1, from coordinate 4,382,401 downwards.
GGGCGCCGACATGGGCGTGCCCGCGCAGCGCGATCAGTCCGATCAGCTGGCTCGCGGCGATCAGCAGGGTGAAGACGACGGAGGTGATGTACGCGGCCCGCCGGCCGGCCGACTGCCGCAGCCCGTTGCGCAGCAGGGTGAGCTTGAGCCGTACGAAGACGGGGACGAGCCCCTCGCCGCCGCTCGTGCCGTTCCGGCCGGGGGCGGCTCCCACAGGGGCGTCGAGCACGCTCATCGGTCGCCGCCCAGCCAGTCCAGGGACTCGCCGGTGGTCCGGGAGCCCGCGCCGACGAGTTCGAGGAAGGCGTTCTGCAGCGAGGACGCCTCGCCGCGCACCTGGGCCAGGGTGCCCTGGGCCCGGATCGTGCCGGCGGCCATGACCGCCACCCATTCGCAGAGGGACTCCACGAGCTCCATCACATGGCTGGAGAAGACGACGGTCGCCCCCGAGCGGGTGTACCGCTCCAGAACCTCGCGGATGGTCTGCGCCGACACCGGGTCGACGCCCTCGAACGGCTCGTCCAGGAAGAGCACTTCCGGGTTGTGCAGCAGCGCGGCGGCGAGCCCGATCTTCTTCCGCATGCCGGTCGAGTAGTCGACGACCAGCTTGTGCTGGGCGCCCGCCAGATCGAGTACATCGAGCAGCTGGGTGGCCCGTTTGTCGACCTCGGCGCCCGGCAGCCCGCGCAATCTTCCGGTGTACGCGAGGAGTTCGCGCCCCGAGAGGCGTTCGAAGAGCCGCAGCCCCTCCGGGAGCACACCGATCCTGGACTTCACCTCGACCGGGTCGCGCCACACGTCATGGCCGCCGACCTCGATCAGTCCCTGGTCGGGGCGGAGCAGTCCGGTGACCATCGACAGAGTGGTGGTCTTGCCCGCTCCGTTGGGCCCCACCAGGCCGATGAACTTGCCTGCGGGCAGCTCCAGATCGATCCCGGCGACCGCGGTCTGTTCGCCGAACCGCTTCCACAGCCCCTGTACGCGAACGGCGGGCGGCGCCGTCGGCGCTCCGCCCGCCTCTCCCGCTTCCCCCGCCCGCACTGCCCTGTCGGTCTCTGTCCGGTCCCGCATGATCCAAGCCTTTCGGTGTCCCCGTGTATGGGGACAGCCTACGAAAGGGCACCTCAGGCAAGGCGTGCTCGTGCGTCGGCTGCTTCCCTTGCGCAGGCATAGGCGAGCGGGCTGATGAGCTCCTCCGCGTTTGGCAGCCACCGGTTGGCGGACGTGGGACGGCGGGCCCACTGCACCGCCCCGCGTCCGCCGACCCGGGTCGGCGGCCCCGTCACGTAGTGGCCGTCGCCGCGGCCGACGAGGTCGATCGCGGCTGTCCGCCAGCCCAACTTCCGTACCAGATCGTCCACGTCGGCCGCCGTGCCCGGCAGGACGAAGAAGAACATCCGCCGGTCGGGGGTGCGGGTGACGGGCCCGAGCGGTACGTCCATCCGCTCCGTGCGGGCCAGGGCGAGGAAGCCGGCGGACTCCGGTACGTCGATCGCGTCGAAGGTGCGACCGGTGGGCAACAGGATCGACGCCCGGGGGTGCTTGGACCACATCCGGCGGGCCGCGGTACCGCTGCCGGTCGCCCGGCCCGCCCAGTCGGGTCCGGCGGGGTGCGCGCCGGGCGAGGCGCAGCCGGCGTCACCGCACGAGCACCGCTCGGCTCCCTCCGCCGCCTCCAGCCAGGTGCCGGGGCACACGTCCCAGTGCCGCTCGTCCGCGTACCGCACCGCGGCGTCGAGCAGTTGCTCGCTCCGCTGCAGGGGGATCTCCGTGGCTTCCATGACTCCGATGGGCTCTTCGACTCCGATGGGCTCTTCCACGAACAGCACAACTACCGCCCCCACATGGGGTTACGGGCGGGGCGGGCGTGGTCGGGGCTCATCGATCCGGCATGCGGGGCGCATGGATGCATGGGTGGGGGCGCGCGCGAGGCGGTGTCCGATCGGGCGGGTAGCCATTCAGGGGCAACTCCGGAACGGTCGGCCTCTGTCATATGCCGACATGAATGACAAGGAACACGTCGTACGTGACGAACACGATGAATGTGCGCATTTTCCGTGTATTAGCCGGGCAGTGATCCGCTCATCGATCACTGCGGCCTCAGGGGGAAACATGGCAGCCAGGCCTCTCGTCGCCCGCCAGCCGAACGAACGGCTCCAGGCGCTCATTCAGGAAGCCGGATGCTCCAACGCCGGCCTCGCCCGCCGCGTCAACATGGTCGGCGCGGAGCGCGGGCTCGATCTGCGTTACGACAAGACTTCCGTGGCCCGTTGGCTGCGTGGACAGCAACCACGCGGCAGGGCGCCGGGAATCATCGCCGAGGCGCTCGGCCGCAAGCTCGGCCGTACGGTCACGATCGACGAGATCGGCATGGCCAACGGCAAGAATCTGGCGTCCGGCGTCGGCCTGCAGTTCGCCCCGACCGTGATCGGGGCGATCGAGCAGGTCTGTGAGCTGTGGCGCAGCGATGTCGGCCGCCGCGACTTCCTGTCCGGTTCGACGATCGCGTCGTCGGCGCTGGTCGAGCCCAGCCGCGACTGGCTGATCAGCGGCGCCGACCCGCAGGTGGCCCGGGCCGCCGGGGCCCGCGTCGGGACGTCGGACGTGGAGGCGGTACGGGCGATGACCGCCGCGCTCGTCGACCTCGACCACCGGTTCGGCAGCGGACATGTGCGGCCGGTCCTGGTGCACTACCTGAACAGCGTGGCCTCCGGGCTGATCTCGGGGGCGTACCGCGAATCGGTCGGGCGGCAGCTGTTCGCGGCGGTCGCGCGGCTCACCGAACTCGCCGGGTACATGGCGGTCGACACGGGCCAGCCGGGGCTCGCCCAGCGCTACTACATCCAGGCGCTGCGCCTGGCGCAGGCGGCGGGCGACCGGGCGTACGGGGGTTACGTACTGGCCGCGTCGATGAGCCACCTCGCCGCGCAGCTCGGCAATCCGCGGGAGATCGCCCAGCTGGCACGGGCCGCACAGGAGGGCGCGCGCGGGCGTGTCACCCCGAGGGCGGAGGCGATGTTCTACGCGGCGGAGGCGCGCGGGCACGCCCTGCTCGGCGACGCCCGCACCTGCCAGGCGGTGACGGGCCGGGCGTTGACGGCCATGGAGAATGCCGAACCGGGCACCGGGGACGACCCCGACTGGATCGCCCACTTCGACCACGCCTATCTCGCCGACGAGCTGGCGCACTGTCACCGTGACCTCGGACAGGCGGAGGCGGCCGCGCGCCGGGCGAAGGAGTCCCTGGACGGCCACCCGGAGTCCCGGACCCGCCGCCGCGGCATCGGCCTGGTGCTCCTCGCCGCGGCCCAGGTGCAGCTGCGTGAGGTGGAGCAGGCCTGTCACACGGGCACGCGGGCGATGGAGCTGCTGGGGTCGGTGCGCTCCAGCCGGGGAGCGGAGTATCTGGACGATCTGCAGCAGCGACTGATGCCCTACGGGGACGAGCCGGCGGTACGGGAGTTCGGGGCGCGGCTGGAACTCCAGGCGGCGTGACCGGGTCCGACCGGCGGAGTGCGACCGAGCGCCCCTTAACTGCGTCTTGAGAGCGCTGGGTGTTACAGCGCTTGTGAAGGGGTGGTGAGTGACATCACGCGCTTGGCGAAGGGTGGCAACCACCCGATAGCGTGAGCCGACGATTCCGTAGGTTTACACGTAGGAGTCCCGGTGACGCAGAGCGGACAGGGTGACGAGCAGCAGCTCCCTGCTGTACGGCCCGCGCACGAAGGTGTCGTGCTGCCCGCGGGTGGCGGCGAGCCCTGGATACCGGGGGGGCCCGCGGATCAGGGAGCCCCGGCGGGCGGCCAGCCGTGGGGGCAGCCCTGGGGGCCGCAGGCGGCGCACCAGGACGCCTCGTCGCAGCCACAGGCACATGCTCAGGGGCACGGGGCGTACGGGCAGGGGGCGTACGGGCAAGGGCAGTACGGTCAGGGGCAGCCGCCGCAGGCGTACGGACAGCCGAAGGCCCAGCCGCTGCCTCCCGCACAGCCTCAGCAGCCCCAGCAGCCGTACGCGCAGCCGTTGCCGCCCGAGGCCGTGCCCGGCATGGGCATGAGCGGGGACACGGATGCGACGCAGTACATCGCGCCGGTGCCCGCCGGGCCCGCGCCGGGCGGGCTGCCGCCGGAGAGCCCCGCGGAGGCCACCCAGTTCCTCGACCACGGAGCGCCGCAGCCGCAGGCGTACCAGCAGCCCCAGGCGCCTGCGCACGGCGGCGACGCCGAAGCGACCCAGTTCATCCCGCCGGTCCCCGGTGGCGCCCCGTACGGCATCAGGCCCGGGCCCCCCGGCGAGCGGCAGCCTCCCGCCGAGTTCGACAACCTGTTCCGCAACGACGGGCCCGCGGGCGCCACCCAGCAGATGCCCCGGTTCGACCCCGCGCAGCAGCACCAGGGCGCCCATCAGCCCCCACAGCCCCCGCAGCCCCAGTACCAGCCCGTGGACGAGGGTCCGCAGGGGCGGGCCGGGCGGCCCAAGAAGCGGGCCCACGTCACGCTCATCGCTGCGGTCGTCGTCGGCTGCGCCGTCGTCGGCCTCGGCGCGGGCGCGTTGATGAGCGGTGGCGACGACAAGGGTGCGGACAACAAGCAGCCGGTGGCCGCTGCCGGTTCATCCGCCGGCCGGCCCTCCACGCAGGCCGAGGCCGATCCGGCGAAGCCGCAGGCCGAGGCGCTGGACAAGTTGCTGGCCGACAGCAACAACAGCCGTGCCGCGGTCGTCGGGGCCGTCGAGAAGACCAAGAGCTGCACCGACCTGGACCAGGCCGTGACCGATCTGAAGGGCGCTGCCCAGCAGCGCCGTGACCTGGTGACCCGGCTCCAGGGGCTGACCGTCGACAAGCTGCCGGGCCACGAGCGGCTGACCGCCTCCCTCACCAAGGCCTGGCAGGCGTCCGCCGCCGCCGACGAGCACTACGCCGCGTGGGCGGGCCAGGCCAAGGACGGCAAGAAGGTCTGCAAGCACGGCAAGGCCCGTACGACCTCCGAGATGCAGCAGGCCTCTGCGAAGAGCGTGGAGGCGAGCAAGGCGAAGCAGGAGGCGTCGGGGCTGTGGAACTCGATCGCGTCGAAGTACGGGCTGACCCGGCGGGCGGCGACCGACCTCTGACCCGGGGCTCGGTATCAGGCCCCTTTGGCGATTGAGGGGCGATTGAGGAGCGGGGGTCCGGGGGCGCGGCCCCCGGGTACCTCACCCCTTCGCGCTGCTCGCATCCGACAGAGTCTTCGTCACGTCCACGAACCCCTTCTTGTCCGAGACGAGCCGCCCGTCACGCACCACCTGAAACGTCACCCTGGTGTTCACGACGCGCGGATACGCGGACGAGCCGAGCATGTCCTTGAAGTGCCAGCGCAGCACCGGCGTGAGGCCGCCGGTGTCGACCGGGGTGCCGTGGTTGAGGGCGGAGGTGAGCTTCCAGGCGGTGATCTTCGGGGCGTCGATCGCCTTCACGAGTTCGTTCAGCGCGGTGTACGCGATCCACGTGGTCTGGACGCCCGTGTCGTCCGGGTCGATCCGGTTGTCGCCGAAGGCGTGCTTACGGATCACCTCCCGCATCCGGTCCCAGCGGGCGTCGCCCGATTCCGGGTACCAGCCGGTGATGTACGCCCCCTCGAACGGGCTGTTCCGGCCGCCGGTGCTGTCGATCAGCGGCTGCCCGACACTGCCGAGGACGGACGAGATCCCTACGCTCCCGTACGACGGTTCGAGCCGGCGGAAGGAGTCGAAGAACGTCTCCGTACCCTCCCCGAGCACGCTCGTCACACAGCCGCCGCTCGTCCCCGCCGCCCGGAGCGCCCGCCCGGCGGCCTCGTCGTACGAAGTGGCCGACTCCGCCGCCCGGATGTCGGCGGGCTCGGGCCGACGGGCCTCGGTGAGTCCGGTCTTGAGGAGCCAGGCCTGGCTGTCGCCGGCCAGGGTGTCGGGCCGTACCACGGACACCCGCTCGCAACTGCGGGCGAGCTGCTGGGCGTTGCCCGCGAGCAGCGCCGGCTGGCCGCCGTTGACGGGGTAGGAGATGTAGCTGCTGAACTCCTCGCCGGAGGCCCCGTAGCCGCCGATGTAGGGGATTCCGGCGGTCTCCAGCGGTGCCATGAACGAGGACCCGTGCCGGCTGTACGAGCCGACGACCGCCACGGCCTGCTCCTTGACGGCCAGCCGGGCGCAGTTTGCCGCGCCGATCGAGGTGTCCTGCTCGTCGCAGGTGACGAGGCGCAGCTTGTGTCCGTCGAGCCCGCCGCTGCTGTTGGCCCAGCGGGCGTACGTGCGCGCCATGGCGGTCATGCCCGCCATGTTCACCGCGTCCGGTCCGGTGGTGCCGTCCGGAGCCCACGTCACCACGGTGAGGGGCTCCCTGGAGTCCCCCGAAACCCCAGGGAGCGCACCGCAGCCGGTGACCAGCAGCGCCCCGACCGCCGCCGTACTCGTGAGGAGCTTGTAGGGGCGGGGGGAGGTGAGGCGTCGCCGTCCGGTCATGGGCATGAACATTTCCGCCCGTGGGGTAACGCCGCTGTGTGCTCCGTGCAACGCTCGGTGACATCCGGGTGAATTACGGGGGCCGGTGCGGGGAGCCGGGAAGGGAACGTACGATCGACAACCGTGCAGCAAGGTTCGGAGAACACTTCCCGTCGCGGCCGTCGCTCCTCCACCATGGGCGGCATGCCGCTGAATGACATGCCTTGGTGGCGCTGGCGCAGCAACGTGCGCTCGGCGCTGCACATGCTCTCCGACCCCGTCTTCCACCGCGAGTGCTGGCTGGCCGGCCAGGAAGGGTACGGCGACGTCACCGACGCCGTGTACCGCCTGGTCGAGGACACCTGGCTGGACAACTGGTCCGCCGAGAAATATGTCGGGACGATCTTCCGTGACTCCGGCGAGTCCGCTCTCGTCGACGTCGCCGTGCTCCGGGTGCTGCGCATCATGCACCAGGTCGGCGCGGACGCCCCCGTGTCGGCGTATCTGGAGCACCACGGCTGGCCGGAGGCCGTACGGGCCGCCCGCGAGGCCCATGTGCTGCTCGCTACCAACGACGGCGACGACCCGGACACCCCGCCGCGCTCCCTGGATGTGCTCCGCATCATGACCAGGACGGCCTGACAGCGGTCCGGTGTGGCACGCTACGGGGATGACCGCGCCGCAGCCTGCTGAGACCGACCCGGACCAGTACGTCCTCACACTCTCCTGCCCGGACAAAAAGGGCATCGTGCACGCCGTGTCGAGCTATCTCTTCATGACCGGCTGCAATATCGAGGACAGTCAGCAGTTCGGCGACCACGACACGGGTCTGTTCTTCATGCGTGTCCACTTCTCGGCGCACAGCCCGGTGACCGTGGAGAAGCTGCGGGCCAGCTTCGCCGCGATCGGCGACTCCTTCCGGATGGACTGGCAGATCCACCGCTCCTCGGAGCGGATGCGGGTCGTGCTGATGGTCAGCAAGTTCGGGCACTGCCTCAACGACCTGCTGTTCCGCTCCCGGATCGGGGCGCTGCCGGTCGAGATCGCCGCCGTCGTCTCCAACCACACGGACTTCGCCGAGCTCGTCGCCTCGTACGACGTTCCCTTCCGGCACATCCCGGTGACCAAGGAGAACAAGGCCGCCGCGGAGGCGGAGCTGCTGGATCTGGTCCGCGAGGAGAACGTCGAACTGGTCGTCCTCGCCCGCTACATGCAGGTCCTCTCGGACGATCTGTGCAAGCAGCTGAGCGGCCGGATCATCAACATCCACCACTCCTTCCTGCCGAGCTTCAAGGGCGCGAAGCCGTACCACCAGGCGCACGCCCGTGGTGTGAAGCTGATCGGTGCGACGGCGCACTATGTGACGGCCGACCTCGACGAGGGGCCGATCATCGAGCAGGAGGTCGAGCGGGTGGGCCACGGCGTCACGCCGGACCAGCTGGTCGCCATCGGCCGTGATGTGGAGTGCCAGGCGCTGGCACGGGCGGTGAAGTGGCACGCGGAGCGCCGCATTCTGCTCAACGGCCGCCGCACGGTGATCTTCTCGTAGGACGCGGGCCGGGCGGGGACTCTGCGGGCCCGGCCCAGGTCCTGTCGCCAAGCTGCCGTCTGCCGTGCGACGCCTGCACGCACGCTAGAGCCGGCTCAGCGACGCGGCCGCGAACAGCACGTCGCGGATCGCCTCGCGGTCGCCCTCCTGACCGGCCGCGGCCTCCACCGGTGGCACATGCCCGGCCACCAGCTGGCAGAACTCGACGCCGTCCAGCGCGACCTGCGCCACCGCGTGCGCGGGCGAGCCGACCGCGGCCGGGGAGTCCAGCGGGATGTACCAGTCGCCGCCGCCCGAGCCCTCGACCTCCAGATGCAGCGAACGGCCCGGTGAACCGGCCGTCACCAGATGGCGGGCCGGCCCGGCCAGCCCCGACCTGCGGCGCTCGGCAAGAGCCGCCGGAAGGAGCCGGGCCGCCAGGTCGATCATCCGGTTGAGATGGGCTGCCGACGGCGCCTCGTACGGATAGTCCACCGCCTCCGCGATGTCGCCGCCGTGCACCCAGCATTCGAAGGCCCGGTCCAGCAGCGAGTCGTGCATCGGAAGGGCGAAGTCCCCGTAAGAGACGGAGAGTTCGGCTACTTTGCGACCGGCGAAGGACACCGTACGGATGAGGGTGTGGCTCTGCTCGCGCCATGGCCCGCGGATCGTACGGGTGAGTGGCCGCCGGGCTCCCGACCAGTACTTCTCCGTGCGTGCGCCGGGCGAGAGAGGCCAGTCGACGCCCCGGCCCGAGGCGCCGTCGCCGAGCGGTACGTCGATGCCGAGGGCGGTGCCGACCAGCCCGTCGACGGTCATGAGGTGGCCGATGACGCCCGCGACCGTCGTCTTGCGATTGACCGCCCGCTCGCCCTCGAACCACTTCAGCCGCACCGGGGTGTGCCACTCCGAGCCGCCGATGTCACGCAGCAGCGCGTCGAGCCGCGCAGTCTCCGCGTCGTACGGCGCGGCCCAGTCCGGCACCGGGATGTCGGCCGGACGACGGCTCAGACAGGTGTCGATCACCCGGGAACGCAGCGCCGGATCGAGATCCAGGCTGCGGTCGGTCTGCAACAGGCCGACCGCGTCGCGCAGCCGCAGGGCCTCGTCCGCACACCCGGCGCACACGGTCAGGTGTGCCTCGACGGCCTCGGTCTCCTGTGCCGAGCAGGCGGCCAGGGCCCAGGCGCCGAGGAGGGTCTTGAGGACGCGATGGGGCAGCACCGGCGCCGGTGCGGCGGGCGGGCCCGAAGAGCCCGGTGGCGCCACGGCGGATTCCGGTTCCGGTGTCGTCGGTTGCGGGGTCGGCCGCGGCTCCTCGGGCTGGGTCGCGGGCACGGGCGGCGGCAGGGGGAAGGCGTCGAGGTCGAAGTCGTCCGCGGCGGCCCGGGGTCCCGGTATGCGCGGCGCGCTCCGCATCTCGTCGTCGCGTCCGTCCCCCTCGTGTCCGGTCGAGTCGTCGTCACCGGTCACAGCGGCCGCCCGTATCCGGGCGGCGACGACCCCTCCAGCGGGCGGGTGTGCGCGGTGGAGAGCAGCTGCAGCCCCAGCCGCAGCCGGCGGCGGGCCTCGTCCTCGGTGACCCCGAGGTCGGCCGCCGTCTGCCGGTAGTCCCGGCGCTGGATGTACGCGAGCTCCAGCGCGGCCCGCAGCGGGGCGGGCATGGACGCCACGATGTAATCGGCGCGGGCCGCGGCCGTGGCCCGGCGCACCCTCTCCTCCAGATCGGCCCGGGCCGCGGCCCCGGTCTCCTCGTCCGTACCGCCCGGGAGGCTGTCCTCCTCGCGCAGCCGCCGCACGGACTGGCGGTGCGTGAGCCGGGCCACCCAGGACCGCATCGAGCCCTGCTTCGGGTCGTACGCGTTCGGGTTCTCCCACACGTAGCCGAAGACCTCGCGGGTCACCAGATCGGCGGCGGTCTCGTCGTCGAGCATCCGGTGGGCCTGGCTGTGCACGAGCGAGGCGAACCGGTCGTAGAGCTCGCCGAGAGCAGCCGCCTCACCGCGCGCCAGCCGCTGCTGCATCTTGCGGTCCCAGCGGGGTGGTGCGTTCTTCGACATACGACCCCCAGCCCTGTTCCCCTCGTCACATCGAATGTAGTCGGCGGCACCGACGATGCATGCCCTTTACGGCAAGTACGCCCCTGATGAGGCCCGGGATGGTAGGGAATGCGCCATCCACCGACGACGGTCACGGTTGTGTCCTGCCGGGCGGCCGGGTGTTTCATGCGGCTGCGGCGGGGGCAGCCGCGAGGAGGAACGGAAACTTCCGGAACGTCGGAATCCCCGCAACGAGAGGCCCAGTCGCGTGAGGAATTCTTGCCCTCGTGGAAACCACCCACCGGCTGCAACCGTCCACGCCCCCCGGCTCACCCAGGAACGTTCCCGGACGCCACTGAAAGTGGCCGAGACCGTGCAGGGCGACTGGACCGTGCTGCGCATACGAGGCGAACTGGATCTGGTGACGTCGCCCGTCGTGCGCCAGTCCGTCCATGACGCGGTCGCCGTCGGCCGCCACGATGTGGTGCTCGACCTCTCCGAGGTCCTGTTCTGCGATTCCAGCGGCGTCGGCGTACTGATCGCGGCCCGTCGTCTGATGCGCTCCTGCGGGGGCCGGCTGCGGCTGATCCTGCCGGCCCGCGGTGCGGAAGAGGGGTCCCATGTCAACCGGGTGCTCGCCGCCCTCGGTGTACGCCGTCTGTTCGACGTCTACCCCGACCGGTACGCGGCCGTCGACGACGAGGCCCGGCCGCTCTCGGCGTGAAGCCGGTCCATGACCAGGTTGTAACACCGGTGGTGCGCGTAAGCGATACGTGACGTCTGTCGGCGCCGTAGGCTCCCCGCATGGACAGCGCAGAGTATGAGCGCAAGATCGCCCTCCGCTTCGCCGCCTTCGACCAGGACGGCAACGGATACATCGATCGCGCGGATTTCAGTGCCGCCGCGGCCCGTCTGCTCACCGAGTTCGGTACGACGGCCCGCTGCGACAAGGGCCAGGCACTCTACACCGGGGCCGAGGCCTTCTGGCAGGGCATGGCGGGCATCGCCGACGTCGACGGGGACCAGCGCGTCACCCGTGAGGAGTTCGTGGGCGGGGCCGTGAAGCGGCTGCGCGACAACCCGGAACGCTTCGCGGAGATCGCCCGCCCCTTCCTGCACGCCGCGCTCGCCGTGGCGGACCAGGACAACGAGGGCGCGGCCTCCGTACTCGCCGTGGAGCGAGCGCTGAGGGTGCTGGGCGCGAGCGTGGAGACGGCGGCTTTCGCGGCGCGGAACCTGGACGCGGACCAGGACGGCAGGGTCGGCGAGAACGAGGCGGTGGCGGCGTTCGCCGCCTATTTCACGGTGATCGCGCCGGACGCGTAGCCGGGCGGTCCGGCAGCCGATCGTCCTCAATCGCCGGACGGGCCGGGGGCGGAGAACCGCTCCCGCAGCCGGTACTTCAGTATCTTCCGCAGCGCCTCGTTGCGCGGCAGCGCCGCCACCACCTCCAGCTGTTCCGGCAGCTTGTGCACGGAGAGCCCCTCCGCCCGCAGGTAGCCGGTGATTTCCGGCAGGGTCAGGGGGGCGGCGCCCGCCGGCTGTTCCACGACCGCGCAGACGCGTTCGCCGCGCTCCGGGTCCGCAAGCCCGATCACCGCCACGTCCCCGACGCCCGGATGCCGGTGCAACAGGTCTTCTATCTCCTTGGCCGAGATGTTCTCGCCCTTGCGGATGATGATGTCCTTCAGCCGCCCGGTGAGCACCAGATGCCCGCTCGCCTCGACATGGCCGACATCGCCGGTGATCAGGAACCCGTCCGCGTCGAAGGCCGCCGCTGACGCCTCGGGGTTCAGATAGCCCTTGCAGACGGCCTCCCCGCGGAGCCGTACCTCGCCGTCCGTGCCGTACGGCAGTGGCTTGCCGTCCTCGTCGGTGATCCGTATCTCCATGCCCTCGGGCGGGCGCCCCTCCGTCTCGGCAAGGTGTTCCGTCGTGTCGTCGGGGGCGCCCATCGTGATCATGGGGACCTCGGTCATGCCGTACCCGTGCGTGAGCTGGATGCCCATCTCCCGTACCACCGCGTGGTAGATCTCCGGCGGTTTCGGCGCCCCGCCGCCCGCCAGCAGCCGCAGGGTGGGGATCAGCTTCCGGTCCGGGACCTTGCGCTGTTCGGTCAGGAACATCGAGTAGAACGCCGTGGACCCGCCCGCGACCGTCACCCCGTGGCGCCGGTAGCCCTCCAGCGCGTCCGGCATCGCGAAGTGCTCGAAGAGGACTGCCGGGAAGCCGTACAGCAGCAGCATCACCGCGTAGTCCGGCCCGCCGACATGGGCGAACGGGAAGGCCACCGAACCGATGTCGTCCGCCGACAGACGCAGCGCGTGGGCCAGGCAGGAGCCGCCCGCGATCAGGCTGCGGTCGGTGTGGAGGACCCCCTTGGGGTCGGAGGTGGTGCCCGAGGTCCAGTAGATCCAGCGCACCGCCGTCCCGTCGGCGGGCGGCGGCGGCAGTACGGACGGGTCGCCGTCCGGCAGCGACTCGTACGCCTCGAAGACCAGCGGCGGGTGCTCGGCCTCCGCGGCCAGCCGGCGCGCCATCGCCGTGTGGTCGAAGCCGCGCCAGGCGCCCGGCACGGCGAAGAACCCGGCCTTCGACTCGCGCAGGGCGAACCCCGCCTCGCGGTCCCGGTAGAACGGGATGACGGGCGACTGCACGGCCCCGATCCGGGTCAGCGCGAACGACAGCAGCACCGTCTCGATCCGGGTCGGCAGCTGCCAGGCGACCACGCTGCCGGGGCGCACGCCCATCCCCCACAGCCCGGCCGCGACCCGCTCGCAGCGGCTGCGCAGCTCGCCGAAGGTGAGGGTGCGGTCGTCCTGGATCAGGACGGGGCGGTCCGGGGTCAGTGCGGCCCGGCGTTCGATGAGTTCCCAGAAGGTGCCCGATGCGCCCAGGGCGTGTGCGGTCTCGTTCACTGCGTTCCCCGCTCCCTCGTAACTGACGGGTAGTCAGATCGTGCCGAGAGCGTAGAGCGCTGCGCCTTGTCGGTCCAGTGGTGCGGAGCTAGCCTGAGTGTCGAAACCGAATCTGACGAACCATCAGATGCGTGCAGTGTGCGCCGAAGGGGACACCATGACGGAACTGCCTCGGATCGTCAGCGTCGACGACCATGTGATCGAGCCGCCGCACCTCTTCTCGACCTGGCTGCCCGCCAAATACCGCGAGCGCGGCCCGCAGCCGCTCACCGCGGGCATCGGCGAGCTGGCGTACACAGGGGGCAAGTACGTCATCACGATGGACCCGGACGGGCCGCCGACCGACTGGTGGATCTACGAGGACCTCAAGTTCCCGTACAAGCGGAACATCGCCGCCGTCGGCTTCGACCGCGACGACATGACGCTGGAGGGGATCACCCGCGCCGAGATGCGGCGCGGCTGCTGGGACCCGGCCGAGCGCCTCAAGGACATGGACCTCAACCATGTCGAGGCGAGCCTCTGCTTCCCCACCTTCCCGCGCTTCTGCGGCCAGACCTTCGCAGAGGCGCACGACAAAGAAGTCGCGCTCGCCTGCGTCCGCGCCTACAACGACTGGATGGTGGAGGAGTGGTGCGGCGACAGCCGCGGCCGGCTCATCCCGCTCTGCATCATCCCGCTCTGGGACATCGACCTGGCGGTGACGGAGATCAAGCGGAACGCGGCGCGCGGGGTGCGGGCGGTGACCTTCTCCGAGATCCCCACCTACCTGGGGCTGCCGTCGATCCACACCGGCTACTGGGACCCGTTCTTCGCGGTCTGCCAGGAGACCGGCACGGTCGTCAACATGCACATCGGGTCCAGCTCGCAGATGCCCGCCGCCTCGCCCGACGCCCCGCCCGCCGTACAGGCCAGCCTCTCCTTCAACAACGCCATGGCCTCGATGATGGACTTCCTGTTCAGCGGGGTGCTGGTGAAGTTCCCACGGCTGAAGCTCGCCTACAGCGAGGGCCAGATGGGCTGGATCCCGTACGCCCTGGAGCGCGCCGACGACGTCTGGGAGGAGCACCGGGCCTGGGGCGGGGTGCGCGATCTGATTCCCGAGCCGCCGTCCACGTACTACTACCGGCAGATGTTCTGCTGCTTCTTCCGCGACAAGCACGGCGTCGCCTCGCTCGATGTGGTCGGACGGGACAACGCCACCTTCGAGACCGACTACCCGCACGTCGACTCGACCTTCCCGCACACCAAGGAGGTCGCCCTCGACCACGTCAAGGGACTGGACGACGAGACCGTCTACAAACTGATGCGCGGAAACGCGATCCGGATGCTCGATCTGGACCTGGACAAGTAGGCGCGCGGTGGATCTCGCGTACACGGAGGCCGAGGAGGAGTTCCGGGCGCGGCTGCGCGAGTGGCTGGCCGCCGTGCTGCCCGCACTGCCCGCGAAGCCCGGCCCCGACGACTGGCCCGGGCGCCGCGCATACGACACCACCTGGCAGCGGATGCTGTACGACGCGGGCTACGCGGGCCTGCACTGGCCCGTCGACGCGGGCGGGCGGGGCGCCACCCCGACCCAGCATCTGATCTTCCTGGAGGAGACCGAGAAGGCCGGGGCCCCGTACGTCGGTGCGAACTTCGTAGGGCTGCTGCACGCCGGGCCCACGATCGCGGCCGAGGGCACGGCCGAACAGCGGGCGCGCTGGCTGCCGCCGGTGCTGCGCGGCGACGAGATCTGGTGCCAGGGGTTCAGCGAGCCCGACGCCGGCTCGGACCTCGCCTCGCTGCGGACCCGCGCGGTGCGCGACGGCGACCACTATGTGGTGAGCGGGCAGAAGATCTGGACCTCGCACGCGGAAGTCGCCGACTGGTGCGAGCTGCTCGTGCGTACGGACCCGACGGCGCCCAGGCACCGCGGGATCAGCTGGCTCGCGATGAGGATGGACGCTCCCGGCGTCACCGTCCGTCCGCTGCGCACGCTCGCCGGGTCCACCGAATTCGCCGAGATGTTCCTCGACGAGGTGCGGGTGCCGGTCTCCCACCGCATCGGCGCGGAGAACGACGGCTGGCGGGTCACCATGGTCACCCTCTCCTTCGAACGCGGTACGGCATTCGTCGGCGAGGTCGTCGCCTGCCGCCGCACCCTGGCCGCCCTGGCAGCCGAGGCGCGGGCGAACGGCCGCTGGGACGACCCGGTCCTGCGCCGCAGGCTGGGCAGGCTGAACGCCGAATTCCGGGCGCTGTGGCGGCTCACCCAGTGGAACGTCAGCGAGGCACAGAGCAGCGGGGGCGTCCCGGGCACCGGCGGCTCGGTCTTCAAGCTGCGCTACTCGCACGCCCGCCAGGAGCTGTACGAGGCGGCCGCCGAGGTGCTCGGCGCGGACGCGGCCGATCTGGACCGGGAGTGGGCTTTGGACCGGCTCTCCTCGCTCTCGTACACCATCGCCGCGGGCACCTCGCAGATCCAGCGGAACATCGTCGCCGAGCGGATCCTCGGCCTGCCGAAGGGGCGGTGAGCGGACTGTGGACTTCCAGCTCTCGGACGACCAGCGGGCCCTGCGGGCGGGGGTACGGGAACTCCTCGCCGGGCGCTTCGGCAGGGACCGGATGCGGGCGGCTCTCGACGGCGGCACGGGCATCGACCGGGCCCTGTGGCGGGAGCTCGGCGAGGCCGGGTTCTTCGCGCTGCGGCTGCCGGAGACGGAGGGCGGTGTCGGGCTCGGGCTGCCCGAATCGGTCCTTCTCTTCGAGGAGGCGGGGCGGTCGCTGTTGCCCGGACCGCTGATCGCCACCCACCTCGCCGCCGGTGCGGTGAAGGGGGCGGCGGAGGGCGAGACGGTGGTCGCGGTGCTGGACGCGGGGCAGCCGGTGGGGCACCTGGGGGATGCGGGCGGCCTGCTCGTACTCGGGCCGGGGGAGGCGCGGACCCCGGGTCCGGGTCCGGAGCCGGGGGAGGCGCGGGTCGTGACCGGCGGACCGCTGCGGGATGTCGTACGGGAGGCCGCCAGGTCTCTGCGGTCGCTCGACCCGTTCACGCCCCTGTGGCGGGTCACGGGCCCCGTCGGGCCCGGCGAGCTCCTGTCCGGCGGGGCGCGGCTGCGCGACGAGGGAGCCCTGCTCGCCGCCGCCGAACAGCTCGGCAGCGCCGCCCGTACGACCGAGATGGCCGTCCAACACGCCGGTGAACGTGAACAGTTCGGATCGCCGATCGGGTCCTTCCAGGCGGTCAAACACCTGTGCGCCGGGATGCTGGTCCGCGCCGAGCTGGCCCGCAGCGCCGTCTACGCGGCGGCCGTGACCGCGGACCGGGCCGAGATCGCGGGCGCCAAACTGCTCGCCGACGACGCGGCTGTCCGCAATGCGCGCGACTGCCTTCAAGTGCATGGCGGAATGGGCTTCACCTGGGAGGCAGACGTCCATCTGCACCTCAAGAGGGCGTGGCTGCGGTCCGGGCAGTGGCTGACGGCGGCGGCGGCCGAGGAGGCGCTTGCAGCCGACCTGTGCTGATTGCGCATGGGTTCCGTGGAGGCTTCGGGCGCGCGACGGCGGGTGGATGTGGCACGCACGCATGTGACAGGCGGGCCGCTGAGCCTCACGCTGCGGAGTTACGCAGTGGAGTCGGCGGGTTCCGATGCCGGCTTGTGTCCTTTGCGTGATTCGTCACGGGGTGGAGTCGGCGCCGGGCTCGGGTACGCTCCGTTGGATGCGAGAGGTTCTGGAATCGGATGATCCGGATGTTGCCCGTGCGGCGACTCCGGTCCGGAAGAGGTGCCCTGCTCGCATTCCACGCAGAAGCGCCGGGCCTGCCCGGGAGACGACTCCCGCAGCCTCGATGTGCCTCTGTTCGACTCCCCGCAGCGCGCGTCGCACAGTATGCACCACGCGTACTCCTTCGCGCTGGAATATGCCCGAAGCGCTTGTTGCGGTGACTGTACGTCAACCATGCTGTCTCGTAAGGGAATCACGTTCCGTGACCCTGAGGAGGCGCGAGGCGATGTGTCCGCCGGTTCGGATGGTGTGAGCGGTGCAGGTGCTTCAGGTTCAGCTGGAGGTCGGGCCGGATCCCGCGGAGGTCGGGAGGGCCCGTAGATGGGCGCGATCGAGACTGGTCGGGTCCGGGATAAGAGACGACGAGCCGCTGGCCGAGACGCTCATCCTGCTGATCTCGGAGCTGGTCACCAACGCGGTCGTCCACACCGGCTGTCCGGCCGTGCTGCGCATGCTGTTCGGCGCGGCGGAAACAGCGGGGGCGGCCGGGACCGTGCGGGTCGAGGTGGCCGACACCAGTTGTCGTCCGCCGCAGCAGCGCCACGCGGCGGGCGAGGACACCGGCGGCCGGGGTCTGGAGCTCGTCGACGGCCTCGCGGACCGCTGGGGCTGGCAGCCGGAGGGCGCCGGGAAGCGCATCTGGTGCGAGGTCGACCGGGGTGCCCCGGTGATCCAGGTGGTGCCGGTGCACCCGGGCGTACAAGGTGTTCATGGCGCACCGGGCGCGGCGGATGCGGACCGCGAGGCGTACGAGCCGTCACGAGTCATCACGCATCACGCATAAAGGCTGAAGCGGTCGGTCAGGGTTGCGGTACGGCGCCGGCCCGAGCCCCTTCAGAGGACGGCGACCGGGGCGACCGGGGTGCCGGTCGCGCCGACGAACGGTTCCGCCATCGCGGAGAGCAGGAAGCTGTACCGCTTCTCTTCTGCACAGGCTGTGGACAACTTTTCCAGGTTCCAGTTCTGGCCCTGCAGCATGCCCATCTCGACCAGGTCCAGCGCATGCACCCCCAGCCACAGATCCTCGATCTCGGGCGGGAAGATCTCGAAGGTCAGGGTGTCATTGGCGACCGCCGCGACATCGCGCGCACGGAACCACTCGGGCGTCCTGATCGAGAGACCGGGCGACGGATAGGCGTACGCATGCTTGTCGCCCGCCAGATGGACCTGCATCTGCCCCGTCCGTACGAGCACGATGTCACCGGCCCCGACCCTGACCCCCGCCAGGTCCTCGGCCGCGTCCAGGTCCTCGGGGGTGACGGCATGGTCGCCGGGCAGTCTGTCCGTGCCGTGTGCGCGTGCCACATCGAGCAGCACCCCGCGCGAGACGATGTGCGGTGCCTTGTCGATCCCGCTGAACTGCGCGCCGCCGTGCGCGGTGATCGTGGCGGCCGGGCGGCCGTTGTAGATCTTTCCCGAGTGCGAGGCGTGGGTGAGGGCGTCCCAGTGGGTGGCCGTCTGCAGGCTCAGGACGGCTGTGTCGTCGCTGGTGGCGACGGTGCCGGGGCCGAAGAGTTCCTGATTGATCTGGACCATGGTGTGCAGCGGATTGATCCGCCCCGGGATCAGCCCGCTCTGGACGCCGTCCTGCTGGAGGGGGAGCGCGAGCGGGATGCGCAGCCCGGTGCGGACGGTGGCGGCGGCCTCGCGTACGACCGCGTCGGTGATCAGGTTGAGCGTGCCGATCTCGTCGTCGGCACCCCAGCGGCCCCAGTTGTTGACCCGCTTGGCGATGTCGTGGAACTCGGCCGGCAGTGACACGGGGCCTCCCGGGGCTTGTGCTCGTGGACCTGATGACCCATAAAATCTAACGGTCCGTCAGAAACCGTGGGAAGGGTCCGGGCATGGGGAACTTCTTGGCAGGCAAAGTGGTCGCCGTGACGGGTGCCGGGCGCGGCATCGGGAGGGCGGTCGCACTCGCGGCGGCGGCCGAGGGGGCGAGAGTCGTCGTCAACGACTACGGCGTCTCCATCGAGGGCGGCGAGCCGAGCAGCGAGATAGCGGAGTCCGTCGTCAAGGAGATCGAGGCGGCGGGCGGCGAGGCGGTGGCCGTCGCCGACGACATCTCCACGATGGCGGGCGGGCAGCGGATCGTGGACACGGCGCTCGCGCGGTACGGGCGGATCGACGGGGTCGTGTGCGTGGCCGGGATCCTGCGGGAACGGATGCTGTTCAACATGTCCGAGGAGGAGTGGGACCCGGTGGTCGCCACCCACCTCAAGGGCACCTTCACCGTCTTCCGGGCCGCGTCGGCGGTGATGCGGAAGCAGGAGGACGGCGGCACGCTGATCGGCTTCACCAGCGGCAACCATCAGGGCAGCGTCGCCCAGGCCAACTACAGCGCCGCCAAGGGCGGGATCATCTCGCTGGTACGGAGCGCGGCGCTCGGGCTGCACAAGTACGGCGTCACGGCGAACGCCGTCGCCCCGGTCGCCCGCACCCGGATGTCCGCCAATGTGCCCATGGAACTCAAGGAGATCGGCGAGCCGGAGGATGTGGCGGCGCTCGTCGTCTACCTGCTCAGCGAACGGGCCCGCAAGGAGAAGATCACCGGCCAGGTGTACACGATCGCAGGACCGAAGATCGCGGTCTGGGCCCAGCCGAGGGAGCTGCGGGCGGGGTACGCGGAGGGGGCCTGGACCCCGGAACGGATCGCGGACTTCCTGCCGGGGACGGTGGGCACGGACCCGATGCCGATGCTGGCGCAGCTGGAGGAGATGGCGGCCGCGGCGGCGGCGAGGGCGCGGCCGAACGCGTGACCTCCGACCGGGGCTCCGCCCCTCCCGCGCTCCTCGATCGCCGGAGGGGCTGGATCTTCCGCCCGACCTCAAGGAGTGGACGTGGACTTCGCATTCGACGCGGCGGACGACGCCTTCCGCCAGGAGGCCCGGTCCTGGCTGGAGGCCCACCTCACGCAGCCCTGTGCCACCGAGGGCGGCCGCGCCTGGGAGCAGGAGCTGGGCCGGGCCGGCTGGATCGGCCTCGGCTGGGACAACCACGGCGCCGGCCACGGCAACCGGCACGCAAGCCTCACCCAGCAGGTCGTCTGGGCCGAGGAGTACGCCCGCGTCGGCGCCCCCGCCCGGGTCGGCCACATCGGCGAGAACCTCCTCGCCCCGACCCTGATCGCCTACGGCACACAGGCGCAGAAACAGCGCTTCCTGCCCGCCGTGGCACGTGGCGACGAGCTGTGGTGCCAGGGATACAGCGAGCCGGGCGCCGGATCGGACCTCGCCGGGGTGCGGACGGCCGCCGTGCCCGACAAGGGACGCGGCGGCCACCGCGTCACCGGGCAGAAGATCTGGACGTCGCTCGCGAGGGACGCCGACTGGTGCTTCGTCCTGGCCCGTACGGAGCCCGGCTCCAGCCGCCACCACGGCCTGTCGTTCCTGCTGGTGCCGATGGACCAGCCGGGCAGGATCGAGGTGCGGCCGATCCGTCAGATGTCGGGTGCCAGCGAGTTCAACGAGGTCTTCTTCGACGGGGCGCACGCGAAGGAGTGTGTCGGTGGCGAGGGCAACGGCTGGGCGGTCGCCATGGGGCTGCTGGCCCTGGAGCGCGGCGTCTCCACACTCGTCCAGCAGATCGGGTTCGCCGCCGAACTCGACCGGGTGGTCCGCGCCGCCGTCGACGGCGGCGCCGTCACCGACCCGGTACTGCGCGAGCGTCTCGTGAGGCAGTGGGCGGAGCTGCAGACCATGCGCTGGAACGCCCTGCGCACCCTGGGCTCCACAGGCGGCCCCGGCGCACCCAGCGTGGCGAAACTGCTCTGGGGCGGCTGGCACAAGCGCCTGGGCGAGCTGGCCGTGGAGATCAGGGGCGCGGCCGGTGCCGTCGGCCCGGACGACTGGTCGGCGCAGACACCGTACGAACTCGACGAGGCACAGCGCCTGTTCCTGTTCACCCGGTCCGACACCATCTACGGCGGCTCGGACGAGATCCAGCGGAACATCATCGCCGAGCGGGTGCTCGGCCTACCGAGGGAGCCGAGATGAGAGGCGTTGTCTTCGACGGCAAGCGGACCGAGGTCGTCGACGATCTGGAGATACGCGACCCGGGCCCCGGTGAGGTGCTGGTGGCGGTGGCCGCGGCCGGGCTGTGCCACAGCGATCTGTCGGTGATCGACGGGACGATTCCGTTCCCGGCGCCGGTGGTGCTCGGGCACGAGGGTGCGGGCGTGGTGGAGGCCGTCGGTGCGGGCGTCGGCCATGTGGCGCCCGGCGACCATGTGTCGCTGTCCACGCTGGCCAACTGCGGGGCGTGCGCCCAGTGCGACCGGGGCCGGCCGACGATGTGCCGCAAGGCGATCGGGATGCCGGGACAGCCGTTCTCGCGGCGCGGGAAACCGCTGTACCAGTTCGCGTCCAACTCGGCCTTTGCCGAACGGACCCTGGTCAAGGCCGTGCAGGCGGTGAAGATCCCCGCCGATCTGCCGCTCACCTCGGCGGCCCTGATCGGCTGCGGGGTGGTGACGGGAGTCGGAGCCGTACTCAATCGGGCGAAGGTCGACCGGGGCGACTCCGTCGTGGTGATCGGCACCGGCGGCATCGGGCTCAACGTCATCCAGGGGGCCCGGATCGCGGGCGCCCTGACGATCGTCGCCGTCGACGCCAACCCGGCGAAGGAGGCGGTGGCACGACAGTTCGGTGCGACGCACTTCCTGACGTCGGCCGACGGCGTACGGGAGATCCTGCCGAGCGGCGCCGACCACGCCTTCGAGTGCGTGGGCCGTACGGAACTGATCCGTACCGCGATCGACCTGCTGGACCGGCACGGCCAGGCGGTCCTGCTGGGCGTCCCCGCGGCGACGGCGGAGGCCTCATTCCTCGTCTCGTCGATGTTCCTGGACAAGTCGATCCTGGGCTGCCGGTACGGCTCCTCGCGCCCACAGCGGGACATCGCGCTCTACGCGGACCTGTACCGGGAGGGCAGGCTGCTCCTGGACGAACTCGTCACCGAGACCTATGCGGTGGAGGACTTCGCCAAGGCGGCGGACGACGCGCACCACGGCCGGGTGGCACGGGGGGTGCTGGTGTTCTAGGCCCTGCGAAGGTCTTCCCGGACCGGCGCATCCCGGGCCCTCCGCCGGGCCCTCTTGTCCGGGTCGTGCCGGGGCTGCGTGCCCCGGCACCGCGCCCGGCCGTGTTGCCGTCGGTCAGTCGCCGAAGGCGCTGCTGTCGCGCGGGGTGACGCCGGGCCGCGTGTTCACGGACCACATGTGGGTGCACTGCGGACACTGGAGGTGAACGACCGGTCCGTTGTTGGATATCAGATAGCGCCAGTGCTCACGGCAGGTACGGAGGTCGGCGCAGTTCTCGCAATGACGGGCGTCGTCGCAGACGGGGCAGGGCATCCAGGCGCGGCGGGCCACGTCCGCCTGCGGATCAATCGGCAGTCGCACGGCCCGGCCCCCTTCCCGGCAGGACGCCGGTCGCCACCAGCAGGTCGTAGGTGCGCTGCTGTTCGGCGTCCAGGCCCGAGTAGAGGAGCGCGTACGCCTCGTCCTCGCCCTGGAGGGCGGCGACCGGGTCCCAGTCGGGCCCGAGTGCGGTCACGACCTCGGCCCGGCGCCGAGCTTCCTCGAACGTCAGATCGATCGTGAAGGGTATGAGGCTGTCTGGATTTCCCTTTTTCATGGCGAAACTTCCGAAGTGCCGGTGGAACTCCATATGCCTATCAGGCGCAAGCGGCGACAGGGAAGGGTGACCTAAGTCGCTCCGAGGTGAAGCGGCCCCCGGCCTCTGAGGGAGGAACCCTCGGATCGGTCGGCAGAAGTGGGTCGTTACCGGCATCGGGGCCCCGACGGCGGACGCGGTCCACGGGCTGCACTGTGACGTACTTCATGGGGTTGTCCAGGGCGTCGGGCGGGGCGATCCAAGTGATGCGGAGGGGCGGCGGCTGGAGCGCCCGGTCAGGCCCTCCCTGCCCGGAACGTGCGCCGGTACACCGTGGGGGACACGCCCAGTGCCGCCTGCAGATGCTGCCGCAGCGATGTGGGCGTCCCGAAGCCCGCGTCCCTCGCCACCTGGTCGATCGACAGGTCCGTCGACTCCAGCAACTGCCGGGCCCGTTCGACCCGCTGCCGGGTCAGCCACTGGACGGGGCTCACCCCGACCTCCTCCCGGAACCGGCGGGTGAACGTCCGTACGCTCATCGACTCCTGCTGCGCCATGTCGCGCAGCAGGATCGGGCGCTCCAGCCGGCCGAGCGCCCAGGTGCGCGCGGAGGTGGTGGTCGCGAACTGCGTCTCGGGCACGGGGCGCTGGATGTACTGCGCCTGCCCGCCGTCCCTGTGCGGGGGCACCACCGCGCGGCGGGCGACGTCATTGGCGACGGCGGTGCCGTGGTCGCGGCGCACGATGTGCAGGCAGAGGTCGATTCCGGCGGCGACCCCGGCGGAGGTCAGGACGTCCCCGTCGTCGATGAACAGGACGTCCGGGTCGACCCGGACCTCGGGGAAGAGCTGCTGGAAGTGGTCGGCGGACGACCAGTGGGTGGTGGCGGGGCGCCCGTCGAGATATCCGGCGGCGGCCAGCACGTAACTGCCCGTGCAGATGGAGACCATCCGGGTGCCGGGCCTGATGTGCGCGAACGCGGCGGCGAGCTCGTCGGTGAGCCTGCCCTCCGTGTAGACAGGGCCGAGTTCGTAACTGGAGGGGATCACGACCGTGTCGGCGGTGGCCAGCGTCTCGGGGCCGCGTTCGACGCTGATCGTGAAGTCCGCGTCGGTGCGGACCGGGCCCGGCGGGCGTACGGAGCAGGTCACGACTTCATAGAGTCTGCGGCCCTTGTCGCGCGGCTCGGAACCGCGCGAAAGGCCGAAAATCCTTTGGGGGATGCCCAGTTCGAAGGGGAGCAGCCCGTCGAGGGCCAGGACGGCGATTCGGTGCGGCATTGGCGGACTCCCTTCACCCCTAGCTGGTATAGACCTTAAGCTGATACATGTCACTGCTGTGAAGGAAAAGTCAGCAGAGCGCGTGCGCATTCCCGCCGCGGACCGCGAAGGCGCGCCGCCCCTTTTGCCTCGTTCGTCGAGCATGGGGCCGATGGGCGACGGACTCGGTGACAGCCTGGGTGTCGGTCGGTCGGCCGAGCTCTGGAACCGTAACTTCCGGCTCTTCTTCGTCGCCCGTACCGCCGCGCTCTTCGGCGACGGAATGATCCCGGTGGCGCTCACCGCGGGCCTGCTGGGGGCGGGCCGGCCGCACTCGTCGGTGGGGTTCGCGCTGGCGGCCTGGATGGGCCCGCTGGCGCTCTTCGTGCTCTTCGGCGGTGTACTGGCGGACCGGTTCACCCCGCGCCGGATGATGATCATCGCGGATGCGTTGCGGCTGGTCGGGGCCTCGGTGCTGGCGGTCTCCTTCGCCATGGGGAACCCGCCGCTGTGGGCGGTGTACGCGCTCAGCGCGGTGGCCGGTGTGGGCGCCGCGCTCTTCCAGCCGGGCGTCGCATCGACCGTGCCCCGGGTGTCCTCGGACGTGCAGCGCGCCAATGCGGTGCTCCGGGTCTCCGAGGCGCTGATGACCATGGCGGGCCCGGCCTTCGCGGGCATGCTCGTCGGACTGGCCAGCGCAGGGGCGGTCTACGTGGCGAACGCGTCGACATTCCTGGTCTCCGGCCTCTGCCTGTTCCTGCTGCGACTCGCCCCGGCCCCGTCGGACGCCGCGCAGCGTGGCACCTTCGTCGCCGAACTGGTCGACGGATGGCGGGAGTTCCGGGCGCGCAGCTGGCTGTGGGGGGTGATCGCGATCTGGACGGTCTACGGCTTCACGGTGCTCGGCCCGACGCTGCCGCTCACCGCGGTCGAGGTGACCGAGGCGCACGGCTCGGGGGCGTACGGCGTGATGATGGCGGTGAACGGCGCGGGCAGCGTCGTCGGCGGGCTGCTCGCCCTGCGCCTGAGGCCGCGCCGCCCGCTCGCGGCGGGGGCCGTCGCGCTGACCGCGGTCTGCGTGAACCTGGTGGTGCTGGGCCTCGGGCTGTCGGTGGCCGCGCTGGGGGCGGGGCAGTTCGTGGCGGGTGCGGCGTTCGCGTTCTGGCTGGTGATGTGGTCGACGACGGTGCAGACCCATGTCCCGCCTCAGGCGCTGAACCGCCTGCACGCGTACGACGTGGCAGGCTCCCTGCTGATGCTGGCGGCGGGCCGGGCGCTGGCGGGACCGGTCGCGGACCGGCTGGGCGCACCGGAGGTGCTGCTGGCCGGAGCGGTGATCAACCTGATGGTGGTGGCGGTACTGCTGGCGGCCCGGCCGATCCGGCGGTTGGAGCGGATCGGGTGACCGGTCACGACGGATGGGAGGGGATCGGGTGAGCGGGGATCGGGGAAGTGGGGACGCGTCGGTGGTGGGCGGGTCCGGGCCGGTTCGGACGGCGGTGCGCGCACGTGCGGTCGCGGCCGGGGCGGTGGCGCTGACCGTTGCCGCCGGACTCGGGGTCAGGGCGTTCATGGGCGGCGACGTCGCCAAGTACGCCGGGGACGCGCTCTACACCGTGCTGATCTGCGCCCTCGTCGCCGTGATCGCACCCCGCGCCCGGCCGGTCGTCAAGGCCGGGGCGGCGCTCGCGTTCAGCTGGTCGGTCGAGCTGCTGCAACTGACCGGGGTGCCCGCGGAGTTCTCCCGGCACAGCGCGGTGGCGCGGCTGGTGCTCGGCTCGACCTTCAACGCGCTCGATCTGTTCTGGTACGTGGTGGGGGCGGGGTTCGCCTGGGCGGCCCTGGCTTCGGCCTCGGCTACTTCGGCCGGTTCGCCCGGTCGCGATCCTCGGACTTCTGCATCTCGATGACCTGGAAGACATGGGCGCTGGTCTGCCTGCGCACGCTGCCGCCGACGAGCAGTGCCGCACCGAGGACGGACAAGGGGGCGGAGATCCCCAGAATGGCCAGCTGCTTCGGCAACTCGGTGACCACCTTGCACTGCGTGGAGATCCGGTAGCAGTACAGGTCCTGCTGGTTCACCAGCAGGAAGCCCAGCCAGATCCACAGGGCGCAGGCGACGAGCAGCAGCACGGCGCCCCAGGTCTGCATCAGTGCGGAGCGGTGGTGGAACTGCTGGCGTGCTGCCCACTGCATGAGATCCCCCCGGTTCGGTACGCAGTCGAAGGGGCGGACGCACCGCCCGCCGACCGACAGGTGATCGTACGCGCCTACGAGCCCGTTCGGGCCGGAAGGCGTAGGTCGCCATGGCCTGATTCCTGCGAAGCGTGTCCCTCCGGCCACTCGTGGGGGCGCACGCCATGACCCGATGCTGAGTGACGTGACCCAGACAACCGAAAGCGCCGCCCGGGACGACGACCGGCAGGCCACCCCCGCAGCCCCCGACGGGCGCTCCCGCCGGCGCGTTCACCGCGCCTGGATCGTCGCCGTCGTCACCTTCGTGACGATCATCGGCGGCGCCGCCTTCAACTCCCTGCCCGGCCTCCTCATCGACCCGCTCCACACGGAATTCGGCTGGTCGCGCGGGGAGATCGGGCTCGCCGTCTCCATCGACATGGCGCTGTACGGGCTCACCGCGCCGTTCGCGGCCGCGCTGATGGACCGCTTCGGCATCCGCCGGGTCGTCGTCGTGGCCCTTTCCACGGTGGCGGCCGGGGCGCTGGCCAGCGTCTGGATGACGGCCTCCTGGCAGCTGATGATCTATTGGGGGCTGCTCGTCGGCCTCGGCACCGGGTCGATGGCGCTGGCCTTCTCGGCAACGGTCACCAACCGCTGGTTCGTCGCCCGGCGCGGCCTGGTCACCGGCATCCTCACCGCGGCGGGCGCCTCCGGCCAGCTGGTCTTCCTGCCGCTGTGCGCCTGGATCGTCGAGGAGCACGGCTGGCGCCCGGCCTCGGTGACCGTGGCCCTCGCCGCCCTGGTCGTCGTTCCGTTCGTCTGGCTTCTGATGCGCGACCACCCGGCGGATGTGGGCCTCGCCCCTTACGGCGGCACCTACGTGGAGAAGCCCGCACCCGCACGCGGGGCGGCGAGGCGCACCGTACGCGTCCTGTTCGACGCCGCCCGCACCGGGCCGTTCTGGCTGCTGGCCGGTACGTTCGCGATCTGCGGGGCCTCGACCAACGGCCTGATCCGTACGCACTTCGTGCCGTCGGCCCACGACCACGGCATGCCCATCACCGCCGCGGCCTCGCTGCTCGCCGTCATCGGGGTCTTCGACATCATCGGCACGGTCTTCTCCGGCTGGCTCACCGACCGCTTCGACGCCCGACGGCTCCTCGCCGCCTACTACGCGTTGCGCGGCATCTCGCTGCTCTTCCTGCCGATGCTGATGGCGCCGACGGTGCATCCGCCGATGGTGTTCTTCATCGTCTTCTACGGTCTGGACTGGGTCGCCACCGTCCCGCCGACGCTGGCCCTCTGCCGCGAGCAGTACGGCGAGGACAGCGCCATCGTCTTCGGCTGGGTCCTCGCCTCCCACCAGGTGGGTGCGGCGCTGGTGGCGTTCCTGGGCGGTGTGGCGCGCGATGTGTTCGGCTCGTACGACATGGTCTGGTACGCGTCGGGGGCGCTGTGCGCGATGGCGGCCCTGATGGCGCTGGTGATCCGGCGGGTCCGGGAGCCGTCGGGCGCCGCCGCGGGACTCGGCTGACGGTGCCGGAGGCGGACGGGCGCCGACGGGCGCCGACGGGCGCACGGTGCCGACTGGTCAGGTGGAGAGGTTCTCGGCGACCGTCAGGAAGACGTGGAGGTTCGCGATGTCGCTGACCGCGACGCTGCACCAGGGGCCGGATTCGCCGGTCCTCATGACGTGCACCCTGCCCGCCCCGACCCGGATCTCCTGGACGTCGGACCAGGGCAGGTGACCGTTCCTGGTGGTGGCCATGCCGGTGCGGGAGAGCGAGAAGTCACCGAAGTTGACCCTCTGTCCTGCCAGGATCGATTCCAGGACCGCCGGGCCCTGGGCGCGGAGGATGGCCTCCTGCATATGAGGTCCCCAGGTTCCGGGGCCTTCGTAGAATTCCGTGATCGTCGCGTGGACGCGGCCCGGGCCGACTGCGGAGTACACGTGGGTGGTGGGGCCGGGAACACCGTTGATGATCTTCTGAGTGATGTCTTGGTAGAGCCGCACGGAGTCCCAGCGGATGGCGACCATGCCTTCGCCGGACTGCGGGTGCGCGATCATTCCGTGCTCGAACAGGTGGAGGCGCTTGGCGGCCTGTTTCCTGCTGAAGTTCGGAT
Source organism: Streptomyces sp. R-74717 (assembly GCF_047305335.1). Taxonomy (NCBI): domain Bacteria; kingdom Bacillati; phylum Actinomycetota; class Actinomycetes; order Kitasatosporales; family Streptomycetaceae; genus Streptomyces; species Streptomyces sp. R-74717. The sequence continues at coordinate 4,354,525 of NZ_CP102361.1, read as the reverse complement.
ACTGGCGCAGCCACCAGAAGAACACAAGGCCGGGGATCACGAAGATCGCCAAGAGGTGGACGATCGTGAAGATGTAGAGGGCGAAGAGCGGTTTGCTCAGATGCTTGGGGGTGAACGTTCCTTCCAGCTCGCCGAGTTGGTGACGAGCAGCCAGTTCGGCGGCCTCGGGCGACAGGGCGGTCGGTGCTGCTGCCATGAATCTCTCCTTCGCGTTCGCGTCGGAACGACTGGGGTGTCGGGTCATCGCCGGGTCCGCGCGATCAGCTGGGCAAGGAGGCGGGTGCGGGGGATCATCCGCCCGACCGCGACGTGCTCGGTGTCCGCGTGGGCTCCGCTGCCGACCGCGCCCAGGCCGTCCAGCGTCGGGCAGCCCGTGCCCGCGATGTAGTTGCCGTCGGAGGCGCCGCCCACGGCGACTCCCCGCAGCGGCTCCTGCCCCAGCTCCGCGGCGATTTCGGAGGCGAGGGCGAACAGCTCGGCGGAGGACTCCGGTTCCATCGGCGGCCGTCTTCTGCCGCCCAGTACCCTCAGCCGCGCTCCGGGCGTCCGGGCGGTCAGCCCGTGCATGAGGGCGTCGATCCGGTCCTGCGCCGCCAGGGTCGGCACGCGCACGTCCACCGACACCTTCGCCAGCGCGGGCACCGTGTTGAGAGTGCTGCCGGCCGACAACAGGGTGGGCGTGACGGTCGGGGCTCCCAGTTCGGAACCGGTGGCGCCCATCGAGGCCGCGAGGCCGGCGACGGCCAGGACCTGGTGGGCGGCCTCGATCGTGGCGTTGACCCCCTTCTCCGGTTCCAGACCGGCATGGGCGGCCCTGCCCTGCACCACGACCTCATAGCGCGAGGTGCCCTTGCGGGCGGTCTTGAGGGCGCCCTCCGCATTGGCGGACGCCTCCAGCACGAAGGCGGCCGCGCAACCGCGCGCGGATTCCTCGATCAGTGCCCGGGAGGTCGGGGAGCCGATTTCCTCGTCCCCGTTGACCAGCACGCACACGCCGTCGGGGGACGGCAGGGAGGCCAGCGCGTGGAACATCTGCACCAGCCCGGCCTTCATGTCCAGGACACCGGGGCCCCGGGCGATCCCGTCGGACACCGACCAGGGATGCGTTTCCAGCGAACCCATGGGCCACACCGTGTCGTGGTGTCCCACCAGCAGCACACGCGGTGTTCCGAAGGTCCACCGCAGATGGGGCACCCCGTCGATCACGATCGTCTCCGGTGCCGGGCCCAACAGCCTCTCGCCCAGGGTGCCGACGGCCTCAGCGCTACGGGCCAGCGCCGCGTGGTCGGCCGAGAAGGACTCGCAGACCACGAGCTCCTCCAGATCGGCCAGCATCGCCGGCAACGCGAGCGCGGCTCGCGCGGTCATCGGCCCCGCCCCGCACAGGCCTTTATCGGTAATGACACGTTTCCTCCTCGGAGTTGATGCCGCAGAAGCCGCGGGGCGGCGGTGCTGTCCGGCCCCGTCCCGCAAGCGCGACCACGCGATTGACGCTAGGGCGGGACAAGGCATTCCACCAGCGACTAGATTGCATGCGAGCCATGCTTGGGGGGAATGTGTTCGAGATCGACGCACTGCGTCTGCTGGTGACGGTGGCCGAGACCGGATCGTTCACGCAGGCCGCGGCCCGGCTCGACTACACGCAGTCCGCGGTGTCCCGGCGCATCGCCTCGTTGGAGAAGCAGGCGGGCGGGCCGCTGTTCGAACGGCTCGCCCGGGGCGTACGGCTGAACCCTGCCGGGCATGCGCTGCACCGTCACGCCGTGGAGGTGCTCGACCGTCTGTCGAGGGCGGAGCACGAGCTGACCGTAATCCATGCGGGGCACGGCGGGACGCTGCGCGTGGGGGCGTTCGCCACCGCCAACATCTCGTTGGTGCCCGCCGCTCTGCGGGCGTTTGTGCGGTCCAGGCCAGATGTCGAGGTCATCGCGGCCGAGGGCCGGAGCGGTACGTCGATGCAGCGTCTCGCGGAGGGAGCGCTCGACCTCGCCGTGGTCAGCGACTACCCGTCCGGCCTGCCCTCGGCCGACGGTGTCACCACGGAGGTTCTGCTGGAGGACGAGCTGCTCGTCGTTCTCCCCCGCAGTCATCGCCTGGCCGGATCCGGGACGATCGATCTACGTGAACTCCGCGACGAGGCCTGGCTCCAGGACGCGCCAGCGGACCGGCCCATGATGCTCGCCGAGATCTGCGCACGGGCCGGCTTCAGACCGAGAAAGACCATCCGGATCGCGGAGTGGACCGGGAAGTTCGGCTATGTGGCCGCCGGGCTGGGGGTCGCGCTGGTCCCCTCGCTGGCCTCCTGGGCGGTCCCGGCCGAACTCTCCCTCTGCCGGCTCGGCGACCTCGCCCCGCGCCGGACCGTACATGTCGCGTTGCCCGCAGCCCCGCTTCCGGCGGCACTGAAACTGCGGGATCTGCTGCGCGACGCCGTCGGCTGAACCGCCGTCCGCCGGGCACGATCGGGGCCGTGGTGCGTCTTCACCCGCCGGTCCGGGCCGGGGTCGCGGTGCACGCTCACCCGCCGAGCGGCCCGAACCGCCCGAACACCCCCCGGTGGAAGAGCAGCGGACCGTCCCCGTCCGCCGCCCCCAGCGCCTCCACCCTGCCCACCACGATCAGATGGTCGCCCCCCGTGTGGACGGCCTGGATGCGGCAGTCGATCCAGGCCGGTACGGAGTCCAGCAGCGGCGACCCGGTCGCGGGAGCCGCCTCGTATGGCACCCCCGCGAACTTGTCGGCCCCGCTCACCGCGAAGCCCCGGCACAGTGCGCCCTGGTCCGCGCCCAGGATGTTGACGCAGAAGGCCCCGGCGCGGGCGATGCGCGGCCAGGTCGTCGACCTACGGGCGACCATGAAGGTGACCAGCGGCGGGTCGAGCGAGAGCGACGCGAACGACTGGCAGGCGAAGCCCGCCGGTCCCTGTGCGTCGTCCGGGTCGTGTGCGGTGACGATGGTGACCCCGCTCGCGAAGTGCCCCAGTACGTGGCGGAATTCGGCCGGGTCGACCGGCAGTCGCTCGTCGTCGGCGACGGCCCGCAGATCCGGGCGCGGCAGCGGATCGACCGGCGCCGGCCCTGCGGTGGTGGCGGCGCCGACGGACCTGAGGTACCGGACGGCGGTGGCGGCCATGCCTGCGTGTCCCATCACGTCTTCCATTGAAACTGACGTAGCGTCAGATCGGAAGGGTTGGGGCGAAGGCGGTTCGTGCACCGAGCCGCTGCCACGCCGTGGAACCGGTGCTGGTCCAGGTCAACCCTGCGACGCCGACGGCCGGCGGATCGGCGGTACGTCGGACCGGCCCGAACTCAACCGGGAGTACGGCGATCTCGACTCGCCGGACTGGTGCATGCTCAGCCGGTGACCGGCCCCCGAGCCCGCCCGAACCGGTGCCGGGATCGGGGCGAGCGTCGGCGGTCAGCTTCCGGCGGCGTACGTCACGAAGTGCGCCCATGCGTCGGGGGTTACGGCGAATCGAGGGCCCTGCGCGTTCTTCGAGTCGCGGACGTGGACCGTGCTGGGGGTGGTGGCGACCTCGACGCAGTCGTTGCCGTTGCTGGTATCGCTGTAGCTGCTCTTGAACCAGCTGAGCTGGTCCGATTCCCCGGCAGAGGTCTTGCGAATCATGTCTCTCCCAGTACTCGCTCGATGAGGGCCAGCGACTCCCCTGGAGTGAGAGCCTGAGCCCGGATGATGCCATAGCGCAGCTCAAGTACCCGGAGTTGCTTCGGATCGGAGACAGGACGACCCCCGTACTCGTCGTCGGTGCGGCCGACGGCGGTGCCGTCGCCGAACTTGAGCACCTGGATCCTCCCGCCCGTTCCGGGGTGGTCCCAGCTGTTGGTTGGCATCACCTGGATCTCAACATTCCGCATCTGCCCAACCTCCAACAGGTGTTCGAGCTGCTGGCGCTGGACCATTGTCCCCCCGAAGGGGCGGCGCAGTGTCACCTCCTCCAGGACAAAGCTGAGGTCCGGTGCAGGTGACCGGTCGAAGATGGACCGTCGAGCCATGCGCGCGGCAAGCATCCGTTCCAACTCGTCAACCGAGTAGGCAGGACGTCGTGTGCGCAGCAACGCCCGGGCGTGTGCCTCTGTTTGCAGAAGACCGTGCGTGGCATGGCTCCCGTACGACAGCAGCTCGACCGCCTTCGCCTCCATCCGCGCCAGATCCCGAATCTTCTTCGGGTACCGGACCTCCGCCACGTCCTTCTTCATCGCGGCGATCAGCCCACCCGCCCCCAGCACCTCGTCCGCTCTGTCCAGATACTCCTGGCGCGGAATCCGTTTCCCGGCCTCGACCTTGTAGACCTGGTCCTCCCCGTACCCGATCGCCACACCGAAATCGGCCGCCCGCATGCCGACCGCCTCACGTCGCAGCCTCAGCTGCCGCCCCACCGTGGCGACGACCGCCGCCCCCGACTCGTCGTCGGGGTCGACGTCCCAACCGGGCTCGTCCGCCTCGCCCCCGGGCCGCTCCGTACCGTTCGCATCCACCCGCATCCGCGCTACCTCCGACGTGCCGTCACACCTCGACGCCCTCTACCCGCACGCCCCCTCCGGACAGCGCGGACAGCTCCGGACAACCGCCGGACAGTCACCGTACGCATCCGGTCGATCACTGGTCAGCGTATGCGTGCCCGGCCACGCTGAGTGACGTGAAACAAGAAATCACCCTCCCTCAACCCCCCGCCCCCAGCTGCACGTTCACCGTGTTGCTCTCGCCCACCCGCCGGGGGGCCAGGCTGGCCCGGCTGCTCACCGCCGCGTATCTGGGCGAGTGGGGGATCCCTTCGGAGTCGGCCGTGCAGATCGTCGCCGAACTGGCCGCCAATGCCATGGTGCACGGCCGCGTACCGGGCAGGGACTTCCGGCTCGACCTCACGATCCACGACGGCGGTGCGCTCCTGCGGATCGAGGTGAGCGACGCCCGTGGCGAGCGCCTTCCGCCCGGTCCGGGCGGCACGGCCGTCCCGGATGACGACTGCGAGTCCGGGCGCGGCCTGCTGATTGTCGAGGCGTTCGCCGACCGTTGGGGCGTCAGCCCCGGTCCCGTCCCCCGCAAGACCGTCTGGGCCGAGCTCGACCTCGTACCGTGACCGCCGCCACCGGGTCGCGGATATCCACGATCCGGTGGTCCGCGACGCGGCGCCGTGGGACATCAAAAGCCTTGAATACCTTGGGCAATGAACCTTCCCGAACCCACCCCACCTGCCGTCACCCACACGGGTGAGATCGTCCAACTGGGCTGGATTTCAGGCAGGTTGGCTGGCATATGCTCGCCGCGACAAACAACCCCCAGACATGCGACGGCCCCCGGCCGGGACTGGCATCCCGATCGAGGGCCTGACCAACGAGGAAGAGAAGACCTTCCCGATGGATACCCAGCAGATTAGCGCGCCCTCGCGCGCCTCGTCCGGTGTTGTGCACGACAACTCCCGGCACACCAGCCGTTTCACGGTCGTGGGCAACCACCTCACCCAGCACCGCGAGCTCTCCCTCACCGCGATCGGACTCGCCGCGCACATCCAGTCCATGCCCGCCGGGGCAGGGATCGGCATCAAGGACCTTGCCGGCCGCTTCCCGGAGAGCGAGGCCCGGATCGCCGCAGCGTTACGCGAACTCGAAGCCCACGGCTATCTGCGACGCACCCGGACGCGCCTGTCCAACGGCCGGATCGTCACCCGTACGGTCTCCTGCAACCAGCCTTCGGACCAGCGGCGCACGGACGCTCTGCCGGGCCGCGGCTGCCCGCAGCGTACGGTCCGTCCGCCCGCGCCCGTCCGGCCCTGCAGCGAGCCCGAGGCCAACGACGCGCATCCGGCCAGGTCCAGGCCCCGGACCCATGCCAAGCCCACGCCCCGCAGTGAGCCCGCGCCCCTGCTCGTACCGAAGCCGACCTTCCCTGCCGAGTCCCTTCTCCGGACTGCCACCGACCTGCTCGCCGGGCTGCACCACCAGGACCCGCGCCTGCTGCTCTCCGCGCAGGACGTGGATGTCCTGGCCCCGGGGGTCGCCGCGTGGCTGGAGCGCGAGGTCGGCCCCGCCGCCGTACAGCACGCACTGTCCAGCGACCTTCCACCCGAAGGGCTGCGCCGCCCCGCCGGTCTCCTCGCTCACCGGCTCACAGCCCGGCTTCCGCCACCGCCCCCGTTCCTGCCCCCGGCCACGCTCCCGGCCAGGCCGGTCCCGCTGCAGAACTGCGAGGGCTGCGACCGGGCATTCCGCGCGGCGGAGCCAGGAGAGTGCCCCGACTGCCGGACCAACTCCCATCCGACCGTTCAAGAGCTCTAGGAAAACCACATGGTCAGCTCGTCCCACGAGGCGATGCACCGCATCTTCCAGGAGTACCCGGGCCTGTTCTCCCGTGTCTCCGAGGTGCTGGGGGTGGCGATCGGCCCACCCGCCTCAGCCACCGTCATGCCCACCGATCTCACCGAGAACCGGCCTCTCGAACGCCGTGTCGACACCCTGCTGCGCATCGACATGGAGGACGACCGGTCCTACCTCCTGGCGGTCGAGGCCCAGAGCAAGAAGGACCCGGACAAGCCGGTGAGCTGGATGTACTACCTGTCGTACCTCCAGGCGAAGTACAAGTTGCCGCCCATGCTGCTGGTCGTCTGCCAGGACCGAGCCACCGCCGAATGGGCCGCGCGCCCGTTCCCCGTCGGCCACCCGCAATCGCCCGTGCTCACCCTGCAAGCCCTCGTCGCGGGCCCGCACAACATGCCGGTGATCACGGATGTGGCCGAGGCCCGCAAGGACCTGGCATTAGCCACGCTGGCCGCGATCACACACGCAGGCGATCCGGACATCGGTGCCATACTCAAAACGCTGTCGACCGCTCTGCGCGACGCACCGGAAACCATCGCCGACCCCATCGTCGAACTCACCGCACAGGGCCTGGGCAACCGCCCGGCCGCACAACAGTGGAGGAACCTGGTGGCCGTGGACCTTTCTTTCTACAAGTCACCCCTCTCGGAAGAAATCCGGGACGAGGGCCGTTCGGAAGGCCGTGCGGAAGGCCGTGCAGAGGGCGTCGCGAAGAGCATTCTGCTCCTCCTCGCCCAGGTCGGCATCGAGGTACCCGATGAGGCCCACGAACGCATCATGGGCTGCACCGACGTCGACACCTTGAGTCGCTGGCTCTTGCGTGTTCCTACTGCGACATCCGTCGAGGACGTCTTCACCGAGAAGTAGGCGGACTGCGGCCGGGGCCCGCCGACCGGTGAGTCCCGGCCGCACAACAGTGGGGGAACCTGGTGGCCGTGGACCTTTCTTTCTACAAGTCACCGCTCTCGGAAGAAATCCGGGACGAGGGCCGTGCGGAAGGCCGTGCAGAGGGCGTCGCGAAGAGCATCCTGCTCCTTCTCGCCCAGGCCGGTATCGACGTACCCGACGAGGCCCGCGAACGCATCACAGGCTGCACGGACCTTGACACCCTGAACCGCCGGCTCCTGCGCGCCCCCACTGCCGCAACCGTCGAGGACGTCTTCGCAGTGGGGTAGCCGCAGCCGACGAGGAGGAACGCACCGGAACCTCTCCGGCGGTAGGGCGTAGCGGGAGGGACGCCAGAGGGCTTCGGGCGCGATCCTGGCGGACTCTCCTATTCAACTGTCGCCAGTTCTCGTGGAGTACAACCTGCTGGTGACCGTGTGTGGTCGACGGCGGCGTATCGGATCCAGGCTCCCCCGGCCTCGGACGCAGAGGCGAACCGAGACCGCGCCTCGTCTTGGCCGGTTCATCGATGCCCCGAGGCCCGCACGACGGCGAACGCCCTGGGCGAATGCCCTACTGGGTCTGCTCGTGTCGGGTGAACGCGGCGATCAGGTTGTGGGCTGTGTTGTCGTCGGAGTCGATCCCGTGGAGCTCGGCACCTTCAAAAGTGGCGACCTCGGTGCTGCGGGGGAACATGGCCTGCTCGTACTCGGTGAGCGCGGCCTCGATGTCGTCGGGGTGCGCGGCGAGGGCGTTGCCGAGTTCGGCGCCGTCGAGCATGGCCAGGTTGGCGCCTTCGCCGTTCGGGGCCGCGAGGTGGGCGGCGTCGCCGAGCAGGGTCACCCCCGGCACCCGATCCCACCGGTGCCCGGTCGGCAGAGCGTAGTGGGGGCGCAGGACCGGCGCGCTGTCGCCGTCGGTGATCAGCGCGGTGAGTTCCGGTGCCCAGCCGTCGAACTCCTGCGCGATCCGCGCGGTGGCCGCAGCGGCATCGGTGAAATCGATGGCGGCGAACCAGTCCTGCGGCTTGGACAGTGCCACGTAGGTGTGCAGGGTGTCACCGCTTTCCCGGTGAGCGAAGATCTCCCTGCCCGGCGCGGGCGCCATCAGCATCCCGCCGCCGACCGCTTTCGCGGCGGCTGGGTGCCGGGTGTCGGCGTCGAACAGGTAGGTCTCGACAAACGACGTGCCGGCGTACTCGGGTGTAGCGGTGGAGAGCAGTGGCCGGACCCGTGACCACGCGCCGTCCGCGCCGACCAGCAGGCTGGTGACGATGGTGCCGCCGTCGACGAGCGTCACCTCGTAGCGACCCTCGCCGAGGGCACGCGTGCTGCTGACCTTGTGCCCCCACCGGACGGTGCCGGCCGGAAGCGAGTCGAGCAGGATCTGTCGCAGCTCGCCACGCTGCACCTCGGGGCGTCCACCCGTGCCGTCGTCAGCTTCCTCGAACAGGACGGTCCCGTCCCGGTCGAGGACCCGCATCGCCTGGCGGCCCTCCAGGACGATGGCGTGGAACTCGTCCATCAGGCCGGCCGCCTTGAGGGCGAGTTGCCCGTTGTAGTCGTGGATGTCGAGCATCCCGCCCTGCGAACGCGCAGCCGGGGTGGGCTCCGCCTCGTAGACCGTGGCCGGTATTCCGTGGACGTGCAGGACGCGGGCGAGCGTGAGGCCGCCGATCCCGGCGCCGATGATCGTGACGTCAGTGGTCATGGGGGCTTCCTTCCTGATTGTGGACCGCTGGGCGGACACCCGGCTAAGTCGGGACGATGCGATGCTGGTGGCCTGTGCCGTTGATGGCCGGCACCAACCAGCTCCAATGTCCCCGCAGCCATCGACAGGTCGCCGACAGGTCGCCGACAGGTCGCCGACAGGTCACCGTCCACCGCCGACAACCAGCCGACACCGGCCCCGATCCCGGTTTACTGGTGAGGTACAGGAAGTAGCGCTGAGATCGATCGTGGTCGCTGAGCCGGCTGTCCCTGTGGCCGGCGCTACAGCCGGGGTCCTCGGCGATGCCGTGGCCCTGTCGGCGGTGGCCGGCAACAACTGGGCCCCGCGCACACAGCACCCCAGGAAGATCCGTTATCGGGCGTTGCGTATCCCGAGAATGTATGCCGCAGTAAGCGCAACGGCACGGTCTTCGTCATGTGACAGATCTGCGAGGGCACGTGACGCTGTGATTCCCGGAATGTCCGCGAGCGCCTGTGCCAGCCGCCGACGTACAGACGATTCAACGGTGCCGTGGGCGAGGCAATCGACGAGCCCGGTGGCGATCTGCTCCGCCAACGCGGGACGACTCGCCAGCGCGCTCAGTGCATCGGCTGCACCGACTTCATGCGTCTCCTCGACGACCATGTCGATGAGCGTCGGGATCGCGTCGGCTACTCCACGTGCCCCGAGCGCCAGAGCTGCATACCTGCGGACCACGATGTCGGGGTTCGTGAGGGCGTCCTGCAGCAGTGCGGTCGCCTCACTGTTCGGAATTTCGGCGATGGACTGGACGGCACGTTTCCGCACCTCGGCCACTGGTGAGCCGAGGCCCTCCGCCAGCAGTGCCAATGCGCCATCGCCCGATCGTGCCAAAGCCCATCGAAGGGCTCCGGCGACGTTCGGGTCCGTCTCGCTCAGCGCTGCCTCGACCAGTGCTTCCACTGGCACCGGAACCTCTTCGATGGAGGACAAGGCCGCGCGCTGGCGCGTCCCAGCGCTCTTCGACCCCAACGCCTGGAGGAGCGCGACGATCTGGAGGACGTCCTCCCAGCCGGCGGGTTCCGCGGCACCGATCCGACGGAGTCGCGTGAGCAACTCCGTCTCACCCGCAATGCGTTCTCGCGTCTGGCGGATGAGGTCGTCGACGAGCTCTGAGGGCGTGAAGCCCTGATCATCGAGCGCGCGCCTGACTTCACGCAGCGACAGCCCCAATGACCGCAGGCTCTCGATATGGAAGATCCGTCGGATGTCCTCGCCGGAGTACTCGCGATAGCCGGCGTCGGTACGACCCGTTGGCCGCACCAGGCCGAGCGAGTCGTAATGCCTGAGCATGCGGGCGCTGACCCCGGACCGTCGTGCCACATCACCGATCAACACGGCCCATCACCCCTCCTGGCTGGTCCTGCCGAGGGCTACGACGCGCTTCGCCTCCTCGATCGCGAACTCGAATCCGGCATCCGGGTCGCGCAACAGCCGTTCCGTGGCGATCGCGTGCGCCCGCACGCGAGGGTCGAGATCCGTCATCGCAGCGCGCAGAGTTGGCAGAATCACCTCACCGAGCGCGATCAGCGCCCGGCTGAGGCTCAGCTGCGTCGCACGTTCGCCGCGTCCGAGCTGTGTCGACAACACTGCGGCCAACTCGGGCTCTTCACCTTCGGGCACGAGCACGACCGCTGCCCGCCAGGCGCTCCGCGCCACCTCATCGTCGGCGTCGGACAGAAGTGCCCGTGTGATCGCCGGCCACGCTTGCCGATCCCCGATTTTGGACAGCGTGTGCAACGCCTGGCTTCGTGCCTGCGCACGCTGCGAGCGGACTTCATCGAGAAGCTCTGGGACTGTCATTGATGCCGAGTGGCGGGTGAGCGCCCACGTAAGCATTTCGCGCACGTAGAACTCGGGTTCGATCGCGCATCGTTCGATGAGCTTGTCGATGAACCGCGGGTCAGGGGTCGTACCGACCGCCAGCGCTGCCCGCAGCCGCACTGACGAGCGGCTGTCCTCCAGCCCCTGGAGAGCTCGGATCGTATCCGTGTCCTGTTTCGGCAGGGTCATCGGGACCACCTCCTTGACACAGTGAAGACCTTGTCACTGTGTCAAGGTCAAGCGGGGCCACCCCGCGAGATCACCAGGCACCCTCTGTCCACCGAGTTAGGTGCGTGTCACGTCAGATGAGATGTGCGTGACGTTATGAGGCACGTTCGCTTCCGGGGCCGCTCACAGCCCCCGGTACTTCGGTGTACGCCGTTCAACGAAGCTCGCCACGCCTTCGTTGGCGTCCTGCGTCGTCATATTGATCTCCTGGGCCATCGCCTCGGTCGCGAACGCCGTCGCGCGGTCGGAGTCCAGGGAGGAGTTCACCAACTGCTTGGTGAGGGCGATCGCGCGGGTCGGGCCGTCGGCCAGGCGCTGGGCCCACGCGCGGGCCGTCGCCGTCAGTTCCTCGTCCGGGACCACCCGGTTGACCAGACCCAGACGCTCCGCCTCCCTCGCCGGGAGCGAGTCGCCGAAGAACATCAGCTCCTTGGCGCGCTGCGGGCCGATCAGGCGCGGCAGTAGATACGCGCCGCCGCCGTCCGGTACGAGGCCGCGGCGTACGAATACCTCGATGAACTTCGCCGACTCGGCGGCCAGCACCAGATCGCAGGCGAAGGCGAGGTGTGCGCCGATGCCGGCCGCCGTGCCGTTGACGGCCGCGATCAACGGCTTCTCGCAATCCAGGACCGCGGCGATCAGGCGCTGCGCGCCGAGCCGGATCGTACGGGCGACATCGCCCGGCACCCGGTCGCCCGTCGACGGGGCGCCCGTCGCCGGAGCGGCCCGCAGGTCGGCGCCCGCGCAGAAACCACGGCCGGTGGCGGTGAGGACGACGGCCCGGACCGCCGGGTCGGCGGAGGCCTCGGCGAGCAGGGCGATGACGCGTTCCCGCTGGTCCCAGGTCACGGCGTTCATCGCCTCGGGGCGGTTGAGCGTGATCCAGGAGACGCCGTTGTCAGTGGTGTGGAGTACCAATGAATCAAGCGGGTCGGTGGACTCGGTGGACTCGGTGGTGTCTTCGGGGGAGGACGGCATGAGGCAGCTCCTGGGTAGGTGGGTCGGCCGGTGGCGCGGCCGACGGGGTGGCCGGTCAGCGGCAGACGGCGAGTGCGTCCAGCGCCACCGCGCCCTGCCCCCGCCCCAGCACCATCAGCGGGTTGATGTCCAGCTCGGCGAGGTCGTCGCCCAGTTCCAGCGCCATCCGCTGCACCCGCAGCACGACCTCGACGAGCGCGTCCACATCCACCGGCGGACCGCCGCGTACGCCCTCCAGCAGCGCTCGGCCGCGCAGTTCGCCCAGCATCGACCGCGCCTGGTCCTCGCCGAACGGCGGCACGCGCACCGCCGCATCGTGCAGCACCTCGACCAGTACACCGCCGAGCCCGACCGTCACCGTCGGCCCGAACAACGCGTCCTGCGTGACACCGACCATCATCTCGACGCCCCGCTCGACCATCTGGCAGACCAGGATGCCGTCCAGCTCGATGCCCTCGTACCGTGCGATGTCGGTCAGTTCGCGGTACGCGTCGCGCACCTGGCTGGCGGAGGTGAGCCCGACCTTGACCAGACCCAGCTCGGTCTTGTGCGCGAGCCGGGCGCCCGACGCCTTCATGACGACCGGGTAGCCGACCAGCCCCGCGGCCCGGACGGACGCCGCGGCGCTGGTCACCAACTGCTCGCGCGGAACGCGGATTCCGTACGCGCGCAGCAGCTGTTTCGCGGCGTGCTCGCTCAGCTGTTGGCCCGGGCGCATCAGTGCCTGCGCCTTGCGGAACGAGGGCGACGGCGTGCGCGGCGCCTCGTCGAAGGGGGAGCGGTAGGAGGCTGCGAACCGGTGGTGGTCCAGATAGGCCTTCACGGCGGTGATGCAGTTGCCGAAGGTACGGAAGGTGGCGACGCGGGACGAGCCGAGCAGCGTCGTGCGGTACGCGTCCTCCGTACCGACGGGCGATCCCCACACCACGCACACCAGCTTGTCCGTGGCCTCCGCCGCGTCCACCAGATCCTGCGCGAGCCGGTCGCTCATCGGGGGGAAGGGTCCGGTGATCGGACAGATCAGCACCCCGACTGCGGGGTCGGCGAGGATCGCGTCGATGATCTTCCGACCGCGCCAGTCGCCGACCGGATGGCCGCCGTTGTCGACCGGGTTCGCCACGTTCAGATAGCCGGGGATCCACTCGTGCAGCTCGCGCTGTTTCTCCTCGGACAGGGTGGGGATCTTCAGCCCCGCGCCGGTCGCCAGGTCCGAGAAGTGCGCGCCCGTGCCGCCCGAGATCGAATACACGACGACCCCGTCGGCCTGCGGCTTCCGCGCCCGGGCCAGCAGGGCCGCGGTGTCCTGGAGCTCGTCGAGCCCGTCCACCCGGATCACGCCGAACTGCCGCATCGCCGCGTCCACCACCTGGTCGGCGCCGGTCAGCTTGCCGGTGTGTGACGCGGCCATCCGGGCCCCCGTCTCCGTACGCCCCACCTTGACCGCCACCACCGGAACGCCTGCCCGTGCAGCCCGGTCCGCGGCCAGCAGAAAGGAGCGCCCGTCCTTGAGCCCCTCCACGTAACAGGCGATGGCCCCGACCTCCGGGCGCTGCGAGAAGTACGAGATGAAGTCGGCGGTCTCCAGATCCGCCTCGTTGCCCGTGGGCGCCCAGTGCGAAAGCCGCACGCCCAGCTCCTGAAGGGTGTAGACGGGGCGCCCCTGGTGGCCGGACTGAGTGATCAGCGCGATGGCCGGCCCGTCCAGATCGTCCCGGAACTCCTCGAAGGCGTTGAGGTTGGTGTTCGGCCCGAGCAGCCGCAGCCCGGACCGCTCCACCGCCGCGGCCAGCCGCGCCTGGGCGGCGGCGCCCTCCTCACCGGTCTCGGCGAATCCGGAGGCGAAGGCCACGGCGAACTTCACCTTGGACTGCGCGAGTTCCTCGATCACCGGGAGCGGATCACCGACCAGCAGCACGGCCAGATCGACCTGCTCCGGCAGGTCCGCGACGGAAGGAGAACAGGCCCGCCCGAACACGGACTCCCGGCTGGGATGTACGGGATACAGTCGCGCCCCGACCCGCTCGGCCCAGCCGATCAGCTGTCGGGTGATCCCGGTATTGGGCCGCCCCTCGGTGTCGGACGCGCCGATGACGGCGACGGACTCGGGCCGGAAGAACCGGTCCAGATCCGGCACGGGCGCGTGCAGCGGGCGGCCGCTGACATCGAGATCGCCCTCCGCGGCGGCGGCCGCCATGCTGTGGACGATGGCATGCGGCTCTTCGCCGCAGGCCACCACCCTGGCGCGGAAGTCGGTGGTGAGGGTGCCGTGAGTCGATCCAAGCATCGTTCCGCCCACTCCTGCTCGAAGTCCGTCGGGTGCTCATGCCCGGCCAGCCCGAAGCTGACACTCTGTCAGGTTACTGAACTGACGGCCCGTCAGGAATGGGTGTGCAGGCAAAGGCTGATCCGGACGCACGGACATCCATTCCGGATTCCGGGACATGGCCGGTGGGCGGGGCGCCGGGACAGGCTTCTCGTATGACACAGGAAGCACAGAACGCTCGTACAGACCGGCCCGTACTCGTCATCGGAGGTACCGGCAAGACCGGGCGCAGGGTGGTGGAACGGCTGCGGGAGCAAGGGGTGGAGACACGGGTGGCGTCGCGGTCCGGGGAGACACCGTTCGACTGGGACGACCGGAAGACCTGGGGCGCGGCGCTGGAGGGGGTCGCGGCGGTGTACATCGTTCCGCTGGACCTCGCTCCCTCCCGGACTCCCGCCCTGGTGGAGCAAGCCGTGGCGGGCGGGGTGGGGAGGCTGGTGCTGCTGTCCGCCCGGGGCGCCGACGTGCCGGGGTACTTCGGGGATTCCTACGACGGGACCGGGCCGCACATGGAGGGGGAGATCGCGGTGCGGGCCTCGGGGGTGCCGTGGACGATCCTGCGGCCCGGCTGGTTCGCGCAGAACTTCAGCGAGGGGGTCTTCCGCGACGGGGTGATCGGCGGTGAGCTGGCTCTGCCCGCCGGGGACGGGGCCGCCGCGTTCGTCGACGCGGAGGACATCGCGGACGTCGCCGTCGCCGCGCTCACCCGGCTCGGCCACGAGGGTCAGGTGTACGAGCTGTCCGGACCGCGGGCGCTCACCGTCGACGACGCGCTGGCCGAGATCGCGAAGGTCACCGGGCGGCGGGCCGGGTACGTCCCGGTCCCCGAGCAGGAGTTCGTGGCGGGACTGGTCGCCCAGGGGATGTCCGCCGAGGAAGCGGCGCTGTGGACGGACGCGATGAAGCCGATCCGTACGAGCCGGGAGGCTCCTGTCGTCGACGGGGTGCAGCGTGCGCTGGGGCGGGCGCCGCGGGACTTCGGTGCGTTCGTGCGCAAGGCGGCCGACGCGGGTGCCTGGCCCTGCTGAGCCCGGGGGAGGGGGCGTCAGCCTGCCGGGGCCTCCCGGTCCGGCTCGCCCCGTACCGCGGGCTCGCGGCGGTACGAGCTCGGGCTGACGCCCCGGACCCGTTTGAACGCCGCGCTGAAGCCGAACGCGTCGGCGTACCCCACCCGGCGGGCCACCGCCGCCACCGTCAGGTCCTGGCGGCTCAGCAGATCGGCGGCGAGCGTCATGCGCCATTCCGTCAGATACGCCACCGGGCCCTCCCCGACCAGTTCGGTGAACCGTTTGGCGAACGTGGTGCGCGAGACCCCGGCCCGTGCGGCCAGCTCCGCCGTCGTCCACGGATGTGCCGGCTTCTCGTGCAGGGCGCGCAGCGCGGGGCCCGCCACCTCGTCGCCGAGTGCGTGGTACCAGGTGGGCGGGGCCGCCTCCGGGCGGTCGAACCAATCGCGGAGCGTGCACACCAGCAGCCAGTCCAGCAGCCGGTCCAGCACGATCTGCCGGCCCGGCCGCACCCTGCCGATCTGAGCCTCCAGATAGTCGCGCAGCGGCGAACAGTCCTCTTCGTCCGGTACGACGAGCACCGGAGGAAGGACCCGGAGCAGCCGTCGCGGGACCTCGGCGTGCACGTCGTAGGCGGCGGCCAACAGTACGGTGGGGCCGCTGAGTTCGTCCGGCGGCTCCGGGTCGGCTCCGGGCTCGGTGTCCCAGCGCACCTCGCGTACGGATGCACCCGCACCCGTGCCCGTGGCCGGGTCGTCGGTGAAGACGAACGGGGCCGGCCCCCGTACGATCGCCGCCTCGCCGACCCGCACCCGGCGCGCGGCGCGATCACCGTTGCCGCTGCCCTCGTCGACGCCTTCTCCGCTCCCGCCCTCCGGGACGATCCAGCCCTCGCCGCGCAGCGGCACGCACAGGGTCAGATACGCGCCGTCCGTGAACCTCAGTGACCACGGCGGCCACAGCACCGAGCGGCCGAAGACCGCCCCCTTCCCCCGCACACCACGCAACAACTCGTCGAACACGTCCATGCGCCAACGGTACGCACACGGGGCGGCGGACCGGCCGGACAGCATCGCCGTACAACCTCGACTCGGCATTGACGCTTCCCCACAGCTCTGGGCTCACGTAATTCTTCAGCCCTGCGGGGAACGTGCTGACGAGCCGGGCCGTCAGGCCCGGCTCATTCCTCCGCGCCGTCTTCATCGTCGTCCAAGCCAACGGTGTCCGGGTTACGCAGGAGCCGCAGGCCTCCGCCAGCGGGGAGAGAAGCGCGGAACCTGCAGCGACTCACGTAGTTGAGGTTCGCGTGACGCAGCAGGGAGAGCCGGGCCGCATCCTCGTCCAAGACGTCGTGCAGCGCGCTTCGGCGGGCAGGGATCGCAACAGGGCATGACGACGGCGTTCAGGTAGCGGGTCGTTCACAGCTTCCTCAAGGCCGTACTTCTCTTCAACACGCTGAACTTGACAGAGAAGGTTCGTAGGGTGCCTGCGGGGCCAGTGCTGTGACCGCATAGGTTCACCGGGTTCGGTCTTGCCCTAAGCTCCCATGGGTATGGGGGGATCTGTTCGTGGCCGCGAACCGCGCCACTCGGGCCGGCGCCCGACTCGCACCGTTGCCGTAGCGGCGGCTGCACTGGTTGTGCTCGCCGTACTGGCCGTTGTGCTCCTGGTTCTTCCAGGGCTGGTAGTCGACCACGACCTTGCGGGGGCCCAGCTTGCCGCGGTGGACCGTCTGAACGCGGTGAATAACGTGCGCACCACGCTCCTGCAAGCGGTCGGCGGCGCGGTCATCCTGTTCGGCGCTTATGCCACGTGGCGCCAGATTCGCGTCAGCCAGGACGGGCTGAACGCAAGCCGAGAGGGAATCATCACCGATCGCTTCAGTCGCGCCGTCGATCAACTCGGCAACGAAAAACTGGATGTGCGGATCGGGGGCCTCTATTCACTGTGGCGGATCGCGGATCACTCTGCCCACGACCGCGAGGCGGTCATCTCGATCATGGCGGCGTATCTTCGGACGCACCTCCCCTGGCCGCCGCAAGAGCCAGGCGCTCCGGCGGCGGATGCGTCCATCAACACGGTACGCCCGCTCGAATCCCGCGCCGCGGACGCTCAGGTGGCGCTCACCAGCCTCGGCGTCCTTGGTCAGGAACGCCGTCCCGAGTGGCTCAACGTCAGCTTCACCGACCTGCGTCGGGCCGACTGTGATGGATTGTGGCTGAACGGCGTCAATCTCGATGGCGCGTGCCTGGAAGCGGCGAGCGTCTACCAGGTCAATCTGAGCAGGACCTCACTGATCGGGGCCAACCTGCGGCATGCCGAGCTCGGAACCTCGATCCTTCAACAGGTCCGCTGTATCGAAGCCGACCTGCGCGGCGCACGTCTGGTCAAGGCCGACTTGCGCGAGGCGGACTTCTCCGGTGCGGACCTGCGCGAGGCGAATCTACGCAAGGCCCGTGCCCAGGGTGCTGTTTTCATCCGGGCGGATCTGCGGTTGGCCGATCTCCGAGGATGCGACCTGAGCGCCGCCGACTTGCGGGACACGAATCTGGAAGGCGCGCTGGCGAGCGATCGCACGATCTGGCCAACCGGCTTCGGTGTCGAGACGGCTGGCGTCGTCGTCTCTGACGACCCTGGCGCTGAACCGGACAATCTGCTGCCGGCTGCGGCGATCACGAGGAACGCCCCGCCTCTGCAGTCGGCCTGATGCCCTGACCGGGCAGACTCGCGGAGTCGAGCAGTCAGGCCGCCGCAGCGAGGGGACGTCCTCTCCGGCAGATGCCTTTCTCGCTGCCGGTGCGGGCGCGTTCCTTTCGTTCGGCGGTCAGGACGTTTCGGTGACGGGAGTTGGTGTTGCGCCAGCGCAGGTAGGCGTGCAGGGCGTGGGTCTGGACGGTGTGGTTGTGGTGGTCGGAGTTGGCGATGGTGAACTGCCGCAGGGGTCAGAAGTGGGCCTCGATCGGGTTGGCCCAGGAGGCGTAGGTCGGGGTGAAGCACAGCTCAACGCGGTGCTTCTTGGCCCAGCGGCGGATCTGCTCGCCCTTGTGAGCGGACAGATTGACCAGGGCACGCAGATCGACAGGAGGTGCTGCATCGGTAGTTGGCGCTTGTCAGCTACCCGGTGCTGAAGTCCCAGGCCTGTTGCTCGGGTCATCACTGGCGGTGATGGGTCTCTGGGCCGAGCTCGACCTCGTACCGTGACCGCCTCCACCGGGTCGCGCCAGTCACGACCCGGTGATTCACGACTCGGTGGGCCAGGACGCGGCGGGCCGCGACGCGGTCGCACACGACATCAAAGGATTCAAGAACCGGGGAAATCACCCTTCCCAACCCCACCCGGCCTCCCCGTCACTCACACGGGTGAGGTTCGCCAACTCGACTGGATTCCGGACCGGTTGGCTGGCATATGCTCGCCGCGACAAACAACCCCAGACATGCGACGGCCCCCGGCCGGGACTGGCATCCCGATCGAGGGCCTGACCACCGAGGAAGTAGGAGCTTCCCGATGGATACCCCGCAGATTAGCGCGCCCTCGCGCGCACCGTCATCCGGTGTCGTACACATCAACACCCGGCACACCAACCGATTCACGGTCGTCGGCAACCACCTCACCCAGCACAGCGAACTGTCCCTCACCGCGATCGGCCTCGCCGCCCACATCCAGTCGCTGCCCGACGGGGTCAGGATCGGCATCAGGTTCCTCGCCGACCGTTTCCCGGAGAGCGAGGCCCGGATCGCCGCCGCCCTGCGCGAACTGGAAGCCCACGGCTACCTGAAACGTACCCGGGAACGCCTCCCCAGCGGCCGGGTCGTCACCCGCACGGTCTGCTACAACCAGCCCATCACCGATGCGGGCCCCGCCGCAGTGCCCGAGCCTCGGCCCAGGCCCGTCCGTCCGGTCCCCGAGCCTTCTGCCCCGGGCCCCGAGTCTTCTGTCTCGACGCCCGCACCGGCCCCGGAGACGGCCCCCGCGCCCCCGCCCCAGCCGGATACGGCGAAACCCGCCCCCACCCACGTACCACCGCGTCCGCCGCTTCCCCAGCCGCAGGTCTCCGACCTCGACCGTCACCGCGCGGCCACCGATCTCCTCGCGGGCCTGCGCCGCCAGGAACCCCGGCTACTGCTGGCCGAGGACGACGTCCGCCGACTGGCCCCCGCCGTCGCCGCCTGGCTCGAACGCGATGCCCACCCCGACGCCGTACGCCGCACCCTCGTCGCCGACCTGCCCGAGCCGCTGAAACACCCGGCGGGCCTCC
The DNA here is from genome assembly GCF_047305335.1 of Streptomyces sp. R-74717. NCBI lineage: Bacteria > Bacillati > Actinomycetota > Actinomycetes > Kitasatosporales > Streptomycetaceae > Streptomyces > Streptomyces sp. R-74717. The sequence goes on along the minus strand of NZ_CP102361.1, from coordinate 4,334,943 downwards.
TCGCCCACCGCCTCACTGCTCTCCTGCCACCCCCGCTTCCCACTGCTCCGGCCCGGGAAGCCGTGCCACGCCCGGAGCCGCTCCAGAACTGCGACGGCTGCGACCGCGCCTTCCGGGCCCCGGAGCCAGGCCACTGCCGCGAGTGCCGATCCGACCTGATGGAGGCCGCCTAGCATGAACGTGACGACCCTTGCCCCCGGGCACAGACGAGGAGCGCACGCCATGGCCATCGCCCCGGACGACGCACAGCGGGACTCGTTCCGCTACCAGGCCATGCGCGACATCGTCGAACAGATGCGGGACAGCGTTCCCGGCAAGCTGGAGATCACCAAAGAAGGGATCGTGCACGACATGATGGCCCCGGGGCGTCCTCACGAGCTGACCGCAGCCCAGGTGAGCCGCCGCCTGGAGAAGCTGATGCCGGACGAGATCCTGGCCCATACGGGGACCCCGGATGTCGAGGCGGAGGCCGAGGGCATCATGCGACACCCCGACGTAATGGTGATCGCCGTGGACGACATGGAGGGGGAGGGCTCCTTCGACCCGCGTACGCTCATCGCCGCCATCGAAGTCGTCTCCCGGTCCAACCCGGACAACGACTGGGTGAGCAAGATGCGGGACTACCCACTGCTCGGCATCCCCGTCTACGCGATCTTCGATCCCCGCACGGGCACCGGCGCCGTCCTCTCCGAAATCCACCCGACGCCGGAAGGTCCGCGATACGCGATCCGCAAGGATTTCGTGTACGGCGAGGACGTCACCATCGGCGAATGGACGATCTCGACCGACGCGCTCCCGCGTTACGTCTGACGCCCGCGCGGAGGCCCCCGCCCGGCCCCGAACAGTCAGCCGGTGCGTGCCAGCCTCTTGGCGATCTTCCGTGCGTCCAGGGCCATTTCGCGGAACATGCCGCTGATCGGGTTGGTGAACCCGGTGAAGTACAGGCCGGGTGCCTGCTTGGGTGTGCGGCCGCCGTGCACCACCGGGCGGCCCCGTGCGTCCAGTACGCCGAGGTGGCCGACCAGCCCCTCCAGAGCTCGCCGGTAGCCGGTTGCCGCGATCACCGCGTCCGGGGTGATCCGGTCCCCGTCGGCCAGCACCACCACGTCCTTGTCGAACGACTCGACGGCCGCCACCGGCACCACCCGACCGCTCTTCACCGCGTCGATCAGCCCCACGTCCTGCACCGGAATGGCCCCGTCCTTGACCCGTGAGTACAGGCCGGTGTCCGGGCGTGGGAGGCCCTGTGCGGCGAGGTCCGGCACGGCGATCCTGGCCATCAGGCGCCCGGCCCGGTCGACCAGCCGGACCGGCAGCCTGCGGACCAGGATGCCGGTCGCCTGCGCGGGCCAGCCCGCCGTCGAGCGGCGCACGATGTGCGGCACGGTGCGCACGGCGATCCGAACCCGGGACGCCCCGCCCTCCACCAGGTCGGCGGCGATCTCGGCGCCCGTGTTGCCTATGCCGACGACCAGGACGTCCCTGCCCGCGTACGGGGCGGGATTGCGGTAGCCGGAGGCGTGCACCAGGTCGCCGGTGAAGGTGTCGCGGCCGGACCAGTCGGGGATGCGCGGGGTGTGGTTGTAGCCGGTGGCGACGACGACGGCCCGGCCGGTCAGTATCCGGCCGCCGGTCGCGTTCAGCTGCCAGCCGGCTCCGTCGGGGGCCCGGTCGATCCGGGACACCTCGACGCCTGTCACCACTTCCAGCCCGTGGTGCTCGACGTACTTCTCCAGATAGCGCACCACATCGTCCCTGGCCACCCAGCGTCCGAACCGGCGCGGCATCGCGAGCCCCGGCAGCGCGGACCAGCGCCGGGTCGTGTGGAGGTGCAGCCGGTCGTAGTGGCGGCGCCAGGACGCGCCCACGTTCCCGGACTTCTCCAACACCACCGCCCGTACACCCTGCTCGCGCAGGGCCGCCGCGGCGGCGAGACCGCCCGGGCCGCCGCCGATGACGTACACGGGCCGGTCCTCGGTGAGGTCGATGCGGGCCGGGGTGGGGCTACCGGCGGTAGGTGCTCTGTCGGGCATGGTTCGGAGCGTAATCGCGCACTTACTTGATGGGTCTCGGTCAAGACCGGAATCGGTTGCGAATTGATCACGGGTGTCTGGCTCTTGCGTTCCTCTCGCATGCCTCCTGCGCGCCCCTTGCGCAAGCCGTCGCCATCAGGTGAACTGACGTACCGTCAGATTCAGTGAGCGGGAGGCCCGATGCAGACGATGTGGCTCGGCGGCGCCGAGTGGCTCGCCGTCCTCCGGATAGGCCTCGGCCTGTGGTGGCTGGAGAGCTGGCGGCACAAGGACAGGAAGGGCTGGTTCGAGCGCGGTACAGGCATCGCCTGGGCCGCGGACGTGGCGGGCAAACACCGGTGGACGGCCGTGCGCACCGGATTCCAGCGGATCGTCGCCCCGCGCCCCAAGGTCATGGCCTACCTCGTCGTGTACGCCGAACTCGCCCTGGGCCTCGGCCTGATCGCCGGATTCCTCACCCCTGTGGCGCTCGTCGCCGGACTCCTCCTCAACCTCCTCTACCTCGTGCTGATGATCCACGACTGGGCCGAGCAGGGACAGAACGCGATGATGGCGCTCATCTCGCTCGTCGCGCTGTTTGCGATGTCCTGGCAGGTCTGGTCCCTCGACGATGCGATCGGACTCTTCCTTTGACCGCGGCCGCCGTACGTTTCGACCTTCCCGAGCCCGACGCCTTCACCCGCCCCTACTGGGACGCCGCCGCCCAGGGGCAGTTGCTGCTGCGCCGCTGCCGCGCATGCGGGCGCGCGCACCACTACCCGCGCGAGTTCTGCCCGCACTGCTGGAGCGAGGACGTCACCTGGGAGCGGGCGAGCGGAGACGCCACGCTCTACACCTGGTCCGTCGTCCACCGCAACGACCTGCCGCCGTTCGGCGCCCGGGTCCCGTACACCGCCGCCGTGGTCGACCTGGCCGAGGGGCCGCGGATGATGACGGAGATCGTGGGGTGCGAGGAATCCGGCCTTGCCATCGGCATGGCGCTGCGGGTGGCCTTCCGGCGGGAGGAGGGGGAGGAGGCCGTTCCGGTCTTCCACCCCGGAGACTGTTGAGGTCCACGCATGGAGTGCATGTGCATGTGCCTGAGCGCGGCTCAGTGCAGCTCAGCGCGGATCAGGGCTCGATGCTGCGCAGCTTGCGGCGTTCGCGGAAGTTCGGGTGGCGGACGACCACACCGCCCATGCCGCAGGAGCCCGTCAGCCGGAGGAGCGGGGCGCCGGGCGTCCTCTCGTCCGTGGTCCTGTCCTTCAGGCCGCCGAGGCCGTGATCCAGGTTGTCGGTGTGCACGGTCCAGCCCTCCGGGATCACGATCTTCACCCCGCCCATCTCTCCGCGCACTTCCAGCGCGATCTCGCGCAGTCGGCACTCGGCGCGGGTGAAGTCGATCCGGACGCCGCCGACGCCGCCCTGGGCGCGTATCACCGGGGGGACCTTCCAGACGCCCGAGCGCGTCACGCCGTGCATGCCGCCCTTGAGGACCAGCGGCTCACCCGTCGCCACCTCGATGGGGACCAGGTCCTCGGTGAGGGGCGCGAGTTCGGCGTAGGTCTTGGCGGACAGCGCCTGCCCGAGCCGGGTGTCCAGCTCGTCCATGTCGATGCGGCCCTCGGCCGCCGCCTCCCGCAACTGCTCGACCACCGCCTCGCGATCGGCATCCGAAGCGCGCAGACGGTCGGCGGAACGGGAGGGCTCAGCAGTCATGGAAGCGATGATACGGGCGGGTGCGGCGCCGGGTCCCCTGTCATCGACCTCCCCGCGTCACAGCCCCGGCGCCCCCCACACCGGGAACCACCGGGCCAGGTCCTTCTCCATCCGGAGGTCGTCCCCGACTACCGCCCGGACCTGCAACTCCAGCTGGTTGTCACGCTTCTCGGCGCCGCCCGGCACCGGCGCGAACGGATAGAACGTGCCGCGCTTGTAGAGATAGACCAGGGCCAGCGGACGGTCCCGCGCGTCACGGAAGCCGATCAGGGAGCAGAGCAGCTGCGGCCCGAAGCCGCCGTCCTGGAGCAGGGTGTTCACCGCGTGCAGATCGTTGACCAGGGCGGCCGTGTCCTCGGCCGGCTGCCGGGCGAGCAGCCAGGTGTAGCCGTACGTGTCCTGGCTGAACTCCACCGGAATGCCGCCCCGTTCGGTGTCGGCGTCGAGCAGTTCGCGTACGTCCTGCTGGATGCGGGCGAAGGTGCCGCCCTCGACGCCCGCGAAGCAGACCGAGCCGAGGCCGGTGGGGGCGAACCCCGCGCCGGCCTGGAGGGTGAGGGCGGCGGAGGGCACGGCGAAGAGCTGATCGAGGTCGGGGCGGACCGGTTTGGTGCGGCCCAGGATGGTGTCGAGAAGACCCATGAACGTTCCTTACGGGCGGGCGAGGTCGGCGGAGATTCGGGCCAGCTGGTCCAGGCGCTGTTCGAGGGTCGGGTGGGAGGAGAGCAGCCGGCTCAGGCTCTCCTTGGAGGAGAACGCGGGAACGAAGTAGAAGGCGTTGTACGGCTCCGCCTTCCGCAGGTCCTCGGTCGGGATGCGGGCCATCTGGCCGCTCACCTTCGTGAGGGCGGAGGCGAGCGCCGAGGGGCGGCCGGTGAGCAGGGCGGCGGTGCGGTCGGCGGAGAGCTCGCGGTAGCGCGAGAGCAGCCGGGTGAGCAGGAAGCTGAGGCAGTACACGACGGCGCTGACCAGCGGGATCAGCATGACCGCGATACCGACGGGGTCATTGGCCCTGCTGTTGCGGGAGAGACCGCCCCACAGGGCGACGCGGGTGACGATGCCGGCGAGCACACCCAGGAACGAGGCGATCGTCATGACGGCGACATCGCGGTGCGCGACGTGCGACATCTCGTGCGCGAGTACGCCCTCCAGCTCCTCCGGCTCCAGTCTGCGCAGTAGTCCGGTGGTGGCGCATACGAGGGCGGTCTTCTCGTTCCGGCCGGTGGCGAAGGCGTTCGGCACATCGCTCTGGGCGATCGCCACCCGGGGCTTGGGCATGTCGGCCAGGGCGCAGATCCGGTCGACGGTGCCGTGCAGCTCCGGCGCCTGCTCGGGGGTGACCTCCCGGGCGCCCATGCTGAAGGCCGCGATGCGGTCGCTGAACCAGAACTGGGCGATGAAGAGGCCGCCGGTGAAGATCAGAATGATCGGCCAGGCGCCGCGCAGCACGGCGAGCAGCACGCCGACCAGCACCACGTACAGCAGACCGATCAGGAACATGGTGGTGACCATGCGCGTGGTCAGCCCGCGGTCGGGGGCGTAACGGGAACGGGTTCGGCTCATCGGTGCCTCCAGTCCTCATCTGTCTCCCATAGTGCCCCTTTACGGTTGAATCCGAATAAATCTGCGGCCCGTGAGTGCCCCGCCTCCAGGCCGGGCGGCCCGCGGGCGCTGTCCCTACGGCCAGAGCAGTTCCCGCGTCCAGTGCGCACCGTCCCGGCGGTAGCGCAGCCGTACGTGTCGGCGTCCCGCGTCGCCCTGGAAGAACTCGACCTCCCGGGGCTCGACCACGTACCGCGTCCAGCCGGCGACCTCCGCGTCCGGCTCGGCCGACGCCCGTTCCCAGGCGGCGTCGGCGGTCCGGGCCAGTTCCTCCTGCGAGTCCAGCACCTCGCTCTGCGACCCGGTCAGCGCCGCTGCGAGCGCCCCGGTCGAGCGGGCGTGCAGATCGGCCAGGCTCTCCGCCCGGCTCGTCTCGGTGACCGGTCCCCGCACCCGTACCTGCCGCCCCTGCACCGGCCAGTAGAAGCCGAGCGCGGCGTGCGGGTGGGCGGCGAGCTGGCGGCCCTTCGCGCTGGTGCGGTGCGTGGCGAAGTGCCAGCCGCGCTCGTCCGCGTCGTGCAGCATCAGCGTCCGCACATCGGGCCGGCCCTCGGCGTCGACGGTGGCCAGCGACATCGTGTGCGGCTCGGCCTGCCCGGCGGCCACGGCCTCGGCGAACCAGGCGTGGAAGAGGGGGAGCGGGACGGAGGGCGCGGCGTTCGGGTCGAAGGCGGGAAGGTCCACGTCCCACACGCGCTGGGCGTGGAGCAGGTCCAGGAAGCTCTGCTGTGCGTCGGTCTTCTGTGCGTCGCTCATGGCCCCATTGCAGCGCATGGCGCCATCGCACAGGGCATCGGGAAGGCCGCCATCGTCCCGGTCGGGGGGACTGCCGCTCTTCACCGCAACGCGGAAGTCTTCAAGGGGCTCGCGAGGGCGCTCACGGTCGTCACGCTGTGAGTGCCCCCGCCCCGGCCCTCACCCCCGCCCCAGCACCACCGTCCCCGACGAGCAGAACCAGCCGCCCGTCCCCGAGGCCACCGCCAGCTCCGGCAGCCGGCCGCCCGCCCTGCGCACCTGGCGCTCACCCGCCTCGCCGCGCAGCTGCCGTACCGCCTCCACCAGCAGGAACAGCCCGCGCATCCCGGGGTGGCAGGCGGACAGGCCACCCCCGTCCGTGTTGACCGGCAGCTCGCCCGTCAGGCCGGTCCGGCCCTTCTCCACGAACGCGCCGCCCTCCCCCTTCGCGCAGAAACCCAGGTCCTCCAGCGTCACCAGCGTCATATAGGTGAACGCGTCATAGATCTCGGCGAGATCGATGTCCGCGGGCCGCACCCCCGCCCGTTCGAACGCCAGGCGGCCCGAGACCGCCGCGGGGGAGACCGTGAAGTCGTCCCACTCGGACATGGTGGAGTGCGAGACGTGCTCACCCGTACCGAGGATCCACACCGGTTCCTTCGCCGTGTCCGGTACGTACTCCTCGGCGGCCAGCAGCACCGCGCAGCCGCCGTCGCTGCGGATGCAGCAGTGCAGCTTGGTGAACGGGTCCGCGATCACCGGCCCCGACATCACGTCGTCCACCGTTATCGGCTCACGGAACATCGCGTCCGGGTTGGCCGCCGCGTTCGCCCGTGCCTGGACCGCCACCTCGGCGAGCTGCTCCAGGGTCGTGCCGTACTCGTGCATATGGCGGCGGGCGGCCATCGCGTACTTGGCGATCAGCGAGTGCCCGTACGGCGCCTCGAACTGGAGCGGGCCGCGCGCCCCGAAGGAGAGATTGGACGTCCGGCGGCCCGCCTTGATGTCCGCGCGTGCGGTCGATCCGTACACCAGCAGAACGGCATTGGCGTGACCCGCCGCGATGGCGTCCGCCGCATGGGCCGCCATCACCTCCCAGGTCGAGCCGCCGACCGCGGTGGAGTCCACCCAGGTGGGTTTCAGCCCCAGGTACTCGGCGACCTCGACCGGGGCGAGCGTGCCGAGTCCGGCGGAGGCGAAACCGTCTACGACGGACCGGTCCAGACCCGAATCGGCCAGCGCCCGGCGGGCGGCCTGGGCGTGCAGTGTGTACGGCGTGGCCTCGTCGATGCGTCCGCAGTCGGCGAGGGATATGCCGACGGCAGCGACCTTGCGGTGGGAAGAAGGCATGAATCTGACGGTACATCAGATAGTGGGTGTGTGGATCGCTCGGCGGGACGGGATCCTCCCGCCCCCTCGCGGTGCGCGACTCTGGGAATCTCGTGGATTCACCCCTAGCATGACGGGCCGTCAGATCAGAGGCAGAAGTCCTCTGAGGGGAAGGAGCCCGACGATGGATGCCGCCTTCACCGCGGAACAGGACGAGATCCGCCGTACCCTGCGCGAACTGCTGGCCAAACGCAGCGGACCCGACGACGTCAGGAGTGCCGTACGGACCGCCGACGGGTACGACGAGACCCTGTGGCGACAGCTCGCCCAGGACCTCGGGCTGCCCGGGCTCGCCCTCCCCCAGGAGTACGGAGGCGTCGGCTGCGGCCTCGCCGAGCTCGCCGTCGCCTGCGAGGAGACCGGTCGCGCCCTGCTGCCGTCGCCCCTGATCGCCACCGCCGCACTCGCCGCGCCCCTGATCGCCGCCCTCGGCACCGAGGCCCAGCGCACCGCCCTGCTGCCGCGCATCGCCGCCGGCGGACTGACCGCGACCCTGGCCGTCCCCGGCGGCTCGCTCGTCACCGCACTCGGCCTCACCGGTGACCCCACCGGCGGCGCCTGGGCGGGTGGCGGCCGGGCGGGCGGAATACAGGCCAGGCCGGTCGGCGGTGCGGAGGGCTGGCGGCTGTACGGGGAGGCCGCCCAGGTCCTCGACGGGCACAGCGCGGGACTCCTTCTGGTCGCCGCCCACACCGGCGGCTTCCCGCGCAGCCGTACGCTCCTCTTCCTGGTCCGCCCGGACGCAGCGGCCGGAATCGTCCGCACCCGCCGGACCTCGCTGGACGAGACCCGCCCGCTGGCCCGCATCGAACTCCGTGACACCGAGGCCGAACTCCTCGGCGCGGACGACACCGTGGACGTCACCGACGTGCTCGCCCCGGCAGGACGCGGGGTCGCCGCACTGCTCGCCGCTCAGGCGGTGGGGGCGGCGGCGAGCGCGCTGGAGCGGACCGTCGAATACGTGAAGACGCGCGAACAGTTCGGCCGGGCGATCGGCTCCTTCCAGGCCGTGAAGCACCGTCTCGCGGATCTGTACGTACGGGTGCAGGCGGCACGTTCCGCCGCGTACTACGCGGCCTGGGACCCGGCGGCCGGGGGCCTCGCACTCGCCCAGGCCCTGGAGGCGCTGCGGATCACCACCGCCGAGGCCGTCCAGCTGCACGGCGGGATCGGCTTCACCTGGGAACACGAGGCGCATCTGTACTTCAAGCGGGCCGCTGCCGACGAACTGCTTTTCGGCCCCGTCCACCGGCTCCGCGACCAGGCGGCGCAGCAGGCCGGACTGTTCGCACCGCCGCACGGGCGGCCGTTCGCGTCCTCGGAATTCGCCACCCCGGGCTCGGCCGGGCAGGTGGCGGTCTGATGGCGCCGGGCGTCCGGCTGATCCAGAAGGTGTCCTCGACCCGCACGTTCGCGAGGATCGCCCCGCATGTCATACCCGCCATGGACCGTACGGTGCACCGGCTCACGCGCGGCAAGGTGCTGCTCAGTGCCCGGATGCTGCCGGGGCTGATCCTGACGGTGCCGGGTGCGAGGAGCGGGCAGCTCAGGACCACTCCGCTGGCCTGCATGCCGGAGAACGGGACGGAGCGGAGCTGGATCCTGGTCGGCAGCAATTTCGGCCGTACGGGGCATCCGGCCTGGACCGCGAACCTGCTGGCCGGTCCCGGCAAGGCCGTCGTCAACTGGAGGGGCCGGGACATTCCGGTGCGCGCCACACTGCTGCAGGGCGCGGAACGGGATGCGGTGTGGCAGACGGCGCTGAAGTTCTGGCCGCCCTATGCGACGTATCAGGCGCGGGTCGAGCGGGAGATCCGGCTCTTCAGGCTGGAACGGCGGAGTGACGCCGCGACCTGACGAGGCCGGACGCGGAAGCGGTGCGTACAGACCGTGGATGTCGGTGATGCGCGAAAACCGTGCGCGGGAACGGCCGTTGGAGCGATCCGTGGAACGGTCCGGGTGCACCGACGGCGGACCACATGCGTGGTCCGCCGTCGGTGAGACAGGACCTGGGGCGCCCGGAATTGCCGCGCGGTACCCAGTGGGGGAGGGGCCCGGTGCGGCGCTACTTGGTCGGCTTCTTGCCGGTGATGCCCAGATGTACCAACAGTGAGAGATTCGGCTTGAGTTCGGCCTGCTTTACGCCCCAGGTCGTAAAGCCCTTCTGGTGCGAGGCGACCGCGGCCAGCATCGCGACGAGCGAGCCCGCCATCGCGGCGGCGCTGACGTCCTTGTCGACCTTGCCCTTGGCCTGGAGCTCCTTCACCGAATCCGTAAGGGAGTTGGTGACCGAGTTCAGGATCTTCATACGGATCTTGTAGAACCGCTTGTCGCCCTCGGCCGCTCCGAGGTCGACCACACGCAGGATCGCGTCATGATGTCGCCAGAAGTCGAGGAATCCCTCGACGAGTTCTTCGGCGGTCTGCCAGCCGGCCTTGCCGACCCAGGAGCGGCCTGCGACCAGTTCGGTCAAACCGGCGCCCTCCTTGGCCATTTCTTCGGCGATTTCGAGGACGGCGCCCTCGACGTCGGGGAAGTATTGGTAGAAGGTCGCGGGTGAAGTCCCCGCCTTCCGGGCGACGTCGATGACTTTGACGTCCCGGTACGGCGAGGAGCTGAGCATCTCGCTGAGGCAGTCGAGCAGCTTCTGCCGCGTCGCCTGTCCGCGTCGACCGGCCACGCGGCCGTCGACGGTGCGCACTTGTCCTGTCATGCCGTCAGCTTACCGAGGGGGGATCGGAGCGCGATTCGGCCGACTGCAAATGGGGAGCACCGCAGGCGGGGTGGGGGGAGTGGCCGGATATCGACGGATGCGCCCCACGGGGCGATAAGTCTTATCAACAGCCTGTGGATAACTTCCGTGGATAACTTTCCGTGATGCTGCGGGCAAGGAACTCCTCTATCGAAAATGAGTTCGATGTGGACGGGTCGGTGCGCGGCGCATGCCACCCGCGGTTACGTTGGGTGTGACGAGCGTCACTGCCGTGAACGGTGAACGGCCGCGAACGACCGCGAAGGACCGCGGACAACTGCGAACAAACCGCGAACGGCCGCGACCGACCGCGACGGAAGGACCCGGGCCCATGGCCGCATTCGCGCAATCCGCGCCGTGCTGGGCGGATGTGCAGCTTCCCGACCTCGAAGCGGGCAAGCGCTTCTACGGTGAGCTGTTCGGCTGGACCTTCCGGGCCGGCGACGGCCCGTACGCGGACGCACTCAGCGACGGGAAGCTCGTCGCCGCACTCGCCGCCAAGCAGGACGGCCGGATGCCGACCGCCTGGGGCATCTACTTCGCCACCGACGACATCGTCGCGACCGTCGCCCGCATCAGGGAGGCGGGCGGTCAGGTGATCACCGACCCCGTACGGGCGGGCCGGGCCGGGGCGCTCGCCCAGGCGGCCGACCCCGGCGGAGCGGTCTTCGGGCTCTGGCAGGCCGGTGACCGCGAAGGCTTCGAGAAGCAGAACGAACCGGGCTCCTTCTGCTGGACCGAGGTCCACACCCGGCAGAAGGACCGTGTCGACGCCTTCTACGAGGAGGTCTTCGGCTTCCAGGGCACCGATCTCGACACCTCCGGTGCGGGCGAATCCGGTGCGGCCGAGTCCGGCGTCGACTTCCGCATGTGGTCCCCGGCCGGCACGGAACCCGGACCGGACACCGCGGTCGGCGGGCGCAGCGTCATCACCGATGCCTTCCCGGCCGAGATGCCCAGCTACTTCCTCAACTGCTTCGCCGTCGAGGACTGCAATGCCGCCGCCGGACACGCCGTACGCCTCGGCGGCCGTATCTCCGCGCCGCCCTTCGACATCCCGTACGGGAGGATGGCGGTCGTCCAGGACGATCAGGGTGCCGTGTTCGCCGTACTTCAGCCCCCTGTGTCCGGAAAGAGGGCAGAGTGAGCTGTGACACCCCGGTCCGCCCCCGGGTTCGCAACCAGAGCCTCAGCCAGGAACAATCGGGGTGCGCACCGCCGGGTGGTGCCCAGTGGTGAGACGCCGTACAGGGCGGGTTTTCGCGGGCTTCTGTTCCTGAGGCCCGTACGGGGAGGTGGCAGGGCAAGTGGTGGAGCAGCTGACGCAGCACGACCCGAGACGGATCGGCCCGTTCGAGGTGCTGGGACGGCTCGGGGCCGGTGGCATGGGGCTGGTCTATCTCGCCCGCTCGGCTTCGGGCCGGCGGGTGGCGATCAAGACGGTACGTACGGAGCTCGCCGAGGACCAGCTGTTCCGGGTCCGCTTCACGCGCGAGGTGGAGGCAGCCCGGGCGGTCAGCGGCTTCTACACGGCCGCAGTGGTGGACGCCGACCCGCGGGCCGCCGTGCCGTGGCTGGCCACCGCTTATGTGCCCGCCCCGTCGCTCGAGGAGATAGTGAATGAGTGCGGGCCCATGCCGGTCCAGGCGGTGCGCTGGCTGGCCGCCGGCATCGCCGAGGCGCTCCAGTCGATCCACGGCGCGGGGCTCGTCCACCGCGACATGAAGCCGTCGAACGTGCTCGTCGTCGAGGACGGCCCGCGGGTGATCGACTTCGGGATCGCGTCCGGGGTCTCCAACACCCGGCTGACCATGACGAATGTCGCCGTCGGCACGCCCGCTTACATGTCGCCCGAGCAGGCACGGGACTCGCGCAGTGTCACGGGCGCCAGCGATGTCTTCTCACTCGGCTCGACGCTGGTCTTCGCCGCCACCGGCCATGCGCCGTTCCACGGCGCCAACCCCGTCGAGACGGTCTTCATGCTGCTGCGCGAGGGCCCCGATCTGGAGGGCCTGCCCGACGAACTGCGGCCGCTGATCGAGTCCTGCATGCAGATGGACGCCGGGCTGCGGCCCACCCCCGCCGATCTGCAGGCCCAGCTCGCTCCGCATCTCTTCGCCTCCGGCGGCGACGACGACAGCGGTACGGCTTCGGCATGGCTGCCGACCTCCGCCACCGCGATGATCGAGCAACGCCGCGGCGGTGGCCGCAAGGCCGCGGCTCCCGCGCCCGCTCCTGCCCCCGTACCGCCGCCGCCCCAGCAGCCGCCCGGCGCCGACCGGGACACCGCCTGGCGCAGCGGCGCCGACCTGCGCCCCCCGGCCGCCGCGTCCGCGCAGCTGCCCGACGGGGGCGGTCCGGTGCGGCTGCCCGGAGCGAAGGTGTCGATCGGCCCCGGCCCGCGCGCCCAGGACGTACGGGCCACCGCCACGGCCACCGCGGACACCGGCCCCGCGACCGGCTGGGTGCGCCCGCCCGCCGGGGTGAACGGCACGGCCCCCGCCGCCGCACCGGCCCCCCTGCCCGCGCCCGCGCACGCGCCCGAGACCGCACCCCCGGGCCCGGACCGCTGGCGGCCCTGGCGGTTCCGGATGTCCAACGACGTCTGGGGGACGCCCGTCGTAGCCGGGGACCTCCTCTACGTCACGTCGTTCGAGGTGCACGCCCTGGACATCGGCAACGGGCGGCGCCAGTTCAAGACCCGGGACGTGGCCTGGGTGATGGCCGTCGAGGGCGGCCGTATCCACGCCTCCGACGGGCCGTCGCTGTACGCCCTGGACGCGACGACCGGCGCCGAGCGGTGGCGGCTGCAGACAGATGCCTGGGTGTACTCCCTCAAGGCCGAGCGCGGCACCGTCGTCACCGGCACCCGGGGCGGCGGCGTCCAGGCGTGGGAGGCGTCCACGGGCGAGAAGCTGTGGGAGAGCAGCGGCGTACAGACCGACTTCGAGACGGCGGAGGCCGGGCCCGCGATCCACGACGGCACGGTCTACCTGTGGCAGGACGCCCGGCTGCGCGCCGTCGACGCCCGTACCGGCATCGAACGCTGGGCGTACCCCATCGGCGACGCGGCCTCCTGCGGCGGTGTGCCGGTCCGGGTGACCGCGGCGCCGGACGGTTTCGTGTACGTCAGCGCGGGGGCCCGGGTCCTGGCCGTCGACACCGTGTCCGGGCATGTCCGCTGGCACTTCGAGTCGCCCGCGGTCTTCCTCTCCCCGCCCGCGTTCGCACCCGGGCCCGCCGTCACCGGCGGCGGCGTGTACCTCGCCGACTACCTCGGCACGGTGTACGCGATCGACGCCTCGACCGGCAAGGACCGCTGGCGCATCGCCACGGAGGCCCGCCAGTCGATCGAACCGGTCCTGGTCACGGCCGGGAACGTCCATGTCGGCAGCGGCAGCGCCCTGTACACGCTCGACGCGGTCACCGGCACCCCGAAGTGGCGGTTCGCGGCAGGCGGCGAGGTGGTGGGGGCCCCGGTGGTCGCCGACGGCCGGGTCCACTTCGGCTCCGCCGACCACGTCCTGTACACCCTGGACGCGGCGGGCGGCCAACTCCGCTGGAAGCTGGCGACGGGCGGCGAGATCACGGGTTCGCCCGTGGCGCGGGGCGGTGTCGTGTACGCGTGCAGCAAGGACCGCTGCGTGTACGCGCTGGACGCGCTGAAGGGAACGGGCACGGGCAACCGGCCCCGGACGTAGAGCATCGGCCACGCCAAGTCTGCCCCGCGCTTGACGAACCGCGTCGGCCACATCAAGCCCGTCCGGCGATTGAGGACGGAACCCCAGGCGTCGAGGACCTCAGGAGGGCGGAGGCCGGCGCGGATCGGACCCTTCGTCCGGTACGACGGGGTACGGGGCCGTGTCCTGGTCCTCCGGGCCCGGAGGCGGGCCCTCGCGGCGGGCCGCCGGAGAGGGCCCCGTGTACGGGTCCGGCTCGGGCTCCGGCAACGTACTCGTCTGCACGGAGGGCCCCGGCTCCTGCGTGGGCGGCCACGTATCCGGATTCTCCGATCCGGGCGCCTCATACGGCTGGTCACGGCCCCCGCGGACAGGCCGGCGCCCACCGCGCCGCCCCGGCATCACCACCGCGCCCAGCAGCAACAGCACCGCGCCACCCACCGCGTACGCCACCCCCCACTGCAGCCCAAAACCGTCGCCCGCGACGGTCAGACTGCCCACTGATTCCCCCTGGCGCACCATCCACAGCACGGTGAACCCGAGCACCACCACACCCGCGGACGCCACCAGCAGACGCGACCGCAGCACCACACCGACCACCGTCAGCAGGGCGGCGAAGAGAAAGGCCAGGAAGATCGAGCCCAGCGGCCCTGGCCGGCTGCCGGTGACACCCGTGAACAGCTCGTCGATCCGGTAATGACGCCCCAGACGGCCGTCGTACCAGTCACGGAAGGGGCTCAGCACGGCGGCCGCCGCTCCGGCGAGAGCCAGGAACGAGCCGAGGACGTTGCGGACCATCATCGGCCTCCTGCGTGTGCGTGGACCGGCGTCACGGATCAGCACCGCTCTCGGCCTCGACGCTACGCCCGGCCCCTGACCCCCGCACCTTGCGCTAGCGTGTCGCGCGGTCGTTCGACAGCAGTAACAGCACATTCGGCAGCAACAGCACGGACAACAGCACAGACAACAACACAAGGGGGGCTGCATCGATGATGCGGCAGCACATAAAATTTTCCGCGGTACTGGTCGTGGTGGTACTCGCACTCACCGGCTTCTCGACCTCCAGCCACGGCGGCCGAAGCGGCAAGAGCAAGGGGTCGAGCAGCAGCAGCAGCAGCAGCGGCGGCGGATGCTCCAACTCCAAGAAGAGCAACGGCAGCTACCACGACAACAACAACTACGACAACAACAACTACGACGACAACGACTACGACTCGTCGAGCAGTTCCTCCGGCAATACCGGCTACGAGGCGCCGACCCCGAGCGCCACCGCTTCGGACGCGCCCCAGGCGCACGTCTTCCGCTGCGCCCAGCCCCGCAAGGGCAAGCGCAAGGCCGTCACCACCTCCACCGTCCGGCTCACGGCGAACGCCGTAGGCTCGCACACCTACGAAGTCGATGTGACCTTCCTCGACGCACAGGGCAACACCGTCGACACCGGTGAGGCGAAGGTGGACGTCGAGGGTGGCGAGACCAAGACCGTCTCCGTGCGGATGGACAGCCCGCGCAAGGTCTCCCGGGTGAAGAAGTGCCGGGTCGCGGCCGAGCTGAGTTACTGACCTCACCGCGTCCGGAACTCATTGCCGCCCCGCCCCCGGAACAACTCGGCCTGCCGCTCCGGCGGCAGGTTCCCGAGTGCGATCAGGTGCGGGGCGTGGGCCATGGCCTGCGCCCTGGCCGCCTCCTTCGCGGACCACACCGCCCGTACCGTCCCCTGCACCGCCCGGGTCGGGTACGAGGCGATCACTCCCGCCGCCCGCAGCGCCGCCGCCACCGCGCCGCCGGGTGCCGTCACCTCACTGACCAGCCCGGTCTCGTACGCCCGGCGGGCCGTGACCCGTTCGGCCGTACCCATCAGGGACATCCGGGCCACCTCGCCGAACGGCATCCGCTGCGCCATGGAGATCGCCTCGTACGCGCTGACCATGCCGTACGTCGTGTGCGGGTCGAAGAACGTCGCCTCCTCGGACGCGATGACGAACTCCGCCTCGCCCAGCAGATAGAACGCCCCGCCGCAGGCCATCCCCTCCACGGCCGCGATCACCGGCTTCCACAGGTCGTTCGCCTTCGGCCCGATCGCGATCAGCGGATCGTCGATCGTGTACGGGGACGAGGGCTGCGGCACCTCCACGCCCCGGTCGATCCCCGTACAGAAGGCCCGGCCGCCCGCACCGGTGACGACAACGGCTCGCACCCCGTCGTCGAATCGGAACGCCCGCCAGGCGGCGGCCAGTTCAGCGGCCGTCGCCAGGTCGATCGCATTGAGCTTCTCGGGCCGGTCGAGGGTGACGAGCGCGACCCCGGTCTCCTTGTCCGTCTCCGTCCGCAGCGCCATCACCGATCACCTCTCCAGCAGCCAACGCACCAGGGTCACCCCGGAACCGGCCGGGCAGAACACCACCCGCACCGGCGCCCCGATCCGCAGCCGCCCCGGATCGACCGAGTCCAGCGGGGCGTCCGGACCGCTCACCACATTCCCGACCAGCCGGATGTCCGGGGCGTCGGCCAGCTCGACCACGACGGCGTTGTACGGGGCCTGCGCGGCGTACGCGGGCAGCAGCGGCGGATGCGGCAGCACGTACGACCAGATGCGGCCGCGTCCGCTCATCGGCCGCCACTCGCTCTCGAAGGACTGGCAGTGCGGGCAGCACGGCCGGGGCGGGAAGCGGAGCCTTCCGCACTCCGGGGCGGCGCAGGCCTGGACGCGGAGTTCGCCGCGGGCCGCGTACTCCCAGAAGGGTGCACCGTCCTCGTCCACGACGGGCAGCAGCAGAGCATCCATCCCGGTCAACTCCTCAGCAGTACGGCAGATGTGGGAACGCCCTCACCGGCGGTGACCAGACACGTCCCGGCGTTCGGGACCTGTGCGGTGGAGACGCCGCGCAACTGCTTCACGCCCTCGTTGATGAGGTTGAAGCCATGCACATACGCCTCGCTGAGCCCGCCGCCCCCGGTGTTGATGGGCAGCCGCCCGCCGCTCTCCAGCGCCCCGCCCTCGGTGAACGCCGCGCCCTCGCCGCGCCCGCAGAAGCCGTAGCCCTCCAGGGAGAGCGGAATGAGCGGGGTGAACGCGTCGTAGATCTGCGCGACATCCACATCGTCCGGGCCGAAGTCGGCCTGCTTCCACAGCTGCCGGGCGGCCGTCCAGGCGGGTCCGGTGAGCGGGTCGTCGTTCCAGTAATTGACCATGCCGTGGTGCTGGGCGGGCAGCCCCTGGGCGACGGAGTGGATGTAGACGGGTTTCTGCCGGCAGTCGCGGGCCCGCTCCGCCGAGACGATGACGCAGGCCAGCGCCCCGTCGGTCTCCAGACAGTTGTCGAAGAGGCAGAGCGGCTCGCTGATCCAGCGCGAGGTCATATACATGTCGCGGGTCAGCGGCCGTTCGTACATCACCGCGTCCGGGTTCTGGTTGGCGCGGTTGCGGCAGGCGAGTGCGACGTTGAAGAGATGGTCGCGGGTCGCCCCGTACTCGTGCATGTACCTCCGCGCCAGCATCCCGATCTCGTCGGCCGGCCGCAGCAGCCCGTACGGCCGGGTCCACTGGGCGGGGGTGGGCAGTTGCACGGCGGTGTTCCTCCAGGGCCGGGGCCCCGACCCCCGCTTCCGCGACCTCCAGGCGACACCGACACTCGCCTGCCCGGTCGCCACGGCGGCGGCGAGATGCGCGATCGTCGCGCACGAGCCCCCGCCCCCGTACCCCACCTTGCTGAAGAAGGTGACATCGCCCGCCCCGATGGCCTTGGCGATCTCGACCTCGTCGGTCTCCTCCATCGTGTACGAGGCGAAGGCGTCCACCTCCGAGGCGGCGATGCCCGCGTCGTCGAGCGCCGCGACGATGGCCCGGCAGGCCAATGTCTTCTCGGATTCGGGCAGTTGCTTCGCGAAGGCCGTCTGCCCTATGCCGGCTATCGCTGTCACGTCCTTGAGTGCCGCCACCGCCACCTCCGAGACCGTCATGACTGCTGACAGCGGCTGAGGCTACAGCTAATCTGACGGATAGTCAGCTACTGCGTCAGGAGGGCGAGCGATGCGCGGCGACGAGGAATGGGGCAGCATCCCGAAGCTGATACGGGCGGCGGCGCGGCGGTACGGGGACCGGGAGGCGGTCGTCGAGGGACGGACCCGGATCTCGTACGCCGAACTCGGCGACCGCGTCGAACGGGCCGCCGCCGCGTGCATGGCCTCGGGCGTGGAGCCGGGGGACCGGGTCGCGATCTGGGCCCCGAACACCCTGGACTGGATCGTCTCCGCGCTCGGCGCGGTCACGGCGGGGGCGGTCCTGGTCCCCCTCAACACCCGCTTCAAGGGCACCGAGGCGGCGTACATCCTGGAACGCAGCCGGGCGAAACTGCTCTTCGTCACCGGCACCTTCCTCGGTACGTCGTACGTGGCGTCCCTGCGCCGGGCCGACGTGCAACTCCCCCACCTGGAGCGGGTGGTGGTGCTGGCGGACAGCGCCCCCGACGACTACGTCACCTGGAAGGACTTCCTGGCGGCGGGGGAGGGGGTGTCCGGAGCGGCGGTAGGCTCCCGCGCCGACGCGATCGCCCCCTCGGCCCCCTCCGACATCATCTACACCTCGGGTACCACGGGCCGGCCCAAGGGCGCCGTCATCACCCACGCCCAGACCCTGCGCTGCTACGCGATCTGGAGCGAGCTGGCGGATCTGCGCGAGGGCGACCGCTATCTGATCGTGAACCCCTTCTTCCACACGTTCGGCTACAAGGCGGGCATCATCGCGTGCCTGATGCGGGGCGCGACGATGGTGCCGCAACCGGTGTTCAACGTGGACACGGCCCTGGCCAACATCGCCGCCGAACGCATCTCGGTCCTGCCGGGCCCGCCCACCCTCCACCAGTCCCTCCTGGACCACCCGGCCCGGGGCGCCCACGACCTCTCCGCCCTCCGCCTGGTGGTGACGGGCGCGGCGGTGGTCCCCCTGCGGCTGGTGGAACGCCTGCGCACGGAGCTCGGCATAGCGACGGTCCTCACCGCGTACGGCCTCTCCGAGGCGAGCGGCATCGTCACCATGTGCCGCCGCGGCGACCCGATGGAGACGATCGCCTCGACGTCGGGCCGGGCGATCGACGACACGGAGATCCGCGTCCTGGCCGCCCCCGGCATGCCCGGCGAGGTCCTGGTCCGCGGGTTCAACGTGATGCAGGGCTACTTCGAGGACCCGGAGACCACAGCCGCCACGATCACCGCCGACGGCTGGCTCCGCACGGGCGACGTGGGTGTCCTCGACGAGGACGGCAACCTCCGGATCACCGACCGGATCAAGGACATGTTCATCGTCGGCGGCTTCAACGCGTACCCCGCCGAGATCGAACAGCTCCTCGGCCTGCACCCGGATGTGGCCGACGTGGCGGTGATCGGCATCCCGGACCCCCGACTGGGCGAGGTGGGCAAGGCGTACGCGGTCCGCAGGCCGGGCGCGACGGTGACGGCCGACGACCTGATCGCCTGGTCCCGCCGCGAGATGGCGAACTACAAGGTCCCGAGGGCGGTGGAGTTCGTGACCGAGCTGCCGCGCAATGCGAGCGGCAAGGTGGTGAAGGGGGAGCTGCGGGGCCGGAGGTAGAGGGGAGGGCTCAGAGCGACGGCCAGCCTGTCAACCTGGATGATGTACACGCATCGGTGGCGGATGACGGTCAGGTACAGAAACATCCCGCCGGGCACGTATGCCGTCTGCACTCCGTCGCCCGCACCCTGGAACGTCGTGCCGTCGAGGTGCAGGGCGGAGGCGGCCAGGACGAGGCGATCGGGCTGCTGGCGGACACCGGCCTGCACGGCCACGAGTACGCCATCGACGCGGCGCTCGCTGTGATCGCGGGGCGGCAGCGGGGCGGGTTGCGGTGTTCACCTCGGGCGAGGACGACATGCGGAAGCTGTGTCGGCCGGAGGTGCAGGTCAGGGGGGCCGTAGGCGGTATGACAGAGGGGCCCGAGCCATGTGGCTGGACCCCTCTTTGCAGACATGCAGCGGCCGCGACGGCTCCCCCTCCGCGCCGCCGCGGCCGCTCCCCGTGCGGGTTAGGTCTAGACGGGCTTCGGCGCCGAGGCGTGGCTGTCGAGAGTGGTGATCTGCTCGCCGGAGGCGTGGCTGTCCTGGACGGTGAGCTCCTCGCCGGAGGCGTGGCTGTCCAGCGGCTTGATGACGCCGCCCGAGGCGTGGCTGTCCTGAACCGTGAGCTCCTCGCCGGAGGCGTGGCTGTCCAGCGGCTTGACGGCAGGCTTCTTGGCGTCGCTCATTGTGGTCAACTCCCGTGAGTCATTTGGTGCTACAGGTAGGTGATGCCCGCCCGGAGGTTCCCCCGTGGATCGCCGGGCGGGCATCACTGGGCCGTTCACCATAATGGGGCGGCCTCTTCGTCGATCCGTCTGCCCCCCGACGCGACGGCTCGATGTACGTAAGAGTGCCGCCCGCCGATAAACGAACGATGAACGCCGTCGAGGGGGTTCCCTCACGCCGCCGCGACGGGTGAGAGGAGTCCGCGGACCTCGTCGACCTCGGCCGAGCCCAGCTGCTCATAGATGGCCAACGCCTCTGTCCAGCAAGCCCTGGCCCGGTCCGGCTGTTCCAACTGCATCAGCGCTTTCCCCAGCACGGTGAGTACAGTGCCGCGGCGCCACTCGCCGCCGATACCTCGCAGGGCGATCGCCTGCTCCGCATGAGCTGCGGACAGTGTGTGACGCCCTGCTGTGAGATGCACTTCCGCCAGTCGGAAGTGGGTGACGCCCTCCCATAGAGGCTGACGATTCTCGTGGAAGATGCCCAGCGCCTGCGTCAGCTGTTCCAGCGCTTCGGGCAGTCGTTTGGCTTCGGCGAGTGCGAGGCCGAGAGCGTAACGGCCGTTTGCCAGGCGCAGGGCAAGGCCCAGGCGGTCGTAGATCTCGATGCCCTGTTCTGCGAGGTCTATAGCACTGTCGGTCCGGAAAAGAGCCAGATGGATCCTGGAGAGGTTGCACAGTGCGCTCGCCTCTCCAGGCTTGTTGCCATCGGCACGGAACGCTTCGATTGCTTTCTGGAGATAGGCCTCTCCCTCCGCATGATGGTTGCGGTAGATGGCGAGGATGCCTCGCTCGTTGGGGGCGTTGCCGCTCGTCCACGGATCATCTGCGGCAATTCCGAGCGACATGGCCTGGTGCGCCTCGATATCAGCCTGCTCGAACCGGCCGGCTGTGCTGTACACCTGCGTGAGGGTGGTGCGGGCGCGACCCTCTGCACGGGCGTCGCCCGCGGCTGCGGCCGCATCGCGCAGAGCGAGAGCAGCGGTTTCGTATCGGCGGGCATTCGCCCCCGATTCCGCGAGGTCCTTGACTGCCATGAGCAGATCGACCGCTCGTCGCAGAGTCCCCTGCCCGAGGGACTGCAGTACGCACGCGAGCAGGCAGTCCGCCTCGGAATAGAGCCAGTCGAGCGCCTGGGGCCGATCCGCGAACGCGAGCCCCGGATACTGGCTGGGTTCCAAGTGGTCGACTGTCCGATCCCCCGGCCGCTCCAGCGCGTACACCCCCGCCGCCGTGGCCAGATAGAAGTCCAGCAGCCGCGACAGCGCCAACGCCCGCTCCTGTGGCGGCTGTTCGTCCCGTTCCGCGCAAGAACGCGCGTAGAGGCGTACCAGGTCGTGGTAGCGGTAGCGGCCCGGGGCCGCCGACTCCAGGAGGCTGGTGTCGACCAGGGCCTCCAGCAGGTCTTCCGCCGCGTGGGCCTCCAGGTTGAGCAGGGCCGCCGCCGCAGCCAGGGAGACGTCGGGGCCGTCGGCCAGGCCGAGGAGGCGGAAGGCGCGGGCCTGGGCGGGTTCCAGTTGGCCGTAGCCGAGTTCGAAGGTGGCCTTCACCGCGAGGTCCCCGGCCTGGAGTTCGTCCAGGCGGCGGCGTTCGTCGGCGAGTTTGGCGGCCAGGACGGAGACCGTCCAGATGCGGCGTGAGGCCAGGCGGGAGGCGGCGATGCGGATGGCCAGGGGGAGGAAGCCGCAGGCGGCGACCACGTCGAGGGCGGCCTCGCGCTCGGTGTTGATGCGCTCCTCGCCCACGATGCGGGTGAAGAGCTGGAGCGCCTCCGCCGGGGACATCACGTCCAGGTCGACCAGGTGCGCGCCGGCCAGGTCGACCATGCGGACGCGGCTGGTGACCAGGGCCGCGCAGCCCGCGGTGCCCGGGAGGAGGGGGCGGATCTGGGCCGCGTCGTGGGCGTTGTCGAGGAGGACCAGGATGCGGCGGCCGTCGAGCGTGGACCGGTAGAGGGCGGCGCGTTCGTCCAGGGAGTCCGGGATCGCCGAGTCCGCCGTGCCCAGCGCGCGCAGGAAGGCGCCGAGGACCGTCTCCGGTTCGGCGGCGCGGGCGCCGGCGCCCTGGAGGTCCACGTACAGCTGACCGTCCGGGAAGTGCTGGCGCGCCTGGTGGGCGACGTGCACGGCGAGGGTCGTCTTGCCGACGCCGCCGATGCCGGCCAGTGCCGAGACGGCCATGACCGAACCCTCGGCGGTCGCCAGCCGGTCGCCCAGCTCCCGTACGAAGGAGGCGCGGCCCGTGAAGTCGGGAACGGTGGCCGGTAGCTGGGCCGGGCGCACCGGTGCGGGGACCGGGGCCGGTTCGTCGGCCGGGCGGGCCAGTTCCTCGTCGGCCTGCAGGATGCGCTGCTGGAGCTGGGAGAGCTCGGGGCGCGGGTCGACGCCCAGTTCGTCGGCGAGCAGCCGACGGGTGTCGGCGTACACCGCGAGCGCCTCGGCCTGGCGGCCGCTGCGGTACAGGGCGACCATGAGGAGTTCGCGCAGCCGTTCGCGCAGCGGATGCGCGGCGGTGAGCGCGGTCAGTTCGGAGACCGCCTCCGCGTGGCAGCCGACCTCCAGGTCCAGGTCGAGGCGGGTTTCGGTGAGCTGGAGCCGCCACTCCTCCAGACGGGTGCGCTGATTCTCGGCGTACGGGCCGGGCACGGAGGCCAGGGCCTCGCCGTCCCACAGGCCGAGCGCCTTGTTGAAGAGGGCGCGGGCCTGGGCGCGGTCGCCACCGGCCCGGGCCTTCTCCGCCTCGGCTGCCAGCTCCTGGGCCACCGTCAGGTCGAGGGCGTCGTGCCTGGCCTGGATCGCGTATCCGCCGGCGTCGCTGACCAGCGTCTGCGGGTCGAGGATCTTGCGGAGCCGGCTGGCGTACGTGCGTACGGCGGCGAGCGCCTGCGAGGGCGGTTCCTCGCCCCAGATGGCGTCGATGAGTTCGGAGGCCGTGGCCGTGCGGCCACCGCGCAGAAGCAGTGCGGTCAGCAGGGCGCGCTGCTGAGGCGAACCGGACGGCAGCGCCTCTCCGCCCCGCCATGCCCGCACCGGGCCGAGCACGGCAAAGCGCAGATCGGCGCCGTCGGCCGATCGTTGCCCAGGAGCACGCTGCTCCGGAACATGCATGCGCGGCCCGTTGTCACGGTCCATTGCTGCCCCCTGCCCTGCTCGCCCCGCCGGTCCTGCCGATCGTGCTGGTGCTGTCTGTTTCGGATGGCCCGCCCACGTGCCGGTCCGGTGCGGGTGGATCCGGATTGTTCGGTACCGCTGGTATCGCGCTCAACAGTCTGCCTTGTTTTGGGCGGACACGTCAGCAGCGGGTGACTCTCTGCACAAGCCCTCGACAACGATTGTGGAACGTGGGCCGGTAAGGGTAGCTGACGGTTCGTCAGATCGGCGCTACCGTGGGAGGCATGGAGACCTTCCCGAAGATCATCTCGGTGGACGACCACACGGTGGAGCCCGCTCATGTCTGGCGGGACCGGCTCCCGTCCAAGTACCTCGACCGCGGCCCGCGTATCGTCCGCGCACCGCTCAAGGAAATGACCTTCATGGGCGGCAAGTTCGCGCCCGTGATGGGTGCGAAGGGCGACGACGGGCCGGTCGGCGACTGGTGGGTGTACGAGGATCTGCACCGCCCGCTCACCCGGCTCGACACCGCGGTCGGCTACGACCGCGACGAGATCAGGCTTGAGGTCATCACGTACGAGCAGATGCGCCCGGGGTCGTTCTCGGTCCCCGACCGGCTCGCCGACATGGACGTCAACCACGTCCAGTCCGCACTCTGCTTCCCCACCTTCCCCCGCTTCTGCGGCCAGACCTTCACCGAAGCGAAGGACCGCGAGCTGGGGCTGCTCGGGGTGCGGGCGTACAACGACTGGATGGTGGACGAGTGGTGCGGCCCCGAGGCGCGGGGTCGGCTCATCCCGCTCACCCTGATCCCGCTCTGGGACGCGCAGTTGGCAGCGGACGAGGTCCGGCGGAACGCGGCGCGCGGTGTGCGCGCGGTGGCGTTCTCCGAAATACCTCCGCATCTCGGGCTGCCGTCCATTCATACGGACGAGTGGGATCCGTTCCTGCGGGCCTGTGACGAGACGGGGACGGTGATCGCGATGCACATCGGCTCGTCCTCGAGGATGCCGTCCACCTCGGCCGACGCCCCGCCCGCCGTCGGTTCCACCATCACCTTCGCCAACTGCTGCTTCTCGATGGTCGACTGGCTGATGAGCGGCAAGTTCGAACGGTTCCCGAACCTGCGGATCATGTACGCGGAGGGCCAGATCGGCTGGATCCCGTACATCCTGGAACGCGCCGACGTGGTCTGGGAGGAGAACCGGGCCTGGGGCGGCGTTGCCGACAAGGTCCACCGCCCGCCGTCGGAGCTGTTCGCCGAACATGTCTACGGCTGCTTCTTCGACGATGCCTTCGGGCTGAAGAACCTCGACTCGATCGGCGTCGGGAACGTTCTGTACGAGACGGACTACCCGCACTCCGACTCCACCTGGCCCAAGTCGCGCGAGGTCGGCGAGGCGCAGATGGGGCATCTGGACGCCGATGTCGTGGACCGAATCGTGCGCCGCAACGCGATCGACCTGCTGGGGCTGACGGACGACGGGCTGTGGGCGGGGCCCGGAGGACGGTAGGGGGTGCGAAGGAACGTGACACCCGAGGGGTGGGGTGTCACGTTCCTTTCGGCCTATGGACGTCCGAGGGGGATCAGGCCCTGGTGACCGGCTCCTGGAGTTCCGTCACCCACTTGTCCTGGTCCTCAGGGCACTCCAGGCTGATCTCGCGGGCGTATCCCGCGGACCGGTAGCCATTGGCGTCGATCCAGCGGGCCAGGGCCTGGGCCGTCGGCAGTACGCCGTCCATCGAACCCCGGTGGACCATGGTCGCCGCCTCGATCGGGGGCAGCTCGACCACCGTGATCCCGGTGTCGCCGAGCGGGCCCACCGGGGCGGAGACCGTCACCCCGGCGTGGACGACAACCGCGCCGCCACCCTCCGGAGCATCCTCGTAGTGTGCGATACCGGGGCCGCTCGGGGTGACGCCCACCGTGCCCAGCAGCGGGAAGAGCCGGTCGTACAGCGGACCGATCACCGGAGTGATGCCCTCCGGTTCGTAGCTCGCCGCCGTGCCGGTCAGCTCGGCCACCCGTACCGCGGCAACACTCTTGACCACTACATCGTCCGCAGACATGCGTCCCTCGCTCTCGATCGACCGGAGCCTCGCCTCGACCTGGGCCAGCCGTGCGGCCGCAGCCGCCATGGCCTCCTCCAGCTCCGCCCGCCGCAGCCGCAGCATCCCGCGCAGTTCCTCCGATCCCACCTGCTCGTCGAGGATGGCCTGCACCTGCTGGAGCGTGAAGCCGAGATCCTTGAGGGCGATGATGCGGTTGAGACGTGCGAGCTGGGCGGCCCCGTAGAAGCGGTAGCCGGTGGCGGGGTCGGTGCGGTCGGGGTGCAGGAGCCCGATGGCGTCGTAGTGGCGCAGCATCCGGGCCGACACCCGTCCGTACCGGGCGAAGTCTCCGATGGTGAACATGATGTCTCCCACTGCACTGCTTCACACGGTGTCAAGGTCAAGCATCGCAGCGCCCCGATGCCGCCGAGCGGGAAAAGGCGGGAGAAGAGGCAGGAGCCCCGCTCCTCCGCCGAGGCGGAGGAGCGGGGCTCCTTGGGTACTACTAGCCGGCCGCGATCGGCCGACCCGGGCAACTAGGCCGGGGTGACGTTCTCAGCCTGCGGACCCTTGGGTCCCTGAGTGACGTCGAAGTTCACGACCTGGTTCTCCTCGAGGGAGCGGAACCCGGACGCGTTGATCGCGGAGTAGTGGACGAAGACATCCGGGCCGCCGCCGTCCTGGGCGATGAAGCCGAAGCCCTTTTCAGCGTTGAACCACTTGACGGTTCCGGTAGCCATAAGCCCTCCTTGGGCCAAAGGGTTGCCCTGCTCCAGAACCTGCAAAGAAGTCTGAAAACTACAAAAGCCTGCGGGTTACATGCTCCGCAGGCTCTGTACTGCAAGGGAAACCAAACTGCAACTTGCGTCGAGCCTAGCACGCAGTGTGTACGGAAGGGTAGAGGGAAAGATCACTTCACTCGGATGTTTGATAGCCGTGCCGATGAGCTGACGAAGCGGGTGTCCCGGAGGGTGTTGTGGAGGCGTCTTCAGGCGGTACGGGGGAAGGCTTTGGCGTGCTCCCCGGGGCGGTATCGGTGCGCCCCGGGAGTGGGACCGGGTGACGCCCCGCGCACCCGGTGCCATCCGGGCGGTACCACGGGTCTAGCCTCGCGATGTGGACAATTCAACCGTCTCAACTGTCGCAGGCGACGACCGTCGCAGCCGGCCGCGCGTCGGCCACATCCAGTTCCTGAACTGCCTCCCCCTGTACTGGGGACTGGCGAGAACCGGAACCCTGCTCGACCTGGAGCTCTCGAAGGACACCCCGGAGAAGCTCAGCGAGCAACTGATCAGGGGCGATCTGGACATCGGTCCCGTCACGCTGGTGGAGTTCCTCCGCAACGCCGACGACCTGGTCGCCTTCCCGGACATCGCGGTGGGCTGCGACGGGCCCGTCATGTCGTGCGTGATCGTGTCGCAGGTGCCGCTGGACCGGCTGGACCGGGCCCGGGTGGCGCTCGGTTCTACCTCGCGCACCTCCGTGCGTCTGGCCCAGCTCCTGCTCGCCGAGCGGTACGGGGTCAGCCCGGACTACTACACCTGCCCGCCGGACCTCGGCGTGATGATGCAGGAGGCGGACGCCGCCGTGCTGATCGGCGACGCCGCGCTGCGCGCCAACCTGCACGACGCGCCCCGGCTCGGTCTCCAGGTCCACGACCTGGGCCGGATGTGGAAGGACTGGACCGGGTTGCCGTTCGTCTTCGCGGTCTGGGCGGCCCGCAAGGACTATCTGGCGGCCGAGCCCCACCACGTGAGCAAGGTGCACGAGGCCTTCCTGGCCTCGCGGGACGTCTCCCTGGAGGAAGTCACCAAGGTCGCGGAGCAGGCGGCGCGCTGGGAGGCCTTCGACGCGGAGGTGCTGGAGCGGTACTTCACGACCCTGGACTTCCGCTTCGGCCCGGACCAGCTGGCGGGCGTACAGGAGTTCGCGCGCCGGGTCGGTCCGACGACCGGCTTCCCGGCGGACGTGAAGGTCGAGCTGCTCGGCGGCTGACCGGGCGGCGGGGCGGGACGCCGGACGCGCACCGAGTACGCCGTGCGCCGGAATGGCCGGGGCTATAGGGGAATCTTGTACCTCTGCGTTCGATATCTCTTCCCGCCTCCGCTCTCACCCCTTCTCCCGGCCCGGCTATCGATTCGGGTTAATACGCGTCGAATAGCCGATTCCCGGATGGTGTGCGGGGAGAGTGCCGGTCGTGTTCCGGAATCGCTCGGGTGAACGACGCATTCACGCCTTTTGTTGTGTCGAAAGCCGTTGTTCGTTCCCTTAGGGGTGAAATCGGCGGATGGTTTCCTCTGTGACCCGATGACCTTCGCACCTAGGCTTCGGTCGGAGGTCCGGCCGGTACACAGGGGGAGTCCAAATGCAGCCGCTGGAAGCCGGCGAACCGCTGACCATCGGTGCCTACCGACTGCTCGGCAGGCTCGGTGCGGGCGGCATGGGCCGGGTCTATCTGGGGCGCAGCGCGGGCGGACGTACCGTCGCGGTCAAGGTCGTGCACCCCCACTTCGCTCTCGACGAGCAGTTCCGGGCCCGCTTCCGGCGGGAGGTGGACGCGGCACGGCGGATCGGTGCGCAGTGGACGGCGCCCGTCCTGGACGCCGACCCGGACGCCCCCATTCCATGGGTCGCCACCGGCTATGTGGCAGGGCCCCCGCTGTCCACCGCGGTCGCCGAGCACGGGCCGCTGCCCGAGCACGCGGTGCGGACGCTGGGTGCCGGACTCGGGGAGGCGCTGGCCGCGGTGCACGAGCAGGGCCTCATCCACCGCGATGTGAAGCCCTCCAACGTGCTGCTCGCCCTCGACGGCCCCCGGCTGATCGACTTCGGGATCGCCCACGCCATCGGTGCCACCGCCTCGCTCACCTCCACCGGGGTCTCCGTCGGCTCGCCGGGCTACATGGCACCGGAGCAGATCCGGGGCGTGGACATCTCGGGCGCGGCCGATGTCTTCTCGCTCGGCGCGGTGCTCGCGTACGCGGCGACCGGTACCGCCCCCTTCCTCGGCGACTCCTCCGCCGTACTGCTCTACAAGGTGGTGCACGAGGAGCCCGAGCTGGGGGAGCTGGAGGGGGAGCTGCGGGACGTCGTCGCCGGGTGTCTGGAGAAGGACCCGGAGGACCGGCCGACCCCCACGGAGCTGGCCCGGCAGCTGGCGCCGGGCGGGGCGGCGGCGCTCGTGGCGGCGGGCTGGCTGCCGGGTCCTCTGGTGCGCGAGGTCAGCCGGGCGGCGGTCGCACTGCTGGACCTGGAACCGCAGGACGCGCCGGTGCAGTCGGGGCCGGTGCCGTTCAGCAGTGCGGCGTGGGGCGCGGGCGGCGCAGGTGGTGCGGGCGGTGGGTTCGGTCCGCCGATCGAGCCGTTCCCGTCGCATGAACCGACCCGGCCGCCCCGGCCGAACGGGCCGCCCTCGTGGCCGGCGACCGCCGGTATGGCCGAGTCCGCCGGGGCGTCGCGGCCGACCGGGTCGTCCGGGCTGCCCGGGCAACGTACGCCCGACCCCCGTTTCTCCGTCACCGTCAGCGCGGACTCCGCCCCGGCCCGCCCCGATGCGAACCGCGGCCGGAGGCTGAGCTGCACCGTCGCCCTCGCTGTGGCGGGCGCCCTCGCCGCCGTGACCGTGGGCAGTGCGTACATCTTCGATCTGATGCCGGGCGGCGGCGGCCGGGACACCGCCGAACACGGCGGTGTCGGCCACACCCCGCCGGCCGCCACGCCCTCAGGGCGGCCGTCGCAGCCCTCGGACTCGGGCACGGGTGACCCGGAGCAGATCAGCGAGCTCCCGAAGGCGTTCATCGGCACGTGGAAGGGCCCGATCACCGAGAAGACCTCCGGGCAGTCGCACGGCACGCTCACCGCCGTGTTCACCGAGGGGAAGAAGGGCGCGGACGTGGTCCGTATGACCACGGAGGTCAGCGCTCTCGGACTGACCGTCCGCTGCAACAGCGTCGCCAGCCTCTCGTCCGGCACCGACAAGGAACTGACGCTCCGGGAGCGCGCCGATCCGCAGCGCCCCGGCGACCCGACCCTCTGCACCTCCCCCACCACCGACGTCCACTTCACACGCGCCGCCGACGGCACCCTCCGCTTCCGGTCCGAGGAGAGCGGCGCGGGACGTCCGTACGGCACGCTCACCCGGTCCGGCAGCTGACCCCGACAGGGGCTGGCGTAGGCTGAACCGGTCCGTAGATCCGTTGAAAAACCGCCGAAAGGTGACAGCCCGGTGACCGAGAAGGCCGACCTTCAGCCCATCCTCGACCGAGCCGCCGAGGGCGGTCGGATCACTCCGGAGGAGGCCCTCGACCTCTACCGGTCGGCGCCGCTGCACGCACTGGGCGCGGCCGCCGATGCCGTACGCCGACGCCGCTACGCCGGTACGGAGCACATCGCGACGTACATCATCGAGCGCAACATCAACTACACGAACGTGTGCGTCACGGCCTGCAAGTTCTGCGCCTTCTACGCCGCGCCCAAGGACACCGCCAAGGGCTGGTCCCGCGACCTCGACGACATCCTGCGCCGCTGCGCGGAGACCGTCGAACTCGGCGGTACGCAGATCATGTTCCAGGGCGGGCACCACCCGGACTACGGCGTCGAGTACTACGAGGAGCACTTCTCCGCCATCAAGAAGGCGTTCCCGCAGCTCGTCATCCACTCGCTCGGCGCCTCCGAGGTCGAGCACATGGCCCGGATCTCCAAGGTCTCCGTCGAGGAGGCCATCCAGCGCATCCACGCCGCCGGTCTCGACTCCTTCGCGGGAGCGGGCGCCGAGCTGTTGCCGGCCAGGCCGCGCAAGGCGATCGCCCCGCTCAAGGAGTCCGGCGAGCGCTGGCTGGAGATCATGGAGATCGCCCACCGCCTCGGTGTCGAGTCCACTTCCACCATGCTGATGGGCACCGGCGAGACCAACGCCGAGCGCATCGAGCACCTGCGGATGATCCGCGAGGTACAGGACCGGACGGGCGGCTTCCGCGCGTTCATCCCGTACACGTACCAGCCGGAGAACAACAAGCTGAAGGGCCAGACGCAGGCCACGCTCTTCGAGTACCTGCGGATGATCGCCATCGCCCGGATCTTCCTCGACAACGTCGCCCACATCCAGGGCTCCTGGCTGACCACCGGCAAGGAGGTCGGCCAGCTGTCGCTGCACTACGGCGCCGACGACCTCGGCTCGATCATGCTGGAGGAGAACGTCGTCTCCTCGGCGGGTGCCAAGCACCGCTCCAACCGCCTGGAGATCATCGACCTGATCCGCAAGGCGGACCGGGTGCCGGCCCAGCGCGCCACCACGTACGAGCACCTCGTCGTCCACGACGACCCGGCGAACGACCCGGTCGACGAGCGCGTCGTCTCGCACATCTCGTCCACTGCGATCGAGGGCGGCACGGCCCATCCGGAGCTGAAGCTCCTGAACGCCAACTGAGGCAGTTTTGCTGACCGTTCACGCCGCGCCGCTGGTTCTTCCGGTCGGCGCGGCTGCCGTTGCGCAGGGTGCGGTGGCCGTGGAGGGCGACCGGATCGTCGCCCTCGGACCGTACGACGAGGTCGTGGCCGCCCGCCCCACGGCCCGGGTCCGTACATGGCCGGGCGTCATCACGCCGGGACTGCGGCAGTGGCACGGGCTGTGGTTGCTCACCCGCTGCTACCACCCCGACCCGCGCGAGGCGGACGCGCTCGGCGACCGGCCGCTGTGGGGCGAGGCGTTCGAGCGGCTGGTCGGTGAGATGGACGCGACGCGGCGGGCGGGCAGCGTACGGCGCGGGCTGCAGCAGATGCTGCGGTACGGCACGACGCACCTCGCGGGCCGCTTCCACGACCCGGCCGTCCGCACCGCCGTTGCCCGCTCGGGTCTGACGGAGGTCTCGGTCGTCGGCGCCCCCGGCATCCTGGTCGGGGAACCGAGTCTGGACCCGTTCGTGGAGGGGTACGACCTGCCCGGTTCCGTGCACGGCCCGCTCACCGTAGGCGGCCGCGCCGACCTCGCCGTCTTCGACGTACCCGACGAGGCGGCGCTGTGCGCGGCGGGGGCGGGGCGGTGCGTGGCCACGGTGCTGGGCGGGCGGCTGATGTACCGGCGGCGCTAGGGCCTGCCCAGTGCCCCTCCGGAGCCGGACGGTCCCGGAATCCGGGCACCCGTGTTGTCACGGCACGGACGGGCCGCGTATGTATGTGCCTGCGGCTGTGTACGGCCACGCATTGGCGACGCACCGTTCCTAGCCAGTGTGCATGAGTGAGTCCTGGACCCACTGTTGTGTACTGGGCGCATCCCGAACGGTTTTGGATGCACTGGTCCCCCGCGTTCGCTTCCCGCTCGGTGACGGCCCTCCAGGGGGCCGGTCCGTTGTGGGCGGGCGGGTTCCCTCACGCCCCCGGTCACCTGGTCCGGCCTGGGCGGTCCGATGCCCCGCACGATCACTCCGGTCGTGTGGGGGCGGTGCCGTCCTTCTCCAAGCTCTCAACTTCGTTCGAGCAGGGGATACCCCATCCCGGACCGGGTGTCCGAGGGCGCGTCGTCCGATCGCGATGCCGGCGGCATCATGACGGGACATCTTTCGCTTGGGGGTGGCCAGTGGTTTCTGCCAGTGCTGGGCACCCCAGAGGGAGGTGTAGGCGGGGTCGACCGCGACAATGCTCAGGCCCTGTTCGGCGGCCATGGAAACGAGCCGGGCCTTGAGCTTGCCGGTCGGGATGCCGGAGATCAGCTGCCGGAACCGCTTCTTGCGGCCGTGTTTCTCGCGGGTCTTCTCGGTGGTGAAGTCGAGGTCTTCGATGGCGATCGCGGTGACACCGGCCTGTTTGGCCCAGTTGATCAGGCGGGTCAGGGCGTGGCGGATCTGTGCGTCACGGCGACCGGCGGTGCCGGACAGGTCGTAGGGGAAGCGGTGCGGGTCGCCGATGGGGTTGCCGTGTGGGTCGAGCCGGTAGGCGGCGAAGTGGTCGGCGTTGGTGTCGACGCCGATCACGCCCCGGGCGCGGGCGGCCTCCAGCGAGATGGTCTGCACGGCGGGGCGTTGCCAGGACGCGGTGAGGTACCAGCGGCGACGGTCGGTGTCGAGGTGGATTCGGTAGGCGACGGCCCGGTTCGCGGTGATGCGGTCGGCCCACTCCACGCCCCGGTGCGCAAACGCCACGGTCGAGGTGAGGGTGTACCGGCCGTGCTTGGCGTTGGCCAGGTGTGCGAGCGGGGCAGGCAGCTTGATGCTGACCTCGCCGTCCGGGGTGACGCGGATGGTCTCGTTCCCGAACCGTTTCCCGGACTCGCCGTCGGCGGCGATGAACCACCGCTCCGCTTCCCAGCGTTCCCGCCACTGGTCTTCGGTCAGCTGGGCCTGGGTGAGGTGGTGGCGGGTGTTGAGGAGGCGTTTGCCGCCGCGTACCACCCGGACGCGTCCGGCCTGCCGGTCACGGACCGCAGCAGCGTGCCGCGCTTCCAGCGTCGCGAGGCGGCGGGACTTGTGGAACCACTCACCCTGGGAGCGGTAGCCACCGGCTGCCCGCTTGGTGCCTCTCGCGCCGATGGGGAGGGATAGGCGGTGCCGCAGTGTCCTGATCC
Organism: Streptomyces sp. R-74717; assembly: GCF_047305335.1. Lineage (NCBI taxonomy): Bacteria > Bacillati > Actinomycetota > Actinomycetes > Kitasatosporales > Streptomycetaceae > Streptomyces > Streptomyces sp. R-74717. The sequence goes on along the minus strand of NZ_CP102361.1, from coordinate 4,302,044 downwards.
CGGCTTCCAGATTCTGGATGTGCGCCGCCTGACAGCGCCGGGCGAGCGCCCACTGATCGTGTGTGGCTTTGGTGATCGCACCGGCGATCCGCGACGACGACTGCGCGGTCAGGTCCCGCTTGCGTGAAGCCCAGGTCTCCGCGCCGTGCTCCAGACCATCCGCGCAACGGGCCCTGAGGTCACGGGAAGCCAGACGGCCCTGATGCTCACCGACCGCACGCAGAACCTTCTCGTCCTGGGGTGTGAGGTGCTTGAGACGGTCCCGGATCGCCACCCCGCAAGGCCCGGGCACCACGAACGGTGCCGTCAACTCCCGCACACCACCCACCACGTCACCCCCTCCCCAAAACTGGAAACCTGCCACTCAGCCCAACGAACAGCAGCCGCCAAGGTCACCCATTCGGCCCCAGAACTCCCGTTCCCGCCCCGCGAAGCCGCCGACAGGACTCACTCCTGCTCACTAAAACTCACTTCGACGCAGCAAACCGACAGCAGCTCACAACCCCTTCAGCCCGTCGATCTGCTGCATCATCGCGGGCGCGTGGCGTCCGGGGCCCGGGCAGGTTTCATGGCCGTGGCCCAGCCAGTGGCCGACCTCGTGATTGATGATCAGCGCCCGGTACTCGGCCAGCGGGCCGTCGAACTGCGGCGACTCCCGCATCCACCGCTTCAGGTTCACCACGACCGCGGTGCCGACGCGGCAGTTGACCTCGCCGTGTGTGTTCAGCCCGTACGCCCCGCAGAGCCGGTCGACGGTGTCCGGTGTCGCGCTCTCACCTCTGTACTGAGTAATGCCGTGGCCAAAAGGTTGAAGCCGAGTTCCGGAACGTTTCGGCGCCGACGCACGAGCGGCGCGAGGCGGCGCCGACCGGGCAGCGGTGTTCGGCGTACGGGACCTGGCGGCGCTGCGCACCGCGGGCCGCCGTGAGCTGCACGGCGACGGTGCTCGGCGGACGGCTGGTCCTCCGCCGCAGCTGGGTCCGTGTGCGCCGGTTGCTGTACTGCGCGGCAGATCAGGGCCGGCCTGCGGGGACTGGGCACGCTCTCTCCCCGAGGAGCAGGCCGTGGTGAGGTTTCTCGGATCTGGTCGCAACCTCGGGGGGTGTCGCACGTCTGGTGGGTTGAAGGCGCACTTCAGCTGTTGTTCCAGACCGTTTTTCCGTCACTTCCTCGGGAGAATCCCATGTCTTCGCAGGCCAAGTGGAACCACCGTCTCCGCCCCCAGGTCCTGGGTGCCGTCACCGGTGTCGCGCTGCTGCTGGGCGGCGGCTTTGCCGTGCAGGCCGTTGCCGACTCCGGCGTGAAGCAGGCCCCCGCCGCGCCGAAGGTCACCACGACCGGGGGCGCAGCCTCGCAGACCGTGTCGAAGCCCGTCGACTCGAAGCCCGCCGGTACCGCGGAGGTCGTCGAGGCGGGCAAGCCGGCCGACGCGGGCGAGCCCGGCACCGTGCCCGTCCCGGCCGATGCGCCCCGGGTGATCCAGCCGGGCAGCGGGGCCCAGAAGTAGCAGCAGCGGCAGCACCACGGGGCGGGCCGGCCTTTCCGCAGGCCCGCCCGCCCCTACCGCAACGGATCGAGGTCCATGCAGTACGCCATTCCCGCAGCGCCGCCCTGGTGGACCCGTCTGTTCTCCCGCATGCCCCGGACCGAGAATGTGCCGGAACGGGGACATCGTCCGCGGGCACTCGGTACGCCGTACGACGACGAGCCGCCGCCCACGCTGACCGAGCTGTACCAGGCACGGCGACTCGACATGGTGCGGCTCGCGCTCTTCCTGGTGGACGATCTGCACACCGCCGAGGACGTCGTCCAGGATGCCTTCGCCGCCATCTGTCGCATGCACGGCACCTCGCTGGACGGGCTCCAGGACCCCGGGGCCTACCTGTACACCGCTGTGGTCAACGCTGCCCGCTCCGTGCTGCGCAGACGTCGCACCGCCCGTGCCTACACCCCACCCCACCAGGGTTACGGGCCGCCCGTCGACGAGGGGCTGCTGCTCGCCGAGGAGCACCGTCAAGTGCTCGACGCAATGGCGCAATTGACGCAGCGTCAGCGCGAGGTATTGGTGCTGCGCTACTGGTCGGAGCTGACCGAGGCGCAGATCGCGCAGACGCTCGGACTGTCCTGCGGCACGGTGAAGTCCACCGCGAGCCGCGCGCTGGATGTCATGGAGAAGAAGCTGGGGGCGGGCCGATGAAGCCGAATGCCGAAGACCGCCGACTTGCGACCGAGGACCGGCTGCGCGCCGCGCTGGCCGCCCGCGCCGCGCTCGTCGCGCACCGCGACCTGTGCCGCTACGCACCCCCGCAGGGACGTAGTTGGGGAGTGCACCGGGTGCGCAGGGTTGCCTTCGCCGCGCTCGGTGTGGCTGCTGCCGTGGTGGCCGTGTGCCTGCTGGTGCTGCTGCCCGGCAGCCCGCTGGACCCGGCTCCGGCGCCGCCCGCCCGCGCCCCCGGCATCGATGAACCACTGCCGGCCACACCTGCGCGCCCGGTCGGCCCGTCCGGTGCGGACCCCCGTGTGTCCAGCCGGCCATAGAGCATGTCCCGATCGCGGCCGGTACGGCATACTCGCCCGCCCGTCGGCGCCTTTGGTGCTGCACTCCGGAACAGCTCCCACGGACCGCCCGCGACCTGCTGCTTTACGTTCCATGTGACGAGGGCGACGAACCTGAATATCGCTCTTCGTCTTCCGGAACACGGCCACCCGCTGCGACAAGCGCGGCCACGTACGGACGGGCCCGTCCCGGACCGGGCAACCGGGGGCGTGAGGGAATCCGCCCACCCGCAACGGATCACGCCCCTGGAGGCGTCCCGCCGAACGGGACCAGAAAGCGGGAACCCAGCGCATCCAAAACCGTTCGGGATGCGCCCAGAACGCAGCGGTGGGTCCAGGACTCACTCATGCGCACTGGTTAGGAACGGTTGGAGACGCACCCCTTCAGTCCGAGATCTGCTGCATCATCGCGGGGGCGGGGCGGCCCTTGCCCGGGCAGGTCTCGTGGCCGTGGCCCAGCCAGTGTCCGACCTCGTGGTTGATGATGAGGGCCCGGTAGTCGGCGAGCGGGCTGCGGAATTCGGGTGATCCCTGCTGCCAGCGCTTGAGGTTGACCACGACGTCGGCGCCGACCCGGCAGTTGACCTCGCCGTGGGTGTCCAGGCCGCTCCGCCCGCAGATGGCGTCGGTGGTCCCGGGGGTGGCGATACGGATGACCAGTCCCGCCGGACCGTCGGTCACCTGGCGGAAGGTGTGCTCGCCGTGGTGCGACCAGCCCCGTGGCGCGGCCAGGATGCGGGCGATCTCGGCGGCGGCACGGTCGGGGTCGACGCCCGAACCGTCCTCCACCTCGACCTGGTAGGCGTTGCCCTTGCCGGTGTCCGAGGCGCCCGCGCGGGCGATGGTGAACGTGCCGATGTCCGACGAGGTCCCGGACGCTGACGGCGCGGCCGTCTTCCCCTCGGCGCCGGTGCTCCACCGGGGCCCCACCACAGCGGCGGCACAGATCAGCGCCGCCGGGACGACAGCAGCGACGAACAGCCGCGTTCCGGCCGCAGCCGCCGACGCGCCCCCTGTGCGGACATCTGGGCTCCTCGCTGGTTCCCGGTGGCTCTGAGGTCTGTGTTCCCTTCTGTGCTGACTGCCGGTGGACCCAATTGGTTCAGTCCACCCGGGGCCGACTCGCGACCGGCGCGAAGCACCGCAGACCGGGCTGCTTGAATGGGTGGGTGACCCGAGCTTCCCTGGACAAGCAGCCGCACGAAGTCGCCACGATGTTCGACGACGTGGCGGCGAACTACGACCTCACCAACGACGTGCTGTCGCTCGGCCAGGCCCGGCTGTGGCGCAAGGAGGTCGCGAAGGCGGTGCACGCCCGACCCGCGGAGAAGGTCCTCGACCTGGCCGCGGGCACGGCGACGTCCTCGCTGCCCTTCGCCGCGACGGGCGCGTACGTCGTGCCCTGCGACTTCTCCCTCGGCATGCTGCAGGAGGGCAAGAAGCGCAACTCCTGGCTCCCCTTCACCGCGGGCGACGCCACCAGGCTGCCGTTCCGCGACGAGACCTTCGACGCGGTGACGATCTCCTTCGGGCTGCGCAACGTCCAGGACACGGATGCGGCGCTGCGCGAGCTGTACCGGGTGACGAAGCCGGGCGGCCGGGTGGTGATCTGCGAGTTCTCGCAGCCGACCTGGACGCCGTTCCGCACGGTGTACACCGAGTACCTGATGCGGGCGCTGCCGCCGGTCGCGCGCGCGGTGTCGTCCAACCCCGACGCATATGTCTATCTCGCCGAGTCCATCCGCGCCTGGCCCGACCAGGCCGGACTTGCGGCGAAGCTCCAGCGGGCCGGCTGGTCGAAGGTCGCCTGGCGCAATCTCACCGGTGGCGTGGTGGCGCTGCACCGGGGCGTACGTCCGTCAACTTCTCGGCCCTAGAGGACCGAGCTCGTCGGCTCGGTTCCGCCAGGCCTCGTCGCGCTCCCGACTGCCCCTACGACAGGGCGGTCACGGGTCGCGTCTCCCGGGCTCGGCTGTGCCGGGTCCGGGACGGGGATGTCGACAAGCACCCACGCCGAACGTGCGTGGTTGCGCACGTTGACCCCGGTGACGCGAACGACCGACTGACGCTCACGGCGTCAGCGTCATCCGGAAGCACTCCACCTGCCGCCCCGTCACCGGAGCGGTGAAGCTCTCCGCCCGCTCCATCCCCAGCCGCCGGGCCACGGCGATCGACCGATCGTTGCGCGCGTCGATCGTCGCCACCACCCGCTCCACCCCGGCCGCACGCAGCCGTTCCAGGGTGAGGCGCGCGGCGGCGGTGGCGTAACCCCGGCCCCAGGCCGAGCGGGCCAGCCGCCAGCCGATCTCGATCTCGCCCACCGGGCCGTACTCGGTCTGCGGCCAGGGCTGGGCGCCGGTGAAACCGGCCACCTCGCCGTCCTCGCCGAGCACCGTCCACAGGCAGTAGCCCAGCTCGGCGTCGAGCCGGCGCTGGCGGGCGGTCCACTCCTCGTACATCGAAATCTCCTCCGACGTACCGCCGAAGAACTCCATCACCTCGGGGTCGTCGAACGCGCGGTGCCAGGACAGCGCGTCCTCGTCGGTGGGGACGCGCAACTGGACGGACGGGGCGGCGGAAGGCAGGGTCGACATCGGGGAGCCCTTCGGAAGATCGATCAGCAGGCCCCCCATAGACTGCACGGGACAGGTGCCGCGCGGCACGCGATTTCGAGTCTTCGGGAGATCCGACCGTGACCGAGCCCCTCTCCGAACACAGCGCGGATGTGATCGTCGTCGGGGCAGGCCCGGCCGGCTCCACCACCGCGTACTACCTCGCCAAGGCCGGACTGAACGTCCTGCTCCTGGAGAAGACGGCCTTCCCCCGGGAGAAGGTCTGCGGCGACGGCCTCACCCCGCGCGCCACCAAGCAGCTCGTCTCCATGGGCATCGACATCTCCGAAGAGGCCGGCTGGCTGCGCAACAAGGGTCTGCGCATCATCGGTGGCGGCGTCCGCCTCCAGCTGGACTGGCCGGATCTCGCCTCGTACCCGGACTACGGACTGGTCCGCAAGCGCGACGACTTCGACGAGCAACTGGCCCGCCAGGCGCAGAAGGCGGGCGCGCGGCTTCACGAGCGCTGCAATGTCGGCGCCCCGATCATCGACGACCGCACCGGCCGCATCACCGGCGTCAACGCGAAGCTCGGCGAGGAGAAGACCCCGGTCACCTTCCACGCCCCGCTCGTCGTCGCCGCCGACGGCAACTCCACCCGGCTGTCGCTCGCCATGGGCCTGCACCGCCGCGAGGACCGCCCGATGGGCGTGGCCGTGCGTACGTACTTCACCTCGCCCCGCCACGACGACGACTACCTGGAGTCCTGGCTGGAGCTGTGGGACCGCCGAGGCCCCCAGGACCGGCTCCTGCCCGGCTACGGCTGGATCTTCGGCATGGGCGACGGCACGTCCAACGTCGGCCTCGGCATCCTCAACTCCTCCTCCGCCTTCAAGGAGCTGGACTGGCGCGAGGTCCTCAAGGCGTGGTGCGCGTCCATGCCGGAGGACTGGGGCTACACCCCGGAGAACATGACGATGCCGATCCGCGGCGCCGCCCTCCCGATGGCCTTCAACCGCCAGCCGCACTACACCAAGGGCCTGCTGCTCGTCGGTGACGCGGGCGGCATGGTCAACCCGTTCAACGGCGAAGGCATCGCGTACGCCATGGAGTCGGGCCAGATCGCCGCGGACGTCATCGTCCAGGCCCACGCCCGTGCGACCCCGGCCCAGCGCGAACTGGCGCTGAACAACTACCCGAAGGTGCTCAAGGAGACCTACGGCGGCTACTACACGATGGGCCGCGCCTTCGTGAAGCTGATCGGCAACCCGAAGGTCATGAAGATCGCCACCCAGCGCGGTCTGACGCACCCGCTGCTGATGAAGTTCACGCTGAAGATGCTCGCCAACCTGACCGACCCGACCGGCGGCGACGCGATGGACCGGATCATCAACGGGCTGTCGAAGGTGGCCCCGAAGGCCTGAGCGGCCACCCGGACCGGCCACGGCTGTGCTCAGTCGGTGAGCGCGGCCGTGGCCGGTCCTCTTGATGTACGTATGCCCATGGAGGAGCAGCGACCGGCTGCCGGTCGGCTGCGGCACGGGAAGGCATCGCGGGTAGTGCACCGCGGTGGTACTGGAGAGGCCATGGTGCCCCTGAAGGCCTGACCGGCGGTCGGGCCCCCGGCCGGGCCCCGTCAGCTGTCCCGGTGGCCCGCTTCCACGCGATCGCCGCGGTTGCCGTCCTCGGTGCGCCTTCCGCCGGTGGCGACCACGTGGCCCCTGGGTCTGCGCGGGAGCAGGCGGCGGGTGAGGCCGGATTCGTAGCGGGGTTGGAGCAGCAGGAACAGGCCCACCGCGCAGACGAACGTGACCCCGAAGAGCATCCAGGACTTGGCGCCCCGCGCCGAGTAGGCCACGATCCCGAACGAGAACAGCGTCGACCAGAAGTACATGAGCAGCACGGCCCGGCGGTGCGAGTGGCCGAGCTGGAGCAGGCGGTGGTGGAGGTGGCCCTTGTCGGCGGCGAAGGGGGACATTCCGTTCCACGTACGCCGGACGACGGCCAGCACCAGGTCCGCGACCGGCAGCGCGATGACGGACAGCGGCATCAGCAGCGGGATGTAGACCGGCACCATCGCGGCCGACCCGGACCTGCCGTCCACCGACTGGCTGAGGAGGCTCGGGTCGACCTCGCCCGTCACCGAGACCGCGCACCCGGCGATGAGCAGGCCGAGCAGCATCGAGCCCGAGTCACCCATGAAGATCCGGGCCGGGTGGGAGTTGTGGACCAGGAAACCGAGGCACATGCCCGCCAGGATCGCGGAGATCAGCGTGGTGGACGCGGCGGCCTCGATCCCGTAGCCGTACCAGAGCCGGTACGCGTACAGGAAGAACGCCGTCGCCGCGATGCCCACCGTGCCCGCGGCCAGCCCGTCGAGCCCGTCGACGAAGTTGACCGCGTTGATGGAGACCACGATCAGCCCCACGGTCAGCAGCGTTCCCTGCCAGTCGGAGAGGTAGATCCCGTCGGTGCCCGGCACCGGGAGCCAGAGGATCGTCAGCCCCTGGAACACCATCACTCCGGCGGCGAGCACCTGACCTCCGAGCTTGACCAGCGAGTCGACGCCCCATTTGTCGTCCAGGACGCCCAGGAGCCAGATGAGCGCGGCGCCGGACAGCAGTGCCCGCGGTGTCGAGCTCTGGGTGAAGATGCCTTCCAGATGCGGCAGGTGGGAAGCGACCAGCAGCCCGGCCACCAGCCCGCCGAACATGGCCACGCCGCCGAGGCGCGGGGTGGGTTCGCGATGGACATCTCGCGCCCGGATCTCGGGCATCGCGCCGACGGAGATCGCGAACTTCCGTACGGGGCCGGTCAGGAGGTGGGTCACGGCCGCCGTGATGAACAGCATGAGCAAGTAGTCCCGCACGGGCGGCCTCACATTCCGGCCCAGCGGGCCGATACCTGAGCCCGATCGATGCCCTCGCTGCGCCCCGGCGAGCCTAACTCATACGGATTTCTGTGCGACGGGGCGTGGGGCGGGACGGTGGTGGGTGCGGGCGTCGAGCGATACGTACGTCAGCGGGCGGACGTGCCATTCGATGTGCCGGCCGCCGCGCAGCATAAGCGTGAACGCTCACGGGGCTCGGCCAATGCCACGGAGGGCGCCCACCGCATGACGCCCCCGGAGACCTCCTCGCGCAGGGAGACCGCGCCAGGTGACGGTGTACGTGACGGACGACGAACCCGGTCGCCTGCCCGCACCGCCGCCCCCGCGCACTCCCGGGCCGGAGGCCGGTGCGGACGAGGGCGGCCGGGGGCCCGTCCTCGTGGACGGGCTCGCCGCCCGGTGGGGGACCACCGCGTACGGGGCGCGGTTGCCGCACTCGAAGACGGTGTGGTTCACCCTCGCCGCCCCCGGACGATGAGGCCCCCCGACCCGCACACAGGGCGCGAGGCCCTCATTCGCTGCCCTGCCGGGAGAGAACCCGGGCACCTTCATGGCGCACAGCCAACTGAACGGGCACGATGCGAGCGCCTTGTGCGACAACGGCCTTCGGGGCGTTCTTCTCCCGTACGACGAGCAGCCCTGCCAGCACCAGCAGTACCCAGAGCACCGGACCGAGCGGGTTGCCGGGGGAAATGAACCCCTGCGCGGCAAGTCCGAGGAGGCCGCCGGCGGAAAGCGCCGCCGCGAGAACGACCTTGCCGAGGCTTATGTCCGATGCCGCACCGGAACGGCGACGGAATTCGAACCGGCCGAAAATTCTGGTGAAGCACACCAGGAAGACTCCCGAAACACCGACCCACAGCGGTGCGACCGCGAACCACATCGGGCTGCCGGGCTTCGGTGTCGCGAAGCCGAGTCCGACAATTGCGATTCCCGCCGTCATCACGAGCGCGGGCATGTGCCAGAGGTACAGGGTCATGAAGCGGGTTCCGCACCATTGCAGGAAGGCGGTGGCCAGTGGACGTTCGGCGAACCGAGTTATGGCCGGCTTGAGCGTCAGCCAGAGCCCGAGCTGGCCGATCGTCAGCGACATCATCACCGCGGTGGGAGGGCTCATGTTGGAGACCGGGGCCCCGGGCATTCCGATCATGGATGCCGGGTAGGGCCCGAAGAACACAGAGGCTGCGGTGAGTCCGAAGCCGACAGCGGCCAGACCAGCCGATGTCCACTTGCTCCGCATGCGCAGGCCGCCATCGGCGTAGTGGAAGCCGAACTGGTGGGCTGCCGGCCAGACGAACAGGGCGTTCAGGAAACCGATCGCGGGGCTGACCTCGAAGCGCAGCACATCGACGACCAGGGCACACACGGCGAGTACGCCGATCACGCGCCATCCGTATCGGCGGTACCACCTGAACATCACCGGCGTGAGCGCGACCACGAGCACGTAGACGGCGAGGAACCAGAGCAGCTGCCCGGCTGTCCTCCCCGCCAACAGCACCGGTTGCTGAGGCACCCCCGCGCCGATCAACGCGTGGGGCAGCAGCAGCCACACGGCTGCCAGGGGTATGACCGGCACCAGGAGACGCGCAATTCTGCTCCGGAGCCAGGTGTGCACCGATTTCGCCGTTCGGAACGAGAAGAAATTGGCGGCTCCGCCAGCGAAGAACACCATGGGCATGACCTGCGTCAGCCATGTGACAATCCACCAGCCGGGACTTGCGAGAGCATTGCCGGTGCTCAAATGCCCATTTTCATAGGCCAGTACGGGCATGAGCCAGTGCTGGGAAATCACGGCCAGCACGCATAGTGCTCTGATGACGTCTATGAAAGGATCGCGGCCGCGACCGGGAGAATGAGCGTGCGTCTGCTGCATGCAATCATCGTGCAGTCAGCAGGCGATACGGACAGTAAAGCGGACCCCCGAATTCATTGGGGTGCCAGCACTGCGTGCCATGGTGGGGTTCTCCCCACCGGGCCCCGTCCACCCGAGCGGGCCATGCCGCCCGGCGCACGGCGAAGAGCCGTTCGCGGCGCGCTTCACGCGCGGCTCTTGGTCCAGGAAGCCGGTGTTGCGACGACCGATTGAGTCCGGGAAGTTCACCCCGTTCACTGTGCCGGCAGACGTTCCTGGCGGAGCCGCAGCCGTGCGGATCTGCCTCGACGACGGCGCGCTCCCGGCGACCTGCTTCAGCTGCAAGCGTTACGGGCGCCCGTCGAGTTGACCCGGGTCCTGAAGGACCAGGCTTGGGGGGGACCGCCCGACCAACTGTTGGGCGGGTTCCTCCGTCCAGGCGCCCCTTGGAGGTCATCTCAATCGGTGAGCCCCCGCGCCGCCGAGGCGCCCGGAGCATGGCCCCGCCACGACCACCATGAGAGCTGCGACCGCGCCGCCGAGCAGCATGACCGCCGACACGGACAGGTGGTCGAGGACGGCCCCGCCTGCCAGGGCGCCGATGGCGAAGGTCGCCTGGAAGGACGCGGTGAAGAGGACGGACGCCGCTTCGGGCGCGTCGGGGGCGGCCTTGGCGAACCACGCCTGCGAGCAGACCGGTACCGCTCCGTAGGCGACCCCCCAGACGACCAGCAGCGCGACGGCTCCGGCCTCCCACCTGCCCAGGGCCGGGAGCAGCGCGGTCGCGGCGGCGATCATTCCCGCGGCGAGGCAGATCGCGGTGCGCGGACGGCGCGACACAAGTGAGCCGCCGACGAAGTTGCCGACGATGCCGGCGGTGCCGTAGACGAGCAGGAACACCGTGATCAGCGCAGGGTCGGCGCGGGTGACCTGTTCCAGAAAGGGAGTTACGTAGGTATACGTGGAGAAGTGGGACAGGACGATGAGGAAGGTGAGGAGCAGTGCGAACCGGGTGCCTGTCCGGCCGAGCACGGTACGGAGCACGCTCACGCGGGTGACCTGCGTCGGGGGCAGGGCCGGAATCACCAGGAGCATCAGGGCCAGTACGCCCACGGTCAGCACCCCCATGACCACGAATGCCGTCCGCCAGCCGGCCAGGCCGCCGATGAACGTACCGGCGGGGACGCCGAGCACGGAGCCCAGCGGGACTGCCGAGAAGATCACCGCTGTTGCCCGGCCGGCCGTTGCCGGGGGGACCAGCCGCCCGGCCAGTCCGGCCCCGATGGACCAGAAGCCGCCGATGGTGATCCCGACCATCACCCAGGAGACCAGGACGAGGCGGTAGTCCGTCGCGGCGGCGGTGAGGAAGTCGGCCAGGGCCAGCAGGAGCATGAAGGCACAGAGCATCACACGCCGGTCGACGCGGGCCGTCACCACGGTGACCAAGGGGGCCGAGACCGCTGCGAGGAGTCCGGGCATGGTCATCATCAGGCCCGCCGTGCCGTCCGAGACGGCGAAGTCGGACCCGATCGACGTCAGCAGACCGATGGGCAGGATCTCGGTGGTGACGATCGAGAAGATGCCCAGCGTCACGGAGACGACGGCGAGCCGGCCGCGCAAGGGGGTGCGGGGCGGGGCGGCGGCTCGTTCGGGGGGAGTGGTGGTTGCGGTGGTCATGGCGGGTGCCGTCCTGTGCTCGGTGACGAAAGGGCTGTTCACCCCAGTTCACAAGCGGCGGTGGACGGTGTCCGGCAGGTTCGCGACGTCAACGACGCCCGCCGGGGGCGATGTCGCATTTCAGCGGGTCCGTGGCGGTCCGGGGGCGGGCCGGGGCCGGAAACGGCGAAGGGCCGTCACTCCCGAGCGGGGGAGTGACAGCCCTTCGCCGCGCGCCGAGAAGGCGCTTGTGAATCCGAGAACTCGCCGGACCCGGTGGACTTGGCGGATTCCGCGGAATCAGAGAACGCGGACCGCGCCCGACGGCGGGTCGTAGGAGAGCGGACGCTGCACCACACCGGTGCCGGAGTTCTGCGCGCCGACGAACTGGCCGCCGCCCACGTAGATCCCGACGTGGTACGCGCTGCCCGCGCCGCCCCAGTACAGGATGTCGCCCGGCTGGAGGTTGCTCAGGGAGACCTGGGTGCCCGCGGTGGACTGGGACTGCGAGACGCGCGGCAGGTCGACGTTGATCGAACGGAACGCGGCCTGGACGAGGCCGGAGCAGTCCCACGAGTTGGGGCCGGTACCGCCGGGTACGTACGCGTCGCCGACCTGGGCCTTCGCGAAGGCGATGACGGCGGCGGCGGAGCCGGTGGCGCTCGACGAGGAGTAAGAGGAGGCCGAGGCCACGGCGGAGGAGCCGGAGGACGCGCCGAGGGTCGTACGGGCGGCGGTGCGGGAAGCGCGCTCGGCGGCCTCCGCCTTGGCCTTGGCGGCCGCCTCCGCCTTCTTCTTGGCCTCTGCCTTGCGGACTGCCTCGGCCTTGGCCTTCTTGGCGGTCTTGGCCGCGGTGGCGGCTGCGGCGTCCTCCTGGGCCTGCGTCTGCAGGTCCTGGGCGACCTGCTGCGTGGCCTGAGCGGACGCGGCGACGGCGGTGGAGAGCCCGGCGGTGATGGTGGGCATCTCGATGGTCTGGGTCACCGGCTCGGCCTGGGCCGGACCGGCAGCGCCTGCGACCGCGATGGTGCTGAGGACGCCACCGGCAACTCCGGCCCGCAGCGCCGTCTTCGGCGCGTTTCGGCGGGGCTTCCGGTGGCTGGGTATGTGAGCGGTGTGGGACATGAGTACTAGCGCTATCAGGGCTCCGGGGCTCCCATCAAGAAACGTGTGTTGCGACACAGTTACGTCCGGAATCTGTGAATCCGCTTTCTGGTGGCCCTTATTGACGCCGTAACGGGCAAACCGGGCACGCTCGATTACCGCTGTGATCACGGACTTTCGGTAATACGCCCGAATTGCCCGTCGCTTACCATCCGCTCACACCGATGGCCAAGCCCGCTTTTATTGAAGCCCGGATGGAGTGGCGTAGGTCACAGCATGGCCGCGGCGTGGGGGGTGTGGGTGCGCCCGGCGTCCCGGGCGGCATCGGATCCCGGGTGGCCGTCCATTTATCCGGAAGATCGTGAATGTGTGCACGCGTCCACTTCGCTCCCCGGGGGCCCCTCGCGCGGGTGAGTCCAGAGTGGGGCAGAACCCCTTATCACTCCCAGGCCGTCCATTGCCAATTTGCCTGAGCGGGTATCTGATTGTTAGTGCAACACCTTCTTGACCAGCACAGACAACACCGGATGTCACGTCTCGTGATCGCTCGGCCGCTTTGCGTACGAAGATCACCACCGAGGCGGCTTCGTGACCCTTCGCCGGGTGGTGGAGATCACAAACTCGTTGTTGTATCCCGTGTCGCAGATCACAGGATGGCGGGCATAGGATGCGGGGCAGTCGGGCTTGTGAACTGCCTCACATGTGCACGATCTTGGTGAGGTGGCGAGCCGAATCGCCCGATGCGGTCCAACGGTCAAGGACGACTGGAAGGAGCGAGGAGCGTGAATGCCTACGCGCCCATCCTCGTGCTCGGCGCCCTCGGGGCAGGGTTTGCGATCTTCTCCGTGGTCATGGCCACGCTTATCGGCCCGAAGCGGTACAACCGAGCAAAGCTCGAAGCGTACGAGTGCGGTATCGAACCCACCCCCACTCCAGCCGGAGGCGGCCGCTTCCCCATCAAGTACTACCTGACGGCGATGCTCTTCATCGTCTTCGACATCGAGATCGTCTTCCTCTATCCCTGGGCGGTCACCTTCGACGCCCTGGGGATCTTCGGGCTCGTGGAGATGCTGCTCTTCGTGCTCACCGTCTTCGTCGCCTACGCGTATGTATGGCGTCGCGGCGGCCTGGAATGGGACTGAGGGGCTGAGGGGCACACCATGGGACTCGAAGAGAAGCTGCCCAGCGGCTTCGTGCTGACCACTGTCGAGCAGGCCGCCGGCTGGGTACGGAAGTCCTCCGTCTTCCCCGCCACCTTCGGCCTCGCCTGCTGCGCCATCGAGATGATGACGACCGGAGCCGGGCGTTACGACCTGGCCCGTTTCGGGATGGAGGTCTTCCGCGGATCGCCGCGACAGGCGGATCTGATGATCGTGGCAGGGCGGGTCAGCCAGAAGATGGCGCCCGTCCTGCGGCAGGTCTACGACCAGATGCCGAACCCCAAGTGGGTCATCTCCATGGGGGTGTGTGCATCATCGGGCGGGATGTTCAACAATTACGCCATTGTTCAGGGTGTTGATCATATTGTCCCGGTTGATATCTACTTGCCGGGCTGCCCGCCGCGGCCCGAGATGCTGATGGACGCGATCCTCAAGCTCCACCAGAAGATCCAGAGCTCCAAGCTCGGGGTCAACGCGGAGGAGGCCGCCCGCGAGGCGGAGGACGCGGCGCTCAAGGCACTGCCCCTGATCGAGATGAAGGGGCTCCTGCGGTGAGTGAGAACCAGAACCACGACGAGCAGAACAACAACGGCGTACCCGCGCCGCGCGACGAGACCGGCGAGGTCATCGGCGTACGCAAGGGCATGTTCGGCGCCAACAACGGCGGCGACACCTCCGGCTACGGCGGCCTCGTCCGCACGGTGGCGCTGCCGGGCGCCACGTCCCGCCCGTACGGCGGCTGGTTCGACGAGCTGGCCGACGAGCTCGAAGGGGCCCTGGAGGAACAGGACCTGCTTCCCGAGAACGCCATCGAGAAGACCGTCGTCGACCGCGGCGAACTCACCTTCCACATCGCCCGGGAGCACCTCGTCCGGGTCGCCCGGACCCTGCGCGACGACCCGGCGCTGCGCTTCGAGCTCTGTACGGGGGTGAGCGGCGTCCACTTCCTCGGCGACAAGGGCCGGGAACTGCACGCCGTCTACCACCTGCGCTCGATCACGCACGGCCGGCTGATCCGCCTGGAGGTGTCGGCCCCGGACAACGATCCGCACATCCCGTCCCTCGTCGAGGTCTACCCGACCAACGACTGGCACGAGCGTGAGGCATACGACTTCTTCGGGCTCATCTTCGACGGGCACCCCGCCCTCACCCGGATCATGATGCCGGACGACTGGCAGGGCTTCCCGCAGCGCAAGGACTACCCGCTCGGCGGCATCGCCGTCGAGTACAAGGGCGCCCAGATCCCGGCTCCGGACCAGCGGAGGTCGTACTCCTGATGTCTACTCCCCATGCAACACCGCGGGCGACGACCGAGGGGACTGTATATACAGTCACCGGCGGCGACTGGGACGAGGTCGTCGAGTCGGCGGTCAAGTCCGACGACGAGCGCATCATCGTCAACATGGGCCCCCAGCACCCGTCCACGCACGGGGTGCTGCGGCTGATCCTGGAGATCGACGGCGAGACCGTCACCGAGGCCCGCTGCGGGATCGGCTACCTCCACACCGGCATCGAGAAGAACCTCGAATTCCGGAACTGGACCCAGGGCACCACCTTCGTGACGCGCATGGACTACCTGACGCCGTTCTTCAACGAGGCGGCGTACTGCCTGGGCGTCGAGAAGCTCCTCGGCATCGAGGACCAGATCCCCGACCGGGCCAGCATCCTGCGCGTGCTCCTGATGGAGCTCAACCGGATCTCCTCGCACCTGGTGTGCATCGCCACCGGCGGCATGGAGCTCGGCGCCACCACGATCATGATCTACGGCTTCCGTGATCGTGAACTCGTTCTCGACCTCTTCGAGCTGATCACCGGCCTGCGGATGAACCATGCGTTCATCCGGCCCGGCGGACTCGCCCAGGACCTCCCGCCCGGCGCGATCGACCAGCTCCGCGAGTTCGTGAAGACCATGAAGAAGAACCTGCCGGAGTACGACAAGCTCGCCACCGGCAACCCGATCTTCAAGGCCCGTATGCAGGACGTCGGCTATCTCGACCTGACCGGCTGCATGGCACTCGGCGCCACCGGCCCGATCCTGCGCTCCGCCGGACTCCCGCACGACCTGCGCAAGACGGACCCCTACTGCGGATACGAGAACTACGAGTTCGACGTCCCCACCGCCGACAGCTGCGACGCCTACGGCCGCTTCCTCATCCGGCTCGAGGAGATGCGTCAGTCGCTGCGGATCGTCGAACAGTGCATCGACCGGCTCGCCCCCGGACCGGTGATGGTCGCCGACAAGAAGATCGCCTGGCCGGCACAGCTCGCGCTCGGTCCGGACGGGCTCGGCAACTCGCTCGACCACATCAAGAAGATCATGGGCACCTCCATGGAGGCCCTGATCCACCACTTCAAGCTGGTGACCGAGGGCTTCCGGGTCCCGGCCGGGCAGACGTACACCGCCGTCGAGTCGCCCAAGGGCGAGCTCGGCGTCCATGTCGTCTCGGACGGCGGCACCCGCCCCTACCGGGTCCATTTCCGCGACCCGTCCTTCACCAATCTGCAGGCCATGGCGGCGATGTGCGAGGGCGGCCAGGTCGCCGACGTCATCGTCGCCGTCGCGTCCATCGACCCCGTGATGGGAGGCGTCGACCGGTGACCGAAACACGTCAGGAAGTCAGTCTGGGGATGCCGCAGCTCCCCGCCCCCGCCTACCCGGCCGAGGTGCGCGCCAGGCTCGAAGCGGACGCGAAGGAGGTGATCGCCCGCTACCCCGGCAGCCGCTCCGCGCTGCTTCCGCTGCTGCACCTGGTGCAGTCCGAGGAGGGCTACGTCTCCCGTACGGGCATGGCGTTCTGCGCCGAACTGCTCGGCCTCACCACCGCCGAGGTCACCGCGGTCGCCACCTTCTACACGATGTACCGGCGCAAGCCGAGCGGTGACTACCAGGTCGGTGTCTGCACCAACACGCTGTGCGCGGTGATGGGCGGCGACGCCATCTTCGACCGGCTCAAGGAGCACCTCGGCGTCGGCAACGACGAGACCACCAAGGACGGCAAGGTCACCCTCGAACACATCGAGTGCAACGCGGCCTGCGACTTCGCTCCCGTGGTGATGGTCAACTGGGAGTTCTTCGACAACCAGACGCCCGAGAGCGCGACGCGCCTGGTCGACGACCTGCTCGCCGGGCGCACCGTCGAACCCACCCGTGGCGCGCCCCTTTGCTCGTACAAGGAGACGTCCCGGATTCTGGCCGGCTTCCCCGACGAGCGCCCCGGCGCCGTCGAGGCGTCCGGCGGCGCGGGCCCCGCCTCGCTGATCGGCCTCCGGCTCGCCAGGGGCGAGGAGCCGCACCCGAGGGTCGTCGCCCCGCGGGGCGAGTCGGGGCACACCGATGCCCCGCAGGACCCGGAGCACCCGTCCGGCCCGACAGGCGAGGAGGGAGAGTGATGACGTTGGCAACCGAAATCAACGACAACGGCAGCGGGGGCAGCCCCGAGAAGCTGCTCGCCCCCGTCCTCTCCGCCTTCTGGGACCAGCCGGAATCCTGGACCCTGGAGACCTACCGGCGTCACGAGGGGTACGAGGGTCTGCGCAAGGCCCTCGCCATGCCGCCGGACGACCTCATCGCGTACGTCAAGGACTCCGGTCTGCGCGGCCGCGGCGGCGCGGGCTTCCCCACCGGCATGAAGTGGCAGTTCATCCCGCAGGGCGACGGCAAACCGCACTATCTGGTGGTCAACGCCGACGAGTCGGAGCCGGGGACCTGCAAGGACATCCCGCTCCTCTTCGCCAACCCGCACAGCCTCATCGAGGGCATCGTGATCGCCTGCTACGCGATCCGTTCCTCGCATGCGTTCATCTATCTGCGCGGTGAAGTCGTCCCCGTACTGCGGCGGTTGCACGAGGCCGTGCGCGAGGCGTACGAGGCGGGCTTCCTCGGGACGAACATCCTGGGCTCGGGGCTCGACCTGGAACTCACCGTGCACGCGGGCGCGGGCGCGTACATCTGCGGTGAGGAGACCGCACTGCTCGACTCGCTCGAAGGGCGACGCGGCCAGCCCCGGCTGCGACCTCCGTTCCCCGCGGTCGCCGGTCTGTACGCCTGCCCCACTGTGGTGAACAACGTCGAGTCCATCGCCTCGGTTCCCGCGATCCTGAACCGGGGCAAGGACTGGTTCAAGTCGATGGGCAGCGAGAAGTCCCCGGGCTTCACGCTGTATTCGCTCAGCGGGCATGTCGCGAGCCCCGGCCAGTACGAGGCCCCGCTCGGCATCACGCTGCGCCAGCTGCTCGACATGAGCGGCGGCATGCGCACCGGCCACCGGCTGAAGTTCTGGACCCCGGGCGGCTCCTCGACCCCGATGTTCACCGACGAGCACCTCGATGTACCGCTCGACTACGAGGGTGTCGGCGCCGCCGGTTCCATGCTGGGCACCAAGGCGCTCCAGTGCTTCGACGAGACGACCTGCGTGGTGCGGGCCGTCACCCGCTGGACCGAGTTCTACGCCCATGAGTCCTGCGGCAAGTGCACACCGTGCCGCGAAGGCACCTACTGGCTGGTCCAGTTGCTCCGCGACATCGAGGCGGGCAAGGGACAGATGGCCGACCTCGACAAGCTGAACGACATCGCCGACAACATCAACGGCAAGTCCTTCTGCGCCCTCGGTGACGGCGCCGCCTCGCCGATCTTCTCCTCGCTGAAGTACTTCCGCGAGGAGTACGAGCAGCACATCACGGGCAGGGGCTGCCCCTTCGATCCCGCCAGGTCGACCGCCTGGGCCGACGACAAGAACGCTCACCAGGGGGTGAACGCATGACAGTCACCACGAGTGCGCCCTCCGGGGGCGGCGAGGCGGCCCTTCCGCCCGAGGACCTCGTCACGCTGACGATCGACGGCATCGAGATCAGCGTGCCCAAGGGCACCCTGGTCATCCGGGCCGCCGAACTCCTCGGCATCGAGATCCCGCGTTTTTGCGACCACCCGCTCCTCGACCCGGCCGGCGCCTGCCGCCAGTGCATCGTCGAGGTCGAGGGTCAGCGCAAGCCGATGGCGTCCTGCACCATCACCTGCACCGACGGCATGGTGGTGAGGTCGCAGCTCACCTCGCCCGTCGCCGAGAAGGCGCAGAAGGGTGTGATGGAGCTGCTGCTCATCAACCACCCGCTGGACTGCCCGGTCTGCGACAAGGGCGGTGAGTGCCCGCTGCAGAACCAGGCGATGTCGCACGGCGGCGCCGACTCCCGCTTCGACGGCAAGAAGCGCACGTTCGAGAAGCCCGTCCCGATCTCCACCCAGGTGCTGCTGGACCGTGAGCGGTGTGTGCTCTGCGCACGCTGCACCCGGTTCTCCAACCAGGTGGCGGGCGACCCGATGATCGAGCTCCTGGAGCGCGGTGCGCTCCAGCAGGTCGGCACGGGCGAGGGCGACCCCTTCGAGTCGTACTTCTCCGGGAACACCATCCAGATCTGCCCGGTCGGAGCGCTGACCTCGGCGGCGTACCGGTTCCGCTCCCGGCCCTTCGACCTGGTGTCGTCACCGTCGGTGTGCGAGCACTGCGCGGGCGGCTGCGCGACCCGTACCGACCACCGGCGCGGCAAGGTCATGCGGCGGCTCGCCGCCAACGACCCCGAGGTCAACGAGGAGTGGGTCTGCGACAAGGGCCGCTTCGGCTTCCGCTACGCGCAACAGCGGGACCGGCTGACCACTCCGCTGGTACGCAACGCGGACGGCGTCCTGGAACCGGCGAGCTGGCCCGAGGCGCTGGACGCCGCGGCCGCCGGACTCGCCGCCGCACGCGGCAGGACGGGTGTTCTCACGGGCGGCCGGCTGACCGTCGAGGACGCGTACGCGTACAGCAAGTTCGCCCGGATCGCGCTGGACACGAACGACGTCGACTTCCGGGCCCGGGTGCACAGCGGCGAGGAGGCCGACTTCCTGGCCGCCCGCGTGGCCGGGCGCGGCCGGGACCTGGACGGCACGGGTGTCACGTACACCTCGCTGGAGAAGGCCCCGACGGTGCTGCTGGTCGGGTTCGAGTCGGAGGAGGAGGCGCCCGGCGTCTTCCTGCGGCTGCGCAAGGCGAACCGTAAGCACGGACAGCGCACGTTCGCCGTCGCCTCGCACGCCACACGCGGCCTCACGAAGGCGGGCGGCACGCTGCTTCCCGCCGCCCCCGGCACCGAGACCGAGTGGCTGGACGCGATGGCGGGCGGCGTCGGACTCGACGGCGACGGAGCCGAGGCGGCCGAGGCGCTGCGTGGCGGGGGCGCCGTGATCGTGGTCGGTGAGCGGCTGGCGGCCGTGCCGGGCGGGCTCACCGCCGCGGTACGGACAGCCACGGCGACCGGGGCCACGATGGTGTGGATTCCGCGCCGGGCCGGCGAGCGCGGTGCGGTGGAGGCGGGCGCGCTTCCGTCGCTGCTGCCCGGCGGCCGTCCGGCGACCGACCCGAGGGCCAGGGACGAGGTGGCGGCCGTCTGGGGCGTGGCCGAGCTCCCGTCCCGCTTCGGCCGCGACACCGGCCAGATCGTGGAGGCCGCGGCCACCGGTGAACTGGGCGCGCTGGTCGTCGCCGGGGTCGAGACCGTGGACCTGCCGGACCCGGCACGAGCCCTGGAGGCTCTGGACCAGGTCGGCTTCCTGGTCTCGCTGGAGTTGCGGCCCAGTGAGGTGACCGAGCGGGCCGATGTGGTCTTCCCGGTCGCCGCGGTGGCCGAGAAGTCCGGCACCTTCCTCAACTGGGAGGGCAGGGCGCGGATGTTCGAGGCGGCGCTGAAGCCCGAGCAGATGACGCGGACGCTCGCGCCGACCGATGCGCGGGTGCTGCACATGCTGGCCGACGCGCTGGCCCGCGCCTCAGGCGCTGATGAAGTCAGTCGCTTCGCGCTGCCGGATCTGAAGTCCGTACGCCGTGAGCTGGACCGGCTCGGCGGCTGGACCGGTACGCACGCCACCGACCCGAACGAGCCGGCGCAGCCGCTGCCCAGGCCCGGCGACGGCGAGGCGGTCCTCGCGGGCCACCGGATGCTGCTCGACCTGGGCCGGCTCCAGGAGGGCGACGACGCACTGGCCGGCACCCGGCACGCCTCGGTGGCCCGACTCTCCGCCGTCACCGCGGCCGAGACGGGCGTGAAGGACGGCGATCTGCTGGCCGTCACCGGCCCGGCGGGCAGCGTCGAACTCCCGTTGAAGGTCACCGACATGCCGGACCGGGTGGTCTGGGTGCCGCTGAACTCCGTCGGGCAGGGCGTCCCGGCCGACACCGGCGCCCAGCCCGGCGGTCTGGTCCGGATCGGCCCCGCCGCACCGGGCACTCCCGACGTCACACCGGAGGTGGGGGCGTGACTGCCTTCGCTCAACTGGCCGCGGCACCGCACACTGCCGTACTCGCCGCCGAGGATCTGTCGATGTTCGGCACCGACCCGTGGTGGCTCGTCGTCATCAAGGCGGTGTTCTGCTTCGCGTTCCTGATGGTGACCGTGCTCTTCTCCATCGTGTGGGAGCGCAAGGTCGTCGCCTGGATGCAGCTGCGCATCGGCCCCAACCGGCACGGCCCCTGGGGCATGCTCCAGTCGCTCGCCGACGGCATCAAGCTGATGCTGAAGGAAGACGTCGTCGTCAAGCGCGCCGACAAGGTCGTGTACGTGCTCGCGCCGATCGTCGCCGCCATCCCCGCGTTCATGGCGATCGCGGTGATCCCGTTCGGTCCGTCCGACGAGGTCTCGATCTTCGGGCACCGTACGGCGATGCAGCTCACCGACCTGCCGATCGCGATGCTCTACATCCTCGCGGTCGCCTCGGTCGGGATCTACGGCATCGTGCTGGCGGGCTGGTCGTCCGGATCGACGTACCCGCTCCTCGGCGGTCTGCGCTCGTGCGCGCAGATGATCAGTTACGAGATCGCGATGGGCGCCGCGTTCGCCTCGGTCTTTCTCTACTCCGGGTCGATGTCGACCTCGAAGATCGTGGAGGCGCAGCAGGACCGCTGGTTCATCATCCTGCTGCCGGTCTCCTTCATCATCTACATCGTCACGATGGTCGGTGAGACCAACCGGGCCCCCTTCGACATGCCGGAGTCCGAGGGCGACCTGGTCGGCGGCTTCAACACCGAGTACTCATCGATCAAGTTCGCAATGTTCATGCTCGCCGAGTACGTCAACATGGTCACCGTCTCCGCGGTTTCCACGACTCTGTTCCTGGGCGGCTGGCGGGCCCCGTGGCCGATCAGCACCTTCTGGGAGGGCGCGAACCACGGCTGGTGGCCGATGCTCTGGTTCGTCATCAAGGTCCAGCTGCTGCTGTTCTTCTTCATCTGGCTGCGCGGCACGCTGCCCCGGGTCCGCTACGACCAGCTGATGAAGCTCGGCTGGAAGGTCCTGATCCCGGTCTCCGTGGTCTGGCTGATGCTGGTCGCGACGGTGCGGGCGCTGCGCAACGAGGGGTACGACTTCTCGAAGATCGTGCTGTACGTGGCCGGGGCCGTGATCGCGATCCTGCTGATCTCCTTCGTCGCCGACATCTTCCGCGACAAGAAGGGCCGCGCTGCCGAGGCGGACGCGGGACCGGAGCCGGCGTTCGACCCGATGGCGGGCGGATTCCCGGTGCCGCCGCTGCCCGGACAGACCCTGCCACCGGTGCCGCGCCGCAGGCCGCGCGGCGAGCGGGAGCTCGTTGTCAGTGGCGGGTCGGACACTGAGAGTGACGGAAATTCGAGTGACGGAAAGGAGGCTGACGGTGTCTGAGTCATCGGAGCCCTCGGGGGAGAAGTTCCAGAACCCTGTCGCCGGCTTCGGCGTGACCTTCAAGGCCATGTTCAAGAAGCGGCTGACCGAGCAGTATCCGGAAACGCAGAAGGTGACGGCGCCGCGCTTCCACGGCCGGCATCAGCTCAACCGTCACCCGGACGGTCTGGAGAAGTGCGTCGGCTGCGAGCTGTGCGCCTGGGCATGTCCGGCGGACGCGATCTATGTGGAGGGCGCGGACAACACCGACGAGGAGCGCTACTCCCCGGGTGAGCGCTACGGCCGCGTCTACCAGATCAACTACGCGCGCTGCATTCTCTGCGGACTGTGCATCGAGGCGTGCCCGACCCGGGCGCTGACGATGACCAATGAGTTCGAGCTCGCCAACACCACCCGCGAGAGCCTCATCTACACCAAGGACGAGCTGCTCGCGGGCCTGGAGGAGGGCATGGTCGACACTCCGCACGCGATCTACCCCGGGATGGACGAGCAGGACTACTACCGGGGTCTTGTCACCGAGGCCGCGCCCGGTACGGAGCGCCAGGCCGCGGTCTCCAAGGGCGAGTCCAAGCAGGACAACGGGCACGGATGCGGCTCTGCGCAGGAGGTGGACGCATGACCGGCCTGGCCGCAGCGGCCTCCCAGACCTCGACCGGTGAGGCCTTCCAGTTCTGGGTGCTCGGCACTGTCGCCGTGATCGGCGCGCTGTCCACCGTGCTGATGAAAAAGGCCGTGCACAGTGCTCTGAGCCTCGCCGGGACCATGATCGTCCTGGCGGTGTTCTACCTCGCCAACGGTGCCTACTTCCTGGGCGTCGTCCAGATCGTCGTCTACACCGGCGCGATCATGATGCTGTTCCTCTTCGTGGTCATGCTCGTCGGAGTCACGGCGGCCGACTCGCTGAAAGAGACCCTCAAGGGGCAGCGCTGGCTGGCCGCGGGCTGCGGGATCGGCTTCGGCATCCTGCTGATCGCGGGCATCGGCAACGCCTCGCTGAACAGCTTCAACGGGCTCGGCACCGCCAACGCCGAGCACGGCGGAAACGTCGAGGGGCTGGCCAGCCTCATCTTCACCAAGTACGTCTTCGCCTTCGAGATCACCGGCGCCCTGCTGATCACGGCGACGGTCGGCGCGATGGTGCTCACCCACCGGGAGCGCACCGAACGGGCCAAGACCCAGCGGGAGATGTCCGAGGAGCGCGTACGCGGCAAGCAGCTGCCGCCGCTGCCCGCCCCCGGTGTCTACGCCCGGCACAACGCCGTGGACATCCCGGGTCTGCTCCCGGACGGCACACCGTCCGAGCTCAGCGTCATGCAGACGCTGCGCAATCGCGGGCAGATCCGCGATGTGTCGAACGAGTCGCTGGACCAGCTCAAGGCGCTGGAGCAGCGCTCCGAGGAGCGGCTCGGCCGTGACAACGAAGATGAGGAGGTCGCCAAGTGAATCCGGTCAACTACCTCTATCTCGCCGCCCTGTTGTTCACCATCGGTGCGGCCGGGGTGCTGATCAGGCGGAACGCGATCGTGGTGTTCATGTGCGTGGAGCTGATGCTCAACGCCTGCAACCTCGCGTTCGTGACCTTCTCCCGGATGCACGGCAATCTCGACGGGCAGATCATCGCCTTCTTCACGATGGTCGTCGCCGCCGCCGAGGTCGTGGTCGGGCTCGCGATCATCGTGTCGGTGTTCCGTTCCCGCCACTCGGCCTCGGTCGACGACGCCAGCCTGATGAAGCTGTAAGGGGACGTTGAATCGTGGAGAACCTGATTGCGCTGCTCGTCGCGGCGCCTCTGCTCGGAGCCGCGGTCCTGCTCTGCGGCGGCCGACGGCTGGACCGCGCCGGACACTGGGTCGGCACCCTGCTCGCCGCCGTGTCGTTCGTCATCGGTGTCGTGCTCTTCCTCGACATGCTGGGGAAGGGCGCGGAGGACCGGGCGCTGCACCAGAAGCTGTTCAGCTGGATTCCGGTCGAGGGCTTCCGGGCCGATGTGGCCTTCCAGCTCGACCAGTTGTCGATGACGTTCGTGCTGCTGATCACCGGTGTGGGCACGCTGATCCACATCTACTCGATCGGCTACATGGCGCACGACGAGCGCCGGCGCCGCTTCTTCGGCTATCTGAACCTGTTCCTCGCGGCGATGCTGATCCTGGTCATCGCCGACAACTACCTGCTGCTGTACGTCGGGTGGGAGGGCGTCGGTCTGGCGTCGTACCTGCTGATCGGCTTCTGGCAGCACAAGCCCAGCGCGGCGACGGCCGCCAAGAAGGCATTCCTGGTCAACCGGGTCGGCGACATGGGCCTGTCGATCGCGATCATGCTGATGTTCACCACGTTCGGCACCTTCGCCTTCGGTCCCGTCCTGGGGGCGACCGGTCAGACCAGCGAGGGCAAGCTGACGGCGATCGGCCTGCTGCTGCTGCTCGCGGCCTGCGGCAAGTCGGCCCAGGTGCCGCTGCAGTCCTGGCTCGGTGACGCGATGGAGGGCCCGACCCCGGTCTCGGCCCTCATCCACGCCGCGACCATGGTGACCGCGGGTGTCTACCTCATCGTCCGGTCCGGCGCGATCTTCAACGCCGCGCCGGACGCACAGCTGGCCGTCGTGGTCGTCGGCGCCGTCACGCTGCTCTTCGGTGCGATCGTCGGTTGTGCGAAGGACGACATCAAGAAGGCCCTCGCCGGGTCGACGATGTCCCAGATCGGCTACATGATCCTGGCCGCCGGACTCGGCCCGATCGGCTACGTCTTCGCGATCATGCACCTGGTGACGCACGGCTTCTTCAAGGCCGGGCTCTTCCTCGGCGCCGGTTCGGTCATGCATGGCATGAACGACGAGGTCGACATGCGGAAGTTCGGCGGCCTCAGGAAGTACATGCCGGTCACCTTCATCACCTTCGGCCTCGGCTATCTGGCGATCATCGGTTTCCCCGGTCTGTCCGGCTTCTTCTCCAAGGACAAGATCATCGAGGCGGCCTTCGCCAAGGGCGGCACCGAGGGCTGGATCCTCGGCTCGGTGGCCCTGCTGGGCGCCGGGATCACCGCGTTCTACATGACGCGCGTGATGCTGCTGACGTTCTTCGGCGAGAAGCGCTGGCAGCCCGACGCGGAGGGTCATGAGCCGCATCCGCACGAGTCCCCGAAGTCGATGACCATCCCCATGATCATCCTGGCCTTCGGGTCGGTCTTCGCCGGAGGCCTCTTCTCCATCGGCGACCGCTTCCTGAACTGGCTGGAGCCGGTCACCGGACACAGCCACGGCCACGCGCCGGTCAGCGCCACGACCGTCACGGCAGCCACGATGGTGGTGCTCGCCATCGGCGTCGCCATCGCCTGGGCGATGTACGGACGGGGGCCGGTGCCGGTCGTCGCGCCGCGCGGCTCGCTGCTCACCCGGGCCGCCCGCCGCGATCTCCTCCAGGACGACTTCAACCATGTGGTCCTGGTCCGCGGCGGCGAGCACCTCACCCGCTCCCTGGTGTACGTCGACCACACCCTGGTCGACGGCGTCGTCAACGGCACGGCCGCCTCGATGGGCGGGCTCTCCGGCCGGCTGCGCAAGCTGCAGAACGGCTACGCCCGCTCCTACGCGGTCTCGATGTTCGGCGGTACGGCGCTCGTCATCGCCGCGACCCTGCTGATGAGGGCGGTCTGATCACATGTCCTTTCCCCTCCTGACAGCGACGGCGGCGCTCCCGGCGATCGGTGCGATCGCCACCGCCGCCGTCCCGGCCGCCCGGCGTACCACCGCCAAATGGCTGGCGCTGCTCTTCTCGCTGGCCACGCTCGTACTGGCGGGCATCGCGCTTGCCCGCTTCGAGCCCGGCGGAGCCCGCTACCAGCTCACCGAATCGCACGCCTGGATCAAGGACTTCGGTGTCCGGTACGAACTGGGCGTGGACGGCATCGGGCTGGCGCTCATGGCGCTCACCGCCCTGCTGATCCCCTTCGTCATCCTGGCCGGCTGGCACGACGCCGACCCCATGGAAACCAAGTCCTCGCGCTGGCGGCCGACTCAGGGCTTCTTCGCCCTGATCCTGATGGTCGAAGCGATGGTGATCCTCTCCTTCGAGGCCACCGACGTCTTCCTCTTCTACATCCTCTTCGAAGCCATGCTCATCCCGATGTACTTCCTCATCGGCGGCTTCGGGGACCGGGCGCACACCGGCAGCGACGAGAACGCGGCGGCGCAACGCTCGTACGCCGCGGTCAAGTTCCTCCTCTACAACCTGGTCGGCGGCCTCATCATGCTGGCCGCCGTGATCGGCCTGTACGTGGTCGCGGGGACGTTCTCGCTCTCCGAGATCGCCGAGGCCCGGGCGAGCGGCTCGCTCTCCATGGAGACCAGCACGGAGCGCTGGCTCTTCCTCGGGTTCTTCTTCGCCTTCGCGGTGAAGGCCCCGCTGTGGCCGCTGCACACCTGGCTGCCCAACGCCATGGGTGAGGCGACCTCCCCGGTCGCCGTCCTGATCACCGCGGTCGTGGACAAGGTCGGCACATTCGCGATGCTCCGCTTCTGCCTCCAGCTCTTCCCGGAGGCCAGCAAGTGGGCGACACCCGTGATCATCGTCCTGGCGCTGATCAGCATCGTGTACGGGGCGCTGCTCGCCGTCGGCCAGCGCGACATCAAGCGGCTGATCGCCTATGCGTCGATCTCGCACTTCGGCTTCATCATCCTGGGCATCTTCGCGATGACCAGCCAGGGCCAGTCGGGCGCCACGCTCTACATGGTCAACCACGGGATCTCGACCGCCGCGCTGATGCTGGTGGCGGGCTTCCTGATCACCCGGCGCGGTTCGCGGCTCATCGCCGACTACGGCGGGGTGCAGAAGGTGGCGCCGGTCCTGGCCGGCACCTTCCTGATCGGCGGTCTGGCCACCCTGTCGCTGCCCGGGCTCGCCCCGTTCGTCAGCGAGTTCCTGGTCCTCGTCGGCACGTTCAGCGCGTATCCGGCGGCGGGCATCATCGCCACGACCGGCATCGTGCTCGCCGCGCTGTACGTCCTGGTCCTCTATCAGCGGACGATGACCGGCCCGGTGAAGGCCGAAGTCCAGGGCATGGCGGACCTCAAGGTCCGAGAGCTGGCAGTGGTCCTCCCGCTGATCGCGCTGCTGCTCTTCCTGGGTGTCTATCCGAAGCCGCTGACGGAGATCGTCAACCCGGCGGTGCAGCACACCATGTCGGACGTCCAGAAGAAGGACCCCCAGCCTGAGGTGGAGGCCGCCAAGTGAGCGCAACAGCTGTCCACAGCCTGTGGACAATGGCGGGCGGGGTGACATCGGCCGCCCCGGCCGAGAAGTTCAAGGCACCGGTCATCGAGTACGCCCAGCTGACCCCGGTCCTCATTGTGATCGGTGTTGCCGTCGTGGGCGTACTCGTCGAGGCCTTCGTGCCGCGCCGGGCCCGCTACTACACGCAGGTCTTCCTGACGGTCGTCGCCCTCGCCGCCGCGTTCGCCGCGGTCATCGGCCTGGCGGCCGGGGGGTACGGCACGACGAAGGCGCACATCGCCGCGATGGGTGCCATCGCGATCGACGGGCCGACACTCTTCCTGCAGGGCACCATCCTGCTGACCTCACTGGTCGCCGTCTTCACCTTCGCCGAGCGGCGGCTCGACCCCGCCGCGCACGGCAACCACGTCGACTCGTTCGCCGCACAGGCAGCGTCGGTCCCCGGCAGCGACAGCGAGAAGGCAGCGGTCAGGGCCGGATTCACCACCACCGAGGTCTTCCCGCTGGTCCTCTTCTCAGTGGCCGGCATGCTGGTCTTCCCGGCGGCCAACGATCTGCTGACGCTCTTCGTGGCCCTGGAGGTCTTCTCCCTCCCGCTCTACCTCCTGTGCGCCGTCGCCCGTCGCAAGCGGCTGATGTCGCAGGAGGCCGCGGTGAAGTACTTCCTGCTCGGCGCCTTCTCGTCGGCATTCCTGCTCTTCGGGATCGCCCTGCTGTACGGGTACGCGGGCTCCGTCTCGTACGCCACCATCGCGAACGTGGTCGACGGCTCCGTCACCCGGATCGACCCGGCGCTCGCCGACACCATGGGCAACGACGCACTGCTCCTGATCGGCGGGGCGATGATCCTGACCGGTCTGCTCTTCAAGGTCGGCGCCGTCCCGTTCCACATGTGGACCCCGGACGTCTACCAGGGCGCCCCGACCCCGGTCACCGGCTTCATGGCCGCTGCCACCAAGGTCGCCGCGTTCGGTGCGCTGCTGCGTCTGCTGTACGTGGTGCTGCCTGGCCTCGCCTGGGACTGGCGCCCGGTCATGTGGGCCGTCGCGATCGTCACGATGCTGGGCGGTGCGATCGTCGCCATCACCCAGACCGACATCAAGCGGCTGCTCGCCTACTCCTCGATCGCACACGCCGGCTTCATCCTCGCCGGTGTCATCGCGACCACCCCGGACGGCATCTCGTCGGTCCTCTTCTACCTGGGCGCGTACTCCTTCGTGACGGTCGGCGCGTTCGCCGTCGTCACCCTGGTGCGCGACGCGGGCGGAGAGGCGACGCATCTGTCGAAGTGGGCCGGGCTCGGCCGGCGCTCGCCGCTGGTCGCCGCGGTCTTCGCGGTGTTCCTGCTGGCCTTCGCCGGTATCCCGCTCACCTCGGGGTTCTCCGGAAAGTTCGCCGTCTTCAAGGCCGCGGCGGACGGCGGTGCGGGCGGCCTGGTCGTGGTCGGTGTGATCTCGTCGGCGATCGCCGCGTTCTTCTACATCCGGGTCATCGTGCTGATGTTCTTCAGCGAGCCGAAGGCGGACGGCCCGACGGTCGCCGTCCCGTCCCCGCTGACGATGACGACGATCGGGGTCGGGGTCGCGGTCACGCTGGTGCTGGGCCTGGCCCCGCAGTACTTCCTGGACCTGGCGAGCCAGGCGGGAGTGTTCGTGAGGTAGCACACACACGCACAGCTGGGACAGCGCCGGACGGGCCCGAGAAGTCAAGCCCGTCCGGCGTTGTCGTAGGCGGCGCCTATCGTGGCAGGGGACGGCGGCAGGACAGAACGGCACGACTTCGGGGGACAGGGCAATGGGCGCGACGGGCGGGACCATGGATGTGACCGAGAGCGACGCGCGGCAGACGCTGCACCGGGTGTTCGGGTACGAGGCGTTCCGCGGCGAACAGGAATCGATCGTCGACCATGTGGTGGCGGGCGGGGACGCCGTCGTGCTCATGCCGACCGGTGGCGGAAAGTCCCTCTGTTACCAGATCCCGGCCCTGGTCAGAGCCGGTACAGGCATCGTCATCTCACCCCTGATCGCCCTGATGCAGGACCAGGTGGACGCGCTGCGGGCGCTTGGTGTGCGGGCCGGCTTCATCAACTCCACGCAGGATTTCGACGAGCGCCGCTCGATGGAGGCCCAGTTCGTCGCCGGTGAGCTCGACCTGCTCTATCTGGCCCCGGAGCGGCTCCGCCTGGACACCACGCTCGGCCTGCTCTCCCGTGGCGAGATCTCCGTCTTCGCGATCGACGAGGCGCACTGCGTCGCCCAGTGGGGCCACGACTTCCGCCCGGACTATCTGACCCTCTCCGTCCTCGGCGAGCGCTGGCCCGACGTACCGCGCATCGCCCTGACGGCCACCGCGACCAACGCCACGCACCAGGAGATCACGCAGCGCCTGGGCATGCCCGACGCGAAGCACTTCGTCGCCAGCTTCGACCGGCCCAACATCCAGTACCGGATCGTGCCGAAGGCCGACCCGAAGAAGCAGCTGCTCTCCTTCCTCAAGGAGGAGCACGCAGGGGACGCGGGCATCATCTACTGCCTGTCGCGCAACTCGACCGAGAAGACCGCCGAGTATCTCTGCCGCAACGGCATCGAGGCCGTCCCGTACCACGCCGGTCTGGACGCGGGCATGCGCGCCGTCCACCAGTCCCGCTTCCTGCGCGAGGAGGGCCTGGTCGTCGTTGCGACCATCGCCTTCGGCATGGGCATCGACAAGCCGGACGTACGCTTCGTCGCCCACCTGGACCTGCCGAAATCGGTCGAGGGCTACTACCAGGAGACCGGCCGCGCCGGGCGTGACGGGCTGCCGTCCACGGCCTGGATGGCGTACGGACTCCAGGACGTGGTCCAGCAGCGCAAGCTCATCCAGGGCGGTGAGGGCGACGAGGCGTTCCGCCGCCGCGCGGCCTCCCACCTCGACTCGATGCTGGCCCTGTGCGAGACGGTCCAGTGCCGCCGCGCCCAGCTCCTGACGTACTTCGGCCAGGAGCCCGGTGCGGCGACCTGCGGCAACTGCGACACCTGCCTCACCCCGCCCGAGACCTGGGACGGCACGGTGGTCGCGCAGAAGCTGCTGTCGACCGTCGTGCGGCTGAAGCGGGAGCGAGGGCAGAAGTTCGGTGCGGGCCAGATCATCGACATCCTGCTCGGCCGCAAGACGGCGAAGGTCATCCAGTTCGACCACGACCAGCTCTCGGTCTTCGGGATCGGCGAGGAGCTGGCCGAGGCCGAATGGCGCGGAGTCGTACGGCAGCTGCTGGCCCAGGGGCTGATCGCGGTCGAGGGCGAGTACGGCACGCTGGTGCTGACGCAGGAGAGCGGTTCGGTGCTCGGCCGGGAGCGCGAGGTGATGCTGCGCAAGGAGGCGCCGAAGCCCGCGTCGCGCTCCACGAAGGGCGAACGCAAGACGAAGTCCCAGGCGGCCGCCGCCGAGCTGGCGCCCGAGGCCGTCCCGGTCTTCGAAGCGCTACGGGCCTGGCGCGGCGACCGGGCGAAGGAACAGGGCGTCCCGGCGTACGTCATCTTCCACGACGCGACGCTGCGTGAGATCGCCACGGTGCGGCCGGACTCGGTGTCCGCGCTGGGCGGCATCAGCGGCCTGGGCGAGAAGAAGCTGGCGACGTACGGGGAGGGGGTGCTGGAAGTGCTCGCGTCGTTCGGGGAGGCGGGGGCGGAAGCGGCGGCGGCACCGGAAGCCGACCCGGCGCCGACCCCGTCAGCGGCCTCCGCGCCGGTCCCGTCAGCGGCCTCCGTACCGGGCCCTGCTGCGGCCTCCGCGCCGGTCCCGTCAGCGGCCTCCGTACCGGGCCCTGCTGCGGCCTCCGCGCCGGTCCCGTCAGCGGCCTCCGCGCCGGGCCCTGCTGCTGCCCCCGCTCCGGTGGCGTTCGACGACTCGGAGTTCGGCTGGGACGAGGAGCCGCCGGAGTACGAGTGAGTGCCGGGCCCGGTGGCGGTCGCCGGTCTACTCCGGGGCTGCCGTCCGGTGCCGCGAGACGATCGCGGTGAGATCGAGATCGACGGGGAAGGGGACGGAGACCTTCATCCGGTCGTGGAAGATGCCGGTGGAGGTGTAGGCGCCGGTGGCCGGTTCCAGCTCGAAGGCGTAGACGACCGCCCGGCCGTCCTGGTTCTCCACCCGCCAGTAGTGAGGGATCCTCGCCCGCGCGTACTTCACGGACTTGGTCTCCCGGTCCCGGGTCAGGGATTCATCGGACACGACCTCGACCGCCAGCAGCACCGTCTCGGCGCGGAATCGTGTCTGCCGCAGACTCTCGACTGCGTCCGCCCGCACGACGACCACATCGAGTTCGGGCCGGTTCTGCCAGTCGACGTCGATGGTGAATTCGCGAAAGACTTCCAGGTCGAGCGGTGCGAGCGACTGCAGCTGCCACTTGAGATGGTCGGTCGCGCGCTCGTGGAAAACGGTCTGCGGACTCACGAAAACAAGGCTCCCGTCGATCAGCTCCGTGTGCGGAGGCAGATTCGGGAGTGTGTCCAGGTCATCGGCGGTCCAGCCGCCCACGGGTGGAACCGCCCACCTCGGCTCGTTCGCCTCGGGGTCGACGCTCATCGGTGCTCCCATGCACGGAGTCTCGCGCATCTGTCCGGCGTATCCGCCGAAACCGGTTCAAAACCGCGCGAACAGGTGAACCAATCGAGCGCCATTGACGGCCACGCTCCGTCAGGAGCGCGACCGTCGACGGGCAGGCGTCATGCGGACGGCACGATCCGCCCCGTGACCTCGCCGAGCCCCACCCGCGTGCCGTCCGGGCCCGGCGCCCAGGCCGTCATCGTCACCGTGTCGCCGTCCTCCAGAAACGTCCGTTTGCCGTCCGGGAGATCCAGCGGGTCGCGGCCGTTCCAGGTCAGTTCCAGGAGCGAGCCGCGCTGTCCGGGCTCGGCGCCGCTGACCGTGCCGGAGCCGTACAGATCACCGGTGCGCAGCGACGCGCCGTTCACCGTCATCTGGGCCAGCATCTGGGCCGCCGTCCAGTACATGGTGGCGAACGGCGGCTCGGCGACCAGCTGTCCGTTGATCGCGACGGAGATCCGCAGGTCGAGGCCGCCGGCCTCCTCCTCGCCCGCGTCCTCCAGGTAGGGGAGCAGGGGGAAGTCGCGGGCCGGGGGTGCGATCCGGGCCGCCTCCAGGGCTTCGAGCGGCGTCACCCATGCAGATACGGACGTGGCGAAGGACTTGCCGAGGAACGGGCCGAGCGGGACGTACTCCCAGGCCTGGATGTCCCGTGCCGACCAGTCGTTGAGCAGCGAGAGCCCGAAGACATGGTCGCGGAAGTCGCCGAGCCGGACCGGACGGCCCTGCTCGGAGCCGACTCCGACGACGAAGCCGACCTCGGCCTCGATGTCGAGCTTGACGGAAGGACCGAAGACGGGGGCCGCGTCGGCGGGCGCCTTGCGCTGGCCGGACGGGCGCACCACATCCGTGCCGGAGACGACGACGGTGCCGGACCGGCCGTGGTAGCCGATCGGGAGGTGCTTCCAGTTGGGCGTCAGCGCGTCACCGTTCGGCCGGAAGATCTTCCCGACGTTGGTGGCGTGGTTCTCGCTCGCGTAGAAGTCGACGTAGTCCGCGACCTCGTACGCCAGATGGAGCGTCACGGACTCGACCGGGTGCAGCAGCGGTTCGATGTCCGCGCGGTGTGCCGGGACCGCCACCCATGCGGTCAGCGCCCGTCGGACGTCCCGCCAGGCGGTGCGGCCGGCGGCCAGCAGCGCGGTCAGGTCCGGCTGGGCGAGAAGCTGTGCGTAGGGCGATCCGAGTGCGTGTGCCGCCGCTCCGGCGTCCAGTACATGGCTGCCGATGCGGACGCCGACCCGGCGGTCCTCGGGGTGGTCGGGGGTGGAGAACACACCGTACGGAAGGTTGTGCGGACCGAAGGGGTCGCCCTCGGCCAGATCGAGCGGGCTGCTCTGCTCGGGCATGTGTTGCTGCCTCGCTTTCCAGGTCGCTTGGGGACACGTTACGTCGGTGTTGCTACCCGCGGGAGTGTCCCAACTGCTCCTGATGCCCGGAAAGTTCCGCCGTGCCCCCTGCTGTGCGGGGGGCACGGCGGTGGGTTCACCCGGCCGTGCGCGGGATCCGCTTCTCCCAGGTCCGGTGGAAGACGACCTCGCCGCCGTCCTTGCACAGCACCTCGTCGGACGTGATGAAGTCGGTTTCGTCCGCACTGATTTCGGACCGGGTCTCGATCCGTACGTCCCACGCCATCTCCGGCCGGTGCAGCCGGATCGACCAGTCGGAGCGGGTGCGTGCGGAGAGCGGTTCGTTCTCCTGGATCGTGTACGTCTCCACGGCGTCCTCGGTGAATTCCAGGCCGTCCGGGTAGACGCGGGTGCCGCCGTAGCGCGGGTCGACCTCCAGCCGCCATTCGCCCTTGGCGACATCGCGGACCACCAGGCGCTCGGGGCGCTGTTCGTCGAGCGTCACCGGGTGGACGACGCCGAGCGGCTCCGACTGCTCCGGCTCCTCGAACCGGATCGCGGGGTCCTCGGTGTGCCGGCGCACCGGCAGTTCGACGAAGCTGCCGTCGGCGTCCAGGGTGAAGCCGACCGACCCGGCCTGCGGCCAGATCCACGGCCAGTACGAGGAGGAGACCGCGAGCCTGATCCGGTGGCCGGGCGGGAAGGTGTGCCCGATGCCGTTCAGGTCGAAGGTCACGTCCTCGGTCCCGCCCACCGGCCAGCCGTCCGCACGGTCGCGGCCGTGCCGTGCGGAGAGGTTGAGCGCGCCGCGGGTCACCAGGGTGGAGGAGCCGTCCGGTGCGACGTCGCAGAGCCGGGCGATCGCCTGGCCGCGCGGCACGTCCATCCGGATGCGCAGCTTCACCCGGGGGCGGCCCAGGATCTCGATCGGGGCGTCCTCGACCGGGAACTCGAAGCAGACCGACTTGGCGTCCTCGTCGCGCTGGTCGGGCGGCAGGTCGGCGTCGTTGCCGAACGGGAAGAAGCGCCCGGCGTCCAGGCCGGTCTGCTGGGGCGAGTCGACGATCTGCGGACCGCCCTGGAGGGCGTACGCGACCGGCGCGATGTTCTCCGAGGGCCAGCCGGTCTCACCGACCCAGCGGCCGGGCAGCGTCTCGTACACCGTGGCGGGCCGGTGGGACTCGCTGATCCAGGTCCGCAACAGGGGCTCGGCCATGATGCCGGTGTCCTTGTCCTTCAGGTGCTGGTCCCACCAGCGCAGCGTCTCCTGGAGGAAGCCGATCGCCGGACCGGGCGGCAGACCCCGGTCGGGGTACTGGTGCGACCAGGGCCCGATCAGCCCACGGACCTTGTCCGGGTGGAGGTGTTCGACGAGCCGCAGGACGGTGTCGCGGTACGGGTCGTGCCAGCCGCCCACCGCGAGGACGTTCGCTGTGATCGCGGAGTAGTCCTCGCAGACGCTGCCGTGCTTCCAGTAGTCGTCGCGGGTCTGGTGCGCCAGCCAGGTGTGGATGAATGGTTCGATCGTTTCCAGTCGATTCAGCCACATGTCCTTCCAGCCCTCGCCGAGCTGTGCCGGATCCGGCGGGCGGGCGACGAAGGCCAGCATGGTGGCCGCCCAGGCGTGCATGTCGACGGCGAGGACCGAGCCGCCCATGTAGTGGACGTCGTTGTCGTAGCGGTCGTCGGTCGAGCAGACGGTGACGACGGCCTTCAGTGGCTCGGGGGCCAGCGCCGCGATCTGGAGCGAGTTGAAGCCGCCCCAGGAGATGCCGAACATGCCGACCCGGCCGGAGCACCATTCCTGCTCGGCCAGCCAGTGGATGACGGCGACCCCGTCGGCCAGCTCCGCCGCGTCGTACTCGTCGCCCGGCATCCCCTCGCTGTTGCCGTGTCCGCGTACGTCCACCCGGACGGAGGCGTAGCCATGGCCCGCGTACCACGGGTGGCGCTGCCAGTCGCGTGGCGCCGTCCAGTCGCTCAGCCGGTACGGCAGATATTCGAGGAGCGCGGGGACGGGTTCGTCGGTGATGGGCCGCCAGATCCGGGCGTAGAGCCGGGTGCCGTCCGGCAGCGGAATGTAGACGTCCTCATGGGTGGTGTCATACGGATACGTGGTGCGGATGTGCATGGCGGTACCTCAGTGGACGGGGTGCATGGTGCGCTTGAGCCAGGGTGCGGCGGCGATGACGGCCACACCGGCCACCACCGCGATTGCGCCATTGACACCGAAGTAGGCGGGGTTGGAGACCTCGCCGTACAGCTTCACGACCTGGGCCTGGATGCCGTTGGCGAGGGCCAGCGAGAGGAACCAGAGCGCCATGGTCTGGCTGGCGAACGCCTTGGGTGCGAGCTTCGTGGTCGCGGACATGCCGGAGGTCTCCAGCAGGATGTCGCCGAGGCCGAGCAGCAGATACGAGCCGACGATCCACCAGGCGGCCATCTTGTAGGTGTCGCCGGAGTGCCCGGAGGTCGGCAGCACCATCAGCAGGAACGACAGTCCGCCGAGGATCACCCCGATCGCGATCTTGTTGGAGGCGTGCGGCTGACGCGGGCCCATCCGGGCCCAGACGGCGGCGACCACCGGGGCGAGCGCGACCTCGAAGGCACCGAGCGCGGAGGCGTACCAGCTCGCCGGGAAGTGGAAGCCGAGGATCTCGGTACGGGCGTTGGTCGACGCGAGCAGAATCATCGTCGAGTACGCCTGGAAGAGGATGAAGTTGAAGACGACGGAGGCCAGGAACAGCACCACGTACGGGCGCAGCCTGCCGCGTTCCTCGCTGGTGACCCGCGGGCTGCGGAACATCACCATGAAGTACACGACCGGTGCGATCACCGAGATGAGGGTGAGCAGGTCGACGAAACGGTTCATGGTCAGCCAACCCGCAAGGGCCAGCGCGGTGGCGACGGCGGCGACCACGACGGCACCGGCCGCGATCAGCCGGACGGCGCGGCGCATCGGCTCCGGAGCCAGCGCGAATTCGGCGCTGTGCTTTCGCCCAACCAGGTGACGCCGGCCCAGTACGTACTGGATCAGACCGAGCGTCATACCGAAGGCTGCGGCCGAGAAGCCCCAGTGCCAGCTCG
Source organism: Streptomyces sp. R-74717 (assembly GCF_047305335.1). Lineage (NCBI taxonomy): Bacteria > Bacillati > Actinomycetota > Actinomycetes > Kitasatosporales > Streptomycetaceae > Streptomyces > Streptomyces sp. R-74717. The sequence continues at coordinate 4,265,344 of NZ_CP102361.1, read as the reverse complement.
CATGGTCCCCGAGCCAGCCGGTGACCAGCGGGCCGAGGAACGCCCCGATGTTGATGCCCATGTAGTAGAGCGCGAAGCCGGCGTCGCGGCGCTCGTCCTCGGTGCGGTAGAGCTTGCCGACCATGGTCGCCACATTGGGCTTGAGCAGGCCCGTTCCGGCGCTGATCAGACCGAGGCCGGTCCATGTCATGGCGTCGGTGGGCACCGCCATGGCGTAATGCCCGCACGCGATGAGAATTCCGCCGTACAGGACGGCGCGGTATGAGCCGAGGATCCGGTCGGCCAGCCAGCCGCCGGCCACGGAGACCAGGTAGACCAGAGTGCCGTAGGCGGCCGAGACGGACGCCGCGGTGCCCGCCTCCATGCCCATGCCGCCGCGGGCGACGGTGTCGGCGAAGTAGAGGACCAGGATCGCCTGCATGCCGAGGAACGAGAACCGTTCCCAGACCTCCAGGCCGGACAGGGTCATCAGACCCCGTGGCTGGCCGAAAAAGGCATGGTCGTCGCTGGGTGGCGGCTGAGTCGGTTCAGTGTCGGTTGCCGTGAAGGACAAAGGGAGAACTCCTGATCGTATGAGCTGATCCCGAACATACCGGCGGTGGCGGGAAGGCGCCCATGGTGATCGAAAGGGGACCGGATACGCTGACTTGAGTGATGACAGCGACAGATCGACATTCCGTGTGATCGTCAGCAGACAGGAGATCCCCTCGTGACCGTCGTCGGGCCGTTCGGACTGAGCGTGCGGGACCACGCTCTTGAAGCCGATGTCCAGGCCGGTTTGGCTGCTGTCGAGTCGGGGCTGCTCGATGCCACCAAGAGCGGCGTGCCCTTCATCACGGAGGCCGCGCAGCATCTCGTACGCGCCGGGGGCAAGCGATTCCGGCCGCTGCTGGCCATGCTGGCCGCCCAGTTCGGCGACCCCGACGCGCCGGGCGTCGTGCCCGCCGCCGTCGTCGTCGAGCTGACCCATCTCGCGACGCTCTACCACGACGACGTGATGGACGAGGCGGACGTACGCCGTGGCGTCGACAGTGCCAACACCCGCTGGGGCAACTCGGTGGCCGTCCTGACCGGCGACTTCCTCTTCGCCCGCGCCTCGCACATACTGGCCGACCTCGGTCCGGAGGCCGTACGCATCCAGGCGGAGGCGTTCGAGCGGCTGGTCACCGGCCAGATCCTGGAGACCGCGGGTCCGGGCGACGGGCGCGACCCGGTCGAGCACTACCTCGAAGTGATGCGCGGCAAGACCGGCTCGCTGATCGCCGTGGCCTGCCGGTTCGGCGCGATGATGGCCGGCGCGGACGAGACGGCCGTCGACATCCTCACCCAGTACGGGGAGCGGCTCGGCGTCGCCTTCCAGCTCGCCGACGATGTGCTCGACATCGCCTCCGACTCCCACGAGTCCGGCAAGACCCCCGGCACCGACCTGCGCGAAGGCATCCCGACGCTCCCCGTGCTCCATCTGCGGGCCCAGGCCGCGGCCGACGGAAAGCCGGACGACCTGGAACTCGTCGAGCTGCTCGACGGCGACCTGAGCGACGACGCCCGGCACGCCGAGGCGCTGCGCAGGCTGCGCGCCCACCCGGCGCTGGAGCAGGCCCGACGGGACACCATCCGGTACGCGCAGGAGGCGCGTGCGACGCTGGCGCCGCTGCCCGCGGGCTACGCGAAGGCCGCGCTGGAGGAGCTGTGCGACGCGGTGGTGCACCGGGCGGGCTGAGCCCGTTCGGGTGGCCACCCCCTACGGGACGGTGGGCGCCCAGGCATGTGGCGTCATACCGAAGAGGTAGGCGGAGTTGCTCCCCGGGAGTGACGATTCCGCGCCGCCGTTTTGGTCAGATGGAGAACAACCACTCCTGAACGATCGGTGAGAATGGCGGCACGGAGTGGACGAGTGCATCCGGACGGAAGCCGCCGACCACGGAGGTAGGGCACACATGGCACCGAACGACAGCGTAGAGACCAACGGCGGGATCAGGGGCAACACCGTCGACCGTCGAAAGGCGGCACGCTACATCGTCCCGGTCGCGGTGGCGGGAGTGGCGGCCGCGACGATCGGGCTCGTCCCGGCGCTCGCGAGCACCGGTGACCCCGATCTGCCGAAGATCACCGCACAGCAGCTCATCGAGAAGATCGCCGCTTCGGACGCCCAGCAGCTCTCCGGCACGGTGAAGATCAGCACGGACCTCGGCATCCCGTCACTCGGCGGTCTGGCCGGCTCCTTCGCCCCCGGCGACACCGGCAGTGCCGAGGGCGATTCGACCGCCGACCCGCAGACGAAGATGACGGAGCTGGCGTCCGGTACGCACACCCTGCGGGTGGCCGCCGACGGCCCCGAAAAGCAGCGGGTGTCGATCCTGGAAGACGCGGCGGAGTACAGCCTGATCCACAACGGTGATCAGGTCTGGGCGTACGACAGCAAGACCAACCAGGCCTACCACGCCACCGAGGACCGGAGCGGGAAGAAGTCCGGGCACTCGACCCCGGTTCCCGAGGACGTGCCGACCACGCCGAAGGCGCTCGCCGAACAGGTTCTGAAGGCTGCGGGCCCCACCACATCGGTGACGGTCGACGGCACGGCGCAGGTCGCCGGACGTGACGCGTACAAGCTGCTCATCAAGCCCAGGCAGAGCGGCTCCACGATCGGCTCGGTCACGGTCGCGGTCGACGCGAAGAACGGTGTGCCGCTGAAGTTCACCCTGCTTCCGAGCAGCGGCGGCAAGGCCGCCGTCGACGCCGGTTTCACCAAGGTCGACTTCGCGAAGCCGGCCGCCTCCTCGTTCACGTTCACCCCGCCCAAGGGCGCCGAGGTGACCGAGGCCGACGACGCGAAGGCACAGCAGGAGACCGACGGGGCAGGGGGCCTGGGCATGTTCCCGGGCGCCGAGGGACTGGGCGCCGGGGACCAGGGGTCCAAGGACACGAAGGTCATCGGCGAGGGCTGGAACGCGATCGCCGAGATCAGGACCCCGGGCGGCACCGGACTCCCCACGAAGGCGTCGGGTGACGTACCGGCCGAGGCGCAGCAGTTCCTGGACTCGCTGGGCGACAAGGTCTCCGGAAAGTTCGGCTCGGGCACGGTCTTCAAGACCCGCCTGGTCAACGCGCTGATGACGGACGACGGCAAGGTGTACGTCGGCGCGGTCACGCCGGACGCGCTGGTCAAGGCGGCTGACAACGCCGCCTGACGCCGGGGTGCGTCGCGCTTCGGGCCGCTGACCGACCGCCCCGCCGTACCCTCCGTACGGCGGGGCGGTCCGCTGAGGTGCTGTCCGGCCCTGATCCGCCGGGCAGGCCCTACCCGACCCATGGGGGAGTACGCATGACAGAGCCTGGGACCGTGACCGAGCCGAGGGCGGTGACCGCCCCCGGGGCCGTGATCGAGACACGGGGCCTCACCAAGCGGTACCGCGGCGGCCAACTCGCCGTCGACGGCCTCGACCTCAGTGTCCCCGGCGGCAGTGTCTTCGGATTCCTCGGCCCCAACGGCTCGGGGAAGACCACGACCATCCGGATGCTGATGGGTCTGATCGACCCGACGTCCGGCACCGCGCAGGTCCTCGGCCACCCCATGCCGGGCGCGGCCCGTGCCGTACTCCCGCAGGTCGGAGCCCTGATCGAGGGGCCCGCGCTGTACGGCTTCCTGAGCGGCCGGGACAATCTGCTGCGCTACGATGCCGCCGACCCGACCGCCGATCCGCGCACCCGTCGGGACCGGGTCGGGCAGGCCCTGGACCGGGTCGGTCTCGCCGCGGCGGCCGGCAAGAAGGCCAAGGCGTACTCGCTCGGCATGAAGCAACGCCTCGGTCTCGCCGCCGCCCTGCTCCAGCCGCGCCGCCTGCTCGTCCTGGACGAGCCGACAAACGGCCTGGACCCGCAGGGCATGCGTGAGATCCGTGCCCTGGTCAGAGAACTGGCGGCGGAGGGCACCACCGTCTTCCTCTCCTCCCACCTCCTCGACGAGATCGAGCAGGTCTGTACACATGTCGCGGTGATGGCCAGGGGCCGGCTGATCACCCAGGGCCCGGTCGCGGATCTGGCGGCCGGGGCGCGCGGCCGGCTGGGCGTCACCACCCCCGACCCGGGTGAAGCCGCCCGCGTCCTCAAGGAGCTGGGTGTCACCGGTATCACGGTCGACGGCGACCGGGTGAGCGCCGAGGCCCCGCCGGGCGACGTCGAGCTCGCGGACCTCAGCGCGGCGCTGGTGCACGCCGGCGTACGCCTGCGGTCCTTCGGCGTCGAACGGGCCTCGTTGGAGGACGCCTTTGTCGCACTCACCGGAGAGGGTTTCGATGTCGCAGGCTGAAGCCGGAATCGTAGGGGCGGGCAGGGCGCGCAATCCGCTGTGGACCTTCGGGATCCTCCGCTCCGAACTCACCACCACACTCCGCCGCTGGCGCACCCTCGCACTGCTCGGGGTGCTGGCCGCCGTTCCCGTGCTGATCGGGATCGCGGTGAAGATCGAGACGAATCACGGCTCCTCGCCCGGACCGGGCGGTGGCGGGGGCGGCCCGGCTTTCCTCTCCCAGGTCACCAACAACGGCCTGTTCCTGGTCTTCGCGGCCCTGGCCGTGACGCTCCCGGTCTTCCTCCCGATGGCCGTCGGGGTCGTCGCGGGCGACTCGATCGCGGGCGAGGCCAACGCCGGCACCCTGCGCTATCTGCTGGTCGCCCCGGCGGGCCGGACCCGGCTGCTGCTGACGAAGTACGCCTCCGTCCTCACGTTCTGCCTGGTCGCGACCCTGGTCGTGGCCCTCTCGGCGCTCGCCGTGGGCGCGCTGCTGTTCCCGGTGGGTGAGGTCACCACCATCTCGGGGACCCGGATCGGGTTCGGCGAAGGGCTGCTGCGGGCCGGACTGATCGCGGTGGTGGTCGCGGCGTCACTGATCGGCTTCGCGGCGATCGGCCTGTTCATCTCGACCCTCACCAGCAGCGGGATCGCGGCCATGGCCGCCACTGTCGGGATGCTGATCACCGTGCAGATCGTGGACACGATCCCGCAGCTGAGCGGCATCCACCCGTATCTCTTCCCGCACTACTGGATGTCGTACGCGGATCTGCTGCGAGACCCCGTGTACTGGGACGAGGCGGTCAAGAACCTGGGACTGCAGGGCTTGTACGCGGCGGTGTTCGGCTCGGCGGCCTGGGCCCGTTTCACGGCGAAGGACATCACCGCCTGACGCGCGGCCCTTCGCACTCGTGCCGTCGGCCGGGCGAGCCGTCCCCCGATCGGCTCGTCGCGGCACGAACGGCACGAACGGTGCGAACAGCAGGAACGACACGACACGGCACGTTCCGTTTCCGCCTCAGTATTGTTCGACTTCTGGCGACGGACTGTCAACAAGGATTGGCTCAAATACACCTATGCTCACCGAATGATCACATCGCCGAGTTCACTGCGTCGCAGCGAGAGATCACGACGGGCGATCCTGGAAGCCGCCCTCGAACTGTGTACGGAGAAGGGATACGGCCGGGTCACGGTCGAGGCCATCGCGGCCAGAGCGGGTGTCAGCAAGAAGACGATCTACCGCTGGTGGCCGTCGAAGAGTGCGGTGATGCTGGAGGCGTTCACCGACGCACTGGTCGGCACGACGCCGTTCGTCGACACCGGTGACGTCGCCGCCGACCTGCGGGCCAATGTGATGGGCGCGGTGAAGCTGCTCTCCACGCCGCCCTACGGCCCCGCGTACGCCGGGATTCTCTCCGAGGTCCACCACGACGACGCACTCGCGGAAACAGTCAGAACGAAGCTGATCGACCCCCGCTTCAACGAGGCGGTCGCCCGCCTGCGCCGGGCCCAGGAGCAGGGCCAGATCCCACCGGGCGCCGATCTTCCGCTGGCGGTGGAGATGCTGTACGGGCCGGTGTACTACCGCCATGTGCTGCGCAAGCCGGTGCAGGACGAGGAGACGATCGCGGCACTGGTCGCGCATGTGCTGCGGGCGCTGGGGGCACCGGAGGTGCTCCCGCCGGAGGGCGGGAACGGCTGAGAATCGCGTGTGGAGCGATCACCGCGATCCGTACACCCGCTCCAGCACCTCCGCCACCCCGTCGCCCTCGTTCGACGACGTCACCTCGTCGGCCGCGGCCCGCAGGTCCGGATGGGCATTGGCCATGGCGACGCCGTAACCGGCCGTGCGGAACATCGGCAGGTCGTTGGGCATGTCCCCGAAGGCGATCGCGGTACCCGCGTCCATGCCCAGGAAATCGGCCGCCAGCGCGAGCCCGCTGCCCTTGTCGACGCCGTACGGCTGCAGTTCGACGGTGCCGGGGCCGGAGAGCGTGACGGAGGCGAGATCGCCGACTGCTGTACGGGCCGCCTCGGCCAGCGCGTCGTCCGTGAGCTCCGGGTGCCGGATGAGGACCTTGATGACGGGTGCGGACCACAACTCGTGGCGATGACGCGTCCGTTGGGCGGGGAGCGTGGGGTGGGGCATCAGATACCCCGGCTCGATCAGTGTCCGGCCATCGGCCCCGTCCTGGTCCACGGCCGCGTGGACCGGTCCCACCTGAGCCTCGATCTTGCCGAGGGCGGTGTCGGCCGCCTCCCGGTCCAGGGGGAGCGTGCGCACCATCCGCCCGGCCCCGGCGTCGTACAGCTGAGTCCCCTGCCCGCAGACCACCGGCCCCCGGTAGCCCAGCTCGTCGAGCAGCCCCCGTATGCCGGGCACGGGTCGCCCGGTGACCACGAGATGCCGCGCTCCGGCCCGTGCGGCCAGGGTGAGCGCGGCGCGGGTGCGGGGACTCACGGTGTCGTCGCGGCGCAGCAGGGTGCCGTCCAGGTCCGTGGCGACGAGGGCATATGCGGGTGGGATGGGCATGGACCAAGCCTAAGACCGACCGGGTGCGCGCACTTCGGCGTTGACAGGCGATGGCCGGCTGCGTGTAATGAGACCGGTGTCGCGTGACGCCGGTCAAAGAGCAGTGGGCCGGCCGGCGATCGGGCGAACACCCTGCATTCAAGGGGTCCGTGATGAGTTCCTGCTCCGCACCCTGCACCTGACGTAGCGCAGCAGCCGCACGTCATCATCTGCCGTTCGCGCCTCCCGGCACTGTCATGCGCGCCGTCCCGACGCCAAGTCCTGTGATTGCGCACCGTAGTTGCCGGCAGGCCGTGTCCGGCGGTCGGCCGTGCGGTGGCTCCGTCCCGTGCGCTGCACGATCAGCCGTTCCCGCAGTCACTGCGGGCTTCATCCGCATCTTCTGGAGACACAGAACCGTATGCCCACATCCTTCGATCAATCCGTCATCGAGGAGTTCCGTGCCAATGGAGGGAAGGTCGGTGGCCCCTTCGAGGGCGGCGATCTGCTCCTTCTGACGACCACCGGCGCGAGGTCGGGGAAGGGGACCACCACTCCTCTCGGCTATGTCCGCCACGGCGATTCGCTGCTGATCGTCGGCTCCAACCTCGGCGCCCCGAACCACCCCGACTGGTACCACAACCTGCTCGCCCACCCCGTGGTACGGGTGGAGGTCGGCACCCGTACCTTCCAGGCCCTCGCGGTTCCCGCCGAGGGAGTGCGGCGCGAGGAACTGTTCACGCGCGCCCTGAAAGTGGCGCCCGGATACGGCGACTACCAGGCCAGGACCACCCGGTCCCTGCCGGTCGTGGTGCTGGAGCGTGCCGAGCCCGACGGCTGGGAGAGCCCCCGCGAGATCAACAGCCTCGCCGACAAGGTCATGGAGGTCCACACCTGGCTGCGGGGTCAGTTGCGCCAGGTGAAGACGGAGGCCGATGCCCACTTCGCCACACGGGCGGCCCACCGGGGCCCCGGTGAACCGCCGGCCCCGAGCCTGGGGCTCCAGATCAGGCAGCGCTGCCTGGCGTTCTGCCAGGCCCTGGAGTTCCACCACACCAGCGAGGACGCGCATCTGTTCCCCGGAATCGCCCGCCACCACCCGCACTTGACCGACACCTTCGCCCGGCTCGCCGACGAACACCGCACGGTCGCGCGCATCCAGGGCGAGTTGGTGTCCCTGCTGGCGGGCATCGGCGTCGCCGATCCTGAACGTTTCCGCTCGGAGCTGGACCGGATGTCGGCCGAACTGAACGCGCACCTGGATTATGAGGAGGAACAGATCGTTCCGTTGCTGGCGGAGGTCCCCTGGCCTCCGGCTCCTCCGGCGCCACCGGCTCGCTCCACGAAGACGGCCGAGGGGAGCGGCGGCGTCTGACCGCGGTGCGCGGAGCCCGTGACGGCCCGTGATTCCCGAGCGGTCACGGCCCTCGCGGTGCCTCACGCGCCGGCGGTCCCGTCGTCCGAGGCTATTGGACGCAGAACTCGTTGCCCTCGGGGTCGGCGAGGACGGCCCATGTGCCGCCCGGTTCCTCGACCCTGCGGAGCACCGTGGCGCCCAGCCCCTCCAGCCGCTTCGTCTCCGCCTCGCGTCGCTCTGGGCCCGCGTGCACGTCCAGGTGGATGCGGTTCTTCGCGGTCTTGGCCTCCGGTACGCGCTGGAACAGGAGCCGTCGCCCGAGGCCCGTCCCGCTCTCCGCCTCGTACGGATCGTCCGGGTGCCGGACCGCCACGAGATCGAGAAAGGCCCGGCGGCCGTGGACCAGGACCGTCGCCTCTTCCGGCACCGCCCCGAAGTCGAGCAGCCGCTCGATCAGTGTGCTGTTGTCCTCGACCAGGTAGCCGAGGGTCTCGGCCCAGAAGGCGGCCTGGGCGTGCGGGTCGGACGCGTCGATGACGATCTTCCAGTCCAGAGTCATGGAAACCGTTTATAGTGGTTACATGAACGAGTTGGCAACGGGCACGCCGGGCCTGATTCTCCGTACGCCGGAGGGTCGTCCCTACCGCTTCGATCCCGGCGCCCTGTGCCTGGAGTTGCTGCCCACCGGCGGGTACGCGCGGTACGCCGCGTACGAGGTGCTGCACACCCCCGCCGACCTTGTGCGATGGGCGGGCGAGAGCCGACTGCCGGACGGGCTGTCGCTTTCGGTGAGTGCGGCGGAGCTGCGGCGGGCGCACGAGCTGCGCGCCGCGCTCTGGAATCTGACCGCCGCCCGCGCGCACGGCCGCCCCCTCGCCCCGGCCGACCTCGCCACGGTGAACGCCATGGCGGCCGAGCCCCCGCTCGTCCCTCGTATCGACGCCGACTCCGGCGGCCTCGCATGGGCCCCGGACTCCACCGGCAGTGCCCTTCTGTCGACCGTCGCCCGCGACGCGGTGGAGCTGTTCACCGGCCCGTACGCCGACCGAATCCGCGAATGCGGCTCCGACAGCTGCAAGTTGCTCTTCGTCGACACCTCACGGCCGGGCCGGCGGCGCTGGTGCGCGATGGAACGCTGCGGAAACCTTCACAAGGTACGGGCCCACCGCGCCCGGCACACCACGAACGATTGAGGAGTCAGCACGCCGACAGGGCGACCGGCCCCGAGGGCGCACACCTCTGGCTCGGCCCGGACGCCGAACTGCCCGCGGAGAAGGGCACCCCGTACCGCGCGAACGTGACGGTCGGCCCGTGATGTGTCACGTTTTTCGCGGCGGTGGGTGTCAGTGCGGGGAGGGTGGGTTTCCCTCGTCGTCACTCTCGATGAAGTGGTCGAACTCGCCGGCCTGGACGCCCTTGGTGAAGGCGTCCCATTTGGTCTGGGTGGTCGTGACGATGTTGGTGGGGTCGCCGGTCTCGCGGAGGTGAACGAGTTCGTCCGGGCCGAAGGTGATCTCGATCCAGGGGCCGGGCCCCTCCTCGCCCTCGGGCGCGGCGCGGACCCAGGTGAGGTCGGCGGGGATGTCAGTCATGGAGGGCGCCTTTCTTCAGGGCGCGGAGAAGGGCGGCCAGGGCGATGGGGGCGGTGCGGATCGTCATCTCGTCACCCTCTACGCGGAGAGCTGGGGCGCCTGTCCCATGCGCGGCGGGCTGCCGGGGCAGGGCGGGAAGCTGCTCTGGGTGGAGTGCGCGGCCAAGGGCGAGGATGAGGTGGGGAGCGAGCGGCCGACTCCTCTATGAGCGAGTCGCCTCGTGGTCGGGGAGTGCGGCCGGGGTGGTCCGGGTTGCCGGGCGCATGGTCAGGATCAGTACGGCCAGTCCGGCGAAGACGACCGCGGCGATGACGCCCGTGACGTGCAGGCCGGCGGTGAACGCCTCCCGCGCGGTGTGCAGCAGTTCCGCGCTTTGGCCGGCGGGAAGGTGCCGGCCGGCGGCGACCGCGTCGGCCAGCGAGTCGGACGTGCCGTCCATCCGGCTGCGGTAGACCACCGCGGCCACCACACCGAGCAGCGCGAGGCCGAGCGAGCCGCCGAAGTAGTTGCCGGTCTCCGACATCGACGCCGCCGAACCGGCGCGCTCCGGCGGTACGGACCCGACGATCAGCCCGGTTCCCAGCGCGAACAGCGGGCCGGTGCCCAGGGCCAGTACGGTGATGCCGGTCATGACCATCGGCAGGGCGTTCGCACCGTCGGCGCCGACCAGCAGCAGGCTGCCCAGCGCCGACCCCACCAGCCCGCCGGCGATCGCGGTCGTCTGCTTCATTCGCCGGGCCAGCGCCGGCGCGGCCATGGTGCCGACCGCCACCCCCAGGCCCATGGGAGCGAACAGCACCGCCGACGCGGCCGGCGAGAAGCCCAGCACGCTCTGGAGGAACTGGGTCACCAGCAGGCCCGTACCGGCCATGGCGGCGCCGGCCAGGCCCAGCCCGACGAATACGGCCGTGAACGGGCGATTGCGGAACAGCCGCAGGTCCAGCAGCGGCGTCTCCAGTCGCAGTTGCCGACGTACGAACAGCAATCCGATGGCCGTGCCGACGACGAGGGCCACCGCCGGCACGACCGGCACGCTCTCCACGGTCAGTTGCTTGATGCCGTAGACCATCAGAAGGACCGCCGCGAGCGACAGCCCGACACCGGCCAGGTCCAGCCGGCCGGCCCGGTCGCTGCGGAACTCCGGCAGCAGGACCGGCCCGGCGAGCAGCAGCAGCGCCATCGCCGGCACGGCGACCAGGAACACCGATCCCCACCAGAAGTACTGGAGCAGGAATCCGGCGAGTACGGGTCCGAGCGCGCCGCCGGTGAACTGGCAGGTCGCCCAGATCGCGATGGCCTTCCCGCGCTGTCGTTCGTCGCGGAACATGTTGGTGATCAAGGCGAGTGTGGAGGGCGCCAGGGTCGCGCCCGCGACGCCCAGCAGCGCACGCGCGACGATCAGCGTCAGCGGGCTGACCGCGAAGGCGGCCACGACCGACAGCACCGCGAACGCCGCTCCGCCGATCATCAGCAGCCGTCGGCGGCCGATCCGGTCGCCGAGCGTGCCCATCGTGATGACCAGGCCGGCCACCATGAGTCCGTAGCTGTCACTGATCCACAGCTGCTGGATGTTGGTGGCACCCAGGTCGGCGCTGAGCCGTGGGAGGGCGAGAAGCAATGCTGTCATGTCCATCGCGACGAGCAAGGTCGGCAGCATGAGGACGACCAGTCCCAGCCATGCGCGGTTGACTCGCATATCCGAAACTCCCTGTTCTCTCGACGTTTCGCCGGTTGGTCGGAGTGGTCGAGAGCTTCTTGACATCGGTACGGACGGAAATCTCTCGCGTCCGCCACGGCGGGGCGTCACCAGAAATGACGTCCTCGCGGTCCGGGCCATGCGACGGCGAAAAACTCATGCGAATGTTCGGGCGGGGATGTCAAGACGGCGGCGGCGGCTCCGACCAACCGGTCGAAGGGCCCCGCCGGGGCGCGTGAACCACGAGGAGTACGAGATGAAGTTCCTGATCAGCATGCATATCAACCCGGCCGTGATGGACGCGCTGAGCGATGAGGAGAAGGCGGCCATCGGCGCCGGCCACGGCACGTTCATCGAGGCGCTGAAGGAGTCCGGCGAGCTGATCACCACGCAGGCGCTGGTCGACCCGTCACAGGCAGCTGTGGTGTCCGTACGCAACGGCCAGCCGGTGGTGACCGACGGACCTTTCCTGGAGTCCAAGGAGTACCTGGGCGGCTTCTACCTCATCGACTGCGAGAACAAGGAGCGGGCGATCGAACTGGCATTGCAGATCCCGGACGCAGCGGTCGACGGTCTGGGTATCGAGGTGCGACAGGTGATGTTCGCTGACGGACAATTGGAGGCATGACAGCACCACCCATCGAGGACCTGCTGCGTGAGCTCACGCCGCAGGTCCTCGGCACGTTGGTACGTCGGCACGGCCAGTTCGAAGGGTGTGAGGACGCCGTACAGGAGGCCGTCCTCGCCGCCACCGTGCAGTGGCCGGCCGAGGGAGTGCCGACCAACCCGCGCGGCTGGCTGGTGACCGTCGCATCCCGGCGGCTCATCGACCAGATGCGCAGTGACCACGCGCGCCGCGAGCGGGAGGCGGCAACCCTCGGTGAGGTGATGCCCGAGGATGTACCGGACACCGACGACACGCTCGTCCTGCTGTTCCTGTGCTGCCATCCGACGCTGACCGCGGCCTCCCAGACCGCCCTGACGCTGCGGGCGGTCGGCGGCCTGACCACTGCGGAGATCGCCCGCGCATTCCTGGTGCCGGAGGCCACGATGGCGGCCAGGATCAGCCGGGCCAAGCAGTGCATCAAGGCCGCCGGCAGTTCGTTCAGCCTGCCGGACGGCGCGGAGCGCGAGGAGCGGCTACGAGTCGTCCTGCACGTGCTCTACCTGATCTTCAACGAGGGCTACACCGCCTCCTCGGGCAGCGAGTTGCACCGCGCCGACCTCGCGCACGAGGCGATCCGGCTGGCCAGGATGGTGCACGCGCAACTGCCCGAGGACGGCGAGGTGACCGGGCTGCTCGCGCTGATGCTGCTGACCCACGCCCGCCGGGAGGAACGTACGACGGCGGCCGGCGATCTGGTGCCGCTGGACGAGCAGGACCGTACGAAGTGGGACCGCGGGCTGATCGACGAAGGCATCGAGCTGGTCAAGGCGTCGCTGGCCCCTCCGGCGCTGGGGCCTTACCAGCTGCAGGCCGCCATCGCCGCCACGCACGCCGACGCGGCCACGGCCGGGGAGACCAACTGGCCGCAGGTGTACGCCCTTTACCTGATCCTGGAACGGATCGCACCCAACCCGATGGTCACCCTCAACCGGGCGATCGCGCTCGCCGAGACAGAGGGCCCGGCGGCCGGGCTGTCCCTGCTGGCCACATTGGACAGTGACGAGCGGATGGCCGGGCATCACCGGCTGCTGTCCGTACGGGCGCATCTGCTGGAGAAGACCGGCAACACGGCCGGGGCGTACGAGCACTACCGGCGCGCCGCGAAGTCCACCGCCAGCATCGCCGAGCGGCGCTACCTGGAGTCCCGGGCCGGCCGGGTGGGGACCTAGATCCGGCCGGGTGGGGACATGGATTCTGCCCCAATCCCCGGGGCACCCGCCGCATCCGCCCGACCGCGCCGTCTCAGGAGGCCGGCGCCGTTGTCCGTGGCGCTCGATCCCTCGGCTGCCGTACCACCGGGGTCCGGCCGCTGTTCGAGGGGTCGTCCTGGAGGCGGAACCACGGTCCGACGGGGCCTAGGCCGGACTGGTGGACCTGCTCCACGCTGTCGTCCGCGTGCGTGGTGGGCGAGGTTCCGCAGACGAGGAAGGACAGCGTGGACAGGGCCGCGGTGGCGGTGCGCAGGAGCACGCGGGAGTTTCCGGACGTGCGCGTAAATCGTCTCATAACATGTCATGAGAATATAAGCATGTGGTAGTTGTGGGATTGCCCGCCGTGACGCGCTCAAAGCCGCCTGAATGCCGTACCGCTCAGGTGGTTCAGGTAGTCCATGACAGCCCGGCCGTCGTCGGCCGGCGCGATCAGCCCCACGTGGTTGTCCGGGCGGACCAGGACGAGGGTGTCGGCGCCCGTTTCGATGCCGTACGCCGAGCGGGCGTGGCCTGCGTCGTCGGCCAGGCCATGGCGTGCTTCGGCGTCCACCCCGTACGCCCGCACCGCGTCGCCGTACGTCGTCTCCGTCGCCCGCAGCGCGTCCGCGGTGGCCGGGCCGAAGCCCAGCAGGGTGAAGTGCGGTCCGGCGAACGCCTCGAACAGCCGGGTCGGTGCGCCCGTCTCGGCGTTGCGGCAGGGGGCGTCCGGTGCGCGGTCGCCCGCTCGCAGGCGGGCGGTGGAGCCTGCGGGGGAGAGTGAGCTCCAGTGGTAGCCCAGGCCGAGGCCGGTGGTCTCCCCGGTGAACACCGAGTCCAGGCCGCCGCCCGGCTGCCTGATCGCATCGAGGGTGACCCGCAGTCGCTCGGAGCTGATGTCCAGCGCCCAGGAGGCCACGGGCAGCCGCTCCTCCTCGTACGTGTCCAGCAGGCCGGGATCAGCCTGGCCGGTGACGACCCGGGCGAGCTTCCAGCCCAGGTTGAACGCGTCCTGGATCCCGGTGTTCATGCCCAGTCCGCCCGCGATGGAGTGCACATGCGCGGCGTCCCCGGCCAGCAGTACGCGACCCACCCGGTAGCGATCGGCCATGCGCTCGTTGACCCGGTACGTGGACAGCAGCGTGGCCTGCGTCAGGCGGGTGCCCGGCAGTCCGGTGTGCTTGGCGAAGAGCCGCCGGAAGCTCTCCAGTGAGGGCGGTACGGGGGCTCCCGCCCGGTCCCGCTCCGGCCCCGCCTGGAACCACCAGCCCGAGCGCGTACCCGGGATCGGGCACAGCATCACGGCGCCGTCCTCGTCGAACCACTGGTGCCAGTAGCCGCGGTCGGGGCCGTCCGCCTCCACGTCCCCGCAGACCATCATCTGCTCCTCGGTCGTCTTCCCCTCGAAGCGGACGCCGAGCAGCCCCCGCACCGGGCTGTGGCCGCCGTCGCAGCCCACCACGTACCGCGCCCCGATGCTCCGGCCGTCTGTGAGCCCGACGGTTACGGAGTCGGAGCCCACTGTCAACCGATTGGCTTCCGAGCCGAGTTCGACGTGTACGCCGTACTCCGCCAGGCGGTCCCGCAGGATCTCCTCCAGCCGCCACTGGGCGATCAGCCACCCCCGGTCGTACGGGGTGTCCGGAGTCGGGTGCGATGCCCCGAACGGGTCGGCGTCGGCGATCGGCAGCCCGTTCCGGTACTTGCGCATGGGCAGCGGCGCCGAGCCCGCGGCCAGGACCCTGTCCACGACGCCGAGGTCCTCCAGGACCTCCAGGGAGCGGGGGTTGGGGCCCTTGGCCCGTGAACTGCGCGGGAATTCCGGGGACTTGTCGATGATCCGTACGTCGATGGAGCGCCGGGCCAGATCGCAGGCCAGAGTCAGGCCGGTCGGGCCCGAGCCGACGATCAGTACGTGGGTGGTGGGCGCGGATGTGGGCATGGAGGCTCCTCGGTTACGGTCCGTGGACCCCCAGAGAAGCGTAACCAAGTTAAAAAAGCAACTCGGTAACTAAAGTTGTGCGTCCGCGGCCTCGCGGGCGTCGTAGGCGGCGCGCGCCGGCGATGCTGCTGCTCGCGTACGGGATCGTGCTCCTGGAGCACGGGGCGGCGGACTGGGAACAGTCGGCGGGGGCGTTCGCCGCAGGGCTGCTCCTGATCGCGGCCTCTGTCCTGATCGAGCGGCGCTCCTCGGCCCCGTTGGTCGGACTCACCCTGCTGCGCCGGGCATCGGTGATCCGTGCCGACCTCGGTGCCCTGCTCTTCGTGGGCTCCTTCTTCGGCTTCCAGTTCGTGGTGACGCTCTGCCTCCAGGAGCTGCGCGGCTGGTCCTCGCTCCGGACCGCGCTCGCCCTGGTGGCGATGGGCGCCGACGCGGTGATCGCACCGACCCTCACCCCGCGCCTGGTGAACCGGTTCGGCAATGTCCGGGTCGTCCTCGGCGGCTTCGTCGTCGCCATCGTCTCGTACGGACTGTTCCTGCCGGTCGGGATGGACTGGTCGTACGGGGCGATGTTCCCGACCCTGATCCTCACCGGGGCCGCCTTCGCCCTGGCCTGCGGTCCGCTGACGATCGCGGCGACCGACGGCGTACCGGACCGGGAACAGGGCCTGGCGGGCGGGCTGCTGCACACCTCGACCCAGTTCGGCTCGGCGGTCGGGATCTCGGCGGTGACGGCGGTGTACGGGATCGCGTCGGCGGGTACGGACGGCTCGCCCGGAGCCACCCTGGCGGCCTATCGGGCGGCGCTCGTCGTCCCGGTGGTGATGGTGGCGGCGGGGGCGCTGGTCACTTCGCTGGGGTTGCGGCGGAGGAGGGCGAAGCGGAATCTCCGGCCGTCGGTGTCTGCTGCGCCGCCAGCCGCACCGCACGAGTCTGCGCCTGCGCCCTCGTCCGCCGCGCCGTTCGGAACGCGTCCCACGTCAGCAGGGTGAGCGCCAGCCACACCAGGGCGAACCCGGCCCACCGCTGCGGCGGCATCTCCTCGTGGAAGTACAGGATGCCGAGGATGAACTGGAAGACCGGCGCCAGATACTGCAGCAGGCCCAGCGTGGAGAGCGGTACGCGGATGGCCGCCGCCCCGAAAAGGACGAGCGGCGTGGCCGTGACGACACCCGTCGCGGCCAGCAGCGCCGAATGACCGAGGCCCTCGGAGGCGAACGTCGCATCGCCCTGCGCGCCCAGCCACAGCAGATAGCCGAGCGCGGGCACGAACAGCACGGCGGTCTCGGCGGTGAGCGACTCCAGGCCGCCCATGTTGACCTTCTTCTTCACCAGGCCGTAAGTCGCGAAGGAGAACGCCAGCGTCAACGAGATCCACGGCGGCCGTCCGTAACCGATCGCCAGCACGAGCACCGCCGCGACACCGGTGCCGACCGCCACCCACTGCGCGGGGCGCAGCCGTTCACCGAGAAGCAGAACGCCCATGGCGATGGTGACCAGCGGATTGATGAAGTAGCCGAGCGAGGCCTCGACGACATGGCCGTTGTTCACGGACCAGATGTACAGACCCCAGTTGACCGTGATCACGGCCGCGGCGACCGATATCAGGCCGAGCTTCTTCGGCTGCCGTATCAGCTCACCGATCCAGGACCAGCGGCGCAGCACGAGCAGTGCGATGCCGACGACCCCGAGGGACCAGACCATGCGGTGGGCGAGGATCTCGATCGCGCCGGCGGGCTTCAGCAGCGGCCAGAACAGCGGGACGATGCCCCACAGGCCGTAGGCGCCGATACCGGACAGCAGTCCGGCCCGTTGTTCATTTGTTCCCTTCACGGGCCCTCCCGGCACGTCTGTGTCAACTGCTCCGCCGACTGGACGACGGTAGCGCCGGGAGGGCCCCATGTCATAGCCGTATCGCCATACGGTCATGACATGGGGTCCGTGGGGTGCGGGGGAGCGGAGTTACGCCGCGGCCACCGCCGCGGCCACCGTCTCGGCGAGCGGCGTCGTCGGCCGGCCGATCAGCCGGGCCAGGTCGCCGCTCGTACCGGCGAGCAGTCCGCGCTCGATCGCGGCGTCGACGTCGACGAGGATCGCCGCGAAACCCTCGGGCAGACCGGCGCCGACCAGGATCTCCCGGTGCACGGCGGCCGGGACGTTCTTGTGCACGATCTCCTTGCCGGTGGCCTTGGCGACCTCCGCCGCGTAGTCCGCGAACGACCAGGCGACATCGCCGCTCAGCTCGTAGACCGCGCCGATGTGACCCTCGCCGGTCAGTACGGCGGCTGCCGCGGCGGCGTAGTCGGCGCGGGTGGCGGAGGCGACCCGTCCGTCGCCCGCGTTGGCGACGACGGCACCGTGCTCCAGGACGGGGGCGAGGTTGGCGGTGTAGTTCTCGGTGTACCAGCCGTTGCGCAGGAAGGTGTGCGGCAGCCCGGAGTCGAGGATCAGCTGCTCGGTGACCTTGTGCTCGTCGGCCAGCTCGAAGTCGGCGTCGGGGCCGCCCAGTACACCGGTGTACGCGAGCTGCGCGACGCCCGCCGCCTTGGCCGCGTCGATGACGGCGCTGTGCTGCGGTACGCGCTTGCCGACCTCGCTGCCGGAGATGAGCAGGACCCGGTCACCGGCCCGGAAGACGTCCTTGAGGGACTCCGGACGGTCGTAGTCGGCGACGCGGAGCTCGACGCCGCGGGCGGCGAGCGGGGCGGCCTTCTCCTCGTTGCGGACGACGGCGGCGATCTCGTTCGCGGGCACGGCGGTGAGCAACTGGTCGATGACGAGACGGCCGAGCTCTCCGGTGGCTCCGGTGACAACGATGCTCATGGGGGTTTTCTCCTCTTTGGGGGCACTGGTCCTCGTTTGGGCTCGCAGACTCACTGTACGGGGTGCACTAACCAATCGAAAGTACCCACTTTGAAGTAAGGTACTGATATGAGCGTGAGTGACCTGAGCAGGAAGCCCGATGTGAACCGGCAGATGTGCCCCTCCCGGCTGGTGCTCGAACATGTCACCAGCCGCTGGGGCGTCCTGGTCCTCGCCGCCCTGCTGGAGCGCTCGTACCGCTTCAGCGAGCTGCGCCGCGAGGTCGGCGGCGTCAGCGAGAAGATGCTGGCCCAGACCCTCCAGACGCTGGAGCGCGACGGCTTCGTGCACCGGGACGCGAAGCCCGTGATCCCGCCGCGGGTGGACTACTCGCTCACCGGGCTGGGCCGGGAGGCCGCCGAGCAGGTGTGGGCGCTGGCCCGCTGGACCGAGCGGCGCCTGGACGCCGTGCAAGCGGCGCGCGAGACGTATGACGCCGAGAAGAAGGAGCAGGCTCAGTCCGGCTGAGGCGCGCGCCCCTCCTCCAGCGTCCGCAGCGCCCGAGAGACGTCGAACGGCAGGATCGTCACCGCCACGTGCGGCAGCTGCGCCAGCGTCTTCGCCATCTGCTCACCCGTGCCCCGGTGCAGCAGCTTCCCGAGCGCGTTGCTGTACAGCCGCCGGGGCACCAGCACCGTCAGCCAGGTCTCCCCGTCCTCCGTGGTGCGGGACACGAGCTCCTTCATGGCATGGCGCAGCCGCCGGTCCGGGCACTCCACCAGCTCCAGGGACACGGACGTGGCGGCCGTCGCCTCCCACCGGGCGGCCAGCCGTCTGGCGTACGCCTCGTCGATCGCGAAGTGCACCGCCCGGATCTCGTCCGGGCGCAGCTCATGGGCGTACCGCAGGGCCTTCAGCGTCGCCAGGTCGAGCGTCTCGACGAGGACGAAGACCAGATGGCGGCGGAACCGCGACCGGTCGGCGCCCGGAGCCTGGATGCTCTGCAGCACGGCGGCCTCGCGCCGGTACTCGCGGTTGATCCGCATCAGCGCCCACACCCCGAGCGGAAAGACCACCACGACCAGCCAGGCGCCTTCGGTGAACTTGGTGACGGCGAAGATCAGCACCACGGCGGCGGAGATGACCGCGGCGGTCCCATTGACCGCGATCTTGAGCCTGCGGTACGGCTCGCGACGCCGCAGGTGGTACGCGGTGAGGCCGGCCCCGGCCATGGTGAAGGCGGTGAACACGCCGATCGCGTACAGCGCCACCAGCTTGTCCACGCTGGCACCGGTCACCAGCAGCAGCGCCAGGGAGACGACGGCCAGCGAGATGATGCCGTTGGAGAACGCCAGCCGGTGCCCGCGCCGGGTCAGTACCCGCGGCAGGAACCGGTCCTTGGCGACGAAACTCGCGAGGTACGGAAAGCCGGTGAACGGGGTGTTGGCGCCGGTGTAGAGGACCAGCGCGGTCGCCAGCTGCACGAAGACCAGCCCGGCCGTACCGAGCGGCCCGCCGCCGAACGCGAGATGGGCCTCCTGCGCGATGACGGTGGGTGTGCCGTCGGTGTACGGGACGGCATGGGTGAAGTGCGCCAGCGTGGAGACGCCGAGGACCAGGACACCGAGCACACAGCTCATCGTGATGAGAGTGCGGCGGGCGTTGCGGCCCTGGGGTTCACGGAACGCGGAGATGCCGTTGGAGATCGCTTCGAGCCCGGTGAGGGACGACCCGCCGTTGGCGAACGAGCGCAGCACGATGAAGAGCGAGGCGCCGTAGAGCCAGCCGTTGCCCGGAGTGCCGAGCGGCACGACACCGGCGGCGTGCAGATCGGCGCGCGGCAGCTCGCCCGTGAGCCCGCGCAGCGCGGCGACGAGAAGGACGAGGCCGACGGCGGCCATGAAGAGATAGGCGGGCAGCGCGAAGGCCCGGCCCGCCTCGCGGACCCCGCGCAGATTCCCGTACGCGAGCAGCACGATGACGGCGACGGAGACCGGGAGCTGGAGATGGTCCAGGCCGGTGAAGTTGTTGCCGGCCAGATGGGCGAGCGAGATCAGGGCGTTGGTACCGGCCGAGACCTGGACGGCGACGGTGACGATGTAGTCGACGAGCAGCGCCACGGCGGCGATCTGCGCGATGTTGGGCCCGAAGTTCTCCCGGGCGACGACGTACGACCCGCCCGCCCGGGTGTAGATCATCACGACATCGCTGTAGCAGAGCGTGAGGAGCAGCAGTACGAGCAGGATCGCGCCGGTCACCGGCATGAGCAGGGTGAACGCGGCGGCGCCGACGACGGGTACGAGGACCCGGAGCATCTCCTCGGAGCCGTACGCGGACGAACTGATGCAGTCGGAGGCGAGTACCCCGAGCGCCGTCCGGTTGTTCAGCTTCTCCTCGCTGATGCGCTCGGTGGTGAGCGCTCTGCCGAGCAGACGCCGCTTGATGCGGTACACGGGGCGGTCCGGGGTCATGGCCACATGGTGCGCGGTGGCCGGTCGCACCCCTGACCGCAATCGCCGGACGGACCGAAATTCAGCCCGTCCGGCGATGGGAAGTACCCCTGAGGGTGCCTTCGGCCGATGTACCCCCCAGGGGGTGTCCGCTAGCCGACGACCGTCCAGTTGTCGTTGCCCGCGAGGAGTGCGGCCAGGTCGCCCTTGCCGTCTGACTCGACGGCGGTCTCGAGCTGTTCGGCCATCTGTGTGTCGTAGACCGGCCGGTCGACGCTGCGCAGTACCCCGATGGGGGTCTGGTGCAGGGTGTCGGGGTCGGCGAGCCGGGACAGCGCGAAGGCCGTGGTGGGGCTGGCGGCGTGGGCGTCGTGGACGAGGATCTGCGACCGGTTCTCCTCGGTGACCGCGACGACCTTGAGGTCACCCGTGGCCGGGTCGCGCACGACACCCTTGTCGCTGTCCGAGCCGAAGAGGATCGGCTGCCCGTGCTCCAGCCGGATGACCGCGTTCTGCGCCTGGTCCTTGTCCTTGAGGACCTCGAAGGCGCCGTCGTTGAAGATGTTGCAGTTCTGGTAGATCTCCACCAGCGCCGTGCCCGGGTGGTCGGCCGCCGCGCGCAGCACGCTCGTGAGGTGCTTGCGGTCGGAGTCGATCGTGCGGGCGACGAAGGACGCCTCCGCGCCGATGGCCAGGGACACCGGGTTGAAGGGGGCGTCGAGTGATCCCATGGGTGTCGACTTGGTGATCTTGCCGACTTCGGAGGTGGGGGAGTACTGCCCCTTGGTGAGTCCGTAGATCCGGTTGTTGAAGAGCAGGATCTTCAGGTTCACGTTGCGGCGCAGTGCGTGGATGAGGTGGTTGCCGCCGATGGACAGCGCGTCGCCGTCGCCGGTGACGACCCAGACGGACAGGTCGCGGCGGGAGGAGGCGAGACCGGTGGCGATGGCCGGGGCGCGGCCGTGGATCGAGTGCATCCCGTAGGTGTTCATGTAGTACGGGAAGCGGGAGCTGCAGCCGATGCCGGAGACGAAGACGACGTTCTCCTTCGCCAGCCCGAGCTCGGGCATGAAGCCCTGTACGGCGGCGAGGACCGCGTAGTCACCGCAGCCGGGGCACCAGCGCACTTCCTGGTCGGACTTGAAGTCCTTCATGGACTGCTTGGCCTCGGCCTTGGGCACCAGTTGCAGGAGTTCGTTGGTGTCAGGCATCGATGGCCTCCTTGAGAGCCGTCGCGAGCTGCTCGGCCTTGAACGGCATACCGTTGACCTGGTTGTAACTGCGTGCGTCCACGAGGTACTTGGCCCGGATGAGCGTGGCCAGCTGGCCGAGGTTCATCTCCGGCACCACTACCTTCTCGTAACGCTTCAGCACCTCGCCGAGATTCCTCGGGAAGGGGTTGAGGTTGCGCAGATGGGCCTGGGCGATGGGCTGTCCGGCAGCGCGCAGCCGGCGGACGGCAGCGGTGATGGGGCCGTAGGTGGAACCCCAGCCGAGGACGAGTGTCCGCGCCTTCTCGTCCGGATCGTCGATGTCGAGGTCGGGGACTTCGATGCCGTCGACCTTGGCCTGGCGGGTGCGGACCATGAGGTCGTGGTTCGCGGGGTCGTAGGAGATGTTGCCGCTGCCGTCCTGCTTCTCGATGCCGCCGATGCGGTGTTCGAGACCGGGGGTGCCGGGGACGGCCCACGGGCGGGCCAGGGTCTGCGGGTCGCGTTTGTACGGCCAGAAGACCTCGGTGCCGTCGGCCAGTTCATGGTTCGTGCCGGTGGCGAACTGGACGCGCAGGTCGGGGAGTTCGTCGATCTCGGGGATCTTCCACGGCTCGGAGCCGTTGGCGAGATAGCCGTCCGAGAGCAGGAACACCGGGGTGCGGTACGTCAGCGCGATCCGGGCGGCGTCGAGCGCGGCGTCGAAGCAGTCCGCCGGGGTCTTCGGGGCCACGACCGGGACCGGGGCCTCGCCGTTGCGCCCATACATCGCCTGGAGCAGGTCGGCCTGCTCGGTCTTGGTGGGCAGGCCGGTGGACGGGCCGCCGCGCTGGATGTCGATGACGATCAGTGGCAGTTCGAGGGAGACGGCGAGTCCGATGGTCTCCGACTTCAGGGCCACCCCGGGCCCGGACGTCGTCGTCACCGCGAGTGATCCGCCGAACGCGGCGCCCAGTGCGGCACCGATGCCCGCGATCTCGTCCTCGGCCTGGAAGGTGCGTACACCGAAGTTCTTGTGCTTGCTGAGCTCGTGCAGGATGTCGGAGGCCGGGGTGATCGGGTACGAGCCCAGGTAGAGCGGCAGATCGGCCTGCCGGCCCGCGGCGATCAGCCCGTAGGACAGTGCCAGGTTCCCGGAGATGTTGCGGTACGTGCCCGGTGGGAAGGCCTGCGAGGCGGGTGCCACCTCGTAGCTGACCGCGAAGTCCTCCGTCGTCTCCCCGAAGTTCCACCCGGCGCGGAACGCGGTCACGTTCGCCTCGGCGATCTGCGGCTTCTTGGCGAACTTGGCGCGAAGGAACGCCTCGGTTCCCTCGGTCGGCCGGTGGTACATCCAGGAGAGCAGCCCGAGCGCGAACATGTTCTTCGAGCGCTCGGCCTCCTTGCGGGAGAGCCCGAACTCCTTCAGCGCCTCGATCGTGAGGGTGGTCAGCGGCACCGGGTGGACGTTGTACGCGTCCAGCGAGCCGTCCTCCAGGGGGCTGGTCTCGTAGCCGACCTTCGCCATCGGGCGCTTGGTGAACTCATCGGTGTTGACGATGATTTCGGCGCCGCGCGGCACATCGCCGATGTTGGCCCTGAGAGCGGCCGGGTTCATCGCGACCAGGACGTTCGGCGCGTCGCCCGGCGTCAGGATGTCGTGGTCGGCGAAATGCAGCTGGAACGACGAAACCCCCGGCAGGGTACCTGCGGGGGCGCGGATCTCGGCGGGGAAGTTCGGCAGCGTGGAGAGATCGTTCCCGAAGGACGCGGTCTCCGAGGTGAACCGGTCACCGGTGAGCTGCATACCGTCTCCGGAGTCACCCGCGAAGCGGATGATCACCCGGTCCAGGCGACGGATCTCCTTCTCGCCCGCGCCCGTGTGATCGGGATGGGGGGCACGCTGTCCCCCGACGAGCGCCTCGCTGGCCTCATCGGCCTGTTCGGCTGGGCTACTGACCTGGCTGGTCACTGAACTGGACCTCCCTCGGGGCGGCGGCTCGGGACCGGCCGGCCCGCCGACGGTCCCAAGGCCCACCCTACGTCGGTAAGGGTCGCCTTCCCTGGACCGATCATATGGTGGACGTCGTTTTGAGACGCGATTTGATGCTGGTTTGTCATGTTTCGCGAGCCCCTCAGCCGTTCGGTGAAGACGCTGTGCACTCATTCTTTGGTTCTAGGACCCCGATCGGCCCTTGTCCGGGCGCGGGTCACCGCGACGGCCGTGTCCGGCCCCCGCGGTGACCTTCACCAGGCATCTGACAGGGTGTCAGCTCGTCAGGAGTTCAGGTAGGTCAGCACCGCCAGCACCCGGCGGTGATCCCCGTCACTGGGGGACAGGCCCAGCTTCAGGAAGATATTGCTGACGTGCTTCTCCACGGCCCCGTCGCTCACCACCAGCTGCCTGGCCACCGCGGAGTTTGTCCGGCCCTCCGCCATCAGACTGAGCACCTCGCGCTCGCGCGGCGTCAGCCCGGCCAGGACGTCCTGCTTACGGCTTCGCCCCAGCAGCTGCGCCACGACTTCCGGGTCCAGTGCCGTCCCGCCCTGTGCCACCCGGACCACCGCGTCCACGAACTCCCGGACCTCGGCGACCCGGTCCTTCAGCAGATACCCCACACCTCGGCTGGATCCGGCCAGCAGCTCGGTCGCGTACTGCTCCTCGACGTACTGCGAAAGGACCAGTACCCCGATCCCGGGATAGTCCTTGCGCAGCCGCACCGCCGCCCGCACGCCCTCGTCGGTGTGGGTGGGAGGCATCCGCACATCGGCGACCACCACATCGGGCAGCGCATCCTGTCCGGCGAGGTCGCGCACCGTCTTGATCAGCGCCTCGGCGTCCCCCACCCCGGCGACGACGTCATGCCCGAGATCGGTCAGCAACCGGGTGAGCCCCTCCCGAAGCAGTACCGAATCCTCGGCGATGACTACTCGCACCCTGTCCTCCACCATGACGCTGTATCCCCCACTGCTCGCTGGTCCCGCCTGTATGACGTCCAGCATCCCAGTATCGGCAGTGCCGTGTCCCCGGCCGCCGGGCCGGCTTGAAATCAAGCCGGTCCGGCGGCCGGGGACGAGGGGGGAGCAGTGGGGGTGGGGGGTTCCTGTCACGGCTCCGTGCGTGTGTGCGGGTGTGTTCAGCCGCGCCACGGCAGCTCGGCCGTGATCCGCGTCGGGCCGCCCTGCGGGGAATCCACGACGAGTACGCCGTCCACCGCGTCCAGCCGCTCGGTCAGCCCGGCCAGCCCGCTGCCCGAGGACACATCGGCGCCGCCGCGCCCGTTGTCCGTGACCTGGAGCATCAGCCGGTCCGCCGTCCGCCATACATCGACCGATGCGCGGGTCGCGCGTGCATGCTTGCTCACGTTCTGCAACAGCTCGGAGGCCGTGAAGTAGGCGATTCCCTCGATGGCCTGGGCGGGCCTGGACGCCAGGTCCACCTCGACCGTCACGGGCACGGTGCAGCGGGAGGCGATGGCGGAGAGTGCGGCGTCGAGGCCTCGGTCGGTGAGGACGGCGGGGTGGATGCCGCGGGCGAGGTCGCGGAGTTCCTGGAGGGCGACCTTCACCTCCCCGTGGGCCTCGTCGACCATGCGGGCGGCGGCCTCGGGGTCGTCCGTCAGCTTCTCCTTCGCCAGGCCCAGATCCATGGCGAGGGCGACGAGCCGGGCCTGTGCGCCGTCGTGCAGGTCCCGTTCGATGCGGCGCAGGTCGGCGGCGGCGGTGTCGACGACCACCCCGCGGTCCGACTCCAGCTCGGAGACGCGTGTCGCCAGCCGGGACGGCCCGAGCAGCCCGGCCACCATCACCCGGTCCACGCCCGCCAGACCACGGATGATCCACGGCGTGACGAGGACGAGTACCAGGCCGCACACGCTGGTCGCAGCCAGGTCGAAGGGGGAGTTGAGGTAGACGTCATGGGTGCCGTCGCCGTACAGCTGAAGGCCGGCGACCCCCACGTACGTCGGGTAGATCCAGTGCCACAGGGGGTAGGTGAGGGCGGCCCACCCGCACGACCAGAGCGTCAGCGAAACAGTGAAGGCGAAGATCGCCCACGGGAGGTGCAGCAACGCGTAGAGCAGATGCCGCCAGGACACCCCGCTCTTGAGGACCGCGCCCACCCAGGACAGCAGGCCGCCGGTCCTGCCGTGCACCGGCGCCGGGGCCGCCACGTCCAGCTTCAGCAGCCCGCGTGCCCGTGCCCGCTCCATCGCGCCGAAGCCGCGGCACATGGCCAGCGCGCCGGCCAGGATCGGGACCCCGAGGAAGGTGATCAGCATGCCGATGCCCAGCGTCGTCAGGGTGATCGAGAGGCTGAACAGGATCACGCTGATCGGCAGGCTCAGCAGCAGATAGCCGAACTCGCGCCAGGTCCTGCCCTCGAAAGGCGCGCGCAGCGCGGCCGGGAAGAAGTGCTTCGCCGGGGGAGGGTCCCCGAAACCGGCTCCGGACCGCTGGTGGTCCCGAGTGTCCGGTCCGTATGCCGTGGCCATGGGTGCAGTCCGTTTCTTCTCATGGAGCCGGTTTCTCCGGTGGTTTCGGGGTTCCGGCCGGTACATCAAGGGTGCTGGGTCGCGGGTCGGCGCACCATGAGGGCGGTATCCCTCTTCGACCGGGGGTTTTCCCCACCCTGCCAGGGGGGCTCAGGGGGGGGGCTGGACCCAGGCGTGCCGGCCTTCTGGCGGCGCTGGGGCCCGGGCGTGCCGGCCTTCCGGGGCGCTGGGCCTCTAGGGGCGCCTGGCCGCCCCCGTACGGTTCGGCTCCCTCTCCCGGTCCCGCCAGGGCAGCTCCGCGGTGACCGTAGTAGGTCCGCCGACCGGCGAGTCGAGGACGAACAGCCCATCGACGGCGCCCAGCCGTTCGGCCAGCCCGGCCATGCCCGTACCGCCGTCCATCCGGGCCCCGCCCTGCCCGTCGTCGGTGACCTGGATCAGCAGCCGGTCCGCCGACCGCCACACCTCGACGGACGCCGAACGTGCCGCGCTGTGCTTGCTCACGTTCTGCAACAGCTCCGAGACCGTGAAGTAGGCGATTCCCTCGATCGCCTCCGCGGGACGCGCCGGCAGATCCACCCCCACCGTCACAGGGACGGTGCAGCGGGAGGCGATGGCGGAGAGTGCGGCGTCGAGGCCTCGGTCGGTGAGGACGGCGGGGTGGATGCCGCGGGCGAGGTCGCGGAGTTCCTGGAGGGCGACCTTCACCTCTCCGTGGGCCTCGTCGACCATGCGGGCGGCGGCCTCGGGGTCGTCCGTCAGCTTCTCCTTCGCCAGACCGAGGCCCATGGCGAGGGCGACGAGCCGGGCCTGTGCCCCGTCGTGCAGGTCCCGTTCGATGCGGCGCAGGTCGGCGGCGGCCGTGTCGACCACCACCCCGCGGTCCGACTCCAGCTCGGCGATCCTGCGCTCCAGCTCGTCGGAGGGCGAGAGCAGCCCGCGCGCCATCGCCCGGTCGGCATTGGCGAGGAACCGCGCGATATAGGGGAGCACCGGCCACAGCACGAAGAGGCTCACGAGCGTCACGGTGAAGGTGAGTACGCCCCAGGGCAGCCGTATGAAGGAATACAGCACCGCCCGCCAGCCCACCGGGTCCGTGAGGCTCGACCACAACCAGGGGAAGAACCCCTGTTCCCGGCGGGACAGAACCATGGGGCTCGGTTCGTCGATCCGCACCCCGAGCATCGCCCGCGCCCGGCCCCGCTCGGCTTTCCCGATCAGCCGCGCCCCGTGCAGTCCGGCGGCGAGCAGAGGCAGACCGATCACCGTGACCGCAAGCCCCACGCCGATGCCGATCATGAACACTGCGTAAACAAACCCGGCGATGGTCATGGGGAGATTGGCCAGGAGATAGGCGATTTCCTTCCACGTCCACCGATCGAGGGCGAAGCGGGCGGGCGGTGGCCGGTCGTTGTCGGGCACCAGTGGGCTCATGGTCATACGCCCAGCCTGCCGGGCGGGGCCTGCGCACGCCATGGGGCTCGTGGGTGGGGTGAAGTAGGGATAACCCCACCCGTTGTCCGATGCGACTGCTTACCCTCTCTTTAACAGGGCCTAGACTCCCGTGCGTACAGATCGTCGAACAGGTTTGAGGGAGCGAGGGACGGACGTGGCGGACCTGCCGGAATCGACCGTTCTCGCGTCGGACTACTTCCACAGCTATTCAGTGGTCGGACTGCTCGCCGTGATCGGCGTGCTGTTCGTCGCCGTCGCCTTCGGCGCCGGCCGACTGCTGCGCCCCGTGGTTCCCACCCCGGAGAAGCTCCTGACGTACGAGTGCGGTGTGGACCCGGTGGGTGAAGGATGGGCACATACACAGGTCCGTTATTACGTGTATGCCTTCCTGTACGTGATCTTCGCCGTCGACTCGATCTTCCTGTTTCCGTGGGCGACCGTATTCGCCGCACCCGGATACGGGGCGACGACTCTGGTGGAAATGTTCATCTTCCTCGGTTTCCTGGCCGTAGGACTGCTCTACGCATGGAAGAAGGGCGTCCTCGAATGGACGTGACGAGCCCGCCGCCCCCCGAGCACCGGCCCGCAGTGCAATCGGGACCGGAGCCGACGCCCGAGGCGGGGTCCGAACCGCAGCCCGTTGTTGGGTCCGAACCGCAGCCCGTTCCGACGTTCCTGCCGGAGCCCAAGCGGCTCGGTGTCCTGTCGCGCCTGGCTCCCGAGCCGATGAAGGTGGTCCTGAACTGGGGCCGCCGCTACAGCCTCTGGGTCTTCAACTTCGGGCTCGCCTGCTGCGCGATCGAATTCATCGCCGCCTCCATGGCCCGGCACGACTTCATCCGGCTCGGCGTGATCCCGTTCGCTCCCGGCCCGCGCCAGGCCGACCTCATGATCGTTTCCGGCACGGTGACGGACAAGATGGCTCCGGCCGTGAAGCGGCTGTACGAGCAGATGCCCGAGCCCAAGTACGTCATCTCCTTCGGCGCTTGCTCCAACTGCGGCGGCCCGTACTGGGACTCGTACTCCGTGACGAAGGGCGTCGACCAGATCATTCCGGTCGATGTCTATGTACCCGGCTGCCCGCCCCGGCCCGAGGCGCTCCTCCAGGGCATCCTCAAGCTGCAGGAGAAGATCGCCCGCGAGTCGCTGGGTGAGCGGTACGCGACGGGCGGCGGCAGCCGTCCTTCCACCGCCGCACTGCGCAGCGGCCTGGTCGCCGCCCCGCCGACACCGGGGGAGGGTCAGAAGTGACCGGTACCGAAAACCATGACCGGGAAAGCTATGACCGGCTTCCGGACGCCGCCGCCGAGCTCTTCGGCGAGGACGCGACGGCCGAGTACGCCTACGACCTGCTGACCGTCGACGTACCGGCCTCCTCCTGGACCGCTGCTCTCGAAACGGCCCGCGACCGGCTGGGGTGCACCTATTTCGACTGGCTGAGCGCTGTCGACGAACCGGGCACCGGCTTCCGGGTCTGCGTCCATGTCGCCTCCCTGGCCGAGGGCAAGGTCCGTCGGCTCTTGATCCGTACGACCGTTCCGCACGAGGCGGCGGTCCTTCCCACCGCCATCGACATCTACGCAGGCGCCGCCTGGCATGAGCGCGAGACGCACGAGATGTTCGGCATCGGCTTCGAGGGCCACCCGCACCTGGTGCCGTTGCTGCTGCCCGAGGGCTTCGAGGGCCACCCGCTGCGCAAGGACTTCGTGCTGGCGGCACGCGTCGCGAAGGCCTGGCCGGGCGCGAAGGAGCCGGGCGAGTCGGAGCACGGCGGCCCGAAGCGGCGCACGATGCTGCCGCCCGGCGTCCCCGACCCGAACGAATGGGGCCCCCTCAAGGGCCAGCTCCCGCCCGCCCCGTCCCGCCCGGCCCGCACCCCGCGCGCGGCGGGCGACCGCCCGGTACGCCGTGCCCGCAGCGCGAGCGAGGGCTCGGCCGGCCAGCAGCCGGAGACGGCAGCACCGGCCACCGAGCCCACACCTCCCGCAACCCCGCGCCGTACCCGCAGCGCGTCCCAGGGCTCGGCCAGCCAGCAGCGCGAGGCGGCGGAGCCGGGGACGGCCGGGGCCGGGGCACGGGAACAGGCAGGACCGAACGCGTCGGGGACGGGGACGGCAGAGCCGAACCCCGGAAGCAGCGACGCTCCCTGGCACCACGCCCGCCCGGCATTCGACACGACCGGAGACCCGAAGGCGGAGCCCCCGGTTCGGGAAGGGGCGGGCAGGGGAGAGGCCCCGCGCAGCGACACCCCCGTCCCCGAGGCCACGCCCGCCCCCGACACCACCGCCCCTACGGACACCCCCGACCAGCCCGAGCCCCCGGCCCAGGACCCCACACCCGAGCCGGCCCCCGACCGCCCCGCCGGAGGCGATACCGCGTGAACGACGCACTGGACGTCGCCCTCCGGCTCGTCATCGTCTTCGCCGTGTTCATGGTCCTCCCCCTCGTCGTGGGGCAGACAGAGCACAAGGTGATGGCCCATATGCAGGGCCGCCTCGGACCCATGTACGCGGGTGGCTTCCACGGCTGGGCACAGCTCATCGCGGACGGCGTGAAGTTCGCACAGAAGGAAGACATCGTCCCGGCCGAGGCCGACCGCCGTATCTTCCAGCTCGCGCCGGCCGTCGCGCTGCTCCCGTACCTCCTCGTGCTCGTCGCCATCCCGATCGGCCCCAGCGAGGGCGCGGTCGGACAGATCGTCGACGCGGGCATCTTCTTCGTGCTCGCCGTGATGGGCGTCGGAGTGCTCGGTTCGCTGATGGCGGGCTGGGCCTCGGCCAATAAGTTCTCCCTCCTCGGGGGCCTGCGCACCGCCGCCCAGCTGCTCGCGTACGAACTGCCGATGCTGCTCGCCGCCGCGTCCGTCGCGATGGCGGCAGGCACCGTCTCCCTCCCGGGCATCCTCAACGCCTTCGAGTGGTGGTGGCTGCCCTGGCAGATCGTCGGTGCCCTGGTCTTCTTCGTGGCCGGACTCGCCGAACTGCAGCGCCCGCCGTTCGACATGCCGGTCGCCGACTCGGAGATCATCTTCGGCGCGTACACCGAGTACACCGGCCTCCGTTTCGCACTGTTCCTGCTCGCCGAGTACGCGGGCATCGTCGTCCTGTGCGGACTGACCACCGTCCTCTTCCTCGGCGGCTGGCACGGCCCGTTCGGTGCCGACGGACTCGGCTGGGTCTGGACGCTCCTCAAGACCGCGGTCCTCGCCTTCGTCGTCATCTGGCTGCGCGTGAGCTACCCCCGGCTCCGGGAGGACCAGCTGCAGAAGCTCGCCTGGACCACCCTCATCCCGCTCGCTCTCGCGCAGATCGCGCTCACCGGCATCGTGAAGGTGGCGATCAACTGATGGCTGCATCGCTCCCGCCCTCGCGGCCCCGCATCCCCGGCTCGGGCCTGGCCAAGGGCCTGGCCGTCACTCTGCGGACGATGACGAAGAAGACGGTCACCGCGCAGTACCCGGACGTCCAGCCCGAGCTTCCGCCCCGCTCCCGCGGTGTCATCGCACTGTTCGAGGAGAACTGCACGGTCTGCATGCTCTGCGCCCGTGAGTGCCCGGACTGGTGCATCTACATCGACTCCCACAAGGAGACGGTGCCCGCCGCCGCCCCCGGCGGGCGTGAGCGCAGCCGCAACGTCCTCGACCGCTTCGCGATCGACTTCTCGCTCTGCATGTACTGCGGTATCTGTATCGAGGTGTGTCCCTTCGACGCACTGTTCTGGTCGCCGGAGTTCGAGTACGCGGAGACGGACATCCTCGAACTCACTCATGAGCGCGACAAACTCCGCGAATGGATGTGGACGGTGCCGGAACCGCCCGCGCTCGACCCCGGCGCCGAGGAGCCGAAGGAGATCGCCGCCGCTCGCAAGACGGCGGAGAAACTCGAGGCCCAGCGCGCCAAGGAGGCGCAGGAAGCCCAGCAGGCCGAAGAAGCCCAGCAGGCCGAAGAAGCCCAGCAGGCCCGAGAGACCCAGCAGGTCCAGAAGGAAGAAGAGGGGGAGGAGTGACACTCGCAGCCGCCGCGGCCCACTCCGCCCACTCCGGCTTCCTCTCCCCGACCGGCATCGAGATCGCTTTCGTCCTCGTCGGCATCGCCACCCTCGGCGCAGCCCTCGTCACCGTCACGACCAAGCAACTGGTGCATGCCGCCCTCTGGCTGGTCGTGGCGCTCGGCGGTCTCGCCGTCGAGTACCTCCTGCTCACCGCGGAGTTCATCGCCTGGGTGCAGGTACTGATCTACGTCGGTTCCGTGGTCGTCCTCCTTCTCTTCGGGCTGATGCTCACCAAGGCCCCCATCGGCCGTTCCCCGGACGCCGACTCGGGCAACCGCTGGGCGGCCCTCGGCGTGGCGGTCGCCGCCGCCGGCGCGCTCGTCTGGGTCGTCGTCGACGCCTTCCGCACCACCTGGATCGACCTGGACGGACCGGCCCAGGGCTCCACCGAGGTGACCGGCGCCTTCCTCTTCCGGCACTGGGTGCTGCCGTTCGAAGCACTCTCCGTCCTGCTGCTCGCCGCCCTCGTCGGCGCGATCGTCCTGTCCCGCAAGCGCAGTAAGGAGCGGAGCTGATGCACCTCGCCTATCCCGCCGTGCTCGCCGCCCTCCTCTTCTGCACCGGGCTGTACGGAGTGCTCGCCCGCCGCAACGCGATCCTGGTCCTGATGTCCGTCGAGCTGATGCTCAACGCCGTCAACCTCAACCTGGTCGCCTTCGACGTCTGGCTCCGCGACGCCCTGCACTCCGGACAGGCCCTCACCCTCTTCACCATCGCCATCGCGGCGGCGGAGATCGGTATCGGCCTGGCGATCGTCCTCGCCGTCTACCGCAACCGCGGCAGCTCGGACGTCGACCGCCTCCGTGACACCGCCGAGACCGACGCCGCCGAGGCCCTCCCCGGGGACGAGGCCCTCGGCACCGAAGACCAGGCCACTGCTCCGGCAGGGAAGGCAAAGAAGGCAGAGGCCACCGCGTGACCACCACGACCCTCGCCGTCCTCGTACCCCTCCTTCCGTTCCTGGGCGCCGCGGCCGGTCTCCTTCTCGGACGCACCGCCCCCGGATACGTACGCCCCCTCGCCGTACTGCCCACCCTTGCCGCCTTCGTGCTCGCCGTCGTCGTCGCCTCGGACCAGGGCGGCGGCCGGGCCATCGACGCCGCGACCCGGCTCACCCCCACCGGCTCGGTCCCGATCGACCTCGCCCTGCACCTCGACGGCTTCGCGGTCCTCGTCGCCGTCCTGGTCGGGCTCGTCGCGACCTGTGTGCAGATCTACTCGACCGCCTATCTGCGCGACGACCCCCGATACCCCTCGTACGCGGCCCTCGTCTCCCTCTTCACCGCCGCGATGCTGCTCGTCGTCTACTCCGGCGACCTGATGGTGCTCCTGGTCGGCTGGGAGATCATGGGCATCTGCTCGTACTTCCTCGTCGGCCACTACTGGGAGACGCCCGAAGCCCGCGCCGCCTCCCTCAAGGCCTTCCTGGTCACCAAGCTCGGCGACGTCCCCTTCCTGATCGGTCTGTTCGCGCTCGCCGCCGACACCGGGACGTTCCGCATCACCGGCATCCTGGGCGCCGTCGCGAACGGCGGCCTGGACCACCCCACCCTCATCGCCCTGCTGCTGCTCGCGGGCGTCGCGGGCAAGTCCGCGCAGTTCCCCCTGCACACCTGGCTGCCCGACGCGATGGCCGGCCCCACCCCTGTCTCCGCACTGATCCACGCCGCGACGATGGTCGCCGCCGGTATCTACTTCGTGGCCCGGCTCCTCCCCGTCTTCGCCCAGTCCGGCGCGGCCCTCGTCGTCCTCGCCGTGATGGCGGCGATCACGATGATCGGCTCGGGACTCGCCGCCCTCGCCCAGGACGACATCAAACGCGTCCTCGCCTACTCGACGATCGGCCAGCTCGGCTACATGGCCGGCGCCCTGGCCGTCGGCGACCGAGGTGCCGCCGTCTTCCACCTCCTCTCCCACGGTGCGTTCAAGGCCGTTCTCTTCCTCGCGGCGGGCGTCGTCATCCACGCCGCCGGGACCAACTCGCTGGCCGCCATGTCCCGTATGGGAGGTCTGAGCAAGCGCATCCCGGACGCCTACTGGACGATGACCGTCGCCCTCCTCGCGCTCGCCGCCATCCCGCCGTTCGCCGGCTTCTTCTCCAAGGAAGCCATCCTCGTCGCCGCCGAGCACACGGCACTCGGGGACCGGCACGTCGCCCCGGCAGCCGCCGGCTGGACCGTCCTCGTCGCCGGACTGCTCGCCGCCGTACTCACCGCCGCGTACGCCACCCGCCTGTGGCTCCTCGTCTTCCGGGGCCGCGGCGCCGAGGCCCCCGACCACGGCAGGCAGCCCGTCGCGATGACCGCCGTCCTCTGGGTGCTCGCCGTCCCCACCATCGCCTTCGGACTGACCGTCGGCGCGATCACCGACTGGTTCGACGGCCACAGCCTCACCCCGTCCGTGACCACCGCCGTCCTCTCCACGGGCGTCGGCCTCGTCGGCGGCCTCGTCACCTACGGCGCCTGGCGCCACACATCGGCACTCGCCGCCCGCACCGCCGTCGGCACCGTCGTCGCCCACCCCGAGGCCGAACCCGCCCTCGTCGAGGCCGAGGCCATGACCCACCACACCGCCGGCTACGGCGACACTCCGGGCACCCCCGACCCGGCCGACCCGGGCCGCCTCCTGCTCGGCCCGCTCCACCGCCACGCCGCCACCGGCTTCCACCTGGACGCCCTGTACACGACCCTGTTCGTCCGCCCCGTCCAGGCCGCGGCGAGCCTCGTCCGCTTCCTGGACCGCGAGGTCGTCGACACCTACGTACGCGGCTCCGGCACCGGCGCACGCTGGCTCGGCACCGCCGTCCGCCGCGCCCAGACCGGCAATGTGCAGACCTATCTCAGCGCACTGCTCGCCGGTTCCCTGGTCCTGGCGATCGCCGCCGTCGTCTTTGCCAACGTCAACGCCGGGTCGTGAGCCGTGATCGATATCAGCGAATCCGTAATGCAGTTCCTTCTCGCGTTCATCGTCGTAGGCCCGCTCATCGGCGCCGTCGCCGCCCTCCTGCCGGCCCCGCCCGGGCTGAAGGGAAAGAGCCCCGACCAGGCCGTGCTCCGCCACGGCGTGACCGTCACCGGCGCGATCCTCATCGCCGTGATCGTGCTGGCCGTCGGCTTCGACCACGACCACCCGTCGAAGATGCAGGCCACCACCGACATCAGCTGGATCCCGGCGCTCGACGTCCGCATCCATCTCGGCATCGACGGCATTTCGCTCCCCCTTCTCGTACTGACCGCGCTGCTGACCTTCCTCTGCGCGCTGTACAGCTACTTCAAAATGCCTGAAGGCCCCTCCCCGAAGGCCTTCGTCGCACTCGTTCTCGTCCTGGAGTCCGGCACCCTCGCGACCTTCGCCGTCCTCGATCTGCTGCTGTTCTTCCTGGCGTTCGAGATGGTGCTCATCCCGATGTACTTCCTCATCGCCCGCTGGGGCGGTGCACAGAAGCAGGCCGCTGCCTGGAAGTTCATCCTCTACACGCTGCTCGGCTCGGTGATCATGCTGCTGGGCCTGCTCCTCATCGGACTGAAGAGCGGCACCTTCGACATGGTGGCACTCGCCACTGACAACGGCCGTGGGCTCACCTCGTCCGTGCAGGTCATCGCCGTTCTGGCGATCGGCATCGGACTCGCCGTGAAGACCCCGATGTGGCCGCTGCACAGCTGGCTCCCGGACGCACACACCGCCGCCCCGACCGTCGGCTCGGTCCTGCTCGCGGGCGTCCTGCTGAAGATGGGTACGTATGGATTCGTCCGCATCCTGCTTCCCATCGCCCCCGACGGGATGCACACCTTCGCGCCTTACCTCGCCGCCTTCGCGGTCGTCGGCATCGTCTACGGATCGCTCGCCTGCCTGGCGCTGGCCCGCCCGGGCTCCAAGGGCGACCTCAAGCGCCTGATCGCGTACTCCTCCGTCGGGCACATGGGCTTCGTACTCCTCGGCATCGCGAGCATGACCCCCACCGGAGTCAACGGCGCGCTCTTCGCCAACATCGCCCACGGTCTCATCACCGGCCTGCTGTTCTTCCTGGTCGGCGCGGTCAAGGACCGGTACGGCACCGCCGACCTCGACACCCTCTCCGGCGCCACCGGGGCCGCGCTCTACGGCCGCGCCCCCCGCCTCGGCGGCCTCCTCGCCTTCGCCGCCGTCGCCTCCCTGGGCCTGCCCGGGCTCGCCGGGTTCTGGGGCGAGATGCTCGCCCTGTTCGGCTCCTTCGACCCCGCCGACGGTCTCAGCCGCCCCGCCTTCCTCACCTTCATGTCGATCGCCGCGTTCGGCACCCTGCTCACCGCCGCGTACATGCTGATCGTCGTACGCCGGGTCTGCATGGGTGAGAAGCGGGAAGAGCCGCAGCAGCTGGCCGATGTCCAGACGTACGAATTCGCTGCCTGGACCCCGCTCGTCGCCCTCACCGTCCTCGCCGGTCTGTGGCCCGCCGTCCTCCTCGGCCTCACCGACCCGGCCGTGCAGAAGCTCCTCGCAGGAGGCAAGTCGTGACCACAGCCGTCGTCACCCCGGGCGTCGTCACCACAGCGGCCGAGAGCACCACCAGCCTCATCCAGTCCGTCGACTGGCTCGCTGTCGCGCCCCCGGTCGTCGTCGCGGCCGTCGCCCTGATCGTCCTGGTCGCCGACCTCTTCCTGCCCGAGGAACGCAAGCCGCTCCTCGGCCGGGTCACCATCGCCGGACTCGTGGCCGCACTCGCCTTCCTCGTCCCGCTGCGCGGCGGCGACCGCTCCACGTTCTGCCTCACCGCGGCAACCACCGGTACCGGTGGCCCCGGGGCCTGCAGCTACACCGCCGACCACTTCGCCCTCGTCATCCAGGCCCTCGTACTCGGCGGTGCCCTGCTGACCGCCCTGCTCTCCCTCGGCGACACACGCAAGCTCCCCGCGGGCGAGTTCTGGTTCCTCCTGCTGTCCTCCGCGTCGGGCGCCGCACTCCTGCCCGCCGCCCGCGACCTCGCCACCCTCGTCGTCGCCCTCGAAGTCGCCTCGCTGCCCGCCTTCGCCCTCGTCGGCATCAAGCGCGGCGACCGGCGCTCCTCCGAAGCCGCGCTGAAGTTCTTCCTCTCCTCCGTCGTCGCGACCGCCGTCATGCTGCTTGGCGTCAGCTTCGTGTACGCCACCACCGGCACCCTGCACCTCACGGAGATCGCCGCCCGGCTCGACGACGTACCCGGTCAGCTCGACACCCTCGCAAAGGCGGGTGTCGTCCTCACCCTGGTCGGCTTCGCCTTCAAGACGGCCGCCGCGCCCTTCCACTTCTGGGTTCCCGACACCTACGTCGGCGCACCCCTGCCGGTCGCCGCCTACCTTTCGGTCGTCGGCAAGGCGGTCGGCTTCTCCGGCCTCATCCTCGTCACCGTGATCGCGTTCCCGGCGTACGCGGACGTCTGGGGACCGGCCCTCGCCGTCCTCGCCGCGCTCACCATGACGACCGGCAACGTCGCCGCCCTGCGCCAGAACGCCACCCACGTCCGCAGCGCCGTACGCCTGCTCGCCTGGTCGTCCGTCGCCCAGGCCGGCTACCTCCTGGTGCCGATCGCCGCCGCCGCGTACTCCAGCGACGAGCACATCGGCTCCACCGTCGCGTACGCCCTCATGTACGCCGTCGTGAACCTCGGCGCATTCGCGGTCGCGGCCCTCGTTGCGCGTACGAACCCCGGAAACCGGATCTCCGACTACCGCGGCCTGTACGCCACCCGCCCCCTGACCGCCCTCGCGATGGCCTTCTTCCTGCTCTGCCTGGCCGGCCTGCCGCCCGGCATCGTCGGCCTCTTCGCCAAGGTCACGGTCTTCTCCGCGGCCGTCGACGCGGGACTCGGCTGGCTCGCCGTCGTCATGGCCGTCAACGTCGTGATCGCGCTCTACTACTACCTGCAGTGGACCGCGGCGCTCTTCCGTGCTCCTGAAGAGGCCGCGGCGGACGAGGCCGCACCCGCCCCCACCAGGCACCGCGCCCCGGCCTCCCTCACTGCCGCGATCGCCCTCACCGCCGTTGCCGGCGTCGTACTCTCCGGTGCCCCGCAGACCGTACTCAGGTTCGCCGCCGTCAATCTCTTCTGATGTACGCAAGATCGGTTTGCCCGGGACGGTCCGTACAGGGCAAGGTCATGCCCGCACATCCCCACACACGTACGCATGTCCCAGAGGAGCAAGAGCAGTGCTGAACGGGTTCAAGGACTTCATCCTGCGCGGGAACGTCATCTCCATGGCCATCGGGCTGGCTGTCGGAGCCGCGTTCACCGCAGTCGTCACCGGATTCAGCACCGCCTTCATCACCCCGCTGATCGGCCTTGCAACCGGTTCCGTCGGAGACTTCAGCGCGGCGGAGTTCTCGATCGAGGGCGCCATCTTCCCGTACGGGAAGTTCCTCGCCGCCGCCATCGCCTTCCTGATCACCGCGGCGGTGCTCTACTTCTGCGTCGTCGTCCCCATGACGAAGGTCCAGAACCGCTTCTCCAAGGCGGACGAGAAGGTCGACATCAAGGCCGCCGTGCGCGACTGCCCCCGCTGCTACACCGAGATCCCGGCCATCGCCTCCCGCTGCGCCCACTGCACCAGCGAGATCAAGCCGGACCCCGAGGCCCTCGCACTCGCCGGCCTCCCCGCTCAGCGCTGAGCCGCCCGGCGCCGACCGGCACACGCCGATCCCTCCACCCGTACGGCCCAGGGCCTGATCCGGCCGCAAGTGCCGGACAGGCCCTGTCCCCACGGCCGCGCACACAAGGGAACTAGCTCTCCTCGCCTGGCGTTGACCAGTACGGGAGGCTCCACTGGGGGAGTGGAGACCACCAAGCAAAGGGTTCCCCTGCCGCACCACTTGGAGGGCGTACCGTGCACCGCCGGCACAACGGGCTGAGAACCGCCGTACTCCTCGGGGGCCTGTCCGCACTCATCATCGTCATCGGAAGCTTCTTCGGACGTACAGGCCTGATCGTCGCGCTCCTCGTAGCCGTCGGCACCAACGCCTACGCGTACTGGAACAGCGACAAGCTGGCGCTCAGGGCCATGCGCGCCCGCCCCGTCAGCGAATTCGAGGCGCCACAGCTCTACCGCATGGTCCGGGAGCTCTCAACAGCAGCCCGCCAGCCCATGCCCCGGCTCTACATCTCCCCGACACAGGCCCCCAACGCCTTCGCCACCGGCCGCAATCCGCGCAACGCGGCGGTCTGTTGCACCGAGGGCATCCTGCAGATTCTGGACGAGCGAGAGCTGCGCGGAGTCCTCGGCCATGAGCTGAGCCATGTCTACAACCGTGACATCCTGATCTCGTCCGTCGCCGGAGCGCTCGCTTCCGTCGTCATGTTTCTGGTCAACTTCGCCTGGCTGATCCCGGTGGGCCGGTCCGACGACGACGAGGGCCCCGGCATCCTCGGCATGCTGCTGATCATGATCCTCGGCCCGCTGGCCGCCTCCGTCATCCAACTGGCCGTAAGCCGCTCCCGCGAATACGAGGCGGATGCCTCGGGCGCCCAGCTGACCGGCGACCCACTGGCCCTCGCCAGCGCCCTGCGGAAGCTCGAAGCCGGTACGAAACAGCTCCCTCTGCCCCCCGAGCCGAGGATCGAGACCGCGAGCCACATGATGATCGCGAATCCCTTCCGCCCCGGCCAGGGCGTCTCCAAGATGTTCTCGACACACCCGCCGATGGCGGAGCGCATCGCACGCCTGGAGCAGATGGCAGGTCGTCGTCCGTGAGGACGATCGGTGCGGACGCTCCTGGTGGAAGTCGGAGAAGAGCAGACCGAGGAAAATCCACAGAGGGATGCCGAGCACAGCGATCGCCGGCCCGGCCAGGCAGCCGCACCCCGTCAGTCGGTTGCTGGTTCTCGCGTACTCATCGTCGTTCCCCCACGCCGCCATTGAACCGCATCCCCTGTCAGGGGCCGACGACAGCTCCTAGCGGGCTCCGAACGCTTCGTCGGTCGTGACCACCTCTCGGCCCAGCGGCATGAGAGAGATGGGGATCATCTTCAGGTTTGCCCAGCCGAAGGGGATTCCGATGATCGACACGAACAGCGGGATGCTCGTGATCAGGTGCCCCAACGCGAGCCACCACCCGGCGAAGACGAGCCAGATCACGTTACCGACGCACGAGGGCGCACCCGCGTCGGGCCGCTCCACGGTGGTCCGCCCGAATGGCCACAGCACGTAGCCGGCGATTCTCAGCGAGGCGATGCCGAACGGGATCGTCACGATCAGGACGAAGCAGATGATCGCAGCGAGCAGGTAGCCGAGGGCCATCCAGAACCCACAGAACACCACCCACAAGACGTTCAGGATCAGCTGTACGAGCTTCATGATCACTAGCCTTCCGCAAGTTTCGCCTGTCAGGGCTGTTCAAAGCCAGTATCGGTCCCGGAACCGAAGAGGGCTCGCCTGACTGTCAGTGCCGTCGTCCACCATGAACCCATGAACGACACCGAGCAGTTGCTGGCAGCCGCGGAGAAGACTGCACGCACCACCCCGCGCCGGGAGGAGTACCCCCTCCCGGCGCCCCTGCCCGCCGAGGGCGTCGCGCGTGCCGAAGCCGCCCTGGGCTTTGCCCTGCCGCCGCTGCTCACCGCCCTGTACACCCGGATCGCCAACGGCGGCTTCGGGCCGGAGTACGGTCTGATGCCGCTGATCGGCGACCGGGCTCCGGACGGGGAGGAGTCCGCCGTCGCGCAGTATCTCGCCCACCGCCGGAGCGCGACCGAGGAGGGCGAGTGGCCGTGGCCGGAGGGCGTGCTGCCGATATGCAGCCTGGGCTGCGGGATGTACTCCTGCGTGGACTGCCGCAGCGAACACACCACGGTGCTGCTCTTCGAGCCGAACGCCGACGAGCCGGAGCACGCCTGGTACGTGGACCAGCCCGACCTCGCACAGTGGCTGCGCAACTGGCTGGACGGCACCGCGTGGTACTCCGAGGAGTCCGAGGACGAAGGGGCCGACATGGCGCCCTGGCCGGATTTCAGCGCCCGCGTATGACCCATGGACGGGCAGGTGTGGCCCGTTCGTGGATCGCGCACTGCAACCGCCCGACCGGCAGGAACGTCTTGGATTCCAAGACCGAGTGACGGGTAGGTTCGCACGCATGAGCATCATTGGCTGGATCATTCTCGGACTGCTTGCCGGCGCCATCGCCAAGGTCCTGCTCCCGGGCCGTGACCCGGGCGGCCTGGTCGGCACCACCCTCATAGGGATCATCGGTGCCTGTCTCGGCGGCTGGATATCGTCGCGCTTCCTCGACCGACCGATCTCCAACGACTTCTACGACACGGCCACTTGGGTCGCGGCCATCGGCGGTTCGCTGGTCCTGCTGATCGTCTACCGGCTGCTCTTCGGGAACTCCCGCGAACGTCGCTGACGCCCGTCGGCGCCTGGGGTGCCCAACCCGGTCTCGCGCAGGGTCAGATTGAGCCGGCCACGGCTCATCCCCGTCGCAGGATCGGCCGTCCCCGGACGGACCTTCGGTACGCCGTGGAACGCGAAGCGTGAAGGCCCGCCGAAGACGAACAGGTCACCGGAGGCCAATTCCACATCCGTGTAGGGCCTTCCGCGGTTCTCCGTGTTCCCGAAGCGGAAGACACAGGTATCGCCGATGCTGAGTGACACCACCGGAGCACCGGACCGCTCCTCCTTGTCCTGGTGCATGCCCATCCGCGCCGCGCCGTCGTAGAAGTTGATGAGGGCGGCGTCCGGCGCGTACGTCCGGGCCGGGCTCTCGTCCCCGTACGCCTCTGCCAGCGCCTCCCGCCCCAACTCCGCCAGCCAGTCGGGAAATTCGGCTACCCGTGCACCATTCACATCGTCGGCCGTGCGTGAATACCGGTACGGCTGCCAGTGCCACCCCAGACAGACCGTCTGCACGGACATCACCCCGCCACCCGGCACCACCGTGTGCCGCAACGGCACAGGCCCGCGCGCCCATTCCCGGCAGGCCGCCACCAACTCCCGTTGGCGCTCCGACGGCAGCCAGTCGGGCACATGCACGGCCCCCGGCGCGACGACGGCCCGCGGCCTCGGAAAGAGCCCGGACATGTCAGCGCACCGCCAGGGCGCCTTCCAGCCCCAGAAGCTGTTCCTTGCGCTCCAGGCCACCCGCGTACCCCCGCAAGGCCCCGTCCGCGCCGATCACCCGATGGCACGGTCGCACGACCAGCAGGGGATTGCGCCCGATCGCCGTGCCCACGGCCCGCACGCCCGCCCCGGGCGTACCGATCCGTTCGGTGATCTGCCCGTACGACACGGTCTCCCCGTACGGGACAGTGTCCAGCGCCGCCCAGACCCTGCGCTGGAAGTCGGTGCCCAGGCCGTCCGCGTACACGATGTCGAAGCGGGTCAGCCGCCCCTCGAAGTACTCCCGCAGCTGTGCGGCGATCCCCGCGAAGGCTTCCGGCGCGTCGACCCACCCGTCCTGGACGACTGCGGCGCCCTTCTGGCCGGGCAGCGAGAGCGAGGCGAGCGCGACTTCGCCGTCCGTGCCGGTGGCCTTCTCGCCGACCAGCAGCAGCTCACCCAGCGGGCTGTCGACCGTTGCGTAGATGGTCATGACTCGTCCCTCTCCTTGCCCGTCATGCCGGAAATCGACAGGATCGTCGTCCGGCATGGACAAGTCTGCGTCCCCCGCTCCACCGCGACCGGCGGTATTCGGACATCACATCCCGGGCGCGGGGCGGAGCGGCGCATCCCGCTCCGCGCCACCCCGTGCCCGGAAGGTGCACGGCCTGCCGGAGACCTACCGGTAGTTCACGAACTGCACGGCGAAGTCGAAGTCCTGACCCTTCAGCAGCGCCTGCACGGCCTGCAGATCGTCCCGGCTCTTCGAGCTGACCCGCAGCTCATCGCCCTGGACCTGCGCCTTGACGCCCTTCGGGCCCTCATCGCGAATGATCTTCGCCACCTTCTTGGCGTTCTCCTGGGAGATGCCTTCCTCGATCGTGGCGAAGATCTTGTACTCCTTGCCGGACAGCTGCGGCTCTCCCGCGTCCAGAGACTTCAGCGAGATGCCGCGCTTGATCAGCTTGGACTGGAAGATGTCGAGGATCGCCTTGACCCGCTCCTCGCCGTTCGCCTCCATCAGGATCTTCTCGCCGGACCAGGAGATCGAGGCGCCGGTGCCCTTGAAGTCGTAACGCTGCGAGATTTCCTTGGCGGCCTGGTTGAGGGCGTTGTCGACCTCCTGCCGCTCGACCTTCGAGACGATGTCGAAACTGGAGTCGGCCATGACGTGTGGCTCCTTGTATCGGGGTGCTGGGAAACGGGGTGCATACGGGCGGCTGCGGGCCTGCCGGCCCCGCGCCCACCGATCAAAGCCTAGCCACCCACGCCGGATCGGGCCGCTGATCAATCCAGTGGCGTAGCACCCCCGGGCATCGGGTATCGTTTACGTCGTTGCCACGGAGCACCGCCGAAAAGCGGTTCTCACGGCAGCAATCCCCGGCGGTGTGCCCGAGTGGCCAAAGGGAGCAGACTGTAAATCTGCCGGCTCAGCCTACCCAGGTTCGAACCCTGGCGCCGCCACATAGCAAGGCCCCTGTCCCAGGACAGGGGCCTTCTTTGTTTCTGCAGCGAGGGATCGTGAAGAGGCTCGTGAACGTGGAACCTGTGCTGGTCAGCGCCTGCCTGCATGGCGTGCCCTGCCGCTTCGACGGCCGCGGCAAGGCCTCCGCCGCAGTGACCGAGGCCATCGGGGACCGCCGCCCCGTCGCCTTCTGCCCCGAGGTCGCGGCCGGACTGCCCACCCCGCGCCGCCCCGCCGAGATCGTCGGCGGCGACGGCCACGACGTGCTGGACGGTCGTGCCCGCGTCGTCGACGACACCGGGCACGATGTGACGGAGGAGTTCGTGGACGGCGCCCGGCGGGCACTGGAGGCCGCGCGCAGGGCCGGGTGCACCGAGGCGCTGCTGATGGCGCGCAGCCCTTCCTGCGGGCGCGGCGCGGTCTATGACGGTACGTTCACGGGCGAGCTCCGCGAGGGCGACGGCGTCACCGCCGCCCTGCTGGAGCGCCACGGCATCACGGTCCGCCCGGCGCCGGGCGGCTGAACCGGGGCGGCGGGCCGCCGCCCCGGACCGGGCGTGCAGTCGTCGGAAAGCCGAACCAACGGCTCAGTTCCCCGCCACGTCCTTCACGGCGACCGACACCGGCATGTTCCCCGAGATGAGTTCCAGGGTCAGCCCCGCCGTCGCAGGGGTCTCCAGCAGCTCCAGCAGCGCCGCCGCCACATCGTCGCGCGGCACCGGTCCGCGGCCGGTCGAGGCGGTCAGCAGGACCATCCCGGTGCCCGCGTCGTTCGTCAGCATTCCGGGGCGCAGGATCGTCCAGTCGAGTGCGGTCCTGGAGCGCACATACGCGTCCGCGGCGCCCTTCGCCCGCAGGTAGGCGTCGAAGACCTCGTCGCCCGGGTGTTCGGGGTCGGCGCCCATCGACGAGACCACTACGTAGCGCCGTACGCCTGCCCGTTCCGCCGCGTCCGCGAACAGCACCGCCGCGCCGCGATCCACCGTCTCCTTGCGTTCCGAGCCGCTGTTCGGGCCCGCGCCGGCCGCGAAGACCGCCGCGTCGGCGCCGCGCAGCACCTCCGCCACCTCTTCCACGGAGGCCGATTCGAGATCCAGGACGACCGGCTCGGCGCCTGCCGCCCGGAGGTCCTCACTCTGTTCCGGATTCCGGATGACGCCTACGGCCTCGTCCCCGCGCGCGGCGAGCAGCCGCTCCAGCCGCAGCGCGATCTGACCATGTCCACCTGCGATGACAATGCGCATGCTCACGACCGTACGCCGCGGCGGGCCCACGCGCTCAGGGCCCGCCGCAGGGGCCGGAATCCGGCCGGGCCTGGCGGGGCAGACCGAGGGCGACGACGGTCTCCGAGTCGCAGTACTCGCGCACCGCACTCGTCCGCGTCACGACCCGGCCGCGATGCACCACGACCCGGCTGTAGGCGAGCGACAGCACGCCGGAGAGCTGCTCCCCGCGTACGGCGAGCAGCTCGGCCGGGAAGCCGGCCTCGACCCTGAGCTCGGGCAGCCCCATCGCCTTCCTCGCGACCGAGGAGACCGCCTCGTACGCCTCATCGGCCCGCATCCCGCTCTGCGAGGCCAGCAGGTAGGCGGCCTCCAGCGGATCCCCGCGGCCCACAGGGTTTGCGACGTCCCGCAGCGCTCCGCTGCCCGCCGCGACCCGCACTCCGGCCGCACGCAGCAGCCGAACGGGGGCGGTGCCCCGGCCTTCCACC
Organism: Streptomyces sp. R-74717; assembly: GCF_047305335.1. Lineage (NCBI taxonomy): Bacteria > Bacillati > Actinomycetota > Actinomycetes > Kitasatosporales > Streptomycetaceae > Streptomyces > Streptomyces sp. R-74717. The sequence continues at coordinate 4,220,441 of NZ_CP102361.1, read as the reverse complement.
CCGCTGCAGCCACCCTGGGGGAGGCAGATCACCGTCACCCCGGCCGCGGCGAGCTGGTCGGCGGCGCGGGCCGCGGCCTGAGGGGGAAGCCGGGAGAGGCCGGCGCACGGGCCGATGGAGACACCGGGCCGCAGTCCGCCCGCCATGGCGGCGAGACGGCCGAGCCGGGCCGGATCGTCACCGTGCGTGTGCAGATCGACGGGGCAGCCCTGTTCGGCGGCGATCTCCAGGACGGCTTCCGCGTACCCCGCCGGATCCGGGTCGAGGTCGGGGCAGCCGCCGACCGCGCCGGCCCCCATCTTCACGGCGTCACGCAGCATGGCCAGGTTGTCGGCGCCCGCGACGCCGGTGAGCAGCCGGGGTACGGCGACAGGGGTCAGCTCGGCGAGTCCGCGCAGCGAGCGGCGCGCCTGCAGTACGGCTTCGAGGGAGGTGAGGCCCTGGACGTCCCCGATCCGCACGTGTGCGCGCAGCGCGGTGGCGCCGTGGCCGAGCTGCAGCAGGGAAGCCTCGGTGGCGCGGCGCTGGATGTCCTCACGGCGGTGCGACACGGGTCCCGGACTGTCGGGGCCCGCACCGTGGGCGGTGAGTGCGGTGTCGCTGTGGGCGTGGGGCTCGGCGGGGGCGGGGAGCAGCAGATAGCCGCGCAGGTCCACCCGCGGACCCGGTGCGGTCAGGCTGCCCGCGGTGCCGACGGCCTCGATGCGGCTGCCGCCGAGCCGTACGTCCACGATGCGGCCGTCGGTGAGACGGGCGCCGCAGAGCACCAGGGTGCCGGTCTCGGCGGTGGCGGGGCTGCTGGTCGCATCGGCCGCGTCGGCGGCGTCGTCGTCCGGCCGCCGCGGCTGGCTGTCGGGCATCGCGCTCCTGGGAAGGGGTACAAGATCACGCAGAGTGAGTCGAGCCTAGGGGCGTGTTCGGTCCGGTTCGAGGAGGAGCGAAATAGTCGTACCGGTGTGGCCCTGAGGGGTATCCGGGGCACGGGTGTACGGCTGGGGCCGCGGCGGCTCATTCGGTGCCCGAGGCGCTGTTCAAGCGGCTGGTGGGCGGGCCGGAAGGCCGCCGGTCGAGTGATCGGCGGGGTCTCGATCAAGGGCGCAGGTCGGGCCTTCGAAACGGATTTGGGCGATCGGCGACCAACCGTGTAATGTCTTCCTCGCTCGCCCCAATAGCTCAGTCGGTAGAGCGTCTCCATGGTAAGGAGAAGGTCTGCGGTTCGATTCCGCATTGGGGCTCTGGTGATCGGGAAACCCCGCTTCGGCGGGGGGACTCGTCATCAAAGCGGTGTAGCTCAGTCGGTAGAGCAAGCGGCTCATAATCGCTGTGTCACCGGTTCAAGTCCGGTCACCGCTACTTACGGTAGCCGATTGTGGGGTCGGTCCTTCGATCGGCTACTCTTTTTTGCGTTCATCCGTCCATCCGTCCGTCCAAGGAGCACTCACGTGGCTGCCACCGACGTCCGCCCGAAGATCACGCTGGCCTGCGTGGAGTGCAAGGAGCGGAACTACATCACCAAGAAGAACCGGCGTAACAACCCGGACCGTCTTGAGATGAAGAAGCACTGCCCGCGCTGCAACTCTCACACTGCGCACCGCGAAACGCGCTGAAACAGGCTCGTACACGAGGCCGTCCCCACTGGGGGCGGCCTCGTGTCGTTGTATGGGGGCTGTCCTTCGGCCTTTTCAACTTTCATCAGGAGGTAGCGAGCTCATGGCGCTCGACCAGTCCTTCGTGGGGCGGATCTATCCGCCCACTCCGCCGTACGAGGTCGGCCGGGAGAAGATTCGCGAGTTCGCCGAGGCGGTGGGCGACACGAATCCGGTGTACGTCGACCCCGAGGCCGCCAAGGCGCTCGGCCACAGCGACGTGATCGCACCGCCGACGTTCGTCTTCTCGATCACCTTCAAGGCCGCGGGGCAGGTGGTGCAGGACCCGCAGCTGGGCCTGGACTACAGCCGCGTGGTGCACGGTGACCAGAAGTTCGCCTATGTGCGCCCCGTGCGGGCGGGGGACCGGCTGACGGTCACCTCGACGATCGAGGGCATCAAGTCCCTGGCGGGCAACGACGTCCTGGACATCCGTGGCGAGGTCCACGACGAATCCGGTGAGCACGTCGTGACCGCGTGGACGAAGCTGGTGGCGCGCGCCGCCGAGGAGGCGTGATGACGGCGAAGGTTGCTTACGAGTCGGTCGAGGTCGGTACGGAGCTGCCGGCGCAGTCCTTCCCGGTGAGCCGGGCGACGCTGGTGCAGTACGCGGGCGCTTCCGGTGACTTCAACCCGATCCACTGGAACGAGAAGTTCGCCCGCGAGGTCGGACTGCCGGATGTGATCGCACACGGCATGTTCACCATGGCCGAGGCGATCCGGGTGGTCACGGACTGGGTCGGCGACCCCGGTGCGGTCGTCGAGTACGGGGTGCGGTTCACCAAGCCGGTTGTCGTGCCGAATGACGACAAGGGCGCCCTGATCGAGGTCAGCGCCAAGGTGGCCGCCCTCCTGGACGACAAGCAGGTGCGGGTGGACCTGACGGCCATGAGCGAGGGCAAGAAGGTGCTGGGCATGTCCCGCGCGGTGGTGCAGCTCGGCTGAGGCCATTGGGCGCGGATGAGGGGCGCTGTCCTTGGGCGGTGCCCCTCACGCATGCGGGCTTGGGCGGTGCCCTCACTCCTGCGGCCGCCCGACGCATCGTTCGACGGGCCTCCGTGGACCGCTTGACTAAGTTAGTGATTGAGCACTAACTTCGTTGCATGGTGAGGATGAGTGCAGAAGAGCGGCGCGAGAGCGTCATCCGCGCGGCGATCACCGAGTTCGCCCGCGGCGGTTACGACGCCACATCCACCGAGGCGATCGCCAAGCGTGTGGGTGTCTCGCAGCCGTACCTCTTCCGCCTCTTCCCCAACAAGCAGGCCATGTTTCTCGCCGCCGCCGAGCGCTGCCTCGCTGACACCCGGAAGGTCTTCTCCGACGCGGCCGAAGGCCTTGAGGGTGACGAGGCGCTGCATGCCATGGCCGCGGCGTATCAGCGCCTGATCGTCGGCGACCCGGACAAGCTGCTCATGCAGATGCAGGTGTACGCGGCCGTCGCGGCGGCCGAAGCCTCGGGGGATCACGAGTTCGGCGAGTCGGTTCGTGCCGGCTGGCTGCAGATGCGGGACGAGGTCCATCTCGCGCTCGGTGCCGATCTCGGTGAGACGACGACGTTCCTCGCGTACGGCATGCTCGTCAACACCCTGGCCTCGCTCGGTTTCCCGGCCGGTCACCGGATCTGGTCGGGGTTCTACGACTCGGCCAGGCCGATCGCCTGAACAGTGCGGCCCGGGTTCTGCCCGGTTTTCTGCCCAGAGAAGTTAGTCATTGATAACTAACCCCCAGGGGGAGCAGTGAACCAGCACGCAGCAGATCGCTCGGGAGCGGTCTGGGCCCTTGTCATCACCAGCGTCGCCGGATTCATGGCGGCCCTCGACAACCTCGTCGTCACCACCGCCCTGCCCTCCATCCGCAAGAGCCTCGGCGGCGAACTGGCGGAGCTCGAATGGACGGTGAACGCGTATACCCTCACCTTCGCCGTTCTGCTGATGCTCGGGGCTGCCCTCGGCGACCGGTTCGGCCGGCGCCGGCTCTTCCTCGCCGGGCTCACCGTCTTCACCGGCGCCTCCGCCGCGGCAGCACTCTCGCCCGGGATCAACGAACTGATCGCCTTCCGGGCCGTCCAGGGTGTGGGTGCGGCGATCATGATGCCGCTGACGCTCACGCTGCTCACGGCCGCCGTGCCGCCCGCACGCCGCGGTGCCGCGCTCGGCATCTTCAGCGCCGTCACCGGACTGGCCGTGGCCAGCGGACCGCTGATCGGCGGCAGCCTCACCGAGCACCTGTCCTGGCAGTGGATCTTCTGGCTGAACGTCCCGATCGGTCTGGTCCTGCTGCCGCTGGCGCGGCTGCGCCTGACGGAGTCGCACGCGCCGGACTCACGGCTCGACATACCCGGCACGCTCCTGGTCAGCACCGGACTCTTCGGCATCGTCTACGGCCTGGTCAACGCCAACTCCGACGGCTGGACCAGCCCCACCGTCCTCACGGCCCTGCTCGCCGGCGCCGCACTCATCGGCGGATTCATCCACCACGGCTTCCACGCGAAGAACCCGATGCTGCCCATGCGGCTCTTCCGCAGCCGTGCGTTCTTCGGGATCAACATGGCCGGCCTGCTGATGTTCTTCGGGATGTTCGGGTCGATCTTCCTGCTCAGCCAGTACTTCCAGGGCGTGCTGGGTTACTCGCCCACCGAGGCCGGCCTGCGGATGCTGCCCTGGACGGGAATGCCGATGCTGGTCGCACCCATTGCGGGCGCGCTCTCCGACCGGCTCGGCGGCCGACCCGTGGTCGTGGCCGGGCTCGCTCTCCAGGCGGTCGGTCTCGCACTCTTCGCGATGGTCATCGGGCCCGACGCCTCGTACTCCTCGCAGCTGCCCGGCCTGATCGTCGGCGGCGTCGGCATGGCCCTGTACTTCGCACCCGCCGCCAGCCTTGTGATGTCCAGCGTCCGCCCCGCCGAACAGGGCATCGCCTCCGGTGCCAACAATGCCCTGCGCGAGGTCGGCGGAGCCCTCGGGGTCGCCGTGCTCGCCACGGTCTTCTCCTCGCAGGGCGGTTACGACTCCGCGCAGTCCTTCACGGACGGGATCGTTCCGGCGGTGTGGACAGGTGCCGGTGTGGTGGCGCTGGCCGCCCTCGTCGCCCTGCTCATTCCGCGCCGCCGCAACGTCTCGGCCCCGGAGCCCGAGGCGGTCGAGGGACGCATCCCCGTCGCCGCCTGAGCCACGGCTGCGCGCGTACGGTCCGTGGCCCCGCCCGAGCGGCGGGGTCACGGACCGTACTCTTGTCCCCGTGCAGGAACTCCACGACGCCCCCCTCGCCCCCCTGACCACCTTCCGGCTCGGCGGCCCCGCCGCCCGCCTTCTCACGGCGACGACCGACGCCGAGGTGATCGAAGCCGTGCGCGAGGCCGACGAGAGCGGCACCCCGCTCCTGGTCATCGGCGGCGGCAGCAACCTGGTCATCGGCGACAAGGGCTTCGACGGCACCGCCCTGCGTATCGCGACCGAGGGCTTCGCCCTGGACGGTACGACGCTGGAACTGGCCGCCGGGGAGGTCTGGACGGACGCCGTCGCCCGCACCGTCGAAGCAGGTCTCGCAGGCATCGAGTGCCTGGCCGGAATTCCGGGCTCCGCGGGGGCGACGCCGATCCAGAACGTGGGCGCCTACGGCCAGGAAGTGTCCTCCACCATCACGGAGGTCGTCGCCTACGACCGGTACACCCGCGAAACGGTCACCATCCCGAACGCCGAGTGCGCATTCTCGTACCGGCACAGTCGCTTCAAGGCCGAACCCGACCGCTTCGTGGTGCTGCGTGTCCGCTTCGAGCTGGAAGAGGCGGGCGGTCTGTCGGCGCCCCTGAGGTATCCCGAAACGGCTCGCGCCATGGGCGTCGAACAGGGCGAGCGCGTGCCCGCCGCGGCCGCCCGCGAAACGGTGCTCAGGCTCCGCGCCGGCAAGGGCATGGTGCTGGACCAGGAGGACCACGACTCCTGGTCGGCCGGTTCCTTCTTCACCAACCCGATCCTGGAGGAGGCGGAGTACGAGGCGTTCCTCGCCCGCGCCAGGGACCGGCTCGGCCCCGATACGGCGCCCCCCGCCTTCCCCGCGGGCGAGGGACGCACCAAGACCTCCGCGGCCTGGCTCATCGACAAGGCCGGTTTCACCAAGGGATACGGCACGGGACCGGCCCGTATCTCCACCAAGCACACCCTCGCGCTCACCAACCGCGGCGGCGCGACCACCGAGGACCTCCTCGCGCTCGCCCGTGAGGTCGTCGCCGGGGTCCACGAGGCGTTCGGCGTCACGCTCGTCAACGAACCCGTGACGGTCGGTGTGAGCCTGTAGCAGGCGCGGCGCTCAGTACGCCACGCCCACGCCCTGTTTCACCGCCGCCGGATCGTCGATCAGCGCCAGCATCGCGTGCGCCACATCGGCCCGCGAGATGGACCGGCCGCTGCGCGGGTTGCTGCCGTAGACCGTGCGGTACGTTCCCGTCAGCGGCCCGTTGGTGAGCTTCGGCGGTCGTACGGACGTCCAGTCCGTCGCACTGCGGGCCAGCGCGGCCTCCATCAGCGTCAGGTCCGCGTAGACCTCCTTGAGGATCGCCCCGATCACCTTCAGCATCATCCGGTCCAGCAGCGGGTCGTCCGCGGGCTTCGGTGCGACCGGGGCCGCGCTGACCACCAGCAGCCGCCGCGTCCCCTCGGCCTCCATCGCCCGCAGCACCGACCGGGTGAGCCGCTCGGTGATCCCGTCGGCCTTCCGGCCGCGCGAGCCGAGGCCGGAAAGCACCGCGTCCCGGCCCGCGACCGCCTCGCGCAGCGCCTCCGGGTCGTCGATGCGCGCCGCCGTGTGGACCTGTACGTCGGAGAGCGGGACGGGCAGTCGCGCCGGATCGCGGACCACCGCCGTCACTTCATGGCCCGCCGCCACCGCCTGGCGGACGATTTCCCGACCGATGCCTCCCGTCGCACCGAACACCGTGATCCTCATTGCGCACCCTCCCAGGGTGGGTAAGTATTCACTCACCCCTAGAGTGAGTGGATACTCACCACCTCGTCAAGCTTCATTGGAGTGCACATGGAGCAGAAGCCGGCCCGCGTCCGCATCATCGACGCCGCCCATCAGCTGATGCTCACCATCGGCCTGGCCCGCGCCACCACCAAGGAGATCGCCAGAGCCGCAGGCTGCTCGGAGGCCGCGCTCTACAAGCACTTCCCCAGCAAGGAAGAGCTGTTCGTGGCCGTGCTCAAAGAGCGGCTGCCCAGGCTCAACCCGCTGCTGAAGCGGCTCATCGCGCCCCCTGGAGTGGGGGAGCGCACCGTCGAGCAGAACCTCACCGAGATCGCCCGCCAGGCCGCCCTCTTCTACGAACAGAGCTTCCCGATCGCTGCCTCGCTGTACGCCGAGCCCAGGCTCAAGGAACGCCACAACGCGGCGATGAGGGAGCTGGGCACCGGCCCGCACATGCCTATCCGTGGCCTGGACGCGTATCTGCGCTCCGAGCAGGCCGCCGGGCGGGTGCGGGCCGACGCGGACACCTATGCGGCCGCGTCGCTGCTCCTGGGGGCCTGCGCGCAGCGGGCGTTCGCCTACGAGGCCACGGAGGGCGGGGGGCCGCCGCAGTCCCTCGACGTGTTCGCCGCGTCCGTGGCCAGGACGCTGATGCGGGGCCTCGGGGCGTAGACCGGGCCCGTCCGGCGGCCGGGGGAAACCGATTCCGGACCAGGTTCCTGGCCTGCCGGCTTCGACAGCCAGTCATCGATGCCCGCCAGGAGCTCCGTCCGTACCGTGACCGGCGCTGCGGAGCCGCGCACCGACTGCCTGGCCAGCTCCGCCAGCTCCTCGTCCGTGAACGCGTGGTGGCGCCGTACGAGGTCGTACTGCGCGGCCAGCCGGGAGCCGAAGAGCAGCGGATCGTCCGCACCCAGCGCCATCGGTACCCCGGCTTCGAACAATTTGCGCAGGGGTACATCGGCGGGCTTCTCGTAGACGCCCAGCGCCACGTTCGACGACGGGCACACCTCGCAGGTCACCCCGCGCTCCGCCAGCCTGCGCAGCAGCCGCGGGTCCTCGGCAGCCCGTACGCCGTGCCCGATCCGGGCCGCGTCCAGATCGTCCAGACAGTCCCGCACGCTCGCAGGGCCGGCCAGCTCGCCGCCGTGCGGGGCCGCCAGCAGACCGCCGTCGCGGGCGATGGCGAAGGCCCGGTCGAAGTCCCGGGCCATTCCGCGGCGCTCGTCGTTGGAGAGCCCGAATCCGACGACGCCCCGGTCCACGTACCGCACCGCGAGCCGGGCCAGTGTCCGGGCGTCCAGCGGATGCTTCATCCGGTTTGCCGCGATCACCACCCGTATCGGCAGACCGGTCTCGCGTGACGCGCTGTCCACCGCGTCCAGGATGATCTCGATCGCCGGGATCAGCCCGCCGAGCAGTGGGGCGTACGACGTGGGATCGACCTGGATCTCCAGCCAGCCGGAGCCGTCCGCGACGTCCTCCTGGGCCGTTTCGCGCACGAGCCGCTGGATGTCCTCGGGGGCCCTCAGGCAGGACCGGGCGATGTCGTAGAGCCGCTGGAAGCGGAACCATCCGCGCTCGTCCGTGGCCCGCAGCCTGGGCGGCTCGCCGCCCGTCAGGGCCTCCGGCAGACGCACGCCGTACTTGTCGGCGAGTTCGAGCAGGGTCGTGGGCCGCATCGACCCGGTGAAATGCAAGTGCAGGTGGGCCTTGGGCAACAGCCGTACGTCACGCTCCATCCCAAGATCCTGCCGCACACGTGGGGTCCAGCGGTAGCCGCTTTCCCCATCGAGTTGACCACCGAACAGACGAGCGACCCCCGGCCGGAGCCGGGGGTCGCCCACTGAACTCAGTACGTGCTAGGCCTTGGCCTCGCCCAGCAGCTTCTGGAGCCGCGAGATGCCCTCGACGAGGTCGTCGTCGCCCAGGGCGTACGAGAGCCGCAGGTAGCCCGGCGTACCGAAGGCCTCGCCCGGTACGACCGCGACCTCGGCCTCGTCCAGGATGAGCGCCGCCAGCTCCACCGCGGTGGCCGGGCGCCTGCCGCGGATCTCCTTGCCGAGCAGCTCCTTCACCGAGGGGTACGCGTAGAACGCGCCCTCGGGCTCAGGGCACAGCACGCCGTCGATCTCGTTGAGCATCCGGACGATGGTCTGCCGGCGCCGGTCGAAGGCGGTACGCATCTCGGCGACCGCGTCCAGGTTCCCGGAGACGGCGGCCAGCGCTGCGACCTGGGCGACGTTGGAGACGTTGGACGTGGCGTGCGACTGCAGGTTGGTCGCGGCCTTGACGACATCCTTCGGGCCGACGATCCAGCCCACCCGCCAGCCCGTCATCGCGTACGTCTTGGCGACACCGTTGACCACGATGCACTTGTCACGCAGCTCGGGCACGATCGCGGGCAGTGAGGTGAACTTCGCGTCGCCGTAGACCAGGTGCTCGTAGATCTCGTCGGTGAGCACCCACAGGCCGTGCTCGACGGCCCAGCGGCCGATCGCCTCGGCTTCGGCCTCGCTGTACACGGCGCCGGTCGGGTTCGACGGGGAGACGAACAGGACGACCTTCGTACGCTCGGTGCGCGCCGCCTCCAGCTGCTCGACGGAGACCCGGTATCCGGTGGTCTCGTCGGCCACGACCTCCACCGGGACACCGCCGGCCAGCCGGATCGACTCGGGGTAGGTGGTCCAGTACGGAGCCGGGACGATGACCTCGTCGCCCGGGTCGAGGATCGCGGCGAACGCCTCGTAGATGGCCTGCTTGCCGCCGTTGGTCACCAGGATCTGGGAGGCGTCGACCTCGTAGCCGGAGTCGCGCAGCGTCTTCTCCGCAATGGCGGCCTTGAGCTCCGGGAGCCCCCCCGCCGGGGTGTAACGGTGGTACTTCGGGTTGCGGCAGGCCTCGACCGCGGCCTCGACGATGTATCCGGGGGTCGGGAAGTCGGGCTCACCGGCACCGAAGCCGATCACCGGACGGCCGGCGGCCTTGAGGGCCTTGGCCTTGGCGTCGACGGCGAGGGTGGCGGACTCGGAGATTGCACCGATGCGGGCGGAGACCCGGCGCTCGGAGGGAGAAGTTGCAGCGCTCATGGCCCCCATGGTCCCAGACCGCGATCCCTGTCGGCACAGGGGTTTCAGGGACCGGACAGGACTCGGACAGCATGCGGACAACATGCGACCAGGAGTTGTCGGGAGCTATCTGTTCGACGCCGGGCCGCTGAACACGTACACTCACCTGTCGTTGGCCTTCACCAGCCGCACCGTTCCTGCACCCGGAGCATCGGGGAAGATGCGGTAGGTTGGTGGAAACCACAAAGGGTCGTAGCTCAATTGGTAGAGCACTGGTCTCCAAAACCAGCGGTTGGGGGTTCAAGTCCCTCCGGCCCTGCTACACACTCCTTCGCCAGGATGTGTGCGCATGTACGTACTTCAATGCACCGCCGTGCGGCTCCACCGGGCGCGGCACGGCCATGACCCGGAATCAGGTGAGAAGCGTGACGGACGCCGTGGGCTCCATCGACATGCCTGATGCCGAGGATGAAGTACCCGAGTCGAAGAAGAAGACCCGGAAGGGCGGCAAGCGCGGTAAGAAGGGTCCTCTGGGCCGTCTCGCGCTGTTCTACCGCCAGATCGTCGCCGAGTTGCGCAAGGTCGTCTGGCCGACTCGTAATCAGCTGACGACATACACCTCAGTGGTGATTGTCTTCGTCGTCGTCATGATTGGTCTGGTGACCGTGATTGACTTCGGATTCCAGCGGGTCATCAAGTACGTCTTCGGCTGATCCCGCGGAGGGCGCCTCATGGGCGCCCCTTTCGCATGTTCCACCCATTTGTATCCAGGAAGAAGCAGCCACCGTGTCTGACCCGAACCTGAACGACGCCGTCGAGCCGACGGCGGGCGCCTTCGAGTCCGCCGAGGACGAGCTCGACACCGTCGAGGCGGCGGACGCCGAGGAGCCGGACCAGGCCGAAGCTGCCGACGCCGCCGCAGGTGAGCCCGCCGAGCGGGCCGCCCTGCACGCCGAGGACGACGACGACGAGGCCGCGGAGGCCGACGCCGGTTCCGAGAGCGACGACGAGCCCGCCGAGGACGACGAGGAAGCCGGGGAAGAGGCCGAGCCGGCCGCCCCCGTCGACGCCGTCACCGCCCTGCGCGAGGAGCTGCGCGGCCTTCCCGGCGAGTGGTACGTCATCCACACGTACGCCGGTTACGAGAAGCGCGTGAAGGCCAACCTGGAGCAGCGCGCCGTCTCGCTCAACGTCGAGGAGTTCATCTACCAGGCCGAAGTGCCCGAGGAAGAGATCGTCCAGATCAAGAACGGCGAGCGCAAGAACGTCCGCCAGAACAAGCTCCCGGGCTACGTCCTGGTGCGCATGGACCTGACGAACGAGTCCTGGGGCGTCGTCCGCAATACTCCCGGCGTCACCGGCTTCGTGGGCAACGCCTACGACCCGTACCCGCTGACCCTGGACGAGATCGTCAAGATGCTCGCCCCGGAGGCCGAGGAGAAGGCCGCCCGCGAGGCCGCCGAGGCCGAGGGCAAGCCGGTTCCGTCCCGCAAGGTCGAGGTGCAGGTGCTCGACTTCGAGGTCGGCGACTCGGTCACCGTCACCGACGGCCCGTTCGCGACGCTGCAGGCGACGATCAACGAGATCAACGCCGACTCGAAGAAGGTCAAGGGTCTCGTCGAGATCTTCGGCCGCGAGACGCCGGTCGAGCTCAGCTTCGACCAGATCCAGAAGAACTAGCGGCTTCCCGCCAGTATCTGGACACATGCCTACCCAGCAGGTCAGACCGGCTTCACAGCCTGTCTGACCTGCTCGGTTTTTGGTCGCGCAGCTATACCCGTTATCGTTGTGCGGTATGCCTCCATCCGGATGACCGGACGGCGGCGAAAAACTCTCACTAGGACCCGGAGAGAGCAATGCCTCCCAAGAAGAAGAAGGTCACGGGGCTTATCAAGCTCCAGATCAACGCAGGTGCGGCCAACCCGGCCCCGCCGGTCGGCCCCGCGCTCGGCCAGCACGGCGTCAACATCATGGAATTCTGCAAGGCCTACAACGCCGCGACCGAGTCGCAGCGTGGCATGGTCGTGCCGGTGGAGATCACGGTCTACGAAGACCGTTCCTTCACCTTCGTCACCAAGACTCCGCCGGCCGCGAAGCTGATCCTCAAGGCCGCGGGCGTGGAGAAGGGCTCCGGCGAGCCGCACAAGACCAAGGTCGCCAAGCTGACGGCTGCCCAGGTCCGTGAGATCGCCACGACGAAGCTCCCCGACCTGAACGCCAACGACCTCGACGCCGCGTCGAAGATCATCGCTGGCACCGCCCGTTCCATGGGCATCACGGTCGAAGGCTGATTCAGCCCCTCACGTCCTCAGTGGTAGGGCCAAGCGCTGGCCCGCACCACGACTCCACACCCTGAAACCACAGGAGTAGAAGTGAAGCGCAGCAAGAACCTCCGCGCTGCGGACGCCAAGATCGACCGGGCGCGCAACTACGCCCCGCTCGAGGCCGTCCGTCTCGCCAAGGAGACCGCCTCCACCAAGTTCGACGGCACCGTCGAGGTCGCGTTCTGCCTGGGTGTTGACCCTCGCAAGGCCGACCAGATGGTCCGTGGCACCGTGAACCTCCCGCACGGCACCGGCAAGACCGCCCGGGTCCTGGTCTTCGCGACCGGTGACCGTGCTGCGGCCGCGGAAGCCGCGGGCGCCGACATCGTCGGCGCCGACGAGCTCATCGACGAGGTGGCGAAGGGCCGTCTGGACTTCGACGCCGTCGTCGCCACCCCGGACCTCATGGGCAAGGTCGGCCGTCTCGGCCGGGTGCTCGGTCCGCGTGGTCTGATGCCGAACCCGAAGACCGGCACCGTCACCCCCGATGTCGCGAAGGCTGTCAACGACATCAAGGGCGGCAAGATCGAGTTCCGCGTCGACAAGCACTCGAACCTGCACTTCATCATCGGCAAGGTCTCGTTCGACGACACCAAGCTGGTGGAGAACTACGCAGCGGCGCTGGAGGAGATCCTCCGTCTGAAGCCGTCCGCCGCCAAGGGCCGCTACATCAAGAAGGCCACCCTGGCCACCACGATGGGCCCCGGCATCCCGCTGGACGCCAACCGCACCCGTAACCTCCTCGTCGAGGAGGACCCGGCCGCCGTCTGAGCCTCAGCGCTCGGCAGCAAGCCGCGTCACGTGTGACATTGACGGGCCCCGCAACCTTTCGAGGTGCGGGGCCCGTCCTCGTATCCGTATGTAACCGGTGGTTGTGTCGGAGCTGTGCGTTAGCGTGAGGCTTCGAGAGCCGAACGAGGGGTGGAAGCGGACATGAGGACCAGTACCGTGCGACGTTTGAGTCTGTCGATAGCGGTGGCGGCGGCGCTGACGTCGGTCGCGGCCTGCGGGGGATCGGACGGCAGCGGCGACAACCGCGGCAGCGCCGTGGTGAAGGCCGACCCCATCGCCGCGTTGCGCGACGTGCAGAAGAAGACCGGTGGGGAGAACTCGGCGAAGGTCGAGGGCACTACCCAGATGGGCTCCACCATGTCCATGAAGCAGAGCGGCACCATCGACTGGACCGACGGTCTCACCGGCACCATGGAGATCACGTACACCGGCGGCAGCGTGGCGGACGCCATGAAGCAGAACGGTGGCAGCGGCACGATGCAGGCCCGCTATTTCAAGGGCGGCTACGTCGTCAACATGGGCGACGCCTTCGCCAGGCAGGCCGGCGGCAAGCACTGGATCAGCTACGACTACGCCGACCTCGCCAAGCGTGCGGGCGCCTCCGGCGAGGCGATGAAGCAGCAGATGCAGAACACCACCCCCGACCAGGGTGTGAAGTCCCTGCTGGCCTCCGGTGACGTGAAGAAGGTCGGCCAGGAGGACGTACGCGGGGTCTCCGCCACGCACTACTCCGGCACCGTCGACGTCGCCGAACTGACCGCGAAGAACTCCGCGCTCGATGCCGACCAGCTCGACCAGCTGAAGAAGCAGCTGAGCGCCGCCGGAATCACCACGGAGAAGGTCGACATCTGGGTCGACGAGAACAACCTGCTGGTCAAGAAGACCGAGCGCGGCCAGATGAAGACCGGCGAGCTCAATTCGACGGTGTACTACAGCGACTACGGCACCAAGGTCTCGGTCGAGAAGCCCCCGGCCGGCGACACGGTCGACTTCACCGATCTCGTGAAGCAGCAGCAGGGGACCGGTTCGGGCACGAACTGACCCCCCCGCACCGCCCGAAGAGGGACGGATTTGCTCGGCGCGACACCGGTCGCGTACTCTCCTACAGAAGCCAAAGACCGCTGGTCGTTGCTGTGCTCTCGCAAGAGGGAACAGTGACCGAAGGATCCGTTGAGTACGGGCGACCTGCGCAGGTGACTGTGGAAAGCTCCCGGACTTCGTTCGGTCGAGCTACGCCCTGGCGCCTGCGCCGGGGCGTTTCGTCTTTCCCGGCCCCTTCTGAGCGGTCCTCATCACCCGGAAGGAGGCCGACGCTCATGGCAAGGCCCGACAAGGCTGCCGCGGTAGCCGAGCTGACGGACCAGTTCCGCAGCTCGAACGCCGCCGTGCTGACCGAGTACCGGGGTCTCACCGTGGCGCAGCTCAAGACGCTGCGTCGTTCGCTCGGTGAGAACGCCCAGTACGCCGTGGTGAAGAACACGCTGACCAAGATTGCGGCCAACGAGGCCGGGATCACTTCGCTGGACGACCAGTTCACTGGTCCGACGGCGGTTGCCTTCATCACCGGTGACCCGGTGGAGTCGGCGAAGGGTCTTCGTGACTTCGCCAAGGACAACCCCAACCTCATCATCAAGGGCGGTGTCCTTGATGGTAAGGCGCTGACCGCGGATGAGATCAAGAAGCTCGCGGACCTCGAGTCCCGCGAGGTTCTGCTCGCCAAGCTGGCGGGCGCCATGAAGGGCAAGCAGACTCAGGCTGCTCAGGTCTTCCAGGCGCTCCCGTCGAAGTTCGTCCGCACCGCGGAGGCGCTTCGTGCCAAGCAGGCCGAGCAGGGCGGTGCCGAGTAATTCGGCTCGCGCAATGATCGCCGCTCACTAGAGCGACGGTCGCAGCGGGCCGAACGTACGCCCGCCTACATGTAACTCCGGCACCTGCCGAATTAGTGGAAGGACGCCATCATGGCGAAGCTGTCCCAGGACGACCTGCTCGCGCAGTTCGAAGAGATGACCCTCATCGAGCTCTCCGAGTTCGTGAAGGCCTTCGAGGAGAAGTTCGACGTCACCGCCGCCGCCGCGGTCGCCGTTGCCGCCCCGGGTGCCCCCGGTGCCGCCGCTGAGGCCGTCGAGGAGCAGGACGAGTTCGACGTCATCCTCACCGGCGCCGGCGAGAAGAAGATCCAGGTCATCAAGGTCGTGCGTGAGCTGACCTCCCTGGGTCTGAAGGAGGCCAAGGACCTCGTCGACGGCACCCCGAAGCCGGTCCTCGAGAAGGTCGCCAAGGAGGCCGCCGAGAAGGCTGCCGAGTCCCTCAAGGCCGCCGGCGCTTCCGTCGAGGTCAAGTGACTCAGGGAGTCTGCTGACTCCTTCTGACTGCCTGTGCCGCACGGCACGGACGTCAAAACGCGAAGGGCGATCACCCATCCGGGTGGTCGCCCTTCGGCGTACCCGCGGCGGCTGCCTTGCTCTTCCGGCGGCGACGAGTATGGTGATCTTCGCTGTTGCCTCTCGGGGGCGGCCGGCCGGCGCCGGGAGGCGGTCGGGTGAGGACCGCGCGGCGCTGTCCCGGCAGGGGGGCCTTGACGAACCGCACGCGGCGCGCAATTCTCAGGACGCGTCGTCACATCGATCCGAATCCGAGGCATGGATCGTGGGCGAAGAGGGCAGTAAAGAAGAGCGCACCACGCGCAAGGGCTAGCCATAGGTGTTGAGAACAGCTGTTGAGAGCAACGTGGGTCTCTGAGAACCCCGACTGGACATCAGTGTGCCGTTTGGCTACACTGACCCTTTGCGCTGCCTGTTAGCTGCCTCCTGCCCGTCACCAGGGGCATGCCCACGCTTGAGCACCGATGGCCGATCCTCCCTGACCTGGGATTTCTGTCTCCGTGTCCAACTTGGGACCGGTACGCGCGTAGTGAGTCCGAGCCCTCGGAAGGACCCCCTCTTGGCCGCCTCGCGCAACGCCTCGACCGCGAATACGAACAACGGTGCCAGCACCGCCCCGCTGCGCATCTCCTTTGCAAAGATCAAGGAGCCCCTCGAGGTTCCGAACCTCCTCGCGCTGCAGACCGAGAGCTTTGACTGGCTCCTCGGCAATGCCGCCTGGAAGGCTCGCGTCGAGGCTGCTCTGGACAGTGGACAAGACGTCCCCACCAAGTCCGGCCTGGAGGAAATCTTCGAGGAGATTTCACCGATCGAGGACTTCTCCGGGTCGATGTCGCTTACGTTCCGCGACCACCGCTTCGAGCCCCCGAAGAACTCGATCGACGAGTGCAAGGAGCGCGACTTCACGTTCGCCGCCCCGCTCTTCGTCACGGCCGAGTTCACCAACAACGAGACCGGCGAGATCAAGTCCCAGACGGTCTTCATGGGCGACTTCCCGCTCATGACCAACAAGGGCACCTTCGTCATCAACGGCACCGAGCGTGTCGTCGTGTCGCAGCTGGTCCGCTCGCCGGGTGTCTACTTCGACTCCTCCATCGACAAGACGTCCGACAAGGACATCTTCTCCGCCAAGATCATCCCGTCCCGGGGTGCCTGGCTGGAGATGGAGATCGACAAGCGCGACATGGTCGGTGTCCGCATCGACCGCAAGCGCAAGCAGTCCGTGACCGTTCTCCTGAAGGCTCTCGGTTGGACCACCGAGCAGATCCTCGAGGAGTTCGGCGAGTACGAGTCCATGCGCGCCACCCTGGAGAAGGACCACACCCAGGGCCAGGACGACGCGCTGCTCGACATCTACCGCAAGCTCCGCCCGGGCGAGCCGCCCACGCGCGAGGCTGCTCAGACGCTGCTCGAGAACCTCTACTTCAACCCGAAGCGCTACGACCTCGCGAAGGTCGGCCGCTACAAGGTGAACAAGAAGCTCGGCGCCGACGAGCCGCTGGACGCCGGCGTTCTCACCACCGACGACGTCATCGCGACCATCAAGTACCTGGTCAAGCTGCACGCCGGTGAGACCGAGACGGTCGGCGAGTCCGGTCGTTCGATCGTCGTCGAGACCGACGACATCGACCACTTCGGCAACCGTCGTCTGCGCAACGTCGGCGAGCTCATCCAGAACCAGGTCCGTACGGGTCTGGCCCGTATGGAGCGCGTCGTGCGTGAGCGCATGACGACCCAGGACGTCGAGGCGATCACGCCGCAGACCCTGATCAACATCCGGCCGGTCGTCGCCTCCATCAAGGAGTTCTTCGGCACCAGCCAGCTGTCCCAGTTCATGGACCAGAACAACCCGCTGTCGGGTCTGACGCACAAGCGTCGTCTCTCGGCTCTGGGTCCCGGTGGTCTGTCCCGTGAGCGGGCCGGCTTCGAGGTCCGCGACGTGCACCCGTCCCACTACGGACGCATGTGCCCGATCGAGACCCCTGAAGGCCCGAACATCGGTCTGATCGGTTCGCTCGCCTCGTACGGCCGCGTCAACGCGTTCGGCTTCATCGAGACGCCGTACCGCAAGGTCGTCGACGGCCAGGTCACCGACGAGGTCGACTACATCACGGCCGACGAGGAAGACCGCTACGTCATCGCTCAGGCGAACGCGACCCTCTCCGAGGAACTGCGTTTCGTCGAGCCCCGCGTCCTGGTCCGCCGCCGTGGCGGAGAGGTCGACTACGTGCCCGGCACGGACGTCGACTACATGGACGTCTCGCCGCGCCAGATGGTGTCCGTCGCCACCGCGATGATCCCCTTCCTGGAGCACGACGACGCCAACCGTGCCCTCATGGGCGCGAACATGATGCGTCAGGCGGTGCCGCTGATTAAGTCGGAGGCCCCGCTCGTCGGCACCGGCATGGAGTACCGCTGCGCCACCGACGCCGGTGACGTGCTGAAGGCCGAGAAGGACGGTGTGGTCCAGGAGGTCTCCGCGGACTACATCACCGTGACCAACGACGACGGCACGTACACCACGTACCGCATCGCCAAGTTCATGCGCTCCAACCAGGGCACCTCGGTCAACCAGAAGGTTGTCGTCTCCGAGGGCGACCGGGTCGTCGCCGACCAGGTCCTCGCCGACGGTCCGGCCACCGAGAACGGTGAGATGGCCCTCGGCAAGAACCTGCTCGTGGCGTTCATGCCGTGGGAGGGTCACAACTACGAGGACGCGATCATCCTGTCGCAGCGCCTCGTGCAGGACGACGTCCTCTCCTCGATCCACATCGAGGAGCACGAGGTCGACGCCCGTGACACCAAGCTCGGCCCGGAGGAGATCACCCGGGACATCCCGAACGTCTCCGAAGAGGTCCTCGCCGACCTCGACGAGCGCGGCATCATCCGTATCGGTGCCGAGGTCGTCGCCGGTGACATCCTCGTCGGCAAGGTCACGCCCAAGGGTGAGACCGAGCTGACCCCCGAGGAGCGCCTGCTCCGCGCGATCTTCGGTGAGAAGGCGCGCGAGGTGCGCGACACCTCGCTGAAGGTGCCGCACGGTGAGATCGGCAAGGTCATCGGCGTCCGCGTCTTCGACCGCGAAGAGGGCGACGAGCTGCCGCCGGGCGTGAACCAGCTGGTCCGCGTCTACGTGGCGCAGAAGCGCAAGATCACCGACGGTGACAAGCTCGCCGGCCGTCACGGCAACAAGGGCGTCATCTCGAAGATCCTCCCGATCGAGGACATGCCGTTCCTGGAGGACGGCACCCCGGTCGACATCATCCTCAACCCGCTGGGTGTCCCGTCCCGAATGAACCCGGGACAGGTCCTGGAGATCCACCTCGGCTGGCTCGCCAGCCGCGGCTGGGACGTCTCCGGCCTCGGTGACGAGTGGGCCAAGCGCCTGCAGGCCATCGGCGCCGACCAGGTCGCCCCCGGCACCAACGTCGCCACCCCCGTCTTCGACGGTGCGCGCGAGGACGAGATCTCCGGTCTCTTCGAGGCCACGATCCCGAACCGCGACGGCGACCGCCTGGTGCAGCCCTCCGGCAAGGCCCAGCTGTTCGACGGCCGCTCCGGCGAGCCGTTCCCGGACCCGGTTTCGGTCGGGTACATGTACATCCTCAAGCTCCACCACCTCGTCGACGACAAGCTGCACGCTCGTTCGACGGGTCCGTACTCCATGATCACCCAGCAGCCGCTGGGTGGTAAGGCACAGTTCGGTGGACAGCGCTTCGGTGAGATGGAGGTGTGGGCCCTTGAGGCTTACGGCGCCGCTTACGCCCTCCAGGAACTGCTGACGATCAAGTCCGACGACGTGACCGGCCGCGTGAAGGTCTACGAGGCCATCGTCAAGGGCGAGAACATCCCCGAGCCCGGCATTCCCGAGTCCTTCAAGGTGCTCATCAAGGAAATGCAGTCGCTCTGCCTCAACGTGGAGGTGCTGTCCTCGGACGGCATGTCCATCGAGATGCGCGACACGGACGAGGACGTCTTCCGCGCGGCGGAGGAGCTCGGTATCGACCTGTCCCGGCGCGAGCCGAGCAGCGTCGAAGAGGTCTGACGGGTTGGCCGGCCGGATCCCCGTGATCCGGCCGGCTCTCCCCGGACCCGTTCAGACCATTGCTGAAGTGCCCCGATTTCTCGCGTGACGCGAGGGGGCTCGAACCCCCGAAAGAGGGATTGACGACAAGTGCTCGACGTCAACTTCTTCGACGAGCTGCGGATCGGCCTTGCCACCGCGGACGACATCCGGACCTGGTCCCACGGCGAAGTGAAGAAGCCGGAGACCATCAACTACCGCACGCTCAAGCCCGAAAAGGACGGACTCTTCTGCGAGAAGATCTTCGGTCCGACCCGGGACTGGGAGTGCTACTGCGGCAAGTACAAGCGTGTCCGCTTCAAGGGCATCATCTGTGAGCGTTGTGGCGTCGAGGTCACGCGCGCCAAGGTGCGTCGTGAGCGCATGGGTCACATCGAGCTTGCCGCTCCCGTCACCCACATCTGGTACTTCAAGGGCGTCCCGTCGCGCCTCGGCTACCTGCTCGATCTCGCGCCGAAGGACCTCGAGAAGGTCATCTACTTCGCCGCGTACATGATCACGTTCGTGGACGAGGAGCGCCGTACGCGCGACCTGCCCTCGCTGGAGGCACACGTCTCCGTCGAGCGTCAGCAGATCGAGAACCGTCGCGACGCCGACCTCGAGGCCCGCGCCAAGAAGCTCGAGACCGACCTGGCCGAGCTCGAGGCCGAGGGTGCCAAGGCCGACGTGCGCCGCAAGGTGCGCGAAGGCGCCGAGCGTGAGATGAAGCAGCTGCGCGACCGTGCGCAGCGCGAGATCGACCGTCTCGACGAGGTGTGGAGCCGCTTCAAGAACCTCAAGGTCCAGGACCTGGAGGGCGACGAGCTGCTCTACCGCGAGCTGCGTGACCGCTTCGGCACGTACTTCGACGGCTGCATGGGTGCCGCTGCTCTGCAGAAGCGCCTGGAGTCGTTCGACCTCGACGAGGAGGCCGAGCGCCTCCGCGAGATCATCCGTACCGGCAAGGGCCAGAAGAAGACCCGTGCGCTCAAGCGCCTCAAGGTCGTCTCCGCGTTCCTGCAGACCAGCAACAAGCCCAAGGGCATGGTGCTCGACTGCGTGCCGGTCATCCCGCCGGACCTGCGTCCGATGGTGCAGCTGGACGGTGGCCGCTTCGCGACCTCCGACCTGAACGACCTGTACCGCCGTGTGATCAACCGCAACAACCGCCTCAAGCGTCTCCTTGACCTCGGTGCCCCCGAGATCATCGTGAACAACGAGAAGCGGATGCTGCAGGAGGCCGTCGACGCGCTGTTCGACAACGGCCGCCGCGGTCGCCCGGTCACCGGTCCCGGTAACCGCCCGCTCAAGTCCCTCAGCGACATGCTGAAGGGCAAGCAGGGTCGTTTCCGTCAGAACCTTCTCGGTAAGCGTGTGGACTACTCCGCGCGTTCCGTGATCGTCGTCGGTCCGCAGCTGAAGCTGCACCAGTGCGGTCTGCCCAAGGCCATGGCGCTGGAGCTCTTCAAGCCGTTCGTGATGAAGCGCCTGGTCGACCTGAACCACGCGCAGAACATCAAGTCGGCCAAGCGCATGGTCGAGCGTGGCCGCACTGTGGTGTACGACGTCCTCGAAGAGGTCATCGCCGAGCACCCGGTGCTGCTTAACCGTGCACCGACCCTGCACCGCCTCGGCATCCAGGCCTTCGAGCCGCAGCTCGTCGAGGGCAAGGCCATCCAGATCCACCCGCTCGTCTGCACCGCGTTCAACGCGGACTTCGACGGTGACCAGATGGCCGTGCACCTGCCGCTCTCCGCGGAGGCGCAGGCCGAGGCCCGCATCCTGATGCTGTCCTCGAACAACATCCTGAAGCCGGCCGACGGTCGTCCCGTCACCATGCCGACCCAGGACATGGTGCTGGGCCTGTTCTTCCTCACCACGGACGAGGAGGAGCGCAAGGTCGTCGGCCAGGGCCGTTCCTTCGGTTCCACGGCCGAGGCGATCATGGCCTTCGACGCCCGCGAGCTGTCGCTCCAGGCGAAGGTCGACATCCGCTTCCCGGTGGGCACCATCCCGCCGCGTGGCTGGGTGCCGCCGGTCGCCGAGGAGGGCGAGCAGGAGTACCAGCAGGGCGACACGTTCCGGCTGCGTACGTCCCTGGGCCGCGCGCTCTTCAATGAGCTGCTGCCCGAGGACTACCCGTTCGTCGACTACTCCGTCGGCAAGAAGCAGCTCTCCGAGATCGTCAACGACCTCGCCGAGCGCTACCCCAAGGTCATCGTGGCGGCGACGCTCGACAACCTGAAGGCGGCGGGCTTCTACTGGGCGACCCGTTCCGGTGTCACCGTGGCCATCTCCGACATCGTGGTCCCCGAGGCCAAGAAGGCGATCGTCGCCGGCTACGAGGCGCAGGACGAGAAGGTCCAGAAGCAGTACGAGCGCGGTCTGATCACCAAGGACGAGCGCACGCAGGAGCTCATCGCGATCTGGACCAAGGCGACCAACGAGGTTGCCGAGGCGATGAACGCGAACTTCCCCAAAACGAACCCCATCTTCATGATGGTTGACTCGGGTGCCCGAGGAAACATGATGCAGATGCGTCAGATCGCCGGTATGCGTGGTCTGGTGTCCAACGCCAAGAACGAGACGATCCCGCGTCCCATCAAGGCGTCCTTCCGTGAGGGCCTCACCGTTCTGGAGTACTTCATCTCCACGCACGGTGCCCGTAAGGGTCTGGCGGACACCGCCCTGCGTACCGCCGACTCGGGTTACCTGACCCGTCGTCTGGTGGACGTCTCGCAGGACGTGATCATTCGCGAGGAGGACTGCGGCACCGACCGCGGCCTCAAGCTGAAGATCGCCGTCAAGGGTGCGGACGGTGTGCTCCGCAAGACGGAGGACGTCGAGACCTCGGTCTACGCCCGCATGCTCGCCGAGGACGTCGTCGTCGACGGCAAGGTCATCGCGCCTGCCAACGTCGACCTCGGTGACGTCCTGATCGACGCCCTGGTGGGCGCCGGCGTCGAGGAGGTCAAGACCCGTTCGGTCCTGACCTGTGAGTCCGCGGTCGGCACCTGTGCCTTCTGCTACGGACGCTCGCTCGCCACCGGCAAGCTGGTCGACATCGGTGAGGCGGTCGGCATCATCGCCGCCCAGTCCATCGGTGAGCCCGGTACCCAGCTGACGATGCGTACCTTCCACACCGGTGGTGTGGCCGGTGACGACATCACCCAGGGTCTGCCCCGAGTCGTCGAGCTCTTCGAAGCCCGTACGCCCAAGGGTGTCGCCCCGATCTCGGAGGCGGCAGGCCGCATCCGGATCGAGGAGACCGAGAAGACCAAGAAGATCGTCGTCACCCCGGACGACGGCAGCGACGAGACGCCGTTCCCGATCTCGAAGCGTGCCCGTCTGCTGGTGGGCGAGGGCGACCACGTCGAGGTGGGCCAGAAGCTCACCGTGGGTGCCACCAACCCGCACGACGTGCTGCGGATCCTCGGTCAGCGCGCGGTCCAGGTCCACCTGGTCGGCGAGGTCCAGAAGGTCTACAACTCGCAGGGTGTGTCGATCCACGACAAGCACATCGAGATCATCATCCGGCAGATGCTGCGCCGTGTGACGATCATCGAGTCCGGCGACGCGGAACTGCTGCCGGGCGAGCTCGTCGAGCGCTCGAAGTTCGAGACCGAGAACCGTCGTGTGGTCACCGAGGGCGGTCACCCCGCCTCCGGCCGTCCGCAGCTGATGGGTATCACCAAGGCCTCGCTCGCCACCGAGTCGTGGCTGTCGGCGGCGTCCTTCCAGGAGACGACCAGGGTTCTGACCGACGCGGCGATCAACGCCAAGTCGGACTCCCTGATCGGCCTCAAGGAGAACGTCATCATCGGTAAGCTCATCCCGGCCGGTACGGGTCTGTCCCGTTACCGCAACATCCGGGTCGAGCCGACCGAGGAAGCCAAGGCCGCGATGTACTCGGCCGTCGGCTACGACGACATCGACTACTCGCCGTTCGGCACGGGCTCCGGCCAGGCCGTTCCGCTGGAGGACTACGACTACGGTCCGTACAACCAGTAAGCGAGTCGCTTGATCGATCGGAGGGCGGTCACCCCGTTGTGTACGGGGTGGCCGCCCTCTGGCGTGCGATACGTCACGGCCGTGGCCAGGTCCGCATGCCGGACGGGGCCCGAGGTGGCCCTGAGCGGCCCCTGGGAGCTCTGTGCGGGGTCGTGCGGGGTGCCGGAGCCTACGCGTACGGGTCGGGACAAGCCGGGCACCCGTGACGGCGTGTCGCCGCGGACAGCATTTGTTTTGACCGGAGTGGATGAGGTAGGTACGCTCAGACCTTGTGCCTGGGGTGTGCCTGGGCTCGTGTGCGTGTCCTCAACCGCATGGCGAGTCCGTCAGTGGCCACCGCGATCTGCGCTCCCTTCTGCCTTGCGGCAGGAGCTTGCAGCATTCGACACACCCGACCGCGTGGGTCGGTGACGTTCCAGGTTAGTTTCACGAACGGCACACAGAAACCGGAGAAGTAGTGCCTACGATCCAGCAGCTGGTCCGGAAGGGCCGGCAGGACAAGGTCGAGAAGAACAAGACGCCCGCACTCGAGGGTTCGCCCCAGCGCCGCGGCGTCTGCACGCGTGTGTTCACGACCACCCCGAAGAAGCCGAACTCGGCACTCCGTAAGGTCGCGCGTGTGCGTCTGACCTCCGGTATCGAGGTCACGGCCTACATCCCGGGTGAGGGACACAACCTGCAGGAGCACTCCATCGTGCTCGTGCGTGGTGGCCGTGTGAAGGACCTGCCGGGTGTTCGTTACAAGATCATCCGCGGCTCCCTTGACACCCAGGGTGTCAAGAACCGCAAGCAGGCCCGCAGCCGCTACGGCGCCAAGAAGGAGAAGTAAGAATGCCTCGTAAGGGCCCCGCCCCGAAGCGCCCGGTCATCATCGACCCGGTCTACGGTTCTCCTCTTGTCACCTCGCTGATCAACAAGATCCTGCTCAACGGCAAGCGTTCCACTGCCGAGCGGATCGTGTACGGCGCCATGGAAGGCCTCCGCGAGAAGACCGGCAACGACCCGGTCATCACGCTGAAGCGCGCGCTTGAGAACGTCAAGCCCTCGCTCGAGGTCAAGTCCCGCCGTGTCGGTGGCGCCACCTACCAGGTGCCGATCGAGGTCAAGCCCGGTCGCGCCTCCACCCTCGCGCTGCGCTGGCTCGTGGGTTACTCCCGCGCCCGCCGCGAGAAGACCATGACCGAGCGCCTCATGAACGAGCTGCTCGACGCCTCCAACGGTCTTGGCGCTGCTGTCAAGAAGCGCGAGGACACCCACAAGATGGCCGAGTCCAACAAGGCCTTCGCGCACTACCGCTGGTAGTCGCTACCCACATCGAGACCGAGAGAAGATTGAGCCTTATGGCCACCACTTCGCTTGACCTGGCCAAGGTCCGCAACATCGGGATCATGGCCCACATCGACGCGGGCAAGACGACCACCACTGAGCGGATCCTGTTCTACACCGGCGTCTCGTACAAGATCGGTGAAGTCCACGACGGCGCTGCCACGATGGACTGGATGGAGCAGGAGCAGGAGCGCGGCATCACGATCACGTCCGCCGCGACGACCTGCCACTGGCCGCTCAATGATGTTGACCACACCATCAACATCATCGACACCCCGGGTCACGTCGACTTCACCGTCGAGGTGGAGCGTTCGCTCCGCGTCCTCGACGGTGCCGTCACCGTGTTCGACGGCGTCGCCGGCGTCGAGCCGCAGTCCGAGACCGTCTGGCGTCAGGCGGACCGCTACGGCGTGCCGCGTATCTGCTTCGTCAACAAGCTCGACCGCACGGGTGCCGACTTCCTCCGTTGTGTCGACATGATCGTCCAGCGCCTTGGCGCGGTCCCGATCGTCATGCAGCTCCCTATCGGTGCGGAGGCGGACTTCCGAGGCGTCGTCGACCTCGTGTCGATGAAGGCCTTCGTGTACCCCGAAGAGGCCGTCAAGGGCGAGATGTACGACACCGTCGAGATCCCGGACAACCTCAAGGAGGCGGCCGAGGAATGGCGCGGCAAGCTCCTTGAGGCCGTCTCCGAGAACGACGACGCGATGATGGAGCTGTACCTGGAGGGCGTCGAGCCCACCCAGGACCAGCTGCACGAGGCGATCCGTCGGATCACCCTCGCATCGAAGGGCGGCGCCGGCTCCGTCACCGTCACCCCGGTGTTCTGTGGCACGGCGTTCAAGAACAAGGGCGTCCAGCCCCTGCTCGACGCGGTTGTCCGCTACCTGCCGTCCCCCCTGGACGTCGAGGCCATCGAGGGCCACGACGTCAAGGACCCCGAGGTCGTCATCAAGCGCAAGCCCTCGGACGACGAGCCGTTCTCCGGCCTGGCGTTCAAGATCGCGAGCGACCCGCACCTCGGCAAGCTCACCTTCGTCCGGATCTACTCCGGCCGCCTCGAGGCCGGCACCGCGGTGCTGAACTCGGTCAAGGGCAAGAAGGAGCGCATCGGCAAGATCTACCGCATGCACGCGAACAAGCGTGAGGAGATCTCGTCGGTGGGCGCGGGCGACATCATCGCCGTCATGGGCCTGAAGCAGACCACCACCGGTGAGACGCTGTGTGACGACAAGAACCCGGTCATCCTGGAGTCCATGGACTTCCCGGCGCCGGTCATTCAGGTCGCCATCGAGCCCAAGTCCAAGGGTGACCAGGAGAAGCTGGGTGTCGCCATCCAGCGCCTCTCCGAGGAGGACCCGTCCTTCCAGGTGCACTCCGACGAGGAGACCGGCCAGACCATCATCGGTGGTATGGGCGAGCTTCACCTCGAGGTGCTCGTCGACCGCATGAAGCGCGAGTTCCGCGTCGAGGCGAACGTCGGCAAGCCGCAGGTCGCGTACCGCGAGACGATCCGCAAGGCCGTCGAGCGCATCGACTACACGCACAAGAAGCAGACTGGTGGTACCGGCCAGTTCGCGAAGGTGCAGATCGCCCTTGAGCCCATCGAGGGTGGCGACGCGTCCTACGAGTTCGTCAACAAGGTCACCGGTGGCCGCATCCCCCGTGAGTACATCCCCTCGGTGGACGCGGGTGCTCAGGAGGCCATGCAGTTCGGCATCCTGGCCGGCTACGAGATGGTGGGCGTCCGCGTCACCCTTCTCGACGGTGGTTACCACGAGGTCGACTCCTCCGAGCTCGCCTTCAAGATCGCCGGTTCGCAGGCGTTCAAGGAGGGTGCCCGCAAGGCGTCCCCCGTGCTCCTCGAGCCGATGATGGCCGTCGAGGTCACCACGCCCGAGGACTACATGGGCGATGTGATCGGCGACCTCAACTCCCGCCGTGGCCAGATCCAGGCCATGGAGGAGCGCAGCGGCGCTCGCGTCGTGAAGGGCCTCGTGCCCCTCTCGGAGATGTTCGGCTACGTCGGAGACCTCCGCAGCAAGACCTCGGGTCGCGCAAGCTACTCGATGCAGTTCGACTCCTACGCCGAGGTTCCGCGGAACGTCGCCGAGGAGATCATCGCGAAGGCCAAGGGCGAGTAACTCTCCCGAGCTCACGCTTTAGGCTTGTCACCGGAGCCTGGTGGGGCATTCGTCGCAGAGCGCAAGCAATGCGGTGAATGCCCCCGGCCCCGGCATCCCAGCAAAGATCACCTGGCGCCGATGAAGCAAGGCGTACAGAACCACTCCACAGGAGGACCCAGTGGCGAAGGCGAAGTTCGAGCGGACTAAGCCGCACGTCAACATCGGCACCATCGGTCACATTGACCACGGTAAGACGACCCTCACGGCCGCCATTACCAAGGTGCTGCACGACGCGTACCCGGACCTGAACGAGGCCTCGGCCTTCGACCAGATCGACAAGGCTCCCGAGGAGCGCCAGCGCGGTATCACGATCTCGATCGCGCACGTCGAGTACCAGACGGAGTCGCGTCACTACGCGCACGTCGACTGCCCGGGTCACGCCGACTACATCAAGAACATGATCACGGGTGCGGCGCAGATGGACGGCGCCATCCTCGTGGTCGCCGCCACCGACGGCCCGATGCCGCAGACCAAGGAGCACGTGCTCCTGGCCCGCCAGGTCGGCGTTCCGTACATCGTTGTCGCCCTGAACAAGGCCGACATGGTGGACGACGAGGAGATCCTGGAGCTCGTCGAGCTCGAGGTTCGTGAGCTCCTCTCCGAGTACGAGTTCCCGGGCGACGACCTTCCGGTCGTCAAGGTCTCGGCGCTCAAGGCTCTTGAGGGCGACAAGGAGTGGGGCCAGACCGTCCTCGACCTGATGAAGGCCGTCGACGAGTCGATCCCGCAGCCCGAGCGCGACGTCGACAAGCCGTTCCTGATGCCGATCGAGGACGTCTTCACGATCACTGGTCGTGGCACCGTCGTCACCGGTCGTATCGAGCGTGGTGTCCTGAAGGTCAACGAGACCGTCGACATCGTCGGTATCAAGCAGGAGAAGACCACCACCACGGTCACCGGCATCGAGATGTTCCGCAAGCTGCTCGACGAGGGCCAGGCCGGTGAGAACGTCGGTCTGCTCCTCCGTGGCATCAAGCGCGAGGACGTCGAGCGCGGCCAGGTCATCATCAAGCCCGGTTCGGTCACGCCGCACACCGAGTTCGAGGCCCAGGCCTACATCCTGTCGAAGGACGAGGGTGGCCGTCACACCCCGTTCTTCAACAACTACCGCCCGCAGTTCTACTTCCGTACCACGGACGTGACGGGCGTTGTGACCCTTCCCGAGGGCACCGAGATGGTCATGCCGGGCGACAACACCGTCATGAACGTCGTGCTGATCCAGCCGGTCGCCATGGAAGAGGGCCTGAAGTTCGCCATCCGTGAGGGTGGCCGGACCGTGGGCGCCGGCCAGGTCACCAAGATCGTCAAGTAATTACCTGACTGTCTGACCTGGTTGCTCCGCACAGAGCACCAAGGAGGGCCCCGGCCCGCCGCGCAAGCGGTGGACCGGGGCCCTTCGGAGTGTTCGAGACTTCTCAGGGGCGCCAGAGCCACGGCAGGGCGTCGACCCCCAGCGCCACCACCGTCGGCCGCCCCTCCCTGCCGACATGCAGCGCGGGCCCGTCCAGCGCCACCGGCCCGTGCTTGCGTACGGAGATCCCTTGGGGCGTACGGAGCTGGATCAGGCCCTTCTCGGTGCGGCCGAGCAGCACCGGGCCGCTTGGCGGCCCCGCGGCGGACACCGGCCCGTACCCGTCGAAGCCCACCCGGTCCTTGATCAGCCGCCCGTACCCGTCGATGCCGGTCTCGTCAGCCGTCTCCCCGGTCATTACGGTCGTCAGGCGGGCCTTCGCCGCCGCGCGGTAGAACAGCTCGACCGTCCCGTCCGCACCGGGCAGCGCGGCCGGGCCGTCCCCCGGCACCGGTACGCCGCTGATCTGGGTGCGTGCGGTGACCTCATCCCCGGGCACGTCCTGCGTCCAGTGATGCACCGCGTAACGGCCTGCCGCGAAGACATGGACACACCCCGCGTCGTCCACCACGGCGGTCAGCCCGTCCTGGACCTCGCCCCCGCCCGTGTCCCGCCACCCGCTCCACCGGCCGTCCGTGTCCCGTACCCGCGTACTGAGGCCCTTCTCCGCGTTCCGTACGAAGAGATGGACGCGCCCGTCGGGGGCGGCGACCGCGACCGGGACGCCGATCCGGCGTCCGGTCTCCCCATTCGGCTCGGGGTTGCCCAGCCCCCGCCAGGCACGGAAGTCGCCGCCGGGGGAGCGCTGTTCCAGCACGACGATCTCGCGTTCGTTGTCCCCGCCGTGTCCGCCGAGCGCGGCGAACCGCAGCCCGAAGAGCAGCTGCCGCCCGTCCGGCAGGAGTGCGCCGCCCAGGATCGGTGCGAGCGGGCCGCCGCCGAGGTCGTCCGGTGTGTTCCAGATCCCGCTGCCCGGCGCGCTCTCGCGCCAGCGCACCGCCCGCAGCCCCAGCACCCCGTACGCGACGAGCCGGCCGTCCCGGGCGGTGGCGACGACGGGCCGTGGGCCCGGGTAGCGGTAGTGGGTGGCCCGTACCCAGCCTTTCCGGTTGGTCAGCGGTCGGTTGCCGCCCACGCCGTAGTCCCCGCAGCCCGCCGGGTTGCCGCACCGCCATTCGGCCGAGCCCCCGTACGGCACCAGGTGCGACGCCTTCTCGGCCAGCACGGCGGGCGGCAGGTTCTTGGGCCAGTGCCGGTTGTAGTAGCCGCGGAACGCCGTGGTGGCGAAGCTCGGTACACCGCCGCCCACGGCGGTGGTCCGGGCCACCCACCGGATCAGCGCCGTCCAGGTGAACAACGCCGTCGCGGTGTGGTCGGGGTGGTCGGAGTAACCCTTCTGCTCGCTGTCCCGTCGCCGGACGAGCTCGCTGCTGTGCTGGATGTCGGGGTCCGGGTCCATGGTGTGCACGATGCTCGGCCGATATCGGTCGAACAGCCCGTCCAGGACGTCGACGAGCCCGTCGTAGGTGTACGAACCCGCCTTCTGGAGCGGAGAGTTGTCGGCTACGACGGTGGGTAGGACGAGCCGCCGGTCCTGCCAGAGGCTGGGCAGCCCGAGGCGCCCGTACGAGGTGTGCATGGCGGTGTTGATGAAGATCAGCTCGACCCTGTGGGCGCCGTTTCCGAGGCGGTTGATCTCGGCGCGATGGTTGCCATGGAGATCGATGACGGACTTCTGCCACTCCGTGAACCTGCCGAGGCCGAGCAGTGTCGCGTACGCCTGGCGGAGCCCCTGGTGACGAGAGGAGGAGTACGCCGCCTTGTCGGGGGCGGGCAACGGCCGGCCGGGGACGCGGTTGACGCCGGTGGCCTCGCCCGCGGTCAGATAGACGCAGACCAGCGGTGTCCCGGCGTCGAGGGCCTGCTGGGTGTCCGGGTTCATGAAGTACAGGTCGTCGTCCGGATGGGCGAGGATCTGCATCATCAGGGCCGGGTGCGAGGCGCTGATCGGCAGGCCGGGCATCGGATTCGCGGTGGGGTTGCGGCGGCGGGGCGAGGCGGGCAGGGTGCAGGCACCGAGGACCGCCAGGCTCATCGCACCGGCCGCCGTCATCAGAGTGCGCCGCGACACTCCCGTGCGAGATGCGCGCAGCGCAGGTTCGTCCGTCACACCGTGCTCCGTCCACTTCCCCCGCAGCGGGCGGCTGTGCGGCCCTGT
Source organism: Streptomyces sp. R-74717 (assembly GCF_047305335.1). NCBI lineage: Bacteria > Bacillati > Actinomycetota > Actinomycetes > Kitasatosporales > Streptomycetaceae > Streptomyces > Streptomyces sp. R-74717. The sequence continues at coordinate 4,190,113 of NZ_CP102361.1, read as the reverse complement.
GCTGCGTGCCGAATCCGTGCAGGCGGCGGTGGGGGGCCGGCCGCTGCTGCGGGGGGATAGACGGAGATTCCCAGGGGTGGGTTGCCTGGGTTTTTACGGGTGCGGGCCGAAGGGCACGGACGGCCTAGCGTGTGGGTGTGCGCACCATGAACACGTCGATCGGGTCTTGTCGTTCCTCGGTGAACCCGTGCCGTTCATAGAGCGCGCGGGCGGCGCTGCCCTGCAGTACGTCCAGGCGCACGGTCACGCCCTCCTCATCGGCCCGCTCGAGCAGCGAGCGCAGCACGGCGGTGCCGATGCCGCGGCCCTGGAGCGTGGGGGAGAGGTAGAAGTTCTCCAGCCACAGCCCGTTCTCGACCGGCCGCAGGGTGACGCAGCCCGCGAACTCGCCGTCCGCGACGACGACCGAGGTGTGCTCCGGTGCGTAGACGTCCCGCAGCCGCTGCCGTACGCGGTGCTCGTCGTAGCGCCCGAGTCGCTCCAGGTCGGGGCGCATCACGGTGGCCCTCAGCTCGGCCACGACCTCGACGTCCTCCGGCTGGGCGGGGCGCAGGGCCCAGGCCGCAACGGTGCTGTTGTCCACGGATGGATTCTCGCAGGCGGGTTGCCGCCGCTTTCCGTCACCGCAGCTCCGGTGCCGCGCCCCGGCCCGCCCGGCGCAGGCCCGCTTCCGGGATGCCACGCAGCAGCCGGGCGCCGATCTCCGCGAGCCGGGCCTCGTCCGGCGGGGTCCGTCCCAGGCCGATGGCGTACTGGATGTGGGACGCGTCCGCGCCGAACGGACGGGGCCAGGCGTGGGCGTCCGGGGAGCCCGCTTCGGCGAGAGCGGCGAGCAGGGCCAGGAGCCGGCCTCGGAAGCGGCCCTCGTCGGGGCCCGGGCGTACGGAGACGATCGCCCAGGCGGCGTGACGGAGGTGCAGGGGAGGCGGGGCGCAGAGCAGGGCGTGCGGTACGGGGTCGCAGACGGCGGCGGACTCCAGGATCTCCCAGGCGCGGAAGAGCTCCTCGGCGATGAGGTCGCGGCCTGCGGGGGAGACCTGCGAGGTGCAGGAGCGGACGGGGACGGTCGGGGTCAGCACGGTGAGGGGGAGTTCGCCCGCCTCCCCGGACCCGACCGGCCGGTTCCAGTCCCACGCGGCCCAGGTCGCGAAGAAGTGCCGGAGCAGGGGGAGCGTCGGCAGACCACCGGACTCGTGGGCGGTGCGGGCCGCCAGTACGGACCAGGCGAGGCCGGGCAGCCCGCCGCACGGTGCGGAGTCCAGGCCGCGTGCCCGGGCCCAGGCCTTCACCTCGCGCGCGAGGCGGGTGAACGCGGCCCGGTGCGGGTCCGCCGCGGTGAGCACCGCGTCCGCGTCGCTCACCGCGCTGAGCGCAGTGGCCGCCGCCTCGCCCAGTTCGGTACGTCGGGCGACCGCCACGTCCGGGGAGAGGTCACCGGTCGCGACGGTCACCAGGTCCACCCGGAGCCCGTCGAGGCAGAAACGCAGACCGGATACGCGCGCACCGGTCACCTCGTGCAGACCGACGGCCTCCGGCAGGGCGGCGGTCAGCCGCTCCCGTGCCCCCGGGAGATCCCCGTCACCGGGCAGCGCCGCGACCAGGTCCACATCGGCGCCGGGCAGCGCACAGCCCATCCGCCGTGAGCCGACCGGATGGACGCGGCCCTCGGGCAGGGCGGCGGCCACCCGGCGGACGATCTCCGCCGCGTCGGCTTCCGATCCGTCCTCCGCCGCCCCGGTCAGCTCCACGCGTATCCCGAAGTGGTCCGACACGTACAGCCCGTCCGGCGTCGGTACGTCGCCCAGCAGCGCTGCCGACACGGGCCGCAGCCGCTCCGAGCGGACCAGTACCCGGTCCAGCCGGGACGCACGCCCCGTCAGGGAGGAGACGGCGGCCAGCGGATTGACGGACGGATCGAAGGTCGGCGTCCGGTCGCCCGCGCCGTGCACCCGGCTCCAGGCGTCCGCCATCCCCAGCCGGTCCTGCGGAGTGTCGCCGCCGTCGTTGAAGTCGCCGAGCAGCATCACCTCGCCCTCGATCGCGGCCAACCCCGCTGCCAGATCGGCCAGTTCGGCATCGCGCCGGGCGGCGCCGTTCGCCGAGTGGTCGCTGCTGAGATGGGTGACGGCGACCGTGACCGGTCCTTCCGCGGTCTCCACGACCACGGCGGCGACCGCCTTGTGCGGGCCGAGGACATGCAGGCCCGCCTCCCGCACGGGGACTCTGCTGAGCAGCAGCAGACCGCAGTCGGCGACATCCCGGCCGGCCGGCTCGGCCCAGAGGGTGTAGCTCTCGCGGACCCAGGGCGCGGCCAACAACAGGCCGAGCAGGGCGGGTTCGGCCTCCTGGAGGGCGATGACATCCGCGTCCGCCGCGCGCAGGGCGTCGAGGAGCAGTGGCCGGCGCCGGGCGGTGTCGATGCGGTCGCCGTCGTAGCGGTCCCAGAGGGTGTTCCAGGTCAGCAGCGTCAGCGGGGCGACCGGCGCGGGCGCCGGCGCGTCCTCGGGCACCGGCGTCCAGGCGGCCTCCGGCGCGGAGAACGCGTGCGGCGTACGGGAGATGAAGTATGGGGACGGCAGCCGGCGCGGGGTGCGTACCCGTCCGGCGTCCGTCGCGTCGATCCGGTCCACGCCCGAGGACCGGTCCCACATCACCTCACCGTCGGCCTCGAAGAACAGCACCCGGTGCCAGGGAATGTCCCCGCCGGGCGTGAACCGGGGCAGCGGCACCCGCTTGGGCACGGTCCCGCGCTGCGCCACGCCCATCACGAAGCGCGCCGGGTCGAACCGGGCGTCCCAGCGGACCCGGTGGTAGATCTCCTCGCTGGTACGCATCTACGCCCTGTCCTCCACGGTTCCGCTCGCGCCGATGTACCAGGTGCGGTGCGCCTGGCCGGGGTACGGGGGCACGAACCGGTGCAGCTGCGAGGTCAGCACGTCCGGGGGCACCGGGTGGGTGCGGCGTTCGTTGCGCCGGATCAGTTCCGCCTCGTCGACCAGGGCCACGGCGTGGGTGAGCAGCGCGTCCCTGCGCCGGGCGACCGCATGCACCAGGGAGCGCTGGTGCGCGTTGAGCGAGGTGGCGTCCCAGACGACCGTGCCACCCGCGGCGAGCGCGGTGTCCAGCCGGTCGAGCCCCTCGCGCAGCACCTCCCCGTTGGCCTTCTGATCGGCGCGCGATCCCCGGGCCAGCCGCAGATCGTCGAGCGAGAGATACGTGTCGACACCGGGCAGAGCGCGCGCGAAGGTGCTTTTGCCACTGCCGGAGGGGCCGACCAGATGGACCAGGCGCGGGAAGTCCCCGGTCCGCCACCGCCAAGTCGCGGCGACGGCCTCCTCGGCGGTGGTGACCCGGCCCAGGGCGTAAGCCTCACGCGCCTGCGCCCGGCAACGGTCGGCGGCCGCCGGCTCCAGATCCGCGAATGCCTCGCGCAGCCCGTCCGGTTCCCGTACGTCCTGTGCGTGCAGCGCCGACCACTCCACCTGTTCACGCGTCCCGTCGGTGTCCGCCACGGCGGCGGCCAGCGCGTGCAGCAGTGGCAGATCGGCGGCGAACGACATCCGGACCAGGCCGGTCCTGCGCTCCTCGTCCGGGTACGGGCGGTGCAGTGCGGGGTGCAGTCCGACGAGATCCGCGATGCGCCGGGCCGATGGCATCCCCAGCGCACCCGCCAGCGCGGGCGCCAGCTCCGTACGCCGTCCGCGGTGCAGCAGCGCGGCCAGTACGCCGGTCAGCCGGTCGTCGCCCGTCCGGCCCAACGCGTCGAGGGAATCGCCCATCGCGACGGCAGCCCCGGCGTCCCCCGGTGCCGTGCCTGCCGCATCGGCCAGTGCCGCCGCGTCGACCGGTGCCCCCGATCGTACGGCCCACAGGGCGGCGGCCGGGCCGAGCCCGTTCTCCACGACGGAGGCGTGCATCCAGTGCGTATCGGTCTGTACGTGGCCGGGCCGCACCCACTTCGCCACCCGGCGCCCGAAGTCCGGTGCGTCGAAGCCGTCCGCGGGCCGTACGACATACCCCTCCTGCCGTCCGGTGTCCGGCCTCAACGCCCGCAGCGCCTTCTCGGCCCGCGCGTCGAACACCCCCCGCCACAGCACCGGCGGCACGGGAATCCCCAGCTCGCGCAGGAAGACGACGGTCCGGTCCCAGCCCAGGCAGTGCTCCCCGTCCCAGACGGAGAAGCCGTAGAAGAAGCTCTCCAGGCCGTCGTACGGGATCGAATGGCGCGCGAACATGTTCTCCCCGCACACCCGCCACCCCTCGGGTATACGGGCCCCGATCCGGCCCTGCAGCGCCTTCACCCACCCCCGCGAGGGGTGATGGGCGGAATCGAGAGAGCGGGCGTGGAGTCCGTCGGCGTAGAGCGTGGTGTTCTCGCCGTCCAGCTTCTCGGTGACGACGACCTCGCGACCGGTCAGCCCGGAGAGGTCCGCGATCCGTACGTCGTCCGAGGTGGCCCCCGGGGACCAGGGCAGATGCGCGGTGCGCGGATAGTGCGTACGCATGATCGATGCCCCTGATGACGACGGCGTGCCCGGCCGGCCACTGTAGGGGCGGGGTCGTACGACGCTCGACCGAATTACGAATGAGCGGTGCCCGGCACTGCTCCCGCTGCGCGCCCGCGTTTGACCGAGCGACCACGCGGGGTAAGATCCTCCGCCCGATTGGCCAGGCTCACGCCCCGTATGGCACACTGACCAGGTTGCTCGGTTGAGCGTCAATGCTGCGCGCCTCCCGCCGGGAGGACCGGAAGCGAGTCCCACAGTACTCGTCGACCCCCTGCGGGTCGGACGTACGGGAATCTTCCGGGAAGCGTCAGTGGGGCACCGGCCAGGCACCCGGTGGGTGTTCCGCCCCCGGTCTCGCGGTCCTTGGGCCCGCACCCCCTTGGTTGGGAAATCCTTCGGGAGATCTGCGTAGAGGGGATGCGACACGCCCGACCGCGTGGGTCGGAGACGGAGTCCTTAGAACCCCCGGGTTCCAGAGCGTTACGAGAGACAGGACTACTAGTAGCCATGGCGGGACAGAAGATCCGCATCCGGCTCAAGGCCTACGACCACGAGGTCATCGACTCCTCGGCGAAGAAGATCGTCGAGACGGTGACCCGCACTGGTGCGTCGGTCGCGGGCCCGGTGCCGCTGCCCACTGAGAAGAACGTGTACTGCGTCATCAAGTCGCCGCACAAGTACAAGGACTCGCGCGAGCACTTCGAGATGCGCACGCACAAGCGCCTCATCGACATCCTCGACCCCACGCCGAAGACGGTTGACTCGCTGATGCGTCTCGACCTGCCGGCGGGCGTCGACATCGAGATCAAGCTCTGAGGTGACGCGCGAGATGGCTAAGAACATTAAGGGCGTCCTGGGCGAGAAGCTCGGCATGACCCAGGTCTGGGACGAGAACAACCGGGTCGTCCCGGTGACCGTCGTCAAGGCCGGGCCCTGCGTCGTCACCCAGGTCCGCACCAACGACAGCGACGGCTACGAGGCGGTCCAGATCGCCTTCGGCGAGATCGACCCGCGCAAGGTGAACAAGCCCCTCAAGGGCCACTTCGCCAAGGCCGACGTGACCCCGCGCCGCCACCTGGTGGAGCTCCGCACCCCTGACGCCAGCGAGTACACGCTGGGCCAGGAGGTCACTGCCGAGGTGTTCGAGTCCGGCGTCAAGGTTGACGTCACGGGCAAGAGCAAGGGCAAGGGCTTCGCCGGTGTGATGAAGCGTCACAACTTCAAGGGTGGCAAGGCGTCCCACGGTGCCCACCGTGTGCACCGCATGCCCGGCTCCATCGGTGGCTGTGCCACCCCCGGCCGTGTCTTCAAGGGCATGCGCATGGCGGGTCGCATGGGCAACGAGCGTGTCACCACCCAGAACCTGACCATCCACGCGGTTGACGCGGAGAAGGGTCTGCTCCTCATCAAGGGCGCAGTCCCCGGTCCGAACGGCGGCCTCGTCCTGGTCCGTACCGCGGCCAAGGGGGCTTGAGGTAATGAGCACCATTGACATCCTTTCGCCGGCTGGCGACAAGGCCGGTACCGTCGAGCTCCCCTCGGAGATCTTCGACGCGAAGACCAGCGTTCCGCTGATCCACCAGGTCGTTGTCGCACAGCTGGCAGCTGCCCGTCAGGGCACGCACAAGACCAAGACCCGCGGCGAAGTCCGTGGTGGTGGCCGCAAGCCGTACCGCCAGAAGGGCACCGGCCGCGCGCGCCAGGGTTCGACCCGTGCGCCGCAGTTCGCCGGCGGTGGCGTCGTCCACGGCCCGCAGCCGCGTGACTACTCGCAGCGGACCCCGAAGAAGATGAAGGCCGCCGCCCTGCGCGGTGCCCTCTCCGACCGGGCACGCCACTCCCGTATCCACGTCGTCACCGGCGTGGTCGACGGTGCAGTCTCCACGAAGGCCGCGAAGACGCTGTTCGGCAAGATCTCGGAGCGCAAGAACCTGCTCCTGGTCGTCGACCGTGCCGACGAGGCCGCGTGGCTGTCCGCCCGCAACCTGCCCCAGGTGCACATCCTGGAGCCGGGCCAGCTGAACACGTACGACGTGATCGTCTCTGACGACGTGGTCTTCACCCAGGCCGCCTTCGAGTCCTTCGTGTCTGGCCCCCAGACCGCTGAGACCGAAGGGAGCGACGCCTGATGAGCGAGGCGACCGTTACCAGCAAGACCTACTCGGACCCGCGCGACGTTCTCGTCAAGCCGGTCGTTTCCGAGAAGAGCTACGCGCTGCTCGACGAGAACAAGTACACGTTCATCGTCGCGCCCGGCTCCAACAAGACCCAGATCAAGCAGGCCGTGGAAGCGGTCTTCTCGGTCAAGGTCACCGGGGTCAACACGATCAACCGGCAGGGTAAGCGCAAGCGCACCAAGACCGGTTTCGGCAAGCGCGCTGACACCAAGCGCGCCATCGTGACCCTCGCCGAGGGCGACCGTATCGACATCTTCGGCGGCCCGACCTCCTGACGGAGGTCGAGTCGTCCGGAATCGGACGAGGACTGAGAAATGGGTATCCGCAAGTACAAGCCGACGACCCCGGGCCGTCGTGGCTCCAGCGTCGCCGACTTTGTCGAGATCACGCGGTCCACGCCGGAGAAGTCGCTGGTCCGCCCCCTGCACAGCAAGGGCGGCCGTAACAACGCCGGTCGTGTGACCGTTCGCCACCAGGGCGGTGGCCACAAGCGCGCCTACCGAGTGATCGACTTCCGTCGTCACGACAAGGACGGCGTGCCGGCCAAGGTCGCGCACATCGAGTACGACCCCAACCGCACCGCGCGCATCGCGCTCCTGCACTACGCGGACGGCGAGAAGCGCTACATCATCGCGCCGCGTGGCCTGACGCAGGGCGACCGTGTCGAGAACGGCCCGGCCGCCGACATCAAGCCCGGCAACAACCTGGCGCTGCGCAACATCCCGGTCGGTACGACCATCCACGCCATCGAGCTGCGGCCCGGCGGCGGCGCGAAGTTCGCCCGTTCCGCGGGTGCCTCCGTGCAACTGCTGGCGAAGGAGGGCACCATGGCCCACCTTCGTATGCCGTCGGGTGAAATCCGCCTGGTCGACGCCCGCTGCCGCGCCACGATCGGCGAGGTCGGCAACGCCGAGCAGTCGAACATCAACTGGGGCAAGGCCGGCCGCATGCGCTGGAAGGGCGTTCGCCCGACCGTCCGCGGTGTCGCGATGAACCCGGTTGACCACCCGCACGGTGGTGGTGAGGGCAAGACCTCCGGTGGTCGCCACCCGGTCTCGCCGTGGGGTCAGAAGGAGGGTCGTACTCGCTCGCCGAAGAAGGCATCGAGCAAGTACATCGTCCGCCGCCGCAAGACGAACAAGAAGCGCTAGGAGCGGGTTTAGATGCCGCGCAGTCTCAAGAAGGGGCCCTTCGTCGACGGCCACCTCATCAAGAAGGTGGACGTACAGAACGAGGCAGGCACCAAGAACGTCATCAAGACCTGGTCCCGTCGCTCGATGATCGTCCCGGCCATGCTGGGTCACACCATCGCGGTGCACAACGGCAAGATCCACGTCCCGGTGTTCGTCACCGAGTCGATGGTCGGCCACAAGCTCGGCGAGTTCTCGCCGACTCGCACCTTCCGCGGCCACGTCAAGGACGACCGGAAGTCGAAGCGCCGCTAACCGCGGGGTGGAAACGACTATGACTTACACCGAAGGGACAACCATGGAAGCCAGGGCCCAGGCGCGGTACATCCGCGTCACGCCCATGAAGGCCCGCCGCGTGGTGGACCTCATCCGTGGCATGGATGCCACGGAGGCTCAGGCGGTCCTGCGTTTCGCCCCGCAGGCCGCGAGCGTGCCGGTTGGCAAGGTGCTGGACAGCGCCATTGCCAACGCCGCACACAACTACGACCACACCGACGCCTCTTCGCTGGTCATCAGCGAGGCGTACGTGGACGAGGGCCCGACCCTGAAGCGGTTCCGTCCGCGTGCTCAGGGCCGTGCCTACCGGATCCGTAAGCGGACCAGCCACATCACCGTGGTCGTCAGCAGCAAGGAAGGAACCCGGTAATGGGCCAGAAGGTAAACCCGCACGGGTTCCGGCTCGGCATTACCACGGACTTCAAGTCCCGTTGGTACGCCGACAAGCTGTACAAGGACTACGTCAAGGAAGACGTCGCCATTCGTCGCATGATGACGAAGGGCATGGAGCGGGCCGGCATCTCGAAGGTCGAGATCGAGCGCACCCGCGACCGCGTCCGCGTTGACATCCACACCGCCCGCCCGGGCATCGTCATCGGTCGCCGTGGCGCCGAGGCCGACCGCATCCGTGGCGAGCTGGAGAAGCTGACCGGCAAGCAGGTCCAGCTGAACATCCTCGAGGTCAAGAACCCCGAGGTGGACGCTCAGCTGGTGGCCCAGGCCGTCGCCGAGCAGCTCTCCTCCCGCGTCTCCTTCCGTCGTGCCATGCGCAAGAGCATGCAGAGCTCGATGAAGGCCGGCGCCAAGGGCATCAAGATCCAGTGCGGTGGCCGCCTCGGCGGCGCCGAGATGTCCCGCTCGGAGTTCTACCGCGAGGGCCGTGTGCCCCTGCACACGCTCCGCGCGAACGTCGACTACGGCTTCTTCGAGGCCAAGACGACCTTCGGCCGCATCGGTGTGAAGGTCTGGATCTACAAGGGCGACGTCAAGAACATCGCCGAGGTCCGCGCCGAGAACGCTGCTGCCCGCGCAGGCAACCGCCCGGCCCGTGGCGGCGCTGACCGCCCGGCCGGCCGTGGTGGCCGCGGTGGCGAGCGTGGCGGTCGCGGTCGCAAGCCGCAGCAGTCCGCGCCGGCAGCCGAGGCCCCCAAGGCCGACGCTCCCGCCGCCGCTGCTCCGGCTGAGAGCACCGGAACGGAGGCCTGACCGAAATGCTGATCCCCCGTAGGGTCAAGCACCGCAAGCAGCACCACCCGAAGCGCAGCGGTATGTCCAAGGGTGGCACGCAGGTTGCGTTCGGCGAGTACGGCATCCAGGCGCTGACCCCGGCGTACGTGACGAACCGCCAGATCGAGGCAGCTCGTATCGCGATGACCCGCCACATCAAGCGTGGCGGCAAGGTCTGGATCAACATCTACCCGGACCGCCCCCTGACGAAGAAGCCTGCCGAGACCCGCATGGGTTCCGGTAAGGGTTCTCCCGAGTGGTGGATCGCGAACGTCAAGCCCGGTCGGGTGATGTTCGAGCTGTCCTACCCGAACGAGAAGATTGCTCGTGAGGCGCTTACCCGCGCTGCTCACAAGCTTCCGATGAAGTGCCGGATCGTTCGGCGCGAGGCAGGTGAGTCGTGATGTCGGCCGGTACCAAGGCGTCCGAGCTGCGCGAGCTGGGCAACGAGGAGCTCCTCAACAAGCTCCGCGAGGCCAAGGAAGAGCTGTTCAACCTCCGCTTCCAGGCGGCGACGGGGCAGCTCGAGAACCACGGCCGGCTCAAGTCCGTCCGTAAGGACATCGCCCGGATCTACACCCTGATGCGCGAGCGCGAGCTGGGCATCGAGACGGTGGAGAGCGCCTGATGAGCGAGAAGACTGTGACTGAGACGAACACCGACCGCGGTTTCCGCAAGACCCGTGAGGGTCTGGTCGTCAGCGACAAGATGGACAAGACCGTCGTCGTCGCTGTCGAGGACCGTGTCAAGCACGCGCTGTACGGCAAGGTCATCCGCCGTACGAACAAGCTCAAGGCGCACGACGAGCAGAACGCCGCCGGCGTCGGCGACCGCGTCCTCCTGATGGAGACCCGGCCGCTGTCCGCCACGAAGCGGTGGCGCGTCGTCGAGATCCTCGAGAAGGCCAAGTAATTCCTGAGGGGCATTCCCCTCAGGCAAGTTCCGCCAGGCTCGGTGGGGGTCCGCTCCGGTAACGGAGTGGCCCCCGCCGGGAACCGGCAGACGATCAGGAGATAGACGTGATCCAGCAGGAGTCGCGACTTCGCGTCGCCGACAACACGGGTGCGAAGGAAATCCTCACCATCCGTGTTCTCGGTGGTTCGGGTCGCCGCTACGCGGGCATCGGCGACGTCATCGTCGCCACCGTCAAGGACGCGATCCCCGGTGGCAACGTGAAGAAGGGTGACGTCGTCAAGGCCGTCATCGTTCGCACCGTCAAGGAGCGTCGTCGTCAGGATGGCTCGTACATCCGCTTCGACGAGAACGCCGCCGTCATTCTGAAGAACGACGGCGACCCCCGCGGCACCCGTATCTTCGGCCCGGTGGGCCGTGAGCTGCGCGAGAAGAAGTTCATGAAGATCATCTCGCTCGCGCCGGAGGTGCTGTAAGCATGAAGATCAAGAAGGGCGACCTGGTTCAGGTCATCACCGGTAAGGACAAGGGCAAGCAGGGCAAGGTCGTCGTGGCCTACCCCGCTCAGGACCGCGTCCTCGTCGAGGGTGTCAACCGGGTCAAGAAGCACACCAAGGCCGGTCAGACCGCTCGCGGTTCGCAGACCGGTGGCATCGTCACGACCGAGGCCCCCATCCACGTGAGCAACGTTCAGCTCGTCGTGGAGAAGGACGGCAACAAGGTCGTCACGCGCGTCGGTTACCGCTTCGACGACGAAGGCAACAAGATCCGCGTTGCCAAGCGGACGGGTGAGGACATCTGATGGCTACCACCACCACTCCGCGTCTGAAGACGAAGTACCGCGAGGAAATCACCGGCAAGCTGCGTGAGGAGTTCTCGTTCGAGAACGTCATGCAGATCCCCGGCCTGGTCAAGATCGTGGTCAACATGGGTGTGGGCGACGCCGCCCGCGACTCCAAGCTGATCGATGGCGCCGTGCGCGACCTCACCACGATCACCGGCCAGAAGCCGGCTGTCACCAAGGCCCGCAAGTCCATCGCGCAGTTCAAGCTGCGCGAGGGTCAGCCGATCGGCTGCCACGTCACCCTTCGTGGTGACCGGATGTGGGAGTTCCTGGACCGTACGCTGTCGCTCGCGCTGCCGCGTATCCGTGACTTCCGTGGTCTGTCGCCGAAGCAGTTCGACGGCCGTGGCAACTACACCTTCGGTCTCACGGAGCAGGTCATGTTCCACGAGATCGACCAGGACAAGATCGACCGGGTCCGGGGCATGGACATCACCGTGGTCACCACGGCGACCAATGACGACGAGGGTCGTGCCCTCCTTCGTCACCTCGGCTTCCCGTTCAAGGAGAACTGACCGTGGCGAAGAAGTCCCTGATCGCTAAGGCCGCCCGTAAGCCGAAGTTCGGCGTTCGCGGGTACACCCGCTGCCAGCGCTGCGGCCGGCCCCACTCCGTCTACCGCAAGTTCGGCCTGTGCCGCGTGTGCCTTCGTGAGATGGCTCACCGTGGCGAGCTGCCGGGCGTGACCAAGAGCTCCTGGTAATTCTCCTTCGCCCTTTGGGCGTTGGGAATTGACGGAAGCTCTCGGTAAGCATCTGGTCGGCAGGAGCCCGCCCTCACATGCCGTAGGCTTGTGGGGTTGGGCGCCTGCCGCCCTAGACCGACTTACTACGCCGTAGGTCCCCGCACCGCACCCGTCCCGCCACTGAGTGGGGAGAGGGATGGCGCATACAGGAAACCCCGGCGAGAGAGGCCGAAGGCCAATTCATGACCATGACTGATCCCATCGCAGACATGCTCACGCGTCTGCGTAACGCGAACTCGGCGTACCACGACGACGTCGTGATGCCGCACAGCAAGATCAAGTCGCACATCGCGGAGATCCTCCAGCAGGAGGGCTTCATCACGGGCTGGAAGGTCGAGGACGCCGAGGTCGGCAAGAACCTCGTCCTCGAGCTGAAGTTCGGCCCGAACCGCGAGCGCTCGATCGCCGGCATCAAGCGAATCTCGAAGCCGGGTCTGCGTGTATACGCAAAGTCCACCAACCTGCCGAAGGTCCTCGGCGGCCTGGGCGTGGCGATCATTTCCACGTCCCACGGTCTCCTGACCGGCCAGCAGGCCAGCAAGAAGGGCGTAGGTGGGGAAGTCCTCGCCTACGTCTGGTAGTCGGGAACGGAGGAATAGCTCATGTCGCGAATCGGCAAGCTCCCCATCCAGGTTCCCGCCGGTGTGGACGTCACCATCGATGGCCGTACGGTCGCGGTGAAGGGCCCCAAGGGCACCCTCTCGCACACCGTTGCCGCGCCGATCGAGGTCACCAAGGGTGAGGACGGCGTTCTGAACGTCGCCCGCCCGAACGACGAGCGTCAGAACAAGGCCCTTCACGGCCTGTCCCGCACGCTGGTGGCGAACATGATCACCGGTGTGACCCAGGGATACACCAAGGCGCTCGAGATCAGTGGTGTCGGTTACCGCGTCCAGGCGAAGGGCTCCAACCTGGAGTTCGCCCTGGGCTACAGCCACCCGATCCTGATCGAGGCCCCGGAGGGCATCACCTTCAAGGTGGAGTCCCCCACGAAGTTCTCCGTCGAGGGCATCGACAAGCAGAAGGTCGGCGAGACCGCGGCCAAGATCCGCAAGCTGCGGAAGCCTGACCCGTACAAGGCCAAGGGCGTCAAGTACGCCGGCGAGGTCATCCGCCGCAAGGTCGGAAAGGCTGGTAAGTAGCGATGGCATACGGCGTAAAGATCGCCAAGGGTGACGCGTACAAGCGTGCCGCCCTCAAGCGTCGCCACATCCGCGTCCGCAAGCACATCTCCGGTTCGCCGGAGCGTCCGCGCTTGGTCGTGACGCGTTCCAACCGCCACATGGTCGCTCAGGTCATCGACGACATCGCGGGCCACACGCTCGCGTCGGCGTCGACCCTGGACGTGTCCATCCGTGGTGGCGAGGGCGACAAGAGCACCCAGGCCAAGCAGGTCGGCGCCCTGGTCGCTGAGCGCGCCAAGGCCGCAGGCGTCGAGGCCGTCGTGTTTGACCGCGGTGGTAACCAGTACGCCGGGCGGATTGCCGCTCTGGCTGACGCCGCCCGTGAAGCCGGGCTGAAGTTCTAAGCCCCGGTTCCTACGCACAGCGGACGTAACAGAGAGAGGTAAATCCAATGGCTGGACCCCAGCGCCGCGGAAGCGGTGCCGGTGGCGGCGAGCGGCGGGACCGGAAGGGCCGTGACGGCGGCGCAGCTGCCGCCGAGAAGACCGCGTACGTTGAGCGCGTTGTCGCGATCAACCGCGTCGCCAAGGTTGTGAAGGGTGGTCGTCGCTTCAGCTTCACCGCGCTGGTCGTGGTGGGCGATGGTGACGGCACCGTCGGTGTCGGTTACGGCAAGGCCAAGGAAGTTCCCGCGGCCATCGCCAAGGGCGTGGAAGAAGCCAAGAAGAGCTTCTTCAAGGTTCCGCGCATCCAGGGCACCATCCCTCACCCGATCACGGGCGAGCGGGCCGCGGGTGTCGTGCTGCTGAAGCCGGCTTCCCCCGGTACCGGTGTTATCGCCGGTGGCCCGGTGCGCGCCGTTCTGGAGTGCGCCGGCGTTCACGACATCCTGTCGAAGTCGCTTGGCTCGTCCAACGCGATCAACATCGTGCACGCGACCGTGGCGGCCCTCAAGGGCCTGCAGCGTCCCGAGGAGATCGCGGCTCGCCGTGGTCTGCCCCTCGAGGACGTCGCCCCCGCGGCTCTGCTTCGTGCACGTGCGGGAGCGGGTGCGTAATGGCTCGCCTCAAGATCACGCAGACGAAGTCGTACATCGGCAGCAAGCAGAACCACCGCGACACCCTTCGTTCGCTCGGGCTCAAGCGCCTGCACGACGTGGTTGTCAAGGAGGACCGCCCCGAGTTCCGCGGAATGGTGCACACCGTCCGCCACCTCGTGACGGTTGAGGAGGTCGACTGACATGGCGGAGAACAAGCCGCTGAAGGCCCATGACCTCCGGCCCGCCCCGGGCGCCAAGACCGCCAAGACCCGTGTGGGTCGTGGTGAGGCGTCCAAGGGTAAGACCGCCGGTCGTGGCACCAAGGGCACCAAGGCCCGTTACCAGGTTCCGGAGCGCTTCGAGGGTGGGCAGATGCCCCTCCACATGCGTCTCCCGAAGCTCAAGGGCTTCAAGAACCCGTTCCGCACCGAGTACCAGGTCGTGAACCTGGACAAGCTCGCGACGCTCTACCCCGAGGGTGGAGAGGTCACCGTGGCCGACCTGGTCGCCAAGGGTGCGGTGCGCAACAACCACCTCGTCAAGGTCCTCGGACAGGGCGAGATCTCCGTGGCACTGCAGGTTTCGGTTGACGCCGTCTCCGGCTCCGCCAAGGAGAAGATTGCCGCCGCCGGCGGCACCGTCACCGAGCTCGTCTGAGACAACTCGATGGCCTGAACATCCGACCGGGGATGCCTCTCATTTGGGGCATCCCCGGTTGGTCGTTCCTAGGTGGGCATGGTCGCCGGTAAGGTGGCGTGCGTTGTTGTGTGGTAACCCCCTGGGCGCCTGCCCGGGGACCTTTGACTGTTACGTATTCGTCGATCCTCAAGACCGTCACCTCTACGCATTGCGCGGGGGTCGCAGGAGGCACCGTGCTCACCGCGTTCGCCCGGGCGTTCAAGACGCCCGACCTGCGCAAGAAGCTGCTCTTCACGCTCGGCATCATCGTGCTCTACCGGCTCGGGGCACACATCCCGGTACCGGGAGTGAGCTACGAGAACGTCCAGACCTGTGTTGATCAGGCCAGCAAGGGCAACAACAGCCTCTTCGGCCTGGTGAACATGTTCAGCGGTGGTGCACTGCTGCAGATCACGATCTTCGCGCTCGGCATCATGCCGTACATCACGGCCAGCATCATTCTTCAGCTGCTGACCGTGGTGATTCCCCGACTCGAGGCGCTCAAGAAGGAGGGGCAGTCCGGCCAGGCGAAGATCACGCAGTACACGCGTTATCTGACCGTCGCGCTCGCCATCCTCCAGGGCACCGGCCTGGTGGCCACCGCCACCAGTGGCGCGCTGTTCAGCGGCTGCCCGGTCGCCGACCAGATCGTGCCGAACCAGTCGATCTTCACGACCATCGTCATGGTGATCACGATGACCGCGGGTACCGCGGCCGTCATGTGGCTCGGTGAGCTCATCACCGACCGTGGCATCGGCAACGGCATGTCGATCCTGATGTTCATCTCGATCGCCGCCAGCTTCCCCGGCGCCCTGTGGGCCATCAAGACCAGCGGCAAGCTGGCCGACGGCTGGATCGAGTTCGGCACCGTCATCCTGATCGGCTTCGTGATGGTGGGCCTCGTCGTCTTCGTCGAGCAGGCCCAGCGCCGTATCCCGGTGCAGTACGCGAAGCGCATGATCGGCCGCCGGTCGTACGGCGGTACGTCGACGTACATTCCGCTGAAGGTGAATCAGGCGGGTGTGATTCCCGTCATCTTCGCTTCTTCGCTGCTCTACATCCCGGCCCTGATCGTCCAGTTCTCCAACTCCACTGCGGGCTGGGCGACCTGGATCAAGGACAACTTCGTCAAGGGCGACCACCCGTACTACATCACGGCGTACTTCCTGTTGATCGTCTTCTTCGCCTTCTTCTATGTGGCGATTTCGTTCAACCCCGAGGAAGTCGCCGACAACATGAAGAAGTATGGTGGCTTCATCCCGGGTATCCGGGCTGGTCGACCTACCGCCGAGTACCTGAGCTACGTGCTCAACAGGATCACTTGGCCGGGCTCGCTGTACCTGGGTCTGATCGCTCTCGTGCCGACGATGGCGTTGGCAGGCTTCGGCGGTGCCAACGCGAACTTCCCGTTCGGCGGGACAAGCATCCTCATCATCGTGGGTGTGGGTCTGGAGACCGTGAAGCAGATTGAGAGTCAGCTCCAGCAGCGCAATTACGAAGGGTTCCTCCGCTGATGCGAATCGTCCTCGTCGGGCCGCCCGGTGCCGGCAAGGGAACGCAGGCTGCGTTCCTTGCCAAGAACCTGTCGATTCCGCACATCTCCACGGGCGACCTCTTCCGCGCCAACATCAGCCAGGGCACGGACCTTGGCAAGCAGGCCCGCGCCTACATGGACGCAGGACAGTTGGTGCCGGACGAGGTCACCATCGCGATGGCCAAGGACCGTATGTCCCAGCCGGATGCCGTGAACGGCTTCCTGCTGGACGGCTTCCCGCGCAATGTGGGTCAGGCCGAGGCTCTTGACGCGATGCTCAAGGACGAGGGCGTGAAGCTGGACGCGGTTCTCGACCTGGAGGTCCCCGAGGACGAGGTCGTCAAGCGGATCGCGGGCCGCCGGATCTGCCGCAACGACAGTGCGCACGTCTTCCACGTGACGTACAACCCGCCGAAGACGGAGGGCGTCTGCGACACCTGCGGCGGTGAGCTGTACCAGCGCGACGACGACTCCGAGGAGACGGTTCGCACTCGGCTGGAGGTCTACCACACGCAGACCGAGCCGATCATCGACTACTACAGGGCCCAGAACCTGGTGGTCACCATCTCCGCGCTCGGCAAGGTCACCGATGTGACCGAGCGGGCTATGGAGGCTCTCAAGTCCAACCAGGACTGAGAGAAAACCCCGCAGTACTTGTGCAGTCGGCCGCGGCGCCCATGGGCGCCGCGGCCGACTGTTTGCGCCGTATCGTTGAGTACGGCCGCACCCGTCACCGTTCGATGCAGTCCGATGCAGAGAGGCGCCGCGCAATGGTGCAGATCAAGACCCCCGAGCAGATCGCGAAGATGCGTGAGGCGGGGCTGGTGGTCGCTGCCATTCACGCGGCCACCCGCGAGGCGGCGGTTCCCGGCGCCACCACGCTGGACCTGGACCAGGTCGCCCGCAAGGTGATCGCCGATCACGGTGCGAAGTCGAACTTCCTCGGGTACGGCGGGTTCCCCGCGACCATCTGCACCTCGGTCAATGAGGTCGTCGTCCATGGCATCCCGGACGACAAGACCGTCCTCAAGGACGGCGACATCATCTCCATCGACGCCGGCGCGATCGTCGACGGCTGGCACGGCGACGCCGCATACACGGCCTTCGTCGGCACCGGTCACGCTCCGGAGCTTATCGAGCTCTCCCGGGTCACCGAGGAGTCCATGTGGGCCGGTATCGCCGCGATGAAGGTGAACAACCGCCTCGTCGACATCTCGAAGGCGATCGAGTCCTACATCCGCCGCCAGCCCCGCCCTGCCACAGGCAAGTACGGGATCATCGAGGACTACGGCGGCCACGGCATCGGTACCGAAATGCACATGGACCCGCACCTGCTGAACTATGTCGCCCGCAAGCGCGGCAAGGGCATCAAGCTCGTGCCCGGCGTCTGCCTGGCCATCGAGCCGATGGTCTCGCTCGGTACGGCGCAGACCGAGGTGCTCCAGGACGACTGGACCGTGATCACGACGGACGGCACCTGGTCCTCCCACTGGGAGCACTCGATCGCCCTCACCGAGCAGGGCCCGCTGGTCCTGACGGCCCCCGACTGCGGCAAGGCGAAGCTGGCCCAGTACGGGATCGAGGCGGCTCCGGACCCACTGGGCTGATCACTCGCCCGGCGGACGGAGTCCGTTGCAGCCGGCCGAAGCTTGTGAGGCGCCCTGGCGCCGAGCCCGCGAGGGCTGCGTGGGGGAGGGGTCGGGATCGAGGCCGCGCCGGCCCCTTCCCCAAGGTCTTAAGGACCAGGGGAGACCCCACAGGTCGATTTGCCCCCCTTGTGGAGGTCTAAGGATCTCCTGGGGTGGGCAAACTTGACGGATTCGTCTTTTGAGGTCCGCTGACGTAGACTGACTCGTCGGCTCTCGTGCATCAGTGTGTCCACATGTCCACATGCGATGCCGAAAGTCGATCAAGGTAGCCGATTCGAAAGGCGAAGCGTGGCCAAGAAGCAAGGTGCCATCGAAATTGAGGGCACCGTGATCGAGTCCCTCCCGAACGCCATGTTCAAGGTGGAACTCCAGAACGGTCACAAGGTCCTCGCGCACATCAGCGGCAAGATGCGGATGCACTACATCCGAATCCTTCCGGATGACCGGGTCGTCGTGGAGCTCTCTCCGTACGACCTGACGCGTGGCCGGATCGTCTACCGCTACAAGTAGATCTTGCCCGCACCTCGCTTCGGCGTGGTGATGGCACTGACCCGGAGAACCTGACATCCCATGAAGGTCAAGCCGAGCGTCAAGAAGATCTGCGACAAGTGCAAGGTGATCCGCCGTCACGGTCGGGTCATGGTCATCTGCGACAACCTGCGCCACAAGCAGCGCCAGGGCTGACGCACGACCCCCTGCATCTCGCAGCACTTCGCGCGACGCACGTAATACGTACATACGCAGAGTCCGTCCAAGCTTCGGCTGACGACACCTCCGGCGGGGGCCGGGGACCCGGGCGTACCACCTCTCGTCACGAGAGGTCGGCGATCGGGAGTGGCGCTGCGGAAGACCCCCGAATTAACAACTGGAGCCATTGAATGGCACGCGTTTCAGGTGTTGACATCCCGCGCGAAAAGCGCGTGGAGGTTGCCCTCACCTACGTCTTCGGTATCGGGCGCACCCGGTCCAAGGAGATTCTCGCCACCACTGGCGTGAACCCCAACACCCGCGTTCGCGACCTGGCCGAAGAGGACCTGGTCAAGATCCGCGAGTACGTGGACGCCAACCTCCGCACCGAGGGTGACCTCCGTCGCGAGATTCAGGCCGACATCCGCCGCAAGGTCGAGATCGGCTGTTACCAGGGTCTGCGTCACCGCCGCGGCCTGCCGGTCCACGGCCAGCGCACCAGCACGAACGCTCGTACCCGCAAGGGCCCGCGTCGCGCGATCGCCGGTAAGAAGAAGCCGGGCAAGAAGTAGTCCTCAGCGGACGCACTGCGGGCATCCGGGCCACCGGCCATCCGCAGCAACCAGCGGTCTTCGCTGTAGGACCGATCACCTCCCCTCTCCATCTGGAGTCAAGACATGCCCCCCAAGGGTCGTCAGGGCGCAGCCAAGAAGGTGCGTCGCAAGGAAAAGAAGAACGTCGCTCACGGCCACGCGCACATCAAGAGCACGTTCAACAACACGATCGTCTCGATCACGGACCCCTCGGGCAACGTGATCTCCTGGGCCTCCGCCGGCCACGTCGGCTTCAAGGGCTCGCGCAAGTCCACCCCCTTCGCCGCGCAGATGGCCGCCGAGTCGGCCGCCCGCCGCGCGCAGGAGCACGGCATGCGCAAGGTTGACGTCTTCGTCAAGGGTCCGGGCTCCGGCCGCGAGACCGCGATCCGTTCGCTCCAGGCCACCGGCCTGGAGGTCGGTTCGATCCAGGACGTCACCCCCACTCCGCACAACGGATGCCGGCCGCCCAAGCGCCGCCGCGTCTGATTCCGTCTGAAGCAACGGAGACAACTGGAAAATGGCGCGATACACCGGGGCCGACTGCAAGCGTTGCCGTCGGGAGAAGCAGAAGCTGTTCCTCAAGGGCAGCAAGTGCGAGAGCGCGAAGTGCCCGATCGAGATCCGTCCTTACCCCCCGGGTGAGCACGGACGCGGGCGCACCAAGGACAGCGAGTACCTTCTTCAGCTTCGTGAGAAGCAGAAGTGCTCGCGGATCTACGGTGTTCTTGAACGACAGTTCGTGAACTACTACAAGGAAGCGAACCAGAAGACCGGCAAGACCGGTGAGAACCTTCTGCGCATCCTTGAGACCCGCCTCGACAACGTGGTCTACCGGGCAGGCTTCGCCAAGTCCCGCGACCACGCCCGTCAGCTGGTGCGTCACGGACACATCGCTGTGAACGGCACGAAGACCGACATTCCGTCGGCCCGCGTCGCTGTGAACGACGTCATCGAGGTTCGTCAGAAGTCCAAGGCCCTGACCCCCTTCCAGGTGGCCCAGGCCGAGGCCGGCGAGCGCACCGTACCGGCGTGGCTCGAATCCGTGCCGTCGACGATGCGGATCCTCGTGCACTCCCTGCCCGAGCGCCAGGTGATCGACACCCAGGTGCAGGAGCAGCTGATCGTCGAGCTCTACTCCAAGTAGTAGTTCGTGGGTCCGGGCGGTACGGCTCTTTCGGGTCGTGCCGCCCGTACCCTTGTCAGTATCTGGGGGCGTCAAATAGTGGGCGCCCACGACTGAAGGAACGCAACATGCTTATCGCTCAGCGTCCGTCGCTGACCGAAGAGGTCGTTGACGAGTTCCGCTCCCGGTTCGTCATCGAGCCGCTGGAGCCGGGCTTCGGCTACACCCTCGGCAACTCTCTTCGCCGTACGCTCCTCTCCTCGATCCCCGGCGCTGCTGTCACCAGCATCCGGATCGACGGTGTCCTGCACGAGTTCACCACCGTGCCGGGCGTCAAGGAGGACGTCACCGACCTCATCCTCAACATCAAGCAGCTGGTCGTCTCCTCGGAGCACGACGAGCCGGTCGTGATGTACCTGCGCAAGCAGGGTCCCGGCCTGGTCACCGCTGCTGACATCGCCCCGCCGGCCGGTGTCGAGGTCCACAACCCGGACCTGGTCCTGGCCACGCTGAACGGCAAGGGCAAGCTGGAGATGGAGCTGACCGTCGAGCGCGGTCGCGGCTACGTCTCCGCCGTCCAGAACAAGCAGGTGGGCCAGGAGATCGGCCGTATCCCGGTCGACTCCATCTACTCGCCGGTGCTCAAGGTCACGTACAAGGTCGAGGCGACCCGTGTCGAGCAGCGCACCGACTTCGACAAGCTGATCGTCGACGTCGAGACCAAGCAGGCCATGCGTCCCCGTGACGCCATGGCTTCGGCCGGTAAGACCCTGGTCGAGCTGTTCGGTCTGGCGCGCGAGCTCAACATCGACGCCGAGGGCATCGACATGGGCCCGTCCCCGACGGACGCCGCGCTCGCTGCCGATCTGGCGCTGCCGATCGAGGAGCTCGAGCTCACGGTCCGTTCGTACAACTGCCTCAAGCGCGAGGGCATCCACTCCGTGGGTGAGCTCGTGGCTCGTTCCGAGGCCGACCTGCTCGACATCCGCAACTTCGGTGCGAAGTCGATCGACGAGGTCAAGGCGAAGCTGGCCGGTATGGGCCTGGCGCTCAAGGACAGCCCGCCCGGATTCGACCCGACGGCCGCGGCCGATGCGTTCGGCGCGGATGACGACGCGGACGCCGGTTTCGTGGAGACCGAGCAGTACTAGTACGCCTCCGGCTGGGGTGCCCGGGTTTGCTGGGTGCCCCGGACCGGGTGAGGCTTTGTCCTCAATCGCCGGACGGGCTTGATTTTGGGCTCGGGCGTGAGGGCGTTGTCCTCGAACGCCGGACGGGCTCGATTTCGGCCGATGACCGGCTTCATCTGCCGGATCGATTGCCCGATCGGCTCTTGATCTTCCGTGTGGCGTCCGCTGCACGGGAACTGACACCGGTACCTGATACGGCCGGTGCAGCACACAAGGAGAAAAACCATGCCGAAGCCCGCCAAGGGTGCCCGTCTGGGCGGCAGCGCTGCGCACGAGAAGCTTCTTCTCATCAACCTTGCGAAGTCGCTGTTCGAGCACGGCCGCATCACCACGACCGAGGCCAAGGCCCGCCGCCTGCGTCCGGTCGCCGAGCGTTTCATCACCAAGGCGAAGAAGGGCGACATCCACAACCGTCGCCTGGTGCTGCAGTCGATCACGGACAAGAGCATCGTGCACACGCTCTTCACCGAGATCGCCCCGCGGTACGAGAACCGCCCCGGTGGTTACACCCGCATCACCAAGATCGGCAACCGTCGTGGCGACAACGCCCCGATGGCCGTCATCGAGCTGGTCGAGGCGCTGACCGTGGCCCAGCAGGCCACCGGTGAGGCCGAGGCCGCGACCAAGCGTGCGGTCAAGGAAGACGCCCTCAAGAAGGACGAGGCTCCGGCCGAGGTCGTCGAGGACGCCAAGCCGGCCGAGGCCGACGCGGAGTCCAAGGACGCCTGAGCGTTCTGAGACCACTGGACGGGCCCGCATCACCCTTCGGGGCGGTGCGGGCCCGTTCCGTATGTACTGGCAGAAAAGGATCCTTCGGTGAGTGACGAGGTAGAGCCCGGCTTCGTACGGGTGCGGCTGGACCTGGCGTACGACGGCAAGGGCTTCTCCGGCTGGGCCAAGCAGACCGGCAGGCGAACCGTCCAGGGGGAGATCGAGGACGCGCTGCGGACCGTGACGCGGTCCTCGCGGACGTACGACCTGACGGTCGCCGGGCGCACCGATGCCGGGGTGCACGCCCGGGGGCAGGTCGCCCATGTCGATCTGCCGGACGAGGTGTGGGCCGAGCACGCGGACAAGCTGCTGCGGCGGATGGCCGGACGGATGGCGCCCGATGTGCGGATCTGGCGGATCGCCGAGGCACCCGCCGGGTTCAATGCCCGGTTCTCGGCGCTGTGGCGGCGTTACGCGTACCGTGTCGCCGATCGTCCCGGTGGGGTGGATCCGCTGTTGCGGGGTCATGTGCTGTGGCACGACCGGCCGTTGGACGTCGACGCCATGAACGAGGCGGCGGCCCGGATGGTCGGGGAGCACGACTTCGCCGCGTACTGCAAGAAGCGCGAGGGTGCGACGACCATCCGTACGCTGCAGAAGCTGAGTTGGGTGCGGGACGAGGCGTCCGGGATCATGACGGCGACCGTGCAGGCCGACGCGTTCTGCCACAACATGGTGCGGGCGCTGATCGGGGCCGCGCTGTTCGTCGGCGACGGGCGCCGCCCGGCCGAGTGGCCCGCACAGGTGCTGGCGGCACGGCTGCGGGACCCCGGCGTGCACGTGGTCCGCCCCCATGGGCTGACGCTGGAGGAAGTGGCCTACCCGGCCGACGAGTTGCTGGCCGCCCGCTCCAAGGAGGCGCGCAATGTGCGCACGCTCCCCGGAGCCGGCTGCTGCTGAGAACCGCGGGCCGGGCCGTCAGCGCTTGCGGGCGATCCGGACGACCCGGCTGAGCAGGCCCGGCTTGCGGGACGGCGTCGCGGGGGTGGCCGGCTTCGGCGGATTGGGGACCTCGACGCGCAGCGACAGGTCACGGTGCGGATCGGTCCAGTACGGGGTGATGCGGAGCAGCTGCTCGGTGAGGTGCGGTACGGCGGTGAGCACCTCGAACTCGTCCGCCCGGCATCGTCTGCCGCAGCATCGAGTCGACCAGTGCTTCGATGTGGCTCCCCGAGTTGTACGTCGGGGCCACCACCGTGACGGCCCTTGACCGCCATCCCACCCACGCCTTCAGCTGCGCACAACCCCGTCGCATCGGACCCGCAGACCCTGCGCGGGTGGGCTCGGAAGCGTCGACGCTCTCATTCCGAGGCTGCTGCGGCCCCGCCGCGTGCCCGGCGCCGTTGCCGCCAGGCGCTCGTCAGCCGGGCTGACGTGTACAGGGCCGCGAGTGTGGCCGTCGTCGTCCGGAGTGGGCGGTCGTCCGGGGTCGACCAGGCGTGGACCGCGGCTGCCGTGAACAGCAGCAGACCCAGGATGCGCAGCAGCCACCAGCTCGGTGGGCGGGGTTCGTGGCCGTCCGGGGCCGGCGGGTGTTCGCCGTCCTGGGTGGTCATCGTGGACCGCATGCCGGCCAGCAGGCCGCGGCGGGTGAGGACCCGGGCGTCGGGGAGGGTGTCGAGGACTTCCGGGCGGTCGCCGAAGCCCGGGGGCAGCGGGGGCAGGGACAGGGCCGCCAGGAGGTCGGACTGGTGGCGGGGCGGGTTGCCCGTGGAGCGGAGGATGTGGGTCAGCGGGCGGGGGTCGGTGAGGGCGAAGGCGCGGGACAGGGCTTCGGCCGTGGCGGCGACCGTGGCGTGGTCGGGGGCCGGGGACGTGGCGTTCCACTCGTGGGTGGCCAGGGGTCTGCCCTTGCGGAACAGGGTGAGCCCGCAGCGCTCGGGCGCGCGGCGCAGGACCAGCGTGGGCCACTTCTCGCCGGTGGTGAAGTTGTCGGCCGCCGTGGTCAGCGGGTCCTCCGTGGAGAGGACCGAGCGTTTGGCGGGCCGGGCTTCCGGGACGGCCTCGACGTAGGTGTGCGTGGCGGTCGCCGGGGCGGTGCGGAGCGAGACGCCGCACATCAGTGCCGCCTGTGCCACGTCCGCCGGGCGGGCCGCCGCTATCGCGACCGCGCACGGAGCGCCCGGTGTCCAGACGGGGGTGGCGGCGTGGGCGGTACGGGGCTGCGGAGGGCGGCCGAAGAACGGGGTCCGTGTCGCCACGTGGATACGGACGCCCGAGCGGGTCTCCAGGAACTCCTGGCGCGGATCGTCGCCGAAGTACCCCCAGGGGTACTTGGTGGCATGGACGCCGATACTGCGGAACGCGTCCAGCGCTTCGTCCCAGCGCTCCGTACGCAGCAGCATCAGGGCCAGGTGGTTGCGGAAGCCGGCCGCCTCATGGCTGCCCGGTCCGTACGCGGCCGAGAGGTCCAGTGCGCGGGCGACCGCCGCCGCGACGCGGGGCGCGTACGGGTCGGGGCCGGCGGGTGTGCCGGGAGTGGGGGACACGACCACGTACTCCAGCGCCGCGGACAGCGGCAGCGCGTGCAGCTTCGAACCGGGCGGAGCCGTATCGGCCGCGCTCTCGGCGAAGCCGAACATCTCCTCGTGCGAACCCCACCACTTCGCACACAGGTACTGGAGGGCCGCGGCATGGCATCCGTAGTGGTGCGGGTCGCGTGCCAGGGCCTGCGCCCAGTACTCGTCGAAGACATCGCGCGGGACCTGGCTGCCCCGGGCGTGGGTCAGGGCGATGCGCCACGGCACGGGGTCGGCGGGGTTGAGTTCGGCCGCCCTGCCGATCACCGGGGCCGCGTCCTCCAGCAGCGCGAAGAAGGCCCGGAACTGCTCGCGCGAGACATGCTTGGCGCGTTCTGCCGTACGTATCTCCCAGGCCCGGTCGATACAGAGGTCCGCCCGGACCAGAGCCGCGTCCGGGTCCTCGGGGGATTCGGTCAGCCAGGCGTCCAGCCAGCCGGGGTTGTGCAGGGCGGCCTCGGCGAGACGGGACACGTAACCGTCTCTCAGCTCCCACTGGGTGTGCTCACGGGTCGCGGCGAGCAGTTCGCGAGCGGGGCCGTGGTCGCCCTCCGTGGCCGAGGTCAGGGCGGTACGGAGTGCGGTGTCCGAGGCGTCGACGACCACGGCCTCGTCCGGCGGCAGATCGGCGCCGATGGCCGCGCTGTGGCGCAGCACGCGGGGCAGGGTGAGGAGGAACGGAAGGCGCACGAGAACCCCGGGCCGTGTCAGGCGGCGGGTGCGGCGGCCGCCGCCGATGCCTGGAGCTCGCCGCGGTGGCGGATCTGACGGAACGTGAAGTTCGTCAGGTCGTCACCGGTGGCGAAGGCGTTCTTGTCGGCCTTGGTGATGTTCTTGCCGCTGGTGAACCCGCTGATGGCGAAGTAGGCGTAGCGGCCGTAGGAGTTGGCGGTACGGCGGCAGACCGATCCGGTGGGGCAGAAGGCCGGCACACCCGCGCCGCTCAGCGTGGCGATGCTGCCGCTCGACTGCCGGGCCGCCTTCTTCGCCTGGGCTTCGGTCTCGAAGACCGCGAGGCCGACGGTGACGGCGACGCCGTCCTTGCTGTACGTGGCCCGGATGACCTGGTCGCAGCCGTTGTTGACGAGGATCGAGCCGAGCGCGCCCTTGGTGGTGGCGGCGCAGTTCTTCGTCTGCTGCGTCGCGCCCTTGGCGTAGACGCGGTCGCCCATCGTCAGCTTCTTGCCGGGGAAGAACGCGTCGACGGTGATCGGCGCCCTGTCCTTCTTGACGTCGGATATGTAGTCCTTCGGGTCCGGCGGGGGCGGTGGTGCCACCGAGGAGAAGGACGGCTCGGGCTCGGCGGTGTTGTTCGGCAGGTCGCTCGGTGCCGGCAGCTCGCTCCCGTTCTTGCCGGAGCCGGTGGAGCTGGTGCCGTTGTTGGTCGAGATGACCGCCGTCGCCACGATGGCGCCGACCGCCGCGGTGGCGAGCACGCCGCCTCCGATCAGCAGCCACTTCTTGCGGCGGCTGCGCGTGGCGGACTCGTCGGCCAGCGCAGCCCAGTCCGGAGTCTGTGTGCCCCCGGGCCCCCAGGAGGGCCCCCCTTGCCCAAAGCTCATGCGGCGAATCCTAGACGGAACACAAACCGGTTGGGCCAGGGCTGCGCGGCCCGTGACAATGCTGTGCATGGGACATCTTGAAGCAGGCCATCTGGAGTACTACCTACCGGACGGGCGGGTGCTGCTCGGCGATGCTTCGTTCCGGGTCGCGGACGGGGCCGTGGTCGCCCTCGTGGGGGCGAACGGCGCCGGAAAGACCACGTTGCTGAGGCTGCTCGCCGGGGAGCTCCAGCCGCACGGCGGGTCCGTGTCGGTGAGCGGCGGGCTCGGGGTGATGCAGCAGTTCGTGGGCTCCGTGCGGGACGACCGTACGGTCCGGGATCTGCTGGTCTCCGTTGCCCAGCCCCGTATCCGGGAAGCGGCGCTGGCGGTCGACAAGGCCGAGGAGCTGATCCTCACCGTCGACGACGAGGCCGCGCAGATGAAGTACGCGCAGGCCCTGAGCGACTGGGCGGAGGCCCGCGGGTACGAGGCCGAGACGGTGTGGGACATGTGCGCCATGGCCGCGCTCGGTGTCCCGTACGAGAAGGCGCAGTGGCGCGAGGTGCGCACGCTGTCCGGCGGTGAGCAGAAGCGGCTGGTGCTGGAGGCGCTGCTGCGCGGGCCGGACGAGGTGCTGCTGCTCGACGAGCCGGACAACTATCTCGACGTCCCCGGAAAGCGGTGGCTGGAGGAGAAGCTGAAGGAGACCCGCAAGACGGTCCTCTTCGTCTCCCACGACCGGGAGCTGCTGTCCAGGGCCGCCGAGAAGATCGTCAGCGTCGAGCCGAGCCCGGCGGGCAGCGACGTGTGGGTGCACGGCGCCGGTTTCGATACGTATCACCAGGCCCGCAAGGACCGGTTCGCGCGGTTCGAGGAGCTGCTGCGGCGCTGGGAGGAGGAGCACGCCCGGCTGAAGGCGCTGGTCCACCGGCTGCGGCAGCAGGCGGCGATCAGCCCCGACATGGCGTCCCGCTACCGGGCGATGCAGACCCGCTTCAAGAAGTTCGAGGACGCGGGACCCCCGCCGGAGCCGCCGCGCGAGCAGGACATCAAGATGCGGCTGCGCGGTGGCCGGACCGGGGTGCGGGCCGTGACCTGCAAGGGGCTCGAACTGACCGGGCTGATGGAACCGTTCGACCTGGAGATCTTCTACGGGGAACGGGTCGCCGTCCTCGGCTCGAACGGGTCGGGCAAGTCTCACTTCCTGCGGCTGCTGGCCGGGGAGCCGGTGGCGCACACGGGCGAGTGGAAGCTGGGCGCGCGGGTCGTGGCCGGGCACTTCGCGCAGACGCACGCCCACCCGGAGCTGATGGGGCACACGCTCGTCGAGATCCTGTGGACCGAGCACGCGAAGGACCGGGGCGGGGCCATGTCCGTACTGCGCCGGTACGAGCTCGAGCGGCAGGGGGACCAGCCCTTTGAGAAGCTGTCCGGCGGGCAGCAGGCGCGGTTCCAGATCCTGCTGCTGGAGCTGGCGGGGACCACTGCGCTGCTGCTGGACGAGCCGACGGACAACCTGGACCTGGAGTCGGCGGAGGCGCTGCAGGACGGTCTCGAGGCATACGACGGGACCGTGATGGCCGTCACGCACGACCGGTGGTTCGCGAAGTCGTTCGACCGCTACCTGGTGTTCGGGTCGGACGGGGTGGTGCGGGAGAGCGCGGAGCCGGTCTGGGACGAGCGCAGGGTCGAGCGGAAGCGGTAGGGCCGGCGCGTTTTGACCCGTCCCGGGCGGGGCGGGTACTGTCGGGGGTTGTTATACGTATCGGCTTCGTCGTTCTCACGCGAAGAGCCCTTACGTAGGTTCTCTGGAGCAGTTACCAGTGGCTCGCATACGGACAGCGTTCCCGGCATTGTGGGCCCCAGCTGCATGATCGCTTCAGGGGTGCCATGTGTCTGGACCTCATCCACTGAAGAAGCGAAGGCTACGAAGTGCGTACGTACAGCCCCAAGCCCGGCGATGTGACGCGCCAGTGGCACATCATTGACGCGCAGGACATCGTCCTGGGTCGTCTGGCCACCACGGCTGCGAACCTCCTCCGCGGCAAGCACAAGGCGATTTACGCCCCCCACATGGACATGGGCGACTTCGTCATCATCATCAACGCCGAGAAGGTTCACCTCTCCGGCAACAAGAAGACCCAGAAGATGGCGTACCGCCACTCCGGGTTCCCGGGTGGTCTCCGCTCCGTCCGTTACGACGAGCTGCTCGCCAAGAGCCCCGAGAAGGCTGTCGAGAAGGCCATCAAGGGCATGATCCCCAAGAACACCCTGGGCCGTCAGATGCTCTCGAAGCTCAAGGTCTACGCGGGCGACCAGCACCCGCACGCTGCTCAGCAGCCGGTCCCGTTCGAGATCACCCAGGTCGCGCAGTAGTTCCGGCCTCCCCCTAAGACCAAAAGAAAGATCTGAGGAGAATCGTGGCCGAGACCACTGTTGAGAACCCCGTCGAGGGCACCGAGGGCGAAGAGGTTTTCGCCGAGGTGACCACCTTCGAGTCCGAGGTTCCCGTCGAGGGCGAGTACACCAGCGAGTCGCTGGCTTCCCGCTTCGGCGACCCGCAGCCCGCCGCCGGCCTTGGCCGTCGGAAGAACGCCATCGCCCGCGTCCGGATCGTTCCGGGCACCGGCAAGTGGAAGATCAACGGGCGCACCCTTGAGGACTACTTCCCCAACAAGGTGCACCAGCAGGAAGTCAACGAGCCCTTCAAGGTGCTCGAGCTCGACAACCGCTACGACGTCATCGCCCGCATCTCGGGTGGCGGCGTCTCGGGTCAGGCCGGTGCCCTGCGCCTCGGTGTGGCCCGTGCGCTGAACGAGGCGGACGTGGACAACAACCGCGCCCCGCTGAAGAAGGCCGGCTTCCTCTCCCGTGACGACCGTGCGGTCGAGCGCAAGAAGGCCGGTCTCAAGAAGGCCCGTAAGGCCCCGCAGTACAGCAAGCGCTAAACCGCCTGCTCATCTGCTTTACACGTTCGCCCCGGCGGCACACCTTGTGCTTGCCGGGGCGTTCGTCTATCGGCACCCTCGGGCGTATAACGGCATAAGACGTTCATACGCTCGCGTACGCAGCGTTGTGTTGCGTTGCCCGGCGACGGACGAGCCGCGTTGTGCGCATCGTGTTGCTGTGTTGCGTCGGTTTGCTTTGGTTTGGTTTGCGGTTTCTGAGCATCTTCGGAGGACACCAGTGGGACGACTCTTCGGCACGGACGGTGTGCGCGGTGTCGCCAATGCGGATCTGACGGCTGAGCTGGCGCTCGGCCTCTCGGTCGCTGCGGCGCATGTGCTTGCCGAGGCGGGCACCTTTGAGGGGCATCGGCCGACAGCCGTGGTGGGACGCGACCCACGTGCGTCCGGAGAGTTCCTGGAGGCCGCCGTCGTGGCAGGCCTCGCCAGTGCGGGCGTGGACGTCCTGCGGGTCGGTGTGCTGCCCACCCCTGCGGTGGCGTACCTCACCGGCGCGCTGGGCGCCGACCTCGGTGTGATGCTCTCCGCCAGCCACAACGCCATGCCGGACAACGGTGTCAAGTTCTTCGCCCGTGGTGGTCACAAGCTCGCCGACGAGCTGGAGGACCGGATCGAGACGGTCTACGAGCAGCACCGCACCGGTGAGCCCTGGGCGCGTCCGACGGGTGCCGGGGTGGGCCGGGTCACCGATTACGCCGAGGGCTTCGACCGGTACGTCGCCCATCTCATCGCCGTCCTCCCGAACCGGCTCGACGGGCTGAAGGTCGTCCTCGACGAGGCACACGGCGCGGCCTCCCGGGTCTCGCCCGAGGCCTTCGCGCGAGCCGGCGCCGAGGTGATCACGATCGGTGCCGATCCGGACGGTCTGAACATCAACGACGGCTGCGGCTCCACCCACCTGGATCTGCTGAAGGCCGCAGTCGCCGAGCACGGCGCCGACCTCGGCATCGCGCACGACGGCGACGCCGACCGCTGCCTCGCCGTGGACGCCACGGGCGCGGAGGTCGACGGCGACCAGATCCTGGCCGTGCTCGCCCTCGCCATGCGCGAGGCCGGGCAGCTGCGCAAGGACACCGTGGTCGGCACGGTCATGTCCAACCTCGGCTTCAAGATCGCGATGGAGCGGGAGGGCATCCAGCTCGTCCAGACCGCCGTCGGCGACCGTTACGTACTGGAGTCGATGAAGGCCGAGGGCTTCGCGCTGGGCGGCGAGCAGTCCGGACATGTCATCGTCCTGGACCACGCCACGACCGGCGACGGCACGCTGACCGGCCTGATGCTGGCGGCCCGGGTCGCGGCCACCGGCCGTACGCTCGCCGAGCTGGCCGGGGTCATGCAGCGGCTGCCCCAGTTGCTGATCAACGTCCCCGACGTCGACAAGTCCCGGGTCGGGACCTCCCCGGAGCTGGCCGCGGCGGTCGCCGAGGCCGAGCGCGAGCTGGGCTCCACCGGGCGCGTACTGCTGCGCCAGTCGGGCACGGAGCCGCTGGTACGGGTCATGGTCGAGGCGTCCGACATCGACCAGGCGCGGGCGGTCGCCGAGCGGCTGGCCGACGTGGTGAAGTCCGCACTCGGTTAGTCGCGCGCGGCCGGCCTGTAGTCGGCTGGGCCGGAGTTGGCCGGTGCGGGCTCGGCAGGTCCCGGCCCGGCCGGGCCGTTCGTCGGACGGGTCCGGTTGGGTCGGCCGTGCCGCTCGCTGTCCGCGGACGGGCTCGCAACGCAGCCCGTCCGGCGGCGGTGCGCCGCCCACAGGACCTTCTGGACCAGCAGCGTCAACGTCCCCGCGACCACGATGCCGCCGAGGTTCGCCAGCAGCTGGGCCGTGGAGCCCGACATCTGGCTGTAGTCGCTGTAACTGAACGCCACCGCCGCATTGGCCGCGGCCGGCACGGTGGTCACCGAGATGGCGACCCCGATCAGCGCACCGGACTTCGCCGAGGTGAGCGAGAGCGTCCCGGCGATCCCGGCCAGGAACGCCACCACGAACGACATCGCGTCCGGCTTCCAGATGAACGCCGTGTTGGGCCGGGCCGCCTTGATCATGGAGCGGTTGAACAGCCCGAAGGCGTCCATCAGCCAGGCGAACCCGGCGGTCAGTATCATCGCGACGGCGAAGCCGCCGATCAGCGCCACGAGCGACCGCCACACCAGCCGCGGAGCGCGCTGCACCAGGGCCGTGGAGATCCCGGCCAGCGGCCCGAACTCCGGACCGACCGCCATCGCGCCCACGATCAGGATCGCGTTGTCGAGCATCACACCGCAGGCGGCGAGCATCGTCGCGACCGCGAGGAACGCCACATAGGTGATGCTGAACGTCGACTCCTCGTGGGTCGCCTCTGCCAGCTCCTCCCACAGCACCGCGTCCGCGCCCTCGCCCGGCGCCTCCTCCTCGGCCTTGTCGGCGTGCGCGGAGAGCGTCAGGTCCATGCTCTCGACGGTGATCGAACCGGACTTGTCGATGCCGAGCCTGCGCAGCGCGCCGATCAGCTCGTCGCCCGCCTCGCGGGCCACATCGCACAGCACCATGTCGCCCGCCGGGTCACGGGCGACCCCGGACATCACCACGAGATGCGTCGTACCGACGGTGCTCTCCAGCAGGTGCACCACCTCGTCCGTACGGTCGGTGGGGACGATCAGGCGCAGATGCAGCACGCGGTCACTCCCAGGAGTCTCGGAGAATCAGAGTTTGCGCAGGGACAGCCGCTGGACCTTGTGGTCCGGCCCCTTGCGCAGTACCAGAGTGGCACGGCCCCGGGTGGGCGCGACATTCTCCACCAGGTTGGGCTTGTTGATGGTCCGCCACATCGTCGCCGCGTACTCCATGGCCTCCTCCTCGGAGACCTGGGTGTACTTGCGGAAGTACGAGAACGGGTTCTGGAACGCGGTCTCGCGCAGTGTCCGGAACCGGTTGAGATACCAGGTCTCGATGTCCTCGGTCCGCGCGTCCACGTACACACTGAAGTCGAAGTAGTCGGCGAGTCCGACCCTGGTCCGTCCGTCCTTGCCGGGCAGCGCGGGCTGAAGCACGTTGAGCCCCTCGACGATCAGGATGTCGGGGCGGCGTACGGTGAGCCGCTCACCCGGCACGATGTCGTAGATCAGATGCGAGTAGACGGGCGCCGTCACCTCGTCCTTGCCGGCCTTGATGTCGGCGACGAAACGGGTCAGGGCACGCCGGTCGTACGACTCGGGGAACCCCTTGCGCGACATCAGCCCGCGCGACTGGAGCTCCTTCATCGGCAGCAGGAACCCGTCCGTGGTGACGAGCTCCACCCGGGGATGCTCGGGCCAGCGGGCCAGCAGCGCCTGGAGGATACGGGCGCTGGTGGACTTGCCGACCGCGACACTGCCCGCGACCCCTATGACGAACGGGGTGCCCCGCTGCGCACCGTGTCCGTTGCCCGCGTCCCCGAGGAAGGTGTTCAGGGCGCCGCGCAGGCCCGAGGTGGCCTGGACATACAGGTTGAGGAGCCGGGAGAGCGGCAGGTAGACGTCCCGTACCTCGTCGAGGTCGATGACGTCCCCGAGCCCGCGCAACTGCTCCACCTCGGCGGCGGTCAGCGGCAGCGGAGTCTTGTCGCGCAGGGCGCTCCACTCGGCGCGCGACAGGTCGACGTACGGCGTCGACGCGTGCTCGGTGCGTCGGTGGGTGCTCCGTGGCGGCGAAGTGATCACGTGTTCATTGTTGCGGGAGTTTTGACGGAGCGGGGGGTGGGGTCGGTCACGTGGGGGCGGTGCTCGTTCCGGGCTGCCGGTAGCGATTACGGCTGTGTGTTCACTTTCCTGAGCACACAGAGTTCTCCGCTGTCGGGGTCACCGATGAAGGTCCACACCCCTGAGTGCTGGGCCGGCGGGCCGACATCCGGCAGCGACATGATGCACCCGCTGGTACCTGCCGCTGTCGGTGGGGCCGGTGTCCGCACCCCTGTGGCGGACACCGGCCCCGGTTCGCGGCTACTGGTGGCGTCTCAGGGCTTCTCGCCCTTGGCGTCGACGACGGCGGCCTTGACCCGGGCTTCGCTGATCAGGATCTGCCCGGCCTTGAACTTCTCCGTCGGAAATTGCACCTTGCCGGCGGAGGGCGTGTACTCGTAGTCCTCGGTGACCACGAAGCGCATCCCGGCGTACCTGAAGTCGTGAGGGTCGAGGAGGATCTCCCGCTGTTCGTGGCGGCCGTCCTCCTTCCGGGTGATGGCGATGACCTCGCGTCCGGCGGCGTCCTTCACCAGGTGGTCGGTGACATGGACACCGGGGACGGTGGCCAGGGCCCGGTAGATCCGGGCGAGGGCGGCCGGTGCGATCGGGTACGCCTGGACCATCAGACTCATCGCGCGGAAGCTGTGCTGGGCCTCGGCCTCGGGCGGGCTCTCGGCGGTGTTGCCGGTCGGGTAGAACGAGCGGACCTTCGCCAGCAGCCGTGCGGGGTCGTCGGGCAGCTCATTGGCGGCCCGGTAGACCTGGCGGGACGTGCGGTAGTCGTCGTCCTTCCCGTTCTTGGCCGCGGCGGAGTTGTCGTACGGAACCCAGTTGTCGGGGTCGTACGTGAAGCGGCCGGCGGCCGAGCCGTTCTGGGGCGGCTGGGCCATCACCGTCTTCGTGTAGATCCACTGGTCGTCGCGCGGCTCCGGGGCCGCCTGCTGCTTCTCCAGCACGTCGGCGGCCCGGTTCAGCACCTCGGCCGGGCTGCTCAGCCGCAGGGTTCCGGTGGTCGCAGCGGGCCCTGAGCGGTCGGGGGCGGCGGCATCGACGAGCTGGGTGCCGAGCACGGCAGCCACGGTGATTGCCGCTGCCGCACCGATCGAGGCGATCCGCCAGT
Source organism: Streptomyces sp. R-74717 (assembly GCF_047305335.1). Classification (NCBI taxonomy): domain Bacteria; kingdom Bacillati; phylum Actinomycetota; class Actinomycetes; order Kitasatosporales; family Streptomycetaceae; genus Streptomyces; species Streptomyces sp. R-74717. The sequence continues at coordinate 4,155,998 of NZ_CP102361.1, read as the reverse complement.
CTGCCTTCAGCCGACGGGCACGGCGGCCCGAGGCGACGGTCTCTGTAAGCCGCAGCCGGCCCGGAGCGAGTGCGGAACGGTCGGGAACGGGCGCGTCCGCGCGCAGCTCCCGCAGCTGGGTCATTTCGTCCATGACGGGGTCAGCTCCATGACGTCGGGCGTGAACGAGGGATCCATGCACAGCGCCTCACGGACCTTGCGGCGGGCGCGATTGAGCCGGGACCGCACGGTGCCGAGCGGGATGCCCAGCGCCTCGGCGACCTCCTGGTACCCGAGGTCGGCCCAGGCGACGAGCAGCAGCACATGGCGGTCACCGGGCGAGAGCGAGGCGAGCGCCCCGGCCAGCGGCGCCTGTGCGGCGATCCGGTCGTCGGAGCGGTCGCTCCAGGACGCGGCCACCGGGTCCTGACCGGTACGGGCCAGGGCCCGCAGTCCCCTCTCCTCGCTGCGCCGCTGCTTGCCGATGAGATTCGCGGCGATGCCGTACAGCCATGGGCGGGCGTTGCGATACGTGCGGTCGTAACGGCGCCGGGAGCGGAAGGCGATGAGAAAGGTCTCCGCCGTGATGTCGTCCGCCGCGCCCTCCCCGAGGCGGCGGGCGGCATAGCGGTGGATGTCCGGGGCGTGGCGGTCGTAGAGCCCGGCGAAGATCTCGGGATGCTCCAGCGACTGCGCGATGACCTCGGCATCGTCGTCGGGACTGGCTGGTGGTCCGGTCACATCGGCTCCTGGGGGCTCGGCGGATGAGCGTGTCATCCCTTGTTGCCCGCAGGGCCCGGAAAGGTTCACAGGATACGGAGAGCCTTGGCGCGAGGACTCCGGTGCGGCGGCCCGATGCCACGGCTCCGGCGACGCGGTGAGCCGGCACCGCTGCCGCAGCCGGCGATTTCGTCGGCGTGAGCGGTGCCGCGCCGGTGCCGTGTCGGTGTCGACCGGTCGCGGGGCGTCGGCACGGCAGACGGTGCTCCCGCCATGCCCCACCACGGGGTGTGTCGGGAGAACGGCCGTGCGAGCAGCGGGGTTGGGCTTGGGAAGTTTCTTCTCTCCAAAGCCTTAAAAGCCTTTGACGTCGGGGCCCGCCGGGTCGCGGTTCACCGGGACGTGACACACCGGGTCGCGACTGTCACGATCCGGTGAGGGCTACCTCCGCCGGGGGAAGGGCCCCACTTGCACGCCCCACCGAATGGCGATCGCCTCGACGAGCAACAGCCCGCGCCCCGCCTCGGAGTCGTCGTTCCGCTCCGGAAGGCGGGGCAGTACGTCTCCGCGAGCATCGGCAACTTCGATACGGAGCGTGTCCCCGGTGACGGTCAGCATGATGCGGAAGTCCCGCCCCGGCACGTACCCGTGCAGCGCGGCATTGGACGCCAGCTCGGCGATGACGTGCCCGGCGTCGTCCAGCGGCAGCCCCCAGGACCGGAGTTGCTCGGTCGCGAGGAGTCGGGTGAGTCGGGCACCCCGACGGGTGGCGGAGAGCTGCACGGCGAATTGGCCGCTGCGGGCACGCGGTTGGGTGATTTCTCGGTTCACGTCACTCAGCGTGGCCGGAGATGCCTACTCTGAACAGCAATGACGTGCGTACGGACAGTGACTGTCCAGTGGTTGTACGGGTCTGTCCATCCAGTACGGCGTCGAGCGCGAAACGGTGCGGGCACGGGTGGAGGCGGGTGTCGTATGGCGGACGAGGACATCAGGGGCAACGGAGACAACACGGCGGACGGCCCTGACTGGGAGTTCGACGTCGAGGACGACTCGGGCGCGGTGATCGCGGCGGTCGGCCGACAGATCCGGCTCTGGCGCGAGGCGGCCGGCCTGCGTGCGGCGGAACTGGGCACTGCGATCGGCTACGGGGAGAACCAGGTCTACAAGGTGGAGGCCGGGAAACGCATCCCCAAGCCGGAGTTCCTGGAGAAGGCGGACGAAGTCCTGGGAGCGGGCGGCAAACTCGCCGCGATGAAGAAGGACGTGGCAGAGGCGCGGTACCCGAAGAAGGTTCGAGATCACGCAAAGTTGGAGGCGAATTCGATCGAGTTGGGCGCGTACGCCAGCGTCGTCGTGCACGGTCTTCTCCAGACCGAGGAGTACGCCCACGCCCTGTACAAGGAACGACGCCCCCCATACACCGAGCACCAAATCGACCATTTGGTAGCCGCGCGCATGGCGCGGCAGTCGATCTTCGAGCGGCAGCCGGCCCCTCTGCTGACGTTCGTCCAGGAAGAAGCGACACTGCGGCGGCCGACCGGGGGCAGAATGGTGTTGCGACGCCAGCTCGAACACCTGCTGGAACTGGGCACGTTGCGGCACGTCGAGATCCAGGTCATGCCGACGGATGCGGAGGAGCATGCCGGGCTGGGCGGTTCGCATCAGGTGCTTAAGCTGATGGACGGCTCGGCTGTGGGGCACAACGAGGTACAGCTCACCAGCCGCCTGATCACCGATCCCAAGGAGGTCCAGATCCTTGAGATGCGTTACGGCATGATCCGGGCCCAGGCGCTCACGCCTCGGTTCTCACGGATCTTCATCACGAAACTGCTGGGAGAGACATGAGTGCCAAGCGCTCGGCCGGAAACACCTCCGGGCTGACCTGGTTCAAGAGCAGCTACAGCACGAACGACGGCCCTGAGTGCGTCGAGGTGGCGGAGACCGCGAGCACGATCCACGTACGCGACTCCAAGAACCTCCCCGGCCCGCACCTCGGCTTCGCGCCGCGCGCCTGGGCGGAGTTCGTCACGTACGCCTCCGGCAACTGACCACCGCGCCCACCGGCGCCCGCCTCGTTCCCCTTCCTCCTGGGGGAGCGGGGCGGTCATGCTGTCGGCAACGCCCCTGGTCCGACGACCGCCGCGAGTTCCCGCACTCCGGAGACTCTGGGGTGCCGAGAGATGAGCTCGCCAACGATTCGCGAGATTGCCGGGCGATCGCGGACTTCACCGTGACTGATACGGGCTGCAAGCAACAACTGCTGGGTGGCTTGTTCCGGCTTGCCCCACTGCCAGAACGCCCGCCCCAGGTCAGTGGGCAGCCGGGCTTGTCTCTCGGGTGTCTTGAACTGCCCGGCTCGCAGTCCGCGGCCGGCCTCCAGCGCCGCCCCGGCATCACCCAGCGCCCAGTGCACGCCCACGGCGTAGAGGCGAACAGCAGCCGGTGCAACGGGGAACAAGCGGCCTACAGGTGCTTCGTTCGGAAGGTCGCGAGCGGCGCGGCCTGCCTCGCTGATCATCGCCAGGGCGTCACCACGGTTTCCGGCCCGTGCCGCTGTGTACGACGTCGTGCACAGCATCTGCGCGTACGCGGATGCCTGCGCATCGGTCTTCAGGCCGGTGCTCTCGACACGAGTCACAGCATCGAGGATGTGCCGTTGCGCGGCGGTCGGCTGGTCCTGGTGGCGGAGCACGATGCTGAGCTCGCGAGCCGCCGCGGCTGCCACAAGGGGGGAACCGGACCAGTCGGCGTACAGCGTGGCTCGCTCCGCCGAAACTCTCGATTGCTCGTACCGCCCGATCTTCGTCAGCAACTGACTCGTCAGGCTGTACGTGGCCGACAGCCGGGCGAGCGCGATCTCCGAACGGTCTTCCGCGGCCTGGTGGCTGTCGGCCAGAAGCCCTGGAAGGGCCTCCAGGAGCTTTGCGTGCCGACCCCCGTCGAAGTAGCTGCGCGCCCTGGCGAGGCGCCCGTTCAGCGGAGCAGGAGACCCTGTCGGGTCGGGCGTACTCGCGAGCGCGGTCTCCAGACCCATGAGCAGCGTGGCGGGAGCCGCGAGGCCGGCGGCGGTGAGTAGCGTGCGGCGACGCATCGAGTCCTCCTCGGCACACGGTGGCCAATCCGTGGCAACCCTAGTGCTTGCGGAAGCGGACAACCCCAGAGCCGCCGCTAGGACATTTGTCGGCACTCCGACCTCGCGTGCCGCGCCCATGATCAAGGCGATAACTGCGGGACGGCCCTTCTTCTCCATCCTGGACACAGTCGAAGCCGAGCAGCCGATGCGCGCGCCGAGGTCTGCCTGTCGCCAGCCCCGCCTTTCCCGCCCCACACGGATGAGGCCGCCCGGGTCCTGTTGGGCGACGAACGATCGGACTGTGTCTGAGCTCCAGAGGTGATCAACGCGCATCCGGCCTCCCACCCGCCGGTAGCCGAAAGGGCTGCTGTCCACGGTATGGGCTGATGAGTCGCCCGTATATGGCGTGTGCAGAACCTGCAAGCGCCCTGCATGCGGGGGCAATTGATCAAAGAAACGCTGTGGCCGACAGTTCTCTGGAGGGGCGAGCCCCGCTGAGCGCGGCGGGGCGCCGACCACGGAGGACAGCATGGCTGCAGCAGTGGAAACCAAGGCGCGAGACCCGCGCGACTACGTGAAGCCCGATGTCTGGGACCGAGAGATCGCACTCCTCATGCGAGACCACCCCTTCGACGAGGTCATGGCCGAGCGGCTCTTCGGCGCTGCCATCTCCTACTTGGTCAGCGCGATCGAGCACTGGGGCCAGGGCTTGGAAATGTGCTGCGGCCGACTGGTGGACACGGCCGTGCACGTCTTCATCGTCGACACGCGGAACTACCGTGAGTGGTGCGCCGACCACTTCGACGGCAGGTTCTTGGAGCACATCCCCGAGGTCGAGTTCAAGTACGACGGATCGGTGGAGAGGACCGCGCAGATCATCGCCGCCAATGGCTTCGAGGTGGACTGGAAGCTCTGGGAGCGGGACTACGCCAAGTGCGGCCCCTGCCGCCCCGGTGAGAACTGCCACTGACATCGACGAGGCGGGGCTCGGCTGCGCGGATAAGCAGCCGGGCCTGGCCCGTGTACATAAGAGCGCGGCCGGGTGAAAACGCGTCAAGGGCACGTAGCGGCCGTCGCGCCTGGGTACGGTGTCCAGCCTGTCGGGCACCCCCAGGAGGCCAGCCATGCCGCGCGAGTCCACGAACCTCCCCGAGTACTGGGACACCTACAAGCCTCATCGCGGGGAAGGGGAGCAACCGGCCCCCGAAGCTGACGTGTTCGCATGGACCCAGTACGACGGCCACGGGCCGGGAGAGGAGTTCCTGGGCGCACCGCGCACCGCCCTGGAGCTGGGTGCCGCCGAAGGCAGGGAAGCCGTCCACCTCGCCCGTAAAGGTGTTGATGTGGTCGCCCTGGACTTCTCCGCCGCTCAGGTCGCGCGGGCCCGCCGATGGTGGGGGGAGGAACCGAACCTGACCTTCGTCCAGGCGGAGGCCGTCGACCACCTCACCCACACCGAGGCGACGTATGACGCGGTGTTCTCCATTTGGGGTGCGATCTGGTTCACCGATCCCGAGCCCCTGATCCCGCTGATCGCCGAGCGACTCAACCCCGGCGGCGTGCTCGCCTTCTCCCAGGCCGAACCGATCGAGGGCTTTTACGGCCCCCAGCCCATGTACGGAAACGGCCTTTCCGGTCGCAAGCTGACCTTGCTGCGCTGGTCCTACAGCCCGCAGTGGTGGGCGGATCTGCTGAAGCGTCACGGTTTCGCCGAGGTCGACGCCCAAGTTCTGGCGGCACCGAACCCCGAAGACGTGGGCACGCTCATAGTGCGTGCCCACGTTCCTCAGTAAAAAGGCGGGCAGCATCCCTGAAGTAGGAATGGTTCAAAGTTTGCGCCATTCCTACTTTACGGCTCACTGTCAGACCCCGACTGTGGGTTCGGCTGCCGAGCCGGCCCCCGCGCAAGGCCGAGAACGCCAACCGTTCCCGGCGCCGGCGGCTCATTTCCTGGCCCGCCACCCGGACCCGCCCGCTGTGGTCGATTTCGCGCAGGAGACCGCGGGGCGGATCGACGATGCCCGTCGACTGGTGGCGGTCCACGCCGCGCTGAGCCGGCTGGGCCGACAGGAGCGCGAGGCCCGGCCCTGCCCGAGGCGGCGTGGTGCCGCGCCCGGAACGGCAGGCGCGGCCGGCGGGTCCCCACGATTCCGATTTGCGGCTCGAGCGCCCGGCCGCACTCTGGACTGGGGGCCCGGCAGTACATCCGAGAGGACAACACGCATGCCCACGGTGACCACACGTGACGGTGTCGACATCTTCTACAAGGACTGGGGCCGCGGCCGCCCCGTCGTCTTCATCCATGGCTGGCCCCTGAGCGGGGACGCCTGGCAGGACCAGCTCAAAGCGGTGGCGGACAACGGGTTCCGCGGCATCGCCCACGACCGTCGCGGTCACGGCGGCTCCACCCCGGTCTGGGACGGCTACGACTTCGACACCTTCGCGGACGACCTCAACGACCTGGTCACCCAACTGGACCTGCGGGACGTCACGCTGGTCGCGCACTCGATGGGCGGCGGCGAACTCGCCCGCTACATCGGCCGCCACGGCACGGACCGGATCAGGTCCGCGGTGCTGCTCTCGGCGATCTGTCCGCTGATGCTCCAGGGTCCCGACAATCCCGAGGGCGTACCGCAGTCGGTCTTCGACGGCATCAAGAACGGCATCCTCGCCGAGCGTTCGCAGTTCTGGAAGGACACCGCGGTCGCCTTCTTCGGCGCCAACCGCGACGGCAACAAGGTCACACAGGGCAACCAGGACGCCTTCTGGTACATGGCCATGGCCGAGACCATCGAGGGCGGCGTCGCCTGCGTCGACGCCTTCGCCGCCACGGACTTCCACGAGGACCTGAAGAAGTTCGACATCCCCACGCTCGTCGTGCACGGTGACGACGACCAGATCGTCCCCATCGACGCCACGGGCCGCAAGACCGCCCAACTCATCCAGGACGCGACCCTCAAGGTCTACGAAGACGGCCCCCACGGCATCGCCGTTGTCCCGGGCTACAAGGAGAGGTTCAACAAGGACCTCCTGGAGTTCCTCAAGCGCTGAACCACAGGGTGTGGTCAGGGTGACCGCCACCGGCTCGGACGGGCCCGAGGCCGCGACAGCGGAGGCGATCTCCTGGTAGGTCGCGGTCCTCGCCGACCGAGTCCGCAACGCGCGCACTGCCCGCATCTGGCTCCCGCTCGGCCACGCCTCGTGGGAGGCGCACCACGCGAAGGAGTTCGGCATCAGCCGCGCCCAGGCGTACCGGCTCCTCGACGTCGCCCGCGCCCTGGGCGGAAGGTGGGGCCGCCTTCGATGCCTTCCGCATGCGGGCCCAGGTGTGGGCCCCCGCAGAGCTGGACGCGGCCATACGGGGGCCGGACACGCTACGGTCGGTCGTCGTCGTGGCCGCAGGCCCGGTGTCGTCCGCCGTGCACCGCCGCGTACGCCGCCGGGCGGGGCGCGGCGGCGGCCCGGTCGAGTCGCGCGACCGCGGCCCGGCCCGCCGAGGAGTGCGAGTCGTGGACGACCCGGCCGCCCACCAGGGTCAGCTCGACACGGGTGTCACTGATGTCCGCCACCGGGCATTCCGTCACATCACGGTCGAGAACGATCAGATCCGCCGCCAGTCCGGGCCGGACTGTTCCCGTCAGCCGGTCCATGCGCAGCTGCCATGCCGTGCCGTGCGTGTGCATCCGCAGCGCCGAAGTACGGCTCAACCCCTCCAACTCCCGGTAGAGCGGCCCCTCGCCCTCCGCGCCCGTGCGGTCGATCGCCGTGCGGATCTGGTTCCACACCTGGAGCGGGTCCACCGGCCAGTCCGAACCGCCCGAGAGCCGGGCCCCGTGCCGCTCCAGGGAACGGGCAGGGTACATCCACCGGTGCCGCTCGGGTCCGATGTATGGCAGGAGCGCCTCCATCGTCCACGTGTCCTGTTCCGCCCACTGGAGCTGCATGCAGGCCACCACGTCCAGTGCGGCGAACCGCCCCAGATCCGCCGGGTCCACCAGCTGGAGGTGAGCGATGGTGTTCCGGGCACCGCGCAGCCCGGTCGCGCGCCGGGCGTACGCATACCCGTCGAGCGCCGTGCGCACCGCGCGGTCACCGAGCCCATGGGCATGCATCTGCCAGCCGGCCCGGTTGAAGACCGCGGTCAGCCGCCCGTAATCCTGTCCAGAGACATACAGCTCACCGCGGTTGTCCGTCGGGTGCCCCGAGTCGTCCAGATACGGCGCCAGGAGCGCCGCCGTGTGCGCCGGGTACTCGATCACCCCGTCGAGGAACACCTTGATCGTCCCGAACCGCAGCCCAGGTACGTTACGGAAAGAGCGCTGCAGCCCGCGCGCATACGCAAGCGCCGCCTTCGGGTCCTTCGCCAGGTCTGCGTCGATCCTGATCGCGGGGACGATCCGCTGCGGCAGCGTCCCCGCGTTCGCCAGAGCCTGATACGTCGCCAACTCGCTCTGCCCGACCATCGCGTCCATCATCGTGGTTACCCCGGAGGCCGCCGCCTGGGCGAGGACCCGGGAGCAGGCGGCGACCAGCTCGACCTCGCTCGGCTCCGGGATGTGGCGTGTCACCAGGGGCTGGGCGTCGTCCTTGAGCACCCCGCTGGGCTGCCCGTCCGGCCCCTTCACGATCTTTCCACCCACCGGATCGGGGGTCGCCGCGGTGATGCCGGCGATCTCCAGGGCGCGGGCGTTGACCCAGATGTTGTGGCCGTCGCCCCCGAGGAGGGCGACCGGGCGGCGGGTGGGAAGAGTGTCGAGCAGGGAGTGGTGGGGGAGGGTGCCATGCGGCAGCAACCCGATCGGGTTCCAGTCCGAGACCACCAGCCAGCCGTCGGGCTCCTGGCCGGGCGTGTCCTGGAGGAAACCGGTGAGGATCGCGAGGAGTTCCTCGGCGGTCGTCTCGGCGCCCTCCAGGGAGGGGCGCAGTGAGCGGTCGCCCGCGCCGAGCGGGTGCACATGGCCGTCGTGGATGCCGCTCATCACGGTCGCCCCGCGCGCGTCGACGATTTCGGTGTCCCGTCCGGCGAGGCGGTGCAGTTCGCGGCCCCGGCCAGTGGCGAGAATCCGGCCATCGTGCCCGACGGCCACGGCCTCGACGGGGCGGGCGCCGGGGAGCCCGGTGAACACCCGTGCGTTGTGGATGACCAGGGCCGCGGCACGGTGGTGCGCGGCGCCCCGCTGCGCGGCGGCCGCGGGGCCTGCCGCCGCACCCACCAGTCCGGCCGCGCCCGCGGCGAGCACGCTCCGCCGAGCGAAAGAAGAAGTCATGACCACTCCAAGGGTTGGGCTGCGTTGCTGTGGCCGGACCCTCATTGATTAACGCCGTAACCAGAACCCACCCTGGACGACGGAATCCGCACCGCAATCCATACGATGGCGCCATGTCAGGGCCCACCCTCGCCGATGTCGCCCGCGCGGCGGAGGTCTCCACCGCCACCGTCTCGCACGCTCTCAACGAAACCGGCCGGCTCGCCCACGCCACGCGCCGCCGGGTCCGTGAGGTGGCCACCGCGCTCGGCTACGGCGCCAGGCGGACCCCGCGGACCGGGGGGACCCTGGGCGTGGCCGTCACGACCTACGCCGGATCGGCTTGGAACTTCATCGAAGTCCCGTACTTCGCCCGGTTCTTGACCGCCGCCACCACCACCGCGCACGCCCATGGCTACGCCCTGACCATCCTCCCCGCCGCCCGCGGGGCCGAGACGCCGTGGCACACCCTCACCGTGGACGGCATGCTGCTCCTCGACAGCCCCACGGACGACCCTGTGCTGCGTGCGCTGCGCGCCCGGGGCATCCCGCTCGTCTTCGACGGCCGCCCCGTCGACCCGAGGCCCGGGGACGTCTGGGTCGACAACGACCACATCGCCACCACCCGCGAGGTCCTCGGCCACCTGGCGGCCTCGGGCGCCCGGCGGATCGCCCTGCACGCCGGGTATGGCGACGAGCACTACACCCGGGCCGTGACCCGCGCGTACGAGCAGTGGTGCCACGAGCACGGCCGGACGCCACTGCTCCTCACCTTCGACCCGTACGACGCCCCGGGCCACGGCTTCGACGCGGTCTTCGCCGCCCGCGCCTGCGACGCGGTCTACACGGTCTACGACCCCGGCGGCCGCCAGGTCCTGGCCGCAGCGGCCCGCCATGGCCTGCGGATCCCCGACGACCTCCTCCTCGTCTGCGCCAGCGAAGACCAGGCATACGCCGAGAACGATCCGCCGGTGAGCACCGTGACCCTGCACCCCGCGACGATCGCCGAGACCGCGGTGACGGCCCTGGTCTCCCGCCTGACTCCCACCGCCCCGCCACCACCCCCTGGCGCCCTGATGGTCCCGGCGGTCCTCCACCCCCGCCGCTCCTCACGCCTCCGGGCCCGGCCCGGCTGTACTCGGCCGGGAGACCGGTGAGACACCCACGTCGGTTGTCGGCCATGGAAGGACCTACGGGCGTAGTGCCTTCTCCGCGCCGAGATCAGCAACAGCTTCCCGGCCTCCGTCACAGGACCCGACTCCCCAGCAGGCAGGCAGCCTCGATCGCCGGAGGGGCTCGATTTTCTGCCGCCCCGTTCACCTTCTGCGACGATGCGGAGAAGAGGGGCGGGCGACCAGGAAGGGAACGGTATGTGCGGAATCGTCGGATACGTCGGTGGACAGTCGGCGCAGGACGTCGTTGTCGCGGGTCTCAAGCGCCTCGAATACCGGGGCTACGACTCGGCGGGAATCGCCGTCCTCGCGGACGGCGGGCTGGCCGCCGCGAAGAAGGCCGGGAAGCTCGTCAATCTGGAGAAGACGCTGGCCGAGGCGCCGCTCCCGGCCGGGACCACCGGGATCGGGCACACCCGCTGGGCCACTCACGGCGCCCCCACCGACGCCAATGCCCACCCGCACCTCGACAATGCGGGCCGCGTCGCCGTCGTGCACAACGGGATCATCGAGAACTTCGCCGTCCTGCGCGCCGAACTTGCCGAGCGCGGCCACGATCTGGCCTCCGAGACCGACACCGAGGTCGTCGCCCATCTCCTCGCCGAGGCGTTCTCGTCCTGTGCCGACCTGGCGGAGGCGATGCGGCAGGTCTGCCGGCAGCTGGAGGGCGCCTTCACCCTCGTCGCCGTGCACGCGGACGCGCCCGACGCGGTGGTCGGGGCCCGGCGCAACTCGCCGCTCGTGGTGGGGGTGGGGGAGGGCGAGTCGTTCCTGGCCTCCGACGTGGCCGCGTTCATCGCGCACACCCGATCCGCGATCGAGCTGGGGCAGGACCAGGTGGTGGAGCTGCGCCGGGAAGGTGTCACCGTCACCGGCTTCGACGGGCGGCCCGCCGAGGTCCGTGAGTACCACGTGGACTGGGACGTCTCCGCCGCCGAGAAGGGCGGCCACGCCTCCTTCATGCTCAAGGAGATCGAGGACCAGCCCAAGGCCGTCGCCGACACGCTCCTCGGGCGGATCGACGGCGCGGGCCGGCTCCACCTCGACGAGGTACGGATCACGCCCCGCGAGCTCCGGGAGGTCGACAAGGTCGTCATCGTCGCCTGCGGTACCGCGTTCCACGCAGGGATGATCGCCAAGTACGCCATCGAGCACTGGACCAGGATTCCCTGCGAGACCGAGCTGGCCAGCGAGTTCCGCTACCGCGACCCGATCCTCGACCACCGCACCCTCGTCGTCGCGATCTCCCAGTCCGGCGAGACGATGGACACTCTGATGGCCCTGCGGCACGCCCGCGAACAGGGCGCGAAGGTCCTCGCCATCTGCAACACGAACGGCTCCACCATCCCGCGGGAGTCCGACGCCGTGCTCTACACGCACGCCGGGCCCGAAGTCGCCGTCGCCTCCACCAAGGCGTTTCTCACCCAGCTCGTCGCCTGCTACCTCGTCGCCCTGTATCTGGGACAGATCTGCGGTACGAAGTGGGGAGACGAGATCCGGACCGTCATCCGCCAGCTCTCCGAGATCTCCGGGGCGGTCGAACGGGTCCTTGCGACCATGGAACCCGTACGCGTACTCGCCCGCTCCCTGGCCGACCACGACACCGTGCTCTTCCTGGGCCGCCATGTCGGCTATCCCGTAGCCCTGGAAGGCGCGTTGAAGCTCAAGGAACTCGCGTACATGCACGCCGAGGGCTTCGCCGCCGGTGAGCTCAAGCACGGGCCGATCGCGCTCATCGAGGACGATCTGCCGGTCGTCGTGGTCGTGCCCTCACCTCGCGGCCGGTCGGTGCTGCACGACAAGATCGTGTCGAACATCCAGGAGATCCGGGCCCGCGGCGCCCGCACCATCGTCATCGCCGAGGAGGGCGACGAGGCGGTCGTCCCGTACGCCGACCATCTCATCCGGATTCCCGTTACGCCTACGCTGCTTCAGCCGCTGGTGTCGACCGTGCCGCTGCAGGTATTCGCCTGCGAACTGGCGACGGCCCGCGGCAACGATGTGGACCAGCCGCGCAATCTGGCGAAGTCCGTGACCGTGGAGTAGCGAGCAGTGAAGGAACACGCGTGATCATCGGGGTCGGGATCGATGTGGCCGAGATCGAACGGTTCGACGCGGCGCTGGAGCGTACGCCGCAGATGGCCGACCGGCTCTTCCTGAAGAGCGAGTTGCTGCTGCCCAGCGGCGAGCGGCGCGGTATCGCCTCGCTCGCCGCGCGGTTCGCAGCGAAGGAGGCCCTCGCGAAGGCGCTCGGCGCGCCGAGCGGCCTGCTCTGGACGGATGCCGAGGTGTACGTCGAGGACAGCGGGCAGCCCCGGCTGCGGGTGATCGGCACGGTTGCCGCGCGCGCGGCCGAGCTGGGCGTACGGCACTGGCATGTGTCGCTCAGCCACGACGCGGGGGTGGCGTCGGCCGTGGTGATCGCGGAGGGTTGAGCACATGCGTACTGCGTACAGCGTCCAGACCGTACGGGCCGCCGAACGGGCCCTGATGGCCAAGCTGCCCCAGGGCGCCCTGATGCAGCGGGCCGCGGCGGGGCTCGCGGCGGCCTGCGCCGATGTGCTGCGGCGGCGCGGCCGGGTGTACGGGTCCCGGGTCGTCCTGCTCGTCGGCAGCGGCGACAACGGGGGCGACGCGCTGTACGCGGGCGCCCGGCTGGCCCGCCGCGGCGCGGGCGTGCGCGCCGTGCTCACCTCCCCGGGGCGCGCCCATGAGAGCGGGCTCGCGGCGCTCCGCGCGGCGGGCGGGCGCGTGGCGGAGGGGGACGCGGCCACGAGCGCCTGGGGCGGACACATCGATCTCGTCGTGGACGGAATCACCGGCATCGGCGGGCGCGGGGGGCTGCGTGCGGAGGCCGCCGAGCTGGTGCGGGCCTTCGAGGCGACCGGTGCGGCCTTCGTCGCCGTCGATCTGCCCAGCGGGGTCGAGGCCGACACCGGTGAGGTGCTCGGTCATGCGGTGCGCGCCGACGCGACCGTCACCTTCGGAACGTACAAGCCGGGGCTGATCATCGACCCGGCCGCCGACCTGGCGGGCGCGCTGCACCTCGTCGACATCGGGCTCGGGCCCGAGCTGCCCGACGTACCCGACCTGGAAGCCCTGCAGTACGCGGACGTCGCCGCACTTCTGCCGGTTCCCAGCAGCGAGAGCGACAAGTACCGGCGTGGTGTCGTCGGCATCGTTGCCGGGTCGGCGCGGTACCCGGGGGCGGCGGTGCTGGCCGTCTCCGGGGCGCTGCGGGGCGGTGCCGGGGCCGTGCGGTACGTCGGTCCCGGCGCCGGCGCGGTGATCGCCCGCCATCCGGAGACGCTGGTCCATGCGGGGCCGCCGTCGAAGGCGGGTCGGGTGCAGGCATGGGTCGTCGGGCCCGGGCTCGGTGACGGTACGGAGGCCGTCGAGGCGGTCCGTGGCGTGCTGGCCGCGGACGTTCCGGTGCTCGTCGACGCGGACGGGCTGCGGCTGCTCGACGCCACCGCCGTACGCTCGCGCACCGCGCCGACCGTCCTCACCCCGCACGCCGGTGAGGCCGCAGCCCTGCTCGGCGTCCCGCGCGAGGAGGTCGAAGGGGGGCGGCTCGCCGCCGTACGGGAACTGGCCGCCCGCTACCGGGCCACGGTCCTGCTCAAGGGGTCGACGACCCTGGTCGCCACCGACACCGGAGACACTCCCGTACGGGTCAACTCGACCGGCACCGCCTGGCTGGCCACGGCCGGCAGCGGCGACGTCCTCTCCGGCCTGACCGGCTCCCTGCTGGCCGCGGGCCTCGCCCCGCGCGACGCCGCGTCCGTCGGTGCGTATCTGCACGGTCTGGCCGCCCGCCACGCCTCGAACGGTGCTCCCGTCGCCGCGCAGGACGTCGCCGAGGCGATGGCGGCGGCGTGGCGCGACGTACGGGCCTGAGTGATCCTGGGCGCAGGCAGACGCCGACACGGGCTGACAGGGGTCGACAGGAGGGCCGATCGTGGGCAGCAGCAGCGATGTGCGTGTACGCCGGGTGTACGACCCGCAGGAGGACGGCGACGGCACCCGCGTCCTCGTCGACCGGCTCTGGCCGCGCGGTGTGGCCAAGGACCGGGCCCGGATCGACAAGTGGCTCAAGGACGTCACCCCGTCGAACGAGCTGCGCGCCTGGTACCACGAGGACCGCACGGGCACCCGCTACGACGACTTCGTCGACCGTTACCGGGCCGAGCTGGCCGACCCCGCCCACACGGCGGCCGTCGGGGAGCTGATGGAACTGGTCCGCGCGGGCGGCCCGGTGACGCTGGTCACGGCGGTCAAGGACGTACCGCACAGCCATGTCCCGGTCCTCGTCGACCATCTGGAACACGAGCTGCGCCGCCACTGAGGTGTACACACCCAGCACGGCGGGCGACCCCGGCTGCGGGCCCTTCCCGACCCGCCGCCCGAGGGCCCTGTCGTACGCCTCTGAGAGACTGGGCGCGATGAACGAGACAGCGTCCTTGAGAGCCCGTGCCGAGATCGACCTCGCCGCATTGCGCGCCAACGTGCGTGTACTGCGCGCGCGGGCGGCCGGCGCGCAACTCATGGCCGTCGTCAAATCCGATGCGTACGGGCACGGGGCGGTGCCCTGCGCCCGGGCCGCACTGGAGGCCGGGGCGACCTGGCTGGGCACCGCGACGCCGCAGGAGGCGCTCGCCCTGCGGGCTGCCGGGCTCGGTGGCCGGGTGATGTGCTGGCTGTGGACGCCGGGCGGCCCCTGGCGCCAGGCGATCGAGGCCGACATCGACGTGTCGGTGAGCGGGATGTGGGCCCTGCGCGAGGTCGTGGCCGCGGCCACGGAGGCCGGCATTCCGGCCCGTGTCCAGCTCAAGGCCGACACCGGCCTCGGGCGCAACGGCTGCCAGCCCGCCGACTGGCCGGAGCTGGTCGCCGCCGCCCGCGCCGCAGAGGACGCCGGCACTGTCAGGATCACCGGCCTCTGGTCCCACTTCGCCTGCGCCGACGAGCCCGGCCACCCCTCCATCGCCGCCCAGCTGAACGTGTTCCGGGACATGGTCGCGTACGCGGAGAAGGAGGGCGTCGACCCCGAGGTGCGCCACATCGCCAACTCCCCGGCGACGCTGACGATCCCCGAGGCGCACTTCGATCTCGTCCGGACCGGGATCGCGATGTACGGCATCTCGCCCAGCCCCGAGCTGGGCACCGCGGCCGACTTCGGGCTGCGCCCCGTCATGACGCTCGTCGCGTCGGTCGCCCTGGTCAAGCAGGTGCCGGCCGGTCACGGGGTCAGTTACGGACACCACTACACGACCTCCGCCGAGACCGTCCTGGGCCTGGTACCGGTCGGCTACGCGGACGGCATCCCGCGCCATGCCTCGGGCCGTGCACCCGTCCTGGTCGGCGGTGTGCGGCGGCGGATCGCGGGCCGGGTGGCCATGGACCAGTTCGTCGTCGACCTCGACGGGGACGAGATCGAGGTGGGCACCGAGGCGGTGCTCTTCGGCCCGGGGGACCGGGGCGAGCCGAGCGCCGAGGACTGGGCGCAGGCCTGCGACACGATCGCGTACGAGATCGTCACCCGGATCAGCAGCCGTGTTCCGCGCGTCCATCTGAATGGAACCCCGGCCGAGTCCTGACCGATCAAGCGCCCCTGACCAGGCACGATCTGAGCACGACCGGAACAGACCAGCCCTGACCTGACGGATACGACCGACGAGGAGCGCGGCACGGTGAGCGAGATCGGTGCGGGGGACGCGGTGACGTCGGCCGCTACGGCGGTCGGCTGGCGCCGGGCAGGGATCGCCGGAGCCGCCATAGGTGTGATCGCGGCAGGTGCGGCCGCCGGCGTCGCGGTCGAGCGGCTGACCGTGGGCCGTGGCATGCGCAGAAGGGCGAGGCTGGCGCTGGACGCCTCGGGGCCGTACGGCTCGCTGCGCGGGCTGCCCGGCCGGGCCGCGGCAGACGACGGCACCGAGCTGTACTACGAGGTCGACGAGGTCGAACCGGACGGCGGTACGGGGGCCGCCGGGGGCGGCGAGAGCGGTACCAGCGCCTCCGGTACCGCCACGGGGGCCGGTACGCGCCGCCGCCGGCTCTTCGGCCGCAAGGCACCCGCGCCCGTCACCGTCGTCTTCAGCCACGGCTACTGCCTGAGCCAGGACTCCTGGCACTTCCAGCGGGCGGCGCTGCGCGGCCTGGTCCGCACCGTCCACTGGGACCAGCGCAGCCACGGCCGCTCCGAGCGGGGCCGGGCACAGGCGGACGGGGTGACGGTCGGTATCGACCAGCTCGGCCGTGATCTGAAGGCGGTCATCGACGCGGCCGCCCCGGAAGGCCGGCTGGTGCTGGTCGGGCACTCGATGGGCGGCATGACGATGATGGCGCTCGCCGAGCAGTACCCCCAGCTCATCCGGGACCGGGTCGCCGCCGTCGCCTTCGTCGGCACATCGAGCGGAAAGCTCGGCGAGGTCACTTTCGGGCTGCCGATCGCGGGCGTGAACGCCGTGCGGCGGGTGCTGCCCGGGGTGCTCAAGGCGCTCGGCTCCCAGGCCGAGCTGGTGGAACGGGGCCGGCGGGCGACCGCCGATCTCTTCGCCGGGCTGATCAAGCGGTACTCGTTCGGTTCGCGGGACGTGGACCCGGCGGTCGAGCGGTTCGCCGAGCGGCTCATCGAATCCACCCCGATCGATGTGGTCGCCGAGTTCTACCCGGCCTTCACCGAACACGACAAGAGCCACGTCCTGCCCGCCTTCCGTGACCTCCCGGTGCTGATCCTGGCGGGCGACAAGGACCTGGTGACGCCCAGCTCGCACAGCGAGGCCATCGCGGACCATCTCCCGGACGCGGAGTTGGTCATCGTCCCGGACGCGGGTCATCTGGTGATGCTGGAACACCCGGAAACGGTGACGGACCGGCTGGCGGACCTGCTGGTACGCGTCGGCGCGGTGCCGGCAGCGGCTAACGTTGGCGGGCATGGAAGCACCGCACAACAGCCTGGCGGCTGAGGTGGACGAGAGCGCCGCGCCGGGCACCGTCACCGTGAGCCTCGCCGTCGAGTCCCCCGAACAGATGCAGGCCCTCGGCCGTCGGATCGCGGGCGTACTGCGCCCCGGCGACCTCGTGATGCTCACCGGTGAGCTCGGCGCCGGAAAGACGACGCTGACCCGGGGGCTCGGCGAGGGCCTCGGGGTGCGCGGCGCCGTCACCTCTCCCACCTTCGTGATCGCCCGCGTCCACCCGTCGCTGACCGGCGGTCCCGCGCTGGTCCACGTCGACGCGTACCGCCTCGGCGGCGGGCTGGACGAGATGGAGGACCTGGACCTCGATGTGTCGCTGCCGGAGTCGGTGGTGGTCGTGGAATGGGGCGACGGCAAGGTCGAGGAACTGTCGGAGGACCGGCTGCAGGTGCTGATCCACCGCACGGTCGGCGACACGGACGATGAACGGCGCTCGGTGACGCTGGTGGGGATCGGGGCCCGCTGGGCGGGCCTGCGGGGTGCGCGAGGGACGCTGGAGGGCTGAGCGCGAGTGCGCTTTCCGACAGTGTGTCGGCAAATTGTTGCGCCGGGCGGGGCGGGCGTGGTCACATGGATGGCGAGAGCGGGTTAGGTCTGCCTAACCATGCCTTCCATCGGAGCCTCAGGAGGCATCCATGACGACGTCCGCCGAACGTGAAGTGCCGCCGCCGCCATCGATGAGAGATCTGCTGGCGGCTTGCGCCGCCGCCACGGCGGTCTCGACGCCGCCGCCGTCCACGGACCGGGCTCCGGCCGCTGTCTCGCCCTCCGGCGCCGACCACGCCGAGTCCGCCCTGGAGCGCCGGGCAGGCTGAACGGACGGGCGGCGCCGCGGCGTGGGGAACGCGAGCCGTGTGGGCGGAATCCAGGCCCGTCCGGCGGTTGTGGACACCCCCGGGGTTACGGGACGACGACCACGTTCGTGCGCACCGCCGCGAACCCCCACATCGCATCCCCGTCGGCCCGGGACATTCGCACGCCGCCCGTCTTCAGCGACGGGTCCGGGCTCTCCATCGAGCCGTCCAGTGCCGCGCTGAATCCCACGGCCACGCCGTCCGCCATCGCGAACCGCACCACGTGCTCGATCATCACGCCGTCCGAGCCCTTGGTGGCGGGCCCCGAGCGCGTAGCCACCTGGTACGTCCCGGGCTTCGGACTCAGCGCGCTCGGCATGACCTCGAAGGTCCTGGTCACATCCCCGGTCGCGTCGACGAGCCATACCTGACGGTCCTCCAGGGCGTACACCACACGCTTTCCGGAACCGGAGACGGCAGGGAGCGCGGCCGGAGGCTTCTTGGCCTTCGGCTTGTCATGGGCGGCGGCAGGGGCGCTGCTGGAAACCTTCGGCTTGGGGGCGGCGACGGAGTCGGGGGCGTTCGCCGATGCCTGGTAGGCCAGGAAACCGACCGCGGCGAGAGCCGCCGCAGTGAGCCCGGCCACGATTCCCGAGCTGCCCCTAGACACCGTGCGCGCCCCTTTCACTTCTGTATGTAGTACAAGCGTTTACGTCGTACCCGCGTGTACACGGTGACGGTAGCAGCCGGGACCGGTCGTACCAGGACGCCGTACGGGACGCCGTGCCCGGTCGGAGGAGCCGTAGGCTGTTTGCGTGCTCTTGCTCGCCGTGGATACCGCCACCCCCGCCGTCACCGTCGCCCTTCACGACGGGACCTCCGTCGTCGCCGAGTCCGGCCAGGTCGACGCCCGAAGGCACGGGGAGCTGCTGCTGCCCGCCGTCGACCGGGTCCTCGCCGAGGCCGGGGTGAAACTCGACGCAGTGACGGACGTGGTCGTGGGCGTCGGCCCCGGACCGTACACCGGGCTGCGGGTCGGCCTGGTCACGGCCGCGACCTTCGGCTCCGCGCTCTCCGTACCCGTGCACGGGCTGTGCACCCTGGACGGTCTCGCGTACGCCGCCGGACAGGACGGCCTGGAAGGCCCGTTCGCCGTGGCGACGGACGCCCGCCGCAAGGAGGTCTACTGGGCGAGGTACGAGGACTTCCGCACGCGCGCCACGGAGCCCGCCGTCGACCGGCCCGCCGACATCGCCGAGCAGCTCGCCGGACTTCCCGTCGTCGGGGCGGGCGCGGTGCTCTACCCCGAGGCGTTCCCGGACGCCCGGGGCCCGGAGCACGTCTGCGCAGGTGCGCTGGCAGCCCTCGCCGCCGAGCGTCTCGCCGCGGGCGCGGAACTGCTGCCGCCGCAGCCGCTCTACCTCCGCAGGCCCGACGCCCAGGTCCCGAAGAACTACAAGGTGGTCACCCCGAAGTGACGACCATGACTTCCGTACTGCGCGAGATGCGCTGGTGGGACATCGATCCGGTGCTGGAGCTCGAACATGAGCTGTTTCCGGACGACGCCTGGTCGGCCGGCATGTTCTGGTCCGAGCTGGCGCACTCCCGCGGCCCGCAGGCCACCCGCCGCTACGTCGTCGCCGAGGACCCCGCCACCGGCCGGATCGTCGGCTACGCCGGGCTCGCCGCGGCCGGTGACCTCGCCGACGTACAGACGATCGGTGTCACCCGCGACCACTGGGGCGGCGGCCTCGGCTCCGAACTGCTCACCGATCTGCTGAAGCACGCCACGGCCTTCGAGTGTGCCGAGGTGCTTCTCGAGGTCCGCGTCGACAACACCAGGGCGCAGAAGCTGTACGAACGCTTCGGCTTCGAGCCGATCGGCTTCCGACGCGGCTACTACCAGCCGGGCAACATCGACGCACTCGTCATGCGCCTCCACGTGCACGAACACGATCACGTACAAGAGCTCGTACAGGAAACAGAGACTGACTGATGGCTGACGAACCGCTCGTACTCGGCATCGAGACCTCCTGCGACGAGACCGGCGTCGGCATCGTCCGCGGTACGACGCTGCTCGCCGACGCCGTCGCGTCCAGCGTCGACACACACGCCCGCTACGGCGGCGTCGTCCCCGAGATCGCCTCCCGCGCGCACCTGGAGGCGATGGTCCCCACCATCGAGCGCGCCCTGAAGGAGGCCGGGATCAGCGCCCGCGACCTCGACGGCATCTCCGTCACCGCGGGTCCCGGGCTCGCGGGCGCGCTGCTCGTCGGCGTCTCGGCGGCGAAGGCGTACGCGTACGCGCTGAACAAGCCGCTCTACGGGGTCAACCACCTCGCCTCGCACATCTGCGTCGACCAGCTGGAGCACGGCCCGCTGCCCGAGCCGACGATGGCGCTGCTGGTCAGCGGCGGCCACTCCTCGCTGCTGCTCGCGCCGGACATCACCAATGACGTACGGCCGCTGGGTGCGACCATCGACGACGCGGCGGGCGAGGCCTTCGACAAGATCGCCCGGGTGCTGAACCTCGGCTTCCCCGGCGGTCCGGTCATCGACCGGCTGGCGAAGGAGGGCGACCCGAAGGCGATCGCGTTCCCGCGCGGTCTGAGCGGCTCGCGCGACCCCGCGTACGACTTCTCCTTCTCCGGCCTGAAGACCTCGGTGGCCCGCTGGATCGAGGCCAAGCGCGCGGCGGGCGAAGAGGTGCCGGTACGGGATGTGGCCGCGTCCTTCCAGGAGGCCGTGGTGGATGTGCTCACCCGGAAGGCCGTCCGGGCCTGCAAGGACGAGGGCGTCGACCACCTGATGGTCGGCGGCGGTGTCGCGGCCAACTCGCGGCTGCGGGCGCTGGCCGAGGAACGGTGCGAGCGTGCCGGCATCCGCCTGCGGGTGCCGCGGCCGGGGCTCTGCACGGACAACGGGGCGATGGTCGCGGCGCTGGGTGCGGAGATGGTGGCCCGGGGCAGGCCGGCGTCGGACCTGGAGTTGTCCGCGGACTCGTCGCTGCCGGTGACCGACACCCACGTCCCCGGTGCCCACGCGCACGACCACGACCATGTGCACGAGATCAGCAAGGACAACCTCTACTCATGAGCGGTACGACCGTTGCGCTGATGTGGGAGGCCCGCGCCGCCGACGGCAGGGGCCTCGAACTCCTGGAGTGGGCGCGCGCCCGGTCGGCCGAGCTGGCCCGCGAGCCGCTGCGCCGCGAGCTGCTGCGCGCCCCGCAGGACCGGGTCCTGGTCATCACCTGGTGGGAGGGGGCGTACGGCGACGAGCTGCCCGAGCTTCCCGAACCGGCCGCCGAGCTGATCACTCGTCCGGTGCACCGCTGGCGTTTCGAGTCCCTGGGGGCCGTCGGGTCCCTCGGCTGAGGCGAGCCGCAGAGTCCCGGGGAATCTCCAGCCCCGGGAAGTCCCTAGCCCCGGGAAGTCTCTAGCCCCGGGAAGTCCCTAGCCCCCGGAAGTCCCTAGCCCCGGGAAGTTTCTCGGCTGATCAGCCCCTCGATGATCGCGTCGAGTTCCTCCGCCACCTCGTATTCGGCGGCGTACTCGCGCCACCGGTCCTTGACCTCCGTCAGCCGGGGCAGCGCGGCCGCGTCCTCCTCGGTGATCATCTCGGGGAAGTACCGCCTGCTCGGCGGGTTCTCCGCGCGGCGCTCGGCCGCCCTGCGGAAGACCAGGTCGCCGTAGACGTAACTCCAGATCGTCCGGTACGCGCGTACCGCCCGGGCGGGGGAGAGGCCGCAGGCGAGCGCGGAGCCGATGATCTCCTCGACCATCCACAGCGCGTTCTTGTCGGTGAGCTCGCCCAGCGCCAGGATGTCCAGCACCCAGGGGATTTGCTCCAGGATGCCGTGCATGTGCACCGCCACCGCGAGCAGCCGCTCGCGCGGGTCCTCGGGCAGTTCGGGGCGCGGGAAGGCGGCCGCGGTGCCCGACAGGGTGAGCATCAGCAGCTCGTCCTTGTCCTGCACATAGTGGTACAGCGCCATCGGCGTGGAGCCGAGCTCCTTGGCCACCCGCCGCATGCTCAGGGCGTCCAGGCCCTCTTCCTCGATGATGCGGCGCGCGGTGGCGACCATCGCGTCCGGGTCGAGCCTGCGCGGCCGCCCGACGGACCGTTTCGCCGCCGTCTGCTTCTTCGCTGTTCCTGACGCCTCTTCTGTCCCTGACACCCGGGCATTGTCTCCCGTCCCCATGCCCCCGCCTCTTCACCGGTCCTCTCGCGGCTAATTTCTATACGCGTATAGTAATGGCTCGACCGAGTGACCGCGAGGGAAGGGGAAGTCATGAACGACCAGTCACGGCACGTGCGTTGGCTGCTGATGGTGGCTCTCGTCGTGCAGTTCATGGTGGCGTTGGACATGTCCGTGGTGAACGTCGCGCTGCCGGACATGCGCCGCGATCTCGGCTTCACCCCGGAGGGGCTCCTCTGGGTGGTGAACACCTATGCGCTGGCGTTCGGCGGGCTGTTGATGCTCGGCGGGCGTCTCGCCGACCTGATCGGCAGCAGCCGGGTCCTGACGGCGGGCCTGGTGCTGTTCGGCGTGGCGAGCCTGGCCGGGGGACTCGCGTGGTCGCCCGGTGGGCTGATCGCCGCACGGGCGGTTCAGGGGATCGGCGCGGCCGCGCTCGCCCCGGTCGCCTTCGCCCTGATCGCCATCGCCTTCCCGGCCGGGCCCGCCCGCTCCCGCGCCCTGGGGCTGTGGGGCATGGCGGGTGCGGCGGGCGGCGCGGTGGGCGTGCTCGCCGGCGGGGTGCTCACCGATGCGGCGAGCTGGCGTGCGGTGATGCTGGTGAATGTGCCGATCGTGGTGTTCGCGCTGGTGGGAGCCGTACGCTCCGGGCTGGAGAGCCGTCCTGTCCGGACCGGCGCCCGGCTCGATGTGGCCGGAGCGCTGCTGGCCACCGCCGGTACGTCACTGCTGGTCCTCGGGCTCGTACGCACATCGACCCACCCATGGGGGTCGGCCCAGACGCTGAGCACGCTCGGCGCCGCCGTGCTCCTGCTGGTCGCCTTCGCCGCCGTCGAGCTGCGGGCCGCGACTCCGCTGCTGCGTCTCGGTCTGCTGAAGGGAAGGCCGGTCCTGACCGCGAATCTCTTCTGCCTGCTGCTGAGCTCGGGGCAGTTCGCCGCGTTCTACTTCGCCTCGCTCTACATGCAGCAGGTGCTCGGTTACGGGCCGACCGCCGCCGGTGTCGCGTTTGTTCCGTTCTCGGTGGGCGTCGTCGCGGGCTCGCTCGTCGCCACCCGTACGGTCGCGGCGCTCGGCACCCGGCGGCTGCTGGCGGCGGGCGGTGCTCTTGCCGCGCTCGGCCTCGCCGGGTTCGCGGCGACGGCGCAGGCGGACGGCAGCTTCCTGTACTCGATCCTCGGCCCGTCCCTGGTCTGCAGCGCCGGCATCGGGATGTGCTTCGTACCGCTCGGCACCGCGGCCACGACCGACGTCGCATCCGATGAGACGGGGATGGCCTCCGGGCTGCTGAACAGCGCCCGCCAGGTCGGCGGCTCGCTGGGGCTCGCGGTCCTGGTCACCGTGGCCGCACAGGTCACCGGCGAAGGGGGCCGGCCGGCCGATCTGGCGGCGGGGTACGCGGTGGCGTTCTGGGTCTGCGCGGGACTGCTCGCGGCGGCGGCGCTGGTGGCCCTGGTGCTGCTCCCGGCACCGGAACGGACGGCTGCGGTGGCCGTTCCGGAAGATTCTCAGAAGAATTCCGGTGGAGCTGTCGATCCGGCCGTCTCCCGTTCGACGCAAGGGTGAGAGGCGGGGAAGGACCCCGCCCTTCCGACCGAGGAGTCACCATGCCCCGCTTCATGTCGCTGATCCGCATCGATGAGCAGAACCTCCCCTCCGAGAACCCGGGCCCCGAGTTCGAGAAGCGCATGGGCGCCCTGTTCGAGGAGATCACCAAGGCCGGGGTCATGCTGGAGACGGCCGGGCTCACCCCGACCGCGCAGGGCACGAGGGTCACCTGGTCCGGTGGCAAGCTCAGCTGCACCGACGGTCCCTTCACCGAGACCAAGGAGGTCGTCGGCGGCTACGCCATCCTCCAGGCCAAGGACAAGGCCGAGGCCCTGGAATGGACCAAGCGGTTCCTGCAGATTCACCCGGCGAACTGGACCGTCACCTCCGAGGTCCGCCAGATCGACGAGGCCACGGGCCTCTGACCGGTCGCGCTTGCCGCTTCCCGGCACGGCTGCTCTGATGAGTGACCGTGACAGCAGCAAGTGCGAGGACGGCGGTCGAAGCGGTCTTCAGGATCGAGTCCGCGCGGATCATCGCAGGTGTCACCCGCATCGTGCGGGACGTGGGCATCGCCGAGGAACTCGCGCAGGACGCCCTGGTGGCCGCGCTGGAACAGTGGCCGGAGTCAGGTGTCCCGGACCGGCCGGGCGCCTGGCTCATGGCCACCGCCAGACACCGCGCGATCGATCTCGTACGCCGCAAGGAGACGTACGCGCGCAAGCTGGCCGAGGTCGGGCGGGCCCTGGAGGACGTGCCGCCGCCCGAACCCGCCGAAGCGGACGACATCGACGACGACCTGCTCCGGCTGATCTTCACCGCCTGCCATCCGGTGCTCTCCACCGCGGCCCGGATCGCCCTCACCCTGCGGCTGCTCGGCGGGCTCACCACCGATGAGATCGCCCGTGCGTCCCTGGCCCCCGAACCGACCGTCGCCCAGCGCATCGTCCGGGCGAAACGGACCCTGGGCCGGGAGGGCGTCCCCTTCGAGGTGCCCTACGGACCAGAGCGCGCCGCCCGCCTCGATTCCGTGCTCGAAGTCATCTACCTGATCTTCAACGAGGGGTATGCGGCGACCGCGGGCGACGACTGGCTGCGCCCGGCGCTGTGCGAGGACGCGCTGCGGCTGGCCCGGGTGCTCGCGGGCCTGATGGAGCAGGAGTCCGAGGTTCACGGCCTGGTCGCGCTGCTGGAACTCCAGGCCTCGCGCACCGCCGCGAGGACCGGGCCGGACGGTGCGCCGGTGCTGCTCGCCGACCAGAACCGGGCCCGCTGGGACCACCTGCTGATCCGGCGTGGTGTCGCGGCCCTGGAGCGGGCCGTGGCCGCGACCGAGGAGGGCGCCGGTCTCGGCCCGTACGCCCTGCAGGCCGCGATCGCCGCGTGCCACGCCCGGGCGGTGACGTACGAGGACACGGACTGGGCGACCATCGCCGCCCTCTACGACCGCCTCGCCGTGATCGCACCGTCCCCGGTCGTCGAGCTCAACCGGGCCGTGGCGGTCTCGATGGCGCAGGGCCCGGCGGCCGGTCTCGCCCTGGTCGACGCGCTGGCCGACGACCCGGCGCTCAAGGACTACCACCTGCTGCCCAGCGTCCGCGGCGATCTGCTGGCCAGGACGGGCCGTACGGACGAGGCGCGGGCGGAGTTCGTACGGGCGGCCGGACTGACCCGGAACGAACGGGAACGCGCGATGCTCCTGGACCGCGCGGCACTTCAGGACCGCACCGACCGATGAGTTCCGGGCGCCGGACAAGTCCACCCTGCAGAGGCTTCGGCACCATCCGACTCCGCCCCGCCCCCGGCACCGGCCCCCTCAGGGCGCGGCGACGCCCATCGAGTCGGCACCCATCGGCCTCGGCGCGCCCTTCTCGTAGAACACGTCCAGGTCGACGATCGTGAACCCCGCGGCCGTCAGCATCCCGGCGATCGGCCGGGTCAGACGGCACCCGGCGAAGAGCCGCCGCTCCAGCGGATCGAGGCGGCGCTGCCAGCGGCGTACGTTCTCGTCCTCCTCCGGCGCCAGCCCGTGCTCCAGGAAGTGCAGGGTCGCGCCGGGCTTGAGGACCCGCCGCACCTCGCGCAGCGCCGCATCGGCGTCGGGGATGGTGCACAGCGTCCACGTGGACAGGGCGCCGTCGAACGTGTCGTCCTCGAACGGCAGGTACCGGCTGTCCAGACAGGCACGCCGCACCGGGGTGTGCCCCGCGTCGATACGGTCATGGGCCAGCTTCCAGCCGAGATCGGACGGCTCGACCGCGGCCACGTCGGTGACGGCATCCGGGTAGAACGGAACGTTGTGCCCGGAACCGAACCCGATCTCGATGATCTCGCCGTACAGGCCTTCGCAGACCCGGCGCCGCAGCGGCTCGACCGACTTCATTCCGCCGACGGCATCGGCGATCCGGGGCACGATCCGCTCGACATAGAACCCCATCGCGAACCTCCGTGTGTCCCTTCCCAGCATGGCACTCCGGCGGCCCCGACGCACTGTGCCCGCCCGCAGGGGGAGGAGGCCCGGTCGGTAGGGTCGGGTCCATGTTCAGCCCTGCACAACTTCCGCCGCCCCCACCGCCCGTGGAGATACGTGCCTGGCCCGACCGTGAGGCGCTGCTCGCCGACCGGGCCGTGGTGCTCGGGGAGTTGGTGAAGATGCATGTCTCACCGGGGCGGCTGGCGGTGCTGTGGCTGTGGGGAGCGCTCTGTGCGGTGGGCTGGTCGCTGGTGGGCTCGGCGATCGTCACGTTCGAGCAGTCGTACGACATCTTCAGCACCGTGCTCGGTGTGATCCTCGTCGGCATGGGCGCCTGCTGCATGGTGCCCGCGATCATCCTTGTCGTCATCGGTCTGCGCCGCGATCGCCACATCCGCCTACTGCTCGCCGCCTGGGGCGAGTTGGACCGCGACCCGGCACGCGATGCGCGGTTGCGGATGCCGGGCGTCAGCCTGGTCTGGCTGCTGATGTCCTTCGCGCTGTGCGCACTCGGGCTGTACGCGTGCATCGTCGTCCCGGCGACCGCCGAAGCGGGCCGGGGGGCCTACGGCCTGGTCGCCCTGGCCATGGGACTCGGGATGACCGGTTGGATCGTCGGACTGATCGGCATCACCAAGGCGTTCGCCCACCGCCGTTGGGTGCTGCGGGTACTGATCGGGGCCACCGCTCCGGAGCCGCTGTTCTCCGTCGGGGGTGGCGCGCACCGCTGACCCCGGACCTATCCTGACCGGATACATGAGTCACGCAGGGGGAGGAGTGCCACATGGAGTGGTACTGGTGGGTGCTCATCATCTTCTGGACGGGCGGCTTCGGATGGGCCGTCGACAACGTTCGTACCACGCTGCGCAACCGGCACACCCGCAAGCTGGAGCTGCTGGAGGCGGCCAAGCAGGAGCGGCTGGCCGTCGAAGCGGCCCACAGGCCGCCGGAGCCGGTCTGTGGCTGCACGCACCATCTCGCCAAGCACGACAAGCAGGGCAAGTGCCATGAGCGGGTCGAGGTGCCGACCGCCTGGGACGAGTCCAAGAAGCCGGTCCGATTCGAGTCGGGGCAGTGCAACTGCCAGCAGTACGTGGGTCCTCAGCCGCTCTCGCAGGTGTACGCCGAGGACCTGACCGACCTGGCCTGATGGCCGCCCCCGGCGGTCAGGCGGGTCCGCTCAGGGGGTGGCCGAGCAGCATCGTCGGGGCTCCGGCCACCCGGGTGAGGAAGACCGTCGCGGCGTTCGGTCCCTGGAGCCTCATCCTGCGGCGCAGTTCCTCCGGTTCGACGGCCGAGCCGCGCTTCTTCACCGTCAGGACGCCGACCTTCCGCTCCCGCAGCAGCGCCTTGAGCTTCTTCATGTTGAACGGCAGCCGGTCGGTGATCTCGTACCCGGCGGTGTACGGGGAGTCGTACGGCTGGTCGCTCGTGACGTACGCGATGGTCTCGTCGACCAGCCGCCCGTCGCACCGCGCCACGATGTCGGCGACCAGATGGGCGCGGATGACGGCGCCGTCCGGCTCGTAAAGATAGCGGCCGACCGGGCCGACGGGCGGGGCGGGCAGCGGGGCGCCGGACCACAGGGTGGCGCGGGCGGGAAGCACGGTGGCGCGGTAGGAGCCGGCCGTGAAGCCCTCGCCGAACCAGAGCACCGCCTCCTTCACATCGCCGCCGTCCGAGATCCACTCGGCCTCCGCCTGCGCCGGGATCGCCTCGTGCGGGATGCCGGGGGCGATCTTCAGCGCGGCACGGGGCGCCCCGAGCGCGGCGCCGGTCGCCCAGGAGAGCGGCGGTGAGTATGCCTCGGGGTCGAAGATCCTGCCCCTGCCGCCGCGCCGGGCCGGGTCGACGAAGACCGCGTCGTAGGGCGAGGTGTCGATCTCGGTGACATCGGCGCACCGCACCTCGATCAGCCCGTCCAGGCCGAGTGCGGCGGCGTTGGCGCGGGCCACCTCGGCGGTCAGCGGGTCGCGGTCCACTGCGAGTACGGAGATGCCCGCCCGTGCGAGCGCGATCGCGTCGCCGCCGATCCCGCAGCAGAGATCGGCGACGCTCCGCACTCCGCCCGCCGCCACGAAGCGCTGTGCGCGATGGGTGGCCACCGACGTACGCGTCGCCTGCTCGACGCCGTTCGGTGTGAAGAACATCCGGTACGCGTCCTCGGCACCGAATTTCGCCACCGCCCGCTGCCGCAGCCGCGCCTGCCCCAGCGCCGCTGAAACCAGCGAGGCCGGGTGGGTGCGGCGCAGCCGGGTGGCGGTGGCGAGCTCCTGGGCGGGGTCGTACGACCGCAGCCCGTCCAGGAGCGCCGCGCCCTCGGGGGTGCGCAGGGCCATGAAGGCGGCGAGGGGGTCGGACGGGTCGGGGGCGTCGGACGGGTCGTTCGGGGCGAAGGCGTTCACGCGCCCATTGTGAGCCAGCCGGGTTGACCGGCGGGTCCGGTGGCGGTGTCGGGCCGAGGCGCCCCTCACGTGCTGGCAGGATGCGACGCCATGCAACTTGTACGACAAAAGGAAAAATTAACCATGAAAAGGAGCGGATCGGGCAAGCCTGAACCGGGGGGCGGGCGGGGCTCCGGCAGGCATCGGCCGGCCTGCGCGGCCCTGGCCGCACTCCTGGTCGCCGCGGTCTGCTCCGGCTGCGCCTCCCAGGCCGGCGGCCGGTCCGGCGGCGGTGACGGGCGCCGGGCCCGGCCTGCCGCCGGACCGCCGGGCCTTCCCGGACCGGGGGCGGGCCCCGGACAGCTTGCCGGCCAGGGCGGCGCACCCGCCGGGCTCCGTGAGAACGCGAGGTTCAGCCCGGCCGTACGGGCGGCCCTCGCCAAGAAGTGGGGGCTGGGCAGGCCACCGCTGATCGCACCCCCGCCGCCCGCCGTGAAGCCGCACATCACCACCCGCGAGGGGTTCGAGGTCAACGGCGGCGACGACTCGCTGCCGCCGGTCTTCACCACCGTCCCGACCAAGGACCGGGTCGTCTTCCTGACGATGGACGACGGTGCCGAGAAGGATCCCGAACTGCTGCAGATGATGGACGAGCTGGACATCCCGTACAGCGCGTTCCTCAGCGACTACCTGGTGCGCGACAGCTACGGGTACTTCCTGGAGATGCAGCGGCTGGGTGTCGGCCTCAACAACCACACGCTCAACCACCCCTACCTGCCCGGACTTTCGTACAGCGAGCAGAAGAGCGAGATCTGCGACCAGCAGGCCGTCATCGAGGAGCAGTACGGGCAGCGGCCCACCCTCTTTCGCCCGCCGTACGGCAACTACAACGCGGACACGCTCCGCATCGCGAAGTCCTGCGGCATCAAGGCCGTACCGCTCTGGAACGCGGAGGCGTTCCCGGACCACATGAAGTGGCGCGAGGCGGACCAGGACCTGCACCCCGGCGACATCATCCTCACGCACTTCCAGGGCCGGAAGGGCTGGGGCGGCAGCATGGCCGACATGGTCCGGGCGGTCATGAAGACCATCACGGACAAGGGGTACGCCGTGGCCCGGCTGGAGGACTACGTATGAGAAGGGCGCATCGGCTGCTCGCCGGGCTGCTGACCGCCGGTGCGCTCCTGGCCGCAACCGCCGGGTGCGCACAGTCGGTGGACCCGATCGAACGGCTGGGCCGCAAGGCCGCACAGAAGGTGACCCGCCCGAAGCCGGCCCCCGCGGCGGGCCCGCAGGCGCATCCGCACGGCGATCACGGGGCCCCGGGGTCGCTGGTCGTCATCGCCTGCCCTCAGCCGCCGGAGTCCAGGCACTCGCGGGTGTCGCCACGGCTGAAGCACTGGTGGCCGGACCGGCCGGGACCGTACGGAGGAGCGGAGGCCGGCGCCGGGTGCGAGCGGCGGTAGTCCTCGTGCCCGATCAGTGCCGCCACGACGCACAGCAGGAGCACGGCCAGGACCTGGGCCACACCCGCCCAGGGCCGGTTCGCGCGGATCAGCACCACGGTGAACGGGCAGATCACCGCGGCGATGCCGACGAGGACGAGGACGGGCGCCCAGCCCATCGGCGGCGGCTCCGTCGGCTCCTGGCAGCCGGGGTCCCACCGCGAGAAGGCCGGGCAGTGGGCGGCGGCCGCGCAGATCAGTCCCTCCAGGGCCACCAGCAGCAGGCCCGGCAGCACGTCGAGTCAGCCGTTCACGGGGCGCGAGGAGTCCTGCGCGGCCGAGGGGCGATGCGGGAGCGGGTTCGACGGCTGGTACGGAGGTTCGAGCATGAACCACGGTCGTACGGAACGGTGCGGTCCGTCCCCGCGTTGTCCCTATGTTGTCCGGACCATTGCGTTGTCCGGACTGTCGCATGCGACAGGCGCCCCGTCGCGCCGTGTGCGGGCGGGTCCGCATGACGCCACGACTGGCTGAATTGGCACTCCGCTTGACCGAGTGCTAATCCCGGTCATAGTCTCGGTGCTGGCACTCACCACTGGAGAGTGCCAGCAGTACTGTGCGACTGGCAGGTCCGGCACCCGCGACGACGGATCCACCTGGTCGCCATCCAAAGACTCTTAACCCCGTGAGATCTCCGAAGGGGGAGACCGGATCGTGTCGACCGCCAGCACCAAGGTTGCGATCAAGCCGCTCGAGGACCGCATTGTGGTCCAGCCGCTCGACGCCGAGCAGACCACGGCCTCCGGCCTGGTCATTCCGGACACCGCCAAGGAGAAGCCCCAGGAGGGCGTCGTCCTGGCCGTGGGCCCGGGCCGCTTCGAGAACGGCGAGCGCCTTCCGCTCGACGTCAAGACCGGCGACGTCGTGCTGTACAGCAAGTACGGCGGCACCGAGGTGAAGTACAACGGCGAGGAGTACCTCGTCCTCTCGGCTCGCGACGTGCTCGCGATCATCGAGAAGTAATTCACCCACGTTTGCTTCTGTTCTGCGCCCCTGGCCCCCTGCGAATAACCAGCCGGGCGGTCGGGGGCGCAGTTCGTTTGAGAGGAATGCTCAGCTGCCATGGCGAAGATTCTGAAGTTCGACGAGGACGCCCGTCGCGCCCTTGAGCGCGGCGTCAACAAGCTTGCCGACACGGTCAAGGTGACGATCGGCCCCAAGGGCCGCAACGTCGTCATCGACAAGAAGTTCGGCGCTCCCACCATCACCAACGACGGTGTCACCATCGCGCGCGAGGTCGAGCTCGACGACCCGTACGAGAACCTCGGTGCCCAGCTGGTGAAGGAGGTGGCGACCAAGACCAACGACGTGGCGGGTGACGGTACGACCACCGCCACCGTGCTGGCCCAGGCGCTCGTCCGCGAGGGTCTGCGCAACGTGGCCGCGGGTGCTTCCCCGGCCGCCCTGAAGAAGGGCATCGACGCCGCGGTCAAGGCCGTGTCCGAGGAACTCCTCGCGACCGCCCGCCCGATCGACGACAAGACCGACATCGCCGCCGTGGCCGCGCTCTCCGCGCAGGACCCGCAGGTCGGCGAGCTCATCGCGGACGCGATGGACAAGGTCGGCAAGGACGGTGTCATCACCGTCGAGGAGTCCAACACCTTCGGTCTGGACCTCGACTTCACCGAGGGCATGGCCTTCGACAAGGGCTACCTGTCTCCGTACATGGTGACCGACCAGGAGCGTATGGAGGCCGTCCTCGACGACCCGTACATCCTGATCCACCAGGGCAAGATCGGCGCGATCCAGGAGCTGCTCCCGCTGCTGGAGAAGGTCATCCAGGCCGGTGGCTCCAAGCCGCTGCTGATCATCGCCGAGGACGTCGAGGGCGAGGCGCTGTCGACCCTCGTCGTCAACAAGATCCGTGGCACCTTCAACGCCGTCGCGGTGAAGGCCCCGGGCTTCGGTGACCGCCGCAAGGCCATGCTCGGCGACATCGCCACCCTCACCGGTGCGACCGTCATCGCCGAGGAGGTCGGCCTCAAGCTCGACCAGGCCGGTCTGGACGTGCTGGGCACCGCCCGCCGCGTCACCGTCTCCAAGGACGACACGACGATCGTGGACGGCGGCGGCGAGCCCGGCGACGTCAAGGGCCGGGTCAACCAGATCAAGGCCGAGATCGACGCCACGGACTCCGACTGGGACCGCGAGAAGCTCCAGGAGCGCCTCGCGAAGCTGGCCGGCGGCGTGTGCGTGATCCGTGTCGGTGCCGCCACCGAGGTGGAGCTCAAGGAGAAGAAGCACCGTCTGGAGGACGCCATCTCCGCGACCCGCGCCGCGGTCGAGGAGGGCATCGTCTCCGGTGGTGGCTCCGCTCTGGTCCACGCCGTCAAGGTTCTTGAGGGCAACCTCGGCAAGACCGGCGACGAGGCCACCGGTGTCGCGGTCGTGCGCCGCGCCGCCGTCGAGCCGCTGCGCTGGATCGCCGAGAACGCGGGCCTCGAGGGTTACGTCATCACCTCGAAGGTTGCCGACCTCGACAAGGGCCAGGGCTTCAACGCCGCGACCGGCGAGTACGGCGACCTGGTGAAGGCCGGCGTCATCGACCCGGTCAAGGTCACCCGCTCCGCGCTGGAGAACGCCGCGTCCATCGCGTCGCTGCTGCTCACGACCGAGACGCTCGTCGTCGAGAAGCCGGCCGAGGAAGAGGCCGAGGCCGGTCACGGCGGCCACGGCCACTCGCACTAGCGTGTAGCTCTGCTCAGCCACTGAGGCCCGGTACCCCGACGAGGGGTACCGGGCCTCGGCACGTGCGGCCGAATCGAGCACGCCCGCCCGGTGTTCGAGGGCATCTTTCAGCCCGTCCGGTGATTGAGGACCGGGCGCCGGGGCGGAGCCCGCGTCACGCCGAGCGCGGCAGCGCCCCCGCCCGGACCGGGTCCGCGAAGGGCAGGCCGGCCGCGAACCGCTCCATCTCGTCCAGCGCCTGGTCGGCCATCCGGTGCAGCTCATCGCCCAGCGAACCCGCGACATGCGGAGTGAGCAGCACATTCGGAAGGTCGTACAACGGCGAGTGCGCAGGCGGAAGTTCGGGCTCCGTCACATCCAGCACCGCGTGCAGCCGGCCGGTGGTCAGCTCGTGCAGCAGCGCCTCCTCGTCGATCAGCGATCCCCGCGCCGTGTTGATCAGCGTCGCCCCGGTCGCCATGGCCGACAACTGCGCGGCGCCGATCATGTGGTGCGTCTCCGGGAGCTGCGGCGCGTGCACCGATACGACCGAGCTGCTCGCGCACAGCTCGTCGAGCGAGGTGAGCCGTACACCGAGCCGCGCCGCCTCCGGACCGTCC
Organism: Streptomyces sp. R-74717; assembly: GCF_047305335.1. NCBI lineage: Bacteria > Bacillati > Actinomycetota > Actinomycetes > Kitasatosporales > Streptomycetaceae > Streptomyces > Streptomyces sp. R-74717. Next base: position 4,122,633 of record NZ_CP102361.1, on the reverse strand, counting down.
ACGTACGGGTCGTACAGCAGGACGTCCAGGTCGAAGGGGCGCAGCAGCTCGATCACGCGCCGGCCGATGCGGGAGGCGCCGACGATGCCGACCGTACGGCGGTAGTTGCCGGAGCCGTCGAGCTCCGCGAGCCAGTCGTGGTCGGCGCGCAGGGCGCGATAGCGATGCGCGGAGTGCAGGATGCGCTTGCCGGCGAAGAGGATCGCGGCGAGAGTGAACTCGGCGACCGGCAGTGCGTTGGCCCCGGCCGCCGAGGTGACGGCGATCCCGCGCTCCCAGCAGGCGTCCGTGATGTGGTGCTTCACGGAACCGGCCGCGTGCACCACGGCCCGCAGCCGGGGTGCGGTCGCCAGCACCTCGGCGGTGAGCGGCGTCGCACCCCAGCAGGTGAACAGCACCTCGGCATCGGCGAGCGCGGCGGCCACCTCGGGCGTCGGGTCGGCCAGGTCGTGGGCGACGAGGTGCGGATCGGTACGGGTGAGGGTGGCCAGCCGGGTGCGGTGGCGGTCGGCGAGGAGGCGTCCGGCGATGCCGGGGCCCATCGCGAGGAGGGCCGTCGGCCGGTTGTCAGTGGCGTGGGGCATGGTGGAACTCGTACTCCTCAGGTCTCGCGTGAGAGTCACTTGACGCTGCCGGCGGTCAGACCGGCCTTCCAGTGCCGCTGCAGCGAGACGAAGGCGACGATCAGGGGGATGACGGCGAGGAGGGAGCCGGTGACGACGAGCGGATAGAAGCTCGGCTCGCCGTGGGTGTTGGTGTTCCAGGAGTACAGACCGAGGCTCAGCGGGAAGAGCTTGCGGTCCGAGAGCATCACGAGGGGGAGGAAGAAGTTGTTCCAGATCGCGGTGAACTGGAAGAGGAAGACGGTCACGAAGCCCGGCATGACCATGCGCAGTCCGATGGACCAGAAGACGCGCAGCTCGCCGGCCCCGTCGATACGGGCGGCCTCCAGGGCCTCGTTCGGTATGTAGCCGGTGCTGAACACCCGGGCGAGATACACGCCGAACGGATTGACGAGCACCGGGATCAGCACGGACCAGTATGTGTTGACCAGGCCGGTCTTGGAGGCCAGGAGATACATCGGCAGCGCGAGTGCGGTGGTGGGGACGAGCACGCCCATCAGCACGAGGCCGAACAGCTTCTCCTTGCCCCGGAATTCGTACTTGTCGAAGGCGTACCCCGCGGCGACACAGATCAGCGAACAGACGATCGCCCCGCCGCCCGCGTAGAAGAGGCTGTTGAGGTACCAGCGGAAGTAGATGCCGTCGCCGTAGGAGGCCAGGTTCGACAGATTCTCGCCGAGGTTGAAGCCCTCGAAGGAGAAGGCGTTGCCCGCGAGCAGACCGCCGGTGTCCTTCGTGGCGGCGGTGACCAGCCAGACGAGGGGGAAGAGCATGTAGACGACGGCGAGCAGAAGGAAACCGTTGACCGCGGTCTTCGACATCCAGCGGCCGCGGGAGGCGGGGGAGTTCATGCTTTCTTGCCCTTCCGGCCGGTGAAGCGGGTGACGACGAAGGACAGCAGCGCGGCCGTGAGCGCCAGCAGGATGGAGGCGGCCGCGGCGAGACCGTAGTCGTTGCGTTCGAAGGCCGCGGTGTACGCGTACATGTTCGGCGTCCAGGTGGAGGAGACGGCGGAACCGGTCCCCTTGTTGAGGATCAGCGGTTCGGTGAACAGCTGGAGCGAGCCGATGACCGTGAACAGCGCGACCATCACGACCGAGGCGCGGATCAGCGGGACCTTGATGCTGAGTGCGACGCGCCAGGCGCCGGCCCCGTCGACCGTGGCCGCTTCGAGTACGGAGCGGTCGATCGCCTGCAACGCGGCATAGAAGATCACCATGTTGTAGCCGAGCCACTCCCACAGGGCGATGTTGACGACGGAGGGGAGGGCGCCCTCGGGCGAGAAGAAGTCGAAGCCGATTCCGCCGGACTCCATGGCGCTGACCACCGGGCTGAGCTGGGGTGTGTAGAGGTAGACCCAGATCAGCGCGGCGATGATGCCGGGCACGGCATGCGGCAGGAAGAGCGCGAGCTGGAAGAACCGGCGGGCGCGGGCCAGTGCGGAGTCCAGCAGCAGGGCGAGGGCGAGGGCCCCGATGAGCAGCAGCGGAATGTAGAACAGGCAGTATCCGAGGAGTACGCCGAAACCCTCGCGGAACGCCCGGTCGCCCAGGGCCGCCGTGTAGTTGTCGAGTCCGCTGAAGACGGTCTCGGTGCCGCCGAAGCCCAGGCCGGACTGTTTCTCGGTGAACAGGCTGAGCCAGACCGCGTATCCGATCGGCAGCACCATGGCCACGGTGAACAGTACGAAGAAGGGCCCCAGCAGGATGGCGGCGGCTCTGGTCGTCCGGGCGCGCTTCATCAGCCTGCGTCCTCGACCTTCAGACCGCGCTTCTTCAGCTCGGCGACCGTGGCGTCGTGCCCGGCCTTCACCGCGTCCTTGATGGTGGTGCCGCCGCTGGCCACCTTGCCGAACTGGTCCTTGATGGTGGTGTTCGTCGTGCCGGTCGTCGGGCCCCAGTTCCAGTCGGGGCCGATGGACGTCGCGGCGTCCTCGAACACCTGGTAGATGTCCTCGCCACCGTAGAAGTCCGCGTCGAAGGCCTTCTTCGCCACCGGGCGCAGCGCCGCCGCGGCCGGGAAGGCGCTCGAGGTGCCGGACTCGATCCGGGCCTTGATGCCTTCCTCGGTGGTCGACATCCAGGTGGCGAACTCGACCGCGGCCTCGGCCTTCTTGCTGGTCTTCGTCACCGCGAAGGTGGAGCCGCCGAGCATGCCGCTGGCCGGCTTGCCGTCCCAGCTGGGCATCGGGGCGACGGCCCACTTGCCGCTCTGCTCGGGCAGCGTGCCCTTGAGGACGCCCGCGCCCCAGGCGGCGCCGAGGTAGCCGACGGTGCCGCCGTTCTTCAGGGAGTTGGTCCACTCGGGGCTGAACGAGGCGTTGGCGCGGATCAGGTCGTCGTCGAGCAGGCCCTGCCAGTAGTCGGCGACCTTGTTGGTGGCCGCGTCGGCCGTGCTGACCTTCCAGGTGTCGCCCTCGGGCTTGTACCACTGGGCGCCGGCCTGCCAGGCCATCGCCTGGAACGTGGTCGGGTCATCGGGGAAGAAGGTGCCGATACGGGCCTTCTTGTCGGCCTTCTTGATCTTCTCGGCGGCCTTGCGGAACTCGTCCCAGGTCTTGGGGACCTCGACGCCGTACTTCTCGAACAGGTCCTTGCGGTAGTAGAAGGACTGCGGCGAGGCGTCGAACGGGACGGCCCAGTTCTTGCCGCCGAGCGTCGTCAGCTCGACCGCCTGCGGCAGCAGCTTCTTCTTGATGTCGTCGGTGAAGTACTGGCCGATGTCCTGGAGCGCGCCCTGACTGACGTACTCCGGAAGCTGTGGGTACTCGATGGAGACCAGGTCGGGGGCGTTGCCCGCCTTCACCGCGTTGGAGATCTTGGCGTAGCCGCCCGCGTTGCCGGACGGGATCTCCTCGTACACCACCTTGATGTTCTTGTGCGAGGCGTTGAACGCGTCAACGACCTCCTTGGACCCCTTGGCCCAGCCCCAGAAGGTGATGCTGACGGGCTTGCCGTCGCTTCCGGCGGCGGCACTGTCGTCGCCGCTGCCGCCACAGGCCGTGAGAACGGCGAGGGCGGTGGCGGCGCCGACTACGGCGAGGGACGTTCTGCTCGAACTGCGGCTCACAGCGAGGCTCCTGAACAGGCGACGACATTGGCGTTGGCCGTGATCCTTGGACCAGCCGTGACCGAAGTCAAGAGCGAAAGAGCGATTGATCGAAAAAAGATCAAATAAGTTATGTACGGAAGCGTACGGAATGCCCTGCGGGAGGGGGTCGCGAGGCCGCGAGCACGCCTGCTTCAAGCGGGCTTCAAGGCCCACTTCATCGCCTGCTCCATCGCCTACGAGAGGGGTGCTCCGCACGAGTTCCGGACCCGCAGCTGCGGGAGCAGCGTCAGATGACGCCGGGGCGTGTCCGCGCCCTGGCCGAGCCGCTCCACCAGCAGTTCCGTCGCATGACGGCCCACTTCGCGCTTGGGTGGTGCCACCGCCGTGAGCGGGGTGTCCGCGAGGGCCGCCACCTCGTCGTCGTACGCGATCAGCGCCAGATCGTCCGGCACCCGTACGCCCAGCTCGGCCAGGCGCTGCACCACCTGGATCGCGTCCACGTCGTTGTGGATCAGCGCCGCCGTCGCCACCCCCGAGCGGACCGCCTCACGCAGCGCCTGCACGGCCTGTTCGAACGCGTCCGGGGCGAGTTCGGCCGGTACGGAATCGATCACGTCCTGCGGTGCGCGCAGCCCGAGCACGGCCAGGGCCTCCTCGTACCCGGACCGCACCGCGACGGCGGTCGGGGAGTCCGCCCGGGCCATCAGCAGCGGCGCCCCGTGCCCGAGATCCACCAGGTGGCGTACGGCGAGCAGTACCCCGTGCGCATGGTCCGAGCAGACCCGGTCCAGGCCGTCCAGCGGAGAGCCCGCGCTGGGCCTGCGCTCCAGCAGGACGGTCGGCACGGGCAGCGAGGCGATCCAGCCGCCGAACGCGGCGGGGTCGCCGGGGTGCTGCCAGCCCGGCGCGACCAGCAGCCCCTCGGCGCCCGCGGAGAGCAGGCCCTCGGTGCGGGCGTGGTCCTCCTGCGGCCGGTAGTCGGAGATCCGCAGGATCAGCCGGGCACCTGCCCTGGCTGCGGCCTCGTGAGCCCCACGGATGACCTCGGCGAAGTAGTACGTCGACGAGGGCGCGAGCATGCCGAGGACCAGGCCGGTGCCGGTGCCGCCGGCCCCCGCGGCGGCGGGGGCGGCGTCCTGCGGCCAGGACACCGAGCCGTGGACGCGGTCGAGCAGGCCCCGGCCTGCCAGCTCCTCCACGTCCCGGCGCACCGTGACGGGCGATACCCCCAGCTGCGAGGCCAGATCCGAGACGCGGGCCGAGCCCCGTTCCCGTACCAGCCCCAGCAGGCGGTCATGGCGTTCAGCAGCACTTTCGCGCACGGCAGCAGTCCCCTCGCAGTGTGTGGCCCGGCCCCCGGTCCGGCCGGTGCCGGGGCCGTTGTCCGACCCTAGACCAACGTGATCGAACGATGGGAGTTTCGATCATTCAAATGCAATCCGTTGACGTTCGATCAATCCGAGTCCAGGATTCCGGCGATGCCGACTCGTCCCGTCCCTGACTGTTCGTACGGAGGAATTGTGAGACATCGCGTCACTGCTGCGACGCTCGCGGCCCTGACGGCCGCCGCCGGTCTGACTGTCGCCGGCCAGAGCGCCGCACAGGCCGCACCCACCGGCCGTACCTTCCACGTCGACTGCACAGCCGCCCCGGCCGGCGCCACCGGCAGCAAGCAGCACCCCTGGACCACGCTCGCCGAGGCCAACGCGCACACCTACGGCCCCGGCGACCGGCTGCTCTTCAAACGCGGCGCCACCTGCACCGGCACCCTCGCCCCCAAGGGCACCGGCTCCGCCCGCGCACCGTTCACCATCGCCGACTACGGCGAGGGCCCGGCCCGCGCCAAGCTGGACGGCGCGGGCGCCCACGATGTCGTGCTGCTCTCCAACATGCAGTACGTGCACCTCAAGTCCCTGGAGATCACCAACGCCGACAACCCCGGCAGCGAGCGCAACGGCGTCCGCCTCCGCCTCACCGACTACGGCACCGCCCGCGGCTTCGCCATCTCCGGCCTCTACATCCACGATGTGCGCGGCGGCGACTACAAGACGGTGTCCGGCTCCAGCGCGATCCACATCGCGGTCGAGGGCAAGGCTAAGGCGAGCCGGTACGACGGCCTGGACATCGGGCACAACCGCATCGAGGACGTCGACCGCGAGGGCATCTACTTCAAATCGACCTTCTCCAAGCGTGATCTGGTCGGCCAGCAGCAGGACCCGAACGTCTACCCGGGGGAGTGGACGCCGAGCACCGGAGTCCGCATCCACCACAACACGCTGAAGTCCCTGGCCGGCGACGGCATGAAGCTCGACACCACCAGCGGTGCCCGCGTCGACCACAACCGGGTCGACGGCTTCCAGTTGCGCTCGCCCTCCGCCAACGCGGGCATCTGGACCTTCAACACCGACGACACGACCGTCGAGTACAACGAGGTCTCGGGCGGCGGCAACACCCACGACGGAATGTCCTTCGACGCCGACGGTGCCTCGCAGAACACGGTCTTCCAGTACAACTACAGCCACGACAACAAGGGCGGCTTCCTGCTGATCTGCCCGTACAGCGGCGCCAAGACCATCGGCACGGTCGCCCGCTACAACGTCAGCCGCAACGACGGCGCCCGCCTGATCCAGAACTGCTGGGGCCCGATCCTCGGCACGGAGATCTACAACAACACCTTCCACAACAAGGAGCAGATCCCCGGCTACCTCGTCCAGGACGACGCCGGCAGCCCCGCCACCACCCAGCACGAACTGTCCATCCGGAACAACATCTTCGTGAGCGAGGGCACCGGCGGCTACGCCTTCAAGAACCCGACGCCCGGGCTCTCGTTCGACCACAACGCCTTCTACGGCATCGACATGACCCGCCCCGACCCCGGCGGCATCACGGCCGATCCGAAGCTCCGGCCCGACTTCCGGCTCGGTGCGGGCTCTCCCGCCCTCGCCGCCGGAGCCGTCATCGAGAACAACGGCGGCAAGGACTACTTCGGCAACGAGCTGAAGCCCGGCGCCCCCAACATCGGCGCCTACGCGGGCCGCGGGCTGAGGTATCAGCCCATTCGGCAACCGCCCACCCGGTAACCCACTCACTGAGGCCCGTACTTGCGGCCTGTCTTGGAGGTGACCCCTCCGAGCAGGCCGCGCGGCGTCACCTTCACGAGCCCCATCAACGCCTTGTACCGCGGGTCCGGGATCGAGACCGACTTACCGCGTGCCAGGTCCGCCAGGGCCGTCGCCACCAGCTTGTCCGCGTCGAGCCACATCCAGCCCGGGATGTTGCCGGTCCCCATTCCGGCCCGCTCGTGGAACTCGGTCCGTACGAAGCCGGGGCACAGCGCCATCAGCCGCACCCCCGAACCGGCCAGGTCCTTCGCCGCGCCCTGGGTGAACTGCACGACCCAGGCCTTGGACGCGCCGTACGTCCCGCGCGGCACGAACGCCGCCACCGAGGCCACATTGACGACCCCGCCCCGGCCGCGCTCCCGCATCCCGGCCGCGGCCGCAGAGGTCAGCCGCAGCACCGCCTCGCAGTGCACCTTCAGCATGTTCAGTTCATCGGCCATGGGCACATCCAGATAGCGGCCCTTGTTGCCGAACCCGGCATTGTTGACCAGCAGGTCGACCGACTGGTGACGGTCCGTCAACCGGGACTCGACCGCGGCGATCCCCTTGTCCTCGGACAGGTCGGCCGTCAGTACCTCGGCCTCGATGCCGTGCCGGTCGTGCAGTTCGGTCGCCTGCTCGCGCAGCCGCTCGGTGTTGCGCGCCACCAGCACCAGGTTGTGCCCATCGGCCGCGAGCCGCCGCGCGAATGCGGCTCCGATCCCTGCGGTCGCGCCCGTAATCAGTGCAGTCGTCATACGCGGCACGTTAGTGCCTGTCCGGCACGCCGCGATCAGTCGTCCGCCGCCTCCTTCTCCACGTACTTCAGAGCGGCACGCAGCGCCTCGGGATGCAGCGCGTCCCGCGCCGGGAGCAGCCTCGGGAGCAGCTCCCGGCGCGTCATCGAGGCCAGGAAGGCCAGCTCCACGGTGACGTCGTGGTCCGGCCGGTGCACGATCTCGACCGGGTCCCCGGAGCGGATCTCGCCCGGCTCGATCACCCGCAGGTAGGCACCCGGGGCAGCCGCCTGTGTGAACCGCTTGACCCAGCGCTTCTCGTCGACATGGCCGGCGAACGTACGGCAGGGAATCCGGCTCGACGTGACCTCCAGGACCAGGTCGCGGCCGATCCGCCAGCGCTCGCCGATCTTCGCGCCGCTCACGTCCAGACCGCTGGTCGTCAGGTTCTCGCCGAACGTGCCATTGGCCAGCGGGCGGCCGAGCTCCCGCTCCCAGGCGTCGAGTTCCTCGCGGGCGAATGCGTACACGGCCTGGTCGGAGCCGCCGTGATGGCGCAGATCGCACACCGTGTCCCCGGCCAGGCCGCTGCCGCCGGTGCCCTTGGGGCCGGGGTCGGTGACGCGTACGGGGCCGTCGGCAGGCTGCTTGTCGATCCCGGTCACGCCGCCGGGGGCGTCGGTGCAGTCGACGGCCTTGGGCCGTCCCACATTCACAGTCAGCAGCTTCATCGGCTTCATACGGAGAACGCTAACCACTCCACCCTCAAAGATGTGCGCCAACAACTCGCACGCAACCCAAGAATCGCTTATGGTTGAGTGGTGATCGAAGCCCGTCATCTCCGTGTCCTGCGCGCCGTGGCCACCACCGGCTCGTTCTCCGCCGCCGCCCGCGAACTGGGCTGCACCCAGCCGGCGGTCAGTCAGCAGATGAAGGCCCTGGAAGCCTCTGCGGGGACCACCCTGCTGATCCGTACGGGACGCGAGATGCGGCTCACCCAGGCGGGCGAGGCCCTCGTCCGGCACGCCTCCGGAATCCTCGCCGGGCTCACCGCCGCCGAGGAGGAGGTCGCCGCGATCGCCGGGCTGCGGGCCGGCCGGGTCCGGCTCGTCTCGTTCCCCAGTGGCAGTTCCACGCTGGTCCCCGGCGCCCTCGCGGCGCTGCGCGCGGCCCACCCCGGCACCCGGGTCTCCCTGGTCGAGGCCGAGCCGCCGCGCTCGGTCGAGATGCTGCGAGAGGGCGACTGCGACATCGCGCTGGCGTTCCGTTACGGCGCCTCCGGTGCGGAGTGGGACGACCTGGTCGTACGCCCGCTGCTCGCCGACCGGCTGATCGGCCTGGTCCCCGAGGGGCACCGGCTGGCCGGTTCGGCCGCCGTCGGCATCGCGGAGCTGGCCGACGAGTCGTGGATCGCGGGCTGCCCGCGCTGCCGTAGCCAACTGGTGGAAGTCTGCGAGGAGTCCGGCTTCACGCCCCGGATCGACTTCGCCACCGACGACTACCCGGCAGTGATCGGCCTGGTCGGCGCCGGTCTGGGGGTGGCCGTACTGCCGGAGCTGGCGATCGAGTCGGTACGCCCCAAGGGGGCCCGCACGGTGACGGTGGAGCCGGCCGTCGAGCGCGAGATCGTGGCCCTGACCCTGCCCGACCTGGCCCAGGTGCCGGCGGTGGCGGCCACCCTCGACCAGCTGTCCCTGGCGGCCGCCCGCTGAGCGGGGCCTGCCTGTGGCCCGGCCCCCCTCGGTGGCCGGGTGAAATGCGGAAACGTTTTTGTATTTGTTGTGCCGGGTGGGGTGGGATCAGCCGTGCCCCGACGGGGACGGAAGGCCCGACGGCGCCGCTGCCGCGATCAGCCGGTTGCGGGCCCGTCCCATGAGCTCCTCGCGTTCGTCCTCGGTCAGTCCGCCCCACACTCCGTAGGGCTCTCGCACCGCCAGTGCGTGTGCTGCGCACTCGGCACGTACCGGGCATCGCATACAGACCTCTTTCGCCGAGTTCTCGCGGGCGCTCCGTGCCGCCCCGCGTTCACCCTCCGGGTGGAAGAACAGCGAGCTGTCGACCCCGCGGCAGGCCGCCAACAGCTGCCAGTCCCACAGATCGGCGTTGGGTCCGGGAAGCCGGGAGAAATCTGCCATTGCTTGTCCCCTCGAAACCATGCTGAGTCGGAATCGTCGTTGTCGTCCGTTGTTGACCGTGCCCATGACATTTACATCTACGGTGTAAGTAGATGTAAATATGACTGATTGCGAATCTAGCCACAGACACCAGTAAAAGGGAAGAAAACCCGCCAAATAGGGCATACCTTCATGTGAAGTTTCCGTTGACGGTTGGATGATTCGCGCCGCTCTCCTCCGTGTGCGGGTCCTCACGTAGAGTGCCGAACCCGGCCGTCCGACCCGTAACTCTTTCGAGTGACCATCGTTGAGAGGGCGGAGGCGGTTGACAGAAAAAGCGATCGGGCAGATGTCCGAGAGCGTCAACCGCTCAGGTGACGACTTGTAACAGCCTGGAGGCTCAAGGTGACGCGCATCAGCTGCGGAGGACGGTCATGACATCCGTCCTCGTCTGCGACGACTCCCCGCTTGCCCGAGAAGCGCTCCGTCGCGCGGTCGCGACCGTGCCCGGCGTCGAGCGTGTGACGACGGCGGCCAACGGCGAGGAAGTCCTCCGCCGCTGGGGCGCCGACCGTTCGGATCTGATTCTGATGGACGTACGCATGCCCGGTCTGGGGGGTGTGGAGACGGTCCGGCGGCTGCTCTCCGCCGACCCCGGCGCCAGGATCATCATGCTGACCGTCGCCGAGGACCTGGACGGTGTCGCGCTCGCGGTCGCCGCCGGTGCCCGCGGCTATCTGCACAAGGACGCCTCCCGCGCGGAGCTGCGGGCCACCGTCACCCAGGCGCTGGCCGATCCGACGTGGCGGCTCGCCCCCCGCCGGCTGCGGTCGGCCGAGATGGGCGCGGCGCCGACGCTCACCGCGCGTGAGATCCAGGTGCTCGAAGGAATGAGCCACGGCCGCTCGAACGCCGAGATCGGCCGTGAGTTGTTCCTCTCTGAGGACACGGTGAAGACGCACGCCAGGCGTCTGTTCAAGAAGCTCGGCGCCTCGGACCGGGCGCACGCCGTCGCGCTCGGCTTCCGCTGGGGCCTGGTCCGCTGAGGGCCGGCCATGGCCGGCAGTCGATCGATTCCCCGTCCGCACACCGGCGGACGGGGCGATGTGACCGACGTGCGCGGGGAGGGCTCCACCCCGCCGGTGGCGCCCTCCGCGCCGGCGGTATGTGACGCTTCCCGGCCGATGCCGCATCCTTGAGATGTGGAGTTCCTCGGGAACGATTCGGTCGAGCGGAAGGGGAGGGCGCAGGACATGACTTCCGGCGCACCCGCTCATAACGCTTCGGTGCACAACTACGGACGCGGCGGCACGGATGACGCGGCTCCGGGGCACCATGGTCCGATGCGCGACGACGGGACGACGGTGATCGGTGCACTGGTGCACCGTGCTGTCGAGGGCGACGCGCAGGCCACCCATGATCTGCTGGCCCATGTCCACCCCCTCGCGCTGCGCTACTGCAGGTCCCGGCTGAACCGGCTGCCCGGTGATGCTCGCCACTTCGTGGAGGACCTGGCGCAGGAGGTCTGTGTCGCGGTGCTGATGGCGCTGCCGCGCTACAAGGACACCGGCAGACCCTTCGAAGCCTTTGTCTTCGCCATCGCGGGCCACAAGGTCGCCGATCTCCAGCGGGCCGCCATGCGGCACCCGGGATCGACGGCCGTGCCCTCCGACGAGATGCCCGAGCGGCCGGACGATTCGCTCGGGCCCGAGGAGCGCGCGCTGCTCAGCAGCGATGCGGCCTGGGCCAAGAAGCTTCTTGCCAACCTCCCGGACAACCAGCGTGAGCTGCTCGTTCTGCGGGTCGCGGTCGGCCTGACCGCCGAGGAGACCGGACAGATGCTGGGCATGTCTCCGGGTGCGGTCCGGGTCGCCCAGCACCGGGCGCTCAGCAGGCTGCGGGCCCTCGCGGAGCAGTGAGCCGGGCCCCGTCCAGGTTCCGTACGAAGCTACAGAACCTCTAGGTGATCTTGCTCGTGGAATGAGACACCCCCGGAGGCCGTTAGCATGGACATCCGCACCGATCAAGGCCATTTGGGGAAGGTGTCATGACTGCAAACGTCGACGGAGTGCCCGAGAAATTCGCGACGCTCGGGCTGACATACGACGACGTGCTGCTGCTGCCCGGCGCGTCCGACATGACGCCCGACCAGATCGACACCTCCTCGTACATCTCCAAGAACGTGCGGGTGAACATCCCGCTGCTCTCCGCTGCGATGGACAAGGTCACCGAGGCCCGCATGGCGATCGCCATGGCCCGGCAGGGCGGCGCCGGTGTGCTGCACCGCAACCTCTCCATCGCCGACCAGGCCAACCAGGTCGACCTGGTGAAGCGCTCCGAGTCCGGCATGGTCACCGACCCGATCACGGTGCACCCGGACGCGACGCTGCGCGACGCCGACGAGCTGTGTGCCAAGTTCCGCATCAGCGGTGTCCCGGTCACCGACGGCGCGGGCAAGCTGCTCGGCATCGTCACCAACCGTGACATGGCCTTCGAGTCGGACCGCACGCGCCAGGTGCGCGAGGTCATGACGCCGATGCCGCTGGTCACCGGCAAGGTCGGCATCTCCGGCGTGGACGCCATGGAGCTGCTGCGCCGCCACAAGATCGAGAAGCTTCCGCTGGTCGACGACGCGGGGGTCCTCAAGGGCCTCATCACCGTCAAGGACTTCGTCAAGGCCGAGCAGTACCCGAACGCCGCCAAGGACAAGGAAGGCCGGCTGCTGGTCGGCGCCGCCGTCGGTGTCGCGGGCGACGCGTACGAGCGGGCCCAGGCGCTCATCGAGGCGGGCGTCGACTTCATCGTCGTCGACACCGCCCACGGTCACTCCCGGCTGGTCGGCGACATGGTCGCCAAGATCAAGTCGAACTCCTCGGTCGACGTCATCGGCGGCAACATCGCCACCCGTGACGGCGCCCAGGCGCTGATCGACGCGGGCGTCGACGGCATCAAGGTCGGTGTCGGCCCCGGCTCCATCTGCACCACCCGCGTCGTCGCCGGCATCGGCGTCCCGCAGGTCACCGCGATCTACGAGGCCTCGCTCGCCGCCAAGGCGGCCGGTGTCCCGGTCATCGGCGACGGCGGCCTGCAGTACTCCGGCGACATCGCCAAGGCCCTGGTGGCCGGTGCGGACACCGTGATGCTCGGTTCGCTGCTGGCGGGCTGCGAGGAGTCTCCGGGCGAGCTGCTCTTCATCAACGGCAAGCAGTTCAAGTCGTACCGCGGCATGGGCTCCCTCGCCGCGATGCAGACCCGTGGCGACCGCAAGTCGTTCTCCAAGGACCGCTACTTCCAGGAGGGCGTCGCCTCCGACGAGAAGCTGGTCCCCGAGGGCATCGAGGGCCAGGTTCCCTACCGCGGCCCGCTCTCCGCGGTCGTCCACCAGCTCACCGGCGGTCTGCGCCAGTCGATGTTCTACGTCGGCGGACGCACCGTCCCGGAGCTCCAGGCCAACGGCCGGTTCGTCCGGATCACCTCGGCGGGTCTCAAGGAGAGCCACCCGCACGACATCCAGATGACGGTCGAGGCGCCGAACTACAGCAGGAAGTAACGCAACAGCGCAGCTGAGGGGCGGCCCGGGGTTCCCGGGACCGCCCCTCAGCCGTGTGTCGGGGATACTGGACAACGCAGACGTAGAGGGAAAGGCCACACCATCGTGACTGAGATCGAGATCGGGCGCGGCAAGCGCGGCCGCCGGGCGTACGCATTCGACGACATCGCCGTCGTTCCGAGCCGTCGTACCCGCGACCCGAAGGAGGTCTCGATCGCCTGGCAGATCGACGCCTACCGTTTCGAGCTGCCGTTCCTGGCGGCTCCCATGGACTCCGTGGTCTCCCCGCAGACCGCGATCCGCATCGGTGAGCTGGGCGGCCTCGGTGTCCTCAACCTCGAGGGCCTGTGGACCCGGCACGCCGACCCGCAGCCGCTGCTCGACGAGATCGCCGAGATGCCCGTGGAGTCGGCTACCCGCCGCCTCCAGGAGATCTACTCCGCTCCGATCCAGGAGGAGCTGATCGGGCAGCGCATCAAGGAGGTGCGCGACTCCGGTGTCGTCACCGCCGCCGCGCTCTCCCCGCAGCGCACCGCGCAGTTCTCCAAGGCCGTCGTCGACGCGGGTGTGGACATCTTCGTCATCCGCGGTACGACGGTCTCCGCCGAGCACGTCTCGGGTGCGGCCGAGCCGCTCAACCTCAAGCAGTTCATCTACGAGCTGGACGTCCCGGTGATCGTCGGCGGCTGCGCCACGTACACCGCCGCCCTGCACCTGATGCGTACCGGTGCGGCCGGTGTCCTCGTCGGCTTCGGCGGCGGCGCCGCGCACACCACGCGCAACGTCTTCGGTATCCAGGTCCCGATGGCGACCGCGGTCGCCGATGTGGCCGGTGCCCGGCGCGACTACATGGACGAGTCCGGTGGCCGGTACGTGCACGTGATCGCGGACGGCGGCGTCGGCTGGTCCGGCGACCTGCCGAAGGCCATCGCCTGCGGTGCGGACGCCGTGATGATGGGTTCCCCGCTGGCCCGTGCGACGGACGCGCCGGGCCGCGGCCGCCACTGGGGCATGGAGGCCGTCCACGAGGACGTGCCGCGCGGCAAGCTGGTGGACCTGGGCTCCGTCGGCACGACCGAGGAGGTCCTCACCGGTCCTTCGCACACCCCCGACGGTTCGATGAACATCTTCGGTGCGCTGCGCCGGGCGATGGCGACGACGGGGTACAGCGACCTCAAGGAGTTCCAGCGCGTCGAGGTGACGGTGGCGGACTCGCAGCACCGCCGCTGATCGCTCTCGGCAGCACGGAGGGAGGCCCGGACCGCAGGCGCGGTCCGGGCCTCCTCCCCTGTCCGGGCAGGCGTTACGCGGCCTTCTTGGCGCCACCGAACGCGGCTACGGCGCCGAGCAGCAGGAAGAGGTAGGTCTTGAAGTCCGCTGCCTTGCTCCACGCCTTCGTCAGCACGTCGAAGTGGCCGATGAAGAAGCTGGAGGCGGACTGGTGGGCCAGGTCGGAGAAGATGATCGAGATGCCCACGAGCTGGCCGAGGTAGACGGCGCCCACCGACAGAACGGCGCTGACGACGGGGAGCACCGGGTTCTGTCCGCCGACCTTGCTCGCAGCGAAGCCGACGAGGAAACCGACGCCGACCGCGATGAAGCCGACCTCGCGCTCGATCGCGCCGGCGATGACGCCGTACAGGAAGGCCGCGACGAGTGCCGTGACCACTGCCGTCAGCAGCCCCAGGCCCAGGTTGTCGCGGGCGGGGGCCGGCGGGGCGAACGGTGCGCCACCGAACGGAACGCCGGGCTGACCGGGCTGGCCGTACGCGCCGGGCTGCTGGCCCGCGAACGGGTTGCCGCCGGCGGGCTGGCCGGGCTGCTGGCCCGCGTACGGGTTGCCGCCGGCGGGCTGGGCGTCGTTCGGCTGGTTCGCCGGCGGCATGGACTGGCTCATGGTGGAATCCCCCCTGGGACGAAAGCGCACGACTGTGCGAGAAGTGACGCCGCAGGCTAGCAGCCGTCTACGACATCGCCCACCGAAATCCTTGGGGAGATCTTCACCGACCTTGGGAACCCCTTTCTCACAACCGGTGTGCGGCCCCCGCCGGGGTCGCGCCCCGGGTGTCCAGGAGGAGCTGGGCCTTCACGGCGAGGCCCTGGAGGTCGTACGTACGGTGGTGCTGGAGCAGCACCGTGAGGTCGGCGCTCGATGCCGCCTCGTACAGCGAGTCGGCGCGCGGGACCGGGAGTTCACGCACCCGCCAGTCCAGGACATGCGGGTCGTGGTAGCCGATCTGGGCGCCCATGTCCATCAGCCGGGTCGCGATCTCCCGGGCGGGGGAGGCCTCCTGGTCGGCGAGGTCCGGCTTGTAGGTGACGCCGAGGAGCAGCACCCGGGCGCCGCGCACGGACTTGCCGTGCTCGTTCAGGAGGGTGGCGCAGCGCTGGATCACGTACTGCGGCATCCGGTCGTTGATCTCCTGGGCGAGCGAGACCATGCGCAAGGGGTGGCCCGGGGTGCGGCTGTTGTACGGGAGGTAGCCCGGGTCGACGGGGGCGCCGTGGCCGCCGACGCCGGGGCCCGGACGGAACGGCTGGAAGCCGAAGGGCTTGGTCTCGGCGCATCTGATGACGTCCCAGAGGTCGACGCCGAGATCGTGGCAGAGCACCGCCATCTCGTTGACCAGAGCGATGTTGACGTGCCGGAAGTTGGTCTCCAGGACCTTCGTCATCTCGGCCTCGCGCGGCCCGCGGGCCCGGACGACCTTGTCGGTGAGCCGGCCGTAGAAGGCGGCGGCGGATTCGGTGCAGGCGGGGGTGAGGCCGCCGATGACCTTGGGGGTGTTGGCGTAGACGTGGGTCCTGTTGCCGGGGTCGAGGCGGTTGGGGGAGTAGGCGAGGTGGAAGTCGCGTCCGGCGCGCAGCCCCGAGCCCTCTTCGAGGAGGGGCAGTACATAGCTCTCGGTGGTGCCGGGCTGCACGGCCGATTCCAGCAGGACGGTGGTGTGCGGGCGCAGCCGGGCGGCGAGCGCGCGGGCCGCGTCGCCGACGGCGGTGAGGTCGAGGGTGCGGTCGGCGCCGAGCGGGGTGGGCGCGCAGATCACCGCGGTACGGACCCGGCCCAGTTCGGCCGGGTCGGTGGTGGGCCGGAAACCCCCCGAGAGCATCCGGCGCACGTCCGAGGCGGTGAGCGATCCCTCGACGAGGGTGTGGCCCGCGGCGAGTTCCGCGTAGGCGCGTGGGTCGGTGTCGTAGCCGACGGTCTGGACGCCGGCGGCGGTGGCGGCTTGGGCGAGGGGCAGGCCGAGGTGGCCGAGTCCGATGACTGCGAGGTCTGCGGGCATGTGGCTGGGCCGTCCTTCCCTTGGACCGACCGGCAGATGGAGGGCGCCACCCTCCGTTTGCCGGTCGGTCCAAGACCATGAGAGCGGAAAGCGCAACCGCTGGGGACAGCGCAATGTCAGACTAGGCGTAAATATGACCTATATGTCGCATTGTGGGGCCGCGGCCGTCCTGGTGTTGTCCACAGGCGGTGGCCGAAGTCGTGTACGGCGGACAGAATCGAGAGGTGGGCACGGGTCGCCCGACCGGTCGGTCGGGTCGCGCCGCGTGCCGGACCACCCCGATCTACCCGGGAGGCAGCGGTGAGGACAGCGACACTGGGACCTGCGGAGCGTGCCGAGGCGCTTGCCGCGATGGCCGAGCGCGAACTGGACGTGCTGGTCGTGGGGGCGGGCGTGGTCGGCGCCGGTACGGCGCTGGACGCGGCGACAAGGGGACTCTCGACCGGCCTCGTCGAGGCGCGCGACTGGGCCTCGGGCACATCGAGCAGGTCGAGCAAGCTGATCCACGGCGGGCTGCGGTATCTGGAGATGCTCGACTTCGCGCTCGTCCGGGAGGCGCTGAAGGAGCGCGGGCTGCTCCTGGGGCGGCTGGCCCCGCATCTGGTGAAGCCCGTGCCGTTCCTCTATCCGCTGCAGCACAAGGGCTGGGAGCGGCTGTACGCCGGTTCCGGCGTGGCGCTCTACGACGCGATGTCGGTGTCGTCGGGGCACGGCCGCGGCCTGCCCGTCCACCGGCATCTCTCCCGCCGCCGCGCCCTGCAGGCCGCCCCGGCGCTGAGGAAGAACGCCCTGGTCGGGGCGTTGCAGTACTACGACGCGCAGATGGACGACGCCCGCTATGTGGCGACCCTGGTGCGCACCGCCGCCGGATACGGAGCCCATGTGGCGAACCGGGCACGGGTGATCGGCTTCCTCCGGGAGGGCGAGCGGGTCGTCGGCGCCCGCGTGGAGGACGTCGAGGCGGGCGGGGAGTACGAGGTCAGGGCCAAACAGGTGGTCAACGCGACCGGGGTCTGGACGGATGACACCCAGGCGCTGATCGGGGAGCGCGGGCTGTTCCACGTCCGGGCGTCCAAGGGCATCCACCTGGTCGTCCCGAAGGACCGCATCCACTCCTCGACCGGCCTGATCCTGCGGACCGAGAAGTCCGTCCTCTTCGTCATCCCGTGGGGACGGCACTGGATAGTCGGGACGACGGACACGGACTGGGACCTGGACAAGGCGCACCCGGCGGCGTCCAGCGCCGATATCGACTATCTGCTCGAACACGTCAACTCGGTCCTGGCCACACCCCTGACCAGGGACGATGTCCAGGGTGTCTACGCGGGGCTGCGGCCGCTGCTGGCCGGCGAGTCGGATGCGACCAGCAAACTCTCGCGTGAGCACACGGTGGCGCACCCGCTGCCGGGCCTCGTGGTCGTGGCGGGCGGCAAGTACACGACGTACAGGGTGATGGCGAAGGATGCCGTGGACGAGGCGGTGCACGGCCTCGACCAACGGGTGGCGGAGTGCGTCACCGAGGACGTTCCGCTCCTGGGGGCGGAGGGATACCGCGCGCTGTGGAACGCCCGGGCGAGAATCGCGGCCCGTACGGGGCTCCATGTCGCCCGGGTGGAGCATCTGCTCAACCGCTACGGCTCCATGACCGAGGAGCTCCTCGATCTGATCGTCGACGATCCGGCGCTGGGTGAGCCGCTGCCGTCGGCGGACGACTATCTGAAGGCCGAGATCGTCTACGCCGCCTCGCACGAGGGGGCCCGCCACCTCGACGACGTACTGACCCGCCGGACCCGGATCTCCATCGAGACCTTCGACCGGGGCACGCTCAGCGCCCGGATGTGTGCGGAGCTGATGGCGCCGGTGCTGGGCTGGGACGAGGGGCAGATCGACCGGGAGGTCGAGCACTACGAGAAGCGGGTGCAGGCGGAGCGGGAGTCGCAGCGGCAGCCGGACGACCTCACGGCGGACGCCGCGCGGCTCGGGGCGCCGGACATCGTGCCGCTCTAGGAGGGTGCTGAAGATCTTGGCCGGGCTCGCGACGCCCGGCACGCACATCTGCGGCGTTGCCGAAACGCCCTAATAGCTCCTTCCCCAAGCTCTCAACTTCGTTCGAGCAGGGGAGACCCCACCTGAGGACGCTCCGGCGCCTTGCAGCTGCACGCACCGAACGCCGCTCCCTGATCCGGCCAAGATCTTCAGCACCCTCCTGGGCCACGTCAGGGGCGGGGTGCGCGGCCGCAGAATTCCGCGTCGAGGAGAGCCGGTTCGAGTGTCGTCGCAGCGGTCAGGGTGTCCGTGTCGATGCGGTACGTCAGGGTGTGCCGGCCGTCGCGCGTGGCGGCGGTCCGGACGTAACTGCCCGCTATATGGCCGTTGTGGCCCCAGACGGTGGTGCCGCAGGAGAGTTTCTGCGGATAGATGCCCAGGCCGTAGACGCCGCGCGTGGCACCGGTGTTCAGCAGGGTCGCAAGCTGGGCGGGCGGGAGGAGGCGCCCGCCCAGCAGGGCCGCGTAGAAGCGGTTCAGATCGGTGAGTGTGGAGATCAGCTCCCCGGCCGCACCTGCCGTGCGCGGGTCGAGCGCGGTGACATCGCGCAGGCTGCCGTCGGCCGGGTCGCGGGCATAGCCGCGGCCGTGCGGGGCGGGCAGGGCGGTACAGGCGCCTGGCAGGGAGGTACCGGTGAGACGCAGGGGGGTGATGATGCGGTGGCGGATCTCGGTGGCGTAGTCGTGTCCGGTGACGCGCTGAACGACGAGTCCGAGGACGACGTAATTGGTGTTGGAGTAGGCGTAGCCGCCGGGGGCGTTCGTCGGACGGTGGGCCAGGGCGACACGGACCGCGGCGGTGGCGGAGACGGGGTGGGCGGAGGTGTCGGCGGTGTAGTTGTAGAGGCCACTGGTGTGGTTGAGCAGGGCACGCAGGGTGATGCGGCGGCCGTCGTTGCCGTTGCCCTGGATCAGCCCCGGCAGCAGCCGGTCGACGGGGTCCGAAAGCTGCAGCCTTCTCTCCCGGGTGAGTTGGAGTACGACCGTCGCGACGAAGGTCTTGGTGACGCTGCCGGCCCGGAACCGGTCCGTCCTGCGGATACCCGGGCCCGTCGAGCGGTAGGTGTCGTACGGTGCGGAAGAGGCGCTATGGGCCAGCAGTGCCGCCGTGGGAGCACCGCCCTGGGCGACGAGCCGGGGAAGATAGGCCGCTGCGGGCGTGAGGTGTGGTTCGCTGGGCAGGGTCGCTGTTCCCAGGCCGAGCAGCGCCAGCAGCAACGGGGCGACGAGCAGCGCCCTGAGTGTCGGCATGGCAGGGAATCCCTTCCTCGGGCCACATCATGACGGGCCCGTGGACCCGGCACCAAGACCGGTCCCGGGGTGAGGGACAATGAACGCTCTGCCAGGGCGGGTTGATCGCAGAGGGGACGCATGTCGGAGGCGGAGCAGGCACGGGAGCCCCAACGGGACAAGGACGGACGTCTTCTTGCGGGGCGGTACCGGCTCGGGGAGGTGCTCGGCCGGGGCGGTATGGGCACGGTCTGGCGTGCCGTCGACGAGACGCTGGGCCGCACGGTCGCGGTCAAGGAACTGCGGTTCCCTTCGGCCATCGACGAGGACGAGAAGCGCCGGCTCATCACGCGGACGCTGCGTGAGGCGAAGGCGATCGCCAGGATCCGCAACAACGGCGCGGTGACGGTCTACGACGTGGTCGACGAGGACGACCGGCCGTGGATCGTGATGGAACTCATCGAGGGCAAGTCCCTCGCCGAGGCCATCCGCGAGGACGGGGTGCTGACGCCGAAGCGCGCCGCCGAAGTCGGCCTCGCCATCCTCGACGTGCTGCGATCGGCGCACCGCGAGGGCATCCTGCACCGCGATGTGAAGCCGTCCAACGTACTGATCGCCGAGGACGGCCGGGTCGTGCTGACCGACTTCGGCATTGCGCAGGTCGAGGGCGACCCGTCGGTCACCTCGACGGGCATGCTCGTCGGCGCCCCGTCGTACATCTCCCCGGAGCGCGCCCGCGGGCACAAGCCGGGACCGCCCGCCGACCTGTGGTCGCTCGGCGGTCTGCTGTACGCCAGCGTCGAGGGCTCCCCGCCGTACGACAAGGGGTCGGCCATCGCCACCCTGACCGCGGTGATGACCGAGCCGCTCGACCCGCCGAAGAACGCCGGTCCGCTGGAGGAGGTCATCTACGGCCTGCTCGCCAGGGACCCCGACCAGCGGCTCGACGACGCCGGTGCGCGCGCCCTGCTCAACGACGTGATCCACGCTCCCGAGAAGCCGGACAAGGTGGTGCCCCCGCCCGCCGACGCCACCCAGGTCATGGCGCTGCCCGGCCAGGCCGCCGAACCGGGCACGAAGGCGGCGTCGAAGTCCGGAGAGTCGGGCGAGGGCGCCCGGGACCGGCTGCGGGGTGCACTGCGCTCCGTACGGAACTCGAAGGCGGCACCCGCCGCAGCGGGGGGTGCGGCCGCAGCCTCGACCACCGCGCCGCCCCCTCCCGCGCCCCCTTCGTCGACCGCTCCCTCGACTGGTTCCTCGAAGCCTGCCCGGCCTTCGACTCCGGTGAAACCGGCCGCGGCCTCCGCCGCCGTACCGTCGCCGCGTCCCGCCACGTCGCCGACCACCTCGCCCCGTGCGTCCATCACGGACGTGGTGCCACGCCGCACCCTGGCGATCATCGCGGCCGTGATCGTGCTCGCCGTGATCGGCACGGTCCTCGCCCTCACGCTCGACGGAGACGGCAAGGGCGATACGAGCGGCGGCAAGGGCAAGGACGGCAAGTCCACCTCGGCCGGGGCCTCGACGACCGGCGGCTCCGCGGACACCGACAGCGGCAGTGGCGGCGACAAGGCCCAGGACCAGGGCGGCAATCAGGACCAGGGCAAGGGCAAGGACGACAACTCGGACAAGGGGTCGGACGGTTCGAAGGGTGACGCCCCGGACGCCGCTGACGCGCTGCCCGCGGGATACGGAACCGTCAAGAACCAGCAGTTCCATTTCGCGATGGCGATGCCCAAGAACTTCACGCGATACAAGATCGCGGGCAGTAACTCGGGCCAGATCTACAACGTCGACGGTGGTTTCCCGCGCGTCCAGGTCGACTACAACAGCTCACCCGGGGAAGACGCCGCCGCCGCCTGGAACGCCGCGAGGAGCGCAGTCGAGGCCAGCAGCGACGGCTACCGGCACCTCGGCATAAGAAAGGTCGAGTTCAACGGCTACCCGACCGTCGCCGACTGGGAGTTCGAGCGTACGCAGCAGGGCCAGCGGATCCGGGTGCTGAACCGTGGTTTCAGGGCCGACGCCACGCACGGCTACTCGATCATGATCAGCTGCAAGGCGAGCGAGTGGGACAGCAAGGAGTGCCGGACGCTGCGCAAGACCGCGTTCGACACGTTCGAGCCCACCGACTGATCCATGGGGCGAAAAGGGCCGGGATGCGCCGACCCCGGCGCACGGCCGTCACTTGCCACGTATCGTGAGAGCCTGAAGAGCGTACGCAGCCAGAACGGTGGGTCAATTGCACGCTGAGTGACCGCAATTGATGGATTCGTGCGGTCTTCGTGGCCGGGGGGAACAGCGCGCTCTGGGGAGGCGTCGTGGATGACTATGCGGGTCGGGTACTTGCCGACCGCTATCGCCTTCCGCTGCCCCCGTCCGATGAGTACGAACTGGTCGTGACCCGGGCGTTCGACACCTACAGCGGGCAGGAAGTCCTGGTCCGGCAGGTGCCGTTGCCCGAGGTGGTGGACGCCGAGGTGCTCGATGCCGACGGTCCGGCCCCGGCGGCCGGACGGGTCACCGGGCGTGCCGTGCGACGGTCCACGGACCCGGCGGTCCGGCGCGCCATCGAGGCGGCGCAGGCGGCGGCGCAGGTTCCCGACCATCCCAGGCTCGACCAGGTCTTCGATGTGTTCGCCGAGGCCGGCTCGCTCTGGATCGTGAGTGAATTCGTCATGGCCCGCCCGCTCGCGGCCCTGCTGGCGGAGCGCCCGCTCAATCCCTTCCGGGCCGCCGAGATCGGCTCCGACGTGCTGACGGCGCTGCGGGTGCTGCACGCCCATGGCTGGACCCACCGCAACATCACCGTCCGCACGGTGCTGGTCTGCGACGACGGCCGCGTCGTGCTGACCGGTCTGGCGGCCGGAGCGGCGGAGGAGGCGCTCTGCGGGTACGTACCGACGCCTCAGCCCGACGACGAGGACGACGGCGGGTACGACGACGGACACGGCGGCCGCCCGGCGTACGGGACGGGCCCGGCCGGGCCGTACGCACCGCCGCCCGCGCCGGCCCCGCCCGCCGCTCCGGCCGAGGTGCCGGCTGCGCGCGGTCCGGCGGCGATCGAGACGGGCCGGGTGGCCGTTGATCCGTACGGCGGTGATGATCCGTACGCCGACGATCCGCACCCCGACGACCGGTACGCCGATGACCCCCATGACGGTGTGCCGGGCGAGCTGGAGGCCGTACGGCGGCCGGTGAATCCCGCCCTCCCCGCGCCCGCCCCCGCAGCGGCCGGCGCCGCGCAGTCGCGGGCCGAGCGAGCCGGAGCCATTGCCGCCTACCGTGCGGGCGCCCGCGCCGCCGACCGCGTCGGCGAGGACCGGCGCCGGGCCGGGGCGGGCGAGGCGGAGGACACCGGCAGCCTCCCGGTCCAGCGCCCCGGGCGGTCGGAAGGCGCAGGGCCGCCCGGCCCGGACCACGGCCACCCGCAGCCGACCGGCCTCTGGAGCCGGCCCGCCGAGGATCCGTACGAAGACGACCCGTACGACGACGAGGACGACGACGGCTACGGAGACGACGGCCAGTCGCCGCCCGGCCGACGGCTGCATCTCACCGGCACCTGGAGCGACGGCCCGGGATCCGGGCGCCCCGTCCCCGCCGGAGGCTCGGGCGAGGATGCCCTGCGCGCCGATGCCCGCCGCCACGGCAACTCCCCGGCGCTGCCCGTGCACCGGCCCGAGCCGCAGCAACAGCCGGGCCGCTGGGACGAGATCGTCGCGAGCGGCCGTACGGGCCCCGCCTACCGCGGCCCCGCCACCACCCTCGCCGCCGAGCGCGCACGGCAGGCCCGGATCGCCGTCGTCGGCGCGGTCACCGAGCGCTGGGCGCCCGAGCAGGCCGGGCCCGTCCACGAGAACTGGCAGCTGGCGCCGCCGATCGGCCCCGCCACCGACCTCTGGGCGCTGGGCGCGCTGCTCTACCGCGCCGTCCAGGGCCACGCCCCGTACCCCGAGGAGGACGCGGCCGAGCTCGTCCAGATGGTGTGCGGGGAGCCGCCCGCCTTCGCCGAGGAGTGCGGTCCGCTGCGCCCCGTCGTCGAGTCGCTGCTGCGCCAGGACCCCACCGAGCGGCCGGACTTCGAGGAGCTGCGAGGCTGGCTGCGCTCCCTCGTACGGTCGGCGCCCGAGCCCGAGGCCGGTCTGGACGTCGTGCCGCTGCCGTCCGTCGACAGCGCCCGGCTTCCCGTCGTACGCCGCCGGGGCGAGCTGGTCCGCAGGCGCCGCGGCCGCATGGGGCAGAGCGCGGCCCACGGCCGCCACCGCCACACGAAGGAGAAGTCCGACCGCCACGACAGACCCCGGGCGGAAAAAGCACCCAGGGCGCCGCGCGAGCCCAAGGGCCCCAAGGCGCTGCGCACCCCGTCGTCCCGTCCCCGGCCGGGCGAGGAGCGGGCGCCGCGACGGCTCGGGCGGCTGCTTCTGGTGCTGATCCTGCTGGCCCTGGTCGCGGCCATCGCGTACGCCGTGATGTTCATGCCCGAGGCGGACAGCGGCTCCGGCACCCGCTCCTCGGGCCCGGCGTCGTCGACGTCCGGTTCGCCGGAGCCCGGCGCCGGTGCGTCCGGCGGACAGTCGCCCTCGCAGCCGTCCGGCGCGCAGCAGCCGCAGACCAGCCGCTCCGCCGTCGCACTGGCCCCCGGCTACGCGCTGCGCAAGGACCCGGAGGGTTTCGAGGTCGGCGTGCCCAAGGGCTGGCAGCGCAGCCCCGCCAACGCGGACCGTCAGATCCGGTACGGCAGCGACGGCTTCAGCCTGCTGATCGTCCCCGGACGCGACACCGTCAAGGCCAACGGCAACGACCCGCTGGCGTACCAGGCCGACAAGGAGCTGGAGTTGCAGCCGTTCCGCGAATCCAGCTGGTCGGGGTCGAGCGGGCTGCGCCGGATCGATGTCGGCCGACAGGCCATGGCCGAGGGACAGTTCACCTGGCAGGACGCCTCCGGCCGCGAGGTGTACGCCCGTAATCTCGCGATGATTGTGGACGGCCGCTACCACATTCTCCAGGTCATCGGCCCGGAGGACCGGCGGGACAAGGTTTCGGACATCTATGAACAAGCCATCGCCTCTTACCGCGTGACGCCCTGAAGCATCCCGGTTCGTCAACCGAAGGGTGGCGGAGCGACAAGCATCACAGTGCGGTCTCTTGGGGGATGCGAGGTTCCGTGGCCTACATCCCCTCCGTAATCTGGCCTCCGAAGGAACGGGGCGGGGATACGTGGATCGATCACAGGGCACGGACGCGGGACTGGTACTGGCCGGGAGATACCGGCTCGGCGAAGTCCTCGGGCGCGGCGGCATGGGCAAGGTCTGGCGCGCCCACGACGAGGTGCTGCACCGCACGGTCGCGGTCAAGGAGCTGACCGCCGGACTGTACGTCGCCGAGGCCGACCGGGTCGTGCTGCACGCCCGCACGCAGAAGGAGGCCCGCGCGGCCGCCCGGATCACGCACCCGGGCGTGGTCACGGTCCATGACGTGATCGAGTACGACAACCGGCCCTGGATCGTCATGCAGTACGTCGACGGCCCGTCACTCGCCGACGCGGCCAAGGAGTCCGGCGAGATCGAGCCGCGCGAGGCCGCCAGGATCGGCCTCCATGTGCTGAGCGCCCTGCGCGCCGCGCACGGGGCGGGGGTCCTGCACCGGGACGTGAAGCCCGGCAACGTACTCCTGGCCAGTGACGGGCGGGTGCTGCTCACCGACTTCGGGATCGCGGCGATAGAGGGCGACTCGACCATCACCAGGACCGGTGAACTGGTCGGCTCCATCGACTATCTGGCGCCCGAGCGGGTACGCGGCGGCGATCCGGGCCCCGCCTCCGACCTGTGGTCCCTCGGTGCCACGCTCTACACCGCGGTCGAGGGGCGCTCGCCGTTCCGTCGCACGTCCCCGATCTCGACCATGCAGGCTGTCGTCACCGAGGAACCGCCGCCGTCCGGGCGGGCGGGCCCGCTGGCGCCCGTGATCACCGCGCTGCTCCGCAAGGACCCGGAGGACCGGCCTTCGGCGGCGGAGGCGGAGCGGATGCTGCTGGAGGCCATGGAGGGCCGCGAGCCCCGGGCCGCTCAGGCGTACGTACCGACGCAGCGCGTCCCGGGCGAGGTTCTGCGTTCGCTGGGCCCGGACGGCATGTCGGGGGCGGGTACGGATCAGCTGCCCCACCCTGTGGCCGCTTCCACCGCCCCGTTGTCGCCCCCGGTGACCCGGCGCAGCCGGGGCCGGTGGCGTACGGCGGTGCTGGTCATCGCCGCAGCCGCGCTGGTCGGCGGCGGCGCGGGGCTCGCCGCGATGAAGTACGGGGACCGTGCGGACAGTACCGCCGAACGGAGCCGCACGGGCACGCACACGACCGACACCCCCAAGAGGCCCGGATCACCTCCGGCGGCCGCGCCGAAGCCCGATCCCTTGGGGAACGGCGTACCCAAGGGCTGGCACCGGGTGGACGACCCCGAGGGCTTCAGCCTGACCGTGCCCGACGGCTGGGAGCGCCGGGCGGACGGCAATCAGATCGACTACACCCCGGACAACGGTGTGCATTACATCCGGATCAGCATCGACCCGGCGCCCGACTTCGAGAACTCCTACATGCACATGCTGAACCTGGAGAAGCAGCTCGCCAAGCGGCTGCCCGGGTACCAGCGCAAGACCCTGCACTCCAATACGTACCGCGACCGGGAGGGCTCGCTCTGGGAATTCACCTGGACCGAGACCAAGGACCATCCGGGCCCGCGCCATGCGATCGACCAGATGTACTACGGGGAGACGGGCGGCCCGGAGTACGCGATGTACATGACGGGTCCGGCTTCGGACTGGGACACGACCCGGGAACAGTTCGACACGATACTGCGCGGATGGCGTGCGCCTGGCAGCTCCGACTGAGGTTGCCGGACCGCGCCGGCGACCACAGGGGTCCTGATCAGGGGCTTTGTTGCCAGTGATCACTGGCTTGTTTGTGGGGACTGTGAAAACTCGTTACTCACGGGTACCCAAAGCGTGCGGCTGGACGTACTCTCGCCCTCATGACGGACTCGCAGGCCTCCACGTCCACCTCCGCAGCCCCGGTCGGCACCAACCCCGTGGCCCCCGCCCCAGCGGGCGCGCGCACCGCCGCCGATGTGGTGACACCCGAGGTGATCGCCCAGCTGACCCGTGGTGTGGTCGGCTCCGGCCGTACGGCCAACCACACCCCCTTCACCGGGGAGAAGCTGGCCGATCTGCCCGAGTCCACGCCCGAGGACGTGGCGACGGCCTTCGAGCGGGCCCGTGCCGCCCAGCCGGCCTGGGCCGCGACCTCCGTCGGCGCCAGGGCGGCCGTCCTGCTCCGCTTCCACGACCTCGTGCTCCAGCGGCAGGCGGAGGTCCTCGACCTCATCCAGCTGGAGACCGGCAAGGCCCGACTGCACGCCCACGAGGAGGTGCAGGCCGTCGCCGTCGCGGCCCGCCACTACGGCCGCAGGGCCGGCTCGTATCTGAAGCCGAAGCGGCACACCGGAGTCGTACCGACCCTCACCAAGGTCACCGAGCTGCGTCAGCCGCGCGGTGTCATCGGCCAGATCGCGCCGTGGAACTACCCGTTCGAGCTGTCCGTCGGCGACGCGCTGCCCGCGTTCGTCTCCGGCAACGCCGTCGTGATGAAGCCCGACACGGAGACCGCGCTGACCGCGCTGTGGGCCCGGGACCTGCTGATCGAGGCCGGGCTGCCCGCCGAGGTGTTCCAGGTGGTCCTCGGCGACGGACCGGTCGTCGGCCCCGAGGTCGTCAAGCACGCCGACTACGTCTCGTTCACCGGTTCCACCCGCACCGGCCGCGAGGTCGCGCAGGGCGCCGCTGCCCGTCTGGTCGGCGTCTCGCTGGAGCTCGGCGGCAAGAACGCCATGCTGGTGCTCAGGGACGCCGATGTGGAGAAGGCCGCCGCGGGCGCCGTCCGCGCCTGCTTCTCCTCGGCCGGTCAGCTCTGCATCTCGATCGAGCGGCTGTACGTCCACGAGTCGGTCGCCGACGACTTCGTGGAGCGGTTCGCCGCCCGCACGAAGGCCATGCGGCTCGGCAACTCCCTCGCCTACGGCGCCGACATGGGCTCCCTGGTCGGCGAGCGCCAGCTGGAGACCGTCACCCGGCATGTCGCGGAGGCCGTCGAGAAGGGTGCCACGCTCGTCGCGGGCGGGGTCGCCCGTCCCGACATCGGCCCGCTCTTCTACGAGCCGACCATCCTCGACGGCGTCGAGGCGCCGATGGCCGTCTGCAACGAGGAGACCTTCGGCCCGGTCGTCTCCATCTACCGCTTCACCGACGAGGACGAGGTCGTCGCCCTCGCCAACGCCACCCCGTACGGCCTGAATTCGAGCGTCTGGACCAAGGACTCGAAGCGCGGTCACCAGGTCGCCGCCCGGCTGCGGACCGGCACGGTCAACATCAACGAGGGATACGCCCCCGCGTACGGCAGCGTGCAGTCCCCGATGGGCGGCATGAAGGACTCCGGTCTCGGCCGGCGGCACGGCTCCGAGGGCATCCTCAAGTACACCGAGGCCCAGACCGTCGCCCAGCAGCGGCTGATCCCGCTCGCCCCGTCCTTCGGCATGGACGACGAGAAGTACGCGGCGTTCATGACCCGCAGCCTGAAGGCGATGAAGGCGTTCCGCCTGCGCTGAACCCCGTAACACGGCAGCACGTTCTGCCCTTTTCGTACCGAGGAGAGCCATGTCCCAGGACAGCCCTGCCCAGAATCAGGCCGGACCGGCCGGTGAGACCGACGACGACGCGGCGTACGACTACGACGTCCTGGTCGTCGGCTCGGGCTTCGGCGGTGCGGTGTCGGCCCTCCGGCTGACCGAGAAGGGGTACCGGGTCGGCGTCCTGGAGGCGGGCCGCCGCTTCGGCCCCGGCACCCTCCCCAAGAACTCCTGGGACATCAAGAACTACTTGTGGGCCCCCGCACTCGGGCTCTACGGCATCCAGCGCGTGCATCTGCTCGGCAATGTGATGGTGCTGGCCGGTGCGGGCGTCGGCGGTGGCTCGCTCAATTACGCCAACACGCTGTACGTACCCCCGGCGCCGTTCTTCGAGGACCGCCAGTGGGCGTCCATCACCGACTGGCAGGACGAGCTGAAGCCGTACTACGACCAGGCCAAACGGATGCTCGGGGTCCGGCTCAATCCGACGATGACCCCCTCCGACGTCCATCTGAAGGCGGCCGCGCAGGCCATGGGCGTCGGTGACACCTTCCATCTCGCCCCGGTCGGCGTCTTCTTCGGTGACGGCAAGGACGCCGACGGTACGGCGAGGGCGAAGCCCGGTGAGACGGTCGCCGACCCGTACTTCGGGGGTGCGGGTCCCGCCCGCAAGGCCTGCACCGAGTGCGGCGAATGCATGACGGGCTGCCGCCACGGCGCGAAGAACACCCTCAACGAGAACTACCTCCACCTCGCCGAGAAGGCCGGAGCCGTCATCCACCCGATGACCTCCGTCGTCGCGGTCACGGACGACCCGGAGGGCGGCTACCGCGTCACCACCGTCCCGACCGACCGCCGCAGGAAGGCGGAGCCCAAGCTGCTGCGCGCCCGCAAGGTGGTCGTCGCGGCGGGCACATACGGAACGCAGACCCTGCTGCACACCATGAAGGACCGAGGGCTGCTGCCCCGGCTCTCGGACCGGCTCGGCGAGCTGACCCGTACCAACTCCGAGGCGCTCGTCGGCTCGCAGACCAGCGACCGGCGCTACCGCAAGAAGCACGGCACCGCGAAGGCCGACTTCACCCAGGGCGTCGCGATCACCTCCTCGGTCCACCCCGACGAGAACACCCACATCGAGCCGGTCCGCTACGGCAAGGGCTCCAACGCGATGGGCGCGATGTCGATCCTCCAGGTGCCGTACGGCAGTCGCCGGGTGCTGGGCTGGCTCGGCAACGTGGCCAAGCACCCGACGCTCGCCGTGCGGTCGCTCTCCAACCGCCGCTGGTCGGAGCGGACCATCATCGGGCTCGTCATGCAGTCGCTGGACAACTCCCTGACGACGTACCGCAAGCCGGGCGGCATGGGGAAGGGCCTGCTCACCGCCCGGCAGGGGCACGGCACTCCCAACCCGACGCAGATCGAGGAGGCGACGCGCAGCGCCTCACTGCTCGCCGACGAGATCAACGGCTTCGCCGGCTCGAACGTCGGCGAGCTGATGGGCACCCCGCTCACGGCACACTTCCTCGGCGGCTGCCCCATCGGTGCGAGCGCCGAGGACGGGGTGATCGATCCGTACCACCGGCTCTACGGACACCCCGGCATCTCGGTGGTCGACGGTTCGGCGGTCTCCGCGAACCTCGGCGTCAACCCGTCGCTCACCATCACCGCACA
This sequence comes from Streptomyces sp. R-74717, assembly GCF_047305335.1. Taxonomy (NCBI): domain Bacteria; kingdom Bacillati; phylum Actinomycetota; class Actinomycetes; order Kitasatosporales; family Streptomycetaceae; genus Streptomyces; species Streptomyces sp. R-74717. The sequence continues at coordinate 4,092,555 of NZ_CP102361.1, read as the reverse complement.
GGCCGAGCGCGCGATGTCCTTCTGGCCCAACAAGGGCGAGGCGGACCCGCGTCCGGAGCAGGGCGAGGCGTACGAACGGCTGGCCGCGGTCGAGCCGCAGGCACCGGCGGTGCCGAAGGAGGCATTCGGTGCGCTGAAACTGCCGTTCCTCGGGCTGCCGACCGTCCCGCCGAAGAAGAAGTCGTAGCAGCCACAGCGAATCGGGACAGCAGAAGGGGCTGCACCCCCCTCCGAGTGCAGCCCCTCCATGCTTACGGTGACCAAACGCCTTACGCGCCGGTGTCACCGTTCCTGCGGCGCCGCACGATGAACATCGCGCCTGCGCCGAGCACTACGGCCGCGCCGCCCGCCGTGGCGAACACCGGCACAGCGGAGAGCGAACCCGTCTCCGCGCGTCTGCCGGAGACCAGGCCCGTCGGGTTGTCGGCCGGCTTCGCGGCCCGCGCAGCCAGGACCGCGGCAGGGGCGATCACTGCCGTGGCGGCGGTGAGCGCCATGGCGCCGCGAAGCTTCATGTGACCTCAGAAGTCCGGCGTACCGCTGTGAGCAGTACGGCTGTCGGGACGGGCCTGCCGTGCCGGGGCACGGGTGGGGCCGGTGGTTCCGCATGGTTGACCCGTGGCCCGCCGCAATGGTTGTCCGGATGCTCACAGAACCTTTATGTGATGCCGCTCACGTTTCCCTCCGTGCTCAATCCGTGACCTGAGGCCGCGCAACTGTTCACCGGGCCACGCGGTCGAACTCGTATCGCTGTCACAGCGGTCGCACCGCCCCCACCGACCTCAGAGAGTCCGCGATGAGAACCATTTCCCCGCGAGCCGCGCTGCGCCGCGCCGCCGGCGGTTTCGCCGCCGTCGGTCTGCTGGCCGCCGGCTCGCTCGCCCTCGGCACCCCCGCGCAGGCCGCCGGCCCGGAGCTGGTGATCGGCGGCCCCGCCGCGACCGCCCTGCACCCCTACCCGGCGAGCGGTCCGCCGCGGAAGTCGACGGTCGGGATCACGGTCGACAACCCGTCGCGGAACGGAGAGCCCGGCACCTTCGACGGGGACTTCACCGTGACCTTGGACCTGACCGGGATCGCGGGCATCGCCGATGCGGCCTTCGGCGAGACCGGCGGCGCGGACTGCGAGGTCACCGGCCCCACGGCCGTCTGTCGCGGCCATGACCTAGGGCCCGGCCTGAGCGCGCTCGCCGAACTCGACCTCTCCGCCGCCGAGGGCAGCCGCATCGGCGGCTCGGGCACCATCCGGGCCACCGGCAAGGCGGACGGGGCGACGTTCACCGCCTTCTCCACCGAGGTGGTCATCGGTGGCCCCGACCTGGTGATGGAGCGGCTCCCGCTGAAGCAGAATCTGAAGCCCGGCGAGACCCAGCCGGTCCCCGTCACCTTCACCAACAACGGCACACGGGCGGCCGACGGTGTCCTGCTCACCCTGATGTACACGCGGGGCCTGGACTTCATCGAGCGCTACGCGAACTGCGAGTACAGCGAGGGCGAAGCAGGCCGGGGCTTCCCCGCCGGAACCACCGCCCACTGCTCCGTCCCCGGCACGTACGAAGCGGGGGCGACCTACCGGCTCGCCGTACCGCTCTCCCTCAAGGCCACCGAGCACGCCTTCCACGACACATTCGTCTACCGCATCGACGAGGACGTACCGGGGCGGGGCGCGCACCGTTCAGCGGCGAGCGCCGGCGCGGGCAAGGGCGCCGCGCTCACCCTGAAGGAGGCCGCCACCGTACGGGGCGTGGACCTCGATCCCCGGGACAACCAGCAGGAGACCGACTTCGTCACCGCGAACTCCGCCGACTTCGTGGCCTACGGCACCCGGGCGCGGGGCGCCGCGGGCGAGACCGTCGCGGCCACGATCGGCTTCCGCAACAAGGGCCCGGCCTGGGTCGGCCACCCGAGATCCGGCGAACCCGTCGCCACGGTCGACTTCACCGTCCCCGAGGGCGCCTCGGTCACCGGCAGCCCCGCCGCCTGCCGTGGTGTGACGGCCGACGGTCAGTACCGCGAGAGCCGGAGCGGAGCGCCCCGCTATGTCTGCGACACACCCATGGCCGTACGGGACGGCGCCGACTTCGCCCTGCGCTTCCGTCTGAGGATCGACAAGGTGGTGACGGGAGCCTCCGGCGCGGTCACAGTACGCACCCCGCGCCTCGCCGAGTCCCCGAAGCTGCCTTTCGACCCGAAGCCGGGCAACAACACCGCACTGCTGGTCCTGAACAGCGACAACGGCGACGGCGGCTCCGGATCCACCGCCTCGGGCGGGGCCTCCGGCTCCGGATCGGCCGGCCCGGCCACCGCCGGCGGCCCGACCGGCGGCTCCGGCGCCACGTCCGACGGCTCGACCACCTCGGGAGCCGCAACGGGAGGTTCCACCACGGCCGGTTCCACCGGCGGCTCCCTGGCATCGACCGGCACCGTCGCGCTGCCGGTGGCCGCCGGTGCGGCGGTCGCACTCGCGGCGGGCGGCGTGCTGTACGCGACGGCTCGCCGCCGCCAGCGGGGCTGACGTCCGGCCGGGGACCGGGCAACAGAGGCGGCATGGGCAAGGGCCCTGTGGACCGGGAGGCGGTCCACAGGGCCCTGCGCGATCAGCACCTGGACGCGGCCTCGGTACCGAGCTGGACGGCTGCGCCCCGCGCAGACCGTTCGACCGGATACGGCCGGCTCCGGGCGTCCCCGGAGCCGGCCGTTCTTGGGGTGACCGGGCTGCTGTCCCCTGCCGACCGGTCACGCACGCTGGGGCGCGGTCCCACGGCGTACCTGCAGTACGCCACACGCTCCAGCGGAGCCACGCGTGGTTTCTTTCCAAAGCCGCCCCTGGCTGGCACGGACACCGGGACCAACGAAGCCACGGCGGACCCGGTCACGCGCCGTACGGGTGAGAGTCGGACCGAACTGGGATACGCCCGGGCACCTCCTGCCCGGGGGGTGTCAGGCCCGGCCGCGGCAGAGTTCGAGCAGCGTCATGGCGAGGGAGGTGCCGGGCTTGCCGAGCGCGTCCCGGTACTGGCCGAGGATCTCCATCTCGCGCGAGAGGTTGATCCGGCGGCCGCCGGAGGTGATCCGGGCCTCCTGGATGACCGCGGAGATGGCCATCCGCTCCTGGACGAGTCCGATGATCCGGTCGTCGAGGGCGTCGATGCGGGACCTCGCGTTGTCGATCAGCGCGGCGGCCTCATCGGTGTGCGCGCCGGTCTTCTCGGCGGTGGTCTTCGCAGTGCCGGTCTTCGCGGTGCTGCTCTGCACAGGGGCGGTGCTGGTCATGGTGGTGACTCCTCGTGGGGTGCGGCCCCCGAATCCGACCGGTCCGGAACGCCAGAACGCCCCGGGCCTTTCGGCCCGGGGCGCCTGGAACGTTGCTTGTCAGTGGATCAAGCAGCACGACCATGGCAGCCGGCGGGCCGGATGCCATAGGTAAAGACGAAGGTCGTGTGCTGTCGCATGGAACTCAGTATGGCCCTGCCTGTGCGGGCGGGCCAACACGGGGACCGGATGCTGAGACACCGCCCGGCCCCGGCCCGAGGCCTGCGCTTCCCGCAGCCCCGTCCGGGCGTGACGACGGCCGCCTCCGCAACCCCGGTAGAATCGACAAAACCGACCCCCTTTCACCGCCGGAAGGCCGCCCCGTGCCAGCAGCACCCCCCGCCGCCGCCCCCGACATCGCCACCGACGTGGTTCTCGTTGTCGACTTCGGGGCGCAGTATGCCCAGCTCATCGCCCGACGCGTCCGTGAGGCCCGGGTCTACAGCGAGATCGTCCCGTCCACGATGCCGGTGGCCGAGATGCTGGCCAAGAACCCCCGGGCGATCATCCTGTCCGGCGGCCCCTCCTCGGTGTACGCGGAGGGCGCACCTTCGCTCGACCGTGCAATCTTCGAGGCCGGGGTTCCGGTCTTCGGCATGTGCTACGGCTTCCAGCTGATGGCCACCACGCTCGGCGGCACCGTCGACGACAACGGTGCCCGGGAGTACGGCCGCACCCCGCTCGCCGTCTCCAAGACCGGCTCCACGCTCTTCGAGGGCACCCCCACCGAGCAGTCGGTCTGGATGTCGCACGGCGACGCCTGCTCCGCCGCCCCCGAGGGCTTCACCGTCACCGCGTCCACGGACGTCGTACCGGTCGCCGCCTTCGAGAACGACGAGAAGAAGCTCTACGGCGTCCAGTACCACCCCGAGGTCCTGCACTCCACGCACGGCCAGCAGGTCCTGGAGCACTTCCTCTACCGCGGCGCCGGCATCGAGCCGACCTGGACCACGACCAATGTGGTCGAGGAGCAGATCGCGCTGATCCGTGAGCAGGTCGGCACCAAGCGCGCCATCTGCGGCCTGTCCGGCGGCGTGGACTCCGCAGTCGCCGCAGCCCTCGTACAGAAGGCCATCGGCTCGCAGCTGACCTGCGTGTACGTCGACCACGGCCTGATGCGCAAGGACGAGACCGAGCAGGTCGAGAAGGACTTCGTGGCCGCGACCGGCGTCCAGCTGAAGGTCGTCGACGCCGAGGAGCGCTTCCTGAACGCGCTGGCCGGGGTCTCCGACCCCGAGCAGAAGCGGAAGATCATCGGCCGCGAGTTCATCCGTGTCTTCGAGCAGGCCCAGGCCGAGCTCGTCGCCGAGGCGGGCGCGGCCGGCGAGGACGTCGCCTTCCTCGTCCAGGGCACGCTCTACCCGGACGTCGTCGAGTCCGGCGGCGGCACCGGCACCGCCAACATCAAGTCCCACCACAATGTCGGCGGCCTCCCCGACGACATCGAGTTCCAGCTCGTCGAGCCGCTGCGCCAGCTGTTCAAGGACGAGGTCCGGATGGTCGGCCAGGAGCTCGGCCTGCCGGAGGAGATCGTCCAGCGCCAGCCGTTCCCCGGCCCGGGTCTCGGCATCCGTATCGTCGGCGAGGTCACCAAGGAGCGGCTCGACCTGCTCCGCGAGGCCGATGCCATCGCCCGCGAGGAGCTGACGGCGGCCGGCCTGGACCGCGACATCTGGCAGTGCCCGGTGGTCCTGCTCGCCGATGTCCGCTCGGTCGGCGTCCAGGGCGACGGCCGCACCTACGGTCACCCGATCGTCCTGCGCCCGGTCTCCTCCGAGGACGCCATGACGGCCGACTGGTCGCGTCTGCCGTACGAGACGCTCGCCAAGATCTCGACCCGCATCACCAACGAGGTCGCCGACGTCAACCGCGTCGTGCTCGACGTGACGAGCAAGCCGCCGGGCACCATCGAGTGGGAGTGACCTTCCCGACGGGCCCTGCCTGACACCCGGTCGACGCCGATGCCGTCGCTCATTCACCTGGGCGGCGGCATCGTCGCGTACCCGGACCCGTGCCCGTGCCCGAATCGAGTCCCGATGCCTCTGGCCACCTGCGGCAACCGGCGGTAACTTCCGATCCCGTACGCCCTGGGAGCCCCGAGGAGTCGCCATGCCCGAGCCCACACCCATACCTGTGGACCAGCTCCACTTCGCGATGCCGCCCGTCCACGAGTCGGTGGCCGACGAGCGCGCTTACCTCAAGGAACGACTGGCCGGGGCGCTCAGGCTGTTCGGGGAGTACGGGTACGAGGACGGCGTCTCCGGTCACATCACCGCGCGGGACCCGGAGTTCACCAACTGCTTCTGGGTCAACCCCTTCGGGGCCCCCTTCGACGGGCTCACGCCGGACGAGCTGATCCTGGTCAACGGGGAAGGACAGGTCGTCGAGGGGCGGCACCACGTCAATCAGGCGGCGTTCGCCGTCCATGCGCAGGTGCACCGGGCCCGTCCGGACGTCGTCGCCGTCGCGCACACCCACTCCGTGCACGGGCGGGCCCTGTCCGCGCTCGGTGAGCTCATCGAACCGATCACCCAGGAATGCTGTGCCTTCTACGAGGACCATGTCCTGTACGACGCGTACACCGGGGTCGTCGTGGACGAGGAGGAAGGGCGCCGGATCGCCGCCGCGCTCGGCGGCCACAAGGCGATCGTGCTGCGCAACCACGGGCTGCTGACCGTCGGCGACTCGGTGGACGCGGCCACCTGGTGGTTCATCGCGCTCGAACGCTCCTGCCAGGTGCAGCTGGCCGCACGGGCAGCCGGGAAGCCGGTGCTGATCGAGCACCGGGACGCGGTCACCACCCGTGAGCAGCTGGGCAGCGATCTGGTGGCCTGGATCAACTACCAGCCACTGTGGCGCCGGATCAGTCGCACATTCTGACGATACGCGCCGACGGGCCGCCCCGATGCGGGCCCGAGCCCTTCCGTACGGCACAATTCGCAGCAATCGCAGCCGAGTTGGCTGGACCGGGGCTTGAAAGGGCGGCGTTCTCCGTGGCGTTGGACGAGGCGAGGGCGAGCAGCACGCACGGCGGCGGCTGCACGTGCGGCGACTGCCCGCACGGGGCGCGCGAGGGCCACCGGCGTGCGGTGGCCGCCTTCCTGGCCAAGCGGGACGAACTCGCCGCAGGTCAGGGGCTGCCGCCCGGGGTCGCCCACTCCGCCTCCGCGACCCGCCAGTGGGTCTCGGACGAGCTGACCCAGTCCGCCAGGACCGTCGCCGAACGGGGCCGGGAGGCGGGCGACGCCTGGCTGTACCGGGTGTGGCGGCGCACCCTGATCGCGGTGTGGGGGAGCGTCGCCGTGCTGGTCGTCGCCGAGGCCGCCACCGCCATCGGTGCGGGCTGGACCAACGCCCGTACGGCCGGACTGGTCGCCGGACTCGTCACCGCGGGCCTGCTCACCGGCGCCGCCCATGTCCACCGGGCCCGCGGCGGCCTCCTCGCCCCGGTGATCGGCGAGGACAACCGGCTCTCCACCTCCCGGGCGGTCGCCGCGTCCTGGGTGCTGCTCGCTGTCTTCTCCGTACTCGTGCTGGCGCTCCAGCTGGCGGGCGCCTCCGGACACGCCGAGCGCGACGAGCTGATCGAGGGACTGGACCTGGCCAGGGGCGCCGGGGTGGTGACCGTGCTCGCGCTGGTGTGCGCCGTCGCCGTGGTCGTGCGCCGGGTGGTGACCATACGGGCGCTGTCCGGGCGGCTGCAGAAGCTGCGGGCCGACCGGCCGCGCGCCGCCGATCTGCTCACCGACGACTCCGGGCGGGGCAGCTTCACGGATGTGCAGTACGTACTGGTGAGCACCGTCGCCGTACTGTTCGCCGCGGTCCGCCTCGCCCGCAGGCCCGAGCAGCTGCCCGACCTGCCCTGGGGTCTGGCGCTGCTGGTCACCGTCTCGGCGCTCACGTACTTCGCAGGGAAGTACGCGGAGGGCGGGCGCCCTGTGGTGCTCTCGGTGGTCCGGGCCCGGGAGGCCGGGGACCTGGACGCGTCGATCCGTACCGGCGACGACATCGAGATCCGTGGTGCGGGCTTCGTGCCGCCCGGTGCCGGGGCGCCGGACCGGCTGGCCCGCATGGTCGTCCGGATCGGCCGGGTCCATGTGCATGTGCCGCTGATCCCGGTGACCGGCGGCTTCGCCAACCCGACCGACAGCGTGCTCACCGTGCCGGTACCGGTGGAGGTGGAACCGGGGCTGGTGGAGGTGCAGGTCGTGACCGCTGCCGGGGTGGAGACGAACCGGGTCGAGATCGATGTGACGGACTGACTGCCGCAGCCCGTGTCCGGCCGAGGGGTGACGGATACCGGCCGACCGGACGCCTCACCGGGTGAGCCGGGCGTCCACCGCGTACGTATGGTCTGTCGACGGGTCTACGGAAGGTTGGGGCAGCCACATGCAGGACATTCAGGGTTACGGCACGGCCGTACGCGGTCTGGGTGAGCCGAGAGGGCTCAAGGAGCTGGCGCGGGAGCATGCCCTGCTGCCGCTGCGGATCTTTCTCGGTGTCACCTTCATCTACGCCGGGCTCGACAAACTGACGGACAATTCCTTCTTCCGCGCGAGCGGTGCCGGCTCCATCGGCGAGATGATGCACGCGGTACGCGACTCGTCCGCGATCCCGGCCCTCGTCGATCTCGCGCTGAAGAACCCCGGCGCCTTCGGGTACGCCATCGCCATCGGTGAACTCGCCGTCGGCATCGGCACCCTCATCGGGCTGTGGGCACGGCTCGCCGCGCTCGGCGGGGCGCTGATCTCGCTGAGCCTGTGGCTGACCGTGAGCTGGCAGGTCAAGCCGTACTACTTCGGCAACGACCTGGCCTACCTCATGGCCTGGCTGCCGCTGCTGCTCGGCGGGGCCGCGGCGTTCTCCGTGGACGCCTTTCTCGCGTCACGACGGCGACGGATCGTGTAGTTCACCCAGGTCGCGGTGGCGGCCAGCCAGAGGCCGCCGAAGAACAGCGGGAAGAAGAAGACCCACGGGGCGTCCCAGACCCCCGCGGCGTCCGCCGCGTATCCCGCTGCCAGAGCGAGCATGACCAGGCCCGCCACCGCCCGCCCCGGACGGATCTCATGACGCAGCACGGGTGACCTCCACCTGTCCGATGCCGACTTCGAGAGTGAGCTCGACCGTGCCGGCCGGTTTGCTGCCCGGGGGTGGTGGAAGCGTCCTGCGCTCCTGCTGCGACGGGTTGACGTCCACATCGCGCTGCCGGCTGTCCGGCGCCTCGCCCGTTTGGTCGACCGGCAGTGTGATGTCGCCGAGGCCCGCCCGCGCGTCCACCTTCAGCGTCACCGCCTTCGGTACGACGACGACCGCGCGGCCCGCCCCGACGTTCACCCCCGTACGGACGGTGTCGCCCCGGGGGACCGTGATCTCGGTGAGGTCCAGCCGTGCCACCCCGGAGCCCAGTTCGTAATGCGGCCGGACCGCCGCCACCGAGGCCGGCTGCCAGCCCTCGCGCACCCACTGGGTGGTGATGTCCTTCGGCAGCGCGGACGCACCCGCCAGCAGGGCCGCCGTGATCATCGACAGCATGACCGTGCCGAACCCGGTCCGTCCCAGGAACGCACTGACCAGCATTCCGAGCCCGAACACCGCGAGCGCACCGGCCAGACCGATCTGCAGACTCGTGCCGAACGGATGGGAGTCCCAGCTCAGCCCCGTGCCCAGACCGCCCGCGATCAGCGCGAACAGGAATACGAGACCGCCGATCGAGGCCGGGCCCCGGGTACCGGCCTCCTGCGGTGGCGCGCGGAACGGGTCCTGAGGCGTCGCCCCCCGGGGGCGTACCGCCCGGCCGTCGAGCGCCGCATCGGCCGGACCCCACAGATAGCCGGGGCCCACCGGACCCGAGGTGCCGTCCTTGATGATCGGATCCCGCCACCACGACGGGCTGCCCGGCGACGGCGGAGCCTTCACTTCGGGCGGCGCGTCCGCCACCGCCTGCGCGGTCGCCGGATGCAGCGGGTCCTCGGGCGCCGCCGTCCTGCGGTTCTGCGTCCAGACGGCGAAGCCGACAACCGCGAGCGACAGCATCGCGGAGAACGCCAGCGTGCCGCCGTTGCCCAGCATGGAGAGGAACAGCCCGCAGCCGATCAGCGCGAGCAGCACCGCGATCAGCGAGGCACCCTCGACGCGGCCGGACAGCAGCCGGCGCGCCTCGTTCTCGTCCTCACTTTCCAGAGGGATCAGCAGCCAGGCGAAGCCGTAGAAGATCAGCCCGATGCCGCCGGTGACGGACAGCACACCGAGCACGATCCGGAAGATCACCGGATCGACGTCGCAGTACCGGCCGAGCCCGCCGCACACCCCGGCCACGACTTTGGGCCGCGGGCTGCGCCGCAGCTGCGGTCCCGGTCCGGCGGGCGGTGCGACACCGGGGGAGGCGTCCTGGGGAACGGTCATGGCTCCATGGTGACGGGCCCGGCGCCCGTCCGGGACCCGCACCGACCCTGGCCGATCCCTGATATTGGCCCGGCGGTCCCCTGGGGGGAGACAACCCGGTACCGGTCCGGTGGCCCTGAGGGAGGCGCTCCGGTACCGGCCCGGCGGCTCCTGCGGGAGGCGCCCCGCGCACACTCAGGGTCGAGTCGGGGGCGGACCCTGATGCCGTCGCCCGTACGGACATGTGACGATCGGGTCATGCCAGCCGCCACGCCCCGAGCCACAAGCTCTCTCAACGCCGACCCGGAGGAGCCATCACTGCGCAAGCTGTACCGCAGCGCCGACGGACGGCTGCTCGGCGGCGTCGCGCGCGGTCTCGCCGGGCATCTCGGTCTGCCCGTCGCCTGGGTGCGGTTCGTCTTCCTCGGTCTGTTCTTCGCCGACGGCCTCGGCGCGCTGCTCTACGCCGTGTTCTGGATCGTCGTCCCGCTCGGTGTCGGTGGTGTTGAGGCGCCGCGTTCCGTCTTCGAGACCGCCCCGGACGGCAGACGCCGGCTCCGTAAACCCGACAAGGGCCAGGTCTTCGCCCTCATTGCGCTGTTCATCGGCGCCATCATCTTCGTCGGCAACGTCGACATGGGCAGCAAGGCGGACCGCTACATCTGGCCCACACTGCTGATCGGCGCAGGTTCCGTACTGGTGTGGCGCCAGGCCGACAACGCCCGGCGCGCCCGCTGGATGGAGGTCGGCAGCCGCCGCCGGGTCCTGCATCTGGCCCGGGGGCTTGCCGGGGTGGCCCTGGTCGGCCTGGGCCTGGCCGTCTTCATGGTGGTACGCGGGTCCGCGGCCCAGCTCGGCAACGTCCTGACCGCCGCGATTGCCGTCCTCACCGGCATCGCGCTGCTGGCCGGCCCCTACCTCGTCCGCATGACGCAGGACCTCTCCGAGGAGCGCACGATGCGCATCAGGGCCCAGGAGCGCGCCGAGGTCGCCGCCCATGTCCATGACTCGGTGCTGCACACCCTCACCCTGATCCAGCGCAACGCGGAGGACGCGGGCGAGGTCCGCAGACTGGCCCGCGCCCAGGAGCGCGAACTGCGCAACTGGCTGTACAACCCCGAGGGCACCGGCAAGGACGAGGACGACGAACCCGGGACCCTCGCCGAGGCGGTCAAGCGCGCCGCCGCCGAGGTCGAGGACAAGCACGGCGTTCCGCTGGAGGTCGTCGTCGTCGGCGACTGCCCGCTGGACGAGAAGCTGGCCGCGCAGATGCAGGCCGCACGCGAGGCGATGGTCAACGCTGCCAAGTACGGTGGCGAGGGCGGCGCCGTGCAGGTCTACGCCGAGGTCGAGGGCCGCACGGTCTTCGTCTCGGTGCGCGACCGGGGCCCGGGATTCGATCTGGATTCCGTACCGGGGGACAGAATGGGCGTACGAGAATCAATCATCGGCCGGATGCAGCGCAACGGCGGTACGGCGCGGCTGCGTTCGGTGCCCGGCGGGGGCACGGAAGTCGAGCTGGAGATGGAGAGGGCGAGCGATGACCAAGACCACTGAGGCGACAGGGGGCCCGGAGCGCCGGGTACGGGTCGTGCTCGTCGACGACCACCGGATGTTCCGCACCGGTGTCCAGGCCGAGATCGGCCGCACCGAGGAGACGGGCGTCGAGGTGGTCGGAGAGGCCGCCGATGTCGACCAGGCGGTCACTGTCATCACGGCGGCCCGCCCCGAGGTCGTCCTCCTCGACGTCCATCTGCCCGGCGGCGGCGGCGTCGAGGTACTGCGCCGCTGCGCCCCGCTGATGGGCGCCGCCGAGAACCCGGTGCGGTTCCTGGCACTGTCCGTCTCGGACGCCGCCGAGGACGTCATCGGCGTCATCCGCGGCGGCGCCCGCGGCTATGTCACGAAGACCATCACCGGCACCGACCTGGTCGACTCGGTCTTCCGGGTCCAGGACGGCGACGCGGTGTTCTCGCCCCGGCTGGCCGGCTTCGTCCTCGACGCCTTCGCCTCCACGGACGCGCCGCCGGTCGACGAGGACCTGGACCGGCTCACGCAGCGCGAGCGCGAGGTGCTGCGGCTGATCGCCCGCGGCTATGCGTACAAGGAGATCGCCAAGCAGCTGTTCATCTCGGTGAAGACGGTCGAGTCGCATGTCTCGGCGGTGCTGCGGAAGCTCCAGCTGTCGAACCGGCACGAGTTGACCCGGTGGGCGACGGCGCGGCGGCTGGTCTGAGTCAGCCGGCCGTGGGGTCGGGGCCGAGCGAGATGTTCAGCTTCTCGCCGACCCGGCGGTAGCCGATCCCCGCGTAGATCCGCTCCACGTCCGCGTCGCCCGGCTCCAGCCACACCACCCGGCAGCCCCGCTCGAAGGCGGTCGCGGTCAGGTGGGCACAGAGCGCGGCGCCGATGCCGCGGCGGCGGAAGGTGTCGGCGACGGCGAGGCCGGCCAGTTCGGTGAGGCCGTCGACCGGGACCGAGCAGCCGCCCGCGCCCGCCGGGACGCCGTCGACCGTGGCGAGGGCCGCGACCCCGCCGCCCCCGGCCGCCGCGCGCAGCCAGGCAGCCTCGCCGCCCTCGGGCTCGCCGGTCCCGCCGTATCCGTGGTGCTGGACGAGCGCGGCGGCGTCGAACTCCGCGTCGGTGACCGGTTCGGCGATCGTGAGGGAGTCCACCGGCTTCGGCGGCAGCAGGTCGCCCGGGGCGCAGGCCAGGACCGGGGCCCGGTTCTCGACGGTGAACCCGGCGGCGAGCAGCGCGGGTTCGACCGCGGGTGCCCAGCCGGGCAGAAACTCCAGCCGCGGCATCCGGTCGTACTCGCAAAACGCCGCGATCAGGGCGTCGAGGTCCTCCGTCGTCGGCTCGGCGTCCCGGTCGGGTATCGCGTAATTGGCGTACTTGATCGACCAGTTCGGGTTGTACCGCACGGTGAAGGGGCCGACCCGGAGATGGTCGGGGGAGCGCAGGGCGAGCGTACGGGCATGGGTCTGGACCTCGACGTCCATGGGCATGTGCGGTTGTCCTCCGGCCGGTTGATCAGAAGTCGGGAGCCTATGCCACCCGGGTCGCTCCGGCGAAGGGCATCTGGTCGATCGGCGCGATCCGGACCGGCGCTCCCGGGCGCGGGGCGTGGATCATCTGGCCGTTGCCGATGTAGAGCCCGACGTGGCTGACGCCGGAGTAGAAGAACACCAGGTCGCCCGGGGCGAGTTCGGAGCGCGGGATGTGCCGGCCGGCGCTGATCTGGGTGTACGTGGTCCGGGGGAGCGAGACACCGGCGGAGCGCCAGGCGGCCTGGGTGAGCCCGGAGCAGTCGAACGAGGACGGGCCGGTCGCGCCCCAGACGTACGGCTTTCCGAGCGCCCCGTACGCGAACGCGATGGCCTCGGCGGCACGGGCGTTGGGAGCCTGGACGGGACCACGTGCGGTGCTGCGGTCGGCACGCTCGGCGGAGCGCGCGCTGTCCGAGCTCTCGTAGGCGGCGCGCTCGGCCGGGGACAGGGTGGCGAGGAGCCGCTGCGCATCGGCCAGTTTGGTCCTGATCGTCGCCTTGTGCTTCTTCAGCTCGGCCTGGCGGGATGCCAGCGCAGCCAGCTTTCCCCTGGCCTGCGAGCGCAGCTGGGCGATCCGGGCGACCTGCCGCTCCACCCCGTCGACCTCGGCGGCCTGGCGGTCGCCGATCCGGTCCACGTACGAGGCCCGCTCCAGGTACTGGTCGGGGTCGGAGGAGAGCGCCAGCTGTACGGCCGGGTCCAGGCCGCCGGTGCGGTACTGCGCGGCGGCGAGGGAACCCAGTGCGTTGCGCGAGGCGTTGAGGCGCTCGGTCCTGCGGGCCGCCTCGTCGCGCAGGGTGTCGACGGCATCGGCGGCGGCGGTCGCCTTCTCCTTCGTGCCGTTGTACTGCTCGGTGGCGGCTTCCGCGTCGTGGTACAGCCGGTCCACCTCCGCCCTGACCTGGGCGGGGGTGAGCTGGGGATCGGCGTGTGCGGAACCTGGCAGAGCGGCAGCGGTGGCGGCTCCGGCGATGGCGAGGGTGGCTGCGGTGCGGGCAGCAGAGCCGGTGTACGGGCGCTGCTTGGGTTTCCGGTGCGCTGCCACGGGGGCGTGCGTCCTTCCTGGCGACTGCCCGTCGGGGACTACCGGCGGGCCCGCCCGAGGTCCGGCGGCGGGTCGCCAACAGGGGGAGCGGCCCGCCGCCGGATCTCTCGGCGGGGTGACCGGTTCGCCGTCCGGGTGCGGAGCGGCGGTGAAGCCGGTCACCTGGGTAGGGACGCTAAACCCGGGGCGTGGGGAAGAGTCGTAATGACGCCTATTGCCCGAATTTGGCGCGGCGCTGTCGTCGATTGCTCGGAAAATTGCACCAGAGCCAGGCAATTGGTGCAGGCGCGAGTGAACAGGAAGTCGCACCTGCCTGCGGAGTGGTGATATGGCCGGGGCTAGGCTGCGGACCATGGACGTACTCATCAATGTCTTCGTCGCCCTGCACATCATCGGTATCGCCTCTCTGCTGGGCGGTTTCCTGACCCAGATGAAGGCGATGGGCGCGGGCACGGCCCGATTCGTCCCGGCGATGCTGCACGGCGCTCTGACGATGCTGGTCACCGGTGTCGCGCTGGTCGGGCTCAACGAGGCCGACGGCCACCACGTGAACAACATCAAGATCGGGGTCAAGTTGCTGCTCCTGGTCGTGATCCTCGCGCTCGTCTACGTCAAGCGGGACGAGGAGAAGGTCGACAAGGGCGCCTTCGCGGCGGTGGGCGGGCTGACGCTCGCCAACATCTTCATCGCCACGCTCTGGACCTGAGCCGGTCCGTGCCGCCCACGCTGCCGGACGGGCGTGGAATTCAAGCCCGTCCGGCAGCTGAAGGCATAAGGGCGTGAGCCGCTACGACGGCCGCACGCTGCCGTAGATCGGCATGTAGTAGATCGACTCCTCGCGCACGTTCGCCCCCGGCTTCGGCGCGTGGATCATCATTCCGTCGCCCTTGTAGATGCCGACGTGGCTGATGTCGTCGTAGAAGAAGACGAGGTCGCCCGGCTGCAGATCGGCCGTCGCGATCCGGGTGCCTGTCTTCACCTGGTCCCAGGTGGTGCGCGGGATGTCGACACCCGCGGCCTTCCAGGCGGCCTGGGTGAGTCCGGAGCAGTCGTACGAGGACGGGCCCGTCGCGCCCCATACGTACGGCTTGCCGATCTGGGCCGTGGCGAAGGCGAGGGCCTTCTCCGCCTTGGTGGTGGCGCTGCTGTCCGAGCCGGTTCCGGTGCCCGTGCCCGTACCGCTGCCGGATTCCGCCTCCTTCGCCGCTTCCGCGGCCTTGCGGTCCGCCTCCGCCTTGGCGGCGGCCTGCTGCCGCGCCAGCTCCTGCGCCTTGCGCTTGGCCTCCGCCTCCTTCTCGCGCTCCAGCGCCGCGAGCCGCGCCTTCTCCTCGGCGGTCAGTTTCGACAGCATCGCGCGCGCCTCGCCCAGCTTCTTCCGGACGTTCTGCTTGCTGGTGCGCAGCGTGCTCTGTGTCGAGGTCAGCGTCTCCAGGCTCTGCACTGCTTCGGCACGCTTCTTCGACGCCTTGGCCTGCTGCGTACGGAAGTCCGTGACTGCCTTCTGCTGCTGACCGGTCATCCGGCTCATCAGCTGGCTCTGGTCGAAGTACGACTGCGGGTCGTCGGCCAGGAAGAAGGTGGTGCTCGGCGCGATGGAGCCGGTGCGGTACTGCGCGGCCGCGTAGGCGCCGAGCGTCCTGCGGGCTTCGTTGAGCTTGTCGGCGCGCTCGGCCACGTCCTCCAGCAGGGCGTCGGCCTTGGCGCGCTGGGTGGCGGAGGCTTCCTTCGCCCGGTTGTACTGCTGGGTCGCGGTGCCCGCCTGCCGGTAGAGGTCGTCGACCTTCTTCTGGACGTTCTCGATGCTGGGCTTCGGGGCGGGGGCGGCCGTGGCGCTCTGTGTGGAGAGCAGGGTCACGGACGCCAGTGCCGCCGTGGTGAGCCCTACGGCCGGTGTGGTGGTGCGCACCCGGGTGCGCGGTTTGCGATGCGACGCCAAGGCCGGCATCTCCTTCCGTGGACCGCCTACCGGGTTAGCTGTCGGGTTCGGGCGGAACGGAAGGCTGCCCTACGGTCCGAGTGGGGGATAAGGACCGATTCACCCCGGTGCTGCGTGTGGGTCCCCGGCTCCGAACTCCCACGAGGGCAGGCCGGATTCGGCGCGGGCGCCCGCTCGGCGTGGTTCGCCTCAGGGGGTACGGGCCGCCCGGTCGAGCACGCTAGCCAACCCGTGGTGCTGCTGTGAAGGCCGATGTTCGATATGCCCGATACGTTTTCGTGACCTTGATGAAGTGGGGCGGCAAGGGCCGGCGAGGGCCCGAATTCCCTTACACGGAGTGGGTGGCTGCTGCCTTTGTGTGCCCGGCCGTCGGGTGCGGTTCGCCATGCGGCCGTCGTGTGTCGTTGCGGCGGCCTAGACTCGACAAGCGATGAGCAGCCTCTTTGACGACAGCTTCCTGGCCGGCCTCCAGCACTCGGAGGAAGAGCCCCCGCCGCCCCCCGAGGACTCCGCACCCGAAGCGGTGCCGGAGGACCTCTTCGCGGGCGTATTCGACGGGCCCCCGCCGCCCAGGGACGCGTACTACCGCGACGGCGCGCACCGCCCCGTCATCGACTCCGCGGCGCTCCTCGACGGGCTGAACACCGAGCAGCGCGCCGCCGTGGTCCACGCGGGCTCCCCGTTGCTCATTGTCGCCGGGGCGGGCTCCGGGAAGACCCGGGTGCTGACCCACCGGATCGCCCACCTCCTCGCCGAGCGCGGGGTGCACCCCGGCCAGATCCTGGCGATCACCTTCACCAACAAGGCCGCGGGCGAGATGAAGGAGCGCGTCGAGCAACTCGTCGGACCGCGCGCCAACGCCATGTGGGTCATGACGTTCCACAGCGCGTGCGTACGCATCCTGCGCCGCGAGTCGAAGAAGCTCGGCTTCACCTCGTCGTTCTCGATCTACGACGCCGCCGACTCCAAGCGACTGATGGCCCTGGTCTGCCGCGATCTCGACCTCGACCCGAAGCGCTTCCCGCCGAAGGCGTTCACGGCCAAGGTCTCCAACCTGAAGAACGAGCTGATCGACGAGGAGACCTTCGCAGGCCAGGCTGCGGACGGCTTCGAGAAGACCCTCGCCCAGGCCTACGCGATGTACCAGTCCCGGCTGCGCGAGGCCAACGCGCTGGACTTCGACGACATCATCATGACGACGGTCCATCTGCTCCAGGCCTTCCCCGACGTCGCCGAGCACTACCGCCGCCGCTTCCGGCACGTCCTGGTCGACGAGTACCAGGACACCAACCACGCCCAGTACACCCTCGTGCGCGAACTGGTCGGCCCGGCCGGCGAGGGCGACGCCCCCGCCGAGCTGTGCGTCGTCGGTGACGCGGACCAGTCGATCTACGCCTTCCGCGGCGCGACCATTCGCAACATCCTCCAGTTCGAGGAGGACTACCCGAACGCGACCACGATCCTCCTGGAGCAGAACTACCGCTCCACGCAGACGATCCTGTCCGCTGCCAACGCGGTCATCGAGCGCAACGAGAGCCGCCGCCCCAAGAACCTCTGGACGAACGCCGGCACGGGCGCCCGGATCACCGGCTATGTCGCCGACACCGAACACGACGAGGCGCAGTTCGTCGCCGACGAGATCGACCGGCTGACCGACGCGGGCGACGCCAAGGCGGGCGACGTCGCGATCTTCTACCGCACGAACGCGCAGTCCCGTGTCTTCGAAGAGATCTTCATTCGCGTCGGACTGCCCTACAAGGTCGTCGGCGGCGTGCGCTTCTACGAGCGCAAGGAGGTCCGGGACGTCCTGGCCTACCTCCGGGTCCTCGCCAACCCCGAGGACACCGTCCCGCTGCGCCGCATCCTCAATGTGCCCAAGCGCGGCATCGGCGACCGTGCCGAGGCGATGATCGACGCGCTCTCCATGCGCGAGAAGATCACCTTCCCGCAGGCGCTGCGCCGGGTCGACGAGGCGTACGGCATGGCGGCCCGGTCGGCCAACGCCGTCAAGCGGTTCAACACGCTGATGGAGGAGCTGCGCACGATCGTCGACTCCGGCGCGGGCCCGGCGGTGGTCCTGGAGGCAGTGCTGGAGCGCACCGGCTACCTCGCCGAGCTCCAGGCATCCACCGACCCGCAGGACGAGACCCGCATCGAGAACCTTCAGGAACTCGCCGCCGTCGCCCTCGAATTCGAGCAGGAGCGCGGGGAAGAGGAAGGCGCGGGCACGCTCGCCGAATTCCTGGAGAAGGTCGCGCTCGTCGCCGACTCCGACCAGATCCCCGACGAGGACGAGGACGGCTCCGGTGTCATCACGCTGATGACGCTGCACACCGCGAAGGGCCTCGAATTCCCGGTGGTCTTCCTGACCGGCATGGAGGACGGCGTCTTCCCGCACATGCGCGCGCTGGGACAGGTGAAGGAGCTGGAGGAGGAGCGGCGGCTCGCGTACGTCGGGATCACACGGGCCCGCGAGCGGCTCTATCTGACCCGGGCGGCGATGCGCAGTGCGTGGGGGCAGCCCTCGTACAACCCGCCGTCGCGGTTCCTCGAGGAGATCCCGGACCAGCACCTGGAGTGGAAGCGGACCGGGCCGATGTCGGCCCCGGCCGGACCGACATCGGGGATCACGTCGTCGCTGTCCTCGTCGCGCGCCCGGTCGGGCCCCTCCGGCTTCGCGACCCGGCGCACCTCGGACAAGCCGACGGTCACGCTGGTGGTCGGGGACCGGGTCACGCACGACCAGTTCGGGCTCGGCACGGTCACGGCGGTCGAGGGCGTCGGCGACCAGGCGAAGGCGACGGTCGACTTCGGGGACGAGCGGCCGAAGAAGCTGCTGCTGCGGTACGCGCCGGTCGAGAAGCTGTAGTCCGGTAGCCGGACAGGCGGCCGGGGCAGTCGCACCGGCCGCCGGGCGGCTCAGGTCGGGTCGAGGCCGTGGCTGCGGAGCCAGGGCAGCGGGTCTATTGCCGCTCCACCCCCGGGCCGTACCTCGAAGTGCAGGTGCGGGCCGGTGGAGTTCCCTGAATCCCCGGAGTACGCGATCACATCGCCGGCCTTCACCGGGCCGGAGCGGATCTTGGTGCTGCTGAGGTGGCAGTACCAGGTCTCGGTGCCGTCGGCCATGGTGACGATGGCCATGTTCCCGTAGGCGCTGTTCAGCTGGGTGCGTACGGTGCCGTCGGTCGCGGCCATCACGGGCGTGCCGTACGAGACGGGGAAGTCGATGCCCGTGTGCACGGACATCCAGTTGACGCCCGCCTGGCCGAAGGACGCGCTGAGGCCGTGCTGCGCGACCGGCAGGAGGAATTTGGGGCGCAGCGCCTCCTTGCGGGCGGCCGCTTCCTCGCGCTTCTTCTTCTCGGCGGCCTGCCGCTCCCTCAGGTCGATGCGTTCCTGGGTACGGCTGGCGCGGTCGGCGAAGTTCTCCGCGTCGGCGCTGAGGTTGGCGAGCTGGGTGTCCAGCTTGTTGTTGGCGGCGACCGGCTTGACGGAGCCGGGGTCGGCGGCCGCCATCGTGGTGTTGTTGTCCTTCTTGTCCTCGCCGCCCAGTCCGCTGACGGAAGCCGCGGCGATACCGGCCACGCTCATCACGCAGGCGGAGGGAACGGCGATGGTGAGCAGCGCGGAACGCTTTGCGGGGGAACGCCGCCGACTGCGACTGCCGCCGCCACCGCCGCGGGATGCGGGGCGGCTGATGGGGCGGTGGGCGTCGGGCGCCGCGGCATCGGCCGTGTCGTCGGCGGCGCCTTCGCGCACGTCGGTGTCGAAGTCGGCCTTTGCCCCCGTCTCCGTCTCCGCCCCCGTCTCCGGGAGGCTGAACTCGGCGGTGGGGTGGGGCTCGTACGGGTCGAAGGAGTCCTGGTCGGCATAGGACTCATACGACTGGTGCGCCTCTTGTGCTTCGTGTGCCTCGTGGGTCGCCGACGCCTCGTGCAACATCTGTGCGGTTTGCGTGGTTTGCTCGGTTTGCTGTTCCTGCTCGGGCGTGGCGCCGGTGTTCCAGGCGGTGGCGTCGTATGCGCCGGTGTCGTACGTGGCCGTGCCGGTCGTCGCCCACTGGCCGGTCTGGTACCAGCCGTTGGTGTCCCACTGGCCCGTGGCGTCCGGGGTGCCGCCCTGTGCCGGAATTTCGGCGAAGGTGGCGGTGGCGGCCGTGGTCGCTGCCGTGCCGTAGTCGGCTCCGGGCGTCCAGGTGGCTGTGGTGTCGTACGTCGGGCCCGCGGCGTACTGCTGCTGGGGATCCGCTGTGTACGGGGCGTAGGCGTCGTACGAGGTGGTGGCGTGTGCACCCGTGTCCCACTGCGTGGAGTCGTACTGGCCGCTGTACCCGGCCTGGCCGGCGTCGTAGCCGCTGCCGTACGTGCCGTCGCTGCTGCCGGGAAGGGAGCCGAAGAGCGGGTCGCTGTCGAAGCTGCCGGTGGCTTGGCTGTCGTATCCGGCGTATCCGGCGTACCCGGCGTGGGGGTGCTGGTCGTTCACCAACTTCTCTCTCGCCTCGGCAGCAGGACCTGTGGTCTGGGGTCCGGCGGAGGGATCCCAGGGGGAGCAATGGCCGCGACTGTACCCGGCGGTACGTGACGTCGACAATCTTCGGCAGGCTCGGGCGGCTCAGGAAACGGGCAATCGGCCGTCTTTCGACGGACTGCCTACACAGCCTTGGCTCTATGTTCGAAACGCGTTCTATTTTTGGAGCCTCCGGCGGGGTGAGGTGAGGTGAGGTGAGGTGAGGCCGGGCCGGTCCGGTCAAGCCACCGAAGCTGCTCCTGTGGCTCCCGTGGCTTCGATCATCGATTCGCGGGATTCCAGCGCCTGCCGGACCGCGGCGGCGACGGTGGGGTGCACCGGGAGCGCGAGATGGCCGATGCCGCTGACGCGTACGTTCAGCGCGTCGAGATCCGGATGGTCGATGCAGGCCGCCTCGGCCGGGACGATCACCCGGTCCAGCTCGCTCCAGAAGCTCACGAACCAGGTGCGGCAGCCGGGGGCCGGCCTGCGCAGTTCCTCGATCGGCTCGGAGCCCGTACGCATCTGGCGCACGATGGGGTGAGCGCTGGCCAGTGGGGCGACGGATGTGCCCCCGTGCGGTGTGCCGAGGGTGACCAGGGTGCGGACCCGCTGGTCACCGCCCAGCCGCTGTACGTAATAGCGGGCGATCAGGCCACCGAGGCTGTGCCCGACGATGTCGACCTGGTGGTGTCCGGTGCGGGCGCAGATCTCCTCGACGTGCCGCCCGAGCAGCTCGGCCGCCGTACGGATGTCGCAGGTCAGCGGCGAGTAGTTGAGCGACTCCAGATGGCGCCAGCCGTGCCGGGCGAGGGAGCGGCGGAGCAGGACGAAGACCGAGCGGTTGTCGATGAAGCCGTGCAGGAGCACGACGGGCGGCCGCTCGCCGCCCTCGGCGGGGAGGGCGGACGTCCCGGCCGGGGCGGTGGGGGGTGTGGTGGTCGGTTCGGCCGGGCGCTGCGGGGGCCGTCGCTCCCCGGCGATGCCGGTGGGGTACAGGAGCACATGCCCGGCGAGGACCACCAGCTCAAGTGCGGTGGCCTTGAGCAGCGCGGATGACAGCCGGGCGCAGCACAGACACGGCCGGCGCAGCGGTAGGGGAAGGAAAGGCAGGACCTTCATGGCCGACCTCCTGCTTCGGCAAGCGGGGAGGCGGCTCCGGTCCCCGTATGCCCTCATGGGGTGCCGTTGCGGAGGTACGGGCGGCCCGCCCGTACCATCCGGCCGGGGTTCGGCCCCGATTCGCAGGCCCCTGCTCGCCGGTGGTGACCGGCGAGCGATCGGCCGACGGGCCCGATGACGATGGGCCCGGCAGCCCGTACCACCGTGCCGCGCGGCTGGCGGCGCGGTGGTACGGCGACCTCTTGGCGGCTCCCCTGGCGGCCGGTCCCGCACGGCAGGTGTGCCGCGTCAAGCGGGAACGGTGCCCGGTGAACATGTCCCACGTGTGATTTCCCCCTCCCCGTCCACCGCGAAACGACGGGTTGCGGGATGCTGGCGATAACGTTCGTTCACATCCCCGGCCCTTCAGGCACGGGAGACGCATGTGGAGGCAGTGATGGGTGTGACCGGTCCGATCCGTGTGGTGGTGGCCAAGCCGGGCCTGGACGGCCATGATCGCGGGGCCAAGGTGATCGCGCGGGCGCTGCGCGACGCCGGTATGGAGGTCATCTACACCGGGCTCCACCAGACGCCCGAGCAGATCGTGGACACCGCGATCCAGGAGGACGCCGACGCGATCGGCCTCTCGATCCTCTCCGGTGCGCACAACACGCTGTTCGCCAAGGTGATCGAGCTGCTGAAGGAGCGCGAGGCGGAGGACATCAAGGTCTTCGGCGGCGGCATCATCCCGGAGGCGGACATCGCACCGCTGAAGGACAAGGGCGTCGCGGAGATCTTCACCCCGGGTGCGACGACGGCGTCGATCGTCGACTGGGTCAACGCGAATGTCCGCCACCACGCGGAAGCCTGACTCCTCTCCACCGCAAGGCAGCGGGCCGACAGGCCCGCCTGCCCGTGGCGGTGTGCCGGGTGACGGCTGGGCGGGGGGTGGCCGGCGGGGGCCGCTTGCCGCCCCGGGCCCCGGCCCCTGCCGGACACTCCGGCCCCACTCGGGCCCCGGTCCCTCCGGGCCCCCGCCCGGGCCCAGGCGCCCGGCCCTCCCCCCGCCCAGGCGCCCGGTTCCCGCCTATTCCTCTCGGGCCGGAGTCCGCCGCTCCCCCCTCAGCCCGGTATCAGTTCCAGGTCCATCGCCGAGCGCAGCCGCAGCGTGGAGACCAGCCGTTGGAATGCCTCCGACCAGTAGCCGTTCGCGCCCGGTGCGGCGTCCTCCGGTTCGTCCGGGGTGGTGGTGAGGACCTCCAGGCGGTCCGCCTCGGCCGGGTTCAGGCAGCGCTCGGCGAGGCCCATCACGCCGCTGAAACTCCAGGGATAGCTGCCCGCGTCCCGGGCGATGTCCAGGGCGTCGACGACCGAGCGGCCGAGTGGTTCGGCCCAGGGTGTCGGGCAGACCCCCAGCAACTGGAAGGCCTCCGACAGTCCGTGCGCCGCAATGAAGTCGGCCACCCATTCGGCCCGTTCGGCTGCGGGAAGTATGGCGAGCAGTTTCGACCGCTCGGCGAGCGACGCCGTACCGGGGCCGTTCGACGGGGGGACGGACGGGGCGCCGAGCAGCGCGCGGGCCCACTCCGGATCCCGCTGCCGCACTGCTGCCCGGCACCATGCCGCGTGCAGTTCCTCGGCCCAGCCGTCGGCCACCGGCAGGCCGACGATCTCCTGTGCGGCGCGGCCACCGAACCGCACCGGCCAGGTGGCGAGGGGGGTCGCCTCCACCAACTGGCCGAGCCACCACGACCGTTCGCCCCGCCCGGACGGCGGCACCGCCACCACGCCGTCGCGCTCCATCGCCGCATCGCATTCGTGCGGGGCCTCCACGGCGACGGAGGCCTCGTCGCCGGTGAGGTCCGGGCTCACACAGGACATCGCGCGGCCCGCCATCCGTTCGGCGAACGCCGACTCCGGCAGCGCCGACAGCAGTTCGGCAGCAGTCGAGCGGACATTGCGACTGCGGTCGGAGAGCGCCTGTTCCAGGAAGGTCTCGTCCACTCCGGACAGTCCGGTGCGCAGTGAGTCGAGGAACATCAGCCGGTCCTCGGCGCGCTCGGTGGTCCATGTGGTGGCGAGCAGCGCGAGCGCTTCAGCGGGATCGTGTGCCCGTACGTCCCCGAGCAGGGTGACCCGTTCGGCGAACAGGCCCTCCTCCCACAGCCGGGCGACCGCTTCCGGCTCCGTGACGTCCGGCAGCAACGAGCCGCCGGACGAGCCGCGCAGCGCGAACTTCCACTCGGGGTTCAGCCCGGCCAGCCACAGCCCGCGCGGCCCGGCGAAGGCCAGGGCCTGCGGCCGCAGGTCGGTACGGGACCTGGCCGCGTCCAGCAGAGGCGGGAGCAGCGCGGCCGGGGCCCGGTAGCCGTGCTGATTGGCGGTGGCCAGCCACTGCGGGATCAGCTCCGTGAGATCAGGAGCCGTACCCCGCCGGCCGCCCGAGCCGCCCGGCGCCGACCGGTCCGCGAGCAGCTGGGCGAGCCTGCGCCGCGCGGCCGGGGGCAGTGGCGGCCGCGGGTCGGCGGGCGCAGGCTCGGGCCGGGCGGCCGCGGAGGCGGGCAGCAGCCCCGCTCTGCGTTGCACGGTGTGGAGCGCCGCCGCATCCAGAAGTCCGCCCGGTCCGCCGCCTCCCTCGGCCGGGCGGCGGTCGGTGCCGAGAAGCGCCGAGGTGACGAGCTCTTCCCAGGGCGCGGGTGTGACGGTGCGAGGCATTGGTCCCCCTTCGAATCCAACGTCAGATGAGCGGCACGGTCTCGGACATCGTGTCGACGCTGCCGATCCCGACGCCGTCGGCATCGACTCCGCAGGCTCCGGCGTCCGCGTCCGTGGACCAGGCCGCGAGCGGGTCGAACCCGCGGTGGCCGCACTCGCCGAAGACCGTGATGGGCGAGCCGCCGGAGAGCGCGACGAGCTTCCACAGGCCGGGCCGGGACAGCGCCGAAGGGGCGACGGGCAGGGCCGCGTCGCCCGCCGCGTCGACCAGCTGCCAGCCGTCCCCGGACGGTACGGGTATGACCTCGCGCAGTGTCACCGGCCAGGCGTCCAGCCAGGGATCGTCCCGCAGGGCGTCTCCGTACGCGCCGATCGCGGCCGCCGCCGTACCGCCCGGCGGTGGCGTACCGGTCGGTGACGGGACACCGAACTGCTCGCCCAGCTCCGCCCGTAGCCGGCCGGCGCCCGGATAGGGCGTCATTTCGGCGTCGATCGTGACGCCCACCGGCAGTGCCAGCCCGGGGGTGCGCCCGGCCGCCCCGAAGGAGAGCAGCAGAGCCGTGCGGCCCGAGTCCCTCCCGTACAGCCAGATGCGGCGTGTGACGATCTTGCCGTCCGGGGTGTCGTACTGGGCGAGGACCAGCCAGTGGTCGCGGACCGGTGGGCCCTCGGCGGGGGCGGTCAGCCCCACGCGGGTACGGACCGTGGCCGCCAGCGGCTCCGGCAGCCGGTCGATCCCCAGCCATGCGCTGTCCAGCAGATGCAGCAGCGCGCACTCCTCCAGCAGCCGCACCGGCCAGCCCGGCCCGGATGCCGGGATGGAGCCCAACTCCCGTACGCAGGCGGCAAGTCCGGGCGCCTGGGCGTCGACCATGCGGGCTGCCGTCTCCTCCCACAGCCCGTACCCCGACTGATCGGCTGCTGCCAGACCGCCGCGCAGCAGATCCGTCAGCCGCTGCTCCAGTTCCTGTGCACCGTCGGTGATCCGCCCGGCCCGGCGCTCGGCGCGTCGCCGGGCGGCCTCGGGGTCGGCCGGGCCCGAGGCCGGGGCGCCACCCGCCGGCGGCCCGCCCTTCTCCCCCTTGTCCGCCGTGCGCTTGCGACGGCCCGTCAGCCACTCACCGGCCCAGTCCGGCATCTCGTCGGCGGGCAGGGCCGATTCGCCGGACGCCCAGACCAGCAGCAGACCCAGTGCGTGCTTGCACGGGAACTTCCGGCTGGGACAACTGCACTTGTACGCAGGACCGGTGGTATCCACCACCGTTTGATACGGCTTGCTTCCGCTTCCCTTGCACAGCCCCCACACCGCACCCGAACCGTCACACCCGCCGCCCGACCACGGACCGGCCGAACCGAGCTTGCTCCCCGCTTTGCGTGACGTCTCGTCAGGAGCCAGGGCCAGGACCTGCTCCACCGTCCAGCGCGCCGCCGGGTCGGCGGTGCGCAAGGGTTCTCCCCCGTGAGATAGCAGCATGGGAACGACGGTAGAACGCGCCACTGACAATCGTCCTGACCTGCTGATTTGCCGTCACGCGTACCACTTGACTTTACCTGTCCTTTGCGATTCGCTGCGAACTCCAGACCTTTGAATCCGGGGGGATCAGCTGATGAACCGCACCGTCCGCAACATCCGCAACGTCCGCACCGTTCGGACGGCCGTCTGCGCAGCCGTCGTCCTCGGTCTCGCCGTGGGTCTCGGTGCCTGTTCCGAGACCGTCGACCAGGTGGACAAGGCCGTGGACGAGACATACGAAGTCACCTACGAGGTCACCGGCAGGGGTGTGGACGAGATCCAGTTCCACGCGGGCGGCGGCAAGGCCATGGACCCGGAGATCGAGACGGTCAAGTCCCCCAAGCTGCCGTGGCGGAAGACCGTCACGCTGCGCGGGATCATGCCGCCCGCCGTCATGCCGATCGCCCTGGACGAGGACGGGGCCGACGTCACCTGCTCGATCACGTACAAGGGCAAGGTCATCAAGAAGGTCGAGGGCGAGGGCCTCGTCACCGCGGGCGGCTGCGTCGCGGTCTCGCCGGTGACCGGCTGAACGCTCCACCCGTAACCGCTGAATCGGCCCTGACCTGCGGTCGGGGCCGATTGTCAGTGCCATGGTGCACGGTGGAAACCACATCAGGTCGACCGATCTGGAGGGGGATCCATGACCGTGTCCGAAACCACCGCCGCCGTTGGTGTACAGGCCCTGCGACCGCATGCCGAGGACGCCTTCGCCCACGAGCTGAAGGCCCTTGCCGCGGCCGACGACCGCCCGAGGCCCGCCCGTTGGCAGCTTTCCCCGTGGGCCGTCGCCACCTATCTGCTCGGCGGCACACTGCCGGACGGCACGTTGATCACGCCCAAGTACGTCGGTCCGCGCCGCCTCGTCGAAGTCGCCGTGACCACACTCGCCACCGACCGGGCCCTGCTGCTCCTCGGCGTTCCCGGTACCGCCAAGACCTGGGTCTCCGAGCATCTCGCGGCCGCCGTCAGCGGCGACTCGACGCTGCTCGTCCAGGGCACGGCGGGCACCCCGGAGGAAGCCGTCCGCTACGGCTGGAATTACGCACAACTGCTCGCGCACGGGCCCAGCCGCGACGCCCTGGTGCCGAGTCCGCTCATGCGTGCCATGTCCGACGGCATGACCGCGCGGATCGAGGAACTCACCCGCATCCCCGCCGATGTGCAGGACTCGCTGATCACGATCCTTTCGGAGAAGACGCTCCCCGTCCCCGAACTGGGCCAGGAGGTCCAGGCGGTCCGCGGTTTCAACGTCATCGCCACCGCCAACGACCGCGACCGCGGGGTCAACGAGCTGTCCAGCGCGCTGCGCCGCCGGTTCAACACCGTCGTGCTGCCGCTGCCGGCCACCCCCGACGCAGAGGTCGACATCGTGTCCCGGCGCGTCGACCAGATCGGGCGTTCGCTCGACCTCCCGGCCGCGCCCGACGGCATGGCCGAGATCCGGCGCGTCGTGACGGTCTTCCGCGAGCTGCGTGACGGAGTCACCACCGACGGCCGTACCAAGATCAAGTCCCCCTCGGGGACGCTGTCGACGGCCGAGGCGATCTCCGTCGTCACCAACGGCCTGGCGCTGGCCGCGCACTTCGGCGACGGGGTGCTGCGCCCCGGTGATGTGGCGGCGGGCATCCTGGGCGCGGTCGTCCGCGATCCCGCGGCCGACCGGGTGGTGTGGCAGGAGTACCTGGAGACCGTGGTCCGGGAGCGGGACGGGTGGAAGGACTTCTACCGCGCCTGCCGCGAGGTATCCGCATGACCCGGGCCGCGCGATCCGCCGGACCGCTGCTGCTGGGGGTGCGGCACCACGGCCCGGGCTCGGCCCGAGCCGTCCGTGCGGCCCTGGAAGCCGCCCGCCCGCAGGCGGTGCTGATCGAGGGACCTCCTGAGGGTGACGCACTGCTGCCGCTGGCCGCCGACGAGCAGATGCGGCCGCCGGTCGCGCTTCTTGCCCATGCTGTCGACGACCCGGGACAGGCGGCGTTCTGGCCGCTGGCCGCGTTCTCGCCCGAGTGGGTCGCGATCCGCTGGGCGCTGGCGCACGACGTCCCGGTCCGCTTCATCGACCTGCCCGCGGCGAACTCCCTGGCCATGGCACAGGCAGCGGAACGCGGAACGGACCGGCACGGGGACGGGGAAGTGGATGGGAATGGGGGAGTGGACGGGGACGGAGCCCGGGAGCCCGCTGCGGGCGGCTTGCCTGCGCATGCCCCGATCGACCCCATCGGTGTACTGGCCGAGGCGGCGGGTTACGACGATCCGGAGCGCTGGTGGGAGGACGTCGTCGAACACCGCACCCAGGGCGGCGAAGCCGTCGACCCGCGGGCACCGTTCGCCGCGCTCGCCGAGGCGATGACGGCCCTGCGCGAGGTGTACGGGGACGGCGGCCATCCTCGTGACACCGTCCGCGAGGCGTATATGCGCATCCAACTGCGCAAGACGGTGAAGGAGTTCGGGGACGACATCGCGGTCGTCTGCGGTGCCTGGCATGTGCCCGCGCTCGTTTCGAGGACCACGCTCGCCGCCGACCGGGCCCTGCTCAAGGGGCTGCCCAAGGTCAAGGCCGAGCTGACCTGGGTGCCCTGGTCGCACCGCCGGCTCGCCCGGCACAGCGGATACGGGGCGGGCATCGACTCGCCCGGCTGGTACGGACACCTCTTCGAGACCGCCGACCGCCCGATCGAGCGGTGGATGACCAAGGTCGCCGGACTCCTGCGCGACGAGGACCGGTTCGTCTCGTCCGCCCATGTCATCGAGGCCGTCAGGCTCGCCGAGACCCTCGCCGCCATGCGGGGCCGCCCGCTGGCCGGGCTGAGCGAGACGACCGATGCGATCCGGGCCGTGATGTGCGAAGGCTCCGATGTGCCGCTCGCGCTCGTACAGGACCGGCTGATCGTCGGCGAGACACTCGGCGAAGTGCCGGACACCGCCCCCGCCGTACCCCTGCAGCGCGACCTCACCCGACAGCAGCGCGCACTCCGGCTCAAACCGGAGGCGCTGGAGCGGGAGTTGGAGCTCGACCTGCGCAAGGACACCGACGCGGCCCGCAGTCGGCTGCTCCACCGGCTGCGGATCCTCGCCGTCGGCTGGGGCGAGCCCGCCGCAGGCCGGGCGAGTACCGGCACCTTCCGGGAGAGCTGGCGGCTGCGCTGGGAACCCGAGCTGTACGTACGGGTCGCGGAGGCCGGGACATGGGGCACCACCGTGCTCTCCGCGGCGACTGCCAAGGCCGAGACCCAGGCGGCCCAGGCGACCGCACTCGCCGAGGTCACCGCACTCGCCGAGCACTGCCTCCTCGCGGAACTGCCCGACGCGCTGCCTGCGGTGATGCGGGCCCTCGCCGACCGCGCCGCACTCGACGCCGACGTCGGCCGTCTCGCCGACGCCCTGCCCGCGCTGGCCCGCACCCTGCGCTACGGCGACGTGCGGTCCACGGACACCGCGGCTCTCGGCGAGGTCGCGGCCGGGCTCGCCGAGCGGATCTGCGTCGGACTCCCTCCCGCCTGCACCGGACTGGACGCCGACGGCGCAGCCGAACTGCGCCGTCGGGTGGATGGGGTCCACACAGCGATCGGGCTGCTCACCGGAGCCGTTCGGGCGGATGCTGACGGGGCCGGGCTGCGTGAGCGCTGGACCGCCGTGCTGCACAAGCTCGCCGCCCGGGACACGGTCGCGGGTGTCATCCGGGGCCGCGCGGCCCGCCTGCTGCTCGACGAAGGACGGCTCGCGGAGGACGACGCGGCACGGCTGATGGGCCTGGCCCTCTCGCCCGGCACACCCCCGGCCGACGCCGCGGCCTGGATCGAGGGGTTCGTCGGCGGAGCCGCCGGGGGCGGCATGCTCCTCGTCCACGACGAGCGACTGCTCGGCCTGGTCGACGCCTGGCTCACCGGGGTTCCATCCGGCACTTTCGCCGATGTGCTGCCCCTGTTGCGCCGCACCTTCTCGGTGTACGAAGCGGGCGTACGGCGCACGCTGGGCGAACTCGTACGGCGCGGTCCGTCCGCCGGGGGACCGACAGCCACCGCCACCGGGACGACGGCACCCGGCTTCGGCCCCGGACTCGACGGAGCCAGGGCCGACGCGGTGGTGCCGGTGCTGCGTCTGCTGCTCGGTCTGGACGCCGGCACCGGTCCGGACCCGGGCGGCGTCGACCCGGACAACAGAGATCCGGACGAGAGAGTCGAGAACGTCAAGGAACCGCTGGGGGCAACGGGATGACCACGGACACGGCCGGCACCGCACCGCACCCGGCCCACAGCTCGCCGCCCGGCCCGGCGGACCGCTCGGCACGACCCCGCCCGCAGTCGGGCCCGGCGAACGACGAGCGGCTGCGCCGGTGGCGGCTGGTCCTGGGCGGGGACAGCGCAGAGAGCACCGGCTGCACCCTCACCGGACGTGACGCCGCGATGGACGGCGCACTGACCGCACTGTACGGCGGCGGAGGCAGACCCGGGGGCCGGGGCGGGAGCAACCGCTCGGCCGGACTCGGGGCCTCCGCCCCCTCCGTGGCCCGCTGGCTCGGCGACATCCGCACGTACTTCCCCAGCTCCGTCGTCCAGGTCATGCAGCGCGACGCGATCGACCGACTCGGCCTCTCGGCGCTGCTCCTCGAACCGGAGATGCTGGAGGCCGTCGAGGCGGACGTCCATCTCGTCGGAACGCTCCTCTCGCTCAACAAGGTCATGCCCGAGACGACGAAGGAGACCGCAAGAGCCGTCGTGCGCAAGGTCGTCGACGATCTGGAGAAGCGGCTCGCCACCCGCACCCGGGCCACACTCACCGGCGCGCTGGACCGCTCGGCCAGGATCGACCGGCCCCGCCACCACGACATCGACTGGGGGCGAACGATCCGGGCCAACCTCAAGAACTACCTCCCCGAGTACGGCACCGTCGTCCCCGAGCGGCTCATCGGCTACGGGCGGGCCGCGCGGTCCGTGAAGAAGGACGTCATCCTCTGCATCGACCAGTCGGGGTCGATGGCCGCCTCCGTCGTCTACGCCTCCGTCTTCGGCGCGGTGCTCGCCTCCATGCGAACCCTGCAAACCAGGCTTGTCGTCTTCGACACGGCAGTGGTCGACCTCACCGACCAGCTCGACGACCCCGTCGACGTACTCTTCGGCACCCAGCTGGGCGGCGGCACCGACATCAACCGGGCGCTCGCCTACTGCCAGTCGAAGATCTCCCGCCCCGCCGACACCGTCGTCGTCCTCATCAGTGATCTCTACGAGGGCGGCATACGTGACGAGATGCTGAAGCGGGTCGCCGCGATGAAGGCATCCGGCGTGCAGTTCGTGACGCTGCTCGCGCTGTCCGACGAGGGCGCGCCCGCCTACGACCGCGACCATGCGGCGGCCCTCGGGGCCCTGGGCGCACCGGCATTCGCATGCACCCCGGATCTCTTCCCGGGAGTGATGGCGGCGGCGATCGAGAAGAGGCCACTTCCCATACCGGACAAGGAGACTCATCAGTAACAAGGGGCCTGCGCGACCCCGGGAGGTCCGTGCAAGCATCGTCCCGTCATCCGCGGAGGACCGCATTCCGCGGTCCGTCCCGCTGTCGGGAACGCGGCCTACGGCGCCGAGGGCCTGACGTCGGTCACTCCGGCGTATGTGGCCGATGCGACAGACTCGGTGCCCTCGTTCGGCACTCCCGAGTACCCGGCCCGGAGCATCTGATACCGGCGGCCCCGGACCGCCCGATCGGCCCGGTCCGGGGTACGTCCCCGCTGCACCGCAGGAGTGCCCGTTTGTCCACTGCGACCCGGGCACGGGCGGGATCTGTGACCGTAATCACCGCTCAGGTGCGATCTGCGATTTAGGGTCCTGTGGAGCGCGGGGATAACCTGCGAGATGGACATGCCGCGTACCCCGGGTCACCGTGTGCGCCTTCCTAGTGACAGAGCAGTCACGTTGCCCCTCGCGGCACGCCCACGCTGAAAACGAACCGCGAGACCACTGAAAAGGGACGGACGCGCGTGGACCTGTTCGAGTACCAGGCGAGGGACCTCTTCGCCAAGCACGGTGTACCGGTGCTGGCCGGTGAAGTCATTGACACGCCTGAGGCAGCCCGCGAGGCGACTGAGCGGCTGGGCGGCAAGTCTGTCGTCAAGGCGCAGGTGAAGGTCGGCGGCCGCGGCAAGGCCGGCGGCGTCAAGCTGGCCGCCACCCCCGACGAGGCGGTCGCCCGCGCGACCGACATCCTCGGCATGGACATCAAGGGCCACACGGTCCACAAGGTGATGATCGCCGAGACCGCGCCGGAGATTCTTGAGGAGTACTACGTCTCGTACCTCCTCGACCGCACCAACCGCACCTTCCTGGCCATGGCCTCGGTGCAGGGCGGCATGGACATCGAGGAGGTCGCGGAGAAGACCCCCGAGGCCCTCGCGAAGGTCCCGGTCGACTCCAACACCGGTGTCACGATCGAGAAGGCCCGTGAGATCGTCGCCCAGGCGAAGTTCCCGGCCGAGGTGGCCGAGAAGGTCGCCGAGGTCATGGTGACGCTGTGGGACACCTTCGTCGCCGAGGACGCGCTCCTCGTCGAGGTCAACCCGCTCGCCAAGGTAGCCTCCGGCGACGTCCTGGCGCTGGACGGCAAGGTGTCTCTCGACGAGAACGCCGACTTCCGTCAGCCCGAGCACGAGGCGCTCGAGGACAAGGCCGCAGCCAACCCGCTCGAGGCTGCCGCCAAGGCCAAGAACCTCAACTACGTCAAGCTCGACGGCGAGGTCGGCATCATCGGTAACGGTGCCGGTCTGGTCATGTCGACGCTGGACGTCGTCGCGTACGCCGGTGAGAACCACGGCAACGTGAAGCCCGCCAACTTCCTCGACATCGGTGGCGGCGCCTCCGCCGAGGTCATGGCGAACGGCCTGGAGATCATCCTCGGCGACCCGGACGTCAAGTCCGTCTTCGTCAACGTCTTCGGTGGCATCACCGCGTGTGACGAGGTCGCCAACGGCATCGTCCAGGCTCTTGCGCTGCTCAAGAGCAAGGGCGAAGAGGTCACCAAGCCGCTGGTCGTGCGCCTCGACGGCAACAACGCGGAGCTGGGTCGCAAGATCCTTTCCGACGCCAACCACCCGCTCGTTCAGCGCGTGGACACCATGGACGGCGCGGCCGACAAGGCCGCCGAGCTCGCCGCGGCTGCGAAGTAAGGGACGAGGGACTCCAACACCATGGCTATCTTCCTCACCAAGGACAGCAAGGTCATCGTCCAGGGGATGACCGGTGCCACCGGCATGAAGCACACCAAGCTCATGCTCGCTGACGGCACCAACATCGTCGGCGGCGTGAACCCGCGCAAGGCCGGCACGTCCGTCGACTTCGACGGCAACGAGGTACCCGTGTTCGGGACCGTCGCCGAGGCGATGGAGAAGACCGGCGCGAACGTGTCGGTTCTCTTCGTGCCGCCGGCCTTCGCCAAGGCCGCCGTCGTCGAGGCGATCGATGCCGAGATCCCGCTCGCCGTCGTGATCACCGAGGGCATTGCCGTCCACGACTCCGCCGCCTTCTGGGCGTACGCGGGCTCGAAGGGCAACAAGACCCGGATCATCGGCCCGAACTGCCCCGGCCTGATCACCCCCGGCCAGTCCAACGCCGGCATCATCCCGGGCGACATCACCAAGCCCGGCCGCATCGGTCTCGTGTCCAAGTCCGGCACGCTGACCTACCAGATGATGTACGAGCTCCGTGACATCGGCTTCTCGTCCGCCGTCGGCATCGGTGGCGACCCGGTCATCGGCACGACGCACATCGACGCCCTCGCGGCGTTCGAGGCCGACCCCGAGACCGACCTGATCGTGATGATCGGCGAGATCGGCGGCGACGCCGAGGAGCGTGCGGCCGACTTCATCGCGAAGAACGTCACCAAGCCGGTCGTCGGTTACGTCGCGGGCTTCACCGCCCCCGAGGGCAAGACCATGGGCCACGCCGGCGCCATCGTCTCCGGCTCCTCCGGCACCGCACAGGCGAAGAAGGAGGCCCTCGAGGCCGCCGGCGTCAAGGTCGGCAAGACGCCGACCGAGACCGCCAAGCTGGCGCGCGAGATCCTCGGCGCCTGATCGCTTCACCGCGACGGAGCAGCACCGCAGTATCGCGTCACCGCACAGACGGCGCGGGCCCGTACCCCGGTCAGGGGTACGGGCCCGCGCCGTATCTGTTTCTCCGTTCGGCCGCCCGCCTGTCGGTGCTCCCGGTCCTCCCGGTCAGCCGGCGTCGGGGACCAGCCGGGCCGGACCCTGTACGAGCTCGCCCTGAAGCTTCTTCTGCAGATTCAGGTCCTGCGGCGTCAGCTTCTGCGGGCCACCTCGTGGCGGCACCCCGCCGACCTGCTGAGCGGGCGACTCCGGGGTTTCGTACCGGGTCGGAGCCGTCGCCAGGGTGAACAGCGTCAGACCGATGAGCAGCACCGTGAAGGAGATGGCCGCTCTGGTCCACACCTGGGCCCTGCGCTCGCTGTCCGTACGGATCGCGTCGGGCGAGGGGAGCGAGGCGGGGGGCTGGGCCCGGGCGAGTGCGCCGAGCTGTTGATGCAGGAGCGCCGACTGCTCGGTGGGGGACGCCGACTCCGCCAGGTCGGGCAGCCGCTCGGCGACCGCGGCACGTGCGTTCATCAGTCTGCTCGCCGTCGCCGGGGTGCTGGCCTCCGTCTCCGCCGCGGTCTCCGGAAGATCCAGGCCGACGCCGTCGTAGAGCAGCAGGGTGCGGCGGTACGACGGCGGCAGGTCGAGCAGCGCGCCGAGCAGTACGCGCGCACCGGGTTCGGCGGGCGGTGGGTCGAGGGGGCGGTGCGTGCGGCGCAGCCGGTGCCAGGGCGACATCGCGTACTCGTACGCGGCGGCCCGCACCCAGCCCGCCGGATCACAGTCCACCGCGACCTCCGGCCAGTGTTCCCAGGCCCGCGCGAAGGCCCGCGCGACGGACTCCTGGGAGAGGTTCCGACGCCCGGTCAGCAGAAACGTCTGGCGGAAGAGGGCGGCGGCGCAGCTCTTGTACAAGGCATCGAACGCCTCGGCCGGCGCTTCAGATGCTTCAGGCATTTCAGGTTTTTCAGGCGCTTCGGACGCGGTACGGGTGGCGGATGGGCCGTCAGTGACAGATGTGCCGGATGCGCCGTGCTTGTCTGGCAGTTCAGGGGTGGCGCTTGGCTCGGTCGGGGCCATGGCGGTGCTCCCAGTGGCTTCGACGGGGGTCGGTGGACGGGACAGCGGACGGGATGGCGGTTGCTTCGTCATCACCGGCTCGGACAGCCTCGCGACCGCCTCCGGTGTCGCCGGGCGGGCCGCCCGTGTGGCGCATCGGACGAGCTCTCTGTCATGAAAGACCCCTCAGGGCCCGCGCTGGGTGAAAAAGTACATAAACGCATATTGAGCGACACAGCGGTCGTTCGCCTGTTACACGGAATAAGCGCGTGTCGTTGGGAGCATTGCCATGTGACCCAAGTGACCGAACGCAGCCCGTCGTTGTCGGCAGAGCAGGGCCGGTCCTCCGTTCTGGCCTTCGCCTTCCTGCGTGGGGCGCTTGCGGCCGGGCTGGGGCTGGGCGCACTCGCCGTGCTCGCCATGACGCTGTGGATCAGCTCCCCGACTCCCGACAACGGCCCCGGCGGGGCCCTCCATGTGGCGGTCGGGCTCTGGCTGCTTGCCCACGGTGCCGAGCTGATCAGAACCGACACGCTCGGCGGAGCCCCTGCCCCGGTCGGCCTCGTCCCGCTGCTGCTCGCCGTGATGCCGGTGTGGCTGGTGCACCGTGCGGCCCGTGACGCCCTGGAGTCGGTCGAGGAGCGCCCGGCGCCCCCGGCCGCGGGCGCGTTCGCCATGGTCAGCGGCGGATATCTGCTGGTCGGAGCCGCTGCCGCGGTCTATGCACGGGGTGGTTCGCTGTCCGTGTACGCACCGTCGTTGCTCTTCCCTTCAGCCGTTGTGGTGATGGGCGCGGCGGCTGCCGGGGTCTGGACGGCATCGGGGCACCCGATCGCGCCACCGTCCTGGGCGCCGGTGCGCCTGCACGAGAAGCTGGCGCGCACCCGGTTCAGGGAGCGCGCGGAGGCGGTGTGCCGGTCGGCCGCGGCCGGGGTGGCGGTGCTGCTCGGTGGCGGGGCGCTGCTCGTCGCGGTGGCGCTGGTGTGGCATGCACAGGCGGCTCAGCAGTCGTTCGTCCAGCTCTCGGGCGACTGGGCGGGCCGGGTCCCGGTGCTGCTGCTCGCGCTGGTGCTGGTGCCGAATGCAGCGGTGTGGGGTGCCGCGTACGGACTCGGGCCGGGCTTTGCGCTCGGTACGGCGTCCGCGGTCACCCCGCTCGCCTTCTCGGGGCGCCCGGCACTGCCCGTTTTCCCGTTGCTCGCCGCGGTGCCGGCCCAGGGTCCGGGGACGGTCCTGAACTGGGCGGCCGCCACGGTGCCGGTCGCGGCCGGGGTGACGGTCGCCTGGTTCACGGTACGGCGGGCCGCGCCCGCCCATGCGGGGCGGGAGGATGCGTGGAGCCTGTGGGAGACCGCGCTGACGGCCGGCCTGGGAGCGGTGGGGTGCGGGGTCGGCACGGCGGCGCTGGCCGCGGCCGCGGGCGGACCGCTCGGCACCGGGGCTCTGGCGGAGTTCGGCCCGTTGTGGTGGCTGACGGGTGCGGCGGCCCTGGCGTGGACGGCGCTGCTCGGCGTCCCCGTGGCGCTGCTGCTCCGGGCCTGGCGGCTGCGGGGAAGCGACGGGGGACGGCGGGTGCGACGGTCGGTGGGGGAGACCGCAGCGGCGGAGTGCGCGCCCGCAGCTCAGGTGCCTGCCAAGAGCCCCGGGCAGGTACCTCAGGAGCCGGATGATGGCAGCCGGCGGTGGTGGAAGCGGTCCGGGCGTCGGGACGAGGACGAGGTGGCCGAGGCGGTGCCCGGACCGGGAACCGTTCGCGTACCCGTCCGCGCTTCGGGGTGCGTACCCGCTGCGGCGGCTTCCCCCGCAACCGGCGGTGCTGCGTCGGCGTCCGCGGCGGGCGGGAGGAGCGACGACTCCGAGCCGTACGACTTCCTGCCGACCGACCCCTGGCACGAACGGACGGCCCGGCCAGGGGAGGCTGGGCCGTCCGTGGATCCGTAAATCCGTGACGTGTCAGTTCTTGACGCCGAAGAAGGGCTCCAGCGGCTTCGGCAGCAGGTCGTTGCAGGCCAGCTGCCCGGACTTGGTCAGGGCGTCGTTCACGCAGGTGTAGTAGTCGCGGTAGACGAGCTGCACCGTGAACGTCGTCGCGACGATCGAGAGTGCGAGCAGCGCCGTCACCAGGCCGCTGACCGCAGCCGTGGTCTGCTGCCTCCCGTAGCCAGGAGCGGCGGGGGCGCCGGGCGTGGACGCCGGAACACGCCCGGAACCGGAACCCTGGAGGGGACCGACGGCCGGCGTACCGGACGCTGCGGCCGTCCCGGGTGCTCCGGCGGCGCCGGGCGCGGACGCGCCGTTCGGCTTCGCCCGGAGCGAGCTGATCGACCAGTACACGGCGAGTGCGCCGAGCAGCAGGGCGATCTCCGGGAAGTCGAAGAGTGCGAAGAAGAAGGCCCACATGCCGCAGAGCAGTGCGTAGCGTGCGCGGCGCTGGGCGGGGTCGGTCGGATCCCAGCGCAGTCCGCCGGGGCTGCCCCCGGGGCCGCCCTGGCCGTTCGGCCCGCTCTGGCCCCCGGGGCGGCCGCCGAAGCCGCCGCTCTGGCGACCGGGCTGTTGGCTGCTCCACTGGCTGCCCCAGACCGGCCGGTCGTCGGAGGAGCCGCCCTCGGACGACCCGTCGCCGTTGCCCCGGCCCCCGTTCCCCTGGTTGTTCCCGTTGCCGTTTCCGGCGTCAGAAGGATGGCGGGGCTGCCAGGGCTGGTCGGGCCGGTCCTCGGGCGGTGCAGCGAACGGGTTGTCGCCCGCGGGACCGGAAGAACCGGAAGAGGGGGAAGGGCCCGTGGGGGACTGGCGCTCCCGCAGCATCAGTGGGGTCCGCTCGGGCAGCGGGTGGCGGAAGGCGGTGCGGCGGCGTCGGTCCGGCATATGGTGAACGTCTTCCCCATCTCGTCATTTCCGCCCTGCGGACGGTTCCCTGTCCCCTGACGCTACCTCCCGGCCAGGAGGGGCCGAAAGCTGGGAGCGCGGCTCAGGTGGCCGATACCCGTCACCCGGACCCCTCTCGTGCTTCGCCGCGGCCGACCTGCGGCCTCTCACCCCCGTCCCGTGGGGGTCTCCCGAGGTGCCGGTATCGTTGCTGGCGGTCGGCTCGTTCGTAGAGTTCCCCGTATCGAGGGGCTCGATTCTTTCGTACGACCATACAAATCAGCGTTGCTCTGCTTCACCACGCGAGAAAGGGCCCAGCCGTGGCCTCCCCGCCCCCCTCCGCCGCACCGGCCCGTCTGGTCGTGCTGGTCTCCGGCTCAGGTACGAATCTCCAAGCCCTGCTCGACGCCATCGGTGACGACCCCGAGGGCTTCGGCGCACAGGTCGTCGCGGTCGGCGCCGACCGCTCCGGCATCGTCGGCCTGGAGCGGGCGGAGCGCGCCGGACTGCCGACCTTCGTGTGCAGGGTCAAGGACCATGCCACCCGCGAGGAGTGGGACGCGGCACTCGCGGCCGCGACGGCCGAGCACCGCCCGGACCTCGTGGTGTCCGCGGGATTCATGAAGATCGTGGGCAAGGAGTTCCTCGCCCGGTTCGGTGGCCGGTTCATCAACACCCACCCCGCCCTGCTCCCCAGCTTTCCCGGTGCCCATGGAGTGCGTGACGCACTCGCGTACGGCGTGAAGGTCACCGGGTGCACCGTCCACTTCGTCGACGACGGCGTCGACACCGGCCCGATCATCGCGCAGGGCGTGGTCGAGGTGGCCGAAGAGGACACGGCGGAGGGCGAAGCCGCTCTCCACGAACGCATCAAGGAAGTCGAGCGCAAGCTGCTCGTCGAGGCCGTGGGGCGGCTCGCCCGTGACGGCTATCGCATTGAGGGACGAAAGGTTCATCTCGGTCATGTCGGTGAATAAGCCCATCCGTCGCGCCCTGGTCAGTGTCTACGACAAGACGGGGCTCGAAGACCTCGCCCGCGGTCTGCACGAGGCGGGTGTCGAGCTCGTCTCCACCGGCTCCACCGCCGGGAGGATCGCTGCTGCCGGGGTGCCGGTCACCAAGGTCGAGGAGCTCACCGGCTTCCCCGAGTGCCTCGACGGCCGCGTCAAGACGCTGCACCCGCGCGTCCACGCCGGCATCCTCGCGGACCTGCGCCTGGACGCCCACCGTGAGCAGCTCGCCGAGCTGGGTGTGGAGCCTTTCGACCTGGTGGTCGTCAACCTCTACCCGTTCAAGGAGACCGTCGCCTCCGGCGCGTCCGCCGACGAGTGCGTGGAGCAGATCGACATCGGCGGTCCGTCGATGGTCCGCGCCGCTGCCAAGAACCACCCGTCCGTGGCCGTCGTCACCAGCCCCGAGCGGTACGCCGACGTCCTCGCCGCGGTCAAGGCGGGCGGCTTCGACCTGACGACCCGCAAGCGCCTGGCCGCCGAGGCGTTCCAGCACACGGCCGCGTACGACGTGGCCGTCGCCTCCTGGTTCGCGGACGATTACGCGGCCGCCGACGACTCGGGCTTCCCCGACTTCTTCGGCGCGACGTACGAGCGCAAGAACGTCCTGCGGTACGGCGAGAACCCGCACCAGCCCGCCGCGCTCTACACCTCCGGCGCCGGTGGCCTGGCCGAGGCGGAGCAGCTGCACGGCAAGGAGATGTCGTACAACAACTACACGGACACGGACGCCGCGCGCCGTGCCGCGTACGACCACGCCGAGCCGTGCGTGGCGATCATCAAGCACGCCAACCCGTGCGGCATCGCGATCGCCGACGA
Source organism: Streptomyces sp. R-74717 (assembly GCF_047305335.1). Classification (NCBI taxonomy): domain Bacteria; kingdom Bacillati; phylum Actinomycetota; class Actinomycetes; order Kitasatosporales; family Streptomycetaceae; genus Streptomyces; species Streptomyces sp. R-74717. The sequence continues at coordinate 4,053,157 of NZ_CP102361.1, read as the reverse complement.
CGTCGCCGAGGCGCACCGCAACGCGCACGCCTGCGATCCGCTGTCGGCCTTCGGTGGTGTCATCGCCGTCAACCGTCCGGTGACCGTCGCCATGGCCGAGCAGGTCGCGGAGATCTTCACCGAGGTCATCGTCGCCCCGGCGTACGAGGACGGCGCGGTCGAGATCCTCGCCCGCAAGAAGAACATCCGTGTGCTGCGCTGCCCCGACGCCCCGACCTCCACGGTCGAGGTCAAGCCGATCGACGGCGGCGCGCTGCTCCAGGTCACCGACCGCCTCCAGGCCGACGGCGACGACCCGGCCAACTGGACCCTCGCCACCGGTGAGGCACTCCCCGAGGACGAGCTGAAGGAGCTCGCCTTCGCGTGGAAGGCCGCTCGCGCGGTCAAGTCCAACGCGATCCTGCTCGCCAAGGGCGGCGCCTCGGTCGGCGTCGGCATGGGCCAGGTCAACCGGGTCGACTCCGCGAAGCTGGCCGTCGAGCGTGCGGGCGAGGAGCGGGCCCGGGGCGCGTACGCCGCGTCCGACGCGTTCTTCCCGTTCCCGGACGGGCTGGAGATCCTGACCGCGGCCGGCATCAAGGCTGTGGCCCAGCCGGGCGGTTCGGTCCGTGACGAGCTGGTCGTCGAGGCCGCGAAGAAGGCGGGCGTGACGATGTACTTCACGGGTACGCGGCACTTCTTCCACTGATACGAGTTGCACCCGGGCAGCCCGGGTAAGACGGAAGGCCGCCAATTCCCCGGAACGAGTGGGGAATTGGCGGCCTTCGCAAGGCGGTGAGGGTGTTACACCTTCAGCATGCTCACTTCGTCTTGATGACGATCGTGCTGCCGGCGCGGTCGTGCCAGCCCTGGAGCTTGCCCGAGTTGTCGAAGAAGGGGGAGAGGTAGACCAGCAGCGTGCCGAGACCGCAGAAGAGCGAGCCGACCATCGGGATGATCCAGCGGATGAAGCCCGCACCCAGACCGGGGGCCTGGCCGGTGCTCTCCTTGACGACCTTGACGTTGAGGACCATCTTGCCGAGCGTGGCGCCCCAGATGGAGACCATCAGCCATTCGTAGAGCAGCGCGATCAGCGCGAACACGGCGATGAAGCCGAAGAAGCCCGCGAGTATGCCGACGCTGGCGTCGGTCGCGTCGTTCATGCACTGGGTGTAGGCAGCGGTGCCGTACTCGGTGCTGCTGCAGTCGTCGATGGACTTCGAGGCGCCCACGAGGCTCGCGACGCCGATCGCCGAGAAGATCACGTAGAGGATGCCGTACGCGACGCCGTCCAGCGCACGCGCGCCCAGGCGACGCCCCATCGTGGCGAGTTCGACGGTGCCGAGGCCCGCGACGTTGATGTAGCCGTTGTTGGCCTGGAGGGTGCCGCCCGGCTGCTGCTGCGGGTAGCCGTAACCCGGCTGGCCCTGCGGCTGGCCAGGCTGCTGCGGGTAGCCGTAGCCCGGCTGACCCTGCTGCGGCGGTACGCCCTGCGGCGCCTGCGGGTAGCCGTAACCGGGCTGGCCCTGCGGCGGCTGGTTCGGCTGCTGGCCGTACGGGTTGTTCGGATTCGGGTTCGGGTCGCCGAAACTCATCTGGGCGTTCCTCCAACGTGCGTGCGGGGACGATGCGGCCGCACGGAGGAAAGAAAGGTCAGCGGTCCGCCCCCCGGGTACTGCTGCGGCACTGCGGCAATAATCGTTATAAATGAAATGTAAGTTTGTCCAGTCGCGGCCCTTGCTTGTTGCGCAAGCGCAACATCGCGCCACCGCCTGCGGCCCGAATTGGTATGCGGGCGGGGTCATCCGCGAGTATGGGGACATGACTGCCCAGATTCTCGATGGCAAGGCCACCGCAGCCGCGATCAAGTCCGATCTCACCGTCCGCGTGGCGGCCCTCAAGGCGCAGGGCATCACCCCTGGCCTGGGAACCCTGCTCGTCGGGGACGACCCGGGCAGCCGGTGGTACGTGAACGGCAAGCACCGTGACTGCGCACAGGTCGGCATCGGCTCCATCCAGCGCGAACTCCCCGACACCGCCACCCAGGAGGAGATCGAGGACGTCGTACGGGAGCTCAACGCCAACCCCGAGTGCACGGGGTACATCGTGCAGCTTCCCCTGCCCAAGGGGATCGACACCAACCGCGTCCTGGAACTGATGGATCCGGCCAAGGACGCCGACGGCCTCCACCCGATGAACCTCGGCCGGCTCGTACTGAACGAGACGGGCCCGCTGCCCTGCACCCCGCAGGGTGTCGTCCAGCTGCTCCGCCACCACGACGTGGAGATCAACGGGGCACACGTCGTGGTCGTCGGCCGCGGTGTCACCATCGGCCGCTCGATCCCGCTGCTGCTGACCCGTAAGTCCGAGAACGCCACCGTCACCCAGTGCCACACCGGTACGCGTGACCTCTCCGCCCAGCTCAAGCAGGCCGACATCATCGTCGCCGCCGCCGGAGTGCCGCACATCATCAAGCCCGAGGACGTGAAGCCGGGCGCGGCCGTGCTCGACGTCGGCGTCAGCCGGGACGAGCACGGCAAGATCGTCGGGGACGTACACCCGGGCGTGGCCGAGGTCGCCGCCTGGATCTCCCCGAACCCCGGCGGTGTCGGCCCGATGACCCGTGCCCAGCTGCTCGTCAACGTGGTCGAGGCGGCCGAGCGCAACGCAGCCGACGCCGTCTGAGCCGGCTGACCCGATCCGGAAGGAACCCCATGGGTGCTGGTACGAGTCCGGCCGACCCGGCCGCCGAGGCGGACCGGACATCTCCGGTGCCGTCGGACGCGGACGTGCCCGCTGCGGGCGCGGCGGATGAGGCTGCGCCGGATCGGGCTGCGACCCGTGAGGGTGCTGCTTCGGAGGGCGCTGCTCGTGAGGGGGCGGTCGTCCGGTCGGATGCGGACTTCGATACCGAGGCCGATGAGGACTCCGGCGACGCGGACCGGGGCGAGGACACCCGCCCGGAGGCTGCCGCTGCCGCCGGCCCCGGTAGCGGTGCCCCGGTCGGCGCACCGCACAGTGGTCCGCGTCCGTCGCGGAGGTTCCCGTCCTTCACCCGGGACACCGCGCGCCCCGAGGGCGGTGGCCGTGCCGCGTCCGGGGACGCACCCGCCCCGGCCAGGCAGTGGCCGCTGCTCGCCGTGCTCTGTACGGCCGGGATCGGGCTGCTGATCGTGGCCGTCGACCCCTTCGCAGAGGCCTTCAGGATCGGCACGATGCTGATCGGTGTGGCCCTCATCGGGGGTGCCGTGCTGCGAGTCGTGGTCCCGTCGGTGGGCATGCTGGCGGTCCGTTCCCGCTTCACCGACATGGTGACGTACGGGTTGCTCGGCTTCCTCATCGTGATGCTCGCGCTGGTGGCGCAGCCCGAACCGTGGCTGGACATTCCGTTCCTGGAGGACGCGGTCCACTTCACGATCCGCTGAGGCCGTCCGTACAGCTACAGCTATGGCACACGGCTTGAGGACGGTGTCCGTCCCCTCCCCCGAGAAGGGACGGACACCCGAGGGCGGGGGCAGCCACCGGAACGCAAGCGTTCCGGAATGTGGTGGCTTGAGCGGCCTTGCCCCCGTCCTGGCTTCAGCCTCGTGGACGGCGAAGACCGCTACAAGGGAACCCTGTGGCCTGTGGCACGGAAGTGACCATTCCGCCACGGTGTGATCGCTCCGCAACGTGTTCGGCACGCATCGGTGTGTTCGGCACGCGTCGGTGGTGCCGGGGGCGTGCGCGGGCGCGCCCCGAGTCCCGAACACCCCCGTGCGCCCCGTCTGCCGGAACTGTCGACCTGCGTTCGTGCGTACTCCTGGGTAGTCCGGAGCGGAAGAAGAACCGGATCCGGGCAAGGGGAAGCAATGCCTCGTTGGAAGGCGCTGTCGGATGAACTCGACCCGCAGGTCAGGGAGTTTGCCGGCCAGCTGCGCAGGCTCGTCGACCGCAGAGGGCTGAGCATCGCCGCGGTGGCCGACCGCACGGGCTACAGCAAGACGTCGTGGGAGCGGTATCTGAGCGGGCGCCTGTTCGCGCCCAGAGGAGCGATCGTCGCTCTCGCCGAGGCGACGGGTACCAGTCAGGTGCATCTGACGACCATGTGGGAGCTGGCGGAGCGGGCATGGAGCCGTTCCGAGATGGGCCAGGACATGACGATGGAGCCCATCCGGATCTCCCGGGCGCGTGCGTCGCTCCCGCTGGTCCCGCAGCAGCCACCGCACCGGACCGGGGGCGGGGGAGCGGACCGCTGCGGTGGCGGCTGCAGGCGACCGGCCGTGCTCCTCGCGGGGGCGGTCGGTGTGCTGCTCGTACTGGCCGGGGCGGTGCTGCTGACCGGAGCGGGGCGGTGACGACGATGGCGAGAAGGCCCACCATCGAGCGACCGCCTCCCGGGTGAGCGGATACGGCTGGGTGAGCGCTGTGTGACGGGTTGTGTGCGGTGCCACAGGGGGCCGGGCGGTCGGGGGGTTCCGGGTCGGATAGCCTGATCGCTGGATATCTCTTCACGTCAAGATTCAGGGATGTCCAGCACCAGGGGCAGGGACCCCCACCGCCAGCTGTCTAACGGAGATCGCCATGACCCGCACTCCCGTGAATGTCACCGTGACCGGCGCAGCCGGCCAGATCGGCTACGCGCTGCTCTTCCGCATCGCCTCCGGCCACCTGCTCGGCCCCGACGTGCCGGTCAACCTGCGCCTCCTGGAGATCCCGCAGGGGCTGAAGGCCGCCGAGGGCACCGCGATGGAGCTCGACGACTGCGCCTTCCCGCTGCTGCGCAACATCGAGATCACCGACGACGCCAATGTCGGCTTCGCCGGTGCCAACGTCGCCCTCCTGGTCGGCGCCCGCCCGCGTACGAAGGGCATGGAGCGCGGCGACCTGCTCTCCGCCAACGGCGGCATCTTCAAGCCGCAGGGCAAGGCCATCAACGACAACGCCGCGGACGACATCAAGGTCCTCGTCGTCGGCAACCCGGCCAACACCAACGCGCTCATCGCGCAGGCCGCCGCCCCGGACGTACCGGCCGAGCGCTTCACCGCGATGACCCGCCTCGACCACAACCGCGCGATCTCGCAGCTGGCCGCCAAGACCGGTGCCGCCGTCTCCGACATCAAGAAGCTGACGATCTGGGGCAACCACTCGGCGACCCAGTACCCGGACGTCTTCCACGCGGAGGTCGCCGGCAAGAACGCCGCCGAGCTCGTCAACGACGAGGCGTGGCTGGCCGACACTTTCATCCCGACCGTCGCCAAGCGCGGCGCCGCGATCATCGAGGCCCGTGGCGCGTCCTCGGCCGCCTCGGCCGCCAACGCCGCCATCGACCACATCCACACCTGGGTCAACGGCACCGCCGCCGGCGACTGGACCTCCATGGGTATCCCGTCGGACGGCTCCTACGGCGTGCCCGAGGGCATCATCTCGTCCTTCCCGGTCACCACGAAGGACGGCAAGTACGAGATCGTCCAGGGCCTGGACATCAACGAGTTCTCCCGTACGCGCATCGACGCGTCGGTGCAGGAGCTCATCGAGGAGCGCGACGCGGTCCGCGAGCTCGGCCTGATCTGATCCGTACGCCCTTTGAGGCGTACACCACCGCCCCCGGCAGCGATCGTTGCCGGGGGCGGCTGCGTCGGTACGTGGCCGTGGCCGGGAACCGGCCGCCCCGCTCCCCGAGTCTGGGCTGTCATGCGCGTGACGATGATCCTTCCGGCCCTGACCGAGGCGACCAGCCCGCTGTTCCGGCCCATCAAGTACTCGCTCTTCCCGCCGCTCGGCCTGGCGACCCTCGCCGGCTACCTGGACCCGGACGACGAGGTGACGCTCCTCGACGAGCATGTCGAGCGGGTCGACATCGAGACGCTCGACAGCCCCGATCTGCTGGTCGTCCAGCCGTACATCACCTCCGCCCGGCGCAGCTACGAGATAGCCGACCACTTCCGCGCCCGGGGTGTCCACGTCGCCATGGGCGGCCTCCATGTGACCTCGCTCCCGGACGAGGCGTCGGCACACGCCGACACGATCTTCACCGGGCCGGGGGAGGACACCTGGCCGCTGTTCCTGAAGGAGTTCCGGAACGGTGTGCCGGGCCGCCGGTACGACTCGAAACTGCGCACCCTGGCCGGACTGCCGCCCGTGCGACGGGACCTGATCAAGCGGCATCTGTATCTGGTGCCCAACTCGATCGTCGTCTCGCGCGGCTGCCCGCACCACTGCGACTTCTGTTACAAGGACGCGTTCTTCGAGGGCGGCAAGTCCTTCTACACCCAGGCCGTGGACGACGCCCTCGCCGAGATCGAGCGGCTGCCCGGCAGGCATCTGTACTTCCTCGACGATCATCTGCTCGGCAACCGGCGCTTCGCCGAGGCGCTCTTCGACGGGATGGCCGGAATGGGGCGGCTCTGGCAGGCGGCCGGCACCGTGAAGTCGGTCCTCCAGCCGGATCTGCTGGAGCGGGCCGTGGACGCGGGGCTGCGCAGCCTGTTCGTCGGCTTCGAGACAGTCAACAGCGCGAACCTCGCCGAACGCCGCAAGGACCAGAACATCGGCAAGGACTACGCGGCCGCCGTGCGCCGGCTCCATGACGCCGGTGTCATGGTCAACGCCAGCTTCGTCTTCGGGCTCGACCACGACGGCCCGGACGTCTTCGACCGTACGGTGGAGTGGGCCGTCGAGCAGGGCATCGAGACGGCCACCTTCCACATCATGACGCCGTATCCGTCCACCGGTCTGTGGAAGCAGATGGAGGCCGAGGACCGGATCGTCCACCGGGACTGGGATCTCTACGACACCCGCCATGTCGTCCACCGCCCGAAGGGGATGACTCCCCGCCAGCTGGAGGACGGGTACTGGCGCGCGTACCGGGACTTCTACCGGTGGTCCAACATCTGGCGCGGTGCGGCTGCCCAGCCGGGCACGCACGAGCGGCTCAGGCATCTGGCGTACGCGGGCGGCTGGAAGAAGTTCGAACCCGCCTGGGACGCCCTGATCCGCTCCCGCAACGTGGTGCGGGCCATGCCGATGCTGGAACGGACCCTGGCGGCCTTCGGCGGCAGACAGGCGTGACCGTGCGCGGCCCCGGGGCGCCTACCCCTTCCGCAGCTCGTCCGCGATCTCGCGTACGGCTGCCATGGCCCGGCGCTGCAGCCCGGGGCCGAAAGTGATCCGGTCGGCGCCCAGTTCCCCCAGCCGGCGCGGGGTCGGGCCGTCCGGCCGGGCAAGGGCGTTGAGCGGGGCCGGGACAGCGGCGGCCAGCCGGGGCAGGGCCTCGGGCGGGGCCGCGATCGGGTAGACGCAGTCCGCGCCCGCCGCCACGTACAGCAGGGCGCGGCGAACCGTCTCCGCCTCCTGGTCCGTGCCGTCGGGGACGCCGTGGACGTAGGTGTCGACGCGGGCGTTGATGAAGAGCCGGTCGCCCGCGACCGCCCGTACCTCCGCCAGCCGGTCCGCCTGCCGCTGGGCATCGACGAGGGTGCCGTCGGTCGAGTCCTCCAGATTGCAGCCGACGGCTCCGGTGCCGAGGAGGCGTTCCACGAGTTCCTCCGGCGCCAGCCCGTAGCCCGCCTCGATGTCCGCCGAGACGGGGACGGCGGCCGGGACGGCGCGCACGATCCTGGCCACGGCCGCGAACATCTCGGCGGCGGGCGTCGCCCCGTCCTCGTAACCGAGCGAGGCCGCGACCCCGGCACTGGGCGTGGCGAGCGCCGGGAAGCCCGCATCGGCGAAGACGCGGGCGCTCGCCGCGTCCCACGGGCCGGGGAGGACCAGCGGATCGCCGGGGGCGCGGTCGTGGTGCAGTGCACGGAGGACGGATGCGGTCATCACGGGGCTCCCGGGGGTGTTCCGACGCAGGGGCGGGCGGGCGGGGTGGAGGCGTGCCGGGTCAGTGCTTGATGTCGCCGGGCTTGTAGTGACCGGGCACCATGCGGGTGGTCACGGCGAACCGGTTCCAGGCGTTGATCGTCGTGATCGCGGCGATGAGGTGGGCGAGCTCGGTCTCGTCGAAGTGCTTGGCGGCCTTCTCCCACACCTCGTCCGGAACGAAACCGTCGGTCAGTACGGTCACCGCCTCGGTCAGCTCGATGGCCGCGATCTCCTTCGGCGTGTAGAAGTGCTGCGACTCCTCCCACGCGCCGAGCTGGACGATCCGCTCGATGGACTCGCCCGCCGCCAGTGCGTCCTTGGTGTGCATGTCGAGGCAGAACGCGCAGTGGTTGAGCTGCGAGGAGCGGATCTTCACCAGCTCCCCGATGACCGGGTCGAGGCCCTTGCGGGATGCCGCGTCCAGCCGGACCAGGGCCTTGTAGACATCGGGGGCGAGTGCGGCCCACTGCTGCATACGGGGGGTGTGCTCGGGGGTGAGTCCGGAGGTCGGGTGGCTGTGCTCGTTCGTCGTCATGGGTACGACGTTACGGTGAGGATGGCGCAGCGGTATGGTCCATTTCCATGACGGATTCCTGGGCCACTTTCGGTGCCGACCTGCATCTGGAGACGACGGGTGCGGCGGGGTTGCGGGCCGGGCTCATGGACGCCCTGCGCGAGGCCGTACGGACGGGGCGGCTGGCGCCCGGCACCCGGCTGCCGTCCTCCCGCAGCCTCGCCGTGGACCTCGGCATCGCCCGGAACACCGTCGCCGACGCGTACGCGGAGCTGGTCGCCGAGGGGTGGCTCACCGCCCGGCAGGGTTCGGGGACCAGGGTGGCGCGGCGGGCCGAGCCGCGCCGGACGGCCACCAGGGCGACGCGCTCCCGGCCGGTGCGGTCCCAGCCCGCCCACAACCTGCTGGCCGGGTCGCCCGACCTCTCGACGTTCCCGCGCGCCGACTGGCTCAAGGCGGCCCGCCACGCCCTGACCGCCGCACCCAACGACGCCTTCGGGTACGGCGATCCGCGCGGGCGCATCGAGCTGCGCACCGTCCTCGCCGACTATCTGGCCCGCGCCCGCGGTGTGTACGCGGACCCGGAGCGGATCGTGATCTGCGCCGGTTTCGTGCAGGCGCTGAAGCTGATGGGGACGGTGCTGCGCAAGCGGCGGGTGCGGGAGGTTGCCGTCGAGTCGTACGGACTGGACGTGCACTGGAAGCTGCTCGCGGATGCCGGGCTGCGCATGCCCTGTCTGCCGGTCGACGGACTCGGGGCCAGGACCGGTGAACTGGCCGGGCTGCGCGGCGTGGGCGCGGTCCTGATGACGCCCGCGCACCAGTTCCCGACGGGGGCGCCGCTCCATCCGGACCGGCGGGCCGCGGCGGTCGACTGGGCGCGCGGCACGGGCGGCCTGATCCTGGAGGACGACTACGACGGGGAGTTCCGCTACGACCGGCAGCCGGTCGGGGCGCTCCAGGGCCTCGACCCCGAACGCGTCGTACACCTGGGAACGACGAGCAAGTCGCTGGCGCCGGGACTGCGGCTGGGGTGGATGGTGCTGCCGGAGAACCTGGTGGGGGAGGTGGCCGAGGCCAAGGGGGTGAGCGACTGGTCGTCGAGCGCGCTGGAACAGCTGACGCTCGCGGAGTTCATCGCATCGGGTGCGTACGACCGTCATGTGCGCTCGATGCGGCTGCGCTACCGCCACCGTCGCGACCAGCTCGTCGCGGTGCTGGCACAGCGGGCGCCCGATGTCCGGATCAGCGGTATCGCCGCCGGACTGCACGCCGTGCTCGAACTCCCGGAGGGCAGCGAGCCATCGGTGATGCGGGCGGCCGCGTGGCAGGGGCTGGCACTGGAGGGGATCTCGCGCTTCCGCCACCCGGAGGCGGCGCCGGGGCGCGACGCCCTGGTCATCGGTTACGGGACACCGACCGACAGCGCCTGGGCGGGCGCACTGGACGCACTGTGCCGGGTGCTGCCGTAGGCCCCGCCGTCGTACGGCAGACGGCAGTCCGACGACAGGACCGAGTACACCTGGGTCCTACAGCCTTCCGGGGGTGGTCGGTTCGGTCGGTTCGGCCGGTTCGGGCGTGTCCGCCGGGGCCTCGCCGAACCGGGCCAGGGCCAGCGCTCCCGCCACCGCCACCACGAAACCGGCGACCGCCGGCCAGACCAGGCCCTCGCGGGTACGGTCCCCGAGCCAGATGACGCCCACCAGCGCCGGGCCGATCGTCTCGCCGAGCACCATGCCGGCCGTCGCCGTCGTCACCGAACCGCGCTGCAGCGCCGATGTCAGCAGCAGGAACGCCGAACCGCCGCCCAGCAGCAGGGCGTACCCGGCCGGGTCGGCGAGTAGCGCCGACGGGGACATGTCGTTGATCAGCCGGACCGTGACCTCCACCACCCCGAAGCCACACCCCGCGCCGAGCCCCAGAACGAGCGCCCGCGGCCTCTCCGGGAGGCGCCCGGCTGCCACGCCGATCAGCAGAATGCCGAGGGAGATCCCCAGCATCGTCCAGCCCAGGGCCGCCGAGCCGGTCCCGTGGCCCTCACCGCCGGAGGCGAGCCCCAGCATGCCCAGGCCCGCGCAGACGACGCCGACCGCGGTCCATTCGACGCCGCTCAGCCGCACCTTGAGGAGCCGGGCGGCGACTACGGCGGTCACCGCGAGACTCGCGGCCAGGGCGGCGCCCACCGCGTAGATCGGCAGGGACCGCAGGGCGATGATCTGGAGGACGAAACCGCAGCCGTCGAGGGCGAGTCCGGCGATGTAGCGCCACTGGCGCAGGGCGCGCAGCAGCAGCGCCGGATCGACCCCCGCGTCCGCCCCCGGCTCGGCGGCGGCCCGCGAGGCGACGGCCTGGAGGACGGAGGCCGTACCGAAGCAGACGGCGGCGCCGAGCGCGCAGATCATCCCGATGAGCACACAGGGACTCTACTTGCGGCCGTTCGGTGCACCGGCTTTCGGCCGCAATGGGCGGCCATCTAATCTGACGAGTGGCCACATTGGCTTGATTCGTACGACGGGGGAGATGGAAGCATGGCCATACGCAGGCTGAGGTCGAGCACGGTGGTGCTCGGTGGCATGGGGGTGCTCGCAGCGATGATCACCTCCTGCGGTTCGGAACCGGACAAGCGGTGCGTCGACCCGCTCACCCGGGACAAGCTGCCGAGCTACGAATGTAAGAACGGCAGCGGCAAGGGGTCGTACTACTACGGCGGCAGCAGCAAGAACGGCAAGGTGGATGGCGGCAGCTTCAGCAAGTCCGCGGTCGACCGCGGCGGCTTCGGATGCTCGGGCACCGGCGGCGGCTGAACCGGTATGGAACGCCGCACCACGCAGCCGCGCCCCGGCTGGCAGCAGACGGTGGAGGAGCAGGGACTCGTCTACCCGCTCACCCGCTATCCGGACGGATCACTGCGCCCGTACTGGGACGAGAGCGCCTACTACGTCTTCTCGCTGCCCGAGGTCGAGGCACTGGAGGACGTCGTGGAGGAACTGCACACCATGTGTCTGGCCGCGGCCGCGCACATCGTGGAGCAGGACCGCTTCGCCGATCTCGGCATCACCGACCGCCGGCTGTCCGGACTCATCGCCCAGTCCTGGCACCGCCGTGACGAACTGCCGTCCCTGTACGGAAGGTTCGACCTGCGCTATGACGGAACCGGTCCGGCGAAGATGCTGGAATACAACGCGGACACCCCCACCTCCCTGGTGGAGGCCGCGAGCGCCCAGTGGTTCTGGATGGAGGACCGATTCCCGGGCGCCGACCAGTGGAACTCCCTGCACGAACGTCTCGTCGCGGCGTGGAAACGGCAGGCCGGCCTGTTGCCGCCCGGACCGCTGCACTTCGCGCACTCCGACGGGGACGAGCTGGGCGAGGACCTGATGACGGTCGCCTATCTGCGCGAGACCGCCGAACAGGCCGGCATCGACACGGAGGCGCTCTCCGTCGAACAGATCGGCTGGGACCGGCTTGCCGGGCGGTTCGTCGACGAGCGGCTCCGCTTCATCCGCAGCTGTTTCAAGCTGTACCCGTGGGAGTGGCTGGCGACCGACCGGTTCGGGCCGCATGTGCTGGACACCCTCGACAACGGCGGCGGCACCGGCACCACCTGCTGGATCGAGCCCGCCTGGAAGATGCTCCTCTCCAACAAGGCGCTGCTGGCGATCCTCTGGGAGCTCTTTCCCGGCCACCCGAATCTGCTCCCCTCCTATCTCGACGGCCCCCGTGAACTCGCGGCGACCGGTACGGGGGCGGGCGATGGAGGTGGCCTCGGCTACGTCGTCAAGCCGCTGCTCGGCCGCGAGGGGGCCGGGGTCACGATCCATGAGCCGGGAAGCCCCGTGGTGCTGCGGGACGAGCCGTGCTGCTACCAGGAACTGGCACCGCTGCCGGACTTCGACGGCAACCGGGTGGTGCTGGGGGCGTGGGTCGTCGAGGACGAGGCGGCCGGGCTCGGCATCCGCGAATCGGCGGGGCCGGTCACGGACGAGTACGCCCGCTTCCTGCCTCACGTGATCCTCTAGCCAGGGCCTTTCGTCCGGATCACGCCGGGCTCGCGGGCCCTGGCCCGATCCGGACGTAAGGCTCTGAGCCTGCCCGGCGACCGACGGCGGAACTCAGCCGCGCAGGACGGCGCGGAGCTGCTCGAGCCCCCAGTCCAGGTCCTCCTTGCTGATCACCAGCGGCGGGGCGATCCGGATCGTCGAGCCATGGGTGTCCTTGACCAGCACCCCCCGGTCCATCAGCTTCTCGGAGATCTCCCGGCCGGTGCCGTGGCTCGGGGCGATGTCGACGCCCGCCCACAGCCCGCGGCCCCGTACCGCCTCCACCGCGCCCCCGCCCACCAGCAGCCTCAGCTCCTGGTGGAGGTGCTCGCCCAACTCGGTCGCCCGCTGCTGGAATTCGCCGGTACGGAGCATCGCGATGACCTCCAGCGCGACCGCACAGGCAAGGGGATTCCCGCCGAACGTCGAACCGTGCTCACCGGGCCGGTACACCCCGAGCACATCCTTCGACGAGACCACCGCCGACACCGGGACCACGCCGCCGCCCAGCGCCTTGCCGAGCACATACATGTCCGGCACGACACCCTCGTGCTCACAGGCGAAGGTCTTCCCGGTCCGGCCCAGGCCCGACTGGATCTCGTCCGCGATGAACAGCACATTCCGCTGGCGGGTGAGTTCGCGCACCCGGGGGAGGTAGCCGGGCGGCGGCACCAGCACCCCGGCCTCGCCCTGGATCGGCTCCAGCAGCACCGCCACGGTGTTCTCGGTCATCGCCTCCGCGAGCGCGGTCAGATCCCCGTACGGAACGATCTCGAACCCCGGCGTGTACGGACCGAAGTCCTCCCGTGCCTCCTGGTCCGTGGAGAAGCTGATGATCGTCGTCGTCCGGCCGTGGAAGTTGTTCGCGGCGACAATGATCTTCGCCATGCCGTCCGGGACGCCCTTCACCCGGTAGCCCCACTTGCGGGCGGTCTTGACCGCGGTCTCCACGGCCTCCGCCCCGGTGTTCATCGGCAGCACCATTTCCATGCCGCACAACTCGGCGAGCTGTGTACAGAAGTCGGCGAACCGGTCGTGGTAGAAGGCGCGCGAGGTGAGGGTCACCCGTTCCAGCTGTGCCTTGGCCGCGTCGAGCAGGCGCCGGTTGCCATGGCCGAAGTTGAGCGCCGAATATCCGGCGAGCATGTCGAGGTAGCGCCGGCCCTCGACATCGGTCATCCAGGCTCCGTTCGCCGAAGCGACGACGACGGGCAGCGGATGGTAGTTGTGCGCGCTGTGCGCCTCGGCGGAGGCGATGGCAGTTTCCGTGGTCGACACGGGATCTCCGTTCGTCGTGCGGCGTGGGCGGAGGGTGGTGCCCACTTTGTATCGTCGGTCGGAACCCTGGCGAGGAAACCTTCAATTCACGGCGCGCCCGTCCGCGCCCTTCCACCGTCCCGTCGGCCCGACTGTGTTCCTCGTCCCATTCACGGCGGTGCGCGTCCTGTGTCCGCGCACCTTCCGCACCGGCTGCCGGAGATCGGTTCCGTACCTGAGACAATGGGTTTCATGGCCTCTGAACGCCCCCGCGTGCTCTCCGGAATCCAGCCCACCGCAGGCTCGTTCCACCTCGGCAACTACCTCGGTGCGGTCCGCCAGTGGGTGGCGCTGCAGGAATCCCACGACGCCTTCTACATGGTCGTGGACCTGCATGCGATCACCATTCCGCAGGACCCCGCGGAGCTGCGCGCGAACACCCGGCTTGCCGCCGCCCAGCTCCTCGCCGCCGGTCTCGACCCGGAGCGCTGCACGCTCTTCGTCCAGAGCCATGTCCCCGAGCACGCCCAGCTCGGCTGGATCATGAACTGCCTCACCGGCTTCGGCGAGGCCTCCCGCATGACGCAGTTCAAGGACAAGTCTGCCAAGCAGGGTGCCGACCGCACCACGGTCGGTCTCTTCACGTACCCGATGCTGATGGTCGCCGACATCCTGCTGTACCAGGCCGACCAGGTCCCGGTCGGCGAGGACCAGCGCCAGCACCTGGAGCTGACCCGTAACCTCGCCGAGCGGTTCAACGGCAGCTACGGCGACACGTTCACCGTGCCGGACCCGTACATCCTCAAGGAGACGGCGAAGATCTACGACCTTCAGGACCCGTCGTCGAAGATGAGCAAGTCGGCGGCCACCCCGAAGGGCCTGATCAACCTCCTCGACGAGCCGAAGGCCACCGCCAAGAAGGTCCGGAGCGCGGTCACCGACACCGACACGGTCATCCGCTTCGACCGGGCCGAGAAGCCCGGGGTCAGCAACCTGCTGACCATCTACTCCACGTTGACCGAAACCGGTATCGCGGATCTGGAGCAGAAGTACGAGGGCAAGGGCTACGGTGCGCTCAAGACCGACCTTGCCGAGGTCATGGTCGAGTTCGTCACACCGTTCCGCACCCGCACCCAGGAATACCTGGACGACCCGGAGACGCTGGACTCGATCCTGGCCAAGGGCGCGGAGAAGGCCCGCTCCGTCGCGGCCGAGACCCTGGCCCGGACGTACGACCGGATGGGCTTTCTGCCCGCGAAGCACTGAGTCCAAGGACCCTGGCGGTTTCGCGGCCGCAGGCGTCACACTGGCGACGGGAAGTTGAAAACGGTGGATGGCTGAAAACCGGCCATTGACCATCGAGGATTGAGGAGAACGACGTGGGGACCGTAACGCTCGGCGTTTCGATCGCGGTCCCGGAGCCCTACGGCAGCCTGCTCCAGGAGCGGCGCGCGAGCTTCGGGGATCCTGCCGCGTACGGCATTCCCACCCACGTCACGCTTCTCCCGCCGACCGAGGCCGAGGCGGCCGACCTGCCCGCGATCGAGGCGCATCTCGCGCAGATCGCCACGGGCGGCCGCCCCTTTCCGATGCGGCTGGCCGGCACGGGGACCTTCCGCCCCCTCTCGCCGGTCGTCTTCGTCCAGGTCGTCGAGGGGGCCTCGGCCTGCTCGTGGCTGCAGAAGCGGGTCAGGGACTCCTCCGGGCCGCTGGTGCGCGAGCTCCAGTTCCCGTACCACCCGCATGTGACCGTGGCGCACGACATCGCCGAGCAGGCGATGGACCGGGCCTACGAGGAGCTCTCCGACTACGAGGCCGCCTGGACCTGCGGTTCCTTCGCGTTGTACGAGCAGGGCCCGGACGGCGTCTGGCGCAAGATCAACGAGTTCCCGTTCGGTGCCGGGGACGGCGCGCCCGTCGTGCCCGCGCAGGGCGGCTCCTCCGTGGACGAGCCCTCCCTGCACCCCTGAGCGGCCCCGGCGGGCCTCTTCACTCCTTGAGCGCCCCGGCGCCCGAGGATCAGACCGGCAGGCGCCGGAACAGCGGGCGCGGTGCATGCCGCAGTGCCGACATCACTACACGCAGTGACCCCGGCACCCACACCGTCTCCGCACGCCGCCGCAGACCCGTCACGATCGCCGCCGCGACCGCGTCCGGAGTCGTCGCGAGAGGCGACGCCTCCAGCGGTGCAGCGGCGAGTCGTGCCACGGTGAGCCGCGGCGTCGCGGGCCGGGCCGCCGTTTCTGGCCGTACGACGCCGGGGCGTACGACCATCACGTGCACTCCCGTGCCGTACAGCGCGTCCCCCAGCCCCTGGGTGAACGCGTCCAGGCCCGCCTTGCTGGACCCGTAGATGAAGTCGGCACGGCGGACGCGTTCGCCGGCCACCGAGGACAGCACCACCAGCGAGCCGTGCCCCTGCGCCTGGAGTGCTCCGGCGCACACCAGCCCGGCGGAGACGGCCCCCGTGTAATTCGTCCGGGCGACCCGGACCGCGGAGAGCGGCTCCTCCTCGTCACGCTCCTGGTCGCCCGCGATACCGAAGGCGAGGAGCACCATGTCGATGTCGCCCTCGGTGAAGATCTTGCCGAGGGCGGTCTCGTGGGACTCGGAGTCGAGGGCGTCGAAGTCGACCGTACGGACGTCGGCGCCGCGTGTGCGCAGTTCGGCGGCGGCCGACTCCAGTCCGGGCGAGGGGCGGCCGGCCAGCCAGACCGTACGGGTCCGGCGGGCGATCAGCCGGCGTGCGGTGGCGAGAGCGATCCGAGACGTTCCGCCGAGAACGAGCAGGGACTGCGGGGCACCGAAGGCGTCCTTCACGGAAACACTCCTTGCGGACGAGGGGGCGAGGGAGGACGAGAGGGCGGAAGACCGCAGCGGTCAGAGCGAGAGGCGGCGCGACAGGTCCGAGCGGAACGCCCCGTTCGGGTCCAGCTCGGCGCGCAGTGACCGGAATTCGGCCAGCCGTGGATACATCGCGGCCAGCATCTGAGGCCGCAGCCGGGAGTCCTTGGCCAGGCAGACCCGGCCGCCGGCCTCCGCCACCTCCTCGTCCAGCGAGTCCAGGAACCCGGTCAGGCCCGGCAGCGCTGCGGGCAGATCGAGGGCGAGGGCCCAGCCGGGCATCGGGAACGACAGCCAGCCCGGGTCGCCTTCGCCGAACCGTTTGAGCACGGCGTGGAACGACGGGCAGCGCCGCTGGGAGATCCGGCGCACGATCCGGCGCAGCGCCTCCTCCTGTCCGTGCCCGACGACGAACTGGTACCGCACGGATCCGCCGCGCCCATGGATCCGGTTCCAGTGCGGCAGGCAGTCCAGGGGGTGGAAGAACGTGGACAGCTTCTGGAGCTCGCCGACGCGGTACCTGGGGGCGCTGCGGTAGTGGAGCTCGTTGAAGAGGGCGACGGAGGTACGACCGAGCAGCCCTTCCGGTACGAGAGCGGGTGCGACCGGCAGTTGTCCCGGGCGGAACGCGAGCGGTGTGCGCCGGGAGCGCGCCGGGAGCGCGTACCGGGGGGCGTGCTCCCCACGGGTGAGTACGGAGCGCCCTGTCGCCCGGCCGCGGGCGAGGAGATCGATCCAGGCGGCCGAATAGCGGTAGCGGTGGTCTCCGGCGGAGAGCCTGGCCAGCAGGTCGTCCAGGTCGACGGTCCGTTCGGTGTCCACCGACATCCAGGAGCTGGTGACACGGTGGCACCGGAGCGTGGCGGAGAGGATCACACCCGTCAGACCCAGGCCGCCCGCGGTCGCGTCGAAGAGGTCGGTGCCGGGCCGGACCGTAAGGATCTCGCCCTCGGCCGTCAGCAGCTTCAGCTCCTGGACGTGCCGCGAGAAGGAGCCGGCGAAGTGATGGTTGCGGCCGTGGATGTCGGCGCCGATCGCGCCGCCCACGGTGACATGACGGGTGGCCGGTGTGACGGGGACGAACCAGCCGAGCGGCAGCAGGACTTCCATCAGCCGGTGCAGGCTGACCCCGGCGTCGCAGACCACCAGGCCGGTGCCGGCGTCGATGGTGCGGATCCGGTTCAGGGCGGTCATGTCGAGGACGGAGCCGCCCGCGTTCTGTGCGGCGTCGCCGTGGGACCGGCCGAGCCCCCGGGCGATGGAACCGCGGGGTCCGCAACCGCGTACGGTCGCCGCCGCCTCCTCGTACGTACGGGGGCGGAAGCGCAGGGCGGTCGTCGGGGCGGTACGGCCCCAGCCGGTCAGGGACACGGTGTCGACAGACATGGTGGTGACCGTATCGCCCGAGAAAACCCTTTCGAGGGATTTGTTACAACACTCACCGATATGGGCGATTGAGTAAGTGTCAGCCCGTACGGCAGCGAAGGGGGATGCCGGTTTTCCGTGCCCGGGAGGGTAGTCGTACGTCATGGACTGGCTGAAAAACCTCCCTGTCATCGGGCCGATCGTCTCCCGGCTGATGGCGACGCACGCCTGGCGCTCGTACGAAACGCTGGAACGGGTCCACTGGGCCAGGCTCGCCGCCGCGATCACCTTCATCAGCTTCCTGGCGCTCTTCCCGCTGATCGCGGTCGGTGCGGCGATCGGTGCCGCGCTGCTCTCCACCGAGCAGATCCACAAGATCGAGAACCAGATCACCGAGCAGGTGCCGGGCATCTCCGACCAGCTCGGCATCAGCGATCTGGTCGCCCACGCGGGCACGGTCGGGCTGGTCGCCGGTGCGCTGCTGCTCTTCACCGGCATCGGCTGGATCGGCGCGATGCGGGGCTGTCTGCGCGCCGTGTGGGGCATGGACGACATGGACCTGGGCAATCCGGTCATCCGCAAACTCAAGGACGCCGGGCTGCTCTTCGGTCTGGGCGGGGCGGCGCTCGTGACTCTCGCGGTCTCCTCGGCCGGTTCCGTCGCCGTCGGCTGGACCGCCGGTCTGCTGGGCATCTCGGACCGCGGCGCGGGCGGTGTGGTGCTGCAGGTGGCCGCCATGGTCGTGGCGGCCCTCGCCGACTTCCTGCTGCTGCTCTATCTGCTGACGCTGCTGCCCGGCGTCGAGCCCCCACGGCGCCGGCTACTGGTCGCCGCGGCGATCGGCGCGGTCGGCTTCGAACTGCTCAAGCTGCTGCTCGGCAGCTATATGAAGGGCGTCGCGTCGAAGAGCATGTACGGCGCCTTCGGAGTGCCGGTCGCGCTGCTGCTGTGGATCAACTTCACGGCAAAGCTGCTGCTGTTCTGCGCCGCCTGGACGGCGACGCGGAACAGCAAGGACACCGAGAAGGACTCCGCGGCCGTCAGCGACGAGGAAGGCGGCGCACCAGGTCCGGCAGCGGCCAGCGCCGGTTGACCAGGAACACCCCGCCGGTCAGCAGCGCCAGGACGCCTCCGGCGATTCCCAGCGCGATCCCGACGCCCCCGCCGCCGTCGGCGGCAACGGCCTCGGTGTTGTGCGAGGGGCCGTTCCTGCCCTTGTCCTCCTCGTGCGCCGCCGCGGGGCCCTTCCCGGTGCCGGTCCCGGTACTGGCGGACTTCGGGGGCACCAGTTCGCCGACCGGGGTCACCTTGCCGCTCGCGGCGAAGCCCCAGTCGAGGAGGTCGGCGGCTTCCTTGTAGACGGCGTGGGGCTTGTCGGACGACGGGTTCATGACGGTGACGAGCAGCACCTTGCCGTTGCGTTCGGCGACACCGGTGAAGGTGTTGCCCGCGTGCGTGGTGTAGCCGTTCTTGACCCCCGCGAGGCCCTTGTACGGGTCGACGCCGTCCGCACCGGTGAGCAGCCGGTTGGTGTTCTGGATCTTGAAGCTCTCGCGCTTCCCCTTCTTCTCCGCGCCGGGGAAGTCGGCCTCGGCCGTCGAGCAGTACTCCCGGAAGTCCGCCTTCTGCAGCCCGCTGCGGGCGAACAGCGTCAGGTCGTACGCGCTGGAGACCTGGTCGGGCGCGTCGTAACCGTCGGGCGACACCACCTTCGTGTCGAGCGCCTGCAACTCCTCGGCGTGTGCCTGCATGTCGGCGACGGTCTTGGGAATGCCGCCGTACATCGAGGACAGCACATGCACCGCGTCGTTGCCCGAACGCAGGAACACCCCGAGCCACAGGTCGTGGACCGTATAGCTGAGGTTTTCCTTGACGCCGACCAGGCTGCTGCCCTCGCCGAGATCGGCGAGGTCCTCCTCCTGCACCGTGTACGTCCGGGTCTTCGGCTGCAGTCCGGGCATCACGGTGTCCGCGAAGAGCATTTTCAGGGTGGAGGCGGGGGGCAGCCGCCAGTGCGGGTTGTGCGCCGCGAGGACCTCGCCGTTCTCCGCGTCCGCGACGATCCAGGACCTGCCCGTGAGGTCCTTGGGCAGTACCGGGGCGCCGACCCCCAGCTTGACCTGCGTGCCGGTCCGGCCCAGCAGCTCGCCACCGACCCGGGACATACCGGCGGGTGGCTTCGGCCGGTTGGCGGGGGTGTCCTTGCCGACCGCCGATGCCGGACTGACGACAAATGTGGACAACAAGGCGGCAGAGGTGACCGTCAATGCGATCTTTTTCAGAGCAGGCACGGTCGGAAACGTACAGGGCGAAGATATGAATGCGGGTGCGGATGGCTTGACCCGCCGTGCGTACCGCCGGGACAGCCCACCCCGGGCGGCTTCCCGGGAGCGCGGCGGAGATACTGGGGCCATGAAGCTCAGCCGCTCCGTCTCCTGGTTCCTGCTCGCCTTCGGGGTGTGGAGCTGGTTCATCTGGATCACTTTCGTCAAGAACCTGTGGAAGGACGGCAGCGGACTCGCCTTCGACGACGCGGGTGACCCGACTGCGTACTTCTGGGTGCATCTGCTGCTCGCCATCACGTCCTTTCTCCTGGGGACGGCCGTTGGTGTGATCGGGTTCCGTGGGGTCAGGGCGCTGCGCCGCGAAGGTGCATAACAAGCCGTACGACGGGCGGGGGAGCGCAAGTGGCAGTGGCCGGTCTTGTAGTGACGGCAGTCGTGGTGCTCGCGCTGCTCGTCGGCGTGCACCGCTATCTGTGGCGCCGCTTCGTCGGTGACACGACGGCCGAGGGAAGCGCCCTGCGCCGGACCGGCACGGTGGCCGCCTGTCTCCTGCCGCTGCTGAGCATCGGCGCCCTGGTCTCCGGCCGTACGGGTGCGCCCTTCTGGCTCCAGCGGGCGCTGGCCTGGCCGGGGTACCTGTGGCTGGCCGCGCTGCTGTATCTGACGCTGGCTCTGCTGGTGGGCGAGGCGGTACGGCCGATTCTGCGGCGGGTGCTCGCGGGCCGTGCGAACGAGTCGAGCCGGCCGGATCGTCCGTCGGTGACGAAAGTACTCACGCCCAGGGCCGCCGACGCTCCCGCAGCGGACATCCTCGTCGCCGATGCCCCTGTCGCGGACACCCTCGCCGTCCCCACGCGCCGTCTGTTCGTCGCACGGGCCGTCGGGGGCGCCGCCGCCGTCGCCGGGCTCGGCACGGTCGGCTACGGCACCTACGGCGTGCTGCGCGGGCCGCGGGTCAAGCGGATCACCGTCCCGCTCGCCAAACTGCCCCGCTCCGCGCACGGCTTCCGGATCGCCGTCGTCAGCGACATCCACCTCGGCCCGATCCTCGGCCGCGCCCACACCCAGCGGATCGTCGACACGATCAACCGGACCCAGCCGGATCTGGTCGCCGTCGTCGGGGATCTCGTCGACGGAACCGTCGCCGACCTCGGTCCGGCCGCGGAGCCGCTGGCGCAGCTGACTGCCCGCCGGGGCAGTTTCTTCGTCACCGGTAATCACGAGTACTACTCCGGCGCCGGCCAATGGGTTGATCACGTACGGGAATTGGGGCTTCACCCCTTGGAGAATGCCCGGACCGAGATCGACGGATTCGATCTCGCGGGCGTCAATGACCTTGCCGGGGAGAGCGAGGGGCAGGGGCCCGATTTCGAGCGCGCGCTCGGTGACCGGGACCGTACCCGCGCCGCCGTCCTCCTCGCCCACCAGCCCGTCGTCATCCACGATGCCGTCGCCCACGGCGTGGACCTCCAGCTCTCCGGCCACACCCACGGGGGCCAGCTCTGGCCGGGCAATTTCATTGCCGAGCTGGCCAATCCCACGGTCGCCGGGCTCGACCGCTACGGCGACACCCAGCTGTACGTCTCGCGTGGAGCGGGTGCCTGGGGGCCGCCCGTACGGGTCGGTGCACCCTCCGACATCACCGTCGTGGAGCTCGCCTCCCGACAGGCCTGACACTCCGTCGACGGCCTGTTACCGATCTTGCCGATCGACCCAAGGTTTCAAGTGCCGAACAAAAGGCTATGAGTCCCACTTTTACTCTTCCAGATGTGAAAATCGTGTGATTGGCTGAGCGTGAACATGCGGTGATGTGCGTATCTGAGTGCAACGCCGAGGTGGGGCTGGTAAGGGAGAGCACGGCAATGCGGTCGATCCGGCTACGGATTCTCGCGATTCTCGCGGTTTTGGTCATCGCAGGCGTCGGCGCCTGGCAGCTGCTTCCTTCGGACGAGGTGAAGAAGGACCCGATCGCGGTCGGTACGACGGACATAGTCACCTCGCTCGACCCGGCGGGTGCGTACGACGCCGGTTCCTGGGCGATGTACAGCAACATCTATCAGTCCCTCATGACGTTCAAGTCCGGGGCGATCGTCCCCGAACCCGACGCCGCCGAGAGCTGTGGGTTCATCGGCCAGAAGCTCCAGACGTACCAGTGCAAGCTGCGCGACGATCTGTTCTTCTCCAACGGTCGCAAGATGACCGCCGCCGATGTCAAGTACTCCATCGAGCGCATGATCAGGATCAAGACGGATGTCGGTCCGTCGGTGCTGTTCCCGAGCCTCAAGAACGTGGTGTCCGAGGGCCGCACCATCACCTTCAACCTCTCCTCGCGCGATGCGACCTTCCCGCAGAAGCTCGCCACGGGAGCCGGATCGATCGTCGACCGCGAGTCGTACCCGCCGAACAAGCTCCGGGCCGGAAGCACGGTCGACGGCTCGGGCCCCTACATCCTGAAGTCGTACCGGCCGAGCGCCACCGCCGAGCTGGTCCCCAACCCCCGGTACAAGGGTGCGCTGAGCAAGACCGGTGTCCCGGTCACCGTGCACTACTACGAGGGGTCGGAAGCACTCCTGGCGGCCTGGAAGTCCGGGCAGGTCGATGTGACGCACCGCCAGCTGCCGCCTGCCACGCTCGCCGAGCTGAACCCCGGCGACCCCGATCTGCGCGTCACCGAGGCGGGCAGCGCCGAAATCCGCAATCTCGTCTTCAACGTCCGCGACGGTTCCCCGTTCGCCGACAAGAAGGTCCGGCAGGCCATCGCTTCGCTGGTCGACCGCGGGCCGCTGGTGACCGATGTCTACAAGGGCACGGTCGAACCGCTCTACTCGCTGATCCCGCAGGGCTACATCGGGCACAGCACACCGTTCTTCGACGCCTATCCGTCGCCCGATCCCGCGCGCGCGAAGAAGCTCCTGGAGGAGGCGGGCGTACAGACGCCGCTGCACTTCACCTTCGGCTACCGCGGCGGTGACGAGGCGTACGCGAACGAGACCGCGGAGCTGCGCAGCCAGCTGGAGGCGGGCGGCCTGTTCAAGGTCACGGTCAAGGCCGTCGAGTGGACGAAGTTCCAGAAGGAGTACGCGGCCGGCAAGTACGACGCGTACACCGTCGGCTGGTTCCCCGACTACCCGGACTCCGACACTTTCAGCCAGCCGCTGGTGGGCCACAGCAACAGCCTCCACAACGGCTACTCCAGCAAGAAGGTGGACGCCCTGATCGGCGCCACGCTGCAGTACAGCGACCGCGGCCGTACCTCGGCGGACTTCAAGGAGCTCCAGGCGCTGGTCGGCGAGGATGTGCCGCTCGTGCCGCTGTGGCAGAAGAAGGACTATGTCGTCAGCACGACCGATGTCTCCGGTTCGCAGTACCTCTCGGACGGCACCGGCCTTTGGCGGCTGTGGGAACTGAAGCGGATCTGACGGTCCGCCGCGCCGGACCCGGCGCGTACGACAGGATCAAAGGGGCGGTCTCCCGGCATTGCCGGGAGACCGCCCCTCTGCCTGGGGCCTGCCTAGGCCCGACGCCTCGCGGCGCCGGGCAGGAACTCCTCCAGCACCTCGTGAATCTGCCGCACCAGCGGTCGCAGCACCCGGAACCGGGAGAGCGCGATGGCGCGGGCGCCGATCGGGGCGGAGCGCTCGACCAGGCGGCGGCTGCGTTCGGTGTGCTCCGTCCGGTCGTACACCCAGTAGAGCACCAGGCCCATCTGCATCAGCCACATCAACTGCGGCAGCAGCTCGGCCAGTTCGGGATCGGTCTTGGCGTCGGAACCAGCCAGGCACCGCCGGTGGATGGAGATCGCCGCCTCGCGGGCCGCGACCGAATCCGCCGAGAACGGGCTGAGCGGGCTCTCCGGGTCGGCGGCGTTCTTGAAGAACTGGGCGGCGAAGCGGTGGTACGGCTCCGCCACGTCCAGCCACGTCAGCAGGACCCCGCGCATCCGCACCGCGAGGTCCTTGTCGCCGTCCAGGACCGGCTGGACCGCCGCTTCGTGCTCGGCGGCGAGCCGGTCGTAGAAGCCCTGGACGAGGTGTTCCTTGTTCGTGAAGTAGTAGTAGGCATTCCCGACGGAGACGCCGGCCTCCTGGGCGATGGCCCGCATCGTCGTCTTGTCGTAGCCGCGTTCCTGGAAGAGCCGGAGCGCGGTTTCGAGGATGAGTGTGCGGGTCTGCTCGCTCTTGGGAGCCTTGACTTCCTTCACGTCCTTCGCTTCCTTCACCACAGTCCCGAGGGTATCCGCCCCGGTCAGTCCCCAGGTCCGGGGACCGTACAGGCACTGTTCCCGTCACCGCACGGTGTCGCGGTCAGCGACCGGTACTTCGCGGCGGCGAGCACGGTCGCCCGGGCGAACGGGCGGCCTGCCGGGGTGGTCAGCCAGTGGGACCTGGGCCGGTGTTCGGCCAGCGCCCAGAGGCAGACGATCCATGCGTCGGTCCCGCGGTAGATCTGCCCCCGGTCGCCGATCACGGTGACCTCGTCGAGCGTCGCGGCGTGGTCGAGTCCGGGGAAGCGGCGGCGCGCCTCTTCGGAGTCCGCAGGGACGAGGTCGAGCGGAACGAGCTGACGCTGCTTCATCAGCCACTGGCGCAGATGGACGCAGAGCGAGCACTGCGCGTCGTACAGCACCGTGAGGCGTTCGACAGGCAGCCGCTGCCCGCCTGTTTTGGCTGTCATGGCGCGCTCAGGCCCTGGTGACGGGTGCGGCCCACGGACCGTTTCCCGGCCCCGTCCAGCCCTGTGGCGGTACGGGCGGGGTCTGCTCACGCTCCATCAGGCCCCTGCGGCGGATCTTGTTGAGCACATAGACGTTGCCGAGGTGCAGCACGCCGAGGACCAGCAGGACGACGCCGAGCTTCACCGACAGTGCCTCGAAGAGCCCGCGGGCGTCGGCGACCCCGTCGTCGTTCCTCAGGTAGAGGGTGACGAAGCCCAGGTTGACCAGGTAGAAGCCGACCACCAGCAGGTGGTTGACGGCGTCGGCGAGTTTCTCGTTCCCGTGCAGCACATCGGCGAGGAACACCCTGCCGTTGCGGCTGAGCGTGCGCGCCACCCAGACGGTGAGCGCCACGCTGATCAGCAGGTAGATGACGTACGCGACAACAGTGAGGTCCATGCCCCACCCTCCCTTGAACGCGTTCAAAAGCTGTTGTCATGGACTGTAGACCTGTCTTTGAACATGTTCAAGCCGGTACCTCGGCTGCCCGCTCCTCCTGCTTGCCGGGCTTCCCGAAACGCCGTACGCCCGGTACTGCCGCCGTCGCCAGACAGGCGGCGCCGACCGCCACCGCGGCGACGGCCAGGGGGACTTCGGCGCCCCAGGCCGAGGCGGCGAGCGGGGCCAGGGCATATCCGAGCGGCATCGCGCCGAGGGAGAGCAGCCAGTCGTACGAGGTCACGCGGGCCAGGGCGTGCGCGGGCACGGCGGACTGGACCGAGGTCTCCCAGACCGGGTTGAGGAAGCCGAGCCCGGCCTGCGCGATGCCGTAGGCGGCGATGGTCACGACCACGGGCGCGTGGACGGCGAGAAGACCGAGCGGGAGGGCGTACGTGGCGAGGCCCAGGTTGGCGATCAGGACCGGGCGGCGGGGGTGGGCCCGGCCGGCCAGCAGGGAGCCGAGGAGCAGGCCGACCGCGCCGGTCTGGAGGAGGGCGACCCAGACTCCCTTGCCGCCCAGCTCCCGGACGAAGAGTGCCGGACCCACGGTCATCAGGACGGCCGCCGCGCCGTTCCAGACGGCGTGGGCGATCAGGCTCGTCCAGTACCAGTCGCGGCCTCTGACCTCGCTCCAGCCCTCCTTGAGATCGGTGAGCAGGGAACGCCGGGGGATGGGTACGTGCCGGACCTTCATGGCGGACAGCAGCGCCGCGCTCACCGCGAAGCTCGCGCCGTCCAGCACGAAGGCCCAGCCCGGGCCCGCGGTGAGGATCAGGGCTCCGGCGAGGGCCGGGCCGCCGAGCCGGGTCGCGCTGTTGGCCACCGCCATCAGTGAGTTGGCGCGCAGTAGCCCCGACTCCGCCACGGTGCCGCGGATCAGCGGTGACACGGTCGGCATCGCGAACGCCCCGGCGGCGCCGCCGATCGCCTCGGCGAGGGCGATCTGCCAGAGCGCGGGGGAACCGCCGAGCAGTTCCGCGCCGACGAAGAGCTGGGCCACGCACCGTACGAGATCGGTGGTGAGCGCGACGGTGCGGGCGTTGAAGCGGTCGCCCACGACGCCCCCCAGTGGCAGCAGGAGCAGCTTGGGGATCATCGCGCATCCCAGGACCAGAGCGAGCGCTCCGGTCGACCCTGTGGCCAGATAGACGGCCAGGGAGAGGGCGGTGGGGATGGCGGAGTCGCCGAGGAGGGAGAGGGTGCGTCCGATGAAGAGCAGGCGGAAGGCGCGCGTGCGCAAGGGGTGCGGCATGCGCGCAACCTATTTTGGTTCCGAACTATTCGTCAACGAAATATCCCGTACCGAAGCGTATTTGGGGGCCGGGCGTACGCTTTCCCCATGGAGCGACGCGACTGGACCGACGGACATGTGGAGCGCTGGAAGCCCGTCCTTCCCGACCTCGATCCCGATGTCGAGGGCGCGGTGATTCGTATGAAGAGGCTCTCTGTCCATCTGCGCCGGGTGCGTGAACAGTCCCTGGTCGACTTCGACCTGGACCGCCAGGAGTTCGACACGATCCACAAGCTGGCCGGACGCGGCGGGAAGGCAGCCCCCTCCGAGCTCGCCGCCGACCTCGACCTCGCGCCCGCCTCCGTCACCGGCCGGCTGGACGCGCTCGAGCGGCGCGGCTTCGTCCGCCGTACGCCCTCCACCACCGACCGCCGACGGGTCGATGTGGAACTCACCGATGAGGGCCGCTCGACCTGGCTGGGCGCGATGGATGTCCTCGGCCACGAGGAGTACCGGCTGCTCGGCGTCCTCGACAAGGACGAACGCACGCTGCTCAACGACATGCTGCGGCGCATCATGGTGGTCGCGGAGGACCGGGGCGGCGCCGAGTGGGACTGAGGCGCGGGGTACCGGGCGCTCAGCCGGCTTCGTCGTCAGGGTCTCTGACGACGTGATCGGCCGGCTCCGCCCGGAGTTCGTCCAGATCCTGCGCCAGGACGCGGCCGAGCGTCTCGTTCCACTGCGCGGCCGCCTGCTCCGCCGACGAAACGGAAGCCGCGCCGCAGCGGCACGCCCGCGAGCAGCAGGGCGAACGCGCCGACCGGCCGTAGCAGCAGGCGCCCGTGCAGGTCAGCGTGACATCGACGGACCACCGTCCCTGCTCCGCGGGCCGCGGCCCGAGGTGCAGGCGCGCGACGCCCAGCCGGTGGTTCAGCCGCGCCGTCGCCGGGGCACGCAGGGCCGCGAGCGCCCCGGGCCGGGCGGCGGCCGCCGCCCACCAGGCGGCCGGATCGAGCGACGCCTTCCCCGACAGGCGGCGCAGCGAACCCGACCCCTCCGGGGCCCGCACCCCCCTCGATCTCCAGCGGCCCGGGGCGCTCGGGGCTGCGCAGCCGCAGGGCCATCCGGCCGGTGAACCCCGGTGACCGCACAAGCTGTTCCAGGTCGACGACGTGACGGTGTGCTGGAGGCGGGCCAACCCTGCGGACCGTCAGATGCTCATTGCGCGGGCCGTGTTGAGCTGGGCCATCACCATAGGGAAGGTATCCGGGCCCATCGCCGGGATCATCGTCGAGTGGTGCCTGCCGCCGCTGGTCACCGAGACCTGGATGAAGCCGGTCGTCTTCTTCTCCTTCATCAGGAGGAAGAGCAGACCGACCAGGCAGAGCAGCGCGAAGACGATCGCGAGCACGATCGCGACCGTCGGGATCTTCTCCTCGGTGCGCGACAGGTCCGTGGCCGTCCACACGGCGCCCTTGAGCGGCATCGTGCCGGCCGGCGTCACGATCTGGTCGTTCATGACGGTGATGTCGCCGAACGTCAGCATCGGCACACCGCCGCCGGGCAGTGCGCCCGGCTGCTGCGGGAAGCCGTAACCGGGCATGGTCGGCTGGGCCGCCTGCTCCGGGGGGTAGCCGTAGCCGGGGCCGGGCTGGGCCGCGGACTCGGGCAGCTGCTGCGGGTAGCCGTAGGCCGGCGCGCCCGAGCCGGGCAGGCCGTGCCCCTGGCCGTCCGCGACGGTGGGCGGATTGCCCGGCTGCTGGGGAGGCCCCCACTTGTATGAGTCGTCCGCGTACGGATTCGGATCGCTCAACGTTCCCCGCTTTCGATCAAGCCTGTGCGCCCCGTGCCTTGCTGCGCCGGAGGCGACGAACCGGTGTCCGGTTCCGCATGACCGTACCGTCAAGACCCGAGCGGTGCAGCAAGAGGCCCCGCTTCCCGCAGTGTTCGTGCGGAAAACGGGGCCTCGGATGCAACTGGTGCGCCAGTGGCGGTCAGAAGCGGCGCGTGATCAGCGCCCGCTTGACCTCCTGGATCGCCTTGGTGACCTCGATGCCACGCGGGCAGGCGTCCGTGCAGTTGAAGGTGGTGCGGCAACGCCACACACCGTCACGGTCGTTGAGGATCTCCAGACGCTGCTCGCCGCCCTCGTCGCGCGAGTCGAAGATGAAGCGGTGCGCGTTGACGATCGCCGCCGGGCCGAAGTACTGGCCGTCGTTCCAGAACACCGGGCACGAGGACGTGCACGCGGCGCACAGGATGCACTTGGTGGTGTCGTCGAACCGCTCGCGGTCCTCGGCGGACTGCAGACGCTCGCGGGTCGGCTCGTTCCCCTTGGTGATGAGGAAGGGCATGACATCGCGGTACGCCTGGAAGAACGGGTCCATGTCGACCACGAGGTCCTTGAGGACCGTGAGGCCCTTGATGGCCTCGACCGTGATCGGCTTCTCCGGGTTGATGTCCTTGATCAGCGTCTTGCAGGCGAGCCTGTTCTTGCCGTTGATCCGCATCGCGTCGGAGCCACAGATGCCGTGCGCGCAGGAGCGACGGAACGTCAGCGTGCCGTCGACTTCCCACTTGATCTTGTGAAGGGCGTCGAGAACACGCTCCTTCGGGTCGATCTCGATCTGGAAGTCCTGCCACTGGGCCTCGTCGGAGACCTCGGGGTTGAAGCGGCGGATCCGGAAGGTGACCGTGATGTACGGGGAGGCAGGGGACGCCGAGGGGTCGGTCTCCACCTTGTCCAGAGTCGGGGTTGCCATCAGTACTTACGCTCCATCGGCTGGTAGCGGGTCTGGACGACCGGCTTGTAGTCGAGCCGGATCGACTCGGTGCCGTCGTCGGCGACCTCGCGGTACGCCATGGTGTGGCGCATGAAGTTGACGTCGTCGCGGTTCGGGTAGTCCTCGCGGTAGTGACCGCCGCGGGACTCCTTGCGGGCCAGCGCGGAGGTCGCCATGACCTCGGCCAGGTCGAGCAGGTTGCCCAGCTCGATGGCCTCCAGGAGGTCCGTGTTGAACCGCTTGCCCTTGTCCTGGATGGACACGTTCAGGTAGCGCTTGCGCAGCTCGGCGATCTTGTCGACGGCCGTCTTGATGGTCTGCTCGGTACGGAACACCATCACATTGGCGTCCATGCACTCCTGCAGCTCCAGACGGATCGTCGCGACCCGCTCGGTGCCCGTCGAGTTGCGCAGCCGCTCGACCTGGTCGACGACCAGCTGCGCCGGGTTCTCGGGAAGCTCGACGAAGTCGTGCTTCGCGGAGTACTCGGCGGCGGCGATGCCCGACCGGCGTCCGAAGACGTTGATGTCGAGCAGCGAGTTGGTGCCCAGACGGTTGGCGCCGTGCACGGAGACGCACGCGACCTCGCCGGCGGCGTACAGGCCCGGGACGACGGTGGTGTTGTCGGCCAGCACCTCGCCCTCGACGTTGGTCGGGATGCCGCCCATGGCGTAGTGCGCGGTCGGCTGGATCGGGATCGGGTCCGTGTAGGGCTCGATGCCGAGGTACGTACGCGCGAACTCGGTGATGTCCGGGAGCTTGGCGTCCAGCTGCTCCGGCGGCAGGTGCGTGAGGTCGAGGTAGACGTGGTCGCCCTCGGGACCGCAGCCGCGGCCCTCACGGATCTCCGTGTAGATGGAGCGGGACACGACGTCACGGGACGCGAGGTCCTTCATGACGGGCGCGTACTTCTCCATGAAGCGCTCGCCGTCCTTGTTGCGGAGGATGCCGCCCTCACCACGGGCGCCCTCCGTCAGCAGGATGCCCATGCGCCAGATGCCCGTCGGGTGGAACTGGAAGAACTCCATGTCCTCCAGCGGCAGGCCGCGGCGCCAGGCGGCGGCCTGGCCGTCACCGGTCAGGGTGTGCGCGTTCGACGTCACCTTGAAGAACTTGCCGGTGCCGCCGGAGGCGAAGATGATCGCCTTCGCCTGGAAGACGTGGATCTCGCCGGTCGCCAGCTCGTACGCGACGACGCCTGCGGACTTCTTCAGCCCGGTCTCGGGGTCCTCCTGGAGCAGGAGGTCCAGGACGTAGAACTCGTTGAAGAACTCCACACCCTCCTTGACGCAGTTCTGGTACAGCGTCTGGAGGATCATGTGGCCGGTGCGGTCCGAGGCGTAGCAGGACCGGCGGACCGGGGCCTCGCCGTGGTTACGGCTGTGGCCGCCGAAGCGACGCTGGTCGATCTTGCCCTCGGGCGTGCGGTTGAACGGCAGGCCCATCTTCTCCAGGTCGAGAACGGAGTCGATGGCCTCCTTCGCCAGGATCTCGGCGGCGTCCTGGTCGACCAGGTAGTCGCCGCCCTTGATCGTGTCGAAGGTGTGCCACTCCCAGTTGTCCTCTTCCACGTTGGCGAGCGCGGCGGCCATGCCGCCCTGCGCGGCGCCCGTGTGGGAGCGGGTCGGGTACAGCTTCGTGAGCACGGCGGTACGGCTGCGCTTCGTCGACTCGATGGCCGCGCGCATACCGGCGCCGCCGGCGCCGACGATGACGGTGTCGTACTTGTGGATCTGCATGATTTCCTCTGGTCCCTCTGCCCGGCGCCTAGCGGATGTTCGGGTCGAAGGTGAAGATCACCAGCGTGCCCAGCAGGACGGTGAACACCGTGGCGGTGTACAGCAGCATCTTCAGCCAGAAGCGGGTGTTGTCCCGTTCGGCGTAATCGTTGATGACCGTACGGAGGCCGTTGGCGCCGTGCAGCATGGCCAGCCACAGCATCGCCAGGTCCCAGACCTGCCAGAACGGCGAGGCCCAGCGGCCCGCCACGAAGGCGAAGCCGATCTTGGAGACGCCGCCGTCCAGCACCAGCTGGATCAGCAGGTGGCCCAGGACCAGGACGACCAGGACGATGCCCGACAGGCGCATGAAGAGCCAGGCGTACATCTCGAAGTTGGTGCGCGAACCCTTGGGGGTCTTGCCGGTCCGCTTGCGCGGCGGCTCGATGACCGGGGCCGGGTGGTCGACGTCGTAGAGGCTGACGCCCTCGACGGAGCCGATCGCGGCGGAGGACTCGGTGGACATTGGCCTCAGCTCCCGAAGACTTCGCGTACGGCGTGGCCGAGGACGGGGTACAGGGCCCCGACCATCAGCACGACCCAGACACCCACGACGGACCAGAGCATCTGCTTCTGGTAGCGCGGGCCCTTGGCCCAGAAGTCCACGGCGACGATGCGGAGACCGTTCAGCGCGTGGAAGAGAATGGCGGCCACCAGGCCGTATTCGAGGAGCGCGACGATCGGCGTCTTGTACGTGGCCACGACGTCGTCGTAGGCCTCGGGGGAAACGCGGACGAGAGCGGTGTCCAGGACGTGTACGAACAGGAAGAAGAAAATGAGGACACCGGTGACTCGATGAGCCACCCAGGACCACATGCCTTCCCGGCCGCGGTACAGCGTTCCAGCCGGCACGGAAGAACCCTCCGGGAGCGGGGATTGGGGCCGGCCGGCTTGACTGTCGGTCTGACCCGGCCGGGTACGGTCCACCGGCCCCGGCCATCGTAGCGACGCTTTGTCGGTTCGTTCGCGCGGGGGCCTCTGGTGTGATCAAAGTGGCAATCAAACAGGCACGGACGGGCTAGAACGGACTGGTCCGCAGGGCTGACCGGCCCCGTTCCGTTATGAACCCGATACCAGCTCGATGATGCGGCCCCGGGCGAGTCGCCGCATCTCGTCCGCGGTGACCACCCGCTCCTGGTCGGGGTCGTGGCCCAGCCTGGCCCGGATTCCGGCGAGCACCTGGTCCGGCTGTTCGGCGGGCTCGAATCCGTCCAGGCAGATCACGAAGACATGGCCGAAGCGGCACTCGTATGCCGCGTGCGCGGCCCGGAGCGCGAGATGGGCGGAGTACGGCGCGGCGTGGTGCAGTCCGGGGGAGACCTCGGCGGCGAGTGCCTCGGCGAGATCCGGCGGGGACAGGTCGTAGCCCGCCTCGTCGGCGGCGGCCAGCAGCGCGTCCAGGTCGGGGTACGGGCGGTGGGCGGCCACCCGCCCGGCCCAGCGCCGGCTGCCGAAGCAGTCCAGCAGGGCGGCCTCGGCCTCGGCGGACGGTGCGGTGTTGAAGCGGTCGAGTTCCGGGGCGTCGGCCCGGTCCTGTGCCGGTCCGGATTTCTGGACGGGCACGGCCGTCCGGGTGGCCGGTCGCCGCAGTCGCTTCGGGAGGCCGGCGTGGGACTCGCTGGACCTGGACAGCGTGGGCTCCTCGAATCAACGGCATCGGTGAACCTGGAATGGGGCGGGACGGGTGAGACCAGGCGGATGCAGGGTGAAGGGAGAGACGAATGTGCCTCAAAGGTAGCGAGGCCGGGCAACGGTCGTCCGACAGATGCGCGAACTTCACCCGGACGGGAGAGTTTCGGAACGTCTGATGGACCGCATTTCAGGAAGATTGCCCGGCTATCTCCTGACTTATGCTCTATTTCCCATCGATACCGGAGGTTTCTGACCGATGTCGCCCTCACGTGGCGCTCTTGTGGCCGGTGCGGCCCTCACCGCGGCGGCTGCCGCGACGATCGCCGTCGTCGTCTGGCCGGAAAGCTCCGACAGCGGACTCGCGGGGGAGTCGGGGTCCCGCACGCCCTCGCACGCCTCGGCCACCCCCTCGCCGACCCGGAGCTACCCGCTCTCCACTCCGCCCCGCACCATCCCCGCCGTACGCGAGCACATTGCCGCCCGCGGCCCCGGCTGGCGGCCCGGCCCGGCCGCCGGGGTCGTCATCGCCGACGGCAGCGGGACGCTCGCGGACGAGGGGCAGCTGCTCGCCGAGGAACTGAAGATCCACTACCGGGGTGACGTCCCCGCCCGCGCGGGCGATGTGGAGCTGGCCCTCACTCCCGGCAAGGGCACCCCGGAGTCGTACACCCTCAGAACGCACGACGGACGGGTCACGATCAGCGGCCCCGACCAGGCCGGTGTCTTCTACGGGACCCGAACCCTGAAACAGTCGGTGCGCGCCGACGGCGACATGCCCGAGGGCGAGGTACGCGACCGCCCCGACCGGCCGCAGCGCGGCCTCAACCTCGACATCGCCCGCAAGTACTACACCGTCGCCTGGATCGAGGACCGGCTGCGCGAGATGGCCGACCTCAAGCTCAACCAGCTCGGCCTGCACTTCTCCGACGACCAGGCGTTCCGTATCCAGTCCGACACCCACCCCGAAGTGGTCTCGCCGCAGCACCTCACCAAGGCGGAGGTGCGGCAGATCCTCGGCCTCGCGGGCCGGCTGCACATCGAGGTCGTCCCCGAGATCGACTCCCCCGGCCATCTGGGCGCGGTCCTGCGCGCCCACCCCGAACTCCAGCTGCGCAATGTGTCGGGTGTGCGCTCGACCGGATCGCTCGACATCTCCAATCCGGGGGCGGCGAAGCTCATCGATGAACTCCTCGGCGAGTTCACCGAGCTGTTCGGCGGCCGGTACTGGCATCTCGGCGCCGACGAGTACCGCGCCCTGATGGCGAAGGACCCGGCCGCCTCGTACCCGCAGCTGCAACGCGCCGCCCAGCAGAAATACGGACCACAGGCCGGCATCAAGGACCTCGCCACCGGCTGGCTCAACGACCGCGCGGCGGTGGTGCGGCCGCACGGCAAGCAGCCCAAGGCCTGGAACGACGGCTTCTTCCGCGACGGAGTCGTGCATGCCGACAAGGACATCGAGGTCGAGTACTGGACGGGCAAGGAGTACGGCGCCCGGCTGCCGGAGGAGTATCTGAGCGAAGGCCGGCGTGTGGTGAACCTCAACGACGAGTTCCTCTATTACGTACTCGGTCAGCCCAACAACTTCGTCTACCCCACGGGCAAGCGGATCTACGACCAGTGGACCCCGCTCGTCCTGCGCGGCACCCAGCCCGTCCCGGCGCGCTACTCCGGCCAGATCCTGGGCGGCCGGTTCGCGGTCTGGGGCGACCTCCCGAACGCGCAGACCCCGGCGCAGGTGGCGCAGGGCATCCGGATGCCGCTGCGGGCGACGGCCCAGAAGCTGTGGGCCCCGGGCAAACCGGCGCTGAGCTGGGATCAGTTCCGGGCACTGGCCGCGCGGATCGACGGGGTGGGCTGAGCGGGGCGGACGGGATTCCCCGTGGACAGGGCGGTGGGCAAGGGTTACGTTCGCGTGCCGCGCGCTCCGGGGGAGGGGCGCGCGCGTTCCTTGTGTTCCTGGTTCAGAATCCTGGGGGGTTCCACACCGTGCTGTGCTCCACCTGCCGTCTCAGACCGCCGGTCACCGCGGACGGACACTGTCTTCTCTGTGCCGGACCGGCCGGGGCGGCGACCCCGGCGCCGCCGGTCCCGGCCTTCGTCGCTCCGCAGCAGTATCTGCGCTCGCCGGACGGGCTCGCGATGGCCGTCGTCATTCTGCTGGCCGTCGTCGCCGGGGCCGACCTGCTCGCCATGGCAGCGGGGCAGAACATCCGAAGGCTGCTCGGCGACGGGCTGGAGAACGACTTCGCGACGTACGACGACGCGGAGGCGGCCCTCGCGAACAATCTCTACGGGTCCGCCGGTGCGCTGCAGGGTGTCATGACCCTGGCCACCGCCGTCGTCTTCATCATCTGGTTCCGGCGGGTGCGGATGAACGCCGAGGTGTTCGACCCGAGCACGCAGCCGATGTCGCCCGGCTGGGCGGTCGGCGCCTGGTTCGTCCCGGTCGCCAACCTGGTGCTGCCGCGCCGGATCGCGGGCGGCATCTGGACCGCGAGCGCCCAGACCAACACCGACGGCAGCTGGCGCACGGTCCCGGCCACCCCGATGAATCTGTGGTGGGGGGGCGTGGGTCTGCTCGCTGGCCTTCTCCTGGGTCACGTCCCGGCAGTACATGAAGGCCGAGGACACGCAGGAGATCATCGACACGACGGGCCTGGTGATGGCGTCCGACGCGTTCGACATCGTGGCCGCCGTGCTCGCCATCCGCTTCGTACGCAAGCTGACCCGGATGCAGGGGGAGCGGGCAGCCCTCGGCGTGTATCCGCTGGGCGCCCAGGGGTAGCGGGACACACCCGCTGAGCGATGCTATTCGGCCCCTTCGGTGACGCTTTTGAGCCATCCGGCGCTGAACGCGGTAACGGGAAGCGCCGCGTCCTTGTGCACGCACGGGGACGCGGCCGACGGGAGACGCCGATGAGCCTGCTGGAACTGATCGCCGCCGCCGACGAGCGGGGGCTGGCCGCGAGCGCGGTCGCCTGCCTCGACCGCTGCCTGCCGCAGCCCGCCGACGGGGCCGATCCGGATCCGCTGCGCCCGCTCTGGGCGGGGTGCGCGGACGGCTCCGTGTGGCCGGACCGCCTCGCGGAGGTGCGCGCGGCACTGGACACCGCGGCCGACGGGGAGGGGGCGGCTCCGCGGATCCGGAAGCTGCTGGGCGACGCGCCCGTGGACCGGGCGGAGCCGGGGATGCGGGAGTGGGCGGACGCCTGCTCGCTGCTGGCCCTGGAGAGCCACCTCGGGCAGGACGCGGCGCCGTCCGCCGGGGCGGAAGCGGTGCGGTGCTGCCGCGAGGGCGATCCGGAGGCGGCCGGCCCGTTGCTGGCTGGGGAGTTGCGCCGACAGGTCCGGATCCTGGAGATGCTGGCGCAGACCACCGAAGCGTCGGGGGCGGCCGCCGGACTGCGCCAGGTGCTCGATGTGTCGACGGAGGGGCAGCGCGTGCTGCGCGCGGCGGTCTCGCGCCGGGCCCGCGGCCGGGCCTGACCCGGGGAGCTCCGCACAAGGCAGGAGCCCCCCGGGTCAGGCCGAGGGGCTCCAGTATGTGTGCGAATGACGCAGGCGGCCCGGGTGCTACGGGGCCAGAGTCAGCCCGATCCGGATCCCGGTGGGTGAACCGAGCGCCGACACCCCGTAGTACAGGCCGGTGTCCGCCTTGATGCCCGAGGTGCTGGTGTTGTCGATCTGCAGGATCGTGCCGTTGCCGGCGTCCTCGCCGTCCGCGCCGATCGCGATGTCCGCCCGGCTGTAGCCGGAGAGATCGGTGAGGGACACGGACGAGCCGAGCCGGTCGTTGGGCTCGGTGGAGCCGGGGATGCCCGTGGTGTCCTGGCTGTATCCGACGGCCCCGGTGCCGGTGGGGCCGGTGGCGGAGCCGCGGATCAGGAAGACCTGGCCGGCGTTGCTCTGGTTCACGCCGCCGCGGGTGATGTCCTCACCCGGTGCGCCGGTGAGGATGTCACCGTACCCGTCGAGGTTGACATCGCCGATGGAGACGGACGCTCCCATGTCGTCGCCGGTCTCGCCGCTGTCCGGTACACCGGTGGTGTCCTGGTGGATCGTCTTGCGGCCGGTCGAGGTCAGACCGGTGGCCGAGCCGAACACGGCCGTGACCGCGCCGCCCTTGGCGGTGTGCCCGGACTCGGTGGCGGACGGCTGGCCGACCGCCAGGTCGGTGGCGCCGTCGCCGTTGATGTCACCGGCGGCCAGCGAGCGTCCGCCACGGGCATCGAGGATGCCGACCCGCTGGAGTCCGGTGGTGGACCCCTTCAGCCACAGCAGGCGTCCGACGCCGCTCGGATCGCGGTAGTTGACGGCGGCGTCCGCGTAGCCGTCCTTGTTGAAGTCGCCGGTGACCGCGGCCGCGTAGCTCACGGCAGCGGTGTACGCGGCGGTGTTCAGGTAACCGGACTTGGCCGCGCCGGTCTTGCCGTCCCAGGCCCACCAACGCCCCGGCTTGCCCGGTGCGACGGAGAAGATGTCGGCCTTGCCATCGGCGTTGAAGTCGCCCGAGGTGACCGTCGTACCGAGCTTCTCGCCGCCGATCCGGCCCGAAGCGGTGACCGAGTAGCCCTTGCCGGTCGTGAGGCCCGGGCCGTACATCACGACGACCGTGCCGTTGTCGGCCTGTGTGATGTCCTCGCCAGGCCCACCGATGACCAGGTCGGCGTACCCGTCGCCGTTCACGTCGCCCCAGGCGTTGGACGAACCGAACAGGTCACCCGACTCGGAGCCGCCGGGCACGCCTGTGCTGTTCTGGTCCAGCTTGCGCTTCGCGGCCGAGCTCGGGCCGTCCTCGGTGCCGGGCAGCACGGTGACGCTGCCCGCGCTGCTCGCCGCTTTCGGGAGACCGGCGACCAGGTCGGTGACGCCGTCCCGGTTGAAGTCGGTGGTCGGGATCGCGGCATTGCGGGTGCCGTTGGTCGCGTACGTGCGGATCGCGCCGAGCTTGGCGTACAGGTTGGCGCCCGGGCACGCCGTGGCAAACCCGTCGCGGTGTCCGGCGATGGTGTTGAACGTGACGTCACCGGCGGGCTTGGTATTGCCGTCCGCGTCGGTGACGAGACGGGTCAGCGTCACCTTGGCGGTGGGGCTGACGCCGTACTGGCCGAGCTTCCACGCGGCGACCCGGGCGGCGGACTGCAGGGCGGCCTGGGTCGGCTTGCCGGTTTCGAAGTTGCCGAGCAGCGAGATGCCGGTCGAGTACGAGTTGAAGCCGTAGGAGTGGGCGCCCTTGACCGGGAGGTCGGCACCGCCGCCGCGGCCCTCGAAGATCTGGCCGCACTTGTCGACCAGGAAGTTGTAGCCGAGGTCGTTCCAGCCCTCGGTCTTCACGTGGTACGTCATGATCGCGCGGACCATGGCGGCGGAGTCGGCGCAGCTGTAGTTGTTCGTGTCGACGGTGTGGTGGATGTAGACCGCCTGCACCTTGTCGATGTACTCCGGTGCGTCCTCGACCAGCGACTCGTCGGCGCCCCACTGGGCGCGGCTGATGATCGGCGGCCGGTTGACGGTCGACGGCGGCGCGGTGGGTACGGTCGCCGTAGGCTCCGGAGTGGGCGAAGCGGTGGCCGTCTCGGAGGCGGGGGAAGTGGCGGTCGGCGTCGCTGTGTCCGTGGCCGTCGCGGTGTCGGTCGGCGCGGCCGGCTCCGTGGGTGTACCCGTGGGCGCATCGGTCGTGCTCGTCGCCGATGGGCTCGCGGTTTCCTCCGCGACGAACGCGGCGTTGTCCATGGAGTCCGGAGCGGCTGTGGCGGCCGCCGGGTTACGGGACTCGGTCTTGCTGACGCCCGGGTCCACCATGTGGAGCTTGAGCCCCTTCGGCAGCGCCCTGCCCGAGTTCACCTTCACCTGCACGGCGTTCGAGGCGCCGACCCACAACGGCTCGGTCGCCTGCCGGGCACCGGCCTTCTCGGGCCCGTCCGGCCCGTCGGCGGACAACTCCAACTCCCGCCAGGGCGACCACTTCCCGGTCTCGACGTCCCGGGTCCGCACCTGCGCGGCGCCGTTCACGTTCGCTGCCCCGTCCCAGCCGATGCCCACCAGCGAGAACGGCTCGGTGCTCGTGGTCGGCAGCGTCCGTTCGGTGGCCGTCCCCCCGCCCAGCGCGAGTGACCGCAGCTTCGCCGGACGCTGCTCCGGCCCCTGGGGGCCGGCCCGTCGGACGGGTTGGCGATGGCGACCGTCACCACTCCCGCCCCGCCGAGCACCACGGCACCGAGGGTCAGCCAGGCGCGGCGCTTCAGGCTCATCGGTCTGTACGCATGCGAACTGCGCGGGCTCAAATGCCCCACCTCTCAAGAGAGTTCAAGTACCCAGACGTTCATCGGGCCCCACCCGTCGAGCGGGCGGCCCGGGGTACCCAGCGAAGCCCAGGGTTCAAACGTCACGCCGATTTCCCCAGGAGTGACGCGCATCACAGAAGGGTGGGGCTGGTGCGGGGCTCACCCGGGCGCGGGGAGTTCGCCGCTGCAGGTGGCCCGCCCGTAGGCGCCGGTCGCCAGCGTGGACTGGACGTGTCGGCCGCGGATGGCCAGGGCGCAGGTCCCGGTGCCGCCCTTCGCATCGAGGACAACGCTGACCAGGGGCTCCTTCCCCAGCGGCACGGGGACGGTGGTGCGCCAGGGCAGCCGGACGTTCTGGACCGTGATCGAGCCGTGGTTGCCGCCATGCCGGACGTACGAGATGTCGGCAATGCCCTCGCCGGTGACCGCATAGGTGACATCGGCGGTCGGGACGGCGCGCGGCGCCGGTTTCTCCTCGGTGTCGAGAACGCCGTACGTCACCAGGCCCGCGCACGCCAGCAGCAGCGCTCCGGCCACCGCAATGCCGCGGCGGTCGATCGGGTTTGTTTTTCCGTCTCTGTGGTCCATCGATGCTCCCGATAAAGATTGGAATCAGGGAAATAGGTCCGTCTATACAGGGCCTGGAACAAAGAAATCCACCCCTTTCGCAAAAGGGGTCAAATCGCCGCCCGATTGGTCCGTCAGTGGCGGCATGCGGGCACGTATGCCCAGTTCGAGGCCTTAAGTGCGGTCACTTGACCAGACGTTGACCAAGGCCTCAGGATCCTCGCCCGAACCCCTGGTGGGGATTTTCATTTCTTCGCCATGGATTCGGTCAGGCTGTCTCGAAAACGTCGGGGTGGCTTATTCGGCGTGCTCGATTTCTTATTCGTCGGGCACCGTGCGAGGAGGAAAGCGTGCCGGAAAGATTCCGGCGAAGCCTGGCGGCGATGGTCGTCGGGGCCCTGGGAAGCTCCCTCATTCAGGCACCGGCGTTCGCCGCCGATGCCCCGAGGAGCGATGAACCCGGGGTCTTCGACACCGTTGCCGGCTGGTTCCGCGACGACGAAGAGAAGGAACCGGACAAGCCTCCGGTCGGCGGCGAACTGGAGATC
Organism: Streptomyces sp. R-74717; assembly: GCF_047305335.1. Taxonomy (NCBI): domain Bacteria; kingdom Bacillati; phylum Actinomycetota; class Actinomycetes; order Kitasatosporales; family Streptomycetaceae; genus Streptomyces; species Streptomyces sp. R-74717. Next base: position 4,013,044 of record NZ_CP102361.1, on the reverse strand, counting down.
CCCAGCCGTCAGAAGCTGCCCAAGGGCAAGAACGAGCCCAAGGCCACCCGGGTCAAGGAGCTGTCCGGGAAGCGCACCGCGCACTCCCGGTTCTGGCAGATGTCGGACGGCCGGGTGGAGGCGGAGATCTCCGCCGCGCCCACCGCCTACCGCTCAGGCGGTTCCTGGAAGCCCATCGACACCACGGTGCGGGCGGACGACGGCAAGGGCGGCAAGGGCTACGCCTTCGCCAACACCACCAACACCGGCCGCAGTCACTTCGGTTCGGACCCGGAGCGGCAGCTGCTGCGCTTCGAGACCGAGGGCGGACAGGCGGTCACCCTCGGCCTGGAGGGCGCGGCCAAGGGCGTCAGGCCCACGGCCAAGGACGACACCGTCACCTACAAGGGCGCGGTCGCCGGTGCGGATCTCTCGTACCAGGTGGGCGTGGGCCGGGTGAAGGAGAACATCACCCTGGCCGAACCCCCGGCCACGCCGCCGAAGTTCGTCTTCACCCTGAAGGCCGGGGAGTTGACCCCCAAGGAGCGGCCGGACGGCTCGATCGCCTTCTTCGGCGAGGCCCCAGGGGCACCGGTCCTGGTGATCCCGCCCGCGTTCATGACGGACGCCAAGAAGGACAAGGCATCCCCCTACGGGCACACCTTCAGCCCGAAGGTCTCCCAGAACCTCAGCCGCCACGGCAAGGACTGGCGGCTCACCGTCACTCCGGACGCGAAGTGGCTGGCCGCGCCGGAGCGGCAGTACCCGGTGGTGATCGACCCGACCATCACCATCGCGCCGTCCCCGACGGCAGCCAAGGACGTCATGGTCCGCTCGGACCAGCCGACGGAGAACTTCGACAGCACCTGGGACCTGTCAGCGGGCAAGACCAGCAGCACGGGCATCGCCCGCTCGCTGATCCAGTTCCCACTGGGTGAGATCCCCGCCGGATCGAAGATCGACGCGGCCAAGTTGAGCCTCTACTACGACCAGGTCCACACCACCGGCTCCAGCAACGTGGATGTGGAGGTCCGGCGGGCCACCGGCACGTGGTCCGAGACCGAGGCGAACTGGAACAACACCAGCGCGCTGGCGGGCGAGCAGTCCTCCACCACGGTGCTGCTGGACGACGGCGACCCGGGCACGGCCGCGGTCGGTGAGTGGCCCAGGGTCAGCGGTACGGGCTACTCGGGCGACTACGCGTACAACAAGAACTCCATCACGGGCGAGTCGTACACCTACCAGCCCCAGGTGCCCGAGACCGCCGACTACCGCGTCGAGGTGCACACCACCCCGCTCGCCGACGGCGCAACCGCCGCCCCGTACACGGTCAATTCGGCCGAGGGTACCGGCAGTTACACGGTGAACCAGGCGACCGGTACCGCAGGGTGGCGGCAGCTGGGCACCACCCAGCTGGACTTCACCAAGGGCAGCACCGGCAAGGTCGTTCTCGGTGACACCGGTGACGCGACCAAGCGGACCATGGCGGACGGGGTCCGTCTGGTCAACCCGGCGCAGATCCGCAAGGACATCGGCGAGTACAACTCCTGGCACAACTTCGCGGTGGCCGACACGGTCCAGAAGTGGGTCAGCGGTACATCCGCCAACAACGGCTTCGTCATCAAGGCCGTCGACGAGTCCTCCACCGCCCCGCTCGGCGGCCCCCAGTACGAGGCCGGGGACTACGACTACGGCGGCGAGACCTCCACGATCCCGCGCCTCTCGGTCACCTTCGGCAAGGTCGGCACCTCGCTGGCCTCGCCCACCGTGGTGCACGGTACGGGTCCGGAGCTGAGCTGGAGCGCGTACAAGAACACCACCGGTGACACCGGTCTGGACCTGGTCGAGTACCAGCTGCACCGCTCCACGCAGCAGGTCTTCACCCCGTCGGCCGCGACCCTGGTCGCCCCGGTCGCCAAGACCCTGACGGCGTACACCGACACCACGGCGACCCCGACCCCGGACACGTCCGCGGAGGAGATCGGCAAGTCGTACTACTACCAGCTCGCGGTCAAGACCAAGGACGGCCAGCTGCTCGGCTCCCCGACCCGGGTCGTCGGCATTCCCAAGGCCGGCCGCACCATGCGGCTCATCCAGGCCGGGCAGACCGAGGCCGGGCAGACCGACACCACTCTGTCCGCTCTCAAGCCGACCACCAATCTCAACACCATTGAGCAGGGCACGGTGGGCCAGGACTGGCTGAGCGTGGGCAACAACTCAGCCACGTACGGCAAGACCCGCGCGGTCATGAAGTTCCCCACCACGGGTATCCCCACCACCGCCACGGTGCTGGAGAGCAAGCTCTTCCTGTGGTCGACGCTCACCGAGCGGACCGGCACGCCCAAGGCGACCTACGATCTCCACGGTCTGACCAAGGCCTTCGACGAGACCACCGCCACCTGGAACAACGCCACGTCCACCACTGCGTGGACCGCGCCCGGCGGCGACTTCTCGGGCACCGTCTCGGACTACGTCCCCGGCTTCAGCACCGACCTCGGCCGCCACTGGTGGTACTCCACCGAGCTGATGAAGTCCTGGGTGAAGACGCCCGCCAACAACAAGGGCGCCCTCGTCAAACTGCGCGACGAGTCGCAGACCGGCCCGCAGGAGCGCTCGTTGTTCCTGTCGGCGGGCGCCCCGGACGCACAGCTGCGACCGCTGATGCGCGTGATCTACGTGGACGCCACCACGGAGGACACGTACTACGCGCCCCGGACCCCGTCCCGGATGACCCCCAACTCCACCTACACGGTGGACTTCACGGTCACCAACACCACCGCCACCACCTGGGCGGCGGGGGCGCGTCAGCTCTCGTACACCTGGAAACTGCCCGACGGCACGGACGTCACCACCGGCGGCAACCAGGTCAAGACGGCCATCCCGGAGCTGGCCCCCGGCCAGTCGGCGACGATCAAGGCGCAGGTCAAGACGCCGATCAACTCGGACTCCGGCAACAAGCGCACGGACTACGTCCTCGGCTGGGACGTCTTCAACCCGGCCGACTCGACCTGGCTGTCCGCCGGGACGGGCGGCATCCCGGTGCTGAAGCAGAACGTGGCGGTCGAGGACCCGACCTCCAACGCGCTGGGCCTGGAGAAGTTCTACTCGTACACGGGCAAGAACACCGGCGCTGGTTCGTCCCTGATGAACAACCTGGCCTCCGGCAACAGTGTGTGGCAGTACAACGCCATCAACAACCCGGGCCGCGGCGTCAACACCTTCGCCCGTCTCGCGTACAACACGCTGGACACCTCGGACACGGTCCTCGGTCACGGCTGGTCCGCGCAGGTCTCGGGACCGACGCGGCTCGGCGCTCCGCTGGACTTCCACCCGAATCCGAACCCGACCGAGATCAGGCTCCCGGACGGCGACGGCACGACCCATGTCTTCCGCAAGCAGCCGGACGGTTCGTGGAAGGCCCCGGCCGGTGTCCACTACAAGGTCACGCCGAAGGCGGGCCTGGACTGCACCCCTGCCAAGGACCCGATCCCGGACGCGTGGACGCTGACGCGCCCGGACGGCACGCGGTTCCTGTTCGGCTGCGACGGCTACATGACGTCGGTCGTCGACAACGACGGCAACACGCAGACGTACACGTACGAGGAGCGCAAGTCCAACAACAAGCCGACCAAGTTCCTGACGTACATCACGGACCCGGCCGGCCGTCAGTCGCTCACGATCGACTACTACGAGAAGGGCGACGCGTCCTACCAGTACATCGACGGTACGGGCGCGAAGGTCTCCGGCACCAACCTCACCAACTCGAAGATCTACGACCACGTGAAGTCCATGACGGACATCTCGGGTCAAGGGATCGGCACGGGTCGCAAGATCAGCTTCTACTACACCGACAAGGGCCTGCTCGGGCAGCTCGTCGACGGTGAGGACTCCTCGCAGCCGAAGGTCTTCAAGTTCACCTACGACGCGACGCAGGGCAACAAGAACGTCAAGCTGGTCAAGGCGACCGACCCGCGCGGCAACGCGACCGACCTGGCGTACTACTACCCGAAGGAGGGCGACGACCCGAAGTACCACTGGTGGACGCAGACGATCAGCGACCGCCGCAGATTCACCACGGACTTCGCGTACAAGCCCAACACCACCATCAGCGACAAGTTCACCGACACCAAGGTGACGGACGCCGAGTCGCACGCCACGGATCACGTCCTGGACGACTTCGGCCGTCCGGTACAGATGACGAATGCCAAGTCCCAGACCTCCAAGCTGAGCTGGGACGCGGACAACAACGTCGTTCTGATGGAGGAGCACAACAAGGCGAAGGCCGCGTACTGCTACGACCCCAGGACGGGCTATCCGCTGCGTCAATGGGACGCGGAAGTCACCAAGTCCTGGACCGGATTCAACCCGACGGACTACTGCAACCCGTCCTCGTACCCGGACAAGGCGACGGCGTTCGAGTACACCACGCGGATCGACGGCTACTCCGCCGACCTGTTCCGCAAGACGTCTCCGCTGGGCAACACCTGGCAGTTCGGCTATGACAAGTTCGGCAACCAGACGTCGGTGACCGACCCGGAGGGCGTCGCCACGGCGACGGTCGACGGCGACTACACGGCCACGACCGAGTACGACGGTTACGGCCAGCCGACCAAGCAGACCGATGCCAACGGCCACTCCACGACGTACGCGGAGTTCGGCCCGCACGGCTATCCGGCGAAGATCACGGACGCCCTCCGGGCCACCAGCACCTTCGTCTACGACGAGCGGGGCAACACCACCGAGGTGGTGAACGCCAAGGGCGCCAAGGTCACGCAGGCGTACGACTACTTCGGCCGCCCGCTGGAGCAGAAGTCACCGAAGGAACAGGCCGCCGGCGTCATCATCACGACGCCCGCCCCGGTCTACGACGCCAACAACAACATCGAGAAGGCCTTCGCACCGAACGGTGCGGAGACCTCGTCGGTGTACGACGCGGCGGACCAGGTCACCGCGTCCCTCGCGCCCAAGGACATCTCGACGGACGACGAGCGGCGCACGACCACCACGTACGACAAGGTCGGAAACCCCCTGACCGTCACGGAGCCCAAGGGCAATGTGACGACGACGGCCGGCGACTACACGACCACGTACTCCTACGACGAGATCTACCAGCCCGTCTCGGTGGTCAACGCCAAGGGCGACAAGGTCTCCAGCGAGTACGACAACGTCGGCAACCTGGTCACTGTCGTGGACCCGAGGAAGAACGCCACCGCCGACACGGCCGACTACACCACGAAGTACACCTACGACCTGAACCACCGGGTCACCAGGACGACGGACGCGGCAGGCAAGTTCACATCCGTCAACTACGACCTCGACGGACGCACCGACAGGTCGACGGACGCCGAGGGCAACACGAGCGAGACGGCCTTCGACCGGCGCGGCCTCGCCAAGGAGGTGAAGGTCCCGTACTCGAAGGACGGCTCCGGGAACATCACCTACCGGACGACCAGGATCGAGTACGACGAGGTCGGCAACCAGACGAAGGAGATCAGCCCGCGCGGCGTCGAGACGACCGACGACGCGACCGATTTCACCTCGGAGACGGTCTACGACGAGCTGAACCGGGTCAAGGAGCGGCTCACCCCGTTCGACAAGGACGATGCCAAGAACTCCACCCCGGACAAGACCCTCTACTTCTACGACACGGTCGGTCAGCTGGAGCGGGTCTCGGCTCCGCCGTCGCAGAACCAGTCGGTCCGTAACGACACCGAGTACACCTACTTCGACAACGGCTGGACGAGGACGGCCAAGGACCCCTTCGACATCACCACGGCGTACGACTACAACGTCCTGGGCCAGCAGACGAAGAACACGCTGACCTCGGCCGGCGGTTCCTCGCAGCGGACGATGACGTGGGACTTCTACCCGTCGGGCAACCAGAAGGCTCGCTCGGACGACGGCATCCCGGTCGGCAAGCAGGTGGTGGTCGTCGACTCCACCGATGTCAACAACACGGCCACCCAGGGGAACTGGGATGCGTCCCAGGCCATGGGCCAGTGGGGTTACGACGTCCGGACGCATCCCAAGGGCACCGGCACCTCGTCCTTCACCTGGCAGCTGAACATCCCGCAGGACGGTACGTACGAGGTCTTCACCCGGCACGGTGACGTGACCGGTGCGGCCACCGACGCCCCGTTCAAGATCACCCATGCGTCGGGTGAGGTCACCAAGCCCGTCGACCAGACCACCCGGTCCGGTGAGTGGGTCTCGCTGGGCTCGTACTCCTTCACCGAGTCGGGCACCCAGAAGATCACCCTGTCCGACCTGGCCGATGGCTCGGTCGTCGCCGACGGCATCAAGCTCGTCCGCGCCAACACGGGCGACACCGACAACGAGAAGAAGGACTTCACCTACCGCTACGACGTCAACGGCCTGCTGTCCGAGGTCAAGGACCTCGCCCCGGGTGCCAGGGCCGACGCGTACGCGATGACCTACGACGAGCTGAACCAGCTTTCGAAGGTCGAGGAGAAGCTGGGCGGCACGGTCAAGAACACGACCGCGCTGACCTATGACGCCAACGGGAACCCGGTCACGACGACCCACGATCTGACGTGGTCGAAGTCCGAGTACGACATCCGCGACATGGTCGACAAGATCACGAACGCGGACTTGCCGACGGCGGGCAACCAGCAGATCACCACCTTCACCTACACCGACCGCGGCCAGCCGCTGAAGCAGACGAAGCCGAACGGCAACACCGTCGACTACGGCTACTGGCTCAACGGTGCGGTGAAGTCGCAGACCGAGAAGAAGAGCGGCGAGGTGGTGGTCGCCTCGCACGACTTGGAGTACGACCCGAACGGGAACCGTTCCAAGGACACGTCGAAGGTGATGAACGCCGACAACGCGGCGGACTACCTCGACACCGTCTCGACGTTCGACTACGACCCGCAGGACCGCATCGCCAAGGTCACCAAGACCGGTGATGCGGCGGGCACGGAGACGTACGGCTACGACGGGAACTCCAACATCGTCGAGCAGACGGTGGGCGGGGCCACGTCCACATCGACGTACGACCGCAACCGTCTGCTGAAGACATCTGCGGGCGGTGTCGCCTCGACGTACAACTATGACCCGCTGGGCCGCCTGGACACGGTGTCCTCCAACGGGTCGGTGCAGCAGAAGAACACCTACGACGGGTTCGACCGGATAGCGAAGAGCACGGCGGGTACGGGGGCTTCGGCGAAGTCGACGTCGTATGTGTACGACGCCTTCGACCGCACGGTGTCCGAGTCCACGTCGGGCACGGGCGGGAAGACAACGGTCTTCACCTACCTGGGCATGGAGGACAAGGTGCTGCGGGAGGAGGTCGCCGGCAAGGCGACCAAGTCCTACCAGTACTCGCCGTGGGGCCAGAAGCTGACCCAGATCAAGCACAGCACCGATGCGACGAAGGAGTACTCGCAGTTCCTCTACCACCCCAAGGGTGATGTGGAGGCGATCACGAAGGATGACGGCAACACGCGTGCCACGTACGGGTATTCGGCGTACGGCTCGGATGACGAGAAGCAGTTCACGGGTGCGGACAAGCCGGATGCCGCGAACCCGGAGAAGGAGCAGTACAACGACTACCGGTACAACGCGGCGCGTCACGACGACGGTTCAGGCACCTATGACATGGGTTTCCGGAACTACGACCCGGGCCTGAACCGGTTCCTGACGCGTGACATGTACGGCGGCGCCCTGGACGACATGTCCTTGGCCACCGATCCGTACACGGGCAACCGGTACGCGTTCGCGGGCGGCAACCCGATCTCCTTCGTGGAGCTGGACGGCCACCTCTTCGGCATCGACATCTCCCTCTCGGACGTGGGCCACGCGGCACTCGACGTGGCGGGCATGGTCCCGGTGATCGGCGAGGTCGCCGACGTGGCCAACGGCGTCTGGTACATGGCCGAGGGCAACTACGTCGACGGTGCCATGTCGATGGCCGCCGCCATCCCCGGTGCCGGCAACGCGGTCACGGCCGCGAAGTGGGCCAAGAAGGGCGCCAAGGCCGTCGACGCGGTCAAGGGCGCGGCCAAGGCCGGTGGCAAGAAGGTCGCAGGCGGAGCAGAGAAGGTCGCTGGTAAGGCCAAGGCCGGGGTCAAGAAAGCCAAGGAAAGGGTCAAGGGCGGCCAGAAAGCCTGCACGAAGGGGGCGAAGAAGAACAGCTTCGTCCCCGGCACCAAGGTTGTCATGGCCGACGGGTCCAAGAAGAACATCGAGGACCTCAAGGTCGGCGAGTACGTCCTGGCCTCCGACCCGGAGACCGGCGACCTGCAGGCCCGTCAGATCACCGACACCATCGTCGGTGACGGGCGCAAGAGCCTGGTCCGGGTGACCGTCGACCCCGACGGTGCGAAGGGCCCGGCCAAGCCCGGCACGATCACGGCAACGACCGGTCACCCCTTCTGGCTCCCCGACTTCGGCCGGTGGGTCACGGCCGGGGAACTGAAGCCCGGAATGTGGCTCCAGACCGCGACCGGGGCCTGGTCCCAGGTCACGGGCGTCGACGAGACCGAGCGGACCCAGCGGGTCCACAACCTCACGGTCGACGGAGTCCACACCTACTTCGTGTACGTCGGCGGCACTCCGGCGCTGGTCCACAACGCCAACCCGCCGGTCCCGGGCGCCTGCGCCGTCACCGGTGGGCCCTACCGGGGCGGCCAGTACAAGGACCAGCACGCGAAGAAGGGCGTGATCGAGCGCAACCACATGCCGGCGAGCCAGTCCATCAAGGACGCCTTCGGCATGCCGGAGGGGCAGGGCCTGACCATCCAAATGGACAAGGCCGATCATCACGCCACGGAGAGCTGGGGCAGCAGTTACGACGGGCAGATGCACCGCGCCCACCAGTCGTACCTTCTCAAGCAGGGGCGCCTCACGGAAGCTCTCCAGATGGACATCGACAACGTGAAGTCGATGTTCCCAGGCAAGTACGATGCCGCGATCGATGAGATGCTCACGAAGCTGCCCAACTTCATCGAAGCCGCCAACAAGGCCGGGTTCAACCGGCCGATCGTCTAATCCCGGAGGCCGCCTTGATCGACATGGAGATTCTGCCGTTGGAGGGCTTTCCCGAGGTGCGCTTCGGGATGTCCAGGCAGTCCGTCAGAGAGACTCTGGGGGAGCCGTCCGTATTTCGCCGCTCGGCATACGCTCCGGTTCTCTCGGACGCCTATCACGGGTTGGGGATGATCCTGGGATACGACGACAGGGACTCGCTGTGTTCAATCGAGGTGGCCGCCCCGGCGGAGCTGAGTCTGCGAGGCGTGGGACTGCTCGACCGTTCCCACACGGAGGTACTGGCGGAGCTGCGCTCCGCCGGTGTTCCCGTGGAGCAGAAGGGCTCTGACTGGGTTGTCCCGGGGCTGGGCATCGTGCTCGGCAATCCGCATGCGGACGCTCCGGGGGACTTCCGCAGCGTTCTGATCTCCTCACGCACCCGAGTGATTTATGAATTCTCCTTCTTCGAAGGGGAAGGACGAATCGCGCCGGGGAACTTCGAGGTGGATCCCCACCGTGGCTTCGGAGTCGTGCGGCTGGGATCCCCGAGAGAAGAGGTGCGTGAACTGCTCGGCAGCGGAATGGAGTCCGAACCCGAATTCGGGCCCGCCTCGCAGGACCATTTCCTGTCAGCGGGTGCGGCTGTCGGATACGACTCCGAAGGGCGCGTGACGCGCGTCGTCATGGCCCGGCCCGCGCAAGTGGTGCACCGGGGCATGGAGCTGATCGGGCACCCGTACGCCGAAGTCCTGGCGGCGGCGCGCAGACAGGGCGTCACCGTCGTGGAGCGCGAAGCCGAACTCGTCTTTCCAGAGGGCGGGTTCAGCGTGTGGACGGCGCGCGTCGGAGACGACGCGCTGCCGATCGTCGCTGCGGCGCTCGGGCGGCACGACGCGTAGTGTCGGGACTGGGTGCGTGACGGCGGGGGCCGGCTGCCGCTTCTGGCGGCTGCTGGCCCCCGCCGAAACAACCCAGAAAATTCTTTAACTAAGACAAGTGGTCCAGGACGAGCTGCTACTGGCTCTGGATGGTGGCATTCAAAGTTCGTCAGGGTTCCGGACTCCGGGGCGCGAGCTAAAACGTTGCTGCGACCCAAGGGCTGTCCCGTGAAGGATTTCCATAGCGTGCAGGAGAAGCCGTTCCAGGCACGGAGTCGCGCGAACGGTTCAATCATGCCCGAGCGTGCCATTTTGGCCCGACTGGTGAGACTCGCTTCCCCGATCTCGTGTTCGAGGTCGAGGATGGAACATCCTGTGTCAATACGGTCGATACTCTCACTGATGGCGTGCGCGGCATCTCGGCCGATGAAGTCAGGATGGCCGGGGAGCTCGCTGATCGCACGGCTGACACCGAGGCGATCCTGAAAGTGGTCAGGAACTCCTGAGGACGTGCCCATGGCCAGGGGTGGTCATGGGCACGGATTCCCGGGCGACGCGGCGTTTCGGGCCGGTCTTACGCAGATCGGCGGCCGGGCGCGTCCTTGAGGGACGTGACGAACGATGTCCACGCGGGAGTCGTGACCGTGAGGACCGGGCCGTCGGTGAACTTGGAGTCGCGGACGGGGACGATGCCCGCGAGGCCGTCGGCGACCTCCACGCAGTCCCCGCCGCTGCCGTTGCTGTAGCTGCTCTTGCGCCAGACGGCCGTGCTCAAGTCAATCCCGTTGCTTGCCATTTCGACCATCCTCAGCCGCTTGCTCGATCAGGGCGAGGGACGCCTCCGGCGGCAGTGCGGCGGCCCTGAGCCGATCGTACGACCTGCGGTACTCCTTCACGAGGGCCGGATCATCGATGGTGTCACCACTGTGCAGAGCCTCCGTGTAGACCAGAGGCGGGGCGTCAGGAAAGGTCATGAGCTTGGCCGTGCCCAGCATGAAGGGGTGCGGCCCGCAGTTCCACGGAAGGATCTGGGGAACGATCCGGCGGCGCGTTGCCAGCGCCGCGATGCGCTCCAGCTGTTCGACCGCCTGCTCCGGTGGCAGAATCGGATGGCGCAGCAGCGACTCGGGCAGGATCGCCCAGTATTCCGGCGTCTTGTGGTCGTCCTCGAAGAGGCTGGCGCGTGCCATCCGGGCGGTGACCTTCTCCTCCACCTCGTCGTCGGGCGCCAGCGGGTGTGCCGCCCGGACCACCGCCCGCGCGTACGCGTCCGTCTGCAGCAGGCCGGGAATCAGGGTCGGGCACCACTCCTCGATGGTCTCCGCGTGCTTCTCCGCCTCCAGTACGCGCTCGAAGTAGCTGGCGTGGCCTCGCCTCTTCGCCTTCCGTACGTCCTCGCAGCGGCGCTGGAAGAAACCGTCGGTACCCAGCGCCCGGTCCACGTGCTCGGCCAGTTCGGCCGGCATGCGGCGCTGTCCGCGTTCGATCTCGCTCAGGTGGCTGGGGCCGTAGAAGCTGCCCTCCACCAGTTGCTGGAGGGTCAGTCCGGCCTCTTCCCGTTTCCAGCGCAACTCCTTGCCGTAGAAGGTGGGGACGCTTGCCGACCCGTCGATGTCCTTGCGCTGTCCCATCGTTCACCGCCATTGGTGTCGTTGCCGCCCGTTTCACGGCGTGTCCGCCCGAGTCCCGGGGATTTTCGCGCCGATGCCAACGCGCGAGGGCATAAGCGCAGTTCAGGGCCGGGAGCCCGAAGCTCTTTCACGGTAGGCCGTGCCACGTCAGAGTGTGAGTGATTCGTCACTGAGCGCACTGGAAGGTGTGACACCCCATGAACGGCCACCCCCACGACGGCACGGGTACGGACGCGGATGTGCAGGACTGCGTGAAGGACCTGCGGGCAGCCCTCGCCGCCCACGACGTCACGCTGCCCTCCCTCGGCATCGACCTGCCGACCTTCGCCGCCCGCTACCGCACTTTGCCGCTCGTCACGCTGGGCAACTGCAATCTGCCCACCGCACGCGCTCTGGTCGCCGCGCTGCGCAAGGGAGTCGCGTGATGCGACAGCCGCTGATCCTGGAACTTCTCGCCACCCCCGAGGCCGTGCCCGAGGTACGTCGCGCCCTGCGCGCGTACCTGGGCGGCCCCTGCGTCGACCTCCAGTTGTGTGCCACCGAGCTGATCACCAACGTCATCCGTCACCTCGGCGAGGGCATCCCCGTAACGGTCCGCGCCTCGTGCGACCAGGGCCGTACGCGAGTGGAGGTCACCGACCCCGACCCCCGGGCCCTGCCCGTCCTGTGCAGGGCGGCCGGCGACGACGAGACCGGCCGCGGCCTCGCCCTGCTCGATGCCCTGGCGCTGCGCTGGGGCGTGGAGCAGGGCCCCGGCACCAAGACGGTGTGGTGCGAGCTGCCGGACGGCGGCGACCGCACGTCCCCTGGTGAGCCTTCCGCGGTCATTCGGGTCGATTCGGAAGGGATGTCCGTGGGCGTGATCGCAAGGTGAATGCTGCTGTACAGTCCGCCCGCCGTGCAGGCTCGGTGGTCGTGACGAAGGAATGGGTACGTGCGAATTCGTTTCAGGTGTGCTGTGTTGCTTCTCCCTCTGCCGCTCTCGCTCGCCGCTTGCGGCACCGAGGACGGGCAGTCGGAGTCGGCTGTGTCGAAGAACTCGAAGAACTCGAAGAGCTCGGAGGCGAAGGAGTCGCCGAAGCCTTCCGCCGCCTCCGTGCCCGAGTCGCCGCAGGACTTCCTCGACCTGGCCGAGAAGGCGATGGCGGAGGAAAGCGCGTGGACGTTCTCCGTGAAGGGGCAGGAAGGGCTGACGCTGCAGGGCCGGAAGAGCGCTGCGTCCTACCGGGCCACGGTCCGGCGTGGCATGGCGCCGGAGGCGCTGCACTCGCAGGGTGCCAGCACCAGCAGCAAGGGGGCCAAGGAGAACGAGGAGATCTACGTCGTCGACGGCACGGCGTACCTCAGGAAAGGGGGCGCACCGTGGAAGGACGCGCCCGCTTCCGACCCCGAGATGCAGAACAAGGTCGAGGACCCGGTCGCGGCCATCGAGGAGTTCCGGGCGTACGCGCGGGCCGCCACCGGTGACGAGGTGAAGCTGACCGCGGAGGACGGCACGGTCGAACTCCGCGTCGGCAGCGACAAGCAGAAGCTGACAGCTGTCCGGGACCGTGCGTGGGTGAAGAAGGCGGTGCGGGAGTTCGACCCCACTGCCGAGCAGCTCCGCACGGCCGGTATCCCGGTGAGTGACGCGCAGCTCACCTTGTCCGGCCTGGAGGAGGTGTTGGTCCTGGACGCGACGACGTACCGCGTCAAGAGCCACCGCTTCGAGTTCGGCTTTCTGATCCCTTACGGCGGACAGAACATCACGTTCGAGCAGGACGTACGGCAGGACAACCAAGGCACGTTCAACGGGAAGATCGAACTTCCCGTCGGCGTGCGCTGACCTGGTCCGCAGTTCCAGCAGCCAGAGGCCGGCGACGACCCACGATCTGACGTGGTCGAAGTCCGAGTACGACATCCGCAACATGGTCGACAAGATCATCAACGCGGACTCGCCGACGGTGGGCAACCAGCAGATCACCCGTACGGGCGGCGTGGGCAGCAGTTTCGGTCGCGGCGCCGAGGAAGACCACCGTGATCAGTGGCGACGGCGCACCGACCGACAGGTCGGTTCCGCATGCCGTCCCTTGACCTCACGGGAGTGACCATGGCGAACGAGTTGAAGTACGGCGACAAGATCCACCTCCAGAACGGATACAACGGCTGGAAGGGCGGCTACCTGGATACCAACGGTCACAGCACCGATTCCGGTGGAAAGTACGCGGTCTCGACCGCAGAGAGCCCTACCCGTGGAGAGGGGACGGGTACCTGGGAGATTCTCTCGCTGACCGGCAAGGCAGTCGGCTCCCCTGTCATCAGCGGTGACGTGATCCAATTGCGCAACCTCTACGGCGGTGACGGCGGCTACCTCGACACGAACGGGCATGCGACCGTCCCCAGCGGAACGCCGGCGCCAAGTACAACGTCTCCACGTCCAAGGACAAGGACCGCGCGCCCGACTCTGGTACCGGCCGCTGGCGCATCACCGCCCAGACCTCCACGCCCGCCGACCAGAACATCCGTCCCGGCGACGTGATCCACCTGTGGAACCTCTATGCCGACAACGGCTATCAGTCAGGAAACTAGCGTCCGAGAAGCTCGAGCGCGGCCCGGACGGAGTCCAGAAGCGGCTGGCCGATCGTCCCGACGGTGGCGGCAATGGCAGCGAGGGCCATCAGCGACCGGCGCCGGGTCGCCGGTTCGGCGGACGGGCCGGCCGCGAGGACGGGCAGCGCGTCGTCGATGGACGCCCGGTCCTCCTCGGGCACCTCGCCGCGCAGCGCCCGCGCCAGCTCGACGACGGCCCGCAGCGTGTCCTCCAGAGTGGGCTGCGGGGCGTGATGGTTGTGGACGATGCCTGTGTGGCCGTCGCCGCCATTGATGACGACCTCGTCTCCGAAGTGGTAGTTCCCGCCCGTCACTTCGACACCCCCGTGTGACCGATACCGCCGTAGATGTTCACCGAGTCGCCGAAATGGTAGTTGCCATAGTTGGTGATCGCCAGCGATGTCACCGAGGCGTGGAACTCCGCGTCCGGCCGGTCGATCGCCTCGGCGATCGAGTACACGAGCCCGTTCAGGTACTCGAGTTTTCCCGTCACCAGGGCCGTGGACCGGCCGTTCGTCTCGACGGCGAGGACGGGGTGGCTCGCGGCGAAGACCACGCCAACCATCTCGGCGAAGAAGTAGATGAGCATGCCCACGACGACCACCAGGAAGAACTGGAACACGCCTTCGAGGTCGGAGGAGGATCCGTATCCGTACGACCCTCCCGACGAATCGGAGAGCCACATCAGGAGAAAGAGCAGGAGCAGGGTGAACCCGCCTCGCCTCAGGAACCGCGTGAACGCCTCTCCGCGACGCGGCGTCAGCCAGAAGGTGTAGACGCGGACGATGTTCTCCAGCGGGTAGGCGGCCCCGTGCACCCAGAGTAGCCGCTTGCTGATGACAAGGCCGTCGCGTGGCGGGACGCCCGGCGCGACACGGGGCGACGGCGCGTGTGTCGGCTTTGGTGGTGGCGCTTCGGACGCTCCCATGCTTCCCCCTGAGATGGAACGGCTGTGGCGTGGCACTCATTACGTACCCGAACCACGTACCCCACAAGGCGAGTTCAGGTCTTCCGAGAGGCGAATTCGGCCACCGCGAGAGTGTAGGCGTGGACCAGGGGACGGGGAGCGTCCACGCGCCAGGCGTGGGCGAAGCGGCTGGGCTTCCGTCGCCGACAGAGTGTGGAGGGTCGCTGATTCCTGGGAGCAGACCCTCACTTCTGGCGCATAGGCAGTAATTCGTTGACGGCTTGATCAATTCCGTTGGCGACGTAGCTGCGTCCGAACCCTTTGGCCCTGAGACTCGCTCTCGGGGCCAAAGTCATCCGGACCGCTACAACACGGCGCATGCCGTTTCTCATGGTGCGGATTTCATCGAGCTGGTTGTGGACGGTGACTGACGGCAGTCGTCCAGAAGGGCTGCCAAGGCCCCGTCAGCGGAGTCGGCCGGGAACACACGCAGGGCGGTCGCCCGGCCCGACGACACGATGACGTAGTGCCGGGCGAGGTAGGAGAGGTCTCCCCAGGGCTCTTGGGCATGGGCGCGCATCAGGATCTGGTCGCACCCCGTGCATGCGATCCACGGCACCAGGATGAGATCAGCCAGGTCTTGGCCGGCTCTGATCGACGTGCCGCTGACGGCGCCGTCGTCGTGCTCGATCAGCTGCAGACGGCCGGGCCTGCCGTCCCCGGGGCACCGGAGGACTCGGGGTGCCAGCGTTTCTCTCTCACCCCAGACTTTCGCCAGGACGGAGATCTCGGCTCTGACTGTCTCACTGATGGTCACTCGGTGAGCGAGGATGCCGGACACACACGCTCGGGGCGGGGTGATGGTTGTGCGAGCGGAAGTAATTCTTCCTGTTTCGGGCCGTGAGAACGAACACAGTGCCTTTCGCGTGATGTTCCCGGGTCCCTGAGCGCTGGGTCAGTGCCGGTGATCGCCGGCACGGCGAAGGGCAGGGTGAATCATGGGCGGGGACGAGCGGACAACGTTTCCCGAGGCGGCGGTGATGCGCTCCTACACATCGGAGTTCGTCGCCCGGCTCACGGCGCGCAATCGGCTGCCCCTGGACTACTCGGTCGCCAGCCTCCGGCTCGTCGATCTGGTCGTCGACGGTCTGCGGCGGGACCAGCCGCAACGGAACCGGGTCGCAGGGACTCTGCTGGGGCTCGGGGCGTACACCGGCGAGGTGATCGTCCGTAGGGCCGGTGGGACATGGGTGGACTTCGACGCCGCACAACGGGAGCTGTTCGGGCAGGCGGTGGGCGTGCGGATGCCCGACGGACGGGTCTGGAATCCGCTCGGCAAGGTCGTCAACCGCTTCGAGTCGGGGGCGGAGGAATCGGTGCAGCGGCTGTATCTGCTGCTGCACGGACGGACAGCGCAGCGGAAGGCTGCATGCGGGTAGCTCGCGCGTATGAGGAACCTGTGACATTTCTGTGGGTCCGGGCGCAGAAGGAGAGTGGGGGCTGCCTCGGCAGGAAACAGGCACGGTGGCCGGTGCCGGAGCGGGCGTCGAGTAGGGAAGTGTGTTGGGCACGGGCGGGGAGCAGCGCCGCAGGCAGATGTACGACGCCGAGCTCGGCGATGCCGTCGAGCGTGCCCAGCAGGGGGACAAGGACGCCTTCGCCGTCGCGTACCGGATGGTGCAGCCCGGCCTCCTCGGCTACGTACGCGGACTGGTCGGCGACGACGCCGAGGACGTGACCTCCGACGCCTGGCTGGAGATAGCCCGCGATCTGGGACGGTTCCGCGGCGACGGAGCAGGGTTCCGCGGCTGGACCGCGATGATCGCCCGCCACCGTGCGCTCGACCACTTGAGGAAGCTGAAGAGGCGGCCCCGCACCACCTTGATCGAACAGGACGTGCTTCAGTTGCCCGGCGGCCACGACACGGCCGCCGCGGCGCTGGAGACGCTCTCCACCCAAGCTGCGCTGGAGATCATCGGCACGCTGCCGCGCGAGCAGGCCGAGGCCGTACTTCTGCGGGTGGTCGTCGGTCTGGACGGTCCTGCGGCGGCGCGCGTGCTCGGCAAGCGTGCGGGGGCGGTCCGCACGTCCGCGTACCGCGGACTCAAGAGGCTGGCGGGGCAGTTGTCCCCGGGCCGTGCGGCAGGTGCTGTGACGAACAGGGTGAGCCGGACGCTGGGAAATGAAGAATGAGACACGAATCGCAGCGGCCGCCCGAAGCGCCGGAGACACCTGAACTTGCCACCCTGCTCGCGGCAGCGCGGCGTACCGGGGCGCTCGACCCCAGCGACGAGAAGCGCGCGACCGCCGCCTTCGTGGCCGCGCGGGACGAGGGCGCGCACGCCGCGGTGGTGCGGTGGCGGCGTCGACGTGACGACTGGCGTCCGGCGAAGCGACGGCGCGGTGTGCGCTCGTTCCGGGTGATGCTCGGCGGCTTCGTGGCTGCGGCGACGCTCGGCGGGGTCGCGGTGGCCGCGGGTTCGGGGGCGATTCCGGCACCTTTCGGTGGCGGTGAGCCCGACGGGGCCCAGTCCGTACGCCCCCCGCGCACCTCTCCCGCGACACCCGGTGGGCGACCCTCCGGCGAGGAGTCGCTGCGGCTGGACGGCGACGGTACGGCGCCGGGGGCCACGAACGCTCCGGGCGACGTGCATCCTTCCGGCCGGCCCGACCGGGCACAGGACGATGTCGCGCTGTGTCGTGTGTACCTCAGCCACCGGGGCAGCGGGAAGGCCAGGGACGCGGCCGCCTTCGCACGGCTGGAGGCGGCCGCGGGCGGTGCGTCGGAGGCGGCGGTGACGGCCTACTGCGACGGGCTCCTCGGACAGCCGTCACCGGGGGAGCCGAAGAAGACCCGGGGCAACCGGGACGCGAAGGGGGAGGCGGAGAAGAAGACCGTGCCTGAGCAGAAGCAGGGCGGGCCGGCGCCGTCGAAAGCGAGCGGGACCCGGACCGGGAGCGACGGCCAGGACAGGACCGCTGTCGACTGAATCGCCGGCCGGTCCGTCACCGGGCTGGAGGGGCGTCCTCCGGGAACGGCGCCGGGCGGGATCCCGGACCGGCCGAACAGGGAGAACTGAGGGTGAACGAGGACGACCGGGGCCGCCACCCCCCACAGGAGAGGCCCCGGTCGTCTTCCGCGGGGCCGTAGGACGACCCCGTACTTCTCTCAGCGCCGTCGCTGCGTTTTCTGTCACACCGCACCGTGTCGGAAGAATGTTGCAGGTTGTACAAGCCATGGACGCGACACCCGCGAAGGACGTAGCGTGCTGAGTCGCGCAGGGTGGCGCGGCAGTGATGACCAGCTGCGATTCAGGACAGCAGGGCAGGTTGAGGGAGTGCTGGGGGACGACGCGGAGCTCACCACCGCGGTGCTCGCGGCGCAGGACGGGGACGAAGACGCCTTCCGTACTGTGTACCGCGCTGTACAGCCGCGACTGCTGGGCTACATACGGACACTCGTGGGGGATCCGGACGCCGAGGACGTGGCGTCCGAGTCCTGGCTGCAGATAGCGCGCGACCTCGACCGGTTCAGCGGCGACGCCGACCGCTTCCGCGGCTGGGCGGCACGGATAGCCCGTAACCGTGCCCTGGACCATCTGCGGATGCGTGGCAGGCGCCCCGCGATCGGCGGCGACGAGTCGGAGCTGTCGGAGAAGCCGGCCGAGTCCGACACCGCCGACGAGGCGATGGAGGCCCTGGCCACCGGCCGCACGATGTCGCTCATCGCCCAGCTGCCCCAGGACCAGGCCGAGGCCGTGGTGCTGCGGGTGGTCGTCGGCCTGGACGCGAAGAGCGCGGCCCAGACGCTGGGCAAGCGGCCGGGGGCGGTACGCACCGCGGCACACCGGGGACTGAAGCGGCTGGCCGAGCTGCTGCGCACGGACGACGCGGACCATGCCGGCGGCCGCCCCGGTGACGGGGACGGCGAGGGCGGCGACGGCCGTGCCGAAGGCGGCGCGGGCATCGCCGCGGACCGTGTTCCCGCGGGCGATCCGGCGGATCCGCCCGCCCCTCGTACAAGCACGGCGGGTCGTACGGCGGAACTCGGAGCCGTGCCCGCCCAGCGCCCCTCCCACAACGGTTCGGCGGCGCCGGCCGGTGTGACGCATTCGCGTCCGTGGACGCAGAAGGACATGTGATGGCCGACGAGCACTACGAATGGCTTGACAAGGACGCGGCGGAGAAATTGCTCCGCGGCGAACCGGTCGATCCCGTGGGCGGTCAGTCGCGTACAGAAGCGGAAAGGCTCGCGGCAGCGCTGGACGCCGCCGCACGGGCTGCCCGCCCGGCCACCGGCGAACTGCCGGGCGAGGCCGCGGCGCTGGCCGCCTTCCGCACCGCCGCGCAATCCGCGCGCACACGGGCGGCGAACCCGCAGGTGAAGGGGTACGCCGAGAAGACGGGCGAACCGGCACCGGCCGACACACTCGAACCGGTGCACATCCGGCCCGCCTCCGGCGGCTTCGCCCCGCACCGCCCCTCTTCCTCCGCGGGCTCCGGCCGTACCCGCTCCCTGGGCTGGAGCCGGCCCATCCGCTTCGGCCTGGTCGCCTCCTTCGCGGGCTGCGCGCTCGGCGGGGTGGCCGTGGCCGCGAGCACCGGGATGCTCCCCGGACCGTTCGGCGGGCACACCCCCGTACCGGCGGCCTCCGTCTCCGCCACGGCGACACCCGAGGAACTCGGCTCGGGGGCCGTCACCGACGAGAGCCCGTCCGCACGGCCGCCCGCCTCCCCGGAGACGGGGCCCTCCACCGGCCCGGCGGATCCCTCCGCCCCCACCGGTGACCGGGGCAACGGCGCAACCGGCAAGGGTGAGGACCGCAAGAGAGACGACAACCGGAAGCCCGACGGCACCGCGAGCGGAACCCCGAACGGCACCGGGAACGGCAAGCAGCCCGACAACTCCGGGAACGGCACCTCAGGCGACTGGTACGCCAGGGCGCTCAAGGCCTGCCACGACTACCGCGACGGCAAACTGGACGACGACCGCAGACGGAATCTCGAAGCGCTGGCGAAGGGCGCCCGCAATCTGGACCGGTTCTGCGACCGCGTGATCGCCGAGGACACGGACGGCCAGAACGGACCGGGCAGCGACAGCGACGGCGAGCAGAGCGACGACGGCGATTCGAACGGGGACAGCGGCGGCTCCAACACGCTCCCCGCGATCCGGTTCACCACCCCGCCGCCGTCGCCCTCGACCCCGGTCTCCTCGCCGGCAGCGGACCGGGCGTCCCTCGGCGCCGTCGGATCGCCCGGCTGAGATCCGTGCGCGCCAGTCCTTTTCAAGCCGTCCGCCACCGGGTGTGACGTTTTTCGAGGCCACGGCGCAGTACAGAGTGAGCCGACTGGTCATCGGCAGCGCTCAGAGCCGGGGTCCCCCCCGTACCTGCGGCTCAGCGCAATGGCGCGGGCGGGACACGTTCCCCCGGTCCCGTCCGCGCCCCTTTCCTTCCGGCCGGACAGGCCCTACCCGTAGACGACGACCTTGTCGCCCGTCCTCACCTGGGCGAAGAGCGAGGCGATCTTTCCCTCGTCACGGACATTGACGCAGCCGTGCGAGGCGCCGCTGTAGCCACGGGCCGCGAAGTCCGCCGAGTAGTGCACCGCCTGGCCGCCGCTGAAGAACATCGCGTACGGCATGGCCGTGTGGTAGATCGTCGACACATGGTGCCGTGACTTCCAGTAGACGGAGAAGGTGCCTTCGCGGGTCGGCGTGTACTGGGAGCCGAAGCGCACGTCCATCGACGAGACGACGCGGCCGTCGATCATCCAGGACAGCGTCCGGCTGTTCTTGCTGATGCAGAGCACCCGGCCCGTCATACAGCGCTTGTCCGGCTTGGTCACGGGCAGGGTGGTCGGCGGATTCAGCTCGGCGGCCGTCGGCTCGTGTGTCATGCCGAGCAGCTTCTGCCAGGTGACGGTGTCCGTCCTGCCCGTACGGGAGAGGCCGCGCTTGCCCTGGAAGGACTGGACGGCGGCGACCGTGACGGTGCCGTAGTAGCCGGTGGGGGAGCGGTCGAAGTGGCCGATCTGCCGCAGCCGGGCCTGTAGTTCCCGCACCTGCTTGCCCTCGGAACCGCTCGCCATCAACGTCGTGCCCTGCGGGTCCGGCTTCACCGGCTTCGGCGTGGGCTTCGCGGTGGCCTGCGGGGACGACGAGGATGCGTCCGGCGAGGGCGACTGCGACGCCGGGGGCTTGGCGTCGTCGGTCGCCGTGGCCCGGGGCGGTGACGACGGGGCCGCGGACGCGCCGTCGGCGGGCTGCGCCTTGCAGCCGGCGGTCGCGGCGGTCATGGCGAGAACGGCGAGCGCCGCCGTGGCCGTGGTCCCCGCCCAGCCCCGTGTCCTGACCCGCGCCCTGCCCGGTGCCCTGCGCCGTGACGTGCTTCCGGTGATGCTGCGTATCATCTCGGCCCCCTGATTCTCCGGGTTTCTCCGGTGTCCCCTTGGACGGATTCCCGCTCTGCCCGGTTGCCAAAGCCCGCGCATGATGGGGAGAGCGGCGGCGAGGGCCGTGGGGTAGGGCTGTGAGCAAGGTCCCAGCCCGTGCACCTCCACCGGTCTCGTGCCCGCCGCTACAGTCCGTCGCGGGAATCCTTGGTTACCAGTAAGTAGCTTTACTGACAGCTTCAGCGGGAGGCACAGCAGATGACGCGCGAGTCGGAGTCGGGACTGCCCATCGAGCCGGTGTACGGGCCGGACGCACTCGACGGGTGGAACCCCGACGACAAGCTGGGAGAGCCGGGTGCCTACCCCTTCACGCGCGGCGTCTACCCGTCGATGTACACCGGCCGGCCGTGGACGATGCGCCAGTACGCAGGTTTCGGCACGGCCACGGAATCCAACGCCCGCTACAAGCAGCTGATCGCCAACGGCACGATGGGCCTCTCCGTCGCCTTCGACCTGCCCACCCAGATGGGCCACGACTCCGACGCGGCGATCGCGTCCGGCGAGGTCGGCAAGGTCGGGGTGGCGATCGACTCGATCGACGACATGCGGGTCCTGTTCGGCGGAATCCCGCTCGACAAGGTCTCCACCTCGATGACGATCAACGCGCCCGCCGCGCTGCTGATCCTCATGTATCAGCTGGTCGGTGAGGAGCAGGGCGTCCCGGCGGAGAAGCTCACCGGCACCATCCAGAACGATGTCCTCAAGGAGTACATCGCCCGCGGCACGTACATCTTTCCGCCGGGGCCCTCGCTCCGGCTGATCGCCGACATCTTCAAGTACTGCCGGGCCGAGATCCCGAAGTGGAACACCATCTCGATCTCCGGCTACCACATGGCGGAGGCCGGGGCCTCGCCCGCGCAGGAGATCGCGTTCACCCTCGCGGACGGCATCGAGTACGTCCGTACCGCCGTCGCGGCCGGCATGGACGTCGACGACTTCGCCCCCCGTCTCTCCTTCTTCTTCGTCGCCCGTACGACGATCCTCGAAGAGGTCGCGAAGTTCCGCGCCGCCCGCCGGATCTGGGCGAGGGTGATGAAGGAGGAGTTCGGCGCGAAGAACCCCAAGTCGCTGATGCTGCGCTTCCACACCCAGACGGCGGGCGTCCAGCTCACCGCCCAGCAGCCCGAGGTCAACCTGGTGCGCGTCGCCGTCCAGGGCCTGGCCGCGGTCCTCGGCGGTACGCAGTCGCTGCACACCAACTCCTTCGACGAGGCGATCGCCCTGCCGACCGACAAGTCCGCCCGCCTCGCCCTCCGTACCCAGCAGGTCCTGGCGTACGAGACGGACGTCACGGCCACCGTGGACCCGTTCGCGGGTTCGTACGTCGTCGAGAAGATGACCGACGACGTCGAAGCTGCGGCCCTGGAGCTGATGCTCAAGGTCGAGGACATGGGCGGCGCGGTCAACGCGATCGAGCGCGGCTTCCAGAAGAACGAGATCGAGCGCAGCGCGTACCGCATCGCCCTGGAGACCGACAGTGCCGAGCGTGTCGTGGTCGGCGTCAACCGCTTCCAGCTCGACGAGGAGGAGCCGTACGAGCCGCTGCGCGTCGACCCCGCGATCGAGGCCCAGCAGGCGGCCCGGCTGGCGAAGCTGCGGGCCGAGCGCGACCGGGGCGCGGTCGACGAGGCGCTGGGCCGGCTGAAGAAGGCGGCCGAGGGCACGGACAACGTCCTGTACCCGATGAAGGACGCCCTCAGGGCACGGGCGACGGTGGGCGAGGTGTGCAATGCGCTGCGGGAGGTGTGGGGGGCTTACGTGCCGTCGGACGCGTTCTGAAGTGATGTCCACCCGCAGGGGTTGTGAGCTGCTGTCGGTTCTGAGCCGAAGTGAGTGGTGGCGTGTGGGGGGATGCGCCCAGTACGCAACAGTGGGCTCAAAACTCACTCACGCACACTGGTTAGGAACGGTGATCTCTCGCTGAATGTCCGTGGCCCCGGACAAGCTCATGAACAGTGGTCCCCGAAAGGACGATGCCGTGGCCGTAATACAGCACGAGGAGCAGGTGCGGGAGCAGCCCACGCTGACGCTCGGCGAGGCGGCCGAACAGCTCGCACGCTCGCTGCCCGGGCATCGCGTGGAGATTCTCCAGGGGAGGCTCACTGCTACACCACCGGCGGACGGAACGCATGCTCTGGCCCTGTCCTGGCTGGGCGAGGAGTTCGGCGCCAGGGCGCGCACGGTGGGGCTCAGACTCGTCCAGGGGGTCGGGCTGTGGTTGCCTTCCGGGCCGGAGGACTACGCGATTCCCGACCTGTCGGTTGTCGAGGCTGATATCAAGGGCGCCCATGTCATGAAGAACTGCTACGCCGCCCATGCCTTCCGCATGGTGGTGGAGGTGACCTCGACCAATTGGGCGGACGATCTCGGTCCCAAGGTCGAGGACTACGCACAGGCGGGCATTCCGGTCTACGTCGTGGTCGATCGCAAGCATGACCAGGTGCTGCTCTGCAGTGACCCGCGGGGCGGCGAGTACAAGAACAAGGTGCCCCACAAGCGCGGGACGTCGTTCACCGCGCCGGACGTGGTCGGTGTCGAGATGAAGCTCTCCGTGGACCGCCTCGACGGCGACGAGGACTGACCGTTCCTAGCCAGTGTGCATGAGTGGGTCCTGGACCCATCGATGTGTACTGGGCGCATCCCGAACGGTGTTGGATGCGCTGGGTTGCCGCTTTCGCGTCCCGTTCGGCGGCACGTCTCTGGGGGCGTGGTCCGTTGCGGGTGGGCGGGTTCCGTCACGTCCTCGGGTGCCTGGCCTGGCCTGGGCGGTCCGATGCCTCGCACGATCTCTCCGGTCGTGTGGGGGCGGTGCCGTCCGACGCCGGATCGGGTGTCCGAGGGCGCGTCGTCCGATCGCGATGCCGGCGGCATCGTGACGGGACATCTTTCGCTTGGGGGTGGCCAGTGGTTTCTGCCAGTGCTGGGCACCCCACAGGGAGGTATAGGCCGGGTCGACCGCGACAATACTCAGGCCCTGTTCGGCGGCCATGGAGACCAGCCGGGCCTTGAGTTTGCCGGTCGGAATACCCGAGATCAGCTGCCGGAACCTCTTCTTGCGGCCGTATTTCTCCCGCGTTTTCTCGGTGGTGAAGTCGAGGTCTTCGATGCCGATCGCGGTCACGCCGCACCGCTTGGCCCAGTTGATCAGGCGGGTCAGCGCGTGGCGGATCTGGGCATCGCGGTGAGCGGTGGTGCCGGACAGGTCGTAGAAGAACCGCCGGGGCTCGCCGATGGGGTTGCCGTGTGGGTCGAGGTGGTAGGCGGCGAAGTGGTCGGCGTTGGTGTCGACGCCGACCATGCCCCGGGCGCGGGCGGCCTCCAGCGGGATGGTCTGGACGACGGGGCGTTGCCAGGACGCGGTGAGGTACCAGCGGCCACGCTCCACGTCGAGGTGGATGCGGTAGGCCACGGCCCGGTTGGCTTCGATGCG
Organism: Streptomyces sp. R-74717; assembly: GCF_047305335.1. Taxonomy (NCBI): domain Bacteria; kingdom Bacillati; phylum Actinomycetota; class Actinomycetes; order Kitasatosporales; family Streptomycetaceae; genus Streptomyces; species Streptomyces sp. R-74717. Next base: position 3,988,186 of record NZ_CP102361.1, on the reverse strand, counting down.
GTCGGCCCACTCCTGGCCCCGGTGCGCGAACGCCGCGGTCGAGTTGAGGGTGTATCGGCCGTGCTTGGCGTTGGCCAGGTGTGCGAGCGGGGCGGGCAGTTTGATGCTGACCTCGCCGTCCGGGGTGACGCGGATGGTCTCGTTCCCGAATCGTTTCCCGGACTCGCCGTCGGCGGCGATGAACCAGCGTTCCGCTTCCCAGCGTTCTCGCCACTGCTCTTCGGTGAGCTGGGCCTGGGTGAGGTGGTGGCGGGTGTTGAGGAGACGTTTGCCGCCCCGCACGACCCGGACGCGTCCGGCCTGCCGGTCACGAACGGCGGCATCGTGCCGGGCTTCCAGCGCCGCGAGGCGGCGGGACTTGTGGAACCACTCGCCCTTGGAGCGGTAGCCACCGGCTGCCCGCTTCGATCCCCTCGCGCTGATGGGGAGGGACAGGCGGTGCCGCAGCGTCCTGATCCCGGCCTCCAGGTTCCGGATGTGCGCCGCCTGACAACGCCGGGCCAGCGCCCACTGATCGTGTGTGGCCTTGGTGATCGCACCGGCGATCCGCGACGACGACAGCGGCGTCAGGTCCCGCTTGCGCGATGCCCAGGTGTCCGCGCTGTGCTCCAGACCATCCTCACAACGGGCCCTGAGATCACGGAAAGCCAGACGGCCCTGATGTTCACCGACCGCACGCAGGACTATCTCGTCCTGGGGCGTGAGGTGCTTGAGACGGTCCCGGACCGCCACCCCGCAAGGCCCGGGCGCCACGAAGGGTGCCGTCAACTCCCGCACACCACCCACCACAACACCCCCTCCCCCAGACTGGACACCTGCCACCTGCCCAACGAGCAGCAGACGCCAAGGTCACCCATTCGATCCCAGAACTTCCGTTCCCACCCCGCGAAGCCGCCGACAGGACCCACTCCTGCTCACTACAACGCACTTCAGCTCAGCAAACCGACAGCAGCTCACAACCCCGGATTTCCCCGAACCCCCCGAACGGAGTGTCGTACCCGCGTGCGACACTCCGTTTCATGCTGGGTGTCACCGATCTTCCGACCTATCTCGCCGGCCTGGTGCTGATCGTTCTTCTGCCGGGGCCGAATTCGCTGTACGTGCTGTCCGTCGCCGCCCGGCGCGGTGTGCGGACCGGTTATGTGGCGGCGGCCGGGGTGTGGACCGGGGACACCGTGCTGATGACGTTGTCCGCGCTGGGGGCCTCGTCGCTGTTGCAGACGACGCCGGTGTTGTTCGCCGTCGTCAAGTTCGCGGGTGCGGGCTATCTGACCTGGCTGGCGATCGGCATGCTGCGGGCCGCGGTGGCCATGTGGCGCGAGCGGCACCGGCGGATGGCCGAGCTGACCGATGAGACCGCCGGACCCGAGGCCGCCGCGGCGATGGAGCGACCGTACCGGCGGGCGCTGGTGGTCAGCCTCTTCAACCCGAAGGCGATCCTGTTCCTGATCTCGTTCTTCGTGCAGTTCGTCGACCCAGGCTACGCCTACCCGGCGCTGTCCTTCCTGGTGCTGGGCACGCTGCTGCAGATCGCCAGCTTCCTCTATCTGTCGATGCTGATATTCAGCGGCACTCGCCTGTCTGCCGTGTTCCGCCGCCGCAAGCGGCTGTCGGCGGGAGCCACTTCGGCGGCCGGTCTGCTGTTCCTGGGGTTCGCGGCGAAGCTCTCGCTCAGCAGCGTGTGACCGCGGCGACGCCCAGCGGGGCCAGAGGCAGGGCAGCGAGGCACGGTACGGGGTGCGCTGAAGGCCTTCGTACCCCGTACCCCGGCCGTCGAGCCAGGCGTCGAGCCGGCCGTCGCGTCAGGCGTCACGTGAGCGTCGTCCAGCGTTCACCACCCGTCGCCCCAGTGGCCACTCCGTCCTCGACGGGGCTGATTACGTTCAGCGGCTACAAGATCGAAGGCGAGGGCCGGCGTGCCGAAACTGTCCGTTGTCGTACCGCTCCACAATGTCGCCCCGTATGCCGACACCACGCTGGGCAGTCTTGCCCGCAATGCGGCCGGGGACGTCGAATTCCTGCTGGTCGACGACTGTTCCACGGACGAGACGCCGTCCGTCATCGACCGCTGGGCCGCGAGACTCCCGCAGGCCCGGGTCATCCGGCACGACACGAACGTGGGGATCGCCGCCGCACGCAACAGCGGAATCGAGGCGGCGAGCGGTGAGTTCCTCACCTTTCTCGACGGCGACGACTGGTACGCCCCCGGGCACCTGGCGCGGCTCCTGGAAGCAGTGGAGGAACTGGGCGTCGACTTCGTCCGCAACGACCACGTCCAGGCGACGGGCACCAGCCGGGTGATCCGCCGCGCCCCCGCCCGGGTGCGGGACAGGGCGACGGACCCGCGGGCGGGGATCGCGTACCCGACGATGGAGACGATGGTCGACTACCCCTTCGTCTGGGCCGGGCTCTACCACCGACGGCTCTTCGAGGACGGCGCCCTGCGCTTCGACTCCGCCCTGCGCACCGCCGAGGACCGGTTGTGGACCTGGCGGCTGCATCTGCGGGCACGCACCTGCGCGGTCCTGGGGCTCCACGGGATCTTCTACCGGCGCGGTGTCACCACCTCGCTGACCCAGATCAAGGACTCCCGCCAACTGGATTTCTTCCCCGCGTACGACACCCTGCTGGAGGAGCTGGCGCAGGACCGGGACGCGGAACTCCTCCTGCCCAAGGCGGTCCGTACGTACTGCGCGCTGATCGCCTTCCACAGTGAGAAGGCGGGCGAATACGAGGCCGGCACCGCCCGCAGCCTGAGACGGGAGTCGATCGCCGCGCTGCACCGCATGCCCCAGCACGTACTGGACCACACCCTGATGACGATGGACACGAAGCGCAGCACCTTGCTCCGACGCCTGCGTGACAAGCAGAAGGCCGCCTGACCCATGCCTACGCGCACCCAGATCTTCCAGGTGTCGACCCTGTACGGGGCCGCCACGCTCGCTGCCGCGCTCGACGCCGGCCAGTTCGGACCACCGGCGGAGAGCCGCCGGATCCTGCTGGTGTCCAACAACGCCCCGGTACCGGAGACGGCCGCCGGGCTGGACGCGATGCTCGGCTACGACCGCATCGCTGCCCGTTTCGACTCCGTCGTCAGCTGGAACGAAGCGATCCGCCCGTACCACCCGGGCGCCTGGGGCCCGCGTGCCGAGGACGTCGTGCTGTGGCAGCGCGCACTGCGGCTCGCCTGGGGACTGGGTGAGGAACCCGTCGAACTGGTTCTGGAATCCATCCAGGTCGACCCGGCCCGCGCACTCGGGGCGATCTTCTCCGAGAGCACCCTGCACGTCTACGCGGACGGCCTCATGAGCTATGGGCCGACCCGCACCAAGCTGCCCCAGACGATGGGCTGCCGGGTCCAGCGCGTGCTCCACCTCGACCTGGTGCCCGGGCTCAGGCCCATGCTCCTGTCCGAATTCGACGTGGAGCCCGAACTCGTACCGGCGGACGCCTTCCGCAAGGTCCTCGGTGAGATCGCCGGGGCGGCGGACGGCGACCCGCAGCTCACCGAGGCGGTGGAGCAGGCCCCCACCGCCGTACTCCTGGGCCAGTACCTGGCCGCCCTCGACATCCTCACCGCCGACGAGGAGGAGGACCTGCACATCCGTATGCTGCGCGGGGCCGCCCGGGCCGGCCACACGTCCATCCTCTTCAAGCCCCACCCCACCGCCCCCGCCCGCTACTCCGACGCCCTGGACCGCGCCGCCGCCGAGGCCGGGGTCCGGCTCGTCACGATGGACACACCCCTGCTGGCGGAGACCCTCTTCGAGAGGTGCGCACCCGCGCTCGTCGTCGGCTGCTTCTCGACCGCCATGCTCACCGCCGCGGCGTACTACGGCATTCCCGTCGCTCGCGTCGGCACGGGCCGGGTGCTGGACCGCCTCGCCCCGTACGAGAACAGCAACCGCATTCCGCTGACGATCGTCGACCACCTCGTGCCCGATCTGGAGGACCACGGCAGCGGTGACGTTCCCGCACTGCCGCCCAGCTCACCGGCGACCCTGGGCCCCCTCGTCCGCACGGTCGGCTACTGCATGCAGTCCGAACTCCACCCGGAACTGCGCGGTGAGGCGGAGGACTGGCTGCGGGACCGGCTGGACGTCAGCACCCAGCGCTACTTCAAGCGCCGCCGTCTCGGCAAGCTCTCCCTGCCCGGTGGCAGCGCCGAGGGCACCGCGGCCCGACTGCGCCGGACGGTGCGGCGCACCCGCAGCACCCTGAGTCGGTGATGGCTGCTCAGCGGGCACGCGTCCTTCACCTCCGCGCCATCCGCAGGAAGTGACTGTTCACCTCGCCGGAGTTCCCCGGGCGGCGGTGCGTTCATAGCCTTCGAAGACCATGTCATCCACCGTCTCCCCGGCCGGAACACCGGCCTCCTCGCCCTCACCGGCATCAACGGACCCACAGGCCGAAGAGGTCCAGGAGGCCCGCCCGCGCCGCGAGCACCGTTACGACATCGATCTCATCAGACTGCTCTGCTCGGTCGGCGTGATCCTCTGCCATACGGGCTCCGCGTTCGTGAACGTCGTGGGCCGCAAGCCGTCGGGCGGCTCGGGCACCTACTGGGCAGGGCTGGCGGCGGACTCGGCGGGCCGATTCGCCGTGCCCCTGTTCTTCGCGATCGCCGGGTGGGTCGTCCTCGTCGGCGCCCCGCCGACGGACGGTGCGCGGCTGCGGCAGCGCATTGTCCGCATCGCGCTGCCGCTCGCCGTGTGGACGGCGGTGTACCTGGCGTGGGGCCGCTGGCGCGGAACCAATGACGATCCGGTCGGTGACCTGGCGCTCGACTCGGTCTTCGCCTCGGTGCGTCCCGCCTACCACCTCTGGTACCTGTACGCCTACATTCCCGTGATCATGCTCCTGGCCTTCGCGACGATGGTGAAGGCGGGCAAGCGGCCGTGGGGCCTGGGCGCGGCGCTCCTGGTCCTGGCCGCGGCACCGTCGCTCTTCGGTGACCTCTCCTCGGTCACGGGCTGGGACGTGCCGCGTTTCGGCTGGGGCTTCGGCCCGTACCAGTTGATCTACGCGGTGCTCGGCGCGCTCCTGTTCGCGCTGCCCGCCGGAGCCGTCGGGAAGCGACGCCTGCTGTGGCTGCTGCCGACGGCGGCGGCGCTGGCTGCGGTGATCGTGTACCAGTACAAGGTCCACTACGCGATTCCGTACGCCAGTGTGCTGGTGGCCCTGTTCAGCGTCGGTGTGCTGCTCACCCTGCACCGGTTGAGGGTTCCCGAAGGGCTGCGTCCCCTCCTGACCCGGCTGGCCGACGCCTCCTTCGGCGCCTACATGGTCCACGTCCTGATCCTCGGCGTGCTCACCGACCTGTTCGTCTCCGCCGACCTGACGTTGCCGGTGGCCGCTGCACTGGTCGTCGCGGTGACCGCGGCGACGACGTTGCTGGCGTTCGGTGCGGGCCTGCTGTGGGCGCGGCTCGGGATGAGCCGGATCCTCGGCTGAGCCGCCGGGCCGGGACGGGCCGCACGCGGCGCGGGCCCCGGAGGGCCGACGCGCCGCGTGCGCCCGCAACCACGGATGTGGAACACGATCGTCCTCTCGGGATTCCGATGTGCAGGAAGGCGCACGTGACCATCCTGGGAACGCCGAGCACGATCGCAGAGCCGGTGATGAGTCCACAATGGGTGTTCTTTTCGGTGATCGTGATCCGGACATGTGCGGCGGTGAACGCGCGGTGGATTTCCCTCATGCCCGAGGGGAATTTCCTTCGATAAGGAAAAGGGAGCGGCGAACACGCCGTGCGACGGCCGGGGGATACGGTGGCTCCGCGCGCCGCAATGAATGTCAATCGGATTTTCTGTCGATCGTCAACGTGGCTGATGCGGCGCTCTTGACATTCTCGGCGTGGCATCAAGGCCGTGGGCGCGGCCGGCCGCTCGTCCGGAATCCGGGCGAGCGGCCCCCGTCAGCGCAGTACGGTCCGCCCCAGCCGGCGAGCACGGCGCGCCGTCCGCCGCAGGGCCGGATTGCGGGAGAGCGTGGCGAGTCTGCCGGGCAGACCACCGGGGAGCCCGAGCACCGTCAGTTTGCGACGGGAGAAGAACTGCTGCTCGTCCGGTGTGACGCCGTCCTCGAGATACGCGGTGGCGTCCGGCCTCAGATGCGGGTAGATCCGCGGCTGCATCATGAACCCGAGGGTGGTCACGAGCCGGCCCGGATCCCCGGGCGTCCGGGTGCGCCCCGTTTCGAGTTCGGGCAGCAGGGTGTGGGCGAGAACCGCCGGTACACGATTGCTGTTCTGAAGCGGGGTCAGGCGCTTCAGCAACGTTCCCGTCCCGGTGCGGGCGGTGTCCAGACCGTACAGCTGCCGGGCGGTGAAGAGCGCGGTGGAGAAGCAGCCCACGACGAGTGCCGGGCGCAGCTGCTCGTACAGCGTCTCGGCGAGCACCGGTACGTCGAGAACGGTGAGTTCCACACCGAGCCGTCCGGCCTCGGACTCCAGGAGACGGGACCAGCGGGCGGGCGCCGTCGGATGGGGCTTGAAGACGATCTGCCGGTGCCCGAGCGCCGCGGCGCCACGCAGCATCCGCAGGTGGAGTTCCTCTTCCTCCTCCGTCGTGAGGATCTTCAGCGCCGAGAGGTACTGGCCGAGAAGGAGCGCCGGACTGTTGTACGGGACCTCCGGCGCGGGCGAGACCGCTGCGACTTCCCCGAGGACCCTGCGGAAGGTGTCATCGGGGATGATCTGCGACTCCACGCCGAACTCCGTCAGCAACAAGGGCTTCAGGCCCGGCACCAGATCGAGGTGGAGAAGCCGGCGCACGCGTGTACCGAGCAGCGGATCGAGCTTGATCCGGGTGGGCCCGTAGCTCATCAGCCCGTCCGCGTACACATCCACGGCCGCGCCCATGAAGATCCCGGTGACGGCGAGAGCCGGGTTGACCTGGATGGATTCGACGGTGAGCTCGACGTCGTCGTCGCCGAGCTCCCACAGCCTGCGCAGATGGCGTTCCCAGAGCGGGACGTCCTCGGGCCGTGGGGACCAGCCCGACGGATGGAACGGTTCGATCGCCGCGTTCCAGGAGAGCACGTCGTCGAACCGGCCGCGCAGCGCCTCGAAGCCCGGCATCGTGTCGAGCGCCGGTGCGACCTCGGGGACGGTGGCGTTGTTGCTGATCAGCAGGGCGCGCCGGTCCGCGGGCCGGACCAGGCCCGCGTCGATGGCCGCGGCCACGGTGGCCGCACCGTAGAGGGTGGACACGCAGAAGATCTGGGTGGTCATGCGGTGGCCCCCGCACCTGCGAAGGGCCGGCGGCGCAGCCGCCGCAGTCGGGCGGACCTGTCGGTACCCATGGAGTTGATCGTCTCTTCCAGAATGTTCTGCGGCATACGGTGCAGCGCGGCCGCACTCATGGTGAGAAGGCGGCGGGCCACGGCCGGTTCGAATTTGGAGATCTCCGCCAGGTGGTGGGAGATGATCGCGCAGTAGGTGCGTACGGCCTTCGGCAGCAGCGCGTCGGCCTCCGGATCCTGCGCGGTCTCCTCCAGCACCTGATCGAACGCGCGGATGAAATCGAGCTGCCGGATGTCGCCGATCTGGGTGAGCGAGGAGGCGACGCCGCGCCGGTAGAACACGCCGAGCAGCCCGACCGCGGCGAACGACTCCGCCTCCCGGTGCAGCCGCCAGATCCACGGCCGGTCCTCGGCGGTGCGCAGCCCGTCCGTGAAGTGGATCAGACCGCGCTCGACCAGGCGGCGGTGATAGGCACCGGCCCAGGCGAACGGGTAGTCGACGGAGGTGGTGCGGCCGACCGGGAGAATCGCGTCGCGCGGACGCATCGGCACGTCGCGCAGGCCGTGGGGCACCCGGCGCACGGTGCGTGCCTTGGCGGTGCACTGCACGTGGTCGGTCCGTATGAAGTCGCAATCCAGACGGTCCATCGCGTCGACCAGGGCGGCGCAGTGTCCGGGAGCCAGCCAGTCGTCGCCGTCGAGGAACGTGACGTACCGCCCGCTCGACGCGTCGAGACCCGTGTTGCGGGCGGTCGCCAGCCCCTGGTTGTGTTCGTGCCGCCTCAGGACCACCCCCGGGATCTCGTCCCGCGCCCGGCGCAGGATGTCCGCGGTCCCGTCGGTCGAGGCATCGTCGACGAGGATGAACTCGAAGTCCTCGTGCGCGTTGGCACGCAGGCTTCTGAGGGTGTCGGGGGCATATGTCTGCACGTTGTAGAACGGCACGATGACGGAGAGCTTAACCACCCGAGTCACGCTAAGGGCGGGTTCGGCATTTACCTTGTCCCGGAAAAAGACTGTGGGTGAACGGCGCATGTGGGAATAGTGAACCGGCGTGAATCCGTGGGTTGCCCGGCCATTTCCCGGGTCGATTAGCCAATCGTCGGTGGGCTGTTAACCATTTGTTGCCGCCGTGTTGGGCCGCCCATCGAAATGCCTTCCTAAGTTCTGGGACGTGCCCCCACGTACCGATAAGACGACCGCCCTCCGGGTAGCCGTACTCGCCGACTCCGACACCCGCTGGAAATGGGGCGCGCTCACCGCGCGCCGCCTCACCGCCGGCGCGTCCGGGACGTCGGCGCAGCGCGTCGAGATCAGCGGACTGCTGCTGCGCGGCCGGGCCACCCCGACCCCGCGCCAGCTCGCCGAGGTCGGCGATGTCGGTATCGACGCCGACCGGGTGCGCGAGGTGACGGCCGTCGAATTCCTGCACACGGTCCGGGACGAGGGATACGACGTCGTCGTACTCGCCCTCGTCGGGGGAGCCGTCCAGGCGATGCTGCACGGTCTGGCCGCGCTGCGGCTGCCCGCCCGGCCCGTCGTCGTCACCGGCTATGTCGGCGTCGTCTACGAGAAGCTCGCCGACGGACTGCTGCTGCGGCACGGCGCGGACATCGTCCTCGCCAACTCCCGCCACGACGCGGAGCGCTTCCGCGCGGTGTACGAGGGAGTGGGCGCCGACGCCTCGGCCGTCACCGAGGCCGCACTGCCGTTCCTCGGCGGCGAGCCGCACCGCCCGCAGGCGGGCCGCGACACGGTCGTCTTCGCCGCCCAGCCCTCCGTACCGGCCTCCCGCGCCGACCGTACGTATCTGCTGCGCAGGCTCGTCGAGCACGCCAGGCTGCACCCGGACCGCGAGGTGCTGCTGAAGCTGCGCTCCAAGCCCGGTGAGCACACCACGCACATCGAGGAACTCCCGTACCAGCGGCTCGCGGAGAAGCTGCCCGGCGGACTGCCGCCCAACTTCCGTCTGGTGTACGGGCACATGGGCGAGGTCCTGGACCGCACCGACCTGCTGGTCACGGTCTCCTCGACCGCCGCGCTGGAGTCCTTGCACCGGCGCATCCCGACCGCGATCCTCACCGACCTGGGCGTCCGCGAGGCCCTCGGCAACCACCACTTCATCGGCTCCGGCCTGCTCACCTCCTGGGACCACCTGGACGGCGGCCACCGCCCGGAGCCCGACGGCGCATGGCTGGCCGGCCAGGGCGTCGCCGCCGACGGCACGTACGCCACGGCCTACGACAACGCCCGCGCACGCGTCGAAGCCCTGCTCGCCGCCGCCCGCCTGCCCGACCTCGCCCCGTACTACACACCCGCCACCGCCCCCGGCTACCTCCCCGGCATCCTCGCCCGCCACCACCTGGCCCCCGACGGCCACCCACTGCCGGGTGCCGAACGGCCCCGCGAGGCCGGCGGAGTGCGCGGCGCGGTCCGCGACGCGGTACGCGAAGCGGCGCGGGGCGCGTACCGGCAGGGCGTGCAGCGGGTCGCCCCCGTCATCCGGCGGATGGGCGAGCTGTGAACACCTCCACTTCCACCACGACACCAGGAGCAGCGATGACGCCGCCCACCGTGCTCGCCGTGATCCCCGCCCGCGGCGGATCCAAGGGCGTCCCGGCCAAGAACCTCGCCCAGGTCGGCGGCGTACCGCTGGTCGCCCGTGCCGTACGCGCCTGCCTGGCCTCCCGCGAGGTCACGGACGTCGTCGTGACGACCGACGACGCGGCCATCGCCGACGCGGCCCGCGCCGCCGGCGACACGCTGGGCGCCCCGGACCGGGTCCACATCGTCCAGCGCCCGGCGGCCATCGCCGGGGACAAGGCGAGCAGCGAGGACGCGGTGCTGCACGCACTGGACGCGTACGAGGCGATGCACGACCGGAAGGCCGACGTGGTGCTGCTGGTCCAGTGCACCAGCCCCTTCGTCGTGCGGGAGGACATCGACGGCGTCGCCGCGGCCGTCGCCCGTGACGGCGCCGACACGGCGGTCACGGTCGCCCCGTTCCACGGCTTCCTCTGGCGCGACGGCAGTGCGCTGGAGGAGGACAACTACGGCGTCAACCACGACAAGTCCGTCCGGCAGATGCGCCAGGACCGCCCGGAGGACCTGCTGGAGACCGGCACCGCGTACGCCATGAACGCCGCGGGCTTCCGTATCCACCGCCACCGCTTCTTCGGCCACACCGCCCTGGTGCGCACCGACGCCGCCCGGGTCCTGGAGATCGACGACCCGCACGACCTGGCCCGCGCCCGCGCCCTCGCGCCGCTCCTGGACCCCTCACCGCTGCCCACCCGGGACGACATCGACGCGGTCGTCCTCGACTTCGACGGCACGCAGACCGACGACCGGGTCCTCATCGACGCCGACGGACGCGAGATCGTCGCCGTCCACCGCGGCGACGGCCTGGGCATCGCGGCCCTGCGCAAGGCCGGAATGCCGCTGCTGATCCTCTCCACGGAACAGAACCCGGTCGTCGCGGCCCGCGCCCACAAGCTCCGCATCCCGGTCCTGCACGGCATCGACCGCAAGGACCTGGCGCTCAAGCAGTGGTGCGACGAGCAGTCCATCGATCCGGAACGCGTCCTCTACGTCGGCAACGACGTCAACGACCTGCCGTGCTTCGCGCTGGCCGGCTGGCCCGTCGCGGTCGCGAGCGCCCATGACTCGGTCCGCGCCGCAGCGCGCGCCGTCACGACCACCCCCGGCGGATTCGGCGCCATCCGCGAGATCGCGGCCTGGCTGCTGGGCCCCACTCTCACGACCACAGTTCCCACCCAGTCCCCCAAGTAACTCATCCCCCAAGCAACCCCCCAGCCCCCAAGTAAGGAACGCACCTCATGAGCACCTCCCGTCTGCGCACCCTCGGCACCCGCACCGCGGGCCCGGGCCGGCCCGTCTACGTCACCGGCGAGATCGGCATCAACCACAACGGCGACCTCGACAACGCCCTCGCGCTGATCGACGTGGCGGCCGAAGCCGGCTGCGACGCCGTCAAGTTCCAGAAGCGCACCCCGGAGATCTGCACCCCGCGCGACCAGTGGGACATCGAGCGCGACACCCCCTGGGGCCGGATGACGTACATCGACTACCGCCACCGCGTCGAGTTCGGCGAGGCCGAGTACCGGACCATCTCCGAGCACTGCGCCAAGCGCGGCATCGACTGGTTCGCCTCCCCGTGGGACACCGAGGCCGTCGCCTTCCTGGAGAAGTTCGACGTCCCCGCCCACAAGGTGGCCTCGGCCTCCCTCACCGACGACGAACTCCTGCGTGCCCTGCGGGCGACCGGCCGCACGATCATCCTCTCCACCGGCATGTCGACCCCGCGCCAGATCCGCCACGCGGTAGAGGTCCTGGGATCGGACAACATCCTGCTCTGCCACGCCACTTCGACGTACCCGGCCAAGGCCGAGGAGCTGAACCTCCGGGTGATCAACACCCTCCAGCAGGAGTACCCCAACGTCCCGATCGGCTACAGCGGCCACGAGACCGGCCTCCAGACGACCCTCGCCGCCGTCGCCCTCGGCGCCGCGTTCGTCGAGCGCCACATCACCCTCGACCGCGCCATGTGGGGCTCCGACCAGGCCGCCTCCGTCGAGCCGCAGGGCCTCACCCGCCTCGTCCGCGACATCCGCACCATCGAGGCCTCGCTCGGCGACGGCATCAAGAAGGTGTACGAGTCCGAGCTCGGCCCGATGAAGAAGCTCCGCCGGGTCGCGGGCGTCGTCGCCGAGAGCGCCGAGACGGCCCCGGCCGCCGAGCCGGTCGCGGTCTGACGGGCCGACCGGTGAACCTCGCCTTCGTCGAGAGCCCGGTCCAGCTCCTGAACGTCCTGGAGTGGGCCTACACAGAGGGAGGCGACGACCATGTCCTCACGGACATCACGGTCGTCGTCCTCCCCCCGGTCGACCCGATGTCGCGCGGCCAGCTGCGCCGGATGGCGGAGCTGGCCCGCGACGAGGGCGTCAACGTCCGCTGGCAGGAGGCGCGCGGCGGCGCCGGCGCGCCCCTGAAGACCCTGCGTTCACTGGCCGGACTGCTGCGCAGGGCGGAGCGGATCGTCATCGGCGACCCCTTCTCCCGCTATGTCCAGCTCCTGCTCACCATGGTCCGCGCCCGCCGCCTCACGGTGGTCGACGACGGCACGGCCACCATGGAGTTCGTCGCCCAACTGGCCCGCGGCGAACGCCTGGTGCGCTGGCACCGCAAGGGCAGCTCGGGCCCGCGCGAACTGGTCCTGGCCCCGGTCACGGCCCGCGCCCGCAGCCGCTTCACCCCGTCCGCCACCCGTACGGTCGAGGTCTTCACGGCGATGCCGGTCGAGGCTCCGCCCGGCGTCACCGTCACCCCCAACACCTTCGCCTGGACCCGCGCCCGCTTCGGCCCGCCGCTGCTCACCAAGGGCGCGGACCTGGTCGGCACCTCGCTCGTCGAGACGGGCGTGGTCGACCAGGCCCAGTACCTGGAGGCCGTCGCGGCCCTGGCCCGCACCCATGGGGCCACCCGCTACTTCGCCCACCGCCGCGAGTCCACCGACAAGCTCCACGCCCTGGAAGCCGCCACCGGCCTGGAGATCGTCCGCCCCGACCTCCCCCTGGAACTCATTGCCCGCCGCGGCCCCATCGGTCGTACGGTCCTGAGCTTCCCCTCCACGGTCGTCCACACCCTGCCCCTCGCCCTCGTCGGCACGGACGTCAAGGTCGCGGTCTGCGACATCGCCCCGGAATGGCTCCGCGACACGGCATCCCCGCGCGCCCAGGGCTTCCTGAGCGGCGTCACGGAAACGGCCCGCGACGTCCAGCGCCTGGCGCCCTGGCGGGTGACGGCGGTCACGGAGGCGTAACCGCTGCAGCCTCGCGGCCGGACCGCCCGGCCGCGTCACTTGCCCGGGTGCTCCAGCATGCGGGTCAGGAGATTACGGGTGGCCCGCTGCACATGCGGGTTGAGGTGCCGGGGTTCGCCGAGGGCCAGCGGCCAGTGGAACGTCCCGGCGGCGAAGACGAGCGTGCCCTGCCTGTTCTCGCACAGACTGGTGTTCTGGACGGTGCGGCCGCGGCCCATGCGGTCGATGTACGGGGACGCGGAGAGCAGCGTCTGTTCGCTTTCCGCGGGCCGGGGCATGGACGGATCGAAGCCGTCTGCCTCGACACCGACCAGATCCGGAATCTCGTCGCCGTCCCGCAGACCGGTGCCCGACCAGAACCAGTGACCGCTCCGGCGGACCACCAGGGGCACGGGCTCGTCGACGATGCCGTTGTACTGGACGCCCAGCAGCCCCTGCTCCGCCTGCCGGTGCTTCGTGCCGAGTTGACGCCATCGCACGGTGGGGCCGGCCACGCCCGGCTCGGGGTCCGGGGTCTCCTTGTAGCAGGTCACCACGCGGCCCGACCGGCCGTCGGCGGAGTCTTCGAGACGTATGTGGAAGTAGATGTTGTTCGAGGCGAGAAAGGCGAGATGGGTCCCGGCGTCGACGGCGCCCTCGGCGCAGTCGCGCATCTCCTCGGACCAGTACTCGTCATGCCCGGAGAACAACATGACGCGGTACTTCGAAGGGTCGATCCGTCCGTCGTGCAGATCCACGCTGCTGGCATACGTGATGTCGTAACCGGCGCTCTCCGCCCACCGCGCGGCGCTGGTGTCCAAATTGAACCAGCGAGGCAGGCCCGACCGCGGATAGGGCCGGTCGAAGGAGACCTTGAAAGCGCGTTCGTCGACCCCGCCCCACTTCCCGTCGGCGTACCCCCTGTACAGGTTCTTTCCGCTGTGCCCGTCGAACGGCCAGAAGTTGTAGGCCTGGTAGGTGGTGAAGGGCACGACCATCAGGATGTCGGAGCGGCGTGCGGTATCACGTACGACGAAGGGCGTGTGGCTGCGGTAGCCGTCCTGGGACGTGAATACGGCCAGGTACATCCCCGACACCCACGTCTTCGGGACATCCAGCGTCCACGCAACCGGCCAGTCACAGGCAATGAGCCCGGTACCGGCAGCCGCACCCGGCTTGGTCCGGGGCCGCACGCTCACCCGGTCACTCGTCACCAGATGCCGGGCGCCCGATCCGCCGTAATGGCCGATGCGGTAGATCGCCACCGTGCACTCCTGGGCGAGGTGCGACGACAGGTGGAAGTCGATCGACTCACCACAACTCACCGAGGTTTTCGACGCGTAGCCCTGAATCTGGACCAGTTCGTCCATCACGTTTTTCGTGCCGCCCCGGCCCACGGCCCACTCTCGCGAGCCGGTCGCGCGGTTCTCCCGCACCACGGGGTTGTCGCCGGTATGCGCAGTCGAGCCGGACTCACCCAGCATCCGGTACCCGGTGATCGCGGCAGCACCGACCCCGAAGGCTCCTATCGCCGTCCGGCGAGACATCTTCGACACAGGACACACCCCCGGGCCTGGACGCCAGGCCCGGTGCCACATGCGTCTGGACATCCGTGACCGGCGAACGCACTACTTCCTGTGCGCCGCCCGTCATCGATTGGTCATCGTATGAACACAATCGGCGGAAAGTGTGAATGGCGGGGTGCATTTCAAGACTTCGTCAGGACATGTCAGCCACCCGTTGAGCGGCGGCGATCGCGGCCGTGAGTGAGCCGGTCGCAATCCCTTGTTGTCGGCCCGCGCCCGGGAACGTTCCCGCCCGTCGCCTCTCGTGCCGTTGTGCCCTCTCTGGTCGTGATGCGGACCGCGTGCGGAGAAGGGCACGGTCATGTTGTCCGAAACCACTCCTGGCCGGTCACCGGAGGCAGTTGCCGACCCCGCTCCGGAACCGACCGCGTTCGGCCGGTGCAAGCAGGTGCCCTGACGGCACCCTGACTCCCGAGTGCCCCACGGGCCAGGGTTTGTCGGGGGGAAGCCCCGATGGTGGCCAGGGAGGCGTGAGATCGATCATCGGAGCATGTACACAAGGGAATTGATGGAGCGACAGGGCGCGATGGCCAAGACAGGGTTCCTCGCGGGGCCGGCCCTGATGGCCGGGTACGGAGCGGTGCGGCTGACCGGGCGCGCCGTCAGTGATTACGGGCCCGGGGTGTGGTGGACGCTGGCGCACCTGCTGTTCCTGGCCGGGGGGCTCGTGTTCGTGCCGGTGTTCCTGGGGCTGCGGAAGACCGCCGTGGTGCGCGGCGGCAGGCGGGCCGCCGTCGAGGTGGCGGCCTGGGCCGGGCTGGTCGGGGCGGCGGCGGTGGCGGTCCAGGCGGTGATCGACCTGGTGGTCGGGTTCGTCGCGGCGGACGAGCAGGCCATGAGCGACCTGTTCGGGCGGGTGCAGGACGTACCCGGTGTGATGCCGTTGGTCTACACGGCGGTGCCGTTGCTGTTCTGGCTCGGACTGCTGGCCCTCGTCACCCTGCTCGCGCTCTTCCGCCGGGACCTGGTCCGGGCGTGGGCTCCCGTCGCGGTACTGGCCGGGGTCGTGCTGACGGCCATCCCTGATCTTCGCAGGGAATCCCGGCCTTCAGGCCGGGCGGGAATGCGATCCTTGGGCCGGAGACGCGGAGCGCCGGAGTGCTCTGCGTTGTCAGTGGCGCCAGCTATGTTGATCGGACTGACCGAAGGGCGGTGGCTGGGTGATTCGTGCGTACAAGTTCCTCATGCGGCCCACCGCCCGGCAGGGCCAGGCGCTCGGTGAGATGCTGCGAGATCACTGCTCGCTCTACAACGGCGCCCTGCAGGAACGGCGTGATGCCTACCGTCATGTATCGAAGACGAGCATCAAGTACGGGATGCAGTCGGCGCAGTTGAAGGATATTCGGACGTTCGACCCGGAGCGTCAGGGGCGTTGGCCGTTCTCCTCGCAGCAGGCGACCTTGCGCCGGTTGGACAAGGCGTTTGCGGCGTTCTTCCGGCGGATCAAGGCTGGGGAGACACCTGGATACCCGCGTTTTCGTGGGGTGAACTGGTTCGACACGGTGGAGTTCCCGAAGGACGGGGACGGCTGCCGCTGGGATTCCACCCCGCACGACCCTGTCACCCGCGTGCGCTTTCAGGGTGTCGGACATGTCAAGGTCAACCAGCACCGGCCCGCAGTGGGCAAGGTCAAGACGGTCAGCGTCAAGCGCGAGGGTCACAAATGGTTCGTCGTGCTGACCGCCGAGCAGGAGCGGCCCGAGCCACTGCCGCCAACGGGCAGCGTGGCCGGCATCGACCTGGGCATCGCCAACTTCCTCGCCGACTCCAACGGCGGGTTCGTGGAGAACCCCAGGCACGGACGCCGCGCTGCCGCGAGGTTCGAAGCCGCCCAGCAGGCGCTGTCCCGGTTCCCGCGCCGGAAGGCGAAGGACCGCACCGCCAACCACCGGCGGGCCGTGGAGCAGGTGGCCAAACTGCATGGCAAGGTGCGCCGTCAGCGCCTGGATCACACGCACAAGACCGCCCTCGGCCTGGTCCGCGCGCACGACTTCATTGCGCACGAAGATCTCAAGATCCGCAACATGAGCAGGGCCCCCGCCTCCAAGCCGGACCCCGACCAGCCGGGCACCTTCCTGCCCAACGGTGCCGCCGCGAAGGCCGGGCTGAACCGCTCGATCAACGATGCCGGTTGGGGGGTGTTCCTGACGATCCTGCACGCAAAGGCTGAAAGCGCCGGGCGGGAAGTGGTCGCCGTGGACCCCCGCAACACCTCCCGTACGTGCCCCGAATGCGGGCACACCGCGAAGGAAAACCGGCCTACACAGGAAAAGTTCCACTGCGTCGCATGCGGCCACAGCGCACACGCCGACACAGTCGGGGCTCTCAACGTCCTGCGGGCCGGGCTGGTCCGTCGCGAAGCCCAACCGGCATAGCGAGAAGCCCCGCTCTTCAGGGCGGGGAGGAGTCACGAACCTGGATCTGCTGCCGGTCCGGTCGGTGCCCTGTGCATCGGCCTGGCGCTGCTGCCGGTGCGCCGCAGCCAGTAGAAAAATGGGCGAGTTTACCCACCTCCATCTCACGCCACACGCTCCGACGCCACATTTTGTTCGTCTATGCGGCTGAACTTTTGTTGATCTGTGGTCAGTTGAGGGGTCAAGGGCCTTACCCTTCACCAGGTGAACCAGTTGATGTCCCGTGATTCCGATGACCGGCTGCCCGGGGATGAGGCGCTGCCCGGCACTCTGCCCGAGCCCTTGCGTGCCGAACTGATCGCCTTCCGGCGCGACTTGCACATGCACCCCGAGCTCGGCAACCAGGAGTTCCGTACCACCGCGGCCATCAAGGCCCGGCTGGAGAAGGCGGGGCTCGCACCCCGGGTGCTCGACACGGGGACGGGGCTCATCTGTGACGTGGGAAGCCGGAGCGGCGACCCGCGGCCCATGCTGGCTCTGCGCGCGGACATCGACGCTCTGCCCATCCCGGACACCAAGGCGGGCGTCCCGTACCGCTCCACGGTCCCCGACCGGGCGCATGCCTGCGGGCACGACATCCACACCACCTCGGTCCTCGGTGCCGGGCTCGTGCTCGCCGAACTGGACCGGCGGGGGCTGCTCCCGAACCCGGTGCGGCTGATCTTCCAGCCGGCCGAGGAGGTGCTGCCCGGCGGGGCGCCCGACACGATCCTGTCCGGGGCGCTGGAGGGCGTCGGGCGGATCATCGGGGTGCACTGCGACCCGAAGGTGGACGTGGGGCGGATCGGGCTGCGGGTCGGGGCGATCACCTCGGCCTGCGACCGGCTGGAGGTGTCGCTCGACGGGCCGGGCGGCCACACCGCCCGGCCGCACCTGACCACCGACCTGGTCACCGCCGCCGCCAAGGTCGCCACCGAGGTGCCCGCGCTGCTGGCCCGCCGGGTCGACGCGCGCGCCGGGCTCGCCGTCACCTGGGGGCGGCTGGAGGCCGGCCACGCCTGCAATGTGATCCCGCAGCACGCCGAACTGTCCGGCACCGTCCGCTGCCTGGAGCTGGCCGCCTGGCGGGAGGCCCCCGACCTGGTGCACGCCGCGATCGACGAGGTGGCCGGGATGCACGGCGCCAAGACGGTGATCGACTACGTCCGGGGCGTCCCGCCCGTCGTGAACGACGCCGCCGTGATCGATCTGCTCACCTCGGCGATGACCGCGCGCCGCGGATCGCATGCGATCGAGGACACCGAACAGAGCCTGGGCGGCGAGGACTTCTCCTGGTACCTGGAACACGTCCCCGGCGCCATGGCCCGGCTCGGGGTGCGCACGCCCGGCGACACCGCCCGTCTCGACCTGCATCGCGGCGATTTCGACGCCGACGAGGAGGCCATCACGGTCGCCGTGGAGCTGTTCACCGCGGCCGCACAGCTGGACGGCAACTCTGCCTGAGCCGGGATGGGCGGGAAGGCGCCCGTAAGTTCGCGGGCGCCTCCCATTCTTCAACCGCTCTCAACGGGCCTCAGATACGAGTCCTGTTGACGCCTACCTTGAAGATGCCGACGTTGGTGTCGGTCGAGCACTTCGCACTGGACGTCTTCCCATTGCCCTTCCTCGGGCCATAGACGAGCCATTGCTTTCCGTGAGGGTCGATGCAGGTGAGCTTCACCTGGGCACCTTCAAGGGGCCAGGGGAGCATTCCGGTGCACTTTGCATATCCCACGTTGGGAGAGGTTTTTTTGTACCACGTGTCGCAATCGATATCCTGAGTGCCGACTTCAGCTGCCGAGGCGCTGGGTGCGACAATCAAGGATGCCACTGCGATCGCAGCGCCAAATGCTGAGACGAGTGCCTTCTTCAAGGTTGCCCTTCCATGTGTTTCGAAGGCCTGGTGGGCCCGGCTGGTAATGGTTGCGGGCGCTGAGCACTACAGCCCTCGTGATCACCGAGGACGAATGCGGTCCGCTTTCTTTCATTGGGTGACCCAATGAGTGGTTCGCCCTGACAGAGAGGTCGCGGTAGCCAGGGAGAGAAACCTGTCCCGGAATCCCTGGCGGGCGTGCGGCGTCAGCTACGGCACTTCGCCGCGTTGTCGGAACGCCCGAATACATCCAGTATTCGGGCGCCCCTCCGCCTTGCGATGCACCGCATCTGACGCCGCACACTGGTCCACCAGGGATTACGGGACAGCCTTTAGCCGCTGTAGCTGACGCCGACCTTCAATACGCCAACATTCGTGTCGGTTGAGCACTTCCCCTTGGAAGTCTGACCGTTCTTCTTCCATGGGCCGTAGGCGAGCCACTGCTTCCCATGGGGGTCAATACACGTGATCTTCGCTCGGAACTTGTCGAACATTGCAATTTCGGTGCAGCGGGCGTTTCCGTAGTTGGGTGAGCTGTACGTGATCCACGTGTCGCAGTTCCCGACACTGCCGCCGGCGGAGGCGGCTGGTGCGAAACCGAATGACGCGGTCGCGAAAGTGAGAGCGAGGCAGGATGCGGTGAGCGCTCTTTTCACAGTTCCCCTTTGTGAAATGGGGTGCAGCGCGACTGCAGGAATCATCCGGAGTTCCCGTTTGGTCGGTCCGGTCGCGCAGGCAGGATTCTCGGAAACTTGATTTCTTCTGCTCTGCGCATTCAGGATGATTGGCGCTGCGACACCCCGACTTGATCAACTGGTGGTCGATTTATATCAACACTTTGCCGTCCATGGCAAGAAACTTTACCTTCGCACGCTTGTGGCATCTGCGGAATTTAGAATTCCGATTTCCCTGCCCGCTCGGGTTTCGAAACGCTTTGGGTTCGGCGGTTCGCCCGTGATGTCCTCGGTCGGCCGGGAGTGCGCCCCGCGGTGACATGCGGTGGCCAGGCGGACCTTGAGTGCCGTACCCCTGTCCTGGTCGGCTGATCAGTGTCTTCCACGCAACGGGGTACCTTGTCGTCGAGCCGTTCATCGCCTCCGTGTAACTCGATGGCAACCACCTGTAGCCGGGCAGGTCGCCCCTCGTACGCGACGATCCGATAACGGCTTCCGTACAGGGCTTTATCTGACATCTACGCGCGTTACGATCGCCGCGAAACCAGCGCCGGAAGAGGCGCTTCGGTCAGGTTTGAAGGAGCCTTCCCTTGCGCCGGATCACCCGGATCACCACCGTGGGCCTTGCGTCCGCGGCGCTCGCACTCAGCGCCACGGCCTGTGGCGGTAAGACATCGTCGGATGCTGGTTCCGACTCCAAGGAAGCCAAGACGGCCATCGCGTACGACGTCGGTGGACGCGGCGACCAGTCGTTCAACGATGCCGCCTACGCCGGCCTGGCCAAGGCCGAGAAGGAACTCGGCTACAAGGGCACCGAGGCCGAGCCGTCGGACGGCGAGGCGGACGCCGACAAGGTGCAGCGTCTCACCACGCTGGCCCGCGCCGGCAACAACCCGGTGATCGGCGTCGGCTTCGCGTACGCGCCCGCCATCGAGAAGGTCGCGGCGAAGTTCCCGAAGACCACCTTCGGCATCATCGATGACGCCTCGAAGACCGGCAAGAACATCGCCAACATGGTCTTCAATGAAGAGCAGGGCTCGTACCTCGCCGGTGTCGCGGCGGCCAAGGTGACCAAGTCCAAGACGGTCGGCTTCATCGGCGGTGTGGAGACCCCGCTGATCAAGAAGTTCCAGGCGGGCTTCGAGCAGGGCGTGAAGGACACCGACCCGTCTGTGAAGGTCCTGCCGCAGTACCTGACCCAGCCGCCGAACTACGAGGGCTTCTCCAAGCCCGACCTCGGCAAGGCCGCCGCCCAGGGGCAGCTCGACAAGAAGGCCGACGTCATCTACGCGGCGGCCGGTCTGGCCGGCTCCGGGTCCATTGAGGCCACCGCGAAGGCGGGCAAGTGGGCCATCGGCGTGGACTCCGACCAGTACAACCAGAAGGGCCTGGCTGCCTACAAGGGCCAGATCCTGACCTCGGTCACCAAGGACGTCGCGGACTCCGTCTTCGACCTGATCAAGTCGGTCAAGGACGGCAAGCCGCAGTCCGGTGAGGTCCGCTACGGCCTGGACAAGGACGGCGTCGGCCTGGCCGACTCCAACCCGGCCTTCACCAAGATGACCGACGTCATCGCCGCTGTCGACAAGGCGAAGCAGGCCATCATCGACGGCAAGGTCACCGTCAAGACCACCCCGTAACGGCACCTGCGTCACCGCAACTGCCGTACGGCTGGTTCCCCAGAGCCCGGAGCGCACCTCGATGCTGCTCCGGGCTCACGGGGTGTCCGTCCGAGAAGTTCCGCCCGTCACAGCGTCTCTCCAGCACGGGGCCGCCCCGGTCTCCCGCCATGTGCTTGTGCATATGCGCCTCACGATTCGGTAGCACTACGCGTGTAGACAGCCCTCCGGCGCGATAACTTCACCCCGCCCCTGCCCCTCCGCCCCCGCTCCTGTCCGGCCAAGGAGAGTGCGTCATCAACGCGTCCAGCCCCCCCGCCGTAGAACTGCACGGCATCACCAAGCGTTTCCCCGGTGTCGTCGCCAACCGGGACATCGACATCACCATCCGCAAGGGCACGGTTCACGCCCTCGTCGGTGAGAACGGTGCCGGCAAGTCCACACTGATGAAGATCCTCTACGGCATGCAGAAGCCGGACGAGGGCACCATCACGATCGACGGGGCCGAGGTGGCGTTCGGCAGCCCGGCCGATGCCATCGACCGCGGCATCGGCATGGTGCACCAGCACTTCATGCTCGCCGACAACTTCACCGTCCTGGAGAACGTGGTTCTCGGCGGTGAGAAGCTGCACGGCATCGGCTCCGCCGCACGCAAGAAGATCATGGAGATCTCGGACGCGTACGGTCTGGGGGTCCGGCCCGACGCCCTCGTCGAGGACCTCGGTGTCGCCGACCGTCAGCGTGTGGAGATCCTCAAGGTCCTCTACCGGGGCGCGCGCATCCTGATCCTGGACGAACCGACCGCCGTGCTCGTGCCGCAGGAGGTCGACGCGCTCTTCGACAACCTGCGCGAGCTCAAGGCCGAGGGCCTGACGGTCATCTTCATCTCGCACAAGCTGGGCGAGGTCCTGTCGGTCGCCGACGACATCACGGTGATCCGCCGCGGCACGACGGTCGGCACCGCGGACCCGGCCAACACCACCACCAAGCAGCTCGCCGAGCTGATGGTCGGCAGCGAGCTGCCCTCTCCCGAGACCCGTGAGTCCACGGTGACGGACACCCCGATGCTGCGCGTCGAGAACCTCGCGCTCACCGTGACCGATCCGGACGGTGCGGTGCGTGACGTGCTGGCCGGCATCGACCTCACCATCCACAAGGGCGAGGTACTGGGCATCGCCGGTGTGGAGGGCAACGGCCAGACCGAGCTGATCGAGGCCCTGATCGGCATGAGGGACCCCGACGGCGGAGTGATCACCCTCGACGGCGACGACATCTCGCACGTTCCCACGCGCAAGCGACGCGAGAGCGGCATCGGCTACATCCCGGAGGACCGCCACCGGCACGGCGTACTGCTGGAGGCGTCCCTCTGGGAGAACCGGATCCTCGGCCATGTCACGGAACGGCCCAACAGCCGGGGCGGGCTGCTGGACATCAAGGCGGCCCGCGCCGACACCGAGCGGATCGTGCGCGAGTACGACGTCCGCACCCCCGGCATCGAGGTCACCGCGGCCTCCCTCTCCGGCGGCAACCAGCAGAAGCTGATCGTCGGCCGGGAGATGAGCCACAACCCGAAGCTCCTGATCGCCGCGCACCCCACCCGCGGTGTGGACGTCGGCGCGCAGGCGCAGATCTGGGACCAGATCCGCGAGGCGCGCCGCGAGGGCCTCGCTGTTCTGCTCATCTCGGCGGACCTGGACGAGCTGATCGGGCTCTCCGACACCCTGCGCGTCATGTACCGCGGTCGGCTGGTCGCCGACGCCGACCCCGGCACCATCACCCCGGAGGAACTGGGCTCGGCCATGACCGGCGCCGCCACCGGTCATCTCGAGGCAGCACCGGAGGACGAGGACCGATGAAGAAATTCGACAAGGACCGGCTGATCCTGGGCTTCGCCGGCCCCGTTCTCGCCCTGGTCGTCGCCTTCGCGCTCACCACCGTGGTGCTGCTCGCCTCGGGCAAGAACCCCTTCGAGCCGTACCGGTTGATGTTCGACTCGGCGGCGTACGTCGACGTGCAGGTGCTGATCATCAACCAGGCGGGTACGTACTACCTCGCCGCCCTCGCGGTCGCCATCGGTTTCCGGATGAACCTCTTCAACATCGGCGTCGACGGCCAGTACCGGCTCGCCGCGATGATGGCCGCGCTGGTCGGCGCGAGCGTCGACCTTCCGGGACCGCTGCAGATCGCGCTGATCGTGATCGTCGCGATGCTGGTCGGCGCCTTCTGGGCAGGCATCGCCGGCTTCCTCAAGACCACTCGGGGAGTGAGCGAGGTCGTCTCGACGATCATGCTCAACTCCATCGCGACCGCGCTGGTCGCCTGGCTGATCCTGCCGAAGAACTTCGGTGTGCAGCCCGCCGGCTCCAACAACCTGACCACCGGCGACATCCCGGAGTCCGCCTGGTTCCCCGGCCTGTCCATGGGAGCGGAGGCGGGGGAGATCTACGGATTCACCTTCGTCGCGGCGGCCTGCGGTGTCATCTACTGGTTCGTCCTGAACCGCACCCGCTTCGGCTTCGACCTGCGGGCCACGGGCGAGAGCGAGAGCGCCGCCCAGGCGTCCGGAGTGGACGCCAAGAAGATGGTGCTCACCTCGATGCTGATCTCCGGAGCCGTCGCCGGCCTCGCCGGCATGCCGACGCTCCTCGGTGACACGCACACGTACAGCCTCGACTTCCCGACCGGAATCGGCTTCACCGGCATCACCATCGCCCTGCTCGGCCGGAACAACCCGATAGGCATCGCCTTCAGCGCGCTGCTGATCGCTTTCCTGGACAAGACGTCCGCCTCTCTCGACCAGTTCGGGTACGAGAAGGAGATCGCCACGATCATGCAGGGCCTGATCGTGATCTCGGTCGTTGTCAGTTACGAACTCGTCCGCCGTTACGGAACCCGCCGCCAGCAGCAGAAGGTCGGCGAGGAACTCGCCGCCGGTCATGCCCTCACGACCGAGAAGGAGGCCGCACTGTGAGCGCCAGTAAAGTCGCCGCCGCAAGCGTCGCCCCCAAGAAGGGCGGCGGTCGCCGCAAGCTCACCCTGCCCGTCGTACTGCTGATCGTCGCGGGCGGGCTCGCCCTGGTCTCGCTGGTCCGTCTGATCAGCGGCGCCAACGACGTGACCTCCGTGGGTCAGGTCGCCGGTGCCCTCGAACTGGCCGTCCCCATTGGTCTGGCCGGGCTCGGCGGCCTGTGGGCGGAGCGCGCGGGTGTCGTCAACATCGGCCTCGAGGGCATGATGATCCTGGGCACCTGGTTCGGCGCCTGGGCCGGGTTCCAGTGGGGCCCCTGGGTGGGTGTCCTGTTCGGCATCCTCGGCGGCGCCCTCGGCGGCCTGCTGCACGCGATCATCACCGTCACCTTCGGGGTGAACCACATCGTCTCCGGTGTGGCCATCAACATCCTCGCCGCCGGGCTCACCCGCTACCTCTCCAACTTCGCCTTCGACGGTGTCGAGGGAGGCTCCTCCAAACAGTCGCCACGTATCGAGGCGATCGACCGGATCACCATTCCGGGGCTGTCGGACTGGCTGATCGATCTCCAGCAGAGACACTGGTTCCTCGTCTCCGACATCGCCGGAGTCGTCGGTGGCCTGATCACCAACCTGTCCTGGCTGACCGTGGTCGCACTGCTGCTGATCCCCGGCACCTGGTGGGTGCTGTGGCGCACCTCGTTCGGTCTGCGGCTGCGCTCCTGCGGCGAGAGCCCGGTTGCCGCCGAGTCGCTCGGCGTCAACGTGTACAAGTACAAGTACATCGCCGTCGTGGTGTCCGGCGGCATGGCCGGACTCGCCGGTGCCTTCCTCGCGATCGTCTCCACCGGCATCTACCAGGAGAGCCAGACGGGCGGCCGCGGTTACATCGGTCTCGCTGCGATGATCTTCGGCAACTGGATGCCGGGCGGTATGGCGCTGGGCGCGGGCCTCTTCGGCTTCACCGACAGCCTCAAGCTGCGCGGCGGCGCCGAGAACGTGCACGCGATGCTTCTGCTGCTGGCGATTTTGCTGGTGGTCGTGGTGCTCTGGAAGCTGTACCAGAAGAAGTACGTGGCCGCGGTGATCTCGGCAGCCGTCTCCGCGCTGCTCTTCACCTGGTACGCGCTGACGGACCAGGTGCCGAGCCAGTTCGTCGACGCGGCCCCGTACGTCACCACGCTGCTCGTGCTCGCGCTCTCCGCGCAACGGCTGCGCATGCCGAAGGCGGACGGCCTCGTCTACCGGAAGGGTCAGGGCAAGTGACGGCCGCCGCGGAGGTCGACTGGGCGGCGCTGCGGAGCGCCGCGCGGTCCGTCATGACACGTGCGTACGTTCCCTACTCGCACTATCCGGTCGGCGCCGCGGCCCGCGTCGACGACGGCCGTACGGTGTCCGGCTGCAACGTCGAGAACGCCTCGTACGGCATCGGGCTGTGCGCCGAGTGCGGCCTGGTCTCCCAGCTCCACGCCACGGGCGGCGGGCGGCTGACCCACTTCACCTGTGTGGACGGGGCGGGCGAGATCCTGGTGCCGTGCGGCAGGTGCAGGCAGCTGCTGTACGAGTTCGGCGGGCCGGAGCTGATCCTGGAGACGCCGGACGGCTTGCGCACGCTCGACGAGATGCTGCCGCAGGCGTTCGGACCGGACCATCTGAAGTAGAGACCATCTGCAGCAGCACCACCGTGGCCCTCCTGCCCGTCGGGAGGGCCACCCCCATCTCAACCCTCTATGCGCGTAGAGTCATTCAGGACTCTTGCGTACGTACGTACCGGCCGGAAGGACTCCCAGGACATGGACGCCATCTCCGTCATCCGCACCAAGCGCGACCGGGGCGAGCTGACCCCCGAACAGATCGACTGGGTCATCGATGCCTACACCCGCGGCGAGGTGGCCGACGAGCAGATGTCCGCGCTGGCCATGGCGATCCTGCTGAACGGCATGAACCGTACGGAGATCGCCCGCTGGACCGCCGCCATGATCGCTTCCGGCGAGCGGATGAACTTCGACGCGCTCTCCCGCCCCACCACCGACAAGCACTCCACCGGCGGCGTCGGCGACAAGATCACCCTGCCGCTCGCCCCGCTGGTCGCCGCCTGCGGCGCCGCCGTGCCTCAGCTCAGCGGCCGCGGACTCGGCCACACCGGCGGCACGCTCGACAAGCTGGAGTCCATCCCCGGCTGGCGCGCCCACCTCTCGAACGCCGAGATGCTGAACGTCCTGGACACCACCGGCGCCGTGATCTGCGCCGCCGGTGACGGGCTCGCCCCCGCCGACAAGAAGCTGTACGCGCTCCGCGATGTCACCGGCACCGTCGAGGCCATCCCGCTGATCGCCAGCTCGATCATGTCCAAGAAGATCGCCGAGGGCACCGGCGCACTCGTCCTGGACGTCAAGGTCGGCTCGGGCGCCTTCATGAAGACCATCGAGGACGCCCGCGAACTGGCCTCCACCATGGTCGCGCTGGGCACCGACAGCGGAGTCCGGACGGTCGCGCTGCTCACCGACATGGCCACCCCGCTCGGCCTGACCGCGGGCAACGCCCTGGAGGTGCGCGAGTCGGTCGAGGTGCTGGCCGGCGGCGGCCCGAAGGACGTCATCGACCTCACCCTGTCCCTCGCCCGCGAGATGCTGGACGCGGCCGGGCTCAAGGACGCCGACCCGGAGAAGGCCCTCGCCGACGGCTCCGCGATGGACGTCTGGCGCCGGATGATCTCCGCCCAGGGCGGCGACCCGGACGCCACGCTTCCGGTCGCCCGCGAGCAGCACGTCGTGACGGCCCCGTCCACCGGCGTACTGACCCGCCTGGACGCGTACGACATCGGCGTCGCCGCCTGGCGCCTCGGCGCGGGCCGGGCCCGCAAGGAGGACCCGGTGCAGGCGGGCGCGGGCATCGAACTGCACGCCAAGCCCGGTGACACGGTCACGGCCGGACAGCCGCTGCTGACGCTGCACACCGACACCCCCGAGAAGTTCGACTACGCGCTGAAGGCCCTGCCCTCCTCGTACGACATCGCCCCGGAGGGCACGGAGTTCACACCGACGCCGGTCGTGCGCGAGCGCATCGCGTAACTGCGTAGCCGCGCGCCGCACGGAACGCGAACGGCCCGCCGGGGCGGAGGAATCCGTCCCGGCGGGCCGTTCTCATGCGGTCGGTGCGCCTATCGGCTCGCTTACTTGCCGAAGTAAGCGTGGTAGATCGACACCGACGACTTGTTGCCCTGCTTGTCCGTGACATCGGCCCGGTAGGAGATGGACTTGCCCTTGGCCGGGTTCTTCACGGAGAGCTTGCCCGACTTGACCGTGGTCTTCTTCCAGGTCTTGCCGGCGTCGTAACTGACGTACACCGCCAGCGACTTGAGGTTCTTACCGGCGGCCGCACCCTGTACCGTCACCGGCACGGAAGCGGTCCTTCCGGCCGTCACCCTGCCGTCCAGCGTCACATTGGGCGTGAAGCGGACCGTGGAGACCGGCAGCAGAGTCGGGCGGGCGGTCTTCTTGGACCGGAAGGTCCAGCTCGCGTCGATCCGGGTGGAGACGGCCGAGACCTTGGAGCTGCGCTGCGCCGAGGTCGTCAGCCTGTAGTCGGCGGCAGCGGACGGCACGGCGATGGGGGTGCCACCCTCCAGCGGGTCCGCGTTCTGGGCGAGCTTCTTGCCGTTGCGGTACAGCACGGTCTTGACCGAGCTGTACGTGGACCAGCCGATGTTGCCGCTGCCGTCGGCCGCCAGTGGCAGCTCCCAGGTGATTTCGTTGCCGTCGCGGAAGATCCCGTAGCCGGAGCCGACCGCGGGGCCGAACACCGCGGTGTTGACCTTCTTCGTGTAGGTCTTGCCCGCCTTGAGGGTCTGCGGGTCACCGAGGGAGTACCGCGCGTCGGTCGCCGGGTAGCCGTCCTCGTCGAGTTCGCCGTCCTGGTTGAAGTCGAAGGTCCACTTCGCCTTGTCGGCGGTGGAGACATAGGCGGTGGCGGTACCGGGGAGTTTCTGCTCGGTCCAGGACGCCCAACTGCCGAGCAATCCGGGAAGCGAGCCCCCTGCCGAGAGCTCGCCGGTCTTGCCCTTGACGGAAGAGCCGAGACCGATGCTCACCTTGGCCAGCTGGCTGGAGGTGAACTTGCGGCTGTAGCCGGTCGCAGCCTGGGTCACCGGACCGCCGAGCGCGATGTCGTACCGGGTCGAGGCTCCCTTGCTCCAGGTGCCGGACCAGTACTGGGAGAGCGAGCCGTCGGTCACCTTCGGGCCGACCTGCGCGGTATGGAAGTTCTGGTAGGTGCCCAGAAGCCAGCCGTAGGTGTAGGAGTTGTTCTTGCTCCCGAACTGGAGGTCGGACGTGGCCAGTTGGGGTTTCGTGCCGGTGGCGGGCAGGGTGAAGTTCACCGGCTTCGCCTTGCGCGCGTCGAACGTCACGGTGACGTTCTTCGTGATGTTCAGGTTCGGCTGGGACAGCCAGTCGGTGCCCTTGGTGTAGTCCTCCGGGTCGATGTAGACGCCCGAGTTGAGCGTGTAACCGCCCCTGGGAACGCGCACCTTCGCCGTTCCGCCGTCGCCCGTCGGGTTCCGCCACACGTCGCGCGCCTGGCCGGACAGTCCGTAGAGGGAGGAGTCGTAGAACTTGGCGGGCTTGCCGTCACGTCCGATGGTCTTGACCGTGAGGTCGTACGACTCGATCTCGCGCTCGACCGCGGCCGCGGTGCGGACGGTCTGGCCGCCGCCGGTCCCGACGACGTACGCGGAGTAGGAGCCGTCGGCCGTGCCGCCGAGCTTGGTGTTCACGGTCAGCGGTACGTCGGCGGTGCCGCCCGCGGGGACGGTCACCTTGTCGGCGCCGAGGGTGAAGAAGCCGGCCGGGGCGGGCTTGCCCTTCGGACCGGTGGCCGTGACCGCGAGGTCGAGGGTGACGTCCGTCGTACCGAGGTTGCGGTACGTCAGCTTCTTGCTGACCGGGGTGTCATCGGTGTGCGGCCACTGCTGCACACCGAAGCTCACCGAGACCGGGTCGGCGACGACG
This sequence comes from Streptomyces sp. R-74717, assembly GCF_047305335.1. NCBI lineage: Bacteria > Bacillati > Actinomycetota > Actinomycetes > Kitasatosporales > Streptomycetaceae > Streptomyces > Streptomyces sp. R-74717. Next base: position 3,958,999 of record NZ_CP102361.1, on the reverse strand, counting down.
GTCTGCGCGATCGCCTTGTCGACGGCGATCCGGCCCGAGCCCTGCTCGAACGGTGTGTACGCACCCGGCTTCGTCGAGGCCGTGAGCGCGCCCTTGAGCTCGGCGTACTTCCACTCCGGGTGCTGCTGCTTGAGGAGCGCCGCGGCGCCCGCGACGTGCGGGGTCGCCATCGACGTACCGGAGATCGTCAGATAGCCCGGCGGGTTCTGCCCGACCTCCTGGTCGATGGCGGAGCCGGGCGCGGCCGCCGCCGTGATGTCCACGCCGGGGGCGGTGACATCGGGCTTGATCGCGCCGTCGCCGACGCGCGGGCCCCGGCTGGAGAAGTCGGCCAGCTTGTCGTTGTCGTCGACCGCGCCGACGGTCAGTGCGGCGTCCGCGCTGCCCGGCGAGCCGACCGTGCCGGCGCCGTCGCCCTCATTGCCCGCCGCGATGGCGAACAGAACGCCCTTGTCGGCCGACAGCTTGTTCACCGCCGCTTCGAGCGGATCGATCTCGGGGGTGTCGCCGCCGCCGAGGCTCAGGTTGATGACGTCGGCGCCCTGCGCGACCGCCCATTCCATGCCGGCCAGGATGCCGGAGTCGTCGCCGAAGCCGTCGTCGTCGAGCACCTTGCCCTCGAGCAGCTTGGCGTCCGGGGCGACGCCCTTGAACTTCCCGCCCGACTTGGCGCCCGTACCGGCCGCGATCGAGGACACATGCGTGCCGTGCCCGACGCGGTCCTTGGTGTCGGGCGACGAGGTGAAGTTCTTCGTGTCGAGGATCTGGCCCTGGAGATCGGGGTGGGTGGTGTCCACACCGGTGTCCAGGACGGCGATCTTGACGCCCTTTCCGGTGTAACCGGCCTTCCAGGCGGCCGGTGTGCCGATCTGCGGCACGCTCTTGTCGAGGCTCGCCTTGCGCACGCCGTCCAGCCAGACCCGGTCGATGCCGGCGGCCGTGGTGCGCTGGGCGCCGTGCGAGGGCTTGCTGGTGAGTGCCTGCCAGACGTCCTGGGCGTCGTGCTCCGGTGTGGTCACCGACTCGGCGTTCAGCGACTTCAGGGTCCGGTCGACCCGGGTGGCACCCGCGTCACGGACCTCCGCCTTCGCGGCCGCCGCCTGGGCACCCCGGTAGGCGACGATCAGCTTCAGACCCGCCTTCTGGGCCCTGCGGTTCTCCGCACGGTTCAGCTCGGTGACGTCGAACAGCCGGCGGTCCAGCTTTCCGGAGCTGATCAGCCGGTGTGCGTCGGCCGGGACGAGCAGGGTGTGCCCGTCGCGTATCTGCCGTTGCACGGGTATGTGTTCGCGCCCCTTGGCGGGACGGAAGTTCAGGACCCGGCCCTTGGCGTCGACCGTGACGCGGTCGCCGGTGATGAGCGTCAGCCGGTGCTGGGACAGGGACTTGGCGCCTGTCGGCCGGGCGGTGCCGGGCTGTGCCACGGCCGGGGTGGTCATCCCGGCTGCGAGCGCCACGGCGGCCGCCGTGGCAATGGTCGAAACACACGCGTTTCTCACGTGTCTGCGCAACTCTCCCCCTGGAGAATCAGGCGGCCCCCTGAGGGGCCACTGGTCAGTCGGTACCGATGGGACGCCGGTACCGACCGGTTCACGTACCTAGAGGGGGAATTGAGCGAAAGGGTTCACAGAAACCGCACAGATCAAGGGAGTTGACGGAAGTTGATCCATTGGCTCCTTACCGGCCGGGCGGCCGAGGGGCGGGTGGGAGCAGCTACTGGGCGGGTACGGGAGTGCACCGGGCCGGGGCGCCGGTCGGGCGGCGAGAGTGCGGATGCGGGCAGCGATGAGTTTCGGCCGCCGCTCCGGTCTCCCTGATGTGGAAGCCATGACCCCGATCGTTCTCGTCGTCACCGGCCGCGTCACGCTGGCCGCCGTGCCGGGACTCTGTGCCGAGCTGGAGTCACTGCTCTACGACCCCGTGGGCGCCGTCCGCGACCCGGGCGCCGGGGTGGACTGTGACGTGGGCGGGGTCGTACAGGCGGATCTGGTCCTGGTCGAGGCGATCGCGCGGCTGGGGCTCGTCGCACGCCGTGCGGGCGGCAGGCGGCTGCGGCTGCGCAATGTGCCACCCGAACTGCAGAGCCTGCTCGACCTGGTGGGGCTGGCCGATGTGGTGGACGTGGGGTGCGGGGCTGCGGGGAACGAGGCCTGAAGGGGCGGTGTTTCGGGGAGCGCGCGCCCCCGTCCGTTCCTGCCCCGCCCGACGTTCAGTCCCCGCTCGGGCCCGCCGGGCTCCGTCCCTTCAACCGTGCGCAGACCGATTGTCTGACCACGCCGATGTCCGGGACCGCCGTCGCTGTGGGGAACGGTGACGCCCTGAAGGACAAGGTCGCGTCGTCGCAGCCGTTCTCCGGCTGCGGTCCCGGCTCACCGCCGGGCGCTGTGGTCCGGACGGTCCCGGGCGTGGGCCCGTCGATGGCGACGGGCTCACCCAGCCACTGGGTCAGCCCCCAGCCACCGGCCGCGAGCACCACCCAGCCCGTCACCAGCACGTTCCGTACGCCGCGCCTCATGCCGCGTCGGCGTCGAGATGATCCGGCAGACCGAACAGCGGGAACCAGCGGGGTGTGTCCAGGAAGCAGTGCATCCCCGTGATGGAGCCCTCCGAGACGTCGATGACCTGCACCGCCCACGGCACGAACCCCGGCCCGTCCGGATCCGGCTTGTAGTGCGCGAACGCCGGGGTGCCGTTCGCCGCCGTCGCCACCAGCCGTGAGCCTTCGCAGCTCGCACCGATGGTCCGCATGAAGCCGGTGATGTCGTCGTGCCCCTGGAGCCAGAGGTCGAACGGCGGCATGGTCATCACGGCGTCCTCATGGAGCAGCGCGGTCAGCGCCGCCATGTCGTACCCCTCGAAGGCCGCGACGTACCGATCGAGGAGCTTGCGCTGCTCCTCGTCGAGCGGATCGGCGGTGTCGGCGGTCAGACCTTCATGGTCCGCGAGGGTCGCGCGCGCCCGCTGGAGGGCGCTGTTCACCGAGGCGACCGACGTTTCGAGCAGCTCGGCGACCTCGCTCGCCTTCCAGGCCAGCACCTCGCGCAGGATCAGTACGGCCCGCTGCTTGGGCGGCAGATGCTGCAACGCGGCGACGAACGCGAGTCGCACCGACTCCCGGGCCACCGCGGCCTCCGCCGGGTCGGCCACCGACGGCAGGATCCGCCCGTCCGGCATCGGCTCCAGCCAGGTGTTCTCCGGCAACGGGTTGAGCGCCGCCTGGGCGAGCGGCGTCGGGCCCGTCAGATCGACGGGACGGGCCCGCTTGTTGCCCGCGTTCAGCATGTCCAGACAGACGTTGGTGGCGATGCGGTACAACCAGGACCGCAACGAGGAACGCCCCTCGAACTTCTCGAAGTTGCGCCAGGCACGCACCAGCGTGTCCTGTACCGCGTCCTCCGCCTCGAAGGCCGAGCCGAGCATCCGGTAGCAGTAGCCGGTCAGCTCGACCCGGTGTCCCTCCAGCCGGCTGTCGAGGTCCGCCGTCGCTGTCTGATCACTCATCGCTCCACCCCTGTTGCGCTGTGACGCCACTCATTTCAGCACTTCGGAAGCTACAGCAGGGCACTGACAACGGGGGCGGGAAGTGCCGTAGCGGCACACCTTCCGGTCACGTTCCGGGCTTGCGTCCGTACACGTACACGTCGTCGCCGTTCTTCAGCAGATTCCAGTACGACTTCGCGTCGGCGCCGCGCATGTTGACGCAGCCGTGCGACCCCGGCGGGTTCCACATCTTCAGGCCCACCGAGTGGAACGCCTGTCCGCCGTCGAAGAACTGGGCGTACGGCATCGACACGTGGTAGATCGACGAAACGTGGTTGATGTGCCGCATGTAGATCTTCTTGGACCCGGTGCGGGTCTCGTATCCGTTGCGGCCGCTGCGGATCGGCACCGGACCGAACTTCAGCTTGCTGCCGTCCTGGATCCAGCTCAGCTGCCGGGTCAGGTCCACACACGCGATGCGCCCCTTGTTGGTGGGGCACTTCTTGTCCTTGTTCGGGTTCTTGCCGGCCGCTTTCTGGGCCGTGAGCGTCTTCATCGTGCGCCAGGTGACCGGCCCCGCGTAACCGATGTCCGGGGTGACCCCGTAGGTGCGCTGGAACGACCGGATCGCCTTGCAGTCGGCGGCCGACTGCTTGCCGTCGACCGGCCGGTGCAGATACTTCTCGACCTGCTTCTGGTACGGCCCGGTGGACGTCGTGCAGGACGCCGCCTGCGCGGATCCGCCGGTGCCCAGGACGAGGGCGGGCGCCGCCATCAGACCGGCGACGGACAGCGCGAGTGCGCGCCGCGTCCGGACCCCTCGTATGTTCCCTGCGACTCTCATGTACGCCAACTCCCCTTCGCGCGCCGTGAGGTGCTTCCGCCTGCTAGACGCGCGTCGGGGAGTGGATGGTTGTGCGTCGTATGTCTCAGTTCTGTACGGGCGCCCGGCTCAGTTCTGTACGGACGCCACCGGCACGAGCCGGCGACGCTCGGCGCGTGCGGCTCGCGTGCCGTACAGCGTGATCGAGACGACGCCGAGGACCGCGAGCAGCCCCAGCGATACGGTCCCGGCCCACCCCCCGGCGTGGAAGGCGACCGCGCCGAGCGTGCCGCCCGCGCTGGAGCCCAGGTAGTACGCGGACTGGTAGAGCGCCGACGCCTGGGCACGTCCCTTCGTCGCCGTACGGCTCACGGACGAGGAGGCGACCGCGTGCCCGGCGAAGAAGCCCGCCGTGATCAGGACCAGGCCGAGGAGTACGGCGGCCAGCTGGTCGGCGAGCGAGAGCAGCAGACCGGCGGCCGTGGTGGAGACGGCCAGGTACAGCGCGCCCCGTCGGCCGAGCCGGGCGACCAGCCGGCCGGCCGCGGCGGAGGAGACAGTACCGACGAGATAGACCAGGAAGATCGAGCCGACGACCCCCTGCGGGAGGTTGAACGGCGCCTCCACCAGGCGGTAGCCGATCACCGTGTAGACCGCGCCGAACACCGTCATGAACAGTGCGCCGATCGCGTACAGCCGGCGCAGCAGCGGATCGGCGAGGTGCCCGCCCACGGTCTTCGCGAGTGCCTTCGGGTTCAGCGAACCGGGGGTGAAGTGCCGGGCCCGGGGGATCATGAAGTGGAAGACGACCGCGCAGGCCGCGGCCAGCAGCCCGACCGCGCCGAGCGCCGCCCGCCAGCCCCACAGCTGGGCGACCCAGCCGGTGAGGATACGGCCGCTCATCCCGCCGATGCTGTTGCCCGCCACGAACAGTCCGATCGCGGCGACCAGCGCCTTCGGCCGTACCTCCTCCGCCAGATACGCCATCGCGGATGCGGGCAGTCCGGCCAGCGCCGCGCCCTGGACGGCGCGCAGCGCGATCAGCCAGCCCAGCGAGGGCGCGAACGGCACAAGCAGCCCGACCAGTACGGCGACCGTCAGCGAGGCGGTCATCATCTGCCGCCGCCCGAACCGCTCGGAGAGCGCGCTCATCGGCAGCACACACAGCGCCAGCGCGCCCGTCGCGGCGGAGACCGTCCAGCTGGCCTGTCCGGCCGTGGCGCCGAGGGAGGCGGAGACGGCGGGCAGCAGGGCCTGGGTGGAGTAGAGGAGAGCGAAGGTCGCGACACCGGCGGCGAAGAGCGCGAAGCTCATCCGGCGGTAGCCGGGGCGGCCGGGTTCGAGACGGTCCGGCGCGGCAGGGGCGGCGGTGGGGACAGCGGCGGCGACGGGGGACGGCTGGGGCGAGGCGGCCACGGTGAGGGTGGACGCCCCGGTACTGGCAGGAGGCATGGTTCAAAAGTAGGACTCCCGGTTTCATGCGTCCAATGCATGAACTCGTCATAATCGTTCCCATGGTGCATGAACGCAGCTCACAGCCACGGCTGTCACCCAGTAGTTACGAAGAAGACATTCGCGCAGTCCTCGCGCCGCGGCTGGCACACTTCGAGGCGGTGGCCCGCCACGAGCACGTCACCCGCGCCGCGCACGAGCTCGGCGTCCCGCAGTCGACGCTCTCGCGGTCGATGGTCAGGCTCGAACAGGACCTGGGAGTCGCCCTGTTCGCCCGCAAGGGCCGAACCGTCTCCCTCACCCCCGCGGGCCGCACCTTTCTGGGCTCCGCCGAGCGGGCCCTCGCCGAGGTCGAGAAGGCCGCCGACTCGGTACGGGCAGACGCCGACCCGGCCACCGGCAAGGTCGCCTTCGGCTTTCTGCACACCATGGGGTCCGAGACCGTGCCCGCCCTGATCCGAGCCTTCCGCGTCGACCACCCCCGGGTCCGCTTCCAGCTGGTGCAGAACTACGGCGAGGCGATGATCGAACGCCTCCGGTCCGGCGGCCTCGACCTCTGCCTCACCTCACCCGTCCCGGACGCCCCCGATCTGGTCGCCCGCCGCCTCGACGAACAGCGGCTGCGCCTCGTCGTCCCCGAGGACCACCGCCTCGCCTCGCGCCGCCGCATCCGACTGGCGGAGGCCGCCGACGAAAAGTTCGTCACCCTCGAACCCGGGTACGGCCTGCGGCGGATCACCGACGACCTGTGCGCGGAGGCGGGCTTCGCGCCACGTGTCGCCTTCGAGGGTGAGGAGGCGGAGACCTTGCGCGGCCTGGTCGCGGCCGGCCTCGGCGTGGCCCTGCTGCCACCACCCGCGGTGGCCCGCCCCGGTGTCGTGGAACTCACCGTCACGGCACCGAGGGCGGCCCGCGAGATCGGCGTCGCCTGGCTGGACGGCCACCCGGACACCCCGCCGGTGGCCGCCTTCAAACGCTTTCTGCTGTCGCGCCGGGGCCATCTGCTGCCGGACTGAACGGGGCGGGGCGCTGTACACCATCTCCGGGAACGCGACGGCCCGCCGGGTTTCCCGGCGGGCCGTCAGAGGCGAGTGTTCAAGTCACACGTTGGGGGCGGTCCTGGAGATGGTCCAGCGCTCGTCCTGTGAGCCGTTGCAGGTCCACTGGATGAGCTGGCTGCCCTTTTGGGCAGCGGAGCCCAGGCCCAGGCACTTGCCCGAGTAGACGTTCCGCAGCTCGTGGGTGTCCTGGTCGTACCACCACTTCTCGTCCACCTTGGTATTGCAGGTGTACTGGATCATGCCCTTGCCGTCGGCCAGGCTGTTGCCGGTGCCCAGGCACTTGCCGGAGTGCGTGTTCTGGATGAAGTAGGCGGGGTTGCCGTTGTTGTCCTTGGTCTCCTCGAACACCCAGCGCTCGTCCTGGGCGTTGTTGCAGCCCCACTGGATGACCGGCCTGCTGTTCTCGATCTTGCTGCCGACGCCCGAGCACAGCTTGCTGTAGTCGTTGTACAGGTACTGGTAGTTGTCGGCCATCCGTGGCAGCAGGGAGAAGACGACGCGCTTGCCGTTGCGCTCGTTCATGCCCCACAGGCGGCCCGAGGAGAACGAGAAGGACAGGTTCTGGGTGAGGGGCGGCGTGCGGGTGAGGATCGATACGGGGCCGTTCGGCTTGGCCTGCCAGATGCAGTAGTAGGCGTCTTTGCTCGCGGGGTTGGTGACTCCCATGTGGCCCGTGTCGCACATGGCTGACATGTAGTAGTACGTGCCGTCGGTGGCCACGCCCTGCAAGCCGTGGACAGGAGCGGCGTAGGCGGCCTCCGCCTTGACGGGGGACGTACCGCCCTCACCGAGGTGTTCGATCGGCCAGCGGATCACGTCCACAGGGGGGGTACGTTCGGCATTCCCGTACCGCCCGGAGACCAAGCGCGGCGGTGACGTGCTGCGGTCCAGGCTCAAGGAGCTCAGACACGCTATGGCTCCGTCGCAGTTCATATCGGAGCGATCGGCCGGCTCGGCCGCGTCCTGCTGGGCCTTGGTGCGGTTCGAGTAGCGGGCGACCATGGGCAGGGCCCACTGGTGGTATTCGGCCGAGGACGTGCCGCCCGAGATGCCCGACTTATCGGAGAGGGAGTTCACCTTCCACAGGTGGTCGAGGTCGTAGATCTGCAGTTCGCCGCCGTTGGCCACGAACAGCCTGTTCCCGTACCAGACCATGCCGTCGGCGTGGATGTCGTCGACCGAGGTGAACTGGGGGTTGGCCCGGCTGCCGGTGGGCTGGACGAGCAGGACGTGCCCGTAGGTCCGCTCCGTGCCGGTCGATTCGAGGATGGAGACGCGGGCCTTCTTGTTGCGGTCGTTGTCCCCGTCCCCGACGCCGTAGTACCAGGTCGCCATGTACAGGTGGTGGCCGTCGACCGTGCCGCTCGGGTCCGCGTCGTGGGAGGCGGTGAAGCCCTGCGGATGCCAGCCATTGGCCCAGGCATTGGTCTTGTCGTCCGTCTCGTCCCAGCAGAAGCCGTTGTACTTGAACGTGCCGTTGATGCCGGTCGTGTGGCAGAGGGAGCGGCCGATGTGCTGCTTCGACTGGGCGACGCTCAGCGGGGAGACCCGCGTCACGACGCCCTTCGCCTCGGCCCCCTCGATCACCGAGCGTGCCGTCTGGCCCTCGTCAACACCTGGCATCTCCCGCGGATGGAGAGCGAAGCCGGACGCGTCCTCGCTCTTGAACGGCCTGCCCGCGTCCTCGATCTTGGCGGGGTCGTTGGCGGCGACCGCCTGCTGGGCGCCCGATATCAGCGCCGCCAACGAGGACAGGGCGACCAGCGCCGCTGTGATCCGTCCTCTGCGACGGTCCCGTTGCTTGGCAATCATGTGGCCGTACCCCGATTCATCGGTGAAATCGATGCAAAGTGTGATCGATTTTTCTTGAGTGGATATGTGGTGATAGTTCGTCAGGTCGCGGGATGGTTTGGGGTAAAGGGTGACCGGTGCGGGCTGGGCGGGGTGAACAGTCCGGGTTCGGGTTCGGGCCAGAACGGGTTCGACAACCCAGCGGGACGACCGGGCCCACTTTCCGTCACGGACGTCCTCCAGGATGCCTACGTGAGGCGGCCAGGTCGTTAGCACTGAGTGCACAACTGCGTTCGCAATGGGTTCACTCGCGGTCGTGGAGGGCTTGGTGCCGGTGGTCCTTGGGCGTGGTGCCGTAGGCCGCGCGGTAAGCGCGGCTGAAGTCGGCTGCGCGGGGGAATCCCCAGCGGGCGGCGATGGCGTGGATGGGGGTGGTGCGGAGCGCGGGGTCGGTGAGGTCGCGGTGGGCCGCCTCCAGGCGCAGGCGGCGTATCCACGCGGCGACTGTGGCGTCTGCGTCCTGGAAGAGGCGGTGCAGGTAGCCGGTGGAGATGTGGTGTGCGGCGGCAATGGTGCTCGGGGTGAGATGCGGGTCGTGCAGGTGCTCTCGGATGAACGCCTGGATGCGAAAGGTGAGGGCCCGCTGGTGCGTCTCCGGGGGCAGGCAGTCGTCGGCTTCGAGCAGATGGGCGAAGAGCGCGGCGACCAGCGGGGTCGCGATGGAGGCCAGCCGCGACCGGTCGGAGGGCTGGTACGCGGCCGAGTCCGCGATCAACCGGGTGAGGAACTGTGCCAGCAGGGCACCCATGCCTTCCCGGGCCGACACCGGCGCTCCGACGATCCGGCCGGCCATGTCGCGAGGCAGTGGCAGCAGGGCCTTGGGAACCTCCAGCGCCACAGTCTGGACCAGGTCGCCGGTGCTGTAGACGTCGTTCGGCAGCGACGACGAGTTGATGAACAGGTCGTACGGCTTGTACTCGGTCTCCCGGTGCCGCCACACGCCCGCCCCGCTCCCGCGTACGACGAGTGACAAGTGGTATGCCTCGGGGTCGGACTGCCGGATCAGCTTCGGCGTGCGCCGGAACACCAGCGGCTGGAACGTGGCAGACCACACGGTGACGGCACCGAGGTCCAGCACGCGCTGGGAGGCCTGGAAGTCGTCGGTGTGGTCGCTGCGCAGGTCCATGGGCGCATGGGTACGGCCCAAGAGCTCGGTCCAGTAGTTGAACCGGTCCGCCGCCGACACGTCTTCGCTGCGGAACACCATCTCGTCCAACAACTGTCGTCTCACCGTTCCTGAAACCGCAGGTCAAATGCTCTCCGGGGGATGACGGGGCAGCTGAACGCCCCGGTTCCACTCGCGCCGGGCGGGTGCCGAAGGGTCGCTCACTCACACGACCTGCGGGACACGGCCTGGTGGCTGCCGACATCAGCAGCCCGCCCCACCCCCGTTAGCTGAGCGCAGGTCACGAGTGAGCAGGCCCAGACAGTGCTGCACTGCCTGGGCTCAGCCGACGGGCTGCCGGACAGGCGGTCGCCGTCCAGCCGTCCTTGCGATCACCGCGCACCCGCTCCACGGGCCGGTACCCGCCCCGGCCTCTTCAGTCCCTCAGTGATCTCCCGAACCCCGCGGCCAGCGGCATCCGCAACCCCAGCGGTGGCGGCGCCGCCAGGGCATCGGCGACCGGGCGGGCGTATGCCCGGCCGAAGAGCGATCCGCGGACGAAGTCCGTTGCCAGGGCCACCACTTCGGCCCGGTGCTGGCGCAGACCGTGGCCGTCCGAGTGGACCTCGAAGCGGCAGGTGTCGCGGTTGGCCTTCTTGGCGCGTTCGGCCAGGCGGAAGGAGAGTTCGGGGTCGGTGCGGGCATCGTTCGTACCGTGGACGAGCAGGACCTGCCGGCCGAGCAGATGTTTCACCGGTTCCGGCTCGCTCGTCACGTTCTCGGGCAGCCAAGGGGCCATCGCCAGCACGGAGTTGACCGCCGCGTGGCCGCCCGCGCGGAGGGCGGCGCGGCCGCCCATACCGTGGCCGGCGAGGCAGACGGGCACGTCGCCGTAGCGTCGTACGACCTCGTCCACCGCCCATCGGGCGTCCGCCGCGAGCTGCGCGTCGGTCGCGTTCCAGCCGCGGCAGCGGTAGCGCACGACATGCGCGGTGAGCCCGTCCTCCCGGCCCGCGCGGGCCAGGGTCCGGGCCAGCGGAAGCTGGAGGGCGTACGAGAGGGGGGAGGGGCGGCGATGCGAGTCGGCCTCGCCGTCCGGGAGCAGCAGAACCACGCCGCTGACCGCAGATGGTGCTCCGGCCGTCCTGACGGCCCGTCCCAGCCTCGCAGCAGGCAGGGGGAGTGCGCGCTGTGCCATAACAGAACAGTGTCAGAAGGACAGGTGTACTCCACCCGTATTCGCGGTCACTGTTACGTATCGGCAAGCGACAATCTACGCGCGTAGGCGTTAGAGTGCCCAGATGATGAGCCCGACCCTCCATGTGCCCGGCCAGGATCAGATCCGGCGTGCCCCCAAGGTTCTTCTCCACGACCATCTCGACGGCGGCCTGCGCCCGGGAACGATCGTCGACCTCGCCCTCGCGAGCGGCTACGACGGACTCCCCGAGACCGAGCCCGACAAGCTCGGCATCTGGTTCCGCGAGGCGGCCGACTCCGGATCGCTGGAGCGCTACCTGGAGACGTTCGCCCACACCTGCGCCGTCATGCAGACCCGCGACGCGCTGGTCCGGGTGGCCGCCGAATGCGCCGAGGACCTGGCCGCGGACGGTGTCGTGTACGCCGAGGTGCGGTATGCCCCGGAGCAGCACCTGGAGGCCGGGCTGACCCTCGAAGAGGTCGTCGAGGCGGTCAACGAGGGCTTCCGCAAGGGCGAGCAGCGGGCCCGCCTGGACGGGCACCGCATCCGTATGGGTGCCCTCCTCACCGCGATGCGGCACGCCGCCCGCTCCCTGGAGATCGCCGAGCTCGCCAACCGCTACCGGGACCAGGGTGTCGTCGGCTTCGACATCGCGGGCGCGGAGGCCGGCTTCCCGCCCACCCGGCACCTCGACGCCTTCGAGTACCTCAAGCGCGAGAACAACCACTTCACCATCCACGCGGGCGAGGCCTTCGGCCTGCCGTCGATCTGGCAGGCGCTCCAGTGGTGCGGCGCCGACCGGCTCGGTCACGGCGTCCGCATCATCGACGACATCGAGGTCGCCGAGGACGGCGGTGTGAAGCTCGGCCGCCTCGCCTCCTACGTACGGGACAAGCGCATCCCGCTGGAGCTGTGCCCTACCTCCAACCTCCAGACCGGCGCCGCCGCCTCGTACGCCGACCACCCCATCGGGCTGCTGCGGAAGCTGCATTTCCGGGCCACCGTGAACACGGACAACCGGCTGATGAGCGGTACGAGCATGAGCCATGAATTCGAGAAGCTGACCGAGACTTTCGGATACACGCTCGATGACATGCAGTGGTTCACCGTCAATGCGATGAAGTCGGCATTCATTCCTTTCGATGAACGTCTGGCGATGATCAATGACGTGATCAAGCCCGGATATGCCGAGCTGAAGTCCGAGTGGCTCTTCGAGCAGACCGCTGCGACCAGCGTGCCTTCCTCTTCCGCGGGCTGAACCACACCTCCGCGGGAAACGGCCGGGACTGCGAAACCCCGGCCGTTTTCCGCGTGTCGGCATGTTTGCGGGACGGGCAGTGGGCTGACTACGTTTCAGAGCCGCTCACATCCCCTTCCCCAAGGATGAATTTCACATGAAGCAGTCTGCTGTCAGGACTCTCGGCGTCGCCGCTCTCGGTGCCGCTTTCGCCGCTGCCGCCGCGGGGACCGCATCCGCCACCGTGCTGCCGGCCGACGCCGCGGCCACTGCCCTGCCGGTCGCCGGCTCGGCGGTGGAGAACGCCACCCGGACCCTGCCGGCCCAGGACACGGCCACCAAGCTGCTCGGCACCGGCCGGCAGAAGCTCGTCGGTGACGCCGCCACCCCGGTCAAGGGTCTGATCGGTGGTCTGCCCGCGGGCGGCCTGAGCACCAGCGGCCTGTCGACCAACGGTCTCCCGCTCGGCGGCTGAGCCCCCGTACACACGCCTGTGGGGCGGACACCCGAACCGGGTGTCCGCCCCACAGGCGTGTTGTGCGTACGCGGGTCACCAGGCGGCGGACGGCGTCTTCTCGGACGGGAACAGCACCCACAGCGCCAGGTAGAGCAGGAACTGCGGCCCCGGCAGCAGGCAGGAGACCAGGAAGATGATGCGCATGGTTCCCGCGGAGGTGCCGAAGCGCCTTGCCAGCGCTGCGCACACTCCGCCGATCATGCGTCCGTCACGGGGGCGGGCAAGTGCGGCCATGGTGAGCTCCTTCGCGAACCGTTGCTGAGGGAGCAGCTCCTTCGTGCTCCCGATGCATCCATGGTCGCCCGGCGAACAGGGGCAAAGCGTCGCTCTACGGTGCGATACCGACCCTGGGAATCGTCGGGGTCGATCCCTGAGCCGCCTCGTCCCTGGGGTGGGGCAACGCCCTGACCCGCTGCTGGTTCCTGCGGCGCAGCCGCGCCCGGCCCATGGGCACGACCAGCAGATGGGCGAGCGCCACACCGGTGGTGTTCAGCAGCAGCGAGTCGACGTCGACGACCTGCCCCGGCACCCCGGTCTGCGCCAGTTCGATGGCCAGCGAGATCAGCGCCCCCGCCGCGACGGTACGGGCCAGCGAGGCCCACGGGGAGACGAACAGCCGGCCCCCGGCCACCGGCAGCAGCACACCCAGCGGGGCGAGCAGCAGCAGCCCCTCACCGATCCGGCGGGCGGCCTCGACCGGGCCCAGGGACAGGTCCGCTCTGATACCGGCGAACGGTTGAAGATTCGAGGCGGTCATCCATGGCACATCGAGCGGGCGCAGCGTCAGCCACCCGACAAGCAGCAGATGCGCGAGGAGGAGGGATATCCCGGCCGCGCGGAAGCGGATGACAGCTTGACTGCCCGAACCTTGACGCACGCCCCCCAAGACGCGCCGGGCGGCAGGATCGGTTCCGCCCGGCCCGACGAACCCGGATCTCAGCCGTGACGGCGACAGACCCAGCCGGAAAGACAGCAGAACCGGCCGTCGGGCGCCCCGACCCTCGCTCAGGCCCCGGTCCCCGCCCCCAGCGTCGGTGCCGCCTTCGGCCTGGCCTTCGTCTCCGAGGTGCACAGATACCCACGCGGCGCATAGTTCCCCGGCCCGCCCAGCACCACCGTGCCGTCCGGTGCGAGCGACTCGCTCTCCGCGTACGTACACACGATCTGCGCCAGAGCCTCGGAGGGCAGGTCCTCCGGCTGCTCGCTGAGCCGCAGCGTGCCCTGCCGGTCGCCGTGGCGGGCCGCGCTGATCTGCAGGGTCGCCGGGACGGCCGTGGAGAACCCGGCCTGCCGCTCATCGACGGGCGGCTTCTGCTCCAGCTCGTCCAGGAGCGCCTGCGCGACCTGGACCCGGTCCGACTTCGTATCGCCGACCTGCACCGTACGGTCCACTGTGACCAGCTGCGAGGAACAGACCAGATAGATCTGTACGGGGATGCCCTGGAGGGCCTGGGTGGCGACGTCCTCCGCGGACATCGAGCACGGCACCTGGGACGGCGCGGCCCCGGCGTCCACCGGCACAGAGGTGGTCCTGATCCCGCAGCCCGCGGCCAGCACGGCCGTGATCGCGGCACCGGCCAGCGCCACGGCCGAACGGTGTGCCCGGCGGTTGCTGCCCATCACGTCGCGTCGCCCTCCTCGTCCTGAACCCCCGTGTCGTGATCCCCGGCGGAACGGGTGAGCGGCTCGGCATCGCGCGGCAAGCGCAGTACGAACACCGCGCCGTCGCCGTCCGGCGAGTTCGAGGCCGTGATGTCACCGCCGTGGATGTGTGCGTTCTCCATGGCGATCGACAGACCGAGACCACTGCCCTCGGAGCGCGGCCGGGAGGCGCTGGCCTTGTAGAACCGGTCGAAGACGTGCGGCAGGACGTCCTCGGGGATACCGGGGCCGTGGTCGCGGACCTCGATGACGAGTTCGTCGCCCTCGGTCCGTACCGAGACCCGTACCGGCGAACCGCCGTGCTTGAGCGCGTTGCCGATCAGATTCGCCAGGATCACATCGAGCCGGCGCGGGTCGAGGCGGACCATCATGCCGCGCTCGGCGTCCAGGTCCACCGCGTCCAGCCACGCGCGGGCGTCGATGCAGGCGGTGACCTGGTCGGCGACATCGACCGTGTCGAGGACGAGCCGGGCCGTACCCGCGTCGAAGCGGGTGACCTCCATCAGGTTCTCCACCAGGTCGTTGAGGCGCCGGGTCTCGCTCACCACGAGATGCACCGCGGGCGCGATCATCGGGTCCAGGCTGTCCGCCTCGTCCTCCAGTACTTCGGTGACGGCGGTCAACGCGGTGAGCGGGGTGCGCAGTTCGTGGGACATGTCGGCGACGAACCGCCGGCTCGCCTCGTCCCGCGCGCTCATGTCCGCGACCTTCTTCTCCAGCGAACTCGCGGTTCTGTTGAACGTACGGGAGAGATCGGCGAGTTCATCGGTGCCGGACACCACGAGCCTGGTGTCGAGCTTGCCCTCGCCGAGCTTGCGCGCGGCGTCACCGAGCCGTTGCACGGGCCGCAGCACGGTCGTCGCGGCGGCCTGCGCGAGCAGCGCCGAGCCGACCAGGGCGAGCCCCGTGGCGATCCCCAGCGACCAGGCGAGGGAGTTCAGATCCTGCCGCTCCTGGTCGAGCGACTTCAGCATGTAGCCGGTCGGGCCACCGCCGATGATCTTCGTGCCGCCCACCAGATACGGCGTACCGCGGATGCTGACCCGCTGCCAGAACAGGTGGTACTCGTACTTGTTGCCCGCCTCCACCGGCTGCTTCTTGTTGACCGCCTTCTGCAGCGACAGCGGCACGTTGTCGAGCGTGAAGGTGTCCAGATCGGAGTTGCCGACGATCGGCTTGCCGGTGTCGCGCTCGTCGACCAGCAGCACGCTGTAGCCGGGCGAGCTGCTCGCCATCTGCACGGCGGCGTTCTGCAGATCGTCCTTGGTGGGACGCAGCGGCAGCGAGGCCGCTCGGTTCTGCATCTCCTGGCGGAAGTCCCCGAGCGCGGAGTCCTGGGTACGCGTCAGTACGGCCTCGCGGTTCAGCCAGTACGCGATCCCCGAGGCGGACACTGCGGCGGTCAGCGCCACCAGCGCGAACACGACGACGAGACGCAGGCGCAGACTGGTCCAGCGAAGCCCGGTGAGCAGGCTCCGTTTGGCGGCGTCGCTCACTGAGGCGAATCCAGCCGGTAGCCCACACCCCGAACGGTACGGATCAGGGTCGGTGAGGACGGTACGTCCTCCACCTTGGCGCGCAGCCGCTGCACACAGGCGTCCACGAGCCGGGAGTCACCGAGGTAGTCGTGCTCCCAGACCAGCCGCAGCAGCTGCTGCCGCGACAGGGCCTGGCCCGGCCGGCGGCTCAGCTCCAGGAGGAGTCGCAGCTCGGTGGGCGTGAGCTGCAGATCCTCGCCGTTCTTGGTCACGGTCATCGCGGAGCGGTCGATCACCACGTTTCCGAAGGACGCGGAGTCGGTGGACTCGCGCTCGCCTCGGCGCAGTACCGCCCGGATCCGGGCGTCGAGCACCCGGCCCTGCACGGGTTTCACCACATAGTCGTCGGCACCGGACTCAAGCCCGACCACGACGTCGATGTCGTCGCTGCGCGCGGTCAGCAGAATGATCGGCAGCTGGTCGGTACGCCGGATGCGCCGGCACACCTCGAAACCGTCGATGCCGGGCAGCATCACATCCAGCACGATCAGATCCGGCCGCTGCTCACGCAGCAGTTTCAGGCCGTCCTCTCCCGTCGCCGCGGTGGCCACACGGTGGCCCTGGCGTGACAGCGAGAGTTCGAGGGCCGTGCGGATGGCATCGTCGTCCTCGATCAGCAACAGGAAAGGCACGCTGGTCATTCTGACTCATGGTGGAGCCCCAGTTCGACAGTTGGCGCCGACTCATACATCCGGCGCACCGGCGATGCACAGACGGCAGGCCCTGTGACAGGGCTGTGACAGTCGGGGGACAGGGCGATGAAACTGCCCCGGCAAGCTCGTTGGCACAAGGAACGGACGGACTCCACCGATGGGGGGCGCGAGATGAACGCAACTCACAGCACCACCGCAAGCGCAGTTGTCACGCGTCTCCACGATGTCGGCCGGAGCACCGAGAAGTCCGGCGCCGGAGGGGGAACCTCCCTGCTCGAGCGAAGCCGAGAGCTCGGGGGAGGGCGGGTGTGCGTTCGTGGCGTCGGGCGTCAGCACACGCCGTGCATGACGGTGGTTGACGCGCCTGTGGGGGCCAACGGGGGAAGCAACGGGGGAGCCGCGTACGGGGAGGTCATGGGGGAGCGGAAGTCCCCGGCGCAGGTCGAGGACGCCGAAACGGCGTTCACGGCCTACGTCCGGGAGCGCCGCGCCTCCCTGTACGCAACCGCCTACCACCTGACCGGAGACCGGTTCGAGGCCGAGGATCTGCTGCAGAGCGCCCTCTTCTCGACGTACCGGGCGTGGGACCGGATCAGCGACAAGGCGGCGGTCGGTGGCTATCTGCGCCGCACCATGACCAACCTGCACATCAGCGCCTGGCGCAGGCGCAAACTCAACGAGTACCCGACCGAGGAGCTGCCGGAGACGGCGGGCGACACGGACGCGATGCGCGGCACGGAACTGCGCGCCGTGCTCTGGCAGGCGCTGGCGCGGCTGCCGGAACTCCAGCGCACGATGCTGGTCCTGCGCTACTACGAGGGCCGCACCGACCCGGAGATCGCGGCCATACTCGGCATCAGTGTCGGCACGGTGAAGTCCAGCATCTGGCGGTCGCTCCGCCGGTTGCGCGAGGACGAGGTCCTCAGCTTCGGCCGTGACGAGCAGGAGTCCTTCGGCGAGCTGGTGGCCTGAGACGACGGGGGGATACGGGGGAAAGCGGGGCCGCTGCTTCGGGGGAGGCGGCGGTGCACGGGGGTACGGGGAGTGCTGCGGGGTCGGACGGGCCGGGGGGTCCAGTCCGGCCCCGTCGGCATGTGCGCAAGATCAAGCCCCTCCGGCGATCGAGGAGCGGGGGCCCGGGGGCAGTGCCCCCGGTCACGGGAAGCCCGCTACACCGTCCCCCGCGCCGCGGACGCCCGTCGGCAGCGTCCCGCCGCCGCGGCGGCCAGCCGTCCCAGTGCCTCCTCCTTGCCGCACGGATACGCGCCCAGCGCCGTCTGCCGCGCCACGATGCGCCGCTCCGCCCGCATCAGCCGCCACCCCCGCCGCAGGAGGAACGGCACCGACTTCCGTCCCTCCCGCAGATCCCGCAACAGCCGACGGCGGAACGTCGTCGTCGGACGGCCGCGCAGGCACAGCGCGTCGGCGAGCACGCCCAGCTCCTGGCACCGTTCGACTATGTCCGCCGCGAAGATCCCCTCGGCCACGAACAGCGGTGTGCGCTCGATGTGGAGGGCCTCCCGGTCGACCCGGGAGCTCGTGGCGATGTCGTACACAGGGACGTTCGTACGCCCTGTGCGGCACAGTTCCATGATCGAGGCGACCGCCGCATCGGCATCCCAGGACTGCGCGGAGTCCCAGTCGATGTCCATGCTGCCGGGAACGAGCGGCAGCGTGGGGTCGTCGCCCTCCTTGTAGAAGTCGTCCAGGCGCAGCACCGGCAGGTCGGTGCGGGCGGCGAGGGAGGACTTGCCGGAGCCGGAAGGGCCGGCGAGCAGCACGACACGGGTCGGGATCGGTTGGGAATTCACAGGACACGAGTGTGAGGCATTGACCCGCGCAGGGGATCCCCCGGTGCCTGTGTTGGTATCGAGCATCACACCTCAACTACTCTACGCACTCATACGGTTACTCAATGGTCACGATCAGGTGGGAAATCCATGGCACGTCACGCACTTTCCAAGTCCCGGCGCCGCGCCCTGCTGCGGGCAGGTCTGACCGTCACCGCGGTGGGTGCCGCGCTCGGTGCGGGGGGTGCGGCGGCCCAGGCGGCGCCGCTGCCCCTCGCACCGGCCGCGGGCGCCGACAGCAGCCTCGGCGGGGCCGGTGAGGCGACCGGGAGTGCGGCGACCGGGACGCTCGGGCACTCGCTCGAGAACGGCATCGCACCGGTGACGCATCTGCGCCTCGACCCGCTGGCCGGTACGGGTGTGGACCCGCTGGACAACGCGGTGGCAACGCAGGTCGCCGACTTCAAGCCGGTCTCCACGGCCGCCGTCACCGACCCCGTGACCAGCGGGGGCGCGCTGAAGGACCTGCCGGTGGTGGGGCAGGTGACAGAGGTGCTGCACGGCTGAGACGGACGCGGTCAGGGGTCGCGGACACCGGCACGGATACGGCCCGCTCCTCCGGGATCTCGGAGGAGCGGGCCGTCGTCACACGGTCAGTACGACGATCCCGAGGTGCCCAGTGCGCCCGTCGGGTGCCAGACCGTCTTCGTCTCCAGGAAGGCCGTCAGGCGGTGGGTGCCCGGATCGGCCGACCAGTCGAATGCGCCGCCTTCGTCCACAGGCTGTGGACTGAGAACTCGCTTCAGGTTGTCCGCCGCAGCGATCTCCAGCTCCTTCGCCAGAGCGGCGTCCGCGCCCGTGAGGTCGATGGCGTTCACGTCCTGGTGGGACGCGAGCGGTGCCGCGATCTCCGCCGTCCTCCCGGACAGGATGTTGACCACGCCGCCCGGCAGGTCGGAGGTGGCCAGCACCTCGCCCAGGGACAGGGCCGGCAGCGGGGAGTGGGCCGAGGCGACGACGACCGCCGTGTTACCGGTCGCGATCACCGGGGCGATCACCGAGACCAGGCCCAGGAACGAGGACTTCTGGGGCGCCAGCACCGTGACCACACCGGTCGGCTCGGGCGTGGACAGATTGAAGAACGGGCCCGCGACCGGGTTGGCCCCGCCCACGACCTGGCCGATCTTGTCGGTCCAGCCCGCGTACCAGACCCAGCGGTCGATCGCCGCGTCCACGACGGCCGCCGCCTTGGACTTCGACAGGCCCTCCGCGTCCGCCACTTCCCGTACGAACTGGTCCTTGCGGCCCTCCAGCATCTCCGCGATGCGGTAGAGGATCTGGCCGCGGTTGTACGCCGTCGCGCTGGACCAGCCGCCGAACGCCTTGCGCGCGGCCACGACCGCGTCACGCGCGTCCTTGCGGGAGGACTGGGGGGCGTTCGCCAGCCACTTGCCCTTGGAGTCCGTCACCTCGTACACCCGGCCGCTCTCGGAGCGGGGGAACTTGCCCCCGACGTACAGCTTGTAGGTCTTGAAGACGCTCAGACGGTTATCGGACATCGAGGTACGCCTCCAGGCCGTGACGGCCGCCTTCGCGGCCGAAGCCCGACTCCTTGTAGCCGCCGAAGGGCGAGGTCGGGTCGAACTTGTTGAACGTGTTGGCCCAGACGACGCCGGCCCGGAGCTTGTTCGCCACCGCGAGGATGCGGGAGCCCTTCTCCGTCCAGATGCCGGCCGAGAGGCCGTACTGGCTGTTGTTGGCCTTGGCGACCGCCTCGTCGGGCGTGCGGAACGACAGCACCGACAGCACCGGGCCGAAGATCTCGTCGCGGGCGATGGTGTGTGCCTGGGTGACGTTCGTGAACAGCGTCGGGGCGAACCAGTAGCCGGAAGAGGGGAGTTCGCAGGGGGCGGACCAGCGTTCGGCGCCCTCCGCCTCGCCCGTCTCGACGAGCGCGGTGATCCGGGCGAGCTGCTCCGCGGAGTTGATCGCGCCGATGTCGGTGTTCTTGTCCAGCGGGTCGCCGAGCCGGAGAGTGGACAGCCGGCGCTTCAGGGCGTCCAGCAGCTCGTCCTGGATCGACTCCTGCACGAGCAGGCGCGAGCCCGCGCAGCAGACCTGGCCCTGGTTGAAGAAGATGCCGGTGACGATGCCCTCGACGGCCTGGTCGATCGGGGCGTCGTCGAAGACGATGTTGGCGCCCTTGCCGCCCAGTTCCAGGGTGACCTTCTTGTCCGTACCGGCGATCTGGCGGGCGATGGCCTTGCCGACCGCGGTCGAGCCGGTGAAGGCGACCTTGTTGACGTCCTCGTGCTCGACGAGGGCGGCGCCCGCGTCCCCGTACCCGGTGAGGATGTTCACGACACCCTTCGGCAGGCCCGCCTGGCGGCAGATGTCCGCGAAGAAGAGTGCGGAGAGCGGGGTCGTCTCGGCGGGCTTGAGGACCACCGTGTTGCCGGTGGCGAGCGCCGGGGCGATCTTCCAGGCCAGCATGAGGAGCGGGAAGTTCCACGGGATGATCTGGCCCGCGACGCCGAGCGGGCGGGGGTTCGCGCCGTAGCCGGCGTGGTCGAGCTTGTCGGCCCAGCCCGCGTAGTAGAAGAAGTGTGCCGCGACCAGGGGGAGGTCCGCGTCGCGCGTCTCCTTGATCGGCTTGCCGTTGTCGAGGGTTTCGAGAACGGCGAGCTCGCGGCTGCGCTCCTGGATGATCCGGGCGATCCGGAAGAGGTACTTGGCGCGCTCGGAACCGGGCAGCGCCGACCACTTCTCGAACGCCTTGCGGGCCGCCTTCACGGCCCGGTCGACGTCCGCGGCGCCGGCCTGCGCGACCTCGGAGAGCACCTCTTCGCTGCTCGGCGAGACCGTCTTGAAAACCTTGCCGTCGGCCGCGTCGGTGAACTCGCCGTCGATGAACAGGCCGTACGAGGGCGCGATATCGACGACCGAGCGAGACTCTGGGGCGGGGGCGTACTCGAATGCAGATGCCATGGGGATCAGTCCACCGTCACGTAATCGGGGCCGGAGTAACGGCCGGTGCTGAGCTTCTGGCGCTGCATCAGCAGATCGTTCAGCAGGCTGGAGGCGCCGAAGCGGAACCAGTGGTTGTCCAGCCAGTCCTCGCCCGCGGTCTCGTTCACCAGCACCAGGAACTTGATCGCGTCCTTGGACGTACGGATGCCGCCGGCCGGCTTCACGCCGATCTGTACGCCGGTCTGCGCCCGGAAGTCGCGCACGGCCTCCAGCATCAGCAGGGTGTTCGCGGGCGTGGCGTTGGTGGAGACCTTGCCGGTCGACGTCTTGATGAAGTCGGCGCCCGCCAGCATGCCGAGCCAGGAGGCGCGGCGGATGTTGTCGTACGTGGACAGCTCGCCGGTCTCGAAGATCACCTTCAGCCGGGCGTCGGGGCCGTCGGCCCGCGCGCACTCGGCCTTCACGGCGAGGATCTCCTCGTACACCTTGAGGTAACGGCCGGAGAGGAAGGCGCCCCGGTCGATCACCATGTCGATCTCGTCGGCCCCGGCGGCAACGGCGTCGCGGACATCCGCGAGCTTGACGTCGAGCGCGGCGCGGCCGGCGGGGAAGGCGGTCGCCACGGACGCCACTTTCACGCCGGAACCGGCCAGCGCGGCGACGGCGGTCGCCGCCATGTCGGGGTAGACGCAGACCGCCGCGGTGTGCGGGGTCGTGCGGTCGGTCGGGTCGGGATGGACGGCCTTGGCGGCGAGAGCCCGGACCTTGCCCGGGGTGTCCGCGCCTTCCAGCGTCGTCAGGTCGATCATCGAGATGGCCAGGTCGATGGCGTACGCCTTGGCCGTCGTCTTGATCGAACGGGTTCCGAGGGACGCGGCGCGCGCTTCGAGGCCGACGGCGTCGACGCCGGGCAGCCCGTGCAGGAAGCGGCGCAGCGCACTGTCGGACGCGGTCGCGTCGGAGAATGCGGGAGCAGTGGTGGGCATGGTCACCAGAGGAGCATATCTACGCGCGTAGCGACCTGTACAGGGGGCCTGCGCATCCATGCGTCGCACAGTACCGCGGCGGCCGCCCCGGCGCCCCTTGCGCACGTCAGGCAGAATCGGGCCCATGACGAGCCCCACACCGCCTGCCGAGCCCACTTACGCCGACCGGACCTTCCGGTCGCCCGCCGGGATCGCCGGGGGTGTCCTGCTGCTTCTCCTCATCTGCTGGATCGGCGGGGACGCCGTGTTCCGGGGCGACGGCCGGGTGCCGTGGCTGGCGCTGGCCGGGCTGCTGACCGCGGTGCCGCTGGTCGTCGCGTTCACGCTGCGGCCCGTCGTCCTCGCCAACGAGCAGCGCATCAAGATCCGTAACCCGTTCCGGACGATCACCATGCCGTGGTCGGCGGTCGCGGATCTGCGAGCCGGGTATTCGAGCGAGCTGTTCACCGAGGACGGCGCCAAGTACCAGCTGTGGGCGGTACCCGTGTCGCTGCGCCAGCGGAAGAAGGCGGCCAGGCAGCAGTCCCGGCGGTCGCTGGACGACCCGTACGACCGCACTTCCGTGCATGCGGATGTCCGTGACACCAAATCCCGGACGGCGACGGCCGACCAGACCATGGCGGACCTGCGTGAGCTGATGGAGCGGGCGAAGACGGGGGCAGGTTCCGGGAAGTCGTCGAAATCCGTGGCGACTTCGGACTCTTCGCCGTCCTCGGTCTCGGTGCGCTGGGCGTACGAGGTGATCGCACCGGCGGTGGTGGGCGCGGTGCTGCTGGTGGTGCTGCTCGCGACGGGCTGAGGCCTCAGCCGCAGAGCAGCCCCGTCCTTTCTGCCTACCTCTTGGTGGCCGGCCGGTAGGTGCACACGTGCACGCCCGTGCCGCTGGTGACCGTCGAGACCAGCTCAAGTGTGCGCAGCGCACCGTCGTCGGGGAAGATCGTCTTTCCGCCGCCGAGGATCACCGGCAGGATCATGAGCCGGAGCTCGTCGACCAGGCCCTCGCTCAGGAGGCTGCGTACGAGCGTGGGGCTCCCCATGGCCAGCAGGTCGCCGCCTTCGGACCCGCGCAGCTCCTGGATGCGGGCGACGGCCTTGTCGCCGGGGATACGCGTGGTGTTGTCCCAGGACAGTTCGGAGTCGCCCAGCGTGTCGGACACGACGTACTTCGGGATGGCGTTCATCCGGTCGGCGAACGGGTCCCCGGACCGCTCGGGCCACGCCGCGGCCATCGACTGCCACGTGCGGCGCCCGAACAGCAGCGCTTCGGCCTTGGACAGCGCGTCATCGAAAGCGCCGCCCATCACCTCCGGATCGAAGAACGGGTGCGACCAGCCACCGTGGGCAAAGCCGCCGTCGGTGTCCTCGTCGGGCCCGCCCGGCGCCTGCACGACACCGTCCAAGCTCATGAACTCGCTGATCACAATGCGCATGGGACTCGCTCCTCATTCTCGATCCGGGTGGACCGCACTTCGGGTGTGCGGCAATGGAGACTGCCACGCCGCCCCGAACTCATCGCACGCTCTCGATCGCGACCCGACCCACGGCGATCCAGGATCCCGGCCAACCGCTCTTCCAGCCTCGACCGGCAGTCCGGCCACTCCGCGTCGGTGATCGAGAAGATCGCGGAGTCGCGGAGCCGCCCTTCCTCGCCCGGGACCCACGACAACGCACTTCAGCTCAGCAAACCGACAGCAGCTCACACCCCCTTGCCGCGAGCGGACGGTTCCCATCTGGCAAGATCGTGCGTTCGAACATGCCCCGGCTGTGGGGGCTTTGCCGCCCGGCCGGGCAACGGGAACGTTTCAACGGGGAGATCGAAGAAGATATGCGCACGTGGAATCGTGCTGTGCCGGCGGCGGTCGGCGCCCTGGCGCTGGCCGTGGTGCTGACCGGTTGCAACGACTCGGATTCGGGGAAGGGCGGGCGCAGTTCCAGCTCCTCCTCGTCGGAGGACAAGACGACCTACCGTCTGGGCGAGGCCAGCCCGCCGCAGGAAAGCACCATGCAGAACTCGAAGGGCAGCAAGTTCACGGTCACGCCCACGAAGGTGCAGACCGGAACGAAGGCCGACATGGACAACTCCGGCCTGGAGAAGGACAAGGACGAGGCCCCCAAGGTCCCCGTGTACGTGTGGTCCACCCTCACCCACAAGAGCGGCAAGCCCATGGAGGTCGGCGACATGGACGACGACCTGGTCGTCAAGACGGACAAGGGCGAGCGCACCAAGGCCCTCATCGTCATCATGGGTGACGCCAAGTGGCCGAACTGCCCGGCGCCGGACACCGGGAAGAAGGTGAGCCCGGGACAGTCGGAGAAGATCTGCACCGCCTTCCTCATCCCTGAGGGCCAGAAGGCCGCCGCGGTCGAACTGAGCCAGGGCTTCTACAACGACCCGCTGGAGTGGCCGGTCAAGAACTGACGCTCGGCCGGGGCCCGGCCCAGCCCGACAGCCGGGGCTTCGCTGCTCGACGGGGTGCGCACACCCGAGACGGAGGGTGCGCGCACTCCACCGTCATCCTTGCCGGAGGCGGTGGTGACCACTCGGACCGGGCGCTGCCGGTGGTTCAGCTGATTCTGCGCACCCCCGCCCTGCTCGCCCGTTTCCTGGAGCGCCGGGCACAGTGGTGCGACGACCTGACGGCGGAGCCGGCGCGCCGCCTGGAGTTCGACCCCGGCACCGATCTGTACCCGCAGCTCGCCGCCGGGATGGCGCTGGCCGCCTTCGACGCCGTGCTGCAACGGTGGGGCGGCAGCGACGGCGCCGAGGACCCCGCCGAACTGACCGACCGGGCCTTCGCCCTGATCGCCCCGGCGTTGGACGCCGTCGAGCGACGGTAGCCCTCCGGCTGCTCTCGCCGCCGTTTTCCCGGCTGCTGCCCGGCGGTGCTCGCCTCGGCCGTGGCGGCCTCCCGCGACTCGTGATTGGGCGGACCGGTCTGCCCAATCACGTTCCCGATGCACCGGCCGTGCGGTTGCGGCCCGGCTGGTGCTTCGGGAGCCGGGCCCAGAAGTGGTTGACGATGTCGTCGATGTAGCGTCGCCCGTTTTCGCCGGAGGCGGTGGTGCCGCCGGCTCGGCTGAGGGTGGCGGCCATGAGGGTCTGGTACTCGTGGTGTATGTCGCGCAGGGGGTCTTGCAGGTCGCGGCGTTCCGCGGAGACGAGGCGGGCGATGGCGCGGATGTGGGCCTGCCAGCGGGTGGAGACGGCTTCGGTGAGGAGGCGGGCGAGTTCGTCCTCCATGCCGGTGATGGCGATGAAGTCGCGTGGGGGCAGGTTGAGGAGGGTGCCGAGTTTGGCGGACTGTCGTTTGTCGCCCGTCCATCGGCTGGTTTCTTCCATCTGGTGGTAGGCGTCGAGGGTGAGGCCGGTGGCGCGGGCGACGTCCTCGACGGCCAGTCCGCGGGCGAGACGGTGTTCACGCAGGGTGCGGGGAGCGCCCATGAGTTCGCGGGGGTTGCACCACAGGGCACCGGCCAGGGCGGTGAGTTCGCCGGCGGTGGGCAGTGCGGTGCCGCGTTCCCATGCGGTGATGTGGTCGGGGGTGATGTGGGTCGTGCCGTAGGAGGCGCGCATGCCGTAAGCGACGTGGCCGGGGGCCATCCCGAGTTTCTCGCGCAGGATGCGGGCGGCGCGCGCGTTGAAGGGGAGCGGTGGATGCACGGACCGAGAGTAAGGAGTCACCCGGGGTGAACCCCATGGCTGCTGTCGCCCGCATCCCGGTTTGGCTGGCTGCTCTGGGGCACCGCGGCGCTCTTCCTCGTCTACTTCGCCATCGACCCGCTGGAGCAGTTGCTCAACGTCAAGTAGCCGACGTGGTGGACCCGAAACGGAGCGGGGGACGGCCCAGGACGATCAGCGACGGAGTGTGTGAGCACATCGCGTCCGCCTGACCGCCCGGACGCCCCCCGCCGGCCGGGAGACCACTGCCTGCGTCCGCTGGTGCGACGCCCGCGCCGCCGAAGGCCGGCTCATCAGCTGTCGGCCCGTGGACAGTTCGAGGACCACGGGCACCGGCACCGGGATGTCTCCGTGCATCGCCCGGCGCCAGCGGGCGCGCCTCGCGGCTGGGGGCTGGGCGGTGACTGCGGGGGTTGTCGCGAGAGTGGTCATCAGCCTTCGCTCCTCTGCGGCGCGGATCCGGCGCGGTATTGAACGCTGTCGGCGGTCAGTTCCATGAACGCGTCTTCCAACGTTCCGCCGTGAGCGGTGACTTCGTGGTCCATGACGCGGTGGGTGAAGGCGAGCTCGTTGAGGCCGGCCGCGGTCAGACCGGTGACGCTGAGAACCTCCTGGCCTTCGAGCAGCACCGAGGCGCCCGCATTTCGCAGCACCTCGGTCAGCGTGGCCGGGTCGGGGGTGCGCACGATGATGCCGGCAGTGGCGGACCGGGCGGCGAAGTCGGCAAGCGGCTCGTCGGCGATCAACCTGCCGCCGCCGATGACGATGAGGTGGTCGGCGGTGTGCTCCATCTCGCTCATCAGGTGGCTGGAGACGAAGACGGTGCGGCCCTCGGCGGCCAGACGCCGGAACAGCTCGCGTGCCCAGCGGATGCCCTCGGGGTCCAGACCGTTGATCGGTTCGTCGAAGAGCAACACGGGCGGGTCGCCGAGCAGGGCGGCGGCGATCCCCAAGCGCTGGCGCATGCCGAGGGAGAAACCGCCGATCCGACGACGACCCGCCTCGCCCAGGCCGACCGTCTCCAGGACTTCCTGCACCCGACGTCGAGGCAGACCGTTGCTGCGGGCGAGTGCGGCCAGGTGCGCGTTCGCGGTACGCCCCTGGTGGACGTCACCTGCGTCCAGCAGGGCGCCGACATGGCGCAGGCCGAGGCCGAACTCACGAAAGGGACGGCCGTCGATGGATTTCCTCAGCACCCTGTTGGCAGTCGCGGCGAGCATCGTCATCCCCTGGACGATCGGCAACTCGATCCGCCGGCAACACCTCTACAGCCAGGCCCTACGAGCGCAGGCCGCCACCCAGGCGGTCATAGCCGAACGGCTGCGGATCGCCCGTGAACTGCACGACATGGTCGCCCACAGCATCGGCGTCATCGCGATCCAGGCCGGCGCGGCAAGCCTGGTCATCGACACCCAGCCGGCCGGAGCACGCAAGGCACTGGGCGCCATCGAGACCACCAGCCGCGAAACGCTGGCCGGGTTGCGGCGGATGCTCGTCTCGCTCCGCCATGCCGAAGTCGAGGAGGATCAGCCGGCGAAGGCCGCTGCGGCAGCGGGCCTGGAGGCCGTCGACCGGTTGGCCGAAACCACGGCCGCCGCCGGAGTCCGGGTCGAGGTGCGCCGGCGGGGACGGTGGCGCCCGATGCCCCCCGAGATCGACCTGGCCGCCTTCCGGATCATCCAGGAGTCGGTCACCAACACGGTGCGTCATTCCGGTACCGACCGCTGCCGGGTGTCCGTGGACTACGGGGCCGAGGAGTTGGCCATCGAGATCGTCGACGACGGGCGCGGCCCGTTGCGCGGTGACATGACGGCGGGAACCGGTTTCGGGATCTCCGGGATGCGTGAGCGGGTCGCCCTGCTGAACGGTCGCTTCAGTGCAGGGCCCAGACCCGAGGGCGGTTTCCGGGTGTCGGCGAGGCTACCGGCATGACGATCCGCGTCGTGCTCGCCGACGACCAGGAACTGGTGCGTGCCGGGCTGAGCATGGTCATCGCCGACATCCCCGACATCGAGATCGTGGGCGAGGCCGGAACGGGTGCGCAGGCGGTTGAGCCGGCCGCAGAGCTGCAACCCGACGTCGTGGTGATGGACATCCGCATGCCCGGTACGGACGGCATCGAAGCCACCCTGGCGATCACCGAGACCGCCGCGCCGCCGCGCGTGCTCATGCTCACCACGTTCGACGACGACGACAACGTCTACGCCTCACTGCGAGCCGGCGCGAGCGGCTTCCTGGTCAAGGACATGGCGCTGGTGGACATCATCGCGGCGATCCGCGTCGTGGCCGCCGGCGACGCCCTGATAGCGCCGAGCGTCACCCGCCGCCTCATCGCCGACATCACCAACCGACCCGACCCCTCCCCACCAAGACGGGAGATCACCGGCATCACCGAACGGGAACGCGAGGTACTGACCCTGGTCGGGCGCGGCATGTCCAACGGTGAGATCGCTGCCCACCTCTTCATCGGCCCCGCCACTGCAAAGACCCACGTGGCCCGCCTGCTGACCAAGCTCGATGCCCGCGACCGCGTCCAACTCGTCATTGTCGCCTACGAAGCAGGCCTGGTATCACCGACGGGTTGAGTCCTGGTCCGGCTGGCCGCGGGAACCGCCGAGCCGGAGCGGTCCCAGCCTGTACCGACGCCGAAGCCGCGTCCACGCAGACCGAGGCGGTCACTGACCGCGAACCCGGTTGATTGCGGCAGGGAGCGGCATCCGGGGCCTGAGCGGTAACCGCCTCCGAGGTTCACCACGGTTACAAGATGCGGACGGTGGTGGTCGTCGGCCACGACTACTGCGGGTTCGGACAGTTCGCGGCGCTGCCCGTCGGCACGGTGGTGACCGTCGAGAAGCCGCACGAGGTCCTGCGGTACCGGGTGTATGCGCGCCACCTCACACCGGGCCGCGGCACCCCGGCCCACGGCCTGTACTGGGGTGACCTGACGCTCCAGTCCTGCGTGGGCCCGGACACCGGCTTCACGTACCTGACGCGTACGTGAAGCCGGCGGTCACAGCAGGTCAGATCCCGGCCGCCGCCGCCAGGTCCTGCTTGATCCCGGCGAGCAGCTGCGCACCCCTCGCGCGGGCCGCGGGCAGCTCGTCCGCCGAACCGACCGGCACCACGACCTCCAGGTAGCACTTGAGCTTCGGCTCGGTGCCGCTCGGGCGGACGATCACCCGGGCGCCCTGGAGGTGGTAGCGCAGCCCGTCGGTGGGCGGCAGCTGCTCGGTGCCCTGCGACAGATCCTCGGCCGAGGTGACGGCGAGACCGGCGAGCGCGGTCGGAGGCTGCTCGCGCAGCCGCCGCATGGCGTCCGCGATGACCGACAGGTCCTCCACCCGGACCGACAGCTGGTCGGTGGCGTGCAGCCCGTGCTCGACCGCGATGTCGTCGAGCAGGCCGAGGAGCGTACGCCCCCGCTCCTTGAGTACGGAGGCCAGTTCGGCGACGAGCAGTGCGGCCGTGATGCCGTCCTTGTCGCGTACGCCTTCCGGGTCGACGCAGTAGCCGAGCGCCTCCTCGTACCCGTACCGCAGACCGTCCACGCGGGCGATCCACTTGAAGCCGGTCAGCGTCTCCTCGTAGCCGAGGCCGGCCTTCTCGGCGATCCGGCCGAGCAGCGAGGACGACACGATCGACTCGGCGAAGACACCGGTGACGCCGCGGTTCACCAGATGGGCGGCGAGCAGCGCCCCGACCTCGTCGCCGCGCAGCATCCGCCAGCCGCCGTCGGCGGCGGGATCCGGGACGGCGACGGCGCAGCGGTCGGCGTCCGGGTCGTTGGCGATGACGAGGTCGGGATCCGTACGGCGTGCGGTGGCGAAGGCGAGATCCATCGCGCCGGGCTCTTCCGGGTTGGGGAAGGCGACGGTGGGGAACGCCGGGTCGGGCTCCGCCTGCTCGGCGACGAGCACGGGCTCCGGGAACCCGGCCCGGGCGAAGGCGGCGGTCAGCACGGAGGTGCCGACGCCGTGCATCGCGGTGTACACGACCTGGGCGGTGCGCGGCGATCCGGCGGCGAGCACGGCGTCCGTACGGGCCAGGTAGGCAGCCAGGACCTCGTCACCGAGGGTCTCCCAGCCGTGGTCGGGGCGGGCCACGCCGTCGAGCGGGCCGACCGCGGCGATCGCGGCGGCGATCTCGCCGTCCGCCGGGGGGACGATCTGCGAGCCGTCGCCGAGATAGACCTTGTAGCCGTTGTCACGCGGCGGATTGTGGCTGGCGGTCACCTCGACGCCCGCGACGGCGCCCAGGTGCCGTATGGCGTATGCCAGCACAGGAGTGGGGAGCGGGCGGGGGAGTACCGCCGCGCGCAGGCCCGCGCCGGTCATCACGGCCGCGGTGTCGCGGGCGAAGTCGGCGGACTTGTAGCGGGCGTCGTACCCGATGACGACGAGCCCGACGGTCTGTCCCTCGGCCTTGAGGTAGGCGGCGAGTCCGGCCGCGGCG
The DNA here is from genome assembly GCF_047305335.1 of Streptomyces sp. R-74717. Classification (NCBI taxonomy): domain Bacteria; kingdom Bacillati; phylum Actinomycetota; class Actinomycetes; order Kitasatosporales; family Streptomycetaceae; genus Streptomyces; species Streptomyces sp. R-74717. The sequence goes on along the minus strand of NZ_CP102361.1, from coordinate 3,928,545 downwards.
CGGATGACGACCGCCCGGTTCATCCGCATCGGCCCGGCCCCCAGCTCACCGCGGAGCCCGGCCGTGCCGAACTGCAGCGTGCCGGCGAACCGTGCGGCGAGCTCGTCGAGGTCCTCGGTGTCGATGAGCTTGGCGAGCTCGTCACGGGTCTCGGGATCGGGGTCCTCCGCGAGCCACGCCCTGGCCTGCGCGATGAGGTCCTGCTGCACGGTGTCCGCCTTTCTGCGGGGTGGGGTGGGTTACGGGGGCGCTGCCCCCGGACCCCCGCTCCTCAATCGCCGGAGGGGCCTGCTTTTCGGCCTTGCCGGCGTCCGAGGCGCGGGGATTGGGGCGGTGCCCCGGTTCGGGAAGGGCGGCGCGGGGGACAGGCCGCCGCAGGCGCCACGCGCACCCGGCCCCGCACCCCGCGGCCCTCGCCCCCGGCTCAGATCCGCTCAAGCACCCGTGCCAGCAACGCCCCCATCCGCGTAGCGGAATCCCGCCCCGCCTGCAGCACCTCTTCATGGTTGAGCGGCTCCCCGCTCAGCCCCGCCGCCAGGTTCGTGACCAGCGAAATGCCCAGCACCTCGGCCCCCGCCTCCCGTGCGGCGATCGCCTCCAGCACGGTGGACATGCCGACCAGGTCGCCGCCCATGACACGGACCATGTTGATCTCGGCCGGGGTCTCGTAGTGCGGACCGGGGAACTGCACGTACACACCCTCTTCGAGGGTTTCGTCGACCTCCTTGCACAGCGCGCGCAGCCGCGGCGAGTACAGGTCGGTCAGGTCGACGAAGTTGGCGCCGATGATGGGGGACGCCGCGGTCAGGTTGATGTGGTCGCTGATCAGGACCGGCTGCCCGGGGCGCATGCCCTCGCGCAGACCGCCGCAGCCGTTCGTCAGGACGACGGTCTTGCAGCCGGCGGCGACGGCGGTCCGGACCCCGTGCGCGACGGCGGCGACGCCGCGGCCCTCGTAGAAGTGCGTGCGGCCGAGGAAGACCAGGGCGCGCTTCTCGCCGATCCGGTACGAGCGGATCGTGCCGCCGTGCCCCTGCACGGCGGGCGCCGGGAAACCGGGCAGGTCGGTCACCGGGAACTCGGCCTCAGGAGTGCCGAGCGCATCGCCCGCAGGTGCCCAGCCGGAACCCATCACGAGCGCGACGTCGTGGGTCTCGGCACCGGTCAGCTCGCGCAGGCGGGCGGCGGCGTCGGCGGCGGCGGCGTACGGGTCGCCCTGGATGTTGTCCGGAATAACTGATGCGTTCACGCGGATGAGGGTAGCCGGTGATTCCCTACGCGCGTAGATGCCCATGCATAGAGTCTGCACACGCTTCCTCGTACATTCACACAAAAGCGCTGGTCCGGCGGGTCAGCAGGGACGCTTGCGCAGTTCCATCACATAGTCGTGCGGCGCGCCCGCGGACTCCGCGGCGTCCGCGATCTCGCCCAGATAGCGGGCGGACGGCAGCCCGCCCTCGTACCCGTTCAGCACATACATCCAGGCCGGCTCCTCGCCGTCCAGGGTGTGCACACGTACCCGCATCCGCCGATAGATGTCGAGGCCGACGCCCTCCCACCGGTCCATGGAGTCCTCGTCCATCGGCGCCAGGTCGTACAGCGCCACGAAGACCTGGGAACGGGGGGCCTCCACCACCGTGGCGAGCGCGCCCTCCCAGCCCATCTGCTCGCCGCCGAAGGTCAGCCGCCAGCCGTTGAGCCAGCCGGTGCCGCGCAGCGGGGAATGCGGTGCGCGGCGCGTCATCAGCCGCGCGTCGAGGTTGCCGGCGTACGCGGCGTAGAGCGACATGGGGTCGAGGGTACGGGAGGTGGTGGTCGGAACGGCGATTCCTGTGAGGAAGACCCCTTACGGGGTTCCGTACAGCGTTCCGCTTACCGTCCCGGAACCCCGTCGCGCACGCCCCGGCGCACGTATGGAGGGCCCCGGGGCGAAGCACCTTGGCGCGTGCGGGACAATGAAGTACGTACTGCATTCCCCGGGGCGACCCCCCGGACCCCCGGCCGGGGCAGCAGACGGCCGCGGGATGACACACGCGAGGCGGACTTTTCGTGACCCGGATCGTGATCATCGGCGGCGGACCCGGCGGGTACGAGGCGGCATTGGTGGGCGCCCAGCTCGGCGCGGAGGTGACCGTCGTCGACTGCGACGGCCTCGGCGGCGCGTCCGTGCTCACCGACTGCGTGCCTTCGAAGACCCTGATCGCGACGGCAGAGGTGATGACCACCTTCGACTCTTCGTACGAGGAGTTGGGCATCATCGTCGCCGACGACACGCCGCACATCGAGCAGTCGGCCCGTGTGGTCGGTGTCGACCTCGGCAAGGTCAACCGGCGCGTGAAGCGCCTGGCGCTCGCCCAGTCCCACGACATCACCGCCTCCGTCACCCGTGCGGGGGCGCGTGTGATGCGCGGCCGCGGCCGCCTCGACGGCCTCCAGGCCGCCGACGGCTCCCGCACGGTCGTCGTGACCGCCGCCGACGGTACGGAGGAGAGGCTCACCGCCGACGCCGTACTGATCGCGACCGGTGGCCATCCCCGAGAGATTCCGGATGCGCTCCCCGACGGCGAGCGCATCCTGAACTGGACCCAGGTCTACGACCTCGATGAGCTCCCCGAGGAGCTCATCGTGGTCGGCTCCGGCGTGACGGGTGCCGAGTTCGCGGGCGCGTACCAGGCGCTCGGCTCACGCGTCACCCTCGTTTCGTCCCGTGACCGGGTGCTGCCGGGCGAGGACCCGGACGCGGCCGCCGTCCTGGAGGACGTCTTCCGGCGCCGCGGTATGAACGTCATGGCCCGCTCCCGCGCCCAGGCGGCGAAGCGCGTCGGCGACCGGGTCGAGGTCACCCTCGCCGACGGCCGGGTCATCTCCGGTTCGCACTGCCTGATGGCGGTCGGTGCGATCCCGAACAGTGCGGGCATGGGCCTGGAGGAGGCCGGAGTCAGGCTCAAGGAGTCCGGCCACATCTGGACCGACAAGGTCTCCCGCACCAGCGCCCCCGGCGTGTACGCGGCCGGTGACGTCACCGGGATCTTCGCCCTCGCCTCGGTCGCCGCCATGCAGGGCCGGATCGCGATGTACCACTTCCTCGGCGACGCGGTGGCCCCGCTGAACCTGAAGACGGTCTCCTCGAACGTCTTCACCGACCCCGAGATCGCCACCGTCGGCTACAGCCAGGCCGACGTCGACTGCGGCAAGATAGACGCCCGGGTTGTCAAGCTGCCGCTGCTGCGCAACCCGCGCGCCAAGATGCAGGGCATCCGCGACGGCTTCGTCAAGATCTTCTGCCGGCCCGGCACCGGCATCGTGGTCGGCGGCTGTGTCGTTGCGCCGCGGGCGAGCGAGTTGATTCACCCCATCTCGATCGCGGTCGACAACAATCTGACGGTGGAACAGATCGCAAACGCTTTCACTGTGTATCCGTCCCTGTCGGGATCGATCGCTGAAGTGGCCCGTCAGTTGCACACCCGTAAGCTCACGGGCGAGGCGTAAGCGCCTTCGGGAACCCGGCAATCCCCGGCAACTCCCGGCAACTCGGGGGGTCGGGTGACCGTCTGACGATCGGTACGGAACAACAACGGGGCCACCTATACCACTTGGTGGCCCCTTGCTTGTACAACTTCTGTTATTCGGCGCAAACTGCTGAAAACACTCGGGCGTCACGTTACTGTCAGTTTCGTGTTCGCTGCAGAACGTCGTCAGTTGATCCTCGAAATGGTGCGTGCCAACGGGGCGGTATCGCTCCGTGAGCTCGCCCGCGTCGTCCAGACCTCCGAAGTGACCGTACGGCGGGACGTGCGGGCGCTGGAGGCAGAAGGACTCCTCGACCGCCGGCACGGCGGTGCGGTTTTGCCGGGCGGTTTTACGCGGGAGTCCGGCTTTCCGCAGAAATCCCATCTCGCCACCGCCGAGAAGACGGCCATCGCCGACCTGGCCGCAGGTCTCGTCGAAGAGGGTGAGGCCATCGTCGTCGGTGCCGGTACGACCACGCAGGAGCTGGCCCGCCGGCTCGCGCGGATCCCCGGTCTGACCGTCGTCACCAACTCGCTGCTGGTCGCCCAGGCGTTGGCCCATGCCAACCGGGTGGAAGTGGTGATGACCGGCGGCACCTTGCGCGGCTCCAACTACGCCCTGGTGGGCAGTGGGGCCGAGCAGTCCCTCCAGGGGCTGCGGGTCTCGCGAGCGTTCCTCTCCGGGAGCGGGCTCACCGCGGAACGCGGCCTCTCCACGTCCAACATGCTCTCCGCGAGCGTGGACCGGGCCCTGGTGCAGGCCGCGGCGGAGGTGGTGGTCCTGGCGGACCACACCAAGCTCGGCTCCGACACCATGTTCCAGACGGTGCCGACGGATCTCATCACCCGTCTGGTGACGGACGAACCGCCCGGCCACGACGACCGTGCCGCCACCGAGCTGCAGGCCCTGGCCGACCAGGGGGTGCAGATCGCGGTGGCCGGCGCCGGAAGCGGCCCCGCACCGGCCGAGGCCCTCCCGCCGGGCCGCCAGACCCGCCGCGACATGCCACTGCCCGGGCAGCGCCGTACGCGCGGGGGTGGTCCTGGCGGGCCCGGCCCACAGCCGCTACGGAGCGCTGCGGTACTGGCGGAACAGGGGCAGGGGGATCGGGCGAGGGTGGCGGATCTGCGGCGCCGGTGAGGGAGGGGGGTTACTTTTTTCCGACCCGCCCTTTCCTGAACCGGGCCTCCGCGAAACCAAGCCCGTCCGGTGATTGAGGCCCGGGGCCCGGGGCTGCGCCCCGGTTCGGGAAGGGGTGGGCAGGCGAACAGGCCCCGCGCAGTGGACCCGCAGTGCCCACGGCCACCTGCGCCCGCCGCACGCACCCGCGCCGCTCAACCCCCTTCCGCGTTCGGTCCCTTCAGCCCCTGCAAGGTCAGCATCAGCAGCCGCCCCGCCAAGTCCGGATCATCCGGCGACTGCTCCGCAGCCAGCGCGATCGCGTTCGTCAGCTGCATCAGGTCGTCGATGGACACATCCGCCCGCACGGCCCCACTCGCCTGCGCCCGTGCCAGCAGCACCGCCCCCGCCTCGCGCAGCGGCACATTGCACTGCGAAAGTGCCGAAGTCTCGTCCCGTGACGTCGACATGAGCGCCTGGGCGAGCCCGCGGTACTCACCCGCATGAGTGATGATCGCGCCCAGCCACTCCACCAGGCCCCCGCACGGCTGCTCCGCCCTCGCGAGTTCGCGGGAACGGGTGATCAGGGAGGTGAGGGCCTCCTGGAAGACGGCGTTCATCAGTGCGTGCCGGTTCGGGAAGTGCCTGTACAGCGTGCCGATCCCCACGCCCGCACGTCGCGCGATGTCCTCCAGGGACGCATCGGTGCCGTGTTCCGCGAAGGCGGCGCGGGCCTCACTCAGCAGCCGGTGGTAATTGCGGCGCGCGTCGGCACGCATCGGCCGGGCCGGCGTCTGTGCTGTGCTCATCGCCATTGCGCAGTCCTCCCTTTTTCCGCCCAGGGTCCAGGATGCCATTGCATATCCGGAGGGCTCCTCCGTATCGTTTCGGAGGCCACCTCCGTTTAACCTCCCTGGAGGCAATACCGCCATGCCGCAGACAGCGACAGACACCACGAAGAACACCGACGCCGACACCGCGTTACCGCACCGCCCCGCCTTCGCCCTCGCGCTGATCCTGACCTGCCAGATGATGCTGATCCTGGACGCGACCGTCGTGAACATCGCGCTGCCCGACATGGGCGGGGAACTCGGCTTCGGCCCCGCCGGACTGTCCTGGGTGCTCAACGCGTACACCCTCGCCTTCGGCGGACTGATGCTCATCGGAGGCCGGCTCGGCGACCTCGTCGGCCGTCGCCGCGCACTCACCATCGGCGTGCTCCTCTTCACCGTCGCCTCGCCGACAGCTCGTCGCTGCTGCTCGTCGCCCGTACCGCGCAGGGCGTCGGCGCCGCGCTCGCCGCGCCGTCCACGCTCGCGCTGGTCACCACCACCTTCGCCGCCGGGCCCGAACGCGACCGCGCGCTCGGCCTGTTCACCGGCGTGGCCGCCGCGGGGTCGGCGATCGGGATGATCCTCGGCGGCGTACTCACCGACGTGGGCTCCTGGCGCTGGACCCTCTTCATCAACGTCCCCGTGGGTCTTGCCGTCGTGGCGCTCGCCCCGTTCGCCATCCGCGAGACGCCCCGCATCCGGGGCGCCCGCTTCGACATCGGCGGCGCCCTCACCGGTACGTCGGGGGTGACCGCGCTCGTGTACGCGTTCATCCGTGCCGCCGACCACGGCTGGGGCGACGCCCAGGTGACCTGGTCGTTCGTCGCGGCGACCGTGCTGCTCGGCACGTTCCTCGCCGTGGAGCGCCGGGTGCGGCAGCCCGTCGTTCCGCTCGATCTGTTCGCCGTACGGAACCGTGCCATCGCCTTCATCGGGATGCTGCTGGTGCCCGCCGCGATGTTCGGGGTCTTCTACTTCGACACCCAGTACTTCCAACTGGTCCGCGACTACAGCCCGTTGCGCACCGGGCTCGCCTTCCTGCCGCTCGCGGTCGGCATCTTCGCCTCGTCCATGCTCGCTGCCAGGGCGCTCGCCCGCCACGGTCTGCGGCGCACCGCGGGCGGTGGTCTGGTCCTCGCCGCCGCCGGAATCCTTCTGCAGAGCATGCTCTCCACGGACAGCGGTTACTGGACGGCGCTGTTCGGACCGCTCCTGATCAACGGCCTGGGGCTGGGGTTCGTCTTCATGCCGCTCAGTGTTCTGATCCTCACCAGCGTCACCCCGGACCGGGCCGGTGCCGCGTCCGGGCTGATGCAGACCATGCAGCAGGTCGGCGGCGCACTGGGTCTTTCCGCGCTGGTGACGGTGTACGGGGCCGCGGTCCGGGCGGCGGATCTGCCGGGGCCGGACGGGATGGTCGAGGGCTACGCGACCGGGCTGCTCGCCGGGGCCGGTTTCCTGGCGCTGACCCTGATCCTGCTGCTCGCCACGAGGACGGCCGACGCGTCACCCGCCGGGGAGTGACGCGCCACCGCCGAACGACCGAACGGGGCCCCTGCCGAGTCGAGCGACTTGGCAGGTGCCCCGGCAGAACGTCGGGTGCCGCTCGATCAGTCCTTGATCTCGCAGATCACGGCGCCGGAGGAGACCGAGCTGCCGACCTCGGCGGCGAGTCCCTTGACGGTGCCGGCGCGGTGCGCGTTCAGCGGCTGCTCCATCTTCATGGCCTCCAGGACGACGATGAGGTCGCCCTCGTCGACCTGCTGGCCCTCCTCGACGGCGATCTTGACGATGGTGCCCTGCATCGGGGACGCCAGGGTGTCGCCGGAGACCGCGGAGCCGCTCTTCTTCGCCGCGCGGCGCTTGGGCTTGGCGCCCGCCGCGAGCCCGGTACGGGCCAGGCTCATGCCCAGCGACGAGGGCAGCGAGACCTCAAGACGCTTGCCGCCGACCTCGACGACGACGGTCTCGCGGCCGGTCTCCTCCTCCACCTCCGCATCGGCGGTGGCGGTGAAGGGTTTGATGTCGTTGACGAACTCGGTCTCGATCCAGCGGGTGTGGACCTGGAACGGGTCGCTGGTGAAAGCCGGGTCGGTGACGACGGCGCGGTGGAACGGAATGGCGGTGGCCATGCCCTCGACATTGAACTCGGCCAGCGCGCGCGCCGCCCGCTGCAGCGCCTGCTCACGGGTCGCACCGGTCACGATGAGCTTCGCCAGGAGCGAGTCCCAGGCGGGGCCGATGACGGAACCGGACTCCACGCCCGCGTCGAGGCGGACACCGGGGCCGGTCGGCGGGGCGAACGTGGTCACCGTGCCCGGGGCGGGCAGGAAGCCGCGGCCCGGGTCCTCGCCGTTGATCCGGAACTCGAAGGAGTGGCCGCGCACGGCCGGGTCGTCGTAGCCGAGCTCCTCGCCGTCGGCGATGCGGAACATCTCGCGCACGAGGTCGAGGCCGGTGACCTCCTCGGTGACCGGGTGCTCGACCTGGAGGCGGGTGTTGACCTCCAGGAACGAGATGGTGCCGTCCGTGCCGACGAGGAACTCCACGGTGCCCGCACCGACGTAACCGGCCTCCTTGAGGATGGCCTTCGACGCCGCGTACAGCTCCGCGTTCTGCGCCTCGGAGAGGAACGGCGCGGGGGCCTCCTCGACCAGCTTCTGGTGGCGGCGCTGGAGCGAGCAGTCGCGGGTGGAGACGACGACGACGTTGCCGTGGCTGTCGGCCAGGCACTGCGTCTCGACGTGGCGCGGCTTGTCGAGGTAGCGCTCCACGAAGCATTCCCCGCGGCCGAACGCCGCGACGGCCTCACGGACCGCGGAGTCGTACAGCTCCGGGATCTCCTCCAGCGTGCGCGCCACCTTCAGCCCGCGACCGCCACCACCGAAGGCGGCCTTGATCGCGATCGGCAGCCCGTGCTCCTTCGCGAACGTCACGACCTCGGCGGAGCCCTCGACCGGGTCGGGCGTACCGGCCACCAGCGGGGCGCCGGCGCGCTGCGCGATGTGCCGGGCGGCGACCTTGTCGCCGAGGTCCCGGATCGCCTGCGGCGGCGGGCCGATCCAGGTCAGACCCGCGTCGATGACGGCCTGGGCGAATTCGGCGTTCTCCGACAGGAAGCCGTATCCCGGGTGGATCGCGTCCGCCCCGGAGTCCTTGGCAGCCTGGAGCACCTTGGCCATGTCCAGGTAGCTGGCGGCCGGGGTGTCACCGCCCAGGGCGAATGCCTCGTCGGCCGCACGTACATGCAGAGCGTCGCGGTCCGGGTCGGCGTAGACGGCCACGCTCCCGATTCCGGCATCCCGGCATGCCCGAGCAACGCGGACAGCGATTTCGCCACGGTTGGCGATGAGCACCTTGCGCACGATGGCTCCCTCCTTGAAACAAGCTGAGTTTAGGGACTACCGACACGGCCCTACGACCCGTCCCCATTGGTGAGCTTGCCCACACGGAGTGTGATTCGAGGCTTGTTCAAGTCGCGAAATCCCTTGTGGCACCACGGTACGCCGGGATTCATGACCGCACAGTAGCCACGAGGTGTGGTCCAGGTCTCTGTTAGTGCAAGCAGCTGCGCCCGGTGTTTCTTTGTCGAGTCCCCACTAATGGGCGAACGATTCTTTGCCCGACGCACGAGAGGCGCGACAAGGGGGGTGCGGGGAAAGCGCACGGGTGCGCCTCAGGGGTACGGGGTGAGAGCGAAGGTCGTCCGGACCCTTGTCCGGAGCGTTACCCATTAGTAGGGTCCGCGCTATCGCACGTACTGCAGGTAACAGGGGGTGAGCACCGTGGTGCGCAGACCGGTGGCGTTCGTGACCGCGATCGTGCTGTTCGTGGAGGCCGTGGGCATCGTGGTCATCAACGGCATCCTGGCGACGGTCGTCAAGAACCAGGACATGTCACTGGCCGGGCTGGAATCCGCAGCCATGTCCAACGGCACATGGGCGATGGGCGGCGCCTTCGGCCTGTATCTGCTGCTGTGCGGGCTGGTCCTCCTGCTGGCCGGCATCCGCGACCGGGCCCCGGGCCGTATCGGCCGTATCGCCCTCATCACCTCTGCTGTCGTGCACGGGGTACTGGGTGCGCTGACGGTGGGGCTGGTCGGCTGGGCCGCGTTCGCGTGTCTGATGGTGGTGCTCGGGCTGATCGTGCTGTCGCTGGTGGCGTACGGCCCCGAGGCCGACCGGCCGACGGGCGACGCCGAACCCAGCGCTCCGGCCACGGCCTGACGCAGAACGGGTCCCGCTCAGACCCACAGCTCGGTCACGGAGATCCCCAGCTCGCCCAGCAGCCGGCGCAGCAGCGGCAGTGAGAGCCCGATGACATTGCCGTGGTCGCCCTCGATGGAGTCGACGAACGGCGCCGAACGGCCGTCCAGCGTGAAGGCGCCCGCCACGTGGAGCGGCTCACCCGAGGCCACGTAGGCGGCGATCTCGGCGTCCGTCGGTTCGCCGAAGCGGACGGTCGTGGAGGCGGTCGCCGAGGCCGTACGTCCGGTCGCGGTGTCGATCACGCTGTGGCCGGTCTGCAGCACACCGGCCCGGCCGCGCATGGACTTCCAGCGGGCGATGGCCTCCTCGCTGTCGGCCGGCTTGCCCAGCGCCTCGCCGTCGAGTTCGAGCACCGAGTCGCACCCGATGACCAGGGCGCCCGTCGCCTCCGGCCGCCCGGCCACCGCGGCGGCCTTGGCCTCGGCGAGAACGAGCGCCAGCCCGGCCGGCGTCGGGGCGCTCAGCGCGTCCTCGTCCACCCCGCTGACGATCACCTCGGGCGCGAATCCGGCCTGCCGCAGAAGGCCGAGACGGGCGGGGGAGGCGGAGGCGAGCACGAGACGGCGCTGATCAGTCATACGCGCCATCGTAGAAGGGGCGAGCCGGCATCCGGTCCGCCCGGGCGACAAATCAGCCGCTCCCGAGCCGGCGAGCCGGCCCGTCCGGCGTTGGAGGACCGGGGTCCGGGGCGGAGTCGGAGCCCACCGCACCCCTCACCGCGTCCCGAGCATGAGCATCGCGACCACCATCGCGAGCGCAAGCACCAGCCCCGCGCGCCGCATCATGTCCTGGGCGTCGCGCAGTTCCTTCGGCGGCTTGTTCTCCGGATCGGACCACAGCATGGGACCGATCCTGCTGCGGGGGGCGGATACCGCGCCTGAGTACAGGTACTCAGGCGCCCTGGTGCATACGGACCAGATCGCGCCCGGACGCACCGGAGGCCCGGACCCAAAAGGGGCCAGGGCCTCCGAACGCGTGCGCGAACAGATACTCCTGCGGCTACCCGGGCCAGTACGTCCGCGCCCAGGCCCGCGGCCCCGGCAGACGGCGCTCGCGCCGGGCGATACGCCCCGGGTCGGACCACTGGCCGGGCAGCGTCGGCGCGCCGGACGACGCATCGGACGCCGTGGCCGCGGCACGCGCCCGGACCACCGCCAGTGCGGCAGCCAGCTCCTCAGGGGTCGGGTTGCCCCGTACGACCTTGATCATGGCCAGGACCCTTTCTAGAGGGGGATGTTGCCGTGCTTCTTCGGGGGCAGCGACTCCCGCTTCGTGCGCAGCTGGCGCAGCCCCTTCACGATGTGGGCGCGGGTGTCGGAAGGCATGATCACCGCGTCGACGTAGCCGCGTTCGGCCGCCACGTACGGGTTGAGCAGCGTGTCCTCGTAGTCGGCGATCAGCTCGGCGCGCGTTGCTTCCTGATCCTCGGCGGCGGCGATCGTGCGGCGGTGCAGGATGTTCACGGCGCCCTGCGCGCCCATCACGGCGATCTGCGCGGTCGGCCAGGCGACGTTGATGTCGGCGCCGAGGTGCTTGGAGCCCATGACGTCGTACGCGCCGCCGAAGGCCTTGCGGGTGATCACCGTGATAAGCGGGACGGTCGCTTCCGCGTAGGCATAGATCAGCTTGGCGCCGCGGCGGATGATGCCGCCGTACTCCTGGTCGACGCCGGGCAGGAAGCCGGGGACGTCGACGAAGGTCAGGACGGGCACGTTGAAGGCGTCGCAGGTGCGGACGAACCGCGCGGCCTTCTCGCTCGCGTTGATGTCCAGGCAGCCGGCGAACTGCATCGGCTGGTTGGCGACGATGCCGACCGGGTAGCCCTCGACACGCCCGAAGCCGGTGATGATGTTCGGCGCGAACAGGGCCTGGGTCTCCAGGAATTCGCCGTCGTCCAGCACGTGCTCGATGGCGGTGTGCATGTCGTACGGCTGGTTCGCCGAGTCCGGGATGAGGGTGTCGAGCTTGCGGTCCTCGTCGGTGGTGGCGAGGTCCGCGTCCTCAGGGAAGGCCGGTGCTTCGGAGAGGTTGTTCGAAGGGAGGTACGACAGCAGCGACTTGACGTACTCGATGGCGTCCTTCTCGTCGCCCGCCATGTGATGCGCCACGCCCGAAGTGGTGTTGTGGGTGCGGGCTCCGCCGAGTTCCTCGAAGCCGACGTCCTCGCCGGTGACGGTCTTGATGACGTCGGGGCCGGTGATGAACATGTGCGAGGTCTGGTCGACCATGACGGTGAAGTCGGTGATGGCGGGGGAGTAGACCGCTCCGCCCGCGCACGGTCCGACGATCAGCGAGATCTGCGGGACGACGCCCGAGGCGTGCACATTGCGGCGGAAGATCTCGGCGAACAGGCCGAGCGCGACCACACCCTCCTGGATGCGGGCGCCGCCGCCGTCGTTGATGCCGATGACCGGGCAGCCGGTCTTCAGCGCGAAGTCCATCACCTTGACGATTTTCTCACCGTAGACCTCGCCGAGCGAGCCGCCGAAGATGGTGAAGTCCTGCGAATACACGCAGACGGGGCGGCCGTCGACCGTGCCGTAACCGGTGACGACGCCGTCTCCGTAGGGGCGGTTCTTCTCGATGCCGAAGTTGGTGGAGCGGTGCCGGGCGAATTCGTCGAGCTCCACGAAGGAACCCTCGTCGAGCAGCAGGCCGATCCGCTCGCGGGCGGTCAACTTGCCCTTCGCATGCTGCTTCTCGACCGCGCGCTCGGAGCCCGCGTGCGTTGCTTCGTCGATACGGCGCTGCAGGTCCGCGATCTTGCCCGCGGTGGTGTGGATGTCGATCTCTTCCGGCTCGGACATCGGGTGGCGGCTCCCTGCCTGGTCACGGGGACGACTGTGCTGCTGATCAGGTACTGAAACACCTACTGATCCGTAGGGTATCGGCGCGGATACGGTTCGGCAGTGCGTCGTTTGCCACACCTAGTCTGGCTTGCATGACACCTTCGGATGCGCCTCACAGCCGCTGGTCGGACCTGGACCGACCGCCCCTGAACGTCCCCGCGCTGCGCCGCGGGCTGCTGCGGCCGGGCGGACTGTGGACCTCGCTCGACGTCGTGGAGACCACCGGGTCCACCAACTCCGACCTTGCCCGGCGCGCGGCCGCGGGGCTCGCCGAAGGCACCGTGCTGATCGCCGAGGAACAGACCGCGGGCCGCGGCCGCCTCGACCGCACCTGGACGGCTCCGGCCCGTTCGGGCCTGTTCTTCTCCGTCTTCGTGACGCCGGGCGACATCCCCGTCCAGCGGTGGGGCTGGCTGCCGCTGCTCGCGGGCGTCGCGACGGCGACGGGTCTGGCTCGCGCGGCAGGCGTCGACACGGCACTGAAGTGGCCCAACGACCTCCTCGTGACGATCCCCAAGGACTCCGACAAGCTCCGTCCAGGGGAGACCCCACTGGGCGAGGAACGCAAGGCGGGCGGCATCCTGGCCGAGCGAGCCGGGAACGGGGTCGTCGTGGGCATCGGCCTCAACGTCTCCCTGCGCACCGATGAACTCCCCGCCCCCACGGCCGCCTCGCTGGCCCTGGCCGGAGCGGTCTCCACCGACCGCGAGACGCTGCTGCGGGGCGTACTGCGCTCGCTGGAGCACTGGTACGGCCAGTGGCGCGCGGCGGACGGCGACGCGGCGGCGAGCGGCCTGCAGGAGGCGTACACGGCGGGCTGCGCGACGCTCGGCCGGACGGTACGTGCCCAGCTGCCCGGAGACCGCACGCTCACCGGCGAGGCCGTGGCGATCGACGGCGACGGCCGGCTGATCCTGTCCACCGACGACGGCCTCCAGCCCGTGTCGGCGGGCGACATCGTGCACCTGCGGGGGCTCGGGGGCGGCCTGACGTGAGGGGCGGGTCCACCGCGGTGTGCGTGTGGTTCACCGGGGCCGCCCGAGCCGGGGCCGTTCCGTCCTCGATCGCCGGACGGGCTGGAAATCACCCCGCCCGGCAATCGAGGGGGCCTGCGTGCGGGCGCCGGCCGGGGTCTGCTCCTGCTTCCGCCTCCGGCCTGCCTTGCCACGTACCGGGGCAGAGCCGGGGCCGTTGCGTGTCGGTCGCTCGGGTATGCCTGACCTGCCGAGCCTTCCGGTCCACCCGAACACGTACCGGGGGCATGAATCCTCGCCCTCCTGGAAACCGGCCACCGGCTGTAAGCACCCACGCCCCCGGCCCACCCAGGAACATTCCGGGAAGACTTCATGAGCCCTTGCCCTCCTGGAAGCCCCCACCGGCCGCAACCACCCACGCCCCCGGCCCACCCAGGAACATTCCGGGAAGACTTCATGAGCCCTTGCCCTCCTGGAAGCCCCCACCGGCCGCAACCACCCACGCCCCCGGCCCACCCAGGAACATTCCGGGAAGACTTAGCGACGTGAGCCACGGCACACCTGCCGTATCGTTGAGGCGATCCACCGACAGATCGGCAGGGCAGTGCGCAGGGAACGGGCAGGAGGCGGCTGGTGACCGTCGACGACACGACCTCCGGCGCGGGCGCGGAGCCCCCGTCGGACCCCTCGGTCCACCCGACACCGCATCACGAAGTCGACCATACGGCGGAACCGACCGACGATCCCCTCGCGATCCGGCTGGAACAGCTGATCCTGGGTGCCGACCGGCGCTACACGCCGTTCCAGGCGGCCCGTACCGCCGGCGTCTCGATGGACCTGGCCTCCCGGTTCTGGCGGGCCATGGGCTTCGCCGACATCGGGCAGGCCAGGGCGCTCACCGAGGCCGATGTGCTGGCGCTGCGCCGGCTCGCCGGTCTCGTCGAGGCGGGGCTGCTCAGCGAGCCGATGGCGATCCAGGTGGCGCGGTCCACCGGGCAGACCACCGCCCGGCTGGCGGAGTGGCAGATCGATTCCTTCCTGGAGGGTCTGACCGAACCGCCCGAGCCCGGCATGACCCGGACCGAGGTCACCTACCCGCTGGTCGAGCTGCTCCTCCCGGAGCTGGAGGAGTTTCTGGTGTACGTGTGGCGGCGCCAGCTCGCCGCCGCCACCGGCCGGGTCGTGCAGGCCGCCGACGACGAGGAGATGGTCGACAGGCGCCTGGCCGTCGGCTTCGCCGACCTCGTCGGGTTCACCCGGCTGACCCGGCGGCTGGAGGAGGAGGAGCTCGGCGAGCTGGTCGAGGCGTTCGAGACCACCTGCGCCGACCTGGTCGCCGCCCACGGTGGCCGGCTCATCAAGACCCTCGGCGACGAGGTCCTCTACGCTGCCGACGACGCACGCACCGCGGCCGAGATCGCGCTGCGCCTGATCGAGGCGATGACCCAGGACGAGACCATGCCCGCGCTGCGCGTCGGCATCGCCTTCGGCACGGTCACCACCCGAATGGGCGATGTCTTCGGTACGACGGTGAACCTCGCCAGCCGGCTGACCTCGATAGCGCCGAAGGACGCCGTACTGGTGGACGGGGCGTTCGCGGAGGAGCTGATCCGTACCGGCGACGCTCCGACCTCCGAGGCACAGGCGGCGGAGGAGGCCGCAGCGGCCGAGAAGGAGCGCCAGAACGGCGTGGAGCCGACGTCCGGGCCCAAGTACCGCTACGGGCTGCAGCCGATGTGGCAGCGCCCGGTGCGTGGCCTCGGCGTCGTGGAGCCCTGGCTGCTGGCGCGCCGGGGCACGTCCTGACATCACCCCGGACCGCTGTCCGGGGCGCCCCGTAGGATCCCCCCGGTAACGATCGTTAACCGGAGGGGTGCAGTCATGACCGTCACGTCCGAGCAGCGGTTCGGGGAATTCGTCGTCGTACGGGTCCACGAGGGACAGGAACACGTCGCCGAGCTGGTCCTCGACCGGCCCAAGGTGATGAACGCCGTGTCCACGGACATGGCCCGCTCGATCGCCGCCGCCTGTGCCGCGCTCGCCGCCGACCCGGGCGTACGGGTCGCCGTCCTCACCTCCAGCCATGAGCGGGCCTTCTGTGTGGGCGCGGACCTGAAGGAGCGCAATTCCTTCACCGACGCCGAGCTGCTGCGCCAGCGCCCCACCGCCCGCGCCGCGTACACCGGCGTACTCGAACTGCCGATGCCGACGATCGCGGCCGTGCACGGCTTCGCGCTCGGCGGCGGATTCGAGCTGGCCCTGTCCTGCGATCTGATCGTCGCCGACCACACGGCGGTGGTGGGCCTGCCCGAGGTGTCGGTCGGTGTCATTCCGGGCGGCGGGGGTACGCAGTTGCTGCCGCGGCGGATCGGTGCGGCGCGCGCCGCCGAGCTGGTCTTCACGGCCCGGCGGGTGGAGGCGGCCGAGGCTCGTGATTCGGGGCTGGTCGACGAGCTGGTGGAGGCGGGGCGGGACCGCGAGGCCGCGCTGGCGCTCGCGGGCCGGATCGCCGCCAACTCGCCGGTGGGGCTGCGGGCCGCCAAGCGGGCGCTGCGGCTCGGGCACGGCCTCGATCTCCGGGCCGGACTCGAAGTCGAGGACGCCGCCTGGCATTCGGTGGCCTTCTCCGGCGACCGGGCCGAGGGTGTGGCCGCGTTCAACGAGAAGAGGAAGCCGAACTGGCCCGGCGAGTGACGTTGCGTATGCGCAAGGACACGCAGCGAACGCCGTCGGCGTCCCAAACTGATCAAATCACCACAAAACTACATAAGCTGTAGCGATGGGTGGTGATGATGCGCGGCTGCGGGCCGTGGTTTCGCTTGCACAGACGATGGCGGCGGCACACACCCCGCGGGGGTCGTGGCGAGCGGCTGCGCTGGGGGCGTGCGAGGCGTTGGGTGGCAGTTTCGCCGCGCTCTCGGTCTGGGAGCGCGGGCGCGGGCGGCTGCGCGTGCTGGTCAACGCGGGCGAACGGGCCGAAGGGGAGGAGGAGTTCCCCGAGGAGGAGACGTACCCGGTGCATCAGTTCCCGGAGATCACCGAGTTCCTGCACGAACGGTGGGCCGGGGGCGGTGAGCCGGACGCCTGGGTGGAGACCGCCGACGGCCCGGTGGGTGGCGTACAGGGCGGGGGTGCGGGCGTGCGGGGGTACGGGCATGTGTACTGCCACGAGCGGGTGGCCGCCCTGCGTCGGCGCAGGCGCGGCTGCTGTGTGGTGGCGCCGATCGTGCTGCACGGGCGGGCCTGGGGCGAGCTCTATGTGGCCCGCCCGGTGGGGGAGCCGGTGTTCGGGCGGGAGGACGCGGACTTCGCGACCGTGCTGGCTGCCGTCGTCGCCGCCGGGATCGCCCAGACCGAGCGGCTGGAAGAGGTCCGCAAGCTCGCCTTCACCGATCAGCTCACCGGGCTGGCCAACCGCCGTGCAGTCGATGTGCGGCTCGACGAGGCGGTGGAGCAGCATCGGACGGACGGGGCGGTGGTCAGCCTGGTCGTCTGCGACCTCAACGGTCTGAAGCGGGTCAACGACACCCATGGCCATGCGGTCGGCGACCGCCTGCTGGAACGTTTCGGCTCGGTGCTGTCCCGTTGCGGCGCCATGCTGCCCGGTGCGCTCGCGGCCCGGCTCGGCGGCGATGAGTTCTGCCTGCTCGCGGTGGGCCCCGGGGCGGACGACGTGATCCGGGTGGCCGCCGAACTCTGTGACCGGGCAACCGAGTTGGAGCTCGGCGACGGGGTGGCGTGCGGGATCGCGTCGACCGGTGATCCGATCGGCCCGGTGGTGTCGGCGCGGCGGCTGTTCCGGCTGGCGGACGCGGCCCAGTACCGGGCGAAGGCGGCCCGCTCCATGAAGCCGGTGGTGGCGGGGCGCGACGGCGAGGTGATCCGGCTGGCCGACGCGCCGCCGAAGTCTCCGCACGACCGCCGCCACCTGCGCGGCAGTCGGCCCTGACCGTGTGACCGGATCGGTAAGGGGTCAACCGTACGACCACTAGTGACATGAAGGGATTCAATCCGTACGCTTCTGAATATGGATATGCATACAGTCGTGGTGGGGACGTCCGGTACCACCGCTCAGGACGTCATCGCCGTGGCCCGCGGCAACGCTCGTGTCGAGCTCTCCGCGGCCGCCGTGAGCGCACTCGCCGCCGCCCGCGAGATCGTGGACGCGCTCGCCGCCAAGCCCGAGCCGGTCTACGGCGTCTCCACCGGCTTCGGGGCGCTGGCCAGCCGGCACATCAGCCAGGACCTCCGCGCACAGCTCCAGCGCAACATCGTCCGCTCGCACGCCGCCGGCATGGGCCCGCGGGTCGAGCGCGAGGTCGTCCGCGCCCTGATGTTCCTGCGGCTGAAGACGGTCGCCTCCGGGCACACCGGCGTACGGCCCGAGGTCGCGCAGACCATGGCCGACGTCCTCAACGCGGGCATCACCCCCGTCGTCCACGAGTACGGCTCGCTCGGCTGCTCCGGCGACCTGGCCCCGCTCTCCCACTGCGCCCTGACGCTGATGGGGGAGGGCGACGCGGAGGGCCCCGACGGCACGGTGCGCCCCGCCGGTGAGCTGCTCGCCGCCCATGGCATCACCCCGGTCGAGCTGCGCGAGAAGGAGGGCCTCGCCCTCCTCAACGGGACCGACGGCATGCTCGGCATGCTCGTCATGGCCCTGGCCGACCTGAAGAACCTCTACACCTCCGCCGACATCACCGCCGCCCTCTCCCTGGAGGCACTGCTCGGCACGGACAAGGTGCTCGCCCCGGAACTGCACGCCATCCGCCCGCATCCGGGCCAGGGCGTCAGCGCCGACAACATGCTGCGGGTGCTGGCCGGATCGGGCCTCACCGGCCACCATCAGGACGATGCGCCCCGTGTCCAGGACGCCTACTCCGTGCGCTGCGCGCCCCAGGTCAACGGCGCCGGACGCGACACCCTCGACTATGCCGGGATCGTCGCGGACCGCGAGCTGGCCTCCGCCGTCGACAACCCCGTGGTGCTGCCCGACGGCCGGGTCGAGTCCAACGGGAACTTCCACGGCGCCCCCGTCGCCTACGTGCTCGACTTCCTGGCGATCGTCGCGGCCGACCTCGGTTCGATCACCGAGCGCCGCACCGACCGGCTGCTGGACAAGAACCGTTCGCACGGGCTGCCGCCGTTCCTCGCCGAGGACGCCGGTGTGGACTCGGGCCTGATGATCGCCCAGTACACCCAGGCCGCCCTGGTCAGCGAGATGAAGCGGCTCGCCGTCCCCGCGTCGGCCGACTCGATCCCGTCCTCCGCGATGCAGGAGGACCACGTCTCCATGGGCTGGTCGGCCGCGCGCAAGCTGCGTACCGCCGTCGACAACCTCGCCCGGATCGTCGCCGTCGAGCTGTACGCGGCGACCCGCGCCATCGAACTGCGCGCCGCCCAGGGCCTCACCCCCGCGCCCGCCTCGCAGGCCGCCATCGAGGCGCTGCGCGCGGCAGGTGTCGAGGGCCCGGGACCGGACCGCTTCCTGTCGCCGGACCTGGCCGCGGCGGACGCGTTCGTACGCGCCGGGAAGCTGGTCGCGGCGGTCGAGCCGGTGACCGGACCGCTGGCCTAGGTCCGGCGGAGAGTCAGGCGGACAGGGTGTCGGCGCGGCGTACCGAGTAGGTGACGAACGCTGCGCCGATGCCCAGGAACGCCGTGCCGCCGATCAGATACGGGGTGGTGTCGACCCCGGTCCCGGTGTCGGCGAGCCTCGGACCGGCCGCGGTGTCCACGGCGGCGGTGACCTGTCGGCTCCGTGCGCCCGGTGTGCCGGCCGACTCGTCCGTCGCGTTGGCGGACGGTACGAACCACAGGGCGGCCAGCAAAGTGCCCGCAGCGGTGGCGGTCAGGAGCGGGCGGCGAGCAGCGGCCACGGAATCGATCCTCCTTGTCACAGCCGTGAGTTAGGCCTGTACGCCGATGCTAGTGAAAGCAGCGGGTCGCAGGAAAGTCGGGAGGGCGGGGAGCTTACGCTCCGGCACATGAGCACTTCTGAGACATCACGGTTTGTTCGACTTCAGGTCGAAATGGTGCTGGAGATCACGGACCCCGCCGCCCTCAGCGGTACCGCACTGGAGTCCATCGCCGCCGAGTACGGGGAGCCCGGCGGCGAGTCCGCCGAGGAACGCATGCAGGCCGAGGCGGCCGTACGGCAGGACGGCGCGGAGGCCCTCGCCTCCCTTGTCGACCCGTTCGACCTGGTCGGCGAGGTGCCGGGGGTCGAGCTCGCTCAGGCGTCCTGGAGCAGCGAGATCGTCGACTACGACCCGGACCACCCGGACGGCTGGGACCTCGACGAGGACGAGGACGAGGAAGGGGGCGCCGGCGACGTCCCGCACAATGGTGAGGACGACGGCGAGCACAGCGGCGCGAGCGGCGGTGCGGAGCGGCGGAACTAGCAGGCGGTGAGCCGCGGCCCCGGCCCGCTTTCCGCGGACCGGGGCCGTCGTGCGTACCGGCCGTATATACGCGACCGGCACCGGGAACCACCGCCGACTCGGATGCGTCGATGAGTGTTGTTCCCCACATCTCTCTTGGATGTGGAACGGAAGACCCCTTCCATGGGTTCTAGGAACATTGACGGGTTTCGCCGGTCGTCGGCGGCTCTGCTCGGGGTTTTTGGGGATTAAGCAACGATGGAGAAACGTGTGATGACGGACAGCAAGCGGCGCAAGGGCCTGATGGCCGCGTCCGCACTGCTCGGTGGCGTTCTGGTGCTCACTGCCTGCAACGACAACGGCGCGAGCGCCGAGGGCTCGAAGAAGTCGCAGGCGGCCGAGGTCGACAAGGCGGCCGCCCAGGACGCGTCGGAGGCGCAGATCACCATCGCGCCGAAGAACGGTGCGACCAACGCGAGCATCAACAACGACACCAAGGTCACCGTCACCAAGGGCACGCTGTCCCAGGTCACCATGACCACGACGGCCGGTGCGACCGTCAAGGGCACGCTCGCCGCCGACGGCAAGAGCTGGAAGCCGGACGTCCAGCTGGAGCGCTCGACCACGTACAAGATCAATGCGGCGGCCAAGGACTCCAAGGGCCGCGAGGCGCACGAGAACTCCTCGTTCACCACCGTGTCGCCCGCCAACAGCTTCATAGGCAACTTCACGCCCGAGGACGGCTCCACGGTCGGCGTCGGCATGCCGGTCTCGATCAACTTCAACAAGCCGATCACGGACAAGAAGGCCGTCCAGGACGGAATCACCGTCACGTCCAGCAGCGGTCAGGAAGTCGTCGGCCACTGGTTCAACCCCCAGCGTCTCGACCTGCGCCCCGAGCAGTACTGGCAGGGCGGCTCCACCGTCACGCTGAAGCTCGCGCTGGACGGCGTCGAGGGCGCGGACGGCGTCTTCGGTGTGCAGCAGAAGACGGTCACCTTCAAGGTCGGCCGCAACCAGGTCTCGACGGTCGACGCCGGCGCGAAGACGATGACCGTCACCCAGAACGGCAAGACGATCAAGACCATCCCGATCTCTGCCGGCTCCTCCGCCAACCCCACGTACAACGGGCAGATGGTGATCTCCGAGAAGTTCAAGGAGACCCGGATGAACGGCGCGACGGTCGGCTTCACCGACGACGACGGCAAGGGCGAGTACGACATCAAGGACGTGCCGCACGCCATGCGGCTGTCCACCTCGGGCACCTTCATCCACGGCAACTACTGGGGCGCGCGGTCGGTCTTCGGCAGCGCCAACACCAGCCACGGCTGTGTCGGCCTCGCCGATGTGAAGGGCGCGAACGACGCCAACCAGCCCGCCGCCTGGTTCTACAACAACTCCCTCGTCGGCGACGTGGTGATCGTCAAGAACTCCCCGGACAGGACCATCACCCCCGACAACGGCCTCAACGGCTGGAACATGAGCTGGGCGGAGTGGACGGCGGGCTCCCAGGCCTGACCCGCTCGCACCTCCCCTCCCGCAGTACCGAATCCCCGTACGCAGGCGGCGGCACCCGGATCCCCTCGGATCCGCGGCGCCGCCGCCTTCGGCGTACGCGGACGTTCTCATCCGGCTCTCATCGTGGCCTCAACTCACCATCACACCGCGTCCCTGGCCTTGCGCCATCGCCCGGCGTGCGCCACGGCTGGCGACGATTCGCAAGGGCAAGGGCAAGGGCACGGAGAACGCGGCGGCCTGAGAAGGGCTTCGTGCGGGGCGCCGGTCGGTCCGGCCGACGTCCTGCCGTCGATCGGCATGCGGGTCCGGTCCGGCCTCGGCCGTGGTCCGGTCCGCCTCCCGGGGGTGGTCAGGTCCGGCCCCAGCGGTGTTCGGCTGCGGCGCTCCGGTGGGCCGTGAGGTCGCTGTGGCGGACCTGGCGCAGGCCCACCGGATCGTCGTTCCCGCTGCTCCAGAAGGCGCTCAGGGGAAGGACGCCGGGGCCCGCGAGGTACGAGCGCAGGGCGTACCAGGGTTGCAGCGGCAGCCGGCACAGTCCGTACAACCAGCGCCGCACCAGCCGGCAGGGCCCCGGCCGCCCGGCGTCGGGCAGTCCGATCACCCGTATCCCCATGATCAGCTTGCCCGCGCCGCCCCCGGCGATCGCGGTGAGGGCCACCTGGTTGAGGAACGAGAACGCCAGCGTCGGGCCGAGCAGCAGACCGACGGTCTCGGGGACGCCGGCCGTGTGCACATGCGGCCGGGCCAGTAGGCCGCCGGTGACCAGGCAGAGGTAGCAGTCGAGGCCGACGGCGAGATAGCGGCGCATGTCGCCCACGCGCGGTGGGATCCGGGGCGCGGCGCGCTGCCCGGGGACGGGCGGGAGAGCCGGATGGGCGTACGGCCCGGCGGGTCCCGGGTGCCCCGGTCCGGGCGGTGTGAGGACGGCCGGTAAGGCCGACCCGGAACAGTTTCGGTTACGTCTGTGCCCCGGCGACGTGGTCATGACGGCATCATGTCCGATTGCCTGTCGCCGTGTGCCCGGGACCGCTCTCCTGCTGCCCTGTACGCCGCATTAATCTCGCACTCATGACCGCCGCCATCACCGCCATGATCACCGCAGTAGTCGGGGTGCTCGGCACCCTCTTCTCCCCGGTTCTCGCACAGCGGCTGAACGTACGCCAGCGCGCCGAAGAGGCCCGACTGGTCGGTGAGCAGCGGAAGTTCGAGGAGCGGCGTGCCCAGTACACGGCCATGAACCGGGCCTCCCGGCAGTTCCACACACTCCTCAAGGACGCCCTGCACCGCATCCGTGACGACGTCTACACCGAACAGGAACGTGCCCAGCTCGAAGAGGCCCGCCTCGACCACCGCGACCGCTACGCCGAGGCTCAGATGATCGTCCCGGAGCGGATACTCCAGGCGTCCCGCGACCTCAACCGGGTCCTCGCCGCCGGTGACGCCGCCATCAAGCGCCTCGACCGGGGCCTCGCCCGTGACGGCGAGAGCGTCGAACGGGCCCTGGAGGACCTGAAGGCGGCCGACCCCTGCCTCGACACGATGCGGGAACTGATGCGTCAGGACCTCGGCGTCACCGACTGAACCGCGGCCTCGGCGTCACCGACTGAACCGCGGCCTCGGCGTCACCGACCGAACCGTCCGGCAGCGTCTGCCGGCAAGACCCGAACGGCCACAGCCGGTAGTGCGAGTCCAGCCGGTACTCGCCGCCCCGCTCCACCGTGAGCCGCGTCCACTCGCCGTCCTGCCGTACGCACCCGCCGCCGTCGGCCCGCAGCCAGGGCGAGTACGCGATCCTTACCGTCACCGATCCGGCGGCGGGCATCCGTACCACCAGCGAGGCGTCGTCCCCGCCTACGACGGCGCCCGGCGCGGAGACCAGCGGGACGGCGCCCCGCACCCGGTAGATCCGCCACTCCGCGTCCTGCCACACCGGCTCCAGCCAGTCGGTCCCGCGCCGGACGATCTCCGCCTCCGCCTCGGCCGGGCCGTCCGGCCTGCCGCTGTGCAGCACCACGAGACCCACGCCCCACCGGTCCAGCCAGGCGCGGTACGCCGCCGGGGTCGGCTTCCCCCCGTAGAACAGCCGCCCGCGCTCCACGTCGAGCTGCCGGTTCCAGCCGCGCGCCATGTTCACATGCGGCGCGAGCGCGGACGCCTCCCGGTGATTTCGGGCCGGTACGACCTCCACCCGGGTCCGTTCGGCACCGAGCCTGCGCAGCTCGGCGACCACACCGTCGGTGTGCGCCGCCCAGGCGGGCACGGCGGTGGAGACCCGCAGATCGTCATCGGTCTTGTCGACCAGCCAGCCGGTGTTGAACACCAGCATCCCGACGAGCACGACCACCCGCACCCGCGGCAGCAGGCCGCCCCGCGCCCAGCCCGCCAGGGCGGCCGGTGCCGCCGCGAGCAGCACGGGCGGGCCGGCCACCCCCACCAGCCGTTCCACATTCGTCCCGATGGGCGACGGGATCAGGAAGGTCAGGACGACACCGGCCGCGTACACCACGCTCGCGAACCGGACCACCCGCCAGCCGCCCTCGCGCGGCGCCGCGAGCCACAGGGCCGCGCAGGCGGCCAACGGCATCCACAACTTCCCCGGAGCCATGGGCTGTTCGCCCGTGAACGGAAACAGCGCCGTCGTCGCCGCCACCACCACGAACGGCGGCACGAGGAGCACGGCCGCCCGCCGCCACTGCCG
Organism: Streptomyces sp. R-74717; assembly: GCF_047305335.1. Taxonomy (NCBI): domain Bacteria; kingdom Bacillati; phylum Actinomycetota; class Actinomycetes; order Kitasatosporales; family Streptomycetaceae; genus Streptomyces; species Streptomyces sp. R-74717. The sequence continues at coordinate 3,904,393 of NZ_CP102361.1, read as the reverse complement.
GTCGAGCCCGTACGCCGCACCGGCCACCACCAGGAACAGCCCCGCCACCGGACTCGCCGCCGTCGCCAGCGCCGCGCAGCCCGCGGCGACGCCCGTACGGTGGCGTACGTACAACAGCGCGGCCAGCCCGATCGCCACGCCCATTGCGAACGTGGTACGCCCGGACGCGACATTGCACCAGAGCACCAACGACCCCAGCACCGAGACCGCGACCGGCCACCGCACCCCGGTCCGCACACAGAGCCGCCCCAGCGCCCACGACCCGCAGAGCCCGGCGGCGGCGGTGACGGCCCGCACCCCGAACACCGCCATGAGCGGCGGTGTCAGCAGGCTGTAGTTGGCGGTGTGCGTGCCTCCGTACCAGGAGAGGTTGTACGCGGACCCGGGATGCCGGGACGCGAACCCGGCCCAGGCGAACTGCGCCGCCAGATCACCGCCGCCGGTGGCCAGCACCAGCGCCCACACGAGGTACAACGGCACGACGACCAGCACCGCGAGCCCCGGTACCCACCACCGCGCCGAGTCCGGATCCGTGACCGCTCGGCGCACACCGGCGCCGACCCGCTCGTCTCCCCGCTCGCGCGCCGCAGTTGTCTCGGTGATCCCCACCTCGCAAACCTTAACGGGCCCGTTCGAACCGCATGGTGGTTCAGCTGGCTACACCACGGATGTGGGGGACCGGTCCCTCGTGACGGCGGATACGTGCCGGGAGAATGGATCCATCACCCGACAACGGAAGGCGAAGCTCATGAAAGCACTGCTCTGGATCGTGTTCTTCGCGGCGATCGCCGCGAATGTCTCCCTGAACTTCCTCATGGAGGACAACGCTCTGCACATCGCGCTGAGCGTCGTCTCCGGCGTGGTCGTCCTCGCGTCCGGAGCGGGGCTGTGGATGCTGCGCCGCCCGGCGGAGTCGTAGACGGGCCCAGGATGCGGACGCGGTGAACGACCTTCCGGAGCCACTGGGACAATCGGTATGCCACAACGGTTCTGTACGTCGCTTTCGTGAGCCGCAGAGCGTGCGATGTCTGGGCGACGCCCTCAATGGGGAGGGGGACCGCTGGTGTCCCCGGGACGGGGCACCCACGCGCGCGATGCCGACCCAGGGAAGGTATGACCCACATGAGTGTCATCGAGCCGCTGTACGCGGAGATTCTCCGCCGCAACCAGGGCGAGAAGGAATTCCATCAGGCGGTACGGGAGGTCCTGGAGACCCTCGGCCCCGTCCTCGAACAGCGTCCCGAGTTCGTGGACGCCCGGATCATCGAGCGCATCTGCGAGCCGGAGCGCCAGCTCATCTTCCGGGTGCCGTGGTCCGACGACTCCGGCGACATCCATGTGAACCGCGGCTTCCGGGTCGAGTTCAGCAGCTCGCTCGGACCGTACAAGGGAGGGCTGCGCTTCCACCCCTCGGTCAACCTCGGCATCGTGAAGTTCCTCGGCTTCGAGCAGATCTTCAAGAACGCGCTCACCGGCATGCCCATCGGCGGCGGCAAGGGCGGCGCCGACTTCGATCCGAAGGGCCGCTCCGACGCCGAGATCATGCGGTTCTGCCAGTCGTTCATGACCGAACTCCACCGTCACCTCGGCGAGTACACCGATGTCCCCGCCGGTGACATCGGCGTCGGCGGCCGCGAGATCGGCTATCTGTTCGGCCAGTACAAGCGGATCACCAACCGTTACGAGTCCGGTGTCCTCACCGGAAAGGGCCTGGGCTGGGGCGGCGCCCAGGCGCGCACCGAGGCGACCGGGTACGGCTGTGTGCTCTTCACCGCCGAGATGCTCCGCAGCCGTGGCGAGTCCCTCGACGGGCAGCGCGTCGCCGTGTCGGGCTCGGGCAATGTCGCGATCTACGCGATCGAGAAGGCCCAGCAGCTCGGCGCGACCGTGGTGACCTGCTCCGACTCCAACGGGTACGTCGTGGACGAGAAGGGCATCGACCTCGCCCTGCTCAAGGAGATCAAGGAGGCCGGCCGCGGCCGGGTCTCCGAGTACGCGGAGCGCCGCGGCGAACACGTCAAGTTCGTCCCCGGCACCGGCCTCTGGAACGTCGCCTGCGATGTGGCCCTGCCGTGCGCCACGCAGAACGAACTGCACGAGGCCGACGCCCTGGCCCTCGTACGCAACGGCGTGAAGGCGGTTGCCGAGGGCGCCAACATGCCCACCACCCCGGAGGCCGTACGCCTCCTCCAGGACGCGGGCGTCGCCTTCGCCCCCGGCAAGGCGGCCAACGCGGGCGGCGTGGCCACCAGCGCCCTGGAGATGCAGCAGAACGCCTCACGCGACTCCTGGACGTTCGCCCACACCGAGGAGCGGCTCGCGGAGATCATGCGCCACATCCACGACTCCTGCCACATGGTCGCGGAGCGCTACGGCAGCCCGGGCAACTACGTGGTGGGCGCCAACATCGCCGGCTTCGAACTGGTCGCGGACGCGATGCTCGCCCAGGGGCTCATCTGATCCCGCCGATCCGACGCCACACCGGTCCGGCCGCCCTCCGCGGCCGGGCCGCTGGTGGTGGCGTCGCCGGAACGACCAGTCGCGCCGGTGGACGGCGTCGTACACCGGCTGGGTGAGGTGCTGCATCTCGTTATGCCGCCCGGCATCCCGACGGATGCCGGGCGTTCGCCCCACCGGTCGGTCAGGCGGAGAACTCACTCTTGTAGAAGACGCTTGACTCGAAGGAATCCGGTTCGGTCGATGTGATCTTCGAGGAGTAGCCAAAGGCGAGCCTGGGCGCTCCGTTGAACCGCCAGATGGCGATTCCCTGGGCCTCGCGGCCGGGGAGGGAGTCGCCGGCGTTCGTGAGGAACTTCTCGACATAGCTCGACCCGGTGTCGTTCAGGTCGAGGGTGACGAGGTAGGAGGAGCGGTTCGGGCCGCCGAAGATGAGATATGCGTAGCGGCCGCAGGAGGTGATGCCTTGGAAGGAGTCGGCGTCGGTCAGCCCCAGCTCCTGGTTGGTCGGGATCGCCCGCTCGGTCAGGCGATAGCCGTCGCTCAACCGCCCGGCCACGGCGTCGGCGAGGGTGAAGACGGCGATGCGCCAGGGGCGAGTGGCGCTCCCTGAGTGGTAGCGGAAGAGCACGCGGTCGTAGTGCGTGTCGATCGCCGGCCGCGGGCTGTGGGCGAAGCTGGAGACCGTAGGGGTTCGGTTGTAGATGGAGGAGGACGTCGTCTCCAGTGTCCCGTCATCCACCCAGCGGAAGCGGGCGATTCGGGTACCGGCGTCGTTGACCGAGTGGCTTTCGATCCATATGTAGGGCGAGTTGCCCGCACCGGCCGTCTCCACGCCCATCGACGAGCCGTGGCCGAAGCCGTGGATGGCCATCGTGCTCAGGACTTTGCCGAACAGGTCCGTCTTGCTCAGCCACAGATCACCGGTGTCGCTGCCCACCTTGTGCTGGGCGAAGTAAATGTTGTCGTTGACACTGTCGTAGGCGAACGACTGCATCGCCCAGTTGGGCTGATGGAGCGTCTGGCGCCAGACGGGATTGCCGCCCGCCCCCGGCAGATAGAACTTCGGCGAATCGGGTACTGCCGCATACGCCGGACTTGCTGCAAGCAGCGAGCCGCCGCCGAGCACTACCGCCCCTGCGGCCAGCTTGATGCCGCCGGTAAGCAGGCTTCTGCGGCCGTGCGTTGGGCGGGCTGCGCTCTCTAAGGGGTCAGTCACGTCGCCACCTCTCCATCGACAACAGGGTCGAGCGGCGAATCTAGCAGTCGGCCCAACAGCGTTGCCAGGAACTGTTGTCGATCACGTGCAGTTCGCCGAGTCCTGCCGTAGATCGTGATTTTGCTGCAGGGGGCGGTACGGAGACGGCCGCGGCCACCGGTGATCATCGTGGGTTGTGAAGACATCGAACGATCAAGCGGTGGCCGCAGGTCACAGCGTTGACCCCGCCTTCCGGCAGGCCGGATTCGAGGCTCTGATGGACCGGATCGCGGGCCGGTTCGCACGGGTCGAACCGCGTCGCCGGGCCCGGGACTTCATCCTGGGCCTGCTGCTGTGGGCCGCGCCGCAAGCCCGCAGCGTCGGCTACGTCCTGGCCGTCGCCTGCGACCACCAGATCGCCACGAAGGCGGGCAAGCTGCGAGCCAACTCGCTGGTCAAGAAGCTGCCGAAACGGGCCTGGCAGACGTTGTCCGCCGGATCCGGCGCCAAGGGTCAGCGCCGCTACGCCTGGGCCCTGGCCGACATCGCCGACCCACGGCCCGGGCACCGCCAACTGCTGATCCGCCGCAACCGATCAATCGGTGAATTCGCCTTCCGTCGCTGCTACTCACCGTCACCGGCCCCGCTGACCGCGCTGGTGCGATGAGCCGGGCGTCGCTGGACGGTGGAGAAGACGTTCCAGGCAGGAAGGGGTCCGGGCGGACCGGACCGACACCAGGTCCGCCGCTTCACCAGCCGGCGCCACCAGCCGTTCCGCCCCGAACGCAAGAGACCCCGCCAGGATCGCGCCGGGCGGGGCTCGCTGCGGGCCGTCGGATGAGCCCTGGCCACCAGCTGGTCAGGGCTCACACTGTGCAGACTCTTCGCGTCTGTCACTCTCCTGCCGGAGCGATCCCCACCGGGCAGGAGACCCCCGTCCCGCCGATCCCGCAGTAGCCAGCCGGGTTCTTGTCGAGATATTGCTGGTGATATGCCTCGGCCGGCCAGAACGTGCGGCCCTGGGCCGGGAGGATCTCCGTGGTGATCTCGCCGTAGCCGGAGCCCGCGAGGACCTTCTGGTAGGCCTCGCGGGAGGCTGCCACGGCTGCCGCCTGCTCGGGGGAGTGGGTGTAGATCGCCGAGCGGTACTGGGTGCCCACGTCATTGCCCTGGCGGAAGCCCTGCGTCGGGTCGTGGGACTCCCAGAACAGCTTCAGCAGCTCGGAGTACGAGACGATCTTCGGGTCGAAGACCACGCGGACCGCCTCCGTGTGTCCCGTCAGGCCCGAGCAGACCTCTTCGTACGCGGGGTTCTCCGTGTAGCCGCCCTGGTAGCCGACGAGCGTCGTCCAGACGCCGTCCGCCTGCCAGAACTTGCGCTCGGCGCCCCAGAAACAGCCCAGCGCGAAGTCCGCGACCTCCAGACCCTCCGGGTACGGGCCCAGCAGCGGGTTGCCGAGGACCGTGTGGCGGGACGGGACGGTGAATTCGGGGGTGGGGCGGCCCTTCAGGGCCTCCTCGGGGGTGGGGAGCTGGGGGGTACGGCGTTGCAGGAACATGCGGGGGCTCCTCCTGGGGTCGGTTTGCCCTGGCTACAACGCACCCGGGACGTCATGGATTCCGCACGCGGCTACCGCGGCAGCGTCGCCGGGTTGCCGCCGTTCGCTTCGTAGCCGGCGACCGCCAGTGCCCGGTAGACCGTGTACTCGGCGGCCGGGTCGGGGCTCTGGGTCCACGGCAGCGCGCCCACATGGCCGTCGATGTGGATGAGCTGGTTCATCGCCTCCGACCAGCGCTCCATCCGGACCAGGAACAGCACCAGCAGATGGCGGACGTGCGCGAGCATCGGATCGTCGGCGCGGGCCGCGTGCACCGCGAACAGGGCGCCCTCGACCGCCTTGGTCACCACCGCGCTCCGGTAGAAGCCCTGCACGAGATTGACCTCGGGCAGATGCTCGTACACCGCGAAGAGCGGCAGCGCGGCCAGCAGCGAGCCCTGCGGGGCACGGGCGGCGGCCGTGGTGGCGAAGCGGTCGGCCTCCTCGCGGGAGCCGTGCCACTTCTCGCACCAGAAGTGCAGCGCGGCGATGTGCGCGCCCATGTGCGCCGGGGCCCGGTCGATCACCTTCGCCCAGAGCCGGTCGAACTCCTCGTGCGAGTAGCCGAGTCCACGGGAGACCGCCAGCTCGACGAGGTACGGAACGGGGTCGCCCGGCGCCAGCAGCGCCGCCTCGCCGCAGACCGTACGGGCCTCCTCCAGGATGATCCGGAAGTCGTCCGTCCCCGCGGTCGACGAACGCCACGCCTGCTGCACCAGGAATTCGGCGTGCACCGCCGCACCGCCCGCGTCCTTCGGCGCATCGGCCCGCCACTTGCGCAGCCATGAACCACCGACACCGGGCTGCTGCGCCAGCTCCAGCGAGGCGGCACCGGCGAACGCCTGCACCCGCTGCCACCGCACCTCGCCCTCCTTGGGCGTACCGGCCAGCAGCTGCGAAGCCGCCCGCCAGTCCTGGGAACGCTGCACGACATCGAGCACATCGAGAAGATCCTGGTCCGGGCCCGGCAGCCGGATGTCCAGCTCCTCCTGGCGCACGAAGCCGTAGGTGTCCGGATCGGCGGCGTCCGGGGAACCGGGTGCGACCTGACGGATACCGCCGCGGCGGCGCAGTACGAAGGGGCCGATGACCGCGGCGAGCATGCACAGTGCGATCAGGAACCAGAGAATCTCCATGCCCCCATTGTCACCGGACGGCCCGGTAGCCCGGTGGGCGCCCTCGCGACGAACTACGCTCGGGCCCCATGAGCGACCAGCACAGCTTCGAGACTCTCGCGATCCACGCGGGAAACACCGCCGATCCCCTCACCGGCGCCGTTGTTCCGCCCATTTATCAGGTGTCCACGTACAAGCAGGACGGCGTGGGCGGACTGCGCGGCGGCTACGAGTACAGCCGCAGCGCCAACCCGACCCGTACCGCCCTGGAGGACAACCTCGCGGCCCTGGAGGGCGGCCGCCGCGGGCTCGCCTTCGCCTCCGGCCTCGCCGCCGAGGACTGCCTGCTCCGTACGCTGCTCACCCCCGGCGACCATGTGGTCATCCCGAACGACGCCTACGGCGGCACGTTCCGGCTGTTCGCGAAGGTCGTCTCGCGGTGGGGCGTCGACTTCTCGGTCGCCGACACCTCGGACGTGACGGCGGTACGGGCGGCGATCACCCCGCGCACCAAGGCGATCTGGGTGGAGACCCCGTCCAACCCGCTGCTCGGCATCACCGACATCGCCGCGATCGCCGGTGTGGCCCGCGCGGCGGGTGCACGACTGGTCGTCGACAACACCTTCGCCAGCCCCTATCTCCAGCAGCCCCTCGCCCTGGGCGCCGACGTCGTGGTGCACTCCACCACGAAGTACATGGGCGGCCACTCGGACGTCGTCGGCGGTGCGCTGATCGTCAACGACCCCGAACTGGCCGAGGAGTTGGCGTACCACCAGAACGCGATGGGTGCGGTCGCCGGACCGTTCGACGCCTGGCTGGTGCTGCGCGGCATCAAGACCCTCGCGGTCCGCATGGACCGGCACAGCGAGAACGCCACGAAGATCGCCGATCTGCTGACCCGGCACCCCAAGGTCACCCAGGTCCTCTACCCGGGGCTGCCCGAGCACCCGGGCCACGAGATCGCCGCCAAGCAGATGAAGGCCTTCGGCGGCATGGTGTCCTTCCGCGTCGTGGGCGGCGAGGACGCGGCGGTCCACGTCTGCAACCGGGCGAAGCTGTTCACCCTCGGTGAGTCCCTGGGCGGCGTCGAGTCCCTCGTGGAGCACCCGGGCCGCATGACGCACGCATCGGCGGCCGGCTCCCCGCTGGAGGTGCCGGCCGACCTCGTCCGGCTCTCCGTCGGCATCGAGTCCGCCGACGACCTGATCGCCGATCTGACGCAGGCACTCGGCTAGAGGCTCCCGGGGCCGGACAGAGGCGGGCGGGCTCGATCGTTCGGACCCGGCCGCCCCCGGCACCCTCAGACGCCGGCCTTCTCGTCGTCCAGCGACGCCCGGATCTGTTCGCGCAGTTCCGGGCTGTCGGTGTGCTCATGGGCGGAAACCGCGTGCTCCGCCGCGGCCCTCACGACTTCCTCTTCCTCGCCGGAGATGGTGAGCGAGCAGTTCGTGACGCTCGGATACTTGCGGCAGTCGGCGACTTTCCTGGTCATCACAGCCTCCTCGGCCGGTTCCCCGTGACGCCACGTTCCAGGATAGTTCGCCCCGGATGGGCCCTCACCAGTCGTCCAGCGGCGGCGTCGTCTCGGTGGGAGGCAGTTGCCACGGCTGCGCCTTCAGCGCCCACACCGTGAAGGCGACCACCGCGGCGAACGCCACCAGCAGCACCAGCCTGCGGGCGAAACGGCGTCGTCGCAGCAGTCGGCCGCCGCGTTCCGTCGCCCGCTGTGCCAGGTCGGCGGGCACCTGCGGATGCGGAACGTCCAGCATGCGCCGGACCTCGTCCTCGCGGTTGCCGCTGCGGCTCATGGCGCGACCCCCAGCGGCCGTTGCAACCCCCGCCGCGCCGTGGGCCGGCGGGTGCCGCGCATCGTGGCCACCGAACGGTTGCAGATCGCCCGGACCTGCTCCACCGGAAGCCCGAGCAGCGCCGAGGCCTGCTCCTCCGCGACGCCCTCGTACAGCCGCAGCACGAGAACGAGACGCTCCTGCGGCGTCAGCCGGTCCAGCAGCCCGCCGCGCGGCCGGTGGTGCCGCCAGACCTCGTGGGCGAACCGGATGGCCAGCTCCCGCCGGGTGCGGTCGTACGGGTCCTCGCCGCGCAGCCGTCCCCACTGCGCGTACGTGCGTGCCAGCGCGGCCGTGAGCATCCGCCGGGCCCGGGGGTTCGCTCCGGGCGGCTGCATGGGCTCGGCGGTCAGCAGCGTGGCCGTGTGCAGCAGTCGGCCGGCCGCGCCCGCCACGAAGGTCTCGAACTCCTGGGCGCGGCGCCGTTCCCGGCCCGCCTGGCGCTCTCGCACAGTCCTCATCCGAGCCGTTGCCGGGCTCCTGGTCAAGAGGCGTGCGCCCGACAGCCTGCGCAGCACCTTCAGGTGCTGCCGCTCCCGCTAGCCGGCCGGGGGCGCCTGGGGCGAGGTCTGGCGGGCGGCCAGTGCCAGATTGAACCGGGTGAGCAGCGTGCAGAACGTCTCGCGCTCCTCGGCCGTCCAGTCGTCCGTCACCTGTGTCATGAGCTCTCGCCGGGATTCGCGGACCTCGTCCAGCCGTGCCAGGCCGCGCGGCGACAGCTGGAGCACGACGGCACGGCCGTCCTCCGGGTGCGAGGTGCGCTTGACCAGACCGGTGTCGACAAGGGGTGCGACCTGCCGGGTCACGGTCGAGGAGTCGATCCCCATGCCTGCGGCCAGTGCCTTGACGCCCATCGGGCCTTCCCGGTCCAGCCGGTTGAGCAGCAGATAGGCAGCCCGGTCCATGGAATTGCGCACCTGGCCGACACCGCCGAGGCGGGTCTGCTCGGCACGGCGGGCGAATACCGCGACCTGGTGCTGCAGCGCATCGAGGACGTGGTCGGAACCCGTGGGTCCGGGGGTGGCGCCCCCGGAAGGAGACGCAGCTGTCGTCATGTCCTGAGGGGGCATGGCCGGGGGCTCTCTTCGTGCGGTGTCGGATGGGTGGGGGACAGAGTACGCGGCCACGGGGCAACGCGTACCAGTGCTGCACAAACCTGTGGACAACGGCTCAGGACGGGACCGCACAAGGCGTCCGGCACCGTGCCGAGCTGTAAGACTTACTGTATGAACTTCCGCGCGCCCGGCCATTTTCCCCCACTGATCCTCGACGACATCCGCGGGGCGCAGAAGATGCTTTCCGGTGTGGCCAGAGTGACCGCCATGGAAGGCAGCCGCCACCTGACCGAGCTCGTGGGCGCACCGGTCCACTTCAAGTGCGAGAACCTGCAGCGGACCGGTTCGTTCAAACTGCGTGGTGCCTATGTACGGATCGCGGGCCTGTCCCCGGTGGAGCGGGCGGCCGGAGTCGTAGCCGCGAGCGCCGGAAACCATGCGCAGGGTGTCGCACTCGCCTCTGCTCTGCTCGGCGTACGGTCGACGGTCTTCATGCCGGTCGGGGCGCCGCTGCCGAAGGTGGCCGCCACCCGCCAGTACGGGGCACAGGTCCGGCTGCACGGCCATGTCGTCGACGAGACGCTGGCCGCCGCCCAGGAGTACGCGCAGGAGACGGGTGCGGTCTTCATCCACCCCTTCGACCACCCCGACATCATCGCCGGCCAGGGCACGGTGGGCCTGGAGATCCTCGAGCAGTGCCCCGAGGTGCGCACCATCGTCGTCGGGATCGGCGGCGGCGGTCTCGCCGCGGGCATCGCGGTGGCGGTCAAGGCGGTCCGGCCCGATGTGCGGATCGTCGGCGTGCAGGCGGCGGGCGCGGCCTGCTACCCGCCGTCGCTGGCCGCGGGGCACCCGGTGTCGATCGGCACGCTGAACACGATGGCGGACGGCATCAAGGTGGGGCGCCCCGGCGATGTGCCGTTCGAGCTGGTCAGGGAGCTGGTCGACGAGGTCCGTACGGTCTCCGAGGATGAGTTGTCCAGTGCGCTGCTGCTCTGTCTGGAGCGGGCGAAGCTGGTGGTGGAACCGGCCGGTGCGAGTCCGGTGGCGGCGTTGCTGAGCGATCCGAAGTCGTTCCGCGGGCCGGTGGTCGCGCTGCTGTCGGGCGGCAATGTGGACCCGTTGCTGATGCAGCGCATCCTGACCCACGGCATGGTGGCGGCCGGCCGCTATCTGAGCCTGCGGCTGCGGCTGACCGATCGGCCCGGCGCGCTGGCCACGCTGCTGGCCGTGCTCTCGGTGGTCGACGCCAACGTTCTCGACATCGGCCATGTGCGGACCGATCCCCGGCTCGGGCTCACCGAGGTCGAGGTGGAGCTGCAGCTGGAGACGAAGGGGCCGGAGCACTGCGAGGAGGTCTCGGCGGCGCTTCACGACGCGGGCTATCTGGTGATGAGCTGAGCCTCGCGTGTCGCGACGTATCGCGGCCTGTGGGCCCTGTCGAGCCGGCGAGCTGCGCCGCCGACCATGCACGAGCTCGTTGGAGGGCGAGGCGCCGGCGATTACTTCGTCCTGGACGGCACCTGCACGCCCGCCGGCCCCGTCTACGCGCCAGTCGCCGGATAGTGCGGCGACACCCGAGGCGGCCGTCGCACTCGCGCGGCGTCACCGCCGGGCGGGCGCGACGCGCCCCGGGGCTTCGCCGTCGGACGCCACGCCGCACATGGGGGGGAGCCTCCGACCCGTCGGGCCGGAGGCTCCCCCCCATCAGTGGTGCGGGATCAGCCCGTGTAGGGCTTCGCCGCGAGAATCTTCACGGTGGCCGTCTTGCCGTTCGGCAGCTCGTACTCGGCGTCCTCGCCCATCTTCTTGCCGTTCACGCCGGTGCCGAGCGGCGACTGCGGGGAGTACGTCTCGATGTTCGAGCTCGCGTACTCGCGCGAGGCGAGCAGGAAGGTCATCGTGTCGTCCGGGTCGCCGTCGAAGGCGATCGTCACAACCATGCCGGGCTCGACCACGCCGTCGTCGGCAGGTGCCTCGCCGACCTTCGCGTGCTCCAGGAGCTGGGTGAGCTGGCGCACCCGCAACTCCATCTTGCCCTGCTCCTCCTTGGCCGCGTGGTACCCGCCATTCTCCCGGAGGTCACCCTCCTCACGGGCCGCCGCGATCTTTACGGAGATTTCCGTGCGCGCGGGACCAGACAGGTACTCCAGCTCGGCCTTGAGCTGGTTGTACGCCTCCTGCGTGAGCCAGGTGACGTTTTCGCTGGTCTGGGTCACAGGGTGCTCCTCGTCGGTACTGGGAATACAAAGCATCGCCCTACCCGTAAGCATGTGCCTCCACGGGTGGGCGAAACCACGAGCCTAACAATTCCGCAGGAAAAGGGGGAGAAGGTAAACCGTCAGGACTGCGTATGTGCAGGTCAGCGGCAACAACAGCGTTTCAGCGTCGGCGTGCGGCGGTCACTGTGCCGCCCCGCCGTCGTCGGTACAGCCCAGCAGCTCGACGCTGGTCGCCCTGGCTGTCGTACGCAGCGACAGGACGCGGTCGATACGGTCCGTGCGGTCGTCGAAGCGGAAGTCCTTGCGAGCCACGTCGCTGCCGTCCTCGTGCTGCGAGCGGAGCGTGCAGTAGCCCTTGGTGTCGGTGCCCTTGCGCACCTCCAGGTGCACATCGACCCGCTCGTCCGAGACGACCTTGAACTTGATCACCTCGGCGCTGATGCCCTGGCCGGCGATGTAGTCGTATCCGATCCAGCCGACCACGCCGAGAAGGGCGACGCCCAGCACCGAACCGATGATCTTGAGCTTGCGGTCCGCGCGCTGGTCCGCGGAGCGGCCGTAGCGGTTCTCCGGAAGCGCTTCGCGCACCGCAGTCATGATCGTTCCTCCCGTACCGGGGATCGAGGAATTTTCCACCCCCCGGTTCGGTCACTATAGAAGCCTGCCACCCGCCCCCCGACCGCCACCCCGAACCGACGTCCCTTCGGGACGGCACCTCTCCATGGCGTCCAACCAACGAGGATCGAGTCTTGACTGAGCAGCTGCGACTGATGGCCGTTCACGCCCACCCCGACGACGAGTCGAGCAAGGGCGCGGCCACCATGGCCAAGTATGTGTCCGAGGGGGTGGACGTGCTGGTCGTGACCTGCACGGGAGGCGAGCGCGGCTCCATCCTCAACCCGAAGCTCCAGGGCGACGCGTACATCGAGGAGAACATCCACGAGGTGCGCAAGAAGGAGATGGACGAGGCCCGGGAGATCCTGGGCGTCGAGCAGGAGTGGCTCGGCTTCGTCGACTCGGGCCTGCCCGAGGGTGACCCGCTGCCGCCGCTGCCCGAGGGCTGCTTCGCGCTGGAGGACGAGGAGAAGGCCGCGGGGCGTCTCGTCCGCAGCATCCGTGCGTTCCGGCCGCAGGTCATCACGACGTACGACGAGAACGGCGGGTACCCGCACCCCGACCACATCATGACCCACAAGATCACGATGATCGCGTTCGACGGCGCGTCGGACACCGAGACGTTCCCCGAGTCGGAGTTCGGTCCGGCCTGGCAGCCGCAGAAGCTCTACTACAACCAGGGCTTCAACCGGCCGCGCACGGTGGCGCTCCACGAGGCGCTGCTGGCCCGTGGCCTGGAGTCCCCGTACGGCGAGTGGCTGAAGCGCTGGAAGGAGTTCGAGCGTGACGAACGCACGCTGACCACGCATGTTCCGTGCGCGGACTTCTTCGAGATCCGCGACAAGGCGCTGATCGCGCACGCGACGCAGATCGACCCCGACGGCGGTTGGTTCCGCGTCCCGATGGAGATCCAGAAGGAGGTCTGGCCGACCGAGGAGTACGAGCTGGCGAAGTCTCTCGTCGATACATCCCTCCCCGAGAGCGACCTCTTCGCGGGCATCCGCGACAATGCCTGATATGTACGCGACCCAGGCACTGACCGACCTCGTTCCGCTTGCCGATGAGCTCGACAAGAACAAGGTGACCCCCGGCGTTCTCGGCTTCATCGTCTTCGCGGCGCTCGCCGCAGGCGTGTGGCTGCTGATGAAGTCCATGAACCGGCACATGGGCAAGGTCGACTTCGAGGAGGCCCCGGACCCGGAGGCGACGTCCGGTGACGCCGTTGCCGCGGGTGCGGGGTCCGCGAAGCGGAAGTAGGCGCGGGGCGGTACCGGGGTGTCCGGTAGCCGCCCCGTTCGCCCGGCGCCGGACGGGGCGGTTGTGCCCGGCCGGGGTCAAGGACATCCTCGATCGCCGGACGGGCCGGTCATGGCCGGACAGGTACGCCCATGACCTCCCGTGCGTGGCGTGTGGGCGTCATGCCCAGGCGCCACGCCTGCCAGCCGTCCTCCAGGTCCACGCCGCGGTTCAGCACCACGGTGAACGCCTCCGCGCAGTCCTCCAGCTTGCTGTCGCGCGTCGGGTGGCCGGCCAGGAGCAGGTCGGCCAGTTCCTGCTGGGCCACCACCGTGCCCACCTCGCTGCCGCCCGGTGACGCGTACGGCAGCAGCGTGCACCGCAGGAAGCGGGCCCAGTCCTCGCCCCGTTTGTCGCCGTAGGACTCGAACAGCTCGGCCGCCTCGCCGCACAGCTCCAGCGCCTGCGGGGCGCGGTTGTTGCCCGCGTCGATCAGGGCCAGCTCCAGGCACGTCCAGGCCTCGCCGTGGGCGACCCCGATGCGCCGGAAGTCGGCCCTGGCGTCGACCAGGAGCTGGCGGGCGAAGCCGGAGTTGCGGAGGTTTCCGGTCTGGGCGGCCCGCTGGTCGCGGGTGACCCGGCCCGAGTGGTGCCGGGCGCATGCCAGCCCGTATGTGTCCCGCATCCGGGAGAACATCGTGCGCGCCCGCTCCAGCTGCCGTACCGCCTGGTCGGTGTCGCCGTTCTCCTCCAGGGCCTGGCCCAGGTAGTACAGCGTCCACGCCTCGCCGCGCGCGTCCTCGTTGTCGCGGTGGCGGGCCAGGGCCCGGTCCAGCTGCTCGACGGCCGGGGCCGGGTCGCCGTCCAGCAGCCGCGCGCGGGCCAGCTGGGTCAGCGCCCACGCCTCGCCGCGCTCGTCGCGGGTGCGGCCGTACAGGTCCAGGGCCGTACGCAGCGCCTCCTCCGCCCGCTCCACGTCGCCCATCCGCAGCAGGGTCTGGCCCAGCTGGAACTGCGTCCACGCCTCGCCGTGCAGCGACTCGCCCTCCCGGTGCAGGGCCAGCGCGGTGTCCAGGAGATTCAGCGCCTGTGCGACATGGGCCCGGTCGCGTTCCACGGCGGCCAGGGCGTGCAGCGACCAGGCCCGGTCCTCGGCCTGCTCCTCGGAGGACTGCAGCTCGATCGCCTCGCGCAGCCGCGCCGACGCCTCGGTCAGATTGCCCTGGTGGTGCAGGGTGATGCCGAGCGAGCAGAGCGCCAGCGCCGTACCCGCCTCGTTCTGCGCCTCGCGGTACAGCCCGACGACCGACGACAGCGTGGTGCGCGCCTTGTCCAGCTCGCCGAGCTGACGGGCCGCGATGCCGGTACGCCACTGCACGGACCGCTCCAGCAGCCCCTTGTCCACGGCCTGCGTCAACTCGCTGATCTCGCCCAGCCGGTAGAGGTCGCCGCGCAGCAGGCAGTAGTCGCACAGCGCGCCCAGGAGATCCAGTACGGCCCCCTGGTCGACGTCCTCGGCGTGCCGCAGCGCCGAGGTGATGAAACTCGACTCGTCGTCCAGCCAGCGCAGCGCCGAGTCCAGCGAACCGAACCCGTGCGAGCCGAACTGCCCGGCCCGGGTGGACATCTTGCCGTCCACCATGCGGATCACGGCACCGGCCAGCTCCGCGTAGTTCTGGATCAGCCGCTCCTGGGCCGCGGTACGGTCCGCCACCTCCTCCTCGTCCCGCAGCCGGGCCAGGGCGAAGCCCCGCACGAGGTCGTGCAGCCGGTAGCGCGAGCCCCGCACATGGTCCAGGAGTCCGGCCCCGGCCAGCGCCGTCAGCAGCCGCTCGGCCTCCTGCTCGTCGGCCGAGAGCAGCGCGGCCGCCGCCGCGGCGCCCAGGCTGGCCCGCCCGGCCAGCGCGAGCCGCCGCAGCAGCCGCCGCGCCTGCTCGGACTGGTCGGTGTAGCGCAGCCACAGCGCCCGCTCGACCGGTGCGACCGGGCCGTACGCGGCGAGATCGGTGGCGAGCGCGCTGCGGGTGCGTGGACCGAGCGAGGAGCCCGCTATGCGCAGCGCCAGCGGCAGCCCGCCGCACAGCTCGACGACCGTGTCCGTCGACTGGGAGTCGTACGGCCCCTGCTCCTGTGCCTCGGCCGCCTCGCGCAGCAGCTCCTCCGCGCCCGCCGCGTCCAGTGCGCCGACCGGCAGCTGATGCACCCGGGCCGGGATGTCGGCGGGCAGCTCCAGGGGCTCGCGGGCGGTGACGAGGACGAGGCTGTCGGAACGCTCGGGAAGCAGCGTGCGGACCTGGGCCGCGTTGCCGGCGTCGTCGAGGACGATCGTCACCGGGGTGCCGGTCAGATGCTGGTGGTACAGCTCGCTCAGCCGCCGCACCTGCTGCTCGGCAAAGGCCCTTCCCCGAGTTCCCGACTCCGCTCGACCGGGGGAGGCCCCCTCCCGGAACAGCAGCTGCTCGCGGGGCGCGCCCAGCCGGTTCAGCAGATGCAGCAGCGCGTCACGTGTCGGCAGCGGCGCCTGGCCGGCCACGTCGCCGCGCAGGTCCACCACGCACGCGCCCCGGAACTGGTCCTTCAGGCTGTGCGCCGCCCATACCGCGAGCGTGGTGCGCCCGGCGCCCGGCGCACCGTACAGGACGACGACGGTCGGCTTGGTCTCCGCCGACGCACGGGCCTCCCGCACCCACTGCGCGATCTGCGCCAGCTCGGCCCGCCGCCCGGTGAACGGCCCCTCGGACGCGGGCAGATGGCCGAACGACTGCTCGAGGATCGTGCGCGTACGGGCCGCTGCGCTGCGGTCCCCGCCGCGCAGCGACGGGGCGGTGCGCGACTGCGCGGGGACCTTTTTCGCCGGGGTGCGCGACGAGGGGTTAAGCATCCGCTGCTGGTCGAGGAATGGACGGATGCCCCGTACCTCCAGCGCCGCAAGCCACTGCAGCCGCAGCTGTTCGGCGCCGCCGGGCTGCCCGAGCGCACCTGCGCGCCGGTGGGCGGCGGGCCAGTGCGATGCGGTGATCCTGGCGACGGTCGCCGTGGCCCCCGCGACCGCGACGACGGCGCCCGCGCCGAGGGCCGGCCCCGCCGCCGTACCGAACGCGACATCCGCGCCGAAGGCGGCGACCGCGGCAACTCCGGTCACCAACAGGGGAGTTCCCATGGCCGACCGGCTGAAGCGCTGCGACAGCGGCTGCTGTCCGGCCTCCGCCGCGTCCAGCGCCTGGAGATACGCGGCGTACTCGTCGGCCGCACCGGCCGCCAGGGAATCGAGCGCGGCCCGCCCGCGTGTCGTCAGCGCACCGGCGTCCGCCCGGCCGCCCGACCGCCGTACCTCCTCCTCGACGGCGCGTACCAACAGCCGTTCGGCTTCCGCCCGATGGCTGTCCCGCATGTGCGTCCCCCTCCGGATACGACGATTGCAACTGCCCCTGCTGTCATCGCCGCCCAGTGTGCTGGGTACGGCGCGTCAGCGCGAGAGAGCGATGCGATCAACCGGGCCTGAGAGAGGATGTGGGTATGCCGAATCGCCTGGACCGTGAGACTTCCCCGTACCTCCTCCAGCATGCCGACAATCCGGTCGACTGGTGGCCCTGGTCGCCCGAGGCTTTCGAGGAGGCACGCAGGCGGAATGTGCCGGTGCTGCTCAGCGTCGGCTACGCGAGCTGTCACTGGTGTCATGTGATGGCGCACGAATCGTTCGAGGACGACCGGGTCGCGGCCTATCTGAACGAACACTTCGTCCCGGTGAAGGTCGACCGGGAGGAGCGGCCCGACGTCGACGCCGTGTACATGGAGGCGGTGCAGGCGGCGACCGGCCAGGGCGGCTGGCCGATGACCGTCTTCCTGACCGCCGACGCCGAACCCTTCTACTTCGGCACGTACTTCCCGCCCGAGCCGCGCCACGGCATGCCCTCCTTCCAGCAGGTGCTCGAAGGTGTCGCGGCCGCCTGGTCCGACCGGCCCGACGAGGTCGCCGAGGTTGCCGGACGCATCGTCCACGACCTCACCCAGCGCTCCCTGGCACACGGCGGCGAAGGCCTGCCGGGCGAACCCGAACTGGCGCAGGCGCTCCTCGGGCTCACCCGGGAGTACGACGAGAAACGCGGCGGGTTCGGCGGCGCACCCAAGTTCCCGCCGTCCATGATCATCGAGTTCCTGCTGCGCCACCACGCCCGCACCGGGGCCCAGGGCGCCCTCGACATGGCCGCCGACACCTGTGCGGCGATGGCCATGGGCGGGATGTACGACCAGCTCGGCGGGGGTTTCGCACGCTACTCGGTGGACCGGGAGTGGATCGTTCCGCACTTCGAGAAGATGCTCTATGACAATGCGCTGCTCTGCCGGGTGTACGCACACCTGTGGCGGTCGACGGGCTCGGACCTGGCCCGCCGGGTCGCTCTGGAGACCGCCGACTTCATGGTGAGCGAGCTGCGCACGCCGGAGGGCGGTTTCGCCTCCGCGCTCGACGCCGACAGCGAGGACGGGGCCGGCCGGCATGTCGAGGGCGCGTACTACGTATGGACGCCCGAGCAGCTGAGGGAGGTCCTCGGCGGTCAGGACGCGGCTTTCGCCGCCGAGCACTTCGGGGTGACGGAGGAGGGCACGTTCGAGGAGGGCGCCTCGGTCCTCCGGCTCGCGCGGACGGGCACCGTGGTGGACGCGGACCGGGCCGCCGACGTACGGGCCAAGCTGCTGGCCGCCCGGGAGCTGCGCCCGCGTCCCGGGCGGGACGACAAGGTGGTCGCCGCCTGGAACGGCCTGGCGATCGCCGCCCTCGCCGAGACGGGCGCGTACTTCGACCGGCCCGATCTGATCGAGCGCGCCACCGAGGCGGCGGATCTGCTGGTACGGGTGCACATGGGGGACGTGGCCCGGCTGACCCGTACATCGAAGGACGGACGGACCGGCGGGCACGCCGGGGTCCTGGAGGACTACGGCGATGTCGCGGAGGGTTTCCTCGCCCTGGCCGCGGTCACCGGCGAGGGCGTCTGGCTGGAGTTCGCCGGCTTCCTGCTCGACATCGTGCTGCAGCACTTCACCGGCGAGGGCGGGCAGCTGTACGACACGGCGGACGACGCCGAGAAGCTCATCCGCCGCCCGCAGGACCCCACCGACAGCGCTACCCCGGCGGGCTGGACGGCGGCGGCCGGTGCGCTGCTCTCGTACGCCGCTCACACCGGCTCGGAGGCCCATCGCACCGCCGCGGAGGGGGCGTTGGGCGTGGTGAAGGCGCTCGGCCCGCGGGTTCCGCGGTTCATCGGCTGGGGGCTCGCCGTCGCCGAGGCGCTGCTCGACGGGCCGCGCGAGGTCGCGGTCGCCGGGCCGGTCGGCGGCGAACTGCACCGTACGGCGCTGCTGGGGCGGGCGCCCGGTGCGGTGGTGGCGGCGGGTGAGACGGCAGGGACGGAGTTCCCGCTGCTGGCGGACCGGCCGATGGTGGGCGGGGCGCCGACGGCGTATGTGTGCAGGCACTTCGTCTGCGATGCGCCGACGACGGACCGGGAGGCGCTGGCGCGGAGCCTCGGATCGAGCCCGTCCGACGACTGAGGAAGGAGCCGTCCGGGGACTGGAGGGCGAAGCCCCGGCTACAGCGTCAGCCCGCCTTCGAGCGTGTCCAGCGCCTGGTTGATCATCGCGATCAGGTCGCCCTCCTGACCGTGCTCGCCCCAGTACAGCGTCACCTCGCGCAGCGCCCCCAGCACCGCCGCGATGAACACCCTGACCTCCAGGTCGTCGGGGCTGCGGCCGCTGCGGTCGGCGAGTGCCCGGGCCAGCACCTTCGCCGTGTCCGACATGGTCTCCGTCATCCGCGCCCGGATGGCGGGGACCTCCACCATCAGCCGGGTGCGCTGCCGCAGTTCCTCCTCCTCGCTCGCGAGGAACGCCGTCAGCGCCTTGGCCATGATGAACCGGAGCGACTCCAGCGGCGGTTCGTCGGCCGGCCGGTTGCGCAGCTCGGTCTCCATGATCGGGTCGTACTCGTCGGTGAGGACGATGTCCTCCTTGGTCGCGAAGTACCGGAAGACGGTGCTCGGCGACACCTCGGCCGCCTCCGCGATCTGCTCGATCGTCGTGGCGTCGTACCCCTGCTCGGAGATCAGCCGATAGGTCGCCCGGCGGATCGCGATCCTGGTCTTGAGCTTCTTCCGCTCGCGCAACCCCAGTGGGGGCGGCGTTCCGGGGGCGGAAACGGAAGGGGGACGAGAGGTGGCGGCCATGGTCGTCATTGTCAGGCATCGGCGGGTGCCGGGGCCACGTCCGACCGCTCCCGCGAGGGGGTGGGGAGGTTCGTCAGGAACGCCCCGACCAGCAGCGCGGACACCAGGGCCGTGACAGCGATGACGAGCAGGACCACGCTCATGCCGTGGACGTACGCCGCGTCCGCGGAGCCGGCCAGCCGCTGCGCGCCGAGCTTCGCCGCGACGACATGGGCGGCGACGACCGAGTCCCCGGCCGCGTCCGCGGCGGCGGCCGGTACGCCGGTGGTGTCGAGCCGGCCGCTGTACGCACCGGCGAGCAGGCTGCCCAGAAGCGCGATCCCGAGGGCGCTGCCCGTCTGCCGCACGGTCATCAGCAGCCCCGATCCGCTCCCCGCACGGTCCGCGGGCAGGGCGGCCAGCGCGGCGTCCATCGCGGGGACGACGGCGAAGCCGAAGCCGACCCCGGCGACGGAGAGCCACAGCGCCGTGAAGCCGTAACCGCTGTCGACCGTCGTACGGCTGCCGAGGAGCGCGGCGAAGGCGAGCACGACCAGGCCCGCCGTCATCGTGGCGCGCGCCCCGAACCGCTGGGTGACGGGGGCGCCCGTCTTCGCGGCGACGATCAGCCCGCCCATCATCGGCAGCATCCGCAGCCCCGTACCGAAGGCGTCGTGGCCCAGGACTGCCTGGAGGTAGCCGGGCAGGATGAACATCAGCCCCGACATCACGAACATCACCAGGGTCGCGGCGAGCGCGCTCAGCAGGAACGGCCGCTGCCGCAGCAGCGACATGTCGAGCATCGGGCGTTCGGCGCCGCGTTCCCGTACGACGAGCGCACCGATCAGTACGGCACCGGCGGCCAGCATGCCCATCACCAGCGGGTCGCCCCAGCCGCGTCCGGGAGCCTCGATGATCGCGTAGATCAGCGCGCCGAGACCGGTCGCGGTCAGGGCGGTGGAGACGGCATCGACCTTCGGGGAGGCCGGGTCGCTGGTCTCCGGGAGCAGGAACACGCAGGCGGCGATACCGATCGCCACCATCGGGATGTTGATCAGGAAGATCGAGCCCCACCAGAAGTGGTCCAGCAGCCAGCCGCCCAGGATCGGGCCGAGCGGCAGCCCGAGCGCGGACGCGGCCGAGACGATGCCGATGGCCTTGACCCGGTCCTCGGGCGCGCCGAACAGCGACGGCAGCACGGCCATCGCGAGCGGCATCACGAGCGCCGCGCCGATGCCCATCACACAGCGGGCGGTCACGACGGCGGGCACGGCGTCGGCGAGCGAGCCGATGAGCGAGCCGAGCAGAAAGATGCCGAGGCCGGTGATGAGCATCCGGCGACGGCCGAACCGGTCACCGAGCAGCCCGGCCGGGAGCATCAGAGCGGCGAAGACCACGACGTATGCGTCGGCCATCCACTGCTGCTCGCCGGTGGTCGCGCCGAGCTGTTCGGCCATGGTCGGCAGCGCCACGTTGAGGATCGTCATGTCGAATCCGAGGACGAGCATGCTCGCGACCAGCGCGCCCAGGGCCCACCAGCGTCGGTTCATGGGAATGCTCCTTCGAGAGTCACGGTTAAGTGAAAGTAACTCTCAAAAGATGGTGAGTGTCAATGTGTATCGCCTGTCCGGGCCCGGGAATGACGAATGGCCGCGGCTTTCGAGCCACGGCCATTGCGGGGGAGGAGGTGGAAGGGAGTGCTCAGCTGTGGTTGTAGGCCACCAGCGAGATGCCGACGTAGTGCACGACGAAGGCCGCCAGGGTCAGCGAGTGGAAGACCTCGTGGAAGCCGAACCACCGCGGTGACGGATTGGGCCGCTTGATGCCGTAGATGACACCGCCGGCGCTGTAGAGCAGCCCGCCGGCGACGACCAGCACCAGTACCGCGATCCCGCCGGTCCGCATGAAGTCCGGCAGGAAGAAGACCGCGGCCCAGCCCATCGCTATGTAGCAGGGCGTATAGAGCCAGCGCGGGGCGCCGACCCAGAACACCCGGAAGGCTATGCCCGCGGTCGCCGCCGCCCAGACCGCCCACAGGAGCGGCGTCCCGGTCGACTCGGGGAGCAGGAGCAGGGCCAGTGGAGTGTAGGTGCCCGCGATGATCAGAAAAATATTGGCGTGGTCGAGCCGGCGGAGCACCGCCTCGCCGCGCGGACCCCAGGTGCCGCGGTGGTAGAGCGCGCTCACGCCGAACAGCAGGCACGCGGTCAGGACGTAGATGCCGCAGGCGATCCGGCCGCGGGCGCTGTCCGTCAGCGCGATCAGCACGATCCCCGCGACGATCACGGCGGGAAACATTCCGGCGTGCAGCCAGCCACGCATCCGTGGTTTCACCGGGACGGCGTCGGACTCGGCTGTTTCCAGCCCGGCTGGCTCGGGCGCGGCGGCGGCAGCAGTCATTCCCGCATCGTACCTACGCAACCGTAGGTAGCGAATGCGAGTGGCGATGCTCACGTGGGCGGCCCCCTGGACATATGGGCGAATCGGTCGGATGATCAAATGAGTGCGTTCGGCACCGGATGAGCGGCTACGAAGCATCCGGGTCGCGGCCCCCACGGGGCGACTACCAAACAGACACCCTCACCAAGGAGCGATCGTGGCGCGCGACATCGCGGCTCCCCTCACTGCCCCCACCGACCACCAGGAGCTCGTTTCCTGGGTGAATGAGATCGCAGCCATCACCGAGCCGGACCGGGTGGTCTGGTGCGACGGCTCCGAGGCCGAGTACGAGCGCCTGTGCGGGGAGCTCGTGGCCAAGGGCACGTTCACGAAGCTGGACGAGATCAAGCGCCCGAACTCCTACTACGCCGCGTCCGACCCCAGTGACGTCGCGCGCGTCGAGGACCGCACCTTCATCTGCTCCGAGAAGGAGGAGGACGCGGGCCCGACGAACCACTGGAAGGCCCCCGCCGAGATGCGGGCCATCTTTACGGGGGAAGAGGGAAACAGCTTCACCGGTGAGAAGGGTGTCTTCCGCGGCTCCATGCGCGGTCGCACGATGTACGTCGTCCCGTTCTGCATGGGCCCCGTCGGCTCCCCGCTCTCCGCGATCGGTGTCGAGATCACCGACTCCGCGTACGTCGCCGTCTCGATGCGCACCATGACGCGCATGGGACAGGCCGTCCTCGACGAGCTCGGCACCGACGGCTTCTTCGTCAAGGCCGTCCACACGCTGGGCGCGCCCCTGGAAGAGGGCCAGGAAGACGTTCCGTGGCCGTGCAACACCACCAAGTACATCTCGCACTTCCCCGAGGACCGCGAGATCTGGTCGTACGGCTCCGGCTACGGCGGCAACGCCCTGCTCGGCAAGAAGTGCTACGCGCTGCGCATCGCCTCCGTCATGGCGCGTGACGAGGGCTGGCTCGCCGAGCACATGCTGATCCTCAAGCTCACGCCGCCGCATGGTGAGCCGAAGTACGTTGCCGCCGCGTTCCCGAGCGCCTGCGGCAAGACAAACCTCGCCATGCTGGAGCCCACGATCTCCGGCTGGACCGTCGAGACCATCGGCGACGACATCGCCTGGATGCGGTTCGGCGAGGACGGCCGCCTCTACGCGATCAACCCCGAGGCCGGTTTCTTCGGCGTCGCGCCCGGCACCGGCGAGCACACCAACGCCAACGCCATGAAGACCATGTGGGGCAACTCCGTCTTCACCAACGTCGCGCTCACCGACGACGGTGACGTCTGGTGGGAGGGCATGACGGAGACCGCTCCGGCCCACCTCACGGACTGGAAGGGCAACGACTGGACGCCCGCGTCCGACACGCCCGCCGCCCACCCCAACGCCCGCTTCACCGTCCCGGCCGGCCAGTGCCCGATCATCGCGCCCGAGTGGGAGGACCCGAAGGGCGTGCCGATCTCGGCCATCCTCTTCGGTGGCCGCCGCGCCTCGGCCGTACCGCTGGTCACCGAGTCCTTCAACTGGCAGCACGGCGTCTTCCTCGGAGCCAACGTCGCCTCCGAGAAGACCGCCGCCGCCGAGGGCAAGGTCGGCGAGCTGCGCCGCGACCCGTTCGCCATGCTGCCGTTCTGCGGCTACAACATGGGCGACTACATGAACCACTGGATCAAGGTCGGCGCGGACAAGCCGGACCAGTCGAAGCTCCCGAAGATCTACTACGTGAACTGGTTCCGCAAGAACGACGCGGGCAAGTTCGTGTGGCCCGGCTTCGGCGAGAACAGCCGCGTCCTGAAGTGGATCGTCGAGCGCCTGGAGGGCAAGGCCGAGGGCGTCGAGACGCCGATCGGCGTCCTGCCCGCCAAGGGCGCCCTGGACACCGAGGGCCTGGACCTCTCCGACTCCGACCTGGACTTCCTGCTCGACGTCGACAAGGAAGTCTGGCGCGAGGAGGCGGGGCTGATCCCCGAGCACCTCAACACCTTCGGTGACCACACGCCGAAGGAACTGTGGGACGAGTACCGCGCGCTGGTCCAGCGCCTGGGCTGACGCCCCCGGGCGCACCCCGTGCGGGTGCGCCCCCACCACCCCGCGGCCGGGTCTTTGGACATCCGCCCTGACCTGTGGGGTCAATGACCCGCCGCGGTACGGCCCCCGGAATCCCCTCACGGTTCCGGGGGTCGCCCTTTCCCGCCCCTTTTATAAAGAACGTCCAGGCATCGCCATATCCTTGCGCACAACACCTCCACAACGCTTGGATGTTCCTTCACATTGCCTCCGGCCGAGCCGACCGGGGGGCCAACCGGGCCTGTGGGGGACTCAGTTGAACAAGATCCGGCACCATGGACGCATCGCGGCGACGCTGGCCGCGCTGACACTCAGCACCGCGGGACTCACCGCTCTCGCTCCGCCCGCCGCGCACGCGGCCGACGGCCCCGTGGCCGGCGACACCGTGGCCAAGCTGCCGATCTCGTCGTACTCGGCCATGGTCGTCGACTCCGTGCACGAGCGGGTCTACCTCACGGACGACCGCAGGGACCGGACCGCGAACCAGGTCCACGTCTACAACTTCGAGGGGCAGAAGGTCGGTTCGCTGCCCACCGGCACCGCGCCGTCCGGAATGGCCCTCAGCACGGACAGTGGGACGCTCTACGTCTCGCAGTCCTCGGGGATCCTCGCGTTCGACACCGTGACACAGGAGCGCACCGGCTTCGCCTTCACCGCGTACGACGCGGGCTGCCCGCGCGATGTCGCCTTCGCCGGCGGCAAGGAGTGGCACACCGAGACGCCGTACGACTCGGGCTGCGACACGAACTGGACCTGGCTGTACGGCACGAGCGGCAACCGGTCCGTCGACACCGGCTGGAACGCCGCGGGCCGGCTGCGGCTGGCGAGCGGCCCCGAGGCGCCCGACCGTGTGGTCATGGCACAGACCCGCAGTACGGGGGAGCCCAACCCGTTCCTCACCACGTTCGACGCGAGCGGCGACACGCTCGTGCGCGGTCCGGAGCGCCGGTTCGCGGACAGTGAGGGCCAGGGCGCGCTCGACATGAAGGACGTCGCCCAGTCCGCCGACGGCCGGCGGATCGCAGTCGCCGACGCCGCCTACGGCGCCGGCACCCGGCTCCTGGACGCCGCGGACCTGTCCGACGCGGCGACCGCGTACCAGCCGCTGCCCGAAGGGGTCAGGGCGTCCGCGGTCGCCTTCAGCGGTGACGGCAAGCACATCGCACGGGGCGCCGCCGCGACCGGGTCCACGGCCGACCTGCTGGTGCAGCCCGCGGACCCGGCGGACGGTACGGCTCCGCTGGAGTTCGCCTTCGAGGGCGCGCTCGACGGGGACCGGATCGCGCCGCGCGGGCTCGGCTGGTCGAAGGACGGGGCGCGCCTCTTCGCCGTCACCACCAACGCGTACGGCAGCGAGTACTGGCTGCACGGCATCCAGCCCCCGGCCGCCCAGTACGACTCCCGCTTCACCGGCACTCTCTCCACCGCACCGGGGCGGCCCGTGGTCGGCGAACCCCTCGGCATCCGGGGCCGGTTGGAGCTGGACGGGCCCGCGCCCACCGAACCGGTCAGGGTGACCGCGGTACGCCACGACGCGAACGGCGACCGTAAGTTGGCCCCCGTCGAGGTCGATGCCGACGGTTCGTTCACCGTTCTCGACGTCCCGTCGCTGGTCGGCGACGCCACCTACAGCGTTTCCTTCACCGGTGACATCACCCACCGTCCGGCCGAGGACATCACGCTCTCCGTCGCGGTCGCCAAGGCCCCGACCACCATCACGCTCACGGCCCCCGCGGAGGCGACGAAGAGCGCGGGCCTGACGATCACCGGCACCCTGACCGGTCAGGGACGTCCGCTCCCCGCCGGGATCACCCTGTCCGTGCAGCGCACCGACAGAAAGGGCACCGGCACACTGACATCGGCAGCCGTCGCGCCCGACGGCACCTTCACGGTCAACGACCTGCCCCGGGCCGCCGGCCAGGTGACGTACGAGGTCGGCTACCCGGGCGACGACCTGCACAGCGCATCGACGGCTTCGGCGACGGTACGGGTCCGCAACTAGTCATGGGTGACACCCGGTCCACGCGCCTCGGCGGCCCGTGGACCGGGGCCGTCAGAGGGCGCCGACCAGTCGCGAGGGGGCGGCGGGGGCGGTGGCAGCGGCGACCGCCGACGTGTGGGCGTCCATGCGCTCGGCCGCGAGAATCGCGACGGCCGTGTCGGCGCGGGACGCCGCCACCACCAGTGCGCGGCCCGCGAGGGCATGGGCGCGGCGGTGCAGCGCGAGTGCGGGTGCATCGGTTCGACCGGCGTGCCGGGCGGGCGGCGCGCCGCGCAGCCTGGCCACCTGCTCGGCGATGCGGTCGCCCGCCGCGCCGAGGTCCAGCTCGTCGGTGACCGCGAGAAGTGCGGCCAGGTGTCCGGCGAGCTGGATGTCCAGCTCTTCCTCGCGGGAACGGTGCGGGAAGTCGTCGGCGTGGTCGGCCGGTGTGTGGACCGATTTGGTGCGGATCGGTTCGTACATGGATGGCCTCCTGGTGTTGCTGTGGAACCATCCTACATTGGATTCAGTCTAAAGTTATCTGCAATCGATGCCGGGGTGGAGGGAGGACCGGCCGCCCGCTAAGGCTGGCCGTATCCGTCCAGGAAGTGCGCGATCCGGGTCACCGCGTCCGTCAGGTCCTCGGTCGAGGGCAGCGTCACGACACGGAAGTGATCGGGCTCCGGCCAGTTGAACCCGGTACCGTGCACGACCATGATCTTCTCGGCCCGCAGCAGGTCGAGGACCATCTGCCGGTCGTCCTTGATCTTGTAGACCTTGGGGTCGAGGCGCGGGAAGAGATACAGCGCCCCCTTCGGCTTCACGCAGGTCACGCCGGGGATCTGGGTCAGCAGGTCGTACGCGACATCCCGCTGCTCCAGGATCCGCCCGCCCGGCAGCACCAGATCGTTGATCGACTGCCGCCCGCCGAGCGCGGTGGCCACGGCGTGCTGCGACGGCATATTGGCGCACAGCCGCATATTGGCGAGGATCGTCAGCCCCTCGATGTACGAGGAGGCGTGCGCCTTCGGACCGCAGACCGCCATCCACCCCGAGCGGTATCCGGCCACCCGGTAGTTCTTGGAGAGTCCGTTGAAGGTGAGCACCATCAGATCGGGCGCGATCGTCGCGGTCGGTGTGTGGGTCGCTCCGTCGTACAGGATCCGGTCGTAGATCTCGTCGGAGCAGACGACCAGATTGTGGCGCCGGGCGATCTCCGTCAGCCCGCGCAGCATTTCGTCGTCGTACACCGCACCCGTCGGATTGTTCGGGTTGATGATCACGAGCGCCTTGGTGCGGTCGGTGATCTTCCGCTCGATGTCGGCGAGGTCCGGCATCCAGTCGGCCTGCTCATCGCACCGGTAGTGCACGGCCGTACCGCCGGCCAGCGACACCGAGGCGGTCCACAGCGGATAGTCCGGAGCCGGTACGAGGACCTCGTCGCCGTCGTCCAGCAGTGCCTGCATCGACATCTGGATCAGCTCGGAGACGCCGTTGCCCAGGTAGATGTCCTCGACGTCGAGGTCGATCCCCTTGGTCTGGTAGTGCTGCATCACCGCCCGCCGTGCGGACAGCAGCCCCTTCGCATCGCCGTAACCGTGCGCCCCGGAGAGGTTGCGCAGTATGTCTTCGAGAATCTCGGGCGGGCACTCGAACCCGAACGCGGCAGGGTTGCCGGTGTTCAGCTTGAGGATGCGGTGACCGGCTGCTTCCAGCCGCATCGCCTCATCGAGCACGGGGCCCCGGATTTCGTAACAGACATTGGCGAGCTTCGTGGACTGGATGACCTGCATGTCTGGGAGCTTACGACTGCGTTTCACGCGCCGCCCGGGCTTTCCCCTCCGGTTCCCCCACCCGGGTAACCCCGGCGCCCCGCTCCGTCTTCCATAACCATGCGCCCACCGCCCCCGAACCGTGGGAACGCCGGTCCGGGACGGGGCGGGGCTTGGAATGGGCCGGAACGGGGGCGTGACCTACGTGGACGGGTGAGATGCGCCACGTGAGCGGCAGTGTTCGGGGCGTGAGGGGCGCGGGGGCGGGGCGTTGGGGGCGCGAGGGGCGCTTCGCTCCCGTCAATCCGGCAGCCGTGTGTCCCGGGGGAGGTGGATGCCGAAGTCGGCTGCCAGTACCCGGAGCACCTCGGCGCCGTCGGCCAGCTCCCGTTCCTCGCGGGTGCCGTCGTTCGCCGTGACCGCGAGTGTGCGGCCGGTGAGGGACAGGTGGGCGTCCGGGGTGGTGCGCTGGACGTACACCTGGTGCTGGAACGGGGAGCGCGGGTTGGTCGCGATGTGCCAGTTGATGACTTCGTAGTCCGGCGCCTCGAACGGTTCCAGCGTGAAGGCGTACTGGGCCTCCCACCTCCCGTCGGTGGTCTGCGCCTGGAGCTCCCACTGCTCCAGCGGCCCGTCGTGCGGGGTGTTCACGAGCCGGTGGCGGCGCGGGGAGTCGTACAGCTCCGCGTCCGCGACCAGGGGGATCGGCTCCAGCAGCGAGCCGGCGGCGCCGAAGCCGACATCGGCCAGATACGGGGTCGGCCCGCCCGGCACCTCGGCGCGCATCAGCATGTGGGTGCGCGGCCGTACGTCCCCGGGCCCGGCCCCCAGCACGACCCGTGCGCAGAGCAGCGTGATCCTGAACCCGAGCGCGGTCAGCGCAGCGGCGAGCAGGGTGTTCTGCTCGTAGCAGTACCCGCCGCGCCCACCCCGTACGAGCTTCGCCTCCAGGTCCGCGAGCGCGAGCGAGGGCGCCTTGCCCAGAACGGGGTCCAGGTTCTCGAACGGGATGCTCAGTGCGTGGGCACGGTGCACGGAGCGCAGCACCTCCGCGGTGGGCCGGCGCTCCCCGGTCCAGCCGATGCGGGCGAGATAGGCGTCGAGGTCGAGGCCGGGGGCGCTGCGGTGGCCGTGGTCGGCTTCGCGGTCGGATGTCATGCGCCGACCGTACGCAATCGGGTGGGTCGGAGTGCCAGCAGGTCGACCACACCCGTCGTGCTCTCGTTGCCGCGCCCGTCCGCGAGGAGACGTTCCATCAGGGCAAGGTACGGAGCCAGCAGTTCGGCGCTGACCCCCTGCTCCTCGGCCGTGCGCAGCAGGGTGGCGTTGCCCGCGACCTGCATGGCTAGGTTGGACACCACCCCGCGCGTGTAGTCCCCGTCGGCCAGTTGGGCGGCGGCCGCGTGCACGGAGGACGTCATGGCGACGAGCCAGTCGGCGAGCAGCGGGGCGAAGGCCGTCGGCTCGATGTTCTCCTTGCGGATCAGGGCGAACGCGTGCGAGACCCCGGCGAACATCCCGTTCATCGCACTCAGCAGCGCCACGTCGTGCAGGGCGGCGAAGCCGGCGTCCTCGCCGACGTAGGAGGTGCCGGCCGGTACGGCCAGGGTTTCGCGGTGGCTGTCGAAGAGGGTGCGGGAGCCGCTGTAGAAGACATGGGCGCCGGAGCCAGGGGCTCCGATCATCGGCGGGACCGCCATGATCCCGCCGTCCACGAAGTGGACCCCGCGCTCGCGGGCCCGGATGGCGCGGGCGCGGGCCTGGCCGGGAGTGGAGGTGGTGAGATTGACCAGGTCCTTGCCGGCCAGGTCGACACCGGCCAGGGCCTCGTCGACCGAGGCGTCGTCGAGCAGGCAGACCACGACCAGCCTGCCGGCCGCCACCGCCTCGGCAACGGTCCCTGCGACGGCCGCCCCTTCGGCGGCGAGCGGCTCGGCCCTGCCGGGGCTGCGGTTCCAGACGGTGAGCGGATGCCCGGCGGCGAGCCAGGCGCGGGCGAGCGCGGTACCCATGGCACCGAGCCCGAGGAGAGTGAGCGGCGACTTCTCAATGGCGTTGTCGGTCATGCCGATTAGGCTTGTCGCAGGCCCGGAAGTCATCAAGTACGCACTTCCAAGTGGGTGGTTACCACCGGGTGAGCGAGCAGGTGGGAGGGGTGGACCATGGGTACGGTACGGAGGCCGGGGGCGTACGTCTGCGGGATCGACGCGGCGATGGACGTGATCGGCGGCAAGTGGAAGGTACTGATCCTCTGGGCGCTCAATGAGCAGGTGTGCCGCTTCGGTGAGTTGCGCAGGATGGTCCCGGGGGTGACGGAGAAGGTGCTCACGTCACATCTGCGGGAGCTGGAGGAGGACGGCATCGTGCGCCGCGAGGTGCATGCGGAGGTGCCGCCGCGCGTGGAGTATTCGCTGACCCCGCTGGGTGTCGGACTCAACGAGGCGCTGAGGCCGCTCGGTGCGTGGGGAAGGGAGAACATCCTTCAGGACACGGCGTCGGCCCAGCCGTGACGCATCACGTCCGGGCGCGTTCCTATGCCTCGCGGGCCGCCATCAGTCGCTCCACGGCCTGTTCCAGTTCGACGATGCGGTCGGCGAGGTCGGCCCGGCCGGGGCTGTCTGCATCCCGTAGCAGGAGTTCCGCCTGGGCGAGTTGGCCGGCGACCTCGGCGAGCCGGTCGGGCGCTTGTGGGGGTGCCGGGTGTTCCGCGGGACCCGTGGGGTCCGCGTGGTCCGTACCGTACGACGGCTCGGCGGGTGCGCGAGCCGGGTCGGGGGCGGCCGACGGGATCCCGGGGTGGCCGCCGTCGGCCGTCAGGAGGCGCTTCAACTGGTCTGCCTGGTCGACGAGTTGGCGGTTCTTGCGGTGCAGGTCGAGGAAGACGTTGACCTTGGTCCGCAGTAGCCAGGGGTCGAACGGCTTGATCAGGAAATCGGCGGCGCCGACCGTATAGCCGCGGTAGGCGTAGTTCGGATCGACTGCGGCACCGGTCAGAAGGATGATCGGGACGTCCTTCGTCTGGTCGAGACCCTTGATGTTGGCGGCGGTCTCGAAGCCGTTCATGCCCGGCATCATCACGTCGATGAGCACGACCGCGAACTCCTGGCGCAGCATCGCCTTGAGGGCTTCCTCGCCCGATTGCGCGCGGACCACTTGGGCCAGCGAGCCGAGTACGGCTTCGAGAGCGACCAGATTCTCCTCCATGTCGTCGACGATGAGGATGCTGGAGGTCTCCGATGCTGCTTCCCGTGTCGCCGTCATGATGGCCGCCCTGTTGTGTCGTTGTCGTCGTCCCCGTCGGTGAGGGTGTCGCCGCCGCCCTGGTCCGGCAGGGAGCCGCTCTGGTCCCGGTCCGTGGAGCGGGCGTTGTCGGAGGGATCGGGCCGCGGCTCCGGCGAAGTGCACTGCGGGTCGAGGAGCCGGCAGATCACGGACAGCAGGCGGTCGACGTCCACCGGCTTGGGGACGTAGTCGTTCGCGCCGCTCTCGATGGCCTTCTCGCGGTCACCGGGCATGGCCTTCGCGGTGAGCGCGATGACCGGCAGGTCCGCGAAACGAGGTGTGCGGCGGATCGCCGCGATCATCTCGTATCCATCCATTTCGGGCATCATGATGTCCATCAGCACCAGTGATACGTCAGGTGTCCGATCGAGGACCTCAAGGCCCTCGCGGCCGTTCTCCGCGTACTTGACGCTGATGCCGACGCGGCCCAGCACATGTGTCAGTGCGAAGACGTTCCGGATGTCGTCGTCGACGATGAGGATGCGACGGTTGGCCAGCACGTCGGCGGCGCGGCCGCTCAGCCAGTCCTTGAGCCGGGTCGTCTCCGGCCAGCTGACGCCGTCGTCGCCGCCGTCGGGCCGGGTTCCGGGGCGGGACAAGGACTCCTGAGTGCTGAGCGCATCGGCCTGCGCGGCTCCGGGCCGGGCCGCGGGCCGGCCGGCCAGGCGGGTGGGTCCGGTGATGGCTCGGGTGGCGTCGCTCGCGGGGCGCGGTTCGACCGCGGGGACGGCGTCGGAGGGCGGACTTGTGTAGTGCGCGGGGACGAAGAGGGTGAAGGTGGAGCCGACGTCCGGCTCGCTCTCGGCGATGATCCGGCCGCCGAGCAGGCCCGCCATCTCCCGGCTGATGGAGAGGCCGAGCCCGGTGCCGCCGTATTTGCGGTTGGTGGTGCCGTCGGACTGCTGGAACGCCTCGAAGATCGCGTCGAGCTTCTCCGGCGGGATACCGATTCCGGTGTCCTTGACGCTCAGAGCGATGACGGCGTCGGCGTTGCGCAGCGTCTCCTCCTCGAAGTCCGAGGGCGTCGCGCGTTCGACGAGCAGTTGCACTCCGCCGGACGAGGTGAACTTCATAGCGTTGGAGAGGAGGTTGCGGAGGATCTGCTGGAGACGCTGCTCGTCGGAGAAGAGTTCGAGGGGGACGTCCTCGCCGACCTTGATGTCGAACGACAGGCCGCGGTCCAGGGAGAGCGGCTGGAACGTCGCCCGTACGTAGTCGAGCAGCTTGATCAGCGGCAGCGTCTTGGGATGTACATCCATCCGGCCTGCTTCGATCTTCGACAGATCGAGGATGTCGTTGATCAGTTGCAGCAGGTCGGAGCCCGCCCGGTGGATGGTGACGGCGAACTCCACCTCCTGTGGGGAGAGGTGGCCGTCGGGGTTGTCGGCGAGCAGCCGGGACAGCACGAGGAGCGAGTTGAGCGGGGTGCGCAACTCGTGCGACATGTTTGCCAGGAATTCCGACTTGTACTGGGAGGACGTGGCCAGCAGCGCCGCCTTCTCCTCCAGCTCGGCGTTGGTGAGCTGCAACTCGTCGGAGCGCTTGCGTAGTTCGGCGGTGAGGCGCTGGGACTCCGAGAGGAGCGACTCGGTACGGGAGTTGGCGATGATGGTGTTGATGGAGACACCGATCGTGTTCACGAACTGGTCGACAAAGGCGAGGTGGACCTCGCTGAAGCGGCTGAACGAGGCCAGTTCGATGACTCCGAGCACCCGGTCCTCGAAGAGGATCGGCAGGATGACGACGCTGGCCGGGGGTGCTGCGCCGAGGCCGGAACTGATGGTGATGTATTCCGTGGGGACCGCCTCGATGAGGATCCGCCGTTTCTCCGTCGCGGCCTGGGTGATCAGACCCCAGCCGGGGGCGTCGAGGCTCATCCGGGTACGCCGACGGCGGCCTTCGGGCTGCCCGGTGCCGTAACCGGCCAGGAGCTCAAGGTCCTCGCCGGGTGCCGCACCCGCCTCGGCCAGGAAGAACGCGCCGTACTGGGCGTTCACCAGAGGGGTCAGCTCGCGCAGGATCAGGTCGGCGACCTCGACCAGGTCGCGGTGGCCCTGCATGAGTCCGGCGATACGGGTCAGGTTGGACTCCAGCCAGTCCTTGGCGCGGGTGGTCTCACGGAGGTTCGCCACCATGAGGTTGATGTTGTTCTTCAGGGCGGCGACCTCGCCCTGGGCCTCCACCGAGATGGAGCCGGACATGTCGCCCTGCGTGACGGCGCTGGCGACCTCGGCGATCGCGCGCACCTGGGTGGTCAGATTCAGTGCCAGCTCATTGACGCTGGTGGTCAGGCCCTTCCATGTCCCGTAGACACCCTCCACCCGGGCCTGGCCGCCCAGCTGCCCCTCGCTGCCCACCTCGCGGGCCACTCGTGTCACCTCGGAGGCGAACGCGGAGAGCGTGTCGACCATCGTGTTGATCGTGGACTTCAGTTCCAGGATCTCGCCGCGCGCGTCGACGTCGATCTTCTTCGACAGGTCACCCTCGGCGACCGCGGTGGCGACCTGGGCGATGTTGCGGACCTGGGAGGTGAGGTTGTCGGCCATGAAGTTGACGTTGTCGGTGAGGTTCTTCCAGACCCCCGAGACGCCGTGGACCTGGGCCTGGCCGCCGAGCCGCCCTTCGGTGCCGACCTCGCGGGCCACCCTGGTCACCTCGTCCGCGAACGCCCGCAACTGCTGGACCATCGTGTTGACGGTGTCCTTGAGCTCCAGGATCTCGCCGCGCGCGTCGACGTCGATCTTCTTCGACAGGTCGCCGTTGGCGACGGCGGTGGTCACCTGGGCGATGTTGCGGACCTGGGACGTCAGATTGAGCGCCATGCGGTTGACGTTGTCCGTGAGGTCCTTCCAGACCCCGGAAGCACCCCTGACCTGCGCCTGACCGCCCAGGTTGCCCTCGGTGCCGACCTCGCGGGCGACCCGGGTCACCTCGTCGGCGAAGGCGGAGAGCTGGTCGACCATGGTGTTGATCGTCGACTTCAGCTCCAGGATCTCCCCCTTGGCCTCCACCGTGATCGTCTTGCCGAGGTCGCCCTCGGCGACGGCGGTGGCGACCTGGGCGATGTTGCGGACCTGGGAGGTGAGGTTGTCGGCCATGAAGTTGACGTTGTCGGTGAGGTCCTTCCAGACGCCGGACACGCCCCTGACGTGGGCGCGGCCGCCGAGCTGGCCCTCGGTGCCGACCTCGCGGGCGACCCGGGTGACCTCGTCGGCGAAGGCGGAGAGCTGGTCGACCATGGTGTTGATCGTCGACTTCAGCTGCAGGATCTCGCCCCGCGCGTCCACGGTGATCTTCTGACTGAGGTCGCCGTTGGCGACGGCGGTGGTCACCTGGGCGATGTTGCGGACCTGGGACGTCAGGTTGGATGCCATGAAGTTCACGTTGTCGGTGAGGTCCTTCCAGACCCCGGACACGCCCCTGACCTGGGCCCGGCCGCCGAGCTGGCCCTCGGTGCCGACCTCGCGGGCGACCCGGGTCACCTCGTCGGCGAACGCCCGCAGCTGGTCGACCATGGTGTTGACCGTGAGCTTCAGCTCCAGCAGCTCGCCGGTGGCTTCGACCGTCACCTGCTGCGTCAGGTCGCCGCGGGCCACCGCCGTCGTCACGACCGCGATGTCCCGCACCTGCGCCGTCAGCCGGGACGCCATCGTATTGACCGCTTCGGTCACATGGAGCCAGTCGCCCGACAGCCCCTGCGCCTTCGCCCGGCCGCCGAGACGGCCCTCGGTGCCGACCTCGCGGGCGACCCGGGTCACCTCGCCGGTGAAGAGGGAGAGCTGGTCCACCATGCGGTTCACACCGATGCCCAGGCGTCGCAGGTCGCCGCGGAGCTGGCGGCTCCCGTCGTGCAGATCGACGTGCTGGGTCAGATCGCCGTCCGCGACGGCGTCGAGCACCCGGGTGGCCTTGGCGACGGGCACCACCAGCGCTTCGAGCACCGTATTGGCGGCCTCGATGTTCGTCGTCCAGGTCCCCGAGCCGGGACTCGCCGAGATCCGCTCGTCCAGCCGTCCCTGTCGGATGATCTCGTGGCGTACCCGCTGGAGCTCCGAGGCGAGATGCGCGTTCCGCGCAACGATCTGCTGGAAAACCCCGGCCATTTCGGCCGGCACACCGTCGGGCAGGGTGGCTCCGCCCCGTTTCTCCGAGTCCTCCACTCGCGCCGTGAAATCACCGTCGCACAGAGCCTTCATCGCAGCGAGCAACGGGCGCAGATCGCTCGTACGAACCCACTGTCCGTCTTGCTCCGTGCCGGGCCGGGTCGGGGCCAGTGCCATGGAAACACCCTCCGCCCAAGATCCATTGGTGCTCACCAAAGGTCCATTTGGTCGTGCTTGTCATAGTATAAAGCGCACGAAAGTACTCTTTCTCGTGCGTATTTGGTGCATACGGGAGGAACGGTGATCCCGTTGTCCGTACACGCGAGCCAGTCCGTGTCCAGGAAGGGGCTGTCGGCGAACCAGCTGGCGGCCGCCCGGGCGCGGGAATTCGTGTGTGCGGCGCTCGAGGGGTGGACGGCGGCGCTCGCGGACGGGGGCGGGGGAGAGTCGTCGGCCACCGAGGCGGGCGCGGCCCCTGTTCCGGCGCGGGTCCCCGAGGAGATCGAGGAGCTCGTAGACGACGCCGTCCTGCTCGTCAGCGAACTGGTCACCAATGCCGTCATGTACGCCGGCACCGATATCGACGTGGTCTGCCGCCTGGAGCGGAACCCGGCCACCCGGGTGGGCGTCGTCGTGGAGGTCGTGGACCGTCACCCCTCCAGAGGGGTACGCGGCGGAGTGGACACCCGGCACGGTGAGCCCGGCTACGGCCTCCAGCTGGTGAACGCGCTCTCGGAGTCCTGGGGTGTGACCTACCGGAGGGCGGAGAAGCGGGTCTGGTTCCGGCTGGAGGGCGCGGAGAGAGAGACACCTGCGACGGATCCGGCCTCCTCCGGGCCCGGTGCCACCGAGCCCGGCAGCGACGCACGGTCCCGTGACGCAGGGCCCCCCGTACATCCGGCGCAAGCCCACGAGCACGCCCCCTCGGAGTGGGCCGACCGCGGTGGCCCGTCGTTCCTCGCCGAGACCAGCGAACTCCTGGCGGGCCAGCTCGACGAGGCCATGGTCACCGCGCTCGCGGCCCAGATGCTCGTACCTCGGCTCGCGGACTGGTGCGGCATCTGGCTCAGCACGCCGGGGAGCGGCCTGCAACTGTCCCGGGTCTGGCACGCCGACGAACAGCGCATGACTCCGCTGCGCGAGGAACTGGAACGGATTCCGCCGCCCACCGCGCTCCGCGCCGGGGGTACGCCCTGGCCGTGGCCGGAGAGTGCCGGCGCCGACCGTGCGGGCGGGTCCGCGTTCGCCTTCCCGCTTGTCGCCCGCGACACCGACCAGGGCGTACTGCTGCTCGGCCGGGCCGGGCAGCCGCAGATGACCGACACCGTGGTGCGGATGGTGCAGGACGTGGCCCGCAGGGTCGCGCAGGCCGTCTTCACCGCCCGCCAGTACACCCGGCAGCGCAGTATCAGCGCCGCGCTCCAGCGCAGGCAGCTGCCGGCGACGCTGGCCACGATCGCCGGCGTCGACACGGCGATCGTCTACGAGCCGCACGGCGAGGGCCAGACCGTCGGCGGCGACTTCTACGACATCTTCCCGATGGGCGAGGACCACTGGTGCTTCCTGCTCGGGGACGTACAGGGAAAGGACCCGGAGGCGATGTCCGTCACCGGTCTCGCCCGGCACCTGGTGAGGTTGCTGGCGCGCGAGGGCCATGGCGTCGAGTCGGTGCTCGGCCGGCTGAACGTCGCCATGGCGGAAGAGAGCGCCGAGGCATTCGCGCTCGGCGCGGAGCAGACGGGCTCCCGCTTCCTGAGTCTGCTGTACGGGGAGCTGACGGTCGACCCGGGCGTGGCCGGAGCCCGCTGCACGGTCGCCAGCGCAGGTCATCCCCCGGCGCTGCACCTGTTCGCCGACGGCAGGGTGGAACCGGCCTCCGAGCCCCAGATGCTGCTCGGCATCGATGAGGGCGCCGAATTCCGGGCCGGCACCTTCCGCCTGGCGCCCGGCGAGACGCTGTTGTGTGTGACCGACGGCGTCACCGAACGCCGCTGTGGCAACTGGCAGCTGGACGACAACGACGGTCTGGCCGATGTGCTCCGGCAGGGTATGGGACTGGGTGCGAAGGCACTTGCGGAGCACGTGCGGCGCGCGGCGCACGACTTCGGGGTGGGGCCGGTCGAGGACGACCTCTCGGTACTGGTGCTGCAAGCGGTGGCGCAGGACTCCTGTGAGCGGCGGACCCGAACGTCGGCCTGGGCGGGCAAGGCCTGATACCGGCGGCCGGACGCAATCCGGGTGCGGCGGCGAACCGCGCTCCGGCACACTGCGCCGGTGAACGCATCCCCATACCCGTCGCCGCAGGTGCGGGCCCTGAGCCATGTCGAGTCCCGGTCCGCGGGCAGGCCGCTCGACCCCACCCTGCCCCTGACGCTGAACTTCCATCCCGACCGGATGGCGGGCGGCCGGCCGATCCTGGTCCGGCTGGCCGAGGACGGTGTCTATCGTTCGCAGTTCGTCACCGGCACCGGCAACGGCGGCCTGACCGCGCATCCGGGCGGTGACCGGTGGCGCTGGGAGAGCCGGATCTTCGACGGTGCTTACGACGACGCGCCCCCCGAACAGCGGCCGGTGTACGGGGCGTTGAACTTCCGCCGCAGAGCCGTCGGCGCGGCACCGAGGTTCGGGTCCTCGCACTTCCGGCTGACCGCGGACACTCTCCCGCGTGCCACGTTCTGCTACCCGGACAGCGCTGCCGAGCCGACGGACTTCGGCGTCGCGTCCGGTACGCACCTCATCGAGTTGGCCGAGGCCGACGACCGGGACGCGCTCGACGACTACATCGAGGCGCAGATCCATGGCCCGGTCGTCCTCGACCGCCATGTCGAGGCCCTGGTGCTGGACCCCGGCTACCGGTCCACACCCGTGGAGGAGGCGGCCCGCCGGCTCCCCTGCCGTACGGAGTGGCACGCCGGATTCCGGCTGACCGTCGAGCAGCTGCGGCGCCACCCCGACTACCGGGGTGCGGAGTTCGTGGATCTCGGCGCCGAGATCGCACAGGACGGCCTGCTCGACCCCCGCATCATCGGAGACGCGGCCCGCACCGGCCGGTACGAGCTGCAGTCGCTCAAGATGGTCTGGCACTGCCTCGCCCGCTTCGGCGCACCGCCGCACCCGACCCGACCGATCCGGGCACAGAATGTCGGGTCCGCCGGGGTGCGTGCTTCCTAACGTGAGTGCTCGTAAGGGAAGGAGTCCGGGGTGCTGGAGCGGCTGAACCAGGCCATGGAGCACATCGAGAGCCGCCTCGATGAGCGGATCGATGCGGCCGAACCGGCGCGGATCGCGCTGACGTCGGAGTACCACTTCCGGCGGATGTTCTCGGCGTTGGCCGGGATGCCCCTGTCGGAATACATCCGGCGCCGGCGGCTGACGCTCGCGGGTGCCGAGGTGCTGGCAGGGGAGCGGACGCTGCTGGAGATCGCGGTGCGCCACGGCTACACCTCGGGGGAGGCGTTCGCGCGGGCGTTCCGGGCCATGCACGGCGTCGGCCCCGGCGAGGCCAGACGGACCGGTGCGGCTCTGCGGTCCCAGCCCCGGATGTCCTTCCATCTCGTGGTCGAAGGGAGCAGCAGCATGCGGTACCGGATCGTGGAGAAGGAGGAGTTCCGTGTGGTCGGGAAGAAGGCGCGGGTTCCGCTCGTGCACGAGGGGGTGAATCCGGCCATCGCCGAGTTCATCCGGGGTATCGGACAGGAGACGGTGCGGCGTATCGCGGAACTGTCCGACCAGGAACCGGAGGGAATCGTCTCGGTCAGCGACAACCTCGCCGACAGCCGGGCGGAGGGGACCGAACTCGACTACTACCACGCCGTGGTGACCGGTGGGGCCGCGCCCGAGGACCTGGACGCACTGGTGGTCCCGGCGGGCACCTGGGCCGTCTTCGAGAACTCCGGGCCCTTCCCGCAGGCACTTCAGTACCTGTGGCGGGATGTGTTCACCCAGTGGTTCCCGTCAAATCCGTACCGGAGCAGGCCCGGTCCCGAGATCCTGCGCACCCGGGTGTCGCAGGATGCCGGACAGGCCGACGCGGAGCTCTGGATCCCG
The DNA here is from genome assembly GCF_047305335.1 of Streptomyces sp. R-74717. Lineage (NCBI taxonomy): Bacteria > Bacillati > Actinomycetota > Actinomycetes > Kitasatosporales > Streptomycetaceae > Streptomyces > Streptomyces sp. R-74717. The sequence goes on along the minus strand of NZ_CP102361.1, from coordinate 3,865,203 downwards.
GTGGAGCGGACCACGGTCTGAGACCGGGGGGCTCGGTCCGGACGGCCTGAGACCCGGCGGCTTGAAACCGCCCCTTGTGGGGGCCCCTGCCGTGCGCCAACATGCGCATGTCAAAGCCGAAGGAACTTCGGTCGCAGGGGCCACTTGGGCCCTGCGCAGGTCACTGGAGGGGACCCCCACATGAAGAAGCCTCTCGTCGGCGCGCTCTTCACCGTTCTGCTGCTCGGGGCGGGAATCGCACCCGCGACCGCGGCCGCCGGCCACGACGCGGCAGCGACCGGCACCGTCAAGACGAAACTCGCGCCCAAGGCGGTCAACTTCGCCGGGACCGTCGCGCTCAGCAACTGTTCCGGCTCCGTCGTCCGTACCCCCGACTCCCAGCCCACCGACCCCGCGCTCGTGCTCTCCAACGGGCACTGCATGGAGTCGGGATTCCCGGGACCGGGCGAGGTCGTGTTCAACCAGCCGTCCACCCGGAGCTTCACCCTGCTGAACGCCTCGGGCAGCGGAGTCGGCACCCTGCGGGCGAGCAAGATCGCGTACGGGACGATGACCGACACCGACATATCGGTGTACCAACTCACCCGCACCTACGCCCAGATCGAGAGCACCTACGGCATCAAGGCGCTGGAACTCAACACCGCGCACCCGGTCCAGGGCACCGCGATCACGGTGGTCTCCGGCTACTGGAAGCGCACGTACGCCTGCAATGTGGACGGTTTCGTCTACCGCCTCAAGGAGGGGGCGTGGACCTGGAAGGACTCGGTCCGCTACACCTCCGCCTGCCAGACCATCGGCGGTACGTCCGGCTCCCCGGTGATCGACAACGCGACCGGCAAGGTCGTCGCCGTCAACAACACCGGCAACGAGGACGGGCAGCAGTGCACGGACAACAACCCGTGCGAGGTCGACGAGAGCGGCAATGTGACGGTGCGCCAGGGCATCAACTACGCCCAGGAGACCTACGGCATCGTGCCGTGCATCGGTACCGGCAACAAGTTCGACCTGAGCCGGCCGGGGTGTGCCCTGCCCAAGCCGTGAGTCCGTGAGCCACGCCGCCGCCGCGATGCCGACCGGGCACCGCGGCGGCGACGCGCGCTCGTGGGGTCACGGAGTGCCCATCCGCCGGATCGCCGCCTCGATCCCGTCGAGCAGCACATCGAGTCCGACGGCGAACGTCTCCCGCGCCTCGCGCTCCAGGTACGGCATCGCCTCCTCGCCGGGGGCGGAGGGCGGCTGCTGCGGGGTGCCCTCGCTCTCCATCGCGCTCAGGCTCGGATAGCGGTCCGCGAAATCGGGCGCCACCTCGCCCAGCAGCGCCGAGCGGGCGAACCACCACTCCTCGTCCGACTCGCCCGTCACCGCCGCGGCCTGCCGCGCCTCGGCGACCGTCCCGGCGCAGCCGCGGACGAAGTGGGACAGCGTGCCGACCAGCCGCCGCACGAGCGCGGCTTCGAGCCCGGTTTCGTCCAGCAGGCGTACGAGCGTGTCCAGGCCGGCGTACTCGTGGGGGCCGAGGACCGGGCGGGCCTGGGAGACCTGGAGCACCCAGGGGTGGCGGAGAAGGAACGCGAGCGTGTCCCGCGCCCAATCGGTCAGTCCCGTACGCCAGTTGTCGATGCCGGCGCACTGGGTGGGCAGCTCGGCGTGGACGGCGTCGTACATCAGGTCCAGCAGCTCGCTCTTGCTGGGGACGTAGGTGTAGAGCGCCATCGCCGTACGGCCCAGCCGCTCGCCCACCGCGCGCATCGAGAGTGCGCCCATGCCGTCCTCGTCCGCGACGGCGATCGCGGCGGTCACGATCGCGTCCACGCTCAGCCCCGGCCTGGGGCCAGGCCCGGGGCCGCGGCGCGGCTGCGCCGGCTGCTCGGCGCGCCACAGCAGGGACATCGAACGGCGGGCGTCGCCCTGTCCGGCAAAGACCACCACTTGCGACTCCTTACGCCATAAAGTAACTTCGCCGAGATAATTCCTTACGGCATAAACTATCAGTCGCAGAGAGTGGGTGCCGCGATGGGGCAGGCATTGCCCGTGTCGTACGTACGGGTCGTGGGCGTGGAGCGGATCACCCCGCGGACAGCACGCATCACCTTCGCCGGGGACGCACTGGCGGAGCTCATGGAGGACCGGCCCGACCAGCAGATGAAGCTCTGCTTCCCGAGGGAGGGGCAGGAGGTGCCCCGGCTGCCGGAGCCCGACGTCGACGACACGTACGGCATGCGGTGGTACGAGGCGTACCTCGCGATCCCCGAGCCCGAACGTCCGCTGATGCGGAGCTTCACGGTTCGCGCGTACGACCGGCGGCTCGGCCTGATGGCCGTCGACTTCGTGCTCCACGGCGACGAAGGACCCGCCGCCAGCTGGGGCCGGGACGCGCGCCCCGGGGACGTCCTCGGCATGGTCGGCCCGTCGTCGATGTACGCCCGGCCGCTGCCCGCCGCCGACTGGCTGCTGCTGGCCGGGGACGAGACGGCGCTCCCGGCGATCGGGACGCTCCTGGAGTCCCTCCCGGCCGGGGCGCGGGCGCTGGTGTACGCCGAGGTGGCCGACGAGGCGGAGGGGCAGGTGCTCGACTCGCCCGGCGAGGTGACCGTCCACTGGGTGCACCGGGACACGGGCGAGACGTTGACGGAGGCGGTGAGGGGTGCCGAACTGCCCGCCGGGTCCGGTGCGGCATGGCTGGCCGGTGAGGCCGGGGCGGTACGGGCCCTGCGCCGTCATCTGGTCGAGGAGCGCGGACTGCCCAAGGGGGCCGTGGAGTTCAGCGGCTACTGGCGGGAGCGCCTCACCCAGGACGACGCCCCGACCGAGGAGGACCTGGCCTGGGCGAAGGAGCGTGCGGCCGAGGGCCCGGAGACCTCATAGGTGCTGGAGGCGTCCCTCGCCCCGCACCGCCTTCCCCGCCAGCACCTGGGTCCGGCGGCCGTCCTCGATGACGAAGCGGCCGTCGATCAGTACATGCGGGATGCCGGTCGGCAACGTACGCGGCTCCTCGAACGTGGAGCCCGCCGCCACCGTCGCCGGGTCGAAGAGGACCAGGTCCGCGCGGTAGCCCTCGCGTATGTGTCCCCGGTCGGTCAGACGCAGTCGCTTCGCCGGGCGGGAGGTGAGGTGGGCGACGCACTCCTCCAGTGACAGGATGCCCAACTCCCGTACGTAACGGCCGAGATACTGCGGGAACGTGCCGTACGCGCGCGGGTGCGGCTTGTCGCCCTGGAGGATGCCGTCGCTGCCGCCGGTGTGCACACGGTGGCGCATGATCTGCTGGACGTTCTCCTCGTGGCCCACGTGCTGGAGGATCGTGGAGCCGAGCCGGTCCTCGATGAGCAGCCGGCGTGCGGTCACCCAGGGGGCCTCGCCGCGCAGGCGGGCGGACTCGGCCACCGTACGGCCGACATGGCCGGCGAGGCCGGGGACGCCGACGCCCGAGATCTCGATCGTGTCCCACTCGATCGGCACGCCGTGGCAGCCGTCCGAGCCCAGCACCTCCAAATGGTGCCGGATCCGCTCCGCCGCCCTGTCGTCCGCGAGGCGGGTGAGGACCGATTCCGGTCCGCCCTCGCTCGCCCAGCTCGGCAGCATCGCGACGAGGGTCGTGCAGCCCGGCGTGTACGGGTAGGTGTCGAGGGAGATGTCCGCGCCCGCGTCGAGGGCGTCGTCGAGCAGGGCGAGGAGGTCCGGCGCCCTGCCCTTGTTCACGCCGAAGTTCATGGTGGCGTGGGCGAGGTGGAGGGCGCAGCCCGCGTTCCTGGTGAGCTGCACCATCTCCTCGTACGCGCCGAGCGCGCCCGCCCCGTACGAGCGGTGGTGCGGGCAGTAGTAGCCGCCGTACCCGGCCACCACCCGGCACAGTTCGGTGAGTTCGGTGTCGTTCGCGTACATGCCGGGGGTGTACGTGAGGCCGGAGGACATGCCGACCGCGCCGTCCGCCATGCCCTGGGCGACGAGCTCCTTCATCCGGGTCAGCTCGGCGTCGGTGGCCGGGCGGTCCTCCCAGCCCATCGCGTACATCCGGACTGTGCCCTGCGGGATGAGGTAGGCGGCGTTGACCGCGATGCCCTGGCCGTCGAAGTTGCGGTCCAGGCGGTCCAGATATTCACCGACCGTGCGCCAGTCGAAGTCGAGGTCCGAACCGTCGCCGTTCCAGCCCGTGATCGTCTTGCGTACCTCGGCGAGCGTGCGGTCGTCGACCGGGGCGTACGACAGGCCGTCCTGGCCGAGGACTTCGAGCGTGACGCCCTGTGCGGCCTTGGCGCTGTGATCGGGGTCGCGGAGCAGCGCGAGATCGCTGTGCGCGTGCATGTCGATGAAGCCGGGGGAGAGGGCGAGTCCGTCGGCGTCGAGGGTGCGGCGGCCGGTGGGGCGCGGGCCGGGGGCGTGTTCGGGGTGGATCTCGACGATCCGGCCGCCGCCGATGGCCACGTCTGCGCGGTGGGCGGGGGTGCCGGTGCCGTCGACGACATGTGCGTCACGGATGACCAGGTCCATGGAACGGGCCGCCTTTCGCCAGGATCAAGCCCCTTTGGCGATCGAGGAGCGGGGGTCCGGGGGCGGAGCCCCCGGGTACGGGGAGGGGCGGGCAGAGGTCAGAAGAACGTGCGGATGTAATCCGTGACCGTGCCGTCCGCCTCCACCAGAGGAATCAGCTGCCACTTGTCGAAGCTCGTACACGGGTGCGACAGACCCATCCCCACCCAGTCACCCACTTCCAGCTCCGCGCCCGGCTCCGTACGCACCCACGTGTGCTGGTCCGACAGACCGCTGACCGCGACACCCTTCGCGGGCCGGACCGAGCCGTCGCGGCCGGACCGCACGACCTGTGCCTGCGGGAGGTCGAGGTCGTACGCCGCATCCCGCTTGCCCGCGTTGAGGAACGCCTGTTCGGGGGAGGGTCGGGAGACAACCTGGGCCCAGAGCCGGAAGGCGGGCTGCAGGGCCCCCTCCTCCGGGACGCGGTTGAACGGGGTGCTGTGGCGGTAGTGGCCGTTGTCGTGCGAGACGTACGCCCCCGAGCGCAGCAGCTTGAGCACCGGACCGGAGAGTTCCGGGATCCGGGCGAACACGTCCGCCACCGCGTCGAACCACGCACTGCCGCCCGCGCTGATCACGATCCCCTCGTCGGCCGCGGACGCCGCGAACCGGCCCGCGCGGTCGAGGTCGACGGCCAGCGCGACGAGCCGGCGCAGCCACTCCCGTACCCGCTCGCCGGACGCGTCCGGCACCTCGGCCTCGTAACCGGCCACGCCCACCAGCCGCAGCGTCGAGGCCGCGGCCACCGCATCGGCGACCGCCGCGCACCCGGCCTCGGTACGGACACCCGTACGCGCACCCTCGCCCGCGCCCAGCTCCACGACGACGTCCACGGGGCGGGAGGCGCCCGCCGCCCGCAGTGCCTCGTCCATCAGCTCCACGCCACGCACCGAGTCGACGTAACAGATGAAGCGGAAGTCCGGATCGGAGTCCAGCTCACCGGCCAGCCAGCGCAGGGCCACGGCGTCGACGAGCTCGTTGGCGAGGAAGATCCGCCGGATTCCGTACGCCCGATAGACCCGCGCCTGGTGCGGCACGGCCGCGGTGATGCCCCAGGCGCCGTGCTCCAGCTGGCGGGCGAAGAGCTGCGGTGACATGGAGGTCTTGCCGTGCGGGGCGAAGGCGAGCCCGTGGCGCTCCGCGTACGTCTCCAGAAGGGCGAGATTGTGCTCGACCGACTCGGCGGACAGAGCGAGCACCGGGGTGGTGAAACCGCCCGTGAACAGACTGCGTCGCTCGGCGGCGAGGGCGCCGACGCTCAGGCCCTCCGCGTCGGGCGGGAGCGCCTTGAAGCGGTGGTCGACCAGCTCGTCGGCAAGTCCGGCCACAGGACGGTCGGCGGCCAAAGGGGGCCTCCTCGATCGAAGTGTTCGTTGCAGCATATGCAACACCCATTGCGCATATCGCTTGACGCTGTCTAACATCCGAGCCGACGCCGGGTCAATGCCGAGAGCCGGCAGCCGGCGCCGCACCACCCCGAACCACTGCCCCGCCGCACCCGCCACAGCCGCCGAATCACCGAACCAGCCGACCCCGCGAGGAGCCCCGAGTGTCCGGAACCCCGGCCAGGACCGCCGAAGCCACCACGGCCGCCGAAGTCGTGTGCCTCGGCGAGTCCATGGTGACGTTCCTGCCGTCGCAGCCCGGACGCCTCGCCGACGTACCCTCCTTCGGCCGCGGCATCGGCGGCGCCGAGTCCAATGTCGCCTGCGCGCTCGCCGCCGCCGGGCACCGGGCGGCCTGGGTCAGCAGGGTCGGTGCGGACGGGTTCGGGGACCATCTCGTCGAGGCGGTCGCCGGCTACGGGGTCGACACCTTGGCCGTGCAGCGCGATCCGGCGCGGCCCACCGGGATCTACTTCCGTACGGCGACGGACCGGGCCACCGATGTGCACGAGGTCGCGTACTACCGGGCCGGGTCCGCCGCCTCCGCGATGTCCCCGGACAACGTCCCGTACGAGGCGCTGTCCGCGGGCCGCGTCCTGCATCTGTCCGGCATCACGGCGGCGCTCTCCGCCGACTGCCTGGCCCTGCTCCACGACCTGACCGCCCCCCGGACCGGTCGACCGCTGATCTCCTTCGACGTCAACCACCGGCCGGGCCTGTGGCGCGACACCGACGCGGCCCCCGAGGTGCTCCTGGACCTGGCCCGCCGCTCCGACCTGGTCTTCGTCGGCGAGGACGAGGCGGAGGAGGCGTGGGGGGTGAAGGGTGCGCAGGCGATTCGCGCGGCACTGCCGGAGCCGGAGGTGCTGGTCGTGAAGCGCGGGTCCGACGGGGCGACGGTCTTCTCGGACGCGGGCGAGGCCGACACCGTCACCACCGTCCCCGCCCTCCGGGTCGACGTCGTCGCCCCCGTCGGCGCCGGTGACGCCTTCGCCGCCGGGTTCCTCTCCGCCACCCTCCGCGACCTCCCCGTACGCGACCGCGTCCGGCACGGCCACCTCATGGCCGCCGCCGTCCTCACCGTCCCCGGAGACCTCACCGCCCCTCCCGCCCGCGCTCACGCCGACGCCCTTGCCGCACTGGACGACGACGCCTGGGGGAGACTTCGTCTCGGCCCCGGGTGGACGGGGCACGACCAGGAGGTACGCACGACGTGAGCGAGCGCAGCGAGCGAACGGACAAGAGGGGCGCCCCGGGCGACGACCGGGCCGAGGGCAGCGAGGCACGCGTATGAGTCAGACCGTCGACCGGGCGCTGAGCATCCTGCCGCTGCTCGCCCAGGGGCCCGCCGACCTCGGGCAGGTCGCCGAACAGCTCGGCGTCCACAAGTCCACCGCGCTGCGCCTGCTCCGTACGCTCCACGAGCACGGACTCGTCTACCGCCAGCAGGACCAGCGCTACCGCCTCGGCGCCCGACTCTTCGCGCTCGCGCAGGAGGCCGTCGAGAACCTCGACGTACGGGAGATCGCCCACCCCCACCTCGTCGAACTCAACGAGAGCTGCGGCCACACCGTGCATCTCGCGGTGTACGAGGAGCACGAGGTCCTCTACATCGACAAGGTCGAGAGCCGCTACCCGGTCCGGATGTACTCGCGGATCGGCAAGCCCGTCGCGATCACCGTCGCCGCCGTCGCGAAGCTGCTCCTCGCCGACCTCACCGAGCCCGAGCGGCGCGCCATCGCCGAGAAGCTCGACTACCCCATGTACACGTCCCGTTCGACCCCGAATGCCGGTGCCTTCCTCAAGGAGCTCGCCGTCGTCCGCGAACAGGGCTGGGCCACCGACCTCGGCGGCCACGAGGAGTCCATCAACTGCATCGGCGCCCCCATCCGGGGTGCGGACGGGCGGGTCGTCGCCGCGATGTCGGTCTCCGCACCCAATGTCGTCGTCACGGCCGAGGAACTCCTCACCCTGCTTCCCCTGGTGCGCCGCACCGCCGACACCATCAGCCGGGAGTACTCCGGCACCAACCAACCCAAGAAAGCCTGAACAGCCATGACCGAGAAGATCGCCCTCACCCCGAGCACCCACACCACACCGCCCGCGAAGTTCTCGCACGGCGTGAAGAAGGGGAACATCCTCCAGGTCGCCGGCCAGGTCGGCTTCCTCCCCGCCGACAGCGTTTCAACTGGCCTGGCCCCGACCCCCGCCGGTCCGACGCTGCGCGAGCAGACCCTCCAGACTTTCGCCAACGTCAAGGCGATCCTGGAGGAGGGCGGCGCGAGCTGGGACGACGTGATGATGATGCGCGTCTACCTCACGGACGTGGACCACTTCGCCGAGATGAACGAGATCTACAACGCCTACTTCGGCGAGCAGAACCTCAAGGCGGCCCCCGCTGCCCGTACGACGGTCTACGTCGGCCTCCCCAAGGGGCTGCTGATCGAGATCGACGCGCTCGCGGTCCTCGGCTGAACCAGCTGATCCACTTGCCGCACCCGCTGCACCGCATCACCACGCACGGCACGGCGCCCAGCACCACGGCAGCGCCGTGCCGCGCTCCCCCTCGGCCATGTCACGATCACCATCGGCCTCGGCGCGATCCTCGAAGTGTCCGGCGGAGCCGAGGTGTTGAGCGCCCGCTTGCTGAACCTCTTCGGCGAGAAGCGCGCCCCGCCCGCCATGGGCCTGACCAGCCTCATCTTCGGCATCCCACGCCTTGCCGGCCACACTCTGCCGGCCACACTCTGCCGGGTGCCGGGTGCCGGGTGCCGGGTGCCGGGTGCCGGGTCAGGACTGGCGGGTGCAGACGATGTTCTTGTCGCCGTCGACCTTCCAGTACCAGTACTGCTGCCCGGAACCCGCCGGACAGATCTGGCCGCTGTACGACTTGGGCGCCCGGTAGTAGCCGGTGATCTGCACGATCGAGTAGCCCGCGAGCGGCACACGGTCGGAGTTGCAGTTCCAGACCACCATCAGATCGGCCCGGCCGTTCCCCTTCAGGTCGGCGGGAAAGCACTGGCCCTTACGGAACTGACGCGACAGACAGAGGGTCGTGTCGAACCCGTCGTCCGCCGAGTGGTGCCACTCGCCGCGACCGTTTTCGCTGCCGCAGTCGTAGGGGGAACCGGAGGTGGAGGTGGCGCTGGTGACGTAGACATAGGCGTTGGCGGAATCGCAGTCGACCCGGAGGGGTACCGAGGCGCTCCACCTCCCGTGCCCGTCGTCGTAGACGTTGAGGCAGTCGCCGGAACGCACGGCGCGGAACGCCAGGTCCGTGGCATCGGGGGTGGGCGTGGGAGTGGGGGTCGGGGTCTGCCTCGCAGTGGAACCGTAGGCACTCCCGCCGGACGCGGTGCTGCTGGTGCTGCCCGTGGTGCTGTTCGTGCCCGAGGATTCCCAGGGCTGCCAGATCACGAGTACGAAGAAGAGGACCGGGATGAGCAGCCAGCCACTGCCGGAGGACTTCTTCGCCGCCGGTGTCGTTGGTGTCGTCGGTGTGGGTGTGCTGCGGGGTGCCGACGCGGACGACGACGAGGACGACGACGGCCGTGCTGACGAGGCACGGGCACGCCGCGCGGCCCGTTCCCGTTCGGCCCGCTCGTGCTCCTCGGCGGCGCGCTCCCGTTCCCGCGCGGCGCGCTTCTCCGCCCGTTCCCGTTCGGCCCGCTCGTGCTCCTCGGCGGCGCGCTGCCGTTCCCGCGCGGCGCGTTCCCGCAGCCGCCGCAGGTGCGCCTCGCGCTCCTCGGTGTACATCCGGGTGGTGTTCGGCGGCGGCACCACGCTCGTGCGCTGGTCGACGGTCGGGGCTTCCGGTTCGATCCGGTTCGTGCGCGCGAGGTCCCGGCCCTGGGCCGCGTACTCCCCGATCAGCGCCGTCCAGCGCGGCGGCAGCCAGCGACTGCCGCTGTGCGTCGCCGGCATCCCGGCCTGGTCCGCCCGGAACCGGCCGAGCAGATCCGCGGGCGTGGGGCGTTGGGCCGGGTCGGTGGCCAGGCAGGGGCGGATCGTCGGGACGAGTTCCTTCGGCAGCCCGCCGAGGTCGAGTTCGCCGCGCTGGACCCGGGCGAGCAGGCGCAGAGTGTCGCCGTCCGCGCGGTACGGCGGCCGCCCGGTGGCCAGCAGGAACAGGGTCGCGCCCAGCGAGTACACGTCCGAGGCGGCCGTGGACGGCTCGCCGCGCGCCTGCTCGGGCGAGGTGAACGCGATGGTGCCCAGGGTGAGACTGGTGCGGGTGAGGTCGCTGGCATGGGATATGCCGAAGTCGATCAGCCGGGGGCCGTCGAGCGGCAGCAGAACGTTCTGCGGCTTCACGTCCCGATGCACGATGCCCTCCCGGTGGAGGGTGACCAGTGCCTCCGCGGTGCCGGCCGCCGCCCATCGCACGGCCGATGCGGGCAACACCCCGCAGGTGCGGACCAGTTCGGAGAGCGGGGGAGCGGCGATGTAGTCGATGGCCATCCAGGGGCGCTCGGCGCCCGGGTCGGCGTCCCGTACCCGCGCGGTGTGCGCGCTGTCGACCCGTTGCGCGAGAGTCACCTCCCGGGCGAACCGTCGCCGGTCGACATCGCTGACGTCCCCCTCGGCGAGCAGCGTCTTCACCGCGACGAGCCCACCGGCGCCCTCGGCTCCCCGGCCGAGCTCCCCGGGGCCCTGCCCGCCGTCGCTCCGGGCCAAGTAGATCCGCCCCATGCCGCCGGAGGCCAGCCGCCCGATCAGCCGGTAAGGCCCGAGCACCGCCGGATCGTCCGCGCCCAGCGCCTGAACCCGCGCCCCGGCCATGTCACTCCCCCTGTCGCACCTCCGTGCCTCCCACCACGGTGGCACGTGGACGCCCACGAGGCCATGGGCCGGACCTGTCCCGGACAGCGCGCCCGGATCCGGGACAGGCCCGGGACACGCATGCAGCAGCGCCGCCGGGGGAGCGGCGGCGCTGCTGGTCACTGATGCCGGACGGTGGTTACGGCAGGCCGTGCACGTGCGGGGCCACCGCGTTCGACCAGGCGTTGCCCGACGTGGCGTCCCAGTTGGTCGACCAGGTCATCGCACCGCGGAGACCCGGATACGTCTTCGCGGGCTTGAACGTGCCGCAGTTGGTGCCGACGGCCAGGCAGTCCAGGGCCGCGTTCACGATCGACGGCGAGACATAGCCGCTGCCCGCGCCGCTGGTGGAGGCGGGGACGCCGAGACCGACCTGGGACGGGTCGAGGCCGCCCTCCAACTGGATGCAGGCGAGCGCGGTGAGGAAGTCCACCGAGCCCTGCGAGTAGACCTTGCCGTCGCAGCCGAGCATCGAACCGCTGTTGTAGTACTGCATGTTCACGACGGTCAGGATGTCCTTGATGCCGAGCGCCGTCTTGAAGTACTCGCCCGAGGTGGACTGCATGTCGATGGTCTGCGGCGCCATCGTGATGACGAGACCGGACCCCGCCTTCTGCGACAGCGAGCGCAGCGCCTTCGTCATGTACGTGGCGTTGAGACCGTTCTCCAGGTCGATGTCGACGCCGTTGAAGCCGTACTCCTGGATGAGCGAGTAGACCGAGTTGGCGAAGTTGGTGGCGGAGGCGTCGCTGTTGACCGAGACGGACCCCTTCTCACCGCCGACCGAGATGATGACGTTCTTCCCGGCCGCCTGTTTCGCCTTGATGTCGGCCTTGAACTGGTCGACGGTGTAGCCGTTCAGGCCCGCCGTGTCGAGGTTGAAGGTGACGGCGCCCGGCGTGGTCGTGGCGTCGGCGAAGGAGACCGCGATGATGTCGTAGTTCGCGGGCACGTCGCTGAGCTTCTGTACGGTCGCGCCGTTGTTGAAGTTCTGCCAGTAGCCGGTCACCGCGTGCTTGGGCACCGAGGTGCCGGGGTTGGGGTTGCCGCCCGACTGGGCCGTACGCCCGCTGACCGTCGCGGACTTGACGGACTCACCGGCCGCGTTGGTGGCGGTCACCGCGAACCGGTACGCCGTGTCGGCGGCCAGACCTGTGATCGTGGCGGAGGTCCCGGTGGACGTGGTGACCTTGGCGCCGTCCTTGTAGACGGTGTAGCCGGTCGCGCCGGACACCGCGTTCCAGGACAGGGCGATGGAGGAGGGCGTGGTCGCGCCGACGGTGAGACCGGCGGGCGCCGCGGGGATCTCCGGCGCGGGGTCGGTGCCACCACCACCGTCGGGGCCGCTGACCGAGATGTCGTCCGCCAGGTAGGCGGCCTGCCCGTACCAGCCGTGCGTGTACACCGTGACCGAGGTGGTGCTCGGGCCGGTTTTGAAGCTGGTGGTGAGCTGGGTCCAGCTGCTGGAGCCGGGGGACCAGGTCGACACATCGGTGGTACCGGTACCGCTCGCCCCGATGTACGCGTACCCGCCCTGCACCCAGGAGCTGAGCGTGTACGTCGAGTCGGGCCTCACGGCCACGGTCTGGGTGCACTTCGCGTTGTCCTGGCCGGCCGGGGTGGCCTTGAGGGCGGCGGTGCCACCGTGCACGGGGGAGGAGACGGTGGTGCCGCTGCCGCCGGAACAGGTCCAGTCGGCGAGCCCCGACTCGAAGCCCGCGTTCTTGGCGACGTTGACATCGGCGGCCTCGGCGTTGGTGACGAGACCGGTGGCGGTCAGCGCGCCGGCCGCGAGGACGGCCATGGCTCCGCCGAGGAGCGGCCGGGTGTGGCGCCTGCGGATTCTGTGGCCGCTGACGGGGGAAGGTTCCACTTGCTGCCTCCGTGGGGGAGTTGGGGATGCCGGCGGGGTACCTGGACTGAGCCGGTGGGGTCGACCGGCGGTACCCCGGGCCGTCCGGGGAGTGACGCGGAGATGAAGGGGGTGTGGAGTTGAACGACGGGGGCCACCGCTGGCCGATAAGCTGGTCCAGACCAATCGAGTTGTCAAGACCTCTGGCAATGACAGCTGTGTGCGCGGCGCTCGCCGGGCCGCTCCGTGGTCGCCCCGACAGTCACCCGCGAACGGCCGTTCAGAGGTTCCGCAACGGCCGTGGGGCCCCAACAAATTGACGATTTGTTGATCCCGCGTGCCCCTCGTGCGAGTGACGCGGCCCAGATGCTCGGACAGTGACGATCCGGTCCCGCCGGAGCCCCGTGCGGCAGGTTCCGCATCCGGCCTGACGTGCGGAGATGAATTTCCGAGGGCAGGTAATCGGAAGGTGGATTCGTAACACTCCGCAGTGGTGCAGGAGTTAACGATTTTCGATTTGGTCCGTTTTAGTATGGAGATGTTGTGCAGGCGGCCCGCACAGGTTGTCGTACTGACCTCCGAAAAGTGTTCTCTGCCAGGTAAGACGTGGATAAAGTGCTGAGGCAGAACCGCGGAGCAGGAGCGATTGCGGCCGACGTCATGACCGTCGTTTGGCCGGAGCCGAAACGGGGAACAGCGTGCCGACCGCAATAGCAGTGACCAATGCTGATTTGGTACTACCTCCGACCGACCAGCAGACACCGACAGCAGCCCTGCTGCAGTCCCCCGACGCCCAGGCGTTGGAGATGGCCATCGGTGACATGCACGTGCTGCTCGAACAGCACGGCTACGTCGTCGCCGTGTACCCGACCGGCATCGCGCCCGCCCATGAGCGCCGGCTCTACTCCGTACGGTCCGTGCTGGAGAGCGACCGCATTGCTCTGCTCAAGGTGGACCTCCCCCCCTTGGGCGTCGCCGTACTCGTGAGGCAGCTCCGCCAGTTGTCCATCTGTGACTTCAGCCCGGGAGTGGTCGCCTCCGCCGCCCGGCTGCTGTCGCACTACATCCACGCGGGCGCCCTGCTGAACTCCGTCACCAAGTTCGACCGGGTGCCGGTCGACCTCAGGACGCACGCCAAGTCGTGGGTGCCGGGCTCCCAGTTCGCCGTGGTCGCGGGGCCGGAGCCGCAGCTCGTCAAGGTCGGCCCGAAGACGGACCCGCCGGCCGGCCCGGAATTCGCCACGCACCTGATGATCGCCAAAGGGCAGTCGCAGTCCGAGTGGGTGAAGCAGACCCTGGCACCTGCGTGGCAGGTCCAGTCCATTCACGAGGCCGCGCTTCCTTCCGGTTCCCCAGCATGGTGGGGAACCGGAAAATTGGTTGAATTCGCTGCCTATCTTCCAGACATCTCCGTCCTGTACCAACTGGTTTCCTCCGTACGTCGCGAGAACTGCCACTGGTGCGGAATGGACCTCATCGGTGACCGCTGCGGGTTCTGCTCCTCCCCGCTACCCGCAGCCGAGAACCGAGTGCACTCCGCCGGTGTCCTCAGCCAGGGAGCGCCCGCACCACCGCAGTCCTAGCGCTTCCGCTTTCCTCCGTAGACGCCCTCCTGTCCGCTGCCCCACGCATCCGATTCGAACGAGGTTGTCCGGCCCATGAACTCCCGCCAGCGCCGCGGCGTGATACTCCTGCTTTTGTCGGTTCTGTGCGCCTTCGGCGCCTTCGCCGGCGTGCTCTCGGTGATCAGCGATGTCAACACCAAGGTCGGCCCCGAGGTCTCGGCCTACCAGCTGAAGTCCGATGTGGCGCCCTATACCGCCCTGTCGTCCGGGCAGTTCGAGAAGATCTCGATGCCGAAGCGCTGGCTCTCCACCAACGCGGTGACCGACCTCTCCGAGGTGAACGGCAAGATCGCCGTCACCCAGCTGCGCAAGGGCTCGCTGCTTCAGTCCGACATGATGCAGAAGCGCCCCGAACTGCAGCCCGGGGAGCAGGAGATCGCCATCATGATCGACGCCGCGACCGGCGTCGCGGGCAAGATCACCCCCGGTGCCACGGTCAACATCTACGCCACCTTCGCCGGTGAGCGCGACGGAGACCCCTCCCAGTCGAAGGTCATCGTCTCCAACGCCAAGGTGCTGGACGTCGGCAAGCTGACCGCCCTGGAGCCGAACCGCGACGGCAAGTCCAACATGGGCACCGAGGCCGTCCCGATCACCTTCGCACTCAACACGCTCGACACCCAGCGCATCGCCTACGCCGAGTCCTTCGCGGAGCACGTACGCCTCGCGCTCCTGGCCTCCGGCAGCGACAGCACCATCCGCCCGGGCGACCGCACCTACACGATCGACAAGGACAAGTGAGGATCGCATGACCACCAGGATCCTCCCGGCCGTCGGTGACGTCGACGCGGCCAGATCCGTCACCACCCTGCTCAGCCAGCTCCCCGACGCGGAACCGGCCACTCCGGTCACCGACTCGACCCAGCTCATCGACACCCTCGCCCGGCTCGCGGGCGAATCGCTCGACGAGCTGCCCGAGGTGGTGCTGGTCCATGAGCGGATCGGTCCGGTGCCTGCGCTGGAACTGATCCGGGAGGTCTCCCTGCGCTTCCCCGCCATCGGGGTCGTGCTGATCACCGCCGATGTCACCCCCGGCCTGTTCTCGTCCGCGATGGAGTCGGGGGCGCGCGGTGTCATCACCCTGCCCCTGAGCTACGAGGAACTGGCCAGCCGGATCCAGTCCGCCGCCCAGTGGTCCGTCGGCGTCCGCCGCCACCTGAGCACCGGGGCCGATGTCTTCACCGGCCCCGGCGGTACGGTCATCACGGTCAGCGGCGCCAAGGGTGGCGTCGGGGCCACCGTTACGGCCGTACAACTCGCCCTGGCGGCCCAGGCGTCCGGACGTACCGTTGCCCTGGTCGACCTGGACCTCCAGGCCGGTGACATCGGCTCGTACCTCGATGTGCAGTTCCGGCGTTCCATCGTCGACCTGTCGACCATCACCGACATCTCGCCGCGTGTCCTGTCCGATGCCGTGTTCAGCCACGGCACCGGCCTCGCGCTGCTGCTGGCCCCCGGTGAGGGCGAGAGCGCCGAGGAGGTCAGCGACCGCTCGGCCCGGCAGATCGTCAGCGCCCTGCGCTCGCGCTACGAGGTCGTGGTGATCGACTGCGGCAGCCAGCTGCAGGGAGCGAGTGCCGCGGCCATCGAGATGGCCGACACGGCGCTGCTGGTCACCACACCGGATGTGATCGCGGTGCGCGGTGCCAAGCGCCTCGTACGGATGTGGGACCGGCTCCAGATCCGCAAGGCGGAGGAGACGGTCACCGTCGTCAACCGGTTCATCCGCAACACCGAGATCCAGCCGCAGCTGATCGAGAAGATCACCGGGACCCGGACGGCCAACACGGCCGTTCCCGCGAACTTCAAGGAACTCCAGAGCGTCGTCGACGCGGGCCGGCTGCACGAACTCGACTCCAAGAGCACCGTCAAACAGGCCCTCTGGGCCCTTGCGGGCGAGCTGGGCATCGTGAAGGTTCCTGAGAAGGCCGAGAAGAGCGGCGCGAAGAGCGGCGGAATGTTCAAGAACGACCGAGGCTCGATCGGCCGCCCACGCGTCGGCCGACGCGACGGCGACGCCCGGAACCGGGCGACGACCAAGGGGGCAAGTTGACCAATGGCACTTACCGAGACGACAGACACGGAGATACGGGGAAGGCGTTACGGTGATCCGTCCCCGGCGCGGGGACTGACGCGCGGCCCGGACCGGGGCCGGCTGCGGGGCGGGCTGTGCGGCCGTAAGCGGGACCGCGGCCAGACCGCGATCGAGTTCCTGGGCGTCACACCGCTGATCATCCTGCTGTGTGTCGCGCTCTGGCAGTGCGCGCTGATCGGCTACACGTTCTCCTTGGCGGGGAACTCGGCGGATGAGGCGG
Organism: Streptomyces sp. R-74717; assembly: GCF_047305335.1. Taxonomy (NCBI): domain Bacteria; kingdom Bacillati; phylum Actinomycetota; class Actinomycetes; order Kitasatosporales; family Streptomycetaceae; genus Streptomyces; species Streptomyces sp. R-74717. Next base: position 3,848,675 of record NZ_CP102361.1, on the reverse strand, counting down.
CGCATCAGGGGGCCATCTCGGAGGGCTCGCGGGGGCGGGCATGCCGGCACGCGGCTGAGAGGGGCCTGCCGAAGGTCTGGCGGGAGTCGATGAAGCGGACGACGTGCGATGACTCGTCCGGGTTGTACAAGGCCACGGTGAAGCTGCGGGTGCCGGTCCTGGTGCCCGGTGTACTCAACTGGCCCATGACTGTCGAGGGCAACGCCGCGTCGCCGCTGGAGGCCGAGCGATGAGCACGCGCACACCGGGCCGGAGGACCGCCGCACCCCGCCGGGACCGCGGCCAAGTCGCCATCGAGTACATGGGCTTCATTCCGCTGCTGCTTCTGGTGGGTCTTCTCACGATCCAGCTGGGGGTCGCCGCGTACGCCGTCAACCAGGCGGGCACCGGTGCCCGCGCGGCGGCGCGTACCGCCAGCCAAGACGTGTCGCACGGAGATCCCGTGAGGGCAGGCCGCGAGGCGATGAGCGACTGGCTCGGCAGCTACAGGAATTCGCGGTTCAGCCGAGATGCCGGGTCCGGCGAAGTGACCTACACCACCCGCGTGAAGATCCCCTCCGTCGTGCCCGGTATCGACGACTGGGGCTGGGCCAGGCGCAGTTCCACCATGCCGCGAGGGTGACCGGCGCCCGCACCGCACGACCGGGGCACCACAGTTTTTCTGAACGAGGAGTTACGCAATGAGTCTGCGGGCACGCATGACCGCCCCCGAGAAGAACGGCGGGGCGCGGGAAGACAGCCACATGGTGGCCACCTACCGCGCCAAGCTGCTCGAAGAGATCGACCTGGCGGAGATGTCCTCGCTCGCCGCCGCAGACCGGCGGGCCCGGCTGGAGCGCGTGCTCAGCCACATCATCAGCCGCGAGGGCCCGGTCCTCTCGACTGTCGAACGCACCCAGCTGATCCGTCGGGTCGTCGACGAGGCCCTCGGTCTCGGCATTCTGGAACCGCTCCTCGAAGACGCGTCCATCACCGAAATCATGGTGAACGGACCGGACCAGATCTTCGTCGAGCGCAGCGGCAAGGTCGAGCAGCTGCCGATGCGCTTCAGTTCGCACGAGCAGCTGATGCAGACCATCGAGCGCATCGTGTCGACGGTCAACCGCCGTGTGGACGAGCAGAACCCCATGGTCGACGCGCGTCTACCCAGTGGCGAACGTGTCAACGTGATCATCCCGCCGCTGTCGCTGACCGGCGCAACGCTCACCATCCGACGGTTCCCCAGGGCCTTCACGCTCCAGGAAATGATCAATGTCGGCTCGCTCGACGAGCAGATGCTGATCCTGCTGTCCGGACTCGTCCAGGCCAAACTCAACGTCATCGTCTCCGGCGCCACCGGTACCGGAAAGACGACGCTCCTCAACGCGCTCTCCGGCCTCATCCCCGACAGCGAGCGCATCGTCACCATCGAGGACTCCGCCGAGCTCCAGCTCCAGCAGAGCCACGTCATCCGGCTGGAATCACGCCCGGCCAACGTCGAGGGGAAGGGCCAGATCACCATCCGTGACCTGGTCCGCAACTCCCTTCGTATGCGCCCCGACCGCATCGTCGTCGGTGAGGTCCGTGGCGGCGAGTCGCTCGACATGCTCCAGGCTATGTCGACCGGTCATGACGGCTCGCTCGCCACCGTCCACGCCAACAACGCCGAGGACGCGCTCATGCGTCTGCAGACTCTGGCCTCGATGTCCGAGATCAAGATCCCGTTCGAGGCACTGCACGACCAGATCAACAGCGCCGTCGACGTCATCGTCCAGCTCACCCGGCACGCCGACGGTTCCCGCAAGATCACCGAGATCGCCGTTCTCGACTCGCACGGTCGCGATCCCTACCGCATCGTGACCGTCGCCCGGTTCGACGCCCAGCCGATGGACGCCGAGGGGCGGATCAACGGCGAGTTCAACTACCTCCCGCTCCCGCGCAAGATCGCCGAGCGTCTCTACATGGCCAGCCAGCCCGTCCCGCAGGCCTTCGGGGTCGCCGAATCCGCCGAACAGCTCGCCACCCGAGAGGCCAACTAGGTACCGTGCCATGACGAATCTTCCTCTTCTCACCATCGGCGTCACGCTGCTCTGCGGTATCACGGGTGTCGCGGGCCTGCACGCCTACTCCGGCGGCAAGGCCGACCGGGACGCGCTGGTGGACCGTCTTTCGCACACCGGCCACATCCCGGAGACCGGGCGGCACCGCCGCTTCCGGGGCCTCGACACCAGGCTGCGCAAGACCGGCCTGGGCCGGAAGCTCGAACTGAAGCTGGCCGCCACCGGCCTGGACATCACCCCGGGCGAATTCTTCGTCTACGCGCTAGCCGCCATGGCCGGACTGTGGATGATCGCCTCGTCGATCCTCGCCAGCTTCTTCGGCCCGGTAGCCGCGCTGATCGGCCTGTGGGGCACCAACGCCTTCCTGAACTGGCAGCGGACCAAACGCACTGAACGGTTCATCAACCAGCTCCCCGAGCTCGCACGCATTCTGGCCAACGCCACCCAGGCAGGCCTCGCGCTGCGTACGTCCATCGGCATGGCGGCCGACGAGATGGAGAACCCGGCGGGCGAGGAACTGGCCCGGGTCTCCCGCCGCCTCGCCGTCGGTGAACCGCTCGACGACGCACTGAGCGAGCTGACCGACCGGCTGCCTTCCCGCGAACTCGTCGTTCTCGTGACCACGCTCGTCCTGTCCAACCGGGCCGGCGGTACGGTCGTCAGCTCGCTGCGCAACCTCACCGAGACGCTGGAGGAGCGCAAGGAGACCCGGCGCGAGGTCAAGACCCAGCTCTCCCAGGTCACTGTCACCGCTTACGCCGTCCCCATCTTCGGCCTGGGCGCCATGCTCCTGATGAACGCGGTCATGCCCGGCGCGCTCGACCGCATGACCGGTGCCTTCATCGGCCAGGTCGCGGTGGTCATCGCCATCACCCTGTACACGATCGGATTCATCGTGATCCGCCGCATGTCCCGGATCGACGTCTGATGAGCGGGGGAAACATGGACCTGCTGCTCGCCGGCCTCATGGGCCTCGCGGTGTACGGCGCCATCGCCGGTATCCGCATGTATCGGGCCGACGCCAAGCTCCCCGGCGACCTCGCGATCGCCCTGGAGGTCGGCTCCACCCGCACCAGCGCGGTCGGTTCCGGCATCGACCGGCTCGGCATGCGCTGGGCCCCTGCGGTCCTGCGGATGATGGGCCCCAAGGCCGTCAACAAGAAGCGCCGCCAGATCGACCTGGCGGGCAACCCGGGCGGTCTGACCATTGACCGCTACGCCGCCCGCCGGGCCGTCTACGGCGGCCTCGGGCTGCTCGGCGCATTCACGATGATCATCCGTGGGCAGCTTTTCCTCTCTCTGGTGCTGATCGCCTTCGGACTGTTCTGGGTCGAGGTCGGTATCTGGTCAGCGGTCCGCGTCCGCCGCGACCACATCGACCGGACGCTCCCCGACTTCCTCGATGTCCTCGCCGTCGTGGTCTCTGCGGGCCTCGGTTTCCGCCAGGCTCTGGCACGCGTCGCCGAGAAGTACGAGGGCCCCTGGGCCGACGAACTGCGGATCACGCTGCGCCAGATGGACATGGGCGTCAGTCGCCGTGAGGCCTTCGAGCAGTTGCGCAAGCGCAATGACTCGGAGCAGGTGGCCATGTTCGTGACCACGCTCCAGCAGGGCGAGGAACTCGGTGCGCCGATCGTCGAGACGCTGATCCAGATCGCCAACGACATGCGGCGCACCGACGCCCAGAACGCCCGCCGGAAGGCCGCCAGGGCCGTCCCCAAGGCGACCTTCGCGGTTACGACCTTCCTGCTTCCCGGAACCCTTGTGCTGCTGACGGTCGGCTTCGTCTACGGCGCCAACGTCGACTTCAGCTTCCTTACAGGCGGATGACGTGAACGAGGTGGGCGGTGGGCAGGACGGCCGGAGGGAGGTGACAGGCTCATGTCGTTCCAACTCGGTGGCATCCAGACCGGACTGAATGCTGAGGTGCGTCAGGCGATCGCCGATCCCGGTTCGCGTCCGGCGTTCGCGATCCAGGTCAACGCGCTCCAGGCGATGTGCAGGCAGGTTTTCGGCTTCCGGCTCGCGATGATCGCCATAGCCACACCGTTCGCGATCAGCCACACCGCGTCGGGTCCGGCCTCCTGGTTGATCGGCTCGGCCATCCTCGTCACCTTCATGGGCTCGTACTTGCTGTTCCGCGACTGGGAACGCTTCGGACCCGTACTCCTGCGTCACCCCTGGCTGCTCGGCATAGACGCCTTCTTCGGCGCCCTGCTGCTGATCACCGCCAGCCCCGAGTCCACCCTCGCGTACGTCACCGTCTGCACCCCGCTGCTGGCGGGACTCGTCTACGGATGGCGTGGCGCGGCGGTCTTCGCCGCACTTCAGACCGTCATCGTCCTCGGCGTGTACGGCACCGACCCAAAACTGCAGCCCGCCGACGCCACGGCGCTCCTCCTCCCCGGCTTCTGCATCATCGCAGGGGCGGTGGGTGTCACCCTGCGCAATCTGCTTCTGCGCTTCGGCACAGCCAGCCAGGCCCTCACCGAGACCCGGGCCCGACTCGCTGTGAACGAGGCCGTGGAGGGCGAACGGACCCGGCTCGCACGAGAGATGCACGACTCGGTAGCCAAGACTTTGCACGGCCTGGCCCTGGCTGCCGACGGCCTGGCCGGCTCCTCCGACCGCATGGACCCGCTCACCGTCAAACACCAGGCCGAGCTGGTCGCCCGCGCCGCCCGGCGGGCCGCCGCCGAATCCCGCGAGCTTCTCTCCGACCTGCGCCGCGAGTCCGGACTCGACGGCGGCGTGGACGTAGTACGCGAACTCCGGGCCCGCGCAGAGGACTTCACACGACGCCACACACTCACAGCCACCTTCCGACTGCTTAACGACACCCCTGTCCCCAACGTCCCCCAGGCGGTTGCGCGCCAGCTGCTCACCGTCGCCTCCGAAGCGATGGAGAACGCCCACCGACACGCCCAACCCACCTACCTCGTCGTACTCGCAGGCGTGAAGGGTGACGTCCTGCGCGTCAGCGTGTACGACGACGGGCGCGGCCTACCCGCAGGCATCACACTCGACGACCTCCGGCACGCCGGGCACTTCGGTCTTGTCGGCATGGTCGAACGCGCCGCATCCATCGGCGCCCGCATCCGTATCGGAAAGGGGCAGGCGGCCAAGGGCACCGAAGTGCGCCTGGAACTCCCGATCGCCGCTCTCAGCACCGCGACAGAAGCAGAACAGCCCGACTGAACAGCAGCCGAACTGAGCAGCGCCAACTCCACCCTCACCCCCCATAGAACCCTGAGAGGAGGTCGCAGATGCCGGACGACGTCTCCCGCGCGTCGGGCCAGAACTGGGCAGCACAGAACCACGCCTCCCAGCACACGTCCTCGCACGTCACCCCGCTCAACTCGCAGCCCAGCTCCAACGAGTTCCCCGTCCCCGCCTCCGTCCCCCAGCAGTCCGCGGCATCCGAGTCCATGCCTCCCTTCCCCGCCGGGCCGCCCACGCCTGTCCCCGGCGCCCTGCGGGTCGTCGTCGCCGACGACAACCCAGTGGTCCGGGCCGGTCTGGGCGTACTGCTCTCCGGCCGCGACGACATCGAAGTCGTGGCCGAGGCCGCAGACGGCCGCCAGGCCTACGACATGGCCGTACTGCACCGCCCGGACGTCGTCCTGCTCGACGTCCGCATGCCCGGCGTCGACGGCATCTCCGCCCTGCCCCACCTCGTTCAGGTCGCACCGGTCATGATGCTGACCTACAGCCGCGAGAGCGAGATCGTCCACGAGGCCCTGCGCCTGGGTGCGGGCGGCTATCTGGTCCACGGCGAGTTCACGGCCGACCAACTGGTGCAGGCGGTACGCGACACCAAGAATGGCCGGGCCCACTTCACGGCCACTGCGGCCAACGCCCTCCTCGCCCACATGCGTCAGGGCCCCGGACCACAGGGACGACCGCTCCCGGAGGGCCTCGGCGCGGCCCTGACCACGGGCGTTCCGTACCAGGGGCCCGGCTACGACAACCACGCCCCGAGTCCGGTCCAGCAATACGGTGCGCCTGCACATGCACCCAAGCCCGAACCGGCCCCACCTGCGGCGCGACCGGTCCGACCATCACAGGGTCTTTCGCATCTGCAACCGGTTGTGGCACAGTCTTCCATGACTGGGGGGCCGGAGGTCCCCCTCAACAGGCGGAAGTACGGGCTGAGTTCACGGGAGGTGGAGGTCATGGAGCTGATCGCGTCAGGCATGAGCAATCAGCAGATCGCCGCCACCTGCTTCATCAGCGAGAAGACGGTCAAGAACCACATCAACCGCATCTTCACCAAGCTGCACAGCGCAAGCCGCAGTGAGGCCATCGCCCGTTGGCTCGGCACGGCCCCCACGGCGGGACCAGGGGTGCGCGGGACCGGTGGTCACCGTGGCTGAGTGGGGAAGCCGGAACGGTAGGGGGGGCGCGGCCGTGGGCTCGGGGCGTGGCGCCCGGCGCGTGTCGGCACAGGCCCAACTGACTGTTTGGGCCCGGGAATGGGCCCTGGGACCCTCCGGTGGCCGGGGTGCCCAGCCGTATGTTTCTCATGTCGCCAGCGGCACCGGCCAGGAGGAAGCCGGTACCGCTGGCGACGCCAAAGAAGCGTGCGAGTCGGCCGGCTACCGGTCGGCCGAACCCGGAGGGGAACACCATGTCGGACATCACCCTGAAGACCGTCGTCCGCGTCCAGGGCTGGGCCAACACGGCCGTGAGCCGCATCCAGAAGCGCTACGAGAACATGGACCGCGGTCAGACGGCGTTCGAGTACCTGGGCATCATCCTGGTGGTCGTGGCGATCATCGGTGCGATTGTGGCCACGGGTATCGGCAGCGCGATCAGCGAGAAGATCAAGGGCTTGGTGAACACCATCAAAACCAAGTAATGAGGCATCGCACCCGTACCGATGCAGGGCAGGCCTTCCCCATCTACGTAGTGATGGTGGCGGGTCTGCTCTTCCTCGCGTTCGTATTCTTTGCCGTTGGCAAGGCCGCAGCCTTGCGCAATGGAGCCCAGGGGGCTGCGGACGCCGCGGCCCTGGCTGCCGCGCAGGAGACTCGTAAGCAGTTCGAGGGACCGTTCCTCGCTTCGCTTCCCGGCAAGATGTTGGATCCCTTTCTGCGGGCCCACCCGGTTCTGGGATGCCCTGCGGCCTACGGGCTGGCCTCAGCGAATGGGGCGCGCGTTACGCGCTGTCGGCCGATTCCCGGCGGCCTTCGAGACCGGATCAGGGTTGAGGTCAAGGGCCGTGACCCGGTGGACTCGCCGGTGGTTCCCGATACGGAGAACACGTTCGCGGAGACCAAGGCCACTGCTGTCATCGAGTTCCGCTGCCCTGATTGGGAGTCCGTTGACTTCAACGACGACGGAGTCCAGGACATGTACTTCTTCACCTGCAGGGGCGGCGAAATGCTCGAAATCGAGCCAAGCAATCCCAAGCCCTGGTCCAAGGTGAGCAAGATTCTCTACGACGTGCACCTGGTCGACAAGTGACAGCGAACGACGAGTAAAGGAATCAAAACCCATGAGCATTCGGTGCTCTACCAAGTCCCGAAGGGCAGTTGCCGTCGTCTCGCTGACGGCGGCGCTGGCCCTGGCCGTCAGCGGCTGCGGTGCTGATGGCGGCGGAAAGACGAACGATGCCGGTTCGTCGTCGTCCTCCACGCCCTCCAAGCCCTCCGAAGAGGACAAGGGGGCGAAGCAGGAGGACACCGCCGCCGGGGAGAACGTGGACCCGAATGTGAAGCTCGCCGAGGTCAGAGGAAACGGGCTGACTCTCGTGATCAATCAGGCGAAGCGTGACTCCGGAGGGTTTGTCACGATTCAGGGCGAGATCAAGAACGTGAGCGACAGGACGCAGAACTCCAGTGGGTGGGAGGGCGCGGAAACTGCGATCGTCAACGCCAACCCGAACTCTGTTGCAGGTGCAACACTGGTAGATAAAGCAGGCAAGAAGCGCTACTACATTCTCAGGGACACGGAGAGCCGTTGCCTTTGCACCACCGGTATCTCGACGCTGTCGGTGGGGGAATCAACTCCCATCTTCATGCAGTTCCCAGCGCCTCCAAGCACGACGACTGAGGTCGACTTCACCCTGCCGACGTTCGCGACGACTTCCCTGAAGATTTCAGGGTGACGGCCGACATGACCTACAACCGAACTCGGCTGAAGCCAATCGGCGCTGCCGGACTTTCTGTCGCGGCAGCCATGGTGGTGGCGACTGTCACGTTGTTCGGAGCGTCGTCGGCGCTCGCCGACGACGGCCCAAGCGTGCCCCCTGGCACCGAGACGACGTCAGTGCCCCCGGTCAAGCTCGACCCCAACGACCCCGATCTGAAGATGCCCGAAGGCGGCACGCTCGCCCCCGCCAAAGTTCTCGACATCGTTCAGGTGATCGAGGACGAGGGTGGGGACGAGCGTCGCGAGGACAGCAACGCGAACATCAAGTTCGCGCTCCAGGCCGAAGTCCTCTTCGGCAAGGACAGCGCCAAGCTGAGCTCCGCCGCCAACTCCCGGATCGCGGCCATCGCCGCCGAGATCAAGAAGCAGAACGCCACCAAGGTGCGCGTCTTCGGCTTCACCGACAACCTCGGTTCCTCGGCCCACGGCGACGTGCTGTCCAAGCAGCGCGCCAACGCCGTGCAGTCGGTGCTGGTCAAGGAGCTGGGATCGACGGTCAGCTTCGAGATCCGCGGTTACGGCGAGCAGTACCCGATCGCCGACAACAGCACGGAAGAGGGCCGCAAAAAGAACCGCCGCGTGGAGGTCTCCTTCCCGCGCGGTACCTCTTCCTGAGGCACCCGCACACACAGGAGCCCGGCACCGCGAGCGCGTCGCGGTGCCGGGCCCTTGCTGTCACAGCAGGTGGTCGGCCTTGCCGGCCTTGATGTCACGGATCATCTGCTGAAGCGCTTCGCGGCTGTCGGTGAGGAAGTGCTCCTCCGCACCCGCGACGGCGACGTAGCTGTTGCCCTGTTCGTCGGTTCCGATCCGGAAGCAGGAGTTACCTTCTCCGCAGAATGAGTCTTCCCAGTTGACGTCCGACATCGGTCATCTCCTCAGAGTTGGCGTGCGATGTTGTGGATGAAGTCCCGCGACTTGGCGGGCGGCAGCGCGATCCCTTCCATCCAGTCCAAGTGGGCCCGGTACTTCGTCAACTGCGCGTCCGAGTGGACGAAGAGGGGTCCGTGCGAGTTGTCGATCTGCACGGTGTCGAGCTGAGGAACCGGTCCTTCCGCGTACAGAACGGTCTGCCCAGCGCCGGGGAAGGCGCCCGCCTCGAAAGGAATCACCAGCAGCGTCACATTGGCCTGCTCGGACTTCTTCAGCAGGTGGTCGAGCTGGGCGCGTGCCACGGAGCGTCCGCCGAACTGCATTCGGAGCGCCGCCTCGTGGACGATGCCTGTGTACGGTGGGGGCGTATCCCTGTCCAGAACTTCTTGGCGCTCCATGCGATGTGCAAGCCGCAGCGCGATCTCCCGCTCCGGCAGCTGGGGGATCACCACTCGGAAGAGGGCCAGGGCGTGATCCGAGGTCTGGAGGAGGCCCGGGATGTGCATCGAGTACGCAGCTCGCATGCGGAGCGCGTGTGCCTCCAGTTCGGCGATGTCGAGCAGACCGTGAGGCAGCGTGCCTCGATACCTCTCCCACCAGCCGCGCCCGCGCGGGTGGGCCATCTCGACGAGTGCGTCGACGTACTTCTCGTCTGTGCAATCGCAGTTGCAGGCCAGCGTGCGTAGGCGGTCCGGGTTGATGGGGCGTGTGCCAGCCTCGATGTTCGAGATCTTGCCACGGTCGACGCCGAGCAAGCCGGCTGCGAACTCGGCAGAGACATCGGCCGATGTGCGCATCCTCCGCAACTCGGCACCGAGCCGCTTCTGACGTTCGGTAGGAGACGTCCTCGCTGCCATGCCGTTCCTTTCCGTGTGCGGTCACCGGCAGTCTGCCGCGTGCGCGTGCGAAGCGACCACGAAAGGGTTCATTCACCAGAAGTAGAGGGTTATTTTGCCCCTCTAGAGCTACATTGGGTTACGCACCGCTCACACAGCGACGACGAGCCGGAAGTGCATCGCGCGGTCCTGCCCGCAACCTCCTTCCCTGGGAGGGGTAGCCCCGCGTCAGGGAGACAAGCCACTGCTCGTCCGCAACGCAAGAGCCACTCGTGCGCGCCCACGCGAAAGAGGGACACCGCCAACTCGCCACCCGTATCAGGGGAGTCAGCCATGCACTCATCTCCACTCGCCGCACTCTGCCCGGCCGTCGCCGAGACGCGTACGCCGGTCCCGTATCCGCATCCCGGCAGCCCGCATCCCAACACCCAGCAGTACCCACAGCCGTATCTGCGCTCCAAGGGCCGCTCCAGCCGTGGACTCGCGATGAGCTTCACCCTCCCCGGCGACATCCGCAGCGCGCTCATCGGCCGCACGGCCATCGCCGCCGCTCTGAAGGCACACGGGCTCGCCCCGTACATCTGGCCGACCACGCTCGCGGCGTCCGAACTCATCGCCGTCACAGCCAGGATGAGCCCGGGAAAGGAGCTCTACGTATCCCTGCGTCACCGGGACGACGCGTTCCGCCTCCTCGTCTGGGACCAACACCCCCACCACCTCAACCCGGACGTGGCCACACTCTGCGAGACGCGGCGTCGGCAGGCGCTCTGGCTGCTGGCGGCTGTTGTGGACGACTGGGGCGGGGAGTGGGGCGCCTGCGAGGCCAACCCGCCGCAGCGAGGCATCAAGTCATGGGTTCAGCTGCCCCGTTGAGACTCGCGGCGATGGGCTTGCGCCCGCGCCCCCGCGCGACCACGCCGCGACGCGCTCGCGCGCTGGATCGTCCAGGTCCGCGCAGCCGACCTGCCCCATCTGCACGCCTTCACCCGGGGCCTGGACCGAGACCGCGACGCTGTGACCGCCGCGTTCACACTCCCGTACCACAACGGCGGAACCGAAGGTGTCAACACCAAGACCAAGCTGTTTGCGCGGCAGATGTACGGGCGGGCACCTTCACCCTCCTCCGCCACCGCATTCTCCTCGGCTGGCACCATCCTCCGTCACCACCGGAAGTGAGACAGGGCCGTTGACCGTACAGACCCCGATTATGCAAAGAAAGTCCAGCTGTCTCAGCAGGGAGTGTCGGCAAGGTTCCGGCGCTCGCCGGACCGCCATCTGACTCGCCCCCGACCTTAAGGGCGGATTCACCCGGAGGTTGCGGGACGACGGGAGGCTGCAGGCGTCGGCCGGCAGCCGCCCCGCGGGGCGGCCGGGCGTTGCGTGTTCGTGAAGGGAGCGGCTGTCGGAGACCACCGCCGGGCATACGGCGGGACTTCGGCGGCATTTCGAAAGTCGGCGTCCTCATCGCGCGCAAACTGGACCACCAAACCGCAAGGTATGAATCGCATGAAATGTCCTGGCCGAGGCTTAGCCGATAGCACGCACCGATCGGAAGCGGCCCACTGAGTGCTGAAGCGGAGCGCACTCGTGAGAGGCGCTGACCCGCTCGTATGTGAGCCGCTCCCGGTGCGGCCGCGGCGCTCTTTGACGGCACTTGTGTGACGGCGCTGCCACGCACCACGACGAACCGATATCGCGGCCGGCTCACTGCTGCCGGCCCACGAGTGGCGGGCGCCGGACACCCGGGTGGTGCACACCTCCGACGTGTCGGAGCGCGCCGGGACGTACACCCTCACCATCCCTGTCGAGGCCGGGTCAAGTCCTTCTACCTGCGGCTGCGCGGCAGCGACGGCAAGCGCAACGGGGCGGGCTACCTGGGCGCCTCGATCGACCCCAACGGACCGATTCCGCACGTGCCGGGCGACGGCAGCCCCTGGCTCGACACGTGGTTCTACACCAACCCCATCTTCATTGAGACGGAAGGCTGAAAAGCCATGAAGAAGTTCCTCGTGCTCCTCGGGGCACTGGCCCTGGCCACCACCGGAGGAACAGCGACCGCCGTCGCCTCCTCCCCCTCCTCCGGCACGTGGACCGAGACCGGCGTCTCGTACGTCGACTCGCGCGCCGGCGGCCAGGGCCTGGCGTCCCGGAGCAATGGCAGCCTGCTGTTCCGCGGCAACGGCTCCATCCCCCAGGACCTCAGAGACCAGGGCTGGACCCACATCGGCGACCCGGAGATCGCCCGCAACCGCATCTTCGACGCCTACCAGGGCAATGGCGGCGCGACAGCCAAGATGTTCGCCGTCACCACCCCGGGCGGAAAGCGCTTCGTCTACACGCACCAGCTCGAAGGCGACGAGCGGATGAACAACTCCTTCGCCGCCGTCTCTCCCGACGCGCAGTGGCTGGTCTCGGGCGAATGGGACCAGCAGGACCGACTCCTGGTCTTCCCCGCACCGGTCTTCAACGCCCAGGCCCCCGCGGGTGGCGGCGAGCTTCCCGAGGCAGGCCGGATCTCCCTGGACCACCCGGTCCGGGACATCCAGGGCTGCGACTTCGTCTCGGCGACGCGCCTGGTGTGCGCCTCCGACGACAGCACCCTGTCGCTGTGGCCGGTGGAGCGCCCGCTGTTCCAGGTGGACCTCGACCGCGCGCTCGACGGCAAGCCCGTCACCGGCCACGTCTCCGTCATCCTCCCCCTCCCGCAGCGCTCCGCCTGCGCGGGAACCGGCTTCGAGACCGAAGGCGTGGACTACGACGCCCGCACTGGCACCCTGCGGGTCGAGATGATCCCGCCCGGCGAGTGCGCCGCCTCCACCGCCGTCTACACATACAGCGCGCACTGACAGCGCTACATGGACTCCGTCAAGGAGGGCATCGAGTGGTTCGAGTGGGAGTACGGCGGCAAGGTCTACAACCAGGGCGTCGGCGGCGTGGACTTCTCCAAGCAGCCCAAGCAGCCCAAGCAGCCCAAGCAGAACATCCCCTGCACCCGGTTCAACGTCGAACACCGCAACCTGGACACCACCACCAAGACGTCCCTCCAGTCCGATGACGTCTCCTGCCGGGACACCGATACCCTCTACCTCGGCGGCAGCGGCAACGTGGCGGCCGCCCTGGTGTGGTGGATGCGCCGCAGGCGTCAGGACGCCACCGGCTGAACTGACCGGCGGCGATTCGCACGTTCAACACGAGAAGAGCCCCACCCCCCCGAAAGGCGAGGGGTGGGGCCCTTCTCGTTATGCGCTCTACGGCTTATACCAGTTGCACATGTGGTCGATGATGAAGATGGGGTTCAGGGCGTGGTCCCACGACACGTCAGGGCCCAGCGTCGATGACCGTGCTGATCGTGGCGCCCAGCCCGGTCACGGCCGGTCTGGCAATCGGCACAGGCGTGGTGTACGCCGGCTGCCTGATCTGGGACAACCACGAGGCCATCGGCGACGGCATCGAGAAGGCCGGGGATTGGGTGGGTGACAAGGCCTCGGACATCGGGGACGGTATCGCCGACGGGGCGAAGAAGCTGGGCAGCGCCCTCAACCCGTTCGACTAGCGAGGGAAAGACATGCACACGACCATCAGCCCGTTCACGCTCGCGTACTGGAAGGAGCAACAGCCTGCCGGGCGCACGAAGTTCGGCTGGCAGGGCACTTCTCCGGAGTTCGGCGACATCCGGGTGGTGTACCCGGCGGGTCGGGACCTGCCGAACGTGATCGTCACGGATGTGCGCGGTGGTCTGATCCCCACGGCCACGTTCGAGACGCGTGGCGTGCACACGGACGTCGCGTCGATGCCGACCCTCAACCGCGCGACGCTCCGGGTGGGCGACGGGCTCGTGCGGATGAGCCGGAACCGGTGGGCGCCGACGCACCGGGGACGCTCCCTGCACATGACGTATCTGGGCGACACGTACAGGCTCACGGCGATCAACCGCCGGGCGTACAAGCTGTCCCGGCAGCCCGACGCCGAAGACCCCGGTGTCGTCATCACGGTGCGGCAGTCGGGCCTCGGAAGCGGCAGGAAGGTAACCGTGCAGGCGGCGGGCCGGGTCCTGCCCGCCGACATCTCCCTCGCGGCTCTCTTTTCCGGAGTCGACCGGTCCGTGCTCACGCGGCGCGGCGCCGTACGGGCGGGCTTTTCGAGAGTCCTCAACTTCTGGGCCGAGTCCCAGTCCTGAGCGACTACCAAGTGCGTGTGTATGCCTTCGTTCGACATTTCCCAGTCCCGCTTCCGGCCGACAGACGAGCATGTGATCGTGCTCTCCGAGCCGACGGCAGGGGGCGAGGTGCCCGACGAGTTCGCGGCGGCCCGGAAGGAACTGCTGGACTGCGGTCTGATCGAGGAGGACGGGAAGCTGTCCCCTCTGCTGCTGCCGCTGATGTGACGGCTTTCGGAGACCGTGACCGGACCGCTCCGCCGACCGCTTCGGCCGATCGACCCGGGCCATCGAGAACAGTGCACGCAGCACGTCCTGAGGGCCCGTACCCGGTCGGGCGGATCGACCGGTGCACGGGGTCAACGGGAGCCGGGGCCACCACTCGGAGCCTTGGCCGTGACCAGCAGGCCGGCGAGCAGGCCCGCGAGCAGCGTGAGGCCGACCGCCCACCAAAGGATGACGGAGTAGCCGCCCAGGACCGCCCTGTCCGTCTCCCTTACGACGTCGGACAGTGCCGCCGGAAGGTTCTGTCTGCTGAGCAGGAAGCCTTGCTCGACTGCTTTGGTCAAGCCCTCAGGAACGCCTGACACGTGATCCAGCTGGGCGGAGATCACCGAGGCGAGGATGGTGCCGAACAGGGGCGAGGCGGCCCAGTTGCCCGACTGCTGGGCCGTGTTGACCATTGCCGAGGTGCCGCCGGAGTCCTGCGGGGCGATCCCGCCGGTCGCGGTGGCGAAGAGCGGCATGAAGGCCAGGCCCAGACCGAAGCCGACGAGGAGGGTGCCGGGCAGCACCTGGGTGGCGTACGCGCTGTCGGCGTCGAGGCCGGTCAGGAGCGCCAGTCCGATCGCCGTCAGCACCAGGCCCGGCACGATGAGGCCGCGGGGCGCCAGTCGGCGGTACAGGCGGGCGGAGACCTGGGTGGAGGCGATGACGACCGCACCGGCCATGGGCAGCAGGGCCACGCCGATCTGGGACGGGGTATAGCCGCGGGCACCCTGCAGGTACCTGGTCAGTACCAGGTGCAGGGCAAACATGCCCATGCCGATGAAGGCCAGGGCGAGGCAGGAGCCGACGCGGTTGCGGTCCTGGAAGACGTACGGCGGCAGAAGTGGGTCGGTCGTCCTGGTCTGCCACCAGGCGAAGACCAGGAGCAGGGCGAGCCCGCCCACGAGGAGGACCACGACCAGGGGATCGGTCCAGCCGCGCGGTTCGGCCTTGCCGAAGCCGTAGACGAGGGCGGCAAGCCCGACGGAGCCGAGCAGCAGGCCTGGAACGTCGAGGCGGGCAGGGGAGCGGACCGGGCTGTCGTGCACGAGGGCGGCCGCACCGATCACGGCGGTCACGGCGAGCGGGATGCCGGCGTACAGGCACCAGCGCCAGCTCAGACTTTCGATCAGCCATCCGCCCGCGAACAGGCCGATCGCCGTTCCGCCGCCGGCGATCGCCGCATAGATCCCGAAAGCCCTGCCTCGCTCCTTCGGATCGGTGAAGCCGGCCGACACCAGGGCCAGCACGGCCGATGAGAGCAGCGCGGCGGACGCGCCCTGCAGGACGACGGCCCCGATGAGCACGCCGAAAGAAGGGGTCGAGCCGCCGAGCGCGCACGCCACCGCGTAGCCGACCAAACCGGTGATCAACGTCCGTTTGCGGCCGAGGAGATCAGCGATGTGTCCGCCGAGCAGCAGCAGTGCGCCGAATGCCAGTCCAGAGGCGAGGGGCAGCGAGTTCAGGTCGTCGGCATTGGGGTGAAGGTCGGTGTGGATGGACGGCAGTGCCATGTTCGTGGTCGTCGTGCCGATCAGCACCAGCAGCTGCGCCAGCGCGGCCACCCCCAGTCCCCACCACCGCCTGGGGTGCGGGCCATGGACGTCGGCCGGCGCCGGTGACGGGGGCCAGGCACCGGGAGCCGGGCCCGCGGATGGTGCGAACCCCGGCGGCGCCGGGCGGAGGTCCGCCGGCGTCGTCGGGGTGTAGGCGGGAGGCGGGGGAAGTGGCTGAGGCTGCGGGGGACGCTCGGCCTGGGCGGGGATACGCGGGTCCGGCTGCACGGCCCGTGTCTCCGGGGTGAAGTCCAACAACTGGGCCGCATGGCGTCCGAGTTGGGCAAGCACCGAGCCGGGTAGCCATTCGCCGTCCTGGTCGGTGGCCGTGCGGGCGGCCACATCGGCGGGCGTGGGCCGCTGTGCCGGGTCCTTGTGCAGGCATTCGCGTACGAGATCGACGAGTGACTCCGGTACGCCGGTCAGGTCCGCTTCCTCCTCCGCGATCCGGAAGAGGTGTGCGTTCAGGCCGGTTTCCGTGGCGCCGAAGAGGAGGCGGCCGGTGGCGGCGTAGACGAGGACGGCACCCAGGCAGAACACATCGCTGGCCGGGGTGAGTTCGAGGCCGCGTACCTGCTCGGGCGACATGAAGCCGGGGGATCCGATGAGCATCCCGGTGCGGGTGTGCAGGCTGTCCCCGGCGAGGCTGTCCATGGCCCGCGCGATACCGAAGTCGATCACGCGCGGGCCGTCCACCGTCACCAGCACGTTGGACGGTTTCAGGTCGCGGTGGATCAGGCCCGCCCCGTGGACCGACTGCAGAGCCACCGCCAGGCGGTTGGCGAGGGTGCGGACCGAGTGCTCGGGCAACGGCCCGAAGTCCTTGGCGACCACAGTGGTCAGATCGGGCCCGGGGATGTACTGGGTCGCCACCCAGGGCACCCGGGCCTCGGTGTCGGCGTCGAGCACGGCTGCCGTCCAGGTCCCGCCCACCCGCCGGGCAGCCGCCACCTCGCGTGCGAACCGCTTACGGAATTCCGGGTGCTGGGCGTGCTCGGCCTGCACCACCTTCACAGCCACGGTTCGCCCGGCTTCCGAGCGGCCCAGGTATACCAGACCCATGCCGCCCGCGCCCAGACGGGCTATCAGGCGATACGGGCCGATGTGCAACGGATCCTCGGTGATCAACTGGTCCACGGCAACAAGGTAGTTGAGGAGCCCGGGCCTCGGTGTCGAATCACGGTGAATCACCGACGTATGCGCGGCCGTGCGCGGAGGGGAGTCCTCCGTGTACCCTCCGCGCCGGCGTCCGCAACCGGCCCCATCAGGCGCCCTCGAAGCCCAAGCGCGCGGCGCGTTGAACGGCTGCCCGTGCGGGCGCTCGGCTGGGAAAGAAATCAAGCCGAGCACCTGCGTGAAAGGCTCACGGCCTGATCAACACGACCATGTGTATGCAAGCGCGCTCCTCTGCCACGGACCATCCGGTCCGCCGGTGACGTTCAGAAGCTGATGTCGGTCATACAGGACACCGTAGCGGCGACTTCCGGCGCCGCTACGGCGAGTTGACGACTCCCGGCATCAACGAGGACGGTCCGGCGCGTTCAGCCCTCGGCCCGGGGGAGAGCGGCGAACGAATCGGGGAGGGAGTCGGCGACAGGGGTGGGGAGCCGATCCGTCGAGAGCGACGCCTTGCTCGTGGCGGCCGGGGCCTTGCCGCAGAACTCCGCCTCGATCACGTTGACGTAGAGCGATCCGTCCTGCAGCCAGTCACCGTTGACGTTGAACGTCAGCTGGTGCTTTCCGTCCTGCGTGCCGACCATCGCGGACAGGGAGCCGTTCGTACGGCCGCTCTTGCCCACCACCTTCACGCCGCAGGACAGCTGCGCGAACTCGACCCCGAGTCCGTACCCGGTCCCGTCGCCGGCCGGTACCTCGGCAAGCATTTCCTTCGTCTGCGTGGGTGGCAGCAATTCGCCTCGTATCAGGGCACGTTGGAAACGGTTGAGGTCGCCGGTGGTGGAGATGATGTCGCCGGACGCGCCCAGCCAGGTCATGTTCTGCTCGGTGGCGTCGTGGATCTCGGCGTCGGGGGTGTCCTGGTGGAAGCGGGAGTAGGCGACGGGGTGCGGGTCCGGCATCTGCGGCGCCGTGCCGGGGAACGACGTCCCGCGCAGCTTCAGCGGCCGGATGATGCGGCGGGCGGCCTCCTGCGCGTACGAATGGCCCGTCGCCTTCTCGATGACCATCCCGGCTATCACGAAGTTGGTGTTCGAGTACAACGGCGCCTTCTCCGGATCGGGCCGCGGCGGGTACTTCAGCGCGATCGCCACCAGTTCCTCGGGCGTGTGGGTGTCGTACCGGTGCTCCGGGAAGCCGGGGCCGGCGGCGTCGTGCACGAACTCGGGGTCCGAGGTGTGGTTGGCGATGCCGCTGGTGTGGTTGAGCAGTTGACGCAGGGTGATCCTGCTTCCGTCGTACCCGTTGCCCCGCACCAGGCCGGGCAGCCATGTCTCGACCGTGTCGTCCAGGCTCAGCTTCCCCTCCGCCTCCAGCTGGAGCAGGACGGTCGCGATGAACGTCTTGGTGATGCTGGCCCCGCGGAAGTGGTCACCGGACGAACGCTCACGGCCGGTGGCGGTGTCGGCGTGACCGGCCGCCCCGTACCAACTGTGCTTGATTTCCGTTGAGTTGGCGGCGACTCCGGGTTGTCCGCCCTTCTCGACCAGATCACGCAGCGCGGCCCCGGTCGCCTCGTGGCCGTGCGGTGAATGTGCCGACTGTGCCGACTGCGGTGGCTGTGCCGCATGTGCGGAGTGGGTGAGTGCAGGCGGGGCGAATGCGGACGCTCCCACGGCCGCGGTCACCGCCAGAGCGAGCGAGGAGGTACGTGCAGCCCGTTGCCTCATGCGTCTTGCCTCCAGGTCACCGGGAGGGCAGGTGATGCCCTCCCGGTGCCATTGACGCGCAACGCGGGCCTCAGGGTTGATCGTTGGGGCGGCTCGCCGGGGTCACCGCTTGGGTGCCTTGGCCGTGACCAGCAGGCCGGCGAGCAGGCTGGCGAGCAGTGTGTGCCGGCGTCGGCTGCGGGGCTGGAACGACGCCGGGGAACAAGGGGCGTGCGACTCCCGGCTGTCGGTGTCACCAGCCGCCGTGGCCGTTGTCCCCGTGGCCGCCGCCGTGGTGGCCGGTGCCGCCCGCGCCACCCTCGGACCAGCTGCCC
Organism: Streptomyces sp. R-74717; assembly: GCF_047305335.1. Classification (NCBI taxonomy): domain Bacteria; kingdom Bacillati; phylum Actinomycetota; class Actinomycetes; order Kitasatosporales; family Streptomycetaceae; genus Streptomyces; species Streptomyces sp. R-74717. Next base: position 3,829,632 of record NZ_CP102361.1, on the reverse strand, counting down.
GGGTCCAGGTCGTGGCCGAGGCCGTGGCCGCCGGTGGTGAAGTCGGCGTAGAGGTCGCTGAGTTCGTCGATGAGTTGGCGGGTGAGGACGTCGGCGCCGGTGGTCAGTGCCGCAGCGAGTTCCTCGTCGGCGGCCGGAGCCGCTCTGGCGGTTGCGGGGGTGAGGCGGTCGGTCGCGGTGAGCGCGGCCAAACGGCGGCGGTCGGTGATGCCCCGCAGGCCGGGGTAGGCGGCAGGGGCCAGGCCCGCGGTCTGGACGAGGGCGGCGAGGGTCAGGTCGCGGTCGGCGGTGGACGTCGAGGAGCCGGAACGGACCACGCTGTCGAGGCGGGCCAGCAGCGCCCGGCGGCGCGGCAGGTCGACGGAGAGAATGTCGTGGCGCTTACGGCCGCTGGGGTCGCGCCACCGGCGGACCCGGACCGCCCTCTGGTCCTCCAGCCGGGAGAGGTACTCGGTGGTGAGGGAGCGCGGTGTCCGGCGCAGCCAGTCATTGAGGCTGGGCGGGGGCGCAGTCGCGCCCAGACTGTGCAGGACGTTGTTCAGGCGGCGGTCCTCGACGCGCCGGGGGTCCGACACCTCGATCCGTCGGGGGCCGAGGGCGATCCGTCCGGCCAGGCCCAGATCCGCCAACTCCGAGGCCCGCAAGGCGAACCGGAGCCGGTCCTCGGCCCGTATCCGGATTCGCCGCCTGCCCGGGACTATCGCGAGCAGGAGCAGTTCATCCCCCGTGGTCATACGCGCCAGGGTATGCGCGGCCGTGCGCGGAGGGGAGTCCTCCGTGTACCCCCCGCGCCGGCTTCCGCAACCGGCCCCATCAGGCGCCCTCGAAGCCCAAGCGCGGCAAGGATTCCCAGCGCGCGGGCCGGACATTGGGCCGTCAGGCGTTGAGGTCGCGTCCGGCATCGGTCATCCCCTCGGAGTTGGCGTGCGATGTTGTTCTGCGGCGATCATTCCGATGCTGAGTGCGGAGCCGCTCACGCCGGGCCGGACGCGGCGACCTGCGTGCTCGGCGCGAGCCCGTCGTTCAGCTCGGCCCTGTCCGAGGCGAGCAGCCAGGACCCCGAAGGGCCACGGGTGAAGGTCAGTGTGTGGGGGAGTGAGTACTCCTCGCACTCCGGGGCTCCTTCCGCTGCTTGAGCGGAAGTGAACGGGGGGTAGAGGCGGGTGTCCTCCGTGATGTGCAGTGTCACGGTGTCACCCTCCTCGGCCGCGTCGTTCACCGTCACATCGACCGTGGCGCGGATGTACCCGCCGTCGGCCTGCCGGTAGGCGCGGCCTTGACGGACCAGCGCGGCGAATTCCGCCCGCAACTCGGCCCGCATCGACGGTGTGGCCGCGGCCGGAGGTTCAGCGGTGGGGGACTGAGCGGCGGCCCGGGTCACCAGGTCGGCGCGTTGTTGCAGGTAGCTCTGAGTGAGCTGGGACAGCCGGGCCCGGTCTGCCGCCGCGGGGGGCCGGGGAGCGAAGTTCGCCGATGCTGTGACGCCACCCGCGATTGCTGCCGCAGTCAGTGCCGCGGCGAGGACGCTCATACGTGATTCGCGTGCCCGCACGTGTTTCCTCCCGGAGGCGTATGAACGGTCGGGATCGAAGATGTCCTTTGCGGCGTCGACGTCGGCAGCGAGGCGAAGCCGTGTCCGAGAAGGGCCCATCTTTGACCCGTATGCGTCGGTCGGGCGGCAGGAACGGCGTTGTAACGCGTGAGCCGCACACCCGGGCGACCCCGGCGGTATCCGTGGCGCACTCGTGCCGAGCGCAGGGTCCGCTCGGCCGGGCGTACCGAAATGCCGATGACTCCGACCTCGCATAGCGTGACGAGGGACTACATAAGGTAATTGAATGGATGCGAGCGGGCTCACGGAACGTGCCACCATCGCGAGGAACCTGCCGGACCGCGAGTACGTGAGCGTCGACGCAGTGCAGAGCGAGTACGCCAAGCACGCGTCCTGAACACTTCGGCCGGGGCGGCGACGCAGTCCCGGCCCGCTCTCCCTTGACCCGCGGAGGTCGGACGTGAATCTCGGCTTGCACTACTGGAACTACTCGACACCGGCCGACCCCGCGCTCATCGCGCCGACGCTCGCGGAGTCGGTGCGGATCGCCGAACAGGCGGGGATCTCGTCGTTCACCGTGATGGATCACTACTTCCAGATGGAGACCGGGCAGACCTTCGCCGACGACCCGATGCTGGAGGGGTACACCACGCTCGGCTACGTGGCGGCGCTGAGCGAGCGCATGACGCTCGGCCTGATGGTCACGGGTGTGATGTACCGGCACCCCGGGCTGCTGGCGAAGATCGTCACCAGCCTCGATGTGCTGTCGCGCGGCAGGGCCAGGCTGGGTATCGGCGCCTCCTGGTACGAGCGGGAGCAGTACGGGCTCGGAGTGCCGGTGGTTCCGGTCGCCGAGCGGTTCGAACGGCTGGAGGAGACGATCCTGATCTGCCTGCAGATGTGGAGCGACGACAACGGCCCGTTCCGGGGCCGTCATTACCAGCTCGCCGAGACGCTGTGCGTGCCCGAGCCGATCGGCGAGCGCCCGCCGATCATGATCGGCGGCGGGGGCGAGAAGAAGACCCTGCTTCTGGCCGCCCGGTATGCGGACGCCTGCAATCTGTTCGCCACCGACCTGGAGGAAGTGGCCCACAAGCTCGATGTGCTGCGCGCCCACTGCGCCGCGGAGGACCGTGACTACGACGCCATCGCGAAGACCGTGATGTACAACGGTCCGGTGCTGGCCAGGCCGGACGCGTTTCTCGCGGACGCGGAGGCGTACGCGAGCCTGGGCATCAGCGAGATCCAAGTGCTGCCCGACCGGCACCCGGTCAGCTTCACCCACCAGGTCGCCGAGCACATCGCACCTGGCATTGCCGCAATGGGGTAGCCGGACAGGGCAGGACTTCGGGAGGGCGGGGTTGTTCACCACCCCGGCGCCCTTGGCGCCGCACCGCCCGACCAGGTGCATTGACCGCAGTGTTGTCGACGCGGCTGATGGGTGGGTTGCCCTGTGCTGGTGAGGCGCGGGCGGCGCGGCGCGGTCATCATGGGAGATGAGGGCGATGGCGCCTCGTCCCCGAGCGCCTGGCGACCCTCGCACGGATGCGTGGCAGGAGAGGCCCACCATGGCTGCGACGACAGATGCAACCCCGTCAGCCCAGCCCGAGCGTCCGGGCATGAAAGATGGGGTGTGCAGCGAGTTCACCGTCTTTACCAAGATCAAGCCGGGTCATGCGGATGCGCTGCGTGAGGACCTTGCCACGCTCGCCAGCGGGTCGGATGACGTGGAGGGCCGTGCGGCGTTGCGCCAGATCGGGACCCTGCACGACGCACGCCACGTGATTTTCGACAACGACACCCGGTTCATGTTCGCCAGCGTCTTCGACGGCTCCTGGGACACCTACATCGACGACTTCGCCAAAACGGTGGTCGGGGCCCACTTCGACAAGGTCTTCTCGCACTCCGAAGGGTTCCCCGGCGTTGCCGATCCGGGGGTGAAGGACTGGTTCGTCGCCCGCCAGGCGCCCGCGGGGGTCTTCGTCAGCTCCTACCCCGATCTGACCGTTCAGCAGATCTGGAAGGACCAGCGCGTGGACGAGGCGTTCCAGGCGGTGCTGGACACCCCCGAGTTCCGGGCGGCGCTGGACAATCCGGCCAACGCCGAGTTGCTGGCCACGCCGGCCTTCCAGAAGCTGATGGAGGAAGCCGCAGCCTAGAACCCGGACACAACCGACCTCGGCGCGTCATGGACCGCGCCGGCGGGTGCGAGTCGGCCGCCGCGGGGTTGTCCCGTTGAAGACCGATGTGGAGGCACAAGCGATCATGAACGCGGCGGCAAGCGCGAGCGGAGCGGGCGTGGGCGTCGAGATCGACGACGTCCAGAGCGGGGCATTGCGTCCACGGCCGGTGCCGTACGAGGGAAGGTTCGTCTTCCTGCATGTCGATGACCGCCACGCCGGGCGTTCCCTGCTGCGGCGGCTGCTCCCGGCGGTGGAGGGTGGTTTCCCCAGTGTGGACCCGAGCCAGGATGCCTGGGTGGCGGTGGCGTTCACCCACCAGGGACTGCGGGCCCTGGGCGTGCCCCAGGAGTCGCTGGACAGCTTTCCGGAGGCGTTTCGTCGGGGCATGGCCGCACGTGCGGGCCTGATCGGCGACGTGGGCGAGAGTGCCCCGGCCCATTGGGAGGCACCGTTCGGAACGGGCGAGGTTCATATCGCGTTGAGTGCCCTCTCTCCCGACACGGCGCGGCTGGAGAGGGCGCTGGAGCGGGCCCGCGCCGCGTACCAGGACACACCCGGTGTCCAGGTGATCTGGCAGCAGGAGGTCCGCCAGCTCCCGACCGGGCGCACCACCTTCGGATTCCGCGACGGCATCAGCTATCCGAACATCGAGGGCGTGGGACTGCCCGGCTCCAACCCGCAGGAAGCCCCCATCAAGGCCGGCGAATTCATCCTCGGCTACCCCGATGAAACCGGCAGTCTGCCGCCCATGCCCAGCCCCGATGTGCTGGGGCGTAACGGGACCTACGTGGCCGTGCGCAAGATCCACACCAACGTGGCGGCCTGGCGCCGGTACCTGCGCGCGAACAGCTCCAGCGCCGAGGAGGAGGCGCTCCTGGCGGCGAAGATGGTCGGGCGCTGGCCCAGCGGGGCACCGCTGACGCTGGCCCCGGAGCACGATGACCCGGAGCTGGCGGCCGACCCGCACCGCGTCAACAACTTCCTGTACCGGGAGAACGACGACCGGGGCTTCCGGTGCCCCGCCGGCGCGCACATCCGGCGCAACAACCCCCGCGATGCCACCATCATCGGCGACGCACGGATGCACCGCCTCATCCGCCGCGGCACCACCTACGGCCCGCCGCTGCCCGAGGGCGTGCTGGAGGACGACGGCGCCGACCGGGGCCTGGTCGGAGCATTCATCGGGGCCCACCTTGAACGACAGTTCGAATTCATCAAGGCCGAGTGGCTCAACGACGGCAACTTCATCGGCTACCCCGGCGAGAAGGACCCGGTAGCCGGGCATCACGACGGAACCGGCAGCGCCACCATCCCGGAGAAGCCGGTCCGGCGCCGCCTGCAGAACCTGCCCAGCTTCGTGGTCACCCGAGGTGGTGAGTACTGCTTCCTGCCGGGTCTGCGCGCCCTGCGCTGGCTCGCCGAACTGGAGGACTGAGGGCCTGTGCCACCCGGGACGCGGTCTGCGGGGCAGCCGGCCAGGAGTGCGGCGAGCGCCGTACGGGGCCCGGTGAGGTCGCGGTGGCAGGCGCCCAGGAGGTGCTGAGGGGCATATGGGTGTGCGGCGTCTGTGGGATCACTTCCTGGAGCATCCAGCCGGCGGTGGGCTGGTGGCGATCCCGTTCGTGCTGATTGTGACGATCACCTGGGTGGATGTCTACAGCGGGCGCGATGTCCATCTGGGCCCGCTGCTGGTCATCGCGCCCGCTCTGACCGCCTCCCTCGCCGGGCCGCGGCTCACCGCTCTCGCCGGGGTCCTGGCGGTGACGGCCCAGGTGCTCATCGCTGTCTTCCTCGGCGGACTGACCACGCCCAACCACCTGGCGCAGATCATCGCGCTGACCGGGCTCTCCGCTCTGGTGGCTTTCCTGCGGCTTGTGCGGGAGCGGCGCGACCGGGCGCTGAGCCTGGCACGCTCTGTGGCGGAGACGGCTCAGCGGGTTCTGCTGCGGCCTCCGCCACGCCGGATCGGGCCGTTGCAGGTGGCATGGCTGTATATGTCCGCCGAGGACGAGGCCGAGATCGGGGGTGATCTGTTTGCGTTCGCCCGCGCCGAGCATGCCGCGACCCGGGTGGCCATCGGCGATGTCCGGGGCCACGGGCTGGCCGCCATCGGTGAGGCCTCGCTGGTGCTGGGGGCATTCCGTGAGGGCGCTCACCGGTATGCCACCCTCCCCGGGCTGGTAACCGCCCTCGAAGACAGCGTCTCCCGGAACCTGGAGGACGTGGCGGACACCGAACGCGACGCCGGCGAGCACTTCATCACCTGCCTAGTCCTGGAGATCCCCGACGACGCCCTGCCGACCGCCGAGATGATCAACTGTGGGCATCCCCCGCCTCTGCTGGTGCGTGATCAGCGGGTCACGGTCCTGTACGCCCGACAGCCCCTGCCTCCGCTGGGCGTGAGCGATCGACCCATCGAGGACGACCGCGTCGACCCGTTCACCTTCACATGCGGTGACATGCTCGTCCTCTACACCGACGGTGTCATCGAAGCCCGTTCGCCGTCCGGAGCGTTCTACCCGCTCGCCGAACGGGTCGCCTCCTTCCCCGCCACCAACCCCGATACCCTGCTGCACCACATCCACCGCGATCTGCTCGCCCACATCGGCGGCCACCCCGCCGACGACGCCGCCCTCCTGGTCATCGAACGCGCTTCTTCTCACCGGCCGCATCTCACGCCCCGACCCACCGACGGCCACCACCGGCACCACCCCGGCGGAGCAGACTGACCGGGCGGGCGCGGACCTCTTCCTCAACGTCCGTATCGACACGTACCTGGGCATGGCCGAACCGGGCGCCCCGACCGTCGCCGAGCTGGGCGCCCTCGGCGTGGCCCGCGTCAGTCTCGGCTCGGGCGTGGCGCAGGCCGCGTACGCTGCCGCCCGCCGCGCCGCGCGGGAGCTCTTCGAGACCGGTGACTACGGCTCTCTCGCCGGCGGCATCGCCTTCCCGGAACTCGACGCGCTGTTCTCCGGGACCCGCTGACCGGCCCACCACGGATCAGCGTGACAACCACCGTGCCGGCTCGGCCGACTAGACGCCGGTGGTGCCGTCGACGATCTCCCGGATCATGTCGAGGTGGCCGTTGTGCCGCGCGGTCTCCTCGATCAGGTGCAGCACGATCCAGCGCAGATCGGGATGCCGGCCGTCCCTGCGCGGGCGCTTCGCCGGCGTGTCCAGGTCGGTGGAGGCGACCAGTGCGCGATAGCGGGTGGTCCGTGCCTCGTACTCCGACAGCAGATCGGTGAGCGGAATGTCCACCGCGATGCGCATCTCGCGGTCGGGGTCCTCGTCCGTCCACGGCCCTTCGTCCTCGCCGCCGAGGAAGGCCACTTCGAACCAGTAGTACTCGACCCAGCTGAGGTGGTTGATCAGCCCGGCGACCGTCATCAGGGGCGAGCCGGGCAGCGGGGCGCGGCGGGCATCGTCCGGTGAGATGCCCTCGCATTTCGCGCGTGCGGTGTCGCGGGCGTAGTCGAGGAAGGTGGCCAGCTGGGTGCGCTCGTCCCATGCGGGAGGCGAATCGGTGCGTGTCATCGGCGTACACGATCTGCGATGTCCGGCCCCCTGTCCATCGCTTTGTTCCAATGGGGCCCGCCCCTGGGTCCGTGGGCCCAAGCCCGGGCGGGCGGAGCTGATTACGCTCGTACGCGACCAACCATGAGCCCACCTGACCAGGCGCCCGCCATGAGCGCCTGCCCGGCGTGCCCATGCGCACCTGGATCTGCACGCTCCACCACTTCTTGGGGTGATGTGTCGATGAGTGACGGTTTCTTCTACTCGTACCACCTCGGCTGGAGCCGCCCGGATGCCGAGTCGCTCTTCGGTGATCTCGACGCGGCAGGACTGCGGCTCAGACACCCCGTCACGAGACGGGTCACGCTCCTCGGTCCGGGGCCGGATCCGTGGGGCACTCCTTCGTGGGTGACCAGGGAGCAGCTTGTGCTCCTGGCCGGCCTGCAGCGGCTCGACAGGGTCGACTTCCTGCTGTGGGTGAACAGCGGAGCCTTGGTTCCGGCGCGCATCCGGCGGATGGGGGACGGAGTCGTCGCGCTCGAATTCGGATTCGGGCGGCTGGCGCGGGACGAGCAGGAGGTGGCCGCGCGGGCGATCAGAGAGGCGATAGGGCGGGCCTCCGTGCTCTGCATCGGCTTCGTGGTCGACCGGGAGGGCGCTTCCGCGGCGACCGACTGGAGCGGTGTCGTCATCAACGGCACGACATTCTTCGACAGTTGGCCGGACACGCTCGCCGTTCGGCATGAAATCGCGGCGATGCAGCCGCAGTTGTCCGGAGTGGCGTCATACGAACAGTCGCCGTGGATGCTGTTCGGAAGCGAGGTCCCCATCCGGTAGCGGGGCCGTTCCCTGACCTTCTGCATATCTGCAACTCCGGGCGGAATCCGTAACTTTGAGCCCCGCATTGGGTCCTGAGGCCCATGCCCGAAGGGTGCCGATGTGGTCGGATGCGTGGAGTGGCTGAACTGTGGCTGCACACCGGCAAGCTGGGGGACTCGTCGTGTCTGGCATAGGCGGATTTGCGGTTTCGGGTGGCGCCGGTGGGGGTGCTGCTGTGGCCCAGCAGGGCAGGCAGCCGCTGCCGCGCCCGTTGCAGGCGGTGCTGATCCTCGTCCGGGTCCTCTTCGCGGCCGCGGTCCTGGGCGGCGCCGGTGTGCTGACGGTGGCGTCCGCGGTCAATGAGGTCGACGGCCAGCTGCTCGGTCTGCTGCTGTACGCGGCGCTGCCGAGCGTGACCGCATTCGTGCTCTCGCTGTATCTGCGGACCGGCGGCATCTGGATCTGGCGCGGACTCCTGGCCGTACACGTCTGGCTCACCCTCGGCGCGCTGGCGACCCTCGGCGGGGACGGCGGCGGGCGAGGCGTGACGCAGCTGGTGATGCCCGTCGCCGTTGTCATCATGCTGTTCCGGCCGAGCTCGCGCGACTGGTTCGACCTTCCCCTCGAACAGCGGGTGCCGCACCGGCCGTTCAGCATCGCGCGGATGATCAAATGGCGCCGCGACGACGGCGGTCAGACCGCGATGGAATACCTGGGCATGGTCCTGGTGGTCGTGGCTCTCATCGGCGGACTCATCGCCACGGGCATCGGCGCCCAGCTGACCGGTCAGATGCGGAACGCGATCTGTCAGCTGACCGGAAGCGCGTGCCCCGCGCCCGGGGGCGATGTGGTGGCGGGGGACGGGAAGAACTCCGGGGGTACGGAGTCCGGGGGAGCCGGCTCGGGCTCGGGCGGACCGGAATCCGGTGGCGCGGTTGCGGCCGGTGGTACGGACTCCGGAGGGGCGGACGCAGCCGGTGGCTCCGACGCGGCCGGTGGTTCCAGCGCGGCCGGTGGTTCCGGCGCCGCCGGCGGCTCCGGTTCCGGCAGCTCCGGCGGAGGCGACACCGCCACCCAGGTCGACGACGGCGGCGACGACGTGGACACCTCCGGGGAACCGGACGGTGGCGACGATGTGGACGGCAGCGGCAACGGCGGCGACGAGAAGCCCGGCGAGAGCTGCACCTCCGGCGTCGGCGCGTTCTTCTCCTGTGCCGCACACCAGACCGGTGGCTTCTTCGAGGGCCTGGTCGGCGACGGGCTGTGGGGCGACATCACCGGCACCTTCGACACGATCATCCACCCCGTCAAGGCGTGGAACGGCCTGAAGGACTACGGCAAGAGCCTCGGCGACAAGTGGAGCCAGGACTCCAAGGACGCCGGGGACAAGTGGTCCAAGGGCGACTACCTCGGTGCGGTCTGGGACTGGACCAAGGCGTCCGGCGGCACCGGGGTGAAGGTCCTGGACGACATGTTCATCGGCGACGACGTCCGCGACATGTGGAAGAGGGGCGACGAGGGCCAGGCGATCGGCACCGGCCTGTGGAACATCGGCTCGCTGTTCATCCCCGGCTACGGCGAGGCCAAGCTCGTCGGCAAGTTCGGAAAGCTGGGCAAGCTCGGGAAACTCGGCAAGCTCGGCGAAGTGGCCGAGAAGGCCTCGGAGGCCGCGGCCAAGGCGAAGAAGGCGGCCAAGGCGGGCGATGTCGGGGCCGCCGAGAAGGCCGCGAAGGAAGCGCAGCAACACGCCGACGATGCGGCCGAGCAGGCCGGCCTCAAAGGCTGCACGGTCGGCATGGGCGGCCACGTACGAGTCCCGTACGGCGGCGGTGCAGGCATGGGAATGCCCGGCTCGGGCACCGGCGTCCTGGCCGCGGCCCGCACGTCCGTGCCCGTCGGGTTCCTCGCCGGAAAGTGCGACGAGGTCGACCCGGAGAAGAAGGCGGCCGCCGACGAGGCCCAGAGGCTGGCCGACGAGGCGAAGAAGGCGGCGGCCGCGGCCAAGCGGAAGCAGGAGCTGGAGCGCGCCCAGAACCTTCCGAAGCCGGCCTGGTACAAGGACCTGAAGGACCCGCCGGCCGGGGCCAAGGACGGCGGGGAAGGCAACTGGAACGAAATCAAGCCGGGCGTCTGGAGCTACCCGACCGAAATGGGTGCCCGTTATCAGGAGCAGATCTCCAAGGTGGGTCGCGGCAAGGAGTACCGGGTCCCGCTGGACAAACTCACCGGAAAGCCGGTCGACTTCGACGGCTGGGACGCCTCGCGCGGCACCTACCTCGAAGCGAAATACGGGTACAAGGGCAAGGACTACTACAACGCCGACACCGGGACGCTCACGTCGAAGGTCGCCGACCGGTGGGCGGACCAGGCGCGCCGTCAGGTCGACGCGGCACGTGGCAAGCCGGTCGAGTGGCACCTGTCCGACCCGGACGTCGCCGAGGCGGCGCGAGAGATGTTCGAGGACCGGGGCATCCCGGTTAAGGTGATCCACACCCCGGGGGACGTGACCGGCTGAACGCCGGGCGGGGTGTGGAACCGCAGACCGGAGCCCGAGGAGAACGTGTCGTGCTGAACGTGGTGGTCAACGGCTTCTGGGGCCTTCGCGGGGAATCCGTTCAGGCCGTCGCCGAACGCTGGTCCGGCACGCTCAGCGCGCTCAAGGACATCGACGGCCCGACGTTCGACGTATGGCACGAGGCCGGTGACGACCTCCCGTCCGATCCCGTGCTGGAGCCCTCGGTCCCCGCACTGGCGGAGTACATCGAGCGGAAGAACACGGGCCCCGACCTCGACGTGGTGGGCTACACGACGTCGCTGTGGGCGCAGAACCTCCCTGCGGCGCGCGTGTCCATGGCGATTCACGCGGGCAGTACCTCGCACTACGCGGTGAACTCCGTCTCGCTCGCCTTCCGGTCGCGCGAGGTGGACGAAACCGCGGAGGTGATCCGGCGCGCTCCGGAGATCCTGCGCCTCCTCGCGGAGAACTGGGAGATCGACGCCGGGCAGGTGTACGACAGGCCCCAGTATCGGGCGGTGGCCGAGCGGTTCGACCTGGCGAACAGCGACCCTCGCTGCGGCCGTGCGGTCTTTCTCTCCGCCGGCCGTGCCGCCCTCGCACCCGAGGGGCTGCCCGGTACGTACGTCCGCACCACACACGGTGGACTGGTCATCGACCTCACCCGTGGCGGTACGGAGTCCCCGGCCATCGAGACGATCATCGAGGCGAACACACGACTGCGGGCTGCCGGGGCGCTGGAAAAGCTCCCGGTGCCGTTCGACCGGGCCACGTTCTGACCCCTGCGCGCCCGTGAGCGGCGTGTCTCAGAGTCAACCCGTCAGATCCAAACCCGTCAGAGCAACCCCCGCATCGCCGCGAACCCGGCCAGCAGCCCCACCGCGAACACTCCCAGCACGACCGCGAACACCGCGGGCATCACCACCGGCCCCCACGCCCCCGGGCCCGCCACCGTGGCGTGCTTCGACGGGGCCGCCGGGTCGTAACTGACCCGGACCGGCGCCCCGACATCGAAGCCGAACGGCCCAGGGGCGTGGTCGGTGAACTCGATGTCGCGGCCGTCGCGGGTACGGAACGCGAAGACGTACTCGGTGACGTAACTCCGGTCCATGCCCGGCCCCCGGTCGACCGTCCGGCGGTCCGCGCACCGGCCCTCGGCGTGTTCGCCGTGCCGGACCAGCCGCAGCACCCGATGCAGGCGCAGCGCCGAGCGGACGGCGAACGCGCCGAGGAACAGGCCGAACAGAAGCAGGAACGTGGCCGTGCCGCCGGGCAGTATCTGCATGAACGAGCGCCCCTGATCCGCTACTTGACGGTGATCGACTCGACGAACGCGTCGAGGTCCTGCCGGCTCAGCGAGCCCTTCACCGCATTGATCCGGACCGCGAACGGCACGTCCTTCGAATCGACGCCCGCCACCACGACGCCCGTCATCTCGGTGCCCGGCGCCGGGGTCCGCTCCTTGCCGCTCGACGTGAACTCGTAGTCGATCCTGCGCGCCTCACGGGCGCTCTCCGCACCCGCCAGCCGCACGTCCGACGTCTCCTTGCGGGTCGCCCCGAGACCGATACCGGCACCCGCCGCAGCCGCCGCCTCACCGGCGTCGTCCACGCCGGTGGCGAAGTCGAGCTGCACGGAGACCATGCCGGTGCGCAACCCGCCCTCCTCCTTCAGCGCGACGGCGGCGTTGGCCTTGGCGCGGTCGGCCGCGGGCTGCTCCTTGTAGCCCTCCTTCTCGGGGTAGCCGACGGAGAGGCTCTTGGTGTCGAGCTTGCCCCAGCCCTCCGGGACCGCGGCGGCGTCGTCGCCGCAGCCGGTGAGCAGGGCGAGGCCGATGGCGGCGGCAGCAGCTGCGCCGATTGCCCGGGACATCTTCATCGTCGTCGTCATCGCCTATCGCCTCGTCGTCGTGCGTGGTTGCTGCGCACCGTAGCCGTACCCGATGTACGAACTACTTCGCGCAGTAGCTGTACGGAAGGTACGAGCGCTTGTCGCCCTGCGGAGCCCCGAGGAACTGCGCGTCCGTCAGTGTCTCCTTCTTGTGCTCGTCCGAGATGGAGAATCCGAGACTCATCCCGAGCGATACCTCGAAGCCGAACTCCTGGGCGTCCGTCTCACCGTGGTACTTCATGGTGCTCGACAGGCCGTCCTGGAACATCAGCTGGTCGAACGGGTCGGTTCCGGTGGGCTTCTGCTGCATGGAGTGGTCGCCGAACATGTACTCGAACGGGGCGGTGTTGTTGCCGGAGCCGTCCAGCCACTGCTCGGCGACGGCCCGCTTGTCCTCGGTGGCCTTGTCGGTGTCCTTGCCGAAGACGATCGAGTTCGTCAGGACCTTGATGCCGGTCTCGCCGGAGGAGTCGGTGCCGCTGACCTTGCCGCCGCGCTTGTCCTTGCCCTTCTCGCCGTTGTCGCCGCTGACGTCACCCTTGTCGGACGTCGAACCGTTCTCGACGGTCTGGGTCATGTCGATGCGGACGATCTTGCCGGTCTTCTGGTCGCGGGTGACGGTGATCGCCCCGGTCCGGCTGTCCTTCGCGGCGGCCGTGCCGCCGAGCGGACCGGCCGAACCGCCGACCTTGCCCTCCAGTTCGAGCTTGGCGGTGTACGTGTACGACTCGTTGCCGTTGACGTCGTCCTTGGTGATGGTCACCTCGGGGGAGAACTTGGCCTTGCCGCCGAGCTTGGCACCGAGTTTGGTCTCGTCGCCCGCGCTGATGGAGAGGCCGCCGTCCGCGTACACATTGAGGCCGACGGTCGAGTACGAGATCTTCTTGTCGCCGATCTTGCTCTCGACGTCCTTCTTCTTGTCGGCCCACTTCATCCCGGAGTACCAGCCGCCGCCGTAGCCACCGCTGTACTTGGTGGAGGTCTCCCACATCTTCATTTCCTCGATGTCGTCCCGCATCTTCTTGGCGTCCTCCTCGCTCTTGAAGACCCAGGTGTCACCGTTGGTGATCTTGATGCCGCCGCCGACGTCCACATCGGCCTTGCCCAGCTTGCCGAGCTTGACGCCGGGGGTGCTGGCGGTGGCGCCCGCCGAGGCGGCGTCCGTGAACGTCATGTAGACCAGCTTGTCGTTCTCGTCGACCTTGCCGTCCTCGTTCACATCCGTCTTGGCCTGGCTGACCTTCTGCTGGAAGCCGTACTCGTTGCCCCACTCGAACCAGCCGATCTTGACCTTGCCGCCGACGGTGTCGGAGATGCTGGAGACCTGGCACATCTTGGGCTCGTAGTCGGCGTCCGTCTTCGGCTTCGCGGTGGTGTCCCCGCCGCCGGTGGAGCAGCCGGCACCGCCGCCGCCCATCGAATTGATCGCGCAGCGGATGCGTTCCCCGATCTGCCCGCCGACACCCGCCATCGCCATCGCGCCGATCATCGTGACGACGAGGATGATCACCCCGAGGTACTCCATCGCGGTGGCGCCGCTGTCCCGCCAGGAGTACGGCTGGTACGGCGCGGGAGACTGTTCCTCGCGGTCGTCCAGCAGCCGGTCGACGGCCAGCCCCACGGCCGAGCCGGTCACCAGCGAGACGATCGGCATCAACGTGCCCTCGAAGCCCGCGAGATGCCAGGACACGGCGAATCCGTAGGCGAGCGCGGCCAGCGGGACACCCAGGGAGGCGAGCAGCGTCAGAAGGCGGGACTCGCGCTGTTCGTCGGGCAGGACGCGGGCCGATGCCAGGACCGTGAGCACGGTCGTGATGACGTTCGGTACGTGCAGCAGGGCGAGGCGCCAGCCGAAGGACGTGAGCCGTTCGTCGGTGGCGAGCATCTCGACGAGCCCGCGCGACACCAGATATCCGGCGGCGATGTAGACCAGGGCACCGGCGGCCCAACTGCGGGTCAGCGCAAAGAACACGCCACTGCTCGCGCCGGAACCACCACCCCTGCTCCCCGGCGGTATGTGGCCCGCGCTTCCGCTTCCCCAGCCCCCGCCACCACTCACGGTTCTTCCTCTCCGACGCCCATGTGCCATGCCTGTGCCTGCAGTTCTGCATTCGGGTGTGGGCGTGAGCGTACGGGTGTACGGGCCGGGTGACCTGGGCCCTTGGCCCCAAAGTCGGGCCCAACGGGCGATGCCCGGCGCCGCCCGCGGGGCGCGGGGGAGCCGGGCATCGGGGAGTGGCGGTCCGGGACCAGTCCAGATCGTCCGCGAACGTTCCCACGCGTTCGGCGACTTCCGGCTTCCGGACCCGCAGCACGGCGAAGCCGACGACCAGCGCGCCCACGAACACGTACGGCAGCACATTCAGCGGCCAGGCCGGGACGGGCCAGGGTGCGGAAGGCGCGGGCCGCGGCCGCCAAGGCGTCGCGGCCCGCCGGCCGCCCGCCACCTCGCGGCTCAGTGCGGCAGCGGCTCACCCTGTCATTGCCGTTCTGGGGGGAGGTCAGGGGTGGCTACCTCTGAGGGTGGAGGCGGTGAAGGGCGGGGGCCACCTGGGGCTGATCGAAGTGAGTACCTGATGCTGACGGGGCCGGGGGGAGCGGTTCATAGGCTCGGTGGTGCTCCTGACAGCACGTCATGACTGCTCAGGGCGGAAAAGCCGAGGGAAGATGACGACGTACCGATACACCGTTGCCGAACTGCGCGGGCAACTGCGGCAGCTGGTCCTGACCGGGGCCGCGATCGCGCTGGGGGTGGCCTTCCTGATCGCCTCCGTCAGTGGGAGCGGGGCACTGGTGGACTCCTTCAGCCAGACCGCGAGCGCCGAAGTCGGGCCCGGCGACGTGCAGGTGACCCCCGCGGCGAAGGGAGCACTGGACACCGACACGGCCGCCCGAGCGCGGCAGGTGGCCAAAGTGGCCGGAGTGTCGCTGCGGCTGACCGGCCGGGGCGGGGTGCTGACCGCGGACCGGCGGCCGCTGGGCGACGCCGCGGTGGTGAGCTCGGTCGCCGCCGACCCGGCGCTGCGCTGGCAGTTGCTGAAGGACGGACGGTGGCCGAGCACCCCGGGCGAGGTACTGCTCGACGCCGACACCGCGCGGCGGATCGCCGCCGCGCCCGGCGCGGACATCCGGCTGGTCCGCGCCGACGGCGGCACCGCAACCGCCCACCTGGTCGGCACCCTGGACGGCCGCGGCGCGCCCAGCTTCGCCGGACACCCGATCATCGGCGTCCCGGACGGCGCGGTGCAGCGGTACGCCACCGGCGTCACCGCCACCCAGCTCGACGTCCGGCTTCTGCCGGGCGCCTCGCGGGCGCGCGGTGCACAGACGCTGCGCGCCGCTCTCGGCCCCACTGCCGAGATTCGCACCCGAGACGCGTCCGTCGCCGAGGCGACCAGGCAGAGCAAGACCCTCTACGGAGTGGTGCTGATCGCCGCGCTCTCCTTCGTCCTGATCGCCCTCGCGGTAGCGCGGATGGTGGTCAGCAACACCTTCTCGGTGGTGCTGGGGCAGCGGACCCAACAGCTCGCCCTGCTGCGCTGCGTGGGCGCCGACCGAGCGCAGATCCACCGACTGATCCGCCGCCAGGGCCTGCTGCTCGGAGCGGGCGCTTCGGCCGCCGGGGCGCTGCTCGGGACCGGGCTCTGCGCCGCCGGTACGGCGTTGGCCCATGCCGCCGACCTCGGGCCGGTACACCTCTCGCTCCTGCCATCCGCGGTGACCGTCGTGTCGGCCTGCCTGTTCGGCGTCCTGCTCACCCTGCTGGCCGTCCGCGGTCCTGCCAAGGCCGCCTCGGCGGTGCCGCCGTTGGCCGCGCTCGGTGGTACGCACAGTGCGGGCGGCGGCCCGACCCGGCTGCGCGCCGCGGCGTGGTCCGCGGCCCTGCTGCTCGCGGGTGTGGCGCTGCTGGCACTCGGGGTGGTGGCCGGACCGCCGCTCTCCCTGCTCGCAGTCACGCTCGGCGCGATCTGCAGCTTCTTCGGGGTGCTGAGGCTCAGCCACCGGCTGCTGCCGGCGGTCGTCGCGGCGCTGGGCGCCCCCGCACGGCGGCTCGGCGGCACAGCCGGGCGGCTCGCCACCCAACAGCTACGGCTCAACCCCGCGCGGACCGGCGCCACCGGTTCGGCGCTGCTGCTCGGGGTGACTGTGCTGGTCAGCGCCGTCACCGCACTGGCGATCACCTCCAACTCCCTGATGCCGATGGTCTCCGCGCGCCAGCCCGGAACCTTCTCGGCAGCCACCACCAGCGGCCCGCTGCCCGCGGGGGCACTCGGCACGCTCGGTGCGCAGCGCCAGCTCGTCGTCACGCCGGTCCGCTCGGCAACCGTGGAGATCGACGGCCACGGCACCCTGGTGGCCGCCGCCGACCCGGCCCGGCTCAACGCCCACACCGACGGCATCGACCGGGCCCGCGCGCTCGCCGACGGCGCCGCGCTCAGCGGCCTCGACAACGGCGGCGTGCGCCAGGTCGCGGGGGCGATGGGCCGACCCGGTACCACTCTGCGGATCGAACCCGGGCGCAGCAGCCTGCCCTTCACACTCCAGAGCGGGGCCGTCCTGCTGGTGACACCGGCGACCCTGGACCGGCTCGCCCCCGGCGCGGCCGTCACCACGGCCTGGATCAGCCCCGCCCAGGGCACCGACCACCTCGCTGCCCGCCGGGCCATGGACCGGGCCCTGGCCGACTACCCCCACGTCCGCGTCACCGACACCGCGGCACAGGCGCAGAGCCTGCGATCGCTGATGGACCGGATGATGCTGATCACCGTGGCGCTGCTCGGCTTCTCGGTCGCCATCGCCGGACTCGGCGTCGCGGCCACCCTGATGCTCAGCGTCAGCGAACGCGCCCGCGAGATCGGCATGTTGCGCGCCATCGGAATGTCCCGTCGGCAGCTGCGCCGCATGCTCACCCTGGAGGCACTACTGCTGTCCCTGGCCGCCGCGGTGATCGGCACCGCCCTTGGCCTCGGCTACGGCTGGGCGGCCGCCCGATCGGTCACCTCCACAGTGGGAACGATCGGCGGTCCACCCGTACTTCTGGTACTGGCAGCGCTGGGACTGACCGTGCTCACCGGACTCGCAGCCGCCATCCTGCCGGCCCGACGGGTCGGACGGATGACCGTCATCGCCGCGCTCCGCACGGCGTAACACCTGCGAGGGCAACCCAGGACAGCGGTCGACCCCCGGGGTGCGGTGGGTGCGCGCGGCGGCCGCGGGCTGGGTACAGGGGCAAGCCCGCCGCCACGACGGCTTCGGCCCACCCCGGTGGTGGCGGCCGGCTGACGCCGTCCGATCTCGGGTCAGCCACTGCACCGGGAAGGCAGGTCAGCTACGAGCAGGCCCGGCCCGCATCGGGTGGGGCCACCCGCTGCGGAGATAATCGGCAGCATGCCCGACGACGATCCGGCCGCCCAGGCCCCCGCCCCCGCACAGCGGCTCGTGCGGCAGCGCAGCCGCCGAACGCAGCCGCGACCGCCGTATCCCCCCGCCCGTGGTCGCCTCGCCACGGCCCTCGCGGCGGCGGCACCGGCCCTCGGGGCGTACGCGGCCGTGCGCCTGATCGGTCTCGTCGTCCTCGCCGCCGCCGCGGCAGGCGCCGACAGGAGCGCCTTCCATCTCCTCGGCGAGCGCTGGGACTCCGTCTGGTACCAGCGGATCGCCGAGAACGGCTACGGCTTCACCGCCACCCTCCCGAACGGCGACATCCACTCCGACTTGGCCTTCTTCCCCCTGCTGCCCGCTCTGGAACGCGGTATCGCCGAGCTGACCCCGCTCTCCCTCGCGGGCGCCGGACTGCTGGTCGCCTGGGTCGCCGCGCTCTTCGCCGCCTGGGGGATCTACGCCGTCGGGGCGCATCTGTACGGGCGTCGGGCAGGGGTGGTGCTGGCGGCGCTGTGGGGCGTGTACCCGACGGCGTTCGTCCAGTCGATGGCGTACACCGAAACCCTGTTCACCGCGTTCGCCGCCTGGGCGCTCTACGCCGTACTGACCCGGCGCTGGATCGTGGCGGGCGCCCTGTGCGTACTCGCCGGGCTGACCAGGCCCTCCGCGGCCGCGCTCATCGCCGCCCTCGCGATCACCGCCGCGGTCGCGCTCGTGCGGGAGTGCCGGGCCGGCCGGACGGACGGCATCGTCCGCCGCAACGCACGGATGCTGACCGGTACCGCACTCGCGCCGCTGGGCTGGCTCGCGTACGTGGTGTTCGTCGCCGTACGGGAGGGCAGCCCCTTCGCGTACTTCGACGTCCAGGCACAGTGGGGCAACAGCATCGACGGAGGCGTGGCGCTCGCCTCGTTCATCCTCGGGCTGCCGCTGCCCGGCGCGCTCGGGCTGTGCGCGGCGCTGGTGGGCCTGGGATGGGTGGTGTTCCTGTGCGTACGGCAGCGCCAGCCGCTCCCCGTGCTCGCCTACTGCATCGCCGTCGTCGTCATCGCACTGATCGGCTCCGGGTACTTCGGGTCCAGGCCGCGGCTGATGATGCCCGCGTTCCCGCTGCTCCTCCCGCCCGCCGTCGCGCTGCTGCGGCTGCGCACCACGGCCCGTACGGTGACGGTCGTCGCCGTGCTCGCGGTGGCTTCGGCGGCCTACGGGGCGTGGACGCTGCTCGGCTCCGGCCCGCCGTGAGCGCGAGCCGGTGCGTGAGCCCGGTCAGGGCCGGGGCGGGTCCAGGGGGATGCGGCGGGTCGCGCGGCCCTGGGTGTCCAGGAGCCAGCCCATGCGCTTGGGGGAATGCAGCGCCACCGTGCGGTCCTTGACCTCCAGCGTCGGGAAGCGTTCCGCCAGCAGCATCTCGAACGGGCCGATGGCGTTCAGGCCATGGAGCCAGACGATGACCAGGAGGTTGTGCGGTCCGCTGACGGAGACGCACATACGGACCTGCTCCATGCGGGCCAGCGTGTTTCCGGTGTGTTCGAGGTGGGCGTGCGGGACGGCGACCCGGTAGATCACCATGGTCGACAGACCGGCCAGGGGGTGGGCGATGTCGCAGCGGAAATTGACGTCGCCGTGGTGGATCAGGCGCTGGACCCGGCGCCGGGCGGTGTGCTCGCTCATCCCCGTCGCGGCGCCGAGCTCGGTGTAGCCGAGCCGCCCGTTGGCGCCGAGGGCGGTCATCAACGCCCGGTCCTGCGGGGACGGCCTCTCGCGCATGTCCGTGCTGTACGTGGACTGCCGCGCGGCACGCGGAGCCGGGAGCGTGGCACGCCCCGCCGGTTCCATGGCCCGGATCCGCCAGTCGCCGCCTTCGCCGTAGAGCGTGATCCCGAGCCGGGTGCGGGTGGAGCGCAGCCCCGGCAGGCCGCCGATGGTGCGGTGGACCGACTGGCCGAGCGTGGGCAGGTCGGTGGCGGCGACGGACAGGAAGAGGTCGAAGTCCCCGGCGGTCTCGTCGATGCTGAAGACCCAGGGCAGTTCGGCCAGGGCGGCGCTGATCGCTTCGAGGGAGCTGGGCCGGCAACGCACTTCGACATAGGAGACCGTGGCCGATTTCGGCGGGTAGTAGGCGGTGATCCACGCCAGGCGGTTGGTGCGCAGACGCTCCCAGCGGCGGGCCGCGGTCGTCGCGTCCACGCCGAGCGCCCGGCCGATACGGGTCCACGGTGCACGGGGCGCGGCCTGGAGTGCGTCGACGAGGGCGAGGTCCAGTTCGGAGAACCGTGTGTCGGAATCCGGTGCATCCGGTGAGCCGGCGACGCTTTCCTGCATTTTCGGTCCTTCCTCGCGCGCAGGCCGGATCGTAGGGGCACTTCCCGGCCGACAGCCAGTATCGGCCACTGTAGAGAGGAGTGCCGTGCCTGCTCTGCGCCCGCGAGTCCCGCGCCCCGAGGACGCGAACCGCACGGTCAGGACCACAGTGGTGCTGCTGTTCGCCGCCTGGCTGGTCGACTACACCGACCGGCTCGTGATCAACCTCGTACTGCCGTCCATCGGTGAGGACTTCGACCTCAACCGGGGACAGCAGGGCCTGATCGTCTCCGCCTTCTTCCTCGCCTACGCTGCCTGCCAGATCCCCGGCGGCATGCTCGCCGACCGCTTCGGCGGCAAGCGGGTCACCTGCTGGGCCCTGCTGGTCTGGTCCCTGTTCACGGCGCTGACCGGTCTCGCATGGTCCTTCGCCGCTCTGCTGGTGCTGCGCTTCGCCTTCGGAGCTGCCGAGGGGATCTTTCCGCCCGCCGGGACGAAGGTGCTGGTCGAGCGGACCACGCCCGAGGAGCGGATGGGGGCCAACGGGCTGATCATGAGCTCGAACGCCCTCGCCGCGGTGGTGACACCGCTCGCCGTCGCACCGCTGATCGGCGTCTTCGGCTGGCGCTCCGCCTTCTTCTCGACGGCGGCGCTCGGCGTCTTTGTCCTGGTGGCGATACGGATGCGGCTGCCGCAACCGCTGCCCCGTGCGGAGCCGGAGGCCGGGGCGCAAGGCGGCCGGGGCGTCCGTGACCTGCTGCGCATGGGCGTGCTCTGGCGCTTCGCGCTGATGATGTTCGGCTACTGCGTCATCGTGTGGGGCCTCAACACCTGGATTCCGTCCTATCTCAGCGATGAGCGCGGCATCTCCCTGACCTCGGCCGGAGCCCTCGTCGCGATTCCGGCACTGGGGGCAGCCGCGGCCACGATCGTCGGCGGCCGTCTGGCGGACCGTTTCGAGGGCCACCACCGGAAGGTGATCGTGCCGGGGATGACGGTGGCCGCGCTCGCGCTGCTTCTGATGGCCTTCTCGGCCTCCATCGTCGGCTTCGTCGTCTTCGGGACGCTCGCCATCTTCGCCGCCTCCCTCTGCTACATGCCGATCTTCGCGGTGCCCCTGCGCAGCCTCGCTCCCGAACAGGTCGGAGTGGGCAGCGCGGTGATCGTCTTCGGCGGACAGGTCGCCGGCATGGTCGCCCCGCCCGTCATGGGCGTGCTCGCCGACACCTTCTCCTTCCAGGTCGCCTTCGCCTTCCTCGTGCTGGGCGCGGTCATCGCCGTGGTCATGGCCGTCGCGACCCCTCAGGACACCGCGTCCTTCCTCGCTTCCTCCGCACGCCGTACCCCTCTCGCATTGGAGCACTCATGACTGCCTCGGTCACCTCGCTGCTGTCCGGACTGGACGGCGAACTGCCCGGCCTGCGCAACCTGTACAAGGACCTGCATGCCCACCCGGAGCTCTCGTTCCAGGAGGTCCGTACGGCGGGAATCGTCGCCGCCCGGCTGCGGGAGCAGGGCTGGGACGTCACCGAGGGGGTGGGCACAACCGGCGTCGTCGGCGTCCTCACCGCGGGCGACGGGCCGGTGGTGCTGCTCCGCGCCGACATGGACGCACTGCCCGTGAAGGAGGAGACCGGACTTCCGTACGCCTCCACGAGGACCGGGGTGGACGCGGAGGGCAACGAGGTCCCGGTCATGCACGCCTGCGGCCACGACATGCATGTCACCTGTCTGCTCGG
The DNA here is from genome assembly GCF_047305335.1 of Streptomyces sp. R-74717. NCBI lineage: Bacteria > Bacillati > Actinomycetota > Actinomycetes > Kitasatosporales > Streptomycetaceae > Streptomyces > Streptomyces sp. R-74717. Next base: position 3,807,735 of record NZ_CP102361.1, on the reverse strand, counting down.
CGCCACCGCACTGCTGGCCGCCAACCGGCACGCCTGGCGCGGCACCGTCGTCGCGGTGTTCCAGCCCGCCGAGGAGATCGGCGGGGCCCCGGCCATGATCGACGACGGTTTCCTGGAGCGTTTCCCGCGCGCCGAGATCTGCCTGGGTCAGCATGTGGGGCCCGTCCCCGTGGGGTTCGTCGGCACCCGGCCCGGTCCGGTGATGGCTGCGTCCGACAGCGTGCGGGTGCGGCTGTTCGGGCGGGGCGGGCACGGGTCGACGCCCGAGGCGACCGTGGATCCCGTCGTGATGGCCGCCGCGATCGTGATGCGGCTGCAGACGGTGGTCTCCCGCGAAGTGGGGGCGGCGCAGCAGGCGGTGGTGACCGTGGGCTCGATCCACAGCGGCACCAAGGAGAACATCATCCCGGACACCGCCGACCTCAGGATCAACATCCGCAGTACGACTCCCGCCGTACGGGAACGGGTCCTGGAGGCCGTCAAGCGGATCGTCCGCGCCGAGGCCGCCGCCTCCGGCGCCCCCAAGGAACCCGAGATCACGGACTTCAACGGCTTCCCGGTCACCGTCAACGACCACGAGGCCACCGCCACCGTCCAGGCCGCGCTCACCCAGGTGCTGGGGGAGGGACACGTCTTCACCCTGCCCCAGCCACTCACCGGCAGCGAGGACTTCGGCGTCTTCGGCACCGAGCTCCAAGTGCCCTCGGTCTTCTGGCACTTCGGCGGCGCCGACCCTGCCGCGTTCAAGGACATCGACCCCGACTCGCTGCTGGAGAACGGAATCCCCGCCGAGATCCCCGGCAACCACTCGCCGCTGTTCGCACCGGTCATCGACCCGACCGTCGAAGTCGGCGTGACATCGCTGCTGGCGGCCGCCGCGCAGTGGCTGAAGGCCGGCGCCGACACCACCCGATAGCCACTGCGCACGACAGAACGACGGAGGAGAGAACCATGAAACAAGCCCCCGAACTGATCTTCGTCGGCGGTCCGGTCCTCACCATGGACCCCGAACGCCCCCGGGCCGAGGCACTCGCCGCACGGGCCGGCGTGATCACCGCAGTCGGCGGCAGGGACGAGGTGCTGGCCCTGCGCGGCCCCGGCACCCAGGTCGTGGACCTGGCGGGGCAGGCGCTCATGCCGGGATTCGTCGAGGCCCACGGCCACCCGACGACGATGGCCCTGGCCATCGCCCCGCCCGCGGTGGACGTGCGCCCGTTCACCGTGCCGACCGGCGAGGCCGTTTACGCCCGGATACGGGAGGCCGTGGCCGCGGCGCCCGGCGAGCCCGTGGCCGTGTACGGGATCGATCTGCTGCTCCAGCGCGATCTTCCGCTTCCCACCCGGGAGCTGCTCGACGAACTGTGCCCGGACGCCCCGCTCGTGGTGTTCACCGCCAGCGGCCACGCCGCCTACGCCAACACCGCCGCCCTGAGTGCCGCGCGGATCACCCGGGACACCCCCGACCCGGCCGGGGCCCGTTTCGTCCGCGACGCCGACGGCGAACCCACCGGTGAGGCCCAGGAGGGCGCCGCCGTCGAGGCGTTCATGTGGGTCGTGGCAGGCGACCGGCTCCAGCCGGCGAAGCTCGCCGCCGCGCTGGAATGGTCGTACGCCGAGCACGCCCGGGTCGGCATCACCACCGCCGCCGACCTGGCGACCGAGCCGGGCCTGCTCGCCGCACTGCGGGCCGCCGCCGAACACCCCCGGGCGGCCCTGCGCGTCCGGTCGTACCTCATCGGCACTCCCGAACTGGCCGCCGACCCCGAACGGCGCTTTTCCGGACACGCCCCGGCCGCCGAGCTGTTCGGCATCTCCGGCATGAAGCTGTGGGCCGAGGGCACCGCATGGCAGGGCACCATCGCCACCAGCTTCCCGTTCCAGGACAACGAAGCCACCCGCCGCATCGGCCTGGACCCCTGCGCCCACGCACCCATGAACTACAGCCCCGGTCAACTCGCCGAGCTGGCCGTCGCGTTCACCGCCCAGGGCTACCCGATGGCCTGCCACGTCCACGGCGACGTCACCTTCGACGCCGTGCTCGACGCGTACGCCGAGGCCGGCGCCGACGACCCGGAGCGGCTGCGGGCCATGCGGCCGCGCATGGAGCACTGCGGCGCGGTCACCCCCGACCAGTACCGCCGCGCCGCCGCCATGGGCGCCACCGTCAGCCTCTTCATGGACCACATCCGCTGGTGGGGCGATGTCCTCGCGGACGATCTGTTCACCCCCGAGATCGCGGAACGGTGGATGGCCGTGCGCTCGGCCTGGGACGCCGGCCACCGCGTCTCCCTGCACAACGACGGCATGTGCTCACCCACCGACCCGCTCGCCTCCGTCGCCACGGCCCTCACCCGCCGCACTCCGGCCAGCGGCCGCGTCCACGGCGCCACCGAGCGCCTGACGATCGACGAGGCGCTGCGCGCGGTGACCACCAACCCGGCGTGGCAACTGCACCTGGAGGACGAGATCGGCATGCTGCGCCCCGGGATGCGGGCCGACCTGGCGGTCCTGACCCAGGACCCGTACGCCGTACCCGCCGAGCGCTACGAACGGTTCCAGGAAGAGGTCGCCGTCTCGGCCACCTACCTCGGCGGCCGCCCCACCTGGACGGCGTGAACGAGGAGTCGTACGTGTGAGAGCGGCCCGGCTGCCCGGTACGTGAGGGCAGCCCGGCCGCCCACGCCTCAGAGCCTGTCGGGTGACCTCTGACCGGGCGGCCACGCCCTGGCACGCACGCTTCCGGCGTTGCCGAAATGCCCTAGTAGCTCCGCTACGAGGCCATCCCGGCGCCTTGGAATCGCACGCACCATGCCGCGTCCGCTCTCCGATCGAAGGTCACCCGACAGGCTCTCAGCCCCGGCTCTCCTGCGTCTGGACGATCCGCACCCGCGCTCCCGGCCGCAGTCCCCACTTCTCCATCGCCCCGGCCTCCGACTCGATCACATGCCGGGCCCGCAGCCGCGGCATCCCGAGCCGGCCCGGCTTCATCGTGTGCACGGCGACCACCCTGAACTTCCGGTCCAGGTACGCCACGTCGATGGTGAACCGCATCCGGAAGGTGTGCACACTCCCGCACGGGGTGATCAGCAGGGCGCCGTCGATCCCGTCCTGCCCGAGCAGCCCGCGGCTCCTGGCCCGGTACGTGGCCGCGATCCGCAGCGGTATCTCCGGCTCCTGCCCTCCCCGTGGATCGGTGACCGTCAACGTCCCATTCCCATTGCGCCATTGAGCCATGGCCAAGACGGTAGCGTCCGGTGACGGCCGCTGGGTCCACAACGGTGCGCAGTGGGCCCCAGGACCCATGACCCGTGCCCGGCACCCGCCTAGGGTCTGCTCCGTGTACGTCATGCTGACAGTGCTCGCCGCACTCTGGGGCGCAGCGGCCGGACTGCTGGTCCCGCGCGCCGCCTACCGGTTCTCCGTCGAACCGGAGGACGCCTGGCGGGACACCTGCCCCGCGGGCCACGCCCTGACCGGTGCCGCCCGCGGCTGGCTCGGCTCCACCCGGTGCGCCATGTGCGCGGCGGCGGTGCCGGTCCCCACCGCTCCGGGCGCCGAGCCGGGAGACCGGGGCGGCGGGGAAGACACCGCGCAGCCCGCGGCGCGCTACGCCCCCGGTGTCCTCGTCCCCGTCGTCACCGCGCTCGCCTGCGCCGCGCTCGCAGCGGCCACCGGACTCCGGCCCGAGCTCGTCGTCTGGCTGCTGCTGGCCCCCGTCGGCGTACTCCTCGCGACCATCGACCGCCGCGTCCACCGCCTGCCCGACCGGCTGACCCTGCCCGCCGCGGGGGCCGTCGCCGTACTTCTGGGCGTTGCGGCGCTGCTCCCGGAGCACGGCGGATCCTGGCTGTCCGCCCTGCTCGGCGGTGCGGCCCTCGGCGCCTTCTACTTCCTGCTCTTCCTCATCAATCCGAACGGTATGGGCTTCGGGGACGTCAAGCTCGCCCTGTCGCTGGGCGTGGCCCTCGGCTGGTACGGCTGGGCCGTGGTGTTCGCCGGGGGCTTCGCCGGGTTCCTGCTCGGTGCGGTGTACGGGTTCGGGCTGATGGTCCTGAAGCGGGCCGGGCGCAAGACCGGCATCCCGTTCGGACCTTTCATGATCACGGGCGCGCTGCTGGGCATACTGCTCGGCTCACTGGCCGCCTGACCGCTGCTCGGCCTGCCGCCCGCCCCGCCGTAATGAGGTCGCGCGGGCCACCGCCCGGCTGACACCATTCCCGTATGGCCGGAACACCCGCAGAAGCAGCAGAACACGCACGGTTCGACGCCCTCGTCGCGGAGGCCGCCGCCGTTTCCGTCGACGGCTGGGACTTCTCCTGGCTCGATGGCCGGGCCACCGAACAGCGCCCCTCCTGGGGCTACGCCCGCGCCATGGCGGACCGGATGGGACGGGCCGGGGCCGCGCTCGACATCCAGACCGGCGGCGGCGAGGTCCTCGCCTCCGTACCGAAGCTGCCGCCGCTCACCGTCGCCACCGAGTCCTGGCCGCCGAACATAGCCCGCGCCACCGCACTCCTGCACCCGCTCGGTGCGGCCGTGGTCGCCGATGCGGACGAGCCGCCGCTGCCGTTCGGCGACAACGCCTTCGACCTGGTGGTCAGCCGGCATCCGGTGACCACCTGGTGGTCGGAGATCGCACGGGTGCTGACCCCCGGGGGCACGTACTTCTCGCAGCAGGTCGGCCCGGCGAGCGTCTTCGCGCTCGTCGAGTACTTCCTCGGCCCGCAGCCGCCCGAGGTGCGCGGCGCCCGCGACCCGGAGAAGGCACGGGCCGAAGCCGAGGCGGCCGGGCTCGAAGTCGTCGATCTGCGGATGGAGACGCTGCGTACCGAATTCTTCGACATCGGCGCCGTCGTCTACTTCCTGCGGAAAGTGATCTGGATGGTGCCGGGCTTCACCGTCGAGAAGTACCGGCCGGAACTGGCCGCGCTGCACCACCGGATCGAGACCGAGGGGCCGTTCGTGGCCCACACCACCCGATTCCTGATCGAGGCCCGCAAGACCGAGGCCCGTGAACCGGAGTAGGCCGTGCCCCCTGCTTTCGCCCGGAGGGTGCGACCCTGGACGGTGAGCGCATGGGAGGGAACCGGCCATGAGGGTGGGGAACGAAGGGGAAGCACCGCGTGTCCCGCGGCAGGGGAGGGCCGACTGGCTCAGAGGTGCACGGATCGTCGGAGTGCTCGGCGTCTTCTACCGGCCGGAGGGGCGGATGGGGGAGCCGGAAGCCGTCGAATTCCTGCTGGCCGACGGCCAGTCGGTGCTCCTGACCTGCGCCTCCGACCGGACCCTGCATGTCGGCCCCGGTGCCTGGCCGAGGCTGCCCGACTGGTGCGTACCGTCGGGACAGTGGGAGTTCGCCGCCGTGTCGAACCTGCCGCAGCCGCCCGACGGCGGCTGGACCGTCACCCGCACCGAGGAGCGCAGGGACGAGAAGGGCGAGGTGCACGAGGCCGTCATCCGGTGCGAGGGCGGACGCTTCGTGGTCATCGGCGGTGACACCGTGTCGATCCGCTTCACCCGCGGCCACCGGGGCGCACCGGCGAGGGGCTGATGTGCCGGTTCCCGGCCCGTCCGGTGATCGAGGACAAAACGGCGACCGGACGGGCCCGGTGAACCGATGCTGTCGCAGCACCGGCCGCGCCGGCAGGCGCTACGCGTGCGGCCCCACCGCCACCTTCCCCACTGTCAGTTCCGGCTTGCCCTCGAGCACTTCGCCGACCCGCGCCACCTGCTCCTCCAGCCCCCGCAGCTGCCCGGCCGTGAGCGGTGACAGCGGCTCCACCGTCACCGCGATCCGCCGGCCCGACCGGCGCTGGTGCCACACCCCGGCCACGGTCCCGTCGATCAGCAGCACCGGGAAGTTCCCCGCCTGGCCACCCGCCAGCGCACGGGTGTACGCCACCCCGGGGAAGAGCTTCTCGCGCGGCTGGGACGCGATGAGATACGCGTCGAAGTAGGGGAGCAGCCGCACCCCGCGCACCGGCTCCACCGGAAACGCGGTGTCGCCCGCCACCAGCCAGGCCGGCTCCCCCTCGTACGCCACCTCCTCGATCTCCCCGCGCGCGGCCATCCCCGCGAACAGCTCCGCTGCCCAACGCTTCGGCGCCGCGAGCCACTTCGCGAAGTGCTGGGGCGTGGCCGGACCGTACGCGTACAGATAGCGGTGTACGAGACGGGCGAGCGCCTCCGGACCGTCGAGCGGGACGGCGTCCGGGCGGGTGTAGGTGACCTTGCGGCCACGACCGGCCGCGAAGCACAGCGCGCCGCGGTGACCCGCAAGATGCATCACCTGCCGCCAGCGCGGCCACATGCCCTGGAACGCGGGCATCACCCGGTCCCCGGCCCATGCCCCGGCACGTTCCACCACCGCGTCCGAGAGCTCGTCGACGGTCAGCTCGGCCCCGGTCAGCGCGTCCGCGATCGCGGCGAGCACGGCCTCGGTCTGCTCCGGCGTCATCCGGACATCCTCGGGCAACGGATTGCGTCCGGCCGGTACGGCGGACAACGCACCGGTCCACATGGGCAGTTCGGCCATCGGCAGCAGATGGACGGTGCCGCGCGGCCCGTGCGTCTTGACCAGGGCGCGCTCGGTCCACAGTGCCTCGCGCACATCGGTACGGGTCGCGCCCGCCGTCCGCAGCCCGACGGAGAGCTCGGCGGCCGACAGCACCTGGGCGTGCGCGGCCGGCAGCGCGCCGACCACATCGGCCGGGGTGAGGTGCACCGGGGCGGCGAGCCCCTGACGTTCCATCCGGCGCGCGTTCGCCCCGGTCCAGGTCACGGTCGCGGTTCGTGTCGTCATGATGAGGAAACTAGCGGCCCATCAGGTCAGGTCCTGTCCCATACTCGGCCCATGACCTCTGCGAGACGTACAGCCAAGGCTCTCGCGACTGCCTCGGTGCTCCTCCTGACGCCCGCCCTCGCCGGCTGCGGCACGGAGCGGGCCGGGGACGCCGGACCCGGCGCGGGAGACAGCCCTCCGGCCGTGGGCGCCTCCCCCTACGTCGAACCGGGCGCCGGCGACGGCGCGCCGCACTACCGGGAGAACCACGCCTTCCAGTCCACCGCCGGGCTGTCCCCGGCCGACCGGGCCAAGGGCGATGCCGAAGTGGTGAAGGTCGAGGCGGGCCTGGCCGGCATCGCGGAGGGCCGCAAGACCACCGAGTCCCAGCTCCATGAGGCACTCGCCGGTCTGGGATACCGCCCCGAGACCATCTCCACCGGCACCTTCGGACCCCACCGCAACACGTTCATCATCGACCTCGGCCCGATCTGTGTGGAGGGGGCCCTGGACGGCATGGTCAACGGGCTCGTCAAGGCCGAGGCCCACGGCCGCTACCTCGAAGGAACCGGCTGCGTAAAACCGGTCGGCGGCCACTGAGGCCCCACCGGATGCCGTGCTCGCACCGGAGTCCGGCGAATTCGGAGAGTAATTATGGAGTGGCGTGGCACGCAGCATCACTTACGAAGGGTTATGGTGGAAACCCCCCCTCGGGCCGGTCCGTATCCCCCCCCACGGACCGGCCCGTTTTTTGTGGGCCCGCTGTGCGGACCGCGTGGCGGCCGTGTGCCGACTACGTATCGGCCCCGTGAAGGCCGCCCCCGGTCAGCTCCGTCCGGCCCAGATGTTGGTGCCCGCGGTGTCCACGGCGAAGGTGTCGATCTCCTTCAATTCCTCGGCGGACAGCGGCGCCCCGGCAAGCGCCGCGACGTTCTCCTCCAACTGCTTCACGCTCGAAGCGCCGATCAGCGCCGACGTCATACGGCTGTCCCGCAGCACCCAGCTGAGTGCCAGCTGGGCGAGTGACTGCCCGCGCCGCTGGGCGATGTCGTTCAGTCCGTTCAGCCGGCGCAGCACCTCGTCGGAGAGCAGGCCCGGGTCCAGGGACTTGCCCTGGGTGGCGCGCGAGCCCTCCGGGATGCCCGTCAGGTACTTGTTCGTGAGCAGGCCCTGGGCGAGCGGCACGAAGGAGATGCAGCCCATGCCGGCCGTCTCCAGGGCGTCGAGCAGCCCGTCGTCCTCGATCCAGCGGTTGATCATCGAGTAGGACGGCTGGTGGATCAGTGCCGGTACACCCATCTCCCTGAGCAGCCGGGCCGCCTCGGCGGTCTGCTCCGCGTTGTACGAGGACACACCCACGTACAGCGCCTTGCCCTGCTGTACGGCGGAGGCCAGCGCCCCCATCGTCTCCTCCAGCGGAGTGTCCGGGTCGAAGCGGTGGGAGTAGAAGATGTCGACGTAGTCGAGCCCCATCCGCTTCAGCGAGGCGTCGAGCGACGACAGCAGGTACTTGCGGGAGCCCCACTCGCCGTACGGGCCGGGGTGCATGTCGTAGCCGGCCTTGGTGGAGATGATCAGCTCGTCCCGGTACGGGGCGAAGTCCTGCCGGAACATCTTGCCGAAATTGAGCTCGGCGGAGCCGGGCGGCGGCCCGTAGTTGTTGGCCAGATCGAAGTGGGTCACCCCGAGATCGAAGGCGCGGCGCAGGATCGCCCGCTGGGAGTCCAGCGTGCGGTCGTCGCCGAAGTTGTGCCAGAGGCCGAGGGAGATGGCCGGGAGCTTGAGACCGCTGCGGCCGGTGCGGCGGTATTCCATGGAGTCGTAGCGCGAACCGGCGGCCCGGTAGAAGAGAGGAGAATCAGTCACGTTTCTCTCCTTATCACGGACTTGTGACAGGCCGAGTTGGGCCGGTGCGCCGCCTGCGCAGTAATGTGGCGGCTTCGGGGACTGCCACGGCACGGCGGGGCGATGGACTCTGCGGAGTAGTGCGGCGATCCCCAGGGGGGACGACCCCGGGCCCCGGGCAATGGGGCGGGCGGCCCGCACGGAACCGAGAGGTGAACTCAGTGAACTTGCGCGACCTGGTGTACGGGCTCTACGCGCGCCGGGTGGAGGCCCGCCTCGACCACACCCAGGTGCCCAAGCACATCGGCGTCATCCTCGACGGCAACCGGCGCTGGGCGAAGGCGTCCGGTGGCACGGCCGCGCAGGGGCACCAGGCCGGTGCGGACAAGATCCAGGAGCTGCTCGGCTGGTGCAGTGAGACCGATGTGGAAGTCGTCACACTCTGGCTGCTCTCCACGGACAACTTCGACCGGCCCGAATCCGAGCTGACGCCGCTCCTCGGCATCATCGAGAACACCGTGCGCGACCTCGCAGCGGACGGGCGCTGGCGGGTCCACCACGTCGGCACGCTCGATCTGCTGCCCGCCCACACCCAGACCGTGCTCAAGGAGGCCGAGCAGGCCACGGCCGACATCGACGGGATACTGGTCAATGTCGCCGTCGGCTACGGCGGGCGCCAGGAGATCGCGGACGCGGTCCGCTCGCTGCTGCTGGATCACTCCGCCAAGGGGACGTCCTTCGAGGACCTGGCGGAGATCGTCTCCACCGACCTGATCTCCGAGCACCTCTACACCCGGGGCCAGCCCGACCCGGACCTGGTGATCCGCACCAGCGGCGAGCAGCGGCTGTCCGGTTTCATGCTCTGGCAGAGCGCGCACTCCGAGTACTACTTCTGCGAGGTCTTCTGGCCGGCCTTTCCGCCGTGTCGACTTCCTGCGGGCGCTGCGCGACTACGCAGCCCGCCACCGCCGCTACGGCGGCTGACACCGCCGCCAGGCTCCCGCCGTCTGGCTCATGGGGCGCACTGCCCCCCCGGCAGGGCGCCGCTCCCGGCGGCACCGGTTCCGTCCTCGATCGCCGGACGGGCTTGAGTGGTGCCGCCCATCCGGACGGGCCCGGGTGACAACCCTGGCCCACCACTCCCAGCCCGTCGGGGACGACAATCCCAGCTGGTCCGGCATTTCCAGCCCGTCCGAGGCGGCAATCCCAGCCTGTCCGGCGTTTGAGGACGGAACCGTCGAGGCGGTGGCCCCGCACCTGACGTGCCCGGACGCACCGACCAAGCTCACCCGCCCGCCCCAGGGCGGCATGGCTTCGCGTGTTCGAGGGAATACCCCTGACAGGTCGACGTCCGGTCACAAACCAGGCGGACGTCGTGTCCAAGTGAGCGGCATGGAGTCCGCTCGCCCGGGAGGCCTCTTGCACACGAAGGACCGTACATACAGTGCGGCCGACGCGGAGGGCCGGCGCTCGGCCCGTGCATCGGGGCCGCAGCCCGGTCCGTCCTCTCCCATTGGGATGCTCCGCGACGCCGTCGCACCCCAACCTCGTCCGAGGGGGTACGTCCTTCCGTGGTGACCAGCACAAAGCGCCGCATGTCCGACAGGCGCACCTATGTTCTCGACACCAGCGTCCTGCTGGCCGATCCGAACGCCATGGCCCGGTTCGACGAGCACGAAGTCGTGCTCCCGATCGTCGTGGTCACGGAACTGGAGGCCAAACGGCACCACCCGGAGCTGGGATACTTCGCCCGGCAGGCCCTGCGCCTGCTGGACGACTTCCGGACCCGGTACGGCCGGCTGGATGCCCCGATCCCGCTCGGGGATCTGGGCGGGACACTGCGTGTCGAACTCAACCATTCCGACCCCGGCGTACTGCCCGCCGGATACCGGTTGGGGGACAACGACTCACGGATCCTCGCGGTCGCGCGCAACCTCCAGGCCGAGGGGTACGACGTCACGGTCGTCTCCAAGGACCTGCCGCTGCGTATCAAGGCGTCCTCGGTCGGCCTCCTCGCCGAGGAGTACCGCGCCGAACTCGCCATCACCGACTCCGGCTGGACGGGAATGTCGGAACTGCCCCTCGCCGCCGAGCAGGTGGATCTGCTCTACGGGGAGGAGACGCTGTACGTCCCCGAAGCCGCCGAACTGCCCGTGCACACCGGACTGGTCCTCCAGTCCGAACGCGGCAAGGCGCTCGGCCGGGTCACCGCCGAGGGGAACGTGCGCCTGGTGCGCGGCGACCGGGAGGTCTTCGGCATCCACGGCCGCAGCGCCGAGCAGCGCATCGCGCTCGACCTGCTCCTCGACCAGGACGTCGGCATCGTGTCGCTGGGCGGCAGGGCCGGCACCGGCAAGTCGGCGCTGGCGCTCTGTGCCGGTCTGGAAGCCGTCCTGGAGCGCAGGCAGCACCAGAAGGTGATGGTCTTCCGCCCGCTGTACGCGGTCGGCGGGCAGGAACTGGGCTATCTCCCCGGCACCGAGGCCGAGAAGATGAGCCCCTGGGCGCAGGCCGTCTTCGACACGCTCTCGGCGGTCGCCGGACGCGAGGTGATCGAGGAGGTGCTGGGGCGCGGCATGCTGGAGATCCTGCCGCTCACCCACATCCGGGGCCGCTCGCTCCACGACGCCTTCGTGATCGTCGACGAGGCGCAGTCCCTCGAACGGAACGTACTGCTGACCGTGTTGTCCCGGATCGGGGCGAATTCCCGGGTGGTGCTCACACATGACGTGGCCCAGCGGGACAACCTCAGGGTCGGCCGGTACGACGGAGTCGTCGCCGTGGTCGAGAAACTGAAGGGCCATCCGCTCTTCGCGCATGTCACGCTCAGCCGCTCCGAGCGTTCGCAGATCGCCGCGCTGGTGACCGAAATGCTGGAGGAAGGCCAGATCTGATACGGGATACGACAGTTGGTGCCGCCCGGCGAGCGAAGCAGCTTAGCCGGGCGGCATCATGTCGCGGCGGCATTTCCGAAAAACACTTGCTCCGAACGAGGTGTGAGCTTTCACACGCAACGGAGAATTGCCTACCGGCGTGCCGTTCCGGCAGAGTCTTGCTTCCGTCAGGCCCCGCATACGGCACACCCGCACCTCCAGAGGTGCCACGCACCACACAACTCAACAATCGCCGTCCGTATGCCGCCCGCGAGCACCACGCGGCACTCCCCCAGGGGAGTTGCCCACCGGGTCCGTGCCTCCCGTGACCCAAGCAGTAGGGAGGCCAGCGCCAGGGGCACGATTGCGTCCGCGAGGTCACCTAAGCGGGCGATGCTGGAAGGACACCGTGTGAGCCGGATCTCGGTCCGGGGGTTCGCCGTGGCATCTGCCACAGCCGTAACCACCGTTGGCGCCGTTGTAGGCGTTGCCTCGGGCAGCACTCCCGCTGTCGATGACAACAACTTCGAGGCGACCGCAGCCGACACCACGCTGCTCGCAGACATCCCCGCGGGCCAGCAGGCCCAGGTGCAGACCGCCTCGCTGACTCAGCAGGCCGATGCCCAGGCATCCGCGGCTGACGCGGCGGCGAAGAAGTCCGTGGAGGAAGCGGCCCGCATCCAGGCCGCCAAGGACGCCAAGTCGAAGAAGCAGGCGGCCGAGAACAAGCTGGAGCAGGAACGCCAGGACAAGAAGGACGCGGCCGAGCGCGCCAGCCGTTCCGAGATCCGCAGCGCCTCCTCGTTCGCGCAGCAGGGCTCGTACACCGTGGCCCAGGTTCAGGCGATCGCGCGTCAGATGGTGCCCGCCGACCAGTTCCAGTGCTTCAGCAACATCGTGAGCCACGAGTCGACCTGGAACTACCGGGCGAGCAACCCGTCTTCCGGTGCCTACGGCCTCGTCCAGGCGCTGCCGGGCACGAAGATGGCGTCCGCCGGCGCCGACTGGCAGACCAACCCGGCCACGCAGATCAAGTGGGGCCTCAGCTACATGGACGGCCGTTACGGCAGCCCGTGCGGTGCCTGGTCCTTCTGGCAGGCCAACACCTGGTACTAGAACCTTCCGAGGTTCCGGTCTCAACTTCGCGAAGCCCCTCGCCGTCCTACGGTGAGGGGCTTCGCGCGTGTACGGTCGTCCCGGACGGCTCGGCGGGGGAGCGGTGGGGAGAGAGCACGGGGGAAGGGGAACGATCATGTCGAAGCTTCCGGGGTGGCTCGGCCGTCTGGGCGCCGAACTGACCGAACTGGGCGAGCGGCTGGAGCAGCGCAGGGTCGAGGCCGTGGGGGTTGAGGGCGAGGGGGGCGAGGCCGCGCCGATCGAGCTGCCGGAGACCGCCGCCGTGCCCTCTGTCGTGCCTGTCGGAGCCATACCGGCCGAGGCGGGCCGGCGTGCCGCCGTGGCCGACCGTGTGCCGCCGCCTCCCGCGTACGCCCCCTCCGTGGCGGCCCGGCCCGATCCGGTCGCGGCGATCCCCTGGGGCATGCGCGTCGCGGCCGAGGCGTCCTGGCGGCTGCTCGTCCTGGCGGGCACGCTCTATGTGCTGATGAAGGTCATCAGCGCCGTACAGCTGGTGGTTCTGGCCTTCGTCGCCGCGCTGCTCGTCACCGCGATGCTGCAGCCGACCGTCGCCCGGCTGAGGCGGTACGGTCTGCCGCGCGGACTGGCCACCGCGGTCACGGCGATCCTGGGCTTCGTCATCATCGGGCTGGTCGGCTGGTTCGTGGTCTGGCAGGTCATGGACAACATCGACACTCTCTCCGACAAGGTGCGGACGGGTATCGATGACCTGAAGAACTGGCTGCTCGACAGCCCCTTCCATGTCACCGAGCAGCAGATCAACGACGTCGCGAAGAACCTCAGCGACACCATCGGCACCAACACCGAACAGATCACCTCCGCCGGGCTGCAGGGCGTCACCGTGATGGTGGAGGTCCTCACGGGGATGCTGCTGGCCATGTTCTCGACGCTCTTCCTGCTGTACGACGGGAAGCGCATCTGGCACTGGGTGCTGAAGCTGGTGCCCGCACAGGCCCGGCCGGGTGTCGCGGGCGCCGGGCCGCGCGCCTGGCGGACCCTGACCGCCTATGTGCGGGGCACGGTCCTGGTGGCGCTGATCGACGCGATCTTCATCGGCCTCGGGATCTGGTTCCTCAAGGTGCCGATGGCGGTGCCGCTCGCCGTCTTCATCTTTCTCTTCGCCTTCATCCCGCTGGTCGGCGCGGTGATCTCCGGAGCGCTCGCGGTGGTCGTCGCGCTGGTCACCGAGGGCGTGTTCACCGCGCTCATGGTGCTGCTCGTGGTGCTCGCCGTGCAGCAGATCGAGGGCCATGTGCTGCAGCCGTTCATCCTGGGACGCGCGGTGCGGGTGCATCCGCTCGCCGTCGTCCTCTCGGTCGCCGCGGGCGGCATGGTCGCCGGCATCGGCGGAGCGGTCGTCGCGGTGCCGCTGGTCGCGGTCACCAATACGGTGGTCGGCTATCTGCGGTCGTACGGGCAGGAGGAAGCCCTGCGGCACGCGCCGTCCCCGCGCGGGGCGACCGCGATCGACGTCGCCCCGACGCCCGCACCGGGATCGCCGCCCGAGGACAGCGGCGACAAGAAGACCGATTGAACAGAAGAAGGGCCCCGGGGACGGTCGGTCGTCCCCGGGGCCCTTCTCGTACAAGGGGTACTGCTGGTCCTACTCGGCGAGCACGGCCTCGGCATCGAGGGTCACGCCGACCGCCTGGATCACCGAGGCAATCTTGACGGCTTCCTGAATGGTCTCACGGTCCACGCCGGCCTTGCGCAGCACCTGCTCGTGGGAGTCCAGGCACTGGCCGCAGCCGTTGATCGCGGAGACGGCGAGCGACCACAGTTCGAAGTCGATCTTCTCCACGCCGGGCTTGCCGATGACGTTCATCCGCAGGCCCGCACGGAGCGTCCCGTACTCGGGGTCCGACAGCAGGTGCCGGGTCCGGTAGAAGACGTTGTTCATCGCCATGATGGCGGCGGCCGACTTCGCGGCGGTGTACGCCTCCGCGGAGAGGTTGGCCTTCGCCTCCGGCTCCAGCTCGCGCAGCACCTTCGGCGAGCGCGAGGCGATCGCGCAGGCCAGGACGGTGCCCCAGAGCTGCTGCTGCGTAAGAAGCCCGGTGTCGTCGGCGTGTCCGATGACCGAACCGAGGTTCAGCTTCAGGTCCTTGGCGAAGTCCGGAACGGCGGCCTTCAGTTCGTCGAGTGCCATGTCGCTGTCAGCTCACTCGCCCGAGAGGAGCGCGACCGGGTCGAGGGTGTTCTCGCCCTTGGTCCAGTTGCACGGGCACAGCTCGTCGGTCTGCAGGGCGTCCAGGACCCGCAGGACCTCCTTGGGGTTACGGCCCACGGAACCGGCGGTCACCATCGTGAACTGGATCTCGTTGTTCTGGTCGACGATGAAGACGGCGCGCTGGGCGAAGCCGTCCTCGCCCTCGATGCCGAGGTCACGCATGAGCTCGTGCTTCGAGTCGGCCATCATCGGGAAGGGCAGGTCGGTCAGGTCCGGGTGGTCCTTGCGCCAGGCGTGGTGCACGAACTCGGAGTCACCGGAGAAGCCGAGGATCTGGGCGTCACGGTCGGCGAACTCGTCGTTCAGCTTGCCGAAGGCGGCGATCTCGGTGGGGCACACGAAGGTGAAGTCCTTCGGCCACGCAAAGACGATCTTCCACTTGCCCTCGTAGGTCTTGTGGTTGATCTGCTCGAACTCCTTGCCGCTCTCCAGCGAGACACAAGCAGTCAGGTCGAACTCGGGGAACTTGTCACCGACAGTGAGCACGCGCTCTCCTTGCAGCGTAGGAATTCCCTGTTGCGGGAGTTCCTGAGGGTTGGACGATCTCCACCTTGGCACAGGGTGCATTGATCGCGGAAATAGCTACACTCGGTTGTGATGATCGGAGGTGCCTATCAGTGGCGCAGAGTAATAAGGGCAATCGGATCAAACAGCCCAGCCTGTCGCAGCTGCGCGCCTTCGCGGCCGTCGCCGAATATCTGCACTTCAGGGACGCGGCGGCAGCAATCGGGATGAGTCAGCCGGCACTGTCCGGAGCCGTGTCGGCGCTGGAGGAGGCACTGGGTGTCCAGCTCATCGAGCGTACGACGCGCAAGGTGCTGCTCTCGCCGGCCGGGGAGCGGCTCGCGGTCCGGGCCCGGGTGGTGCTGGAGGCCGTGGGCGAGCTGATGGAGGAGGCCGAGGCGGTCCGGGCGCCGTTCACCGGAGTGCTCAGGCTCGGCGTGATCCCGACCGTCGCGCCGTATCTGCTGCCGACCGTGCTGCGGCTGGTCCACGAGCGCTACCCGGAGCTGGACCTCCAGGTGCATGAGGAGCAGACCTCCTCGCTGCTGGAGGGGCTGGCTGCCGGAAGGCTGGATCTGCTGCTGCTCGCCGTGCCGCTCGGGGTGCCGGGAGTGGCCGAACTTCCGCTCTTCGACGAGGACTTCGTGCTGGTGATGGAGCGGGAGCACTGGCTGGGCGGGCGCACCGACATTCCGCGCGAGGCCCTGCGCGAGCTGCCGCTGCTGCTGCTCGACGAGGGGCACTGCCTGCGCGACCAGGCGCTCGACATATGCAGGGAGGCGGGGCGTACGGGGGGTGCGCCGGTCACCACGACCGCGGCCGGGCTCTCCACGCTGGTGCAGCTGGTCGCCGGCGGGCTCGGGGTGACGCTGCTGCCGCGTACCGCGGTGACGGTCGAGACCGGTCGCAACGATGCGCTGGCCACCGGGTATTTCACGGATCCCGCACCGTCGCGGCGGGTGGCGCTGGCGATGCGTACGGGGGCGGCGCGGCAGGAGGAGTTCGAGGAGTTCGCGGCGGCGCTGCGGGTGGCGATGAAGGCGCTGCCTGTACGGGTGACGGCGGGCGCGTAGAGCGGGCGGAAGGGGTGCGGTCCCCCGGGGGACCGCACCCCTTGCGGGCTACCGCGCCATCACTCCGTGCGCAGGCCGTCCGGCCGCATCAGGCGCCACAGCGATGGCAGCGAGACCAGAGTGACCAGCAGGATCAGTGCCGCTCCCGCGCCCGTCATCGGCAGGAACAGCCACCAGTCGGTCACCTTCTTGGCGATCATCCAGATCATCACCGCCCCCAGGCCGAGACCGCCCGCGACGGCCACCACCAGGCCGATGACCACGGGTACGGCGGTCTGCCAGAGCACCGACCAGCCGAGCGTGCTGCGCCGGGTGCCGAAGGCGACCAGGACCGAGAGCAGGCGCTTGCGCTCACGCAACTGCTCCAGCTGCGAGACCAGCATCGCGGCGGCGATCAGCAGCAGGGTCGCGGTCGCGCCGACCTGGAGACCGGTCTGCACACTGGCGTACTGCCGGTCGCGGGCCACCGAGCTCAGGGTGACGACCCGCATCCCCGGGTCGAGCCGGGCCGCCGTGTTCCGTACGTACTCGGCGACGTCCTTCACGCTCCGGTCCACCTGGATCTGCGCGTTGGTCTGCGCGTGCGGCAGGGTGCTCGGGTCGATCGCGCCGACCGTCGCCATGATGCCCCAGCGGTCCTGGCCCATCGGATCGCGGCGGGTGAGAACAGTCGGGGTGTCGGCGGGCAGGGTCCACAGCTTCGACTTCTCGCCGGGCTCCGATCCCGCCTGGTAGTTGAGTTCGACCGCCTTGCCCTTGCGGGCGGTCTCGTCCATCCACTCGGCCATGCCCTTGTCCCTGGGGTGGACGACGAACGCGTCGCCCTCCTTGCAGGAGCCGATCCGGGCGATCTCGCGCAGGGTCGCGCAGTCGCCGACGGTCAGCGAGGTGGTGGGCTGGATTTCGTCGTCCTTGTACCTGCCCGGCTTGACGGCGTACGACTCGACCGTGCCGATGACCGCCGTCACGCCCTCGGTGGCCCGGAACTCCTTGATGGTCCGGGTGGCCGCTTCACCGGTGACGTTCTCGGAGAACGTGTAGAACTGGGCGCGTGTCGGGTCCTGGCCCGTCATCCGGTTGAACTCGTCGCCCACCGCGGCGAACAGCATCTGCAGCGCCACCGCACCGGCGACCGCGACCGTGATGCCGCTGACAGCGCGGGAGGCCGCGCCGCTGCTCAGCTGGAGCCTGCGGGTGGCGAGCTGCCAGGGCACCGGGCCGCCGCGCAGCCGGTTCACGCACGCCTCGACCAGCCAGGGCAGCAGCAGCGCGAGCCCGACCAGGACCAGTACGGCGCCGCCCGCGATCGGATACGGGTTGACCGGTGAGTACTCGTCGACCTTGCCGGTCAGCCCGAGCACCGCAAGGCCCGCGACCGGCATCAGCAGCCGCCACCAGAGCCGGCGTCTGCGGCTGTGGCCGTTGCGTACGACGCCGAGCGGTTCGATCACCACCGAACGCAGGGCGGTCAGCGTGACGAGTACCGCCGCCACCGGAACCGCGACGGCGATCAGGGCGGCCAGCAGGGGATCGGGGACCAGGTCCGACGGGAAGGCGCTGACGTCCCACACCTCGACGTAACCCATGAACTGACGCCCCACCAGGAAGAACACCAGGCCGGTCAGCAGGCCGAGCACCGCCCCGAAGAACGCCTCGCCGGCCGCGATCCGGCGGGTCATCCGGATGTCCGCACCGACCAGTCGCAGTGCGGCGAGCCGACGGTCGCGGCGGTCGCCGCCGAAGCGCACGGCCGTCGCGATGAAGATCGCGACCGGTACCAGCAGCACCACGCAGATCATGATGATCAGCACGATGAGGATGGGCGGCATCTCCTTGGCCGGGCCCGGGTCGCCGTAAGCGGCGATCCGGTGGCCGCCGCCCTTGGGGGTCAGGGTGTCGCTGCCCGCGTAGAAGAGCAGCTCGCGCGGGGAGACCAGGCCCGCGTCGGCGATCGTGCCGGTGATCCGGTACGGCAGACGCTCCTTGAGGAGGCTGCCCTCCGAGGAGCCCAGCAGCTCCTTCAAGGCGGGGGAGACCACCATTTCGTCCGCGGCGGGGAAGCCCGCCACGCCCGGCGGGACGACCGGGTGGGCACCGTCCGCGCGCATCAGGAAGCCGCCGATGGTGCGGCCGCGGTACTCCGTCTCGGCGTTGATCCGGAGGACCGAGGTGTCCGACTTCTCTGCCGTGGCGTCGGGCGATTCGGAGATCTTGGTCTCGGCGCGGGCCTGATCACGTGCGGAACGTTCGTCGAGCAGATGGGGTGCGGAGGCGGCGACCAGCAGCAGTGCCACGCCGAGGCCGACGCCGACGGCGGTCAGCAGGGTGCGGGTCCAGCCCTCCCGCCCGCCGGAGACGGCGAACCGGACGCCGAGGCCGAGATCGCGCAGCAGGGCGGCGATACCGGTGGGCCCGGTGGGCCGGGGCGGTGCGTCGGCCGGGGCGTTCTTCTGGTCGAGCAGGGTCATACCGCGTGCTCCAGGTCGCGGGCCCGGCCGTCGCGCACGGTGACGTCGCGGTCGGAGTACGCGGCGACCCGGGCCTCGTGGGTCACCAGGACCACGGCGACATTGGCGGACCTGGCCGCCTCGGTGAGCAGCTCCATGACCCGCTCGCCGTTGAAGGAGTCCAGGGCGCCGGTCGGCTCGTCGGCGAAGATCACCTTCGGCGATGCGGCCAGCGCACGGGCCACGGCGACGCGCTGGCCCTGGCCGCCGGAGACCTCGCCGGGGCGCTTCGCGCCGACGGTGTCGACCTCCAGGCGCTCCAGCCAGTGACGGGCGGTGCGTTCGGCTTCTTTGCGCCTGGCGCCGCTCAGACGGAGCGGCAGGGCGACGTTCTCCACGCAGGTCAGCTCGGGGACGAGCTGGCCGAACTGGAAGACGAAGCCGAAATCGGTGCGGCGCAGAGCGCTGCGTTCGGCGTCCGACATCGCGGAGAGCTCGCGGCCCGCGTAGGTGATCGTGCCCTTGTCGGGGGTGACGATTCCGGCGAGGCAGTGCAGCAGGGTCGACTTGCCGGAGCCGGACGGGCCCAGCACGGCGACGACCTCGCCCGGGTGGATGGAGAACGAGGCGCCGTCGAGCGCGGGCGTGGACCCGTACGACTTGTACAGGCTGTCGGCGCTGAGCAGTGAGCCGGCGGGGGTCATGCGCGCACCTCCGCAGCGAGCCGGTCCAGCCGGGCGGCGGTCAGTTCCAGCCAGCGCAGATCGGCTTCGAGGTGGAAGAGCGCGTGGTCGCAGATCAGCTGATCGGCGAGATCGCCCTTGCGCTTGCGGTCGGTGAGGATGCGCATGAGGCGCAGGTGTTCGGCGCGCTGGGCGTCCAGCAGGGCCTCGGCGCTGCGGCCGGTGAGCAGGGCCAGGACGACCTTGGTGTAGAGCGTCGACTGGAGGTACGGCTCGGGCTTCTCCGGCTGCGCGAGCCAGGTGCCGACATCGGTGATGCCTGCCTCGGTGATGGCGTACCGCTTGCGCTCGGGGCCGCCGCCGCTCTCGATGCCGTCGACCTCGACGAGGCCGTTCTTCAGGAGCCGGGACATGGTCGAGTAGACCTGGCCGTAATGCAGGGGGCGGTCGTGGCCGAACTTCTCGTCGAACGTGCGCTTGAGGTCGTAGCCGTGGCGGGGGCCGGACTCCAGTAGTCCGAGCAGGGTGTGGCCGATAGACATGCACAGCACTGTACACGGCGTGTATACCTCGGGTGTATACCCGGGGGCTCCCCCTGGGGGACCCACAGTCCTCAATCGCCGGACGGGCTCGACTTGTCCTTCGGGGGACGCCCCCGGCGGGGGATCGGGCGGGCCGTGCCCGGCAGGCGGCCCGCTTCTGCCAGCGCCCTGCGCAGCAGGAACTCGATCTGGGCGTTCGCGCTGCGCAGCTCGTCGGAGGCCCAGCGGGCCAGCGCATCGTGCACCGCGGGATCCAGCCGCAGCAGCATCTGCTTGCGCTGCTGCGGCTGCCTGCGCCCGGGGGTCTCTTCCGTCACTGGTAAAGAGTGCCCGTATTGAGGACCGGCTGCGCGGCGCGGTCACCGCACAGCACCACCATCAGATTGCTGACCATGGCCGCCTTCCGCTCCGAGTCCAGCTCGACGATGTCCTGCTCGGCGATCCGGGTCAGCGCCATCTCGACCATGCCGACCGCACCCTCGACGATCTGCTGCCGGGCCGCGACCACCGCGCCGGCCTGCTGGCGCTGAAGCATCGCGGAGGCGATCTCGGGGGCGTACGCGAGATGGCTGAAGCGCGATTCGATGATCCGCACGCCGGCGGCCTGGACCCGGGCGGTCAGCTCCACGGCAAGCTTCTCGGTGATCTCCTCCGCGTTGCCGCGCAGGGAGAGGCCGCCCTCCTCGTGGGCGTCGTACGGGTACTCGATCGCGATGTGGCGGACGGCCGCCTCGGTCTGGGTGGCGACGAATTCCAGGAAGTCGTCGACCTCGAAGAGCGCCTGCGCGGTGTCCTCGACCTTCCAGACGACGATCGCGGCGAGCTCGATCGGGTTGCCGTAGGCGTCGTTGACCTTCAGGACCGCGGTCTCGTGGTTGCGGACCCGGGTGGAGATCTTCCGGCTGCTGGTGAGCGGGTTGATCCAGCGCAGCCCGTCGGTACGGATCGTACCGACGTACCGGCCGAAGAGCTGGATCACTCGCGCCTCGCCCGGTGCGACCATCTTCACACCCGTCATGCAGAAGAACGAGGCGATGACGAGCAGGACGCCGAGGATCAGGACCGGGACGCCCACGCCGTTGTTCCCGTTCGAGCCGACTATGCCGCCGACGATGGCGAGACCGATGCCGGCGATCACTCCGATCACGGTCAGCAGCAGGCCGAGGCCGCCGGGAATGCTGTGCGCCGCCACCTCCCTCACCTGCGGTTCGGGCATCTGAGGGGCGTCGGGCGTGAGATCGGCGGCCAGGGTGGCCACGGCGTGCGGATCGTGTTGGTCGGACATGGGATCCCCCGTTTCGAAGGCGTGCTCGGTGCTAGCAATGTGATTACACATTATCTGGATTCGCAACCATGGGCACCTCTCGTGAGTCGGTTCCCTAGAGAACGGTGCTGATTGTCACGTACGCAAAAGGCCGCATCGCTTGCTTTTTGTCCCTGCCGACAGTGTTAGCTGGCTGGGCTGAGCTGATCTGGTCGAGCAGAGAAACAGGAGCAACACAGCGATGGGTCGAGCGGATGCGCGACGAGCCCAGCGGCGCGGAGCGCGGCGGGGTGCGAAGAGCGGCGGCATACGCAGACTCTTCACCTGGCGGAAGATGCTGGGCACGTTCTTCGGGTTCTGCCTGCTGATCATGGGCGCCTTCGTGGCGCTCTACCTGTACGTGGACATACCGAAGGCCAACGCCCTGGCCGAGCGGCAGAGCAACGTCTACCAGTACAGCGACGGCACCGTGCTGACCCGTACCGGTAACGGGGTCAACCGCCAGATCGTGGATCTCGCCGAGGTCCCCAAGGAGGTGCAGCACACCTTCGTCGCCGCCGAGAACAAGACGTTCTACAAGGACCAGGGCGTCGACCTGAAGGGCACCGCTCGCGGCCTCCTCAACACGCTCTCAGGCAAGGGCAAGCAGGGTGGCTCGACCATCACCCAGCAGTACGTGAAGAACTACTACCTCACGCAGGACCCGACGGTCAGCCGCAAGCTCAAAGAGCTGGTGATCTCGCTCAAGGTCGACCAGAAGAGGGACAAGAACTACATCCTCGCCGGGTACATCAACACCGCCTACTACGGGCGGGGTGCCAGCGGGATCCAGGCCGCCGCGCAGGCCTACTACGGGGTCGACGCCAAGGACCTCAACGTCTCCCAGGGTGCCTATCTGGCCGCGCTGCTCCAGGCCCCCAGTCAGTACGACTGGGCAGTCGCGACGCCCACCGGCAAGAAGCTCGTCAAGGAGCGCTGGGGCTACACGCTCGACAACATGGTCGAGATGCACTGGCTCGACAAGTCCGAGCGCGACACCCTGAAGTTCCCCGTCCCGGACAAGCCCAAGCCCGCCCGCGGCATGGAGGGACAGACCGGCTACCTCGTCGATGCCGCCAACAAGGAGCTGGACAAGCAGGGCATCACGGAGGACGTGCGGCGGGCCGGCGGCTGGACCTTCACGCTCAACATCGACAAGAAGCGGCAGAAGCAGCTGGAGAAGGCCGTCGACCGCCAGCTGGAGTCCAAGCTCGACCGCAAGGACAACAAGGTCGACGCGACCGTCCAGGCGGGTGCCACCTCCGTCGATCCGAAGACCGGCGCCGTCGTCGCGCTCTACGGCGGGGTGGACTACGTCAAGCACTACATCTCCAACGCCACGCGTCGGGACTACCAGCCCGCCTCCACCTTCAAGCCGCTGGTGCTCGCCTCCGCGCTGGAGAACGAGGCGAAAACCCAGGGCGGCGATCTGATCGGCGTCAACACCCGCTACGACGGCACCAGCAAGCGGCCGGTCGTGGGCAGCGACACGCCGTTCGCCCCGGAGAACGAGGACAACCAGAGCTACGGCAACGTCACCGTGCAGACCGCGATGAACAAGTCGATCAACTCGGTCTTCGCGCAGATGGTGGTCGACGTCGGCCCGCCCGCGGTGAAGGAGACGGCACTGTCGCTCGGCATACCGGACCAGAACTTCCCCGAGCGCCCCGCCATCACACTGGGCACGATGAACGCCTCGACCTGGGACATGGCGGGCGCGTACGCCACGCTCGACAACCACGGCAAGAAGGTCACCCCGTTCATCGTGAAGTCCGCCAAGAACCGCGACCGGACGGTCGAGCCGGCCAAGGGCATCGGCGACCAGGTGATCAGCCGCAAGTCCGCCGACACCGTGACCTCCGTCCTGAAGGGCGTCGTGGACAGCGGCTCAGGCCGGGCGGCCAACACCTCGGCCTACGAGGCGGCCGGCAAGACGGGCACCTCGGAGAACAACAAGGCCGCCCTGTTCGCGGGCTACACCCCGGAGCTCACCACGGTCGTGGCGCTCTTCGGTGAATCCCCCAAGGACGGCGGCGGCCAGGTCAGCCTGACCGGTACCGCCAACTCCGGCCGGGCCAACGGTGGCGGGTTCCCGGCACAGATCTGGGCGGACTACACGCTCGGTGCGCTGGGCGGCGGCTCCAGTGCCCAGTTCGACTTGCAGGACGTCGAGCGCGGCGAGGTCACCGTGCCGACGACCCCCTCGAACACCCCCTCGGCGCCGGAGAGTCCCACGCAGCCGCCGTCCCAGGAGCCGAGCCGGCGCAGAGCCCGAGCGACAGGCCCAGCCAGTCGACCAGCCAGTCGCCGGAGCCGCCGCCGAGCCAGTCGCCGGAGCCGCCGCCGAGCCAGTCCCCGGGTCTGCCGGGCGAGGGAGGGGACCCCGGACGGCCGGGCAACGGCAACAACGTCGCGAACAACCCGCCCGGACAGTGAGGCCGTGAGGACATGAGTGAGGGGCGGTGCCGACCGGCACCGCCCCTCACTCATGTCAGCCGCGTATGGCGGTGTCAGCCGCCGTTGACCTTCTTCGCGATCCGGTCGCCGAGGTCCTTGTCCACGTTGCGCCAGTACTGCAGCGACCGCTCCAGGACCGGGGCGCTCACCCCGTCCAGCAGATGGCCGGAAATGTTCGACACCAGCCGATCACGCGCCGCGTCGTCCAGGACCTTGCGCACCATCGTGCCCGCCTGGCCCCAGTCGTCGTCCTCGCGGTGCAGCTTGTAGGCCTCGTGCACCATCTCGCCCGCCGTGGCCCAGCCCGCCGGGTCGCCGTAGCGTTCGGTGTCCGCGGCCGGACCGCCGTACGAGTTCGGTGCGTAGACCGCTCCCGTACGAGCCGGCTCGTACCGCATCGGGCCGTCCTTCGCGTACGAGTTCCGGCCGAACCGCGGACGGTTCGGCGGCAGCTGCGCGTAGTTCGGGCCGATCCGGTACCGGTGGGTGTCCGGGTACGAGAAGAGCCGGCCGAGCAGCATCTTGTCGGGCGACGGACCGATGCCGGGCACCAGGTTCGACGGCTCGAAGGACGCCTGCTCGATGTGGACGAAGAAGTCCTCGGGGTTCTCGTTGAGCGTCATCCGGCCGACTTCGATCTCCGGGTAGTCGCCGTGCGGCCACACCTTCGTGAGGTCGAACGGGTTGAACCGGTAGTCCGGCGCATCGTCGAACGGCATGATCTGGACGTACAGCGTCCAGCTCGGGTGGTCGCCGCGCTTGATCGACTCGAACAGGTCGCGGCGGTGGACGTCGCCGTCGCTGCCTGCGATCTCGTCGGCCTCGGCCTGGGGGTAGAAGTCGATGCCCTGGTCGGTCTTGAAGCGGTACTTGACCCAGAACCTCTCGCCGCCCGCGTTCACCCACATATAGGTGTGCGAGCTGTAGCCGTTCATGTTGCGATACGTCTTCGGGATGCCGCGGTCGCCCATCAGCCAGGTGACCATGTGCGCGGACTCGGGGGAGAGGGTCCAGAAGTCCCACTGCATGTCGTGGTCACGCAGGGCACTTTCCGGGCGGCGCTTCTGCGAGCGGATGAAGTCCTGGAACTTCATCGGGTCGCGCACGAAGAAGATCGGCGTGTTGTTGCCGACCATGTCGTAGTTGCCGTGCTCCGTGTAGAACTTCAGGGCGAACCCACGAGGGTCGCGCCAGGTGTCGGGAGAGCCCTGTTCACCGGCGACCGTGGAGAAGCGGGCGAGCATGGCGGTCTGCTTGCCCGGCTGGAAGAGGTCGGCCTTGGTGAACTGGCTGACGTCGTTGGTCACCTTGAAAATGCCGTAGGCGCCGGAGCCCTTGGCGTGGACCACTCGCTCGGGGACCCGTTCCCGGTTGAACTGGGCCATCTTCTCGATGAGGTAGTGGTCCTGGAGCAGGATCGGACCGTCGGATCCGACAGTGAGCGAGTGTTCATCGCTCTCCACCGGGATTCCGGCGTTGTTCGTGGTGTAGGGGGTGTTCTTGGTCTTCGATTCCTCAGGCACGAGCGTCCTCCCGTCGGTGGGGTTTCGGTCAGGTCGTCTCGTTCACGACTGAAGTCAACTCCGCCGACAGGAGGACGGCAACATTTGGCTACCGTCCGTGCAGGGCTCTTGTCCGCCCCCGGCCCGGACCCCTTTACTGGCCCCGGGCCGGCATCTCGAACCAGACCACCTTGCCGGTCGAAAGACGCGTCGCGCCCCACCGTCTGGCCAGCCGGTTCACGAGGAACAGGCCGCGGCCGCCCTCGTCCATGTCCCGGGCCCGGCGCTGCCGGGGCAGCTGCGGTGCGTCGTCGCCGACCTCGCAGCGCAGGATGTCGGTGCGCAGCAGCCGCAGCGTCACCGGCCGCTCCGCATAGCGCACCGCGTTGGTCACCACCTCGCTGACCAACAGCTCCACCGAGTCGGAGAGATCGTCGAGCCCCCAACGGTTCAGCGCCCGGCGGGCCAGCCTGCGGGCCCGTCCCGGAGCTGTCTCCTCCGGTTCCAGGTGCCAGTACGCGACATCACTTGGCGCGATCCCGTCGAACCGGGCGGCCAGCAGCGCGATGTCGTCGTCCCGGTCGCCGGGGCCGAGCATGTCGAGCACGTCGTCGCAGAGGGCCTCCAGCGGCGGCGAATGATCCTGGCCGGTGAGCCGGGCGGTGGCGGCGAGGCGTTCGCGCAGCTGCTCGATCCCGGTCCAGACGTCCCGCAGCCGGGACTCCACCAGACCGTCGGTGTACAGGAGCAGCGTGGCGCCCGCGGGAGCGTCCAGCTCGACGGCCTCGAAGTCCACACCGCCGACGCCGATCGGAGCGCCGGGCGGCACCCGCAGCACCTCCGCGCGGCCGCCCAGATGGAGCAGGACGGGCGGCGGATGTCCGGCGTTGGCGATGGTGATGCGGTGCGCGACGGGGTCGTACACCGCGTACAGGCAGGTCGCCATGCGGTCGCTGCCGAGCCGCTGCGCCTGCTCGTCGAGGTGGTGCAGCACCTCCTGCGGCGGCAGGTCGAGCCCGGCGAGGGTCTGCGCGGTGGTGCGCAGCTGGCCCATGATCGCCGCGGACGTCATGGAGTGCCCCATGACGTCGCCGACGACCAGGGCGACCCGGCTCCCGGGCAGCGGGATCGCGTCGTACCAGTCGCCGCCGACCCGGGCCGTCTCGGCGGCCGGGAGATAGCGGGAGGCGAGCCGGACACCGGTCGGCTGCGGCAGCGAGTCGGGCAGCATGGTGCGCTGAAGCTCGTCGGCGATGTACGCCTCGCGTCCGTACAACACGGCCTTGTCGATGCCGAGCGCGGTGTGCGTCGCCAGCTGGGCGGCGACCAGCAGGTCATTGGCCTCGAAGGGCGGCCGTTCGGTCCCGCGCAGGAAGACGGCGGCGCCGATCACCCGTCGCCGTCCGCGCAGCGGGGCGAGGATCGCACGGTGTCCGGTGGGTGCGGTCCGTCCGGTGCCGAGCAGTTCGGGCAGCGCGGCCCGGGCCGCTGCGGAGTCCCCGAAGACCGGCCGTACACCGCGCAGCACCTCGGCGAGCGCGCCGCCCGAGCGGACCTCGCACAGCTCGGCGGCCGGGGGCAGATCGCCGTGCGGATCGATGACGGGCAGCCGCAGTCGTTCGATCTCCGAGGAGGTCTCGGTCTCCTCCTCGTTTAAACGCAGCCGGTCCGACCGGCGCAGCCGCAGCACGAACGGGGAGACCGGCCGCTCGTCGCCGACCGGGAGCGGGTCACGGAGGTAGACCAGTATGGCGTCGGAGAACGTCGGCACGCTGGCCCGGCACAGGCCCAGCACGATCTCGTCCAGGTCTATGCCGCGGGCGATCCGCCGGGTGGCGGCCCCCACGAAACGCAGCCGGTCGCCCTCGCGACGGGCCGCGGCCTGTGGGTCGAGTCCTGCGGGGCCGGGGTTCGCCGCGGAAGGCGCCGGATTCGTTCCCGGCCCCGGCGCCGGGGCCGGGCCGGGGATCGCGGCGGTGGCAGGGGAAGCGGCCGGCGCGGCATCCTGCTGCCGCGGCCGGGTGCGTTCCTGCGACCGGGCGGCAAGAGGCTGCCGGCCTTCGTGGGAGGTGGGATGCTCCGTCACGCGTGGGGTTCCGTCCGTCCGGGCCGGTTGTATGAGGCAATCACCTCGTGGGGCGCTACTGTGCCCCGGCAAGAGCGGCGATAACAACGGCTGTCACCGGATGCCCCCGAACGAGGGGCCGAAACCGGATGCCCGCAGCGTGGTTCGGTGACAACGTTTCCGGCGACAGGGCGGGCGAAAGCGAGCACGTCTCCACCCCCTCGTAGTGGCTCAGGCGATTCATACGACTGATGCTGCTCATACAGCTCATGCAGTGCGTGGTGCTCGTGCGATGACTTGCGGTCAGTTCCGGTGCCGCGTCCGCCGGTTGGAGCGGAGCGGCCCTCCGGAGGACGATCCTACGGTTGCCCCCCTGGGGTGCATCAAGGGTCTCACGACGGCATATGCGAGGGGGTACGGTCCCAGTCATCCGGGAGCGCGGGAATCCGCCAGCGCGGATCGGGCCGCCAGTCCTCCCAGCCGTCCCGGAACGGTGCGCCCCAGTTCCGGATCACCTCGACGGCCGCGAGGCCCGCCTCCCGTACCCGCTGCGCGGTCTGCGGGGCCATCAGACCGACTCGCTGCGCCTGGGCGAACTCGTCCTCGTCGCGCCAGACCCAGCTGCGGTCCGGGTAGACGGAGATGTCGAGAAAGTGATCCTCGGAGTCGATGCCGCCCGCCCAGCGGGTGCGCGGCTCCTCCAGGTTCACGTACCAGCTGCGGAACTGCCAGCCGGGCTCCCAGAACAGCCAGACCGACCAGGGGACACCGGGACGGGCGAGCTTCAGCACGCCGTTGCCCAGCCATGTCGAGCGGGCGGTGGTGCGCGGGGCGGTGTAGCGGGTGGCGAGCGGCTCGTCGTGCACCTCGGTGCCGTTCGCCAGCACCGGCTTCACACACTCGGTGCCGGGTGCCACCCATACGGCGAGCAGCTCGTCGGTGTCCTGGACGACGGTGACGGGGCGGCAGATGTGGACCGGGCCCTGGGCATGAACAGGCGCGGCGCCCCGCCGCAGCGGGCTGTTGCCGCGGTAGCGCCACAGGATCTGATCGCCCGGCGCCCAGTGCTCGATGTATCCACTACCTGCCATGGGCAGATCTTAGAGGGGCCTCCTTGTCGCGACGCATGTCACGGGCGGGTCATGCGCAACACGTCCAGCGCCTCGTCGAGCTGCTCCACCGTGAGATCGCCGCGCTCGACATATCCCGAGTCCAGCACCACCTCGCGGATCGTCCTGCGCTCGGCCAGGGACTTCTTGGCGACCTTCGCCGCCTCCTCGTAACCGATGTACTTGTTCAGCGGGGTGACGACGGACGGCGAGGACTCCGCGTACTCCCTGGCCCGCTCCACGTTCGCGGTGATCCCGTCGACCGTACGGTCCGCGAGCAGCCGGGAGACATTGGCCAGCAGTCGCACCGACTCCAGCAGATTCTTCGCGATGACCGGAAGCATCACATTCAGTTCGAAATTGCCCGCCGCGCCCGCGACGGCGACCGTCTGGTCGTTCCCCATCACCTGGGCCGCGACCATCAGAACGGCCTCGGGAATGACCGGATTCACCTTCCCCGGCATGATCGACGAGCCCGGCTGGAGGTCGGGAAGGCTGATCTCGGCCAAACCGGTGCGCGGCCCGGACGCCATCCAGCGCAGATCGTTGGAGATCTTGGTGAGCGAGACGGCGAGGGTACGAAGCTGGCCGGACGTCTCCACGAGCCCGTCCCGCGCGCCCTGCGCCTCGAAGTGGTCCCTGGCCTCGGTGAGCGGCAGCCCGGTGGCGCGGGCGACCTCGGCGATGACGGCGGCGGAGAAGCCGGGCGGGGTGTTGATGCCGGTGCCGACGGCCGTGCCGCCCAGCGGCAGCTCGGCGAGGCGGGGGAGGGAGGCGCGCAGCCGCTCGACGCCGTACCGGACCTGTGCCGCGTAGCCGCCGAACTCCTGGCCCAGAGTGACGGGTGTGGCGTCCATCAGATGTGTACGCCCCGACTTCACGACCGTCGCGAACTCGGCGGACTTGCGTTCCAGGGCGGCGGCCAGATGGTCCAGCGCCGGGATCAGCTCGCCGGTGACGGCCGCGGTCGCGGCGATGTGGATGGAGGACGGGAAGACGTCGTTGGACGACTGCGAGGCGTTGACGTGGTCGTTGGGGTGGACCTCGCGGCCCAGGCGCTCGGTGGCGAGGGTGGCCACGACCTCATTGGTGTTCATGTTGGACGAGGTGCCGGACCCGGTCTGGAAGACATCGATCGGGAAGTGTGCGTCCCAGCGCCCCCCGGCGACCTCCTCGGCGGCCTCCTGGATCGCCAGGGCGATGTCCGGGTCGAGCACCTTCAGCTCGGCGTTCACCTTGGCAGCGGCCGCCTTGATCCGGGCCAGGGCTTCGATATGGGCCCGCTCCAGGCGCTGGCCGGAGATCGGGAAGTTCTCCACCGCGCGCTGCGTCTGGGCCCGCCATCTGGCGTCCTTCGGCACCCTCACCTCGCCCATCGAATCGTGCTCGATGCGGAAATCCGTGCCGCCCGCGGGGGTCTGTGCGGGGACCTGTGCGTCGTCCATGGGGTTCAACCTCCTGAAAAAGTTGAGCACTTGTCTCGTTCTGTGTATTCCCAAGTCGCCTACCGACCAGTAAATACCGGGGGTAACCACAACCCGGGGAGGCGCAATGAGGCGCACCAGGCACAGACTTCGCTGTACGCTCGCGGCCGCCGTGGCCATGGCGGCGGCATTGGGCGGCATGGCCGCCGCCACAGGACCGGCGGGCGCGGCAGACCGGTCCGGTATCACCACTACCGCATCCACCCCCCTGTCGCCCGAGCTGGAGGCCATCCGCGCCGCCGAAGCCACCCGGCTGTACGGCGACCCGGCCGAGCGCCCGCTCGCCGACCGCAAGACCGGGCTGATCTCGCTCGGCGACAGCGAGATCTCCGGCGAGGGCGTCGGCACGTACGAGGCGGGCACGAACGGCCCCGACAACTGGTGCCACCGCTCGCCCGATTCGGCCATCCACCGCACCGGGATCCCGGCCGACGTCACGTACAACGTCTCCTGCTCCGGCGCGTACACCGGCAACATCGTGATCGGCGGATCGAAGCAGTACGCCGACGAACTCGTGCAGAGCGACAACCTCGCCATCAAGGCGCGCAACACCCGTATCAAGATGATCGTGCTGGTCGCCGGCGCCAATGACGACCTCCAGTTCGGCCCGGTCATGACGGACTGCGTCCAGCGCTGGGTGCTCTCCCAGGGGACCTGCCAGCCGAAGTACGAGGGCGGCTGGCAGGCGCGCGTCGACGGACTCGTCCCCAAGGTCGAGAAGACGGTGCGCGATCTGAAGACCGTCATGTCCGACGCCGGATACGGCAACAGCGACTACAAGCTCGTCGTCATGGGATACCCGAGCCCGATCGGCCCGGACTTCTCCGACAACCCGGACTTCCCCGGCAAGCTTCCCGGTGGCTGCGCCGGATACGACTCCGACGCCGCCTGGGGCCGCAACGTCGCGGTCCCCGCCTTCGAACGCGGCATGCGCAAGGCCGCCGCCGACACCGGAGCCGTCTACCTCGACAACTCCCGGCTCTTCCACGGCCACGAGGTCTGCAGCGAGAACACCTGGGCCCGCGGCCTCTACATCGACCTGTCGCACTTCCCGCCGGACTCCAACTCCGTCCGGCAGTCCTTCCACCCGAACGCGCGCGGCCACGCCGCCTTCGCCTCCTGCCTGACCCGGATCTACAACTCGTCCCTGCGCGAGGCGAGCTGCGCAGACCCGGCGAGCACCGGATCGCCCGTCCTGCAGGCCGCGGCGTGGGACGACGTCTTCAAGCCCCTGAAGAACGAGGCCACGGGCACCTGCGTGGACGTCCCCGCCTCGGTGACCCGCAACGACACCGAGATCGGCGGCTGGGACTGCCACGGCGGCCGCAACCAGGGCTGGTGGTACGACTCCGGTACGAAGAGCATCGTGACGGAGCTGAGCCACGACCGGTGCCTCGACGTGCCGGGCGCCGACTACAAGGCGGGCGCCACGCTCATCGTGTGGGACTGCTCGGGCGCGGCCAACCAGCAGTTCGTCAGGCAGTCGGGCACCTTGCGCCCGGCGGCCTCGACCGGGCTGTGCCTGACGCTCGCGGCGGCCAAGGACCCGCTGAAGCTGCAGAGCTGCGACGGCAGTGCGAAGCAGCGGTTCGCGTAACTCCTTCCCGCGGTGAAGGGAGGGGCGGGGCGGCCTCGGCCGCCCCGCCCCTCCCGGTGTGTCAGCCGGACGTCACGAACGCGGCCAGGACGGCCGCCAGATGACCGGGGTCGTCGGCCCCGCACAGCTCGCGCGCCGAGTGCATGGACAGCCCCGGCACTCCCACATCGACCGTCGGGACACCCAGCCGGGCCGCGGTGAGCGGGCCGATCGACGTGCCGCACGGCATCGCGTTGTTGGAGACGAACGGCTGCCACGGCACACCCGCCCGCTCGCACGCCGCCGCGAACACCGCCATGCCGGTGCTGTCGGTGGCGTAACGCTGATTGACGTTGACCTTGACCGCGGGGCCGCCGTTGGGCAGCGGATGATGGCCCGGATCGTGCCGTTCCGCGTAGTTGGGGTGCACCGCGTGCGCCATGTCGGCGGAGATGCAGAAGGCGCCGGACAGGGCGCGGGAGAAGTCCTCGCAGCTGCCGCCGCGCGCGGTGACCGAACGGCCGAGGACCCGCTCCAGCAGGGGGCTCTGCGCGCCCGTCTGTGAACCGCTGCCGACCTCCTCGTGGTCGAAGGCCGCCAGGACGGGGATGTACGAGGGATCGTCGTCAGCGGTCGCCGCGCCCGCCAGGGCCGTGACGCCCGCATGCACCGACACCAGGTTGTCCAGCCGCGAGGACACCACGAACTCCCGGTCCGCGCCGAGATACCCGGGCGGCTGGGTGTCATGGAGCATCAGATCCCAGCCGAGGACGTCGCCCCGGTCCACCTCCGCGGCCGCCGCGACCCGGCGCAGCAGCGAGCCCTCCTCGGGCGCCCCGAGCGCCCACAGCGGGGCGAGATGGCGCTGCCGGTCCAGGGCGAGTCCCTCATTGACCGTACGGTCCAGATGGATGGCCAACTGGGGTACCCGCAAAAGCGGTTCGTCGATCTGTACGAGCCGGGACCCGACCCCGCCGCCGGGGCCGCGCAGCGCGAGCCGCCCCGAGATGCCCAGATCGCGGTCGAGCCAGGTGTTCAGCGGAACGCCGCCGTAGATCTCCACGGCGATCTGCCGCCAGCCCGCCGAACCGGTGTCGGGGGTGGGCTTGACCCGCAGATTCGGGGAGTCCGTGTGTGTGCCGACGATCCGGAAGGGGGTGTGCGCGGGGGCGCCCTCGGGGGCGTACCAGGCGATCAGGGCACCGCCGCGGGCGACGAAGCTGCCGCCGGTCGTGCCCGTCCAGTCGTCCGTGCCGCGCAGTTCGCGGAAGCCGGCCTTCTCCAGGCGCCGGGCGGCACTCGCCACCGCGTGGTACGGGGAAGGGCTGGCCCTGATGAAGGACAGAAGGTCGTCGGCGTGGCTGCGGTGGGGAAGCGGCGTCATACGGCGTCCGCCTTTCCGGTGTTCGACGGTGAGGGGAGGGTGGGCGAACCCGCGCCGAACCGCTGGGCGCGGCGCGGTGCGGTGTCCGGGGTGTGGGGGGTGGCGGCCATTTCCTGGTTCTCCAGGACTGCTTCCTGATGCCCCGGGTCGGCGGAGTGCTTCAGGAACCTCCGACAACCCACCGCAGCGGCCCGGCAAGGCGCAAGTCCGCGGCGCGGCCCGCTGCGTGAAATCGGCGGTGCCGGACCGGCCGCCCGGCGCCCGGGGCCGAGCTGACCGGGCGTGTACGGGGCCCGTGCCGGAGCGTCCGGGAAGACGCTGCGGAGGGCCGGGCCCGGCGGCACCCCGTTCCCGGGCGCCGCCCGGGTCCGCCGGCCACGCATGGGTGCGTCTCAAGATTGGCTGAATTCCGTCGTACGCGAACCCTCACCGCACCTGCCCACTGCGATCGGCACCGGAGCGGGGCGCGGGGACGTGATCTCGCCTTTGCGGCCCCGTCACCCTGATCAGGAACACCACGGCGATCACGATGGCCGCCCCGTGCGACCAGGCGACGACGGTCAGCGGGCTGTGGCTGTCGAGTGCCACCGCGACCAGGATCATGCCGACGCCGAACCCGAGATTCTCCACCGTCGCGGAGAGCCCGAACGCATGACCGCGCAGTTCGGCGGGGAGCGTCTGCAGATGCGAGGTGTACGAGACCTCGGTGAGCCCGTCGGCCGACCCCGCGACCAGTGCGATCACGGCGGTCGCCGCCGACGGGAACCCGGCGAACGCCAGAATGAACGCCCCGGACATCAGACACGTGCCGTACCCGAACCCCGGTGCACCCACCGACCGCCCGGTGCGCTTGATGTACCGCTGGATCAACTGCTGCGCGACGACGTTCCCCAGCGCCCACAGACACCAGAACGCGCTGACGAACACAGCAGGGTGCGAGGCATCGAGCCCGGCGGAGTAGACCGGCAGCGCGGCGTTGTGGGAGGACGAACCGAAGGCGTCCGCACCCCGCAGCACCACCATCAGACCGAGACCGGGCGCGGCGGCCGACCTGAGGAACGCCCCCGGCATCCGCCGCCGCCCCGTCCCGGTCCCCCGCTTGCTCTCCTGCGTACGTCCGCCGGAATCCCCCTCCGGTTCCGGCCGGGCGTCCTTCCCCCTGCCCCCGCCCGCGATCGGCAGCAGGGCCACCGTCACGGCGCAGACCACAAAGGTGGCCATGTCCACCACGAACGCGGCGGTGTAGCCGACCAGCGAGACCACCACACCCGCCGAGGCGAAACCGGCCACCATGGCCAGTGAACGTCCGGTGATGGAAAGGGAGTTGGCCCATGACCGCCGCTCGTCGCCCACCATCTCGGGAATGGAGCTGCGCAGCGACACCATGAAAAGCGTTCCGCAGGCGCCCACCACCACGGAAACGGCCATCAGGGCGGCCGTCCGCATCCCCTCCGGCGCGAAGACCAGCAACAGCATCACCGCCGCCTGCGCCACATTCGTCCACAGCATGAGGCTCTTGGCCGTGAATCGGGCGAGGAGACCGCCGGCAGCGAGTCCGGCGAGAAATCCGGACCCCAGTCGCACGGCCATGAACAGGCCCATCGCAAGCGCTCTGCCCGTCGTCTCGTAGACGAACAGATTGAGCGCCACCATATTCAGGAAGGTGCCGTACGAAGAGAGGGAGTATCCGGCGACGAGGAATCGATAACGGCGCTCGCCGCGCGCCGGGCCGGCCGGATCGATGGCCGGTGCGCGGTCCGGCCAGTCATCCGCCTGTTCGATGTCTTGTGTCACCGGCCCATAGTCACCAGTCGTGCTGCCCCATGGCCTCCGGATTGCACGAATGTAATCTGCATGGTTTTGGCATCCTCCCCTCCCTGGGGGGAGGGGATTCCTGGCTCACGTCGGCTGCGGACCGGCGGTCCGTCAGCTCTTGCACGATCAGCACCAGCCGGGTTGAGACCAGCCCGGACGAGCATCACGCGGGCGGAGTTCTTGTCCCTGAGGGATACGGCTCCGCACGCGGTGTACGAGTAGGTTCGTTCTGACAGAGGTAGTGCGTGCTTGGTTCTCGCTCCGCACTGCGCGCAGCCCATGGTGGTGTGCGCGGGGTGGACAAGGTGCTCTTGTCCAGCCTGGCCGGGCCGCACTTCTCATCTTCGGTATGGGCCTTCTTCGACCGGGCGCAGCTCTCGTTCCAGATCCACCGGCACCGCGCCCACTCCGCTTCCGGCGCGGCGGCTGCGGTGGACGACACACGAAGCCGGTAGGCGTACCGGGCATGCCCGGCATTCTCCCCGCTCCGGTCGCCATGACCCCCAACCTGGCCGCCCCCACTGACAACGCCCGCGGGCCGTATGTCGTGCCTCGGCACGCCTCAGCTCATCAGGCGAGACCCGGACCCCGCACCGGAATGCTGGTGAACGTCGGTGCCGGGGCGGGCTCGGTGAAGAAGTCGTTGCCCTTGTCGTCGACGACGATGAACGCCGGGAAGTCCTCGACCTCGATCTTCCAGACCGCTTCCATGCCGAGCTCCTCGTACTCGACCACCTCGACCTTCTTGATGCAGTCCTGCGCGAGGCGCGCCGCCGGTCCGCCGATCGAGCCGAGGTAGAAACCGCCGTGCGCGTCGCATGCGTCAGTGACCTGCTTGGACCGGTTGCCCTTGGCCAGCATCACCTTGGAGCCGCCCGCCGCCTGGAACTGCGCGACATAGCTGTCCATACGGCCGGCCGTCGTCGGGCCGAAGGAGCCGGAGGCGTATCCCTCGGGCGTCTTCGCCGGGCCCGCGTAGTAGACCGGGTGGTCCTTCAGGTACTGCGGCATCTCCTCGCCCGCGTCCAGCCGCTCCTTGATCTTGGCGTGCGCGATGTCGCGGGCCACGACCAGCGGACCGGTCAGCGAGAGCCGGGTCTTGACCGGGTACTTGGTCAGCTCGGTGAGGATGTCGTCCATCGGCCGGTTCAGGTCGATCCTGACGACGTCACCCGCCTCGTCCAGGTGCTCGTCCGTGGTGTCCGGCAGGAAGCGGGCCGGGTCCTTCTCCAGCTGCTCCAGGAAGACACCCTCGGCCGTGATCTTCGCGGTGGCCTGGCGGTCCGCCGAGCACGACACGGCGATCGCGACAGGCAGCGAGGCACCGTGGCGGGGGAGGCGGACGACGCGCACGTCATGGCAGAAGTACTTGCCGCCGAACTGCGCACCGATCCCGATCTTCTGCGTCAGCTCGAAGACCTTCTCCTCCAGCTCCTTGTCCCGGAAGCCGTGACCGGTGGGGGAGCCCTCGGCGGGCAGCTCGTCCAGGTAGTGCGCGGAGGCGTACTTCGCGGTCTTCAGCGCGAACTCGGCCGACGTACCGCCGACGACGATCGCCAGGTGGTAGGGCGGGCAGGCGGCCGTACCCAGCGAACGGATCTTCTCCTCCAGGAACTTCATCATGGAGGCCTCGTTCAGCACGGCCTTCGTCTCCTGGAAGAGGAACGACTTGTTGGCCGAGCCGCCGCCCTTTGCCATGAAGAGGAATTTGTAGGCGCCGCCGTCGGTGGCGTACAGCTCGATCTGCGCGGGCAGATTCGAGCCGGTGTTCTTCTCCTCCCACATGGTGAGCGGAGCCATCTGCGAATAGCGGAGGTTGAGCTTGGTGTACGCGTCGAAGATGCCGTGCGACAGGGCCTCTTCGTCACCGCCCTCGGTGAGTACGTTCTGCCCGCGCTTGCCCATGACGATCGCGGTGCCGGTGTCCTGGCACATCGGCAGGACACCCGCGGCGGCGATGTTCGCGTTCTTCAGCAGGTCGAGCGCGACGAACTTGTCGTTGGACGACGCCTCGGGGTCGTCCACGATCCGCCGCAGCTGCGCCAGGTGGGCGGGGCGCAGGTAGTGCGAGATGTCGTGCATGGCCTCGGCAGCCAGGGTGCGCAGCGCCTCCGGGGCGACCTTGAGGAACGTACGGCCGTCGGCCTCGAAGGTGGATACGCCCTCGGAAGTCACCAGACGATACGGCGTGGTGTCCTCTCCCAGAGGGAGCAGATCGGAGTACGCAAACTCTGGCATTACGGCCATTCCTCACTCGGCAGACGGCGGCTGACCTCCCTTGGGCAGCGCACCCACCAGGGTAGAACGCCGCGCGGGCACCGAAGCTGTGAGGTAAGGCTCAGTTCGGCATCCGCACGGGAGCGGCGCGGGGCGCGACACGGCGGAGGCGTGGTGGGGGCTAGTCGCGATCTATCGCGTTTGGGTACGCTGGGCCGGTGGACCTCGAAAAGCACCCCCAACAGCCCGTGGCCCCGGCGGAGCCGGCCGGTATTCGCGCCTCCGACGCGGACCGTGACCGGATCGCGGACATCCTGCGCGAGGCGATGGCCGAGGGCCGGCTCACCGCCGAGGAACACGCCGAGCGGGTCGATGCGGTCTACCGCGCCAAGACCATCGGCGAACTGGAGCCGCTGGTACGGGATCTGCCTGCCCCCGGGGGCGCCACGCGCTCGGCCGCCGAGCCCGGCGCCTTCGGCCACGAGAGTCCCACGGGCCCGGCCGAGAACCTGGTGGCGATCTTCAGCGCCTCCACCCGTAAGGGCCGTTGGCGGGTCGGCGGCCGTACGAACGCCTTTGCGCTCTTCGGCAGTGTGGAGATCGATCTGACCGAGGCGCTTTTCGGTCAGAGGCTCACGGTGATCAATGCGACCGCCATCTTCGGAAGTGTCGAGATCAAGGTCCCCGAGAACATCTCGCTGCGCGGCAGCGGCACGGGCGTCTTCGGCAATTTCGAAGTCGCCACACTGGAATCCGCGGACCCCGAAGCGCCAGTGGTGGTCGTCAATGGCTATTCGGTGTTCGGCAGCGTCGAGGCGAAGCCCAAGCGCGGGAAGTTCATTGCGGATCTCCAGGACCGGCTGCGCAAATACCTCGGCTAGGACCCGGCTGGGAACGGCGCGGTCCGTCCTGCTGCGAACTCTTCCGAACTGCTCTGAACTCCTTCGAGAACAAGCCATATTCCTGACCGGCCGCAATTCCGCAGCCCGGATCGAGTGCCACTCAGTGCATAGGCGTGCGTACAGCGGGTAGGGAGTGCTGCATCGTCTCTCGCTCGCGAAGCCGTCGTCAGGAGTGGACCGTGCTGCAACTGCCGCATCAGCCCCTGCAGGTCGCCGCCCTCCCTCCCCAGCGCACCCCCGCGCGGGAGGACCAGGCCGGCCCCTGGCACTCGGAGGCGGTGTGCCGCCGGGACGAAGCCGGGCTGTTCTTCGCCCCGTCGAAGGAGCCGACTGCTGCCAGACTCGCGCGCGAGGAGTCCGCGAAGCGGGTCTGCGCGCGCTGCCCGGTGATGGTCGAATGCCAGGAACACGCACTCATGCAGCCGGAGCCGTACGGGGTGTGGGGCGGCCTCACCGCTGCCGAACGCCGTGTGGTGCTCGCCCGTCGCAGACGGCGCGAGATGGAGCTCAAGGCATCGTCCGCATCCTCCGCCGCGGCGGGCCGCATAGCCGCGGCGGGCTGACCGGCCGACGGGGTGCCGGAGGCATGCCTGAACCAGTGCCCTCGCGTCCGCACCGCGAAGAGGCGCCCCCACCGCACACGGGGGCGCCTCTTCGCGTTCTGCTCCCCGAACCTCGGGAGCGGGACCTACTTCGCGCGGTCGAAGTCGATCGCGCTGTAGGCGCGCAGCTTCGACAGCCGGTGGGTCGAGTCGATCTTCCGGATGGTGCCGGACTTGGACCGCATGACGATCGACTCGGTGGTCGCCGTTTCCGCGCGGTACCGCACACCGCGCATCAGCTCACCGTCCGTGATGCCGGTCGCGACGAAGAACACGTTGTCGCCGCTGACCAGGTCGTCGGTGGACAGGACCCGGTCCAGGTCGTGCCCGGCGTCCAGCGCGCGCTGCCGTTCGGCCTCGTCCTTCGGCCAGAGCTTGCCCTGGATGACACCGCCGAGGCACTTTATGGCGCAGGCGGAGATGATGCCCTCGGGGGTGCCGCCGATGCCCATGAGCAGGTCGACGCCGGTGCCCTCGCGGGCGGCCATGATCGAGCCCGCGACATCGCCGTCGGAGATGAACTTGATCCGGGCGCCGGTCTCCCGGATCTCCTTGACGATGCCGTCGTGGCGGGGGCGGTCGAGGATGACGACGGTGACGTCCTCGGGGGCGGAGTTCTTCGCCTTCGCGACACGGCGGATGTTCACCGAGACAGGCGCATCGATGTCGACGAAGTCGGCGGCCTCGGGGCCGGTGACCAGCTTGTCCATGTAGAAGACCGCGGACGGGTCGAACATGGCGCCGCGGTCGGCGGCGGCCAGTACGGCGATCGCGTTCGGCATGCCCTTGGCGTTCAGGGTCGTACCGTCGATCGGGTCAACGGCGATGTCGACCTCGGGACCGGTGCCGTCACCGACGCGCTCGCCGTTGAACAGCATGGGGGCCTCGTCCTTCTCGCCCTCGCCGATGACGACGACGCCGTTCATCGAGACGGTGGAGACGAGGGTCCGCATGGCCTTCACGGCGGCGCCGTCGGCGCCGATCTTGTCGCCACGGCCGACCCAGCGCCCTGCTGCCATGGCGGCGGCCTCGGTGACCCGGACCAGCTCCAGGGCGAGGTTGCGGTCGGGGGCCTCCGGGGAGACCTCTAGCTGAGACGGCAGATGATGCTCGGACATCGGAGCGCACCTTTCTGTACGGCGACGACCGGAAGAGGGTGCTCTGACTCTATCGTCAGGTCGACAGAATGAGCAGACCGGGTCACGTATGAGCGGGCTGCCCCCGGGCCGGGCCCATCAGGCCTAATGCGACCATGGACCCGTGGCTAGCAAGCGAGGCAAGCAGACAGTGCGGGACATGTTCCTGTCGATGGCGGTGGTCTCCGCTGCGGCAGGGCTCGTTTACATCTTCATTCCGCATGACGAGAACGCCAACCCGGTCAAGGCGGTCGACTACCGGGTGGAGCTCCTGACGGCGCGGCGTGCGGCACCGTACCCGGTGGCCGCGCCGGACGGACTGGCCAAGGAGTGGAAGCCGACCTCGGTCAGTTATGACCGCAAGGCGGGCAACAGCTGGCACCTGGGCTTCCTGGACCCGGAGGGCAAGTACGTCGCGGTGGAGCAGTCCACGTCCCCGGCGAAGAAGTATGTGACCGAGGTCAGTCAGGACGCCAAGAACACCGGGCGTACGCAGCAGGTCGCGGGCGAGACCTGGCAGCACTGGAAGGGCGAGAAGTACGACGCCCTCGTGCGCCAGGACAAGGGTGCGACCACGGTGGTCACGGGTTCCGCCTCGCCGGAGCGGCTGGCGGAGATGGCCGCCGCGCTCAAGTCGTCCTGATGTCCTGTACGGGGCATCTGCCTCGTACACGGCGTACGGAGGAGGCCCTGGAGCACTTGATGCTCCAGGGCCTCCTCCGTACGCGTGGCGACGGTCAGACGGTCGTGACGACCTCGTCGTAGGCGAGGCGCGGCAGACGCGGGAACCAGGCGTCCTCGGCCGGCTTGCCGATGTTGACGACCATCAGCACCTTGTGGTCGCCGTCCAGGAACTCCTTCTCGATGCCCGCGGCGTCGTACCCGGTCATCGGGCCCGCGGCGAGGCCGGCGGCGCGGACGCCGATGATGAAGTACGCGGCCTGCAGCGCACCGTTGAGGGTGGCGGACGACTCGCGGACCGGGCGCTCGGAGAAGAACGCGTCCTTGGCCTGCGGGAAGTGCGGCATCAGGGCCGGGAGCTCCTCGTGGAACTCGTTGTCGGCGACCAGGATGGCGACCAGCGGTGCGGTCGAGGTCTTCGGCTGGTTGCCCTCGGCCATGTGCTTGACGAGGCGTGCGCGGGCCTCGTCGGAGCGGACCAGGACGACGCGCAGCGGCGACTGGTTGAACGCGGTGGGGCCGTACTTGACCAGGTCGTAGATCGCCTGGACCTGCTCCTCGGTCACCGGCTCGTCGGTGAAGGTGTTGGCGGTGCGGGCCTCACGGAAGAGGAGGTCCTGGGCGGCGGGGTCAAGAGCGAGGGACATCTTGCGTTTTTACCTTCCGGGCGTACACGGGGATCAAGCAACGCGGCCACGCTACGGGAGAGGTAGGTTAACTTTCAACTAAAAGTGCAACGGAGTGATCTGTTCCACAGTGCGGGCCTCTTGTGCCATTCGTCGGCAAGGGCTCCGATCGCGGGCGCCGCCTGCCGCGCGCCCGCGTCGCCGTGGTCGGCCTCGTCCGAAAAGTCGGGACAAGCGGGACAGCCGGGCAAGCCAGGGAGCCGGAAGCCGGGCGACCGGGCAAGTCGGGGAGGCCTCAGCCGTTGTCGGCTGTCGTGCCGCCGCCGCTCTCCTGGAGGTCGGCCGGCCCCGCCAGGGCCGCGTCCAGCCGTGCGCGCGCGCCTTCGAGCCAGTGCCGGCACACCTTCGCCAACTCCTCGCCCCGCTCCCACAGCGCGAGGGACTCCTCCAGCGTCGTACCGCCCGCCTCCAGGCGGCGTACCACCTCGATCAGCTCGTCACGGGCCTGCTCGTATCCGAGCGTGCCCGCGGCACCAGCCGTCGTAGTCCCGTCGTCCGTCATGCGCCCCACCCTACGTTCCGGCCCATCAGGAGCCTCCTGCCTCGCCCGTCATCGCTTTCGCGCCGCCTCGGCGCCCGTCCGCCCCGCACCGAACCCCCGCTCACTCACTCGCTCACCCGCACCGCGAACTCGCCCCCCGAAACCCGCGCCCGAAGCACCTCGCCCGGCGCCCCCGCGTCCGCGGGAGCCCGCACCACATGGCCGTCCGCCCGCTGCAGCACCGCATACCCGCGCTCCAGCGTCGCCGCGGGCGACAACGCGACCACCCGCGCCCGGGTATGGGCGAGCTCCGAGTCCGCCCGGTCCAGCAGATGCCCCAGCACCCGCCGGCCCCGCCCGATCAGCGCATCGATCTCCGACGCCCGCTCGTCCACCATCCGCTGGGGATACTCCATCGCGGGCCGGCCCAGCGCATGCGCCAGCCCCCGCTCCTCCCGGTCCAGCAGCCCCCGTACCGTCCGCAGTGCACGGTCCCGCAGCTGCTGCACCCGGTCCAGCTCCTCGCCCACATCGGGCACGACCTTCTTCGCCGCATCCGTCGGAGTGGAGGCCCGCAGATCCGCGACCAGGTCGAGCAGCGGGGAGTCCGGCTCATGACCGATCGCCGACACCACCGGCGTACGGCACGCGGCGACCGTA
The DNA here is from genome assembly GCF_047305335.1 of Streptomyces sp. R-74717. Classification (NCBI taxonomy): domain Bacteria; kingdom Bacillati; phylum Actinomycetota; class Actinomycetes; order Kitasatosporales; family Streptomycetaceae; genus Streptomyces; species Streptomyces sp. R-74717. The sequence goes on along the minus strand of NZ_CP102361.1, from coordinate 3,765,560 downwards.
CGGATCAGCTGCTCGTCCGAGAACGGCAGCAGGTCCTCCACACTGCCGCCACCCCGCGCCACCACGATCACGTCGACGTCCGGGAGGTCGTCCAGCTCCTTCACGGCCTGGACGACCTGATTCACCGCGTGCACCCCCTGCACCGCCGTGTTGCGCACCTCGAACCGGACTGCGGGCCACCGCCGCCGCGCGTTCTCCAGGACGTCGCGCTCGGCCGCCGAGGCCCGGCCGCAGACCAGTCCGATCAGCTGCGGCAGGAACGGCAGCGGCTTCTTCCGGTCGAGCGCGAAGAGTCCCTCCGAGGCCAGCGACTTCTTGAGCTGCTCAAGCCGGACCAGCAGCTCACCGATGCCGACCGGCCGTATTTCCGTGGCCCGCAGGGACAGCTGGCCGCGGGGCGCGTACCACTCCGGCTTGGCGAGGACCACGACGCGGGCGCCCTCCGTCACCACATCCGCGATCCGGTCGAAGACCTGCCGGAAGCAGGTCACGCTCACCGAGATGTCGTGCGACGGGTCGCGCAGCGTCAGGAACACCACCCCGGCGCCGGGCCGCCGCGACAGCTGGGTGATCTGCCCCTCGACCCAGACGGCCCCGAGCCGGTCGATCCACCCCCCGATGAGCCGTGACACCTCGCCGACGGGCAGCGGGGTTTCCGCGGACGTATTGAGAGCCATGCGAGCGAGCGTATCCGCCACCACGGACAACAAGGCAGCCCTACACGGCCGGGCCCCGCCCCCACTGCACCGCCAGCACCACCAGTCCCACCCCCAGCCAGCACACTCCCACCACCTGTGCGCTCGCGGTCGCCCCCACGATCACCGTGATCAGCACCCCCGCACCCACCACCGGCACCAGCACATGCCGCCACCAGCTGGGCGGCCCCTCCATCCGGCGTACGGCGAACCAGCCGACCACCGACGCGTGCAGCAGCACGAACGCCGTCAGCGCACCGACGTCGACGACCGACACCAGATGGTCGAGACCGTCGGCGCGCCGGGCCGCCCACACCGCCGCCACCAGCGTCACCGTCGCGGCGAGCAGGATCGCGACCCGCGGCACCCCGGACCGCGGGTCGACCTTGGACAGCAGCGAGGGCAGCCGCCGCTCCCTGGCCATCGCGAACAGCAGCCGCCCCGCGGCCGCCTGCCCGGCCAGTGCCGCGAAGGCTGCCCCGATCGCCTTGCTGACCGCCACCAGATCGTGCAGCCAGGTCCCGACCGCAAAGTCCACCGTGTCGTAGAACGCCGACCCCTGGGCGGCCGGATCGGCGGCCAGCTCCGCCGACGTCATCGGCTCCAGCAGCGCTGCCAGATACCCCTGCGCCACGAACAGCACACCCGCGAGCACCAGACAGAACAGCACCGCCCGCGCCACCTTCGACGAGCCCCCCGTCACCTCCTCCGCGAACGAGGCGATCGCGTCGAAGCCCAGATACGACAGCACGGCCACCGACACCGCCCCCAGCACCGCCGAAGCGGAGAAGCCGGAATCGCCGGTGAGCGGGGTCAGCCAGCCGCGCTGCGCCCCGTCCCGTACAAGAACCACCACCGCCGACACCAGGAACACCAGCAGCACCGCGATCTCCATCGCGAGCACCGCGAAGCCGACCCGAGCGGCAGCCCGTACACCCCAGAGATTGAGCAGCGTGGTGATGACGACCGCGAGCGCCGTCCACACCCACCGCGACACCGACGGCACGAGCGAGTTCAGCGCGATCCCGGAGAAGAGATAGGCGACCGCGGGAATCAGCAGATAGTCGAGCATCGCCATCCACCCGGCGATGAACCCCGGCCCTTCCCCGAGCCCCTTGCGGGCGTACGCGAAGACCGAGCCCGCCAACGGGGCGACCCGCACCATCTGGGCGTAGCTGAAGGCTGTGAACGCCATCACCACGGTCGCCGCGACATAGACCAGCGCGACCGCACCGTCCGATTTCGCATCGAGTGTGCCGAATACGCCGACGGGCGCCATCGGAGCGATGAAGAGGAGCCCGTAGACCACCAGATCCCGGAAGCCGAGTGTCCGCCGGAGCCTGCCCTCCTCCTGGTGCGCTCCCTTCGCCTCCGTGCCCCCGCCGCCGCTGCCGCCGCCCGTCCCCGACATGAGCCCTCCGTCGATCGCGTACGCATCAGTCTCGCGACCGGGCCGATCTTCCGCGCGTTCGGCTCGGCCTTACGATGGGACGCATGACTGCTACGACACCCCGCCGCGTCCTGCTCGCCGCTCCCCGTGGCTACTGCGCGGGCGTGGACCGTGCCGTGATCGCCGTGGAGAAAGCCCTGGAGCAGTACGGCTCCCCGGTGTACGTGCGCCACGAGATCGTCCACAACAAGTACGTCGTGCAGACCCTGGAGAAGAAGGGCGCGATCTTCGTCGAGGAGACGGCGGAGGTCCCCGAGGGCTCGATCGTGATGTTCTCCGCGCACGGTGTCTCGCCGACCGTGCACGAGGAGGCGGCCCAGCGGAAGCTCGCCACGATCGACGCGACCTGCCCCCTGGTCACCAAGGTCCACAAGGAAGCCGTCCGCTTCGCGCAGGACGACTTCGACATCCTCCTGATCGGCCACGAGGGCCACGAGGAGGTCATCGGCACCTCCGGCGAGGCCCCCGAGCACATCACGCTGGTCGACGGCCCCGAGGACGTCGCCGATGTCGAGGTGCGCGACCCGTCGAAGGTCGTCTGGCTCTCCCAGACCACGCTCTCCGTCGACGAGACGATGGAGACGGTCGGCGCGCTCAAGGAGAAGTTCCCGCTCCTGGTCTCGCCGCCCAGCGACGACATCTGCTACGCCACGCAGAACCGCCAGATCGCCGTGAAGCAGATGGGCGCGGACGCCGACCTCGTGATCGTCGTCGGCTCCAAGAACTCCTCGAACTCGGTCCGCCTGGTCGAGGTCGCCCTCGGCGCCGGTGCGAACGACGCCCATCTGGTCGACTTCGCCGACGAAATCGACGAGGCCTGGCTGGAGGGTGTCTCCACGGTCGGCGTCACCTCGGGCGCGTCCGTTCCCGAGGTCCTGGTCGACGGCGTCCTGGCGTGGCTCTCGGAGCGAGGTTTCGAGGACGTGGAGATCGTGAAGGCGGCCGAGGAGTCCATCACGTTCTCGCTGCCCAAGGAACTCCGCCGCGACCTGCGCGCCGAGGCCGCGGCGCTCGTGGAGAAGTGACGGCTTCCTGCCGACGGCTTCCCGTTCCGGGAAGTGAGCCGGGCCACCTGCCCGTACCGTGGATTGCATGCAGATCTTCGGCGTGGACATCGGCGGATCCGGGATCAAGGGTGCTCCCGTGGACCTGGACCGCGGAGACCTGGCGCAGGAGCGCCACAAAGTACTGACACCGCACCCGGCCACGCCCAAGGACGTGGCCGATTGCGTGGCCGAGGTGGTCGGTCATTTCGACTGGTCGGGCCCGGTGGGCATCACCTTCCCGGGCGTCGTCACGAGCGGCTGCACACGCACCGCGGCCAATGTCGACAAGGGCTGGATCGACACGGACGCCCGCGGACTGCTCGGCGACAGACTCGGCCTTCCCGTCACCGTCCTGAACGACGCCGACGCGGCCGGCATCGCGGAGATGGCGTTCGGCGCGGGGCGCGGCCGCAAGGGGACGGTGATCGTACTGACGCTCGGTACGGGAATCGGCAGCGCCCTCTTCATCGACGGCAGGCTCGTCCCCAACACCGAGCTGGGCCACCTGGAGCTGAATGGCCACGACGCGGAGAAGCACGCCTCCACCAAGGCCAAGGAGGACGAGCAGCTGAGCTGGCACCACTGGGCGCACCGGGTGCAGAGGTACCTGACCCATGTGGAGATGCTGTTCTCGCCCGAGCTCTTCATCATCGGCGGCGGAGTCAGCCGCAAGGCCGACAAGTTCCTGCCGCTGATCGAACATGTACGGGCCGAGATGGTGCCGGCGGAGCTGCAGAACAACGCGGGCATCGTGGGAGCGGCGATGGCGGCGGCGAACACGGCGTAGGGCCCACCCGGCTGTCCCGCCCTGCCCTGCGGCCCCCGGTCAGCGCCGGGGGCGACGCGGCCGCCGTTCCTCGGCCCCCGGCCCTTGGTCAGTGCTGGGGGCGACGGGGCGGCTGGGCGGGCCGCGCTGTCTGCGCGGCGAGCAGCATCCGACGCTGACGTTGCCGCTGCCGCATCAGCCGTACCTTCCGTACGGTCGCGATGAGCCCGGCGATGAGCGTTCCGCCGTACAGCCACCCGGCATGTACGGCGAGCGCGGTGACGAGCGCCATGGTCTGGCCGCCGAAGCCGCCCGTGCCGCCGGAGATCGGGATGACGCCGACGGCGAATGCGATCGGCACGATGATCGGCGCGGTCACCAGGTCCGCGGGCCGTACCCACAGCGCGGTCAGCGCGCTGACCGGCAGGAACAGCACCCCGAACACCGTCGATGAACCGTCGAGGACCAGCCGGTCGAGGCACGCCAGCAGGAACATGGAGGCGGCGGCGAAGAGGCCCGCACCGATGCCGGTCAGCCGGGGATTCGGCAGCCTGCGCAGCGCGAGAACGGCAGGCGGCACCGGCCGGGACCGGCCCTCCGGCTTCGCGTCCATCACCCGATAGACGGCGGCGGCTTCGTCGATGGTGCCCTGCGGGGACAGCGGGGCCTGCCGAGACTGCCTGCGCTGCGGGGGACGTGTCCTGTGCTGCTCCACCGGGACAACGTAGGTCGACGGGCGGGAGGAAACAGGTGCGGGACACGCGCTTTGGGCGACCTAGGGGGTGAGTTCGATGCCACACGGCCGAACGGGAACCGAATCGACGCCCGACCGGACCCGTGGTTGCCCGGTCGCCCCCGCCCGTAAACTGGAGAATCGGCCCACCCGGGCCAGAGGCATCGTCCGCCCGTCCCACCCCCTCCTCATCCCTCCTCCTCACTCCTCAGGAAGTCGCCAACGTGTCGCTCACGATCGGAATCGTCGGCCTGCCGAATGTCGGCAAGTCGACCCTGTTCAACGCCCTGACCAAGAACGACGTGCTGGCGGCCAACTACCCGTTCGCCACGATCGAGCCGAATGTGGGCGTCGTCGGCGTCCCCGACTCGCGCCTGAACAAGCTGGCGGAGATCTTCGGCTCCCAGAAGCTGCTCCCCGCGACGGTCGACTTCGTCGACATCGCCGGCATCGTCCGAGGCGCTTCGGAGGGTGAGGGCCTGGGCAACAAGTTCCTCGCGAACATCCGCGAGTCCGACGCGATCTGCCAGGTCATCCGCGCCTTCAAGGACGAGAACGTCGTCCACGTCGACGGCAAGGTCTCGCCCAAGGACGACATCGAGACGATCAACACCGAGCTGATCCTCGCCGACCTCCAGTCCGTCGAGAAGGCCGTCCCGCGCCTCACGAAGGAGTCCCGCCTCCAGAAGGAGAAGGTCGCGGTCCTCGCCGCGGTCGATGAGGCCCAGAAGATCCTCGAGTCCGGTCAGACCCTCTTCGCCGCGGGCATCACCGCAGGCACGGAGAAGGGCAAACTCCTCCACGAGCTGCACCTCCTCACCACCAAGCCCTTCCTCTACGTCTTCAACGTCGACGAGGACGAGCTGGTCGACGAGGACTTCAAGAACGAACAGCGCGCCCTGGTCGCTCCCGCCGAGGCGATCTTCCTCAACGCCAAGATCGAGTCCGAGCTGATCGAGCTCGACGACGACGAGGCCCTCGAACTCCTCCAGTCCATGGGCCAGGAGGAGCCCGGCCTCGCCACCCTCGGCCGCGTCGGCTTCGACACCCTGGGCCTGCAGACCTACCTCACGGCAGGCCCGAAGGAAGCCCGAGCCTGGACGATCAAGAAGGGCGCCACAGCCCCCGAGGCGGCCGGTGTGATCCACACCGACTTCCAGAAGGGCTTCATCAAGGCGGAGATCGTCTCCTTCGAGGACCTGGTCGAAATGGGCTCGGTCGCCGAGGCCCGCGCCAAGGGCAAGGCCCGCATGGAGGGCAAGGACTATGTGATGCAGGACGGGGACGTGGTGGAGTTCCGCTTCAACGTCTGATTGGACGTGAATAACGGCCTGACCTGCGAGAAGGCAGGTCAGGCCGTTGTGCTGTCCGCAGTAGTCCGCAGAACCTGAAGCGGCTACGTGTCGTAGACCGTGGAGCGGTGTCCGACGTGTACGACCCACACCACTAGTTCCCCGTTGTCGATGGTGCAGAAGACGCGATAGTCGCCGACTCGTAGGCGGCGGCGCTCAGGCTGGGATACAAGTGCCGTGGTGTTGAAGCCGAAAGGGTCGCTCTCCAGCTCTGCCAGTTTGGCCAGGATACGAAGCGCCATGTCGCGAGGGATCTTGCGAAGCTCGGCCTGGGCCTCGGGTCGGAACACCGTGCGGTAGTCACTCACTGCGTGCCAGCGTCTCCCTCATCACGTCCTCGATCGGGACGCCGGCGGCCGGGCTCGCCATGCGTTCGTCGATGATGCGGTTGATCTCGCGCTCTTCCCACTCCTGGTACTTGCGCAGCACCTCGATCGAGACCACGGCGGCGACCTGCTTGCCGCGGCGGGTGATGACAGTGGGCATGTCGTCGCGGTCGGCCCGTTCGACGACTTCGGCCAAGTGAGCGCGTACGTCGCGGATGGACTCTATGGGCAGCGGCTGAGTCATGCCCCAAGGGTACCGAGTGTGCCATGTGTACACAATCTGGGTTGCATGCACTCGTTGGGATGAGCTGCCGATTGGGTGGCTGATTCCGGGACAGGGATCCGGGAGCAGTTCTTTCCATTACCCACGCCGGCGCGGTCCGGGTCTTCAGCGCCCAGGACCGATGCGCCGTGCCCCGTTCGGTGCTGCCGGGTTGCCACCACCGAGGCGGGGCTGACGCCGTCAGCTTTCCCAGTCGACGGAAACCACGGCCCCGTCGCGGGCCACCTTGACGGCGAGGAGTTCGTCACTGGTCGCAGCGTCGATCGTGTAGTCCATGACGATCCGGGCCTTGGCCTCGCCGATCAGGTGCCACAGCCCGATCCGAACGGGGTGCATGGCTGCAGTGAACGCGTCGGCGCTGATCGCTTCGCCGTTCGCTTCCCGGGTGAGGCGTTTGATCACCTCGACGTCGTCGAGTTCGGCGGCGTGGTGGTCGATGAAGTGGCGATCCTGCTGCAGGTCCTCACGGATTGCCGCGCGAGCTGCGGTGTCCAGGGCCGGCAGGTGGGCCAGGTGCGTCGCGAACGCATCCAGTTCTCCCTCATCCAGCCCGGAGCTGGGTTCGGCCCACAGTCGGACTTCGACCTCACTGCTTCCCAGCGCGGCTGTGCCTTCCCAGATGACTTCCGTCTCGTCCACCGGCGGAACCTCAAGGTGCCCGAAGTAAGGGTGATCGATACTCTTCATGGGGCCTGTCATTTCGATGGGCGGGAACGCTTGAGAAGTAGTGAACGTTCCTGGTCCAGGTTACGACCTCGATCATTCCGTGCGCGGGTACCGGTTCTGTCGGTACAGCGCCTCCGGTGTCACCTGTCCGTACACGATGCGCGCGCGCGGTCTGCTCGAAACGACAACCCTGAGTGCACACCGGTGCGCAGACTGTCACCACGTCTTAAGGCTCAGTCGACACGTCTGCCGAGGGTCACGAAGGCAATCACTAACCTCTATGTTGCTAACATTGTTGTTAGTGTAATGGGTGGAGGTCGACCAGACGTGGTGGATTTTGTAGGACGTCGCCAGGAGCTGGCGACGTTGGAGCGAGAGCTGCAGAAGGTGGCGGCAGGGATCGGCGGGGAGCGGCCCGGTCGGTGCGTGATGTTGCGTGGGCGGCGCCGGGTGGGCAAGTCGCGGCTGGTCGAGCGGTTTGCGGAGCGCTCCGGAGCCCCTTTCTTGTTCTTCGCTGCGACTGGTGCATCCCCCAGGGATGATCTGGCACGGCTGGCCAGGGATGCCCAAGTGTCGACGCTGCCGTTGGCGGGGCTGGTGGCCGCCGCGCGGCCGGAGAACTGGGATGCCGCGTTCGACGTGCTGGCCGCGGCGCTGCCCGCCGACCGGGCGAGCGTTCTGATCATCGACGAAGTGCCGTACCTGATGGATACCGACGGCGCCTTTGAAGGGATGCTGCAACGGGCCTGGGACCGGGTGCTGGAGACCAAGCCGGTGCTGCTGGTCCTCATCGGCTCCGATCTGTCGATGATGGAGGCACTGAACACCTACGGACGACCCTTCCATCAGCGCGGCCGGGAGATGGTGCTGGGACCGCTCAACCCCGCCGAGGTGGGGCAGATGCTTGGGCTGGATCCGGCGGAAGCCTTCGACGCCGCACTGGTCACCGGCGGGCTGCCGCTGATCTGCGCAGAGTGGCCGCGCGGCGCAGGGCTGTGGGACTTCCTCGGCGAGGCGCTGAGCGATCCGGTCTCGGCCCTGCTGGTGTCGGCCGAGCGTTCGCTGGCCGCCGAATTCCCCCCGCAGGTACAGGCGCGCAAGGTGCTGGCGGCCATCGGGAGTGGCGAGCGGACCTTCACCAATATCGCCCGTGCAGCCGGCGGGATCGGGGCCACGCCGCTGCAGCGAGCTCTGGAGCTGCTTACGGACAAACGGATCGTCGCCGGCGAGCTGCCTGTATCGCTGCGCCCGTCGAAGGACCGCCGCTACCGGGTGACAGATCCGTACCTGCGGTTCTGGCTGCACCTGCTCGGCCCGTCGATGGAGGAGATCGAGCGGGGGCGGGGCGATCTGACCTTGGCGCGCATCCGGGAGAACTGGACCAGCTGGCGTGGTCGGGCCGTCGAGCCTCCTGTCCGTGAGGCCCTGGCGCGGATACTGCCCGACGACCGGCTGCCCGCGGCCCCCGCAGTGGGCGGCTACTGGACCCGCACCAACGACATCGAGATCGATATCGTCGGGGCCGACCGCGCCCCCATCGCCAAGGAGCTGTTCTTCGTCGGCTCCATCAAGTGGCTGGAGCAGTCGCCCTTCGACCGGCATGACTTGGCCGCTCTGCATCGGCACCGGGCTGCCCTCACCGACGAACCTGTTCCAGTCGTGGCGGTTTCGCGTAGTGGAGTCGACTGTCCGGGGCTCGACGCCACCTACGGCCCCGGCGATTTGCTGACCGCCTGGCCGTTGTGAGTGGCGGATGTCAGGTGAGGTAGGGGAGTCGGTGAGGCCTCGGTCGCTTACCGGCGCTGTTGTGCAGCGTTGGCGGTCCTGAGCCTCCTCGTGCCCAGGTCCCGGGACAGGAAAGGCTCCCCCGCCGCGGTGTGCGGTGAAGGGGGAGCCTCGGAGGACCGACCGTCTACCGGATCAGCTCCTGTCCTCGTCGTCCTCGTCCTGTGCGCGAGGTGCGGCGGGCCGGTGCGGGCTGTGCGAGGTGTCCCAGAAGTAGGGAGGCGCCATGTCGTCCTCGCTCGTCTCCTGCCGGTCTTGGTTCCGTTCGCCTGCGCCGCTCTCCGCGGACCCCGGCGTGAACGTGTCCGCGTCGGCATCCGGGTCCGTCGCCGCGTCGGTGAACGGCGCGCCCTCGGGGGCTTGGAAGCGCGGCGACCAGGGCCCGGTGGTGTCCCCCTCGCTCGGAGGCTCACCCTCCGGCCCCTCGTCGGGCGCCGGGAGAAGGGTCCGCCTGATCTCCTCGGCGGCCTCGTCCAGCCCGGCCGCCTCCAGGCTCCGCACCACACGGTGCACGAACACCGTGTACTCATCCATGTCCGGCTTCAGGCCCACCGCCGCCAGCAGCAGGAGCAGCCGATCCGAAACCCCCACTTCCTCCTCGCGGTCGAACGTCCCTCCTCCCTGGGCGTGTCCGTCCCACAGCGGGCCTCCGACGGTTGCTTCGGTCCGCGCGTCCACGGGCGGGACGAGCAGGTGCCGGAAGATCTCGGGCACCTCCTCGTTCTTGGCCGCCGCCGAGATCTGGGCGAGCGGACCGATCATGTCGACTGCCTTCTCGATGTCGTCCTCGTGACGGGCCAGCCACCACACCACGGCGCTGCCCGTGCTCTTGAGCACGTCGTCACCGAGGTAGCCCCGCTTGTTGCGCTCGTGCTGACGCTCGTACTCCCAGAGCTCCTCGTCCTTGCGAAGGTCGTTCAATTTCCGCAGGCGCTCGCGGTCGGCGGGGGCGAGGGTCAGTGTCACATCGGCCGCCAGGGCCTTCACCCGTCCGCTCCGGTCCGGGAGCGGGGCGCCCAGCTCCCCTTCCAGGAGATACCGTGCGAAGCTCGCCCGGCCGGGCTCCTCGTGGCGGACGACCTGCAGGGCCCGGCTGACGACCGAGGAAACGGCGAGGGCTGGGGAGGCGCCGTCGGACCAGTCGGCGTGGTCGGGGACCGGCCTCCACCACACGGTGGCGGAGAAGAGGAAGTCGTAGCCGTCCGTTGCGCTCGGCAGCGCCGCGTCGACCACCCGAGTCTCCTGGTACGGCTGCTCCGTCGGCGCCGCGGGCGGCTCAGCTTCCTCGGGCTCGTACGGATCGGCCGACGCGCGGCCACCGCTGAGGACAGTCATCACGAGCAGCAGGGAGCCCGAGGATGTGACCATGGACATGAAGCCCCACAGCCACGCCGACCAGTGCAGGAGGTTTCCGAGAACAGCCGGTGCGAGGCCGCAGAGAGCGACGAACAGCAGGCTGGGAAAGCGGTGTTTCATCGTGCCTCTTCCGCGGTCCGTGGTCCGGCGCCCGCACGCTTCGTACTCTCCGTGCGGACGTACTGCGCGTTGTCGATGTGCTGCCAGAAGAGGGCGGCGACGGCCGCCCGGGACGGGTGGGGCCTGGGCCCCGCCCAGTCGCAGGCGATGGCGTAGAGGCGGTGCAGAGCGGCCGTGCGGCCGTGTGCCGCCCCGACCATCACGCCCAGCGCCATCTCCCGCGTACTGTCGCCCGCCGCGGCGTTCAGCCAACTGCTCACCAGCGGGTTCCAGAGCTCCGTCGGCGGATGGGAGAAAACCGTCTCCCAGCCCAGGAACAGGTCCGGCCACGGCGGCGGCTCCGGTGCCCGGTCGCTCCTCAACAGTTCAGCGAGCAGCTGGAGATGGAGCTCTGCCCCGCGCGGCTCCCGACGCGTCCGGTCCCGCAGGCGGTCGATCAGTAGCCGGTAGGGCCGACGGTCGCGGCCGGCGAAGTCGAGAAGTACTTCCCGGGCCCCGCGTGCCGCCTCCCCCTTCCGTACGGCGAGGTAATGGAGCCGCACCATCGCCTGATCCGGGTGCGTCGCGCCGAGGCTCTGGAGGCAGGCAGCGGTCAGGACGCGAACGAGACCGTCCGACAAGGGGCCGGACCTCGCGCACTCGTACATCCGTCTGCGGAACCATCCCCCGAACCTCTCGTGGCTGAGACCGAGTTCGAGGGCCGCCACGGCTCGTGGGTCGCAGGACGCCCCGGTCGCGTGGTCCGCCCAGCGGACCACAAGGTCGAAGAGGTGGTCGGGCCGCCCGACGGCCAGGGACCGCTCGCCGAAGCGGACGACGACGTTCACCCGGTCGTCGGTGGTCAGACCGCGGAGCCCGGCGGCATGGCCGATCCAATTCCTGAGGTCGTCGCGCGTCCCGGGGAAGTTCGCCCAGAAGTACGTCCGTACCGCGTCGGCGTAGGCCAGCCGCCCGAAGTGGAGCCGCCCTTCCAGGTCCCGCTCGATCCCGAGCGTCGCCAATCGCTCCCCGAAATCCGTCCGTGCGAGCTCGGTTGTCGTCTCTTCCTCGTGCCTCACCGTCCTCATCAAGCCGTGCCACGCCTCGTAGACGGTGTCGGCGCGGGCCTCCTCGAACACTGCCGCCGCAAGCAGCAGGGCCCGCTCGGGCGCGGTGCGGACCGTGGCCACCTGCCGGCCCACCTCACCGGCACGGTCGGTCACCGCGTGCATCGCCTGGTCGAGCCATCCCGCGAAGTCGACGCCGAACCGGCCGCTGTCGCGAGCAGACCTCACCAGCCCCGCGAGCCGCGCCAGTTCCCGCATGGGGGAGCGTTCGCACAGGCGCTGGAGGTCGTAGCTCCCCAGGTCCGTGGAGTGGAAGGCCATCCGGTCCATACGGAGGTACCGGGTGACGACGGCGATCCCCCGAGGGCGCCCCAGCGCCACCGTGTGCGGTTCGAGCTCCGGCGCGTGGGCGTGCTCCATGCCCGACGGCAGGACGACCACCATGTGGGCCCCCGCCTCCTGGACCTGTGACCGGCGCACGACCAGGAGGCGCTGGGCCTTGGCATACTCCTCCTCGTCGGCGATCCCGGAGAGGTCGAGGAGGAAGCGGTCCCCCTCGCCGGGGGCGAGAGTGGCCTCGTCCTTGGCCGTGGCGGGAAGCTCCTCGAACCGGTCCTCCTCCTGCTCCTCTTCATCGCCTGCGCCCTCACCGAGCTCGTGCAGCAGCATGATCGCTGCGGCGCGCCGGCCGCTGCCGGGCGCAGCCTCCAGCAGCACCACCGATCCGGGCTTCTCCAGGCAGTCGGCGGCGATGCGATAGCCCACCGGCCGAACGAACCGGTCGGCCAGGCGCACCCGGTCCTCTCGGACGATCCGGAGGGACTCGACCCCTTTGCGGATCATCCAATCCGCGCCGCCGTAGAAGACGTACTGGGGCCCTACGCCATTGTTCACCGGGCCACGCGGATCGTTGACGCTGACGCGGTCCTGCTCGGTCATCGTCCGTCGTCCGAGCGCCGACGCTCGCGCTCGAAGCGTTGGTGGACCGTACCGCTGTTGTCGCCCGCGGTGAACTGGACCCCGGTGTTGTCGCCCTCGAAGTGGGGAGCGTTGTACTGGTGCCCCCCACCGGTGTTCACGGGCCCCTGCGGTTCGTTGACGAAGGTGCCGGACAGATCTCCGTTGAGGTTTCCGATGCCGCGCACGCGCTGTTCGACGTCGCGCGTCCGCATCCTGGTGTGCCTGGCATCCTTGGCCGACTTCTTATGGGACTTCGCCTCCGCCCGCTCCTGCGCCGCACGGGCGTCGCGGTCCACCGCACCCAGCTCGGGCAGGAGCCGGGCGAGGGTGTCGCCGAGCGCCGTCAGGTCCGATTCGGCGTTGCGGTGGTCGAACCGCCTGTACTGGCAGTCCGCCAGCTCCAGCAGATCGTCCGGAAGGACGGAGCGGTCGATCCTCGTGGCCTTTCCGACGAGCACAGGGATCACCAGGACCCCGCGGTCGAGCGCGGTCTGGATCTCGCGACGGGTCCAGTCCTGCTCGGCTTCGAGGGCGGGGCGGCCGTCGGCCCCCCGCACCTCCGCCCAGCGCGGGCCGATCACGGCGAGGAGAGCCTCGCACTCCTCCACCGCCCTGACCAGTTCCACTGGGAAACGGCGTCCGGGCTCGATCGAGTTGCTGGCGAAGAAGATCCGCTCGTCGCCGAACCGACGGGCGAGTTCCCGAGCGATCATGGTCGCTGCGGACTCCTCGTCGCCTGTGCGGTAGTTGACGAAGACGTCGGGCATGAAGGTTCCCTTCGTGAAAGGAAGACGGGGTGAACGGGCACGGGGCTGTGGACCGGGGCTCCGGTCCGCCCGGGCCATGAGGTCCCGACTGTGTGGACCGCATGGCGCATCCACGGGAGGGCGTGCGGATGGAGGGGCGCCGCCTGGTGCGTCACTGGTCGCGGGCAGCCCGAAGAAGCCGGGGGCGCGATGCGACGCGTCGAGCGGTGATCAGAGGGTTCCGCCGGGGATCGTGGGATCCGGAGGGGCGGAGGGCCGGAGGGACCGGGTAGTCCGGCGAGCCGGGCGGCTCGAGTCTGTGTCGGTCGTGGAGGGGCTGTCAGTCGTGCAAGGGGGCGAGCACGCGTGCCAGCGCGGGCTGCAGATCACGTACGGAGCGGCTGCTCCGGAACCGGGAGAGTTCCCGTGCGAGACGCCGGACGTCGCTGTTCACCGTCGCCGAGGGCACGGCCGGCATCACTTCCAGGAGATCCCCGGCGATCGCGCACGCGTGCTCGACCTCCCCGGAGGCGGCATGGGCCAAGGACCGGCGGAAGCCGTACCGGGCGCGGGTACGCAGCGCGTGCGGCGGGAGGCGGCGGTACTCCCGGTCGAGTACCTCGGCGGCGGCCTTGGGACGGCCGAGGTCGTGCAGGCACCAGCCGGTCGACATCGCCGCCGGATCGCTCACATGGGAGGTGCCGATCACGGGCTCGGCGCCATTGCGGGCGTCGTCGCTGGCAAGCAGTTCCCGCGCCCTGTCGAGGCTGCGGAGGCAGTCGACTTCGTTGCCGACGAGCGCGTGCCCCTGGGCCTCCCGCTGGGCCGCGAGTCCCCGGATGCGCGGCGGGAGTTCGCTGCTTTGGGCGCGGCGGGCCAGGGCGACGGTGCCAGCGGCGTCCCCGCCGTACATTGTGACCAGGGCGCGTCGCACCAGTGCGTAGGAACCGAGGTACGGGTCACCCCCGGCGCGCGCCAGTTCGGCGGCCTCGCCCGTCCAGCCGAGTGCCGCGTCGCTGTCCCCGGCCTCCTGGGCCATCCAGCCGGTGAACTCCGCGAACCGCGAGGCGAGCAGGAGCGCAGGGGCCCGAGAAACGGACCGGGCGTCGGCGGCCAGCCCGGCGATCATGCGAGTCTGCGTCTCCAGCAGGGGCAGCAGGACCTTGGGTGCGGTGGACTGACCGAGCTTCCGCAGCTGGTCGAACTGCATGCGGAAGGAGGGCAGGAGGGGGTCGTCGGCGGAGGACAGCGCCTGACTGCCGAGTTTCAGGCCGAGGTCGATCAGCGCTCCCGTACCCGCCGAGAGGACCGCCCGGCGCCCGACGAGCCAGCGGCTCGGACCGGCGGGGGATTCGGCGGTGCCCGAGTCCGAGTCCGTCTCGGGTCGGGTGACCAGGCGCTGCAGCTCGCCGTCCGCGCCGAGGAAGGCGTCGCACCGCCGGGCTAGTTCGGGGGACGCGGAACGCTCCCCGCGCTCGACCTTGCTTATGTGCCCCTTGTCGTAGTTGAGCGCCACGGAGAACTCAGTCAGAGTCAGCCCCGCTTCTACTCGTAAACGGCGAAGTTCCGGGCCAAAACGTAAAGTCGTGCTCATCATCAACCTCCCCTTGAACAGTGACCGCGAGAGCCGTCCGCCCTCACGGGAGCCGTCATCCGACGATCACCGGTCGACACGAAACCCGACGGCGAACACCTGCTGTGACGGCGTCGTTTCGGTCCGCATCCGAAAGTGAGTCTGGCACGACGCGCGCCTGGAGAATCGGGGTTCGGCGGTGTTGCCCGTTGCCTCTTTCGTTCTCCGTTGTTTCCCGTCCGTTTCTTGGAGTGACCGGGGTCGACCGCGATCGGTGCATAGCGATCGAGAATGACAGGATCACGGGCGGGGTCCAGTCGTTCACGAAGTCGCAGCGCTCGTCGATCCAGGTGGGGGCGACGAAGATGTTGTCGCCGGCGGGAGCTTCGGAGGCTTCCAGCAGGGGCCAGGTGCGGGACTCTTCGACCAGGTGCTCCCAGGGCTCAGTCCAGTCGAGTTCCCAGTCCAGGCCGGTGCCGGAGACGCCGTACGTGCGGCCGGCGTCCACCTGCCAGAACTGGGAGTGGAGGATCACTTGGACGTGGTCGGCCAGGTCGTTGATGGATGAGGGAG
Source organism: Streptomyces sp. R-74717 (assembly GCF_047305335.1). NCBI lineage: Bacteria > Bacillati > Actinomycetota > Actinomycetes > Kitasatosporales > Streptomycetaceae > Streptomyces > Streptomyces sp. R-74717. The sequence goes on along the minus strand of NZ_CP102361.1, from coordinate 3,750,084 downwards.
ACCTTGTTCGCCCCGCCATCCATGGTGGGCCACCGAAACTGGATGGCGTCGTCCTCCCAGAAGCAGACAGGGTAGATGGCGTACGCGCCGGGCATCTCGTCCAGGACGAGACGCCCGCAGCAGGGACAGGGGTAGCGGTCGCTCACCTGCGCAGTCTCGTTGCAGGCCATGCGGGTGCGCCATGGATTTCTCTGCCGCGGCGCCCCCGGCCAGTCCGCAGTCAGTCCGCAGGACACTCGTAAACAGCCATCGGGACCCAACGCATGTCAACTGAGAAATGGCTGGTCAGAGCCCTGGACGGGACTCCGCCGCAGGTCAGGATCAGACCGCAGACATTCCGCTTCAACGTGTGAGCGGATGAAATAACACCAAGTTGGCGGCCTGGCGGACATGCAGGTCAGATGGGGTCGGCTCTTCCGGGAGTCGGCCCCTTGCTGTTTCCCGTGCTGAGATATCTGACCCTTCGTCGGCCAAGTTGCCTCTCGCGAGGCCGCCGAGAGTGGTACGTTATTAGGTACCACTTCATGGAAGGGGCGGCTCATGTCGATAACCGCGAGCGAAGCCCGCAAAGCTCTCTTTCCGCTGATCAAGAAGGTCAACGACGATCACGAGGCCATCGAGATCGTCTCCAAGCATGGCAATGCCGTGCTCATCTCGGCCGAGGACTACGCGGCGCTGCGCGAGGGCTCGTACCTGCTGCGCTCTCCGGCGAACGCACGGCGACTGCTCAAGGCGTACGAGAACGCCCTGGCCAACACCAATGTGTCGGAGCGCGAGCTGATCGATCCCGACTCGGCGGACGCTGGTGCGGGTGCTGCGTGAGGCTTGTCTTCGAGGATCAGGGCTGGGAGGACTACACGTCCCGGCTCAAGAACGACCGCAAGATGCTCGCTCGGATCAACAAGCTCATCGAGGACGTCAAGCGTGACCCGTTCTCGGGAATCGGCAAGCCTGAGCCGCTGAAGTACCACTTGCCGGGGGCTTGGTCGCGACGGATCGACGATGAGCACCGCCTTGTCTACCTGGTCACGGACAAGGAGGTCGTGATCCTCGCGGCCCGCTACCGCTACTGATCGCTGAGCGCTCGGCGCGTGCTGGAACCTCTCTCCCGTGCTGGAATCGCGCTGGGACGGGCCCCGAAGCAACGATTCCGTCACCCGTCATCACCCCTGCTGACCTCCACCGTGCCGGGTTGGCGGGGATGCGGCGGTGCATCACACGGCGCCCAGGGCGCCACAGCGGAAGATGCCGCGGTCCACCGGACTGTCCCGCAGGATCGCCTCCTGCAGATCCTGCAGCTCGCGGCTCAGATCCAACCCCAGCCGCGCGGTCATTTGTGCTCGCGCCGAGGACAGCACTCGCAGTGCATCCGCGCGACGGCCGCACTCGTAGAGCGTGGCCGCACGGAAGGCCAAGAGCATCTCGTGTTCCGGATAGTCCTCGGTGAGCCGCGCGAGCTCCGCGGCAAGCGACCAGTAGTTACGCAGCTTGAACTCCGCCGCGACACGCAGCAGTTGCGCCGAGATCAGCAGTTCGTCGAAAGCGGTGCCAACACCTCGGCGGGTCCGCTCGGATGCGACGTCCTCCAGCACCGCCCCCCGCCACTCGGCCAGGGCGGACGAGGCGAGTCGTGAAACCTCCTGCGGCTCGGTGCACCGCTGAGCCCGGTTGACCAGCTGAGTGAAGCGGTGCAGATCCACCAGCTGCGGATCGCCGGTCAGGGCGTACGTCGAACCGCTCCGCACCAGCCGCACCGACCCGTCGCACCCGCCCTGGCGAAGGCTCGCCCGCAGCCGGCAGACATCCACATACAGATCGGCCCGGGACCGCGGTCGTTCGTCCTCGTCCGACAGCAGGTCGATCAGCCGGTCCATCGGGAGCGGCCGGCCCATCTCCAACAGGAGCAAACCCAGCAGCAGACGCTCGCGGCGGCGACCGATGGCTCTGGGGCGTCCGTCGACGGTCCACTCAACTCTGCCGAGCACTCGAAAATGCGACCCCGTGGCAAGCATGGCGGCAATGATGCTCAGCTCGTCATGTTCCTGGCAAGGTCTTGGCATCCTCCCGACAGGCCCCACCTATCACACTGCTCTCCCGTGCAACCGCGCCAGGGGGTCGAAACTTGCCTTACGTCATTGCCGGTCTGGTGCTCGTCGGAGCCGTCGCCCTGCTCAACCTCGTCCTGCTCGTGGTTATCCTGCGTCGCTGGCAGGAGCTCGAAGTCGTGCGCCGACGCGACGACTTCGCAGTCCAGGGGCCGCAACCCGGGGACGGACTCCCGGACTTCACCGCCACCGCGCTCAGCGGCCGGACCCTGACCCAGGACGACTTCCGCTCCGGGGAGCTGCTGCTGGGCGTCTTCTCCCACGACTGCCCGTCCTGCACCGACAGCCTCCCCGACTTCGCCGAACGGGCCGACCGGGCCCGGGCAGCAGGCGGCCGGGTCCTGGCCCTGGTGATCGGCGCCGAAGCCGGCGAGAGCAGCCTGACCGCCCAACTCGTCGGGCCGGCGGACGAGGTGGTACCGGAGCCCGAGGCATCACCACTGTTCCGCGCCCTGCGCGTCCCTGCCTTCCCCACGATCCTCAGCTACCAGGACGGCGTTGTCGCCGCTCCCTCCGTCGCCGGCCGCGAACCGGTATCGGCGGCCTCCTGAACCCCGGTGCGAGCGCGGACCGCGGTCGCACCGCGGAGTACGCACATCCCATCCACACAGGAAGAGGAGAACCATGCGCACACTCAAGGCCGGTGCGGGCCGCCTGATCGAGCGGATTCTGCCCAAGGCCGAAGCCGAGGCAGGCTGCCCGCCGGACTGCTGGACCGAGTGGAGCACCAGCGCCCAGCGATGCCGCCGCTGCTGCTACACGGGCGCGTGCGGGGTCAGCTGCGGCAGCTGGAACTACTGCTGAACAACCACGGGGCGGGCCGCGTGCGGCTCGCCCCGTGCCCGCCGGTCCAGGACCCATTCTTTCGGAGTCACCCTTGTCCGACCTGCTGCTCGTCTGCCGCCTGACGCTGATCTGCGTGCTGGCCGTGGCCGGCCTCGCCAAGCTGCGCGACCGCCGCCGATTCGCCACGGCACTGGGCGACCTCACCTACCTACCAGCCGCTGCCCGGCCGGCTCTCGCCGTCCTGGTGCCCGTGGCCGAGCTCATCGCCGCCGTGCTCCTCGCACTGCCCCGGACGCTCACCGCGGGCCTGGCCGTCGCCGCCGCCCTGTGCGCGACATTCAGTGCCGTCGCCGTCACCACCATGCGGCGCCGCAGCTCCGCCGGCTGTCCCTGCTTCGGCAGCAGGACCACCGTGCCCATGGGCCCCTGGCATGTCGCCCGCAACGCCACACTCACTGTGCTCGCCCTCCTCGGCGGCGCCATCGCCCTCACCCACGGCACCACCACCCCCCTCAGCGCTCCCGCGCTCGCGCTCGCCGTCGCCACCGCCGGCTATCTCACCGCGTTCGCCGTCTTCACCGACGACCTCGCCTTCTTCTTCTCCGCCCGCACCGGCCAACGCTGAAAGGACGATCACGCAGTGAGCTACGCCATCGCCGGCCTCGCCCTTCTGGCCGCCGTCACCCTCCTCAACGCCCTCCTCACCTTTGCGGTCATCAAACGCTGGCGCGCCACGATAGCCGCCCCCGCCCCGGTCGCCGCGGCCTCGGGCCCCCCGGCCCTTGCCGTACACGAAGGTGACCACACCCCCGCTTTCACCTTGCACACCCCCCGAGGCGAAGTCAGCGAATCCACCCTGGCCGGGCACCCCGCCCTCATCTGTTTCCTCCGCCCCGACTGCGGGCCCACCAGGGAGAGCCTCCCCGAGATCCAACGGTGGGCCGAGGCGAACAGCCCGTCAGACGCGCATCTCGTCGTCGTCATCAGCGGGCAGCCCGCCGACGCCGGTCCCCTGCTCGAAGCAGTCGGCCCGCACACCGAACTCACCGCCACCGAACCGCCGAACGGTCCAGTCGCCGGCGCCTTCGGCGTACGCCACCACCCCACCTTCGTCCTCCTCGACGCTGACGGGACCGTCACCGAGACAGGCATCGGCCAAGGTTCCCTGCCCGCGCTCAACCTGCTCGCCGCATGAGCAGGCAGTCCACCCCCCGCACGGCCGAATTCCTGCGGGGCCTCACCGCAGTGCTCGCCCTGACGCTACGGGCCTGCCCCGGGGCCCTCGCCGTCCGCGTCGCCACCGTCGTCATCGCGGGTACGGCCCCCGTAGCCGCCTCCTGGCTGCTCAAGTACGTGGTCGACAGCCTCACCGCGGACGACTTCCGCGTCGCGGACCTCAACTGGGCCGCGATCGGCATCGGCCTGCTCACTGTCCTCCTCGCTGCCGGCTCAGCCGTCTCCTCGTACGCAGACGGCCGTATCCGCCGCGCCACCTCCACCCAGGCCCAGAGCGACCTACTCAAGGCCGTCAACCGGCTCAGCGGTCTGTCCAAGCTCGAACAGCCCGCCTTCCACGACCGCCTCCAACTCGCCATCCAGAGCGCGCAGGGGGCCGAGCGCATCGTCGGCGCGGCACTCCAGGGCGCCCAGGGGATCCTCACCATGGCGGGCTTCCTGGGAAGTCTCCTGCTCATCAGCCCCACCCTGGCCGCCGTCCTCGTCGTCGCGGCCGTTCCGGCCCTCTTCGCCCACCTGGCCAACAGCCGTCATCGCGCGGACATGTTCTGGCGCACCAGCAATCTCGCCCGCCGCCAGATCTTCTACCGAGGGCTCCTCACCGACACCCAAGCGGCGAAGGAGATCCGCCTCTACGGCCTCGGTGACTACTTCGCGCAGCGCATGCGTGCCGATCTCGACAGCATCAACGGGCAGGAGGAGCACCTCGACCGCCGCCTCGCCACCTACGAGACGGCGCTCGCCGCCCTCGGAGCCGGCGTCTCCACAGGCGCACTCGTCTGGGGTGTGCACCAGGCCGCCACCCATGCCCTCACCGCCGGTGACGTATCCCTTCTCGTCGCGGCCCTCGCCGGCATGCAGACGGCACTCATCAGCCTGGTGGGGTGCATCGCCCAAAGCCACCAGACGGCCCTGCTGTTCAGCCACTACCTGCATGTCACCCAGGTCCGGGACGACCTCCCCGCCCCGGCCGCCCCGATCGCCCCGCCGCCGCTGAGCCGCGGCCTCGAACTCCGGGACGTCTGGTTCCGCTACTCCGACGACGGACCGTGGATCCTCCGCGGCATCAGCCTGACCATTCCGCACGGCACCAGCCTGGCCATCGTCGGTCTCAACGGGGCCGGCAAGAGCACCCTTGTCAAACTTTTGTGCCGCCTCTACGACCCGCAGCGGGGCAGCATCCACTGGGACGGCATCGACCTCAAGGACTTCCCTGCGGACCAGCTGCGCCGGCGAGTCAGCGTTGTCTTCCAGGACCCGATGGAGTACGACCTCACCGCCGGGGAGAACATCGGCCTCGGTGACCTCGGCTCTCTCCACGACCATGGGCGCATCCACGCCGCCGCCGCCGACGCGGACATCCACACCGCCCTCGCCCGCCTCCCACAGGGGTACGACACCATGCTCAGCCGGATGTTCTTCCCCGACGACACCGAAGACACCAGCCCCGGCGTCCAACTGTCGGGCGGCCAGTGGCAGCGCCTCGCGCTCGCCCGGTCCCTGATGCGTTCCGAACGGGATCTCATGATCCTTGACGAACCCAGCACCGGCCTCGACGCGGTCGCCGAACGCCACGTCCACGACCGGCTCACCTCACTCCGCCAGGGCGCGACGAGCATCCTCGTCTCCCACCGCCTCAACACCGTCCGCGCCGCAGACGCCATCGTCGTCATCGCCGACGGAACCGTGCAGGAGGCAGGCACCCACGAACAGCTCATGACCGCCCACGGCACCTATGCCGAGCTCTTCACCACGCAAGCCGAAGGCTACGAGGAGACCGTCCGGTGACCGCCGCAGCCCCGGTGCTCCTCGCCCTCGCAGGACTCCTCGTCCTTGCCGCAGCCCTGTTGCTGGCGCGTGGGCGGCTGGTGGCCGTGACCGTCCGCGGGCACAGCATGTCGCCGACCCTCATGCCCGGCGACCGGATCCTCATGCTCCGCGGCAGACGCCGTGTCGCCACGGGCCGGGTGGCCGTCGTCGTCGCACCCCACCCCGAGCACGGCTGGCACTCCCCCACGGGCACCACGACCGACTCGTGGTACGTCAAACGCATCGTCGCCGTCGCCGGAGAGCCCGTACCGCACTGGGCCGGCCGATGCCCCGGTACCCACGTGCCGCCGGGCATGCTCGTCCTCCTGGGCGAGAAGCCGGGCTCGATGGACTCCAAACAGTGGGGCTACTGCCCCGAGGACAAGCTCATCGGAACTGTCCTGCTCCGCCTGCGGGCCGCTGCGGCTTCTGGTGCACCTTCTTCGCTTCCTTCTTGAGGCCGGCACGTACCGTACTGGGACGGTGCTGGGATGGCCCGCGCCAGAACGACATCTGTGCAGGTGGCAGCTCTGTGCTCGGCATTCCGCTTCAATGCCCGACACGCTTTGGTCGCGACGGATCGACGATGAGCACCGCCTCGTCCATCTGGTCACGGACAAGGTGACCGTCATCCTCGCTGCCCGCCATCACTACTGACCGCGGAGCGGTTCCGGGCGGGAGGGCGGCGTCCGGCCGGTCAGGAAGGCGCGCCGGCCAGGACTTCCACCTTGCCGGTGTCGAGCGAGTAGTAGGCGCCGACCACGGCAAGGGCGCCCCTTCCCACGAGTGGGGCCAGGTCCTGGTTGGAGCGCAGGTCGGCTGCGGTCAGCTTGACCTGGGCGCGGGCCATGGTCTCGATCGGGTCGCCGCCGCCTTCCCGGACGGCCTGCTCGTACGCCGGCCGCAGAGCCTTGGTGATCGCCTCCAGGTTGCCGGGCAGCGGTTTTCCGTCACGGATGGAGTTGTACGCCGCTTCGACGGCGCCGCAACGCTGATGCCCGAGGACCACGATGAGCGGAGTGCCGCTCGTCATGGGCCCGTACTCCACGGAACCCGTGACCACCGGACCGACCGCCTCCCCGCCCGTGCGCATCACGTAAAGGTCACCCAGTCCGGTATCGAAGAGGAGTTCAGGCGGCACCCGGGAGTCGATGCACGAGAGGATCGCCCCGAAAGGTTCCTGCTTCTGGGCTACGAACTGGCGCCGGTCCGGATCCCGGTCGGGGTGTTGGAGGTCTCCGCTCACCCAGCGCTTGTTGCCGTCCATCAGCCTCGTGAATGCCGCGGCGGGCGTGGTCGGCCGCGCTTCCGGCGCAGTACTGGTCGCCAACGGGGTGGCGCTCGTCGATGAGCAACCCGCAAGCGCGACCGAGGCGACCGCGAGTCCGCCGGCGAGCAGAGTCCTGCGATCCGGATGTCCCGCTCTGTCCATCGGTCGTTCCTCTCACTCTGCTGAGACGCGTCCGTACGTCCTGACCCGGGTGATTGTTCAGCGCGGTGGGAGAGCCCGACGGCAGGCGCAAGCGGGCGCGGGCTGCTTTGGCCACCGACGGCCCACAGAACCGGCTCGGGCGGCGGCATGAGCGCCAGCAAGGCGGGCCTGCAAAGCGTGAGTCCACGCCGGCCCCGGCAAATCCAGTAAGGGTGGGCACGGCAGGATCCCGAGCCTTCGATGCCGTCGCCGAACTCGCCTGCGTCGCCGGCTGGAAGCACCGCGACCTCCGCACGAATCTCCTCCAGGAGACGGCTCCTTCCCTGGTTTTGCGCCGGGTGCGTCCGTTGCCGGGAACGGGGCAGTTGCGTGGTGGTTCCTGGGGGGCGCGTGGTGGGAGAGACGGCGGATTCGACTCCCCCGGCGTGCCGATCGATCCGCCCCTGCGCGCTCGTCCGTTCAGGTGGCTATCCGTCAAGATGCTTGTGTCATATTCCATTCGTATGGGTCACTTGGGTGACCGAACCGGTGGGCCGCCCATCCCTCTCCGGGGGAGCGCGGAACCGTTCTGTTCGCCGACCGTCCATGCATGACGGACCTCGGCATCGTTTGCTCCGGATGGCCGCGATGGGCGCCCCCGTAGAGGACTTGGATCCGACCAGTCGCCCCTGCCAGGTAGCGGCAGGGGCTGGTGTGACAGCCCCCCGGCCTCTGCAAGGGAGCGGTGCGCGAACCATCCGCGCACACCGAGTACCTCTTCATCGAGGCCACGAGCGTGGGTCGGCTGCGGCGTCCGGGGCCCGGCGGCCCGCGACACGGCTCATCACGGCTCCGAGCACCCTGCGCGAGGACGGCCGGGTCCGACAGCGGCCCGGCGTTCGAAGCCATGGCCATGGGTCTTGATCCGGACCCGGCTCTGATTCAACTGCCTTATTCGAGAGTTCAGTTCAAAAACACGGAGGACGACCATGCCAATCACTCCGAACCAGGGCTCCACCGGTGGCGGTACCACCGTCACCGTCACGGGCACCAACCTCACGGGCACCACCGCTGTGCTCTTCGGCACCAAGCCGGCGACCGGCGTCACCAACGTCTCGCCCACCCAGGTCACCGCTGTCTCGCCGTCCGGCTCCGGCACGGTCGGCGTGACGGTGACCACCCCGGGCGGAACCAGCAACCCGATCCCGTTCTTCTATGTCGGCGCCCCGTTCAAGTCCGGTCTGAGCGTGAGCTCGGGCGCCACCGCAGGCGGCAACACCATCACCATCAGCGGCACCGGCCTGTCCACCGCCACGGGGGTGTCCTTCGGCGTCAACACCGTGACGCCGACGGTGCTGTCGGACAGCCAGATCAGTGTCGTCGTGCCCGCGGGTGCGGCAGCCGGGCCGGTGGGCGTCAGTGTGACGACCGCCGGAGGCACCAACAACGGTCTGTCGTACACATACATCGACGTCCCGACCATCACCGGGATCACTCCGGCTTCCGGACCGGCGTCCGGCGGAACCGCGGTGACCATCACGGGCACCAACCTGACCTCGACGAGCCAGGTCACGTTCGACTCGGTGCCGGCACCGTTCTCGGTCATCAACGCGACGACGGTGTCCGCCGTCACCCCGCCCGGGACCGTCGGTGCGGTCGACGTCGGTCTCTCCAACCCTGCGGGCACAGCCACGGACGTCGGCGCCTTCACGTACGTGACAGGCCCCGGCATCTGATCCGTCACGGCTGCGGTACCGACTGCCTACGCGGCACAGTGCCCGGCGCCGGTACCGCCTCCGGATGCATGACGTCCGCCCCGGTCCGGGAGATTCCGCGCCCGGCCGGGCGGGCAACCAACCTGCACCACTCGCTCATCGCCGCCCGGCCAGGAGGTCCGGGCGGCGCCCCGAGCAGCGCATTCCGATCTCCGTACCCCGTCCACAGCGCCCCGATCACATCCCGCGGATCACACCACCCGACAGGAGAACGGCTTTGGAGAGCTCCGACAGCTCAATGCCCCGCGCTGCACAACCGTCGACGGCCGCGGCGGCCCCCGCAATCACCGTGACCAGCCCCTTCTCGGGGGCCGCCGGAACGGTCGTCACACTGACCGGCACCGGATTCACCGGCGCGACCGCGGTCATCTTCGGCGGTACTCCCTCCGCTTCGTTCACCGTGGTGTCCCCGACCGAGATCGCCACGCTCGCCCCGACCGGTGCGGGCACGGTACAGATCGCGGTGACCACGCCCGGTGGAACCAGCAACGCCATTGGCTTCACTTACACGATCGCGACGCCCGCGATCAGTTCCGTCACTCCCAACCAGGGGTCGGTCGAGGGCGGGAACACGGTCATTTTGACCGGAACCGACTTCACCGGCGCCACCTCGGTCCGTTTCGGTACCGTGGCCGCCGCGTTCCTTGCCGTCTCCGCGACGCAGGCCACCGCGGTCGCCCCCGCCGGGCCCCCCGGCACCGTCGACGTCACGATCACCACTCCGGGCGGCACCAGCGCCGGGATCCCCTATACATATGTCGCCGTTCCGGTTCTGAGCAGCGTGACTCCGGCCCAGGGACCACTCGTGGGTGGGAACAGCATCACCTTGTCCGGGACCGGCTTCACCGGAACGACCTCCGTTCGCTTCGGGGCGAACGCGGCGAGTTCGTTCACCTTCGTCTCGGCGACCCAGCTGACTGCCGTTGTCCCCACCGGCGGCCCGGGTCCGGTTGCCGTCACGGTCACCACGCCCGGCGGTACCAGCACCCAGGCCGTCCCCTACTACTACCTCGCCGCACCGGTGATCAGCGGCATCACCGCCGGGTCCGGGCCGGTGAGCGGTGGCGTGCCCGTGACGCTGACCGGTGCGAATTTCCTCCAGGCCACGGCGGTGCGCTTCGGTGTGAACTCGGCGACCCCTTACACCATTTTCTCGGCCACGGAGATCAGAACGGTATCGCCACCCGGTGTCGCCGGCACCGTCCCGGTCACCGTCACCACGCCCGGTGGCACGAGCAACGGTGCGGCCTACGTATATCTGGGTGCCCCGGTCGTCGCTGGTCTGGTGCCCAACCAGGGGCCGTTGGCAGGCGGAACCACGTTGACTCTCACCGGCGTCGGACTGACGTATGCCACCGCAGTACTGTTCGGCGCCGTGCCCATCGGCTTCACCGTGGTCTCCGACACTCAGCTGACAACCACGGCACCGCCCGGCGTGGCGGGCGCAGTCACCATCAGGGTCATCACCCCCGGTGGCACCAGTGTCGGCGTTCCTTACACCCGACTCGGCCCACCCGGCATCTGAGAGGTCCGGCACGCAACTTGAGGAGAGATGCCGGCCGGTGTGTGGGCGGGGATGTGGCTCGACGGGCAGGCCGGTCGGCTCGGCGAACCGGTTCGGTGGGTTTCCGAGGGGGCCCGGCCCATGGAAAATCGCGGCCATGAGCGAAGAGTCGTCGACAGCACGCAGGGCTACGTGGGCGTGTACCGGGGGAAGCCGGCCCTGGGGCGGGCCTACGCCTCGCATCTGGTCGAGAAGGGTGCCCGCTACTTCCAACCGCAGGGCTGAACTGCCGACTTCAGTGGTGTTTCAGCCGGCTCACCCATCACAGCGGAAGCATGCGCACCAGCGCGTCGAGCACGCTGCGCCATCCAGCCGCTCCGGCGGCCGGCGAGGCATCCGGCCGGGCGGCCGCTCCTAGGGCTGCACGACCCTCAACTCCCGTACGCCCACCGGCTTCGCCGCGTCATCCGAAGTGACCAGCAGCCGCACCTGACGGGCCGTCGCCCCCGGCCGGTACGGCTGCCAGTCCGTGCCGTTCACCGATGTCTCCAGGCGGTAGGAGGAGAAGCGTGCGTCCGTCCACTCCGGCTCGATCGAGGTCACCGGGGCCGCACGCCCCAAGTCCACCGTCAGCGCGCCCGTCGCGCCGTGCGGGGACCAGGACGTGGCCGGGCTGCCGTCCACCGCGGCGACCGCGTACAGGCCGGGGGTCTCGGAGGTCGCCGTCGCCGGGCGGCAGCGGGCCGCGTCCGTCGTCCGGGCGAGGTCGGGGCGGCGGGTGGCGAGGGCGAGCGTGCCGGTGAGGAGGCGCGGGCCGGTGGGGGTGTGGACGGTGAAGGGGGCGCCGGAGAGCAACCGGACCGTCGTCGTCAGGGGGCCGATCGCGATGTCGAACGTACGGCCCCGGTAGCGCAGCCCCGTCAGAGTGACGCCCTTTCCCAGCTGCGGCGGCAGCAACGGATCGAGGCGCACCCCGTCCTCCCGCAGCCGAAGACCCGTCAGACCGTGTGTGAAGACCTGGAGGAATCCCCCCTTCCCGGTGAGGAAGTCCTGGGCGGGGGAGCCCGACAGCGGGTCCTGTGCGCCCGCTTTCGCGCCCCGGGCCTCGCTGAACAGGGCGTACGGGCCGCGCATGAACGGGCGCACGGCGCGCTGGAGATATGTGTACGTTGCGCAACCGGCCTCCCCGATCGTGGCGGCGTCGATCGCATGGACCGAGTCCGTCATCGCCGGGCCGTCCGGATCGGTGCGCGCGGCGTAGTAGTCGAGCGTGGACGCCCGGGCGCCCGGCTCCATCGGCCACTCGAGCGGGTAGATGAGCAGCACCGTGTCGGCCTGTTTGATCGTCGAGCCGTTGTAGCCCGCGTACTGGAGGAAGAGTTTCCGCTTCGGGTCGTACGGGATGCGCAGACCGTCCGCGACCCGCGTCCACTCGGCCGGTGCCGGGTGCCCGAGCAGTTGCGCCGCGCGGGTGGCGTTGCGCAGGGCCGTGGCCGCGACCGCGTTGGTGAAGACCCCGTCGGTGACGCCGTTGCTGTACTCGTCGGGGCCCGCGACGTCCTTCACCGAGTAGCTGCCGTCGCCGTTCGCGGTGGCCCGCGAGGCCCAGAAGTCGGCGATCCCCTGAAGCAGCGGCCAGCCGTGCCCGGCCAGCCAGTCGCGGTCCCCGGTCGCCAGGTAGTACTGCCAGACCGCGAGCGAGACATCGCCCTGGAGGTGGTTCTGGGTGAGGCAGTGCGGGGGGTCCCAGCTCTGGCACTCGGTCCAGAGGTTGCCCTTGCTCGCGCTCGTCCACGGGTAGAACAGCCCCCGGAATCCCAGCTTCTGCGCGTTGGTGCGGGCAGCTCCGCGCGTGCGGTAGCGGTACTCGACGACGGAGCGTGCCAGTTCGGGGCGGGTGACGAGCAGCGCCGGGTACATCCAGGTCTCGGCGTCCCAGAACACTGAGCCCGCGTAGTCGTCGCTGGTCAGACCGGTCGGAGCGATGCTGTCGCGGGACCCGGTCCGGGTGGAGGCGAGCAGTCCGTACTGCGCCGACCGCAGCCACCTCTGCAGCTCGGGACTGTCCGGTACGGAGATGTCGGCCGCCCAGGCCTGTCGCCAGGCGGCGGCGTTCGAGGCGAGGACACCGGACCAGCCGCGCCGGGCCGCGCGCCGGGACGCCTCGCCGGCGGCTGTGCGCGGGGCGGACGAGGTGAGCGCGGTGTCCACTCCGACGTACTTCTCGAAGGTGTATGTGCGTCCGCTGCGCACCCGGACCGTGCTGCGTACCCGGTCGGTGCCGGGTACCTGCCCCGACTTCGATCCGCCGGTGCGCATCGTCTGGACGATCGCGCCCGCTGTCCCGGTGCCCTGTGTGCGGAACGTTCCGTCGTCATTGAGCGTGATCCGGCGTGCGCCCCGCGGGTCGAGGCGGCCGGTGACGGTCGCCGTACCGTTCCAGTGCGGTGTCATGCGCAGCCGCACGGCGCCGGTGTGCACATCGGACCGGTCGGCGAGCACCTCGTACGTCAGGTCCGTCGTGCGCCCGTCGGCCGTGGTCCAGCGCAGCGACGTACGCACCAGGCCGCAGCGCAGGAACACTGTCTGGCGGTAGTGCGAGATCCGGCCCGGAGGCGTGGCGGAACCGTAGGTCTCGTTGCCGACGCGTACGTCGAGCGTCGTCCAGCTCGGCAGTGCGGCGATCACCTCGCGGCCGGCCGCGAGGTTCTTGTCGCGCCCGAACAGGCCGGAGACGAAGGCGCCGTCGTAGCGCGGAGTGAACAGCGGCCAGCCGGTCCTCCCGCCCGAGGCGGCATAGCCGGCGCCCGTGGCGGGCACTCGATGGGCCAGATATCCGTTGCCGACATAGGGGTCGTAACCGGCGGCCTCACCGAAGCGGGTGGAGGTCGGCGCCCAGGCGGGGTCGGTGTCCCGGCCGCAGGCCGTGGACGAGGGCGGGAGGGGAGCGGCGGCGTACGAGAGGGGCGGCAGCGGTGCGATCAGGGCGCCCGCGACCAGAGACGTCAGGGACGTGAGGAGACAGAGGCGCGAGAGGCTCACCGTATGAAGGTATGGACGCGTGCGCCGAGCGGCGGTGCACGGCGCGCGGCGCGCGGGTGAACGGCCGTCGGCCCTGTCAGCCGGCGAGGCCCGTTTTGAGGCCAGCGCCGCACAGGGGCACGACGACGCTCCGGTCCGTCCAGCCGCCGACCGCGGCCCAGCAGGCGACGCCCGTCGTCTCCACGTAGAACCCGCGGGCGGCCAGATCCAGCTGTGCCGTACGGATCTGATCCTCGGTCACCGTGAGGAAGGTGCCGCCCGATTCCCGTACCGCGGCCAGGATGGCCCGGGCGCGCGGCGGGCGGGGGATGGCGATGCCCTCGGCGAGGGTGGGGGCGGCCGCGCCGGCCGGGGCGTCGAGCAGTCCGTCCGCTTCCGCGCGGAAGGCGGCGGCCAGCGGTGACACGGCCTCGGCCTGTACGGCGATCAGCGCCGGGCGTTCGTCGATCAGCCCCTGGGCGTGGAGTTCGGCGGTGGCCAGGGCCGCGCCGAGGAGGAGTGTGCCGTTGCCGACCGGTACGGCGATGGCGTCCGGCAGGTGGCCGCCGAGGTCCTCCCACATCTCGTACACGTAGGTCTTCGTGCCGTGCAGGAAGTAAGGGTTGAAGACATGCGAGGCATAGAAGGTGCCCGGGGTGTCGGCGGCGGCACGGGCGGCCAGCGCGGTGGCCTCACGGTCGCCGGGAACGATCTCCAGGCGGGCGCCATGGGCCCGGATCTGCTCGGTCTTCTTCGGTGACGTGCCCTCGGGGACGTACACCGTGCAGGGGAGCGAGGCACGGGCGCAGTACGCGGCGACGGCCGTGCCCGCGTTGCCGCTGCTGTCCGCGATGACGCGCTCGGGCGAGAGGCGGCGGGCCAGTTCGGCGAGCATCACGGCGCCGCGGTCCTTGAAGGAGAGCGTCGGCATCAGGAAGTCGAGCTTGGCCGTGACCGTGCCGGTGAGCGGGACGAGCGGGGTGCGGCCCTCGCCGAGGGTGGTCGTGGGTGCGGCGAGGGGCAGCGCCTCTTCGTAACGCCACAGTGAATTGACGCGTCCGGTCAGTGAGTTGAGCGAGAGCGGCCCGGCGACCTCGAAGTCGAGGTCCCAGGGGCCGCGGCAGACCGGGCAGCACCAGGTGAGGGCGGTGGTTTCGGCGCGGGTGCCGTCCTGCGGACAGAGATACATGGCCATGCCCGTCAGCATGTCAGGTGTGTGGCGGCTGAGTGGCGAAGGTATGGCACACGTCAACGCGCCCTTGTGTGATTCCCATGGATCGGTCAATCTTTCGCTGTCGGCCGGGCCGTGGGCAGCGCGGAATCCGAAGCGATTGATTGTCATGCCCATGCTATTCGAGTCCACTCGACTCGGTCCGGCCCGGCCCTGCCCCACCTCCATTTCCCATGGAACCCCCCACCAGCGCACCGCAATCGAGGAGGACCCCTCACATGTCAGTGATGCGTCACACCCCCCACGCGCGTCGAAGACTCGCCGCGGCGAGCGTCATAGCCGGTGCCGCCCTCGCGCTCTCCACCGCGGCGGCGTTCCCCGCCGCCGCGGCCGGGACGGCGGCGGAAGGCCGGATCGAGAACGCGGGTGCCCCGGGCACGATCAGCGGCAGTTACATCGTCACGCTCGACGAAGCGGCGGCCGACGCCGGCTCCGCGCAGGGCAAGGCGCTCGCCAAGGAGTACGGCGCCAAGATCAAGAAGACCTACCACGCGGCCCTCAACGGCTACGCGGTCGAACTCTCCGCCGCACAGGCGAAGAAGTTCGCCGCGGACCCGGCCGTCGAGTCCGTCGTGCAGAACAGGACCTTCACGGTCTCCGGCACCCAGCCCTCGCCGCCCTCCTGGGGGCTGGACCGGATCGACCAGAAGACCCTGCCGCTGAACCAGAGTTACACCTATCCCGACAAGGCGGGCGAGGGTGTCACCGCGTACATCATCGACACCGGTGTCCGGATCACCCACAGCGACTTCGGCGGCCGGGCCTCGTACGGCTACGACGCCATCGACAACGACAACACCGCGCAGGACGGCTACGGCCACGGCACCCATGTGGCGGGCACCGTCGCCGGTTCGGCGTACGGCGTCGCCAAGAAGGCGAAGATCGTCGCCGTCCGGGTCCTCGACGACAGCGGCTCCGGCACGACCGCGCAGGTCGTCGCGGGCATCGACTGGGTGACGGCGAACGCCGTCAAGCCGGCCGTCGCCAACATGAGCCTGGGCGGCGGGGCGGAC
Organism: Streptomyces sp. R-74717; assembly: GCF_047305335.1. Lineage (NCBI taxonomy): Bacteria > Bacillati > Actinomycetota > Actinomycetes > Kitasatosporales > Streptomycetaceae > Streptomyces > Streptomyces sp. R-74717. The sequence continues at coordinate 3,734,193 of NZ_CP102361.1, read as the reverse complement.
TCCGTGCTCGACGCCGCCGTACGGAAGTCCATCGCGTCCGGCATCACCTACGCGGTCGCCGCGGGCAACGAGTCCACCGACGCCTCCACGAAGTCCCCGGCACGGGTCACCGAGGCCATCACGGTCGGCTCCACGACCAGCACGGACGCCCGCTCCAGCTTCTCCAACTACGGCAGCGTGCTGGACATCTTCGCCCCGGGCTCGTCGATCACCTCGGCCTGGAACACCGGCGACAGCGCCACCAACACGATCTCCGGTACGTCGATGGCGACCCCGCACGTCGCCGGCGCCGCGGCCCTCTACCTGGCCGACCACCCGAGCGACAGTCCGGCACAGGTCTCCGCCGGACTGGTTGCCGCAGCCGGCACCGGAGTGGTGACGAGCCCGGGTACGGGCTCCCCGAACCGGCTGCTGAATGTCGGCAGCGGCACCACCACGCCGCCGGGCAAGAAGTTCGAGAACACGACGGGCTACACCATCGGCGACAATTCCACCGTCGAGTCGCCGATCACCGTCACCGGTGTCACCGGCAACGCGCCGGCCACGCTGAGCGTGCCCGTCAATATCGCGCACACCTACATCGGCGACCTGAAGATCGACTTGGTCGCGCCCGACGGTTCGGTCTACAACCTGAAGGCGTACGGGACGGGTGGCAGCAGCGACAACGTGGTCACCACCTACTCGGTGAACGCCTCGTCGGAGGTGGCCAACGGCACCTGGAAGCTGCGGGTCGGCGACAATGCGGCGGCCGACACCGGGAGGATCAACTCCTGGGCCCTGCAGTTCTGATGACGGCTCCGTAAGCCATTGAGCGTGTGTGGGGCGGCCGCATCCGCGGCTGCCCCACACACCGTGCGCCGGCGCCGGTCGAGGCCCCGGTCGACCGCGGTCATCAGCTCGCCGCCGCCCGTGACGCCGGTCCGGCCCTGACCGTAGAACGGCATGCCCATCACCAGCTTGCGGGCAGGGGCGCCGCGCTCGATCCAGTCGCGGACGGTCTGGTCGACGCTGAAGTCGCCCTTCGCGTACAGCGCGGACTGCTGGGCCGTGGTCGCCTCGCCGGAGACATGGAAGTCGTATCCCTGGAGGTTGACGAAGTCGAAGTCCCGCATGATGCGGCGCACATCGAAGCCCGCATAGATCTTGGCGGGGGCGGTGGGGACGAACGCGGAGAGGTCGTAGTGCTTCGGCTTCGTGCCGCGGCCCCTGCCCTTCTGCGTCTTCGCGCTGCTCTTCGCGCAGGCGTCGAGCCGGGTGCGGAACTCGTGCACCGGCGCGGTGAAGTTCCGCTTGTCCTCGGGGCGGTGGACCGTGTCCGTGTCACCGGCGGAGCCGGGCCACTCCCAGTCGATGTCCACGCCGTCGAAGAGACCGGCCGCGGCGCCCTGGTCGCCGCGCGTTCCGTCCACCGGCAGGTTGCCCTTGATGTACAGGTCGATGCAGGAGGAGACGAACGCCTTGCGGGAGGCGGCGGGGCGGGCCGCGTCCGAGAAGTGGGTGGACCAGCTCCAGCCGCCCATGGAGAGGAAGCTATTGGTCTGGACCAAAAGGGGGCAAGGGGCTGGGGGGAGCCTGGCCGGAAGGGGCGGAGCCCCTGCGGCGGCCGGCGGCGGGATATGCGCGAGGTTGTGATGAATCATCACTTCGGGTGAAACTCTGGCCTGCGCTTGCGATCCACAACCGACGGTTGTCAGGCTGTTGCAGACTGTCAATCTGTTGGGAGTGGCCTGTGACTTTCGGTGAGCAGCCCGCCTATCTGCGCGTTGCGAGCGATCTGAGAGAGAAGATCGTCAACGGTTCGCTGCCGCCGCATGCGCGCCTGCCGTCGCAGGCCCGTATCCGCGAGGAGTACGGAGTCTCGGACACCGTCGCGCTGGAGGCGCGCAAGGTGCTCATGGCTGAGGGCCTGGTCGAGGGGCGTTCCGGCTCCGGTACGTATGTGCGTGAGCGCCCGGTTCCGCGCCGGATCGCCCGTTCCGGCTACCGGATCGGGGCCGGGGCCAGCCCGTTCCGTCAGGAGCAGACGGCGGACGGGGTGCGCGGGACCTGGGAGTCCCGCAGTGAGCAGGAGGGCGCAAGTGGTGAGATCGCCGAGCGCCTCGGCATCGAACCGGGCGACCGGGTGATGCGTACGAGATACACCTTCCGGGAGGCGGGGGAGCCGATGATGCTCTCCACATCCTGGGAACCCCTCGCCGTGACGGGGCGTACGCCGGTGATGCTGCCGGAGGAGGGCCCGTTGGGCGGCTGCGGGGTGGTCGAGCGGATGGCCGCGATCGATGTCGTCGTGGACAACGTGGCCGAGCAGGTCGGCGCGCGGCCGGGGCTGGCGGAGGAGCTCCTGGCGCTCGGTGGCGTACCGGGTCATGTGGTGATGGTGATCGAGCGTACGTATTACGCATCGGGTCGCCCGGTCGAGACGGCGGACGTGGTGGTGCCCGCTGACCGTTTCCGGATCGCCTACCACCTTCCGGTCAGGTGAGCGATACCTGGAGGGCGCCGTCCGGCGTCGGTGACGGCAGGTCAACGCCCTGTCGGGTCGCGTAACCGAGGGGCGGTCACCGGCTGTAATGGATTGTCATGTCCTGCTCCTTCCTTCCCGTTCGTAGCCGCACACCGGAAGACGAACGGGCCCCGTCCTCGGGCCGGTGTCGACGGTGCGTACGGCGACGGACCGGGGACGCAACTGCCGCAGGGGGCGCATCCCACCGGGTGCGCCCCCTTCTCATGGCCGGATCGGTATCTCTTTGTGTAATTACGTATCCGTTGAGTGAAGGTCAGGCGTAGGCTCCGGCATATGCGTACTGCGGTTTCCTGGGGATCCTTAGAGACGTGCATGCCGTTCGAGGGAGGGGCGCGATGCTGGGGAGGGGGGCGATGAGCGACAACGGTGCCGAGCTCCCTTGGCTGGTGATACGGCAGGACGACAACGGCAATCGCTACCGCGTCGGCAGGTATGCCACACAGGGCGAGGCCCAGAAGACTGCCGACAAGCTCGACAGTCACGGCCACAAGCAGCTCTATTGGGTGGAGCGCATCGGGCAGAGTGCCCGGCCGTAGAGCGTCTGCAAGGAGTCGGGCGGGGGCGTTACGCTCCGGCTCATGAACGATCGTGTGGTGGTGGCCGGAGCCGTTTACGACCGGGGCCGCCTGCTGGCCGCGCGCCGCAGCGCCCCGCCCGAGCTGGCCGGCCGGTGGGAGCTGCCGGGCGGGAAGCTGGAGCCGGGGGAGAGTGGCGAGCAGGCGCTCGTACGGGAGCTGCGCGAGGAGCTCGGCGTGGAGACGGAACCGCTGGAGCGCATCCCCGGTGAGTGGCCGCTGAAGCCCGGGTACGTACTCCGGGTGTGGACGGCCCGTCTGGTGTCCGGGGTGCCCGCACCGCTCCAGGACCATGACGAATTGCGCTGGCTCGGGCCCGGCGAGAGCGACGCGGTCGACTGGCTGGATCAGGACCTGCCCGCGGTCGCGGAGGCGATGCGCCGCCTGCCGGACGGTGCGCCCCGCTGACGCGGAACGCTGCGGCGAGCGCTGTCGGCGTGGATTGCGGCATGATTCCGGTGGCGCGCGCCGATGACCCCGTGCGCCCCTCTCTCTGCGTACGTCTGTTCGTGCGCGCGGCCATACACCCGTACGCCCCACGTGTCGACCCCGGCGATAGTTCGCCCCAAATATCGGGTATGTCCTGATTAACCCCCGTAAACAGGACGTTCCTCGTTGCTGGTCTTGGGAAGTGGTCGGCGTGATCGACACCGAAGGCGACTGCGCCGAGTGGACCTTTCCGGCTGTGCCGGGCGCCGTGCGTTCCGCGCGGCATGCGGTCCATGAGGCGTTGCGCGGCTGGGGGCTCGACGCTGCCGTCGGGGATATGACAGTTCTGCTGGTCAGCGAGTTGGTGACCAACTCCATGCAGTACACATCGGGCCCCATCGGCGTACGTCTGCTGCGCCCTCATCTCAACGGTGACGCTCCCGCCGCCCGTCCCGGACTGCTCGTGGAAGTCTCCGATCCGCTTCCGGATCCGCCCACCGAACGTATGGCGGGACCCGATGACGAGGGCGGCAGAGGACTGCAGCTGGTGGCCTGTTCTGCTCGCCGCTGGGGGACCAGACGCGGGAAGACCGGCAAGACCGTGTGGTTCGAGCTGGCCCTGCCTGGTTAGGAGTGGGGTGGGACGCACAGCGATCACCAGAGGTCGGGCAGAACCTGGCTGAAAGGGACTGAGACCGTGCTGTGATCGTGAACGCCGTGTCGGTAGGGGCCGTAGTGCTGAATACTGCGGGCAGGACCGGTCCGGTGTGTGAGCTGGAGGGGACGGTCGCGTGAGCGAAATACCTGGGACAGCGGGCGACATTGTGTGGCAGAGCAGCCCGCCTGGCTCGATCTATGACTACATCAGGGTCGCCTCCTTCTCGATCGGCCCCGACGGCCTGATCGAGCAGTGGAGCCGGCGGGCCGCCGGTCTCTTCGGCGTTCCCGCAGACAAAGCGGTAGGCATGGATCCGGTCGAGGCGTTCATGCCCGCCGAACTGCGCGGGGACGGCCACCGCCGGGTCCGCGAGATCCTCGACGGCAAGGAGTGGACCGGCCTCGTCCCCTTCCGGATACCGGACGAGGATCCCGTGCACGGTCTCGCCGAGATCTATGTGATGCCGAGCGAGACGGGCACCGGGGAACGCGCTGCGCTCTGCATTGTCGTGGACGTCCGCGCGCTGCGCCGGATCGAGACGGACCTTGCTGCGTCACAGGCCATATTCGGCCAATCTCCCTTCGGTTTCGTGCTGTTCGGTACGGACCTCACGGTGATACGGGCCAACCAGCGCTTCGCCACCGTCTTCGGCGGTCAGGCCGCCGACCACCGCGGCCGTACGGTCGACGACTATCTCTCCCGCCCCGAGGCCGACCGGCTCACCGCCACGCTGGAGCGCGTTCTGGAGACCGGCGCGTCCGTCACCGATCTCCAGCTCGTCGGCACCGCGCCCGGCGACAGTGACAACCGCCACTGGTCCATGAACCTCTACCGCGTGCACAGCGGATCGGGCCGCCCCATCGGCATCGCCGGACTGGCCACCGATGTGACCCGACGGCACATCGCCGCCCGCGAGGCCGCCAGCGCCCGCCGCAACCTCGCCCTGCTCAACGAGGCCAGTGCCCGTATCGGCAACTCCCTCGACCTGGAGACCACCGCCCGCGAACTCCTCGATGTCGCCGTGCCCGGCTTCTGCGACCTCGCCTCCGTCGACCTCTACCAGGGGCTGCTCACCGGCGACGACGCGCCACCCGGCAGCTGGGATTCGCTCCGTCAGGAGTCCGTCGGCGGCTCCGCCGAACTGCGCCGCGTCGCCCTTGCCAGCGCCGTGTCGGACGCCCTGCCCGCCACCGCCGCGGACACCGCCGCACCCGACAGGGGCACCGGCCCGCCCGCGCTCGGCGCCGTACACCGCTTCTCGTACAACTCGCCCTGCGCCATTGCCCTGCGCACCGGTCATGTCGAGGATGTGCCCGGCGACGACCGGGGCTTCGTCCAGTCCACGCTCGCCGTACCGATGGTCGCCCACGACACGGTGGTCGGTCTCGTCCAGTTCTCCCGTACGAAGGGCAGCGAACCCTTCGGCGAGAGGGACCGTGCACTGGCCACCGAACTTGCCGCCCGCGCCGCGGTCTGTATCGACAACGCCCGCCTCTACCGGCGCGAGCACGAGCGCGCACTGATCCTCCAGCGCAGCCTCCTGCCACCCGGCGACCCCGTGGCCGCCGGCCTGGACATCGCGTGCCGCTACCTCCCCGGCAACACGGCCACCGAGGTGGGTGGCGACTGGTTCGACGTGATCGAACTCCCCGGCCACCGGACCGCCCTCGTCGTCGGCGACGTCATGGGCCGTGGCCTGCGCGCCGCCGTGGCCATGGGCGAACTGCGCACCGCCGTACGGACCCTGGCCCTCCTGGACCTGGAACCCGCCGAGGTGCTCTCCGCACTCGACGAGGTCGCCCGCGGGCTCGGCACCCCCGGCGGCGGCACCCAGTGGCCCTCGAGGGCCGCCCACAAGTCCCGCGAGGCAGACCTCTCCGAGGTCTACCTCGCGACCTGCGTCTACGCGGTCTACGACCCGGTCACCCGGCGGTGCACCTTCGCCAACGCCGGCCATCTCCCCCCTGCCGTGGTCGAGCCGGGCGAACCGGCCATGCTGCTCGACGTCCCGCCCGGGATGCCGCTCGGCGTCGGCGGCGAACCCTTCGAGGAGGTCGAGGTCGAGCTGAAGGAGGGCGCCCTGCTCGCCCTCTACACGGACGGCCTCGTCGAGTCCCGCGACCATCCGCTCGACGAAGGACTGGATGCCCTGCGCGGTGCGCTCATCGAACCGGAACGGCCGCTCGAAGACGTCTGCGACCACGTACTGACCACCCTCGACACCCGGCACGGCGAGGACGACATCGCCCTGCTCATGGCCCGCATCCGGGGGCTGCCGGCCGATGCCGTCGGCGACTGGCGGCTGCCCCGCGAACCCCGCTCCGTAGGCCGCGCCCGCGAACTGGCCCGTGGCCGGCTGCTCGCCTGGGACCTCGAGGAGCTGGTGGACACCACCGAACTACTGGTCAGCGAACTGGTCACCAACGCCCTGCGGTACGGGGAGGGCGAGATCCGGCTCAGGCTGCTGCTCGACCGTACGCTCGTGTGCGAGGTATGGGACGCGGGTCTCGTCCAGCCGCGGCGGCGGCGGGCACGCGACACCGATGAGGGCGGGCGTGGGCTGCAGCTGGTCGGGCTGCTGAGTGTGGCCTGGGGGTCGAGGCGGACACCGCGCGGCAAGACCGTCTGGTTCGAACTGGCGCTGCCCGACGGGGAGCCGGCCGCCGAGCGCACGGTCGAGCAGCTGCTGAGCATGTTCTGAGCGGTTCGGGAGGCCGCCGAGGGCTCCTGCCCGCCATAGCGCCTCCGGCGGCGCCGCCCCGTCATCAGCCCGCCGGGACCGCGGTCACGAGGCCGTTTTCAGGGCGGCGAGACGGGCCTCGACCTCGGCGCTGTCGCCCAGGCTGTCCAGTTGCTCGAACTGGGCGTCCAGGGACGACGCGGCGAGCTCCTGCTTGCCCAGCGCCTTCGCCTCCTCGCGCCGTACCTTGTCCTCGAAACGGCTGAGTTCACTGGTCGGGTCGAGCACATCGATGTTCTTGACGGAGTCCATCATCCGGTTCTGCGCCTGGGCGGACTTGGCGCGTGCGACGAGCTCGTCACGCTTGGACTTCAGCTCCGTCAGCTTGGTCTTCATCTGGTCCAGGCCGGACTTGAGCTTGTCCACCACCTCGGTCTGCGAGGCGATGGTGGGCTCCGCGGTCTTCGCCTCCTTCTCCGACTGGAGCTGACGGCCGAGCGCGACCTTGGCCAGGTTGTCGAACTTGTCCGCCTCCGCGCCCGCCCCGGCCGCCCGCAGCTCGTCGGCCTTGCGACTGGCGGCGAGCGCCTTGCCGCCCCACTCCTTGGCCGCGTCGACGTCCTCCTGGTGGTCCTGTTCCATCAGCCGCAGATTGCCGATGGTCGCGGCGACCGCCTGCTCGGCCTCCGAGATGTTGGCCGTGTAGTCGCGGATCAGCTGGTCCAGCATCTTCTGCGGATCCTCCGCCTGATCCAGCAATGCGTTGATGTTGGCCTTCGCCAGCTGGGTGACGCGGCCGAGGACGGTCTGCTTGGTCATGGCACCTCTCCTGTGTGTGAACGCGTGCGAATGAAGCCTTGAGCCGGTGTCCGTGCCGTCGGCTCAGAAGCGGCCGCCGCCGCCCCGCCGGCCGCGCGTGCCCCCGCCGCCGAAGCTGCCCGGCCCGCCGCCCCCTCCGTAACCCCCGCCGAAGCCTCCTCCGTAACCCCCGCCGCCGCGGCCGCCCCCGCCGCCGCCCAGGAGTCCGCCGAGGATGATCCCGCCGAGCACCGCGCCGCCGACCCCGCCGCCCCCTCCCTGCATACCGCCCGGACCGCTCCGGCCCCCGTACGACCGCACATCCTGTTCGGCCAGGCTCCGGGCCTGCCCGGCCAGGGAATCCGCCTGCTGCGCCTGGGCCAGCGCGCCCTGGGGATCGCCGGTCCCGGCCAGTTCACGGGACCGGTCGAGCCGCCGCTGGGCCTCCGCGAGGCGGGTCCGGGCCTGGCTGCCCACGGCTCCGCGGTTGGTGGTGATGCAGTCGGCTGCGGCGGCGATCGCCGAACGCGCGGTGAGCGTCGCCTGGTCGAGGAGGGAGCGGGCCCGCCGGTCGCCCTGCTCCTGCTCACGGGCGCCGGCCAGCGCCTCGTCGAGCGCCGCATCGGCCTCCTCCACCCTGCGCAGTGCGTCGATGGGGTCGTACGGACCGGCCTGCATCTCCCCCTTCACGTCACCGAGCACCGACTCCGCGCGCGCGATCCGGCCCCGTAGGTCCGCCGTCGACACACCCTCCGCGGTGCCTTCGAGCAGCCCGCCCGCATCGGCCAGGTCGGTTTCCGTCTCGGTGAGGGCGGCAGGCAGTCTGCCCGCTGCCTCCATGAGTTCCCGGCTCCGCCGGTCCACGGCATCGACGAGGGTGGTCGCCTGGTCGACAGCGCCCTCGGCGGCCCGTACATACACCGCCGCTGCGGCGTTGTTCCCGCTGTCCACCGACTGCCGGGCCCGGTTGAGACCGGACGTGGCGAAGACGAGCCGGTCCTTGGCCTGCTCGACGGCACCGGCGACCGGCGCGGAGGCCGACTCCGCGTACCGGCTGCGCATCGCCGTCAGAGCGGCCTCGGCAGCGGAGACGCGGCCGGCGAGAGCGCGGAAGGCGGTCTCGGCCGTGGCCAGGGCCTGCGGAGCGTTACGTTCCAGGGCGCGCAGCCGGTCGAAGTCCTCGGACACGGCGTCGAGGCGGGTGTTGGCGTCCGCGCAGCGGCTGATGATCTCGTCCAGCATCCGGCGCCGCGTCGCGTCGTCCTCGGGAAGGGCGTCGTCCAGCTGCTGGCGCAACCGGAACGCGGCCGTCAGCTCGCCCTTCGCGTAGGTGACGGCCTCGGTGAAGGGGGCCGCGGCCTCTTCGCCGAACTGGGCGGTGGCAAAACCCAGTTCCTCCTCACTGGTGCGGACCGCGTCGTCGGTGTCCACCAGCAACTCCTTCGCTCGGGCATCGAGCTCCGGCAACGGAGTCGGTGGCCGGGGCGGCGGGCCCGATCCGGCGGAGCCCGGACCCCAGCCGGTCGCACCGGGCGTGGTGCGGGTCGTGGCCCGCCTCCTGCGCCGGGTGTACGCATAGCCGGCGACCGCTGCCGCCCCGCCGACGACGACCACAGGCAGAATCAGGTCCGCGGCACTCGTCCCGCCGGAATTCCCAGTTCCGGGATCGGCGACGCCAGGCGTGATCGTCGGGGTGGGCACGGCCTTGTCGGCCAGCACCGCGGAGTACCCGTTCGCGGCGCCGATCGCCGCGCCGGCCCAGTCGTGCTCCCTGAGCGCGGGCTCGATCGCTGTGTCGGCCACGTCCTGGAGCTGGGCGTCGGTGAGGCGTGAGCCCTGTTCGACGGTGTACGCGTACTGCCGGTCGTGGGTGGCGACGGCGAGCAGGACGTCCTCGCGGCCGAGGCCGTTGCGGTTGGCCGTCTCATCGGCCCAGCTCTGCGCGGACCGGCCGGAGAAGTCACGTACGTAGACCACGAAGAGCTGGATGCGGCGGTCGGCGTACAGCCGGTCGAGCGCGGCCGTGACCTGGTCCCTGCGGTCCCCGAGCGCCCCCACCTTGTCGGTGATCTGCCCGTCCTTGGACAGGGTGACGGGATCGTCGGCGCGAGCGGTCAGCGCGGCGGGAAGGGCCAGCCAGCACACCGTCAACAGCACGGCGAGAAGGGCCCGGCCCGGTATGGGTATCCGGGTACGGCTCACGAGCGGCATCACATTTGTGAGGCTATGTCCACCCTCTGTCACCCGCGACCGGGCGATCGGGCCCGGATTCGGGAACGATGCCGTTCATACTGCGACAGCACACCGGCATCAGGCATTCAGGGGGGACGGACGTGCGGACGCGGATGAAGCGCATGACTCAGGCCGTACGGAACCGGGCGGCCCGGTTCCGCTGGAGCGGGCTGTGGAGGACCTGGCCGAGACGGATCGCGCTGGGAGCGGTCCTGGTGATCGTGATACCGGTCCTCACCGCCGGTATCGCCCTGCGGCTCAACTATTCAGGTGAGCCCGGCGACGGCACCCGCACCCGTGGCCACGATGCCATCTGGCTCGGCCACGCCTGGGTCGACGGGCGCAAGGACGACGCAGACCTCGCCGCGTTCGCCGCCCGGATCAAGGGGACCGGGATCAAGGACCTGTACGTCCACGCCGGGCCACTGGAACACGACGGCACCCTGCCCGCCGCCCGCTACCCCCGGGCGCGGTGGCTGCTCGACGCCGTACACCGCACCCTGCCCGGCATCCGGGTCCAGGCCTGGCTCGGCGACAAGCTCGCCACCGAAGGGCCCGACGGGCTGCGCCTGGAGCGGGCCACGTCCCGAAGCGCTGTCGTCGCATCGGCCCGGCAGATCCTGGACGCCGGGTTCGACGGCGTCCATTTCGACCTGGAGCCGCTGCACTCCGGCGACGGCCACTACCTCTCGCTCCTCGACGACCTGCGCGGGCTCACACGGGCCCGCAAGGTCCCCCTGTCGGTAGCCGCCCACCAGATCGACCCGCTGCCGGCGGCGCACAGGGTGGTGGGGGCGCTCAGTGGCCGCCAGAAGTGGTGGTCGCAGAAGTTCTTCGGGCAGGTCGCACGCCGGGTCGACCAGATCGCCGTCATGTCGTACGACACCTGGATGCCGCTGGAGGGCATGTACGGCGGTTACGTCGCCGAGCAGACCGCGCTCGCCCTGGAGGTGACACCCCCGAAGACCGAGCTGCTGATGGGGCTGCCGTTCTTCCACGAGAACGACCTCGGACACCACGAGGCGGCGGAGACGGTCGCGGCCGCGGTCCGGGGCACCAGACTCGGGCTGGGGCGCACGGACCGCGGCCGGGAACGGTTCGGGGTCGCGCTCTACGTCGACTTCGCGGCGCGGGACGGCGACTGGGCGGCGTACCGGAAGGGCTGGAACTGACCTCCGCGCACGCCGCCACAGGGCAGATCAGATGGAGAAGCGCTCCTTGGCGAGCAGCGGACGCACCTTCGACTGGAACCCACCGGTCCGGAACGGCCGCTGCAGCAGGCCCGGGCGGATCGCCTGGGCCAGCGCCGCGGCGATCATGCCCTGGTCGAGAGCGAGCACGTAGTCGCTGACCCGCCCGGTGCCGACGTTGACGGAGTCCCGGAATCCGTATCCGGCGTGGTAGGCGCCGAAGTCGCGGTCGAGCGCACGCAGGTTGGCGATCGCCTCGTCCGGCGCGTAGGGCAGGGCGAGGAAGGAGGCGTGCGGGGTGACCACACCGTTGGTGAACGCCGAGGGGGGCGGCAGCGGCTCACCGTCCGTGGTGTACGTACGGTCGGTGTTGGAGGCGTATCCGTCCACCTGCATGCCGATCGCGTCGACGCCGTACTCCTGGTACCCGCCCTCGGGAATGTTGGCGGGGGAGAAGCCCCAGTACCCGTACTCCGCTTCCTTCATACCGTGTTCGATCTGGCTGCGGACGTAGCGCCGGTGTGTGAGGCCCCAGGACCGCGGCGACCACTCCGGCTCCGGTACGAACAGCGGCACCATCAGAGCCTCGAACATCGACCCGCCCCAGGTGGGGACGATCTTCCGGCCGCGGTGGGTGTAGTGCCCCTGCCAGACGCGTACGCCGTCCATGGCGACGTAGCTGCCCTGCGGGTGCTGCTCCTGCCCGTGCTCGGGGAGCATCGTGCGCAGCAGGTGCCAGTAGTGGTCGGTGGGCAGCGAGCCGTCCGCGATGCCCAGGTAACTTGCCATGCGCGGCTCGGTGTTGAGCGCGCCGTAGTGATGGCCGGTGGGCTCCTCGGTGTCGGTCCAGAATCCGCCGCGCAGCTGGCCGGGGCCTGCGACGGGGTCGGCCGGGTCGTACGGCGTGTAGTAGTACGACCAGTCGGCGGTGGCCAGGATGCGGGCGATGCGGGGGCGCAGCGCGGGCGAGGCGTCGGCGGCGATGCGCAGACCGGTGATCAGCCAGGCGTTGTCGACGGAGGAGAGGAACGGACGCACCGGGTCGCCGCTGCCGGGCCACTCGGTCAGGACCGAACCGTCGTGCGCGTCGTACCAGTTGAGCCAGAACCCGTGGTGGCGCTCCAGCTTCTCGACGGCCCCGACGGTGCGCTCCAGCCTGCGTTCCATCGTGGCATCGCTGATCACGCCGAGCCCGGCCGCGGCGACGGTCGACCAGAGGCCGCAGCCGATGTTGGTGGGGGACGTCTGGCGCGACTGGACGGGGGCGGCGCCGCTGACGTCGATCTTGTCGACGGCGAGACCGAAGTCGGTCGTCATCGCCTCGATCGAGCGATAGGTGTCGCGGAACCAGCGCAGGAGCAATGCTGTGTCCGAGCCGTGCACGGATTGCGCGGCGCCTGCTGAAGGCGCGGATACGGCTCCGAGGGACAGGGCGGCAGCCCCTGTTCCCGCGGCGGTGAGAAACGTACGACGGTCCATTAAAACCCCTCGAAGAAGAGCCACCGACTGTGGGCGGTGGGCGGATTTCGTTCGTCGGTCGTGGCTGAGGGCGCGGGGCGCCGTGATGCGTACGGCACCCGCGCGGGCGCCGCACGTGGGCGGGGCTGGACACGGGCGGCGCCGCGCGCGGGCAGAGCTGTACGGGAACCGGCGTCCGTCAGGTACCGCCGGTTCCCGTACGGGCGGGAGCTGTCAGGTCGCTCCCGGTCGGGGGCCGAGGTCAGTCGGCGATGCGCGGCAGTGCGCGCGTGCGGCCCATCTCGCCCAGCCAGACGGCGGACGGCTTGGGCAGGCGCTCGAAGGTCTCCGGGTTCCAGCCGATCAGACCGAAGGTCGGCTTGTAGGAGCCCCACTCGTAGTTGTCGAGCGCGCTCCAGGCCAGGTAGCCCTGGATGTTCAGGCCGTCCTCCAGCGCGGACGCGACCTCGTTCAGCGCGCCGGTGTAGTAGTCGATCCGGCGGCTGTCGTCGTCGGTCGCGATGCCGTTCTCGGTCACGATCAGCGGCACGTCGTTGCCGAGGACCTCGGCGGTGTGGCGCAGCGCGTAGCCGACCGCGGAGGGGTAGTACTCCCACTGCGTGAGGGTGCGCTCGACGCCGTCGGCCGTGGGTATGGGGCCCTCGGTGCCGATCTTGGTCCGGGTGTAGGACTGCACACCGATCCAGTCGTCGCCGCGGGCGGCCTCGATGAAGATGTCCTCGCGGGGGTGACGGTAGGCCGCGGTGACCTCCTCGGCGCCGGGCAGGGCCTGGTAGACCTGGTTGGCGATGGTCCAGCCGACCTGGATGCCGGCGTCGATCGCCTTGACCTCCTTGACGGCCGCGTGGTGCGCGGCGATGACGGCCTGGGTGGTCTCGTCGTCGGGGGTCGGCAGACCGGCGGGCGGGAAGCTGTTGTCGCCCCGCTTGGCCTGGCCCGCCATCACGGCGATCATGTTCGGCTCATTGATGGTGCAGACGTGGCTGACGCCCTCGCCGATCACCGGTGCACAGGCCGCGACGTAGCGGGCGAAGAGCTCGACCGCGCCGTCGGCGGTCCAGCCGCCGCGCGCCTCGAACCACTGCGGCACGGTGAAGTGGTGCAGGGTGATCATGGGGCGCAGGCCGCGCTCGACGGCGCCCTCGACCATGCGGCGGTAGTGGGCGAGTTCGGCCCGGGAGAACTGGCCCTCGGCCGGTTCGATCCGCGCCCACTCGATGGAGAACCGGTAGTCGGTGAAGCCCAGACCGGCCAGCGTGTCCATGTCCTCGTGCCAGCGGTGGTAGCTGTCGCAGGCGTCCAGACTGGGCTCCTGGATGTGGGTGCCCGCGGCGTGCTCCTTGACCCACCAGTCGCTGTTGGTGTTGTTGCCCTCGATCTGGTGGGCGGCCGTGGAGGCGCCCCACAGGAAGCCTTCGGGGAACGGGACCTGGGTGTGAGTCATCGCAAACTGTCTTTCTGGTGATGAAGGGGTGTGGCCGGCGGGGGGGTGGGGTGCGGCCTCGTACGTTTCGGTGGGGCGGCCGGGACGGGCCGGCCTGCCCGGGGGGACGGCTACTTCATGCCGGCCGTCGCGATGCCCTGGGTGAAGTGCCGCTGGAGCGCGATGAAGACGACCAGGACCGGCAGCACGATCAGGAAGGACCCGGCCATCAGCATGCCGTTGGACCCGCCCGCCTTGTTGGGGTCGGTGGCGAAGGTGGCCAGGGCGACCGGAAGGGTGTACTTGTCGGGGTCGTTGGTCGCGATGAGCGGCCAGACGAAGTTGTTCCAGGAGCCCAGGAACGTGAAGATCGAGAGCGTCGCCAGGGCGGGCTTCACCAGTGGCATCACGATCCGCCAGAAGATGTACCACTCACCGGCGCCGTCCATCCGGGCCGCTTCCAGCAGCTCGTCCGGGATCGACTGCATGAACTGCCGCATCAGGAAGACACCGAAGGCTCCGGCGGCGAACGGCAGCACCAGACCGGCGTACGAGTCGATCAGCTGCAGCTTGCTCATCAGCACGAAGAGCGGCAGCAGCATCAGGTTGCCGGGCACCATCAGGGCGCCGAGAACCAGGCCGAAGATCTTGTTGCGTCCGGCGAAGTTCAGCTTGGCCAGGGCGTACCCGAGCATCGAGCAGAACACCAGGTTCGAGACGGTGACCAGCACCGCCACGATGACCGAGTTCATGAAGTACAGCGGCAGATCCAGCTTGTCGAGCAGGTTCCGGAAGTTCTCCAGGGTCCACTCGGTCGGGATCCACACGGGCGGGCTGGCCGTCAGCTCCTGCGGCGTCTTGAAGGCCGAGAGCGCCATCCACAGGAACGGCGCCGACATGATCAGCAGGCCGATGGAGAGCAGGACGTAGACGAGGACGCGCTTCGGGCTGCGAGCCTTCTTCGCGCCCGGCTGCGGCGCGTCCTGGGGCTTTTTCGCAGGCGCCGTCGAGACGGCGCCCGGTGCACTGGTGGCGCTCATTTCGTGTTGTCCTTCAGCAGTCGGAGCTGCAGCACCGTGATGCCCATGATCACTACGAAGAGGACATACGCCATGGCACTCGCATAGCCCATGTGGAAGAAGTTGAAGCCCTCGCGGTACATGTTCAGCGAGACCGTGAGCGTGGAGTCCGAGGGACCGCCCTGGGTCATCACGAACGGCTCCTCGAAGACATTGAGGTAGCCGATGGTCGTGATCACCGTGGCGTAGAGCAGCGTGGGCCGCAGCAGGGGCACGGTGATGCCCTTGAACTCCTGCCAGGCTCCGGCACCGTCCAGCCGCGCGGCCTCCCGTACCTCGGTGGGAATGGCCTGCAGACCGGCGATGAAGAGCACCATGACCGTGCCGAGGTTGCGCCAGACCGCCATCGCGATCATCGAGGGCATGGCGAGCGTCTCGGAGCCCAGGAAGTCGGGCGAGGTGAGACCGACCTCGGAGAAGAGGCCCGCGATGAGTCCGTCGGCGGGGTCGAGCACGAACCGCCAGACCACGGCGACCGCGACGATGCTGGTGACCACCGGGGCGTAGAAGCCGACGCGGAAGAAGGTCCGGGCCCGGTCGATGCCGTTGTTCAGCAGTACGGCGACGACCAGCCCGAGGAAGATCGTCAGGGGGACACCGATCACCACGAAGTACGCCGTGTTGAACAGCGACTTGAGGAACTTGTCGTCGCTGAACAGATTGACGTAGTTCTCGAAGCCGATGAAGTTCGCGTCCAGCGGGTGCGTGACATTGCGCAGCCCGAAGTCGGTGAAGCTCATCGCCAGCGTCGCGAGGATCGGGAGCGCCATGAAGACGAGGAAGAGGACGAGGAAAGGAGTGGAGAACAGCCAGCCGGCCAGGTTCTGCACGCCCATCGAGGACTTCTTGCCACCCCGGCGACCTGCGGGCCCGGTGGCCGGGGACTCGGAAGCCCCCGGCCCGGCCTGCACCTTGGCCGACTGAGCGGCCTTTGAGGTCATGGTGCGCATGACTCCTACTTCACGAGGCCTTCGATTTCGGACTGGGCCGTCTTGAGCGCGTCCTCGGCGGACGCCTTGCCCTGGGTGACCTTGGCGATGGCCTGGTCGACCTTGTCGGTGATCTCCGTCCAGTTGGACAGCGACGGGGAGGACTTGGCGGTGTCCATCTGCTTCTTGAAGACCTGGAGGTTGGCGTCGTCGGCGAGGTCGCCGGAGGTCCAGGCCGAGGTGTTGGCCGGCAGGTCCTTGGTGCGCTTGTACCAGTCGGCCTGGCCCTCGGTGTCGGTCAGGTACTTGATGAACTCCGTGGCGGCAGCCTTGTGCTCACTGTCCTTGGAGATCACCAGGGAGGAACCGCCGGCCATGGAGACGGAGGACTTGTCGGCGGGCACATTGGCCACCGCCCACTTGCCCTTGAGCTGCGGCTGGCCCTCGTTCAGCAGGGTGACGTGCCAGGGGCCGCCGAAGAACATCGGGACGCGGCCGTTGCCGAAGTCCTTCACCACGTCGTAGCCGGGCTGCACGGACTTGTTGGAGAGCCCCTTGTCGAAGTACGAGCCGTACTCCTTGAGCGCCTTGACGGCCTCGGGGCTGTCGATGACGACCTCGCCCTTGTCGTTGACGATCTCGCCGCCGGCCGAGTACAGGAAGGAGTAGAAGTTCTGCACCGTGTCCAGGCCGCTGGGCTGGATGGACAGGCCCCACTTGGTTCCGGCCTTCTTCTGGTAGGCCGAGGCGAGGTCCTGCATCTCCTTCCAGTCGGTCGGAGCCTTGGTGATGCCGGCCTTCTCGGCCAGGTCGGTGCGGTAGTAGAGGACGCGGGTGTCGACGTACCACGGCACGCCGTACGCCTGACCGTCCACCTCGCCCTGCTGCCAGCCGGACTGGAAGAAGTCCTTCTCATTGAACGTCTTGGTGTCGACCGGCTCCAGAACGCCGAGCTCGGCGAACTCGCCCATGTAGCTGCCGCCCATCTGCGCCACGTCCGGCAGGGTGCCGGCGGCGGCCGCGGAGACCAGCTTCTGGTGGGCGACGTCCCAGCCGACCGGGGTCACCTTGACGGTGATGTTCGGGTTGGCCTTCTCGTACACCTTGGCCACATCTGCGAGCTTCTCGCCCTCGGCCCCCATGGCCCAGACGGTGAGCGTCTGCTTCTTGTCCGCGGCGACGTCGTCGCCACCGGAACTGCCGCACGCGGTGAGACCGAAAGTGAGCGCGGCTGCGACTGCGATACCGATCGAGGCGTTTCTGGCGGTGCGGGGCATGGAGGGCTCCTCCTCGAGCAATCCGAATGTATGCGCTGCCTGTAAGCGCATACATCACTCTGCGACAGAGATTCAGGAATCCGCAAGAGGGTGCTAGGTCACACTCGTGCAACGTGCTGGACATCTGAATGTTCAACTTGGCACGGTAAGCGCGATGTTTGTGGAATTGGGAACGATGTGACCTATTCCGCGGCGTTGATCCGCGTGCTCAACGGTCTGCACCGGCAGGGGTGGGGGCGATATTGTCGTGATCATGGCTCCGTTCGAACATGATTTCCCCTTCGATCCGGCTTACGGGCGCACGCTCGACGACCTGCTGCTCATCCCCGCTCCCGCCGCCCCGGACGACTTCGACGCCTTCTGGCGGGCCCGGTACGAAAAGGCCCGCAAGGTCGCCACGGAGCCGGAGATCGGCCCGCTGGAGGACGAGCGCGATGGCGTACGGATTCACGGCGTGACGTTCACGTCGGTGGGCGGGGTGCGGCTCGGGGGCTGGGTCGTGCTGCCCGCCGAAGGGAGCGCGGAGTACGGATTCGTCTTCGGGCACGGTTACGGAGGCCGGCAGGAGCCGGGCCCCGACGTGCCGCTGCCGTTGCCCCGGGCGGCGGCGATCCTGCCCTGCGTACGGGGCATGGGAGCGCGTAGCCTGCATCCGGGCATCCCGGACGCGGCCGACGGCCATGTGCTGCACGGCATCGAGTCGCGCGACAGCTATGTCATCGGCGACTGCGTGGCGGACCTGTGGTGCGCGGCGTCGGCGCTGCACGAGCTGGTGCCGGAACTGGCGCCCGGGGAGGGCGGCCCGCGGCTCGGATACCTCGGAGAGAGCTTCGGTGGCGGGCTCGGTGCGCTGGCTCTGCCCTGGGACGACCGGTTCGGGGCCGCGCAGCTGACCGTGCCGACCTTCGGCAACCATCCGTTGCGGCTCACGCTGCCGTGTGTGGGCAGCGGGGAGGCGGTGCGGGGTTATCACCGGGAGCACCCCGAGGTCACCGAGGTGCTGCGGTACTTCGACGCCGCCACGGCCGCGACGCGGCTGGAGCTGCCCACGCTGGTGGCTGCGGCACTCTTCGATCCCTCGGTGCCGCCGCCGGGGCAGTTCGCCGTGCACAACGCGCTGGCCGGTGAGCACGAGCTGCGGGTGCTGAGCGCGGGGCACTTCGAGTACGAGGGGCTGGCGGCGGAGGTGGCGGAGCTGCGGGCGGACCGGCGGCGGTTCTTCGGGGCGCGGCTGGGGCGGTGACGTGGGGGTGGGGTGGTGACCGGGGTTGCGGCCCCTGCTGCCCGCGGCATCGCACGTCAGGGTCCAGCCCACACACGATCGGCGGTGCGAGCGGGGCGAGGGCCTGCGCGCCGGGTTGTACTGATCGCCGCCGCTCAGCGGACCGCGGTCTACTCGTCGCGAGTCACCCGGGCGTGATCCGTCACCACCCGCCGGAACAGGTCGTGCCCGGTGCGCCCGCTGTGGCCGAGCGCCCAGTCCTGGGCCCCGGCCTGCTCGTCCCGGGCGCCGGATTCGGCTACGCAGCCATCAGCGACACAGAATGCTTCGAATGCCACCCTGCTCTCGGGGGCGTGCCGGATCGTGTGCGCCACGTAGCGATACACGGTGCGTGTCATCGGTCGCCCCTCCCGTGCGGATGCTGACGGATCTCGACGTTGCAGTCCACGACACCGGAGAGGTCTCGCAGCCGATAGCACTCGGTGCGCTGCGCCAGCAGCGCCGTGCACACATCGCAGCCGGGGTCTTCCGGCTCGGGGTCCGGCGGGGGAAAGGGATTGCGCTGTTCGATCTGCTGCCACAGTCCCCGTGTCATGCCATGTCCTTTCACCGCCGCTGATGACGAGATCGTCGTGCCGGTCACCGGGACGGTGGAACCTCGTACGTTTCCCACTTCGGGACGTCCCGCGGCATGTAGAACGTCCATATGCAGAACGAGCGGTTAAGAGCCGCCATGGCATCCGGCGGGTGGACTCATGCCACCCTTGCGAGCGTCACGGGCGTGGACCCCAAGAGCGTGGAACGGTGGGTCAACCTTGGGCGCACTCCTCGACGGGCCACGGCGCTGCAGGCCGCCGAGACCTTGGGCGAGGACGTCCACGCACTCTGGCCGGCGCTCCGACAGGCACGCGCGGCACGCGCCGTCAGTCCGGAGCTCGTCGCTCTCTACGACCAGCGGGCAGACCTTCCGGTATCCGTGTTCGTGGATCTCCTCGGGGTGGCAAGTGAGCGGATCGACATGCTGGTCTACGCGGCAGTGTTCCTGCACGAGGCGTTTCCCCGGTTGAACGATCTTCTCCGGGAGCGTGCTGCCGACGGGTGCGAGGTCCGGATCGCGGTAGGCGACGCCGACAGCGAAAACGTGCAACAGCGAGGGCGGGAAGAGAAGTTCGGGCACGGTATCGAATCGCGCTGTCGACTCGCTCTCCTGCACTACCGGCCGCTGGCCGACGTACCAGGGATCGAACTGCGGACACACTCCACGACGCTCTACAACAGCCTGTTCCGGGCGGACAACCAGGTGTTGGTCAATGCCCACGTCTGGGGCGTGAACGCGTACGGTGCGCCCGTGTGGCGCCTTCGCCGCCATGGCGACGGGGGCTTGTTCGACACCTACGCGGACAGTTTCAACGCCGTGTGGCAGACAGCGCGTCCCGTGGAGGAGTGATCCGATGGCCCGGACCGAGTACTACGACGATCCCCACGCGCCCAAGCCGAACAGCATGGTCGTGGCAGCCTCGGCGGTCGTCACCGACAGCGAGGGCCGCATCCTCCTGCAACGCCGCCGGGACAACGACCTGTGGGCCCTGCCTGGCGGAGGTATGGACCTGAGCGATTCGCTGCCCGGCACGGCCGTCCGCGAGGTCAAGGAGGAGACCGGATTCGACGTGGAGATCACAGGGCTGGTCGGCACATACACCGACCCCCGGCACATCATCGAGTACAGCAACGGGGAGGTGAGGCGACAGTTCAACGTCTGCTTCACCGCGCGCATTACCGGGGGTGCGCCGGCCATCTCGGACGAGAGCACGGAACTGCGCTTCGTGAAACCGGCAGAACTCGACTCACTGCCCATGCACCACACGCAGCGCCTTCGGCTGCGCCACTTCCTGGAGCGCCGCCCTGCCCCCTACCTGGGGTAGCGGCGCACTGGCCGAACCTGCCCCGGAACTCACGTGGCCTTCCAGGGGCCGATTCCGGCGCAAACACCGGTGGGTTCGCCCTTGGGCCGGCTTGAACGGCGAGGGTTTCGTCTTCAGGGGCCGGACGGGCTTGACGTGCCGGGGGGCCTTGGCACGCCGCCCTCGTCAGCCGCAGCCGCAGCTCGCGCGGTGGATCACCGATACCGGAAGCATGAGCGACACCGGCTCGCGCCCGCTGTCGCCCAGGCGCTGCACCAGCAACTCGACTGCCTGCTCGCCGAGTTGGCGGATCGGCTGCCGTACGGTCGTCAGCGGCGGCCGTACGATCCGGCTCAGCGGAATCCCGTCGAATCCGGTCACCGCGATGTCCTCGGGCACCCGCACCCCGCGCCGCTCCAGCGCCCGCAGCGCGCCCACCGCCATCTGGTCATTGGCGAACAGCACGCCCTGTGGCCATTCGGGCCCCCGGTCGAGCAGCGCCTCGGCTGCCCGCGCGCCCTCGGCCTGCGTCATCATCTCGGCCCGCAGGTCCGGTTCGTCCGGCACCGGCAGTCCGGCCTCGCGGCAGGCCTCCTGGAAGCCGAAGAACCGCGCCTCGGCGTCCGGCGAGTCGACATCGCCCCCGACGAAGGCGAGCCTGCGCAGCCCGTGGTCCTCGATGAGATGGCGGGCCAGTTCGCGCTCCCCGTCGGCGTTCGCGACGACGATGTGGTCGAGATGGTCGATCTCGCGAGGTCCGGCGAGCATCACCACCGGCAGTCGGCGCGAAATCACTTCGAGGTCCTCGGTCGGCACGGTCCGCGCCAGTACGGCGAAGCCGTCGACCCGTCCCGCAACCTTCGCGACGCTCTCCGGTCCGCCCTCCAGTGAGGCGGCGATCAGCAGCGCGTATCCGTGCCGGCGCGCCGCCCGCTCCATGCCGCGGATGATCTGGTCGGAGTAGAGCATCACCGCGTCGTCGGCGTCGCTGTCGGCCTCCGCGTCGGCCTCGGCGTCGGGATCGGCCATGTCGGGGAAGCAGAGACCGAGTACGCCAGTGGTCCGGCTGGCCAGGCCCCGGGCGTTCCCGCTGGGTACGTAACCGAGCTGGCGGGCGGCTTCGAGGACCCGCTCGCGGGTCTGGGCGCGTACCGAATCGGGGGTGCGGTAGACCCGCGAGACCGTGGCAATGGAGACGCCCGACCGCTCGGCGACGTCGTACACCGTTGGGGCGCTCACTCGACCGACCGTCCGCTTCTTCTTCCGTACCCAAGCACCTGCTGTTGCACGTACCACCCTCTTTTGAAAGCGCATTCACCCTAGATCGCGGGCCGCGTGACGAGCAAGACCGTCCCCGGTCCCTGGCCGAAAAATAGACAGGCAACCTTGCAAGATGGCCTGTGTATTTTCTACGCTGGAGGCATGCCGGAACCCACCGAAGCCATGCCCGCCGACCCTCACGCCGAGCTGAGCGCCGAGCAGATGGCGACGCAGCTCACCGCCGTGGTCAGCCGGCTGCTGCGGCGGCTGCGCACCACCTCGTCGGACAGCCTGCTCACGCCGACGCAGCGCTCGGTGCTCGCCAGGCTGGAGCGTGAGGGCCCGGCCACCACGGCCGCGCTGGCCCGTGCCGAGTACGTACGTCCGCAGTCCATGCGGCTGACCCTCGGCGCACTGGAGAACCAGGGCCTCGTCGAGCGGGCGCCCGATCCGGCCGACGGCCGGAAGTCGGTGATGTCGATCACGGAGACCGGACTCGCGACGCTCGCCGCGGTCCGGGCAGCCAAGCACAACTGGCTCGCCGAGGCCATCGCCACCGAGCTCGACGGGGCCGAACGCCGCACGGTCGCCGAGGCCGCCGATCTGCTCGACCGACTGATCGGGAAGTGACCGGACGAGCGTCCGGCCGCGGGACGACCGGCCGGCAGGCGCCCCCGGAAGCGATGCCCCGGACAGCATCGGAACCGCCGTACTGCTGCTCGCCGGGGCCTGCTTCGGCATCCCGCAGGGGCTGACCGGTACGAGCGACCAGGCCGCCGTCCAGGCGTACGCCCCGCCCGAGAGCATCGCCTCCGCCGCCGGACTCCAGCGCACCGCCCAGTACATCGGGGCCATCACCGCATCCAGCCTGATCGCTCTCGGCTACGGACAGTCGGCGAGCGACAGGGGGCTCCACCTCATGGCAGCGGTCTCCGTCGTACTCGGCCTGCTGCTGATCGTCCTGACCGTCACCGACCGCGCCCTGCGCACCCGTACCTGAACCCCACCGATCGAACAGTCCCCCTCAGAGGAGCGCCACCATGACCGCCACCACCCTGGACCCGAAGACTGCCCTGGTCGTCGTCGACCTCCAGAAGGGCATCGTCGGCCTGCCCACCGACCCCCACCCCGCCGCCGACGCCGTCGCCAACTCCGCGACCCTCGCCGACGCCTTCCGCGCCAAGGGCCTCCCGGTCGTCCTGGTCCGTGTCACCGGTGGCGCCCCCGGCCGCAACGAGGGGCCGACGCAGTCCGGACAGCCGGCCGCCGACTGGGCGGACATCGTGCCCGAGCTCGGCCCGCGCGAGGGCGACATCGTGGTCACCAAGCACACCTGGGGCGCCTTCCACGGCACCGACCTCGACCTCCAGCTGCGCCGCCGCGGCGTCACCCAGGTCGTCGTCACCGGCATCGCGACCAGCATCGGCGTCGAGTCCACCGCCCGCTCCGCCCACGAGTACGGCTACCACGTCACTGTCGCCACGGACGCGGTCGCCGACATGGACGCCGACACGCACCGCAACAGCGTCGAGAAGATCTTCCCGCGCCTCGGCGAGACGGACACCACCGCGGCGATCGTCAAGCTGCTCGGCTGACCTTCACGTCCGGTCCCCGCGCCGGCCGATCTTGTTCCCCAGCCACACCAACGGGTCGTACTTGCGGTCCACGGCCCGCCGCAGTTCCCTACCAGGCAGGGCGCGTCGACGGGTTCGGTGCGACCGGCGGCTTCGAGCGGCGCCTTGCCCGGCTTCCGCCTCGCGCAGCCGGGCAAGGCTCCGCTCCAGCCGGCCGACGGTGCCGACCAGGTCGTCGAGACAGTGCTGAACCGCCGTCAATTCTTCTTGCAGTGACATGACTTGCTCTCACTTCCGCGGTCGCGGGCGGTCATGTTCATGCGCCTGAGAGTGTCGCGCGTCACACCCCGATTGTGAAGAGTGCGGGCCTTCCCGGTCTCGCGGGGTGTTCCGCCGCACGGGTGAGGTTCGGGGGCGCTGACGCCGTGTCTGCGCCGCCTCTCGCGCGAGGGCGCTTTCAGTGGACGGACGGAACCAGTGTGATCAACTGTAAATGCCACCAGAAACGCACAATCCGGCCCATCCGTGTGCGGGTGGGCCGGGCCGGCCCCGGAGGTATCAGCCATGTCCCACGTCGGCGTCCCGAGGGGGACGGCCCGAAAGCGCCGCTCGCTCGCGCTCCTCACGACGGGTGTGCTGACGCTCCCCGTGCTGGCCGGCTGCAGCTCCGACGACGGCGGCGGCTCCACCGGGGCCGCCGCTCCTCAGGACATCGCGGTCGCGGCCCGGAATCTGGTCGCCGCAGGGGGCACGGTCAACTGGGCGATCGACGCCGTGCCCACCACCCTCAACGCCTTCCAGGCCGACGCGAAC
The DNA here is from genome assembly GCF_047305335.1 of Streptomyces sp. R-74717. Taxonomy (NCBI): domain Bacteria; kingdom Bacillati; phylum Actinomycetota; class Actinomycetes; order Kitasatosporales; family Streptomycetaceae; genus Streptomyces; species Streptomyces sp. R-74717. The sequence continues at coordinate 3,710,150 of NZ_CP102361.1, read as the reverse complement.
AGCTCCACCACCCGCATCGCGGGCGCCCTGCTGCCGACGCTCTTCCCGCTGGACGCCAAGGGCAGGCCGCAGCTCGACCCGGACTATCTGGAGTCCGCGAAGGTGGTCGAGCGCGAGCCCAGGCAGGTGGTGCTCTACCGGATCAACCCGCAGGCGGTGTGGAGCGACGGCCGGGACATCGGGGCGCCCGACTTCGTGGCCCAGTGGCGGGCGCTGAACGGCAAGGACTCGGCGTTCTGGACCGCCCGCAACGCCGGCTACGAGCGGATCGAGAAGATCGAGCGCGGCGCCGACGACCAGGAGGTCCGGGTCACGTTCGCCAAGCCGTACGCGGACTGGCGCTCGCTCTTCTCGCCGCTGTACCCGAAGGAGGTGACCGGCTCCCCGGACGCCTTCAACGACGGCGCGCGGACCACCCTCAAGGCCACCGCAGGACCGTTTCGGCTGGGCAGCGTGGACACGGCTGAGGGCGAGGTCACCCTGGTCCGCAATCCGCGCTGGTGGGGCGGCCGGGCCAAGCTCGACTCACTGGTCTTCCGGGCCGTCAAGCCGCAGGACCGCACCGAGGCCCTGACCGAGGGGAAGGTCGACGTCGCGGACGTCGACGCCGCGGCGGCGCACCGGATCGTGCAGGCGGCCGGCGACAAGGGCGGCAACGGACAGCCGCTCGCCCAGGGCCCCGGTTCCGGGACCGGCCCGGCCGCCGCACTGCGCTCCTGGGCCGAGGCAAACGGCTCGGACGAAACGGCGGCGGCGGCCGCCCAGGCGGCCAGGGAGAAGAACCGGGCAGCCGCCGAGGCGTATGCCGCCGAGCAGGGCAGGCTGCGCGCGTATGCGGTCCGCAAGTCGCTGGAGCCCGCCTACACCCAGCTCGCGCTGAACGGTGAGTCCGGGCCGCTCGCCGACGACCGGGTACGCAGGGCGGTCGCCCGGGCCCTGAACCGCCAGGAGCTCGTCGACACCGTACTCAAACCGCTCGGCCTGCCCGCCACGCCGCTCGGCAGCCACCTGGCCCTGGCCGGACAGCCGGCGTACAAGGACAACAGCGGCGCACTCGGCGGCCAGGACACCGAGGAGGCGCAGGCGCTGCTGGCCGACGCGGGCTGGACGCGGGAGGGCGCGGTCAGGAAACCGGACGGCGCCAAGGCGGGCAGCGAGGTCGAGAAGAAGGGCGCGAAGAAGAAGGACAGCACCGCCGGGAAGGACGGCAGGGCGGCCCCGTCCGAGAAGCCCGGCAAGACCGGCACCGGCGACGGCAAGGCCGACAACGCCGCTCCCGAGGGCGAGCACGCCGCCGACGATGTACAGGCCGTCGTCGGCGGCGACAACAAGCCCGGCGACAGCGACGGAGCCGGCAACGCCCCCCAGGTCCTCGCCCCCGCCCCCGCCGCCGCGTTCCACAGCGCCGCTCTGCTGCGCCAGGCCGGACACCTGGCCGAGACCGGCACCACCGAGGACGTCCCCTCCGAGGTCGCCGCCCAGGACCAGCGGCCGGGCGGCGCCGCCGGTGCGTACGCCCCCGCGGGCACCGCGGCCCCCGCCCAGGCCCCCGGCGCGCGCCGCGGCCCGCTCGGCAAGGACGGCAAGGCGCTGAGCCTGCGCTTCGTCCTGCCGGCCGGTCCCGGGTCGGAGCCGCTGCGTGCCGTCGGGGACAAGATCGCGGCGATGCTCGATTCGATCGGCATCGGTACGGCCATCACCAAGGTCTCCGACGACAGCTACTTCCAGGACCACATCGCTTCCGGCGACTACGACCTGGCGCTGTACTCCTGGCCCGCCACCGCCTACCCGGCGACCGACGACCGCCCGATCTTCGCCAAGCCGGTGCCGGCCACCGACGGCTCCCTGCTGGTCGAGCAGAACTACACCCGCGTCGGTACGGACCACATCGACCAGCTCTTCGAGCAGGCGGTCTCGGAGCTCGACGAGGGGACCGCCCGGGATCTGATGGAACAGGCGGATGCCCGGATCTGGGCCGCCGCGGGATCGATTCCGCTTTATCAGCGTCCGCAGCTCGTGGCGACCGACAGAAAGCTGGCGAACATCGGCGCCTTCGGCTTCGGCGCACCCCGCTACCAGGACATCGGTTTCAAGAAGCCGCAGCCCGCCGGAGCTCCGGCAAACAAGAAGAAGTAGCAGGTCAGAACGGCGCCGGAAGCTCAGAACTGGCTCAAGTCCCTTGCCCGCCGGGGTGTCGGCGGGCAAGCTCGTATCCCGACCGGACCCGAGCCGCTCGCCCCCCACATGCCCCCCACGGGACCTTGCGGAGCCCCCACGGATCCCCCCACGGATCCCTCCGCATCCCTCTTCTCCTGCCACGCGCACTCACCTGGCGCACCCCCGGTACTGAGGTAATACCGGCCGAATATCGGTTGAAGAGTGGCTTAAGACCGGTCTCGCGGATCGGGCCGGGAAGCCCGGGACGCGCCAGCCCCGTACCATGGGGGGTAGCCGTGGCGCGTCCGCCCGGCGGGCGTACGAGGACCCGAGAGCGACTGAGACGCCTGATCCCACGATCCGAGAGAAGCGCAAGCCACCCATGCCCACGCGCCACGACATCCGTAACGTAGCCATCGTCGCCCACGTCGACCACGGCAAGACCACGCTGGTCGACGCCATGCTCAGGCAGGCCGGCGCCTTCGCCGCGCACGCCGCCGAGAACCTCGACGAACGCATGATGGACTCGAACGACCTGGAGCGTGAGAAGGGCATCACGATCCTCGCCAAGAACACGGCGGTGAAGTATCACCCCAAGGACGGCGGGGACCCGATCACGATCAACATCATCGACACCCCCGGCCACGCCGACTTCGGCGGCGAGGTCGAGCGCGGTCTGTCGATGGTGGACGCGGTCGTGCTGCTCGTCGATGCCTCCGAGGGCCCGCTCCCGCAGACCCGCTTCGTGCTGCGCAAGGCGCTCTCCGCGAAGATGCCGGTCATCCTCTGCATCAACAAGACGGACCGTCCCGACTCCCGGATCGCCGAGGTCGTCGACGAGACGTACGACCTGTTCCTGGACCTGGACGCGGACGAGGACCAGATCGAGTTCCCGATCGTCTACGCCTGCGCCCGTGACGGCGTCGCCTCGCTGACCAAGCCGGAGGACGGCACCGTCCCGCAGGACAGCGAGAACCTGGAGCCGTTCTTCTCCACGATCCTGTCGCACGTCCCGGCCCCGGAGTACGACGACGAGGCCCCGCTGCAGGCCCACGTCACCAACCTGGACGCCGACAACTTCCTCGGCCGTATCGCGCTCTGCCGCGTCGAGCAGGGTGAGCTGCGCAAGGGCCAGACCGTCACCTGGATCAAGCGCGACGGCACGATGTCCAGCGTCCGCATCACCGAGCTGCTGATGACCGAGGCGCTCACCCGCAAGCCGGCCGAGAAGGCGGGCCCGGGCGACATCTGCGCCATCGCCGGTATCCCGGACATCATGATCGGCGAGACCCTGGCCGACCCCGAGAACCCGATCGCGCTGCCGCTGATCACGGTCGACGAGCCGGCCATCTCGATGACCATCGGTACCAACACCTCGCCGCTCGTCGGCAAGGGCGGCAAGGGCCACAAGGTCACCGCCCGCCAGGTGAAGGACCGCCTCGACCGCGAGCTGATCGGTAACGTCTCGCTCCGCGTCCTGGACACCGAGCGCCCCGACGCCTGGGAGGTCCAGGGCCGCGGTGAGCTCGCGCTGGCCATCCTCGTCGAGCAGATGCGCCGTGAGGGCTTCGAGCTCACGGTCGGCAAGCCGGAGGTCGTCACCAAGCAGGTCGACGGCAAGACGCACGAGCCGATCGAGCGCATGACGATCGACTCCCCCGAGGAGCACCTCGGTGCGATCACCCAGCTGATGGCGACCCGCAAGGGCCGCATGGAGACGATGACGAACCACGGTTCGGGCTGGGTCCGCATGGAGTGGATCGTCCCGTCCCGAGGCCTCATCGGCTTCCGTACGGAGTTCCTGACGCAGACCCGCGGTACGGGCATCGCGCACTCCATCTTCGAGGGCCACGAGCCGTGGTTCGGCGAGCTGCGCACCCGTCACAACGGCTCGCTGGTCGCGGACCGCGCGGGTTCGGTGACCCCGTTCGCCATGGTCAACCTCCAGGAGCGCGGTGTCATCTTCACCGAGGCGGGCACCGAGGTCTACGAGGGCATGATCGTCGGCGAGAACTCCCGCGCCGACGACATGGACGTGAACATCACCAAGGAGAAGAAGCTCACCAACATGCGTGCGGCTTCCGCGGACACCACGGAGAACGTGGTCCCGGCCCGCAAGCTTTCCCTGGAGCAGTCCCTGGAGTTCTGCCGCGAGGACGAGTGCATCGAGGTGACCCCGGAGACCGTGCGTATCCGCAAGGTCGTCCTGGACCAGAAGGAGCGCGGCCGCGCCGCTTCGCGCGCCAAGCGCTGACCAGCGCATCTCCTGCAGCAGGACGGCCCGTTGCCTCAACTCGGTTGAGGCAACGGGCCGTTGCCTTATTGAGCCATGGAGCTCCACTGCTTCCAACGGCCGGACGCTGGACGTGGGAAGCCTGTCGGTGGTCGATGACACCAAGACGGTGTGGAACAAGGGGTACGGCTGGTGTCTCCCGAAGGGGGGCGGTCGACAAGGCGTACGCCATCAACAAGACGCTGAAGGTCAAGAAGCACAAGGCGTACCTCATCATCAGGGGGAAGATCGCAGACGCGGCGAATGAGCGCGTCGAGTGCCACCAGATCTCGCACGTGTACTTCTACCTCAAGCAGAAGTCGTAGCCCTGTGGCGGCAAGGCGTGTCAGCAAGCGCTGCGGCTGACACGCGCTCGGATTCCTGAGGCCCGGCCTCGCCCGGCAGTGGGCGAGGCCGGGCTGCTGCATGTCGCGGCCGGGGAGCGGGACGCCTCGGCGTCATCGAAAACCCTTGACGTCAAATCCATTTCGGGTGGCATGTGTCCGGAAAGCGGTCATCACTCTCCGGGGGTTGCGTTAACAGTCCGTTTCGGGCGTGTCTGTCTGGGATCGCTTTGTCCGGATTTCGGTCAACCGTGCCCTGTCGATGTTGTCAAACCGAGACCCTTTAAGTGTGGTTTACGGCCCGGCCGTACTTAATAGTTGGCTCCATTGAGCTCGGGTCAATGGGTCACGCACTGTGGGGGGTGCCGACTCACGAGCACACTCAGGGCACTGAAACGATCACCGTCAGGGGTGTCGGTGTATCACTCCAGTGCCCTTCTTGTAGTCAAAAGTGGACTCATGAGGAGGAAACCCATGCGTGGTGCCAAGAGCGCCAAGTGGGTCGCGGGAGCGGCCGTCATCGCCCTGGCCGCGACCGCCTGTGGTGGTAGCGACAAGGGCAGCGACAATGGCATGAACTCGGGCAAGGCGGACCCGAACGGGATCCTGACCGCCCAGCTCAGCGAGCCGCAGAACCCGCTGCAGCCGGCGAACGCCAAGGAGAGCCAGGGCAGCCGTGTCCTGGGCGCCATCTTCGCCGGCCTCGTCAGCTACGAGCCCGGCACCGGCAAGCTCACGTACGTCAACGCCGAGTCCGTGACGCCCAACGCGGACTCGTCCGTGTGGACCGTCAAGCTCAAGCCGGGCTGGAAGTTCCACGACGGCACCCCCGTGACCGCCAAGTCCTACGTGGACTCCTGGAACTGGTCCGCGAACGTCAAGAACAACCAGACCAACTCCAGCTGGTTCCAGGACATCAAGGGCTACGCGGATGTCCACCCGGACAAGGGTGACCCGAAGAAGACCGAGATGGAAGGTCTGAAGGTCGTTAACGACAACACCTTCACGATTTCCCTGAGCGGTCCGGTCTCGTACTTCGCGTACAAGCTGGGCTACGACGTCTGGGCGCCGCTGCCCGAGTCCTTCTTCAAGGACCCGAAGGCCGCCGGTCAGAAGCCGATCGGCAACGGTCCCTACAAGTTCGTCTCGTGGGACCACAACAAGCTGATCAAGGTTCGGAAGTTCGACGGTTACCAGGGCCCGAACAAGGCCAAGAACGGTGGCATCGACTTCAAGAACTACACCACCGCCGAGGCCGCCTACTCGGCCCTGCGCTCGGACCAGCTCGACTGGATCGAGCAGGTCCCCGTGACCGCGCTGAAGAACTACAAGCAGGACCTCGGCGACCGAGCGATCGACCAGGAGTACTCCGCGGTCCAGTCGATCGTCCCGGCGTTCTACACGAAGCAGTTCAAGGACATCAACCCCAAGGTCATCCAGGGCCTGTCGATGGCGATCGACCGTGACACGATCACCAAGACCGTCCTCAACGGCACCCGTACCCCGGCCGACTCGTTCGTTGCCCGTGGTGTGCTCGGCTACAAGGCCGGCGCCCTCGGCGACATCGTGAAGTACGACCCGGCCAAGGCCAAGGCCCTCATCAGCGAGGGTGGCGGCGTCCCGGGCAACAAGATCTCGATCCAGTTCAACGCGGACCAGCCGCACAAGGCGTGGGTCGACGCGGTCTGCAACAGCATCCGCCAGGCCACCGGTGTCGAGTGCGTCGGCGACTCCAAGCCGGACTTCGCGACCGACCTGAACGCCCGTGACGGCAAGAAGGTCAAGTCCATGTACCGCGGTGGCTGGGTGCTCGACTACCCGGTCAACTCGAACTTCATGCGCGACCTGTACGGCACGACGGCCGCCGGTAACACCAGTGGCTACTCCAACAAGGCGTTCGACGAGCTGGCCTCCAAGGCTGACAAGGCGAAGACCCTCGACGAGACCGTGAAGATGTACCAGGAGGCTGAGCAGCTCCTGGCGAAGGACATGCCGGCGATCCCGCTCTGGTTCTACAAGGTCAACTCGGGTCAGTCCAAGAACGTATTCGGCAAGATCGTTTACGGCCAGGACGGCGACCCCATCTTCACCGACGTTCAGGTGAAGTCGAAGAAGTAAGTTTCGGGACCTGCCGGCCGGTGCCGCCCTCTGGAACGGATGGCGGCACCGGCTCGCGGGCGTTGGCCCGGCAACCTCCCCCCACAACCCCGCGGTGGAGACCATGTGTAGGCCATCGCCGACCCCTCACGGCATGGAGGCATGATGGGGCGTTACGTCGCTAGGCGACTGCTCCAGATGATCCCGGTGTTCATCGGGACTACTCTGTTGATTTTCCTTATGGTCCACATCCTTCCCGGTGATCCCATCCGGGCGATGTGGGGTGACAAGGCGGCCGACCCCGCACAGGTCGCGGAGCTGCGTCACAAGTTCGGGCTGGACCAGTCCCTTCCCATGCAGTACATCAACTACATGAAGGACCTGTTCCAGCTGGACTTCGGCGAGACCTTCGGCGGTCGTCCCGTCTGGGACGAGATGTCGAGGGCCTTCCCTGTCACGATCCGTCTGACAGCCGTTGCGATGGCCATTGAGATGATCGTCGGTCTCAGCCTCGGCGCGTGGGCCGGACTCAAGGCGGGCAAGGCACCGGACACCGGCGTGCTGATCTTCACGCTGGTCGTCATCTCGATCCCCGTGTTCATCCTCGGCTACGTGGCCCGGTTCCTCTTTGCGGACACACTGCATTGGGTCGCGCCAAACGTCGAAGACTCGATGGACATCACGCAGTTGTTCCTGCCGGGCTTCGTCCTGGCCATGCTCTCCATGGCGTACGTCGCCCGACTGACGCGTACGACCTTCGCCGAGAACCTGCGCGCGGACTACATGCGCACGGCGCTCGCGAAGGGGCTGCCGCGGCGTCGCATCGTCGGGGTGCACCTGCTGCGCAACTCGCTGATCCCGGTGGTCACGTTCCTCGGTACGGACGTCGGCGGCTTCATCGGCGGCGCGGTCGTCACCGAGGGCATCTTCAATGTCCAGGGTGTCGGCAATCTGCTCTACCGGGCACTCCAGCAGCGTGAAGGTTCCACCATCGTCGGTGTCGTCACCGTATTCGTACTGATCATTCTCGTGATCAACCTGATTGTCGACCTGCTGTACGCGGTCCTGGACCCGAGGATCCGGTATGCCTGACGTGACCAAGGATCAGAGCATCAAGGACACCGAAGTGGACGCGGTCGCGTCTGCGCCGGCGGACGCCGAGAGTCCCGTCAGGGAATCCACCGGCAAGCCTCGCGGTCTGTGGGGTGATGCCTGGTTCGACCTGCGCCACCGCCCCATGTTCTGGATATCGGCGAGCCTGCTCGTCCTGCTGCTGGTGATCGCGGCCTTCCCCGGCCTGTTCACCGGCACCGACCCGCGGGCCGGCGATCTTACCAACCACTACCTGCAGAAGCCCGAGTTGGGGCACTTCTTCCGGGCCGACTGGTTCGGCTACGACGTTCAGGGCCGCTCGATCTACGCCCGGGTGATCTACGGAACCCGTGCCTCGATCCTCGTCGGTGTCGGCGTCACCGTGGCGATCACCGTCGTCGGCGGTCTGTTGGGTCTGCTCTCCGGATACTTCGGCGGCTGGCTCGACGCGATCATCTCCCGGGTCACGGACATCTTCTTCGGACTGCCCTTCCTGCTCGGCACGATGGTCGTCCTGAACGCCTTCGCCGAGCGCAAGGTGTACGTCGTGATCGCGGCCCTCGCCTTCCTGGGCTGGACCTCGATCTGCCGCGTGATGCGTGCCTCGGTGATCACCGCGAAGCAGGCGGACTATGTGACGGCGGCACGTGCTCTCGGCGCGGGGACCGGCCGGATGCTGTTCCGCCATGTCCTGCCCAACGCCCTCGCGCCGACCATCGTGGTCGCCACCATCGCCCTCGGTGGCTTCATCTCGGCCGAGGCGACGCTGTCCTACCTGGGCCTGGGTCTCGCCGACCCGACCATCTCGTGGGGCATCGACATTGCCTCGGGCAGCGAAGAGATCCGTAACAACGTGCATGTACTGCTGTTCCCGGCAGGAATGCTCAGCCTCACGGTCTTCGCGTTCATCATGCTCGGCGACGCGGTGCGCGACGCACTCGACCCGAAGCTGCGCTGAGGAGGGCGTACGACGTGACCATCATGGACAAGACAGCAGACATCCCGGCGCCCCGTGCCGGGGGGTCGGACGACAGCCCGCTCCTCGAAGTGCGCGACCTGCACGTGGAGTTCCACACCCGTGACGGAGTCGCCAAGGCCGTCAACGGTGTGAACTACAGCGTCGACTCGGGCGAGACCCTGGCCGTGCTCGGCGAGTCCGGTTCCGGCAAGTCCGTGACCGCTCAGGCGATCATGGGCATTCTCGACATGCCGCCCGGCAAGATCCCGCAGGGCCAGATCCTGTACCGCGGCCAGGACATGCTCACCATGAGCTACGAGGAGCGGCGGAAGCTCCGCGGCCAGAAGATCGCGATGATCTTCCAGGACGCGCTCTCCTCGCTCAACCCCGTGCTCTCGGTCGGCTACCAGCTCGGCGAGATGTTCCGTGTCCACCAGGGACTCTCCAAGAAGCAGGCGAAGGCCAAGGCCATCGAACTGATGGAGCGGGTCAAGATCCCCGCAGCCAAGCAGCGGGTGGGCGACTATCCGCACCAGTTCTCCGGCGGTATGCGCCAGCGCATCATGATCGCCATGGCGCTGGCCCTGGAGCCGGACCTGATCATCGCGGACGAGCCGACCACCGCGCTCGACGTGACGGTCCAGGCCCAGGTCATGGACCTGCTCAAGGAACTGCAGACCGAGTTCAACATGGGCCTGATCCTGATCACCCACGACCTCGGCGTCGTCGCCGACGTCGCGGACAAGATCGCGGTCATGTACGCGGGCCGGATCGTCGAGACCGCGCCGGTGCACGAGCTCTACAAGCGGCCCGCGCACCCGTACACCCGCGGTCTGCTCGACTCGATCCCGCGCCTGGACCAGAAGGGCCAGGAGCTGTACGCGATCAAGGGTCTGCCGCCCAACCTGCTCAAGATTCCCTCCGGCTGCGCCTTCAACCCGAGGTGCCCCAAGGCGGAGGACATCTGCCGCACGGAGATTCCGGCTCTGGTGCCGGTCTCCGAGCAGGACGGCAGCGAGCTGCCCGGCCGCGGCAGCGCCTGCCACTTCTGGAAGGAGACGATCCATGGCTGAGCTCGACAAGACGGACGGATCGTTGGACAGCACCCCGAACGTCACCGACGTCGTGACCGTCGACGCCGCCGACGAGACGGCGGCGGTCGCGGCGATCGAGGCCCCGGTGGAACGCGGTGAGCCGATCCTCCAGGTGCGCAATCTGGTCAAGCACTTCCCGCTGAGCCAGGGCATCCTCTTCAAGCGCCAGGTCGGCGCGGTCAAGGCCGTGGACGGGGTCTCCTTCGACCTCTACCAGGGCGAGACGCTCGGCATCGTCGGCGAGTCGGGCTGTGGCAAGTCCACGGTCGCGCGGCTGCTGATGACGCTGGAGACGGCCACGTCCGGCGAGGTCTTCTACAAGGGCCAGGACATCACCCGGCTGTCCGGGCGCGCGCTGAAGGCGGTGCGCCGCAACATCCAGATGGTGTTCCAGGACCCGTACACCTCGCTGAACCCGCGTATGACGGTCGGCGACATCATCGGCGAGCCCTTCGACATCCATCCGGAGGTGGCCCCGAAGGGGGACCGGCGCAGAAAGGTCCAGGATCTGCTGGACGTCGTCGGGCTCAACCCGGAGTACATCAACCGCTATCCGCACCAGTTCTCCGGCGGCCAGCGCCAGCGCATCGGCATCGCCCGCGGCCTCGCGCTCAACCCGGAGATCATCATCTGCGACGAGCCGGTCTCCGCGCTCGACGTGTCGGTGCAGGCGCAGGTCATCAACCTGATGGAGAAGCTCCAGGACGAGTTCAACCTCTCCTACGTCTTCATCGCGCACGACCTGTCCATCGTCCGGCACATCTCCGACCGGGTCGGCGTGATGTACCTCGGCAAGATCGCCGAGATCGGTACGGACACGGAGATCTACGAGCACCCGACGCACCCTTACACCCAGGCGCTGCTGTCGGCGGTCCCGGTCCCGGACCCGGAGGCCCGCGAGCGCGGCGAGCGGATCATCCTCACCGGTGACGTCCCGTCGCCGGCGAACCCGCCGTCGGGCTGCCGCTTCCGTACGCGGTGCTGGAAGGCCCAGGACAAGTGCGCCACGGAGATCCCGCTGCTGGCGATCCCCGAGCGCTTCAAGTCCGTGGACTCCCCGGTTGCGCACGAATCGGCATGCCACTTCGCCGAGGAGAAGGACGTCGTCGGCGCGGCCTCGTAGTACGGCGCGTGTGACTCGGAAGGCCCGGAACCTCAGGTTCCGGGCCTTCCGCCGTGGTCGACGGACTGTCACCGTCCGCGTTCATGCCGGTCCGGCGACGTCCCGGGGGCGGGCGGCAGCATGCGGCCGTTCGGCGCGCGGACTTACGGAAGCGCCCGGAACCGATCGGTTCCGGGCGCGTCTCCCGTTTACCCGGAACCGGGCTCGCAGATGGCTCGGGTCAATGGGCTCACGTGCTCGGTTCTTCGGGCCGGGGAGCCCAGCGTCCAAGGACCGATCGGGTCCGTGTCCGCGAGGCGCCCGGGGGCTGGCCGGGTCAGGGGTGTCAGGCCTCGGCCTTGGGGTCTTCGGTGGTCTTTTCGAGCTTCGGTCCGTCCGAAGCCGTACGGGCTTTCGGGACGGACGACACGGACCGGGAGTCCTCGGGGTAGTGACAGGCCGTCAGATGGCCTTCCCGGTTGCCTTCGACCCGCACCAGTGGCGGCGCCTCGCTCGCGCACTTGTCCGTCGCCTTCCAGCAGCGTGTACGGAAGCGGCAGCCCGACGGCGGGTTGACCGGGGACGGCACATCGCCGACGAGCCGGATGCGCTCACGGGCAGGTGTGTCGTCGGCGGTTGCCTCGGGCACGGCGGAGAGCAGCGCCTTGGTGTACGGGTGACGCGGGTTGCCGTACAGGTCCTCGCGATCGGCGATCTCCACGATCCTGCCGAGGTACATGACCGCCACGCGCTGCGAGAAGTGGCGTACGACGGCCAGGTCGTGGGCGATGAACAGGAACGCGATACCGAGTTCCTTCTGCAGCTTCTGCAGCAGGTTCACCACCTGGGCCTGGATCGACACGTCCAGCGCCGAGACAGGCTCGTCGGCCACGATCAGCTTCGGTTCCAGTGCGAGCGCACGGGCCACGCCGATGCGCTGGCGCTGGCCGCCGGAGAACTCGTGCGGGAAGCGGTTGTAGTGCTCCGGGTTGAGTCCGACGATCTCGAGCAGCTCCCGTACGCGCGCCTCGCGACCGCCCGCCGGACTGATGTCGTTGATCTCCATCGGCGCGGTGATGATCTTGCCAACGGTCTGGCGCGGATTCAGTGAGGCGTACGGGTCCTGGAAGATCATCTGGATCTCGGAGCGGACCGGGGCCAGCTGCTTGCGTGAGGCGTGGGTGATGTCCTGCCCGCGGTAGCTGATCCGGCCGGCCGTCGGCTCAAGGAGCCGGGTGATCAGCCGGCCCGTTGTCGACTTGCCGCAGCCGGACTCGCCGACCAGGCCCAGGCTCTCGCCCTCGCCGACGGTGAAGTCCAGCCCGTCGACGGCCTGGACCGCGCCGACCGTCCGCCGGATCGGGAACCCGCCCTTGATCGGGAAGTGCTTGGTGAGTCCGGAGACGTCCAGGAGGGGATCTGTGCTGCTCATTGTAGGGAAGTCCCGTCTCTTGTACGTCAGTTGGGCCGGGTGCCGGCGAAGTCGGCGAAGAACTCGGTGCGCTGCTCCGCGGTGAGGTGACAGGCGGCCCCGCGCCCGGCCACCAGCTCCAGCGGCGGCTGGTCGGTCGCACAGCGGTTGCCGCCGACCTGCTCGGTGAACGAGCACCGCGGATGGAAGCGGCAGCCGGTCGGCGGGTTGAGCAGGCTCGGCGGGGAACCGGGGATCGGCGACAGCGGTACGTCGACCGGTCCTTCGAGGCTCGGCATGGACCCCAGCAGACCCCAGGTGTACGGGTGCTGGGGTGCCCGCAGCACCTCCTTCTTGGTGCCGCGCTCGACACAGCGCCCGCCGTACATCACCAGCACGTCGTCCGCGATGTCGGCGATGACACCGAGGTCGTGGGTGATGAAGATGATCGAGGTGCCGGTCTCCTGCTGGAGGTCCTTGAGCAGGTCCATGATCTGGGCCTGCACGGTGACGTCCAGCGCGGTGGTCGGCTCGTCCGCGATCAGCAGCTCCGGGTTGCAGACCAGCGCCATGGCGATCATCGCGCGCTGGCGCATACCGCCGGAGAACTGGTGCGGGTAGTCGTCCACCCGCAGATCGGGCTGGGGAATGCCCACCTTGGTGAGCATCTCGACGGCCCGGGCCCGGGCGTCCCGTTTGGAGGCGCCGGTGTGCTTGCGGAACGTCTCGCCGATCTGCTTGCCGATGGTGTGGTACGGCGAGAGCGAGGCCAGTGCGTCCTGGAAGATCATGGCCATCTTGTTGCCGCGCAGCCGCTCCAGCTCCCGCTCCGAGGCGGCCAGCAGATCCTGGCCGTCGAGCAGGATCTCGCCCTCGATCTCGGTGTGGTCGGGGTGGTGCAGGCCGAGGATCGTCAGGTTGGTGACGGACTTGCCGGAGCCGGACTCACCGACGATACCGAGGGTCTTGCCCCTCTCCACATCGAAGGACAGCCCGTCGACGGCCTTGACCATGCCGTCTTCGGTGGAGAAGTGCACGCGCAGATCGCGTACGGAGAGGAAGGGGGTGCTCACTGGATCTCTCCCTAGGCGAGGCGGACGCGTGGGTCGATGAGGGCGTAGACGGCGTCGACGACGATGTTGAGGACCACGATCGCGGTGGCGGCCACCATCATCACGCCGAGCAGTGTCGGCAGGTCATTGGTGGATACGGCCTTGACCGAGAGTGCGCCGATGCCCTGGAGACTGAAGGTCTTCTCGGTGATGATCGCGCCACCGAGGAGTACGCCGAGGTCGAGGCCGAAGATCGTGATGATCGGTCCCATGGCCCCGCGCCAGGCGAATCTGAAGAAGACGGTCCGCCGGGAGAGGCCCTTGGCGCGGGCCGTCCGCACATAGTCCTCGCTCAGCGACTCCACCAGCTGGGACCGGGCCATACGGGTGTAGTTGGCCGTGAAGATGACGGAGAGGACCAGCCAGGGCAGCAGAAGGCCGGAGAACCAGGCGGCGGGATTGTCGGTGAGCGGTGTGTAGCTCGGTCGGTCCAGCAGGTGCAGCTGGTCGGTGAGGAAGTACATGGCGACCACGCCGACGATGTAGATCTGCAGCGAGGAGGCGATCAGCGACGCGGAGGAGGCGACCTTGTCGAGCAGCTTGCCCTGCTTGACCGCGGCGAGCATGCCGGTGCCGACGCCGAAGATGACGAAGACGAAGGCGCTGCCGACGGAGAGCGAGAGGGTGGTCGGGAACCGGTCGACGATGGTGCCGAAGACCGGCTCGCGGTTGATGAACGAGTAACCCAGGCAAGGGGCCGGGCAGTGACCGTACGACGCGTAGTCGCGACCGACGAAGACCCCTTGCAGCCAGTGCCAGTACTGCACCGGTATCGGGTCGGCGATCCCCAGGTTCTGCCGTACCAGCGCGAGTGTCTCGGGAGTGCAGACCTTGCCGCAGGCTACCCGGGCGGGGTCGCGCGGGGCGGTGTAGAAGAGGACGAAGACCAGGGCGCTGATGATCAGCAGGATGACCGCGGCGCCGACGACACGGCGGAGAAGAAAGCGCAGCATGGCAGTGGGTTTTCCTGACGGATGCCGAGAGGGAGGAGGGGGAGCGGGTGACTCTCCGCTGGAGAGTCACCCGCTCCCCGCGGGGGCCGTTCGTCAGGCCTTGACGTACGTCTTGTAGAGCAGCGTCGCCGAGAACAGCGGGTCCATCATGGCGCCGCCGACCTTGGAGCCGTACAGGTAGAAGCGCCGCTGGAAGGTCTCCGGGATGATCGGGGCGACCTCGTCCATGATGCGCTTGTCCAGCGCGGCCCAGGCCTCACCGGCCTTCTTCTGGTCGCTGATGACGACGTTCTCCTTGATGGCGGCGTCGATCCAGTCGACCTTCGTCTGGGAGACGTTGTTCTGGCCGTTGCCGACGGAGGCGCTGTCGAAGAGCGGCTGGATCATCGTGTACGCCGTCGGCCAGTCGGGCGACCAGCCGAACCACATGACGTCGAAGCTGTTGTCGACCTGCTGGATCTGGTCGTAGTACGAGGTCGAGTCGACGGCCTTGATGACCGGCTTGAAGCCGGCCTTCTTGAGCGCGTTCTCGATGACGACGGCCGTCTTGTCGTACGTCGGGCTCTGCGGGTACGCGTAGACGACCTTCTGGCCGAGCTTGCCGGCCTTCTTGAGGATGGCCTTGGCCGCCGCGGCGTCTCCCTGCGGCGTCTTCAGCTTGCCGTAGAGGTCGAACTCCTTACGGCCCAGGATGTCGGGGCTGAGGATGGTGGACGCGTAGTCGCCCGCGGACGGCCCACCGTAGATCTTGCGGATCTGCTCCAGCGGCCAGGCGGTGTTGAGCGCCTTGCGCACCTCGAGGTCGGTGGTGCGCTTGCAGTTGATGGCGTAGTAGTACGTGCCGGTGAGCAGACCGTTGAACGTGCGCTTCTTCAGCTCCGGGTCGCTGAGCACCTTCTGCATGCGCTCGGCAGGCACGTTCTTGTAGATGGAGACCATCTGCTGGTCCTTGCCCTGGTCCGCGATGAACCGGTCGGTGGACTCCAGCGAGGTGGGGCCGAACTCGAACTCGAAGCTGTCCGGGTAGGCGTTGCGGATCGGGTCGGTCGCCGGGTCCCAGTGCTTGTTGCGTGTCAGCGTCATCGACTTGTCGATGGAGCGGTGCTTGACGATGTACGGACCGCAGGAAGCCGGCTGCTTGTCGTACTTCTCCTTGGTGTCCAGCTTCGGCGAAGTGGCCGAGTAGCAGCTCATGGCCAGCGTGAAGTTGAAGTCCGGGCGGGCTTCCGCCAGCTTGAAGGTGATCGTCTTCTTCGCCTTGTCGGTAACGATCGAGTCCAAGTGCTTCCCGCTGTAGGGGCCTTCGTAGCCCTTGCGCCAGTCGCCCTTGCCGGTCAGGGCCTGCTGGACGTAGGCAGCGCCCTCGGTGATGAACGGCGCCCACGAGCGCTCGATGCCGTGACGGACGTCCTCGACCGTCAGTTCGCTGCCGTCCTGCCACTTGAGACCGTCCTTCAGCGTGAAGGTCCAGGTCTTGTTGTCGGCGGACGCGGTGCCGACATCGGTGGCGAGGTCGCCGACGAGGGTCGTGGCGCCCTTCATGTCGATCTTGTAGCCGGTGAGGCCACGCGCGAACATGAGCGCCCCGGAGGAGTTGAACGCGAAGTAGATGCGCTGCGGGTCGAGGTGGGAGAAGTCGTCCTCGGAGACGCCGTAGATCGTCCCGCCCTTCTTGGCACCGGGAACCTCCGGGGCCGGACCCGTCGAGTCCTCCTTGGTGCCGATCTTGACGGTGGCACCGGTGTACTCGGTCGCGCCCGCCTGCGGCGTGCCCTTGCCGCCGCCTCCGCCGGCGTCACCGCTGCTGCACGCGGAGAGAACGAGTGAGCCGCCCGCCGCGACGGATGTGGCGATGACGAAGTTTCTGCGGGAGAGAGACATGGCAACCTGCCCTGGTCGATGAAGAGGGACGAATGATCCGGCGGAGCCCCGTCGCTCCGGTCCGGGGCGGAACTGTCAGCGCTTGGTCTTCGGGTCGAGAGCGTCGCGAACCGAGTCACCGAGAAGATTGAAGGCGAGGACGAAGACCACCATCGACACCCCCGGGAAGAGCATGAAGGTGATGTCGTCCTGGTAGACATCGGCGCCGCGTTGAAGCATCACGCCCCAGTCGGGCGTCTTCGCGGTCAGTCCGACACCGAGGAAGGCGAGTCCGGCCTCGGCGGTCACGAACATGGGAAGAGCGAGGGTCGCCTGGATGAGGATCGGCGTCCACAGGTTGGGCAGCAGTTCCTTGAAGATGATCCGGGCGGGCGAGGCGCCGGTCACCTTGGCCGCCTCGACGAACTCCCTCTCACGCAGGGCGAGTACCTCGCCTCGCAGCAGTCGCGCGATGGACGCCCAGCCGAACGCCGTCATCACCAGGATGAGGCTGGTGACAGTCAGCCAGATCGGGGTGGATTCCTCCGGCGAGACCAGGATCGACATGAGTACCGGCCAGAACGCGATGAAGAACAGCGTCGAGGGGAACGCCAGCAGGATGTCGATGACCCGGCCGATGAAGTAGTCCGTCTTCCCGCCGAGGTAACCGGCGGTCACACCGATCACGATGCCGAGGACGGTCACCAGGAGCGTCGTCACGCCGGCGATGAACAGCGAGTTGCGGATGCCGTAGACGAGGAAGGTGAAGAGGTCGCGGCCGAGCTGCGGTTCGATGCCGAACCAGAAGTCGCTGCTGATCCCGCCATTGGGCTTGATCGGAAAGCCGAAGTCGTTGAGCAGGCCCTCTTGGTCCTGGCCATAGGTCGTATGCGGATCCTTGCCGTAGACCTTGGAGATCAGTGGCGCGCAGATGGCCACCAGGAAGAAGAAGATGACCACATAGGCCGAAATCATGCCGGTGCGGTCGCGCCTGAAGCGCCGCCAGGCAAGCTTTCCCGGCGAACGGCCGTCGCCGCCCTTGAGGGCCGAAGGGTCCGGCGCCTGCTGCGTCTTCGCGTCCGCGTCCGCGTCCTCAATGGGCGTGGCTGCGTTGGAGGTTGGAATCGTCATGGTGCTCCTGGCCCGGAGGGTCGAAGGACTCCGCAGGCACACCTACGGGCTACCCGGACTTTTTCAACGCAATTCATGCAGGGTCAATGAATGTCTGTCCCCCTTGGGGCGCTCTTTGGAATATTGACCAACTCATGACCTTCAGAGGGGCGTATCTTTGCCTCCGTTTGTTTCTTTCGGGGGTGCGTTTGTGGCTGTTCGGGGGAAATCCGGCAATGAGTTCGCTATTCGGGCGCCGGTGTCTCGGAATTCGTACATCCAGTCAAGTGGGTGCGTGGTCGATGCGCGTTCGATGCGCGGTCGTTATCGCCCCAGTCCTTGTGCGGATCGGCGTCCGGCGCCCTCGCGGCAGGCCTTTGGGCGGTCGGTCCAGGGCGGGCCGGGTGGTCTCGATGTGGTCTGCGACGGTGTTGGAGCCCGCGTTGCCGGGCCGCAGCAGGGGCGCCTCCGGGGGAACTCGATGTCGTGGCGAGCCGCAGGCTGCAGTGGTTCGTGGCGCTCGTCGCCGTCTGTCTCGCGCTCACTTGTTCGATCCGCGCGGAGCGGATCGCGGTCGGAGCCGTCGGCCCGGCGACTGCGAGGGTGCCGGTGAGGCGGGAGGCCGTCAGGTCGGAGGTCACGGGGGGCGAACGCGGCGGGCTCGTGGCCGGTCTGCGCGAACCCGACCCTCCAGCGCCACTCGGGACGGTTCCGATGCGCCCGAATGGGTGGAGTAAATGTGTGCAATGTGCTTTATGCGGTGATATTTGACTCCAAGTGAGACGGAGCACAACGAGGAGGCACTCCATGCGCGGAGCCACACCGGCCAAGTGGGCGGCATGTGCGGTGGCCGTCGCCCTGGCGGCGACGGCATGTGGCGGAGGGGGTAGCAGCGGTGGTGGCGGTGGTGCCGACGGAATCGTGAGCTCCTCCTGGGGTGACCCGCAGAACCCGCTGGAGCCCGCCAACACCAATGAGGTGCAGGGCGGCAAGGTCCTCGACATGATCTTCCGGGGACTCAAGAGGTACGACCCGAAGACCGGCGCGGCCACCAACATGCTCGCCGAGAAGATCGAAACCAGGGACAACCAGAACTTCACGATCACCGTGAAGGACGGCTGGACCTTCAGCAACGGCGAGAAGATCACCGCGAAGTCGTTCGTGGACGCCTGGAACTACGGGGCCCTGCTGAAGAACAATCAGAAGAACGCCTATTTCTTCGGTTACATCGACGGATACAACAACGTCCACCCCGAGTCGGGCAGCTCCAGGGCGAATACGCTCTCCGGCCTCAAGCTCGTCAACGACAAGACCTTCACGGTCAAGCTGATGCAGAAGTTCTCCCTCTGGCCCGACACCCTCGGCTACCCGGCCTTCGCCCCGCTGCCCAGGGCCTTCTTCACCGACCACGCCGCCTGGGTGTCCAAGCCGATCGGCAACGGCCCGTACATCATCGACAAGTACACCAAGGGCTCGTCGATGAACCTGCGCAAGTGGGACAAGTACCCCGGGGACGACAAGGCGCAGAACGGCGGCATCGACCTCAAGGTCTACACGGACAACAACACCGCCTACACCGACCTGACGGCCGGCAACCTCGACCTCGTCGACGACGTGCCCGCGTCGCAGCTGAAGAACGTCAAGGCGGACCTCGGCGACCGGTACATCAACACCCCGGCCGGCATCATCCAGACCCTCGCCTTCCCCTTCTACGACAAGAAGTGGGACACCCCCGGCGGCATCAAGGTCCGCCAGGGCCTGTCGATGGCGATCAACCGCGATCAGATCACCAGTCAGATCTTCCAGAAGACCCGCACCCCCGCCTCCGACTGGACCTCCCCGGTCCTCGGCGTGGACGGCGGATTCAAGAAGGGGCTGTGCGGCGCGCCCTGCGAATACAACGCGGCGAACGCCAAGAAGCTGATCCAGGAGGGCGGCGGCATCCCCGGCGGCCAGCTCAAGATCTCGTACAACGCGGACACCGGCTCCCACAAGGAGTGGGTCGACGCCGTCTGCAACAGCATCAACAAGGTGATGGGCAACAACAAGGCGTGCGTCGGCGCCCCGGTCGGCACCTTCGCCGACTTCCGCAGCCAGGTCTCCCAGCAGAAGCCGACCGGCGCCTGGCGGGCCGGGTGGCAGATGGACTACCCGCTCATCCAGAACTTCCTGCAGCCGGTGTACTACACCGACGCCTCGTCCAACGACGGCAAGTGGAGCAACAAGCAGTTCGACGGCCTCGTCGACAAGGCCAACGCCGAGTCCGACAAGGCCAAGGCCGTCTCGACCTTCCAGGACGCGGAGAGGGTCCTGGTCGCGCAGATGCCCGTGATCCCGCTCTGGTACCAGAACGGCAGCGCCGGCTACTCGGACCGGATCACCAATGTGTCGCTGAACCAGTTCAGCGTCCCGGTGTACGAGCAGATCAAGGCCAAGTGACCCGTTGAGGCCGGGTGGCCGGTGCGCTTCCCGGCACCGGCCACCCGGCTTCCGTATCCCGTCGACGCGTCACTCCCCAGCCCCGCGCCTCTGCCCCCCCGCGACCCCCGGAGCCCTTCATGGGACGTTATGTGATCCGGCGGCTGCTGCAGATGATCCCGGTCTTCTTCGGCACCACGCTGTTGATCTTCCTCATGGTGAACGTGATGGGTGACCCCATCGCGGGCCTCTGCGGCGAACGCCAGTGCGATCCGGCGACCGCAGCCCAACTCCGCTCGGAATTCGGCCTCGACAAGCCCGTCTGGCAGCAATACCTGACCTACATGGGCAACGTCTTCACCGGCGACTTCGGCACCGCGTTCAACGGGCAGAAGGTCACCGAACTGATGGCGACGGCCTTCCCCATCACCATCCGGCTCACCATCGTGGCGCTCTTGTTCGAGATCGTCATCGGCATCAGCCTCGGCGTCGTCACCGGTCTGCGCCGTGGCCGCCCCATCGACACCACCGTGCTGATCCTGACCCTGGTCGTCATCTCCATCCCGACCTTCGTCACCGGTCTGCTGCTCCAGCTCCTCCTCGGTGTGAAGTGGGGGATCATCCATCCGTCCGTCTCCTCGGAGGCGCCGGTCAACGAACTCATCATCCCGGGGCTCGTCGTCGCCTCCGTCTCCCTGGCGTACGTCACCCGGCTCACCAGGACCTCGATCGCCGAGAACGCCCGCGCCGACTATGTCCGTACCGCCGTCGCCAAGGGCCTGCCCAGGCGCCGCGTGATCATCCGGCATCTGCTGCGCAACTCCCTGATCCCCGTCGTCACCTTCATCGGTACGGACGTGGGCGCCCTGATGGGCGGGGCGATCGTCACGGAGCGGATCTTCAACATCCACGGCGTCGGCTATCAGCTCTACCAGGGCATCCTGCGCCAGAACTCCCAGACCGTCGTCGGGTTCGTCACCATTCTGGTCCTCGTCTTCCTGGCGGCGAACCTGATCGTCGACCTGCTGTACGCCGTACTCGACCCGAGGATCCGCTATGCCTGAGCAGACACCGGACGAGGCGATCTCGTCGACCGGAGCGGGAGGCGTGATGGACCTCGCCCTGGAGGAGGGTGCGACCCTCGAAAAGACACCGGGCGGCCCCGAAGGCACCGGCCCCGCCGAGAAGCCGCGCAGTCTGTGGTCCGACGCCTGGCGGGACCTGCGCCGCAACCCGGTCTTCATCATCTCCGCCCTGATCATCCTCTTCCTGGTGATCATCTCGATCTGGCCGTCACTGATCGCGGACCAGGACCCACTCAACTGCAACCTGGGCAAGGCCCAGGAGGGCTCACAGCCCGGCCATCCCTTCGGCTTCGACGGACAGGGCTGCGACGTCTACACCCGGACCGTCTACGGGGCCAGGAACTCGGTGACCGTGGGCGTCTGCTCCACTCTGGGAGTCACCCTGCTCGGCGGCTTCCTCGGCGGCCTTGCCGGCTTCTACGGCGGCCTGTCGGATTCGTTCCTCTCCCGTATCACCGACATCTTCTTCGGTATCCCGGTGGTCCTCGGCGGCCTGGTCTTCCTCTCCGTGGTGCCGAGCTCCACCGTCTGGCCGGTGATCGGCTTCATCGTGCTGCTGGGCTGGCCGCAGATCGCCCGTATCGCACGAGGCTCGGTCATCACCGCCAAGCAGAACGACTACGTCCAGGCGGCCCGCGCGCTCGGCGCCTCCAACTCCCGGATGATGCTGCGCCACATCGCGCCCAACGCGGTCGCTCCCGTGATCGTCGTCGCGACCATCGCCCTGGGTACCTACATCGCTCTGGAGGCGACTCTCTCGTTCCTCGGCGTCGGCCTGAAACCGCCTGCCGTCTCCTGGGGCATCGACATCTCCGCCGCGGCCAACTACATCCGCAACGCCCCCCACATGCTGCTCTGGCCCGCCGGAGCGCTGGCGATCACCGTGCTCGCGTTCATCATGCTCGGCGACGCGGTGCGCGACGCCCTCGACCCCAAGCTGCGCTGAGGAGCCCGTTGCCATGTTGCTCGAAGTGCGCGATCTGCACGTGGAGTTCCACACCCGCGACGGGGTGGCCAAAGCCGTCAACGGGGTCAACTACTCGGTGGCCGAGGGCGAGACGCTCGCCGTCCTCGGCGAGTCCGGCTCCGGCAAGTCGGTCACCGCACAGGCGATCATGGGCATTCTCGACATGCCCCCGGGAAAGATCAGCGGCGGCGAGATCGTCTTCAAGGACCGCGATCTGCTGAAGATGAAGAAGGAGGAGCGCCGGAAGATCCGCGGCCAGGAGATGGCCATGATCTTCCAGGACGCGCTCTCCTCCCTCAACCCCGTGCTCAGCGTGGGGGAACAGCTCGGCGAAATGTTCGTCGTCCACCGCGGGATGTCCCACAAGGACGCCAGGCTGAAGGCCGTCGAGCTGATGGACCGGGTCCGCATCCCGGCCGCCAAGGAACGCGTCGGGAACTACCCGCACCAGTTCTCCGGCGGCATGCGCCAGCGCATCATGATCGCCATGGCGATGGCGCTGGAACCCTCGCTGATCATCGCGGACGAACCCACCACCGCCCTCGATGTGACCGTTCAGGCCCAGGTGATGGACCTGCTCGCCGAGCTCCAGCGCGAGCTCAACATGGGACTCATCCTGATCACCCACGACCTGGGCGTGGTCGCGGACGTGGCCGACTACATCGCCGTGATGTACGCGGGCCGGATCGTCGAGTCGGCCCCCGTCCACGAGATCTACAAGGCCCCCGCCCACCCGTACACCAAGGGCCTCCTCCAGTCGATCCCGCGCCTGGACCAGAAGGGCCAGGAGCTGTACGCGATCAAGGGCCTGCCGCCCAACCTGCTGCACATCCCGCCCGGCTGCGCCTTCAACCCGCGCTGCCCGATGGCTCAGGAGATCTGCCGAGGTGAGGTACCGCCCCTCTTCGAGGTGGCCCAGCACCGTGAGAGCGCCTGCTACTTCTGGAAGGAGACGCTCGATGCACGCTGAACCGGGGAGCACCCGCGTGGGCGGCGAACCCATTCTGCAGGTACGCGATCTGGTCAAGCACTACCCGCTGACCCAGGGCATCCTGATCAAGAAGCAGATCGGCGCCGTCAAGGCGGTCGACGGGGTCTCCTTCGACCTGGCGGCGGGCGAGACGCTCGGCATCGTGGGGGAGTCGGGCTGCGGCAAGTCGACCGTGGCCAGGATGCTGGTGCATCTGGAACAGCCGACGGCCGGTGCGATCAGGTACAAGGGCGAGGACATCACCAAACTGTCGGGGCGCGCCCTGAAGGCCGTGCGCCGCAACATCCAGATGGTGTTCCAGGACCCGTACACCTCGCTCAACCCCCGGATGACCGTCGGCGACATCATCGGGGAGCCGTACGAGATCCACTCCGAGGTGGCCCCGAAGGGCGACCGGCGCAGGAAGGTCCAGGATCTGCTGGACGTCGTCGGGCTCAACCCGGAATACATCAACCGTTATCCGCACCAGTTCTCCGGCGGCCAGCGCCAGCGCATCGGCATCGCCCGCGGGCTGGCCCTGAACCCCGAGATCATCGTCGCCGACGAACCCGTCTCCGCCCTCGACGTCTCCGTGCAGGCCCAGGTCGTCAACCTGCTGGACCGGCTCCAGGCGGAGTTCGGGCTGAGTTACGTCTTCATCGCGCACGACCTGTCGATCGTCCGGCACATCTCCGACCGGGTGGGCGTGATGTATCTGGGCCGGATCGTCGAGATCGGCACCGATGAGCAGATCTACGACCACCCCACGCATCCGTACACCCAGGCGCTGCTGTCCGCCGTCCCGGTGCCGGACCCGATGGCCCGCGAGCACCGGGAGCGGATCATCCTGCACGGCGATGTCCCCTCGCCCGCCAACCCGCCCTCCGGCTGCCCGTTCCGCACCCGCTGCTGGAAGGCGCAGGAGCGGTGCGAACGGGAAGTGCCGCTGCTGGCGGTTCCGGCGGTCTTCCGGCTGACGGGCACACCGGCCGGGCACGATTCGGCCTGCCACTTCGCGGAGGAGAAGCAGGTGGTGCCGCCGGAGGGGCTGCTGGAGACGCCGGGGGAGAGGGTGGTGGGGGAGGCGGTTTCGCAGGAGAAGGCGGACGAGTCCGGCCAGGAGGACGCCCTGGGCCCGTCCGACGCGGCGGGCCGGGAGGACGGGCCGCCGCCTTCCGGGAGCAGCCGGGCCGGCTGACCGCAAACACGTTAACGCGCGGGCAACTTGGCTGTCTCACCTCCGATATACGAACGCGCCACCATGGTCGGCGTACGGCCGTGCGGGTGCCGTGAACCGGCCGGGGGCCGTCAAGTCTCCCCGGCCGGTTGCCCGTTCGCGCATCGCTCGGACAACTCCCTTGTCCGGCCGGCGGCGACGGTGGAGTATCGCTCGCGTGATACTCACACGGGGGGCCAGGATCACCGGCGCCGTTCTCTGCGCCCTGCTCGCGGTGATCGTCGCCGGCTGGCTCGTACGGGATTTCAGGGCGGTCGAGGAGCCCGCGGATCTGGTGCGGTACTGGGCCGGTTACTACGACGTGCGGCTCTCCGCGGTGCCCACCACCTCGGCCGACGACGTGGCGCTGCTCGTGGTGTATCTCGTCGCCGTCTTCGCGGCCCTGCGGTCCTCGGTGGCCGCCACCGCCCTGGTCGCCACCGGAGTGGTGACGCTCGCCATGCGACTGCCCGGACTCTGGAACATCGGCGAGTCCGCGATGAGCGCCCGCTTCGCCGACGACCTCCGTACCCGTGCTCTGGTCTGTGCCTTCGCGGCCCTCGCGGCGGGCATCGCGCTCGTCATCACCGCGGGGGCCGGACGCAGACCGCCGCACGACTTCTCCGAACGCACACCGACCCGGCCGGGCCAGGGCGCGAGTGTGACCGCCTTTCTGCCCTCGTTTTGGCGAACATGAGCACGATTGAGTGAACGGTGTTCCGGTCTGTGGGTGTGCTTGGCTGGGTGTGTGTGACGTGTGTGGCGCGATCTGGGACGCCGGGTGTGGTGTCAGCAGTCGGGGCCCCCGTATCACCGGAGTGATGGTTCGGGGCCTCCCCGTCGCCTCTGGCCACACCCACATGGCCAGGTCGTAGGGATTCCGCCCACCTGGGACGGACCGCATACGTGATATGCGTCGCCGCCCAGGACGAGAAAGCGGAGGACCAGTGCGCCCAACACCGTTCGGGGCGTGCCAGTGAGACAGGACCCACTTCTGCTCACTGCCCAGGAACGGTACGGCTATCCGCCGCCCGGCGTCTTCGGTCCGCCGCCCCCGTCCCAGCCACCACCCGGCTGGTGACGGGCGCGGCCGGAAGTGATCACCGGGCGCCGCCGGTCAGGTCACCCCCGCAGCCCCAACGACCGCTTCAGGAAGTCCACCTGGAGCAGCAGCAGATTCTCCGCCACCTGCTCCTGCGGCGTCATGTGCGTCACCCCGCTGAGCGGCAGCACCTCGTGCGGGCGCCCCGCCGAGAGCAGCGCCGACGACAACCTGAGCGAGTGCGCGACCACCACATTGTCGTCCGCCAGACCATGGATGATCATCATCGGCCGGACCTGGTCCGCGGCCTCGGAGAGCCCCTCGTCCGTCAGCACCGAGTTGTGCGCGTACACCTCCGGCTGCTTCGCCGGGTCGCCGAGATAGCGCTCGGTGTAGTGGGTGTCGTACAGCCGCTGGTCGGTCACCGGCGCGCCCACCACCGCCGCGTGGAAGACATCCGGCCGCCGCAGCACGGCCAGAGCCGCCAGGTAGCCGCCGAACGACCAGCCCCGGATCGCCACCTTGCCGAGGTCCAGCGGGAACCGCCCGGCGAGCGCGTGCAGCGCCTCGATCTGATCGTCAACGGTGAGGACGAGGTTGTTCTTGACAGCCTTCTCCCAGCCCGGTGAACGCCCCGGTGCGCCCCGGCCGTCCGCGACGACCACCGCGAAGCCCTGATCGGCGAACCACTGCGACGTCAGATGCGGATTGTGGGCGGCGAGAACCCGCCGGCCGTGCGGACCGCCGTACGGATCCATGAGTACCGGAAGCGGGCCGTCCGACTCCTTGTACCCCTCGGGGAGCAGCACGGCGCACGGAATCCGCCGTGCGCCCCCCTCGGTGAGGTGCACCCGCGCCGACAGAACCGGCTCTTCCGCATGGCTTGCGACGGTGGCGATCCTCCGGCCGTCCCGGAGCACGTCGGCACGGGCCCCCGGCCGCTCCAGCGAGTGGGAGACCAGCACCGTCACGTCGCCCGCGCGGACGGCCGAATGCACCCCTGCCCCTTCGGAGACCCGCTCGACGCCCAGCTCATTGACCCGGTACACATGGCTCTCACCGATCTCCGGCTCCGCGGCCTCCTCGCCCGCCGACGCCGAGACCAGGACATCCGACTCACCGATGTCCAGGACCGCCTGGAGCTGCAACTGCGCCCCGGTCAGCAGCCGGTCGCCGACCGCGAGCACCCGCGCCCCGCCCTCGTCCGCGATCCGCACGAGCCGCCCGTCCGGCGCCCAGGCGGGCACACCGGGGAAGATTTCCAGCCAAACAGGGTCCTCGTCGACATGTACCGTCCGCGTCGTACCCGTCTCCGTGTCCACCGCGAGGAAGAGCTGGCTCTGCTGGTCCCGGGCCTGCACGAGCAGCAGTGGAGCCCCGGCCGACGACCAGTGCACCTGTGCCAGGTACGGGTGGCGCGCCCGGTCCCAGAGCACTTCGGTACGGGTGCCGTCCAGGCCCACCACGAAGAGCCGCACCTCGGCGTTGGGCGTCCCGGCCGCCGGGTAGGCGACCTCGGCCGGCCTGCGGTCCGGGTGTGCGGGATCCGCGATCCACCACCGCTGTACGGGGCTGTCGTCGACTCTGGCGACCAGCAGCCGGTCCGACTCCGGTGACCACCAGAAGCCCCGCGAGCGCTGCATCTCCTCGGCCGCGATGAACTCCGCGAGGCCGTAGGAGACGTTCGCGCCCTCCGGCTCCGCGAGCGCCCGGTCCCCGTCGCCCTCGGCGCCCACGACGCGCAGCGCGCCCTTCGACACATACGCGATGCGGCGCCCGTCCGGTGACGGCCTCGGGTCGATCACCGGGCCCGGA
Source organism: Streptomyces sp. R-74717 (assembly GCF_047305335.1). Lineage (NCBI taxonomy): Bacteria > Bacillati > Actinomycetota > Actinomycetes > Kitasatosporales > Streptomycetaceae > Streptomyces > Streptomyces sp. R-74717. Next base: position 3,683,075 of record NZ_CP102361.1, on the reverse strand, counting down.
ACCGGCAGCGCACGCGCCGTACCCGCCCGCAACTCCGCGACGTACACCTTCCCGGAGAGCGCGAAAGCGGCCAACTCGGCCGCCGCGTCGACCGCGTAGCCGACGATCCCCGATGAACCCTCACGGCTGCGCTCGCGCCGGGCCCGCTCCTGGGCCGACAGCCGCTCCGCCGAACCGCCGAGCAGCGTCTCGGGGTCGGCGACGACGCGCTCCTTCGGCGTACCGCCCGCAGGCAGATCCAGCACCCACAGCCGTCCCGACCGGTCCGTGCCGGAGCCCGACCGCAGGAAGATCACCCGCTCCCCGTCGGGTGAAACGGTGAACGCACGGGGAGCGCCGAGGGTGAATCGCATAGTCCTGGCGTGCTGACGCGGAAATGAGATCTTCTGCGAAGTCATGGGCCCGAACCTAGTCCCCGACCGCCCGGTCGTGCGCCCCTCGTGCTGCTGTGCCCCGATCAATGCGGTGCCACGGATAGTTATGATCCGTAGCGCTTGGTGGGTATGAACCTGCTGGCTCCATGTGTGCTGCCCGTCCCGACCGTACTGATGGAGGTGAACCGCCGTGGCACTCTCGATTTCGGCGGTGGTGCTGCTGGCGATCGTCGTCTTCCTGCTGATCCGGAAATCCGGACTGAAGGGCGGACATGCGGTGGTCTGCGCGCTGCTCGGTTTCTATCTCGCCAGCTCGTCCATTGCGCCCAGCATCTCGAACCTGACCACGAATGTGGCCGGGATGATCGGAAGCATCAAGTTCTGAGACCCGGCTCGTCGGCGGCTCGTGCGCGGGCGCGGTCGGCCGGGGTCTGCCCGGCTCGTAGGCTGGTCCCCATGACGGACCATCCCGCCCGGCGTCTGCTCCTGGTGCACGCGCACCCCGACGACGAGTCGATCAACAACGGCGCCACCATGGCCAGGTATGCGGCCGAGGGTGCCCAGGTCACCCTGGTGACCTGCACGCTCGGCGAGGAGGGCGAGATCATCCCGCCCGCGCTCGCCCGTCTCGCGGCAGACCGGGACGACACCCTGGGCCCCTACCGCCAGGGCGAACTGGCCGCGGCGATGAAGGAGCTCGGGGTCACCGACCACCGGCTCCTCGGCGGTCCAGGACGCTTTCGCGACTCCGGAATGATGGGCGCCGAGCAGAATCACCGCCCCGGCGCCTTCTGGGACGCGGACGTGGACGACGCAGCCCAGTACCTCGTGGAGGTGATCCGCTCGGTGCGCCCGCAGGTCCTCGTCACCTACGACCCCGACGGTGGCTACGGGCACCCCGACCACATCCAGGCGCACCGCGTCGCGATGCGCGCGGCGGAGCTCGCCGCCGATCCCGCGTACCGCACCGGAGCGGGCGCGGTGCACACCGTCGCCAAGATCTACTGGAACCGGGTGCCGCGTTCGGTCGCCGAGGAGGGCTTCGCGCGCCTGCGGGACACGGTGCCGGACGCGTTCCCGGGGATCGCCGCCATCGACGACGTACCGGGTGTGGTCGACGACACAAGGATCACCGCGCAGATCGACGGCTCCGCCCATGCGGCGGCCAAACGCGCGGCGATGCGGGCCCATGCCACGCAGATCGCCGTGGACGGCCCCTTCTTCGCCCTCTCCAACGACCTCGGCCAGCCCGTCTTCACCACCGAGTACTACGAGTTGGTACACGGCGCCTCCGGGGCCCCTCAAGGGGCGCGCGAAGACGACCTGTTCGCCGGTGTACCGGGGGCGGAACAATGAGCGGCAAGCAGCGCACCCCGCGCACCGGCGCACCCACCCGGGACGTTCGGGCCACCGGTCTCGCCGCGCCCCTCAACCCCGGGCGGATCGCCGCCCATGCGGGCCTCGCCGTTCTCGGCGCGCTCGTCGGGATCGCCGGGGCGCTCGTCCAAGCCGCCTGGTTCCCCGGCGGGTTGCTGCTCGCGCTGGCCGCCTGCACCGGGCTGTTCTACGGCGGGCGCTGCGTCTTCGGCACCCAGTTCGGCGCCCTGGCACCCGCGGCGGGCTGGCTGATTTCGGTCCTTCTTCTGTTCGGCGGACGACCGGAAGGCGACTATGTCTTCGGTGATGAAACGGGCCTCACCCTTTTCATGCTGGGCGGGATGGCGATCGCTGTGATCTGTGCCACCATGTCGCGGTCGCCTCAACCGGGCGCCGACAGCGGCCGACCTGGCAAGTAAAGTGCCACGTCCGATCCCGTAATGCCCCTTGTCCGTCCGGTGGTCACGCAGTCGTTTCCCCCGGTCGCGGGGTGTCTGTCGGCGGCGGCCAGTATGGTGGTTTGCGCGCCGAGCCGTCCCCTGGCCTGCGGCATGGGGGAAGTACGGGCGGCGGAGCCAATCGGGAGAACCTGCTTTGAGTCGTGAAACTGACAGTTCGTCCTCCGGGCCCCAGGGGCGCGGGGGAGCCGCGTACCCCTCGGGGACGCCGCCGTACGGATCCCGCCAGTATCCGTCGCTGCACCCTTCGCAGGACGCCCCGGAGGGGGCCTCGGGGCCTGCGGACCCGCCTCAGTCCGAGGAACCGAGAACCGAGACGACGCTGACGACGCGCATCCGGATCAACATTCCGGGCTCGCGCCCCATCCCGCCGGTTGTCATGCGTACGCCCATGAGCGACGCCGACACGGCCGAAGGCGAGCGCACGGGCAGCATTCCGCGCCCCGGCTCGCCCGCGCCGGGCGGCGCGTCGGGTGCGTCCGACGCCAACCCGGGCGCCGAGGCGAGAGCCGGTTCTTCCGCGCCCGCGGAACCGGCTGCCGAAAAGCCGGCCAGGGAGAAGAGCGGCAGCGACTGGTTCGCCCCGCGCAAGGCCCCCACGAACACCTCGGTCGTCGGCGGCAGCGGCAGCGGCAGCGTTGCCGGTGGCGCCGACGGCCCCACGGGCGAGGCGCCCACCCCGCCCCGCGCCGACCTGCCGTACTTCTCGGACGGCCCGCAGCGCACGGGCGACCAGGACGCACCCCGCCCCGGTGGCAGCGCCCTCGACGAGTTCGGCCACGGCGGCCCCGCAGCCGGCCCGCGCCCCACGCCGAACCTCGGGGTGCGTACGCCGGGCCCCTCCGGACCCACCACGGGCCCGGTCACCGGCACCTCGTCCCTCACTCCGAATCTCGACGGAGCGGGCGGCCCGGGCCCCGGCGGTCCGCGAGGCTCCGGTGGTCCCGCGGGCCCGCAGGGTCCCGGCGCATCCGGTGGCGTGCCCCCGCGGATGTCCGACGACACGGCGGTGCTGACGCCCCAGTTCGCGGCCCCCGCCTCCGCCGGGCCCGGCGGCAACGTCTCCGGTGACACGCTCACCAGCGGCATCCCCGTCGTTCCGCCGGAGCACCGCTCGCCGTCCCTGTTCCCGAGCGCGGGCGGCCCCGGTGGCGGGCGTCCCGATCTGACGCCCCGTATTCCGGATGACGCGATGGGCACCGGACCGGCAGGACCCGGCGGTCCCGCAGCCCCGGCGCCCGCCCCCGCCGCCCGTCCCGCCCCGGCGCCCGCGCCTGCGAAGAAGAAGGGCCGCTCCAAGCTGGTCCTCCTCTGCGCCGGCGTCGTCGGTCTGCTCGGTGTCGCGTACGGCGCCGGACTGCTGGTGAACCACTCCGACGTCCCGAAGGGCACCACCGTCCTCGGCGTCGACATCGGCGGCGGCACGAAGGAGGAGGGCGTCGCGAAGCTGGACGCCGCCCTCGGCAAGCGCGCCGAGACTCCCCTCCAGCTCTCCGTGGACGGCAAGAAGACCGAGCTCGCACCGGACAAGGCCGGGCTCGGCCTGGACAGCCAGGAGACCGTGCGCTCCGCCGCGGGCAGCGACTACAACCCGGTCTCCGTCATCGGTTCCCTCTTCGGCGGCAAGCGCACCGTCGACCCGGTGATCCCGGTCGACGAGGAGAAGCTCGGTGTCGCGCTGACGGACCTGGCGGGTGTCTCCGGCTCGGCCAACGACGGCACGATCAAGTTCGAGCCGGGCAAGGCCGTCGCCGTACCCGGCAAGTCGGGTAAGGCGCTGGACGTCAACCAGTCGATGATCTCGGTGCGCGACGCGTACCGGGCCCAGGTGCAGACGGGCAAGGCGGCCACCGTCGAACTGCCGGTCACCTCCCGGGAGCCCACCATCAGCAAGGCCGAACTGGACCGGGCGATGAAGGACTTCGCGAAGCCCGCGATGTCCGGCCTGGTCACCATCAAGGCCGGGCCCAAGCAGATCCAGTTCGGCCCGGCGAAGTCGCTGCCGCAGATCCTCACGATGGTGCCGGTCAAGGGCCGGCTGGTCGAGCACTACGACAAGAAGGCCATCGACACCCTCTGTGACGGCGTCTTCGACGGCATCATGATCACCAAGGGTGACGGCAAGAAGCACCAGCTCAGTGCGGACGATGTGGCGCATGCCATGCAGACCGCGCTGCTCGGCAGGACCCCCGCCGAGCGGACCGCCACGATCGGCCTGAACGGCAACGGATAACCGCCCCACCGCGGCGAACCGCACCGCACAACCGCCCCCGTCCGGACCCCCGGCCGGGGGCGGCGTCGTGTCCGGCGACGTACGGCACTGCAGCCACGTCGTGTTCCGCAGACGTATGGCACGACAGCGGCGTCATGCGCGCGGCATGACATCTGTCATCCCGTTTCCACGACCCGCGGCCCTGCCGGACGTACCTCCTTCTCCGCCAGGCTGGACGCATGACAACGACAGCCACCGAGGCCACCGGGGCGAAGACCGCCGTGGTCCGCTTCGACCGGGCCAGCAAGGCGTACGGAGCGGTACGCGCCGTCGACGGACTCACTCTCGACCTGCACTCCGGCGAGACCGTGGCGCTCCTCGGCCCCAACGGCGCCGGAAAGTCCTCCACCCTGGACCTGCTGCTCGGCCTGCGCACCGCCGACTCCGGTTCCGTCCGGGTCTTCGGCACGACCCCGCAGGGCGCCATCGCCGCGGGCCGCGTCGGCGCGATGCTGCAGAGCGGCGGTCTGATGGAGGACGTCACGGTCCAGGAGCTGGTCCGCCTCGCCTGCGATCTGCACCCCAGGCCCTACCCGGTGGGCGAGGTGCTGTCCCGGGCCGGCATCGCGCAGATCGCCGACCGCCTGGTCAACAAGCTCTCCGGCGGCCAGGAGCAGCGCGTACGGTTCGCGCTCGCCACCGCCGGGGCCAACGACCTGATCGTCCTCGACGAGCCGACCACCGGCATGGACGTCACCGCCCGTCAGGCCTTCTGGGCCACGATGCGGGAGCAGGCCGAGCAGGGCCGTACCGTCCTGTTCGCCACCCACTACCTCGAAGAGGCCGACGCGATCGCCGACCGCGTCCTCGTCCTCCACAAGGGCCGGCTGCTCGCCGACGGCACCGCCGCAGAGATCAAGGCGAAGGCCGGAGCCCGCCGGATCTCCTTCGAACTGGAGGGCCCGGTCGACGAAGCGGCCCTGCGCGCCCTGCCGTTCCTCTCCGCGCTCGACATCACCGGCAACCGGGTCCGCATCCAGTCGCACAACGCCGACGCGACCGTGCACGCCGTCTACACACTCGGCCTCTACCCGCGCGAGCTCGAAGTCGCGGGGCTCGGCCTGGAGCAGGCCTTCGTCGCCATCACCGAGGCCGAGGAGGCCAGGACCGCATGCTGAGTTTCTTCTCGTGGGCGTTGATCAGGCTCGAAGTGACCCGCACCCTGCGGAACAAGAAGTTCATGTTCTTCTCGGTCATCTACCCGTCGGTGATCTATCTGCTGATCTCCGGCACCCGGAACACCACCGACAAGGTCCCGCACAGCGACCTCACCCTCCAGGCTTTCTTCATGGTCTCGATGGCCTCCTTCGGCGCGCTGACCGCCGTCCTCATGGGCAACAGCGAACGCATCGCCAAGGAGCGTGAGAAGGGCTGGGTCCGCCAGCTCCGGCTCACCGCACTGCCCAGCCGCGGCTACGTCCTGGCGAAGATCGCCGGTGCGGCGATGGTCACGCTGCCCTGCATCGTGGTCGTGTTCCTGGTCGCCGCCGGCGTCAAGCACGTACGGCTGGACACCTGGCAGTGGTTCGCGCTGGCCGGGGTCATCTGGGCCGGTTCACTGGTCTTCGCCGCGCTCGGGGTCGCCATCGGCTACGTCGCCAGCGGTGACGCGGTCCGCCCGATCACGATGATCATCTACTTCGGGCTCTCCATCCTCGGCGGTCTGTGGATGCCCAGCGCCACCTTCCCGCAGTGGCTGCAGAACATTTCCGAGTGGCTCCCCACCCACGCGTACGCTTCTCTCGGCCAGGCGATCGAGATGGGCGGCTCGCCACACGCCAAGGACGTCGCCATCCTCTGCGCCTACTTCCTGATCTTCGCGGGCGGCGCGGCGTGGCTCTACCGGAAGGACACCCTGAAGGCGTGAACGACGAGGAGACGTCCGCAGGCATCGAGTTCGCCGCGACGGGCCGCCGACAGGTGTGGATCAAGCTGTTATGGATCGGCATCTGGCTCGCCTTCATGAGCGCCCCGGTCAAGGATCTGGCCGACGGCGACCACACGCCGTGGGCGACCGCGCTGGGCGCACTCGGTCTGCTGGTCTTCGTCGGGGCCTATCTGGCCCTGGTCTTCCGCCACACGTCGAAGGCCCTGGACCGGCGCGCCGTCCACACGACGATCGCCTTCCTCGGCGCCCTCGCTGTCGTCCTCTCCCTGACGCTCGGCGCCGCGTGGCTGGTCCTCTTCGTGTACGTGGCGGTCTCCGTCGGCGCCACCATGCCGCTGAGGACCGCCCGTTGGCTGATCCCCGTGGTCGTCGCCGCACTGGTCGGCATCGGGCTGACCGTCGACCACCCCCGCGAGATCATCACCGCGCTGGTCTTCCCGGCGCTGCTCGGCGGGTTCGCGATGACCGGAGTACGGCAGCTGATCCGCACGACGATCCAGCTGCGCGAGGCCCGCGCGACCGTCGCCCAGCTCGCCGCCAACGAGGAGCGGCTCAGGCTCGCCCGCGATCTGCACGACCTGCTCGGCCACTCGCTCTCGCTCATCACGCTCAAGAGCGAACTGGCCGGGCGGATGCTCCCCGACCACCCGGAGCAGGCGGCCGCCCAGGTCGCGGACATCGAACAGGTCAGCCGCCAGGCCCTGGTCGACGTACGCAGCGCCGTCACCGGTTACCGCCGGCCGACCCTCCCCGGCGAACTGGCCGGAGCCCGTACCGCGCTCGCCGCCGCGGGCATCACCGCCGACGTCCCGGCCGAGGCCCCCGACGGCCTCCCCGAGAAGCCGGAGGAGGTGCTCGCCTGGGCGCTGCGCGAAGCCGTCACCAATGTCGTACGCCACAGCAGCGCCCGGCACTGCACCGTCACCCTCACCCCGCGCCAGACCCTCGACGGCAGGGTCCTCGAACTCACCGTCGCGGACGACGGCGTCGGAGCCGCGGGTACGAAACCGGGCAACGGCCTCACCGGCATCACCGAACGCCTCGCCACGGTCGACGGCACGCTGACCTCCCGGGCCGGTAACTCCGGTTCCGGTAAAGGCTTCACCCTGACCCTGAGTGTTCCGCTCGGTTCCGGCCTAGGATCCACGGAATGAGCATGATCAGACTCCTCCTCGCCGAGGACCAGTCCATGGTGCGCGAGGCCCTCGCGGCGCTCCTCGGCCTGGAACCCGACATCGAGGTGGTGGCCCAGGTCGCCCGCGGCGACGAGGTGCTGGCCGCGGCCCACGAGCACCGCATCGATGTGGCGCTCCTGGACATCGAGATGCCGGGCATGACCGGTATCGACGCGGCGGCGGCACTGCGGCGCGAACTCCCGGCCGTGAAGGTCGTCGTCGTCACCACCTTCGGCCGCCCCGGCTATCTGCGCCGGGCCATGGAGTCGGGCGCCGACGCCTTCCTGGTGAAGGACGCGCCCGCCGCCCAACTGGCCTCGGCGGTACGGAAGGTGCTGGCGGGAGAGCGGGTCATCGATCCCACGCTCGCGGCGGCCGCACTCGCCGACGGGGCGAGCCCGCTCACCGACCGCGAACGCGATGTGCTGCGCTCGGCTGCGGACGGCTCCACCAACGCGGAGATCGCGGCCGCGCTCCACCTCTCGCAGGGGACGGTCCGCAACTACCTCTCCATGGCGATCCAGAAGATGGCGGCCCGCAACCGGGCCGAGGCGGTCCGCATCGCCCACGAGAAGGGCTGGCTGTAGAGCCGTAGCAGCAGGCCGGGGCCCGGCCGCCGTTGTCGCCGCGACCGGACCCCGCTCCGTTCCACCGGCTACGGAAAGGACATCACCCGCGACGGAACGGTGCTCGTCACGGACGTAGGGGATCCGGTGTCGTCGATGACGTGCTCGTACTGTCCCTGACCGCCGAGCCACCAGCAGATCGCGCAACCTCACGCCCGGCTTCACCGGCACCTCGAAACCGTGGTCCTGACGGATCGTCGGGTCGACGTTTTAGTAGCAGTAGCTGCCCAGGCCCCAGCCCTCGTGGGTGCTGACGGAGTCGTCGACCTCGATGGCCCGTGACCCCGTTGTCCGGGACGACGGTCGCAAGCCCCAGGCCGAGCACGACCGTGTCGGCACGGTCGATCTCGATGGGCCGGTCGACGCCGACCGGCCGTCAGCCATTCTTGGAGGATTCGAGGTGGGCGAAGGCCACCACGTTGTCCTCGTAGTGCTTGGCCTTCCTGTTGTACGGGCCGCCGCAGGTGATCAGGCGCAGCTGAGCGGACGGGGTGTCCGAGTAGACGCGCTTGTTCGGGAACTTCGCCTTGCTGAACGTCTCGACGGAGTCGACCTCGAATGTGGCGACCGAGCCGTCTGCGCGGGTGATGTCGACCGTGGAACCCGGCTTGAGGAACTGGAGCTGCAGGAACACGGCCGGACCGGTCGTCGTGTCGACATGGCCCGCCACGATCGCGGCACCACGCTCGCCAGGGGTGACACCGCCCTTGAACCAGCCCACCAGGTTGCTGTCGTTCGGGGGCGGCGGGTTCAGCCGACCGTCGGCGCCGATGGACAGTTTGGTGAACGGTGCCTTGACGGCGAGGGACGGAATCTGCAGCCGCGTCGGGACGGAACGCGACATCGCCGGGCCGACGGCGGGCGCCGACGGGGTGACGGGTCGGGGCGCGGCATGGGAGCCGAGGACCTCGGGTACGGCTGCGGGCGCGACGGCGGCGGGTGGGGCCGGCGGCTTGTCGTCGACCGAGGTTTCGATGGAGTCGTAGATCAGGAGCATGCCGACCCCGGCTGCCACGGCGGGCCACATCAAGGCGCGGCCCAGTGTGGTTCCGGGGGCAGTCCGGGTTGGGATGGAGCCGGGAGACTGCGGGGCGGCCATGGGAACGTGCCTTTCGGTCGTGCGGTGTTGGAGAGGGAGGGGGTGCGGGGGTGGGGGCGGTGGTGTGCAATCGAAGCCGCCGCGGCCGCCGCCCCGAGGGACGACGGCCGCGACAAACGAAACGACCGGTCAGCCGTTGGGCCCGGTCAGGCGATCGCACCGCCCGACGACTGGCGACGGCGCAGCTTGTACGCACCGACGCCGATGCCGCCGATCAGCAGCGCCGAGCCGGCGGCCAGGCTGCTGCTGGTCGTAGCCATCCCGCCGCCACCGGCGTTGACGCCACCGCTGGGCTTGCTCTCGTTCTGGCCGCTGCTGCCGCCTTCGTCGCTGCCGCGGCCACTCTCGTCGCCGCCGCTGCCGCCTTCGTCGCCGCCGCGGCCACCCTCGTCGCCGCCGCTGCCACCTTCGTCGCCGCCGCGGCCACCCTCGTCGTCGCCGCCACGGCCGCCCTCGTCGCCGCCACGGCCGCCCTCGTCGCCGCCACGGCCACCCTCGTCGCCGCCGCGACCGCCTTCGTCGTCGGTGATGACCCGGGCCATGAAGCCGCCGCCGGCGTTGACGCCACCGCTGGGCTTGCTCTCGTTCTGGCCGCTGCTGCTGCCGCCTTCGTCGCTGCCGCGGCCACTCTCGTCGCCGCTGCTGCCGCCTTCGTCGCCGCCACGGCCGCCTTCGTCGCCGCCGCGACCACCTTCGTCGCCGCCGCGGCCACCCTCGTCGCCGCCACGGCCACCCTCGTCGCCGCCACGGCCACCCTCGTCGCCGCCGCGACCGCCTTCGTCGTCGGTGATGACCCGGGCCATGAAGCCGCCACCGGCCTGAACGCCACCGCTGGGCTTGCTCTCGTTCTGGCCGCTGCTGCTGCCGCCTTCGTCGCTGCCGCGGCCACTCTCGTCGCCGCCGCTGCCGCCTTCGTCGCTGCCGCGGCCACTCTCGTCGTCGCCGCTGCCGCCTTCGTCGCTGCCGCGGCCACCCTCGTCGTCGCCGCCGCGACCGCCTTCGTCGCCGCCGCGACCGCCTTCGTCGCCGCCGCGACCACCCTCGTCGCCGCCGCGACCACCCTCGTCGCCGCCGCGACCGCCCTCGTCAGAGTCGGACTTTCCGTTCTCGTCGCTGCGCGAGGACGAGGATCCCTTGTTGTGTCCCGAATCCGCGGCCGTGGCCATGGCGTAGGCGGAGGGACCGGTAATGGCAAGGACCGCTGTGACAGCGGCCGAAGCGAACAGTGTGCGGGCAGAGCGCATCTGAACACATTCCTTCCGCCGCAACTGCGAAGAGTGACAGGGCGTCGACTCAGGGTGGCGCAGTGGCGACATGATCTACCGTCAGTCCGAATGTCACTTTGCGCCAACGCAAAATGCCGCATCGAGGTCATGTCGTGGGCCCTTCGGGTGGCGAAAAGCCAATAATCACCCGTTGGACTGCACGCAGCGCCACGTGAGGTTTGGGCGACGACGGTCCACTCGTTTGCCGACACTTCGGCGCAGTGGTCCAATCGCCGCCCGGCTCGGAAATGATCCCCCGGCGAGCTTGAACAGCCCGTTGGGGAACTGGAGTTGAGGAGACTTGCTCTCCTTGCCCGGCGAGACGTGCACGCGCGGTGACTGGCGGGACTCCGCCCGGAGCCATACTTTGAATTTGCATGACGGCGTACGCGACGCGCCGATGCGCAGGCGCCGATCTACTTTTCCTCGGCTGCCGGGTATGGAAGCGCAGGAGGTGGGCACGCGGGCTCCGGCAGGAACCCCCGGCTCAGTGAATGCCCGGCTGGTAAATCGGTTGCCGCTCGGGGTGGCCGCCTGCTGTACTCCCCCTCCAGTACTCGATCGACCGAGGAGAAGATCATGCGCGGAATTCTCATGTTCATTCAGACGGAAATTGCCACCGATCTTGAAGACATGGAGTTTCGTGCACACGCTGAATCTGGGAATTCTGGCGCATGTCGACGCCGGTAAGACAAGCCTGACCGAGCGGCTGCTCCACACCGCCGGTGTCATCGACGAGATCGGCAGCGTCGACGACGGGAGCACCCGGACCGATTCCCTGGCACTGGAACGACAACGCGGCATCACGATCAAGTCCGCAGTCGTGTCGTTCGCCATCGACGACATCACGGTCAATCTGATCGACACACCCGGTCACCCGGATTTCATCGCCGAGGTGGAACGGGTGCTGAACGTGCTCGACGGTGCTGTACTGGTCATCTCCGCCGTGGAGGGCATACAGGCGCAGACCCGTGTTCTGATGCGGACACTGCAACGCCTGCGCATTCCGACGCTCATTTTCGTGAACAAGGTCGATCGCGGCGGTGCGCAGGACGAGTCCCTTCTGCGGAGCATTTCGGAGAAACTGACCCCGGCTGTGCTCGCCATGGGATCGGTCGACGGGCCGGGCGGCCGGGACGCCCGCTGCACGCCGTACACCGGTGCCGATGCGGACTTCACGGACCGGCTGATCGAGCTTCTCGCCGACCACGACGACGCACTGCTGGCCGCGTACGTCGAGAACCCGGCGCCGCTCCCGTACAGCAGGCTGCGCGAAGCGCTGTCCACGCAGACCGGGCAGGCGCTGGTGCATCCGGTGTTCTTCGGCTCGGCGATCACCGGGGCGGGTGTGGACGCCCTGATCAGCGGTGTCAGGGAGCTGCTGCCCGCGGGCGAGGGGGATGTCGACGGGCCGGTCTCGGGCACCGTCTTCAAGGTGGAACGGGGGCCGGGCGGCGAGAAGGTCGCCTACGTCCGGATCTTCTCGGGCACGGTACGGACACGTGACCGGCTGCCGTTCGGCCGGGGCGAGGGGCGCGACGAGGGGAAAGTGACCGCGATCAGTGTCTTCGACCGAGGCTCGGACGTGCGCGAAGCGGCGGTCGGCGCAGGCCGGATCGCGAAACTCCGGGGCCTCGACGGCATTCGGGTCGGCGATACGGTCGGCGTATCGGACACGACCGCGCCGAGCCATTGGTTCGCCCCGCCGACACTGGAATCGGTCGTGGTGCCCTGCGCTCCGGCGAGCAGGGGCCAGCTGCATTTCGCGCTCGCACAACTGGCCGAGCAGGATCCATTGATCAATCTGCGGCAGGACGACATCCGGAAAGAAGTGTCCGTCTCGCTCTACGGGGAGGTGCAGAAAGAAGTCATCCAGGCGACGCTCGCCGATGAATTCGGAATCGATGTCACCTTCCGCAAGACCACGACCATTTGCCTGGAACGGCCGAACGGCAGCGGGGCGGCGTACGAGGTCGGCGACCAGGATCCGAATCCTTTTCTGGCGACCATCGGTCTTCGGGTCGATCCCGCCCCGATCGGCAGCGGCATCGAGTACCGGCTGGAGGTGGAGCTGGGATCGATGCCGTTCTCCCTGATGAGAGCGGTGGAGGAGACCGTCGGGGAGACCCTGCAGCAGGGAATCCACGGCTGGCAGGTCACCGATTGCGTCGTCACCATGACGCACTCCGGCTACTGGCCCCGGCAGAGCCATTCCCACGCCGTTTTCGACAAGAGCATGTCGAGCACCGCCGGGGACTTCCGTAATCTGACCCCTCTGGTCCTGATGAGTGCGCTGAAGGAGGCCGGCAGCACGGTGTACGAGCCGATGCACCGCTTCCGTCTGGAACTCCCCGCGGACCTGCTGGGTCCGCTCCTGCCGGTACTCGCACATCTGCGGGCCGCCCCCGGGACACCGTCCGTGCAAGGTGCGACATGTGTGCTGGAGGGAGAGATCCCGGCGGCGCGGGTCCATGAACTGCAACAACAGCTCCCGGCCCTGACGCGCGGCGAAGGGGTCCTCGAATCCGACTTCGACCGCTACCGGGCGGTCGTCGGTACGCCCCCGGACCGGCCACGCACCGACCGCAATCCGCTCAACCGCAAGGAGTACCTCCTGCACACGGTGCGCAGGATCGCCGGACGGGAGGATGCCCGCTGACAGGGTCCGGTCCGGCCGGGACTCAGCCACCACGCGCCGCCCCGGCACGTTCCCGGCCCGTACACGCTCTGCTTCGGGCGGCTCGACCGGCGCGACGGGGAACGGCACTGCATCGGCCGGATCGGGCTGCCCGCCGAGTCCGCCGACGACGACCCGCTGCTGCTCGACCGGCGTGCCCCGGCGGCCCGCGCCTTCTACGTCGCCACACCCGCGGCTCCGCACGGGGTGCGCAGGCGCCGCCACCTCGCCGCCCGGGGCCGGCAGGTCGTCCGGCTCGACGACGAGGTGCTCGACCGGGACGGCGTACCGGACAGCGAACTGACCGGCGAGGCCGCCCTGCTCGCCTCCCTCGACGCCGGGCGCACCGGCCGTATGCACGACATCGTCGCCACCCTCCAGGCCGAGCAGGACGCGATCGTCCGCTCCGACCGCCGAACACGGGCGACGCAACGGCTGGGCATCGTGCACGAGGGACCGGCGCCCGCGGTACCGGCGGCGGCGGTGACGGAACGGCGCTGAGACGGGGACACGGCGCGGCGGCCCGTCCGCCCCCGTGCCCCCGCCCCGCTAGTTCAGCAACGCCCGCGCCGCTCGTGCCCGTCGCCGGATCGCCTCCGCCGCCTCGGGTTCGACCCGGTCGACCACATCCGCGTACTCCTCCATCTCCGCCGCCCCGCGCAGAAACTGCCCGCTCTGTACGAGCAGCTGCGCCCGCTCGTAGCGCAGCCTGGCCGGATGCGAGGGCAGCAGCAGCGACAGGTCCACCGCCCACAGCGCCACATCCGTCCGCTCCGGACGGGCCGCCGCCCACGCCCTGATGTTGTTCAGGATCCGCAGCACGATCTCCAGCGGCCGCGCGGGCACCAGCATCGACTCCTCGAGCGGCTCCCCGGTCGCCCCCGCCACCAGCAGCTCCGCGTCCTGCCCGGTCATCGGCCGGCCGCCGTCGAACGGGTCGGCCAGCACCCGCTCCGAAGGATCGCCGAATCCGACGACGAAGTGACCGGGCAGCGCCACCCCGTACACCGGAGCGCCCGCCCGCCGCGCGACCTCGATCCATACCACCGACAGCAGGATCGGCAGCCCGCGACGCCGACGCAGCACCTCGTGCAGCAGCGACGACTCCAGCCGCTGGTAGTCCGCCGACGAGCCCGCGAAGCCGCACCGTTCGCCGAGGAATTCGGCAAGGGCCGAGGCCCAGGCCCGGCCGCCCCGCACCCCGTACGGAAGCCGGCCCGCCAGCTCGTCCAGTTCGATCTGCGCCGCGTCGATCCCGTTCGCGTCCAGCGCCGGGTCGGCCACCGCGCCCAGCAGCAGGCAGAGCAGCGCGAGGTCCGGCCGCTCGGCGCGCGCCTCCTCGGCGAACTGCCGGCGCAGCTCGTCCGGGCCGGGGCGCTCGGGCTGCTCGGGGTGGTGAGGATTCATCGGGCTCTTCCGCCTCCGTCACGCCGACCGGAAGTGGTGATACCGGTGATGGACCGCGAACCCCATGCGCTCGTACAGCGCCCGCGCCCCCTCGTTGTCCGTCTCCACCTGGAGCCACGCCGCCGACGCGCCCTCGTCCAGGGCCTTGCGGGCGAGCGCGGTCATCACGGCGGTGGCGAGCCCTCGGCGCCGGTACTCGGGACCGACCTCGACAGCCATGAAGCCGGCCCACCGTCCGTCCACCACGCACCGTCCGATCGCCGCGGGCGGTGCGCCCCCGGTGTCACCGGGCACCGAGGCGAACCACACCGAGGGGCCGCCGCGCAGTACCTTCAGGACGTGCGGCCCCGGGGCGTCGAAGCGCTGATAGCGGGAGAGCCACGTCTCGTCGAGGTCCCGGCTCAGCCGCACCTGCGACACATCCGCGTCCAGATCACCGATCGGCGCCAGCGCGGCGATCCGTACCTCCGCCGTCACCTCGCGCCGCCATCCGCGCTGCTCCAGCTCCGCGCAGAGCTGTTCCTGGGTGCCCTCGGCGCCGGTCGCGGTCTGGATGTACGCGGGCAGGTCCCGCTCCCCGTACCACTGCCGTACGCGCCCGAGCGCCTCGTCGAGCGGTACACCCGGATCGCCGAGCGGCAGCACGGAGTTGGCGCGCCGGGTGAACCCCTGCGCGGCGCGCAGCTGCCAGTCGCCCAGCGGCTCGCTCTCCACCGGCTGCCAAGCGCGGGCACAGACGGGTGCGAGCTCGTCGAAGGAGGCCGCCGGGCCACGCCGCCGGGCCGGGGCGGCGGGCACGACCTTGCCCGCCACCAGCGTCGATTCCGCGATACGGACAGAGTCACCGCTCTTCGTTGTGATCGACAGCACACCGCTGTCCCAGGATGTGAGAACACCGACCGTGTCGGTGAACTTCGGGCCCTGCGAGCCGCGCTCGGCCGTACGCCGGACTGATACCCGTTTGCCCACGTCAGCCGGTGTAATTCGGACTTCGAGTTGTCCGCCGATGGTGAATTCCACAGCTCTGTCCGCCCCTCCTGTTCGGTTCGTGCCCGGAAACGGAGATACTAGGGGCGGGCATCGACGACGCCGCGCTCCCGCGCGAGAGCCAACGCCCTACCGAGGAGGAACGACAGCGTGACCTACGTCATCGCGCAGCCTTGTGTCGACGTAAAGGACAAGGCCTGCATCGAAGAGTGCCCCGTCGACTGCATCTACGAGGGCCAGCGGTCCTTGTACATCCACCCGGACGAATGCGTCGACTGCGGAGCCTGTGAACCGGTGTGCCCGGTCGAGGCGATCTTCTACGAGGACGACACCCCGGAGGAGTGGAAGGACTACTACAAGGCGAACGTCGAGTTCTTCGACGACCTCGGGTCGCCCGGTGGTGCCTCCAAGCTGGGCCTGATCGAACGCGACCACGCGTTCATTGCTGCGCTGCCGCCGCAGAACCAGTAGTCAGCGGCTGGCACGTGCGTCGCCCCGGTCCCGTACGGCTCGTCACCGTGCGGGACCGAGGCGTTTCCACGCCCGAGCGCCCCGAGCAACCCTCGGAACCCCCGTACGAGAAAGCAGAGATCCGTGTCCGCAGTCTCCTCCCGTCTCCCGGTCTTCCCCTGGGACAAGCTCGCGCCCTACAAGTCGACGGCCGCCGCCCACCCGGACGGCATCGTGGACCTGTCCGTCGGCACGCCCGTCGACCCGGTGCCCGAGCTGATCCAGCGGGCGCTCGTCGCCGCCGCGGACAGCCCCGGCTATCCGACGGTGTGGGGGACCGCCGAGCTGCGTGACGCGATCACCGGCTGGGTGGAGCGGCGGCTCGGCGCGGTCGGGGTGGCGCACGAGAACGTCCTGCCGGTCGTCGGGTCCAAGGAGCTGGTGGCCTGGCTGCCGACGCAGCTCGGTCTCGGCGCGGGCGACAAGGTGGCGTACCCGCGCCTCGCCTACCCGACGTACGAGGTGGGCGCCCGGCTCTGCGGCGCCGAGCCCGTCGTCTACGACGACCCGACGGAGCTGGACCCGGCAGGCCTGAAGCTGCTCTGGCTCAACTCGCCGTCCAACCCGACCGGCCGCGTCCTGTCCAAGGACGAGCTGATCCGGATCGTCGCCTGGGCGCGCGAGCACGACGTGCTGGTCTTCAGCGACGAGTGCTACCTGGAGCTGGGCTGGGAGGCCGAGCCCGTCTCCGTACTGCATCCGGACGTCTGCGGCGGTACGTACGAGGGCATCGTCGCCGTCCACTCGCTCTCCAAGCGCTCCAACCTGGCCGGATACCGCGCGGCCTTCATCGCGGGCGACGCGGCCGTGCTCGGCGAGCTGCTGCTGATCCGCAAGCACGGCGGAATGATGACGCCGGCCCCCGTCCAGGCGGCGACCGTCGCGGCGCTCGGCGACGATGCGCACGTCGCCGAGCAGCGGACCCGGTACGCGGACCGGCGCGCTGCCCTGCGCACGGCGCTGGAGGCCCACGGCTTCCGGATCGAGCACAGCGAGGCGAGCCTCTACCTGTGGGCGACGCGCGACGAGCCGTGCTGGGAGACCGTGGCGTACCTGGCGGAGCTCGGTGTTCTGGTGGCACCGGGCGACTTCTACGGGACGGCCGGTGACCGCTTCGTACGCGTCGCGTTCACGGCGACGGACGAGCGGGTGGCCGCCGCGGTCAAGCGGCTGGCCCGATAGCGGGCGGTACACGCGAGGGGCCTCGGGAGTGCGCACTCCCGAGGCCCCTCGCGTGTGATGTGCCGACGGATCGGGTCAGCCGATCGGCAGACCCTGGGTGGGCAGACCCTGGGTGGGCAGGCCCTGGGTGGGCAGGCCGCCGTGGGGCGCGGCACCGGCAGCGCCGCCGAGGACCTCGCCCGCGCTGCCCGCGGCACCGCCGGCGGCGTTCTGCACGGTGGGGGCGGCCTGGGTGCCGGCCTTGCCGATGGTCTTGCCCGCGGCCGGGAGGGTCGTCCCGACGATCTTGCCGCCGGTCGCGCCCGCCGCCTTGGTGCCCTGCTGGGACGCGCCGTCGACCGTCTTGCCGAGGCCGGTGCCGTCGACGGTGGTCAGACCGCCGAGCTCCGGGGCCTGCGGGAGCTCCGCGGCACCTGCGGCACCGGCCGCGCCGACCACGGGGGCCGCACCCGCGGCGATCAGCAGCGCGGCACGGGCGATCCGGCGGGTCAGGGGGAGGGACATGATGCTCCTTGGACGGGATGAGGAATCTGTCTGTCCGTTGACCGGACGCAATGACAACCGTCGCAAGGGCGGGGGAGGTTGCGGTGGATCGAGGTAAAGAGTCGGTAATGCGTCACATAATCCACAACGGAGGAACCCGGGCGGACGCCGCATTCCCGGATGGCCCGATGAACCGTCACTTCCCTTTGCCCGCAAGGGAAGTGAGGGATCGTGGAGGGGTGGCGGGGGGTGTCGTGCCAGGGGACGTTTCGTGCCGACCGGATAACGCCTTCGGGTGACCGCCCGTACTAGTGTGCGAGTCGTATACGGACTTCGGTGGTGCCCGATTCCGTACGCTCTGTCCGCCAGCCCGACCCGGCCTTCCACACCCGGCCCGCGTACGTGACCTCGTCCAGTCGGAGCGCCTCGGACTGCGCGACCGCCCAGTGCGCGAGCTCCCAGCCGCGCCGCGCCGAGTCGTCGTCCCCGGAGGTGCGGGCCGCCCGCACCGGCACCGAGACCGTGCTCGTCGCCGACGCACCGGCCGCGGCCTTCCCGTCCTTTGGCGACGGCTTCTTCGCGGGCAGTACATCCTTGCCGAAGGCGCGGACCAGCTCCGCCCGCACCTTCGCCGCATCGGCCGTCGCAGCCGTCGTCCGCGGCGGCGTGCAGTTCAGCGAGGCAGGCGTACGGCCGGTCAGCGCTGCCGCCAGCAATGCCGCATCCGGCTCGTGCTTCGCGTACGCCTGCGGGAAACCGCTGCGCTGGACCCGCTGCGCGGCGACCGTCAGCGGCAGCCGTGAATAGCCGGGGACCTCGGCCAGATGCCGGTAGAACTCCCCCGCGGAGTAGACCGGGTCCAGGATCTGCTTCTCGGTGCCCCAGCCCTGCGAAGGGCGCTGCTGGAACAGCCCCAGCGAGTCCCGGTCCCCGTGCTCGATGTTGCGCAGCCCGGACTCCTGCAACGCGGTCGCCAGCGCGATCGTCACCGCCCGTTCCGGCATCCCGCGCGAGGTGCCGACCGCGGAGATCGTCGCGGCGTTCGAAGCCTGCTCCGGGCTCATCCGATACGTACGGCCCTGGCCGGCCGAACCGTCGGCGGACTCCACGGTGCACCCTTCGGTGAACTTGCTGCCGGTTATGTACTGCACGGTCAGATAGCCGCCCAGTGCGGCGAGCACGACAAAAGCAGCCGCGATGCGGAAGAGGCGGCTGCGGCCGGTGTGTCGGCGGGCGGGGGAGACGGTCCGGGGCACGGAGCCACCGTACTGGAGTGCCCGGCCGGGTCCGAGGGCCCAGTCCTTTAGGGTCGCTTCCATGTCCGAAAGCACGCTTGACCTCACCCTGGACGGCCCGGCGCTCACCGCCCGGCTCGTCGACTTCCCGTCGGTCAGCGGTCAGGAGGAGGAGCTCGCCGACGCGATCGAGGCGGCGCTGCGCACCCTCCCGCATCTGACCGTCGACCGGCACGGCAACAACGTCGTGGCCCGGACGAACCTGGGCCGTGCCGAGCGGGTCGTGCTCGCCGGACACATCGACACCGTGCCGATCGCCGACAATGTGCCGTCCCGGCTCGACGACGACGGTGTGCTGTGGGGCTGCGGCACCTCCGACATGAAGTCGGGCGTCGCCGTCCAGCTGAGGATCGCCGCGACCGTGCCCGAGCCCAACCGCGACCTCACCTTCGTGTTCTACGACAACGAAGAGGTCGCCGCGCACCTCAATGGGCTCGGCCACGTGGCCGACGCCCACCCCGAGTGGCTCGCCGGAGACTTCGCGGTCCTCCTGGAGGGCACCGACGGCCAGGTCGAGGGCGGCTGCCAGGGCACCCTGCGGGTCTTCCTCCGTACCGAGGGGGAGCGGGCCCACTCCGCCCGCAGCTGGATGGGGTCCAACGCCATCCACGCCGCCGCCCCGGTCCTGGCCCGCCTCGCCGCGTACGAACCGCGCCGCCCGGTCATCGACGGTCTCGAATACCACGAGGGCCTCAACGCCGTACGGATCGAGGGGGGCGTCGCCAACAACGTCATCCCGGACGCGTGTACCGTCGTCGTCAACTACCGGTACGCCCCCGACCGCACCGCCGAGGAGGCCCTGGCCCACGTCCACGAGGTCTTCGCGGACTGCGGCGTCGTCGAATTCACCGTCGACGACCACTCGGGCGCGGCCATGCCCGGCCTCTCCCACCCGGCTGCCGAGGCGTTCATGGCGGCGGTCGGCGGCACCGCCCGCCCCAAGTTCGGCTGGACCGACGTCTCCCGCTTCAGCTCCCTCGGCGTTCCCGCGGTGAACTACGGACCCGGTGACCCGCTCCTCGCGCACAAGCGCAACGAACACGTGGCGGTCGACCGGATCACCCACTGCGAGGAGCGGCTCCGCTCCTGGCTCACCAGCTGACCCACGGCATTCCCCTGTCCGTAACCTCCGTCGATCTACCCTGACCTGACACAGATGGTCATCGATCGTCGTCGGAGGGAGCAGGTCATGGGCAACCCCGAGGGAGCGCACGTCCCCGAGGAGCAGCGGCAGGGCCCGGTACTGCGCCGCAGGGACCAGGTACAGCCCGGCACCACCGATCAGCGGCTGCTGGACACCGAGGGCGACTCCGAGTGGGTGCACACCGACCCATGGCGGGTGATGCGCATCCAGTCGGAGTTCGTCGAAGGATTCGGAGCCCTCGCCGAGCTGCCGAGCGCCATCAGCGTCTTCGGCTCGGCCCGCACCCCGGCCGGCGGGCCGGACTACGAGGCGGGCGTAAGGATCGGCAAGGCCCTGGTCGAGGCCGGCTTCGCGGTGATCACCGGAGGCGGACCCGGAGCCATGGAAGCGGCGAACAAGGGGGCGCGGGAGGCGAAGGGCGTCTCGGTCGGCCTCGGCATCGAGCTGCCCTTCGAGTCCGGCCTCAACCCGCACGTCGATATCGGCGTGAACTTCCGCTACTTTTTTGTCCGAAAAACAATGTTCGTGAAGTATGCCCAGGGATTCGTCGTTCTGCCCGGCGGCCTCGGCACCCTGGACGAGCTCTTCGAGGCCCTCACCCTCGTCCAGACGGGCAAGGTCACCCGCTTCCCGATCGTGCTGTTCGGCACCGCGTACTGGAGCGGGCTCGTGGACTGGCTGCGGGACACGGTGGTGGCGCAGGGCAAGGCGTCCGAGCACGACCTGCTGCTGTTCCACGTCACGGACGACGTGGACGAGGCGGTCGACCTCGTGACGAAGGAGGTCGGCCGGTAGTTCGAGCCCCGCCGGCGATGGAGGAGCGGGGTCCGGGGCAGAGCCCCGGTTTCAGGAAGGGGCGGGCAGGGGGGCAAGGCCCGCCGCAGGCGCCCCGCCCTCCCCGCCACCTCACGCCCCGGCTACGCCAGCCCCCTCCGTGCCACCGCCGGCTCCCGGTGCCCCGCGATGGACGCCACCATGTCCAGCACCTGCCGCGTCTCCGCCACCTCGTGCACCCGGTACACCTGCGCCCCCAGCCACGCGGACACGGCTGTCGTCGCCAGCGTCCCGATCACCCGTTCCTTCACCGGCCGGTCGAGCGTCTCCCCGACGAAGTCCTTGTTGGACAGCGATACGAGGACCGGCCAGCCGGTCTCCGCCATCTCGCCGAGCCGTCGCGTCGCCTCCAGCGAGTGCCGGGTGTTCTTCCCGAAGTCATGACCGGGGTCGATCATGATCCCGTCCGGCCGCACCCCGAGTCCGACCGCCCGCTCGGCCAGCCCCAGCGTCACCCGCAGGATGTCCGCCATCACGTCGTCGTACGCGATCCGGTGCGGCCGGGTCCGCGGCTCGGCGCCGCCCGCGTGCGTACACACCAGACCGGCGCCGTACCGCGCGGCGACCTCTGTGAGCTTCGGGTCGACGCCGCCCCACGCGTCGTTCAGCACATCCGCACCGGCCTCGCAGACCGCCTCGCCGACATCGTGGCGCCAGGTGTCGACGCTGATCACCACATCCGGGTGGCGGCGCCGCACCTCCGCGACGAACCCCACCGTGCGACGGGCCTCTTCCTCGGCGGTCACCTCTTCACCGGGGCCCGCCTTCACACCCCCGATGTCGACGATCGCCGCGCCGTCCGCGATCGCCTGCTCGACCCGGGCCAGCGCCGGCTCGTCCCGGAACGTCGCGCCCTGGTCGTAGAAGGAGTCCGGGGTGCGGTTCACGATCGCCATGATCACCGGCTCGTGCGCACCGAATTCACGCCGCCCCAGCCTGAGCGCACCGCTTCGCATCCCGTGTTTCTCCTCTGGTAGATCGCCCGGTGGGTCGCCTGCGACCCTAACTGTCGGCACCGCATGGCACGATCGGACCCGGACAGGTTTCCGCTCCCGGGGAGATGCGCGTGTTCTGGTTCTTGCTGCTGGCGATGGTGGTGGTCGTGGCCGCGGTCACCCTCGCGGTGGTCGGCGGAGGGAAGAGCGCCGTCCTGCAGGACGTGGCGCCCGAGCAGCTGACCGACCCGCTGCCCGCGACGCGTCCGGTCGGCCGCGCGGATGTCGAGGCGCTGCGGCTGCCGGTGGCCGTACGTGGCTACCGCATGACGGATGTCGACGAGGCGCTCGGCCGGCTCGGCGCCGAACTCGCCGAGCGGGACGCGCGGATCGCGGAACTGCAGTCGGCGCTGGCCGGCGTGCAGGCGGCCGCGGTCGGCGGCCCCGATCTCCTCAAGCGGCCGCAGCTGACGCGGGAGCGGCCGGAGGGCCGTCCGAGAGCGCCGTGGGAGGCGCCCCGACAGGAAGACCAGCAGGACCCGCAGCGGACAGAGCACCCCGGAGAGGAGCCCCAGCGATGAGCGGCGGCGCAGAAGCGGCCCCGGACGGCGGTCTGCGCTGCCCGTGGGGGCTCTCCACCGAGGACTACCTCACGTACCACGACACCGAATGGGGCCGCCCCGTCCACGGCGACGACGCCCTCTTCGAACGGCTCTGCCTGGAGGCCTTCCAGTCGGGCCTTTCCTGGCTGACGATCCTGCGCCGCCGGGAGGGCTTCCGTTCCGCCTTCGCCGGGTTCAAGATCCCCGCGGTGGCGGATTTCACCGACGCCGACAAGGAGCGCCTCCTCGCCGACGCCGGCATCATCCGCAACCGGGCGAAGATCGACGCGACCCTCGCCAACGCCAAGGTGCTGGCCGACTGGCGCGCCGGCGAGCTGGACGAGCTGATCTGGTCCTACGCCCCCGACCCGGCCGGCCGCCCGGCCCCGCGCACTGTCGGCGACGTTCCCGCGGTCACCCCGGAGTCCACGGCGCTGGCCAAGGACCTCAAGAAGCGCGGTCTGCGCTTCGTCGGACCCACGACGGCCTACGCCCTGATGCAGGCCTGCGGCCTGGTCGACGACCACCTGGCCGACTGCGTGGCGCGCGGCACCGAGGCGTAGACCCGCCCCGGCGGCTACCGGCCGAGGTACTTCGGCTTCTCCTTGTTGAGGAACGCCTGCACCGCGATCGAGTGGTCCTCGGACGCGCCCGCCTTCGTCTGGAGCTCGTCCTCCCTCTCCAGCGCCTCGCTCAGCGTGCGACCGGCACCGTAGGCCAGGGACTCCTTCAGCGCCGCGTACGCCACCGTGGGACCGGACGCCAGGGTGCGGGCCACGGCGGCGGCCTCCGCGGCCAGGTCGGCGGCGGGCACCAGCTTGTTCACGATGCCCAGCTCATGGGCGTCCTGCGCGGAGATGGAGCGCGGGAAGAGCAGCAGGTCGGCGGCGCGGCTCTGCCCGATCAGGCGGGGCAGCGTCCAGGAGACGCCCGAGTCGGCGGTGAGGGCGACCCCGGCGAACGAGGTGTTGAACGAGGCAGTGTCGGCGACCACCCGGTAGTCGCAGGCGAGCGCGAACCCGAAACCGGCACCGGCGGCGACACCGTTGACCCCGGCGACGACCGGCTTGGGCATCCCGGTGATGGCCCGCACGATCGGGTTGTAGTGCTCCTGCACGGTGCTCAGCGCGTTGCCGCTGCCGGACTCACGGGCCTCGTCGAGCTTGCCGACGTGCTCCTTCAGGTCCTGGCCGACGCAGAAGGCGCGCCCGGTCGCGGTGAGCAGAACGGCCCGTACGGCCGTGTCGGCCGCCGCGGACTTCAGCGCGTCACGGAGTGCCACCTTGGCCGCGGTGTTCATGGCGTTCATCGCGTCGGGACGGTTGATCGTGATCGTCGCGAGTCCGTCGCTCACTTCGTAGAGCACGCTGTCCGCCATCTGGTCGGCCATTTCGCTGTCCCTTCTGCACCTCGGGCAATGCCTGTCCAGGCAAGCATGGCCGACTCGGGCGGGAGCGAACATGTGACCTGCGTCTAACAATTGCGCCCCGATGGAGGGGTGAAGGGGACGGAGTATCGCAGCTGGATCGCCGAATTGGGTGGTTTTGAGAGAGCGCGTTGCGCAAGCGATGCCGACCGATGTTGGTCATTGGGGTCTGTGATGCGGGATAATGGCCTGGAAGCAATGTGTTCGATGCCGGTGACACAGCGCCTGTCATGGGGCCGCCGGTTGTGATGAGCTGGTTTCAGGAAGGGGAACGAGCATGGCGGCCATGAAGCCGCGGACGGGCGACGGCCCGCTCGAGGTGACAAAGGAGGGGCGGGGCATCGTCATGCGCGTTCCGCTCGAAGGCGGCGGTCGGCTTGTTGTGGAGCTGACTCCGGACGAGGCCGATGCACTCGGCGATGCCCTCAAGAAGGTCGTCGGCTGAGCAGAGGCGCCCACACTTCATCACTGCCCCGGCACGGTATCCGTGCCGGGGCAGTGATGCGTTCACACTCAACAGAATCAAGCCCGTCCGGCGATTGAGGGCACCCGGCTGCTTCCAGGTGCGAGGACACGGGGCAGGAACCCTGCCGGCCCCTCAGCCCCGCCGCACCGCGCACAGCAACCCGTCGCCCACCGGCAGCAACGTTGCCATCAGCTCCTGGCTCTCCCGCACCGCACGCAGCAGCTCCCGCAGTCGCAGCACCTCCGCGGGCTGCGCCGCCGAGTCGACCGTACGGCCGTCCGCGAAGACACCCTCGAAGCAGACCAGTCCACCGGGTCGCAGCAGGCGCAACGATTCAGCGAGACAGTCCAGGCTCTCCAGCCGGTCGCCGTCGCAGAACACCAAGTCGTATCCGCCGTCCGCGAGCCGCGGCAGTACGTCCAGGGCGCGGCCGGGAATGAAACGGGCCCGATTGGCGGCGAACCCCGCTGCCCGGAACGCCTCACGGGCGAACTGCTGGCGCTCGGGCTCCGGGTCGACCGTGGTCAGCACCCCGTCGGGCCGCATGCCATGCAGCAGATAGAGTCCGGACACGCCGGTCCCGGTGCCGATCTCGGCCACCGCTTTGGCATCCGTCGTGGCAGCGAGCAAGCGCAGCGCGGCGCCGGTACCTGGCGACACCGAGCGGAGCCCTGCCTCCCGAGCCCGGTCCCGGGCCCAGCGCAATGCTTCGTCCTCGGCGACAAAGGCGTCGGCGAACGCCCAGCTCGTCTGCCGGTTGGCGGTAATGACCCTCTCCTGTCCCCGTAGTTGGCGCAACGGTGACTGTATCCGCTGCACCCGGGAACCCGCAGATGGGACCGGGCGTTATGCAGGGGCAGGGGAAAGCCCGTGGAACCGGCCCGCAGATCGGGTCCGGGAGACACGGGCCGGCGGTTCCCGGGGTGATCCCCGGCCCCAGCAGGAAAAAGGCTTATCCGGAGCTAACGGGCGAGGTCGCTATGGTAGGGGCTCCACTGGACACCACCAGAGCCGATAGGGGAGGTGCGGCTGCGCCTGTGGATCGGGGAGGAGTGCTGCGGCGCTTTCTCAGGTCGGCGGGTGAGCCGAAATCCGTGACCAACATCGCTGACCGTTCTTCCAACGAATCCGCACCGACCGCGACCTTCGCCTCAGATGCGGACTCCCAGGCGTGGACGCCACCCTCATGGGAAGAGATCGTCAGCACGCACAGCGGCCGTGTCTATCGCCTTGCCTACCGGCTGACGGGCAACCAGCACGATGCGGAGGACCTGACACAGGAGGTCTTCGTGCGCGTGTTCCGGTCGCTGTCGACCTATACGCCGGGCACCTTCGAGGGCTGGCTGCACCGCATCACGACCAACCTGTTCCTGGACATGGTCCGTCGTAAGCAGCGGATCCGCTTCGACTCCCTCGGCGACGACGCCGCCGAGCGGCTGCCGAGCCGTGAACCGTCCCCGCAGCAGGTCTTCAACGACACCCACTTCGACGCGGATGTGCAGCAGGCGCTGGACACCCTTGCGCCCGAATTCCGTGCCGCTGTCGTGCTCTGTGACATCGAGGGCCTCTCGTACGAGGAGATCGCCGCGACACTGGGCGTGAAGCTCGGTACCGTGCGCAGCCGTATCCACCGCGGTCGCTCGCATCTGCGCAAGGCGCTGCAGCACCGTTCGCCCGAGGCCCGTGCCGAGCAGCGCTCGCTGGCGGGCGCGATCCTGGCAGGGGAGGGCGGAACGGCGTGAGTGGCACAGTTCCGACCCCTGCGGAACAACACCTGGGGGACCGGCTTGCCGCGCTTGTCGACGGTGAGCTGAAACACGACGCCCGAGAGCGGGTGCTCGCCCACCTTGCGACCTGCGCCAAGTGCAAGGCCGAGGCTGCCGCCCAGCGGCGCCTGAAGAGTGTCTTCGCACAGTCGGCCCCGCCTTCGCCGTCCGAGGGCTTCCTTGCCCGACTGCAGGGCCTTCCCGGGGGACCGGGGGGTGACGACGACAACCGGGGGAAACCATTCGGCGGCTCCGGGCGCTTCGCCGACGGGCCCGGTCCCGTGATTCAGTCGTCCGGCAGCCGCACGGATTCGCCGGGGAATTCGCCACTGGGGAGTTTTGGCTTCCTCCCGGCCCCGCACGGCTCGACCGCCGTACTGCCGGGCGGCTCCTCCCGTTCGGGCTTCCGGATCCATGAGGTCGGCCGTGAGGGAGACCGCTCGCCGTGGCGCGGCCGGAGGTTCGCCTTCGCAGCGGCCAGCGCCGTATCGCTGGCGGCCATCGCCCTGGGCGGTGCCCTGCCGACAGGGGCGGGTCCCAGCTCCCCGGCCCGGGCCGCGGGCGCCGGAAACACGGTGAACCCGCTCGACACCGCATCCCGCAGCGAGAGCGGCAGCTCGGTGAGCCGCCGCGGCGCCGGCAGCCAGGGGACCCCTGCCGCTACGGAGGCGGGCGACCGCTCGACCGCAGCCGCTGCCCCACCACCACCCGTGCCGGAGGCCACACCAGCGGTGCCTTCCACCGCTCCCGCGCTGCTCTCCACGGGAAGTCTCGCGGAGAACACCTTCGCCGTTCAGGTTCTGACCAATGTGTCCGCGCCACCGCTGATACGCCCGACCGGCACCACCCCGCTCTTCGCCCAGGTGCTCGGACGACCGGCCTCACAGCCCCCGGAGCCCTCCGCGCCGCCGTCCTGGACGCCGCCGTCGGCCGCGGCCCTCCCCACCCCCGCCGATCGCGGTCTGCCGCTTTCCTCCCGGCGCTGAACGGGGTCTGCGCCGGGGTCTGCGCAGACATTCGCAAACCTGGTTGAATTCCGGGAGGAATTCCGGGACGGACGCCCCTGCCGGGGCGTGCAGAGGCCAGACGCGGCAGTTGCGGGGAGAGCATGGAAGACGGGAAGTCCACCGGGCCGAAGGCGAAGTGGTGGAGCCGGCCCACGGCGGGAGGCACCACCCGCACCGCGCCGGACGAGCCGACCCCCGTCGAGGAACCGGCGCCCACGGTCGATGTGACGGGCGCGACGGGCGTGACGGAGGCACACGCAGCCGACGTGCCCCCTCAGCCGTCGGCACCCGAGCCGGTGTCATCCCCGCCCGTACCCGAGCCGGTGCCGTCCGTAGCGGCCACGCAGCCCGTGGCGCCCCTGCACGAGCCCGATCAGTACAGCACCCCGCCGTACGGCGGACCCGGCCCCTGGGCGCCCGCTCCACCCGTACAGCGACCGGTCCCGACCCCGGCACACGGCACCCCCGTACCCCCGCAGTACGCGGGTACGAACGGCGCCGGTATCCCCACCTCACCCGCCCCCGGCTTCACGCCCCCGCCTCAGCAGCCGCAGCCGCAGTCGACGCAGTGGCTCCAGTACGACCCCTGGGGTGCGCCCCGGCAGCCACTGACCAACCCGGGCCCGCCGCTCGGGGCCGACGGCGGCCGCAAGAAGAACCGCCGCGGCTCCCTCCTCGTCGGTGCGGTGCTGCTCGCACTGGTGGCGGGCGGCATCGGCGGCGGCATCGGCGCCTATATCGAGCGCAACGGCGGCCTCACCCAGGTCGAGCTTCCGCAGACCGGCCACAACACCGGCGGCCGCGCCCCCGACAGCGTCGCGGGGATCGCCGCAAGCGCTCTGCCCAGCGTGGTCACTCTCCATGTCAGCGGCACCACCGAATCCGGCACCGGCACCGGCTTCGTTCTCGACAAATCCGGCCACATCCTCACCAACAACCATGTCGTCGCCCCGGCCGGGTCCTCCGGCGAGATCACTGTGACGTTCAGCGGCGGCGAGACCGCGCGCGCCGAAGTCGTCGGCAAGGACAGCGGTTACGACCTGGCCGTGGTCAAGGTCACCGGCGTCTCCGGCCTCAAGCCGCTGCCGCTGGGCAACTCCGACAATGTGCAGGTCGGCGACCCCGTGGTGGCCATCGGCGCACCCTTCGACCTGTCCAACACCGTGACCTCCGGCATCATCAGCGCCAAGGACCGGCCGATCACCGCGGGCGGCGAGAAGGGCGACGGCAGCGACATCAGTTACGTCGACGCGCTGCAGACCGATGCCCCGATCAACCCGGGCAACTCCGGCGGTCCGCTCGTCGACACCGACGCCCATGTCATAGGCATCAACAGCGCCATCCGTGCCGCCGACAGCGGTTCGAGCACCGAGGGCGGGCAGGCAGGGTCCATCGGTCTCGGCTTCGCCATCCCGATCAACCAGGGCAAGCGGGTCGCCGAGGAACTGATCAACACGGGGAAGGCCACCCACCCGGTGATAGGCGTCACCTTGGACATGAAGTACACGGGGGACGGCGCCAAGGTCGATACGAAGGGTGCGGCCGGCAAGCCCGCTGTGACGCCCGGCGGGCCCGGTGCCAAGGCCGGGATCAAGCCGGGTGACGTCATCACCGAGGTCGACGGCAGGCGGGTGCACAGCGGCGAGGAGCTGATCGTGAAGATCCGCGCCCACCGGCCCGGCGACCGTCTGGACCTCGGCCTGACCCGTGGTGGTAAAGACCTGTCCATCTCTTTGACTCTTGGTTCGGCAACCGGCACGTGACAGCCACGGGACGCTACCGCGCGGACAGTTTCGACCGGTACCGTGGGCCGGGTCCGGACCACGACCGACCTGGTCGCGGAGAACACGAGGAGCAACAAGGTGTTCAATGACATAGGCGCACTCGAGCTGGTGACGCTCGCGATCCTGGGCGTGCTGGTCTTCGGTCCGGACAAGCTGCCCAAGGTCATCCAGGACGCCTCGCGCTTCATCCGTAAGATCCGTGAGTTCTCGGAGAGTGCCAAGGCGGACATCCGTACGGAGCTCGGCCCGGAGTTCAAGGACTTCGAGTTCGAGGACCTCAATCCCAAGACGTTCGTCCGCAAGCAGCTCATGGACGGCAATGACGATCTGGGGCTGAAGGAGATCCGCGAAAGCTTCGACCTGCGCAAGGATCTGGCCGAGGTCACCGACGCGGTGAACGGCCGGGAGAACGCGGCCGTGGAGTCCGCGGACTTCCGGAGCGGCGTGTCGAGCGGCTCGGCGATCACCGCGGCCAACGGCTCCGCCGGTACTCCGGACCTGCTCAAGAAGCGTGAACAGCCCGCGAAGGACGACCGCCCGCCGTTCGACGCAGACGCCACCTGACAGCAGTCAATCCCGGCTCGTCCGGACGGTATGGCTATTCTCCATCTGTCCGGTTGTGAGGACGCCCGTGGGGGGCGGGCCGCTCCGGACACAAGGGATCGAGGAGGCGGCCGGGCAGATGGAGACGACCAGTCGGGTGGGCGCGGAAGGTGCGCCGAGCACAGTCACCGCAGAAGGGGTATCGGCGGCCCGGCGTACTGTCGACGGTTATCTGGCAGCTCCGTTTCCCTGGTACGGACTGGACGAGGCCTTCACCGGGCCGCGTTGGCGGATGCAGGTGGGAACCGCGGCGGACGGCACTGTGCAGCACGGTTCCATCGGGCACGGTGACGAGCCGTCGGTACGGGCCGACGCGGGTGTCGAGAAACAACGATTCGCCGTCGTCGTGACAGTGGGCAGCAGCCCGGTGCGGCGCAGCGGTGACGGTACGGGGGTTCTGGACGCGACCACTGTCTCCTCCGCGGCCTGGCTGGCCGGGTCCGGCCTGCTCGCCTGTACATGGCCCCCGCAGATGGATCACACACTGCGTGACGACTGGCTGGACCAGCAGACGGAGACTGCGTTCGAACTCGCCGACGATCTCGACGGTCCCGCATGGTCGGCGCTGTCGCTGCCGGTGGACGGTGTCCCGCTGCCGTTCCACTACCGCGAGTCCGAGTTCGGCTGGGTGCTGGCGGGGTCGGCGCACGGCGGGGTGCACATCGGGGCGTACGGGCGGGGGATGAGCGCGTACGGGCTGGGGTTCTCGGTGGTCGGCGACATCACGACGTACGCGTAGGCCGGGGCGGTGGGCGGTGACCGGTCATGGCCGGTTGCCGCTTTGTCGTCGATCGCCGGCCGGGCTCGAAGATGTCCTCAAACGCCGACCAGGCTCGGTTTCGCCGGACGGGCCCGGAAACCAGGCCCGTCCGGCGATGCCTTCGTCCCCGCTCAGAACTTGTTGCGCGGGGTGATTCCCAGCGACATGCCCGCCAGGCCGCGCTGACGGCCTCCCAGCTTGTCCGCGATGGTGCGGAGTGCCTTGCCGGCCGGGGAGTCGGGGTCGGACAGGACGACCGGCTTGCCCTCGTCGCCACCCTCGCGCAGCCGTACGTCGATCGGGATGGAGCCGAGCACCGGCACCTCCGCGCCGACCGTCCTCGTCAGGCCCTCGGCGACCTTCCGGCCACCGCCGGTACCGAACACGTCGACCATCTCGTCGCAGTGCGGGCACGGAAGCCCCGACATGTTCTCGACGACACCGACGATCTTCTGGTGGGTCTGCACGGCGATCGAACCGGCCCGCTCGGCCACCTCGGCCGCGGCCTGCTGCGGGGTCGTGACGACCAGGATCTCGGCGTTCGGCACGAGCTGTGCCACCGAGATCGCGATGTCACCGGTGCCCGGCGGCAGGTCGAGCAGCAGGACGTCCAGGTCGCCCCAGTACACATCGGCGAGGAACTGCTGGAGTGCTCGGTGCAGCATCGGTCCGCGCCACACCACCGGGGCGTTGCCCGGGGTGAACATGCCGATGGAGATGACCTTCACGCCGTGCGCCGACGGCGGCATGATCATGTTCTCGACCTGGGTCGGCTTGCCGTCCGCGCCGAGCATCCGCGGCACGCTGTGCCCGTAGATGTCCGCGTCCACGACACCGACCTTGAGGCCGTCGGCCGCCATCGCGGCCGCCAGGTTCACCGTGACCGACGACTTGCCGACGCCGCCCTTGCCGGATGCCACCGCGTAGACCCGGGTCAGCGAGCCGGGCTTGGCGAACGGCACTTCGCGCTCAGCCGTGCCGCCGCGCAGTGAGGACGCGAGTTCCTTGCGCTGTTCGTCGCTCATCACGTCGAGCGTGACGTCGACGCGTGTGACGCCTTCGACCTTCGCCACCGCTTCGGTCACGTTCTTGGTGATGGTCTCGCGCATCGGGCAGCCGGACACCGTGAGATACACCGTGACAGCGACCGCACCGTCAGCATCGATCTCGACCGACTTCACCATGCCGAGTTCGGTGATCGGACGGTGGATCTCCGGGTCGTTCACTGTCGCCAGTGCCTCAAGCACCGCGTCTTCCGTAGCCATACGGACGATGTTACGGCGCCTGCTGCTACGCGCGAGTAGCCCCCTCAGCGGTCTTCGTCACTCTCGGCCGGGAGTAGGGCATGCCGGCCGCCCAGGTCCCTCATGAGGTCTTCCAGTTCGGAGCGGATCCAGTCGCGGGTGGCGACCTCGCCGAGCCCCATCCGCAGTGCCGCGATCTCGCGGGTGAGGTACTCGGTGTCCGCGATGGAGCGCTCGTTCTGCTTGCGGTCCTGCTCGTAGGTGACCCGGTCGCGGTCGGCCTGCCGGTTCTGCGCGAGCAGGATCAGCGGGGCCGCGTACGAGGCCTGGAGCGAGAGCATCAGCGTCAGGAAGATGAACGGGTACTGGTCGTACCGCCATGCCGTCGGCGCGAAGATGTTCCACAGCACCCAGACGATGATGACCAGCGTCATCCAGGAGATGAAGCGCCAGGTGCCCAGGAAGCGGGCGATCCGCTCGGAGAACCGGCCGAACGTCTCGGGGTCGTACTCGGGAAGCAGCCGCCGCCGCGGGGCCTTCGGCTGGTCCAGCCGGGAACGGGGCGGGCGCGCGATGCCCGAGGCACCCGTCGGCGTCCCCTTCGTGCGGTCCTCAGCGGCCACGTGCGACCTCCTCCTCACCGTGGAAGTCGGTCTCCCGCCAGTCCTCGGGCAGCAGGTGGTCGAGTACGTCGTCGACGGTCACAGCGCCGAGCAGGGATCCGCTCTCGTCCACGACCGGCACCGAGACCAGGTTGTACGCGGCCAGATAGCTCGTCACGGCCGACAAAGGGGTGTCCGGGGTGAGGGGGACGAGATCGCTGTCGACGATCGAGCTGACCAGGGCGTACGGGGGATCCCGCAGCAGCCGCTGGAAGTGCACGGTGCCCAGGTACTTGCCGGTCGGTGTCTCGTCCGGCGAGCGGCACACGTACACCTGGGCGGCGAGTGCGGGGGACAGATCCGCCTGCCGGACCCGTGCGAGCGCGTCGGCGACCGTCGCGTCCGGCCGCAGAATGATCGGCTCGGTGGTCATCAGACCGCCGGCGGTCCGTTCCGCGTACGCCATGAGGCGTCGCACATCCGCCGCGTCGTCCGGACGCATCAGGGCCAGCAGCCGCTCCTTGTCCTCCTCGGGCAGTTCGGACAGCAGGTCGGCCGCGTCGTCCGGGTCCATGGCCTCCAGGACATCGGCGGCACGCTCCTCCTGGAGCTTGCCGATGATCTCCACCTGGTCGTCCTCGGGCAGCTCCTCCAGTACGTCGGCGAGCCGGTCGTCGTCGAGCGCAGCCGCTACCTCGGCTCGTCGCTTCGGCGACAGATGGTGCAGCGCGTTGGCCACGTCGGTCGGGCGCAGCTGCTCGAACGTGGCGACCAGGGACTCGGCGCCCTGCCCGTCCTCCTCCAGCGAGAAACCACTGACCGCCGACCATTCGACCGTCAGGGTCTCGCCCTTGCGCCGCAGCGCCCCGCCCTTGCCCTTGCGCACGAAGTACTTGTCGATCTCCCAGTCGCGACGGGCCGGAAGCTGCGACACGGAGACATCGAGGACGGTGACCTCCTCACCGGTCTCCACGAGGTGGACCCGTCGGTCGAGGAACTCGCCGAGCACCAGGCGTTCGGTGGGCCGCTGTTCGAAGCGCCGCATGTTGACGACACCGGTGGTGATGACCTGACCGGACTCGATCCCCGTCACCCGGGTCATAGGGAGGAAGATCCGGCGGCGGCTGAGCACCTCGACGACCAGGCCGAGCAGCCGGGGCGGCCTGTCGCCGACCCGCAACATCGCGACCAGGTCGCGGACGCGGCCCACCTGATCGCCGTTGGGGTCGAAGACCGGGACGCCGGCGAGGTGCGAGACGAAGACCCGGGAGGCGCCTGCCGCCATGGTGCGCCTCCTTCTTCCGTGTACGACTTCTCTGTCCGGTCCGTTTGACAGCTAATTAACCGTTATGACGGGATCAGGCTAGCCCGTACCGCTCCGGGCTGCCCCGGTGGATCCGTCCGTACGGCTCTCTGCCGGAAGGCGTGAACGGCACAGGTACGCTGCCGTCTGCCACCCCCGCCATGCAGATGAGAGGCAGTGCGCCCGTGACCTCTTCCGTTCCGCCCGTCCGGGCCCGACGCCGCCGGACCACGCTCGCCGTTGTGCTCTGCGCGGGGCTGACCGCCGCTCTCACGGCGTGCGGGGGCGAGGATCCGGACAAGGGGACCAACGGCGTCGGCAAGCTCGCCGCCACGGAGATCGAGAAGAAGGCGCAGACCGCAGCAGACTCCGCCGATGCGGTGCGCCTCGCCGGGACGCTGGTCAGCAAGGGCGGCACGTACAAGCTCAATATGCAGCTCAAGGAGAAGGGCGGCATCGGCTCCGTCGTCTCGAAGAACAGCACCTTCGAGCTGCTGCGGATCGGTGACGAGCTCTATCTGAAGGCGGACTCGGGGTTCTGGAGCCACGACGAGAAGTCCGGCGCCGACAACGACGCGGGCGGGGCGGCCGCGGACAAGCTCCAGGACAAGTACGTGAAGGTGCCCGAGGACGACCCCACGTACAAGCAGCTGCGCGGTTTCACGGACAAGGAGACCCTGCTCGACGGGTTGCTCACCGTGCACGGCACCCTCAACAAGGGCGACCGGGGGAAGGTCGGACCGACCCGGACCGTTCAGATCATGGGTGGCAAGGGCGAGGGCGGAACGCTCGACGTCTCGCTGGAGGGCACGCCGTATCCGCTGCGTTTCGCGCGCGGCGGCGGCGGGGGGATCGTGACGCTGTCGGACTGGGGCAAGGACTTCACGCTGGAGGCCCCGGCGAAGGGCGACACGGTCGACTACGGGCAGCAGCTGCCCAAGACGTCCTCCTGAGAGCGGGCCGCACGGCACGCGGTCCAGGAGGTGGCCCCGTCCGGCGGATCAGAGGCTCTGCCCGGTGGATCAGCGGCGGACAGGCCCTGCCCCGGTCAGCCCTTGCGTGCCCGCTTCAGCAGCCGCGGCAGTCCGGCCGGCACCGGCCGCCGCGTGGTCGCGGGCGTCGGCAGGGGCACGGCGGCCAGCGAGCCGTCCGGCAGTTCCGTACGGAATTCGCCGGGTGTCAGCCGCAGCACCCGGCATTCGCGCGCCCACCGCTCCGTCATCTGTTCGGCGTCCGGTGCGTTCAGCCGCTTGCCCTTGAGCTCGGCGACGGCGGCCTCCCATTCCTCGGAGTGCGGTGCGAGCTCTGCCACGGCGGCCGTCCAGGCGACCAGCCGGCCGCCCTTGTCCTTGCTCCGCACGGTCACCTCGGCGGCGGACCCGTCGCCGAGACCGGCCGGGAGCGGCTGCTCGCCGGGGCCGTCGCCGACCAGATGCGCCGCACCCTCGTGCCACACGTGCCACAGCGCCCGTGCGGGCCCGGTGCCCCGCACCCAGATGAGGCCCGACTTCTTGGTGGCCTCCTCGACGAGAGCCCGGCCCAGCGGCACGTCAGCGGCAGCAGCAGTCATACCCGAACTCTATTAGAGCCAGCCGTTGCGCTTGAGTGTGCGGTGGATGGAGAAGCAGACCACTCCGATGACGCCCAGCACCATCGGGTAGCCGTACCTCCAGCCCAGCTCGGGCATGTGCTTGAAATTCATGCCGTAGACGCCGCAGATCATCGTCGGTACGGCGACGATGGCCGCCCAGGACGTGATCTTGCGCATGTCCTCGTTCTGCGCGACGGTCGCCTGCGCCAGGTTGGCCTGGAGGATCGAGTTCAGCAGTTCGTCGAAGCCGATGACTTCTTCGTGTACCCGCGCCAGGTGGTCGGCGACGTCGCGGAAGTACTTCTGGATGTCGGGGTCGATCAGCCGCATCGGCCGCTCGCTCAGCAGCTGCATCGGCCGCAGCAGCGGCGACACTGCCCGCTTGAACTCCAGGACCTCACGCTTGAGCTGGTAGATCCGGCCGGCGTCCGAGCCGCGCGGGCTGCCCTTCGCGGGGGTGGAGAAGACCTCGATCTCCACCTCGTCGATGTCGTCCTGGACGGCGCCCGCCACCGCGATGTAGCCGTCGACGACATGGTCGGCGATGGAGTGCAGGACCGCGGAGGGCCCCTTGGCGAGCAGCTCGGGGTCGTCCTGCAGCCGGTGCCTCAGTGCACGCAGCGAGCCGTGGCCGCCGTGCCGGACGGTGATGACGAAGTCCCGGCCGGTGAAGCACATCACCTCGCCGGTCTCGACGACCTCGCTGGTCGCGGTGAGCTCGGTGTGTTCGACGTAGTGGATGGTCTTGAAGACGGTGAAGAGAGTGTCGTCGTACCGCTCCAGCTTCGGCCGCTGGTGGGCGTGGACGGCGTCCTCGACGGCGAGCGGGTGGAGGCCGAACTCGCGGGCGATACCGGCGAATTCCTCCTCGGTCGGCTCGTGCAGGCCGATCCAGGCGAAGCCGCCCTCCTCGCGCACCTGGAGCATCGCCTCGTGCGGCGTGCGGCAGGTTCCGGTCTCCACGCGCCGTCCGTCGCGGTAGACCGCGCAGTCGACGACCGCGCTGGAGGCGGACGGGTCACGGGTGGTGTCGTAACTGTTGTGCAGGGCGTTGCTCTTGCGCAGGGACGGGCGCACGGCGGCGCGCAGGTCGCGGATCATCGACATGGCTGGCTCCTTCACGGAGGGCCGTCGTCGGGCACGTGGAACAGCCCGGAATGGGGACGTGTGCTCACGTCCGCAAAGCGGGCGGCACCGCAGCGGCGCGATGACGGCGTTCGCTACAGACAGGCAAAAAAGGGGTGCTCTTCCGTCGTGCGCAATGCCATGGGCCTTGACCGAGAAGGCTTCAGATCACCGAAGAGAGGTGAGGAGCGGAAGAGCGGTTGGTACTGCACGGTCGACTTCGATCCATTGCAGCCCCACCTCCTCCAGCCGGTCCCCCGTGGGGGATGACGTGTCGTCGGGACTGAGAGCGACGCTTCTGCGTGCTGCCCCGACCAGCGGCCAAGACTATCAGCCGACTGAGGGCCAATCTTTTACTTTGCCCGTTCCATACGCGTCCTATGCTCGCAGGATGGGAGAAATTCTTGCTCTGGTCGAGGCCCGGCTGCTGACGGCCCTCGGCGAACCGGACGCGCGCGCCGCAGTGACGTTTCTCGGGACGGACCGCATCGAGGTGCTCCGCTTCACCGACCGTGATGTGGTGCGCTACGCCACGCTCGGCATGTCCGCACAGCCGATGGCCGATCCGACCGCGGCCCTCGCGGACCCGGTGAAGGGACCACGCGCCGAGCTGGTCCTCTCCGTGCGGGCCGGTCTTGCCGACACCGACAAGGTCCTCCGCGGGCTGGCGGTGCTGGCGGCCTCGCCGCAGGTCGAGGGGTTGATCGTGGCGCCCGGCGCCTCGCTGGACCTCGGTGAACCGCTCTGGCCCGGGGCGCCGTTCAGCTCCGTGCTGGTCGCCGAGTCGGGAGGTCTGGTCGAGGACCTCGAGCTGGACGAGCCGATGGAGCCGGTGCGGTTCCTGCCGCTGCTGCCGATGACGCACAACGAGGCGGCGTGGAAGCGGGTCCGCGGGGCGCAGGAGCTGCAGGAGCGGTGGCTGTCGCACGGGATGGATCTGCGTGATCCGCTGCGTGCCTCCGTGGCGCTGGACTGAGACGCAGGACCGACCGGCTGAGTGGTGCCGGGCATACGGGAAGCCCCGCCGCGCAGCCAGGAGGGGGGCCGCGGGCGGGGCAGAACCGGGTTTCGTCGCGGTCAGTTGGCGAAGACCGTGACGCCGTCCTCGGTGGCGTGCTTGGGCTCCAGCTCCTCTGCCTCGTGGGTCAGCGCCGTACGCCGGACCCAGACGACGACCGCACCGACGACGGCCGCGATCGCGGCGACCACGAACGGGATGTGGATGTTGCTCCACTCCTCGATCTTCGGTGCGAGGTACGGGGCGGCGGCCGCGGCGAACCAGCGGACGAAGTTGTAACCCGCGCTCGCCACCGGGCGCGGCGCGTCCGACACACCGAGCGCCAGCTCCGTGTAGACGGTGTTGTTCATGCCGATGAAGGCGCCGGAGACGATCGTGCAGGCGATGGCGGCTGTGTGGTTGCCGTATCCCAGGATCACGAGGTCGACGGCGAGCAGTACCAGCGAGGCGCCGAGCACCTTCAGCGACCCGAAGCGCTTCTGCAGTCGCGGGGCGACGAGCACCGAGAAGACCGCGAGCAGCAGACCCCAGGCGAAGAAGACCGCGCCCGACTTGTACGGCGTCATGTTCAGCACGAACGGTGTGAACGCCAGGATCGTGAAGAACGCGTAGTTGTAGAAGAACGCCGAGGTCGCGACGGAGGCCAGGCCGCCGTGGCCGAGCGCCTTGATCGGGTCGAGCAGCGAGGTCTTCCTTGCGGGCTTGGGCTGCTCCTTCAGGAACGCCGTGATGCAGATGAAGCCGATCGCCATCAGCGCGGCCGTGCCGAAGAACGGGTAGCGCCAGCTGACGTCACCGAGCAGGGCGCCGAGCAGCGGTCCGCAGGCCATGCCGAGACCGAGCGCCGACTCGTAGAGCAGGATCGCCGCCGAGCTGCCGCCGGCCGCCGCACCGACGATCACGGCGAGCGCGGTCGATACGAAGAGCGCGTTGCCCAGTCCCCAGCCGGCCCGGAAGCCGACGAGTTCGGCGACGGACGACGAGGTGCCGGAGAGCGCGGCGAAGACGACGACGAGCGCGAGGCCGGTCAGGAGCGTCTTGCGTCCGCCGATCCGGCTGGACACGAAGCCGGTGACGAGCATCGCCACGGCGGTGATCAGGAAGTACGAGGTGAAGAGCAGTGACACCTGGCTCGGCGTCGCCTCCAGGCCCTTGGCGATGGACGGGAGAATCGGGTCCACCAGGCCGATTCCCATGAATGCGACAACAGACGCGCCCGCCGTGGCCCAGACGGCCTTCGGCTGGCGCAGGATGCTGCCCGCTCCTGATCGAACGGATCCTCTCCCTGCATGGGTCTTCTCGCTCTCCATTAGATCGTTGCGTTATGCACAGAATAAGTTAGAGGGGCTAATGAATGCAAGTTACATCTAATTGTTGCTGGCAGGAACCGCGCTGCGGACGGGTGATCATCCTTGACGCGGCGACGGTCCTGGAGGACCGTTGGACGCTATGAGGGGCGAACCCAGTTGCCCGAAGTGTGGAGGCCGGGTCAGGGCGCCCGGTCTCTTTTCCGACACCTGGCAGTGCGCGGTGCACGGCAGTGTGCAGCCGCTGCAGCCGGTCATCCCGCCCAGCGTCGAGGCGCTGAGTGTGGTGGTGCAGCGCGCCCAGGTCCCGGTGTGGATGCCCTGGCCGCTGCCGGTGGGCTGGCTGTTCACCGGTGTGGCGAGCGCGGGTGACGACCGCAGTGGTGGTCGCGCCACCGTCGTCGCCTGTTCCGGCCCCGGTCCCGTCGGCGGTATCGGGGAGCTGCTGCTCGTCACCGAGGAAC
Organism: Streptomyces sp. R-74717; assembly: GCF_047305335.1. Classification (NCBI taxonomy): domain Bacteria; kingdom Bacillati; phylum Actinomycetota; class Actinomycetes; order Kitasatosporales; family Streptomycetaceae; genus Streptomyces; species Streptomyces sp. R-74717. Next base: position 3,644,019 of record NZ_CP102361.1, on the reverse strand, counting down.
TCGGCGTCGGACTCGGGGCGCGCTACGCCGGGATCGACGGCCTCGACCCCGGCCCCTATCTGCACGTCGACGGCCCGCCGGACGTGAAGATGCTCGCCGCCGGCCGCCCCACCCCGCTCTGGAACGTCAAGGGAGCGCCCGAGGACCGGGCGGTCTTCGCGGGCGAGGCGCGTGGGCTCTGGCTCTGGGCGATCGTCTGGCCCGAGCAGTCGGGGCTCCTGATGTACGACGAGCTGGTGCTCGCCGATCTGCGCGAGGCCGGGGGTGAGATGGACCTCGTACCGTGCGGGGCGCTCACGCCGCGCCTGCTCAACTAGGGCCTGCCCGGCGAACCGGCCCTGGCACCTCGGGTGCCCGCAGGGCACCGCTCGAATGCCGGTTATCCTTGGATGTCCCCTTGTCCGGCCCGAGCACTGGAGTACGCGTCGTGCGCATCGACCTGCATACCCACTCCAGCGCGTCGGACGGTACGGACACCCCCGCCGAGCTCATGCTGGGTGCAGCGGCCGCAGGCCTCGACGTCATCGCCCTCACCGACCACGACACCGTGCGCGGCCACGTCGAGGCGATCGCCGCCCTTCCGGAGGGGCTCACCCTCGTCACCGGCGCCGAGCTCTCCTGCCGGATCGACGGCGTGAGCCTCCACATGCTGGCGTACCTCTTCGACCCCGATGAGCCCGAGCTGGCACGCGAACGCGAGCTGGTACGGGACGACCGGGTGCCGCGCGCCCGGACCATGGTGGGCAAGCTCCAGGCGCTCGGCGTTCCGGTCGAGTGGGAACAGGTCGCGAGGATCGCCGGGGACGGATCGGTCGGCAGGCCGCACATCGCCACCGCGCTCGTCGAGCTGGGTGTCGTCGAGACAGTCTCCGACGCCTTCACGCCCGAATGGCTCGCGAACGGCGGACGCGCGTACGCCGAGAAGCACGAACTCGACCCCTTCGACGCGATCCGGCTGGTCAAGGCCGCCGGTGGCGTCACCGTCTTCGCCCACCCGCTCGCCGTCAAGCGCGGTGAGGTAATGCCCGAGTCGTCGATCGCGCGGCTCGCCGCCGCAGGCCTCGACGGCATCGAGGTCGACCATATGGACCACGACGAGCCGACCAGGGCCAGGCTGCGCGGGCTCGCCCGGGAGCTGGGGCTGCTGACGACCGGGTCCAGCGACTACCACGGCAGCCGCAAGCCCGTCGGACTCGGCGAGTACACCACCGACCCCGAGATCTACGGCGAGATCACCCGGCGCGCCACGGGAGCCTTCCCGGTGCCGGGCGCCGGCGGACCCCGCCCCGCGTAACGACGCACGCGTCGTCGCCGGGGCGTGAAGCCCCTCGCCGCCCTGCCGAGCGGCCGGACGCGTACCGCCACTCGTCCCACTACTGCGTTCCACTTCCGCGCACCCGGCCGCCAGGCCGCCGTCATGGCTTCGGGGTGCGCTCCTTCAGGTCATTTCTCGCTCTCTTCTCGCAAGGCTCACTGTGTTCGACGTCGCTGTCTTCGGATCCCTTTTTCTCACGCTTTTTGTGATTATGGATCCCCCTGGGATCACCCCGATCTTTCTTGCCCTCACCGCCGGCCGCCCCGCGAAGATGCAGCGCAGGATGGCGCTGCAGGCGGTGGCCGTCGCCTTCGGTGTGATCGCCGTCTTCGGTGTGCTCGGCCAGCAGATCCTCGACTATCTGCATGTCTCCGTACCCGCCCTGATGATCGCGGGCGGACTGCTTCTGCTGCTGATCGCGCTCGATCTACTGACCGGCAAGACCGACGAGCCGACGCAGACCAAGGATGTCAATGTGGCGCTCGTACCGCTGGGCATGCCGCTGCTTGCCGGGCCTGGTGCGATCGTGTCGGTGATCCTCGCGGTGCAGCACGCCGACAGCGTGGGAAGCCAGATCTCGGTCTGGTCGGCGATCATCGCCATGCACATCGTGCTCTGGCTGACCATGCGCTACTCGCTGCTCATCATCCGGGTCATCAAGGACGGCGGTGTCGTGCTGGTGACCAGGCTCGCCGGAATGATGCTCTCCGCCATCGCCGTGCAGCAGATCATCAACGGGGTCACCCAGGTCATCCAGAACTCCTGACGGTGCTCGCGGACACCACAGCGCCCCCGTACGGACCTTCCGTACGGGGGCGCTTCGTCTTTGAGCGTCGTAATGCGTTACGAAGCCGAGCTTTCGGCCGGGCGGATATAGATGCGCTGGCCTATGGCTGCGGCCTGCTGCACGATCCGGTTGACGGAGGCGGCGTCCACGACGGTGCTGTCCACGGCGGTACCGTCGACATCGTCGAGTCGCATGATCTCGAAGCGCATAAGGCTTCCCTTCGTCTGATCCTCCTGCTGGAGAACTACTGGGAGGACGGGTGACCCGTCCGCAAGGATGAGAGCGCCCGACACCTATGTCTTGCGCTCCACGAGGTGTACAACGGCTTGCCTCCTGCAAACATTCCCTACGCTAAGGAAATTTTTTGGATGTCTAAGTACCAGCAGTTCACCGAGCGCGATCCGGCGACGAGGCCCACGACGAGGCCCGAATGAACGAGGCAGAGATCCGTGAGCGCCTGGACCGCACCAACGAGCTGCTCCAGCGCGTGCTCGCCGAGGTGTCGAAGACACCCTCCACCCACGCGATCTTCGTGGACGCGGGCTATGTGTACGCCGCGGCCGGACTGCTCGTCACCGGCACCGAGGACCGCCGCTCCTTCGACCTCGACGCGGAAGGGCTGATCGAGGCCTTCATCGACAAGGCCCGCACGATCTTCGCGGACAGCAGACTGCTGCGCGTGTACTGGTACGACGGAGCCAGGCGACGCATCCACACCGTCGAGCAGCAGTCCATCGCCGAACTTCCCGACGTCAAGGTCAGACTCGGCAACCTCAACGCCAACAACCAGCAGAAGGGCGTCGACTCACTCATCCGCACCGACCTCGAATCGCTCGCCCGGCACCGCGCCATCAGCGACGCGGCGCTGGTCGGCGGCGACGAGGACCTGGTGTCAGCGGTCGAGGCGGCGCAGGGATACGGGGCCCGGGTGCACCTGTGGGGCATCGAGGCGGGGGAGGGGCGCAATCAGGCCGAACCGCTGCTCTGGGAGGTCGACAGCCAGCGCACCTTCGACTTGGACTTCTGCCGCCCGTACGTCACCAGACGCCCCGTCACCACCTACGAGGACGACACCCCCGCGCCCTCGCGCGAAGACGTTCGCTTCGTCGGTGCGCAGATCGCCGCTGCCTGGCTGGCCGCCCGGGGCCGTGAGTCCCTCGCGGATCTGCTGCCCGGACATCCGTACCTGCCGGGCTCCGTCGACCAGGACCTGTTGGTCGAGGCCGAACGGCTGCTGCAGCACTCGCTGCGTGGCCACGCACATCTGCGGCGGGCGCTGCGTGACGGTTTCTGGCAGCACCTGCAGGCGCAGTACTGAGTTCTGACGCCCGTCGCCTACAGGCCGTCCCAGAAGGAGACGAGCGCGGCCGCCGTCTGCTCGGGACGGTCCGTATTGGGGGAGTGCTCGGCGCCCGCGATCCGGGTGCGGTGCGCGCCCAGCCGCTGGGCCATCTCGTCGAGCAGTGGCACCGGCCAGGTGTCGTCGCGCTCGCCGGAGAGCACATGGAGGGGCAGAGGTACGGCGGCGAGTTCGGTCACCCGGTCCGGCTCGGTCACCAGCTGGCGGCCGGTGGCGAGCAGCTGGGCGGGCTGGTGGCGCAGCCAGCGCCGGCGCAGAGCCTCGCCGTCCGTCGCCGCGTCCTCGGGCGGATCGAGGGCGCGCATCGCCTCCCACACCTCGGCCATGCTCAGCGTCGCGAGTGCGTCGCCGAGCATCTTCACCTTGAGCTGCTGGGCCTCGGTGACCTGTGCCGGTCCGGACGACATGAGGGTCAGTGAACGGAACGGTGAGGCGTCCAGCAGTACGGCGGCGCGGGCGATCTGCCCGCCGAGCGAGTGCCCGACCAGATGCACGGGGCCCTCGCCGCCGACGCCGGGAGCGGTGGCCTGCGCGAGCGCATCGCGGGCCAACTCGCCCTGTGCGTAGTCCTCTTGACGGGTCGTCCCCTCGGTTTCGTACTGCCCGCGACCGTCCACGGCGACGGTCCGGTACCCGGCGGCACAGAGCGGTTCGAGGAGTGCGATGAAGTCCTCCTTGCTGCCTGTGTAACCGGGCAGCAGGAGGGCGGTACCGCGCGGTGCGGTGCGCGGCGAGGCGTCCAGCACGGCGAAGTCCCCGCGCGCGGTGCGGAGCTGGCGGGCGTGGGCGCAGGGGGGCGGGGCGAAGGTGGGCGGCCGACTCATGGGACGAGGTTATGTCCTCGAACGCCGGACGGGCTTGAGGATGCCCTCAAGCCCGTCCGGCGAAATCAAGCCCCTCAGGCGTTCGAGGAGCAGGGTCCGGGGCGGAGCCCCGGATCGATCAGAGCTCCGTGCTCAGCCCTCGGTCCTGGCGGCAGCCGCACGCGGCGCCCGCCGCCTCCGCGGCTTCGCCTCGCCCTCGGCGGCCGGGGCCTGGGCCACAGCCTCCGTCTTCGGCTTGGCCGCCGCACGGGTGCGGCGACGCGGCTTGGTCTCCGGGTTGGGCTCGGAGATCGGCGCGATCTGGAAATCGACCTCGTCCTCGGCAGGCTTGATGACGCGGGCGCGGCGACGCGGCTTGGTCACCGTCCTCGCCTCGGGCACCGGCTCGGCGATGGGCGCGATCTGGAAGTCGACCTCGTCCGCGACCGGCTTCACGACGGCGGCCCGGGTGCGGCGGCGGCGCGGCTTGGTCTCGGTCGCGGGCTCGGCCTCGACCTCGGTCGTCGTGGCGACGGCGGTGGCCGGAGCCTCCACCGTGGTCACAGCGGCCTCGGCTGCGACGTCCGGGGTACCGACGCGGGTACGGCGACGGCGGCGCGGCGTACGCGGCTCCGACGGGGCGTCGTCCACCTCGGTGGACGGGGCCGGCACCGTGGCGGCGGTGGCGGCGGCCTCCTCGACCGCGGAGCCGCCCCGCGTACGACGACGCTGACGCGGCGTACGCGGCGCACGCTCCTCACGGACGGCGGGCGCCGAGGACGTGGCGGAGGACTTGCGACCGCGGCCGCCCGTCTCGCCCAGGTCCTCGATCTCCTCGGCCCGCAGACCCGCACGGGTCCGCTCGGCACGCGGCAGGACACCCTTGGTGCCGGCCGGGATGTCGAGCTCCTCGAAGAGGTGCGGCGAGGTGGAGTACGTCTCGACCGGGTCGTTGAACTTCAGGTCCAGCGCCTTGTTGATCAGCTGCCAGCGCGGGATGTCGTCCCAGTCGACCAGCGTGATCGCGATGCCCTTGGCGCCCGCACGGCCGGTCCGGCCGATGCGGTGGAGGTACGTCTTCTCGTCCTCCGGCGACTGATAGTTGATGACGTGGGTCACGCCCTCGACATCGATACCGCGGGCCGCCACGTCCGTGCAGACGAGCACGTCCACCTTGCCGTTGCGGAACGCGCGCAGCGCCTGCTCGCGGGCACCCTGGCCCAGGTCGCCGTGGACTGCGCCGGACGCGAAACCGCGCTTCTCCAGCTGCTCGGCGATGTCGGCGGCCGTGCGCTTCGTACGGCAGAAGATCATCGCGAGTCCGCGGCCGTTGGCCTGCAGGATGCGGGAGACCATCTCGGGCTTGTCCATCGAGTGGGCCCGGAAGACATGCTGCGAGATGTTCGCGACGGTCGCGCCCTCACCGTCGGGCGAGGTGGCGCGGATGTGCGTCGGCTGAGACATGTAGCGCCGCGCGAGGCCGATGACGGCGCCCGGCATGGTCGCCGAGAACAGCATCGTCTGCCGCTTCGGCGGAAGCATGGTGATGATCTTCTCGACGTCGGGCAGAAAGCCCAGGTCGAGCATCTCGTCGGCCTCGTCGAGCACGAGTGCGCGGACGTGCGAGAGGTCGAGCTTGCGCTGTCCGGCGAGGTCGAGCAGTCGGCCCGGGGTGCCGACGATCACATCGACGCCCTTCTTCAGGGCCTCGACCTGCGGCTCGTACGCGCGGCCGCCGTAGATCGCGAGAACGCGGACGTTACGCACCTTGCCGGCGGTCAGCAGGTCGTTGGTGACCTGCTGGCAGAGCTCGCGGGTGGGGACGACGACCAGCGCCTGCGGTGCCTCGGTCAGCTGCTCGGGCTGGGCCCGGCCCGCCTCGACATCTGCGGGGACGGTGACGCGCTCCAGCAGCGGAAGACCGAAACCGAGCGTCTTGCCGGTACCGGTCTTGGCCTGTCCGATGACATCGGAGCCGGAGAGTGCGACGGGGAGCGTCATCTCCTGGATGGGAAAGGGGGACACAATGCCGACGGCCTCAAGGGCCTCGGCCGTCTCGGGAAGGATCCCGAGTTCTCGGAACGTAGTCAGGGTGCTGCCTCTTCTGTGAGACGCGGTCCGAGGCGAACGCTGGGGGTCGTACCGTGCCGGGGTTGGTCATCCGGCCGTGGATGGGCCGGGTGGCGCGGGACCACTGCCGTCGCTCGAGCGCTCGTGCCGCTGAGGGGGCCCCTCATCTGCGGTCGCACATGGCGTACGCCCCGCGTGGAGGGCTGTCGGGTCGGAGCCGATCGGGCCACCGACCGGGCATCCTCATTGGATTTCGTTCACGCCGCAGGTACATCCAAAATACTCAGTAGCGCAATACCACTGTACCCCGGATTCACGCACATGTGTTGGGTGGTACGTCACGAGAGGGCCTGTCCGACAATGACCGGACAGGGTCTTCCCTCAAGCTGAGCGCGGACTATTCTGCGCTTCGTGACTCCTCCCCGGAGGGGCTTCTCACTTGGCTGCCAGACAGCTTCATGACGGACAAGCCCTGCCCGGCGCGGCGAAGCGCAGTAGGGAAGCTATCAGCTGTATGCGATGCATCACAGCCGATTCAGAAAGGATTGCCGTGGCCGAAAGCGAGCACACGCAGGTCGCTGCCCAGGGCTGGGAGCAGGCCTCTGCCGACCCGCAATACAGGGCGGCGGTTGTCGACCTGCTCGGAGCACTTGCGTACGGGGAGCTGGCGGCCTTCGAGCGGCTCGCCGAGGACGCCAAACTCGCGCCGACGCTGGCCGACAAGGCGGAGCTGGCAAAGATGGCCTCCGCCGAATTCCATCACTTCGAGCGGCTGACGGACCGGCTGACCGCGATCGAGGTGGAGCCGACGGGCGCGATGGAGCCGTTCGCCAAGGCGCTCGACGACTTCCACCGCCAGACCGCGCCGTCGGACTGGCTGGAGGGCCTGGTCAAGGCCTACGTCGGCGACTCGATCGCCAGTGACTTCTACCGTGAGGTCGCCGCCCGGCTCGACTCGGACACCCGCTCCCTCGTCCTCGCCGTGCTCGACGACACGGGGCACGGCAACTTCGCCGTCGAGAAGGTGCGTGCCGCGATCGAGGCCGACCCGCGTGTCGGCGGGCGGCTCGCGCTGTGGGCGCGCCGGCTGATGGGCGAGGCGCTCTCGCAGGCACAGCGAGTGGTGGCCGACCGCGACGCACTGTCGACGATGCTCGTCGGGGGTGTGGCCGACGGGTTCGACCTGGCGGAGGTCGGGCGGATGTTCTCGCGGATCACCGAGGCGCACACCAAGCGGATGGCCGCGCTCGGGCTCGCCGCGTAGTCGGTTCACCGGGGCCGTCCGGCGTTCGTCCCCGCAGGTGTCGGACGGCTTCAGGCCGCCGCTGATCGGCTCAGGCGGTGGTTACCGGGGCGGACCAGCAGCGAGAGCGTCACGGCCCCGATCAGCACCGAGCCGATCAGCGTGGCCACGACGTGGTCCGGGCCCAGCACCGAGTGCATGAGAAACGCACCGAACACCGCTCCCAGAGCGCCGGTGGTGAAGACGGCACGGCGGGACGGGAGCCGGTGCGGCAGCGAGCGGAGCGCCACCCAGGCGAGGGCGAGCCCGAGCACAGCGGAGCCGAGGAATTCCAAGATCACAGATGATCACCTCGCGAGTTGCGGGGCGGGTAAATCGGTCGTTAGCGGTACTACCCGAGGGTTGCGGTACGCAACCCTCCTTGAACAGGGTTCGCACAGGAATCGCCCGGCTGACGGAAACGCGGACGCGGACGCGGGCCGAAAAGCGGGCCGGAACGGAAAGCGGCCCGATGGGGAATTCCCACCGGGCCGCTGCCACGGTCACCGCTTCGAGCGTGCTGCCTACAGCGCGCCGAACCCCACGCGGCGCGTGCTCGGCTCGCCGATCTCCACGTACGCGATCCGGTCGGCCGGCACCAGGACCTTGCGGCCCTTCTCGTCCGTGAGGCTGAGCAGCTGCGCCTTACCGGTGAGAGCCTCGGCGACCGTGCTCTCGACCTCTTCGGCGGAAAGCCCGCTCTCCAGAACGATCTCCCGGGGCGTGTGCTGCACCCCGATCTTGACCTCCACGGCTATGTCCCTCCGACGGTCAGTCCCTGCGCGGTGAACCGCGCCGTACGCAGCACACATTAGCCCGCTGAGGGGACCCGCCAGCGGTCGGCGGGCAACGCCCGCAGCGAACACGGGCGCCGGCCGCACCCGGCGGCTTCCGTCAGTGCTGATCGATGCCGTGCAGCGGGAAGCCCGCGATGCCCCGCCAGGCCAGCGAAGTGAGCAGCTGCACCGCTGTGTCCCGCGGAATGGCGGACTGGCTGGAGAGCCAGTAGCGGGCGACCACCTGGGAGACACCGCCCAGACCCACCGCGAGCAGCATGGACTCGTCCTTGGACAGTCCCGTGTCGCCGGCGATGACGTCGGAGATGGCCTCCGCGCACTGCAGCGAGACCCGGTCGACGCGCTCGCGCACCGCGGGCTCATTGGTCAGATCCGACTCGAAGACCAGCCGGAAGGCGCCGCCCTCGTCCTCGACGTATGCGAAGTACGCGTCCATCGTCGCGGCGACGCGCAGCTTGTTGTCGGTCGTCGACGCCAGCGCCGTACGGACCGCCTGGAGCAGCGACTCGCAGTGCTGGTCGAGCAGGGCCAGATAGAGCTCCAGCTTGCCCGGGAAGTGCTGATAGAGCACCGGCTTGCTGACCCCTGCCCGCTCGGCGATGTCGTCCATCGCGGCGGAGTGGTAACCCTGCGCCACAAATACTTCTTGCGCGGCGCCCAGCAGCTGGTTGCGTCGGGCGCGGCGAGGCAGTCGAGTGCCCCGCGGGCGCGCCGCCTCGGTCTGCTCGATGGCTGTCACGCCGCCTCCCAAAATTGTGATCGGACACAGCTTTTCCATGCACGCTGCGCCGTACAGCCATCGTACTTTTGGGTAACCCGGGTGTGCGCGGCGCGGACGCAGAATTTCACGGACCGGACGGCTGCGGTAGCCACAGATTCGTCGACCGATGGGGCAAAGCGGGGCGTATCAGCGGTAATCATCTTCATCCTGTGTGACCACACGAGCCTGCTCCGCCGCATCGGCCTCATTGGCACTGTCCCGGTCGATGTCCAGCGGTTCGTCCTGCCGCTGCTGGAGATCGGCCTGCTGCTCGGCGGCGTCCGCCCGGGGCGTCTCCTGGTCCGGTTCGTCCGGCTGGATGTCCTCGAAGGTCTCCGGGTCGCTGGGGTCGACCGTCATGGTGACTCCCTTCCTTGCTTCGAGCCTAGGAGCTACCCCTGCGAGCCGCTATGCGGTGTGTGACCGCGAACACATGAACCGCGGTGTGATCGTCTCGTAACATTGCCGCATGTCTTCGACCGAGCTGCCGGGAGTCCGCGCCGCCACCGCGGTGGCCCCCACGGCGAGCGCCGTCGGCGTCGCGGAGGGGGAGAAGCTGCGCTCCGTCGCGCTGCCCGGACTGACGCTGACCGTCCGATCCCGGCCGCCGGAGCGGACCGGGCTGCCGCCCGCGCTCTATGTGCACGGGCTCGGCGGCTCCTCGCAGAACTGGGCGGCGCTGATGCCGCTGCTCCAGGGCCTGGTGGACGGCGAGGCGGTCGACCTGCCCGGTTTCGGCGACTCGCCGCCGCCGGACGACGGCAACTACTCGGTCACCGGGCATGCCCGTGCCGTGATCCGGTTCCTCGACGCGGGGGAGCGCGGGCCCGTCCATCTGTTCGGCAATTCGCTCGGCGGTGCCGTGGCCACCCGGGTTGCCGCGGTCCGCCCCGACCTGGTGCGCACCCTCACCCTCATCTCGCCCGCGCTCCCCGAGATCCGGGTGCAGTGGCCCGCCGTACCGACCGGACTGCTCGCCGTTCCGGGCGTCGCAACCCTGTTCGCCAGGATGACCAGGGACTGGACCGCGGAAGAGCGCACGCGCGGCGTCATGGCACTCTGTTACGGCGATCCGGCGCGCGTCTCCGAATCGGGCTTCCGTGAAGCGGTGGCCGAAATGGAGCGCCGGCTGGAGTTGCCGTACTTCTGGGACGCGATGGCGCGCTCGGCACGTGGCATCGTCGATGCGTACACGCTGGGCGGGCAGCACGGACTGTGGCGCCAGGCCGAGCGGGTGCTCGCACCGACCCAGCTCGTGTACGGCGGACGGGACCAGCTGGTCTCGTACCGGATGGCACGCAGGGCGTCCGCGGCCTTCCGCGATTCGCGGCTGCTGACACTGCCCGACGCGGGGCACGTGGCGATGATGGAGTACCCGGAGGCGGTCGCCCAGGCGTTCCGGGAGCTGCTCGACGAACGTGGCGGGAGCTGATCCGGGGCGTGGGACGACATAGTCGAAAGGGCCCCGAACCCACGGGGTCCGACATCGAGGCCGCCGTCGCGGATACAGGCGTTGATCGCGAGGGCGTGCGTCCGGGGCCCGGCAGCGGGCGGCGCCGGAGGCCGGCCGGCGCACCGGCCGATGCGGAGGGACACGCCCCGTTCCGGCAGGCCGGTCACGTCCGCGGCGGCCACCCCGAACAGCGTGAACCCGGCGGCGGCTGGGGGACCGGGCCGCAGCAGACGGTGCCCCGGCGCCAGCAGCAGGTCGGTACCCGGCCGCTGGTGCCGGGACCGCGGCGCGATTTCGTCGAGGCGTTCGACACGCCCCCCGCACCCCCCGCACCCCGTGGGCCTTCCGCCCCGCCGGCCGATCCGTACAGCTCGGTCGGCGAGCGGGACGAGCGGCCGCCGCAGGGCGACGCCGACGCGCCGACGCCCGCCAAGGACGGCAAGGACGGCAAGGGCGTCAGGGGCCGCACCTTCACCGGTATCGCGGCCGCCGCGGTGACCACCGTGCTCGCGGTGGTCGTGGCCGGGCAGGTCGCCCAGGACAGCGGTGGGACCAGTGCCGCGCAGCCCGCGGGCGTCGACCGGGACGGCACCGACGGCGCCTCCCGCTCGGACGACCGGCCGACCCCGAAGGTGGCGCAGGTCAAGTCCCCTTCGTATGCGGAGAAGATGGCCAAGGCGTATCCGCTCTCCCCGAAACTCCATGGGTCCGGGAAGTTCGAGGCGGTTCCGGGTACGGCGAAGGCCCCGGGAAGGGGCCACAAGTACCGCTACCGGATCGATGTCGAGCAGGGCCTCGGGCTCGACGCCTCGCTCTTTGCCCGGGCCGTCCAGGAGACGCTCAACGACGACCGCAGCTGGGCGCACGACGGTGCCATGACGTTCGAGCGGATCTCCTCCGGCGACCCCGATTTCGTGATCACCCTGGCCAGTCCCGGGACCACCGGGGACTGGTGCCGGAAGTCGGGCCTGGACACGACCGAGGACAACGTCTCGTGCGACTCCGCGGCGACCGAACGAGTGATGATCAACGCCTACCGCTGGGCGCAGGGGTCGTCGACGTTCGGCCCGGACAAACTCTCCGCCTACCGCCAGATGCTGATCAACCATGAGGTCGGTCACCGGCTGGGGCACGACCATGTGAGTTGTCGCACGCCGGGAGCCCTCGCTCCGGTGATGCAGCAGCAGACCAAGTCCCTGGACATCGGCGGGATCAAGTGCCGGCCCAACGCCTGGGTGTATCCGGGCAGTTGAATCGAAAAGGGCCGGGCCGGGAGGTATGCCGGGCCGCCTCGTCGATCGGCCCGGGCTCCGCCGTCATCTGCCGGTCGGTGCGTCCGCGCCCCATGTTGTCCGCATATTGAGATGGTCGTCTCATTTTGCGTTGACATCTCCTGGGCGGTGATCCATATTTCTCGGCATGTCACGCAGCCCCGTCACCCCCGAACGCGCCGCCATAGAGCTGGCGCTCATCGGCGTGACCGGGCACAGCGTCGCCGACATCCACTGTTGCTGACGCCTGCCCGAGCGCGCGTCGGCCCTCTGCCCGAGCCCTGAACCGGCCCGGGCGGCCATGCACGACTGCCGCGCCTGGGCGCACTCCGTCCGCAGGCGCGACAGTTTCAGTGTTCCGGTCATCCTTCTCCATGTGCCGACCGGTTGTGTGCACTCGCTCCCGTTGCTGCCTGCACGGAAATTCCCTCCGTTCTTTTCTTCAGGCAGTACTCCGAGAGGTCACCTTCCGATGCGTCAACCGTCCGTCATATCGCGCCGCGTGGCAGCGGCCGCCGCAGTACTCGTCGTGGCTGCGGGTGCCGCGGCCTGCGGGCCCCAGGACAGCAAGGACAGCGACGGCAATTCCGGCGCAGCGGGCACGCCCGAGAAGGGCGGCACGCTCACCGTCCTCAACAGCAAGCCGCAGGAGGACTTCGACCCCGCCCGGCTCTACACCTCCGGCGGCGGCAACGTCCCGTCCCTCGTCTTCCGTACGCTCACCACCCGCAACCGGGAGGACGGCGCGGCCGGCGCGAAGGTCGTCCCCGACCTGGCGACCGACCTGGGCAGGCCCAGCAAGAACGCCACCGTGTGGACGTACACCCTCAAGGACGGCCTGAAGTACGAGGACGGCACCGCGATCACGAGTGCCGATATCAAGTACGGCATCGAGCGCTCCTTCGCCGCCGAGCTCTCCGGCGGCGCGCCCTACCTGCGCGACTGGCTGATCGGCGGGGCCGACTACCAGGGCCCGTACAAGGACAAGAAGGGCCTCGACTCGATCGAGACGCCCGACGCGAAGACGATCGTCTTCCACCTCAACAAGCCGGAGGGTGAATTCCCCTTCCTGGCCACGCAGACCCAGACGACCCCCGTGCCGAAGGCCAAGGACAAGGGCACCAAGTACGAGGAGCACCCGGTCTCCTCGGGGCCGTACAAGGTCGTCAAGAACGAGGGCGACGGCGAGCGCCTCGTCCTGGAGCGCAACCCGCACTGGTCGGCCGCGACCGACGAGGAGCGCAAGGCCTACCCCGACCGGATCGACGTGCGCTCCGGGCTCGACTCCGCCGTCATCAACCAGCGCCTCTCCGCATCGCAGGGTGCCGACGCGGCCGCCGTCACCACCGACACCAACCTGGGCCCGGCCGAGCTCGCCAAGGTCACCGGCGACAAGAAGCTCGCCGCCCGCGTCGGCACCGGCCACTTCGGCTACACCAACTACATCGCCTTCAACCCGAAGGTGAAGCCGTTCGACAACCCGAAGGTGCGCCAGGCGATCTCGTACGCCGTCGACCGCTCCTCCGTGGTCAACGCAGCCGGCGGTTCCTCGCTCGCCGAGCCCGCCACCACCTTCCTCCCCGACCAGAAGGCCTTCGGTCACACCCCGTACGACCACTTCCCGGCCGGGGAGTCCGGCAACGCCGCCAAGGCCAAGGAACTGCTGAAGGAGGCCGGCTACCCCAAGGGGCTGACCGTCACCCTCACGCACTCCAACGACAAGGACTTCGCCACCAGCCCGGAGATCGCCACCGCGCTCCAGGAGGCGCTGAAGAAGGCCGGCATCACCGTCAAGCTCCAGGGCCTGGAGAGCAACGACTACTCCGACACGGTCTACAACGTGAAGAGCGAGCCCGGCTTCTTCCTCGGCGGCTGGGGCGCCGACTGGCCGTCCGGCGGTCCGTTCTTCGCACCGATCTTCGACGGACGCCAGATCGTCAAGGCCGGGTACAACTTCAACTCCGCCCAGTTGAACGACCCCGCGGTCAACAAGGAGATCGACGAGATCAACAAGCTGACCGACCTGAGCGCCGCCGCGAAGCGCTGGGGCGCGCTCGACGAGAAGGTCGGTGAGCAGGCACTGACCGTGCCGCTGTTCCACCCGGTCTACAAGCGCCTGTACGGCGAGTCCATCAAGAACGTCGTGATCAGCGACTGGACCGGTGTGCTCGACATCTCGCAGGTCGCGGTCAAGTAACCATGGCCGAAGCCCTACTGGCCGAGGAGGCGGGGGCCGTCAAGGCCCCCGCCTCCGGGGCCCATCCGTTCTGGCGGAGGCTGCGCGCCCGGCGCGCAGCCCTCGTGGCGGCCGTCGTCGTCGCCCTGCTGGTCCTGATCGCGCTCGCCGCACCGCTGCTCGCGGGCATCGAGGGCCAGGACCCCACCACGTACCACCCGGATCTCGTCGACTCCGCCACCGGCGGGGTACCGCTCGGCTCCTTCGGCGGGATCAGCGCCGAGCACTGGCTCGGCGTCGAACCGCTCACCGGACGCGATCTGTTCGCACGCGTCGTCCACGGGGCACGGGTCTCGCTCGGCGTCGCGCTCGCCGCCACCCTGCTCCAGGTGGTCATCGGGGTCGGCGTCGGCCTCGCGGCCGGGCTCGGCAACCGCTTCGTCGACCAGGCACTCAGCCGGGTCACCGACGTCGTGGTCGCGCTGCCCGTCATGGTGATCGCGCTCGGCGCGCTCGCCGTCGTCCCCACGAGCTTCCCGCGCCCGGTCCTGATCGCCGTGATCATCGGCCTGGTCGGCTGGTCCGGCATCTCGAAGATCGTGCGCGCCCAGACGCTCGCGCTGAAATCGCTCGACCATGTCTCCGCCGCCCGGCTCAGCGGCTGGGGCTCCTGGCAGATCGCCAAGCGCGAACTGCTGCCCGCACTGGCCGCGCCCGTCATCACGTACGCCGTGCTGCTCTTCCCGGCCGACATCGTCGTCGAAGCGGCCCTGTCCTTCCTCGGCGTCGGCATCAAGCCGCCCACACCCTCCTGGGGGCAGATGCTCAGCGACGCCGACACCTGGTACCAGGCGGCGCCCACCTATCTGCTGATCCCCGCCCTGCTGCTCTTCGTCACCGTGCTGGCGCTGACCGTCCTCGGCGAGGGCGTACGCACCGCACTCGACCCACGCGCCGAATCCCGGCTGCGGATCGGCACCGGCCGGAAGAAGGAGGCCGACGCATGAGGTGGTTCCTGCTCAGGCGCCTCGGCGGGGCGCTCTTCGTGCTGCTCGCGCTCAGCATCGTCGTCTACGCGGCCTTCTACGTCGCCCCCGGCAACGTCGCACAGATCGCCTGCGGTCCGCGCTGCTCGCCCGCGCAGGTGGCACAGGTCAGCGAACAACTGCACCTGGGCGACCCGTTGTACATGCAGTACGCGCATTTCCTCCAGGGGCTCCTCGTCGGCCGCGACTACTCGACCGGAACCGGGGTGCTGCACTGCCAGGCGCCCTGCCTGGGGCTCTCGTACCAGAGCGACCAGCAGGTCACCGAGCTGATCCTGGCCAAGCTCCCGGCGACCGCCTCGCTCGCCGTCGGCGCCTTCGTGCTGTGGATGCTGCTCGGTGTCGGCACCGGGCTGCTGTCGGTGTGGCGGCGCGGCCGGCTGACCGAGCGCATCCTCACCGGGATCACTCTGGCCGGCATGGCCACACCGGTCTTCGTCATCGGTCTGCTGCTGATCATCATCCTGGTCACGGCGCTCCAGATCCTGCCGTTCCCGGACTATGTGCCCCTCACCGAGAACCCCGAGCAGTGGGCCTGGAACCTGCTGCTGCCCTGGATCTCGCTGGCGCTGGTGTCCGCGGCCCCGTACGCCCGGATGACCCGGGCCTCGATGCTGGAGACCCTGGCCGAGGACCATGTGCGCACCTTCAGGGCGTACGGGGTCAGCGAACGGGCGCTCGTGGGGCGGCATGCGCTGCGCGGTGCGCTGGCGCCGGTGATCGCGCTCGGCGCACTGGACATCGGCTCGATGTTCGGCGGCGCCGTACTCACCGAATCCCTCTTCGGGATTCCGGGGGTCGGCCGGGAACTCGTCGACGCCGTGAAGCACGTGGACCTTCCGGTGGTCGTCGGTCTGGTGCTCGTCACCGGATTCTTCGTCGTCCTTGCCAATGCCGTCGCGGACATTCTGCAGGCGATGGCCGACCGACGGGTGGTGCTGGCATGAGCCTGGTCGAAGTCTCCGATCTCTCGATCTCGTTCGGCGACGTACGCGCGGTGGAGAAACTGTCGTTCTCGCTGGAGGCCGGCGGCGCACTCGGCGTCGTCGGTGAGTCCGGCTCCGGCAAGAGCGCGTCGGCGTACGCCCTGCTCGGACTGCACCGGGGGACCGGGGCCAGGGTCGGCGGCTCGATCCGCGTCGCCGGGGTGGACGTGACCGCGGCGGACGACGCGGAACTACGTGCCCTGCGGGGCGCGAAGGCGGCGATGGTCTTCCAGGACCCGCTGTCCTCGCTGGACCCGTACTACGCGGTGGGCGACCAGATCGCCCAGGTGTACCGGGTCCACAACCGCGCCTCCCGGCGGGTGGCGCGGGCCCGGGCCGTCGAGGTACTGGACCGGGTCGGGATTCCCGACGCGGTACGGCGCTCCCGGTCCCGGCCGCACGAGTTCTCCGGCGGGATGCGGCAACGGGCACTGATCGCGATGGCCCTGGCCTGCGAACCCCAGTTGCTGATCGCCGACGAGCCGACGACCGCCCTGGACGTCACCGTCCAGGCCCAGATCCTGGACCTGCTGCACAATCTGCGGCGGGAGACGGGCATGGGGTTGCTGCTGGTCACGCATGACGTGGGCGTGGCGGCCGAATCGGTCGACGAGGTACTGGTCATGCAGTCGGGGCGGGCGGTGGAACGGGGGCCGGTGGGCGAGGTGCTCGTGGCGCCGCGCGAGCAGTACACGCAGGCGCTGCTGGCGGCGGTGCCGCGCATTTTGGCCCGCCCGGCGGCCTCGGACGAGAAGCCGGCCGCGGACGAGGGCGAGGCATCCGTCGATGGTGAGGAACTCGTCGGGAGCGAGCCGCTCGTCGAAGCCGTCGACGTCCGGCAGGTGTTCGGCAGGGGCAAGTCCGCCCTCGCCGCCGTCGACCGTGTCTCCCTCACAGTCCGGCGCGGCGAAACCCTCGGCATCGTCGGCGAGAGCGGCAGCGGAAAGACCACCCTCGGGCGGATGCTCGTCGGACTGCTGGAGCCCACCTCCGGGCGGCTCACCCGTCGGGCCCGGGTGCAGATGGTCTTCCAGGACCCCGTCTCCTCCCTCAACCCGCGCCGCTCGATCGGCGAATCGGTCGCCGACCCGCTGCGGGCTTCCGGGGAGCGCGACGAGGTCGTGATCCGGGCCCGGGTACGGGATCTGCTGAAGCGGGTCGGGCTCGATCCCAAGCAGTACGACCGCTACCCGCACGAGTTCAGCGGCGGACAGCGCCAGCGCGTCGGGATCGCACGGGCGCTGGCCGCCGAGCCGGAACTGATCGTCTGCGACGAGGCCGTCTCCGCACTCGATGTGACGACCCAGGCCCAGGTGACCGCCCTACTGGCACAGTTGCAGCGGGAGCTGGGGCTCGCCCTGGTCTTCATCGCGCACGACCTCGCCGTCGTACGGCAGGTCAGCGACCGGGTCGCCGTCATGCGACGGGGCCGGATCGTCGAGGAGGGGGAGGCGGACCAGGTGTACGGAGATCCCCGGGACCCGTACACCAAGCAGCTCCTGGCGGCCGTTCCCGCGCTCGATCCGGCGCTCGCGGCAGTGCGCCGCGCAGCCCGCAAGGAACTGGCCGCTGCCTGACCCTGCGTGACCGCTGGCTCCCATAGCGCGACAGAACGCTATCGGGGTGGGAAAGTTACGACGGTTCACCCCTTTCGGTGGCGCGACGGACAACCGTCCGTCGCGCCACCGGCGTATCCCCTTACGGTCGTCCCGCTGTGAGTCGCCGTTCCGACGGCGGCCGACCACAAGGGAGATCGGGGGTGTGCTCGTGCGGATCGGACTCCTCACCGACGGTGGTTATCCGTATGCGACCGGTGAGTCCAGACTCTGGTGCGACCGTCTGGTGCGCGGACTCTCGCAGCACGAGTTCGATCTCTTCGCGCTCAGCCGCTCCGCCGAACAGGAAGCGCAGGGCTGGGTCCAGCTTCCGGCACAGGTCAGCCGGGTGCGGACGGCGTCGCTGTGGACGGCCGACGAGGACGTTCTGGGCACCCACGCCTCCAAGGGGCTGCTCGCCCGGATGGTGACGGGCGGGGGCGGACGCTCGTACGGGCGGCGCGAACGACGGCGCTTCACGGCGTACTTCACGGCGCTCGCGACCTCTGTCTGCACGGCGGGTGCGACAAGCGGCGAGGACGCCGCCACAGGCGCGAGCGGGGGAGCGGGTTTCGGCGAACGGAGCGAGGACGGGCGTACAGGGCGTACGGCCGCCGGCGTCGCGGACGCGCAGTTCACGGACGGCCTGTACGGACTGGCCGAACTGGCCCGCGAACACGGGGGGCTCCCAGCGGCGCTCCGCTCCGAAACCGCCGTACGCGTGCTCGAAGCCGCCTGCCGGGCCCCGGGCACCGGGCGCACCGTCCAGACCGCCACCGTCCCCGACTTCCTCGCCCTCGCCCGGGAGCTCGACCGGGTACTGCGCCCGCTCTCCCTCGACTGGTACGACGAGGAGAGTCTCGACGCGGTCGACCTCTGCCACGCCACATCCGGTGGTGTCGCGGCGCTGCCGGGGCTGCTGGCCAAACGCTTCTTCGGGGTACCGCTGCTGGTCACCGAGCACGGCGTGCAACTGCGGGCGCACTACCTCGCAGCGACCGAAACCCCCCTGAGTGCGCCGGTACGCGCCCTGCTCGCCAACTTCCACGGACGGCTCGCCACCGAGGTGTACCGGCAGGCCGCGATCGTCACCCCCGGCAACACCCACGCCCGCCGCTGGCAGGAACGGTGCGGTGCCGAGCGCGAGAAGCTGCGCACAGTCCACCCCGGCATGGAGTCCGGCCGGTTCACGGCCCTGGGGGAGAGCGGCGACAGCGGTCCCGACGACACGCTGGTCTGGGTCGGCCGGATCGAGCCCGCCAAGGACCTGATCGCGCTGCTGCACGCCTTCGCGGAGGTGCGGAAGGCCGAACCGGACGCCCGGCTGCGGATCATCGGCGCTCCGGCGCAGGGCTCGGAAGGCGCCACCTATCTCGCGCACTGCCGGGCGCTCGCCGCCCAGCTGTTCCCCGACGAGGCCACGGACGCACACGCCGTCGGCGACAACCCGGTCTCCTTCGAGGACATCGGCGGAGCCGAGGTGCCGGATCTGTCGGAGGCCTATGCGGCGGGCGGGGTCGTCGTCCTCTCCAGCGTTGTCGAAGGCTTCCCGATCAGCCTCGTCGAGGCGATGTTCTGCGGACGGGCCACGGTGTCGACGGACGTCGGCGCGGTGGTCGAAGTCATCGGCGGTACCGGACTCGTGGTGCCCCCGCGCAATCCCAGGGCGCTCGCCGACGCCTGCCTCGCACTGCTGCGCGACCCCGAGCGCCGCGCGCGGCTAGGAGCGGCGGCGCGCGCCCGCGCGCTCGAACTCTTCACTGTCGAACAGAACCTCGCGGCATTTCGCGGCATCTACCTGGAGCTGATCTCGCACGCCCCGGTGCGCAGGGAGGCCGACACGGTGAACGCCGACGGCGAACCGCGCCCGTTCGCCACTCCGCCCGAGGCACACGTTCAGGGCCCGTGGACGGCCTCGGGCCCCGCCCCGGCAGGCGCGGCCGACCGCACACCCCGCTGGGCCGCCGAGCCCAGGACCGTCTGCGCGGGAGCGCGGGGAGCGGGTGGCGGCGATGTGTGAACAGCAACAAGGGACGGCCGGGCCGGGCCGCAGCGGCGGGCCGGGACGGTCCGACGCAGTCGGCGACGATCACGGAGGAATCACCATGGGCGGCCCGACCGAGGTGTCCGACGCACCCGCCACACCGACCACCGGCGGAAGCTGGGACCTCCGCTCGCAGGCGCTCGTCTCCGAGCCCCTCGTCGCCGAGATCTCGGAGCCGGTGTGGGGCCCGTCGAACCCGGACCCGGCAGCGGCGGCAGCTGCGGTCGAGCCCGTGGGCGTGCCGGACGATGCTGCTCGGAACGAGGCTTCTCGGGGCGTCGAGGCCGGTTACGCATCGGCCGAGGCCGGTCCCTTTACGGCTCCGGACGCCGAGCCCGCCTCCGCACCGAAAACCACGGAGAGAACGGCCACGCAGAAGGCGGCCCCTGAGGAAGCGGCCACAGATGAAGCGGCCACGGAGAAAGCCCCCGCAGAGAACACCGCCGCAGAGCAGGTTCCCGCAGAGCAGACCTCCGCAGAGAGGGCCGCGACTCCCCGCGCCCCCGAGATCGCGCGCGCCGCTCCGGCGCGCAAGCTCAACGCCTCGCGCCGCGGTCCCGCCGACCCTGTGAAATCGCTGATGCACCGCCACCGCGAGCTGTGCGAGCGGGCCGTCGATCCGCTGGAGATCGCCGCCGGGCTCGAAGCCCATGGCGTCACCGACCGCGCCGCCGCCCGCTACCGGCACCGCGATGTCTTCTCGCTCGCCGAGGAACTCTTCGCCCGGGTACCCGCCGTGGCGGGGGAGCCCGCAACAGCGCTCCCCGCGCCGGAGCGCGACACCGAGACGCGCGCCGCCTGGTCGCTCCGCGCACTGGTGCCGGGCGCGGCCTGCATCGCGACCGCCGGCGCACTGAGGCTCACCGAGGGGGTGCTCGGAGGCCAGGGACGGCTTGCGATCGCCCTCACCGGAGCGCTCGTCGGCATCGTCGGACTCGCCCTCAGCCTGCGCAGCGGCCCCCTGCACGCCGAAGACCGGTCCTCGGGCACCGCCCATGTGTACGGCTGCTGGCTCCTCGGCTATGTCCTGTACGGCGAAGCGCTGCTCGACCAGGTACTCAGCGGCGGCCCCGAAGGCCCCTGGACGCTCACTCCCGCACCGCTGCTGGGGCTGGCCCTCTCCGTCGCCCCGGCCGCTTGGTGCGCGCACCTCTTCTCCGTACACGCACACCGCAAACTCATCGGCAGCCGCGCACTGGAGGAGTTCGCCGCAGGTGTGCGCCCCCTGCTGTTCGGAGCCGTCGCACTCCACCTGTGCGTCCTCGCCGTGCTGCTCTACGTCGCGCATCTGGGGTACGGGGGCGGCGGTGCCTTCGTGGGGGCGGCCGCGCTCGGTGTGCTGCTCCTGCTGGCCAGGCTGCTGACCGTGCACGGCTTTCCCGAACCCGCCGCCGTCGGACTCGCCTCCGCCTGTGCCCTCGAAGCGCTGGCACCCGCCCTGGTCCTGGCCGGGCGGCTGCCCGGTCTGCACTTCCTCGCCCGTCCCGTCGACGCCCTTGTCATGGCGGCCGGCACCGGAGCCGTACCCGCCGTCGCCTGTGGCGCAGCCGCGCTCGGGCTGCTGATCACCGCCACCGTCGCCCTCTCCCGGGCATCCGCCCACACCGCACCCGGCGACGAAACCCGCACCACCGCGTAACCCGCGTGACCGAAGCCGCACCACCGCTCCGCCCCCATGTACGAACCACCGGCACGCCCCCCGCGGAGCCGACGCCGCGGGTCCTTCCCCGTACCGCACCACACTTCCTCAAGGAGACACCGGACATGACCCCCCAATCCCCCGCACCGGCAGCCCGCCGTCGGCACCGAGGGGGTGCGCGATGAGGGTGCTGCTGCTCGGCGCCAACGGATTCCTCGGCCGGTTCGTGGCCGACCGCCTCCTCGCCGACCCCGCCGTGCACCTCACGGCGCTCGGCCGCGGCGACGACGCCGACGTACGGTTCGACCTCGCCGGCGGCAGCCCCGGCGCGCTGACCCGCTTTCTGGATGCCGTCCACCCAGGGGTCGTCGTCAACTGCGCGGGCGCCACCCGCGGCGGGGCCCGCGATCTGACCCGCCACAACACCGTCGCCGTCGCCACCGTCTGCGAGGCAATGCGACGCAGCGGCTGTACGGCCCGTCTCGTCCAGGTCGGCTGTTCGTCGGAGTACGGGCCCTCGCAGCCGGGCTCATCGACCGCGGAGGACGCAATTCCGCGCCCCGGTGGCCCGTACGGCGTCAGCAAGCTCGCAGCCACCGAACTCGTCCTCGGCTCCGGCCTCGACGCGGTCGTGCTGCGGGTCTTCTCCCCGGTCGGTCCCGGCACCCCGGCCGGTTCCCCGCTCGGCAGGCTCGCCGAGGCGATGCGCCGGGCCATGCAGTCCGGCGACGGCGAGCTGAAGCTCAGCGGCCTCGGCGTGCAGCGCGACTTCGTCGACGTACGCGATGTCGCGCGCGCCGTGCACGCCGCCTCGCTCTCCGCCGCGCAGGGCGTCGTCAACATCGGCACCGGCCGCGCCGTGCGGCTCCGGGACGCGGCCGCCGTGCTCGCCAGGGTCGCCGGATACGCGGGCGCACTCCACGAACTCGACGCGCCCCCGCCCCGGCTGCCCATCGGCGCCCCGCGCACCTCCACCGAGTCGGTCATCGAGCACCTCTCGGCGGCCCCCTCCCCCTACCCGGACGGCTGCGGGGCCTGGCAGCAGGCCGACGTCCGCACCGCCAGGGACCGGCTCGGCTGGCGCCCCCGGATCAATCTGGAGGAGTCCCTCGCCGACATCTGGATGGAGGCGGCGTGCCGTATCTGACCCCCACCGAGACCGCCCGCCGGACCAGCGGCGCCGAACAACTCGGCTTCGGCGTTCCCGGTTACGCGCATCCGCTGCTCGCCCCCACCGAATGGGCCGAGCTCACCCGCCCCGGCACCCCGCTGCACTGGGCGGTCCTCAACATCGACAACGGCCCCGGCACCCGCCCCGATCCGCACTGTCTGGAGGCCGCGGGCCGGCTCCGCAACGCGCGGGAGCGGGCCGTGCACGGCGAAGCCCCGCAGGACTCCATTCGGGCGGCGGGCGGCCGGCTGCTCGGCCACCTCGATCTGGCCTTCGGCAGCCGCCCCTTCGGCGAGCTGATCGCCGACGCGCAGTCCTTCCTCGACTGGTACCGCGTCGACGGCTTCCATCTCGGCCGGTGCCCGGCCGGGCGTGCCGACCTCGCGGCGGTCCGCCGTCTCACCAGCACACTCGCCACGCTTCTCGAACACGGCGACCACGGGGAGGAGCGCGGGCTGCTGGTGCTGGGACTGGGCACCCATCCGCATCCGGGCTATGCCGAGGCCGCCGACCAACTGGTCACCTTCTCCGGACCGTGGACCGACTACCGCTGGTCGCAGGTGGCGGAGTGGACCGCCGCCTATCCGCCGGAGCGGTTCGCGCACTTCGTCCACGGCGTTCCGCGTACCCACCTCGAAGAGGCCGTGCGCATCGCCCGCTGGCAGGGCGCGGGCACGATTTTCTTCACGGACCGGGACAACCAACACGGACGAACAGACCCATTCGCGGCGCTGCCCAGGTACTGGGACGAAATCGTCTCGCGGATCGGACCTGGTATCTCGGAATGAGAAGGGGCGTGGCAGTGTTACGGCAAGAACAACCGTACGTAGATGAAGTACGTAGAAACCGACCACCTGCATTGTTGAGGTTCCTGTGTCGCTGCCACCCCTGGTCGAGCCAGCTGCTGAGCTCACCGTCGACGAGGTCCGCAGGTACTCCCGCCACCTGATCATCCCGGATGTCGGGATGGACGGACAGAAGCGGCTGAAGAACGCAAAGGTGCTCTGTGTCGGCGCCGGCGGTCTCGGTTCGCCGGCCCTGATGTACCTGGCCGCCGCAGGTGTCGGCACGCTCGGCATCGTGGAGTTCGACGAGGTCGACGAGTCGAACCTGCAGCGCCAGATCATCCACAGCCAGGCCGACATCGGCCGCTCCAAGGCCGAATCCGCCAAGGACTCGGTGCTGGGCATCAACCCGTACGTGAATGTGGTCCTTCACGAGGAGCGGCTCGAAGCCGACAACGTGATGGACATCTTCGCCCAGTACGACCTGATCGTGGACGGCACGGACAACTTCGCCACCCGCTATCTGGTCAACGACGCAGCCGTACTGCTGAACAAGCCGTACATCTGGGGCTCGATCTACCGGTTCGACGGCCAGGCGTCCGTCTTCTGGTCCGAGCACGGCCCTTGCTACCGCTGCCTCTACCCGGAGCCACCCCCGCCGGGCATGGTCCCCTCCTGCGCCGAGGGCGGCGTGCTCGGAGTGCTCTGCGCCTCGGTCGGCTCCATCCAGGTCACGGAGGCCATCAAGCTGCTCGCCGGTATCGGCGACCCGCTGGTCGGCCGGCTGATGATCTACGACGCCCTGGAGATGCAGTACCGCCAGGTCAAGGTCCGCAAGGACCCCGACTGCGCGGTCTGCGGCGAGAACCCGACCGTCACCGAGCTCATCGACTACGAGGCCTTCTGCGGCGTCGTGTCCGAGGAGGCCCAGGAGGCGGCGCTCGGCTCCACGATCACTCCCAAGCAGCTCAAGGAGTGGATCGACGCGGACGAGAAGATCGAGATCATCGACGTCCGTGAGCCGAACGAGTTCGAGATCGTCTCGATCCCCGGCGCCCGGCTGATCCCGAAGAACGAGTTCCTGATGGGCAACGCCCTCCAGGGCCTCCCGCAGGACAAGCGCATCGTCCTGCACTGCAAGACCGGTGTCCGCAGCGCCGAGGTCCTCGCGGTCCTCAAGTCGGCGGGCTTCGCCGACGCGGTGCACGTGGGCGGCGGCGTGATCGGCTGGGTCAACCAGATCGAGCCCGAGAAGCCGGTGTACTAAGACCGACCGGCAAATGGGGGGCGGCGCTCAGCACGCCGAAGGGGCCGGTCCGCGCGCTGCGGACCGGCCCCTTCGGCATGCACACGTCCCGCGTCACGAGCAGGTCTTGCCGTCCGCCGGGACCTTCCCGTCGAGGAAGTAAGCGTTCACGGTCGACGTCACACACGTGCTCTCGCCGTACGCGCCGTGCCCCTCACCCTTGTTGGTGAGCATGATGCCGACGCCCTTGCCCAGCTCGTCCGCCATCTTCTGCGCACCTTCGTAGGGCGTCGCCGGGTCACCGGTCGTACCGACCACCAGGATCGGGCCGGCGCCCGGAGCGCTCGTCTCCGGGTTGTCGTGCTCACCCTTCACCGGCCACTCGGCACACCAGCCGGCCGTGTCCCACGCCAGGAACGGGCCGAACACCGGGGACAGCTTCCGGAACTCGGGGAGCATGGCCCTGGCCTCGGCCGCCGTCGGCCGGAGCTTGCTGTCCGCGCAGGAGATGGCGCGCTGCGAGTGGTTCTGGGTGTCGTAGTGCCCCTTCTCGTCACGGCCGTTGTACGCGTCGGCCAGCTGGAGCAGCATGTTGCCGGTGCCGCTCTTCTCGGCTTCGTCCAGCGCCTGGGTCAGATACGGCCAGTTGCTCTTGGAGTAGAGCGGCATGACGATGCCGGTGATGGCCAGCGACTCGTTGAGCTCGCGGCCCGAGGTGGTCGGCAGCGGCTTCTTGTCGATCCGCTCCAGCAGCCGGGCGATGTGCTGCGTCCCGGCCTTCGGGTCCTGGCCGCGGTCCTTGAGGTAGTTCTCCAGCGCCCGCTGGAAGCCGGTCGCCTGGTTGCGGGCGTGCCCGATCGTGTCCGCGGTCGGGTCGACGACGGCGTCCAGGACGGTCCGGCCGACGTTCTTGGGGAAGAGGTGTGCGTAGGTGCCGCCGAGCTCCGTGCCGTACGACATGCCGAAGTAGGTGAGTTTCTTGTCGCCGAGCACCTCACGGATCAGGTCCATGTCCCGGGCGGCGTTCGTCGTACCGACGTACGGCAGGACCTTGCCGGAACGGCGTGCGCAGCCGGCGCCGAAGTCCGCGCCGTCCTTCATGAACGCCGCCTCCTCCGCCGCCGTGTCCGGAGTCATGTCGACCTTCCGGTTGGCATCCTCCGTCTCCTTGTCGGTACGGCAGTTCACTCCTGCGCTGCCCGTGACCCCGCGCGGGTCGAAGCTCACCAGGTCGTAGCGGTCGTTGAGCTTCTTGTACGAGCCGGCGGCGCGCGGCAGTATCGAGACGCCCGAGCCGCCCGGGCCGCCGAAGTTGAACAGCATCGCGCCGAGGCGCCGGCCTTCGTCCCGGGCCTTCTTGCGGATCAACGCGATCCCGATGGTGTCGCCGTCCGGCTTCGCGTAGTCCAGCGGCACCTTGACCGTCGCGCACAGCCAGTCGCCACCGGGTGCGCTGCCGCCCGCGGGGGCCTTGCAACTGTTCCAGTCCGGCCGCTGGGAGGTGAGGGTGGCGGGCAGCTCGGGCATGCCGGGCTGCCCGCTCGGCGTGGACGACCGGCCGGGCGAGGGCGCCGCACCGCGGTCCGTCCTGTCGGCCGGCTTGTCGTCCGTACCCGCGTCACAGCCCGCGAGCAGCCCCGTCAGCAGAAGTGCGGCGCCCGCCAGAGCCCCGGCGCGTGCGTGTCCGACCACGTGTACGTCCCTCCCCGATGTGCCTGTACATACGACGTACAGAAAGTGCGCCCATGCTAGGTCCTGTTGTCGAACTGCCGTCTGCCGTGGGGGCGGCGACGGCAGTTCGACGACAGGACCCGGGCCGTTCGAGACGGTGAATTATTTGCAGACCGTCCCGGCCGCCGGAACCTTGCCGTTCAGCAGATAGTCGCCCACGACCTTCTGCACACAGGCGTTGCCGCTGTTGTACGCGCCGTGCCCCTGGCCCTCGTACGTCATCTGCACACCGACGCCCTTGCCCAGCGCGTCGGCCATTGCCTTCGCCCCCTTGTACGGGGTCGCCGGGTCGCCGGTGTTGCCGATGACGAGGATGGGGGCAGCACCCGGGGCGCTGACGTCCGGGGTCTCCCAGACGCCCGCCACCGGCCAGCCGGTGCAGGCCATCAGACCCCAGCCCAGATAGTCACCGAAGACCGGCGAGGCGGACTGGAACTCCGGGAGCTTCGCCATGGTCTGGTCCGCGGTGAACCGCTGCTTGGAGTCGGCGCAGTTGATGGCGGTGTTGGCGGCCATCGAATTGTCGTAGCGCCCGTCGGTCTCACGGCCGTTCAGCGAGTCCGCGAGAGCGAGGAGCAGCGCGCCGTTCCCGCCGTCGGCCTCGTCCACTCCCTGCTCCAGCAACGGCCAGGTCTCCTTGGAGTAGAGGGAGGCCGCGATGCCGGTGATGGCCAGGGACTCCGTCAGCTGCCGGGATCCGATCCCCGGGATCGGCTTCTTCTCCAGCCGGGTGAGAAGGCCGGAGATCCCCTGCTCGACCTCCTTCCCGGTGGAACCGGGGAGCTTGCAGGCACCGCCGCGGTTCACGCAGTCCTTGGCGAAGTTGTCCAGCGCGAGCTGGAACCCCTTGGCCTGGCCGAGCGAGGACTGCTCGGAGTCCAGGGTCGGGTCGACCACCCCGTCCAGCACCGACCTGCCGACGTTCTTCGGGAACAAGTTGGCGTAGACGCCGCCCAGTTCGGTGCCGTACGAGATGCCGAAGTAGTACAGCTTCTTGTCTCCGAGCACCTGACGCATCAGATCCATGTCGCGGGCGGCGTTGGTGGTGCCGACGTAGGGGAGCTCCTTGCCGGAGTTCTTCTTGCAGGCCAACGCGAACGTCTTGATGTCCTTGACGAAGGCATTCACCTCGGCGCTGTCGTCCGGAGTGACATCGGTCTCGTAGCGGGCGTCGAGCTGCCGGTCGGTCTCGCACTCCACGCCCGCACTGCGGCCGACCCCGCGCGGGTCGAAGCTGACCAGGTCGTAACCGGCGCGGAGCTTGTCGTAGTCGGTGCCGAAGGCGGGCAGGGTGGCGACGCCGGAAGCGCCGGGGCCGCCGAAGTTGAAGATGAGGGAGCCGATCCGCTTGTCCGGATTCTTGGCCCTGGCCCGGATGAGTGCCAGCTCGATCGTCTCGCCGCCCGGATTCGCGTAGTCGAGCGGGACCTTCATGAAGGAACACTCCCAGGGGGTGCCGCCGGGCAGGGGCGACGGGGTGTTTCCGCCGCCCTGTGCGGGGGACGGTGCGGGGCAGGGCTTCCACGTCAGCTTCTGGGAGGCGAGCTGGCCGGAGCTGCTCGCCTCGGCGGCATTCGCCGGAACCGGAGAGCGCGGCGGCCCGTCCGGGTCGTCCTTGGTGCCGCTCTCCGAGCAGGCGGTGATGGGAAGGAGCACGGTGACGGCGGCGGCGAGAGCGGCGGCACGCAGGGCGGAGGTCCTCATGGCCCCATCGTGCGGCGGGAACCGGACCCGTGCACGAGGCACCGGTCCAAGCGGGTGGCCGGGGCGCCCTCCGGTAGCCCGACCGGCCCTACGGACAGGCGCGCTACGGCTGAGGAACCGTCAGCTCGCCCTTGCGGGTCAGAGCTCGCCCTTGCGGGTCAGATGGTTGAAGCAGAGCCAGCCGGGAAGCACCGGCAGCCACAGCGTCAGCAGTCGGTACAGCAGAACGGCCGGTGCCGCGACCTCCTTCGGCAGGCCGACCGCGATCAGCCCCAGCGTCAGCGCGCCCTCGACCGCGCCCATTCCGCCCGGTGTGGGTGCCGCCGACCCCAGCGCGTTACCGGCCAGGAAGACCACCGCGATGCTCGCGTAACTGAGATGCGGCACATCCGGGCCGCTGAACGCCCGGACCGACGCGTCCAGACACATCACGAACAGGCCGGTCAGCAGCAGCATTCCGCCGATGCCCGTCAGCAGCTTCTGCGGCCGCTGCACCACGTCGAGCATGCGCGGCACGACTCCGGCGAACAGCGACCGCACCCGCGTCACCACGAACTTCCGCAGGAACGGAACCGCCGTCACCACCAGCACCAGCACCGCGACCGTCAGCAGCCCGGCGATCACGGTCCTGGAAGGAGTGAGCGAGGACGGGGTCTTCTCGGTACCGGTCAGATAGCCGAACGCCGCCAGCAGCAGAATGTGGCAGCCGAGACCGAACAGCTGCGAGGCGCCGACACTCGCCACGGCGAGGCCCGGACGAACCCCGGCACGCTGCAGGAAGCGGGTGTTCAGCGCCACACCGCCGACCGCGGCCGGGGCGACGATCTTCACGAAGGACCCGGCGACCTGTGCCAGCACGGTCTTGCCGAACGGCACCCGCTCCGGCACGAAGCCCAGCAGGCTCATCGCCGCCGCGACATAGCTGAGGGCCGAGAAGCCGACCGCGGCCGCCACCCAGCCCCACTCCGCCTGCTCGACGACCGCACCGAAGTCGGCCTGGGTGACCTGCGAGATGAGGAAGTACGCGGCGATGGCGCCGGCGATGCAGCTGACCAGAGTACGTGCCTTGATGCGCTCCAGCCGTACCGGTTCGACCGGTGCCTGCGGCCGGATCAGCAGCACCTGCTGCCGCATCTGGGAGAGCAGATCCTCCTCGCGCGCCTCTTCCAGCGCGTCGTCCATGGCCCGTTTCTCGGCCTGCTTCTCGTTGCGCAGCGACTTGCGGGCGGCCTTGTGGTCCGGCACCGGACCGGCGGTGGAGGTCTCCTGAGCCGCTCCGTGTTCGAGCGCCCTGGCACGCTTGGCCGCGTCCGACGCATCGAGCACCGCCTGGCGCTCGCGCTGCGAGCGTTCCCGGGCGAGCCGGCGCAGGGTCGCCCGGGTGGAGCGGCTCAGCGCGATCGGCTGGAGCAGCGGCAGACAGTCCGCGACGGCATCGGGGCCGAGCACCTCCAGAGCACCGGCGACGGCCCGCTCGGCGCCCACCCGCAGACCCGTGGTGGTCAGCAGCTGAGCGACGTCCATCCGCAGGACCAGATCACCGGCCGCGATCTCGCCGCCGCGCAGATCGGTGACGAACACCTTGCCGGAACGATCGACCAGGATGGCATCGCCGGTGAGCCTGCGGTGCGCGATCCGCCGCGACTGGAGCGCCTTCACCTGGCGCCAGGCGCCGCGCACCAGCTCGTCGGTGATCTCCGAGTCCTCCAGCGCGTCCAGGGAACGGCCGCCGATGTGTTTGTACACCAGCATCACGGCGTCGGGCCCGAGCTCGGAGGTGGCGATCAGCTTGGGTGCGTTGGCCCCGGCGGCGATCGCCGCGTACGCGAGCAGCGCCTCCTGCTCCAAAGCCTGACGCAGCGACTGGATGGAGCGGCGCTGGGTGATGCCGCGCAGGGTGAGCCTGCGCCACACCCGGTAGAAGAAGCCCTGGGCCTGTTGCTCGCGGTCGACGACCGTCACATCGAGTGGTGGCCCGTCCTCCAGGGTGACCAGATAGCGGCGCCCGCGGTCGCTCTGATCGCCGGAGTCGGGTGTGTCCTCGGCGCGCATCGCGGTGACCGGGCGGAAGCCGACACGGCGCAGACCGGCCATCAGATGCTGACCGGTCGGCCGTACGTTCGGCGAGCCGACCGCGTACAGCGTGCCGTACGCCACGGTCCAGCCGATCAGCACGGTGAGGATGATCGAGAACGGGGTCGTGTATCCGCCGACCAGCATGGCGAACGCGTCGAGCAGCAACACCACCCACAGCACGACCCGCCAGCGCGGCCGTCTCGCCATCCCGACCGCCGTCATATAGGCGATCACGGGGGCGAGATAGCCGTGCACGGGATCGGTGAGCGCGTCACCGGGCTGCGGCTGGGTCAGGGCGTCCTGAATGGTGCCGGGGGCGGACTTGGCCACCCAGAGGTCGGTGGCGAGCGTGACGCCGTGCGCAAGTACGGCGGCGAGCACGCCGTCCGCGATCCGCAGTCCGTCGCGTTTGATCAGCCGCTCGATGGCGAACGCGACCGGAACGAGCAGCACGGCGATGCTGGAGACCAGACCGCCGGTCTTGATCAGGATGTCGGGCGCCTGGCCGGTTCCCTTGCTGATGTCCTGTTCGAGACCGGCGGTCGTGCCGTGGGCGAACGCGGCGACCGAGAGCAGGACGGCGATCGCCAGGACCCCGATGAGGAGCCGCATGAGATCGGAGGGGCGGTGCACCCGGGCGGCGAGCAGCGGCTCGTCTCCGGAGACGCGCTCGGTCTGTTCCGCCGCGGCGGACGAGAGCGTCGAGCCGACCGGTTGCTCGGGGACCTCCCCGTGCTCCGCACCGGACTTTTCCTGCTCCGCAGCGGGCTTCTCGGCGGGTCCGTCCGAAGCGTCCGGATACTGCTCGGCGTCGGGGGCGTCCGCCGCCTTCGGTGGCTGCACGCCCTGCTCCTTCGTCGCCTCTGATTGGTCTTCGTGTTCTCGTATCACCGGTCACCGCCCGCACGATGGTGGCACGGCCCGGCGACAGAGGAGGGCATCAGGGTGCACTGCGCGGACACGCGAAGCGCAAGATACGCTCCTTTGCCCCCGCACGCACGCTCCGTGAAAGGGCGCACACGGACCGGGCCGGGCTGTCGGTGGCGTACGGCAGGATGGGCCGGATGAGCCAATACCGGACCAGCGGCGACGGGACCAGCGACGACCGGACGATCGACGAGTTGCCGGAGTACGCGGAGCGGGTGCTCGATGTCGCCGAGCTGATTCCGCCCGGCCGTGTCATGACGTACGGAGATGTCGCCGAGTGGCTGGGCGACGGCGGCCCGCGCCAGGTCGGCCGGGTCATGGCGCTGTACGGGGCCGCGGTGCCGTGGTGGCGCGTGGTGCGCGCAGACGGGGCGCTGCTGCCCGGCCACGAACTGCGGGCGCTGGACCACTACCGCGAGGAGAGCACCCCGCTGCGCGAGGCGTCGCGCAGCGCGGAGGGCCATCTGCCGCGACTCGACATGAAGCGGGCACGGTGGGACGGCGTCACCGGCGGTGCGGGCGCGGACGCGGACAGGGACAAGGGCGGAGGTGCTCACATCTGACAGCTTCCGCCATTCGGGGGCACAACGGGCGGCGCCGGGCCCGGCGCGTGATGCGGAACACGAAGCGATGCGCGACGGCACCCATGACGCGGAACGTGACGAGGCACGCAGCGGACTCGCCCCGGACCGCGCCCTCGCTGGCGTAGCGTCGACAGTTCGCGGCACGCACCGCACCCTCAGCACCAGCACACCCACCAGGACCGGCGATCCACGTGAGCTCCTCCTCCTCCACCCGGCGCAGTCCGCACCGTCAGGCACGGCAGGGGGTCCCCCCACGCCCGCAGGGGCCTAGCGGGAGGACCGCGGGCGCGTACCGACTGGTGCGCACCCCGCCGGGCTCCGTGGATCCCCCTCTCCTGGACGCGGCGCAACGTGCGGTGGTTGATCACCCCGGAGGCCCGCTCCTGGTGCTCGCCGGACCGGGCACCGGCAAGACGACCACGCTCGTCGAGGCGGTCGCCGCACGTGTCGCACGGGGCGGCGACCCGGCCCGCATCCTGGTCCTCACCTTCAGCCGCAAGGCCGCCGTGGAGCTGCGCGACCGGATGGCCGCACGGCTCGGTGCCGCCCGCGGTCCGCAGGCCACCACGTTCCACTCCTTCTGTTACGCACTGGTCCGCGCCCATCAGGACGCCGACCTCTTCGCCGAACCGATGCGGCTGCTCTCCGGACCGGAGCAGGACGTCACCGTCCGCGAGCTGCTCGCCGGCCAGCTCGAACTGGAACAGGACGGCTTCACGCACATCCGCTGGCCGGACGAGCTGCGGGCCTGTCTGACCACGCGCGGTTTCGCCGACGAGGTACGGGCGGTGCTCGCCCGCAGCCGTGAGCTGGGCCTGGGCCCGGACGCGCTGACCGACTTCGCCCGCCGCACCGGCCGCCCGGACTGGGGCGCCGCCGCCGAGTTCCTCGCCGAGTACCTGGATGTGCTGGACGCACAGGGGGTGCTGGACTACGCGGAGCTGGTGCACCGGGCGGTGCTGCTCGCGGAGTGCCCCGAGGTGTCGGCGCTGCTGGCCGGGCAGTACGACGCGGTATTCGTGGACGAGTACCAGGACACGGACCCGGCACAGGTGCGGCTGCTGCATGCACTGGCCGGCAACCGGGGGAGCGCCCCGGGGGCCGGGGGCGGCCGGGACCTGATCGCCTTCGGTGACCCGGACCAGTCGATCTATGCGTTCCGGGGTGCCGACGTGAACGGCATCCTCGACTTCCCGGAGATGTTCCGGCGGGCGGACGGCGCCCCGGCACCGGTCGGCGTCCTCACGACCTCGCGCCGCTCCGGCGGACAGCTGCTGGCCGCCACCCGGCTGCTCACCCGGCGGATGCCGCTGACCCGGCTGCCCTCGGCGAAGGTCCGCGCCCACCGGGAGCTCGCCGCGGTCCGCGAGGGCGGCAGCGTGGAGACGTACACCTACCCGACCGCCTCCGCCGAACTCGACAACATCGCCGATCTGCTGCGCCGGGCGCATCTGGAGGACGGCGTCCCATGGAACGAGATGGCGGTGCTCGTACGGGCCGGGGGCCGCACGATCCCCTCGGTGCGCCGGGCCCTGACCTCGGCGGGCGTCCCCGTGGAGGTCGACGGCGACGACCTCCCCCTGCGCCATGAACCGGCGGTGGCCCCGCTCCTGACGGCCCTCCGCGCAGTCGCCGCAGCGGCGCTGCGCCGGGGCGCGCCGGGCGCGGAGGCGGAGGCCCCGGCCTCGGAGGGTGCGGAGACTCCCGACTCGGAGGTCCGAGAGGGTGCGGATGCCCCGGCTCCTCCTTGCCAGGAGCCCGATCAGGCTCCCGTCCGGGACCCCGAAAAGGCTCCCGGCCGGGAATCCGCCCCTGAAGGGTCCTCCTGGCTGGACACCGAGACGGCCCTGACCCTCCTCACCTCCCCCCTCGGCTCCATGGACGCGGCCGACCTGCGCCGGCTCGGCCGGGCCCTGCGCGACGAGGAGCGGGCCGCCGGGAATCGCGTACCGGCGCCCTCCGGCGACCTGCTGGCCCGCGCGCTCGCCGAGCCCGAACGGCTCGTCGCGCACGATCCGGCGTACGCCCGCGGCGCCCAGCGACTCGGCGCGCTCCTGCGCAAGG
Source organism: Streptomyces sp. R-74717 (assembly GCF_047305335.1). Classification (NCBI taxonomy): domain Bacteria; kingdom Bacillati; phylum Actinomycetota; class Actinomycetes; order Kitasatosporales; family Streptomycetaceae; genus Streptomyces; species Streptomyces sp. R-74717. The sequence goes on along the minus strand of NZ_CP102361.1, from coordinate 3,610,347 downwards.
CGCGCGAGCTTCTCGAAGGCGGCGGTACCGCGGAAGAAGCCCTGTGGGAGCTGTGGGCCGGCACCCCGTGGCCGGGGCGGCTGGAGCGTGCCGCGCTGCGCGGCGGTGCGGGCGGCCGCAACGCCGACCGCGACCTCGACGCCGTCTGCGCGCTCTTCGACACCGCGGCCCGCGCCGAGGAACGCACCGGCGGGCGCGGCGCGCTCAACTTCCTGGAGGAGGTCGACGCCCAGGACATCGCCGCCGACACCCTCTCCAGGCGCGCGGTGCGACCCGACGCCGTACGGCTGATGACCGCACACAGGTCCAAGGGCCTGGAGTGGCGCCTCGTCGTCGTCGCAGGCGTGCAGGAGGGGCTCTGGCCGGACCTGCGCCGCCGCGGTTCGCTCCTCGAAGCGGACCGGATCGGCCGCGACGGCCTGGCCGAACCGCTCACCCCCGGCGCCCTCCTCGCCGAGGAACGCCGCCTCTTCTACGTCGCTGCGACCCGCGCACGCGAACGGCTCGTCGTCACCGCGGTCAAGGCGCCCGCCGACGACGGCGACCAGCCGTCCCGCTTCCTCACCGAGCTCGGCGTCGAACTGCGCGATGTCACCGGCCGTCCGCGCCGGCCGCTCGCCGTCGCCGCGCTCGTCGCCGAACTCCGCGCCACCACCGTCGACCCCGACGCCTCGGACGCCCTGCGCGAGGAGGCCGCCCACCGCCTCGCCCGCCTTGCCGCGCTCACCGACGACGAGGGCCAGCCGCTCGTACCCGCGGCCCATCCCTACCGCTGGTGGGGCCTGTACGAGCCCACCCGCTCCGCCGTCCCGCTCCGCGACCGGGACCAGCCCGTGTCCCTCTCCGGCAGCGCGCTCGACCAGCTCGCCAACACCTGCGCGCTGCAGTGGTTCCTCGGCCGCGAGGTGAAGGCGGATGCCCCGGCGACGGCCGCACAGGGCTTCGGCAACGTCGTCCACGTACTCGCCGACGAGGTGGCCTCCGGGCGTACCCCCGCCGATCTGGCTGTTCTGATGGAGCGGCTGGACTCGGTCTGGGACGGCCTCGTCTTCGACGCCCCCTGGAAGTCCCAGCAGGAGAAGGAACAGGCCAGGGCCGCCCTCGAACGCTTCCTGCACTGGCACGTCATGGACCGCACCGGCCGCACCCCCGCCGCGAGCGAGCACGACTTCGACGTGACGCTGGAGGCGGGGGAGTACGAGGTACGCATCCGGGGCTCCATGGACCGCGTCGAACAGGACGCCGAGGGCCGGGCGTACGTCGTCGACTTCAAGACCGGCAAGCAGTCCCCGACCAGGGACGAGGTCGCCCGCCACCCCCAGCTCGCCGTGTACCAGCTGGCCGTCCGGGAAGGGGCGGTCGACGAGATCTTCGACGGCAGCCGTCCCGTGCCCGGGGGCGCCGAACTCGTACAGCTGCGACAGCCCGCCCCGAAGAAGGAGGGCGGCGACGCCCTTCCCAAGGTGCAGGCCCAGGAACCGCTCTCCGGTGAGTGGGTCCCCGACCTCCTGGCCACGGCCGCCGGCCGGGTCCTGGACGAACGGTTCACCCCCACGACCGGCCAGCACTGCACACACTGCACCTTCCGCGCCTCGTGCAGCGCACAGCCGGAAGGCCGTCACATCCTGGAGTGAGAGCCTTCCGGCTGCTCGGTCAGGGCATGAGGGCCACCACGACGTGGACGGCATTCGCGGCGCCCGCCGCCTCACGGTCGGCGGGGCAGTCGTCCTTGACACCGAGAAATACGTCATACACCCGAGCCGGACGCGCCTTGGCCGTATCGGTGCGCCGGTGCGGGCCGGAGACGTCGGGACCGGATGCGGCGAGTGCTCATGAGGTCGCCCTCGCAAAGGAGTTGAGGTGATCAGCGCTCAAGCCGGTCCGGACCCGGACCACCGGGCGCCCCTGTTGCGGACCGCCGGCCGGGCCTGCTGCGGGCCACCGGCCCGCCCGGACCGTCCGGCGGTCCCGGCACGTTGTCAGTGCGCGCGGTTAGCCTCTGTCGGGTGTCCTCACGCATCACCGATCCCGAGCAGCTGAAGGAGCTCCTCGGGATCCCGTTCACCCCGGAGCAGACGGCCTGCATCACAGCGCCGCCCGCCCCGCAGGTGATCGTGGCCGGAGCCGGGTCGGGGAAGACCACGGTGATGGCGGCGCGCGTGGTGTGGCTGGTGGGGACCGGCCAGGTCGCCCCGGAGCAGGTCCTCGGACTCACCTTCACCAACAAGGCGGCGGGCGAGCTCGCCGAGCGCGTCCGCAAGGCCCTGATCGCGGCCGGGGTCACCGATCCGGACGTCATCGACCCGGACAACCCCCCGGGCGAGCCCAGCATCTCCACGTACCACGCGTTCGCCGGCCGGCTCCTCACCGAGCACGGGCTGCGCATCGGCCTCGAACCCACCACCCGCCTCCTCGCCGACGCCACCCGCTACCAGCTGGCCGCCCGCGTACTGCGCGAGGCGCCCGGCCCCTATCCGGCCCTGACGAGGTCGTTCCCCACGCTGGTCAGCGATCTGCTGGCCCTCGACGCCGAGCTGGCCGAGCATCTCGTACGTCCCGAACAGCTCGCGGAGTACGACACCGACCTGCTCCGTACGCTGGAAACGGCCCGGCTGACCAATGCCGAGCTGCGCAGGATTCCCGAGGCCGCCCAGGCCCGTCGTGAGCTGCTGCAGCTGACCCGCCGCTACCGCGAGGCCAAGAAGAGCCGCGACGTCCTCGACTTCGGCGACCAGATCGCCCTCTCCGCCGAGCTGGCCCTCACCCGCCCCGAGGTCGGCGCGATCCTGCGCGACGAATTCCGCGTCGTACTGCTCGACGAGTACCAGGACACCTCTGTCGCCCAGCGCCTGCTGCTCTCCGCCCTCTTCGGCAGGGGCCCCGAGGCCAGGGTTACGGAGGCGGGGACCGGGGCGAAGTCCGGCGCGACCACCGGGGCGGTGGCCACCGGTCATGCCGTCACCGCCGTCGGCGACCCCTGCCAGGCGATCTACGGCTGGCGCGGTGCCTCCGTGGCCAACCTCGACGACTTCCCGCTCCATTTCCCGCACGCCGACGGCACACCCGCCACCCGCTACTCCCTCAGCGAGAACCGCCGCAGCGGCGGCCGCCTCCTCCACCTCGCCAACGGCCTCGCCGCGCCCCTGCGCGCCATGCACGAAGGCGTCGAGGCACTGAGCCCCGCCCCGGGCGCCGAGCGTGACGGCATCGTCCGCTGTGCCCTGCTCCGTACCCATACCGAAGAGATCGACTGGCTCGCCGACTCGATCGCCCACCTCGTGAGGACCGGAAAGGCGCCCGGCGAGATCGCCGTCCTGTGCCGCACAGCGGGCGACTTCCCGGAGATCCAGGCCGCGCTGGTGGCCCGCGACATCCCGGTCGAGGTCGTCGGCCTGTCCGGGCTGCTGCACCTGCCCGAGGTCGCCGACCTCGTCGCAGTGTGCGAGGTCCTCCAGGACCCCGGCGCCAACGCCTCCCTGGTCCGGCTGCTCACCGGCCCCCGCTGGCGGATCGGCCCCCGCGACCTGGCACTCCTCGGCCGCCGCGCCCGCCTCCTCGTCCACCGCGCCGCCCATGGCGACGAGGACGACTTCGACCCCGACCGCCGCCTCGCCGAGGCCGTCGAAGGCATCGACCCGGCCGAAGTGATCTCGCTCGCCGACGCCCTGGACACCTTCCTCGAATCGGGCGGAGGAGAGGACGACGGACTTCCGTTCTCCACCGAGGCCCGCATCCGCTTCGCCCGCCTGGCCGCCGAACTGCGCGACCTGCGCCGCTCGCTGGCCGACCCCCTCATGGACGTGCTGCACCGCGTCCTCGCCACCACCGGCCTGGAGGTCGAGCTCTCCGCATCGCCGCACGCCCTGGCCGCCCGCCGCCGAGAGACTCTCGCCAACTTCCTCGACGTCGCGGCCCGCTTCGCCGCCGTCGACGGCGAGGCCACCCTCCTTGCTTTCCTGGGGTTCCTGCGCACGGCAGTCCAGTACGAGAAGGGCCTGGACAACGCCCTGCCCGGCGGCGAGAACACCGTCAAGGTCCTCACCGCCCACAAGTCCAAGGGCCTGGAGTGGGACGTCGTCGCGGTGCCCGGCCTGGTCACCGGACAGTTCCCCAGCAGCCAGTCCCGCGACGCCTGGACCTCCCAGCCCAAGGTCCTCCCGCACGCCCTGCGCGGGGACACGGCCACCCTCCCCGTCATCCACTCCTGGGACGCCAAGGGGCTCAAGGGCTTCAAGGAGGAGATGAAGGAGCACCAGCACACCGAGGAGCTCCGCCTGGGATACGTCACCTTCACCAGGCCCCGCACCCTGCTGCTCGGCTCCGGCCACTGGTGGGGCCCGACCCAGAAGAAGCCGCGCGGCCCGTCCGACTTCCTGCATGCGCTGTACGAGCACTGCGTGGCCGGACACGGCGAGATCGAGGCCTGGGCGGACGAACCGGCCGAGGACGAGGAGAACCCGGCCCTCGCCGAGAAGGAGGCCGACCGGGCGTGGCCGCTCCCCCTGGACGACACCGCCCTGACCCGCCGCCGGGCCGCCGCGGACACGGTGATGGCACATCTGGAGGCCCTGGCCGCGGCGGGGGGTGTTCCGGATGTGTACGAGGCGCCGTCCGACGCGCCGGGTCCGTACGACGATCCGTACCACGCCCCTTACGACGACGACCCGTTCCCCGACAGCGAGGAGTACCCCGGCGAGGCCGACGACTGGGACGCCCTGTCGACGGAGCCCCCGCCGGCCCCGGCTCCCACGCCGCACGCCCCCGCTCCCACACCACATGTCCCGGCGGCCCGCATGCCTCAGCCCGCCGGGGAACAGCGCCTCACCCCCGAGGAGTCCCGCACACTCGCCTCCTGGGACCGCGACCTCGACGCCCTCACCGGCGAACTGCGCCGCGCCCGCGCCACCGTGCGCGACGTCCTCGTACCCGCCTCGCTCTCCGCCACCCAGCTGCTGCGTCTCGCCGACGACCCCGACGGCTTCGCCCAGGAGCTGGCCCGCCCCATGCCGCGGGCCCCGCAGCCCGCGGCCCGCCGGGGTACCCGTTTCCACGCCTGGGTGGAGTCCCGCTTCGAGGAGCTGCCGCTGCCCATGCTCGGGCCGGACGAGCTGCCCGGCGGCGACGGGAGCGACGCCGAGATCGCCGACGAGCGCGACCTCGCCGCACTCAAGGAGGCCTTCGAGCGCACCCCGTACGCCCGCCGTACGCCGTACCGCGTGGAGACGCCGTTCCAGATCACCCTGGCCGGCCGGGTGATCCGGGGCCGTATCGACGCGGTGTACCGCACCGGGGACACGTACGAGATCGTCGACTGGAAGACCACCCGCACCAACACCGCCGACCCCCTCCAGCTCGCGGTCTACCGTCTGGCCTGGGCCGAGCTGCACGATCTGCCGCTCACCGACGTCACCGCCACGTTCCTGTACGTACGCAGCGGCGAGACCGTCCGCCCCACCCGCCTCCCGGGCCGGGCGGAGCTGGAGCGGCTCCTGCTGGACGAGCCACCTCCCACGGGCTAGTGCCTCACCCTGCGGGGGTTTGCCCCGTCGCGCCGCCCAGCACGCACGCTCGCGGCGTTGCCGGAATGCCCAAGTAGCTCCTTCCCCAAGCTCTCAGCTTCGTTCGAGCAGGGGAGACCCCATCCGAGGGCATTCCGGTGCCTTGCGGTCGCACGCACCGGACGACGCTCCTCGGAGGGCAAACCCCGCTGGGCGAGGCACTAGGCTCAAGGCCATGAGCGACACCCCGGACAGCGCCGTCCGTACGTACACCGAACAGCACCGCACAGCCTTCCTCGACGACCTCGCCGACTGGCTGCGCATCCCGTCCGTGTCCGCTCAGCCGGTCCACGACGGGGACGTACGATGCAGCGCCGAGTGGCTGTCCGCCAAGCTCAAGGAGACGGGCTTCCCGGTCACCGAGATCTGGGAGACGCCCGGCGCTCCCGCGGTCTTCGCCGAGTGGCCGTCCGACGACCCGGACGCCCCGACAGTCCTCGTCTACGGGCACCACGACGTGCAGCCCGCCGCCCGCGAGGACGGCTGGGACACCGACCCGTTCGAGCCGGTGATCCGCGACGGCCGTATGTACGGGCGGGGCGCCGCCGACGACAAGGGGCAGGTGTTCTTCCACACCCTCGGCGTCCGGGCCCACCTCGCCACCACCGGCCGCACCACCCCGGCCGTCAACCTCAAGCTGCTGATCGAGGGCGAGGAGGAGTCCGGTTCACCGAACTTCCGCGCCCTGGTCGAGGAGCGGGCCGCCCGGCTCACCGCAGGCGCCGTGATCGTCTCCGACACCGGTATGTGGGACGAGACGACCCCCACGGTCTGCACCGGCATGCGAGGCCTCGCCGAGTGCGAGATCGAGCTGTACGGCCCCGAACAGGACATCCACTCCGGCTCGTTCGGCGGCGCGGTCCCCAACCCGGCGACCGCCGTGGCCCGGCTCGTCGCCGCACTGCACGACGCGGACGGACGGGTCGCGATCCCCGGTTTCTACGACGGGGTGGCGGAACTCACCGACACCGAGCGCGCGCTCTTCGCCGAGCTGCCCTTCGACGAGGCCACCTGGCTGCGTACCGCCAAGTCACGAGCGGCGTCGGGTGAGGCCGGCCACTCCACGCTGGAACGCATCTGGGCCCGCCCCACCGCCGAGGTCAACGGCATCGGCGGCGGCTACCAGGGTGCCGGAAGCAAGACGATCATTCCGTCCTCCGCCCTGGTGAAGATCAGCTTCCGGCTGGTCGCGGGCCAGGACCCCGACCACATCCAGCAGGTGGTCAGGGCCTGGGCCGAGGCACAGGTCCCGGCCGGTGTCCGCCACCGGATCACCTTCGCCCCCGCCACCCGCCCCTGTCTGACCCCGCTGGACCACCCCGCTCTGCAGGCCGTGGCCCGCGCCATGGGACGGGCCTTCGGCCAGAAGATCCTCTTCACCCGCGAAGGAGGCTCGGGACCCGCCGCCGACCTTCAGGACGTGCTCGGCGCACCCGTCCTCTTCCTGGGCATCTCCGTACCGTCCGACGGCTGGCACGCCCCCAACGAGAAGGTCGAACTCGACCTCCTGCTCAAGGGCGTGGAGACAGCCGCCCACCTCTGGGGCGAGCTGGCCGCCGCACTCCGCTGAATCCTCTGAACACCCGATCCATCCCGGGGGAGTAGGAAGCACCTGTGAGCACCTTCGACAACGCCACCACAGACCGGCCCATCGGTCTCACGGCGCCCAGCGGCATCGACCGCGCGGCGCACCACCGCCTCGACGAGGCATGGCTGTCCGCCGCGTGGAGCCACCCGACCACCCGTGTGTTCGTCGTCTCCGGCGGGCAGGTGCTGATCGACGACACGGCCGACGGCGGTACGGAGATCGTCATGACCCCGGCCTTCGAGGCCCCGGTCACCGAGACCCACCGCTACTTCCTCGGCACGGACGAGGACGGCGTCAGTTACTTCGCGCTCCAGAAGGACTCCCTGCCCGGCCGCATGGACCAGCCGGCCCGCCCGGCCGGCCTGCGCGAGGCCGGACTGCTGCTCGGCCCCCGCGACGCGGGGCTGATGGTGCACGCGGTGGCGCTGGAGAACTGGCAGCGGCTGCACCGCTTCTGCTCCCGCTGCGGCGAACGTACGGTCATCGCGGCGGCCGGCCACATCCGTCGCTGCCAGGCCTGCGGCGCCGAGCACTACCCGCGCACCGACCCCGCGGTGATCATGCTGGTCACGGACGACCAGGACCGGGCCCTGCTGGGCCGTCAGGTGCACTGGCCGGAAGGCCGCTTCTCGACGCTCGCGGGCTTCGTCGAGCCGGGGGAGTCGATCGAGCAGTCCGTGGCCCGCGAGGTGTTCGAGGAGGTGGGCGTCACGGTCGGCGAGGTCGAGTACATCGCCAGCCAGCCCTGGCCGTTCCCGTCCAGCCTGATGCTGGGCTTCATGGCGCGGGCGACCTCGTCGGAGATCGACGTGGACGGCGAGGAGATCGAGGAGGCCCGCTGGTTCTCCCGCGAGGATCTGACGGCGGCCTTCGAGTCGGGCGAGATCATGCCCCCGTTCGGCATCTCGATCGCGGCCCGCCTGATCGAACTCTGGTACGGCAAGCCGCTCCCGAGGCCGGGAACCGTCGGCTGACGCACGGCGTACGGGCTGCGGCGCCCCCGGACGCGTACAGGAACGCCCCCTCCGGTGCTCGACCGGAGGGGGCGTTCTTGTGCTGCGGGAGCGGCGGGATCAGGCGGCGAGCGCCTGCTTCACCTGGGCCAGGGACGGGTTCGTCATGACGGCCTCGACACCCGTGGAGCCGACCACCAGGACGGTGGGAACGGTCTGATTGCCCCCGTTGGCCTTCTCGACGAAGGCCGCGGAGTCCGGGTCCTGCTCGATGTTGATCTCGTTGTACGCGATGCCTTCGCGGTCCATCTGGCTCTTGAGTCGACGGCAGTAGCCGCACCACGTGGTGCTGTACATCGTCACAGTGCCCGACATGTCTTCGCGCTCCTCTGTCTCGTCAGTCTTGTCAGACTCGTCTGTCTCATCCGTCTCATCCGGCACGCGGAGAAGCTGGAAAGTGCGTCGCCGCACGGAAAGGGAACGTACGTGAGCCGACCACCATTCCCGCCGCCGCCCCCGCATTAGTACGACAGATGCGGCCCCCCTGTGGACAACCTCCGCGCCCGCCTCTTCCGACCTGGCAGCATGGCGGGGTGACAGCAGCAACGCATTCCTCCCTTTTCCCACAGGTTCCCGAGTCGGCCGATGCCGTGCTCGACGGCCTGGACCCCGAGCAGCGCGAGGTCGCCATGGCCCTGCACGGCCCGGTGTGTGTGCTGGCCGGAGCCGGTACGGGCAAGACGCGTGCGATCACGCATCGCATCGCCTACGGGGTGCGCGCGGGGATACTCCAGCCGGCAAGTGTGCTTGCCGTCACGTTCACCAACCGGGCCGCGGGCGAGATGCGGGGACGGCTGCGCCAGCTCGGCGCGGGCGGGGTGCAGGCGCGGACGTTCCACTCCGCCGCCCTGCGCCAGCTCCAGTACTTCTGGCCGAAAGCGGTCGGCGGTGACCTGCCCCGGCTGCTGGAGCGCAAGGTCCAGCTGGTCGCCGAGGCCGCGGCCCGCTGCCGCATCCGGCTCGACCGCAACGAGCTGCGCGACGTCACCAGCGAGATCGAGTGGTCCAAGGTCACCCAGACCGTGCCCGCCGACTATCCGGCGGTGGTCGCCAAGACCCAGCGGGACGCCCCGCGCGATCCGGCCGAGATCTCCCAGATCTATGCGATGTACGAGCAGTTGAAGCGCGACCGCTCGGTGATCGACTTCGAGGATGTGCTGCTTCTCACCGTCGCCATCCTTCAGGACCGCCACGACATCGCCGACCACGTCCGCCGCCAGTACCAGCACTTCGTCGTCGACGAGTACCAGGACGTCAGCCCGCTCCAGCAGCGGCTGCTCGACCTCTGGCTCGGTGACAGGGACACCCTGTGCGTCGTCGGTGACGCCAGCCAGACGATCTACTCCTTCACCGGAGCCACCCCCGACCACCTGCTGAACTTCCGCACCCGCCACCCCAACGCGACGGTGGTCAAGCTGGTCCGGGACTACCGCTCCACCCCCCAGGTCGTCCATCTGGCCAACGGGCTGCTCGGCCAGGCCCGCGGCCGTGCCGCCGAGCACCGGCTCGAACTGGTCTCGCAGCGCGAGCCCGGCCCCGATCCCGTCTATACGGAGTACGCGGACGAGCCTGCGGAGGCCGAAGGCACCGCTCGCCGCATCCGCGATCTGATCGCTGCGGGCGTCCCGGCGGGCGAGATCGCCGTGCTCTACCGGGTCAACTCCCAGTCCGAGGTCTACGAGCAGGCCCTGGCCGACGCGGGCGTGCCGTACCAGCTGCGGGGCGCGGAGCGCTTCTTCGAACGCGCGGAGGTACGGGAGGCGGGCATCGCCCTGCGCGGCGCGGCCCGCGCGGGGGGCAACGACTCCCTGCTCGACGACGCGGAGGGGCTGCCGGCGGAGGTGCGCGCGGTGCTCTCCACCAAGGGGTGGACCACGAAGCCGCCCGCAGGCTCGGGTGCTGTGCGCGACCGCTGGGAGTCCCTGGCCGCACTGGTCCGGCTCGCCGAGGATTTCGAACAGGCCAAGCCGGGGGCGACGCTCTCGGATCTGGTGGCGGAGCTCGACGAGCGCGCAGCCGCCCAGCACGCCCCCACGGTCCAGGGAGTCACACTCGCCTCGCTGCACTCGGCGAAGGGCCTGGAGTGGGACGCCGTGTTCCTGGTCGGGCTGAACGAGGGCATGATGCCGATCACCTACGCCAAGACCGACGAGCAGATCGAGGAGGAGCGTCGGCTGTTGTACGTCGGCGTCACCCGGGCGCGCTTCCATCTCTCGTTGTCATGGTCGCTGTCCCGCTCGCCCGGCGGCCGTGCCGGACGGCGCCCGAGTCAGTTCCTGAACGGACTGCGCCCCGGCTCGGTGGCCCTCGGTACGCGCGGCGCGGCCGGAGGCGGCGGGATCGAACGGGGCCCCGGACCGGTCGTCAAACGCGGCCGCCGCGGCCCTGCCCGGTGCCGGGTCTGCGGCAAGACCCTCACCGATGCGGGCGAGATGAAGTTGATGCGCTGCGACGACTGCCCCTCAGACATGGACGAGGCGCTGTACGAGCGGCTGCGCGACTGGCGGGCGGTCCGGGCGAAGGAGATCGGCCAGCCCGCGTACTGCGTGTTCACGGACAAGACGCTGATGGCGATTGCCGAGGCGGTGCCGGGCAGCGCGGGCGAACTGGCCGGGATCTCCGGGGTCGGCGCGCGGAAGCTGGACCGGTTCGGGACCGCGGTCCTTGCCATTTGCGCAGGTGAGACGGTGGAAGAAGGGCTCGGGGACGCCGTTGACGAGGTGTGAGAAAAACTCGTCGAAAAAATAGTTTGCGCCCGCCCCAGTCATCACCATAGGTTCTTAACCACGGGAACAGCGGCTTCTCTGAAGCCCTGGTCCTGTGCTGTACTTATCCGAATACGCAGGACCGGCCCGCCGGTCCCCCGAGACGCCGAGAGGAGGCGATTGAAGTGATCAGCATCATCGAGACCAACAAAATGACCGATCTCTCGGTCGTCTCCGCCTGCTCGCTCGGCCTCGCCTGCTCTTCGGAGTTCTCGCTGCGTGGCACCGGTCTGTCCGGCATTTCCGCCGTCAGCCCGCTGTCCCTGTCGACCCTCCCCGTGCGGGAGCGCAATGAGCGACCGACCCAGGCACCGGCAGCAGCAGTAGCGAAGGGGCAGGCCCAGGCCTATGCCTTTGCGGCCGTCGGTGCAGGAGCGGAATCCGGCGCCAAGAAGCAGACGATGCACCACACGATGTGGGCCTTCCGTGGGCCTGAACCCTGGAGTGATCCAGCCTGATTCAGAATCAGGTCGGCGCCTTCAGGGCCGCGGAACCCCACTCGGGATCCGCGGCCCTTTTGTTTTGTCCAAACGGACGAGACAGCGCGAAGGAGCCTCGGGACCAGCAACACCCGGTACCAGCCGCCCCCGGCCAACAGGCCGGAACGACCAGACGAGGACACCACCCACCGTGCAACTCGAAGCGCACGCCCCGTCCGTACCGCCTTCCGAAACGATCCCGCCGCCCGGCCTCACGGAGGACTCCACCTTGATCCCCCTCACTGCGCTCACCGCGCTCGACGACGCCATCGAGAACCTCGGCGTGCCCGTCCCCTGCCGCTCCTACGACCCGGAGGTCTTCTTCGCCGAGTCGCCGGCCGACGTCGAGTACGCCAAGTCCCTCTGCCGTACCTGCCCGCTCGTCGAGGCCTGCCTCGCCGGCGCCAAGGAGCGTCGCGAGCCGTGGGGCGTCTGGGGCGGCGAGCTCTTCATCCAGGGCGTTGTCGTTGCTCGCAAGCGGCCGCGTGGCCGTCCGCGCAAGAACCCGGTCGCGGCGTGACCGCCGGACTGGGGGTCACGGCCCCCAAGCCCATGAAGCGCATCGGAACCATCGACCGCCCCCACACCCACGATCCCCGAAATCAGGCACCAATGTCCGTCCCCACGAATGAGCCCGTCGGCTCCGCAACACCGAACGTCACGATCATCGGCGCGAACGACTCGCGTCAGAACAGGACCCGCGAGATGCAACTCATCCCAGAAGCCCTGGCTCGTGCTCATATGCACGACCGCCTGAGGGAAGCCGACGCGCAACGCCAGGCCGTGCGCCTGGTCGCCGCGCGCCGGATGCAGCGCCGGGCCGAGCGCGCCTCGATGCGCGCCCGCCGTGCGCTGGCCATGGCAGTCATGCACTAGTCAGGCCGAACACCAGCAGCACCCGCTGCTGGGCAGCCGCTTTGCCCAGCAGCAATCAGTACCCATAGTCAGGTCAGTACCCCTTCCGCGGGGCCGGTCCGAACGGGCCGGCCCCGCGGTCGTGCTGTGTGGTGCCGCGCGGCACGGCAGAGACGGAGGTATCGTCACGAGGTGGACGAGGAGACTCATCACCGGATTCAGCAAACCGTGCAGAGGGACGCCGACGTGGTCGTCTGTGCCCTGTGCGGTACCTCCGCCGACAGCGAGAGCGCACCGCCGACCTGGATCTGCTCCGTGGAGAACGGCAGGCACCAGTACTTCTGCGAAGAGTGCGCCCGCACTCATATCAGGGCGATCGAGAGCCGTCTCGACTCTGCCTGGTGGTGACGCCCCTGGTGGTGCCGCCCGGGCCCGACGGTCCGGGGGCTCGAAGACTGCCCTAGGCGCCGGCGGGTGCTTCTCCCGCCAACTCCTGTACCACGGACTCCTGCTCATCTTCCGTCAGGAAGCCCGGCATCCAGGACTCCAGTTCGTCACGCAGCCGTACCGCCGCACCCAGCTGGCACAGCACCCCGATCGTGCTCAGCGTCACCCGGTGTATCAGCAGATAGGAGGGCGGCAGATTCAGCTGCTTGCCGAGCTGATGAGCGGGGGAGCGGGGATCCGCAATCCGGGCCGCCTGATTGCGCATCCAGCTCCGGGTGAAGGTGAATTCCTCCACCTGGGCCGGCTCGATGATCGGGAGGAGATAGTCGAGCACCGCAACCGGGTCGAGGTCGATCGAGTCCTTGACGAACCCTTCCTCGCGCAACAGTTCGTACACCGCATCCGCATCACCCGAAAGCGTCAGCCGCAGGGAGTCCCCGATCGGCCGCGGCAGACCACCCGGCAGCCGGTCAACCGTGCCGAAGTCCAGCACTCCGAGGCGCCATTGCCCGGCCTCGCCGGCATCGTCCTCCGGGGGCAGCAGCCGGAAGTTGCCCGGATGGGGGTCCGCGTGCAGCAGCCCGGTGCGCGCCGGGCCCGAGAAGAGAAAGCGCGCCAGCAACTGGCCGGCCCGGTCCCGCTGCTCCGGCGTGCCCTCCACGATCACGTCGGCCAGCGGAACACCGTCCATCCACTCCGTCACCAGCACCTGGTCGGACTGGTGCACCACACCGGGGATCACCACATCAGGGTCGGCCGCGAACTCCTCGGCGTGGTCCCGCTGCGACCGTGCTTCCTGCTCGTAGTCCAGCTCCTCCGAGACCCGGTCGCGCAGCTCCGTGATAAGCGGCTTGACGTCCATTCCGGGGATCAACGGACCGAGCAACCGGGCGAACCTGCTGAGTTGGGTCAGATCCGAGAGCAGCGCCTCTCCGGCGCCCGGGTACTGCACCTTCACCGCGACTTCCCGCCCGTCTTTCCACACCGCCCGGTGCACCTGACCGATCGATGCGGCGGCCGATGGCTTGTCCTCGAATTCGAGGAAGAGCTCCCGCCAGTCCTTGCCGAGCCGCTCCTCCAGCACGGCGTGCACGGCGCCGCTGGGCATGGGAGGTGCGGCTTCCTGCAGTTTGGTGAGCGCCGCCCTGTACGGTCCGGCGACCTCCTCGGGCAGCGCAGACTCGAAGACGGACAGGGCCTGCCCCAGCTTCATCGCCCCGCCCTTCAACTCGCCCAGGACCTTGAAGAGCTGATCCGCAGTGCGCTGCTGCACCTCCCGGGCGACCAACTCCGCCGACTTGCCGCCGATTCGCTTGCCCAGACCCCAAGTGGCGCGGCCGGCGAAACCCAGTGGCAGGGCGGCCAACTTGGCGGTACGGGTGACCGCTTTCCGGGGAAGATCAGACATGAGCCCCTCCAAATCCCAGACTGCCGTACCGTGTGCGGCGGTTACCCGGCCATTGTGTCGTGCGCCGCTTCGACCCCGGAGACGCGCTCCCCCTCAGTGTGCCCAGCCGCTCCGCAGGAACAGCCGAGGTGCGCCCCGATCCGCTCGGACCGCCAGTCCAACAGCGGCAGCGCGGCCTCCCAGCGGGTCCCCGTGCTGGCGGGCAGCTCCCCGTCCAGAAAAGACAGTGCGTGGGCGGCCGCCAGACCGGCCACCGCAGTCGCCAGCCCCAGGTCACAGGCCTGCACGGCGGTGCGCCGCCCGGACTGCCACTGAGACAGCATCCTGGGCCACTGTTCATCCCGGTCCGCACGCTCCAGCGCCAGACACCCCGCGCACGCCGTACCCCCGGGCAGGACCAGGGGACCGACCACTCCTGTCGCCTCCATCACTCCGGCATAGAGATGGGGAGTCCCCGAAGCGATCCACGGTTCGGCCGGACGCGGGTCGGGGGCGTACACACCTAGGCCGTCGCGAGGGGCGACCACGATCAGTGACAGACCCGGCTCACCACCCGCCGAGGAACCCGCCGTCTCCGATGCCCGGGGAGCCGAACCCGCGGCGGACCTGCGCACCAACTGCCGGGCGGCGGTGTCCCTGCGCTCCCCGACGGCAGCCGGTGGGAGCCCGCCGGGTGAGACGTCCCACGGCTCGGTGCACCCGCCGTCCAGAACCTCCACCCGGCCCACCCCGGATCCGGACAGCACCGCCGCGATCGCGGCACCGACCCGGCCGGCACCCCGCACCTGGACCCGCATCGCCCGGCGGGCCGCCAGCCGTCGCATCCCGCCGCCCGGCTCGGGATGGACGACGGAGAGCGACGCCAGATCGGGGCGGTGCCGCTCCAGGGCGCCGGGCCGGTTCCGTAACGCATCGGTCTCCGGGCCGACAGCCCGCACATCGTCGATCAGGCCCGCATCCATCAATCGGCCCACCAGTGTGTCCACTTGAAGGTCCGACAGATCCAGCGCACGGGCTTCCTCGCGCAGCAGCGGCAGGCCGCGCGTACCGTCGAGCAGTTCCAGGAAACAGCCCGTTGCGATATCAATCGGACTGAGCTTCACCGCATGAGCGGGGGTCACCCCGAATTGCACGGTGCCCCGGCCGCGCCATGCGCGGCGCAGTGCGGGCTTCAACATCGGATACACGGCGTTCCCCCGGTCTGTGTTCCATGATCTCTGTGCGTGGGCTGTGGCCCGGATCTCCGCGAGATCCGTTGTCAGAATGCAGGCCGGCGTCGAAGTGTGCAGAAAGTTATCCACAGGCATGGGGTATTAGTCGTTCAAATGGTGCATGCCGTGGAGCGGATCAAGCGCGAACCGTCCGGAGACGGGACTTCCCCCACTGGCACCGGGTAACGTCATGGCGTGCCCGCCGACCCGTCACCCGGATTCACCGGGGAGACCCCCGCGCGCAGCGCCGGAACCCATCCGCGCAGCGCGGCGGACCGTCCGCCCCGCGCCTCGGCAACGAGCGCGGTCGAGGTCCGCAGGAGCAATCGCCGCAGCAGAACGGTCTCCGCGTACCGGGAGGGAGACCGCACCATCGTGCTCATCCCTGCCCGGATGTCGGAGGCCGAGGAGCAGCGCTGGGTGAACGTGATGCTCGACAAACTCGCGGCCCAGGAGAGCAAACGCATCCTCGGCGACAGCGAACTCGCCGAGCGGGCCGAACGGTTGTCCGCCCAGTATCTTCAGGGCCGGGCCAGACCCGCGTCGGTGCGGTGGGTGACCAATCAGAACACCCGATGGGGTTCCTGCACCCCGGCGGAGGGCAGCATCCGGCTGTCGCACCGGCTGCAGGGCATGCCCGAGTACGTTGTCGACTACGTGCTCGTCCATGAGCTCGCGCATCTGCTGGTCCCCGGTCATGGTCCGCGATTCTGGCGGCTGCTGGAGGCGTACCCGCGGACCGAGCGGGCTCGCGGCTACCTCGAAGGGGTGGTGGCGGCCGACCGGCTGCCGCATCTTCCTGCTGCGCGCGGCGAGTGACGTTCGGCGATTCTGTACCGGGTGTGTACCGACTTAGCTCAATGTCGGAGTTTGCGGTTAGCCTGGCGCGACGCATTCACATTCGGGATGGGGGACGGTCGTTACGCATGGCCAGGGAATTCCAGCGCGGCCACAAGGCCAAGATCAGCGATCTCACGCCGGGGACGGACCTGTACGTAGGTGTGCAGATCGCCGGCCCGGGACTGACCTTTGACATCAGCTGCTTCGGCCTCGATGTCAATGAGCAGCTCTCCGACGACCGGTATTTCATCTTCTTCAATCAGCCTAAATCGCCCGAGGAGTCCATTCAGCTCCTCGGCGCCCAGGCCGGTGACACCGAGTCGTTCCGCGTCACTCTGGACCGCATTCCGGCGAACATCCACAAGCTGTCGTTCACGGCGACGGTCGACGGCGCCGGGCAGATGTCCCAGGTCGGCCCCGGGTACATCCGGATCGTCGCGGGTGGCGAGGAAGTCGTCAGGTACGCCTTCAACGGTTCGGAGTTCACCACCGAGCGTGCGGTGATGCTGGGCGACTTCTACCTGAAGGACGTCTGGCGGTTCGCCGCCGTCGGCCAGGGCTTCGACGGTGGCCTCGACGCGCTGCTGAAGAACTTCGGCGGCGAGGTCGCCGAGGAGGAGCCCGTCGCACCTCAGCCGCAGGCAGCCGCCCCGTCGTTCGCCCCGCCCGCCCAGGCAGCCGCACCCGCGCCCGCCCCGTCCTTCGGCACCCCGGCAGCGCCGCAGGCACCCCAAGCCCCGCAGCCGGCCCCGTCCTTCGGCGCCCCGGCCCCCACGCCGCAGCAGATGCAGGCCGCGCCGACGATGGCAGCCCCGATGGCACCGCACGGTGGCACGGTGCCACCGCCCGCCCCCGCTCCGGCTCCGTACGGGCAGCCGGGACAGCTGCCCCAGCAGCCGCAGTTCGGGCAGATCCCCGGCCAGCAGCCCGCCGCCCCATACGGGCAGCAGGCCCCCGCTCCGTACGGCCAGCAGGCTCCTGCTCCGTACGGCCAGCAGGCTCCTGCTCCGTACGGCCAGCAGGCTCCTGCTCCCTACGGCCAGCAACCTCCCGGAATGCAGCCGCCAGGTATGCCCCAGGGCGTACCGCAAGGCGTGCCGCAGGCCGGGGCAGGTCTTCAGGCCGCGCTCCAGCCGTACAAGGAGACGGCCACGGGGCAGCGTTGGACCCCGCAGAACCAGCAGCTCATGAGGGTCGACCTCACCATGGGCGGTACGCCCGTGCTCGCCCGCCAGGGCAGCATGGTGATGTACCAGGGCAAGGTCGACTTCAGCTACAAGGGTGCCGGTTTCGCGGGCCGCATCGTCGGCAATTCCACCGGCCAGGAAATGCAGCTGATGCGCTGCACCGGCCGCGGGCAGGTCTTCCTCGCCGAGGACGGCTCCCATCTGCACGCCATCGAGCTGCAGGGCGACGGCATCTGCGTCTCGGCGGAGAACGTCCTCGCCTTCGACGAGTCGCTGCAGTACGAGGTCCGCAGGATCGAGGGCCACGGCATCCCCGGCGGCGCCCTGTTCACCATGCAGTTCCAGGGCACCGGCACGGTCGTCGTCAAGACCCACGGCGTCCCCGTCGTCCTGCCCGTCACCCCGACCACCTTCGCCGACTGCAATGCCGTCGTGGCGTGGTCGTCCGCGTCCCAGGTGATCATCTCCAGCCAGGTCCGGCTGCGCCGCAACGCGTACCCGGGACACAGTGGAGAGACCGTGAACCTTCAGTTCCGGGGCGCTCCCGGCAACTTCATCGTCGTCCAGCCCTACGAGGTCTGAGGGAGCCCGTCATGAACCAGCAACTCGCGGGCTACGCCCCGACACCCGTCACGGCCCGTATGGAGAACCACGGCCGCACGATGCTCAAGGTCGCCATGGCCACCGGCCAGGACCTCTACGCACGTACCGGCTCGATGGTCGCGTACGAGGGCTTCATCCAGTACGAACCCAACCCGCCCGCCGTCCGCCAGATCGCCTCCCAGTGGATCACCGGCGAGGGCGCACCGATCATGAAGTGCTCCGGCGACGGACTGCTCTACCTCGCCGACTACGGCGCCGATGTGGTCGTCATCAACCTCAACAACGACTCCCTCTCGGTCAACGGCACCAACGTCCTCGCCTTCGACGGCCATCTCACCTGGGGCGTGGAGCGGGTCAAGGGCCTCGCCAAGTTCGCCGGCCAGGGCCTGTGGAACGTCTGCATCTCGGGCACCGGCTGGGTCGCCATCGCCTCGCGCGGCACACCGATCGTCGTCGACTGCGGACGCGGCGAGGACGAGACCTACGTCGACCCGGACGCCCTCGTGGCGTGGTCCCCGAACCTCAAGGTGAAGGGCAAGCGCAGTTTCAAGGCAACCTCGCTCATCGGGCGGGGCAGTGGCGAGGCGTACCAGATGGCATTCTCCGGCCAGGGCATCGTCGTCGTACAGCCGAGCGAGGACAGTACCGACCGCCTGCGGGCCCGGAACTGAGGGGGAGGGAGAACACACCATGCAGAGTCCGCTTTTCAGCTACACGGAACAGCAGTCCCAGGACAGGTACACCGTCCAGAACCCGCAGCTCCTGCGGGTCTCGCTGACCGGCCAGGACGACGTCCTCGCCCGCAAGGGCGCCATGGTCGCCTACCAGGGACTGATGGAGTTCGACGGCGAGTACCAGTCGCACGGGCAGCGCCGCGCCCGCGCGAGCACCGGCGAGGGACTCGACCTGATGCGCTGCTCCGGGCAGGGCACCGTGTACCTCGCCAACCTCGCGCAGTACATCCATGTCGTGGACGTCGACCATGACGGCATGACGGTGGACAGCGCCTACGTCCTGGCGCTCGACTCCTCGTTGCACACCGAGGTCATCGCGGTGGACAGCCAGTACGGCATTTCGGGCACCGGCAAGTACCAGCTCAACATCTCCGGCACCGGCAAGGTCGCTCTGATGACCTCGGGCCAGCCGCTGATGATGCAGGTCACGCCGGACAAGTACGTCAACGCCGATGCCGACGCGATCGTCGCCTGGTCCAGCTCGCTGCGCGTGCAGATGCAGGCCCAGACGCACTCCTCGGGCGTCTGGCGGCGGCGTGGCAACACCGGCGAGGGCTGGGAGCTCAGTTTCCTCGGCCAGGGCTTCGCCCTGGTCCAGCCGAGCGAGGTACTGCCTCCGCAGAACCACGAGATCGGCCAGGGCATCCGGGCCCAGTACGGAATGGGCCAGCAAGGCGCCCACGGCCAGAACCAGAACAACTCCTGGAACTGAGCCGCAGCGCATCGGCACGGACGGACAACACGGGTGAGGGGCGGTCTCCCCGGAGACCGCCCCTCACCCGTGCCACATGTCGCCCCTACCGGCGCTGCTCCAGCGCTGCGCGGACGCGCGTCATCAGCCGTACGACCGATGTATCGGCCACCGACGCGACCTCGTCGTACGGGAACCAGCGCAGGTCCAGCGATTCGTCGCTGATCTGTTCCGTCGCGTCCGACGGCGCCAGCGCCGCGTACTGCACATCCAAATGCCAGTGACAGGGTGCGGGGATCCGGTGGCGGTCCAGCGTCACCGGTCCACCCGCGAGCAGAGTCAGGCCGCTGATGCCGGACTCCTCGGTGGCCTCACGCAGCGCCGCGGTGGCCAGCGTGCCGTCCTGCGGCTCGCAGTGGCCGCCCATCTGCAGCCACATCTGCAGCTTGCGGTGCAGGGTGAGCAAGACCCGGCCGCGCTCCGGATCGATCACCAGTGCGCTGGCCGTCAGATGTCCGGCTTCGCAGGCCTTCCACATGCCGTCGGGGTGCCGGGCCAGATGGTTCAGATAGACCTGCCGCAGATCGTCCTGGGCCGGGTCCGCCGGGTTCTCGTACCCCTTCAGTACAAGAACGGCGTCGTCGTACAGGCTCACCGGTCGGTTTCGCCCTTGCCGTCACTCTTCCGGTCGTCGGCTCCCTCGGAGCCCGCGTCGCCCGCTTCACCCTCGGGCTTCTGCGGACCCTTCGCGGCCTCTCCGAGCATCTTGTCCAGCTCGGAGAAGTCCAGCTGCTCGTGGTGCACAAAGCCGTCCGGATCGTCCAGGTCCTGGGCGGTCGGCAGCATGTCGGGGTGCTCCCACAGGGCGTCGCGCCCGTCGAGACCGCGGGCGTCCGTGAGCGACGCCCACAGGCGCGAGGCGTCACGCAGCCGCCGCGGACGCAGCTGAAGGCCGATGAGGGTGGCGAACGTCTGCTCGGCCGGCCCGCCGGAGGCGCGGCGCCTGCGCATGGTCTCGCGCAGTGCGTCCGCCGAGGTCAGACGGGACTTCGCCGCCTCATGCACCACTGCGTCCACCCAGCCCTCGACCAGTGCGAGCGCCGTCTCCAGCCTGGCCAGAGCGGCCTTCTGCTCCGGCGTGTCCTCCGGCTGGAACATGCCCTGCTGAAGGGCGTCCTGCAACTGCTCGGGCTGCGACGGGTCGAACTGGCCGACCACATCCTCCAGCTTGCTGGTGTCGACCTTGATGCCGCGCGCGTACCCCTCGACGGCGCCGAACAGATGCGAGCGCAGCCACGGAACATGGGCGAAAAGCCGCTGGTGGGCGGCCTCGCGCAGGGCCAGATACAGCCGCACCTCGTCCTGCGGCACGCTGAGGTCCTTGCCGAACCTCTCCACATTCAGCGGAAGGAGTGCGGCCTTGCCCGCCGGGCCCAGCGGCAGCCCGATGTCGGTCGAACCGACCACCTCGCCCGCCAGCACACCGACGGCCTGCCCGATCTGCTGGCCGAACATCGCGCCGCCCATGGACCGCATCATGCCGATCAGCGGGCCCGCCATCGCCTGCATCTCCTCGGGCAGCACATCGCCCATGGCCAGACCGACGCGCTCGGCCACCGGGTCGACCAGCTTCTGCCAGGCGGGGAGGGACGCCTCGACCCACTCCGCACGGCTCCACGCCACGGTGGAGACCGAACCGGAGGGCAGCGACGTCACGCCGTCCAGCCAGAGGTCGGCAAGCCGCAGCGCCTCGTCGACCGCGGACCGCTCGGACTGGCCGACGCTCGCGTCCTTGGTGCCGTCCGGCGTGCCCTGCGAGACCGTCTGGCGGGCGATCTGCTTGGCCATGTCCCAGTTCACGGGACCGCCCTCGTAGCTCAGCATCTGGCCGAGCTGCTGGAAGGCCGCACCCAGGTCGTTGGGATTCATCGTGCCGAACATCGCCGCGAACGGGTTGTCCCCGCCCGCGCCGGGCCCGAAGCCGAACGGGTTCGCCGGCCCGCCGGAACCCTGCCCACCTCCGGTGGGGTCCTTCTTCTTGCCCTCGTCGCCGTTCTCCGGCTCCTCCGGCGGAAGGCCGAATCCGAATGGGGTGTCACTCACGGGTTTCCTCGGCTCGTAGGGCCGCCGGCTCGAACCGACGGCGACTGCCCGACATCACCATCCAGCGTAGACACCAAAAGTCCGCTTGGGGCCTCAGTGCTCCGCCGGCTCCCGGCCTGCGGCAGGATGGACGCCACCTGGTACGTACGCGTCATTCGGGTACGTACTGAAGACAACCGCTGGAGACGCCCGGTGAGTTCCCCAGATCCTCAGGTTCGCGCAGCGCGAAACCTGTCCGACCCCTCGACCGAGAACAAGCCCGTAAAGAGCCGCTCCAGGAACCGTGGCCCCGTCGTCGCGGTCACCGGAGCCGCGGGGGGCGTCGGTGAGCTGCTCACCGCACGCCTCGCGGCGTCCGAGGAGATCAAGCAGGTCATCGCCATCGATGAACGCCGAGGAGAAGTCTCCGAGGTGACCTGGCACATCCTCGACGTACGGGATCCCGCCATCGCGGAGAAGCTGCGTGGCGCAGATGTCGTCGTGCATCTGGCACTTGATCTCGACCTGGAGACCGACCCCGCCGCCCGCACCGCCTACAACGTGCGCGGCACTCAGACCGTGCTGACCGCCGCCGCGGCCGTCGGGGTCCACCGGGTCGTGCTGTGCACCTCGGCGATGGTCTACGGGGCGCTGCCCGACAATGACATCCCTCTCGCCGAGGACGCCGAACTGCGTGCCACGGCGGAGGCCACCGGCGTCGGCGACCTCCTGGAGATCGAACGGCTCGGGCGTCGCGCACCCCGCGCCCACCCCGGCCTCAATGTCACCGTGGTCCGCCCCACCGTCCTGGTCGGCGGTACGGACACCGCGCTGACCCGCTACTTCGAGTCGCCGCGCCTCCTGGTCGTCGCCGGATCACGCCCCGCCTGGCAGTTCTGCCACGTCGACGACCTGGTCACGGCCCTGGAGTACGCCGCGCTGGAGAAGATCGACGGCGAGTTCGCGGTCGGCTGCGACGGCTGGCTCGAACAGGAGGAGGTCGAGGAGCTCAGCGGCGTCCGCCGGATGGAACTGCCCTCCGCCGTGGCACTCGGCGCCGCCGCCCGGCTGCACCGGATCGGCCTCACCCCGTCCCCGGCGGGCGATCTGGCGTACACGATGCACCCGTGGGTGGTCAGTGTGAGCCGGCTGCACGACGCGGGCTGGCGCCCGAGCTGGACCAACGAGGAGGTGCTTGCCGCGCTCCTCGAAGAGGTCGAGGGCCGGCACACCGTCGCCGGACGCCGGCTCGGCCGCAAGGACGCCACCGCGGCGGGTGCCGCCGGTGCGACCGTGGCGCTGCTCGGCACCGCCGCCCTGGTCCGCCGCGCTCGTAAGGCCCGCCGCCGGATCTAGGCGGCTGCGGTCCGTCTGTAGAAGGCTCCAAGGTCAGGGGCGGTCCGCCGGTGGAAAACGCTATTCCGCGATGTCGGTGCGGTACGGCACCATGGCCCCATGGCTTCCACCCACGACCATCCCGGCGAGCAGGCGGCAAGCGACCCCATCCGGCTGCTGGCGATTCGCGACACGCCGTTGTCGGTCGACGAGATCTTCCGGGCGGTCGGGGACGACGCCGCGGGCGGCACGGCGCTCTTCGTGGGTGCGGTGCGCAACCACGACGGCGGTCAGGACGTCGGTGCGCTCGGGTACTCCTGCCACCCCTCGGCTCAGGACGAATTGCGCCGGGTGGCCGAGAAGGTCGTCGCGGAATTCCCGGTCCGGGCACTGGCCGCCGTCCACCGGGTGGGCGACCTCCGAGTGGGCGACCTCGCTGTGGTCGTCGCCGTCTCCTGCCCCCACCGCGCCGAGGCGTTCGAGGCGTGCCGCAAGTTGATCGACGACCTCAAGCACGAGGTTCCGATCTGGAAGCACCAGCGCTTTTCGGACGGCACCGAGGAGTGGGTAGGCGCGTGCTGAGCGCAAGCCGATCGGGTGGTCGGCCGCCCCGATTTGCGTAACCGCACCCCTGCCGTGAGCGTTGGTCCTGCAGATGGTTAATCTGCTGATCGGTCAGTTGCGGTCGCTCATGGGGTAGGGAGGTCGTAATGGCAGCACTCGCTTGGTTGCTGATTCCGCTTTTCGCTGCACTCGGTGCTGCGATATGGGGAAGCTGGGCCACCCGCAATCGCACGGCCGGTGATATCTCAGAACTCGCCGGGTACGCCCGGTTCCGTGAGGCGATGGAGAAATCGCACTCCGGTTCCGATGTCGTCTGATCCTCCATCGAACGTACGCAGTCGCCAATCCGCACAGCGGTGCCGGCTGCCGACGCCCTCCGGCACAGCGCCACGCCCGGCTCCACGCCCCGTCCGGACCGGCCCCGACGGTGCACCGACAGACCCTTCCCGTACTGTCGTTCCATGCCACGCCGCACCGCGACGATGCTCGCCTCCACGCTGATCCTCATCGCGCTGCTCTGCGCAGGCGTGCTGATTCCCGTGCCGTATTCGGAGATGTCTCCGGGCCCGACCGTGAACACCCTCGGCAAGGTCGAAGGCGAACCCGTCCTGCAGATTTCCGGACACAAGACGTACCCGACGTCCGGCAACCTCAATATGACGACGGTCAGGGTCACCGGCGCCGACTACAACATGAACCTCGTCGAGGCCGTCTACGGCTGGCTGGCCCACGACAGTGTGGTCGTACCGCACGACACGCTCTACCCCGACGGCAAGACCGAGCAGCAGTCGACGCAGGAGAACGCCGAGGAGTTCAGCCAGTCCCAGGAGAGCGCCAAGGTTGCCGCCCTGACCGAACTGGGCATCCCGGTGTCGTCGCGCGTCGTGGTCTCCACGGTCATCAAAGGCAGCCCCGCCCAGGGCAAGCTGCACGCCGGCGATGTGATCAAGCAGGTCGACGGCAACGCGGTGAGGCAGCCCGAGGACGTCGCGAAGCTCGTCACCCGCCACAAGCCCGGCGAGGACGTCACGTTCACGATCATCCCGGCGAAGACGGCGCAGGCGGCCGAGAAGGCAGGCAAGGAACCCGAGGGCAGCCGGAAGGTCGTCATCACCACCGCGAAGGCTCCCAAGGAGAACCGCGCGATCGTCGGCATCCAGGCCGGGACGGACCACACGTTCCCGTTCCGGATCGACATCAAGCTCGCCGATGTCGGCGGCCCGAGCGCAGGTCTGATGTTCTCCCTGGGCATCATCGACAAGTTGACGCCCACCAAGCTCACGGGCGGCAAGTTCATCGCGGGCACCGGCACGATCGACGACAAGGGCAAGGTCGGCCCGATCGGCGGCATCAACATGAAGCTGGTCGGCGCGCGCGACGCGGGCGCCCGGTACTTCCTGACGCCGAACGACAACTGCAAGGCCGCAGCCTCAGACACCCCGAGCGGACTCACGCTGGTGAAGGTGAAGACGATCGACGACGCGAAGAAGTCGCTGGAGAAGATCCGGGCGGGGGACACGGCCGACCTGCCGAGCTGTTCGGCAGGCTGACCGCGCCCCCTCGGCGGGGACGCGGCGGGGTCAGGCCTCGAAGGTCGCGGCCAGGGCGTCGGCCAGCCCGGGCACCAGGCCGGCGCCGGTCCGCACCTCGCTCGGGGAGTCCTTCTCGCGGAGCCGTACGGCCGACTCGCGCGTACCGTCCCGAAGGACGGCCACCGTCATCCGCACCTCCTGGCGCTCCGGGTGCTTGGCGACCCACTTGGTCAGCTGGGCATCGCTGAGCCCCTCCGGCACGGAGGCCTCGGCGGACGGCGGCAGCATCAGCCGCTCCACCGTCATCGCGCATCCGATCACCGCGTCGGGCCAGGCGATCGTGGCGAGGAACTCGTCCAGAGCGGTGCCCGGCGGAAGCTCCTCCTGCTCGATGGGGGTGAGTGAGGCGGTCGGGGAGTCGGAGCTGTCGAGACCGAGCTGGGCGGCGAGGCCCGGCTCCTGGGTCCGCAGCCGGGCGGTGTCGACGAGAGCGAAGAGCCGGGCCGGCTGGTCCCAGCCGAGGCCGGAGATGTACTCGTCGATTTCGAGCACGGCGACGGTGAGGGGGCTCGCGGCCATCGGGGGGCCTGAGGGGGAAACGTTGGGCATGGCCAACATCCTGCCTCCTTCTGCCCCGGGAACGGGAACTAGGTAAAGCCTCAGTAAGTTGCATAGGTGGGCTCTACGATCGCTGGGCCCGCTTCACACGACCCGCGAACTTCGAGGTGCGCACGTTGGCTTTCCAGATGCCGGACCGCGGCGGAGGCCCGACCGGGCCACGGATCAGAGTCGGCCGCCCGTCCCGGCGCGCCCGTACCCTGCTCATGACACTGGGCGTCCTGGCGGTTCTCGCCATGGCGTTCGTCATGTTCGCCGGGTTCTGGACGGACTGGCTCTGGTACCGGTCGGTCGCGTATTCGTCCGTCTTCACCACCACCCTGTGGACCAAGATCGGGCTGTTCCTCGTCTTCGGACTGCTGATGGCGATCGCCGTCGGCCTGAACATCTGGCTCGCGCACCGGCTCCGGCCGCCGCTGAGCGCGATGTCGCTGGAACAGCAGAGCCTGGACCGCTACCGGATGAGCCTCGCCCCGTACAAGAAGTGGGTGCTGCTCGCGATCACCGCGCTCGTCGGACTGATCGCCGGAGCATCCGCCTCCGGTCAGTGGCGCACCTGGCTGATGTATGTGAACGGCGTGGCGTTCAACCAGAAGGACCCCCAGTTCCATCTGGATGTGTCCTTCTACGCCTTCGACCTGCCCTGGTACCGCTTCCTGCTGGGCTTCGGCTTCGCGGCCACGGTGCTCTCGCTGATCGCTGCCGCGCTGACCCACTATCTGTACGGCGGCCTCCGCATCACCAGCCCCGGCGCGCGGGCGACCGGCGCGGCCACCGGCCATCTGTCGGTGCTGCTCGGTGTCTTCGTCTCGCTGAAGGCCGTGGCGTACTGGCTCGACCGGTACGGCCTGGCCGTGAAGTCCAGCGACTTCAAGGCCACGGACAACTGGACGGGCCTGCGGTACGTCGACGCCAACGCCTACCTTCCGGCGAAGACCATCCTGTTCTGCATCGCCGCGATCTGCGCCGTGCTCTTCTTCGCCACGCTCTGGCGCCGCACCTGGCAGCTTCCGATGATCGGTCTCGGTCTGATGGTGCTCTCGGCGATCCTGATCGGCGGGCTGTATCCGGCGATCGTGCAGAAGTTCCAGGTCCAGCCGAACGAGCAGGCCAAGGAAGCGCCGTTCATCCGGAAGAACATCGAAGCGACGCGTGACGCGTACGACATCGACAGCGCGCAGGTCGACGACTACTCGGGCAAGAGCACGACGAACGACGACGCCAAGCTGCGCGCGAGCGCGGACGATGCGGCCAGTTACCGGGTGATGGACCCCAACGTCGTCTCCCCGGCCTTCCAGCAGCTCCAGCAGAAGAGGAACTACTACCAGTTCCCCAAGACGCTGGACGTGGACCGCTACAAGGACGCCGCCGGCAAGGACCAGGACACGGTCATCGGTCTGCGTGAGCTCAACCTCGACGGCATCCCCAAGCGCAACTGGATCAACGACCACTTCACCTACACCCACGGCTACGGCGCCATCGCGGCCCGGGGCACGACGACCGGCAAGAACCCGAAGGGTTCCCCGGACTTCACCGAGTCCGGTCTGCCGACCACGGGTGAGCTCGGCAAGTACGAGCAGCAGATCTACTACGGCGAGAAGACCGAGCAGTACTCCATCGTCGGCGGGCCCCAGAAGGAGCTCGACTACGAGGAGGACGGCGAGAAGACCACCAGCTACCAGGGCAACAGCGGGGTCAGTCTCTCCAACGCCTTCAACCGCGCCGCGTACGCCGTGGCGTTCAGCGAGCCGCAGATCCTCTACTCGGGGGCCATCGGCGAGGGCTCGCGGATTCTCTACAACCGCACGCCCAAGGAGCGCGTCGAGGCGGTCGCCCCGTGGCTGACCATCGACGGCGACGCCTACCCGGCTGTGGTGAACGGCCGCATCCAGTGGGTCGTCGACGCGTACACCACCACCAACGGCTACCCGTACGCCTCCCGTACGACGCTCGGTGACACCACGGCCGACTCGCTGACCACCAACCAGCGCGCGGTCGTCGCCCAGCAGAACCAGGTCAACTACATCCGCAACTCGGTGAAGGCCACCGTCGACGCGTACGACGGCAAGGTCAAGCTCTACGAGTGGGACACCGAGGACCCGGTCCTCAAGACCTGGCGCAAGGCGTTCCCGGGGACCGTGGAGCCCAAGGCGGACATCCCGCAGGAGCTCAGGGATCACCTGCGGTACCCGCAGGACCTGTTCAAGGTGCAGCGCGAGCTGCTCACCCGCTACCACGTCACCAACCCCGCCCAGTTCTACAGCGGTAGTGACGCCTGGCAGGTCCCGGACGACCCGACCAACAAGGAGTCCGGTGCCGTACCGCCGTACTACCTGAGCATAAAGATGCCGGACCAGACGGCCCAGAAGTTCTCGCTGACGACAACGTTCACCCCGAAGGGGCGGCCCGACCTCGGGGCGTTCATGGCGGTGGACGCGGATGCGGCCAGCAAGGACTACGGCACGATAAGGCTGTTGAGAGTCACCACCACGGTGAAGGGGCCCGGTCAGGTACAGAGTGAGCTCAACGGCAACGACGATGTCGCCGAGTTCGTGAGAAACCTCAAGGGAACCGACTCCGACATCGAGTACGGCAACCTGCTGACCGTGCCGCTCGAAGGAGGCTTCCTCTATATCGAGCCGGTGTATACGCGCGGTGGCACGCAGAACTATCCGCTGCTGCGCAAGGTCGCCGCCTCTTACGGGTCGAAGACCGTCTTCGAGAACAGCCTCGGCGAGGCGCTCAACGCGGTCTTCGGGGTGACGGGCTCCGGCACCACCGAGCCGCCGGCGGAGACCACCCGGCCACCGGGCACCACGCAGCCACCGGCCACCGGTGACGCGGCGCTGAAGAAGGCGATCGCGGATGCGCAGAAGGCCTACGCGGAAGGCGAGGCAGCCCTGAAGAAGCAGGACTGGAGCGCCTACGGCAAGGCCCAGGCGGATCTGCAGGACGCGTTGCAGCGCGCTGCGGCCGCCCAGCCGAAGTCAGGCAGCGCAAATAGTGCGGGCAATTCGGGCGATGCGGATAAAGCGTCCGATGCCGGCAGTGGTGGCTGAGTAACTCGGTAAAGACTCATCCCCGCGTCGTGGTACGGTTTGAACACAACGACGCGGGGTGGAGCAGCTCGGTAGCTCGCTGGGCTCATAACCCAGAGGTCGCAGGTTCAAATCCTGTCCCCGCTACTGATGGACGAAGGCCCGGATCCTTTCGAGGATCCGGGCCTTCGTCGTGCCGCGACGACTTTCTTGTGCGGTGGGTGTGAAGTGCGGTTCGCGGGGCACGAGTTGAGCCCGGGCGTGTTTGACTTATCTCTCTGTGGGCATGTCGACAAAACGCTGAAGTGACCTCACTGGCCGCGATATACCAGGTGTACGCGGGTTGTAGGTGGTGCGACGATGGTATTTATGGGGGACAGGGCAACTCTGTTGGAGACAGGGCGGTTTGTGCAGCGTCGCGTTCATCGGTCGGATAGCGTGATGAATGCGGCTTTTGGAGTTGCTGCCGCGGAGAACAGCGAGACCGCCGAAGCCACTGAAACCACTGAGATCATCGGGACGACCGAGACCGCCGAGACTGTGGGGTGTGCCGCGACCGTCGAGAGCACAGAGAGTGCAGGGAGCACGGGGGGCGCCGGGAGCGCCGGAGCCATTGAGGCCGCAGAGAATCCCGAGACCCCGGAGAGCCCCGAGACCCGGGAGAGCCCGGAGAGCGCCGAGAGCGAGGCGCGCCACCGTCGCGCCGCCGATGCCGGGGACACCACGTCGATGAGCGTCCTCGGTGCCCTGCTGCTGCGCCGCGGCGATCTGGACGGTGCCGAGTCCTACCTGCGTGCGGCCACCGCCGACGGCGACCGGGCCGCGGCCAACAACCTGGGCGTCCTCCTCCACCAGCGCGGATACACCGACGACGCGGCCGGCTGGTGGCGTATCGCAGCCGTCGCGGGTTCCGCCGCCGCGGCACACGCCCTCGGCCGCCACTACCGCGAGCGGGGCGACGAGCCCGGCGCCGAGTACTGGCTGCGGCAGTCCGCCGAGCAGGGCCATGCCCTGGGTGCATACGCCCTCGCCGACCTGCTGGAACACCGCAGCGACGTCGGCGCCGAACGCTGGCTGCGCGCCGCCGCCGAGCAGGGGCACCGGGAGGCCGCGTACCGCCTCGCGCGCATGCTGGACCGCAACACCGCCGACGATCCGCACGACGCCTTCGGCCGCCCGGGCCTGGGACCGGCACCCGGCCCCGGACCCGGCGCGGGCGCCGCCGGTCGTCCGGGTGCCGCCGCCCGTGTGCGCTCGGACGACGGCCCCATGGCTGGTCCGGCGACCGGGCGCGTGGGCGAGGCCGAGCAGTGGTACCGGCAGGCCGCCGCGCGTGGTCACCGGCGTGCCGCCCTGCACCTCGGCGCCATCCTCGAACAGCGCGGCGAGCCCAAGGAGGCCGGCCGTTGGTACCTCATCTCCGCGAAGGCCGGCGAGGCGCGGGCCGCCTGCGCGCTCGGATTCCTGCTGCGTGACGCGGGCGACGAGGAGAGCGCCGCCGTGTGGTGGCTGCGCGCAGCCCAGGACGGTGACGGAAACGCCGCCAACGCCCTGGGCGCCCTGCACGCCGCCCGTGGCGAGCAGCAGACCGCCGAGCGCTGGTACCGCGCCGCCATGGACGCGGGCGACGTCAACGGGGCCTACAACCTGGGGCTGCTCTGCGCGGCCCAGGACCGTACGCCGCAGGCCGAGCAGTGGTACCGCCGCGCCGCGTACGCGGGCCACCGCGAGGCCGCCAACGCACTGGCCGTACTCCTGCTCCAGGCGGGCGACGCGACCGGCGCCGAGCCCTGGTTCTCCAAGGCAGCCGAGGCGGGCAGTGTCGACGCGGCCTTCAACCTCGGCATCCTGTACGCCGGACGGGACGAGGACCGGACGGCACTGGTCTGGTACGAGCGCGCCGCCGCGGCAGGCCACACCGAGGCGGCGCTCCAGGTCGGCATGGCCCTGCTGCACCACGGCGAGGAGCAGGCGGCCGAGCGCCATCTGCGCTGCGCGGCGGGCGGCGGCAGCGCCGAGGCCGCCTTCCGGCTGGCCGGGGTGCTGGACTCGCGGCAGCCGCCGCCCGGACCTCCCGCGCTCGGCGAGCCGATGCCGGAGAAGACCGAGTGCGAGGAGTGGTACGAGCGGGCCGCCGAGCAGGGGCATCGCCGCGCCCAGGTGCGGGTCGGGATGCTCGCGGCGGCCCGTGGCGACGTGGACAGCGCGGCCCGTTGGTACCGCGAGGCCGCCGAGTCGGGCAGCCGCAACGGCGCCTTCAACCTCGGGCTGCTGCTGGCCCGCGAGGGCAGCGAGCGCGAGGCTGCGCTGTGGTGGAGCCGTGCCGCGAACGACGGGCACGGTCGGGCCGCCCTGCGCCTCGCCCTGCTGGCCGCCCGCCGCGGGGAGCTCACCGAGGGGCAGCGCTGGTGCGCACGGGCGGTCGAACTGGGCCCGGCGGAGGTCGCCGAGCGGGCTGCCCGGCTGCGCGAGGCGCTGCATCAGGAGCTGACCGCGTAACGGTGCGCGGCGGCCTCCGCGCGGCCCGCAGAAACGGATTTGCGCTGGTCCAGGGCGTCACGTACTGTTGGTTTCAACGACGCGGGGTGGAGCAGCTCGGTAGCTCGCTGGGCTCATAACCCAGAGGTCGCAGGTTCAAATCCTGTCCCCGCTACTGAACGCAGAAGGCCGGATCCTTTAGAGGGTCCGGCCTTCTGCGTATACCCCCGCGCGTGAGTCAGAGCTTGTGGCCCACTGCCTCCGAGTACATCGCCCGGTCGACGGCCTTCGCCTCCGGCACCGGGGCGCCCTTCGAGACACCCGAATCGGCGTACGCTTCCTGCAGCCGGTCCGTCGTGCCCTTCCGTATCTCCCAGTCCATCCGCATCGACGGGGTCGACCGCAGCGTGGCCTCGTCGGTCTTCATCAGCTTCGCCAGCTCGGCGACGAACGCGGGATCGGACTTGTAATCGCCGGCGAAATAGGTGTTCACCGTCCGGATGTAGGCGCGGAGAAAGGCGACGCCCGCGTCCGGGTCCTTGTTCAGCAGCGTCGGGCCGAAGAGCAGGCCGCCGAGCGGTTCACCGACGGGCTGGCCGCCCAGGAACGCGTACTTCTTGTCGCCGTCCACCTTGCGCCAGATCGGGTCGAGCAGCCAGGCCGAGTCCACGCCGCCGTTCTGCAGCGCGGTCAGCACATCCGCGGAACCGAGCTGCTGGAAGCTGATCTTGTCGAGGCCGCCGCCGTGCTTCTTCAGGGAGGTGTCCATCGGGTACGCGATGACCGAACCCTTGCCGATCATCGTGCCCATCTTCCGGCCCGCCATCTCGACGTGATCGGCGCTCTCGCCGGCCTTGAGACGCACCCACAGGCCGCTCTTGGAGGTGGGGTCTGGGGAGAAGTTCCCTGCCACCCACTTGATGTCGAAGCCGCCGTGGATGCCGTTCATCACGGCTGCCTCGGGAGCCGCCCACTGGGCGTCCACATCGCCCTTGGCGAGCAGCGGCAGGGCGTCCGGGGTGGGCAGCACCTTCAGTTCGACATCCAGTCCCTCTTTCGCGAACTCACCCTTCGCCACCGCGACCTGGAGCGGAGCGACGTACTCCGCGCTCAGGGTGCCGGTGGCGACGGTGATCTTCCGCTTCTTCGCCAGGGGCTGGGCCGCCGGGGCGCCCTTGTCGCAGCGGGCCGGTTTCCGGTCGGGGGCGAGGTCGGCCGGGTCGGTCCAGCTGACGGCGCCACAGCCCGCGACGGGCTTGACGGTGCGCGGCGCGGCGGCGGCGCTGTCGCCGGCGGAGTCGTTTCCGGCGCAGCCTGCCGTGCCGAGCAGGGATGCCGTGACGAGCACGACGGTGCAGGTGAAGGGGGTGTGTGTACGCACAGTGCCTCCGTACGAAGAGCCTGGGGAGCCGTTCAGGACTGGCTGCGGCCGCGGTCGCGTGGGGCCCACGGTGTGAGCAGCCGCCCGGCGATCCGCACCACTTCGGAGAAGACGACACCGAGGACCGCCACACACACGATGCCGACGAACATCACGTCGTTCTGGAACAGCGCCCGGGAGTCGAAGATCAGATGGCCGAGACCGTCGGCCGCGGCGATCTGTTCGGAGGCGACGATGACGAGCACGGCCACCCCTGCCGCGATCCGTGCCCCGACCAGGACCGCGGGCAACGACGCGGGCAGCAGCACATGGCGGAACATCTGCCAGGGCGAGGCGCCGAAGACCTGACCGGCATCACGGTGGCCGACCGGGACGGCGAGCACGGCCGCCATGGTGGAGATCCAGACGAAGAAGAAGACGGTCGCGGCAACCAGGGCGATCTGCGGTCCTTCACCGAGGCCGAACATATTGAGGAAGACCGGCAGCAGGGCCAGCTTCGGCACGACGTACAGGGCATCGAGCAACGGCTCCAGCGCCGCCCGTACGAGTGAGAGCGAGCCCATCAGAAGGCCGAGCGCGTATCCCGCGACGGTGCCGATCGCGTAGCCGCCGAGGACCCGCTTGAGCGTGGCCCACACATCCGGCCACAGTTCACCGGCGCCTGCCCGGTCCCAGCCGTCCGCCAGGATGGTGGAGGGCGCGGGGTAGACCCGGTCGTCGATCCAGGACTGTGCAGCGGCCAGTTGCCAGAGCAGCACGAGGAGCAGCGGTACGGCGACGGCGAGCGTGAGTTCCAGGGCGCGGCGCCTGCGGTGGGTGCGTACCGGATGCAGCTCCTGCGGGCCCGGTCTGCGGATCAGGACGCCGTCGTCGGGCTTCGTGGCGTTCACGGTGACGGTCATGCCGGGACCGCCTCCCTGCGCACCTCGCCGCGCAGAAGTTCCCACAACTCGCTTTTCAGCGCGGTGAATTCGGGCGCCGACCGGACCCCGCCGGTGCGCGGCCGGCCGAACGGCGGGCGGCGCTCGGCGATGATCCGCCCCGGTCTGGCGGACATCACCAGCACCCTGTCCCCGAGCACGATCGCCTCTTCGAGGCTGTGGGTGATGAAGAGGGTGGTGGTACGGGTGGTCTGGGTGAGGTCGAGCAGCTCGTCCTGGAGGATCGTGCGCAGCTGGGCGTCGAGCGCTGCGAACGGCTCGTCCATCAGCAGCATCTCGGGTTCGACGGCGAGGGCGCGGGCGATCGCGACCCGTTGCCGCATCCCGCCGGAGAGGGCGGCCGGATACGCCCCCGCGAAGTCGGAGAGCCCCATCCGGGCCAGCCAGTCGCGCGCCCTGGCGTCGGCCTCCTTGCGCGGTATGCGCTGAATGTCGAGACCGAACCGGACATTGGCGAGCACGGTCTTCCAGTCGTAGATCCCGTAGTCCTGGAAGATCATCGCCGCCGGACGGGGTGAGGTCGTACGGATGGACAGCTCGCCGGAGCTGGGGCGGAGCAGTCCGGCGGCGATCCTGAGCAGCGTGGACTTGCCGCAGCCGGACGGGCCGACGATGCAGGTGAACTCGCCCGGTGCGATGGAGAGGTCGAGCGGGCCGAGGGCGGACAGGGCCTTGGCGCCGCGCCCGAACGAGCGGGTGAGCGCGTCGGCGCGGAGTTTGGGACTGGTGGCTGCGGTTGTGGGTGGGGTCGGGTGCGGATCTCCCACGGGTCTCTCCTCGTGCGTATCGAGGTGCGGATCCGCCGCGGGGCGGACGTGATCGCCGCAGACGATATGACTACCCGTCAGATTCGGGAAGGGGGTGCGCGCGTGCTGGGGGCGGGGATGTGTGTCGGCCCCAGCGAGTGTTCATGCGGAAGGCCCCGGTGCGCGTAATGCTCGCACCAGGGTCTTCGCGGCAGGACTCAGGTCGTCGCGGCGCAGTTCGGGCAGATGCCGCGGTAGGTCACCTCGACATTGGAGACCGTGAAACCGAACCGCTCGTCGCTCGGCAGATCCGCCAGCGGGTCGCCCGCCGGGTGTACGTCGCGGATGGCGCCGCAGCTCGCGCAGACGAGGTGGTGGTGGGGGCGGTGTGCGTTCGGGTCGTACCGCTTGGCCCGGCGATCCGTGGAGACCTCGATGACCTCGCCGAGCGTCACCATCTCGCCCAGGGTGTTGTAGACGGTGGCGCGGGAGATCTCGGGCAGCTTGGCGACGGCCCGGGCGTGGACCTCGTCAGCCGTCAGGTGTACATGCTCCCCGTCGAGGACCTCGGCCACGACGCGCCGCTGCGCGGTCATGCGCCAGCCGCGTCCGCGAAGTCGTTCCAACAGGTCACTCATGGGAACAAGCCTAACAGTGGGGGGACCGGGTCCCGAACGGGTGTGACTTTGGATGCTCGCTTGACTTGGACTATGTCCATTGTAGGATCGGGACCGGCATACGCCAAGGGACAGGCTGTGCAGGACATGACGAATGTGCAGGAACGACGCAGGAGGCGCACGTGACGCAGGGACCGCTCACCACGGAGGCCGGCGCGCCGGTCGCCGACAACCAGAACAGCCAGACCGCGGGCGTCGGCGGTCCGGTCCTGGTGCAGGACCAGTCGCTGCTGGAGAAGCTCGCGCACTTCAACCGCGAGCGCATTCCGGAGCGCATCGTGCACGCCCGCGGCGCCGGTGCATACGGCACGTTCACCCTGACCCGCGACGTCTCGCAGTGGACGCGGGCGAAGTTCCTCTCCGAGGTCGGCAAGCAGACCGAGACGTTCCTCCGCTTCTCGACCGTCGCGGGCAACCTCGGCTCCGCCGACGCGGTGCGCGACCCCCGCGGCTTCGCGCTGAAGTTCTACACCGAAGAGGGCAACTACGACCTCGTCGGCAACAACACCCCGGTGTTCTTCATCAAGGACGCCATCAAGTTCCCGGACTTCATCCACACCCAGAAGCGCGACCCGTACACCGGCTCGCAGGAGGCGGACAACGTCTGGGACTTCTGGGGTCTGTCGCCCGAGTCCACCCACCAGGTGACCTGGCTCTTCGGTGACCGCGGCATCCCGGCAACGCTGCGCCACATGAACGGGTACGGCTCGCACACGTACCAGTGGAACAACGAGGCCGGCGAGGTCTTCTGGGTCAAGTACCACTTCAAGACCGACCAGGGCATCAAGAACCTCACCCAGGCCGAGGCCAACAAGCTCGCCGGTGAGGACCCGGACAGTCACCAGCGCGATCTGCGCGAGGCGATCGAGCGCGGCGACTTCCCGTCCTGGACGGTGCAGGTCCAGATCATGCCGGCGGCCGAGGCGGCCACGTACCGCTTCAACCCGTTCGACCTCACCAAGGTGTGGCCGCACGAGGACTACCCGCCGATCGAGATCGGCAAGCTGGAGCTCAACCGCAACCCGGAGAACATCTTCGCGGAGACCGAGCAGTCGATCTTCAGCCCCGCCCACTTCGTGCCGGGCATCGGTCCGTCTCCGGACAAGATGCTCCAGGGCCGGCTCTTCGCCTACGGCGACGCCCACCGCTACCGCGTCGGCATCAACGCCGACCACCTGCCGGTGAACCGTCCGCACGCCACCGAGGCGCGGACGAACAGCCGGGACGGCTACCTGTACGACGGCCGCCACAAGGGTGCGAAGAACTACGAGCCGAACAGCTTCGGTGGCCCGGTCCAGACGGACCGGCCCCTGTGGGAGCCCACCTCGGTCGCGGGTGAGATCGGTACGCACGAGGCCCCGAGCCATGCCGAGGACAACGACTTCGTGCAGGCCGGAAACCTCTACCGGCTCTTCTCCGAGGACGAGAAGGCCCGGCTGATCGACAACCTCGCCGGGTTCATCGCCAAGGTGTCGCGCGATGACATCGCCGAGCGCGCGATCAACAACTTCCGCCAGGCGGACGGCGACTTCGGCAAGCGTCTGGAGGCCGCGGTCCAGGCCCTGCGCGGCTGACAAGGACGCCTGTCGTCGACGGTGGGCCGGTTCCCTCTTCGGAGGGGGCCGGCCCGCCGGTCGTTCATGGGGGCTCAGCCGACGAGTTCCGCGTGGTGGCGGCGCCTGGTGGGCGCCCAGCAGCGCAGGATGTCGCGGACCGAGACGATGCCGACGGGCCCGTGGTCGTCCAGCACGATCAGGTGGCGGAAACCGCCGTGCGTCATGGCCTCCGCGGCCTCTTCCAGGGTCCAGGTGGGCGCGGCGAAGACCACATCGGTGGTGGTGTGGGTGGCGGCGGTCTCGACATCGGGGTTCTGGCCGGAGCCGACCGCGTTGAGGATGTCGCGCTCGGTGAGAATGCCGAGCCCGCTGGTGTCCTGGTCGAGGACGACTGCGGCTCCGATGCGGCGGACCGACATCAGCCGGGCGGCCTGGCGGAGCGTATGGGTGGGTCCGATGGTGAGGACCAGCGTGCTCATGGCGTCACGGACGAGCATGAAGAGAGCCACCTCCTTCGTGAAGCGACTGCGTGAGCCGGTTCACAAGTTCACAAGCGGGGGACTCTCAGAGTTGCACCGATGCCTGACCGGAACAAGGGGGGACGAGATCATCCGAGGGGCGTGCGGTGGTGCGCGACGCCCCTCGGGGGGCGTGATCCGGATCAGTAGCGCTGGTTCAGATAGCCCAGGAGCTCGTGGTGGAGCAGTCCGTTCGAGGCCGCCGCGTTGCCGCCGCCGGGGCCGGACACTCCGTCCAGGCTGGTGAACTTCCCGCCCGCCTCCTGGACGATGATCGCGTTGGCGGCCATGTCCCAGAGCGAGAGCTCCGGCTCCGCGCAGATGTCGACCGATCCCTCGGCGACCATCATGTACGGCCAGAAATCCCCGTACCCGCGAGTACGCCAGCAGGCCCTGGTCAGCTCCATGAACCCGTCGAGCCGGCCCTGCTCCTCCCAGCCGCTCAGCGACGCGTACGCGAACGAGGCGTCCGTGATCCGCTCCACCTTCGACACATGCAGCCGGGTCGCGGACGTCAGACTGCGGCCGGAGAACGCCCCCGCACCCTTCGCCGCCCACCAGCGCCGGTTCAGCGCGGGGGCCGATACCACGCCGACCACCGGCTGGAACCCTTCCTCACCGGCCTCCATCAGGGAGATCAGCGTCGCCCAGACCGGCACGCCGCGTACATAGTTCTTGGTGCCGTCGATCGGGTCGACGACCCAGCGCCGCGGGCCGGTGCCTTCGATTCCGTACTCCTCGCCCAGAATCGCATCGCGCGGGCGCGCCCGATGGAGGTGGCCGCGGATCAGCTCCTCGGCGGCCTTGTCGGCCTCGCTCACCGGCGTCATGTCCGGCTTGGTCTCGACCTTGAGATCCAGAGCCTTGAACCGGTTCATCGTCGCCGCGTCGGCGGCGTCCGCCAGCACATGGGCGAGGCGCAGATCATCGTGGTAATCGGGCATGTCGTCACAGTATCGACCGCAGGTGAACAGAGCTACAGGACCCCGCGGCCGCTCGGACCATTGACAGTCCCCGCAAGCGCGTCAACTCTGGGACGCAGAGCCCTTGGCGCGGGAGGCGATGATGCCCACAGCGCGAGACGCATTGCTGGACGCCGCCCTCTCGGCACTGGTCGGCCTGCCCTGGTCGGCGGTGCGCATGGTCGATGTCGCGTCCGCCGCCGGAGTCTCCCGGCAGACCCTCTACAACGAGTTCGGCAGCAAGGACGGCCTGGCCCGCGCCCTGGTCCGGAGCGCCGCCGACGGCTATCTGGCCGGTGTCGACCGGGCGCTGGGATCAGCAGGCGGTACGGGGGACAGGCTGGCGGCCACCGCTGCCTGGACCGTCCGCGTCGTTCGAGCGAATGCCCTGGTCAGGGGGCTGCTCACGGGCTGCTGGGGTGAGCGGTTACCCCGTCCCGTACACCCCGTGGCGCCGACCGCATCGCTCGTGCCCGCCCAGCGGCGCGCCGATGCCGGGACGCCGACGCCCGCCGAGCTGCTCGGCCAGGTCGGAGCGCGAGCGGTGGCCGCCCTCGACGAGGGACGGCCACCGCACGACCCGGAGGTACTGGCTGCGACCTGCGAGATCGCGCTGAGGCTCGCACTGAGTTACGCGTTGGTGCCGACTCCACCGGGGACGGAGGGGGAGGTGGCACCGCTGGTGCGCGAGGTGGTGGAGTGGCGGCCGACCGGGTGACCGCTCGGTGCGCGAGGCGGAGCAGCGGTCGCGGGCCGGGTGACGGCGCCGCGGGCGCCGGTCACGCCGCCGCGTGCCACTTCCCGCGAACGGTTGCCGGGGTGTGAGTGCGCGACGCGCGGTCAGTGGGACGAGCCCGAGAGCTGCAGTCCGATCACTCCGACGATCACCAGCGAGATCGAGACCAGCTTGAGGGTGGAGACCACGTCGTCGAGGAAGACCATGCCGTAGATCGCGGTGCCCGCCGCGCCGATGCCCGTCCATACGGCGTAGGCGGGCCCCACGTCGAGTTTCTTCAGCGACAGCGTCAGCAGACCGAAACTGCCGAGGGCGAAGATGCAGAACGCGACGGTCGGCCAGAGCCGGGTGAAACCGTGCGAGAGTTTCAGACAGACGGCGAAGCCGGTCTCCAGAAGTCCTGCGACCACGACCAGCAGCCACGCCATCGTCAGTGCCCTCCCACGTCGGTGACCGCCTCGCCTCGCTGGGCGTGATTATGCACTTACCTGCGGCAGCAGATCGCAAACGTGCCGGGGTCAGTCGCCTTCGCGTCGCTCCCGGGTGGACATCAGCCGCCGCAGCGATTCCAGCCGTGCCGGATCTGCGTGGCCGTCCGCCACCCAGGCATCCAGGGCGCATTCCGGTTGATTGCTGTCGTGGGTGCAGCCGCGCGGGCAGTCCTCGGTGCCCGGCTCCAGGTCCGGGAACGCGTGGATCACCCGGGACGGGTCGATGTGGTTGAGCCCGAAGGAGCGCACACCGGGGGTGTCGATCACCCAGCCGCGGTAGTCGGGCAGGGGGAGCGCCAGCGCCGATGTGGTGGTGTGCCGGCCACGGCCGGTGACCGCGTTGACGACCCCGGTGGTACGCCGCCGGTCCTTCGGTACGAGTGCGTTGACCAGCGTCGTCTTCCCGACACCGGAGTGCCCGACGAACGCGGTGACCCGGTCGTGCAGCTGCTCGCGGACCCGCTCCGCCGCGTCGCCGTTCTCCAGCTCCTCGCGGCTGGTGACGATGAACGGGACACCCAGCGGGGTGTACGCCTCCAGCAGCTTGTCCGGGGAGGCCAGATCGGACTTGGTCAGCACCAGGAGCGGGGAGAGCCCGCCGTCGTACGCGGCGACCAGACAACGGTCGATCATCCGCGGGCGGGGTTCCGGATCAGCCAGTGCGGTGACGATCGCCAGCTGGTCGGCGTTGGCGACGACCACCCGTTCGTACGGATCGTCGTCGTCCGCTGTCCGGCGCAGCACCGAGCGGCGCTCACCGATGCGGACGATGCGGGCAAGGGTGTCCTTGTCGCCGGACAGATCGCCGACGATGGAGACGGTGTCACCCACCACGGCGGCCTTCCGGCCCAGCTCACGGGCCTTCATCGCCATGACCGTACGGCCGTCGACGAGACAGGTGAGGCGGCCGCGGTCGACGGTGAGGACCATGCCCTCCTCGGCGTCCTCGTGCTTCGGGCGGGTATGCGTGCGAGGCCGGTTGCCCTTCGGGTTGGGGCGGAACCGGATGTCGTCCTCGTCGGGGTTCTTGCCGTAGCGGCGCATGTCTCAGGCCCCGAGCATTCCGGTCCACATCTGCGGGAAGTCCGGCAGGGTCTTGGCGGTTGTCGCCACGTTCTCGATCTCCACTCCGGGGACGGCAAGGCCGATGATCGACCCCGCGGTTGCCATCCGGTGGTCGTCGTACGTATGGAAGGTACCGCCGTGCAGCGGCCGGGGCCGGATGCGGAGCCCGTCGGCGGTCTCGGTGACGTCGCCGCCGAGCTCGTTGATCTCCTTGGTGAGCGCGGCCAGCCGGTCCGTCTCGTGCAGCCGCAGATGAGCAACACCGCTCAGGTTGGACGGGCCGTCGGCGAGGGCCGCGACCGCCGCGATGCCCGGGGTGAGCTCGCCGACCTCGCCGAGGTCGACGTCGATGCCGTGGATACGGCCCGAACCGGTGAACGTGAGCCCGCGCTCGGTCAGCTCGCAGCTGCCGCCCATCGCGGTGAAGATCTCCCGCAGGGCGTCACCGGGCTGGGTGGTGCGCTCGGGCCAGTCGGGGATGGTGACCCGGCCGCCGGTGACCAGCGCGGCGGCGAGGAACGGCTGGGCGTTGGAGAGGTCGGGCTCGACGGTCAGATCGCGGCCGAGCAGGGCGGAGGGGGAGACCCGCCAGACGTTCGGCTCGCCGCCCGTCTCCGGCTCGTCGACCTGGGCGCCGACGGCCCGCAGCATGTCGACAGTCATCCGGATGTGCGGCATGGAGGGGAGTCTCGCGCCGGTGTGGCGCACCTCCACCCCCTGGTTGTAGCGCGGGGCCGACAGCAGCAGCGCCGAGACGAACTGGGAGGACGAGGAGGCGTCGATCGATACCGGTCCGCCGTCCAGCGCACCGCCGCCGTGCACGGTCATCGGCAGCGAGCCGCGCCCGTCGTCGTCGATCCGGGCGCCCAGTACCCGCAGCGCGTCGATCACGCCGTTCAGCGGGCGTTCGTACGAACGGGGGTCGCCGTCGAAGCGGATCGGGCCGTCGGCGAGGGCCGCGACCGGCG
Organism: Streptomyces sp. R-74717; assembly: GCF_047305335.1. Taxonomy (NCBI): domain Bacteria; kingdom Bacillati; phylum Actinomycetota; class Actinomycetes; order Kitasatosporales; family Streptomycetaceae; genus Streptomyces; species Streptomyces sp. R-74717. The sequence goes on along the minus strand of NZ_CP102361.1, from coordinate 3,569,280 downwards.
GCAGGAAGCGCATGACCGTCCCGGCATTGCCGACAACGATCGTGGTGGGGCCGTGCAGCCCGGCCGGGATGACCCGCCAGACCTCGCCGGAGCCGTCCGGGCCGACGCCTTCCTCGATGCCGACGCCCATCGCGCGCAGCGCCTCGGCCATCAGCAGGGTGTCGCGGGAGCGCAGCGGGCGGCGCAGCCAGCCCGGCTCGGCGGAGAGAGCGGCGAGGACGAGGGCGCGATTGGTGACCGATTTCGATCCGGGCACGGTGACGGTCGCGTCGACGGCGCCGCTCGCTCGGGGGGCGGGCCAGAGGGCGGGGTGCACGGCACTTTCGGTCATGGACCTCACTTTAGTGGCTCACCGCAAACCCGAATATCGATCAAATGAGACGAAACCGGTATGTAACGCAAGCGTGGTAGGTGTCGCCGGGCGGCACCGGCCCTCACATGCCGAGCAGCCAGCGCCCGCCGCCGATCAGTGAGCAGAGCGACACCGAGTGGAAGAGGAACAGCCAGAGCGCGGCCGGCACATCCGTCAGCCGCGACAGCTGGTCCGCGTCCGAGTCCGGCGCACCGCCGTGGCGGCGCTTCGACTGGAGCTCGAAGGCCGGGCGTACGCCGCCGAGCAGCAGGAACCAGACCACGGTGTATGCGAACAGCGACTGCACGGCGGGCGAGGCGAGCCAGGACACCAGCAGGAAGGCCGACCCGGTGAAGATCACCGTCAGTGCCCCGTACACATTGCGAATCATCACCAGCATCACCGCGAGCAGTGCGGTGGCCACCCACAGCAGCAGTGTGATCCTGCCGTCGACCAGCAGCCACGCCCCGCCCAGGCCCAGCAGGGGCGGGGCGGTGTAGCCCGCAGCCGCGGTCAGGATCATCCCGATGCCGGTCGGCTTGCCGCGGCTGACCGTCAGTCCGCTGGTGTCCGAGTGGAGCCGGATTCCGGACAGCTGCCGTCCGGTGAGCAGTGCGATCAGCCCGTGCCCGCCCTCGTGCGCGATGGTGATCGCGTTGCGGCTCAGCCGCCATATCAGGTTCGGTACGACGGCGATCAGTGCGAGTGTTCCGGTCACCACCACCAGCCACTGCTCGGGCGCGGGCTGGGTGCCGAAGACGCGGTCCCACAGATTGCCCAGATCGGTGCTGTCCATGGCGTGGGCGGCTCCTTGCGGTATCGGCGTCTTGTCGTCGTGACGGTCGTGGCAGTCTGGCACTTATGTGCGGACGGTATGCAGCGAGTCGGCGGCCCGAGGATCTGACCGGACTCTTCCGGGTCGAGAGGTGGGAACCGGCGGAGACCTTGGCGCCCGATTGGAACGTGGCGCCGACCAAGGAGGTCTACGCCGTACTGGAACGTCCTGTGAAAGACGCAGATGATCAGCGTCCGGTTCGCCAGTTGCGCGCCCTGAAATGGGGGCTCGTACCGTCCTGGGCGAAGTCTCCCGAGGGTGCCGCACGCATGATCAACGCCCGTGCGGAAACCGTGCACGAGAAGCCGTCCTTCCGCCGCCCCTTCGTCTCGCGGCGCTGCATCCTGCCCGCCGACGGCTACTACGAGTGGGTCACCGGTGCGGATGAGCGGCAGCTGGAGGAGAAGGGGAAGAAGAAGCGGCCCCGCAAGCAGCCCTACTTCGTGACACCCGCCGACGGATCGGTCTTCGCGATGGCCGGACTGTACGAGTTCTGGCGCGACCGGACCCTGCCGGACGATCATCCGATGGCCTGGTGGGTGACCTGCTCGGTGATCACGACCGAGGCGGAGGCCACCCCGCTCGCCGTCGCCCCCGCCGAGGGCCCGGCCACGCTCGCCGACATCCACCCCCGGATGCCGCTGATGCTGACCCCGGACCGGTGGGACGCCTGGCTCGACCCGTCGCGCACCGACATCGAGGAGCTGAAGGGGCTGCTCACACCGCCGCCGGGCGGGCTGATGCGGGCCTATCCGGTGGCCACGGCCGTCAGCAACGTCCGCAACAATGGTCCCGAGCTGCTGGACGAGCTGGCCGCGCCGGAAGCGAGCACGCTCTTCTGAGGCTCTTTCGACCGGGCAGGATGGGGTGCGTGAGTACTGCAGAGACAGGCCGCAGGGCCGAGACGGTCGACACGGAAGCCGGGCCGGCCAGGATCACCTGGCTGCCCGCCGAGAGCCCGAAGAACGCCCGCCTGGTGCTCGCGGTCAGCCATGGCGCGGGTGGCGGCATCGAGACCCGCGACCTGCGTGCCCTGGCCGCCGCGCTGCCCGCCCACGGGGTGACCGTCGCCCTGGTGGAGCAGCCGTGGCGGGTCGCCGGCAAGAGACTCGCGCCCGCCCCGAAGACCCTGGACACCGGATGGCGGGGCCTGTGGCCCGCGCTCACCGCCGCGGGGCTGCCCGTCGTCGCGGGAGGGCGCAGCGCCGGGGCACGGGTGGCCTGCCGTACGGCGGCGGAGCTCGGTGCCCACGCCGTCCTCGCGCTCAGCTTTCCGCTGCATCCTCCGGGGAAGCCGGAGAAGTCCCGCAAGGACGAGCTCCTCGGATCCGGAGTACCCACGCTCGTCGTGCAGGGCGGCAACGACCCGTTCGGGCGGCCCGCCGAATTCCCTCCGGGGGAGTACGAGATCACCGAGGTGCCGTACGGCGACCACGGGTTCGCCGTACCGAAGAAGTCCGGCCTGACCGAGGATCAGGCGATGGAGATCCTCACCGCCGCCGTGACCGCGTGGCTGTCCACCCTCCTCTGACGTACGCACCCTACGGGTGGAGCCGCTCACAGCCACCGCGGAAGCCCGTGCACACCCCCGGGAATGTTGAGCGAGGGGCCACTGTTGTGGGTGACATCGGTACATCAACGTCGTATGTGGAGAGGGAGTCCGTCGCATGGGTTCGACCATCTGCCCGCGCCGCTCGAACGCCGCTGACCTGGAGTGGACGGTCCTGCATGCGGCCAAGACCACTCCCGAGCGGGCACTGAGCGGATCGGATCGACAGCCCGTCTCGAAGCAAGGTCGACTATTCTCCGATTCGAGCGGGTCCGGTTTCGGCTCCGCCACAGCGTTGGAGGAGGTGGGTCCGGTCACTGGGACCGACACAGGGACCGACGACGGCCGCGCACAGGAGACGACTGCCGAGCGCAATGCGCGCTTCGAGCGGGACGCTCTCGGTTTCCTCGATCAGATGTACTCGGCCGCGCTGCGCATGACGCGCAACCCCGCAGACGCCGAGGACCTGGTCCAGGAGACGTACGCCAAGGCGTACGGATCCTTCCACCAGTTCCGTGAGGGCACCAACCTCAAGGCGTGGATGTACCGCATCCTCACCAATACGTTCATCAACTCGTACCGCAAGAAGCAGCGCGAACCTCAGCGCAGCGCCGCCGAGGAGATCGAGGACTGGCAGCTGGCGCGCGCCGAGTCGCACATGTCGACCGGTCTGCGCTCCGCGGAGTCGCAGGCTCTCGACCACCTGCCCGACTCGGATGTGAAGTCTGCTCTGCAGGCGATCCCCGAAGAGTTCCGCATCGCCGTGTATCTCGCCGATGTTGAGGGCTTTGCCTACAAGGAGATCGCGGACATCATGGGGACTCCCATCGGTACGGTGATGTCCCGACTGCACCGGGGCCGCCGCCAACTGCGCGGCATGCTGGAGGACTACGCCCGTGAGCGCGGGCTCGTCCCGGCCGGTGCCGGAGAGTCGGACGATCGGAAAGGCTCGGGCTCATGAGCTGCGGAGAGCCGCACGAGACGGACTGCTCAGAGGTCCTCGATCATCTCTACGAGTTTCTCGACCACGAGATGCCCGACAGCGACTGCTCCAAGTTCGAGGTGCACTTCGAGGAGTGCTCCCCGTGCCTGGAGAAGTACGGCCTGGAACAGGCCGTGAAGAAGCTGGTGAAGCGCTGCTGCGGCCAGGACGACGTGCCGACCGATCTGCGCTCCAAGGTGATGGGCCGGATCGACCTGATCCGCTCGGGGCAGGCGGTGCCCGAGCAGGACGTGACGGCTTCGGAGACCGGTCAGCCGACCGTCGCCAAGGAGTGACGCCCGGCGGCCGTCACTCGTAGCCGCGCCCCGTATCTCCCGCGTCCCGCGCACATCACCCGAATGTGCTAATCGGGCTCATCGACGCTCGACGGGACACACAACTCGCTAGCCTGGCGCCTTCATTGACCACGTTGGGGGGCGGGCGGGGCGGGTGAGAGCCACACGCGGGGCGGCGCGCGCGTACATTCTGACGGCCGCGGTCGGCGCCCTGTTATGTGTGCTCCCCGCGCTGGGAACGGGCGCCGGGACGACCCCGTGGTCCACCGTCGGACTGCTCACCGGGCTCTATCTGGTCTGTGAACTCCCCGGGCGCTGCCCCTTCTTCGGCAGCTCCGTGCCGATCGGCGCCGGATCGTTCTTTCCGCTGCTGCTCGCCGCCGCCTTTCTGCTGCCGCCGGCCGCGGCCGCCCTGGTCGCGATCCCCGGATCACTCGTCGGCCCGGTGGAGGCCCCGCCCGCCACCGCACGGCGTGTCTGGCGGACCGCGCAGCTCGCCGTCACCGTCTGGGCGGCCTCGTCCGTACACGGTCTGCTCGGCGGTGCCGCCACGCTCGGCGGCACCGGTACCGGCCCCGACCGGCTCCCCGACCTCCCGTACGCCCTGCTGCCCGCCTGCGCCGCCGTCCTGGCCTTCAGTCTCGTCCTGACCGCTCTGGACGGCTCCATCCTGGTCGCGGCCGAACGGCTGCCCGTCCGGCGTGCCTGGAGCGGACTGCTGTCCCGCTCGCTGGGACCGCATCTGGTGCACGGCCTCGCCGGGCTGATGATGGCCGTCCTGTGGCGCGGTCCGTACGGGCCGCTGTCCGCGCTCATCGTCCTGCTGCCGATGTACATCTCCTGCTGGGTCTTCGCCCAGTACCACCGCGAGCACGCCGCCCACCGCGCCACCATCAGGGCACTGGTGCAGGCCGTCGACATCAAGGACACGTACACCCGCGGTCACAGCGAACGGGTCGGACAGGCCTCCGTCCTCATCGCCCGCGAACTGGGCATGGACCAGGGCCGGCTGGAGGTTCTCCGGTTTGCCGGCATCCTGCACGACGTGGGCAAACTCGGCGTTCCCACCCGGGTGCTCCGCAAGGACGGACCGCTCACCCCTCAGGAGCGGCGGGTGATCGAACTGCATCCGGAGTACGGGCACGAGATCGTCCGCTCCATCGGCTTCCTCGGCGAGGCGCGGGCCGCGATCCTGCACCACCACGAACGGCTCGACGGCAGCGGCTACCCGTACGGGCTCAGCGGGCGGGAGATCCCCGAGTTCGCACGGGTCGTCGCGGTGGCGGACGCCTTCGACGCGATGACGTCGACCCGGTCGTACCGGCGGGGGAGACCGGTGCCCGCGGCGCTGGAAGAGCTGAAGCGGTGTGCGGGTACGCAGTTCGATCCGCAGATGGTGCGGGCGCTGGTGCGGGCGGTGGGCCGGCACGGGTGGTCGGCGGCGACGGCGGTGGTGACGGCGGACGAGGCGATGTGGCGACCGCGGAGGGAGGGGACGGCGGGCGGGGGCGCCGGAGCCGTCCGGGGGCTGGTTCGTCCTCGACCGCCGGACGGCCCCGGCACCCCCGGTCTGCAGCCGTCCGCGGACCGTCGCCGATGACCCGGGCCGGGACGCGCTTGCCCCCCGTCGTCCTCGCCGTCCGCGGCGCAGCTGCGATGCTTGCCGTCGCCGGGCTCGGCCACACCCTCTGGGACGGTGTCCACGAACCCGGACACGCCCTCGCCTTCGGGGTGCTCATCACTGTCGGTGAACTGGCCCGCTGGGGTGCGCTTCCCGGCGAGCGCGAGCCCGCGCCGCTCGGAGCCGCCGGAGCACTCGCGTACGCACTCCTCGGCGGCAGCGGCGGCGCCCCCACCACCCACGGCGTCCTCCAGGTGGTAGCCGTACTCGTCGCGGCACAGCTCGTCGCCTGTGTGCCCCATGTGGCACGCGGCAGCGGACCCGCGCCCGACCAGGTGGCTCGCCGTATCCTGACCGTCGCCTTCGCCGCCGTGTGCTTCCAGCCGATGTACAACTCCGACCGCACCGCGGACTGGTTCGGCGAAGGCCCGTACTACGTGCTCTTCATGCTCCTGTCCCTCGTCCTGACCGCCCTGTGCGACGCTGTGCTCGCCGCCCTGCTGCTGCGCTCGCGCACCGTCCCCCATGGCTTCAAGAGCATGGGAGGTACCCCCCTCCCATACGGGCCGCTGCTCCACGACGAGCTGCGCGCCCTGATCGGCATCGGGTCGGCGGTCTGCGCGACCGGGGTCGTGATGGCCCTCGGGGTCGCCGTCGCGGGGCTGTGGGCGCTGCCCGTCCTGTGTCTACCGCTGCTGCTGACCCAGGTCTCGTTCCGCCGGTTCGTCGCCGTGCGCACCACCTACCGGCAGACGATCACCTCGCTCGCCCGGTCCACCGAGATTGCCGGATACACCCCGCACGGGCATGCCCGCAGGGTCGCGGTGCTCTGCACGGCCGTCGGACGTGAGCTGGGGCTCTCCGGGAGCGATCTGACCGTGCTGGAGTACGCGGCCCTGATGCACGACATCGGCCAGCTCTCCCTCGTCGACCCGGTCCCGGAGGGGGCGACAGCCACCCTGCCCGCCGCCGAGCAGCGACGCATCGCGCTGCTCGGAGGGGCCGTGGTCCGGCAGACCGGGGTGGACACCGAGGTCGCCGTCGTGGTGGAACGGCAGGCCGACCCCTATCGCGAGCAGCCGTTGTCCGCCAGGATCGTCAGGGCCGTCAACGCATACGACGACCTCTCCGGGGAAAGTCTCATCGGGCCGCTGGGTGCGCTGGAACAACTCAGGCTCGGTACCGGCCACGACTATCAGCCCGAGGTCGTGGAATCACTGGCCAGGGTCCTGGCCCGGGGCGGTCTGGCCCCCGTCCTGCCTGGGTAACCCATGGGTAATGAGCGGGTGTCCGGCCCGGCATGGTTGGATGCGAAGAGGAGCGGAAAACGAGGGTGTCCAGTCGGGACAGGCGGGAATCGTGAGGATCTTCGGGAAGGTACGGCATCGGCCCTCCGCGTCTTGGCGGCAGGCCACGGACCGCGCGTTCACGCTGATCGGCGACGGCCGGTACGAGGACGCGGGCGCGCTGCTGACACGTGCGGCGGACCTGGAACCCTGGCTCTCCGAGTCGTGGTTCAACCTGGCGTTGCTGCACAAATTCCGGCATGACTGGGAACAGGCGAGAGCTGCCGGCCTGAGGGCCGTCGCGCTGCTCGACAAGGAATCCGGTGCTCCCGACTGGTGGAACGTCGGGATCGCCGCCACCGCACTGCAGGACTGGCCGCTGGCGCGCCGGTCCTGGCAGGCGTACGGCCTCAAGGTGCCGGGCGCGGGCCAGTACACCTCGGCGGCCAACAGCGAACCGGTCGGCATGGAGCTGGGCAGCGCCGCGGTACGGCTGTCGCCGGAGGGCGAGGCCGAGGTCGTCTGGGGCCGCAGGCTCGATCCGGCCCGGATGGAAGTGCTCTCCATCCCGCTGCCGTCGTCCGGCCGCCGCTGGGGCGAGGTCGTCCTGCACGACGGCGTGCCGCACGGGGAGCGGGTCACCGCGGCCGGACCCTCGTACCCCGTCTTCGACGAGATCGAGCTGTGGGCGCCGTCCCCCGTACCCACCTGGGTCGTGCTGCTCGAAGCGGCCACCGAGGCGGACCGGGACGCCCTGGAGCAGCTGGCATCCGACGCCGGATTCGCCGCCGAGGACTGGTCGTCCTCCGTGCGGCTGCTCTGCCGGGCCTGCTCGGAGAGCCGGATGGAGAGCGACGAGGGCTACGGCGAGCACCTGGACCCGCACGACCACAGTGAGCCGGGTCATCCGGGTCCGCTGGGGCACCGCACCGCCGGTGAGCTGTGGGTGCCCGAGCGCGAGTGCGGGATAGCGGCACCGGCCGGACTGGTGCGCGGACTGCTGGACGGCTGGGTGGCGGACAGCCCGGACAGCCGTGAGTGGCGGGATCTCGAAGAAGTCTGCTGATCGGTGCCCGTAGGCTGTACGGGCACCGATCGCGGTGCCCGGGCCCCGGTCCATCGGATGTCCGGGTTTCAGGTTTTGAGGAAGGCGTACGGCGGACATGGCGCAGCAGGAGACGGACGAGCAGATCAGCGTCGACGACGAAGGTTTCGTCGTGGACACCGAGGACTGTGAGGCGCGCGAGGCGGCACATCGTGAGCGCGGCACCTCCCGTCCGATCACGGTCGTGGGCAACCCGGTGCTGCACAAGGAGTGCAAGGACGTCACCGAGTTCGACGACGAGCTGGGCCGGCTGATCGACGACATGTTCGCGAGCCAGCGGACGGCGGAGGGCGTGGGCCTTGCTGCCAACCAGATCGGCGTCGACCTGAAGGTCTTCGTCTACGACTGCCCGGACGACGACGGTGTGCGGCACGTGGGCGCCGTCTGCAACCCGGTGCTGGAAGAGCTGGCGCCCGAGGACCGGGTCCTGGACGACTCCAACGAGGGCTGCCTCTCCGTCCCGACGGCGTACGCCTCGCTGGCCCGCCCGGACTACGCGGTGGTCCGCGGGCAGGACGCCAAGGGCAACCCGGTCAAGATCCGCGGCAACGGCTACTTCGCCCGCTGCCTCCAGCACGAGACGGACCACCTGTACGGCTACCTGTACATCGACCGGCTCTCCAAGCGGGACCGCAAGGATGCGCTGCGGCAGATGGCGGAGAACACGCCGCGCTACGAGACCGTGCCGAACGACTGAGCATCCGGTTGCCACCGGGCGGGCCCGGTCTCCCTTGCGAGGGCGGCCGGGCCCGCCGTTTCCGTCCCTGGGTGGATCGTCAACTGTCGTTTGTCCGTGTGCAGTTGACGCGCGTCGACCAGTCCGACAAGCTCTCTCACCACATCTCCGTCGTGGTGGGGAGCCCCCTCAGCTCAGACGCACCGCACAACTCCTGCTGGGTCTTGTCATGACCATGGCTTTCGCCTTGGGTGGGGCCGTGGTGACCGCCGGCACCGCACAGGCCGACGGCTGCTACACCTGGACCCGCACACTGTCCCCCGGCGCCACCGGCAATGACGTCGTCCAGCTCCAGATACGGGTGGCCGGCTACCCCGGCTACAACTCCGTGCTCGCCGTCGACGGCTCCTACGGACCGGCCACCACCGCCGCCGTCAAGCGCTTCCAGGCCGCCTACGGCCTCGCCGCCGACGGCATCGCGGGCCCGGCCACCCAGGCCAGGATCTATGAGCTCCAGGACAACGACTGCACCCCGATCCACTTCACGTACGCCGAGCACAACCAGTGCAACACGACCTGGGCGGGTGGTGCCGTCGCGGCGGGCACGGCGAAGGCCAACGCCCTGAGCACCATGTGGAAGCTGGAAGCGCTGCGGCACGCGCTCGGTGACCAGTCGATCCGGATCACCAGCGGCTTCCGCTCCACCTCCTGCAACAGTGCGGTCGGCGGCGCGTCCAACAGCCGTCATCTGTACGGGGACGCGGCCGACCTCGGCGCCGGACCGCACGCCCTGTGCACCCTCGCCAAGGAGGCCCGCAACCACGGCTTCAACGGGATCCTCGGCCCGGGCTACCCGGACCACGGCGACCACGTCCACGTCAACCAGGGCCCCAGCCACTTCTGGTCGGCGCCGAACTGCGGCATCTGACACACGAGGGCCCCGTACGCCGGTCCGTCCGAACCGGCGTACGGGGCCCTTCCGTGCTCCGCGTCAGGCTACTTCGGTCATCGCGCTCGGGCCGCGGAAGGTTCGACGGTATGCATTCGGCGTCGTGCCCAACGATCGTACGAACTGATGGCGCAGCGCGGCGGCATTTCCGAAGCCGGTGCGACCGGCGATGGTGTCCACCGTTTCATCGGATGTCTCCAGCAGATGCTGTGCCAGCAGCACCCGCTGGCGGAGCAGCCAGCGGTACGGAGTGGTACCCGTCTCCTGCTGGAAGCGACGGGCGAAGGTGCGCGGCGACATGTGTGCCTGTACGGCGAGCTGTTCGACGGTCATCTCCTGATCGAGGTGGCGCTCCATCCAGACCAGCGTCTCGCCGACCGTGTCGCACCGGGTGCGGGGCAGCGGCCGCTTGATGTACTGCGCCTGCCCACCGTCCCGGTGCGGCGGCACCACCATGCGGCGGGCGATCGCGTTGGCGACATCGGGGCCGTACGCCTGCCGGACCAGATGCAGACAGGCGTCGATCCCGGCCGCCGTGCCCGCCGATGTGATGACCGGGCCCTCGTCCACGTACAGCACATCGGGTTCGACGACGGCCCGCGGGAAGCGGCGGGCCAGCTCCGAGGCGTGGCGCCAGTGGGTGGTGCAGCGGCGCCCGTCCAGCAGTCCGGCCGCGCCGAGCACATATGCGCCGGAGCAGACGCTCAGCACGCGTGCCCCCCGGCCCACCGCCCGGCGCAGGGCGTCGAGGACCTCTTCGGGGTAGTCCCGCCGGATGAAGTGGCTGCCGGCCGGCACGGCGATGAGATCGGCCTCGTCCAGACGGTCGAGTCCGTGCGGCGTACTGATGGTGAACCCGGCATGGGTCCGCAGCACCGGGCCCTCGGCGGAGACCACGGCGAAATCGTGGACCGGCAGGCCCTCGTCGCTGCGGTCGAGGCCGAAGACCTCGCACAGCACACCCAGTTCGAAGGGGTGGACCTCGTCGAGCAGCAGGGCGGCGACATTCTTCAGCATGGAGCAAGTGTGGCAGTAATTCGATGCTCTATGACAGTCCTGCCACTGCCGCAATCCGTCCGTGCGGACGAGAGTAGAGGCATGAACACATTCCTGAACGTCCTGGCCATAGCTGCACTCATCGCCCTCTTTCTGCTGCCCACCCTCGCCGGGCTCGCCCGGGAGCGCCGCATCGACCGCGAGCTGCGGGAAGCGGAACGGGAACGGGGGGACGCGCCACCGGAAACGGCGGATGCCGCGCAGCCGGTGACGGATGCGCGGCGCCCCTACCTCAGAAGCTGGGCCAGGATCTAGAAGTCGTCGTCGAAGGCGACCGAGCCCTCCACCGCCACCTGGTAGGCGGACGGCCGGCGCTCGAAGAAGTTAGTCAGCTCCTGCACGCCCTGCAGCTCCATGAACGAGAACGGGTTCTCGGAGCCGTAGACGGCCGGGAAGCCCAGCCGGGTGAGCCGCTGGTCGGCCACGCACTCCAGGTACTGGCGCATGGACTCGGTGTTCATGCCCGGCAGCCCGTCGCCGCACAGATCCCGGCCGAACTGCAGCTCCGCGTCGACAGCCTCCTTCAGCATGTCGGCGACCTGCTGCTGGAGCTCGTCGTCGAAGAGGTCCGGCTCCTCCTTGCGGACGGTGTCCACGACCTCGAACGCGAAGTTCATGTGCATCGTCTCGTCACGGAACACCCAGTTGGTGCCCGTGGCGAGACCGTGCAGCAGACCCCGCGAGCGGAACCAGTAGACGTACGCGAACGCGCCGTAGAAGAACAGCCCCTCGATGCACGCCGCGAAGCAGATCAGGTTCAGCAGGAAGCGACGGCGGTCGGCCTTCGTCTCCAGTCGCTCGATCTTCTCGACCGAATCCATCCACTTGAAGCAGAACTGCGCCTTCTCACGGATCGACGGAATCTCCTCGACCGCGTCGAACGCGGCGGCACGGTCGTCCGGATCGGGCAGATACGTGTCGAGCAGCGTCAGATAGAACTGGACGTGCACGGCCTCCTCGAAGAGCTGCCGCGACAGATACAGCCGCGCCTCGGGGGAGTTGATGTGCTTGTACAGCGTCAGCACGAGATTGTTGGAGACGATCGAGTCACCCGTCGCGAAGAACGCGACGAGCCGGCCGATCATGTGCTGCTCGCCGGGGGAAAGCTTGGCGAGGTCGGCGACGTCGGAGTGGAGGTCGACCTCCTCCACCGTCCAGGTGTTCTTGATCGCGTCGCGGTAGCGCTCGTAGAAGTCCGGGTAGCGCATGGGCCGCAGAGTCAGTTCGAAGCCCGGGTCGAGCAGGTTCTTCTCGGAGTTGGTGGAGCTCATTACTGGCAGGCCTCGCAGGACTCGGGGTTTTCGAGGGAGCAGGCGATCGCGTCCGCGTCGGGAGCCTGGGCCTGCTGCACGGGAATGGGGGCGGCGGCCGAGGCCTGGCCGGAGGCCGCACGGGCGATCCGGGTCGCCGGGCGCGAGCGCAGGTAGTACGTCGTCTTCAGCCCCTGCTTCCAGGCGTACGCGTACATCGAGGAGAGCTTGCCGATCGTCGGCGTCTCCATGAACAGGTTCAGCGACTGGCTCTGGTCGAGGAACGGCGTACGGGCCGCTGCCATGTCGATCAGACCGCGCTGCGGGATCTCCCACGCCGTGCGGTACAGCGCCCGTACGTCCTCCGGGATCCAGGCGAAGCCCTGCACGGAACCGCTCGCCTCGCGCAGTGCCTCACGGGTCCGCGCGTCCCACACGCCGAGCTGCTTCAGTTCATCCACCAGATATGCGTTGACCTGGAGGAACTCGCCACTGAGCGTCTCGCGCTTGAAGAGGTTGGAGACCTGCGGCTCGATGCACTCGTACACCCCTGCGATCGAGGCGATCGTCGCCGTCGGCGCGATGGCGAGCAGCAGCGAGTTGCGCATCCCGGTCTTCGCGACCCGGGCGCGCAGCGCGTCCCAGCGCTCCGGCCAGTTCAGCTCGGTGTCGTAGTGGTCGGGGTGCAGCACACCGCGCGCGGCACGCGTCTGGGACCAGGCGGGCAGCGGTCCGGACCGCTCGGCGAGCTCGCAGGACGCCTCGTAGGCGGCGAGCATGATCCGCTCGGAGATCTTTGTGGAGAGCGCGCGGGCCTCGGGGGAGTCGAACGGCAGCCGCAGCTGGAAGAAGACGTCCTGCAGACCCATCGCACCCAGGCCGACGGGGCGCCACTTCGCATTGGACCGGCCGGCCTGCTCGGTCGGGTAGAAGTTGATGTCGACGACCCGGTCCAGGAAGGTCACGGCCGTGCGGACAGTCGCGTCCAGCCGCTCCCAGTCGATGCCACCGTCGGCGACGAACGCACCGAGGTTGACCGAGCCCAGGTTGCAGACGGCCGTCTCGCCGTCATCGGTGACTTCGAGGATCTCGGTGCACAGATTCGACGAGTGGACGACGCGGCCCGGCTCGGCGGTCTGGTTCGCGGTCCGGTTGGAGGCGTCCTTGAACGTCATCCAGCCCTGGCCGGTCTGCGCGAGGGTACGCATCATCCGGCCGTACAGCTCACGGGCCGGCATCGCCTTGCGGGCCAGCCCCTTGGCCTCGGCTGCCCGGTACGCGGCGTCGAACTCGTCGCCCCACAGGTCGACCAGCTCGGGCACATCGGCGGGTGAGAACAGCGACCAGTCGCCGTCCGCGTCGACCCGGCGCATGAACTCGTCCGGGATCCAGTGCGCCAGGTTGAGGTTGTGCGTACGCCGCTGGTCCTCACCCGTGTTGTCGCGCAGCTCCAGGAACTCCTCGATGTCCGCGTGCCATGTCTCCAGGTAGACGGCGGCGGCGCCCTTGCGGCGGCCGCCCTGGTTCACGGCGGCGACCGAGGCGTCGAGCGTCTTCAGGAACGGCACGATGCCGTTGGAGTGCCCGTTGGTGCCGCGGATCAGCGAACCGCGGGCGCGGATGCGGGAGTACGAGAGGCCGATGCCGCCCGCGTGCTTGGAGAGCCGTGCCACCTGGTGATAGCGGTCGTAGATCGAGTCGAGCTCGTCGAGCGGGGAGTCCAGCAGATAGCAGGAGGACATCTGCGGATGCCGGGTGCCGGAGTTGAACAGGGTCGGCGAGGACGGCAGGTAGTCGAGCCGGCTCATCAGCCCGTACAGCGCCGCGACTTCGTCCAGGGCGCGCTTCGAGTCGTCCTCGGCGAGCCCGGCCGCGACGCGCAGCATGAAGTGCTGCGGCGTCTCGATGACCTGGCGGGTGTGCGGGTGACGCAGCAGATAGCGGCTGTACAGCGTCCGCAGCCCGAAGTAACCGAAACGGTCGTCGGCGCCGTCGGTCAGCGAACCCTCCACCAGTGCGTCGAGCGCGGCCGCGTGCAGCGCGACGAACTCGGCGGTGCGGTCCGCGATCAGGCCCTCTCGGTGCCCGACGGCCACCGAGGCGGAGAAGGACACCGCGCCCTGGCCCGCCGCCTCGTCCGCGATGGTGCGGGTCAGCAGCCTGGCCGCGAGCCGGGAGTAGGCGGGGTCCTCGGAGATCAGCCCCGCGGCGGCCTCCGTGGCCAGCGAGCGCAACTCCGCCTCGTCCGACCGGGCGTTACGGCCGCGCAGCGCGGCGGCGGCGACGCGACCGGGGTCGGTGTCGGGCAGATCGACGGTGAGGTCGGTCAGGGTCCGCAGCAGTGCGGTTCCCGGTCCGTCGTGTGCGGTTCCCTCGGACTCGGCCGCTTCGGACACGGCGACTGAAGCCGGATCGGCTGGCGCGATGGTCACGTGGTGCTCTCCCTCGCTCGGCTCGGGGCCGGCGGGGAGCGGGGCAGCCGGGCAGAGGTGGGCCCGCGTCGGGCAGCACTCATCACGGCGTCCACCGGCCCATCCGCGAGGCCCGGACGTCTGGCATCCGGTTCGGTCGAGCCGGATGCGCTGTCGGCAGGCCCTCGGACTTACCTGAGGGTGCGCAAAAGCGCACCGAATACACCGTTGCGGGACAGTTCCGGATTCGCACCGGATTTCCCTGCGGCGACAGCGAGCACGAGCATACATGTGGGGGCCGCTGGATGGGACGGCCCCCACATGTTGTGTCGCGCAACAGAAGTCGAGCCGACGGGACAAGCCGTGAGATCCCCTGCCGGAGCAGACGGACGGCCCGCCACGCCCCGCTGAAGGGGCGCGACGGGCCGTCGTCCGGCCGTGGGAGCGGTCGTCAGTGGCCGCCGCCCGGGGCCCCCGCCGTGGCCGGCGGGAGCTCCGCTTGGACGCTCGGGTCGCCCGCGTCGGCCGTGTAGTCGGCCGGGGAGGTCTCGTCGATCCCGGCGGGTGCCTTCACGGCGTTCAGAACGAAGGTGAGCACCACCGTCACCACCACGTTCAGCACGAACGCGGTCAGGCCGATGTAGCCGATCTCGCCGATGCCCGGGATCTCCTTGGACGACCCGCCGAAGTGCGCCTGGGTCGGGCTGGCGACCCCGTACGCGGCCACCGTCCCGTACACCATGCCGACCGCCCAGCCCGCGAGCAGTGCCCAGCGGTGGAACCAGCGGGTGAACAGGCCGCCGACCAGGGCCGGCATCGTCTGGAGGATCCAGATCCCACCGAGCAGCTGGAAGTTGATCGCGACCGTCTTGTCCATGGTGAGGACGAAGGCGAGCGCGCCGACCTTCACCAGCAGCGACACCAGCTTGGAGACCTTGGTCTCCTGTTCCGGGGTCGCGTCCGGCCTGAGGAAGTCCTTGTAGATGTTGCGGGTGAAGAGGTTCGCCGCGGCGATCGACATGATCGCGGCGGGCACCAGAGCCCCGATTCCGATGGCGGCGAACGCGACCCCCGCGAACCAGTCGGGGAACATGTTCTCGAACAGCTGGGGGATGGCCAACTGCCCGTTGTCCACCTTGATCCCGGCGGCGATCGCCATGAAACCGAGCAGCGCCAGCAGGCCCAGCATCAGCGAGTACAGCGGCAGGATCGTGGTGTTGCGCCGGATCACATTGCGGCTGCGGCTGGAGAGCGTCGCCGTGATCGAGTGCGGATACATGAAGAGCGCCAGCGCCGAGCCCAGCGCCAGTGTGGCGTAACCCCATTGGCCCGCTTCACCCGGCGCGAGCGCGCCGCGCGGTTTGCCGGTTGCCGGGTTGGTCTGGGAGAACGCATCGCCCGCCTTGGCGAAGATGTCGTCGAAGCCGCCGAGCTTGATCGGGATGTAGATGATCGCCACCGCGATGACCAGGTAGATCAGTCCGTCCTTGACGAACGCGATCAGCGCCGGCGCCCGCAGACCGGACGAGTAGGTGTACGCGGCGAGCACTGCGAACGCGATCAGCAGCGGCAGGTCCTTGATGAACCAGTGGGTGTTCTCTCCACCGCCCACGCCCATCACGTCCAGCACGGCCTGGATGCCGACGAGTTGGAGCGCGATGTACGGCATCGTGGCGAGGATGCCCGTGACGGCGACCGCCAGCGAGAGCCCCTTCGAGCCGAAGCGCCCGCGGACGAAGTCCGAGGTGGTCACGTACCCGTGCTTGTGCGAGACCGACCACAGCCGCGGCAGGAAGGTGAAGATCAGCGGGTACACGAGGATCGTGTACGGCACGGCGAAGAAGCCTGCCGCGCCCGCCGCGTAGATCGCCGCGGGAACGGCGACGAAGGTGTACGCGGTGTACAGGTCGCCGCCGAGCAGGAACCAGGTGACCCAGGTGCCGAACGAACGTCCGCCCAGGCCCCATTCGTCGAGGCTGGCGTCGTTCTCGGCCTTCCGCCAGCGCGCCGCCAGGAAGCCCATGACCGTGACGGCCAGGAAGAAGAAGATGAAGACGCCGAGCGCGACGCCGTTCACGCCGTCCTTCATGCCGACGCACCCCCCTTGCGGGCGCGCTGGTCACGCTGCCACAGCTTGTACGCGATCATCGTGAGTGCGGTGGAGATCAGCACCCAGAGCATCTGGTACCAGTAGAAGAACGGAATGCCGATGAAGGTGGGGTCCACCTTCGCATACGAACTCACCCAGAGCATCGCCACGAACGGCGCGATGAGACAGAGGGCGATGACCACCCGCACGGGGGTGACTGTGGGCGGTTTTCCTTCTGGGTCTGCTGGCATGCGGCGACTCCGTCCCCTCGCTGATCACCTGGTGTAATGCGCAGGAAATCTAGGGGAGGCTTCCGGTCACCGTCACCCCCTGTCCGCATTGCGGTCCGGCAACGGTCCCATGTTCGGGCGCGAATGTTCGGAATGTTGTCAAACGTACGACACTTGGTCTGCGCCAAGGTGTGCCAACGGCCCCGTGGAGTGGTGGATTCCACGGGGGCCGAGACGGTTGCGCCCAGGGGTGCGTGGCCGGAATCAGTCGGCCGACGCACCCGGACCTCAGTCCGTCGGCCGCTTCAGGCGCGCCACGAACTTGTACCGGTCGCCCCGATAGACCGAGCGCACCCACTCCACCGGCTCGCCCTGCCCGTCGAGCGAGTGCCGGGACAGCATCAGCATCGGCAGGCCGACATCCGTACCGAGCAGTCCGGCCTCGCGCGGGGTGGCGAGCGAGGTCTCGATGGTCTCCTCGGCCTCGGCCAGCCGGACGTCGTACACCTCCGCCAGGGCGGTGTAGAGCGAGGAGTACTTCACCAGTGAACGGCGCAGCGCCGGAAAGCGTTTGGCCGAAAGGTGCGTGGTCTCGATCGCCATCGGCTCCCCGCTGGCGAGCCGCAGCCGCTCGATCCGCAGCACTCGCCCACCGGTCGTGATGTCGAGCAGCCCGGCGAGCGTGTCGTCCGCCGTGACATAGCCGATGTCCAGCAACTGGGACGTCGGTTCGAGCCCTTGGGCGCGCATGTCCTCGGTGTACGAGGTGAGCTGCAGGGCCTGTGAGACCTTCGGCTTGGCGACGAAGGTGCCCTTGCCCTGGATGCGCTCCAGCCGGCCCTCGACGACCAGTTCCTGGAGTGCCTGGCGCACGGTCGTGCGCGAGGTGTCGAACTCGGCGGCCAGGGTCCGTTCCGGTGGCACGGGGGTGCCCGGCGGCATGGTGTCCGTCATGTCGAGGAGATGTCGCTTCAGCCGGTAGTACTTCGGGACGCGCGCCGTCCGCGTGGCCGCGCCCGTCTCGTTCTCCGTACTGCCCCCGTCGGCACCCATGGCCCGCCTTCCCGACTGCTGCGTTGCTGCCGTCACCGGCTCCTCCGTCTGTCGCGGCTCACATGGTGGCACGGTCCGGTCACGGCTCGTCGCCCTCCCTCAGGTGTCGGTCCTGTAACGGACGCGAGTGCACTTCTTATACACCCTTGACACCCCTAAAGGTCTAGGCCAAGCTCCCGGTGCTGGTCTAAACCATTAAAGACCAGGTCCAGCCCCAGCAGTACTCGTCGAATGTCTTCGCGGTGGGCGGGGTTGCAATATCCCTGAGGAGGGTTTGGCGTGAAGCGCAAGCTCATCGCGGCGGTCGGCGTCGCGGGCATGATGATCGGCCTCGCGGCGTGTGGGTCCGACGACGGCGACAGCAACAGCGGTAAGAAGACCGGCCCGGACAGCTACAAGGGCGAGACGCTCACCGTCTGGACGATGTCCGGATCGAACCCGCCCGGGTGGACCAAGACGGTCACCGATGAGTTCGAGAAGAAGACCAAGGCCAAGCTGAAGATCGAAGTCCAGGACTGGAACGGTATTCAGCAGAAGGTCACCACGGCCCTCTCCGAGTCCAACCCGCCGGACGTCCTGGAGATCGGCAACACCCAGACCCCGGCGTACGCCAAGACCGGTGGCCTCGCCGACCTCGGTGACCTGAAGAAGGAGATCGGCTCCGCCTGGGCCGACGGCATCAACCAGCCCTCCATATACGACGGCAAGCAGTACGCCCTGCCGTGGTACGTGGGCAACCGCGTCGTCATGTACAACAAGAAGGTCTTCAAGGACGCCGGTATCACCGAGACGCCGAAGACCCGTGCCGACCTCTTCAAGGCGTTCGACGCCATCAAGGAGAAGGGCGACGCCGAGCCCGTCTACCTGCCCGGCCAGAACTGGTACTTCTTCGACGGTCTGCTCGTCGGCAAGGACGTCTCGCCGGTCAAGAAGGAGGGCGACAAGTACGTCTCCAACCTGGCGGACCCGAAGGTCGCCGAGGCCATGGACGTGTACAAGCAGTACCAGTCCTACTCCAAGGCTCCCAAGGACAAGGACGAGGCCACCCCGCAGCAGGCCGAAGTCTTCGCCAAGGGCAAGACCGGCGCCATCATCGCCATGGGCTACGAGGCCGGCACCGCCATCAAGGCCAACCCGAAGCTCAAGGACGACATCGGCTTCTTCACCATCCCCGGTGAGACGGCGGACAAGCCCGAGGGCGTCTTCCTCGGCGGCTCCAACCTCGCCGTCGCCGCGGGCAGCAAGAAGCAGGAGCTGGCCAAGGAGTTCCTGAAGATCGCGCTCTCCGAGAAGAACGACGGCGCGCTCATCAAGGAGGCCGGCTGGTCTCCGAAGAACGACGCCATGCAGCAGTACACCGTCGGCCAGCCCGCCGCCGAGGCGGCCGGCCCGGCCGCCGCCAAGTCCGGTGGCACCACCCCGCTGATCCCGGAATGGGCGCCGGTCGAGAACCCGCCGAACCCCATCAAGACCTACATGACGCTGGTCCTGCAGGGCAAGTCGCCCGCCGACGCCGCCAAGCAGGTCGAGGGCGAGCTCAACAAGCGCCTCAGCCAGCAGCAGTAATCGCAGTAACGCGTCCCGCGCCGGGGCGGCGGGTCTCGAACCGCCGTCCCGGTTGTACGCACCGTTCCGTGTAGGGCTTTGTTGGAAGAGATGGCGAGCATGGCAGTGCAAACCGATCCCTCGGATGTGGCCAAGACGGTCGCAGTCCGCGGGCAGGACGGGAAAACACCCGTCGGGCAGCACGGGGGAAGCAAGCGGAAGGTGGGTATCGGCACAGCGCCGTACCTGCTGATGGTTCCCGCGCTTGCGGTGACGGCGATCTTCCTCGGGTATCCCTTGGTCAAGAACGCCATGCTGTCGTTCCAGAACCTCAATATGGGACAGCTGATCCAGCATGTCACCGAGTGGAACGGCTTCGAGAACTACCAGGAGATCCTCACCGGTGAGGACTTCTGGAAAGTCACGCTCCGCACGATCGTGTTCACCGGCGTCAACGTCGTTCTGATCATGATCATCGGCACGCTGGTCGGACTGCTGCTCGCCCGTCTCGGCAAGAAGATGCGCCTCACCCTGATGGTCGGCCTGGTGCTCGCCTGGGCGATGCCGGTCGTGGCCGCGTCCACCGTGTTCCAGTGGCTGTTCGCCTCACGCTTCGGCGTCATCAACTACGCGCTGGACAAGCTCGGCTGGCACTCGATGGCCGACTTCAACTGGACCGGCTCGCAGTTCTCGACCTTCTTCGTGGTCACCCTGATGATCGTCTGGCAGTCGATCCCGTTCGTGGCGATCAACCTGTACGCGGCGACCACCACCATCGCCAAGGAACTGTACGAAGCCGCCTCACTCGACGGCGCCGGCGTCTGGAAGAGCTTCACATCGGTGACGTTCCCGTTCCTGCGGCCCTTCCTCTACGCCACGACCTTCCTCGAGGTCATCTGGGTCTTCAAGGCCTTCCCGCAGATCTTCACCATCAGTGAGGGCGGCCCCAACCGCCTCACCGAGACACTGCCGATCTACGCCTTCGTCGAGGGTGTCGGCAACCAGCACTACGGCATGGGCGCGGCGATCTCCCTGCTGACCATCCTGATCATGCTGGGGCTGACCTCGTACTACCTCCGCATCGTTCTCAAGCAAGAGGAGGACGAGCTGTGAAGCGCTCACTGCTCGGCCGCATCTGGCCCAACGCAACGGCGATCGTCCTCTTCGCCGCACTGGTCTTCCCCGTCTACTGGATGTTCAGTACGGCGTTCAAGCCGACCGGCGACATCATCACCGAGACGCCGGTCTGGTTCCCGACCGACGTCACGTTCGAGCACTTCAAGACGGCGTACCACGCACCGAACTTCCTGGCCCTGGTCAGGAACTCGCTCACCGTCACGCTGCTCGCCGTGGTCTTCTCGCTGGTCATCGCGCTCTTCGCGTCGTTCGCGCTGGCCCGGATGCGGTTCAGGGGTCGTAAGAGCATGATCCTGGTCTTCATGATCGCGCAGATGGCCCCCTGGGAAGTCATGGTCATCGCGATCTACATGCTGGTCCGCGACGCCGACATGCTCAACAGCCTGGTGCCGCTGACGCTCTTCTACATGGTGATGGTGCTTCCCTTCACGATCCTGACGCTGCGCGGCTATGTCGCGGCGGTGCCCAAGGAGTTGGAGGAGTCGGCCATGGTCGACGGCTGCACCCGCCCGCAGGCCTTCATCAAGGTGATCCTGCCGCTGCTCGCCCCCGGCCTGATGGCCACCTCCCTCTTCGGCTTCATCACGGCGTGGAACGAATTCCCGCTGGTTCTGATCCTCAACAAGGACCCCGAGGCCAAGACACTTCCGCTGTGGCTCTCCCAGTTCCAGAGCCAGTTCGGCGACGACTGGGGCGCGACCATGGCGGCGGCCTCGATCTTCGCCATCCCGATCCTCATCCTCTTCGTCTTCCTACAGCGCAAGGCCGTCAGCGGCCTCACCGACGGCGCCGTGAAGGGATAACACCGCTCCATGACCACGCTGATATCCACCACGGACACCATCACGCGCGACGCTCTCGCCGTCCTGCAGCCCGGATTCACCGGCACCACCGCCCCGGACTGGTTGCTGCGCCGGGTCGACGAAGGCCTCGCCTCCGTCGCCCTGTTCGGCCGCAACATCCGGACGTCCGAGCAGGTTGCCTCGCTCACCGCCCAGCTCAGGGCCGAGCGCGACGATCTCCTCGTCGCGATCGACGAGGAGGGCGGTGACGTCACCCGCCTCGAGGTGCGTACCGGCTCCTCCTTCCCCGGCAACCTCGCGCTCGGCCACGTCGACGACGTGGCGCTGACCCGCGCGGTCGCCCAGGAGCTGGGCCGCCGGCTCGCCGAGTGCGGCGTCAACCTCAACTGGGCGCCGTCCGCGGACGTCAACTCCAACCCGGGTAACCCGATCATCGGTGTGCGGTCCTTCGGCGCCGACACCGAGCTCGTGGCCCGGCACACCGCCGCGTACATCGAGGGCCTCCAGACCGCAGGAGTTGCCGCCTGCACCAAGCACTTCCCCGGGCACGGCGACACCGCGATCGACTCGCACCACGCGATGCCGCGCATCGACGTGGACCTGGAAACGCTGTACGCCCGTGAACTGGTGCCCTTCCGGGCGGCCATCGCCGCGGGTTCCAAGTGCGTGATGAGCGCGCACATCCTGTTGCCCGCCCTCGACCCGGACCGCCCCGCGACGGTGAGCCCGCGGATCCTCACCGGTCTGCTGCGCCAGGAGCTGGGCTACGACGGCCTGATCGTCACCGACGCCGTGGAGATGCAGGCCATCGCCGGGACGTACGGCATCGAGCGCGGCTCCGTCCTCGCGATCGCCGCGGGGGCCGACGCCCTGTGCATCGGTGGCGGTCTGGAGGACGACGGCACGGTGCAGCGGCTGCGCGACGCGCTGGTCGCGGCGGTGCGCAGCGGTGAACTCGCCGAGGAGCGGCTCGCGGACGCGGCCGCACGGGTACGTGCGCTCGCGTCCTGGACACGGGGGGCCGAGGGAGCCGGTTCGCAGCCGGGCGCGGCAGTGCGGGAGGGGACCGCGCCCGGCACCGGGATCGGTTCCGGCATCGGCCTGGTCGCGGCCCGCCGCGCGGTGAAGGTGACCGGCTCCGCCGAGCCGCTGACCGACCCCGCCTACGTTGCCGCGTTCACCTCCGCGTCGAACATCGCGGTCGGCGACGAGACCCCGTGGGGCGTCGCCGCGGAGCTGGGCCGGCTGCTGCCGGGCACGGAGACCGACACGTACAGCAGCGAGACCGAGGCACCCGTCGCCGCGGTACTGCGGGCCGCGGGGGAGCGGCGCATCGTCGTGGTCGTCCGCGACGCCCACCGCCATGCCTGGATGGCCGAGACCCTCGACGCCCTGGTGGCGGAGCGACCCGACACGGTTGTGGTCGAAATGGGCGTCCCGCAGGCGGCCCCCAGGGGCGCCCCGCACATCGCCACCCACGGCGCGGCCCGCGTCTGCGGCCTCGCGGCCGCGGAGATCATCGCCGGGGGTTCACAACTGCTGGTCCAGTAGCTTGTTTTGGCGAACATGGGCACGATTGAGTGAACGGTGTTCCGGTCTGTGGGTGTGCCTGACTGGGTGTGTGTGACGCGATCTGGGACGCCGGGTGTGGCGTCAGCAGTCGGGGCCCCCGTATCACCGGAGTGATGGTTCGGGGCCTCCCCGTCGCCTCTGGCCACACCCACATGGCCAGGTCGTAGGGATTCCGCCCACCTGGGACGGACCGCATACGGGATACGCGTCGCCGCCCAGGACGAGAAAGCGGAGGACCGGTGCGCCCAACACCGTTCGGGGTGTGCCGGTGAGAGCAGGACTCACTTCTGCTCACTGCCCAGGAACGGTCGGATCAAGCCCGTCCGGCGATTGAGGACAAGCACGTCCGCAGGACGCGTAACGGCATACGAGAGGGCCGGGACACCCTTGCAAGGGTGCCCCGGCCCTCTCCCCACGTCCGGGACGACTAAAGACCCTGCCACAGCGGCTTCGCCGCATACGTGGCGCGGAAGTAGTCCGCCAGTTTCAGCTTCGACGCGGCAGCCTCGTCCACCACCACCGTCGCATGCGGATGCAACTGCAGCGCCGACGCCGGCACGATCGAGGCCACCGGCCCCTCCACCGTCTGTGCCACGGCGTCCGCCTTGCCCTCGCCGGTGGCGAGCAGGATCGGGTGGCGGGACTCCAGGATGGTGCCGATGCCCTGGGTGATCACGTGGTGCGGCACCTGCGTGATGTCGTTGTCGAAGAAGCGCGCGTTGTCGACCCGGGTCTGCTCGGTGAGCGTCTTGATCCGGGTACGGGAGGCGAGCGAGGAGCACGGTTCGTTGAAGCCGATGTGCCCGTCGGTGCCGATGCCGAGGAGCTGCAGGTCCACCCCGCCAGCCTCGGCGAGCGCCTTGTCATAGGCCTGGCAGGCGGCCAGGACGTCCTCGGCGGAGCCGTCGGGGCCCATGAAGGAGGCCTCGGACAGGCCGAGCGGTTCGACGACCTCGCGCAGCACCACGGAGCGGTAGGACTCGGGGTGGCCCGCGGGCAGCCCGACGTACTCGTCGAGCTGGCAGATGCGGGCGCGCGAGGCGTCCACGGCGCCGGAGCGGACCTTGGCCGCCAGCGCCTGGTAGATGGGCAGCGGGGTAGAGCCGGTGGCAACGCCGAGAAGGGCGTCGGGCTTGCGGCTCAGCAGGGCGCCGATGGCCTCCGCGATCAGTTCGCCGCCTGCCTTGGCGTCCGGGACGATGACAACTTCCACGCGGGGCCTGCCGATCTGAAGAGTTGAATCGTGTGGTATAGACCAATCGTGACCCAATCTAGCAGAAGCCGGTAACGCGGACACGACGGCCGTACCCGTTCCGGCCGCGGCCCGCTGGCGGGTGTCCGGTTCGCCGTGGTCGACTGGGTCGAACGGCGTTCCTGACGCACCGGGACACCCCTGGGAGGCACTCGACATGTCCGCCACGATTTCGGCAGGGGGGAGCGAGCGGCCGGGCCGGATCATGTCCGGCGAGATGGCCGAGCAGCCCGGGGTGCTGCGGCGCATCCTCGACCGGGGCGCCCCGAGGATTCGCGAGGTGGCCGCCGAGATCGCGGCGAAGAAGCCGCGCTTCGTCCTCCTCACCGCCCGCGGTACGTCGGACAACGCCGCGCTCTACGCCAAGTACCTGCTGGAGATCCGGCTCGGGCTGCCCTGCGGTCTCACCTCGATGTCCACCATCACCGCGTACGGCGCCAAGCCGGACCTCAAGGACGTCCTCGTCGTCACCGTCAGCCAGTCCGGTGGCTCGCCCGATCTGGTGGCCTCCGCCAGATCGGCCCGTGACGCCGGCGCGATCACCCTGGCCGTCACCAACAACCCGGACTCGCCGCTCGCCGCCGTATGCGAGCACCACATCGACATCCTGGCGGGCCCGGAGAAGGCCCTCCCGGCAACCAAGACGTACACCGCGTCGCTGCTGTCCCTCTACCTCTTCGTGGAGGGGCTGAGCGGCGGCGACGGGGCGGCCGCCGCGATCCTGCCGGAGCTGGCCGAGGCGATCCTGGCCCGCAGGGACGAGGTCAAGACCCTGGCTTCGCGCTACCGCTTCGCCGAGCGCATGGTCATCACCTCGCGCGGCTACGGCTATCCCACGGCCAAGGAAGCGGCCCTGAAGCTGATGGAAACCAGCTACATCCCGGCCCTCTCCTACTCCGGCGCCGATCTGCTGCACGGCCCGCTCGCCATGGTCGACAACATCTCCCCGGTGATCGCCGTCGTCACGGACGGCCGGGGCGGCCAGGCCCTCCAGTCGGTCCTGGACCGGCTGCGCGGCCGTGGCGCGGATCTGTTCGTGGTCGGCCCGAAGGCCCAGGTGGAGGCAGCGTCCGCGGGTTTCGTGCTGCCGACGGCGGGGGTCGCCGAAGAGGTCCAGCCGATCCTGGAGATCCTGCCGCTGCAGATGCTGGCATACGAGGTGACGATCGCCCGCGGTCAGGACCCGGACGCGCCACGTGCGCTGGCCAAGGTCACCGAGACCCGCTGATCACGGGGCGGGGCACGGGCGACGCCCGTGGAACACCCGCGGGCCGCGGCGCCGGGACGGGACCCTCAGCCCGTCCGGCACCGCAGCCCGGAGTTAAGACCGACCACCACCTGGGGGGCGGCGTCGCCGGGTTGGGCACGCACATCTGCGGCGTTGTCGTCAATCACCAACGCTCCGCGTTGGCTCAATCCTCCGCCTTGCAGCTGCACGCACCCAACCCCGCTCCTTCTCCCACCCCCCAGGCGCCGGGCGGTCTGCTCGGCCGGCGGTGTGCGGTGCCCCCGGCCGGGGAGAGGTGCCTGCGCAGTCAGGGCAGAGAGCGCGGGTACCTCGATCCACTCTCCTGTGCGGGGAGAGTGGAAGTTCTGTCTTGAGCATTGTGGACTAGACCATTCGCCCGTGTCCATCCATCGGACGGCCGCAATTTTCCGGGCCCCCCACCCTTACACGTACGGCCGGGTCGTTCGGTTCGGAGCCATTGCCCATCCGCGGGTACGCTCGCACACGTGCCCTCCATGAACGACCTCGTCCGCCAGCACACAGCCCTCAGTGACACCGACCTGGAGTGGCTGCATCTGCTGGTCTCGGAGTGGCAGCTGCTCTCCGATCTGTCCTTCGCCGACCTCGTGCTGTGGGTTCCCACCCGCGACGGCACCCGCTATGTGTCCGTGGCCCAGATGCGGCCCAACACCGGTCCCACCTCCTACCAGGACGACATGGTCGGCCACTTGGTGCCGCGTGGCCGCCGCCCGCTGCTCGACGCGGCGCTGGACGAGGGCCGGATCGTGCGCGAGGGTGACCCGGAGTGGCGCGAGGAGGTGCCGGTACGGGTCGAGTCGATCCCCGTACGCCGTGAGGGCCGGGTCCTCGGAGTCATCGCCCGCAACACCAACCTCCTGACCGTCCGTACACCGTCCCGGCTGGAGCTCACCTACCTCCAGTCGGCCTCCGACCTGGCCCAGATGATCGCCGCCGGGGCCTTCCCGTTCCCCGGCCAGCAGGTCGACATGGACGCATCGCCGCGCGTCGGCGACGGGCTGATCAGGCTCGACGCCGACGGAGTCGTCCAGTACGCCAGCCCCAACGGTCTCTCCGCGTACCACCGCCTCGGCCTCGCCTCCGACCTGGTCGGCCAGCACCTGGGCGGGATCACCGCCGAACTCGCCCCTTCCCGCGGCCCGGTCGACGAGGCCCTGGTCAAACTCGCCAGCGGATACGCGCCCCGTGAGTTCGAGGTCGAGTGCGCGGGCGGGGTGATCCAGCTCCGGGCGATCCCGCTCAAGCCCAAGGGGGTCAGGATCGGTTCCCTGGTCCTCCTCCGGGACGTCACCGAACTGCGCCGCCGCGAGCGGGAGTTGATCACCAAGGACGCCACCATCCGGGAGATCCACCATCGGGTGAAGAACAACCTCCAGACCGTCGCTGCCCTGTTGAGGCTCCAGGCCCGCCGGATGGACTCCGCCCAGGGCCGCGAGGCGCTCAATGAGGCGGTACGGCGCGTCGGTTCGATCGCCATCGTCCATGAGACGCTGTCCCAGAATCTGGACGAGCGGGTGGAGTTCGACGAGATCGCCGACCGGGTCATCGCGATGGTCGCCGAGATCTCCCCGGGCAAGGTCACCTGTCGCCGTACGGGACGCTTCGGCATTCTCGACGCAGAAGTGGCCACGCCGCTGGCGATGGTGCTCACCGAGGTCCTGCAGAACGCCCTGGAGCACGCCTTCACCCTCGCCGAGTCCGGCACGGTGGAGGTGTCGGCGGTACGCGGCGGTTCCTCCGCCGGGACGCGGCTGCTGATCACGATCCAGGACGACGGCTGCGGACTGCCCGAGGGTTTCGACCCGCAGCGCGCCGGCAACCTGGGGCTGCAGATCGTGAGGACGCTGGTGGAGGGCGAGTTGAGCGGCACCTTCGGCATGGTCCCGGCCCCGGACCGCGGCACCCGGGTCGTCCTCGACATCCCGGTCCGCGCCGAGAAGTAGCCCCGGCGGCCGGCAAGGTACGAACACAGCAGTGAGCCCGGACCGTTGATCACGGTCCGGGCTCACTGTTCATGCATGCGCTTCGGGGGTACTGCGCGCTGCGACTCGGGGGGCGGGGTTGTGCGTACGCTCTGTACGCGCCGCCTGGCTGAGGCTCGTAGCGGTGGCGTCGGATCAGGCGCTGGCGTTACGCGCCCGGTTGCGAGCGGCACGGCGCTTCATCGCGCGGCGCTCGTCCTCGCTGAGGCCACCCCAGACGCCGGAGTCCTGGCCGGACTCGAGCGCCCACTGCAGGCACTGCTCCATGACGGGGCAGCGACGGCAGACGGCCTTGGCTTCCTCGATCTGCAGCAGCGCAGGACCGGTGTTGCCGATGGGGAAGAACAGCTCGGGGTCTTCCTCACGACAAACGGCGTTGTGACGCCAGTCCATGGCTGCTACCTCTCCTTGGTATTACATACTGGTGCTTGTGAATGTGAACGCTTTCACGAATCCCCCCGCAGGTGACGGGCCGACGCCCAGATGAACTGGTTGTGGTCCTGTGAAGTGAGGAGGGGTTCTGGCTCTCAGTGGAGGCCGTTGTTGCGGGCCGTCCCGATCGCCATGTAGAGATTCGCAAACCTCAGCTGCGGATACAACCCCTTCTGGAAACTTTTTTTTGATTCCTCGGTGTCGACTAGGTCACAGCCGTACTTCTATGGGGTGGAGCCCAGCCCAAACGTTCGAGTTAAAGGACTTTGGTCCCTTCCACTCACACAATCACACGCAGTGCACGGCGTACGCCTGTGAACGTCACACTGGTGCGCACTCCCAGATGGTCGCCGTCCATCTGGAAGGGCAGCGGCACCTTTGAATGCAAGGTGAAGTCCGTGAGGTCATGCAGTGAAACGGCGTGCTTACCGGACGGGCCCTTCTCCGGGCTCGAAGTGAGCAGCTGGGTGCCGTAGCGGGCGACCGCCGGGGTGGAGAGCCGCTTCAGTCCGAGCACGTCCAGGCCGGTGTCGAAGGTGGCCTTCGGGGAGGCGTACATGGGGCGATTCCCCAGGTACGTCCACGGAGCCGTGTTGGAAATTATGGACAGCGCGAGGTCGGTGACCGGTTCCTGTCCGGGCGTATCCAGCGTGATCGCCCCGTGCCGCCGGTGCGGCTCCTCCAGGAATTGCCGGACCACCTGGCGTACATACAGTGCATGCGTCGAGCGCTTGCCGCGTTCGCGCTGCTGTTCGACCCGGCCGACCACGCCCGCGTCGAATCCGAGCCCGGCGCAGAAAGTGAACCAGCGCTCCGGAACCGACTCGTCCTCGGTGCCCGGAGTGCCGGCCGCCAGTCCGAGACCGACCGTGCGTTCGGTGCGGTTGGCGAGCGCGTCCAGGATCGCGCCGGTCGCCTCCACCGCATCGTTGGGCAGGCCCAGGGCGCGCGCGAAAACATTGGTGGAGCCACCGGGAACCACCGCGAGACTCGGCAGGTTGTCCAGGTCGGGGCCATTGTGGAGCAGACCGTTGACGACCTCGTTGACCGTGCCGTCGCCGCCCAGGGCGACCACCAGGTCGATCTCTCCGGAGTCCGCGGCCTGCCGCCCCAGGTCCCGGGCGTGGCCCCGGTACTCCGTGGTCACGGCCTCCAGCTTCATCTCGCTGGCCAGCGCGTGGATGAGCACATCACGCGTCCGCGCACTGGTGGTGGTAGCAGCTGGATTGACCACAAGGAGTGCGCGCATGACGGCCAGACTACCTACCGCGTGGTATCGCTCTGAAGTCCTGCCCCATGACCTTCACTCTCGGTGACGACTCGGGGGCGCTCGGACGGGGCCGTCCGTTTCCCGTACGGTTCCCGACCCCGGCTTCGCTTTCGCAGGGCCGGGATGTCAACCTGCAAGGGTGAGTACTCAGCAGAACACGCCCTCCTCGTCGCCTTCGCCGTCGGCCGGACCGGCGAAGCCGAGCAGGATCACTCTCGTGGCCGGACTCACCGCCCTGGAAGGGGCGGCGCTCGTCGGCGGCGGGATCTACATGCTGGTGATGGGGCTGCTCGGGCACCCCGAGAGCCCGCAGCAGGCGGAGATGGGCGGCCTCACGCTGATCGCGCTCGGCCTGATCCCGCTGTTCGCCGCGCGTGGTCTGCTGCGGCGGCGCAGCTGGAGCCGCGGCCCCGCGCTCATCACGCAGATCATCGCGCTTCCGGTGGCCTGGACGCTGCTGAGGTCCCACGGCGCACTGATCCCGGCCGGGATCGTCCTCGCCGCGGTGGTCCTGACGGCGCTCTACCAGCTGGTCAGGCCGACGACGGTCGAGGCACTCGGCATCCGCCGACCGGGCACCACGCCGGACGCCTGAGCCGGATGCCCGGTGTCCGGGCCGGGCGAGGCGGCCTTCGGGTGCCGGCGACTCCCCGGGGCGCAGGCGCTGCACGCGCGAGCCGACTGCCCCGCGCGGGCACGGCCGTTTCCGCCGGCCCCCTGCGCCCGGACCGGCCCTTCGCGCTACTCCTCGACGAGCAGCCGCTCGCGCAGCTGCGCCAGTGTGCGGGCCAGCAGCCGCGAGACGTGCATCTGCGAGATGCCGACCTCCTGCGCGATCTGCGACTGGGTCATGTTGCCGAAGAAGCGCAGCAGCAGAATCCGCTTCTCGCGCGGCGGCAGGTCCTCCAGCAGAGGCTTGAGCGACTCCCGGTACTCGACGCCCTCCAGCGCCTCGTCCTCGGAGCCCAGCGTGTCCGCGACCGCCGGGGACTCGTCGTCCGTGTCCGGCACGTCCAGCGAGAGCGTGCTGTACGCATTGGCCGATTCCAGGCCCTCCAGGACCTCTTCCTCGGAGATGCCCAGCCGCTCCGCCAGCTCGTGCACCGTCGGCGAGCGGC
Source organism: Streptomyces sp. R-74717 (assembly GCF_047305335.1). NCBI lineage: Bacteria > Bacillati > Actinomycetota > Actinomycetes > Kitasatosporales > Streptomycetaceae > Streptomyces > Streptomyces sp. R-74717. The sequence continues at coordinate 3,539,162 of NZ_CP102361.1, read as the reverse complement.
CGTGCTGCTGGGAGAGTTCGGCCGTGGCCGTGGTGAGCGAGAGCCGCAGCTCCTGGAGCCGGCGCGGCACCCGGACCGCCCAGCCCTTGTCACGGAAGTGGCGCTTGATCTCGCCGACGACCGTGGGGGTCGCGTACGTCGAGAACTCGACGCCGCGGTCCGGGTCGAACCGGTCCACCGACTTGATCAGGCCGATCGTGGCGACCTGGGTCAGATCATCCAGCGGCTCGCCGCGATTGCGGAACCGGCGGGCCAGATGCTCCACGAGCGGCAGATGCATCCGCACCAGCTGATTGCGCAGCTCCGCCTTCTCGGCCGACCCGTCGGGAAGCTTGCGCAGTTCGATGAACAGCGCCCGCGCCCCGCTGCGGTCGTGTGGATCGTGGTGCCTGTGCTCGCTCATCTGGCCTGCCTGCTCCGCCTGCGACTGCTCCACCGCGACCGTACGGCCCGCAGGCCCGCCCGCCCCGTCCACCGGATGGGGCAGGGCCTGCTGTTCCGGGATGCCTGCTGCGCGCACCACCCCTGGTCGGATCGTCTCGTCCCGCACAGGACCGTCCCCGTTCCCGTTGCTCACGCCGGCCCGGGTCCCGCGCCGCGCTGTTTGTAGAGGCTGATGCTGACAGTACGGTCGTCGGCGACCGAGGAGTCGACCTTTCCGGCCAGTGCGGAGAGCACCGTCCATGCGAAGGTGTCTCGCTCCGGCGCCCGGCCGTCCGTCGTCGGGGCCGACACCGTCACCTCGAGAGAATCCTCGATGAGCCGGAAGACGCAGCTGAGGACTGAGCCCGGCACGGCCTGCTGAAGCAGGATCGCGCAGGCCTCGTCGACCGCGATGCGAAGATCCTCGATCTCGTCGAGAGTGAAGTCCAAGCGCGCTGCGAGACCGGCCGTTGCCGTACGCAGCACCGACAGGTAGGCACCCGCAGCGGGCAGCCGGACCTCTACGAAGTCCTGATTCCCGGGCTCGCCTGCGATCTGGGACACCCTCACCTCCAAGGTGGCACAAACTCTTTCGAGGATCCGGGAAGGGTGCCCCGGAGCCATGCGGTACGTCTTCGGTCTGGTCCGGCGACGCTATCGCGATCCATGATGCCGTGTCGCCGGACCCCCAGCCCATGGCTGTCACTCATGGTAAGCCCATGAGTACACACGGTGGGTAGAGGTCTGCGACGGTCAATTGCGAACAACCGGCGCCGGTTTGACGTACCCAGGCGTCAGACGATCGAACCGTCCTCGAAGCACCAGCGCCAGCTTTCGCCCGCCTCGAAGCTCCGCATCACCGGATGACCGGTCTCCTTGAAGTGGGCGGTGGCGTGCTGCAGCGGCGACGAATCGCAGCAGCCGACATGACCGCAGAGCAGACAGAGCCGTAGCTGCACCGGGTGGGTGCCCGCCTCGAGGCACCCGAGGCAGGTCTCGCTGCGCGGGGCCGGCTCGGGGCGCGGCAGTTCGGACACGTGCGCGCAATCACTCATGATTGTCAGGTTACGACGGATGCGAGGACCGTGAAATGGACGCATTGCCGCTGGTGGCATTGGTCGCGGCCAGTGCGGCCGTGGCGGGGGCCGCCCGCCGCACCCCGGTGCCGGCCCCCCTGCTGCTGGTCACGGTGGGGCTGATCGCCTCGTATCTGCCCGGGGTGCCGACGTACACCCTGGACGCGCACATCGTGCTGCCGCTGCTGCTGCCGCCGTTGCTCTATACGGCGGCCGTCGACAGCTCGTACCTCGACCTGCGGGCCAATCTCCGGCCGGTCGCGCTGCTCTCCGTCGGTTACGTCCTGTTCGCGACCGTCGCGGTCGGCTGGCTGGCGTACCGCCTCGTGCCGGACCTGCCACTCACCGCCGCGCTGGTGCTCGGCGCGGTCGTCGCCCCGCCGGACGCCGTCACGGCCGCCGCGATCGCCCGCCGGGTCGGGCTGCCCGGCCGGGTCACGACGATCCTGCAGGGTGAGTCCCTGGTGAACGATGCCACCGCGATCACCGCCTACAAGGTGGCGCTCGCCGCCGCCGTCGGCGAGGGTATGAGCTGGGGTGCCGGGATCGGCGAATTTCTCCTCGCCGCGGTCGGCGGCGTCGTGGTCGGCCTGGCGCTGATGGTGCCGCTGCACTGGCTCCGTACGCACCTCAAGGAAGCCCTGCTGCAGAACACGCTGTCGCTGCTGATCCCCTTCGTGGCGTACGCGGCGGCCGAACGCGTACACGCCTCCGGAGTGCTCGCCGTGGTCGTCGTCGCGCTCTATCTGGGCCACCGCTCCTGGCAGGTCGACTTCGCGACCCGGCTCCAGGAGGCGGCCGTCTGGAAGATGGTCGCGTTCATCCTGGAGTCCGCGGTCTTCGCGCTGATCGGGCTCCAGCTGCCCTTCGTGCTGAAGGGGCTCGGCGCGTACGCGGTGGCAGATGCCCTCTGGTACGCGGTGGCCGTGTTCCTCGCCGTCGTCGTGGTCCGCTTCATCTGGGTCTACCCGGCGACGTATCTGCCCAGGTGGCTGTCGAAACGGATCAGGGAGCGCGAGACCGAGACCAACTGGACGGGGCCGCTGATCGTCGGCTGGGCCGGGATGCGCGGAGTCGTCTCGCTCGCCATCGCCTTCTCCATCCCCCTGCTCACGACCGACGGGCATGCCTTCCCGGCCCGCAATCTGGTGTTGTTCCTGACCTTCACCACCGTCATCGGCACCCTCGTCGTGCAGGGGCTCAGCCTGCCGCTGCTGGTGCGCGTCCTGAAGCTTCCGGGGCGCGATGCGACGGCGGAGACCCTGGCCGAGGCGCAGGCGCAGAGCGAGGCGTCCACGGCCGCCGAGGCGCGCCTGGAGGAGCTGCTCACCGACCGGCGCAACTGGCTGCCGGGACCGCTCACCGACCGGCTGCGCACCGTCCTGGAGCGCCGCCGCAACGCGGTGTGGGAGCGACTGGGTGCGGCCAATCCGGTGACCGGGGAGTCGGCAGACGACACGTACCGGCGCCTGGCCAGGGAAATGATCGAAGCCGAGCGCGAGGTCTTCGTACGGCTGCGGGACGAGCGGCAGATCGACGACGAGATGCTCCGCACGCTGCTCAGACGGCTCGACCTGGAGGAGGCGGCGGCCTACCGGGAGGAGTCGGAAGCGCCTTAGGCCGGGTGGGATGCACCTACGGCCGGCCCGTGACGACGGCCGCGACCGTGGTTCCCGCGGGGAACACGCCCTCCTCGGCCAGAGCGGTGAGTGCGTACAGCAGCTTGGCGACATAGAGGCGCTCGACGGGCAGCCCGTGCCGCTGCTCGAAGTCGTCCGCGAAGGCGTGCAGCTGCGGGGTCGTACGGGCGTAGCCGCCGAAGTGGAAGCGTTCGTCCAGGGACCACGACCCGGCGGGCCCGCCGAACGCCTCCTGCTGCAGTTCCCGTACCGCGTCGCCGAGGAAGCCGCCGCGCAGCACCGGGATGCCGAGGGCGCGCTGCCCCGGTGCGAGGCCGGCGGCCAGTCCGGCGAGGGTGCCGCCGGTGCCGCAGGCGACCGCGGCCACATCGGCCCGGCCGCGCAGCTCGCGGCCCAGCTCCGTACAGCCCTGTGCGGCCAGGGCGTTGCTGCCGCCCTCCGGGATGACGCAGCACTCCCCGAAGGCGCTCAGCAGCCCCGCCAGGACGTCTGGATCGGCCTTCGCGCGGTACGTCGTACGGTCCACGAAATGCAGGGTCATTCCGTCGGCGGCGCAGCGGGCGAGCGAGGGGTTGAGGGGACGGCCGGCCAGTTCGTCACCGCGTACGACCCCGATGGTGGGGAAGCCGAGCAGCCGCCCGGCGGCGGCGGTGGCCCGCAGATGGTTGGAGTACGCGCCGCCGAAGGTCAGCACGGTGCGCCCCGCGGCGGCCCGCAGGTTGGGGGAGAGTTTGCGCCATTTGTTGCCCGGAGGGTACAGCTCCACTGGTCCAAGCGCAGCCGTATCCCAGTCCAGCGTGGTGTGAATGAGATCGTCCCGCTTGAGCAGCAGCCGAACGCCCTGGCGGGCGAATCGGTCGTCGTGGACTTCTTCCAGGGGGGAGGGCGGCCGGGGCTGGAGTGCAAGGGCGAGATTTACGGGCTGGCTCACCCTGTCATTGTCGCTCTGACCGTTGGCCGCGCGTTCACGGCGTCCGGGGTACGCCCCGGTTCCACAGTTCCTCGGCGTGCTCGGCGAACCTGTCGAACATCCCGCTGTCGCCCTGGCGGCGCAGATGCAGGAGAGGCGAGTCGTGGCCGACGAGCCGGGCCAGGTGGGGTGTCACGAGTGCGTCGTGGTCGAACCTGAACACGGACAGGGATACGTGGTTCACGGCATCCTCGGCGCTGCTGAATCGCGTTTCCAGGCCCTCCAGCGGACCAAGCCGTCCCAGGTGCTCCAGGCTGATCCGGATGCGCGTTGCGACGCTCAGGGCGACGTCCTCGATGGCCTCACGCTGGCGGGTCACTTCCCCGTCGGGATCACCGAGCAGGAAGCGCACCCGGCATCCCTCTGAGATCTTCCTGCGCAGTGTGTCGACGAATGCGGGTTGCTCCAGCCACACGAAGTAGTTCGTGTATCCGGCCAGGAAGATGTCCGTCGTGGCACCTTCGATCAGTTCGCCCCACACCGTCGACGGGCAGGCCGATCGGTACGGGTATGCGTGTACCAACTCGCGGTCGTGACCGGTCTTCACGCGTTCCTGTACGGCCTTCGGCCAGATCATCTCTTCGTCCACCTTCAGCGCCCGGCACGCGTCGACACGGTTCCTTGCATGAGGTACCAACTCGGAATCGGCCAGCCACCGTTCCACGGTCTTGGGTGCCACGCCGATACGGGCGGCGAGTTTCCGTGGCGAGAGCTTGGCGTCTGCCATAGCCGATCGTAGAGCGACGTTCAAGACTTCCCCCAGCGACGTTTGGGCCTTTTTGAACCGTAGTGCTCAACGGTCCAACTGTCCGTGGTTCGTCGCGAGATACGTCCGCAAGGGGCGAGCAGCATCGCAGCCATGACGGCACACAGGACGACGATGGACAAGCCCGTGCACCTTCAGCTCCCTCCGGAACCTCCCCGAGCGGCGGAGGGGTGCGATGTGTGCGCGGCCCTGGTCGAGCAGAGGCAGGAGGCAAAGGCGCGAGGCGACTACTCGGCCGAGACGGACGCGAACGTGGAGATCCGTAACCACCCTCACAGGAGGAGGGGACGCCGACGATGACACAGGGGGCGAGGAGGATGGAGATGCGGCAGTGGCGCGAGGGCCGCAAGGTGGCAGAGGACGCCACGGAGGCGCTGAAGGCAGCTTTCGCGGCACGCGGCTTCCGTGCCGACCGGATCGGCCACCTGCGGCCCGTGGTGACTCACTCGGGGCGGCCCCACGTCCATCTGGGGACGCTCCCCGCCGACATGGTGGAGTGCCTGGCAGAGGCTCTCAGGCGCTGTCAGCCGCCGACGCCGTAGCGGTCTTCTGGCAGAACCGAGCGCCCATCGGTAGCCAGCGGCTGATGATGAACGCAGGCCTGAGGCTGATCGGCTTAACTTTTCTCTACTTGCTCAAGGGCGCGCCTTCGGCGCGCCGGGCGGCCAAGTCGCCTCGGCCGGGCATGCGGCCTGGCGGTCGGTCCCGACCGAACGACAGCTGCCCAGCCGCATCGCTGCCCGAGCCGCAGAGAAAGTAGCCGCCGATCGCATCGTGCGCCCCTCCTCCGCTGCTTCGGCGGGGCGCCGACCTTCCAGAGGCCGTGCGGCTGGGGCGGGCGGCGCCGTGAGGCTTTACTGATCGTTTCAGAATCATGTGCAGAGCTGAGGACCGCGGCGGGGCTGTGACTGGAGTGGTATTGCAGGTGCCGTCAGATGCCTTCGGTTTCTTCCTGGGGAGTGACGAGACAGAAGGGGTGGCCGACGGGGTCGGCGTACACCCGGTACCCGATTGGCTTGTCTGACCCGTCAAGCAGTGTGGCGCCCAGTGCAAGTACCTGTGGCTCAGCTACGTCGAGATCCGTGACCATGACGTCAATGTGCATCTGTTGAGGGTGTTCAGGATTGGACCATTGCGGCCGCCGGTAGTCGTCGACCTTTTGAAACGCCACGACTTCCGTACCTGACGTGCTACCGAGCACGACGAACTCAGGGGTGTCCTCCAGTCGTGAGAGCGACAGCAGTTTCTCGTAGAAGGCGGCGAGCGCGGATGGGTCGGGGCAGTCGATGACGGTGGTCCACAGATGTCCGATCATCTCGCCGAGTATGCCGCGTGATGCTGACGCCCGCTCCGACGCGCACCGGCTCACCGTCCGGCCCCATCAGCGGCTCATCCCAGATCAGCCCGACTAACACCAGTCGGCTTGTATCTGGGGAGAGCGGGGTGGATCAGATCGTCGCGTTTGAGCAGCAGCCGTACGCCGTGGCGCGCGAAGCGTACGTCCTCGGCCGGTTGCAGGGGTGAGGGGAGCACCGGCTGCGGGCGGGAGAGGTCGAGTGCTTCGGAGGGCATGCCGCAATTGTCGCCGTGCCATGCCGTGCCGGGTGGGTGCGGGTCATTTCAGGCGGTCGTGGATCCGGTCCCGCATGGAGTGCATCGAGAAGCCGCGGGGATCGATCTTGCCGGGCTGCCACTCCTTGTGGCCGATCACTGAGCGGGACGTCCAGCCGTGGTGACGGCAGACCGCGGCGGCGGCCTTCTCGATCGCCCGTTCCCGTCGGTGTTGGCCTCGTTGTCGGACGTGAGGCGCTTCTCGGCGACGACGGCGCGCAGTACGTCGTCGTCGCCGAGTCCGGCGTGGTTGGCGCGGCCGTAGCCGACCAGGTGGATCCGGCCGTCCTTGGCGATCACGCCGTGGCACAGCGGGCCGGGCAGCTCCGGATGGCCGTCGCGGCAGATGCGGACGGTGGAGGCGGTGCCCTCGGTGGCCGTGTGGTGGATCATCACGCCGCTGACCGGGCCTTAGGGTTTCCGGCCCATCCCCGGACCGGCTGTTCGGTCCGTGTGCAAGCCGATCCGGTCAATTCCGCGAGCAGTGGGTTGGGTTCAGCCCTGGGCGAGCCACAGGTCGGGGCCGAACACCTCGTAGTGGATGTCCGCCGCCGGGACGCCCTTGGCCAGCAACTGGGTGCGTACGGCCCGCATGAAGGGCAGTGGTCCGCAGAGGTAGGCGTGGGTGCCGGGGGCGATCGCGAGGCCGCTCAGATCGACCCGGCCGGTGCGGTCGGCGGGGTGGCCGGGCTCCGGGGTCTCGTACCAGAAGTGGGCGACGGCGTCGGGGAGTTTGCCGGTGAGCAGGGCGTGGTCGGTGCGCATCGCGTGGTCGGAGGGGGAGCGGTCGCCGTGCACGACGGCGACCGGGGCGCGGTGTCCGGTCGCCGCGAGGTGTTCCAGCATCGACAGCATCGGGGTGCAGCCGATGCCCGCGGAGGCGAGCAGGAGCGGGGCATCGGCGGAGTCGAGTACGAGATCGCCGTACGGGGCGGAAACACGCAGCCGGTCGCCCGCCCCGACCTCGGCGTGCAGATGACGGGAGACCTCGCCGTCGGGCGAGCCGCCGTCGTGCACCCGCTTGACGGTGATCGAGCGGAGCGGGGAGCCGGGGGCGCTGGAGAGGCTGTACTGGCGGATCTGGCGGGCCCCGTCGGGGAGTTCCACCTGTACGGAGACGTACTGGCCGGGGCGGAAGGCGGGGGCGGGTGCGCCGTCTGCCGGGCGGAGCTGGAAGGTGGCGACATCCGCCGTCTCCTCGATCCGGGTGGCCACCTCCCACTCGCGCCACACGTCACCGGCGACGACGCCCTGCTGTGCGTACAGCCGCTCCTCGATCGAGATCAGGGCGCCCGCCATCAGCCAGTAGACCTCGTCCCAGGCGGCGGCGACCTCCGGGGTGACTGCGTCGCCGAGCACCTCGGCGATGGCGGCGAACAGATGGGTGTGCACGATGTCGTACTGCGCGGCGGTGACGCCGAGCGAGGCGTGCTTGTGCGCGATCCGGCTGAGCATCACGTCGGGGCGGGTGTCCGGGTGCTCGACCAGCTGGGTCGCGAAGGCGGCGATGGAGCCCGCGAGAGCCTGGCGCTGGGCGCCGGACGCCTGGTTGCCGCGGTTGAAGAGGTCACGCAGCAGCTCGGGGTGGGCGTCGAAGAGCTTGCGGTAGAAGAGATCGGCGATGTCTCCGATGGCCGCTCCCACGGCGGGGAGGGTGGCACGGACGGTGGCGGTCGACGTCTCGGAGAGCATCGGTGACTCCTGGGTTCTTGAATTGGTATCTGAGATTCACATTTTTGGGCAGTGTGAAACCGGGCGATGGCGCCCGTGGTGCGGTGCGCGGTGGCTCAGTCGGCGGCCGGGCGGCCGCTGCTGATGCCGATGAGCAGTGGACCGGTGGGGGAGGTGACGAGTTCGGTGACGGTGATCGGATCGAGCGAGGCGTAGAAGGCCTCCTCCGCCTGGCGCAGGGCGCCGCGCAGCCGGCAGGCCGAGCGCAGGGGGCAGGGGGTGGCGCCCTCGCACTCGACGACGTCGCCGGGTCCCTCCAGCTCCCGGACGAGTCCGCCGATCGAGGCGGCCCGGCCCGCTCCGGTGAGGCTGAGCCCGCCGCCGCGGCCCCGGCGCGCCTCGATGAGGCCGAGGTGCTGGAGCTTGGCGACGACCTTCGCGGTGTGGGTGTACGGCACCTGCATGGTCGCCGCCACCTCCCGGGTGGTCGGCGGGTCCTCGTTCTCCACGACGGCGAGGCGCATCAGTACGCGCAGCGCCACGTCGGTGAATCTCGTCAGCCGCATGATGGACACGGTAGATAAGTTGCATCAGGGATGCAAATTAATGGGACCCGTGGACATCGCTGAACGTCGTGCCCAGACCAAAGCCCGAATAGTCGCACTCTTTTGTGTAATGGCGTGCCGACTCTCCGTGCTGAAAGGCTTCTTCACGCAGGTCAGCCGATGATCGAGAGGACGTCAGATGTCCGTTGGTGAAGAGGTTCAGAACGCGCCGGTGCCGCCGCAGCAGAGTCTGGGCACGGCAGCGGCGCGGAACCTCGCGACGACCACCAAGTCCGCTCCGCAGATGCAGGAGATCACCTCACGGTGGCTGCTGAAGATGCTGCCGTGGGTGCAGGTACAAGGTGGCACCTACCGGGTGAACCGCAGGCTGAGCTACTCGGTCGGGGACGGCCGGGTGACCTTCGTGCAGACCGGTGACCGGGTCACGGTCATTCCCGCCGAGCTCGGAGAGCTGCCCGCCCTGCGGGAGTTCGACGACGAGGAGGTGCTCGGCGAACTGGCCCGGCGGTGCGAGCAGCGTGAAATTGCCGCGGGCCAGGTTCTGGCCGGCGCCGGGGAGGCGGCGGACCGTGTCTTCCTCCTGGCGCACGGCAAGGTCGAGAAGGTCGGCACCGGCCTGTACGGGGACGAGACAGTGCTCGGGGTCCACGCCGACGGGGCGTATTTCGGCGACCACGCCCTGATCGACGGCGACGCCGTCTGGGAGTACACGGCCCGTGCCGTCACCGCCTGCACGGTGCTGACGCTGAGGCGGGCCGACGTGCTGAATCTCGCCGAGCGCGCGGATTCGCTCCGCACCCATCTCGCCGGACTGCTCAGCATTCCGCAGCAGCGCACCAACAAGTACGGCGAGGCGGAGATCGATCTCTCCGCCGGCCATGTCGGCGAAGCCGTCGTCCCGCATACATACGTGGACTATGAATCGGCGCCGCGTGAGTACGAACTGAGCGTCGCCCAGACCGTGCTGAAGGTCCACAGCAGGGTCGCCGACCTCTACAACCAGCCGATGAACCAGACCGAGCAGCAGTTGCGGCTCACGGTCGAGGCGCTGCGCGAGCGCCAGGAGCACGAGCTGATCAACAACCGCGAGTTCGGTCTGCTCAACAACTGCGACTACGGGCAGCGCCTCCAGCCGCACGACGGGGCGCCCAGCCCCGACGACATGGACGAACTGCTCTCGCGCCGCCGCGGCTCGAAGCTCTTCCTCGCGCATCCGCGGGCCATTGCCGCATTCGGCCGTGAGTGCAACAAGCGCGGTCTGGTGCCGGAGAGCGTGGAGGTCGGCGGACACCATGTGCCGGCCTGGCGGGGCGTACCGATCTTCCCGTCCAACAAGATCCCGGTCACCGATGCCCGGACCACGTCGATCATCTGCATGAGGACGGGTGAGGCCGAGCAGGGCGTCATCGGACTCCAGCAGACCGGCATCCCCGACGAGATCGAGCCCAGCCTGTCGGTCCGGTTCATGGGCATCGACGAGCAGGCGATCATCTCCTATCTGGTGACGGCCTACTACTCCGCAGCCATCCTCGTACCGGACGCCCTCGGCGTACTGGAAAACGTAGAGGTCAGCCGCTGGCGGTAGCCATCGGGGGCCCGGACGGCGATGTCCGGGCCCCCGTCAACCTCCGCCCCCGGGCAGCCGTGCCCGGGGCGGCCTCGGGAGGACGCCCCAGTGAAGACCCACCACGCACTCCAACCGCCCACACCCCGGGCCCCGGGTGACAACGACCCGGCCGCCCTCGCAGTGCAGGGCCATGAGGCCACAGCCCTCCTGGAACAGACCCGCACCCTCGTCGATCCCCAACTGCGCGCCGCCGTCGACTCCTTGCCCGGATCGATCCGCCGCGTAGCGATGTACCACTTCGGCTGGCAGCAGGCCGACGGCACCCCGTCATCGGGACGGGCGGGCAAGGCGATCAGGCCCGCGCTCGTCCTCGCCGCCGCCCGGGCGCTGGGCGGCGACCCGCAACGGGCGGTACGGGCAGCCGTCGCCGTGGAGCTGGCCCACAACTTCACCCTGCTGCACGACGACGTCATCGACGAGGACCGGACCCGCCGGCACCGGCCCACGGCCTGGGCGGTCTTCGGTATCCCGGACGCGGTCATCGCCGGTGACGCCATGCTTGCCCTCGCCCAGCGGCTGCTCGCCGAGGACGCCGGCCCGGCCTCGGCCCGCGCCTCGGCGAGGCTCTCGACCTGTGTCATCGAGCTGTGCGCAGGCCAGCAGGCCGACTGCGCCTTCGAGGAACGCGGTCCGCACGAAGTCTCACTGGACGAGTGCCTGACCATGGCCACCGCCAAGACGGGAGCCCTGCTCGGTTGCGCCTGCGCACTGGGTGCGCTGTATGCCGGCGCGGGGGAGCGGGCGGTCGGCGCGATGGACGGATTCGGCCGGGAGGCGGGCCTCGCCTTCCAGCTCATCGACGATCTGATCGGTATCTGGGGGGATCCGGCACAGACCGGAAAGCCGGTCGGGGCGGATCTCGTCGCCCACAAGAAGTCCCTGCCCGTGGTCGCCGCGCTGACCTCCGGCACGCCCGCAGCGGCCGAACTGGCCGCGCTCTACCGGGGACCGATGAATACACCCGGTGAGGTGAGCCGCGCCACCGATGCCGTCGACCGGGCCGGTGGCCGGGACTGGGCGCAGATCTGCGCGGCCGACCGGATGGCACGCGCGGTCCACCACCTGTCCCGGGCGGTCCCCGACCTGGCCCCGGCGGGCGATCTCCTGACCCTGGCGGAGTTCGTCACCCGCCGGACGCACTGAGCACGGAAGGAGGGAGCGGTACGCGGAGCGGGATCGGAGGGGGCGCGGAGAAAGGAGCGGAGAGCCGAGACCGGTGAAGGAGGCGGAGAAGGAGAACGGAGCAAGGTGCCGAGGTCACAAGGCCCGTGAGACGAAAAGGAGGGCGACCGGGCGACTGTCATGGGCACGGGCTACAGTCCGTGCCCATGACAGATGAGTCATGGGCAGGGTGGTACCGGGACCGACAGGGTTCCGACGCCGTCATCCTCACCACCGACGGACAGCAACTCCGCCTCCGGACCAGGGGCATCGACTTCGAGGGCGAAAGCTTCGACAGCCTCACCCCGGTGGCCGGCACACCACCGGCCGACGACCTGTTCGCCCTGGTGGACGGTGCGTTGGGCGACTGTGTCCTGGAATGGGACCTGCCGCTCCCGGTCCTCTGGGACGGAGCCGTCCATCAGGCCACGCTCGGTTGCCTGTTGTCGCTGCGCCGCCCCGATCCGTATCTCTACCTGGAGCTGCAGTTCGGCGGGGCGGCCTACGGGTCCCATCGTGCGGAGAGCGACTTCGCGTCCGCCCTCGCCACGATCCAGCGCGCCCTGCCGCCCGGCGTGCGCCTGCAGACCTGCATCGCCTGCGCCTTCTCGGACTACTTCCCGTCCCCCGGCCGCGGCCTTTCCGGCGGCCTCGCATGCTTCCGGGGCGCCAAGGACGCCTACCGCGGGGCGGCCGGTGAGGGCGATGTCCTGGATCTGTGGGACCGGCGGACCGGATTCGTCCAGGAGATCTGGAGCTGCCGCGAGTACGAGCCCCGCCCGGAGCGAGGCGTCGGCACCGGGCACCGGGGTGCGTTCCCGCTGGAGCTGGCTTGATCTTCTCCGCCTGACCGGTTGTTGCCGCCCTCCAGTTGCTCGTCGGACTCTTCCCGACCACGACGAGGGCGGTCCGTACCTCATCCCGCCATCCCCGACGGCATGCCATCCCGACGGCATGCCGTCAAAGCTTTGCCACACCTCCATTGTTCTATTAGCATGCAAACAATGGAGGTTTTCATGATGCGTAAGAATCTGGGCCGCGCGACTCTCGTCGCCCTGCCGTTCCTGCTCGCGCTCGTCGCCGATCTGGTGCTGCTCGCCGTCTTCCGCGACCGGCTTCCCGGACAACTGGCCAGTCACTTCCGGGCCGATGGCCGGGCGGACGGCTATGCGGGGCAGGTGTGGCACGCCGTGGCCAACGTTCTGCTGTTCGCCGTGACCGGTGCTCTGTGGGCCCTCACGGTGGTGCGGGGGAAGTTCTACGGGTGGGCCCACCGCTGGCTGGTCGCCGGTGGATATGCCTTCGCCGGATTCCTCGGCTGGGTGATGGCAGCCGTGCTGCTCGCCAACGTGGATGCCGGTGAGAATGCGCAGGGGGAGGCGCAGGGTGTGTCGTTCCCGATGTGGCAGCTCGCCGTCGCCCTGGGGGTCGCCGTGCTCGCCGGGGGGCTCGGGATGGTGCTGGCCGCGCTCGGTCCCGTACCGAAGCAGCCGGCCGCGACCGGGCAGGCCGGGGACGGTGCGCGGATCGCGCTCGCCGACGGGGAGGTCGCCGGATGGGCGCGCAGCGCCGGGAGTTGGTGGCTTCCGCTGATCGCGCTCGCGCTCGTGGCCGGCGGGGTGGTGCTGCTGTTCGTCTCGGGCTGGGCGGCCGCGATTCCGCTGCTGCTCCTCGGTGTGCTGCTGGCTGCCTTCGCCCGGCCGTACGTGGTGGTGGACCGGCGCGGCATCACCATCTCGGGAATGCTGCCCTGGCCGCGCCTCAGGGTGCCGCTCGACCGGATCGAGGCCGCGACCAGCAGGGACATCAACCCCCTTGCGGAGTACGGGGGCTGGGGGTATCGCATCCGCCCAGGACGGAGCGGTGTCATGATCCGCTCCGGTGAGGGAATCGTGGCGACACTGGCCGGCGGCCGGGACTTCGCGGTGACCGTCGACGATTCGGCGACCGGCGCCGCGCTCCTCAACACCCTCATCGACCAGCGCCGAGCGGAGCACTGACCATGCTCTTCCGCGTCGATCCCACCTCCACCGTGCCGCTCGGTGATCAGATCGCGGCGTCCGTGCGCCGCGCCGTCGCCGAGGGGACGGTGACGCCGGGCGAACGTCTGCCCGCCGCCCGGGTGCTCGCCGATTCCCTGGGGGTCAATGTCCATACGGTGCTGCGGGGTTATCAGCAGCTCCGAGAGGAGGGGCTGATCGAACTGCGCCGGGGGCGCGGTGCGGTCGTCACCGGCGGCGCATCCCCGCACCGGGCCCGGCTGCTGGAGCGCGTACGCGAAGTGGCCGCGGACGCACGCGAGCTGGGGATGACGGAGGACGAGCTGCTGACCCTGGTCCGTACCGCACTCAACAACCCGTAGGTCAGCGCAGTCCGTCCCAGCCCCAGCGCGGCGTCGGGCCGGGATCGCCGAGGTCCTCGCCGACCGGGGACGCCGACACATCGCGGGCGACGCCCGTGCCCCAGTCGAAGTACTCCAGGACCCGGCGGCGCAGCAGCGCGTCGTCCGGGAGCTCCTTCTCGACGGCGTCCGTCATCAGCTCCATCCAGCGCAGCCGCTGCTGCTCGGTGATGGACAGCCCGAGGTGGGCGCGCAACAGGGTCTGGTGACCGCCGTGTTGCGCGGTGAAGTCGGCGGGGCCGTCGAAGATCTCGGCCAGCCAGACGGCGACATGCTCGATATGGGTCGGGGTGAAATCCGCGAAGACGGATGCGAGCAGCGGATCCGCCAGCACGTTGTCGTAGAAGGTGTTGCTCAGCCGGTGCAGTGCGTGCATGCCGCCGACGGCTTCGTGCAGGGAACCGGAACGCTCGCTCACGCTCGTACCTCCATGGGGACGGCCCGCCTGTGGTGGCCGTTTCCAGCATCCCCCGGAACGAGTGGCGCGGCCCGGCCTGTTCGCTGCGGGCGGATCAAGTGGGGGCGAGCGTTCACCTGTCCGTCAGAGGCCCAAGGGGCCACCCCGTCCTACGAGGTGGCCCCCGGTGCCGCTGAGCAGCCGGACAGCAATCAGGAGCCGCTGCGTGCCAGTGCGGCCGCGAAGCCGTTCTGCCACAGGTAGTTCACCTGGCTGCGCTCGTTCGCGTTGGGATACGGGTTGGTGCAGGACGTGCCGGGACCGCCGCCCGACATCAGCTCGCTGCACGGACCGGAGTAGTGGTCCGGAAGGCCGAGCACGTGACCGGTCTCGTGCGCGGTGACGCGGGTCGAGTCGTACTGCTGGTTCTGTGCGTAGTCCAGGAAGATGTACCCGTTGCCGTGCCCGTCGGTGCTGGCGTACGAACCGCTCGGGTCGTTGCCCTCGTAGTAGGCGAAGTCGGCGTTCGAGCCTTCCTGGAGCCGGACGTTGGAGACCGAGCTGTTCCAGATCTGCGCACTGCTGGATATCTCGGTGCGGAAGCTCGGTGCGTTGGCGGTGCTGTAGACGATGGTGACCGCCTGGGCGCCGGGGTTCGCCGCCCGCTTCTTGGCGACGGACTTGGCGACCGCCTCGAAGAACGCCTTGTTCGCGGCGGCGCTCTCGTGCGACCCGGAGCCGGAGGTGTAGCCCGCGTGGGCCTCCGAGGCGGCGGCGGGGGGTGTGGCGGGTGCGGGAGGGGAGGCGATGGCGGGTGCGGTGCCCAGCGCGGCCGCGAGGCCGAAGCCGAGGCCGACCACGGCCGACATGACGGTCCTGGGGTGTCTCATGGGGGGTCTCCTACCGATTACCTGTCCGATGAACCCGTCCGGTCATCGGACTCGGACGGGGTGCGGTACGCAGAGAGTGTCGGGGAGCGGAAGCCGTGGCGGATGATGTCAACCGGCGATAGCACCGGCTTATCGCCATCCCCGGTGCCGTTGTCGACGTCTCCACCAACTCCCGGTGAATTAATGGACTTTGATGGGATTGGGGCGTCTGGTGCGACCGTGGCACGCCGTCCTACGCTCGACCGTATGGAGCTTGAGGTGAGACACCTCAGGGCGCTGTGCGCCATCGCCGACACGGGCAGCCTGCACCGAGCGGCCCGCAGGCTGGGCGTGAGCCAGCCCTCCCTGACCACCCAGTTGCGGCGGATCGAGAACACTCTGGGCGCCGAGTTGTTCAGCCGCGAACGGACCGGCTGCCGGCCGACGTTGCTCGGCCGCGCCGTCCTCAGCCGGGCCCGCCCCCTGGTCGACGGAATGACCGCCCTGGTCAGCGAGGCGAAGGCGGAGGCCGAAACGGTCCGCGCCCCGGGCCCCCGGCTGCGCATCGGCTGCACCGCGAGCCGGGTCATCGGCGGCTGGCTGCGCAGGCTGCGGCTCCGGCTGCCCGGCACGGACATCTCGCTGCGGGTCGACGTATCGGCCAGTGCCCTGCTGCATACGGTCGATGCGGGCGGGCTCGATGTCGCCTTCGTGCACGAGGTCGAGGGCTGTCCGCTGGCCATCCCGGAGGGCCTGGAGCAGCGCGTACTCCTGGACCGCGAACCGCAGTTCATCTCCATGGCCCGGGACCATCCGGCCGCCGACCGGCCCGTGGTCGACCTCGGGGACCTGGCCGCCGACCGGTGGATGGTCGACCCCACGGTGGACGGCGAATGGGACGGGCTGCGCCGGGTGTTCGGCGAGGCGGGCCTCGCGCCGACCGTCCTGCACGGCGACTACCTCACCGCCGCGTCCCTCGTCGTGCTCGGCGAGGCGGTCGCACCCTGCCAGCCCACCTCCGGGCCGCGCGACGACATGGCGATCCGTCCGCTGCGCGACGACCCCCTGGCCGTAAGGCTGCTGCTGGTGTCCCGGCCGGGCGCCGACATGGCGACGGTGTACGGGGAGCTGGAGGCGGCCTACCGGGAGGCGGCCCAGCGGGCGGCCGGGTACCACCAGTGGCTGCTGCGCAACCGCAGCCCGCTCGCCCGCACACAGTGAAGGACCGCTGTCCGATTCCGCCGAGAGCGAGGACCTGTTCCACCCCGGCCGTCCGGCGGGCAGAGTCGGTCCCATGAGGCTTCTGATGCTGGGCGGAACGGAATTCGTCGGTCGCGCCGTGACCGAGGCGGCGCTCGCGCGCGGCTGGGAGGTCACGGTGTTCCACCGCGGCCGTCACGCACCCCCGCAGGGCGTGACGGAACTCCTCGGTGACCGCACCACCGGCGACGGTCTCGCCGCGCTGGCCGCAGCCGCCGGCCGCCACAGGGGTACGCCCGAGTGGGACATGGTCGTCGACACCTGGAGCGGCGCCCCCTCGGCCGTACGGGACGCGGCCCGTCTGCTGGCCGACCGGGCCGCCCGGTACGCGTACGTTTCCAGCCGTTCCGTGTACGACTACCCGGCCCCGGCCGGTCTGCCCGAGGACGGCCCGCTGGTGGCCGGTGCCTCGCCCGACGCCGGTGGGGATGTCTCGTACCCCCTTGCCAAACGCGGCGGCGAACTGGCCGCACTCGACGCCTTCGGGGACCGCGCCCTGCTGGCCCGCGCGGGACTGATCCTGGGCCCCTGGGAGAACGTGGGCAGACTGCCCTGGTGGCTGCTGCGGATCGCCCGCGGCGGGCTCGTACTGGCCCCGGGGACACCGGACCTGATGCTCCAGTACATCGACGCCCGCGACCTCGCCGATTGGCTCCTGGACGCGGGGCGCGGTGGTCTGCACGGGCCGTACAACCTGGTCAGCCGCCCCGGCCACGCCACCATGGGGCAACTGCTGGACGCCTGTGTACACGCCACCGGCTCAGATGCGGAACTCCGCTGGACACCCGCTGAGACCATCCTCGCGGCAGGTGTGGAGCCCTGGAGCGACCTGCCGGTCTGGCTGCCGCCGGGCGAGCTGTACGACACCATGCACCGGGGCGACGTCAGCAAGGCGTACGCGGCCGGTCTGCGTTGCCGGCCGGTGGACGAGACGGTCGCCGATACCTGGAAGTGGCTGGTCGAACTGGACGGCGCGGCCCCGCAACGGCCGGACCGGGCCGCGGTCGGCCTGGACCCGCGGGTGGAGGCCGAACTGCTGGCGGATACGGCCTGAGGCGCGCTCGCGCGCACGGCGTGCCCCGATGCGGCCCTACGTACCGGGGCATCCGGGTGCATCGGAAACCGGCCGGCCCATCCCTCGCTCCCGAACACGGGTTCCCGCGGCGGTGAATGGATTCTCGGCGCCATCGTGGCAGTTCTGCTCGATGCCGGATCGGCGGCCACGCTGATGGCCCGCAGGACGCGTCGGCGCAGCTAGCTTTGGCCCATGGCCGAACTGCTGCTGCACCTCACCGAAGGCCCCTTGTGGGAGGCGGCCCGCGGGATCGGGACGTACGAGATGTCCACCCGCGGCCGCACCCTGCACGAAGAGGGCTTCATCCACTGCTCGCTGCCGCACCAGCTCGCAGGCGTGGCCGAGATGCTGTACGGCGCCGGGAGCCGGGCCGGGGCCGGCGACCAGGATCTGGTGGTCCTCGTCATCGATCCCGCCCGTCTCCCGGCACCCGTACGGTACGAGTCCGTCGCGCCCGGCGGCGAGGAGTTCCCGCACATCTACGGCCCCGTCCCGGTGGACGCGGTCGTGGAGGTGCGCCCCTGGCTGCGAAAGGAAGGCGACCCCGCATGAACCCCCCACCCCCCACGGACCCGGGCGCCCCCATCGTCGCCGTCACCGGCGCGAGCGGTGCGGTCGGCGGCCGTGTCGCACAGCGCCTGGTGCGCGCCGGTGTGCCCGTGCGGCTCCTCGGCCGCGATCCGTCCCGGCTGCCGGAACTGCCCGGCGCCGTCGCCGCACCGCCCGCCCCCTACGGTGACGGGGAGGCCATGCGCCGCGCCCTCGCCGGGGCGCACACGCTGTTCCTCGTCTCGGCGCACGAGAGCCCCGACCGGGTGCGCCAGCACGCGACGGCCGTGGACGCGGCGGTCGCCGTGGGCGTCGAACGCATCGTGTACATCTCGTTCCTCGGCGCGGCGCCGGACGCCACGTTCACCTTCGCCCGGGACCACTGGCACACCGAGGCGCACATCCGGGCCACCGATGTCCGCTACACCTTCCTGCGCGACAGCCTGTACCTCGCCGGCCTCCCGGCGATGACCGGAGCCGACGGGGTGCTGCGCGGTCCCGGCGGCGACGGCCGGGTGTCGGCAGTGGCGCACGAGGACATCGCGGACGCCGCGACCGCCGTGCTGCCGGCCGGCACCGAGAGCGTCGACACCCGCCACGACGGGCTCACGTACGACCTCACGGGCCCCGAGGCGTTCACTCTCGCCGAAGCGGCCGAGGAGATGGGCCGGGTCACCGGCCGGACCATCACCTACGTACCGGAGACCCGCGAGGAGGCCTATGCCTCACGGGCGCAGTACGGTGCCGAGGACTGGGAGGTGGCCGGCTGGGTGACGTCGTACGAGGCCATCGCCACCGGCGAGATGTCCACGGTCTCGGACGCCGTACCGAACCTCACCGGGCATCCGGCGATGAGCCTGGCCACCTATCTGAGGGAGCATCCGGACAGCTATCGGCATCTGCTGAAAACGGACTGACCGCACGGCGGGCGACACCGGAAGAGGAGAGGGGCCGCAGCCCATGCGTACGGAGACCCCCTGGGGCCCATGGGATCCGGCCCCGCTCGAAGAGGCCGCCCGCCTCTTCGCTCCGTTGCGCGTCCCCTGGTGGATCGCGGGCGGATACGCGGTCGAACTCGCCGTGGGCCACACCTTCCGGGACCACGGCGACATCGACGTACTCCTGCTCCGCCGCGACCAGCTCACCGCCCAGCAGATCCTGGCGGGCTGGGAGTGGTGGGCCGCCGATCCTCCCGGCACCCTGCGCCCCTGGCTCCCCGGCGAGGTCCTGCCGCGTCACGTCCACGACATCTGGTGCCGCCCCGGGCCCGCCGAGCCCTGGCGCATCCAGCTCATGCTCGACGACGCGGAGGGCACCGACTGGCTGTTCCGCCGTGATTCCCGCATCCGGCTCCCCCTCGACCGGCTCGGCCGGGTCTCGAAGGACGGCGTCCCGTACCTCTCCCCTGAGGTACAGCTCCTGTACAAGGCCAAGTCCCCGCGGCCCAAGGACGAACAGGACTTCGCGACGGCGCTGCCGACCCTCACCGCGGACCGGCGTGCCTGGCTGACCGAGACGATCACATTGGCCCAGGGCGCCGACCACCCGTGGGCGGCGCGTCTGCGTGCCCACCCGGCCGGCTGACCACCCCTCACCTCACGTACGCACCCGCCCGTGCCGCCGCGGCCGCGGCCGTGGCGGCGCGATCCGCCGCCGCCTCGTCGAGCGGGTCGCCGCTGGCCAGCAGCCGGTAGTAGAGGGGGGCCGATACGGCGCGGATCACCTCGTCCGCGTCCGTGCCCGCGGGCAGTTCCCCGCGTTCGACGGCCTCGGTGACGCAGCCGGACCACTCCTTGATGCGGATCGCGTAGAAGCGGTGCAGGGCCTCGGCCGTGCGCGGGTCGCAGGTCGCCGCGGCGATCACGGACTTGAAGAGGGCGCCCTGCCGTGGATCGGTGAGGGTGGCGACCACCAGCCGGGCATTGGCTCGGAGGTCCTCGGTCAGGGAACCCGTGTCCGCACGGGGTGAGGACTGCTCGGCCATGTCGTCGAGCAGGTCGGCGATCAGGCCGGTGGGGGTGGACCAGCGCCGGTAGACGGTCGTCTTGCCGACTTCCGCGCGGCGCGCGACATCGGCGAGGTCCAGGCGGTCGAAGCCGTGCTCGGCCAGGGCGTCGCCTGCGGCCCGCAGGACCGATTCACGGACCCGGGCGGTACGGCCACCGGGCCGGACGGTGCCGGGCTCCACACCCTCAGAAGTCATAACGGGTCTCCAGTTCCATTAGTAAAGCTTCCTCTGCTACGGTGACTCGCACATTAACGGAACTCTAGTCCCATTAATACCTCTCCCTGAGGAAGGGCAGCCATGTCCGCACCCAGCCGGGCCCAGTCTTCCGGCACCACCGATGCCGCTCCCGCCGTGCCATCCCCGAAAATCCGCATGACCGGACGGCAGAAACTGGTCCTCGCTCTTCTCCTCGGCGCCCAGTTCATGATCGCCGTTGACTTCTCGATCCTGAACGTCGCACTGCCGGTCGTCGGCGAGGGCCTCGGCTTCCCCCTCTCCCACCTGCAGTGGATCGCCACCGCGTTCGCGCTCGCCGCCGCCGGCTTCACGCTGCTGTTCGGCCGCATCGCCGATCTCGTGGGCCGTAAACGGCTGTTCCTGGGCGGCATGGTCGTCCTCGGTCTCTCCTCCGCCCTGGGCGGTCTCGCCACCTCGCCCGAAGTCCTGCTCACCGCACGGGTGTTGCAGGGTCTCGCCACGGCGGCGGTCACCCCGGCCGGACTCGCGCTGCTGACCACGGCCTTCAAGGAAGGCTCGCTGCGGGAACGCGCGCTGGGTCTCAACGGCGCACTGATGTCCGCCGGATTCACCGCCGGAGCCATCCTCGGCGGTCTGCTCACCGATCTGCTTTCCTGGCGCTGGGCCTTCTTCATCAACGTGCCCGTGGCCGCCCTGGTGGTCTTCCTCGCCCCGGCCGTCATCACCGACTCGCGCCCCGCACGACGCTCCCGGCTCGATGTCCCCGGAGCCGCGACCGTCACCGGCGGACTGCTTCTGCTCGTCTACGGACTGACCCGGGCCGGCGAGTCCGGCTGGACCACGCCCACCACCCTGGCCGCACTCCTCGCAGGTCTCGCGCTCCTCCTCGGCTTCTGGGCCGTCGAGAAGAGGGCCACGGCGCCCCTGGTCCCTGTACGCATCCTGAAGCGGCGCAGCGTCATCTGGGGCAACACTGCCGGCCTGATCGCCTTCGTCACCGAGACCTCACTGGTCTTCCTGCTCACCCTCTATCTCCAGGAGGTCCTCGGCTACTCACCGCTCGCCACCGGTCTCGCCTTCGGCGTCCTGGGCATCGGCACCGTGACCGGCGGCACGTTCGGCGGCCGTGTGGTCGGCCGGTACGGCAGCCGTACGACCATCGTCACCGGCGGCGTCATCCAGGCCGTCGCCACGCTGTCCCTGGTCGCGCTCGGGACATCGGGGGCCTGGATCTGGCTTCTGCTCGCGGCCACCTTCATCGGCGGCATCGGCAACATGCTGATGATCGTCGGCTTCATGGTCACCGCGACCTCCGGTCTCCCCGACGAGGAACAGGGCCTGGCCACCGGCCTCGCCACTATGACCCAGCAGGTCGGTATCACCATGGGCATCCCGGTGATGAGCGCCGTCGCCACCGCCCGGATGTCCGCCCTCGGTGACACCGGGCCCGAGGGTGTCCTGTCGGGAGTCTCGGTGGCGATCCTGGTCGACTCGGCACTGGTCCTGGCCGGCGCCCTGCTCGCCGGCGCCTTCCTCGGTCCGCGTCGAGCGGGTGGTGGCGCGCGTCGGTGAGCAACGGCCCGCCCGCCGATGACGCGGAGATGCCGGACGGATCGGCCCCCGTCCGGCATCTCCGCCCCGTCAGCCCTCGTCGTGCACTTTCTGCAGCGCGGCGATGTCCAGCTTCTTCATGGTCATCATTGCCGCGGTGGTCCGCGCGGCCTTCTCGGCGTCCTGGTCGCCGATCAGATCGATCAGCGCCTCGGGGACGACCTGCCAGGAGACGCCGTATCTGTCCTTCAGCCAGCCGCAGGGCCCCTCTTCGCCCCCGTCGGTGAGACTGCTCCAGTAGTAGTCCACCTCGTCCTGGTCCGAGCAGTGGATCTGGAACGAGATGGATTCGTTGAAGGTGAACTGCGGTCCGCCGTTCAGCCCTACGAACTTCTGGCCGTTGATCTCGAACTCGACCGCCATCACCGACCCGGCGGGCCCGGGCCCTGCTTCGGTGTAGCGGCCGATCCTGCCGAGGCGGGAGTTCTTGAAGACCGAGAGGTAGTACTCCGCCGCCTCCTCGGCCTGCCCGTCGAACCACAGACATGTGGTGAAGCCCTCGGTGGTCATCGCTGTCTCCTGTCGTGAGCGCATGTCCGTCGTGCGCGCATGTCCACCCATACCGACTGATCCCGTACCGGAAACTCATCGGTCGCATATCGCATAGGGGGCATCGGTGGCGCCCCGGCCCACGGCGGACAGCCGCGGCTCAGCGGGTGTCCGGCCCGGGCCGGGACCATTCCCGTCCGCCACGTACGAAGAGGGGTATCAGCGCCGTTCGGCTCCACACGGCCCCGACTGGACGAGCGCCGGTGAGGTCATGGTGGCGGCGGAGACCTCGCCGGGCGGTGTGACCCTTGCGCCGGACAAACAGCTGTCTTCTGCCGGGTGTTGACTCTACGCTCCCCGGAACGGGACTGCGCAGTCCCGCAGGTTGCGGAGCCGTGGCAGAGCGGCCCATTGCGATCGGCGTGCGGGAGGTCCCCCTCATGCCGACTGAGGGGGTTCGGGCGGACCTGCCCTCCCCGTCCGCGGGTTCGAATCCCGCCGGCTCCGCAGCCGATCGGCTGACCGCATCTCCCGTACGTCTCCCGGACGTTCCGGGGACGCCGAAGGGCCCGACCGGTCGAAGCGGTCGGGCCCTTCTGGCTGCCCGCTGGACTGCGGCGCGGCCGCGGTCGCCGGGGCGGGGCGATCAAGCCTTCTTGGTCTCCTAGTAATGGGCCGGGTCGGTGACCTGCGGCGATGGCTGCCGCAGGTCGCTGACCTGGCCTTTTGGTGATGGCTGGCGATGGGGTGCGACGGTCCTGATCGGGTGTCCTGCGGACTGTGTGCGGACTGCTCTACCTCTGGTGTGCGGATCGTGTAGCTGCCGATGCTAGGAATCGCCATCGTCGGCACGCACTGCCATCAGCACCCGTTGCAACGTGGTGATATGTGGATCCCCATCCGGCCGGACTTCCAGGGTGCGGTCCAGCAGAGCTTCGAGCTCCTCCTGTGCGGCGCGTGGCTGTCCGGCCTCCCACAGCAGCTGAGCTCGACGGTAGCGTGCGTCCCAGACTGAGTCGTGTTCCGCACCGCGTGTACGCGCCCAACCGGCCGCCACTTCCTTGAACTCCTCAGCGCTTTCCGCCGGCTGCCCTGCCCGGCTCAGACTCTCACCGAGGTTCTTGCGCGCTAGCAGCGTCTCCGGATGGTCAGGCCCCAACGCGCGGTCCCGACGCTCCACGACGTCACGAAACCGGGGAATAGCCTCCGTGAGCTTTCCCTGGTTTCCCAGCGCCATGGCCAGATTGTGATTATTTGTCAGAGTCTCGGGATGGTCGACTCCGAGGGCCTTCCGGCACGCGGACAATGCATCGCGGTACTCCGTCTCCGCTTCAGGGAATCGCTCCTGATCGGCCAGTAGATACGCCAAGTTCCCCTGCACGGAGAGGGTCCTTGGATGATCAGGTCCCATGACGCGGGCACATACCGACAGGACTTCCCTGAATGCGGCTTCGGCTTCGGCGGCGAACCCCCTGTCATCCAGAATGCGGGCGAGGGAAAGCCGAGTGGTGAGCGTCTCGGGATGCTCAAGCCCGTGCCTACGTTCCTGGATCTGCAGGATCGCCGAGTGCTCCCTCTCTGCCGCGTCGGGATTGCCCTGAATGCGCATGACGACGGCGAGGTTATGTCGTAGCGTCAGTACCAGGGGTTGATCGTCGGAGTGCTTACAGGCTGCGTCTCTCAGCGCTTCGCGGTAGACGGAAGCTGCCTCGTCGAGACTTCCGAAGTCTTTCAGCGCGACCCCGAGACTGTTGCGGGCGGTAATCGTGTCGGGATGCGCGGGCCCGGACTTCTGTCGTTCCTGGTCGGCGATCTCCCGCAACTGACGGATGGCCTCCCGCAGCCTTCCACGCGCGTGCAACACCGCCACCAGGTCGTGCCGGACGTCCAGACGCCCCCCGTCGTGCTCCGGCAGAGCATTCAGCGCTTGCTGCAACTGCGCCTCGGCTTCGGCAAGGCTTCCCTGTTGCAGCAGGAGCGTGCCCAGCGATGCTCGGACACTGGCGACGTTGCGGTGGGAGCTGCCAAGCACGGTCTCCTGGAGGGCCAGGACATTGCGCACCTCGGATATGGCTTCGTCCGTTCGCCCGACGCGTCCCAAGGCCATGGCCCACTCGTAGTGGGCGTTGAGCGTGACTGGGTGATGTTCGCCGTGGCGCGCAGTCGCCGAATCCAAGATCGACCTGTACTCCGATTCCGCCTCGGTCAGTTCGCCCAAAGAGCGGAGTGCCGCAGCACGGCTGTTACGACCTGCCAACACGTTGGGGTGGTCGTCGACGAGCTGCCTTTTCTGCGCGTCGGTCAGCTCCGCGAATACCGCCGCAGCGCTCTTCGCGTCGAGCTCCCCTTGTTGTGTGAGCAGTAGGGCCATGCTGTGACGCGCGTCGAGCGTCTCGGGATGATCGGGCCCCAGGATGCGTGTCCGAGCGTCCAGCACGGCCCGAATCTCGGCCTCCGCTGCGGTGAATTCCTGTCGCAGGACGAGGGTGATGGCCAGGTTCGCACGAGTGATCAGCGTGGATGGGTGCTCAGCTCCGAGAACCTCTTCTTCCAGTTCGAGAACCTGGCGGAAGACCTCCTCGGCACGCTGGTTCTCCCCCTGATCGCGCAGAGAGATCGCGAATTCGTGCTGGGCTTCAAGGACATCGGGGTGCTCTTCTCCCAGCTCGGCTCGCAGTCCTTCCAGCACCAGTCTTCCCTCGTCCGCAGCTTCACCGAGGCGGCCCATGCCTCTGATGCAGATGGCACGACCGTGCCGCGAGCGCAACGTGGTGGCGGCATCGGCGCCGAACAGTCGGGTCTCATGACGGATCACCTCGTCGTACTCGCGCTCCGCCTCCTCTAGCTTTCCTCGCTGACATGCCACTCTCGCCCGCTGGTAGCGCACGGTCAGGGTGGTGGAGTCTGCCTCCCCGAACTGCCTGACGCACTCCTCCGTAATGCGGTCAAGTTCGGACTCCGCCGCCGTCAGATCGCCCATCTCCTCGACTGCAATGGCCCGGTGCCTGCGGATATTCACCCTGACCCAGGGAGCGGCTTCTGCAGAATCAGCACGCTCCAACGCTTCGTCCGCCAGTTCGCAGGCCGCCGCGTACTCGCCTCGGAAGTGCAGGTAGGAAACAGCGACCCCGGCACCGATCAACAGGCCGTTGAGACGGTCATCGGCCGTGGCACCCCATCGCGGCAATCGTCGCAGCATCACCTGCCAGTGCGGGATGAGCCCCTGCCAAGCCGGCCAGGAACTCGGATCCCGCGGATTCTCCATGTAGGGAGTGGCTGTCACCAGCAGATCGGCAGCCGAGTCCCATACCTCTCGGTAGGCCCCGGGCTCCGTGAGGAGTGGGGCGACCGACACCTCGGCCACGAGCCGGTGGATCTGGTAGACGGGTTCCGTCGAACCTGTGTTGACCCCGATGAGGCCGAACCTGCGAAGACCGCCCATGGCAGTTCTGATTGCCCGGGGCGGAAGTTTCGCGGGCCACATCGGCAGAGTGGCAATGGCGGAAATGTTGAGCAGAGCGTTCGGCAGGGAGACGGTCGGGGCGAAGCAGGACAGCAACTGCAGCAAGCTGCGGGCATGCTCTGTGCCCTGCCGTTCGAGGAGGGACAGGGACAGCTCCCACGTACCGGCAATGGTCCGGCGGGCCCGGTCTTCCTCGTTGCGTAGATCCCCGTGCACGCCCTCGGCCGCGTCGTCGAGGAACAGCGGGGAGCCGTCGAGCACGTCGGAGTATTCGGCGAAGGTCTGTGCTTCGGCCAGTGGATCGCCGTGTGCCATGGCCAGGTATGTGCCCGCCAAGTGCAGTGCAAGGGGTAGGGAGCCCAGCCGGTCGGCCAGAGCCCTGGCGGAGGCCGCGTCCCCTGCCTCACGAGCCAGTTCTTGGAGGACCTGGCCTGCGAATTCGAGTTCCAGGACCTCAAGTCGGTGGAAGCGTGCGATTCGGTCGCCCCAGGATCGCTTGTTGCCGTCGCGCGTGGTGACGAGGACGCCACGTGACATGCCGATCGGGGGCCTGACCCAGCCCGTGGCGTCGGCAAGCGCGGCGCCTGGGCAGGACAGTACGTTGAGATCGTCGGCATCGTCGAAGACAAGCAGCCAGGGGCGGTCCAGGTTCGCCAGATGGCGCCACACCAGATCGGCTGCAGGCCGTCCGCCCTTCTCCCAGGCATGGGCGACGTGCTCGGCCGGGGCTCCGGCGCGGAGAGCCGCCTGCTGCATCCCGTCGGCCACGGCAGCTGCGGATCCGGCCTGGATCCAGAAGACCTCGGCTCCGGCCTTCTTGGCCCGCTCGGCTGCGCTCAGGGCGACCGTCGTCTTCCCCACTCCGCCCATCCCGGACAGGACTTGGATACGCGGATCGTCCACGGTCTGTGTGAGGGCCGTCAGGATGCTGTCACGCCCCAGCACGGCCTGCGGAAGCCTGCCGTAGGGAGCCTCTACCGAGCCGAGTGCGAGCAACTCCTGCAAGGATGGGGTGGGGGAGCTGAGGCCCGTGACGTTAACGGTGACCGAATCGTGGAAATGCGCCGCCGGAGCGTTGAGACCCGTGGAGCCCAGGACGCTGATAGCTGTCGTGTCCCGAGCGGGTTCGGGGCTCGTCGTCATCGTGCTTGCTCGGACTGACCGAACGACATGTGCACCTCACCGTTGAAGGTTCCCCCAGGCGCATTGAGCCCCTGGGATCCGTGCACGGTGTTGGTAGTGGAGCCAACGGGCTTAGCGAGGAGTGACAACCACTCCTCCATCTCACGACGGAACTCAGGGTCGGCCGCGGCCTCACGACGTAGGGCCTCACCAAGTAGAGCGACGGCAGCTGGATCGTTGCTATTTCGCGCGTCTAGGACGGCGACAGCCTGGTCATTGCGCGAGAAGCGGCTCCGGAGACGCTGCCAGAGATCCGTTACGACTGCCTCGCTCAGGCTTCCGCTGGCACCACCCAGCGCCGCAATTGCCAGCTCGGCCAACGCTAAGTCCATCTGAACCCCCAGGATGTCGATCACCTTAATCGTGCTAGGCGCCATTTTAGTGATGAGAAGCCACTTGAGGCTGGTCTTGGCTAAACGGTCGGCCCCACCTGCTTCAGCGACTGGTGCGCGTGATCTCGATGGCGAGGGCGAGGGCTTCCTTCTCGGGGCCGTAGATGGTGCGGATGTTGGCCAGTTGCTGGTTGCGGGTGGCGGTCGGGTTGACGTTGGATGGGCCCTCGCCGTCGAGGAGGGCGCCGAAGTCGGGGTATTCGGTGACGCGGAGGACCTGCACGTCGCAGGTCTCGTCGGTGCCCTTGATGCGGAAGCGGATGATGTCGCCGGCGGTGAGGTCGGCGAGGTGCGGGTACTTGACCCCCACCTCGACGGTCTTGGTGCCCGCGGCGAGGAGCTCGAAGTACTGGCGGCAGAGGTTGAGCTCGCGGACGCGGGCGGTGCGGTCGGTCATCGGGAGGGAACGCTCCTGGAGGACGGTGCGACCATCAGGCGGCCGATCTCGGCGGCCGAGTACGAGCTCGAGAGGTGGTTGATCCGAAGCGGGTTTCTTGTGGAGAGGCGATCTGCTGGCTCAGTCGTGCCTCTGAGGCACCGGCACGAGTTGGCGTGGAACATCGGCTGAAGCGTCGGAATCGGATGTGCGCTTCGCTCTCCGAAGCGGGCTCGGGCATGGGCGCTGCGAGGCGGGGAAGGTGCCGCAACGTGGTGGGGATTCTGCCTGTTGCCAAGTAGGGGATCTGCACCACGAGGTAGATCAGCGGAGCGAGGAGAAGCAGGTACTCGGCGCTGAGCCCAAGGGCCTTGAATCCCGCGATCAGCCCGACTCCGGTGAGGAAGGCCAGGAGGTGAGCCATGACCATACGCCACGGGAGTGGTCCCTCTGCGGGCACGGACTCTGCAGGCGCAGATTCTGCCGAAGAGACCATGTTCAAGGGCTCCTGACGCCCAAGGGCGTCGATCAGGTGCACGATGTGCTCGGCGAGCACCCTTACCTGGGAACGATCACGAAGGCTGGTCTCGAATGCGCTCTCCAAGCGCCGGGACATGCCGGCGCACCGCGTCAACAAGGCTGCACGCGGTCCTGGCTTGCGTGAGACACCGAACTGGGCCTACGTGATGAGCGCGTCGCTGAGTCTCTCTACGTTCCTGCTGAGCTGTGCCGTCGTCACGGAGGTTGCTTGGCTCCCGTCTGCCTGGGTCTGGCAGGCCACGAGCGTGCTCACGGCAGCCCACTGCGCATAGGCAGGGGACCGTCCTCGTCTGATGGCTATCAGGTCGAGCTGGACGTAACACACCGTGAGCAAGAAGAACGCATACGACGGCAGCCACATCTCCATGGCCATGTCCCAGTGGTGCTCCATGAGCGCGGTGAGTAACGCACCCGTGCAGACGGTGATGAGACACAGGAGAAGGAGGGAGACGGAAACCACCCGACGGCCTCGCTCGGCCAGGTCCCAGACCTTCAGCTCGGCCTCTCCCCACTGCTTCGGATTTTGGATTCCCAGCCCGTTCAGCGCGCCTTCGGCTTCGTGGATCAGAGTCCGCACCCGTGTGTCCGTGCGGCCCCGCAGGAAGGACGTTCGGTTGAGCAGTCGTCCTGGCTTTCTGACAGGGCGGGCCACAAATACGAAACCGGCCAGAACTGCGGTGGGGGTCACAACAGTGGCTAGAGCTGACATGGCCGCATAGAAGTGAAAGAGGAGCTTCAACACCGGTCCCTTCAGTCCCTGCGGGGTTTGGGACCCCTCTACCTCCAGCCGTCGAGGGAAACCTCCGGACCTCCCGTGAGGTACCGGTGTAGGGCGCTTGACGTGGTGTCCACGAAGTTCTCGGGGACTGCGCCGGCGTCGACCCAGCAGACCTGGGCGTGCTTGCGGGGTTCGCGGTTCTCGGGTTCGCCGGTCCAGTCGTGGGCGGCGAAGACGACGGTGAGGAAACCGTTGGGGGCCTCGACGCCCCAGGCGCCGTGGATGATGTGGGCGACCTTGAGGGACTCGGGCTTCACGGTCAGACCGGTCTCTTCGTACAGCTCGCGGACGGCCGTCTTGGTGATGGGTTCGCCCGGCTCGCTCTTGCCGACGGGGAGGTCCCACATGCCCTGGGCGAACTTGGCGTTCTCGCTGCGCTGGAGGAGGACCACGCGATTGGTGGCCTTGTCGTGGACGATGACCGCGGCGACCAGCAGGGTCATCGATTCGAGCGCCGGCTTGAGGGCCTTCGGCTGGTCGTCGGTCTGCTGGGGCACAGGGGTTCCCTTCGTCGGGCGGGTTGTTGGGCATGTTAGGCGAGGGCTTCGCGGGCGCAGCGGGCGAGATCGGCGGCGCCGGGAACGCGGCGGCGTTGGTAGACGGCGAGCGTGGAGCGGATTGAGGTGATCGCCTTGCGGGTGCGGTCGGAGGTCATGCCCTCCATGAGGACCAGGGCTTGGGTCCAGGCGGCGACGGCTTCGTCGGCGCGGGCCTGGGCGGCGAGGCTGTCGCCGAGGTCTGCGTGGGTGAGGGCGTGGACGCGCTTGTACTTGTCCGGGTCCCAGCGGGTGAGCGCGTCCCGGTGCTGCTGCTCGGTGCCGATGTGGTCGGCGAGGTCGGTCAGAGTGCGGGCGGTGTGGCTGGCCACGGTGCCGGCGGCGGGGCCGCTGACGCGGGAGTAGCTGGGCTGGGGGCCGTCGTCGCGGAGGAGGGCGTCTTCGGCAGCGAGCAGGGCGCGCGCGGCCAAGGGGTGTTCATCGACGGCCGCGTAGGCGCGGGCGTGGGTGATGTGGAGGAGAGCCTCGGTCTGACCGTCGATGTGGCCGAGGCCTGTGCGGAGGGCGCCTTCGACAAGGTCGACGCAGTGGTGGGGCTGCTTGAGGCTCAGGGCCTGGTGGGCGAGGGCGCGCATCATCCAGGCGGCGTGGCCGTGGGGGTCGGCTTCGCAGGCGAGCTTGTAGCCGACCTGGTAGTAGCGCTGGGCGGCGCCTTCCTCGCCGAGGTCGTGGTGCTTCCACCCTGCGAGGTAGGCGAGTTCGGCGACGGCGCCAAAGGCGGCCCGGCGTAAGCCTTCGCTGGGGAAGCGTCCGCGCAGCATGGGGGCGGCTGTGTCGGCGAGGTACGCGGTGACGGTGGTCAGGCCGTGCCCGCCGCCGAGGCGCTCGTCGGCCGCGCTGAAGGCCGCGGTGATCTGCCGTACGACGTCCACGTCCTCCGCCCCGACCAGGGACGTGCCGGTGCGAGCGCGGAGCATGCGGGCGGTGGCCTCGTGGTCGTAACCGAGCGGCATGGCGACGCCAGCGGTGGTGAAGGCCGCGATGGCGAGGAAGCGGCGCCGTTCGACGTCGGCGCGGCCCAGGTCGGTGACGGCGAGGACGGGGTCGGATTCCGCCTGCTGGTCGGCCTCGCCGGAGCGGAGACCGATCTCGGTCTGGGTGATCGTGCGCCCCGCTCGACGGGACAGTGCTTCGGCGAGGTACTGGCCTACTCGGCCCGACGGGGCACGAGTGCCGTTCACCCAGTGCGAGATGGCCGACTTGTTGGTCTGGAGGATCTCGCCGTTCTCGGCGGCGATGCGCCGCACGTCTCGGGCGAGGGCCTCGTAGGTGCAGCCGACCGCGTCGATGACGTCGCGCAGACGGGAGTTGGGGTCTCTCTGCGCCGCCACGATCGCCTCCACTCCGGAGCTGTAAACCGCGTATACCGCTTCAGCTGCCTTCCACCGTACCCACTGAGCGTGACCACGGGTTCACTTATCAGCAGCCGCCCGGAACGGTGCGACCGTGATCCAGGCTCCCCCTTGGTCCGGGCGGCTCCCCGAAGTTCCGTACGCCCACACCAGGCTCGGGCATTCCTGTGCCCGAACCTGGCCGATCAGAGACGGAGACACAGTGACCACCATCGACACCACGGCCATCACGGTCGAGCTGCCCGAGGCGTTCGACCCGCGCTGGAGCCGCCTGCCCGGCATCCAGGTCGAAGGGCAGCGCATCACCATCGACCCGGACGAGTACTTCTTCCGCTTCGAGTCGAACACCTGGCTCGTCGCCGACTGGGAGCTGGTCAAGCGCCAGCTCCTGGACGTGGACGAGACGACCGAGAGCGCGGTCGAGCAGCTCGCGCTCGACTTCATCAAGAACCACGGCGAGTCCACCCCCGACGCCGCCCGCGTCCTGGCCACCGCCTACGAGGTGTACGCGTACCTCTTCCGCGACGAGCACCTCACCGGCCTCGGACTCCCTCAGATCACCGCCGACCACATGCGGATGCTCCGCGAGGCCGCCACGCTCATGGCGCTCAACAAGGTCGAGCTGGACGGGCACATCTCCAACGTCGGCCCGTGCTGGTTCTTCCCCGCCGCCACCTCCGTTGTCTTCGACCTGGACGACGAGATGGGCGGGATGCTCGACGAGGTCTACCACGGGGGCTGGTTCAACGAGCACCGCCGGATCGAGTCCATCAAGGCCCACGCCGCCCTTGGCGGCCGGCTCGTGCACGGCTGCCAGTCCGTGCCGGACCAGTCCGGCGGCGTGGTCGCGCCCTACGGTGCCTCGATGGCCAACTTCCGTGACGACCTCGCGGCGTTCAAGGCGGGCTGGATCGAGCAGGTCTACGCCCACCGCGTGAACCCCGCCGCGTAACCCACCCGATCAGGCTCCGGGGCGGGTCGGCATCTCTCGCCCGCCCCGGACGCCACCATCTCCCCGGAGCCCTCCCGTGACCACGAACCCAAGCGCCGAACTCCTCGACAACCTGCTCACCGCGACCGGCCAGACCATCGCCGTACGGGAGGAGGTGCGCGTGTGGTCCATGTCCGGAGTCGAGCGCGTCACCTTCCCCGACGGCACCACGGCCATCTTCAAGTACGCCAAGAAGCCGTTCGACTGCGAGGACCAGGCCCTCCGCCAGGCCCAAACCCTCGGCGTTCCCGTCCCCCAGGTCCACGCCTCCGCCGTCCTGGACGGCTGGCTCGGCATGCTCCTGGAGGACCTCGGACCGTCCGTCCGCGAGGCGGACGACCTCGACGGCGTCGCCGCGGCCGTGATCCTGCACGGCACCCGTACGGCTCCTCCCTTGCCCGTCCTGGACAAGGAGCGGCTGCGCACGCTGCCGGCCAGGGCGCTGGAGCACCTGGGACGGCTGCGCAAGGCCGACCGGTGGCAGGACGCCGACGACGTCGAGGACGTGCTCGACCGGATCGCCCAGGCCGCCGAGGCCCGCTCGGCCGGAGCGACGATTGCCCCCTTCGGCTGGGTGCACTCCGAGTTCCACCCCACCAGCCTCCACATCGGTAAGCATGGGTGGCGGCTGCTCGACTTCGCCCGCGCCTTCACCGGCCCCGGCCTGCTCGACCTCGCCAGCTGGCACGGCACCATCGAGCCCCCGCACCCCGTCCGCCTGCGCGCCTTCCTGGAGCAGTACGTCACCGCCGGCGGCACCCCCGACGCCCTCGCCCCGCGTGGCGGGCTCACCGCCGAGAACTGGGCCCTGGGCTGGCACCGCATGTGGGCCGTCGAGTGGTTCATGGAACAGGCCATTCGCTGGATCGACGACCCGGCCACCGACCCCGCCTACATCAAGGCCGTGCGCCGCCACCTCACCGACGTCCTCCGCCTCCTGGAGATCTGACGTGCTCGCCCAGGCTTCCCCGTGGCACGTCCACGCCCTCCAGCGCACCGCCGCCGGACTCGCCGAACCCCTCTCCGTACCTGCCCGGATGGAATGGACCACGAGACCCGGCCAAGGTCCTGGCGCCGAGGCCCTCGACCCCGACCTGCGCGGCAAGCGACTCCTGGAACTCGGCTGCGGCCCCGGCCACAACGCCGCTCACCTGGCCACCCGCCATGGCGCCCACGTCGCCGGCGTCGATCTGGTCGGCCTGCAGGTCCGCCGAGCCCGCTCCCACTACGGACGGCTGAACAACCTCACCTTCGTCGCCGGCCACGCCCTGCACTACCTGCATGCCTCCGACGAGCAGTTCGATGCGATCTACTCCGTCTTCGGCGCTGTCGGACTCGTCGCCCCAGAGCTCCTGCTGCCGGCCATCGCGGCGCACCTCAAGCCCGGTCGGATGCTCGCCTTCTCCGTCCCCCACCCGCAGCGCGGCGGCCGAAGCCCCTCCGGCGACGACCGGCCTCGCCGCGACTTCGTCACTCTCCCCGACCGCACGCGACTGCCCATCGCCCGTTGGGAGTTCGATACGGATCGCTGGGAGAAGCACCTCAGCAATGCGGGCTTCTGGCTCACCTCGGCCCAGGAGTTCCACGACTCCCGCATGGGCCACTGGCCCACCGCCCTGCTGATCCGCGCCCGCAAGCTCTGACAGCCGCCCTCGCCCCGGCTCACCCTGGAGGACCGATGCGCCTGCCCTACCTGCTCCTCGACGTCGACGGCGTCCTCATACCCTTCCCTGACGCCGACGGGTCCACCCCGGCCACACACACTCGCCACGACGTCGTCCCCGCCGGCCGCAGCGCAGATAACCCGGTCACCGTCTGGCTCGACCCCGCCCACGGCCGCCTGCTCATGGCCGTGATCCGTACCGGCCTGGTCACCCCCGTCTGGTGCACCAGCTGGCGGCAGGACGCTGCCACCCTTATCGGCCCCCTCCTCGACCTCCCCACCTGGCCGTACGTGGAGCTCCCCCGTCCCCAGATCACCACCAGCCACCCCAACGGCTACCTTTGGAAGCGCGACCACGTCGAGACCTGGCTCGGCGAAGCACCTGCCATCTGGATCGACGACGACTTCACCAGCCTCGACCACGACTGGGCCGAAGAGCGTACTACCCGTGGCGCGGCGACCCTCCTGATCCAACCTGCCCCCCGTGCCGGGCTTCAGGCTGAACACCTGGCCGAGGTCCGGGCGTGGGCAGGGCGGCTGCTCACTGTGCAGGCTGCTGCACCCGCTGCTCCGAGCGAAACCGAAGCAGCCTGACGCGAATCCTGGGCAGAAGGGCCGATGCCCTCGCCACGAAGCGTGGCGAGGGCATCTGACCGGGGTCAGCGCTGACGACCCCGCTCTCCGGGCCTCATGGACACTGGAGTGGCCGGTGGGTGTGGCGTGGCGGTCAGGGACGATGTGCCGTTGACGGCGCTTCGCCTGCGAGCCGCTTGAGCCCGCCTGTTCGGTTGAGCGGTGATGCGCCAGTTGAGAACCTCGGCTGGGCGCTCGGCACTGTCGAGTTCCCGCTGGGTGCCGACCGTGGCCAGGAGGTAGGGGAGTTGCTCGATCTGAAGGTCTCGGACGTCGACTTCAAGAGCGGCACGATCCGCGTCGAACGCCAGCGGCTACAGTCCGGCCTGATCGGCCCGCCGAAGACCGCCAAGTCCCGGCGTACCGTCCCGGTTGGCGAGGTCGTCACTGACGCGCTCCTCACGCACCTCGCCGCGCGCCCCTCCAAGGAGTGGCTGTTCACGATGGAGGAGGGCGAGCCCCTCAACTACCGCTGCTGGAAGGCCGAGTGGAACTGCGCCCGCAGGACGCTCCAGGCGGCGGAGAACGACGCGGCCGAGTGCGAGGGCCGCAAGCCCGTCGAGCTGCCCCACATGGTGACCCACGACCTGCGGCACTTCTACGCCTCCGCGCTCATCGCCGGCGGCGCGAGTGTCAAGCAGGTGCAGTTGGTCCTCGGCCACGCGTCCGCCGTCATCACGCTGCGGATCTACGCCCACCTGTGGCCGGGCGAAGAAGACCGCACCCGGTCCGTCATGGACGCCGTGCTCGGCGGCCTGCGGACCGGGTGCGGACAGGTAGGCGATGCGACCCGCGAAAGCGCAGGTCAGGCGGCCTAGCCAGAGATCAAGCCTTCTTGGTCTCCCAGAAGATCTTGTCGATCTGGGCGATGTAGTCCAGTGCCTTCTGGCCCGTCGCCGGGTCCGTGGAGGCCTTCGCGGCCGACAGCGCCTTCAGGGCGTCGTTGACCAGCTGGTGCAGCTCCGGGTACTTCTCGAAGTGCGGGGGCTTGAAGTAGTCGCTCCACAGCACCGAGACGTGGTGCTTGGCGAGCTCGGCGCGCTGCTCCTTGATGACCACCGCGCGGGCCCGGAAGTGCGGGTCCTCGTTGGCCTGGTACTTCTCCTGGACGGCCTTGACGGACTCCGCCTCGATGCGGGCCTGGGCCGGGTCGTACACGCCGCAGGGCAGGTCGCAGTGGGCGCTGACCTTCACCTTGGGGGCAAACAGGCGGGAAAGCATTGAGCTGTCCTTCCTCGTGATCGTCTTCTCAGGTGGGACATTACTCCGTGAGAGACGGGATTTAGTGGGTGCCCCCATGGGCTTAGGCCAAAAGTCCAGGGTGAGGATGGGTCCAGTGGCCGAATGTACGGAACGCTGTACGGGACGGTGTACTGGACGGACCGGGGAGGTGTTGGAGAGATGCGGGAGGTGCCGGAGTTGCCTGAGCTGACGCAGGAGCAGCCCGGGCGAGGGCTGGCTGCGCGCGTGCCGTTCCAGGTGGTGGAGGTGACGGGGCCGTCGATGGTGCCCACGCTCCATCACGGGGACTGGCTGCTCGTGCAGTACGGGGCGACGGTGCGCCCCGGGGACGTGGTGATTCTGCGCCATCCGTTCCAGCAGGATCTGCTGATTGTCAAGCGGGCCGCCGAGCGCCGCAGGGGCGGCTGGTGGGTGCTGGCCGACAACACCTTCGCGGGCGGTGACAGCACGGATTACGGGACGGTGCCCGAGGAGCTCGTGCTGGCCAGGGTCCGGGCGCGCTACCGGCCGCTGAAGAAGGATCAGCGGTCGCTGTGGGGTGTGGTGACCTGGGCGGTCTCCGCGCTGCGGCCGGTGTCGGCGGCCCGTTCCGTCTCCAGGCGCTTGCGGGCCCGGTAGGCGGCCACGTTGGCGCGGGTCGCGCAGCGGTCCGAGCAGTAGCGGCGGGAGCGGTTGGTCGAGGTGTCGAGGTAGGCGTTGCGGCACGGCGCCGCCTCGCACAGGCCGAGCCGGTTCACACCGTACGAGGTGAGATGGAAGGCGAGGCCCATCGCCGCGATGGCGGCGTACCCGGCCGTCGCGTTCGACGGATGGTCGGCCAGGTGCATGTGCCAGTCCGGCTTGCCGTCCTCGTCGCGGAGATCGTGTCCGGAGATCTGCGGGCTGACCGGGAACTCCAGCAGCAGTGAGTTGAGCAGGTCGACGGCGAGTGTCTCGTCTCCGCCGTCGGCTGCTTCGAAGACCGCGCGCAGCCGTGCCCGTACGGACCGGAAGCGGGTCACATCCGCGTCGGTCGCCCGCCGGGCCGCCTGTCCGTTGGCGCCGAACAGCTCGCGGACCGCCTCGACGGAGGTGAGGGAGTCCTTGTTGCGGGCCGGCTCCTCGGTGTTGACCAGACGCACGGCATAGTCCGAGTAATAGGCCAGTTCCACTTGTAGTCCTTACGGCGTCGGTCTAAAGTCGATGCAGCGAACGGTGTAATAGGCAGTTGCGGTTCCAGGGTATTACATGGGAGGCTCCTCGTGGCGGAGACAACGACAGGTACTGACTGGGCGGCCTGGCAGGAGAGCTGGGACCGGCAGCAGGAGTGGTACATGCCCGACCGCGAGGAACGGTTCCGGGTGATGCTGGACATGGTCGAGGCCATTGTGGGGCCCCGGCCGAGAGTGCTCGACCTCGCATGCGGTACGGGAAGTATTACGGACCGGCTGCTCAAGCGGTTCCCCGAGGCCACCAGTACGGGCGTCGACCTCGACCCGGCGCTCCTCGCCATCGCCCGCGGCCACTTCGACGGCGACGAGCGCGTCAGCTTCGTCACCGCCGACCTCAAGGACCCGGACTGGGCAGGGCAGTTGCCGTACGACTCGTACGACGCCGTCCTCACCGCCACCGCCCTGCACTGGCTGCACGCCGAACCGCTGACCGCGCTCTACCGGCGGATCGGCGGGCTCGTCAGGGAGGGTGGGGTGTTCATGAACGCCGACCACATGATCGACACCAAGACCCCCCGTATCAACGCGGCCGAACGCGCCCACCGCCACGCAACCATGGACCGCGCCAAGGCCGAGGGTGCCCTCGACTGGGTGGACTGGTGGGCCCTCGCCGCCAAGGACCCGGTCCTTGCCGGGCCGACCGCGGAGCGGTACGAGATCTACGGCGAGCACGCGGACGGCGACATGCCGTCCGTGCGGTGGCACGCCGACACCCTGCGCGAGGCGGGGTTCGGCGAGGCGCGGGCCGTCTGGGCGTCGCCGTCGGACACCCTGGTGCTCGCGGTGAAGTAGCGGCAGCATGCGCAGGAAGGGGCGGTACGGGCAGCGGCCCGTACCGTCTCTCTCTTTTTCTGTCCTCTGCTGCAACCCGCTGTGCGTCCCACCGCACTGGAAGGGTGAGACGGTCCGCACCCGCGGGCCCGGAGAGGGGCGCTGACGATGCGGATCGATGACGATGCCGCGCTGCACGCCTTCGTCGAGGGCAGACGTACCGCGTTGTTCCGCAGCGCGTACCTGCTGTGCGGCGACCGGCACGAGGCCGAGGACCTGGTCCAGGCGACGCTGGTCAAAGTGGTGCTCGGCGGACGGCGGCACGGGCGGCTCGACAACATCGAGGCGTACGCACGCAAGACCCTGGTCAACACCTACATCGCGGCCCGCCGCCGGTTCTGGCGGCGCGAACAGTCGTACGGCGAACTGCCCGACCGCGCGGGCCATGTGCCCGACACGGACACCGGCCTCGCGGTGCGGGCGGCCCTCGCCCGGCTCACGGCCAAGCAGCGAGCCGTACTGGTGCTGCGCTACTGGGAGGACCTGAGCGTCGAGGCCACGGCCGAGCTGCTCGGGATGCGGGAGAACACGGTCAAGAGCCACGCGGCTCGGGGGTTGGCGGCGTTGCGCGCCGAGATGGCAGAGGAATTGGTATGAACGACGTGCATGAGCTGCTGCGGCGGGCCGCCGACAACGCGGGGCAGCCGGTCATCTCCACCCAGGCGGTGTACGCCGGAGCCGCCCGGGTGCGACTGCGGCGCCGGGTCACCGTATCTGCGGCCGCACTCGCCGTGGTCGCCGCCGGAGTGGTCGCGGTACCGGGCCTCGCCTCGGGGACGAAACCGAAGGAGTCGTCGGTGGCGGCCCCGGCCGAGCTCACGGGGAACAGCGGCAGGGTCGAGCAGTTGGTCAAGCTGCTGCCCAAGGACGTGGGGAGCGTCGAACAGGTCTCGCTGGCCGTCATCATCAAGAACGCCACCCCCGAGCAGGCCAAGGAAAACCCGGTGGGGCCGCTGGACGGGCAGTACGCCGTCCGCAGGGACGGCGGCGTCGGCTACCTCACCGTCAGCATGATGGCCGCGGAGTCCGTCGCGAAGAAGTTCGGCGGACTTGATCCGGCCGCGGATCTGTGCAAGCCGAACCGTGGGGAGCATCGCCCGGCGGACTGCGTACGCGAAGAGCTTCCGGACGGGCGGGTACTGACTATCTGGAGCGACCCGATGAACTATGAGGGCACGCCCCTGTGGGGGCCCGAGCTCGTCGGCCGGCTCACCCTGAAGGACGGCGGGCTGCTGGCCGTCCGCAACAGCACCGGTCTCAAGAGCGAGCAGGCACAGGGCCCGCTCCTCAAGACCCCGCCGCTCACCCGCGCCCAGATGCGGACCTTGATGCTCAGCCCGGAACTGATGCCGAAGAAGTAGAGAACAGAAAGCAGGCGGCAGGAGCGGGGGCACGGAGAGGAGGGCGGTGCGGACCCGGATCGGTCCGTACCGCCCTCCTCGCGCGCTCCTAGAGCACCTTCGACAGGAACGACTTCGTCCGGTCGTGCTGCGGGTTGGTCAGTACGTCGCGCGGGTGGCCCGACTCGACCACCACGCCGTCGTCCATGAAGACCAGCGCGTCGCCGACCTCACGGGCGAAGCCCATCTCATGGGTCACGACGATCATCGTCATGCCGTCCTCCGCGAGACCGCGCATGACGTCCAGGACATCGCCCACCAGCTCCGGGTCGAGCGCCGACGTCGGCTCGTCGAAGAGCATCAGCTTCGGCTCCATGGCCAGGGCGCGGGCGATGGCCACCCGCTGCTGCTGGCCGCCGGAGAGCTGGGAGGGGTAGTTCTTGGCCTTGTCGGCCAGACCCACCCGGTCCAGCAGCCGCTCCGCCCGGGCGCGGGCGACGGCCTTGGACTCGCCCTTTACCTGGACCGGGGCCTCCATGACGTTCTCGATCGCCGTCATATGGGGGAAGAGGTTGAAGCGCTGGAAGACCATGCCGATGTCCCGGCGCTTCAGAGCGACTTCGCTGTCCTTGAGCTCGTAGAGCTTGTCGCCCTTCTGGCGGTAGCCCACCAGCTCGCCGTCGACGTACAGCCGGCCGGCGTTGATCTGCTCCAGGTGGTTGATGCACCGCAGGAAGGTCGACTTGCCGGAACCGGACGGGCCGATCAGACAGAAGACCTCGCGGGGGGCGACCTCCAGGTCGATGCCCTTGAGGATGTGCGCGGCGCCGAAGGACTTGTGGACGCCCTGGGCCTTCACCATCGGGTGCGTGGTCATCGGGCCACCTTCGGACGACGGAACAGGTTCAGGTTGGCCCGCAGGCGCTGCAGCGGAGTGGGCGGCAGGGCCCGCAGCGACCCTCGGGCGTAGCGGCGCTCCAGGTAGTACTGGCCGACGCTGAACACACTCGTCAGGGCCAGGTACCAGATCGAGGCGACGAACAGCATCTCCATCACCGCGAACGAGGTGGCCGCGATGTCCTGGGCGCTGCGCAGTAGATCCTGGTACTGGACGGCGACGACCAGCGACGACGTCTTGAGCATGTTGATGAACTCGTTGCCCGTCGGCGGGATGATCACCCGCATCGACTGCGGCAGCACGACACGCCGCATGGTCTTCGCCTGGGTCATGCCCAGCGCGTGGGATGCCTCGGTCTGGCCCTCGTCCACCGACTGGATGCCGGCCCGGACGATCTCCGCCATGTACGCGCCCTCATTGAGGCCGAGGCCCAGCAGGGCGGCCAGGAAGGGAGTCATGACATCGGTCATCTCGTCCCGGTAGAACCCGATGTCGAGGATCGGGAAGATCAGGGCGAGGTTGAACCAGATGAGCAACTGCACGTAGACCGGAGTGCCCCGGAAGAACCAGATGTACAGCCAGGCGATCGTGCTGGTCACCGGGTTCTTGGACAAGCGCATCACGGCGAACAGCACGCCGAGCACCAGGCCCAGGGCCATGGAGGCCACGCTGATGTAGACCGTGTTCCGGAGGCCGGTCAAAATGCTGGGGTCGAACAGCTTGTCCGGCACGGTCGCCCAGCGCACGTTGCCCTGCGAGAAGGCGTACACAAGCCCGACGAGCAACGCGAGCACGACTACGGCGCTGACCCAGCGCCCGTAGTGGCGTACCGGGATGGCCTTGATGGCCTGGGGCGGGACCCCGTCCGGCACGGGTATCACCCCGGACGGAATCTTCTTGATCTTGTTGTTCACAACGACTGCCCTTCAGCGGTGCGCGGGTCAGGAGCCGCCGTTGACGACTGCTTTGGTGACCGCACCGTCACCGGCGCCCCACTTGTCGAGAGCGGCCTTGTAGGTGCCGTCGGCAATGATCGCGTCCACGGCGGCCTGGAGCGCGTCACGCAGCTGCGTGTTCTTCTTGTCGACCGCGATACCGAACGGGCCGGCGTCCCCCTTGTTGGCGATGGCCTCGAAGTCGTTGCCTCCTCCCGCCGACTTGGCGATGTACGCGGCGACCGGGGAGTCGTTCAGGTCGGCGACGGCGCCGCCCGACTTGACCCGGGTCTGGGCCTCGGCGTCGGTCGGGAACGCCTCGATGGAGATCTTCGCCTTGCCGTCCGTCGCGCACTTGGCCGACAGGTTCTTGGCAGCGGTCTCGTACGTCGTACCGCGCTGGACGGCGAGCTTCTTGCCGCACAGGTCGTCGACGGACTTGATGCCTTCCGGGTTTCCCTTCTTCACCAGGATGCCGGTGCTGGCGGTGAAGTAGTCGACGAAGTCGACACCCGTACCGGTCTTCTTGCCCTTGCTGTCCAGTCCCTCCTGGCGGGCCTTGGTGTCGCTCATGGAGGACATGACTACGTCGTAGCGGCCGGTGGGCAGTGCGCCGAGCAGGGTGTCGAAGGTGCCGGAGGTGAACTCGAAGCTCACGCCGAGCTGCTTGCCCAGGGCCGCGGCGATGTCGGGGTCGACACCGACGATCTTCTCGCCCTGCTTGATCTCCATCGGGGCGTATGTGGCGTCAGTGCCGACCTTGATGACGCCGGCCTTCTGGATGTCGGCCGGCAGCTTGGCGAAGAGCGGTGCGCTGTTCTCGCTGCCGCCCTCCTTCTTCGGGGTGTCCGAGTTCGTCTGGTCGCCGCAGGCGGTCAGCAGCATGGTGCCGGCGACCGCGATGGCGCCGACCGCTGCAATCCGGGACTTCGCGGCCGTACGACGTGTGGTGCTTGCGGTCATGATCGGGTTCCTCCGGCAGGTGAGGGTGGTGGTGCCAGGCGGTATGACAGGCGATGTCGGATGTCGCCGCCCTGTGCGATTACGGCATCTTGCCATTCGAATTTGCCCAAACAGGGGGCCAGCCATGTCAAAATCGGGTAACGGGCGATCCCCGAACCTCAAGGGGCCGGTACATCAAGGCCGGACCATCTGTGGGGTTTTCTTCTTGACACCGGAGGATTTTCGGAGCGTCTCGACCGGTGAGCGTCATTTCGCCAGTTGGCCGACTTGTCCAGATATTCGACTATGAGTCACATCACCGCGTCGATATGGACTCGTCCGTGACGTGGTCCGTCCGGTAAGAAAGACCTTTACACCCCTCATCCGGGGCTCAGGGCGCGTGTGCGGCGCGCCCGCGCGTATGAATCTCCCCTGTCGGGGCGGGTCAACCGCCGGGCACAGGGAACGTACGCGGTGCCCGCCCACCCCTCCTCAATCAGGAGTGGCCACCCTCAAACGTTGAAGACTTAAGGGGTCAACACCATGGCAGCGGAGATCGTCAATCCTCGCAGCGACAGCACCACCGACAGCGACACCGAAGAGCCGTTCGATCCGGCCTTCGCGCTCCACCGCGGCGGCAAGATGGCCGTGCAGGCCACCGTTCCCGTCCGTGACAAGGACGACCTGTCCCTCGCATACACGCCCGGCGTCGCCAAGGTGTGCAGCGCCATCGCCGAGAATCCCGAGCTGGTCCACGACTACACCTGGAAATCGCAGGTCGTCGCCGTCGTGACGGACGGCACCGCGGTCCTCGGCCTCGGCGACATCGGTCCCGAGGCGTCCCTCCCCGTGATGGAGGGCAAGGCGATTCTGTTCAAGCAGTTCGGCGGCGTCGACGCGGTCCCGATCGCGCTCGCGACCACCGACGCGGACGAGATCGTCGAGACGGTCGTCCGGCTCGCGCCGTCCTTCGGCGGCGTGAACCTGGAGGACATCTCGGCGCCGCGCTGCTTCGAGATCGAGCGCAAGCTGCAGGAGCGGCTCGACATCCCGGTCTTCCACGACGACCAGCACGGCACCGCCGTCGTGACGCTCGCGGCCCTGCGCAACGCCGCGAAGCTGTCCGGCCGGAGCCTCGGCGAGCTGCGCGGCGTCATTTCCGGCGCCGGTGCGGCCGGGGTGGCCATCGCCAAGTTCCTGCTGGAGGCGGGGCTCGGCGATGTCGCCGTGGCCGACCGCAAGGGCATTGTCAGCCGGGACCGCGAGGATCTGACGGACGTCAAGCGCGAGCTGGCCGAGCTCACGAACCGGGCCGGGATCTCCGGTCCGCTGGAGCGCGCGCTGGCCGGTGCGGACGTCTTCATCGGGGTTTCCGGCGGTACGGTGCCCGAGGCGGCCGTCGCCTCGATGGCGCCGGGGGCGTTCGTCTTCGCGATGGCGAATCCGAACCCCGAGGTTCACCCCGACATCGCGCACAAGTACGCGGCCGTCGTGGCGACCGGGCGTTCCGACTACCCGAACCAGATCAACAACGTGCTGGCCTTCCCCGGCATCTTCGCGGGTGCGCTTCAGGTCCGGGCCTCCCGGATCACCGAGGGCATGAAGATCGCTGCGGCGAATGCGCTGGCGGATGTCGTGGGCGACGAGCTCGCGGCGGACTACGTGATTCCGTCGCCGTTCGACGAGCGGGTGGCTCCTGCGGTCACGGCCGCTGTGGCCGCGGCGGCGCGGGCGGAGGGCGTGGCTCGGCGCTGAGGTCCGGGGCGGGGCGGGGTACGGGTTTCCGGGTGCGGGGTGCGGGGTGCGCCTGCGGCGGGCTTGCCCCCACCCCGCCCCTTCCCGTAACCGGGGGCTCCGCTCTCGGACCCCCGCTCCTCGATCGTGGGAGGGGCTGATTCTGCCCCGCCCCTGCGCGGTGCGTGTCACACCCGTGGCTGGTTACGTCGGCGCGCGCCCCGGCCTATCGTCAAGGCCATGTTCGCCGCCTACGCATCCCGCATCGACCGCGACCACCCACTCAACGGCCTTGAGCTGGGCGAACGTCCCGCCCCCGAGGCGCGTCCGGGCTGGACGACCGTCAGCGTCCGGGCCGCTTCCCTCAACCATCACGATCTCTGGTCCCTGCGCGGCGTCGGTCTCGCCGAGGACAAGCTGCCGATGATTCTCGGCTGCGACGCCGCAGGGGTCGACGAGGACGGCAACGAGGTCGTCCTGCACTCCGTCATCGGGCAGACCGGGTACGGCGTCGGCCCGAAGGAACCCCGTTCCATTCTCACCGAGCGCTACCAGGGCACCTTCGCCGAGCAGGTCACCGTCCCCATCTGGAATGTGCTGCCCAAGCCGAAGGAGCTCACCTTCGAGCAGGCCGCCTGTCTGCCGACCGCCTGGCTCACCGCGTACCGGATGCTCTTCACCAACGCCGGGGTGCGTCCCGGTGATTCGGTCCTCGTCCAGGGCGCGGGCGGCGGCGTCGCCACCGCCGCGATCGTGCTCGGCCGGGCGGCCGGGCTGCGGATCTACGCCACCAGCCGCGACGAGGCCAAGCGCAAGCGCGCCGTCGAACTCGGTGCGATCGAGGCGTACGAGCCGGGTGCGCGGCTGCCGCAGCGCGTCGACGCGGTCATCGAAACGGTCGGCGCCGCCACCTGGTCCCACTCGGTGAAGTCGCTGCGCCCCGGCGGCACGCTCGTCATCTCCGGCGCGACCAGCGGCGACCGGCCCTCGCACGCCGAGCTGACCCGGATCTTCTTCCTGGAGCTGAAGGTCGTCGGCTCGACCATGGGCTCCAAGGACGAGCTGGAGGATCTGCTGGCGTTCTGCGCGACGACCGGCGTGCGGCCCGTCATCGACGAGGTGCTGCCGCTGGACCGGGCCCGCGAAGGGTTCGAACGGCTGGAAGCGGGCGACCAGTTCGGAAAGATTGTGCTCACCTGCTCTTGAGGAGTAAGGGGTGAGCTGCTCTGATCTGCGCCATGCGAATACGGATGCGGATACGGACAGGCAGCGTACTCACCTCGATCGTCACTTCGTTCGTGCTCGCGGCGGGGGCCCTCGCCCCCGCCGCCGACGCACGGCCCGCACCACCGGACCGGACCGGC
This sequence comes from Streptomyces sp. R-74717, assembly GCF_047305335.1. Taxonomy (NCBI): domain Bacteria; kingdom Bacillati; phylum Actinomycetota; class Actinomycetes; order Kitasatosporales; family Streptomycetaceae; genus Streptomyces; species Streptomyces sp. R-74717. The sequence goes on along the minus strand of NZ_CP102361.1, from coordinate 3,494,370 downwards.
ATCCCCCGCCTCACCGACGACGAGGGCCGCACCCTCACCCTGCGCGGATGGAGCGTCGCGGACAAGGCGAACAGCGGTGACCAGGCGCTGACCGCCATCACCGAGAAACACTTCCGCGATCTGCACGCGAAGGGCTTCGACTTCGCCCGGCTGCTCATCTTCTGGGACGACCTGGAGCCGCGCCGGGGCCAGTACAGCATCGCGTATCTGCGCAAGATCGACCGGGTCCTGGACTGGGCGCGGAAGTACGACATCCGGGTGGTGCTCGATGCCCACCAGGACGTCTTCGGCCCGGCGTTCGGCAGTCGGGGCATCCCGGCCTGGGCGACCCGTACCGACGGTCTGCCCTTCACCCCGCACCCCGACGACTGGTTCTCCGAGTACTTCGAGCCCGCCGTGCAACGCGCCTTCACCCATCTCTACGAGGATCCCGATCTCCAGCGCGCCCAGGCGCAGATGTGGAAGGTCGTCGCCGACCGCTACGCGCACCACCCCGCCGTCCTCGGCTACGACCTCATCAACGAGCCGATGGGGGAGATGGAGGAAGGGGAGGACCTGGCGACGGCTGCCCGCCGCATCGAGGCCCAGCAGCTCACCCCGATGTACAACAGGCTGGCCCGTGCGGTCCGTTCGGTGGACCGGGCCAACTGGCTGTTCGTCGAACCCACTCCCATCGTCGGCGAGGGCGTCCCCACCGGGCTTGGGGTGATCAAGGACCACCGCACCGTCTACGCACCGCACTTCTACAACGCCGCGATGGAGGCGGGCGGCGACTACGACCCGTCGGCGGGCTGGATCGAGTCGTACGAGGCCGCCGTCACCGCGTACCCGGAGCAGCGGCACATCCCGGTCGTCGTCGGCGAATGGGGCCCGCTGAACAACAAGCTCCCGCAGATGGGCCGCTTCTACCGGGACGCGATGGCCTCCCTGAGCCGCTACAGCTCGGGCTGGGCGGGCTGGGTGTGGTGCTACGGCGGCGGTTACTGCGCGCTGGACAAGGACGGTGCGTTCGCGAAGAACAAGGAGCGGACCGCCACACCGTACGCACCCGCCGTCGCCGGAACCGTCCACTCCGACACGTACGACGACACCGCCGGCGTCTACCGGCTCTCCTACACGGCCGGCCGCCGCGGCACCACGGAGGTCTCCCTGCCGCCGACGGCCGGCCAGTGGCGGGTCTCGGTGGACGGCCACGCCACGGTCCGAAGGCACGGGGGAGAGGTGCTTGTCCAGGCCCGCAAGGGGGCTCGCGTCACGGTCACGGTGACCTGGGCGGCGCATGGCTGAGCCGGTCTCCGCAGCATCCTTGTCAATCGTGGTTGACAAGGATGCCATGTCAACGTAAGTTGACATCATGACCGAAGCAACGGATCTCGCCGCGCGCGCCGGTGACCACGACCCCCGGGTGGGGCTGCGGGCGGTCGCCGCACTGCGACGGCTGCTGGAGCAACTCGAAGCCGTGCAAGTCAGAAGTGCCCGCGTGAAGGGCTGGTCGTGGCAGGAGATCGCGGCCGAGCTGGGCGTCAGCCGACAGGCCGTGCACAAGAAGTACGGGAGGCATTGATGTTCGAACGATTCACCAAGAGCGCCCGGGCGACCGTGACCGGCGCCGTGACCCACGCCGAACGGACCGACGCCGAAACGGTCACCGAGGAACATCTGCTGCTCGCCCTGCTGGACCGGCGGGCCGGCCGGGCCTCCTTCGCCATCACCTCGCTGGGCCTCGTCGACCGTCGCGCGGCGGTCGAGGCCGATCTGGTCACCGCGCGCCGCCGTGGCGGGCTGACCCGGGCCGATACGGACGCACTCGCCGGTATCGGCATCGACGTCGCCGAGATCGTCGCCCGTGTCGAGGAGGCCCACGGGGAGGGCGCGCTGGACAGGGCCCGGCGGCGCGGGGCGGGGCGTCGCCCGTTCGCCCGCGGGTCGAAGGACGTCCTGACGAAGACGCTGCGGATCGCGGTGGGGCGCGGAGACCGTTTCATCGGCGATGAGCACCTCCTTCTGGCGCTCACCGCCCGCCCCGGCGTGGTCGCCGACGTACTCGCCGCACACGGGGCGACGTACGAGGCGGTGAACCGAGCGTTGTACGGGGACGGAGGCGATCTCAGCCCGTCCGGGGTTTGAGGGCCGGGGCTCCGTCCCCGGCCCGCGTCAGCTCCCCGCGTCGTCCTTCCGCAGCAGCGCACCGATGTGGGCCGCCGCCGTCGACAGATGGCGGCGGGCCTCCGTCAGTTGCTCCTCCGTGACGCCCTGGTCCCGGGCCGCGTCGCGGATGTCGTCGCGGAAGCGGTCGAGCAGGCGGTCCAGATCGCGGGCCGGGTCGCCGGTCCCTGCGGCGTCCTTGCCCCATTCCGGGTCGGCGTCGGCGGGCTCTGGCTTGATGTACGGGGGCCAACTGCCCGTCCTCGCGAAGCTGCCCAGCTGACCGGTGATCTCGGCCAGCCCCTCCCGTACGCCCGAGGGCCAGTCGCCCCGCGCGAAGTGCTCCTGGACCTGGCGGGCGGCGTTCTGCATCTGCTCGCGCGCCCTGTCCTGGGCCTCCTTGGCCTGGCGGCGGGCCTGCTGGGCGTCCTCGCGGGCGCGGCGGGACTCGTCCTTCGCCCGGCGGGCCTGCTCCTTCCACTCCTGCTTGGCTTTGCGCAGCTCCTCTTTCGCGGCGCGCCATGTCTCCTTGTCGCCGAAGTCGCCGAGGTCGCCGAGGTCGCCGAAGGTGGACTCCCGGTCGCCCTTGCGGCCGGTGGGGCCGGCGGAGGTGTGCCTGGTCTCGTGCGCCGCGACCCGCATCTCGCTGCGCAGCTTGCCGGCGGCGCCGCGTACATCGTCCCGGATCTCGGCGGCGAGTTCGGAGACGGATTCCCTGATCTCCAGTTCCAGATCAGCGAGTTCGCCCGTGCGGTCGGCCAGTTCGGCGCGGCCCGCGTCGGTGATCGAGTAGACCTTGCGGCCGCCCTCGGTGGCATGGGTGACGAGACCCTCGGCCTCCAGCTTGGCGAGGCGCGGATAGACCGTGCCCGCCGAGGGCGCGTACAGCCCCTGGAAGCGCTCTTCCAGGAGCCGGATCACCTCGTAGCCATGGCGAGGGGCCTCGTCGAGCAGCTTCAGCAGATAGAGGCGGAGGCGGCCGTGGGCGAATACGGGGGGCATGTCAGAGCACCTTTCCGGTCGGCTCGGCATCGTACGGATCGTCCTCGGCCGGTGGGCGGCGCAGCAGGGCGATCGATCCCGAGACGGTCGTCGCCCTCAGCTTCCCGGTCCCGGCGCCGAGCGTGCCGGTGATCTTCTTCGCCCCCCACTGGCCGCTGACCCGCAGATCCTCGAAGCCGTTGGAGACGGCGCCGCTCGCTGTGTTCGCCTCGACCTTCGCGTCCGCCGGGTGCGGCAGCCGGATGGCGACCTCGCCGGAGATCGTGGCCAGCTGGATGTCCGTGGGCTTCCCGGTCGGGTCCAGGTCCAGGACCATGTTGCCGCTGACCGAGTCCGCCCGGACCGAGGCCCCGGCGCCCTCGATGACCGTCAGGTCGCCCGAGACAGTCCGGAAGCGCAGATCGCCGGTGACCGACTGGGCCTCCACGCTGCCGGAGACCGTCTCGGCCCGGACCGGACCTGCGAGCCCGACGAGCGTGGTGTCGCCGTTGACGCCCCGTATGTCCGTGCGCCCACGGATTCCGGATACGACGGCTCCGGCGCCGATCACACCCACCTCCACCGCCGACCCGGCCGGCACGGCGAGCGAGACGACCGCGCTGCGGTGCCAGCCCTTGCGGTCGAACCACTCGAGGAAGCCGTTCCACGGCAGGCCCTCGTACGCGACCGTGAGGGCGCCGTCCTCCTGGGTCACGATCAGCGGCGGGCCCTCGATCGCGGAGACCTCCAGCCGGGCGGTCGGCTCCTCGGTGCCGACGACATTGACGGTGCCCCCGACGATGCGCACATTGAGCGATGTCACGGGGTCGTCGAAGGTCAGCTTCTGGGGCTCGGCGATGGCCCATGTCGACACAGGCATGGATCTGGCCTCCCGGGGAGCGCGGAATGACGCAACATATCGCGTCTCTTGCAGAACACGATATATCGCGGATCGTGGAAGTCAAGGGAAGGCGAGGGCGTCACGATGCCGTCGATCGATCAAAGGGCGTCGAATATGGGCAAATTGCCCTGCCCTGTGGGACATGAATGCGACATCCCCCGTGGGGGCACTGCTGCCGTGCCGAACCCGAGAACGTACGGCCGGTGGCCCATCTGCTGGGCGAGCAGATGCTGCTCGCGCCCCCCCGGAGACGGGTGGGCCGTCCTCGTGCCCGAGGGGAAGCCCTGGCAGAACGATGGCGGGGGTACGGACGCGGAGCCGGTCGACCGGGTCGTGGCCGGCCGGGCCACGGCGCTCGCGCCTCGACCCCGTAGCGGATGTCCAGGCACTCGAAGGGCTGACCCGCCCGGACCCGGACGCCGATGCCCGCATCCGGCCGCGCGGGCTGCTCGCCGTCCTCAGCCGTATCGGCCTGGCCCTCCCGCCCGGTCCGGACCCGGACACACCCGGCGACCGCCTGTACGCGGCGGCCGACGACCGGCCCGAAGCGGAACCGATCACCTGGACCGGCCGGCGCGAGGCGGTGAAGGTTGAACTCGACGCGGTAGGGAGCAGCCGCCTCGGCCCCTGGATGCGCGGCCCCGGAGCCCGCGTACTGGGCGGCGCCCAGGTGGCGGCCGGGCTGCCGCTCACCCTCTGGGGGATGAGCCGCCGCAGTGGCGGCTGGGTCTTGGCGGGGGTCTTGCCGATGACGCACGGAGCGCTCGGACTCACCTACGACCGGTTCAGGGCCGACGGGGCCGATGGCGTCGGGCCGGCCTGACTACTCGTCCTCGTCCTCGTCGTCGAGACGGGCCAGCCAGGTGGCGAGGCGCTCGACCGGCACCTCGAAATCGGGATTGAGATCGACGAACGTACGCAGCTGCTCGGCGAGCCACTCGAAAGTGATCTCTTCCTCGCCTCGCCGCTTCTCCAGTTCCTCGATACCGCGGTCGGTGAAGTACATGCGGCAAGCCTAATGCCTGGTGACAGCCCCGCGAAGGCCGGGAGTACGTCCCCGGGCGCGGTCCGCGGCAGCCGCGCGGGCCGGTCGAGAACCGGCCCGCCGTGCCCCGGCGTCATGGTCCATGTCTCTCGCATCGGCGGCGTACTGCCGTTAGCCTGCGGGTAGTTGGGGGAACGGGGGGTTTCATGAGTGACGGCGGGGCTCGTATCACGCGTATCGAGATGCCGGACGGCACACCGGTCTGGGCGCGGATCTCCGGGGCGGAGGAGCTGACGAAGCCCGCCCGGGGGCCGGCGTTCACGGACATCGGCTATGGGGGCCTCGCCGAGCAGGTGCAGGCCCGGGTCGAGAGCCTCCAGGCCGTCGTGACCAGCGTTGCGCGTTCGCTCGCCGAGCCGTTGCGGGCGGTGCGGCCCGACGAGGTCAGCGTCGAATTCGGCATCGAGCTCACCGCGAAGGCGGGCAAGGTCGTCGGCCTGCTCGCGGACGGCGAGGCCAAGGGCGGCATCAAGGTCACGCTGACGTGGAGCGGTGGCGGTCCGCCCGTCGATCCGGCCATCCCGGCGCAGACGGGGGCGCGTGGGGCGGGGCAGGCCGTGCCGCAGGTGGCCGCGCCCCCGGCCACGCAGGCTGCCCCGCTCATGCCGCCCCCGCCCTCCTCGCCGCCCGGCCATCCGCCCGCGCCCACGGCACCACCGGCGGCGGTCCCGGGCGCATCCGCGGGGAATCCGGACGCCGGGGCATCCACCGGCGCACCGGCGCATCCGGATGGGCCCGGGCCGGACACCGGAAGCCGGTCATGACCCAGCCGCCGGGCAGGGGCGCAGGGGGCGGCTCGGAGAGTACGTACCGTGCGCTGGCGGGCCTCGTGATGGCGGCGACCGTACGCATCCATCGCCCGGAGCCCGGGTATGCCCCTGACGGATCCGACAGAGGCTTCCTGGGGAGCGGCTTCTTCATCGCCCCGAGCTGGGTCCTCACGTGCGCGCACGTGGCGATGGAGGGGGAGGGGCGTCACGTGAACGTGGTCTTCAAACCGGACCCGGGCAGCGCCGAGACCGCGGTCGAGGGCACCGTGGTCGCCGCCCTGCCCGAGAGCCGCCACGCCACGGCCGGGCCCGGCGGCGCACGGGTTCCGGCGCCTTCGGGCGGCTGGCCCGCCCCCGACCTCGCGCTCATCCGGCTGCTGCGGCCCGTCGAGCACCCCTGTGTGTACGTGACCGAGCGTCCGGCGGGCATGTTCGGCGGCGGTTCGGTCCTCTACACGGGCTGGACCGACGGCGGGTCGGGGCAGCTGACCCGGTTCAGCGGGCGGTGCCAGGTGATGGGTACCTTCGGCGACTGGGCCGAGGACGACGAACAGATGCGGCTCGACGGCGACCGGATGTACCCGGGCCTGTCCGGCGGACCCGTGGTGGACCTGGCCCGCGGCGAGGTCGTCGGCGTACTCAAGTCGCGCTCCGACGGCACGACCGGCGGGACCTCGATCGGCGTCGAGCGGCTGCGTACGCTGCCCGTGCCCCCCGGAGCGGTCGCCGCCGAGTCCGACGACCCGTACCAGGCGGTGTTCCACGCCCACGACCGCTACCACGCCGACCGGCACACCAGCCCGGTCGGCACCGATCGGACCTGGGCCGATCTCCAGCGCGAACTGGGTGCCGGAGCGGGGCTCGCCCTCAGCCCCCAGCAACGCGTCGATCTGCTCGGCCGGCTCGCCGAACTCCCGCCCCCGCTCAGCACCCGCAGCCTCCTCGACCTCCTGGACCGGCTGCCGGACACCCACCCGGCCGAGCACCACGCGGCCCCGCGCGGCTGGCGCGACGGACTGGGGACGCTGTACGACGCCCCCGGCGGCGACGGCGCACTGGAACTGATCCTGCGCTACTGCATGAGCGCCCTCTCCGCCGAACGCCCTTACGTCCTGCCGTCCACCCCGCTCGCCGAGGCAACCCTGTGGGATTGGGTGAAGCGGATGGCCGAGGACCGGCTCTCCCGCAAGTTCCGTCATGAGCTTGCCGGGCTCCGGCACAACGGCCGGCACGCCCCGGGCCTCGAACACCTGCGAACCCCGGCGCCGACGCTCGAACCCGCCAGGACGCGCAGCGCCCCGTTCGTCCTGCTGGCGCTGGAGCCGCGCGGCTGGGAACGGGACCGCTACGACTGGCGGATCGGCGTCGCCCAGCACGGCGGGGACGTCCTGCCTGTCGCCGAGGACAGCCGGGGCACCGCATCTCAGGCCCTCCCGGCCCGGCTCGCGGGCCCGCTGGCGGAGGCGTTCCGGCGGTGCGACGAACCCGACGACCCCGCCGTGCTCCAGGTCGCGGTGGACCAGTCCCTCATGGATCTGGAGGTCGACGGATGGCGGGTGCCGCCCGACGGGAGGCCGCTCGGAGTGCTGCGCCCCGTGGTCATCCGCCGCCTGGACCACAGTCAGCTCCTGGCCGATGACGGGATCGACGAGCGCGAGGCGCGCTGGAACCGGACCAGGACCGCCGCGATGAGAGCCGCCGTCGTCGACTGCGAGGACGGCATGCGGGTACCCGTACCCGTGGTGGAGGAGCTGCGCCAACTGGCGTACGAGACCGTCCCGGTGCTCTGCCGCTACGGCGAACGGACCCACCCGGAGACCGCGGCCGGTCTCGGGCGGGTGCTCGACGGAGGCTTCGGCGTGGCCCTGTGGCGGCGCCGGGCGGCCGAGCCGACCGCGGTGTGCACGGACTTTCACCGGCGCGCCGCCGACGCGGTCGCCGAGGCCCGCATCGCCGTTCACCTCCCGAAAAAAATCCATGAGTTGAGACAGGGGGTGCATGCGGGCCGTGCGGAGACGTACTGGTCGAACGGTGTCGCCCTGTACTACGAAGATCCACATCATCCCCTGCCGGGCTCCGGGCAGTTCCTTGAGGCACCGTGAACGGCCGGGCCCTTACGGCGTGTACGCCGGATCGCTACCGTGATGCACGTTCGACTGCTGCCCCTGGCGGACGAGTGACGACGAGGAACGCGTTATGAGTGAACCCAGCGAGTGGCTCATCTACCGAGGGGCCGGCGAACCGCACGAGGGCATCGAGCAGCTGCCGCCCCCGCCGCCCTGGCGGGACTTCGGGGGCCGCGGTGCCCCGGCCCCCGACGAGCAGGACGGGGACGGATCCGCCGATCGTCGCCTCGGCGGCTACCGGCACATCGCCGAACTCCACCGGCCGGGCGCCGAAGAGCTCGAAATGATCAATGCCGCGCTCTATCTGCGGCGTCCGCTGCTGGTCACCGGCAGCCCCGGCGCCGGAAAGAGCACGTTGGCCCACTCCGTCGCGCATGAGCTCGGGCTCGGCCGGGTCCTGCGCTGGCCCATCGTCAGCCGCTCCGCGCTCCAGGACGGCCTCTACCACTACGACGCGATCGCCCGGCTCCAGGATGTACAGATCGCCGCGCACAGTGCGGCGGCCGGGGCGCCCGGCGCCGAATCGGCACAGAGCGTCGGCAGCTACATCCGGCTCGGGCCGCTCGGCACCGCGCTGCTGCCCTCGGACCGGCCGCGTGTACTACTCATCGACGAGCTCGACAAGAGCGACATCGATCTGCCGAACGACCTGCTCAATGTGCTGGAGGAGGGCGAGTTCGCCATCCCCGAACTGGAGCGGATCGCCGACCGGCTGCCCGATGGCGAGGCGCAGGTCCTCGACGACGACGGCAACAAGGTGAAGGTGAGGGGCGGCCGGGTGCAGTGCCGGTCCTTCCCGTTCGTGGTGCTCACCAGCAACGGCGAGCGGGACTTCCCGGCGCCCCTGATGCGCCGCTGCATCCACCTGGAGCTCGGACGCCCCGACCACCAGCGGCTCGCGACCTTCGTACGCGCCCACCTCGGCGACGAGGCGGCACGCTCCGGGGACGACCTCATCGCCCACTTCCTGGAACGCTCCCGCAGCGAACTCCTGGCCACCGACCAGCTGTTGAACGCGATCTATCTCACCGATGCCGCCGCCCCGGCCGGCCGTGACCGCCTCGCCGATCTGCTCATCCAGCGACTCGACAGGCCGAGGTGATGCGCTGATGGCCGACGGCAAGGCGCGGCACGGACCGGACGAGGGAAGCGGCCCCGACGGTGGCCCGGGTGACGCCGTGGAGCCTTATGACCCCCATGTCCCGGGTGAGGCAACGGGCGCTGAGCCCGAAGCTCCCGGAGCTGTCGGGCCGGTGCCGGAGCCCGGTCGCGAGCCGCAGCAACAGCCGCAGCCCGACTCCGAGCCGTACGGTGGAGGCCTGCTGCCCGCATTCGTCGCCCGGTTACGCGAAGCCGGGCTGGACCCCGACGCCGAGCAGCTCTGCGACGCCCTCTGGCTGGCCCGCTGGACCCGTCACCCCGACGCGCCGGACGACGAGGACGACGCGGCCACGCCGCTGCTGTCCGCCGGCCCCGCCCAGGTGGGCCGTCCGACCGGGCGGCCCACCCCGCAGGTGACCGGACGGGACGAAGCCCCGGACCCCGCCCCGGACGACGAGCCCGCGGAGCAGCGGGACCTCGGCGACGCCGACCGGCGGATCGCCCTCTACCCCGTACCCCGCACCGCGCCACCCGGCGGCCCCCGCCCGGACGGCACGGCCGGGCGCGGACGGAGCGCCGTCCGGGGCGGCCGGGCGAGAGCGCTCACCGTCGGTGTACCCGCCGCCCCCGCCCTCCCGGCGCCGCTCGAACTCCAGCGAGCCCTTCGCCCGTTGCAGCGCTACCGCCCGGCCGTGCCCCCGCTGCGCCGCACCCTCGACGAGACGGCGACCGCGGAGCTCAGCGCCCGGGCCGGCGGGATGATCATGCCGGTGTTCCGCGGTGCTTCCCGGGGCGAGGCGCTGCTGCAGTGCGTCATGGACGCCTCGTCCTCAATGCTGGTGTGGGACCGGATGTTCGGCGAACTCCAGGAGATCTTCGGGCAGTTGGGTGCCTTCCGGGATGTCCAGGTGCGCTATCTGCATCAGGGGCCCGACGGTGCGGCCGCGGTGAGCCGCAGCCCCGATCCGGCCGCCGCACCGCTGAACTCCGCGGACCGGCTGAGCGATCCGACCGGCCGTCGTGTCACCGTCCTCGTCAGCGACTGCGCCGGTCCGCTCTGGCACAGCGGCCGGGCCCACCGGCTGCTGCACCAGCTGGCCGGACAGGCCCCGGCCGCCGTGCTCCAGCCCCTGCCGCAGCGGATGTGGAACCGCACCAGGCTGCCGGTCACCTACGGTTCGCTGTCCCGGGGTGACGGGCCCGGCGGCGCCGCCGTACTGAAGGTCACGGAGCACGCAGGAACGGGGCCCGCCGTGCACCCGGGTGCTCTCGCGATTCCCGTACTCCCTCCGGTGGAAGGTGCGTTGGCGGCCTGGGCGAGGCTGCTCTCCGGCACCGGTGCGGGGCGGATCTCCGGAGCCGTCGGCTGGGTGCGGGCCGATCAGCCCGCGGCGGCCGCGCAGCGCCCCGGCGACGGGCTGTCCTCGCTCCAACTGGTCAGCCGCTTCCGTTCCGCGGCCTCTCCGGTCGCCGGACAGCTGGCCGTCTACCTCGCGGCGGCCCCGTTGTATCTGCCTGTGATGCAGCTGGTGCAGCGCACGATGCTGCCCCACTCCGGCCCGTCCGAACTCGCCGAGGTACTGCTGAGCGGACTGCTGACGCGGAGCAGGGCCGAGGACGGGGGTGAGGGCGGCGGCCAGTGGTACGAGTTCGCGCCCGGAGTCCGGGAAGCGCTGCTCGGTCCGCTGGGCCGGGACGAGGCGCTGCTCGTGCTCAAGCACTGCTCGCAGTACATCGAGCAGCGATTCGGGAAGGGCGGGCCGAACTTCCCTGCCCTCGCCTTCGCCCAGCTCGGAGAGGGCAGGGACGGATCGTCGCGGTCCACCCACACCACGGACACCATGGGGAACAGCGCGCCCGACGGGGAGATCGAAGAGGGTGACGAGAACGGGGAGAGCGGCGCAAGCGGCGGGTCGCGCGTCCCCCATCCCTTCGCCGAGGTCGCGGTCCGCGTACTGGAGCGTTTCATGCCCCTGCCCGAGCAGTTCGTCATCCAGACCGACCGGGACGGCTACCGGAACCCCGTCCAGACGCCGAACGCGGCGGTGGAGAGCGCCCGCGTCCTCGTGCGGCACTTCGAATCGGACAGCATGGTGCAGTACCTGATCGACGCCGTGCAGCTGCTGCGGGGGGCCACGGAGCGCGAGGAGCGGCCGGGCGCCGACCCCGAACTGTGGGCGGAGTACTCGCGCTGCGTCCTGCGGCTGTGGGAGGTCCAGGGCGACGCCGAACTGCTCCGCGAGGCCGAGTACGCCGCCGAACGGGCCACCGCGCACCCCGGGGCGGCACGCGAACGGGCCGTACTGGCGAAGGTGTTGCACGCCGCGGCCGACGACCGGCGGCGGCGCGGCGACCGGCGCGGCGCACTGGAACTGCTGCGGCGCGCCGACCGCGAGTACACGGCCGCCTGCTCGGCCCCCGGCCTGGATCCCGCCGAGGCCCTCCGACTGACGCTGGAGCGGGTCCGGGCCCTGGAGGCGCAGTGGCGGCTCGACGGCGACACCGCCCTGCTGCAGGCCGCGTACGGCATGCTGGAGGCGTTCGCCGACGTCTGGCCCGACCAGGAGAACCGGCCCGCCGCCCTGCCGCTGGCGCACGGCCGGACCCTGCTGAGGCTTGCCGGGGCCACCGTCGACACCGAACAGTCCCGGGTGTACGCCGGTCAGGCGGCGCGCTCCTTGCGCACGGCGTTCGAGCAGGGCGGCGGCCGGCACACCATGGGCACCGAGGTGCGCATCCTGCTGGACCTGGTGGACGCCCTGCTCGCCTCCGGCGAGGAGCCGGACGAGGCGGCGACCCTGATCGAGCAGGCCCTGGCGACCGTACGGGAACAGCGGCTGCGCGCCCTGCTCCAGACCCGGGCCGCCCGAGTCCGTGTCGCCCGTTACGAACACACCGGGAACCCGGATGAACTCGTGGACGCGGCCGACTGGTTCGCCCGCGCCGCGCGCGGCGTCCCGCGCGACTCGCAGGCCCACGCCGATCTGCTCGCCGAATGGGGCGGCACCCTGCTGCGCCGCGCCCAACTGCCCGACGGCCGGGCGCACATCGGCGCCGCGGTACGGGTGCTGCGCGACTGCCGTACGGAGACGGCGGCGGGCGGCGCGCGTCAGGCCGAGCGGCTGCTGATGCTGGGGCGGGCGCTGATGCTGCGGCACCGGGCCACCGAGGACCGGGTCGATCTACGGGAGGCCGAGCATCTCTTCGGGCTCGCGGCCCAGGAGGCGACCGACCCGCTGACCGCGGCGCGCTGCTGGCTGGAACTGGGCCTGTCCCACCTCGACGCCTCCCGGGTGCTGAACCGTCCGGCCCGGCTCGACGAGGCGGCCGAGGCGTTCCGGGACGCGGCCGATGCGGCCGGCGCGGCAGAAGCGGAGCTGGACAGTCCACAACAGGTCCGACAGGCGGTCGAGTTGGGTGCTACAGCCAACCACTGGCGGGGTATGACATACGAGAGGGCGGGACGTCCCCGGGCCGCACGCGAGGCGTACCGGGCGGCCCGCCGGGAATGGCGCAAACTGCCGGACGGCGGCGGCGCGGCGGGCGAGGCGACCGCCGAGCGGCTGGCCGAGCTGGAGCGCTGAGTGCCGGGCAGCGAGCTTTCGGGCGGGGTGGCCCCGGTGTGATGCGCTGTGGGCGGCGCGCGCTGTGCACGACCGGCGCACGACCGACGCCGGTCGATGGCATGCTCAAGAAGGCGTATGCCCGGTAGTGCGGGGCATCGGTACAGATGTGACCGGTGCGACTCATACCGGAGCCGGCAGCACGTGCGCCATCGCAACGCGAGCAGATGTAAGTGTGTCAGGGACGGGCTCAAGGGCATGCGCTCAACGGCGAGCGAGTCACCGCGAGGCCCGACGCGGCAGTACGCAGTACGGGGAGGCGTGATGAGCGAGTCGATACGCAACGGCGGGCCGGACGGTGGGCCGTCCGGCGGGCCGGATGCGCTGCCGGATCTGCTGGAACTCGATCTGGAGGCGTTGCGGACACTGGACCACCCGGTGCTCAGCGAGGTGGTCGCGGATCTGTGCGGCCGGGCCGAGCAGCCGCGGGAGATGCTGTGGGGATTCAACAACGCCTTCTGAGGCGGGGTGCCCCGCAGCTCCGCGGGACGGGGCCGGAGCCGCAGGGTTTCGGTCCGGGACCCGGTTGAACAGGACATCGCGGCCCGGGACGGGTTTGCCCGCACGGCAGGCCTGGGATACTCGCCTCGGGCCGGCAACGGGGGCCGTCCCGGCAGACATGCAGCACGGGGGTGCCGGAGTGTCTCGACAGGCGACGCCGCGCACACCACGGCGCGTGGACACCGGTGCCGTCGGCCGACTCCCGGTCCCCTTCGGCCAGTTCATCGTCAAGGTGCACGGCCGGTGCAATCTGGCCTGCCGCTACTGCTACCTCTACGAGGGCCCCGACCGCACCTGGCGCGCCCGCCCGGCCACCGCCGCACCCGCCGTCCTGGAGCGCACCGCGGACCGGATCGCCGAACACGCCGCGGCCCACGGACTGCGCAACGTCGCCCTCGTCCTGCACGGTGGCGAACCTCTCCTCGCGGGCGTCGACCGGCTGGCCGCCCTCGCCGACCGGGTACGCGACGTGGTGCCCGCGGACTGCGCCGTCCACACCACCGTGCAGACCAACGCCACCCTGCTGACCGACGCCCGCATCGCCGTCCTCGGCCGGCACGGCATACGCATAGGCATCAGCCTCGACGGCGGTCTGGCCACCCACAACACCCGGCGCACCGACCACGCGGGACGACCCTCCTGGCCCGCCGCCTCGCGTGGCGCCCGGCTCCTCGCCGACCGGCACCCCGACGCGTACGCGGGCATCCTCACCGTTGTAGACCCGCAGACCGACCCGGTCGAGATGTACGAGTCGCTGCTCACCCTGCGCCCACCGGCCCTGGACCTGCTGCTGCCGCACGGCAACTGGACGAACCCCCCGCCGGGCCTGCCCGATCCGGGGGCGGCCCCCACGGGGCCCGGACCGGACCGCCCGACCCCGTACGGCGACTGGCTCACCACCGTCTTCGACCGCTGGTGGCCGACCGGGCGCAGGGAGACCCGGGTACGGCTCTTCGAGGAGTGCATCGCCCTGCTGCTGGGCCTGCCCGCCGCAACCGAATCCCTCGGTCTCGACCCCGTCAACGCGATCGTGGTCGAGACCGACGGGACGATCGAGCAGGTGGACTCCCTCAAGTCCGCCTACGACACGGCCGCCGCCACCGGGCTCGACATCTTCTGCCACACCTTCGACGATGCCCTGCGCCACCCCGGCGTCGCCGCCCGGCAGGCAGGCGCCGACGCGCTCGCCGCCGCCTGCCGCGCCTGCCCGCTGCTGAACGTCTGCGGCGGCGGCCACTACGCACACCGCTACCGCGCAGACAACGGCTTCACCAACCCGTCCGTCTACTGCGCCGATCTCGAACGGCTGGTACGCCACATCGCGGGCCGGCTGTACGACGCAACCGCAGGAGCACACCGATGAGCCCCCCACTCCCGAACCACATGCTGCGCCAACTCGGCCGCACCGAGGGCGATGCCGAAACCCTCCGCTTTCTCGTACGCGACCAGGACACCCGCCGGCTCCTCCTTCTGCGCGCGCTGCTCGACGCAGCCGAGGCCGCCCCCATGACCATCTGTCCGCCCCGGGCGCTCGACCGGCTGCGCCAGGACTGGGCGCTGCTGGAGACGGCCGAACGCGCGGACCGATCCGCTGTGCGCACCGTCCTGTTCCACCCTCTCGCCGGGCCCTGGGCGCAGCGCTGCCTGCGCGGCCTCACCGGAGCCGCCTCCGGCACCGGACTTCCGGCAGACCTCGACCACTTGAGCGCACTCGCCGCCGCGGCGGCGATCCGGGCGGGAGTTGCGTTCACGACCCGGCTCACCGCACACGACGGCCTCCTCCCGCTGCCCACCCTGGGCGCCCTCCGCACCGCCTCGGGACCGGTCGACATCGCCTTCGCCGAAGGCGAAATGGCGGTGGGTGGGGCCGACGGCCGGCCACCGCTCACCGTACATACGGAACGGGACGGAACGGCCGGCTCGGCCGACCCGCGCTGGCTGCCCGTGCAAGCGCTGCCCGCCGTCATGCCCGGTATCGGACCCGTACCCCTGGACGACGTCGACCCGTACCGCACCGAGGGCGGCGGACTCCGACGCCACGGACTCAGCGCCGCCACCCATATCGACGACCACGAGCGCAAGGCCTGGACCGAGTCCTGGTCCGGAGTGGAGCCTTTGCTCCGCATCGGCGGCGAGCACCGCCTGACCGAAGCGGCCGTGCTGTTGCGCTGTCTGATACCGCTCGGCCCCCCGCCCGGCTCAGGGCCCACCGGCGAGGGCGCGGCGCACTGCAGCGGCACCAGGCGCGAGGCGTTCGGCGCCGTCCTCAGCAGCAAGCCGGCCACCCCCGCCTACTTCGCCTCCACGCTCGTCCATGAACTCCAGCACACCAAACTGGCCGCGCTCGGAGCCCTTGTGCCGCTGCACCACGAGGACGCGACACCACGCCACTTCGCCCCCTGGCGCTCCGACCCCCGGCCCTTCGACGGCCTCCTCCAGGGCGCCTACTCGCACATCGCACTCGCCGACTACTGGCAGCGGTTCGCGCTCGGCGCGCAACGCGTCACCCATCGCGACCTGGCCTGGGCCGAGCACGCCCGCTGCCGCGAACAGGTCGGGGCCGTACTGCCCGTGCTGGCCGGATCGGCGGCGCTGACCAGCGAAGGCCGGGTGGTGGTCAACGAGATGATCACGCTCTACCACCGTCTGGACGATTGTCCGCCTCCCACGGGTCATCTCGCGCGCGCGGAGGCGTACGTGGCCACCGCCAAGGTGATATGGCAGCAGAGGAACGGCTCGCGAAGGCAGTGAGCGGCCCCGTGATACCGGCCGGAGCGACCATGCTCCGGTGTATGTTGACAAGGCTCGCATCGAGGCAGGGAGACGGTTGAATGCCCGGAACGCGTAAGCAAGTTGGAACAACCGGGGCGCAGACCGTCACCATCAGTTTCGCCGGTTTCAACCGCGCCTGGGCGACGTGGATCGGAGACCGTCTGGAGCGCCGTGGAGTGACAGTCGTCCACCAGCGCTGGGACCCCCCGGTGGAGGTTCCGCTGGAGGAGTCGCTGCGGGATCTGACGCTGTCGCGCGGCCGCGTCCTGGTGATCCTCAGCGACTGGTACTTCCAGCTCGGCCCCCGCACCCACGACGAGTGGAACAGGGCCCTGCGCGAGGTCGTCGCCCCTGACCCCGACCGCTTCGTCGCCGTCAGCGTCACCACCTCCGCGCTGCCCGGCGCCACCTCGGTCTTCGGCGCCGCGGACCTGACCAACGTCGGCGCCGACGAGGCCGAGCGCCGGCTGCTCGTCCGCATGGGCCTGTCCACCGACCCGCTGCCCGAGTCCGTCGAGGCCGGGCAGGGGCCCCGGTATCCGGCCGACACCCCCGAGGTGTGGGGCGGGGTGCCGAGGCGCAACACCCGGTTCACCGGCCGGGAGGAGCTGCTCAGCAAGGCGTACCAGGCCCTCCAGGACGCCGGACCCGGCGCCGGGGTCGTGACGCTGCACGGCATGTCCGGTGTCGGGAAGACCCAGCTGGCCGCCGAGTACGTCTACCGTTTCGGTTCGGAGTACGACGTGGTGTGGTGGGTGCCCGCCGACCGCCGCGCCCTCTACCGCCAGAAGCTCGCCGAACTCGCCCCCGAACTGGGCCTGTCCACCGGCGCCGAGTACGGCGAGCGGCTGCGCGCGGTACGCGACGCGTTGCGTCGCGGCGAACCCCATTCCCATTGGCTCCTGGTCCTCGACGGCGCCGATGAACCCGAACACATCTGGGACCTGGTGCCGACCGGCCCCGGACATGTCCTGATCACCTCCCGCAACCCGGAGTGGAGCGAGCACAACAGCAACCTCGTCGAGGTCCCGGTCTACGACCGCGAGGAGTCGGTCGCCTTCATCCGCCGCCGGGCCCCCCGCCTGACCCCGGCCGAGGCCGACCAGCTCGCCGACGCACTCGAAGACCTCCCGCTGCTCCTCGACCAGACCGCCGGCTGGCTCAACGACTCCGACATGTCGGTCGAGGAGTACATCGAGCTCCTCGAAGGCGGCATCGACCAGGACGTCGTCAAGGTCTCCGCGGACTTCCCGCTCGCCTTCCAGACCGCCTGGTCGATACTGCTGAACAAGCTCAAGGACACCGTCCCCGAGTCCGTCGACCTGCTGCGCCTGTGCAGCTTCTTCGCACCCGGCTCCATCCCCGTACGGCTGCTGAAGGAGATGCCCCCCGGCGAACTGCCGGAACAGCTCTCCGGCCTGATGAACGACCCGCTGCTGTGGAACAGGGCGATCGGCCAGCTCCGTCAGTACTCCGTGGTCCGTCTGGAGTCCCACGAATCGGTCGTCGACGAGGCGTCATCCGGCGAATCGCTCTACATGCACCGCATGGTCCACCAGATCATCGGCAAGGACATGCCGGAACGGGACCGCCAGGAGTTCATCGATGTGGTCCGCCGGGCCCTCGCGGCCGCGGACCCCGGCCGGCCCACCGACACCCGCCTGTGGCCCGCCTACGCCGAGATCACCCCGCACCTGAAATGGGCCGACGTGCTCCGGAGCACCGACCCGGCGGTCCAGACCCTGGTGCTCAACTGCCTGCGCTACATGTACCTCTCGGGGGAGTACCGGGCCGGCATCAAGCTGGGTGAACGCGCCATGAAGGCCTGGCGGGAACTCCTCGGCGAGGATCACCCCAGGGTCTGGGACCTCAGCTACAACTACGCCAACGTGCTGCGGGCCGTAGGTGACTACGCCGGTACGGAAGCCATCGAACGGGCCGCTGTCGACCATCTGCGCAACGAACGCGGCGCACAGGACCTGGAACACCTGCGCGCCGCCGGTGGCCTCGCCGCCGACCTGCGCGGCCTCGGACGCTACGACGAGGCGCTGGAGATGTCGACCTGGATCCTCGGCGCCTACCGCGAACTGCTGGGCGACCAGGACTCGCGTACGCTCAACGCGCAGAACAATCTGGGCACTTCGATGCGCCTGCTGGGCCGGTACGAGGAGGCGCTCGAACTCAATCGGCGCACCCTGGAGTCCCGGCGCCACCTGCTGCGCACGCGCCACAGCTGGACGCTCTACTCCGAGATCAACTACGCCACCGACCTGCGCCTGCTCGGCAGGTACGGCGACGCCCTGTCGCTCCAGAACCAGAGCGCCCGGGTGCACCGGCTGGTCATGGGCCCCGACAACCCGCAGACCCTGCGCGCCGAGCACAACCTCGCTCTCTGCCAGTACCGCTCCGGGGAGCGTGCCAAGGCCGCGGCCCTGTTCACCCGGGTTCTCGAACGGTGTGAGCGTGTGCTGGGCGAGAACGATCCGCTGACGATGATGTTCGCCGCCAGCCAGAGCTTCTTCGCCCGTGAGCACGCCGACATCGACCGGGCCAGGGACATAAGCGAAAAGGTCGTCGGCGGTTATGTGGACATGCTCGGCTCGGGACACCCGTATGTGGCGGGAACCCGGGCCAACCATGCCCTGATCCTCCGCAACGTGGGGGAGCGGGACCACGCGCACACCCTCCTGGAGGAGGCGCTCGCCGACATGGCGCACGCCGTGGGCGAGAACCACCCCTGGACGCTGGGCTGCGCCATCAACGCCTCGGCGCTGCGCAACCTGGTGGGCGACCCGGAAGCCGCAGCCGCGCTGACGGACTCGGTCGTCACCCGGGCCATCGAGGTCCTCGGCCGGACCCACCCGCTGACCCTCTCCGCCCGGATCGCGCACGCCGCCGACCTGCGCGGTGTCCGGGACCGGCAGCGTGCGGACAAGATCGAGACGGAGGCGCTGGGTGACCTGGTGGCGACGCTGGGCGCCCAGCATGTCCACACGATCTCGGCGCGCTCCCGCAACCGTCCGTACTGGGACTTCGAACCACAGATGATCTGACATGGATCAGGCGAAGCGACGAGCAGTGTGATGGATCGTCAGTACCTTTGTGTGGCAGGCCTGTTGGAGTGCAGAAGGGGGACGAATGGCGGTCATTGTGGGGTCCGTAGTGCCCGGGGAGGACGGCCCGATACCCGTCGTGGTGGACGCCGAGGCGTACACACGCACCGGGGCACCGCCTGTCGACGCCGACTCGCTCTACGACCTGGAGGAGACCCGGGACGGCGGCGCCGCGCGGCGGGCTCTCGGCGCGGCCGGGGACCTGTACGGGGAAGGGCTCGATCTGGCCCGTCGATGCGCGTCGCAGGCCATGCGTCGGTTCGGTGATCTGGGGGAGGGGCTGCGGCCCGACGAGGTCGAGCTCCAGGTCGGCATCACCTTCGAGGCAGGTGTGGCGGCCGTGGTGAAGGCCGGGGCGGAAGCCCAGATCCAGGTCACCTTCCGCTGGCAGCCGGGCCAGGAGGGGCGGGCCGACTCCACGGCGGTGAACGCTTCATGAGTGGGGCCTCCTCGCCCGCTACCCCGCCCCGGCCGACGTCACCGATCCCCATCCTCCCGTACAGCCGAATCGTCGGGCAGGGCGAACTGAAACTCGCGCTGGAGCTCAACTTCATCGCCCCGGGCATCGGGGGCGTCCTCATCTCCGGGCAGCGTGGCACCGCCAAGTCCACCGTCGTACGCGCCTTCGCGCTGATGTCCGGCGGCACGCTGCCTGTCACCCTGCCGATCAACGCCACGGACGACCGGGTGCTCGGCGGCTGGGAGCTGGACGCCCTGATGCAGGGGGACCCGAAGAAGCAGCCCGGACTGCTCGAAGAGGCCCACGAGAAGGGGCTGTTGTACATCGACGAGGTCAACCTCCTGGACGACCACATCGTCAACATCATCCTGGATGTCGTCTCCACCGGAGTCCTTTCTGTCCAGCGGGAAGGCATGGACACCACCGCGCATGTTTCCTTCGGGCTCGTAGGCACCATGAACCCGGAGGAGGGAAGCCTGCGCGCCCAGTTGCTGGACCGCTTCGGGCTGATGGTGCCGACGGCCGAACTGGACATAGAGGACCGGCACCGGATGATCAGCACGGTGCTCACCTTCGAGGAGGAGCTCCGCACCGACGACTCCGCCTGGATCCGTGCCGCGGAGCAGGACAACGAGCGATTGCGCGGCCGGCTGCTTGCCGCGCGCGACCGGCTGCACCGCGTCCGGCTGGACGAGACGGTGACACGGCTCTGTGCCGAGGCCGCCGCGCGGACGGGTGCCGTCGGACAGCGCGGCGACCTGCTCGTGGCCCGGGCTGCCCGCGCGCTGGCCGCGAAGGACGACGCCGGGCGGGTCGGGCCCGCGCATGTGCGCCGAGTGCTGCCGCTCGCCCTGCGCCATCGCCGGCCCGAGTCCGCCCATGGTTCGGCCTTCGGCTGGGGACAGGACGAGGACGCCGCCGTCAGCGACCTGTTCGGCTGAGCGCCGATGTCCGCCCGGCCACCGCAGCCCGCGCTCGCGCAGGAGTCCGACGAACTGTCCCGCCGGCTGCTCACCGTGCTCGTCTGCGCCGCGCTCGAACCGGGGCTGCCTGGAGTCCTGCTCTTCGACCTGCCGCCGGAGCACCTCTCCGCAGTCACCGACGTGTTCGCCGGACTGGTCCGGATGGCTGCCGGGGATCCGCCCGGCACCCCGGTGCAGCGGTCTACGCTCAACGCGGCCACTGCTGACGAGGACCTGTGGTTACGTCCCCGAGTCCGCCGCGGCCCTGAAGGCATCGAGTTCACCGTCGTGCCCGGGCCGTTGACCGGGACGGGCACCGGCGCCTCGCTCGTCGTCGTGCCCGATCTCGCCCGGCTGAGTGTGCCCGGGACGCGCGCCGGCGTCCAGCTCCTCGGAGCCGATGTCGCCATCGTCGAGCAGACCGGATTCCGCCACCGGTGGAGGCCCCGCGAGCGCTGGCTCGCCGTCTGCCGCACCGAGGATGTCGAGCAGGTCTCGCCGCACCTCCTGGACCGCTTCCCACTCCGCCTCGCCGTCCCCGGTCTGCGGCCGGAACCGGAACCCGAACCGCTCGGTCCGCTCCCCGCCGCCTGGGCCGCGGCCCTGGACCCTCGTGGGCCCCGTCCGTCCCTGCCCCTCGACACCGAAGTCCCCCCACGCGTACTGGAGATGCTGGAAGCCCACGACGGCACCGGGCACCGAAGGACGCTCGCCCTGGCCCGCACCGCCCGCGCCCTCGCCCGACTGGAGGCAGCCGAAACAGGTTGTCACGGAGCCGGCGGTCACGGCTCCAGCCCTCACGGCTCCGCCCTTCAGAGCCCCGACCCGTTCCATGTCACCGCCCACCACGTCGACCGTGCCGCCCGCCTCATCCGGCTCCGTACCGTGCACCGGCCCTCCATCCCGCCAGGGTCCGGCCCCGGCTCCACCGGTCCGGATCTGCCAGAGCCCCGCCGGGTGGACGGCCGCCCCGCGCCCGGCGCGAACCAGGACCGGCACGACGTACCCGGCACACCCGTCCACTCCCCGGGAGCCGAAGAGCCGATCGGAGCGGCCAGCGCACCGCTGCCGGAGGACCGCATGCCGGTCGGTACGCCGTACCCCGAGGACACCGCAGGACCTCGGGCGGAAGGCAGCGAGCTGCGCAACCCCGCCCCGCGCCCGGCCGGCGCGCCCCGGACCGGGCGGGGACCCGTCGTCGGGGTGCGGCGTGCCCGTGACCTCTGGGACCTCGCCCCGGTCCGTACGGCAATGGAAGCTGCCAAGAACCGGGCGATCCGCGAGGGCCGCGACCGGCTGGTCATCGCTCCGCAGGACCTGCGCGGCTATGTCCGGGCGCCCGAACCGGTGACCCTGCTCACCCTCGTGCTCGACCACACCTGCCACCGGGACTGGGACTGGCACCCGGCGCTCGAACCGTTTCTGCAGTGGGCCTATGTCACCAGGGCCTCCGTCCAAGTCATCGAGGTCGGCAGCGGGGCAGCCGCCGACGAACTGCGGGCCGAGTCCTTCGCGGCCCGCTCCACCCGGGACCCGCGGATCGCTGTCGCGCTCACCCGGCCGCCCGGCCGCGCCACCCCGCTCGCCCACGGCCTCGACCAGGCAGGGCGCGCCCTGCGCCACGCCTTCCAGCACCACCGCACCGGACTCGTCGAGGCGCTCCTGGTGGTCGTCACCGACGGGCGTGGCAATGTGCCGCTCGCCGCGACGCACCGAGGCCGCCAGGACCGGGCCCCGGTGGGGCGGGCCGGGATCGAGGACGCTTTGGCGGCCGCCGGACGGATCGGCTCACTGGGCCGGACCCGGCTGCACTGCGTGGTCGTCGACCCGGGACACCGTCCGTACGCCGCTCTGCCGAGCGAACTCGCCCACGCGCTGCGCGGCAGGGTGATCGCGGGACGGCTGGACGACGAGGCGGTGAACCGTGCGCGATGAGCCGCTGCGGGCGATCCGGCGTCTCGGCCGACTGGCCGGGCAGGTGCTGCCCGCGCCACGCGCCGTCGCACCCGAAGGGGCACGGACCGGGCACCCGCAGGGGCTCGGCGCGGCGCCGGTGCACGCGAAGCAGCTCCCCACCACGACCTACGCCAGGGTCAAGGTGAAGCGTCACCACACACCGCACGGGGCACGGGAGGCCTTCGGCTTCGAGGCGTACTGTCCCGGAGTGCCGCCCCTGGAGTACCGCTCGGGCGAAGGCCAGCGACGGCCGCAGGCCATCAGCCTCGGCAACGCCCGCCAGGGCGGCGAGCCGCCGTCCGAGCTCCTGCGGTCCATCCGTCGCTGGTCCGGACACCAGCGCCCGCTGACCGACTGGATCAACCGCTGCCGCGCCGCCCACCAGGATGCCCTTCAGATCGTGTTCCTCGACCAGACCGGCTTCGACCTGCCGTGGGAGGCGCTGACCCTGCCCGCCGCACCGGAGGCCGGGCTCGCCGGCGGGCTGCTGGGGGCGCTCGTCGACATGGCGCGCTGGCTCGATGTGCGGCACGGACGGGACGACTTCCCGGCCGACGCGGCCGCTCCTGTCGGCAGTGTCCTCGGGTATTTCCACCACGACATGCGCTCCGACATGACGGTCTTCCACGGCTACGACCATCGACCGCACACCGGCATCGTCAGCTTCCTGAACAGTCTCGACGCGCACGACGCCGACCGGACCGGGCTGGTCTACATGGGCTGCCACGGCACTTTCGCCGATCAGCTCAGCGAACTCACTCTGGCCGACGTCACTTGGGCCGAGTACAGCGATCAGGAGATGGCCCTGCTGAGCAGGGACGGTTCACTGGTCTGTCTCAACGCCTGCCACTCCGGACGCCTGCTCGACTACGACGGCGACGGCCGACAGTATCTGCGCGGATTTACCGAGATCTTCCTCGGCAAGGGGGCGGGTGGCTGCATCGTCACCGCCGGAAAAGTCGGCGACGCCGAGGCCGGCAAGCTGATCCGTCAACTGGTCGAGACCGTGACCGCGGATCCCGCCCGCCCGGTGGCCCGCGCGCTGCGCGCCTTCCGCGCCGGGGCGCTCGCCGAATTCGAGGCCGGTGGAGGAGCCCGACTCCGGGCCGGGGACGGCATCCCACTCCAGGTCAGGGACGACGGCACCTTCGACGCGAGCGGACAGCGCCACGTCCTGCGGCTGCTCTACAGCCTGATGTTCCAGTACTACGGCCACCCCCTCAGCACCCTGCGCCTCACCGGCCCCCACGAGCACGGCGCGCGGGCGCGGGAGGGGGCCCAGCATGAGCGGTGACGAGCGGTCCCTGCTGATCGAACCGGTCGTGGGCTGGCTGCGCGAGGTGGAGCCGGGGCTGGTCCACTACGTCAGCGTCGACCTACGCGGCCCCCTCGACGCCGGGAACGAGCACGACAGCGAGGCGTGGCCCTACGACGAGGAGGAGTTGGCCTTCAGCGTGTCGCTGGACGGTGCGCCGCACTTCGTCTGTGAAGTGCTCGACGACCCCGGCGTCGTACTGCACCGGTTCGGCGGTACGTACGGCCCTGCGCGGTTCGTTGTCACGGCGGGCGAGGCCATCGGGCCCGCCGTGCTGCGGCTGACCATCTCCAACCAGTGGGGCATGCCGGTCCGCAAAGCCGAACTCCCCTGCCGTGTCAGGGAAGCGGCGTCGGACTCGAAGACGTCCCGAGCGGTCGCCGGACGTCTGCCGGGGCCGCCGCCCGGGCCACGCCCGGACACCGCACGGCCGTTCGACGGGTTGAGGGAACCGGAGGAGGACGGAGCGACGATCGCCGATGCCACGGCCGCGCCGCCGGTCAGGGCGACCGGGCTGCTGCGTGCTTTCCTGGAGCAGCTCACCAACCGTCGTGCGCAGTCACCGACGGGCGAGGCCACGGCTCGGCCGCCCGTGCCGCCGGCGCTGGAAACGACGCGGCCACCGGAAATCTCGGCCCAGCCCGAGGCCCGATCCGAGGCCTCGCCCGACAGGCAGCCCGATCCGCAGCCCGGCGTCAGCAGCGCGGTCACGATCAGCTTCGCCGACTTCAACCGCGCCTGGGCGGCGTGGATCGCGGACCGTCTGGAGCGTCGCGGAGTGCGGGTGGTTCTGCAACGCCGCGAGCCGCCGGGGGAAGTACTGCCGCCGGACGTGCCACCGGTGGAGATCCTGCGGCACCTGCTCCTGTCGCCCGGCCGCATCCTGCTGCTGCTCAGCGATTGGTACATTCAGCCCGGTCCGGACAGCCACGGGCAATGGAGCCGGGCCCTGCGCGAGGTCGTCGCGCCCGCCCCGGACAGGTTCGCGGCCGTCTCCCTCACCACCTCGGCGCTGCCCGCCGCGACCGCCGTGCTGCGTCCCGTCGGCCTCGTCGGCGTCGGCGAGGCAGAGGCCGAGCGACGGCTGCTGAACCGGCTGGACCTGCCCATCGACGCACTGCCCGAACTCGCCGCGGCCGGGGCGCGACCCCGGTATCCGGCCGATATCCCCGAGGTGTGGGGCGGGGTGCCGCGCCGCAACACCCGGTTCGCCGGACGCGACGAACTACTGAACCGGACGCAGCAGCTGTTCGTGGACGCCGGGCCGGGAAACGGCAGGGTCGCCCTGTACGGGATGTCCGGCGTCGGTAAGACCCAGCTGGCCGCCGAGTACGTCTACCGCTTCGGCTCCGAGTACGACGTGGTGTGGTGGGTGCCCGCCGACCGACGCTCCCTCTGCCGCCGGCGGCTCTCCGAACTCGCCCCGGCACTGGGTCTGTCCACCGGCGCGGAATACGGTGAACGGCTGCGCGCGGTGGCCGACGCGCTGCGCCACGGCGAACCGTACTCGCACTGGCTCCTGGTCCTCGACGGAGCCGACGACCCCGAACAGATACGGGATCTGGTGCCGGCCGGGACGGGCCATGTCCTGATCACCTCACGCCATCTGGGATGGGGCGAGCACGACAGCGCTCTCGTCGAGGTCCCGGTCTACGAGCGCCAGGAGTCGGTCGCCTTCATCAGCCGCCGCGCCCCGCGTCTCACCCCGGCCGAGGCGGACCGGCTCGCCGAGGCGCTGGAGGATCTGCCGCTGCTGCTCGACCAGACCGCGGGCTGGCTCAACGAATCCGAGCTGACCGTCGATGAGTACATCGAACTCCTCGCGGACGGCATCGACGCGGGCGTGGTCAAGGTTTCCGTGGACTTCCCGATCGTCTTCCGGACCGCTTGGGCGATCCAGCTGAACCAGCTGAGGGAAAGCGATCCAGAGGCCTTCGAGCTCCTTCGTCTCTGTGCCTTCTTCGCGCCCGGCTCCATCCCGGGACAGCTGCTGAACCGTGCGCAGCTGCCTGGTTCGCCCGTCGACGAATCCGGCCGCATCCGAGCCATGCGCCAGCTCCTGCGTCACTCGGCCGTCCGGCTGGAGACCAGCTCCTGGCCGATCGGCGACGGCGAAGCGCTCCAGCTCCACCGGGTGCTCCACCAGCTCGTGCACAGCCAGATCTCCGAGGACGACAGAGCCCCCTACCGCGCCGCCGCCCGGCACGCCCTGGCCGTATCCGACCCCGGTGACCCTGCCGACATCGATGCCTGGCCGGTGTACGCCGCCCTCACCCCGCACCTCAAATGGGCGGAGGTGCTGGAGAGCGCGGACCCGTCGGTGCAGCGACTCGTCCTCAACTGCCTGCGCTACATGTACCTTTCGGGAGAGTACGGCAGTGGAGTACGGCTCGCCGAGCCCGCCATGGAATCCTGGCGGTCACTGCTCGGCGCGACGCACCCGCGGATCTGGGACCTCAGCCACCACTACGCCAACCTGCTGCGCGCGCTCGGTGACTACCTCAGGAGTGAGGGCGTCGAACGCATGGCGATCGTCTCTCTGCGGGCCGAGGGCAGGGAGACGGACCCGGAACACCTGAGAGCGGTCGGCGGCCTCGCGGCTGATCTGCGTGGGCAGGGGCGCTACCAGGAGGCGCTGGCCCTTTCCGTCTCGATCAGGGACCGCTGCCTGACCCTCTTCGGCCAGGAGGACGGCCGTACGCTGAACGCGGACAACAACCTGGCCGTGTCGCTGCGCCTGCTCGGCCGGTACGAAGAGGCCCTGGCACTCGACCGGCGCACCCTCGCCCTGCGCCGGACCGTACTGCGCACGGGCGCGCCGGCCACCCTCTACTCGGAGATCAACTGTGCCATCGATCTGCGGCTGCTCGGGCGCTACCAGGAGGCCGAGAAGGAGCTGAGCCAGACGGTCCGCAGCCATCTGCGACTGATCGGGGCCGGTAATCCCCAGACGTTGCGCGCCCAGCACAGTCTCGCCCTGTGCCGGTACGCCATGGCGGGAGCGGCGGTGGCCCTGCCGCTGCTGATCGATGTACGGGAGCGCTGCCTGCGCATGCTCGGGGAACACGACCCGCTCACCCTGCTGATCACGGCGAGCGGCGCCTGCGTGGAGCGGGAGGCGGGCGACCCCGGGCAGGCGCGGGCGCTCCATGAGCAGGTGGTGGCGGGCTACCGGCGGATGCTGGGTCCGGAGCATCCGTACACCATCGGCACGCAGGGCAACACGGCCTTGATGCGATGGACGCTCGGGGACCACGACATCGCGCGCCACGGGATCGAGCAGGCCCGCACCCTGATGGCCCGTGAGGTGGGGGAGGACCACCCGTGGGCGATCGGCTGGGGGCTGAACGCGACGCTGGTACGGATCTGGACCGGGCAAGAGGCGGCCGCGCGAGAGCTGGGCCGGGAGTGCGCGGCCAGGGCGGCCACCGCGCTGGGGACCCGTCATCCGCTGGCCGTCGCCTGCCGGGCGGCCTACGCGATGACGCTGACGACCGACGACCCGCCGTTCCAGCCGTTCGAACCGCTCATCATCTGAGCACCGTTCGACGGTTGTTGCGTCGGGGGAGCGCTACGTCCGATGAGCGTGCCGTCCCGGGGGCGCTGCGGCTGAGGCACGAGTCCGCCCAGCCCGAAGGGCCCGGCCCCGCGATCAACTCGCGGAACCGGGCCCCTCGTCGTGCGTACAGCGACCGGTCAGGTCTCGAAGCGTCAGGCCTCGAAGACCTCGGCGACCAGCTGTGCCTGCTCGGCCTGGTGGCGCTTGGCCGAACCGACCGCCGGGGACGAGCCGTGCGGCCGCGAGATGCGGCGCAGACGCTCACCGTGCGGGACGTCGGCGCCGACGGCCAGGTCCAGGTGGTCGATCAGGTTCAGGGCGATGAACGGCCAGGCACCCTGGTTGGCCGGCTCCTCCTGGGCCCACAGGTACTTCTCGGCGTTCGGGTACTTGGCGATCTCGGCCTGGAGCTCGGCACCCGGCAGCGGGTACAGGCGTTCCAGACGGATGATCGCCGTGTCCGTGACACCGCGCTTCTCGCGCTCGGCCTCCAGGTCGTAGTAGACCTTGCCGGCGCAGAAGACAACCTTGCGGACCGCGTTCGGGTCGACCGAGTCGTCGCCGATCACCGGGCGGAAGCCGCCGGTGGTGAACTCCTCCGCCTTCGACGCCGCCGCCTTGAGGCGGAGCATCGACTTCGGGGTGAAGACGATCAGCGGCTTGTGGTGCGGGTTGTGCACCTGCCACCGCAGGAGGTGGAAGTAGTTCGACGGCAGCGTCGGCATGGCGACCGTCATGTTGTCCTGCGCGCACATCTGGAGGAAGCGCTCCGGGCGGGCGGACGAGTGGTCCGGGCCCTGGCCCTCGTAGCCGTGCGGCAGGAGCAGCGTGACGCCGGAGGTCTGGCCCCACTTCTGCTCGGCCGAGGAGATGAACTCGTCGACGACGGTCTGTGCGCCGTTGACGAAGTCACCGAACTGGGCCTCCCAGATGACCAGCGACTCCGGACGGGCCAGCGAGTAGCCGTACTCGAAGCCCATCGCCGCGTACTCGCTGAGGAGCGAGTCGTAGACGTTGTAACGGGCCTGGTCGTCGGCGAGGTAGAGCAGCGGGGTGTAGTCCTCGCCGGTCACCTGGTCGACGAGGACCGCGTGCCGCTGGCCGAAGGTGCCGCGGCGGGTGTCCTGGCCGGCGAGCCGGACCGGGGTGCCCTCCATCAGCAGCGAACCGATGGCCAGGGTCTCGCCCATGCCCCAGTCGATCGTGCCGTTCTCCACCGAGGCCGCGCGACGCTGCATCTGCGGCATCAGACGGGGGTGGACGGTGATCCGGTCGGGGATGTTGACCTGGGACTCCGCGATGACCTTCACGACCTCCTGGGAGACCGCGGTGGTCACGGCGACCGGGAACTCGGGCTGGACCTCGGGGGTGTGCGCCGGAGCCGGCAGCGAGGTGGCCTCGCGGACCTCCGCGAAGACCTTCTCCAGCTGGCCCTGGAAGTCCTGCAGCGCCTGCTCGGCCTCTTCCAGCGTGATGTCGCCGCGACCGATGAGGGACTCGGTGTAGAGCTTGCGCACCGAGCGCTTCTTGTCGATCAGGGTGTACATCTGCGGGTTGGTGAACTCCGGGTTGTCGCCCTCGTTGTGACCGCGGCGGCGGTAGCAGATGAGGTCGATCACGACGTCCTTGTTGAACGCCTGCCGGAACTCGAAGGCCAGGCGCGCGACACGGACGACGGCCTCGGGGTCGTCACCGTTGACGTGGATGATCGGCGCCTCGATCATGCGCGCCACGTCCGTGGCGTACATCGAGGAGCGCGAGGACTCCGGGGCGGCGGTGAAGCCGACCTGGTTGTTGATCACCACGTGCACGGTGCCGCCGGTGCGGTAGCCGCGCAGCTGCGACATGTTGAGCGTCTCGGCGACGACGCCCTGGCCCGCGAAGGCCGCGTCGCCGTGGAGCGCGACGGGCAGGACCGTGAAGTCGGTGCCGCCCTTGTTGATGATGTCCTGCTTGGCGCGGGCGATGCCCTCCAGGACCGGGTCGACCGCCTCCAGGTGCGAGGGGTTGGCGGCCAGCGAGACCTTGATCTGCTCGCCGTCCAGACCGGTGAAGGTGCCCTCGGCGCCCAGGTGGTACTTCACGTCGCCGGAGCCGTGCATCGACCGCGGGTCGAGGTTGCCCTCGAACTCGCGGAAGATCTGCGCGTACGACTTGCCGACGATGTTCGCCAGGACGTTCAGCCGGCCGCGGTGGGCCATGCCGATGACGACCTCGTCGAGGCGGGCCTCGGCGGCGGAGTCGATGACCGCGTCGAGCAGCGGGATGACGGACTCGCCGCCCTCCAGCGAGAACCGCTTCTGGCCGACGTACTTGGTCTGCAGGAACGTCTCGAACGCCTCGGCGGCGTTGAGCCGGCGCAGGATGCGCAGCTGCTCCTCGCGCTCGGGCTGCTGGGTGCGCGTGCGCTCCACCCGGTCCTGGAT
This sequence comes from Streptomyces sp. R-74717, assembly GCF_047305335.1. Taxonomy (NCBI): domain Bacteria; kingdom Bacillati; phylum Actinomycetota; class Actinomycetes; order Kitasatosporales; family Streptomycetaceae; genus Streptomyces; species Streptomyces sp. R-74717. The sequence continues at coordinate 3,464,614 of NZ_CP102361.1, read as the reverse complement.
CCACTTGCGCTGCTTCGGGTCCTGGATGTGCATGAACTCGATGCCGGTGGTGCGGCAGTACGACTCTCGCAGCACACCGAGGATGTCGCGGAGTTTCATCATCGACTTGCCGGCGAAACCGCCGACCGCGAAGTCCCGCTCCAGGTCCCACAGGGTGAGGCCGTGCTCGGTGATGTCCAGGTCGGGGTGCTTGCGCTGGCGGTACTCCAGCGGGTCGGTGTCGGCCATGACATGGCCGCGGACCCGGTAGGAGTGGATCAGCTCGAAGACCCGCGCGGCCTTGGTGACGTCGCTGTCGTGCGAGGCGTCGATGTCCGTGAGCCAGCGGACCGGCTCGTACGGGATGCGCAGCGCCTTGAAGATCTCGTCGTAGAACTCGTTCTCGCCGAGGAGGAGCTGGGCGACGATCCGCAGGAACTCGCCGGAGGCGGCGCCCTGGATGACCCGGTGGTCGTACGTCGAGGTCAGCGTCATGACCTTGGAGATGCCCAGCTTGTTCAGGGTGTCCTGAGAGGTGCCCTGGAACTCTGCCGGGTAGTCCATCGCGCCGACGCCCATGATGAGGCCCTGTCCGGGCATCAGACGGGGCACCGAGTGCACGGTGCCGATGCCGCCGGGGTTGGTCAGCGAGGCGGTGACTCCGGTGAAGTCGTCCATGCCGAGCTTGCCGTTGCGGGCGCGGCGGACGATGTCCTCGTAGGCCTGCCAGAACTCGAAGAAGTTGAGCGTTTCGGCCTTCTTGATGGCCGCGACGACCAGCTGGCGGTCGCCGTTCGGCTTCACCAGGTCGATGGCCAGACCGAGGTTGACGTGGTCCGGCTTGACCAGGGTCGGCTTGCCGTCCTTCAGCGCGAAGGAGTGGTTCATCGCCGGCATGGCCTTGAGGGCCTGCACCATCGCGTACCCGATGAGGTGCGTGAAGGAGATCTTCCCGCCCCGGGCCCGCTTGAGGTGGTTGTTGATGACGATGCGGTTGTCGAAGAGCAGCTTCACCGGAACGGCGCGGACGGACGTGGCCGTCGGCAGCTCCAGTGAGGCGTTCATGTTCTTCGCGACGGCGGCCGACGGGCCGCGCAGCGTCACGTACTCGGGGCCGGCCGCGGCCTCGGTGGCCTCAGTCGCGGCAGGCTTGGCCGGGGCAGGAGCGGCGGCCTTCGCGGCCGGAGCCGGCGCGGCCTTCGCCGGGGCTGCCGGAGCAGCAGCAGCGGGAGCGGCCTGTACGGGCGCCGGAGCCGCGGGCGCGGGGGCCTTCGCGGCCGGAGCCGGGGCCTGCGCCGGAGCGGCCTGGGGTGTGGTGGCCGGTGCGGTGGCGGCCTGGGCCGGGGTCACCGCAGCCCCCGCGGCTGCGGCGCCGGGAACGGGCTTGTCCGCCGTGCCGGACGTACCCGGCTTGTAGTCGGCGAAGAAGTCCCACCAGGCGCGATCGACCGAACTGGGATCCTGGAGGTACTGCTGGTAGATCTCGTCGACGAGCCACTCATTGGGGCCGAAAGCCGCAGCCGGGTTCGTACCCGGGCTGGCTTGGTCGGTCGAGATGCTCGAGTTACTGGGGGACTGAGACGACACGGCGGCAACCGCCCTCTTCCGCTTCACAAGGTGATGGACAGCGGAAATCAAGGCTACGCCTCCTCAGCCGTTCCATGCAGGCCGGGCCGGTCTTCGTCGTGCAAGTCACATCGGAAGGCGGGTTTCGGCTCAGGAAATGGCGGGAAACAAGCATGGTTCCGCTTCACTTCGGGTACGCGGGACCGCGGCTACGGCCCCCTGGACCGTACCCCTTGAACAGAACACGTAGAACGTGCCCTTCCGGTTCGAACCCTATGTCAACCTCGCGGTTGCCGAATCCCCGGAAGAGTGACCTGGATGCGGCAGCCGCGAGCGGATTCGGCCACGCCGATTCGTCCGCCGTGCAGGTCCACCGCCCAGCGGGCGATCGCCAGGCCCAGGCCCGTACCGCCGTCGCTGCCCGGACCGTGCGGGGACGGCACCTCACCGCGGTTGAAACGCTCGAAGACCCGGTGCCGCTCGGACTCCGGAATGCCTGGGCCCTCGTCCAGGACCTCCAGTGCCAGGGATTCCGGTCCGGCCCCGCGCCGGGCCAGCACGGTGACCCGGCCGTGCGGCGGGCTGTGCTTGACAGCGTTGTCGATCAGATTGGCCACCACCTGGTGCAGCCGTTCCGCATCCGCGTGCGCGGTCAGCTCGGGCGGCGACACATCCAGATGCAGATGTACGTCCTTGCGGGTGTGGTTCCCGGAGCCGGAGGACAGCCGGCGGTGCGAGGCGGCGAGGTTCGCCTCCTTCAGTACGCCCGACAGATACGGCCACACCTCGAAACGGCGGGCCTTCAGCGTCACCACCCCGTTGTCCAGGCGGGACAGATCCAGCAGCGTCTCCACCAGCCTGCCGAGCCGCTCGGTCTGCTTCAGGGCCGTGCGCATCGTCTCCGGATCGGCCGAGGACACCCCGTCCACGACGTTCTCCAGCACGGCTCTCAGTGCCGCGATGGGAGTGCGTAGCTCATGCGACACATTGGCCACCAGCTCCTTCCGGTGCCGGTCCACGGCCTCCAGATCGTCCGCCATGCGGTTGATCGTCTGGGCCAGATCGCCGAGCTCGTCACGCCGGTCGGCGCCGCTCACCCGTCGGGTGTAGTCACCGTGCGATATCGACCGGGCCACGGTCGTCATCTCGTCCAGCGGCGCAGTCAGACCGTGCGCCACGAACTGGGTGATCAGCAGGGTCGCGATCACCGAGAACACCGTGATGAAGCGCAGTTCGGTCCTGGTGCGCAAGGCCACCATCAGCAGCCCGGTGGTGATGAACACCGAGACCACCACGAGCGTGCCCAGCTTGGCCTTGACCGAGAAAGGGCGCAGTCCGGAACCGGGCCGGGTCATGGCGCCGGGGTCTCCAGGGCGTAACCGACACCGTGCACGGTACGGATCCGCTCCGCACCGATCTTCCGGCGCAGCGCCTTGATGTGGCTGTCGACGGTACGGGTGCCGGAGGCGTCCGCCCAGTCCCAGACCTCGGCCAGCAACTGCTCCCGGGAGAGCACCGCACGCGGGGTGTTGGCCAGGCAGACCAGCAGATCGAACTCGGTCGGCGTGAGGTGGACGTCGTCGGCGCGCACCCGGACCCGGCGCTGCGCGTGATCGATCTCCAGCTCGCCGAGGCGCAGTATGCCGCTGCGCGGTGTCACCGCGGCCAGCGCCGCACGCTCGACCCGGCGCAGCAGGACGTGCACCCGGGCCGCCAGCTCGCGCATCGAGAACGGCTTGGTCATGTAGTCGTCGGCGCCGACCCCGAGGCCGACCAGCATGTCGGTCTCGTCGTCCCTGGCGGTCAGCATCAGCACCGGCACCGGCCGCTGGGCCTGCACACGGCGGCAGACCTCCAGGCCGTCGAAGCCGGGGAGCATGATGTCGAGCACCATCAGATCGGGCTGCCATGCCTCGGCCGCGTCCACGGCGGCGGGTCCGTCGAGTGCGGTCTGCACCAGAAAGCCCTCGGCCCGCAGCCGGGCGGAAATGGCATCGACGATTGTGGCGTCGTCCTCGACCACCAGCACCCGGCGCTGCGCGCCCGGCGTGGCCGCGACACCGTTGTGGGTGGTGTGTGTCTGTTCCATCGCCCCGCCCCTGCCCGCTCTCACGGGGGCCATTCCCCCGGACGCACGGTCTTCGCTTGTGGATTTCGTGGGTGATCCCCGTTACCGGTCAGCAGCGTAAAGGCAGCGGAGTGCTCTCGGCTACGCAGGGTGTAACGGCTTGGGTGCGACGAAGTGGCGGAGTGTCGGCCTTGTGGCGCTTGGCCCCCGGGCGTCCGGGGGTCACGGATACCCGGTGGGGGCTCTCAGTGCGTCCGAAGTGCGAGATGCACCACGTCGGGAACACCTCGGGCAACACTGACCTCTTCCGTCCTAACCCCAGTGAATCCGGCATTCCGCAAAGCTTGTTCGAACTCGGCGGACGGTTGTGCGGACCACACCGCGAGAACGCCGCCCGGTGTCAGCCGCTCCCGGCAGTCCGCCAGACCGGCGGGGGAGTACAGGCTCGTGTTGCCCTCCGTGACGGTCCAGTCCGGTCCGTTGTCGATGTCCAGGCACAGGGCGTCGTAACGGTCCGTAGTCGTATGCAGGTACGAAATGAGATCCGTCGTCAGGATCGCGGTCCGCGGATCGGCGAGCGCCGCACCGGAGATCCCGGCCAGTGGCCCCTCCAGATGCCAGTCCACGATCGCCTGCTCCCGCTCGACGACGGCGATCCGCCCCCACCGCGGCTCGGCGGCGGCCCGGACGAGCGAGAACCCCACCCCGAGACCCCCGATGAGCACCGCCGGTGCCTCCCGGTCGGCGGGCAGCGCGGCCAGCGCCGCGTCGATCAGCAGCCGCTCGGAACGCCCGTCGGAGGTGTCCATCAGAAAGCACCCGTTGGCGATGATCTCGAAGTCGTCCCCCCGCTCCCGCAGAACGACCTCGCCGTAAGGCCCTTCGCGGCGGTCGAGCGTGACGGGGGCGAGTGTGTCGGGGCCGTGGATGTCGGGCATGGTGCGGGTCTCCGGTGGATGGCGGACACGGTCACCGCCATCCTGGCCGCTCGACGCGGCCGAAGGCCAGCGGATTGCCGGATCCGCCCGCTCCATCCGATCCGCCCGGGGGGAGCGTGCACCGTTGCGCGGCCCGGGGCGTGCGACGGACGAGAGTTACGCGCTCCGGGGGCGCGCAACGTCCAGGGTTACGCGCTTTCCGGGCGCGCGCCGCCGAGAGTCACGTGCTCTCCGGGCGCGCGCCGCGCACCGCGAGGAGGGTCGCCCCGATCACGTACGCCGTCAGGGCCACCGCCCACGCCGCACCCTGCGGACCCGGCTGCATCGGCCAGGCCCACACCGCCGCTGCGCCGCCCGGGGTGTCGGGCACCGCCAGATAGACGGCGCTCCCGTAGACCGTCATCGGCAGCCAGCTCAGCCGGGCACCGATCAGGGCGGCGGAGGCCGCGGCCACCCCGGTCGCGCCGAGCACATTGCGCACCATGCCCGGTGCGCCGAACGCCTCCGGGTGCCCCGGGACCGCCGACGCGAGTGCTCCGGCCGTCAGCACGGTCAGGATCAGCAGATGCAGCAGCCGACGCGGCCACCAGCGGCGTACGGCGGTTCGGTCCAGCTCGTCGCTGTGCGCGTGCAGGCTGGTGCCGATCGCGGCGGAGGCGAGCAGCGGGGCCAGCACGATGACCGGTACGCGGGCGGTGTGGTCGAAGTACGGCTGGTCCTCCAGCCAGTGGGCCGCCCAGGCGGCGACGAGGGCGATGCAGGTCAGGGCGGCGGCGGTGAGGGGGAGGGCGCGGGAGCGGATATAGAGGACGGGGACGGGCGGTGTGGCGTGGATCAGTCGGTGGTTCACAGGACCGGGACCTCCGCGGGCGTGCAGTCCGCCGGGACGGCCAGGAAACGGCCGAGCCAGACCTTGCGCTGGGCGTCCGGCATGGCTTTGAGGCGGGCGAGATGGCGCGAGTTCGGATACCACAGCGAGTCCTCGCCGCTCAGCCAGGTGATGACGGCGTCAGCCGTGCGTGCCATCCGCTCGTCCTCCTTCCGGCCTTTCTCGTCCGGGCCGGCCTTGCAGTCACGGTTCACCAGACCGAGGGCGGTTTCCCGGACGTACCTGTGGGGATCGGTCAGCCGGTTCCGGGTGATGCCCCAGCCACGCCTCACGTGTGCGAGAGCGGCTTCGCCGTCCTTCGGGCCGGACTCGTTGTCCACGAATCTGAACGGTGCGCCCGGGACTCCCTCCAGCCGCGAGAACATCCCCTGCAACGCCTTGGACGCCTGGGGGAGCACCGGGGCATCGGAGGCTCTCATGCAGATCTGCGGTGTGCCGGGGGCGGCTTTCGTGCAGACCTTGCGCGCCACGGCCGGATCGTCACGGAACAGGTCCTCGCCCGTGTGCGCGATCAACGTTCCGGCCGCGATCGCCAGGGCTAGCGGAACAACGGCCAGGTGGCGCCGCCGTGCCGCGTACCCGAGCAGCACGGCGACGGCGATACCGCCCGTCCACGCCACCAGAACCGGGGCGAACCACCACACCGGTACGTATCCGTCCAGGATGAGTTTCTGTGCCGGGCTCAGGAATCGGGCTGCCACGTCCAGATAGCCCGGGAACCCGAGGCCGACGTACGCGCACACTGCCAGCACCGGAGCGATCAGCCGCCACCGCACCAACCGGCCGATGACGAACCCCACGAAGCCGATGGACAGCAGGAAACCGAGGTCCGTGGCGACGATCGAGATGGACGGGCTGCCTGCCCCGGTGTACGGAGCGGTCGCCGCGAACACCACGGCCAGCGCGAACAGATACCCGGCCGCCGCCCACAGCGCGATCGGCGTCGCGGCCGTCGTCGCCTGCGCGAGCCGGCTGCGCGGCACCGAGAGCAGCAGTTCCGCGGTACGGCGGCGATGCTCCCGGCCGCCCTGCCAGCACGCGGCCGCGGCGACGAGCGGACCGGCGAGCAGCCCCGCCGTCGAGTGCAACTGGTTCTGGGTCTCGCCCCAGCTGCCCTGCCACTGGGATGCCTTGCCCCACAGCGGAACGAGGACGGTGAGGGCGACCGCAAGCCCGGTCCAGGGGGCGAGGCCGTGCCGGAGCTCGGCCCACAGCGCGGTGTGCGTCCGACGGCGTACCGGTGCTTCGGGCTCCGTCATCGGTGCGTCACCGCCGCCCGGTGCGCCCGCAGCGCAGCGGTGTAGCCGCGCTCGATCGGGTTGCCGTCCGGCCCGTGCGCTCCGGTGTCCTTACCGCCGAGGGCCATCAGCTCCTGTGTCGTACCCCGGTAGGCGATCCGGCCCGCCTCGATCAGCGTCACCTCGGTGCAGGCCGCGGCGACATCCTCGACCAGATGGGTCGAGACGATCACGGTGGACGTGCTGCCCAGCTCGCGTATCAGCGCCCGGAACTCGACCCGCTGCTCCGGGTCGAGACCGGCGGTCGGCTCGTCGAGCAGCAGCAGGTCCGGATCGTTGACGATCGCCTGGGCGATGCCGACGCGCCGCACCATCCCGCCCGACAGGGTCTTCACCCGGGCGTCGATCCGGTCCGTCAGACCCACCCGGGCGACCGCATGCTCCACGGCCGCGGGCACCGCCGCCGCGTCCATCTCCTTGAGCCAGGCCACATAGGCGACGAACTCGCGGACGGTGAAGCCCGGGTAGTACCCGAACTCCTGCGGCAGATAGCCGAGCCTGCGCCGGACCGCCGCCCGGCTGCGATGGCCGGACTTCGCGCCGACCTCGCTGCCGAACAGCTCCACCCGGCCGCCGGACGGTGCGGCGACCGTCGCGAGCACCCGGATCAGCGAGGTCTTGCCCGCCCCGTTCGGCCCGAGGAGCCCGTGCACACCGGGTGCGAAGTCGAGGTCGACGGCGTCGAGCACGGCCGTTCTGCGGTGCCGCACGGTCAGTTTCCTGACCGTGACCGTGCTCATGACCGTGGTGCTGTTCATGCGTTCACGCTCACAACGTCTCCAGATGGTCGAAGGATCTACGGCGTGCGGCGAGCAGCGCGGCGCACACCAGCGCCCCGGCCGCCCAGCCGCCCTGTGCGGTGGGCCCTGCGAAGTACTTCGCGGCCTCGGCCGCCGGCTCGCCGATCTCCGGGGAAGAGCCGGCGAAGGCGGGCAGAAGCACGGCGGCAGCCCAGGCCACGGCGACGGACGAGGCGCCGGTACGGCAGCCGACGTACGAACCGAGGGCGAGCGCCGCCAGCGTCATCGCCAGCCCCGGCAGCAGCCATGCCGCCGGGCCCGGCCCCGCGGCGGACGGCGGAAGCGCGGCCCCGGCGAGGGTGAGCGCCGGGATGCTCACGCCGAGCACCGCGGCGGTTCTGGCCAGCAGCAGCCGCAGCCCGCCGGACGGGGTGGCGGCGGTGATCTCGTGCATCGGGTCCGTGTGCCGTCCGTAGGAGACGACGACCCCGGCGAGCGGCAGCACCGGCGCGATGACGAGGAGCAGCGGCCGCATGGCCGCGCCGAGCCCGGCCCCGTACGCCAGAGCGAGGGCGCCTACGGCCACCAGCACCAGCGCCAGCAGCCACGCACCGCGCAGCGCGGGCCCGGCGGCCCACAGCAGACGCCCGGCGCGGGTGGCGGACCCGGGAAAGCGGACGCGACCGTTCAGGACGGCCCGGGTCGAGGACGCGAGGAAGAGGAAGCGGACCTGGCTGCTCCGGACGGTCCCGCTCTCCGGAGCCCCATCCGCCGCCACCGCGGCCAGCACCCCCGCCCGCACCCCGTCCAGCAGCGCCGCTGCCTCCTGCTGTGCCCGTACCGCCGCCGAGACCCGTGCCGCGCACCCCCCGCACGTCTCCACGTGCTTCTCCAGGGACCAGGCGTCCGTCTCCGCCACCGAACCGGCTGCGTACCGCTCGGCCAGTTCTCCGCCCACGTGCCAGTGGGTCATGCCGTCGCCTCCCCTCATGCCGTGCCTCCCAGCGGACCGGCTTCCGGCGCCAGCAGTTCCAGCGCGGCGCGCAGCTCGCGTCTGGCCCGCATCGCCCGGGTCTTGACCGTGCCTTCCGGTATGTCCAGGAGCCGGGCCGTCTCACGGGTCGTCAGCCCGTCGATGACCGTCGCGCGCAGGACCTCGCGCAGCTCCGGCGAGATCCGGTCGAGTGCGGCGCCCACATCCCCGTACTCCAGACCGGCCAGCACCCGATCCTCGGCGGACGGCGCGGCGGCTGCCCATTCCTTGCTCCCGGCCCGCTCGGCCTCGGCCTGTGCGGCGAGACCGGCGCGGGCGTGGACCCGCTGCGCGTCCACCAGCCGGCGCGAGGCGATCACCCAGAGCCAGCCGCCGATCCGCCCCCCGCGGTGCGATCCGGCGGAGCGCCAGGCCGTCACGAAGGTGTCCTGAAGGACTTCCCGTACGGTCTCGGTATCCGCGCACCGTCTGCTCAGCCGGGCGAGCAGCCAGCCGGCGTGCCGGTCGTAGAGCGTCGCCAGGGCCGCCGTATCCCCCTGCGCGACGGCACGCAGCAGCGCGTCGTCGTCATTTCGGTCCTCCCCCGAGGGGCGCAACAGGCTCACACTCCCTCTATCGAGCACCGGACCCGAGTCGGTTCACACGTGGCTCAGGCACATGAGGCACACGGAGGGGGAGAGTCGGAGTGTGCCGACGGCCACGCCTGCCCTCGAGCCACCGTCCGTCGATCCGACCACGGTGATCGAAGACGCGGCGGCGTTCAGCGCGGAATCACCCAGCCCGGTGCCCAGGTCCCGGCGGCGTCGTGGCCGGCCGCTGTGGCGGCGAGGTGGGCGCGGAGGGTGGCCAGCGCTGGGTGGGGGTTGTCGCGGTGCCAGAGGAGCGAGTGCGGGTAGACGGGCGTCGGGTCGGTCACCGGGATGCGGCGCAAGTCGTGGCCGGTGGGCCAGATGAGGCGGGTGTGCCCGCCCATGAAGGTGGCCAGGGCCGGGGTGTCGGAGATGGTGTCGAGGAGCGCGTCGGAGCCGAAGTTGGGGCCGGTCGCCTCGATGGTGAGGCCGAACTCGGCGACGAGGTCGTGGTAGTAGGCGGCCCACTCGGTACCGGGGACGATGCCGGGCATCCAGATCCGGTGCCCGGCGAGCTGGGCGACGGTCACCGACCGGGCGCCCGCCAGCGCGTGGGCGGGGCCGGTGAGGAGCTGGAGCGGCTCGTCGAGCACCCGGACGGACTCGATGTCCTCGGGAAGGGGTCGGCCGGGCGCGGCGACGGCGCGGAAGGACGCGTCGATCGCACCGGACCGGATGGCGGCGATGGCTGTCTCGATCTCGAACAGCATCACCACGTCGAGGTCGATCTCGGGGTACGCGCGGTGGAATCCGCGCATCAGGCCCGACTGCGCGCCGCGCGAGGCGATCACGTCGACGCGCAGCGGACGGCGGCCGGTGCGCACGGACGCGACCGCGCGCTCGGCGACGCGCAGCAGCTCACGTGCGTGGGGCAGGAACGCCTGCCCGTCGATGGTGAGCTCGGCGCCGCGGGGGGCGCGGGTGAACAACCGCACGCCGAGGCTGCGCTCCAGCGCGGCGATGCGCTTGGAGACGGCCTGCTGGGTGACCGCCAGCTCGGCGGCGGCCTCCTGGAACTGCCCTGCGTCGGCGGCGGCGACGAAGGTCCGGACGGAGTTGAGGTCCATGTCGACACCCTATGAGCACAACCATTGGTTGTGGCCAGGCGGTCCTACGGTTGTTTGATCCCCGGGCCTGGTGCTCGCTTTGATGCTTCCGATCGCGGATCGGTTGTGCGAGTGAGCGGCGAGGGGCGGCGGGCATGAGGAGCGGGCACCGGCTGGGACATCTGCTCGGACATCGGCTGGGGCCGCGGTTCGGGTGGCTCTGGGGAGCGTACGGGACCAGCGCGCTCGGCACGTGGCTCGCCTTCGGCGCGTTCCCGCTGATCGCCATCCAGGTGCTGCACGCCGGACCGGCCGAGGTCGCCGCGCTCTCCTCCGTGGGGGCTGCGGTGGGCGCGGCCGTGGCGGTGCCGCTCGGCCCGTGGGTGGAGTTCCGCCGCAAGCGGACGGTGCTGATCGCGATGGACCTGGTGCGGTTCGCGGCGCTGCTGACGATCCCCGCCGCGTTCGCGCTCGGCGCGCTCACCTTCCTTCAGCTCCTGCTGGTCTCGATCGTCGTCGCGGCGGCCGACATCACCTTCCGCGCCGCCTCCGGTGCGTACCTGAAGACGCTGCTGCCGGCCGAGGACCTGCTCGTCGCCAACGGCCGGTTCGAGTCCACGGCCTGGACGACCACGATCATCGGACCGCCGCTGGGCGGCGCCGCGATCGGGCTCCTCGGTCCGGTGGCGACGGTGGTGGCCGACGCGGTCAGCTACCTGCTCTCGGCCCTGGGCATCCGCGCGACGGGCGGGCACGAGCCGCTGCCCGAGCGCCGGAAGGCCGCGCGCATGCGGGCCGGGGACCTGCTCGACGGTTGGCGGTACATCCTCGCCGACGCGACGCTGCGTCCGCTGTTCTTCAACACCGCCTTGTTCAACGGCCTGGTGATGGCGGTCCAGCCGCTGCTGGCCGTCCTGATGCTCGGCCGACTCGGGTTCGCACCGTGGCAGTACGGCCTCGCCTTCGCCGCGCCCTCGATCGGCGGGCTGCTCGGTTCGCTGCTGGCCCGACCGCTCGTCACCCGGTTCGGGCAGCACCAGGTCCTGGTCGTGGTCGGGACGCTGCGCGCGATCTGGCCCGTCGGCCTGGCCTTCCTGGGGCCGGGGACCGGCGGGCTGCTGCTGGTGATGGGCGTCGAGTCCGGGCTCATCTTCTGCTGCGGGGTCTTCAACCCCGTCTACGCCACCTACCGCCTCGAGCGCACCGCGACCGACCGGGTCGCCCGCACGCTGTCCGCCTGGGCGGTGACGACCAAGGCCTCGACCGCGCTCCTGACGGCCGTCTGGGGCGTGCTGGGCGGCCTGCTCGGCCCGCGCACGGCCATCGGCCTGGCCGGTGTGCTCCTGCTGGCGACCCCGCTGCTGCTCCCTCGCCGCGCGGCAACGCTTCCCTCCGAACCGGAGCCGGCCCCGAGCAGCGCCTGACGGGCCGCCACGGCCGTCACCGCTATCGGGCTGCGCCGCCCTTCTTCGGAGCGGAACCCCGCGCCCGGACGCAAGGTCACTCTGCACAACTCAAGATCACACGCAAAGTGATGCTGCAAAACGAAAGGTTCACCGTCACAGGACAGACCGTCACAGGACAGCGTTTGTCCGATGCGGCCGAGAGCCGCACCCATCGGCGGCCGTGACCAGCGAGACGAAAGGTAGGTCTGCACGACCGATGTCGAGGTTGTGCAGACCTACCTTTCGCTTTCCGCCCCAGCGGGCGCCCTGCTTGCAGCCACAGAGCCGACCGACCTGCGCAGATTGTCGGGTGACACCAGAACGTCAGCGGTCGGCGACACGAGAAGTGTCAAACCGAGACGATGGCCAACTGGTGTGGCGGCCAGGCAGGCTGACCACGCCGGGGGAACAGATCAGCGAAGTCCTCGTCGGTGAACAGCGGGCCCAGAGCTTCCCGGATCCGCATGCACGGACAGCCCTTCGGGAACGCCAGCCGGGCCACCTCGGCAGTCCGGGCCGGGCCCTTGCCCGGGACGTGCGGACGCAGCGACACTTCGATCACCTCACACGCGCACCCCCACGCCAACCGCACCCATCATCCCGCCACCACAAGGTCATTCGGAGCTCGCTGCCGAATTCGCCAACGGTGTCCTGGACATGACCGCGAGCAGCCATGCAACGGGGCTGTGCTGCCGCAGTGGACGCCAGATTCGGTGCGGCAGCGCCCAGGAGGGCGAGGCGGGCGTGGCAATCGAACCAGTGGCCGCCTGACACGACAGAACGCCACCCCAGTCACGGCGTCTTGCCGGGCAGGGCCAAGGCGACGGGGGACAAGAGGGCGTACGAGCAGGGTGGCGAAGCGCCGTAGGCCACATGTCCGGCGTTCCCAGCCCACCCGTCGGGCTCGGGACGCCGTTGTGCGTGTTCAATGCCGCTCGCGGATTCGCACGACCGACAGTTGCGTCAACCGGCGGTGCAGCTCGCCGCATTGTGCCCGTAAGGGCAGCTCTCGCCGCCCTTACGTACCTGGCCCCGGGGGCAACCCATCGCGTATGCAGGTAGGTAGTGATTCAGCGCAGAAGGGGCCCCATGCACAACCATGACGACGCCAGGACGACCGGCATCGAGCAGGGGCGTACCAGGGCCCGTAAGCCCGTGGCCGAAGGCGGGACACCGCCCCAAGGCATCCTCGCCCTACAGGGGACCGTCGGCAACGCGGCCGTCGTCCAGATGCTTTGTCGATCAGGCCACCCCGGGGCGCAGGAGCAGCACCAGCACGATGCCGGCTGCGGCCACGGAACCGGGCAGCCCGCTGTGCAGCGCTCGGCCGTCCACGAGGTGCTGCGCACCAGCGGCCGCCCCATGGGTGACTCGACGCGTACCGACATGGAGGCCCGGCTCGGCGCGGACTTCTCCGATGTCCGCATCCACAACGACAGCGCCGCCAAGGCATCGGCGGCCGAGGTGGGCGCTCGCGCTTACACCTCCGGCAGCCACATCGTCATAGGCGACGGTGGCAACGACAAGCACACCCTGGCCCACGAACTCACTCACGTCATTCAGCAACGCCAGGGTCCCGTCGCAGGCACGGACAACGGTTCGGGACTCAAGGTCTCCGACCCCGCGGACCGCTTCGAGCGGGAGGCCGAGGCGAACGCGACGCGGGCGCTGGCCGGAGCCGCACCGGTGCGGGCCGAGGGTTTGGAGAGCGGCACGGTACGCGGCGGGGGGCACGCCGTCCAGCGCATGGCGCAGGACGAGCTGAGCGCGGAACAGAAGGCGGTAGTGAAGCCCGTGCTGGAGCAGGCGACCGCGCTGGCCGACGCCGCCAAGAAGATCCTCTCCCACACGGACGCTGAGGAAGCGGACGAACAACTCGCCCTCTTCACCAAGTGGTTCGGCAACAAGCACGTCATGATCGAGGACGTTCGCGCCAAGTTCGCCACTCTGGCCTCCCGGCTCCCCAACCTCGAAAGCGAACTCGTTCCGTACAACCCGACGGAAGCGGTCGGCGAGAAGGACGGCGAACCGGAGTACGCGGATCAGGCATTCGTCGCGGCCTGGACCCGTAAGGGCGAAGTGATCCGGCTGACGAGCCTCTTCTGGTCGTGGTCGAAGAAGGAACAGGCCGAGTGCCTCCTCCACGAGTTGACACATATGCTCTGGGACACCAAGGACTCCTCCGGCTTCGGCCCGGAGAAGGCGCTCGCTCACGCCAAGGACAACCCCATGGGAGCCTGCGACTGCGCCTACAACTTTCAGTACTACGCGGCGGACGCACACAGGCGACCGGAGCTCCAGACCAAGCAGCGGGAGGAGTTCGCCGGGGTCCCCCTCGACATCGGGGACGGTTCGGGCTTCGACCTGTTCGGTTCCGACGACGACTTCTTTGGCGCAGGCTCGGATTCGGATTGAGCCGTCCGCCCCCGCCCCAGGGGGCTCCATCAACAGGAGCGCCCTGTACGCCCCAAGGGGCCCTGCCTCGGTCGCGTCCGTCGCCGCAGCCATCGCCGGGCTGACCGACGCCGGACTCCTGGTCCTCATCGACGACGACACCGCCGTCCTGGCCGACGACGTCCACTACAGCCTCCGCGACCTCGATCATGCTTGCTGCGGAGGCCATCGGAGCCACGAGAGAGACGCTCGTCGGAGAAGCTGTCAGCGACGCCTACGTCATGCGGTTCAAGAAGAACGTGACCATGTCTGAGGCAGCCGCAGCGTGGGAGCCCATCGTGGAGTCGCTGCTGGCCTTCGCCCCGGGCCGACTTCGGGACTCCCTGGTGACATCGACTCTGCGTAACCGGCAGGCGGTCGACACGGCGCTTCGCAACTTCCGCTCTCAGGTGGTGGCAGCACGCAAGCACAACCGAACAACCTACGAGCTCTTCATGGACCAGGTGGTGTCTCGGGGGACTGCAAAGCGAAGAGATCCACGTCAAAGGACAGCGTTCGCTCGATCGCTCACAGCGAACATGTGCTGGGGAACAATGAGCGGCTCAGGAGCATTGAGTCTGCATAGCTCAACTTGACTGCCGAAGGGGAGATCATGGCTACCGAGTCCAATGCGGTCACTCCGCTGGCCCTGCCCGTGCTGCCGCTCGACGACGAGGTCGTGCTGCCCGGGATGGTGGTGCCTCTGGACCTGTCCGACACCGATGTGCGCGCCGCCGTGGAAGCCGCACAGGCCGCAGCCCGGGAGGGCGGCGGCAAGCCCGAGGTGCTTCTTGTGCCGCGGATCGACGGGACGTACACCGGCACCGGTGTCATCGGCACCGTCGAACAGGTCGGACGGCTTTCGGACGGGGATCCGGGCGCGCTCATCCGCGGCCGTGGCCGGGTACGGATCGGGGCCGGGACCAGCGGACCGGGTGCCGCGCTCTGGGTGGAAGGGACACGGGTCGACGCGGTCGTCCCCGATCCGCTCCCCGGAGCCGCCGCCGAACTGGTCAAGGAGTACAAGGCGCTCGCCACCAGCTGGCTGAAGAAGCGTGGCGCCTGGCAGGTCGTGGACCGGGTCCAGCAGATCGAGGACATCTCCGCGCTTGCCGACAATTCCGGCTACTCACCCTTCCTCACCACTGCCCAGAAGGTGCAGCTCCTGGAGACCGTGGACGCGGTCGCCCGGCTGAAGCTCGCCATCCAGTGGCTCGGTGAACACCTTGCCGAGCAGGACGTCGCCGAGTCCATCGCCAAGGACGTCCAGGAGGGCGTCGACAAGCAGCAGCGCGAGTTCCTGCTGCGGCGCCAGCTCGAAGCCGTACGGAAGGAGCTCTCCGATCTCAACGGCGGTTCTGGTTCCGGCGCAGACGAGTCCGACGACTACCGGGCCCGCGTCGAGGCCGCCGATCTTCCCGAGCACGTCCGTGAGGCCGCCCTCAAGGAGGTCGACAAGCTGGAGCGCTCGTCCGACCAGAGCCCCGAGGGCTCGTGGATCAGGACCTGGCTCGACACCGTCCTCGAACTGCCGTGGACCGAGCGGACCGAGGACGCCTACGACATCCGCGGCGCCCAGGAGATCCTCGACGCCGAGCACGCGGGCCTGCAGGACGTGAAGGAGCGGATCACCGAGTACCTGGCGGTACGCAAGCGGCGCTCCGAGCGCGGTCTCGGCGTCGTCGGCGGGCGGCGCGGCGGTGCCGTGCTGGCGCTGGTGGGTCCGCCGGGCGTGGGCAAGACCTCGCTCGGTGAATCCGTCGCGCACGCCATGGGCCGCAAGTTCGTCCGCGTCGCGCTCGGCGGTGTACGGGACGAGGCGGAGATCCGCGGCCACCGGCGTACCTACGTCGGTGCCCTGCCGGGACGTATCGTCCGGGCCGTCAAGGAGGCCGGTTCGATGAACCCGGTCGTCCTGCTCGACGAGATCGACAAGGTCGGCTCCGACTTCCGGGGCGACCCGGCCGCCGCCCTCCTCGAAGTCCTCGACCCGGCGCAGAACCACACCTTCCGCGACCACTACCTGGAGGTCGAACTCGACCTCAGCGATGTCGTCTTCCTGGCGACGGCCAATGTGCTCGAGGCCATCCCGGAGGCCCTGCTCGACCGTATGGAGCTGGTCAGGCTCGATGGCTACACCGAGGACGAGAAGGTCGTCATCGCCCGCGACCACCTGCTCCCGCGCCAGCTGGAGCGGGCCGGTCTGGAGAAGGACGAGGTGACGCTCGACGAGTCCGCGCTGCGCAAGCTGGCCGGCGAGTACACCCGTGAAGCGGGCGTACGAAATCTGGAGCGGGCCGTCGCCCGGCTGCTCCGCAAGGTCGCGGCCCAGCACGAACTGGGCGACCGGGAACTCCCGTTCACGGTCACCGAAGCGGATCTGCGCGGTCTGATCGGCCGGCCCCACCACATCCCCGAGTCCGCCCAGGATCCCGCCGAGCGCCGCACCGCGGTGCCGGGCGTGGCCACCGGACTCGCGGTGACCGGTGCCGGTGGTGACGTGCTGTTCGTTGAGGCGTCGCTGGCCGACCCGGAGACCGGGGCGTCCGGACTGACCCTCACCGGTCAGCTCGGCGACGTCATGAAGGAGTCCGCGCAGATCGCGCTGAGCTTCCTGCGGTCGCACGGCGCGGAGCTGGAGCTGCCGGTCGCGGACCTGAAGGACCGCGGCGCGCACATCCACTTCCCGGCGGGCGCGGTCCCGAAGGACGGCCCGAGTGCCGGCATCACCATGACGACTGCGCTGGCCTCGCTGCTCTCCGGACGGCTGGTCCGTACGGATGTGGCGATGACCGGTGAGGTCTCGCTCACCGGACGGGTGCTGCCGATCGGCGGCCTGAAGCAGAAGCTGCTGGCCGCGCACCGGGCCGGGATCACCACCGTGGTGATCCCGAAGCGGAACGAGGCCGACCTGGATGATGTCCCGGCCGAGGTCCTGGACACCCTGGAGGTCCACCCGGTGACGGACGTCCGCCAGGTGCTGGAGATCGCCCTCGCCCCGGCCTCCGCGGCCAGGCGCGAGGAGAGGATCCCGGCCGCGGCGTAGGCGCCATGGCGTGACGGGCGTGGCACCACGTGCGCGACCGGTACGGACGGCCCGCCTTCCCGGCAACGGGCGGGCGGGCCGTTCCGCGTGCGCCTGGGGGCCTCGCTTCTCGGGACGTACGGCTCAGGGACGGTAGATGGTCCCCGGGACCGGCTCCGCGGGCGCCATCAGCTGCGGGACGGTGACAAAGGTGTAGCCCTGCTTCTTCAGCGCGTCGATGATGCCCGGCACAGCGGGCACCGTCCCCTTGTAGATGTCGTGCAGCAGGATGATGCCGTCCCGGCTCGCCTGGTCCAGGATGCGCTTCTTGATCAGCGCCGAGTCGGTCGTGGAGTAGTCCTTGGCGGTCGCGCTCCACAGGATCTGGGAGAGCCCCAGGTCCTTGCTGATGTCCGAGACGGTGTCGTCGGTACGGCCCTGCGGCGGGCGCATCAGGCGCGGCTTCTTGCCGGTGATCTCCGCTATCGCGTCCTGCGTCTTCTCCAGCTCGGCACGTATCTCGGCGGGCTTCTTGTCCGTCAGGATCTCGTGGGTCCAGGTGTGGTTGGCCACCTCGTGCCCCTCGGCGGCGAGCCTGCGCACGGTGTCGGGGTGCTTCTTGACGTGGTTCTTGCCCAGCAGGAAGAAGGTCGCGTGCACCTTCTTCTCCTTGAGGACGTCCAGCAGATGCGGGGTGTCCTCGCCCGGTCCCGCGTCGAAGGTCAGGGCTATGCACTTGGCCTTGCGGCAGTCCACCGGGCCGAAGGAGCCCTTGGCGTCGGAGCCTGCGTCGCCCCGCGCGGAGGCCGGAGCGGTGGTCTGCATGGAGCAGCCGCTCAGCGTCAGGGTGAGTGCCGTCACAAGAGCGGCGGCCAACCCCGTGCCGATCGACTTCGTCTTCATGGGCAAGGCGGGTCACTCCTCCGTAGCTGAACAAGGCGCACGGTGTGCGGCGAAGAAGGACTATACACACGGCGTATACGTCGGGTGCATAGAGGGCCTTCAGTGTCGGCGCGGAGGGCGAAATGCCTGATCAGGGGGCGTGAACAGGGAAGAGCCCCGGCGACTGGGTGGGTCGCCGGGGCCCTGCTGTGCGAAGTGTCGGACCGGGCGGGCGCGGCAGGCCGGCTCAGCCGTTGGCGAGGGCCTGTACGCGGTCGAGGGCGCCGTTGAAGTGGTTGTGGTCACCGACGTAGGGGCCGGACGAGGTGTACTGCCAGATCGTGTAGTAGCTCCAGCCGGCCGGGAGTTCGCCGACCGTGGTGTTGTAGCGGGCCACCCACAGCGGGTTGGTGGTGCCGAAGCTCGCATTGTTCCCGGTGCAGGTCTGCCACCAGCTGGTCGCGGTGTAGATGACCGCGTCGCGTCCGGTGCGCGCCTTGTAGGTGTTCACGAAGTCACGGATCCAGGACACCATGCCTGCCTGGGTCTTGCCGTAGCACTGCGCGCCGTACGGGTTCCACTCGATGTCGAGCACGCCGGGCAGGGTCTTGCCGTCCTTCGACCAGCCGCCCCCGTGGTCCACGAAGTAGTTGGCCTGGACGGCGCCGCTCGTGGTGTCCGGGGTGGCGAAGTGGTACGCGCCCCGGATCATGCCGATGTTGTACGAGCCGTTGTACTGCTGGGCGAAGTACGGGTTCGTGTAGTACGTGCCCTCCGTGGCCTTGGTGTAGGCCCATTTCACGCCGCTGTTCCAGAGAGTCGCCCAGTCGACGTTGCCCTGGTGGCTGCTGACGTCCACACCTTCGGTCTGGACGGCGCGGGTGTCGCGCGGCAGTCCGCCCTGGCCGTCGTGGGCGACGACGCCCATGCCCATCGTGGCCGTGCCGCGCGCGGGTTTCTTGGCCGCGGCGGCGGTGTCGTGGGTGCCCGCGGCGCTCGCCGCGCCGGGCAGGGTGAGGAGGAGGGAGAGGGCTGCGAGCAGGGTGCCGGCCGCGGCGAAGCGCGAGCGGCGGGATGTTCCGGATCTGGATCTGAGCACCGGCATGTGAGTGCCTCCGAGGCCTTGGTGGGGGGGACGTGCTGATCCCAGGGGGACGCCGGGCGAACCCCTGTCGGCATGTCGTGGTGTGAACATGCCATGCATGACGCTACGCACGTAGACCCGCGCTGCGGAAGGGGGCCTGTGTGCTGCCGTTGGTCTACGCCTGCGAAATACTGACCAAGCTGCGGCGATGACCAGCGGCGAAAGAAACTTTCAGCGGCAGGAAAGCTCATGAGGGGTGTTGACGTGCACGGGAGCGAAAGCGGTAGTGAACCCGGCGCGAGCGGAGAAAGTGGTGTGGACCACGCATTCCTTGCCCTGGAGCGGGAGTTGGCCGTCTTTCTGCGCCGGGCGCGGGCCAGCTCCGGGGAAATGGCGCGCGAGGTCCACCCCGAACTGGAGGCCGCCGCATACGGACTTCTCGTGCGGCTGGAGTCGGCCGGGCAGCAGCGGGCCACCGATCTCGCGGCCTACTTCGGGGTCGGCAAGGCGACCATGAGCCGTCAACTGCGTGCCCTGGAGGCCCTCGGGCTGGTGGCGCGCGAGCCCGATCCGGCCGACGGCCGGGCCTCCCTCGTCCACCTCACCGCCGAGGGTCTGGCCCGCTACCGCAGTGTCCGCGACGCCCGACGCGACCGCTATGTGCGCAAGCTCGCCGACTGGGACCGGGCCGAGGTGGCCGAACTGGCCCGGCTGCTGCACCACTTGAACGCCCGGGCCGAGGACTGAAGCCCCGGCCCGCCCTCTCCGGTGTGCCGTCACAGCACCGCGTAGACCGCCGTCGCGTCGTCGTGGGTCTTGCTGCGGTGCAGATACGTGCGCTCCGAGTCCGCGTCCTCCAGTGCCCTGACGCGGTCGATCAGCCCCTGTGGGCCTTCCTTGTGGAGCACCCCGAGGCAGTCCGCCCAGTCGCCGGCGCGGAACATCTCGGTCCAGCGGGCTGCCCCGTCGGTCAACGCGGCCAGCGCCCGCACCTGGCCGAGCGGGGTGCGCCCGATGACCGCGCGGGCCGCCACGGAGGGGTCGGCGGCGGCGGTGAAGAAGCCGCCCTCCTTGTTGCGCACCTGTGCGTCGGTGATTGCTTCGTCGGCCAGGGAGCCCGGCGGCAGGCGGTCCAGCCGGTCGTCGAGGAGGGGGTGCACGGTTCCGTCCGACGCCTCGAACAGCAGTACGGAATCGGACAGCACCAGGTGCTCGATCTCGTGTTCGTCCCAGCGCGCCATGACGACCGTGGCCTGCGGCGTCCTTGCGTGAGAAAGGTCACACGAGGAGCGGTGTGTATCGGCGGTGTGCCGGATGGACTCGGCCAGGATCTCCTGGAGGGTCAGATCCCGTCGCGAACCGGACAGTTCGACCAGTGAGCCGCCCAGCCGTGCGGTGAACCAGGGGACCGAGTGCGCACAACCGTCGTCATCCTGCGGCGGAGTCACTCCGTCGAGCAGGATCAGCGTCCCACCCTGGCCGGAGGCGGGCAGGGCGGTGGCGGCCCAGTCCTCGTTCGGTCGTTCAGTGCTGCCGGCGACGGTGGCGAGTTCGATTCGCATACAGCCAGTCTGCACGACGCCTTCACGAGCCCTGCACTGCCCATGGTTGGCCTGTACCGGCAGGTCAGGCGGATGTCCGGAGCGGAAGGAAAGGCTCCGTACGGCGTGCGGGCGGGCATCCTGCCAAAGCCTGGGCGGAAGTTCCAGCCGACGGCCCAGGTGTGCCGGACGCGCCCCCGGGGGAGACTTGTTCGTCAACTCCGGAGTGATGTTCACTCGTTCAGGTGGCGGAGTGGTTTATGCGCGCCCCCCTCTCAAAAGCGCTGGAATGGTCAGAAGCCGTACCAGGGGGCGGGGCGCTCGTTCACATGTGACCGTGCGTCACCTCTGCTTCAAGGGCGGACGAGTCAAGAATGCGAGCACCGGTGCAGAAGAAGCGGCCTCGGAGCAAGGGCAGCAAACACAGTGGTTCCGGGGTGACGCCTCCGGCACCCGCCGAGAGCGAGAGCACCCGTCGCACCGTGCGCGTACGCAGCCGGCTGGTTGCCGGTGTCGCGGTCGTCGGTATCACCGTCATCGCCGCGGGCGCACCCGCGGCCCTCAGTGCTTCCTCCGACCTGAACGAGTCGCAGCGGCTGGTCACCCTCGCCGAGCTGAACCAGCAGGCCATCGCGCTCGCACACGCCCTCGCGGACGAGCGTGACGAAGTCACCGCCTACATCGCGGCCGGCCGTGAAGAGAAGTCCGGCCCCACGGCGGAGGGAAAGGGCGACTCCGGCAGCCCGAGCGCCCGCGTCGACCGGCAGGTGGACGAGATCAGGAGTGCGGCCCCGGCCGCACTGCGCCGCGACCTCTCCACCATTCCCTCCCTGCGCCGCGACGCGCTCAGCGGCAAGGGCACCGCGCTGGAGGCCCATCAGGCGTACTCCGAGGTCATCGCCAAGCTCCACGACCTCGCCGACGAACTCGCCGAGAAGACCCCGCCGCGCGCCGCCGAGTCCACCCGCGCCCCGCTCGCCCTCGGCCGGGCCACCGAGCAGGCCTCCGCCACCCGCGGGCTGCTGATCGCCGCGCTCTCCGTACCCCGCAAGGTCACGAACCCGCAGATCGACCCGATCACCGGGCTGCCCGTCCAGACCCAGGGCGAAGGCAGCAGCAAGGACGACCGCACCCGTGACGAGCTGAGCGCCGCCGCCCAGCAGGCCCGGGTCCGTGAACTCTCCTCGCTCGCCGACTTCGACCAGGCCGCGGGCTCCACCGCCCGCGACAAGCTGTCGTCCACCGTCACCGGGCCCGAGGTCAACAGCGCGGAGAAGTACCTCAACTCCCTCACCGACCGCCCAGAGCTGTCGGACTCCGACCAGAAGGCCAACAGCAAGAAGGTCGAGGCGGCACTCTCCGCCCGGATCGACCGGATGCGGGGTGTCGAGTCCGCCCTCGGCACCGCACAGGTCCAGCGCCTGGAGCAGCTGCGCGACGACGACGTCACCGCGCTGGAACTGCGGATCGCGCTGCTCGGCGGCTGTCTGCTGATCGCCGTCGGCGTCTCCACCGCCGTGGCCCGCACCCTCACCCAGCCGCTCGCCGTCCTGCGGATCGGTGCCGCCCGCCTCGCCGCGGAACCCGCCACCGCCGAACCGGTCCGCTACACCGGCCGCAACGACGAATTCGCCCAGGTCGTACGGTCCATCAACGCCCTGCACGGCCAGCTGCACGGACTGCTCCACGAGTTCAACGGCCGCTTCGAGAGCCTGCAGACCGAGCGTGCCGAGCTGATCGCCGGACGCGAGGCCCTCACCGTCCAGCGCGCCGAACTCCAGGTCATGGCCTCCGACCTCACCGCCCAGCTGGAGCGGCTGAAGAACACGGTCCACCACACCTTCGTCAACCTCTCGCTGCGCACCCTCGGTCTCGTCGAGCGTCAGCTCGGTGTCATCGAGAACTTGGAGGAGCGCGAGCACGACCCCGAGCGGCTGGCCACCCTCTTCAAGCTCGACCACATGGCCACGGTCATGCGCCGCCACAGCGAGAACATGCTGGTCCTCGCGGGCGCCGAGCACGGCCACGGGCATGCGGGCCCGATCCCGCTGGTCGACGTGATGCGTGCGGCCGTCTCGGAGATCGAGCGGTACGAGCGGGTCACCATCCAGTCGCTGCCTCCGCACGCCCAGATCGCCGGTTTCGCCGCGGACGACCTCAGCCACCTCGTCGCCGAACTCCTGGAGAACGCGACTTCCTTCTCACCGCCGGATTCCCATGTCCAGCTCTCCGGCTGGCTGCTGGAGACCGGCGAGGTGATGCTCTCCGTACAGGACGAGGGCATCGGGATGTCCGCCGTACGGATGGGCGAGCTCAACACCCGGCTCGGCGACCCCACGTTGTTCGAGGCGGGCGAGCAGAGTGCGGACGGGGCCGGGCTCGGCCTCCAGGTCACCTCCCTGCTGGCCGCGCGCCACGGTGTACGGGTCCAGCTGCGTGACCACGTGGGCACCGGCGGGGTCACGGCGGTCGTCGTCCTGCCCACGACCCTGCTGCCGAAGGCGCCACCGGCCGCCGCCACACCACCGCCGGTGAAGGTCCCCGGGGACGCCCCCGCGCTGAACCTGCCGGGGTCGGTCGCCGAGGCCAACTCCAACGCACTGCCGGAGCGTACGCTCGCCCTGCCCGGCGACCCCCTGATCGCCGCGGCCGAGCAGACGATCCGTGAGTCCGGGGCGACCTCCGAGCCAGAGCCCGTGACCGTGCCCGGGCACGCGGCGGGCAACGTCCCCGCACCCGCTCCGGCCGCCGCCGAGGCCGAGACCACGATGCAGGTACGGCTCCCGGTGGTTCCGGAGTCCGCGGACGCCCCCGAGTTCACGGCGCCCGACCCGTACGCCATCGGCCCCGACCGCCACGAGCGCACCGCCGACGAGTCCCCGGAGCCGTACACCGCTCCGGCGCCGGCCCCCACGCCGTACACCGCCCCGGCTCCCGCGCCCGCCCCGGAGCCGTACACCGGCCCCGCCCCGGTCCCCGCGCCCGTCGCCGACGCCCTGCCCGGCCCCCGGCAGCCGGAGCAGCACTCGCAGCTGCAGCAGGAGCGCATCACGGACAAGGGGCTGCCCAAGCGCACCCCCAAGGTCGTCAAGCCCACCGCGGCACCCAGCACCGAGCGCAAGGGCAGCCTGGACAAGGAGGCGCTGCGCCGTCGGCTCGGCGGCTTCCACCAGGGCGCGAAGGACGGCCGCCGGGACGTCGAGGCGGAGATCGCCGAGATCACGGCGACCCAGCCGTTCCCCGGAGCCCCCGTACACGCCCCGCACCCCGCACTCACCGAGCACAGTGAGCCGGCCGACCGTAGCGACGGCCGAACCGATGAGACGGGGGACACAGTCGAGGAGGCACGCAGTTGACTGCGCCCAGCACATTCGGGCTGAGTACCGAGGCCCGGAACCTTCACTGGTTGCTGAGCAATCTGGTGGAGGAGGTGCCAGGGGTCCACTCGGTCACCGTCGTCTCGTCCGACGGACTGATGCTGCTCTCCTCCGACCCCGGCCATCTGACCACTCGGAACGCCGGACGGCAGGACGGCCCCAAGGGCTCCAGCGCCGACCTGGCCACCATCGTCTCCGGCATCGGCAGCCTCACCGTCGGCGCCGCCAAACTGATGAACGGCGGCGGCGTCAAGCAGACCATGGTCGCCATGGACGAGGGCAGTGTGTTCGTCATGTCGATCAGCGACGGCTCGCTGCTCGGTGTGCACGCCACCCCGGACTGCGACATGAGCGTCATCGCCTACCACATGGCGCTCTTCGTCGGCCGAGCCGGACACGTACTCACCCCCGAACTCCGCAGTGAACTGCGCAAATCGATGGAGAGCGCCCAGTGACGCCCCCTGCTGAACCCGCCCGCAGGCTCCCCGTCCGCGGGTCCGACCGAAGGCCCGCACGGGTCCGCCCGTACTCGCTCACCGGCGGTCGCACCCGCTTCGGCCACGTCCTGCTCGTCGAGACGTTCGTCGCCGCGCTCGAAGCGCCCGAGGAGCGCCGCGAGCTGACCAACGGCAACCTGGCCACCCGCGTCATGCCGGAGCTCCAGGCCATCGTCGAAATCTGCCGCCGGATGCGTACGGTCGCTGAGATCTCCGCCCTGTTGAAGATGCCGCTCGGTGTGGTCCGGGTGCTGCTCAGCGACTTGGCCGACCAGGGAAAGATCCGCGTGTACGGGACCGGTCACGGCACCGGCCAGCCCGACCGCGCACTGCTCGAAAGGGTGCTCAATGGACTCCGCCGTCTCTGAGTCGCCGCTCTTCGCCCCGCGCCAGCCGGGGGCCAAGGACCAGGCCGAAGAATCGCTGCAGGCCTGGCAGTTGGACCGCACCAGGGCCCCCATCGCCACGAAGATCGTGGTCGCGGGCGGGTTCGGCGTGGGCAAGACGACCTTCGTGGGGTCGGTCTCCGAGATTACCCCGCTGAAGACCGAAGCGATGATGACCCAGGCCAGCGAGGAGACCGACGATCTCTCCGCGACACCCGACAAGGTCACCACGACCGTCGCGATGGACTTCGGCCGGCTCACGCTCGACGACGACCTCGTGCTGTACGTGTTCGGCACACCGGGCCAGCAGCGCTTCTGGTTCATGTGGGACGACCTGGTGCGCGGCGCGATCGGTGCGGTCGTGCTCGCCGACACCCGGCGGCTCGCCGACTGCTTCCCCGCACTCGACTACTTCGAGAGCTGCGGTCTGCCGTACATCGTCGCCGTCAACCACTTCGAAGGAACGCCGGGGTTCGAGGCGGAGGACGTCAGGGAGGCCCTGACTGTCCCGCCGCACGTGCCTGTTGTGATCATGGACGCGCGTAACAAGATCACTGTCGTCGAGTCGCTGCTGGCCCTCGTCGGCCACGCCCTCGACGCCACCCCGGCATAGCTCGCACGCAACACGTAACGGAGAACCGCGATGCGGAAGATACTCATAGTCGGAGCCGGTCAGTCCGGTCTCCAGCTCGCCCTCGGACTGCAGTCCCGAGGGTACGAAGTCACCCTGATGTCCAACCGCACCGCCGACGAGATCCGCTCCGGCCGGGTCATGTCGACGCAGTGCATGTTCGACACGGCGCTCCAGTACGAGCGTGACTACCAGCTCAACTTCTGGGAGTCCCAGGCCCCGCGCATCGAGGGCCTCGGCGTCTCGGTCGCCGCGCCCGACTCCTCGCGCGCCATCGACTGGGTCGGAAAGCTGGACGGCTTCGCCCAGTCCGTCGACCAGCGCGTGAAGATGGCCGGCTGGATGGAGACCTTCGCCCAGCGCGGCGGGCAGCTCGTCATCCACGGTGCCGCCGTCTCCGACCTGGACTACTTCTCCCGCACCTACGACCTGGTGATGGTCTCCGCGGGCAAGGGCGAGCTGGTCTCCATGTTCGGCCGGGACGCGTCCCGTTCGCCGTTCGACACCCCGCAGCGCGCCCTGGCCGTCGCGTACGTCCACGGCATGGGCCCGCGCCCCGAGCACCCCGAGTTCGACGCGGTCCGCTGCAACCTGGTCCCCGGCGTCGGCGAGCTCTTCGTGATGCCGACCCTGACCACGTCCGGCCGCGCCGACATCCTGTTCTGGGAGGGCATCCCGGGCGGGCCGCTCGACGCGTTCCAGGGCATCAAGGACCCCTCCGAGCACCTCGCCAAGACGCTGGAGCTCATGGAGCGGTTCACGCCGTGGGAGTACGCCCGCGCCACCAAGGTCGAACTGACCGACGCCAATGGCACCCTGGCGGGACGCTACGCCCCGACCGTTCGCAAGCCGATCGGCCGACTGCCCAGCGGCGGT
Source organism: Streptomyces sp. R-74717 (assembly GCF_047305335.1). Lineage (NCBI taxonomy): Bacteria > Bacillati > Actinomycetota > Actinomycetes > Kitasatosporales > Streptomycetaceae > Streptomyces > Streptomyces sp. R-74717. The sequence goes on along the minus strand of NZ_CP102361.1, from coordinate 3,438,290 downwards.
CTGGTGCTCGGTGTGGCGGACGTCGTCGTCGCCAACGACCCGGTCACCGGCCAGGGCTCCAACTCGGCCTCCAAGTGCGCCAACGCGTACCTGGAGTCGATCATCGAGCATGGCGACCGGGAGTTCGACGCGGACTGGATGCAGGCCACGTTCGACCGTTACTGGGACACCGCGCAGCACGTCGTGAAGTGGACCAACGCGATGCTCGGCGTTCCGCCGGAGCACGTGCTGAACCTGATCGGCGCCGCCGGCCAGCTCCAGCCGGTCGCCAACCGCTTCGCCAACGGCTTCAACAACCCGGCGGACTTCGAGAACTTCTTCTTCGACCCGGAGAAGACCAACGCGTACCTGGCCGAGGTCTCCGGGGCCGCGTCGGCCGCCTGACCACAGCAGCCGGGCCGAGTCCCGTCGGGAATCCGACGGGACTCGGCCCGGCTGCCATGTGCGGACGTCACGGCCCCCGGCCGGCTACTGCTCGGGCGCCGACGACGAGCTGTACCCCGCGTCCGAGCCCGAGGACGCCCCCAGCGGGAGCTGCGGCGGCTTGAACGCGGACAGTGGCGTGTTCTGCGGATCCGGCCGTACGGCACCCAGCAGCGGATTCGACGCCACCGGCGAGACCTTCACCTGCGAGCCCGGCCGGGGTGCCTGCACCACCTGGCCGTTGCCGATGTACAGCGCCACATGAGTGGCCTTCGGGAAGTAGATCACCAGGTCACCCGGGCGCAGTGCGTTGAGCGGTACCTTCGGCAGCTGCCGCCACTGCTCCTGCGAGGTCCGCGGAATGACCCGGCCCGCCTTCGCCCAGGCCTGCGAGGTGAGCCCCGAACAGTCGAACGAGTCCGGCCCCTCCGCGCCCCACACATACGGCTTGCCCACCTGCCCGATCGCGTACTTCACCGCCTCGCCGCCCGCGCGGGACGGCGACCTGGTCGAGGACAGGGCGCCCGAGGCGGCCAGGGCGCCCTGAGCCTTCGCCGTGCCCTGCTGTTCCAGCCGGGACAGCTCGGCGAGCTGCGCGCCGGAGAGCGTGGCCAGTCTCGTCTCGACGGCCTTGAGCCGCGACTGCACCGCGTCCCGCTGCTTCTTCTGCTTCGTGGCCAGAGCCTGCTGCCGGTTCAGCACCTTGCGGGACTCGGCCGCCAGGTCGTCGGCGCGCTTCTCGGCGCCGGTGAGCCGCTTCACGGTGGCCGCCCGTCCGGCCGCCGCACGCCGGATCACATGCTCCTGGTCCAGGAGGTGCTCGGGATCACGGGCCAGCAGGAGCTGCATGTACGAGGAGATGTCGGACTGCCCCTGGTACTGCTCACGGGCCAGCTGCCCCGCCTCGCCGCGGCTGTCGGACAGCGCGGTCCGGGCGGCGACGAGGGAGGCGTGGAGCTTCTTCGTCTGCGCCTTGCGCTTCTTCAGCTCCGCGGCGGTCCCGTTGTACGTCTCGGTGGCCTCCTCGGCCTGCTGGTACAGCTTCTGCAGCTCGGTGAGCAGCTGGGCGACGCTCTTGTTCGTGGCCGCGGGGGCGGCGGGCGACTTCGCGGCGGGGCCCGCGGCGGGGCCCGGGTCCACGGGTGCGGCGGCTGCCAGCGAGGTTACGACTAGCGTGGTCAGGGTCGCAGTGCAGACCGCACGCAGGACTCCGCCTGACACGACATCACCTCCGGTGACGGGGCGAGTCATGGGACTCCCCCCATGAGTGAGCGCAAGGAATCAAATACGGTCACTCGGTGTCACGAGATGCAAGAACCGTGCGGTGTGGCGGCAGACGGGTTCGCCCGGAAGGCGGTGGGCGGGTGCGGACCTCCTGGACCTTCGCTCAGGCGACCGGGAAGGCGTAGAAGATCCGGTCGCGCTGGACGACGGCGGTCTTTCCGGCCGCCAGCACCCGGTACGGAGCGGTGACTGTGGGCCCCTTCGGGTCCTGCGACCCGATGTCCTGGAACTTCCACAGGCGTCGCCCGTCCTCCGCCGCGAACGCGGTGACCTGGGCCCCGTCCGCGGCCAACAGTGTCCTGCCGGTCGTGCTGAGCGTCACCGCGGGGGCGGCGGTGCCGGGTGCCGCCTCCGTCGAGCGCCGCCAGCGCAGCCGCCCCGTCTCCCGCTCGACCGCGCCCACTTCCTGGTTGCGGTTGGTGGTGTGCAGAAGCGTTCCGGTGGCGACGGGGGTCCCGTACGGGGTCCCGGTGGTGCCGTTCAGCGTCCACTTCGGCTTGCCTGCGGGGATCTCGAAGGCCTGGAGATCGTCACCCACCGCCGCGTACAGCAGGCCCCGTTCGTCGCCCATGGCCGCCCCGTCCGGTGCGATCGTGCCGAACGACCTGCTCCACAGCAGCTTTCCGGTCTTCTGGTCGAAGCCCCGGAAGACGGCTTTCCCCTTGGCGGCCTTCACGTCGCCGGGTGTCAGCGTGCCTGTGCTCTGACGTATGACGAAGTCGTCCTGCCCGACAGCGATCAGCCGGTAGACGGGGGCGGCCGGTCCGCGCCCGGTGGGCACGGCGGTCCGCCACAGCTCCTTGCGCTGCAGGACGTCGTAGGCGAAGAGGTACGACTTGACGACCTGAGTGTCCTTGCCGCGCTTCTTGCCCTTCTTCGGCGCCGGGGCCTTGACCGTGACCTTGTGGGAGCCGGTGAACCAGACCACCGGTCCGAAAGTGCCGACGACCCCCGACACCGCGAGGTTCGGCGCCCCGGTGAACCCGTCCGCGTATCCCGCCCGGTGCGCGACCTTGCCGTCCTTCGGCGACAGCCACAGGAACTCGGACGGACCGGCGACGAAACAGAGATCCTGCCCGGCCGGCAGTGCGGCCTGTCCCTTGGCGGCGTCCGTGTTCTCCCAGACCCGGCGCCCGGTACGCAGATCGATGCCGGTCGCCCCGCTCTCGCTGGTCAGCACCAGCAGCCGGTCGTTCCAGAGGGCGGCGGTGAGCGGCGGAGGTTCGGCCGCCGGGTGCGTGTACACCCAACGCGGCTGAGGCGGCAGCCCCGCGACGGTGGGACCGCTGCGGCTCGGCGCGGGCTTGGGGTCGTCCGCCGTCCCCCCGTCACCGGACCCGAGGGCGAGCACCCCACCCCCGCCGACCACCAGCCCGGCGGCCCCGGCAGCGAGCCCGATGAAGAGGCTGCGCCGACCGACGGCAGGGGAGGCGGGAGCGGCTGGGGCGGGGGCGGGAGCCGCGGGGACCGGCAGCGGGCGGGGCGGCAGCGCAGCGACGGGCGGGAGCACGGCAGGAAGCCCGGCGGCGGGCGCGGCAGGGGGTGCGGTGAGTTCGCGAGGTACGGACAGCTGGGTCGTGGGCCGGTCGGTCCTCGGGACGTGACGCCCGATGTCACCCAGTTGAGTGGTACGGGTGTCCGGGGCGGGGGCGAGTTCACGGCCGGGCGCGTCGGCCGGTGCGCCCGATGGTGCGGCGTCCGCAGGTCCGTCGGCGGGCCCGTCGACCGGCGCGTCCACCGGATGACCGGCCGAGACCAACTCCCGGACCCTCGCTCCCTGTTCCGTCATCGCAGCCGTCAACCGCTCCGGCAGCCAGTCGCCCTTTGCCAGCCCCGCCGCCCCCTCGAGGGCCAGCTCCGCCGCCACCGTCCCGGCACTCGGCCGGTCGGCCGGGTCCTTCGCGAGGCAGCGGGCGATCAGATCACGCAACTCCTCCGGTACCGCCCCGAGTTCGGGGTCCGTGCGGGCGATCCGTTCGGCGCCCTCGGCGGCCGGGCCGTCGGCGAGCGGGGTCGTGCCGGTCGCCGCGTACGCCAGCAGCAGGCCCAGCACGAAGAGGTCCGAGGCCGGTCCGGGCTCCTCTCCCTCAACTTGTTCCGGGGTGAGATAGCCGAGCCGTACGGACAACTGCCCGCCGGGCCGGGCCTCGGCAGCGGCCGCAGCGCCCAGCGGACCGAACGCGGTGAGTCGCGGCCCGTCCTCGGCCAGCAGCACCGTCCCGGGAGCCAGGCCCTGGAGCACGGCTCCGGTGGCGTGCACACGGGAGAGGGTCTCGGCGATGCCCGCGCCCAGTATCCGCACGGCACGCTCGGGAAGCGGCCCCGCGACCTCGATCGCCTCGGAGAGCGTCAGCGCCGGTACGTAGGGGCCGGCCGTCCACGGCAGGTCGTCGTCCGCATCATCGGCCGGGGTGTCGAGCTGCGGCTGGACCCAGCCGCCGGCCAGCCGGTCCGCGGTGCGGGCCTCCGCCTGGAAACGGCGCCGGAAGGCGGGCAGCGCGGCGAGTTCGGGGCGGGCGGCGGTGACCACCACGGGTCTGTCCGCGGCCGCGTCGTGCGCGAGGTACTGCACGGCGCTCGCGGTCTCGCGGCACCGGGCCAGCACGGTGTACGGACCGATGCGGCGTGGATCGTCCTGACGCAGCGCCTCCATGGCGCACCCCCTTGCTGACCGTGCCCGGCACCAGAGCGTCGATCTTAGACCGATCCCTCCGTCCCGCCGGGTGGCGCACCCTCAGTCCGGCTTCGACCAGGGCCACTTGGGGCTGTGCCGCGCACGGCCCTCGGGGGCGTACTCGTACACCCAGCCCCGCGGAATCCCCAGCCGTTTGGAGTGACCGGCGGGCACCCGGCGGTACGCGTACACGGTGGCGGGCCCGCCGTCGGCGGCCGGCACCGGGACCTCGTACCACTTGGGCGGATGACCGGTCGGACCGACGAGCACGGGCAGGACCCGCCCGTCCAGGGGGCCGCCGGTGAAGGGGGTGTTCTCGCTTCTCACCGTCCCAGTCTGACCGATCAGCCCTCGGGCAGCAGATGGGCCGCCCCGCCGACCACCGGGATCAGCCGTTCCGCCAGTCGCCCGGCCGGACCTGCGGCGTTCTCCAGAGGCAGCAGTTCCGCCACTGCCGACGCGGTCTCCGGGTCCGTCGCCGCCGTCGCGGCCAGCAGCGCGATCAGCTGGTCGACCAGCCAGTCGCGCAGATCGGCCGCGGCGGGCTGCTTCCCCTCGTCCAGCCATATCAGGGACGCCGCTTCGACGGCCGCGATCCAGGTGCGCACCATCATCCGCAGCCGGGGTCCGGGCTCGGCCCCCGCATCCGCGCCGCCCCGGCCCAGGTGCAGCAGGATCTGCTCGGCCGCCGCCCGGCGCACCTCGTCGACGATCGCGGTCGTACGGGAGGTCTCGACGACGCTCCCGCCGCGCAGCAGGGCGCTGAAACCGGCGTCGTGCTCGTCCACGAAGGCGAGATAACGGTCGAGCACCCGCAGCACCCGCTCGGTGGGCGGCCCCACGGGCGGCTCGCTGAAGCACAGGATCAGTTTCTCGGCGGCCGACCTCAGCGCCGCCTCGTACAACTGCTGCCGCCCGCCCGGGAAGTATCGGTACACGAGCGGGCGGGACACTCCGGCGACCGTCGCCACCTCGTCGAGCGAGACCTCGTCGGGGGCCCGGTGTGCGAACAGGGTGAGCGCCGCACCGAGGAGCTGGGCGCGGCGCTCCTCGACGCTGAGCCTTCGGTACGCACGGGTCGGCGGCGCGGCAGTGGTCATGCCATGAAGCCTAAGCGCTCCGCCCGAACGGGCAACGGGGCGTCGGCTCAGGCGAGCAGGCCGGAGCTCTTCCACAGCCTGCGTCCCACCCCGTTGAGTACCCCGATGTCGTCCAGGAAGTCCGTCAGCCGCTTCGCGCCGGTCTGCATGATCTCCGCCCGGTGGCCGCTCGCCTTCACCTGGGCGACGGCCTCGCGGCGGTCCAGGCCGACGTTCTCGTACACCAGCGGGTTGATGAAGCAGACGGAGAAGACACGGGCCGCCTCGCCGCAGCTCACCCGGGTGAACTCGCGCTCCCAGCGCGGGGCGGTCACCATCTGGCGGCGCAGTTCCTCGCGGGCGTACCGGACGTGCCGTGCCTCCTCGACGACATGGATGCGGGTCACACCGCGCACCAGCGTCTGGACGCGCTCGTCCGGGAACGTCAGCCGCTGCATCCAGTCGAGTATCTCCTCGCCCAGCAGGGTCGCGGCGAACGAACCGGGCGTGGTGGAAACGGTCTTCAGCACGCGTGCGAGGTTGTGATAGACGCGCGGTACGGGGTAGTCGGGCGACCCGCTCCACTTGATCATGCGGCCGAACATCATCGAGTGCCGGCACTCGTCGGCTATCTCGGTGAGCGCGTAGCGGACGTGGTTGCTGGTCACCGGCTTGTCGTAGATGTGCCGGACCAGCAACTGCATGAGGATGATCTCGAACCAGATGCCCAGTGAGGCCAGCGACGCCGCCTCGTGTCTGGCCAGGTCCGACCGCTGCTCCTCGGACATCCTCCGCCACAGCGGGGTGTCGTAGAGCGAGACGAGCTCGGGCGGCCAGAACCACTTGCCGACCTCGACCGCCGAGTCCCAGTCGAGTTCCTTGTCCGGATCGAAGGAGTGCTTGGCCGAGGATTCGAGCAGCCGCTCGGCGATCTGCTCGCGGTCCCGGAGCGGGCCGAGTGCATCGCGAAGCAACTGCACGTCCCGTTCGGTCACTGTCGTCATGGCTGGAGGCACCTCACACATCGGTTACCGGCGGTCACTCCTTATGAGACTCTCCGTCAGCAAGGCCGTCAATCCCCTGCGCACGACTTGTTGACCCGGCGTCTACCAACGTGTGAACCTGCCAACTGACGCAACCTCCACGGAACTTATCGGAGCACGCAAGGCGAGAAGGAGCCGTCCGTGTCGACACACGACCTCTACACCACCGCCCCCGACACACCGCTGTGGCAGGTGCCCGCCTCCGGCGCCGCCCGCTTCAGCTGGGACTACGACGACGGTCGCGAACGCCTGCTCGCCCTCTACCAGAAGGGCAAGGACAAGCAGTGGGACGGCAACAAGCGCATCGACTGGTCCCTGGAGGTCGACCCCGCCGACCCGCTCGGCACCCCGGACGACGTCCTCACCCTGTACGGCACGCCGCACTGGGCGAAGATGACCGACAAGGACCGGGGCGAGCTGCGCAAGCACTACACCGCCTGGCAGTTCAGCCAGTTCCTCCACGGTGAGCAGGGCGCCATGGTCTGCGCCGCCAGGATCGTGGAGTCCGTCCCCGACCTGGACGCGAAGTTCTACTCCGCGACCCAGACCATGGACGAGGCCCGGCACGCGGAGATATACAGCCGGTTCCTGCACGAGAAGGTCGGGATGCTCTACCCGGTCAACGACAACCTCCAGGGCCTGCTCGGCGACACCCTGCGCGACTCCCGCTGGGACATGCCCTACCTCGGCATGCAGGTCCTCATAGAGGGCCTCGCCCTGGCCGCGTTCGGCATGATCCGCGACACGACGACCAAGCCACTGCCCAAGCAGATCCTCGCGTACGTCATGCAGGACGAGGCCCGGCACGTCGCCTTCGGCAGGATGGCGCTTCGCGACTACTACAAGCAGCTGAGCGACGCCGAACTGCGCGAACGCGAGGAGTTCGTCATCGAGGGCTGCTATCTGATGCGCGACCGGCTCAGGGGCGTCGAGGTGCTGGAGAACTTCGGCATCGGCAAGCGGGAGGCCGAGGAACTCTCCGAGCAGTCACCGTTTCTGCAGCTCTTCCGCAAGCTGCTGTTCAGCCGGATAGTGCCGTGCGTCAAGGACATCGGCCTGTGGGGCGAACGGCTCCAGAAGGCCTACGTCGACATGGGCGTCTTCGAGCTCGGCGACTCCAACCTGGACCTGCTGATGGCCCAGGACGAGGAACTGGCCGAACAACTGGACCGGGACCGTTTCGCGGCGGAGGAACAGGCCAGGGTCGCGGAGGTCGAAGAGGCGATAGCGCAGGGCGAATCGAGGAGCGGGTGATCTTCCACGATCCGGCCCGTGCCGTCTGGGTCGCCGACATCGAGGGCTCACGCCGCCGGGTCCCGTCCGATCGGCCTGCCGGCCTGCTCGACAAGGCACCGACCGCCATGGCGAAGGCCGTGGTCGCCCTGGTCGCGATCCGTGTACTCGGCCCGAAGGACCCCACTCGGGCGTAACGGGCACCGCAGGCAACCACGACACCGGTGCGCAGCCGGAACTTTCTTGGTTTCCGGTGCCTCTCCCAAGGATCCGCGAACCCGCCGGCTTGCCACGGGGTACCACCGTCCCGAAGAGTGACGATGCATCAAGTTTAGTCGTACCACGGTGACTTCGAGTCAAAAGCGCTTCCTCATGTGTGCGGGAGCTGACAGGCGCCACCCGTAGGGGCCACGATGCTCCCACATCGAACGGGGGGCCTTGATGAGTGCTGCCGAGAGCGAGACCCGGAGCGAGACGGATGCCGGTGCGGAACTGGCACTGCGCGTCTTCACCGGGGACGAGCGTTGGGGCTGGGAGTTCGTCCAGCCGCCCGAGCCCCCCGCACACCGGGACGCCCACAACCCGCCCGCGTACACCGAGCCCTCCGGCGGCGAGGTCCGCGCCATGGAGGAGCGGGCCATGACCGGTAAGAAGAACAAGGGCTCCGGCTGCCTCCTGCTGCTGGCAGGCGTCGTCGCCTTCATCGCCGGCGGAGCGGTCGTCGCCGCGGTCGTCGTCGTCCTCGTCATCGCCGTACTGATCGCCAGCTCCCCGAGCGTCAGGCTGAGGGCCGCCCGAAGCCGCCTGGAGGCCGCTCGCACCCACGCCCGGCGTGACTACGAGCAGCGCCGGCGCGCCTGGCAGAGCCGGATCGACGCCCACCGCGCGGAACACCTGCGGCACAACGAGACGCTGGACACCTGGTTCCCGCTCTCCCTGGCATCCAGGCCCAGCCGGATCGACGTCTTCGGCGGCACGGGCAACGGCTGGGCGAGCCTGCTCGCCACGGTCGGCGGGCCGCTCCTCGGCAGCGGTCAGTCGCTCGTCGTCCTCGACCTCACCCAGCAGGCCGTCGCACTCGAACTGGCCGGGCTCGCCGCACGCCGCGACATCGCCGTCGCGCACGTGCCCATGCCCGGCGCCCTGCTCAACGTCGATCTCCGTGAGGAGTTCACTCCCGAGGAACTGGCCGAGACAATGGCGGAAGCGGTGGGCACCATGCGCCCGCCCGGCGCCGACGTGGACCTCCACACCATCGACGTGGACGTGGTCCAGACCGTCGCGGAACTGCTCGAAGGACCGGTGACCTTCACCCGCCTCGCCGCCGGCCTGCGCGTCCTGCTCCGCGTCTACGACGCCGCCCCGGACGCACCGGGCGCGCTCAGTGCCTCCGAGGTCGAGTCGATCACCCGGGCCATCGACCTCCTGGGCCAGGGCGAGCGCGTCCAGAACGAACTCCGTTACGTACGGGCGCAGACAGAACTGCTCACGCCGAGAGGGGAAGAGGCTGCGGTCCCCGGCGGCCGGGCAGCGGACTGGTGGCAGGCTGCGGGGCTGACGATCGTCACGACCGAGGACTCCGTGCGCCGCCGCAAGGACCTTACGGACCGCTTCGTGTTCTTCCGGCTGCTCCACGCGCTGCGCACGCGTGCCGTGCCGCACGGATCGGGGACGCTCGTCGTCGCCGGAGCTGACCATCTCGGCCGCGACGCCCTGGAATCGATGGCCCGGGAGGCAAGGACTGCCGGGATCAGGCTCGTGTTCCTGCTCGAACACCTGCGGGAAGGCACCGTCCAGGTGGCCGGTGGATCCGACAGCGCGACGGTGTTCATGCGCATGGGCAATGGCGAGGAGGCCAAGGCAGCCGCGCAGTTCATCGGGCAGGAACACAAATTCCTCGTGAACCAGCTGACCCGGCAGATCGGGGAGACCCTCACCGAGGGTCGCGGCAGCAGCTACGGCTACCAGCGGGGCGTGTCGGACACGGACGGCTTCAACCGGGGTGGCGGCATGTCCGGCAGCACCTGGGGGAGCTCACGCTCCGTCTCGACCTCCCTCTCCCGCAGCTGGCAGGACTCCACGAACACCTCCACCGCCCGTTCGACGACGAACGGCGAGAATCTCAGCCGGGTCTACGAGTTCGCGGTCGAGCCCACCCAGCTCCAGGCTCTTCCGGTGACCGGACTGGTCCTCGTCGAAGCCGGTCCGGGCGGCCGTCGCGTCGTGTTCGGGGACTGCAACCCCGGAATCAACTTCCTGCCCCGGCTGTCCGCCCGGCCCCGCGCGAGCCTGACGTGAGCGCAGGCATCGGGGCCGGCCCGGGCCGGCCCTCCGCACTCGACGCGTACCGTTTCCACCGCCTGCTCACCGTGCCCCGGCGGCCGGAGGACCCCCGTGCGGATGACCGTACGGCCGCCCAGCTCACCGCCGCGGTGACGGCGGCCCACGCCGTGCTCTCCCACCACGGGTCAGGGCACCCGACAGGGCTTGCGGCAGCATGGATCCGCCCGGGCCGGCACCGGCCGCTGCACTTCCTTGTGGGTGGAGCGCCCCACTTCCCGCCCGCCGGCGAAGAACCCGCCGAGGACGGCGCGGGACGCCCCTTGCGCTACCCGCCCGGGTCCACGGCCCGGGACGTCCCGCCGGGCGAGGCCGGCGCGCTGCTGGAACGGATGCCGTGCTGGCTGCCCTGCCCCGGATCCCACGACGCCCTGCGCCTGGGCGACGACGAGCGCGCCCTGCCCACCGAACGCCGCAGCTCGTTCGACGATGCCGTGGCCCACCTTCCGGACGCCTTCGCCTGGCTCGTCCTGGCCGAGCCTGTCCCGTACGAGCGACTGGAACAGGAGCGCGCGGCACTCGCCGTGCAGTTGCCGCGGCTGCGCCAGCGCGAGAACTCCGCCGCCGACCGGGTGGCGGCGGACCGGGCCGAGGCCCGCTACCGCGAGCTGACCCGGGCACTCGCCACCGGGGTGTGGAACGTACGCGTACTGGTCGGTGCCGAGAGGCCCGAGTCGGCGCTCGCCTCGGCGGCCCTGCTGTGCGGCGCGGGCGACCTCGACGACCTGCCGTACGTCCTCGTACCAGCGCGGCACCCGGTACCGCTCGCCGAGGCACTGACCGCAGTCACGCCGCAGCCGGCCTCCGGATCCGGACCACCGGGCAGCGTCCCCTTCGTCGCTCCCGCGGAACTCGTCGCGGCGCTGGCCCGGCCGCCCAAGAGGGAACTGCCCGGGATCCGTACGGTGGCGCCGAACCGTTTCGACGTCACCTCGGACGACACGGGGCAGGCCTCGGACGGCTTCCTCATCGGCGACATCCTCGACGAGGCCCTCTCGCCCGCCGACCAGCTCCACGTCTCGCGTTCCACCCTCAACCGGCACGCCTTTGTCTGCGGAGCGACCGGATCCGGCAAGTCCCAGACGGTGCGGACCCTGCTCACCGCCCTGTCCACGCACGAACGGCCGATCCCCTGGCTGGCCGTCGAGCCGGCGAAGGCCGAGTACGCGCGCATCGCCGGACGCCTCGCCGCGGCGGGGGGACCCGAGCGCGCCCGGCGCGTCACCGTGATCCGGCCCGGTGACGTGGACGTGGCCCCCGCCTCCCTCAACCCGCTGGAGCCCGAGCCGGGCTTCCCGTTGCAGAGCCACGTGGACCTCGTGCGGGCCCTCTTCCTCGCGGCGTTCGAGGGGCACGAGCCCTTCCCGCAAGTGCTGTCGCGGGCACTGTCCCAGTGCTACACGGCCGCAGGATGGGACCTTGTCACCGGCGAGCCGCGCCCGGCCCACAAGCCGAAGTACGTGCTGAGCGAGCCGGACGAGCCTCGCACGGCCGTCTACCCGACCCTGGGCGAGCTCCAGGCGACCGCCCGGCAGGTCGTGGAGATGATCGGGTACGGCAAGGAAGTCACCGCGGACGTACGGGGCTTCGTCGACGTCCGCATGGGCTCGCTGCGGGAGGGCGCGCCGGGCCGGTTCTTCGAGGGCGGCCACCCCCTGGACATCGCCGGGCTGCTCGCCGGGAACGTGGTCCTGGAACTGGAAACGATCACGAACGACCAGGACAAGGCCTTCCTCATCGGCGCCGTACTCATCCGCCTGGTCGAACACCTGAGGGTCCACCACGGTGCCGGAGGAGTGCCGCTGCGTCACGTCCTCGTGGTGGAGGAGGCGCACCGGCTCCTGAAGAACGTCGAGGACGGCCCCGCGGCCGCGGCCGTCGAGCTCTTCGCCTCGCTCCTGGCCGAGATCCGGGCGTACGGCGAGGGCGTCGTCATCGTCGAGCAGATCCCCAGCAAGATCCTGCCCGACGTGATCAAGAACAGCGCGCTGAAGATCATGCACCGGCTCCCGGCGGAGGACGACCGCCGGGCGGTCGGCGCCACGATGAACCTCCAACAGGAGCAGAGCGAGAACGTAGTCGCCCTGCCGCCCGGACGCGCGGCCGTCGCCGCCGACGGCATGGACCGGCCCGTTCTGACGGCGATCCCGCACGGGGAGCACGACGAAAGCGCGAAGGAGGCCTCGGCTGAGCCACCGTTGCTGGGCAGCCGCAGCCCGCTCTGCGGAGCCTCCTGCCGTCGCGAACCGTGCACGCTGCGCACGATGAACGACTCCCACCACCGCTCCGTGGAGCCCCTGCCCCTGATCTGGACGGACGTGGCCGCCTCGGCCCAGGCAATGGGCAAGGCCGCCCCCGGCCCTGCCGACGCGGTCCGGGCCTCGCTGAAGGCACTCCCCGAACGGCACCTGGAATGTACTCTCGTGTACGCGGTGGAACGGGCCGTCTCCGCGCGCGAGTCCCTGATGCGCGACGAGGTCGACCCGGGGGACTTTGCGGAGCGCCTGTACGCCACGCTGTCCGCGGCACTGCTCGGCACCCCGGCCCCGACCAGGGACCCGCGCCGCTACACGTACGCCAACTACCGCTTCCGGGACGTCCTGGAAGCCATTCAGCGGGCCCGGAAGGCTGATCCGGACGGGCCGCACAGCTACCCGGACCACACGGCCGAATGGGCGTCCCGCGGCCTGGTCCTGACCGGCACCTCCGGGGCTGACCACCGCCTCCAGGTCCGCGCCCTGCCGGGGTACGGGCCGGAGAAGGTCCATGCCCGGGTCGGCGACGTGGACCGCAGCGGTCTGCGCGACGCGGTGGTGGCGGTGACGGGCGGCACGACGGAGGAGCACGTCAGGCGGGCGTTCGCCCTGGCTTGCGCGGAGGGGCCGAGGCTGCGGTCGGTGGTGGCGGAGACGGCGGCACGGGTGGCGCAGGTGTGCGCCCTGGGGAGGGAGGCCCGTTCATGAGCGAACTCGGTGCTACGCCCGGCGTGGCAGACGCTCCCCCACCCCCACCGCCCCCGCCTCCGGTCGACACAAAGGCGTCCCGGGACGGCGACGTGCCGGCAGAGGCCGACGAGAGCACCGGTGCGCAGGACGCCGCCCAGGAGGGGGTGGACGACGCAGGGGACGGCGACGTCCCGGAGCCCGAGCACGCAACGGACGAGCCCAGGCCTGCCGCCGAGGAGCTGACGGACGGCGACGTCGGCACGGACGAGGTGCAGACGGAGCAGCCCACGGCCGAGGATCCGCCGTCGGTGCCCGATACTCCGGACCCGGCCGAGGAGGTGATCGAGGATCCGCCGTCGGACCCGGACTCCCCGGAGCCGGTTGAACCGTCCGAGCCGGAGATGATCGAGGATCCGCCGTCGGACCCGGACTCCCCGGACCCGGTTGAACCGTCCGAGCCGGAGGTGATCGAGGATCCGCCGTCGGACCCGGACTCCCCGGAGCCGGAGCCGGAACCCGAATCCGGCGAACAGGGTGCGAAGGGTGCGCAGGACGCCGCCCCGTCGGTCGACCCGCCACCGGACGAGCCGGCCACGGAGCCGGAGGACATCACCGCGGAGAAGGTGCAGCCGTCCGAGCAGCCCAGGCCTGCTGCCGAGGAGCTGACGGACGGTGACGTCGGCACGGACGAGGTGCAGACGGAGCAGCCCACGGCCGAGAAGGTGACCGAGGATCCGCCGTCGGACCCGGACTCCCCGGAGCCGGAGCCCGAATCCGGCGAACAGGGCGCGAAGGGTGCGCAGGACGCCGCCCCGTCGGTCGACCCGCCACCGGACGAGCCGGCCACGGAGCCGGAGGACATCACCGCGGAGAAGGCGCAGCCGTCCGAGCAGCCCAACCGGCAGGAGGCGGACGCACAGACGCCGGACCCGGACCGCCCGGCGCGGGCCGAGACCGACCCTCAGGCCGCCCCCGAGGCCGGGGCGGCGGGGAACGGCGACGAGGCGAACCCCAACGACGAACTGGGCGACGCGATGGGCGGCTTGGCCGAGAGCACGGCGAAGGTGGTCGAGACGGGGCTCGACGCCACCGTGGACCTCGTCGAGCAAGCCGCGAACGCCGTGGACGAGGCCGCCGCCGGCGCATCCTTCGACGCCCGCGCTGATGCCCTCCGCGCCGGAGCGGACGGCGACCGGATGCCGGATACGCGCTCGGACGCCGTACCGCCTCCCACCGACGCGCCGTCGGATGGAGAGTGGGAGGACGGTGATCCGCCAGCGGAGTACGCGGGGGAGCGCGAGCAGACGGGGACGCTCGAGGGGCAGCCCACCAATCCGTGGCTCAACCTTGGACGCCAGTCGGCGGACGCGGAGACGGCAACGGACAGCGGGGGCGCCGGGGTGCCCCCGGACGATCCCGACGACCCGGGTTCTGCCGCTGCTGCCGATGGCCCCGACCCCGACGACGGAGGCACACCTGGCGAGCACCCGCGGCGCCAGTTCTTCCGTCCCCAGCCTGCCGACGCGGACACGGCCGACGCGGACACGGCCGACGCGGACAGGGCCGACGTGGACACGGCCGACACCCGTCCCGACCCCGGTGCGCCACCGAGGGACGACAGAAACGGGGACGACGAGGACGGGCCTGACACCTACACGAAGGAGCTGAAGGTCGAAGGGCTCGAACTCCACCCCGATGTCGAGCGCATGCGCGGGGCCAACATGGCCAGAGCCGTCGCGGCCCAAGAGGTGTACGAGGCGTCGCGGGCGGCTCAAGACGGGGTGGGGCTGGACCAGGCGGCCGAAGGCCGGGAGGGGCCGGACCAGGAGCGCGGCGAACGCCAGGGACCGAGCGCGCGAGACGCCGAAGCAGCGCGTGCGCTGGTGGGACTTTCGAGTGGCCGCGACTTGGCCCGGACCGCCGTGAACCACGTGCCCAGTGTGCCCGAGGTCACACAGGCCCCGCAGAGGAGTCTGGAACAGCGTCGGGGTCTGGGCCTTGGGAAGAACAAGGGGCCGAGGTAGGGGAAGGGCCAGACATGAACGGCGGGAGCGTGCGGGTCGGGACGACGGCGGTGTGGGTGGCGCAGGTGTGCGCCGGGGAGAGGGAGACGCGTTGATGAGTGAACTCGGTGGCATCTCCGACGCGCCGCCTCCCCCGCCGCCTCCGCCTCCGGTCGACGCGGAGGCGTCCGGGGACGGGGACGTGCCGGAAGCGGCTCACGAGGTCACTGGTGTGCAGGTCGTCGGTCGGAATGGGGCGGACGACGCAGGGGACGGGGACGTCCCGGAGCCCGAGCACGCAACGGACGAGCAGCCCACGCCCGCCGCCGAGGAGCTGACGGACGGCGACGTCGGCATGCAGGAGACGAGGGCGGAACAGCCTGCGGACGAGCCGTCGTCGGCGGGGCAGGAACCCCCGGACACCACCGAGCCGCCCGGTCCGGTGGTGTCCGCGGACCCGCCTGACCGGCCGGACTCCTCGGCCACGTCGGACCCGGTGATCGAGGACTCCCCGACGGCACTGCACTCCCCGAACCCAGAGCAAGTGCCGGAGGGCACCCAGCTGGTCGACCCGGCGGAAGACCTGTCCCGGGCTCCGGAGGCAGCCGAGCGTCCGGAACAGGTCGAGGCTGCGGACGAGGCGCAGGACGGCTCGGACCACGCATCCGCCGAGACAGGTCGGCCCGAGCAGTCAGGCATGCCTGAAGAGGAACCGAGGCCCGTCGAACAGGGCGACGTGCAGCAGCCGGACGCGGCGACACCCACCGCGGATACGGACACGGTCTCGGACCCGGACCGTCCGGGTTCGGCGGACACCGGCGGCGCGCCGGGGACCGAGGTAAGAGGCGATCAGGCCCTCCCGACCGACGAAGCCGGCGAGGCCCCCGCCCCCGACGACATCCGCCTTCCGGACGAGGCCGAGGCCGCGTCCGACGACAGGGATACGGACGAGCTTGTCGGGGAGTCGGTGGAACTGACGGAAGCGCGCGTTGCCGAAGATGCCGACGATTCGTCGCCGGAGGCCGAAACGGCCGATCAACTTGTCGACGGATCCGAGGCTGACGGGTCGAACGGCACGACGGAAGACGTCAAGCGCGAAGAAGGGGTCGAAAACGCCGTACCGGAATCGGGCGACGACGACACCCAGCTCCAGGAACCCGAAGACACCATCGCCGTCCGCAGCACCGAGGAGAAGGGAGCATCGGACCGCCGACAGGAAGTCGGGCCCCGTGCTCAGATAGATGCGGCACTCAAGAGCGATTCCGGGCGGCCACCTCAGAGCATCCAAGAAAGAGCACGTCAAGCGATCGGAGCGATGAGGAACTGGGCGAACAACACCTATCTCGGACGCCGGTTGGCAGGGAGGCCCATGGAGCCCTGGTCAAGCAACCGCAGCTTTTACCGGAGTCTGGAAGGAGCACGTCCCGCAGCGAATGCAACAGTCGGCGACCTGCTTGATCTGACGCGCGGAAATCCCACCATCGGGTACAAGGATGTCAACGCGAAAGGTCGGTCGGACGACGACCTGATCAATTCTGCTTTCGCCCCTCGTGACGGGCAGTACATCTCGACACACGTTGACCAGCCGGGTGTGATAGGGCAAGGAAATCATAGGGCCATGGAGTTGTTGAGGCGTGCCAAAGATCCGGGTAACGCCAACATTGAATTGACCACGCCGATATTCATCCACCGCGTCGGAGAGTGATGCAGCATCCAAGCAGGCAGCAGCACGGTCGGGTTCCGCGAGAGGTCGGCCGCCCTGACGGCGGACTCGGCCATCATCGAAGGAGGGGTGTGAGTTCTGCGGGGCAACGGGCGGCCGTGAGTGGTGTTCCAGCCCCGTGACCTGCAACTACAGGATGAAAACAACTCGCTGAGGACAGAACGGCCGTCCGACGGGGACCCGGGACTCAGAGCCTCGAGACGAATCCCCGCACCAGCTCGGCCACCTGCTCCGGAACCTCCAGCAGCAGCGCGTGCGTCGCCCCGATGCCCTGGGCCGTGACGCCCGCCCGCTCCGCCGCCAGCTCCGCCAGATCCCGGGCCAGGCCCTGCCCGTACGCCTCCAACAGCTCGTCCAGCCACTCCAGGCCGGGCGTCGGCGGCACCCGGTGCAGGGCCCGGACCAGCAGCAACGGGCAGGGGACACGGCGGAACAGCGCGAACAGATCGAGGCCGTCCAGAGCATCCAGCATCTCCAGCGCGCACTCCCGCTCCGGCAGCAACTGCCAGCCGCCGTCGTCGAGTTCCCGCACACTCGCGCGGAACGACGCCTCGGCCCGCTCGTAGGGGATGCCCAGCCCCATGCTGTACGTGGCCTGCTGCTTCACGTACTGCGCAGGCATCCGCTGTCCCGCCGACGCCCGGGCCATGTCCCCGATGTCGGCCAGCCGCCGCGTCACCTCGTCCGGGTCCAGCCCCGGGTACTGCGCGGGCGTGCCCCACCAGAAGCCGTCCAGGTTCACCGCCCCCGACGCCCGGTCCGGCCGCTCGGCGGCGTACAGCGCGGCGACCATCCCGCCCAGCGAATGCCCGACGGGGACCACGGCGCCCGGGACCTCCAGGGCGGCGAGGGTCTCGTCCAGGTCGCTCAGCACCGCGTCGAACGACCACGACGCAGCGGCGCTGCGGCCGTGCCCGGGCAGGTCCACGGCGAGCACCCGGTGGCCGGCGGTGAGGTGCGGGGCGACGGCGTCCCAGTCGGCGAGGGAACGCGAGGCCGCATGGAGCAGGAGAAGGACCGGCCGGTCACCGTCGTCGGGGCCGCCGTGGTCGCGTACATGAAGAACGGTCATGCAGCCACGGTAGGGCGCGAAAAGCGGCTCGAGATCATTCGACAGCATGACGGAACGGGGCACTTTCCAGGGCCATAATGGATGTACGCCGTCCGACGGTCCCGGAAGGATGGCGCGTATGACGACTCCGCCCCCGCCCCTCACCGCAGGCTCCCCAGCCGCCCGCCGAAGCCTTGAAGCACTGGCCCTGGGCGATGCGTTCGGCGAGCGGTGGTTTCCTCTCTTCCGCGAGCCCCGGCAGGCATTCGACGAGAGCAGGGCGCGTCGCACCCCCCGAGGAGCCGCCCGACCGCCCGGTCAGCCCGTCGCGGCAGGTGCCGGGAAGGACTTCCGCAGAGTGAACGCCCGCTCCGTGGGCCCGTGTTCGCGCAGATGGAGCAGGCGCTCCTCGGCGTCCTGCACCGTCGGGCGCACGCCTGTCGGCACCCACCACAGGGCCGTCATGGCCTCCTCCACCCGCTCGAACCACTCGCGCCGCCGCGCCAGCAGCTCGCGGTGCTGCCCCTGGTACATGAACGCCGTCAGTGCGTCCGTGTCGCGCCACACCGACATGTTCACGATCAGCCAGGTGTCCCCGAAGACCGGTACGTCGGTGGCGTTGCCGGATTCGCTCTGCAGCCGCCAGACGAAGCCGGCGGCCTGGTCGGCGACCGCGTTCACCGGATCGAGGGCGTCGACGAAGTCCTTCAGCTCGGGGGAGTCCAGGGGGAATCTGAGGCGGGCCATGTTCACCTGGGCCAGCTCATGGCCGGTCTGTCGGTCGATGTGAGTCATGACCGCACGGTAATCAGCACGTTCTCCACCGCAAGGGCCATTCCGAGCAGTGAGACGTCCGCCCCGCGCTCTGCGGCCAACTGCAGTCCGACCGGGCAGCCGTCCGCCGTGAACCCGGCGGGCACACTCGCGGCGGGATGCCCGCTGAGATTGAACGCCCAGGTCAGCGCGGTCGAGTAGAGATCGCCCGGACCGTCGTGGCCATGCGGGCGGTTGGGAGTGGTCGGGGTGAGCAGCAGAGGGATACGGGAGAACAGGGCGTCGAGCCGGAGGTCGTTCTCGCGGCGGATCTCCGTGGCGGCCGGGGACGGCTCGCCGCCCCGGACCGCCTGCCACGCCTCTCGCGGGTCGAGCAGCTCGCACGTACGGTCCACGAGCCGCACCACCCCGCCCGCCACGAGGCGCCCCACCGCTCGCCGGACGACCGACCCGACTTCCGGGTCGACCTCCGCGTACCCCAGATCGGGGCTGAAGACAGCGGGGATCGGAAGGTCCGCCGTCGCCGGTCCGCAGCCGTCCAGGACACAGCTCAGATAGGTCCGGGCCTGGGCCGCCGAACGGGTCAGCACCCCGGCGGAGGCGAGCCCGGACCGGTCGGGGGAGGGCAGCAGGCCGTTCGTCGTCTTCAGGCCGAACACCCCGCACCACGCCGCCGGAATCCGTACCGACCCCGCCCCGTCGCTGCCGGTCGCCAGCCCCACCAGATCCGCCGCGACCGCCACCGCCGAGCCCGCCGAGGAGCCGCCGGGTGTGCGCTCGGGATGCCACGGGTTGACCGTACGGCCGTGCGCGCCCAGCCCCCAGGTCTGCCAGGGTGTGCCGGGGCCGGGCACCGAGGTCGCGCCGACCGGGACGCCACCGGCCGCGACCAGTCGCCGGGCCGCGTACGAGCGGATACCGGCCGGCCCCTTGACGGCGAACGGCATACCGGCCAGCGGAAGCCGGCGGGCCCGATCCTCGTCGGCGAGCGCCCTCTCGGGCCACACCTCGATGAACGCGCACAGGCGCGGATCCTCGCGCCCGATCCGCTCCAGCGCCCGGCCCACCTCGCCCGCATCCGTCACGCGGTCATTTTCCCAGAGCCGCCTGCATGACGGAACGGGCGATCGGGGCCGCGCTGCCGCCGCCGCTGATGTCGGCCCGGTTCGCGGCCGCGTCCTCGACGACCACGGCGACCGCGACGGCCGGCTGCGCCGAGTCCTGCGCCTGTGCCCAGGAGATGAACCAGGCGTAGGGCCTGCCCGAGTTGTCGATGCCGTGCTGTGCGGTGCCGGTCTTGCCGCCGACCTCCACCCCGTCGATCGCGGCGTTGGACCCCGTGCCCTGCTCCACGACGTCGACCATCATCCGCCGCAGCTGCACGGCCGTCCGAGGGCTCATCGCCTGGTGGTAGGTGTGCGAGCCGTTCCGGTGGACGGTCGAGCCGCTTCTCGTGGTCGTACGGTCCACCAGATACGGGTACTTGAGGTCGCCGCCGTTCGCCACGGCCGAAGCCACCATCGCCATCTGGAGCGGTGTCGCCGTCGTGTCGAACTGCCCGATCGACGAGAGAGCCAGCTGGTCGTCGGACATCTCGGTGTCGAAGTTGCTCTTCGCCACCCCCGACGGGATCTTCAGCCCGGTGTCGTTGAAGCCGAACTTCCGCACCGCGGCCACCATGCCCTTCAGCCCGACCCGCACCCCCAGCTCCGCCATCACGGTGTTGCAGGAGACCCGGATCGCCTCGGCGAGCGAGGCGTTCTCGCAGCCTTCCGCCTCATTGGGGAGCGTGGTCGACGTACCCGGCAGAACATAGGGGGACGGGGTGTCGGTCTCGTTGTCGGGGTCGGTGACGACATCCGTGTCGAGGGCGGCCGCCGCCGTCACGATCTTGAAGGTGGAGCCCGGCGGATAGGTCTGCCGGATCGCCCGGTTGAGCATCGGCTGGCTCTTCGCCGCGTTCAGCTGCTGCCAGGCGTCGGTGACCGACGAACCGGTGCCGGAGAGCAGCCCGGGATCGTACGAAGGGGTCGAGACCAGCGCCAGGATCCTGCCGGTCGACGGCTCGACGGCGGCGACCGCGCCCCGCCGCCCGCCGAGCCCGTCGTAGGCGGCGCGCTGCATCGAGTCCTTGATGGTCGTGACGACATTGCCGCCGGGCTGCTGGCTGCGGGTGATCTCGTTCCACAGCGGGAACGGGGCGAGCATCGAGTCGGTGCCGGAGAGGATGCCGTCCTCGGCGTTCTCGATCAGGGTCGTGCCGTACGTCTGCGAGGCGTAGCCGGTCACCGGTGCGTACAGCGGGCCGTATCTGTACGTGCGCTCGTACTTGAGCTGCTCGCCGGTGTCCTCGGTGCCGGTGACGGACTTGCCGCCGACCAGGATGTTGCCGCGCGGCTGGCTGTAACGGGCGATCGTGAGGCGGCGGTTGGCGGGATTGTTGTCCAGGCTGTCGGCATCGAAAACCTGGATGCGGGCGGCGTTCAGCAGCAGCGCCACGAGCAGCAGCAGACAGAGCGCGGCGGCCCGGCGGATGTAGCGGATCACGGCCTGGCCTCCGGGGTTCGCGGCGGGTACGGGATCACGGCCCGCGAGTACGGGATCACGGCCCGCGGGTACGGGATCACAGTTCGCGGGGGCGGGGTCGCAGTGCGCGGGGACGGGATCACAGCTCGTCCTCCGCCATCGGCGCGATGACTCCGGTCTCCACCTGGTCGGGGCGGGGTCTGCGGGCCTGGTCGCTGACCCGGATCAGCAGCGCCACGATGATCCAGTTGGTGACGACGGACGAACCGCCCTGGGCGAGGAACGGCATCGCCATGCCCGTCAGCGGGATCAGTCCCATCACCCCGCCCGCGATCACGAACACCTGGAGCGCCAGGATCGAGGCGAGACCGATCGACAGCAGCCGCCCGAACGGGTCGCGCAGGGCGAGGCCGGCCCGGTAGCCGCGGGCGACGAGCAGTGCGTACAGCAGGAAGACCGCGGTCAGTCCGGTCAGGCCGAGTTCCTCGCCCGCGGTCGCCAGGATGAAGTCGGACTTGGCGGCGAAGCCGATGAGGATGGAGTGGCCGAGCCCGAGCCCGGTGCCGAGCATCCCGCCCGCGGCGAAAGCGAACAGCGACTGTGCCAGCTGGCTGGGGCCCCGGCCAGCGTCGATGGACGCGAACGGGTCGAGCCAGTCCTGGACCCGGCTGTGCACATGTGGTTCGAGGGAGCCGACGACGAACGCGCCGACGGCGGCGAGCAGCAGACCCACCGCGATCCAGCCGGTCCGGCCGGTCGCCACGTACAGCATGATCACAAAGAGGCCGAAGAAGAGCAGCGAGGTGCCCAGATCGCGTTCCAGGACCAGCACACCGACGCTGAGCAGCCAGATCGCCACGATCGGGCCGAGCACCCGGCCGGTGGGGAGCTGGAGCTTCCAGATCCTGCGGCCGGTGTGGGCGAGGGCGTTGCGGTTCGCGGCGAGATACGCGGCGAAGAACACGGCGAGCAGGATCTTGGCGAACTCGCCCGGCTGGAAGGAGAATCCGCCGACCCGGATCCAGATCTTGGCGCCGTTCACCGCGGGGAAGAAGATCGGCACGATCATCAGGACCAGGGCGGCGGCGACCGAGAGATAGGCGTACCGCTGGAGCACCCGGTGGTCGCGGAGGAAGACGACCACCCCGATGAAGAGCGCCACGCCGAGCGTGGACCAGATCAGCTGGGTGGGGGCCGCCTGGTCCTTCGGGGTCTCCAGGTCGAGCCGGTAGATCAGCACCAGGCCGAGCCCGTTGAGCAGTACGGCGATGGGCAGCAGCAGCGGATCGGCGTACGGGGCACGGAAGCGGACCGCGAGATGGGCGAGGAGGGCGAGCAGCCCGAGGCCCGCGCCGTAACCGGCCACATCGGGCGGGACCGCGTCGTTCCTGGCCAGGCCGACGGCGGCGTAGCCGTAGACGGAGATGAGGACGGCCCCGACGAGGAGCAGCAGCTCGACTCCGCGCCGCTTGGGCAGACGTAGTTCGGGCGGGGGTGCGTCCGCCGTCGTTGCGGTCATGCCACGCAACGTAGCAAGAGGTGGTGTTTATTTCCCTTATGTCATAGCGGGTATGTCCACAGACGTGTTCATGAGTGTCTGCCCGGCGGCAGGTGTCGGGCGGGTGTCCGGCTGACGCCCCCTCACTCCTCGTGATGCGGCCCGGATTCCGGCTCGTCCCGGCCTTCCGGCACCTCGTCGTCCAGCCGTACGTACTCGGGGAGCGTCAGCCGGGCCACCGCCCCGCCGTCCTCGGCGTTGGAGAAGGTGAGGTCGGCGCCGATCACCTCCGCCTGCCCGACGGCGATGGTCAGCCCGAGACCGTGTCCCTTGCCGCCGCCCTCGGTACGGAACCGCTGCGGGCCGTCGGCCAGCAGATAGTCCGGAAATCCCGGCCCGTGATCGCGTACGGTCACCACCGGTCCGTCGACCGTCAGTACCACCGGGGGGCGGCCGTGCTTGTGCGCATTGGTGATCAGATTGCCCAGCACCCGCTCCAGGCGACGCTTGTCGGTCTCGACCTGTACGCGCTCCTGCGGTCGCCCTGCGGCGGTTCTCCCGAAATGGATCCTGGTCTCCGTTCCGGATGCGCCCACCACGCGTTCGACGAGCGGCGCCAGTTCGTGGACGTCGAGATCGACCTGCTCCGTACGGGCGTCCAGCCGGGAGATCTCCAGCAGATCCTCCGTCAGCCCCCTCATCGTCCGGACCCGGTCCCGTACCAGTTCGGAGGGCCGCCCCGGCGGCAGCAGTTCGGCGGCGGCCGAGAGACCGGTCAGCGGGGTGCGGAGCTCGTGCGCCACATCGGCCGTGAACCGCTGCTCGGTCAGCAGCTTGCGCTGGAGCGTGGACGCCATCGTGTCCAGCGCACCGGCGACGATCGCCACCTCGTCCTGCGGGCGCGAAGGGTCCGCCGTGCGCGGGTCGCCGACGCGGGCGTCGAGATCGCCCGCACTGATCCGGCGGGCCACCCGGGCCGTCTGGTGCAGCCGCCGGGTCACCCGGGTGACGGCGAACGCGCCGACGAGCAGGGTGGCGCCGGTGGCCAGCAGGGAGGAGCCGACGATCGCCCCGTCGAGATTGTTGATCGTGCGGGCACTCTGGCTGTAGTCCACTTCCGTGGCCAGCGCACGGCCGTCGGCCGGAGCCGCCGCCCACATGACCGGATGCCCGTTGTGATGGGCGACGAGCGTGCCTCGGTGGCCGCCCGCGGCCAGTGCGCGCAGGGAGGCGGGCAGTCCCGGAGGGTCGATGCCGGAACCCGGCGGGAGCGGCTCGCCCGTCTCGTACGCGGCGGTGACGTCCTCCAGCCGGGACAGCGCCTGTTCGCGGGCCTGGCGGACGGTCTGATGGGTCACCTCGGTGTGGACCAGCACGCTCAGCAGCGCGGCGAGGGCGCAGCACATCACGGTGATGAAGACGGCCGACTTCCAGGTGAGCGTCGCGGTCCAGGCAGGCGCGCGCAGCCCGCGCCGCTTCGTTCCGTGCCGCCCGGCCCCGCGCCGCCTCATCGGCGCTCCGCGGAAACGCCGACGGACGGTGTGGCGGTGGGGCCGGCGGTGGTGGATCCGGTTGTCGGACCGGTGGTCGTGGGGTGCGGCTGCGGGGCCCGGGACGCGGGCATCCGCAGGATCTCGTCCCGGGTGGGCAGCATCGCGCGCTGCCTGCCGTCCCAGGACCAGGCGGTGCGGTACTCGTACCCGGTGATGGCCGACGGCACCCGCATGATCAGATCCCGCCCGGCCAGCTCGACGCTGATCACGGCGTCCGCGGTGGACAGGATCCGGGTCAGCCCGCCCGCCTCCGGCATATAGACCCGTACGGAGAGCTGGCGGCCGGGCAGTCGGACGCCGAGCACCATCTCGTCCTTGCCGTCGCCCGTCAGATCGCGGAAGTAGGGCTGCAGCACGGGACAGGAAGCCGGTTCGGTATGGCACGCGACGATGTGGCGGACTGTGTCGGCGGGGAGGCCGGCCGTGCCGCTGGACCGGTTGGGCCGGGCCTTCAGGCCCGCCTGCACCACCGCCACCGGATCCAGCCGGTGCACATCGCCGTCCGGCACCTCGATCCCTGGGATGTGTGCGGTCTCGCCCTCGCCGTAGTCGTACGGGGCGGCGGAGGCCGGCGGCAGCTCGGGCCAGAGCCGGGCGGGCCCGATGGCGGTCGGGGTCGCTCCGGCGCTCCGCAGCCCGCCGCCGGTGCCGCAGCCGCCCAGCAGCACTGCGCCGACGACGGCCCCGAGGGCCGCCGCCGTGCGGCGCTGCAGTCGGCGATGAGGACGCATGGCACCCTCCCTTCCCGTGGTCTGTGCCTCATAGACCTTATTCGGAAGGAAGTCATTTTTGTCTATTTAGTGCCGGTTGGGGCGCTGTCCGGGATGCTGCTTCAGCGCTGGTACGGGTTCTGACCCTGTCCGCCGGGCGCGTATCCCGGCTGTCCCTGTCCCTGCGCCTGCCCGAACGGATTGCCGTCCTGCGAGGCGGCATGCTGCGCCAGCACCTGTTCGGCCTGCTCCTTCGGGATCTGCTGCTCCCCGCCGCAGAACGTGCACTGCGTCGCGAACTTCGTCGAGAACGGGAACAGCGGCACGAAGAACAGCGTGAACTTCGTGACCCGCTTGCGCAGCGTGTGAGCGGCCGGGTTGCCGCACCAGCCGCAGACCATCGTCAGGATGGCCAGTTGGTACAGATAACCCCGCGTACCGAAAATGATCACGTTGTGGGTCCCTTCCCCGTATTACCCAGAAGCGCCTGACGGCAGAGCGCCAGCAGCTTTTCGTCCTCGTATGTGTCGTGGCTGCCGTATCCACCGTCCATCGCGTTGTGACGGCGTACGGAGGCGAGTTCGGCGCGCAGCACACGTGCCACATCCGACCCTGCACCAGCGACACCCGTCCGCGCCAGACATTCCGCCACCCGGACCCGGACATGACGGTTCTGCTCCCAGGCCGCCAGGAGCACCGGCACGGACTCCTCGGCCCGCCCGGACACGTCCCACAGCGCGATCGCCGCATCCACCCGCAGCCACAGCTCCTCGTGCCCGAGCAGTGCGCGCAGCCGGGGCGCCGTCACCGCCGCCCGCGTCCCGAGCCTGCCCAACGCGTTCACAGCGGAGCGCCGCTCGTGGGCCCGCTCCGCCTGCAGGCCCTCGATCAGCACCGGCAGCACGGCGTCGGCGTCCCCGTCGACCGCCCACAGGGCCTCCGCGACCTCCGTCGCCGAGGTGCTCCCGGGACGGCGCAGCAGAACACGCAGCTCCGGTACGGCACTGTGCGCCGCGGGCCCGAACGAACCGAGCGCCCGCAGCGCCGCCGTACGCAGCCACTCGCCCCGGTACTCCGGCGCACCGCGCAGCATCCGCAGCACCTCCGGCATCGCCTCGTCCGCCCGTAGCGCGGTCAGCGCCGTGAACAGCGGGCTCGCTTGGTCGTACCCCCCCTCGTGGAGACGGACCTCGCCGAGCCTGCGGCGCAGCAGAGCGGTCAGCGGGGCCGCTGCCGTCCCCAGACAGCCGATGGCGAATCCCACATCGTGCGGGACCTCGGGCCGTTCCAGCGCGGCGGCCAGCGCGGGCACGGCACGGGCATCCCCCAGCCTGGCCAGCGCCTTCACCGCGCTGCCGAGCCCCGGAGGCCCGCTCGGCCAGTCCTGAACCCAGGCGCCGGGGTCCGCCGCCACCCGAGCCGCCAGCGCATCGGCGGCGGGCGCGGCGAGCCCGAAGAGCTCCTCCAGCACATGCGCGGCGGTCTCGGCCAGCCGCGGCTCGGGGGTGGCGAGCTGCTCACCCACCAGCCGGACCAGCTCCTCGTACGAGCCGCGCCAGGCCCGGATCAGCCCGCTGCTCATCCGGAGCGCGTCGATCCGCTGCTGGTGGTCGGGGCTGCGCAGCTGATCCGTCAGCAGCGCCGTCCGCTCGGCGACCCGGTCGTCGAGCCCGACATGCAGCGTTCGCAGCAGGTCCGCCGTCCAGGGGGCGGTGCGCCCCGAAGTCTCCTCGTCGGACAGCCCCCGCAACTGCCCCACCAGGGTCACCGGCGCGGCCCGCTCCTCGACGGGCGGCTCCCCGGTCCCGGCCGCCTCCGAGTGCGCGTCGACGGCCGCGACTGCCTCGGCCGAACCGGCCTGCGCATCGACCGCGGGAGCCGCCCCAGCCCGGCGCACGGGCACCGAGCGCAGCTGCCGCAGCAGCCCCGTCACCACTCGTACGACATCGCCCGGCAGCTCATCCGGCGCGCACCGCGCCAACTGGGCCAGCGCGGCGAGCCGCAACCCCGGCGGGAAACCCTCACCGGTCAGCCGGGTCAGCCAGCCGGCCGCCTGCCCGGCCAGCGCACGATGCCGCAGAGCGACCCGCCCCGCGGCCTCGACCAGGGCGAGCCGTACCTCCTCGGCCGGCTCCACCGGCAATCGCTCCCGCAGCAGCGCGAGGACCTGAACGGGGTGGCTGTGGAGCGTGGCGAGCGCCAGAGGCGCGGAGAGCCGCGCGCCCGGGTCCTCGTCGGCCATCAGCTCGAAGAACACCCCGGCACCCGCGGTGACGGCGGTCGCCGCCATCGCGTAGTTCGCCGCGCCCTCGATCTCGTCCTCGTCGATCTCGTCCTCGTCGTCCCCGTCCAGATCGATGCCGCCGATGCTGGTGAGCAGCTCGACGATGCTGCCCCGGTCCTGAACGCCCGGATCCCCGACCAGCTCGAAGAGAAACGGAATACAGGCCAGCGTGCATGCGTACACATCACCCTGGTGGTGAACGGCCCCGTACATGCCGTCCAGCGCCGCCTCGCGCTCCGCCGGATCGGCGGACGCGAGACCCCGCAGCATCGACGGCACATCATCGGCAGGCCCGTAGGCATGCTCCATCGAGGCCCAGTCGACCTCGTCGATCCCTGCGAACACGCCATCGCCTCCCCACGCAATTCCACGAAGCAGTGTCTGCGAGGAGTCTGCACCACGGCTCGGACACTCCGCCCTCCACATGCGGTCTTTTCCTGACGGACATGACAAGATCGTCCGCTATGCGCTATGCGCTCCGGGGGCGAATTTCGGACGCGTCGACCGACCGATGAAAGCAGTCCGTCCGGCGATCGAGGACAGGACGGCGGCCACCCCGACCCGGCCCCGGACCCCCGCCCCTACCGTCTACCGTGCAGTCGGCAACCGCCCTGCCCGGTCCGGATCGATGAGCGGTTCCAGCAGATCCCCGTACCGCTTCAGCCGCGCCCCCATGTCACCGGCCAGAAAGACCAGCTTCCCCGGCGCCCGGCACTCCTCGATCTCCGCCCAGGTGACGGGCGCCGAGACGGTCGGTTCGGGCCGGGCGCGCAGCGTATAGGGCGTGGCGGTCGTCTTCGCCGCCGCGTTCTGGCTGAAGTCGACGAACACCTTCCCCGGCCGCAACGCCCGCGTCATCCGGTGCACGACCAGCTCCGCAAGCTCCTGCTCCGCCTCGACGGCCAGCCCCTTCGCGTACGCCGACACCCGATCGGCGGGGGTGGGCTCCAGAGGTACGAGCAGATGCAGCCCCTTCGACCCCGAGGTCTTCCCGTACGCGAGCAACCCGTCCGCCGCCAGCCGCTCACGCAGCCACAGTGCCACCGCGCAGCACTCCACCACGGTCGCGGGCGCACCGGGGTCCAGGTCGAACACCATCCGGTCGGCGATCCCGGGCGCGTCGGCCTGCCACTGCGGCGTGTGGAATTCCACCACCAGATTGGCCGCCCACATCAGCGAGGCCAGATCCTGCACGACCACCTGTCTGGCCTGCTGGTCCTCATGGTGCGCAACGGTGGTGGTCCGTACCCAGGACGGCGTACCCGGCGGCGGATTCTTGGTGAAGAAGCGCTGCCCGTCCGGCCCGTCGGGATAGCGCAGGAAGGACACGGGCCGGTTGCGCAGATGCGCGAGCAGGGCCCCCGCCGCGGTGGCCGCGTAGTAGTGGAGCACCTCGCCCTTGGTGGTTCCGGTGGCCGGATACAGCACCTTGTCGAGATTGCTGAGCGCCAGCCGCCGCCCCTCCACCTCTGTGATCGGCGTCATACGATAAGAATCACATGTTTCCCTGATCTATAGGTATCTATACGAACACAAGGGGTGAACAGTGCGGTCCATCTGGAACGGTGCCATCTCCTTCGGGTTGGTCAGCATCCCGATCAAGCTGGTCAACGCCACCGAGAACCATTCGGTCTCCTTCCGCCAGATCCACCTCGCCGACGGCGGCCGGATCCGATACCGGAAGGTCTGCGAGATCGACGAGCAGGAGGTCACCGCCGCCGACATCGGCAAGGCGTACGAGGACGCCGACGGATCGATGATCCCGATCACCGACGAGGACCTCAGCTCCCTCCCGCTCCCCACCGCAAAGACGATCGAGATCGTCGCCTTCGTGCCGGCCGCTTCGATCGACCCGCTCCAGATGGACGCGGCGTACTACCTCTCCGCCAACGGGGTCCCGGCGGCCAAGCCGTACACCCTGCTGCGTGAGGCGCTGAAGCGGAGCCAGAAGGTCGCCGTGGCGAAATACGCGCTGCGCGGCCGCGAACGGCTCGGCATGCTGAGGGTGGTCGACGATGTGATCGCCATGCACGGCCTGCTCTGGCCGGACGAGATCCGCAGCCCCGAGGGCGTCGCCCCACAGGCCGAGGTCACGGTCCGCGACGTCGAACTCGATCTGGCCGACGCGCTGATGGCCACCCTCGGTGAGGTCGACATGGAGTCGCTCCACGACGACTACCGCGAGGCGGTCGAGGAACTCATCGCGGCGAAGGCGGACGGCCGGACCCTGGAGCCGGCGGAGGCGGACGCCTCGGGCGGCAAGGTCATCGACCTGATCGCAGCGCTGGAGAACAGCGTCCGGGCCGCGAAGGAGGCCCGTGGCGAGGAGCCGGAGACCGCCGGGGAATCGGCAGACGCGCCCGTCGCCGAGGTCACCTCGCTCACCGGCCGCAAGAAGTCGGGCGGAACCGGAGCGAAGAAGAAGGCCACGGCGTCCACCAAGAAGACGGCCGCGAAGAAGTCGACGCCGAGCAGGGCACCCGTCAAGAAGACCGCCGCACGGTCGACGGCGAAGTCGTCCGCCAAGACGACGGCGAAGAAGACCACCGCGAAGTCGGACACGAAGCCGACGACGAAGAAGGCGGCCCCTCGCAAGCGCGCCTCGGCCTGACAGGCGCGTTTCCGCCCCCATCCGGCGTCGGCGATCGAACGGTTGAGGCCCGCTTTGGCCGCTGCCCCGTTGGGCAGGAAGCCGCCTGGCGTCTCGGGGTCGGGCTTCGGTGCGGGGGCCTTGCTCATGTTGCGGATCTTGAGGTCTTCGTGCGCGATGAAGTCGTGCTCTCGGACCGGGCCGAGCGCGGTCTTGTGTGCGTGGTCGAGCCGTTGGCGTCGCACCTTGCCGTGCAGGGTCGCGACCTTCTCCACGGCCCGCTGGTGGTTGCGGGTGCGATCCTTGGCCTTGCGGCGTGGGAACCGGGACAGTGCCCGCTGGACTGCTTGGAGCTTGGCGGCGGCCTTGAGGGCGTGGTGCGGGTTGGGGACGTGCACACCGTTGGAGTCGGTGAGGAACGCGGCTATGCCGAGGTCGATGCCGACCACGCTGCCGGTCCTGGGCAGCGGTTCGGGCTGGTTGTGCTCGGCGGTCAGCACGACGAACCACCTACGGCCCTCGCGCTTGACGCTGACGGTCTTGACCTTGCCGACCACCGCGCGGTGCTGATTGACCTTGACGTGCCCGACGCCCTGGAAACGCACTCGCGTGACCGAGTCGTGCGGGGTGGAGTCCCAGCGGCAGCCGTCGCCGTCCTTGGGGAAGTCCACCGTGTCGAACCAGTTCACGCCACGAAAGCGCGGGTAACCGGGCCTGTCCCCGGCCTTGATCCGCCGGAAGAACGCTGCAAACGCCTTGTCCAACCGGCGAAGCGTCGCCTGCTGCGAGCTGAACGACCAGCGGCCGTGGCGCTCGGAGTCGAACGCCCGGATGTCCTTCAGCTGCCCGGACTGCTGCCCGTACGTCACGCTCGTCTTCGAGGGGTGCCGGTAGGCGTCGCGGCGTTCTTGCAACGCACCGTTGTAAAGCCGGGCCGGTGACAGGGAAGGTCAGCATCGGGGGGTGCGGCAGTTGCAGGTCGTACTCCTGGGTGAGCGGGTCCCTGTCGGCCTGCAAGGCCAAGGGGAAGAGCTATCCGCATGCGACGCTGTGGCTGCCCGCGGGTGAGTACCACTTCCTGTACAGGCACCGAGGAGGTCCCTCCTCCGGCACGAGCGTCACCAGCTATGCGGACGGTTCGAAGATCCAGCCCGGGTATCGGTACACCGGCTGCACGTATGTGACCAGTTCGACCTCGCCCGGCACCGGCCCGACGGACTCGGTTCCGAACACCTGAGGGCGTATTTCCGCAGATTCTCCGTGAACTACCCCATCACCAAGGCCACTTGATCGATTCTTGGTGAATGCATGCCCCCTGCATGAGGCGTTCCTCGCCAGAGTGGCGCATTACATGTGCACATCATCCGGCACATGCTCCACACGCGAAGAACCACATCGCAGGGGGTGAACGACAGTTCCCATTTCTTTCAGTGGATATCGGTCATCCTCGGTGAATATCCTGATGTTGTGAAGCTTTCCGAGTGGGCGGCGCGCAACGGTGTGCATTACCAGACCGCGTGGACCTGGGCGAAGGAGGGCCGTATGCCGGTCCCGGTCGTCCAGACGCCGTCGGGTACGTGGCTCGTGACCGAGTCCGTCCCGCAGGCTGCGGGACGGGTCGTGGCGTACTGCCGTGTCTCGTCCGGTGACCAGAAAGCGGACCTGGAGCGCCAGGTCGCCCGGACCGTTCAAGGCGCAACGTCCCAGGGTCTCGCGGTCGCTGACGTGGTGACGGAGGTCGGCTCCGGCTTGAACGGGCGCCGTCTCAAGCTGCACCGGCTGCTCGCCGACCCGGGTGTGGGGACGATCGTGGTCGAGCACCGTGACCGCCTCGCCCGGTTCGGAGTCGAGCACCTGGAGGCCGCCCTCTCGGCCTCGGGGCGGCGCCTGCTCGTCCTTGACCCGGCGGAGACCGCCGACGATCTCGTACGGGATATCACCGAGGTCCTGACCTCGATGTGCGCACGCCTGTACGGCCGGCGCTCCGCGAGGAACCGCGCCGCGCAGGCAGTCGCCGTTGCCACCGGCTCGGAGGTGGCCGGATGAAGAAGTTCAAGTCCCGGCCCGGTTTCACCGTCCTCGCGCACAAGCTCGCGCTGGACCCGAACGCCACGGCCAGCCGCCACCTGCACTCGCACGCAGGTGCCGCGAGGGCAGCGTACAACTGGGCGGTCGCGTACATCACCGCCGCGTGGTGGCAGCGCAAGGCCGAGCAGTCCTACGGCATTCCCGAGGACGAGCTGACACCGTGGCGGTCATGGTCACTGCCCTCGCTGCGCAAGGCGTTCAACGAGGACAAACGCACCAACCCGCGTTTCGCCGACTGGTGGGGGGAGAACTCCAAGGAGGCATACAACACCGGTCTGGCAGGCGCGTCGGCGGCGTTCGACAACTACGCGAAGTCGAAGAGCGGTAAGCGCAAGGGCCCAAGGATGGGCATCCCCCGCTTCAAGCCGAAGCGGAAAGCGTCCCTGACCTGCCGGTTCACCACCGGAACGATCCGTATCGAACCTGACGGCAGGCACATCACCCTGCCCAGAATCGGCACCATCCGCCTCCACGAACACCGGGCCGACCTGCGTGCCCTCGCCGACGCGGGAAACATGCGGATCCTGTCCGCGACGATGCGTCTGGACCGGGGCCGCTGGTTCGTGTCGTTACAGGTCGAGGAGAAGCGTCAGCTGGTGAAGGTCGCTCGCCCGGACGCGGCGGTCGGTATCGACCTCGGCATCAAAACCCTCGCCGTCCTCGCGGACAGCGACGGTGTCCTCGCTACGGAACCCAACCCACGCCACCTCGACCGCGCGCAGAAGCAGCTGCGCCGCGCCAGTCGTGTCGTCTCGCGCCGCCAGGGCCCCGACCGGCGCACCGGGCAGCAGGCATCGAAGCGGTGGGAGCAGGCGAACCAGGCGCGGAACAAGGTGCACCACCGGGTCACGAACCTCCGCGAGGACACCCTCCACAAGATGACGACCCGCCTCGCCTCCGAGTACGGCACGATCGTTGTCGAAGACCTCAACGTTGCCGGCATGGGCCGCAACCGGCGCCTGTCCCGCCGCGTCGCGGACGCCGCGTTCGGCGAGATCCGACGCCAGCTCACCTACAAGACCCGCCGGCACGGCACACGACTCGTCGTCGCCGACCGCTGGTTCCCCTCCTCGAAGACCTGCTCCCGCTGCGGTGCGGTGAAAGCCAAACTGCCCCTCAGCATGCGCGTCTTCGAGTGCGACAACTGCGGCCTCGTCATCGACCGGGACGCAAACGCCGGACACAACCTGGTCGCCCTCGCGACCCGCACCACAGGTACCGGAGTGGCCGGAGACCTGGACTCCGCCAAGGCGGAGTCGAAGCCCCGTGGAGCCGACCACAAGACCCGCACCACCCGCCCGCGCCGCAAGGCCGGGACGGGGCGGGCAGGTGGCACAATCCCCAGCCCTCGGGCCGGGAAGGAAACGGGAGACCGCCAACAAGCCACCAGGGCACAACTCGTGCTCTGGTGGCCCGTTACGGACCATTCCGGTGGAAACACCGGGATTGCTGAAATCACTTGATGATCAATGCAACGGTTACATGAGAACCAGCCGCGCGAGAAGTCGCGCCGCGCTGAGCATGGCAGCGACACTGCCGCTGCTTGCCGGTGCGCTCGCCCTCGGGATACCGAACGCCAGCGCGGACTCCGCGCCGAGCGGGCGGGACGCGCTGCGGGGAACCAAGCCTGTCTGGGCGACCGCCAAGGCCGACCAGGGGGCCACGTCCGACAGCAACAAGGTCAGCGTCCGGGTCCATCTGGCCGGACGGGACGCGAAGGGGCTGGCCGCCTACGCCGCTGCCGTGTCCGACCCGCAGTCCGCTTCGTACGGGAAGTACCTGAGCGCCGAACAGGCGCAGGCCCGGTTCGGGGCCACTCAGCAGCAGATCGACCAGGTCAGCCAGTGGCTGAAGTCGAACGGGCTGACCGTCACCGGCGCTAACCGGCACTACGTCTCGGCCACCGGTGATGTGGCCACCGCCGAGAAGGCGTTCGGCACCCAGCTGCACAACTACCGCAAGGGCAGCCGGACCTACCGCGCCCCGGCCTCCACCGCTTCCGTGCCCGCCGGGCTGAGCGATGCCGTTCTCGCCGTCTCCGGCCTGGACAACGCGCCGCACAAGTCGAGCCACGACGAGACGCTGCCGCCGCCGGACGCGGTGTTCCGCAACTCCGGCCCCTTCTCCTCGTACTACGGCTCGAAGACCGCGTCGACGCTGCCGAGCGCCTACGGGTCCCAGGTGCCGTACGCGGTCAAGGGCTACACCGGCAAGCAGCTGCGCGCCGCGTACGGTGCGGGCGACTGGACCGGCAAGGGCGTCACCGTCGCGATCACTGACGCGTACGCCTCGCCGACCATCGCGAAGGACGCCGCCGAGTACGCCAGGCGCAACGGCGACGCCCCGTACCGTCGCGGGCAGCTCAGCCAGGTACTGCCGGCCGACTACACGAAGACCGAAGAGTGCGGGGCCTCCGGCTGGTACGGCGAGGAGACCCTCGACGTCGAGGCCGTGCACGCGGTCGCGCCCGCCGCCGACATCGTGTACGTGGGTGGCGCCTCCTGCTACGACGCCGATCTGCTGGACTCGCTGAACAAGGTCGTCGACCACCGGCTCGCGGACATCGTGTCCAACTCCTGGGGCGACATCGAGGCCAACGAGACCCCGGACGTCGCGGCCGCGTACGACCAGGTCTTCAAGATGGGCGCGATCGAGGGCATCGGCTTCTACTTCTCGTCCGGCGACGACGGCGACAACGTCGCGTCCACGGGCACGAAGCAGATCGACGTCCCGTCCAACTCCGCCTGGGTGACGTCGGTCGGCGGCACCGCACTGGCCGTCGGCAAGAACGACACGTACCAGTGGGAGACCGGCTGGGGCACGCTGAAGGCGAGCCTCGCCGACGACGGCAAGATCTGGACCGGCTTCCCGGGCGCGTACACCTCCGGCGCGGGCGGCGGCACCAGCTCGTCCGTGAAGCAGCCGTTCTACCAGCGCGGAGTCGTCCCGGACTCGCTCGCGCAGGCGAACGGGAAGAAGCGGATGCGCACGGCCCCGGACATCGCGGCCGTCGCCGACCCGAACACCGGCTTCCTGGTCGGCCAGACCCAGACGCTGCCCGACGGATCGCTCGGCTACGACGAGTACCGCATCGGTGGTACGTCGCTGGCCGCGCCGGTCATCGCCGGTGTCCAGGCGCTCGCGCAGCAGGCCCGGCACGGTCTGCCGATCGGTTTCGCCAACCCGGCGATCTACGCCCGGTACGGCTCGAAGGCGTACCACGACGTCACCGACCACCCGCTGGGCCCGAACCGTGACCTCGCGGTGGCCCGGGTCGACTTCGCCAACGGCTTCGACGCGGCGGACGGCGTACTGACGTCGGTGCGCAGCCTCGGCAAGGACGCCTCGCTCAACGCGGTCAAGGGGTACGACGACGTGACGGGCGTCGGGACTCCGGCGGCCGGTTACGTGAACTCGTACCGCCGGCACTGACGGACGAGCTAGATGTCCTGACTGCCCCGGGACTACGGCCCGGCTGCGGGCGGAGAACGCACCCACTGAGGATGTCTTCGCCGAGCTGGCACGATACGCAGAAATCTATGACCGCATCGACAAGCACCCGCTCAACGGCAGCGAGGGCAGGTTCCTGTACCGGCTGAAGGTCATGCAGACCTCCACTCCCATGCCCTTGCTTCTGTTCCTCTACGGCCTGGGCGACGACGTACTGCCGCCTCTGCGACGTCGGCGCGCCATCCGCGCCATGGACAGTTACCTCGTCCGCCGGGCAATCCTCAATCTCAGCAACCGCGACTACAACCACGTCTTCCGCGACCTTGTCGCAGCCGCATCCAAGCAGCCGGAAACCGCTGACGAAGCGGTCATCACAGCGCTGTCGGGGATGCAGGGCCACCATCGTCAGTGGCCCACCGACATCGACTTCAGGACCGTTCTGGAGCAGGACCCGCTTTACACGCGCCTCTACAGGCATCGGGTACGGATCCTGCTGGAGGCCCTGGAAGATGCGCTGCGCACCGACCACACCGAGCAGCTCACCGTGCCGGTCGGCGCGGATCTCGGATCCAAGCTGACGATCGAGCACGTCATGCCACAGAGCTGGCGCGACAACTGGCCGCCGCTGGAAGACGATCCCGACGAGGGTTCCGGTCGTGACGAGCTGGTCCATTCGCTCGGCAATTTGACGTTGGTGACCGCCCGCCTCAACCCCACGCTGGGAAACATGGCATGGGACGACAAGCGGAAATGGCTCGGTGAGCACAGCCTCCTCCGGCTCACTCACGGCACATTGCTCAACCCCCCAGCGGGGGCCGACATCAGCGCTTTCGGCGACTGGAGCTCCTCGTGGGACGAGCACCGGATCCACG
This sequence comes from Streptomyces sp. R-74717, assembly GCF_047305335.1. NCBI lineage: Bacteria > Bacillati > Actinomycetota > Actinomycetes > Kitasatosporales > Streptomycetaceae > Streptomyces > Streptomyces sp. R-74717. The sequence goes on along the minus strand of NZ_CP102361.1, from coordinate 3,402,147 downwards.
CCCGAGGGGCTCACCTCGCCTCCTTGGCTGTGGGGATCTGGCCGTCGGAGGCGGATCTCCGGGCCATCCCGGTGCTCGATCCCTCAGAGGGGGCATGAGCGGGTGGCCTCGGCGGAGGGGTATCTCCGGCCCGTCAGAGGGAGTGCTCGACCGCTGCCGCCGGAAGAAGATGCGCGGGCGTCACGACGTCGTGGCCGGCCGGGCTGGTCCGTCGCAACGCCAACCAGGCATAGCGAGAAGCCCCGTCGTTCGGGACGGGGAGGAGTCACGAGGTTTCTTTGACCGAAGTACCGGGGCCGGTCACCGTACAAGGCCGAGGTGCCCTGCAGTCGCGTCCCCTGTACAAGAGCACGCTCGGCCCCTTGCGGTTCCCCGGTACGACCCCGGACCGGCGGAGGCACGAAGGCACGAAAGACCGACCGGCCGCCGGTCGCAGTGGACCGCGCCTATGCTCACTGGATGGAGCAGAGCGAAGTGGTGAAGCGTGTCGTGGGAATCCTCACGGAGGCGGGCGAGATCCGCCGGCTCCTCGAAGAGAACGTGGACCGCGACGATGTGGAAACCGATCCGAGCGTGGTGACCGCGCTCCTGAACGAGACGATGCCCCGGATCACGATCCCCGAGGACGCCTCGATCGAAGAGGTCGCGGTCCTTGTCGGTCGGGAGGTGGGCGGCGCGGTGGAGCAGCTGGTCGGCGCGTTCACCCTGGCCTTTGCGATGCTGGCCCAGGTGCACGACTCCGGGCAGACGGACGTGACCTCCGCCGACGTGCTGCAGGACCTGGCACTGCGAGCGGAGCAGCTCGGTTCCGGCGGTTCGGAGGACATGGGTCCGTAGACCGCACGGCCCGAGCCGACCGGCAGTCGCTCGTCCGTCGCATCGGACTGAGGTATGCCGTCCTCCGTGCCCACAGGTGTTCGTGCGGCTGGAGGGTCACAGGCCGCGCTGGTCGAGGAGCCGCATGAGATTCCGCTTGCGCTTGTGGGCGGCTCGCAGGGCAGCGACGTACGACATGAACTCGTCCTCGGTGCCCAGGCGACGGTGGCAGTCGCGGACGCTCAACAGCAGGCTGGTCAGCTGCTCGTAGATCGTGTTGCCGGTCTGCTTTGTGAGAGGTTCGGCCAGGCGCAGGTAGACGCGGAGCGCGTCGGAGGGACGAGAGGCGCGTGCCTGGTCGGCGAGGGCGAGCCACTGCCGGTCGTGGGCGCCGGTCTCGGCCGCGGCCTGCCAGGCGGTGGCGATGTCTTCGTCGTCGAGCAGGGCGTCGATCAGGACAGGCCTGCCGTACCAGGACTGCTGCCGCTGTTGCGCATCGGCCCGCAGCAGCGCGAGAGCTCGCTCGCGTTCTGCCTGCCAACAGCCGGCTGCCTGCGCCGCCGTACGCAGCTGCTGGTATGAGGTCAGGGAACGGCGGGCTGCGAGGGTGTCGCGGCGCAGGTCGACGGCGTCGGAGAGTCGATCCGCGCGGGTGTGACGGTCGCAGAGGTAGTCCACCAGGGCGATGTCGGGAGTGACGGGGCCGGACGCTTCCTCGATGCCGCGCTCCGCCCACCGGAGGGACTCGTCGGGACGGCCCGCGGTGTCCAGTTCGCGGGCGATGACCAGGTGGGTGCTGCCGTCGGGTGCGAGGTCTGCCGAGTGAACGGCGATCACGGTGTCCACATCATTGCCCGCCCTGGCCAGCCGCTCCATCAGGTACTTCTCCGCCCACCCGGTGCGGTTGCCGCGCCACGCCTCGACAGCCAGCTGCCGTACGGTGACCATGCCTTGCTCTCCGAGGACATCCGCGTAGTCGAGCGGGTCGATGTCCGTCAGGCCGTCCAGGTCACTGAGCACATGCCGGACGAGCCACCGCCCGGTCTCGTCCGGGTCCGGACGAGCCGTGCGGCACGCGTCGAGATGGGCTTCGGCGAGAGCGGCCCCGACCTCGCTCAGCTGCCCGTCGGAGTCGTCGATGCCGTCCTGCACCTCGCTCAGCAGCCGCATCGCCTCTCGCGACAGGTGGATCGCGTCCTCGGCCCGCCCGGTGGAGGCCAGCGCGGTGATCGCGGACACCGCCTGCGCGGCTTGTTCGCCATACGCGCGGGCATCGGCGTACTCGACGTATCCGTACCGCGCGAAGGGGGTGATATCGAGGAGTTCACGGATCCGGGTACGGACCTCGGCCAGGTCTCCGCGGGCGCTGGCCGCCCGCAGTTCCAGGCGGCGGCGTACCTGCCGGTCCTCGGCGATCTGTTCCCGGACAAGGGCGAGGAGTTCGTCCCTGGAGAGCCCGGCCAGCCACACGTCCAGCTTCTGCGCACGACTCCGGGCTCGGCTGCGCTGCCGCGGCAGTTCAGCCCCCTCGGCGAGCGCGGTCAGGCCGAGTGCGACCAGGTGCTTGCAGAAGTTGCCTTCCACGCCGTACGGGCAGTCGCACTCCCCACCCAGCCTGCCGGGTCCGCCGAGGGTCAACTCCACCGCGTACGCGTCCGTCCCATGAACCGTGGCCGTGATCCAGCCGTCGCCCACTTCCATGGCGGTCACCGCATCCACGTATCCCTGGCCTCGCTCGAAGGAGCGCGGACCGGCCAGCGCGCGCAGGTCGTTCTCGTCGAATCCCGTATTCCGTGCCACACGGTCATTCAACCGGAGGGCGGGAGCATCGCTCTGCGGCGTTCAGGAATCTCACTTTCGGGGACCCGGAGCCGCGCCCCACACTTGCGGAAGCGTCGTTCACTGCTGCTCGCTGCGGCCCGGCCCCGACCGTTACGGCTGCACGGGGCAATCAGGCGTGGTGGGCGCCGCGCCGACGCGATCAGGAATCGATGTCCAGCGCTCTATGGACCGGGGCTCGCCGGAGGCGGCGTCACGGCCGGTTCGATGGTCGACCGGACATAGATCCGAGTGGTGCCGGGCCCGAATTCGTGCGCGAACAGGTCGATGCAACGCCGGAGGTACTTGCCTTCAGGGGACTCGAGGTCATCGGGGCAAAGGCTGGTCTTCTGCAGTCCTTGAACGATCGTCTCCGGCTCGGCCAGCCCAAGATGGGCGAAAGCGGCAGCAGGCCGGTAATCCTTCTTCTCGGGATGGAAGTTTCCGATCATCTTGGTGCCCTTCCGGACAAGCCGACCCGTGTACGCTTCCGCCTCCTCGCTGGGTAGAACGAAGGACAGCAACCCCGTGTCGTAGCGCTGCCCGACCTTGTAGCCCGCACGCCGGTCCGATGCCGCCTCCGGGATACGGATGCCCATCTGCCCGCTCATCCAGACTGGGGTGGCCCCGTCCTCCCAGCAGCAGTTCATCTCCTGGTCCGACTGGTCCGACGACACATCGTCAGCGACGCAGGCAGCTACGCCGATCGCAGCGGCGACACACGTGACGAACACCAGAATGATGACGACGGCGACCGGCAGCCGCCGGTGAGGCGTGGGCTGCTCGTCGGCAGCGTTCTTGCTGGAGCTGTTCAGCGGGTGGATTTCTATCGCCCTTCTCGCTGCTCGCGGCCGGGGTCTGTGCGGTCGCCCTCGCGCCCGATCCTGCGCCGTCATCAGGTGGCCCGGCTCGCATTCTGCGACCCGCTGACCGGACAGTCCATCCGGGCCGAGCGCCGCAGCCGTGCCGGCGTCGTCGCCCTCGCTCCCTCGCGCCAGGAAGGGAAGCCGAGTCGTCACGCAACGGTGCCGTAATCGACCTGTCCGTCCGACCCCCGACGTCGGAAGCTCGCGGAACGGCTGGACCGTGGGCCGGTGGTTCAGGGCTGCTGGCCCACCCCTGGGCCTCACCTGCGGCGATGCTCCAAGGTTCCGTCCACTGCTCGTCCACGGACCCCGACATGCAGCCGCTCCGGGCGGCATCCGCCTGCGCATACGCGAAGACCCCGGCCTCAGCGTTTCCGCTGGTGACGGGGTCTTTAGGCACTTCAACCGAAGTGCCCTCGGCAGGATTCGAACCTGCGCACACGGCTCCGGAGGCCGATGCTCTATCCCCTGAGCTACGAGGGCGTATCGCTGTGGTGCTCGGCGACGGGTGAAACACTACCAGCTTCCGCAGGGTGTCCGTGAACAGGTATTTCCGCGCTGTCGGAGGCGGCGGTACGGGCCGCGCAGCGGGGCCGTAGGGGTGGTCCCGGGTACATCCGGCCATCCCCTGCGCCACTCGTCCGGGGCCGGAAATAGGCAAAACCCGGACGCAGCCCCTACGCCCCGCCTACTCTCGGAGTGTGTCAGGGGCTTGTGGCCGCGTGCTTGTTGTCGACGACAACAAGGTCATCCGGCAGTTGATCAGGGTCAATCTTGAGCTTGAGGGCTTCGAGGTCGTGACCGCGGCCGATGGTGTCGAGTGTCTGGATCTGGTGCATCAGGTCTGTCCCGACGTGATCACGCTCGATGTCGTCATGCCCCGGCTGGACGGTCTGCAGACCGCCACCAGATTGCGCTCCGATCCACGGACCAGACATCTGCCGGTGGCGGTCATCAGTGCGTGTACACCGTACGAGGTGGACAGCGGGGTCGCCGCAGGCGTCGATGCGTTCCTGGCGAAGCCCTTCGAGCCGAGCGAGCTGGTGCGGCTCGTACGGCAGTTGACGGACAGGGGGGACCCGCCGTCGGTCGACGGCAGACACGGTGCCGGGAGGGCGGAGAGCGCCGCGGGGTGACCGCATGGCGAAACCGGGTCGCGGGGCGCCCCTCTTTCTCCCATACGCTTGTCCTGTGACCCCCGCCGATCTCTCCAGGACCGTGCTGCACGCCGTGCGCCGCGCGGTCGACGAGGACGCCTTGCGTGCGCCCGTGCCCGCGCGCGTGCGGGTGGAGCGGACACGGCCGGGCGGGCGTGGGGACTACGCCACTGCCGTCGCCCTCCAGCTGGCCGGGCCCGCCGCGCTGCCGGCCAGGGAAGTGGCCGAGATCCTTCGGGAGCGGGTGCAGGGGGCGCCGGGGATCGGTGGTGTCGAGGTCACCGGGCCCGGGTTCCTGAACTTCACCCTGGACGGTGACGACGGCCTGGCCGCCCTTGTCCGCGCCATTGAGGCGCGCGGTACCGAGTACGGGCACGGGGACGCCCTCGTCGGCGTCACGGCCTCTTTCGTACCCGTCGACGAGCTGCGCGCCCTCGTCGTCACCGGGGCCGTCGAGCGGCTGCTCCGGTCCCAGGGGGCGGAAGTCGGGGCGCGGGCGGCCGACGGGGAGGCGCTGCATGTGGTGCCCGTGCCCGCCGCGGACCGCGATCTCTTCGCATGGCTCGGGAGCGACGCCGCGCGCTGGGCACTGCTGCGGGCCGCCCCGCACGACCGGGCCCGGTACACAGGCAGCGATGAGCTCCTCGTACAGCAGGAAAGCAATCCGTTGTTCCGGGTGCGGTACGCGTACGCCCGGACCAGGGCCCTGAGCCGGAACGCTCAGCAGCTCGGGTTCCGTGCCGCCTACGAGGAGAGTGTGGACGCGCCCGCGCTCGGTGCACTCCTCGCCGACCATCCCGGTGTGCTCGCCGCCGCCGCCCGCCACCGTGAGCCCGACCGGCTCGCCCGGCAGCTGGAAGCGGTCGCGCAGGCCTTCTTCGACTTCCACGACGGCGCCGCCCCGCTCCCCGTCGGTGACGAGAAACCCTCGGCCGCCCACCGCTCCCGGCTCGCCCTTGCCGAAGCCGCCGGGACGGTGCTGGCAGGCGGCCTGTCCCTGCTCGGCATCAGCGCACCCGAAGTCCTCTGAGAGACCCGAGAGAGCAGAGCAACACGATGAGCCGATCCGCACACCCCGCCGGGCCCCGTCACGCCGATGTCATGACGGAGGGGCACTACACGGCCCCGCCCGCCGATCTCAACGTCCTGGACGAGAAGGTCTGGGCCCGTACCGTGGCCCGCAACGAGGACGGTGCGGTCACCGTCGGCGGGATCGAAGTGACGCGACTGGCCGAGGAGTTCGGCACCCCCGCCTACTTCCTCGACGAGAGCGACTTCCGGGCCCGCTGCCGGGCCTGGGCCGACGCCTTCGGACCGGGCGCCGATGTGTTCTACGCCGGGAAGGCGTTCCTGTCGCGGGCGATCGTGCGCTGGCTCAAGGAAGAGGGGCTCAACCTCGACGTCTGCTCCGGGGGAGAGCTGACCTGCGCACTGGACGCCGGGATGCCCGCCGAGCGCATCGCCTTCCACGGCAACAACAAGACCGTCGCGGAGATCGAGAGGGCGGTCACCGCAGGCGTCGGGCGGATCGTGCTCGACTCCTTCCAGGAGATCGCCCGGGTCGCGCACATCGCGCAGGGGCTCGGCAAGCGGCAGCGCGTACAGATCCGGGTGACCGTCGGCGTCGAGGCGCACACCCACGAGTTCATCGCCACCGCACACGAGGACCAGAAGTTCGGGATCGCGCTGGCCGGGGGACAGGCCGCCGAGGCGGTGCGCCGGGCGCTCACCCTCGACGGGCTCGAACTCATCGGCATCCACTCGCACATCGGCTCGCAGATCTTCGACATGGCCGGCTTCGAGGTCTCCGCCCGGCGCGTGGTGCAGCTGCTCGCCGAGGTGCGCGACGAGCACGGCATCGAGCTGCCCGAGATCGACCTGGGCGGCGGGCTGGGCATCGCCTACACCTCCGAGGACGACCCGCGCGAGCCGCACGAGATCGCGAAGGCGCTCGGCGACATCGTCACCCGTGAGTGCGAGGCGGCCGGGCTCGCCACCCCGCGGATCTCCGTCGAGCCGGGGCGCGCCATCGTCGGCCCCACCGCGTTCACGCTGTACGAGGTCGGCACCATCAAGCCCCTGGAGGGGCTGCGCACGTACGTCAGCGTCGACGGCGGCATGTCGGACAACATCCGCACAGCGCTCTACGACGCCGAGTACAGCGTCGCGCTCGTCTCGCGCACCTCCGACGCCGAGCCGATGCTCGTGCGCGTCGTCGGCAAGCACTGCGAGAGCGGCGACATCGTGGTCAAGGACGCGTTCCTGCCGTCCGACCTGGCGCCCGGCGATCTGATCGCCGTGCCCGCCACCGGTGCGTACTGCCGCTCCATGGCGAGCAACTACAACCATGCCCTGCGCCCGCCCGTCGTCGCCGTGTGCGACGGGGAGGCGCGAGTGATCGTCCGGCGCGAGACAGAGGAAGATCTCCTGCGTCTCGATGTCGGCTGATGAAATAGATGTCTCAGGATCCGGACGAGTGGCAGAAACTCCCGTCCGGTGAGTGAGACTGGTCCACACATCAGATGTAAAGGAAACGAGGTCGGATGATGCGTACGCGTCCGCTGAAGGTGGCGCTGCTGGGCTGTGGAGTGGTCGGCTCAGAGGTGGCGCGCATCATGACGACGCACGCCCACGACCTCGCCGCGCGCATCGGCGCGCCGGTCGAGCTCGCCGGTGTCGCCGTGCGCCGGCCCTCCAAGGTACGGGAGGGGATCGACCCCGCACTGATCACCACCGATGCGACAGCCCTGGTCAAACGGGGTGACATCGACGTCGTCATCGAGGTCATCGGTGGCATCGAGCCCGCTCGTGCCCTCATCACCACCGCCTTCGAGCACGGCGCGAGCGTCGTCTCCGCCAACAAGGCTCTGCTCGCCGAGGATGGCGCCGCTCTGCACGCCGCCGCCGAGCAGTACGGCCGGGACCTCTACTACGAGGCCGCCGTGGCCGGCGCCATCCCGCTCGTACGGCCGCTGCGCGAATCCCTCGCCGGTGACAAGGTCAACCGGGTCCTCGGCATCGTGAACGGCACCACCAACTTCATCCTCGACAAGATGGACACCAGCGGCGCCGGTTACTCCGAGGCGCTCGACGAGGCCACCGCTCTCGGGTACGCCGAGGCCGACCCGACCGCCGACGTCGAGGGCTTCGACGCCGCCGCCAAGGCCGCGATCCTGGCCGGAATCGCCTTCCACACCCGGGTGAAGATCGGCGAGGTGCACCGTGAGGGCATCACCGAGGTCACCGCCGCCGACATCGCCTCGGCCCGCCGCATGGGCTGCACCGTCAAGCTCCTCGCCATCTGCGAGCGTGCCGCCGACGGACAGTCCGTCACCGCGCGCGTGCATCCGGCGATGATTCCGCTGAGCCACCCGCTGGCCTCTGTCCGTGAGGCGTACAACGCGGTCTTCGTCGAGGCCGAGGCGGCCGGACAACTCATGTTCTACGGCCCCGGCGCCGGTGGCTCGCCGACCGCCTCCGCGGTCCTCGGCGACCTCGTCGCGGTCTGCCGCAACAAACTCAACGAGGCCACAGGCCCCGGCGAGTCCGCGTACACGCGCCTGCCGGTCAGCCCCATGGGCGACGTCGTCACGCGGTACCACATCAGCCTCGACGTGGCCGACAAGCCTGGCGTACTCGCCCAGGTCGCGACGGTCTTCGCCGAACAGGGCGTATCGATCGATACCGTCCGCCAGCAGGGCAAGGATGGCGAGGCCTCCCTCGTCGTCGTCACCCACCGCGCGCCCGACGCCGCCCTCTCGGCGACCGTCGAAGCGCTGCGCAAGCTCGACACCGTGCGCGGTGTCGCCAGCATCATGCGTGTTGAAGGGGAGTAAGGACCCATGACCAGCAAGGGCACCCACCAGTGGCGTGGCATCATCGAGGAGTACCGGGACCGCCTTCCGGTTACGAGCACGACGCCGGTCGTCACGCTTCGTGAGGGCGGTACGCCGCTCGTCCCCGCTCAGGTCCTCTCCGAGCGCACGGGCTGCGAGGTGCACCTCAAGGTCGAGGGCGCCAATCCCACCGGGTCCTTCAAGGACCGCGGTATGACGATGGCGATCACCCGGGCCAAGGAGGAGGGCGCACAGGCCGTCATCTGCGCCTCCACCGGCAATACCTCCGCCTCCGCCGCCGCGTACGCGGTGCGGGCCGGAATGGTCTGCGCCGTCCTCGTGCCGCAGGGCAAGATCGCGCTCGGCAAGATGGGCCAGGCGCTGGTGCACGGCGCCAAGATCCTCCAGGTCGACGGCAATTTCGACGACTGCCTGACGCTGGCCCGCTCGCTCTCGGACAACTACCCGGTGGCGCTGGTCAATTCGGTCAACCCGGCCCGTATCGAGGGCCAGAAGACCGCTGCGTTCGAGATCGTCGACGCGCTCGGCGACGCCCCGGACATCCATGTCCTCCCGGTCGGCAACGCGGGCAACATCACCGCGTACTGGAAGGGTTACAAGGAGTACGCGGGCGACAGCATGTCCACGCACACCCCGCGCATGTGGGGCTTCCAGGCCTCCGGCTCCGCGCCGATCGTCCGCGGCGAGATCGTCAAGGACCCGGCGACCATCGCCACCGCGATCCGGATCGGCAACCCGGCCTCCTGGCAGTACGCGCTGGACGCCCGGGACGAATCGGGCGGTTTCATCGACGAGGTGACGGATCGCCAGATTCTGGCCGCCTACCGGCTGTTGGCCTCCCAGGAGGGCGTCTTCGTCGAGCCCGCGTCGGCCGCGTCCGTCGCGGGTCTGCTGAAGGCCGCCGAACAGGGCAAGGTCGACCCGGGTCAGAAGATCGTCTGCACGGTCACCGGCAACGGGCTCAAGGACCCCGACTGGGCCGTCGCGGGCGCTCCGCAGCCGGTCACGGTCCCGGTCGACGCGGCCACCGCTGCCGAGAAGCTGGGCCTCGTGTAGACCCTGGGGCCGGTCGACAGGAGCCGGGCTCGGCTGTCGGTGAGAAGCCCGGCGCTCCTGCCTGCGGGAGCCCGGCTCACCGCCGGCAGGAGCCACTTTCGTCTGTTGGTAAGAACCCAGCTCAACCGCCCCTTTTCGGGGCGGAGAGCGCATAGGAGGCGGGCGACACGCATCGTGCGCCTCCTGTGCGCCCTATGTCGCCACAGAACCTTCCTTCGATAAGCTGTACCCAACCCGCCCCGCCGCATCTGCCGCGGTGCAAGGGCCGTTGTGGCCGTCGGTTTCCCCGGAACTCCACTCCCCGCCGCCACGACCTCCCGCCAGCATCGAGAAAACGCTTCACCACCCCCGCTGTCTCACAAGGAGAGTCGTCTAAGCGATGGCCGGTCCCGCCTTCCGAGCCGCCGCCGTCCGGGTGCGCGTCCCTGCGACCAGCGCCAACCTGGGCCCGGGTTTCGACGCCTTCGGCCTGTCGCTGGGGCTGTACGACGACGTCGTCGTCCGCGTGGCCGACTCCGGACTGCACATCGACATCGCGGGTGAGGGCGCGGACACGCTGCCCCGCGACGAGAGCCACCTCCTCGTACGCTCCTTGCGCACGGCCTTCGACCTGCTCGGCGGACAGCCCCGCGGCCTGGAGATCGTCTGCGCCAACCGCATCCCGCACGGGCGCGGCCTCGGCTCCTCCTCCGCCGCCATCTGTGCCGGCATTGTCGCCGCCCGCGCCGTGACGACGGGCGGTGACGCCCGGCTCGACGACGCCGCGCTGCTGGAACTCGCCACGGAGATCGAGGGCCACCCCGACAATGTCGCGGCCTGCCTGCTCGGCGGGTTCACACTTGCCTGGATGGACGGCGGATCGGCCCGCGCCATCAGGATGGATCCCGCAGATTCCATCGTTCCGGTGGTTTTCGTCCCCAGCAAGCCGGTCCTGACCGAGACCGCGCGCGGACTGCTGCCGCGCACGGTCCCGCATGTTGACGCCGCCTTCAACGCAGGCCGTTCCGCGCTCCTCGTCGAGGCCCTGACCAGACACCCCGAGCTGCTGCTCACCGCCACCGAGGACCGGCTGCACCAGGAGTACCGCGCCCCGGCGATGCCGCAGAGCGTGGAACTCGTGAACCGACTGCGCGCCGACGGCGTCCCCGCAGTCATCTCCGGTGCCGGGCCGACGGTGCTCGCACTGGCCGAGGACGGTGCGGCCGACAAGGTCGCACAGCTGGCGGGCGAGGGATGGGCGGCCAATCGGCTCACTCTCGACGCCCCGGGTGCGAGTGTGCTGCCGCTCGCCCCGTAGCCGAGAAGTGATTGCCGGTGAGTGAGAGGGGGAATGTTTGTTGGAGCCGGTAGTGTTAACCTCAAGTCTGCAACCGACGTCTATGTGGCGCGTTGCTTCGTGTCCCTTTCCGGGACCACCAATTCTTCCGGGAGCCTCCCCAACTGCCTGAGCAGCCTGCCTGAGCAGTTTCGTGCACGCTCCGGAACCGGCACGACACCCCTCGCTTGTCCAGGAGTGGGCCGAGCAGGGGGATGCTCGCGCCGGACCCTTGCACACCTTCATCTCTCCGCCGTACCCGGCGGACCACCGCCCCGGCACGGTCCGCGATCCGCAAGATCACAGACCGCAGTCGGACAGCACAACCGGTCGCCGAGCCAGAAGGCCGACGTCCGCTCCAGGGAAGGACCCTTCGTGAGCGACACCACCGATCTGATGGGCGTGACTGCCGACAAGAGCGTCGACAGCGCTGCGCCCGCCGAAGGTGCTGCCACTGGCACCACCGCACGGCGCCGCCGCTCCGGCACCGGCCTTGACGGCATGGTCCTGGCCGAGCTGCAGCAGGTCGCGTCCGGCCTCGGCATCAAGGGCACTGCGCGGATGCGCAAGGGCCAGCTGATCGAGGTCATCAAGGAGGCGCAGGCCGGTAGCTCCGCCGCGCCCAAGGCCGCCGCGCCCGCCGCGGATGCCGAGACCAAGCCGAAGCGCCGTGCCACCTCCAAGGCGCGCACCGTGGACGAGTCCGCGGCCGCCGCGCCCGCCGAGAAGGCCGCCGCGCAGCAGCAGATCGACATCCCCGGCCAGCCGGCCAGTGACGACCAGCCCACGGGTGAGCGTCGTCGGCGCCGTGCGACCGCTCAGGCGGGCAGCCCGGAGACCAAGGCGGAGAGCAAGCCGGCCGCCGAGGCCAAGGCGGAGACGCAGGCCGAGCCGAAGAGCGACGACCGCACCGACGCCAAGGCCGAAGCCGCCGCCGACACGGCCGAGGGCCGCCGGGGCGACCGCCAGGACCGCGGCCAGCGGGGCGACCGTCAGGAGCGCGGCGAGCGCGGGGAGCGCCGCGACCGTCAGCGCGACCGCCGCGGCAAGGGCGACGAGCAGGGCGGTGGCCAGGGCCAGCAGGGCGGCCAGCGCCAGCAGCGCCAGGGCCAGCAGCAGGGCGGCGGCCCGCAGGACGACGGTTACGACGACGAGGCAGGCGGTCGTCGCGGTCGTCGCGGCCGCTACCGCGACCGCCGTGGCCGCCGTGGCCGCGAGGACTTCGCCAGCGAGGTTTCCGTCTCCGACGACGACATCCTGATCCCCGTCGCGGGCATCCTGGACATCCTCGACAACTACGCGTTCATCCGGACCTCCGGCTACCTGCCGGGCCCGAACGACGTGTACGTCTCGCTCGCCCAGGTCCGCAAGAACGGCCTGCGCAAGGGTGACCACGTCACCGGTGCGGTGCGCCAGCCCAAGGACGGCGAGCGTCGCGAGAAGTTCAACGCGCTGGTCCGCCTCGACTCGGTCAACGGCATGGCGCCCGAAACCGGCCGCGGCCGCCCGGAGTTCCAGAAGCTGACCCCGCTCTACCCGCAGGACAGGCTCCGCCTGGAGACCGACTCCAACGTCCTGACGACGCGGATCATCGACCTGGTCGCACCGATCGGCAAGGGCCAGCGAGGCCTGATCGTGGCCCCGCCGAAGACCGGCAAGACCATGATCCTGCAGGCGATCGCCAACGCGATCACGGTCAACAGCCCCGAGTGCCACCTGATGGTCGTTCTGGTCGACGAGCGTCCGGAAGAGGTCACCGACATGCAGCGGTCGGTGAAGGGCGAGGTCATCTCCTCGACCTTCGACCGTCCCGCCGAGGACCACACCACCGTCGCCGAGCTGGCCATCGAGCGCGCCAAGCGTCTCGTCGAGCTGGGCCACGACGTGGTCGTCCTGCTGGACTCGATCACCCGCCTCGGCCGTGCGTACAACCTCGCGGCCCCGGCATCCGGCCGCATCCTGTCCGGTGGTGTCGACTCGACCGCGCTGTACCCGCCGAAGCGCTTCTTCGGTGCCGCGCGCAACATCGAGGACGGCGGTTCGCTGACCATCCTGGCCACCGCGCTCGTCGAGACCGGCTCGCGCATGGACGAGGTGATCTTCGAGGAGTTCAAGGGCACCGGCAACATGGAGCTCAAGCTCGACCGGAAGCTCTCGGACAAGCGCATCTTCCCGGCGGTGGACGTCGACGCGTCCAGCACCCGTAAGGAAGAAATCCTGCTCGGCAGTGACGAGTTGGCCATTGTCTGGAAGCTGCGCCGGGTGCTGCACGCGCTCGACCAGCAGCAGGCGATCGAGCTCCTCCTGGACCGGATGAAGAAGACCCAGTCCAACGCGGAGTTCCTGCTCCAGATCCAGAAGACGACGCCGGCTCCGGGCAACGGCAACGACTGACGTCGTCCCCGGATCGGCTGAATCACAGGGCCGCCCTCGTCACTCCGGTGGCGAGGGCGGCCCTGCGTCGCAGGACCCGCGAATGTGACGCAGTCGATTCGACCCTTTCGACCGATCCGAGACCTTCGCCACACAACCGCCACGACGACAGGGGTCACCACGATGTCTGCACCTGGCAAGAAACCGCAGGTGAGCGCGGGATCACCAGCTGTTCATCAAGGTCGCGCGTCCCTTTTGTCCTCACACGGACGTGACAGGTCGCTGTGCAACCCTTCTTCGTGCCGCGACGTCGTACGAAGTGGCAGCAAGTCGCCGAAGCCGACGAAACCAGTGCCCGAACACCGCTGCAGGGGCCAGGGCCTGCCCCGGCGGATCAGGGCCGGACAGGCCCTGGCCGGGAGAAGCTGACGACAGAAGGAGACGGATGACCGAGCAGAGCGGGAGCGGCGGCCGAATACGCCCCACCGGCAAACGCCGGAAGAGGCCTTCCCGTCGCCGCAGGGTGACGGTGATCGCCGCCTGGACCCTGGCCGGTGCCGTGGTCGTCGGCGGGGGCGGGCTCGGATACGCCTACTTCAAGCTCAACGGCAATCTCAAGGCCGTCGACATCAACGCGGCGCTCGGAAAGAACCGCCCCGACAACGTCGACAACGGCTCCGAGGACATCCTCGTACTCGGCTCGGACTCCCGCTCCGGCGCGAACTCGAAGTACGGCGCCGACGAGGGCACGGCCCGTTCCGACACCGCAATGGTCGTGCACATCAACAAGGGCCACAAGAGCGCCTCCGTCGTCTCCATCCCGCGCGACACGCTCATCACCCGCCCCGACTGCACCAGCGACACCAGTGGGCAGCCTGTCGCGGGCGAGCAGCGCGCGATGTTCAACACGGCGTACGAGGTCGGCGGACCGGCCTGCGCGGTCAAGACCGTCGAGTCCATGTCCGGCATCCGCATGGACCACTACCTCGAAGTCGACTTCACCGGTTTCAAGAAGCTCATCGACGAGCTGGGCGGCGTGAAGATCACCACCACGAAGGCGATCAACGACTCCAAGAGCCATCTGAATCTGGAACCCGGCACCCACACGCTCGACGGCGAGCAGTCGCTGGGCCTCGTCCGCACCCGCAAGAGCGTCGGCGACGGCAGCGACCTCGGCCGTATCCAGCTCCAGCAGGCGTTCATCAAGGCGCTGATGGAACAGGTCAAGAGCGTCGGGGTGTTCTCGAATCCGAAGACTCTCTTCGACCTCGCGAACACGGCGACAAAGGCCGTCACCACCGACTCCGACCTGGGTTCGGTCGAGCAGCTCACCAGCTTCGCGAACGGCCTCAAGGGGCTCGGCTCCAAGGACGTCCACATGGTCACCCTGCCCGTGCAGTACGACCCGGCGGACCCGAACCGCGTCGTACCGCTGGAGGAATCCGCCCAGCAGGTGTGGGCGGCGCTCAAGCACGACAAGGCCATCCCCGCCTCCGCCACTGAGAAGTCGGCGGGCGACAAGGGTGTCGCGGGCGGCATCGTCCAGTGACAGGGCAGGCCGGGAATAGTTGCGGCCCGCCCCCGGTTTTGGGAGATACGGCCGGTCCTGGCAGACTGGTACGTCGGCCCCGGTTCACGGACGCGCAATCCGCGCGTACGACCCGGCGCCCTCCCGAACCTAGGAGAAACCCTTGAAGCGCGACATCCACCCCGAGTACGTCGAGACGCAGGTCAGCTGCACCTGTGGCGCGTCGTTCACGACCCGGAGCACCATCGACGGCGGCACCATCCGCGCCGATGTCTGCTCCGAGTGCCACCCGTTCTACACGGGCAAGCAGAAGATCCTCGACACCGGTGGCCGCGTGGCCCGCTTCGAGGCCCGCTTCGGCAAGGCTGCCGGCTCCGCCAGCAAGTAGCGAGCCACTGCGCCGGTTCTCGGCGCCCTCTTCCCGGGGGCGTCGGGACCGGCGTTTTTTTCCGGCCCGGGGTACGGGCCGTCCCCGTACCCGGGCCCGGACAGCATCAGGCTGTCCAGCAGGCACGTTTGAGTGAAGAAACCAGGAGCCCGAAGATGTTCGAGGCGGTCGAGGAACTGATCGGTGAACAGGCCGATCTTGAGAAGAAGCTCGCGGACCCGGCGGTCCACGCCGACCAGGCCAACGCGCGCAGGCTCAACAAGCGCTACGCCGAGCTGACCCCGATCGTCGGCACGTACCGCTCCTGGAAGCAGGCCGGGGACGACATCGAGACGGCGCGCGAGCTCGCCGCCGACGACCCCGACTTCGCCGCCGAGGTCAAGGACCTGGAGAAGCAGCGCGAAGAGCTCACCGAGAAGCTCCGCCTCCTCCTGGTCCCGCGCGACCCCAGCGACGACAAGGACGTGCTCCTGGAGATCAAGGCGGGCGCGGGCGGCGACGAGTCCGCCCTGTTCGCCGGCGATCTGCTGCGGATGTATCTGCGCTACGCCGAGCGCGTCGGCTGGAAGACCGAGATCATCGACTCCACCGAGTCCGAGCTCGGCGGCTACAAGGACGTCCAGGTCGCCGTGAAGACCAAGGGCGGCAACGGCGCCACCGAGCCCGGCCAGGGCGTGTGGGCCCGGCTGAAGTACGAGGGCGGGGTGCACCGCGTGCAGCGGGTGCCGTCCACCGAGTCCCAGGGCCGTATCCACACCTCGGCCGCCGGTGTGCTCGTCACACCCGAGGCCGAGGAGGTCGACGTCGAGATCCACGCCAACGATCTCCGTATCGACGTCTACCGCTCCTCGGGCCCCGGCGGCCAGTCCGTCAACACCACGGACTCGGCGGTCCGCATCACCCACCTGCCGACCGGCGTCGTCGCCTCCTGCCAGAACGAGAAGAGTCAGCTCCAGAACAAGGAGCAGGCCATGCGTATCCTGCGTTCGCGACTGCTCGCGGCCGCCCAGGAAGCCGCCGAGCAGGAAGCTTCGGACGTACGACGCAGCCAGGTGCGTACGGTCGACCGTTCCGAGAAGATCCGTACATACAACTTCCCGGAAAACCGGATCTCGGACCACCGCGTCGGCTTCAAGGCGTACAACTTGGACCAGGTGCTCGACGGCGACCTGGATACCGTGATCCAGGCCTGTGTCGACGCCGACTCCGCCGCCAAGCTCGCCGCCGCATAAGACCGAGCCCGCCCCGCCCGTAACCCCGTACGGAGAACCGCGATGAACCTGCTGCTCGCCGAGGTGGCCCAGGCCACCCAGCGGCTGGCCGACGCCGGTGTGCCTTCACCGCGATTCGACGCGGAGGAGCTCGCCGCGTTCGTGCACGGCGTCAAGCGGGGCGAGCTGCACCGTGTGCCGGACGCCGACTTCGACGCCCGCTACTGGGAGGCCATCGCCCGCCGCGAGGCCCGCGAACCGCTGCAGCACATCACCGGACGCGCCTTCTTCCGCTACCTGGAGCTACAGGTCGGACCCGGTGTCTTCGTCCCCCGTCCGGAGACCGAATCGGTCGTCGGCTGGGCGATAGACGCCGTCCGCGCGATGGATGTCGTCGAGCCGCTCATCGTCGACCTCTGCAGCGGATCGGGCGCCATCGCCCTGGCCATGGCGCAGGAGGTTCCCCGCTCGCGCGTGCACGCCGTCGAGCTCTCCGACGACGCCGTGAAGTGGACCAGGAAGAACGCCGAGGGGTCGCGGGTCACCGTGCACCACCAAGACGCGCTCACGGCCGTTCCCGAGCTCGACGGCCAGGTCGACCTGGTCATCTCCAACCCGCCGTACATCCCGCTCACCGAATGGGAGTACGTGGCACCCGAGGCCCGTGACCACGACCCGGAGATGGCCCTCTTCTCCGGCGAGGACGGCCTCGACACCATCCGCGGCATCGAACGCACCGCACACCGCCTGCTGCGTCCCGGCGGCCTCGTCGTCATCGAGCACGCCGACACCCAGGGCGGCCAGGTGCCGTGGATCTTCACGGAGGAACGCGGCTGGGCCGATGCGGCCGACCATCCCGACCTGAACAACCGGCCGCGGTTCGCCACGGCCCGCAAGGCCATGCCGTGACCGGCTGCCACCACCCGCACGACCCGTACCCGCCATACCCGTACATGCTTGAGGAGGCCGGCTGATGGCACGGCGATACGACTGCAACGACGCGACCGACCGTACGACGGGTCTGCGTGAGGCCGCGTCGGCCGTCCGCCGCGGCGAACTGGTCGTGCTGCCCACCGACACCGTGTACGGGATCGGTGCGGACGCCTTCAGTTCCGAGGGCGTCGCCGACCTGCTGGACGCCAAGGGCCGCGGCCGCAACATGCCGACGCCCGTCCTGATCGGCTCCCCGAACACCCTGCACGGACTGGTCACCGACTTCTCCGAGCAGGCCTGGGAGCTCGTCGACGCCTTCTGGCCCGGTGCTCTCACGCTCGTCGCCAAGCACCAGCCGTCGCTGCAGTGGGACCTCGGGGACACCCGCGGCACCGTCGCCATCCGGATGCCGCTGCACCCGGTCGCCATCGAGCTGCTCACCGAGGTCGGCCCAATGGCCGTCTCCAGCGCCAACCTCACCGGACACCCGGCCCCCGAGGACTGCGACGCCGCCCAGGAGATGCTCGGCGACTCCGTCTCCGTCTACCTCGACGGCGGCGCGACGCCCGGCATCGTGCCCTCGTCGATCGTCGATGTGACCGGCAAGGTCCCCGTACTGCTGCGCGCCGGTGCGCTCTCCGTCGAGGAACTCCGCAAGGTGGTACCCGACCTCGAGGTGGCCAATTGACCGCCCCTGAGGGGCGTGGCATAGCGGGGCAGGCCGACACTTTCCGCATCCTCCACGTCAGCACCGGCAATGTCTGCCGCTCACCGATCACCGAGCGGCTGACCCGGCACGCCCTGGTGGACCGCCTCGGCGATCCGCTCAGCGGCGGACTGATCGTGGAGAGTGCGGGCACCTGGGGCCACGAAGGCGCCCCCATGGAAGCCAATGCCGAGATCGTCCTGGCCGACTTCGGCGCCGACACCACCGGCTTCGTCGGCCGGGAACTGCTCGACGAGCATGTGATCCGTGCCGACCTGGTGCTCACCGCCACCCGCGACCACCGGGCACAAGTGATCTCGATGGGTCACTCGGCCGGCCTGCGGACCTTCACCCTCAAGGAATTCACCCGGCTGGTCCGGGCCATAGACCCCGCCACGCTGCCCGACCCGCGCGACGAGGGTGTGGTCGAGCGCGCCCGCGCACTGGTCCGTGCCGCGGCCGCGTTGCGCGGCTGGCTGCTGGCCCCCACCGCCGATGCCGACGAGGTGTACGACCCGTACGGCGCCCCGATCACGTTCTTCCGGTCCATCGGCGACGAGATCAACCAGGCCCTCGACCCGGTCGTCACCGCACTGACCGGCGTACCCGCCCCGCACTGACGCTTGCGCCTGCGCCACTCTGACGGCCGTACACACGGGCCCGGTACCAGGGGCCCAACGGGTGTACGGCGTCGCCGCACAGCAGGCAGGGGGGCCGTCACGGGCCTACATTGGAGCTGACGTCAGCGCACCCCTCCCCAGGCCCGGAGCCGTCAGATGCCGGTCACCACTCCTGCCGCACCCACCTTCGCCGCCGGGAACGCCCTGCCGCAGGATTTCGGCGCCCTGCTCCGGGAGGACCCGGAGATCGCCGCCGTGCTGCTGGAGGAGCTGCAGCGGCAGTCGAGCACCCTGCAGCTGATCGCCGCCGAGAACTTCACCTCGCCCGCGGTCCTCGCCGCCCTCGGCTCACCGCTGGCCAACAAGTACGCCGAGGGCTACCCCGGCGCCCGCTACCACGGCGGCTGCGAGCAGGCCGACGCCGCCGAACGCATCGCCTGTCGGCGGGCCACCTCGCTCTTCGGCGCCGAACACGCCAACGTCCAGGCGCACTCCGGCTCCTCCGCCGTCCTCGCCGCGTACGCGGCCCTGCTGCGCCCCGGCGACACGGTGCTCGCGATGGGACTCCCGTACGGCGGACATCTCACCCACGGCTCGCCCGCCAACTTCTCCGGCCGCTGGTTCGAGTTCGTCGGTTACGGGGTGGACTCCGAGAGCGGCCTGATCGACTACGAGCAGGTGCGCACCCTGGCCCGTGCGCACCGTCCCAAGGCGATCGTCAGCGGCTCGATCTCGTACCCCCGCCATCCCGACTACGAACTGTTCCGGGAGATCGCCGACGAGGTGGGCGCGTATCTCATCGCCGATGCCGCGCATCCGATGGGGCTGATCGCCGGGGGAGCGGCGCCGAGCCCCGTCCCGTACGCCGACGTGGTCTGCGCGACCACGCACAAGGTGCTGCGCGGTCCGCGCGGCGGGATGATCCTGTGCGGTGCGGAGCTGGCCGAGCGGATCGACCGGGCGGTCTTCCCGTTCACCCAGGGCGGCGCGCAGATGCACACGGTCGCCGCGAAGGCCGTCGCGTTCGGGGAGGCGGCCACTGAGGCGTTCACGGCGTACGCCCATCGGGTGGTGGCCCATGCCCGGGTGCTGGCCGCAGGTCTGGAGGCCGAGGGCTTCGAGGTCACCACGGGCGGCACGGACACCCACCTGATCGTCGCGGACCCGGCTCCGCTGGGCGTCGACGGGCCCACTGCCCGTACCCGGCTGGCGGGGGCGGGCCTGGTGCTGGACACCTGCGCGCTTCCGTACGGGGACGCCCGGGGCATCAGACTCGGTACCGCAGCCGTCACCACCCAGGGCATGGACGACGCCGACATGGCACGGCTGGCCGTGCTCTTCGGAGCGGCGGTACGTGAGGAGGGCGACATCCGCGCGGAGGTTCAGGAACTGGCCCGGAAATATCCGCCCTATCCGGGGTAGACGTGGTCCGTGCAACCATCGGCCCGGCCTCCGTGTCCTCAACCATGAGCCCGACGTAGTTAAGGTGTGGGCTGAGATGGCCGGCGAAATCTATGGGGCAGCCCGTGCGTGATTACCTGCTGACGCTCTGTGTCACGGCCGCGGTTACCTATCTGCTGACCGGCCCGGTGCGCAAGTTCGCCATCGCGGTCGGGGCGATGCCCGCGATCCGTGCGCGTGACGTCCACCGAGAACCGACACCGAGGCTCGGTGGCATCGCCATGTTCGGCGGACTGTGCGCCGGACTGATCGTCGCGGACCATCTGTCCAACCTTGACAGCGTCTTCCAGCTCTCCAACGAACCGCAGGCGCTGCTCTCCGGGGCCGCGCTGATCTGGCTGATCGGTGTTCTGGACGACAAGTTCGAGATCGACGCACTGATCAAGCTCGGCGGGCAGATGATCGCCGCCGCGGTCATGGTCATCCAGGGCCTGACGATCCTGTGGCTGCCGATCCCCGGCGTGGGCACCGTCGCGCTCACCCAATGGCAGGGAACACTGCTCACGGTCGCCCTGGTCGTCATCACCATCAACGCGGTCAACTTCGTCGACGGCCTGGACGGTCTCGCGGCAGGCATGGTGTGTATCGCCTCCGCCGCGTTCTTCCTGTACACGTACCGGCTCTGGTACGGGCACATGATCGAGGCGGCGGCCCCCGCGACGCTCTTCACGGCGATCCTGATGGGCATGTGCCTGGGCTTTCTGCCGCACAACATGCATCCGGCCCGGATCTTCATGGGCGACTCGGGTTCGATGCTGATCGGCCTGGTGCTCGCGGCGGGTGCGATTTCGGTCACCGGACAGGTCGACCCGGACACGATGAAGCTCTTCGCCGGCAGTGAGCGGGAGGCCACCCACGCGATGCTGCCGGTCTTCATCCCGCTGCTGCTGCCGCTGACCATCATCGCGATCCCGGCCGCCGACCTGGTGCTGGCGATCGTGCGGCGCACATGGAACGGCCAGTCGCCGTTCGCGGCGGACCGCGGCCATCTGCACCACCGGCTGCTGGAGATCGGCCATTCGCACAGCAGGTCTGTGCTGATCATGTACTTCTGGTCGGCCCTGATCGCCTTCGGCGCGGTCGGCTACTCCGTGCACTCGGCGTCCCTGTGGATCGTGCTGGTGATCATGGGGCTGAGCGCGCTGGGCCTCGTACTGCTGCTGATGCCCCGTTTCACCCCGCGGGCGCCGTACTGGGCGGAACGCTTCGTACCGCCCCGCTACCGCCGTCGCCGCAGCGAGGACGAGGTGCCCGAGGCGGAACCCTCATCCGCACACGAGGCCCAACAGGGGCCGCTGGAGACGCAGATGGGGCAGGAGGGGCGCGAGCTCCCGGAGCGAGCCCCGATCGTCGTGGGAGTCTCCGGCGTCAACGGGGCGACTGCCATCGGCCCCCGTTCGCGTATTTCGGACAGAGATAAGGCTGATTCCTCGCACTGACGATTCGGTCATCGAGGGGCATTACCAGACAATGCGTTGAGTTGTCTTGCTCACACGCGCGGATTCATTCTCATGTGTGACAGCAAGCACACTTTCTTGGTAAAGACCTCATCAAATAGTTTGTGATACCGTTCACGAAGCCCGGTGACGGAGTTGAAGGACCTGAGTACCACGGTCCATCGGCCCGAGGCATCGACTCGGACCGGGCCTACGCTCGTCCATGACGACACCCTGCCCACCCCCTGCAAGCGGAGCTGCCGCCATGCCGTCCAACGACGTCCGGACTCTCCTTCAAGCCGCCGTACCCACCGCTGTCGCCGGCGCTGTTGCCGCTGCCGTCAGTGCTGGCGTTGCTGGTGGCAAGGGAGCCCTGGGCGCGGTCGTTGCGGCGATCGTGGTGATCCTCTTCATGGGGATCGGACTCGGGGTCCTGCAATGGACCGCCAAGTCCTTCCCGCAGCTGTTCCAGGCGATGGGGCTGATGCTCTACACGGCACAGCTCCTGTTGCTGTTCATCTTCGTCGCGTCCTTCAAGGACACCACGATGTTCAACCCGAAGGCCTTTGCGATCACGTTGGTCGCGACCACGCTCGTGTGGATTGCCGCACAGGCGCGCGCATACATGAAGGCCAAGATCCTTTACGTCGAACCCGAGGCCGACAAGGGTGAAAAGCCCCAGAACGCGGGTTCGAAGTCGTGAAGGGTAGGGGCGGGATAAGTGCGGGTTCACGACCCTGCTATCGTCCGGTTCCAACTGCGGCACTGCGGGCGCGGGCATGCGAGCTGACGCCTGTCCCAGCGCGAGGCTCGATGTCGAACCGCCCCGCCCACGTCCGTAAGACCACCAGTCCAGTGCCGACCCGCGGCTGCGCGCCGCGCCGACACAACGAGGTTGCCGTACCTATGCGCCACGCTGAAGGAGCCCGCGGTGAGTGCTGACACAACGCTTGCCTTTGATGCGAGCTGCCACCTTTTCTCCGGATGCGGGTTCCCGGCACCGGGCCTCCACACCTTCCTGTACGAGCCCATGTTCTCCGTGGGCAGCTTCGACTTCACCAAGCCGATGCTGCTCGCGCTGCTGGCCTCGATCCTGATCGTCGCCTTCTTCTGGGCGACGTTCAACAAGCCGAAGCTGGTGCCAGGCAAGGTCCAGATGGTCGGTGAGGCGGGTTACGACTTCGTCCGCCGCGGCATCGTCTACGAGATCATCGGCAAGAAGGACGGCGAGAAGTACGTCCCGCTGATGGTGTCCCTGTTCTTCTTCGTGTGGATGCTCAACCTCTGGTCGATCATTCCGCTCGCCCAGTTCCCGGTCACCTCGCTGATCGCCTTCCCGGCCGGTCTGGCGCTGATCGTGTACGTCCTGTGGGTCAGCCTGACCTTCAAGAAGCACGGCTTCGTCGGCGGCTGGAAGAACATCACCGGCTACGACAAGTCGCTCGGCTGGGTCATGCCGCTGGTCGTCGTGATCGAGTTCTTCTCGAACCTGCTGATCCGGCCCTTCACCCACGCGGTCCGGCTCTTTGCGAACATGTTCGCCGGTCACCTGCTGATCGTGATGTTCACGATCGCAAGCTGGTACCTGATGAACGGCATCGGCATCGCCTACGGCACCGTGTCGTTCGTCATGGTCCTCGTGATGACCCTGTTCGAACTGTTCATCCAGGCCGTCCAGGCGTACGTCTTCGTGCTCCTGGCCTCCAGCTACATCCAGGGCGCGCTCGCAGAGAGCCACTGAGCCAGCCCACAGCTCATCAGTCCAACCAGACGTCCGGTGGCCAACCCCCACCGGGTCCGTGAAAGAGAAGGAAGTAACGGCATGTCCGCTGCTCTCGAATTGGTCAACCTCGCCGCTGACGGTTCCGCCAAGACCAACGTGGTTGGCAACGTCGCCTCGATCGGCTACGGCCTCGCGGCGATCGGCCCCGGCGTCGGCGTCGGCATCATCTTCGGTAACGGCACCCAGGCCCTGGCCCGTCAGCCCGAAGCTGCCGGCCTGATCCGTACCAACCAGATCATGGGTTTCGCCTTCTGCGAGGCGCTTGCCCTCATCGGCATCGTCATGGGCTTCGTCTACCAGTAAGCCGGACCGACAAGCCCAACCCCTTTTATGGAAGGCACTGATGTGAACGCTCTGTTCCTTGCGGCGGAGGCGGAGACCCAGAATCCCCTCGTCCCGCATCTCGACGAGCTGGTCATCGGTCTGCTCGCCTTTGCCATTGTCTTCGGCTTCCTCGCGAAGAAGCTCCTTCCGAACATCAACAAGGTTCTGGATGAGCGCCGTGAGGCGATCGAGGGTGGCATCGAGAAGGCCGACGCGGCCAAGCTCGAGGCCGAGAGTGTGCTGGAGCAGTACAAGGCTCAGCTCGCCGAGGCCCGGCACGAGGCCGCTCGTCTGCGCCAGGAGGCGCAGGAGCAGGGCGCCGTGATCCTGCAGGAGATGCGGGCGGAAGGCCAGCGGCAGCGCGAGGAGATCATCGCTGCCGGTCACGCCCAGATCGAGGCCGACCGCAAGGCTGCGGCTTCCGCGCTGCGTCAGGACGTGGGCAAGCTCGCCACCGACCTGGCCGGCAAGCTCGTCGGCGAGTCCCTCGAGGACCACGCCCGGCAGAGCGGCACCGTCGACCGTTTCCTCGATGAGCTCGAGGCGAAGGCCGAGGCTGTCCGATGAACGGCGCGAGCCGCGAGGCACTGGGTGCCGCACGTGAGCGTCTCGACGCGCTGACCGACAGCACGTCGGTCGACGCGGCGAAGCTCGCCGAGGAGCTGGCCGCCGTAACGGCGCTGCTCCAGCGCGAGGTCTCACTGCGGCGAGTCCTGACCGACCCGTCGCAGGCCGGCGAGGCCAAGGCCGAGCTGGCCGGACGACTGCTGCGCGGTCAGGTGGGCGGCGAGACCGTCGACCTGATCTCCGGCATGGTCCGCTCCCGCTGGTCGCAGTCGCGTGACCTGGTCGACTCGGTCGAGGAACTGGCGAACACCGCAGACCTCACCGCCGCCCAGCGCAGCGGAGACCTCGACGACGTCGAGGACGAGCTGTTCCGGTTCGGCCGGATCGTCGCCTCCGACAAGGAGCTGCGCGCCGCGCTCACCAACCGGTCCGCGTCCGTCGCCGCCAAGAGCGAGCTGCTGCGCAGCCTGCTCGGCGGCAAGGCACGGCCCACCACCGAGCGCGTCGTCGTGCGGCTTGTCACCCAGCCGCGTGGACGTAGCCTGGAAGCGGGACTCGAGTCCCTCTCCAAGCTTGCCGCGGAGCGCCGGGACCGCATGGTCGCCGTGGTCACCTCGGCAGTGCCGCTGAGCGATCAGCAGAAGCAGCGTCTCGGCGCCGCACTGGCGAAGATCTACGGACGGCCGATGCACCTGAATCTCGATGTGGACCCCACGGTCCTCGGCGGGATCACGGTGCGGGTCGGTGACGAGGTCATCAACGGCACCATCGCGGAGCGCCTCGACGAGGCGACCCGTCGCATGGCCGGCTGACGAGCGCAGCGCAGCAACAGAACAGAGCAAGACCAGCGGCCCGGTTGGGCCGTGCAGAAATTGCAGAAGATTCCTGGGGGTCGGCCCCCAGACCCCCTTAAGAAACTTCGGGCCCAACAAGGAGAGCAGGGAACCCAGATGGCGGAGCTCACGATCCGGCCGGAGGAGATCCGGGACGCGCTGGAGAACTTTGTCCAGTCGTACAAGCCGGACGCGGCCTCGCGCGAGGAGGTCGGTACGGTCAGCGTTGCCGGCGACGGCATCGCAAAGGTCGAGGGTCTTCCCTCGGCCATGGCGAACGAGCTGCTGAAGTTCGAGGACGGCACCCTCGGTCTCGCCCTCAACCTCGAGGAGCGCGAGATCGGTGCGATCGTCCTCGGCGAGTTCAGCGGCATCGAAGAGGGCCAGCCGGTGCAGCGCACCGGTGAGGTGCTCTCCGTCGGCGTCGGCGAGGGTTACCTCGGCCGCGTCGTCGACCCGCTCGGCAACCCGATCGACGGTCTCGGCGAGATCGCGACCGACAGCCGCCGCGCCCTCGAGCTGCAGGCCCCTGGCGTCATGGTCCGTAAGTCGGTGCACGAGCCGATGCAGACCGGCTACAAGGCCGTCGACGCCATGGTGCCGATCGGCCGCGGCCAGCGTCAGCTGATCATCGGTGACCGTCAGACGGGTAAGACCGCTCTGGCCGTCGACACGATCATCAACCAGCGCGACAACTGGCGCACGGGCGACGTGAACAAGCAGGTGCGCTGCATCTACGTCGCCATCGGTCAGAAGGGTTCCACCATCGCATCCGTGCGTGGTGCCCTGGAAGAGGCCGGCGCGCTCGAGTACACGACCATCGTCGCCGCCCCGGCGTCCGACCCGGCCGGCTTCAAGTACCTGGCGCCGTACACCGGTTCGGCCATCGGTCAGCACTGGATGTACCAGGGCAAGCACGTCCTGATCATCTTCGACGACCTCTCGAAGCAGGCCGACGCCTACCGCGCCGTGTCGCTTCTGCTGCGCCGTCCGCCGGGCCGCGAGGCCTACCCGGGCGACGTCTTCTACCTGCACTCGCGTCTGCTGGAGCGCTGCGCGAAGCTCTCCGACGAGATGGGCGCCGGTTCGATGACGGGCCTCCCGATCGTCGAGACCAAGGCGAACGACGTGTCGGCGTTCATCCCGACCAACGTCATCTCCATCACCGACGGCCAGTGCTTCCTTGAGTCCGACCTGTTCAACGCCGGCCAGCGTCCGGCCCTGAACGTCGGTATCTCGGTCTCCCGTGTCGGTGGCTCCGCCCAGCACAAGGCCATGCGCCAGGTCTCCGGCCGACTCCGTGTCGACCTCGCCCAGTACCGCGAGCTGGAGGCGTTCGCCGCCTTCGGTTCCGACCTGGACGCGGCCTCCAAGGCGTCGCTGGAGCGCGGTAAGCGCATGGTCGAGCTGCTGAAGCAGCCGCAGTACTCCCCGTACCCGGTCGAGGAGCAGGTCGTCTCCATCTGGGCCGGCACCAACGGCAAGATGGACGACGTCCCGGTCGAGGACATCCGTCGCTTCGAGAGCGAGCTGCTGGAGTACCTGCGCCGCGAGCGCAAGGACCTCCTGACCAGCATCGCCGAGGGCGCCAAGATGTCCGACGACACGCTGCAGTCGATCGCCGACGCGGTCGCCGCCTTCAAGCAGCAGTTCGAGACCTCGGACGGCAAGCTCCTGGGCGAGGGCTGATCGATGGGCGCTCAGCTTCGCGTTTACAAGCGCCGCATTCGCTCCGTCACCGCCACGAAGAAGATCACCAAGGCGATGGAGATGATCGCCGCCTCGCGCATCGTCAAGGCGCAGCGCAAGGTGGCGGCGTCGACGCCGTACGCGACCGAGCTCACCCGTGCGGTGACCGCGGTGGCGACCGGCTCCACCACCAAGCACCCGCTGACCACCGAGGCCGACGCTCCGTCGCGGGCCGCGGTCCTGCTCATCACGAGCGACCGCGGTCTGGCCGGCGGTTACTCCTCCAACGCCATCAAGGCCGCGGAGCGACTGACCGAGCGGCTGCGGAGCGAGGGCAAGGAGGTCGTCACGTATGTGATCGGCCGCAAGGGTGTCGCCTACTACGGCTTCCGCGAGCGCAAGATCGCGGATTCGTGGACGGGCTTCACCGACAGCCCGACGTACGCGGATGCGAAGCGGGCCGCGGCCCCGCTGATCGAAGCGGTCACCCAGGAGACCGCCGAGGGCGGCGTGGACGAGTTGCACATCGTCTTCACGGAGTTCGTGTCGATGATGACGCAGAACCCGGTGGACAACCGGATGCTGCCGCTCAGCCTCGACACCACGAAGGACGAGGACAGCAAGGGCGAGATCCTGCCGCTGTTCGACTTCGAGCCGTCGGCGGAGGATGTCCTAGACGCCCTGCTTCCGCGGTACGTCGAGAGCCGGATCTACAACGCGCTGCTGCAGGCCGCTGCTTCCGAGCACGCTGCCCGCCGCCGCGCGATGAAGTCGGCCACCGACAACGCCGGTGAGCTCATCAAGAGCCTCTCCCGGCTTGCCAACGCGGCCCGCCAGGCCGAAATCACCCAGGAAATCAGCGAGATCGTCGGTGGTGCCAGTGCGCTGGCCGACGCGACCGCGGGGAGTGACAAGTAATGACGACCACAGTTGAGACGGCCGTTGCCACGGGCCGCGTCGCCCGGGTCATCGGCCCGGTCGTCGACGTGGAGTTCCCCGTCGACGCGATGCCGGAGATCTACAACGCGCTGACCGTCGAGGTGGCCGACCCGGCCGAGGACGGCAAGCTCAAGAAGCTGACGCTCGAGGTCGCCCAGCACCTCGGCGACGGCGTGATCCGCGCGATCTCGATGCAGCCCACCGACGGCCTGGTCCGCCAGGCCCCGGTGACCGACACGGGCGCCGGCATCACGGTGCCGGTCGGCGACATCACCAAGGGCAAGGTGTTCAACACCCTTGGCGAGATCCTGAACAAGCCCGAGGCCGAGGCCGAGGTCACCGAGCGCTGGCCGATCCACCGCAAGGCGCCCAACTTCGACCAGCTCGAGTCCAAGACCGAGATGTTCGAGACCGGCGTCAAGGTCATCGACCTTCTCACCCCGTACGTCAAGGGTGGAAAGATCGGTCTGTTCGGTGGTGCCGGTGTCGGCAAGACCGTTCTGATCCAGGAAATGATCTACCGCGTCGCCAACAACCACGACGGTGTGTCGGTGTTCGCGGGCGTCGGTGAGCGTACCCGTGAGGGCAACGACCTCATCGAGGAAATGACCGACTCGGGCGTCATCGACAAGACGGCGCTTGTCTTCGGCCAGATGGACGAGCCGCCGGGCACGCGTCTTCGTGTGGCGCTGGCCGGTCTGACCATGGCGGAGTACTTCCGCGATGTGCAGAAGCAGGACGTGCTCTTCTTCATCGACAACATCTTCCGGTACACCCAGGCCGGCTCCGAGGTGTCCACCCTGCTCGGCCGTATGCCGTCCGCGGTGGGTTACCAGCCGAACCTGGCCGACGAGATGGGTCTGCTGCAGGAGCGCATCACGTCGACCCGCGGTCACTCGATCACCTCGATGCAGGCGATCTACGTCCCCGCGGACGACCTGACCGACCCGGCCCCGGCCACCACCTTCGCCCACCTCGACGCGACGACGGTT
The DNA here is from genome assembly GCF_047305335.1 of Streptomyces sp. R-74717. Classification (NCBI taxonomy): domain Bacteria; kingdom Bacillati; phylum Actinomycetota; class Actinomycetes; order Kitasatosporales; family Streptomycetaceae; genus Streptomyces; species Streptomyces sp. R-74717. Next base: position 3,373,479 of record NZ_CP102361.1, on the reverse strand, counting down.
CTCTCCCGTCCGATCTCCGAGAAGGGCATCTACCCGGCCGTGGACCCGCTGGACTCCACGTCCCGGATCCTGGACCCGCGTTACATCGCGCAGGACCACTACGACACCGCCATGCGGGTCAAGGGAATCCTGCAGAAGTACAAGGACCTCCAGGACATCATCGCCATTCTCGGTATGGACGAGCTCGGCGAGGAGGACAAGCTCACGGTCTTCCGCGCCCGTCGCATCGAGCGATTCCTGTCCCAGAACACCCACGTCGCCAAGCAGTTCACCGGCGTGGACGGTTCGGACGTTCCGCTCGACGAGTCGATCGCCGCGTTCAACGCGATCGCCGACGGTGAGTACGACCACTTCCCGGAGCAGGCGTTCTTCATGTGCGGTGGCATCGAGGACCTCAAGGCCAACGCCAAGGAGCTCGGCGTCTCCTGAGCCCATGGCTCACCGAGGGGGGCGGGTGCGTCCCGTCCCCCTCACCACGCCCCGTAGAATTGACCCAACACCCGGCATGAACGGCCGGGTGGTGACCCGAGGAGCCACCCTTGGCTGCTGAGCTGCACGTCGAGCTGGTCGCCGCGGACCGCAGTGTCTGGTCCGGCGAGGCCACCCTGGTCGTCGCGCGCACCACGTCCGGCGACATCGGCGTCATGCCCGGTCACCAGCCGCTTCTGGGTGTGCTGGAATCGGGCCCGGTGACGATCCGTACGAGCGACGGCGGGACCGTGGTCGCCGCTGTGCACGGCGGTTTCATCTCGTTCGCGGACGACAAGCTCTCGCTGCTCGCGGAGATCGCGGAGCTGGCGGACGAGATCGATGTCCAGCGCGCCGAGCGTGCGCTGGAGCGTGCGAAGTCGGACACGGACGCCGCCTCCGAGCGGCGCGCCGAAGTGCGACTGCGTGCGGTGGCGGGGCGCTAGCGCACCGCGACACGTAGCTTTACCCTCAGCCGCGGCCCGAGCTGGAGACCACTCCAGACCGTGCCGCGGCTGAGGCGATGCAGGTGCAGGTGCGGTTCTGGCGGTATCCGTTACTCGACGACGCGAGGAGGTCGGTGGAGATGTACCTCGCGCTGTGGGTGGGCGGGCTGGTCGTCGCACTGATCGCGGTTGGTCTCTTCGTCTTCGGTCTGCGCCGGCGGCTGATTCAGCGCTCCGGTGGGACCTTCGACTGCAGCCTGCGATGGAATGTGCCGGAGGAGCCCGATCTCTCGGGCAAGGGCTGGGTGTACGGGGTCGCCCGGTACAGCGGTGACCGGATCGACTGGTTCCGGGTCTTCTCGTACGCTCCCCGCCCGCGCCGGGTCCTGGAGCGTTCCGCGATCGAGGTGGTCGCCCGTCGGCTGCCCGAGGGCGAGGAGGAACTGGCGCTCCTGTCCGACGCCGTGGTGCTCGGCTGTCTCCATCGTGGGACCCGCCTGGAGCTGGCCATGAGCGAGGACGCGCTGACCGGGTTCCTCGCCTGGCTGGAGGCGGCTCCGCCCGGCCAGAGGGTGAACGTGGCCTGAGTCCGAGGTTCGTTCGACGTGGCCTCGGGCCGTACCGCAGCTGACGAAAAACCGGGGAGACAGGGGGGCGGACCTGTCTCCCCGGCTGCTTTCCGGGGTTGTGCGCGGTACTGAGTGGTGGGTTACTTCAGACCGTTGTTGATCGCGCCGACGAGTTCACCGCCCGCGGTGTCACCGCTGAACTCCCAGAAGAACGCGCCTCCCAGGCCCTGGCCCTTCGCCCAGGTCATCTTGGACGCGATGGTGGCCGGGGTGTCGTAGCTCCACCAGTTGGTGCCGCAGTGTGCGTACGCCGTACCGGCGATCGTGCCGGTGGCCGGGCAACTGGTCTTCAGGACCTTGTAGTCCTCGATGCCCGCTTCGTACGTACCGGGGGCTGCCCCGGTGGCGGTGCCGCCGGGCGCGTCCTGGGTGACACCGGTCCAGCCGCGGCCGTAGAAGCCGATGCCGAGCAACAGCTTCGAGGCCGGTACGCCCTGGGCCTTCAGCTTGGCGATGGCGTCGGCGGAGTTGAAGCCGGCCTGCGGGATGCCGCTGTAGGAGGTGAGCGGGGAGTGCGGGGCGGTCGGGCCCTTCGCGTCCCAAGCGCCGAAGAAGTCGTACGTCATCACGTTGTACCAGTCCAGGGACTGGGCGGCGCCTGAGTAGTCGGTGGCGTCGATCTTGCCACCGGCGGAGGCGTCGGCGGTGATGGCGGCCGTCACCAGGTTGTTGCTGCCGAACTTCGTGCGCAGCGCCGAGGTGATGCCCTTCAGGGCGGCCGGGCCGCTGGTGTCGCAGGTCAGACCGCAGGCGTTGGGGTACTCCCAGTCGATGTCGATGCCGTCGAAGACATCGGCCCAGCGGGGGTCCTCCACCAGGTCGTAGCAGGACTGGGCGAACGCGGCCGGGTTCTTCGCGGCCTCACCGAAGCCGCCGGACCAGGTCCAGCCGCCGAAGGACCACAGGACCTTGATGTTCGGGTACTTCGCCTTGAGCTTGCGCAACTGGTTGAAGCTGCCGCGCAGCGGCTGGTCCCAGGTGTCGGCGACGCCGTCGACGGACTTGTCGGCGGTGTACGCCATGTCGTAGTCGGCGTAGGCGTCACCGATTGCGCACTTGCCGCCGGTCACATTGCCGAAGGCGTAGTTGATGTGGGTGATCTTCGCGGCCGAACCCGAGGTGTCCAGGTTCTTGACGTGGTAATTCCGGCCGTAGACGCCCCAGTCGGTGAAGTAGCCGAGGTTGACCTTGCCTCCGGTGCCGGGGTCGGGGTTGCCGCCGCCACCGGTGGTGTGGACCTTGACCGCGCCGCTGACCGGACCGGTCTGGTCAGCGGTGTCACGGGCCTGCACGGTGTACGAGTAGTCGGTGCCCGCGGTGAGACCGGTGTTGGTGTACGTCGTACCGGTGACCGTGGCGACGACGGCGCCGTCGCGCAGGACGTCGTAGTTCTTGATGCCGTTGTCGTCGGTCGCGGCGGTCCAGCTCAGCTTGGCCGAGGTGTCGGTGATGGAGCTCGCGGTGGGGGTGCCCGGCGCCGAGGGGGCGTTGTCGCCGGGGACGCTGCCGCCGTCGCAGGAGGCGCCGTTCAGCTTGCAGCCGGTGGGGGCGCCGGAGCCGGTGCCGTTGAAGCCGAAGGAGACGCTGGCGCCCGGTGCGACCGAGCCGTTCCAGCCGACGTTCTTGGCGGTCCAGTGGGTTCCGGAGCTGGTCACGGTGGCGTCCCAGGCGGAGCTGACCGCGGTGCCCGAGGGGAAGTCCCACTCGATGGTCCAGGAGGAGAGGGCGGTGGTGCCGGTGTTCTTCACCGTCCACTGGCCCTCGAAGCCGCTGCCCCAGTCGGACTTCTTGAGGTACGTGGCGGTTGCCGAGGTGGCGGCTTCGGCGGGGGAGGCCAGGCCGACCATCGCGGCGAGCGGGAGAAGCAGTGCGGTGAGGCCCGCGACCGCTCTGGATCTGGTGGCTCTTCCGGTCCCGAGTCTGAATCGGGGCCGGCGTAGGGGGGTTTCAGTGCTCAACGGTGCTCCTCGGGTGAGGTCCGGACAAACGGGGGTGGTCCGTGGACTGCAAACCCTGCGCCGCCCTGAGCACGCCTTGTCATGGCGCACTCACCGCAGTGTGTTCGGTGAGATTAGGAAGGTCTGGACCAATCGTCAAGAGGTCCAGACCAAAGTTCGGAGCTGCACCTCAGATGCCCAACTCCCGTGCAAGTACTGCCGCCTGGACCCGGCTGCGCAGCTCCAGCTTCCCCAGCAACCTGCTGACGTGCGTCTTGACGGTCGCCTCGGCCATCGAGAGCCGTACCGCGATCTCGGCATTCGACAGCCCCGCGCCGAGACAGCCGAGTACCTCCCGCTCCCGCCGGGTGAGTGCATGGAGCACCGCAGGGTCGGGCGCGTTCGCAGGCCGTACGGGGGTGGTCCCGGCGAACTCCGCGATCAGACGGCGCGTCACGGCCGGGGCGATCAGCCCCTCGCCGCGCGCCACCGTACGTACTGCTTCGAGCAGATCGTGCGCATCGGTGTTCTTCAGCAGAAAGCCCGCCGCTCCCGCCCGCAGCGCGCCGAAGACGTACTCGTCCAGATCGAACGTCGTCAGCACCAGCACATCCGCGAGCTGTTCGGCCACCACCTGCCCGGTCGCCGACACCCCGTCGAGGCGCGGCATCGACACGTCCATCAGCACCAGATCCGGCCGCAGTTCGCGGGCCAGGCGCACCGCCTCCTCGCCGTCCCCGGCCTCGCCGACGACCTCGATGTCCGGCGCGCTGCGCAGAATGAGCACCAGCCCCGCACGGACGGCCGACTGGTCCTCGGCGACCACAACCCGGATCGTCATGCCCTCACGGTCCCTTCTTCCACGGGCAGTTCGGCCCGTACCCGCCAGATCTTCGTCCCGCCACCGGCGCTCACCGGACCCGCCTCGATCTCTCCGCCCAGCAGTGCCACCCGCTCCCGCATCCCCACCAGGCCGGCCCCCGACCCGGGTGCGCGCGGCCCGGGACGGTCGCCGAGCACACTGCTGACCTCCACCGTGAGCAGTTGCCCGGCCCGCCCGAGCCGTACCACGACCGGGCCGGGCGCGGCATGCTTGAGCGCGTTCGTCAAGGACTCCTGCACGATCCGGTAGGTGGCCAGCTCGACCGGCGCGGGCAGCGGGCCCTGGTCGCCGCGGCTGTCCTCGAAGGTGCAGGTCAGTCCGCTCGACGCGGCGTTCGTACGGGTCTGCTCGACCAGTGCGTCCAGCGAGGCGAGCGTCGGCGAGGCGCTCGGCTCCGGGTTGGCGCCGCCGGTGCGGAGCAGCCCGATCAGCCGGCGCATCTCGGCGAGACCGTCGACGCTGTTCTCCCGTATCACCCCCAGCGCTTCGCGCGAGGTGCCGGGGTCGTCGATGGAGAGGGCGGCGGTGGAGTGGATGGCGATCGCGGAGAGATGGTTCGCCACCATGTCGTGCAGCTCGCGGGCCATCCGGGTGCGCTCGGCGGTCACCGCCTGGGCGCGGTCCATCTCGGCCAGCAGCGCGGTCTGCTCGGCGCGCAGCCTGGCGGTCTCGGCGGCGTCGCGGTGGTTGCGGACGCTGACCCCGGTGATGGCGGGCCCGAACGAGACCACCCCGGTGATGACGCCGATGAGCAGCGCCTGGGGATTGCGGAACCACGCCAGGAACCCGATCGTGACCGCCACCGTGATCAGGAAGGTGGTCACCGGGATCCGGCGGGCGGCTGCCGGTGTCCCGTACAGCACGGCCGCGTACATCAGATCCGTGAACATCATGACCGTCGCCAGATTGCCGACGGTGAACTGGTCCGCGACCAGGGCGAGCGTGCCGATGACCAGCGCCGTCTGCGGGGCGGTCCTGCGGACCAGTTCGAGCGCCGAGACGACGGCGAGCGGCAGCAGGGAGATCCAGGGGGCGACGAGGGTCCGGTTGTCCTGCATGTGCAGCCCGAGCATCCACAGGAACAGACCGCCGCAGAGACCGATGGCAGCGATGAGCACGTCGTGGCGGTGCGGGCGGGCGAAGGAGAGCACCCTCCTATCCAACACGGCGGTTTCGCCGCGGACCTCCGTACCGGGGGCGAGGTACGAGTACATCGAAGGATGCAGTCACGGTTCGTCACTGCCGACGACGATTCCGGGCGCCGCGGCCCGAAGACTGGGAGGGACCGAAAGGGGAAGTGCTGTGATCGTCACGCTGATCGTGCTCTGCGAAGTCGGCTTCTGGGTGCTGCTGGCTGCCGGGCTCGCACTGCGGTACCCGGCGAGGAAGCCGCGCCTGGGTGCGGCCGTGCTGCTGTGTGAGCCGCTGCTGGAGGTCGTGCTGCTGGTGGTGACGGCCATCGACCTGAAGAACGGGGCCGAGCCCGACTGGAAGCACGGGCTCGCCGCGGTCTACATCGGCTTCACGGTGGGGCTCGGCCACTCCACGATCCGCTGGGTCGACGCCCGGGTGGCCCACCGCTTCGCGGGCGGGCCGCCGCCGGTGAAGCCGCCCAAGTACGGCATGGAGCGCGCGGCGCACGAGTGGCGGGTCGCGGCGCGGTGGACGGTCGCGGCCGTGACGGCGCTGGCGCTGCTGCAGGCGGCGATCTGGTACGTGGGCGGGGACGGGGATGTGACGTCGCTGCAGTCGTGGCAGCAGAAGATGCTGTTCGTGATCGGGATCAACGTGGTCATCGCGGGGAGCTACACGGTGTTCCCGAAACGGGAGGGGGCGGGGCGCTGAGAAGTGGGACGGGCTTGATCTTCAAGCCCGTCCGCCGCTTGAGGACAACAACCGCTACCGCTCGCCGCCAGGTACCCACAGCACGTCGCCGACCTCCTTGTTCGCCGTCCTCGCGAGGATGAACAGCAGGTCGGAGAGGCGGTTGAGATACGTTGCCGTCAGCGCGTTCATCACCTCACCGTGTACCTCCAGGGCCGCCCACGTGGACCGCTCCGCACGCCGGACCACCGTGCACGCCTGGTGCAGCAGCGCCGCCCCCGGCGTACCGCCCGGAAGGATGAAGCTGCGCAGCTTCTCCAGCTGCTCCAGGAAGTGGTCGCAGTCCGCCTCCAGCTTGTCGACGTAACTCTGCTCGACCCGCAGTGGTGGAAGCTTCGGGTCCTCGACGACCGGCGTCGACAGATCCGCGCCCACGTCGAACAGGTCGTTCTGCACGCGGACGAGGACCTTCACGACATCCTCGGAGAGCTGCCCGAGCGCGATCGCCGTACCGATGACGGCATTGGCCTCATTGGTGTCGGCGTACGCGGAGATCCGCAGATCGGTCTTGGCGGTCCGGCTCATGTCGCCGAGGGCGGTGGTGCCCTGATCGCCGGTGCGGGTGTAGATACGTGTCAGATTGACCATGTGGCCAGCCTAGTTACGCACCGGCCCTGCGGAAGACGCGTGTGCCCACCGTCACGGCGAGTGCCGCGAAGCCGAGGGCGACGAGGGCGCCGTACAGCATGGAGGCGGTGGCGTACTGACCGATGTACGCGTCCCGGATCGCGTCCACCGGATAGCGCAGCGGCATGAAATGGGAGAGGACGTCCAGCCAGCCGGGCGCGAGGGCCATCGGCAACATCAGGCCCGACAACAGCATCGAGGGCATGGAGACCGAATTCACGATCGGGCCGAACTCCTGCGGCCGCTCGACCTTCAGCGCCACCGCGTACGACAGGGAGCCGAGGGAGACGGTCAGCAGGGCGACGAACGCGAACCCGACGAGCACCCCGGCGAGCGGCGCCCGCAGACCCATGAGCAGCGCGGCGAGAACCAGCAGCACTGCCTGGAAGACGAACAGAGCGGCATCCCGCAGCACCCGGCCCAGCAGCAGCGCGAGACGGCTGACGGGCGTGACGCGCATCCGTTCCACGACCCCGTAGTTCTTCTCGACGATGATCGAGAATCCCGAGAACAGGCCGCCGAACAAGCTGAGTTGAAGCAACAGCCCAGGCACGAGCACCTGCCAGGAACTGCCGCGCGACCCCAGGGGCAGGTTGGTCAGGAGCGGTCCGAACAGCAGGAGGTAGAGCAGCGGCATCAGCACGCCGAAGAGGATCTGGAACTTGGAGCGCAGGGTCTGGCGGGCGTAGCGCCCGAAGATCAGCGCGGTGTCCTGCAGAAGCATGTCTCTCGACGTCCTATACGGCTACGGGGGTGGAGTCGGCCGGCGCCGGGCCGCGGCCGGTGATGGCGAGGAACGTGTCCTGGAGGGTCGCGTCGATCGAGCCGCCGTGCGCCAGCTTCAGCGCGCTCGGCGTGCCCTCGGCCACCACGACGCCCTTGTCGACGATCACGAGCCGGTCGGAGAGCGCGTCCGCCTCGTCGAGGTAGTGCGTGGTCAGGAAGACCGTGGTGCCGTGCTCGTCGCGCAGTCGGCGGACCAGGTCCCAGAGGTCCGCGCGGCTCGCCGGGTCCAGACCCGTCGTCGGCTCGTCGAGGAACAGGACGCGGGGGCGGTGCGTGAGCCCCATGGCGATGTCGAGGCGGCGTCGCTGGCCGCCGGAGAGAGCCGCGGTCCTGCGGTCCAGCAGGTCCACCAGATCCAGGTCGCGTGCCAACTCCTCGGCACGCTCGATCGCTCGGGGCTTTGTCAGACGGTAGAGCCGCCCTTGGGTGACCAGTTCCTCCCGCACGGTCACATTCGGGTCGACGCCGCCGGACTGTGCCACGTAGCCGACGGCTCGGCGCACTCCGAGGGGGTCGGTGGCCAGATCGCAGCCGGCCACGGTGGCCGCGCCTCCGGTGGGCGGCAGCAGGGTCGTGAGCATACGCAGGGTCGTGGTCTTTCCCGCCCCGTTCGGGCCGAGGAAGCCGAGGATCTCGCCCGGCGCGACGGTCAGGTCGATGCCACGCACCGCCTCGACCGGGCCGCGTTTCGTCTGGAAGGTACGGGCCAGGCCGGCCGTACTGATGATGGTCATGCGCCCAGAAAAACAGAGTCACTGAAATTTTGCAATGACATCAAAAATTCAGCGAGCCCAGAACGAGATCGTGCCGCCTACGATGTGGCCATGGCAGAGGGGCTCAGGGAGCGAAAGAAGCGGCAGGCCAGACAGCACATCTCGGATGTGGCCACGGGGCTGTTCCTGGAGCGCGGGTTCGACGCGGTGACGATCGCCGAGGTCGCCGAGGCGGCCGATGTCTCCGTCAACACGGTCTACAACTACTTCCAGGCCAAGGAGGACCTCTTCCTCGACCGGGCCAAGGGCAGCGTCGCCCGCCTCTCGCGCTTCGTGCGCGCCCGCGACAAGGGCGAGTCCGCGGCCGTCGCGGTGCTGCGCGAACTGCGGGGCGAGGTGGAGGCGGTGTCGCCCCAGGTGGGCCTCATCGACGGCTACGACCGCTTCATGAAGGTCGTGGAGGGGGCGGCCGGGCTCCGGGCCCGGCTGTGGCACATGCAGCAGGAGAGCCTGGTGCTCCTTGAGGAGACCCTGCGCGAGGAGACCGGCGCGCGGCCGGACGACCTGCTGCCGTCGCTGATGGCCGGGCAGATCAATTGGGTGCACACCACCCTTCTGGCGCTCATCGGGCGCGAGATGATGGCCGGCCGTCCCCTCGACGAGGTCTCCCGCGAGGCCCTCGGCCTGCTCGACGACATGGAGGACCTCTTGAGTGAGAAGGTCCTCAACTACGCCCGGCGCGCCGCCGAATGACGTGTCCCGGTGTGATGTCCGTCATGTGAGACGTGACGCGCATCTCTTCGCGGTCACAGGGCCCCTCACGGGTACTAATCTCCGCCGGAGAGCATGTGAACAACCGTTAGGACCGGCCGTGCAGGGACCAGCTGCAGAGGCGAACAGAAACCAAGGGGTGCAGACGTGGCCAGGAAGCTCGCCGTCATCGGAGCCGGACTCATGGGATCCGGCATTGCGCAGGTCTCCGCCCAGGCGGGCTGGGACGTCGTGCTGCGCGATGTCACCGACGCGGCCCTGACCCGTGGCCGTGACGGCATCAAGGCCTCGTACGACAAGTTCGTCTCCAAGGGGAAGCTGGAGGCGGCCGACGCCGAAGCCGCGCTGGCCCGCATCACCACCACCACCGACCTCGACGCGGTCGCCGACGCGGATGTCGTCGTCGAGGCCGTCTTCGAGAAGCTCGAGGTCAAGCACGAGATCTTCCGGGCCCTCGACAAGATCGTCCGGGATGACGCCGTCCTCGCCTCCAACACCTCCGCGATCCCGATCACCAAGATCGCGGCCGTGACGGAGCGCCCCGAGCGCGTCGTCGGTGTGCACTTCTTCTCGCCGGTTCCGATGATGCAGCTCTGCGAACTCGTACGCGGCTACAAGACCAGCGACGAAACCCTCGCCACCGCACGGGAGTTCGCCGAGTCCGTCGGCAAGACCTGCATCGTCGTCAACCGTGACGTGGCCGGCTTCGTCACCACCCGGCTGATCTCGGCGCTCGTCGTGGAGGCTGCCAAGCTGTACGAGTCGGGCGTCGCCACGGCCGAGGACATCGACATCGCCTGCAAGCTGGGCTTCGGCCACGCCATGGGCCCCCTGGCCACGGCGGACCTGACCGGGGTCGACATCCTGCTGCACGCCACGAGCAACATCTACACCGAGTCCCAGGACGAGAAGTTCGCCGCGCCGGAGCTGATGCGCCGGATGGTGGATGCAGGTGACATCGGCCGCAAGAGCGGGCAGGGCTTCTACACGTACTGATCGTTTTCGGTCCTCCGGTTGCCTGATCTGCCGTCGGTCGGGCCCGGAGGTCCGGGGGGCGTCTCCCGGAGTCGGTGGATCCGTGTGGTCCTCGCCGGGCCTTAGTCACTCCACGGGGTGAATTCGGTATCGGTTCACTTACAGACGGCAACTTCCCTGTCGCTGTCGCAGTCAGTTGTGACAGAGACAGAACAGACAGACGAACCTTGCTACGGAGCAATTCCGGGGAGCGCATATGCACATCAGGGGCGACCACGCCGAGCTGGTCGTCGGGGGCCGCCTCGACGTCCGAAGCGCGGCGGACGCCCGTACGGCCCTGCACTCGGCCCTCGACAACGGAGTCGGCGACCTGGTGCTCGACCTGACCGAGCTGGATTCCTGGGACGCCACCGGGCTCGGCGTCATCATGGGCGCACACCGCCGGGCCGGTCGGGCCGGACGACGGCTGGTGCTCCGTGGCGTGCCGCCGCAGATGCAGCGCCTGCTGGTGGCGACCCGGCTGCACCGCATTCTGGCCATCGAAGGCGGAATCGCCGCAGACTCCCTGCCGCGCGTGTAGGGCTTGTCCGGCCCCGACCCGGTGGACGGGCCGTGACCGTGCGGCGCCGCCGAAGGTGCACAATCCGCACGAGAGAGTGCGCTTCGGACGGCGTGGCCCCCCGACTGTGCGCGGACACTGTGCGACGGTCTAGGGTTCGGCCGTCCGCCGATTGACGAACCCACCAGGCGGACACCGGACCAGAAGCGACAGCGGGGCGTGCGAGGCCGGGCGGGGCAATCGTGCGCGACGCGTCTGGGGGCTTTGGCGATGGACCCGACACACCGGGGGCCGGAAGAGTACGGCCGGGACAACGACAGCTTCGGTGAGGGAACCGGCCGGCGACGGCCGTCCGGCGATCCGTCCCCGAACTCTCAGCTCCGTTCGGGCAGGGGAGGCCCCATTACTCCGGAGTTCGGTCAGCAGACGCCACAACAGGCGCGCGTCGTCCGGCTCATATCGGGTGACTACCTCCTCACCGTCAACCCGGTCGACGGCAGCGAGGTCGAGCTGTGCCCGCCGGGGGAGCAGCCCGATCCGCCGGTCCGGCGCACCGCGGCTGAGCGCGCCGACCGCGAACGCGCCACCGCACCGCCCGTGCCGCCGGGGCCGCCCGCCCCCCAGCTGCCCCTCCTGGAGCGTGCGGAAGAGCGCGAACGGCTGGCACGCCTGCTGGCCCGCGGCCGCTCGGTGCGGCTCACCGGACCGGCCGGATCCGGCCGTACGGCACTGCTGAACGCCGTCGCCGCCGACTGCGCGGACCTCGCACCGGACGGAGTCGTACGGCTCTCCGGCTACAAGCGGACCGTCACCGACCTGCTGTACGGGCTCTTCGAGGCCGTCCATGACGCGCAGCTGCACCGGCCCGACCGCGCCGGTCTCCTCGAAAAGGTCCGGAGCATCGGCGCCGTCGTCGTACTCGACGACCTGGAATTCGGCGGGGCCGCCCTGGAGGAGCTGCTCGACGCCACTCCGGAGTGCGCCTTCCTGTTCGCGACGACTCCGGATGTCGCCGCACCCACCCCGGACTCGCACCTCGAAGAGGTCTTTCTCGCGGGCCTCGGCCGCAGCTCCTCGGTCGACCTGCTGGAGCGGGTCGTCGAGCGTCCGCTGACCGAGGAGGAGGCGAACTGGGCGGGAGATCTCTGGTTCGAGTCCGAGGGGCTGCCGCTGCGCTTCGTCCAGGCGGGCGCCCTGCTGCGTCAGCGCGACATGCTGCGCACCGACCCCGACGCGTACAGCGGCCTCGACAGCCGGTCCCTCGACGCACCCTTCGGGCACGACGAGGACGTCGACGGCGTCCACATACCGCTGCCCAGTCTCGGCGAGGGCGCGGCGCCCGCCGCACTGCTCGCCTCACGGCTGAGCGGGCCCGCCCGCGACACCCTGCGCTTCGCGGTCGCGCTCGGCGGCGAGGTGCCGCACCAGGCGCATCTGCCGGCGCTGGTGGGGGACACCCACGCCGACGCCGCGCTCGGTGAACTGGCCGGCTGCGGACTGCTCTCCCCGGCCGGTCCCCGCTACCGGCTGGCCGCCGGAGTCCTCGCCCAGCTGGAGGCCGCCGGATACGGCGAGGACGGCATCGACCGGGCCCGGACGGCGGCCCAGCACTACGCCTGGTGGGCCGGGCATCCCTCGGTCACCCCCGCACGGGCGACCGCCGAGGCCGACGCGGTCGTCGCGGCGATGGCACAGCTCGTCCCCGGCGACGGGGCGGGGCAGACCAGCGTGGCCGTGCTGCTGGCCCGCAGCGCCTCCCCGGCCTTCGCGGCAGGACTGCACTGGGGCGCCTGGGAGAGGGCCCTGCGGATCGGCCAGGAGGCGGCCAGGATCGCCGGAGAGGTCGCCGAAGAGGCGTACTTCCACCATGAGTTGGGCGTCCTCGCACTCTGCACCGGAAATCCGGACCGGGCCAGGGCGGAGCTGGAGACCTCGATCAGCATGCGCGGGGCGATCGCCGACAAGTCGGGCGCGGTGGCCGGACGACGCGCGCTCGCCCTGGTCGAGGACCGCTCCGGCGGCCCACTGCCCGGCGGACCTGCCCCGGTGGGCGAGGACGTGCCGGCCCCGCGGTACGAGCAGCCGGTGCCACCGCCCGTCGGCCCGACGGCAGCCGTGACGCAGACGCTGTCACGGCCGTACGAGGACGCCACCGCGGTGATATCCCGGCAGAGCGCCCCCGCAACCCCCTCGGGCGCGCGGGGAGGCCGTTTCGGAGCGCTGGGCGGGGCCCGGCGTAATCTGGTCGCGGCGGGCGTGGGCGTCCTCCTGGCCGGTGTGCTCGGCACGGTGGTGGTGCTGGGGACGCCGTTCGGTGACGGCGATGCCCAGGGCAATCCGGGTGTCACGACCGAGGAGCCGGCGGGCCAGGACGACAGCGGGGACGGAATCCCGGCCGACGGGCCGACGGACGGCTCGACCCCCGGAGACACGGCATCCAGCGGCAGCGCGGTGACGCCGGGCCCGTCGGGCAGCCAGGCCACGCCCGGCGTGAGCGGTACGCCGTCCACGGACTCGACGGGGCCGAGCGACACCCCGTCGTCGGACACACCGTCCAGCGACAAGCCGTCGTCGGGCAAGCCGACCAAGTCGTCGTCCCCGACGAAGTCGTCCACGCCGACGAAGCCGAGCAGCCCGAGCCCGACTCCGACGGAGACCGACTCCCCGGACCCGACGGACTCGGCAACCGAGACCCCGCCGACATCGCCGAACACCTCCGACTCGGCGAGCGGGCCTTCTTCTTCGTCCTCAGCGGCGGCCAGTGCGGACAGCAGTCCGACCATGGCCTGAGCGGAGCTCTGCGGACGCCGGACGGGCCATGCACGTCCGGCGTCCGCGGAACGTCAGAACAGACGCAGCTTGTCGTCCTCGATGCCGCGCAGCGCGTCGTAGTCGAGCACCACACAGCCGATCCCGCGGTCCGTCGCCAGCACCCGCGCCTGCGGCTTGATCTCCTGAGCCGCGAAGATGCCCTTCACCGGGGCGAGGTGGGGATCGCGGTTGAGCAGCTCCAGATAACGGGTCAGCTGCTCCACGCCGTCGATGTCGCCGCGCCGCTTCAGCTCCACGGCCACGGTCTGGCCGTCGGCGTCCCGGCACAGGATGTCGACCGGTCCGATGGCGGTGAAGTACTCACGGCGGATCAGGGTGTAGCCCTCGCCGAGTGTCTCGATCCGGTCAGCGAGGAGTTCCTGCAGATGTGCTTCGACGCCGTCCTTGATGAGGCCCGGGTCGACACCCAGCTCATGGGACGAGTCATGGAGGATTTCCTCCATCGTGATGATCAGTTTCTCGCCCGCTTTGTTGACCACGGTCCAGACGCCCGCGGTGTCGTCGGCGCCCTCCTTGAGGGTGCAGGGCGGTGACATCCAGTTGAGGGGTTTGTACGCCCTGTCGTCGGCGTGGATCGACACGCTCCCGTCCGCCTTCACCAGGATCAGACGGGGAGCGGAGGGCAGGTGGGCCGTGAGCCGGCCGGCGTAGTCCACGGAGCAGCGGGCGATGACGAGACGCATGGTCGGCAACGCTACTCGACGACGGGTGCTCCACGCGATTCTCCCTCCGCCGCCCCTCCGGGCCCCGGACCGGGGCCCCAGGGGCTTGCCCCTCTTTGCTCCCCTTCGTTATTGGCCGGTTGTGTTCCCAATCTCCTGGTGCGGCCAGGACTGCACCCTTACCGTGGAAGCAGGAGGTCGCCGTCTGTGCACGCTGCGTCGCCGTCCTCCTTCCCTGCCCGTAAGGCCCCGGCCCGGCGTCGGGGTCGCGAGAGGAGAACCCATGTCGCTCGACGTCTCACCGGCGCTGTTGGAACAGGCCGAGCGAGGCGAGGTCGACGAAGCCGACTTCGTCGACTGCGTCCGGACCTCCCTGCCCTACGCATGGGAGATGATCAGCTCTCTGGTGGCTCAGCTGAAGGTCGACGGCGGACAGTTCGCCGACAACCAGACGCCCCCGCCGGACGAGCAGGCACGTGGTCAGCTGCTGCGCGCGCTCGCGAGTGATGCGATACGTGGCGCTCTGCAGCGGCACTTCGGGGTGCGTCTGGCATTCCAGAACTGCCACCGCGTCGCGGTGTTCCCGCTGGACGCCTCGGTCGACGAGCGTCTGGCCCGCTTCACCTCGGTGAGGGGCCAGTTGCTCAATCAGTCGCCCGAACTACGGGACTGCTAAACGCTTCTGCTGCCGTTCCGGGCCGCGGGAGGTGCAACTGGCTCCGGGGCGGCAGCCCCCGTACCTCTTACGACTGCTTATGTGAGCAGCGGCAGTACTTCAGTGCCCAGCCGCGCTACGTTCTCCTCCGTGGCCGCCAGATCTCCCGAACCCTCCACCAGGAGCGCGAAGCGGGTGATGCCTGTCCGCTCGGCGGTGGCCGCGAGCCGGTCGGCCGCGAGCCGGGGCGGGCCCGCCGGATGAAGGCCGCACAGCAGCTCCGTATAGGCGACCGGGTCGCGCATTACCCGGTGCCGGCCGTCGACCGTCACATGGGCGTCCAGGCCCTGTCGCAGCCAGCCCGGCATCGCCTTCACGAGCGTCTCCACGGCGTCCTCGGCACGGTCGGCGATCTGGGCCACTCCTGCGGACACATGTCCGGCCTCCCGGACGCTCTCGGGCGAGCGGCCCGCGGCGAGGGCGGCGGAGCGCCACAGGGCGACCATCTCGGCCTTCTCCTCGTCCCCGCAGTGCATACCGAGCAGCATCGGCAGACCGTTCTCCGCGGCGAGCCTCACCGTCTTCGGCGAGGTGCACGCGACGACCACCTCGGGACCGCCGGGGCTCTCGCCGCCGTCCACGTCGAGCAGTTCGTCGGCCCGGGGGACCACCGCCACCTCGCGGAAGCCGTATCGCTCCCCGCTCCCCGCCACGCGGGGTTTGCCCAGCCAGTCGAGCAGCAGCTCCAGGGACTCCGGGAAGCCCTTCTCATACGCCTCCAGGCCCCCGCCGAACACCTCCAGATCCACCCAGGGGCCGCCCCGGCCGACACCGAGCGTGAACCTGCCGCCGCTGGTGAGATGGAGCAGCGCGGCCTGTTCGCCCAGCGCGACCGGGTGCTGGGTCGGCAGCACGCTCACAGCCGTACCCACCCGGATTCTCCGGGTGCGGCCGAGCAGCAGCGCGGCCAGGGTGACGGCGGACGGGCAGACCCCGTACGGCACGAAATGATGTTCTGCCAGCCAGACCGAGTCGAGCCCGGATTCCTCCGCGACCTCGGTGGACCGGATCGCGCGATGCAGCGCTTCTCCCGGCCCCTGTCCCGGAAATTGGGCTGCCAGTACGAACGTTCCCACACGCATCGCCAATTACCTCCTTGCGGCCGACGCGGCTCTCCCCTACTGGCAACAACGTCTGACACGTGCCAAAGGCACGGTCCGGGGGCAGGTTGTTGCGATTTTCCGGTAACTCACCCCGCCCGGGACGCCGTCCTGTGCGGTGCGGGGCACTCGCTCGGCCGAATGGCCCTACGCTTGACGGGAACTGCCCAGCCTGCCCCGTGAGGTGTCACGTGTCCCCGCGCCGCAACCGCCCCCGAGGCGGCGAGAGTCCCCACGACAGCGCAGCGGAGCCGGGGGCCCGATACGGCGGCGGCGGACGCACCGAACAGTGGCATGGCGAGGAGTGGTCGGTCCGCCCGGTGAGCGGCGCGAGCGCGGCCGGCAAGCGGTACCGCTGCCCCGGCTGCGACCAGGAGATCCCGTCCGGCGTCCCGCACCTGGTGGCCTGGTCCGAATACAGCGGGATCGACGACCGCAGGCACTGGCACAAGGCCTGCTGGAACGCGAGGGACCGCCGCACCACGCAGGTGCAGCGGTCCAGGAACGCGCCTCGCTACTGAGCTCCGGCGGCCGGCGAAGGCCGGCCGCCGGTGACCGGTCAGACGTCGCGCTTCTCCAGCGACGCATAGGCACCGGCCATGGCCACGGCCGTGACGCCGAGCATGATCCACAGCGGGTCCCAGCCGGACGGACCCGACCCGGTGACCGAGGTGTCGTAGAACGCGCCGAGCTGGCTGGGGATGGAGTACTCGAAGAACGCCTGCCGCAGGTCGCTGAGCGACTCCGCGAACATGAACATGGCCAGCACGAGCGGCAGCAGCACCACCCCGATCATGATCGTGATCGCACCCGCGGAGTGCCGGATGAGAGCGCCGATCGCGAGCGAGAGCAGGCCCAGCGTCGCGATGTAGAGACCGACGCCGACAGTGGCGCGCAGCCAGGCGTCACCGGTGGGTGCCTTGCCGTCGAGCATGGCCGTCTGCAACGCTCCGACCAGCGCGGTCGTCACGGTCGTGATGACGAAGGTGAGCAGGAAGAAGACGATCGCCTTCGCGGTCAGCACCCGCGCACGGTCGGGGCAGGCCGTCAGCGTCGTACGGATCATGCCGGTGCCGTACTCGGAGGCGATGGTCATCACGCCGAGCGTGATCACACAGATCGAGCCGAGCAGCACCCCGAAGAAGCCGAAGCTGAGCACCGGGGTGTCGCCGACGTTGGCGTCGGCGGTGGCGACCGCGATCGCGGCAAGCAGTCCGAGGCCGAGGAGCAACACGATCATGACGCCGAGCGTCCACATGGTGGAGCGCACCGAACGGATCTTGGTCCACTCGGAAGCGAGGGCGTCGCCGAGGGTGGCGCGGCGTACCGGGATCGGTGAGGCGTAGAGCCCGGCCGGTGCGTCCTGCCAGTTCTGCTGCGGGACCGGGGCCTGCTGCTGGTACGGCGCCTGCGGGGTCGGCGGTGTGGTCATCGGGCGTCCTCGCTGGTCTCGCGCTTGGTCAGGTCTGCGGGGGCTGCGGCGGGCGCCGCCTGGGCTGCAGGGGCCGGAGCGACGGGCGACGCCGGAGGTCCCGCGTACGGGTTCTGTCCGGGCGGCGGCGGGGCGTACCAGCCCTGCTGCGGCATCTCCGGGACCGGCGGCTGCGGCGCCCCGTAACCGGGCTGCTGTCCGTACCCGCTGTGCACCGGCTGCTGCAGCCCGGCCTTCTGGTCCACCGTCGAGCGGTAGTCCACGGCGCCCTGCGTCATCCGCATGTACGCCTCCTCGAGCGAGGCCTGGTGCGGCGAGAGCTCCCACAGCCGGACGTCCGACTCGTGTGCCAGATCGCTGATCCGTGGCAGCCGCAGACCGGTGATCCGCAGGGCCCCGTCCGGCTCCGACATGACCTGGCCGCCCGCCTCGGTGAGCGAGGCGGTCAGCTTCTCCCGCTGCTCCTGCGCACCGTCCGCGACCCGCACCCGGGCGAAGTCGGCCGAATTGGCGGAGATGAAGTCCTTGACGCTCATGTCGGAGAGCAGCTGCCCGCGGCCGATCACGATCAGATGGTCGGCGGTGAGTGCCATTTCGCTCATCAGATGGCTGGACACGAAGACCGTACGGCCCTCCGACGCCAGCATCTTCATCAGATTGCGGACCCAGAGGATGCCCTCGGGGTCGAGACCGTTGACGGGCTCGTCGAAGAGCAGCACCTGCGGGTCGCCGAGCAGCGCCGCCGCGATGCCGAGCCGCTGGCCCATACCGAGCGAGAAGCCCTTGGACCGCTTCCGTGCGACGTCGTGGAGACCGACGACACCGAGGACCTCGTCGACCCGGGCGGCCGGGATGCCGGCGAGCTGGGCGAGCGAGAGAAGGTGGTTACGGGCGCTGCGCCCGCCGTGCACCGCCTTGGCGTCCAGCAGCGCACCCACCTGCCGCGGAGCGTTCGGCAGGCTGCGGAAGGGGTGGCCGCCAATCGTGACATGGCCGGAAGTCGGTCGGTCCAGGCCCAGCATCATGCGCATGGTGGTGGACTTGCCCGACCCATTGGGACCGAGGAATCCGGTGACGGCTCCTGGCCGCACCTGGAAGGAAAGGTTGTAAACGGCCGTCTTCGCGCCGTAGCGCTTGGTCAGGCCGACTGCCTCGATCATGCTCCAGCCCCACATCGACTTCGTCTGTCGTCGGGGCCCAGGCCGTTCGGCCGCACACCCCCGTAAGAGTTAAGAGGATATCCAGGCATTGACGGTTCCGAACAAGTCGTCACGAGAGCGCATCGCCTCCCCGGCAGAGCGGACGGAACGCTTCCGGGCCGGCAGGTCTTGCGTCCGCCCACCGGCCACGGGTCCCGCCCACCGGTCATGCGTCCCGCTTCTTCAGTACGAGATAGCCGCCTGCCAGCGCGGCCGCCACCCATGCGATCAGAATGCCGAGCCCGCCCCACGGCCCGTACGGAGCAGGGTTGCTGTTCATGGCATCCGGAACAACCTGCATGATCTTGGATCCGGCCTGGTCGGGGAAGTAGCGGGCGACCTTCTTCGCGCCCGGGACCGCCGACAGGATCTGGGAGACCAGGAAGAAGAACGGCATCAGGATGCCGAGCGACAGCATGGAGCTGCGCAGCATCGTCGCCACACCCATGGAGAAGATCCCGATCAGGCCCATGTAGAGGCCGCCGCCGACGACCGCGCGCAGGACATTCTCCGCACCGATGTCCGTGCGATGGTCGCCGAGGAGGGACTGCCCGAGGAAGAACGAGACGAAGCTGGTGGCGATGCCGACCACCAGGGCCAGCACACCGGCCACCGCGACCTTGCTGAAGAGGAACGAACCGCGCTGGGGCACGGCCGCCAGCGAGGTGCGGATCATGCCCGAGCTGTACTCCGTACCGACCACCAGCACACCGAAGACGACCATGGCCAGCTGGCCGAGGACCATGCCGGAGAAGCTGATGAGGGTCGGGTCGAAGGTGGCCCTCTCGGCCACGGGGAGGTCGTCGAACTGGGCGTTCATCAGGGCACAGAGCGCCGCGCTCATCGCGACGGTGACGACGAACGCGGAGATCAGGGTCCAGACGGTCGACGAAACCGTACGGATCTTGGTCCACTCGGAGGTAAGGACCGCGGGTACCGATGCCATCGTCGTCACGCCCCCTTGCCGGTGCCGGAGATGCCCGTTACGCCCGGCGTGCCGTTCCCGGCCGTGCCGGCGGCGGTCTGCCGGTTCCACTCGTCGCCCCAGTGCGGGCCCACGGGCGGCGGTGCCTCACCGAGCTCCGAGTGTGCGTGGTACTCCACGGAGTCCGCCGTCATCTGCATGAAGGCTTCCTCCAGTGAGGCCCGCTGGGAGCTCAGTTCGTGCAGCACGATCTGATGCCGGGCGGCGAGCTCCCCCAGCGCCTCGGTGGTGGCGCCGTCGATCTCCAGCGTGCCGCTGCCCGTCTCGACCACGATCAGGCCCTCCTCGTGCAGCACATCGCGCAGCCGTTCCTGCTGCGGGGAGCGCAGACGCACATAGCTGCGGGAGTTCTGGTGGATGAAGTCGGCCATCGAGGTGTCGGCGAGCAGCCGGCCCTGGCCGATCACGATCAAATGGTCCGCGGTGAGGGCCATTTCGCTCATCAGATGCGAGGAGACGAAGATCGTCCGGCCTTCCGCGGCGAGCGCCTTCATCAGATTGCGGATCCAGTGAATGCCCTCGGGGTCGAGACCGTTGACGGGCTCGTCGAAGAGCAGCACCTGCGGGTCGCCGAGCAGCGCCGCCGCGATGCCGAGCCGCTGGCTCATACCGAGGGAGAAGCCCTTCGACTTCTTCCTCGCCACCGCGCTCAGGCCGACGGTGTCCAGTACCTCCGCGACCCGGCTCTCCGGGATGCGATTGCTCTGCGCGAGACAGAGCAGATTGTTGTACGCGCTGCGCCCGCCGTGCATCGACTTCGCGTCGAGCAGAGCCCCGATGTACTTGAGGGGTTCTTCCAGGTCGCGGTAGTGCTTGCCGTCGATGCGCACCGAACCGCTGGTCGGGTTGTCGAGATCCAGCATCATCCGCATCGTCGTGGATTTGCCCGCACCGTTGGGGCCCAGAAAGCCCGTCACCATTCCAGGTCTGACGCGGCACGAAAGCCGGTCGACGGCAACCTTGCTGCCGAAGCGCTTGGTGAGACCAACAAGCTCGATCATGCGTTCACGCTAGAACGGCCGCGCGCCCGGCGCCACCACAAGGGCGGAACCGGGCGCGCGAGGAGGGTGCTGAAGATCTTCAGTGTCCTCCTGGGGTACAGCTGCGGTACTGCGGGGTCAGCGGCTCTGCTGAGCCGGGACGCCGCGGGTGACCGGCTCGTCGTCGGCGGGGGAGCCGGCGGCGGCCACCGCGGCACCGGTCAGCGTCGCCAGCATCTCGCGGACGTTGGTCAGCTGAGCGTTGATCGAGTCGCGGCGGTTGGTGAGCGCCGCCAGCTCGCGCTCCGACTCGCTGCGGATCCGGTCGGCCTTCGCGTTCGCGTCGGCCACGATGTCCTCGGACTGGCGCTGCGCGGTCTCCACCGTCTGACGGGCCCGGCGCTCGGCGTCCGTACGGAGCTTCTCGGCCTCCAGGCGGAGCTGCTCGGCGCGGTGCTCGATCTCGGCGAGGCGCTTCTCGGCCTTGGCCTGACGGGACGCGAGGTCGCGCTCCGACTGGTCGCGGCGCTTGGCGAGGTTGGTCTCGAAGTCCGCGGCGGCCTGGGCGGCCTTGGCGCGGGTCTCCTCGAAGAGGGCGTCCGCCTCCTCGCGCTTCTGCGCCGCGTCCTTCTGGGCCTCGGTGCGCAGCGAGGTGGCCTCACCCTTGGCCTTCTCGACGATACGAACGCCCTCGTCCTCGGCCTTCGCCTTGCGCTCGGCGGCGAACGACTCGGCGTCGTTGCGCACCTGCTGGGCGGCCGACTCGGCGAGCTCACGGTGCTGCTCGGCGGCGCGACGGGCCTCCTCGCGCAGGTCCTTCGCCTCCTCCTCGGCCAGGCGGAGAATCTTCTCCACGCGCGCGCCGAGACCGGCGTACGACGGCTCCGCGTCGTTCACCTGGGCCTGGGCGTTCTGCGTTTCGAGGTGCAGCTCCTCGATGCGCTTTTCCAGAGACGTGATGCGGGCGAGAGCGCTATCACGGTCGGCGACGAGCTTGGTAATGCGGTCATCCACCTGACCGCGGTCGTATCCACGTCGCACGAGCTCGAAGCCGAAGGGGGAGGAAGGGTCGCTCATGAGGTTCCTGTCGAATGAGACCGGTGAGGTGTTAGAGGGAATCCTAGGTGCCCGAGCGGCGTGTCATCGAGTGGATGCCCGTTTGATCTGGAGAATGACACCCCTTTTGAGTGGCTAACCCCCGCAACTCTTGCCACTCGGAGGGTTGAACGTCCTTGACGAAGCACGGGAGATGACAGGGCGGCTACCCCCCGGACGACTTGCCACTCGATCGAGTGCCCGCTGAGGCACCGGCTTTGACGCCACCGGCGGAGCCGCCACCCGCGCCCTTGCCGCCGGCAGCCGGCGTCTCGAACGACTCCAATGCCTCCAGCACGTCCTGGACACGGGAGATTTCGGTGTTGATGTCCTCGCGCCGGCGCACCAGCAGGTCGAGCTCGCGCTTGCCCTCGTCCACCGTACGCTTCGCCTCGACCTCGGCGTCGGCCCGCAGCTTCTCGGCCTCACGGACCAGCGTGGCCTTCTTCTGCTCGGCCTCCTTCAGCAGCGCCTCGGCCCGCTTCACCGCCGCGATCCGGACCTTGCTCGCCTCCGAATTGGCGTCCGCCAGCAGCTCCTTGGCCTTGGCCGCCGCGTCGTCGCGCTGCTCGGTCGCCGCCTTCATCAGGTTGTCGACGCGCTCGCCCGCCGTCTTCATCTGCTCGGAGGTCTCCCGCCGGGCCCGGTCGTGCAGCTCCTCGATCTCGCTCTCGATCCGGGTCCTGAGCTCCTCGGCACGCTCCCGGATGGCCGTGGAGTCCCGGCGCGCGCCGACCAGCAGCTCGTCCGCGTCCGTACGGGCGCGCTCCACCAGGGAGTTGCCCTCGACGGTTGCCTCCGAGGTGATCCGCACGGCCTCCTTGCGGGCCACGCCGACCATCGTGTCGGCCTGCTCCTCGGCCTCGGTGGCGGCGCGCAGCGCCTCCTCCTGGGCCTTGTTGATGAGCTGGTCCGCCTGCTCGGCGGCATCGGCACGGCGCTTCGCCGCGGCCTCCCGCGCCTCGTCGAGCAGCCGGTCGGCCTCCTGACGGGCCTCGGCACGCATCTGCTCGGCCGCCGCCTCCGCGTCGGCGCGTACCTGCTCCGACTCCTCGTGGGTGCGGGCCGCGTGCTGCTGCGCGGAGCCGACGGTGGCCGCCGCCTCCGCACGCAGCCGCTCGGCCTCGTCCGTGGCCTCGTCCGTCACCCGGGCCGCCTGCTGCGTCGCCTCGTCCGTCACCCGGGCCGCCTGCTGCGTCGCCTCGTCGACCAGCCGGGTCGCCTGCTGTGTCGCCTCGTCGACGAGCCGGGTGGCCTGTTGCGTCGACTCCGTACGGATCCGCTCGGCCTCGCTCGTCGCCTCGCCCACCAGCCGGTCGGCCTGGGTCGCGGCATCGGAACGCATCCGGTTGGCGTCCTCACGGGCCTCGGCCCGGCTGCGAGCCGCGTCCTGCTCGGCCGAGGCCAGCGCGTCGGAGGCCTCGGTACGCATCCGCTGGCTGTACTCCGCGGTGTCCGCGCGCAGCCGCTCCGACTCGCTGATCGCGTCGGAGACGGTCCGCTCGGCCATCGCCTTCGCGGCCTCGGACTCCTCCTGCGCCTCCCGGCGGATCCGGGCCGCGTCCTCGCCGGCCCGCTCCCGCTCCGCGTGCGCATCGGAGCGGACCCGGTCCGCCTCCTCCTGCGCCTCGGACTTCGTCCGTTCCGCGACATGCTCGGCGGCGGAGCGCAGTCCGGCGATCTCCGCCTCGGCCTGCTCCTGCAGCCCGTTGACCGAATCCCGTACCTGCTGGGCTGTCTGCTCGGCCGCGGAGACCAGCTCGGTCGCCCGGCTGTCCGCCTCCTCGACCAGACGCTGCGCCTCGGCCTGCGCCTGCTCGACCCGCTTGCGGGCGGATGCGAGAAGCTCCTCGCTCTGCTCGCGGGCCCGCTCGCGCTCCTGGTTCGCCTCGGTGCGCGCCGCGTCGAGGGTCTCCTCGGCCTCCCGGCGGCGCCGGTTCGCCTCCTCCTGCGCGGCGGCCAGCGCCTCGGCGGCCTCCGTGCCCACCCGCTCCGCGGCGGCGGCGGCCTCGGAACGCACCCGGTCGGCGCTCTCCTGCGCCTCGGACTTGAGCCGCTCCGCCTCGGCGGCCGCCTCGCTGCGCAGCCGTACGGCGGCGGACTCGCCCTCCGCACGCGAGCGCGACGCATCCGCCGCGGCCTCGTCGCGCAGCCGCTCCGCCTCGGTCTCCGCCTGTTCCTGCAGCGCCCGCAGCCGCTCGGCGGCCTCCGCGCGCAGCCGCTCGGACTCCTCGTTCGTCTCACGCCGGATGCGCTCCGCCTCGGCGCGCGCGTCCGTGAGCGCCTGCTCGGCGGTGGTGACCTTGGCCTCGGCCTCGGTGTGCAGCCGGGTCAGCTCGTCGGCCGCCTCCGCCTGCCGGGCCGCGACCGCACGCTCGGTCTCCTCGCGCAGCTCCGCCGCCGCCTGCTCGGCCGTGGCGGTGGTGGACCGGGCCTGCTCCTCGGACTCGGTACGCAGCTGCTCGGCCTCGGCGCGGGCGCGCTCCAGGGCCTCCTCGGCCTGCTTGCGCAGCGCGGTGGCGCGCTCCGCCGCTTCGGTACGGACCCGCTCGCTCTCCGTGCCCGCGGTGGTGCGCAGCTCCTCCGCGTCCGCCTTCGCCTTGGACAGCAGCTCCTCGGCGGTCTTCGCGCCTTCCTCGATCTGCTGGACGGCCTCGCGGCGGGCCTCGCCACGGATCCGCTCGCCCTCGGCGACCGCCTCGGAGCGCAGCTGCTCGGCCTCGCCGCGCAGCCTGCGCGCCTCCTCCTGCAGCTCGACCGTCTTGGCCCGGTACTCCTTGGTGTCGTCCTTGGCCGCGCCCTTGAGCTGATCGGCCTGCGCGGCGGCCTCGCCGCGCAGCCGGTCCGCCTCGGTCTCCGCCTCGCGGCGGATCCGGTCGGCCTCCTCGCTCGCCGCCCTGGTGGTGGACTTCGCGTCCTCGGATGCCTTGGTCAGCACCTCCTCGGCGGCCCTGGCGGCCTTGGCGAGCTGGGCAGCGGCGTCCTCGGCGGCCGCCGTGCGGGCCTTCTCGGCCGCCTCGGACTTCAGCCGGTCCGCCTCGGCGCGGGCATCGGCGAGCGCCTGCTCGGCGTCCGCCTTGAGCGACTCGGCGTCCTTGGTGGCCTCGCCGACCAGCCGGGCGATCTCCGACCTGGCCGTACGGGTGCGCTGCTCGTTCTGCGACTCGGCGGCGGCCAGCCGCTTGACGGCGGCCTCCTTCGCCTCGCCGGTGACCTTCTCGGCCGCCAGGCGGGCCTCGCGCAGCTGGGTCTCGGCCTCCTGCATGCGCTGCTCGGCGGCCCGGTTCAGCTCGGCGGTCTGCTGCCGGGTCTGCTCGGTCTCGGCCGTCGTCGACGTACGCAGCTGCTCGGCGTGGCTGGTGGCCTCCTGCGCCTGGCTGGAGGCGGCGTTCAGCAGCCGCTCGGCGTCCTTGCGGGCGCGCAGCAGGATCGCCTCGGCCTCGGCACGGGCAGACTCCGCCTCGGAGCCGAGCCGCTGCCGGGTCTCGTCCGCCAGCCGGCCCGCCTCGGCGCGCGCGGCCGCCAGGGACTGCTCGGCCTCGGCCCTGGACTCCTCCAGCAGCCGGCGCGCCTGGGACTCGGTCCTGGCCCTGAGCTGCTCGGCCCAGGCGACGTTCTCGTTGACATGGGACTCGACGGTCTGACGGCGCTCGGCCAGCTCCTGGTCGAGCTGCTGGCGCCGCTGCACGGCCTCGTTGTGCAGCTCGGCCTGGAGCCGCGCCTGGTGCTCGGCATGCTCCTGCAGGATCCGCTGCGTCTGCGCACGGGCGTCACGGAGCTCCCGCTCCGCGTCGGTCCGCAGCTGCTCGGCCTGGATCTGGGCATTACGGAGCAGTTGCTCGGCCTGATAGCCGATGTCCGCGCTGTCGTATGCGGGACGGGTCGCGAGATTGCGCCGAGCCTCGTGCAGCTTGGCGCGCAAGACCTCGACCTGGTAACCGAGGTCCTCGGCGTGCTGAACGGCCTTCTCCCGGTCGGTCTTCAGCCGGTCCATCTCGGCTTCGAACCGCGAGAGATGGTCGTCTTCAGCTCGGTGGCTCTCCTGGCGTTCGTAGCCCCGCACTGCGCGGTCCCATCCGTCCCCTGGTCGCAACTCTCCAACGAGTACCGTTCGCCGGTGAACGGTCCCCCGGGGAATGGTGACAGATCACGGCTGGGGACGCGGCGCGGCCCCGACCCGGCCCCGGCCCGGAACAGCCCACTCTACCGGGCCAGGTATCCGGAGGTCAGTGCTCCGCTGCGGACGTGACCAGTTCGGTGAGGACGCCGTGGCAGTCCTTGGGGTGCAGGAAGGTGATCCGGGACCCCATCGAACCGGTCCTGGGCTCGTCGTAGAGCACCCTGACCCCCTTCTCCCGGATGTCCGCCGCGTCGGCGTCGACGTCCGCGGTGCCGAAGGCGATGTGGTGGACACCCTCCCCGTTCTTTGCCAGCCACTTGCCCACGGCCGAGTCCTCCCGGGTCGGCTCCAGCAGCTGGAGGTAGGAAGCACCGCCGTCGGACGTATCGTTGATCTTGAGCATGGCCTCCCGGACGCCCTGCTCCTCGTTGACCTCGGAGTGGAACACCTCGAAACCGTAGGTCGAGCGGTAGAACTCGACGGTCTTGTCGAGGTCGAAACAGGCGATCCCGATGTGGTCGATTCGCGTCAGCATGCAACCAGTGCAGCGCGACACCGATGGTTACGCAACGTGCGCGCGATCACACCCGCTGCCGGATGACGGGCGAGGTACCGCTCAGTACATTCATGTAAACCCTCGTTCACTCCTAATCCCAAGGGGCTGCGCCTCATGTCAGGAACGACCGGTACCACCTCAGTGATCGTCGCGGGCGCGCGTACGCCCATGGGCCGCCTCCTCGGCTCGCTGAAGAGCTTCTCCGGGGCCGATCTCGGCGGCTTCGCCATCAAGGCCGCGCTGGACCGGGCCGGCATCGGCGGCGACCAGGTCGAGTACGTGATCATGGGCCAGGTCCTGCAGGCCGGTGCGGGCCAGATGCCGGCCCGCCAGGCCGCGGTCAAGGCGGGCATCCCGATGAACGTCCCCGCGCTCACCGTCAACAAGGTGTGTCTGTCCGGGCTCGACGCGATCGCGCTCGCCGACCAGTTGATCCGCGCGGGTGAGTTCGACGTCGTCGTCGCCGGTGGCCAGGAGTCCATGACGAACGCCCCGCACCTGCTCCCGAAGTCCCGCGAGGGCTACAAGTACGGCGCGATCGAGATGCTCGACTCGATGGCGTACGACGGTCTGACCGACGCCTACGAGAACATCCCGATGGGTGAATCCACCGAGAAGCACAACACCCACCTCGGCCTGAACCGCGCCGACCAGGACGAGATCGGCGCCCTCTCCCACCAGCGCGCCGCCGCCGCCCAGAAGAACGGCATCTTCGAGGCCGAGATCACCCCGGTCGAGATCCCGCAGCGCAAGGGCGACCCGGTCCTCTTCTCCAAGGACGAGGGCATCCGCCCGGAGACGACCGCGGAGTCCCTCGGCAAGCTGCGCCCGGCCTTCACCAAGGACGGCACGATCACCGCGGGCACCTCCTCGCAGATCTCCGACGGCGCCGCAGCGGTCGTCGTCATGAGCAAGACCAAGGCCGAGGAACTGGGCCTGGACTGGATCGCCGAGATCGGCGCCCACGGCAATGTGGCGGGCCCGGACAACTCGCTCCAGTCGCAGCCGTCCAACGCCATCAAGCACGCCCTGAAGAAGGACGGCCTGGAGGTCGCGGACCTCGACCTCATCGAGATCAACGAGGCGTTCGCCGCAGTCGCCGTCCAGTCGATGAAGGACCTCGGCGTCACCCCGGAAAAGGTGAACGTCAACGGCGGCGCCATCGCGCTGGGTCACCCGATCGGCATGTCCGGCGCCCGTGTGGTGCTGCACCTGGCGCTGGAGCTGAAGCGGCGCGGCGGCGGCACCGGTGCGGCGGCGCTGTGCGGCGGCGGTGGCCAGGGCGACGCGCTGATCATCCGCGTCCCCAAGTAGGAACGGCCCGGGCAAGCAGTACGTAGTACACGTAGAGCACTCAGCGAGTGAACGGAGCGGTGATGGTGGACGTCCCCACCCTGGTCGAGCAGGCCCGTGCGGGCCGGCCGCGGGCCGTGGCCCGGCTCATCTCCCTGGTGGAGGGGGCGTCGCCGCAGCTGCGCGAGGTGATGGCGGCCCTGGCACCGCTGACGGGCAACGCGTACGTCGTCGGCCTGACCGGCTCACCCGGTGTCGGCAAATCGACATCGACGTCGGCGCTGGTCTCGGCGTACCGGCGGGCGGGCAAGCGGGTCGGCGTCCTGGCCGTCGACCCGTCCTCCCCGTTCTCCGGCGGGGCGCTCCTCGGCGACCGGGTCCGGATGTCGGAGCACGCCTCCGACCCGGGCGTCTACATCCGCTCCATGGCCACCCGCGGACATCTGGGCGGTCTCGCCTGGTCGGCACCGCAGGCGATCCGGGTGCTGGACGCTGCGGGCTGCGAAGTGATCCTGGTGGAGACGGTGGGCGTCGGCCAGTCGGAGGTGGAGATCGCCTCCCAGGCCGACACCTCCGTCGTCCTGCTGGCGCCCGGCATGGGTGACGGCATCCAGGCAGCGAAGGCCGGAATCCTGGAGATCGGCGATGTATACGTCGTCAACAAGGCCGACCGGGACGGCGCGGACGCCACCGCGCGCGAGCTCAACCACATGCTGGGCCTCGGCGAGTCCCGCGGTCCCGGCGACTGGCGGCCGCCGATCGTGAAGACGGTCGCCGCCCGGGGCGAGGGCATCGACGAGGTCGTCGAGGCGCTGGAGAAGCACCGGGCGTGGATGGAGGAGCACGGAGTGCTCGCGGAGCGGCGCATGGCCCGTGCGGCCCACGAGGTCGAGACGATCGCCGTCACGCGGCTGCGTGAGCGCATCGGCGATCTGCACGGCGACCGCCACATCGGCGCGCTCGCCGAACGCATCGTGGCGGGGAGCCTCGACCCCTACGCGGCGGCGGACGAGCTCGTGGCAGGACTCACCGGGGCCTGATCCCGTCCGGACGGGTCCGGGAGTGGCGTGCGGGCCGCTTCCGGGACCGCCCGGCGCCAGTGCGGACCGTCGCGCCACGCATCCTCGTCCCTGACCGCTGAAGATGCGTCAGTTGTGGTCCGGGGGCGTGCTTTCCGTGCTGACCGGCGCTGCGACCGGTGATGTGTCCGTGGCAGGATTACGGCCGGATACGTGAAGTGAGTGTCCGGCGTTTCATGCGTACCGACGGGGGGAGTGGCGCATGCTGGGTCCGCTGCGGGAGGACTCGCCCAGACGGATCGGTCCCTACGGGATACGGGCCCGGCTCGGCGTGGGTGGCATGGGAGAGGTCTTCCTCGGTACCCGGGACGGAGGCGGCGAACCGGTCGCCGTCAAGACGGTCCGCCGCGACGTGGCCCAGGACCCCGGCTTCCTGGGCCGCTTCCGCCGGGAGATCACCGTCGCCCGGTCCGTCGTCGGCCCCCATCTCGCCCCGCTGCTCGACGGGGACGCCGACGCCGAAGTGCCCTGGCTCGCCACCGGATACGTGGCCGGACCGACTCTGTCCGCCGCCGTCCGCAGGGCGGGCGCGATGGACGAGGCCGAGGTACGGATGCTCGGCGCCGGACTGGCCCGCGCCCTGGCGGCCGTCCACGCGGCAGGGATCGTCCACCGCGATGTGAAGCCCGGCAATGTGATGCTCGCGTCGGACGGTCCGCGGCTCATCGACTTCGGCATCGCCCGGGATGCCGGCGCGACCCCGCTCACCACCACCAGTCG
The DNA here is from genome assembly GCF_047305335.1 of Streptomyces sp. R-74717. NCBI lineage: Bacteria > Bacillati > Actinomycetota > Actinomycetes > Kitasatosporales > Streptomycetaceae > Streptomyces > Streptomyces sp. R-74717. The sequence goes on along the minus strand of NZ_CP102361.1, from coordinate 3,344,033 downwards.
CATGGTCGGCAGCCCCGCCTTCATGTCCCCGGAGCATGTGGCGGGCAGCGGACGCGTCGTCCCCGCCTCCGATGTGTTCTGCCTCGCCTCCGTGCTCTGTTACGCGGCCACCGGACGCGACCCCTTCGGGGACGGCCCGGTCGCCGCCGTGCTCTACCGGGTCAAGTACGTCGAGGCCGATCTCGACGATGTGCCCGAGGCGCTCCGTGCCGTCCTCGAGGACTGCCTGGTCGCCGACCCTGCCTCCCGCCCCACCGTTGCGGAACTCGCACAGCGGCTCACCCCCGACGCGGCCGCACGGTGGCCGGAACCGGTGGTGCAGCACATCGCCGAGTACGAGCGCGAACTGGCCCGGGTCATGGCGCTGGGCGGCCCGCTGCTGCCCGGGTACACACCAACCGAAGCGGCCACCGGAAGCCATGCCGCACCCCACCAACTGCCCCCCCAGGGAACCGACTTCACCCCGGGCCTGCACATCGCACCCACCCAGGGCCCCGGCCTCGCACAGCCGCCGCGCCGCTCCCGCCGCGCCCTGGGCGCGGCCCTCGCGGCGCTGATCGTGCTGGGTGCGGCCACCGGGGGCATCCTGGCCTGGCGCAACAACCGCGACACCCCCAACGAGGCTTCTCCCGGCGGCGGTTCGCCCGCAGCCGCCAAGATCGTGGCCGGTGTGGACGAGAACGGCGGCCCGGACGGCTCGGGCACTGTCCCGTACGGACGCGAGGTCCGGCCGACGGGGTGGAAGAAGTCCTGGACGGGCAAGTTTTCCGGGGCCCCGATCGGTTGTGCCGCAGGCCGTGATGTGGTGGTCTGCCGACTGGTCGACGGTACGTACGAGGCGGTGTCGGCGGCCGACGGTCGCCGGATGTGGACGCTCGACACCGGACAGAGTTCGAACAGGGCGGGCTGGGGCCCCCGTAACCAGTTCTTCATGCCGGCCAGTGCCACCCGGCCCACCGTGTACGACGACACCGTGCTGCTTGCCGCGGGCGGACGGCTGCAGTCGGTGGACGCCCGTACCGGCACGGTCCGTTGGGAGACCCGGTCGGGTGGAGCGCACAATCTGGACAGTGCGCCGGTCGTCGTCGACGGCCTGGTCTTCGCCGCGACCACATCGACGCCTGAGGACGCAGCGCTCGCCGCGTACGACCTGAAGACCGGCGCCCGCAAGTGGCAGAAGCCGCTGACCCCGCAGGACATCTCCAACGCCCAGAACGGCAACTTCTGGCCGGTCGCCACCGACGGCAAGGTGGTGTACGCAGTTGGCGAAGAAGCACCGAAGGCGTTCCGGCCGAAGGACGGCTCATTGCTGGGCACGGCCGGAGGCGAGGCCGTGCAAGCTTCCGGGGACGGGACGAATTCGGGGTGCGGGTCGCTCCGGGTGCGTGGCCGCTACGCCTTCTGCGACGCCTACGTCTCCAACGACGCCCCGTCCGGTTTCGGCGACGACGTGGCCGTGCTGCGGTTCGCAGCCGGGACGCTCCAGACGCAGGGGCGGGTGCCGGTGGACTCCTCGCTCGTCGCCGGCGCGTCGCTGACGGCACTCGGCGACCGGGTGATCACGCTGCGGCGGAGCAGTGAGCACGAGTCGGGTGTGCCGGACGAGATCGTCGTCGTGGGCCGCGACGGCGGCCGGGCACTCGGCCGGTTCCCGCTCGGCGGGAAGGCGGCACAGGGCATGAGCAACCCGGTCTCCAACCCCATGATCGTCGCGGACACGGTGGTGTGGGCGGACAGCACGAAGCTGTACACGGTCCCGATCCGCCCCGACGGCACCCTGGGCTCACTCACCAGGACCCGGATTCCGGGCGCTCCGGGCCCGACCAGGACACCGACGTACGACTCCGTCACCAACGGCGTCGATCTGGAGCAGGAACTGCTCGACCCGCAGGTGCTGCCGGTCGGCGGTGTCGTGCATGTCGTGTACGACGACGGCACCGCGGTTTCGGTGCCGCTGCCCAAGTGAACCGTCGGACGATGAAGGGGGCCGCGCAGTGATCGAGCCGCTTCCGGCAGGCCGGGCCCGGTTGATCGGCCCCTACCAGCTGCTCGGGCTGCTGGGCGCGGGCGGCATGGGCGAGGTGTACCTGGCCCGGCCGGCCGGTGCGCGGGACACCCTCGCCGGGCTGGTCGCGCTGAAGACCGTGCGCCCGGATCTCGACCTCGACGACGGCTTCCGCATTCGCTTCCGCCGTGAGATCGACGCGGCGGGTGCCGTACGCAGTCCGTACACGGCGGCCCTCGTCGGCGGCGATGCGAGCGGCCGGCTGCCCTGGCTGGCGACCGAGTACGTCCCCGGCCCCTCGCTCGCCGAGGCGGTGACCCGAGGCGGGCCGATGCCCGAGCAGGTCGTACGGGAGATGGGCGCCGACCTCGCCCGCGCGCTCGCCGACATGCACGCCGTACGCGTACTCCACCGCGACCTCAAGCCCGGCAACGTGCTGCTCGGCACCGACGGGCCGAAGGTGATCGACTTCGGGATCGCGCAGGCTTTCGACGCCACCCAGCTGACCCGGACCGGTGTCGTGGTGGGCAGCCCCGGCTACATCTCGCCCGAGCACGTCAACGGCTCACGGTCGCTCGTACCGGCGTCGGACGTGTTCTGCCTCGGTGCGGTGCTCGCCTTCGCGGCGACCGGGCGGGGGCCGTTCGACGACTCCGACATGGCGGCCGTGATCTTCCGGATCGCCCAGGGCGAGGCCGAGCTGTCCGGCGTGCCGACGCAGTTGCGTGTGGTGATCGAGGAGTGCCTGCGCAGCGACGCCGCTGCCCGGCCGACCCCTCAACAGCTGGCCGACATGCTGCTGTCGGGAGACCGGGCGGGCGTGGCGGCCGGTGGACCGTTCCCCTGGATGGAGGCGATACAGGGGCAGCTCGCCGCGCACGCGGCGGGCGCGCGCGCCGTCGTGGCGGCGGCTGCGCCGTCGGCTGCCGCACCACCGGTCCCGTCCGGTGCCCCACACCCCGGCGGGCCCGCCCTCGCTCCGACACCCGTCGTGCCCGTGTCCGTGTCCGGCGACGGCAAGGGCAACAAGGGACTGTGGATCGGGCTAGCGGCAGCGGCCACGGCGGTGTGCGTGGTGCTGGGGGCGGTGCTGCTGCCGGGACTCTTCAAGGGGGACGGCGGGGGCGACGACAACGCGGGCGGTGGCGCGCGACCGACCGCCTCGGCTGCGGACTCCGTGCGGACCGAGGCAGGACCCGCAGTTGTGCCCGACGCCGACGCCGGCCGTACCGGGGATTTCGGTGCCGCCGCCGCGGACGTCTCCAAGAAACCGGCGGGCTGGAAGGCATGGAAGGCCAAGATCGCGGACGGTCCGGTGGAGTGCGTACTCGCGGGTGCGTCCTTGGTCTGCGGCGGCCCGCAGCGCATCACCGTGCTGGACGCCGCGAACGGCAGGCGCAAGTGGCAGACACCGCCGGGAAAGACGGCCGCCGGCCCCGCATCGGTGGCCGCGGTCCTCGGCACCACCGTGTACGCCTTCGAGGACGGTGCCCTGGTGGCGCTCGGTCTGGCCGACGGTGCGGAGAAGTGGCGGGAGCCGCTGCCCGGCGGTACCCGGGTGGCCGACTCCGTCCAGTCGGGCGGAGTTCTGTACTACGTCACGAGGGCCACCGGCACGGGTGCGGACCGGATCCTTGCCCACCAACTCACCGTCAAGCACTCCCGCAAGTGGGACAAGCCGTGGGACGACCCGGCCCCCGAAGCCGAACTGCTCCTCGCCGAGGGCCGGCTCGTCGCGGCCGGCGACGGCGTCACCGTCCTCAGGAGTGCGGACGGCGCACGGCTGGGAGCCATCGGTGCCGGTGACATCACCTGCCGTACGCCGGTCCTGAAGGGCAAGGAACTCCTCTGCGCGGGCTCGAACGGACTGACGGTCGTCGATGTGACGGCCCCGCAGAACCGACGGCCGATCGCCGCCGGCGTGGACATCGCCTACCGGCCCGCAGTGTCACGTGACGGCAAGGTCGTGGTGAGCAGCCGGACGCGGGTGTACGCGTTCGGCCTGGCCGACGGGAGGCAGTACTGGGCGACGTACGACGGCGGCGAGGGGCTGGATGTCGCGGGCCGGTTGGCCGTGGCCGGTGACAACGCCGTTGTCGTGGGCGGGTACGGGCTCAACGCCTTCGCCATGGCCTCCACAGGGGAGGCGGACGACACGGGCTCGCGCCTGCCCACCGAGTGGCCCGGCGAGCCGGGAGACCCGCTCGACCCGGCATCGATCTCGTTCGTCGGTCGGGGCGACGCGGTGTTCCTGAGCTTCGGCGACGGGACGGTCATCTCCGTCTACGAACCCTGACGGTCCGCCGGGAGGCGCCCTCAGTCGTCGTCCCCGTGGTCGTCGTCCCCGTCGTCCGACCGGTCCGCCGTCACCTTGCCCGTGCTCGCGTCGACGTTCAGCTCGTGCTGCCTGCCGTCCTTGCCCTGGACGTCGACCTCCCAGTGCAGCGCCCCGCCGCTCCGGCCGTCGCTGTCGTCCAGGTCGATCGACGTCACGGTCCCGGGGTTCGCCTTCAGCGCGGCGTCGACCGCCGCGTCCAGCGACACGGGGGCCGACCGGGGGGCGTGCCGGTCGCGGTCGTCGTCATCGTCGGAGACGTGCTTGCCGAGCACCTTGCCGTTGCCCGCGTCCACCGTCACGTCGTGCCAGACCTTGTCGGAGCCGTACACATCGAGCTCCCAGACGAGTCTGCCGTCCTCGTCGTCCAGCTCGGCCTCGGTGACCGTGCCGGGGACTGCCTTGACGGCGGCCGTGATCGCGTCTCCCACGGCGACACGGGCGGTGTCACCGCTCGTCGCGCTGCTCCGGGGCTCGCGGTCGTGGCTGTCGTCGTCCGCGAAGGCGACCGCTGTGGCGGCTCCGCCGCCGACGAGCACGGCCGTGGTGACCGCGGCGATGACGATCTTGCGCTTCATGAGGGTTCCTCCCTGATCGGGTGGCCGGTTTCGACAAGGTCCACACTGCCCGGGTGATGCTGAACGCAGCCTGAAGCCACCTGAAGCCGTCTTCAGGTTCCGTTTGCGACCCTGTGCGTATGCGCCTGTTGATCGTGGAGGACGAGAAGCGGCTGGCGATGTCCCTGGCCGGGGGACTCACCGCCGAGGGCTTCGCCGTGGATGTCGTGCACGACGGTCTCGAAGGGCTGCACCGGGCCGCCGAGGGGGCGTACGACCTCGTCGTCCTCGACATCATGCTGCCCGGGATGAACGGCTACCGGGTCTGTGCCGCCCTGCGCGCCGCCGGCCATGAGATGCCGATCCTGATGCTGACGGCGAAGGACGGGGAGTACGACGAGGCGGAGGGCCTCGACACCGGGGCCGACGACTACCTGACCAAGCCCTTCTCGTACGTCGTGCTGGTGGCCAGGATCCGGGCGCTGCTGCGGCGCCGGGGCGGCGGTTCCGGCTCGCCGGTGGTCACCGTCGGCTCCCTGCGCATGGACACCGCCGCTCGCCGGGTGCACCTCGGTCCGGCCGAAATCACCCTCACCACCAAGGAGTTCGCGGTGCTGGAACAACTTGCGTTGCGGTCCGGGCAGGTGGTGAGCAAGGCGGACATCCTCGAACACGTCTGGGACTTCGCCTACGACGGCGACCCGAACATCGTCGAGGTGTACGTCAGCGCGCTGCGGCGCAAGCTCGGCGCGGCCGCCATCCGTACGGTGCGCGGCGCCGGATACCGGCTGGAGGCGCTGTGAGATCGGTACGGGCCAGGGCCGCACTCGGTGCCACGGTCGTGGTCGCGGTCGCCCTCGTCGGCGCCGGGCTCGCCGTACTCCTCGTCCTGCGCGCCAACCTCACCGACCAGGCGGGGCTGCAGGCGGAGGTGGTGGCCCGTGAGGTGGCCGGGCAGCTGGCCCTCGATGTGCCGTACGACCGGCTGGAGATGCGCGAGGAGGAGGACCATCCGGTCCAGGTGACCGACGAGGACGGGCGCGTGGTGGCTGTCTCCAAGGACCTGGAGGCGATCTCCGGCACCGGCACGGATCAGGTCACGCCGGCCCCGTCACCGGCCGCGGGAAGCTCCACCGGGTCCGGCGACGACGGAAGGGACGACGACGGACGCGGTGACGACGACGGCGACGACAACGGCGGTCACAGCATCCCCGGCCGGGGTGAAGTCGACTCCGGTGAACCGGACTTCAGCAACGGCACCGCCACCGTCGACGGGGACACGGCCGACTACCGCTTCGCGTCGGTCCGGGCGACCACATCGGCCGGGGTGACCCTGACCGTCCACGCGGGAGCCCCGCTGGCCGCCGAGCAGGAGGCCGTGGGCACTGTGCGCGGGGCGATGCTGATCGGGCTGCCGGTGCTGCTGCTCGTCGTCGCCGGGGTCACCTGGCTGGTGACCCGGCGGGCGCTGCGCCCGGTCGAGGGAATCCGGCGCGAGATGGCCGCGATCACCGCGTCCGAGGATCTGAGCCGACGGGTGCCCGAGCCCGGTTCGCGGGACGAGATCGCCCGGCTGGCCCGTACCACCAACGAGACCCTGACGGCCCTTGGGGCATCGGTGGACCGGCAGCGGCGCTTCGTGGCGGACGCCTCGCACGAACTGCGCAGCCCGATCGCCTCCCTGCGCACCCAGTTGGAGGTGGGTGCCGCGCATCCGGAGCTGCTGGACGTGCCGGGCGCCGTCGCCGACACCGTACGGTTGCAGGCGCTGGCGGCCGATCTGCTGCTGCTGGCCCGGCTGGACGCGGGGGAGCGGCCGGGGCGTACGACGCTGGATCTGGGCGCGCTGGTCCATGAGGAGGTCTCGCAGCGCACGGGCGACCGGATTCCGGTGGCGGTGTCCGTGCCGGACTCCGGTGTGTTCGAAGTGGCCGGTTCGCGCGGGCAGTTGGCGCGGGTGATCGGCAATCTGCTGGACAACGCCGAGCGTCATGCGGAGCGCGCGGTGGCGGTCTCGCTGCGTGCGCAGCGGGGCGGCGTGGTCGTCGCGGTCACCGACGACGGGGCGGGGGTGCCGCCGGACGAGCGCGAGCGGATCTTCGAACGTTTCGTACGCCTCGACGACGCCCGTACGCGGGACGAGGGCGGCGCCGGTCTCGGCCTGGCCATCGCCCGTGACGTCGCGGCCCGGCACGGCGGCCGGCTGACGGTGGACGGTGCGCCGGAGGGCGGCGCACGGTTCGCGCTGTGGCTGCCGAGCGCCGGTTGAACACCGCTCCCGCCGCGCAGGTCACACCTTGCCGCGGCGCCCCCGCAGGTGATCCGCGACCGGTGCCAGTGCCGCGTGGAGGTCCGCCAGTGCCTCCGGCGTCAACAGGTCCATGAAGTGCTTGCGCACCGACGCCACGTGGTGGGGCGCCACCTTCCGCATCGTCTCCGCACCCTCATCGGTGAGGACCGCGAACAGTCCGCGCCGGTCCGACTCGCAGTTCTCCCTGCGGACCAGTCCCGCGCTCTCCATGCGGGTGATCTGGTGCGAGAGCCTGCTCTTGGACTGCAGCGTCGCGGCGGCGAGGTCGCTCATCCGCAGGCGCTGGTCGTCCGACTCCGAGAGGTTGACCAGGATCTCGTAGTCGTTGTTGGTCAGGCCGAACGGCTGGAGATCCTTCTCCAGCTGGTGCATCAGCAGCCTGCTGACGTCCAGGTGGGTGCGCCAGGCGCACTGCTCCGCGTCGTTCAGCCAGCGAGTGGCCGTCTCGGTCTCCATGTATGGATTCTACCTAAGAAGTTGAAAGCCGGACGAAGGTGGGGGAGTGTGACGCCCGGCACCGGTCCGTGGACGGGCCCGGGTGCGAGGTGCGGACGTTCGACGTCACACTCCGCAGACTACCGTTCACAAACCGAAGCGGCGTTGGAGGTCCCCGAGCTGACCGGGCAGACGGGGTGCGGAGCCAGGTTGACCCGCACCACCCGGCACCCCGGCCTGCGCCGGCGTCGCCCCCGTCGGCTGCTCGGGCATCAGGATCTCGGTCGACTGGAGCAGCACCGTACCCGCCCCGACGAACTCGAACTGGTGCTCCTCGCCCGACGTCCCGCCGATCCCGGTCAGCGACCTGAGCCCGCCCATCACGCCCGTCATATAACCGTGGTCGTAGTGGTGGCACGGCGAGGGGCAGTCCGCCCAGCCCACCAGCGCCTGCGGATCGACCCGCAGCGGCGGCTCCATGAAGACCACCGGACCGTTGGACGCGGCCACGAACTTTCCCGTACCGATCAGTGTCAGAAAGCCCGGCACGATGGACTGCTTGAGTGCCAGGGTCGGCTGGTACGCGAGGAGGTTGCCGGACCGGATCGTAAGGTTCCCGTCCTCCAGGTCGTACGAGTTCACGTCGAAGGCGCGGTCGGCGAGGAGCATCTTGCCGCTGCCTTCGGCCACCACCCAGTCGCTCGCGTGCAGCGGCGAGTGGAAGCTCGTACGGATCAGCCGCTCGAAGCGGCCGTGGCCGATGCCGTTGAACTCGATCCGCCCGTAATAGGCGATCATCTTGCCCTTCTGCAGGAACCACTGGCTCCCCTTGAGCTCCACGCAGAAGGTGTACGAGTTGACGTTGTCGTCCGACGGCAGCGTCATCGGGTCGAAGACCACGGGCGTGCTCACAGCTTCTCCTCCGAGGCCTGGACGTACACCGCGCCACTGCCGCTCAGCTCCAGCTGGAACGCCTCCCCGGAGCCGCGCCCCACCATGTCGCGCCAGCCGAGCGCGGTGGAGAGCTTGTTGCGTACGTCGCCGTGGTGGGCGACATACGCCTGCGGGTCCACATGCACCTCGCGGCCCGGCGTGATCGGCAGCTCGATCACCCCGCCGTGCGCCATCACCGCGACCGCGCCATGACCCTTGAGGGTGGTGGTGAACAGGCCCTGCCCGGTCACCTGGCCGCGCACCATGCCCATCACCCCGCCCTGCGAACCCATGAACATCGTGCCCTGCTGCAGCGTCCCGTCGAAGGCGAGCAGCCGGTCGGCCTCCACGTAAAGGGTGTCGCCGGACAGGTTGATGACCTGGATGTGGTGGCCGCCGTGGCCGAACATCACTGTGCCGCTGCCTTCGACGGTCATCAGCGGCGTCGCCTCATTGGCCACCCGGCGGCCGATCATCGACATGACGCCCCCCTGGCCGCCCTGGATGTTCGGGGTGAACGACACCTCGCCGCGGTAGGCGAGCATCGCGCCGCGCTGGCTGTACATCTTCTGGCCGGGGAGCACCGTCGCCTCGACCATCTTCGAATTGATCTCACGGAACGGCATCAGACATCGCCCCCGATGGTGTTCCGCTCACTCGGCTGCACGTAGACGAGTCCCTCGCCCTCGAACCGGATCTGGAAGGACTCGCCCGAGCCCTCGCCCATCAGCGTCCGGAAGTTCACCCCGGACTGGAAGTGCTGTTGCAGATTGCCCTGATGCGCGACGTAGGCGCCGGGGTCGACGAACAACGGGTACTGGGCCGAGACCCGCAGCGCCACGGCCGAACCGTCCGACAGGATCGCCACCTGCCCGGTGCCCTCGACGGTGGTGGTGAACAGGCCGTTGCCCGTCGCCCCGCCGCGCAGGCCGGTGAAGGCGGTTCCGGTGCGCAGCCCGGCGTCGGTGCAGAGCAGGTTGCTCGCCTCGACATGGAGCTTGTCGCCGTGCAGCGAGACGAGGCTGATCTCGCTCGCGCGGTCGGCGAAGTAACAGGTGCCCTGCCCGGTCACCTCCATCACGGTCATCTGCTCGCCGGTCAGCCGGCGGGTCACCATGCCGCGCAGGCCGTCGCCGCCGCCGGTCATCTTCTTGAACGTCATCCGGCCGTCGTACGCGACCATCGAGCCGTTCTTCGCCTTGACGGCGTCGCCGGCCAGGTCGACGGCGAGCGTTCTGCTGCCTTGGAGTCGGAACATTGCCACGGATCGACGGTATCGGCAGGACCCCGGCCGGGACAGGGCCTTGGGGAGGAACCGGCACCCTGAACCGCCCCTGATACGCATCCGGTACGGGACCCGTACGTGATCGGGACGTATCCCGCACGGGGATACGAGGAACGGACCGGGGCCCGGCGGCGGCACGTGACCGGACACATACGGCCCCCGGCGCCGAGCGCCGCCCGTGCCGATGCCACAATGGGTTGCGCTTGTGCCTGTATTCACAAGCTGTCACGATCCTCCCACCGAAGGTGCCCTCGTGGACATCAAGACCGCTACCGCCCTGCACCGGCTGCGCCTCATCTCGATTCCCGAGGCGCTCTCCTTCCCTGCGCTGATCATCTTTGGCTCGATTCTCAGCCGGGTCTCCGACATCGACTTCCTGATGATGCCGCTCGGCATCATCCACGGTGTGCTCTTCGTGATCTACGCCGTCCTGCTGCTCGACGTCTGGTCCAAGACCAAGTGGCCGCTGAAGCGCGTCGCGTTCTTCTTCCTGCTCGCGCTGCTGCCGTTCGGCGGGCTGTACGGCGACAAGGCGCTCAAGCGCTACGAGGCCGACGGCGTCATCGCCGCCCGCGCCCGCCGGGAAGGCGTGGTCAGCGCGTGATCGTCGCGTTCTCGGTCAGCCCGCTGGGCGTCGGTGAGGACGTCGGCGAGTACGTCGCCGACGCCGTCCGGGTCGTCCGCGAATCCGGGCTGCCCAACCGCACGGACGCCATGTTCACCTCCATCGAGGGTGAGTGGGACGAGGTCATGGACGTCGTCAAGCGGGCCGTCGCCGCCGTCGAGGCCCGCGCCGGACGCGTCTCCCTCGTGCTGAAGGCCGACATCCGCCCCGGTGTCACCGACGGCCTGACCTCCAAGGTCGAGACGGTCGAGCGGTACCTCGCGGACTGACGCCCCGTCCGGTCCCGTGACCCGACGAGCCCCCGGTCCCATTCGGCCGGGGGCTCGTCCGGTCCCGTCACTCCTGCGGGCGGTGTTCCGGCACGGCCAGGGCGATCCCGAGCGGCGTCCGCTCGTACAGCACCTGATGTCCGTACCGGCGCGAGGTGAGCAGCCCCGCCGCGCGCAGCACGGACAGATGCTCCGACACGGAGGAGAGCGCGAGGCCCAGCCGGTGCGCGAGGGTGCTCGTCCCGGCCGGTTCGTCGAGCGCGCACAGAACATCGGCCCGCGCCCGCCCGAGCAGCCGCGCGAGCGTCTGTGGAGTGCGGTCCGCGGGGGCCGTCCACAGACTGCCGATCCCGCGCGCCGGGTAGATCACCGCGGGCTGCCAGGGCGGCTCGTACCCGCTGACCACATTCGGCCAGGCGAAGACGCTCGGCATCAGGACGAGGCCTTGCCCGCCGAGCACCCGGGAGTGCCGGCCCTTCATCCCGATCAGCGAGAGCGTCGAGTCCGTCCAGCTCAGCTGGGGGCTCAGCTCGCCGAGCAGCCGGGCGAAACCGACCTCGGCGAGCCGGCGCGAGTGGTACGCGATATCCGCCTCCAGCAGCGCGCGCAGCCGCGGCCAGTCCGGCTCGACCAGCACCTGCCAGGCCTGCTCCATCAATGCGGCCAGCTCACGCAGCGTCCGCGCGGGATCGGCGAGCACCGCCCGTCCGGCGGGGGAGTCCAGCGCCCCCGGCTGGTCGGCGAGCGTCAGCGCCAGATCCTCATGGATGAGCGACGGATCGATGGCGCGTACGCCGGTGATCTCCTCCTCGAACGAGGCATAGGGCCCGATCGGGGGCGGGCAGAGGAAGTCCGGGTTGTGCCCGCTCTCCGGCATCAGCAGCCACAGCGGTCCGAGGTCGAGACCTGCGGCGGCGCTCCGGACGCGCCTCAGCCAGGTTTGGTGGTAGCCGTGCTGCCCGGGGCGCAGAAGGGTGCGCACCGCGGCCTGCGTCTCCCAGAGCGGGGAGACGGCGAACCGGCAGCGGAGCAGATCCTTCTCTTCGAAATGCAGATGGAACGGCATCGGCGGCCCCCGCGAAGATTCGGCGTCAGCCGAAAGTCTACGGAGCGGGGGCCCCGGTCCTTCAAGCTGCGGCCATGCCGAGCTACAGCCCCACCCCGGAGGACGGCTCCCGCGACGCGACGGACACCTCGACCGGTCCCGCGGCCCCTTCGCCCCACGACCCGTCAGCCGCGCCCCGCGCCGCGCGCGCCCGTCCGGCCGGACCGGTGCCGACCTCGGCTCCGCCCCCGGAGCGCGCCGACCCCATTGACCCGAACCCGTCGCCCGCGCTCCGGGCCGCGGCTCCCGCTGCGGACGTACTGCCTGACGACCCCGCCCCCGGCAGGCCCCGCGGCTACCGCGCCGTCTTCGCCGTGCGGGAGTTCCGGGCCGTCTTCGCCGCGCATCTGCTCTCCCTCCTCGGCGTCGTCGTCAGCGAGCTCGCCCTCACCGTCCTCGTCTACGACCTCACCGGCTCACCGCTGCTCAGCGCCCTCACCTTCGCGCTCGGCTTTCTCCCTTACCTCGTCGGCGGCACCCTCTTCGCCGGCGTCGCCGACCGCTACCCGGCCCGCCGGGTCCTCGTCACCTGCGATCTGATCTGTGCGGGCTGCGTCGCCGTCATGGTGCTGCCCGGCACCCCGGTCGGCGGCCTCCTCGCGCTGCGCTGTCTCGTCGCCTCCGTGTCGCCCGTCTTCACCGGGACGCGGATGGCCGCGCTCACCGACATCCTCGGCGAGGGCGACCTCTACGTACTGGGCCGGTCGCTGCTGCGGATCGTCTCGCAGAGCGCACTGCTGACCGGTTTCGGTGTCGGCGGTGTGCTGCTTGCCGCGCTGTCCGCACGCGGGGCGATCACCATCACCGTCGGTACGTTCCTCTGCTCGGCGGCCCTGCTCCGCCTCGGCACCCGCGACCGGCCCGCCAGGACCGGCGGTGACCGCGGCGGCGCCCTGTTCAAGGAGTCGCTCGCCGGCGCCCGCATCGTTCTGGCCGACCGGAGGATCCGTGCGCTGATGCTGCTCTTCTGGGTGCCCGCGCTGTTCGTCGTCGCACCGGAGGCGCTCGCCGCCCCGTACGCGGACGAGACCGGCCTCGGCCCGGCTGCCCTCGGGCTTCTGATGTGCGCGATGCCGGTCGGCCACATCGCCGCCGAGTTGTACGCGGGAGCCGTGCTGACCCCCCGTGTCCGCTCCCGGATCGTGCTGCCGGTGGCCGCCGCCGGGCTGCTTCCGCTCGGCCTGTACGGGTTCCGTCCCGGTCTGCCGCTGACGCTTGCGGCACTCGCTCTGGCCGGGGTGGGTGCGGCGTACATCATCGGCCTCGACCAGTGGTTCGTCGACGCCCTCCCGGAAGAACTCCGCGGCCGGGCCATGACCCTGCTCACCGCCGGACTGATGACGCTCCAGGGCATCGGCATGGCGCTGGCCGGGCTGGCCGCCGAATTCGTCCCCGTGCATCTGGTGGTCGCGGGGTCCGGGGTGATCGGTACGGTGTGCACGCTCCTGCTGGTCCGCGAAGTCAAGGCGACAGCGCCCGCACGCGGTCTTCGGACCGAAGTTCGAGACGGGGCTGACCAGCATATGACCAGTGGGTAAGGTCGGTGCCGTGCCGAAGCCGCTCAGTCTCCCCTTCGATCCCATCGCCCGCGCCGACGAACTCTGGCAGCAGCGCTGGGGCCCGGTGCCCTCGATGGGGGCGATCACCTCGATCATGCGCGCGCAGCAGATCCTGCTCGCCGAGGTCGACGCGGTCGTCAAACCGTACGGCCTGACCTTCGCGCGGTACGAGGCGCTGGTGCTGCTCACCTTCTCCAAGGCCGGTGAGCTGCCGATGTCCAAGATCGGTGAGCGGCTCATGGTCCACCCCACCTCCGTCACGAACACGGTGGACCGGCTGGTGCGCTCCGGCCTGGTCGCCAAGCGCCCCAACCCGAACGACGGCCGCGGAACCCTCGCCTCCATCACCGACAAGGGCCGCGAGGTCGTCGAGGCGGCAACCAAGGACCTGGTCGACATGGAGTTCGGGCTAGGGGTGTACGACGCCGAGGAGTGCGCGGAGATCTTCGCCATGCTGCGGCCGTTGCGGATCGCGGCCAAGGATTTCGAAGAGGCATAGGACGACATTTCGAGGGCCCGGCCCGCTGCAAGATCGCCCCGGGTGTCCGGTTACGCTCGATGCCATGAAACGCAGTGTGCTGACCCGGTACCGGGTGATGGCCTACGTCACCGCAGTCATGTTGCTGGTGCTCTGCACCTGCATGGTCTTCAAGTACGGCTTCGAGATGGGCAAGGATCTGACGCTCGTCGTCTCCCAGATCCATGGCGTGCTCTACATCATCTACCTCATCTTCGCCTTCGACCTGGGCTCCAAGGCGAAGTGGCCGGTGGGCAAGCTGCTCTGGGTGCTGATCTCCGGCACGATCCCGACGGCCGCGTTCTTCGTCGAGCGCAAGGTCGTCCGCGAGGTCGAGCCGCTGGTCGCCGACGGTTCTCCGGCCGCCGTCGAGGTCTGAGCCGCCCGGGCGATCCCGGCCCGCCCCGCACCACCCGAACCGCCCCGTGCGAAGCACCGGGCGGTTTGCCATCGACATTTACTAGGACGTCCTAGTAAATTCGATGGTATGGACGCTGACGCGATCGAGGAAGGCCGCCGCCGCTGGCAGGCCCGTTACGACAAGGCCCGCAAGCGTGACGCGGACTTCACCACACTCTCCGGGGATCCCGTGGAACCCGCGTACGGCCCCCGCCCCGGGGACACGTACGAGGGATTCGAGCGGATCGGCTGGCCCGGCGAGTACCCCTTCACCCGGGGGCTCTACCCGACCGGCTACCGCGGCCGGACCTGGACCATCCGCCAGTTCGCCGGCTTCGGCAACGCCGAGCAGACCAACGAGCGCTACAAGATGATCCTCGCCGCGGGTGGCGGCGGGCTCAGCGTCGCCTTCGACATGCCGACACTGATGGGCCGCGACTCCGACGACCCCCGCTCGCTCGGCGAGGTCGGGCACTGCGGCGTGGCCATCGACTCCGCCGCCGACATGGAGATCCTCTTCAAGGACATCCCGCTCGGCGACGTCACGACGTCCATGACGATCAGCGGACCCGCCGTCCCCGTCTTCTGCATGTATCTGGTCGCCGCCGAGCGTCAGGGCATCGACCCGGGCGTGCTCAACGGCACGCTCCAGACCGACATCTTCAAGGAGTACATCGCGCAGAAGGAGTGGCTCTTCCAGCCCGAGCCCCATCTGCGCCTCATCGGCGACCTGATGGAGCACTGCGCCCGCGACATCCCCGCCTACAAGCCGCTCTCCGTCTCCGGCTACCACATCCGCGAGGCCGGGGCGACGGCTGCGCAGGAGCTCGCGTACACCCTCGCAGACGGCTTCGGTTACGTGGAGCTCGGCCTCTCCCGCGGGCTGGACGTCGACACCTTCGCGCCCGGTCTCTCGTTCTTCTTCGACGCGCACCTCGACTTCTTCGAGGAGATCGCCAAGTTCCGCGCGGCCCGCCGCATCTGGGCCCGCTGGATGAAGGAGACGTACGGCGCCAGGACCGACAAGGCGCAGTGGCTCCGCTTCCACACCCAGACCGCCGGTGTCTCGCTCACCGCCCAGCAGCCGTACAACAACGTCGTACGGACGGCGGTCGAGGCGCTCTCCGCGGTCCTCGGCGGCACCAACTCGCTGCACACGAACGCCCTCGACGAGACCCTCGCGCTCCCCTCCGCGCAGGCCGCCGAGATCGCGCTGCGCACCCAGCAGGTGCTGATGGAGGAGACCGGCGTCGCCAATGTGGCCGACCCGCTGGGCGGTTCCTGGTACGTCGAGCAGCTCACCGACCGGATCGAGGCCGACGCCGAGAAGATCTTCGACCAGATCAAGGAACGCGGCGCCCGGGCCCACCCGGACGGGCAGCACCCCATCGGGCCCATCACCTCCGGCATCCTGCGCGGTATCGAGGACGGCTGGTTCACCGGCGAGATCGCCGAGTCCGCCTTCCGGTACCAGCAGTCGCTGGAGAAGGGCGACAAGCGCGTCGTCGGCGTCAACGTCCACCACGGCTCGGTCACCGGCGACCTGGAGATCCTGCGGGTCAGCCACGAGGTCGAGCGCGAGCAGGTCCGGGTGCTCGGCAGCCGCAAGGACGCCCGCGACGACGCACGGGTCAAGTCGGCGCTGGACGCGATGCTGGCCGCCGCCCGCGACGGCTCCAACATGATCGGGCCGATGCTCGACGCGGTACGGGCCGAGGCGACGCTCGGCGAGATCTGCGGGGTTCTGCGCGACGAGTGGGGCACCTACACGGAGCCGCCAGGCTTCTGACGGGCGCGGGGGAGGGCCTCGCCGCCCGGCCGGTCCCCGCCCTCGAACGTCAGCGTGAACAGCGCTCCGCCGCCCGGCGCCGCCCGTGCCGTCAGATCCGCGCCATGAGCCCGGGCGATCTGCCGGGCCATGGCCAGTCCCAGCCCCGAGCCCGGCAGCGCACGGGCCGCGTCGGCGCGGTAGAAGCGGTCGAAGACGTACGGGAGGTCCGCCGCCGCGATCCCGGGACCGTGGTCGCGGACCGTCACCTCCAGCCCGTCCCCGAACGCGGTCAGAGCGATCTCCACCGGGGCGCCCGGCGGGCTGAACTTGGCCGCGTTGTCCAGCAGATTGGTCAGCAGCCGACTCAGGCGGGCGGGCACGCCGGGCCGGGTCATCTCCGCCGCCGGGGGCGCGATCTCCAGCAGGAAGTGGGTCTCCGGCCAGTGTGCCCGGGCCGTGGTCACCGCATGCCCGGCCAGGTCCGCGATGCGTACCTCCTCCAGCAGCGGCAGCGGCTCCTCGTCCCGGGCCAGCTCGATCAGGTCGTTCACCAGGCCGGCCACCTCGCGGATCTGCCGGCCCAGCGCCTTCGCCGCCCGGTCGCGCTGCGCCGGCGTCAGCCGGTCGGCCCGGGCCAGCAGCTCCGCGTTGGTGCGCAGCGCGGTCAGCGGGGTCCGCAGCTCGTGCGAGGCGTCCGCGACCAGCCGGCGCTGGGCGGTCACCGACTGCTCCAGCTCACCGAGCATCGTATTGAAGCTGGCCGCCAGCCGGGTCACTTCGTCCTGGCGCCCCGGCGGCCCCGGCGGCAGCTCGATGCGGTGGCGCGGGTCCCGGGTGGCCGCGATCCGCTCGGCGGTCGAGGTCAGCCGGGCCACGGGTGCCAGGCCGGTGCGGGAGACTCCGTAACCGAGCGCCGCCGCCAGCAGGACGCCCGCCCCGCCGACCGCCGCCAGCAGTACGGCAGCCTGCCGGACGCCCTTCTCCACCGGGTCCGAGCGCAGCGCCACCTGGAGCGCCCGCCCGTCACCGAAGCGAGTCGTGAGCATCCGCAGGGGCTGCCCGAAGCGGGTGATGTTGCTGAAGTACGGGGCCCGGTCGCCCGCCGCCACCTCTCGTACCGGAGCGGAGACCGGCAGCGGATAAGCCTCGCCCGGGTCCGCCGCCGGGGCGGCCGGGACCACCTGCGCGCAAGCGGGCGCGGAGAGGTACCGGCACTCGCCGGCCAGTACCTGCGGGCCGCCGCCCCGGTTCTCCTGGATCAGCCGCGTCGCGGACTGCGTCAGATTCAGGTCCAGCTGGTGCAGCAACTCGTAGCGGATCACGAAGAAGGCGGCCGTGCACACCCCGACCGCGACCAGTGCCACCGCCGCCGAGGCCGCCAGCGCCAGCCGTGTACGCACCGGGCGCCGACGCCGCCACCGGGCGCCCAGCCGGCGCACCCCGCTCATGCCACGTCCAGCCGATAGCCGAGACCGTGCACCGTGTGGACGAGCCGCGGTTCACCGCCCGCCTCCAGTTTGCGGCGCAGGTAACCCACGTACACCGCGAGCGAGTTGGAGTCCGGCCCGAAGTCCTGCCCCCAGACGCGCTCCAGGATCATCGCGCGGGGGAGCACCTGGCCCGGGTGGCGCAGGAGCAGTTCCAGCAGGGCGGCCTCGGTGCGGCTGAACTCCATTGGGCGGCCCGCTCGTCGCCCCGTGCGGGCCACCGGATCCAGTGTCAGGTCCGCGAAGGACAGTTCCGCCCCGTCCGCCGCGGGCTGGGCGGCCCGCCGCAGCAACGCCCTGACCCGGGCCACCAGTTCGTCCAGCGCGAACGGCTTCACCAGATAGTCGTCGGCGCCCGCGTCCAGGCCGTCGACGCGCTCGCTGACGGAGGCCAGGGCGGTGAGGACCAGGACCGGGGTCCTGTCCTCCATCGCGCGCAGCCGACGGCACACCGCGAGCCCGTCCAGGACCGGCATCATCACGTCCAGGACCAGCGCGTCGGGCTGCCAGGACGCCACCGCCGAGAGCGCGGCCAGGCCGTCGCCGACCCCTCGTACCTCATACCCCTCCACGCTCAGCCCGTCCTCGACGGCGGCCCGCACTTCCGGCTCGTCGTCGGCCACCAGAATCCTGTTCATACCCCGAAGGATGCCAAAGCGGACTCTTAGAACCTTCTTAAGCCGCTTCCCGAGAGTGGTGGCCATGCGCACACCACTCTCCGTCGTGATCGGTGCGGGCGGCACCGGCGGCCACATCTATCCAGGGCTCGCTCTCGCCGAGGCCCTGCGCCGCGCCGACCCGGACGCGGTCATCTCCTTCGTCGGGACCGAGCGGGGCCTGGAGACGACCCTGATCCCGGCGGCCGGATACCGGCTGCACACCGTCGACATGATCCCCTTCGACCCCGCGCTGGGAGCCAAGCGCTTCCTGCTCCCGGCCGCCCTCCTGCGCTCCGGCGCCCAGTGCCGGTCCATTCTGCGCACCCAGCAGGCCCAGGTCGTCGTCGGCATGGGCGGCTACCCGAGCGCCCCCGCCGTCCTCGGGGCCCGGATGGCCGGGCTGCCCAGCGTCATCCACGAGTCCAACGCCGTCCCCGGCCGCGCCAACCAGTTCGCTGCCCGGCTCACCGAACACCTCACGGTCGCCTTCGACGGCAGCCGCCCGCACCTGGCGGGCGGAGAGCGGGCCCGGACCGTCGGTATGCCGATCGCCGCCTCGCTGGCCGCCCTGGACCGCCCCGCGCTCCGCGACGAGGCCCGGGGCGCCTTCGAAATACCCGCCGGAGCCCGCGTCGTCCTCTTCAACGGCGGCAGCCTCGGCGCGGCCCGGCTCACCGCGGCCGCGGTCGGCCTCGCCGCCCGCTGGCGCGACCGCCGGGACGTCCACCTCCTGATCAAGACGGGTCCGGCGGCGCTCGCGGAGACCCGACAGCGGCTCGCCGACGCGGGCGCGGGCCCGGTCGCGCAGGCCGTCCCCTACCTGGACCGGATGGACCTCGCCTACGCCGTGGCCGATCTGGTGGTCTGCCGGGCCGGGTCCGCCACGATCGCCGAACTCGCGAGCACCGGGGTGCCCGCCGTCCTCGTGCCGTACCCGCACGCCCCCGGCGACCACCAGACCCACAACGCCCGGGTGCTGTCCGATGTGGGTGCCGCATACCTCGTACCGGACGCCGAAACCACTGCCGACCGGCTCGCCGCCGTCGTCGAGCCGCTGCTCACCGACCCAGGCAGGCTCGCCGCGATGGGCCGCGCCGCCGACCCCGGCAACCATGCGCGGGCTGCCGACCTGCTCGCTGCCACCGTCATCCGCCTCGCCACCGCCCAGTAACCCCGCCCACCGCAAAGGAATTCACCGCATGAGCACCGACCGCAACAGCCGCAGCATCGACTGGAAGGGCCGCACGGTCCTCGTCACCGGCGCCGAGGGCTTCATCGGCTCCACCCTCGTGGACCTGCTCGTCGAACGCGGCGCGCACGTCCGCGCGTTCGTCCACTACAAGCCGTACGCCGAGAAGGGGCACCTCGCCCGCTACCTCGACGACCCGCACAGCCCCGTCGAGATGATCGCCGGGGACATCGGTGACGCGGGCCGTGTGATGGACGCGGTCGCGGGCTGCGACACGGTCTTCCACCTCGCTGCGCTCATCGGCATCCCGTACAGCTACGACGCGCCGGCCGCGTACGTCCGCACGAACGTCGTCGGGACCGAGAACATCGCCGAGGCGTGCCGCCGCCACTCGGTGCGCCGCCTGCTGCACACCTCCACCAGCGAGGTGTACGGGAGCGCGCTGACCGCCCCGATCAGCGAGAGTCACCCGCTCCAGCCGCAGTCCCCGTACTCCGCCTCGAAGATCGGCGCCGACATGATGGCGCTCTCGCACTGGCACGCCTTCGAGCTTCCGGTGACCGTCGTCCGCCCGTTCAACACCTACGGCCCGCGCCAGTCCGCCCGAGCGGTGATTCCCACGATCCTGGCCCAACTGCACGCGGGCGCACGGGAGATCCGCCTCGGCTCACTGACCCCCACCCGGGACTTCACGTACGTCACCGACACCGCGGCCGGATTCCTGGCGCTGGCCGACTGCGACCGGGCCCTGGGCGAGAGCGTCAACCTCGGCACCGGCCGGGAGATTTCGGTCGGGGACCTGGCGAAAGCCCTGATCGCCGCGTCCGGTCGGGACGCGGAGGTGGTGGTGGACCCGGCGCGGCTGCGGCCCTCCGGCAGCGAGGTCCAGCGGCTGCTGTCCGACAACACCCGGGCCCGCGAGTGGGCGGGCTGGCGGCCCGAAGTCTCCCTGGAGGAGGGCCTGGAGCGGACCTCCGCCTGGGTGGAGAAGCACCTCCACCTCTTCGCGCCGGGGCGCTATCAGGTCTGAGCCCCTGCCAGCCCGAGCAGCAGCACAGAGGTGAAGCTGCGCGCCCACTCGGCGTCCACCGGCTCGGCGCTCACCAGCGTCCGGTGCACCACGGCACCGGCGATCACATCGAAGATCAGGTCCGCGTTGCGGGCCGCCGTCTCGGCATCGTCCTCGTACGACAGCTCGCCGCGGGCCTGGGCGCGTTCCCGGCCGAGGACGACCAGGCGCTTCTGCCGGTCCACGATGGCCGACCGGATCCGCAGCCGGAGCGAATCGTCCCGGGTGGACTCCGCGACCACCGCCATCAGCGCGGTGCGGGTCTCCGGCCGCTCCAGCAACGCGGCGAACTGGAGCACGACGCCCTGCACATCGGCCGCCAGGCTGCCCCGGTCGGGGAGCTCCAGCTCGTCGAAGAGGACCGCGACCGCGTCAACGACCAGCTCGTTCTTGCCTGCCCAGCGCCGATAGAGGGTTGTCTTCGCGACCCCCGCCCGGGTCGCCACATCGCCCATGGTCAGCTTCGACCAGCCGAGATCGACCAGGGACGCCCGGGTCGCTTCGAGGATCGCGGCATCGGCTGCGGCACTGCGCGGACGTCCTGTCCGGGAGGGGGTTTGGTCGCTGTGGCTCAGCATGCGGTGACCATACCGGTCAGTAGCAAGAACGGGACGGCCCCGGTGTTCGTGAGACAGATCACCGGGATCATCTGTTCGAGAGAGCCTATTGGCAGTTACGCTACGGGTCGTAGCGTAAGGAAGGCGGCCAAGACGCCGCGTCCCGCGCCACGAACGAGCGACAGCCACAGGCGCCGGGTGGGGACCCGGAGCCGCACCAGGCACTGGGCGGGGGCCCAGCTGCCGAACCAGGGTCTTTCAGGGGCCCACCGGGGGTTCTTTTCGGCCCCTTCCGGGGTCCTTCGCGGGGCCCGGGACCGTGTCTGTCCGCCCGCCCCGCACACCGGCCGGGGTCGCGGACCGATCCGGTTCCCGTCTCGCTTTCCGTATCGGCGTGCCAAGGGGGGAGGATGTACGTATGCAGCCTAGGAACATGTCCATGAGCGGCGTCGTCGACCTCGCCGCGGTGAAGGCGGCCGGCGAGGCCAAGGTGAAGGCGGAGCAGGCCCGTGCCGAGGCCGCCCGGCAGGGTGGTGGCGGTGCCGTGCCGCCGTCCGCCCTGGTGATCGATGTCGATGAGGCGGGCTTCGAGAGCGACGTCCTCCAGCGCTCCGCCGAGGTCCCGGTCGTCATCGACTTCTGGGCCGAGTGGTGCGAGCCGTGCAAGCAACTGGGGCCGCTCCTGGAGCGCCTGGCCCATGAGTACAACGGCCGCTTCGTGCTGGCCAAGGTCGATGTCGACGCCAACCAGATGCTGATGCAGCAGTTCGGCATCCAGGGCATCCCGGCGGTCTTCGCCGTCGTCGCCGGGCAGGCCCTTCCGCTCTTCCAGGGCGCGGCCCCCGAGGCCCAGATCCGGCAGACGCTCGACCAGCTG
Organism: Streptomyces sp. R-74717; assembly: GCF_047305335.1. Classification (NCBI taxonomy): domain Bacteria; kingdom Bacillati; phylum Actinomycetota; class Actinomycetes; order Kitasatosporales; family Streptomycetaceae; genus Streptomyces; species Streptomyces sp. R-74717. The sequence goes on along the minus strand of NZ_CP102361.1, from coordinate 3,322,089 downwards.
ATCCAGGTCGGCGAGGAGCGGTTCGGGCTCACCGGAATCGTGGTCGACCAGGACGCGGCCGTCGCCGAGGGGGCCGGCGAGGCTCCTGTCGAGGAGCCCGCCGGTCCGTACGACGCCCTGCTCGAAGCGGCCGTACAGGCCCTGGACGCCAGCGACTTCACCGGTGCCATCGAGGCGTACAGGAACGTCCTGTCCGACGACCCGGCCAACATGGAGGCCAAGCTCGGTCTCGCCCAGGCCGAACTGCTCGCCCGGGTCAAGGACATGGACCCGCAGCAGGTCCGCAAGGACGCGGCGGAGAACCCGGCCGATGTCACGGCGCAGCTCGCGGCCGCCGATCTGGATCTGGTCGGTGGTCATGTCGAGGACGCCTTCGGGCGACTCGTCGAGACGGTGCGCCGTACTTTCGGCGACGACCGGGACGCGGCGCGGGTGCGGCTGCTGGAGCTGTTCGAGGTGATCGGCCCCGACGATCCGCGGGTCGGCGCCGCGCGTACGGCGCTGGCGCGGGTCTTGTTCTGATGTGACAACGCGGCCGTGGCACCCCCGGGGTGCCACGGCCGTTTTCGCGATCAGGCGATAAGAGACGGCCCCGCTTTACCAAATCTTGATAAAAGTACGGCCTGTTACTCGCAGTAAATCACTCCCCGGGATCTGTCCGTATAAAGGCCCCGATTTTCCCTTTCGTCCTTCCGCTCGACGCCACCCTGTGTGGCCGGGTGGTATCAGCGGGTCGCGCGTCGGTTATCGGGCCGTTACTAGCGAGTAACGAACCCCCTTGTGTCACGGGCGGGAATGCACCACGATCGGCCAGGCTCGGTCCAATAACGCCGCCCCGGCTGCCAGTCGGCGCGGCGGCCCTGTTGGGTCCCCACCGAGTGGGTCGGCGGCAGTGGCGCCGACTCCGGACAGGGGGGTTCCTGCCGTCCGGCAGGGCCTGTCCGAACAGGTTGCGCGAATGCGTGGCCAGTGGTTGTCGCTCGGGGGTGATCGCCGGTGATTCGGACGCGGTTCCTGCCTCCGTACGCGGGCGCTCTCCTTTCCGAGGACGTAGCACTTCTCCCATCCCAGGACGGGCCCTCGCCCGTACCGGAGATGTACGTCCGAGAAGGAGGAAAATTTATGAGTTCCCAGGTTCGTGGCGGCACCAGATGGAAGCGTTTCGCTCTGGTCATGGTGCCGAGCGTCGTGGCGACCGCCGCAGTGGGTGTCGGTCTCGCGCAGGGCGCCCTCGCGGCGTCGTTCAGCGTGTCCGGCCAGAGCTTCAAGGTGCACGCGGACAAGCTCGTCGGCCACAACTTCGTCCAGTACGGCAGCATCGCCACCGGCAAGGACCTCAAGGGCAATGACGCGGCGCACGCCGTGGCCGTGTCCGGCTTCAGTGACGCCACGATCACCAACATGTGCCAGTCGGTGGTCACTCCGAACCTTCCGTTTGGTCTCGGCAATGTCACGCTGCAGCTGAACGCGGGTACGAACCCGAAGAAGCCGGTCAAGGCGACCAACCTGTACCTGGATATCGCCGAGCTCGACGCCGACGCGTACTTCGAGAACATCGACATCGGTGTGGCGGCCGGTTCCGTCGGCAAGCCCGGCATCCAGTCCGGTACCGAGAAGGCCGTCAACCCGAACGGCTTCGCGCAGCGCGCCGAGACGGCCGTGCTGAAGGACGTGAAGCAGGAGGCGTGGGCGACCACCGCGGGCACCTTCAAGCTCAGCAACCTGAGCCTGCGGCTGCACAGCGGCGTCAAGGAGTGCTACTAAGCGCTCGCCCGGGTGGCCGGAGCGCTCCCTCGGGGTCTCCGGCCGCCCACCCTTTTCTCTTCTCACAGCAGTACCGGTTCCAGGGAGCTGTTTTCCATGAGCCCCGAGTCCACAGGGCAGAACGAGCACTACCTCCGCGTCTTCCGGCGGGGATTCCGCACCTGGCGGGGTAACCGGCCGTTCTGGGCGGGCCTGTTCACCATGGTGGGTGGTCTACCCATCGCGTACTTCCCGTACGCCAACATGCACCTCGGCAACATCACGCTGGCGATGTCCACGACCGCCGGTGCGGGATCGCTGATCATCGGGGTCCTGCTGATCACGCTGGGCCTCACGATGTGGTTTCACCACATCGTGAGAGTGTTCGCGGGAGTCGCCGCGATCCTGCTGGCGCTCATCTCCATACCGGTCGCCAACATCGGCGGATTCCTGATCGGCTTCCTGTTCTCCCTGCTCGGTGGGGCGCTCTCCATATCCTGGGCCCCGGGCGAGCCGAAGCCCGACCCCGCGGATGCCGGTGCGGAAGGCTGGACGTCCAAGGACGCCGGTCCCGGGACGCAGGAGCCCGAACCCGAGTTCCACAGCACGGCAGCGGTGCCCCAGCAGCAGCCGGAGCAGTACGACACGACAGTCGAGGCCGACGGCGGGAGGCATCGTGCGGGGTGACGAGACGCAGCTGAACTCGACCGGGGAGGACCTCCGGACGAGAAGCGGACCGCGCCACGCGGCCCCCAGGAAGTCGTTGCTGACGAAGCTGCACATACCCGCGGGCAAGGCCTTCGCGCTCGCCGCGATGCCGACGGCCGTCTTCGTGGGCATGGGGCTCACGCCCAAGCTCGCGCTGGCCGACGACAGCTCGGACATTCCCTTCGCGCCCGGCCCCTGCGTGACCCGCTCCGACGAGCCGAGCGAGTCGCCGTCCCCGTCCGCATCGGAGACCAAGTCCCCGTCCCCGTCCGCCACCGATTCCGGTGACACGGGCGACACGGCCACACCGGAGCCCTCGGCGACCCCGTCGGCGAGCGACGCGGCGAAGCCGGAGACGAAGGCCGCCGACGCACCCGCGGCCTCGCCGAGCGCCTCGCCCACACCCACGAAGTCGACGAACCCGCTCGACCCGCTGGGCGTCGGTGACGCACTCAAGGACCTCTTCGACGGACCGGACAAGGAGACGGCGAGCCCGTCCCCGAGCGCCACCACCGCGTCCCCCAAGCCGTCGCAGAGCTCCACGACCGAGCCTGCGGAAAAGGCTACGGACGCCGCGAAGGAGACGGCCGACAAGACCGCCGCTGCCATCCGCGAAGCCGCCGACAAGGCCGGCAAGTCGGTCGAGGAGCTCGACGACAGCGCCAAGGGGCTGGACGTCAAGAAGGACGAGGACATCCCGGACGGCGCCAAGGAGCGCTTCCCGTGTCCGACCGCCGACCCCGAGGCACTGGCCGCCGCCGACCTCGAAACGGGCATCCCGCTGCTCCCCACCGACCCGTGGATCCTGGACAGTTCGCTGCTCACCCTCAACGGGCTCGACTACAAGGGCATCGTCGAGGTGAAGACGCAGGACGGCACCATCAAGAAGGTGCTGAAGTTCACCGCGAGCTCCGTCGACATCAAGGACCTTCACCAGCTGACGGTCGGTCCGAACGGGACCACGGCCCACGTCCAGGCGCGCAAGGGCTCCACGTCCACCATCCGCAACGGCACCGTGACGATGTACACGGAGGAGCTGAAGGGCAATCTCTTCGGCCTCATCCCGGTCACGTTCAGCCCGCAGACACCGCCGCCGCTGAACGTCCCCTTCGCCTTCTTCACCAAGGTCAAGGTGACCCAGGCCGGCCAGTTCGGCGGCTCGCTCACGGTGCCCGGGCTGCACAACTACTTCACCGGCGGCAACAGCTAGCCGACACCGACCCGTTCGGGAGCCGCACAACGACTGTGGCCCGCACCCCGTTGTTCAGGGGTGCGGGCCACAGTCATGTGCTCACTTCTCCGTGGCGCGTTCTTCGCACTCGTGGAAGATAGCCGCAGTGGCCACTTCTTCGTTCCCGACGATCCGTTCCGGGCAGCCGGCGGAGAGGCCGAGGCGTGGCGGGAGTTGGCCGAACGGCTGCCCTGACACATGACAGTGCTCCGTCTTCCGTGTGAGAGGACGGAGCACTGTTCATGTCCGGGTGAAGGCCACGAACACGTCAGTCGCGCGCCCCGCCCCCCACGTGGTGCACCCGCACCATGTTCGTCGTGCCCGGGATGCCGGGAGGCGAGCCGGCCGTGATGACCATCGTGTCGCCCTCGTTGTAGCGGTCCAGCTTCAGGAGCTCCGCGTCGACCAGGTCCACCATCGCGTCCGTGTTGTCCACGTGCGGTACGACATGGGCCTCGACGCCCCAGCTCAGTGCGAGCTGGTTCCGGGTGGACTCGTCCGTGGTGAAGGCCAGGATGGGCTGCGCCGCACGGTAGCGGGAGAGGCGGCGGGCCGTGTCACCGGACTTGGTGAAGGCGACCAGTGCCTTGCCGTTCAGGAAGTCCGCGATCTCGCAGGCGGCACGGGCCACCGAACCGCCCTGGGTGCGGGGCTTCTTGCCCGGCACCAGCGGCTGCAGGCCCTTGGAGAGCAGCTCCTCCTCGGCGGCGACGACGATCTTCGACATCGTCTTGACCGTCTCGATCGGGTACGCGCCCACGCTGGACTCGGCCGACAGCATGACCGCGTCCGCACCGTCCAGGATCGCGTTGGCGACGTCGGACGCCTCGGCGCGGGTCGGCCGCGAGTTGGTGATCATCGACTCCATCATCTGGGTCGCCACGATCACCGGCTTGGCGTTCCGCCGGCAGAGCTCCACCAGGCGCTTCTGCACCATCGGGACCTTCTCCAGGGGGTACTCGACGGCCAGGTCGCCACGGGCGACCATCACACCGTCGAACGCCATGACGACGCCCTCCATGTGCTCGACGGCCTGCGGCTTCTCGACCTTGGCGATGACGGGGACCCGGCGGCCCTCCTCGTCCATCACCTTGTGGACGTCCTTGACGTCATTGGCGTCCCGTACGAAGGAGAGCGCCACCAGGTCGCAGCCCATCCGCAGGGCGAACCGCAGGTCCTCGACGTCCTTCTCGGACAGGGCCGGGACGTTGACCGCCGCGCCGGGCAGGTTGATGCCCTTGTGGTCGGAGATGACACCGCCCTCGATGACGATGGTCTTGACCCGGGGGCCCTCGACCGCGACGACCTTCAGCTCGACGTTGCCGTCGTTGATCAGGATCGGGTCGCCCTTGGCGACGTCGCCGGGCAGGCCCTTGTAGGTCGTGCCGCAGATCGACTTGTCACCGGGGACGTCCTCCGCGGTGATGGTGAACTCGTCCCCGCGGACCAGCTCGACGGGGCCCTCGGCGAACTTCGCCAGGCGGATCTTCGGGCCCTGGAGGTCGGCGAGCACACCGACCGCGCGGCCGGTCTCGGCGGCGGCCTTGCGGACCCGGTCGTAACGACCCTGGTGCTCCTCGTGGCTGCCGTGACTGAAGTTGAAGCGGGCCACGCTCATGCCGGCCTCGATCAGAGCGACGAGCTGCTCATGGGAGTCGACGGCGGGACCGAGTGTGCAGACGATTTTGGAACGGCGCATGAGGCGGATCCTATCGGTTTGTTTCGCTACGGAATATTCCGTCTGGTGGAAGGTACAAAGGGGCGCGGGGGTGCTCAGTTGTGGGCCTGTCCGACGAGTGCGAAGGTCTGGACGGCGATCTCCAGTTCCTCGTCCGTCGGCACCACGGCGACCGCGACCCGTGCGTAGTCCGGCGAGATCAGCCGCGGTGCGCCGGACCGTACGGCGTTCAGATCCGCGTCCACCGCCAGGCCGAACTCCTCGAGACCGGTGATCGCAGCCTCCCGTACGGGCGCCGAGTTCTCCCCGACCCCCGCCGTGAACACCACGGCATCCACCCGCCCGAGGACCGCCGAATAGGCGCCGATGTACTTCTTCAGCCGGTGCACATAGATGTCGAACGCCAGCGCCGCACGCTCGTCGCCCTCGTCGATCCGGCGCCGGATCTCCCGCATGTCGTTGTCGCCGCAGAGCCCGACCAGACCGCTCTTCTTGTTGAGCAGTACGTCGATCTCGTCCGTCGACATCCCGGCCACCCGCTTCAGGTGGAAGGTGACGGCCGGATCGACGTCGCCGGAACGCGTGCCCATCACCAGCCCTTCCAACGGGGTCAGCCCCATCGAGGTCTCCACGCACCGGCCGCCCGCCACCGCCGACGCCGAGGCGCCGTTGCCCAGGTGCAGCACGATGACATTGACCTCCTGCGGGGTGCGTCCCAGCAGCTCGGCGGCCTTGCGGGAGACGTACGCGTGCGAGGTGCCGTGGAAGCCGTAGCGCCGGATGCGGTGCGCGTCGGCGGTCTCCACATCGATCGCGTACCGCGCCGCGTACTCCGGCATCGTCGTGTGGAACGCCGTGTCGAAGACCGCCACCTGCGGAAGGTCCGGGCGCAGGGCCTGGGCGGTACGGATGCCGACGATGTTCGCCGGATTGTGCAGCGGGGCCACCGGGACCAGGCGCTCGATCTCCTTCAGCACCTCGTCGTCGATCACCACGGGCTCGGTGAACCGCAGCCCTCCGTGCACCACCCGGTGGCCGATCGCCGCCAGCGCGGGGGAGTCCAGACCGAGTCCGTCGGCCGCCAGTTCCTCGGCCGCCGCCTTCAGCGCGGCCTCGTGATCGGCGACCGGGCCGATGCGCTCGCGCGGTTCGGCGCCGCCGACCAGCGGGGTGTGCACCAGCCGGGAGGTCTCCTCGCCGATCCGCTCGACCAGTCCGACCGCCAGCCGGGAGCGGTCGCTCATGTCCAGGAGCTGGTACTTCACCGACGAGGAGCCGGAGTTGAGAACGAGTACGCGATTCGCGGCCACGGTGGAGGAGCCTTCTGCGGTCGGGGTGGTCATGCGGTTCGCTCCTCGCCCTGTGCCTGGATCGCCGTGATGGCCACGGTATTGACGATGTCCTGGACGAGCGCGCCCCGGGACAGATCGTTGACGGGCTTCCGCAGCCCCTGGAGCACCGGCCCGACAGCCACGGCGCCCGCCGAGCGCTGCACGGCCTTGTAGGTGTTGTTGCCGGTGTTCAGGTCCGGGAAGATCAGCACCGTCGCCTGACCCGCCACCTCGGAGCCGGGCAGCTTTGTCGCGGCGACGCTCGGCTCCACCGCGGCGTCGTACTGGATCGGACCCTCGATCCTCAAGCCCGGCCGGCTCTCGCGCACCCGGTCCGTCGCCTCGCGCACCTTGTCGACATCGGCGCCCGAACCCGAGGTGCCCGTCGAGTACGACAGCATCGCGATCCGCGGCTCCACGCCGAAGCGGGCGGCGGTCGCGGCCGACTGCACCGCGATGTCCGCGAGCTGCTCGGCGTCCGGGTCCGGGTTGACCGCGCAGTCGCCGTACACCAGGACCTTGTCGGCGAGGCACATGAAGAAGACGGAGGAGACGATCGAGGCGTCCGGCTTCGTCTTGATGATCTCGAACGCGGGGCGGATCGTCGCCGCGGTGGAGTGCACGGCCCCGGAGACCATGCCGTCCGCGAGCCCCTCCTGAACCATCAGGGTGCCGAAGTAGTTGACGTCCGCGACGACGTCGTACGCCAGCTCCACCGTGACCCCGCGGTGCGCGCGCACCTGTGCGTACCGCTCGGCGAACGCCTGGCGCAGCTGTGAGCTCTGCGGGTCGATGAGCTGCGTACCGGCGAGATCGATGCCGAGGTCGGCGGCCTTCTTACGGATGACGTCCACGTCGCCGAGGAGCGTGAGGTCGCAGACATCGCGGCGCAGCAGTACGTCCGCGGCGCGCAGCACCCGTTCCTCGGTGCCCTCCGGCAGGACGACCCTCCGCCGGTCGGCGCGGGCCTGCTCCAGCAGCTCGTGCTCGAACATCATCGGGGTGACGCGGCCGCTGCGGGCCACCGAGATCCGGTCCAGCAGGGCGCCGGTGTCCACATGGCGCTCGAAGAGGCCCAGCGCGGTCTCCGCCTTGCGGGGCGTCGCCGCGTTCAACTTGCCCTCCAGTGCGAAGAGTTCACCAGCGGTGGGGAAGGAGCCGCCGGCCACGGAGACGACCGGGGTACCCGGTGCGAGTCTCGCGGCCAGCCTGAGTATCTCCTCGCCGGGGCGTTCGTTCAGGGTCAGCAGCACACCCGCGATGGGCGGGGTCCCGGCGCTGTGCGCGGCCAGCGAGCCGACCACCAGATCCGCCCGGTCCCCGGGCGTGACCACCAGACAGCCCGGTGTCAGCGCCTTCAGCATGTTCGGCAGCATCGCACCGCCGAAGACGAAGTCCAGCGCGTCCCTGGCCAGCCCGGAGTCGTCGCCGAGCAGCACCGTGCCGCCGAGCGCCGCGGTGATCTGGGCGACGGTCGGCGCGGAGAGCGCCGCATCGTCCGGCAGGACGGAACAGGGGACGGGCAGCCGGGCCGCCAGCCGTTCCGCGATGACATCGCGGTCCTCGGCCGCCACCCGGTTCACGATCATCGCGAGGACATCGCAGCCCAGGCCGGCGTACGCCCGGTAGGCATTGTGGGTCTCGGCCCGCACGGACTCCGCCGGCTGGCCCTTCCCGCCGACCACCGCGATGACCGAGGCGCCGAACTCATTGGCGAGGCGGGCGTTGAGCGCCAGCTCGTCGGGGAGCTGAGTGGCGGCGAAGTCGGTGCCGAGGACCAGCACCACCTCGTACTTCCGGGCCACCTGATGGAAGCGTTCGACGAGCCGGGAGACAAGTTCGTCCGTACCCTGCTCCGCCTGGAGCGCGGACGCCTCGTGATAGTCCAGCCCGTAGACCGACGCGGGATCCTGGGAAAGCCGGTATCGGGCCCGCAGCAGCTCGAAAAGCCGGTCGGGTCCGTCGTGGACGAGCGGCCGGAACACCCCGACCCGGTCCACCTGACGCGTCAGGAGCTCCATGACTCCCAGATCGACGACCTGGCGGCCGTCTCCCCGGTCGATCCCGGTCACGTACACGCTGCGCGTCACGCGTGCTCTCCCGTCCATTTTTGCGGTTTGGGATGGTATTGCCATGTTGACGATACCTGCGGGGGCCAAGGCGCCGCCCGCCGGGCGAAAGACCCTCCGCGAAGGGCCGTAGGACCCCCGCCCGTCCGGCCGGACCGCCGCCCGATTCACTGCCGCATCCGGCGGAACACCCGTGCGGGAATCCCCGGAGCGGCCGAGAACGCGAGGTCCAGACCTGACGTGGGACAATCGTTGTGGCTCACGGTACGGGGGATTCTGTAGTCGCCCCCGAAATGCACGGCACTAGCGAGCAGGAGATACAGCACGATGCGCATCGGAGTTCTCACCGCAGGCGGCGATTGCCCAGGCCTGAACGCAGTGATCCGGTCGGTCGTCCACCGTGCCGTGGTGGGGCACGGTGATGAAGTCATCGGCTTCGAGGACGGGTTCAAGGGACTCCTCGACGGCCACTTCCGCCCCCTCGATCTCAACGCGGTCAGCGGCATCCTCGCCCATGGCGGCACCATTCTCGGCTCGGCCCGGCTGGAGCGCGACCGGCTGCGCGAGGCCGCCGAGAACTGCGCCGAACTGAGCCGCCGCTACGGCATGGACGCCCTCATCCCGATCGGCGGCGAAGGCACCCTCACCGCCGCGCGGATGCTGTCGGACGCCGGAATGCCCGTCGTCGGCGTCCCCAAGACCATCGACAACGACATCTCCGCCACCGACCGCACCTTCGGCTTCGACACGGCGGTGGGCGTCGCCACCGAGGCCATAGACCGCCTCAAGACCACCGCCGAATCGCACCAGCGGGTCATGGTCGTCGAGGTGATGGGCCGCCACGCCGGCTGGATCGCGCTGGAGTCCGGAATGGCGGGCGGCGCGCACGGCATCTGCCTTCCCGAGCGCCGCTTCCAGGTCGAGGACCTGGTCAAGATGGTCGAGGAACGCTTCGCACGGGGCAAGAAATTCGCGGTCATCTGCGTCGCCGAGGGCGCGCACCCGGCCGAGGGCTCCATGCCGTACGCCAAGGGCGAGATCGACCAGTACGGCCACGAGCGTTTCCAGGGCATCGGCAACCGGCTGGCCATCGAGCTGGAGACCCGGCTCGGCAAGGAGGCCCGGCCGGTCATTCTCGGCCACGTGCAGCGCGGCGGCACGCCGACCGCGTACGACCGGGTGCTCGCCACCCGCTTCGGCTGGCACGCGGTGGAGGCCGCGCACCGGGGCGACTTCGGCCGGATGACGGCTCTGCGTGGCAACGACATCAAGATGGTTCCGCTCGCGGACGCCATCACCCAGCTCAAGACGGTGCCGGCGGACCGGATGGACGAGGCGGAGTCGGTCTTCTGACCGCGGACGCGCGCGGCAGCGTCACAAGCAGTGGCCGGCGGCCCTGACCGTCCCCCCGTGGACGGTCAGGGCCGCTTGCCGTTCCCCCAGCCCTCGGGGCCGTTCCGGAAGGTCAGGGCCGGACGGGCCGTGGTGCCAAAATCCACTCTTGAGTCGGCGGCCCGGATCAACAAGGCTTATCCCTGTCCCGGACATGTCCCAACTCTGTCCGGGCGCGGATCCCAGGGGAGGGACACAGCACATGGTGGTCGAGGGAAGGGCTCCGGATCCTCGGGAGGCGCGGAGTGCGGCCGAGTTCATCGCCCTGTTACAGGTGCTCAAGGACGCGTCCGGTCTGACGTTCCGCGAGCTGACGCTGCGGGCTGACGCGGTCGGGGACGTCCTGCCGCGCTCCACGATCGCCAACATGCTCGGGCGTACGTCGGTCCCGCGCGAAGAGCTCCTCGCCGCTTTCGTACGGGCCTGCGGCTGCGGGCCCACGGAGATCGAGGACTGGCTCGGCGTACGCAAGGAACTCGCCGTGCACGGGCAGCGGGCCGCGACAGCTCAGGCGGCCGAGGACGAGGGCGGCACGGAGGAGGAGGCCGAGGAGGTCCCGGGGGCGTCGGCCGAGGAGTCGCCCGAGCCGCCCGCCGGCCCGCCCCCTGCCCGGCGTCGGCCCCGGACCTTCCTGGTGGCCGCCGTCTCCCTCCTGGTGCCGGCCGCCGCCGCGGTGACCGTCGCCCTCCTCGTACGCGACGAACAGCCAGGACCCACCCCTGTCGCCGGACCCGTGGCGGGGCGGACGGTGCAGATCCGGTCCGTCCACTCCGGGCTCTGCCTCTCCGAGAAGCGGGGAACCGACAGCGGCCGGATCCACCAGGTGCCGTGTGACGAGGAGACGATCCCGGCCTTCTCCCTCAAGCCGCTGGGCGACGACGTCTGGCGGATTGTGACCGACCACCCGGACTTCGGCCCCGGCTGCACAGGTATCTGGGACGGGATGCGGGAGGCCGGAGCCTTGATGCAGGACCAGGAGTGCGGCAAGCGCGGCGACGCGGAGGCGTTCTGGATCGAGCCGCAGGGCCATCCCGTCAAGGGCTACCGGATCCGTCCCGCCCACACCCACCTGTGCGTCGGCGCCAAGGCGGGCAGCAGCAAGCCCGACGCCGAGATGGTGCAGATGGGCTGCGACGGGGTGGACCTCGGGGTGGACCGGGGAAGCCTGTTCTCCTTCGACCCGGTGGCCTCGGACGCGGCCGGCGGCTGAGAACAGCACGGCCACCGGAGCCCCGGTGGCTCAGACGCTCGTCCCCTGCACCCCCGCCGTCCGCCAGAACCGTTCCACGATCTTCGCCAGGAACTCCCGCCCCGCATCGCCCGTCGACCCCGCCCGCTCCGTACCCGTGCTGCTCCAGCTCAGCGTCGACACCATCAGTGCCTGGTAGTCGGCGTGCAGCTGTTCCAGTACGTCCTGCAGGAACCCGCGCTCCAGCGGCACCAGCTTCGCCACCGGCCGGACATGGGCCTGCCAGCGCGTCGTCACCGCACCGCGCAACAGCTCCGCCAGCTCCTCGTCCCGGCCCGACACCGTCACGACCCCGGCGGCCGTCAGCCCCAGTACCTCGCTGAGCACCGCGGACTGGCGCTCGTTGCCGCGCCAACGCCCCGCCTCCTCCATCCGCAGATACGCGGAGGCGGTCAGCCCCAGCAGACGCGCCAGCTCGTCGACGGCCAGCTCCCGGGCCACCCGGTGCTCCCGCAGAGTGCGCGCGGCGGTCAGCAGCTCGCCCGGCGAGCACCACAACACCCCGGCCAACGCCGTGAGTTCGTACTCGCTCGGGACAGCGAGCCCGCGCTCCCAGGCGGCCACCGTCTCGGCGCTGATACGGAGCCCGTACTGGGCTCCGAGACCATAGGCGACATGGCCTGGAAGCATCCCCAGGGCCTCGCGGAGTCGACGCGCGGCGGGGGCGTTGAAGGGCGGGGAGGGGTGCACGGCCCCACCGTAGGAGCCGGCACGCCCTCTGACTACGGTGTGTTCCGCCGATATCACGGCTCGTAGGAACGTCCTAGTGCCGTACGGGGTCAGCGGCCCTGGGCCACCCACCGGTAGTGCAGCTCCGGGCGTCCGATCTGACCGTACTGCGGGCTGCGGACCGCGCGCCCCACCGTCACCAGATGTTCCAGATAGCGGCGCGCGGTGATCCGCGAGATGCCCAGCTCCACCCCGGCCGCGCCCGCCGTCACTCCGTCCGGGGCGGCCCGCAGGACGCGGGTGACGGCCTCCAGCGTCGGGCCGCTCAGCCCCTTCGGCAGCCGGGTCGGCTGTGGCGCGCGCAGCGCGCCGAGCGCCCGGTCCACCTCGTCCTGACCGCTCGCCTCACCGGCTGCCGCGCGGAACTCGGCGTAGCGGACGAGCCGGTCGCGCAGCGTGGCGAAGGTGAACGGCTTCAGCACGTACTGGACGACACCGAGCGACACCCCTTCCCGGACCACCGTCAGATCACGCGCCGACGTCACCGCGATGACATCCGCCGAGTGCCCGGCCGCGCGCAGCGAGCGCAGCAGCTGCAGACCGTGCCCGTCGGGCAGATACAGATCCAGGAGCAGCAGATCGACCGGCGTACGGTCCAGCGCCCGCACCGCCTCCGCACGCGAGTGCGCGACCGCGGCCACCGTGAATCCGGGGACGCGGCCCACGTACAGCTGATGGGCGTCCGCGGCGACGGGATCGTCCTCGACGACCAGCACCTGGATCATGCGGTGGCCTCCTTCGTGGTGTGCGTCGTGCGGCTGCCGATGGCCAGCGGCAGCCGCACCGTGAACTCCGCACCGCCGTCCGGGCCGCGGTCCAGCGCCACCGTGCCGGCGTTGCGATGCACCGCCTGCTGTACGAGGGCCAGCCCGATCCCCCGGCCCGCGCCGTGCGTCGACCAGCCCCGGTCGAACACCTCGGCGGCGTCGTCCGGATCGATCCCGGCCCCGGTGTCGGCGACCCGCAGCAGCAGCTCGCCCTCCCCGGCGAGCGCGGTGACGGTGACCCGGGCGCGGGCGGACCGGCCCGGCACTGTTTGCCGCCGGCCGGGCACGGCTCCGGGGCCCGGTGTACCGGTCACCGCCTCCGACGCCGCGTCCACCGCGTTGTCGATCAGATTGCCGAGGATCGTCACCAGGTCCCGTGGCAGCAGGGTCGCGGGCAGGGCGCCGTCGTCGATCAGGCTGTCGTCCGCGAGCACCAGCTCCACCCCCCGCTCGTTCGCCTGCGCCGCCTTGCCGAGCAGCAGTGCCGCCAGCACCGGTTCGGCGACGGCGCCCACCACCCGGTCGGTGAGGGTCTGGGCCAGTTCCAGTTCGGCGGTCGCGAAACCCACCGCCTCCTCGGCCCGGCCGAGCTCGATCAGCGAGACGACCGTGTGCAGCCGGTTCGCCGCCTCGTGCGCCTGCGAACGCAACGCCTGGGTGAACCCCCGCTCCGAGTCCAACTCACCGGACAGCGCCTGGAGTTCCGTGTGATCGCGCAGCGTCACGACCGTACCGCGCTGCTCGCCACCCACCACGGGGCGGGTGTTGACCACGATCACCCGGTCCGCCGTCAGATGCAGCTCGTCGACCCGCTCCTCGGAGGCGAGCAGCGCACCGGTCAGCGGTGCCGGCAGATCGAGGTCGGCGACCCTGCGCCCGACCGCGCCCGGCTCCAGCCCGAGGAGCTCCCGGCCCGCATCGTTGATCAGCGCGATCCTGCGCTGCCCGTCGAGCATCAGCAGACCCTCGCGCACCGCGTGCAGCGTGGCTTGGTGGTAGTCGTGCATCCGGCTCAGCTCGGTGGCGTTCATGCCGTGCGTGTGCCGCCGGAGCCGGGCGTTGATCACATACGTGCCGATGCCGCCGAGCGCCAGCGCCCCGCCCGCCGCCAGCCCCAGCGCCCCGAGCTGGGCCCGCACCTGCGAGGAGACCCGCTCGACCGTGATGCCGGCGCTGACCAGGCCTGTGATCCTGCCGCCGTCCCGGATCGGGGTGACGACCCGGATCGACGGGCCGAGCGTGCCGGTGTACGTCTCCGCGAACGTCTCGCCGCGCAGCGCCCGCGCGGTGTGGCCGAGAAAGGGCTCCCCGATCTGGTCAGCGTCGGGGTGCGTCCAGCGGATCCGGTCCGGGCTCATGATCGTGACGAAGGCGATCCCGGTGTCCCTGCGAACCTTCTCCGCGTACGGCTGCAGCACGGCGGACGGGTCCGGGGTACGGATCGCCTCCCGTACGGACGGCGAGTCGGCGATCGCCAGCGCTGCCGTCCTGACCTGCCGGGTCGCGGTCTCCTTCGCCTGTGCGCTGCCGGAGACGTAGGCGAAGAACGCACACCCCGCCACCACGGCCGCCACCAGCACGACCTGCATGGCGAAGAGCTGGCCGGCCAGGCTGCGAGGACGGGTACGGGGGCGGGGGAGGCGCATGACCACAGTCTGCCTGGCCGAAAACATATGAACGAAATGCACGTAACGGTGACCACCGTCACAGGGGGGCGGGATAGTCACCAAGCCCCCCAGGGACGGGGGAGCGACCAGGACGAGCCGAGGAGAAGCCCGTGGAAGTGGCAGCCGCCAAGCGGGACCGTACGCATTATCTGTATCTCGCCGTGATCGCGGCTGTGGGCCTCGGCATCCTCGTGGGCTTCGCGGCCCCGGACGTTGCCGTCGAGCTCAAGCCGATCGGTACCGGCTTCGTGAACCTCATCAAGATGATGATCTCGCCCATCATCTTCTGCACGATCGTGCTGGGCGTCGGCTCGGTCCGCAAGGCCGCCAAGGTCGGCGCGGTCGGCGGTCTCGCCCTCGGCTATTTCCTGGTGATGTCGACCGTGGCACTCGCCATCGGTCTGCTCGTCGGCAACATCCTGGAGCCCGGCCAGGGCCTCCACCTCACCGAAGCGGTGCGCGCCGCGGGCGAGAAGCAGGCGGCGGGCGCCAGCGAGTCCACCGTGGACTTCCTGCTCGGCATCATCCCGACGACGATGGTCTCCGCCTTCACCGAGGGCGAGGTGCTGCAGACCCTGCTCGTCGCACTGCTCGCGGGATTCGCACTCCAGGCCATGGGCTCGGCGGGCGAACCGGTCCTGCGCGGCATCGGCCACATCCAGCGCCTCGTCTTCCGCATCCTCGCCATGATCATGTGGGTGGCCCCGGTCGGCGCGTTCGGTGCGATGGCGGCGGTGGTCGGCGAGACCGGCGTAGACGCCCTGAAGTCCCTCGCGATCATCATGGTCGGCTTCTACGTCACCTGCGCGATCTTCGTCTTCGTGGTGCTCGGCACGATCCTGCGACTGGTCGCCGGGGTCAATCTGCTGGCTCTGCTGAAGTATCTGGGCCGCGAGTTCCTGCTGATCCTCTCCACCTCCTCGTCGGAGTCCGCCCTGCCGCGGCTCATCGCGAAGATGGAGCACCTCGGGGTCAGCAAGCCCGTCGTCGGCATCACCGTGCCGACCGGCTACTCCTTCAACCTCGACGGAACCGCGATCTACCTCACGATGTCCTCGCTCTTCATCGCCAACGCGATGGGCGACCCGCTGAGCGCGAGTGAGCAGATCTCGCTCCTGCTGTTCATGATCGTCGCCTCGAAGGGCGCGGCCGGAGTCACCGGCGCGGGCCTCGCCACCCTCGCGGGCGGCCTCCAGTCGCACCGCCCCGGACTGGTCGACGGCGTCGGACTGATCGTCGGCATCGACCGCTTCATGAGCGAGGCCCGCGCCATGACGAACTTCGCGGGCAACGCGGTGGCCACCGTCCTGGTCGGCACCTGGACCAAGGAGATCGACAAGGAGCGGGTGGACCAGGTCCTGTCCGGTGCGCTCCCGTGGAACGAGCAGATGCTCAACCAGGACGCCGAGCACGGCGACGGCACGAACACCGTTCCCGAGCCGCGCGACGGTGGCCAGGAGCCCGCCATGGCGAAGGTCTAGACACCGAATACCCAGCACAGCGGCAGGGCCGTCGCGGGAGCTCCCGCGACGGCCCTTCGTGCTTGCCTTGACGTCTGCGTAAAGGTCTACGGTCGAAGGCATGCGAATCGGGGAGCTGGCCGAGCGGGCCGGGACGACCACGCGGACTCTGCGGTACTACGAGTCACGCGGACTGCTGCCTGCGCGGCGGGCCGGAAACGGGTACCGGGCGTACGACGAGGACGATCTGCGTCTCGTCCAGCAGATCCGGACCCTCCAGGACTTCGGCTTCGAACTGGAGGAGACCCGGCCGTTCGTCGAGTGCCTGCGCGCCGGCCACCCGGCCGGTGACGCCTGCCCCGCCTCGCTCGCCGTCTACCGGCGCAAGCTCGGCGAGCTCGACTCGCTCATCGAGCAGCTCCAGGCGGTACGCGCCCAGGTGGGCGCACAGCTCGCGAAGGCCGAACTGGAGGCCGCGGCAGAGCTTCCCGGCGGTCCGGAACCACGTTGTGAACTGGGAGGATGACAGATGATTCATGCAGAGGGCGTGGCCGAGGTCACCGACACCACCTTCGACGGGGAGGTGCTGGCGGCCGACCTCCCCGTACTGGTCGAGTTCACCGCCGACTGGTGCGGCCCGTGCCGCCAGCTCGCCCCCGTGCTCAGCGCCGTCGCCGCCGAGGAGGCCGAGCGCATCAAGATCGTCCAGCTCGACGTCGACACCAGCCCGGGGATCGCGAGCCGGTACGCGGTGCTGTCGACGCCGACCCTGATGGTGTTCCGCTCCGGCGAACCGGTGAAGTCGATGGTGGGCGCCCGTCCCAAGCGCAGGCTGCTCCAGGAGCTGGAGGACGTGTTCGAGACGGCGTGAGGCGGGGCGTGGAGGACATGCATGCCCTCCACGGCGGACAACTCATCGGTCCGGCTCGCCGACGCTCATCTACGAGAGCCAAAAAATTCGGACGGCGATTTCGCACGGCGATGTCGAGAACCCGTGACTGGCTCCGTCCCCGCGGTGAACGAGACCAGAATGGGTCGCACCAGCACCGAGGAGAAACACCATGGCCAAGTATCTGCTGCTCAAGCACTACCGCGGCGCTCCGGCGGCGGTCAACGACGTACCCATGGCCCAGTGGACGCCGGAGGAGATCTCGGCGCACGTGCAGTACATGAACGACTTCGCGGCCCGGCTGGAGGGGACCGGCGAGTTCGTCGACGGGCAGGCGCTCGCCCCCGAGGGGACGTGGGTGCGGTACGACGGTGAGGGGCGCCCGCCCGTTACCGACGGCCCGTTCGCCGAGACCAAGGACCTCATCGCCGGCTGGATGGTGATCGACGTCGACAGCTACGAGCGCGCCGTCGAACTGGCCGGGGAACTGTCGGCCGCCCCCGGGGCGGGCGGGAAGCCGATCCACGAGTGGCTCGAGGTGCGCCCGTTCCTGGGCGTGCGGCCCACCATCGCGGAATGCCACTGAAGTGAACGAGGCCCTGCTCCGGAGCCTCACACCGAGTGTGCTCGGGATCCTCGTCCGCCGCGGAGCCGACTTCGCGGCGGCTGAGGACGCCGTGCAGGACGCGCTGGTCGAGGCGGTCCGCGTCTGGCCGGCCGACCCGCCACGGGATGCGAAGGGCTGGCTGGTCACCGTGGCCTGGCGCAAGTTCCTCGACGCGACCCGGGCGGACACCGCCCGCCGCCGGCGTGAGGACCTCGTCGACGAGGAGCCGGCGCCCGGGCCCGCGCCCGCGGTGGACGACACGCTCCAGCTCTACTTCCTGTGCGCACACCCGTCGCTGACGCCGTCGTCCGCGGTCGCGCTCACACTGCGCGCCGTCGGCGGGCTGACCACCCGCCAGATCGCCCAGGCCTACCTGGTGCCCGAGGCGACCATGGCGCAACGCATCAGCCGGGCCAAGCGCACCGTCTCCGGCAATGGGGTATCCCCTGCTCAATGGGGTCTCCCCTGCTCGAACGAAGTTGAGAGCTTGGGGAAGAAGCCGAGAGCTCGGGGAAGGTTCGACCAGCCCGGCGACGTCGCCACCGTGCTGCGCGTCCTCTACCTGGTCTTCAACGAGGGCTACTCGGGCGACGTCGACCTCGCCGCCGAGGCCATCCGGCTCACCCGGCAGCTCGCGGCCCAGGTCGACCACCCCGAGGTGGCTGGGCTGCTCGCCCTCATGCTGCTCCACCACGCCCGGCGCGCCGCCCGGACCGCGCCCGACGGCAGCCTGGTGCCGCTCGCCGAGCAGGACCGCGGCCGGTGGGACACCGAGTCGATCGCCGAGGGCGTCGGGATCCTGCAGGCGGCCCTCGCCCGCGACCGGCTGGGCGAGTTCCAGGCCCAGGCGGCCATCGCGGCACTCCACGCCGACGCGCCCACCGCCGAGGAGACCGACTGGGTGCAGATCGTCGAGTGGTACGACGAGCTCGCGCGCCTGACCGACAGCCCGGTCGTCCGGCTCAACCGCGCGGTGGCCGTCGGCGAGGCCGACGGACCGCGCGCCGGCCTGGCGGCGCTCGCGGCGCTGGACGACTCTTCCCCAAGCTCTCGGCTTCGCTCGAGCAGGGGAGACCCCATCCCCCGCCACGCCGCGGTGGCGGCGTACCTCCACGAGCGCGACGGCGACCTGGCGACGGCGGCACGGCTGTACGCCGAGGCGGCCCAAAAGGCACCCAACCTCGCCGAGCGCGACCACCTGATGCGCCAGGCCGCCCGGCTCAACGCCCGCGGGTGCCGCTGACGGGTCGCGCTCACGCGTTGCCGGCGGGGCACTCAGCGACGATGACAGGCGCGCTGGAGGCGCCCGCCCCGGAGAACCTGCGCCACCTCGGCCGCGACCACCTCGACGTGGTGAACCTGCGCATCGTCGGCACCGAGGTCGTGTCAGGGGCGCTTGAGCATGCCCCGGAGTTCGGCGACGAGGCCGCGGACGTCGCGTTCGGCGTCGGCTCCGGTGGCCTGCTCGTGTACGGGGTCCAGGTCGGGTGTGTGGCAGGGGCGGCAGAGGCCGTCGGGGAGTGCTCCGGGGTGGCCGGGTGTGCCGCATTCGGTGCATTCGGCCATGAGACGCCGGGTGGGAGTGTCTGGTGTGGCGGGTGTTGGGGTGATGGGCAGGTGGGGTGGGATCTTGTCGTTGAGGCGGCGGCGGACGAAGCCGATGGGGGAGCCGACCCGGGCGGGGATGCCGGAAGTGAGGGCGTGGGTGAGGTAGTTGGCGTCCACGCCCCGGGCGAACCACTGGGCGGCCAGTGGTTCCAGGACGGCGCAGTCGGCGGCCGAGAGGGCCAGTCGCGCTTCGATTCGGCCCAGTTGGGCCAGAGCGAGGTACGCGGACGAGGGGTGCCCCGGGGCCGGCTCGGGGGTCCGCTGCTGCGGTACGACGGGTACGGGAGCGGGCGAGGCGGGCTGCGCTGCGGGCTCGGCCGGTGTTGCGGGGGCCGGGGTCGGCGGTTGTGCCCCGGCTTGGGGAGCGGGTGCTTCCGCGGGGACCCGGGGCGGCAGCTGGGGAGTGGTGGTTGCGGCTGCTTCCTGGGATGCCCGGTCGTTCTCGGCGTCCAGGAAGGCGCCCCACCATTCGTTGTCCCGGGCAGTGCGGGACCAGAAGGTGCGGGTGACCCAGCGGACCTGGCCGCGCTCCTCGACCCGGCACTGGGCGTGCCGCAGGTGACCGGCCACGCCCAGGGCCCTGAGGGCGCTGCCGACGGCCATCTGCCCGTACAGGGGGATGTTCCTGGCCAGCGACTTGATGTCCATGGCCGCACCGTCGGGCAGGTGGTCGACGTACCCGGCGATGTAGCGTTCACGCTCGGGCAGCAGCATGAAGTCATCGGCGCGCGACGGGCATTGGTCCGGTGCGGATCGCTTGCCATAGCCGCGGTTGGCCTTCGGGTATGGGCGCGAGGATGCGGGCGCACGCAGGGCAGGGCTAAGGTTCTCAATAGCCACGAGATCGGCCGTCTTTCGATCTTGAGGTGAGACCCCGGCCTGGTGCTCGAACACCGCGTCGGGGTCGTTTCGTTGGGGGCACCGTAAGCAGCCGCGACAGCGCGCCGCAAGCTGGTCAAGATTAGTCGTACTTGCTGGCCGTGACCGTATGGGAGGACAGGGAGGTTTCTCCAACCCCCTTCCTTCACCCACCGGTTGATCAAGAGCGCTCGAATCCCGGAGCCCGGATTTCGACCCCCGGATCCCGGAGCTCAAGCGTCGGGCCCAGCCCTTTCCTCGTGCCCACGAAAGAGTGAATCAGCCGGTCCCGGAGCTCGAACCCCGACCCTCGAAGCCCGGAACTCGGGTTCCGATCCGCAGTGTGGCACTGCTCGACCAGCGGAGCCGGACGCGGCTACCGCCCGGTCGTGGCACTTCGCAGGCTCCCAGCCAGTAGGCCGCATTGTGTTGCAGCGCCTGAGTTGCGGCTTCTCGCTCACCGCTGACTCCTCAGGAATCGTGTATCCCACGGCACCCCCCTAGTGCACGGATTATCGGCTAAACCCACAATGCGATTGGCCAGCGTGCCGCGAGGTGATCATGAGAGGCAGGCGGGGATGATCCCAATGAGCCGGAGCAATTGATCACGTCTCGCCGACCTCAAGGCCACGAACCGGGGTGCACCGTCACGAATCGTGCAGGTGCGGGGCAGTGCCGTCTCGGCCCTCGGCCAGCACACCTTCAGCGACCTGAGCCCAAGTGCAAACACTTACGGTGACGGACACTTGGCGAGGGGCCGGTGGTGATGAGTTGCTGTTCAAGGAATGCAGCCCGGTCGTATGCCCATGCGCCAGATCTGCAACCCGTACGCTCAGTCAGCGTGCGGGTGCGGAGAGTGGACGCCGCCCGTGACGACGCGTGACCATGGGTGGATTGGCGGGACGGTACGTGGAGGTGGGCGGGTTGGACGAGACGGTGGGCGCGGGTGGCTCCTGCGGAGGCGCGCCCGGTAACGGTGGTGCGGAGCCGGAGAGTTCGAACAGTCTGAAGGCGTTCGGGGAGGTCGTGAAGGCGTTCCGCAAGCGGGCGCGGCTGACGCAGGAACAGTTCGCACCCCTGGTGCGGTACTCGGTGCCGACGGTGGCCTCGATCGAGCAGGGGCGACGCTTCCCGCCGACGGACTTCGTGGACCGGGCGGAAGAGGTACTGGACGCGTTCGGGACGCTGCGGGGTGCGGCGCGGCATCTGTCACGGCGGCCTGGGCTGGCGAGTTGGTTTCGGCAGTGGGCGCGGCTGGAGGCAGAGGCGGTGAGCCTCTACACGTACGAATGCCGTTTGCTTCCCGGGCTGTTGCAGACGGAAGCGTACGCGCGGCGGCTGTTCATCAACCAGTTGCCGCCGTTGGGTGATGAACAGATCGAGGCGCAGTTGGCGGCTCGGTTGGAGCGTCAGCGGTTACTGCGGGAGCGGCCGAACACGGCTTACAGCTTCATCCTGGAAGAGCACCTGTTCCTGCGGCGTACGGGTGGGGAGGGCGTGACGCGGGAACTCATCGAGCATGTGCTGGGGCTCGCGGAGCTGCGGAACATCGAGATCCAGGTGATGCCGCTGGTGCGGGAGGATCACGCGGGGCTGCACGGTCCCATCCGCCTACTGGAGACGCCGGACAACCGATGGCTCGGCTACTCCGAAGGCCAGGAGAACGGTCAACTCATCCCAGACTCCGTCGTGGTCAGCAAGCTCCAGATGCGATATGCCAGGATGCGATCACAGGCTCTTACTCTGGAAGACTCCAAGAGCCTGTTGCGGCAGATGCGAGGAGCAGCATGATCACCACAGAACTGGCCTGGTTCAAGAGCAGCTACAGCAGCGGGTCTGGCGACGATTGCGTTGAGGTGGCGGTGGCACCTGTGACGGTTCACGTACGGGACTCGAAAGTTGAGCAGAGTCCTCAGCTTGCGCTCTCGCCCACGTCGTGGACGAGCTTCGTCTCATACGCCGCCCAGGCCTGACCGAGCGCCCCGTGCCGGTTCACGGCTTGGACAGGGGCGGTGAGGCGGGTGGTGCTGCACCGCAGCTTGCACAGGAGCCGCCAGGTCTCGAGGGTGGCCATGGCCTGCTCGCCGAGCGCCCCGGTCTTCGCGTGGGAGACGTTGACGGCTCGCTGACCTGGGGACAGCCGCTCCCAGCGGCTGCGGTAAGGCACGCGCACCGTACCGCCGGCGCCTTGGTAGCCCTTGTCGGCCCAGCAGCGGACGCCCGCCTCGGCCGAGGCGTCGAGGATGCCGTGGATACGGGCGGCACGGGCGTCGCGGACCGCGCCGGGCAGCGCCAACGAGGCCCACAGCAGCCTTCCCGCCGGGTCGGCGACGACCTGCACGTTCATCCCGTGCTTGCGAGGTTGTGAGCGACAGCGCCTGTCGCCGATGAGTGTTGCCCGGCTTCGGCGCGAACACACGGTGCGTCAGCGCGGACCGGTCTGGAGCAATGGGGAGGGGGCACGCCTGCCGGCTTTCAACGCGGACATTCCGAAGGCCAGCCCACCCGCGATGAACCAGGGGTTCCACAGCACCAGGGTCCAGAACCGTTGCCCCGCACTCACGCTGCTATCCAGGTGCGTGACGTCCGTCAGCAGCAGGAACTCAATGGTGATGCCTCTCGTCAGCAGGATGAAGCTGACTCCCCAGCCCAAACACGTCAGGATCCGTCTTGCCGCTCCCTGCGGATGTGACTGAGCGAGCAGCCATGCCAGCAAGGCGCCGACCAGGCAGAGAGTCCCCACACCCCACAGACCCAACAGCACGAACCACAGCGGGCGCGCGGTGGCGAGCTGCCGCCCGGCGGACACGCTCAACCCCACATCGCCGCCGACAGCCCAGTAGAAGTGGGATGCAGCAAAGATCAACGCCCACAAACACGCCACGTACCTCCACAGCCAGACTGATTTCGCCCTCAGCGACACGTGCCCCACCCCTCGATGACGATCACCGCTTCGGCTCATTCTGTCTGCTCGTGCGATCCCGGATTCACGAGATTTGAGGAAACCCAAGCCATGACGGGGGACGGCCGTACGGGCTCTTCAAGTGTGACCAAGAAGTGGGCCCGTGCGGCCTTGTCCCATCCTGCCTGCACCGGCATCTCCCGCACATCGCGGCGACTTGATCGAGGAGTTGGCCGTTCGCGACGCCGGGCGCTCGGCAGACCGGACAGGGATCGAAGGGCGGAACTGGACAGATCGAGTCCTGATGGGTAGACAAGCACACGATGCTCCGGGCGGACGGGTTGATCTGTTCGACAACCCGTCTACCAGGAGCTTCGCCTCTTCCCGCACTCGGCTCGGCGCCAACTCGGCCCGCCGGCAATCAGGTCGGAAACAGCGCACCGCGCCGACCCCTTGAGAAAGGGCTCCGATGAAAATCGCGTGTACTGCGATGCTCACCTTCACCGTGATCACCGTCGTTGGCCCAGCGGTCGCAATGGCCGGCTCTTGAGCGCCCGTCGGCAGATCATTGCCGCCTGGGCGGGGCTGTGCCTGGTCGGCATCGCCGCCACCTCCGCCCTCAACGCCGAGCCGTACACGGACAAGCCGGTGTCCCCCGTCGAGGAGCCGACGCCGACAGGCACGTACGCCGTCGACTGCCAGGAGATCGCCGACGACATCGAACAAGCCCGCGCCGAGGCCAAGCGCGAGCAGCAGGAAGCGCTCAACCCGTCCGCGACCCCTGCGTACCGGAGCACAGCCAGGGACTGGGCGGTGCCGAAGGAGTGCGCGGACGAACTCGAAGACCGCGGCCTGAAGACACGCTGAGGATGGCGCATGCCGCGAACAGCTACGCGAAGGCGTCACCAGTGCGAACGCGGCCTGACGCAGCATTAGGACATGACGTCGAGCGGCCGAAGGAAGCGGCGCTCGTACCGCTTGATGCAGCGGGTGCTACGAGCCAGTTCGAAGGCATCCTGGCACTCCGGGTCGGACATGCTGTCCGTGCGGTACTGCTCGTACGCGGCGAGACTGGGAAAGGAGAAGAGGGCGTACGCGATGTCGCTGTCGCCCTCACTCGGCAGGAAGTAGCCGTGGTGTGTGCCGCCGAAACGGTTGACGAGCCCGACCCAGCGGCGGCCGTATTCCTCGAAGTCCTCAAGCTTGTCGGCGTCGATCTCGTATTTCAGATGAACAGTGATCACGCACACATGATGCTGCATGCCGGTTCGGGCTCGAAGGCGGCCCATGTGCTCCGAGTTCCGAGCCTCGGTCGGCCTGGCCTGGATGCTTTCCTTTTGGTGGGTATCTGAGAAATAAGTGGGTTCTTGGCGGGTGCATACGCCGTGATGACCATGGTGCGTATGCCTACGCATACGAACACCTCGTCCACACCCGCCACCGTCACCGTCACCGTCATCGGCCTCGGCGCCATGGGCCAGGCACTCGCCGGCGCCCTCCTGGATGCCGGCCACCGCACCACCGTCTGGAACCGCTCCCCGGGCAAGGGGGAAGAGCTCGTCGCCCGCGGAGCGGTCCGAGCCGGATCGGCCGAAGAGGCCGTACGGGCAAGTGAGTTGGTGGTCGTCTGTGTCGTCGACCACGAGGCCTCGCAGCAGATCCTGGCCCCGCTGACGGACGCGCTCGCCGGACGCGTCCTCGTCGACCTCACCTCGGACACCCCGGACCGTGCCCGTACCTCCGCGGCCTGGGCCGACGCCCATGCGCTCGACTATCTGGCGGGCGCCATCATGGTGCCGGTCGAGGTGATCGGCGGGCCGGAGGCGCTGATCTTCTACGCCGGGTCGCAGTCCGCGTACGACAGGTACGAGGCCGTGCTCAAGGCGCTCGGCGCGGGCGCCCCGTTCCTCGGCCCGGATCACGCCCTCGCCGCCGCGTACGACATGGCGATGCTGGACTTCTTCTACGGCAGCATGGCGGGGCTGGTCCACGCCTTCGCCCTGGCCCGGGCGGAGAACATTCCCGCTGCCGCCATCGCCCCGTATCTGCGGACCATTGTGAACATCCTGCCGCCCATCGTGGCCGGGACGGCGGCCGACATCGACGGGAAGGAGTACAACGGCGCGGGTGCCAACCTCGCCATGATGACCGCCGGTGTCGATCACCTGCTGCACGCGTCCCGCAGCAGGGGGCTGGACACATCCCAGCTGGAGGCGATCAAGGCCGTCTGTGACCGTGCGATCGCCAAGGGGCACGGCGCCGATTCATGGGCGAGCACGGTCGAGGCGCTCGGCGGCTGAGCGGGCCCGGTGCGGGGCCCGCGGCCAGGAGCCGGCCGCGGGCCCCGCGGGTGGACTCAGACCGGCTTCAGCCAGACCGTCGCCAGCGGCGGCAGCGTCAGCAGGATGCTGCCGGGCCGGCCGTGCGCGGCCACCGAATCGGGTTTCAGCGGCCCGGGATGGTGTACGTCGCTGCCGCCGTACCGCGCGGCGTCCGTGTTGAGGACCTCCGCCCACGCGACCTGATCACCGAGGACGTCCGGGACGCCGATGCGGTAGTCGTGCCGTACCACCGGGGAGAAATTGCTGACGGCGAGGAGCGGCGAGTCGTGCGCGTCGTAGCGCAGGAAGGCGAAGGCGTTGTCCTCGGCCGCACCGCCGTCCACCCAGTCGAAGCCTTCCGGGACGGTGTCGCGCTGCCAGAGCGCAGGGGTGGCGCGGTACACCGCGTTCAGGTCGCCGACCAGGGTGCGTACGCCCCGGTGGTCGCTCTCCGCCTCGTACGAAGGGTCGAGCAGCCACCAGTCCGGACCGTGCCCCTCCGACCACTCCGCGCCCTGGGCGAACTCCTGGCCCATGAAGAGGAGTTGCTTGCCGGGATGGGCCCACATGAAGCCGAGGTACGCCCGGTGGTTGGCGCGCCGCTGCCACCAGTCGCCGGGCATCTTGCTGACCAATGCCTGCTTTCCGTGCACCACCTCGTCGTGCGAGATCGGCAGGACGTAGTTCTCGCTGTACGCGTACACCATCGAGAAGGTCATCTCGTTGTGGTGGTACTTGCGGTGCACCGGCTCCTTCGACACGTACTGCAAGGAGTCGTGCATCCAGCCCATGTTCCACTTCAGCCCGAAACCGAGCCCGCCGAAGCCGTCGGGGCCGACGTGGTGGGTGGCGCGGGTGACGCCGTTCCAGGCGGTGGACTCCTCGGCGATGGTGACGACGCCCGGATTGCGCCGGTAGACGGTTGCGTTCATCTCCTGGAGGAAGGCGACGGCGTCCAGGTTCTCCCGGCCGCCGCGCTCGTTCGGGGACCATTCCCCGTCCTCGCGCGAGTAGTCGAGATAGAGCATCGAGGCGACGGCATCGACCCGCAGCCCATCGATGTGGAACTCCTCGCACCAGTAAGTGGCGTTGGCGACAAGGAAGTTGCGTACCTCCTTGCGCCCGTAGTCGAACTCCAGCGTGCCCCAGTCCGGATGTGCCGCCCGTGACGGGTCCGAGTGCTCGTACAGCGGGCGGCCGTCGAACTCCGCGAGCGCCCAGTCGTCGCGCGGGAAGTGCGCGGGCACCCAGTCGACGATGACGCCGATACCGGCCCGGTGCAGCGCGTCGACGAGGAAACGGAAGTCGTCCGGTGTGCCCATGCGCGACGTCGGGGCGTAGAAACCGGTGACCTGATAGCCCCAGGAACCGCCGAAGGGATGCTCGGAGACCGGCATCATCTCCACATGAGTGAACCCCAGATCCCTGACGTAAGCAGGGAGTTGTGAGGCCAGCTGACGGTAGGTGAGTCCCGGCCGCCAGGACGGAAGATGCACCTCGTACACGGAGAACGGCGCCTCGTGCACCGGTAGGTCCCCGCGGTGCGCCATCCACTCCTGGTCCTGCCACTCATGGTGCGATGCCGTCACGATCGAGGCAGTGGAGGGCGGTACTTCGGTACGGCGGGCCATCGGGTCGGCGCGTGTGGTGTGCGAACCGTCCGGACGGCAGATGTCGAACTTGTAGAGCGCGCCCTCCCCGATCGCGGGCAGGAACAGCTCCCACACCCCGCTGGAGCCGAGCGAACGCATCGGGAAGCCGCTGCCGTCCCAGTAGTTGAAGTCCCCGACGACCCGCACACCGCGGGCGTCGGGAGCCCAGACGGTGAACCGGGTCCCCGCGACCCCCTGGTGTTGCATGGGCTGAGCGCCGAGGGCGGTCCACAGCTCCTCGTGGCGTCCCTCGCCGATCAGATGCAGATCGAGATCGCCGAGCGCGGGCAGGAAACGGTACGGATCCTGCACCTCGATCTCGTTGTCCTCGTAGGCGACCAGGAGCTGGTACTCGGGGAGTGAGGGCATCGGCAGCAGCCCGGAGAAGAGGCCGTCGCCGTCGTCGTGCAGCTGCGCCCGCAACCCCTTGGCGAGCACGGTCACGGACCGCGCGTACGGGCGCAGCACCCGGAAGGTCACACCGCCACGGACCATATGGGTGCCGAGCAGGTCGTGCGGGGCGTGGTGCTCGCCGTGGAGCAGCCGGGCCCGGTCGTCCTCGTCGAGGGGGCGCGCCTGGCGTACTCCCTGACTGCCGGCGCCCCGGCGAGGACGCGGCGACGGGCCGCCGTCACCGGTTCCGGCGGCTCGCTTGCCCACAGGTTTCTTCCGCTTGGCCGAAGCGTCCGGTTCCAAGGGGGGCGGGGTGGCCGCCTCCGCCGGGGCCGCGGGGGGTGCCGTCCCGGTCGGTGTGAGCAGAGGGACTTGGGGGACCTCGGTGGCGGCGGGCGTTTTGCGGGACGGCTTGCGGGCGGTCACGGGGACAGCCTCCTCGGAGGGTGTTGTCGGGGCGGAACAGGGCCGGACGGGGCGGAGCGCGGGGGAGGGACGAGGCGGGACGGGGACGGGCGGTGGTGCGGGTGCGACGGCGGCGGGTCCGCCGGCGGGCGACGGCACCCGGGCCGTCAGCCGGCGACGGCGGCCAGTCGCTGGATCGCCGCCATCGGAACCGGCAGCCAGTCGGGCCGGTGCCGTGCCTCGTACAGCACCTCGTACACCGCCTTGTCGGTCTCGTGGGCGCGCAAGAGCTCCGGTTCGCTGCGCGGGTCGACGCCCGAGGCCTTGGCGTACCCCTCGCAGTAGGCGGTCCGGCAGCGTGCCGCCCACTCGGCGTTCCACGGGCGGTGCGAGCGGGCCGCGTAGTCGAAGGAGCGGAGCATGCCGGCGATGTCGCGTACCGGTGGCTGCGGACGCCGGCGCTCGGGCAGTGGTCTGGCCGGTTCGCCCTCGAAGTCGATCAGTGACCAGAAACCGTCGGCCGCGCGCAGCGTCTGGCCGAGATGGAGATCGCCGTGGACCCGCTGTGCCACCCAGTTGTGACCCCGGTGACCCAGTGCGGCCACCGCGTCGAAGGCGGTGCGCAGCCCGGGGACGTACGGCATGAGCGCCGGTACCGCCTGCGCGGCGGCTTCCAGCCGCTGCACCATCGCGGCGGCGAGATGCTCGGTCTGGGAGCGGCGCAGGGCAGGCGTCGGCAGGGCAGTGGCGAGCGCGGTGTGCACCTCGGCGGTGGCCCTGCCGAGCGCGTGGGCCTCGACGGTGAAGTCGTGGCCCGAGGCGAGGGCCCGCAGGGCGAGCTGCCAGCCGTCCTGTGCGCCGCGCAGGAACGGCTGAAGGACGCCGAGGGTGAACGGCCCCGGGGCGGTGGCTTCGAACCAGGCGACGGGGGCGGGCACCCGTCCGCAGCCCTCGCGCGCGAGCGCGAGCGGCAGCTCCAGATCGGGGTTGGTGCCCGGGAAGATCCGGCGGAAGATCTTGAGGATGTAGGCATTGCCGTAGACGAGCGAGGTGTTGGACTGCTCGGTGTCGAGCACGCGCGGCGCCAGCCCCGCGGCGATGGGGGCGCCGCCCCCATCGAAGCGCAGGGCGCCGAGGGTGCCGGGGGTACGGAACCGTTCCAGCAGGAGTTCGGCCAGGCGCGGGTCGTGCAGCCCCTCGTAGACGGTGCGGCCGGCGAGCGGTCCTTTGGCCACATGGCCGATGAGTGCGGGCGCCAGCAGTGGCGGCAGCGCGGACCTTACGCCGAGCAGCAGTTGGTAGCAGTCGTCCGGCGACTGCGCGGGCATGGAGGGCTGGTGAACCCGGACCAGCAGATGGAGCAGCCCGGTCCCGGTGCGGGTGCCGACGGAACCGGTGCCCACCGGCAGTATCTCGGTCGCCGACACCAGCGAGAACGCGGTGATCGGCCGGCCCTTGCCCGCGAACCACCGCTGCCGGGGCAGCCATTCGTGCAGCAGGGGGGCGAGAGACGGGAGCAGGGCTGTGCTGTCAGCCAGGTCGACCCGAGTGGATGCAGCCTCCGACATGGCATCGCGTCCTTTCCCCGGGCACACCACAGGATGCGAAGAGTGTCCCGGATTGCGGCAATAGCTGTCCGGCTGTGCGGGACGTGTCGGGTCAGGATGGTCCGTACGGACTCGACTCGAAGGGATCGAAACGCCAGATGGGACCCGGAAGGGACCGGAAGTGTTCGATGTGGGTGAGAGTGCCCCGTGCGGGGCGGCGGAAACCGCCCCGCGGTTGGTGGTGCGCAGTGACGCCGGGTCAGCTCGGCGGCACGTCCTTGCGCAACCGGAACCAGTAGAACCCGTGTCCCGCGAGAGTCAGCAGGTAGGGCCACTGACCGATGGCGGGGAAGCGCACCCCGCCGATCAGCTCCACCGGATGACGCCCGGTGAACGACCGCAGATCCAGCTCCGTCGGCTGTGCGAACCGCGAGAAGTTGTGCACGCACAGCACGAGATCGTCCCCGTGCTCCCGGGTGAAGGCGAGCACGGCGGGGTTCGACGACGGCAGTTCGTTGAACGAGCCGAGACCGAAGGCGTGGTTCTGCTTACGGATCTCGATCATCCGCCGCGTCCATTGCAGCAGCGACGACGGGGAGGCCATCGCCGCCTCGACATTGGTGACTTGGTAGCCGTAGACCGGATCCATGATCGTGGGGAGGTAGAGCCGCCCGGGATCACTGGAGGAGAACCCGGCGTTCCGGTCGGGAGTCCACTGCATCGGAGTGCGTACGGCATCCCGGTCGCCCAGCCAGATGTTGTCGCCCATGCCGATCTCGTCCCCGTAGTAGAGGATCGGGGAGCCGGGCAGGGACAGCAGCAGCGCTGTGAACAGCTCGATCTGGTTGCGGTCGTTGTCCAGCAGGGGTGCCAGCCGCCGCCGGATACCGATGTTGGCCCGCATCCGTGGATCCTTGGCGTACTCCGCGTACATGTAGTCGCGTTCTTCGTCCGTGACCATTTCGAGGGTGAGCTCGTCGTGGTTGCGCAGGAAGATTCCCCACTGACAGTTCTTCGGGATCGCCGGTGTCTTCGCCAGGATTTCGGAGACCGGGTAGCGGCTCTCGCGCCGGACGGCCATGAAGATCCGTGGCATCACAGGGAAGTGGAATGCCATGTGGCACTCGTCGCCGCCGGCCTGGAACTCGCCGAAGTAGTCGACGACATCCTCCGGCCACTGATTGGCCTCGGCGAGCAGCACGGTGTCCGGGTAGTTCGCGTCGATCTCCTTGCGTACCCGCTTGAGGAAGTCGTGCGTCTCCGGGAGGTTCTCGCAGTTGGTGCCCTCCCGCTGGTAGAGATACGGAACGGCGTCCACGCGGAATCCGTCGATGCCGAGGTCCAGCCAGAAGCGCAGTGCGGAGATGATCTCCTCCTGCACCGCCGGGTTCTCGTAGTTGAGATCGGGCTGGTGGGAGAAGAACCGGTGCCAGTAGTACTGCTTGCGCACCGGGTCGAAGGTCCAGTTGGACGTCTCCGTGTCGACGAAGATGATCCGGGCGTCGGGGAACTGTTTGTCGTCGTCGGCCCAGACGTAGTAGTCGCCGTACGGCCCTTCCGGGTCGGTGCGGGACTGCTGGAACCAGTCGTGCTGATCGCTCGTGTGGTTCATGACGAAGTCGATGATCACGCGCATCCCGCGCTGGTGCGCGGCGTCGACGAACTCCACGAAGTCGGCCAGATCGCCGAACTCCGGCAGCACGGCGGTGTAGTCGGACACGTCGTAGCCGCCGTCGCGCAGCGGTGACTTGAAGAACGGCGGCAGCCAGAGGCAGTCGACGCCCAGCCACTGCAGATAGTCCAGCTTGGCGGTGATGCCCTTGAGGTCGCCGATGCCGTCGCCGTTGGAGTCCTGGAAGGACCGGACGAGTACCTCGTAGAAGACGGCGCGCTTGAACCAGTCGGGATCGCGGTCCTTGGCCGGGGTGTCCTCGAACAGGTCGTGGACGGGCTCATTGACGATCATGGTGTGGGTGACCCTCCGGTCGGCGGGGACGGTCGCAGGACGACGATGTGCGCGGGCGTGACGCCCGGCTCCAGACGCACATAGAAGGTCCTGCCCCAGTGATAGGTGTCGCCGGTGAGCTCGTCGCGCACCGGCACGCTCTCGTGCCGGTCGAGGCCGAGTTGCGGCATGTCCAACGAGACCGTGGCCTCCTGGGTGTGGTGCGGGTCGAGGTTGACGACCACCAGAACGATGTTCGAACCCGAACGCTTGCTGTACGCGATCAACGCGTCGTTGTCCGCGGAGTGGAAGTGCACATCGCGCAGCTGCTGCAACGCCGGGTGGCGGCGCCTGATGCGGTTGAGTGAAGTGATGAGCGGAGCCAGCGAACGGCCCTCGCGCTCGGCCGACTCCCAGTCCCTGGGCCGGATTTCGTACTTCTCCGAGTCGATGTACTCCTCGCTGCCGGGCCGGATCGGGGTGTTCTCGCACAGCTCGTACCCCGCGTACACGCCCCAGGTCGGGGAGAGCGTCGCGGCGAGAACGGCCCGCGCCTCGAAGGCCGGACGGCCCCCGTCCTGGAGGTAACCCGGCAGGATGTCCGGGGTGTTCACGAAGAAGTTGGGCCGCATGGAGGAGGCGGATTCGCCCGACAGCTCCGTGACGTACTCGGTGATTTCCTGCCGGGTGTTGCGCC
This sequence comes from Streptomyces sp. R-74717, assembly GCF_047305335.1. Taxonomy (NCBI): domain Bacteria; kingdom Bacillati; phylum Actinomycetota; class Actinomycetes; order Kitasatosporales; family Streptomycetaceae; genus Streptomyces; species Streptomyces sp. R-74717. The sequence goes on along the minus strand of NZ_CP102361.1, from coordinate 3,290,241 downwards.
AGGTGAAATACGTGTACGACTGCTGGAAGCCGATGGCGGCGAGCGTCTTCATCATTGCGGGCCGGGTGAATGCCTCGGCCAGGAAGATCACATCCGGGTCGGTCCGGTTGATATCGGCGATCACCTTCTCCCAGAAGATCACCGGTTTGGTGTGCGGATTGTCGACGCGGAAGATCCGTACCCCGTGACCCATCCAGAAGCGCAGAATCCGCAATGTCTCCCTGACCAGGCCGCGCAGATCCTTGTCGAAGGCGATCGGATAGATGTCCTGGTATTTCTTCGGCGGATTCTCGGCGTAGGCGATGGTGCCGTCGGCGCGATGGTGGAACCATTCGGGGTGTTTCTCGACCCAGGGATGGTCGGGAGAACACTGGAGTGCAAAATCCAGCGCGATCTCCATGCGCAGGTTGCGGGCGGTCTCGACGAAATGATCGAAGTCGTCGAGGGTGCCCAGCTCGGGATGGACCGCGTCGTGACCGCCCTCGGCCGAGCCGATCGCCCAGGGCACGCCCACGTCGTGGGGAGCGGGGGACAGCGAGTTGTTGGGGCCCTTGCGGTGGGTGGTTCCGATGGGGTGGACGGGCGGGAGATAGACGACGTCGAAACCCATGGCGGCGACAGCTGGAAGCCGCTCGGCAGCCGTACGGAAGGTGCCGCCGATGATTCTCGCCGGCTGTTCCGCAGTCTTTCCCGGCTTTCCCGCCCTGCCCTTCTTCTTCGCCCCGGCCGGTTCGGCCGGTTCGAACCTGGCGCCCTCCGAGCGGGGGAACAGCTCGTACCACGAGCCGAACAAGGCCCGTCGGCGCTCGACCAGCAGAGGAAGCGGGCGGGACGCGGTGACCAGTTCGCGCAGCGGGTGACGGGCGAGCGCGGCCTGCGCCTCGGGGACCAGCGCCGCGGCGAGCCGGGCGGCGGCCGGGCGGGAGCCGTCGCGCAGTGCGTCGGCCGCGTCCAGCACCGCCTCGCGCCCGTCCCGCTTGGGTACGCCCGCGGCGGCCCGCTCGTACAGCTCGGCGCCCTCCGCCAGGACGAGCGTGGTGTCGATCCCTGCCGGGATCTTGATCAGGGCGTGCTGTCGCCAGGTGGTGACCGGGTCGCTCCAGGCCTCGACCGTATACGTCCAGCGGCCCTCGGAGACCGGGGTGACATCGGCGCCCCAGCGGTCGGTGCCGGGGGCGAGCTCGCGCATCGGCGTCCAGGGACCGGGACGCCCGCTCGGATCCAGCAGGACCACATTGGCGGCGACGGCGTCATGACCCTCGCGGAAGACGGTCGCGGTGACCTGGAAGGTCTCTCCGGCAACGGCCTTGGCGGGCCTTCTGCCGCAGTCGACGAGGGGACGGACGTCGAGGACGGGAATGCGACCGATCATGGAATCACCTGGGGACTGGAGCTCGGGCTGAACGGGGCGCGATGCGGCCGCGGAGGGCGAAATACGCGCACCGCGACCGATGGGGTCCGTCCTTTCTAGCTGCTCCGTTGACGGCTGACGGGGTGTGGGCATGGCCGCTCCTGTCCGCATTCACTCGAATGGCACTCGAACTGCTGGGGCGCGGATGTGTTGCGCGGATGTAAACCGGATGAAAACCGGTCCCGCAGGTGCCTCGCATTCGTGCTGCATTCGCGTGGTCCCGGGATGGACTCGGGCTGTGTACCGGAGAAGCCTTCCCATGCTTCTCGGGGGGCCAATCCGGTGGTGTGTCAACTACTCGGGCGTATCTGTGACGACCTGAATGCGCCGAGCGCCGCCCCGCGTGCCCGGGGCTCGCCGGCGCCCCTCCGGACGCCACTGGGCAGCTTTCCCCTTGGTGCGAAGTGCCACAAGACCGAACGAGGGGATGGAATCGGCCATTACCTATGTGGCGGATGTGCCTGGACCGGCCGTTCGGGGCCCCGGATGCGGATGATGTGGGGTCGGGCGGGGCGGAAACGGGGCGGGCGACCCGGCCGACGGCACGCTTTGTGAGCCGGTCGCGCGCCGTGGCTGCGGCGCACGGCCCACCGTTGACGTCAAGGGTGACGGAGAGGCGCACACCGTGGTGCGTCCCCTCGGATTCGTACGTCCCCTGTAAAGGTGGAATACGTGAAGGCCATTCGTCGACTCACCGTGCGTCCCGTCCTCCCCGATCCCCTTCAACCACTCAGTGACCTCGCCCGCAATCTGCGCTGGTCCTGGCACACCGAGACCCGTGAGCTCTTCCAGGCCGTCGACCCGGAGATCCGGCGGACGGCGGAATGCGACCCCGTGCGGCTGCTCGGTGCCGTGTCCGCCGGGCGACTCGCCGAGCTGGCACTGGACGAGCAGTTCCTGCACCGGCTGGCCGAGGTGTCCGCGGACCTCCGGGACTACCTGGACGGTCCCAGGTGGTACCAGGAGCAGCTCGCCCAGGGAGCAGAGCTGCCGGCCGCCGTTGCCTACTTCTCACCCGAGTTCGGCGTGACCGCCGCACTGCCCCAGTACTCCGGCGGGCTCGGCATCCTCGCCGGCGACCATCTCAAGGCTTCCAGCGATCTGGGCGTCCCCCTCATCGCGGTCGGCCTGCTCTACCGGCACGGCTACTTCCGCCAGAGCCTGTCCCGCGACGGCTGGCAGCAGGAGCACTATCCCGTACTCGATCCGAACGAGCTGCCGCTCACCCTGATCCGCGAAGCCGACGGGACCCCGAGCCGGGTGGTCCTCGCCCTTCCCGGTGGCCGTTCGCTGCACGCCCACATCTGGCAGGCCCAGGTGGGACGCGTACCGCTGCTGATGCTCGACTCCGACGTGGAGGAGAACGCGCCGGGCGAACGCGAGGTGACCGACCGGCTGTACGGCGGCGGCAGCGAGCACCGGCTGCTGCAGGAGATACTCCTCGGCATCGGCGGCGTACGGGCCGTGCGGACGTACTGCCGCCTCATGGGGCATCCGGCGCCCGAGGTGTTCCACACCAACGAGGGGCACGCCGGCTTCCTCGGACTGGAACGCATCCGTGAACTCTCCGGCACCGGGCTGGACTTCGACTCCGCGGTGGAGTCCGTGCGGGCCGGCACGGTCTTCACCACCCACACGCCCGTGCCCGCCGGGATCGACCGGTTCGACCGCGAACTCGTCGCCCGGCACTTCGGGGACGACGGCGAACTCCCGGGAGTGGGCGTCGAACGCATCCTGCAACTGGGCATGGAGACCCACCCCGGCGGTGAGCCCGAGCTCTTCAACATGGCGGTGATGGGGCTGCGGCTCGCCCAGCGGGCCAACGGGGTCTCCACCCTCCACGGGTCGGTCAGCCGCGAGATGTTCGCCGGGCTGTGGCCGGGCTTCGACGCCGCGGAGGTGCCGATCACCTCGGTGACCAACGGGGTCCACGCACCCACCTGGGTCGCGCCCGAGATCCTCCGGCTGCGCAAGGGATACGGCGGCGCTCCCGGACGCTGGGACTCCGCCGCCGACGTCCCGGACCGGGAACTCTGGGACCTGCGGCGGGCCCTGCGCGGACAGCTGGTCGCCGAGGTGCGCGAGCGGCTCTACGCCTCATGGCGCACCCGGGGCGCCGAAGCGGCCGAACTCGGCTGGATCGACAGCGTGCTGGACCCGGACGTGCTGACGATCGGCTTCGCCCGGCGAGTGCCCTCGTACAAGCGACTGACGCTGATGCTGCGCGACCGCGACCGGCTGAGGGAACTGCTGCTCCACCCGACCCGCCCGATCCAGATCGTCGTCGCCGGCAAGGCCCACCCCGCCGACGACAGCGGAAAGCGGCTGGTGCGGGAGCTGGTGCGGTTCTCCGACGATCCCCGGGTGCGCCATCGCATCGTGTTCCTGCCGGATTACGGGATGGCCATGGCGCAGAAGCTCTACCCGGGCTGCGACGTCTGGCTCAACAACCCGCTGCGCCCCCTGGAGGCCTGTGGTACGAGCGGCATGAAGGCCGCGCTCAACGGCTGCCTCAATCTCTCGGTCCTCGACGGTTGGTGGGACGAGTGGTTCGAGCCGGACTTCGGATGGGCGATCCCGACGGCCGACGGTCTGGCCATGGACGAGGACCGCCGTGACGATCTGGAGGCGGGCGCCCTTTACGAGCTGATCGAGGACAGGGTCGCGCCGCGCTTCTACGACCGGGGCGGCGAAGGGCTCCCCGAGCGCTGGATCGAGATGGTCCGCCGCACGCTGAGCACCCTCGGGCCCAAGGTTCTGGCAGGTCGCATGGTGTCCGAGTATGTGGAGCGGCTGTACGCGCCCGCCGCGATCGCCCAGCGTGCGCTGGATCCCGGCACGGCCCGGCAGCTCGCCGACTGGAAGGCCAGGGTCCGCGCCGCCTGGCCGCGCGTCGCCGTCGACCACGTGGAGGCCGTGGCGCCCAGTACGGAGGGCGGCTCGGCCGAGCTGGGGTCGACGCTGGTGCTGCGGGTGCGGATCGCCCTCGGGGTGCTGGAGCCGGCCGATGTGGAGGTGCAGGCGGTGGCCGGCAGGGTGGACGCCGCCGACGGGATCTCGGACGCCCAGGTCTTCCCGCTGAAGCCCGCCGGGGGTCAGGACCTGGAGGGCCGCTGGCTGTACGACGGTCCGCTGGCCCTCGATCGCACCGGGCCGTACGGCTACACGGTCCGGGTGCTTCCCGCCCATCCGCTGCTGGCGACCAGCGCGGAGCTCGGCCTGGTGGCACTGCCCACGGAGTCGATGGGTGACGGCGCGGGTCCGTTGATGCGCTGACGCACCGTCCTGTGGGGCCCGGCACCTGCGGGCGGTTTCTGGGGATCGCCGCAACTGACCCGAGCCTGCCGCGAACAGGAAACCGCCCGGGAGGAGCGTGCGCTCCTCCCGGGCGGCTGTGCCGGATCAGGTCCGGCCCGGGGTTCAGAAGGTCAGCTTGAAGCTGTTGATCTTGCCGGTGTCACCCGAGTAGACGTCCTGGACCTTCAGCTTCCAGGTGCCGTTGGCCACCTCGGACGAGGCGTTGACCGTGTAGGTCGTCTGGACGTTGTCCGCCGAGTCGCCGGCCGAGGAGTTCTTCAGCCGGTAGGCCGTGCCGTCCGGGGCGACGAGGTCGATGACCAGGTCACCGCGCCAGGTGTGGGTGATGTCCACGCCGACCTTGAGGGTGCTGGGCGCGTTGCCCGTGACACCGGTGACGTTGACCGAGCTGGTGACGGCCGAGCCGTGGTCCGGGATGGCGACGGCGGTGCTGTTCTCGAAGACCGTGCCGCCGGGGTCGGTGCCGCCACCGGGGCGCTGGCCGACGTTGATGCCGGCCCAGGCGTCGGCGACGGACTTGTACTCGGCGCTGGTCGTGCCGTACAGCTCACCGGCCGCGGCGAGGGTGCCGGTGCGGGCCGCCGCGTAGTTCGTCGTGGAGGTGAACTTGGTGGTGAGCGCCTTGAACCAGATCAGGGCGGCCTTGTCGCGGCCGATGCCGGTCACCGGCAGACCGTCGGAGGTCGGGGAGTCGTACGAGACGCCGTCGATGACCTTGGCGCCGCTGCCCTCGGAGAGCAGGTAGAAGAAGTGGTTCGCCGGGCCCGAGGAGTAGTGGACGTCGATGTTGCCGATGCCCGAGTACCACGAGTCCTTGGACGCGCCGTCCTTGCTGGGCTTGTCCTGGTAGCGCAGCGGGGTGCCGTCGCCGTTGATGTCGATCTTCTCACCGATGAGGTAGTCGCCCTTGTCGGTGGCGTTGTTGGCGTAGAACTCGACCGCGCTGGCGAAGATGTCGCTGGTCGCCTCGTTGAGGCCACCGGACTCACCGCTGTAGACCAGGTCGGCGGTGGCGGAGGTGACGCCGTGCGTCATCTCGTGCGCGGCCACGTCGAGGGAGGTCAGCGGGTTCGCGTTGCCGCTGCCGTCGCCGTACGTCATGCAGAAGCAGCTGTCGTCCCAGAAGGCGTTGACGTAGTTGTTGCCGTAGTGGACGCGGGAGTACGCACCGACGCCGTCGCCCCGGATACCGGTGCGGCCCTGCACGTTCTTGTAGTAGTCCCAGGTCTCGGCCGCGCCGTAGTGCGCGTCCGCGCCGGCGGTCTCGGCGTTCTGCGGGGTGCCGTCGCCCCAGACGTCGGTGGACTTGGAGAACAGCGTCCCGGTGCCGGAGGAGCCGTGGTTCAGGTTGTACGTCTTGTGGTTGCCGCGGCCCGTGTCGGTCAGCGTGTACGACGGTGCGGTGCCGAGGGTGACCTGGCCGCTGTACTCGGTGTTCCCGGTGCCGTTCTCGATGCCCTGCCACTCGTACAGCTTCGCGCCGGTGCTGGCGTCGGTGATGACGTGCAGCTGGTTCGGGGTGCCGTCCTCCTGGAGCCCGCCGACGACGGTCTCGTAGGCGAGCTGCGGCTTGCCCTGCGCCATCCAGACCACCTTGCGGGGCGCCCGGTCGGCCTCGGTCTTCTTGGAGCCGTCGGCCTTGGCGAGCCCGAGCGCCTGCTTCTCGGCAACGGCGGGCGCGACATCGGCCGTTGTGTCCACGGCCTTCAGCTGGCCGCTGGTGACCTTGGACGCCTTGGTGACACCCTCGGTCGCCCCGGACTTGGTCTCCTGGACGACAAGGTCGCCACCGAGCACCGGAAGTCCGGCGAACGTGCGCTCGTAACGCGTGTGCGTGGTGCCGTCGTTGTCCTGGACGACGTCCTTGACGACGAGCTTCTCCTGGGAGCCGAGACCGAGCTCCTTGGCCGTGGCCGCCTTGGTCGCGTCGGCCTCGCGGATCAGCTCGGCGCGCTTGGACGGGGTGAGCTGCTTGGCCAGGGCACCGTGGTCGGCGCCGGCGGCCGCCGGTACCGCTGCGGTGGCGCTGCCGGGAGTGGCAGTGGCCGTACCGGTCTGGACTCCGACGGCGAGGAGGGCTGCTGCGGCTATCAGAGCGCCGGTCGCGGTGGCACGACGGCTGGGCGTGGATCTCACGCGGACTCCTTCTGCGAGGGGGGTACCGGCGGCAGGGTGAGCCGACGGGAAGAACGAGAAGTGCGCAGAACGGGGTGAAGAGTGTCAGCCGGAAGATGGTCCTGTCAGGACCGCGTCAACAAGTTGGCCGGAAGTCGTTCGTTGCCGGAAAGGTCATGTTCGTTAAGCGGACGTTTCGCCGATCATCATCGCGATGCCGTAAGAGGCCGAGCGGCCGGAATTCGGGGAGAGGGGCGGGGCGGGCCCGAATCGGCCGTATTCGAACAGCGGGTCCGGTGGCGGGTGGTCGCCGCTGGCCGAGATGGTGGTGGGATGTGGCTGATTTCTTTCCCTTTACTCGAGGTTGGACGGCTCGGCCCGGTGCCTTGTACCGCCCGAGGTTCGGTGCCGGAGGTTGTTGCGGTGCGCGTACGGCCCTTGGGCGCGCGCGAGTGGTGCGTACGGGGCGCCGCGGGTGGTGCCTGTACACGACCGGAGTCACCGGACGGTGACTTCAGGCCCCATGTCCTGTGCCCCGTCGGTCGCGGGGTGCGGTCATCCGGCGCGGTCATCCGGCGCTACGGACGGAAGCAAGCAGAAAGCCCCGCTCCTCGACACACGTCGGGGGACGGGACTTTCGCGGACGGTCTCCCGTATCGCCGCCAGGCACCCTGCGCGCGGTACCGCCGTGGCGTGTGATGGCGGGAGAACCTGGGCATGGTCCAGCCGGGGGGTGGTGCCATGCGGGTGCGCGATTCCGGGAGCGGGGCCGAGTACTGGGATCCGGCCCACCCCGTTCTGGAGATCCTGCGCGCCCGGCGCGCCTCCGGGAGCCTGCCGGGGCGGCGTGACGACGGGGCCAGAGTGGCCCTCGCCGTGGAGGGCGGCGGCATGCGAGGGGTGATCTCCGCGGCGATGCTGTCCCAACTGGAGGACTACGGCTACCAGAACGCCTTCGACGTGGTGTACGGCTGCTCATCGGGCGGCATCAACGGCGCCTACTTCCTTGCCGGGCAGACCTGGTATCCGCTGTCGATCTACTACGACGACCTGGCGACCAAACAGTTCGTCGACTTCTCCCGGGTGTTGCGGCGGCGCCCGATCCTGGACCTGTCGTACTCCTTCGACCGCGTCATGGAACGGGTCAAGCCCCTCGACTACGAGGCGGTCATCAGGTCGCCGATACCGCTGGCCGTGCCGGTCACCGACGTCGACGCCCTGCGGACCGTCGTGCTGCGGGACTTCACCTCCCGCCAGGACCTCAAGGCCGCGCTGCGCGCCTCCGCCTGGCTGCCCATCGCGCTGCCCGGCACGGTCCCGACGCCCGACGGACGGCGCGCCGTCGACGGTGGGGTGCTCACTGCCCTGCCGTTCCGGCTCGCGATCGACGACGGCTGCACGCACATCCTCTCCCTCAGCACCCGCCCGATGCGGTCGACCGCCGGTGAGATCTCCCTGCTGCACCGCCTCACTTGCCTGCACCTGGAGCGGATGCGCACCGGTCTCGGCCACGGCTACCTGGCGGCGATCCGCCGGAAACACACGGACCAGGACTGGCTGCGCCGGATGCGTACGGCCCCGGAGGCCGGCGCGCCGTACGTCCTCGATCTGGCGCCGCTGCCCTGGATGCCCGAACTCAAGCGGCACGAGCTGAACCAGCGCCGGCTCCTCGACAGTGCGCGCATGGCGTACGGGATCGCCTTCTGCGCCACCGAGAGGCGGTCCGTCGAGCTGATCCGCCACGGAAGCATCCGAACCATGCCGAGACTGATGGTGGTGGACACCGCGAATGGAGAACCGAGGCGTGACACCGGACCTGCTGGTCGCGGCACTGAGCGAGCTGACGGGGCATAGCGAACGGCACCTGGCACGGTTACGGGACCTGCTGCAACTGCCCGCCGACGGCGCATCGGAGACCGCCCGGCAACGGGCCCGCCGCCTCACCTCGTGGCGGCGCCTGCTGCAGGACATTCCGCTGGACGAGCGCTCCTTCGACGACCGATTCGGGCCCGGCGGCCGACGGGACACGATTACCGGCCTGACCGCCTGGTGCCTGGGCCACCGCGCGCAGAGCGAACGACGCCGGGCGGGCCAGTCCGAACTTTTCGGCTTCGCCGGCCTGTACCTGCTGACCCTGCTGGGCCTTGCCGAATCCGAGGCCCAGCGCTCGCTCCCGCAGCCTCCGCCCGGCCCCGGCCACGGCGACGGCCGGGCCCTGACACACGACTGCGGCGCCGTCTGCGACGTGCTCGTCGCGGAGGAGGCGGTCGCGGAGGCCGTCGCCGAGATCTACCACCCGGGGTCTCGCCCCGGACGGCGTCGCGCGGACGCGGCCATGGAGCCCGCCGAGCGCGAATGGCAGGCGATGCGACGGGAGTTGCGGTTCCACCGGCACGGCAGCACCTCGGTGATCCTGCGCGGCACCACGGCGGGCGCCGTGCACGGCACCCGCCCGGAGTTCGCCCTCAAGCTGATCCTGTACCCGTTCACCAGGATCCCGACCCTCACCCGCGCCACGCGCGAGTACGCCGAGACGTACGGCACCGCCGACATCGGCTCACGGCACCTGGTGCGCGTCTGGGCAAGCTTCGACAGCTGGATCCTGATGGACTTCATCGAGGGCAGGACGCTCGCGGAAATCCTCCGCGAGGAGTGGGATCCGCACACGGCCGGTACGGGCCGGGCGCTCTCGCTCCGGCTTGACCGGCTCCAGGAGAAAGGGGTGCTGCTCTTCGAGGCGCTGGAGGATCTGCAACGCATCGCACGGGACGCCCCCGTGCACGGCCGCCTCAAGGGCGTGCACGCCGACCTCTCCCCGTCCAACATCATCGTGTCCGAAACCGACGGCGCGTTCAGACTCATCGACCTCGGACGCAACTACCTCTACACCCACACCATCACCGGCACCTCCGGCATCGAGTCCTCCTGCATCGCCCCGGAGGTCAGGGCCGGCGACAGCGAGATCGCCCGCGCCGACCTCTACTCGCTCGGCCGACTGCTGATCCTCTTCGGCGCCGGACGCGCCGACACCGACGGCGTCGTCCCGGACATCTTCTACATGCGCGCCGTGCAACTGGCGCGCTTCATCGAGGACCTGATCGACGCCGACCCGGCGCGCCGACTGCTCGTCTTCACCACCGGCACGGAACATACTTTCTCCTTCAGCGAGTTGAAGAGCGCTTTTCTTGCCGAACTGGAGATGGCACAGGCCGCCGAGAACGGCGAGTCCGATCTGCGGACCGAGACCGGCTGGCGGGCGCTGCCGGGGCTGCTGCGCCCCCTGTCCGGGGACCCGGGCCGGGAGTGGCGGCTGTGGCGGATGTACCGGCAGCAGAGCGCCCGCCCCGATGCACACCGCAGACCCTTCGCCACCTGGCTGCTCGTCTGGTCGATGGTGTCCGCCCTGATCTGGGCGGTGACGAACACCACCGTCATCACCTGGCTGCTGCGAGACTTCGAGCTCGACTGGGGCAACAAGCTGGTGGAACTGGTGCAGCACCTCGACGGCGGCAGCGACGGGCTCCCGATCGTCGACTCATGGCGGCACGCCGACTACCAACTGCCGGACTGGCGGGCCAACCTCCCGGCCCGGATGGTCGGGCTCTCCTACGCCATCGCGGCGCCGAAGTACTACCAGACCCTGTTCTCCGGCCTCACACCGCTCACCATCGGACGGCGGGCCGGCGGGCTGAGCCGACTGGCCCTGGCAGCCGAGGTGGTCATGCGGGCCATGGCCGTCGTGCCCTGCCTGCTCGTCCTGGCGATCACCCTCGTCGAACCCCGCTGGTGGCCCCTCAACTCCGCGATCGGGCAGTGCCTGACCTGTCTCGCGAACTTCCTGGTCCTCGCCTACGTCCGTGCCGTCATCGCCCGTTCGCGCCGGCTCGGCCTCAGTACGGTCCCGGGTGAGGACGGCAAGATCACCGGGCTCTCCGCGCTTACCCAGTGGGTGCCGACCTCGCTCTTCTACGCCACGGCCGTGCTCACCATCGGCACCTTCCTGTACCTGGAGATACTTCACGACGCCTACGTGTACGCGCTTGCCTTGACCTCGACCAACATCTTCCTCTTCTACGTCATCAAGTGCGGCATAGGAGGCCCGGCGGTACGGGTGGTGATGGTCCGCACCTCTCTGGCCGCCGAACGCGTGGCCCGGTGCCGGTAGTCGTCGGCCCGAAGCACCGGCATCGACCAGATGCAGGTTCCTCGTGATCGTCAGCGCTGAGTCCTGCGGAAACACCGAAATCCGGGCTGTATGCGCAACGCTGTTGTCGGTTGAGGATGCGCAACCACCGAGATCGTCGACCATGCCCTGGTGACCCTCGCCGCCGACGCATGAACATGGCCGCGGCCGGTGCCGCAGTCGCGATGGCCGGTGCCGCCGTTCTCTCCGTCGCCCTGCTCCGGGGCACGGGCCCCGTACCGGCCGACGGAGCGGGCAGCGGCGCCCCTACAGAGGAGAAGCGACGGCCGCGGTGAAGAGCCGCCACCCCCGTGCGGCGCCGGGTGCGTCAGCGGGTGGTGAGTACCATCCGGAAGCGGGCGGCACCGGACATCATCTTCCGGTACGCCTCGGTAGCCCCGTCCAGCGGCACGGTCTCGGTCATCGGGCGGATTCCGTACAGGGCGCTGAACGCCATGGTGTCCTGTACGTCCTGCGCGGTGCCTGACGGGTGGCCCCGGACGACCTTGCCGCTCATGAGCAGCTGAGCCGGGCTGATTCCCAGCGGCTCGGGGTCCGCGCCGATGACCACCAGCTCACCGCGGGGGGCGAGCCCTTCCACGGTCGCCGTGATGGCCCCGGAGTTGGCGGCGGTGGCCAGGACGACCCTGGCGCCGCCGAGGGCCTGCAGCGCGTCCGCGACGGAGGTGTCCGCCGTGCTGTCGATGTAGTGGTGCGCGCCGAGCTCCTTGGCGAAGTCGGCCTTGGCGGCTCCGCGGGCGATGGCCACGGTCTCGAAGCCCATCGCGGCCGCGTACTGCACCCCCAGGTGGCCGAGCCCGCCGATGCCGAGCACGGCGACCAGGTCACCCGGCCGGGCGGAGCTGCGCCGCAGCCCGTTGTACGTGGTCACTCCCGCACAGGCCATGGGCGCCGCATCGGTCGCCGCCAGTGCTTCGGGGATCCGGGCCAGGGCGTCCGACGGTGCGATCACCGTCTCGGCGTAGCCCCCGTCGTACGCCCATCCGGGGACCTTCAGGTTCCGGCACACGACGAAGTCGCCCTGCCTGCAGGGTGTGCAGTGGCCACAGCTGCCGCCGAACCAGCCCACCGCCACGCGGTCGCCCACCTGCCAGGCGTTCTGCGTCCCCTCACCGAGCTCCTCGATCCGCCCGGCGATCTCATGCCCGGGGACCAGCGGGAACCGTACGCCCGGAACCGCGTCGTCCACGAAGAGGGAGTCACTGTGGCAGACCCCGCAGGCATCCACGGCCACTCGTACGTGGCAGGGGCCCGGCTGCGGCATCTCGCGCTCGACGATCTCGAACGGACCGCCGGCGGCGGTGACCTGCGCGGCTCGATAGACGCTCATCTGGATCTCTCCGGAGTACGGGTGGACGGCCCCCGGAATCAGCAGACCAGCTCCGGCCCGATCGCGCGCGCCGGGCGGAGCGGACGGGGGGCCGGGCCCCGCCGCGGCCGCGCGTCGCCGGCTCAGGAGGAAGGCGGGCCTTCACCGTGCCATGAGCGCCAGAGCGCGGCGTAGGCGCCGTCGGCCGCCACGAGATCGTCGTGGGTGCCGAGTTCGGTGAGCCGGCCGTCTTCCATCACGGCCACTCGGTCGGCGTCGTGGGCCGTCTGCAGGCGGTGTGCGATGGCGACGACGGTCCGTCCTTCGAGGACAGCGGCCAGCGCCCGCTCCGTGTGGCGGGCGGTCCTCGGGTCCAGGAGTGCGGTGGCCTCGTCGAGTATCAGCGTGTGCGGGTCGGCCAGCACCACGCGCGCCAGGGCGAGCTGCTGTGCCTGGGCGCCATCCGGCCGATGGCCCCCGGGGCCCAGATCGGTATCCAGGCAGTCCGGCAGCTCGTCGGCCCACTCGGCACCGACGGCAGCGAGTGCCGTGCGCAGTTCGGCGTCGGTGGCGCAGGCCGAGGCGATCTGCAGGTTGTCCCGGACCGTGCCGAGGAATACGTGGTGCTCCTGGGTGACGAGGACGACGTGTTGGCGCAGCTGGTCGGGGGCCAGGTCGGCGACCGGGACCTGTCCTACCGTCACCGAGCCGGTGCGCGGTGCGTCCATGCCGGCCAGCAGTCTGCCCAAGGTGGTCTTGCCCGCACCGGAGGGACCGACGATCACCAGTCGCTCGCCCGGTTGGACCGTCAGGTCGACGCCGTGCAGGACGTCGTCCCCGGCGTCGTAGGCGTAGCGCACATCGGCCACTTCAATCCGGTCGTTGGCCGGTGCGGGGGAGGTGGCCGGTGGTACGTGCGCCGCCAGGGCGAGGCCCTCGACCCTGGCGAAGGAGGCGCTGCTGCTCTGGAGCTGTTCCAGCCGCTGGAGGATGGTGTCCAGGGGCTGGGAGAGCTGCCGCAGATACAGGGCCGAGGCGACCACCGCACCGAGGCTCACCGTGCTGTGGTCGTGTAGTACGCCGCCGATCAGCAGGACACCGGCCACCGGAATGACGTACGAGACGTCCACGGCAGGGAAGAGCACACTGCGCAGGAACAGCGTCCGCGTCCGGGTGGTCCAGCACTCTTTGATGGCCTCCTGGCACGCCGTGACACGGCGCTGCTGAAGCCCGAGGGCCTCGACGGTGCGGGCCCCGGCGGCGGTGGCCGCGAGCTGCTCCGCGAGAGCCGAGTTGGCGGCTCCCTCGGTCAGGTACGCGGTGAGCGCCCGGCGCAGATACCAGCGCGCGGCGAACCAGATCCCGAGCAGGCCCAGCACCCCGCACGCACCGAGCAGCGGGTCGAGCGCGAAGACCGCGCCGAGGATGAACAGCGCCTGGACCGCAGCGATGAGGACCTCGGGCCCGGCGTCCCGGAGGGTGGCGCCGACCGCGGCGACATCGGTGGTGCCGCGGGTCATCAGATCGCCCGTGCCGGCCCGCTCGACCACCCGGGCGGGCAGCGCGAGCGCCCGGTCGGCGAACTCCTCGCGGATGCGCGCCAGGGTCCGCTCGCCGAAGCGGTGTCCGACGTAACCGGCGCAACGGACCAGGAGGAGCTGAACCACGGCGAAGACGAGGATGGTGAGCGCCAGGCGGTCCACCGCGGCCACCCCGGCGCCGGCCCCGACCTCGTCGACGATGCGGCCGAGCAGCCACGGGCCGACGAGCCCGGCACCGGCGGCCAGCGCGTTGAGGCCGATCACGGCGGCGAAGGCGCGACCGTCCAGCCGGATCAGCCGCAGCGCCGCCCGGCGTATCCGGGCCGGTTCGGCGATGGGCAGCGCCTGGGGCGTCGGTTCGGATCCGGCGGTCATCGCACGGCCTCCCGGGACGGTGGGAGGGTTCCTTCGCCGGCGGGGTCGTCGTCCGCGCCGCGGGACACCAGAAGGTGGTAGCCGGGCTCCCGGTCCAGGAGTTCACGATGGCTGCCGACGGCCGCGACGCAGCCGTCGACCAGGTAGTACACGGTGTCCGCCTGGTCCAGCAGGAGCGGTGAGGTGCTGGTGACGACCGTGGTGCGGCCGGAGCGTGCGACGCGCAGCCGGGTCGCGATGGCCGCCTCGGTGTGCGCGTCGACCGCCGAGGTGGGCTCGACCGCCAGGAGCACCTCGGGATCGGCCAGGAGGGCCCGGACCAGCCGGACGCGCTGGCGCTGGCCTCCGGAGAGGTTGCGGCCCTGCGCGTCGACGGGCGAGTCGAGTCCGTCCGGCAGACCGCGGACGATGTCCTGCGCCACGGTCGCGTACAGGGCGCGGGCGATGGACTCCTCGTCCCGGTCCCGGGCGCCGCCGATCACCTCGCGCAGCGGACCGGCGAACAGATCGGCCTCGTTGTCCGCGACCAGGATCCGCCGGCGCACCTGCGTCAGATCGATCTCGTCGAGGCGTATCGCGCCCCAGGTCGCGGCCGACCCGGTGAACCGGCCGAGCCGCTCGATGACCGCCGCGGACTCGGACGGCCGGGCGGCGGCCAGCGCGGTCAGCCTCCCGGGCGCCACCTCCACGCCGGACGCCGGATCACGGAGCGTGGACGGCGAACCGGGCCCGTCCAAGGCTGCGTTTTTGTCGACGGAATCGGGCTCCAGGTCCAGGAAACGTATGACCCGGCGGGCCGCGACCAGTCCGCGGCTGAGGTCGTAGCCGCCCTCGATGAAGAACGAGACCGGCACCACGAGCACCGCGGCGTATCCGTACACCGCGACCAACTCGCCGACGCTGATGGTCCCTTGAGCGGCCATCCGGGCCGCCAGCCAGGTCACGGCCCCGAGGAACAGGGTGGGCAGGCCGACGCCGAGGGCCTGGATCCAGCTGGTCACCGCGCCGACGCGGTACCCCTCCGCCCGCAACTCCTGCGAGCCGCGCCGGTAGCGCTCGGCGTACACCTCCTTGCCGCCGATGCCGTTGAGGACGCGCAGGCCCCCGATCATGTCCTCGAAACGGCCGGCGAGCCCGCCCTGCCGCTCCCGGTACGTCGCCTCGACGCCCTGCAACCGCCCCAGCAGCGGGCCGACCAGCACCGCGAGCAGCGGCACTCCGAGCAGCACCACGGCGGCGAGCAGCGGCTCCACGGCCAGCAGCAGCGCGGCTACGACGACGAAGGCGAGGACCGCGCCGACACCGGGGCCGGTGATGGTCAGCGTGCTGGCGATCACGCCGACGTCGCCGAACCCGATCGTGACGACCTCCCCGGCCGTGACCCGGCGCGGCAGCGCCCCGCCCAGCCGGGTCGCCTGCGCGACCACGGCCCGCACGGAACGGAAGGCGGCGTCCAGCCGCACCTTGGTCATCGTGCGGTGCCGCATGATGGCCAGCCACGCGTTCAGCACCCCCACACCCAGCAACGCCGCGACCCAGCCGGCCAGTGCGGGCCACCGCTCCGGTTGCAGACCGTCGTCGATGGCGCGGGACAGCAGGTACGGCGGCAGCGTCAGACAGACCATCCAGGCGCTGCCGAGCAGCGCACCGGCGGCGACCCGGCGGCGCTGACAGACGATGAGCCACCACAGGTACCGCATGGCGCTGCGACGGTCGGGAGGTCGTATGGGGTGCAGCGAGCGATTCCTGATCTTGATCCCTCCCCGGGCTGGCAGCGGAACGCGGTCGCGGGTGCCTGCGCCATGGATCGTACGGACAGTGTGTACGTGCAGTCCGCGTCGGGGACGACGACGAGGAGCGGGGCGCCGGTCTTGATGTGTGCGTGGGCGTCGCGTTGCCTCTCGCAGTCCTCGTACCAGGCGCGGAGTTCCGCGAGGTGGCCGAGGTACGGGTCGAGGCCGAGCCGGTCCACGATCCACAACGCCTGTCCGCCGAGCCATCGCAGTGCGAGGACGGGGGAGATGGTCCGGAAGGTGCCCAGGACGTACCGCGCTGTCTCGTCGGCGCCGCACACGAGCCCTTCGGCGACCGCCGCGCACCGATAACTCGCGGGGTGAGGCGGCTCGTTCACGTCGCCGGTCACAGGATCCGCCCCTCGCTCCGGGCGTTGCACCGCGCGATCTCGGCCCGCAACCGCTCTATCGGACTCGGAGCCCGCACGTTCGCGGGTTCCGCCTCCCACTCCGTACCGCCGCAGACCGGCCGCAACGACCAGTACGGGCCGGACGTCCCCCGGAACTCTCCCACCTGGTCACGACGGTTGGTGTCCACCAACAGCGTGCCGGGTGACGGCGGTTGTGGGGGCTTCTGCTCGTTCGGGGGGCCGTTTTGTACAGACACGGGCCACTCCTCTCCGTAACGGTTCCGCTACTGGGGCGGCTTAGCGTGGCCTAGAGTCGAAGGAGTCTTCAACTTGTTGAGCACGAACGGAAAGTCAGGTGACGGCCGTTGAACCGCAAGGAGTTGGACCCAGAGAGCAGTCCGGAGGCCGCCTTCGGTGCACGCATCCGCAGCTTGCGTGAGGCTCGCGGATGGAAGCAGGAAGCGTTAGCTGCGCATATGGGGTACTCCGGCACCCATATTTCCGCCGTCGAAACTGGTCGCAAGATGCCGACTCTTCGGTTCTCGCGCAGTGCGGACCATATCTTCGGAACCGGGGACACGGCCGACACATTCGAACGCCAGTGGCGAGAGCTCCGGCACGGCTCACTGCTGGAAGGCTTCCCGCAGTACGTGGGACACGAGGGACGCGCAGTAGAGATCCGGCTGTACGAAATCGGGATCATCCCCGGCCTGTTGCAGACGCCGGAATACGCCCGGGTTCTTGCGGACAGCGCCGTGCGGCGAGGGGCGATCGCCCCCGAACAGGCAGCCGAGCGGGTCTCGTTCCTGGCGGAGCGGCAGGCCGCGCTGGTACGCGCCCGCCCTCCCATGATGCTGGTGGTGATGGACGAGAGCTGCATCCACAGACGGATCGGCGGGGACGAGGTCATGGGCGCTCAACTCGACCGGTTGGCGGAGTTCGCCGAACTGCCGAACACTGTGCTCCAGATCGCTCCGTACGACATAGGGGAGCGGCGTCCGTTCAACCTTCCGATGAACCTGCTGACGCTGTCGGACATGTCCGTGATCGCGTACGCGGAATCCCAGATGCGGGGGCATCTGGAGCGCGATACGGCCTCCGTACTTCCCCTGTTGACGGCCTACCATCAGCTACAGGCCGAAGCGCTGTCCCAGGCGGCATCGGTGGCCATGATCAACGAGGCACGAAAGGGCACCCCGTGACGACCACGACCGAGTCCCCCTGCTGGTTCAAGTCTTCGTACAGCGACAACGGCGGCAACTGCGTGGAGGTCGCCGCCAACCTCGTCGCCCCGCTCGGCGTGGTCCCCGTCCGCGACTCCAAGAACCCGAGCGGCCCGGTGCTGAACACCTCCGCCGCGTCGTTCGCCGCGTTCGTGGCGGGGGTCAAGGCCGGAGAGTTCGGCGCCGTCTGAGCGCCCGGCCTCTGCCCGGCAATCGCATCGACTTGAAGATCGTCGGCGGGATGGCTGTTGTTAGGTGAACATGTCCAGTTCGGTGAGCTCGCTGGAGAGTTGCCAGAGCCGGGCTGCCGCGTCCGGGTCGACGGCCCAGGGCTTGACCCCACCGATGAGCATATCGTCGGTGTGGGCGGGTTCGGCGATGTCGCAGTCCTGACAGTACGCGCCACCGTGGCCGTCGAGCAGTGGTGATGTCGCAGCCCATACAGCCGTCGCCGCGCCTTGTGCCGGCGTCTTGAATCCGGCTGTCGGCGTGCCGTCCGGGGTGATCCAGCCCTGGGCCATCTGCTCGTCACGGGAGATGTGCCGCTGGAGCGAGGTCAGGATGCTGCCCGGGTGGACCGCGAAGGCGTGCAGCCCGCTGTCGGCGCCGAGCGCATCGAGATGCACGGCGAAGAGGGCGTTTGCGGTCTTGGACTGCGCGTAGGCCAGCCACCGGTCGTAGCCATCACGGAAGTGGAGGTCGTTCCAGCGCATGTCGGAAAGAAAGTGACCGGACGAGGCCACCGAAACCACCCGTGCCCCTTCCGCCAGTGCCGGGCGGAGACGGTTGGTGAGAGCGAAGTGGCCGAGGTGATTGACCGCGAAGTGCGCCTCCCAGCCCGGGCCGACGCGTGTCTCCGGGCAGGCCATGATGCCCGCGCCGTTGATGACGAGATCGAGGGTGCGCCCGGTCTCCAGGAAGCCGGTCGAGAACGCCCGGACGCTCTCCAGGTCCGCCAGGTCGAGGACGTGCACCTCCGCCCGGGGGACGTCCCGCAGGGCCTCTTCCGCCGCGGCGGACCTGCGTGCGGGGGCGATGACATGTGCTCCCGCCCGGGTGAGGGCAAGTGTGGTCTCCAGCCCGAGGCCGGAGTAGCCGCCGGTGACCAGGGCGGTCTTGCGCGTCAGGTCGATCCCGGCGAGGACGTCGTCCGCCGTGTTGTGGGCGCCGAATCCGGTGCCGGACTTGCGTTGCTGTGTCGTCATGATCGCGACGTTAGAATCTAGACTGCGCTCTAGGTCAAGGTACTGTCTGCGGCATGGGCAAGCATGCGGGTGATCTGTCGATCGGAGAGGTCGCCGAAGCGACCGGATTGAGCGTGCACGCTCTGCGGTTCTTCGAACGCGAGGACCTCTTCCTCCGACCGATCCCCCGTTCCAGCGGCGGGCAGCGGGTTTACGAGCTCGCAGACGTGGAGTGGCTCCTGCTGTGCAACCGGCTCCGCGCATCGAGCATGCCCATCGTCATGCTGAAGGAGTTCGCCCGCCTCGTCCGGTCGGGCCCGGGCAATGAAGCGGAACGTCTGGTGCTGCTGCGGGAGCACGAGCAGGCCGTACGGGCCAAAATCTCCGACTTGAACGCAGACCTGAGGGTCATCCACAGCAAGGTCGTCGCCTACGAGAAGCACGTCTGCGACGGGACCGCTGCCGGGGTCTGGGCGCCGACACCGTCTCGCTGAGTCAGCAGACTCCTCGCTCCCGGGCCTCGGGGAGCTTCCGCGCAACTCACGCGCTGGTCCTCCCGTTGGCGGTGACATGTGGGACAACCCTTGGGGGCGTTTCCGCTTGGGGAAGAACAACTGGCAGCGCGGAGCCCTGCGTACGAACGCGCCAGTTCCCGAACCCGCTGATGGCTGCTTCGCGCGACCCGCACGGGCGAGGTGGGCGACGGCGCGGCGGCGCCAGTTCGACGTCCACCAGAAGGCGCCGAGGAACAAGGCAAGGCCGGGAAGCAGGAGGATGGGGCTGGCCACATTGTTCTCCGGCTGGGCCCATGCCTTGATGCCGGTTCCGGCCTCCTGAGCGTTCAGTTGGCGTCGAGTCGACGGGGGAGGGGAGCCGGTCATGATCCTGTGTGTGACAGCTGCGCGGGTGGCGCAGCTGCCCCACGATGCTTGATGTTGACGGCCGAAGCCTTGGCCACTGCCAGGGGGTTCAAGAAACGCAGCGGACCGATCAGGCGGGATGCGAACAGATGCATGTGCCGCGCCAGCGATGCGTCGCGCGCTGCCGCCGAGAACATCAGCCGTTCCACGGGGTTGAACGGGCGGGCCTTGGCGTAGTCGGCGGCCAGGTACTGGTGACCGCACAGTCGGCGCCGGTGTCTGCGTGCGTACACCACGAGCGACCTGTCGAGGTCGCCGCGACCGGTCGCGGCCGAGGCGACCGCCTCTGCCAACCATTGCGCGGACTGCAGAGCCCACCCGCATCCCACTCCCCACAGAGGATCGCCGGTCAGGGCGGCGTCGCCGATGAACGCGACGCCCGGTGCGGTCGGATTGCGGCTGTGAAGCGGGTAGTTGACGGTGCCGATGATCTCCGTGATGCGCTCGGCGGAGTCGACGGGCGGTGCTTCGGGCAGGGCGCGGACGAATTCGAGGAAGCTACCCTCCAGGTCTTCCCGGAAGGCCGGCAGCCGCTTCTTGTCCGGGAGCACAGCGATGACCGTCACTTTGTCGTCGTTGGGAAACGCGTACGCCATGTCGGGCTCCAGGAACCAGGCGTGACCGATCCCGCCGTGCAGCGGAAGATCGCGGAAGTGGGCGAGATAGCCGAACCGTGTGTTCTCGTACTGCCGGGCAGGCACCTCGGCGAACTTCGCCACGGCCGAGTCCTTGCCATCGGCGCCGACCACCAGGCGGGCCCGGATCTCGCGCTCGCCCTGTGGTGTCGACGCGCGCACCCCCAAGGTTCGCCCTGCTTCCCGGACCAGCCCGGTCACACGGTGACCGAGGAGCAGATCGACGCCAGGGGTCTTTGCCGCATGGGACCTGATCAACGGGTCGAGGGTGCTGCGCCGAATGTTGTACCCGTACGGCAGCTCGGGGCCCCCTGGCGCGGCCCTCGGCTCGATCCATCCCCAACGGGTGTACCAGCGGGCCTTGTTGCGGACGGCCCCCGCCTTCTCCACAGCGGGGACGAGGCCGAGTTCGTCCAGCACCGGGTAGGCGTTGGCCGTGATGGAGTGGGTGCACAGCACCTTGTACGTTTCGGGGTCGGAGCGGCGTTCCAGCAGTGCCACGCGGACACCGCGTCGAGCGAGCAGGATCGCCGCGGCGCTGCCGGCGAGGCCGGCTCCGCTGATGACGACGTCGTAGTCGTACACCGCGCTCTCAGGCTTGGTCATGCGCCGATCGCCCCCTTCGGGATGTGGTGCCGTCGGTGGGAGTGGTGCAGTGCACTACTGTCAGGCACATGACCAATTGTAGGGAGCTGTGGATCGGGTGATGTGCGATCAGGCCGGGCCGGGCAGTGGTTCATCGCCCGGCGCAGGTGATCCGGGGCGTCCTCGGGAACTGGTCAGCCGGCTGCCCGGGTTCGTCCGGGACCCATCACGCCAGGAGGTCGCGCCAGCGGTCGGCCGACTCCAACGTGTCCAGGCTGACCTGTTCCAGGAACGCGCCTGACCTGGCCTGCCGCTGCCCCACGGGGCTGTCGGGTCCGTACGTCTGTGCCGAGGCCATCGCGGCCCGCGCCGCCTCGAGCGTCTGCCGCGCGCTGATCACGACGGAGTGGTACCAGGCCTCGTCGTCGATCACGTAGACGTCGCGACGCCGCTGCGGATCGCGTTCGCGCCGGACATAGCCGTGCTGGACGAGGTAGTTGACGGCCACGGAGACGGAGGCGGGGCTGACCTCCAGCCTGCGGGTCAGCTCGGCCGCGGTGCGCCTGCCGTCCTCGGACAGCAGCAGGTCGACGTGCACGCGTGCTGTCATCCTCGGCAGCCCCGCCCGGACCGCCATCTCGATGATCTCATCGCCCGTTGCGCCACTCGGCGGTCCGGCCGTGCGCGGGGGTGCCGGTGTGCCACGCCGCGCACGCTGGGCCGTCGCCCGGTGCGCCCGCTGGGGCTGGTAGTCGCTGGGGCCGCCGTTGCGTCCGATCTCCCGGCTGATCGTCGAGGTCGGCCGGTCGAGCCGCCTCGCGATCTCGGCGTAGGAGAGCCCGTCGGTGAGTCCGGCCGAGATGCGCTGGCGGTCCTGCTGGGTCAACCGTTCTCCGGGCATGCCGTCAGTATTGCTTTCGCCGCCATTCATTGCAACGCGATATTGCATTCGGGCCCAGCGTCATTGCATCAATATTCCGCTACTCACCTGGGGGAATGCTTTTCTGTCGATTGACGCCATTCTGAATGCAACGTAGCTTTCGAGCATCGTCAAACGCGTACTATCGCGAGATGAGGAATGGTCATGGGTGAATCGCTGCACACCGTTACGACGATGCCGACGGCGCGTCGGTCCGGCTGCCCCTTCGACCCGCCGGCGGAGCTGGTCGATGCCCGCAGGCACGGCCCCATCAGCGGGTACACCTTCCCCGGCGGAAAGCCCGGCTGGCTGATCACCGGATACGACCTGGTCAGGGCGGTCCTGGCCGACCAGCGGTTCAGCTCGCGCAAGGAGCTCCTGCTCCACCCGACCATCGACTACGGCGACATGAAGTCACCCCCGGCGCCGCCCGGCGAGTTCCTCCTCATGGACGAGCCCCGGCACAGCCGCTACCGAAAGCCGCTGATGGGCAAGTTCACCGTACGGCGGATGCGCCTGCTCACCGAGCGCGTCGAGCAGATCACCGCCGACCACCTGGACGCCATGGAGGAGGCCGGGCCGTCGGCGGACCTGGTGACCGCGTTCGCCAAGCCCGTCCCCGCCATCGTGATCTGTGAACTGCTGGGGGTGCCGTACGAGGACCGGGGGTCCTTCCAGGAGCAGGTCGACTCGTTCATGAACGGGGAGACGAGCGACGAGGACCTGATAGCGGCCTACACCGCGACCCAGGAGTACCTCGCGGAACTGGTGGCCGCCAAACGCGCGAACCCCACCGACGACGTGCTCAGCGACCTCACCACCGACAGCGATCTGACCGACGAGGAGCTGAAGGGGATCGCCCTGGTCCTGCTGGCGGCCGGGTTCGACACCACCGCGAACATGCTGGCCCTCGGCACCTTCGCGCTGCTGCGCAACCCGGAGCAACTGGCCGCGCTGCGCGCCGATCCCACGCTCGCCGACCGGGCTGTGGAGGAGCTGCTGCGGTACCTCAGCGTCGCCAAGACGTTCATGAGGACGGCGCTGGAGGATGTCGAGGTGGGCGGCCGGACCATCAAGGCCGGCTCGCCGGTGATCCTGTCGTACAACACCGCCAACCGCGACCCCGAGCGCTTCGCCGATCCCCACGTGCTCGACCTCGGCAGGCAGGACGGCGGGCACCTGGCCTTCGGCCACGGCATCCACCAGTGCCTGGGGCAGCAACTGGCCCGCGTCGAGATGAGGGTCGCGTTCCCCGCGCTGTTCAACCGCTTCCCCACGCTGCGCCTCGCCGTACCACCCGAAGAGGTTGCCCTGCGTCCGGAGATCGCGGACATCTACGGGGTGAAGAGCCTCCCGGTCACCTGGGACGCGTGACCGATGAGGATCACTGTGGACGCCGAGCTCTGCGTCGGCTCCGGAATGTGCGTGTTGACGGCCGGCGAGGTGTTCGACCAGCGTCAGGACGACGGCAAGGCGATCGTGCTGCGACCCGAGCCGCCCGCCGAAACGCGGGACTCGGTTCGCGAGGCCGTCGATCTGTGCCCTGCCGCAGCGATCGCCCTGTCGAGCCCCGGTCCCCCTGCTTCATAGGTGGGCGCCCATGGACGGTCTCCATCCGCCCCACCAGGCGCCCCGAGCTGGATGCCGCTCACGTCAGGCTCTCCCGCCATGCCCGGTGCAGCCCGGCGAAGCGGCCCGTGCCGGCGATGAGTTCGGCCGGGGCGCCGTCCTCCACGATGCGGCCGTGCTCCATCACCAGGACCCGGTCCGCGATCTCCACCGTGGAGAGGCGGTGGGCGATCACCACCGCGGTGCGGCCGTGCAGCACCGTGTCCATGGCCCGCTGTACCGCCCGCTCGCCGGGAATGTCCAGGGAACTGGTCGCCTCGTCGAGGATCAGGACGGCCGGGTTCGCCAGCAGGGCCCGTGCGAACGCGACCAACTGGCGCTGACCGGCCGAGATCCGGCTGCCCCTCTTGCGTACGTCCGTGTCGTATCCCTCGGGCAGTCCGGCGATGAAATCGTGTGCGCCGATCGCCTTGGCGGCCTGCTCGATCTCCTCACGGGTCGCGTCAGGGCTGCCGATCGCGATGTTCTCGGCGACGGTCCCGGAGAACAGGAACGCCTCCTGGGTCACCATCACCACACCCCGCCGCAGCTCGGGCACGGCCAGATCCCGCAGATCGGTCCCGTCCAGCAGCACCCGGCCGTCGGTCGGGTCGTAGAAGCGGGCCAGCAGCTTGGCGAGCGTCGACTTGCCCGCGCCCGTCGAACCGACCACGGCCACGGTCTGGCCGGCCGGGACGGTCAGATCGAAGCGGGGCAGCACCTCGCCGCCCGTCCGGTAGGCGAACCGTACCGAGTCGAAGACGACCTCGCGGCCGGGGTGCTCACCCGTGAGGGCGGGCAGCTCCCGCGGATCCGACGTCTCGGGGACGGAAGGGGTCTGGGCGAGCAGGCCCGCGATCTTCTCCAGCGAAGCCGAGGCCGACTGATAGGAGTTGAGAAACATGCCGAGCCGGTCGATCGGGTCGTACAGCCGGCGCAGATAGAGCACGGCCGCGGCCAGCACACCGAGTGCCAGGGTGCCCGACGCCACGCGGTACGCACCCCACAGCACGATCCCGGCGACCGCGGTGTTGGCGACCAGCCGGGAGCCGACCACATAGCGCGCCATCTCCAGCATCGCGCCGCCGTTCTTCCAGGCGTGTGCGCTGTTGAGGTCCTCGAAGTGCCGGTCGTTGATGCGCTCGCGGCGGAAGGCCTGGACGGGACGGATGCCGTTCATCGACTCGGCGAACTTCACGATGACCGCGGCGATCGCCGTCGACCGCGCCGCGTAGAGCACTCCGGCCCGCTGCTGGTAGAGCCGTACCAGCAGATACAGGGGTACGAAGGAGAGCACCGCGACCGCGCCGAGACCGAAGTCCAGCCAGAGCAGCACCAGCGAGATGGAGACGAAGGACAGGACGATGCCGATCAGCTCCTGGAGCCCCTCGCTGAGCAGTTCCCGCAGCGACTCCACATCCGTGGTGGAGCGGGAGATCAGCCGGCCCGAGGTGTAGCGCTCATGGAAGTCCACGCTCAGGGCCTGTGCATGGCGAAAGATCCGCCCGCGCAGATCGAGCAGCACGTCCTGGTTGATCCGGGCGGAGGCCCGGATGAACGCGTACTGCATGCCCCCCGCGGCCGCCGAGCACAGCGCGTATCCCACGGCCACCGCGATCAGCGGCCCGTAGTCCTTGTCCCGGAAGGCGGGCACACCGCTGTCGATGGCGTAGGCGACGAGCAGCGGGCCCGTCTGTACCGCCGCCTGCTGGATCAGCAGCAACAGCGCGGACACCATCACCCGGCCCCGGTGCGGCCGGAGCAGCGACATCAGCAGTGTGCGGGTCGCACCACGGGGCGTGGGCAGATCGTCCCGGTCGAACTGATCCCCGGCGCCGTCGGAGGGGGACGGGCCCTCGGGCTTCTTCCGCGCATCGCGCCGGTCGGCGGGCCCGGTCGTCGTCGTACTGGTCATCGGGTGCGGCCCTTCTCGGCAGGGACGTCCGGCACAAGGCGGTCCTCGTCGGACGGGTCGGGGAAGGCGTCTTCGGCAATGGCACCTTCCTGTGCGCTTGTGGCGCCGGACATCAGCCAGGCGTACTCCGCGCTGCCGCGCAGCAGTTCCTGATGGGTGCCGACAGCGGTGATCCGGCCCTCCGACAGCAGCGCCACCCGGTCCGCCAGCATCACGGTGGACGGACGGTGCGCGACGACGATCGCCGTCGTCTCCTCGAGCGCTTGCCGCAGGGCGGCCTCCACCAGCGCCTCCGTGTGCACATCCAGGGCGGAGAGCGGATCGTCGAGCACCAGGAATCGTGGCCGGCCGACCACGGCGCGGGCCAGCGCGAGCCGTTGCCGCTGTCCGCCGGAGAGACTGAGCCCCTGCTCGCCGACCTGGGTGCCGATGCCCTCGGGCAGGTCGTACACGAAGTCGGCCTGCGCGACCGCGAGCGCCCGCCGCAGCTCTTCCTCCCCGGCGCCTTCGGCGCCCATCAGCACGTTCTCCCCGACACTCGCCGAGAAGAGCGTCGGCTCCTCGAACGCCACGGACACCAGCTCGCGCAGCTCCTGCCGGGGCATGGCGGCGATGTCCCTGCCGTCCAGCGTGATCCGCCCCGCGGTCGCCTCGTGCAGTCGCGGTACGAGCGCGGTGAGCGTCGTCTTCCCGGAACCCGTGGCCCCGACCAGGGCCATCGTCTCGCCGGGGCGGATACGCAGATCGATCCGGGACAGTACGGGTACGGAGCCGGCCTCGGCGTCGGGGTAGCGGAACTCCACCCCCTCGAACACCATTTCGCCCTGACCGGCCGTGTCCTTCGGCGCGCGGCCGTCGACGGCGGCCGCGTCGTCCTCCTCGGCCACATCCATCACTTCGAAGAACCGCTCGGTCGCCGTCGCCGACTCCTGGCTCATCGCCAGCAGGAAGCCGATCGACTCGATCGGCCACCGCAGCGCGAGCGCCGTGGAGAGGAAGGCGACCAGCGTGCCCGCCGAGAGCCCGCCGTCCGCGACCTGGACCGCGCCGAGGACCAGCGCCGCCCCGATGGCCAGCTCGGGGATCGTGGTGATGGCGGCCCAGATGCCCGCGAGGAGGCGGGCCTTGCTCAGCTCCGTGGTGCGCAGTCGCTGTGAGAGGGCACGGAACGCGAGGGCCTGGCTGCGGTGCCGGCCGAAGCCCTTGATGATGCGGATGCCGAGCACGCTCTCCTCGACGACCGTCGTCAGATCGCCGACCTGATCCTGCGCCTTGCGCGCCACGAGCGAGTACTTCGTCTCGAAGACCGAGCAGAGAATCACCATCGGGACCACCGGGGCGAGCAGCACCAGTCCCAGCGTCCACTGCTGCATCAGCAGAATGATGAAACCGATCAGGATCGTCGTTCCGTTGACCAGCAGGAAGGTCAGCGGAAAAGCCAGGAACATGCGCACCAGCATCAGGTCCGTGGTCCCGCGCGAGAGCAACTGCCCCGACGGCCAGCGGTCGTGGAACGCCACCGGCAGCCGCTGCAGATGCCGGTACAGGTCGGCCCGCATCGCCGCCTCGACCCCTGCCAGCGGCCGGGCCACCATCCACCGTCGCACCCCGAAGAGCGCGGCCTCGGCGAGGCCCAGCAACAGCAGATACAGCGCGCCGAGCCAGACGCCGCCCGGGTCGCGGCCGGCCACGGGGCCGTCGACGATCCACTTCAGTACGAGAGGGATCACCAGGCCGATGCAGGAAGCGACTATCGCGACCAGAGCTGCGCCGAACAGGCGCTTGCGTACCGGCTTCACATAGGGCCACAACCGCAGCAGGGAGCGCACGGTGGACCGGTCCTTGGGCTCTACATGTTCTTCGGGCATCACAGGCGAGCCTACGGTTCACCTCTGACATCGCTCATGTGGTTTTTCGGCCGTCCGGCGGTGACGGAGCCTCATGACCGGCCCTGCGGACCGCTGGTAGTACCCCGTATCAACCGATCGGCTGATGCCGCCTCGAGCGCGATGGACGATGGTGCGCCGGTCCCCGCGACGCGATTCTCGTAGGCATGGCAATCATCGAAGTGAACGGGGTGCACAAGGCCTACGCCGGGCGCCCCGCGGTGGACGGAGTGAGCTTCGCCGTCGACGAGGGGGAGATCTTCGGGATCCTCGGACCCAACGGTGCGGGCAAGACCACCACCGTCGAGTGCGTCGAGGGGCTGCGGGTTCCCGACGCCGGTACGGTCCGCGTCGCCGGCCTCGACCCGGTCGCCGACCACGACCGGGTGACCCGGCTGCTCGGCGCCCAGCTCCAGGAGAGCGAACTGCAGCCCAAGATCACCGTGGCCGAGGCGCTGGAGCTGTACAGCGCCTTCTACCCGGACCCCGCCGACTGGCGTGCGCTGGCCGAACGACTCGGTCTGCACACCAAGTACGGCACCAGGTTCGCCAAACTGTCCGGCGGCCAGAAGCAGCGGCTGTCCATCGCGCTCGCCCTGGTCGGCAACCCGAAGGTCGTGGTCCTCGACGAGCTGACCACGGGTCTGGACCCGCGGGCCCGCCGGGACACCTGGAAGCTGATCGAGGACGTACGCGACAGCGGCGTGACGGTCCTTCTGGTCACCCACTTCATGGAAGAGGCCAGCCGGCTCTGCGACCGGGTTGCCGTGATCGACAAGGGAAAGGTCGTCGCCCTCGACACCCCGTCCGGCCTGATCAGCGGGGCCGGCAGCACCACGGTCATCTCCTTCACGCCTTCACAGCCGCTCGACGACACCGAGCTGGGCCAGCTGCCCGGGGCGGTCTCCGTCGAGCAGAAGGACAGCCGGGTCGTCATCAACGGCACCGACGAGACGGTCAACGCGGTGATCTCGCTGCTGGCCCGCCACCGCATCACCGCACACCAGCTCCGCGTCACCGAGGCAACGCTGGACGACGCCTTCCTCGACCTCACAGAACAGGCGGCCTGAGATGACCACGGCGAACCCGGCCAAGGCGATGGACGCACCCAACCCATGGGCAGCGGTTCTCAGGACCGAGACACGGCTCTTCCTCCGCGAACCCGGCAGCCTGTTCTGGATCCTCGTCTTCCCGACCGCGCTGCTGACGATCCTCGGCCTGATCCCGTCCTTCCGGGACCCCGACGACGCGCTCGGCGGCCGCCGCGTCATCGATCTGTACGTACCGGTGTCGGTGCTGCTCGCCATGATCATGGCCGGACTGCAGGCCATGCCGCCCGTCCTCACCGGCTACCGCGAGCGCGGGATCCTGCGCCGGATGTCCACCACCCCGGTACGCCCCTCCGCGCTACTCACCGCGCAGATCGCCCTGCACGGCGCCGCCGCCCTCGGCTCCGCCGTACTGGCGATGGCCGTCGGCCGGGTCGCCTTCGGCGTCGGACTGCCCGGACAGCCCGTCGCCTACGTCCTGGCGCTGCTCCTGTCGACGGCGAGCGTGCTGACCCTCGGCGCACTGCTCTGTGCCCTCTCCCGTACGACCAAGGCGGCCGCCGCCATCGGTTCGGTCGTGAACCTCCTGATGATGTTCACCGCCGGCGTCTGGATCCCGGTGCAGAGCATGCCCGACACCCTCCGGAACATCGTCCGGTTCACCCCGTTCGGAGCGGCGTCCGAGGCGCTGGACCGGGCGGCGTCCGGCAGCTGGCCTGGCTTCACCCAGCTCGGCGTGATGGCGCTGTGGACGGCGCTGGTGACGCTGCTCGCGACCCGTCTGTTCCGCTGGGAGTGACCGGCGCGCCGGAGACGGGGAGACTGCACCCATGAAGGCGTGGGACACGGCGACGGCACACCGGAACGACACGATGAGCGCCGAGCTCGGGTGGGAACGGTTCTTCAGGTACGGGCCCTACGGGCTCCTCGGCCTGAGCACGTTCGTCTCGGCCGTGAGCGCCCCGCTCCTCATGGACCGCGCGGACGTGCACGCCGCCGTGGTGCTGGTGCCCGTCGCTCTCGCCCTCCAGCTCTGGTGGGGGCGGGTCGGGCCGGTCGTTGCCCCCAAGGCGCGGGCGTCGCAGTTCTACTACGTCGCCCGCACCCTGATCGGCTTCGCGCTGACCTGGTGCAACCCCTTCTACTCGGTGTTCGCGATCCTCGGATACTTCGACACCGGCCGGCTGCTCCCGCAGCGGGCCGTCCGTCCCGCGCTGCTGGTCACGGCCGCCATCATGGCGGGCGCGCAGTGCGGCAGCGGCCTGCCGCCGGTCTCCCTGATGAACTGGTTCGCCTTCGCCGCCCTGTTCGGTCTGCACGCGACCCTCACCATGGTCTTCGCCAGGATCGGCGACCGAGAGGCCGAGCACGCCCGCACCCAGGTCGACACCATCGCCGAACTGGAGTCCGCCAACGCCCGCCTCGAACAGGCCCTCGCGGAGAACGCCGGCCTGCACGCCCAACTCCTCGTCCAGGCCCGCGAGGCGGGCGTCGCCGACGAGCGGCGCCGACTGGCCGCCGAGATCCACGACACTCTCGCGCAGGGCCTGACCGGCATCATCGCCCAGCTCCAGGTGGTGACCTCGATCGCCGACACCGACCCGGCGCTGGCCCGGCAGCACCTCGATCGCGCCGCCGCCCTCGCCCGGCACAGCCTGGGGGAGGCGCGCCGCTCGGTACACGATCTGGTCCCCGCCGCACTGGAGCACGACGACCTCCCCGGCGCGCTGAAGAAGACGGTCGTCGGCTGGGGGGAACGCCACGGGGTCCGGGCCGAGTTCACCGTCACCGGTACCGTCGAGCCGCTCCACGACGAGATAGCCGCCACCCTGCTCCGTATCGCCGAGGAAGCCCTCGCCAACGCCGGCCGCCATGCCGGGGCCTCACGGGTCGGCATCACCCTGTCCTTCATGGGCGACGAACTCACCCTGGACGTACGGGACGACGGCTGCGGCTTCGACCGGGCCGCCCTGCCGCCGTACAGCGGCGCGGGCGGTTTCGGGCTCGGCGGCATGCGGGCCCGCGCCGAACGTATCGCAGGCACCGTAGAGGTGGAGACGGAGCCGGGCCGCGGCACTGCGGTCTGCGCCCGGGTGCCGCTGGTTCAGCACAGCCGATGACCAGTACGGTTGGCCTGCCATGGCTGAGGATTCTGCACGCGTCATCACACTCGTCGTCGTCGACGACCACCCCGTCGTACGGGACGGTCTGCGCGGCATGTTCGATTCGGCCCCCGGCTTCCGGGTCCTCGGGGAGGCGTCGAACGGGGTGGAGGGCGTCGACCTCGTGGCACGGCTCGACCCCGATGTCGTCCTGATGGATCTGCGGATGCCGGGCGGCGGCGGAGTCGCCGCCATCGCCGAACTGACCGGGCGCGGCGCCCGGTCCAAGGTGCTCGTCCTGACCACGTACGACACCGACTCCGACACTCTCCCCGCGATCGAGGCCGGCGCGACCGGCTATCTGCTCAAGGACGCGCCCCGCGACGAGCTGTTCAACGCCGTCCGCGCCGCCGCCGACGGCCGCACCGTGCTTTCGCCCGCCGTCGCCTCCCGCCTGATCTCACGGGTGCGCACCCCGGCGGCGCAGGGCAACGAGTCGCTGTCGGGCCGTGAGCGCGAGGTGCTCGAACTCGTCGCGAAGGGCACCTCGAACCGGGAGATAGCCGCCGAGCTGTTCATCAGCGAGGCCACGGTGAAGACCCACCTCACCCATATCTTCGCCAAGCTGGGCGCCAAGGACCGGGCCGCCGCCGTCGCGGTCGGCTACGACCGGGGCATCCTCGGCTGACCCTCACTCCCTGACCCGCAGCAGCAGCACCGACCTGGCCGGTACGGTCAGCAGCCCGCCGCCCCGGTGGACGGTGCCGGGTGCCACGGCCTGGTCCTCCCGCGAGGTGTCCAGGACCAGTTCGTAACTCTGCGCCCACGGCGGCCCGGGAAGCCGGAAGTCGCCCGGCCGGTGGTCGGCGTGCAGGATCGTCAGAAAGCTGTCGTCCGTGACCTGTTCGCCGTGTGCGTCCCGGCCGGGGATGTCGCGTCCGGAGAGATAGAGCCCGACCGTGGCCGCCGGTGCGTACCAGTCCTCCTCCGTCATCTCCGCCCCCTGCCGGGTGAACCACGCCAGGTCCCGCAGCCCGTCCGCCGCCTGCGCCCGCCCGGAGAAGAAGGCGCGGCGGCGCAGCACCGGGTGCCTGTGGCGCAGGGTGAGGACCCGGGAGGTCAGCTCGGTCAGCGCCCGCCACTCGGGCCGGCCGAGCAGTGACCAGTCCAGCCAGCTGATCTCGTTGTCCTGGCAGTACGCGTTGTTGTTGCCGCCCTGCGTACGGCCCATCTCGTCGCCCGCGACCAGCATCGGCACACCTGTCGACAACAGCAGTGTGGTGAGCAGGTTGCGCAGCTGACGGCGGCGCAGCGCGTTGACCGCGGGGTCGTCGCTCTCGCCCTCGGCTCCGCAGTTCCAGGCCCGGTTGTCCGAGGTGCCGTCCCGGTTGCCTTCGCCGTTGGCCTCGTTGTGCTTCTGCTCGTAGCTGACCAGATCGCGCAGGGTGAAGCCGTCGTGCGCGGTGACGAAGTTGACCGAGGCGTACGGGCGCCGGCCGCCCCATGCGTACAGATCGCTGGATCCGGTCAGCCGGTAGCCGAGATCCCGTACGTCGGGCAGGGTGCCGCGCCAGAAGTCCCTTACGGCGTCCCGGTAGCGGTCGTTCCACTCGGTCCACAGCGGAGGGAAGGCGCCCACCTGGTAGCCGCCGTTGCCGACGTCCCACGGCTCGGCGATCAGCTTCACCCGGCGCAGCACCGGGTCCTGGGCGATCACCGCGAGGAAGGGGGAGAGCATGTCGACGTCGTGCATCGAGCGGGCCAGCGCGGCCGCCAGATCGAAGCGGAAGCCGTCGACGCCCATCTCCGTGACCCAGTAGCGCAGCGAGTCCGTGATCAGCCGCAGGACGTGCGGCTGGACGACATGCAGGGTGTTGCCGCAGCCGGTGTAGTCCGCGTATCTGCGGGCGTCGGACTGGAGGCGGTAGTAGCCCCGGTTGTCGATGCCGCGCAGCGACAGCATGGGACCCAGCTCGCTCGCCTCCGCCGTGTGGTTGTAGACCACATCGAGGATCACCTCGATCCCGGCGTCGTGCAGGGCCCGCACCATCCGTTTGAACTCGCCGACCTGCTGGCCCGCGGTCCCGCTCGCCGAGTAGCCGGCGTGCGGGGCGAAGTAGCCGATGGAGTTGTAGCCCCAGTAGTTGTGCAGGCCGTGCCGGAGCAGATGGTCCTCGTGGGCGAACTGATGCACCGGCAGCAGTTCCACCGCCGTGACCCCGAGCCGCTGCAGATGGCCGATGGCCGCCGGGTGGGCGAGACCGGCGTACGTGCCTCTCAGCTCCTCGGGGATTTCGGGGTGCAGCTTGGTGAAGCCGCGTACATGCAGCTCATAGATGACGGAGTCCGCCCACGGGGTCTTGGGCCGGCGGTCCTGCGCCCAGTCGTCGTCGTCATGGACCACGACACCCTTCGGTACGTACGGAGCGGAGTCCCGTTCGTCGCGCACGGTGTCGGCGACCTGTTGGTGCGGCCAGTCCCTCACATGGCCGTACACCTCGGCCGGGAGGGTGAACGAGCCGTCCACGGCCCGTGCGTACGGATCGAGGAGCAGCTTCGCCGCGTTCCAGCGGGCACCGGTCCAGGGGTCCCAACGGCCGTGCACCCGGTAGCCGTACCGCTGACCCGGCCGTACGCCCGGCACGAAGCCGTGCCAGATCTCATGGGTCAGCTCGGTCAGCGCAAGGCGTGTCTCGCTCCCGTCCTCGTCGAAGAGGCAGAGCTCGACGGCCTCCGCGCCGCCCGCCCAGAGCGCGAAATTGGTGCCCGCCACCCCGTCGGGGCCCACCCGGAAGCGGGCCCCGAGCGGCATCGGGGCGCCGGGCCACACGGCGGGCGGCCGCCTCGGCACGGCCTCCCGCGCACTCTCCGGCACGGCCGTCGTCTCCGTCTCCTGCACTGCCTCCTGCTCGGCTGCGCTCGACACCTGCTCGCCTCCCGCGGCTCGTGGGGACCGGCACCGAAAGGGAGCGCGCGGCGTCCCGGCCGCGGCTCCCCGAGTGTGGTCCTCCCCTCTGTTCTGCCCACACGGCGGCCCGCACTCACGTTTCCCCCGACCGGCCCCCGTCGTTGGGGGGACGTGAACCACGTAGCGAAGAAGGCGGTGGCGAGCTCGGCCACCGTGCTGACATGGGCAGGTCGTCGTGCCGGCCGTACTGAGCGGCTGCACCGGTGCCTGATCCGTCTTCAGCGGGAAGGCATGCTCACCGCAGGAGGCGATCCTGAGCACCCCGCTGGACGGGGCGAAGAACATCGGTCCGGACGACCGGATGGAGGTGAAGGTCCCCGACAGGCTCTCAGGCTCGCCTCCGAGTGCAGCGTCGACGCGGTCGCCCTGGACGGCGCCGGGAACCGCTGCGTCGGGCTGCTCGATGTGGAGGGTGGCAGCAGCGACACCCCGGCCGCCCGGTTCTTCGATCGGACGCTCATCGGCGATGTGATCGAGGTCGTCAACTCCAAGGACGAGCATGTGGCACCGGACAACGGGCACGGAGGCCGGAATCCGAACCGGACCCGGTGGAAGGCCGGCTCGGCCCTCCGCCGAGGCCCCGTCGGATCCCCCGGGGCCTGTCCGGCGGATCAGGACACGGACAGGCCGGCCGGCCCCGCCGCACCCATACCCCGTGTCACCTGGCGAAGTCCCGGGACAAGTTGGGACTGAACGGTGACATCCGCGGGGTCATCTTCCCGCGATCGGTGTGATTATCTTTCGCTGAGCGCGCATGTGCAGCGCGCGGGGGCGGGGGCCTGCGGGCTCCCAGGGTCTTGGCGGGGCCAGACCGTGTGAGGGGAGACGAGCACATTGAACGGGCAGCCGATATCGGGGACATCGGCCGGGGCGAACAGCGGGCGGCGCGGGCGAGGGGCCACCGGACTGCTGGCTCTGGTACTGGGTGCGCTCCTGTTGCTGGTGACGGCGTGCGGCGGGGGAGACGACGCCGGCAGCGCGGGCAAGGGCCGCAAGGACGGGTCGAAGGTCGACGACACCACCGCCTCGCAGGCCGTGGTGACCATTGCGCCGAAGGACAGGGCGGACTCCGTCGCCACCAGTGGGGCACTGAAGATCTCCGCCGAGCAGGGGAAGCTGACCACGGTGAAGGTCGCCGACCCCAAGGGCACCGAGGTCGAGGGGAAGATCGCGGCGGACGGCACGAGCTGGACACCGGACCAGCATCTGGCCGCGGCGACCCAGTACAAGGTCCACGCGGTCGCCAAGGACGCGAAGGGCCGTGAGTCGGCGAAGGACACCAGCTTCACGACGCTGGTCCCGCAGAACACCTTCATCGGGCAGTACACCCCGGAGGACGGTTCCACGGTCGGCGTCGGCATGCCCGTCTCGATCCACTTCACCCGTGGCATCACCGACCCGGCAGCGGTCGAGAACGCCATCAAGGTGACGGCCGAGCCTTCCGTACCGATCGAGGGCCACTGGTTCGGCAACGACCGCCTCGACTTCCGCCCCGAGAAGTACTGGGCCGCGGGAACCAAGGTGACCGTGAAGCTCAACCTCGACGGCGTCGAGGGGCGTCCGGGCGTCTACGGCAAGCAGGCCAAGACGATCTCCTTCACCATCGGCCGCAGGCAGGTCAGCAACGTCGACGCGAGCACGCACCGGATGAAGGTCGTCCGCGACGGCAAGCAGATCAAGGACATCCCGATCTCGGCGGGTGCCCCGGCGACCACCACGTACAACGGCCAGATGGTCATCAGCGAGAAGCTCAAGGTGACCCGGATGAACGGTGACACCGTCGGCTTCGGCGGCGAGTACGACATCAAGGACGTGCCGCACGCGATGCGCCTGTCCACCTCGGGCACCTTCATCCACGGCAACTACTGGGGCGCTTCCGGGGTCTTCGGCACGACCAACACCAGTCATGGCTGTGTCGGTCTCCAGGACGTGCGTGGTGCCTGGAGCAAGAAGACCGCGGCGGCCTGGTTCTTCGACAACTCGCTCATCGGCGACGTAGTGGTCGTGAAGAACTCGCAGGACAGGACGATCCAGCCGGACAACGGCCTCAACGGCTGGAACATGTCCTGGTCGGAGTGGACCAAGTAGCTCGCGTTAGCCCCGGTTAACCTGCCTCTCATGACCGCAACCCTCGAAGTAAGTGACGGCGTCGGCACGATCCTGCTGGACCGTCCGCCCATGAACGCCCTGGATGTCGCCACCCAGGACCGGCTGCGTGAACTCGCCGAAGAGGCGACCCGGCGCGACGACGTGCGTGCCGTGGTCCTCTACGGCGGCGAGAAGGTGTTCGCGGCGGGCGCGGACATCAAGGAGATGCAGGCGATGGACCACACGGCGATGGTCGTACGGTCCAAGGCGCTGCAGGACTCCTTCACCGCGGTGGCCCGGATCCCCAAGCCCGTCGTCGCCGCAGTCACCGGCTACGCACTGGGCGGCGGCTGCGAGCTGGCGCTCTGTGCCGACTTCCGGATCGCCGCCGACAACGCCAGGCTGGGCCAGCCCGAGATCCTGCTCGGACTGATCCCCGGAGCGGGCGGCACCCAGCGCCTCGCCCGGCTGATCGGCCCCTCCCGGGCCAAGGACCTGATCTTCACCGGCCGCCATGTGAAGGCCGAGGAGGCCCTGACGATCGGTCTGGTGGACCGCGTGGTGCCCGCCGCCGAGGTGTACGAGCAGGCGCAGGCCTGGGCCGCCAAGCTGGCGAAGGGGCCCGCCCTCGCGCTGCGCGCCGCCAAGGAATCCGTCGACGCCGGCCTGGAGACGGACATCGACACCGGGCTCACGATCGAGCGGAACTGGTTCGCCGGTCTGTTCGCCACCGAGGACCGGGAGCGCGGTATGCGCAGCTTCGTGGAAGAGGGTCCGGGCAAGGCCAAGTTCCTCTGACCGAACGCCAGTTGGGCACAGAGTGACGCGGATTCATCCGTGCGGGCGGATTGGCCGGGCCTCAAAGGAGCCTTGAGGCCCGGCCGGTCGAAGGGGCTGGCAATCTCGCTCGGAGGCATTATCTGTGCAGGTCAGATGAGGTGTGTCGGGCCGCATTCTGCCAGTGGCATATGCCTACCGACCTCTCCGGATTGATGCGTTCCGGGGTGCGGATTCCTTTGGAACGGCCCCGGAGTGCTCGCCTTGCGGCCATGATGGTGTGCATGGCGGGCCTGGAGGGTGTGGAACAGCCGCGACCGCGCAGCGGCGCGACAGCGGCACGCTGGATGCCGGCGGTCGACGACGAACAGGCGTTCAAGGCGCTGGAGTTGTTCGGAAACCCGGCGGAGGGTGAAGTCCGGCTGCCGTCCCGCCCGGAGTCCGCGGCCACCGCCCGAAGGCTCACCTCGTGTGTGATGCTGCGTCAGTGGGCGCTCTCCCCGCAAACCGCCGAATACGCCGTACTGCTCGTCTCGGAGCTCGTCGGCAATGCGGTACGGCACACCGGCGCCCGGGTTTTCGGGTTACGGATGCTGCGCCGTCGCGGCTGGATCCGGATCGAGGTGCGTGACCCCTCGCGTGGACTGCCGTGTCTGATGCCCGTCCAGGAGATGGACACCAGCGGCCGGGGGCTCTTCCTCGTCGACAAGCTCTCCGACCGGTGGGGCGTGGACCTGCTGCCGCGCGGCAAGACCACCTGGTTCGAGATGCGGATCTCCGACCGCTGACCTCCGGCGGGCTCGTGCCCGGATGCACAGAAGCCCCCGGTCTGCCGTGGTGCGGCGCTTCGGGGGCTGCTGTGTGGGGGCCGTGAAATGGGGGGTGTGTTCACGGCCGCTCGTGACGACCGAGCTCGGGTCAATGCGGTCGTGTCACCGACTATGGCAGACCGGCGACCTCACCGCCAAAGGTGCAAACGGTGTATTCGCTGCCATAGTGCGACATTCTTCAGGTGAATCGCAGGTGTGATGGGTCACTTGCCTGGAAAACCATGAATATTTATGAGATTCAGCGGGTGATTCAATCGTGTCACCCAGATGCTCATATATTGTCATTCTTTGTTCGTTTTGCCCCTACTGTTCTTCACATGAACGCCTCCGACACACCGGTGCACCGCCGCAGCGCTCTGCGCGCGGGAGCAGGGGCCGCCATCGCCGGTGCCCTCACCGCCGGATGCGCGGACCACGGCGACGCCGCCGGTACGTCGGCCAGGACCGTGCCGACCGCAGTGAGCCCGAAGAACCTCGTCACCGCGACCACCCGGCCCGCGGCCCCGCACCCCGCGCCCGCCCCGCACCGCTTCCCCGGGCAGCCGGTCCAGATCGACCACGGCCCCCGCGACCGCGCCCGAGTCGCCCTCACCTTCCACGGCCAGGGCGACCCCGCCATCGCCCGGACCGTACTTGCCGAGGCCGAACGGGCCCACGCCCGGATCACCGTCCTCGCCGTCGGCAGCTGGCTCGACGAGCACCCCGAGATGGCCCGCCGCATCCTCGACGGCGGCCACGACCTCGGCAACCACACCCAGCGCCACATCGACATCTCCTCGATGGGCGAGGCCGAGGCGTACGCGGAGATCACCGGCTGCGCCCAGCGGCTGCGCCGGCTCACCGGCTCCATCGGCACCTGGTTCAGGCCCTCCCGCACCCGGTACGCCACCCCGCTCGTCCAGCGGCTCGCCGCCAGGGCGGGCTACCCGCACGTCCTCTCGTACGACGTGGACTCCCTCGACTTCACCTCTCCCGGCGCCGCGGCCGTCACCCGCAAGGTGGCCGGGGAGATCCGCAACGGATCGGTGGTGAGCCTGCATTTCGGCTACGCGGACACCGTCGCCGCCCTGCCTCTCCTCCTCACCGAAATCGACCGCCGCCGACTGCGCGCGGTGACGACCACGGAGCTGCTGACCTGATGCCTCCCTCCACCAAGCTCACCGCGGCCCTGCTCGGGGGCGTCCTGCTGGCGGTACTCACCGGCTGCGGCACTTCTGCCGAGAAGGGGAACGCCGAGGCCGCCGCACCGTCCGGCAGAGCGAAGCCCGCGCTGCCCGGCATGCCACCGGTGCTCGACGCCAAGGACGTCTACGCGGCCGACCGGCCGGGGAAGCTCTCCCCGGTCGTCAAGGACTTCCCGTCCCGCGTGTACGTCCCCAACACCAACTCCGACACGGTGTCGGTGATCGATCCCGCGACGTACAAGGTCATCAGGACCATCAAGGTCGGCCGCCAGCCGCAGCACGTCGTCCCCTCCTGGGACCTGAAGACCCTCTGGGTCAACAACGACATCGGTGACAGCCTCACGGCCATCGATCCGGCCACCGGGAAGGTGAGCCGCACGGTGCCCGTCTCCGACCCGTACAACCTCTACTTCACACCGGACGGCAAGTACGCCGTGGTGATGGCCTCGATGGACCGCCAATTGGTCTTCCGTGACGCCCACACCATGAAGACGGCCAAGGCCGTCCCGGTCAGCTGCGCGGGCGTCAACCACGCCGATTTCTCCATGGACGGCCGGTACTTCATCGTCTCCTGCGAGTTCTCCGGCGAACTCCTCAAGGTCGACACGGCGCAGATGAAGGTCGTCGGCCGGCAGAAGCTGCCGTTCAAAGGCGCGATGCCGCAGGACGTGAAGCTGTCACCCGACGGCGGCACGTTCTACATCGCGGACATGATGGCCAACGGGGTGTGGGTGCTGGACGGGAAGAAGTTCACCACCCCGAAACTGCTGCCCACCGGCAAGGGTGCCCACGGCCTCTACGTCAGCCGCGACTCCGAGGAGATGTACATCTCCAACCGGGGCGAGGGCTCCATCTCCGTCTTCGACTTCGCACAGCGCAAACTGGCGAAGAAATGGCGCCTGCCGAACGGCGGCAGCCCCGACATGGGCGGAGTCTCGGCCGACGGCAAGGTGCTCTGGCTGAGCGGGCGTTACAACTCCGAGGTGTACGCGATCGACACCGCCAGCGGCAAACAGCTCGCCCGGATCCCGGTGGGCAGCGGCCCGCACGGACTCGCCGTCTACCCGCAGCCGGGCCGCTACTCACTCGGCCACACCGGCGTCTTCCGCTGACGGCCCGGCGCCGGCCACGAGCCGTGACCCAGCTGACCCGCTGAACACTCACCCCGCGACCAACAGGGCCTCCGAGCCCACCGGTCGGTAGCCCGCCGCCTGGAACGTCCGCACACTGCGGGCGTTCCCCGGCGACTGCTGCGCCCACACCACCGCGTCCGGCACCAGATGCCGGGCCGCCCGCGCCAGCCGTTCCCCCAGCCGCCGGCCGCGCGCCTCCTCGGCCACCTCGACCGCGGTCTCCCAGCGCCCCGCGACTCCCCGGCCGAGGATCACCACACCGCCGTCGGCGGACCAGACCCGCACCTCGTCGCGGTACTTCATCGCCCGCGCCACCCGAGGATGCTCCGGGTCCTCGATCTCCCGCAGCGCGATCTCCGGCTCGCCCGGCAGCGCGTCCGCGACCGTCAGAAGATC
This sequence comes from Streptomyces sp. R-74717, assembly GCF_047305335.1. Lineage (NCBI taxonomy): Bacteria > Bacillati > Actinomycetota > Actinomycetes > Kitasatosporales > Streptomycetaceae > Streptomyces > Streptomyces sp. R-74717. The sequence goes on along the minus strand of NZ_CP102361.1, from coordinate 3,250,423 downwards.
AATGGTGTTCATGTGCCGGCCGCTCCGGGCCAGCAGCGCGCTCAGGAAGTACGGATTCATCGTCGCGGCGAGCGCGTCACCGGGGGTGGCGGCCAGCAGGGCCCGCACCCACCGCGGATCCTCGTCGGTGAACACCACCGAGTGCGCGGTGAACGCCAGCACTCCCGCATCCCGGGCGCCCGGCTGCCCCACCACCGTCGTGGACCCGTCCGGCGGGGGAAACCGTCCGTGCGCCGCAGCCGCCAGGATCTTTGCCAGTGTGTCGTCCATCGGCGTCTCGCTCCCCGGTCCCGAACGCGGTCCGCCGGGCGGCGGACTCCCCATCCATGATCGACTACCGGCCGCCGCGACCGCCATCCGTCGCGCCCGTTAATCTGACCCCCGTCAGTCAGACACTGGTCAGGCATTACGAAGGGGCGAAACTGTGGCGGACATCGAGTCGGCACGCAAGGCATTCCAGCGGTTCGATCAGAACGGCGACGGGCTGATATCGGCTGCCGAGTACAAGAGCGTGATGGCTCAGCTCGGCGACCCCTACGTCACCGAGCCGGTGGCCCAGGCCGTCATCAACTCGCACGACGCCAATGGCGACGGGCTGCTCACGTTCGACGAGTTCTGGGCGGCGCAGAACAAGGGCTGATGCCGGGAGGACCCCCGGCCCGCGGGCCGGGGGCCGCCGCCCGCGCCGTTGCCGGCGGCGGACCGACCGGTGTCAGGTGTTCCTCCGGTACGGTGCCCAGCCGCGCAGCTCCTCGTCGCGCGGGGCGCTCACCACGGCGGGCGCTTCGGGGCCGAAGCCCATCACCGGGCGGGACGTGTCCCAGGCGGGCCAGCCGGGATCGCCGGAGGCGGCGAACCGCACCCACGCCGCGTGCATCGCGTCGGCCAGCTCCTGCGGGGCGTCCTCGCCGGCCAGAGCCACCGCGTCGGGCCGGTCCAGTGTGTCGAAGACGAAGGCGATCTCCAGCGCGTGACAGGCGCCGAGCCGCAGCACGGGGGACGGCCAGCCGAACTCGTAGAGATGGGTGCTCCCCGAGGCACCGGCGCGCGCATCGGCCACCCGGTTCAGCGGGACGCGCAGCAGCAGATCGGTGGCCAGCGCCCCGAGCAGCTCACCCGGAGTGGCACCAGGCCGGTTCGCGCGGTACGTACGCGCCGTGGCGCCCGGCACCTTGAACTTCAGCAGGGCCAGCCGCAGCTTGATCCTGGACAGCCGCTCCGTCAGACCGCTCGGCACGAACCAGAGCCGGTACTCCTCGCTGTTCGTGCCCATCAGCAGATCGACGTCGTTCGCGGCGCCGTCCAGCAGCGCTTCGAGCGGATCTCGGGGCAGCAGATCGCCGTCCACCACGATCTGGAAGGAATTCCCGCCGGTCAGCGGGGAGCCGCCGGAAGTCACCTCGGTCTGCGCCGCCAGGAGCTGCGCCGGGTCCACCGCAGCCAGCGCCCCGGCCGTCGCCGCGGCCCCCAGCCGTTTCGCGATCAGCTCCGTGGTGCGGCGGGCAGCGGCGTCCAGGGGCAGCGCGGTCGGCGCACCGCTCTGCAGCACCGCACGTCGGAACAGGCCCTTGGCTCGCGGGGCGGCCAGCAGGGCGGCGATGCTGATGGCCCCCGCCGACTCACCGCACACCGTGACCAGGTCCGGATCGCCGCCGAACGCCGCGATGTTGTCCCGCACCCAGGCCAGCGCCGCGAGCTGATCGAGCAGCCCCCGGTTGGCGGGCGCGTCCGGGAACACCCCGAACCCCTCAACGCCGAGGCGGTAGTTGACCGACACGAGGACGACGCCGTCACGGGCGAACGCCGCCCCGTCGTACACCGGCACGGCCGACGAGCCGTGCAGCAGCGAACCGCCGTGGATCCAGACGAGGACGGGCAGCCCGGTACGGGCCGGGGACGGCGTCCACACATTGAGGTTGAGGCAGTCGTCGCCGGGCACGTCGGGATCGGGCAGCAGCCGGTCCAGCGGCGGGGAGTACGGCCGCTTGGGCGCGGTCGGCCCGAACGCCACCGCTTCCCGTACCCCCTCCCAGGGCTCGGGCGGCTCCGGCGCCCGGAAGCGGCGGGCGCCGACCGGCGCAGCCGCGTACGGGATACCGCGGAACACGGCGACGCCCTGCTCCAGCGCGCCGCGCACCGCCCCGTGGACCGTGCTGACCTGCGGTGACGTCTTGGATATGGGAGGGGGTACGGCAGTCATGAGGTGGTTTCAGCCCTTCTGCGGCGCCGCGAACGTGGACGGTGCGGTTGCGGAGAGTGCGACGGTCGACGAGCCGGATGGATGGTGGGTGCGGGAGCCGTCGGGGTGCAGCACGGTCTGCTGCCCGCGGCCGGGGCGAGGGGGGCGTGCGGGGGCGGTCATGGCGGACGTGGCTCCGGTCGTCGTCGGTCGGGGCGCCGACGTCGGCCGGATGGATCAGGAAGAGGCGGCCGTCAGCGCCCGCTTGAGGACCTTGCCGGTCGGGCCGAGCGGCAGCGTCTCGGTGAATCGCACGATCCGCGGATACTTGTGCCGGCCGAGCCGGTCCCGGGACCAGGCGATCACGTCCTCCTCCGTCACCGCACCCGCATCCGCGCGCAGCACGACGACCGCGCAGATCTCCTCGCCGCGCGCCTCGTCCGGCACGCCGATCACCGCGACCTCGGAGATCGCCGGATGGCGCACGAGCACCTCTTCGACCTCACGCGGATAGATGTTGAAGCCGCCCCGGATGACCAGGTCCTTCTTCCGGTCGACGATGCTCAGGAAGCCGTCCTCGTCCCGCACCCCGAGATCCCCGGTGCGGAACCAGCCGTCGACCAGGGCGGCGGCTGTCGCCTCCGGATCGTCGAGATACCCCGCGAAGACATTGTGGCCGCGCACCACGACCTCGCCGACCTCGCCGTCCGGCAGCAGCACCACGGCGTCCTCGACCGCCGCGTCCGCGACACCGATCTCCACGCCCCAGACCGGGTGGCCGACCGTGCCGGGTCGCCGGCCGAGCTCCGGCTGGTTGAAGGTGGCGGCGGGGGAGGTCTCGGTCAGCCCGTAACCCTCCAGGACCTGCGTCGCGAAGGTCTCCTCGAAGCGTTCGAGTACGGCGACGGGGAGCGCGGCGCCGCCCGAGACGGCCGCGCGCAGAGTGAGACGGTGCGTCGTGCCGTCCTTCGCCGCCGCCTCGACAAGTGCGTGATACATCGTCGGTACGCCCATGAAGACGCTGACGCCCTCGGCGGCCAGCAGTTCGAGTGCGCCCGCGCCGCTGAAGCGCGGCATGAGGACGAGCGTGGCCCCTGCCCGTAGCGTCGCGTTCATCGCACAGGTCTGCCCGTAGCTGTGGAACAGCGGCAGACAGCCCAGGACCACGTCGTCGATGTCCAGCCCCACCAGGTCGTGGGCGATCACGGACGCGTTCATCACGATGTTGAGATGGGTGAGAAGCGCACCCTTCGGCCGCCCGGTCGTGCCGCTCGTGTAGAGGATCACCGCGGTGTCGTCCGGCGCCGCGGGCTCCGGCGCGGGCAGCGGGTCACCGTCCGTCGGCACGCCGCGCACGGCCCGCACCCCCGCGGCACGCGCCCCCTCCTCGGCCACCGGCCACAGCGGACCACCACTGATCAGCGCAACGGAACCGCTGTGCCGCAGTACGTACGCCACCTCGTCGGCCACCAGCAGCCCATGCACCGGTACGACCGTCGCCCCGGCGGCGAGCGCCCCGTAGTACGCGTACAGGAAGTCCGCCGAATTGGGCAGCAGCACCGCCACCCGGTCACCCGGACGCACCCCGGACGCCCGCAGCGCGCCCGCGCAGCGCAGCGTCCGGGCCCACAGCTCCCGGTAGGTGAGCCGTGTGCCCGAATCGACCACGGCGACGCGGTCGGGATACCTGCGGGCCGACTCGCGCAGGACAGTGGCGACGCTGAGAAACATGACACGCTCCAGGAAACATGGTGTTCACACGGCTGCTGCTGCTCAGAATCAGCCGCCGGCCCGTCTCCACACAATGTGCAGATGCCCACCATGCGCCTGGTCCACCTGGGCAGCAGCCCCTCGGAGATGTAGGCGACAAGGCATCCGCCTATCGGGAGGGTGGCGCTAGCCTTCCGGCATGGCGGACAATCCCGGAGCCCGGACCCCTCGCGGCGACGACCACGGCAGCGGCGGCGCCGACGGGGAGCTGCGCCGCGCCCTGGCCGTCGCTCTGGTGCCGCAGATCGACGAACTGACCCGGCGGGTCGTCGCCGACATCCACGCGCACAGCGGCACGTACGCCTCCGGCGCGCCCGTCAGCCGGGACGATCTGTGGGAGATCTGCCGCGACAATCTGCTGCGGGCACTGGAGGACTTCGGCGGACTGCCCCCCAGCGGGGGTGACTTCGAGTACGCGGCGCGCGAGACGGGACGGCGGCGCGCGGAGCAGAACGTACCGCTGGACACCGTGCTGCAGGCCTACCGGCGCGGGGGCCGGGTGATGTGGCAGGTGATGGCGGAGCACCTGCGGGCGACACGGGCCGGTGGGGCCGGTGGGGCCGGGCGGGGGCAGGACCCCGCAGGCGTGGTCGCGGGCGACCGGGATACCGAGCTCGACATGGCGGGCGCCGTGTGGGAGACCATCGACCGCTACTCGCTCGTGATGGCCGAGTCGTACCGGCTGACCCAGCTGGAGATGCAGGGCCGCCAGGACACCCGCCGCGTCGCTCTCTTCGAGGCCCTGCTCGACGGGCGCGGGGACGACCCGGCGGTCGCCGCGGCAGCCTCCGCCGCGCTCGGAGTGCCGGTCCACGACCGGTACGTCATCGTCGTCGCCGCCCAGGACCCGGCCGCGCCGCCCAACCCGGCGCCCGTCCTCGACGACCACGGCATCTGGTCCTTCTGGCGGCCGAGATCGGGCCGGTACGCGGGAATCGTACGGCTGGCCGCGGGGGAGTCCGGCGTACTGCTCGACCTGCTGCGCCACCGCACCGGTGCCACCACGGGTGTATCACCGGAGTTCGACCGGCTCGCCCAGGCGGGCCGGGCCCTGCGGCTGGCCGAGCAGGCCCTGCGTACGCTGCCCGCCGGCAGCGGCGAGGCCGCGGCGTTCGACGACCGGCTGGCGGAGGTCCTCCTCGTCGGCCGGCCCGAGATCGCCGAGCGCATCGTCACCACGCAACTGGGCGCCGTTCTGGACGCGGCGGCCGAACGCGACGCGCTGCTCAGCACGCTGCGGGTCTGGCTCGACAGTGGCTGCTCGGCGGCGCGTGCCGCCGAGCTCCTCTACTGCCACCGCAACACGGTCCTCAACCGGATCGGCCGGATCGCCGAACTCACCGGCCGTTCCGCGGAGTCGGGCGAGGCGCGGCTGGGGTGGGCACTGGCCCTCAGGGCGTTGCCGCTGAGGGGCGCCGATGGGGAACCGGCGCCCACGGAGGACCACGTGGGCCAGGAGGGTGCTGAAGATCTTGGCCGGGCTCGCGACGCCCGGCACGCACATCTGCGGCGTTGCCGAAACGCCCTGATAGCTCCTTCCCCAAGCTCTCAACTTCGTTCGAGCAGGGGAGACCCCACCTGAGGACGCTCCGGCGCCTTGCAGCTGCACGCACCGAACGCCGCTCCCTGATCCGGCCAAGATCTTCAGCACCCTCCTGGAGACGAACACTCCGGAGATCCTGTCGACGACGACCGGAGGCGGCGCGGAGGCCGGAGGCCTGCCGTCGGGCCTCCGGAGACCTGCCTGCTGCCTCCGGCCCCCGCGCCGTGCTCTGCCGTCCGGTCAGGCGGCGAAGTGCCGTGACAGCGACTCCCGTTCGTCGATCTCCACCAGATCGGGACGGGTGTAGCGTTCCGCGCGGGCGTGGTAGTCGAAGTCGCCCCGGACCAGACCGCGGTAGTCCTGCACGCACCGCTCCAGCGCGGCCCGGGTGGGGCCGTGGATTCCGGCCGCTTCTATTTCGTCGATCAGTTCCTTCTCGGCGCGCTGCACCCGTTCCGCTATCTCGGCGAGCTGCCCCCCGGCCTCGTCGACGGCCTCCTGGAGTGTGAATCCGCTGTCGCGCTGAATGAGCCGTACCGCATTGTGCTCGTAACCGAGCAGTGCCTCCTTCTCGAAGGAGCAGATGTCGTTGCAGAGCCCCGAGTGATCGGTTACGGCATTGCGCAGGGCGATATACGCGGGAAGGCTCCGGGCCGATTCCGGAAGGTCGATGCTGGCGGTGATCTCATGCAGATCGAGGAAGGGCTGCATGGCCACCGAATCCCGGCGGTGCTTCACGAATTCGTTCCTGGTCGGCACCTGCCCGGCGGCCCGTTCCACCGCCTCGGCGTAGTAGGTCCACAGCCAGGAGACCGTGTCCCGCCGGAACTGCCGGATCCAGCGCGGCGAGCGGTCGTGGTACGTCCGGGCCCGCAGGCCCACGAGCGCGTGCTCCATGGCGCCGCGCGGCTGTTCGCCGTCGAGTACGGCCACCAGCCGGTCGATCGCCGCCTCGCACATGCGGGGATCACGTCCGGCGGGGCCGTCGTCGAACTCGTCGTCGACGAGGAAGGCCCAGAAGAGCCACTGGCAGAAGAGATCGAGATGCTGCTGTGAAGCAGTGGGGAATATGAGGGATATCCAGAGTTCGGGCCTGGTCCGGATCATCTTCTTCCGGGCCATCGGGGAGAGTGCGAGACCATTGGATTCGGCCCACTCCCAAGCGGCCTTCCTGGTCTCCTCGATGCCGGGATTGCATCCCGCGCTCTGGAACGGCATATGAAACTCTGGCAGCGCAATCTGGCTCATTGGTGCCCCTCGTCGAGACGATGCGGATGAACGATACGAACGGGTATCTGATCGAATTCACGCGTCGGCGCCAGTACGCATCGGGGTGCGGGCCGCCTGCTCCCGCCCGGCCCTGGCCAGAGGGCCACCGTACGAGATGAGCCGGTCATCCCTGCTCACTCTCCTCCGTCGGGGGTCGGGGCATCGGGGCCGGGCTCGCGGGCCCGCGGTGGCAAGCGCCCTTGGCTCAGGACGGCGGCATCACCATGCGTGACCCACAGTCAACCCGCTGTGGGTGAGGGAGGGAAGTCGTGTGTGACCGAAATTGCGCGATCGTCATGGAACGAGTGAATATCTCTGAGCAGTTGGTGATCTCTTGGGGCGATCGCTGTGCCGACGGCGCAGACGCCTGCGAAGCCCGTCGATTTCAGGCCGATCCGGGGCCGTTCCTCGCCAGCGCCCGGACACGCCTGAGGGCCCCCGGGCCGCACTTCCTGACCCAGAGGTTGGCGCACGCCTCGCTCAGGCGCCCTTCAGATGCCGCATCAGTCGCTCGAAGTCCTGCCACCCCGACAGATCCGACGGGTCGCCGGGCAGCGGGTAGTACAGCGCCGGACGGGACCTCGGACCGAGCTGGACCGGCGGCTCGGACAGCGGGGTGCGCCGGGCACGGTCGCCGGGCATCTCGCGGACCTCCTCCGCGCCGAGCACGAAGGCCAGCGGGACACCGGGCCCCTCGAAGCGCGGCGGAACGGCCAAATCGCGCCGTGCCTTGCGGAGTTGGACGAGCATCGACTGCAGGTGATGGCGGGTGGCGAGCACCTCCGCAGCCCGGGGCAGGGCGTCCAGCGGCGGCTCCTCGTCGGGCCCGTAGCCGAACGCCAGCGTGACGTCCTCCTCCACACCCGCCTTCGTACGGCTGATGCGGACCGTCGCCAGACCCGGCCGGTCCGGGCTGCCGACCACCACGATCCAGGTCGGCTCGGGCGCCCTCTCGAAGGCGACATCGGTCAGCCGGCGCAGCGACCAGGGGAGGTTGGCGGGCTCCGCGGTGCCCCAGCCGGCCGGAGCCTCGCCGGTCAGCTCGCGCCACACCGACTCCAGGGCACCGCCGAGCACCAGCCGGTCGTCCGCGGGGTGGACCGTGCGGAACGAGACGGCCAGCTGACGCTCGCCGGTGTTCGCGACCTCCTGGTAGGAGGCGGCCACCGGCGTGCGCGGGTCCCCGGGGACCGGGTCGGCCGCCTCGACCGGTGCGAACAGGCCGTTCTGCCAGCGCAGTACGGCACCGGACAGGCCGTCGTAGTAGCCGTCCTCCTCGTCCTGCACCACCCAGCGGGATGGCCAGCCGCTCAGGCTGTTGCGTACGGCGGGGGAGAGCGTGGCCCCCGGCGAGGTGACGATCTGGAGCCCCAGCTCGGCATGGGCGGCGGCCCGGAAAGCGTCCGAGAGCCAGGCCGTCATGGCGATCACCGGGCGGTCCTGGATGACGACGGCGACCTTGTCGGTGAGGGCGTCGACGGCGGGCTGCGCGGCCGCGGGTGTGGGCGCGACGCTCACGCCCTCGGTCTTCACCACGGCGAGGGAACGCGCGGCCTCCGGCGGCCAGGCGGAGCCCCCGGCCAGCGTGGCGAGCCGGGCCGCGAAGGTGCCCGCGAGCAGCTCGGCCTCCTCGACGCCGGTGGTGGCGCGGGCCTCCGTCCACCAGAACGGAACCGGGGGCGCGGTGGCCCCGAGCAGCCGCTCGGCCTCGCCCGCGACCTGCACCAGCAGTGGTGCCTCGACGGAGACGAGCGGCCGGCCCTGCTCGTCGCAGAGCTGCACGACGGCATCCTCGCCCGTCGTCCCCACCAACTTGTCGGGGCCGCCCGCGAGCAGACCCGCGAGCACGGTCAGCGGGTCGGGCATGCGCCGGGTCAGGGCGATGACGTCCTTGGTCATGTGGTCGGCCGTTCCTTCTTCGTCCGGGGTGCGGATGTGCTGCGGGGCGCGACCCGCGGGTACGGGGCGGTTCCCCGGTGCGTCACTCGGCGGTGTACACGGTCTGGATCAGGCGGTTGGGCCGGCCCCTGCGGATGAACACACCGCGGCCCGCCGGCTGCTGCGCGGCGTACACACCGGGGAACAGCTGGCCCTCGCTGCGGTCGCCCGCCATGAGGAGCGCCGAGGCACCCGACTCGCGCAGGCCCAGCACCAGCGGGTCGTACATGCCGCGCGACGCGCCCGCGACGCGGCGCGTCAGGACGAAGTGGAGCCCGATGTCGACCGCGGACGGGATGTACGGCAGGAACGGGTCGAGCGGCGCCTGGCCCGCGGTGGTCAGCACGTCGTAGTCGTCGACGAGGATCACGATCCGCGGACCGCTGCCCCAGCTGCCGGGCTCCAGGTCCTCGGTGTCCGCCCGGTCGTCGGGCAGCCGCTTCTCCAGCTCGGTGGCGATACCGGCGGCGAGGCCCGCGCACATCTTGGGGTTGTACGCGTAGCCGCCGCGGAACTCCTCGGGGATCGCGCCACGCAGGCCGCGCCGCGGGTCCATGACGGCGAAGACCAGCTCCTCCTCGCCGTAGCGCTCGATGAGTCCTCCGGCGATGGTCTTCAGCAGGTTCGTCTTGCCGCACTCGCTGTCGCCCATGATCAGCAGGTGCTGGTCGTGGTGGAACAGGTCGAGCATGGCGGGGGCGAGCGCCGTCTGGTCCAGGCCGATCGGCACCCGCCGGGGCTCGGCGACCGGGCCCGGCAGCAGATGCGGCTCCAGGATGTGCGGCAGGATCCGTACCGGCTGGGCGACCTCGCCGCTCCAGGTGGCGCGGACCGTGCGGGCCGTGTGCTCCAGGACAGCGCCGAGGTCCGAGGTGTCGGCCAGCCCGTCCGTACGCGGCAGCGCGACCTGTGCGAAGAGCTTGCCGTCGGTGAGGATGCGGCCCGGCTCGTCCGGCGACAGGGTCTGGGCGAGCTTGCGGTCGATGCTGGACTCGCTGGGGTCGTTCAGACGCAGCTCGACACGGGTGCCGAAGTTCGACTGGGTGGCGATGCGTACGTCGTTCCAGCGGAGCATGCCCGCGACGACATGGATGCCGTAGCCGCCACCGCGCTTGAGGATGTCGACGACGGCGTCGTCCAGCTCGTCGAAGTCGTCGCGCAGCGCGCCGAAGCCGTCGATGACGAGCACGATCTCTGCCGAGGCCAGCTGGGGCAGCCGGCCCGCCGCGTGCAGGGAACGCAACTGCTCCACGGAGTCGATGCTGTGCTCGCGGAACAGCTCCTCACGGATCGCGAGCATGCCCCGCACTTCCTCGACGGTGCGTCCCGCGCGCTCCCGGTCCGCACGGCCGGCCACCCCGCCGACGTGCGGCAGGCCCGACACGGCCTGGAGGCCGCCGCCGACCAGGTCGAGGCCGTAGACGCCGACCTCCTGCGGGGTGTGCGTCAGCGACAGCGCGAGAGCGAGCGTGCGCAGGAGAGTGGTCTTGCCGGACTGCGGACCGCCGATGATCGCGGCGTGGCCGCCCGCCACCGTCAGGTCCAGATACCACTGGCCCTGCCACTGCTTGGTCGGGTCGTCCAGCAGACCGAGCGGCACCTGGAGCGGACCCCTCCGCTTGGCCAGCTGCATCCCGCGCGGGCCGACGTCCAGCGGGCCCGCGACCTTGTCCAGGGCGATGGCGTCGGGCAGCGGCGGCAGCCAGATACGACGCACCGGACCGGCCGCGCTGCGCAGCTGATCGACGATGACGCCCATCTCGGTCGGCCCGGTCTCACGCCGTCGCGCCTTCGGCTCCTCGCCCGGACCCTCCGGCTCGGCCAGAGTGTTGAAGGCCTCGTACTCAAGAGCGAGAGGACCGGTGTCCTCCTCCTGCGTACGCTGCACCGGGCCCCGGTACGCGCCCGAGACATAGCTCGCCTTGAACCGCTCGTAGTGGCTGGTGTCGACCTTCAGATAGCCGAACCCGGGCAGCGGCGGCAGATGGAAGGCGTCCGTGGTGTCCAGGACCGTACGGGACTCGTCGGCGGAGAAGGTACGCAGACCGAGGCGGTACGAGAGATAGGTGTCCAGGCCCTTGAGCTTGCCGCCCTCGATGCGCTGGCTGGACAGCAGCAGATGCACACCGATGGAGCGGCCGATGCGCCCGATGGACAGGAACAGGTCGATGAAGTCCGGCTTTGCGGTGAGGAGTTCACCGAACTCGTCGATGACGACGAACAGATGTGGCAGCGGGTCCAGATCGGGCCGCCGGTCGGCGCGCAGCGCCGCGTAGTCACCGATGTCGGCGACATTGCCCGCGTCCTTGAGGACCTGCTGGCGGCGCTTGACCTCACCGGCGAGCGAGGCGTGGACGCGCTCGACGAGGCCCGCCTGGTTCTCCAGGTTGGTGATGACACCGGCCACATGCGGCAGGTCCGCGAACGGAGCGAAGGTCGCACCGCCCTTGTAGTCGACGAGGACCAGGGCGAGGTCCTCCGGCGGGTGCGTGGCCACCAGGGCGAGTACGAGGGTGCGCAGCAGCTCCGACTTCCCGGAACCGGTGGCACCGACACACAGCCCGTGCGGGCCCATGCCCAGCTCGGAGGACTCCTTCAGGTCGAGGAGCACCGGCTGGTGGGAGTCGCTGATGCCGATCGGCACGCGCAGGAAGGCACGTTCGCCGCGCGGCGCCCACAGGTGCGACAGATCGAGCTGCGCCACGTCGTCGATGCCGAGCAGGTCGGCGAAGTCGACGGGCCCGGACAGCGGGGCGTCGACGAGCGACTCGGCGGACAGCCGCATCGGCGCCAGCATCCGGGCCAGGCCCTCGGCGAACGGGATGCTGACCTCGTCCACGGTGCCGTGGGCACTGATCGGCTCCTGCTCACGCAGGTCCTCGATGACCACCCGGTCGCCGTCGACGGTGATCCGGACGCTGACGTGTCCCGGCTCCTGGACCCGGTGTTCGAGCAGGTGCAGCACGCTGACACTCATCTCACGCAGGCCGACCGCGTCGTCGGGGCGCGGCAGGTCGACGGCGTCCTCGCCGTGCCCGTCGGTGACGACGAGCAGCCGGGACGTCATGGACAGCGCGTCCTTGCCGGACAGGCCGCGCCGCACCTCGGCCGCGTACGAGGCGCGACGGCGCAGCTCCGGGCCGATCTGGCGGGCGAGCTGGGGCGCGGAAGGGGCGATCCGGCGCGCGGCGACGGGGCCGTCGAACTGCTCGGGGTCGAGCAGATGCGGCATCCACTTGGCCCACTCCCAGTCGGCCAGCCGGTCGCCGGGCACGGCGAGTGCCATCGCCACGTCGTCGGGGGCGTGCGTGGCCGCGGTCTGGACGAGCAGGGCGCGTGCGACGCGCAGACAGTCCTCGCGGGGGCCGATGACGCTGATGTTGCCGACCCGGTCGAGCGGGACGGTGAGCGGCAGTTCGGTGCCGGTACGGAAGCGGTCCATCAGCGCCGACGCCTCGTTGAGCATGAAGAGATCGGGCGGCGAGAGGACCGACGAGCCCTGCTGGGCGACCTTCAGATCGCGTACCGGCATCTCACCGGTGCCGACGCGCACCCGCAGGAAGTCGCCGTCCAGACGGCGGCGCTCCCACACCCGGGCCGGGTCACGCACTATGTCGTACAGGGCGTGCGGCGGCGGATTGAGGATGTCGGCCCGCTCGGCCCGCTTGCGCTCCTCGTCGGAGAGCTCCTCGCGCAGGTCCTCCAGATAGGCGAGGTAGGCCTCGCGCTGGGTGCGGCGGGTGCGCTGGGCCTTGCCACGCTGCGAGAAGACGAGCGCGACGGAGCCGATGACGGTGACGACGAGGATGATCGCGCCGAGCCCGGCGAACTGACTGTTGCGTACGACCGTCATCATCACGACTGACGACATCACACCGGCGACGGGCAACAGCGACATCGCGATGTTGCCCGACTTGCCCTCGGGCAGGTTCGGCGGGGCCTCGATGGTGCGCGCCTCGGAGGCGGCCGGCGGCCGGGTGGTCCTGGCCGGGCGGTGGATCAGTCGGGTACTCATCGTCGTCCGTCACTCGGGGTCGGGCTCGGCATCGGGGATCAGTGGTGCTGCTGATCGGTGGTCAGTGGTGCTGCTGGGAGAGCCGGAACACATCCGCGGCGAGACGGGTGGCGGCCTCTCTGGTCGCGTGCGCCAGGAGCTCGGTACGGATCGCGCCGCCGGCCGCCAGATGCCGGTCGTACGGCAGGACCTGGACACCCGCTCCGGTGGACTTGAGCTTCTCGGCGGCCTCGTCGAGGTCGAGTCCGGGGTGCGGCACCAGTTCGCTGAGCACGACTACCGTGCCGGCGATCACATGACGGGGCAGCGACTGCATCCACTGCAGCACCGCGTACGTACTGGTGATGCCCTCCAGCGTGGCGGGTGCCGCCAGCACGCGGGCCTGCGCGGCGGACAGCGCGACCCGGGCGACCTCGGCCGGCAGCGTCTCGCAGTCGACGACGGTGACACCGAAGTAGCGGCGCAGCGAAACCATGACCCGCTCGTACGCCCTGCTGTCCAGCATCGCGCCGATCTGGCCCTGACTCCCGGGCAGCAGCCAGGCGTTGCCCGGCAGCTGGACGAGATAGCCGGTGATGTCCAGCAACGACATCTGCGGCTCGATGATGCCCGCCAGGTCGCCGGTGGTCCAGCGCAGCGTCTCGGCACCGAGTCGCAGCGGCAGCGAGCCGAGCGCCGGGTCGGCCTCGACGAAGAGGACCGGGTCCTGCCGGTAGTGCGCGTACGTGGTGCCGAGCAGCGCGGCGACGGTCGACTTGCCTGCGCCGCCCCGGATGGAGGTGACGGCGATCTGCCGGCCGGTCGTCACGGGCTGCTGGAGCATCTCGGCGGTGGCCGTGGTCCTGGCGACCTCGCGCGCGGCCGACGAGGACACGCTCACCCGCAGGGCGCGCGCGGCCCGTGCGGCGAACGGCTCGCCACGCCGCGCCTTGCGCCCGACGGCGGCCAGCCCCCTGTCCACCACGGGCCGGGAGTCGGGGGTGCGGTGGGGGCGGGTGCCGGGGGTGTACGTGGCCTGGGCCTGGGCCTGCTGCGGCTGCCCGACGGGGTGAGCCGCCATCGGCTGCTGTTCCTGGTAGGCGGCGTACTGGGCTGCCTGCTGCTGTTCCTGGTGGCCGGCCTGCGGCTGGGGCGTCCCGTACGTGGGGGCGCTCTGTGCGGGGAGGCCGGGGTTCGACGCGGGGGCGGCGAACGGCTGACCGCCCTGCCCCTGCGCGGGGGCACCGTACCCCTGCCCGCCAGGGCCCTGCGCGCTCTCCTGGGCGGCACCGCCCCTCATGGCGCGCAGCACATCGCCCTGCCAGTTGTCTTCGTTCGGCATGTCTGCCCTTCTTTTTCGCCCTGCTGCCCCGCCCGGAGCACCTGCGCGTCGACTCAGAACTTGTTGAGCAGCTGTCCGTACACGCCGAACACACCGACGGCGAGCGGGAAGAGCCCCACCACGCCGATGGATTCGACCAGATCGGCCATGCGTCGCAGCCGGACCTGCGCATGCTCGGGCGGCTGCACCGCCAGGACGAGCAGCGGGAGCACCGCCGCCACGCACAGCAGGGCGAGCGGTCCGGCACCCCCGGCGTGCTGCATCCACAGCACGACGAGGCGTACGACCAGGATCGCGGCGGCGGCGAAGAGCGCCACGACCTCGGCGACCAACGGGAAGGCGCGTGCCCGGGAGAGCAGCACGAGGGCCACGAGCGAGGGGAGCGCCACGGTCCACACGGACGGCCGGTCGGCCAGGGTGAGCAGCCAGCCGCCGGCCGCCGCGGAGACCGCGGTGACCACCGTCGCGAGGGCCAGGCCGCGGTGGGTGGCCGCGAGCGCGTTGCCCACCTGGTGGCGGCTGACCGAGACACCGCCGGAGCGGCGGTCGTCGAGTGCGGTGAGCCCCGACGCCGCCAGCGCGAGCCGGGGAAGCAGACCGAGCAGCACCACCGAGAAGACGGCCATGACGGCGCCGAGCCGGGCCAGGTCGTCCTGGACGGCGGCAACGGCCTCCCACACCACAACGATTGCGGTGGTCGCCACGGCACCGATGAGCCCGCCGCGGCCGAGCGGCGAGAAGTAGCCGAGAAGCACCAGCATCAGGACGAGCGCCCCCGCGACGCCGGCGAGCCGCGAAGTCCCCGACCAGTCGTACGCATCCGCGGCGGTCCACGCGGTGGCGATGCCGAGGCTGCCCGAGGCGAGCAGAAGCGCGGTCGCCAGACCCCGGTTGCCCTGCCCGATCCTGGCAACGAGCGCACCGGCAGCCAGCAGCACGAGCGTGACGGCCACGAGGGCGCCGGTCAGGGCTTCGAGGGCGAACTCGCGGCGGGCGAGCAGCGCGGCGATCACCGCGAAGGCCACGGACGCCACACCCGCACTGGTCCGGCGCGCGGCGGGACGCCAGCGCCAGGCCTGCAGGTCGAGGTCGTCGGCCACCAGATCGGTGACATCGTGCACGACCGGGGCGGGGGGCGCGGAGTGGGCCCGGACGAGCCGGAGCACGGCGCCGTCCGCGATCCCTGCCGAGGACAGTGTGCTGTCGTGCGGCAGCGCGGAGCCGTCCGACGTGATCAACTGCCGTGTCATCGGGCGCGCGGCGGCCCGGTCGTCCAGCAACTGCAGAATGTCCGGCAGCAGCTGCCCGATCGGCGTATCGGACGGCAGGACGATATCCGCCCGGCGTCGCTCACCGACCAGGGTCACCCGGCTGAGCTGCGCTCGGGAAGTCGTTGCTGTGCTCACCACTTTACGGGAACCTATCATCGCGACGTTTGAGGAGTCGGGCAGCTTGGCGTGCCCATGCTACTAGCGCCTTCTCCGTCCCCTTTGCGGGGAACTCTTTCTGAATTTGCCGGAGTTACCGAGTTACTGGGGATTTTTCGCTGATTCCCCACTTTTCTCCGGTTGTGCCGATTTCATCGGCTGCTCGTACTGCTGTTCCTGGCGCTGCTGCTTCTGCTGCTCGGCCTTCTGCTTCTCCAGCATGTTCTGGATAAACGACCACCCGACACATCCCGCGCACAGCACGGCCGCGATGGCGATACCCGCGAAGACCTTCCCGAGCCGCTCGTCCGCCGTGCGCCGCGCCCGCTGCGCGCCGAACAGCAGCGCGTCCCGCATCCTGCGCCGGCGTACCGCCACCGACTCCAGAAGCTGGCTGTCGTAATCCCGTGCCATTCGTCTCGTCGTCCGTTGCCTCAGTCGTACGTTGCGTCGGTCATGGTTGCTGCATCACCGGCCGTCGGTCCCAGGGCCGGTGGCCGGGGGCGGGTTACTCCCGCTCGCTCCTGCTCGCTCCGAAGGAGCGGCATATTCCGCATCAGTCGACGCGCACCGTACGGGAATCCCCCAATTAACTCCTGCAACATAAGGCATGGGCGAGGAGGCAGTACAGCCCAGGTTGTGGCGTGAGCACGTTGTGGAGCGAGCGAGAACAGCCAGCGCCGATTCCGCATTCGTCAGGGATCGTCATGGGTGCCGGCGACCTCGGTCGCGTACCACGAACACAGCGACTCGGCCACGGCGTCGATGAGTCCGTCCTTCGCCGCCCGGGCAATCGTCCCGTCCGAGAACCGCTCCCCGCGCACCACGGCCGTGGCCGCGCGCACGGCGTCGGCCGGGCTCATCCGGCCGTCGAGCGGCACGGTGGGTGGCGGATTGTCCTGCCAGAGGTACGCGGGTGTCACGGCGCCGACAGCGGGCAGGGCCCGGACCACGCGTTCGAGCCGCCTGCTGTGCAGCGGATAGCTCATCTGCCGGGTGCCGTCCGGCTGCTCCCCGCCCTTGGACCACTGGACGTCACGGTCCTCGTCCGTCAGCGCGGCGAGCCCTTCCCTCAACCGGCGCCACGCGTCGGTGTTCTCACGGTCGAGCTGGGCCAGCAGACGCCGGTCGTCGGCTGCGGTCACGACGTGGGCCAGCTCCGTGAGCGCCGCCAGGGACGGGGCCGCGGTCAGGGAGCCCGGGACGATGTGGCTGACACACCTCGGGTCCGAGCCGCGGACCAGCTCGGCGAGCGCGGCTGTGGGTGCGAGCCCGCGCGCCTTGGCCTCGTCGAGCTTTGCGGACCACCCGAGCCCTTCGTTGAAACCGGCCCGGTCACCGGCGGGCCGCAGGCACCAACCGGCGGCGTCGGCCGCGTCATTGGCCCACAGGTAGCCCATCGCCTCGCCGCGGGCGTTGGCGACGGTGAGGTGGTGGACCGGCCTGTCGGTCTCGCCGCGGTAACGCGGTGCGTCGGGGTCGTACGTCATGATCCGCTCGTGCCGTGGGCGTCGGTGCGCGACCTCAGCCCCCGCTTGCCAGTTCCTTGAGTGCGGCGAGCGACGGAGCCTCGGCCAGTGAGCCGGGTACGACGCCGCTGCCCTTGATGTCGCTCGTGTCCCGGACCAGTTCGGCGAGCAGGGCAGTGGGAGCGATCCCGCGGGACTTCGCGTCCCGCAGCTTCCTGAGCCACGCGGCTCCGGCGTTGATCGCGGCGGCTCCCAGCCCCTGCGGCGTCACCCAGCCGGCGGCGTCACCCTCGTCATTGGCCCATACGTAGCCGATCACCACGCCGTCGCTGTCGGCGACCCGCACGTACTGAACGGGCCCCTGCGCGACACGGTTGTAGCGGGGCGGCCCGGCGACCCGCTTGAGCTGCATGTCTTCCTCGAAGCGCGGATTGGGTCGGTTCTCGCTGGTCATACGCTCTTCCTCTGTCACTTCGGCAGGACTTCGCCGTACACCTGGGCCTGTCCGGCCTCGTCCACGAAGACTCGGGTCACCCGGTACTCCGAGCCGCGCCCGAGAAGGATCTCACGCTCGGTCACGCCGTAATGGCTGACCTTCTCCAGCCACAGCGCGGGCGTCCCCTTCGGGACCCGCAGGTGGAGGATGGCGTCCTTGCCCGCGAAGCTGGGTACCGGGTGGTTGCCGAGCGATGTGGACAGATAGCCCTCGTCACCGTACGTGCCACCCAGCATTTCGAGAGGCGAGTCGAGGTCGAGGTGCCCGATGCCCGTGCCGCGCACCACCATGACGTCCTCGGGCACGGGGCGGCTCGACATCACCCGGTCCATCTCGCTGATGTCGTGCAGCACCTCGGGCCTGGGACCGTAGTAGGGGTCGTTCCGCAGGTAGCCGTTCATGTCCTTGTACGAGGGGAACGAGTCGCCCGTGTAGTCCCGGAGCGCCTGCTGTGCGGACGGGTCCAGGTTGTCCACGTAGTCGTTCCAGTAGTCCCGGCCGTACTGGATCGCGTCGAAGTCGTCCGCGAACGGCACGGTGCCGTCGGTCAGTTCGGCGGCGGCGACCCGGTGCTTCTCGGCGATGGAGAGTGCGTCGAAATCGGCTTCCGACACGTGGGGCGTGTACGTGAAGTCGTCCGCCGTGCCGCCTGTGCCGGGCCCGTCCGCACCGTGGTGGCCGGCCGTCGTCGCGTCGTCGGCGCCGTGCAGGGCGTCACCTGCGGCGCCGTGCGGGTCCACATGCCCGCCGTGGTCGCCGGCGTGCGCCGCGTCGTCGCCGTGTGCGGCCACATCGTCTGCGTGCCCGCCGCTGTGCGAACCGTCGTGCCCGTGCATGCCCGGTCCGTCGTGGCCCGGAGTGTGCGGGGCGTCCGTCGTGTGCGGGTTGCCGGCGGGCACGTCATGGCCGGGACCGTGGGGTCCCGTGGGCGGCAGGTCGTGCCCCGGAACCGTGTGACCCGGGATGTCGTGCCCCGCGCCTGCCGGGAAGTGGTCGGCGGGAACGTGACTGCCGACGCCGCCCGGAACATGGCCGGGTGCGTGGCTTGCCGGGTCGAAGGCTGCCGGGGCGGGACCGAACGATCCGTTCGGTACGTGACTGGGTACTCCGCCCGGTACATGGCTGCCCGCACCGTGCGGCACGTTGTCGAAGCCGCCGCCCGGCGTGTGCGGCGCCATGCCGGGGAAGCCGCTTCCCGCGTGAACTCCCGGCGCCATCGGCTGCTGAATCTGCCAGGACGACGGCAGGCCCGACGTATGGGGGACCGTGTCGTGCGGGATCGGAGTCGTTTCGACCACGCCGTTCGGAGTGACCAGGTTGCCGTTGGGCTCCAGGAGGCGCCCATCGGGCAACTGCACGGAACCGTCGGGAAGTTTGGGGATCTCGATGTTGCCGATGCCCTTGAGGGCCTTGGTGATGTCGCCGATCTTGGAGAGGCCGGCGCCTGCGCCCTTGGCGATGTAGGTCATCGGGTCGATGACCTTGCCGGCCTTTCCGGCGACGGACAGGACCTTGGCGACGGCGCCGGCCTTGCCGGCTCCTGCGGCTGCTCCGCCGGCGCCGCCGGTGAAGACGGTGGTGAGGACGTTGAAGGTGACGGCTCCGGCGGCCCGTCCGGGGTTCTTGCCCCATTCGTCCCAGGCGACCAGGGCCTTGCCGGTTTCCTTCATCGCGGTGCGTGAGTCGCGGAGCCAGGAGGGGAGTTTGTCGTCGGGCAGGGCCCAGAACAGGGTGCCCGCGCCGGGGATCGAGGAGATGACGAGGCCGGTGGCGAGCTGGGCGAGTCCCTTCCAGGCCTGGCCCATGGCGTCCCAGCCGCCGAACCCGACCAGGGTGCCGAGGCCCTTGATGGTGCCCCATACCCCGTCGACGATCAGGCCGTCCCAGACGAACGACTTGACCCAGTGCCCGACCTCCCAGACGTGGTGCTTCTCCTCGACGGGGTCGCCCCAGGGGAGTTTGGCGTTCTTCAGGTCGTCCGCGTTGAACCCGTACTGGTCCTTGCGTTCGGATCCGTCGCCGGCGACCATCTGGACGCCGCCGGGGATCAGGGCGGTGATCTTGTTGTGGCAGGTGCGTTCGGCGGCCCAGAACGCGGCGACGGTCGCGGTGATGTCGTCGCGGAGCTGGTTGTGCTCGTCGACCTTGTCCTCGTCGTACTCCCAGTCGTCGTCGTCCTTGTTCGCGTTCACGAACTTCGTCGCATCCGCCTTCAGCCGCTCCAGCTTCGTGACCAGCGGACGGATCTCCGTCGCGTAGTCCGACAACGACGAGGCGACCTTCTCCAGATCGTCCGCGAACCCGTCCGCCCGGTCCTTGACCGGCTTCGTCGTCGCGAAGAGCTGCTCGGCCTCGGGAGCCTGGTAGTAGGCGGACAGGGCCTGGAAGTGGGTGTGGACGGACGAACCGGTGTCGCGGATGTGCCCGGCGTCCGTCTTCAGGCTGGCGTGGTCCTTCTCCAACTGACCCAGATCACCGGTGTACTGCGGAATCGCCCCGGGCTTGATCACTTGTCCTGCACCCCGGGCTTCTTCGGATCCAGATCCACCGCACCGAGCGCCTTGCGCTGGGCCTCGGCGGCCATCTCCAGGTCACCGTTCAGATAGGCCGTCGTCGCGTCGACCGCGCCCTGCAACGACTTCCCCGCCCGCGCCGCGATGAACTTCAGATCCGGCGTGGTGTGCTCCGCGAACTGCGACAACGCGAGCGCGACAAGACCGCCCGCGGCCTTCTCCCCGTCCTTGCCACCACCGCCATCACCGCCGCCTTCGGCGCTGATCGTGCCCGCACTCGACGCCGCGGACGTCAGATGATCCCCGTACGACGTCGCATACGTCTGGATCTTCCCCGCGACCTCACCCGTCGTCTTCAACACGCCAGAAATACCCTGCGGCTTCAGATCCCAGCCGGTCATGCGCTACCTCATGCTCCCCGTTACCGCCCCGCCCCGACCCGCCCCCAGGCAGGCCCCCCGGCGAGTCAGCCGATGTTGTCGACCGCGGCCTTGGCGCGCGTGATCGTGTGCTGCGCCGTTCCGTCGTTCTTCTCCAGCGTCGTCTTCAACAGCTGGATGATGCTCTTGACCTCCTGCGACGAACGGTTCCACCGCAGTTCCTTGCCGTGGTACTCATCCGCCACACCATCCGCCGCGAAGTCCGCCATCGCGGCCTTCACCTGCGCGTCACGCGCCGCGATCACTTCCTCCAACTGCGCGATCACCACCTGGATATTGCCCTGCGCATCCGCGGACGCACCCGTGTCGTACGAACGACGATCACTCTGACCAGCCATCAGAAACCCAACCCCCGTCTGTCAGCGGCCGCCGAAGCGCGCCGCGTCGAAATTCGCCGCCGACATCTGCTGCCGCGCGTTGTCACCCTGCTCCTGATCACCCGAGCCGAACGCCGACTCCATCCCCGACTGACCACCGAGGAGAGCCGACAACGAACCGTTCAACGCCGCCGTGATCTCGTCCGACCGCCCCTTGAACGAATCGAACGCCACACGCCCCGCACCGTTGAACTTCCCCTCCAACGGCTGCGCGGCCTGCACCAGCTGACGGATCAACGTACCGAGATCAGTACTCGACCCACGCGACTTCGACGACAGCGTCGAAAGAACCTGCGCCCCCATGTCGAACTTCATCCAGTCCCCCTGTCGAGCTGTGCAAACAAATGTGCTGCCATGCCTATCAATTCCACGGTGCGGGAGGCAATCGAGGTCCTCAGGGCTGTGGAGAGGCTGTGACAGAGCCGCCGACGGTCCGGTGCAGGCAATGAGGTGCAACGACGGAGCACTTGACCCGGCCGTGGCGGGCAGACGGTCACTCCGGCACAACCGGCCTCCCGAGGATCTTCAGCCGATCTTCACGTCGTACACACGACTGAAAGTGGCGAGCCGAGGGCCTGGCCCAGCACGCATCCGGCCCTCGCCGCTTGGCGAGGGCCGGTCGTTCGGAGGCTGTTGCACGGCTCAGGCGGTGAACTCACCGCTCTTGGCGGCGGTCACGAACGACGACCAGGCGGCCGACTCGAAGATGAGCGCGGGGCCGTCCGCGTTCTTGCTGTCACGTACGGGCACGACGGCGGGGAAGCCGTCGGCCACCTCGATGCAGTCGCCGCCGTCCGTGTTGCTGTAGCTGGACTTGCGCCAGGCGGCGGAGCTCAGGAAGTCGTCGGAGACCTCGATGCACGCGCCGCCGTCGGAGTTGCTGTAGCTGCTCTTGCGCCACGTCGCGTTGCTCAGGTCGATGGCTCGCACGGCACTTCCTCCAACATCCGCATGATGAACTTCCGTGACTTGACCGGGGGCAGCGCCAGGTCACGCACCGCATCATATCTGCGTTGCACGTGCTCAACCCTGCCTGTTTCCTCGATCAGTTCACCACGCACGTCGTTCTCGGTGTAGGCCACCGTACGACCGTCCGGCAGCCGCAGAAACCACGCTTCGGTGCTCGTCAGGCCGTGCGGACCGGCGCTGAACGGCAGTACGTGGAGTGTGATGTTCGAGCGGTCCGAGGCCTCGGCCAGATACTCCAGCTGCTCCCGCCATGCCTCTGCGTCGCACATCTGCGTGCGCAGCACCGCCTCGGAGAGGATGACGCGGAACGGCGGTGCGTCGTCCCCTTCCAGCAGCCTCCGCCGTCCTATGCGGGCTTCGACCTGCTGGTTCAGCTCTTCGCCTCTGGTGCCGCCTGCCGCGAGCGCCTCGCGTGCGTACCTGCTCGTCTGGAGCAGACCCGGCGGCCTACTCACCGCGTAGTGCCACAGGCTCACCGCCTCGGCCTCCAAGGTCATGTACCGGCGGTACTGCTCGCGGAACTGAGTCGGATCGCCGACCGCCAGTTCCCAAAGCGTGAGCAGCAGGCCGGGCGTTCCGTAGTGCTGGTCGAGCGCCTGCACGACCTCCGGACCGCCGAGGGTCTCCCCGCTCTCCATCTTGCCGAACAGCGACCAGTCCCAGCCGAGCACATCGCCGAGCCTGCGCAGGCTGTGACCGTTCTGCGAGCGGAGTGACCGCAGCTCCTCGGTGAACCGTTGGCGTGGTTGCTGGCTCCGACCTGTGACCACCCGTCTCGGCGGCATGACGTACTCCTCCGTGGAAGGTGTGGAACTACCGTCACACGGCCGGGAAGTAGAGCCCGCCGGTGGTGTCCGTTCCCCGTTCCGGGTCCATTCTCGTAGTGCCCGGAACACGCACAGTAGTCGAAGTCCTCGCACCTCACTCAGGTGTTGGACGAACGGAGCGGAACCCATGACGACGCAGCGGCGAGCGGTCAGGAAGATCAACGAAGCCGAGGAAGCGCGCGACACACTCGGCGCGGCGCTCCGGCGGGCAGGCATCCAGCTTCCCGCGCTGGACGTCCGTCCTGTGTCGCGCACCGACGTATCCGGATACGCCTTGGTGACCCTCGGTGAGTGCTCCGCGCCCGTGGCCCGCGCGCTGGCAGCGGTCATCGAGAAGGGGGCGGCGCGGTGACCCGGCGCGTGTTCCGCTACGTACCGTTCACCATCGAGCAGGACGCGACGGCGGAGCCGGAGTACGAGGTCCGCTGCGTGTCCGGCGACGAAACCGAGTGCGGCGCGCGCTCCGGTGCGTACAGCCATCCGGCGCCGGTCGAGGAGTGGCAGCGCCGGCACACGCAGGAGACCCGGCACCGGCGCTACCACCGGCACTTCCGCGACTACGCGGTCATGCGCCCGACGGCCGAGTCGAGTGAGCCGGGTGAGCCGGCGCGGGCGAGCGGGAGCGCGGTGTGAGCTTCGCTCCGGCCGTCGAACGTCCGTGGCGCGATGCGTGGCCGGTCGTCGCGCGGACGGACGACGGCAACGCGTGGGTGACGGGCGACTGCTGGCTGTACTGCCGCCGCGAGGGCGTGCGCGTGCTGTGGATCGGCTCCGTGAAAACTCCTGGTGCGATGGGTGACCTGTACGCGTGCGGCCCGTGCGTCGCGGAACTCGACCACATGGTGCGCGTCCAGTCGCACGGCAAGGACGCGCCTGCCGGGACGGAGACCAGGAAGAAGGTCAAGGCCAAGAGCAAGACCGGGAGCAGATCCGAGGCGTGCGAACACCGGCAGACCGAGAAGCGCGACGGCAAGACCCACTGCCGCAGCTGCGAACGACAGCTCTACCTGTGACCGGACGCCACCAACCGGACCTTCGCCGACTGCGCCGAAGCCTTCCCCGAGCCGATCACCGGCCCGGGGCGAAACGCCCGCCTGGACATGTGCTCACACGGCAGAGTCCTCAACGAGTCGCACTTTGACGCACGTTGGCCGCAGGACCAGTCATCGGCAGGCGCACTAACGATGTTCGATTCCACCCCGGGATCGGAACCCAGCGCTGCTCAGTCGCCCCTTCACCCCGCCGAGCAGCCGGGCCCGCTGCTCGGGATCGCGTGCGAGCTCCGCTCCGACCAGCGCCATTGCCGCAGCCCCGTCGAGCACCGCCGAGTCGGCGGAGGGCGACGCTCCGTGCTCCGCGAACTCGGCCGTGTGGTGGGCGGCGTCGCCGATCTCGTAGCCGATGGTCGGGTGGATCGCCGGCAGCACCTGCGAAACGTTGCCCATGTCGGTCGACGCGATGTGCTCACCCGCGCGCGACACCGGGGTCCGTCCCAGGGCCCTGAGCGCCCGGACGTACGCGCCGGTCATGAACTCGTCCTGCCGCAGGTCGGCGAACTCTTCCCCGCACGGAGTGATTTCCAGCTTCGTCCCGGTGGCGAGCGCGCCGGCCTCCAGGCAGGCGCGGACCCGGGCCTTCGCCCGGCGCAGCCGGGTCACCGAGTCGGCCCGGATCTCCACCGCCGCTTGCGTATGTGCGGGGATGACGTTGGGCGCCTGCCCGCCCTCGGTGACGATGAAGGAGACGACCAGCCCCGGCTCGAGCTGCTGCCGCAACAGCCCGACTGCGTGGTAGGCCACCGAGATCGCGTCGAGCGCGTTCGCGCCCTCCCACGGCGCGGTCGCGGCGTGGGAGGGCCGGCCGGTGTAGTCCGCGGTCCACTGGGTCATCGCCAGTGAGGAACCGCCGACCTCGTCCTGCCCGCCGGCGTGAACCATCATCGCGGCGGCGACATCGTCGAAGACCCCGGCCCGCAGGAGAATCGCCTTGCCGCCTCCGGCTTCCTCCGCAGGCGTGCCGATGAGCTTGACGCGGATACCCAGCTCGTCGGCGACTGCGGCCAGGGCCAGCGCGCCGCCGGTCGCGGCGGCGCCGTTGACGTTGTGCCCGCACGAGTGTCCGATCCCCGGCAGGGCGTCGTACTCGGCGCAGAAGCCGATCGTCAGGTCGCCGGTCCCGCGCGTGGCGGTGAACGCCGTTTCCAGACCGCCGACGCCCCGCTCGACGGCGAACCCGGCGGCCGCGACGAGGTCGGCGATCTTGGCGCAGGACCGATGCTCCGCGAATGCCGGTTCCGGTTCCCGGTGCAGGCTGTGGCTGAGCTCTACGAGCCCGTCGGACCAGCGGTCGACTGCATGCGCGATCGCGGCCGCGATGTCGGCCGGCACGCCGGCGTGTTCGGTGTTCACCGGGACTCCTCTCGCTTGCGGTAGCACAGGCCCAGGCCCGCGCCGACAACCGCGACACCGGCGCATACGGACCACAGCCAGGTGTACGCGTGCGGGGTCACGCCCGCCGAGGTCTGGTGGGCCGACATGATCGCGCCCACGACGGACGCTCCGATGGCTGCGCCGAACGACAGCGCGAGCTCGTTGATGCCCGCCGCCATGGCGGTGTCCTTCTCCGGGACGCACTCGACGCACAGCGCGCGGGTCGAGGCCTGGTAGCCGCCGAAGCCGAGGCCGAGCAGTGCGATCGCGGCGAGATACTGCGGCGCCGTGTGGTGCCACACCAACAGGATCAGGAACGACGCGGCGATGACGAGGCCGGAGAGCGCGAGCGTGTGGCGCTCGCCGAACTTGCGCAGCAGCGTCGCGGTGGCGAGGGAACTGCCGAGGGCGAAGACGTTGAGCGCGAGGGCGACCAGTGCGATCGCCTGCGGCCCGTAGGCCAGCCCGAACCCGGCCTTGTCGGGCGAGGAGCCCAGGAAGACGGCGTTCGCGCCGAAGAAACCGATGGTGGAGAACGCCAGGCAGAACGTGACCCCCGAGACGATGGCTACGGGTGGATCGACCAGCATCCGCAGGTTGACGAGCGGGGTCGTCGCCCGCGCCTCGACAGCGATCCAGGCGGCCAGGGCGAGCAGCCCCCCGGCCATCGAGCCGACCGTGCGGGCCGAGGTCCAGCCCCAGCTGCCGCCGAGCGAGAGCGAGGCCACCACGCCGACGAGGCCGAGCGTCAGCAGCGCGAATGCTCGCAGCGGCAGGCGCTCGCCGGTGGGCGGAGCCCCTTCCGGGAGCAGCAGGCCCGCGATGACGGCCAGGACCGCGAACGGCACCGCGACCCACAGACCCAGGGCCGCGGAGTGCTCGCTGAGCGTGCCCGAGATGACGCCGCCGACGCCCACCGAGGCGGTCAGCGCGCCGACGAGGAGGCCGACCCCGGAGCGGCGGTGCTCCGGCGCCCGGTGCCTCAGGATGCCGATGAGCAGTGGCATGAAGCCGACGACGGCGGCCTGGAGCACGACGCCGACGGAGATCGTGAGCTGGCTCGGCCAGGCCGCCATCAGCAGGGATCCGACGGTGACGAGCGCGATGGACACCCGCAGGAAGAGGCGGTGGCCGTATGCGTCGCCGAGCTTGGCGAGCAGTGGCGTCCACACGGCGAAGGCGAGCTGGGACAACAGGTAGATCCGGGTCTGTCCCGCGTCGGTGATGTGCAGGGCGCCGCCGAGCGAGGGCAGGAGCGGCGTGAGGTAGCCCTGGGTCACGCCGCTCAGCAGCTCGACGAGGGCCATCGAGCTCAGGAGCACCTTGACGGGAGTGTGCCGCTGTGTGACGGCTTGCTCCCGCTGTGGTGGCTTTGTCCGCATCATTGACCTCGACTTCGACGGCGTTGGGAACCTGGGTACTTGGGCGGCCCGCTCCACACTGTGGGTGACGCGCATCACTCAACTCGTCAACTGGCCCATATTTGACACAGCGGGGCGTCAGACTGCCCGATATGAACACTCGTCCCGGGTCGGAACTCGACATCTCGCTCATCGACGCGCTCCAGCTGAACCCTCGTGCCGACTGGGCCGAGCTCGCCGGGGCGCTGGGCCACTCGCCGAAGACCTTGGCCAGAAAGTGGAGTGCGCTGTCCGAGCGCGGCCTGGCCTGGATCGCGATCGGCCCGGGCCCGGCGTTCGTCCGCCACGGGTGTGCGGCGTTCCTGGTTGTCAGCTGTCGGCCGCATGCCAAGCGCGATGTGGCCGCAGCGCTGATCGCTGAGCCAGCCGTGGTCTCGGTGTCCGCGACGTCGGGCGGGGCGGACTTCCTGGTCGACGCCTTCGCTCCGAGCCTCGACGACCTGGCCCGACTGCTGAGTGAACGGATCGAGACCATCGGCGGGATCGTCTCTGTGACAACGCTGGTCGCGCTGGCGACCTATCGGGAGGGGTCGCGGTGGCGGGTGCAGGCGCTGGACCTGCAGCAGTCCGCCCTGCTGACACGGCCGCAGGCCGGGGTGGCTCGCAGCTCGGGCCCTTCGCTCGACGATCTCGACCGCCTTCTGCTCGAGGCGCTGTCGCGCGACGGGCGGCAGTCCTGGACGGACCTCGCCGACCGGTGCGGAACGACTGGACCCACTGTTAGGCGCCGCGTAGGGAAGATGATCGATTCCGGCCGGATCGCCCTGCGCTGTGAAGGCGCGAACGCCCTTGTCGGGCCGATCGTCCCGACCACGTTCATGATCTCGGTGCCGCCGGACGAGGTGAACCGGGTCGGGGAGGTGCTCGGCAGAATTCCGAAGTGCCGGGTCCTGGAAGCGATCACCGGACCGTCGAACATGCTGCTGACGATGTGGTTCCGCAGTACCGCCGAGATCGCGCCCTTCGAGGCCGCGCTGGTCCGCGAGCTCCCGTCCATCGTCATCGCGGACCGATTCGTCAGTCTCCGGACGTACAAGCGGGGAGGCCACATTCTCGATGCGGAGGGGCGGAGCACCGCGTTGATCCCGCTGACGTCGATCTTTGCCGGGCCGAATTGACCGGGCGGCGGGCGGTGCTACGGGATGCGCCGGTCCGTCCGGGGCGAGGGGACACGCCGGTACCGCGACTCCCGCGTCAGCGCACCGCCCTTGGAGGCAGCCACGTGACCGGCCGGGCCGACTCCGGTGAGCGCGGCGACGACGCGGCTCGGTGGCTCGAACCCGTGTCCTTCGCCGATCACGTCGTTCCCCTCCCGCCGGAGGCGGCGGCGCGGCGCGGGTTCATCGGCCATCTTCGTGTGCGTCGTGGAGAGCGCCCCAGAGCACCGGGGTCGGCCGCACCTTGCCGCCGAGGCCGTCGCTCGTCAACCACCCGTGCACCCGGTCCATTGTTTCGCGCGGCGGGACGGCGAGCTCGTTTCCCGCCACGCGGTCGCCCGGCTTCGCTGTCGCGTCCATGCCGACCTTCGTCACGGTGCCGTCCTGCTGCATGGGCACGTTGCGGTCGCACGGGACGGCCGGCACCAGGACGAGGTCCCGCTCCCAGCGCATCCGGCTGGTGCGGGCCCATTGGACGTGTTCGGCGTCCCAGACGTCGACGTCCGAGTCGACGACGGTGACCTGCTTGATCATGCTCACGGCAGCGAAGCAGCCGAGGATCGCGCGCTTGGCCTGCTTGCGCTGTTCCGGAGGGAGAGCGACGACGACGTCCACGCGCCCACCCCCGGAGAGAGTCACCGCGAGATCGGTGGCCCGACAGCCGAATCCGCGCAGCGCATGCCGCAGGCCGGCGGCGATCGGCAGCGCACCGAGGAAGGAATGCTCGGCGGCGAGGCCCGGGAGGATCACCTGGACCGAGGCGTCGGCCCGCCTGGTCACTGCGGTGACCTCGAGGGTGCATCCGTCGCCGTAGTCCTCGTACATGCCGTGGTATTCGCTCACCAGGCCCTCGTGGACCGGTCGGTCGACCCGCAGCACACCCTCGATGACCACCTCCGCGTCGGCGGGCACGAGCACGTCGCTCGTCGTGGCCCTGACGACCCGGACGGGCTCGCCGAGCAGATGACCCGCGTGCTCCAGTTCGTCGTCCCCGAGGCCGAGATAGAAGCACGCCGCCAGCTGGATGGCGGGGTGGCTGCCCAGCGTGACCGCGACGGGCAGGCCGCGACCCGCGGTCGCCGCCGAGCGCGCGAGGGCGCTGAGGTGGTGGTTGGGGGCGATCCCGACGAACCCTGTCGTCTCTTCCAGCGGCTTGATCCGGGCGTAGGAGGCGTTGCGGTGACCGGTGACCGGGTCGTGGGCGACGATCATTCCCGCGGTGATGTACCCGCCCGAGTCCTTCTCGAAAAATGTGGGCGTGACGACCTCGCGCCAGACGTCTGCCGCGGGGAAGCGGCGCTCCTGGCACGGGGCGACCGTGACCTCCTCGGTCGGCTGCCGGGAAGCGATGGCCGCGGACAGTGCGTCCAGAATGCCGGACTTCGGCACCCCCAACGCTGCCGCGATCCGTTCGCGATCGGTCAGCACATTGCCGACGACGGGCAGCGCCGAACCCCTGACGTCGGTGAACCGCACCGCGGGGCCCCGATCCAACAACGCGAGCACACCGCCGAGTTCGAACCGTGGGTCCACCGGCCGGTCGATGTCGACGAGCTCCCCGCGGCGCGCAAGGGCCTCGACGAGGCCGCGCATCGACTGATCGTCCCCACGGCCCGCGCCGGCCCCGACCTCGGCGTCCGGGCCTGTCGAATCTTCTTCCATGTCCGCGTCCTTCGAAACTCGTCCACACCGTACGCAACCCGGTCGATCCGGTCCGACCGGTTGCCGATTGTCGGTCCCGACGACGGAGTGGTCCACATGATTCCCGATCTACGGGAATCATGTTTTCGCGCCGCCGGCAGGGTGCCACCTTTGCCTGCCATGGAAGCAACTCACGGCCGGCCGGACGCCGACCTCATCATCACCGGAGTGGTGCCACTCGGAGAGGGCGCCTTCCAGCGCGGGTGGGTCGCCGTCACCGACGGCCTGATCACCGGCGTCGGTCCCGGCCGACCGCCGGTCCCGGGCACGCGGCGGATCGATGCCGGCGACTCCTTCGTCCTGCCGGGTGCGGTGGACGCCCATGTGCACTCCTACTCGCATTCCGGGGAAGGGCTGCGGGCCTCCACGTCGGCGGCGGCCGCCGGCGGAGTGACCACGATCGTCGAAATGCCCTTCGACGCGACCGGCCCGATCCACAGCACCGAGCGCCTCGACGCCAAGCTGGCGAAAGTCGCGGAGGAGGCGGTCGTCGACGTCGCGCTGCTCGGCACCCTCGCTCCAGGAGGGGGATGGCGGCGCGCCGAGGAACTGGTCGGCGCGGGGGTGGTCGGATTCAAGGTGTCGCTGTTCGACACCGACCCGTTCCGGTTCCCGCGCATCTGCGACGCCGAGCTGCTGAGTGTGATGAAGGCGGTCGGTGAGGCCGACTCCGTGCTGTGCGTGCACGCCGAGAACAACGAGATCATCCAGGCGCTGCTGGCCGACGAACGTCATCGCGCCGCGTCGGACCCCCGCGTGCACGGCAGGACCCGGCCGCCGGTGTCGGAGACGCTCGGCGTGCTCACCGCCATGGAGATCGCCGCGCACCAGGGCAACGCGCTGCACCTGTGCCATCTGTCGCTGGGCCGCTCGGCCGACCTGGTGCGCTGGTATCGGGAGCAGGAGGTCGACATCACCTTCGAAACCTGCCCGCACTACCTGGTCTTCACCGAGGACGACATGGTCGAGCAGCGTGGCCGGTTGAAGATCAACCCACCGCTGCGGGACGAGGCGAGCCGGGAGGCAATGTGGCGGGCGGTCAGTACCGGTCTGGCCGCGGTCATCTCCTCCGATCACGCTCCCTGGCCGCTGGAGTTCAAGGACCATCAGCGAATCCTGGACAACCATTCCGGAGCCCCCGGCACCGAGACGCTGGTGGCCACCACACTCGGTGCGTGCCTGCGCCGCTACGGGGCCGGCCCGGAGTTCTCCCGGGTCGTGGCCGCGCTCACCAGCAACCCGGCCGAGCGATACGGCATCGGACATCGCAAGGGCCGGCTCGCGCCCGGATACGACGCCGATATTCTCGTCCTCACCCCGACCGAGGACTGGCGGATCGACGGCTCGGCCCAGCAGTCCAACGCTGGGTGGAGCCCCTATGACACGTATGTCCCCGGCGCTCAGGTCGCACTGACGCTCAGCCGCGGCACGGTCGTCTGGGACGCCGACAAGGGACTCACCGGCTCCCCGGGCCGCGGGCTGCAGGTGCGTCGGAGGTGACCATGGCGATCGAGCGGCCGTCGGCCGGCGAGCTGTCGTCCCTGGCCCGCGGAATGCGGATTCTCGAGTTCATCCAGGACCGGGGGCAGGCGCAGGTGGCCGAGGTGGTCGAAGCACTCGCCATCCCGACGTCATCGGCGTACCGCTACATCCGGCTGCTGAAGAGCGCGGGGTTCCTCGCAGAGGTCAACGGCGCACTGCTGCCGACGGATCGGCTCACGGACCGCTCGGTCGACCGGAGCGAGCACCTGGTGGACATCGCCCGTCCGGTGCTCACACGGCTCCTCCGCCGCAGCGGGCTCGACGTCGCGCTCACCGTGCGCGTGCACACCGCGGCGTTGTGCCTCGACACCCGGCGCGGCGGATCCGGTGGCGTGGCGCTGCATCCCGGCGAGGTCCTCGCGCTGTACTCGGGGGCCAGCGCGACCCCGCTGCTGGCGACCGCCCCCGAGGCGGTGCGCCGGCAGGTCCTGCAGGGCAGGCTGCAGCGGTTCACCGCCGCCACCCCGGACGCCGCCGCTCTGCGGGAGGAGCTCGCCGGTATCCGCCGACGCGGTTACCACGTGACGCACGGCTGGCTGACCCCGGGGATGAGCGCGCTCGGGGTACCGGTGATCGTCGCCGGTTCGTGCCTGTGCACGGTGTCCCTGGTGGGCCGGCATGCCGAACTCGCCGACGTGACCGGGCCGCTGGCGCTGCTGCGCACCGCAGTCGACGAGATCGGCGCCGGCCTTCCGCACGCGGTGTCCCGCGCCTGGCTGTCGCCGGACGCAGAGGGCTCGCGCGGCGAAATCTGAATTTTCCTCAGGCCGGGGCAACCACAGGTGCCCCGGAATGCACGTTGATGGCAAGGAGACTCGATGCGTGAAAATACTGCCGTAGCCGCCCGCTGTGGTGCGCTCGGCGACGGCCGGAAGCAGGGCGCGTGATCAGCGACCCGGAGCTCATCACACCGAATGTCGAGCGAATGTCCGAACGGTTCGCCGCCCTCGCCGAGTTCCACGACTCGACGGTGCCGGGGTGGAGCCGGGAGGTGTTCTCCGAGCCGTACCGCGCCTCCCGCGACTGGGTACGACGGCAGATGGCCGATGCCGGGCTCGCCCCGGTGACCGACGCGGCCGGGAACATCGTCGGCAGGCTGCCAGGACGCCGTGGCGGGGGGCCCGCCCTGGTCACCGGGTCGCATACCGACACGGTGAGTCAGGGCGGGCGCTTCGACGGGATCGTGGGCGTGCTTGCGGGGATCGAGGTCGCGCAACGGCTCCGGGAGACCGGCACCCGGCTGGAGCACGACCTGACGGTCGTGGACTTCCTGGGAGAGGAAGCCAACGACTTCGGTATCTCCTGCATCGGTTCCCGGGCTGTCACCGGGGTGCTGCGGGCCGAGCACCTCGACCGCGTCGACGGAACCGGAACCCGGCTGGGGGACGCTGTCACCGGTTTCGGACTGGACCCACAGCGGATGCTGCGGCAGGCCTGGCGCCCGGCTGATGTGCACGCCTACGTCGAGTTGCACATCGAGCAGGGGCCGCTGCTGGAACGATCGGGCACGAGCGTCGGCGTGGTGACCGCGATCGCCGGGATCGACCGGCTGCTGCTGCGCTTCGCCGGCCAGTCCGGACATGCGGGCACCACCGCGATGGACGAACGGCACGACGCGCTGGTCTCCGCGGCTGCGGCCGTGCTCACTGTCGAGCGGGTCGGTTGCGGGGCGCCGGTGCACGGCGTGGCAACCCCGGGCTGCATCGAGTCGAGCCCCGGCTCGATGGGGGTGATCACCGATCAGGCCCGGCTGTGGGCGGAACTGCGCAGCGTGGACGGCTCCTGGCTTCGCGGTGCGCGCAAGCAGATCGTCGATGAGGTGGTGGCGGAGGCCCGGCGCCGCGGCGTGCAGGTGGATGTCGACCACCTCACCGATCAGGACCCGGTACCCACCGCGGAGCCGGTGCAGGACGTGATCGGCCGGTCCGCGGACGCACTCGGCCTCTCCTGGCAGGCGGTGCCCTCCGGTGCGGGACACGATGCCGCGCACCTGGCCCGGCTCGCGCCGATGGGCATGATCTTCGTCCCCTCGGTGAACGGGCGCAGCCACTGCCCCGAGGAGTTCACCGCGATCACCGACATCGAGCAGGGGGTGCACGTACTCGCGAGCACCCTGATGTCGCTGGATCGCATGTCATTGGACCGGCACGCCGTCGTGCGCGGTGTGTAGGAGGCGGAACCGCAATGGCTGCAGACACTGTCGCCCGGCGCTCGGTCGTCGCGGCGTCCCTCGGCAACGCGATGGAGTGGTACGACTTCACGGTCTACGCGTTCTTCGCCGGCTACATCGCCCGCAACTTCTTCCCGAGCGACGATCCCAAGTCGGCACTGATCGGCGCCTTCGTCGTGTTCGGTACCGGATTCGTGGCGCGCCCGCTCGGCGCCGTGGTGATTGGCCTGTACGGCGACAGGAGGGGCCGCAAAGCCGCACTGACGCTCTCCATCGGGACCATGGGTGCCGGAACACTGGTGCTCGCGCTCACCCCGTCCGCCGAGTACATCGGGATCGCGGCACCGATCCTGCTCCTCGTCGCCCGTCTCCTGCAGGGGTTCTCCGCAGGCGGGGAGATCGGGGGCGCTGCGGCCTTCCTCGTCGAGCACGCCCCGCCGGACCGGCGGGCCCAGTACGCGGCGTGGCTGCAGGGCTCCATGGGGGTGTGCAACCTCATCGCCGCAGTCGCGGGGGTCACCATCACCACCGTGCTCCCCGAGTCGGCGGTGAACGACTGGGCGTGGCGGCTCCCGTTCATACTCGGCCTGCTGATCATCCCGGTCGGCGTCTACATCCGCCGACGACTTCCCGAGACGGAGGCATTCGAGCAGAACAACGCCGAGGCGAAGCAGCAGCGAAGTCCCGTCCTGCGGTTGGTCCGTGAGTACCGAGGACAGATCCTGACCGGCTTCCTGTTCTCCGTGCTGTGGACGATCTGTGTGTACGCATTCGTCATCTACGGGCCGACCTATTACGCGAGCACGCAGACCGGACTCGGTTTCACCGCTCGACAGACGTTCCTGGCATCGCTGGTGGGCAATGTCGTCCTGATCGCGGGCTGCGTGGTCGCCGGCCGCGCGGCCGACCGGATCGGCGCGAAGCGGGTGGTGGTGGCCGGTGCGCTCACCCTGCTCGTGCTACCGCTGCCCTGCCTCCTCTGGTTGCACGCGCAGCCCGCCCTCCTGGTGCTGCTGGTCGTGCACAGCCTGCTGTGCGCGGGTGTCTCCGCGTTCGCCGGGGTCGCGCCGTCCGTACTGCCCCGGGCCTTCCCGGTTGCCGTGCGTGCGACAGGGGTGGCGCTGAGCTACAACATCGCCGCAACCCTCTTCGCGGGGTTCACGCCGGCTCTCATGGCTTGGGCGACCGCTTCCGTGAGCCCCTATGCCCCGGCGCTGTGGGTGGCGATCGCATCCGTGGCCTGTCTGCTCGCGGTGCCGGCACTGTTCCGTCAGATCGCGGGTGCGGAGGAACGGGAGCCGCACCTTCCCCGGATGCACGGACCTGTTGCTGTGCCGACGGACCGGCTCGACGTCGGACGCTGACGGCCGGGTGAACCGTGCCGGGCCATCCGGATATCGGCTGATGCCCCTGCGGTTCTTACGTATCGGCTGATGCTCACCGAGTCCAGCCGTTGTTGCCGGTGCAGGGGCCGAAGCCAGTCGCGGGTTGCCAAGGTGTTGCTGGTGGCGGGCGCCCTGGCACTCGACGTGTTGCTGACCCACTGGACCGAGCAGGCACCGCTGATCACTTCCCTGGTGTCGACCCTGGTCGTAGCCTTCGCCGGGCCTCCTTACCGACGCCGGCACATCCCGTCTCTACCGCCCGGTCGCGTCCCCGCAGTCCGTCGCCGCCTCGGCGAGTGCGCGTACCAGTGAGGTCGCGCGGTCCGTGCGCCAGATCAGGGCCCACTGGACGGGCGGGGCATCGTGGAGGGGGAGGTAGACGACGTCAGTCTGCGCGTTGTAGCGCCGCCCCTCGTCGGGGACTGTGCAGACCGCGTCGCCTGCCGCGACGTGGGCAAGGATCTCGTAGAAGGTGGCGACGGCCGGGCCGCGGCGGACGGGGCGCCCGGTCGGCGTGCGGGCCGGCAGGACGGCGGTCTCCCAGTAGGCGGGAATGGGGCCGTTCAGGCGCGGCACGATGTGGTCGCCGAGCACCTCCATGCTCACCGACTCCTGCCGGGCGAGCGGGTGATCCGCGGCCACCATCAGGTGGAGCGGTTCCTCGCGCAGCACCACTCCGACGGTCAGGTCGGGCTCGCGGACCGGCAGCCAGGTGGTCACCGCGTCGACCTTGCCGACTCGCAAGGCTCCGAACGGATCGCTGAAGAACACTTCCCGGAACCGGAGTTCGGCGGACGGGTGCCGGGCCCGGAAGTGGGTCAGGACCGGGGCCATGTCGTGCATCTGCGCGCCCATGACTCCCAGCGTCAGAGTGCCGGCCGGGTGGCGGGCGACGGCGGTCACCTCCGCCATGGCTTCCTGGATGCCCTCGTATGCCGGCTTCAGCCGCTGGAGCAGTACCTCTCCGACGGGGGTCATCCGCACATGGCGGCTGGTGCGCTCGAAGAGCTGGGCACCGATGGCACGTTCCTGTTTCTTGATCGCCTGGCTGACACGGGCTGGGGAGACACGCAGGCGTTCGGCGCTGCGGCCGAAGTGGAGCTCCTCCGCGAGCGTCAGGAAGATCTCTATATCCCGTAGTTCCATCTTGTCCCCCGATTTCCATCCTGAACCCCGGATTCGTGAACCTCTGGGTTAACGACCACAACAAGATCGGCCGTTGTTCCCGGGCTGCCCGGTACGCATGCTGGGTACCGGGCCGGGAGGCCGCCTCCCGCAGGTGACATGAGGCGGCAGGACCGGCCCGCTCAATTCGGCCGATGGTCCGAAAGACGCGGACCGCGCGGAAGGTGCGTACCCCATCGGTCATGGGGCCTCGCCACCCGGGCTCCGCCCGCCGAGCACGAACCCCACGGAGAGATTCCCGCGTGACATCTGACCCGAGCGCTGCCCAGACACCTGACCCGGCCACCATCCATCCACTGCCTGCCCAAGAGCGGGTCGTCTTCCTCAAGCCACTGGTCGCCGGGACGAACGTCGTGGTGGGTGACTTCACCTACTACGACGACCCCGACGGCGCGACAGATTTCGCGCAGCGCAATGTGCTGTACGCCTACGGTCCGGAACGGCTGATCATCGGCAAGTACTGCGCGATCGCCACGGGCACCCGGTTCCTGATGGCGGGCGCTGACCACCCGTCGATGGGGGTGTCCACCTTCCCCTTCACCATGTTCGGCGGGGAGTGGGCCGAGCGGACCCTCGACATCGTCACCGGTATGCCCAGCCGCGGGGACACGGTGGTCGGCAACGACGTGTGGTTCGGATACGGAGCCACCGTGATGCCGGGGGTACGGATCGGCGACGGCGCAGTGATCGCGGCCGGAGCACTGGTCACCGCCGACGTACCGTCGTACACCGTCGTGGGCGGAAACCCGGCCAGGACGATCAGACAGCGCTTCGACGACAGCGACGTCGAACGACTGCTGCGGGCCGCATGGTGGGACTGGCCCGTCGAACTGGTGACCGCGCACGCCCGGACCATCATGGCCGGTTCCCCCCAGGACATCGAGCGCATCGCCGCCGCCGAAGGTCTGGAGCAGCAGCAGTGACGACCCGGACCGTCGAGGAGTACGCGGTGTCCGGTCGCGACAGCGGCCCGTACGCGATCACCACCGGCCCGGACGGCGCGCTGTGGTTCACCATGGTGCACAGCGGCAGGATCGGTCGGCTCGTACCGGGACAGGAGCCGACCAGTCATCAGCTCGCCCCGGACTGCGGCCCGACGGTCATCAGCAACGGGCCGGACGGCGCGCTGTGGTTCACCGAGTACCGGGCGCACCGGATCGGCCGGATCACGACGGCCGGCCGGGTGACGGAGTTCGCGCTGCCGACCGCGGAGTGCGGGCCCTTCGGTATCGCCGCGGGGCCGGACGGCGCGCTGTGGTTCACCGAGACCGCCGCCGACCGTATCGGCCGCCTCGCCATCGACGGAACGGTCACGGAGTACCCGCTGCCGCGCACCGGCGCGTTCCCCTCCGCGATCGCCGCGGCGGGGGACGCGATGTGGTTCACGATGAACCAGGCCAACGCCATCGGCCGCATCGGCATGGACGGCCGCATCACGGTCCACGAGCTGCCCACCGAGGCGGCCGCGCCGGTGGGTATCGCCGCCGGCCCGGACGGGAGTGTCTGGTTCACCGAGATCGCCGCCGGTCAGATCGGTCGGAGAGCACCCGACGGCCGGATCACCGAGTACCCCCTGCCCGACCGCTCGGCCCGGCCGCACGCCGTCACCACCGACGCCGACGGCACGGCGTGGTTCACCGAGTGGGGCGGCAACCGCGTCGGCTCGATCACCTCCGACGGCACGGTCACCGTCCACGACCTGCCCACCCCGGCCTCCGAGCCGCACGGGATCACGGTGGGCCCGGACGGCGCCCTGTGGACGGCCCTGGAGACAGGCGCACTGGCCCGCATCAAACCGACCACCACCAGAACCACCATTACCACCAAGAACACCGAACAGAGGAACGCCTCATGAAATACGCCCTCGTGATCTTCGAGACGCACGCGTCACGCGCCCGGATCCAGGCCGACCGCGATGCCCACCGGAAGGCGTACGAGACCTGGATCGGCGAGCTCGCGGCAGCGGGCAAGCTGGCGGGCGGCGACGCCCTCGACACCGAGCACCAGGGCCCCGTCACCGTGCGCAAGACGGCGGACGGATCCGTAGCGGTGACCGAGGGGCCCGTGCACAGCGGCGAGGAGACCCTCGGCGGCTGGTTCGTGCTGGAGGTGGCCGACCACGCCGAGGCCATCGAGCTGGCCCGCGGCTTCCCCACCTCGGAGGCGCTCGAAATCCGCCCGATCCTCGAATCGGCCTGAGCAGCATGCGGCCCTCGCTGCCCTCTGCCCGGACACCCGGCGTGCCTGACCAGCACGACATACCGGGTCCGGAGCGCTGTACCCCTTCACAGGAGTTGACTTGACACTGACATCGGTGAGCTACCGACCCCTGACCGGCCCCGAGGAGATCGATCTCTTCTGCCGGCTCTCCTACGTCCTCGACCACGAACTGACCGATGACTTCGCCAATGGCTGCCGCCGCCCCGAGTGGGCCTGGGTGGCCCTGGACGGCGACCGTCTCCTCGCCCGGCTTGCCTGGTGGACGACCCCGGGCGGTGACGTCCCGCTGCAGTTCGACTTCTTCGACATCGACGACACGCTGCCCCGGGCCGACCGCGACGAGATCGGCCTGCGGCTGTTCAAGATGGCGACGGCGACCGTCTTCCCGGCGGGCGCAAAGCTGCCGGAGTACGGCCGCTTCGTCCCGCCCGACTGGCACCATGAGCCCGCAGCCCGCGAGGTGGTCGAATCCCGCACGCGCGTGCTGGAGAGCACGGGCGCACGGCTGCTGGTCGAGCGGCTGCGGCTGCAGTGGACCCCGTCGTCCCTGCTCCCGGAGTCCAAGGGGCGTCTCGTCTTCCGCCCGGTGGCCGACCGTGAGGACCTCCTCGCCCTGATGACCCCGGTCATGGAGGGCACCCTCGACGCCCACGGCCAGGCGGACCTGGCATCCGGACTGAGCCCGCGCGAGGCGGCGGAACGGCACTACGACGGAGAGTTCGCCAGGTTCAAGAGCCCGCACGAGTGGTGGCGCATCGCCGAACTCCCCGACGGTGGCGGTCCGGTGGGCTTCGTGGTCCCGGCCCGCAACAGCTACCACCCGATCATCGCGTACATCGGTGTCCTGCCCGCACACCGCGGCAACGGCTACATCGACGAGATCCTCGCCGAGGGCACCCGCATCCTGGCCACCGAGGGCGTCGACCGGATCAGGGCATCGACGGACCTCGGCAACGTCCCCATGGCGAAGTCCTTCGCCCGCGCCGGATACGTCAACTTCGAACGCTCCCTCAACCTGGTCTGGGACTGACCTCACCTGCCACGTCTCGGGATTTGCTGTGGCGGGGCAGATCTCTCGGCCATGAGTTGCGGCGCGGGTCAGATCTTCACCACGCGTACGCCAGGGCCGCTCAGCATCAGGAGATCTTCGGGGTCTGAGGTCAAGATGGTTACTGGAGCGGGCGAGACCAGTGCGGTGGCAGCCACGAGGGAGTCGAGGGCGTATTTGTGGCCGTGCAGGCCGGCTGCGGCGAGCAGCTTGCTCGCGTGGCGGGCGATGGCTTCGGTGGGCGGGACGATGTTGACGCGGGAGACGGCGTAGTCGAAGCGGGCCTGGTTCGTCCTGGGGTCGCGGGCCTCGACGAGGGTCACCGAACTCGTGACGACACGGATGTCCTCCGCCTCGGCCGCGGCCAGCCACTCGGTGAGCTCGGGGGTGCGCCGTACGAGCTTGGACAGGCCCTCGCAGTCCAGCACGAGCGTGCCGCTCACGCGGCGTCCGCCGAGCCTGCCGTGTCACCGCGCAGGATCGCCCGCTTGGCGTCGACCGCCGCCTGGTCCACCGGGCCGTGCTCGGCCTCCGCGTCTTCGATGAGTTCGCGCAGTCGGTCCCGTTCCAGTTGGCGCTGGATGAGGGCTTCGACGTAGGCGGACATGCCGCGCTTGCCGGTGCGTGCCTTGAGGGCGGCGATGGTGCCTTCGTGGAGGGAGACGGAGACCGGGCGGACAGGGCCTTCGCCGGGGGCAGGGGCGGGGGTGGTGGCCATGCAGCACATTAACAAAAGTCTTGTTATTCGGGGGTGATTCTGTGGCGTTGCGGCTCGACCGGAGGCTGGTGGTGGATGACCGCGCGGGGTACAGATCCTCCGTGATCATCAAGCGCCCGGTTGGTACCCCTCCAGCGCGCGCGGGGGATCGATTCGATGCACTCCGGCGGCGGCTGACGGTCAGGGCGGATCGGAACAGTGACCGAGGATGCCACGAACCACCAGGTCAGCCGCCCATTCCGTGGGATCTCCCGGGGACTTTTCGGGGACTTTCCGTCTGTCCCATGGACATTCCGCCGCGTAAGCAGGGAAGGCCCTGACAGCGCTGAAAGAAGCAAACGCGCTGGTCAGGGCCTGTTCCCTCAGCACTCGATGATGTTCACCGCGAGCCCGCCCCGCGCCGTCTCCTTGTACTTCACGCTCATGTCCGCGCCCGTCTCCTTCATGGTCTTGATGACCTTGTCGAGGGAGACCTTGTGGCTGCCGTCGCCGCGCAGCGCCATCTTCGCCGCCGTGACGGCCTTGACCGCGGCCAT
The DNA here is from genome assembly GCF_047305335.1 of Streptomyces sp. R-74717. Taxonomy (NCBI): domain Bacteria; kingdom Bacillati; phylum Actinomycetota; class Actinomycetes; order Kitasatosporales; family Streptomycetaceae; genus Streptomyces; species Streptomyces sp. R-74717. Next base: position 3,210,358 of record NZ_CP102361.1, on the reverse strand, counting down.
GCCGTTGCGCTCGATGCACGGGATCTGGACGAGACCGCCGACCGGGTCGCAGGTCAGGCCGAGGTTGTGTTCCATGCCGATCTCGGCGGCGTTCTCGACCTGCTCGGGGGTACCGCCGAGGACCTCTGCGAGGGCGCCCGCGGCCATGGAGCAGGCGGAGCCGACCTCGCCCTGGCAGCCGACCTCGGCGCCGGAGATGGAGGCGTTCTCCTTGAAGAGCATGCCGATGGCTCCGGCGGCGAGGAGGAAGCGGACGACGCTGTCCTCCTTCTCCGCCTCGGTGGCGCCACCGGCCGCGAAGTTCATGTAGTAGTGCAGCACGGCCGGGATGATGCCCGCGGCGCCATTGGTGGGTGCGGTGACGACGCGGCCGCCCGCCGCGTTCTCCTCGTTGACCGCCATCGCGTAGAGGGTGATCCACTCCATCGCGAGGGTCTGCGGGTCGCCCTCGGCGCGCAGCTGGCGGGCGGTGTTCGCGGCGCGGCGGCGGACCTTGAGGCCGCCGGGCAGGATGCCCTCGCGGGACATGCCGCGCGCGACGCAGGCCTGCATGACGCGCCAGATGTCGAGCAGGCCCGAGCGGATCTCGTCCTCGGTGCGCCAGGCCTTCTCGTTCTCCAGCATCAGCGAGGAGATGGACAGACCGGTGTCCTTCGAGAGCCGCAGCAGTTCGTCACCGGTGCGGAAGGGGTGCTTCAGCACGGTGTCGTCGAGGACGATCCGGTCCTCGCCCACTGCGTCCTCGTCGACGACGAAGCCGCCGCCGACGGAGTAGTAGGTCTTCTCCAGGAGAGGGACGCCCTCGTGGTCGAAGGCGAAGATCGTCATGCCGTTGGCGTGGTACGGAAGTGCCTTGCGGCGGTGCAGGATCAGCTGCTCGTCGGCGTCGAAGGCGATCTCGTGCATGCCGAGGAGGTTGATCCGGCCGGTGGTACGGATCCGCGCCACCCGGTCGTCGGCGGACTCCACGTCGACGGTGCGGGGCGACTCGCCCTCCAGGCCGAGCAGGACGGCCTTGGGGGTGCCGTGGCCGTGACCGGTCGCCCCGAGCGAGCCGTACAGCTCGGCGCGTATGGAGGCGGTGTGGGCGATGAGGCCCTCGTTCTTCAGCCGGCGCGCGAACATCAGGGCGGCGCGCATCGGGCCGACCGTATGGGAGCTGGACGGGCCGATGCCGATCGAGAACAGGTCGAAGACCGAGATGGCCACGGGGGACTCCTAAGGGTTGGTAGACGCCGTTGTCTGCCGGGTGATGCGGTACGGGCCGGTTGGCCCGAAGAGCAGCGGGGGACAAGGGATGGGGCACCGCGCCCACTGTCCAGTGTGCGCGGTGCCCCGCCCGAAACGTGACGAACTGTGTCCCGGATTACTTCGGGACAACCTGTGACCCGGACTACTTCAGGCCGGGATACAGCGGGAACTTTTCGGCCAGCGCGACGACGCGGGCCTTGAGGGCATCCGCGTCATAGGACGGCTTGAGCGCCGACGCGATGATCTCCGCGACCTCGGTGAAGTCCTCGGCCTGGAAACCGCGGGTGGCCAGGGCCGGCGTACCGATCCGCAGACCCGAGGTGACCATCGGCGGCCGCGGGTCGTTCGGGATGGCGTTCCGGTTGACCGTGATGCCCAGCTCGTGCAGCCGGTCCTCGGCCTGCTGGCCGTCCAGCTCGGAGTTGCGCAGGTCGACGAGGACCAGGTGGACGTCCGTACCGCCGGACAGCACGGAGACACCGACCTCGGTGACGTCCGGCTGGACCAGGCGCTCGGCGAGGATGCGGGCGCCGTCCAGGGTGCGCTGCTGGCGCTCCTTGAACTCCTCGGTCGCCGCGACCTTGAACGAGACCGCCTTGGCCGCGATCACGTGCTCCAGCGGACCACCCTGCTGGCCCGGGAAGACCGCGGAGTTGATCTTCTTGGCGAGCTCCTGCGTCGACAGGATGACGCCACCGCGCGGACCGCCGAGGGTCTTGTGCGTGGTGGTCGTGACGACATGGGCGTGCGGCACCGGGTTGGGGTGCAGACCCGCGGCCACCAGGCCGGCGAAGTGCGCCATGTCGACCATCAGGTACGCGCCGACCTCGTCCGCGATGCGGCGGAAGGCGGCGAAGTCCAGCTGACGGGGGTACGCGGACCAGCCGGCGACGATCAGCTTCGGCTTGGACTCCTTGGCCAGACGCTCGACCTCGGCCATGTCCACGACGCCGGTCTCGTCGACGTGGTACGGGACCACGTTGTAGAGCTTGCCGGAGAAGTTGATCTTCATGCCGTGGGTCAGGTGGCCGCCGTGGGCCAGGCTCAGGCCCATGATCGTGTCGCCCGGCTTCAGCAGCGCGAACATCGCGGCGGCGTTGGCCTGCGCACCGGAGTGCGGCTGGACGTTCGCGGCCTCGGCGCCGAACAGCGCCTTGATGCGGTCGATGGCGATCTGCTCGACGACGTCGACGTGCTCACAGCCGCCGTAGTAGCGGCGGCCGGGGTAGCCCTCGGCGTACTTGTTGGTGAGGACGGAGCCCTGGGCCTCCATGACCGCGACCGGAGCGAAGTTCTCCGAGGCGATCATTTCGAGGGTGGACTGCTGACGGTGGAGCTCGGCGTCGACAGCGGCGGCGACGTCCGGGTCCAGCTCGTGGAGGGAGGAGTTGAGAAGCGACATCAGGTGGTCCCTTGGGGTCTTTAGTTGCCGGAGAACTCGGTGTACTCGTCGGCGGAGAGCAGGTCCTTCGGCTCCTCCGCCATACGTACCTTGAACAGCCAGCCGCCCTCGAAGGGGGCGGAGTTCACCAGCGACGGGTCGTCCACGACGTCCTGGTTCGCGGCGGTGACCTCACCGGTCACCGGCGAATACAGGTCGCTCACCGACTTGGTCGACTCCAGCTCACCGCAGGTCTCGCCCGCGGTCACCGTGTCACCGACCTCGGGGAGCTGGGCGTAGACGACATCGCCGAGCGCGTTGGCCGCGTACTCGGTGATACCGATCGTGGCCACACCGTCCTCGACGGCCGACAGCCACTCGTGCTCCTTGCTGTAACGCAGCTGCTGGGGGTTGCTCATGACCTGAATTCTCCTGTACGCGGGGGGGTGCTGATGAACGGTGGTCTTACGGTGTGAGACGCGACTGCGTCACTTCCGATGTGCGCGGACGTCACTTCTGGCGCTTGTAGAACGGCAGCGCCACGACCTCGTACGGCTCGTGGCTGCCCCGGATGTCCACTGCGACGCCTTCGGTACCGGGCGTGGCGTGCGCGGCGTCCACGTAGGCGATGGCGATCGGCTTGCCGAGCGTCGGCGACGGGGCTCCGGAGGTGACCTCGCCGATGACCTGGCCCTCGGCGACCACGGGGTAGCCGGCGCGCGGCACCCGGCGGCCCTCGGCGATCAGGCCGACGAGCTTGCGCGGCGGGGCGGTCTCGGCGCGCTCGGCGGCGGCCTCCAGGGCCTTGCGCCCCACGAAGTCGCCCTCCTTCTCGAACTTCACGACCCGGCCGAGACCGGCGTCGAACGGGGTGAGCTCGGTGGTCAGCTCGTGCCCGTACAGCGGCATGCCCGCCTCCAGGCGCAGCGTGTCGCGGCAGGACAGGCCGCACGGGATCAGGCCACGGGAGGCGCCCGCCGCCGTGAGGGCCTGCCAGAGCTGCTCGGCGTGCTCGGGGGCGACGAACAGCTCGAAGCCGTCCTCGCCGGTGTAGCCGGTGCGGGCGATGAGGGCGGGGACACCGGCGACCGTGCCGGGCAGACCGGCGTAGTACTTCAGACCGTCCAGGTCGGCATCGGTGACGGAGGCCAGGATGGCGGGGGACTCGGGGCCCTGGACGGCGAGCAGCGCGTACGCGTCGCGGTCGTCGCGCACCTCGGCGTCGAAGCCGCCGGCCCGCACGGTCAGCGCGTCCAGCACGATCTGGGCGTTCCCGGCGTTGGCGACGACCATGTATTCGGTGTCACCCAGGCGGTAGACGATGAGGTCGTCCAGGATCCCGCCGTCCTCGGCGCAGATCATCGTGTAGCGGGCGCGGCCCACGGCGACGGTGCCGATGTTGCCGACCAGCGCGAAGTTCAGGAAGGCCGCGGCCGCGGGGCCGGTCACGGTGATCTCGCCCATGTGCGACAGGTCGAAGAGACCGGCCCTGGTGCGCACCGCGTTGTGCTCGTCGCGCTCGCTGGCGTACCGCAGGGGCATGTCCCAGCCCGCGAAGTCGGTCATGGTCGCGCCCAGCGAACGGTGCAGGGCATCGAGGGCGGTGAGACGGGGGGCGGTGCTCATGGATATGGCTCCCAGGGCATGACGACGAGGACAATCCCTCCCCATCTGTCATCGGAACCTGAGAGGTTCGCCGAGAGCCCCCTGAAGGGTTCGGCTTGCACCTTGGGTGGAGCCGCAGAGCGGCCCGCTTTTCAGATCTGCCTCATCCACGCGGTACGGGGCCTGAGAGATTCAAGGGAGGAACTTGCTCCTTCGGCGCCCGGCACATGCAGTGACCGGAACTCTCCCGCGCGGATTCAAGCGGCCTTTATGCAGTTGGCCGGGTCATCATTGCATGCATCGCACTGGAGTGGGGCCCCGGTCCCTCACGGGAAATCAGCGGCGTGGACGGTTGTATCGCATTACCTTTTCTTTACACTTCATGGGCATACGTGGGGTGACCCGACAGGGGGAGGGCGATGACGTTGCAGCGGTACGCGACGACCGCGGGGGTCGCGCACGGCGCGATGCCCGCACAGCCAGGGGCTCCGGCCACGGAGACGCTCGGCACGCACGCGCCCGTCGTGCGGGATCTGCGGGAGCGGGCCGGGCGCAGCCCGCGCAGCCTGCACTTCGCGGCGGGCGACGTGGTGGTGGTCTCCGGGCTGCCCGGCAGCGGCAAATCGACGCTCATCCGGCGGGCGGTCACAACGGTCCGTGCCATCGACTCCCAGGACACCCGGGACCGCTGGGCGCGGCTGATGCCCCGTTTACTCCCGTATGCCCTCTACCGCCCCCTCGTCCGCGTCGCCCACTACTGGGGACTGTGGCGGGCGCTGCGCTCCGGGGAGTCCGTCGTCGTCCACGACTGCGGAACCCAGGCGTGGGTACGCGGCTGGCTGGCCCGTGACGCGCGGCGCCGGGGCCGTGTCCTCCACCTCGTCCTGCTCGACGTCACACCGCAGACGGCGAGGGAGGGGCAGCGGGAGCGCGGACGCGGGGTCTCCGGATATGCGTTCGCCCGGCACCGCAGGGCGGTGGGGAGACTGCTGCTGAACACCGAGACCGGCCTGCTGCCGCCCGGGTGCGTTTCGGCGGTGCTGCTGGACCGGGAAGCGGCGGGGAAGCTGGGCCGGATCGTGTTCGCGGACGCATAGGGCCTGGGGGTGAGGGGCCGGAGGGCCTGGCGGCCGGACGCTAACCTTCTGCCGGAAGGCTCGAGCAAGAAGGGGAAGCAGTGGACATTCCGGCACAGGTCCAGTCCCATCCGCAGAGCGGATGGCCGGCCAATGAGCTCGAAGAGGTTCTGATGGCCTCGGTGGGCAGCCCGGAGGCGGGCGGACGGCTCGTCGAGGTGCTCGGGCGCAGCCACGTCTGGGTGCCCCTGCCGGGCGGCGGCGGACCCGACTCCTCCGACCTGGACCTGCCCACGCTGGAGATCGAGGGCGCTCCGTACGTTCCCGTGTTCAGCTCCGAACAGCAGTTCCTCAGCTGCGTCGGTACCCAGATGTCCTTCGCCGTCGCGCCCGCCCGCGAGTTCGCCCGCGGCCTGCCTCCACAGCTCGGCATCGCCGTGAACCCGGGCGGCGCCGTCGGGATGCCGCTGCCGCCGCCCGCCGTGGCCGAGCTCTGCCGCGCCGGACGCACCCCGCTGGACGGGCCGGCCAGCGGAGGCAGGGTCCGGCTGTACGAGCCGGCCTGGCAGGAGGAGCCCGTCGACTTCCTCTCCGCGGCGGCCGGCGAATTCGAGGAGAGCGGTGTCGTGCTCACCGCCCGCCGGGCGCTGGCCAGCATCGAGGGCGGCGAGCCCGTCCTCTTCATCGGCGTCGAGTTCTCCACCTGGGAGGGTGCCGGGCGCAACGCCCCGTTGGACGCCCTCGGCCGTGCGCTCGGCCGGGTCGAGGTGCCCTGGCCGGTCAATCTGGTCCTGCTCGATGTGGCTCAGGACCCGGTCGGCGACTGGATGCGGGAGAAGGTCCGGCCGTTCTACCAGCGCGCGGGCCAGTAGCGCCCGGCACGGCGCCCGCGGACGCCTTCGGAGCGGATCAACGCGTCGACCCAAGGCGTCAAGTCGGTGTCAGGACCGGCGCATAAGCTGGTTTGATGGCTGGTGCCACGGCACCATGCCGCACCCGTGTGCCCCGGGAGCGGCGGGCCGACACAGTGGATCGAAGAGGGGCGGGACCAGGTGAGTGCGTCAGGCACCGCGGCGGCCGGGCAGGTCGAGCACATGCTGCGCCAAGTGACGCCCGGGCGCTACGACGCGTACGAGGCACTGCTGCAGGCCCTCGCGAACGGCCGGATCTGGATGCTCCTCTGGCACGGCCAGGCGGGCTCGCCCGACGCCCAGTACGGGAACATGGAGATCGACGGCCTCGGCTACGCGCCCTGTGTGACCTCCGCCCAGGAGCTCTCGGCCAGCGGCTGGAACCGGGCCCATGAACTGGTGGGCGGCCGCGACATCGCCCGCGCCCTCTTCCCCGACCGCTGGGGCATCTGGCTCAACCCGCACGCCCCGGGCGGCGGCGTAGGCATCCCCTGGCTGGATCTGCGCCGGATCGCCACCGGCCTCGACCGGATGCCCGCGGGCCCGCTCCGGCTCACCGAACCGGCCGTCGAGATCCCGCAGTTCTACGCCCTGCTCTCGCAGAACGCCCATCACACCCCCGCGATCCGCTCGCTGCGCCGCGCGTGGGTGCAGCCCGCGCTCGGCGTCCCGTATCTCGCCATCGGTCTCGACCTCTACGACACGAGCCAGACCTCGGTCGACGCGGTGCGAGCGATGATGCAGCAGTCGATCGGCGCGGTCCCGGAGGGGCTGCCCGTCTCCACCGTCGCGATGTCCGACGAGTACGACCCGGTCGCGATGTGGCTGCGTGCCAACTCCCGTCCGTTCTACGACCGCGAGGCCCACGTACCGGCGGCCCCGGTGACGGGCTACGGCTACCCGCCGCCGCAGGGCGCGTACTGATCCTGCCGGCAGCGGAGTTGCATCTCCCCGGCACCCGAAATGTCGCTGTACGCACCCGACTTCCGGAATGCGGCCGCCCACCCCCGTCCGCGCCCGGGTGAACCGGCACGTCGCCCGGACCCTCGTCACGGGCCGGAACTCCCCCATGTCCGAGTTTTCCCTGCTGGGGGTGTCTGATGGTGAAAGCGACGCGAATCTACGCGCGTGCCCCCTTCCGCCTCAACTGACCAGTGTTCGAGGGGCGTTCACTTCCGTCCGGATAACGGAACACCCCTGACCGCATCACGGTTAGGCATCCATTCGCCTGACGCTATGGCTACCTCGCGCGACGGCAATGAAGACTCCGGCAGCAAGGGCGTCTTGCCGCCTCTGCGTACGACTGACTGATCGCGCCGCCACAGCGGCCAGTTCGGCCCGGCCACCGCCGGTTGAGAGGGGTCCTTGCCACGATGACGGCACCACTGCACGAGCCGACCACGGAAGCGGGCCCGATCGCGACCGGCGGTCCCGCAGCCGACTCCGGGGTGAAGAAGGTCGAGGGGCGCTCCCTCAAGCAGATTGCCTGGAACCGCCTGAAGCAGGACAAGGTGGCTCTGACGGGTGGCATCGTTGTCCTCGTCCTGATCGTGGTGGCCGTCTTCGCGCCCCTGATCGTGGGCCTGCTGGGACACCCGCCGAACGATTTCCACCAGGACAAGCTCGATCCGCTGACCAATCTCCCCACGGGGCCCCTCGGCGGCGTGAGCGGCGACTTCCTCTTCGGTGTCGAGCCCAACAAGGGGCGCGACATCTTCAGCCGGATCGTCTACGGCGCCAGGATCTCGCTGCTCGTGGCGTTCCTGGCGGCCCTGGTCGCCGTGGCGCTCGGCACGCTCTTCGGGATCATCGCCGGCTACTTCGGCGGCTGGGTGGACGCGGTGATCAGCCGGGTGATGGACGTGCTGCTGTCCTTCCCGCAGCTCCTTTTCATCATCTCCCTCGTCTCGGTCCTCCCCGACGACCTGCTCGGCCTCACCGGCAGCGGGGTGCGCATCGCCGTGCTCGTCGCCGTCATCGGCTTCTTCGGCTGGCCGTACGTGGGACGCATCGTTCGCGGCCAGACGCTTTCGCTGCGCGAACGCGAGTACGTGGAAGCGGCGCGCAGTCTCGGCGGCGGACGGACGCACATCCTCTTCCGGGAGCTGCTGCCGAACCTGGTGGCGCCGATCACCGTCTACGCGACGCTCATGATCCCCACCAACATCCTGACCGAAGCGGCCCTCAGCTTCCTCGGCGCCGGTGTGCGGCCGCCCACGGCCTCCTGGGGCGGAATGCTGCGGGACGCCCTGGAGACGTACGAGCACGACCCGATGTTCATGGTCTTCCCCGGCGTGACGATCTTCATCACCGTACTGGCCTTCAACCTCTTCGGGGACGGGCTGCGCGACGCCCTGGATCCCAAGGGGACCCGATAGCCCACGACTTGCCCCTGCCGCACTGTCAGGTGGCTCTTCCCATGGTTCTCCGGCAAGCAATGGCCTGGGACCGCGATCTCGGAGGTTACGAGAAAATGTCCACAGTTACCTCGAAACGACGGCTCACCGCTGGTGCGGCCCTCGTGGTCGCGGCGCTGATGACCACCACGGCGTGCGGCGGCGGCGACGACGGCGACAGCGGCGGCGGCAAGGCGAAGGGCGCCGGCTTCAACGCGGCGTTCAACAAGGTCGCCAACGCGTCCACCAAGAAGGGTGGAACGCTGAAGATGGTCGGCAAGCAGGACCTGGACTCCGCCGACCCCCAGCGTGCCTACTACGGCATGGCCTGGGACTTCATGCGCTTCTACACCCGCCAGCTGGTCACCTACGACACCAAGCCGGGCGCCGCCTCCACCAAGCTGGTCGGCGACCTCGCCACCGGCCCCGGTGTGATCTCGGACGGTGGCAAGACGTACACGTACAAGCTGCGGGACGGCATCACCTGGGAGGACGGCTCCAAGCTGACGTCCAAGGACGTCAAGTACGGCATCGAGCGCATCTGGGCGACGGACACCATCACCGGTGGCCCGCAGTACCTGAAGCAGACGCTGGACCCCAAGGGCGAGTACAAGGGCCCCTACAAGGACTCGTCCCCGGACAAGCTCGGTCTGAAGGCGATCGAGACGCCCGACGACAACACCATCATCTTCAAACTGCCCAAGCCCAACGGTGACTTCGAGCAGTTCCTCGCCATGCCGTCCGGCACGCCCGTGAAGGCGTCGCAGGACACCAAGGCGAAGTACACCCAGCGGCCGTTCTCCTCGGGCCCGTACAAGTTCGAGTCGTACAAGCCGGGCAAGAGCATCGTGCTCGTCCGCAACGACAAGTGGCAGAAGTCCTCGGACCCGGTCCGTGCTGCGCTCCCGGACAAGGTCACGGTGACGATCTCCGCCAACCTGGAGGAGAACGACAAGAAGCTGATGGAGGGCGACTACGACGTCGACCTCAACGGCACCGGCATGACCCAGTCCGGTCGTGTGACCGCCGTCCAGGACCACAAGGACAGCGTCGACAACATGCAGACGTCCTTCGTCCGCTACGTCGCGCTCGTCCACACGGCGAAGCCGCTGGACGACGTCCACTGCCGCAAGGCCGTCTTCTACGCCACGGACTTCGCGGCCCTGCAGCAGACCCGCGGTGGCGAGATCGCCGGTGGCGCGATTGCCAACAGCACCCTGCCGGCCTCCATCAAGGGCCACAGCGACTACGACCCGTACGGCGTCCTCGCCCGCAAGGGCAAGCCGGACGCCGCCAAGGCCAAGGAAGAGCTGAAGGCATGCGGTAAGCCCACCGGCTTCACCACCAAGCTCAGCGCCCGTAACAACAACCCGGGCGAGATCGACACCGCCGAGGCGCTCCAGGAGCAGCTCGGCAAGGTCGGCATCAAGATCGAGGTCGACCCGATCGACGGCGCCGAGTCGTCCAGCATCACCGGTTCGCCGTCCGTCGTGAAGAAGCGCGGCTACGGCATGACGATGAGCGGCTGGGGCCCGGACTTCCCGTCCGGCCAGGGCTTCGGTCAGCCGCTGTGGGACAGCCGGTTCCTCTCGGAGACCGGCAACTACAACGAGTCGCAGATCAAGGACCCGCAGATCGACAAGCTCTTCGACGACGCGATCGCGGAGACCGACGCGGACAAGGCCGGCGAGATCTACAAGGCTCTCGACAAGCGGATCCTCGACCAGGCCGACTGGATGCCCTTCATCTACGAGAAGAACATCACCTGGCGCGGTAAGCGACTGACGAACGCCTACATGTCCGACGCCTACAACGGCCGTTACGACTACGTCTCGCTCGGCGTCGTCAAGTAATCGCTGTAGTCAACAGCATGTGCAGTCAACCCGGTTGACTGCTCCACCGCCGCCGAAACCCGCCAGTCCGAAGGGCAGGTGATGGCCCGGGGCGGTGGTCGGGAGCCCCCACAAGGGGTTCCCGGCCACCGGCGGGCCGCGCACAGTGCTTGCTTATCTCATCCGGCGCCTGTTCGCCGTAGTCATCATGGTGCTCGTCGTACTGCTCGCGACCTTCACCATCTTCTTCATGCTGCCCAAGTGGGCGGGTCAGGACGTCGCCGTCCTCTTCGCCGGCAAGGCCACGGGTGCCGAGCAGCTCGCGGGCATCCGGATCAAACTGGGTCTCGACGACCCCCTCCTCGTCCAGTTCTGGGACTTCGTCAAGGGCATCCCGATGGGGCGCGACTACGCGAACGGTGACGACGTCACCCACTGCGCCGCTCCCTGCTTCGGCTACTCCTTCCGCACGGAGGTACCGGTCTGGACCACGCTCAAGGACGCCCTGCCCGTCACCGGTGCGCTCGCCGCCGGTGCCTGCGTCCTGTGGCTCCTCGGCGGTGTCGCCACCGGTGTCGTGTCCGCGCTGAAGCGCGGCAGTATCTGGGACCGTGCCGCGATGACCACCGCCCTCGGCGGCGTCTCCCTGCCGATCTTCTTCACCGGCATGGTCGCGATGGGCCTGTTCGTGCACAACCTCGGCTGGGTGCACATCGCCGACAACCTCTCCACGGACGACAGCATCGGCACCTGGTTCCAGACACTGGTCCTGCCGTGGATCGTGCTTGCCTTCCTGAACGCCGCGATGTATGCCCGGCTCACCAGAGCCACCATGCTCGAAGTGCTCGGCGAGGACTACATCCGCACCGCCCGCGCCAAGGGGCTGGGCGAGGGCACCGTCATCACCCGGCACGCCCTGCGTTCCGCGATGACGCCGATCCTCACCGTCTTCGGCCTCGACATCGGCGTGCTCCTCGGTGGCGCCGTCCTCACCGAGTCCACGTTCAACCTGCCGGGGCTCGGACTCGCGGCGGTCCAGGCCATCAGCAACAAGGACCTGCCCGTGATCCTCGGCGTCACGCTGTTCGCGGCTCTCGCGATCGCCGTCGCCAACCTCGTCGTCGATATTCTGTACGCCGTCATCGACCCGCGAGTGAGGCTGGGATGACCGAACTGCACAAGAGCGGTGCCGCGCTGGGCGAACCTGCCCCGGCCGGCTCGCCCGCTCCCACCGCCTTCCTCGAAGTGCGCGACCTCAAGGTGCACTTCCCGACCGATGACGGTCTGGTCAAGTCCGTCGACGGGCTCAACTTCCAGCTGGAGAAGGGCAAGACCCTCGGCATCGTCGGCGAGTCCGGCTCCGGCAAGTCCGTCACGTCGCTGGGCATCATGGGCCTGCACACCACGGGCCAGTACGGAAAGCGCAAGGCGCAGGTCTCCGGCGAGATCTGGCTGGACGGCAAGGAACTGCTGTCCGCGGACCCCGACGAGGTGCGCAAACTGCGCGGCCGCGACATGGCCATGATCTTCCAGGACCCGCTGTCCGCGCTGCACCCGTACTACACGATCGGCAAGCAGATCGTGGAGGCGTACCGGGTCCATCACGACGTGGACAAGAAGACCGCCCGCAGGCGGGCGATCGAGATGCTCGACCGGGTCGGCATCCCACAGCCCGACAAGCGCGTCGACAGCTACCCGCACGAGTTCTCCGGCGGGATGCGCCAGCGCGCGATGATCGCCATGTCGCTGGTCAACAACCCCGAGCTGCTGATCGCCGACGAGCCGACGACCGCCCTGGACGTGACCGTCCAGGCGCAGATCCTCGACCTGATCCGGGACCTGCAGAAGGAGTTCGGCTCCGCGGTCATCATCATCACCCACGACCTGGGCGTCGTGGCCGAGCTCGCCGACGACATCCTGGTGATGTACGGCGGGCGCTGCATCGAGCGCGGACCGGCCGAGAAGGTGTTCTACGAGCCCCGGCACCCCTACACCTGGGGTCTGCTGGGCTCGATGCCGCGCCTCGACCGCGACCAGACCGACCGGCTCATCCCGGTCAAGGGTTCCCCGCCGTCGCTCATCAACATCCCGTCGGGCTGCGCCTTCAACCCGCGCTGCCCGTACGCGGATGTGCCCAAGGACGACGTGACCCGCACCGTACGGCCCGAGCTGCAGGAGGTCGGCAGCCGGCACTGGGCGGCCTGCCACATGTCGCAGGAGCAGCGGGAGCGTATCTGGACCGAAGAGATTGCGCCCAAGCTGTGAGCGAGGACAAGGCCGTGACGAGCGAGGACAAGGGCGTGGACGTTCCGGCGCAGAGGTCCGCCGGGAGCGGCGCGGCGGTCAAGGACGCAGCCTCCCCCGAGGTGCTGCTCAAGGTGACCGGGCTGCAGAAGCACTTCCCCCTCAAGAAGGGGCTGCTGCAGCGCAGTGCCGGCGCCGTGAAGGCCGTCGACGGGCTCGACTTCGAGGTGCACTCGGGCGAGACCCTGGGCGTCGTCGGAGAGTCCGGCTGCGGAAAGTCGACAATGGGCCGGCTGATCACCCGGCTGCTCGAACCCACCGCGGGGAACATCGAGTTCGAGGGGAGGGACATCACGCACCTCGGCGTCGGCGCCATGCGCCCGATGCGCCGCGACATGCAGATGATCTTCCAGGACCCGTACTCCTCGCTGAACCCCCGGCACACGATCGGCACGATCGTGGGTGCCCCCTTCAAGCTGCAGGGCGTCACGCCCGAGGGCGGCGTCAAGAAGGAGGTGCAGCGGCTGCTGGAGGTCGTGGGCCTCAACCCCGAGCACTACAACCGCTACCCGCACGAGTTCTCCGGCGGTCAGCGCCAGCGCATCGGGATCGCCCGCGCGCTCGCGCTCAACCCCAAGCTGGTCGTGGCGGACGAGCCGGTGTCGGCGCTGGACGTCTCGATCCAGGCGCAGGTCGTGAACCTGCTCGACGACCTCCAGACCGAGCTCGGTCTGACATACGTGATCATCGCCCATGACCTCTCGGTCGTACGGCACGTGTCGGACCGGATCGCGGTGATGTACCTCGGCAAGATCGTGGAGCTGGCGGACCGCGAGTCGCTCTACAAGGCGCCGATGCACCCGTACACCAAGGCGCTGCTCTCGGCGGTCCCGATCCCTGACCCGAAGCGCCGTTCGGCCAAGAGCGAGCGCATCCTGCTGAAGGGCGACGTGCCGTCGCCGATCTCGCCGCCCAGCGGCTGCCGCTTCCACACCCGGTGCTGGAAGGCGACGGAGATCTGCAAGACGCAGGAACCGCCACTGGTCGCGCTGAAGACCGGGCACCAGGTGGCCTGCCACCACCCGGAGGACGCGCCCGACCAGGCGCCCGGCGAGACGGTGACGGCGGCGGCGCGCGAGGCGATCGAGATCGTCAGGGTGCAGAAGCCGGAGGCCGACGAGACCGCCGCGGACGACGGCGCCGCATCGTCCGATACGCCGGAGGACAGCCCGAAGGAGTAGTACCGGCACAATTGCCCGGTGCTCAACGAACTGTTCACGCCCTCCGTCCAGCATGCGCTCGACATCGCCGGAATCTTCGTCTTCGCGATCTCCGGCGCACTGCTCGCCGTACGCAAGAACTTCGATGTCTTCGGCATCGCGGTACTCGCCGAGGTGACCGCGCTGGGCGGGGGGCTGTTCCGTGACATTGTCATCGGGGCGGTCCCGCCCGCGGCGTTCACGGATCTCGGCTACTTCATCACCCCGCTCCTCGCCGCCGGCCTGGTGTTCTTCCTGCATCCGCACGTCGAACGGATCCAGGTGGGCGTCAACGTCTTCGACGCGGCCGGCCTCGGGCTGTTCTGCGTCACGGGCACGGTCAAGGCGTACGGCTACGGCCTCGGCCTCACCGCGTCGGCGGCCCTGGGGCTGGCCACCGCGGTCGGTGGCGGTGTGCTGCGCGACGTACTGGCCAACGAGGTGCCTTCGCTGCTGCGCTGGGACCGGGACCTGTACGCGGTACCCGCGATGGTCGGCGCCGCCATGATCGTGCTGTGCATCCGCTTCGACGCGCTCAACGCGTTCACCAGCGGCACCGCGGTCATCATGGCCTTCGTGCTGCGGCTGCTGGCGATGCGCTACCACTGGCGGGCCCCGCGCGCCTACAACCGGCGGTCGGCGACGGCCGAGGAGGGCCCCGCGGCCACCTGACGCGACTTCGCGCCCGCCCGGGACCAGGGTGGGTGCGAAGTCCCGTACGCATGTCGCGGGATCGTCGGACCGTCTCCATGGGACGGACCCCGGACGCCGAGCCCGCGTCCGGCTGCGCCGACGTCTTCCGGGCACCTAAAAGCTACCGCTTAGTAATACAATCGGTGTACGGTGCATCGCATGGCACAGGCAGCAGCGCAGACGGCTCAGGCCGCGCAGGCAACCATCGGGGACAGCGAATTCGACCGCGACACCGCGGTCACCCTTCGCGAGGGCGGCGTCTATGACGCCGAACTCTCCGCTGGATGGACGATCCTCGGGGCCGTCAACGGCGGCTATCTGCTGGCCGTGCTCGGCCGCGCACTCGGCGAGGCCCTCCCGCACCCGGATCCCTTCTCGGTCTCCGCGCACTACCTCACCGCATCCGCCCCAGGCCCCGCGGTGATCCGGACCCAGGTCGTCCGCTCCGGCCGTACGCTCTCGACCGGCCAGGCATCTCTCTTCCAGTTCGCGCAGGACGGCACCGAGATCGAGCGCATCCGTGTCATCGGCACCTACGGTGACCTGGACACGCTGTCCGACGAGGTCCGCACATCGGCGAAGCCGCCGGCCATCCCGCCGCTGGAGCGCTGCCTCGGCCCGGCCGACGGCGGCCCTGCCCCGATCCCCGGCGGCTCCGCCATCACCGAGCGGCTCGACATCAAGATCGACCCGGCGACGGTCGGCTGGGCCGTCGGCGCCCCGTCCGGCAAGGGCGAGATGCGCGGCTGGTTCGGCCTCGCCGACGGCCGCGACGCCGACCCGCTCTCGCTGCTGCTCGCCGTCGACGCGCTGCCGCCCACCTCGTTCGAACTGGGCCTCAAGGGCTGGACGCCGACCATCGAACTCACCACCCACATCCGCTGCCGCCCCGCCCCCGGCCCGCTGCGCGTCTCCATCACCACCCGCAACCTCGCGGGCGGCTTCCTGGAGGAGGACGCGGACGTCTGGGACAGCGCGGACCGGCTGGTGGCCCAGTCCCGCCAACTGGCGCGGGTGCCGCGCGCATAGCCGGACGGGCGCGGCGGGCGGGGCGCGGAGGGGTAGGGGGGAGCCGGTGACGTGAAAGCCGACCGGCTGCTCCCGATCCTCCTGCTGCTCCAGACCCGCGGCCTGATGCCCGCCACCGAGCTCGCCGAGCGCCTCGAAGTCTCCGTACGCACCATCTACCGGGACATCGAGGCGCTCTCTGTTTCCGGCGTCCCGGTCCATGCCGAGCGGGGGCGGCGCCGCGGCATCGCGCTGCTGCCGGGATTCCGGACCGATGTCACCGGGCTCACCGCCGACGAGGCGCGCGCCCTCTTCGTCCTCGCCGCCGAGGGAGCCTATTTTTTCGCTCGCTCCGCACTCCTGGGGGCCGCTGGCGTCATATGTCGGTGAATGACATATGGTTCTCACATGACTGATCGTGCGATGCAGGAACCGACCCTGCTCCTCCTCACCGCGCTCGCGGACGAGCCACGCCACGGCTACGCGATCGCGCGCGAGGTGGAGGCGATCTCGGGCGGCCGGGTCAAGATGCGGACCGGCACGCTGTACGGCGCGCTGGAGCGCCTGTTGCAGCAGGGGCTGATCGAGGTCCACAAGGAAGAGGTCGTGGACAGCCGGCTGCGGCGCACCTACACCTTGACCACCCCCGGACGCGAGGCCCTGGCCACCGAAGCCGAACGGATCGCGGCCACCGCGCGCGAGGCCACTCGGCGCCTCGGCGTCATCGGCAAGGCGGCCACCACGTGAACCCCGTACTGCTGCGCCTGTATCCGGCGGGCTTCCGTCGCGCGTTCGGCAGCGAGATAGCCGAGGCCTACCAGGAGGCGACCGAGGGGGCGGGCCCGCGCGCCCGCCTCCGCGAAGCCGCCGATGTCGCCTTGCACGCCCTGCGGCTGCGTCTCGGCATCGGCTCCGCGTACCCGGGCGGCCGGCTCTTCGCCAGTGCCGCCCCGTTCGGCCTGGCGGCGACGGCCGCGTACGCCGCCTTCAACCTCATCGGCAACGCCGGCGACTGGTACGTCATGCGCACCGCCGGGACCGACGGCAGCGCGGGCCCGCTCCTGACCCTGATGAACGGCTGCTACCTGCTGACCCTGATCGGCGCGGTCGTCGCCTTGGCCGGACGCCACCTCCCCGGCGTGCTGTGCGCGGTCGCCGGGACCGTGGGCTCCTCGGCCAGTTTCCTCTACCCGATCTGGCGCACGCCGCCCGACCTGCGGTGGGAGCTCGTCGGTTTCCTCCTCGCGCCGATCCTGATCGCCGCCCTCCCGCTCGCCTGCCCGCCCGACCTGCGCCCGGCCCGCCGGGTGCGGAGCGGGGCGGGGGTGTTCGCCGTGGCGGTGTGGGCCGTTCTGCTGGTGGCCGCCATGGTCGTGATCGACCCGCTCGGGATCGGGCCCGTCCTGCCCTGGCGGCTGGGCGTCCCGCTCGCCGCGGCCCTCGTCCTGGCGGGCCGCCAGGCCTTCGCCGGGATCCGCAGCACCACCGGGCTCGCCTTCGCCGCGACACTGTTCCTCGTCACGCTGTACTTCTCGGGCTGGGTGAGCACCGAAGAAATCCTGACGGCCGTCGGCGCCGTCGCCGTGGCCCTGCGCATGCGCCGCGGGAACGGCTCCGACACCGCCAACCCGGCCTGACCGCAGGCGAGCCGGTGAGATCAAGGAGCAGAGCGGACCGTTCCGGTCAGCCTCGATAGCACTCCCGCTTCCGGCTTCCCGCTTCCCTCGGCGATCCGGCGTACAGCCGCGTGTGCACGGCCGTACGCGTGACGTCCGAGCGACCTCTCCCCGACGGCTCCTGCCCGCCTCATGGCGACCGAGCCGGCGGCGTGCCCCGGACCTCGCGGGTCCAGCGCCACTCGCGACGTCCCAGAACACCCCGTCATGTCCCCACCCTGCCACCGGCGTCGCCGGTGGCCAGGAGCGGCATGCCCTCCTCCTTCCCTCAACGGCGGCCTTGAGCACCGGCCGCCTCGCAACAGGAGATTCCATGTCCGAGTCCGCACTCCGCGAAGCCGCCCGCAACCTGCTCCGGCCCGCCCGGGCAACGCCGGCGCGACCATCGGGTGCCTCCACCAAGGGCGGTCGCCTGGCCGCGATCGACGCGCTGCGGCTCCTCGCGGCCGTCGCCGTGGCGGCCTACCACTACGTCGGCACCCCGACCCCCCGCTTCTGGGGCGAGAACCACGACCTGCCGCAGGCGGCACCGCTGCTCCACGCCGTCAGCGGCTACGGCTGGCTCGGGGTGGAAGCATTCTTCCTGATCAGCGGCTTCGTCATCTGCATGAGCTGCTGGGGACGAACCCCCGCACAGTTCGCGGTCTCCCGCATCGCCCGGCTCTTCCCGCTGTACTGGGCGGTCGTGCTGATCGTCGTGGTCATGGGAACCGTCGCGGTGCTCGTCGGCCAGCGGTCAGGGGCGCCCACGGACCTGCGCACCACCCTCGGCAACCTGACGATGATCCCCGGGCCGCTGGGCGTGGACTTCACCGCCGGCGTCGCCTGGACCCTCTGGGTGGAAGCCCGCTTCTACCTGCTCATGGGGGCTCTGCTGCTGATCGGCCTGACCTACCTGCGCGTCGTGGCCTTCGGATTCCTCTGGCTGGTTCTGGCGTCCATCGGCCGCGAACTGAACTCCACCGTCCTGGACGAGCTCCTGCTGAGCCAGTACGCCGGACTCTTCGTGACCGGCATCGCCTGCTACCTGATGCACCGCTTCGGCCCGAACCTGCTCCTGTGGCTCCTCACCGGCTTCGCGTGGTGCTACACCCTGACCGTCCTCGACGACCGCGTGGCCACGCACCCCACTTCCGACTGGGGTGCCAGCGCCGCCGTGCTCACCGGCTTCCTCGTACTGCTCGCCGTGGCCGGCCTCAGCAGGCTGCGCCACCTCCAATGGCGGACCTTCGTCTACGCCGGAGCCCTGACCTACCCCTTCTACCTGGTCCACCAGAGCGTCGGCATACCCGTCGCCCGCGGCGTCCTCAAGGCCGCCCCGGCGCTCGGCCTTCTCCCCGCGATCGCCCTCGGCCTCCTCTTCTCCCTCCTGCTGGCCGCCACCCTGAACCGCCAGGTCGACCGCAGGCTCGGCCCGCTCCTGCGCCGCCACCTCACCGCGGCCCTCGACCCCGCCCCCGCGGAGCTCCGGCCCCGTAGGCAACGGGGCGTGGCGCCCCGGGCATTGGCGCCCGCGAAGGCCGGCCCGGCAGGCGATTGACACCGCACCGCCGGCCGGGGGCCTGGTACTGCAACCGCATGTGGGGGTCATGGCCTCGGCGTGGGTAGTGGCAGCGGCGGGCTTGGCTGCGGCGTCGGAAGTGTGGCCAGCGCCGACGGTGCTCGTCGGAATGGCAGTGGGGCGTGATGCCGATGTGCCCGATCAGTCGGCGGATCACCGCCCTGGCCCGTTCCACCTCCCGTCGGGGCCGTGCCTGCCTGGGGCTCGCGCTCGGCATCGCCGACCTCGTGGTGCCGGCCTGCCTGGTCACCGGCTCCGGCACCATCTCCTGGAACTTCGCAGGCTGACCGGGGCCGCGACCGGTGCGCGGGGCCGGGCTGCGATGCGCCCGGCATACGCCCCGCCGCAGGCTCGTAGAATCGAGCCCATCATGGCTTACCTCGACCACGCCGCGACCACGCCGATGCTTCCGGAGGCGATCGCGGCGATGACCGCCCAGCTCGCCGTCACCGGTAACGCGTCCTCACTGCACGCCGCCGGGCGGCTGGCCCGCCGTACCGTCGAGGAGTCGAGAGAGACCCTCGCCGATGCCCTCGGCGCACGCCCCAGCGAGGTGGTCTTCACCTCCGGAGGTACCGAGGCCGACAACCTCGCGGTGAAGGGTCTGTACTGGGCCCGCCGCGCTGCCGACCCCCACCGCACCCGGGTGCTGGCCAGCCCCGTCGAGCACCACGCGGTGCTGGACGCCGTCGACTGGCTCGCCGAGCACGAGGGTGCGAACGTCGAATACCTCCCCGTCGATCTGTACGGACGCGTCCACCCGGACGCACTGCGCGAGGCGATCCTCCGTAACCCCGACGATGTCGCGCTGGTCACCGTGATGTGGGCCAACAACGAGATCGGCACGATCATGCCGGTACGTGAACTGGCGGACGTGGCCCGCGAGTTCGACGTACCGATGCACGCCGACGCGGTGCAGGCGTTCGGGCAGCTGGAAGTCGACTTCGCCCGGTCCGGTCTTGCCGCGATGACGGTCAGCGCGCACAAGATCGGCGGACCGTTCGGCATCGGCGCGCTGCTGCTCGGCCGCGAGTACACCCCCGTACCCGTGCTCCACGGCGGTGGCCAGGAGCGGCACGTCCGCTCGGGCACCCTGGATGTGCCCGCCATCGCCGCCTTCGCCGTCGCGGGGCGGCTGGCCGCCGACGGGCGCGAGGAGTTCGCCCACGAGATCGGCGGACTCCGCGACGACCTCGTCGCGGCCGTGCTGGCAGCCGTCCCCGACGCCGTCCTCGGCGGCGACCCGGCGCCGGGCGGCCGCCTCCCCGCCAACGCCCACTTCACCTTCCCCGGCTGCGAGGGCGACTCCCTGCTCCTGCTGCTGGACGCCCAGGGCATCGAATGCTCCACCGGCTCCGCGTGCACCGCGGGGATCGCCCAGCCGAGCCACGTCCTGCTGGCCACCGGCACCGCCCCGGACCTGGCCCGCGGCACCCTGCGCTTCTCGCTCGGCCACACGTCCACCAAGCAGGACATCGACGAGGTGGCCCGCGCCATCGGCCCGGCGGTGGAACGGGCACGGACGGCGGGACTCAGCTGAAATCGAGCCCGTCCGGCGATCGGGCGGCCCTCGTGGTCACCGCGCGCCCGCCGCCCTGACCAGCTTCAGATACCGCTCCCAGTCCCAGTGCTTCCCCGGATCGGTGTGGTCGGTGCCCGGCACCTCCACATGCCCGATGATGTGCTCGCGGTCCACCGGCATCCCGTACCGCCCGCATATCGCCGCCGTCAGCCGCGCCGACGCCCCGTACATCGCCGCCGTGAAGTCCTGCGGACGGTCCACGAACCCCTCGTGCTCTATGCCGACACTGCGCTCGTTGTACGACCTGTTCCCCGCGTGGAACGCCACATCCAGCTCACGGATCATCTGTGCCACATGGCCGTCCTTGCGCACCACGTAGTGCGCCGCCGCCCCGTGTTCCGGGTCCTGGAAGACCTTCACAGCGCTCCGGTAGCTGCCCTGGGTGACATGGATGACGACCCGGTCGATCGGGTAGTCGGCGGGGCGGTCGGCCCGCCGCCAGTTCGCCGGGGACGCCGATATCCACTCGGCCCGCGCGTAGTCCAGCTCGCCCGGCGTCCGGGGCTTGTCCACCCCCGGCAGCCGCCACCAGGCATGCTCCAGCTTCTCCCGCGCCAGCGCGGCCGTACCCACGGCCGTGACGGCAGCGCCGATCAGCAGCCCGCGCCGACTGATGCGGTGCCCGGACTTCGCCGTCGCGGAGCCCTTGGCGCCCGCCGTCCCCTTGGTCCCCATGTGATCCAGAACGCATATCCGTGAGCGTTCGGTTCCCGGCGCCCCGTACTCTGGTGGAGCTATGACTGAGACTTCCCAGCGCCCCCTCCGCGTGCTCGCCGCCATGTCCGGCGGTGTCGACTCCGCCGTCGCCGCGGCCCGTGCCGCCGAGGCGGGCCACGACGTGACCGGTGTGCACCTCGCTCTCTCCGCGAACCCGCAGTCCTTCCGTACCGGAGCGCGCGGCTGTTGCACGATCGAGGACTCCCGCGACGCGCGCCGCGCCGCGGACGTCATCGGTATCCCGTTCTACGTCTGGGACCTCGCGGAACGCTTCCGTGAGGACGTCGTGGACGACTTCATCGCCGAGTACGAGGCCGGGCGCACCCCCAACCCGTGTCTGCGCTGCAACGAGAAGATCAAGTTCGCCGCGCTGCTCGACAAGGCCCTCGCGCTCGGCTTCGACGCCGTGTGCACCGGCCACTACGCCACCGTCGTACTGAACGAGGACGGCAGCCGCGAGCTGCACCGCGCCTCCGACATGGCCAAGGACCAGTCGTACGTCCTCGGCGTCCTGGACGAGAAGCAGCTCGCCCACGCGATGTTCCCGCTCGGCGACACCCTCACCACCAAGGACGAGATCCGCGCCGAGGCCGAGCGCCGGGGCCTGGCCGTCGCCAAGAAGCCCGACAGCCACGACATCTGCTTCATCGCCGACGGCGACACCCAGGGCTTCCTGGCGAGCCGCCTCGGCACCGCCGAGGGCGACATCGTCGACGAGTCGGGCACGAAGGTCGGCACCCACGAGGGTGCCTTCGGCTTCACCATCGGCCAGCGCAAGGGCCTGCGCATCGGCCACCCCGCCCCCGACGGCAAGCCGCGCTACGTCCTGGACATCTCCCCGGTCAACAACACGGTGACGGTCGGCCCGGCCGAGTCCCTCGACGTCACCGCCCTCACCGCCATCAAGCCCCGCTGGTGCGGCACCGCCCCGGCCGGCCCCGGCGCGTACACCGCCCAGCTCCGCGCCCACGGCGGCGAGACCGAGGTCACGGCGGAACTGGTCGACGGCACGCTGAACGTCTCGTTCACCGAGCCGGTACGGGGCGTGGCCCCCGGCCAGGCGGTCGTGCTGTACGACGGCACCCGCGTGGTCGGCTCGGCGACGATCGCAACGACGGTGCGGCGGGAGACGGCGGCGGCGTCCGGCTGACCGACCCTGACCCGTCCCGGCCCCGGCTGACCGCCGGGGCTGGGCACTGCCAGGGCGGACGTCATAGGCCGCTGCTGCGGACCGTCCGCATGTGATGCAGATACGGACGGGGTCGGCCTCCCTGTCCCGCCGGGAGGCCGAGGGCGCTGCTGCGTTTCCGGGCGCCGTAACTTCGGCAGATGGCCACGGTGGCTCAGCTTTGGGGCTCTTGGGACAGCAAGGCCAGTGGCAATGAGCCCTGCCTCGCTATCCGGCGAGGACGAGGTTGTTCAGGCGTGCAATGCCGGCATGGCGTGGTGGACGCCGTCACCCTTGAGACGACAGTCGCGGAGGATCTTCCAAGTCTTCATGCGGGCGAAGCCGTGCTCGACGCTGTCCGCTACCTGGTCGACAACGCGGTGCCCGAGCTGTCCGCCACACCCGTGCCGGACCTGTTGCGGCGCGACTTCACCGCCACCGTCCCGTGTCAGCACGGGCTGTCTACCGTTCCGGCCTGGTCCAGAACTGCCGGGGCGCGAAACCCTCGCGCCGCAGCCAGTGCTCGGTATAGACGATCCGCTCGGCCTCAATTACGTCGGCTTTTGTCCGGTGGGCTACGCTGTGCGGCCATGAATACCGGGACGGCATTGCGCCACACACGGATTGGTGACCCGGTGCTCTTCTGAGCGCCGTACGGGCCGGTGCGGGCCCGCTGTTCGATCGAGGATCTTGCGCTGCTGCGCGGGCTCCGCCTCCGTCGTGTTGATCACAGGCTCGACACATCAACCACGACAGGAGAATTCATGCCCACCAAGACGCTGCAGATTCCCACCACGGACGGCCAGGCCGACGCCTTCGCCGCCTTCCCCGACCACGGCGAGCGGCACACAGGGGTGCTGATGTACGCGGACGGCTTCGGTATCCGGCCCGTGCTGCGGGAGATGGCCCGCGAACTGGCCGGGCACGGGTACTACGTGCTCGTCCCCAACCTCTTCTACCGGAACGGCCCGGCACCGGTGATCGACCTTCCCCAGCACATCGGAGAAGAGGTCCGGCCCGCGCTCATGGCCCAGTTGATGCCCTTGATCGAGGCGCACACCGCCGAACGTGTCCTGAGCGACGCCGACGCCTACCTCAGGTTCCTCACCACCCAGCCCGAGGTCGGCGCCGGACCGGTCGCGGTGACCGGCTACTGCATAGGCGCCCTCCTGGCGATGCGCACCGCCGCGGCCCACCCCGGCCAAGTGGCCGCCGTCGCCGGATTCCACGGCCCCGTGGGCGCGGACGGGCCCGACGCCCTCGCCGAGATCACCGCCCAGGTCCACTTCGGCCACGCCGAAAGCGACCTGACGCCCGAGACCCTCGGCGAGCTCAACCGGGCCCTGGACGCCGCCGGTGTCGGCTACACCTCCGAGATCTACCCCGGCACCGTCCACGGCTTCACCATGTCCGACACCGACGCCTTCAACCCCTCCGCATTGCAGCGCCACTGGGACCGCCTGCTCCCCCTCCTCGACCGCACACTGGCCAACAGTTGAGACTCCGGCTCGGAAACCAAGCCTGAAGTACACGGCTGCGACCAGCAGACGGCGCGGCGGGCCACACTGATGTCGGCATGGCCGTGGCCCGCCTGGCCACCGAACGCTGGATGGCCGACGAGTAGGCCGACTTCGTCCGGGAGCTTTCGGCTGGCGCGGCGGAATCGCTCACCGTCGCCGCCGGGGCGTCCCCGGCGAGCGGGGCATCCCCGGCCGTGACGGCTGTCTCAGCCAATCCAGTCCACCTAGGTCAGCGGCATCTGCGGCGACTAACTTCGCTGAGAAGAGACATGATTCATCGACAATCGCTGTCGCTTGAATTGAAAGCCAGTGGTCGCCGGGTTCAAGGCCGACACCGCCGGGTGGTTCCTTCTGCAGATCCCCCCTTTACACGCCCCGGCAGCATGCTGGTGGAGGCTCTGGCCCGATGACTGGATTCCAGGTCAGCCGATGTCGCTATAGCCGGTCTTTACTCCCAGCACAAGTGCACGCAGCGCATCCCGGCTTGTCACCAGAACGGCATTCGGGCTCTCGCTCTCGCGCAGCGCAACGCCGTCGGCTCCCGACGCAGCGACCTCGACGCAATTGTTGCCGCCGCCTGCGCAGAACGAAGAGCGCTGCCAGTCACGTTCGGGCATGTCTTGACCTCTCACAGCTCGCGGGCGATGGACCGGATGAGCCCCCGCGACTCTTCAGCAGAGAGTGCGGAGCCTTCTATCAGGTCCAAAAGGGAACGATAGTTCCCCAGCGGCGTCGGGGCATCAATGAATTGGCCGCCGAATGATGTGTCGAGTTGGACCGTGTCGAGCTGCGGGACGGAGCCCTCGGTGTAGAGGACTGACTGTCCGGCGCCGTGGAAGGGGCCCGCACTGAACGGGATGACCAGCAGAGTCACGTGATCCAGTTCGGATGCATCCGCGAGATAGGCGAGCTGTCGGCGGGACACATCCCGACCGCCGAACTCCAGCCGCAGTGCGGCCTCATGGATGATGCCGAGGTATGGAGTCGGGTTCTCTCCGGTGATGACGGCCTGCCGGCCCATGCGGTGGGCTACCCGGAGTTCCACCTCCAGCCGGGGCAGCTGCGGCACCGCGAAGTCGAAGATCGCCCGCGCGTGCTCCTCGATTTGAAAGAGGCCTGGCAAGTGGACAGTCTGTGCCGTGCGGATGCGCGTAGCGAAGTGCTCGATCTCGGAGACGTCGAGATGCCCGTCGGGGAGTTTGCCTCGGTACTCGTCCCACCAGTGCCGCGCCCGTCGACCGCCTGCCATCGAGGCGAGTGCATCGATCAGCGCTGAGTCCGGGCACCCGTAATGGCAGGCGATCTGGCGGACACGTTCCTCGCTGAGCCCGGTGCGGCCGGCCTCGATGTTGGAGATCATCGTGCGGTCCGCGCCGAGCATTGCGGCCGCCTCCAGGATCGAGATGCCGGCCTGCTCGCGCATGCGCCGGACTTCAACGGCCAGGCGCCGCTGGCGGCCTGTGGGTGCATTTCGTGGAGCCATGGGTCCTCTCTCGTGCGCGCACAGTCTTGCAGGGGCCTGCGAAGCGGTCCAGCGAGTCAAATGACGACTCACTCATTCGTGGAAAAGTGCTCACATGTGAGTCACAGTGCTTTAGTTTGTGACCTGCGCCGCCGACGTGACCGTGTGTTACGGAAGCGCACCGCTCCACCCCGCCCACCCAGTAAGGCGGCCCCGGACCGGCATTGCCACCGTCACCCGACCGCAACCATCGCTGGCGCACGACCACTTGAGACCACTCGCACGCACCCCAGGAGGTGCCCGTGAGGGCTGAATCCACCCCCTACACCCCGTACACCCACCACCCCGCCCCCATCCCGTTCGCCGACCCCTGGCAGTACGAGCTCGCCTTCCCCTGCGACCCGCGCAGTCCCCGCATCGCCCGTACGACCCTCCGGGCCATCCTCGGTGCTCACGAACTCGACGAACTCATTTACCGAGCCGAGCTGTTGACGTCGGAGCTGACCACCAACTCCGTACGGCACACCAAGGGGCCCGCCGCCGTGCGGCTCCAATGGCGGCACCCTGTGCTCCGGATCAGCGTCTGGGACATGAGCCCGGACCTGCCCAAGCCGTACGCCCCGCCCGCCGATCCCCACGCCGAAGCCGGGCGAGGTATGGCCATCCTCGAACTCGTCGCCGACCGCTGGGGCGGGTGTGCCATAGGGGAGGGGGCGTACGGGCCGGGCGGCAAGACCGTCTGGTTCGAGCTCGCGCTCGGAACCTGAGCGCGGCGATGGCGAGGCCCCGCACAGCCACGCCCGACCCCTGTACGGGCGTGACCGCACAGGGCGGACCGTGGGGTCAGGAAGCCTGGCGCGCGTACATGTCCCTGCCGAAGAACTCCGCCAGGACCGGGGCCACCGCCTGCGGCGCCAGTTCGCGGGTCTGGCCCGTCAAGGTGCGGTGGCGGGCGCGCGGGAGTGCGTCCGCGAGGGCGCGGGTCGCCAGCCGTGCCGGGGTGGGGCTGAAGCCGCCGCAGACCACCAGCGTGCGTGACGTGACGGACGCGAACCGTTCGGCCGGGATCGAGCCGTCGCCGAGCAGTGCATCGTCGTACGCGAGTGTGTGCGCCAACGACACCAGGCCGGGCCACAGCGGTGCACGTCGCATCCGGGCGATCATGTCGGCCGGGACACCTGTCATGGACAGGAACAGCTCCACGGCCCCGCCGCGGTCCCCGGCGGACAGCAGCCGGTGCAGCCGGACCGTGCAGCATGCCTTGAACTGCACCCCCGAGGCCCCGGGGGTGTAGGGCGGTTCGTACACCGCCAGCAGGTCCACGGGGAGGCCGGCCGCCTGCGCCTCCAGGGCCAGCGCCCCGCCGGCCCCGACGCCGAACACCGAGGCCCGGCCACCCACCACGGCGACGAGCGCGGCCAGGTCCCCGATCTCGCGTTCCACCGCGTACGGCCCGCTGTCGCCGCTGGAGCCGCGGCCGCGCCTGTCGTACGTGACCACCTCGAAGTGCGGCGCGAGGAGGCGCGCGAGGGGAGCCTCGGTCGCCGCCGTGCTCAGTGCGCCGCCCACCAGGATCACCGGTGGTCCTTCACCTCGGCGCCGATACGCGATCGAAGTGCCGTCGCGGGAGAGAGTCTTGTCCATGTGAAGATTGACTGCGCTGCCGCGGAAAAGTCATCGCTTCGGCCGAGAATTTTTTGAGATTCTTCAATTCCCAAGGCCAGAGCGGTGCTTGACGATCAGTCGGAGATCATCTCGGTGTCGTAGAAGCAGAAGTGATCCTTGATCGCGGCGACTTCGGGCTTGGGTTCCGGATACGCCCAGACGAGATCCGCCGCGTCCGGCAGTGACCAGTAGGAGGCATCGCCCTTGAACGGGCAGTGAGTGTGAGTGTCCGAAGCCGTCAGAAGTTCCGTACGGACGTCCTCGGGCGGCAGGTAGTAGCGGACCGGACAGCCCGTCTCGCGCAGTACGAGCGGGCGCCGGCTCTCGGCGAGCACCTGCCCGTCGCGCACCACACGTACGTGCTCGGTGCCGGGTTCGACGGTGATGACATGGCCTTGTGTGGAAGTCATGTTTGGTTCAGCCGCCTCGCGGGCCGATTTCTTCCCCCTTCTTCCCCTTTCTTCCCCGGTGCCGGCCGGTTCTCCGCCCGGCCGCCCGGGCGTGTCAGTGGTGCCCTTTACGGTGTCTGCATGAACATCTGCGTTTTCCTCTCCGCCGCCGACCTCGACGACCGCTACACCCGGCCCGCCCGCGAATTCGCCGAAAGGCTCGGCCGGGGCGGACACACACTGGTCTGGGGAGGGTCGGAGAGCGGGCTGATGAAGGTCGTGGCCGACGGGGTGCAGGAATCGGGCGGACGGCTGGTCGGGGTGTCGGTCGACTTCCTGGCCGCGAAGGCGCGTACCAATGCGGACGAGATGGTGATCGCGCGCGATCTCGCCGAGCGCAAGGCGCTGCTCCTGGAGAAGGCCGACGCGGTCGTGATCATGGTGGGGGGCACCGGGACGCTCGACGAGGCGACCGAGATCCTGGAGCTGAAGAAGCACGGCAAGCACGACAAGCCGGTGGTCCTGCTCAACACGGCGGGCTTCTACGACGGGCTGCGCCAGCAGTTCCAGCGTATGGAGGACGAGGGCTTCCTGCCCCTTCCGCTGACCGACCTGGTGTTCTTCGCGAAGGACGGCGTGGGCGCCCTGGCCTACCTGGAGGAGTGGTCCGGCCTGCGGTGACGCGGCGGCGGGGTGCGATCAGCGGGGTGCGATCATGGGGGCATGTCCACTCATGTCATCACCGGCGCAGGCTCCGGCATCGGCGCAGCCGTCACCCGTCGGCTTCTGGAGCGCGGTGACGAGACCGTGCTGCTGGCCCGTGACGCGGGCCGCGCGAAGGAGCTGGCCGCTCTCCACCCCGGCGCCCGTACGCTCGTCGGTGACCTCTCCAACCCGGACCGGCTCTCCTGGGCGTTCGCCCAGCAGGCGATGCCGGAGCGGGTCGACTCGCTGCTGCACGTCGCGGGCGTCGTCGAGCTCGGCAAGGTCGGTGACCTCACGCCCAAGGCATGGCACTTCCAGCTCAACGCCAACCTGGTCGCACCCGCCGAGCTGACCCGGCTCTTCCTGCCGCAACTGCGGGTCGCCCAGGGCCATGTGCTCTTCGTGAACTCGGGCGCCGGTCTCGCGGCGCACGCCGAGTGGAGTGCGTACGCCGCGAGCAAGCACGGCCTGAAGGCGCTCGCCGACTCGCTGCGCCAGGAGGAGCACGCGAACGGCGTCCGGGTGACGTCCGTCTATCCGGGGCGCACCGCCAGCCCCATGCAGGCCAAGGTCCACCAGCAGGAGGGCAAGGAGTACGACCCCTCCCGCTGGATCGACCCGGAGTCGGTGGCCACCACGATCCTGATGGCCGTCGACCTGCCCCGCGACGCCGAGGTCAACGACCTCACGGTGCGCCCCGGGCGCTGACCGCCACCACCGACCGGACGGGCCGGCCACGGCCTTAGGCTTCCCGTGTGAGCGAGAAGAGCAAGTTCAGGGGTTGCCCGGCCACCGGAATCGGTTCCATGCCCGGGGGAGACGCACGGGAGGCGGCGAAGACCGTCACCGGGTCCTTCGGGGACGGCGAGGGCCTGCCGTATCTGGCCGAACTGCCGGCCCGCGGGCCCGGTGCGGACATGATCGGGCGGACCATCGGGCTGCTCGTCGACCTGTACGGCCATGTCGAGCCCAGCGGCTGGCGGATCAGCGACCGGCCCGGACGGGACACCCGCCGGGCCAGGTCCTGGCTCGGCGAGGACCTCGACGCGCTGGAGGAGTTCACCCAGGGGTACGAGGGCCCGCTCAAGGTCCAGGCGGTCGGTCCCTGGACGCTGGCCGCCGCACTGGAACGGCGGGGCGGCGAGGCCGCGCTCGGCGACCCGGGGGCCTGCCGCGACCTGGCGGGCTCACTGGCGGAGGGACTGCGCGCCCACCTGGCGGAGGTGCGGCGCAGGGTGCCGGGCGCCGAAGTGATCCTCCAGCTCGACGAACCGTCGCTGACCGGCGTACTGCGCGGGCGGATCAGGACGGCGAGCGGCTACCGCACCTACCGGGCCGTCGACCGCCAGGTCGTGGAGGGCACCCTGCGCGATGTCCTGGCGGCGGCCGGGGACGGGGCGACGGTCATTCACACCTGTGCACCCGATGTGCCGTTCGCGCTGCTGCGCCGGGCCGGGGTCGACGGTATCTCGTTCGATTTCTCGCTGCTCACCGAGCGTGAGGAGGATGCGATCGGGGAAGCGGTCGAGGGCGGCACCCAGCTCTTCCTCGGGGTGGTGCCGGGCACCGACCCGGCCTCGGGTGATTTGTCAGACCCGGGCGGTAGCGTCATGGGTGTCAGGACGCTGTGGCGCAGGCTGGGGCTGAATCCGGGGACTCTGACGGAGTCCGTGGTGATCACCCCGTCGTGCGGGCTCGCGGGTGCCTCGCCCGCGTATGCGCGCGCCGCGCTCGCCCACTGCGCCAGGGCCGCGAGATCGCTCGCAGACAACCCTGAGTAACGGGGCAACGGGTAACGGGAGGACGAGACGATGGCCGGCGAACAGCAGATGTCAGTGCCCGCACAGGATCAGGAGCAGCACGCACTGCTTGCCGAGCAGATCGAGGAGCACCGCTTCCGGTACTACGTGAACGACCAGCCGGTCGTGAGCGATGCCGAGTTCGACCGGCTGATGCGCGCGCTGGAGGCCCTGGAGGAGACGTATCCGCAGCTGCGCACGCCGGATTCACCGACACAGAAGGTCGCGGGGCCGTACCAGACGGAATTCACCTCCGTCGAGCACCGCGAGCGGATGCTCTCGCTGGACAACGCCTTCGACGACCTGGAGTTGGCGGCCTGGGGCGAGCGGATCGCCAAGGACGTCGGCGCCACCGGCTATCACTTCCTGTGCGAGCTGAAGGTCGACGGACTTGCGGTCAACCTCACCTATGAGCACGGGCGGCTGACCCGGGCCGCGACCCGCGGCGACGGCCGCACCGGCGAGGACATCACCCCCAATGTCCGTACGATCGCCGAGATCCCGCACCGGCTGAAGGGGGACCGGATTCCGGCGCTGGTCGAGATCCGCGGCGAGGTCTTCTTCCCGATGGAAGCCTTCGAGGAGCTCAACGCCCGGCTCGTCGAGGCCGACGACAAGCCGTTCGCCAACCCGCGCAACGCGGCGGCGGGTTCACTGCGCCAGAAGGACCCGAAGGTCACCGCCACCCGCCCGCTGCACATGGTGGTGCACGGCATCGGCGCCCGCGAGGGCTTCGACATCGACTGCCTCTCGCACGCCTACGAGCTGCTGCACGAATGGGGTCTGCCCACCGCCAGGCACAACAAGGTGGTGGACTCCCTCGACGAAGTGCGGGAGTTCATCGTGTACTTCGGCGAGAACCGGCACTCCGTGGAGCACGAGATCGACGGCGTCGTCGTCAAGCTCGACGAGATCCCGCTCCAGGGCCGGCTGGGTTCCACCTCGCGCGCCCCGCGCTGGGCGATCGCCTGGAAGTACCCGCCGGAGGAGGTCAACACCAAGCTGGTGAACATCCGGGTCGGTGTCGGACGCACCGGCCGGGTCACCCCGTACGCACAGGTCGAGCCGGTCGAGGTGGCGGGCTCCGAAGTCGAGTTCGCCACCCTCCACAACCAGAACGTGGTGAAGGCGAAGGGCGTCCTCATCGGGGACACGGTGGTGCTCCGCAAGGCGGGCGATGTGATCCCGGAGATCCTCGGCCCGGTCGTCGATCTGCGTGACGGCACCGAGCAGGCATTCGTGATGCCGACGCACTGCCCCGAGTGCGGTACGGAGCTGCGGCCCATGAAGGAGGCCGACATCGACGTCCGCTGTCCCAACGCCCGGTCCTGTCCCGCGCAGTTGCGGGAGCGCCTTGCCTATCTTGCGGGCCGCAAGTGCCTCGACATCGACCACTTCGGTTACGTCGCGGCCGCGGCCCTGACCAGGCCTCTGGAGCCGGCCGAGCCGCCGCTGCGGGACGAGGGCGATCTCTTCGGGCTGACCGTCGAGCAGCTCCTGCCGATCCGGGCCTATGTCCTGGACCAGGACAGCGGACTGCCCAAGCGCGACCCGAAGACCGGCGAGGAGAAGACCGCCTGGGTCTTCGCCAACCAGCAGGGCGAGCCGAAGAAGAACGCCCTCGCCATGCTCGACGCCATCGCCGCGGCCAAGGACGCCCCGCTGGCCCGGATCCTCACCGGGCTCTCCATCCGTCATGTGGGCCCGGTCGCGGCCCAGGAGCTGGCCCGTCAGTTCCGCTCCATGGACCGGATCGACGAGGCGACCGAACAGGAGCTGGCCGATGCGGACGGGGTCGGCCCCATCATCGCCGCCTCGGTCAAGCAGTGGTTCGCCGAGGACTGGCACCGGGAGATCCTGCGCAAGTGGCGGGAGGCCGGGGTCCGGATGGAGGACGAGGGAGCGGGGGAGGAGGTCGGGCCGCGCCCGCTCGAAGGACTCACGGTCGTCGTCACCGGCACGCTGGCCGGACATACCAGGGATGGCGCGAAAGAGGCGCTCCAGAGCCGTGGGGCCAAGGTGACGGGTTCCGTCTCGAAGAAGACCTCTTTCGTGGTCGTGGGTGACAACCCCGGTTCGAAGTACGACAAGGCGATGCAGCTGAAGGTCCCCGTGCTGGACGAGGACGGCTTCGCCGTACTGCTCGGACAGGGGCCGGACGCCGCGCGCGAGGCGGCCGTACCCGTCGAGGAACCGGCGGAATAGGACGGATCTCCGTCGCATAACCGGCGCAACGGGGCGGAACCTCGTTGGCCGGCCCCGAAATGGGGTCGATCGGCGGATGAGTGGTGAACGGGTGGGCAGAAAGGGTGTAGACGGACGGACAGGGACAAGGGTTGTCGTCGGGGGGCCGGGTTCACCCGATCGGCGCATAGCAGATGCTGACGGACGGTCGGTTCGCATTCGGGCAAGAGCTGTAGAGCGCTGCCCGTAGACGCCTTCTGCGGCCTACTGTTGAGATGTGCACCTGCCGTGCCCGGCCACGGTGTGGGAAATCGGGTCGTGGTGGCATGGAGCTGAACCATCGGGCGACATCGGCACCGCCGGCTGTGAGAGGGACGGAATGAAACCGACCGAGAGCGCCGCACCGGTGTCGCGGCTGCAAGGTTTCGTCGGCCTCACGCCCAAAGTGGGTGCCGTCGTCGTGGCGATCGCCGTTGTTCAGCTCGCGACCGGTTTCTACCGGACCGTGAGTGAAGGACACGCACTCTTCCCCGACGGCAGGGCCGGCTGGTCCCTCGCCGTCCTCACCGGAATCATCGTCGGGCATCTGGTCGCGCTCGGACGCGACCGATGGTGGGGCGGCACCGGTTCCGGAGCCGCCCTCACCCTTGCCGTGCTGCTCCTCTACGGCTGGGTGCCCGCCGGTCTGGTCAGCCTGGTCGTCGTCGTCCTCGTCGGCGTGGCCCGCAGACACCGCTGGCGGCAAGGGCTGCTGCACGGCGCGGTGGACATCCTGGGGATAGGCGCGGCAGCCCTGGTGCTCGCCGCGTTCGGTGAGGTGCAGACCGTCGAATCGCCCTGGCAGCCACTCCACTGGGGCATCGCCGCCGTCCCGGAAGTCCTCCTGGCCGCCTCCACCTACCTTCTGGTGACCCGGGTCCTGCTGTGGTATGCGCGGGCACCCCAGGGCGGCGGGCTGCCGACCATCGCCCGCACCGCCCTGCTGCGCCAGGGCCTCGTCGCGGTGGCCCTGCTCGGCATCGCACCGCTGATCTGCGTCGTCTCGATGGCCATGCCCGTACTCCTGCCACTCTTCGCGGTCCCGCTGATCGCCCTGGACTCCACCCTCTGGATCGCCCGCGCCCGGGCCGAGGAGCAGCTGCGCGACCCGCTGACCGGGCTGCCCAACCGGCAGTGGCTGCTGGAACGCACCTGGGCGGCCCTGGAGGACGCCGAGTCCACCGGCGCCAGATCCGCTCTCGTCCTGATCGACCTCGACCGTTTCCGTGCGGTCAACGACACCCTCGGTCATCTGGCGGGGGACCGCCTGCTGCTGCAGATAGCGGAACGTCTCAGACTGGCGCTCCCGCGAGGAGCGGAGGTCGCGCGGCTGGGCGGTGACGAATTCGCCGTGCTCCTGCCGACCGCGGACTCCACCACCAGCGCCCAGCGGGTCGCCCGCCATCTGGTCGCTGAGCTGTCCTCCCCGCTGGACCTGGACGGTCTGACCCTGGTGCTGGAGGCGAGTGCTGGAGTCGCCGTCTACCCGGACCACGCGCTGGACGCCGAAGGGCTGCTCAGGCGCGCGGACGTGGCGATGTACCAGGCCAAGCGCGACCGTACGGGCGTCGAGGTGTACGAGTCGAAGCGGGACAGCAACACCCCGGACCGGCTCGGGCTCCTCGGCGACCTCCGGCGTGCGCTGGACGCCGGGGAGGTGGAGCTCCACTACCAGCCGAAAGTCCGCTTCGACGGCCAGGTGGCCGGCCTCGAAGCTCTGGTGCGCTGGGTGCATCCGGAGCGCGGCCGGGTCCCTCCGGACGAGTTCATCGCCATCGCCGAGTCGTCCGGCCTGATGCCGCACCTCACGGAGTACGTCCTGGAGACGGCGCTGGCCCAGGTCGCCCGGTGGAGGGCGCAGGGGCTCTTCGTCCCGGTCGCGGTCAACGTCTCCCCGCGCGATGTCCACACCCCCGGATTCGCGGGCGGCGTCGCGGCACGGCTCGCCCGGCACGGCGTCCCGGCCGGGGCGCTGCAGCTGGAAATAACAGAACATGTGCTGCTGGAGGACCCGCAGCGCGCCGCCGACACCCTCGCCGGACTCACCGGGCACGGCGTGAAGATGTCCCTCGACGACTTCGGCACGGGGTACTCCTCGCTGGTCCATCTGCGCCGGCTGCCGGTCAGCGAGCTGAAGATCGACCGGTCCTTCGTGGCCCGTCTGGCCGTCGACAACGAGGACGCGGAGATCGTCCGTTGCACCATCGACCTGGCCCACTCGCTCGGTCTGCTGGTGGTCGCGGAAGGGGTCGAGGACGACGAAACCTGGGAGCGGCTGCGGGATCTGCGCTGCGATGCGGTGCAGGGGTGGCTGGTCGCCGCTGCGATGCCGCCGCAGGAGACGACGGCCTGGCTGCGGGCGCGAGGTGAGCACGGGTGGCGACGGCCGGCGGAGCTGGCGGCTGCGGCGGCGGCCGCCGCGGCCGCCGCCGGTGCGACGCCCGAGCTGGAGCAGCGGCCGTCCGGGCGGGCGGTCGAGTCGAGGCCCGCGACGACATGAGCGCGGGGGTGCGGTGTGCGGGCACCGGTGGAGTCCGGCGGCCGCTCTGTCCCCAATTGCCCAACGGGCCTGAACCGGGCTCGCCGGACGGACTCGAATCTGTCGCCTGACCAGGGCGTTCACCCGGGTGGCGGGAGTGGCTGCGGGCGACACCATAGGATTGGGCCAAAACCACACACCAACCCCTGAGGATCGCTGCATGCCTGGCATCACGCGCGAGGAGGTCGCCCACCTCGCCCGGCTGGCGCGTCTGGAGCTGAAGGGCGAAGAGCTCGATCACTTCGCCGGACAGCTCGACGACATCATCGGCGCGGTCGCCCGCGTCTCCGAGGTCGCCGACCAAGACGTACCGCCGACCTCCCACCCGCTGCCGCTGACCAACGTCATGCGCGCGGACGAGGTCCGTCCGTCGCTCACCCCCGAGCAGGCGCTTTCCGGCGCCCCGGCCCAGGAGCAGCAGCGTTTCAAGGTGCCGCAGATCCTGGGGGAGGACTAAAAGTCATGACGGACAACAGCACCATCATCAAGCTCACCGCCGCCGAGATCGCCGCGAAGATCGCCTCCGGCGAGCTCACCGCCGTCGAGGTCACCGAGGCCCACCTGGCCCGGATCGACGCGGTCGACGAGAAGGTCCACGCCTTCCTGCACATCGACCGCGAGGGCGCGCTCGCGCAGGCCCGTGCCGTCGACGCGAAGAAGGCGGCCGGTGAGAAGCTCGGCCCGCTGGCCGGTGTCCCGCTCGCGCTGAAGGACATCTTCACCACCGAGGGCATGCCGACCACCGTCGGCTCCAAGATCCTCGAAGGCTGGATCCCGCCGTACGACGCGACCCTCACCAAGAAGCTGAAGGCCGCCGACGTCGTCATCCTCGGCAAGACCAACATGGACGAGTTCGCCATGGGGTCCTCCACCGAGAACAGCGCCTACGGCCCGACCGGCAACCCGTGGGACCTCACCCGTATCCCGGGCGGCTCCGGCGGTGGCTCCTCGGCCGCGCTCGCGTCGTACGAGGCCCCGCTCGCCATCGGCACGGACACCGGCGGATCCATCCGCCAGCCCGCGGCCGTCACCGGCACCGTCGGCGTCAAGCCCACCTACGGCGGCGTCTCCCGCTACGGCATGGTGGCGTTCTCCAGCTCCCTGGACCAGGGCGGGCCCTGCGCCCGTACCGTCCTGGACGCGGCCCTGCTGCACGAGGTGATCGCCGGGCACGACCCGATGGACTCGACGTCCATCGACGCCCCGGTCCCGCCGGTCGTCGAGGCTGCGCGCAGCGGCAGCGTCGACGGCATGCGCGTCGGTGTCGTCAAGCAGTTCGCGGGTGAGGGCTACCAGGCCGGTGTCGTCCAGCGCTTCAACGAGTCGGTCGAGCTGCTGAAGTCGCTCGGTGCCACGATCGTCGAGCTGGACTGCCCGTCGTTCGACCTGGCGCTGTCGGCGTACTACCTGATCGCGCCGTCCGAGTGCTCCTCCAACCTGGCCCGCTTCGACGCCATGCGTTACGGCCTGCGGGTCGGCGACGACGGCACGAGGTCCGCCGAGGACGTCACCGCGCTCACCCGCGAGGCCGGCTTCGGCGACGAGGTCAAGCGCCGCGTCATCCTCGGTACGTACGCCCTCAGTTCCGGCTACTACGACGCGTACTACGGCTCGGCGCAGAAGGTCCGCACCCTCATCACCCAGGACTTCGAGAAGGCCTTCGAGCAGGTGGACGTCATCGTCTCCCCGACGACGCCCACCACCGCCTTCCCGATCGGCGAGCGCGCCGACGACCCGATGGCGATGTACCTCGCGGACCTGTGCACCATTCCGACCAACCTCGCCGGCAACTCCGCCATGTCGCTGCCCTGCGGCCTGGCCCCGGAGGACGGCCTGCCGGTCGGACTGCAGATCATCGCCCCCGCCATGAAGGACGACCGGCTGTACAAGGTCGGAGCCGCCGTCGAGGCCGCCTTCGTGGAAAAGTGGGGCCACCCGCTGCTGGAGGAGGCTCCGTCGCTGTGAGCGCACTGACCAAGGCCAAGGGCTTCAAGAAGTCCAAGACCGGTACGTACCTGTCCATCGGCACCACCGCTTTCGGGGCGCTCGGCGTCATCAAGCAGGCCAAGAAGGCCCGCTTCGAACACGACACGCTCCGACTGATCGACGCCGTTGTCTCCGCCGCCGCCATCGCCACTGGTGTCGCCCTGCTGCTGCGCGAACTCAAGCGCATCGGCGATGACGACGTACTGCTGGGCTGAGAGGGAAGTTTCACCGTGACTGTCACTGACCTGGTGTCGTACGAGGACGCGCTCGCGTCCTACGACCCCGTCATGGGCCTGGAGGTCCATGTCGAGCTCGGCACCAAGACCAAGATGTTCTGCGGCTGCTCGACCGAGCTCAAGCAGGACGCCAACTCCCAGACCTGCCCGGTCTGTCTCGGCCTGCCCGGCGCACTGCCGGTCGTCAACGAGATCGGCGTCGAGTCCGCCATCAAGATCGGCCTCGCGCTGAACTGCGAGATCGCCGAGTGGTGCCGCTTCGCCCGGAAGAACTACTTCTATCCGGACATGCCGAAGAACTTCCAGACCTCCCAGTACGACGAGCCGATCGCCTACAACGGCTATCTGGACGTCCAACTGGAGGACGGGGAGATCTTCCGGGTACAGATCGAGCGTGCCCACATGGAGGAGGACACCGGCAAGTCGACCCACGTCGGCGGTGCCACCGGCCGTATCCAAGGCGCGTCCCACTCACTGCTCGACTACAACCGTGCGGGCATCCCGCTCATCGAGATCGTCACCAAGCCGATCGAGGGCGCGGGCGCACGCGCACCCGAGGTCGCCAAGGCGTACGTCGCCGAGCTCCGCGAGCTCATCAAGGCGCTCGGTGTGTCGGAGGCCCGGATGGAGATGGGCCAGATGCGCTGCGACGTCAACCTGTCGCTGCGCCCCAACGGCACCGAGACGTTCGGCACGCGCTCCGAGACGAAGAACGTGAACTCGCTGCGTTCCGTCGAGCGCGCGGCCCGCTTCGAGATCCAGCGCCACGCCGCGGTGCTGAGCTCGGGCGGCACGATCGTGCAGGAGACCCGGCACTTCCACGAGGAGGACGGCTCGACCACGGCCGGCCGCATCAAGGACAACGCCGAGGACTACCGCTACTTCCCCGAGCCCGACCTGGTGCCGGTCGCCCCGGCCCGGGAGTGGGTCGAGGAGCTCCGGGGCGGCCTCCCCGAGCTGCCGCGGCTGCGCCGCAACCGGCTGAAGGAGGAGTGGGGTGTCTCCGAGCACGACATGCAGTCCATCCTCAACGCCGGTGCGGTCGACCTGATCGTCGCCACGACCGACGCGGGCGCCCCCTCGGACCAGGCACGCAAGTGGTGGATGGGCGAGCTGGCCCGTAACGCCAACGAGACCGGCCGCGGCCTCGACGAGCTGCCGATCACCCCGGTGCAGGTCGCCAGGGTGGCCGAGCTCGTCACCGCGGGCGACCTCAACGACAAGCTGGCTCGCCAGGTCATCGAGGGCGTCCTCGCGGGCGAGGGCGACCCTGACACCGTCGTCGAGAAGCGCGGCCTGAAGGTCGTCTCCGACGAGGGCGCGCTGGGCACGGCCGTGGACGAGGCGATCGCCGCCAACGCGGCCATCGCGGACAAGATCCGTGGCGGCAAGGTCGCGGCGGCGGGCGCGCTCGTCGGCGCGGTCATGAAGGCCACCCGCGGCCAGGCGGACGCGGCCCGCGTGCGTGAGCTGATCCTGGAGAAGCTCGGCGTCGAGGGCTGATCCCGTCCCCCTGAGTGGGCGGTTTCCGTACGTCCCTGAAGGGGCGGTGCACCTGTGAGCCGGGTGCACCGCCCCTTCACCCATGCGCCCGACCTCGGCCACTTCACCCGCCTCGGGCTGCTGACCGTACCGGCGACGCCGGCCGTGTCGACGGTCGCGCTGTGGGGTGCGCTGCAGCTGATCGGGGTGTGACCGGATGCGGGGCGCGGTTGGACTTTCCCGGCCGGCCTATTGGACGTTCACCACCGAGCCGCACGAAATCCTTCCCGGCGCCACCTGGCTTGATTAGTTTCCGGGTTGAACGACAGGACTCGGGAGGCTCACTTGACCACGGACATTTCACGGCGACGGCTCTTCGCGCTCGGCGGCGGTGCACTCGGCGTCGCGGCTGCGGGGTCGCTGCTTCCGCCGTCGCTGCAGGCCGCGATTGCCGCGCAGCCGGCACATTCGGCGGGGTCCGGTGGCGGTGACGGGCTCGGAGCCATCAAGCATGTGGTGATCCTGATGCAGGAGAATCGTTCCTTCGACCATTACTTCGGGACGCTCCGGGGAGTACGCGGCTTCGGCGACCGCAACGCCGTCGAACTGCCCTCCGGCAAGCCGGTCTTCGAGCAGCCCGCTCCGCTGGGCACCTCTGTGCTGCCGTTCCCGGTGCGGGACGCCGCCGAGGCGCAGAAGAAGGACCTCCAGTACATCGGCGCGCTCGACCACTCCTGGAGCGGTGGCGGCAAGGCATGGGCCGGGGGGTGGATGAACGGCTGGGTGACCGCGAAGACGGCTGCCACCATGGCGTACTACGACCGCCGTGACATCCCGCTGCACTACGAACTGGCCGACACCTTCACGGTCTGCGACGCCTACCACTCCTCCATCCACACCTCGACCAGCCCCAACCGCAACCACCTGTGGAGTGGCAAGACGGGCAACGAGGCGAACGGCAAGCGGGCCGTCAGCAACGACGCGTACGACGAGGGCACGCACCCCGGGTACGACTGGGACACGTACGCGGAGCGGCTGGAGAAGGCCGGGCGCAGCTGGCGTACGTACACCGAGTGGGAGAACTTCACCGACAACCAGATCGAGTTCTTCGCCACCTTCAAGGCGATCGCCCGCAAGGCGCTGGCGAAGACCGGCGGCCATACGTACATGGAGTCGTTCTACTCTGCGGTACGGGACGCGGACGCCACGGAGCGGGAGCGGCTGTTCGGTCTGCTCGAAGAGGGTGTCGCCACCCTGGACAAGGCCGAACGCAGCCTCTTCGAGCGTGCGTTGCGCCGGGTGGAGACCGGAACGCTGGCCGATGAGTTCGCCAAGGACGTGGCGGCGGGCACGCTGCCCGAGGTCTCCTACCTGGTGCCGTCGGCCGTCGACTCCGAGCACCCGAGTGTCTCCTCGCCGATCCACAGCGCGACGATCGTCTACAAGGTCCTGGACGCGCTGGGCAAGCACCCCGATGTGTGGCGGCACACCGCCGTCCTCATCAACTACGACGAGAACGACGGCTTCTTCGACCACGTGCCGCCGCCGGTCGCGCCGCCCGAGGTGACCGAGGAGCGATGGGAGGGCAAGCCCACCGGTCTCGGGATTCGGGTGCCGCTGCTCGTCGTGTCGCCGTGGACCGTGGGCGGCTACGTCTGCTCCGAGGTCTTCGATCACACCTCCGTGATCCGGTTCCTGGAGCGCTGGACCGGCGTGAAGGAACCGAACATCAGCGACTGGCGGCGCACCGTCACCGGCGATCTGACCTCGGCCTTCGACTTCAAGCATGCGCGGCGCCGGCCCGAGGTGGAGCAGCCCGGCGCCATCCCGCCGTTCAGCGGACGCTGGGCGCCGAAGCCGCCGCTCGTGCAGCACATGCCCGTACAGGAGCCCGGGGCCCGCCCGGCCCGCGCGCTGCCGTACCAGCCGGACGCCCAGGCCAAGCTGGTGGACGGGGCGGTGCAGGTGGCCCTCAGCAACACGGGGCGCTCGTCCGCGCACTTCGCGCTGTATCCGTACGCGGGGGAGTTCCCCGCACCGCAGCACCGGGATGTAAGGGGCACGGCGCAATGGACGGTGCCCCTTACCGGTGCGGCGTACCGGTTCACGGTGACGGGGCCGAACGGCTTCCGGCGCGAGTTCGCCGGGCCCGCGAAGGACGGCGTTTCGGCCGGGGCCGAGGTCGCCTCGCGGGTCGACGCGCATGAGCGGGATCTGCATCTCACCCTGCGCAACACGGGACGGACGACACTGACCTTCACCGTACGGCCGCTGGGCTACGTCGACGAGGCGGACCTGCGGGACTGGACCAGGACCGTCAAGGTCAAGCCGGGACGCAGCCGTACGGTCGTGCACTCGGCGGCCGACGCACACGGCTGGTACGACCTGTCCGTCACCGTCGACGGGGACGATGTCTTCCGGCGACGCCTGATGGGGCACATCGAGAACGGCCGGGCGAGCGTCTCCGGCTGACGGGCCGCCCGGCGGGCCGCCATTACGTACGGGAGTTCGGCGCCCACCGGAACCGCCGCGGCGCGGCCGGCGTTTCCTTGATCATGAATGGACTGATCGAGAAATGGGCCGGAGTCACGGCGGGCGCCGCCCCCGAGGAGGCGGACCCCGTCGTCCTGGAGTGCGCCCGCCTGCTCGCCGCCGAACCGGATGGCGAGCAGGCGGTCCTGCTGACCTTCGGGCTGGTGAACATGGCGCGGTACGTCCTCGGGCGACGCGGCGCCCCCGTCGAGCGGTCCGTGGTGGACGCGCTCGGCGCCGCCGCCGAGGCCATGGACGAGCAGTATCTTCAGGCCGGCGGTTGCGGGCACGCGGCTCATCCGTACACCGGGAGCCTGGAGGAGTGGGACACGGACGCGGACGCGCTGCTCGACGCGCCGGACGTCCAGGTTCCGCTCGCTGCGTGGGACAGGGCCGAGGCCTGCCCCCGCAACGCCGCCGGATGGGCGCGGACAGCCGCCGATGTGGTCCTGCCGGGCAGCACGGAGGGCATCCCCGAGATCATCCCGGAGAGCCACCGGAGCAACATCAGCAGCCTGGGCAGTGTGCTCAACGACTATCCGAACGGCGATCCGTTCTGGGACCTGGAGGTCCACGCCACACCGCCCAGCAGTCTCTCCCGGGCCGCACTCGCCGGCTATGTCGTCGTCGCCCACGCGAACTGCTGGTACGCGGGGTCGGGCCGGATCAGACAGCGGTCGCTGCTCGACGACATGATCGAGGGCCTGGAGTCCGTACTGCCGCTGCTGCCGGACGAGACGTGCGCGCACGAGGACGGCGAGCACCCGGCACTGAACTCCGGCAGCGACCAGCAGGCAGCCGAGGGCATCCACCTGCAGAGCCCCGGCGGCCGGACCGTCCTGCGCGAGGAACACGAGGACGGATACGGGGCCTCGCTGGAGGCGTGGACCTGCACCACCTTCCTGCGCGCCCTCGCCGTCGAGGCCCGCGACCATCTGCGCGAAGCGGTCGACACCCTCTTCGGCACCCGGGAGACGGCACATCTGAACCCGGTGTACCTGCGCCCCGACGGCCGGCTCGACATCAAACCGCTGAGCGAGCGGCATGTCCCGTTCAAGGACGAGACAGCCTCCGAGGAGGCGGCGCTCTGGGCGGCCCGGCGGTACGAGCAGCTCGGCCCCGACGGACCCGCGCTCGACCGGACCGTCCTGCTGCTCCTGATGGGCACGGCGGCCGATTCCCTGGAGCTGTCGTACGGAATCGCCCGCGAGATCCTCGGCATCCTCCGTACCGCTGCCGCCACCCTGCCCGGCGGCGCATGCGCCCACGCGGACGGCCATGCGCCCGGCCATGAGCGCACGTCCGACCGCTTGGCCCGCATCGCGCACCTCTACGCCCCCGACGCGTGCCCCGCCCCCGGCCCGGACTCCGGCCAGGGCTTCGTGAGCGAGGTGCTGACCTGCCCCGTCCATCTGGCGGAGGCCGTGGCGAAGGGCATCGCGGAGATCGAGGAACAGTTCGAGGAAGAACTGGAGGCGGAGGAACGACGGGCCGAGTGAGGTGGCCGGAGGGCGTTGTGGCTCGGGGGCCACAGTAATTCCTGTGGCCCTTGTGAGTAAGGCCACGAAAGCGACAAAGGATCACCATCGGCTGCCAGAGTGGCGGTTCTCAGGTCATGTGTTCTTTGCGGGTAATTCATGTTTTGTCCCGGTGAAGATCCACGAACCCTCAGGGAGCACGTCCGTTGGCCGCCATTGCCCGCTGGTGCATCAGGCACCGCCTCGTCGCCGTCCTCATCTGGTTCTTCGCTCTCGGCGGCGCAGCCACCGCGGCGGGCTTCGCGGGTTCTGCCTACTCCAACGACTACGACGTGCCCGGTACGGAGTCCGGCCGGGCCGCCGAGCTCCTCAAGAGTGGTTTCACGGACCTCGGCGGTGACACGGACACCATTGTCTGGCACACCACCGACTCCACCGTGCGGGCCGCCGATGTCCGGCAGACGATGACCCGGACCCTGCACGCGGTCGAGGAACTGCCCGGTGTCGGCGCCGTCACCGGGCCGTACGGGGCGTCCGGCGCCGGTCGGATCAGCGAGGACGGACACATCGCCTACGCCACGGTCACCTTCGACCAGCAGTCCGACGACATCCCGGTGCAGCAGGCCCGGGCGGTCGTCGACACAGCGAAGGCTGCCGCCGGCGACCATCTCCAGGTGGAACTGGGCGGCCCGGCCGTCGCCCTCACCGAGGCGCCGTCCGTCCACTTCAGCGAGGCCATCGGGGTCGTCGTCGCAGCGGTCGTCCTGTTCCTCGCCTTCGGCTCGCTCGCCGCCAGCATGCTGCCCATCGCCACTGCTCTCGTCTCCGTCGGCACGGCGTACGCGGGCATCGTGCTGCTGGGCCATGTGATGACCGTCGCCGACTTCGCCCCCATGCTGGGCATGCTGATAGGGCTCGGCGTCGGCATCGACTACGCGCTGTTCATCGTCACCCGGCACCGCAGAGGACTGCGCAGAGGCATGACCGTCGCCGAGGCGGCGCAGAACGCCGTCGCGACGACCGGGCGGGCCGTCGTCTTCGCCGGAGCCACCGTCTGTACAGCGCTGCTCGGCATGCTGATCCTGCGGCTCGGGTTCCTCAACGGTGTGGCGATCGCCGCCTCGCTCACCGTCGTCCTGACCGTGGCCGCCTCCGTGACCCTGCTGCCCGCACTGCTGTCCTTCATCGGCATGCGGGCGCTGAGCCGGCGCGAGCGCAGAAGGCTCGCCGAGCGCGGGCCGCAGCCCGAACTGCCCACCGGCTTCGCCGCCCGCTGGTCCGCGTTCGTCGAACGCCACCCCAAGCTGCTCGGGGCGTGCGCCGCCGTGGTGATGCTGGTCCTCGCGCTGCCCACGTTCTCCCTGCATCTGGGCACGTCCGACCAGGGCAACAACCCCTCCTCGTCGACCA
Organism: Streptomyces sp. R-74717; assembly: GCF_047305335.1. NCBI lineage: Bacteria > Bacillati > Actinomycetota > Actinomycetes > Kitasatosporales > Streptomycetaceae > Streptomyces > Streptomyces sp. R-74717. The sequence continues at coordinate 3,166,572 of NZ_CP102361.1, read as the reverse complement.
CCCGTCAGGCGTACGGCCTGCTGGCCGACGGATTCGGACCGGGCGTCAACGGCCCGCTGACGATCGCCGCACAGCTCGACGGCGCGGACGACCGGCTGGCGATGGACGGCCTGCCGGACGTCCTGCGAGCCACCGACGGCGTGGCCTCGGTGGGCCCGGTCACGTACAACAACAGCGGCAGTGCGGCCTTCATCTCCGTTGTGCCGAAGTCGTCACCGCAGTCGCAGGAGACCAGCGCGCTCGTCGGCCGGCTGCGTACGGACGTCCTCCCGCAGGCCGAGGCGAACACCTCGCTCCGGGCCCATGTGGGCGGTGTGACGGCCGGCTACGACGACTTCGCCCGGATCATCATCGGCAAGCTCCCGCTCTTCATCGGCGTCGTCATAGGGCTCGGCTGTCTGCTCCTGCTGCTGGCCTTCCGGTCGATCGGCATTCCGCTGAAGGCCGCCGCGATGAATGTGGCGGCCGTCGCCTCCTCGTTCGGAGTCGTTGTCGCGATCTTCCAGTGGGGGTGGGGGAGCGAGCTGCTGGGGCTGGGCAGCTCGGGGCCCATCGAACCGTTCCTGCCGGTCATCATGGTGTCCGTACTCTTCGGGCTCTCCATGGACTACCAGGTGTTCCTGGTCGGGCGGATGCACGAGGAGTGGCTGGAGACCGGTGACAACCGGCGGGCGGTGCGGGTCGGCCTCGCCGAGACCAGCCGCGTGATCAACTCCGCGGCCGTGATCATGATTTCGGTCTTCCTCGCCTTCGTCCTCAGCGGGGACCGGGTCATCGCCATGTTCGGAATCGCGCTCGCCGCGGCGGTCGCGCTCGATGCCTTCGTTCTCCGTACGCTGCTGGTCCCCGCCCTGATGCATCTGCTGGGCGGAGCGAACTGGTGGCTGCCGCGCTGGCTGGACCGGCGGCTGCCGCGGATCAGCATCGAGCCTCCGGAGTGCCGCGCGCCGCATGGGAAAATCCCGAAGGCAGCGAAACCGGTGGAACCGGTGGAAACTGCGCAGGCAGTGCAAGCGGTGGAAGCGATTCGAGAAGGAGCATGATGTTCGCGATATCCCTGGGCGACGACGGAGCGGAACTGCGTCCGCTGGAGATCTGGCAGGCGGCGGAGTTCCTCGCCCATATGGACCGGGCCCGCGAGATCGTCGACCCCTGGATCCCCTTCGCCTCGTTCGCCACCGACCTGGACTCGGCGCGCGCCCTGCTCCGGCGGTACGCGGAGAAGCAGGCGGCCGACACGGGGCGCCTCTACGGCATCTGGCTGGACGGCACGCTCGTCGGCGGTGTCCTGTTCCGGATCTTCGACACGGAATCCGGGAACTGCGAGGTCGGCTGCTGGCTGGAGCCGGCGGGGGAGGGGCGTGGCCTGGTCACCCGGGCGGTACGGAAGCTGATCGACTGGGCGGTGTACGAGCGCGGCATGCACCGCGTGGAGTGGGACGCGTCCGCCGCGAACACCCGAAGCATCGCCGTGGCCAAGCGGCTCGGTATGACACGCGACGGGGTGCTGCGCGAGAACTACCTGTACCGCGGCGAGCGGCACGACTCGGAGATCTGGTCCGTACTGGCCCGGGAGTGGCGCGCGCAGAAGGCCTGAGGCCGGGGCAGGGGGGACCGGCCGGCGACGGGCGTTAAGAAGGTTCTCATACGGGCCGCCTAGCGTGCGGGACATGAACCCCGGAACTCCCAAGAACCCCACCACTCCCACTGGCCCCGCCGCTCCCGCTGTTCTCGACGCCGAGGAGACCGTGGCCGGGGAGAACACCGCCAAGGACGCGGCGTACAGCCTCGACAAGGGGGCGGCCGAAGCCGAGGGAGAGCCCACGGTGGCCGACGACGCCGGGGCGGGCTCCGCCCCGGACCCCGCCCAGGACGATCCGGATGCCGCCTTCAAGGACTCCGATGACGACTCCGACTTCACGGACCCCGACTTCGACGACTCCGGCAAGGAGTCGTCCGGACTCGCATCGGCCGCTGCGGCCGTGGCCGCCGCCGGTCTCGGTGTCGTCGCGCTGAGCGGGTCCTGGACCGGCAAGGTCGCCGCCGAGCGCGAGACCCTGATCGGGCAGATCAAGACCTCGAGCGGTGGCACCGCGGCCCAGCAGATCTCGGAGATCTACGGCGACGCCTGGCACTCCACCGCGCTGGTCAACGGCCTCTTCGCACTGCTCGCCCTGCTGGTCGGCGTCTTCGCCCTGGTCCGCCCTGCCTTCGGCGCACCCTCCCCGCATCCACAGCCCGGCTGGGTGCGTGCCGTCGCGACCGCCGGCATCGCGCTCGGTGTCCTCGGCTTGGTGATCTCCGCCGGCATGTACTTCGACCTCATCTTCGCTCTGCCGACCGCCCAGTGAGTACGTACCGCCCTACGGCCGTCTAGGACCGACCGGCAAATGGGGGGCGGCGTCGCGGGGCTGGGCACGCGCATCTGCCGCGTTGTCGTCAATCACCATGGCTCCTTCCCCAAGCTCTCGGCTGCGCTCGAGCAGGGGAGACCCCATCTGTCTCAATCCTCCGCCTTGCAGCTGCACGCACCCAGCCCCGCTCCTTCTCCCACCCCCCATTTGCCGGTCGGTCTAAGGCATCCACCCGGGCGGCCCGGCCCGGGTGCGGCAGTGCCCGCACCCGGCTAAGGCCCCCCACCCCGCGAAGATGCGGAACTCGCCCGATGCGGCGACACCCCCTGGGAGACGACAGTGGGGGCACGGCAGAAGCACTGCCGCCCCCCCAGGCCCCAACGGGCCGTCGTCCTCAGGGAGAAGCACATGTACATGCTCGAACTCCACAAGCTGAACGCGATCGAACTGCGGCGCCGTGCCGAGCAGGAGCGGCTTGCCGGGGAGGTCCGTCGGGCCCGCCGCGCCGTCCGCAGGGCTGCCCGTGAATCCGTACGCAAGGAGGCCGAGGGGCCGGTGAGTACGGACCGGAACTGGTTCGTCCACGCCGCGTAGTAGTCGTGTGACGGCCTCGCGATGCCGGACGATCCGATTCTGGGGCCCGCACCGTCGGACCCATGTGCGATGCTCGGCGACGTGGAGACCAGGTCCGTCAGTCCCGTGTTCGTCGGCCGCGCAGGTGAATTCGCCTCGCTCGTCGAGGCGCTCACCCGCGCCACCGCAGAGGACACCGGCCGGGCCGACCGCCCCGGCGGCGAGCCGCAGGCGCTGCTCATCGGTGGCGAGGCGGGCGTCGGAAAGACGCGGCTGATCGAGGAGTTCCTCGCGGCGGCGGCGCGCCGCGAGGCCGTCGTCGCCGTCGGCGGCTGCGTCGAGGTCGGTGCCGACGGCCTGCCCTACGCCCCGTTCTCCACCGCCCTGCGCGCCCTGCGCCGCACCCTGCCCGACGAGATGGCTGCCGCCTGCGCCGGGCAGGAGGGTGAACTGGCCCGGCTGCTCCCCGAACTCGGCGAGGCCGACCGGGACGCCACCGACGAGCACAGCACCGCCCGCCTCTTCGAACTCACCGCCAGACTCCTGGAGCGCATCTCGGCGCAGCGCGCCGTCGTCCTCGTCCTGGAGGACCTGCACTGGGCCGACGCCTCCACCCGGCATCTCCTCGCCTATCTCTTCCGCACCGTGCGCAGCGGCCGCCTCGTCGTGATCGGCACCTACCGCTCCGACGACATCCACCGCCGCCACCCCCTGCGCCCCCTCCTCGCCGAACTGGACCGGCTCCGTACCGTCCTGCGGATCGAACTCGCCCGCTTCAACCGCGCCGAGGTACGCCGCCAGCTCACCGGCATCCTCGCCGCCACCCCCGAGGCAGCCCTGGTGGACGAGATCTTCGAACGCTCCGACGGCAACGCCTTCTTCGTCGAGGAACTCGCCTGCAGCCTGGAGAGCGGCGACCGCTCCCGACTCTCCGACTCGCTGCGCGACCTGCTGCTTGTCCGCGTCGAAGCGCTCCCCGACGACGCCCAGAAGATCGCCCGGATCGTCGCCGAGGGCGGCTCCACCGTCGAGTACGAACTGCTGGCCGCGGTCGCCCGGCTCACCGAGGACGAACTCATCGAGGCGCTGCGGGCGGCCGTCGGAGCCAACCTGCTGCTCACCACCCCGGAGGGCAACGGCTACCGCTTCCGGCACTCCCTGGTCCGCGAGGCCGTCAGCGACGATCTGCTGCCCGGCGAGCGCTCTCGGCTCAACCGGCGCTATGCGGAAGCCCTGGAGATCGATCCCACCCTCGTCCGCGCCGGTGAACGGGCCACCCGGCTCGCCAGCTACTGGTACGGCGCACACGATGCCGCCAAGGCCCTGCCCGCCGTACTGAAGGCCTCGGTCGAGGCCCGCCGCCGCTACGCGTTCTCCGAGCAACTCCGTCTGCTGGAAAGGGCGATGGAGCTGTGGGACGACGCCCCCGATGACGTGCGCCGCACCCTGCGCCCCATCGACTACGCAGAGAGCTACCCGGTTTGCGGCTGCGACCCCGACACCACCCCGTTGCGCTATCTCGACCTGATGGCCGAGGCCACCGTCGCCGCCCGGTTCGGCGGCGAACGCGAACGGGCCCTGGCCATCGCCAAGAAGGCCATGCGCGTCCTGGACGGCGAGGACGACCCGCTGCGCGCCGCCTGGTTCTGGGTCCAGCGCTCCCGGCTGATGCAGGACCTCACCCGTGGCGACGGATGGCAGGAACTGGCCACCGCCCAGGAGCTCGTACGCGGCCTGCCCCCGTCCGTCGTGCATGCCGATGTGCTGATGAGCGTGGCGGGATGGGGGGCCTTGCACCGCCCGGGCGCCGAGACGCTGCAAGCCGTCGACCGGGCCGTGGAGTACGCCCGGCTCGTCGGTGACGAGTACATCGAACTGCACGCCAGGCTCACCCGTGGCTGGCTCAGCGCCGACGCGGGCAGTGTCGACGGGGGCATCGCCGAGATGTACGCGGTCCGCGACCGCGCCGATGAACTGCACCTGGTCGGCATCATGAGCCGGGCCGGCATCAACCTCCCCTCCGCCCTCGAATCCATGGGCCGCTCCCTGGAGGCCGTGGCCGCCGCGGACCACGGCATCGACATCAGTCGCAGCCACGGCATCGCCGACATGGAGGCATGGGTCCGCTGCAACCAGGCGACCTCGTTCTTCTCCCTCGGCCACTGGGACGAGAGCCGTGCGACCACCGACGCGGCGGCCCGCGCCGCCCAGTCCAGCAAGGCGCAAGGGCTCGTCGCCTCACGCCGTACCGAACTGGCCCTCGCCCAGGGCGACCTGTCCGAGGCGGAGATTCAACTCGCCCTGACCCGACGCTGCTTCGGCTCCCGCGACCCGCAGCCCCAGCACCTCATCAACCCCGTACGCCACGCCGTGATCCTCGCCGTGCAGCAGGGGCGTCTCCCCGAGGCGCGGGCCGCGTTCGAGGCGCAGGCGGAGCAGGGCTTCCCGCCCGGCACGCAGCGGTATGCCCTGCCGCTGCTCCATGTCGCCGCCGCTGCCGAGGCCGACGCCCGGGGTCTGCCCGCCGCCGAACCCGGCCGGCCTGCGATCCTCGCCGGTATCCGGACCCACCTGAAACGGCTGCCGATGCTCATTCCCATCTGGGCCGCCTACGGACTCCTGGTCGATGCCGAGCTGGCCCGGGCGGAGGGTCACGACACCCCCGACCACTGGTCCCGCGCCGCCACCGCATTCGGCCCCCTGCACCGCCCGTACGAGCTGGCACAGATCCGCCACCGCTGGGCCGAGGCCCTTCTCATCGCCGCCGGCGACCGGTCCGCGGCCACCACCCTGCTGCGCGAGGCCCACCGCACCGCCGGGCGACTCGGCGCGCGCCCGCTGACCGAGACCATCGAGCTGCTGGCCGGACGCGCCCGCATCGCCCTCACCACCTCCGAGCGGTCCCCGGCCCACGGCACCGCCCAGGAGATACCGGTCGCCGTCACCGTCCCCGCCCAGGACGGCATCACAGAGGGGGCGGCGAACCGGGATCAGACCGAGGACCACCTGCGCGAGGCGGCAGCAGCCGCGGTGGAGTCCTTCGGGCTGACGCGACGCGAACAGGATGTGCACCGTCTCGTCGCAGCCGGTCACACCAACCGCAGGATCGCCGAGGAGCTCTACATCTCACCCAAGACCGCGAGCGTGCACGTCTCCAACATTCTCGCCAAGCTCGGCGTCTCCAGTCGCGGTGAGGCGGCCGCCCTGGCCCATCGGCTCCGCCTGTACCCGGCCCGGAACGCCTCCTGATACCGGGGGCGTCCGACCCGCCTACGGCCGCGCGTCCGGACCGGCCTCCGGAGCGTCCGGGGTATCGGTATCCGGCCCGGACGCCTCATCGAGGTCGTCCGCTGCCCGGTCCGGGTCCGGTATCGCGTCTGTCGCGCCACGGTCCGCCCCAGGACCGCCGTCGGTACCGGACGCCTTGACGATCACCTTTCCGGAGGCCAGGTCTATCGGCCCGCGCCCAGGGTCGCCGACACCGAGATCCACCCGGGTCAGCTCCAGCCGCTTCTGCTCCTCGGCGGCATGCTTACGGCCCGGCGCGAAGAGTTCCTCGAAGAAGTTGAACACCGGTCGCACGCCCTTTCGCCTGCTGTAGCCGCTACCGCACCTCCAGCACCAGGATCCTGTCGTCTCCCGGCTTCGGGGTGCCACGGGTGTCCGTATTGCTCGTGACCAGCCAGAGCTTGTTGCCGCCCGCGGCAAGCACCGTGCGCAGACGCCCGTACTTCCCCTTCAGGAACGATTGCGGGGCCGCCAGGGATTCCTTGCCGGACAGCGGAATCCTCCAGAGCCGCTTACCGCGCAGGCCCGCCATCCAGATCGAACCCTTGGCGAAGGCGATCCCGCTCGGGGACGCTTCGGACGGCTTCCACTGTGCCACGGGATCGATGAAGCCCGGCTTTCCCGCCTTGCCCTCGACCTCCGGCCAGCCATAATTCCCACCCGGCTCGATCAGGTTCAGCTCGTCCCAGGTGTCCTGCCCGAATTCGGACGCCCACAGCTGCTTCTGCCCGTCCCAGGCCAGCCCCTGCACATTGCGGTGCCCGTACGAATACACCACGGAGTCGGCTTCCGGATTGCCGTGCAGCGGCTGGCCGTCCGGGGTCATCCGCAGGATCTTGCCGGCCAGCGACTTCTTGTCCTGCGCGAGCCCGGTGTCCCCCGTCTCCCCGGTGCCCGCGTACAGCATGTGATCCGGGCCGAAGGCGATCCGCCCGCCGTTGTGGATCGAGCCCTTCGGGATGCCCCGCAGAATCGTGTCCGGTGCACCCAGCAGCCGGCCGGGCGTCGTACCGTTCTCGTCGTACTGCATGCGCGCGATGCGGTTGTCGGACTCGGTCGTGAAGTACGCGTACACCAGATGGTCCGAACCGTACGTGGGGGAGACCGCGATCCCCAGCAGCCCTCCCTCCCCACCGGGCGACACCCCGGGCACGGCGCCCAGCAGGGTCTTCTTGCCGCTCTTCCCGTCGATCCGGGTGATCGTGCCCTTGTCGCGCGAGGAGACCAGCAGGTCGCCGCCGGGCAGCTCCGCCAGCCCCCACGGCGAGTCGAGGCCCTCGGTGAGCGTGGAGACCACCTCCACCGAGCCCTTCGCCGGTGGCAGGGCCACCGGCGCGGACGGGGAGGCCGACGGGCCCGAGGCGGCAGGGGAGGGGCGGGACGGCGACGGCATGTGCCCGACGCCCGCCGCACCGCCGGAACCGTTCCCCGAGGAACACCCCGCGGTCAGCAGCAGCGTGCCCGTGGCCAGCACGGCCACCGCTGCGTGACGCATGCCTCGGTGCCGCCCCCGACGACCCGCAGGGCCTTGTACAGATCCGAACAGAACACCGCGCACAGCACCGATCCCTTCGACGGCCACCCGACTACTGTTCCTACACCGCGGCCCCGCCCCGGGTACCCGATGCCCGCCGGTTTTCTCGGTCGGTGATCACGGATGCGGGGCCGGAGGTCAGTCCCACGACCCCCGCGCCGGGGGCAGCCGGGCGATCTCCACGAGATCCTGCGCGGTCAGCGTCAGCCCGGCCGCCCCCGCGTTCTCCACCGCCCACCGCTCCCGCTTGGTCCCCGGCACCGGCACCACGTGCGGCCCCTGCCGCAGCACCCAGGCCAGCGCCACCTGCGCCACGGTCGCCCCGTGCCGCTCCGCGATCCGCCGCAGCCCGACCACCACCGGCTGGTTCGCCGCCATCATCTCGGCCGTGAACCGCGGATGCCTGGCCCGCAGGTCGTCGGGCTCGAAGCCCTGTCCCGGGGTCAGCGTGCCCGTCAGATAGCCGTTCCCCAGGGGCATCGCCGCAAGCAGCCCCACACCCCGAGCCGAGCACCACGGAAGCAACGACTCCAGCGCCTCCGGCGACCAGACCGACAGCTCCGCCTGCACCGCGCTCACCGGGAAGACCTGTTGCACCCGCTCCAGCTGACGGATCGTTTCGTCATGCATTCGGGCACCCGGCCGACGTGAAGCCCGCGCCCCGACCGCACAGAGTCCGAGCGCTCGCACCTTTCCGGCGGTCACCAGCTCCGCCATCGCGCCCCAGGTCTCCTCGACCGGCACCTCGGGATCGGCCCGGTGCAGCTGGTACAGATCGATCACATCGGTCTGCAGCCGCCGCAGCGAGGCGTCACAGGCCCGCCGCACATAGCCGGGGCGGCCATTGGCGACGATGTGCTGATCGCCCACCAGCAGCCCGCACTTGGTGGAGACGAAGGCATCGGACCTGCGGCCCTTCAGCGCCCGGCCCACCAGCAGCTCATTGGTGAAGGGGCCGTACATGTCGGCCGTGTCGAGCAGTTGGACGCCCGCGTCGAGCGCGGCGTGCACGGCACGCAACGCACGGTCACCGCGCTGCTGCGACGCGCTGTACGCCCAGTTCATCGGCATACAGCCAAGACCGACCGCACCCACGGCGAGCGCCGCCGCACCGAGACTCCTGCGCTCCAACTCCCCGAACCCTCCCTAAGGTCCCGTGACGACAGGACCTCGGCCCCGCCGTCACGGGACCACACCGCACCCCAAAGTAACCTCTGCCGGCCGCCGCCCCTCGCGCAGCCTCCCGGGGATTAGCCTCCTGGCCATGACTTCGACGAAGACTCCCGACGTATGGATGCCGTTTCCCGCCGACGAGATCGAAGGACTCCCCGAGGGTCTCAACTACCACTTCTGGGACGGTGCGCAGGATTACCCGGCCGACCCGGCCCACTGCGCCTTCTACGTCGTGCCGTACATGAAGGGTTCCCAGGTCGCGGTCCGTCCGCTCGCCGGCATGGCACAGGTCCAGATCGTGCAGACGCTCACCGCGGGCATCGACCATGTCGAGCCGGGGCTCGGTCTGCTGCCGGCCGGGGTGCGGCTGTGCAATGCCAAGGGGGTCCACGAGGCGTCGACCGCGGAGCTCGCCCTCGCCCTGATCCTCGCCTCCCTGCGCGGCTTCCCCGGGTTCGTCCACGGCCAGGACAAGGAGGAGTGGCGGGCCGGCTTCTACCCCGCGCTCGCCGACAAGTCCGTGCTGATCGTGGGGTACGGATCCATCGGGGCCGCCATCGAGGACCGGCTCGAACCCTTCGAGTGCGCGCGGGTGGCGCGCGTCGCGCGCTCTGCACGGACAACAGCACGCGGCCCCGTACACACACTCGACGACCTGCCCGCACTCCTGCCCGAAGCCGACGTCGTCGTGCTGTCCACCCCGCTGAACCCGTCCACCCAAGGGCTGGTGAGCGCGGAGTTCCTTGCCGCGATGCGGGACGGAGCGCTGCTCGTGAACGTCGCACGGGGCGGCGTCGTCGACACCAAGTCGCTGCTGCTCGAACTCGAGTCCGGTCGGCTGCGTGCCGCCCTCGATGTCACCGACCCGGAACCGCTGCCCGCCGGTCATCCCCTCTGGCATGCTCCGAACGTCCTGATCACTCCTCATGTGGGCGGCAGCACCTCGGCATTCGAGCCGCGCGCCAAGCGTCTGGTGGCCGGACAGCTGAACCGTTTCGCCATAGGGGAGCCGGTGCAGAACGTCGTACGCACCACCGGCTGACCACGCTGCGGGTCCGTACGACTGCGTAACGTTCCGACAGGCCCTCTGATCGTCACGGAGAGTAGATAAACTATGTCCCTGAGTGACTGGTCTGGTGTATCGTCCCGAAAGGGGCGCTGAGCCGAGGAAGGGACTGCGCCGGGGAGGACGCAACACGCGAGGGGGCGACGGGCGATGTACGGCCGAGGGGTGAACGATCCGGCACCGCAGGGCAGCCGACGGCGACCGGGGCCTGTTCCGGGTTTCCCGTCGTCCGCCCGGAGGGCGGGCGACACGGCATCCGGTGCGTGCGATCGCCGGGCGGAGGGCCGTCCTCGTACTGGACGCTCTTGGACGAGCCCGACAACGGGAAACCCGGAACAGGCCCCGGTCGGGCGCCGGGTGCGTGCGCACCCGGCGGCGTCGGGTGCGCCCCGGTGAGCGCGCCGGCCGGCGCCCTCGAGGCGTTGCTCTCACGGCGGTCCACCACCGGCGGCGCATCCGCACTGGTCCTGCAGGTCCTGGTCGGCCTCGTCTGCGGCGGTTACGCGGTGGGGGCGGCCCTCGGCTGGGGTTCTTCGGAACTGGCGCTCATCATGGGGGATCTCGGCCTCAGCGCCGCCGCGCTGGTCGCGGCCGTCTCGTGCTTCCTCTACGCGCGGACCGGCGGCGACCGGTTCCGGCCCGCCTGGCTGCTGTTCGCGCTCTCCTCGCTCATGGCCGCAGGAGGCAATGCGGTCTGGGGCTGGTACGAGGTCGTGCTCGGGCGCCCGGTGCCCAGCCCCTCCCTCGCCGATGTCTTCTACCTCTGCTTCGCACCACCCGCCATCGTCGGGCTGCTCGTCCTCGCCAAACGCCCCGTCACCCGGGCCGGATGGTTCTGTCTCGCGCTGGACTCCTGGCTGATCGGCGGATCGCTCCTTACGCTCTCCTGGAGCCTCGCCCTCGCCCATACCGCGCATCTCGTGGATGCCGAGGGCGCGAGCGTGGCCCGCGCGGCGCTCGCGCTGGCCTATCCGCTGCTCGACATCGTGCTTGTCTCCATGGTGCTGGCCCTGCACTTCCGGCGGTCCAACAGCAACCGCTCCGCGGCGAACACCGCCGTTGCCGCACTCGCCCTGACGGTCCTGTCCGACGCCCTGTTCACCTCCCCGCTGCTGCGCCAGACCTACCACTCCGGCCAGTTGCTGGACGCGGGCTGGTTCGCCGGTTCCCTGCTCCTCGCGTACGCACCCTGGGGCGCGAACAGCGCAAAGGACAACGCCTTCCCGCCACGGGGCGCGCCGCGCCCCACCAGCCGGCCCATCGCGGGATCGCTGGCCGCGCTGACGCCGTATCTCGCCGCCGCCGTCTGCACTCTCGGCATTCTCTACAACGTCACCGAGGGCCGCAGGGTGGACCGCGTCGTGGTCTTCACCGGCTGCACAGTGGTGCTCGCCCTGGTCGTCCGGCAGGGCATCATGCTCGTCGACAACATCGCCCTCACCCAGGAGCTGGCACAGAAGGAGAACCACTTCCGCTCCCTGGTGCAGGGCTCCAGCGATGTCATCATGATCGCCGCCCCCACCGGCGTCCTGCGCTACGTCAGCCCCGCCGCCGCGGGGGTGTACGGGCGCGATGCCGACGACCTGGTCGGTGCCGAGCTCGCCTCGATCATCCACCCCGAGGACCTGGGGCGGGTGGTCCACGAGGTACGCCGGTTCCTCGCCGCCTCTCCGGGGGAGGAGCCCACCACCCGGATCGAGTGCCGTTTCAGATCCGGCACGGGCGACTGGCTCAATGTCGAATCCACGGTCAACCGCCACCAGGGCGGGCTGATCCTCAACAGCCGCGATGTGACCGAACGGGTGCGGCTGCAGGCCCAGTTGCAGCACAATGCCGAGCACGACCCGCTCACCGACCTGCCCAACCGCGCCCTGTTCACCGAGCGGGTGCGCCAGGCACTCGGCGGCCGCCGCTCCGGCGACCCCGGCACCGCCGTGCTCTTCATCGACCTCGACGGCTTCAAGGCGGTCAATGACCGCCTCGGCCACCAGGCGGGCGACGAGCTCCTCATCCAGGCCGCCCGCCGCCTCCACGAATCCGTACGGGCCGGCGACACGGCGGCCCGCCTCGGCGGTGACGAATTCGCGGCCATCATCCTCGGCGACGGCATCCGTGAGCAGTCCGCCCGGGAATGCCAGGTCCACGAGATCGCCGACCGGCTGCGCCTCACCCTCTCCCAGCCGTACCGCATCGGCACCGGCGATGTCCGGGTCGCAGCGTCCATCGGGGTCGCCTTCGCCGAGCCCGGCATCTCTCCGAGCGACCTCATGCGCAACGCCGACCTCGCCATGTACCGCGCCAAGGCGGGCGGCAAGAACCGCGTCGAGCTGTACGCCCCGCAGATGCAGGCCGAAGTCGTACGCCGCTCCGAGCTGGCGGCCCGGCTGCGCACCGCTCTGCGCGACGGCGAGTTCGCCCTGCTCCACCAGCCCGTGGTGCATCTCGCCAGCGGCACCGTCGCCGCCGTCGCCGCCCAGGCCCGCTGGCGCTCCGCCCAGGGCATCCTGTTCACCCCGGCCGAATTCCTTCGCGTCGCCGAGGACAGCGACCGCACCGCCGAACTCGGCCGCTGGCTCCTCGAAGAGGCCGTCGAGCAGGCCGCCGACCGGGCCAGGGCCGGCCATCCGGTCTCCGTCGCCGTTCGGCTCTCCGCCCGCAGGCTGCTCGACAAGGGGATGCCGTTCGGCTCCGTCGAGGCGCTGCTCACCCGGCACAGCCTGCCCTCCGGCGCCCTGATGATCGAGGTCGCCGACAGCGACCCCCGGATCTCCTTCGACGAACTCGAACAGCGTCTCATCGCGCTGCGCCGACTCGGTGTCCGCATCGCGCTCGACGGCTTCGGCAGTGGATACGCCGCGATCAACGCCCTGCGTCGGCTTCCCATCGACGTACTGAAACTGGACCGCGGTCTCGTCGAGGGTGTCGTGGAATCCGCCCGGCTGCACAAGATCACCAGCGGCCTCCTGCGTATCGCCTGCGACCTCGGCATGCAGTCCGTGGCCGATGGTGTCGACGTACCGGAGCAGGTTCTCGCGCTGCGCGCCATGGGCTGTACGCACGGTCAGGGAATGGCCTTCTCCGGGCCGCTCGACGAGTACCGGCTGCGCCGCGCCCTGGCCCGCGGCGAGTTTCCGGTGCCCGGCAGTGCCACCGCCCAGCCGGTCCTGGCCGGCGGCTCGATCCCACTCCTCAGCGGCTCACATGTTGAGATGCCCGTCCCACCCACTTGACACGTTGTATGCGTCGGAGAGAGGGTCAATGCCATGCGCACCCGAATTCTCGTACTTGGAAAGCGCGTCGGCTGAAGCAGAGTCCCTCACTGACACTCTGCAGACCACACCGGCGCGCTCCCCTCGCTTGCCTCACGGCACGAGGGGTTTTTTGTTGCACTAACACCAGGCAAACCCTCGTAAAACACCCGCAAAAACCCTCAGCTTCGAGAAGAGAATGCCGATGACCGAGCAGGCCACCGGGGCCCACCATCCCCAGCCGCGGGCCCGTAACGGCGGATCGCCCGCCGCCACCGTTGAGCACGTCACGGGCGCGCAGTCCCTCATCCGGTCTCTTGAGGAGGTGGGGGCCGACACGGTATTCGGCATTCCCGGCGGTGCCATCCTTCCGGCGTACGACCCGATGATGGACTCCACCCGGGTCCGTCATGTGCTGGTCCGTCACGAGCAGGGCGCCGGACACGCCGCCACCGGCTACGCACAGGCCACCGGCAAGGTCGGCGTCTGCATGGCCACCTCCGGCCCCGGCGCCACCAACCTGGTCACGCCGATCGCCGACGCCCACATGGACTCCGTCCCGCTGGTCGCGATCACCGGCCAGGTCGCCTCCAAGGCCATCGGCACGGACGCCTTCCAGGAAGCAGACATCTGCGGCATCACGATGCCGGTCACCAAGCACAACTTCCTGGTCACCAAGGCCGAGGACATCCCGCACACCATCGCCGAGGCCTTCCACATCGCCTCCACCGGCCGTCCGGGCCCCGTCCTCGTCGACATCGCCAAGGACGCCCTGCAGGCGCAGACCACGTTCAGCTGGCCGCCCACCCAGGACCTGCCCGGCTACCGCCCGGTCACCAAGCCGCACGCCAAGCAGATCCGCGAAGCCGCCAAGCTGATCACCCGGGCCAAGCGCCCGGTGCTGTACGTCGGCGGCGGTGTTATCAAGGCGGGGGCCACCGCCGAACTGAAGGTCCTCGCAGAGCTCACCGGAGCGCCCGTCACCACCACACTGATGGCGCTCGGCGCATTCCCCGACAGCCACCCGCTGCACGTCGGAATGCCGGGCATGCACGGTGCGGTCACCGCCGTCACCGCGCTGCAGAAGGCCGACCTGATCGTCGCCCTCGGAGCCCGATTCGACGACCGCGTCACCGGCAAGCTGGACAGCTTCGCCCCGTACGCCAAGATCGTCCACGCCGACATCGACCCGGCAGAGATCGGCAAGAACCGCGCCGCGGACGTCCCGATCGTGGGCGATGCCCGCGAGGTCCTGGCCGACCTGGTCCAGGCCGTCCAGGCCGAGCACACCGAAGGTCACGTCGGTGACTACGACGCCTGGTGGAAGGACCTCAACCGCTGGCGCGACACCTACCCGCTCGGCTACGACCTGCCCGAGGACGGCAGCCTCTCGCCGCAGCAGGTCATCCAGCGCATCGGTCAGCTCGCCCCCGAGGGCACGATCTTCGCGGCGGGCGTCGGCCAGCACCAGATGTGGGCCTCGCACTTCATCCAGTACGAGCAGCCCGCCACCTGGCTGAACTCCGGCGGCGCCGGAACGATGGGTTACGCGGTCCCGGCCGCGATGGGTGCCAAGGCCGGCATGCCGGACCGTACGGTCTGGGCGATCGACGGCGACGGCTGCTTCCAGATGACCAACCAGGAACTCACCACCTGCGCGCTCAACAACATCCCGATCAAGGTCGCCATCATCAACAACGGGGCGCTCGGGATGGTCCGCCAGTGGCAGACCCTGTTCTACAACCAGCGGTACTCCAACACCGTGCTGCACTCCGGCGCCGACACCGAGGGCGTCCCGGCGAAGGGCACCCGCGTCCCGGACTTCGTCAAGCTGTCCGAGGCCATGGGCTGCCACGCGATCCGCTGCGAGGACCCGGCCGACCTGGACAAGGTCATCGAAGAGGCCAACTCCATCAACGACCGCCCCGTCGTGATCGACTTCATCGTCCACGAGGACGCCATGGTGTGGCCGATGGTCGCCGCCGGCACCTCCAACGACGAGGTCATGGCCGCCCGCGGGGTCCGCCCCGACTTCGGCGACAACGAAGACGACTGAGAGACAGAGAGAGACCGACTCCATGTCCACCAAGCACACGCTCTCCGTCCTGGTCGAGAACAAGCCCGGTGTCCTCGCCCGGATCACCGCCCTGTTCTCCCGCCGCGGCTTCAACATCGACTCGCTCGCGGTCGGTACCACCGAACACCCCGACATCTCGCGCATCACCATCGTCGTCAATGTCGAGGACCTGCCGCTTGAGCAGGTGACCAAACAGCTCAACAAGCTGGTGAACGTCCTGAAGATCGTCGAACTCGAGCCGTCCGCTGCGATCCAGCGTGAGCTCGTCCTGGTGAAGGTCCGCGCCGACAACGAGACCCGCTCCCAGATCGTCGAGATCGTTCAGCTGTTCCGCGCCAAGACCGTGGACGTCTCCCCGGAGGCCGTCACGATCGAGGCGACCGGCGGCGCCGACAAGCTGGAGGCCATGCTCAAGATGCTGGAGCAGTACGGCATCAAGGAGCTGGTCCAGTCCGGCACCATCGCCATAGGGCGCGGCGCGCGCTCGATCACCGACCGTTCGCTGCGCGCCCTCGACCGTTCGGCCTAGGCACCGCAACTTCGCCGCTCGTATGGCGAGACCCGAAAACGTATCTGACGCACCCCGCCGTACGGTGGGACGCAACACCTGCACACCAAGGAGAGACCCAGTGGCCGAGCTGTTCTACGACGACGATGCCGACCTGTCCATCATCCAGGGCCGCAAGGTCGCGGTCATCGGCTACGGCAGCCAGGGCCACGCCCACGCGCTGTCGCTGCGCGACTCGGGTGTCGACGTCCGTGTCGGTCTGCACGAGGGCTCCAAGTCCAAGGCCAAGGCCGAGGAGCAGGGCCTGCGCGTGGTGACCCCGTCCGAGGCCGCCGCCGAGGCCGACGTCATCATGATCCTGGTCCCGGACCCGATCCAGGCCCAGGTCTACGAGGAGTCCATCAAGGACAACCTCAAGGACGGCGACGCGCTGTTCTTCGGCCACGGCCTGAACATCCGCTTCGACTTCATCAAGCCGCCGGCCAATGTCGACGTCTGCATGGTCGCCCCGAAGGGCCCGGGCCACCTGGTCCGCCGTCAGTACGAGGAGGGCCGCGGCGTTCCGTGCATCGTGGCCGTCGAGCAGGACGCCTCGGGCAACGGCCTGGCGCTCGCCCTGTCGTACGCGAAGGGCATCGGCGGCACCCGCGCCGGCGTCATCAAGACGACCTTCACCGAGGAGACCGAGACTGACCTGTTCGGTGAGCAGGCCGTCCTCTGCGGTGGCACCGCCGCCCTGGTCAAGGCCGGTTTCGAGACCCTGACCGAGGCCGGTTACCAGCCGGAGATCGCGTACTTCGAGTGCCTGCACGAGCTGAAGCTCATCGTGGACCTCATGTACGAGGGCGGCCTGGAGAAGATGCGCTGGTCCATCTCGGAGACCGCCGAGTGGGGCGACTACGTCACCGGCCCGCGGATCATCACGGACGCCACCAAGGCCGAGATGAAGAAGGTCCTCGCGGAGATCCAGGACGGCACCTTCGCCAAGAACTGGATGGCCGAGTACCACAACGGTCTGCCCAAGTACAACGAGTACAAGAAGGCGGACAGCGACCACCTCCTGGAGACCACCGGCCGTGAGCTGCGCAAGCTCATGAGCTGGGTCAACGACGAGGACGCGTAACCCGTTCGCCCCGGGGGCGGGTCTCCTGACCCGCCCCCGCGGTGTTCCCCCCTTGTTTCACCGCTGGAAGAGGCGGCGTCGTACGTGTGTACAAGTCGTCCACCCCCGTGTGGGTGATCCTTCCATCGGGGCGCAGTATGCGTCCTGGCGCATGACTACACTTCTCCACACATACACGCGTCAGGCCCACAGTGTCGTGCGTCTTCCACGCGGCAAGCCCCTCCACCGCCTGCGGCCGTCGGGACGGCCGTCCGCACTGGACTTGTGAGGACTCACGTGAGCTCGAAACCTGTCGTACTCATCGCTGAAGAGCTGTCGCCTGCCACGGTTGACGCCCTGGGTCCGGATTTCGAAATCCGGCACTGCAACGGCGCGGACCGCGCCGAGCTCCTCCCCGCGATCGCCGATGTCGACGCCATCCTGGTGCGCTCCGCCACCAAGGTCGACGCCGAGGCCATCGCCGCCGCGAAGAAGCTGAGGGTCGTCGCCCGCGCGGGCGTCGGTCTGGACAACGTCGACGTCTCCGCCGCCACCAAGGCCGGCGTGATGGTCGTCAACGCGCCGACCTCCAACATCGTGACCGCCGCCGAGCTGGCCTGCGGTCTGCTGGTCGCCACCGCGCGCAACATCCCGCAGGCCAACACCGCCCTCAAGAACGGCGAGTGGAAGCGCTCCAAGTACACCGGCGTCGAGCTGAGCGAGAAGATCCTCGGCGTCGTCGGCCTCGGTCGCATCGGTGTACTGGTCGCTCAGCGCATGTCGGCCTTCGGTATGAAGATCGTCGCGTACGACCCCTATGTGCAGCCCGCGCGTGCCGCCCAGATGGGCGTCAAGCTCCTTACGCTGGACGAGCTGCTCGAGGTCGCCGACTTCATCACCGTGCACCTGCCCAAGACCCCCGAGACGCTGGGCCTGATCGGCGACGAGGCGCTGCACAAGGTGAAGCCCTCGGTGCGTATCGTCAACGCCGCGCGCGGTGGCATCGTCGACGAGGAGGCGCTCGCCTCCGCCCTCAAGGAGGGCCGGGTCGCCGGCGCCGGTCTCGACGTGTACACGAAGGAGCCCTGCACGGACTCCCCGCTGTTCGAGTTCGACCAGGTCGTCTGCACCCCGCACCTCGGCGCCTCCACCGACGAGGCCCAGGAGAAGGCGGGCATCGCGGTCGCCAAGTCCGTGCGCCTCGCCCTCGCCGGTGAGCTCGTGCCGGACGCGGTCAACGTCCAGGGCGGTGTGATCGCCGAGGACGTACGCCCGGGCCTGCCGCTCGCCGAGAAGCTCGGCCGGATCTTCACGGCGCTCGCGGGCGAGGTCGCGGTCCGCCTCGACGTCGAGGTGTACGGCGAGATCACCCAGCACGACGTCAAGGTGCTCGAACTCTCCGCGCTCAAGGGCGTCTTCGAGGACGTGGTCGACGAGACCGTGTCGTATGTGAATGCCCCGCTCTTCGCGCAGGAGCGCGGTGTCGAGGTCCGCCTCACCACCAGCTCCGAGTCGCCGGACCACCGCAACGTGGTCACCGTCCGCGGCACGCTCTCGGGCGGCGAGGAGGTCGCGGTCTCCGGCACGCTGGCCGGCCCCAAGCACCTCCAGAAGATCGTAGCTGTCGGCGAGTACGACGTGGACCTGGCGCTGGCCGACCACATGGTGGTGCTGCGTTACGAGGACCGTCCCGGTGTCGTCGGCACGGTCGGCCGGATCCTCGGCGAGGCCGGTCTGAACATCGCGGGCATGCAGGTCTCGCGGACGGACGCGGGCGGCGAGGCGCTGGTCGTACTCACCGTCGACGACGACGTCCCGGCGTCGGTTCTCACCGAGATCTCCACGGAGATCGGTGCCGCATCGGCCCGTACGGTGAACCTGACCGACTGACGGCCCAGGGCCCCGCGTACCCGGCATCTAGACGTGCGTCTTACACAGGCGTCTGCATGCCGGGTACGCTGCTTTCATGGGACACCGTGAGGATCTGCTCGAAGGCGCCAAGCGCTGCCTGCTGGAGAAGGGGTACTCCCGGACGACGGCGCGCGACATCGTGGCCGCCTCCGGTACGAACCTCGCCTCCATCGGCTACCACTACGGCTCCAAGGAGGCCCTGCTCAACCTCGCCTTCCTCAAGGTGACGGAGGAGTGGGGCGATGTGCTCACCGAGCGGCCGGACGTGGACACGGACGGCGGCGACGGCGGGCCCCGGTCGCCGCTCGACCAGTTCCGCGACACCTGGGAGCGGGTGATCGACAGCTACGGGCAGACCCGGTCCGTCTGGCAGCTCCAGATGGAGGTCGTCTCCCGGATCGACGAGGACCCGGAGCTGCAGAAGGCCCTGGCGGGCCCGCAGCGCGCGGGGCGTGACGGGCTCGCCCAGAACATGCTCGGCATCGACCCGGAGACGGACCCGGAGAAGGCGCGGGTGGCCGGGCTGTTCTGCCAGGCGCTGCTCGCGGGTGTGATGGTGCAGTGGCTGATGGACAGTGAATCGGCGCCGTCCGCACAGGATCTGACGGACGGTCTGAAGGTGGTGCTCGAAGGACGGGTGCGTTAGGAAGGGCCTGGAGTCGGCGTCCGGGTCGGGCCGAGCGCCCGGGGTCCGGGGCGACGGCTGCGCCCGCGAACGCCGACGGGCTGATGGGGGCTACCGGATGCGTCGGGCCCGGTGGCGGCGCGCGGGATCAGAGCCGCGCGCCCTTGAGTGTCATGTGCAGCAGGAGCCGGTCCTCGCCGTCGTTGAGATCGAGGCCGGTGAGCTGCTGGACCCGGGAGAGCCGGTAGTAGAGCGTCTGGCGGTGGATGCCGAGTGCGGTGGCCGTACGGGACGCCTGGCCCGCGCAGTCGAGGAACACCTCGGCGGTGCGGGCCAGATCCTTGTGCGGCGGGGTGAGCAGGGCGCGGACCGCGGGATCCGCGGCCGCTTCTGCGGGGAGCGCGGTCAGCAGCCGGTACGGACCGATCGCCGACCATTCGGCGACCGGGCCGAAGCGGGACTCGGCCGCCGCCGCGCGGGCCGCGGCCGACGCCTCGTGCCAGGCCTCGGCCAGGTCCGCCAGGCCCCGGCGGGGCACCGCGACCCCCGCGGTGGCGTACCCGCCCGCGGAGGAACGCAGCCGGTCCGCGGCGGTGAGCGCCGGGTCGAGGACATCGCTGGAGCGCAGCCGGATCAGCGCGGCCAGCGAGGGGACCCCGGCGGCCCCGGGAGCCGGAACCGAGGCCAGCGCCGATGCCGAGGACACCGTACGGACCGATGGCGGATCGTCGGTCCACGGGGTCACGCACACCACCGTGTGCAGGCCCTCCGCGTCCCGGCCCAGCGCCTCGTGCAGCGCGGCCACCGCCATGTCGCGCTGCCAGCCCCGCCCGGCGGTGAGGACCGCACCGAACTCCCGGGACAGATCCGTGCCCGCCCGCGCCTCGTCGGAGAGCAGCCCCCCGATCCGGGCCGCCACTTCCATCGCCGCCTTCAGCTGCTCGTCGGTCGGCCCGGGGTCCGCGTCGAGCAGCCATACGTAACCGAGCACGACACCCCGATGGCGTACCGGCAGACAGATACGGCCCCGGAACACCCCGGCCTCCGGGGCGGCCGGAATACGGACCGGGCCGGTGGCGCGGGCGATGCCGAAGCCCTCGAACCAGGCGCGCACCGCGGGCGTGGAGCGCCGGGTCAGGATCGAGCGGGTGCGGACCGGGTCCATCGCCGTGTCGTCGTCGCTGTCGTGGGCGCCGAAGGCGACCAGGCCGAAGTCCCGGTTCTCCAGCGTCGCGGGGGCGCCGAGCAGCCCGGAGATCTCGTCGACCAGCTCCTGGTAATCGCCCTTCACCCGGCCATTCTCGCACCCCTTCAGACATATGTCTGAGATCCCGGGAATGGATGCGTGACAGCTGTCGATGGCACACCATCGGAGGGATCCTTAGATTTCACGGTGGTTCTCCGTGCTGTACCGCTCTGTTCCTTATCTGCCGGTACGGCCTTCGTTCGTACTTTCCGTGGAGGTGCCCCGTGCTGGGTCCCGTGATTCTCGCCGCGTCCCGCAGCGACAAGATGCGCCGTTTCATCTCGGCCGCACCTGGCACCAAGCAGGTCGTCGACCGGTTCATCGCCGGGGAGACCGTCGACCAGGTCGTCCCGATCATCGAGGACGCCGCCGACAAGGGCCTCGAAGTCACCCTCGACGTGGTCGGCGAGGACATCACCACCCCTGAGCAGGCCGCCGCCGCCCGCGATGCCTACCTCGAACTGATCGAGCGCCTCAAGGACCTGGGCCTGGGCACCAAGGCCGAGATGTCTGTCAAGCTCTCCATGTTCGGCCAAGCGCTGGACGGCGGCCACGAGCTGGCGCTCGCCAACGTCCGCCCGGTCGTCGAGGCCGCTGCCGCGATCGGCACCACGGTCACGCTGGACGCCGAGGACCACACCACCCTCGACTCGATGTTCGCCATCCACGAAGAGCTGCGGAAGGACTTCCCGCAGACCGGCTGTGTGATCCAGGCGTACCTGTTCCGCACCGAGGAGGACGCCCGCCGCCTGGCCGCAGCCGGCAGCCGCGTCCGCATCGTGAAGGGCGCCTACAAGGAGCCCGCCTCCGTCGCGTACCAGGACAAGGCCGAGATCGACAAGGCGTACGTCCGCATCCTGAAGACCCTGATGGAGGGCGAGGGCTACCCGATGATCGGGTCGCACGACCCGCGTCTGATCGCCATCGCCCAGGAGCTGGCCCGGAAGGCCGGGCGCAAGCTGGACGAGTACGAGTTCCAGATGCTGTACGGCATCCGCAGCGACGAGCACATCCGGCTCGCGGCCGAGGGCCACCGGATGCGCGTGTACACCGCGTACGGCACCGACTGGTACGGCTACTTCATGCGCCGCCTCGCGGAGAAGCCGGCGAACCTGCTGTTCTTCGGCCGCTCCATCCTCACCAAGGGCTGACCTGCCCGGCTGACCCCCACCCCCTGACACAAGGAGACAAGGCACTCATGGACGCTGTTACTCAGGTCCCCGCGCCGGTCAACGAGCCGGTCCACTCCTACGCCCCGGGTTCCCCGGAGCGTGGCCGCCTGGAGGCGAAGCTCAAGGAGCTCAGCCAGAACCCGATCGACCTTCCGATGACCATCGGTGGCGAGAAGCGGATGGGTGGCGGCGAGCGCTTCGACGTCGTGCAGCCGCACAACCACAAGGCCGTCATCGGTACCTTCGCCGGCGCCACCGAGCAGGACGCCCAGGACGCGATCGACGCCGCGCTGGCCGCCGCCCCGGCCTGGCGCGCGATGTCCTTCGACGACCGCGCCGCGATCATCCTGCGCGCCGCCGAGCTGCTGTCCGGCCCCTGGCGCGAGACGCTGGCCGCATCCACGATGCTCGGCCAGTCGAAGACCGCCCAGCAGGCCGAGATCGACACTCCCTGTGAGCTCGTCGACTTCTGGCGCTTCAACGTGCACTACGCGCGCCAGATCCTCGCCGAGCAGCCCCCGGCCAACTCGCCGGGCGTGTGGAACCGCATGGACCACCGCCCGCTGGAGGGCTTCGTCTACGCGATCACGCCGTTCAATTTCACGGCCATCGCGGGCAACCTGCCCACCGCCCCCGCCCTCATGGGCAACGTCGTGGTGTGGAAGCCGTCCCCGACGCAGACCCACGCCGCCGTGCTGCTGATGCAGCTTCTGGAAGAGGCGGGTCTGCCCAAGGGCGTCATCAACCTGGTGACCGGTGACGGCATCGCCGTCTCCGAGGTGGCCCTGAACCACCGCGACCTGGCCGGTATCCATTTCACCGGTTCGACCCCCACCTTCCAGCACCTGTGGAAGACGGTCGGCAACAACATCGCCAACTACCGCACCTACCCGCGGCTCGTCGGCGAGACCGGCGGCAAGGACTTCGTCGTCGCCCACCCGTCGGCCGACCACGCCGTGCTGAAGACCGCGCTCACCCGTGGCTCCTTCGAGTTCCAGGGCCAGAAGTGCTCGGCTTCCTCCCGTGCGTACGTCCCGGCCTCCATCTGGAACTCCGGTTTCAAGGAGAAGTTCGCGGCAGAGGTCGACTCCATCACCATGGGTGACGTCACCGACCTGTCGAACTTCATCGGTGCCGTCATCGACGAGCGCTCGTTCGCCAAGAACAAGGCCGCGATCGACCGCGCCAAGTCCGACCCGTCCTGCACGATCATCGCGGGCGGCACGTACGACGACTCGGTGGGCTACTTCGTCCGCCCGACCGTCATCGAGTGCAGCGACCCGGAGAATGAGGTCTTCACGACCGAGTACTTCGGCCCGATTCTCGCCGTGCACGTCTACGAGGACGACAAGTACGACGAGATGCTGGAGCAGATGGAGTCGGTCTCCGACTACGCGCTGACCGGTTCCGTCATCGCGGGCGACCGCGCCGCGGCTGCGCACACGATGGAGAAGCTGCGGTACGCCGCGGGTAACTTCTACATCAACGACAAGTCGACCGGTGCCGTCGTCGGCCAGCAGCCCTTCGGTGGCGGCCGTGCCTCGGGTACGAACGACAAGGCGGGCGCCCCGCAGAACCTGCAGCGCTGGACCCTGACCCGGGCCATCAAGGAGACGCTGGTTCCGCCGACCGACTACACCTATCCCCACCAGGGCTGACGCCCCCGGGGCGCCGCACCCCCGGCGCCCGCCACGAATTCCGCCTCCCGCCCGGTTCCCCTGCCGGCCGGGAGGCGGTTTCCATTCCGGGGCCTTCCCTCAGTAGAGGAACCGCTTCACCACCGCGTCGCCCGCCTCCGCGGCCCGCCCGTAGAAGTCCAGCACCTGCCGGTAGTGGTGGGCGAAGACATCGCGGACCTCGGGCTCCGGCCAGCCCCAGTGCGCGCCGACACCCCCGGCGGCCGCGCGCCACAGCTCGTCGAACGGATGGGTGCGGAGGAACTCCGCCGCTTCCCGCACCTCCCCGGCCTCCAGAGTCACCGACGGCGCTTCGATTCCGGCCGGGTCCTCGTGGACGGCCCCGCCGAAGACCGGGAGCTCGCAACTGCCATGGCCGGGCGGTGCGGTGAGGCACAGCTTGTGCACCTCGGAGAAATCCTTGGAGATGTTCAGATCCGTCTCCAGGCGGTCGAACTCGTCGTCCGTGTCGGCAAAGACCGCCGCCACCCCGGCGAAGTGCTGCGGCAGCCCGGTTGCCGGAACAGCCCGTGCCTGCATGCTGAAGCTCATCGTCGCCCCTCCTGCCGGGCCGCTGTCCGCGGGCCCCCTGCTCATGAACGGTAGGGGCGCCCACTGACAACGGCCCGGGCCGACGGGTGAGCCGGCTACGTGGAGGCCGTGGCCGTCCGCGCCGACCGTCGGCGGGAAGGGCTCGGCGGGCGCGTGATGGCCACGCTGGAACAGGTCATCGACGGGGCGTACGCCTTCGGGGCCCTGTCCGCATCGGCTGCCGGGGCCGCACTGTACGCGGGGCGCGGCTGGCAGACGTGGCCGGGGCGGATCGCCGTACTGGGGCTGAGCGGCGTGGAACCGCTGCCGGACGAGGAGGGCAGTACGTATGTCCGTGGCGCGGCCGGACGACCGCTGCCCTCCCCGTCCCGCAAGCTGATCTTCGACTGGCGCGACGGCGATGTGCTGTGACGGGAACTGCTACAGGGCCCCCGCGTCCCGGGCCGTCCACACCGATGGATACAGCGGCCGGTAGCCCAGTTCGTCGCGGGCCCGCAGCGTCGAGGTGATTCCGTACCACGGATCGGGGTCGACCAGGTCCGCCGACTTGTCCGGTACCGCAACCCCGTTGAGCTGGTGAAGCTCCGCCGCCGTCACCGGGGCGTCGTCCGAGAAGTGGTAACGGCGGCCCGCCGCACCCGGTGCGTACAGCAGCTTCAGCAGGCCCTGGGCGACGTCCGCGTGATGCACCATCTGAAGGCGCTGGTGGCCGGCCCAGTGGACCACCCACTGCATCGCCTCCGCCACGTGCGGGTCGCCCTCGCCGTAGACGAACGGCAGCACCGCGACCCGCACGTCGAGCCCGTGGTCGCGGTGCAGAGCCATCAGCCCCTCCTCGGCCGCGGCTTTCGACTCCGGGTAGGCACCCCAGAGCATGCCGCCGGGCATGCTCGCGTCGTCCTCCGTCAGTGGCCTGCCGCGTCCGGCCCCGTACGACAGGTTCGTGCTGATCTGCACGAACCGCCTGGTGCCCGCCTCCAGCGCGGCCCGGCCCAGCGCCACGGCCGCAGCGTGGTTGACCGCCCAAGCCTCGTCGTCCGGCACCCCGCGGAACGCCGCCGCGATGTTCACCACCGCGTCCGCCCCGGCCAGTGCCTTGCGCACGGCCTCGGGGTCCCGCAGATCACCGGTCGCGACCTCGGCCCCCAGCGCCGCGAACGGTGCGCCCCGTTCCTCGTCCCGCACGATCACCCGCACCGTGTCACCAGGGGCTGCCCGCTGCATCAGACGCGGGACGAACCGCCGGCCGACCTCACCCGTGGCACCTGTCACCAGAATCGACATCATCGGTTCCTTTCGTCGTCTTCGTCGGCCATCACCCTGCGACGGGACGGCGACCGGGGGGAGAGACGCGGTCATCCGGGGACCGGCACTCCCTGGATCCCGGTCCCCGGGCGGGTCATGCTGGGTACGTGGACCTGGACCGATCCGAACTCGCCGACTTCCTGCGCCGCTGCCGCACCCGCCTCGAACCGGCCGACGTCGGGCTGACCGCCGGTTCCCGGCGGCGCACCCCGGGGCTGCGGCGGGAAGAGGTCGCCCAGCTCACCGGCGCCTCCGTGGACCACTACACGCGGCTGGAGCAGGGCCGCGGCTCACGCCCCTCACGCCAGATGCTGTCCGCCCTGGCCAGGGCGCTGCGGCTGAGCGAGGACGAGCGTGACCATCTCTTCCATCTGGCGGGCGAGGAGCCGCCGCGCGCCAACCACGGCCCGACCCAGCATGTGCGCCCCGGTCTGCTGCTGGTCCTCGACCGGCTGCACGACGTGCCCGCCCAGGTCTTCAGCGACCGCGGCGAGATCCTCGCGCAGAACGCCATGGCCGTGGCGCTGGCCGGGGAGAAGGAGCCGGGTCACAACATCATCCGGTCCTGGTTCACCGTTCCGGACAGCCGTACGCTCTTCCCGCCCGAGGATCACGAGGCGCATTCCCGCAACCATGTCGCCCAGCTCCGCGCGGTGTCGGCCGCACGCCCCGACGACCCTCCGCTCGTCGCGCTGGTCCGTGAACTGCGCGCGGTGAGCGCCGAGTTCGAGGAGCTGTGGACCGAGCACCAGGTGGCGATGCGGCGCGCCGAGCACAAGCGGTTCCTGCATCCGGTCGTCGGTGAACTGGATCTGGACTGTGAGGTCCTGGTCACCGCCGACTGCGGGCAGCGGCTGGTCATCCACACGGCCCGGCCCGGCACCGGGACGTACGAGCGGCTGCAGCTGCTGAGGGTGGTGGGCCTGCAGGACCTGACCGCCGGGGTATGACGGTCAGGTCCTGGCCGGTCAGCCGCTGATGCTCGCCGCACCCGTCTCGATGTGGCCCGTGTACCGGCGCGACCATGTGCTGTCCGCGTCGGCCGTGACCGTGAAGTCGTACCAGCCGTTCTGCCCGGCGACGGCGTTGAAGCAGTCCTCCGTGGAGCCGCCCGCTGCCACGGTGTACGTCCACGGGCCGTCGGCACGGTAGTTGTTCGACGTGAGGGTGAACTTCACCGCTGCCGTGGACGCGTTGGACAGCCGGAACCAGATGGCGGCCTTGCCGGTGTCCGGCGCGGTGGCGTACCGGGCGGCGACCTCCAGGCTCTTGCCTGCCTTCGTGGCGTCCCCGGTGAAGCGGCGCAGGAACCGGTTGGGGCCGGCCATGGTGATGTCGTACTTCCCGCCGCCGTACCCCGTACCGATGTTGAAGTAGTCGGACGCCGTCCCGCCCGCGTCGACCGTGTACTGCCAGGGTTCGGTCGAGCGGTACGCGGTCGGCTGGATCGAGAAGTGTGCGGCGCTCTTCGCGGGGGCGCCCTGGTTGGCCATGGAGAACCAGGCCAGGATCTTCCCGGCGGTACCGAACTCCAGCCGGTCCAGGTTGCCGTTCGTCTGGTACGGCAGTGCACGGGCCGGGCGGGTGCCGGGCTCCTGCGCGGGCAGCGCGTTGGTCTGCGGGGCCGGGTTGGGCAGCGGGGCGCAGGTGCCGATGCCGATCACCTTGGCGGTGGAGGGCAGCGACGGCACTCCGTACACCGGATGCGCGAAGTCGAAGACCCCGGTCAGGTCACCGGTGACCTTGCGGCGCCAGGCACTGATGTTCGGGCAGGCGGCCGGCTTGCCGATGGCCGAGGTCCAGGTCTCCAGGAAGCGCAGCACCGAGGTGTGGTCGAAGACCTCGGAGCTGACCCAGCCGCCGCGGGTCCACGGCGACATCACCAGCATGGGGACGCGGAAGCCGAGGCCGTACGGGACGCCGTTCAGGAATTCGTCGGCGGTGTTCGCGGGCGGCGCCGGGGGCGGCACATGGTCGAAGAAGCCGTCGTTCTCGTCGTAGTTGAGGAACAGGACGGTCGAGTCGAAGACCTCGGGACTGGCGGCGAGCGCCCGGTACACCAGGTCGACGAAGTGCGCGCCGTCACCGGGCGGGGCGTAGGGGTGCTCGGAGAAGGCCTGGTTCGCCACCACCCAGGACACCTGGGGCAGCGTGCCGTTCAGGGCGTCGGCCTTGATGGCGGCGGCGATGTCGTCCGGTGTCGAGCCGGTGGTGGCGGGCACGGATGCCATGGCCCGGTCGTGCAGGGGGCTGCCGGGGGCGGCGTCGGTGAACTTCTTGAAGTAGGCGAGACCGTTGTCGCCGTAGTTGTCCTGCGCGTTCTGGTAGACCTTCCAGCTGACCCCGGCCCGCTCCAGGGCCTCGGCGTACGTCTCCCAGGTCAGGCCCGACTCGTCGCCGCCGTCGTGGCTGGACGAGTCGACCTTGCCGCTCCACAGATAGGTCCGGTTGGGGCCGGTGGCGCTCAGCGTGGACGAGAAGTAACCGTCGCAGATGGTGTAGTTGTCGGCCAGCGCGTAGTGGTAGGGGATGTCGCCGCGGTCGAGGTAGCCGAGCGTACGGACGTTGCCCACCCCCCACACCCAGTTGTCGAGCCGGCCCTTGTTCCAGGCGGCGTGCTGGGAGGACCAGCTGTGCGGCAGATCGCCGTTGCACTGGGCGAGGGTCTCGCCGTCGGCGCCGCCCGCGGCGGGCGTGGCGCTCAGCTTCCACGGGTACTGGCGGCCGAGCACGTTCGGCTGGTTGAAGACCGGCTGCCCGCCGGGGAGGGTGATCGCGGCCCGGTCGGAGAAGCCGCGCACCCCCTTGAGCCTGCCGAAGTAGTGGTCGAAGCTGCGGTTCTCCTGCATCAGGATCACCACGTGCTTCACATCGGTGATGGTCCCGGACGCCGAGGCAGCCGCCGTAGTGGCCGCAGCCGGTCCGGCCGTTCCGGGTATCGCGGCGCCCGCCGCCACACCCGCGCCCAGCGCCACAAAGCTTCTCCGACTGACCGGTCGCATCCGTCCGCCTTCGCCTCGCGTGTGCCTCGGTGGCACATCGAGCGCAAGGGTCCCGGGGATGGCGGGCCGGGTCCAGGGATGTGCGGAGCGGAAAAGGTGAACACTTGGTCAACTTCTCGGCCCTCGACGCGACGACCGGGCCGTCGGCCTGCCGGCCGCGCCGGACAGGCCGGGACGGCCCGGCGGAAGAAGCAGGAGTGGATCCCGCATGCGACGGCCGAGGGCGACGGAGCGGTGCTCTCGATGGTGTCCCGTGGTCTCGGTATGACGATCAGGCCGGAGCTCTCACTCGAAGGAGCACCGGACACGGTCGGGATCACGGCTCTCGGGCCGGGGCGACCGATGCGTTCGGTCGGCTACGTCACCACCCCTGAGCAGGCACAATCGCTCGCTGTCCGGGCTCTGATCCAGGAACTGAGGGCGCGCGGCCGTAAACCTCCGTCTCAGATAGTAGGAAGTCCGAGTAATTGTGGAGACAGACCGGCCGAGCTGTCCTAGCTTTGTAGGAGCCGAACGTCTCGCTAGATCCAGCGACTGGCGGTCGTGAGTGTGCGCCCCTGTGCAGGCAACCCCTGCGGCGCCCGCTCCCCGCCCCTTCCGGCGCCTCGAAATCCCGATCTCGAAATCACGTTCACGATTTTTCGATCTCGAAATCCTAGCGATCTCAAGGAGTCGATCCACCATGGCCGAGACGACTGTCCGCCGAGTCCGTCACACCCACCGCCCGACCGAGTCGGAGCGCCAGAATGCCGCCGCCGCCCTGCAGCGGGCCCTGGACCGCAGGGACAACGGCGGCTCCACGGGCCACTGAGACCGCCCCGAGGGCCGGTCGTGGCGACCGGCCCTCGGGGCGGTCAGCGGGGGATCAGCCGCGGCTGATCTTGAAGTGGTCGATGCGCTCGCCCGACTCGGCCAGTGCTCGCCTCCGTAAGTGGGGCGATTTTCTCCCTGATGCCCGCGTGTGCGGTGCACCTTGAGTTGGGTTCCTGGTTCGCCCGAGCGCACCCTGACAGGGCTCGGGTGTCCGCATAGTGGACGTGGCGTGTCATGGTGTGGGACGCGCAGTAGGGTGCGGACATGTCTCGCAGCATCAATCTCGCAGTGATCCCTGGTGACGGTATCGGCCAGGAGGTAGTGGCTCAGGGCCTCAAGGTCCTCAATGCTGTTCTCCCGCAGGATGTGAAGCTGGAGACCAAGGAGTTCGACTTCGGCGCCAAGCGCTACCACGCGACCGGTGAGACCCTCACCGACGCGGATGTCCAGGCGCTCAAGCAGCACGACGCGATCCTGCTCGGCGCGATCGGTGACCCCTCGGTTCCGTCCGGCGTCCTGGAGCGCGGCTTCCTGCTGAAGCTCCGTTTCCTCTTCGATCACCATGTGAACCTGCGGCCGTCGAAGCTCCTCCCGGGTGTCGCGACCCCGCTCAGGGGGCAGCCGGAGATCGACTTCGTCGTGGTCCGCGAGGGCACCGAGGGCCCGTACACCGGCAATGGCGGCTCGATCCGCACCGGCACCCCGCACGAGGTCGCCACCGAGGTCTCGGTCAACACCGCCTTCGGTGTCGAGCGTGTGGTCCGTGACGCCTTCGCCCGCGCCCAGGCCCGCCCGCGCAAGAAGCTGACGCTGGTCCACAAGAACAACGTGCTGACCTACGCCGGGCACCTGTGGACCAACATCTTCAACAAGGTCGCGGCCGAGTTCCCGGACGTCACCACCGACTACCTGCACGTGGACGCGGCGACGATCTTCCTCGTCACGCAGCCCGAGCGCTTCGACGTGATCGTCACCGACAACCTCTTCGGCGACATCATCACCGACCTTGCCGCGGCCGTCTCCGGCGGCATCGGCGTTGCGGCCTCGGGCAACATCAACCCGAGCGGCGAATTCCCCTCGATGTTCGAGCCGGTCCACGGCTCCGCCCCGGACATCGCGGGCCAGGGCAAGGCCGACCCCACGGCCGCGATCCTCTCTGTCGCCCTTCTGCTGCGCCACCTCGGCTACGAGGCCGAGGCCGTACGCATCGAGGACGCCGTCTCCGCCGACCTCGCGGAGCGCGACAGCACGACCACTCGTACCACCGGCCAGATCGGCGACGCGCTCGCGGTACGCGTAGCGAGCTGACCCGACGACTCCATTTTCGAAGCCGCCGGGTCGCAACCGCACCCGGCGGCTTCTCCTATGCGGTCCCGGGTGCCACCATCGACCACTGGACCGCATTCACGTCATTTCGTGCACGGCCACCCGGGAGCGATAATCGAACGGGGCCGTGGCTCGCGGTTTGGACCGACCGACACATGGAGGGTGGAAGAAGGAGCGGGATCCGGTGCGTGCAGCTGCAAGGCGGAGGATTGAGGCATGGCGGAGCCATGGCGATTGACGACAACGCCGCAGATGTGCGTGCCGGAGCCCGCGACGCCACCCTCCATGTGTCGGCCGGTCCAAAGGCTCGGACGTCCTAGCACCTGTCTGACAGGAGCGGCGTGAGCGCGGTCCAACACACACAACCGGTGAAGGACACGCACACATGACGACGCCCACGATCGAGCTCAAGCCCTCCTCGAACCCGCTGTCCGACGCGGAGCGCGAGGCGATCCTGGTCAAGCCCGGATTCGGCCGCTACTTCACCGATCACATGGTGACGATCCGTTGGACCGAGGGCCGCGGCTGGCACGACGGCCAGCTCGTCCCCTACGGCCCGCTCTCCCTCGACCCCGCGACCACGGTCCTGCACTACGCGCAGGAGATCTTCGAGGGCCTCAAGGCCTACCGTCGGCCCGACGGCTCCGTCGCCACGTTCCGCCCCGAGGCGAACGCCAAGCGTTTCCAGGCGTCGGCGCACCGGCTGGCCATGCCGGAACTGCCCGTCGAGACGTTCATCGAGGCGTGCGACGTGCTGGTCCGGCAGGACAAGGCATGGGTTCCGGCGCACGGCGGCGAGGAGTCGCTCTACCTGCGCCCGTTCATGATCGCGACCGAGGTCGGCCTCGGCGTGAAGCCCGCCAACGAGTACCTCTTCGTCGTCATCGCCTCGCCCGCCGGTGCCTACTTCCCCGGTGGCGTCAAGCCGGTCTCCATCTGGCTCTCCGAGGACCGCGTCCGCGCCGTCCCCGGCGGCATGGGCGACGCCAAGACCGGCGGCAACTACGCGGCGTCCCTCCTCGCCCAGGCAGAGGCCGCGGAGAAGGGCTGCGACCAGGTCGCCTACCTCGACGCGGTCGAGCACAAGTGGGTCGAGGAGCTCGGCGGCATGAACCTGTACTTCGTGTACGGGGACAAGATCGTCACCCCGGCCCTGACCGGCTCCCTGCTCGCCGGCGTCACCCGTGACTCGCTGCTCAAGGTCGCCCGCGACCTCGGCTACGAGGCCGAGGAGGGCCGCGTCTCCATCGACCAGTGGCGGACCGACACCGCGAACGGCACCCTCACCGAGGTCTTCGCCTGCGGCACCGCAGCCGTCATCACCCCCGTCGGCACCGTCAAGTCCGCGGGTGGCGAGTGGACCCAGAGCGAGGGCGCGCCCGGCGAGGTCACGATGAAGCTGCGTGAGCGCCTGCTGGACATCCAGCGCGGCGTCGCCGAGGACACCCACGGCTGGATGCACCCGCTCGGCTGATCAGCCGGTTCCGTACAGACGAAGGCCGCGCCCGGCTGCTTGCCGGGCGCGGCCTTCGTTGTGCTGTGCCGGGCTGTCGCCATGTCCTGATCTGTGCAGTCGCATACCACCGTGGCGCTTCAGTACGTCACTCGAATCATCGAAGTGCCGTTTCTGGATCAGGCTTTGCAGAGTCTGCACAAGTGAATCCGTGGAGTCCGGGATGCGGCGCTCCAGGTTGCGGAAATCCAACTGACCTGTGAATGCAGGGGTGTTAAGGTGCCGGTTCCGCGATCAAGTGCGGACTGACCAACAACAAACGGGAGAACGCAATGAATCGAAAGCTGACCGTCGGTGTGCTTGCCGCCGGACTCTTTCTGACCGGTGCGGGGACCGCGTTCGCAGGTGCGACCGGGGGGAACAAGGACGTCGGGGCGGCCGCCTCGTGGCACAAGATCCCGACCCTCTCGAGCTCGGGCGTCAAGTTCAAGAACGGCTACTACAAGTTCGAGGCGCCCGGCGCCAAGTACGGAGCCTTCCACTGGAAGGGCGACCTCCAGGACACCTCTGCGGGCGACGGCCACAATGTCTATGTTCAGGTCAAGGTCGAGGGCTACAACTGGAACCGCTATAACGGCAAGCAGAAGAAGACCGTCCACAAGGACTACTACACGTACGACGGCGCCGCCCGGTACACCAGCGACGCCTGGATACGTGCCTGCCGTGACCGCGGCTCGTTCCACCCCGACAACTGCTCGGTGACCAAGCACTACAAGCGGTAGTCGACCACCGCGCACGCAGTCGGCCCGGGTCCCCGCCCCGGGCCTTTCACCTCTTGGGGGAAGCGATCAGTACGTCAGAAGTCCTCAGTGCCACGGGAGTCGACCTCTCCTACGGCTCCACGCTCGCCGTCCGTGACGCACACCTGTCGCTGACCCGCGGCGAGATCGCGGCGATCACCGGAGCGAGCGGCTCCGGCAAGTCCTCGCTGCTGTACTGCCTCGCGGGCGTGTTGCCGCCTGCCCGGGGCCAGGTGCGGTTCGAGGGCCGGGCGTACGACCAGCTGGACGACGAGGACATCAGCGCGCTGCGCCGCGAGCGGTTCGGTTTCGTCTTCCAGTACGGCGAGCTGCTCCCCGAGCTGACCATCGAGGAGAACACCGCTCTGCCGCTGCGTCTCGCCGGACAGCGCAAGCGCCCCGCCCTCGAAGCGGCCGGCGAGGTGCTCGACCGCCTCGGCATGGCCGATCTGCGCCAGCGCCGCCCCTCGCAGGTCTCCGGCGGACAAAGCCAGCGCGTAGCCGTCGCGCGGGCGCTCGTACACCGGCCCGCCGTGGTCTTCGCCGACGAACCGACGGGCTCGCTCGACAGCGCCAATGCCGCCACGGTCCTGCAGGAATTCCTGGGACTGGCCCGCTCACAGGGCACCGCCGTGCTCCTGGTCACCCATGACCCGAGCGTGGCCGCCCGGGCCGACCGGCGTTACACCATGGCCGACGGCGTGCTCGAGTCGAAAGGCCGGGCCTCATGAGGGAGTTCCTCCTCGGCCTGCGTCTGCTGTTCGGCTCCGGGCGCGGCAACCGGACACGCTTCCTGCTGATGGCCCTGGGCGGGTCGCTCGGGGTGTGCTGCCTCGCGCTCGTCCTCACGATCCCGGCGATCCTCGACGCCCACGACGGCAGGTCCGCCGACCGGGAACCTCAGGTCTTCGTGGGCAAGAAGGCCGGGCAGCCCACCCTCGTGCTCCAGCGCTCCGACCCGCACGGCTCCAAGCCGTTCAGCCGCGTCTTCCTCGCGCGCGGCGCGAACGCCACGCCCGCGCCGCCCCCCGGTCTGACCGGACTTCCCGGCCCCGGCGAGGTGTACGTCTCGCCCGCGCTGCGCGATCAGCTCCGGCGGGAGCCCGGACTCAAGGGGCTGCTGCCCGGCACGGTGAAGGGCCTGATCGGTCCCGCGGGTCTGACCGATCCCAATGAGCTCTACGCCTACGTCGGCACCAGCAGGGACCGACTCGGCGGCGAGGCAAGGGCGTTGAAGGGCTTCGGCTCCGATCATCCGCCCACCACGGCCGTTGAGTCCTCAACCCTCGACATCCTGCGCTTCACGCTCGCCGCGCTGGTCCTGCTGCCCCTCGCTGTCTTTCTCTCCGTCTGTGCCAAGCTCTCCGCAGCCAGCCGTAACCGGCGCCTTGCGGCCCTGCGTCTGCTCGGCCTCAGCGCCAAAGGCACCCAGCGCGTCAACGCCGCCGAGACCGTTGTCGCGGCGCTGCTCGGTGCGGCACTTGGGCTCGCCGAGTTCTGGCTGCTCAACCAGATCATGGCCAGGACGGGCCTGCCCGGCCTGAAGTGGTACCCGGGCGACGGTGCTCTGTCCGCCACCACCATCGCCGTCTGCCTGCTCGGCTGCCCTGTTCTCGCCTGGTTCGTCGGCCGGGCCAGTGCCCGTGCGGCTGCCACCGATCCGCTCAGCACCCGGCGCAGCGCGGTGCCCCGTGCGCCCCGCCTCTGGGGCGGCCTTTTGCTCGTCAGCGGGCTCGGCATCGTCGTCGGCTACTGCGCGACGGGTTTCACCGACCACCCGGCGCAGAGCACCGGCATGAACTCCCTGCTGGTTCCCGGGGGTGTGCTGCTCACCGGGCTCGGCCTCGTGATGACGATGCCGCTGCTCTCGTACGCCCTGGCCAGGTGGCTCGCCCGCTCGGGCAGCCTCACGCTCAACCTGGCCATGCGGCGCAACGAAGTCGAGCCCGGCAGCGCCATGCGTGTGGTCACAGGGCTTGTCCTGCTGGTCTTCTCCGCGTCGCTCGCCCAGGGCGTCCTGGTCGAGGAACGCCAGATCACCCACAACGACTCGCCCTCGCAGGAGTACGGCCTGTCGCTGTCCCGGCTCACCGAGGACCAGCAACGGCAGTTGCGCGACGTCCCCGGTGTGCGCACGCATGCCCTCGTCATGGAACCGCGGACCGGCCCCGACGCCGGATCAGGCTCGCAGGCCCCCGCCCTGGTCGCCACCTGCGCCCAGTTCGCGAAGCTGGTGCGGCACGCCGAGGGCTGTATGGATGGCAAGGTGCTGCGCCTGAGTGACCCGGACGTGTCGGAACAGCCGCTCACCACGTCGACCTTCCGCATGATGAAGGGCGGGCAGCAGGCATCCCTGGAGGTCCATGTGCCGCGCACCACCGTCCTGTTCGACGGATTCGACGTCACCAACGTGCCGAGCCCCGGCCTGCTCGTCCCTCCTTCGGCGCTCCCGGCGCACGCGGTACCTGTCTCAGCCACGCTCGTCCTGGCCAGTGCCTCCGACCCCGCCACCGTGCGTGCCGTCCTCGACCGCATCGGCGCCATCGCGCCCACCGCCGATGTCGACCCGGCCGGCATCAACATCGACGGCCTCCAGCAGATCACCGTCATCGAGACGCTGCTCGCGCTGGGCATGGTGATGGGCCTGGTGATCGGCGTCGCGGCATTCCTCGTCTCGGTCACCGACCGCGCCGTGGAACGCCGCCCGCAGGTCACGGCCCTCGCCCTGATCGGCGCCCGCGCACGCACCCTGCGGCTCGTCCAGTGCACGCAGGTCGTACTGCCGCTCGCCATCGGCCTGGTCCTCGCTCTGGTGGCCGGAAAGGCCGCCGAGTCCGCGTACCTGATCACCGGCGGCGGCGAGATCTTCTGGGACGGTGCGGGCGTCCCGCTACTGGTGGCAGCCATGATCGGCGTCCTCGTGCTGGCGGTGGCGGGCACCCTGCCGCTCGTCGGCCGCCGCATCGACCCGGAGCTGATCCGGCGCGACTGACCGGCCGCCGTATCGATTCGCCGTGACTGACCGGTCGCACGATTGGAGCGCTGTTCGAAAGGGTTGACGACGTACTTCCGCTTCCTGCCCACCCCTGGTTAGAGTGCTGCTCTAACCAGGAGGTGTGCGGGCGTGCGACTGACCCCGACGGAACGTGACCGGCTGCTGCTCTTCGGCGCTGCCGAACTGGCCCGGGCCCGCCGCGCCCGAGGGCTGAAGCTCAATGTCCCCGAGGCGACCGCTCTGATCGCGGACACGGTCTGCGAGGCCGCCCGCGACGGGCGCAGGCTCGCAGAGGCCATCGAGGCCGCACGGTCCGTGCTCGGTCCCGACGATGTCCTTCCGGGGGTCGCCGATGTGGTGACCGAAGTCCATGTGGAGGCCGTCTTCGACGACGGTTCGCGGCTCGCCGTGGTCTCCCGGCCGCTGGGCGGCGGGCTCGGCGACGACGCTCCCGGGGCCGTCGTCCCGGGTCCCGCCACGCCCGAGCCGGAACCGGCGGCGCGCCTCGCCGTCCGCAACACCGCGACCGTGCCGGTCTCAGTGACGTCGCACTTCCACTTCTTCGAGGCCAACCCGCGGCTCGACTTCGACCGGGCGGCGGCGTACGGGATGCGGCTCTGCGTCCCCGCCGGGTCCTCCGTCCGCTTCGGGCCGGGGGAGTCGGTGGAGGTGGGGCTGGTGCCCATCGGCGGAGACCGGATCGCCATCGGGTTCGCCGGACTGGTCGACGGACCGCTCGACGCGCCCGGCGCACGCGAAGAGGCCCTGCGGCGCGCGGTGGCATGCGGATACCTGGGAGCAGAGCGATGAGTATCGATCGTCACGAGTACGCCTCCGTACACGGCCCGCGTGCCGGGGACCGGGTCAGGCTCGGTGACTCCGGGCTGACCGTCCGCGTCGAGTCGGACGCACAGCAGTACGGCGAGGAGTTCCTCGCCGGATTCGGCAAGACCGCCCGCGACGGGCTGCATCTCAAGGCCGCAGCCGTCCGGGACACCTGCGATGTCGTCATCAGCAATGTGCTGGTCATCGACGCCGTGCAGGGCATCCGCAAGGTGTCGATCGGTATCCGCGAGGGCCGGATCTCGGCGATCGGGCGGGCCGGTAACCCGGACACCCTCGACGGCGTCGATGTCGTCGTCGGCACGGGGACGACGATCGTCTCCGGCGAGGGGATGATCGCGACGGCGGGCGCTGTCGACACCCATGTCCATCTGCTCTCGCCGCGGATCATGGAGGCATCGCTCGCCTCCGGTGTCACCACGATCATCGGCCAGGAGTTCGGCCCTGTCTGGGGTGTCGGCGTCAACTCGCCCTGGGCCCTGCGCCATGCCTTCAACGCGTTCGACGCCTGGCCGGTCAACATCGGCTTCCTGGGGCGCGGTTCGTCCTCCCACGAGGCGCCGCTGGTCGAGGCGCTCGCGGAGGGCGGGGCCTGCGGCTTCAAGGTCCACGAGGACATGGGCGCCCACACCCGCGCCCTGGACACCGCACTGCGGGTCGCCGAGGAACACGACGTCCAGGTCGCCCTGCACAGCGACGGACTGAACGAGTGCCTGTCGGTCGAGGACACCCTGCGTGTCCTCGAAGGCCGCACGATCCACGCCTTCCACATCGAGGGCTGCGGCGGCGGACACGTCCCCAACGTCCTCAAGATGGCGGGCGTCGAGAACGTCATCGGCTCGTCCACCAACCCGACGCTGCCCTTCGGCAGGGACGCGGTCGCCGAGCACTACGGGATGATCGTCTCCGTACACGACCTCAAGACGGACCTGCCGGGCGACGCCGCCATGGCCCGCGACCGCATCCGCGCCGGGACGATGGGCGCCGAGGACGTCCTGCACGACCTGGGCGCCATCGGTATCACGTCCTCCGACGCACAGGGCATGGGACGGGCCGGTGAGACGGTACGCCGCACCTTCGCGATGGCCGGGAAGATGAAGGCCGAACTCGGCCCGATGGACGGCGACGGCCCCGCGGACGACAACGCCCGGGTGCTGCGCTACATCGCCAAGCTCACCATCAACCCCGCCATCGCCCACGGCCTCGCGCACGAGATCGGCTCCATCGAGACCGGGAAGCTCGCCGACATCGTGCTGTGGCGGCCCGAGTTCTTCGGTGCGAAGCCGCAGCTCGTGCTGAAGTCCGGCTTCCCGGCGTACGGGGTCACCGGCGATCCCAACGCCGCCACCGACACCTGCGAACCCCTGGTCCTCGGACCGCAGTTCGGAGCGTACGGAGCCACCGCGGCCGATCTCTCCGTGGCCTTCGTCTCGCAGGCCGCGACCCAGCTCGGTGCGGACCTGATGCCCACGCGCCGGCGCCGTGTCGCAGTGCGCGGCACCCGCGGCATCGGCCCCGGCGACCTCGTCCACAACTCCCGTACCGGAGAAGTCGCGGTGGACGCCCACAGCGGTCTGGTCACCCTGGACGGCGACCCGCTGCGCTCCGAGCCTGCCGACTCCGTCTCCCTCAATCGCCTCTACTTCCTCTGACACCTTTCAAGGACGCTTCATGACCTTCCGCATGCCGCCCGAGTGGGCCCCGCACGAACGCACCTGGATGGCCTGGCCGGGCCCCAACCCCACCTTCGACACCGACGCCGAACTGGACGAGGCCCGCAGTGCCTGGGCCGCCGCCGCCCGCGCCGTCCGCCGCTTCGAACCCGTCACGATGGTCGTCGGCCCGGGCCAGGAGGACAGCGCCCGCGCACTTCTCGGCCCGGACATCGAGCTGGCCGTCCGCCCGCTCGACGACGCCTGGATGCGCGACATCGGCCCCACCTTCGTCAGTGACGGGCGTCAACTGGCCGCCGTCGACTGGACGTTCAACGGCTGGGGCGCCCAGGGGTGGGCCCGCTGGGAGCATGACCAGCACATCGCCCGCTCCGTCGCCGATCTCGCGGCCGTCCCCGTACACAGCTCCACGCTCGTCAACGAGGGCGGCGCCATCCATGTCGACGGCGAGGGCACCGTCCTGCTCACCGAGACCGTCCAGCTCGGCAAGGAACGCAACCCCGACTGGACCCGCGAGCAGGTCGAGGCCGAGATCCACGCCAGGCTCGGCACCGAGAAGGCCATCTGGCTGCCTCGCGGACTGGCCGGTGACTACGGCACGTACGGCACCCTCGGTCATGTCGACATCGTCGCCGCCTTCGCCCGCCCCGGCACCGTCGTCGCCCATGTCCAGCCGGACCCGGCCCACCCCGACCACGAGATCACCCGTGAGACCGTCCGCATCCTGCGCGCCGCCACCGACGCCAGGGGCCGCTCCCTGAACGTGGTGGAGGTCCCCGCGCCCACCGTGCTGAAAGCCGACGGGGAGTGGGTCGACTACTCCTACATCAACCATTACCTCTGCAACGGCGGCGTGGTTCTCTGCGCCTTCGACGACCCGCGCGACAAGGAGGCGGCGGCGATCTTCGGTGAGCTG
Source organism: Streptomyces sp. R-74717 (assembly GCF_047305335.1). Lineage (NCBI taxonomy): Bacteria > Bacillati > Actinomycetota > Actinomycetes > Kitasatosporales > Streptomycetaceae > Streptomyces > Streptomyces sp. R-74717. Next base: position 3,127,341 of record NZ_CP102361.1, on the reverse strand, counting down.
TTCCCCGACCGTACGGTGACACTCGTCGACGCCCGTACGATCTTTGCCGGCGGTGGAGGCATCCACTGCATCACGCAGCAGCAGCCGAAGGTCTGAACCGTGCCCCCCGCTCCACGCCGTCGCAACACCGCCCCGCCCCGCGAGGAACTGCTGGCCGCCGCCATGGCCACCATCGCCGAACAGGGCCTCGACGGCCTCACCATGGCCGGGCTCGGCCGTGAGGTCTCCATGAGCAGCGGACACCTCCTCTACTACTTCCGCACCAAGGACGAGCTGCTGCTCCAGACCCTGGAGTGGAGCGAGGGCCGGCTCGGCGCACAGCGGCGCAATCTGCTGTCCGGTCCGGCGACGGTCCGCGAACGGCTCGACGCGTACATCGATCTGTACCTCCCCGACGGTCACCGCGATCCGCACTGGACGCTCTGGCTGGAGGTCTGGAACCGCTCGCAGAACGCCGACGACGACGCACGCGCCCGGCAGGCCGCGATCGAGGGCGCCTGGCACCGTGACCTGGTGGCTCTGCTGGCGGAAGGCGCCTCGCGCGGGGAGTTCCGTACCGTCGACGCCGAACGGTTCGCGACCCGGCTACGCGCCCTGCTCGACGGGTTCAGCGTCCATGTCGCGGTCGGCATCCCCGGCACCAGCCGCTCCCAAGTCCTCGACCAGGTCCGGGAGTTCATCGACGACTCGCTCACCGCCCCGGAGCGGCCCGCTCTGCCGTGAACTAAACGCACTCAAGTACGCGTGATCGTTGCCCGTTGCGGGCTTGTTGTGTTCCCGGCTGTTCGGGCACGGTGGCGGACCATGGGACGAGAGCAGTGGAAGAAAATCTGGGTCGGCTCCGCCGGCAACATGGTCGAGTGGTTCGACTGGTTCGTGTACGCGACCTTCGCCGTCTACTTCGCGGATTCGTTCTTCCCCGAAGGCAACGAGACCGCCAACCTCATGAACACCATGGGCATCTTCGCCGTCGGCTTCTTCATGAGGCCGGTCGGTGGCTGGATGCTCGGCCGGATCGGTGACCGCAGAGGACGCAAGGCCGCGCTCACCCTCACCGTCACCCTCATGTCGGCCTCCGCGATCCTCATCGCCATCGCGCCGACGTACGACGTCGCGGGATACGGCGGTGTCGCCGTCCTGCTGGTGGCCCGGCTGCTGCAGGGCCTCAGCGTCGGGGGCGAGTACGCCGCCAGCGCCACCTATCTGACCGAGGCGTCCGCGCCCCACCGGCGCGGCTTCGCCTCCAGCTTCCAGTACGTGTCCATGACCGCGGGACAGCTCATCGGCCTCGGCCTCCAGATCATCCTGCAGCGCAACATGTCCGATGCGGCCCTGCACAGTTGGGGCTGGCGCATTCCGTTCATCGTCGGTGCGCTCGGTGCCGCGATCGTCTTCTATCTGCGCCGCTCGATGCTGGAGACCGAGGTGTACGCGGAGTCCGGCGCCGCCGAGCAGGAGGACCGCGGCACGCTGAAGGCGCTGTGGCGGCACAAGCGCGAGGCGTTCCTGGTGATGGCGCTGACCATGGGCGGGACCGTCGCGTACTACACGTACACGACCTATCTCACCAAGTTCCTCTCCAAGAGCGCCGGCATGGAGAAGTCCACCGCCTCGCTCGTCAGCTTCTGCGCCCTGTTCGTCTTCATGTGCATCCAGCCGCTGGCCGGACTGCTCTCCGACCGGATCGGCCGCCGCCCGCTGCTGATCACCTTCGCCGTCGGTTCGACCTTCCTGACCGTGCCGATCATGTCGATGCTCAAGCACGCGGGCACCTTCTGGCCCGCGTTCGGCCTGGCGCTCCTCGCCCTGGTCGTCGTCACCGGCTACACCTCGATCAACGCCTGTGTGAAGGCCGAGCTCTTCCCGACCGGCATCCGCGCCCTGGGCGTCGCCCTCCCGTACGCCATCGCCAACGCGATCTTCGGCGGTACCGCCGAGTACGTGGCGCTCTGGTTCAAGAAGTCGGGCGTCGAGTCCGGCTTCTACTGGTACGTGGCGGGCTGCGCCGCGGTCTCCCTGGTCGTCTACCTGACCATGCGTGAGACCCGCGACATCGACCTCGGCCGGGTCGGTGCCGACCGCAGGACAGGGCAGGCGGCCCCGGCGGAGTCGTCCGGAGCGACGGGCGTCACGCCCGCATCCTGAGACGGGCCACGGCACGGAGGCAGCCCTGTGCAAGACTGCCTCCGTGCCCTCGTTCGTCATGATTATCGGCAACAGGCGCGCCGGTCCGCAGTGACCGTCCCGTACCACCATGTGCGGCACGGCCACCGTGCCCCAGACCCGCGCGCAGACCTCTCGCACCCGCGAGGGGTTTTTTCGTTTTCCGGCCCTCACCTCGGCCGGGGCGAGGTGCGCGGGATGATGGGGGCAAGTGGAGCCAGATCGTCCGGATCCACTCATCCGACAGGAGTTCAGACCAGCATGACCACCAAGGCCAAGGCCACCGACGACAGTTTCCATGTCTTCGACACCACACTGCGCGACGGGGCCCAGCGTGAAGGCATCAACCTGACGGTCGCGGACAAGCTGACCATCGCGCGGCACCTGGACAACTTCGGCGTGGGCTTCATCGAGGGCGGCTGGCCCGGCGCCAACCCCCGGGACACCGAGTTCTTCGCCCGCGCCCAGCAGGAGATCGAGTTCAAGAACGCCGAGCTGGTCGCCTTCGGCGCGACCCGCAGGGCCGGTGGCAAGGCTGCCGAGGACCACCAGGTCAGGGCGCTGCTGGACTCCGGTGCCCCCGTGATCACGCTGGTCGCCAAGTCCCACGACCGCCATGTGGAACTCGCCCTGCGCACCACTCTCGAAGAGAACCTGGAGATGGTCCGCGACACCGTCTCCTACCTCCGTGAGAAGGGCCGCCGGGTCTTCGTGGACTGCGAGCACTTCTTCGACGGCTACCGCGCCAACCCCGAGTACGCCAAGGCCGTCGTCCGCGCCGCCTCCGAGGCCGGCGCCGATGTCGTCATCCTCTGCGACACCAACGGCGGGATGCTCCCGGCCCAGGTCCAGGCCGTCGTCTCCACCGTTCTCGCCGACACCGGCGCCCGGCTCGGCATCCACGCCCAGGACGACACCGGCTGCGCGGTCGCCAACACCCTGGCCGCCGTCGACGCGGGCGCCACCCACGTCCAGTGCACCGCCAACGGCTACGGCGAGCGGGTCGGCAACGCCAACCTCTTCCCCGTCGTCGCCGCCCTGGAACTCAAGTACGGCAAGACCGTCCTGCCCGAGGGCGCACTCGCCGACATGACCCGCGTCTCGCACGCGATCGCCGAGGTCGTCAACCTGACGCCCTCCACCCACCAGCCCTATGTGGGTGTTTCCGCCTTCGCCCACAAGGCCGGACTGCACGCCTCCGCGATCAAGGTCGACCCCGACCTGTACCAGCACATCGACCCCGCGCTGGTCGGCAACACCATGCGGATGCTCGTCTCCGACATGGCGGGCCGCGCCTCCATCGAGCTCAAGGGCAAGGAGCTCGGCATCGATCTCGGGGGCGACCGCGAACTCGTCGGCCGGGTCGTCGAGCGCGTCAAGGAGCGCGAGCTCAAGGGCTACACGTACGAGGCCGCCGACGCCTCCTTCGAACTGCTGCTGCGCGCCGAGGCCGAGGGCCGGGCACGCCGCTACTTCCGCACCGAGTCCTGGCGCGCCATCGTCGAGGACCGCCCCGACGGCACGCACGCCAACGAGGCGACCGTGAAGCTCTGGGCCAAGGGCGAGCGCATCGTCGCCACCGCCGAGGGAAACGGCCCGGTCAACGCACTCGACCGGGCGCTGCGCGTCGCGCTGGAGCGGATCTACCCGCAGCTCGCCAAGCTGGAACTGGTCGACTACAAGGTCCGCATCCTCGAAGGCCGCACCGGCACCGAGTCCACCACCCGCGTCCTCATCACCACGGGCGACGGCACCGGCGACTGGGCGACGGTCGGTGTCGCGGAGAACGTCATCGCGGCGTCCTGGCAGGCGCTGGAGGACGCCTACACGTACGGGCTGCTGCGCGCCGGGATCGAGCCGACGGAGTAACGCGGTCGGTCCTCGATCGCCGGAGGGGCTCGAAAGCGAGCCCCTCCGGCGATCGAGGAAGAAGCGACACCGTCTCCGAGGACGGACAGATCCACGACGCCGACCGCACCACCTACCTCGCCGACCACATCGCCGCCGTCGCGGCGGCCCGCGCCGAAGGGGCCGACGTCCGGGCTGCTTCGCCTGGTCGCTGATGGACAACTTCGAATGGTCCTACGGCTACGACAAGCGGTTCGGCATCGTCCGCGTCGACTGCGACACACAGGAGCGGACGCTCAAGGGCAGCGCCAAGTGGTACCGCGGCACGATCCGCCACACCCGCGACGCGTAGCTGCACAGCGCGCAGCCGCGCCCCTTCCGATGAAACGAACGGGAGCCCCACCATGCCCTCTCGACGCGGACCATCTGCTGCTCACCGGCGACCTCACCGGTGCGGTGGCGAAGCCGAAGGAGGCGTACCGGGCCACGTAGTCCCGTGAAGAGGAAGCAGGCCCGGGTGGGTGGTGGCGCACAAGCCGCCCACCTGGGTTAGCTTCGATATATGCGGAACAGGCTGTTCCCGACCTTGTTGGCCGGCCTGCTGCTGATTCTCTCGGTGGCCGTGCTCGCCATGGCACCCGCTGCGCCCCCAGCGGTGGGTGCATCCACCATCAATGATGTCGCGCAGGCGCTGCGCAAGAGCCCGGTGTACGTGGACCCGGCCGCCGCCGACCAGCTCTCCCCGGGCCGGGCGGCCGCCCTGACGAAGAAGATCAAGGACGCCGACAAGCCCGTGTTCGTGGCGGTGCTGCCGCGGACCTCGGCGTTCCCCGAGCAGAACCTGCTCACCGTCCTGCGCACCGACACCGGCATCACCGGCGTCTATGCGGTCCGCCTCGGCAACGGGTTCAACGCGGGCGCCGACCCCCGGGTGATGTCCACCCGAGCGGTCCAGAACCTCACCGCCGCCGTGAAGACACCCGGCACGGACACCGACGCCGCGACCCAGCTGAACGCCTTCGTCGACCGGGCCGTCGAACAGGCCCGGGGCAGCGCCCCCGCCTCCTGGGGCGGCTCCTTCGCGGGTGACGGATCATCGTCCACCGCCGGACTGATCACGGTCGGCGCGATCCTGGTGCTGGGCGCCGGCACGGCCTACACGATTTTCCGGCGCAACCGGAAGCGCAAGGAGGCCGAGGAGCGGTCCGCACTCGACAAGCTCCGAGTCGTCGTGGACGAGGACATCACCGCGTACGGCGAAACCCTGGACCGGCTCGACTTCCACCCCGCCGAGCCGGGCGCCGACGACAGCATGCGCGCCGACTACGAGAGGGCACTCGACTCCTACGAGAGCGCCAAAACCCGCATGTCAAAGGCCCAGCACCCGTCCGATGTGCGCGGGGCCACCCAGGCCCTGGAGGACGGCCGCTTCTCCCTCGCCGTCCTGGAGGCCCGCCGCAAAGGCGGTGAACCGCCCGCCCGCCGCCCGCCGTGCTTCTTCGACCCGCGCCACGGCCCCTCGGTCGCCGACGTCCGGTGGTCCCCGTCCGGCGGAACGGCCCGTGAGGTCCCGGTCTGTGCGGCGGACGAGATCCGGCTGCGCGAGGGCGAGGAGCCGCTCGGCCGCACGGTCGACACGGGCGACGGCCGCCGCCGCCCGTACTGGGAGGCGGGCCCGGCGTACGGCCCCTGGGCGGGCGGCTACTTCGGCGGCGGTCTGCTCCCCGGCCTGCTGGTCGGGACACTGCTCGGCTCGGCGCTTTCGAGCCCGGCGTACGCGGCGGAGTACGGCGGCGGTGACTTCGGCTCCGGCGGTGACTGGAGCGGCGGGGACTTCTCCGGCTCCGACTTCGACTCGTCGGGCTTCGACGGCGGCGGATTCGGCGGCGACCTCGGGGGCGGCGGCTTCGACGGCGGCGGGTTCTGAGCCACTGACCGGCTATCCCTCGGGCAGGTGCGATTCATGCTAGACCTGAAGTTATGTCTGGTATCGGCCGATTCCGGGCGAGGCTGCGACGCTCCGTCCGTCGACCACATCGGCACGATGGGGGGCGCTCGGGCCAAGCCACCCCCGCGCCGCCCGGTCGGGACATGGCCCACCGCTCCCCGGGCCGCGAACTGCTGTCCCTGTTCAGTGTGCGCACCGTGGCCGGCCAGGTCTTCTGCTTCGTGCTCGCGCTCGTACTCCTGCTCATCGCCGGCGGCGGGATCGCGCTGGTGCTGCAGGGCCGCCGCGACAGTCTGCAAGAGGCCCGGACGCGCACTCTGAGCGTGGCCGAGACATTCGCCCACTCGCCGGGGATCGTGCCGGCGCTGGACAGCAAGAACCCCACCGCGATCCTGCAGCCGCGTGCGGAGCAGGTCCGCAAGGACGCGGGAGTCGACAACGTCGTCGTGGCCAGCACCCAGGGCATCCGCTACACCCATCCCGACCCCGCGCTGATCGGCAAGCGCCTCATCGGCCCGTACGAAGAGGCACTGGCCGGCCACAGCTTCACCAAGAGCTTCTCCGGCAGCCAAGGTCCCTCGGTCAACTCGGTGGTGCCCGTTCCCCGGCTCGATGGTTCGGTTGCCGGCGTGGTGTCCGTCGGGCTCACCGACAAGTCGGTGAACAGCGTGGCTTCCCGGTCCATCCCGTTCAGCATTGCCGTCGCGGTGGCCGCCTTCGCGGTCACCGCGGGCGGCGCGGTGCTCTTGAGCAGACGGCTGCGCCGTCAGACACACGGGCTCGGACCGGCAGAGATGACCCGGATGTACGAGCACCACGACGCGGTGCTGCACGCGGTCCGCGAGGCCGTCCTCATCATCGGGGCCGACCACCGGCTGACGCTGGTCAACGACGAGGCCCGCAGACTGCTCGCCCTTCCCCCGGATGCCGAGGGCCGCGCGTTGACGGACCTCGGACTGGCCCCGGAGACTGCGGAACTGCTCGCCTCCGGCCGGACCGTCACGGACGAGGTGCTGCGCGTCGGAAACCGGCTGCTGGCCGTCAACCTCCGTCCGGCGGGCGCCGGTGGCGGGCCGCCCGCCACCGTGGCGACCCTGCGGGACACCACCGAGCTCCGCAAGGTCACAGGCAAGGCGGAACTCGTCCATGAACGCCTGCTGCTCCTCTACGAGGCCGGTGCCCGGATCGGCACCAGCCTCGACGTAAACCGGACGGCCCAGGAGCTGGCGGATGTGGCGACTCCCGGATTCGCCGACGTCACGAGCGTCGACCTCGCCGATCTCGCGCTCCCCGGGGATGAACCGACCATGCCGGACAGTGCCCCGCTGGACATGCGCCGTACCGCCATCGCCGCCACGGACCCGGACCAGCCCCTGTACTCGATCGGCCAACTGGTCGGATTCGTTCCCTCCAGGACCCGGGCCATGCGCGTGAACGTCGACGAGGTCGGGCTGGGTCCCGAGGTGATCACGCAACTGGGATGGCGGTACTGGGACCCCGAGCGGGCCTCGAAGATCCTGGACTACGGATTCCACTCGGTGCTCTCCGTACCGCTGCACGCACGGGGCGTCATCCTGGGCCTGGCCAACTTCTGGCGCGCGGGCAATCCCGAACCGTTCGACGAGGACGACCAGTCCTTCGCCGAGGAACTGGTGGCCCGGGCGGGCGTCAGCGTGGACAACGCCCGCAGGTACACACGCGAGCACGAAATGGCCGTGACGCTGCAACGCAGCCTGCTGCCCCGCGACCTGCCCGAGCAGAACGCCCTCGACGTGGCCCACCGCTATCTGCCGGCGCGGGCCGAGGTGGGCGGCGACTGGTTCGACGTGATCCCGCTGTCCGGCGCCCGGTTCGCACTGGTTGTCGGTGATGTGGTCGGACACGGGCTGCACGCCGCCGCCACCATGGGGCGGCTGCGCACCAGCATCCACAACTTCTCCGCGCTGGACTTCGCGCCCGACGAACTCCTCGGACATCTCGACGAACTGGTCAGCCGGATCGACCAGGACGAGGCGGCGGGCGACGGTGCCGAGATCGCCGGAGCCGGCTGCCTGTACGCGATCTACGACGCGGTCTCCGGAAACTGCTCGGTGGCCCGGGCCGGCCACCCCGGGCCCGTGCTGGTCCTCCCGGACGGCAGCGTCGAAGTTCCCGAGGTTCCGGTCGGCCTGCCCCTCGGCATCGGTGGCATGCCTTTCGAGGCGGCCGAGTTCCACGTACCCGAAGGGAGCCGTCTGGTCCTCTACACGGACGGTCTCCTCGAGAGCCGCGACCGGGACATCGACGCCGGCCTGGAACTGCTGCGCGCCTCTCTCGCCGGTCGCGACCGGACGCCGGAGGAGACCTGCGACGACGTGCTCGACGCGATGCTGTCCGGGCCGCCGACCGACGACGTAGCCATCCTCGTGGCCCGCACCCGCACGCTCGATCCGAACCAGGTCGCGCAATGGGCCGTGGCCACCGATCCGGCGGCCGTCGCCGGGGTCCGCAAGAACGTCGCCCAGTGGCTCTCCGAGCGTGGCCTGGACGAGGAGGCGTTCACCACCGAGCTGATCCTGAGCGAACTGGTCACCAACGCGGTGCGCTATGGCACAGGACCGATCGAGGTCCGCCTGCTGTACGACCGCAACCTGATCTGCGAGGTGTCCGACACCAGCAACACCTCACCGCATCTGCGCTACGCGGCGACGACGGACGAGGGCGGCCGGGGACTGTTCCTCGTCGCCCAGTTCGCCGAACGCTGGGGCACCCGCTACACCGAGACGGGCAAGGTGATCTGGTCGGAGCAGGCGGTCGGCGAATCGGGGACGGAGGAGGACGCTTGAAGCGCGCTGCGGAAGGCCGTGGGCGTTGTTGTCCGAAATGCCGACGGAGAGCCGCCGTGACACGCTGAATCGGGGGGTCTCGCCGGTCCCGGCACTGCTGGGCCGGACCGACGACTCTGCCACCCGAGGAGATCGAAATGGCCAGTGACACCCCCGGAGCCAAAGCGGGCTACAGGAACCCGAGCCCCTCGCACGCGCCCACATCCGGTACCACCGTCCTGGCAGCGGTCCTGATGATCATCGGCGGAGCGATGGCGATCTTCGAGGGGATCGCGGCCATCGCGAAGGGCCATCTGTTCGTCGTGACGCGCCACTACGTGTTCGATTTCAGCCTGCCGGGCTGGGGCTGGGTCCACCTCATTCTGGGCATCGCTTTCGTCCTCGCCGGCTGTGCCGTGTTCGGCGGAGCCCTGTGGGCGCGCTTCTTCGGTGTCGCCGTCGGTGGCCTGGGCGCGATCGCCAACTTTCTGTGGCTGCCGTACTACCCCTTGTGGGCCTTGGTGCTGATCGCCGTCAACATCCTCGCCGTCTGGGCGCTGTGCATGGGCATGCACCGAGAAGCGGACGCGGGCCTGACGGCCTGACCCACGTGCGAGAGTTCGCGCGCGAGGCGTCGGCCGACACATGGGGGGCGGGGGCGGTGTCCGGTTCGGCCCGCAACTGCTCATAAGTCGGGGTCAGTTGACGTAGCACCGCCTCCAGGGTCCAGTTGTCCCCGGTGGCGAGCGGGTGTTGCAGGCCGCCCGGGATCCGGGGCGGCTGCTTCAGTACGGCCGCGCAATCGGTCAGGCCGATCAGGTCCAGGCAGGCCGCCGCATCGCCGAGACGGCGCGCGCCGACGAGTACGCCGAACCCGGCCATCATGGCGCGGATGCCCGGCGCGAGTCCCTCGGCCACCTGGGAGGCAAGTGCCGGGTGGGGGCCCCGGCCCACACCGTGACAAGATCAAGAATTTGCCGCTTCGGCAAGGATGGTTGCCGATTGCGTGCTCTACCGTGGACGCTCTCCGGTGAACGGAGGTGCTTCTCATGAACGACATGAACGACGTGGATCAGCGGTACGACGTGGTGGTGATCGGCGGTGGAGCGGCCGGGCTGAGTGGAGCCGTATCGCTGGCCAGGGCGCGTCGATCGGTGCTGGTGGTCGACGCGGGCCGGCCGCGCAACGCCCCGGCGGCGCACGTGCACAGCTACCTGGGACGCGAGGGCACACCGCCCTCGGAGCTGCTGGCCGCCGGCCGTGACGAGGTGACCGGTTACGGGGGCGAGGTCGTCGAGGGCGCGGTGGTGGCCGCCGAGCGGCTGCCCGGCGGCGAGGGGTTCCGTGTCGTACGGGAGGACGGGGCTGCTGTCGTGGCGCGTCGGCTCCTGGTGACCACCGGCCTCGTCGACGAACCGCCCCCGGTGCCGGGCGTGGCCGAGCGGTGGGGGCGCGAGGTCCTGCACTGCCCGTACTGCCACGGCTGGGAGGTCGGAACCCGCCCGATCGGCATCCTCGCCACCAGCCCCCTGGCCGTGCACCAGGCGCTGTTGTGGCGCCAGTGGAGCGCGGACATCGCCTTCTTCGTCCATGCCGGGCCCGAGCCGACCGAGGAGGAGTACGAGCAACTGGCCGCGCGTGGCATCGCCGTGGTCGACGGGGAAGTGGCCGGTCTTGAGGTGACGGACGACCGGCTCACCGGGGTACGGCTGGCGGGCGGCCGGGTGATTGCGTGCGAGGCCGTCGTGGTCCAGCCCCGCTTCACCGCCCGCGCGGGCGTCCTCACGAGCCTGGGCCTGACGGCGGCCGAGCAGGAGATGGGCGGTCAGGTGATCGGCACATACATCGCCGCCGATCCGACCGGAGCGACGGAAGTCCCCGGCGTCTGGGTGGCCGGCAATGTCGCCGACCCGAAGGGGCAGGTCATCGGCGCCGCCAACGCCGGGATGCGGGCCGCCGCGGCGATCAATGCGGACCTGATCGCCGAAGAGACCCGACGGGCGGTCGCAGCCCGTCGCCGCGCGGCCTTCTCGGCGGCGGCGGAGCGCGAAGTCTGCGAGCGGGTGCTCGGGGAGCGACGACACGGGTTGTGACCGGCCGGTCTGCAGGGGCCGTACGAAGGGAGCGGCCCGTTCGGACTACGGCGGTGCGCGGTCCCGCCCGACGACGAGCGCCCGCCTTCCGGCCCCAGGCGGGGGAGGGGGGAAGACGGGCGCGCTCGGGTTCAGGCGTGAGGCAGCGGGAGGCGTCAGGCCTGCACTGCTGCGGCCTTGATCGCGGAGATGTCGAAGTTGAGCTTCACCTTGTCGCTGACCATCACGCCGCCGGTCTCCAGCGCCGCGTTCCAGGTCAGGCCCCAGTCGGAACGCAGGATGTCCGCGCTGCCCTCGAAGCCGACGCGCTCGTTGCCGTAGACGTCGGTGGCGGAGCCGTTGAACTCCAGGTCGATGGCGAGGGGGCGCGTGACGTCCTTGATGGTGAGGTCGCCGGTGATGCGGTACTTGTCACCGCCGAGCTGCTCGGCGTGAGTGGAGCGGAAGGTCATGAGGGGGAACTTCTCGGCGTCGAAGAAGTCGCCGCTGACCAGGTGGCCGTCGCGGTCGGCGATGCCGGTGTCGATGCTGGCGATCTTGACGTCGATGGAGGCGGCGGAGTTCGCGGGGTTGTGACCGTCGAGCTTCAGGCTGCCCTCGTGCTCGCCGAAGGAGCCGCGCACATTGGTGACCATGGCGTGACGCACGGTGAATCCGATGCTGGTGTGCGCCGGGTCGATCGTGTAGTCGCCGGTGAGGGCGGTCAGGGCCGGGTCCACGGCGGGGGCGGTGGCGGACGGGGCGTTGTTGTTCTTGCGGTTGAACAGAGCCATGGCTCCTCCTCGGGGGACGTGATCGAGTGGCGGTCGAAGTTGTTGTTTAACCTTCAACGAGATTGACTCTAGCGGCATCTAGTTCAAAGTTCAACATCAAGGGTGCAGATTGTTGTGAAGTGTGGCTCGCCTGCCGTCATCCGCGCGCTTTGTCCTCTGGCGGACGCGCGTAGAACTCGGGCACTATCTCCCTGCCCCTTATTTGTCATGAGCAGGAGGAATCCCCCCATGGTGTCCCGTATGACACTGCGCCCCGTCCTGACCGCCCTCGCCCTCGTCCTCGGCGTCCTCTTCGCCCCCGGCGTCGGCGTTCTCGGCAGCGGTGCCACCCAGGCCCACGCCGTCACGAAGCTCACCCACGCACAGGCCACCGCCCGGTTCAGCTCCTCCGGAATCACCTGGTCGTCCTCCGGCGGCTGCTCCAACCGCAACGTGGCCACCTGTACCTCGTTCGACCAGCTCAACCTGGCCACCGCCCAGGGCGCCCAGACCCTCAAGAGCGCCACGGGCTGCGCGCTGAACATCACCGGCGGTACCGAGACCGGGCACGCCAGTGGTACGTACTCGCACTGGAACGGCTACAAGCTCGACTTCGCCAAGTCCACCTGTCTCACGAACTACGTCCACGGCGTCTTCGCCTACATAGGGCTGCGCGGCGACGGTGCGCCCCAGTACCAGTCGGGTTCCGGCAATGTCTACGCGGACGAGGGCAACCACTGGGATGTGACGTACTACAACTGCGGCGGCTGCTGACCGCATGCCGTATTCGCCTGCGCGTGTGCCTCTGTTCACCGGAACAGGGGCACACGTTGGTGATGGCGCAGGGTGATGCGGGCGCGTACGAGCCCTGGGGATACGCCAATGGGGCATGGGGCTGGGGGGCTGTCCGGCCGGCGTCAGCGGGCCGCGTCGGTGGGGCGAGATCCGTTTCCGGGCCATCGACGGAAAATGCGCGCTCACCTGGCTCGACATGCCCCGCTCGACCCTCGCGCGCAGATCTTCCCGCTGCCGACCTCCAATCTGTTCGCCACACCCGAGCAGACGGTGATCGTGCCCACCGTGCCCGGCCTGGAGATCGGGAATGCGGTGGCGAGTCCGTACGGAGGATTCATCATCCCCGGATCGACGTTCGCCGACTGCCACATAGCCGTCAGCCAGTGGTACGACGACCAGAACTACCGGGTGATGCAGTACTGGATCAACGGGCTGGCCAACCTGGCTCCGTACTTCGCGGGTAGTTCGTTCAGGTCTGTGGCCAGCGGGGATGTGCGGGTTCCAGGCCAAGGAGGTCGAGCAGGTGGGGCTGGACGCCCCGGGTGATGGCGATGACGGGCGGGTCGGTGGCGCTGCCGACTCGCCGGGACGGTGGCCCGGGTGAGCAGTCCGGACAGCCGCCGCAGTGCGCCCACCACACCACGGCGAGCAGCACGTCAGCGGCCCGGTACAGGAGTCGGCCGCCGAGCGGCGCGCCCGCCGGGCCCGAATGCCGGTGCGGGCCTCTTCCGTGTACGCGCGTACGTCAGACGCGGGTGGTGTGCCGGTCGAGGAGGGCCCGCAGCCGGTCGACGTCGTCGGCCGTGCTCAGCCCGTGCTTGGGCAGGACCTCGAGGCACATGATGTTGGGGTCCCGGCTGAGCAGGACGAAGTGGCCGCGCGTCTCCCGGTAGCCCTGGAGGACCGACCACTTCTGGATGAGCGTGCTGTGGTCGCTGCTGGTGGTGATCCCGGCCGGGGACACGGTGGTGCGGTACTCGCCCTGCCATCCGACGATCCGCTGCACGTTGGCGGCCTGCAGCCGCGGGTAGCCGCCCACCACCAGGACGACGAACAGGAACAGAGCGGTAGAGACCACGTCGGCACTGCCCCGGTTTATGGTGCCCACCAGCCACTGCCCCACCCACAGTGCGAGGAACACGCTCCACAGCAGCAGCCCCCACCGTTTGATCCGCTTCCGGACCCGCAGACCGACCAGTGTGTCGGCGGGCTGCGGGCGGTACACCAGCTGCACCGCCGCCTCGTCCACGACATCGGCGGCGACTCCCGCGCTGTTGTTGGTGACTTCGCGGCCCTCGGCCATGGTCCCTCCCCGGTAAGACGACCCGCGGATCCTACCGGCCCCTCAATGCCGGGGCGGACGGCCGCCGTGGCGGGGCAGGCGGCGGTCGAGTATGCCGCGCAGCCGGTCGGTGTCGGCCCGGCCCGAGGCGCGCTGCGGCAAGTACTGGACAACGACCGAGTACGGGGCCGGGGACAGCAGGACGAATCCGGCAGCGGTCTCCACGTACCCGCCGAAGGTCTGCCGGCCCCGGCCGGTCTCCATGTGCGTGCCCGTGAAGCGCACTGCCTCGTCGGAGTCGGAGTCGGCGACGGTCACGGTCCACGGCCCGAGCGGGGCACTCATCCTGGCGTGCCGCGCGGCCAGGACGCCCGTCCGGGCGGCGAGGCCGAACAGGCGGCCCCCGAAGGCGAAGCCTGCGGCGACGAAGTCGTCCGCGAGCAGCCACACCGCCACCGCGAAGAACGTGAAGATCGATCGGGCGCCACCGGACACTGATCGATCGGGGTCACCACGCGATTCGCACCATCAATCGGATGCGGTCCGGTTCGGGCCCGGAACAACCCCTGCGGGAACCGAATCGGCGACCTGCGAAGTACGGGCCCAGCTAGCCGTCCCGCACCCACGGCCGCAGTTTCTCCGGATTGCGGACCACCCAGATCCGGGTGACGCGGCCGTCGGCGACATCGAACGAGGCTACGGTCATGACGGCGCCGGCACGCTGGGCCACCAGGCCCGGCACACCGTTGACCGACCGCTCCAGGAGTTCGAGCCCCGGAGCCTTGTCGGCTATGGCGACCATGTACTGGGCGATGCGCGCACCGCCTTCGATCGGGCGTAGGACGGTACCGACCATGCCGCCGCCGTCGGCGGTCATCACGGCGGCCGGGTCGAGGAGGTCGACGAGGGCCGCGATGTCCTTGGTCTCCCATGCCTCTTTGACATGCCGCACCGCGTCGGCCTGCCCGGCCGCCGTCACCGGAGCCCGCGCGACGCGCACCCGCCGCCGGGCGGAGGCCGCGAGCTGCTTGCAGGCCGCAGGGGTCCGGCCGAGGATGTCGGCGATCTCGGCGAAGGGGTACCGGAAGACGTCGTGCAGGACGAACGCCACCCGCTCGGCGGGTGTCATCGACTCCAGGACGACGAGGAAGGCCATGGTCACCGATTCGTCCAGGACCATCTGGTCGGCGGGGTCGGTGCCATGGACGTGGTCCCACTCGGCGTGGTCGGGCAGCGGGTCGGGCAACCACGCGCCGACATAGCGTTCACGCCGGGCCCGCGCCGAGCCGAGCACGTCCAGGCAGATGCGGCCGGTCACTGTCGTCAGCCAGGCGCCGGGGGACATGATCTCGTCCTGCCGACTTCGTGGCAGCGCGTACCAGCGCGCGTAGGCCTCCTGTACGGCGTCCTCGGACTCGGCCAGTGAACCGAGCAACCGGTAGGCGACATTGATCAGTTGGCGCCGCTCACCGGCTATCTCATCGGTGCTCGTCCCAGTCGTCCCCATGCTCCCGACCGCCTCCTCGCCTTACCTTTCGCAGGCCCGCGTCGTCGGGCTGGTGAGACCTTATCGATCTACTGCCCCCGGGCGGAAAAGGGGACCGCGGCATGGCAACCCAGGCGACGGCACAGCGCCGCTTCTCGTTTCTGCAGATCGCGATCACCCTGCAGACCCTGACCATCTTCCTTCAAGCGGTCTCCGCCGGATTGCTGCTGACCGCGTCCTACGGAGAGACGCTGCACAGCGTCGGAGCGCGCGTGATGTACGGGGCGTCGATGCTGTATGTGCTCGCGGCGGTGCTGGCGTGGAAGCCGGGCGGCGGCTCGCCCCGGCCCGTCTGGCACGCGTCCGGCTTCCTTGTCCTCGCCTCGGTCCAGGTCGTGCTCGGCATCGCGCACATACCGTCGGTCCATCTCCCCCTGGGCGTCCTGATGTTCGGACTGAGCGTGCTGGCGCTGGCGCGGCGCTGAAGTCCGATACGGCACATACCAGGATCAGCTGTGGCCTGTCCGGCGGATCAGGCCGCGTCAAGGGGCCCGCTCGCCTTTTGTACGGGTGAGCGGGGGCTGGCGCGTCGAGATGCATGCGGAGGAGGGCGACAACGAGGTGTTGACCGGACTGAGGGACGACGCACCGAGCTCACCGCCCACTGGCCACCGCGACGACGCCTCCGCTCACGGGGTGCAGGGGCCCCGGCGCACAGTGCGTAGCGGGGAAGGGCCGTCCGCCGTGTCGCCGGCACGCAGGCCCTGCTGCCCGGTGCAACGGCACTGGCGACGACACCCAGCAGTACGGACGCGAGTTGATCGACCCGTGCAACGCGTTGGAGAACTGCAACCAGCTGTCGCGCGCGACAAGTGAAGCCGATCGGA
This sequence comes from Streptomyces sp. R-74717, assembly GCF_047305335.1. Classification (NCBI taxonomy): domain Bacteria; kingdom Bacillati; phylum Actinomycetota; class Actinomycetes; order Kitasatosporales; family Streptomycetaceae; genus Streptomyces; species Streptomyces sp. R-74717. Next base: position 3,111,283 of record NZ_CP102361.1, on the reverse strand, counting down.
CGTGAATACTGGGCCCATGCGGAAGTGGTCGTCGATAGCTGTGGGTGTGAACCTGCTGCTCGGGATTCCTGGTGTCGTTCCGGTGTGGTTGCTGTGGTACTTCGCCGCGAACTGGCCGCTCGCGGCCATGGGCTGGGCCCAGCGGAATCCGACGGAGAACGACGGCATGCTGCCATGGCTGCTGTTCGGAGCGCCGGTGCTGGCGCTGTTCGCTCTGGTGTGGTGGCTTTCCAACCGCCCCGTGCGACGCAGAGCCGCGCTGGACCCCCGGCTGTACTGGCCCGTGAGTGCGCTGGTGACCCTGGTGCCGTCGTTCACGCTCATGATCGTTCTATGAGAAGGGAACGGAAGACGGACGGAGCGAACCCTGGCCCCATGAGGGGCCCGGCCCCCTGCCGATGCGTCCGCAGGCGCATCGGCAGGGGGTTGATCGCTCAGGCCCCCACGGTCACCGTGAAGCGCCGCGGGTTGCCGTCGTTCGCGGCGCCCGAGACGTCCGGCTGCCCGTCGGGGCGTACGTCGTCGTACGGGAAGGCGTAGCCGATCGGGGTGTTGGCGTGCACCACCCGTGACCAGTGGTTGGTCGCCGCGCCCTGGTAGTAGTCGGCCGACGAGGTGTCGTTCGGCTGGTCGGGGTGGGTGAGCATCAGGGAGCGGTTGAAGCCGGCCGCGAGCCGGGCCAGCAGCGCCTTCTTGTCGTCGGAGTCACCCGGGTTGTTCGTGAACGGCCCGTGGTTGCAGGTGAAGACGTCCTTGGAGACCGGCTTGATGAAGGTGTGTCCACCGTCGAAGATGAGGACGTCGCCGCTGACCCGGCCGGTGCGGACGCCGCGACCGCCCTGGAGATCGATCCGCAGATCGGTGGAACGGTACTTCTCCCAGACCTGGTCGATGCAGGACGTGAAAACGTCGCGCAGCGGCATCTGGTCCGGACGGTCGAAGAACGGTGCCATCAGGTTCTGCGGCGAGATCACGCGCAGCACGCCGCCGTCCGCACCGCGGATCACCAGCCTGTCCCACGGCTGGCTGTCGGCGGCGGCCTGGGCGGTGAGGCCATCCGCGATCCGCTGCACGGCACCGTCCGGGAGCGGCGCCACGGTGTGCGTGGTGTCGCCCTCCAGGGTCAGGCCGATCGGCAGGGCGGTGACCAGGTCGACGTAGCTGATGTTCGCGTACAGCTGCTGAGGATTGAAGGTGAACTCGCAGAACGACCAGGTGCGGCCGTAGTTGACGTCGGTGGACGTCGCGAACGCCGGCTCGACCAGCGCGGGACCGGGGTTGAGATAGAAGGTCAGGGTGTCGTCACGTACGAAGTAGACGCGGGCACCGTACATCTGCGGAAGCGTCAGGACGACGGGCGCGCCGCCCGCTCCGTTCAGCGGGATGGCGCAGTCGACCGGCAGTGGGGTCTGTGGCGCGGCGGGGGAGTCGGGGCGGTAGACGCTGCCGTCGGCCCGCAGCAGCACCCAGCGGTCCGTGCCCTGTTCGTGGCCGGTGACATAGGCGTTGACCCTGCCCGGCAATGAAAGGTTCTCCAGGGCGAGTTCACAGGTTGCGGGGGCGGCGGACGCGCTCGGGCTCAGGGCGCTGCCCCAGGCGGGGTAGGTGAGGGTGGTCGCGGTGGCGGCAGCGCCGCCCGTCAGGAACAGTCTGCGCGAAATCACGAGAGGACTCCCGGGGTGTGTGGGGGGGCCACGGACGGGGCGATCGTGCGGGGAGTGAAGCCAACGGGGCGTCCGCGGTGGGCACCACTCTCGTGAGGGTCGCATCAGGCGTCAAGACTTATGACTGAGAGCGCTCTCAGACCCGTCAGAAGCCGTACAACTGCGTTGTACGGCCCGACGCGCTGATCAACGGTAGTGACGTTGTGTGACCTTGGCGGTGTGAACGAACCAACTCAACTCCCCCACTTCCGCGAGGCGTTCCACCGTCGGGAACGCCGGTCCGTGCCGCTCGTACGACAGTTCGTGCGCGAGGCGCTCGTCGACTGGGCGTGCGAAGCCCGCGCCGACGACGTACTGCTCTGCGTGAGCGAACTCGTCACCAATTCCCTGCTGCGCGGCGTCCCGCCCGGTCGCGGATTCCGTACCCACCTCTACCTGGAGCCGGCCGACGGCGTCCTGCGTGTCGAGATCCACGACAGCGGCGAAGGGGAGGTGCGCCTCGCCGATGAGGGCGCGACGCCCGATGCGGAGGGCGGGCGGGGGCTGCTTCTGGTGGCGGCGCTCGCCGACAAGTGGGGGGTGGGGGAGCGGAACCCCGGCAAGGTGGTGTGGTGCGAGTTCGAGGTGCGCGGCCGGACCCCGCGTGCGGCGTCGGGCGTGCCGCCCTATTTCGCGAGTGGGGTCTGGGACCCGAAGCACCAGGGCGTGTGTCGAAAGCGGATCGAGTGGTCGCTGACTCGGCGGAACATGGGGCAACACGTACTCTCAGGGCCCTGATCGCTGCGCTTGGAGAACTCGCATGAGCTTGAATCCGGTACCCATCGACCGTGAGCCGGCCGCCGGGGCTGTCCTGCTGACCGGCATCCCTGGGAGTGGGAAGTCCACGGTGGCTGCTGCGCTGGCCGGCCGGCTCCGGATGTCGGCCCATATTGAGGTGGACGCACTCCAGCAGATGATCGTCAGCGGTGGGCAATGGCCCTCGTCGGCCGAAAACGCGGAAGCCGACCGGCAGATCTTCCTGCGGGCTCGCAACGCGTGCCTTCTGGCGGAGAGCTTCGCGCGGGCGAGTTTCATCCCCGTGCTCGACGATGTTGTGGTCCGCCATGCCCACCTTGACTTCTACCGCACGACGCTGGCGGCAGTGCCGCTCCACATCGTCATCCTGGCTCCCGGCCCGGCGGTCGCGTGGCAGCGCAACCAGGCGCGGGAGAAGGCCTTGACCACGGACTGGTCGCCCCTGGATGAGGCGATGCGCTCCGAGCTCGGGCAGCAGGGAACCTGGATCGACAACACTGCGCTGACGGTTGAAGAGACAGTCGGGGCGATCCTGTCCGTGACCGGTCTGGCGGCCATCCCCGAAGTCGACCGACCTCTGTAGTGATCGCCATGTGACGCGTGGAGATCTGACGGATACCCAGTGGGCCCGGCCGGCGCCGTTGTTGCCCGGGGGCAAGAAGCCGGGACGTCCACCGATATGGACGAGGCGGCAGCTGATCGACGGCATACGGTTTCGGACCCGCACCGGCGTCCCGTGGCGGGACGTCCTGGAGCGGTGCGGCCTATGGGGACGGGTGTACGACTTGTTCCGCCGCTGGCAACGGGACGGCACCTGGCAGAAGATCTTCACCGAACTGCAGGCCCAGGCGGATGCCAGGGAACTCATCAGCTGGGACGTCAACGTCGGCTCCACCGTGTGCCGGGCCCACCAGCGCGCCGCCGGAGCGCGGGAAAAGGGATCTTCAGAAGGAGCCGCCCGGCGGCGTCGGCACCGAGCCGGACGACCACGGCCTCGGACGCTCTCGCGGCGGCCTGACAACCAAGCTGTATCTGGCCGTCGAGCAGGGCCACAAGCCGATGTCGATCGTGATCACCGCCGGACAGCGAGGGACTCTCCACAGCTCGAACCCGTCCTGCAGAGGATCTGTGTCTCCCGTCCCGGTGCGGGCAGGCCGCGTACCCGTCCGGACCGGGTCCGCGCCGACAAGGCGTACGCCTCTCGCAAGAACCGTGCCTACCTGCGCAGACGTGGCATCGGCTGCATCATCCCGGACAAGGCAGATCAGGCCCGCAATCGGAGGGAACTCGGCTCCCGCGGCGGCCGTCCGCCGAAGTTCGACCCGGGGGACTACAAGGCCGGCACGTGGTCGAGTGCGGCATCAATCGCCTCAAAAGGCACCGGGTCGTGGCCACGCGCTACGACAAACTCACGGTCCGCTACGGGGTGACCGTCCTCGTAGCGGCCATCAACGAATGGCTTTTACCAGGTGCTTTGCTCACCCTGTGGCTAGTCTGCAACCGTGAACAGACGGCGGCAAAAGAAACTGTCGGAGCGTCTCGTCGGGGCAGCGACATTCCGCGACAGCGCCCATATCAATGCACTACTGCGAGCCGGAGCCCGCCCAGAGACAAGCAACACCGAGGGCACCACGCCTCTATACGCGGCATCAGTCCACGGAGCCACCGACAACGTCCTCTGTCTGCTGGCAGCAGGGGCCTCGCCCAACACCGAAAGCGGACGCGGCGCGGAAGGCACACCCCTGTGCGCGGCGGCATGCTGGGGTCATACCGAAACGGTGCGTGCACTGCTCGCCCACGGCGCCAACCCAAATCTTCGCGAAGACCATGGCATGGGCCGATCCCCGCTTGAATGGGCGATAACCGGGCCCTACCCCGAGGTGATCGCCATGCTTCTCGCCGCAGGCGCCCGTCCGCACAACCGAACCACATGACGCCCACACCCGCCCATAGCGCCAGCTCTCGTGTTCCACTTTCGACACACGCCCTGGGGCGGCGGGGCCTACCGGTTCCGGTCGCGCGTGGGCTATCCCTGAAGCGGCGGCCCTCGACGGGGTCGCTTCCCGTGGAAGTGGAAGGAGCCCTGCCATGGCCGACTGGTACGTGGACGACCGCTGCACCAACTGCGACGTCGCCCGACAACTCGCGCCCGAGCTGATCGGCGAGGAAGGCGGAAAGTCGCGGATCCTGCGGCAGCCGAGCGACGAGGCGGAGACACGGCGCTTACACGCCGCCGTCTTCGCCTGCCACACCCGCTCGATCCGCCCCGCGTCGGGGCAGCCGGACCCGGCGCTCGACCCGTTTCCGATGGCGCTGGACGACGGCGTACTGGTATGCGGGCACAACTCCCAGCACACCGCCGGGGCCAACTCCTACCTGCTCCGGCGCCCGTCCGGCACGGTCATGATGATCGACACCCCGCGCTGGAGCCCCGGTCTCGCCGAGCGGTACGTGGCCGCGACGGGGCCCGTCACCGATGTGCTGCTCACCCACCGCGATCACGCCGCGCACGGGCGCCGCTATGCCGACCACTTCGGCGCCCGGCTGTGGATCCACGAAGGCGACCTCGACGCGGCACCGGACGCGGACCAGGTGATCCGGGGGCTCGACCCGGTGGAGATCGGCGAGGGTGTCACCGCCCATCCGCTGCCCGGCCACACCCGGGGCAGCGTGCTCTACCTCGCGGACGACCAGTACTGCTTCAGCGGCGACAGCTTCTACTGGTCGCGTACGACCGACGATCTGGAAGTCGCGGAGAGCGTGACCTGGTACTCCATCGAAGAGTTGGCCGCCTCTCTGGCGCGGACGGCGGGGCAGCTGCGGTTCGAGTGGGTGCTGCCCGGCCACGGCGACCGGCAGCGCCGGGACGTCGGCGAGATGTCCCGGCGGCTGCACGCGCTGGCAGAACGCACGGCGCTGTTGCGGCCCCGGCCGATCGACTTCACAGCCCTCCGCTGGTGACGTTCCACGTCTGCCGGTGACGCCTGCCGGACCGGCTCCACGCGGTCCGGCAGGCGCTCGGCCGGTGAGGCGAAACCGTGGTCAGTTCATCGCCATGACGGTCGGCTTCTCCGCGGCCATCAGCATGTACGGGGCCTGCGGATCGACGTTCATCGCTCCGACCCACCGGTTGTAGAACGCGGTACCGGAATTCGCGGTCGAGCTTGCGTTGACCTCGAACAAGGCGAATGCCCAGACGTTCGAGCAGATCAGGACGAACTCCTGCGCAGTGACATCACGAAGGGTGGCGGCGGCCGCTTTGGACCAGCGTCGATCGTTCTCGGCGAGGTTCTCGCCGATGAAGGCCCGGAGATCCTTGCGTGACGTCTGGTTGCGTTTGAAGACTTGTCGGTTGAACTGCCCTCGGGCGTACTGCGAGTTGAAGGGGTAAGGGACCCACATCCAGCTCCACCCCGGCCCGGTCCCGTTCCATTCGGCTTCCGCATCGGGATAATCGTGGTTGGAGATCACGGATTGGAAAGACTTACCCGGAGCGTCCAGCTTGAGCATGCTGCCCCCTGAGGTCATCCGTCGGTGAGCCGCGGCAGCGGACGCGCACCGCCCCACCGCGTGCTCGTCATTCGGTAGCAGGCTACGTGGAGGGCTTCCGGGTGAGGGCCGGCTTCGGGGAACTTTTCCACTGTTCCTGCACACACCCGTGGTCGACGGAGCAATCCCGGCCTGTTCAGAGCCTGTTCACCACTGTCCGTCCCGATGCGGCCCGTCTCGCGCGCGGGTCCGGTAGGCGCGTGGTGTGGTGCCCGTCAGCCGGGAGAAGTGGTGGCGCAGGCTGGCCGGCGAGGTGAAACCGCACCGGGCCGCCACTCGCTCCACCCCTTCGTCGGTGTCCTCCAGCAGTTCGCGGGCGCGCTCCAGTCTTCGTCGCAGCAGGTACTGGGCAGGGGTGGCACCGGTCTGTGCGTGGAAGCGGCGGTTGAGGCTGCTGAGACTGATCCCCGCGTGCGCGGCGAGGTCCGCCGGGGTCAGGGGAAGGTGAAGGCGGCTCTCCAGCCAGCGCAGCGTCGGTTCGATGCCCGCGCTCTCGGTGAGTTCGCGGTCGATGGTCTCCTGGACGCGGTCGCCGTGGGGCAGGAGCGGGGTGAGGAGTTCCCGGGAGGTCTCACCGGCCACCCGCTCACCGTGGTCCTGGGCCAGCAGGTGCAGGCAGACGTCCAGGCTGCCGAAGATCCCGGCCGAGGTGAGGAACCGGCCGTCGGTCACGACCGTGCCGATCGGATCGACCTCGATACGGGGGTGGAGCCGGGCCAGCTCCTCGGTGTGGCGCCAACCGGTCGTGGCGCGGCGGGCGTCGAGGAGTCCCGTGGCCGCGAGGGTGAAGACCCCCGTCCCGATCGCGCCGATACGGCAGCCGCGGGCGGCTGCGGCCCGGAGCGCCGTGAGCACCGGGGCGGTGGGCTCGTCGCGGGGGCCGTCGGCGTCCTGGCCGGGGATCAGGACGACGTCCGCGTCGGCGAGGCCGTCGAGCCCCCACGGGAGGGAGATCCGGAGCGGTGCGGGCGCCCCTGTGGCGGTGAGGCCGGGAGCGGCGCAGAGCCGTACCTCGTAGTCGGCGTCGGGGTGGCCGGCCGTCGCTGTCCCGAAGACCAGTCCGGGGGTGGTGAGCTGGTGTCCGGGGAGCCTGTCGGGCACAAGAACGGCGATTACGGCCATGTTCAGAATCTATCCGTGGGTGGGGGCGGGCGGAGCTGCGGTGGTCAGGGCTTACCCGGGCGGGCGACGGGCGACCCGCCCGCCCGGGTGCGTGCCGCGTCAGCGGTGCGCGTGGATGGTCTTGTTGATCCACTTGGAGTACGCGGGAACGTTGGTGTACATGCCGGGGCCGGTGCCGCAGGTCGGGTCGGTGTCTCCGTCGCCCGACGTGGCGCCGACCAGTTCCCAGCGTCCGTCCCGGCCGTGCTGGATCTGCGGGCCGCCGGAGTCGCCGAAGCAGGCCATGGCGCCCGGCGTCTTGCTGATCGTGCAGATCCGGGTCTTGTCGGCGCGGCCGGGCGAGCACTCGTTCACGGCGCCGATGCGGGTGTCCAGCTGCTTGAGCTTGTCCGGGAACACCGCATCGGGGAGGTGGTCGGTGTCCAGGATGGTGCCGAAGCCGAGCAGGCGCGTCGGGGTGCCGGGTTCGCCCACCGACTTGGCGATGCGGATGGGCTTCTCCTTGACCGGGCGGTCCAGCTCGACGAGCGCGATGTCGTTCCTGCTGGGGTTGGACTCGACGTCGTAGGCGGGGTGGGTGACGGTCCGCTTGATGTGGCGCACGGTGCCGCCGGACTCGCGGTCGTTGGAGCCGATGCGGACGATGCCGTCCAGCGCCTCCGGGCTGACGCAGTGGGCCGCCGTCACCAGCCAGCGCGAGTTGATCAGCGATGCGCCGCACTGGGCGTGCACCTCGCCGGCCCACTGCGGGAGCGTGGCCATGAACGGGTAACGCTGAGTGGCCTCCTGCCCGTTGACGATGGCGTTGGCGCTGCCGGACATCGCCGTGACACAGGCCGTCGCGGCCAGGGCGACGGCGGCGAACCGTCCCGCGCGGCGCGAGCGGGACTTACGGGACCGGGACGGGGCGGCGGACGTCGAACTGCGTGTGAACACGGGTAATTCCTTCGTTCGATGCGCATCGTGCGCGTGGTGGATGTGCGAACCGGCTGCCGGGCGTCGTCTCGCTTCCGGTGCCGCGCAACACCCATCCTGCGTACCGGCCCCGTCCGGAAAAAGCGGTCCTGATGTCACCCTCGGCTAAATTCTGGACATGTCAGTGATCGCCGTCCTCGCGCTCGACGGGGTGCCGGGCCATGAACTCACCGGGCCCGGAATGTGCTTCGGCACGGCCGCCCGGCGCCACCCGCATGTCGCGTACGAGCTGCGGTACTGCACCGCCCCGGGCTTTCGCGGGACCGGCTTCCCGGCGCCCTTCGCCGTCGACACGCCCTGGGGCCTGGACGGGCTGGCGGACGCCGACACCGTACTGCTGCCCGGCCACGCCGCCTTCCGCGACGAGCCGGACCCCGGGGTCACCGACGCCCTGCGGGCCGCCGCGGACCGGGGAGCCCGCATCGGCGCGTTCGGCACCGGGACGTTCACCCTCGCCGCCACCGGGCTCCTCGACGGACGCCGGGCGGCCACCGGGCGACAGTACGCGGCGGAGCTGGCGCGAGGCCATCGACTGATCGACGTCGATCCGGAGGGAACCGTCGTGAACGCGGATCCCTTCCACAGCGCGGCCGGAGTGCTCGGCGGCCTCGACCTCTGCCTGCACCTGATCACCCTGGACCACGGCACACAGGTCGCCATCGAGACGGAGCGGCAGGTCTTCATGCAGCTCCACGCACCCGCCGACGCCGATGCCGAGAAGGCCCCTGCCGCCGCATCCCGGCACCGGGCCGGCCCGCACTCCCTCGGGCCCACCACCCGGTGGATGGAGGCCCACCTCGACCACCCGCTGACGCTGAGCGACATCGCCGACCACGCGGGACTCACCGTGCGCGGCCTGAACCGGCGCTTCCGGGCCGAGACCGGGCTCTCCCCGCTCCAGTACCTGCTGCGCGCCCGCGTCCAGGCGGCGCAGCGGCTGCTGGAGCGCGGGGACGAGCCGGTGGAACGCATCGCCGTACGCACCGGGTTCGGCACACCCGCCAACCTGCGCCACCACTTCCAGCACCACACGGGCACCGGGCCGCGCGTCTACCGCACCGCATTCCGCTCCCTGGTGGCCACTCTGACCTGGGCAGAAGGCAAGAACGCCGAAGCGGCGGAGCCCGCAGCGTCCGGCGGCGCCGACGACCCCGGAGCGGACGGACGGCACGGCTGACGACCGAGCCGCGCACCCCGGGCGCCGAACTGCGGACACGTACCGTCCACTTGGACTTACGCAAAGCGGTTGTTGGACTGGAGGGCCCCCAGGGGCCGCACGTCGTTGACGCTGTCCAGCCACGGGGACTACTCAGGGCACATGTCGCGAAGATTCACTTCGGCGGGCGCTGTCGCCGCCGCCTCAGCCGCCGTCCTGGCGCTGGTGGGGACCGCGCTCCCCGCCACAGCCGCCGCCCCGTCACCCGCCGCAGTCGAGTCGGCCGTGCCCGCGGACGCCGCCGTCATCCAGTCCGCGCAGCTCTCGGTAGCCGTCGCCGACGACTTCCCGCGCGTCCTGGCGTACACCGACAAGGCGAGCGGCGATCGGCTGCTCGGAAGTACGCAGCCGGTCACCGCCGTCACCATCAACGGCACCGCACACCCCGTGAAGCTCAAGGGAGCACCCGAGGTCACCGCCTCGACGGCTCACTACACGCTGACCTTCACCGACCTGCCCGGCATCGAGATCGACGCCTCGCTCTCCGTCTCCGGACGCGCCACCACCTTCAAGGTGACGGCCGTCCGTGACACCGAGGCGTTCCGTGTCGGCACCATCGACATTCCCGGCCACGACCTGGTCTCCGTCGGCTCCACGGACACCGGCGCCGCCACCGCCTTCACGCGGCTGGACAACGACTCGACGAAGACCGCCGACGTCTTCGCCCGGGTCACCCCGGACACCGCTGCGGACCAGGCGCCTGTCGGTGCCTCGTACGCCCTCGTCAACACCGGTTCCCTCGCCGCGGCTGTGGAGTCCAACTCCTCGTACGACAAGCCCTCCGGCGCCACCGGCGGCGACGACGCCCGGTTCTGGCACCAGGCCCGCAAGGCCGACGACGGCAGCGTCCGGGTCGGTGTCTGGTCCGGCCAGTGGACCTACCGCGGGGACGGGGCGCCGAAGCCGGAGAGCGGGGACAACCTGCCCTGGGCGAAGGTTGTCGTCACCCCCGACGCCAACGGCGACAAGGCGGTCGACTGGCAGGACGGCGCCGTCGCGTTCCGCTCCATCGGCGTCAAGGCGCCCGGCAGCAAGGACACCCCGGACCGGGTCGTCACCCACATCCCGTTCAACTTCGCCAGCCAGGCCACCCACCCCTTCCTGCGTACCCTCGACGACGTCAAGCGGGTCTCCCTCGCCACCGACGGCCTCGGGCAGCTTGCGATCCTCAAGGGCTTCGCCTCCGAGGGCCACGACTCCGCCCACCCCGACTACGGCGGCAACTACAACAAGCGCGCCGGCGGGCTGAAGGACCTCAACGAGCTCCTGAAGGACGGCAAGAAGTGGGGTGCCACCTTCGGCGTCCACATCAACGACACCGAGGCGTATCCGGAGGCCAACGCCTTCGACGAGAAGCTCGTCGACAAGACCAAGCCTGGCTGGAACTGGCTCGGCCAGAGCTACTACATCGACCAGCGCCGCGACGTGAACAGCGGCGACCTCGCCAAGCGGATACAGCAGCTGCGCGACGAGACGGACCGCAACCTCAGCCTGCTCTACTTCGACGTCTACTACACGCACGGCTGGATCCCCGACAAGACCCTCCAGGAAGTGCAGAAGCAGGGCTGGAACGTCGCCACCGAGTGGGCCGACAAGTTCGAGCGCGGCTCGCTCTGGTCGCACTGGGCCAATGACCTCGACTACGGCCCCGCCACGAACAAGGGCCTCAACTCGAAGATCATCCGGTTCATCCGCAACGGTGAGAAGGACGTCTGGAACAACGACCCGGTCCTCGGCCAGACCGCGATCCAGGAGTTCGAGGGCTGGACCGGCGAGACCGACTGGAACGCCTTCAGTAACAACATCTGGCAGCGCAACCTGCCCGCGAAGTACCTCCAGCAGCAGAGCATCACCCGCTGGGACGGCAACGACATCACCTTCACCGGCGGTGTCCGGGGCACGGTCGAGGACGGAAAGCGCACGTTCTACGACCACGGCCGCAAGGTCCTGAGCGGCACCGACTACCTGCTGCCGTGGGACGGCGGCAAGAAGCTGTACCACTACAGCAAGTCCGGCGGTACGAGCAGCTGGGCGGTGCCGTCCACGGGCGCGTACACCGTCTACAAGCTCACCGACAACGGCCGGGTCAAGACCGGCACGGTCAAGCCCGTCGACGGGAAGGTCACGCTGACGGCCGAGGCCGGTCAGCCGTACGTCCTCTACCCGGACCGCGCGCCGATGGCCGCCGACCCCAAGTGGGGCGAGGGCACCCCGGTCGACGACCCGGGCTTCAACGAAGACGGGCTCGACGCCTGGTCGAAGACCGGAACCGTCGCCCGTGACACCGACGACCGGGGCCGCAACAGCGCCGAGCTCTCCGGCACCGGCACGGCGGGACTCTCGCAGAGCATCAACGGCCTCACGCCCGGCAAGCGCTACACCGCGTCCGCGCTCATCGAGGTCGAGCCCGGGAAGACCCGGCACACGACACTCTCGATCGGCGGGAAGTCCGTCGCCGTGGACCGCTCCACCGCCGAGGACTACGTCGCCGCGTCCGACCGGCACGGTACGTACTTCCAGCGGGCGAAGGTGAACTTCACCGCCCCCGCGAACGGCCGCGCCACGCTCCGTGTCGAAGCGGCAAAGGGCAGTGCTGCGAGCGTCCGGGCCGATGACGTACGGATCGTCGCGAGCGCCCCGGCGACCAAGAAGAACACCGTCGTGTACGAGGACTTCGAGGACGTCGACCAGGGCTGGGGCCCCTTCCTCAAGGGCGACGCGGGCGGTTCCACCGACCCCCGGACCGTCATCTCCCAGCTGCACACCCCATACACCCAGGCCGGCTGGAACGGAAAGCTCGTCGACGACGTCATCGGCGGCAAGGAGTCCCTCAAGGCCCACGAGGAGAACACTGGACTCGTCTACCGCACCGCCCCCTGGACCGTGCCGATGGCCGACGGCCACCGCTACAAGGTCGAGTACGACTACCAGTCCAGCCACGCCGGCGCCTATGAGTGGGTCGACGGCTACGACCGGATCACCGCAGGAGGAAACCCCGACTCGGTCGAGACCCGCACCACCGCCATCGGACAGCAGCGCACCACCGGCCACTTCAGCGAGACCGTCACCGCGGGCTGCGGCGACACCTGGACCGGACTGCGCAAGCGCGGCGACGCACCCGACGGAGCCGACTTCGTCCTCGACGCGTTCACCGTGACCGACCTCGGCCCGGCCCCCGCCTCCGAGCAGGCCGCCTGCGGCACGCTCACCGTCGACCCGGCGACCGAGACCCTGGAGCCGGGCACGGCCAACACCGTCAAGGCGAGCTTCACCAACTACGAGGCCACCGCGGCGACCGGTGTCGCGCTGAGCCTGACCGTCCCCGAGGGCTGGAAGGCCGAGCCCGTGGGCACCGTCACCTTCGACTCGGTCGCGGCAGGCGCCAAGGTCACCGGCAACTGGCAGGTCACCCCGCCGGTGGACGCCAAGTACCGGACGTACAGCCTGAGTTCCGAGGCGATGTACACGGTCGGCGGCGCACGGCGCACGCTCGGCGCACAGACCTCCGTGCGGACCCTGCCGCCGCCGCCCACCACGGACAGCTGGGCCAGCGACCTCGACTGGACGGCCTCCGAGAACGGCTGGGGGCCCGTCGAGCGGGACCTCTCCAACGGAGAGCAGGGCAGTGGCGACGGCACCCCGCTGAAGATCGGCGGCACCGCCTACACCAAGGGCCTCGGCAGCCACGCCCCGGCGAAGATCCGCTACTACCTGGGCGGCCGGTGCACCTCCTTCACCGCCCAGGTCGGCGTGGACGACGTACAGACCTCACGCGGCAGCGTGCAGTTCAGCGTCACGGCCGACGGCACCGAGAAGGTGAAGTCTCCGGTCCTGAAGGCCGCCGACAACGCCTGGTCGCTCACGGCGGACACCACCGGCGCCAAGTACGTCGAACTGGTCGTCGGCGACGGCGGGGACGGCAACGGCAACGACCACGCGGACTGGGGTGACGCACGCTTCCATTGCGGTAGTTGAGAGCGCAGGATGCGGGACGGGTGCCCATGGCGGGCACCCGTCCCGCACCTGCATGCGATGGCCTTTCCCCCGGCGAACTGGAGCCGTACATGCCGAACCCGCCCGTATGGTCACGCCGTACCCTGCTCGCCCTCTCGACCGCCGCCGCCCTGGCGGTCTCCCTCCCCGGTTCCGCGTCGGCCGCGTCGGCCGCCGAGGCCGACGAGTTCGACACCCTCCGTCTGCGCTGGACCGGGATCGCGCTCGGCGCCGGCTTCGACGCGGCCGCCGAACCGTACGCCTCCCGCCTCGCCGAAATCGGCACGCTCGCCCGGGGGTTTTGGGCCACGATGAGCCCGGCCGCCGAGTCGCTGTGGCCCGGCATCACGTACAACCCGCCGTCCGGCATCACCCAGGGATACAGCCGCCTGTGGACGATGACCCAGGCGTACGCCCAGCCCGGTACCGGATCGACCGGCGACGCCGCCCTGCTCGCCGACATCATCCGCGGCTACGACCACCTCGCCCGGACGGCCTACCACTCCTCCGTCACCCCGTACGGCAACTGGTGGGAGTGGCAGATCGGCAGCCCGCGCATCCTCATGGACATCACCTCCGTCCTGTACGAGCACCTGGGCGCGGCCCGCGTCGAGGCCGCCTGTGCCGCCGTCGACCACTTCATCCCCGACGCCGTGCTCCGCGACTACAGCGGCACCTCCACCGGCGCCAACCGCGTCGACCTGTGCCGCTCCATCGCCCTGCGCGGCGTCCTCGGCAGGGCGCCCGCGAAGGTCGCACTGGCCAGGGACGCGCTGTCACCCGTCTTTCCGTACGTCACCGGGGGAGACGGCCTGTACGCGGACGGGTCGTTCATCCAGCACACCACTGTCGCCTACTCCGGCACCTACGGCCAGGTCATGCTCGACGGCCTCGGCCGCCTCTTCGCACTGCTTGCCGGATCGACCTGGGCCGTCACCGATCCCAACCGGCAGATCATCCTGGACAGCGTCGAGCGCGCCTATGCGCCGCTGATCTACAACGGCCTGGTCATGGACAGTGTCAACGGCCGTGCCATCAGCCGCGGTTACCTGAAGAACGACGATCTTCAGGTGATGCGCAGCGACCACTTCCACGGGCAGGGCGTCATCGCCGGGATCGCCCTCCTCGCCGCGGGCGCCTCGGCGGCCGAGCGCGACCGGTGGCACGGCATGATCAAGGGCTGGATCGCCCGCGACCGGACCAGTCCGATCCTCACCGCCCGCCAGTTCGGCATCGCGGACCTGGCCCGGCTGCACGCGGCCTGGGCCGCCGCCGTACCGGCCGCGCCCGAGCGGGTGGGCCACCACCTCTTCGCCGAGATGGCCCGCGCCGTGCACCGCCGCCCGGACTGGGCCGCGGGCATCTCCATGGCCTCGGAGCGGATCTCGCACTACGAGTGCGGCAACGGCGAGAATCCGCGCGGCTGGCACACCGGCGCCGGAATGCTCTACTGGTGGCCGGGCGGGAAGGAGAACGACCAGTACACCGACTGGTTCTGGCCGACCGTCGACTTCTACCGCCTGCCCGGAACGACCGTGTCCACCAAACGGCTCGCCGACAAGGCGGGTGGCGAATGGGGCGCGCCCAAACCCGCGGTGAAATGGGTCGGCGGCGCCACGGACGGCGAATTCGGCGCGGTGGGCCAGCACCTCAAGGGCCTCGGCTCGACCCTGGACGCCCGCAAGTCGTGGTTCTGCGTCGCCGATACGGTCATCTGTCTCGGCGCCGGCATCACCAGCACCGACAAGGTCCCCGTCGAGACGATCGTCGACAACCGCATGCTCGGCGAGGACGGCACGGACCCCCTCATCGTCGACGACCGCACCGGCCCCCGCTGGGCCCACCTCGCGGGTCACGGCGGCTGGGTCTTCCCCGACGGCGCCGACCTGCGCACCCTGCGCGAGGACCGCACCGGCGCCTGGTCCGACATCAACACCACCAGCTCCACCGAGCGCCGGACCCGCCGCTACCAGACCCTCTGGCTCGACCACGGCACCGACCCGGTCGACGCCGAGTACGTCTACCTGCTGATGCCCGGCGCCTCCCGCAGAACCGTCGCCGCCCGCGCGGCCGACCGGCACTGGCTGACCGTGCACGCCAACACCGCCGCCGCACAGGCGGTCGCCGTCCGCTCGCTGGGGGTGACCGCCGCCAATTTCTGGCAGCCGGGTGCGGCCGGTCCGCTCTCCGTCACGGCCGCGGCGAGCGTGCTCGTACGGGAGGGGCGGCGTGCCACGACCGTGTGCGTCAGCGGGCCCGACCGGACCGGTGCGCCGGTGGACGTGGTCTGGGAGCGGCCGGTACGGGAGGTCGTCTCGGCGGACCCGGGGATCGAGGTACGTGCCACCGGCCGACGGCTGGCGCTGAGGGTCGAGCCGGGAACGGAGGGCGGCACCCTGCGGTGCGAGGTCCGGTAGACGCCGGGGCTCAGGAGGAGTGAGGAGCGGGGACGCAGGGCCGGGGTATTCTCGCGGAACCCCACCGTGCGTCCCGCCCCGGTGACCGGCACGGGAGCGGTGCGAGACCGGCCGGATGCCGTCCGCGAGGGCCGGCCCCCCCGACCGGACCACACTCCGAGGCTGACATGAGTGTGCGGCAGACCACAGTGCCCCTTTGTCGGACCCGCACAAAGACGGACCCATAAGGGCTGGTGCTTCGCCTGCATGTCCCCAAGGTTCTGTCAGGCTTCGCCAGGAAACAGGTTAGGAGACTGTACGGAGTCGACGGCAGGATTTACTTGCCCGGCTTCGTAGGGTCGGTACATGACCGTTGTGGACGAAACCCCGGGCGAGCCGAGTGACACCCGTGGCCGTGTGGCCGAACTGCTGGCGCTGCGCGAGCAGGCCCGGCGCGGACCGAGTGACCGGGCGACCGAGGCGCAGCACGCCAAGGGCAAGCTGACGGCGCGTGAGCGCATCGAGCTGCTGGTCGACCCGGGTTCGTTCAAGGAGGTCGAGCAGCTTCGCCGGCACCGGGCGACCGGCTTCGGCCTGGAGCAGAAGAAGCCGTACACCGACGGTGTCATCACCGGCTGGGGAACGGTCGACGGCCGTACGGTCTTCGTCTACGCGCACGACTTCCGGATCTTCGGCGGTGCGCTGGGCGAGGCCCATGCCACCAAGATCCACAAGATCATGGACATGGCCATCTCGGCCGGTGCCCCGCTGGTCTCGCTGAACGACGGTGCGGGCGCCCGTATCCAGGAGGGCGTCAGCGCGCTCGCCGGATACGGCGGGATCTTCCAGCGCAACACCCGGGCCTCCGGTGTCATCCCGCAGATCAGCGTGATGCTCGGCCCCTGCGCGGGCGGCGCGGCCTACTCCCCGGCGCTCACCGACTTCGTGTTCATGGTCCGCGAGACCTCCCAGATGTTCATCACCGGACCGGACGTCGTGAAGGCGGTCACCGGTGAGGAGATCAGCCAGAACGGCCTCGGCGGCGCCGATGTGCACGCCGAGACCTCGGGCGTCGCGCACTTCGCGTACGACGACGAGGAGACCTGCATCGCCGAGGTCCGCTACCTGATCGGGATGCTGCCGTCCAACAACCGGGAGAACCCGCCCACCGTGGCGAGCGACGACCCGGCCGACCGGCGCGGCGACGTCCTGCTCGACCTGGTGCCGGCCGACGGCAACCGCCCGTACGACATGCACAAGGTCATCGAGGAGCTCGTCGACGACGGCGACTACCTGGAGATCCACGAGCGCTGGGCCCGCAACATCATCTGCGCCCTGGCCCGTCTGGACGGCCAGGTCGTCGGCATCGTCGCCAACCAGCCGCAGTCCCTCGCCGGTGTCCTGGACATCGAGGCGTCGGAGAAGGCGGCCCGGTTCGTCCAGATGTGTGATGCATTCAACATTCCCATCATCACTCTTTTGGACGTACCCGGCTTTCTGCCCGGGGTGGATCAGGAGCACGGTGGAATCATTCGGCACGGTGCGAAGCTGCTCTACGCGTACTGCAACGCCACTGTGCCGAGGATCTCGCTGATCCTGCGCAAGGCCTACGGCGGGGCGTACATCGTGATGGACAGCCAGTCCATCGGAGCGGATCTGACCTATGCCTGGCCGACCAACGAGATCGCGGTGATGGGCGCCGAAGGTGCCGCCAACGTCATCTTCCGTCGGCAGATCGCCGACGCCGAGGACCCGGAGGCCATGCGGACCCGCATGGTCAAGGAGTACAAGGCCGAACTGATGCACCCGTACTACGCCGCCGAGCGCGGCCTGGTCGACGACGTCATCGACCCTGCCGAGACCCGCGAGGTGCTGATCGCCTCGCTCGCCATGCTCCGCTCCAAGCACGCCGACCTGCCGTCCCGCAAGCACGGCAACCCCCCGCAGTAGTCCGCAGCGTCGCAGCAACCCTGCCGAGCCCGCGAAGACCTGCCGAGAAGACGGAGAAACCACCCATGAGCACTGCCGCCGAGTCCGTGCTGCGTATCGAGAAGGGTCTTGCCGACCCCGAGGAGCTGGCCGCCATAACCGCGGTCCTGCTCGCCCGCGCCGCCGCCCAGCCAGCAGCGACCCCCGCCCACCGTGGCCGCGGCACCGCCGGATGGCGCCGCCTGGAACGCACCCCGGGCTTCCGTGCCCCGCACTCCTGGCAGGGCTGACAGACGCTCTCATGCGTGAGGCCCCGCACTCCTCCGGGAGTGCGGGGCCTCACGCATTGTGCGACTTTCGGCCACGCTCTGTCCTCGAACGCCGGACGGGCTCGAAAATCGAGCCTGTCCGGCGTTCGAGGACAGGACGGCTGCCGGGCGAACCGGCGAACCCCTACCGCAACCGAGCCATCAGCGCATGCTCCACCAGCGTGATCAGCGCACTCTTGGCATCCGCACGGTGCCGCGCGTCTGTCGTGAGAATCGGGGTGTCGGGTCCGATCTGGAGCGCTTCGCGGACCTCGTCGGGGGTGTAGGGCTGGTGTCCGTCGAAGCCGTTGAGGGCGATGACGAAGGGGAGTCCGCTGTTCTCGAAGTAGTCGACGGCGGGGAAGCAGTCGGCGAGGCGGCGGGTGTCGACGAGGACGACGGCGCCGATGGCGCCGCGGACCAGGTCGTCCCACATGAACCAGAAGCGGTCCTGTCCGGGCGTACCGAAGAGGTACAGGATCAGATCCTGGTCCAGCGTGATGCGGCCGAAGTCCATCGCCACCGTCGTGGTGGTCTTGTCCCCGGTGTGCGTCAGATCGTCGATGCCCGCGGACGCGGACGTCATCACGGCTTCGGTGCGCAGCGGATTGATCTCCGAAACGGCACCGACGAACGTGGTCTTACCCACGCCGAAGCCCCCTGCCACCACGATCTTCGCGGAGGTAGTGGAGCGGGCTGCTCCGCCGCTAGAGCTTGCGAAGTCCACTGAGCACCCTTTCGAGCAGTGTCACATCTGGCTGGCCGCCGGCGGACTCGTCGCCGCCGGGCTGATGGATAGCGACGAGTCCGGCCTCTGCCAGGTCGGCTACGAGGATCCGGGCAACGCCGAGCGGGATCGAGAGCAGTGCCGAAATCTCGGCGACCGACTTGATCTCGATGCACAGCCGGCAGATCCGCTGGTGCTCGGGCAACTGCCCTTGCAGCCGGGACGGATCGGCCGTGGTACTGACCAACGCCTCAATGGCGAGTTGGTAGCGCGGTCGGGTCCGGCCGCCGGTCATGGCGTACGGACGGACCAGCGGATTGTGCGCGGCCGGTGCGGCCGGCTCGGGGGCCTGCCGCGGCTGTACGGGCTGAATGCGGGGCGACTGGGGCGAGTCGTAGCGGTGCGGCCGCTGCGGAGGCCACCCGGGACCCGGCTGAGCGCCCTGCGGCGGCTGCGGAAAGGGCTGATACGGCTGCTGTGTGCCCTGCCTGCTGGGTGCGGAGGGGAAGTTGAAGCGATTGTCCCCGTGCTCACCCGGCACGTTCTGGCCACCGTCGTACCGGTGTCCTCCTGGGGGTTTTGTCACGATTCCTCCTCCGCCTGCCGGTCCCGATCCCAGTGGGTCCGCGCCACCGCACCTTATGGCTCAGTGGCGCGAAACGCACTGTCTGTCTACTAGTTAAGGAGACTCCCCTGAAGTTCGGCGCGGAGGTCCGGGGTGAGGACGGTGCCCGCACGGTCGACAAGTAGGGCCATTTCGTACCCAACCAGACCGATATCGGCGTCCGGATGCGCGAGAACGGCCAGCGAAGATCCGTCGGAGATGGACATGATGAACAAGAATCCGCGCTCCATCTCCACAACTGTCTGATTCACGGCGCCGCCTTCGAAGATCCGGGAGGCGCCCGCGGTCAGCGAGGTCAGACCGGAGGCGACAGCCGCCAGCTGGTCCGCGCGGTCGCGCGGAAAACCTTCGGACATGGCCAGCAGGAGTCCGTCGGCGGAGACCACCACCGTGTGCGACACCCCAGGGGTGTTGTCCACGAAGTTGGTGATCAACCAGTTCAGATTCTGCGCCGCCTGGCTCATCGGGCTCACACTAACGCTCCTGGTTGTAGGTATTACTTGCGTCCGAACCCGCGTTACGTCCCCGCAGCACGCCCCGCCGCAGGTTGCTCAACCTGCCGCGGACGTCCTCGGGGGCGCGGGAGACCTGAGGGCCGTCCTGCAGGGTCTGCTCCGCCGTGCCCTCGACCAGATTGGCCTTGGGCACCCGCCGGGGAAGTCCGGACGGGGTGACCCCGCCGGCCTTTCGGCTCCCGGAGCTTCTCGGCCCGCTCCCAGCGCTCGTCGTTCGCCGAGCGCCAGTCGTCGGAGCCGTTCCCGTTCTGCTGCGCAGGCGACTGCGGCTGCGGCAGTTCCTGCTGCGGCTGTTGCTGTTCGGCGACGGGCCGGTTGTTCCCGCGGCCGGTGGGCTGCCAGTGCTGCTGACCGCCCCGGCGCGGCAGACCGGCGTCGGTCAGCTCGTGGCCGGGGTTCGGGGTGGGCCCCGGACGGTCGAAGCCTACGCGTTCCTGCGGCTCGGCGGGGGTGCTCGGGGCAGATTCCGCTTCGACCTCAGCCGACGGCTCGTACGCGCCCTGGTAGGCGCTCTGATCCGCCCACCCATCCTGGTGGGGCTGGGGAGCGAACTGCTCCTCGTACGACGGCTGCGGGGCCTCACCGGCCGCATAGGCAGCCTCCGCATAGCCGCCCTGAGCGTGGTCGGGCTGCTCGGCAAAGCCCGTGTCGCCGCGGTAGGGGTCGTAGCCGCCGTCGTACGAAGCCTGCTCGTACTGCTCCTGCTGCAGGCCCTGCTGCGGCTCCGGGGCGTACCCGTTGTCGGCGTACTCGTTCCCGGCGGGCTGGTTCGCGGCGTACTGCTCCTGCGGGAACTGCGGGCGCTCGCCGACCGTCTGCGCCTCCAGCGCGGCCCGGCGCTCCTCACGCATCAGCGAGCGGCCCACCGGGTCCAGCTGCGTGGCGTCCACCGGCTGCTGCTCGTAGCGCGAGTCGTCGAAGCCGAGCTCCGCCGCCGTGCGCATCTGGGGCTGGTGCGGCGGCTGTTCGAAGGTCTGCTGCTGCGGAATGATCGAGGAGACGGTGAAGTCGTCCTGCGCGGCGACCGGTTCGCCACCGCCACCGTGGGTGATGGCGTCCGGCAGCATGACCAGCGAGGTCGTTCCGGCCTGCTCGCCCGAGGGACGCAGCTGGACCCGGATGCCGTGCCGGTCGGAGAGCCGGCCGACCACGAACAGACCCATCCGCTGGGACACCGCGGCGTCCACGGTCGGCGGGTTGGCCAGCTTGTGGTTGATGTCGGCGAAGTCTTCGGCGGTGAGGCCGATGCCCTTGTCGTGGATCTCGATCATCACGCGGCTGTCGGGCAGCCGGGTCGCGGTGACCCGCACCTTGGTCTGCGGTGAGGAGAACGTGGTGGCGTTCTCCAGCAGCTCGGCCAGCAGGTGCACGAGGTCGGTGACGGACTGGCCGTGGATCTCGGTCTCCGGCACCCCGGAGAGCTCGATGCGCTCGTACGACTCCACCTCGGAGGAGGCAGCCCGCAACACGTCGACCAGCGGGACCGGCTGGTTCCAGCGGCGGCCCGGCTCCTCGCCGGCGAGGACGAGGAGGTTCTCGCCGTTGCGGCGCATACGGGTGGCCAGGTGGTCCAGCCGGAAGAGGTTCTCCAGCTGGTCCGGGTCGGCCTCGTTGTTCTCCAGGTCGGTGATGAGGGTCAGCTGGCCCTCGATCAGCGACTGGTTGCGACGCGACAGGTTGGTGAAGATCGCGTTGACGTTCCCCCGCAGCATGGCCTGCTCGGCCGCCAGCCGGACCGCCTCGCGGTGAACCTGGTCGAAGGCGCGGGCGACCTCACCGATCTCGTCGTGGCTGTCGATCGGGATCGGCTGGACGCGGGTGTCGACCCGGCCCGGATCGGTCCTGGAGAGCTGGTCGACCAGCATCGGCAGCCGCTGCTCGGCGATCCCGAAGGCGGCCGTACGCAGCTGGCGCATCGAGCGGCTCATCTGTCGGGCCATCAGCCCGGCCAGGACGAAGGCGGCCAGCAGCGCGACGACCACGACGGCGGCGTTGATGACGGCGTCGTTCTTGGCGCTGGACGAGATGTCCGCGGCCTCGGTCACGGCCTTGTCGACGAGCTCGTCCTCGACCGTGGTGTAGCCGTCGAACTTGGCGGTGGCGGCCGCCATCCAGGTCTCGGGCGTGATGCCCTTCGCGGCCAGCTTCTCGGGCGACTTGCCCTGCCCGATCTGCTGGGCCATGCCGTCGAAGACCGAGCCGTCGACACTGGGCGGCGCGACGAACGGGACACCCGCGGCGTCGGCCTGCTCCTTCGCCTTCTTCAGCTTCTTCGCGCCGTCGGCCGACTTGGCGGCCATGACCTGCTTCAGCCGGGCTGCGTCGGCCTCCGTGCCACCGGAGACGAACTCGCCGAGCGCGATCTGCTCCAGGTAGTTGTACGAGCCGAAGGCTTTGACCTGGGCGTCGAACTTGGTGCCCTCCTGGTTCGGACGCACCAGCAGATGCATACCGATGGAGCGCTGAAGCGATCCTGCAGCCTTGGCGAGCTCGATCGCGTAAACCGTACGCCCGTAGCTGGTGATGTTGCCGGTGCCCAGACCGAGCTCGTTGCAGAACTCCATCAGGGAGTGCTGCACCTGGACGTAGCCCTCTTCCGTCTTCACCGGGTCCATGCCCTCGGCGTAGGCGGCCTTGCGCAGCTCGGGAAGCTTGGGCTCCTCCAGCCGGAACAGCTGAAGACGCCGCTCCAGGCCCTGCTTCTTGGGCAGGTCCTTCACGGCCGTGTCGAACTTGGCCGCGGCCGCGTCGGTGGTGGCCCGGACCTGGCTGACGGCAGCGGCGTCACGCTTGTTGGACAGCAGGGGCTGGGCGGAGAGGTCACGCTCATTGAGGAGCGCCTGACCGTACACGGAGGCCGCGCGCACGATCAGTGCGGTCTTCTCGGCGTCCTGCGCCTCCCGCCAGGTGTCGATCGACCCCTTCACCTGGAAGCCGCCCATGACCAGGCCGACCAGCACCGGGATCAGGAGGATCGCGTTCAGCCGCGTGGGCACCCGCCAGTTGCGCGGGGACATCCGGCTGCTGCTGCCACCGGACGCCACTGCCCCGGACACGGCGGCAGGCGACGCCGCGGCGCGCGGCGGCGGGGTGAAGTTGCCCCGCTCCTGCTGTGCCGCGGAGCCCTCGTTGCTACGCCTCACTCGACCAACAACCTCTCGGCGTCGGCACCTACGTTGTGCCGTTTTTCGTTCAGGGCCGTACTACTGGGGAGTTCGTCGAATTCCAGCACGGGGACCGGCCGCGTTCCAAACAGTCGGAACCAGCCATTCCGAGTGGTCCAGGCCTCAGATAAAACGGGCATAAAGAGCGAGCCCCGTCAAAAGGCGGGGCTCATGTGAGCACAGCGGTACCGATTGAATGCATCGGGTGTTGAACGCGGGACAATTCTCTGTCGAAACGTTATGAACACGGGGGCGGATCGTGTCAAAGGACACAGTCCACCCCCGTTTGGTTACGGTAACTGCCGTATATCAATACAGACTTGCGCCTACTTCAGCCGTGCCATCAGTGCGTGTTCGACGAGCGTGATGAGGCCGCTCTTGGCATCCGCACGGTGCCGCGCGTCTGTCGTGATGATCGGGGTGTCGGGTCCGATCTGGAGCGCTTCGCGGACCTCGTCGGGGGTGTAGGGCTGGTGTCCGTCGAAGCCGTTGAGGGCGATGACGAAGGGGAGTCCGCTGTTCTCGAAGTAGTCGACGGCGGGGAAGCAGTCGGCGAGGCGGCGGGTGTCGACGAGGACGACGGCGCCGATGGCGCCGCGGACCAGGTCGTCCCACATGAACCAGAAGCGGTCCTGTCCGGGCGTACCGAAGAGGTACAGGATCAGGTCCTGGTCCAGGGTGATGCGGCCGAAGTCCATGGCGACGGTCGTCGTCGTCTTGCCGCCGGTGTGCGTCAAGTCGTCGATGCCCGCGGACGCGGACGTCATCACGGCTTCCGTACGCAACGGGTTGATCTCCGAAACGGCACCGACGAACGTGGTCTTACCCACGCCGAAGCCCCCCGCCACCACGATCTTCGCCGAGGTGGTGGCGCGGGCCGCACCGCCGCTAGAGCTTGCGAAGTCCACTGAGCACCCTTTCGAGCAGCGTCACATCCGGCGTGCCGCCGGCCTCTCCATTGCCCGGCTGGTGGATGGCCACCATGCCGGCTTCCGCCAGGTCCGCGACAAGAATCCGGGCCACACCGAGCGGCATCGACAGCAGCGCCGAGACCTCGGCCACCGACTTGACCTCACGGCAGAGGTGGCAGATCCGCTGGTGCTCGGGGAGCAGCGTCCCCAGGTGCGCGGGGTCGGCCGTGGTGGAGACCAGTGCCTCGATCGCGAGTTGGTAGCGCGGTCGGGTCCGGCCGCCGGTCATGGCATATGGACGGACCAGCGGCTGGTCGCCTTCACTGTCGTACGACGCGTGGTGCAGTGCGCCGTACGGATCGGGTGAGGCGGGTGGCGGGGTCATGAATCCTCCGGGCGTGACAGCAAGGGGTCGGCTTGCCGTCTGAAGGGGCCGGTGGGGGGCTCTAGCGGCCGAACGGGCTGGGGATGAGGGCGTTACCTGGGGCAATCGAGTCTGTCATCGATCCACGGCCGCCTAGTGGAGCAGGCTGCCTTGGAGCTCGGCACGGAGGTCCGGGGTGAGGACGGTGCCCGCACGGTCGACCAGGAGGGCCATTTCGTACCCGACCAGACCGATGTCGGCGTCAGGGTGGGCGAGCACGGCCAGCGAGGAGCCGTCAGAAATGGACATCAGGAAGAGGAACCCGCGTTCCATCTCCACCACGGTCTGGCTGACGGCGCCGCCTTCGAAGATCCGGGAGGCGCCCGCGGTCAGCGAGGTCAGACCGGAGGCGACAGCCGCCAGCTGGTCCGCGCGGTCGCGCGGGAAACCTTCGGACATGGCCAGCAGGAGTCCGTCGGCGGAGACCACCACCGTGTGCGACACCCCGGGGGTGTTGTCCACGAAGTTGGTGATCAACCAGTTCAGATTCTGCGCGGCCTGACTCATCGGGCTCAACTAACGCTCCTGCTGGTGAGTGGGGCCGAGGGGAAAACTTCCGGTCGACTGGCTGTTGTTGGCCTGCCGTCCCTGCTGGATGCCCCGGCGGAGATTGGTCAACCGCCCGCGCACATCATCGGGCGCACGCGACACCTGAGGACCGGACTGATGGTTCTGCTGCTGGGCGGTGCCCGGCACCAGATTGGCGCGAGGTACCCGGCGAGGCAGTCCGGAGGTGGTCACTCCGCCTGCCGCGGGCTTCTTGGCCCGCTCCGCCTGCCGTACGAGTTCGTCGTTCGGCGAAGGGCGCCAGGAGCTCGTGGTGGCGCCCGTGTCGCCTCCGCCGCGGCGCGGCGCGGCGGGAGCGGGACGCTCCTGGGCCGACTGCTGCGGGAAGTCGGGCGCCTGCGGCTCGGCGGGCGGCTGCTGACCGCCCTGCTGCGGGCCGTGGAACCAGTTCGTCTCCAGGGTGTCGTACAGCGGCGTACGGCCGTCCCCGGGCCCGGCCGGAGGCAGCGCCTCGGGCTGCGGCTGCGGCGGCAGGACCGGGCGGTACTGCGCGTCACCGTTGGGCACGGCGGGCGGACGCGGGGCACCGAAGTCCCCGTTGTCCCGGCCGCGCTGACGCGGTGCCGGCAGGCCCTGGTCCTGCGCCCGATCGGGCTGCGGCTGTCCGAAGTCGGGGCGGGCGAACTGCGCGGTGCTCGCCGGGTCCTGCGGAGACTGGGCCTGCGGGGCCGGGGCCGAGAAGTCGGGGCGGGCGAACTCGGCGGTGGAGCCGGGGCCCTGCCGGTCGTCCATGGGCGGCCGCGGGGTGAGCGGTGGGCTCGTCGGCCGCTGGAACCGGCCGGTGGACTCGGGCTCCTCGTGGCCGCGCGGGGCGTCCAGCGGAGCACGCCGTGGCGCGGACGGCTCCTCGGTGCCCCAGCTGGTGGTCTGCGGGCGCTGCGGCTGCGGGTTGCCACCGGGCAGCTCGGCACGCGGACCGCCGACCGGGGGCAGCTGACGACCGGGGTCGACCGGACCGCCGGGCTGCTGGAAACCGCCCTGGCCGCCCGGGTTCTGCCGGGCCTGCTGCGGCTGCGGGGACTGCCACGGGCTCGGGCCGTTCGACCGGCCCTGCTGGTCGCCGCGGTCCTGGCGGCCGGGGTCCTGGCGGTGCTGGCCGAACAAGTCGGGCTGGGACGAGTCCGTACGGCCCGTTCCGTCGCCCTGGCCGCGGGCGCCGCGCCGGGCACCGTTGCCGAAGGCACCGGCGAGGCCACCGCCCTGACGCTGCGGCTCCTGACGCGAGGTGTCCTGCGGGCCGGTGTTGGACAGCCCGGCGGACTGGAAGCCGGCGTTCTGTTGGCCCTGCTGGTTCTGCGGCTGGCGGGGGCCGCCGTCACGCGAGGGCAGCGCGGCACGCGGACCGGAGCCCGCACCGACCTGACCGCGCGCGGCACCCGGCCCCGCGGCGAGCCGGCCTGCCGGGGCCGACGGAGCGCCTCCGAGGCCGGGACGGGAACCGTTGCCCGCGCCCGTACCGCTGCCACCGCCGAGCAGACCGCCGGGGGCGGAGGGCTGCTGCCCGGGTCCCGGCTTGGGGGCCGGCTGCTTGCCGCCGTGCGCGACCTCGACGGGGAGCATGACCAGCGCGGTCGTGCCACCTGAGTCCGAGGGCCGCAACTGGATCCGGATGCCGTGACGCAGGGACAGCCGGCCGACCACGAACAGACCCATGCGGCGGGAGACCGAGACGTCCACGGTGGGCGGCGAGGCGAGCCGCTCGTTGATCGCCGCGAGGTCCTCGGGGGAGAGGCCGATGCCGGTGTCGTGGATCTCGACCAGCACCCGCCCGTCGGGCAGCGCGTGACCGGTGACCCGGACCTTCGTCTGCGGCGAGGAGAACGACGTGGCGTTCTCCAACAGCTCGGCGAGCAGGTGCACGAGGTCATTGACGACGCGGCCCGCGACCTCGGTGGCGGGCACCGCGGCCAGTTCGATGCGCTCGTACTGCTCCACCTCGGAGGCGGCGGCGCGGAGCACGTCGACCAGCGGGACGGGGCGGGTCCACCGGCGGCCCGGCTCCTCGCCCGCGAGAACGAGGAGGTTCTCGCCGTTACGGCGCATACGGGTCGCGAGGTGGTCGAGCTTGAAGAGCGAGGACAGCTGGTCCGGGTCGGCCTCGCGCGACTCCAGTTCGGAGATGAGCGAGAGCTGACGCTGGATGAGGCCCTGGCTGCGGCGCGAGAGGTTGGTGAACATCGCGTTGACGTTGCCCCGCAGGAGGGCCTGCTCGGCGGCGAGACGGACGGCCTCGCGGTGCACGTCGTCGAAGGCCGCGGCCACCTTGCCGATCTCGTCCCGGGAGTGCACACCGACCGACTCGACCGAGGTGTCGACGTCCTGCGGGTCGGTCTCGGAGAGCTGCTTGACGAGCTCGGGCAGCCGGTCCTGGGCGACGCGCGTAGCTGTGTCCTGCAGTTGCCGCAGCGAGCGGATCATCGACCGGGCGACGACGAAGGCGCCGACCAGCGAGACACCGAGCACCAGCAGGATGAGCGCACCGCTGATGATCGCTTCGCGCTTCGACTCGTCGCGGAGCTCGCGGGCCTTGCCCTCCATGTCGCTGCGGAGGGTTTCCTCGATGGTCTTCATCGCCTGGATCTTGGTGGAGCTCTGGTCGTACCAGTCCAGATAGGAACGCCGAGGCATGCCGTCCATGCCCGAGGGGCCTTCCAGGACCTTCTTCGCGTAGGTCTCGGAGGCCTTGATCTCCGGGTTGCCCTCCTTCAGCGTGGCGATCAGCTCTTCGGCGTTGTTGCCGGTCGCCGCGTAGACCGCCTCGAAGGAGCGGAGCGCAGATTCTTCCTTTTGCAGCGCGCCGGCGCCGAACTGCTGGTCGTTCGGGTCGAGGTGCGGCTGCTTGCCGTTGCCGCCGGGCAGCGACGCGGCGATGATCGCCCGCTGGACCGAGGCGTACTCCTTGGCGGAGGAGAAGGCCGCCAGCGCCCGGGTCCGCTTGATCATCTCCGAGTTGCTGGTCGCCTGCGCCATGTCCTGCGAGAGGCTCAGCAGCGAGGTGATCAGCTGGCTGTACTGGTCGACGGTCTGGAGGCCGGGGGAGCCCTTGGCGTACGCCGTCTTGCGGATGTCGCGGATCGCGGCAAGCTGGCTGGCGATCTGGTTGACGCTCGAGTAGATGCCTTCGAGGGCCTCGTCGCCCGACGGGTCGCCGATCGAGTTCGTCGCGTCCAGGAAGGCCGTCTTCGCCCGGTCGGTCTTCTTGCGGGGCTCGGTGACCTTGAAGTCGTCGGCCTTCACGCCGTTGGACAGCGGACCCGCCGACCGGTCGCGCTCGTCCTGGAGCGCATTGGCGAGCGTGGTCGCCTGCGCGGTCATCTGGGTGAGCAGCTGCATGTGATCCAGCTGCTGGATGTCGTTCATGGAGTCGTTGATCCGCAGTCCGCCCAGCGTGGTCGCGGCGACCACGGGAAGGGCGAGCAGGGAGACCAGACGCGTGCTGATCCGCCAGTTGCGAAGAGCTACCCGCGAGCCGGTGCTGACGGGGCCCCGGGGCTTGAGCGACGAGATCGGATCGGTGCCGCTGCCAGACGTGGCACCGGGGTGCCGGTCGCGGTCACCGCTGTCGCCGGCCGAGGCCGGTCCGGGGTTCTGGGCGTGCTGGGGCGAGGAACCACGGTCGGTCCCGCCGCGCGGCTCCTGTTCCGCCGCAGCGCTGCCATCCCTCTTGAAACGTCCCTGCACTAGCGTCGCAACCTCTGGACCAGGCGTCCCTCCGCGCGAAGCGGGTGGGACGGTGTCGGCGTCGTGGGGCGTTGTGTCCGCCCCCTGGTGGTCGTTGAGCGACCGGCGCTTCTCCCCTTCCCGCCGCCACTCGGCGCTGCGTTGCGCCCCTGCGCGCCGGTCCGAAACCCGCGGCGGTGCGTGGAATTCCAGCACAGTGCCGGATCTCCAACAAGGGCCCCGTACCGGGCCGTGGCCTGGGTGACGCGTTGTGATGGGGGAGTAACGAACCGTGGAGCGTGTTCGCGGGCAAAGTGGACCATTAAGGGTGAATCGGTGGAGGGTGAAGGGTGTCCCAGTCGACATGATCAGGAGCGGAATCGCTCATTCAGTGGTGCAATGTCCGTTTCCGTCGGAGTGATCGACCGCCCGGAATGAGGCAATTGTCGACGCAGTCGTGAGGAAACTCACATGATGATCGTCGTCTCATCCGGGCTCCCGAAGGGAATTGGATGTTTAGCCTGACGCTTTACAGGGATGGCAAATCCGACAACCGGCGCCCCTCCGGGCGGCGCCCGTAACGACAGGGTCCGAACGGCAGATGAAGACGACGATGATGTTCCGCAACATTGCCAACCCCCGGCGCACCACGCTGGCGCACCTCAAGGACGCCGACGAGCTGCAGACGCCGGAACTGCCGGAACGCGCCGTCGAGCTGCCCACCCAGACGGCCAACCCCCGCCGCACCATCCTCATGGAAGCCCCGGTCACGGCCCCGGCCGCAGCGGCCGAGTAATGCGCGGTTGTCCCCCCTCACCCGCGTTAGCCTGGAGCGTCAGTCTTCAGCCAGCCAGCAAGTGAGGGGCGACAGCATCCCGTGCGCATCGCCAGGTTCTCCATCGACGGCAATGTCGCCTTCGGCGCCGTCGAGGGCGAGGGGCCCGATGGTCTCGTCCTCGACATCATCAAAGGCATCCCGTACGCCGAGTTCGAGCTCTCCGGCACCAAGGTCCCGCTGAGCAAGGTCCGCCTCCTGCCGCCCGTGCTCCCCAACAAGGTCGTGGCCATCGGCCGCAACTACGCGGAGCACGCCGCGGAACTCGGCAACGAGGTACCGGACGTCCCCGTCGCCTTCTTCAAGCCCACCACCTCGGTGATCGGCTCCGGCGACGCCATCGAGTACCCCTCCTTCTCCAACGAACTCCACCACGAGGCCGAACTGGCCGTGGTCATCGGCCGTATGTGCCGCGAAGTGCCGCGTGAGCGCGTGAAGGACGTCATCTTCGGCTACACCTGCGCCAATGACGTCACCGCCCGCGATGCCCAGAAGCGCGAGAAGCAGTGGGCCCGGGCCAAGGGCTTCGACACGTCCTGCCCGCTCGGCCCCTGGGTGGAGACCGACCTCGACCCCAGCGACCTGACCATTCAGGCCACGGTCAACGGCGAGCAACGCCAACTGGGCCGTACGAGCGACATGATCCGCTCCATCGAGGATCTGGTCGTCCACATCACGGAAGCCATGACGCTGCTCCCGGGCGATGTGATCCTTACCGGCACTCCCGCAGGGGTCGGACCCCTCCATGTCGGCGACGAGGTCGCCGTCACCATCGAAGGCATCGGCACTCTCACCAACAAGGTGATCAAGCGTGGTTAACGCAGCGGTTCGCGTACGTTTCTGTCCCTCCCCGACCGGCAACCCCCATGTGGGCCTGGTCCGCACCGCCCTCTTCAACTGGGCCTTCGCCCGCCACCATGGCGGCACCCTGGTCTTCCGCATCGAGGACACCGACGCGGCCCGCGACTCCGAGGAGTCCTACAACCAGCTCCTGGAGTCGATGCGCTGGCTCGGCTTCGACTGGGACGAGGGTCCCGAGGTCGGCGGCCCGCACGCCCCTTACCGCCAGTCGCAGCGCATGGACATCTACAAGGATGTCGCCGAGAAGCTTCTCGCAGGCGGGTACGCGTACCACTGCTACTGCACCACCGAGGAGCTCGACACCCGCCGCGACGCCGCCCGTGCCGCCGGCAAGCCGTCCGGCTACGACGGCCACTGCCGAGACCTCACGGCCGAGCAGATCGCCGCGTACGAGGCCGAGGGCCGCACCTCCATCGTCCGCTTCCGGATGCCCGACGAGGCGCTGACCTTCACCGACCTGGTCCGCGGCGAGCTGACCTTCCAGCCGGAGAACGTGCCGGACTACGGCATCGTCCGTGCCAACGGCGCCCCGCTCTACACGCTGGTCAACCCGGTCGACGACGCGCTGATGGAGATCACCCACGTCCTGCGCGGCGAGGACCTGCTCTCCTCCACCCCGCGTCAGCTCGCCCTCTACAAGGCGCTCATCGAGCTCGGCATCGCCAAGGACACCCCGGCCTTCGGCCACCTGCCGTACGTCATGGGCGAGGGCAACAAGAAGCTCTCCAAGCGCGACCCGCAGGCCTCGCTCAACCTCTACCGCGAGCGCGGCTTCCTGCCCGAGGGGCTGCTCAACTACCTCTCCCTGCTGGGCTGGTCGATCGCCGAGGACCGCGACATCTTCTCCATCGAGGAGATGGTGGCCGCGTTCGACATCAAGGACGTCAACGCCAACCCGGCGCGCTTCGACCTGAAGAAGTGCGAGCACATCAACGCCGAGCACATCCGCAAGCTGGATGTGAAGACGTTCACC
Organism: Streptomyces sp. R-74717; assembly: GCF_047305335.1. NCBI lineage: Bacteria > Bacillati > Actinomycetota > Actinomycetes > Kitasatosporales > Streptomycetaceae > Streptomyces > Streptomyces sp. R-74717. The sequence goes on along the minus strand of NZ_CP102361.1, from coordinate 3,080,074 downwards.
GAGGCCTGCGGCCCCTGGCTGAAGGCCCCGTTCGCCACGTGGGCCCCGGAGGCCTTCGACGCGGACCAGTTCGCGGCGATTGCCCCGCACGCCCAGACCCGCGTCACGGTCCTGTCCGACATCACGGCCAACGTCGACTTCCTCTTCCTCGACGAGCCGGCCACCGACGAGGCGTCCTGGGCCAAGGCGATGAAGCAGGGCTCCGACGCCCTGCTCGTCACGGCCCGCGCCAAGCTGGCCGACGCCGAGTGGAACGCGGACGCCCTGAAGAACGCCATCCTCACCGCCGGCGAGGAGCACGGCCTGAAGCTCGGCAAGGCCCAGGCCCCGGTCCGCGTCGCGGTCACCGGCCGCACGATCGGCCTGCCGCTCTTCGAGTCCCTGGAGATCCTGGGCCGCGAGAAGACCCTGGCCCGCATCGACGCGGCACTGGCCAAGCTGACCGCGTAACCGTCCAGGTCACACCCTGAGGGGGCGGCCCCGGTTCACTCCGGGGATCCGCCCCCTCTGCCGTTTCTCGGCGGCTCGTCCGTCGGCACCCGCATGCAGGCCGCCCGGCGCAAAGGTTCGGCTCTGAGGACATCGACGACCTGAAGATTGTCTTCATCGGTCTGCAGAGCACCGCGAAACCCACCGCACTCGCCGCGTAGGAACCTAGGCTGGGCCCCATGACGATCCGCGCGGTCCTCTGGGACATCGACGACACGATCTTCGACTACACGGGCGCCGACCGCGTCGGCATGAGCAAGCATCTCGAACACGAGGGCCTGCCCGACGGATACGACTCCGTCGAGCAGGCCCTCGCTGCCTGGCGGACGATCACCGATGTGCACTGGGCGCGGTTCGCCGCCGGGGAGACGGACTTCCAGGGGCAGCGCCGGGACCGGGTCCGGGAGTTCCTCTCGCGGGCGCTGGAGGATGCCGAGGCCGACGACTGGTTTGCTCGGCACGCGGCCCACTACGAGGCCGCCTGGTCGCTCTTTCCCGATGTGCTGCCCGTACTGGATGCGCTGGCGGGTGGGTTCCGGCACGGGGTGCTGTCGAACTCCAGCATTCACAACCAGGACCGCAAGCTGCGCACGCTCGGTGTGCGGGAGCGGTTCGAGGCCGTGGTGTGCGCTGTGGAACTGGGCGTCTCCAAACCCGAGGCCGGTGCATTCCACGCCGCCTGCGACGCGCTGGCGCTGGAGCCGCATGAGGTCGCGTACGTGGGGGACGAGCCGGACATCGACGCGGGCGGCGCGGTTGCCGCGGGGCTGATGGGGATCTGGCTGGACCGGGGCGGACGGGGCGGGCGGCCCGAACTCGTCCGTATCAGCGGGCTCGATCAGCTGCCCGGTCTGCTGGCGGGCAATACCCGTTTTGGAGCGCCGGACACCTTCGGGTAATGTTCTTCCTGCGCCGCCCGAGCGGGACGGAAGATCCGAACGGGAAGCGCAAACCGAACAAGACCCCTCATCGGGGTTGAGTTTTGGTGGGCTATGGTGTAATTGGCAACACTACGGTTTCTGGTACCGTCATTCTAGGTTCGAGTCCTGGTAGCCCAGCGCAGAAATGCAACAGTAGTAACAAGCCCCCGTTGTGTAGCGGCCTAGCACGCTGCCCTCTCACGGCAGTAGCGCCGGTTCGAATCCGGTCGGGGGTACAGATCCTTCCCGCGAGATCATCTGGGTCGCACCCACGCTCTCGATGCAGGATCGCTAGGGCCCCCGTTGTGTAGCGGCCTAGCACGCTGCCCTCTCACGGCAGTAGCGCCGGTTCGAATCCGGTCGGGGGTACTTCACCATGGGCTATGGTGTAATTGGCAACACTACGGTTTCTGGTACCGTCATTCTAGGTTCGAGTCCTGGTAGCCCAGCGCAGAAATGCAACAGTAGTAACAAGCCCCCGTTGTGTAGCGGCCTAGCACGCTGCCCTCTCACGGCAGTAGCGCCGGTTCGAATCCGGTCGGGGGTACAACAGAACGACAGATGAGGGCCCCTCACCTCGGTGAGGGGCCCTCATCTGTCGTTCCCTCAGAGTCCGTACCGCCGGGCCGACTCCTCTTCCTGCGCCATCCTGCGCAGCGACATCAGCAGGGGCTCGTAGAGCACCGCCGACGCGACCGCCGTCTCCACCTGCTCCGCCTCTGTGGGGTGCGTCTCCATCATGTCCAGGTCCTGGACGGCGACTTGGTGCATGAGGCGGGCCTGCTCGGATACGCGCTGCTGTCCGGCTCGCCGCGGACGTACTGCGTCGTCCAGTACTGGGAGTCGAAGGAGAAGCTGTACGCGTACGCGAGCGCTCCCGACATGTTCCACCACAAGGCCTGGGCGATGATGAACCGCAAGGAGAAGAAGTCCCGGCAGCATGTGGGGCTGTGGCACGAGACATACATAGTGCCCGAGGAGGGCTACGAATCGATCTACGCCGATATGCCGGCCTACGGACTGGCCGCAGTGACCGGCGTACTGCCGATCGAGGGGCGGGGTCGTCGGGCGGCGGACCGTCTCGCGCACCGCTCGTCCGCGAAGTGAGGTTCTGAGAGGGGGGCCGCCACGACGCTGGGGCGGCCGGAAGGTATTTCCTGCGTACGTCAGCCGTTGCGGCGCAGGGCCTCGCTGAGCCTGGCCGCCGAGTCGATGACCGCCTGGGCGTGCATCCGGCCCGGGTGCCGGGTCAGCCGCTCGATCGGTCCGGAGACCGAGACGGCGGCGACCACCCGGTTCGAGGGGCCACGCACCGGCGCCGAGACCGAGGCGACGCCCGGCTCGCGCTCGCCGATCGACTGGGCCCAGCCCCTGCGCCGTACGCCCGAGAGCGCCGTCGCCGTGAAACGGGCGCCCTGGAGGCCGCGGTGCAGGCGCTCCGGCTCCTCCCAGGCCATCAGGATCTGGGCCGACGAGCCGGCCTTCATGGTGAGCGTGGAGCCGACCGGCACGGTGTCCCGCAGGCCGGACAGCCGCTCCGCCGCCGCCACGCAGATCCGCATGTCGCCCTGTCGCCGGTAGAGCTGCGCGCTCTCGCCGGTGATGTCACGGAGGTGGGTGAGCACCGGTCCCGCCGTGGCCAGCAACCGGTCCTCGCCCGCCGCCGCCGCCAGTTCCGCCAGCCGGGGGCCGAGAATGAAACGGCCCTGCATGTCCCTCGCCACCATGCGGTGGTGTTCGAGTGCCACGGCCAGTCGATGAGCCGTGGGTCGTGCGAGCCCGGTCGCCGCGACCAGTCCGGCGAGGGTGGCCGGACCGGACTCCAGGGCGCTCAATACCAGAGCTGCCTTGTCGAGAACGCCGACGCCACTAGAGTTGTCCATACGACGATACTCCCGTCTCACTCTGTGAAACGCAAGTTCAATTTTCGGCGGAAGTTGCGAACCTGTAGGGGCGGCCACACAACGGCCCGTAGCCACCGCCCCGCACGGGGGTCCGGACGGCGGCGCACCGAATCTCTAGTTGGGCCGGCGAAGACGCCGGCCGGAGGGAAAGCGATGGGTAGGACACTCGCGGAGAAGGTCTGGGACGACCATGTCGTCCGGCGCGCCGATGGTGAGCCCGACCTCCTCTTCATTGATCTGCACCTGCTGCACGAGGTGACCAGCCCCCAGGCCTTCGACGGCCTCCGTCAGGCCGGACGCCGGGTGCGGCGCCTCGACCTCACCATCGCCACCGAGGATCACAACACCCCGACCCTCGACATCGACAAGCCCATCGCCGACCCGGTCTCCCGTGCCCAGTTGGAGACGCTGCGCAAGAACTGTGCGGAGTTCGGTGTACGGCTGCACCCGCTGGGTGACGTCGAGCAGGGCGTCGTGCACGTGGTCGGCCCGCAGCTGGGGCTGACCCAGCCCGGCACCACGGTCGTCTGCGGCGACTCCCACACCTCCACACACGGTGCGTTCGGCGCGCTGGCGTTCGGCATCGGCACCAGCCAGGTCGAGCACGTGCTGGCCACCCAGACGTTGCCGATGGCCCGCCCGAAGACGATGGCGATCACCATCGACGGCGAACTGCCCGACGGCGTCACGGCCAAGGACCTGATCCTCGCGATCATCGCCCGGATCGGCACCGGCGGCGGCCAGGGCTACATCCTCGAATACCGCGGCTCGGCCATTGAGAAGCTCTCGATGGAAGCCCGGATGACCATCTGCAACATGTCGATCGAGGCCGGCGCCCGGGCAGGCATGATCGCCCCGGACGAGACCACGTTCGACTACCTGAAGGGCCGCGACCACGCCCCGCAGGGCGAGGACTGGGACGCCGCCGTCGCGTACTGGAAGACGCTGCGCACGGACGACGACGCGGTCTTCGACGCCGAGGTCGTCATCGACGCCGCAGAACTGGCCCCGTTCGTCACCTGGGGCACCAACCCCGGCCAGGGCGCGCCCCTGTCTGCCAACGTCCCCGACCCGGCTTCGTACGAGGACGCCTCGGAGCGCAACGCCGCCGAAAAAGCCCTGGAATACATGGGGTTGACCGCCGGCCAGCCGCTGCGCGAGATCAACGTGGACACCGTCTTCGTAGGCTCCTGCACCAACGGCCGGATCGAGGACCTGCGTAACGCCGCCGCGATCCTGGACGGCCGCAAAGTCGCGAGAGGCGTACGGATGCTGGTCGTCCCGGGCTCGGTCCGGGTCGCCCTGCAGGCCGTCGAGGAGGGCCTGGACAAGGTTTTCACCGCCGCAGGCGCCGAATGGCGGCACGCGGGCTGCTCGATGTGTCTCGGCATGAACCCCGACCAGCTGGCCCCCGGCGAGCGCTCCGCCTCCACCTCGAACCGCAACTTCGAGGGACGGCAGGGCAAGGGCGGCCGTACGCACCTGGTCTCCCCGCAGGTCGCCGCCGCCACCGCCGTGCTGGGCCACCTGGCCTCGCCGGCCGACCTGTCCGAAGCCCGTACGCCCGCCGGAGTCTGAGAATCATGGAAGCTTTCACCACACACACCGGCCGGGCCGTCCCGCTGCGCCGGAGCAACGTCGACACCGACCAGATCATCCCCGCCCACTGGCTGAAGAAGGTCACCCGCGACGGCTTCGAGGACGGACTCTTCGAGGCCTGGCGCAAGGACGAGAACTTCGTCCTCAACCGCCCGGAGCGCAGCGGCGCCACGGTGCTGGTGGCCGGTCCCGACTTCGGCACCGGATCGTCCCGCGAACACGCCGTGTGGGCGCTGCAGAACTACGGTTTCAAGGCCGTCATCTCCTCCCGGTTCGCCGACATCTTCCGGGGTAACTCGCTGAAGAACGGCCTGTTGACCGTCGTTCTCGACCAGAAGGTCGTCGACGCGCTCTGGGAGCTGACCGAGGCCGACCCGACCGCCGAGATCACCGTCGACCTGGAGGCGCGCCAGGTCCGTGCCGAGGGCATCACGGCCGACTTCGAGCTCGACGAGAACGCCCGCTGGCGACTGCTGAACGGGCTGGACGACATCAGTCTCACCCTTCAGAACGAAGCGGACATCGCGACTTATGAGGTGGCAAGGCCGACCTTCAAGCCGCGTACAATTAACGCCTGAGCAGCGCGTTTCCAGGACTGCGCCCCCTGCCATCTGGTAGGGGGCGCAGTCGCTTGTTGAGACCCCGTCGGGCGACAACTCGCCCCAGATGGCACAATCGGTGCATGGAACGCGACAGCCAACTCAAGCTTTACGGCCAAGTCGCCGACCGATTGAAGGAAGCGCACACAAGAGTGCGCGCACTGCAAGTCCCGGAGGGCGTAAGGATGGCGCTGTCCCGGAAGCTGTTGGTCATCACGGCCGCGGCTAAGCACGATCTCCCGGATGCGGCAAGGCGTCTGGACCGGTTGATGAAGGACCTCGATGAGGGCCGATTCCCCGAAGGTGACTGACTCTGCGGAACTGCGCAGCGGTCGACTTCGTTGCGGCACTAGGGTGATTAGCCCGTTTCGTGTTTGATTTGCGGTATATATCTGCCTAACGTGCGAAAACGCTTGAACACTTTCGTTCTGGCAATGTCTCCGAAGGGGAAGACGTGAACAAGGCGCAGCTCGTAGAAGCGATTGCCGACAAGGTCGGCGGCCGTCAGCAGGCCGCAGACGCCGTCGACGCGGTGCTCGACGCGATCGTCCGTGCGGTTGTCGCGGGGGACCGTGTCTCGGTCACCGGCTTCGGCTCGTTCGAGAAGGTCGACCGCCCCGCCCGCTACGCCCGCAACCCGCAGACGGGTGAGCGGGTGCGGGTCAAGAAGACCTCGGTGCCCCGCTTCCGCGCGGGACAGGGCTTCAAGGACCTGGTGAGCGGCTCGAAGAAGCTCCCCAAGCATGATGTGGCCGTGAAGAAGGCGCCCAAGGGCAGCCTCACGGGCGGTGTTGCCCGTACGACGACCAAGGCCGCGGCCAAGAAGGCCACCGCCAAGAAGGCCGTTGCGAAGAAGGCCACCGCCAAGAAGGCCGTGACCGCGGCGAAGACCGCCGCCGCCAAGAAGACCACGGCGGCGGCCGCGAAGAAGACCACCGCCGCGGCCAAGAAGACCACGGCGGCGGCCGCGAAGAAGACCACCGCCGCGGCGGCGAAGAAGACGACGGCCGCCAAGAAGGCCGTCGCCAGCAAGACCGCGCCCGCCAAGAAGGCCGCGGTGAAGAAGGCGCCCGCTAAGAAGGCCACGGCACGCAAGACCACGGCGAAGAAGGCCACTGCACGGAAGAAGTGAGGCCGAGCAGCGCAGGGCTACTCACGCGCCGGGCCGGGCTCCCCTCGGGGAGCCCGGCCCGCGGGCTGTTGTGGGCAGTGCGCGGAGCCGTTCAGAACGTCTGCAGCGTCACCAGCGTGATCCGTAGATCCGCGCCCTCGCCGGTGACCTCGATGCGCACCCGCTGCCCCGGACGCAGCAGCCGCAGACCGCCGGCGTCGAAGGCCCGGGCGTCGAATTCCACCGGGGTGCCGTCGTCGAGCAGCACACTGCCGGTGCGGGTCTCGGGGTCGTACGTGTACGAGGTCGCCTGCATGAACGGCAGCCTATCGGTCCCCGAGGGGCACTCCGGCGGCCCAGCGCCCCGCCGTGTGCGGGCCGACGCCCAGGGCCAGGGCCGCCCGCAGATCGTCGCCGGTGTCCACGTCCTGGCGGACCGAATCGATGCCGGTCAGGCCGATTTCCACCGCTCCGGAGTCCAGGTGCCGGGCCCGGGAAGAACCGCCGAAAGCCGGTCGCAATTCCACTCCCGGCGCAGCCGACAGAAATGTTGTACCGATTCCCGCCGCATCGGTGACAAATGCGCGGGGAAATGCGGCGGAAAAATTGAGTACCCGGGACAATTCTCCGGGGCGCAGCGCGGGCAGATCCGCATTGAGAGCGGCGAGAGCCGCCCCTGGCCGCTCGGCCCGCACGGTCCGCTCACCGTGCGCGAGGGCGGCGTTGAGCCCGCGGTCCGGTTCGTCGGGAACGATTCGCGCCCCGAGCGCCGCGAGAGCCGCCCCGGCCTCCGTGTCGTCCGTGACGACCACCACATCCCGTACCGCCGGGCAGGACAGGGCGGCGGCCACGGTGTCCCGGGCGAAGGCGAGGGCGAGTCGCGGGCGCAGCGCGGCGCCCGTCGCAGGTGCGAGCCTGCTCTTGGCCCGTGCCAAGGGCTTCAACGGGACGACCAGTGACCAAGGACCCGCCGGGTCGGTGTTCGTGGCGATCTGCCTCTCGATGCGCATCGCCGCTTATTCTCGCCTGCCGGTGCGAGAACCCGGGGGTTCGGTCCCGAAAGCGGGGCGTACGGTGTTCTCGACAGAGCAGGGGCCTGGGGCGAGACTTGACCGTCGGTAGCCAGGCAGCAGTCAGGTCCTTAGAGGAAGGTGTCCGAGTGTCCCGCCGCAGAATCGGCTTCTGGTACCGCCTGGCGGCGGTCATCGTGAAACCGCCGTTGGTGGTTCTGTTCAAGCGTGACTGGCGGGGGATGGAACACATTCCGGCCGACGGCGGATTCATCACTGCGGTCAATCACAACTCGTATCTGGACCCGCTTTCCTACGGTCACTTCCAGTACAACACCGGACGGGTGCCGCGGCTTCTCGCGAAGGCGGGCCTCTTCAAGACCCCCTTTGTCGGAATGATGCTGCGCGGCACCGGACAGATCCCCGTATACCGCGAGACGACCAATGCGCTGGACGCCTTCAGGGCCGCCGTCGACGCCATCGAGCGCGGTGAATGCGTCGCCTTCTATCCGGAGGGCACCCTCACCCGCGACCCCGACATGTGGCCGATGGCCGGCAAGACCGGTGCGGCCCGCGTCGCGTTGATGACGAAGGCCCCGGTCATCCCGGTCGCCCAGTGGGGCGCCAACCTGGCCATGCCGCCGTATGCCAGGGAGAACAAGCTCCGGCTCTTCCCCCGCAAGACCCTTCAGGTGCAGGCCGGACCGCCTGTCGACCTCTCCCGGTTCTACGACAAGGATCCGACGCCGGACGTCCTGCGCGAGGCGACCGAGGCCATCATGGCGGCGGTGACCGCGCAGCTGGAGACCGTGCGGGGCGAGAAGGCGCCCGCGGAGCCGTACGACCACCGCAAGGCCCGTGCAGAACAGCGGCGCAAGGCCGAAGGAAAGGGACCCAAGTGACGCACCCCGCAAAGGCAGCCGTCTTCGGAACAGGCTCATGGGGTACGGCCTTCGGCATGGTTCTCGCCGATGCCGGCTGCGAGGTGACCCTCTGGGGCCGTCGCGCCGAAGTCGCCGAGGCCGTCAACACGACCCGTACCAACCCGGACTATCTGCCGGGAATTGAACTCCCCGCGTCGATCCGGGCCACCACCGACGCCGCTCAGGCGCTGCGCGGCGCCGACTTCGCCGTGCTCGTGGTGCCCTCGCAGACACTGCGCGCCAATCTCGCCGACTGGGCCCCGCACCTCGGCTCCGACACCGTCCTCGTCTCGCTGATGAAGGGCGTCGAACTCGGCACCGCGAAGCGGATGAGCGAGGTCATCGAGGACGTCACCAAGGTCTCCGCGGACCGCGTCGCCGTCATCACCGGCCCCAACCTGGCCAAGGAGATCGCCGAACGCCGCCCCGCCGCGGCCGTTGTCGCCTGCCAGGACGAGTCCGTGGCCCAGCGACTCCAGACCGCCTGCCACACCTCGTACTTCCGCCCGTACACCAACACCGATGTGGTCGGCTGCGAACTCGGCGGCGCGGTCAAGAACGTCATCGGTCTCGCCGTGGGTATCGCCGACGGCATGGGTCTCGGTGACAACGCCAAGGGCTCGCTCATCACCCGCGGTCTCGCCGAGACGACCCGTCTCGGCCTCGCCATGGGCGCCGACCCGCTGACCTTCTCCGGACTCGCGGGCCTCGGCGACCTGGTGGCGACCTGCTCCTCGCCGCTGTCGCGCAACCACACCTTCGGCACCAACCTCGGCCGCGGCATGACGCTGGAAGAGACCATCGCCGTCACCAAGCAGACCGCCGAGGGCGTCAAGTCCTGTGAATCAGTGCTCGATCTGGCGCGCAGGCACGGCGTCGACATGCCCATCACCGAGACGGTCGTCGGCATCGTCCACGAGGGCAAGCCGCCGATGGTCGCACTGGGCGAGCTGATGTCGCGCAGCGCGAAACCCGAGCGACGCTGACGGGTTCGCCGGGAGGACCTGAGGAGGGCGCAAGCCGGTGAACGTCCGCGGTCATCGCTCCAGCGGCCCCGGCCACGCTGACGCGAGTGGTACCAGCAGGTACGCTCAACGCGATATGAGCAGCGAGAACCTCCCCCAGAGCCCGGAGCAGCAGCTCCGCAAGCCGCGCGTGGCCGTCGTGTTCGGCGGCCGCAGCTCCGAACACGGCATCTCGGTCGTCACGGCGGGTGCCGTCCTGAACGCCATCGACCGGACGAAGTACGACGTCCTGCCGATCGGCATCACGACGGACGGCCGCTGGGCGCTCACCGCCGATGAGCCCGAGCGCATGGCCATCACGGACCGGAAGATGCCGGACGTGGCCCAGCTGGCCGAGTCCACCGAGGGCGGCGTGGTGCTCTCCGTCGACCCCGGCAGCCGTGAAGTGGTGTACAGCGAGCCCGGCTCGGTTCCCAAGGCGCTCGGCGAGGTCGACGTCGTCTTCCCCGTGCTGCACGGCCCGTACGGCGAGGACGGCACCCTTCAGGGGCTCCTGGAGCTCTCCGGTGTGCCGTACGTCGGCGCCGGGGTGCTCGCCTCGGCGGTCGGTCAGGACAAGGAGTACATGAAGCGGGTCTTCACCTCGTTCGGGCTGCCGGTCGGCCCGTACGTCGTGGTACGTCCCCGCGAATGGGACACGGACCCCTCCGCTGCCCGCAAGCGCATCGTGGACTTCGCCGGTGACCACGGCTGGCCGCTCTTCATCAAGCCCGCCCGGGCCGGCTCGTCGATCGGCATCACCAAGGTCGACGATCTCTCCGGTCTCGACGATGCGATCGAGGAAGCCCGCCGCCACGACCCCAAGTTCCTGGTCGAGTCGCTGCTGCGCGGCCGCGAGATCGAGTGCGGGGTGCTGGAGTTCGAGGACGGACCGCGCGCCAGCGTGCCCGCCGAGATTCCGCCGGTGACCTCGCACGACTTCTACGACTTCGAGGCCAAGTACATCGACTCGGCCTCCGGGATCGTGCCCGCCCCGCTCACCGAGGAGCAGACGGCCGAGGTTCAGCGGCTGGCGGTCGACGCCTTCGAAGCCGTGTCCTGCGAGGGTCTGGTGCGGGCCGACTTCTTCCTCACCGAGGACGGCAGCTTCGTGATCAACGAGATCAATACGCTGCCGGGCTTCACCCCGATCTCCATGTACCCGCGGATGTGGCAGGAGAGCGGCGTGAGCTACCAGGAGCTGGTGGACCGGCTGATCCAGGCCGCGTTGAACCGGCCGACCGGCCTGCGCTGAGAAGACGAGACCCGCGCCGCAGGGCGTGTGCTCCGCAACGGGAGCGCACGCCCTACAGGCTGCTGGGAACCGTCTTGCGAATGGCCGGGGCGAACGCGGCCAACGGGCTCGCATCATGGGCGTACGCCGTCGAGAGACTCACCTCGACGTACGCCTTGCGGTAGGTCGTCGTAAAACGCGGACCGGCGTCCGCCGACTGCTCCAGCAGCCAGTTGACGCCGTCCGCCTCGACCCCCTTCGCCATGGGGTCGTCCATCTTCGCGGGCCGGGGGACGCCGCAGCGCAGTACGATCGCTCCGTCCCCCCACTCGGCGGTCAGTTCGGACTTCGTCCCGGTGTCACCGCGGTCGAGTCCGGCAACGGTCTTCGGCAGCTCCTTGTGCAGTGCACGGCAGTAGGCTGCGGCTTCCGGCGACGGCGTGGGAACCGTGATCGACGCCGCGGCGTCCGTTGAGGAGCAGCCCGCCGCGGCCAGCAGCAGCGCGGCAACGGACGGACCGAGAAACACGGGGTGGCGGAACCGGCGGCGCAATGATGTCACCGGCCCAGCGTAGACGGGGGCTACAGATGAACCACCGGGCAGGTCAGGGTTCTGGTGATGCCTTCCACTTGCTGGACCTTGGCGACCACCATGCGGCCGAGTTCATCGACCGTGTCGGCCTGGGCGCGCACGATCACGTCATAGGGGCCGGTGACGTCCTCTGCCTGGATCACTCCCGGAACTTTGGCGATGGTCTCGGCGACGGTCGACGCCTTGCCCACCTCGGTCTGAATAAGGATGTACGCCTGTACCACGGAACCTCCAGGGCGGCCACGAGGATCATGTGGGGGAAAGGGACGCCACGGTATCGCGTCGCCGCGGGCCGCGGGGAGACCTACGGGGCGGTTGACGTCCACAGCGTGGCGCACGCAAGACACAAGTTGACGTATCTCTTGACAGTACCGACAGCAGTGACGGCCCGCGACCGCATGTGCAGCGGTGCGGAAGAGCGTTGCGGGAGGGGGACAGACATGCCGATGAGAACCGGTGCAGACTGCTCCCTGCGGCGGCGGCCGGTCCACGATCCGGACCCCTGGCCGCTGAAGCAGCCCGGACGATCGTCCGGGGCGATAGATGAGAGGTGAGACTCGGTGAAGGGAACCGTGGGCGAGTTGGGGGAGTTCGGGCTCATCAGGGAGCTCACTTCCCGGCTCACCACCACTCCGGCGGTACGGCTCGGCCCCGGCGACGACGCCGCGGTCGTGTCCGCTCCCGACCGCAGGGTCGTGGCCAGTACGGACATCCTGTTGGAGGGACGGCACTTCCGTCGCGACTGGTCGACGGCGTACGACGTCGGCCGCAAGGCCGCCGCCCAGAATCTCGCCGACATCGCCGCCATGGGCGCCGTGCCCACCGCGCTGCTGCTCGGCCTGGTCGTCCCTGCCGAACTCCCGGTCACCTGGGCCGGCGAGCTGATGGACGGCATCCGTGACGAGTGCCAGGTCGCCGGCGCGGCCGTGGTCGGCGGCGATGTGGTGCGCGGCGAGACGATCACCGTCTCGATCACCGCACTCGGTGATCTGCGCAACCATGAACCGGTCACCCGGTCCGGCGCCCAGCCCGGCGACGTCATCGCCGTCACCGGCTGGCTCGGCTGGTCCGCTGCCGGATACGCCGTGCTCTCCCGCGGCTTCCGCTCGCCCCGCGCCTTCGTCGAGGCCCACCGGCGCCCCGAACCGCCGTACCACGCGGGCCCCGCGGCCGCCGGGCTAGGCGCCACCGCGATGACGGACGTGAGCGACGGACTCGTCGCCGACCTCGGGCACATCGCCGAGGCCAGCAAGGTCCGGATCGATCTGCGCTCCGGACTCATCGACATCCCCTCGCAGATGTCCGACATCGGTCAGGCCGTCGGCGTGGACCCGCTGCAGTGGGTGCTGACCGGGGGAGAGGACCACGCGATCGTCGCCACTTTCCCGCCGGACGTGAAGCTGCCCGCCCGCTGGAAGGTGATCGGCGAAGTCCTCAACCCCTCGGCGCTGCCACAGGTGACGGTCGACGGGGCGCCTTGGACCAGCAAGGGCGGCTGGGACCATTTCGGGGGCATCGAGGACGCCCCGTAGATTTCGGCGTGTGCCCATATCTGCTGCCGTACCCGCCCGCGTGTGCACCGCCGCCGGTTCCGATTCCGGCGGCGGTGCGGGCATTCGGGCCGATCCGAAGACGATGCCGGCGCTCGGTGTGCACGGAATGAGCGTGCTGACCGCCGTCACGGCCCAGAACTCGCTGAGGGCGCAGGGCGCCTGAGTTGCCCGTCGATGCCGTACGCGCCCGGTACCGCAGCGTGGTGGACGACCGGAATGCGGCAGACCACCACTGCGGTACCGGGCTTCGGGCCGCGCCGGGTCTTCATCAAGGGCGGGCATCTGCCCGGCGAGCCCGTCGATCTGCTGACGGACGGCGCCGAGGAGCACTGGCTGCGCGCACCGCGGCACGACAACCGCCACACCCACGGCACCGGTTGCAGCTCGCCTCGGCGATCGCCTGGTCACTGGCCCTGGGCCAGCACGTACCCACGGCGGTACGAGGCGCGAAGGCGCAGGTCACCGGGGCGATCGAAGCGGGCTTCCCGATGGGCGCCGGAATCGGCCCCGTCGACCACGGCCGGCGGACGCGCACCGTGTGAGGGCCCCAAGAGCGCAGCAAAAAGCCGGTCCACCGAGGTGGACCGGCTTTTTGGGCAACCGGAAGGCTGCGCTACGACGGGAACGTCAGCGCGCGACCTTGCCGGCCTTGATGCACGAGGTGCAGACGTTGAGCCGCTTCGGCGTCCGACCGACCACGGCACGCACGCGCTGGATGTTGGGATTCCAGCGACGGGACGTACGGCGGTGCGAGTGCGAAATGTTGTTGCCGAAGCCCGGCCCCTTGCCGCAGACGTCGCAGTTGGCAGCCACGGGTCACTCCAAAGACTTCAGATGCACTTACAGTGAATTCCGGCGCGCCGGAATCATTTGACTGAAGTGGCGGCGCCGGAGGAATGGCCCGACTCTCATCGGGCAACCGAAGCAGCATACAACGGCTGCGTCGGTAGAACGAAACTACCATGGGTTCCGCCGCCCCCTGTCCCGCCCCTGTCCCCGTCGGACCCGGCGCACGGGGCTACTCTGCGGTGCAGCCGGCCACGCACGGCCGATTTCGAGGAGGACCGACAGGTGCTGCAGACCGCCGACGACATGGACGCCGTCGCGGTGCGTACCTGGTGCTCACTGGCCCTGGAGGCACTGGGCCGGGAACGCGAGGCGATCGACGCGATCAACGTCTACCCCGTCGCCGACGGGGACACCGGTACGAACCTCTATCTCACCGTGGAGTCCGCGACCCAGGCCGTCGAAGCGGTCTTCGCCGCCCATGAGACCGGTACGACCGTGCCCGTCGCCGCCGACGCGGTAGGGGCCATGGCGCACGGAGCACTGATCGGTGCGCGCGGAAACTCCGGCACGATCCTGGCCCAGCTGTTGCGCGGGATGGCAGGGGTGCTGGCCGACGGGCACGACGCGGACCATCTGCGCCGGGCGCTCACCAGGGCCGCCGCAGCCGCCCGGCAGGCCGTCGCCCACCCCGTCGAGGGCACCGTGCTGACCGTGGCCACCGCAGCCGCCGAGGCCGCCGGGCGCACGGCGGACGACGCCGGGACCGCGGCGGTCGCACGGGCGGCGTACGAGGGAGCGCGGACGGCCCTGGAAGCGACCCCCGGACAGCTCGCCGTCCTCGGACGGGCGGGCGTCGTGGACGCAGGCGGACGGGGCCTGGTGACGGTGCTCGGGGCGCTCGTCGAAGCGGTCTCCGGGCAGGCTCCCGAGCGCACGTACGTGGCCGTGCCCGCGACCGTGGTCCCTGTGTCGCAGGACTGCGCGGAGGGCGGACCGGCCTTCGAGGTCATCTACCTGCTGGAGGCCACGGACGAGGCCGTGGACCGGCTGCGGACCCGGCTCGACGGCCTCGGCGACTCGCTCGTGGTGGTGGGCGGCGACGGGCTGTGGAACGTCCATGTGCATGTCGACGACGCGGGTGCGGCGGTGGAGGCCGGTGTCGAGGCGGGGCGGCCGTACCGCATCCGGATCACCCACTTCGGCGCGGACCGGGTGCACCCCCACATCGAACCCGTGCAGCGCGCGGTCGTCGTGGTGGTCCCCGGCGACGGGCTCCGCGGCCTGTGCAAGGAGGCCGGGGCGACGACGGTCCTGGCACGCCCCGGGGAGCCGCCCGCCAGTGGCGAACTGGTCGACGCGATCCGCCGGGCGCATGCCCGCGAGGTGGTTCTGCTGCCCAACGACGCGGAGCTGCGCCACACCGCCGCTGCCGCCGCCGAACAGGCCCGCGCGGAGGGTGTCCGGGTCGCCCTGATCCCGACCCGGGCCGCCGTCCAGGGCATCGCCGCCCTCGCCGTCCACGAACCCGACCGCAGCTTCGACGAGGACGTGGTGGCGATGACCGCCGCGGCCGGTGCCACCCGCTACGCCGAACTGGCCGTCGCCGAGCGGCAGTCCTGGACCATGGCGGGTATCTGCCAGGCCGGCGACATCCTGGGCCTGATCGACGGCGATGTCGCGGTCATCGGCGAGGACGTACCGGAAACGGCCCGGAACGTGCTGGACCGCATGCTGGCGGCGGGCGGCGAACTGGTCACCCTGGTCCTCGGCGAGGACGTTCCCGACAGCCTGGCCGACGAGCTGGAGGAGCACGTACGCGAGGGCTATCTGGCGGTCGACACGATGGTGTACCGGGGAGGCCTTCAGTGTGTTCCGCTGCTGATCGGGGTGGAGTAGGGCGGTCGGCGCGGGTGTCCTCAAGCGCCGGGCGGGCCCGGATTCTCGGCCAGGTACTTCGGCAGCGCCTCCGCCTCCGCCTCCGCCTCCGCCTCCGCCTCCGCCTCCGCCCGGCCCGTCTCGCCCGGTTCCTCGTCCCCGTACACATCGAGGACACCGCGGGCCCGTGCCCGGGCCGCGTCCGGGCTGTTCAGGCCCGCCTCCAGCCAGGCGGTCATCAGGCCGGCGGCCGTGCGCAGGCCGGGGAAGTCGGGCCCGGCCTCCGCGAAGCCGGGTCGGGCGATCCCGCGTGAGGTGATCGCGAGCCGGAGGCAGGGGAGCCGATCCCGGGGGCGTGGCGACAATTCCGACCAGCGGATTCCGGTGTTCCGCGTGGTGCCCGGCGGACATCTGTCAGTGGTGTGGTGTGCAATGGATCGCGTGTCTGCGTTCGATGAACCCCTCAAGAAGCTGCTCGGCGGAGCCACCGCGAAGGTGATGGCCGAACACCTCGACCTGCATACGGTCGGTGATCTGCTGCACCACTACCCGCGGCGGTACGAGGAGCGCGGTCGGCTCACGGCGCTGACCGACCTTCCGCTGGACGAGCATGTGACGGTGGTCGCCCAGGTCGCCGACGCACGCGTCATGATGTTCAACAACGGCCGCGGCAAGCGCCTCGAAGTGACCCTCACCGACGGCAACGGCCGCCTCCAGCTGGTCTTCTTCGGCCATGGCGTCCACAAGCCGCACAAGGAGCTGTTGCCGGGCCGGCGGGCGATGTTCGCGGGCAAGGTCTCCGTCTTCAACCGGAAGATGCAGCTGGCCCACCCCACGTACCAGCTGCTGGACGCCGAGTCCATCGACGGGGACGAGGCCACGGAAGCGGTGGACGCGTTCGCCGGGCGGCTGCTGCCGATCTACCCGGCCTGCAAGCAGCTGGACTCGTGGCGGATCGCCAAGGCCGTCGACACCGTGCTGCCCAGCGCGCGGGAGGCCGTCGACCCGCTGCCGCCGAGTCTGCGCGAGGGCCGCGGGTTCACCCCGCTCCCGGAAGCGCTGCTGAAGGTCCACCGCCCGCAGACCAAGGCGGACATCGCACAGGCCAGGGACCGGCTGAAGTGGGACGAGGCCTTCGTCCTCCAGGTCGCGCTGGCCCGCCGCAGATACGCCGACACCCAGCTCCCGGCAGTGGCCCGCAGGCCCAGGCCCGGCGGACTGCTCGACGCCTTCGACGCCAAGCTGCCCTTCACCCTCACCGAGGGACAGCAGAAGGTCTCCAAGGAAATCTTCGACGACCTGGCGACCGAGCACCCGATGCACCGGCTCCTCCAGGGCGAGGTCGGGTCCGGGAAGACCATGGTCGCGCTGCGCGCCATGCTCGCCGTCGTCGACGCGGGCGGGCAGGCCGCGATGCTCGCCCCCACCGAGGTGCTCGCCCAGCAGCACCACCGCTCCATCACCGAAATGATGGGCGAGCTCGCCGAAGGCGGCATGCTGGGCGGCTCCGACCTCGGTACGAAGGTGGTGCTCCTGACCGGCTCCATGGGGATGGCGGCCCGCCGTCAGGCGCTGCTGGACCTGGTCACCGGCGAGGCGGGGATCGTGATCGGCACGCATGCGCTGATCGAGGACAAGGTGCAGTTCCACGACCTGGGGCTGGTCGTCGTCGACGAGCAGCACCGCTTCGGAGTGGAACAGCGCGACGCGCTGCGGTCCAAGGGGAAGCAGCCGCCGCACCTGCTGGTGATGACCGCCACCCCCATTCCCCGTACGGTCGCGATGACGGTCTTCGGTGACCTGGAGACGTCCGTCCTGGACCAGCTGCCGGCGGGCCGATCGCCGATCGCCAGCCATGTCGTGCCCGCCAAGGACAAGCCGCACTTCCTCAGCCGCGCCTGGGAGCGGGTCCGCGAGGAGGTCGGGAACGGGCATCAGGCATACGTCGTCTGCCCCCGGATCGGTGACGACGCCGACGACGAGGCCGAGAAGAAGAACAGGAAGAAGGCCGCGGAGAAGGCGGCCGAGGAGGACGGGGAGAAGCGCCCGCCGCTCGCGGTCCTGGAGATCGCGGAACAGCTCGCCAAGGGTGCCCTCGCCGGTCTGCGCATCGAGGTGCTGCACGGCAGGATGAACCCCGACGACAAGGACGACGTGATGCGGCGCTTCGCCGCGGGCCAGGTCGACGTCCTGGTCGCGACGACCGTCATCGAGGTCGGGGTCAACGTCCCCAACGCCACCGCGATGGTGATCATGGACGCCGACCGGTTCGGCGTCTCCCAGCTCCACCAGCTCCGTGGCCGGGTCGGCCGCGGCTCCGCCGCCGGACTCTGTCTGCTGGTCAGCGAGGCCCATGAGGCCAGCCCCGCCCGCGCCCGGCTCTCCGCCGTCGCCGCCACCCTCGACGGCTTCGAGCTGTCCCGGATCGACCTCGAACAGCGCCGCGAGGGCGACGTCCTCGGCCAGGCCCAGTCCGGGGTCCGTTCCTCGCTGCGGATGCTCACCGTCATCGACGACGAGGAGGTCATCGCCGCCGCCCGCGAGGAGGCCGCCACGATCGTCGCCGCCGACCCGGAGTTGGAACACCTGCCCGAGCTGCGGATCGCGCTGGACGCGCTGCTCGACAAGGAGCGCGAACAGTACCTCGACAAGGGGTGACGGGTGCGCGGGCCCCATCCGCCACGACGCCATATCGTGGGTGGCACGGCGCCGCAGCATCCTGTGGGCCACCCACGAACCGAGGACCTGACACCCATGACCCGCGTGATCGCCGGCTCGGCCGGCGGACGCCGCCTGGCCGTTCCGCCCGGCACCGGCACCCGCCCCACCTCCGACCGTGCACGCGAGGGCCTCTTCTCCACCTGGGAAGCCCTCCTGGGCAGCCTCCGCGGCACCCGTATCGCGGATCTGTATGCGGGCTCCGGCGCTGTCGGCCTGGAGGCACTCTCCCGCGGCGCGGTCCACGCCCTGCTCGTCGAAGCCGACTCCAAGGCCGTCCGCACCGTCCGGGACAACGTCCGCACACTCGGCCTGCCCGGCGCCGAAGTCCGTACCGGCAAAGCCGAACAGATCGTGACGGGACCGGCGCCCGCGGAGCCGTACGACGTGGTGTTCCTGGACCCGCCGTACGCCGTGACCGACGACGATCTTGGCGAGATACTGCTCACACTCCGTGCCCAGGGGTGGCTCACAGCCGACGCCCTCGTCACCGTGGAACGCAGCACCAGAGGCGGAGAATTCAACTGGCCCAAGGGATTTGAGCCACTGCGGGCCCGTCGCTACGGCGAGGGAACGCTTTGGTACGGTCGCGCCGCCTCTACGTGCGAAGACGCACGATGACCGGACCGGAGAGCGAGGGAACCAAGTTGCGCCGCGCCGTCTGCCCGGGGTCATTCGACCCCATCACCAATGGACACCTCGACATCATTGGCCGTGCCTCGAAGCTGTACGACGTCGTACATGTCGCGGTGATGATCAACCAGTCCAAGAAGGGCCTGTTCACGGTCGACGAGCGGATCGACCTGATCCGCCAGGTCACCGCCGACTTCGGCAACGTCGAGGTCGAGTCCTTCCATGGCCTCCTGGTCGACTTCTGCAAGCAGCGCGACATCCCGGCGATCGTGAAGGGCCTGCGGGCCGTCAGCGACTTCGACTACGAGCTGCAGATGGCCCAGATGAACAACGGCCTCTCCGGCGTCGAAACGCTCTTCGTGCCGACCAATCCCACCTACAGCTTCCTGTCGTCCTCCCTGGTCAAGGAGGTCGCGACCTGGGGCGGCGACGTCTCCCACCTGCTGCCCCCGGTGGTCCACGAAGCCCTCACCGAACGCCTCGCTCAGCGCTGAAGAACTGACGAACCGTCACCAGGTGTCGGGCGGGCGCCGACTGGCCGTACAGTCGTCCCGTCCGTCTCCAAATCGGCTGTAGAGAGTGGCGAGCACACGGTGGACGTGCAGAAGAAGCTCGACGAGATCGTCGAGGCGGTCGGGAGCGCCCGGTCCATGCCCATGTCGGCTTCGTGCGTGGTCAACCGCGCCGAGCTGCTCGCGATGCTCGAAGAGGTGCGCGAGGCCCTGCCCGGCTCACTCGCCCACGCCCAGGAGCTCATCGGCGGCCGGGAGCAGATGGCCGAGCAGGCCCGTCAGGAGGCCGAGCGGATCATCGAGACCGCGCATGCCGAACGCACCTCGCTGATCTCCGGGACCGAGGTCGCCAGGCAGTCCCGCAGCGAGGCCGACCGCATCCTCGGCGAGGCCCGCCGGGAGGCCGAGGAGGTCCGTGCCGAGGCCGACGAGTACGTCGACAGCAAGCTCGCCAACTTCGAGGTCGTCCTCACCAAGACCATCGGCTCCGTCGACCGGGGCCGCGAGAAGCTCCTCGGCCGTGGCCAGGCCTTCGACGAGCATGGATACGAGGACCCGGACTTCGCCGAGGCCCCCGAGCGCAGCACCGATCCGGCCACGCTCCAGCGCCGTGCGGACGAATACGTCGACACGAAGCTCGGCGCCTTCGAGGCCGTGCTCGCCAAGACCCTGGAGGCGGTCGGCCGCGGCCGGCAGAAGCTGCACGGCCGGGTCGCCACCGACGAACTCGGCGCGCACGTGGCCGCCCAGGACGCGGCGGGCAATCAGGGGCACATGAGCGACGAGGACCACTGGGCCGGCCTCGCCGAGCTCGCCACCCCGCAGCCGCAGCCGGTGCACCAGCAGGTCCAGCCGCACTTCCCCGCCCAGGCCCAGCCGAGCTACGCGGAGACGTACGCGTACCAGGAGCAGCCGCAGCAGGACGTCTACGGATATCAGCAGCAGCCGGACCCGTACGCCGCCTATCAGCAGCAGGGCTACGACCAGAGCCAGGCCCAGACCCCGGTCCAGGGGTACGACGGCTGGCAGCAGCAGCCGATGCAGCCCCAGCAGGCGCTCCAGCCGCAGGGCGAGAGCGCCCTCGACGAGACCAGCCTGTTCGACACCAGCATGATCGATCTGGACCAGCTCCGCCGGTACGAACAGGAGCGCTGACCGGGCGGTACGGAGGCGGGGCGGACCGGATTGGGAGCTGGGCGGTGCGTCCAGTATCCTGGCTGTTCGGTCGCGCGTATGTCCGCGATCCCGGCTGCCCGTTTCGAATCCGAATCCGGTCGGCCCTCCCTACGATGCGCGATGCACATGATTTCGAAAGCAGGAAAAGCCCTGAACGGCCACCTCGACCACCGAAACCCCCTCGTGTTCGACACGCACGAGCTGGGTCGGCGTCCCGGTGCCCTCCAGCGGCTGACCCGCTCGGTGGACGCACCCGGTTCACCGGCCCTCGGCATCGAGGGGGTCATCGGTGTGCCGGAAGGCGCACCCGTGGAGTTGGACCTCCGTCTCGAATCGGTCATGGAAGGGGTGCTTGTCACAGGCACCGCCCGTGCGTCGGCCGAGGGGGAGTGCGTAAGGTGTCTGGAGCCGCTGCGCCAAGAGGTTGTGGCGGACTTCCAGGAGATGTTCTCGTACCCTGACGCCGATGACCGGGGCCGCAGCAGCAAGGCGGAACCGGCCGACGACGCCGAGGACGACGAGGACAGGCTCTTCATCGAGGACGGCCTGTTCGACCTCGAACCAGTGCTGCGCGATGCGGTGGTGCTCGCACTGCCGATGCAGCCGGTGTGCCGGGAGTCCTGTGCCGGTCTGTGTTCCGAATGCGGAATCAGGCTGGACGAGAACCCCGGTCACCACCACGATGCCGTCGACATCCGTTGGGCGGCATTGCAAGGACTCGCCGACACCGTTCAGGACGGCGAGAAGGACAACATGGGCGGCGCCGAAGCGGGCGTCGACGAGAAGCAGGAGAAGTAGCCGTGGCTGTTCCGAAGCGGAAGATGTCGCGCAGCAACACGCGCCACCGCCGGTCGCAGTGGAAGGCTGCGGTCCCCACCCTGGTTTCGTGTGAGCGTTGCCAGGAGCCGAAGCTGCAGCACATCGCGTGCCCCAGCTGCGGCACGTACAACAAGCGCCAGGTCCTCGAGGTCTGAGCGGCTGGTGAGAGGCCCGATGTCTGAGTTGTCCAACGCCAAGAAGCAGGCAGACAACGTCAACACAGCCTCGTCCCACACGCTTCTGGAAGGGCGGCTCGGGTATCACCTCGAGTCCGCCCTTCTGGTGCGTGCGCTGACCCATCGTTCGTACGCATACGAGAACGGCGGCCTGCCCACCAACGAGCGGCTCGAATTCCTCGGGGATTCGGTGCTCGGCCTGGTGGTCACGGACACGCTGTACCGCACCCACCCCGACCTGCCCGAAGGCCAGCTGGCCAAGTTGCGGGCCGCGGTGGTCAACTCGCGTGCACTTGCGGAGGTGGGCCGCGGCCTCGAACTCGGCTCCTTCATCCGGCTCGGCCGCGGTGAAGAGGGCACGGGCGGCAGGGACAAGGCGTCCATCCTCGCCGACACCCTTGAAGCGGTGATCGGCGCGGTCTACCTCGACCAGGGTCTCGGCGCGGCCTCGGAGCTGGTCCACCGGCTCTTCGACCCGCTGATCGACAGGTCCTCGAACCTCGGCGCCGGCCTGGACTGGAAGACCAGCCTCCAGGAACTCACCGCGAGCGAGAGCCTCGGCGTTCCCGAGTACCTCGTCACGGAGACCGGCCCGGACCACGAGAAGACCTTTACTGCTGCTGCTCGCGTCGGTGGTGTCTCGTACGGCACCGGCACCGGCCGTAGCAAGAAGGAAGCGGAGCAGCAGGCGGCGGAGTCCGCCTGGCGCGAGATCAGCGCCGCCGCGGAAGCGCGGGAGGCGGCGGCGAAGGCCGCTGCCGACGGAGGGGCCGCCGACACCCCTGCCGACCCGTCGCCGTCCACGGACGCCGCTCCGGCCTGACCCGAGAACCCCTCGGTGCGCAGCGCACCGAGGGGTTTTTCCTGCCCGGATATTCTTTTCATCTCTCCAGTTCACTGCTCCAGGAGCGACACCGTGCCCGAGCTGCCCGAGGTCGAAGTCGTACGACGCGGTCTTGAGCGCTGGGTCACCGGCCGCACGGTCGGCGACGTCGAGGTGCTGCACCCGCGTGCGGTCCGCCGCCATCTCGCGGGCGGTGTGGACTTCGCGGCCCGGCTCGGCGGCGCCCGCTTCGGAACGGCCATGCGCCGCGGCAAGTACCTCTGGATGCCGCTGAACGATGCGTCCAGCTCACTCCTGGGCCACCTCGGCATGAGCGGCCAGCTGCTCGTACAGCCGCAGGACACCCCCGACGAGAAGCATCTGCGCATCAGGATCCGCTTCGACGACTCGCTCGGCACCGAACTGCGCTTCGTCGACCAGCGGACCTTCGGGGGGCTCTCGCTCCACGAATGCGCCGCCGACAGCACGGACGGGCTGCCCGACACCATTGCGCACATCGCCCGCGACCCCCTGGACCCGGCCTTCGACGACGCGGCGTTCCACACGGCCCTGCGACTGCGCCGTACGACGATCAAACGCGCCCTGCTCGACCAGTCGCTGATCAGCGGAGTCGGCAATATCTACGCGGACGAGGCGCTCTGGCGCACCAAGTTGCACTACGACCGGCCGACCGCGACCCTCACCCGCCCCAAGTCGGCCGAACTGCTGGGCCATGTCCGCGACGTGATGAACGCGGCGCTCGACCAGGGCGGCACCAGCTTCGACAGTCTCTACGTCAATGTGAACGGTGAGTCCGGCTACTTCGACCGCTCGCTCGACGCGTACGGGCGAGAGGACGAGCCCTGCCACCGCTGCGGTACGCCGATGCGCCGCCGCCCGTGGATGAACCGCTCCAGCTACTTCTGCCCGCGCTGTCAGCGACCGCCGCGCACGGCTTCCTGAGCGCCGGTCTCCGGACTCGGGTGGGCCTCGTCGTAACGGTCACGGGCCTGGAGGACCTCGGGCATCCGGCCCTCGACGAGCTCGATCAGTCCGAGCAGCCGCTCGGCGACCTGCCGGCCCAGAGTCGTCAGCTCGTAGTCGACGCGCGGCGGATTGGTCGGCTGGGCCTTGCGGTGGACCAGACCGTCCCGCTCCAGGGCGTGGAGCGTCTGCGAGAGCATCTTCTCGCTCACCCCGTCGACCCGGCGACGGAGTTCGTTGAAGCGGAAGCTGCCCTCGTACAGCGCTCCCAGCGTCAGACTGCCCCAGCGTCCGGTGACATGCTCCAGGGTGCCGCGCGAGGGGCACTGTCTGGAGAACACATCAAAAGCGAGCGCGTCCAGACGGGTGTTCTCGTCCATGCCGACCAGCGTACGCCGCACAGCGCTTACCGCTGGGGTGCGCTTTCTCCTGGTGAGCTGCCCCCGGGAGTGCTCAGAAACCGAAGTCCTGGGTCCACCAGGGGCCGCCCGCACCGAAGTGCACGCCGACGCCGAGCGTCTTGTAATCGCAGTTGAGAATGTTGGCCCGATGGCCGGCGCTGCTCATCCAGGAGTCCATCACGGCCTGCGCGTCGGCCTGGCCGCGGGCGATGTTCTCGCCGCCGAGCCCCTGCACACCGGCCTTCGAGGCGCGGTCCCAGGGTGTCCGGCCATCGGGGTCGGTGTGGTCGAAGAAGCCGCGGGCAGCCATGTCGTCGCTGAAGTCCTGGGCCAGCGCGGCCAGCGGGGCGCTGGTCGTCACGGGGCTGCAGCCGACCTTCGCGCGCTCCTGGTTGACCAGGGTGAGCACAGCGGCCTGCGCGGAGCCGGCGGCGGCCGACGTCGGCTCCACGGACCTGCGGGCGGCCGGAGTGGAGGCCGCGGCCGTCGGCGCGGCCGACGACTTCTCGACCGCGGCCGGGGCGGTGCTCTTCCCGGCTTCCGTCGCAGCGGACTCGGACGACGTCGGAGATTCGGACGGCTTCGCCCGCCCGGTCGGTCCGGACGTTTTCGACGGGGAGGCGGACGACGGGGACCCGGTGGGGGACTCCGCCTTCGTCGGGCCGTCGGCGTGCCCGACGCCGCGGCCGGCCGCGGCGGACGCGGTGGCGCGGTCGGCAGGGGCGGTGGTGGAGGCGCCCTGGGTCAGCAGGTCCGGGGCTCCCTTGGTACGCACCTGGTCGGCAGCCGTGCCGCCGCCGACCGTGTAGGTGTCGCCGCCGGGCAGCAGACCGGAGGCGACCGCCACGGCCCCCACGGCCAGGGCCGCGGACGCGCCGATCAGTCCCGTACGAACAGGTATCCCGGACCGCTTCCTGCGGCGCGCGCCCCGGTGCCGCCCCGCGTCCCCCGCCGCGTGGTACTCAGCGGCAGGAGCTGCGGCGGAGCGTCGATGGCGTCCCATCTGCTGAGCCCTTCTGGGGGTCTGGACGCCGTTCTCGGCGTCAACATGATTCACCCGATGGGGTGAAGCTATTGCGACCGGACTGTAGCCCATGCCCTATCGGCAGAAAGTGTTCCGAGATCAATTGGCCGGTTAGCGTTCGGGCATGAACGAAGAGGTACGACTCACCGCCTGGGTACGCGGCCGAGTACAGCAAGTAGGGTTCCGCTGGTTCACCAGGGCAAACGCTCTGGAGATCGGTGGTCTCACCGGATTCGCCCTGAATCTCGACGACGGCAGGGTGCAGGTCGTCGCCGAGGGTCAACGTGAGAATTGCCACCGTCTGCTGGAATGGCTGCGCTCGGACGACACACCCGGGCGCGTTGACGGAGTCACTGAGATCTGGGACACCCCGCGCGGCGGATACGAGGGCTTCGCGATCCGCTGATCCGGGCTCGATCCGGGGCCGTCCCGGGAGGCTGTGTTCGGACCGTGTTCGACGGGCGGCGCGGGGTGACGGAGTGGGCGCTCATCTGCGTACACATGAAATGACCTGCGGAATGACCGGGTGGTTGCAAAGATTCGGTTGGCGTGCCAGGCTGCGGCAGTAAGGATGATCTCCACGCCCCCGAGGGTCCCGCAGGAGAGTCGCGCCGCATGATCGTCAAGCCGCGCGCCCCAGGCCGCCCGTCTCTACAGGGCGTGATCGTGTTGACCGTCAAACTTTTTGGTGAGACGCTGAAATCCCCGCGCACCTTAGCTGTTTGGCAGAGCTGTTTGGCAGCAGAACAGCAGTGAATACAGAGCACTGCCGAGCACCGCGGGTGCGATTCCCTCACGACCCACACCGCATCGGTCGGTCACTCAGTGTGGAGGACCATCCATCATGGCAAAGGCGCTTCTCGGTTACGTCGGCGGTTCCGACCCGCGACTCCTCGCCGAGATGCGACGGCTCCAGCAGCGCGTCCAGGACCTCGAATCCGAGCTCGTACGGATTCAGGACGAGAACGACGCACTCAATGCCGCCGCCCAGCACCAAGAGTCGCTGCTCGACAGCATCGACATCGACGTACCTCAGGCGGAGCCGGCACTGACCTGACCGATGGCCCCCAGGGCCGGTCGGGCTGCCCGCGTCAGCCGTCCGAGATCATCACCCGGATCGTCGCCGGATCATTGAAGATCACTGCTCTTGATCTGTCACCACCGTGACATGTCCTTGATCCGTCATGCGCTGCACCAGCAACACCGCACACGCAACACCGCACAAGAATTACAAGGGGCGCTTCGGCGTCCCTTCTTTCTTTTCCGCTCGGACCTGTGCGGGACCCGCCCCGGATCTACACCCCTTCCCTTACGGTCTGATGTGCCCTGCACCTTCATCAGCGAAACCGAGAGTGAAAGGTAGAGTCCGGCGGCGTGCACCTCAAGGCCCTGACCCTGCGTGGTTTCAAATCGTTCGCCTCCGCCACGACGCTGCGGTTCGAACCCGGTATCACGTGCGTCGTCGGTCCCAATGGGTCGGGCAAGTCCAATGTGGTGGATGCGCTCTCCTGGGTCATGGGGGAGCAGGGTGCCAAATCCCTGCGCGGCGGCAAGATGGAAGACGTGATCTTCGCCGGCACCACCGGGCGGCCGCCGCTCGGGCGGGCGGAAGTATCGCTGACCATCGACAATTCCGACGGCGCACTGCCCATCGAGTACGCCGAAGTGACGATCACTCGGATCATGTTCCGCAATGGCGGCAGCGAATACCAGATCAATGGCGACACCTGCCGGCTCCTGGACATCCAGGAACTTCTCTCGGACTCCGGTATCGGCCGCGAGATGCATGTCATCGTCGGCCAGGGCCGGCTGGACTCCGTACTCCATGCCGATCCGATGGGGCGGCGCGCATTCATCGAGGAAGCCGCGGGCGTGCTCAAGCACCGCAAGCGGAAAGAGAAGGCGCTGCGGAAACTGGACGCGATGGGGGCCAATCTGGCCCGCGTCCAGGACCTGACCGACGAGCTGCGACGGCAGCTGAAACCTCTGGGCCGGCAGGCGGCCGTGGCGCGCCGGGCCGCCGTCATCCAGGCCGACCTGCGCGACGCCAGGCTGCGACTGCTCGCCGACGACCTGGTGCGGCTGCACACCGCGCTGCGCAGCGAGATCGCCGACGAAGCGGCGCTCAAGCAGCGCAGGGAGGCCGCGGAGGCGGAGCTCAAGTCCGCCCTGGCGCGCGAGGCGGAGCTGGAGGACGAGGTACGGCGGCTGGCGCCGCGGCTCCAGCGGGCCCAGCAGACCTGGTACGAGCTGTCGCAGCTGGCCGAGCGGGTGCGCGGCACGATCTCGCTGGCCGATGCCCGGGTGAAGAGCGCCGGCGCCGCCCCCGAGGAGGAGCGGCGCGGCACGGGATTCAGGGACCCTGAAAGCATGGAGCGCGAGGCCGCCCGGATCCGTGAGCAGGAGGCGGAGCTGGAGGCCGCGCTGGAGGCGGCGGAACACGCACTGGAGGACACCGCCGCCCACCGGGCCGAACTGGAAAGGGAGTTGGCGGCCGAGGAGGGCAGGCTCAAGGATGCCGCCCGCGCCATCGCGGACCGTCGAGAGGGGCTCGCCCGGCTGAACGGACAGGTCAACGCGGCCCGCAGCCGGGCCGGTTCGGCGCAGGCGGAGATCGACCGGCTCGCCGTCTCGCGCGACGAGGCGCAGGAGCGGGCGGTCGCAGCGCAGGAGGAGTACGAACAGCTCAAGGCCGAGGTCGAGGGCCTGGACGCGGGCGACGCGGAGCTGGGTGAGCGGCACGAGGCCGCCAAGCGGGAACTCGCGGAGGCGGAGGCGGCGCTCTCCGCGGCCCGGGAGGCCGCCACCGCCGCCGAACGGAAGCGGGCGGCGGTCGCGGCCCGCCATGAGGCACTTGCCCTCGGTCTGCGCCGCAAGGACGGCACCGGTGTGCTGCTCGGCGCGCGGGACCGCCTGACGGGCCTGCTCGGTCCGGCCGCCGAACTCCTGACGGTGGCGCCGGGGCACGAGGTGGCGGTGGCGGCGGCACTGGGCGCGGCGGCGGACGCGGTCGCCGTGACGGACCCGGCCACGGCAGCGGACGCGATCCGGCTGCTTCGCAAGCAGGACGCGGGGCGGGCGGCGCTGCTGATGGGCGGGGTGCGGGATGCGGTGCCTGATCAGGGTGGTGCCGGTGGGGTCGATGGTGCCTCTGGTGTCTATGGGGTCGATGCGGCCGGAGCGCCCGCCGGAGGTCCGACCGCAGTGGCCGACCTCGTCCGCGGGCCCGTCGAACTGGTGGGCGCCGTACGGAGGCTGGTGCGGGACATGGTGGTCGTCGGCACCCTGGAGGATGCCGAGGATCTCGTTGCCGTACACCCGCAATTGACGGCCGCGACCGCCGAGGGGGACATCCTCTCGGCCCACTTCGCGCACGGCGGTTCCGCCGGGGCGCCGAGCCTCCTCGAAGTGCAGGCATCGGTCGACGAGGCCGCCGCCCAGTTGGAGGAACTGGCTGTGCGGTGCGCGGAGTTGACCGAGGGTCAGCGGCTCGCGGGGGAGCGGCGCAGCGCGAGCGCCGGGCTGGTCGAGGAGTTGGGGGAGCGGCGTCGGGCCGCCGAGCGGGAGAAGTCCGGGGTGGCCCAGCAGCTCGGGCGGCTCGCGGGGCAGGCCCGTGGCGCCGCCGGCGAGGCCGAGCGGATGACCGCGTCCGCCGCCCGTGCCCAGGAGGCGCTGGAGCGGGCGACGGAGGAGGTCGAGGAACTGGCCGAGCGGCTGCTCGTCGCCGAGGAGATGCCGGTCGAGGAGGAGCCGGACACCTCCGTACGCGACCGGCTCGCCGCCGACGGTGCCAACGCCCGCCAGACCGAGATGGAGGCCCGCCTCCAGGTGCGTACCCATGAGGAGAGGGTCAAGGGGCTCGCGGGCCGCGCGGACTCCCTCGACCGGGGCGCCCGCGCCGAACGCGAGGCCCGTGCCCGCGCCGAGCAGCGCCGCGCCCGACTGCGGCACGAGGCGGCGGTGGCCTCCGCCGTCGCGTCCGGCGCCCGTCAGCTGCTGGCCCATGTCGAGGTGTCCGTCGTACGGGCCGAGCAGGAGCGGGTCGCGGCCGAGGCGGCGAAGGCGGAGCGGGAGCGGGAACTGGCGGCCGAGCGCAACCGGGGCCGCGAGCTCAAGAGCGAGCTGGACAAGCTCACCGACTCCGTCCACCGCGGCGAGGTGCTCGGTGCCGAGAAGCGGCTGCGGATAGAGCAGCTGGAGGCGAAGGCGCTGGAGGAGCTGGGCGTCGAGCCGGCCGGGCTGGCCGCCGAGTACGGCCCCGACCAGCTCGTACCGCCGTCACCGGCCGCCGAGGGCGAGGAGCTGCCGGAGGACCCGGAGCACCCGCGCAACCAGCCGAAGCCGTTCGTCAGGGCCGAGCAGGAGAAGCGGCTGAAGTCGGCCGAACGGGCGTATCAGCAACTCGGGAAGGTGAATCCGCTTGCCCTTGAGGAGTTCTCGGCGTTGGAGGAGCGGCACAAGTTCCTCTCCGAGCAGCTCGAAGACCTGAAGAAGACCCGGGCCGATCTGATACAGGTCATCAAGGAGGTCGACGAGCGGGTCGAGCAGGTGTTCACCGAGGCGTACCGGGATACGGCCCGTGAGTTCGAGGGCGTCTTCTCGCGGCTCTTCCCGGGCGGCGAGGGGCGGCTCATCCTGACCGACCCGGACAACATGCTCGCGACCGGTGTGGACGTCGAGGCCCGGCCGCCCGGCAAGAAGGTCAAGCGGCTCTCCCTGCTGTCCGGCGGGGAACGCTCGCTCACGGCGGTGGCGTTGCTGGTCTCGATCTTCAAGGCCAGGCCGAGTCCGTTCTATGTGATGGACGAGGTCGAGGCGGCGCTCGACGACACCAATCTGCAGCGGCTGATCCGGATCATGGAGGAGCTCCAGGAGAGCTCTCAGCTGATCGTGATCACGCACCAGAAGCGGACGATGGAGGTCGCCGACGCGCTGTACGGCGTCTCGATGCAGGGCGACGGCGTCTCCAAGGTCATCAGCCAGCGGCTGCGCTGAGCCTTTACCCAATCTTCAACACTTCAACGTACCTTTTGAGTGTTCCTGCGTAGTGTGCGCCGATCGCAAATCTTGACTTCGAAACTTGAAGACATACTCTCTGAAACGTCGTCTTTACGTTCAAGTGGTGGCGGTCATGAAGTTATGCGCCACTTGGAAGAGCTCGCTCCCCCACAAGAGCTCGCCCCCACACCTGACGACGCTGCCAGGCATCAGGAGTACATGTGACCAGCACATCGCAGGGACCGGCGTCCGGGGCCCGAGAGGCCCATCCGGACCACCTCGGCCATGTCATCTTCATCACGGCAGCCGCTGCGATGGGTGGCTTCCTGTTCGGCTACGACAGTTCCGTCATCAATGGCGCCGTCGAGGCGATCCGCAGCCGGTACGACATCGGCTCGGGAACGCTCGCCCAGGTCATCGCCATCGCCCTGATCGGCTGTGCGATCGGCGCGGCCACGGCGGGGCGCATCGCCGACCGCATCGGCCGAATCCGCTGCATGCAGATCGCCTCCGTGCTCTTCACCATCAGCGCCGTCGGTTCCGCGCTTCCGTTCGCGCTCTGGGACCTTGCGATGTGG
This sequence comes from Streptomyces sp. R-74717, assembly GCF_047305335.1. NCBI lineage: Bacteria > Bacillati > Actinomycetota > Actinomycetes > Kitasatosporales > Streptomycetaceae > Streptomyces > Streptomyces sp. R-74717. The sequence continues at coordinate 3,049,630 of NZ_CP102361.1, read as the reverse complement.
CGCATCATCGGCGGCTTCGCCATCGGCATGGCGTCGGTGATCGGCCCGGCGTACATCGCCGAGGTCTCGCCGCCCGCCTACCGTGGCCGGCTCGGCTCCTTCCAGCAGGCGGCGATCGTCATCGGCATCGCCATCTCCCAGCTGGTCAACTACGGCATTCTGCAGCTCGCCGACGGAGATCAGCGCGGCAAGATCGGCGGCATCGAGGCCTGGCAGTGGATGCTCGGCGTGATGGTCGTCCCCGCCGTCCTGTACGGACTCCTGTCGTTCGCGATCCCCGAGTCGCCGCGGTTCCTGATCTCGGTCGGCAAGAAGGACCGGGCCCGGCAGATCCTCGAGGAGGTCGAAGGCAAGAACGTCGACCTCGACGCCCGGGTGGCCGAGATCGAGACCGCCATGCACCGTGAGCACAAGTCCAGGTTCAAGGACCTGCTCGGCGGCCGCTTCGGATTCCTGCCGATCGTCTGGGTCGGTATCGGCCTGTCGGTCTTCCAGCAACTCGTCGGCATCAACGTGGCGTTCTACTACTCGGCGACGCTGTGGCAGTCCGTCGGCATCGACCCCTCGGCCTCGTTCCTCTACTCGTTCACCACGTCGATCATCAACATCGTCGGTACCGTGATCGCGATGGTGCTGGTGGACCGGGTGGGCCGCAAGCCGCTCGCGCTGGTCGGCTCCACCGGTATGGCCATCGCCCTCGCCTTCGAGGCCTGGGCCTTCTCCGCCCACCTGGTCGACGGCAAACTGCCGCACACCCAGGGCATCGTGGCGCTCGTCGCGGCCCATGTGTTCGTGCTCTTCTTCGCCCTGTCGTGGGGTGTCGTGGTCTGGGTCTTCCTCGGCGAGATGTTCCCGAACAAGATCCGCGCCGCCGCGCTCGGCGTCGCCGCGTCCGCGCAGTGGATCGCCAACTGGGCGATCACCGCGAGCTTCCCGAGCCTGTCCGACTGGAACCTGTCGGGCACGTACATCATCTACGCATGCTTCGCCACGCTCTCGATCCCCTTCGTGCTCAAGTTCGTGAAGGAGACCAAGGGCAAGGCGTTGGAGGAGATGGGCTAATCCCCGCTGCCCCTCTCCTCGACCACGGAATGCCCCGGCCCGCACCTGCGCGCCGGGGTATTCCGGTGGCCCGGGTCAACGCGCGACCGCCTCGCAGAACAGCCGCAGGCTGCGCCACCCCTCCTCGACGGGCATCCCGCCGCACAGCGGATGCAGCACCAGGCTGTCCAGTTCCCCGGCCGCCCCGGCGCACTCGTCCGGCGTGATGACCCGGTAGACCCCCTCCTCCCGCAGCTCCGCCACCGTCGTCGCCGCCGAGCGCACGGCCGAGCGGATGTCCTTGGACTGCCAGGAGGTGTACGTACGAGCCTCGTGCAGGAAGTGCTCGCCGTACTCCGCCCAGGTCCGGTCCGGGTCCTCGGACACATGCAGCAACGGCGTCTCGGCGGACGGCATCATGCAGAAGCCGTCCGTCCCGAATTCCGCACGCTGCTCGTGGTAGTACGCCTCCAGTTCCGGCAGATGCGCGCTCGGGAAGAACGGCAGTCCGAGCCGGGCCGCCCGCCGCGCCGCCGCCCGTGAGCTGCCGCCCACCAGCAGCATCGGGTGCGGTTGGGTGTACGGGCGTGGCGTGATCCGGACCGCACGGCCCCGGTACGGGAACGGTTCCCCGGTCCACGCCTGCAACAACGTCTCCAGGAGCTCGTCCTGGAGGCGGCCGCGCCTGCCCCATTCGACACCCGCCTGTTCGTACTCCTCGGGCCGGTAGCCGATCCCCGCCACCGTGACCAGCCTGCCCGCGCTCAGCAGGTCCAGGACCGCGATGTCCTCGGCCAGCCGCAACGGGTCGTGCAGGGGGCCGATGATCGCCGAGACGGTGACCGCGATCCGGCGGGTGGCGCCGAAGACCGAACCCGCGAAGACGAAGGGGGAGGGCAGCCAGGAGTTGGCGGCGCCGTGATGCTCCTCGGTCTGTACGGTGTCGACGCCGTGCTCGTCGGCGTACGCGGCCATCTCCAGCGCGGCACGGTACCGGGCCGAGAGCGACTCGGGGGTGGCATCGGGATCGACGAGATTGAACCGGACCACTGTGAAGGCCATGACACTTGTCCCCTGCGTCGGGCGGACTCGGCGAGGCGGGACACTAGCTGACGAAGCGTCAGAAGTGTAGAGGTGCGACGCCTCCGGGCCGTTCCCGGCCGTCGGGACGCGGCAGGATCGCGTACAGCGCGGCGGACACGGCGATCGTGGCCGCCCAGCCCAGTCCGTGGCGCCCGATCCAGGTGGCGGCGAGCGGGCCGGAGAACCACTCCACGCCGGTGAAGAGCAGGCCCACCACCAGGCCCACGGTCCACGCGGTCACGGCGGTCACGGCGAACCCTCCTGTGTACCAGTAGGCGCTGGCCGGTGTGGTGTCCAGGAGTGCCGCGGGGTCGTACGTACGCCCCCGCAGCTGATCCACACCGAAGACGCCGATCCATGCCGAGAACGTCACCGCGAGCAGCGTCAGAAAAGATACGAAGGAATCCAGGAAACCCGCCGCCGTCATCATCAGCAACGAGCCCAGAAACAGACTGATGGCGGCATTCACCCCGACCGCCCACGCGCGGGGGATCATGAATCCCAGCGTCTGTGCGGTGAATCCGGCCGAATACATCGACATCGCATTGATCAGCACCATGCCGGCCACGGCGATCAGCAGATACGGCACCGAGAGCCAGTCCGGCAGCAGGGGGCCGATGAACGAGACCGGATCCTGGGTGACTGCCAGGCCCGGCGTGGTGACCGCCATCACGGAGCCCATCAGCACCATCGGCAGAAACACGATCCCGGCGCCGCTCACGGTCGCCACGATCATCGCGCGGCCGGACGCGGTGCGCGGCAGATAGCGGGCGAAGTCGGGACCGGTGGGAACCCAGCTGATCCCGCCGGCCGCCAGTGTGCCGACTCCGGCGATCATCATTGCCGTGGGCCCGGCGGGCCTGCCCAGGACGTCCCTCCATTCGGTCCGGCCGATGAGGTGGATCAGTACGAGGACGCTGAAGCCTCCGAAGAGATACGCCGACCAGATGCAGCACGCCCGCAGGGCGTGCACGCCCAGCCCCGACACCAGGAAGCTGCTCCCCACGAAGGCGATCAGGGTCGCCATGATCAGGGTGTTGTTGCTCTCGATGGAGAAGAGCAGATTCAGCACGGCGAGCAGGGCGTAGGTGCCGGTTACGGCGTTCACCGTCTCCCAGCCCCAGCGGGCGATCCAGATCAGCGCACCGGGCAGCAGGTTGCCGCGCTGGCCGAAGACTGCCCGGGAGAGTGCCATGCCGGGAGCCCCGCCCTGTTTGCCCGCGATCGAGACCAGGCCGACCAGTCCGAAACTGAAGACCGGCGCCGCGATCGCGACGGCCAGTACCTGCCAGAAGTTCAGCCCGTTGAAGACGACGAGCCGCGCACCCATGGTGAGCAGCAGCACGGTCAGGTTCGCGCCGGCCCAGGTGGGGAAGAGGGTCCGGACCCGCCCGGTGCGCTCGCTGTCGGGGACGGGTTCCAGGCCACGGGTCTCCACAGGCAGGATCGTACCTTTACCGCCAAAAGGTGCATAACACCCGAGGGGATGCGAGATGATCTTTCGGGGCGGCCCCCCGCGGCGGACGTGACTGATACTGGGTGGGTTATGGAATTCGTCATCCTTGCTGTAGTCATCGCCCTGGTCGCGGTCGGCGTGATCAGCGGGCTCGTGGTCAGCAGCCGCAAGAAGAAGCAGCTGCCCCCGGCACCGTCGAGCACGCCGACCATCACTCCTCCCGCCGAGCCCCATGTCGGCGAGGAAGCCGAGACGCCGCGCGAGGAACCGCGCCGCACCATCGAGGAGGTCGGTCCCCCTTCGGCCGAGGCTCCCGCCGAGGAAGCCCCCGGGGCTGTCGAGCCGGAGGTGCCCGCCGCCCCCGCCCTCGAGGTGCCCGAGCCCACCGCGGGCCGTCTGGTACGGCTGCGTGCCCGGCTCGCCCGCTCGCAGAACTCCCTCGGTAAGGGGCTGCTCACGCTCCTGTCCCGCGACAACCTCGATGAGGACACCTGGGAGGAGATCGAGGACACGCTCCTCACCGCCGACGTCGGTGTCGCACCCACCCAGGAACTGGTGGAGCGGCTCCGTGAACGCGTCCGCGTTCTCGGCACCCGTACCCCCGAAGGGCTGCGCTCGCTGCTGCGCGAGGAGCTCCTCACCCTGCTCGGCACCGACTTCGACCGTGCGGTCAAGACGGAGAGTGGTGTCGACACCCCAGGTGTCGTGATGGTCGTCGGCGTCAACGGAACCGGCAAGACCACCACCACCGGCAAGCTGGCGCGGGTGCTCGTCGCCGACGGCCGCAGCGTCGTGCTCGGCGCTGCCGACACCTTCCGGGCCGCCGCCGCCGACCAGCTCCAGACCTGGGGCGAGCGCGTCGGCGCCCGCACCGTGCGAGGGCCCGAGGGCGGCGACCCGGCGTCGATCGCCTTCGACGCGGTGAAGGAAGGGATCGCCGAGGGCGCCGATGTCGTCCTCATCGACACCGCGGGACGGCTGCACACCAAGACCGGGCTCATGGACGAGCTCGGCAAGGTCAAGCGCGTCGTCGAGAAGCACGGACCGCTCGACGAGATCCTGCTCGTCCTCGACGCCACGACCGGACAGAACGGTCTGGTGCAGGCCCGGGTGTTCGCCGAGGTCGTCGACATCACCGGCATCGTGCTGACCAAGCTGGACGGCACCGCCAAGGGTGGCATCGTCATCGCCGTCCAGCGTGAACTGGGCGTACCGGTGAAGCTGGTCGGTCTCGGCGAGGGACCGGACGATCTGGCTCCGTTCGAGCCGGAGGCGTTCGTGGACGCCCTGATCGGAGACTGACGCCTCGCGCGCCCGCAACAGAGCCCGACCGCATGAGGCAACTGCGGTCGGGCTCTTCGTCCTGTCGGGCTCTGCGCCCGGGACTACCGGGCTCTGTGTCTGAGAGCGGCCACCGATTGAGCAACCCCGACGGCGGGGACCCCACCTCCGCGAAAGCGGCAGCGGTTCAGCCGCAGAGGGGCGCGCGATGGCAGCTGTACGCCAGCGTGCCCAGCAGCAGCCGCGCCTGCGGCGGTGCGGCAGCCGTGTCCAGCACGGGCGGGCGCAGCCACCGGACCGGGCCCAGGCCGCCCTCGTCGGACGGCGGGGCGGTGATGTGGCAGCCGGGCCCCAGCGCCCGCAGGTCCAGACCCGCGTCGTCCCAGCCCATCCGGTACAGCAACTGCGGTAGCTCGGCGGCGGCACCCGGGGCCACGAAGAACTGAGCCCGCCCGGCCGGTGTCATCGCGACCGGGCCGAGTGGCAGCCCCATCCGCTCCATGCGGACGAGGGCCCGGCGCCCGGCCGCTTCGGCGACGTCGAGGATGTCGAAGGTGCGGCCCACCGGAAGCAGCATCGAGGCGCCCGGCACCTGGGCCCAGGCGTCCGCCGCCGTGTCGAGTGTGGCCCCTGCGGGGACCTCGCCGGCGAAGTCCAGTGGATGGGCGCCGGGGGAGGGGCACCGCGCCTCCCCGCACGAGCAGCGGCCGGCTGCGGCCCGCGCTCCCGGCGCGACGGCCCAGCCCCACAGCCCTGTGTACTCGGCCACTGCCGTGCACTCGGCCGCACGGCCGCGGCGCCGTGAGCCGGTACGCATCTCGCGGATGCCGCCGATCGTGAAGCCCATGCCCCCTCCAACGTGTCCGACTCGCCAGTGGTTACGACGCGGAGTCAAATCGTGATGCTCCGTCGTTGCCGGCGATCCGTGGCGCGCCGGTGCACTCGGAGTCCTGCGGCATGTTCCATGCGGCCCGTCGTGCGTCACTGCGCCCACTGCTGATCGCCGTCTGTCAAGTGAATCGCGCCCGACGGTGGTGGCGTTCATTCGAAGGGGTGGCGAATGGTGGCGTTTCTGTAATCGCCCTCACGGAGGCGGTGATCGTGGGATTACCGTCGGTACACGAACCATGGAAGTATGTGCGCCCATGGGTATGCCGGAGGCAACTCGATTTCCTGTTCGATCGTGCGCGACCTCCGTACGGGCAGCATTGGATCAGGGCAATCCGGTAGTGGTTCGCGCGACAGTATTCAGCGGATGGGGGCGTTCCAGTGAGTGGCAGCGGCGCAGGCGATACGAATGCCGGTAAGCGCCCCAACGGGCAATTGGGCTCATGGTTCGTGCGCAGCGGCTGGTCCAAGGGCGAGCTGGCGCGGCAGGTGAACCGCCGGGCGCGCCAGATGGGCGCTCACCACATCAGCACCGACACCTCCCGGGTGCGGCGCTGGCTCGACGGTGAACAGCCGCGCGAGCCGATCCCGCGCATCCTCTCCGAGCTCTTCTCGGAGCGCTTCGGCTCCGTCGTCGCCATCGAGGACCTCGGGCTGCGCGTGGCGCATCAGTCACCATCCGTGTCCGGTGTCGACCTGCCCTGGGCGGGCCCGCAGACCGTCGCCCTGCTCAGCGAGTTCTCCCGCAGCGATCTCATGCTCGCCCGCCGCGGATTTCTCGGCTCCTCGCTCGCGCTCGCCGCAGGACCCGCCCTGATCGAGCCCATGCAGCGCTGGCTGGTGCCCGTCGCCGCCACCGGGCCCGCACAGCCGGAGTCGGCCGTTGCGGCCCGCCGACCCTCCCGGCTCTCCAGCCCCGAGCTCGACCTGCTGGAGTCGACCACCGCGATGTTCCGCCAGTGGGATGCGCAGTGCGGCGGCGGGCTGCGTCGCAAGGCCGTCGTCGGCCAACTCCACGAGGTCACCGACCTGCTGCAGGAACCGCAGCCGGCAGCCACTGCCAAGCGGCTTTTCCGCTGCGCGGCCGAACTGGCGGAGCTGGCGGGCTGGATGAGCTACGACGTCGGCCTTCAGCCCACCGCTCAGAAGTACTTCGTCCTCGCGCTCCACGCCTCGAAAGAGGCCGGCGACAAACCGCTCGGTTCGTATGTTCTGTCCAGCATGAGCCGCCAGATGATCCACCTCGGACGGCCCGACGACGCCCTCGAACTGATCCATCTCGCGCAGTACGGCAGCCGGGACTGCGCCACTCCGCGCACCCAGGCCATGCTGTATGCGATGGAGGCTCGTGCGTACGCCAACATGGGCCAGCCCAGCAAGTGCAAACGAGCCGTCCGGATGGCCGAGGACACCTTCCTCGATGTCGGGATCGACGGTGAGCCCGAGCCCGACTGGATCCGCTTCTTCTCCGAGGCCGAGCTCAACGGCGAGAACTCCCACTCGTACCGCGACCTCGCCTATGTCGCGGGCCGCAGCCCCACGTACGCCACGCTCGCCGAACCCCTCATGGAGAAGGCCGTCCAGCTCTTCGGCGAGGACGACGAGCACCAGCGGTCGTACGCACTCAACCTGGTCGGCCTCGCCACCGTCCACCTTCTCCAGCGCGAGCCCGAGCAGTCCACGGTGCTGGCCGAGAAGGCGCTGCGCGTGGCCAAGAAGATCCGCTCCGAGCGCGTCAACACCCGGCTCCGCAAGACCGTCGACACCGCTGCCAGGGACTTCGGAGACATTCCCGAGGTCACCAGGCTCACCGATCTCCTCACCGAGCAGCTGCCCGAGACCGCAGAAGCGGTCTGAGCCGCACCCCAGGCCCCGGCCACGGCGACCACCCCGCACAGACCGACTTCGGCTCCCCCAATTGCCAGGTCAGCGGGTGGTCGGCGTGGCCGGTTCGTGTTGCCGTTCCCGTACGGGAGAGTCGTAACCGCACCGTATGCGGCCCCGGCCGCAGAGTAGGCCCGGCCCCGGATACGCCACGGCCGGTTCATGGTGACGTAACACACCGGACCTCTTCGTCACTGTCGCGAAACACCGTGCGGCATCGGCGGAAATCGTGCTGGGCGAATCTCATGGCGCATAACCGGCCCGCACCCCGCTCTTATCGCCCGCACGCGGCCGCACCGACGACGAGGAGACGCCGATGCCCCCAGGCATCACGACGCTAGCCGCAGACGCCCCGACGCTGTCTGCCGCCAACACCGGGTTCATGCTCATCTGCTCCGCCCTGGTGATGCTCATGACCCCGGGCCTGGCCTTCTTCTACGGAGGCATGGTCCGCGTCAAGAGCACCCTCAACATGCTGATGATGAGCTTCATCAGCCTCGGAATCGTCACGATCCTGTGGGTGCTCTACGGATTCAGCCTCGCCTTCGGCACCGACATCGGCTCCGTCATCGGCTGGAGCTCGGACTACGTCGGCCTCAGCGGGATCGGTATCACCCAGCTCTGGGACGGCTACACGATCCCCGTCTACGTCTTCGCCGTCTTCCAGCTGATGTTCGCCGTCATCACCCCCGCACTGATCAGCGGCGCCCTCGCCGACCGGGTCAAGTTCACCTCCTGGGCCCTGTTCATCACGCTCTGGGTCACCGTCGTCTACTTCCCCGTCGCCCACTGGGTCTGGGGCGCGGGCGGCTGGCTCTTCGAGCTCGGCGTCATCGACTTCGCCGGCGGTACGGCCGTCCACATCAACGCAGGTGCCGCGGCGCTCGGCGTGATCCTCGTCATCGGCAAGCGCGTCGGCTTCAAAAAGGACCCGATGCGGCCGCACAGCCTGCCGATCGTCATGCTCGGTGCCGGACTGCTCTGGTTCGGCTGGTTCGGCTTCAACGCCGGCTCGTGGCTCGGCAACGACGACGGCGTCGGCGCGGTCATGTTCGTCAACACCCAGGTCGCCACCGCTGCCGCGATGCTCGCCTGGCTCGGTTACGAGAAGCTCCGCCACGGCTCCTTCACCACCCTCGGTGCGGCCTCCGGCGCGGTAGCGGGCCTCGTCGCCATCACACCTTCCGGCGGCGCGGTCAGCCCGCTCGGCGCCATCGCGGTCGGCGCCATCGCCGGTGTCCTGTGCGCCATGGCCGTCGGCCTGAAGTACAGGTTCGGTTACGACGACTCCCTGGACGTCGTCGGCGTCCACCTCGTCGGCGGTGTCGCCGGTTCCCTCCTCGTCGGCTTCTTCGCCACCGGCGGTGTCCAGTCCGACGCCAAGGGCCTCTTCTACGGCGGCGGCCTCGACCAGCTCGGCAAGCAGGCCGTCGGTGTCTTCGCCGTCCTCGCGTACTCTCTGGTCGTCTCCGCGATCCTCGCCTTCCTCCTGGACAGGACGATCGGGATGCGGGTCGACGAGGACGACGAGATCTCCGGCATCGACCAGGTCGAACACGCCGAGACCGCGTACGACTTCAGCGGAGCGGGCGGCGGCGCGGCCCTGCGCACCACGGCCTCCGCACCGGCACCGGGCACGACGGCAGCACCGCAGACGAAGAAGGTGGACGCATGAAGCTCATCACCGCAGTCGTGAAGCCACACCGGCTCGACGAGATCAAGGAGGCCCTCCAGGCCTTCGGCATCCAGGGCCTCACGGTCACGGAGGCCAGCGGTTACGGGCGCCAGCGCGGCCACACCGAGGTCTACCGGGGCGCCGAGTACACCGTCGACCTCGTCCCCAAGATCCGTATCGAGGTCCTCGTCGAGGACGAGGACTCCGAACAGCTCATCGACGTTGTCGTGAAGGCAGCCCGAACCGGCAAGATCGGAGACGGCAAGGTCTGGAGCGTGCCGGTCGACACCGCGATTCGGGTACGAACGGGCGAACGCGGCCCGGACGCACTCTGACCCACGGTCCCGAAACGAAAGGCAGCCGGGTGACGAGTACCGAAGCGACCACCGAATCCGAAGACTCGGAACCCAGCAGCTACGCGGCGGCCCGGCTGCGCCTCCTCCAGGAGAAGGCGCAGTCCGGGCCGCCGCGCCGTGCGGCCCTCGCATCGCTCACCGACGACTGGCTCACCGCGCTGTTCATCGCCGCGGCCGAACAGACCGGCGTCCGCGGCGCCGCCCTCGTCGCCGTCGGCGGCTACGGCCGCGGCGAACTCTCCCCGCGCAGCGACCTCGACCTCCTGCTCCTGCACGACGGCAACGCCGACGCCGGGGCCATCGCCTCCCTCGCCGACCGCATCTGGTACCCCGTCTGGGACCTCGGCCTCGCCCTCGACCACTCCGTACGCACCCCCGCCGAAGCCCGGAAAACAGCCGGCGAGGACCTCAAGGTCCAACTCGGACTGCTCGACGCCCGGCCCGTCGCCGGAGACCTCGGCCTCGTCGCCGCCCTGCGCACCACGATCCTCGCCGACTGGCGCAACCAGGCCCCCAAACGCCTCCCCGCCCTCGACGAGCTCTGCCGCGAACGCGCCGAACGCCAGGGCGAGCTCCAGTTCCTCCTCGAACCCGACCTCAAGGAGGCCCGCGGCGGACTGCGCGACGCCACCGCCCTGCGCGCCGTCGCCGCCTCCTGGGTCGCCGACGCCCCCCGCGAAGGCCTCGCCGAAGCCCGTCGCGTCCTCCTCGACGCCCGCGACGCGCTCCACCTCACCACCGGCCGTGCCACCGACCGCCTCGCCCTTCAGGAACAGGACCAGGTCGCCACCGCCCTCGGTCTCCTCGACGCGGACGCCCTGCTCCGCCAGGTGTACGAGGCCGCCCGCACCGTCTCCTACGCAACCGACGTCACCTGGCGCGAGGTCAACCGCGTACTCCGCTCCCGGTCCACGCGCCCCCGGCTGCGTGCCATGCTCGGCGGCGGCAAGGCGGCCTCCCCGGAACGCACCCCGCTCGCCGAGGGCGTCGTCGAGGCCGACGGCGAAGTCGTCCTCGCCCGCTCCGCCCGCCCCGAACGCGACCCCGTGCTCGTACTGCGCGCCGCCGCAGCGGCCGCCCAGTCCGAACTCCCGCTCTCCCGCCACGTCGTACGCCACCTCGCCACCGCCGCACGCCCGCTGCCGGTGCCCTGGCCCGCCGAGGCCCGTGAGGAACTCGTCACCCTCCTCGGCGCGGGCGAGGCCACCGTCCCCGTCTGGGAAGCACTCGAAGCCGAAGGACTGATCACCCGGCTGCTCCCCGACTGGGAACGCGTCCACTGCCGTCCCCAGCGCAACCCCGTCCACACCTGGACCGTCGACCGCCACCTCGTCGAAGCGGCCGTCCGCGCCTCCTCCCTCACCCGTCGCGTCGGCCGCCCCGACCTCCTCCTCGTCGCCGCACTCCTGCACGACATCGGCAAGGGCTGGCCCGGCGACCACTCCGTCGCCGGGGAGGTCATCGCCCGTGACATGGCCGCCCGGATCGGCTTCGACCAGCACGACGTGGGCGTCATCGCCACCCTCGTACGCCACCATCTGCTGCTCGTCGAGACCGCCACCCGCCGCGACCTCGACGACCCGGCGACCGTGCGCTCCGTCGCCACCGCCGTCTCCACCACCTCCACCCTGGAGCTCCTGCACGCCCTCACCGAGGCCGACGCACTCGCCACCGGGCCCGCCGCCTGGTCCACCTGGCGCGCGTCCCTCGTCGCCGACCTCGTCAAACGCGTTGCCGCCGTGCTTGCCGGACAGGCCCCGGAGGAACCGGAACCCGCCGCGCCCAGTGCCGAACAGGAACGCCTCGCCATCGAGGCCCTGCGCACCGGCGAACCCGTCCTCGCCCTGCACGCCCAGGCCGAGACCCCGAACGAGGACGGCGAACCGGAACCCGTCGGCGTCGAACTCCTCATCGCCCTGCCCGACCGCCCCGGCGTGCTGCCCGCGGCGGCGGGCGTCCTCGCCCTGCACCGCCTCACCGTGCGAGCAGCCGACCTGCGGGCCGTGGAACTCCCCACCGAGCTCGGCGAGGGCGAATTTGCCGACCTGCTGCTGCTCAGCTGGCGGGTCGCGGCCGAGTACGGCTCACTGCCGCAGGCCACCCGCCTCCGCGCCGACCTCGTACGCGCCCTGGACGGCTCCCTGGACATCCGGGCCCGACTCGCCGAACGCGAGGCCGCCTACCCGAGGCGGCGCGGGGTGAAGGCCCCGCCGCCGAGGGTGACGGTGGCGGCGGCCGGTTCACAGCTGGCGACGGTGATCGAGGTACGGGCCCAGGACGCCCCGGGACTGCTGCACCGGATCGGCCGGGCGCTGGAACAGTGCGAGGTACGGGTGCGCAGTGCGCATGTTTCGACGCTGGGTGCGAACGCGGTGGACGCGTTCTACGTCACGGATACGGACGGTGAGCCGTTGCCCGAGGTGCGGGCCGCAGAGGTGGCCCGGGAGGTCGAGAAGGCGCTGGGCTGAGCCCCGCTGCCGCGCCCACAGGCCCTCGTCCGCCTATGAGAATCGGGCGAGGGCTTTGTGTTTCCCGGGCTCCGGATACCCTTGGGGACGACTGACCTGCCCCGCCCCCGACCCTGAGGACCGACGAGCGCCGTGTTCGATACTCTCTCCGACCGCCTTAGCGCGACTTTCAAGAACCTCCGGGGCAAGGGCCGCTTGTCCGAGGCGGACATCGACGCCACGGCCCGCGAGATCCGTATCGCCCTGCTCGAAGCGGATGTCGCGCTGCCCGTCGTCCGCGCCTTCATCGGCAACGTCAAGGAGCGGGCCCGCGGCGTCGAGGTCTCCCAGGCGCTGAATCCCGCCCAGCAGGTCGTCAAGATCGTCAACGAGGAGCTCGTGGGCATCCTCGGCGGCGAGACCCGGCGGCTGCGGTTCGCCAAGAACCCGCCCACCGTGATCATGCTCGCCGGTCTCCAGGGTGCCGGTAAGACCACCCTCGCCGGAAAGCTCGGCCTCTGGCTCAAGGGCCAGGGCCACTCCCCGCTGCTCGTCGCCTGTGACCTCCAGCGCCCCAACGCCGTGAACCAGCTCAGCGTCGTCGCCGACCGCGCCGGTGTCGCGGTGTACGCGCCGCAGCCGGGCAACGGCGTCGGCGACCCGGTCCAGGTCGCCAAGGACTCGATCGAGCACGCCCGCTCCAAGCAGTACGACGTCGTGATCGTCGACACCGCCGGCCGCCTCGGTATCGACCAGGAGCTGATGCAGCAGGCCGCGGACATCCGCGACGCCGTCAGCCCCGACGAGATCCTCTTCGTCGTCGACGCGATGATCGGCCAGGACGCGGTCAACACCGCCGAGGCCTTCCGCGACGGCGTCGGCTTCGACGGCGTGGTGCTCTCCAAGCTCGACGGTGACGCCCGCGGTGGTGCGGCCCTGTCGATCGCCCATGTCACGGGCAAGCAGGTCATGTTCGCGTCGAACGGTGAGAAGCTCGAGGACTTCGACGCCTTCCACCCCGACCGCATGGCGTCCCGCATTCTCGACATGGGCGACCTGCTCACCCTGATCGAGCAGGCGGAGAAGACCTTCAGCCAGGAAGAGGCCGCCAAAATGGCCTCCAAGCTGGCGTCCAGCAAGGGCAAGGACTTCACGCTCGACGACTTCCTGGCCCAGATGGAGCAGGTCCGGAAGATGGGCTCCATCTCCAAGCTGCTCGGGATGCTGCCCGGCATGGGGCAGATCAAGGACCAGATCAACAACATCGACGAGCGCGACGTGGACCGTACCGCCGCGATCATCAAGTCGATGACCCCGAAGGAGCGCGCCGAGCCGACGATCATCAACGGCTCGCGCCGCGCCCGTATCGCCAAGGGTTCCGGTGTCGAGGTCAGCGCCGTGAAGAACCTGGTGGAGCGGTTCTTCGATGCGCGCAAGATGATGTCGAAGATGGCGCAGGGCGGCGGCATGCCGGGGATGCCGGGGATGCCGGGCATGGGTGGCGGTCCCGGTCGGCAGAAGAAGCAGGTCAAGCAGGCCAAGGGCAAGCGCAAGAGCGGCAACCCGATGAAGCGCAAGGCCGAGGAGCAGGCCGCGGCGGCCCGTCGCGAGCAGGCGGCGGCGCAGGGCGGTGCGTTCGGTCTGCCGGCGCAGGAGGACAAGAACTTCGAGCTGCCGGACGAGTTCAAGAAGTTCATGGGCTGATCGCCCGACGACATGCGCAGGGGGCGCCCACCGATGGTGGGCGCCCCCTGCGCATGTTCCTATGCGGCGTGCCGTCCCGGCCGCAGCGTCGTGCCGTTGGCCAGCCCCGCCGGGTCCAGGGACAGCGATGCGGCCGCGGTGGCGCCCACATCCGCGAGGCTGTCCGCGTCCGGCAGCAGTTCCACGCCGTCCGTGCCGGGCCGGTGGATCAGCACCGGCACGTACTCGCGGGTGTGGTAGGCGTGCCCGATCGTGGGGTCGTTTCCGTGGTCGCCGGTGACGATCAGCCGGTCGCCGGGGCTGTCGAGCAGCGCCACGAGCCCGGCGAGACCGGAGTCCACCTGCTCCAGGAGGCGTCCGTAGCGCTCGGTGTCCTGCTGGTGCCCCGCCAGGTCGGTCTCCTGGACGTTGGCGACGACGAGCGCGTCGCCGGGGGCGCGTACCGCTTCGAGGGTGCAGGAGAGCACGTCGGCGGTCTTCACGGCCGGGTGTCGCCGCGCCGCCTCGCAGGCCAGGATGTCGGCGGCCTTCCCCACCAGGGTGACCGGGATGCCGGCGCGGGCGGCCAGACCGGGGAGCTGGCGGGTGTGGTCGAGCTCGGCGCCCAGGTGCTGAACTTCCAGGCCGCCGTTGCGGTAGAAGCCGGTGGCGGGGGTGTCGAGTCCGACGGTTCCCGCATCGCCGGGGCGCACGAACTGCCTCAGCGGGCCGTCCGCGTGACCGCCGACCGCGATGACCCGGGCGACGGGCGCGACCGCGCGGACGGTACGGGCGACGGCGAGGATTCCGCCGGCGCCGTCGAAGGACAGGTCCTCCAGGCGGCCGGAGGCGTTCCAGTTGATCCCGGGGTCGGCCTCCAGGTTGTCGTGGACGAGGACCGTGCCGTCGACGACGAGGAGCGGCTTGCCGTCCAGCGGTTCGACGCGGTGGCCGGCTGCTTCGAGGGCGGCGGCCACCTCGGCCAGATGGTCGGCGAGCCGGGCCACGGTGACCCGGCTGAAGTCGGCGCCCATCATCGTCTGGTGGCCCGCGAAGGTGTCGGCGCCGGGATAGCCCAGCGCGGCGCGGCCCGCGGCGACGGGCAGATGGGTACGGCGGGCGAGGTCCTGGTGCGGGTGGACCAGGCCGAGACCCAGCGCGCCGAGCACCGGCAGGCGCAGCGGCCGGCCGAGGGCCGTGCGGCAGTGGTCGAGGACGTGTCCGCAGGTGTCGGCGGTGAGATCGCCGGGGCGCAGGGTGCCCGCGTCGGGCATGGCGCCGATGCCGAATCCGTCGATGACGACGATGACGGTCTTGGCCATGGGTGCCTCCTATTCAGGGGCCGGCCTTACAGGGCCCGGCCCTGGGCGTCGTACAGCCCGCTCAGCCGGGGTGTGCCGGAGGCGAGTCCGGAGACGACGGCGACGCTCGAGCGGGTGACGAAGATCTGGGTACGGAAGGCGAGCAGTGCGGTGTCGCCGAGCCGGACGTCCCGGCCGTCGGCGGGAGCGTCGAGCAGCCGGTAGTAGTCGATGTTCTCGGCGGGTGCGTCCTGTACGCCGAGGCGTGCGCCGGTGCGCGGCAGCAGGGCGCTGCGGATGTGGGACCGGGCGTAGAAGCCGCCGCCGCGGATTGCCGGGCGGCCGTCGTCGAGGGTGTGGGCGATCTCGCTGACGTACACGTACGCGGGCTTCTCGGGCTGCTGCGGGTCGAGGGCGTGCAGCGGGGTGGTGCCGGTGAGGGCGTGGCCGGGTTCGCCGTGGGTGGCGCCGAGTTCGGCGAGCAGCGGGAGGGACGCCATCGAGGTGGCGCTGGGGGCGCTCAGCTTCAGGTACTCGTGTCCCCGGGCGGCCAGGACTTCGCGGGCCTTGAGGGCGAGCGCGAAGTTGGGGGTGGCGCGGGGGATACCGGTCGCCGGGTCGCACAGGACGCAGGGGAAGGCGGTGACGCCCGCGATCCGGATGCCGGGCAGTCGCTCGGCGGCTTCGGCGAACGAGTCGAGGCGGCCGAGCGGGACGCCGCCCTCCTGGCCGGGGTAGACGCTGCCCTCGGCGCCTTCGAGCCGTACGAGAATGTCCTGGACGAAGCCGAGCCGCCGGGCGGTCTCGGACACGGCCCGGGCGTTGGCGAGGTCGAACACGGTGACGGTCTCGGGGCGCCAGGCCAGCATTTCGGGCAGTGCGCGGCGGGGGATCTGGACCAGGTGGCCGAGGTTGCCGGCCTGCGCGCCCGCGGCGTGCAGGGTGCGGGCCTCGGGCGGGTCGATGGCGGCGAACTCGGGGATGTGCCGGGCGACGGCCCTGATCAGCTCCGGGTTGCGGCCCAGCTGTTTGACGACGAACCAGAGGCCGATACCGACCCGTTCGGCCTCGGCCGCCAGCAGCGCGGCGTTCGCCTCGACGGCGTCGAGGTCCATCACATAGGTGTCGGGCGGGATCTCGCCACGCCGGTGAAGGGTGGCCGCGGCGTCGACGAGCTCGGGGTTGCGGGTGAGCACGGTGTCGAGAAACACGGTCAGCCGTCCTTCGGGTCGTTCAGCACGTCGAGCGAGCGGCGCAGGATGTCGATGACGAGATCCGCGCCCGCCCGCATCGGGTTGATGCGTACGGTCCAGTCGGCCAGCTCGGGGGAGTCGTCCAGGGCGGAGCTGGACATCCGGTAGAAGAGTGGCGCGATCTCGTAGCGTGAGTTGGAGCCGACGGGGTAGGGAGCGGCCCCGAAGCGGGCGGCGACGGCGGGCAGCTCCTTCGCGACCGGCCGGTCGAGGCGGACGAGCAGGCAGCGGTCCTGGGCGTTGGCGATCCGTACCTCGGCGACGCCGTCCACTTCGCCCGCGGCCAGCCGTTCGGCGACCTCGGCGCCGACCCGGGACTGCACGGACCACATGACCGGTACGTGGGTGAGGGCGCGCAGGGCGTCGAGCGCCTGATGGCCCTGGACCTGCCCGCCGCCGGAGTAGTTGTCGCGGCGGATGTGCCCGACCAGATCGCGGGCGCCGACCACGATGCCGACGCCTTCGGGGCCGTGCAGTTTGAACAGGGAGAAGCAGGAGGCGTCGGCGCCGAGCTCCACTCCGGAGGCGGGGGTGCGCATGACGGCGTAGTTGTCGTCGACGAGGGTGCGGACTTGGGCGGCCCGGCAGGCGGCGAGGACCTCCGCGGGGTCGTACGAGTCGGCGAGCCGCTGCCGGGTGTGCTGGACGTAGGCCCACCGGAACCGGCCGGACTCCAGGGCCTCGCGCAGCGCCCGCGCGTCGTTGAAGTCGACCTCGACGGTCCGTACACCGATGCCGCGCAGCGTGACCTCGGTGGTGCGGTAGACGGGGGCCCGGTGGATGAGCAGCGGGTCGCCCGCCCGTACGGCGGCGCCCAGGGCGGCGCGGATCGCGCCGGTGCCCGCGCCCTGGACGAAGGCGGCGTCCTCGGCGCCGAAGAAGTCCGCGAGTACGGCTTCGACGCGGGCGGTGGTGCGGGGGCGGCCGAGACCGGGGACGACGCCGGCGTCCGCGTCGAAGAGCTGGGGGCCCTCGAAGTGCGCGGCGGTGGCCTCCAGGAGCCGGAACTGTCTGGCGATCGCGTCGTCCAGTTCCACCGTCGCGAGCGGGAAGGTCTGCGGAAGTACAGGGCTCATGGTCAGAACTCCTCCACGCGCGCGCCGGTCAGGAAGCAGAGCGGATTACGGCGGGTCATCAGGTCGATCAGGTCGTCGTCGAGACCGGCAGCACGGGCCTCGGGCAGGAAACTCCGGAAGAGATGCCCGTATCCCCGGCCGCCCTCGTCGAGGAGGTAGCCGTGGCGGGAGATGTCGCAGCTGAGCAGCACCCGGTCGGCGTGCCCGGCCTCGACGAGGGCGAGCAGCAGCCGTAGCCGGGTGTCGTCGCTCTGGTAGCCGTCCTTGCCGACGGTGTCGAACGCGACGTACGCCCCGCTCGCCGCGAGCTCCTTGTGGACGGCGGGGTCGTCGAGCAGATCCTGGTGGCCGATGCTGATGCGATGGGCGGGCAGGCCCTCCCCGGTCAGCAGCTCCAGCTGGGCGATTCCGCCGCGGCCGAGCTGGGCGTGGGTGGCGACGGAGAGGCCGGTGGCGAGGGCGGCCCGCGCACTGGCGCGCAGCACCTTGGCCTCGGGCGCGGTCGGGGTGTCGCCGTGGCTGCCGATCTCGCCGAGAACACCGGGGCGGATGCCGGTGGCGCCGATACCGCCGTCGATCTCCTGGACGAGCGTGCCGGTGAGCTCCTCGACGCTGCTGCCGTCGATCTCGGGGGTGTGGAACGGTTCGTAGTACCAGCCGGTCGCGGCTACGACGGCGATCCGCGCGTCCCGGGCGATGCGGGCCAGGGCGCGGACGTCGCGGCCCATGCCGTGGCAGGTCAGTTCGACGACGAGGGAGAGACCGAACTCGGCGCGCAGGGCGGCGAGCTCGGCGGTGACCGCCGCGGAGTGGAGGCCCGGGTCGAGGACGGCCGCGCCGTCGCCCCTGTGGTCCAGGTCGAGGACGAGGTGCTCATGGGCGAGGGCGGGGCCGGCCACGGAATCGGCTGCGAGATCGCCGACGACGGTGCGCAGGACGGGCGGTGCGGGGTGGTTCATCGTGGGGGGTTCCTTCTTCGTGTACGTACCCGGCCTCAGCCCTTGATCGGGGTGAACAGGTCGAGCCAGTACAGGACGTTGAGGAGGATGCCGCCGACGATCACCGCGGCGGGAGCGGCGGCCATCTTCACGACCGGCCGGCCCATCGCCTCGTTCATCAGGTAGAGCCCGCCGACGACGAGGATGCCGAGTCCGCCGCCCATGGCGTTGGCGGCCATCAGCGAGCCGAAGAGGATCGCGAGCTGCAGGCTGTCCCCGATCGCGCTGCGCAGGTGTTCCGAGGAGTCACGGACGCTGGGGAGCTTGCCGAGAACCTTGCCGATGTACGAGAGGGCCAGGACCTCGGCGGCGAAGACGACGGCGCCGACGACCGCTGCCAGGAACGGGTTCGGCATCAGGTAACCGATGGGGTACACCAGCGTGAATCCCGCGATGCCGTACGCGCCGGAGGCCAGCGCGGTCGTCGCGATCAGCGGGATGAAGCCGAAGACCCGGTAGAAGTCGACCTGGGCGGCCTCGGAGTACTGCCCCTTGGCGATCAGGAAGCTGGTCGCTTCGCCGCCGCCGAATATGTGCATCTGGGCCAGCACACAGACTCCGGCGCCGAGCACCATGAACAGCGGGAGGTACTTGCGCAGGCGGGCCGCGCTGGTGCTGAAGAGCGAGGCCATCGGGTCGTCCTCCAGGACGGCTTCGGTGACACCCGCGGCCCGGTCGGCCCTGCGCTGCTTCATGTCCTTGGCGACGGCCAGGGCGATCAGCATCAGCACGCCGGCGGCCATGGCCAGCGACCCGGCGAACGTCTTCGGCCAGACCTTCATGGTCATGACCACCAGAGCGAGTTCCAGGACTCCGGCGACGGCGCCCCACTTGCGGCCGAACTGCTTGGTGATGGCGAGCACCGGGAACAGCGTGAAGAGGAAGAGGATCGGCGTCGACATCTGCTGCATGGCGGTGATGAAGTCGACGGGCAGGTCGTGCGCGACGTTGTTGGCGCCGTTCAGTCCGAAGACGACGACCGCGCCCCAGGCGCCGCCGAGGATCGGCGCGAGCCACTTCTTCGGCGCCAGCATGCCGAGGATGTCGGTGGGCAGGAAGACGAGCCACGGGTTGAGCACGCCGGTGGAGAGTGCCATCGGGGCGCCGAGTCCGAAGATGAACCCGGCGGAGAGGCCGAAGGAGACCGCCGTCGTCGCGCTGCGGGTGGTGCGCCCCTGGATGAAGTCCAGCAGGAACGGACGTACGCCGTCGTTGAAGACGGCCAGAGCCATGTGCGAGATGTACGCCGTCAGCGCACACAGGGCTATCACGGTCAGTTGCTGGGCCAGCGTGAAATCAAGGCTGGTACCGGCGGCGAGTGTGGTGCTCACGAATCACTCCTTCGTGCCCGGGACGGGGAGATGCGGCCGGATCAGCCGCGGGCGGCGATGGCGCGCGCCATGAGTGGGGCGATGGCGTCGATCTGGTCCATCGAGAAGCCGAAGACCTTCTTGCCGTCGGAGATCAGAGCGGTGATCTCCTCCTCGGTGGGCACGCTGCGGCCGAAGGTGTGGCAGGCGGCGCTGCCCATGAGACCGACGAGGACGCCGAGGGAGGCACCGGCACCGGTGTGGCACGTACCGAGGTAGTAGTCGGCCTGTCCGACACGGAGCTTCATCGCGGCGTCCATGTCGCTGGAGGTGACGACGTCGAGGGAGTCGATCCCGAGCTTGCCGATGGCCTGGGCGACCTCGACCTTGCCGACTCCGCCGGTGAGGATCTTCGTCATGGCTGTCTCTTCTCTCTGTGTCTGTTTCCGCGTGCCGGGACGTGTCCGTTCCGCGCGCCGGGGCCGGTCAGGAAGTGGGGGTGGCCGGTGACTGCTGAGCCAGGACGGCGAGGTGCATGCCGAGGAAATTGATCTCCGAGTCGGGGAGGGCGGCGCCCAGCTCCCGCTCGGCCCGCGTGGATACGGCGCGGGCGCGTTCGACGGCGTCGGGGTGTCCGGCGAGTTCGGCGGCGACCTGGTCGTCGGTGAGGAACTGCTCGATCGGTTCGCCGTCGAGGAGCCGGGTGAGCGCCATCATCAGATGGCTGGTCAGCATGCCCGCGGTCGCTTCGGTGACGGTGCGGCCGTCGGCTTCCAGGGCGGTCAGCTCGGCGGTGACGAAGTCGGCCACCTCGGGCCGGACCTGACCGCCTTCGCGGAAGAGCTGGATCCGCAGTGCGAGCTGGTCGTCCATGGTGGTCCTCCTAAAATCAACAGTAACCAGGATTCTGTATTTTGATCACGAGCGTGCCGCGAGATCTGCGTCACCCGACCCGCCGGTCAGTACGAGGGCACGCGCTCGCCCCGCAGTACTTCGCTCTGCAGCCGGGTCACCAGGGACAGATCGAGTGAGTCCCGGACCGCGGCGAGGGCCTTTGCCCCGTCGGTCCGGCCGATGACGGCAGCACGGGAGTTGCGCAGCGACAGCTCCCGGGTGACCTCGTCGCCGAGCGGGAGCACGTCGACGCCGAGCCCGAGCCGGTCCTGCACCTCGTCCAGGTTCCAGACGGTGGCGTCGACCTCGTTGCGGGCGAAGAGATCGCGCAGCTGCATGTACGAGACCTCCAGCCACTCGATGTCCTTCCGGCCGGCGAAGACCCGCTCCACGAGCATCCGCAGATCCTCGGAGGTGTGGTCGACGGCCACCCGCAGCCCGGGGGAGTCCAGGTCGACGCCGTGCCGCAGCAGCATGCCGTGTGCGCCGACGTAGGTGGCGGGGCCCAGGTCGGCGACCAGCTCCACCGGGTGCTCGGCGATCAGCTGGTCGGCCGCGAAGCGGGACAGGACGACGAGGTCGACCTTGCCCTCCAGCAGTGCGGCCGTACGGGCTCCGGCGCCCCGCATGAACGTGATCGCGAACGGGGCGCCCGCTTCCTCGAAGGCGCTGCGCAACCCGGTCGCCAGGCCTTCGTACCTGCGTGAGTACGGAAGCGGCATCGCGGCGAGCAGCGTGCCGAGTCCGGACAGCCGCCAGAGGACGGAGCGGTCCGAGCGGACGAGGAACGTGCCGAGATGGCCGCGGGCGGTCGTCTCGATCGCCCCGGAATCCTCCAGTAGCTGCAGGGCAGCCTGAACGGTCCCGTTTCCGCAGCCCAGCTCCTCGGCGAAGTCGCGCACGCGGGGCAGGCGGGTGTCCGGCTCATGGTTGAGCAGCAGGACGGCGAGCTGCCGGGCGGCGAGGCCGTTCCGAGTGAGGAAACGGTCATCGAAATCGTTCACGGATCAAACAGTAAACAGGATTCTGGATATTGACAAGGAGTTAGCTCGAGGGGTTCATCCGTCGGGCGTCGCTTCCCCCTGTGGGCCCATCGGAAGGGCTCACAGGGGGCTTTGGGTCGGTTTCTCGTCTAATGTCACATTCACTGGCTGTCGGCAGAGGAGCGCGCGTGACCACCCCCGTACCTCCCCGCGATCGAACCGATCAGCCGTGGCGTTCCGAGGGCGCACCGCCGCCTCCGCCGCCGGGCCGCAAGATGCCGGGAGGCTGGGGCGGGCTGCTGCTGACCGCGCTCGCCGTCTATCTGATCGCCAATCTGGTGCTCTCCTTCTTCAACGGGGCGGAGGAGCGGACGATCGCGTACACGGAGTTCAGTAAACAGGTCACCTCGGGCAATGTCTCCAAGATCTACTCCAAGGGTGATGCCATCCAGGGGCAGCTCAAGAAGGAGGCGAAGGTCCCGGGGAGCGACAAGAAATACACCAAGTTCGTCACTCAGCGGCCCGCCTTCGCGGACGACAACCTCTGGGCCGAACTGGTCAAGGACGACGTCACGGTCACCGCCGAGCCGGTCGTCCAGCAGCGCAGCTTCCTCGCCAATCTGCTGATCTCGCTGGCCCCGATGCTGCTGCTCGTCCTGCTCTGGGTGTTCATCGCCCGGCGGATGTCCAGGGGTATGGGCGGCGGGATGGGCGGCTTCGGGCGCAAGGCCCCGCCCAAGCCCGTCGAGTTGGAGGGCGCCAAGCGCACCACCTTCGAGGACGTGGCCGGGATCGACGAGGTCGAGGGCGAGCTCAACGACGTCGTGGACTTCCTGAAGAACCCGCAGGCGTACCGGAAGATGGGTGCCCGGATGCCCGGGGGAGTGCTCCTCGCGGGACCGCCCGGCACCGGCAAGACACTGCTCGCACGGGCCGTCGCGGGTGAGGCCGGGGTGCCGTTCTTCTCGGCATCGGCCTCCGAATTCATCGAGATGATCGTCGGCGTCGGCGCGAGCCGGGTGCGGGAACTCTTCGCCGAGGCACGCAAGGTCGCCCCCGCCATCGTCTTCATCGACGAGATCGACACCATCGGCCGGGCCCGCGGCGGCGGTTCCGGCATGGGCGGCCACGACGAGCGCGAGCAGACGCTCAACCAGATCCTCACCGAGATGGACGGTTTCTCCGGTTCGGAGGGCGTCGTCGTCCTTGCTGCCACCAACCGCGCCGACGTCCTCGACCCCGCCCTCACCCGGCCCGGCCGTTTCGACCGGATCGTTCAGGTGAGCCCGCCGGACAGAGGCGGCCGGGAGGCGATCCTGGAGATCCACACCCGGCAGATCCCGCTTGCCGAGGATGTGAACCTGGCCCAGGTCGCCGGTACGACCCCCGGTATGACGGGAGCCGATCTCGCCAACCTGGCCAATGAGGCCGCGCTGCTCGCGGTCAAGCGACGGCAGTCCGAGGTCAGCCAGTCCGACCTCTCGGACGCCCTGGAGAAGGTCCAGCTGGGAGCGGAGCGCTCACTGGTCATGTCGGACGAGGAACGCCGCAGGACCGCGTACCACGAGAGCGGGCACGCCCTGCTCGGCATGCTCCAGCCGGGCGCCGACCCGGTCCGCAAGGTCACCATCGTGCCGCGCGGCCGGGCCCTGGGCGTCACCCTCTCGACGCCGGACGCCGACAAGTACTCCTACACCGAGGAGTATCTGCGCGGCCGTATCATCGGTGCGCTCGGCGGCATGGCCGCCGAGCAGGTGGTCTTCGACGTGGTCACCACCGGCGCGGAGAGCGACCTGGAACAGGTCACCAACCTGGCCCGCGGCATGGTCGGCCGCTGGGGCATGAGCCGCAGGGTGGGCAGGCTGACGGCGATCCCGAGCGATGCCCAGCAGGCGTACGGACTGTCGGCGGCCCCGGCGACGCTCGACGCGGTGGACGGCGAGATGCGGCGCATCGTCGACGAGTGCTACGAGGTGGCGTGCCGACTCCTGGGCGAGAACCGGGACAGGCTGGACTCGCTGGCCGCGGCGCTGCTGGAGAGCGAGACGCTGGACGAGGCCGCGGCCTACCGTGCGGCCGGCATCACCCGTCTGGGCAAGTAGCGGCCGGTGGTGCATACGAGGTTCACGGAATGGCTCAGGTGGTGCACACGAGATAGCGGAAGACGTTCGGCATCCAGATCGTGCCGTCCCGGCGCCGGTGCGGATGCAGGGCCTCCGCGACCTCTTTGGCCACCTGGTCCCGGTCCGTCGCGCGCACCGCCGTATCGAAGAGCCGCGTCGACAGCAGCCCCCGCACCGCACTGTCCATGTCCGCGTACCCGAACGGGCACGCGACCCGGCCGGAGCCGTCCGGATTCAGACCGGCCCGGAACGCCACTTCTTCCAGATCGTCCCGGCTCCACGGCCGCCAGCCGCCCGTGCGCGGCGCCTGCGACCCGTCGGAGAGCCGGCCCGCCACCCGAAGCACCGGCGCCGTCGCGCACCGCTCCGGCGGACCCCACCCGGTCAGTACGACCGTGCTGCCCCGGGCGGCCAGCGGTACGGCGGACCGCAGCGCGTCCACGAGCCCTTCCCCGTCGCCGGACGAGCAGCCGATCGGGGTGAACGCGGTGAGCAGGTTGTACGGCGTTCCGTCGGCAGGGGCGGCCGCGGACGGATCGCCGTCCAGGAGCCTCGTATGCCCGGCCGGCGGCCCGGCGTCGCTCCCCGGACCGGGCAGCAGCCGGGCCCGGGCGAGTGCCAGCCGTTCGGCGTCGGTGTCGACGCCGGTGACGAGCGCCCCGCGCGCGGCCGCGATCAGCAGCGCGAGACCGGAGCCGCAGCCGAGGGAGAGCAGCCGGGTGCCGCTTCCCACTTCGAGCCGCTCGTACACCGCTTCGTACAGCGGTGCGAGCATCCGCTCCTGAATCTCGGCCCAGTCCCGGGCACGGTTACCGGAGTCCACCGGGGTGGCCGTGTGCGCGTGGCTGTGGTGCCGGACGAGCGTTGGTGTCATGGAAGCGCCCCAATCCGCCGAGAGGTCGGTCATGTCCGATCGGTCGTGCCCCGAGTGGATGTCTCCCTGTGCGTGTGCGCCCGCTCCCCCCGTATGTCAGAGAACTGCGCATCCGCGCCCGCGTCCAGGGGTCTGATGGCAATGCTTGCGTGCTCCGGTGGTGCGCCCGTGGGGACGGCCCGTGGAAGCAGGGCCCGTCGCCCTGTGTGATGGGCGGTATCGCCGTACGATGCGCGCCATGGCAAAGGCACCCGTTCTCACGCCCCAGGCCGAGGACTTTCCCCGCTGGTACCAGGATCTGATCAACAAGGCCGAACTCGCGGACAACGGTCCGGTGCGCGGCACCATGGTCATCCGGCCGTACGGATACGGCCTGTGGGAGCGGATGCAGCAGGAGATGGATGCCCGTATCAAACAGGCGGGCGCCCGGAACGCCTACTTCCCGCTCTTCATCCCCCAGTCTTACCTGACACGCGAAGCCGAGCACGTCGAGGGCTTCGAGCCGGAGCTCGCGGTCGTGACCCACGCCGGTGGAAAAGACCTCGAAGAGCCCGTGGTGGTGCGGCCGACGTCCGAAACGATCATCAATGAGTACTTCTCGAAATGGGTGCAGAGCTACCGGGATCTGCCGCTGCTGATCAACCAGTGGGCGAATGTCGTGCGCTGGGAGATGCGCCCGCGGGTCTTTCTCCGTACGACGGAATTCCTCTGGCAGGAGGGCCACACCGCCCACGCCACCTACGAGGAGGCCCGGGAGTACGCGGCGTACATCCACCGGGACGTCTACGCGGACTTCATGGTCAACGTGCTGGGCATCGATGTGGTCCTCGGCCGCAAGACCCCTGCCGAGCGCTTCGCCGGGGCCGTCAACACCCTGACGCTCGAAGGGATGATGCGGGACGGCAAGGCCCTGCAGTTGGGTACGAGCCATGAACTCGGCACCAACTTCGCCAAGGCATTCCACACCAGCTACCTGTCCAGGGAAGGCAGGCAGGAACTGGTCTGGCAGACCTCGTGGGGCTCGTCGACGCGCATGGTCGGCGGGCTGATCATGGCGCACGGCGACGATCACGGCCTCCGGGTGCCGCCGCGGCTCGCGCCCGTCCAGGCGGTCGTCCTCGCGGTCAAGGGGGACGAAGCGGTGCTGACCGCGGTCCGGTCCATCGGGGAGCGGCTGCGCGCCGCGGGGATCAGGACCGAGGTCGACGACCGCACCGACACCCCGTTCGGCCGCCGCGCGGTCGACTGGGAACTGAAGGGCGTGCCGGTACGGATCGAGATCGGCCCGCGCGATCTGGAGAACGGCACCGCGATGCTGGCCCGGCGCATTCCCGGCGGGAAGGAACCGGTCGCGATCGGGGCCCTGCCCGCGCTGCTTCCGGCGGTCCTCGAGGAGGACCAGGCGACGCTGCTGAGGGAGTCCCGGAGCCGGCGCGAGTCGTCCACCAGCGAGGTCGCGTCCGTCGACGAGGCCGTGGAGGCGGCGGCCGCGGGCGGCTGGGCGCGTATCGACTGGTCGGCCCTCGGTGCGGCGGGGGAGGCCCGGCTCGCGGAGCACGGGGTGTCCGTGCGGTGTCTGGTCGCCGAGGACGGGTCGGTGCCGGACGCGGACGACGCCCCCGGTACTGTCGCCCTGGTGGCCCGCGCGTACTGACGCGGAGCCGCTCGGCACTCCGGCGTACGGTTGCCGCCTACGCGTCCGGGCGTACGGGCCGCTACGTACCACCTTGGTGTGAGCTGTGAGACTTCTCCGCAGATCTGCGCACCCGCCCTCGTCAGGACGCATCAACGGCAACTGACTGGTACGTGCAAATTATTTGGGATGGCCCGGAATCGGAACACCTGGGCACTCGCGCTCGTTGTCACGACGTGAGCACGACACCACCTGTACTTGCCGCAGAGCTGGCGCAGGCGTGGGCCGACATTCAGCGGTACCACCCCGAGCTGCCGGATCTAGCCGCGCCCGAGTCCCTGATCGGAGAGTCCTCGTCCGCCTGTGGCGCCGAGCTCTCCTTCGAACGACTGCTGCACGAGGCAGTCCATGGCATCGCCGCCGCGAGAGGTGTCCGCGACACCTCGCGAGCCGGCCGTTACCACAACCGTCGATTCCTCGCGATCGCCGAGGAGCTGGGCCTCGACCATGCCGAGGAGCCCCACCCCAGCAGTGGCTTCTCGCTGGTCACGCTCAACCCCGAGGCCAAGCGCAGGTACCGCCCGACGATCGAGCGGCTGCAGCGCGCCCTCAAGGCGCATACGGTCGCCACCGCCGCCGACACCAAGCGTTCCTTCCGTGGCCCGGCCGCCCGGCACGGCTCCTCCGGAGGAGGCGTCCGCGTCAAGGCCGTCTGCGACTGCGGACGCAATGTGCGAGTCGTCCCGTCGGTCCTGGCGCAGGCGCCGATCGTCTGCGGTGGCTGCGGAAAGCCGTTCCGTATCCCGGAAGCCGCGGTCGCGGTGGGGTGACGCGATGTGGTGTGGCACAATGGCTAGCTGTACTCGACAGTCGCATAGGACCCCTCTCTCCTCCGGCTGACGCGTCCATCGGGCACCCGAGTACCGCAACCCCACGTGGCATCTTCGTTGTGCCCAACCACGTCATAGACCAGGAGACACCACTTCCGTGGCAGTCAAGATCAAGCTGAAGCGTCTGGGCAAGATCCGTTCGCCTCACTACCGCATCGTCGTCGCCGACTCCCGTACCCGCCGTGACGGCCGGGCCATCGAGGAGATCGGCCTGTACCACCCGGTGCAGAACCCCTCGCGCATCGAGGTCAACTCGGAGCGTGCGCAGTACTGGCTGTCCGTCGGCGCCCAGCCGACCGAGCCGGTTCTCGCGATCCTGAAGCTCACCGGCGACTGGCAGGCCCACAAGGGTCTTCCGGCCCCCGCGCCGCTGCTGCAGCCGGAGCCCAAGGCTGACAAGCGCGCCCTGTTCGAGGCCCTGGCCAAGGACACCGGCGAGGAGTCCAAGGGCGAGGCCATCACGCAGAAGGCGAAGAAGACCGACAAGAAGGCGGACGAGGCTGCTGACGCGGCTGCGCCCGCCGAGTCGACCGAGGCCTGAGCATGCTCGAGGAGGCTCTCGAGCACCTCGTGAAGGGCATCGTCGACAACCCCGACGATGTGCAGGTCGCCTCGCGCAACCTGCGCCGTGGTCGCGTACTCGAGGTCCGGGTTCACCCCGACGATCTCGGTAAGGTGATCGGCCGCAACGGCCGCACCGCACGCGCACTGCGTACCGTCGTGGGCGCCATCGGCGGCCGTGGCATCCGTGTCGACCTCGTCGATGTGGATCAGGTTCGCTGACAGAGTTGAACACCGGCACGGGCCGGGGAGGGCCATGCGCCCGCCCCGGCCCGTCGTCGTATGACAGGAGAGACACAAGGTGCAGTTGGTAGTCGCGCGGATCGGCCGTGCCCACGGCATCAAGGGCGAGGTCACCGTCGAGGTGCGTACGGACGAACCGGAGCTGCGGCTCGCGCCCGGGGCCGTACTCGCCACCGAACCGGCCACCGCCGGACCGCTGACGATCGAGACCGGCCGGGTGCACAGCGGACGGCTGCTGCTCCGCTTCGAGGGCGTACGCGACCGTACGGCTGCCGAGGCCCTGCGCAACACGCTCCTGATCGCCGAGGTCGACCCGGCGGAACTCCCCGAGGACCCCGAGGAGTTCTACGACCATCAGCTCATGGACCTCGACGTGGTCCTCGCCGACGGCACCGAGATCGGCCGGATCACCGAGATCACGCATCTGCCGTCCCAGGATCTCTTCATCGTCGAGCGGCCGGACGGCAGCGAGGTGATGATCCCGTTCGTCGAGGAGATCGTCACCGAGATCGATCTGGATGAGCAGCGCGCGGTGATCACCCCGCCGCCCGGTCTGATCGACGAGAGCCAGGCCGTGATCGCCTCCTCGCGCGACGAAGAGGGCGACGAGGACGAGGCGCCCGAGTCCGGGAAGGACGCCTGATGCGCCTCGACGTCGTCACGATCTTCCCGGAGTACCTGGAACCGCTGAACGTCTCCCTCGTCGGCAAGGCCCGCGCGCGCGGCCGCCTCGATGTGCACGTGCACGACCTGCGGGACTGGACGTACGACCGGCACAACACGGTCGACGACACCCCGTACGGCGGCGGCCCCGGCATGGTCATGAAGACCGAGCCGTGGGGCGAGGCGCTGGACGACGCCCTGGCGGGCGGGTACGAGGCCGGGGCGCACTCCCCGGTCCTCGTGGTGCCCACGCCCAGCGGCCGCCCGTTCACCCAGGAGCTCGCCGTCGAGCTCTCCGAGCGGCCTTGGCTGATCTTCACGCCGGCCCGCTACGAGGGCATCGACCGGCGGGTGATGGACGAGTACGCGACCCGCATGCCGGTCGTCGAGGTGTCCATCGGGGACTATGTGCTGGCCGGCGGGGAAGCCGCGGTGCTGGTGATCACGGAGGCGGTGGCCCGACTGCTGCCCGGCGTGCTCGGCAACGCCGAATCGCACCGGGACGACTCCTTCGCCCCCGGCGAGATGGCCAATCTGCTGGAGGGGCCCGTCTACACCAAGCCGCCCGAGTGGCGCGGCAGGGGCATCCCGGACGTCCTGCTCAGCGGTCACCACGGGAAGATCGCACGCTGGCGGCGGGACGAGGCGTTCCGTCGTACCGCGCTCAACCGGCCCGATCTCATCGAGCGCTGCGAGGCGAGCGGCTTCGACAAGAAGGACCGCGAGATCCTTTCCATCCTCGGGTGGTCGCCGGAACCCGGTGGCCGATTTTGGCGCAGGCCCGAGGCCGTGGAAGAATAAGCCGCTGCTGTACGTCCGGTGTGCGCCCCTGCCACAGGGGGAACGACGCCCGCCCGACGCGATCAGCGCCCCCATCTCCTTACTATCTCCCGTCGATGACCTGTGGCATCGGCGAAGAAAGCAGACAACATGGCTTCCCTGCTCGATGGCGTCAACGCCGCATCGCTGCGTACCGACGTCCCGGCGTTCCGCCCCGGTGACACCGTCAACGTCCACGTCCGAGTGATCGAGGGCAACCGCTCCCGTATCCAGCAGTTCAAGGGCGTAGTCATCCGCCGCCAGGGTTCGGGCGTCAGCGAGACCTTCACGGTCCGCAAGGTCTCTTTCAGCGTCGGCGTCGAGCGCACCTTCCCGGTGCACAGCCCGATCTTCGAGAAGATCGAGCTCGTCACCCGCGGTGACGTCCGTCGCGCCAAGCTGTACTACCTCCGTGAGCTGCGCGGCAAGGCCGCGAAGATCAAGGAGAAGCGCGACAACTGAGCTAACTCCCAGGTCCACAGGACGGCCGGATAAGCTCTGGCCCCGATGGACACGGAAGCCAAGCCCTCGGAGCGCGACCGCTCCTCCGCACCCGCAGCAGGGTCGGAGGAGGGGCCGCGCTCCTCGCGTATCCCGGACCGGTTGACCGCCTCGATCTCGTGGCGGCGGACCGCCGCACTCGGAGCCGTCTGCTCGGTCTTCGTGCTGCTCCTCAGCGCCTTCGTGGTGCAGCCCTTCCTGATTCCCAGCGGCTCGATGGAGCCAACACTGCGAGTGGGGGACCGGGTGCTGGTCAATAAACTGGCGTACCGCTTCGGCTCCGTACCGCAGCGCGGCGATGTGGTGGTGTTCGACGGCACCGGATCGTTCGTGCAGGAAGCTCCCCAGGAGAATCCCGTCACCGGGCTGCTGCACGGTGTGGCAGCGTCCCTGGGGCTGGCAGAGCCTGCCGAGACCGACTACGTGAAGCGGGTGGTGGGCGTGGGAGGCGACCGGGTGGTCTGCTGCGACAGGCGCGGAAGGGTCGAGGTGAACGGGCGGCCGGTCGACGAGGGCTACCTGTATCCGGGAGATGCGCCGTCCGGGGTGCGCTTCGACATCGTCGTGCCCGACGGCACGCTGTGGATGATGGGCGACCACCGCAGCAATTCCCGCGACTCGCGTGACCACCTGGGAGAGCCGGGCGGTGGCATGGTCCCGGTCGACATGGTGATCGGCAGGGTGGACTGGATCGGCTGGCCGCTGGGCCGGCTGGGCTCGCTGCCGGACAGTGCCGTCTTCGCCGGCGTACGGGCGACGGGCGGGGCCCATGGGTAACCGCGGGCGGCGGCAGGACGGGTCCGACGCCGAGATACCGCTGCCGACCGGCAGCCGGCCGGCTGCCGCGCGCTCACTGCCGACCAGGGCGGAACGGCGCAAGCTGGCCCGCAAGGTCAAGCGGCGGCGGCGCAGGTCGGCCGTGCGGGAGATCCCCCTTCTCATCACCGTGGCGCTGCTGATCGCGCTCGTGCTCAAGACCTTCCTGGTGCAGGCCTTCGTGATCCCGTCGGGGTCGATGGAGCAGACCATCCGGATCGGTGACCGGGTACTCGTGGACAAGCTGACGCCCTGGTTCGGCTCCAGGCCTCAGCGCGGCGATGTCGTCGTCTTCAAGGACCCGGGTGGCTGGCTGAAGCAGGAGGACGTCGGAAAGAAGGACTCGCCCGTCGTCGTCAAGCAGGTGAAGGAGGCACTGACCTTCATCGGGCTGCTGCCATCCGACGACGAACAGGATCTGATCAAGCGGGTGGTCGCGGTCGGCGGCGACACGGTGAAGTGCTGCGACAAGGACGGCCGGATCACCGTCAACGGCGTACCGTTGGACGAGCCGTATCTGCATCCCGGTAATCCGCCCTCCCTCATCAAATTCGAGGTAAAGGTTCCGGCCGGCCGGATCTTTGTGATGGGTGACCATCGGTCCAATTCGGCCGATTCGCGCTATCACCTGGACGAGCCGGAGCACGGCACGGTTTCCGAGAACGAGGTCGTGGGACGGGCCGTGGTGATTGCCTGGCCCTTCGGGCACTGGCGAAAACTGGAGGAACCGGCGACATTCGACTCGGTCCCTGACGCGCGCGCCGGGACGGCTGCTGCGTCGGGCCCGTCGAATAGTGTGTCGTCCAAGGATCCCAACGGAATGATCCCTCTCCCGACCCCTGCGGAACTCCCGCTCGTTATGGGAGTGGTGGGCCTGCACCGGCTAGGGCGCAGGCGGTGGCACGGAGTAAGGAGTGGATGTGGGGGATTTGGCGGTCGGCGCACGATCCGGACACGACGAACCCGAGGACCGGCCGGACAATCCGGAGAACGTCGAGTCCGCCGGGGCGGCGGACAACGCGGAGGGTGACGGCGACTCTCCGAACGGCGGTAGTACGTCCCAGAAGAAGCCACGCTCCTTCTGGAAGGAGCTGCCCCTGCTCATCGGCATCGCGCTTGTTCTCGCGCTGCTGATCAAGACGTTTCTGGTGCAGGCGTTCTCGATCCCCTCGGACTCGATGCAGAACACGCTCCAGCGGGGCGACCGCGTGCTGGTCGACAAGCTGACCCCTTGGTTCGGCGCGGAGCCCAAGCGCGGCGAGGTCGTGGTCTTCCACGACCCGGGCGGCTGGCTGGAGGACACCCAGACACCCAATCCGAATGTCGTGCAGAAGTTCCTCAGCTTCATCGGGCTGATGCCGTCCGTCGAGGAGAAGGACCTGATCAAGCGGGTCGTCGGAGTCGGCGGCGACACGGTGGAGTGCAAGAAGAACGGCCCGGTCATCGTCAATGGCAAGGCACTGGACGACCAGTCGTACATCTTCCCGGGAAACACCCCCTGCAATGACGAGCCGTTCGGCCCGATCAAGGTGCCCGAGGGTCGGATCTGGGTGATGGGCGACCACCGCCAGAACTCCCTCGACTCCCGCTACCACCAAGAGCTGCCGGGGGGCGGCACGGTCTCCAACGACGAGGTCGTCGGCCGGGCCATCGTTGTGGCGTGGCCGATCAACCGCTGGGCGACCCTGCCCGTTCCGAAGACCTTCGACCAGCCGGGGATCAACGACCAGTCGGGGATCAATACGGCGATGGGCCTGGCTCCGGGAGCACTCGGTGTAGCCGGAGCGCTGCCCCTCGTGTTGTGGCGTCGCAGGAGGCTGACCAGCGAGCGTACCGCCGGGTAGGGTGCCGACTCGGATCAGCGATTGTCGATCTCCGAGGTGGGGGACGCTGGGATGAGTGGAACAGGACGTACGGATGACGGCCACGGCCGGCTCGGCAGCATGCTGTCGGGGCTGGCCGTGGCCGTCGGCTGTGTGCTCTTCCTCGGCGGCTTCGCCTGGGGAGCCGTGGTGTACAAGCCGTACACCGTGCCGACCGAGTCGATGACACCGACGGTGCACGCGGGCGACCGGGTACTCGCACAGCGGATCGACGGCAGCGAGGTGCACCGGGGCGACGTGGTGGTCTTCACCGATCCGGTGTGGGGTGACATGCCGATGGTGAAGCGGGTCGTCGGGATCGGCGGAGACAAGATCGCCTGCTGCGACAAGGGCCGGCTCACCGTCAATGGCAAGCCCATTGAGGAACCGTATCTGCAGACCAAGGGCCTCGCCTCGGCGAACGACTTCACCGCGGATGTTCCCAAGGGGCAGCTCTTCCTGCTCGGGGACGAGCGCAGCGCCTCGCTGGACTCCCGGGTCCACCTGGACGACCCGGGACAGGGCTCCGTGCCGCGCAGCGCGGTGCAGGCCCGGGTGGACGCCATCGCCTGGCCGCTGGGCGGCATGGTCGGACGGCCGCAGACCTTCGCCTCCTTCCCCGGTGGGGTGTCGTCGCCCGGACCGCTGCGGCTGCAGCTCGGGGCCGTGGTGGTGGGTATGGTGCTCATCCTCGTCGGTGCCGCATACGGCCCGATCGCGGCACGGTCCGCGCGGTCGGCACGGAACAGGAGCGAAAGGGTGCCTGCCGGTGCGCGTTGAGGAGCGGAAGGTCGCCAGGGTGGTGCTCCTGGACTCCGACGACCGCATTCTCCTGATACATGGGTTCGAGCCGGAGGACCCCGAGAGCACCTGGTGGTTCACCCCCGGTGGCGGTCTGGAGGGCGACGAGACCCGGGAACAGGCCGCGCTGCGGGAGCTCGCGGAGGAGACCGGGATCACCGATGTCGAGCTGGGCCCGCTGCTCTGGCAGCGGATGTGCTCGTTCCCGTTCGACGGGCGCCGCTGGAACCAGGACGAGTGGTACTTCCTGGCACGTACGACGCAGACCGTCACCGATACCAGTGGGCTGACCGGGCTGGAGCAGCGCAGCGTCGCGGGTCTGAGGTGGTGGACCTCCGCCGAACTGTCGGTGGCGCGTGAGACGGTGTACCCGACCAGACTCGCCGAGTTGCTGTGCACGCTGCTCGACGAGGGTCCTCCGCGTACGCCACTGGTTCTCGCCCCCGAAATCGCCTAAGCGCCCAGGGGCGCCGCAGCCTGGCGCACAATGGGGGCACGCACGGCTGAAGGGGAACATGCCAATGAGCGCCGAGGACCTCGAAAAGTACGAGACCGAGATGGAGCTGAAGCTCTACCGGGAGTACCGAGATGTCGTCGGTCTGTTCAAATATGTGATCGAGACCGAACGGCGCTTCTACCTCACCAACGACTACGAGATGCAGGTGCACTCGGTTCAGGGTGAGGTGTTTTTCGAAGTATCCATGGCGGACGCCTGGGTCTGGGACATGTACCGGCCCGCACGGTTCGTCAAGCAGGTACGGGTGCTGACGTTCAAGGACGTCAACATCGAGGAGCTCAACAAGAGCGATCTCGAACTTCCGGGTGGCTGAGCCCGCTCCACGTGCTCTTCAGGGGGATGGATTCCCACTTCCGGGTGGCTGAGTTATCCACAATCCCGAAGTTGTCCACCAAGATCCACCAGCTGGGACCGGACGCGTCAGAGTCGGTGTCGGAGGTGGTGCCGATATGAACGCACGGGGGGCACTCGGGCGGTACGGCGAGGATCTGGCGGCGCGGCTGCTGACCGACGCCGGCATGGCCGTACTGGAACGGAACTGGCGCTGTCGTGCCGGTGAGATCGACATCGTCGCGATGGACGGCGACGCACTCGTGGTGTGCGAGGTGAAGACCCGCAGGGCGGGTGCCTTCGAGCATCCGATGGCAGCCGTCACACCGGTCAAGGCGGAGCGGCTGCGACGGCTGGCCGGGATCTGGCTCCACCGGCACGGCGGCCCGCCGCCCGGTGGGGTCCGGATCGACCTGGTCGGCGTGGTGCTGCCCAGGCGCGGAGCGCCCGTCGCCCAGCATGCGCGGGGGGTGGCCTGATGGGGTTCGCGCGGGCGTGTTCGGTGGCGCTCGTCGGCGTCGAGGGTGTGGTGGTGGAGGTCCAGGCGGACCTGGAGGCGGGGGTGGCCGCATTCACCCTGGTGGGGCTGCCGGACAAGAGCCTGGTGGAGAGCCGGGACCGGGTCAGGGCCGCGGTTGTGAACTCCGGGGCCGAGTGGCCGCAGAAGAAACTCACGGTGGGCCTGTCACCGGCCTCCGTACCCAAGGGCGGCTCCGGTTTCGATCTGGCGGTTGCCTGTGCGGTGCTGGGCGCGGCCGAGCGGATCGACCCGGCCTCCATCGCCGATGTGGTGATGATCGGTGAGCTCGGGCTGGACGGCCGGGTGCGGCCGGTTCGCGGCGTGCTGCCTGCCGTGCTCGCCGCGGCGGAGGCCGGGTACCGCCAGGTCGTCGTGCCCGAGCAGACCGCGGGGGAGGCGGCGCTGGTGCCCGGGGTCTCGGTCCTCGGGGTACGGAGCCTGCGGCAGCTGATCGCGGTGCTCTGCGACGAGCCGGTGCCGGACGAGCGGCAGGCTCACGACGAGGGGCGCCCCGACACCATGCTGGCCGGGCTGATGGTGCCCGGCGCGGGTATCGGCACCGGGCTCGCCCGGGTGCCCGGACAGGGTGATGGCAACCCACCGGATCTGGCGGATGTGGCGGGGCAGGAGCGGCCCCGCAAGGCGCTGGAGGTTGCCGCGGCGGGCGGTCACCATCTGCTGCTCTCCGGACCGCCGGGCGCCGGCAAGACCATGCTGGCCGAAAGGCTGCCGGCGATTCTGCCGACGCTGACCAGGAAGGAGTCCCTGGAAGTCACCGCGGTGCACTCGGTGGCAGGCATTCTGCCGCCGGGGGAACCACTGGTCACCCGTGCGCCGTACTGCGCACCGCACCACTCGGCGACCATGCAGTCGCTGGTGGGCGGGGGCAACGGGCTGCCGCGGCCCGGTGCGGTCTCTCTGGCCCACCGGGGGATTCTCTTTCTGGACGAGGCGCCGGAATTCTCCGTGCGGGTGCTGGACGCGCTGCGCCAGCCGCTGGAGTCGGGGCATGTGGTGGTGGCACGCAGCGCCGGGGTGGTGCGGCTGCCCGCCAGATTCCTGATGGTCCTGGCCGCCAATCCCTGCCCCTGCGGCCGGCACACCCTCAGCGGTGCCGGTTGCGAGTGCGCGCCCTCGACGGTCCGGCGCTATCAGGCGAGACTCTCCGGGCCGTTGCTGGACCGAGTGGATCTGAGGGTGGTTGTCGACCCGGTCAGGCGCGAGGACCTGATGGGGCAGGGCGGCAGGGGTGAGTCGACGGCCACTGTCGCGGCCCGGGTCCGGGAGGCCAGGGCGCGGGCGGCGGACCGCTTGGCCGGCACCGTGTGGACCACCAACAGCGAGGTTCCCGGACATGAGTTGCGGACCCGGCTGGTCGCGGCGCCGGGCGCGCTGATGGAGGCCGAACGGGACATGGAGCGGGGCGCGCTCACCGCACGGGGCCTGGACCGGGTGCTCAGGGTGGCGTGGACGGTCGCCGATCTGCGCGGTGCCGACCGCCCGGACGCCTCCGACATCGCGGTGGCGCTGGAACTGCGGACCGGGATCCCACGGGGCGCCTTGACGAAGGCAGGAGCGTCATGAATCCGCGGGCGGACCCCGGGCAGGGGCAGGAACGGGGGTGCCTTCCGGCCCGGGCCCCGGAGCGGGGCGCGGGGCCGGGGGTGGCGGTGAGCGATCGGGAACGGCTGGCGCGGGCTGCGCTGACCCGCATCCTGGAGCCGGGGGACGAGCGTGGAGGCCGCTGGCTGCGCGAGGTCGGTGCCGTTGAACTGTTACGGCGGATCACCACCAGGGACGGGGCCGCGGAGCGGCTGAGCGGAATGACTCCGAAACGTCTGGACGGATACCGGTTACGGGCCGAGAGTGCCGAGCCCGAGCGGGACCTGGCGGCGGTCGCCGTGCTCGGCGGGCGGTTCGTCTGCCCCGGCGACCGGGAATGGCCCAGCCAGCTCGACGACCTTGCAGACGCCAGGCCGACCGGTCTCTGGGTGCGGGGGCCGCGCGATCTGCGGCTCTGGGCGCTGCGCTCGGTCGCCGTGGTCGGCAGCCGTGCCTGCACACCGTACGGATCCCATATGGCGGCGAGTCTCGGCGCGGGGCTCGCGGAGCTGGGGTGGGTGGTCGTGTCGGGAGCGGCGTTCGGGGTGGACGGGGCAGCCCATCGTGGCGCGCTCGCCGTTGACGGGGCGACGATGGCGGTCCTGGCCTGCGGGGTGGACGTCGCCTATCCCCGGGGACATGCCGAACTGATCGGACGCATGGCGGAACAGGGGCTCGTCATCGGCGAATTACCACCGTCCGATCATCCGACCCGCAGCAGATTCATTCTGCGGAACCGGGTCATCGCCGCGTTGACGCGCGGGACGGTCGTGGTCGAGGCCGAATACCGCAGCGGTTCGCTGGTCACCGCACGCAGTGCGCAGCGGCTCGGCCGCTTCACCATGGGCGTGCCGGGCCCCGCCACCAGTGGGTTGTCAGCAGGAGTCCATGAACTCCTTCGCGGGGAGGGCATCCTGGTGACGGATGCCTCGGAAGTCGCCGAACTGGTGGGGGACATCGGCGAACTCGCTCCGGCCAGACGCGGCCCCGTACGCCCCAGGGACCTGTTGGACGCGGTCTCCGCCAGGGTTCTCGACGCGCTGCCGTCCCGCGGCGCCGTCGGCGGGCGCGATGTGGCCCGCGGCGCGGGAACCAGCATCGATGAGGCGCTCGGCAGACTGTACGAACTGCACTCACTGGGGTTCGTCGAACGCGATGGCGATGGATGGCGGTTGACGCCGAGACCGACATGCAATGGCGACGCGCGGCGAGGCGGTACTTGACCTGGAGCATTCGGGTGAAAAGGTGATGCCGATGACCTCGGCGGATCCTTCAGCGACGCCTCCGGGGCCGACGCACGTGGCGACGGCCCCGGACCTCAGTCATGTTCGATCGGCCGGAATCGCACTGCGCCGATCCACTGTCCTGCGCGGACCGCGACGCCTCAGTCACGCTACGCTCACATGAATTCCGACTCAGACACAAGTCCCCCAGCACTTCACAGCAGAACGGCTCAAGGCACCACATGCCCCAGCACACCTCCGGGTCTGACCGTGCGGCAGTACCACCGGCTGCGCGTGGCACTGTGCGCCCCCCTGCCCCCTCCTCGCTCGACGAGTTGTGGCGTTCATACAAGTCCACGGGCGACGAGCGGCTGCGGGAGCAGCTGATCCTGCACTACTCGCCGTTGGTGAAGTACGTCGCGGGCCGGGTGAGTGTGGGCCTGCCTTCCAATGTCGAGCAGGCGGACTTCGTCTCCTCAGGGGTGTTCGGACTGATCGACGCGATCGAGAAGTTCGACATCGAGCGCGCGATCAAGTTCGAGACGTACGCGATCACCCGCATCCGTGGCGCGATGATCGACGAACTCCGCGCGCTGGACTGGATTCCACGCTCGGTGCGCCAGAAGGCGCGGGCCGTGGAACGCGCCTATGCCACGCTTGAGGCGCAACTGCGACGCACCCCTTCCGAGCCGGAGGTCGCTGCGGAGATGGGCATCGCACTGGAGGAACTGCACGCGGTTTTCAGCCAGTTGTCGCTGGCGAACGTGGTCGCGCTGGAGGAACTGCTGCATGTCGGCGGCGAGGGCGGTGACCGGCTGAGCCTGATGGACACGCTGGAGGACACCGCCGCCGACAATCCGGTGGAGGTCGCCGAGGACCGTGAGCTCAGACGGCTGCTCGCCAGGGCGATCAATACGC
Source organism: Streptomyces sp. R-74717 (assembly GCF_047305335.1). NCBI lineage: Bacteria > Bacillati > Actinomycetota > Actinomycetes > Kitasatosporales > Streptomycetaceae > Streptomyces > Streptomyces sp. R-74717. The sequence goes on along the minus strand of NZ_CP102361.1, from coordinate 3,011,125 downwards.
TTCCGGAACGCGAGAAGACGGTCGTCACGCTGTACTACTACGAAGGCCTCACCCTCGCCGAGATCGGCAATGTGCTCGGGGTGACCGAGAGCCGTGTGAGCCAGATCCACACCAAGTCGGTGCTGCAACTGCGCGCGAAACTGGCCGACGCCGGACGCTGATACCACCGGTGGCCGCCGCCGGCCATGGCTGCTTCGGCCACTGATCGGGGCCGCACCCGCCCTCTCGAACACCGGTCGCCGTAGAGTGGATGCGTGCCCAGGATTCGAGCGGCCTCGGTGGCCGAGCACCGGACCATGCAGCGCGGCGCCCTCCTGGACGCCGCCCGCTCCCTGCTGTCCGAGGGGGGTACGGAGGCATTGACCTTCCCCGCCCTCGCCGAACGCACGGGCCTCGCCCGGTCCTCCGTCTATGAGTACTTCCGCTCCCGTGCGGCCGTCGTCGAAGAGCTCTGCGCCGTCGACTTCCCCGTCTGGGCGGCCGAAGTCGAGAACGCGATGGAACAGGCCATCACGCCCGTGGGAAAGATCGAGGCCTACGTACGCCGGCAGCTCGACCTCGTCGGAGACCGCCGCCACCGGGCGGTCGTCGCGATCTCGGCGAGCGAGCTGGACGCGGGCGCACGCGAGAAGATCCGGGCCGCGCACGGCGGGCTGATCGCCATGATCGTCGAGGCGCTCGGCGATCTCGGCCACGAGCAGCCGAGGCTGGCGGCGATGCTGCTGCAGGGCTCGGTGGACGCCGCGGTGCGGCGTATCGAACTCGGCGTGGCGGAGGAACCGGCCGTGATCGCGGACACCGCCGTCGCCATGGTCCTGCGAGGCGTACAGGGCGTACAGGACTGACGTCGGGGCCGTGCCGCGGCAACGACGAACAGAATGCCGGGGGCGGCGAGTCCGTCCCCGGCCCCCTCGGCCGAGGGGCGGGGCTCCGGCACGCCGAACACCGGCAGCAGCCGGGACGGCCCCCGTCGCAGCAGCTCCGGCGGCAGCAGCGACAGCGGATCCAGATATGCGTCGCCGCGCCGCAGTCCCCAGTGCAGACAGCCCGATGCGCAGTGGAAGGGCCCCGCCTCCACGACCGCCACTGCTTGTCCTGCGGTCACCTTCTCGTCCTTCGCGACCAGCGCGCGCACCGGCTCGTACGTGGTCCGCAGCGGCGGATCGCCGGTCCCGGCCACCTCGATCGCCACCACCCCGCGCCCCGCCACACGCCCTGCGAACGAGACCCGGCCCGAGGCCGCGGCGAGCACCGCCGTGCCCTGCTCTGCGGCGAGATCCACCCCGCGGTGGCCCCGTCCGTAGGCGCTGGCCGGCGGCTCCCATCCCCGCACGACGGCGGGCCGCCCGGAAAGGGGCCACAACCGGGCACCGTCCGGCCGGGGCGCCGGTGAGGGAGCAGGCGCGGGTGCCGGCTCTTCGGCTGCCGCGACCGGCGCGCCGCACAGCGCTGCGAGAAGGGCCGGCACCGCCACGAGCGCGGCGTCGCAGAAGCGGAATCTGCGCCTGAAAAGGGAAACGATCGAATCCGGTGTGCATCGCATGGCAGAACCGTCCCGCACCGCTCGGAATCGCGGGGATCATGAACCGGATCTGTGGACTACCGACCGGTTGTGGACAGCGCCGTCACCCGGCACCCGAGCTGTCCCGTACACTTCCTATGGCGATCCGGGTCACCGGGTCGACTTCGCACGCCCCGCCCCCTCCCTCTCTGCGGATGGTGGCCGCGCTCCTCGGTCCCTTGTGGCACGGCGCGTCGGGGCGTCAGGCGCGACAGCAATCCTGCGGTCGCGACAACCGAGCACCTCAAGGAGTACGGCCATGGCCGTCGTCACGATGCGGGAGCTGCTGGAAAGCGGCGTCCACTTCGGTCACCAGACCCGTCGCTGGAACCCGAAGATGAAGCGCTTCATCTTCACCGAGCGCAACGGCATCTACATCATCGACCTGCTCCAGTCGCTGTCGTACATCGACCGCGCCTACGAGTTCGTCAAGGAGACCGTCGCCCACGGCGGCTCCATCATGTTCGTCGGTACCAAGAAGCAGGCCCAGGAGGCCATCGCCGAGCAGGCGACGCGCGTCGGCATGCCGTACGTCAACCAGCGTTGGCTCGGTGGCATGCTCACCAACTTCTCCACCGTCTACAAGCGCCTTCAGCGTCTGAAGGAGCTCGAGCTCATCGACTTCGAGGACGTGGCCGCCTCCGGCCTCACCAAGAAGGAGCTCCTGGTTCTCTCCCGCGAGAAGGCCAAGCTGGAGAAGACCCTCGGTGGTATCCGCGAGATGCAGAAGGTGCCGAGCGCCGTCTGGATCGTCGACACCAAGAAGGAGCACATCGCCGTCGGTGAGGCGCGCAAGCTCCACATCCCGGTCGTCGCGATCCTCGACACCAACTGCGACCCCGACGAGGTCGACTACAAGATTCCGGGCAACGACGACGCGATCCGCTCCGTCACCCTGCTCACCCGCGTGATCGCCGACGCCGTCGCCGAGGGCCTCATCGCCCGTTCCGGTGCCGCCACCGGTGACTCGAAGCCGGGCGAGAAGGCCGCCGGCGAGCCGCTCGCCGAGTGGGAGCGCGACCTGCTCGAGGGCGACAAGAAGGCCGACACCGAGGTGCAGACCTCTGCCGAGGCCGAGAAGGTCGCGGACGCCGCCGAGACGCCGGCCGAGGCCGCTGCCGAGGCCCCCGCTGCCGAGGCCCCCGCTGCCGAGGCCCCCGCTGCCGAGGCTCCGGCCGCGGACGCCGAGCAGGCCTGACACCTCCGTCACGGCTGAATGACGGCGGGGGCCGGTGCCACGAGCACCGCCCCCGCCGTCCACCCGTAGATCTTTCAGACTTCGAGAGAGAAACACAGACTCATGGCGAACTACACCGCCGCTGACGTCAAGAAGCTCCGCGAGCTGACCGGCGCCGGCATGATGGACTGCAAGAAGGCGCTCGACGAGGCCGAGGGCAACGTCGACAAGGCCGTCGAGGCGCTCCGTATCAAGGGTCAGAAGGGCGTCGCCAAGCGCGAGGGCCGTTCTGCCGAGAACGGCGCCGTCGTCTCCCTCATCTCCGAGGACAAGACCTCCGGCGTTCTGCTCGAGCTGAAGTGCGAGACGGACTTCGTAGCCAAGGGCGAGAAGTTCCTGGCCGTCGCCAACGCGCTCGCCGCCCACGTCGCCGCGACCTCGCCGGCCGACCTGGCCACGCTGCTCGCCTCCGAGATCGAGGCAGGCAAGACCGTCCAGGCGTACGTCGACGAGGCCAACGCCAACCTCGGCGAGAAGATCGTCCTGGACCGCTTCGCGCAGTTCACCGGCGGTTACGTGGCTGCGTACATGCACCGCACCATGCCCGACCTTCCGCCGCAGGTCGGCGTGCTCGTCGAGCTGGACAAGGAGAACGCCGAGGTCTCCAAGGACGTTGCGCAGCACATCGCCGCCTTCGCCCCGAAGTACCTCAACCGCGACGAGGTCCCGGCCGAGACGGTCGAGAACGAGCGTCGTGTCGCCGAGGCCACCTCTCGCGAGGAGGGCAAGCCCGAGGCCGCCCTTCCGAAGATCGTCGAGGGTCGCGTCAACGGCTTCTTCAAGGACGTCGTCGTCCTGGAGCAGGCGTTCGCCAAGGACAACAAGAAGTCCGTCCAGAAGGTTCTGGACGAGGCCGGTGTCACCCTGAAGCGCTTCTCGCGCATCAAGGTCGGCATCTGAGTCCGTCCGCGAACAACGGTGGACCCCGATAGGGTCTGGTGCAGTCGTCGGCCGCACACATGCCGTACGACCGCAGAACTGACGAGGAGGCCATTGCCGCTGAGGGACACCAGACCCACCGGCAATGGCCTTCTTCGTATGTGCACGAGGAGAATCTCCATGAACAAGGGCGCGGACGCCGCAACAGGTGACCACAAGCGCGACGACGGCAAGGTACCCGGGCGCTTCATGCTGAAGCTGTCCGGAGAGGCGTTCGCCGGTGGCGGGGGTCTCGGTGTCGACCCCGACGTCGTACACGCCATCGCCCGGGAAATCGCGGCAGTCGTCCGCGACGGCGCGCAAATCGCGGTCGTCATCGGCGGCGGCAACTTCTTCCGCGGTGCCGAGCTCCAGCAGCGCGGCATGGACCGGGCCCGCTCCGACTACATGGGCATGCTCGGCACGGTCATGAACTGCCTGGCGCTCCAGGACTTCCTGGAGAAGGAGGGCATCGACTCCCGCGTCCAGACCGCCATCACCATGGGGCAGGTCGCGGAGCCGTACATCCCGCTGCGCGCCGTGCGCCACCTGGAGAAGGGCCGTGTCGTCATCTTCGGCGCCGGCATGGGGATGCCGTACTTCTCCACCGACACCACTGCCGCCCAGCGCGCCCTGGAGATCGACGCCCAGGGTCTGCTGATGGGCAAGAACGGGGTGGACGGGGTCTACGACTCCGACCCGAAGACCAACCCCGACGCGGTGAAGTTCGACGCCCTTGAGTACAGCGAGGTGCTCGCCCGCGATCTCAAGATCGCCGACGCCACCGCCATCACGCTCTGCCGCGACAACCAGCTGCCGATCCTCGTCTTCGAGCTGACCGCCACGGGCAATATCGCCCGCGCGGTCAAGGGTGAGAAGATCGGCACGCTCGTGAGTGACCAGGGCACCCGGGCCTGAGAACCGGGGGACCTTCCCGGGAAGTCAAGGGAAGGTCCGGGGCCTGCGGGGAACACCCCGGGACAGGTCCCGAAGGATGGACAACGGCCTGCCGGTCGGACACCGTGCAGGTGAGGACGCGACGCAGGACCCGCCGGGCCCGAGCACGCCGGGCCCACTCAAGACACGCAGGAGCACGTGGTGATCGAAGAAACCCTCCTTGAGGCCGAGGAGAAGATGGAGAAGGCCGTCGTCGTCGCGAAAGAGGACTTCGCCGCGATCCGTACCGGCCGTGCGCACCCGGCGATGTTCAACAAGATCGTTGCCGACTACTACGGCGCGCTGACCCCGATCAACCAGCTCGCCTCGTTCTCGGTGCCCGAGCCGCGCATGGCCGTCGTGACGCCGTTCGACAAGAGCGCGCTGCGCAACATCGAGCAGGCCATCCGCGACTCGGACCTCGGCGTCAACCCGAGCAACGACGGCAATATCATCCGGGTGACCTTCCCGGACCTCACCGAGGAGCGTCGCCGCGACTACATCAAGGTCGCGAAGACGAAGGCCGAGGACTCCAAGATCTCCATCCGGGCCGTGCGTCGCAAGGCCAAGGAGACGCTCGACAAGCTGGTCAAGGACAAGGAGTCCGGCGAGGACGAGGTGCGTCGCGCCGAGAAGGAGCTCGACGACACCACCGCGAAGTACGTCGCACAGGTTGACGAGCTGCTCAAGCACAAGGAAGCCGAGCTGCTCGAAGTCTGATGAACGACTCTTCCTGGGGCGCCCCGCAGGGAGCCGGCCGCTGGGGTGCGCCCGAGATGCAGGCCGCCCCGGCGGGTCCTGCATACGATGTGTATGACGCCCAGCAGACTCGGCCCATGCCCATAGTGCCGGACGTTCCCGACGCAGGTAGAGACGCTGACGATCGTGATGACCGGGACCAGGGGGCCGCACGCCTGAGCGGCGGCCCCCTGTACCGTGACGAGAAGCCGCAGGAGCCCATGTCCACCGCGCCACCGCCCCCGCAGAGGAAACGTGCGGGCCGTGATCTGCGATCCGCAATAGGGGTCGGTGTGGGGCTCGGCGCCGTCATCGTCGCCTCGCTGTTCATCGTGAAGGCCGTCTTCGTCGGTGTGATCGCCGTCGCCGTCGTCGTGGGCCTGTGGGAGCTCACCTCCCGGCTGGAGGAGCGCAAGGGCATCAAGGCGCCGCTCATCCCGCTGGCGGTCGGTGGCGCGGCGATGGTGGTGGCCGGATACGCACGGGGCGCCGAGGGCGCCTGGGTGGCGATGGCGCTGACCGCACTCGCGGTGCTCGTCTGGCGGATGACCGAGCGGCCCGAGGGCTACCTCAAGGACGTCACGGCCGGCGTGTTCGCCGCGTTCTACGTACCGTTCCTGGCCACCTTCGTCGCCATGCTCCTGACCGCGGACGACGGGCCGCAGCGGGTGCTCACCTTCCTGCTGCTGACCGTGGTCAGCGACACGGGTGCGTACGCCGTCGGCTGGCGCTTCGGCAAGCACAAGCTCGCGCCGCGCATCAGCCCCGGAAAGACCCGTGAGGGCCTGTTCGGGGCCGTCGCCTTCGCGATGGTCGCCGGTGCGCTGTGCATGCAGTTCCTGATCGACGGCGGTTCCTGGTGGCAGGGACTGCTGCTGGGGCTCGCGGTCGCGGCCAGTGCCACGCTCGGTGACCTGGGCGAGTCGATGATCAAGCGGGACCTCGGGATCAAGGACATGGGCACGCTGCTGCCGGGCCACGGCGGCATCATGGACCGGCTGGACTCGCTGCTGCCGACCGCCCCGGTGGTCTGGCTGCTGCTGGTGCTGTTCGTGGGTTCCGGCTGATCCCCGAGCTCTACTGTCCTGACCTGGGCTTTTACGAGTGAGGGTCCGTTGTCCACAGGGCGGCGGGCCCTCACCGTTCTGTCTGCGACACTGGATGAACCATGCCTAAGCCCGGAGAACTCACTTTCGTCGCGCCCCGCGGAGCCAAGAAGCCGCCGCGACATCTCGCCGACCTCACGCCCGCCGAGCGCAAGGAAGCCGTCGCCGCGATCGGCGAGAAGCCGTTCCGCGCCCAGCAGCTGTCACAGCACTACTTCGCGCGGTACGCGCACGACCCGGCCGAGTGGACCAACATCCCGGCCGGTTCGCGGGACAAGCTCGCCGAGGCGATGTTCCCCGACCTGATGTCGGTGGTCCGCCACATCAGCTGTGACGACGACACCACCCGTAAGACGCTGTGGAAGCTGCACGACGGGACGCTCGTCGAGTCTGTCCTGATGCGCTACCCGGAGCGGGTGACGATGTGCATCTCGTCGCAGGCGGGATGCGGGATGAACTGCCCGTTCTGTGCGACGGGGCAGGCCGGTCTCGACCGCAATCTGTCGACCGCGGAGATCGTCCACCAGATCGTGGACGGCATGCGCGCGCTGCGCGACGGGGAGGTCCCCGGTGGTCCGGCGCGGCTCTCCAACATCGTCTTCATGGGCATGGGCGAGCCGCTCGCCAACTACAACCGGGTGGTCGGCGCGATCCGCCGGCTGACCGACCCGGAGCCGGACGGGCTGGGGCTCTCGCAGCGCGGGATCACCGTCTCCACCGTGGGCCTGGTGCCCGCGATGCTCCGTTTCGCCGACGAGGGCTTCAAGTGCCGTCTTGCCGTCTCCCTGCACGCACCGGACGACGAGCTGCGCGACACGCTCGTCCCCGTGAACACGCGCTGGAAGGTGGGCGAGGTGCTGGACGCCGCGTGGGAGTACGCGGAGAAGTCCGGCCGCCGCATCTCCATCGAGTACGCGCTGATCCGGGACATCAACGACCAGGCGTGGCGCGGTGACCGGCTCGGCCGGCTTCTCAAGGGCAAGCGGGTGCACGTCAATTTGATCCCGCTGAACCCGACGCCCGGCTCCAAGTGGACCGCCTCGCGGCCCGAGGACGAGAAGGCTTTCGTCGAGGCGATCGCGGCACACGGAGTGCCGGTCACCGTGCGGGACACCCGCGGCCAGGAGATCGACGGGGCCTGTGGGCAGCTGGCGGCAGCCGAGCGCTGAGGCCGGAACGGCCCGTGTAACCTGGGCCTGAAATCAACTTCATATTCCGACAGGGGAGCGCCACAGCGCTGAGAGTGCGGCACCGAGAACAGGTCGGCCGCAGACCCTCTGAACCTCGCCCGGGTCATTCCGGGTAGGAAGTTCGGTCATCAACTCATGCTGTTGCGCCCTGCCCGCTTCCCCAGGGGCGGGGCCGCGTCTCTTCCTGGCCAAAACCCAGGAGGAATCCACAATGAGCACCACGCGCAGAACCAAGCGGCTTGCGGCGACGGCTGTCGTCGGCGCGCTCGGCGTCACGGCACTTGCCGGATGCGGGAGTTCCGACACGTCGGACTCCGGTTCCGGCGGCACGAAGAGCTCCGGTTCGAAGACCGTGACTCTCGTCAGCCATGACTCCTTCAACGCCTCCAAGGATGTGCTCAAGGAGTTCACGGAGGAGACCGGCTACACCGTCAAGGTGCTGAAGAGCGGCGACGCGGGTGTCGCGCTCAACCAGGAGATCCTGACCAAGGGCTCCCCCCGCGGCGATGTGTTCTTCGGCGTCGACAACACACTGCTCTCCCGCGCTCTCGACAGCGGTCTCTTCACGCCGTACGAGGCGAAGGGCCTCGACCAGGTGGCGGCAGGCACCCAACTGGACGCCGAGCACCGGGTCACCCCGATCGACACCGGCGACATCTGCATCAACTACGACAAGAAGTACTTCGCCGACAAGAAGCTCGCGCCGCCGCAGTCCTTCGACGACCTGGCGAAGCCCGCGTACAAGAACCTCCTCGTCACCGAGAACGCCGGGACCTCCTCGCCCGGCCTCGGCTTCCTCCTCGGCACCGTCGCCACTTACGGCGAGAAGGGCTACCAGGACTACTGGAAGAAGCTGAAGAGCAACGGCGTCAAGGTCGTCGACGGCTGGGAGCAGGCGTACAACGAGGAGTTCTCCGGCTCCGCGGGCGGAAAGAAGGCCAAGGCCGACCGGCCGCTCGTCGTCTCGTACGCCTCCAGCCCGCCCGTCGAGGTGCTGTACGCGAAGCCGCAGCCGGCCGAGGCCCCGACCGGGGTCGCCACCGGGACCTGCTTCCGTCAGATCGAGTTCGCGGGTCTGCTGAACGGTGCGAAGAACGAGGCGGGCGGCAAGGCCCTGCTGGACTTCCTGATCAGCAAGAAGTTCCAGGAGGACATGCCGCTCAACATGTTCGTGAACCCGGTCACCAAGAGCGCGGAACTGCCGGAACTCTTCACGAAGTTCGGCGCGACGGTGGACAAGCCGACGACCGTCGCCCCCGACGAGATCTCCAAGAACCGTGAGCAGTGGGTCCAGTCGTGGTCCTCGCTCGTAGTGAAGTAGCGAAGACTCCCGTACGCGGAACGGACGCGTGCGGGAAGGGCGAGCACGGGAAGAGCAAGCACGGGGAGGGGCCGCGCGGAAAGAGGCCGCGCGCCCGCTCCGGGCACGCGAACCTGGCGCGCGCAAAGGCGTGGCGGGGGAGCGCGGTGCGGCTCGGCCTGATGGCCGTGCCCGTCGCGTTCTTCGCGCTGTTCTTCGCCTACCCCGTCGCCGCGATCGTCGGCCGCGGGCTGAAGGTCGACGGCGTCTGGCAGTTCGGCCGGATCGGCGAGGTGCTGACCCGGCCGGACATCCGCGACGTCCTCTGGTTCACCACCTGGCAGGCGCTCGCCTCGACCGCGCTGACCCTGCTGATCGCGCTGCCCGGCGCCTATGTCTTCGCCCGCTTCGACTTCCCCGGCAAACAACTGCTGCGGGCGGTCGTCACCGTGCCGTTCGTCCTGCCGACCGTCGTCGTCGGGACCGCCTTCCTGGCGCTGCTGGGACGCGGCGGGTTCCTCGATGAACTCTGGGGCGTACGGCTCGACACCACCGTCTGGGCAATTCTGCTCGCCCATGTCTTCTTCAACTACGCGGTGGTCGTGCGGACCGTGGGCGGGCTGTGGTCACAGCTCGACCCACGGCAGGAGGAGGCCGCCCGGGTGCTGGGTGCCGGACGGTTCGCCGCCTGGCGGCGGGTCACCCTGCCGGCCCTCGCGCCCGCCGTGGCCGCCGCCGCGCTGATGGTCTTCCTCTTCACCTTCACCTCCTTCGGGGTCGTACAGATCCTCGGCGGCCCGGGGTACTCCACGCTGGAGGTGGAGATCTACCGGCAGACCGCCCAACTGCTCGCCCTGCCGACAGCCGCCGTGCTGACGCTGGTGCAGTTCGCCGCGGTCGGCGCGATCCTCGCCGTCCACGCGTGGACCGTACGGCGCAGGGAGACCGCGCTGAAGCTGGTCGACCCGGCACAGACCGCCCGCAGGCCGCGCGGCGCCGGGCAGTGGGCGCTGCTCTGCGGGGTGCTGCTGACGGTACTCGTGCTGATATTGCTGCCGCTCGGGGTGCTGGTCGAGCGCTCGCTGGACACACCCGGCGGCCATGGCTTCGACTTCTACCGCGCCCTGCGGTCCGCCGACGCCGGTGGCGGTACGTTCCTGGTCGCCCCGCTCGAAGCGATCTGGAACTCAACTCAGTACGCACTGGTCGCGACCGTCATCGCGCTGGTCATCGGCGGGCTCGCCGCCGCGGCGCTGACCCGGCGCGCGGGGCGGCTCGTCCGCGGCTTCGACGCCTTGCTGATGCTGCCGCTCGGGGTGTCCGCGGTCACCGTCGGCTTCGGCTTTCTGATCACGCTGGACAAGCCGCCGCTGGATCTGCGGACTTCATGGATTCTGGTGCCGCTCGCCCAGGCGCTGGTCGGTGTGCCCTTCGTCGTACGGACCATGCTGCCGGTCCTGCGGGCGGTGGACGGCCGGCTGAGGGAGGCGGCCGCGGTGCTCGGGGCGTCACCCCTGCGGGCCTGGCGGGAGGTCGATCTGCCGCTGGTGCGGCGGGCGTTGCTGGTCGCGGCCGGGTTCGCGTTCGCCGTGTCGCTCGGTGAGTTCGGCGCGACGGTGTTCATCGCACGGCCCGACCGCCCGACGCTGCCGGTGGCCGTGGCCCGGCTGCTGGGGCGGGCCGGGGAGCTCAACTACGGCCAGGCGATGGCCCTCAGCACCATTTTGATGGTGGTCTGCGCCTTCTCGCTGCTGCTGCTCGAACGTATCCGCACGGACCGATCCGGGGAGTTCTAGAGATGCTGACACTGGAATCGGCCACGGTGCGCTTCGGTGAGCGGGCGGCACTCGACAGGGTGGATCTGAAGGTCGCCGAGCACGAGATCGTGTGTGTGCTGGGGCCGAGCGGCAGCGGCAAGTCGACCCTGCTGCGGGTGGTCGCCGGACTGCACCCACCGGACGGCGGCCGGGTGCTGCTGGACGGCGCGGACCAGGCCGGGGTGCCGGTGCACCGGCGCGGACTCGGCCTGATGTTCCAGGACCACCAGCTCTTCCCGCACCGGGATGTCGGCGCCAATGTCGCCTTCGGGCTGCGGATGCGCGGGGTGTCGCGGCGCGATCAGGAGCGCAGGGTCGGTGAACTCCTCGACCTGGTGGGCCTGCCCGGCTCCGAACGGCGGGCCGTCGCCGCGCTGTCCGGCGGTGAGCAGCAGCGTGTCGCCCTCGCGAGGGCGCTCGCACCGAGCCCGAAGCTGCTGATGCTGGACGAGCCGCTCGGCCAGCTCGACCGCGGGCTGCGTGAACGGCTCGTCGTCGAACTGCGCACGCTCTTCGGACGATTGGGTACGACGGTGCTCGCCGTCACCCACGACCAGAGCGAGGCGTTCGCCCTCGCCGACCGGGTGGTGGTCATGCGCGACGGGCGGATCGCCCAGGTGGGCACCCCACTGGAGGTCTGGCAGCAGCCCGCCTCCGCCTTCGTCGCCCGGTTCCTCGGCTTCGACAACGTGGTGGAGGCGACGGTGGCCGGCACGGCCGCCGACACGGTGTGGGGCAAGGTGCCGGTGCCCGAGGGCTCGCCGCAGGGGGCGTGCGATCTGCTGGTGCGCCCGTCCGGGGTCCGGATCGGCTCCCCGGACGGGGGGCTGCGCTGCACGGTCGGGACGCGTACGTTCCGGGGCAACCATGTCGCCGTGCGGCTGACGCCGGTGGGCGGTCCGGTTTTGGAGGCGGAGTGTGCGCTGCGGGACGCCCCGGAGGAGGGCGCGACGGTCGGGGTCGGCTTCGACGCGGCGGAGACCGTCGTCCTGCCCGCCGTCTTCTGACCGGCCTCGCGCGTCCGGCGGAGGGCGCGGCCGGGTTCACTCGACCGGCCGAGCCTTAGACCGACCGGCAAATGGGGGGGTGGGAGAAGGAGCGGGGCTGGGCACGCACATCTGCGGCGTTGTCGTCAATCACCAACGCTCCGCGTTGGCTCAATCCTCCGCCTTGCAGCTGCACGCACCCAGCCCCGCTCCTTCTCCCACCCCCCCATTTGCCGGTCGGTCTTATCCGACGATCGTGCCCGCCGCCTCCCGGCGTCCGGAACTGCTGGAGCGGCCCGGACCGATCACACGCGGCGGGTCTGCGCAGTGATGTCCGTGCAAGCTGGAGGAGGACATGCGGCAGATCCGGAACGACTCCGAGAGGGACGGGAACAATGACTGAGTCAGCACGCGAGGGCATCGACATCACCCGCATCCTCGACGCCCCGCGGGAACTGGTCTTCGAGGCCTGGACGACGCCCGAGCACTTCGCCGCCTGGTACGGCGGGGACGCCGAGGTCCCGCTCGACCGGGTGTCGATGGATGTCAGGCCGGGCGGCGCCTGGAGCCTGGTCATCGTGGTGCCGGGCACTGAGATGCCCTTCCACGGGGTCTACCGCGAGGTCCTTGCCCCCGAGCGGCTGGTGTTCACGCTGAAGGACGCCACCGCACCTGCCGGCATCGAGGGCGAGACCGTCACCGTCACCTTCACCGACCGCGGCGACAAGACCACCGAAATGGTCTTCAAGCAGCGTGGCGGCAACCTCACGGCAGAGCAGTACGCGGCCGCCGAGGACGGCTGGGAGGCCTTCTTCGACGCGCTCGTGGCCCGTCTCGCGTCCCTCTGAAACGGCCTCGGCCTACCGTTTCGCCGACAACCGGGCGAGTGCCTCGGCGGCCTCGTCCACCGTGTCGACGAGCGCGATACGGGACTCCATCGGCCGGCTGCCGGCCAGCGCGCGCAGCAGTGGCCACGCGGGCAGCTCCCTCGTCCAGTGCGCGCGGCCGACCAGCACCATCGGGGTCGGCCTGCCGCGGGAGCCGTAGTAGTTCGGCGTCGCGTTGTCGAAGATCTCCTGTACGGTGCCGGCCGCGCCCGGCAGGAAGATCACGCCCGCCGTGGAGCGGGCGAGCAGCCCGTCCTCGCGCAGCGCGTTGGCGAAGTACTTGGCGATGTGGTCCGCGAACGGGTTCGGCGGCTCATGTCCGTAGAACCAGGTGGGGATCGAGACCGAGCCGCCGCCCGGCCAGCGCTCCCGTACGGCGAAGGCGGCCAGCGCCCAGTCGGTGACCGACGGGGTGAACGAGGGGGTGCCGGCCAGGAGTTCGCAGGCCTTGTCCAGCATCGGATCGGGGTGCGGCGCCGCGTACGCCCCGAGATTCGCGGCCTCCATCGCGCCCGGCCCGCCACCGGTGGCCACCGTCAGTCCGCTCCGGGCCAGCGTCCGGCCCAGCCGGGCCGCCGCCGCGTACTCCGCGCTGCCGCGGGCCGTCGTATGGCCGCCCATCACCCCGACGACAAAGGCGCCGGCGAGGTGTTCGTCCAGCGCGTCGGAGACCGCGTCGTCGTGGAGCGCACGCAGCATCGACGCGAAGGTGTCGCCGCTCGCCCGGGTCTCCTGGAACCAGCGGTACGCGCGGGCATCGGGCGTCGCCGCGTAGCCGCCGTCCGCCAGCCCTTCGTAGAGCGCGTCGGGGGAGTAGAGCAGGCCGCGGTATGGATCGAAGGGCAGTCCGGGCACCGGCGGGAAGACGAACGCACCGTCGGCCCGTACCTTCGCCGCCGTTCCGGGCGCCATCAGGCAGCCGAGGAAGACGGCACCGGCCGTATCGGCGGCCAGCAGGGCGGCTTCCCGGTCCGTCAGGTCGACGGACTGGACCCGGTGTCCGGCCAGCCTCCCGGAGGCGACCACCGCGTCGAAATCGGCGAGCGACTCGATCTCCGGGCCGGGTACGGGATTGCTGTCGTCCGGGTTGTCCACGTTGTCATGCTACGTAGCGGCCGAGGTGCACGGGCGTGGCCGGGACGCGGCGTCCTCAGGCCGTCAGCGGCAGCGCCGCCAGCTCGGCGACCAGCCAGGTCAACGGGGCGAAGACGACCAGCAGCGCGGCGGCGCGCAGGGCCGTCGCGGCCCACAGCACCGAGGCCGGGGCACCCAGCCGCAGCAGCGCCCGTGCCGTCCGGGTGCGGTCCTGCCTCGCCTCCAGCGCCGAGGTCAGCAGCGTCGCGGACGTACAGCCGAGGACGAGCACCGCGCCCAGTGCTGTGAGCGGGCCGAAGGGGCGCGGCCCCGTCCCGTGCAGCGCGTAGGCGGCGATCACCGCGGAGAGCACCGCACAGACCACACCGAGCGGCCCGCCGATCCGGCGCGCCTCGCCCATCAGCACCCGGCCGGCCAGCAGCCGTACGGCGCCGGGGCGCACCGCCTGGAGCAGCCGCCCGCAGAGATATGCCAGGCCGGGTCCGGCCATGGCCAGGCCGATCGCCGTCAGCGCCCACCCTGCCAGCACTCCGGCCGGGGTGGCGTCGAACCGGCCGGGGAGCGGGAGCAGGCTGCGCCCGTCGCCGCGGCTCAGGTACGCCTCTACGGCGAGGCCGGCCGCGATCAGCGCCACCCCCCACGGCAGCCCGGTCGAGGGCGTCGCCGAAGTGGGTGGCCGGTCCTCCGGTACCTCGTCCGGGACCGTCGCCGAGACCGGCCGGGCGCGCAGCGCCAGCCCGCTCGCCGTGGCCGCGGCCACCGGGACCAGGGCCAGCAGCAGGAGTACGGCCGCGAGCGGCAGCGGGGCGTCCGCGTCGAGCAGCCCTGCCGCCGCACCGTCGAACGGCAGCCCGGACAGATCGCCGCGCAGATGCAGGAAGAACAGCAGCGCCACCATCGACCCGAGGGTGCAGGAGACGGCTGTGGAGACCGCGGCGAGCACCGTGAGCCTGACCGGCCCGAGGCCCACGGCGGACAGCCCGGAGCGTGGCCGGGTACTCGGGTCCGTACGGGCTACCGCGACCGCGAACTGCACGGTGGCGGCGAGCGGTACGAAGCACCACAGCAGCCGCAGCACGGCCGCGGCGGAGTGCGCCGGGTGCCCCGATGCGTAGCCCAGGGCGCACAGCAGCAGGAAGCCGACCCCGGCGGAGGCGGCCGCGACCAGCAGCCGTCGCATCAGGACCAGCGGATGGGTACCCCGGGCTAGACGGAGAGCGAGCACGCCGCCCTGCCCTCCGCATCGGATACGCCGGGCAGGGCGACGGTGGCGACGGGGCGGCCGTCCAGCAACGGGACCATACGGTCGGCGAGGGCGGCGATTTCCGCGTCATGAGTGGCGAGCACGACCGTGATGCCGTGCGAGCGGGCCGCGCTGGTGAGAGTGCGCAGCACATGCGCCCGGTCGGTGCGGTGCAGGGTCGCGGTCGGCTCGTCGGCGAAGATCACCGAGGGGGAGGCGGCCAGCGCGCGGGCCACGGCGATCCGCTGGCGCTGCCCCTGGGGCAGCGTGTGCGGTCGCTTCTTGGCGCACACGCCGATGTCCAGCCGCTCCAGCCACTCCAGCCCGGTCTTCTTCGCCTCCCGGCGCGAGACGCCGCGCAGCAGCAGCGGAAGAGCCACGTTCTCCCAGGCGTTCAACTCCGGTACGAGCTGGGGCTCGGGGGCGATCCAGCCGAACTTGTCGCGCCGCAGCCGTTCGCGCAAGCGGGGGCCCATGGTGTGGACGGGGACGCTGTTGAACCACACCTCGCCCTGCTGGGGCACCAGTTGACCGGAAAGGCAGTGCAGCAGGGTCGTCTTGCCGCTGCCCCTGGGGCCGGTCACGGCGAGGATCTCGCCGTCGTGGACACCCACGGAGACGCCGGCGAGTGCGGGTGAGCCGTTGTGGGAGTGGTGCAGGGAACGCGCCCAGATCACGTCGTTGTCCGGCGGGGCCACCATGGCGTACACCTCGGTTCAGATCGCATGTCCCGTCCCCCTTACGGGGGAACGAAGAGGGGGCCGATCGGTCACTCGGCACCGTAAGGATTCGAACCGCGGTGTGGGCACAGCACACGGCCCGGGTGCGCTTCATCCCACTCGAATGGGCGCATCCGGGCCGTGTGGACCGTATGAAATGACCGCTGGAGGGCGGTCGAGCGGTGGTCAACCGGTGGTCAAGCCGCAGGGCCGTCCGGCCGATCACGGCCGGACGGATCCTGGCCCGTCGGGTGGACGGGCGGACAGGGCGATCGGCTGCCCGGTCCGTGGCCGGTCAGCCGATCGAACGGCCGGTCAGAGCTTGGTCCACGCCTCGGTGAGGACGGTGCGCAGAATGCCCTCGATCTCGTCGAACGTCGACTGGTCGGAGACCAGCGGCGGCGCGAGCTGGACGACCGGGTCGCCGCGGTCGTCGGCCCGGCAGTACAGGCCGTTGTCGTACAGCGCCTTGGAGAGGAAGCCGTACAGGACGCGCTCGGTCTCCTCGTCGGTGAAGGTCTCCTTGGTGGCCTTGTCCTTCACCAGCTCGATGCCGTAGAAGAAGCCGTTGCCGCGGACGTCGCCGACGATCGGCAGGTCGAGCAGCTTCTGCAGCGTCGTGTAGAAGGCGTTCTCGTTGTCCAGGACGTGCTGATTGAGGCCCTCGCGCTCGAAGATGTCGAGGTTGGCGAGGCCGACCGCCGCGGAGACCGGGTGGCCACCGAAGGTGTAGCCGTGCAGGAAGGTGTTGTCACCCTCGTAGAACGGCGCGGCGATGCGGTCCGAGACGATGCAGGCACCGATCGGGGAGTAGCCCGAGGTCATGCCCTTGGCGCAGGTGATCATGTCCGGCACGTAGCCGAACTTGTCGCAGGCGAACATCGTGCCGAGACGGCCGAAGGCGCAGATGACCTCGTCGGAGACGAGCAGCACGTCGTACTTGTCGCAGATCTCGCGCACGCGCTGGAAGTATCCGGGCGGCGGCGGGAAGCAGCCGCCTGCGTTCTGCACCGGCTCCAGGAAGACCGCGGCGACGGTGTCCGGGCCCTCGAAGAGGATCTCCTGCTCGATCTGGTCGGCGGCCCAGCGACCGAAGGCCTCCGGGTCGTCGCCGTGGATCGGGGCACGGTAGATGTTCGTGTTCGGCACCTTGTGCGCGCCGGGGACCAGCGGCTCGAAGGGGGCCTTGAGGGCCGGCAGGCCGGTGATCGACAGGGCGCCCTGCGGGGTGCCGTGGTAAGCGACCGCACGCGAGATGACCTTGTACTTGGTCGGCTTGCCCTGGAGCTTGAAGTACTGCTTGGCCAGCTTCCAGGCGGTCTCCACGGCCTCGCCGCCACCAGTGGTGAAGAAGACCTTGTTGAGGTCGCCCGGCGCGTAGTCGGCGAGGCGCTCGGCCAGCTCGACGGCCTTCGGGTGGGCGTAGGACCACACCGGGAAGAAGCCCAGCTCCTGGCCCTGCTTGTACGCCGCCTCGGCGAGCTCGTGACGGCCGTGACCGGCGTTGACCACGAACAGGCCGGACAGGCCGTCGAGGTAGCGCTTGCCCTGGTCGTCGTAGATGTAGGTGCCCTCGCCACGCACGATGGTGGGAACGGGCGCGTTCTCGTAGTCCGACATGCGGGTGAAATGCATCCACAGGTGGTCGTACGCGGTTCGGCTGAGGTCCTTGCTCACGGCTATCGGGTTCCCCACATATAGGTCTGCTTCTTGAGCTTCAGGTACACAAAGCTCTCGGTGGAGCGCACACCGGGGATGGCCCGGATGCGTTTGTTGATCGTTTCCAGCAGGTGGTCGTCGTCCTCGCAGACGATCTCCACCATCAGGTCGAAGGAGCCCGCGGTCATCACCACGTACTCGCACTCGGCCATGGCCGACAGCGCCTCGGCGACGGGATCGAGGTCGCCTTCGACATTGATGCCGACCATCGCCTGCCGTCGGAATCCCACGGTGAGCGGGTCCGTGACGGCGACGATCTGCATCACGCCCTGGTCGAGCAGCTTCTGGACGCGCTGCCGCACGGCCGCCTCGGAGAGGCCGACGGCCTTGCCGATCGCGGCGTACGGACGACGCCCGTCCTCCTGGAGCTGCTCGATGATTGCGAGGGATACGGCATCGACCGCTGGGGACGATCCGTTCCCGGTCCTGGAGTCTGCGCTGCGACTGGCCACGCATCCACTGTGCACCGGGACTCGTCGGTCTGGCAACCCCAGATCGATGAAATTCGTTGTCTGGGGGTCTCAATCTCACTGAATCCGAAGTTCACGGCGGTTGGGCATGTCGAAAGCGATACCTGAGCGACTAGGCTGGGCATCTCATCCATTGGACGTGTCGACAGGAGGGGTGGTTGTGACCACCGAGGTGCGCCGTCTGCGCAACTACATCAACGGAGAGTTCCGGGACGCCGCTGACGGGCGGACCATCGACGTGGTCAACCCGGCGACGGAAGAGGTCTACGCGACCTCGCCGCTCTCCGGCCAGGCCGATGTCGATGCCGCGATGGACGCCGCCGCGGCCGCTTTCCCCGCCTGGCGCGACGCCACGCCCGCCGAGCGCCAGAAGGCCCTGCTGAAGATCGCGGACGCCTTCGAGGAGCGCGCCGAGGACCTCATCGCCGCCGAGTCGGAGAACACGGGCAAGCCGATCGAGCTCACCCGCACCGAAGAGATCCCGCCGATGGTGGACCAGATCCGCTTCTTCGCGGGTGCCGCGCGGATGCTCGAAGGCCGCTCGGCCGGCGAGTACATGGAGGGCCTCACCTCGATCATCCGCCGCGAGCCGGTCGGCGTCTGCGCGCAGGTCGCGCCGTGGAACTACCCGATGATGATGGCCGTCTGGAAGTTCGCCCCGGCGCTCGCCGCGGGCAACACCGTCGTCATCAAGCCGTCCGACACCACCCCGGCGTCCACCGTGCTGATCGCCGAGATCATCGGCCAGATCCTCCCCAAGGGTGTCTTCAACGTCATCTGCGGCGACCGCGACACCGGCCGCGCGATGGTCGAGCACCCGACCCCGGCGATGGCCTCCATCACCGGTTCGGTACGGGCCGGCATGCAGGTCGCCGAGTCCGCCGCCAAGGACGTCAAGCGGGTGCACCTGGAGCTCGGTGGCAAGGCCCCGGTCGTCGTGTTCGAGGACACCGACATCGCCAAGGCCGTCGAGGGCATCTCCGTCGCGGGCTTCTTCAACGCGGGCCAGGACTGTACGGCCGCGACCCGCGTCCTGGTCCACGAGTCCATCCACGACGAGTTCGTCACCGCCCTCGCCAAGGCCGCCGCCGACACCAAGACGGGGCAGCCGGACGACGAGGACGTGCTGTACGGCCCGCTCAACAACGCCAACCAGCTGAAGCAGGTCAGCGGCTTCATCGAGCGGCTCCCCGCCCACGCCAAGGTCGAGGCGGGCGGCCACCGGGTCGGCGAGAAGGGGTACTTCTACGCCCCGACCGTCGTCTCCGGCCTCCAGCAGGACGACGAGATCATCCAGAACGAGGTCTTCGGCCCGGTCATCACCGTCCAGAAGTTCACGGACGAGGCCCAGGCCGTCGCGTACGCCAACGGTGTCGAGTACGCCCTGGCCTCCTCGGTGTGGACCAAGGACCACTCCCGCGCCATGCGGATGTCCAAGAACCTCGACTTCGGCTGCGTGTGGATCAACACCCACATTCCGCTCGTCGCCGAGATGCCGCACGGCGGGTTCAAGAAGTCCGGCTACGGCAAGGACCTCTCCGCGTACGGCTTCGAGGACTACACCCGCATCAAGCACGTCATGACCTCGCTCGACGGCTGATCCGTCGTCAGCTGCGGTGTGCGGCCCCGGGCATGAGCCCGGGGCCGTTTCTGTTCGGTATCGACGGCGGCACCGGCGACGGCATCGACAGGGTGTGCGGACGGAGCGTGCGCCGCTGGACGGTTGGTCCATTGTCTGCGCCGTCGCCGACCGGCATTCTGCGCAGGTGCGAGCAACCCCGAAGAACCCCATGTCCCGCCGGTCCCTGCTGCGCGCCTTCGGGGCCACAGCGGCCGGTGTCACGCTGGCCGGCTGCGGAGTGCCCGCCGCCTATGTGGGGCCCGGTGACCGCGCCGGACGCGACACATCGGCGCGTGACCGCTCCCTGCACTTCGCGAACTGGCCCCTGTACATCGACACCGATGACGAGGACACGTCGAAGCGGCCCACGCTCGACGCGTTCAGCAAGCGGACCGGGATCTCCGTCACGTACACCGAGGAGATCAACGACAACGACGAGTTCTTCGGGAAGATCAGCCCGGCCCTGATGAACCACCAGGAGACCGGCCGGGATCTGATCGTCATGAGCGACTGGATGGCCGCCCGGTTCGTACGGCTCGGCTGGGTCCAGGAGATGAACCGGGCCGAGCAGCCCAACGTCGCCAAGTACCTGGATCCGCAGCTGCGCTCGCCCGCCTTCGACAAGGGCCGGACGCACAGCGTCCCCTGGCAGTCCGGGATCACCGGCATCGCGTACAACCGCAAGAAGCTCGGCCGCGAGATCAAGCACCTGAGCGATCTGTGGGCGGACGACCTGCGCGGCAAGGTCACGCTGCTGTCCGGGCTCGACGAATCCTTGGCCCTTCTGATGCAGGGCAACGGCGTCGACGTCACCCGCTGGAAGCGGGACGACTTCTACGAGGTGTGCGACCAGGTGGAGAAGCTGGTGAAGAAGAGGCACATCCGCCGCTTCACCGGCAACGATTACATCAAGGACCTGTCGACCGGCGATGTGCTCGCATGCCAGGCCTACTCCGGCGATGTCATCCAGCTCCAGGCGGACAACCCGGAGATCGAGTTCGTGGTGCCCGAGGAGGGCGCCGAACTCTGGGCGGAGTCCCTCATGATCCCCAACCTCGCCCGCCACAAGCGCAACGCCGAGAAGCTCATCGACTACTACTACGAGCCGGAGGTGGCCGCGGAGCTGGCGACCTGGGTCAATTACGTCTGCCCCGTCCCGGCCGCCCGCGAGGTGCTGGCCTCCTCCAAGGACGAGGAGGCCGCCGCGCTCGCCGAGGACCCGCTGATCTTCCCCGACGACACCATGCGCAAACGGCTGGCGATCGCCCGGGACATCACCTCGGAGGAGCGCACCGAGTTCGCCAAGAAGTGGAACTCCATCGTCGGCTTGTGAAGCCCTGCCAGAGGTGACGAAAAGAGCCGGTAAACCCCGGCGTACGCTGCGGACATGAGCGAGCGACGCGCCCTGCAGAGGCGTATACGCGTGTGGTTGGTCGTCTTCATCGTCTGTCTGGTACTGAGTGGGCTGACCGCCTTCCCGCTCGTCCACGAACTCCGCTGGGCCGAGGAGCTGCTGAGCTCCTCGGCCTCGCCCGTCCCCGAGCACTTCCCGGCCCTGATGGAGTGGATCACCCGGGTCCGCACCGGTCTCGACGAGGCCGACGCGAAGTACCCCTTCGTGCTGTACGGCACCGACTGGCTGGCCTTCGCGCACCTCGTCATCGCGGTCGCCTTCTACGGCCCCTACCGAGACCCGGTCCGCAACATCTGGGTCATCGAGTTCGGCATGATCGCCTGCGCCGGGATCATCCCGCTCGCGCTGATCTGCGGACCGATCCGCGACATTCCCTTCTGGTGGTCGGTCATCGACATGTCGTTCGGCGTTTTCGGGGTGATCCCGCTGCTGGTCGTGCACCGCAAGATCAAGCGGCTGGAGGCCATGGAGCGGGCACCGCAGCCGGTGCCCGCCCCGGCGGCCGCGCCGGCGGTCTGAGTCAGCCGGACGACGGGGCGCCGAAGGCGGCCACCACGATGTTCATCGCCGTGGGATTCATGCCCTCACCCTTCGCGTCCGTCGCGTTGACGCTGTAGACGAGGGTCCGGGAGAGATCACGAGTGGCCGCAATGGCCGTGTTGTAGCCCCAGCGGCCACCCGTCTTGCCCCAGACCTCGCGCCCGCCCAGCTTCATCACCGACAGACCCACGCTGAACGCGGCAGGGCCGCCCGTGCCGTACTCGCGCACCGACGCGCCGGGCAGCGTGAACATCTCCTCCAGCAGCGGACCGCCCACCACCTGCCCGCGGAACAGCGCCCGGGTGAAGTGCTCCAGGTCGGCGGTGGTGGAGATCAGATCACCCGCCGCCCAGGCGTCCGTCGCCCCCCACACCGACACATCGCGCAGCTCGCCGGTCCCGTCGGTCCCGGTGAAGATCTGGTAGCCGTGGTTGTACGGGCCGCGGATCGTCGGGTCGGTGCCGGGGAAGTACGTGTCCTTCAGGTGCAGAGGCTTCAGGATGCGGCGGGAGACCTCGGCCGCGTAGGTGTGGCCGGTGACCTTCTCGATCAGAAGGCCCGCCACGGTGTAGCCGATGTTGGCGTAGTGCTGCTGCGTACCGGGCGCGAAGTCCGGCTCGTGGGACGTGGCTTCGCGTACCGTGTCCGCCGCGTCGTGCAGATCGAAGCGGTGCGCGTACCACTCGTCCAGGGTGTCGCCGCCGGAGCCGACGGACGGGATGCCGCTGGTGTGGTTCAGCAGCTGGCGCACCGTGACCTTCCGATAGCTCGCCGGGATCAGCTCCGGCAGATAGTGCCGGGCCGGGCGGTTCAGGTCGAGCTTCCCCTCGCCTGCCAACTGGAGCGCGACGGCGGCAGTGAAGACCTTGGTGACCGAACCGGCCCGGAAGCGGGCGTCCCGGTCCGCCGGACGGTTGGACTCCAGGTCGTGGACGCCGGAACTGCCCCGCCAGTTGCCGTCGCTGCCCGCGACCCGTACGAGTGCGGCCGTGGCGTCGGCCTTCGGCAGCCCGGCGATCGCGGCACGCAGGGCCTTCGCGTCCAGGGCCTCGGCGTCCGGCGCCTCCTGGATGGTCGTGGCGGCGGCCACCGGAGCGCGGGCTGCCGCGAGCGCCGGTCCGGCCGGGACGGCGGCGATGCCGAGGACCAGAGCGGCGGCGATGACGGTACGGGTAGCGCGGGTGTTCATGTCCGGTGCCTCCTGGGCGTGGGATCCGTAACTGCTGCTGGACTCCATCCTGTTGATCCGCAGGCCCCGGCGGATCACCCGGCCGAGCGGTCCTCGGCATGAGCTCCTCTCACCTGTGCGGGGGAGACGGGGGCGCTTGTCCCTCCGGAGAGGGAGTCACGACACCGCATTCGTACGCGCAGATCACCGCCTGGATCCGGTCGCGCAGGCCCAGCTTGGACAGCACATTGCCGACATGGGTCTTCACCGTGTGCTCGCTGACGACCAGCGCGGCCGCGATCTCCGCGTTCGACAGCCCGCGGGCCAGATGCAGCAGCGTCTCGTGCTCCCGGGCGGTCAGTACGTCCAGGCGCGCCGACGGTCCCACGGCCGAGGCGGCCGGGCGCGAGGTGTACTCCTCGATCAGCCGCCGCGCCACCGACGGCGCCAGCAGCGAGTCTCCGGCCGCCACCACCCGTACCGCGTGCACCAGGTCGTCGCGGCGCACGTCCTTGAGCAGGAAACCGCTCGCGCCCGCGTGCAGAGCCTCGTAGACGTACTCGTCCGAGTCGAACGTGGTCAGCATGACCGTCCGGCAGCCGGTCTCGGCGTTGATGGTGCGGCAGGCCTCGATGCCGTCCGTGCCGGGCATCCGGATGTCGAGCAGCGCCACCTCGGGGCCCAGCCGCCGCACCGCGTCGACCGCCGCGGCCCCGTCGCCCGCCTCGGCGACCACCTCGATGTCCGGCTGCGCGTCCAGGATCATCGCGAAGCCGCTGCGTACCAGCTCCTGGTCGTCGGCCACCACCACGCGGATCGTCAACTTCCCACTCCTGTCTGTGTCCGGGGCTGCGTCTGTGCCGGGGTGTGGGTCTGCGGAATCGTCACCCGGACCCGGAACCCCCGGCCGCCCGGGCCCGGGCCGGTGCCGGCCGTGCCGCCGTGTGCGGCGGCACGTTCCCCGATGCCGATCAGACCCATGCCTGCGCCGCCCGCGGAACCGCACCCGTCATCGGTGACCGTGACGATCAACGCCTTCGTCCCGTAATCCAGTTGAACGGAGACCGTGTCGGCGGCGGCATGTTTGACCACGTTTGTCAGGGCCTCCTGCACGATCCGGTAGACGGTGGCCTCGACAGCCAGGCCGAGCGGGCGGGCCGGGCCCGTGACCTCGTACGAGATCTCCAGACCGCTGCCGCGTACCCGCTCGACCAGTCCGGGCAGTTCGTCCAGTACGGGCTGAGGCTCGCGCGGCGCGCCCGGCACGCTCTCGTTCTCGCGCAGTACGCCGAGCATCCGGCGCAGCTGCACCATGGCGTCCCGCCCCGTCTCCGAGATCGCGTCGAACGCCGCCTCGGCACGCTCCGGTGCCGTGCGCACCGCCACCGGGCCGGCCTCCGCCTGCACGATCATCAGGCTCACCGCATGGGACAGGATGTCGTGCATCTCCCGGGCGATCCGGGCCCGTTCGCGCGCCGCGGCCTGCTCGGCCTCGATGCGGTGCGTCAGCTCCAGCTGACGGGCCCGGTCCTCCACCGCACGCAGATAGGCCTTGCGCGTCACGGCGAGCCGGCCGAAGGCGTAGGCCGCGGCGAACACGAAGAGGGAGAAGAGCAGTTCCCTGATGTCGTTGCTGTCGAGCCCGACCGAGCACAGCACCGCCAGTGTCGTGAGCACGGCGATCCCGGTCCGCTTCGGCGGCGAGGAGAGTTCGGCCACCGTGTAGAACGCCACGAGGCCGGTGTACGGAAGCGGCTGGCCCGGCCCGTCGACCGTGAACTTGTACAGACCGCCGGCCGCGAGCACGGCGATGAGGACCATGACCGGTGCCCGGCGGCGGGCGACCAGCGGCAGCACCATCAGGGTCGTCAGCCCGTACGCCGTCCACGTGGCGTCGGGCAGCTCCGGGGCGCGCGGCACGACGAACGGCATGGTCATGGCCGCCTGTACCAGCAGAGCGATGAGGAGGTCGACGGCGCGGGGACCGGCCCCGAGCACCCTCGTTCCGATGTCCCGTATCCGCATCGGGCGGCGCTGTCAGCGCTTCCGCGCCACTGCGCCGAACTGGGCGACCTCGGCCGTGCCGGAGCCCGGGGCGGCGCGCCAGCGCGCGCACGAGACGATACCCGGCTCGACGAGGTCGAGCCCGCTCAGGAACGCGGCGAACTCGGCGCGGCTGCGCGCGGTGATCGGCGGGGTGGCGTTCTCGTTCCAGAACCGCATCGCCGCCTCGTTGCCCTCGCCGCCCAGCTCCAGCGTGGGGTGGGTGAGTACCAGATGGCTGCCGGACGGCACCGCGTCCATCAGCGTCCTGACGATGCGCTGCGCCTCGTCCGTGTCGAGGACGAAGTTGAGGATGCCGAGCAGCATGACCGCGACCGGCTTCTTCAGGTCCAGCGTCGGTTCGACGGCCCGCAGGATCCGCTCCGGGTGGCGCGCGTCCGCCTCGATGTACTCGGTCGCGCCCTCCGGCGAGCTGGTGAGCAGCGCGCGGGCGTGCACCAGCACGGTCGGGTCGTTGTCGACGTACACGATGCGGGAGTCGGGAGCGGTGTGCTGGGCGACCTCGTGCGTGTTGCCTGCGGTCGGCAGGCCGGTGCCTATGTCGAGGAACTGGCCGATCCCCGCGTCACCGGCGAGATACCGGACGGCCCGCCCCAGAAACGCCCGGTCGGCGCGCGCCACTTCGCCGATGCTCGGATACATGCCGGTGACCTGGTCGCCGACAGCGCGGTCCACGGGATAGTTGTCCTTGCCACCGAGCCAGTAGTTCCAGACCCGCGCGTTGTGGGCGATGTCGGAACGGATGCGGTCGTTGAGAGGGGTGGTGCGGGCTTCGGTCACGTCTCTGCTCCTCTGGCTCCCGGCCTGGCATCACGGCGGATGCGGCGCTGTCCATGATGCCGGACCGATCAAGTGGAGCCGTTGGCCGAAGAGTTGGTGAGGACCCTCTGCAGGGCGTCGACCCGGTTGGTGGTGATCGAGTCGACACCCTGCCGGACGAGGCGGCGCATGGTGCGCTTGGTGTCGGCCGTCCAGGCGGAGACCAGCAGTCCGTCCCGGTGGAGACGGTCCGTCATCTCCCGGTCCACCAGGCCGAACCGGTAGTTCAGCCACCTCGGCCTCACCGCGTCGAGCAGCGCGGCACGTGGTGGCGCGAGTGTCGTCCAGGTCAGGGCGATCTCCGCGGACGGGTCGGCGGCGCGCACCCGCAGCATGGCATCCGGGCCCGCGCAGTAGTACGCCCGCTCACCGGCCCCGCACCCGCGCACCTCGCCGACGATCCTGCGTACCGAATCATCGGTGGAGCCGGGCAGATCGACCATGACGCGGTGCGTCCCGGCGGCGAGCAGCGCGTCGCGCAGCGTGGGCACACCGCCCCCGGTCAGCTCGGTGAGCTCCTCGTGGGTCAGTCGGTCGAGACGCACGTCATGGCCCCACAGCCGCTCCAGCGTGGAGTCGTGCAGCAGGACCGGTACACCGTCGCGGGTGACTCGCACATCGACCTCGACCGCGTCCGCCCCCCGTTCGAGGGCGGAGCGGATCGAGGGCAGCGTGTTCTCGCGGACACGGTATGGATCGCCGCGATGGGCTACGGCGGTGACAGTGGTGGCCATGGGGTCATTGTGGCCACCGGGGTCAGCGGCCGGTGCGCTCCAGCCAGTTCGTCGTGTACGTGTCGATCTCGGCGGCCAGCGTCCGCTTGCCGGCCGCGTCGAGGTACGACGCCTCGACCGCGTTCTTCGCCAGCGTCGCGAGACCCCGCTCGTCCAGACCGAGGAGACGGGCGGCCACCCCGTACTCGTTGTTGAGGTCCGTGCCGAACATCGGCGGGTCGTCGCTGTTGATGGTGACCAGGACGCCCGCCTGCACCATCTCCCTGACCGGGTGCTGCTCGATGTCGGCCACCGCGCGGGTCGCGATGTTCGAGGTCGGGCAGACCTCCAGCGGGATGCGGCGCTCGGCGAGGTGGGCCAGCAGCTTCGGGTCCTGGACGGAGTTGGTGCCGTGGCCGATGCGCTCGGCGCGCAGATGGGTCAGCGCGTCCCAGACGGTCTGCGGCCCGGTGGTCTCCCCCGCGTGCGGCACGGAGTGCAGGCCCTCGGCGATCGCCCGGTCGAAGTAGGGCTTGAACTGCGGGCGCTCCACACCGATCTCCGGGCCGCCGAGCCCGAACGAGACGAGCCCCTCGGGACGCAGGTCCACGGCGAGCCGGGTGGTCTCCTCGGCTGCTTCGAGCCCGGCCTCGCCGGGAATGTCGAAGCACCAGCGCAGAACGACCCCGAGCTCGGCCTCGGCGGCCTTGCGGGCGTCCTCTATCGCCTCCATGAACCCCTGCTCCGGGATGCCGCGCCGGGTCGAGCTGAACGGGGTGACGGTCAGCTCCGCGTATCGGATGTTCTGCCGGGCCATGTCACGGGCGACCTCGAAGGTCAGCAGCCGTACGTCCTCCGGGGTGCGGATCAGGTCCACGACGGAGAGATACACGTCGATGAAGTGGCTGAAGTCCGTGAACGTGAAGT
The DNA here is from genome assembly GCF_047305335.1 of Streptomyces sp. R-74717. NCBI lineage: Bacteria > Bacillati > Actinomycetota > Actinomycetes > Kitasatosporales > Streptomycetaceae > Streptomyces > Streptomyces sp. R-74717. The sequence continues at coordinate 2,983,937 of NZ_CP102361.1, read as the reverse complement.
AGTCGGCCAGTGCCTCGGGGGCGGTGGGGACCTTGGAGTCGGGGTGGCGCGCGGCCAGCTCGGCGACGATACGGGGCGAGGCGGACCCGACGTGGTGGACATGCAGTTCCGCCTTGGGCAGCCCCGCGATGAAGGGGTGCAGATCGGTCATCGGTTACTCCGGGGGCGTGGGACGGTTCGGGTGCCGGGCGCGGTCGGCCGGGCAGGGGACGGGGATCATCGTAGGCCGGGTCCTGCCGGACGGTGGTGGGCCGTAGCATGACGGGATCACGATGGGGGAGGCCCATGTCAGACAACACAGAGCAGCCCGCGGGCGGGGCCGCGCCGCGCGATCCGTGGGCTCCGCCGGACAGCAGGGTGCCGCTGGAGAAGCCGGCCGGTGATCCCCGGCCGCCTGCTGTGCACGATCAGCCGACGGCGACCTCGATGCCGAGTGTGGGGAACGGTCCCGCGCCGGCCACGGGACCGGGGTTCGGTGTGGGAGGGCAGGCCGGGCCGGTGTCCGGCTCCGGGGCCGGGTTCGGCCCCGGGGAGGTACCGCCGCCACCGATCGCACCGAACGGACCGGGGCAGCAGGTCCCGCCGGCCGCGGGGCAGTACGGCTACCCTGCCGCGCCGGCCCCGCAGTACGGCAGCTACCCGGGGTACACCGGCTACAACCAGGCACCCTGGGGCGGAACCACGCCGTCCAACGGCATGGGTACCGCAGCCATGGTGCTCGGCATCCTGGCCGTCTGTCTGTTCTGCATCTACGGGATACCCAGTCTGATCCTTGGGGCACTCGCCCTGATCTTCGGCATCCTGGGCCGCAAGCGGGTGCAGCGCGGTGAGGCGACCAACAGCGGTCAGGCGCTCGCCGGGATCATCATGGGGTCCATCGGCATCGTTTTTGGTGTGGCGATCATCAGCTTCTTCATCTGGCTGTTCGTCACCCACGCCGATGAATTCGACGACAACACGTACAACGACGACCCGTACTCCACGTCTCTGGTCGTCGACGTCGCGCGATAGCCGACGTCGAGCGCCGGTGCCGGAACCCCTGCGGTGCCGGTGCCGTATCCCACCCGATGGCCGGGCGGGCCGGGCTCCGGCCCGCCCGGCCATCGGTCATCCCGGCCGCCTCATGGAGCGCGCAGCTCCGCCCGCGCGTCCATCAGCGCGAACCCCAGCAGATTCAGCCCCCGCCAGGTCGCCGGATTCTCCGCACGCGGGTCGTCCGCCGCCAGCCCGATCCCCCAGATCCGGTCCATCGGGCTCGCCTCGACCAGCACCCGGTCCCCGGTGTTCAGCAGGAACTCCCGCAGCTCCGGTGCCTGGGCGAACTTGTGGACGCTGCCGGCCACCACCAGTGCGTACCGCTCGCGCTCCCATACCGTCTCGTCGAAACCGCGGACCAGCCGGCCGACCTTCTTCGCCTGGGCCGGGCTCTTCGCCGACACGGCCTCGGCCTCCGACTCCGCGTCGCCGAAGAGCCGCGCCTTGGCGGCCATCATCCAGTGCTCGGCCGACGCATACGTCACCCCGTCGACCGTGAAGGGCGCAGGCCACCACTGACTGAGACAGCTCGCACCGATGCTGCCGTCGGGCCGCGGGCGATGCCCCCAGAAGTGCAGATACTTCACCTTCTCGCCGCGCCCGGTCCGAGCCAGGAGATCGTGCATGTGTTCCATGACACGCGAGTCTGGCATCCGCCACTGACACTCCGTACGGGGAATTCCGCAACAACGCGACACATGGTCGACAGATTCCGTCGCGTAACCAAAAGGCAACAACGGAATCACTTGTTGGGGTCGATCCACTCTGTCAGGATCGGCACTCAAATCGAGCAGAAGCTACGCCGCCCCCGTGCTCCGGGGACTGCGGCGGAGGAGAGCGTCATGGGCAACGGCATCCAGGTGCGGGACCGCTTCGCGGACGGCGCACAATTCATCGGCGGAAAGCTGCGGTCCGGTACATCGGGACGTCATCACGAGGTGGTGAACCCGGCGACGGGCGAGACCGTCTACACCTACGAACTGGCGGGCACCGCCGATGTCGACGCGGCCGTCGCCGCCGCACGCGAGGCGTTCCCCGGCTGGTCGGGTGCGACTCCGGCGGAGCGGGCCGAGGCGATGCACCGCTTCGCCGCCGTCCTCGCCGGGCAGGCCGACGACTTCGCCTACGTCGAGTCCCTCCAGTGCGGCAAGCCGATCAAGCTCTCCACCGAGTTCGACGTGCCCGGCACCGTCGACAACACCTCCTTCTTCGCGGGCGCCGCCCGCCATCTGGAGGGCAAGTCGGCCGCCGAGTACGACGGCGACCACACCTCCTACGTACGCCGTGAGGCGATCGGCGTCGTCGGCTCCATCGCGCCCTGGAACTACCCGCTCCAGATGGCCGCCTGGAAGATCCTCCCGGCCATCGCCGCGGGAAACACGATCGTGCTGAAGCCCGCCGAGATCACCCCGCTGACCTCGCTGATGTTCGCCCAGGCGGCCACGGAGGCGGGCATCCCGGACGGTGTGATCAACATCGTCACCGGGGCGGGCAAGGAGGCCGGCGAGCATCTCGTCGGCCACCCGGACGTCGTCATGACCTCATTCACCGGCTCCACCGCCGTCGGCAAGCGGGTCGCGGAGATCGCCACCTCCACCGTCAAGCGCCTCCACCTCGAACTCGGCGGCAAGGCTCCCTTCGTGGTCTTCGACGACGCCGACCTCGAAGCCGCGGTCCACGGCGCGGTCGCCGGAGCGCTCATCAACACCGGCCAGGACTGCACCGCCGCCACCCGCGCCTATGTCCAGCGCCCGCTTTACGACGCCTTCGTGCAGGGCGTCGCCGAGCTGATGGAAACCGTCCGGCTCGGCGACCCCTTCGACCCGTCGACCGACCTCGGCCCGCTGATCAGCCACGCCCAGCGGGACCGGGTCGCCGGATTCGTCGAGCGAGCCCGCGGCTACGCCACCGTCGTGACCGGCGGCGAGGCCCCCGACGGCGAACTGGCGGCCGGTGCCTACTACCGGCCGACCCTGGTCGCCGGTGCTGCCCAGGACAGCGAGATCGTCCAGTCGGAGATCTTCGGCCCGGTCCTGGTCGTGCTGCCCTTCGACACCGACGACGAGGGCATCCGCCTCGCCAACGACACCCCGTACGGACTCGCCGCCTCCGCCTGGAGCCGCGACCTGTACCGGGCGAACCGCGCCACCCGCGAGATCAAGGCTGGCTGCGTCTGGATCAACGACCACATTCCGATCATCAGCGAGATGCCGCACGGCGGATACAAGGCCAGCGGCTTCGGCAAGGACATGTCGTCGTACTCCTTCGAGGAGTACACGCAGGTCAAGCACGTCATGTACGACAACACCGCGGTCGCCCGGAAGGACTGGCACCGCACGATCTTCGGAGACCGATAACCCGGCCGACCCCGGCCACACACACCCGAAAGGGCAACGCGCATGGAGCAGTACGAGCCCGAGCGTCTCTCCGCGGTCCAACTGGCCGCGATGCGACGCAGTCTGACCGGCGGCCGGGGCGCCCTGACCCGCCGATCGCTGCTGCGCGCCTCCGGCATGGGGGCGCTCGCGATCGGCGGTCTCGGCACGCTGAGCGCCTGCGGCATCCCGCCGGCGAAGCGGGAGGGGGACGCCGCGGCGGCCTCCGACGACCACTCGGCCGAGGAGAAGCAGATCAACTTCTCCAACTGGACCGAGTACATGGACGTCAGCGATGACGAGAAGCACCGGCCCACCCTGGAGGCGTTCACGAAGCGCACCGGGATCAAGGTCAAGTACACCGAGGACATCAACGACAACGTCGAGTTCTTCGGCAAGATAAAGCCGCAGCTCGCCGCGGGACAGGACACCGGCCGCGACCTCGTCATCGTCACCGACTGGCTGGCCGCCCGCATCATCCGGCTCGGCTGGGCCCAGAAACTCGACCCGGTGAACCTGCCGCACGCCTTCGCCAACCTCTCGGCCCAGTTCCGCACCCCCGACTGGGACCCGGGCCGCGCCTACTCATACCCCTGGACCGGCATCCCCACCGTCATCGCGTACAACTCCAAGGCGACCGACGGCCGCAAGGTCGACTCCATCACGCAGCTGCTCGACGACCCCGCGCTCAAGGGAAGGGTCGGGTTCCTCTCCGAAATGCGTGACTCCGTCGGCATGACCCTGCTCGACATGGGCAAGGACCCGGGCTCGTTCACGGACGCCGACTACGACGCCGCGATCGGCCGGATCCAGAAGGGCGTCGACAAGAAGCAGATCCGCCGCTTCACCGGCAACGACTACACCGCGGACCTCGACAAGGGCGACATCGCCGCCTGCGTCGCCTGGGCCGGCGACATCATCCAGCTCCAGGCCGGAAACCCGGACATCAAGTACGCCATCCCGGCCGCCGGTTACATCACGTCGAGCGACAACATGCTGGTCCCCGCCAAGGCACGGCACAAGACCAACGCCGAGAAGCTCATGGACTACTACTACGAGCCGCCGGTCGCCGCCCAGCTCGCCGCGTACATCAACTATGTCTGCCCGGTCGACGGTGTCCGTGAGGAACTCTCCAAGATCGACAAGGACATGGCCTCCAACGCACTGATCCTTCCCGACAAGGAGATGGCGGCCCGCTCGCACTCCTTCCGCTCGCTGACAAGCAAGGAAGAGACGGCGTACGAAGAGAAGTTCGCCAAGCTCATCGGCGCCTGACCGCCGCGCCTCTGCCCCCTCACCCGAACTCCCCCTGATACCACTGGGACCGCGACCCATGACACAGCAGCAGACAGGCGGCGACGTCCGCCTCACCGGGATCAGCAAGACGTACGGCTCCTTCGCCGCCGTCAAGCCGCTCGATCTGACCGTCCCGCAGGGCTCCTTCTTCGCGCTGCTCGGCGCGTCCGGCTGCGGCAAGACCACCACCCTGCGGATGATCGCGGGCCTGGAGGAGGCGACCACCGGCACCGTCTCGCTGGGCGGCCGGGACATCACCGACCTGCCCCCGTACAAGCGGCCCGTCAACACGGTCTTCCAGAGCTATGCGCTCTTCCCGCACCTCGACATCTCCGAGAACGTCGCCTTCGGTCTGCGCCGGCGCGGCATCAAGTCGGTGAAGAAGCAGGTCGACGAGATGCTGGAGCTCGTCCAGCTCGGCGACTTCGCCAAGCGCAAGCCGCACCAGCTCTCCGGCGGCCAGCAGCAGCGCGTCGCCGTCGCCCGCGCCCTGATCAACCACCCGCAGGTGCTCCTCCTCGACGAGCCGCTCGGCGCCCTCGACCTCAAGCTGCGCCGCCAGATGCAGCTGGAGCTCAAGCGCATCCAGACCGAGGTCGGCATCACGTTCATCCATGTCACCCACGACCAGGAGGAGGCCATGACCATGGCCGACACCGTCGCGGTGATGAACGGCGGCCGGGTCGAGCAGCTCGGTGCCCCCGCCGATCTGTACGAGAACCCGAAGACGACCTTCGTCGCCAACTTCCTCGGCACGTCCAACCTCATCGAGGGCGAGATCGTCTCCGCGGGCACGGACATCGTCGTGGCGGCCGGCGGCGGAAAGCTGCGGCTGCCCACCGAGCGATGTTCGGCCCCGACCGCCAACGGCGGCAAGCTGCTGCTCGGCGTACGCCCGGAGAAGATCTCGCTCGCGCACGCCGACGACGCGGACGCGATAGCCGACGGCCGCAACCGGGTCACCGGCCGGATCGTCGATTCCAGCTTCATCGGAGTGTCCACGCAGTACGTGGTGGAGAGCCCGGCGGGCAAGGCGCTGCAGGTGTACGAGCAGAACATCGAGCGTGATGCCCGGCTCGCCCCCGGGGCCGAGGTCGTCCTGCACTGGAACCCGGCACACACCTTCGGCCTGGACGCCGCCCAGGACATCGACGCCGGTGTGGAGACGGTGGAGGACGCGGCGTGACCGTCACCAAGGAGGCGCCACCCGCCGCGCCCGTCGCAGAGCTGAAGGTGCGCAAGGCCTCCACCCGCAAGCGCCTCGTCCCCTACTGGCTGCTGCTCCCCGGCATCCTGTGGCTGGTCGTCTTCTTCGCGCTGCCGCTGGTCTACCAGGCGTCGACCTCCGTACAGACGGGATCCCTGGAGAAGGGGTTCGAGGTCACCTGGCACTTCCAGACCTACTGGGACGCGCTGAAGGACTACTACCCGCAGTTCATCCGGTCCCTGCTGTACGCGGGCACCGCCACGATCCTGTGCCTGCTGCTCGGCTACCCGCTCGCGTACCTCATCGCCTTCAAGGCGGGCCGCTGGCGCAATGTCGTCCTGGTGCTGGTCATCGCGCCGTTCTTCACCAGCTTCCTGATCCGTACGCTCGCCTGGAAGACGATCCTCGCGGACGGCGGCGCGGTCGTCGACGTACTGAACACGCTGCACATCCTGGACGTCACCAGTTGGCTCGGCTGGACCGAGTCGAACCGGGTGCTGGCCACGCCGATGGCGGTGGTCTGCGGTCTCACGTACAACTTCCTGCCGTTCATGATCCTGCCGCTCTACACCTCGCTGGAGCGGATCGACGGCAGGCTGCACGAGGCGGCCGGCGATCTGTACGCCACCCCCGCCACCACCTTCCGCAAGGTGACCTTCCCGCTCTCCATGCCGGGTGTCGTCTCCGGAACGCTGCTGACCTTCATTCCGGCCAGCGGTGACTACGTCAACGCGGAACTGCTGGGATCCACCGACACCAAGATGGTCGGCAGCGTCATCCAGACCCAGTTCCTGCGCGTCCTCGACTATCCGACGGCGGCCGCGCTCTCCTTCATCCTCATGGCGGTCGTCCTGATCATGGTCACCGTCTACATCCGCCGCTCCGGGACGGAGGACCTGGTCTGATGCCCGTACTGCGCTGGATTCGCCGGAATCTGATCGTCATCGCGGGTCTGCTGACCCTCGCCTACATGATCCTTCCGAACGTCGTCGTGATGGTGTTCTCGTTCAACAAGCCGAACGGCCGCTTCAACTACGCCTGGCAGCGGTTCTCGCTGGACGCCTGGAAGGACCCCTGCGGTGTCGCCGACATGTGCGGCTCGCTCTCCCTCTCCCTCCAGATCGCCACGTGGGCGACGGTCGGTGCGACCGTCCTGGGCACGATGATCTCCTTCGCGCTGGTCCGTTACCGCTTCCGGGCGCGCGGCGCGATCAACTCCCTGATCTTCCTGCCGATGGCGATGCCCGAGGTCGTCATGGCCGCCTCGCTGCTCACGCTCTTCCTCAACATGGGCGCACAGCTGGGCTTCTGGACGATCCTCATCGCGCACATCATGTTCTGCCTGAGCTTCGTCGTGACGGCCGTCAAGGCGCGTGTGATGTCGATGGACCCGCGGCTGGAGGAGGCGGCCCGCGATCTGTACGCGGGACCCGTGCAGACCTTCCTGCGGGTGACGCTGCCGATCGCCGCCCCCGGAATCGCGGCGGGAGCGCTGCTCGCCTTCGCGCTCTCCTTCGACGATTTCATCATCACCAATTTCAACGCGGGCTCCACCGTGACCTTCCCCATGTTCGTCTGGGGATCGGCACAGCGCGGCACGCCCGTGCAGATCAACGTCATCGGTACGGCGATGTTCATCATTGCTGTGCTGGTGGTTGTCGCCGGCCAGCTGATCGCGAACCGGCGGAAGAACAACGCACGATAGAAAGCCCTGAAGGAGTTGGAAACCATGGCCCCAGTTGCCATGCGTACTGCTGCACAATCACTTGCCGACGCCAAGCCGGTCTCGTTCTGGCTCGACGACCCCGGCAAGCCCGAAGCGCTGCCCGCGCTCACCGGTGACGAGCACTGCGATCTCCTCGTCATCGGCGGCGGCTACAGCGGACTGTGGACCGCGCTGATCGCCAAGGAACGCGACCCGGAGCGGGACGTCGTACTGATCGAGGGGCACGAGGTGGGCTGGGCCGCCTCGGGCCGCAACGGCGGATTCTGCGCCGCCTCTCTCACCCATGGCCTGCCCAACGGCCTGGAGCGCTGGCCGGACGAGATCAGGAAGCTGGAGGAGCTGGGCGAGCGGAACCTCGACGCCATCGAGGCCGCCGTCGCCCGCTACTCCATCGACTGCGAATTCGAGCGCACCGGCGAAATCGATGTCGCCACCGAACCCCACCAGCTCGAAGAACTTCTCGAATGGCACCAGGAGACCGAAAAGCTCGGCTTCACGGGTGTGGAATTCCTGGACCGGGATGCACTGCGCGCCGAGGTCGACTCGCCCACTTTCCTGGGTGGGCTCTGGGACCGGAACGGGGTCGCCATGCTGCATCCCGCCAAACTGGCCTGGGGCCTGAAGCGGGCCTGTCTCGACCTCGGGGTGCGTATGTATGAGCACACCCGGGGCCTCGAACTGGCCAGGTCCACCACGGGAATGGCGGTCCGCACGCCGTACGGGAGGGTCTTCGCGCGCCGTGTCGCCCTCGGCACGAACATCTTCCCTTCGCTGGTCAAGCGGGTACGCCCGTACACCGTGCCGGTCTACGACTACGCGCTGATGACCGAGCCTCTCACCGCCGACCAGCTCGCCTCGATCGGCTGGAAGAACCGGCAGGGACTGGGCGACAGCGCCAATCAGTTCCACTACTTCCGGATGTCGGCCGACAACCGGATTCTGTGGGGCGGATATGACGCGATCTATCCGTACGGGGGCCGGCTGAGCGCCGATCTCGATCAGCGCCCGGAGACCTTCCTCAAGCTCGCGGGTCAGTTCTTCGACTGTTTCCCGCAGTTGGCCGGGGTCCAATTCAGTCATGCCTGGGGCGGGGCGATCGACACCTGTTCCCGCTTTTCCGCATTCTTCGGTACGGCCCATCAGGGCCGGGTTGCCTATGCTGCCGGATATACCGGACTCGGTGTCGGAGCCACCCGGTTCGGGGCCGATGTGATGCTCGATCTGCTGGCGGGCGAACAGAATGAGCGGACCGCTCTGGAAATGGTCCGCAGCAAGCCGATGCCGTTCCCGCCGGAGCCCTTCGCCTGGGCCGGGATCGAGCTCACCAAGCGGTCCCTGGCCAGGGCGGACAGCAATGGCGGGCACCGCAATCTCTGGCTGCGGACGATGGACCGGCTGGGGCTCGGCTTCGACAGCTGAGCGCGGCGGACCCCCGCCCTGAGGGGCGTGATCCAGTTCACTGCCGACCCGTAGCCCGAACCCGCGTAATGGAAAAGGACCCACTCCCGCTCACCACAACTCACTTCAGTGCAGCAAACCGGCAGCAGCTCGCAACCCCTCATCTTCCGTGTGAACCGGCCATGCATGGCCGGTTCACACGGAATGGAGGCCGGTCATGGCCGGCGCGGGGGTCGGAGCAGCAGTCGAGTGGCTCACATCGGTGGCACCGGAGCCGGACGCCTGCCGGCGGGAGTGGGAGCGCAATCCCCAGGGGGTCGCGCTCCTTCCCGCCGGCCGGCACTGGGACGTACTGATTCCTCCGGGGGAGCTGGGCTGTCCCACGCTCGATGTGCTCACCCGGCCCGGACGGCCGGATCTGAGACGCTGGACCTCATGTTGCCGACCTGCCCCGACCCGCAGACCGGGAGTGCGCCCGCCCCACGGGTCGCCGAGCGACCGGAACCCCTCCGTCTCTCCCTTCGCGTGTTCCTTCTGGTGTGCGGCCTGTTGGTCCTCCCCTTCACGCTGATCACCTGGCAGGTGGCCACCGATGGCCCTCTCCTGGGCGTGGACGAACGGGTCAGCCATGCGCTGATCCATCCGGACCGGGTATCCGAGTTGCTCTCCGACCTCGGTAATGGTCAGGTCGCTGTGCCCTTGCTGGCGCTGGTCGCGGTGTACGTCGCCTGGCGGGGCCGTGCCACCGGGACGGGCCGCTGGTGGCTGCCGCCGCTCGTTGCGGCCGTACTCATGGCCCTGGTGCCGGCGATCATCGTGCCCCTGAAGGAGTGGACCGGCCGCCACGGCACCCCGGTCATGCCGCCGGGAGGCGACTACTACCCCTCCGGGCACACCGCCACCGCCGCCGTCGCGTACGGCTCCGCGGCCCTGCTCCTCCTGCCCTGGCTCCGTTCAGCCCGCACCCGCCTCACACTCCTCGCCGCCTGTGCCGCCCTGGTCCTCGGCGTCTCCTTCGGGCTGGTCCGACGGGGCTACCACTGGCCGCTGGACGTGGTGGCCAGTTGGTTCCTGTGCGGGCTGCTGCTCCTGCCGCTGGGCCTCAGCTGCCGAAGCAGGCGTCGAAGTTCTTCGAGAACTCCCCGCTGTTGAATGGGTCCCGGTTGATCGACCACGTCATCAGTCCGCGCAGCCCCGGCCACGTCCCGTGGGTGGCGTACGAGCCGCAGTCGGTCTTCTTCGTCAGGCAGTTCAGCGCCTCGGTGACCTCGGCGGGCGTGGTGTAGCCGTTGCCTGCCTGGGTGGAGGCCGGCAGACCGATGGAGACCTGGTCGGGACGGAGCCCGGGGAAGACCTTGGGAGCCGTCCGGCGGGATCAGCCGGCGCACCCCGCCCGCGGCCCTCCGCCCCGGGTACGGCACGACTGTCCAGGTCCCTCGCCCCGCTCCCCGTACACCGGTGCCGACCCAGCGGGTGACGGTGCCCGGCGGCACGAAGAAGCCCATGCGGGCATCGCCGAAACCGGAGAGAACCGGCCCGGGGCGGTCGATGAGGCGGGTCGGCCGAAACGCAGCCCCAGGTCCGGGGCCGGGAACCGCATGTCCGTCCACCACGGTCCGCTCGGGCCATGCCGGACGGACCCGCGCGCCCACGTCGGCCCGGATCGCCGGACAGGCCCGAGCACCGGACAGGCCCGAGCAAGGGCCTGTCCGGCGGATCACGCCGCATATGCAGGGCAATACACCTAGGGCTGTGACCGGCCGGGCCGGTTGGTCCGGCCGAGACCGGACAGGTGTCTGAGCCTCGCGGCTCTTCTGAGTCTCCCGCTGCCGATCTGCTTGCTGAGGCCGGTCAGCCTCCTGCGCAAGCGCCGCTTGAACCCTTTCGAGATCTGTTTCGTCTGGGAGGCGCGGGTGATGTGCAGGCTGAGGTTGGCGAAGCCCCGGGTGTAGTACGGCTCTACTTCCAGGGTTCCGCTCCGGCCGCCGCGGGCCGGAGCCAGGTCGTCCGCCTTGCGGGCGCCGAACCTTCGCTGGGTGCTCAGGCCCTGGGAGCGGACGTTGAGGTACACGTCCCACACCCCCGTCGGCAGCGGGGCGCCGTCCAGGGCGCGGGTGATGTCGATGTCGGCGGTGAAGCCCGCCGCACTGTGGTCGCAGTCGTGCCCCCGGACACGGGCGTGGGCGGACAGCGGTGCGCTGCGGGTGGGGACGCGCACCTCGCGCCCGTCGTTCCGCAGCCGCAGGACCAGCTCGGTGGCGGGCTCCTGTGTGTCCACGTTCTCGATGTAGCCATGGCCGCGCAGCCGAAGGACGCCATGTCGCCCGGTCCGGTTCCATTCGACGCCGTCCAGCCGGTCGTCCTGCTGTAGTCCGGCGGTGACGTCGTAACAGGAGTCGGGGATACCGGCCTTCGCGTCGCCGAAATACGGGTAGGCGGCGTAGGCGCGCCCGTTCTTGACGGCAATCTCGTGGGGAGGCCGGTGCTTGTCCCTCTCCGCGGTCAGGAAATCGATGATGTCGATCAGTTCCCGCTGCAGTCCGTGCTGTGCGCAGTGGGCGACCAGCCGGAGCGGTGCGGTCATCTGGACGGCGAGTTCCGGGGTGTAGAACTCGTCCAGCTGCTCCTTGGCGATCCCCATGGCCTTCAGCCGGTCGCCCTCCTTCAACAGCGGGAAGCGCCAGGAGAAGGAGTCCAGGAGGCCGCCCCTGAAGTGCCGCAACAGCGCGGCGTCACGAACGGGTCCGGGTTCGCTGCACGTGGTGATCGCGGTCATCAGGCGTCGGGCGACCTCAAGACGTTTCATCACGTCACGGAAGTTGCTGGTGAGGTTGCCCTCGTCGTCGCGCTGTACCTTGAAGTAGCAGTCCTCGTCGGCGACCACCGAGATCACGGAAGCCTGCAGGTAGGCCTTGGTCACGAAGAGGCGGTCCTCGCCCATGTGGATGTCCTCGTCGAAGCGCAGTCGGCGCTCCTCCAGGAACGAACGCCGCATGAGCTTGTGCGGCATCAGGGCGTACCAGACGCGGGAGGTGGCCAGATCGACGACCTCCTGGTCGGCCTCGAACATGGAACGGGGCACGGTGCAGTTGACACCCACGTACTTGCCCAGCGTTATGTCGGAGCCGTTGCGCTCGGCCATGTCGATCATTCGGCGCAGAGCATGGGGGCCGAGGTAGTCGTCGGCGTCCAGGAAGAAGACGTAGCGGCCCCGGGCCAGCCCGAGAGCGACGTTGCGCGGGCCGCTCGGCCCTCCCGAGTTCTGCTGGTGGATGACGCGCACCGTGCCAGGCCGCTCGGCGGCGAACCGGTCCAGCTCCTGCCCGGTGCCGTCGGTCGATCCGTCATCGACGGCCAGGCATTCCAGTTCGTACGTGCCCAGCGACTGTTCGACCACCGATTCCAGGCAGCGCGTCAGATAGGGCATGGCGTTATAGGCGCCGATGATGACTGTGACTGTTGGGTCCGACACTAATTCCCCCCCGGGAACCGTTCATGACGATTACGGTCACATGTTTACCCGTCGTTCACGGCATGTACCAAGTTCTCAACTGTCTTGGGCCTGTGAACGGTTGATCCCCACCCGTACGGCAGCGAGAGCCGCCGGAGGGAACGGGACGGCTTGAGCGAGCCGGGGTGTCGAGGCGCCGACGCAAGGGGCGGGAGAGGAGCCGGCCGCCCGGGAACAGGGGGGGTGGTTCCGGGGCGGCCGGTCGGATCGGTTTGCCGCGCGCCCCGGGGGGTTTGGGGCGAGCGGCCATCCGATCGGTGAGGAGTTCCGGAGCCAGAGGCTCCAGTGGTGTGCGCGAAGGCACGGCCAGGACGGTGCTGGGGAAGCTCCGGCCCGGCGTCGCCGGCAGTCCCCTGCGGGCGGGGTGTTTCTCTCATCTGCAGAGACCGTACGGCAGGCGACGGGGGACCGACAGACGGAAACGGATCCCGCCATCGGCCCCCCACACGTTCTTCACAGGCCCTCACGCGGGCCCCCTGCATCCCCGGCGAAAACGCCTTCCGTCACCGCCGGGGTTCGCACAGGTCAGATCTGGCCGAAAGCCTGCTCGATGACGTCGAGAGCCTCGTTCAGCAGGTCCTCGCCGATCACCAGCGGCGGCAGGAAGCGCAGGACGTTGCCGTACGTGCCACAGGTCAGGACCAGCACGCCCTCCGCGTGGCAGGCCTTGGCGAGCTTCGCGGTGGCCTCCGGGTTCGGGTCCTTCGTGCCGGACTTCACCAGCTCGATCGCGACCATCGCGCCGCGGCCGCGGATGTCACCGATGACATCGCCGTTCGGCAGCTTCGCCTGCATCTCGGCGAGGCGGCCCTTCATGACCTCCTCGATGCGCTTCGCCTTACCGTTCAGGTCCAGCTCGCGCATCGTCTCGATGGCACCGAGCGCGCCCGCGCAGGCCACCGGGTTTCCGCCGTAGGTGCCGCCGAGGCCACCGGCGTGGGCGGCGTCCATGATCTCGGCGCGGCCGGTCACGGCGGAGAGCGGCAGACCGCCCGCGATGCCCTTGGCGGTGGTGATCAGGTCGGGGACGATGCCCTCGTCCTCGCAGGCGAACCACTGACCGGTGCGGCAGAAGCCGGACTGGATCTCGTCGGCGACGAAGACGATGCCGTTGTCCTTGGCGAACTGCGCGATCGCCGGGAGGAAGCCCTTGGCCGGCTCGATGAAGCCGCCCTCGCCGAGCACCGGCTCGATGATGATCGCGGCGACGTTGTCCGCGCCGATCTGCTTGGTGATCTGGTCGATGGCCTGGGCGGACGCCTCGGCGCCGGCGTTCTCGGCACCGGTCGGCCAGCGGTAGCCGTACGCCACCGGCACCCGGTAGACCTCGGGTGCGAACGGGCCGAAGCCCTGCTTGTACGGCATGTTCTTGGCGGTCAGCGCCATCGTGAGGTTGGTGCGGCCGTGGTAGCCGTGGTCGAAGACGACGACCGCGGTGCGCTTGGTGTAGGCGCGGGCGATCTTCACGGCGTTCTCGACGGCCTCGGCGCCCGAGTTGAACAGCGCGGACTTCTTGGCGTGGTCGCCCGGCGTCAGCTCGGCGAGCTGCTCACAGACCTCGACGTACCCCTCGTACGGCGTGACCATGAAACAGGTGTGGGTGAAGTCGGCGAGCTGCGCGGACGCACGGCGTACGACGGCCTCGGCGGAGGCGCCGACCGACGTCACGGCGATGCCGGAACCGAGGTCGATCAGACGGTTGCCGTCCACGTCCTCGATGATCCCGCCACCGGCGCGGGCGGTGAACACCGGCAGGGTGGAGCCCACACCTGCGGCCACCGTCGCGAGACGGCGGGCCTGCAGCTCCACCGACTTCGGGCCGGGAATGGCAGTGACGACGCGGCGCTCCTGCGGAATTGCGGTCATGAGGGGCTCCTGTGGGGTGTTTCGGACGCTTCTCTTTCTGCAGGCTATGGGCGAGACCCGGGGTCCGGCATGTTCCGTTCGGGAGTGGTGGCCGTACGCGGTTGTCCTTCACGGACATAGCGACGGGGTGCGGGGGCCGGGCTGCGGCGGTGCGCGGGCGGGACGAAGGGCCCCGGGGCACGGGCGAAGACTTCCCGCCGGACCGCGTCTGACGGGGTGGTGCGGGGCACTAGATTGATGACTTCGGGCGCCCGCGCCCGGAGTTACCGGTCGGCGCTGGTCAGGGGACGAGGGACAGCACATGGACACCGAGGGCACGTACGACTCACGCGGCACCCGCTCCGGTCATCCGGTGCCGCGCCCGGCCGGCCCGCCACCGCCCGAACTGCCGCCCAGGCCGGGCTACGCCCCCGCCTCCGGCCCCTCCCTCGGGGACTGGCTCCGCACTCCGAGGCCCGCCGCGGAACCAGGTGTCTGGCGGCTCGGCCATGCCCCCCGGCCCGCCGAGGAGAAGGAACGCACCCCGGACCGCACGCTGGTGAGCGGCGCGGTGATCTCGCTGCTGGCCTGCATCCTCGTCTGGTCGCTCTGGCGCAACAACTACATCCCGTACTGGCGGGTTCCGCTGAAGCTCTTCACCCCCGGCGACTGGTGGGGGCCGTTCGGCGACGAGCCGCAGACCCGGGGCGCGGTCCGTGCACTCGACATCTACCGTCTGCTGATCATCGGGGGCCTCGTCTACGGATTCGGCCGTCTGGGCAACTGGCCGGCCGCCTTCGAGCGGTGCGTCGCCGCCAGGGGAGCCGCCGCACGGGCGGGCGGTGCGGCGATCGGTGCGCTGCTGGTCTGGATCCTGGTCTGGAACGGGACCGTGCCGGGGATGGGGCTGGCCTTCGGCCTGGTTCCCGGCTCCTGGCTGGGCCCCGACCAGCCGATGTCCCCGGTGGTCAGCTACGGGCTGTACATCGTGCTCACCCTCGTGATCGTGTGGCCGTTCGCCAGGCTGGGGCGCTGGACCGAGGCGTGGCGCCGCGGCGGGTCCCCGCAGCAGGCACCGGGCCGGGACGGCCGCGACCCGGCGAAGCCGCACACGCCCGGCGGTGCGGACGCCATCGTCGAAGGCAGCGAGGAGGACCCGGCCGAATGGCCGGATCTCCGCGCCGCCGGACAGCACCAGGCCGCCGCCGCGCTCGCCGGGGAAACCCGGTCCGGACGGATGAACGATGTCGACTACGCCCGCATCCGCCGCGCCTGGACGTCCGTGCGCGCCGACCACTCCAGGCTCTCCGCCTTCACCGACACCGTGCTGCGCAACGGCTCCGCCGCCTGCACCCACCCCTCCGGCGCACGTGACCTCCCGGTCCGCGCCGCCCGGCACGATCTGCTGGTCCAGCAGGTCAGGCTCGGCACCGTCGAGGACGGCGAGCGCAACCCGTACGCCCGCCGCGGCAGCGGCATCGCCCTCGATCCCGGGCTGCTGGGCACGTCCCTGCTCGCCGTCGGCCCGCCCGGCGCGGGCAAGAGCCGGGCACTGATCCGGCCCGTCGTCGAATCCCTCGCACTGCAGGCGCTCGCCGGACAGGCCGCCGTCGTCGCCGTGTGCGCCGCCGGTACCCAACTCGGCGGCGACCAGGGGTTCGACGTCGTCATCAAGGTCGGCGACCCGTCATCCGTGCACGATCTCGATCTGTACGGCGGCACCACCGACCCGGACGAGGCCGCGACCGTCCTCGCCGACGGCCTGGTCGGTGACCTCCCCGAGGTGGACAGCAGACGCGCCGCCACGGCCCTCGCCCAGCTCCTCGGCCCCTTCCGGGCCGCCCACGGCCGTTTCCCCTCCGTACCGGAGCTGCGGGAACTCCTGGACGGTGTGCCCGGTGCCCTCGCCGCCCTGCGGGAGGCGCTCGACGCGACGGGACACCCCGGCATGCAGCGCGAGCTCGACGGCCGCGCCCGCCAGTCCGGTGCGCCCGGCGACCCGGGCCCGGCTCTCGCCGACCGCGTCGCCCTGCTCGACCGGCCCGCCTTCACCGAGTTCTTCGACACCACGGGCAAGGCCCGCCCCTTCTCGCTGCGCGCCCTGGAACACCCGCTCCGGGTCCGTATCGATCTGCCCGAACGCGGCCATGCCGAGGCGTCCCGGCTACTGGCACGTCTGGTACTCGCCCAGTTCACCGCGAGCGCCGCGGCCCGTACCGACCGTTCCCTCTTCGCCTGTCTGGTCCTCGACGACGCGACCCACACCCTGACCCCCGACACCGTCCGCGGAATCCAGCGGCTGCGCTCCGCGCACGCCGGGGCCGTACTCACCCTGCGCACCCTCGACGACGTACCGGACCAACTGCACACGGCGCTGCTCGGTGCGGTCGGCTGCCGGATGGCGTTCTCCGGAATCACGACGTGGGACGGGAAGAAGTTCGCCGAGGCCTGGGGAACGGAGTGGGTCGAGACCCGCGACGTCACCCAGCGCACCGTCTTCGCCGACCAGCCGATGACCCGGGCCATCCACGCCTTCCGCAAACTGGTCACCGGCAAGGCGGTCACCACGGACGCGGTGACCGTGCGCCAGGTCGAGCGGGAACGCTGGTCGGCCTCCGAACTGGCCCACCGGGTACCGGCCGGACACGCGGTGCTCTCCCTGACGACGGTACGGGGGGAGCACGCGCCGCCCCTGCTGGTGGATCTGAACGGCTGAGCGGTACGCAGGGTGGCCCGTGGCGCCGGAGCGGTTACGGCGGACCCTGCCGCCCTGGCAGAATCGGTGGGAGCCGTTCATACGGGACGGCGAAAATCGACTCCCTGAGGTCCCGCGGTCCCCATGCCCCCCACTCTCGCCTCGCTCGTCCAGCATTCGGCACTCAAACTCACGGTGCGTGCGGGGGCGGACCGGCTCGACGCGCCCGTCCGCTGGGCGCACGCCAGCGAGCTGACCGACCCCGTCCCGTACATGGAGGGCGGCGAGCTCCTGCTCGTCACCGCCACCAACCTCGACGCCGAGAATCCCGAGGCGATGCGGCGGTACGTGCGGCGGCTGGCCGGGGCCGGAGTCGTCGGGCTGGGCTTCGCCGTCGGCGTCCACTACGACGACGTACCGCAGGCTCTGATCGACGCCGCCGAGGAATCGGGACTGCCGCTTCTCGAAGTGCCGCGCCGCACCCCGTTCCTCGCCATCGCCAAGGCCGTGTCGTCGGAGATCGCCGCAGATCAGTACCGGGCGGTGACAGCGGGGTTCGAGGCCCAGCGGGAGCTGACGAAGGCGGCACTCGCGGGCGACGGCCCCGGCGAAATCCTCACCCGTCTCGCCGCGCACGTCGACGGCTGGGCGGCGCTGTACGACGCCTCCGGCGCGGTTGTCGCCGCGGCCCCCGACTGGGCCGCACGCCGGGCCGCCCGGCTCACCCCCGATGTGGAACGGCTGCGGGAGCGCCCCGCCCCGGCCAGCATGGTCGTCGGCGACACCGACGACCGGGTCGAGCTCCAGTCCCTGGGCACCGGCCGCCGGGTCCGGGGCGCGCTGGCCGTCGGTACCGGCGCGGCACTGGGCACCGCCGAGCGGTACGCCGTGCACTCGGCGGTCGCGCTGCTGACCCTGACCACCGCCCGCTCCCGGTCCCTCCAGGGCGCGGAGCAGCGACTGGGCGCGGCGGTGCTGCGCATGTTGCTCGCCGGCCAGCCGGACCACGCACGGGCCGTCGCCGGGGATCTGTACGGCGGTCTGCTCGACGCCCCGTTCCGGCTGCTCATCGCGGAGGCGTCCGCCCCCTCGACAACGGCCCCGCTCGGCGAGGCGATGGAGGCGGCGGCCTTCCGGACCGGCGAGACCCTGCTGGCCGTGCCCGAGGGCGAACGGCTCGTCGTCCTGGCCGCGGACGGCGGAGCGGCGGTCGCGGCCTGCGCGGCGTACGCGGAGGCCCAGGAGGCCCGGGAGGCGCGGCCCCCGCGCGAACCGGCGGCGGAGGAGGAGGGTCACGTGGTCGTCGGCCTGTCCGCACCAGCGGGCCCCATCGCTGTCTCCGCCGCGTACAAGCAGGCGGAGCAGGCCCTGTCGGTGGCCCGCCGCCGGGGCAGGGCACTGGTCGAGCACGAGGAGCTGGCGGCCGGCTCGGTGCTGCCGCTGCTGGCGGACGACGCCGTACGGGCCTTCGCCGACGGAATGCTCCGTGCCCTGCACGAACACGATGCCAAGGGCCGCGGCGACCTGGTCGCCTCGCTGCGGGCCTGGCTCTCCCGCCACGGCCAGTGGGACGCGGCAGCGGCGGACCTGGGCGTGCACCGCCACACCCTGCGCTACCGGATGCGCCGGGTGGAGGAGATCCTGGGCCGTTCACTGGACGATCCGGACGTCCGGATGGAGCTGTGGCTGGCACTGAAGGCCACGAGCTCCCCGTCGACGCCGGAGCCGTAGCGGTTGCCGTTGCCGTCGGCGGAAGGGCAACGAGCTCCCCGTCGGCGCCGGTGTCTCAGCGGCTGCCGGAAGGCCATGCGCCCCCGCTCGCGCCGACGCATCCGACAAAGCGGCGTGTACCCGTCGTGCTCTGCTCCACGCCGGACAAACGCCAGGTCGGCCGTTCGGCCCTACGGTGGGGGCAACACACCCCACGACTCCGAAGGGCCGGAACCTCCATGACTTCCACCCACGCCTTCTGGCTCGCCGGCCGCCAGGCCACCGGCGAGGACAGCTTCGACGTCACCAACCCCTGGGACGGCCGTCTCGTCGGCACCGTCAGCGTGCCGACCGACGCCCAGATCGAGGAGGCCGTCGCGGCCGCGCACGCCGTGCGCGAGGAGTTCGCCGCGACCCCGGCCCACGTCCGGGCCGCCGCGCTCGATCACGTCGTACGGCGCCTGGTGGAGCGCACGGAGGAGATCGCCCAGCTGATCTCCGCCGAGAACGGCAAGCCCATCAAGTGGGCGCGTGGCGAGGTCGGTCGTGCCGTCTCCGTGTTCCGGTTCGCCTCCGAGGAGGCCCGCCGCTTCAACAGCGGTGACGCCCAGCGCCTCGACACCGACGCCGGTGGCACCGGCCGTCTCGGCCTGACCCGGCGCTTCCCGCGCGGCACGGTCCTCGGCATCGCGCCGTTCAACTTCCCGTTGAACCTGAGCGCCCACAAGGTGGCCCCGGCCATCGCCGTCGGTGCCCCGATCATCCTGAAGCCCGCCCCGGCCACCCCGATCTCGTCGCTGATCCTGGGCGAGCTGCTGGCCGAGACCGACCTGCCGGCCGGTTCGTGGTCCGTGCTGACGGTCCCCAACGACCGGATGCCCGCCCTCGTCCAGGACGAGCGGCTGCCCGTGATCTCCTTCACCGGGTCCGCCCCGGTCGGCTACTCGATCATGGAGTCGGTGCCGCGCAAGCACTGCACCCTGGAGCTCGGCGGCAACGGCGCCGCGGTCGTCCTCGGCGACTATGCCTCCGACGAGGACCTGGACTGGGCCGCGACCCGTATCGCGACCTTCTCCAACTACCAGGGCGGCCAGTCCTGCATCTCGGTGCAGCGCGTCATCGCGGACGCCGCGGTCTACGACCGGCTCCTCCCGAAGATCGTCGCGGCCGTCGAGGCCCAGGTCACCGGCGACCCGTCCGACGCCACCACCGACGTCGGCCCGCTGGTCAACGAGGACGCCGCCAAGCGCGTCGAGTCCTGGGTCGACGAGGCCGTACAGGCCGGCGCCCAGCTGCTCACCGGCGGCAAGCGGGACGGTGCCACCTACGCGCCGACCGTGCTCGCCGAGCTCCCGGACAACGTCACCCTCTTCTCCGAGGAGGTCTTCGGGCCGGTGCTGTCCGTGCAGAAGGTGGACGGCGAGGCCGAGGCCTTCGCAGCCGTCAACTCCTCCAAGTACGGCCTGCAGGCAGGTGTGTTCACGCACGACCTGCAGACCGCCTTCCGCGCCCACCGCGCCCTTGAGGTCGGCGGCGTGATCATTGGCGACGTCCCCTCCTACCGCGCGGACCAGATGCCGTACGGCGGCGCCAAGCAGTCCGGCGTCGGCCGTGAGGGCGTCCGCTACGCCATGGACGACTACACCTACGAGCGTGTGCTGGTCCTCACCGGCCTCGCCCTGTAGGTCCGCGAACAGGATCGAACCGATCCACCAGCGCCGCCTGTGATCCGCCTGGACAGCACGACAGCAGGCGGCAGATGAACGGCCGGAGCCCACTGTGCGGGGGCTCCGGCCGTTTCTGCGTATCTGCACCCTGACCTGTGGTGATGGTCGGATCTTGGCTGGTTCAGATGGGGTAGTGGGAGCACCGTGGGAGCACGAGCCGCTAATCTCCGCACATGGCGAACCTTGTTGCGCGTAGGAACAGGGCTGGGGAGGTCTCCAGCTACCAGGTGAGGTGGCGCGAAGGCGGTGTGAGGACCGGTGAGCAGGAGGCCGAACGCTTCGACGACGAGGATTCGGCAAAGGTCTTCAAGGATGCCGTTGACGAGGCCGGGCAGCACTGGCCCCCCGGCTGGGTGAAGGGCAAGGGGTACATCGACCCGACGGCTGCGGATGAGCTGCGATTCCGCTTCGACCGCTGGGCCGTTGAGTCCGTCGAGAACCGCACCGCGAGCAAGCGCTACAAGCAACAGCGCATCCGCGCGCTGGAGATGTACATGTTCCCGACCTTCGGCAACTGCGACATCCGCTCCGCCGAGCACTTCAGCAAGGCCACGATCGGCGCGTGGGTCAACAAGATGCTGAAGACGAAGGTCAAGCGCGGGTCGAAGATCAAGGACATGTCGCCAGAGACGCTGCGGGGTCTGCACGGGCTGCTGTCGTCGGTCCTGAAGGAGGCCGTAGTCGCCGAGCCGCCGCTTCGAGACCGCAACCCGTGTGACCTGACCCGGTTCCCAAGCAATGACGACTGGGGCATCAGCGACGACGAGTCGAGTGACGACATGGAGTTCATGACTCCTGAAGAGGCCGCCGGCCTCGTCGAGTGCTTCCCCCGCCCCAGTGATCGGATGCTCGTGCGGACGGCGTACGGGAGCGGACTGCGGTGGGGCGAGATCAGCGCGCTCGCGGCGCGGCATGCCCGCAACCCCCGGCCCGGCGAGTACGAGCTGCGCGTCACCCGGGCGTGGAAGCGGGTGCCGGGCGAGGAGTGGTACCTGGGACCGCCGAAGTCGAAGGCGGGGCGGCGGACGGTCGAGTTCACGGCCGGGCTGTGGCAAGAGCTCCTCGACTACGGCCTCGCCACGATGGGGAAGGACGATCTGCTCTTCCATGACGGCAGTGGCGGCCGGCTCCCGTACTCGACGTTCTACGACCGGTGGATGGCGGGGGTTGCTGAGGCCAAGAAGCGGGGGGTGATGCCGACTTGGAAGTTCCCCACATTCCATGATCTGAGGCACTCGCACGTTGCGGCGCTGCTGTCGGACAGGCACAGCTTGACCTACGTGCAGCGGCGCCTGGGGCACGAGTCGATCAAGACCACATCCGACCGGTACGGGCATCTGCTGGAGACGGCGCACACGGCCGCTCTGGTGACGATCGATCGGGTCATGGGGTTCACGCCGCCCGCTCGTGCTGCGTCGCAGGAGAACAACCGCGGGCATGACGGGGCGCGCACGGTATACGTCGCCCACATCGGTTCGCAGCGGGTCGCCTTCTGGGATTCGGACGATGCCGAGGGGACGGCGGAGCGCTGGGTGCGTGAGCGCGGCGGCTCGGTGCACGTCGAGAAGATGACGAGCGAGGGGTGGATCGGCTCCGTCGGTGATGGGGCCAGCGCGGACAGCGCGCTGAAGTCCGTGCGTACCCAGACGCCGCGTCGTGCCTGGGTGTGGGAGGCGGGGCCAGCCGTGTATGCCCAGGACGGGTCCGAGGTCGTAACGAATCCGAGTGCGGCAGAACTGCGCGGCTCGTGGCGGTGGGACTTCGAGGACCTCTATACCGAGGAGCTTTCGCACTCGGCCGTTGAGCGGCCTATTGGCCCGGAGGCGCGGACAGTTGCTCGGGCCTGGGGGAGGGATGAGGACACCGTCCACGCGGCGTTCGCGAATGCCCGAGCGGAGGCGCTACGGATCTGCGGGCTCATCCCGTCGGCCAGGACGGGGAACGGCCAGGAGGCCACGACCTGACGGTCTAGCACGTTGAAGGGGCCCCGGATTCCGGGGCCCCTTTTTTTCATTCATCTGTCGGCTGTTGGGGGCTTTTCCCGTTTCGGGGTATCGGCGGTCGATCTGACGCCAGCGCGCATCACTGATGCCGGCCCAGCTCGCCGCGCTGCGCGCGGACATGCGGGAGCAAGGGCCGCCTTGATGGGTGCGGCCTCCGGTGGGCGCTCGGGGCGCGAGCTAGCACCCGGGGGTGTGGCTTCGCGCGACTGCGCGCTACCGGTCCCCCAAAGTGTGGCGCATTACTGGCCGGCCCTGTACTCGTGAAGCTGCCGTTACCCGTCATGTAGCGGAGCGTGACTGACTGCCGAGGTCCGTAGTGGGGGCATGCAGGTTGACGCGGTTCTCGTACTCGCGGCGGGCCTTGCGCTGGGCCGGGACCGCCGCGGCGCCGTCGAGGGCCGGGCAGAGGCCGAGGAGTCGGTGCCCGATGCGGGTGGCATCGATGACGAAAAGGCCCCCGGTGACCCGAGGGCCTTTCAACTACCTGGTCAGACGCAGGTGTTGACTCTCCAGGCTTGGGTTGCGGTTCCAGAAGCTCGCTTCCAGTGGATCACTGCGCATTGGAAGCGTTGCTGGATTTCGTTGCCGACCTCGTGTTCGTAGGAGGTGGGGTAACCCATCGGCCCTTGCTCACACCCGTCGCTGCACCAGTATTCACCGATTCCTCCCCAGACGGGCCATGCTCCGGTGCGGGGGGACCAGTAGATCGTCCCGTGTTCGAACTGGGTTCGTCGGCCGACTCCGTCGGGGTTGACCAGTTCGTCGGTGAGGGGGCATCCGAGTGGCCCGGTACGGCCTTTCATCTCGGTGTACCTTTTCTCGATGTCTCCTACGACTTCGTGTCCGCAGTAGGGGTCGCTGGGGTCGGCTTGTGCGGTTGGTGTGACTGTGATGCTGAGGCCGGTCAGCAGGGCTAGGGCGGTCAGTACGCCGATCCGGCTTCGAATTCCTCGCTGGAGGGTTGTTCCGAAATGCATGACATCGTCACCTTCCTTGGATTGGAACTGCCTTACGGGCCAACGAGGCGATTCGACAGATGGAAACGGCCCTCGATTAGCCCAGAAGATCGAAAACGCTGACAAGCACACCCCACGTCCGCTACGGAGAGCTACTTGTCACCTCGCGGCAGCTTCGGGAGAAGAGGGCCGACTTCAGGTGTCAGTACGTGTTTGGGTCGAATGCACTCGCATTGGCTGATTAGCGATCATCAGATGGAGTGACGGGCGAATGGGTGAATACCACCCAGGGAATGCCCCCTGCGGCCGCCGTCGGTGGCGTTGGCAATCCCAAGCCGCAAGGAGTCACACATGTCCATGGTCCAGACTGGAAAGGTCGACCTGTCGTCGAACCAGCCCATCGAGACGCGTGGGGGGAACACTTCCACTTTCACCCGCGTCGACTTCCCCGCCCGATTTCCCAGCGGATCCCAGGTGATCGTGCTGGCTCAGACCCAGACGTTCAACGGCCCGGAGACGCCCGGCATCCGCCTCCATGACGTCACCCCCGAGGGATTCCTGATCCGTTTCAACGAGGTCAACGTCAACGCCAACGTCCGCAGCGACGGCCAGCACGCGACCGAGACCGTCGGCTGGGTGGCCACCACCGTCTGACAGGGCACCTGCCGCCTCTGGTCCCGCCTGCACCCAGGACCAGAGGCGGCAGGTGCTGCTGGCACCAGGGGTCGGGCAGGAAGCGGCCGACTCGGTAGGCTCGCAGGCGCTGCTGGTTCTGGGCCGGGCACCACCATCACCCTGGGGGTTGCTGTGGCAGCTGGCTGCGCGTCGCATACGGCGCAGATCATCGACCGGGACGGAGCCGTGGTCTCCACGGCCGACGTCCTCCTGGAAGTCGAATGGTCCCGGACGCTCGACGACATCTCGACCGCCCGCGTCCTCGTCGCCCCGGACGCGGACTGCTGTGCCAGCCTCTCCCGCGTCCGCTCCTGGCGCCACAAGCTCGCGATCTACCGGGACACCAAACCCGTGTGGGAGGGGCCGATCACCGCACCGGAGTGGGCGGCCGACGGTGTGGAGATCAGCGCCGTCGACGTACTTGGATGGCTGGACAGACGAGTGCCCCACAACGACCAGGCTTTCGTGGCCCACGAGCTTACGGAGATCGCGGCCTGGCTCATCGACGACGGCTTCGCCCCGGACGACCCGGGCCACACGGTGCAAATCATTGGCCCGTCCCGTATCCGTGGTGACCGCTCCTACCAGACCGATGTGGGGCAGACCGGTGACCACCTGAGGGATCTCGCCGCGACCGGCATCGACTACACCGCCCTGGGGTCCGCGATCATCATCCTGCCCGAGGACCATTACGCCCGCGTCGGCTCCCTGGCCGACACGGACTTCAGCAGTCCGCTCGTCGTCGCGGAGGACGGCCTCGCGCTCGCCACACGATGGGTCATCCACGGCAAGGACGCGATCAAGGGGGAGGCCGGCGGGATCCACCCCTACTACGGGCTGTTGGAGCGGGTCGCGGAGGAGACGTCGATCCTGGACGACATCTCCGCGGAGGCCGCGGCCCGTTCACGCCTTGCAGCTTCGTCTCCGGCCCCGGTGTTCATCGACTCCCAGGAGGCCACCTTGGCTCCGGATGCGGGTGTGGACGTGTCGGCCCTCGTGCCCGGGTGGTGTGTGGATGTCACCACCACCCAGACCTGCCGCACCATTTCCCAGAGCCTCAAGATCGCCGCGGTGAAGGTGAAAGAGGACAGCAGCGGCGAGACAGTGTCGGTGCAGCTCACCCCGGCGGGGGTGTGACGACGTGGTACTCCGCGGCTCCGCGCCGAGGCGCTCCCCGGACAATCCGCTCGCCGGCGTCCTGCGGGACCTCGACCGGCGTACCCGGAGCATCGAGCATCAACCCAAGCCCAGCCCTGAGCCCGGCCCGAGGGGCGAGACCGGCGAGCGAGGTCCCCAGGGGGAGCCGGGCCCACCTGGTCCGGTCCCGGCCGCGACGGTCGCCGTCAGCGACCGGCACGGGCGCGCCACCTGGACGTTCGACCCCCCGTTGCCGGTGCCCCCTGTTGTCGGCGCTGTTGCTGTCGACCCAGGGCATGGCGAGCGTGGGCCGCTCACCGTCACTGTGGAAGAGGTCACGGCGGCATCCGTCGTGGTGCGGATGTGGCGTACCCGGCCGGTTCTCGGCCTGGGGCTGCTGCCCGCCGTCCCCGCTGCCGGCGTGGACGTCCACCTCACCGCAACTTTGGCGGATCGAGGCTAAGCCCTGAACCACGACCGCTCCACGGTGTGTGGGTCGAAGGCGGACGGGATGGGAGCTGGGGAGGGTGGTGGGTAAAGGTCGTGGGGCAGGTGGCGCGGCGAGGCTGACATCCGTCACTGACATCAACGTCGACGGACGAGGGCAGACAGTGACGGTCCCCTACGACTATCGTCACAGGCCAGTGACCTGCCTCACCTGCGTCTCTGCCGCCGTTATGAAAATGTGGAGTTACCGGATTGAGCTACCCCTACGAACTGGAAGACGAGACGCTTTGGGATGCGGGCTCCCAAAGCGGTCGGCTCTACTTCTCCCTTGCGCAGGGCGCAGCGGAGCACATCCAGATGCCGACCGGATTGACACACAACGACCGGCTAGGCGGCTGTGACATAGAGCTGCCGACGTTCCAGGCGTTCGTGGAAGGGCTGTACGACTCCTACTCTCGGACCAACAGCGCGGTGCTGCAGGGACTGTGGCGCGGCCTGCTGGTCACATCGCTCGTTCTCCTGGACATGGCGGGGTCTTCCATCGCACTGAGCGCCGAACACGAGGATGCGCTTCGAAGCGACATGGCCTCTTTCGGACGCTCCATGGGGGCTCCAAACTGGAGGCAGTACAGCAGTACAGCAGCGCAGTACCGCAACCTCAGCAACCGCCCGCGTCCGGTAGCGTCCCTCCCGGGTCCCGTAGCGGCCGGTATGGCCGTCGTTGACCGATCCGGCGAGAGCTACGGATCAGAAGGCCCCCAAGTACCGGCGCCCCGCGTCCAACTGCACCAGTTCGAGCGGGGACCGGCAGACGCAGAACGGACCAGCTCCGCTGGCGGTTGTCGACGACGACTGGAGGGTAGTGAGCTCGACGTGACCGACGACCAGAGGAAAGAGATACGCGACCTAGTCCGTGTCTTGGGCGATGGAGTCTGCGACCCTCACTACCGGTCGGCGCACGATGCCGCCCAGAACATCTGCTCTGTCATCTACGAAATGATCCCTGTCGACTTCCATGGCCTCGTCCACGAGGCGGCCCTGGCCGGATACGCGGCCGCCCTTGGCGACTTGGAGGAAGGCAAGCTGGACGACCAAGTGCGGAAACGTTTTGGGATCCTCGACGGCCCAGCGCCCAGCGACAGTGATGAGCAACCAGGCCTGACGAAGTGAGTGTCTAACTGCGTGACAACGCAGGCGGATTGCTACGGACGTCCACGCACGCCGAAGGATCATCGCAGCAGCTCAGACCGCCCCGGACCCAAGGCCGAGCGCCCACCCTAGTTGCTTCGGGACGAAGAGGTCCGTGCACCACTTCCGCGCCAGAACGAGCGGGGAACAGCCTGGAATTACGGCACGCTCCGAGGCCGCGAACCGGCCGTTCGCCCAGCTCAGCCGTAACACCGGCCCTTGATCACTGCAGCTTCCCAAGCGGAGGTGGTAGTCCAGGGGCTGACGTGCCTGACGCCGCCCCTGTGACGTTTCTTGATCCGGTTGCGCTCTTGTACAGGGGGCCGGAAACTCCGGTTGCCCTAGGAGGGCTCAAGTGCTTTTCAAACGCGTCGTGCTGGCCGTAGGGATCGTCGTCGCTGCTGGTCTGCCGACAGCAGGGACCGCCGCGGCGGAGCAGGGGACGGCGGCCGGCCGGATCACCGCCACTGGCTATTCCTCCGGCTCTCCCGCTCTGGTCTCGCTCGACCCCGTGAGCGGCGACGTCATCCGGACCTTCGCGCAGAACGCCGAGGACGGCGTCCTCTCCCCGAAGGGCTCCACCGTGGCGTACATCCAGCGCGACGACACCTGCATTCCCCAGACCGAAGGCTGTATGTACGCCCGGAACCTGGTGGTCGCCGACGGCGATGGCAATGACCAGCACGTTCTGGTCCGGGGTATCGCGCCCGAAACCAATGAGGCCCCGTACGTCGAGCACCCCGACTGGTCCCCGGACGGCAAGCGGATCGTCTACGACAGCCCGCGCGGTATGGAGTGGATCAAGAGCGACGGCACGGGACAGGAGGTGCTCACGACAACCGGTGGCGCAGGCACCTTCTCGCCCGACGGCCAGAGCATCGCCTTCGTGAGGACCACCACGTACGAATCGGCCGACGGCTGGGAGTACGGCAGGGACGTCTGGGTCATGGACATCGCCACCCGGCAGGTGCACCAGATCAGCACCGCTCGCAACGCGCGGTCCACGCCCGTCGACTGGTCCCCCGACGGGCAGCGCATCGCCTACGTCACCGAGAGCGGCCTGAACGCCGTCCACGTGGCGACCGGCGCCGTCACCGAGCTGCAGAGCAGCTGGACGACCCCCCTCAGCAGCGTCCAAGGCCCCGTCTTCTCGCCCGATGGCACCCAAATCGCCTTCTCCGCCATGGACGACTTCGACTACACCCGCAGCACCTACGTCGTCGACGCCGCCGACGGAAAGAACCTCCAGGTCCTAACGGACCAGGCTGTGACCCCCACCGACTGGCTGAGCAGGTAGCAGGAACGCCGGCCGCGGGCCCGGGTGGTGCCCGCGGCCGGCCGTCCCGTGGTCGGCGGGCCCAAGGGGTGCACAGTGGGCGCGACGGAGCCCGGCTGCGGTACAGCAGTGAAGTACAGCAACCCCAGAAACCGATCACGTCCGGTAGCGTCCTCCTACGCCCATAGCGCGACCGGTATGACCGCCAGCGACCGATCCACACAGAACTACGGATCAGAAGGTTGCAGGTTCGAATCCTGCCGAGTGCACGCAGCTAGCGGTGTCCTGCGTGGTGATCGCTCGTTGGGCTGTTCATGGGGCGGCATACATGGAGTTGGGCGCCGCCGCACTGCCGTGGACATTGACTGGCTTGTGCACGCCAGAGGGGCTGCCGAGATACTCGGCAGCCCCTCTGGATTGTCCGACTGCCCCGCCGTGCGCCACGTGATCCCACTGTGGATCAGTGCGTGTGGCCAGCTTGTGGCCACCAGGCGGCGGAGCCTGACCTCGGCTGAATCAGCGCTCCTGCGCGCAGGGGCAATCCCGGCGCGCCACGGGACGCGGGGTCAGATGCGGACCTGTGTGACCACGGCGGGAGAAGTGAAGTCGACGAAGGCGCCATTAGCGAGGATGTTGGTGTTGAAGCTGGGGCCTCCGCTCTGTGCGTGGAAGGTGCCGGCGCATCGCTCCGTGCCCCCAGTGATTCGCTTGCGATTGGACCAGGTCCCGTTCATCGTGCCCGCTCCACGGAAGCCGTACGCGGCATACGGGGTGCTCCACGGGGAGAGGACACAGTCTCCGGACTGGGGGGGATTGTGCTGCACGATCGTTGTTGTGATCTCGGGCTCGGGGTCGATGAAGCCGAGGAACTTGATGGTCCCCTTCTCGGGATCGGCCTGGTAGTGAGCCACCTTCCCCGCCGGTGCGGACTCGCTGGACACTGACTGCCCAACCCACGTCAAGGGCTTCACGTCAGCAGGCGTGTCCGCTGTCGACGCCTGCGCGGTACCCGAGAGGAGACCTCCGGCGACCAAGGCGCTTATTACAACTGCCGTTCCACGTAGCTTCACTGGAGATTCCCCACTTCTCAGGCCGTGTCCCTCACGGCCGTCACGGCGATTGAACTTACCTACGGCACTTGCCATACGTAAGGTGATCACATCATCACTTTCGGCCACTATTTGGTGCGGCGGCCTCTTTCGGTCGCTGTGCGGCCACCGGGTTTGCCCCCCTATGCTTAGGGGTATTTCCCAGCGCTGACGCGAGGTCCTCATGAAGTTCCTGCATCACATCGTGGCTACGGCCGCTGTCTTAGGGATGGCAGCAGGCGCCACTCCCGTCGTTGCCTCAACCCCGACGGATACCGATCACGCTGCAACTGAGGCCGCAGCGGCCGGCTGGCCGCTGGCATATGAGGCGGACCCCAAGACAGGGCGCTACGTCGCTCTGGGGTTCGTAAGCCCAGACGGCCGAGTGGTGCCGTTCTCCACAGGGCAGCAGGGCTACATTGCTGATCCGCGTGCCGGCAAGCTCGCGCCCGTAAGGGAGGGGCAGCTCTCCTCCCCAGCGCCGGCCGACTACACCCAGCAGCCAAGGTAAAGAGCGGCAATGCCCCACTCTCGGGTGGGGCATTGCCGTTTGTGGCGCGTGCCAGAGGACCTGAAGTGCTCCAGGTGCTCAGGGAAATTGCCGTTGGGCGGAGCCGGGCTCGTCCCTACGACGCCAGGGCGCTCCCTGGCAGCGTGGGCGAACGCGCGGTGCTGTGTCTCCGAGGCCCGGCCGGGGGCTGTCCAGGATCCGGGGTCAAGTCCCAGGTTCGTACGCCCGGAGGCTTCACGGAGATCCGGCCGGGTGTCGATGTTCTACCTGGTGCCGCACGGATCTTCCGCATGGCGTCTGCCTTAGGCTCGATGCAGTCGCTGGTTGTGGGCCGGACTCGTCACAGCAACCCCATGGGAGGGGTCATGGCTGCGGTTTGCGCGTGCGGCGAATACTTCAATGTCGATGACACCGGCGAACTCTGCTTGAACCCGGGCACGATGGGCCTACGGAAGGTCGTGCAGTTCGGCACGCCTGGAACGTACAAGTTCCGGAAAGCGGATTACCCGTGGCTGGCCCGTGTGCGGGTCAAGGTCCAGGCGGGTGGTGGTGGTTCGGCCGGGGCCGATGCGGAGGCGAAGCAGCTGATTGCCCGGCCTGGCGCGTCCAGGGGTGGCTACTCGGAGTCGGTGATCGAGGTCGGGGCACTCGCCGATGTGGAGTCCGTCGTCGGTGAGGGCGGCTCCGGAGGCGACGGCAACAATCCGGGCTCCGCAGGCGGTGCTTCTTCTTTCGGTGGGACGGTGACTGCGGCTGGTGGGAATCCCGGCACGGACGGCATGACCAGCGGCACCTCGAACACGACGTCCAACGGTGTCGTCGCGCCGAATGCCGGTTCGGGGCAGGTCACGAGTGGCGGTGGTCCTGGTCAAGGCTCGCTGCGTATGGGGGTGCGCGGCATGGCTGGCATGGGCGGGGATTCCTGGCTCGGTTTCGGCGGGTACGGGCGGACCACGTCCGGGTCCGGAAGTGCGCCGCGCGGCCGTGGTGGCGGCGCGGGCGGTGCTCTCTCTGCGGACGGGAAAAGGTACACCGGCGCTTCTGGTGGGACCGGCATCGTGATCATCGAGTTGCTGGGTTAGTGGTGGATGCCTCGTACGATCCGGGAGATGGCCGACTGGCCGACCTCTCAGGGGCCGCGCGTGCTGCTTATCAGGTTGGTCCAAGGGCCGCGGGATAGACTCTCAATGCCGCTGGTTCTGGGCCGGGCCAACTCTCATTTTGGAGTGGTCCAGTGGCCCGATGCGGGTGTGGCACAGACCGGTGCTCGTGCGTGATCGTC
Source organism: Streptomyces sp. R-74717 (assembly GCF_047305335.1). Lineage (NCBI taxonomy): Bacteria > Bacillati > Actinomycetota > Actinomycetes > Kitasatosporales > Streptomycetaceae > Streptomyces > Streptomyces sp. R-74717. Next base: position 2,952,849 of record NZ_CP102361.1, on the reverse strand, counting down.
GCGGGCGAAGGCGTCGAAGTCGACGGCGCCGGTAGCCCCTCCAACCCTGTCGTGATCTCAGCGAAGCCAAAGCCGCTCGTAGTCGCCGACAGCAACTGCATCACCTTGAGCGGCGGCGGCACCACCGCGGCCCCGCTCATCGCGTCGCCGCGCCTGGACCCGAACCCGGGAAACCTCCTGAAGTGCGGCCCCGACGGCCTCGTTGTCGCCGGGGGTACAGGCGGCACCGTCGCGACCGGGTGCGGGCTGACGGGCGACGGAACGACCGGCAGCCCGGTGACGGCCGCGACCATGGCATGGCCGCACCCGTGCGATGTGGACGCGACGGCCGGTGGGGTTTACTGCGACAGCACGGGGGTGCTGCGGTCTGAGCCCCGGACCAAGGTCACTTACGCGGCGACCAACGGGAACCAGTCATACCCGGCGACAGCGGTGCCCGCAGGCGTCGATGTTGTCGTCACCACGAAGAGCCTGACGATCAATAACCCGGATACGTGTCGTCCCGCGCTCGCCTATGTCGACGCGAGTATCGACGTGGATTTCACGTTGCCCGCCAATTCGTCTGCGGTCGCTGGAATCGACACGGACGACATGGAGTCATTCGTCAATCGCGGCTCGTCGACAGCGAGCGCAGTGCACACCCAGGTCAACAGGGTGTGGCGGCGGAACATCCCGGCAGGGGGAACGCTGGTCGAACCGCTACCCATCACGATGGGCGGCGGCACCGGCGGCGCTCAGTACACCCGAATTCAGTGGGCCATTACGGCCCTTGTCATCAGCGTGTGAGGAAAGCCGACTCATGGACGAAGAGACACATTTCTACCGGCACGCTGACGGCTCGTACTCGTCGCAGACGTACGGCGGCTACGAGGGCACCATCGAGCCGCCTGAGGGCGCGGTGGAGATCACCGAGGCCGAGTACACCGAGGGCGTGGCCGCGATCGAGGCGGCGAACGCCCAGAAGGCCGCAGAGGAGGAGGCGGCTGCGCAGGAACGCGCGCGCCAGGACTACGAGGCCCTGATCGCCGCCGGCATCCCGCCGGAGACCGCCGCCCGCATGTCCGGGTACAACCCGCCCCACCCGACCGTGGGCAGCGCACAGAAGACGGGGAAGTAACCATGACCGCCACCCCTTCAGTCGGCCGGATCGTGCACTACACCAGCCACGGGACGCCGGGCGGTGAGTACAGCAAGGAGTGCCGGGCCGCCGTGGTCACGGAGACACACGGATCAGACGCGAGCGGGGAAGTCGTGTCGCTGGCGGTCCTGAACCCCGGTGGCCTGTTCTTCGCGCAGCGGTGCGCGCAGGGCGACCAGCTTCACGGCGAACATCCGCCGGGGGCGTACGGCGGTACGTGGCACTGGCCGGAGCGTGTGTGATGGGCCGCGCTCGTACGCCTGACGCGTCGGCGACGCACGTCTCGTACCGGTTCACGGTGGAGCTGACTGACTACCTCGAAGCGTGCCCCGGCGCCAGGCTCATGACCCGGGACGAGGCCCGGGAAGCCCTCGACCACGTGCTGTACGAGGGCGACAAGCACACCGCTTTCACCCTGCACCTCGTCGATGAGGAGGCCCACCATGGCTGACCCGCTTAACCCCGACCGGTTCGTGTCCGTCCTGCGCGCTGAGGGTGTCCGCGTCGTCGAGGTCGGCAACTGGCGTACCCATAACCGGAACGGCAGGGGTGCGTGGGGGCCGGTGAACGGGGTGATGATCCATCACACCGTGACCAAGGGCACCGCGGCCACGGTCGGGATCGTGCGCCACGGGTACGCGGACCTGCCGGGCCCGCTGTGTCACGGCATGATTGCGAAGGACGGGCGGGTACACCTGATCGGTTACGGCCGCACGAACCATGCCGGCCTGGGGGACGACGACGTGCTCCAGGCGGTCATCGACGAGGAGCGCCTGCCGTCGGACAACGAGGCGAACACCGACGGGAACCGGCACTTCTACGGCTTCGAGTGCGAGAACCTCGGCGACGGCAAGGACCCTTGGCCTGCCGCCCAGCTCGAAGCGATCGAGAAGGTGAGTGCGGCGATCTGCCGTCACCACGGCTGGGGGTCCGGCTCGGTGATAGGCCACAAGGAGTGGCAGCCCGGCAAGGTCGATCCGCGCGGCGTCGACATGGACGGGATGCGTGACGGCATCGGTGTCCGTCTGGGGAGTAAGCCGAAGCCGAGCCCGCCGAAGCCTCCGGCCCGGCCCGCGTTCCCCGGCCGTGACGCGTTTGGCCCTGGCAAGTCGAACGCCTCGATCAAGGTCCTCGGCGAGCAGCTGGTCCGCCGCGGCTTCGGCAAGCACTACCGGGTCGGGCCGTCGAAGTCCTGGGGCGAGGCCGACCGCCTCAACGTGCGGGACTTCCAGCGCTCCCACAAGCAGCTGAGTGGCGACGCCGACGGTTACCCCGGCCCCCTCACATGGCACATCCTGTTCTCCTGAAAGGCATCTGACGATGTTCACTTCCGCTTTCTGGCTCGCCACCGCTGAGCGCACCGTTCGTACCGCCGCTCAGACCCTCGTCGCGACGCTCGGCCTCGACACCGCTGGCGTCCTCGATGTCGACTGGGGCCAGGGTCTCTCGCTCGCCGGGAGCGCCGCTCTCCTGGCCGTCCTCACCGCGATCACCACGTCCGGGACCGGCGACGGGCCGGGGATCACTGAGACGGTACGGACCCGCACATGACTCCGGCGGGTGGCGACCGGGTCGCCGTCGAACTGGCCGAGATGCGCGGGGAGATCCGTACCGGGTTCGCCGAGCTGAACGGCCGATTGGACCTCGCGCTGCAACGGACCGCGGCGACCGAGTCGGACATCGACGCGCTACAGGATCGAGTCGCCGCCCTGGAGCGCGGGCGCTGGCCGCTCCCGGCGATCGCCGCGGTGACCGGCGTCGCCGGGGCGGCAACCAGCCTCGTCGCGATCTTCCGGTGATCCACTGCAGCCTGATCGGCCGGACAAGTCCTAACCGGGAAAGACGTGGCGCACGTTTTCGTGGCCCTCGTTGACGACGATGACGCCGAGGGAGCCGAAGAGGCTCGAAGCCGATTTGGCACAGTTGTCGCGATCGATGAACTCACCGAGATCCGCGAGACGTCAACAGCGATTTTCGAAGGACCTGATTCTCTCGATGAGCCTTCGTGAATACAGAGAGCGGGCCCGCCTTCTGAGGCCGGCCCGCTCTTTCCACCGTCTCTACTCAGCGGGGCTCCGCTTGAGGTCTGTTCGCTCCCCTTGCAGCGACCTCCGGCCGGCGAAGTACGGGCGCGCGACGCGGTAGTCGACTGCGCTCGACCGTAGATCGATCATTCCCGGCGGTTCCGAAGATACCCCGCACCACGGGGTAGTTGTGGCGATTGCCTCGCAGCGGCACCCCACTTCGGCGCTGCATGAACATACCTCCTAGGGTCTGTGCCGCCAGTGATCCCCGCTGGCCTCATGGCCGCGCCAACTGGGTGTTGGCCACAGTCACAGGAGGAAGTCCGTGATCAAGACCCGCTCTCTCAAGCGGATAGGCACCCTCGCAGGCACCCTCTCCGCCGTCATCCTCCTCACCATCACCCAGGCATCCGCCGCCTCCGCCGAAACCGAACGCGCAACCGCCACTACTTACTCTGATGAAGCTCAGTGGGTGAAGTGCGCCAACACATATGACAATGGCAACATCGTGTACCAGGCCTGCTTCTCCCCCGGCGGCGACTGGTTCCTAATCTACGACGGGGTATCGGACGGCTCCTCCGCCGTCGTGGACTGGGAAGTCGGAGACCGCTATGGCGCCATCTTCAACGCTGACGGCAAATCCACATACCGCTACAAGAACAAGAACTTCACCGAGAGCGCCACAATCCGCTTCCGCGTCTGCAAGGGCCACTGGGATACCAAGCTGATCACTGCGGGCACATGCTCCGGCTGGGTGAGCAACCTCACCTGACGAGACCCTCGATGAGCCGGGTGCGATGCCGTCTGCCCGCACGGTTCCTCGACACAGTGCCTGTACTCCAACCCTGGAGTACGGGCACTTCACTGAACTGAGCCGCATAGCGAGTCGCCACTCTCAGGCGGGATCCCATTAGCTAGGGCTCTGCTGGAGTCGTTCACGGCGCGTTACGCCGAAACCCGCCCCGATCACACCTTCCCTGCCATGCTGGGAGCAGATGCCCCGCCGAGCTCCCCCGTATTGGCGGGGCCTCGTCAATGCTGGGGACCTGGTGAGCCACTGCCCTTACCCGCCCTCGTAGCGGGCGGTGTCGGTCCCGGCCGCTAGCGTCAGTCCTGTCCGTGCTGCGCTACTCGGACCTGTGCGCCCCGTCCAGCGTGGAACCTGGACGGGGCGCCCCATGTCCAGGGTGTGTCCGGACACGCTGTCCGGGCACTGTCCGCGCTGATCACGGCTGGTGTCCGAGGCGGGGGCGGACAGTGTGTCCGTGCCGTTGTCCGGGGTGTCCGCGCGTCCGGACACGGTGTCCGTTGCGCGCAATGAGGCAGCCAGGGCCAAGATCTGCAATCTGTCGCAATCGCCGCACGAGCGTCGGCTATCCGTCGCATCCTGGTTGTCCACCCAGCGCAGATGGAGGGCGACATGGCGCTCAGGGTCATCGGCACCACCAGCGACGACGGTGATTGCCCCACTCTTTACGAGGTCGAGGAGACCGGCGACATCGTGGTTCAGGGCGACAGACTCACTGACCCTGAGCACCTGGAGCAGCTCCGCGACGTGAAGCCGTCGGAGACGTTCGTAGTGATCCCTCGGGAGCTGCTGACCCGCTTCGCCCCCAAGGAGTGACGTGCCGGACCTGATTCCGTTCAAGGAAGCCAAGCACTTCTTTGAGGACTTCGAACACACTGCCTGGCGCCTGGAGACCCGCCAGGGCTATGCATCTGACAGGAACGGGCCGAACTGGGGCCGTTGGCGGAGCGGTGAGGATGTCAGCCAGGACCCGCCGGACGCCTGGCGTCGGAATGTGGCAGCGAAGACAGCGGCCGGGGCGCGGTTCGAGCGGGTGCGCCTGGTCGACGATCCGCCCACTCAGGGGCAGCAGTTCCTGCTTGCGCGAGCCCCCAGAAACGTGGCGGCCGGTGAGGACATCCGTAACCTGTACCGATCGGATGCTGTTCGGCTCGGCTTGCCGGACTTCGATTTCTGGCTGTTCGACTCCCGCACCGTGATGCGCTTCGTATTCGATGAGGACGACACCACTCTCGGTGTGGTTCTCACAGACGACCCGGTCGATGTCGTGGCAGCGTGCCAGGCCCGGGACGCCGCTTGGCATCATGCAATCCGTACCGCCGACTTCGCCAGGGCGGTACGTTCCAGCGTGTGAGCACCGACTTTCAATCCGCCCGGGTTGCCCTCGGCGCGCGACTGCGCGAGCTGCGTGCCGAGGCCGGCCTCGACGGTAAGGGCGTGGCCGAAGTGCTCGGCTGGCAGCGCTCGAAGGTGTCGCGGCTAGAGAACGGGAAGCAGACCCCTTCGGCCGCCGATCTCATGGCATGGTCGCAAGCGGTAGGCCGTCCCGACATGTCCGAGGAGTTGAAGGGCCGCCTGGCCGGTCTGGAAACGCAGTACCGCTCGTGGCGTCGGCAGTTGGCCGGCGGGCATCGGGCTCGGCAGGAAATGGGCGTTGCGGAGACTGCGGCAACTCAGATGATTCGCGGGGTGGAAGTCTCCCGCATTCCTGGTCTGTTCCAGACGGCGGACTACGCCCGGCACGCTTTCCAGGCGAACTCGGAATTCCGGCAGACCCCTCGGGATGTCGAGGAAGCCGTACGGGCCCGCATCCGCCGTCAGGATGCCCTGTACGAGCGGGGACGCCTGTTCCGGTTCATCGTCTGGGAGGGCGCCCTCCACGTCCTCACTTGCCCGCGCGAGGTCATGGCTGCACAGCTTGAGCGGCTCGCAGGGCTAATCGGCCTCGACACCGTCGAGATCGGTGTCATCCCGTTCGGCGCCCAGTTGCGGCGAGCGCCGACCCACGGTTTCTGGATCTACGACCAGCGGCTCGTCATCGTCGAGACGATCAACGCGGAGATGTGGCTCGACGACGAGGAGAACATCGCCCTGTACGAACGGGCATGGGACTGGCTGGCCGAGGCCGCGGTTCACGGACCGCAGGCGCGTCGGCTGATCGCCCGAGCGAGGGCCTCGCTGGACCTCACGTAAGCAACCAGATTCAATCCGCCGGCCCACGCGCGCAATCCGGCGCAATCGACGGGCGCGGTTGCCACCGATGTCTCTACGGTGCTGGTCATGGCCCCACGGACACGCAATCCGGGCTCGGAGTGGCTGGCTCTTTCCGCCCCGGACCCGGTGGGAATTCATCGGGTATGGGCGCAGGACCAGCTCGCCCAGCTTCCTTCAGGTCGGCTGTGGCTGGCGGTTGAAGCCGACCTCATGCGGTCTGTCGCCGCGATGCAGCGCATAGGGCCGGACCGTCTCGGCCCTGTGCTCGTCTACCCGTCAGCTGACCTTGCATGGTGGCTCGTGCCTTGTGGGGCTGAGGACGTGCTGGCCGACCTCGGACGGCTCACTGTCCGCGCCAGGGGGTGGATGCTGCGGTGTCCGCCGGCTGAGCGGTACATCGACGGCCGGGGGTGGCTGGAGAAACCTGACGGCTCTGGTGACCTCACGGACCCGGCCGCGCTGGGGGCCGCGTTCGGGCCAGGCGGCAGCCTGCGCTTACCGGCGGAGGCGTTCTGTTGACGGCGCCCCTGGCGGAGTTACCGCCCGTCGAGTCAATGTCGGCGTCCCAGCGCCGCGGCGCCTCCTGCGTATGGTGCGCCGTCGAGCTGACTGCCACGACCGCCGTGGACCTCGGTGCCCGTCCCGAGGGACCGGGGTCGTCCGTCTTCATCTTTCCCCGACGCTGTCGTACCTGCCCGAAGGAGCCGATGTGTCAGTGACGCCAACCAGCCGATCCCTGCGAGGGGATGAGGCGTACGACGTCCTCATCGGCCATACCTACACGTGTACGTCGTGCCGTGCGAAGGCGCCCTGTCCCGCAGTGGTCCGGCTCACGCGGGCATGGCGGGAGGCCCGCCGATGAAGACAGAATCGACGAACGTCATCACCTGCCACTGCTGGGACATGGACCCGAAGACCAAAGCACGGTGCACCCTTCCCCCGGGGCACAGTGGTCCGCACTACACCCCCTACGTTCGCCAGTCGTGGGACCGCCCCGGAACCACCTGGCGCTGACTCCCGCTCGCAGCTGATCGCGCCGACCAGCTGCGGGCGGGGCACGCCCGTACCCGAGGCCGGCGGTGGCCGGGGTGCGGGCGGGACAACTTCCGCCCGGACCTGGACAGACGGCCCACGCCGTCGTCCAGGCGATCAGCGAATCGTGGATGAGGAAACGCTCGTGACCAGGCATACCGGCACGCTGGACCTGCTGACGTTCAACCTGACCAACCCGTCGAGGGAACAGGCCGAGCGGCAGCTGGCGTACCTCGCGGCCCGGCCGGAGCCGGTCCTCGTCCTGACTGAGACGGCCGACAGCGCCGGATGCGACCTGCTGGAGTCCCGGTTCAGCGCGGCCGGGTACTACGTCGTGTTCCCCCGCCCGCCGCGTCCCTCGTCGACGGGGACGCCTCGTTCCTGGCTGCTGTCGGACACCGGACGTACGGTGGACGCATCCACGTGCTGCTGCTTTCAGGGGTTTCTACCAAAGCATCACAATGGCGGACGCCATAAGCAAGAAGCAGAAACCCCAAAGTACGATTGGGCCCGACGCTCCCTTGAATTCGACGATACCGAAGAACTTCATTTCGATCCGGTCGAATCGCGCCTCCAGGAGGACAACGAGGATGAAGGGTAATAACGCAGAGGAAGGAAGGCCGATGACTGCGGCGAAATGCTGCTCGAATATTCCCATGATCCAGGGTTCTTGACGCCACATGGCGATGATGACGGGCAGGGAGACCGCTGCTGTTGTAAGGAGAGCGCCAGCCGCACAGATCAGAGTGATCAGGTCTCGGTAGCGTCGTGGCGGAGTGTTGGGAGATGATGTGGCTGTAGATGTTCGGTTGGTGTCGGGCGTGACTGTTTCCGGCGTTGAGCTGGCCCCGTTCGTCATTGTCATGCCGCAAGGGTGTCCGGAGCCTGGGAGCCAAAAACAGACGTTCATGCATCCGTTATGGAAGTGGCACCTCATGGCGGCAATACCCGACGCTCTGCCCTGAGAGCTGGCTGGCCCGCCGGGGTATTGCGGTTTTCCGGTTCGGCTCCGAGTGTGGGCACTGTGACCAGCGCGTATGCCGTTCACCCCGTGGGTGACAACGAGCACCAGGACGACGAGTTAAGGGCTGTCCCGTAACTCTGACAGCGACCGCACGACATCCGATTTGATCCCGAACGCGGCTTCTGCGTTCGAGTGGCAAATCCGCATGAACGGGGCCGTGTTGCCCCCTTCGGTGACCGCGGATGGCGGCACCGTCAAATAGCGGGACAGCCCTTAGTGCTGTGACCGCATAGGTTCACCGGTTTGGCACGAACATCGGACGTTATCCCGTTGCTGTTGCTTCCGTCAGTACGGCAGGGTCTGCGTCATGCTTGAACTACGCACTTTGGAATCAGACGACTGGCCGATCTGGCGGGAACTGCGGCAGGCAGCCCTGGCAGAGGCGCCCTACGCGTTCGGGTCGACGCTTGCCCAGTGGCAGGGAGCCGGTGATCGCGAAGACCGCTGGCGTGCCCGTCTGGAGATTCCCGGCGCGCACAATGTCGTTGCGGTAGTTGACGGTCGTCCTGCGGGGATGGCCAGCGGCGTTCCAGTTGAGCATGCAGAAGACAGCGTTGAGCTGATCTCGATGTGGGTCAGTCCCGCGGCCCGGGGCAGAGGGGTCGGCGACTGCCTGATCCGGGAGGTTGCACGGTGGGCTGCAGAGCGAGGTGCCAAGTCTCTGCGTTTGTCTGTGATGCCGGACAACAAAAGGGCTGCCGCTCTCTACGAGCGCCACGGGTTCACGGACACCGGTGTGCCGGGTGACCTTCTGCCTGATGGCACGGGCAGCGAACAGGTCATGGCCAAGGACCTGACGAACAGCTAGGTAGATCACCGGCTCGCTTGGTCATGCAACCACGGCGAGCGGGCGTCCGCCCCAGCGGATGCCCTTCTCGCTGCGGATGCGAGCGCGCTCGCGGCGTTCGGCGGCCAAGACGTCGCGGTGGCGGGCTGGTGGGCCCGTCGTGTGACGCGCGTCTCCGAGATGTGCCCTCACCTGGGGCAACTCCTTTCACTCCCCGAACGTCAACGGCTCAGTTCTGTTACACCCCAACGGCTGTGCCCCCGAGCCGGAAGGGAGCCTCGGGGGCACAGCGGAGGGCGGGTCAGGTGGTATCAGAGGTGGTAGAACTTCTCGGTCGGCCGCCAGGGTTCCGGCATCGGGGGCAGCTTGCTGAACGTCGGCAGAGGGACCCGTTCGGCCCGGGGCGCCGCGTCCTTCCCGGTCTCATCTGCGGCGGCGGCAAGGTCCTCGGCGACTCCGGCCGGTGTCCACTGGTGTCCGTCCCACTCCTGGATGCCGCGCGGCGCGTCAGGGGCAACGTGGGTTCCCTGCTCCGGCTGGCCGCCGAGCGGGGTCGCCCGGCGCTCCCCGGGCATGGGGCGGCGCTGCTCACGGCGTGCTGCCCACTCGTCGAGGGGTTCGTCTTCCACGGGGGTGCTCCCTCCTTGTCGGATCTCGTCCAGTCTGCCGGGTCGGCGCCAAGGCCGGGACCCCGTACGGGGTTACAGCGTCACTGACCACCCGTCGCGCGACAGAGTCGTCTCACCGTCAGGGGTGATGGTGACCCGTGCCCCGTAGACGGGGAGTTCACCCCGCTCCAGCCACTGGCAGCGGATGTTCTCGAGGTCGTCGTAGAGGCGGCGCGGGCCGCTCTGGTGCACGGTCGCGGTGTGTTCGCCCGGCCTGGTGCAGGCCCGCGCCCAGGACCCGTCCGTGTGCAGCATCCACGTCAAGCGGTTGCCGTCGTCATCGGTCCCGGTGCGGTGTTCGATGCCGGGCGTCGTGAGCGACAGCATCGAATACACCTCCCAGGCCTGCATGACGTCGAGCACGGGAAACGATGACAGGGTGACCTCCTCGCCGTCCTGGCCGACGGCCTTGGCGAACACTTCGTTCAGCGCGGGCGGGTAGTCGTCGCCGGCGCGGGTGGCCATGAACGAGCCGCGGTCCCACTCCACGCGTCCCGTCGCGCCGCCGTCCTCGGTCTTGTCCGCGGTGACGATCAGGCCGGTGCCCGCGATCGTGGTCACCAGGCGTCCGCCGGGCGTGAGCGCGGTCAGCCACGTGGCCGGGATGCGGGGCATCGAGACCATGGACACGATCCGGTCGAAGGTGCCGGGCAGGTCGTCGTCGCCGGCGTCCGCAGTGACGACGACCGGGTGCCAGCCGATGCGGTCGAGGCGTTCAGCGGCGGCCTGGGTCAGGTACGGGTCGACGTCCAGCGTCGTCACCAGGTCATCGCCGAGCCGTTGGCAAGTTAGGGTCGCGCTGTACCCGGAGCCGGTGGCCAGGTCCAGCAGCCGTACGCCTGGGGTGAGACGGCCGTGCCGGAGCATCGTCACAACCAGACTCGGCAGAGTGGACGACGATGTGGGGTGACCGGTGACGGGCTGGCCGGTCTCGGCGTGGTCGGCGTGCACGGGCCCGATGCGCGTGACCAGCGTGGTGTCCGAGTAGGCGGCCGCCGCCCATACCTTCTCGTTGGACGGGCCGTCGACGGCGGTCCATCCGTGTGGGCCGGGGGTGAACTGAGGTGACCCCTGTGGTGTGGACACACCTGACAATGGATCTTGCTGATCCTGGAAGGTGTAGATCTACGTGGCACGGCCCTCGAAGTACAGTGCGGAGTTCCGGTCCGACGCGATCGCGTTGTGGCGGGCTTCGGCCGGCAGGCGGACGTTCAAGGACGTCGCGGCTGATCTGAACGTCAACCCCGAGACGCTGCGGACCTGGGTGCGTGATGCCGACGGTCGTCCAGTCGCCGCAGGCGCGTCGCAGGACACCGAGGCCGAGTTGGCCCGGCTGCGGGCGGAGAACGCGCGGCTGGCCAAGGCGGAGAAGGAATGACAGCTGGAGCGGGAGATCCTGCGTCGGGCAGCGGCCTATTTCGCCCGGGAGATGAAGTGAAGACCGCCGCTTGGGACTTCGTCTCCACCCACGCCGAGATGTTCGGCATCAAGCGGATATGCCGGGTGCTGGAGGTCTCCCGCTCGGGCTACTACCGGTGGATCACCGGCGCTGAGGCGCGGGCGGGGCGGCAGTTCGAGGAGGACGCCCTGGTCGAGGAGATCCGCGAAATCCATGCCGAACACCGCGGGAACTACGGCGCGCTTCGAGTCCATGCCGAACTGCGCGGCTTCGGCCACACGGTCAACCACAAGCGCGTGGCCAGGCTGATGCGCAAGCACGGCATCGTCGGCCGTCACCTGCGGAAGAAGAAGCGCACCACGATCCCGGACCGCCTCGCGCCGCCAGTGGCGGACCTGGTCCAGCGGGACTTCACCGCCAGTACGCTGGACGAGAAGTGGTGCGGCGACATCACATATGTGCAGGTCGGAGCCGCGTGGCTCTACCTCGCTTGCGTCATCGATATCCGGTCGCGCCGAGTGCTCGGCTGGCCGATGGCCCCGCACATGCGGGCCGAGCTCGTCATCGACGCACTCCAGGCCGCGGTCGCGACCCGCGGCGGCAACGTGACCGGAGTGATCTTCCACGCACCGCGGATCGCAATACACCTCGGCCGCGTTCGCCCAGGTCTGCGACCTGCACGGCATCCGCAGAAGCATGGGCAGGGTCGGCTCCAGCTACGACAACGCCCTGGCCGAGAGTTTCTGGCAGGGACTGAAGCGAGAAACGATGCACAGGAGAGTGTTCGTGACGATGTCTCAGGCGAGGCTCGAGATATTCCGGTGGCTCACCTACTACAACGCCCGACGCCGACACAGCGCGCTCTCCTACCTCTCCCCGATGGAATTCGAACAGCACCACCACAAGACAGCTAAACTCTCACTCGCAGCATGAACCCCTGTGTCCACACTCCGGGGGTCACCTCAGCCCTGCGCAGCTTGGAGGTCGCCGAGAAGGCCTACGCGCGAGCTGACCGGGAAGAGGAACGTGCTCCCTGGATGGCGTTCTTCGACCGAGCGGAACTGGATGGCCTGTCTGCCCTGGTTCTCGGCCGGCTGGGGAAACACGCAGAGAGCGAAGCCCACCTGCACCGCACTCTGGCGCGGCTACGCCCCGAGTACCGCCGAAACCGCACCTATTACGGGTTGAATCTCGCTCTCAGCCAGCTGGCCCAGGGCGAGCTTGAGCAGGCCTACGCGACAGTGCTTCCCCACCTGCCTGCACCGGGCAAACGGATGACTGGGCGAACAGGGAATCTTCTGGAACAGTTTGGCCGGGGGCTGACCCGCACAGCTTCCGGATCCCGCATCGCGGTCGAGTGGGCCGACCGCCACGCCGAAGGAGAAATACACCGGTGACGGTCGACGTAGTGCACTACACCGCCGAGGACCTGCCCGACATCCGGCGTCACATCCTTGATACTCACGTGGAAGTCCGCCAACGCGACTTCGGGCTCACAGGCCCCTTCTACGACGTGGACCGCTTCGACGAGCGGCTGTCCGCGTACGCATCCCGGCCCGGCTGGACGGCAGTGCTGGGGTACGAAGACGACGGTGTCGTCGGGTTCTGCTTCGGAACGACCCTGGCGCCGGACACCAAGTGGTGGGGCAGCATGCTCACGCCCCTGCCTGCCGCCGTGATGGCCGAAAACGGGAAGCGCACCGTCGCGCTAAACGAAATCGTGGTGCGTAAGGCGTGGCGGGGTCGGAGCGTCGCGTGGCAACTGCATGAGGCGTGGCTGACTCACCGGACTGAGGAGCGCGTGACGCTGCTCGTCAACCCCCTCAATGGGGACGGTGCTGTCCAAGCTGTCTATGAGGCGTGGGGCTACCGCAAGTTGGGCGACCAGCAGCCGTTTGCTGACTCGCCCGTGTTCTCGGTCATGCTGCGCTCGGTTGCTCCGGCTGAGAACTAGAGAGTGGGGTAGTGGCTCGGGTATGGAGCCACATTGCGAGCGGTCAGCACCTGCACCACGACACGGTCGGCGAAGGAGCCGAGCTTGGGAATCACCGGGCTCTGTGCCCCCTCAGTAAGCTGACCAGCGGGAATGGGTGCCAATGGGAACCCTGGAGCTCGTCTTGGCGCCCGCGGTTGACCGTGGCTCCCCGCCTTGTCGGGCACGGCCACGGTCACTGCCGCAGCCGTCGTCATCTGGCTCCGGTCGTGAGCAGCCTCAGCGGTCTGGAAATCGGGACACGCCGAGCAGGACGCTTCCAGCGAGGAAGAGACCAGCACCCACTGCCATAAGCGAACGGAGAGCGTCCCCTGACGAGGTGAAGGTGAACACACTGAAGAAACAGCAGAGGCCGCTTCCCGTCAGCACTTGACCAAGCCCATGAGGCACAGGACGCAGGACCTGGGCTCGCTCCCACGGATGGATCCATCCGGTGAGAAGCTCGACCACACCACTTATCGCTACAGCCAGAGCAAACGCGATGAACGCGCCCAGCACCACATACTGCATCACGCCTCCCCGGGGCCATCGTGGCACACCAGCACGCCAAGGCAGGAGTCCTTCCACCGCGGAAGCGGTGCAGCCGTCACTTGCTGAGCCCCTCAAATGCCCGACCATTCCATGGTCGTCCGGACAGGACCTAGGCGATACGCACCCTCGTCCTTTGCCCGCGGAGCGTGCACGGGCACCTTGCCGAACGGGTCATGTTGGGCGTCCTTGGCGGGGCGCACGTGCACCTTCCGAGCCCCTGTGGCGCGCGGCGATGTCCTGGGGGCGCCAGCATGGCGCCGCCTACCGACTCTTGCAGACCGAGGTAGGCGGTACGTCAGACCGCCTCTGCGCGACTGAAGGGCTTACGTCGCTTGGGTTCGTCAACCAGACGGTTGTGTGACCTGGCCTGGTGCAGCGCCGAGCACTGACAGATTTTTGGTCAGCTTGGCGGCTGGTGCGGGCTCGTGGGCTACTGGAGCGAATACCCGCAGGTCAAAGCCTGCTTCGTTTTCGCCTCATCCGTGGTGCTCCCGTGGGAGCACGAGTGTGCGCTGAAACGGCTTGAGGCGGGCCAGGACGGGTCAGGACGGGCCGAAGCGCTGAGAGTCTGTGCAGGTCAGAGGAAATGCGCAGGTCAGGGTGCTGCGAGGGGCCCACTGTGCGGGGGCTCCGGCCGTTCCTGCGTATCTACACCCCGATCGGAGTTCTCGCCGGGGTGGCCGGCGCTGCTATCGGGGTGCTTGCGCCGCTCCGTTGAGGCCGCCGCCGTATACGGGCGATGTCAGAGCTCTGCGTAGGGTGCCCGCCGCTCGTGTCTTGCGATGCGGGCACCCTGAGCGGGTTCGTGCGCAGGCGTTATTGCCGGTCCAGGGACGGAGTTGTCACTTGACGTAGACGCTGGTGCGTGGCTGCCGCCGCTCGCTGGCGCCCGCTGTACCTATGCTGCCGACTGCCTGAAGGAGCCGATGCGTCACTGACGGAAGCCGGCCGTTCCATGCGCGGGAATGAGGCCTACCTCGTCCTCATCGGCCATACCTGTGCATGCGCGTCGTGCCGCGTGAGGGCGTCCTGCCCCACAGCGGTCCTGCTCACGCGGGCATGGCGGGAGGCCCGCCGATGAAGACCGAGTCGAGCGACGTCATCACGCATTGCTGCTGGGACATGGACTCCGAAACTGGCGCGCTGCACTCTTGAGCCCAATCACGAGGAAACGCAGGACCACTTCACGCCATACGTGCGCTCCTCGTGGGACCAGCCAGGCAGGTCCCTGCCCGCCAAACGACTCCCGCTCGCAGCTGACGGTCGCGCCGACCACGAGGTACGACAAGCGGGCCTACGTCTTCTACGGCACCGTCACCGTCACCGCGATCCGGCTCTGGCTTCGTCCGTGATCCGCCGGACAGAACCTGGCGGTGAGGCGCTCGAAAACCAGTGGAGCAGGGCCGCTGTGCGCCATTACCGTGCTGCCGAACCAAGTCGTCTGGTCAAGGACGTGCCGTTGTACACCCTGTGAGACCTCCCGAGCGCTGAATCGTCGCGTGTCGCGCATGTGCGCCGCGCTCCTTTTTGCTGCGGACTTCTCACTGAAACCGGTGTACTTCTGTGCTCAAAAACTGGGTGGTCGTGCCCACCTGCCTGCCGCTCGTTCTCCGCCGTTGCCACGCGTGCGCGTCCGAGCGCTTCCGGGCAAGCGGTAAATTTCGCGTCAACGCAAACCACAAGCTCATCGACGCCTGGCTCCTCGCGCTCTGTACCGCTTGCGGGGAAACTGCAAAGCTCACGGTCCTGGGGCGGATCAATGTGCGCTCCGTACGACCTGAGCTGCTGGACCGGCTGCATGACAACGACCCTGGCCTGACAGCTGAGCTGCTCCAGGATCCGGTCGTGCGGCGCCGTAATCGCATCGCCCTCGACTGGGACAACGCCTGGCGCCTCGACACCGGCGGATCGGATCACCTGGACCGCGAGGTGATCGACGTCTCGGTCCGCTTTGCGGCGCGGATCCCTGTCCGGCCGGTGCGTCTGATCGCTGAAGGTTGCGGTCTTTCGCGGGCCGAGGTCGAGAGACTGATCACGGAGGGGAAACTCGTTTCGGCAGTCCGGCTGAGCGGCAAGCTCTCCGGCGACTTCACCTTCACGCTCAAGCGCTGAGCCCTCCTCGGGACCAGGGGCCTGTCCGGCAAGATCCGCCGGACAGGCCCAGATGACGGCTCGGTGAGCATGGCCAGGGCGTCGACCTCGACCCGGAACCCGGCGTCCTACTCCTCCGGCTCCCAGGCCTGAAGCAGGTCGAAGAGACCTCGGTCGCCGTCGAGCTGCAGGGAGTCCACCGGAATACGGCCGTACAGGGTGAGGACCAGCTCACCGGCCGTGCCCCGGGCAGAGGCGGCGGCCGCGTCCGGGTCCTTGCCAGCAGCGGTGGCGGGCATTGTGCCGGGTGTGGGGAGACGGGTGATCCGTGCGCCGTCGGCGGAGAGCGAGAGGCGCCAGGAGCGGCCCTCGGTGGCGTGGAAGTCGACGGCAGCGGGCTTGTGCGGCCAGGCACTCGTCGTTGCACAGCAGGTGGACAGGAACTCGTCGACACCGTCGAGTGCCGCCTCGTCCGGCAGAGGCTGCGGGGCACCCAAGGTGACCTTGGGCGTCGTACGTGTGCACCGCGATCTCCTGGAGCTGGTGCCGAGCGACGGCACCGGACGTCTGCGGCGACTCCGACGTACCCCACCACGTCCAGCAACCGCGATCCGGGCCGGCGCGTTGCAGTTCGGTGCGATCGGTGGTGCGGGTTGGCCGCGGCCCCCGGGATCGCGTCGTTCGTCGGCTCACTGGCTCGGGCGGTCGGGACCGTCGCCGCGCTGCGCGCACTGATCGGCGGCGTAGTCGTCGCGACCTCGGTCACTTGTGGAGGTCCATGTCATGCTGCCTGTATGCATGGCATGGACACTCGAACCACACCCTCAGAGCATCACTGGGTCTTCGGTTTGGAAGAGATCCCCGCAACGAATGTGGATGCGACGGGGGAGCCGGTCCACGTTGCTTCCGCGTTTGCCATGACCGTCATTCGAGCTCCCTACGGCACACCAGAGGCCCTGCGCTGGGCTGCGGAGGAGATCGTCGACCGATGCGGTCCCCCCGGGGCCGCATCGGCGGTCCTGTTGGCGTGGCTTCAGTTGGAGGCCGGGGACGAAAACCAGATGGGATTCGAGTCCTGCGCTCTGAAGTGCGACGAGGAGGAGGGCCTGATTCGTCTGGAGGCCCACTTCGGCCAGTGGGAGAGCCTGGCCGTCCCGGTTGCTGAGGTTCGTCGGATGCTGATCGACATGATGCAGTTCGTCACGATGGAGTCCCGTGGCCCCCTGCCGAGCCGGCGCATTCACCGGCTCGGCGCGGAGAGTTGGTCGCAACGACGGCTGAGCCGGGAGACTTGACGGTCGCCAGTCGGTGGCGTGGCCCGTGCCCTGGACGAGATTGCTGACAGAACCCAGTTCGGCGAGCGGCGGGCCGGGGGTGAGCCGGGGCCGCCGATCGTTCGGTGTTCGGGGCACGACGGCCGGCCAGCGGGCAGTCCCACCCTTGTGGCGTCCGACCGCAGGTCAGCGCGCATCCGCCTGGGGATCCAGCTGAGCAACTCCGGGGTCGGCCCGAGCAGGGGGTGGAGACCGCTGAAGATCCTGCTCTCGCTGTCGAGTTCGCATCGGATCACCGGAAAACATCAACCGGCGTGAACCGATGCAAGGTGGGCGCGATTTCAAGATCTTCAGGGCACTTCCAGCCAGCTAGTCGGGCAAGTGGTAGATGGCGAGGGCCGCGGTGTCGTCGTGGAGGTGGTTGTTGCTGTAGATGAGGAGATCGTGGTGGAGGCGGTCGAGGAGTTCCCGGGGCTGGAGAGGACCCCAGGAGAGGACACGCTGGCGGAGGGGGTAGAAGGCTCCGGTGTGGTCGCGTGCTTCGGTGACGCCGTCGGTGTAGAGCAGCAACTGGTCGCCGGGACCGAAGGGGTACTCGTCGACCCGGTAGGCCTCTGTGAGGAGCATGCCCAGGTTGAGGGGCGGTGCGGGGTCGGCCGTCTCCAGCTCAGTGACGCCGTCGGAGCGGATGAGGAGGGGCGGGGGGTGGCCGCAGTTGAGGATGCGGACCACGTGACGGCGGGGGATCTCCGCGAAGACAGCGGTGACAAAGCGCTCGCCCACGTCGTTTCCGGCCAGGCGGGCGGCCCTGCGATTCATGCTCGTCTCCGCCCGGCGGGCAACGGCGGCGAGGTCGGGTTCGTCGTGGGCGGCCTCGCGAAAGGCGCCGAGGAGGGTGGCGGCCGTCTCGACGGCGGGGAGTCCCTTGCCGCGGACGTCGCCGATGACAATGCGGAGTCCGTACGTGGTGGGGACGGCCTCATACAGGTCACCGCCGATGCGTGCTTCCGCGGCGGCGGACAGGTAGAGGGCTTCAACCAGAATGGGGCCGATGCGGTGCGGGACCGGGCTGAGCAGGACATGCTGCGCGATCTCGGCCACGAAGCGCACGTTGGCGAGGGTGCGTTCCCGGCGCACGCGGTGGGCAGCCAGGATTGTTCCGAGGACGCCGACCACAGCGGTGCTCAGGTAGGTGGCCACGTAGTGGCGCTCCCACACGTAGCTCACCGGGCGGCCCGCGCAGCACGGGGTGCCGGCCAGGACTCCTTCGAAGGCGATCGCGAACACGGTGACGCCGGCGACAACAGCGGGGCCGTGGGCGAAGGCGGCGATCACGGGGAGGGCGATGAGCAGGAAGCTCACCGGCCACTGCACGGGCGTAAGGGGTTCGAGCACCAGGATGCCCGCGATATAGAAGGCGGGCAGCCAGCGCATCCACGCGGGCGCGGCCGGCACCTGCGGGCCCCCACCGCCGGGCTGCGCTGCCCAGCCACTCGCCGCCCCGGGGCGGCCCGGCCACCTCACTGCTCACTCCGTCGCAGAGCGAGCGGCGCGAGCACGGACGCTGCCCGGTCGGAGGACGGAGCCGCCGTGTGGGCCTGCATGCGGACGGTGCTCCTGGCGGCTCCACTCAAACAGCCTGTACACGCGGGACTCCTGGCACATGACGTGGGCAAGACGTCCATCCTGCTGCCCCGCAACGCTTCGGGCCGTCCATTGCTCCAGCCAATGGCATGTCAGGACCTTCGTGAGGGTTGGCCCGCCGGGACCGCCTGGAAGGCCGTACATGTCGGGATCGTGCCCCAGTCCTGCCTGGCCGGGCCATGACCACCGTGTGGCCGCGCCCGTGTGGCGATGGCCGCACCAGCGCGGACGCGCACGCGTACCCGCAGGTCAGAGTGTCGTGGACACGGCCCTGTGCCACTGAGCCGCGCCTCCTGGGGACCGTCCGGCGAGTCAGGAGCGGAGCCGGAGACGTACGGCAGTAACGGTCACGGTGCCGAAAGACGTACGCCGTCGAACTCCGCGTGGAAGCGCTGTCAGACGCGTCGGTATTCGGCCTCTGGCAGCGCGACCACGGGAGAGGCGGGCGGTCACGGGCTCGCCGTGCTCTCGCTTCCGGTGGCCGACGAGCTGCCGGACACGACCGCGGTGTGGGTCTCCGCGCCCCGTCCGGTCCACCGGACCGAAGCGCTCCACCCGAGGAATCCGGACGACCGGGTGCGCGCCGCTGTCACCGCGCTCATGCACTCCTGAGGCACTCCGGGCCAAGCCTCAGTGTGTCGTGATCTGGTCGGGTTCCGGGGCAGGTGCGGTCGCATGGCCACCGGCCTCGACAACACCGGGATCTCCCGTGCACTGGACATCAGCCTCTCCACGGTCAAGAACTGCATCACCAGCATCTTCGACAAGCTCGCCGTCCGCGACCGCGCCCAGGCGGTCATCGCGGCCTACGAATCGGGCCTGGTCACTGCCCGCGCGGCAGCCGGGGACCTGCCCGGCGACGGGCACAGCGGAACAAGATCCCCTCGCCCTGCACCCGGATCGTCACGGCACGAGACGAGACACCGACCCCAGTTCTGAAACACGACCTACGAGGGGCCCGCAGTGCGGGGGCTCCAGCCGTTTCTGCTTCCCCCGCTCACGGCGTGACCGCCGTGTCACTGCGGGGCTGGCCAGTGGAGTGGCTCCAGACCCGATCGGCGTCCGGGGGATGGTGGGAATGCCGGTAATCGGGTACATCAGGACAAGTAGCACCGGTTGGTACGGCTCGGCAGGCGCCATGCGCGCCCCGCGCGGACCGGCCGCGTCCGCCCACCCCATAACGCGGCGAGGTGAGCTCCTCATGTCCGCACCATCCGCTCCGAAGAACACACCCAAGGTCACCGAGCGTGAAGCGCGCCAAGTGGCCGAGGCGGCGCGCGAACAGGACTGGCACAAGCCCAGTTTCGCCAAGGAACTCTTCCTCGGGCGCTTCCGGCTCGACCTGATCCATCCGCATCCGCTGCCGGCCGCGGACGACGTCCGGCGCGGCGAGGCGTTCCTCGCCCGGCTGCGCGACTTCTGCGAAACCATGATCGACAGCGCCCTCATCGAGCGTGAGGCAAGGATTCCCGACGAGGTGATCAACGGCCTCAAGGAAATCGGCGCGCTCGGGATGAAGATCGACCCGAAGTACGGCGGCCTCGGCCTCACCCAGGTCTACTACAACAAGGCCCTCGCCCTGGTCGGCTCCGCCAGCCCTGCGATCGGTGCACTGCTCTCCGCCCACCAGTCCATCGGCGTACCGCAGCCGCTGAAACTCTTCGGCAGCCAGGCACAGAAGGACACCTTCCTGCCCCGGCTGGCCAGCACCGACATCTCGGCGTTCCTGCTCACCGAGCCGGACGTCGGCTCCGACCCGGCCAGGCTCGCCACCTCGGCGGTTCCGGACGGACCGGACTACATCCTCGACGGTGTGAAGCTGTGGACGACCAACGGTGTCGTCGCCGACCTCCTCGTCGTGATGGCCCGCGTCCCGAAATCGGAAGGCCACAAGGGCGGCATCACGGCCTTCGTCGTCGAGGCGGACTCCCCGGGCATCACCGTCGAGAACCGCAACGCCTTCATGGGCCTGCGCGGCCTCGAGAACGGCGTCACCCGCTTCCACCGGGTCCGGGTCCCGGCCGCGAACCGCATCGGCCCCGAAGGCGCAGGGCTCAAGATCGCCCTCACCACGCTCAACACGGGACGGCTCTCCCTGCCCGCCATGTGCGTCGGCGCCGGGAAGTGGTGTCTGAAGATCGCCCGCGAGTGGTCGGCGGTCCGTGAGCAGTGGGGCAGGCCGGTCGCCCGGCACGAGGCCGTCGGCGCCAAGATCTCCTTCATCGCCGCAACCACCTTCGCGCTCGAAGCGGTGGTCGATCTCTCCTCCCAGATGGCGGACGAGAACCGCAACGACATCCGGATCGAAGCGGCCCTCGCCAAGCTGTACGGCTCCGAGATGGGCTGTCTGATGGCCGACGAACTGGTCCAGATCCGGGGCGGCCGGGGCTTCGAGACAGCCGCGTCCCTCGCCGCCCGCGGCGAACGGGCCGTCCCCGCCGAACAGCTCCTGCGCGATCTGCGGATCAACCGGATCTTCGAGGGCTCCACCGAGATCATGCATCTGCTGATCGCCCGTGAGGCCGTCGACGCTCATCTGAAGGTCGCGGGGGACATCATCGACCCCGACAAACCCCTTTCCGCCAAGGCGAAAGCGGGCGCGAACGCGGCCGGCTTCTACGCCCGCTGGCTGCCCAAGCTCGTCGCAGGGCCAGGACAACTCCCGCGTACGTACGGGGAATTCAACCCACCCGGACACCCGGACCTGTCCACCCATCTGCGCTATGTCGAACGCTCCGCCCGCAAGCTCGCGCGCTCCACCTTCTACGCCATGTCGCGCTGGCAGGGCCGGATGGAGACCAAGCAGGGCTTCCTCGGCAGGATCGTCGACATCGGCGCGGAACTCTTCGCGATGAGCGCCGCCTGCGTCCGCGCCGAACTGTTGCGCTCCTCAGACGACCACGGCCGCGAGGCCTACCGGCTCGCCGACACCTTCTGCCGCCAGTCCCGCGTCCGGGTCGAGGAACTCTTCACCCGCCTGTGGTCCAACACCGACGACCTGGACCGGCGCGTGGTCGACGGCGTCCTGTCCGGTGCGTACACCTGGCTGGAGGAAGGCATCATCGATCCGAGCGGCGAAGGCCCGTGGATCGCCGATGCCGATCCATCTGAAACCCATCACCCGAACCTCAGAAGGGTCATCCGGCCGAGCTGACACCCGCGCAAGCGAACAGGCCGCTCGGCTGGGAACCCGGCCGAGCGGCCTCCTCGCTGATGTGTCTTCTGTGGGCGCAGCGGTGGAGACAGGGTCGTGCCGGGCGGGCGCAGACGGGCCTGTCCTCACCGTCCAGAGATCCTCATGTGCACCGTGAGACAAGGCCTCCGGCAGTGTTCCACGGCAACCGCTCAACCGGGCATGCCCCCACGCCCGGACAGCAGCCGAAGCGGAACCCGCCTACGTGGGGCACGGCAAGAGCGCGACGAGGCCGGTTGCCGCCCCGGCTGCACCGGTCACCGCGGCGACCGCCGGGAGCGGCCGGCGACCACGCTCCAGGACGCCGGCCAGATCCTGTAGCCGGGTCCGGACAGTCCCCGTGAGCCCCGGCCCGTCACCGCCTCCCGGACGCAGTGATCGCGGTGAGGACCGCCAGGAGCGCGGCGCCCCCGTGGGTCTGCGCGGCGGTCCGCACAGTGCGCTCCGCCGTCGCGACCCGGAACGTGGCAGTGAAGATCGACGCCATCAGGTCTCCCTGGTGTTGATGTTGACGTCGATGACGGCCCGCTCGATCGCGGCCTCCACCGCGGCGACGATGGTCTCGGTGTCGGCGCCCGTGCCGACCTGACCGGCGAGCGCGGTGATCGCGGCGGTCTGGGCGGCCATCCGCCTGTCCATGGAACGGATGCGGGCCTGCATGTCCTTCAAGATGGACTGCGGCTGCCACGTGGGGTTCGTCCCGTGGTCTGCCGCGTCCGTCGGGCCGCCGATCGCATCGGTCTTCCAGACGGCGTCGAAAATGTCGCGCTTGGTGATCCCTGCCATGGGGTCCTCCTCATTCGGGTTCCAGCTCGCGGGGTGCTTCAGCCGCTCAGCCACATCGGCGCGGAGCTCGGCCATGGTGAAACCACGGGGGTCGACCTTGTCGTTCGACCACTCCAGGTGGCCGATCACGGACTTCGCCGACCAGCCGTGCGCCCGGCACAACGCCGCCTGCACCCGGACGATCGCGTCGTACTGCGCCTTGGGCCACGGGTCCTTGCCGTCGCCGAGGTTCTCGCACTCCCAGCCGTAGAAGCGCGCGTTGCCGTCGGTTCCGTTCGCGTTGCCCTTCGTCGGCGGGGTCGGCCGGCTGCCGTACGACTCGGCGATCACCTGCTCCAGAACGCGCTGGTCACCGCCGCCCGCGTGATTCGCGCGGCCCCAGCCGACCATGTGTACCCGGCCGTCCTTCGCAATCATCCCGTGGCACAGCGGACCGGGCAGGGACGCGTACCCGTCCCGGACCATGGCCACGGTCGCCGCGGTCCCCTTGGTGACCGTGTGGTGCACGATGCTGCCGTTGACCGGACCCCATGCACCCTTCGAGTTCCGGTTGTGCGTACGCCAGTTGCCGACCTCCACCACGCGCACTCCCTCGGCACGCAAAGCGGATATGACCTGTGCAGCGGACATGGGGTTTGCCATGCGATTTCCCTATCCTGCGGTGTAGATGACGTTGCGGAACATCCCCTTGATAACCGTTCTGCCCCTCGTCGGTCTCTTCTACCTTTTCCACCCGGACGTACGGACCCCGCCACGTGGAATCCGCAGCGGTGGCTGTGCACTTCGTGCCCCCGCCGACGGTGCGCGTCCACGTGATCTGCGTCGGCGTCACTGTCAGCACATGGCTGTTCCACACGCCCGCCGCGCCGGTCGGACTGGTCTGCGTGGCCGGCACACGGCGTCAGCGCTCCTTGTCCCGGACCGCTTCCACGGACGGGACCTCGTACCCCGACAGCCGGGCCGCGGTGGCCTCCGGAATGCCGGACGCCACTCCCGGGCCGTCCGTCAGGGACAACGTCCACCGCCCCGTTCGCCGAACCGCGGACCACCGGGCGGGCGTACGTCCACTCACCGGACGTACCCCGCCCGGCCGTGCGGGGTACGGCAGGATGACGGCCTGTGACCGTCATCCACATCCCCGGCTCCAAGTCCGTGACCGCGCGTGCCCTGTTCCTGGCCGCCGCCGCGAACGGCACCAGTACCCTCGTACGGCCCCTGCGCTCGGACGACACCGAGGGGTTCGCCGAAGGCCTCACGCGCCTCGGCTACTGCGTCGGGCAGGAAGCGGACCGCTGGCACATCGACGGCCGCCCCTCCGGCCCCGCCGTCACCGACGCCGACGTCTACTGCCGCGACGGCGCCACCACGGCACGCTTCCTGCCGACCCTCGCCGCGGCCGCAGCCTCCGGCACGTACCGCTTCGACGCCTCCGCCCAGATGCGCCGCCGTCCCCTCGCCCCGCTCACCGAGGCCCTGCGCACGCTCGGCGTCGACCTGCGCCACGACGCGGCCGAGGGCCACCACCCGCTGCGGATCAGCGCATCCGGAATCAAGGGCGGCGAACTCACCCTGGACGCGGGGGAGTCCTCCCAGTACCTCACCGCGCTCCTGATGCTCGGACCGCTGACCGCTCAGGGGCTCCGGATCACCGTCACCGACCTGGTCTCCGCCCCGTACATCGAGATCACCCTCGCGATGATGCGCAGCTTCGGCGTCGAGGTGACCCGCGGCGGCCACGACAACAACGTCTTCACCGTGCCACCCGGCGGCTACCGGGCCACCACCTACGCCATCGAGCCCGACGCCTCCACCGCGAGCTACTTCTTCGCCGCGGCGGCCCTCACCGGCCGTGAGATCACCGTCCCCGGCCTCGGCAATGACGCACTCCAGGGCGACCTCCGGTTCGTCGATGTGCTGCGCCGCATGGGCGCCGAGGTGCACACCACGGCCCGGTCCACCACCGTCAGCTCCGGCGGCACTCTCTCGGGCCTCACCGTCAATATGCGCGACATCTCCGACACCATGCCGACGCTGGCGGCGATCGCCCCCTTCGCCTCGGGCCCGGTACGCATCGAGGACGTGGGTAACACCCGGGTGAAGGAGTGCGACCGGCTGGAGGCCTGCGCCCAGAACCTCAGGCGGATGGGCATCACGGTCGGGACGGGCCGGGACTGGATCGAGATCCACCCCGGCACACCCCGCCCCACCGAGATCGCCACCCACGGCGACCACCGCATCGTCATGTCGTTCGCCGTCGCCGGCCTGCGGGTGCCGGGCACCACGTTCGACGACCCCGGTTGCGTACGGAAGACGTTTCCCGGGTTCCACGAGGCCTTCGCCGGGTTCGTGGAACTCACGAACCGTTAGGGTTCCTGGGCCCACGCCGTCTCCGGGAGTTCTCATGTCCACGCCGCCCCACCACCCGCCGACCTCCTACGGATCCGTTGCGTCGTGCCACATCTGCGGTGCGATACCGGCGGTCCACGCCGTGGTGCGCGGACATCGCGGGCTCGTCGTCACACTGCGCTTCCTGACCGAGGAAGGCGCCTTCTGCCGGACCTGCGGAACGGCCACGTACCGCAGGATGACCTCGGACACCCTCTGGCAGGGCTGGTGGGGTCTGCTGTCGGTGTTCGCCGCACCGGTCACGATGGTGATGAACATCGGCGCCCGCTCCCGGATCCGCGCCCTGCCCCACCCGGTGGGCAATCTGCGGCCCCAACTCGCCCCGGGGCGCCGGGTCCTGGCCCGGCCGCCCGCGCTGGTCATCATGGCCGCCCTGGTCGTGGCCCTGGGCGCGGCCGTGGTCCCGAAGCTGATTCCGCACACCCAGCCCACGTTCACCGCCGGTGACTGCATCCGCAACCATGCGAAATGGCCCGAGCAGGACCTCGAAGAGGTCGGCTGCAGCGCCCCCGAGGCCGAGTACTGGATCTCCGACGGGGACAAGTGCTGGGGAAAGGACTGGCTGCTGTACCTGGAGTACAGCGCGGAGAAGAAGACCCTGTGCGCTCACCCCATGTCGAAATGACCGCCCCCGGCGACTCCACGGATCACGGGGGCCCGGCGGGCGAGGTTCCGCGCCAGGACGGCTGAGACCGACCCCGGGCGGACCGCGCCGGCCCGGCGCGGGGGACGCACTGTCCACACTCACAGCCGATGCGGCAACAATGGGGGGCATGAGCGACAGCCCTGCCCCCCTCGCCGACCCGCACGTCGTCTTCGATGCCGCGGAAGGCCCCCGGGATCTCGTCATCCTCGGCTCCACCGGCTCCATCGGCACCCAGGCCATCGACCTGGTACTGCGCAACCCCGACCGCTTCCGCGTCACCGCGCTCTCCGCCGCGGGCGGCCGGGTCGCACTCCTCGCCGAGCAGGCGCGGCAGCTACGGGTGCGTACCGTGGCCGTCGCCGCACCGGATGCCGTACCGGCCCTCCGCGAGGCGTTGCGCGAGCAGTACGGGACGAGCGAGCCGCTCCCGGAGATCCTGGCAGGGCCCGAAGCCGCCACCCAGCTCGCCGCCGGCGACTGCCACACCGTGCTCAACGGAATCACCGGATCGATCGGTCTCGCCCCCACGCTCGCCGCACTCGAAGCGGGCCGCACGCTCGCCCTGGCCAACAAGGAGTCGCTGATCGTCGGCGGCCCGCTGGTCAAGGCGCTGGCCGAGCCCGGCCAGATCATCCCGGTCGACTCCGAGCACGCCGCCCTCTTCCAGGCGCTCGCCGCCGGGACCAGGGCCGACGTACGCAAGCTCGTCGTCACCGCGTCCGGCGGCCCCTTCCGGGGACGAACCAAGAGCGAGCTCGTGGGCGTCACCCGCGACGAGGCCCTCGCGCACCCGACCTGGGCCATGGGACCGGTCATCACGATCAATTCCGCCACCCTGGTCAACAAGGGACTGGAGGTCATCGAGGCGCATCTGCTCTACGACATTCCGTTCGACCGGATCGAGGTCGTGGTCCACCCCCAGTCGTACGTTCACTCCATGGTGGAGTTCACCGACGGCTCCACCCTCGCCCAGGCCACACCCCCGGACATGAGAGGCCCGATCGCCATCGGCCTCGGCTGGCCCCAGCGCATCCCGGACGCCGCACCGGCCTTCGACTGGTCGAAGGCGTCCAGCTGGGAGTTCTTCCCCCTCGACAACGAGGCCTTCCCGTCCGTGGGACTGGCCAGGCACGTGGGCACGCTCGGCGCCACCGCCCCGGCCGTGTTCAACGCCGCGAACGAGGAATGCGTCGACGCATTCCTGGCAGGACGGCTGCCGTTCAACGGAATCATGGATACGGTCACGGCGGTGGTGGCCGAACATGGCACCCCCGCCACGGGAACTTCGCTCACGGTCGCAGACGTCCTCGAAGCGGAGACCTGGGCACGCGCCCGGGCCCGTGAACTCTCGGCGAAAGCGACAGCGGAGGCGCGCGCATGAGTATTACGACGGTCCTGTTGACGATTCTGGGCATCGTCGTCTTCGTCGTCGGGCTGCTGTTCTCGATCGCCTGGCACGAGCTGGGGCATCTGTCGACCGCGAAGCTCTTCGGCATCCGCGTCCCCCAGTACATGGTCGGCTTCGGTCCGACGATCTGGTCGCGGAAGAAGGGCGATACCGAGTACGGGATCAAGGCCATCCCGGCCGGCGGCTACATCCGTATGATCGGCATGTTCCCGCCGGGACCGGACGGGCGCCTGGAGGCGCGGTCCACCTCGCCGTGGCGCGGCATGATCGAGGACGCCAGGTCCGCGGCCTTCGAAGAGCTGGAACCGGGTGACGAGAAGCGCCTCTTCTACACGCGCAAGCCGTGGAAGCGCGTCATCGTGATGTTCGCCGGACCGTTCATGAACCTGGTCCTCGCCGTGGCGATCTTCCTCGGTGTGGCGATGACCTTCGGGTTCCAGACCCAGACCACCGAGGTGGCGGGTGTCCAGAAGTGCGTGATCGCCCAGAGCGCGAACCGCGACACCTGCAAGAAGTCCGACCCCGTCTCGCCCGCACAGGCCGCAGGACTCAAGAAGGGCGACAAGATCGTCGCCTTCGACGGCCAGAAGGTCGACGACTGGGCCACGCTCTCCGACAAGATCCGCGACACCATCGGCCCCGCCACGATCACGGTCCAGCGCGACGGCCAGGAGCAGACCCTCCACGCGGTGCTGAAGAAGAACGCGGTGGCGAAGAAGGACTCCAAGGGAGAGGTGGTCCCCGGTCAGTACGTGACGGCCGGCTACCTCGGTTTCGCCGCCCAGACCGAGATCGTTCCGCTCTCCTTCGGCGACTCGGTCGTCCGCATGGGAGACATGATCGAGAACGGCGTCGACTCGATCATCGCCCTGCCCTCCAAGATCCCGGACCTGTGGAACGCAGCCTTCGGCGGCGGTGAGCGAGCAGCGGACTCCCCGGTCGGCGTGGTCGGTGCGGCCAGGATCGGCGGCGAGGTGATGACGCTCGACGTCCCGGCCACGAACCAGATCGCGATGATGCTGTTCCTGCTGGCCGGCTTCAATCTCTCGCTGTTCCTCTTCAACATGCTGCCCCTGCTGCCGCTCGACGGCGGGCACATCGCCGGAGCGCTCTGGGAGGCCCTGCGCCGCAATGTGGCACGGGTCTTCAGGCGCCCCGACCCGGGCCCCTTCGACGTGGCCAAACTGATGCCGGTCGCCTATGTCGTCGCGGGTGTGTTCATCTGCTTCACACTGCTGGTGCTGGTGGCCGACATCGTCAATCCGGTCAAGATCTCCTGATCTCCCGACCGGCCCGGTGAACCATGGGTGACGGCCCGGCACGCAGCGTGTGTACGGGCCCGTCCCATTGCGCGG
This sequence comes from Streptomyces sp. R-74717, assembly GCF_047305335.1. Taxonomy (NCBI): domain Bacteria; kingdom Bacillati; phylum Actinomycetota; class Actinomycetes; order Kitasatosporales; family Streptomycetaceae; genus Streptomyces; species Streptomyces sp. R-74717. The sequence continues at coordinate 2,924,428 of NZ_CP102361.1, read as the reverse complement.
CACTCACGGACGCGGTGTGCTCGTGGGTGTCGCCGGTGCCGTAACCTCGAAACCCGGAGCCCGCCGATCTCGGGACCTTGATCCACACCTTGGGGATGCTCAGCGCATGACTGCGATTTCTCTCGGAATGCCGTCCGTTCCGACCAAGCTCGCCGACCGGAGGGTCAGCCGCCAGATCCAGGTCGGGTCGGTTGCGGTGGGCGGGGATGCGCCGGTGTCGGTGCAGTCGATGACCACGACGCGTACGTCGGACATCGGTGCGACGTTGCAGCAGATCGCGGAGCTGACGGCGTCGGGCTGTCAGATCGTGCGGGTGGCGTGTCCGACGCAGGACGATGCGGACGCGTTGGCGACGATCGCGAGGAAGTCGCAGATCCCGGTGATCGCGGACATTCATTTCCAGCCGAAGTATGTGTTCGCGGCGATTGATGCGGGCTGTGCGGCGGTGCGGGTGAATCCGGGGAACATCAAGCAGTTCGACGACAAGGTGAAGGAGATCGCGCGGGCCGCGAAGGATGCGGGTACGCCGATCCGGATCGGTGTGAATGCCGGTTCGCTGGATGCGCGGCTGCTGAAGAAGTACGGGAAGGCGACTCCGGAGGCGTTGGTGGAGTCGGCGTTGTGGGAGGCGTCGCTCTTCGAGGAGCACGGTTTCCGGGACATCAAGATCTCGGTGAAGCACAACGATCCGGTGGTGATGGTCAATGCGTACCGTCAGCTGGCGGCGCAGTGCGACTATCCGCTGCATCTGGGTGTGACGGAGGCGGGGCCGGCGTTCCAGGGGACGATCAAGTCGGCGGTGGCGTTCGGTGCGCTGTTGAGCGAGGGGATCGGGGACACGATCCGGGTGTCGCTGTCGGCGCCGCCGGCCGAGGAGGTCAAGGTCGGGCTGCAGATCCTGGAGTCGCTGAATCTGAAGCAGCGGCGGCTGGAGATCGTGTCGTGTCCGTCGTGCGGTCGGGCGCAGGTGGATGTGTACAAGCTGGCGGATCAGGTCAGTGCGGGTCTCGAGGGCATGGAGGTGCCGTTGCGGGTGGCCGTGATGGGCTGCGTCGTCAACGGTCCGGGTGAGGCCCGTGAGGCGGACCTGGGTGTCGCTTCAGGGAACGGCAAGGGGCAGATCTTCGTGAGGGGCGAGGTCATCAAGACCGTGCCCGAGTCGAAGATCGTCGAGACGCTGATCGAAGAAGCCCTGAAGATCGCCGAGCAGATGGAGAAGGACGGCATCGCCTCGGGCGAGCCCCAGGTCTCCATCAGCTGAACCAGGACTCGCACCACCGCGCCCCGCCGGACGAACACCGCCCGGCGGGGCGCGGTCGTGAGCGACCTCACGGGGCCCTGCGGACGCTGTTCCCGGGCACGGGCGGCGCCGATGAGCCTCTTTGGGTACAGTGCGGAAATCAGCAGACCGCATGGTGAGGCCCCCTCGTGTTGACGCAGACCACCACCCGGGTCCTCGAACCCAGCGACCTCGGCGCCGCTCTCGCCATCCTGGAGAGCGAACCCGTCGCCAATGCCTTCGTGACGTCCCGGGTCCAGATCGCAGGTCTCGATCCCTGGCGCCTCGGCGGCGAGATGTGGGGCTGGTACGCCGATGGACGGCTGCGCTCGCTGTGCTACTCGGGCGCCAACCTCGTACCGATCTGCGCCACCCCCGAGGCCGTCAGGGCCTTCGCCGACCGGGCCCGCCGGGTCGGTCGCCGCTGCTCCTCGATCGTCGGCCCAGCAGAGCCCACCACCCAGCTGTGGCGGCTCCTCGAACCCGGCTGGGGCCCCGCCCGCGAGGTCCGGGCCCAACAGCCGCTCATGGTCGCCGAGAGCCCGTCCGCCGAGGTCGCCCCCGACCCGCTGGTCCGCCGGATCCGCAAGGACGAGATCGACGTCCTGATGCCGGCCTGCGTGGCGATGTTCACCGAGGAGGTCGGCATTTCCCCGCTCGCGGGCGACGGCGGACTCCTCTACCAGGCACGCGTCGCCGAACTCATCGGCGCCGGCCGCTCGTTCGCCCGGATCGAGGACGGTCGGGTCGTCTTCAAGGCGGAGATCGGCGCGGCCACCCCGCAGGCCTGCCAGATCCAGGGTGTCTGGGTCGCCCCCGAACACCGCGGCCGAGGACTCTCCGAGACCGGCATGGCGGCGGTCCTGCGCTACGCCCTGGCCGATGTCGCACCCGTCGTCAGCCTGTACGTGAACGACTACAACACCCCTGCGCGCAAGGCCTACGCCAGGGTCGGCTTCCGCGAGGTCGGCGCGTTCATGAGCGTGCTGTTCTGACCGGTCGGCGGCCGGTGCCACCGACCCGTACCACCCACCCCACCCGGGCCAGTAGGGTCGGCGCATGGCAGCAGTTTCCGGGGGCGGCCCCCACACTCCCAGCGTCCGGATCGGACCGATCGATCTCGCCGCGCGCGTGGACGAGGCGCTCGCGGTGCAGGCTGTCGCCTTCGGCCTGGGACCTGAAGAGATCGAGGTACGGCGCCACATCGTCCTCAGACACCTCGACCACCCCTGCGCCCGCGCGCTGGGCGCCACCACCCCGGGCGGCCGGCTCGTCGGCTTCGTCTACGGCATGCCGAACGAACGCGGCCAGTGGTGGTCCACCGTCGTCGAGCCCTACCTCCGCGCCACCGGCTCCGCGCACTGGCTCGACGACTCGTTCGTCATCACCGAGCTGCACGTCCTGCCGAAGTTCCAGAACCGCGGCATCGGCCGCGCGCTGATCACCGCCATCACGGACGCCGTCGACCAGCCCCGGTCCATCCTCTCCGCGATCGACACGGAGAGCCCGGCACGTGGTCTCTATCGCAGTCTCGGCTACCAGGACCTGGCCCGGCAGGTGCTCTTTCCCAGCGCTCCCAAGCCGTACGCGGTGATGGGAGCCATGCTTCCGCTGCGTCGCAAGGGCTAGGACGGAAGCCAATCGATTTCCGCCCACCCGTACCACCCGGCTAACCTCCTGCACATCACCCTTCCGAGCAGGAGTTCATCATGGCCCAGGTCCAGCGCATGTCCCGATTGATGATCAAGACACTGCGCGACGACCCGGCGGACGCCGAGACGCTCAACCACAAGCTGCTCGTCCGGGCCGGATACGTACGTCGCACGGCGGCCGGCATCTGGACCTGGCTGCCGCTCGGCAAGAAGGTCCTGGAGAACATCACCCGCGTCGTGCGCGAGGAGATGGACGCCATCGGCGGCCAGGAAGTGCTGCTGCCCGCGCTGCTCCCCAAGGAGTCGTACGACGCCAGCGGCCGCTACCACGAGTACGGCGACCTGCTCTTCAAGCTCAAGGACCGCAAGGGCGCCGAGTACCTCCTCGGCCCCACGCACGAAGAGATCTTCACCCAGGTCGTCAAGGATCAGATCACGTCCTACAAGGACCTGCCCGTGATCCTCTACCAGATCCAGACCAAGTACCGGGACGAGGCCCGCCCCCGCGCCGGTGTGCTGCGCGGCCGCGAGTTCCAGATGAAGGACTCGTACTCCTTCGACACCACGGACGAGGGGCTCGTCGAGGCGTACCAGCTGCACCGCGCCGCCTACATCCGGATCTTCGAGCGGCTCGGCCTCGACCACCGCATCGTCTCCGCCGTCTCCGGTGCGATGGGCGGCTCGGCCTCCGAGGAGTTCCTGGCCCCCGCCCCGGCCGGTGAGGACACCTTCGCCGACTGCCCCGCCTGCGACTACGCCGCCAACACCGAGGCCGTGACCTTCAAGGCCACCCCCGTGGACGGCTCGGCGCACGGCCCTGTCGAGGAGCTGGACACCCCCGACACCCCGACCATCGAGACGCTCGCCGCGCACCTGGGCGTCCCGGCCTCCGCGACCCTGAAGAACCTGCTGGTCAAGGTCGACGGCGAGATCGTCGCCGTGGGCGTGCCCGGCGACCGCGAGGTCGACCTCGGCAAGCTCGGCGAGCACCTCGCCCCCGCCGTCGTCGAACTGGTCACCGCGGAGGACTTCGAGGGCCGCGCCGACCTGGTACGCGGCTACGTCGGCCCGCAGGGTCTGGAGAAGGTCCGCTACATCGCCGACCCGCGCATCGCCGCCGGCACCGCCTGGATCACCGGCGCGAACAAGCCCGGCACCCACGCGAAGAACGTCGTCGCCGGCCGTGACTTCGAGGTCGACGACTACCTCGACGTCGTCGTCGTCGAGGCGGGCGACCCGTGCCCCAAGTGCGGCACCGGCCTCAAGCTGGACCGCGCCATCGAGATCGGCCACATCTTCCAGTTGGGCCGCAAGTTCGCGGACGCCTTCCAGCTCGATGTGCTCGGCCAGAACGGCAAGCCGGTCCGGGTCACCATGGGCTCCTACGGCATCGGCGTCTCCCGCGCCGTCGCCGCGCTCGCCGAACAGACCGCCGACGAGCAGGGGCTGTGCTGGCCCCGCGAGATCGCCCCGGCCGATGTCCATGTCGTCGCGGCGGGCAAGGCGCTCCAGACGGAGCTGGCCCTCGACGTCGCCGAGAAGCTCGCCGCCGCCGGTGTGCGGGTCATGGTCGACGACCGTGCCGGCGTCTCGCCCGGTGTGAAGTTCACCGACGCCGAGCTGATCGGCATCCCGAAGATCCTGGTCGCCGGCCGCCGCTCGGCAGAGGGCGTCCTGGAGCTCAAGGACCGCCGTACGGGCGAGCGCGAGGAGCTCACGGCCGACGAGGCGATCGCTCGCCTGACCGTTCAGGGCTGACACCGCAACGCAAAGCCGTAGGCCCCCGCGAACCGCGGGGGCCTACGGCTTTGCGAGGCATTTACAGCCAGCCCGCGAACTCCAGCGTCAGCTCGCCCTCCTGGCGACGGCCGACCGCCAGCGCCCGGGTTCCCGACTCCACCGCGCGGAACAGTGTCCAGCCATGCAGCCGCTCCCGGTCCACGTCCAGTGAATCGGCGAGCTTCTTGATCCGCCGACGGGCCGTCACCGGGCCGCCGGGGGAGGCGATCAGATCCTCGACGCGGTCGCGTACCAGGCGCGCCAGATCGTAGGCCCGCTCACCGACCAGCGGCTCCGGCCCGACCGTCAGCCAGGGCGCCCGCTCGCCCGCGAGCACCTTGCTCTGGCGGAAATTGCCGTGCAGCAGCAGGAGTTCGGGGGAGTGGGCGACAAGCTCCTCACGCGCCGCGAGCGCCGCGGAGACCAGCGGCTCCATGCTCGGGTCGGAGGCGGCGTAGGCGCGCATCGGCTCCGTACGGCGCCCGGTCCGCTCGGCTACCGTCTCGAATCCATGGCCGGCCGGCGGCTCGACCCAGAGCCGGCGCACCGTCCCCGCCGCCTCCAGCAGCGCCTTCGCCTCCGGCAGTGAGCGCAGCGACACCTCGGGATGCAGCCGTTCGAGCAGCAGTGCGCCGGGGCCGCCGTTGAGGAGCTGCACCGCGCCCCAGCCGTTCCAGTGAGCGAGCGCCGCTTGCTCCAGCTCCGGTGCGGCCCCGGGCGGAGCGATCTTCAGCGCGGCCGGGGTGCCGTCGGAGCAGATCACCAGCAGGACCAGACTGCTGCGCCCCCCGGGGGCGGCGACCCGTTCCACGGTCACCTTCTGCCCGGTCGAGGACAGCGCTTCCTCGGTCAGTGCGGGAAGCTGCGCGAGCCAGTCGGCGGCGGCATCCCCGTACGATTCGCCGAGCGCTCGCACCAGACGCTGCGGCGGTTCGAAACCCATACGTGCTTTGTTCCCTTTCAGAGCTTCTTCAGTGCGTCGCGCCGGTCCCGTTCGTCACATCGGTCCCGTGGATCGCGTCAGACCCGGCGCTCGCATCGGTCCCTGCCGTCGCGCCGGTCCCGGCGGCGGTCCGCTCGGCGAGCCCGGGAAAGGGTACGCCGCTGCCCCGCCAGCGGACCGCACGCACCGCGGCCTCCCGCAGCGCATCCGCGGCCTCCCGCCTGAGCGGACCCGCCGCGGCCCGTACGAGATCGGAGTACACGTCCGCGACCCGGTCCTCCAGCAGGGCGGCCAGTCGCACCGCCGCAGCCGGGTCCGGCACCGCGAACGGCAGAGCGTACGCGGCCTGAGCCGCCACAGGTTCACCGCCCAGGTCACGCACGGTCCGTGCGAGCGCATCACGCCGGGCCCGGTGCGCGTGGTAGGCCGCAGTGGCCTCGGCCCGTCGGCCGTCGGCGACCCGGCCGCCGACCACCCCGTACCCGTACACCGCCGCGTGTTCGGCGGCCAGCGCTGCCTGAGCCGCCTTCTGTGTTCCGGCGCTCATGACGAGGTCTCCTTGGCCAGTTCGGTCAGCAGATAGGCATGGGCCGCGCCCGCCGCCGCGATCGACGCCAGCAGCCGGGCCAGCTCCGGCGGGGCGTTCAGCAGCGTCGCCGTGTGGGCGTCCGCGGTGCGGCGCTCCGCCGCGGCCAGCTCCTTGAGAGCGCCCGCGGCGTCGGTCGCGCGTGTCCGCGAGAACGCGAGCGTCTCGCCGCCATCAGGCGCCAGCGCCTTGGCATGGGCCCGCACGGCGTCCCGCAGCGGCGAGAGCCCGGCGGTGGTCTCCGGATAGGCCCTGACCACCTGTTCGTACCGGCCGAGCAGTTCCCTGCTGGTACCCGCGGCACCGGCCCGGAGCGTCTTCTCCGCCCGTGCGGCGGCGGCCTGCTCGGCCGCGGTCGCCGTGTCGGCCCGAGCGGAGCTCTCCCGGGGCCCGGTCCCGTCACCGCAGCCGGCCAGCACCGCCCCCATGGCGATCGCCCCCGTCGCGGTGAACGCACCTCTGCGCGTCGTCCCCGTGCGCCGCACTTGTTCTCCTTCGGGCTTGGACCTGTCTTGACTGGATCTGTCCTGAAGTGATCACCGCAGGCGAGCGTACCCGCGGCAGCGGAGCAGGCGGACGGCAACACCCCTCGGGACCGGATACCCTTTGACCTGACACGCGAGATCCCCACAACAGCACACGCGGCCGAGGAGTCACCCGGATGAGCACCACCCAGAGCGAGAGGCTGCGCGGACTGCTCGAACCGCTCGTCAGCGCCGAGCAGCTGGACCTCGAAGAGATCGAGGTGTCCCGGGCGGGCCGCCGCCGGGTGCTGCGGATCACTGTGGACTCCGAAGAAGGCGTGGAGCTGGACGCCTGCGCCGAGCTGAGCCGCGCGATCTCCGAGAAGCTCGACGAGACCGACGCGATGGGCGAGGGCGAGTACGTCCTCGAAGTCAGTTCCCCCGGTGCCGACCGTCCGCTGACGGAGCACCGCCACTACGTACGTGCCACGGGCCGCCTGGTCAAGCTGCACCTGCGCGAGGGAGGCGAGCTGGTGGCTCGCATCCTCGCCGTGGACGAAGAAGGACTCGACCTCGAAGTGCCGGGCGTCAAGGGCCGCAAGCCCACGTCCCGCCGGGTCGCCTTCGACGAGATCACCAAGGCGCGCGTGGAGATCGAATTCAGCCGCAAGGACAAGAAGGAAGAGGAGGCGTAGCCGTGGACATCGATGTGAAGCTCTTGAAGGGCTTGGCACAGGACAAGGAGATCCCCTTCGACGTGCTCGTCGAGGCGATCGAGTCGGCCCTCCTCATCGCCTACCACCGTACGGAGGGCAGCCACCGCCGCGCGCGCGTGAAGCTCGACGAGCGCGGCCACGTGACGGTGTGGGCGAAGGAGGACCCGGCCGACCTCGAACCGGGCCAGGAGGCCAAGGAGTTCGACGACACCCCGTCCGGCTTCGGCCGGATCGCCGCGACCACCGCCAAGCAGGTCATCCTGCAGCGGCTGCGCGACGCCGAGGACGACAGGACGTTCGGCGAGTACGCGGGCCATGAGGGCGATGTCGTCACCGGCGTCGTCCAGCAGGGCAAGGACCCGAAGAACGTCCTGGTCGACATCGGCAAGCTGGAAGCGATCCTGCCGGTGCAGGAGCAGGTGCCGGGCGAGGAGTACACCCACGGCCTGCGTCTGCGTACGTATGTCGTACGGGTCGCCAAGGGCGTGCGCGGTCCGTCCGTGACGCTGTCTCGGACCCACCCCAACCTGGTGAAGAAGCTCTTCGCGCTGGAGGTCCCGGAGATCGCGGACGGTTCCGTCGAGATCTGCGCGATCGCCCGCGAGGCCGGGCACCGCACCAAGATCGCGGTTCGTTCGACCCGTTCCGGGCTGAACGCCAAGGGCGCCTGCATCGGCCCGATGGGCGGCCGGGTGCGCAATGTCATGGCCGAGCTGCACGGCGAGAAGATCGACATCGTGGACTGGTCGGACGACCCGGCCGAGATGGTCGCCAACGCCCTGTCGCCCGCGCGGGTGAGCCAGGTCGAGGTCGTGGACCTCGGCGCACGGTCCGCCCGGGTCACCGTTCCGGACTACCAGCTGTCGCTCGCGATCGGCAAGGAGGGGCAGAATGCCCGCCTCGCCGCCCGCCTCACCGGCTGGCGCATCGACATCCGTCCGGACACCGAGACCGACGCCGAGCGCGATGTCGCCGACCGGGAGCGGGCCGAGCGGGCCCGCGAGCGTTCGGAGCGCCGCTGACCAACCCGGCCCGCGCCGGACTCCCTGGCGCCGCCCCGGAAGGGGCGCCAGGGGCTCGGTCGTGCGGGCCGCAGGGAATACATCTCAGCGGCATGCCGCTGAGAACACGACAACATCCGTTCGATTTTTGCCCCAAAGGGGTGAGGTCGGTGCGGGGAGGTAGACTTAGACGTGTCTGGCCGGACGCACGCTCTCGCTTGCCCCGAGCGAACCTGTGTGGGATGCCGGGAGCGGGCGGCCAAGAGCGAGCTGCTGCGCATCGTGGCGGAGGGGGACGCGTGCGTCCCCGATCCGCGCGGTACGCTGCCCGGCCGGGGTGCATATCTACACCCTGTCTCTGTCTGTCTGGACCTGGCGGTTCGCCGCCGGGCATTCCCCCGGGCCTTCAAGGCCAAGGGGCCGTTCGACCCCGCCGCAGTGCAGCGGTTCGTCGAGCGGGCGACACCGTAAGAAATGAACGGCACGGGACCCCGTGCGGTCAGGTACCTCGCGAGTTGGAAGTAGGTCGAGATTGCGATGAGCACTCGATGAGTACGCGATGAGTACGCCCATGAAGTAGCGACGGTCCGGCGGTAACCCGGACCTAAAAGGAGCGAAGTGGCTAAGGTCCGGGTATACGAACTCGCCAAGGAGTTCGGCGTCGAGAGCAAGGTCGTCATGGCCAAGCTCCAAGAACTCGGTGAATTCGTCCGTTCGGCGTCCTCGACGATCGAGGCGCCGGTTGTACGCAAGTTGACTGACGCACTGCAGGGGCCCGGCGGCAACGCCGGCAAGTCCGCTGCAAAGCCTGGCGCGCCCCGCAAGGCGACGCCTGCAAAGCCCGCAGCGCCCTCCCCGGCCGCTGCGGCACGTCCCGCTGCCCCGAAGCCCGGCGCCCCGGCCCCCAAGCCGGCCGCAGCCGAGGCCCCCAGCAGCACCCCTTCCGCTGCCGCGCCTTCCGCGCCGTCGGCGGGCCCGCGTCCGGGTCCGAAGCCCGCGCCGAAGCCCGCTCCGGTCACCCCGGTGCCCGCAGCAGAGTTCTCCGCTCCGGCCCCGGCCCAGCCGGCCGCGCCGCAGCAGGCCCCGCGTCCCGCGGGTGCCACCCCCGGGCCCCGTCCTGCCCGTCCGGCTCCGGCCGGCGGTCAGCGTGACGGCGGCCGTGGTGGCGAGCGCGACGGTGGCCGTGGCGGCGACCGTCCGGCCCGTCCCGCAGGCCAGGGCGCCCCGCGCCCCGGCGGCGCCCGTCCGGCGGGTCCCCGTCCGGGCAACAACCCCTTCACCTCCGGTGGCTCGACGGGCATGGCCCGTCCGCAGACGCCCCGTCCCGGCGGCGCACCGCGTCCCGGTGGCGGTCAGGACCGTCCGGGCGCCCCGCGTCCCCAGGGCGGCCCCGGCGGTGCCCCGCGTCCCCAGGGCCAGGGCGGTGCCCGTCCGACCCCGGGCGGCATGCCCCGTCCGCAGGCTCCCCGTCCGGGCGGTGCCCCCGGTGGTAACCGTCCGAACCCGGGCATGATGCCGCAGCGTCCCGCTGCGGGCCCGCGTCCCGGTGGTGGCCCCGGCGGTGGCCGTGGTCCCGGCGGTGGCGGTCGTCCCGGCGGTGGCGGCGCAGGTCGTCCCGGTGGCGGCGGCTTCGCAGGCCGTCCGGCCGGTCCCGGTGGTGGTGGCGGCGGTTTCGCCGGTCGTCCCGGTGGCGGTGGCGGCGGTGGCGGCGCAGGTCGTCCCGGTGGTGGTGGCGGCGGCTTCGGCGGTCGTCCCGGCTTCGGTGGACGTCCCGGCGGCCCCGGTGGCCGTGGTGGCACACAGGGTGCGTTCGGCCGTCCCGGCGGTCCCGCGCGTCGTGGTCGCAAGTCGAAGCGGCAGAGGCGCCAGGAGTACGAGGCCATGCAGGCCCCGTCGGTGGGCGGCGTCATGCTGCCTCGCGGCAACGGACAGTCCGTCCGTCTGTCGCGCGGTGCCTCCCTCACCGACTTCGCGGAGAAGATCAACGCCAACCCGGCGTCGCTCGTCGCCGTGATGATGAACCTCGGCGAGATGGTCACTGCCACGCAGTCCGTCTCCGACGAGACTCTGAAGCTGCTCGCCGAAGAGATGAACTACGTCCTCGAGATCGTCAGCCCGGAGGAGGAGGACCGCGAGCTGCTCGAGTCCTTCGACATCGAGTTCGGCGAGGACGAGGGTGGCGAAGAGGCTCTGGTCTCCCGTCCGCCGGTCGTGACCGTCATGGGTCACGTCGACCACGGTAAGACCCGACTTCTGGACGCGATCCGCAAGACGAACGTCGTTGCGGGCGAGGCCGGCGGTATCACGCAGCACATCGGTGCGTACCAGGTCTCCTCCGAGGTCAACGGCGAGGACCGCAGGATCACCTTCATCGACACCCCGGGTCACGAGGCGTTCACCGCCATGCGTGCCCGTGGTGCGAAGTCGACCGACATCGCGATCCTCGTGGTGGCGGCGAACGACGGTGTGATGCCCCAGACGATCGAGGCGCTCAACCACGCCAAGGCGGCCGACGTGCCGATCGTGGTCGCGGTCAACAAGATCGACGTCGAGGGCGCGGACCCGACCAAGGTGCGCGGTCAGCTCACCGAGTTCGGTCTGGTGGCCGAGGAGTACGGCGGCGACACGATGTTCGTCGACATCTCCGCCAAGCAGGGCCTCAACATCGAGGCTCTTCTGGAGGCCGTCGTCCTCACCGCCGACGCCTCGCTCGACCTGCGGGCCAACCCGGAGCAGGACGCGCAGGGTATTGCGATCGAGTCCCACCTCGACCGCGGCCGCGGTGCCGTTTCGACCGTCCTGGTCCAGCGCGGCACGCTGCGCATCGGTGACACGATGGTCGTCGGCGACGCGTACGGCCGAGTCCGCGCGATGCTCGACGACAACGGCAACAACGTCGAGGAAGCGGGTCCGTCGACCCCCGTCCTCGTCCTCGGTCTCACCAACGTCCCGGGTGCCGGCGACAACTTCCTGGTGGTGGACGAGGACCGTACGGCCCGTCAGATCGCCGAGAAGCGTGCCGCCCGTGAGCGCAACGCCAACTTCGCCCGCAAGGGTGTCCGGTTCTCCCTGGAGAACCTGGACGAGGCGCTCAAGGCCGGTCTGGTCCAGGAACTCAACCTCATCATCAAGGGCGACGCGTCCGGTTCGGTGGAGGCTCTCGAGTCCTCGCTGCTCCAGCTCGACGTCGGTGACGAGGTCGACATCCGGGTCCTGCACCGCGGTGTGGGTGCGGTCACCGAGTCGGACATCGACCTGGCGACCGGCTCCGACGCCATCGTGATCGGCTTCAACGTGCGCGCCGCGGGGCGTGCGCAGCAGATGGCCGAGCGCGAAGGCGTGGACGTCCGGTACTACTCGGTCATCTACCAGGCGATCGAAGAGATCGAAGCGGCCCTCAAGGGCATGCTCAAGCCGGAGTACGAAGAGGTCGAGCTCGGTACGGCGGAGATCCGCGAGATCTTCCGCTCGTCCAAGCTGGGCAACATCGCCGGTGTGCTGGTCCGGTCCGGCGAGGTCAAGCGCAACACCAAGGCGCGCCTGCTGCGCGATGGCAAGGTCATCGCGGAGAACCTCAACATCTCCGGTCTGCGCCGCTTCAAGGACGACGTCACCGAGATCCGCGAAGGCTTCGAGGGCGGTATCAACCTCGGAAACTTCAACGACATCAAGATCGACGACGTCATCGCGACGTACGAGATGCGCGAGAAGCCGCGAGGCTGACCCGTACCTCAACAGTCGGGGCCGGTCGACGGGTCGTATTTCCGTCGATCGGCCCCGGCCGTTCCGTGTACGGTTCTTGTGTCCCTGCCAAGCGCTGGCAGGGCACGAACCCGAACCGGCGGGACATCCGGACATACATGTATGTGGGGACACTGTCCTTCGATCTGCTTCTCGGCGACGTACGGTCGTTGAAGGAGAAGCGCTCCGTCGTCCGTCCGATCGTCGCCGAGCTCCAGCGCAAATACGCGGTGAGTGCGGCGGAGGTGGGCGGTCAGGATCTCCATCGCAGGGCCGAGATCGGCCTCGCCGTGGTCTCCGGGGACACCGGACACCTCACAGACGTACTCGACCGGTGCGAGCGGCTGATCGCCGGCCGGCCCGAGGTGGAGCTGTTGTCCGTACGACGGCGGCTGCACAGCGACGAAGACGATTGAGCAAGGCAAAGAAGGAGACGGACCAGTGGCCGACAACGCGCGGGCGAAAAAGCTGGCGGACCTCATCCAGGAGGTGGTCGCCGAGAAACTGCAGCGCGGTATCAAGGACCCGCGTCTGGGTACGCACGTGACCATCACGGACACCCGGGTCACCGGTGACCTGCGGGAGGCCACGGTCTTCTACACGGTCTACGGCGACGACGAGGAGCGGGCGAGCGCGGCGGCCGGCCTGGAGAGCGCCAAGGGCATCCTGCGTTCGGCGGTCGGAGCGGCGGCGGGGACGAAGTTCACCCCCACGCTGGCCTTCGTGGCCGACGCCCTCCCGGAGAACGCCAAGGCGATCGAGGACCTCCTCGACCGGGCACGGGCCTCGGACGCACGGGTGCGCGAGGCGTCCTCTGGCGCCACGTACGCCGGTGGTGCGGACCCGTACCGCAAGGCGGAGGACGAGAACGACGAGGACACCGCCTCCGAATGACATCGCAGAACAGGACGCCGGACGGCCTTGTCATTGTCGACAAGCCGTCCGGCTTCACTTCGCACGACGTCGTCGCCAAGATGCGCGGCATTGCCCGGACCCGCCGCGTCGGCCATGCCGGCACGCTGGATCCGATGGCGACGGGCGTTCTCGTGCTCGGTGTGGAGAAGGCCACCAAGCTGCTGGGTCATCTCGCGCTGACCGAGAAGGAGTACCTCGGCACGATCCGGCTCGGCCAGAACACCGTCACGGACGACGCGGAGGGCGAGATCACCTCGTCCACCGATGCGTCCGGTGTGACGCGTGAGGGCATCGACGCCGGGGTGGCAGCCCTGACCGGACCGATCATGCAGGTGCCGTCCAAGGTCAGCGCCATCAAGATCGACGGTAAGCGGTCCTACGCGCGGGTGCGCGGCGGCGAGGAGTTCGAGATCCCGGCCCGGCCGGTGACGATCTCGTCCTTCAACGTCTACGACGTCCGCGAGGCGGTCGCCGAGGACGGGACGCCGGTCGTCGACCTGGTCATTTCCGTCGTCTGCTCCTCGGGTACGTACATCCGCGCGATCGCCCGTGACCTCGGCGCCGGGCTCGGCGTCGGCGGGCATCTGACCGCGCTGCGGCGCACCCGGGTCGGGCCGTACGGCCTCGATGTGGCGCGGACGCTCGACCAGCACCAGCAGGAGCTGACCGTGATGCCGGTGGCCGAGGCCGCCGCCTCGGCGTTCCCCCGCTGGGACGTGGACGAGAAGCGCGCCAAGCTGCTGCTGAACGGGGTGCGGCTGGACATGCCGGCCTTCCCGCCGGGACCGGTCGGGGTCTTCGGGCCCGACGGGCGGTTCCTGGTACTCGTCGAGGAACAGAAGGGCAAGGCCAAGAGCCTTGCCGTCTTCGCCTGACCGGCGACCCGGGTCCTGATGAGACCCCATCGTGGAGCGGGCAGGGCCCCTGTGCCCGCTCCACGATCCCCCAATGGTTTCTGTCCACCGGACGCCATGAATTCACCCCAACGAGCAGGCGCTCGGAGTGAATCAGGGGTGCATTCGGGGGCGCTTTTACTCCGGGTGGTATTCGCGCCTTTCACCGTCGGCCTAACGTCGGACCATGGGAAGCGGGGACCGGGCAGCGCTGGTACGTATCTGCGATTCGGCCGGCCGGCCGCGGGGGACCGGATTCGTCGCCGACGACCGGGGCACGGTGGTGACCAGCCACGAAGCGGTCGACGGTCCCGCCCGGCTCGTCCTGTACGGAACGGACGGTCGCAGCTGCCCCGTCGAGGCCGCCGATGTCACCGCGCTGCCCGAACTGGACCTTGCCCTGCTGCGTACCTCAGGGCCCTCCACGCTCGGCGTGGAGCCGATGCCGATCGCCTTACGGGACCGGATCGACGCCGGTACGTATGTGACGATCGCCGCCCACGGCTGGCGTCAGGCGCGGGTGCTCGGCACCGCTCCGGTGACGTACACCACGAACGGCCGCTCCCATCGGATCGGCGCAGCATTGGAGCTGGCGCTCGGTACGGACGGCAGAGACGCGCTGCGGCTCGGCGGTGCGGCCGTGGGCGGGCCCGTCCTCGATCCGGAGAGCGGCGCGGTCATCGCCGTGCTGGGCACCGAGCTGCGCGCCGGACGTCCTGCCGCAGGGTTCGCTGTGCCGCTCAGGGGCGCGGGCACCCACGGTCCGCTGGACGAGCTGCTGCGGAGCAACGCGACGAGCGTTCCCGGATACGGACGCGACCTGAATCTCGCGGGCGCCCTGCACCTCACCGCGACATCGCTCGGCTCGGCGGGCGGGCCGGCTGTTCCGATCCGGTCGAACGCCCGGACGTCATCGCGGAGTTCAGCGCCTTCTCGGCCCCCGGCCACCCCTCGTCCGCACCGCACGGCCCCGCCGTGATCCTCGGTCTCGTCGGAGCGCCGGGCACCGGCCGCACCACCGAACTGGCCGCACTCGCCGCCCGCCGGGCCCGCGGCGCCGTACCCGCACCCACCCTCTGGCTGCGCGGCGCCGATCTGCTGGCCGACGACGACTCGGTCGCCGACGCGATCGCCCGTACGCTCCGGCGGGCCGGGCGGATCGTCACCGCCGCCGGAGCGAGGGGCGACATGGCGAGCGTCACCCCCGAGCGGGTGGCCGGGCTGGCCGAAGAGTCCGGGAGCCCGCTGCTCGTCCTGCTGGACGGCCCCGAGGAGATGCCTCCGGTACTGGCCCACGGGCCGGCCCGGTGGACCGCGGGCACCGTCGACTGGCTGCGGGAGTGCGGGGCGCGGCTCGTGGTCGCGTGCACGCCCGAGCACTGGGAGACTGCCGGTGCGCTCTGCCCGCCCGGTGCCCTGCACCGCCCCGCCAGGCCCGCGAGGCGGCTGCCGTCCGCGGTCCGCCTCGGCGATCTCACCGCGAGTCAGGCCGAACAGGCCCGGGAGCGGTACGCCATCCCGCCCGATGCGCTCGCCCCCGGCCACGGTCGGCACCCGCTCACCCTGCGTCTTCTCGCGGAGGTGCGCGAGGCGCTGCCCGGGGACGTCGCCGGGCAGCCCGATGCGGAGGATGTCTTCGGCGCCCACCTGGACCTGATGTGCCTGCGCATCGCGGTCCGCATCGCAGCCGTATCGGGCCCGGCGCCCGGCGGCACCGCGGTCCGCCGGCTGGCCGCGCAGGTGGCGGGGCAGGTCCACGAAGCGGCGCGGCGCTGTCTGGGCCCCGGACAGGGGGAGCTGGACCGGGCGGTGTTCGAGGAGGTGTTCCCCTGGCGCACGGGCTGGGCGTCGGCGGTCCTCACCGAGGGGCTGCTCGTCCCGGCGGGAGCGGGCTACCGCTTCGCGCACGAGGAGCTGGGGGACTGGGTGCAGGGCGCCCACCTGGACCTGGACGCGGCGCTGCACGCGCTGGTCCACCGGTGGCATGCGGAGGAGGGACCGGGAGCGGGGGCGGCGGAGCTGCGCGTTCCGCAGCCGAGGAGGCCGCGTACCGGGCGCAGCCGGGCGTCCGTGCCCGAAGCGGCGATGGAGGCCGCGGTGACGACGGGGCCACGCACCCTGCCCGTACCGCGCCATCGGATCGGCCCGGTGATCCAGGCCCTGCTGCTCCTGGGCCGCCGCCAGGGCCCTGCCGCGCTGGCGCACCGGCTGGCCGGTCTGATCGAGGCCCTGGACCGGATGCCGCCGGGGCCGGGGCCGGGGGCATCCGCGGAGACCGCCCATGACGCCCGCTGGTGGGCGGTTCACCTGCTCTCGGAGACCCTGCTCCGGGTGCCCGATGCCCGGCCCCATCTCGGCGCGCTGCGGCTGCTTGCCGACCGTATCGTCCGGCGTGCGGCCACGGGCGGGCCGGGGAGCCGGGGGGCGGGGGTGTACGCCGAGTTCGGGCCGTGGTTCTGGCGGCGGCTGAGGTTGCCCGAGCCGGACCGGATCGATCTGTTCCGGCGTCTCGTCCCCGCCGACGGCCCGCGCCGTGCCGACCCCCGTGGTGACGGCGGCCGCACCTGCGACCCGTACCCCGACGGCGACAGCGGCGAGCGGTTTCTGGATGCCGTCGCGCGGCGGCTCGTCGCGCAGCCCCGGACCATGCAGCCGCTGCTCTGCGGCTGGTTCACCGACGAGCGCCCCCTCCCTGGTGATGAGGGCGTCACGATCCGCCCGACCGCGGCCGCCGCCGCTCAGGCGCTGCTCTACGCCCGTCGGGACCTGGCCGTCGACGATCTGACCGACGCACTCGTCTCGACCGCCCACCCCCGGGCCGAGGAGCTGCTCGCCGCGCTGGCCGAGGACGAGCCCTCCGCGCTCTGCCGGGCCGTCGACCGATGGGCCCGTGACGAGGACCGGCCCGCCCGCCGGACCGCCGCCGCCTCGTACGCACTGGTCACCGCGGCGCACGTCACCCTCGACGCCGACCGCGAGCTGCTGCGCCAAGCCGCCCGCGCCCTGCTGGCCCGCCCGGCCGACGCCTCCCTGTACGGGGCCGCGCTCACCCTCCTCGTACAGGATCCGCAGACCAGGGACCGCTACCTCCCGCAGGCTCTGCGGGCCTTCGTCGCGGGTGAGCCGCAGCTGCCCGTGGACGCGCTCGCCATCGCGCTGCCCTCCCATGCGGAGCAGGTGCTCACCGCGTTCCGGGAGCGGCTCACCCGGCCCGATGAGAGGGCGGGCGAGGTGCTGTGCTCGCTCGCCGGGATAGACGCCCCCGCGCTGGCCCTGCACGCCGCCGGGCTCGTGCGGGCGTACATCGACAGCCACCCGGAAGACGCCGTGCACGCCGCCGCGTACATCGACCGGAGGCTGGAGCACGGACCCGCCGCCCGCGCCCTGCTGCTGCCCCTGGTGACCGGACTGATGCGGGACCGTCCCGTGCCGCCGCCGGTGCGCGGCGCGCTTGCCGGGGTGCTCGCGGCGCCCGGCAGCCCAGCCTCCGGGCAGCTGAGGGGCGAGCTGCTGGAGGTCCTGCTGGAATTCGAGCAGGATGCCCACCGCGACCCGGCCGTGCTCGACGCCTTGCTGCGGGCTGCCGCGACCGGCTCCGGCGGACGCGCACCGGCCCGCACCCGCGCCCTGGTCCACCGCACCGGGATGCTGCTGGTCCGTACCCCCGAGGGCGCGGTCCGCTTCGACCGCCGACTGGTCGAACTCGCTCGTGACGTGCCCGGATTCGCGGCCCTGGTCACCGGGTGGCTGGCCGAGGCCCCGCAGGAGTGGGCGGCGCTCGTCGGCCCGAGCGCGCGGCGGACGGTGGAGGCGCTGGGAAGCCCGAAGACGATGCCGATGCGGGCCGCGGGGCGTGAGCATGGCAGTCTTAGACCTGCGTAACAGGCAATCTCACGTACACGGGTTCGGGCGAGGAGCGGTCACAGTGCAGCGCTGGCGTGGCTTGGAGGACATCCCCCAGGACTGGGGACGCAGCGTCGTCACCATCGGCTCCTATGACGGGGTGCACCGCGGACACCAGCTGATCATCGGGCGGGCCGTGGAGCGGGCACGCGAGCTGGGCGTGCCGTCGGTCGTGGTGACCTTCGACCCGCATCCCAGCGAGGTCGTACGGCCCGGCAGCCACCCGCCGCTGCTCGCCCCGCACCACCGGCGCGCCGAGTTGATGGCGGAGCTGGGGGTGGATGCGGTGCTGATCCTGCCGTTCACCACCGAGTTCTCGAAGCTGGCGCC
Organism: Streptomyces sp. R-74717; assembly: GCF_047305335.1. NCBI lineage: Bacteria > Bacillati > Actinomycetota > Actinomycetes > Kitasatosporales > Streptomycetaceae > Streptomyces > Streptomyces sp. R-74717. The sequence continues at coordinate 2,906,226 of NZ_CP102361.1, read as the reverse complement.
GGCCGACTTCATCGTGAAGGTGCTCGTCGACAAGCTGCACGCGCAACTGGTCATCGAGGGCCCCAACTTCCGCTTCGGTCACAAGGCGGCCGGGAATGTGCAGCTGCTCACCGAGTTCGGCGAGACGTACGACTACGGAGTCGAGGTCATCGACCTGTATGTGAGCGGTGAGGCGGGCGGCGGCCGGCCGTTCTCCTCCACCCTCACCCGACGGCTGGTCGCCGAGGGCGATGTCGCTGGCGCCGCCGAGATCCTGGGCCGGCCGCACCGGGTCGAGGGCGTCGTGGTCCGCGGCGCACAGCGCGGCCGTGAGATGGGCTTCCCCACGGCCAACGTGGAGACCCTGCCGCACACCGCGATCCCCGCCGACGGCGTCTATGCGGGCTGGCTCAATGTGAACGGCGAGGCGATGCCCGCCGCGATCTCGGTCGGCACGAACCCGCAGTTCGACGGCACGGAGCGGACGGTGGAGGCGTACGCGATCGACCGCGTCGGCCTCGACCTGTACGGGCTCCACGTCTCGGTGGACTTCCTCGCGTACGTACGCGGGATGCTGAAGTTCGACTCGATCGACGACCTGCTCGTGGCGATGGCCGCCGATGTGAAGCGGTGCAGTGAGCTGATCTCCGCGTACGAGCGCGGCTGAACCTTTCCTCGTGCACGACCGGGGCCGGGACCGTGGAGAACGGTCCCGGCCCCGGTCGTGTCGGAATCAGCTGTTCAGCTCCTCCAGCGTGCGCCCCTTGGTCTCCACCGCGAACCATGCGACCACGGCGCCGGCCACCGCGACGCAGCCCAGCTGGGTGAAGACCATCGCGAGGCTGCCGCCCGAGCCGATGATCGCGCCGACCACGATGGGCCCGAGGATGACGCCGAGCCGGTTCCACACTCCGCCGAACGACGCCCCGCGCGCCCGGCTGCGGGTCGGGTACAGCTCGGGTGTGTACAGGTAGAGGCTGACATTGGTGGCGAACACGAAGAGCGTCGCCACCGAGGCCCAGACAGCGACCTGGCCGCCCGAGGTGGCGCCTGAGACCGCCAGCGAGAGCAGCGCGACCGCCGCGCCGCCGAGCCCGACGGTGAGCGAGATCCGGCGTCCCACCTTGTCGATGACCAGGGCGACGAGCAGACAGCCGATCAGCCCGGTCACATTGGACAGCAGCGAGTAGTTCAGGGCGGTCCGCAGATCCAGGCCGAACGTCTTGGTGTAGAGCGAGGGCAGCCAGGTCGCGATGCCGTGGTTGACGTAGTACGCGACGAACCACAGCGCCGAGACGACCAGCGTGCGCCGCAGGTAGCGGCCGGCGAACAGATCGCGGAGCCCGCCGCGTGCGGTCTCGACGGGCGTCGCGGGACCGGGCTCCGGCAGCTGCGAGCCGATGGACTCGGACACGTCCTTCTCGATCCGGGCGATGACCTCCTCGGCCTCCTCGACCCGGCCGCGCGAAAGCAGCCAGCGTGGCGACTCGGGGACCTGGCGGCGCAGGACGACCACCAGCAGCACGGGCAGAGCGCCGATCAGGAACATGACCCGCCAGCCGAAGCTGGGCACCACCCAGCTGGCGACGAGCGTCGCCGAGGCGAGACCGGCCGGGAAGATCAGCTCGTAGAGCAGTACGAACCGGCCGCGGTGGTCGGCCCGGGCGATCTCGTTGATGTACGTGGCGGCGACGGGCACCACACCGCCGATGCCGAGGCCCTGGACGAACCGGAAGGCGGTGAACAGGGCGAAGCCCGGGGAGAAGGCGACGGCGAGGCTGGCCAGTGCGGTCACGGCGACGCCGAGCGCGACCGTTCGGACCCGGCCGATGCGGTCGCCGAGCCAGCCGGCGACCAGTGCACCGAGCAGCATGCCGACCGAACCACTGGTGACGATCATCGTGCCCTGACCGGTGCTCAGTTTCCACTGTTCGGTCAGGACGGGCAGTGCGGAGGCGGTCAGCAGCTGATCGAACGCCTCGAAGAACGTGACGGTGCCGATGAGCGTGCGGACCTTGATGTGCCAACGGGAGCTCGGCAGGCGTTCGAGCCTGGCCGAGATGGAGCTCACGGTGGGGCCGGTGGCCACGACTGACATGGGGATCCTTCCGCGAACAGAGGAGTTGCGGTGACCCTAGAAAGAAGTGTCTTAGGGGTCAATAACTAAGCACTTAGATTTCATAACGAAGTGGAACCCCGTTCGAACAGGGGTTTTGGGGTCCGGCGCAGAGGTGTGGACATGACTCACCGGCCCGTGGCGACGCGTGCCACGGGCCGGTGGGTGAGGCGGGATCAGGGCCGGTCGGCACGCTCCCCGGTCAGCGGGTGCATTGCGTCGAAGACCCGCTCGGGGGAGAGCGGCAGAGTGGTCACCCGGGCGCCCGTGGCATCCTGCACGGCATTGGCGACGGCCGCCGCGACCGGCACCATGGCACCCTCGCCGGCCCCCATGGCACCGAACGGGCCGGGCCCGTGCCCCTGTTCCTGGGTGATCGAGACGAAACGTGCGGGCAAGTCCTCGGCCATCGGCACCCGGTACTCCAGCGCCTCGCCGTTCAGCAGCGTGCCGTTTCCGTACCGCATCTCCTCGAACATCGCCCGGTCCAGGCCCATCACGGCGGCGCCCTCGTCCTGGCCGCGACAGATCAGCTTGCTCACGGCGCGGCCGACATCGCCGCCGGCGACCAGTTGAAGCACCGTCACCTTCCCGGTGTCCGGGTCGACCTCGACCTCGGCGCCGGCCCAGCCGATCTCCCAGAACAGACAGGGCGACTCCAACGGGGCGTCGGGGGAGAGCAGCGCCTTGAAGTGGCCCTCGCCGTGGAACTCGTACCCCGTACCGCCGAAAACCGCGGCCACCAGGCCCGGCAGCGGGACGGGGGTCCTCCTCCCTGCGCCGCACCGTCCAGTCCTGCAAGGTGAGTTCGGCGGCGTCGCAGCCGAGCCGGTCGGGCAGCGAACGCGAGCACCTTCGACCGCGCGTTCTCGGCCGCACGGAGCACCGCACGGCCCATCACCGTCATCCCGGACGAGGCGTTGGTGCCCTGGTCGTAGAGGATGACATCGGTGTTGATCGGCGCGTAGCGCACCCGCTCCAGCGGTACGCCCAGCACCTCGGCGGCCACCTGGCAGAGCGTGGTGGACGCGCCCTGGCCGACCTCGACCGTGCCGGAGCAGACATGGACCGAACCGGTCGCCGTGATCTTCACCCTGGCCTGCGCGGGCTTGTTCACCCCGCCACCGTCCTTGAAACCGATGGCCGGCCCCATGCCGCGGTTCGCCGTGCGCTCGCGCCCGGCGCCGGATGCGCTGGGTGGCGATACTGCCCCAGCCCGCGGCCAGTCCCGGCAGGGCGGCCCGCACCAGGGTGTCGTGCGAGCCCGTGTGGTGGTCGACCCCGGAGCCGATCCCCAGCGTCGTGCCGTCCCACTCGATCGCGCCGAGCCCCGCAACCCGCTTCAGCGACACGAGGGTGCGGCAGCCCAGTCCCTCGCGGAACTGCGCGAACAGGTCGCTGCAGCCCTGAGCGTAGACCGCGCCGGGGATCGCCCCCGCAGCCACGGTCTCGGCCGTCGTCGCGGGGCGTTCCAGGGTGAAATCGGGAAGGGTGCGCTGGGCCGGCGCCACCAGCCCGGTGGGGAGCAGGAGCATACGGACCGAGCCTCCTGGACTCTCGGCGTCACCAAAGAGGGTTATTTAATGGCTGAAACAGCTAATGCTGAGATTTCTAGCACCTAGGGAATACCTCCCACAAGGGTTCGACGACGGGCGCCGGTTGTATCGTGGGACCCTCGACCGCACCGTCCGCGGCACTCCAGGAAGGAGATGCGAGGTCCCGGCGCCGACGCCGTCCTCCCACCGCACATGACTCGTAGAGCCGCCGGCCGACCCGACGCGGTCGACCTCATCCTGGAGCAGTGGAAGCGGGAACTGCCCGAGCTCGACGCCTCTCCGATGGCAGTGCTCGGCCGGCTCCACCGCAGTTTTCTGCGCTACCAGGGCCTGCTGTCCGACCTCTTCGACTGCTTCGACCTGAACATGGCGGCCTTCGACGTACTTGCGGCTCTGCGCAGGTCAGGGCCGCCCTACCGGCAGACGGCCGGCGAACTCGCCGACATCGCCCTGGTCACCACCGGCGGCATCACCCTGCGACTGGACCGCCTGGAGAAGGCCGGTCTGGTGACGCGCGAACGCGATCTTGATGACCGTCGGGTGGTGCACGCACGGCTCACCGAGCGGGGGATCGAGATCGCCGATGTGGTCGCCGTCGCGCACTTCGCCAACGAACAGCGGATGCTGGCCGAGCTGAGCGAAAGCGAGTGCCGCCAGCTCGGCCGGCTGCTCGGAAAGCTGGAACGTTCCCTGGAAACGGCCGAACGGACCCCGCCCGACCCCGAGGCGCTCAAAGCGGCCACACGGAAGGACCGCACCCGAAGCGCCTAGTGGTCAGTATCTGACTGCTAAAGCATCGTTTATGGTGAGGCCGCATCGAGCCGGACCGCATCCGGCCGGGAGGAGGTCCGTGCCGTGCGTGAACTGCTGTCGGAACTGCGTGCCTGGCACGACGCCGGCACCGCCTTCGCCCTGGCGACCGTCGTCTCCGTACGCGGCAGCGCCCCGCGCGCACCCGGCGCCATGATGGCCGTGACCGCCGACGGCGCGGTGGCGGGCAGCGTCTCCGGAGGCTGTGTCGAGGGCGCGGTGTACGAGGTGGCCGGCGAGGTCCTCGCCACCGGGAGGCCTCAGCTGCAGACGTACGGGATCAGCGACGACGAGGCGTTCGGCGTGGGCCTGACGTGCGGCGGCACGATCGAGGTGTTCGTCAGGTCCTTCGCGTCGGAGGCCGACCGGGCCCGGCTGCGGGAGGCCGTCGACAGTATCGGCAGGGGCGAGCCCGTCGCCGTCGCCACCGTCATCTCCGGCGAGGCGGAGCCCGGCGCCTGCCTGGTCGTCCGGGCACGGACCACGCAGGGAACGCTCGGCGACGAAGGGCTCGACTCGGCCGTCACCGACGACGCCCGGGGACTGCTCGCCCAGGGTGCGACCGGCGCCCTGCGGTACGGGGCGCACGGCGAGCGCCGGATGCAGGAGGTGTCCGTCTTCGTCCAGGCGTACGCGCCACCGCCCCGGATGCTCGTCTTCGGCGCCATCGACCATGCGGCCGCCACCGCACGCATGGGTTCCTTCCTCGGATACCGGGTCACCGTCTGCGATGCCCGCCCGGCCTTCGCGACCCGGGATCGCTTCCCCACCGCCGACGAGGTGATCTGCGCCTGGCCGCACACCTATCTGGGGGCGACGGACATCGACGAGCGGACGGTCATCTGCGTACTGACGCACGATCCGAAGTTCGACGTTCCGTTGTTGGTGGCCGCCTTGCGCACACCTGCCGCGTACATCGGGGTCATGGGCAGCCGGCGCACCCACCTGGACCGGGCCGCGCGGCTGCGGGAGGCCGGGGTCGACGCGGCCGAACTGGCGCGGCTCGCCTCGCCCGTCGGGCTGGACCTCGGTGCGCGCACACCGGAGGAGACCGCTGTCTCGATCGCCGCGGAGATCATCCAGCACCGGTGGGGCGGGACGGGCAGGCCGCTCGGCGAGCTGACCGGGGCGATCCACGGCCGGGCAACCGGCAGCCCGCCCGGCGCCTGACGGCGCGCGTCCGCCGGACAGGCCGGGGCCCGTCCGAGGGCGCTCCGCCGGACAGGCCCCAGGTCACCCCGCTACGCCCGCGCCTTCGCAGCCGCGCCCGCCCAGTGGCACGCCACCTGTGTCTGCCCGCCGCCCGCGAGCACCGGCAGGTCCTTCGTACGGCACGCGTCCGCGACACCCGCCCGCTCGGCCTCGCCCGAGGCCAGCACCTGGCAGCGGGCATGGAACCGGCACCCGGACGGCACCCTGGACGGGTCCGGCGGCTCACCGGTCAGAATCACCGGATCGCCCCCGGCCTCCGGCAGCACCGACAACAGCGCCTGGGTGTACGGGTGCTGCGGAGCTGTCAGGATCTGCTCCACCTCGCCCGTCTCCACGATCCGCCCGAGGTACATCACCGCGACCCGGTCGGCGATGTTCCACGCCAGGCCGAGGTCGTGCGTGACCACCAGAGCGGACAGACCCAGTTCGTCCCGCAGCCGCAGCAGCAGGGCCAGGATCTCGCCGCGCACCGAAGCGTCCAGCGAGGCCACCGGCTCGTCGGCCACGATGAGTTCCGGCTCCAGCACGAGCGCGCCCGCGATCACGACCCGCTGGCGCTGACCGCCCGACAGTTCGTGCGGATAGCGCAGGAAGAACCGCTCGGGAGGCCGTAGCCCCGCCCGCGACAGCGCCTCGGCCACCGCCGCCCGCTCGTCCCCCGCGTACCCGTGGATCCGCAGACCCTCGGCGACGGCGTCGTACACCGTGTGCCTCGGGTTGAGCGAACCGCTGGGGTCCTGGAGCACCAGCTGGACCCGCTTGCGGTACGCCTTCAGTGCCCGGCTCGCATAGTCGAGCGGCTGCCCCCCGAAGGTCACCTGCCCGGACGTCGGCGGGACCAGACCCAGCAGCGAACGCGCCAGCGTCGTCTTGCCGCAGCCCGACTCGCCGACCAGGGCGACGATCTCGCCGGGCCGGATGTCCAGATCGACGCTGTCCACGGCACGCGCCGGGGCAGCCCCGCGCCGGCCGGGGAAGGTGACGTTCAGCCCCTGGGCGCTGAGCAGGGGAGTGGTGGTGGTCATGATGTGCTCCTTGCTTCCTCGGCACCCGGCCGGGCCGGAGCCGCGGCCGCCCCCGGCTCCAGCAGCACACAGGCGGCCCGCCGCTGTGGCCCCGCGTCCCGCAGCTCCTGGTCCTGCGTCGTGCAGGAGTCCAGGGCCACCGGGCAGCGCGGGTGGAAGGTGCAGCCGCCGGGCAGCGCCGACGGGTCCGGCGGATCGCCGGGCAGTCCGCGGGGCGCGAACCGGGAGGCCGGGTCGCCGATGCGCGGAAAGGCGCCGGACAGGGCTTTGCCGTACGGGTGGTGCGCGTTCTCGTAGACCTCGGACGCCGGGCCCTCCTCCACGACCCGGCCCGCGTACATCACCGCGAGCCGGTCGCAGGTGTCCGAGAGCACCGCGAGGTCATGGCTGATCATGATCAGGCCGAGGTCCTGCTCGGACACGAACTGCTCGATCAGCCGCAGGATCTGGGCCTGGATCATCACATCGAGAGCCGTGGTGGGCTCGTCCGCGATGATCAGGCCCGGATCGCAGGCCAGCGCCATCGCGATCATCACGCGCTGCCGCTGCCCGCCGGAGAGCTCGTGCGGATAGGCGTTCGCGCGGGCGGCCGGCAGCCCCACCTGTTCCAGGAGTTCACCGGCCTTCTTCGCCGCCCCGGCCTGCGTCGCCTTCTTGTGCAGCAGGATCGGCTCGGCGATCTGCTCCCCGATGCGGTGCACCGCGTTGAGCGAGTGCATCGCACCCTGGAACACGATCGATGCCCCCGCCCAGCGCACCGCCCTGACCTGGCCCCACTTCATGGTGAGGACGTCCTCGCCGTTCAGCAGGATCTGGCCGGAGACCTTCGTCCCGGCGGGCAGCAGCCGCAGCAGCGCGAGCGCCAGCGTCGACTTCCCGCATCCGGACTCACCGGCGATGCCGAGCTTCTGCCCCGCGTCGACGGTGAGGTTCACGCCACGGACGGCCTGCGCTCCACCGGTGTACGTCACCGTGAGGTCCCGTACGTCGAGAAGCGGCGTCTTCTGGATGCTCGTCGTACTCAACGGGCCACCCCCAGCTTGGGATTGAGGACGGACTCGATGGCGCGGCCGCACAGCGTGAACGACAGGGCCACCACGGCGATGGCGATCCCGGGCGGTGCCAGGTACCACCAGTCGCCCGCGCTCACCGCGCCCGCCTCGCGGGCGTCCTGGAGCATGCCGCCCCAGGAGGTGGTGGTCGGGTCGCTCAGGCCGAGGAAGGCCAGCGTGGCCTCGGTGAGGATCGCGCTGGAGATCACCAGCGTGGTCTGCGCCAGCACCAGCGGCATCACGTTCGGCAGCACGTGCCGGACCATGATGTGCCCGTGGCCGCCGCCCAGGGCGCGGGCGCGCTCGATGTACGGGCGGGACTCCACGGCAAGGGTCTGGGCACGGACCAGCCGGGCCGTGGTCGGCCAGGTCGTGACGCCGATCGCGATGACGACCGTCCACATCGAGCGGTCCATCACGGTGGCGAGCGCGATCGCGAGGACCAGGGTCGGCATCACCAGGAACCAGTCGGTGACCCGCATCAGGACCGTCGAGTACCAGCCGTGGAAGTGCCCCGCGACGATACCGACGACCGTACCGATGGCGACGCACAGGAACGCCGCGAGCAGGCCGACCGTCAGCGAGACCCTGGTGCCCCACACCAGCAGCGCCAGCACACTGCGGCCGAACTGGTCGGTGCCGAGCGGGAATTTGCCGCTCGGCGACTCCAGCGCGCCACCGGGGGCGCTGGTGACGCTCTGCGAGTCGGCCCCGACGAGCTGCGGCGCGAACACGGCGACGAGCGCGATCAGGACGAGCGCGCCCAGACCCCACAGTCCGCTCCGGTGGCCGCGGTACTCCCGCCAGAAGCGGGCGGCGGACCGGCGCTTGCGCGCGCGGGCCAGAGCGCGCGGATTCTGCGCGGGCTCCGCCTTCGTGGGCGTGGGCATGGATTCGGTCGTCATCGGCCCACCCGGGGATCGAGCAGCGGATAGAGCACATCGGCAAGGGTGTTCGCCAGGATCACCGCGGTGGCGAAGACGAAGAACAGCCCTTGCACGAGCGGGAGATCGGGCACGCTGAGCGCCTCGTAGAAGAGGCCGCCGAGGCCCGGCCAGGAGAACACCGTCTCGACCAGGATCTGTCCGGCGACCACATGCCCGAGGTTCACGAACATCAGGGTGAAGGTCGGCAGCATCGCGTTCGGCACGGCGTGCTTGCGGCGCACGACGTCGTCCCGCAGCCCCTTCGCGCGGGCAGTCGTCAGATAGTCGCTGCCCATCTCGTCGAGCAGCGAGGAGCGCATCACCAGGAGCGTCTGCGCGTATCCGACGGCGACCAGTGTGACCACCGGCAGGACCAGGTGGTGCGCCACGTCGAGGACGTAGGCGAAACCGGTCTCGTTGCCCGACTCCAGACCGCCCGTCGGGAACATCCCCGGGATCGGGCCGATGCCCACCGAGAAGACGATGATCAGCAGCAGGCCCAGCCAGAACGCCGGCACCGAGTAGAGCGTCAGCGCGAACGCGGTGTTGAATCGGTCGCTCTTGGAGCCGTTGCGCCAGGCGGTACGGGTGCCGAGCCAGATGCCGAGCGCGGTGTACAGGACGTACGACGTGCCGGTCAGGAGCAGGGTCGCCGGGAGCGCCTCGGTGATCTTGTCGATGACCGGCGCGTGGAACTGGAACGAGGTGCCGAAGTCGCCCGTGAGGGCGTCGCCGACGTAGCTCGTGAACTGCTGCCACATCGGCTGGTCGAGGCCGAACTGGCGCCGCAGCGACTGGAGTTGTTCCGCGGAAACGGGCCGGCCGCCCGTCATCTGCTTCACCGGGTCGCTGGGAATGAGCCGGAAGAGGAAGAAGCTGGTGACCAGGACCGCGAACAGCGAGACCGCTGCTCCCGCGATCTTGGCCGCCACGTATTGGAGGTAGGCCTTGGTGTTGCGCGCCCGTGGACCGCGGGCGGCCGACGGGCCGGCCGGAGCCGGGCCGTCGGTGTCCGCGTCCGCGATCTGCACGAGCGCCGGAGTGCTGTCAGCTGTCATGGGGAACTCTCGTTACTCGTGCTGCACGTGGAGGGGCCGGCCGGCGATGTGAATGTTCCCCGGCCGGTCCCTCTCGACCCGTCCGGGTGACTACTCGCGGTCGTCAGCCGTGTTGCGGCGGCGCCTCGCGATGAACAGCCCGCCACCGGCGAGCACCACGACCACCACGATGATGCCGATGACGACGCCGGTGGAGCTCGACCCGCCGGAGCTGTCCGAACTGCCGCCGGAAGCGGGAGCCGCCGACCACCAGCTCCAGTAACCGTCCTGGCCGTAGATGTTGCCGGCCGCCTCGGGCATGGTCTTGATCGACTTGATCTGGTCGGTGCGGTACGCCTCGACCGCGTTCGGGTACGCGATGACGCTCATGTACCCGGAGTCGTACAGCCACGACTGCATCTGGTTGACGATGCCGGCCCGCTTGGCCGGGTCGTACTCGGCGAGCTGCTTCTTGTAGAGCTCGTCGTACTGCTTGTCGCAGATGAAGTTGTCGGTGGCGGCGCTGTCCTTGGCCTTGGTCGGCAGCGCGGCACAGGTGTGGATGCCGAGGACGAAGTCGGGGTCCGGGTTGACGGACCAGCCGTCGAAGGCGAGGTCGTACTCACCGGCGTACCAGGGCACCGAGACGTTGTCGAGGCAGTCGACCTTCAGGCCGATGCCGAGCTTGCCCCACCACTCCTTGAGGTACTTGCCGGTCGCCTTGTCGTTCGGGTCCGTCGCGTGGCAGAGGATGCGCAGGTCGAGCGGCTTGCCGTCCTTGCCGACCCGCTGGTCGCCCTTGAGCTCGTAGCCCGCCTCGTCGAGCAGCTTGGCCGCCTTGGCCGGGTCGTACGCCAGGCTCTGTTCGGCGGTCGGCTGCCAGTGGTACGCGGAGAAGCGCGGCGGGATGTAGCCCTGGCCCTCGACCGCGTGGCCCTGGAAGACCTTGTCGATGATGGTCTTGCGGTCGATGGACAGGAAGAGGGCCTGGCGCACCTTCTGGTCGAGAAGGGCCTTGTTGCCGTTGCCGAACTTCTTGCCGTCCTTGGTCTGCGCGCCCGGGTTGGTGGCCAGCGCGAAGAAGCGGCGGCCCGGACCCTCGTTGACCTTGATGTTCTTGTCGCCCTTGAGGGACGCGGCCTGAGCGGGCGTCAGCGCGGGGGAGCCGGCGACGAAGGAGACCTCGCCCTTGCGCAGCGCGGCGACCGCGGTGTCCTGGTCCTTGTACGTCTTGAAGACCAGCTCGTCGAACTTCGGCTTGCCGCGCCAGAAGTCCTTGTTGGCCTTGAGCTTCACGTACTGGTCGACCTTGTAGTCGGTCACGACGAACGGCCCGTTGCCGACGATCGGGAACGTCTTGTCGTTGTTGAACTTGGAGAAGTCACCGACCTTCTCCCAGACGTGCTTCGGCACTATCGGCACATCGAGTGCCGCCATGGTGGCCTGCGGCTCCTTGAGCTCGATGACCAGCTGCGTGGGGCTGGGAGCCGTCACCTTCTTGAAGTTCGCGACGAAGTTGCCGTTGGCCTGCGCGGCGGCCTCGTCGGTCATCATCTTGTTGAAGGTCCAGGCCGCGTCCTCGGCGGTGGCCTGCTGCCCGTCCGACCACTTGGAGTCGGACCGGATGGTGTACGTCCAGGTCAACTTGTCCGCGGACGGCTCCCACTTGGTGGCGAGGCCGGGGATCGCGTGATTGTCCTTGGGGTCGTAGTTGGTGAGGAAGTCGTACATGAGCCGGGAGATGCTGGTGCTCATGAGCCGCTGAGCGAGGAACGGGCTCAGCGAGTCGACACTCTGTGCGACGGCGACGGTCAGCGTCGACTTTCCGCTGTCGGCGGCCTGCGCCTGCTGGGGCGCGGCACCGAGCGGCACACCCGGGACGATGGAACCGGCGGCCAGCGCCAGTGCGGCGGCACCGGAGGCCAGGAGAACACGCAGACGTGAGCGTGGCTGGGCGGAGCGTGGTGGAACTCTTTCGACCATGGTCAGGGACCTCGCGTCATGACTCGCACGGAGAAGGCGGGTTGATCTGTGGTTCGCCAGCTGGTGAAGCGAAGGTTTATCAGCGGGGGTCGAGCCGCGTCAACGGTCACCGAAACGGCGTGTGGGCTGCGGTAATACGCAGAGGGCCCGCACCGTGGAGACGGTGCGGGCCCTCATTGGTTTAGACCTCTGTTGCCTTACTGCTGAGGCGCTGGCGGCGGCTGCTGCGGCCAACCCACGGACGGTACGGGACCCTGCAGTTCGGGCGGAATCGGCTGTCCGGGTTGACCCGGCTGACCTGGCTGCTGCTGGTGAGGCGGCGGCGGTCCGGCCGGGCTCGCCGCGGACTGCGCCTGGGAGGGCAACGACTGCTGCCAGCCGTTCTGTTGCACTCCGGGACCGGGCTGAGGGGGGTACGGCTGCGGGGGCTGCTGCCCACCGTACGGCTGTTGCTGCGGCGGGTACGGCTGCTGCGGGGAGTACTGCTGCTGGCCGGGCATCGGCGGGGCGTACTGCGGGGGCGGGTTGGAGCCGTTCGACGTCCAGAGCCCCTGCTGCTGCTGGGCGCGCGCGAAGTCCTCCGCGACCATCGCGGAGAGGTTGAAGTACGCCTCGCGGGTCTTGGGTCGCATCATGTCGAGGTCGACCTCCGCACCGGCCGACAGGTGCTCGTCGAACGGTACGACGACCACGCCGCGGCAGCGCGTCTCGAAGTGCTGCACGATGTCATCGACCTTGATCATCTTGCCGGTCTCGCGGACACCCGAGATGACGGTGATGGAGCGCTGTACGAGCTCCGCGTACCCGTGCGCCGACAGCCAGTCCAGTGTGGTGGACGCGCTTGACGCACCGTCGACCGACGGCGTCGAGATGATGATCAGCTGGTCGGCGAGGTCCAGCACTCCGCGCATCGCGCTGTAGAGCAGACCGGTGCCCGAGTCGGTCAGGATGATCGGGTACTGCTTGCCCAGCACATCGATCGCGCGCCGGTAGTCCTCGTCGTTGAACGTCGTGGAGACCGCCGGGTCCACGTCGTTGGCGATGATCTCCAGACCGGAGGGCGCCTGCGAGGTGAAGCGGCGGATGTCCATGTACGAGTTGAGGTACGGGATCGCCTGGACCAGGTCACGGATGGTGGCCCCGGTCTCCCGGCGCACCCGGCGGCCGAGCGTGCCCGCGTCCGGGTTGGCGTCGATGGCGAGGATCTTGTCCTGCCGCTCGGTGGCCAGGGTCGAGCCGAGGGCGGTGGTCGTCGTGGTCTTGCCGACGCCGCCCTTGAGGCTGATGACCGCGATCCGGTAGCAGGACAGCACGGGCGTACGGATCAGATCGAGCTTGCGCTGCCGCTCGGCCTCCTCCTTCTTGCCGCCCAGCTTGAAACGGGCCGCGCTGGACGGCGTACGGCTGCTCTTCGCCTTCTGCTTGCCCCGGACGAGCCGGTCGGAGGAGAGTTCCACGGCCGCCGTGTACCCGAGCGGGGCGCCGGGCACGGAGCGCTCGCGCTGGTCGTGGGTGACCGGGGTCGGCCAGGCGGCGCCGGTCCGCGGGTCGACGGGCTGTCCCTGCTGTTGCTGCTGTGGCGGATGCTGGTGCGCGGGCGGCTGCGGGGCCACCTGCGCGGGCAGATTGGGTGCGCCCTGGACCGGCTGCTGGGGCGTCTGGGGGACCTGCGGCGGCAGCGGCATGCCCTGCTGCGCGGGCCACTGGGGTGTCTGGGGTGCCTGCGGCGGATGCGGCGCCTGGGGCGGATGGGGCGCTTGAGGAGGCTGCGGGAAGCCGTAACCGTCCTGCGGCGGCTGCGGTGCCTGCGGTGGCTGGGGCGCCTGGGAAGGCTGCGGGAATCCGTAACCGCCCTGCTCCGGTGCCTGCTGCGCGGGGGCGGCGGGCTGCTGCGGGAAGCCGTAACCGTCCTGCGGCGGCTGCGGTGCCTGCGGTGGCTGGGGCGCCTGGGAAGGCTGCGGGAATCCGTAACCGCCCTGCTCCGGTGCCTGCTGCGCGGGGGCGGCGGGCTGCTGTGGGAAGCCGTAACCGTCCTGCGGCGGCTGCGGTGCCTGCGGTGGCTGAGGCGCTCCGGCATGCGGGAATCCGTAGCCGCCGGGCGTCTGGTCGGCCGGAGTCCGGGCGGGCCACTGCGGCGCCGACTGGGGCGCGGAGGGCTGCGGCGCGGCGGGCTGGAAGGCGGGCGGCAGCGGCGGCAGACCGCCCTGCGGCGGCGCCGGCGTCCAGGGGGTCGGCATGGCGGGCGCCGGGGCGTCCTGCGGTGCGTTGGGAGGCGGTACGTCCTGGGGCGCCGCGTCCGTGACGGCGCCCGAGGGCGCGGCGCCCTCCGGTCCGTCGGCAGTACCGCTCGTGATGTCGCCCGGAGTCTCGGCAGGCGCCTTTGCGGCGGCACCGGAATCCGCGGCGGCAGCGCCGTCCGGCTCATCGGCGGAGTCCGCCGCCTGCGCGGAACCGGAACTGGGGGCTTCGCCCTCGTCCGCACCGTCAGCACCGGCTCCTGCGGAACCGGATCCCGAACTCGAGCCGTCCCCGTCCGCGTTCCTCGATGCCTCCTCGCGCTCCGCGATCTCCCGCTTCAGCGCGGCCGGTGAGAACCGCATGGTCGCGCCGCTCTCCACATCACCGCCCCCGAACGGGTCCGTCATCCCGTCGGGAGCCCCCGCCCCTGCCCCCTCCGCAGGAGCAGGAGCAGGAGCAGGAGCAGGAGCAGGAGCAGGAGCAGGAGCGGAGTCACCCGTTGCGGAATGAACGGGAGCCGGGGCCGGAGCCGGGGCCGGAGCCGGAGCCGGGGCCGGAATCGGAGCTGGTGCCGGAGCCGGTGCGGGCGGCGCCGGGGCCCAGTTGGGGTCGAAACCGCCCCCGGCCGGCGGCGCGGGCACGGACAACGGCGCCCCGCTGGGCGGCGGAGGCGGCGCCAGGTGCGATCCGGCACCGCCCGACGAGTCCCCCGGCGCGTTCTGCGTGTACCAGGCGGGCGGGGTGTAGTCGATGGTGAACTCACCCGTCATCTCGGCGGGCTCCGCGTCGGACGACTCGTCGACGGGCTTGTTCCAGCCCCCGCGGATCTCGTCCCGATCGCCGTTCACTTTGCCTCCTGGTGTGGTCGAGCACCCTTGTGCCTTGGTGGGTGGGGGCGACCGTTTCCGTCTTCCTAACCGCCCGGCTCTCCCCCCGGGACGCGCATCGCCTGCCCGCAGGTTCTTCTGCCGCGCCCGGACCCACCCTAATCGTCTCGGGGCTCGCTCCGGCAGGCCGTACGGCACCGCAAGAGCTGTCCCGTACATCACGCACTGCCCCCAAGTGAACCGAGTACGGCACAGCGTGAAGGGCGAAGCGGTCAAACTCGCACATCTATGTGCGGAATACCGAACGTTCCGTACAGGCCGCAAGTAAGCCGGCCCCCGTCAGTCCATCCGGCGCGCGCCACCCAGCAGCCCGGTCTCGGCGTCGGTCGCCTGGGTCATCACGAACTCCCGGTCGCGCCCCGAGCACCAGAGGGTGACCCCGTCCGCCAGCGTGGACAGTGCCTGAGTCTCGGCGGCCGGAAGATGCAGTATGCGACCGATCTGTGTGGCTTCGTCAGGAGATACCCGTTGGATGCCGACCAGGGCCGACTTCTCGATCAGCCTCGGCGCCACCGGACTCAGATACGGCAGCAGCGTCAGCACCGACTGCCAAGGCCCGGCCACGACCCGCCCGCGCGGTGGCCGCATGCCGCAGTCCCGCACCACGACCACCGGCGAACCCGCCGAGGGCCCCTGTGGTGGTACCCGCCCCACATCGTGCAGTGTGATGCACGGCTGACCGCCGCCCGCGGCGTGCGCGAGCCCCGTCCACGTCTGGGCCCGCCCGGTCTCCACGACGATCCGCGCACCGGTCGCGGCCGCCCGCAGTGCAAGCACCTGCGCCGTCCACAGCCCGCCGATCAGCGTGACGTCGTACGGAGCCGGCCGGTTGATCCCGAGCACGGCGGGGCGGCCATGGGCGTCCACGCCGATGACCATGCCGTCGTCACCGACGGGCAGGGCCAGCGACGCCAACTGGTCGAGCGAGACCGACTGCCGCTCGCGACGCGGACCGATCAGCCCGAAGCCGAGCCGGGCACGGGCGCTCGTGGGCACGGACATCAGCGGGTACCCCCGAGCGGCAGAGTGGCGAGCACACCGGGCAGCTGCTCGCGGTCGAGCCGTACCAGCGAGGTCCTGACCCCGCGGGCGGTGCGCTCCAACTCATGGCGGGCGCCCACCAGTTCCTCGTCGCTGCGCCCCGTGATCCGGATGTGCCCGGCGATCGAGACGCCCTGCCGCTCGCCGTGCCCCAGCGTGAGGCTGAAGGTGGTGGCGAGCGCCGGGATCGAGGTGAGCAGGGCGACGAGCTGCGGCATCGACGCACCGGCGCCACCACCGCTGCCGCCGAACTGCGGCCAGCGGCCCACCCAGTAGGTGGTGTGCCACCGGTCGTCGCAGCGCCAGGTCCGCGAGGTCTCCCCGGTGCGGCGTACCGGCGTCCCGCTCCGGCCGGCCTGCGCCATGGCCGGTGCACTGGCACAGACCGAGGTCGCGATCGCGGACGTCAACTCCTGCTCGGTCAGCACCGTCGCACGGAAGCCGGCTCCGGTCAGCCTGCTGGACAGCTGGTCGGCCGCGCGTACCACGCACTTCTGCGCCCCCGTGATGCCGCCGCCGCGCGCCTGTACGGCCTCCGGGCAGAGTTCCGGGTCCAGCTTGAGTGCGATCCAGGTGATCCGGACGGCGGGCGAACCCGTCTGGGCCTGCAGCGGCGCGTAGTTGCGTGCGGCGACGGACTGCTGGGGCAGATGCGGGGCGGGTGCGGGCTGGGTGTGCTGCACGATCTGCGCCGACTCCAGCCGGATGCCGTCGACTTCCAGAACATCCTGTACGAGCGCCAGCGGCAGCGGCTGCACGGACCGGTCCGGCCTGAGCGCCGAGGCGTCCGACTCCACCTGGAGGACGGCCGTGACGAACGTACCGTCACCGATCATCCCGACCGGCCGCCGGTCGCGGTCGCTGAACGAGTAGGTCCGCAACGCCGGATCGCACTCGACGACGGGTGCTATCCCCGGCTCCGTTCCCGCGGGCAGCTCCAGCGAACCGGCCCTGCGTGAACGTGCGCGCAGCGAGAGGACGGTGCCCAGCCACTCCGGAAGTGAACGGCGGTGTCTGCGCACGACGGCCAGCAGCACCAGCAGTGCGGCGACCACGACGGCCGGGGCCAGCAGCAGGGGTTCGATCACCCACGCCGCGAGCAGCAGCGCGGCCGCGGTCTCCAGCAGTACGAGTTGTTGCAATCGGAACGAACCGAGCTGCCCGGGGCGTCCGTTGAGCCGTGCGGAGGCCGACCCTCGGGTGCCCCGCGAAGAGCCGCGGGAGGCCGGTGGGCCACCGGCCGGAGGAGCTGTGGAGACCGTTGTGTTCCCGGCCGGACGTGTCCGTGTCGCGGAAGCCGTCATTCCGGCATTCCCCCGTTCATTAGGCCCCAACTCCACCCGTATTCCGCCTGCCCGCACGGAGCTTCGGCGGCTGGATCACCCTACCCGCCCCACCACCGCTCGCGGTCAGCAGGCATAGTAGGGGGCCGGTCCGGCACCCAGGTCCGGCATCGCGGGCCCGGCACAGGGGCCAGGGATGCGACCGCCCCCGGTGCCGCGCGGGGAGACACGGGAGAAAAGCGACTCATGGCATCACGGCGGGATGAGCTCAACGCATACACCTTTGCGAAGAAACGCACGGTGGCGGCATTCCTCCAACCCTCGCCCACCGGCACCGAGGAGGGCGCCCCGCGGCCGTTGCGAGCGGTCCTGCCGAGCGTGGTCGTCGGTGCGCTGATCCTCGCGGGCTTCGGCGCCTTCGGCATGTTCAAGCCCACTGCGCCCAAGGGCTGGGACAAGCCCGGCACCAACGTGATCGTCGGCAAGAAGTCCACCACCCGCTATGTCGTGCTCACCACCGGCAAGGGCAAGAAGAAAAAGACCCTGCTGCACCCCGTGCTCAACCTCGCCTCGGCCCGACTGCTCCTCAACCCGCAGAACTACGACGTCATCCAGGTCGCCGACGAGGTCCTGGACGCGGGCAAGCCCCCGCGCGGGCCGATCCTCGGCATTCCGTACGCCCCCGACCGGCTGCCCGAGGCGAAGGACGCCGGGACGGCCAAGCGATGGGCCGTCTGCGTACAGCCCGGCGGCAAGGGCAACACCGTGCAGAAGGCCGCCTTCGTCTTCGGCGAACGCGACAACAAGCTGACCGAGGGCAGCAAGAAGCTCAGCGGCGGCCAGGTGCTCTACGTCCAGGGCCAGGACCGGGCCCGCTATCTCGTCGATGCGAACGGCACCAAGTACCGCATCGCCGAGACCGCCGCCGACAGCGGCCATCTGACCAACGCGCTGGTCGGCAGCAGGCAGCCGCAGTCCGTCACCGACGACTGGCTGGCCACCCTGCACGACGGCAGCCCGATCGTCTTCCCGCAGATCCCTGGGACCATCGGCGCCCCGGCACATGTCGAAGGACAGCTCTCCACCGAGGAGAACAAGGTCGGCATGGTCCTCAGGACCAGGACCGGCGAAGGCACCAGTTACTACGTCGTGCTCGACAAAAAGGTCCAGCCCGTCTCCGAGTTCACCGCCTGGCTGCTGATCAACTCCCCGCAGACGGCCGAGCTGAACCTGGACAGCGAGGCACACGCCGTCGGCCTGCAGGACTTCGTACCCGACGCCGCGACCTTCACCGGCCAGGCCGCACACTGGCCGGCCCACAAGACCGACCCCCCGGTGAATGCCGCCGAGGGCGGCAGCGCCAGCCGCGACACCGTCTGCAGCGTGCTGCGCAAGGTCGACAGCTCGGGCCGGACCACCCTGAGCACCTGGGCGAGTACCGCGTATCCCGCCTCCATCGCCGCCGGTGGCACCAGCACCTACGTCACCCCCGGCAGCGGTCTGCTCTACACCCAGGTCCGCGGCGAACAGACCAGCCCCGACGGATCGCTCTTCCTGGTGACCGACACCGGACTGCGGTACGCGGTCCAGGCGAACGGCGACAGCGATGCCGGCCGCTCCGACATCGGCACCGGTGACGAGCAGAAGCAGTCGGATGGCCGCCCCGAGCCCAGCCAGGCGCAGAGCAGGCTCGGATACGAGAAGGTGACGCCCGCCCTGGTACCGATCGCCTGGTCGGACTTCCTGTCCAAGGGCCCCCGGCTCGACACCAACAGCGCCCGCCAGCCCCAGGGTTCATGACGTTCCGGCGCACCGCAGGCAGAGCAGGGTACGGGGGAGAGGAACAGATGTTGTACCGGAAGACGGTCCTCGCGGCGGCGGTCGTCGCCGCGCTGGCCGCACTGGCGGGGCCGGGGGCCGCGTACGCCGCCGAGAGCGCGCAGGGCACCGGCGATGTGGGCATAGACGGCAGCGGCGAATGCACCTTCCCGATGAAGCAGCAGTACGAGGGCCGCCCCTGGTCGCTGCAGCGCGTCCTGCTGGACGAACTGTGGCAGGACACCAAGGGCAAGGGGGTACGCGTCGCGGTCATCGACACCGGCGTGGACAACGTCAACCCGCAGCTCAAGACGGCCGTCGACACATCGGCGGGCGCCGACTACCTCAAGGGCGGCAAGAGCGACGGCACCGTCGACGAGGTCGGCCACGGCACCAAGGTCGCGGGCATCATCGCCGCCCGCCCCCGCAAGGGCACCGGATTCGTGGGACTGGCCCCCGAGGCCACGATCATCCCGATCCGCCAGAACGACGAGAAGAACAGCGGCAAGGACACCACGATGGCGACCGCGATCGACCATGCGATCGCCAAGGGCGCCGACGTCATCAACATTTCGCAGGACACGACGAAACCCCTGAATGAGACGTCCGCGCTGGGCAGAGCGGTGGCCAGGGCGCTCGCCAAGGACATCGTCGTGGTCGCCTCCGCGGGCAACGACGGCATGGACGGCAAACGGAAGCGCACCTACCCCGCGGCTTTCGACGGCGTCCTCGCCGTCGCCTCGTCCGACCGCAACAACGAACGCGCCCCCTTCTCCCAGGCCGGTGAGTTCGTCGGCGTCGCCGCACCGGGCGTCGACATCGTCTCCACCGTCCCGGGCAACGGCCAGTGCACCGACAACGGCACCAGCTTCTCCGCCCCGTACATCGCCGGGGTCGCCGCCCTGATGCGCGCCAAATACCCGAAGTGGACGGCGGCCCAGATCGTCGCCCGGATCGAGCAGACCGCCGAACGCTCTGTCACCGGCCATGACGACTTCGTCGGCTGGGGCGTCGTCGACCCGGTCCGCGCCCTGTCCGGCGACGACATCCCTCAGGACGCCCCGCATCCCGACCCGGCACCGCCCAGGGCGCCGGCCCCCGAGCCCGCGCACCTTTCCCTGACGGAGACTTCGCAGGAGCGCAGCGAGCGGTACGCCACCTACGCGCTGGCCGTGGCGGCCGTACTGGTCAGTGTGATTGCCGGAACTGCGACGGTCATCCGGGATGTCCGACGTCGGCGCGCTTCGCGGTGACACACCCGCCCGGTGGCGTGACTCTCTCCCCATGAACCACAGTTGGGGAGAGCTGACGAAGTGACTAGGGTGGTAACAGACTTCACGTGTGTGACGGGGGAACGAGAAGTGGCTGAATCCGATTTCGGATCGCGGGAATGCCGACGACGCGCTTTCCGGTCCCGCACTTTCCCCACTCCTTTGCCGGAGCACACGGGGGCAGGAAGAAGCCTGGCCGCACCATGCGGACAGGCCCGGGAACTGAGAGATAGGACCTCCGGATGACCAACCCCGCAGGCGGGTACGGGCTTGCCGACGATCGGATCGTCCAGGCGAAGAACCAGATCACCAAGACGGCCGGCGAGGTGTCCCGTGAGTCCAGGGAGCTCGCCGACATCCTCGCGACGGTCGGCGCCGGATGGACGGGCGTCGGTGCCTCGGGATTCACCTCCGCACAGATCATGATCAATGAGGACCACGACCAGATCCGCCGGCTTCTCAACGTCCTCCTCAACGCGGTGGTCAGCACGAAGGAACTCAGCAACGCCAACGACGAGGAGGTCCGTGCGGCCTTCAGCGCGGTCAAGGATCAGGCGCCGTCGGCCAACACCTCCGGGCTGAACAACGTCTGAGTCGCGCCGCACCCCCCTTCCGTACACGCTGAGCACCGAGGAGAAGACACATGGGGCATGACCCGAACACCAAGGTCAAGTACGAGAGCGTCCAGGAGATCGCGAACCGTATCCGTTCGGTGTCGCAGAAGATCGTCAACGACCTCGCGGAGATGGACAGCGCAATCAAGGTCGTCACCGACACCTGGGACGGTGAGGCCCACCAGGAATACCTGAACCTCCAGCGCAAGTACAAGGAGAGGGCGGACCACATGAAGAACCGCCTGGAGCAGGTCGCGAAGATCATCGAATCCGGCAAGGACAGCTACCGCGCCACGGACCTCAAGGCTTCGCGCGCGTTCACCGAGGCGTACTGACCGCCCGCAAGAGCACCGAAAGAGGGGCACGCTCCGACGAGCGTGCCCCTCTTTCGGTGTGCCACAACGACTACTTCAGGTCGAACTCGCCGTCCCGCGCCCCCAGGACGAAGGCCCGCCACTCGGCCTCGGTATAGCGCAGCACGGTCTCGGGATCCAGCGAGGACCGCATCGCCACCGCGCCGCCCGGCAGATGCGCGATCTCGACGCGCTCCTCGGCCTCTTCGGTACCGGGCGCACTCAGCCACTCCACCCCCGAGATGTCGAGTGCGTACAGCTCGTCCTTCTCCGCTTGCGTGCCCATCAGGTGCCTTTCCTCTCCTGCGGCGGAACGTGTTCGTCGCCCGCGAGCACACTATCCCCGCTCGCGCGCCCCGCAGTCCCGGTGTTTACAGCTTCCGTACCACGGTGGTAGAGACCGCCCACCCCGCATCCGGACGCACTGCTGGACCGGTACGCTCCGCCGAGCACCCGCTTCGTCAGCCCGTCGCGGCCCGCCCGGTCTCCTGCTCTGGTCCTGACCGGCGAACACCATGGTGTCCGTGACCGCGGTCCGGGTACGGAACGACTCCCGGCCCCGGCGGCTCAGTTCTGCTCCGGCAACCGCCCGATCTGCACCAGCGGGTTCCCCCGGCGCCGCGAGGCGAAGTACCCCCGGCCAGGCGGCATCGCATGCCCGCGCACCGAACCGATCAGATCGCCCTCGGACGGGTCGCCGGACAGCACCACACCCTGCGCCCCCAGCTCCTTGATGCGCTGCATGAACGCCTCGTACATCGACCGCGAGGCCCCGGCGGAGTTGCGCGCGATGACGAAGCGGACCCCGGTGTCCCGGGCGAACGGAAGATACTCCGCCAGCGGGGCCAGCGGGTTGCCCGCGTTGGTCGCCACCAGGTCGTAGTCGTCGACGATGATGAAGATCTGCGGACCGGTCCACCAACTGCGGTCGCGCAACTGCTGCGGCGTGACATCCGTCGGCGGCTGCCGTCGTGCGAACACCCCGGCCAGCGCCTCCATGTGCATCTGCATCGAGCTCGCCATCGGCGCGTACTCCAGCAGATGCCCCTCCGGCAGCGCACCCAGCAGCCCCCGCCGATAGTCACCGACGACGAGCTTCGCCTCGTCGGGGGAGTAGCGCTCCGCGATCTGCTTCGCGATCAGCCGCAGCAGATTGGTCTTGCCCGATTCGCTCTCCCCGAAGACCAGGAAGAACGGATCGGTCTCGAAGTCGACGAACACCGGCTCCAGATCGGTCTCGTCGATACCGATCGCGATGCCTCGCTGCGGGAACTCGAAGCCCTTCGGCAGATGATCGGCCGGCAGCTTGCGCGGCAGCAGCCGTACGGCCGGCGCCGCGGGACCCGCCCAGTTCGCCTTCACCGACCCGACGAACGCGGCCGTACCGTCGGAGAGATCCGCGGCGCTGCTGGAGGAGTCGATACGCGGCAGCGCCGCCATGAAGTGCAGCTTCTGCGGCACCTGACCCCGGCCCGGGACACCCGCGGGAACATTGGCCGCGACCTTGCGGTCGAACTCGGAGTCCATGACGTCACCGAGCCGCAGTTCCAGCCGGCCGAGGACCTGGTCCTTCAGTGCGGCCCGCACCTCCATGTAGCGGGCGGCCGTGATGACTACATGGATGCCGTAGCCGAGCCCGCGCGCGGCGATGTCGGTGACGACCTGCTCCAGCATCTCGTACTCGGAACGGAAGCCGCCCCAGCCGTCCACCACCAGGAAGACATCGCCCCACGCCTCGCCGGGCAGTTCACCCAGGGCACGCTTGCGCCGGTAGGTGGCGATGGAGTCGATGGAGTGGGCGCGGAAGAACTCCTCACGCCGGTTCAGCACACCGGCGACCTCGGCGACCGTACGCCGCACCCGTTCCGGGTCCAGCCGGGAGGCCATCCCGCCGACATGCGGCAGTTCCGCCAGCGAGACCAGACCGCCACCACCGAAGTCCAGTCCGTAGAACTGCACTTCGTGCGGGGTGTGGGTGAGGGCGAACGACGAGATGAGCGTCCGTACCAGCGTCGATTTGCCGGACTGCGGCCCGCCGACGACCATCATGTGGCCCGCCGCACCCGAGAAGTCCTGGTAAAGCACCTCGCGCCGCTGCTCGAAGGGCTTGTCGATCAGCCCGAGCGGCACCGTCAGCCCGCCCGGACGGGTGTACTCCGTCGCCGTGAACCCGCGCTCGGCGGTCGGCGCGAGCCCCGGCAGCAGCTGGTCCAGCGTCGGCGCCCGGTCCAGCGGCGGCAGCCACACCTGATGGGCGGGCACCCCCTGCCCCTCCAGGCGACGCACGATCACATCGAGCACCGTGTCGGCGAGCGCATCGTCCTCCGCGCTCGTCCGCGACGCCACCAGATGCGCCGGATCGGGCGCCGCGTACACCACCGGCACCGGAAGCGCGCTGAACACCGCGGGCCGCCGGTCGATCGGCAGCGCCCCCACCGACAGATCGGGACCGCCGGTGCGGTACGTCCCCGACACATACGCCGCCTTGAACCGCGTCATCTCGTCCGTACCGAACTTCAGATAGCCGGAACCGGGCACCGACGGCAGGTGGTACGCATCGGGCACACCCAGCGCCGTACGCGATTCGGCGGCGGAGAAGGTCCGCAGCCCGATCCGGTACGAGAGATATGTGTCGAGCCCGCGCAGCTTGCCCTCCTCCAGGCGCTGCGAGGCGAGCAGCAGATGCACACCCAGCGAACGCCCGATCCGGCCGATCTGGATGAACATGTCGATGAAGTCGGGCTTGGCGGTGAGGAGTTCGGAGAACTCGTCGATGACCAGGACGAGCGAGGCAAGCGGCTCCAGCGCCGCACCCGCCGCCCGCGCCTTCTCGTAGTCGTGGATGTTGGCGTAATTGCCGGCCGACCGCAGCAGCTCCTGCCGGCGCTGCAGCTCACCGCGGATCGCGTCCCCCATGCGGTCGACCAGCGTCAGGTCGTCCGCGAGGTTCGTGATGACGGCCGCCACATGCGGCATGTGCGACATCCCGGCGAACGTCGCACCACCCTTGAAGTCCGCGAGTACGAAGTTCAGCGTCTCCGAGGAGTGCGTGACCGCGAGCCCCAGCACCAGCGTCCGCAGCAGCTCCGACTTGCCGGAACCCGTGGCGCCGACACACAGCCCGTGTGGACCCATGCCCTCCTGCGCGGCCTCCTTCAGGTCCAGCATCACCGGCTGGCCGTCCTCGCCGACCCCGATCGGCACCCGGAGCCGTTCGGAGACCGACCGCGGCCGCCAGGTGCGCGCCACATCGACCGAACCCGCATCGCCCAGATTCAGCAGATCCGTGAAGTCCAGGTTGGCCAGCAGCGGTTCGTCGCCGTCGCCCCCGCCCATCCTGAGCGGCGCCAGCTGCCGGGCCAGCGCCTCGGCCGCGGGCAGCGACATCCCGTCCGGCACACCCTCGTACGCCAGCCCCGCACCCGACTCCAGCCGCAGCAGCCCCGGCCGCACCACCACGGAGAGACCGCCGCGCGGCTCGTCGAGCTCACCCGGCACCACCTCGACGATCGTCACACCCTGCAGGCCCTCGGCCGCCGCGAACAGCGAGTCCGGCGGCACCATCCCACCATCGAGAACCACCACGATGTGCGGCTGGTCCAGCAGCGGCTGACTCTCCCGGCCGAACCGCGGCCGCCCGTCGAGCCGGCTCGCCAGCAGCTGCTCCAGCTCGCCCAGATCATCACCGAACAGCCGCTTCGTACCGGCCCCGTCGACCTGCCCCGGCACCTGCAGATGCGGAAGCCACTTCGCCCACTCCCAGCGCGGCACCGCACCCCGCGCCGCGACGACAGCGACCATCAGATCCTCGGGGGAGTGCAGTGTCACCAACTGCGCGACCAGCGCCCGCGCCGCCGACTGTGCCGCCTCCGGCTGACCGGAGACCGTCACGTGGTAGAACGCCCGCATCGACACGGCCATCGGCAGCCCGTCCAACGACCCGTGCACGGCGAGGAACCGCTGCATCGCACCTGCGCACATCGGCTCCAGCTCATCCACCGGAGCGGTGTCGGGGGCGATCAGCGGGGTGGCCAGCTGCTGCGCCCCCAGACCGACCCGCACCTGCCCGAAGTCCTTGTCGCCGACGCGCCGTTCCCACACCCGGCTGCCCTCGGCGACCACCGACCACAACTGCTCGGGGGCAGGCTGCAGATACAGCTGTACGTCCCGCTGCTTGCGCGCCGTCCGGCGCACCGTACGCCGCGTCTGCGCCAGGTATTTGAGGTAGTCACGCCGGACATCTGCCATTTGCCCCTGCGTACCGCGGCGATGGCGGACAAGCTGCGCGACCACCATTCCGACGGTCGAGACAAGCATCAGAACACCCATGATCCGCATGAACGGATGGGCCTGGGGAGAGAAGAAGAAGACCACCGACGAACCCATGCCGAGCACCGGCAGGATCTGCATCAGCATGCCCTCCTGCTGCCCGCGGGGCAGTTCGGGAGGGGACTCCAACGTCAACTCGTCCATGGGGACTTCCGGCGGCAGGGCCCGCGGAGGTCGTTTCACGACGATCTGGCTCACCGAAACATCAATCCCTCGGTACGGACGGGCGGAAGACCGGCCGAACGTGCACCGAAGCCCCCGTGGCTGCCTTTGCTTGCGGACGTCCCTCCGCGCGATGGCGATCCTACTTGCAGATGACCTGCCCCCCTCCCGGTAGGGTGGCGCGCGCACCGTGCGCAACCGCGAATCAGGGGGACCAGACACGTGAGTTCGACTGCAGCGACGGGCTTCTGCCGCGTCACCGTCGTGGCGCCCGACAGCCGGATCGATGTGGCCCTGCCGGAGGACATCGCCGTCGCCGACGTCTACCCGGAGATCCTGCGCCTCACCGGCCAGACCCAGGCGGCCGGAACTCCCACCGGGTACCACCTCGTACGCCGCGACGGCACGGTCCTCGACGGCGCGCGCACCCTCGCCGCCCAGCAGGTCCTCGACGGTGAACTCCTCAGCCTGCGCCCCTTCGCCCAGTCGCTGCCGCCCGCCGTCTTCGACGACGTCTCGGACGCCGTCGCCTCGGCCGTCACCCGTGACCGCCATCTGTGGAGCGACGAACTACTGCGCGGCGCGGGCCTGGTCGGCGGCGTACTGCTGCTCGTCCTGATGGGCTTCGTGCTCTGGTTCGCCGACCCGGTACGGCACGACATGCACAGCCTGCCCGGCGTCATCGCCGGTTCGGCCGGACTTCTGCTGACCGCGTTCGCGGGGGTACGCGCCCGGGTCTACGCGGACCGGGCCACCGCCGTCGCCCTCGGCCTCGGCGCACTGCCCCTCGTACTCATCGCGGGCTCCGGCATCATCGGCCCGGACACCGGCCAGGGCCCCGGCCGGCTGCAGTTCCTGCTCGGCTGCGTCGCCGTACTGGTCTCCTCGGTCGCGCTGGTCGCCCTCACCCCGAGCGGCGACGCCCCGTTCGTCGCCGCGACCTTCCTCGCCACCGTCGGCACCCTGGCGACCTTCGTCGCGATCCTCACCGAGGCATCCGCCACCGAGACCGCCGCCGTCTGCGCCCCGGTCGCCCTCGGCCTCGTCGCCTTCCTGCCCGGCCTCTCCGCCCGTTTCGCCCGGCTGCCCATCGGCTACGCCTCGCCGCGCACCGCCCCCGGCGGCTACGACGACAATTTCGCCGAGCCGAACGCGGAGCCCCAGACCCAGGGCACCCCCGTCGACGCCGACCGCATCGCGGCCCAGGCCCGCCGGGGCCACGAGATGCTGCTCGGCCTGGTCGGGGGCTGTGCGGCCGTCGTCGTCGGCTGCGCTGCCGTCCTCGGCTTCTCGGACAACATCTGGGGCCAGTTCCTGGCGCTGGCCGCAGGACTCGCGATGCTGCTGCGCGCCCGCCTCTTCCGCTACACCTCGCAGGTCGCCTGCGTACTGGTGGCGGGCATCGGTGCGGTCGCCCTGCTGATCCTCGGCCTCTCCCTGAATCCGCCGACCGACCTGCTGTTCGATCTGATCCGGTACGGCGACCGCAGCTCCCTGGACATCCGTACGATCTGGCTCTCCGCAGCAGTCGCCGCCGGGGCCGCCCTGCTCACCGCGATCGGCCTGATCATCCCCCGCAAGGGCCTCTCCCCGTTCTGGGGCCGGCTCCTCGACCTGGCCGAGAGCACCGTCCTCCTGTCCCTGGTACCGCTCTGCCTGGCAGTACTGGACGTTTTCGCGAGGGCCAGGGCTTTGACCAGCTGACACCGATCGGGCCCAGCCGGGCGGAACCAAGCCCAGCCGGGCAGAATCAGGCCCGTCCGGCGAATGAGGACAGAGCGGCTCCCCGGCCGCTCCCGGGCCACCGCACCCCCGACCGAACCGGCTCCGCCGGACTGGTACGCTGTGTGACGGCCGTTTGTGTACGCCCTTCCGGATCATGCTGGGAGCTGCGCTCATCGGACCTTCGCCTCCGAGTCACGGAAGCTCCCCTGCGATCAAGACCAGGGGCACTCGTGGGCGCATCGAACATCAAGAGGAGTACGCGTGCCGCTCGACGCCGCTACGAAGAAGCAGATCATGTCCGAGTTCGCCCAGAAGGAGGGTGACACCGGATCCCCCGAGGTCCAGGTCGCGATGCTCTCCCGCCGGATCTCGGACCTGACGGAGCACCTCAAGACGCACAAGCACGACCACCACTCCCGTCGTGGTCTGCTGATCCTGGTCGGCCAGCGCCGCCGCCTTCTGCAGTACCTGGCCAAGAAGGACATCCAGCGCTTCCGTGCCCTGGTCGACCGCCTCGGCATCCGCCGCGGTGCGGCCGGCGGCGCCAAGTAATACGCCGTGAAGGGAGCGGTTCCCACGACTGAGGGGGCCGCTCCCTTTGTTGTACGTACGGTTGTGTGTACGTATGCATGTACGGGATGTGACGGGCCCGCCCGCACGACCGGAATGCCAAGCTGAGCCGAATCTCAGTAACCTGGTCGCAGAACGTCCCACAGACGAGCGAGAAGGAGACTCCCCGCCGCCGGTCCTCGGTAGTGGCCCCCGGACACAGCAACCCGGGTGCTTCGATCGAAGACCGGCCCGCCGATGGAGGGCTTCTCCGCAACCGTCCCCCGCCACACGGGCGTGGGGGCGAGAAGACGATATGTATCGGAGAAAACGCTAGTGGAGAACGAGACCCACTACGCCGAGGCCGTTATCGACAACGGAACCTTCGGCACCCGCACCATCCGCTTCGAGACGGGCCGCCTGGCCAAGCAGGCCGCCGGCTCCGCCGTTGCGTACCTGGACGACGACACCATGGTGCTGTCGGCCACCACGGCTTCCAAGAAGCCCAAGGACCAGCTCGACTTCTTCCCCCTCACGGTGGACGTCGAGGAGCGGCAGTACGCCGCGGGCAAGATCCCCGGCTCCTTCTTCCGTCGTGAGGGCCGCCCCTCCGAGGACGCGATCCTCACCTGCCGCCTGATCGACCGCCCGCTGCGCCCCTCCTTCAAGAAGGGCCTGCGCAACGAGATCCAGATCGTCGAGACGATCATGGCGCTCAACCCCGACCACCTGTACGACGTGGTCGCGATCAATGCCGCCTCCTGCTCCACGCAGCTGGCCGGCCTGCCCTTCTCCGGCCCGGTCGGCGGCACCCGTGTCGCCCTGATCAAGGGCCAGTGGGTCGCCTTCCCGACGCACACCGAGCTCGAGGACGCCGTCTTCGACATGGTCGTCGCCGGTCGCGTCCTGGAGGACGGCGACGTCGCGATCATGATGGTCGAGGCCGAGGCCACCGAGAAGACCATCCAGCTCGTCAAGGACGGCGCCGAGGCCCCGACCGAAGAGGTCGTTGCCGCCGGTCTCGAGGCTGCGAAGCCCTTCATCAAGGTCCTCTGCAAGGCCCAGTCGGACCTCGCCGCCAAGGCTGCCAAGCCCACCGGCGACTTCCCGGTCTTCCTGGACTACCAGGACGACGTCTTCGAGGCTCTCGCTGCCGCCGTCACGTCCGAGCTGGCCCAGGCGCTCACCATCGCTGGCAAGCAGGACCGCGAGGCCGAGCTGGACCGCGTCAAGGAGATCGCCGCCGAGAAGCTTCTCCCGGCCTTCGAAGGCCGCGAGAAGGAGATCTCCGCCGCGTACCGTTCGCTGACCAAGAAGCTGGTCCGCGAGCGAGTCATCAAGGACAAGGTCCGCATCGACGGCCGTGGCGTCACGGACATCCGTACGCTCGCCGCTGAGGTCGAGGCCATCCCGCGCGTGCACGGCTCGGCGCTGTTCGAGCGTGGCGAGACCCAGATCCTGGGCGTCACCACCCTCAACATGCTCCGCATGGAGCAGCAGCTGGACACCCTCTCCCCGGTGACCCGCAAGCGCTACATGCACAACTACAACTTCCCGCCGTACTCCGTCGGTGAGACCGGCCGCGTGGGCTCGCCCAAGCGCCGCGAGATCGGCCACGGCGCGCTCGCCGAGCGCGCCATCGTGCCGGTGCTGCCGACGCGCGAGGAGTTCCCCTACGCGATCCGCCAGGTCTCCGAGGCGCTGGGCTCCAACGGCTCGACGTCCATGGGCTCGGTCTGCGCCTCCACCATGTCGCTGCTGAACGCCGGTGTGCCGCTCAAGGCCGCTGTCGCCGGTATCGCCATGGGCCTGATCTCCCAGGAGATCGACGGCAAGACCCACTACGTCGCCCTCACCGACATCCTCGGTGCGGAGGACGCCTTCGGCGACATGGACTTCAAGGTCGCCGGTACGAAGCAGTTCGTCACCGCGCTCCAGCTCGACACCAAGCTCGACGGCATCCCCGCCTCGGTCCTGGCCGCCGCGCTGAAGCAGGCCCGCGACGCCCGCCTCCACATCCTCGATGTGATGAACGAGGCCATCGACGTCCCGGACGAGATGTCCCCGAATGCCCCGCGGATCATCACCGTCAAGATCCCGGTGGACAAGATCGGTGAGGTCATCGGCCCCAAGGGCAAGATGATCAACCAGATCCAGGAGGACACCGGCGCCGACATCACGATCGAGGACGACGGCACCATCTACATCGGTGCCGCCGACGGACCGGCCGCCGAGGCCGCCCGTGCCACGATCAACTCGATCGCCAACCCGACCATGCCGGAGGTCGGCGAGCGCTACCTGGGTACGGTCGTCAAGACCACCACCTTCGGTGCGTTCGTGTCCCTCATGCCGGGCAAGGACGGCCTGCTGCACATCTCGCAGATCCGCAAGCTCGCCGGTGGCAAGCGCGTGGAGAACGTCGAGGACGTGGTCGGCGTCGGAGCCAAGGTCCAGGTCGAGATCGCCGAGATCGACTCCCGGGGCAAGCTCTCCCTGATCCCCGTCATCGAGGGTGAAGAGGACGAGACGAAGGACGACGCCGCCAAGTGACGTCCCGTAGTTCCGTGACGACGGCCCGCGCCTCCTCGAAGGCGCGGGCCGTCGCCCGTACCCAAACGCTTCTCAAGGGCACCAACGGCATCGGTACGGTCCGCCGCACCGTCCTTCCCGGCGGTCTCCGGGTCGTCACCGAGACGCTGCCCTCCGTCCGCTCCGCCACCTTCGGGATCTGGGCCAACGTCGGATCACGCGACGAGACCCCCACCCTGAACGGTGCGACGCACTACCTCGAACACCTCCTCTTCAAGGGCACCGCCAAGCGCAGTGCCCTCGACATCTCAGCCGCCATCGATGCGGTCGGCGGCGAGATGAACGCCTTCACGGCGAAGGAGTACACCTGCTACTACGCGCGGGTCCTCGACACCGACCTGCCGCTGGCCATCGACGTCGTCTGCGACATGCTGACCGGCTCGCTGATCACCGCCGAGGACGTCGACGCCGAGCGCGGCGTCATCCTCGAAGAGATCGCGATGACCGAGGACGACCCGGGCGACTGTGTGCACGACCTGTTCGCGCACACGCTGCTCGGCGACACCCCCCTCGGCCGCCCGGTCCTCGGCACCGTCGACACCATCAACGCGCTCGACCGCGGCCGGATCGCCCGCTTCTACAAGAAGCACTACGACCCCACGCACCTGGTCGTCGCCGCCGCCGGCAACATCGACCATGCCACGGTCGTACGCCAGGTCCGCAAGGCCTTCGAGCGCGCGGGCGCCCTGTCCCGCACAGAAGCCGTCCCGGTCGCCCCGCGCCAGGGCTCCCGCACTCTGCGCACCGCGGGCCGCGTCGAGCTGCTGAACCGCAGGACCGAGCAGGCCCATGTCGTTCTCGGCGTGCCCGGCCTGGCCCGCACCGACGACCGCCGCTGGGCGCTCGGCGTACTCAACACCGCCCTCGGCGGCGGCATGAGCTCACGCCTTTTCCAGGAGGTACGGGAGAAGCGCGGCCTCGCCTACAGCGTCTACTCGTACACCTCGGGCTTCGCCGACTGCGGACTCTTCGGCGTGTACGCGGGCTGTCGGCCCAGCCAGGTCCACGACGTCCTCAAGATCTGCCGGGACGAACTCGACCGGGTAGCGTCCGAAGGGCTGAGCGACGAGGAGATCGGCCGCGCCATCGGGCAGCTCTCCGGTTCCACGGTCCTCGGCCTGGAGGACACCGGCGCGCTGATGAACCGTATCGGCAAGAGCGAACTGTGCTGGGGCGACCAGATGTCGGTCGACGACATGCTGGCCCGGATAGCGCAGGTCACCCCCGATGACGTCCGCGCGGTGGCGGGCGAGGTCCTCGGACACCGTCCCTCGCTCTCCGTCATCGGCCCGCTCAAGGACAAGCAGGCCGACCGTCTCGACGAAGCGGTCTCCTAACTCCACCCGTAAGGAAGCAGAGCAATGAGCAAGCTGCGCGTGGCCGTTCTCGGCGCCAAAGGCCGTATCGGATCCGAGGCGGTACGAGCCGTCGAGGCCGCCGACGACATGGAGCTGGTGGCCGCCCTGGGGCGTGGCGACAAGCTGGAGACCCTCGCGGAATCCGGCGCCCAGGTCGTCGTCGAGCTCACCACCCCCGCGTCGGTGATGGGCAACCTCGACTTCTGCATCCGGCACGGCATCCACGCCGTCGTCGGTACGACGGGCTGGTCCGACGAACGGCTCGCGCAGCTGAACACCTGGCTCTCCGGCTCCCCGGAGACCGGTGTGCTCATCGCGCCGAACTTCTCCATCGGCGCCGTCCTCACCATGAAGTTCGCGGAGCAGGCCGCCCGCTACTTCGAGTCCGTCGAGGTCGTCGAACTGCACCACCCCAACAAGGCCGATGCCCCCTCGGGCACCGCCACCCGCACTGCCCAGCTGATCGCAGAGGCCCGGAGGAAGGCCGGCTGCGCCCCGCAGCCGGACGCCACCATCACAGCCCTGGACGGCGCCCGCGGCGCGGACGTGGACGGAGTCCCAGTCCACGCGATCCGTCTCCGAGGTCTCCTGGCCCACCAGGAAGTGCTGCTCGGCGGCGAGGGCGAGACGCTCACCATCCGCCACGATTCCCTGCACCACAGCAGCTTCATGCCGGGCATCCTGCTCGGCACACGCCGCGTGGTGACCACTCCCGGCCTCACGTTCGGCCTGGAACACTTCCTCGACCTGAACTGACTGAGCCCTGCCATGCGCGCAAAGATCACTTACTTCGTCACCGCTGCCGTCCTGGTCTTCTACTTCGCCCTGGTCGGCAGCCGTGGCGTCCTGCTCATCCAGCACGGCACGCTGCTGACGGTCACCTTCGGGGTCGCGGTGCTGATCCTGCCGGTGATCGGTATCTGGTTCCTCTGGAAGAACACCCAGTTCGTTGCGCGGGCCAACGCGCTGGCCGCGGAACTGGACGCGGAGGGCGGCCTGCCGGTCGACGAACTGGTCCGCACCCCGTCCGGCCGCATCGACCGCGCCTCGGCCGACGCCGTGTTCGCACGCCGCCGCGAGGAGACCGAGGACTCGCCGGACGACTGGCGCTGCTGGTTCCGCCTGGCCGTCGCCTACCAGGACGCCAGGGACACCCCCCGCGCCCGAAAGGCCATGCAGCGCGCCATCGCCCTGCATACGAAGCCCACCCAGCCCAGCACGCCCTGACCCGGGCCGACGGGCCGTCCGACCGAATCATCGAGCCCGTCCGGCCAGATCAAGCCCGTGCGGCACCTTGGACCGACCGGCAAATGGGGGGCGGCGTCGCGGGGCTGGGCACGCACTCCCCCAATGCCTTAAGTGCCAGGGGGGACCCCCTCCGGCGTTGTCGTCAATCACCAACTTCCCCAAGCTCTCGGCTTCGCTCGAGCAGGGGAGACCCCATCGCGTTGGCTCAATCCTCCGCCTTGCAGCTGCACGCACCCAGCCCCGCTCCTTCTCCCACCCCCCATTTGCCGGTCGGTCCAAGGACAAAACGGCTACCGGGCGGCCCCGGTAGCCGGACGCCTCAGTCCCGCCGATACTCGTCCCCCCACGCCTCGACCGTGTCGGCCGCACGGTCGAACGCCTCACCCCGCGCCAGAAAATCCGCATTGCTGTCGGTGAGCAGGGGCAGAATCGCCTCGCCCCCCTGGGGTACGACGATCAACGCCTGCCCCTGCACCGTGCGCGGAAACCCGAGCCACTTCACCGGCTGCTGCACCGTACGGACGCCCGCGACGCGGTTCCACGGCACGGTCGTCGTCGTGAAGAAGCGAACCCGGCGCACGCCGTGACGGCTCACCCAGGCGCCGACCCGCAGCAGCCGCAGGGCGCAGCCGATGACCACGACGGCGAGCACCAGACATGCGGCGGCACCCGGCACCGCCCCGGCGAACGCGGTGACCATCCCCGCGATCAGGATGAACGACGCGAGCAGCAGCAGGGAGGCCGCAGCCGCGACCCGCCAGGGTCCTGGGCGGTACGGACGCCGCCAGCTGTCGTGGTCGTCGAACGGCAGCGCGATGTCCTCAGCGCTCGCGTCAAACGCGCGGTCGGCCGTCAGAAAGGGCAGGGGCACGACTGATCCTCACTCACAAGCACGCTCGATTGCTGTGCCCGGTGAGGCTACCGAGGAGGCCGCCGACCAGACCACCCCAGGGGGCCCGTAGGAGTCAGCGCCCGTGGGCAGCCTCGGTCTGCTGGGTCTGCGACGGCCCCTGGGCGGGGCTCAGGGCGGGCAGGCCGAGGATCAGTGACCCGATGAGACCTGCGACGGCCGTCAGCCCGACAAGGGAACGGCCGGCCAGCTGGGAGACGGTGGTGCGCTCCCGCGGGGGCGGGGTGACGTTACTGCGGAATCGGTCGGCCTCGGCTACGAACGAGAACGGGACGGATTCACGCCGGCGGAACATGAGGAAGCTCTCCTTGAACTCTGTTACGGATGCTGCTATCGAGTCAGACGTACGGCAGACCCGTTCGGTGCCCCGAATCGCCGAATTCGTCGAAGAAATCCCTGCACGACCCTTCCGGCCCTCGTTGTCAGTGGCGGCCCGTAGAGTGGGCGCCGCCCGAGCGACGCAATTGGAAGGACCCCGCCGGTGACCGAGACCCCCGAGCCCGCAAAGCCCAGCTTCCGCAGTGATGTCACCGTTGACCTGGTGAAACACTCCGCAGGTGACTCCGACGTCCTGTTCGCGGCCCGTGTCTCCACGGCCGGTGAGCAGTCCCTGGAGGAGGTCACCAAGGACCCTGAGCGCTCCAAGGGGCTCATCAACTTCCTGATGCGTGACCGGCACGGCAGCCCGTTCGAGCACAACTCGATGACCTTCTTCATCAGCGCCCCGATCTTCGTGTTCCGCGAGTTCATGCGCCACCGCGTCGGCTGGTCGTACAACGAGGAATCGGGCCGCTACAGGGAGCTGGAACCGGTCTTCTACGTTCCAGGGGAGTCCCGCAAACTTGTCCAGCAGGGCCGCCCCGGCAAGTACGAATTCGTCGAGGGCACGCAGGCCCAGCAGGAGCTCACCGGCCGCATCATGGAGGACTCCTACCGCCAGGCGTACGAGGCGTACCAGGAGATGCTCGCCGCAGGAGTGGCCCGTGAGGTCGCTCGCGCGGTACTCCCCGTCGGCCTGTTCTCCTCGATGTACGCCACATGCAATGCTCGCTCGCTGATGCACTTCCTCGGCCTGCGCACCCAGCACGAGCTGGCGAAGGTGCCGTCCTTCCCGCAGCGGGAAATCGAAATGGTGGGCCAGCAGATGGAGGAGCACTGGGCCCGGCTCATGCCGCTCACCCATGCAGCCTTCAACAAGAACGGACGCGTAGCCCCGTAAGCGGTGTCCGTATTGCGGCGTTTCGTGAAGTTCATCTAGGCTGATCAAACGGACCCGGCACTGCTTGAACCCCCGAGCAGGCAGTGCCGGGCTCCTACTGGGTGTCCCCCCGAGGGGGCATTGGGCGCTGAGCAACGAGTAGCGTGTTACCCATGGCTCCGATCTCCACTCCGCAGACCCCCTTCGGGCGGGTCCTCACCGCTATGGTCACGCCCTTCACGGCGGACGGTGCACTCGACCTCGACGGCGCCCAGCGGCTCGCCGCCCACCTGGTGGACGCAGGCAATGACGGCCTGATCATCAACGGCACCACCGGCGAGTCCCCGACCACCAGCGACGCGGAGAAAGACCAGCTCGTAAGGGTCGTACTGGAAGCGGTGGGAGACAGGGCCCACGTCGTCGCCGGTATCGGCACCAACGACACCCGCCACAGCATCGAGCTCGCCCGGACGGCCGAGCGCTCCGGTGCCCACGGCCTCCTCGCGGTGACGCCGTACTACAACAAGCCGCCGCAGGAAGGCATCTTCCGCCACTTCACGGCCATCGCCGACGCCACCGGTCTCCCGGTGATGCTCTACGACATTCCGGGCCGCAGCGGTGTGCCGATCGACACAGAGACGCTGGTACGGCTCGCCGAGCACCCGCGCATCGTCGCCAACAAGGACGCCAAGGGCGACCTCGGCCGGGCCAGCTGGGCCATCGCCCGGTCCGGCCTCGCCTGGTACTCCGGCGACGACATGCTGAACCTGCCGCTCCTCTCGGTCGGGGCCGTCGGATTCGTCTCCGTCGTCGGCCATGTCGTCACCCCCGACCTGCGCGCCCTCATCGAGGCGTACCTCGGTGGCGACGTCCAGAAGGCCACGGAGATCCACCAGAAGCTCCTGCCGGTCTTCACCGGCATGTTCCGTACCCAGGGCGTCATCACCACCAAGGCCGCGCTGGCCCTCCAGGGCCTCCCCGCAGGCCCCCTGCGCCTTCCCCTGGTGGAACTCACCGCACAGGAAACGGCGCAGCTCAAGATCGATCTTGCCGCCGGTGGGGTAGAGCTGTAACCACAGACTTCACAACTGAATAAGCGAAGAACACTCGCAAGAGCGAAAACACAGACAACAGCAAGTGCACGAATGACATGCGCGCCACGTGCCCAAGCGGTACGTGGCGCGCGTGGTAAGGAGAGTCTTTTGAGTCATCCGCATCCCGAACTCGGCACCCCGCCGAAGCTCCCGAAGGGCGGCCTCCGGGTCACCCCGCTCGGCGGCCTCGGCGAAATCGGCCGCAACATGACGGTCTTCGAGTACGGCGGCCGCCTGCTCATCGTCGACTGCGGAGTTCTCTTCCCGGAGGAAGAGCAGCCCGGAATCGACCTGATCCTGCCGGACTTCACCACGATCCGGGACCGTCTCGACGACATCGAGGGCATCGTCCTCACGCACGGCCACGAGGACCACATCGGTGGTGTCCCGTACCTGCTGCGACTGAAGCCGGACATCCCCCTCATCGGCTCCAAGCTGACCCTCGCGCTGATCGAGGCGAAGCTTCAGGAGCACCGCATCCGTCCGTACACCCTCGAAGTCGCGGAAGGCCAGCGCGAGCGCATCGGCGTCTTCGACTGCGAGTTCATCGCGGTCAACCACTCCATCCCGGACGCTCTCGCGGTCGCCATCCGCACACCTGCGGGCATGGCCGTCGCGACCGGCGACTTCAAGATGGACCAGCTCCCGCTGGACGGCCGGCTCACCGACCTGCACGCGTTCGCCCGGCTGAGCGAGGAAGGCATCGACCTTCTCCTCTCCGACTCGACCAACGCGGAGGTCCCCGGCTTCGTACCGCCCGAGCGGGACATCTCCAGCGTTCTGCGCACGGTCTTCGCCAACGCCCAGAAACGCATCATCGTGGCGAGCTTCGCCAGCCATGTGCACCGCATCCAGCAGATCCTCGATGCGGCACACGAATACGGCCGCCGGGTCGCCTTCGTCGGGCGCTCGATGGTCCGCAATATGGGCATCGCCCGCGATCTCGGCTATCTGAAGGTGCCCGCGGGCCTGGTGGTCGACGTCAAGACCCTCGACGACCTTCCGGACGACGAGGTCGTGCTGGTTTGCACGGGATCCCAGGGCGAGCCGATGGCCGCACTGTCCCGTATGGCCAACCGCGACCACCAGATCCGCATCGTCCAGGGCGACACGGTGATCCTGGCGTCGTCCCTGATCCCGGGCAACGAGAACGCGGTGTACCGCGTGATCAACGGCCTGACCCGCTGGGGCGCCAATGTCGTCCACAAGGGCAACGCCAAGGTCCACGTCTCGGGCCATGCCTCGGCCGGCGAGCTGCTGTACTTCTACAACATCTGCAGGCCGAAGAACCTGATGCCGGTCCACGGCGAATGGCGCCACCTCAGGGCCAACGCCGAACTGGGCGCCCTCACCGGTGTACCCAAGGACCACATCGTCATCGCCGAGGACGGCGTCGTCGTCGACCTCATCGACGGCAAGGCCAAGATCGTCGGCAAGGTCCAGGCGGGTTACGTATACGTCGACGGTCTCTCGGTCGGGGACGTCACCGAGACCTCCCTCAAGGACCGCCGCATCCTCGGTGAGGAGGGCATCATCTCCGTCTTCATCGTGGTCGACAGCTCCTCCGGCAAGATCACGGGCGGGCCGGACATCCATGCCCGCGGCTCCGGCATCGACGACTCGGCATTCAGCGCCGTAGTGCCGAAGATCGAGGAAGCGATCAACCGGTCCGCCCAGGACGGCGTGCTGGAGCCCCACCAGCTCCAGCAGCTGGTCCGCCGCACGGTGGGCAAGTGGGTCTCCGACACCTACCGCCGGCGACCGATGATCCTTCCCGTCGTCGTCGAGGTCTGACCCCGACAGACGCGAACTCCGGAGCGGAGCCCCCGATTTGCATCGGGGCGCTCCGCTCCAGTAGGTTTACGGCTCCGCCTGACCGGGAAGCACCGCGCACGCTCATGTGCAGTGGGCACCCCGAACGGGGCGGGAATTCCGACTCAGAAGTTCTGATAAAGTCGGATCCGCCGAAAGGCGAGGTCACTCCAAAGGCCACCGGAATTCAAATTCGGACCGGGAACGGAACGAAAAAGAATCTGGTAAGGTTGGAACCGCCGGAAAGGGAAACGCGAAAGCGAAGAACTGGAAAGCGGCCCCGCTTCGACCGGGAATCGGACACGAAAGAGTCTGATAGAGTCGGAGACGCAAGACCGAAGGGAAAAGCCCGGAGGAAAGCCCGAGAGGGTGAGTACAAAGGAAGCGTCCGTTCCTTGAGAACTCAACAGCGTGCCAAAAGTCAACGCCAGATATGTTGATACCCCGGCCTGCTTCGGCAGGTTGGTGGTTCCTTTGAAAGTCCTGCCGGGCCTCACGGTTCCGGTGGGCAATTTACACAGCGAGGACGCTGTGAACGATCGGTCTTATTC
>NZ_CP102361.1:0-2865000 GCF_047305335.1 Streptomyces sp. R-74717 | reverse complement strand
CCGTGGGAGCGTCGCTGTATGTGCTTGCACATGCAGTCGTGACTGCGTGCCTTTTGAAGAATGAGCCTGCGAGTTTGCGGTGTGTTGCGAGGTTAACCCGTGTGGGGAAGCCGTAGCGAAAGCGAGTCCGAATAGGGCGTTTCAGTAGCACGCTCAAGACCCGAAGCGGAGTGATCTAGCCATGGGCAGGTTGAAGCGGAGGTAAGACTTCGTGGAGGACCGAACCCACCAGGGTTGAAAACCTGGGGGATGACCTGTGGTTAGGGGTGAAAGGCCAATCAAACTCCGTGATAGCTGGTTCTCCCCGAAATGCATTTAGGTGCAGCGTCGTGTGTTTCTTGCCGGAGGTAGAGCACTGGATAGGCGATGGGCCCTACCGGGTTACTGACCTTAGCCAAACTCCGAATGCCGGTAAGTGAGAGCGCGGCAGTGAGACTGTGGGGGATAAGCTCCATGGTCGAGAGGGAAACAGCCCAGAGCATCGACTAAGGCCCCTAAGCGTACGCTAAGTGGGAAAGGATGTGGAGTCGCAGAGACAACCAGGAGGTTGGCTTAGAAGCAGCCACCCTTGAAAGAGTGCGTAATAGCTCACTGGTCAAGTGATTCCGCGCCGACAATGTAGCGGGGCTCAAGCGTACCGCCGAAGTCGTGTCATTCGTACATGTATCCCCAACGGGAGTACGGATGGGTAGGGGAGCGTCGTGTGCCGGGTGAAGCAGCCGCGGAAGCGAGTTGTGGACGGTTCACGAGTGAGAATGCAGGCATGAGTAGCGATACACACGTGAGAAACGTGTGCGCCGATTGACTAAGGGTTCCTGGGTCAAGCTGATCTGCCCAGGGTAAGTCGGGACCTAAGGCGAGGCCGACAGGCGTAGTCGATGGACAACCGGTTGATATTCCGGTACCCGCTTTGAAACGCCCAATACTGAATCAGGCGATGCTAAGTCCGTGAAGCCGGCCCGATCTCTTCGGAGTTGAGGGTAGTGGTGGAGCCGACGAACCAGACTTGTACTAGGTAAGCGATGGGGTGACGCAGGAAGGTAGTCCAGCCCGGGCGGTGGTAGTCCCGGGGTAAGGGTGTAGGCCGTGTGGTAGGTAAATCCGTCACACGTTAAGGCTGAGACCTGATGCCGAGCCGATTGTGGTGAAGTGGATGATCCTATGCTGTCGAGAAAAGCCTCTAGCGAGTTTCATGGCGGCCCGTACCCTAAACCGACTCAGGTGGTCAGGTAGAGAATACCGAGGCGTTCGGGTGAACTATGGTTAAGGAACTCGGCAAAATGCCCCCGTAACTTCGGGAGAAGGGGGGCCATCACTGGTGAGCCGATTTGCTCGGTGAGCTGGGGGTGGCCGCAGAGACCAGCGAGAAGCGACTGTTTACTAAAAACACAGGTCCGTGCGAAGCCGTAAGGCGATGTATACGGACTGACGCCTGCCCGGTGCTGGAACGTTAAGGGGACCGGTTAGCTGACTTTCGGGTCGGCGAAGCTGAGAACTTAAGCGCCAGTAAACGGCGGTGGTAACTATAACCATCCTAAGGTAGCGAAATTCCTTGTCGGGTAAGTTCCGACCTGCACGAATGGCGTAACGACTTCTCGACTGTCTCAACCATAGGCCCGGTGAAATTGCACTACGAGTAAAGATGCTCGTTTCGCGCAGCAGGACGGAAAGACCCCGGGACCTTTACTACAGTTTGATATTGGTGTTCGGTTCGGCTTGTGTAGGATAGGTGGGAGACTTTGAAGCGGCCACGCCAGTGGTTGTGGAGTCGCCGTTGAAATACCACTCTGGTCGTGCTGGATGTCTAACCTGGGTCCGTGATCCGGATCAGGGACAGTGTCTGATGGGTAGTTTAACTGGGGCGGTTGCCTCCTAAAGAGTAACGGAGGCGCCCAAAGGTTCCCTCAGCCTGGTTGGCAATCAGGTGTTGAGTGTAAGTGCACAAGGGAGCTTGACTGTGAGACCGACGGGTCGAGCAGGGACGAAAGTCGGGACTAGTGATCCGGCAGTGGCTTGTGGAAGCGCTGTCGCTCAACGGATAAAAGGTACCCCGGGGATAACAGGCTGATCTTCCCCAAGAGTCCATATCGACGGGATGGTTTGGCACCTCGATGTCGGCTCGTCGCATCCTGGGGCTGGAGTCGGTCCCAAGGGTTGGGCTGTTCGCCCATTAAAGCGGTACGCGAGCTGGGTTTAGAACGTCGTGAGACAGTTCGGTCCCTATCCGCTGTGCGCGTAGGAATATTGAGAAGGGCTGTCCCTAGTACGAGAGGACCGGGACGGACGAACCTCTGGTGTGCCAGTTGTCCTGCCAAGGGCATGGCTGGTTGGCTACGTTCGGAAAGGATAACCGCTGAAAGCATCTAAGCGGGAAGCCTGCTTCGAGATGAGTATTCCCACCAACTTGATTGGTTAAGGCTCCCAGTAGACGACTGGGTTGATAGGCCAGATGTGGAAGCCCGGTAACGGGTGGAGCTGACTGGTACTAATAGGCCGAGGGCTTGTCCTCAGTTGCTCGCGTCCACTGTGTTTGTTCTGAAATAACGAACGGCCGTGTTGTGTTCCGGTGTTGGTTAATTTCATAGTGTTTCGGTGGTCATTGCGTTAGGGAAACGCCCGGTTACATTCCGAACCCGGAAGCTAAGCCTTTCAGCGCCGATGGTACTGCAGGGGGGACCCTGTGGGAGAGTAGGACGCCGCCGAACTCCTTTTACGGGAAAGCCCCGTGCCCTTGTGGCACGGGGCTTTTCTGCGTTCAGCCACGCGTGCGGCTGGCCGGCTCGGACGAGGCAGGCCGGGCCACGCATCGTGGCGAGAGGGGCGACGAGGTCCGGTGACAGACCGTCAGAGTCTTGTGTGGTCAGTGGTTCTGAGTACCCCTGAGTTCAGGGTATGCTTTACCTCGTTGCCACAGCGCAGCAGGCCCCAATAGCTCAGTCGGTAGAGCGTCTCCATGGTAAGGAGAAGGTCTGCGGTTCGATTCCGCATTGGGGCTCAGGCAAGACGAAAGGCCCCCGCCACTCGGCGGGGGCCTTTCGCATGTTCCGATGCTTCCGTGCTCACTGCCCGCCGGCGTGGTCGTCCGTGCCCGCGTTGCGGGAGTCGAGGCTGTAGCGGTTCTGTACGCGCACCACCAGGGCGACGGCCCAGGCCTTGGCGAGGTGATTGCCCTTGATTCCGGAGATGCCGAGGCGGCGGATGAGGCCGGCGTCGCGGAACTCGGACAGGGAGCCGAAGTGTTGTGGGTGAGCGCCTGGTTGATCAGTTCGCCGGCGAACCGCAGCGACGAGAAGTGGAATGCGGCGGTGTCGATGTGGTTCACGCCGAGCTCGATCGCACGCCGGAGCGCGCTGATGGACTGTTCGTCTCTGAAGTCATGGGCCGGAGTTTTTCGGAGCCTTCGGCCCGATGAAGTGCGGTCAGGTAGTGGGCGGTTCAGGTACGCGCATGGCGAGGATGGCCATGTCGTCAGAGGCCGGCTCAGCTGCGAAGCGTTCGACCGCCCGCAGGATGCGTGCTGCCACCGCGCCGGCCGTGAGGCCGGTACAGGTGGCCAGGACGTCCGCCAGACCGTCGTCGCCGAGCATACGGGTGCCCTCACGGCGTTCCGTGACGCCGTCGGTCACGCACAGCA
Source organism: Streptomyces sp. R-74717 (assembly GCF_047305335.1). Lineage (NCBI taxonomy): Bacteria > Bacillati > Actinomycetota > Actinomycetes > Kitasatosporales > Streptomycetaceae > Streptomyces > Streptomyces sp. R-74717. Next base: position 2,861,366 of record NZ_CP102361.1, on the reverse strand, counting down.
GGACATCGCCCGGAGCGAGGGTCACCGTCTGCTCGTACAGTTCGAGGTCCTCGATGACGCCCAGCAGGGGCTGAGGTTCGGCCGCTGACTCCACCGAGCCGTCCTGGCGCAGGCGCAACGGCAGCGGGTGCCCGGCGCAGACCACCTTCAGGAGTGCGCTGCCGTCCTCCTGGGGCCGCAGCTCCCCGTACAAGAGGGTCAGGAAGCGGCTGCGGGCGCCTTCGTCCAGGATGGCGGCGTTGAGGCGCTCCAGAACGGCCGGACCGCCGAAGCCTTCGCGGGCGAGGAGGCGCAGGGCGTGGCGGGCGAGACCCGTGACGGCCGCGGCCTCCGGGCCCGTACCGCAGACGTCACCGATGGCGAAGCCGTAGGCGCCGTCGCGGATGGGAAAGACGTCGTAGAAGTCGCCGCCGACCTCGTTGCCCTCGCCCGCCGCGCGGTAGATGACCTCGATCTCGACATTGGGGACCTCGGGCAGCCCCGGCGGCAGCAGGCTGCGCTGCAGGGACTGACTGATCGCCATACGCTCCGAGTAGAGGCGGGCGTTGTCGAGGGCGAGGGCCGCGCGACGGGAGAGGTCCTCGGCCAGTTCCAGGATCTCCTGACGGAAGTGGTCGTCGGAGGGCTTCCCGAGCGTGAGCATGCCGATGACGCGGTTTCGGGCGACGAGTGGCAGGACCACCGTCTCCCCGCCCACCGCGGCCGCGGTGGCGAGCGTCGTACGGATGCCGGAGCCGATCCCGCCGGGTTCGCCGAGGCCGAGCGTACGCATCGAGGTGCGCAGGGCTGCTTGGTGGGCGGCCTCCGACGGGGCCGCCCAGACACGGGCACCTGGGGTCGGCACGGGGTCCGGAGGAGCGATCTTGGAGAGCAGGGCCTTGAGGCCGTCGATGAGCTCCTCGTCCTCATGCAGCACATAGGAGAGATACGGCTCCGAGGACTGGTCCGCGATCGTGTAGACGGCGCACCACGTGGCCAGGGTGGGGACCGTCATCTGGGCCATCAGTGCCAGGGTCTGGTCCCGGTCGAGGGTGCCCGCGAGCAGGTCGGAGGCCTCGACGAGGAAGGAGAGAGAACCGCGGCGCAGGCGTTCCAGCTCGCCCAGGCGGGCCGATTCGACGGCCAGCGCGATGCGGTCCGCGGCGAACTGGAGGCGTAGAGCCTCCTCGTTGGAGTAGCGGCCTGCTGCTTCCGCGGCGACACCCAGCGAGCCCGTGAGGCGACCCTCGACCTTCAGCGGGACGGTGACGACGGAGCGCATCCCCGTGCCGCCGAGCAGGGGGACGGCGCCGGGCACGTTGTCGAGGTCTTCGTGGACGGCGGGCATCCGGGCGGAGCCGTAACGTCCGGTACCGGCCTCCACCGGAACCCGGGCGAAACGCTGGCGGGCGGAGGGCAGACCGGTCGTGGCCCGTACCTCCAGTTCCGTTTCGTCGTCCGTCGCCAGCAGCAGGAAGGCCGAATCGGCGTCGAGCATGTCGCGCGCCCGCTCGACCGTGCGCTGGAGCAGGCCGTCGAGGTCGTCGGGGGCGGGGGAGCCGATGAAGATCTCGAACGGGTCCGTCTTGTGGCTCTCGGCATTCGCGTCGGAGACCGGTGTGCGTACCGGGGACTGGAGCACGGCACGTTCGTAGTCGCGGACGAGCAGACAGACCGTGGACGGTTCGCCGTGGGTGTCGCGGACCCGGAGATGCGAGGCGTAGACGGGGATGGTGCGGCCGTCGGCGCCCCGGATTCCGTAACTGCCCTCCCAGCGCGAGAGCTGCAGTGCGTCCACGATGCCGGTGTTGGTGCCTGGTGTCTGCGGCCAGGCGGTGAAGTCGGTGAGTTGCTTACCGGTGACCTGGTCCGCGGCGTATCCGAAGAGAAACGCGGCGTCCTCGTTCCAGGCGGCGATGGAACCGGTGCTGTCGATCTGGACGACGGCCACCCGCACGCGTTCATCGGCGACCGGGAGCAGGCCGACCGGGAGCAGGGGGCCGGCGGAGCGGATGCCCACAGGGCGCTCGGGAAGATCGAGCTGGAACCAGACATGTTTATGGGTGGGCGAATACTCGACGCCCCACCGGGAAGCGAGCGCCGCGCAGAGCAGCAGTCCGCGGCCGTTCTCACGGTCCGGGCTGCCGAAGTCCAGACCTGTGCTCTGGAGGGGGATCTCGCGTTCCGGGTAGTGGTCGGAGACCTCGATCCGGACGCCGTCCTCCGTGCGCAGACACAGCACGTCCGCGGCGGTGCCTGCGTGCACCACCGCGTTGGTCACGAGCTCGCTGGTGAGTACGACGGCGTCGTCGACGACGTCTGTGTATCCCCACCCTTGGAGGGTGTCACGGACAAAGGCGCGGGCGGTCGCGACGGAGCGCCCGACCGGGTCGAAGGTGGCAGCCGCGCGCGCGGTGATCACAGCACTCCCCATATGGTGTCTCGTCGCTTCCCCGAGTCCTGTGCCCGTTTCTCGCCGCTTCGATTCGCCTGCCAGGCTAGACGCTCGCTCTCGGTACCGGGTACACGAGGGCTGACTTCGGGCAGGAACGACCAGGAACAGGCATGTGAATGGACAAGTGTGGGCTTCCCAACAGGGCGATGCGGGACAACCGTTGGAGGCTGCACCCCGATTGGTTCGGGCCTGGTACGTTTCAACGATTTGACGTCCGCATGGTCACCCGTCGACGGTGGGCTGTGGCGGTGAGCCAATGAGGAACTGGGCAAGCTCCCAGATAAGGCCCGAGCGATACGGTCAACCCCTGCGGGAGGGATCACGGTGGAGTCTGGCGTGGCGGCGCGGGGAACAGGCACGCGCACAAAAGGCGGACAGTCCGTGAAGAAGCAGCGCAATGGAACCATCGACGTCGACACGGCAGCGCTCAACAGACTGTTGGCAGGTCTGGTGGCGATGCGCGACGGGAACTTCCGCAGGCGCCTGACCGTCTCGGGCGACGGCGTGATGGCGGAGATCGCGGCAGTCTTCAATGAAGTCGCCGACCGGAATCTCCATCTCACCGGCGAGCTGGCCCGGGTGCGGAGGGTGGTCGGACGTGAGGGGAAGCTCACCGAGCGGCTGGAGACGGGCGCCTGCGAGGGCTCCTGGGCCGCCGCGATCGACGCCTCCAACGAGCTGGTCGACGATCTGGCGCGCCCGGTCTCGGAGGTCGGGCGGGTGCTGTCGGCGGTGGCCGACGGTGATCTCGAACAGCGGATGGAGCTGCGGTCGCACACGGCCGACGAGACGGTCCGGCCGCTGCGCGGTGAGTTCCTCAAGGTCGCCCGTACGGTCAACAACCTGGTCGACCAGCTGTCGGCGTTCACCGAGCAGGTGACGCGGGTCGCGGTCGAGGTGGGTACCGAGGGCAAGCTGGGCGGGCAGGCCCAGGTGCGCGGGATGTCCGGGTCTTGGAAGGACCTCACGGACTCCGTGAACACCATGGCGTACCGGCTGACCGCGCAGGTGCGGGACATTGCCCTGGTGACGACGGCGGTCGCCAAGGGTGATCTGTCGCGGAAGGTCACCGTCCATGTGGCCGGCGAGATGCTTCAGCTCAAGAACACCGTCAACACGATGGTCGACCAGCTGTCGTCGTTCTCCTCCGAGGTGACCCGGGTGGCCCGTGAGGTGGGCACGGAGGGCGAACTGGGCGGGCAGGCGACCGTGCCCGGTGTGGCCGGGGTGTGGAAGGACCTCACCGACTCCGTCAACACCATGGCCGGGAACCTGACCTCCCAGGTGCGCGGGATTGCCGAGGTGACGACCGCGGTCGCCAACGGTGATCTGTCCCAGAAGGTCACTGTGAGCGCCCGCGGCGAGGTCGCACAACTCGCCGAGACCATCAACCAGATGACCGAGACACTGCGGACCTTCGCCGACGAAGTGACCCGTGTGGCCAGCGAGGTCGGTGGCGAGGGGCTGCTCGGCGGGCAGGCGCAGGTGCCGGGTGCGGCGGGGACCTGGAAGGACCTCACCGACTCGGTGAACACGGTCTTCCGGAACCTGACGACTCAGGTGCGCGACATCGCGCAGGTGACCACGGCGGTGGCCAGCGGCGACATGACGCAGAAAGTCACCGTCGACGTGGCCGGCGAGATGCTGGAGCTGAAGAACACCGTCAACACGATGGTGGACCAGCTCCAGTCCTTCGGTTCGGAAGTGACCCGGGTGGCCCGGGAGGTCGGCGTCGAGGGCCGGCTGGGCGGTCAGGCCGAAGTGCCGGGTGCGGCGGGGACCTGGAAGGACCTCACCGACTCGGTGAACACCGCGTTCCGGAACCTTACGGGGCAGGTGCGGGACATCGCGCAGGTGACGACCGCGGTCGCCAACGGTGACCTCTCGCAGAAGGTCACCGTCGATGTCGCGGGCGAGATGCTGGAGCTGAAGAACACCGTCAACACGATGGTGGCGCAGCTGTCGTCCTTCGCCGACCAGGTCACGCGGATGGCGCGTGACGTGGGCACGGAGGGCCGCCTCGGTGGCCAGGCGCGGGTCGACGGCGTTTCCGGTACGTGGAAGGAGCTCACCGACTCCGTCAACTTCATGGCGGGGAATCTGACCTCCCAGGTGCGCCAGATCGCGCAGGTGACCACGGCGGTGGCACGCGGCGACCTGTCGCAGAAGATCGATGTGGACGCGCGCGGCGAGATCCTGGAGCTGAAGAACACCATCAACACGATGGTCGACCAGCTCTCCGCCTTCGCCGAGCAGGTGACGCGGGTCGCCCGCGAGGTGGGCACCGACGGACGGCTCGGCGGGCAGGCTCAGGTGCCCGGCGTGGCCGGTGTGTGGCGTGATCTGACCGATTCGGTCAACGGCATGGCGGGAAACCTCACCGCTCAGGTCCGTAACATCGCGCAGGTCGCCACCGCGGTGGCGCGCGGCGACCTGTCGCAGAAGATCGATGTGGACGCGCGCGGCGAGATCCTGGAGCTGAAGAACACCCTCAACACGATGGTGGACCAGCTCTCGAACTTCGCCGAGCAGGTGACGCGGGTCGCCCGTGAAGTGGGTACGGAAGGCATCCTCGGCGGCCAGGCCGAGGTGCAGGGGGTGTCCGGTACGTGGAAGGACCTCACCCAGTCCGTCAACGGCATGGCCAACAACCTGACCCTGCAGGTCCGTAACATCGCCGAGGTCACCACAGCGGTCGCCAAGGGCGATCTCTCCAAGAAGATCACGGTCGACGCCAAGGGCGAGATCCTCGAACTGGTCACGACCGTCAACACCATGGTCGACCAGCTGCTCAACTTTGCCGACGAGGTGACGCGGGTCGCCCGCGAGGTGGGTACCGAGGGCATCCTGGGCGGTCAGGCCCGGGTGCGCGGTGCGACCGGTATCTGGAAGGACCTCAGCGACAACGTCAACCTGATGGCCAACAACCTGACCAGTCAGGTGCGGAACATCTCCCGGGTCTCGTCCGCGGTCGCCAACGGCGATCTGACGAAGAAGGTCACCGTCGAGGCGCGCGGCGAGGTCGCCGAGCTCGCCGACACCGTCAACACGATGGTGACGACGCTGTCCTCGTTCGCCGACGAGGTGACGCGGGTCGCCCGCGAGGTGGGCACGGAAGGTGAGCTGGGCGGCCAGGCACGCGTTCCGGGGGTCTCCGGTACGTGGAAGGACCTCACCGAGTCCGTGAACTCGATGGCGTCCAATCTGACCGGGCAGGTGCGCCAGATCGCCACGGTCACCACGGCCATCGCCAAGGGCGACCTCACCAAGAAGATCGACATCGACGCCCGTGGTGAGATCCAGGAACTGAAGAACACCATCAACACGATGGTCGACCAGCTGTCCTCGTTCGCCGAGCAGGTGACCCGGGTCGCTCGCGAGGTGGGCACGGAGGGGCAGCTGGGCGGCCAGGCCCGGGTCCGGGACGTCGACGGCACCTGGCGCGACCTCACCGAGTCCGTGAACGAGATGGCCGGGAACCTCACCCGTCAGGTGCGGGCCATCGCGGCCGTCGCCACCGCGGTGACCCGCGGCGATCTCAACCTCAAGATCGATGTGGACGCGGCCGGCGAGATCCAGGCCCTGCAGGACAACATCAATACGATGATCGCCAACCTGCGTGACACCACGGCCACCAACAAGGAGCAGGACTGGCTGAAGGGCAATCTCGCCCGGATCTCCGGTCTGATGCAGGGGCGGCGCGATCTCGACGACGTGGCCTCGCTGATCATGAGCGAGCTGACCCCGGTCGTCTCCGCGCAGCACGGTGCGTTCTTCCTGGCCATGCCGACCGGTGACACCGACACGGTGGGATCGGACAGCGACAAGGACAGCTCGTACGAACTCCGCATGAGGGGCAGCTACGGATACTCGGCGGGATCGATGCCGACATGCTTCCGGCCCGGTGAGACGCTCCTCGGCACGGCGGCGGAGGAGAAGCGGACCATCCAGGTGGACAATGTTCCGCCGGGTTATCTGAAGATTTCCTCCGGGCTCGGTGAGGCACCGCCCGCGCATGTGATCGTGCTGCCGGTGCTCTTCGAGGGGAAAGTTCTCGGTGTGATCGAGCTGGCCTCCTTCCAGCCGTTCACCCATATCCAGCGGGACTTCCTCAATCAGCTGGCCGAGATGATCGCGACGAGCGTCAACACCATCAGCGTCAATACGAAGACCGAGAAGCTCCTTGAGCAGTCGCAGGAACTGACAGAGCAATTGCGGGACCGTTCACAGGAGCTGGAGAACCGGCAGAAGGCACTTCAGGCCTCCAACGCCGAACTGGAGGAGAAGGCCGAGCTGCTGGCCCAGCAGAACCGCGACATCGAGGTCAAGAACACCGAGATCGAGGATGCCCGGCAGGTCCTGGAGGAGCGCGCCGAGCAGCTCGCGGTCTCGATGCGTTACAAGTCGGAGTTCCTGGCGAACATGTCGCACGAGTTGCGTACCCCGCTCAACTCGCTGCTCATTCTGGCCAAGTTGCTCGCGGACAACGCCGAGGGCAATCTCTCGCCGAAGCAGGTGGAGTTCGCCGAGACGATCCATGGAGCCGGTTCCGATCTGCTTCAGCTGATCAATGACATCCTCGATCTGACGAAGGTCGAGGCGGGCAAGATGGACGTCAGCCCGACCCGGATCGCACTTGTCCAGCTGGTCGACTATGTGGAGGCGACATTCCGGCCGCTCACCGCGGAGAAGGGGCTCGATTTCTCCGTACGGGTCTCGCCGGAGCTGCCGGCGACACTGCACACGGACGAGCAGCGGCTGCTCCAGGTGCTGCGCAATCTCCTTTCCAACGCGGTGAAGTTCACCGACAGCGGGGCGGTCGAGCTGGTGATCCGGCACGCCAACGAGGATGTGCCGAATGCCATCCGTGAGCAGCTCCTGGAGGCCGGCTCGCTGCGTGACGCCGATGCCGATCTGATCGCCTTCTCGGTCACCGACACCGGTATCGGGATCGCGTCCAGCAAGATGCTGGTGATCTTCGAGGCGTTCAAGCAAGCGGACGGTACGACCAGTCGCAAGTACGGCGGTACGGGGCTCGGCCTGTCCATCAGCCGGGAGATCGCCCGGCTGCTGGGCGGCGAGATCCACGCGGCGAGCGAGCCGGGCCGCGGCTCGACATTCACGCTCTATCTGCCGCTGCACCCGAGCGAGTTGCCGCCGCAGGGCTATCCGCAGATCGGTCCTGGGCCCATCGAGGCACACGGTGCCGCAGTCGAGGAAGGTCTGCTTCCGGAGGCCGGTCCGGGCGCCGACTCGACGGCCACCGTGCGCGATTCGGCGGGCGCCGCCGGGCTGATGCGGCGTCGCCGCAAGACTCTGGGGAGCGCGGAGCGGCGGCCCGCGCTGCCGTCCCGTGCCGCGGCCCCGGCTGCTCCGCAGGAGCCGTGGACGCTTGCCGGGCAGGAGGAACCGGAGGTCCGCAGGACGTTCCGGTTCCACGGCGAGAAGGTGCTGATCGTCGACGACGACATCCGTAACGTCTTCGCGCTCACCAGCGTGCTGGAGCAGCACGGTCTTTCGGTCCTGTATGCGGAGAACGGACGTGTGGGCATCGAAGTCCTGGAACAGCACGACGATGTGACGGTCGTACTGATGGACATCATGATGCCGGAGATGGACGGCTATGCCACGACGGCTGCGATCCGCAGGATGCCGCAGTTCGCCGGGCTGCCGATCGTCGCGCTGACCGCGAAGGCCATGAAGGGTGACCGGGAGAAGGCGATCGAATCAGGCGCCTCCGACTATGTCACCAAGCCTGTCGATCCCGATCACCTTCTTTCTGTTATGGAGCAGTGGATGCGCGGAGAGTGATCACTAATTGAGAGAATCGCGATGAGTTGATGAGTGGCTGTGCTCGCAGGGGTGTGAGAGGGCGCTGTACGGGGAACCTTCTGGTCCCCCACCGCGTTTCTGTTGTGTGCACAGTGACATCATGGTGACAGGGTGTGGTGACGGGCGGGGTGCGGCTACCATGACCGGCACAAGGACGGACGGCGTAAGGGAGTCGTCCCCTGGGGCGGCGCCCGGTGCAATTCCGGGGCGAGGAGGACGGGCCATGGTACAGAAGGCCAAGATCCTCCTGGTCGATGACCGGCCGGAGAATCTGCTGGCGCTGGAGGCCATCCTCTCTGCGCTCGATCAGACACTGGTACGGGCATCGTCAGGGGAGGAAGCGCTCAAAGCGCTGCTCACGGACGACTTTGCGGTCATTCTGCTGGACGTCCAGATGCCAGGCATGGACGGTTTCGAAACCGCCGCGCACATCAAGCGGCGGGAACGGACCCGGGACATCCCGATCATCTTCCTCACCGCGATCAATCACGGTCCGCATCACACCTTCAGGGGTTACGCGGCGGGCGCGGTGGACTACATCTCGAAGCCGTTCGATCCATGGGTGCTGCGGGCCAAGGTTTCGGTCTTCGTCGAGCTCTACATGAAGAACTGCAAGCTGCGCGAGCAGGCGGCGCTGCTGCGGCTCCAGCTGGAGGGCGATGCCAACGGCAGCGCGGGCCACGAGAAGGAGCCCGCAGGGCTGCTGGCCGAGCTCTCGGCGCGGCTCGCGGCCGTCGAGGAGCAGGCCGAAGCGCTCTCCAAGCAGCTCGACGACGAGTCGGCGGACGCCGCGGCCGTGGCCACCGCCGCCCATCTGGAACGCAAGCTGACCGGCCTGCGCCGGGCACTCGACGCGCTGGAGCCCGGCACCGGCAGCGGCGCGGCAGCCCTTCCCTCGTAGCGCCGTACCGTCCCGCCACTCCGTGGCGGGGAGCGGTCCGGCGGTACGACCTCAGGTCGAGGAACGGGCGGTTGTCAGGACGCTCGGCCCAACTGCCTTGCCGTCTCGGCCGTTCGACGGTTCGGCGGCAGGGGCATCCAGCGGCGCGGCGGCGTGAGGACGCGTCAGTTTCCTGCCTCTGTACAGCGACACGGTCGGGTGAAGCGGCAGGCACACGTGTTCACGGCCGTCGACACCGGTAACCTCGGCACCATGGCCTCACGTACGTCCGGCAAGGGTTCCCAGGGCACGGCGGGCACCGCGAAGCGCGTCGGCCGTACCGCGGGGCCGGCAAAGAAAGCCGCACCCGCGAAGAAGACCGCTGCGAAGAAGACCGCGCCCGCGAAGAAGGCCCCCGCCAAGAAGGCGGTGGCCAAGAAGGCGGCCGCGCCCAAACCGGCACCGTCGCCCACCGGCGGTGTGTACCGCCTGGCGCGCGCCGTCTGGCTCGGTGCGGCCCACGCCGTCGGCGCGATGTTCCGTGGCATAGGGCGCGGCGCCAAGGGACTCGATCCCGCGCACCGCAAGGACGGCATCGCGCTGCTGCTGCTCGGTCTCGCGCTGGTCGTCGCCGCGGGCACCTGGTCGAATCTGCGCGGGCCCGTCGGCGACCTCGTCGAGATGCTCGTCACCGGAGCCTTCGGCCGACTCGATCTGCTCGTGCCGATACTGCTCGGCGCCATCGCCGTACGGCTGATTCTCTACCCGGAGAAGCCCGAGGCCAACGGCCGCATCGTCATCGGGCTCTCGGCCCTGGTCATCGGGGTGCTCGGACAGGTCCACATCGCGTGCGGATCGCCCGGCCGGGGAGACAGCACCACGGCGATGCAGGACGCGGGCGGACTCATTGGCTGGGCGGCCTCCAAGCCGCTGGTCTACACGATGGGCGAGGTCCTCGCCGTACCGCTGCTGCTGCTGCTCACCGTCTTCGGACTGCTGGTCGTCACCGCCACCCCGGTGAACGCCATTCCGCAACGGCTCCGGCTGCTCGGCACCAAGCTGGGCATCCTCGACCCGGTGTACGACCCCGACGCGGACGAGGAGAGCGACGACGAGCGCTACGACGAGCAGTGGCGCGAGGCGCTGCCCGCCCGCTCCCGCCGCTCCTCCGCACGCCGCTCCGAAGCGCCCGCGGAGTACGACCCCGAGCAGGCGGAAGCCGACGCGCTCTCCAAGCGCCGCAGGCCGCGCAGGCCCTCCGTACAGCCCACGATGAACCGCACCATGGACGCGGTGGATGTCGCGGCCGCCGCGGCCGCTGCGCTCGACGGGGCCGTGCTCAACGGCATGCCGCCCTCGCCGATCGTTGCCGACCTCACCCAGGGCGTCTCCGTCGAGCGCGAACGCCCGGGCACGCCGGTGCCGGGCGCCAGGGAGGGCGAACCCGCCGGCGGGGGAGGGAAACCGGAGAAGGGGGCGGTGGCCTCGGGCGGCGTACCCGATCTGACGAAGCCCGCGCCCGACCGGTCGCAGTCCGAGCCGTTGCCCGCCCGCGCCGAACAACTGCAGCTCTCCGGCGACATCACGTACTCACTGCCCTCGCTCGACCTGCTGGAACGAGGCGGGCCCGGCAAGACCCGCAGCGCCGCCAACGACGCGATCGTCGCGTCCCTGACGAACGTCTTCACCGAGTTCAAGGTCGACGCCGCCGTCACCGGCTTCACCCGTGGACCCACGGTCACGCGGTACGAGGTGGAGCTCGGCCCCGCGGTGAAGGTCGAGCGGATCACCGCGCTCGCCAAGAACATCGCGTACGCAGTCGCCAGTCCCGACGTCCGGATCATCTCCCCGATCCCGGGCAAGTCGGCGGTCGGCATCGAGATCCCCAACACCGATCGGGAGATGGTCAACCTCGGCGATGTGCTGCGCCTCGCGGACGCCGCCGAGGACGACCATCCGATGCTGGTCGCGCTCGGCAAGGACGTCGAGGGCGGATATGTGATGGCCAACCTGGCGAAGATGCCGCACGTGCTGGTGGCCGGTGCGACCGGTTCCGGCAAGTCGTCCTGCATCAACTGTCTGATCACCTCGGTCATGGTGCGGGCGACGCCGGACGATGTACGGATGGTGCTGGTCGACCCCAAGCGGGTCGAGCTGACCGCGTACGAGGGCATCCCGCACCTGATCACGCCGATCATCACCAATCCCAAGCGCGCCGCCGAGGCTCTCCAGTGGGTCGTGCGGGAGATGGACCTCCGGTACGACGATCTCGCAGCGTTCGGGTACCGGCACATCGACGACTTCAACCAGGCCGTACGCAACGGCAAGGTCAAGCCGCCGGAGGGCAGCGAGCGCGAGCTCTCGCCGTACCCGTATCTGCTGGTGATCGTCGACGAGCTGGCCGACCTGATGATGGTCGCTCCCCGTGATGTGGAGGACTCCATCGTCCGTATCACCCAGCTGGCCCGCGCTGCCGGTATCCACCTGGTGCTTGCGACCCAGCGGCCCTCGGTCGACGTCGTCACCGGTCTGATCAAGGCGAATGTGCCCTCCCGGCTCGCCTTCGCGACGTCTTCGCTGGCCGACAGCCGCGTCATCCTTGACCAGCCCGGCGCCGAGAAGCTCATCGGAAAGGGTGACGGTCTGTTCCTGCCGATGGGGGCCAACAAGCCCACCCGTATGCAGGGTGCCTTCGTTACCGAGGGCGAGGTCGCGGCCATCGTCCAGCACTGCAAGGATCAGATGGCGCCCGTCTTCCGCGAGGACGTGGTGGTCGGCACCGCCAAGAAGAAGGAGATCGACGAGGACATCGGCGACGACCTGGATCTGCTCTGCCAGGCCGCCGAACTGGTCGTCTCCACCCAGTTCGGGTCCACCTCGATGCTTCAGCGCAAGCTGCGGGTCGGCTTCGCCAAGGCCGGCCGGCTGATGGACCTGATGGAGTCGAGGAACATCGTCGGGCCGAGCGAGGGATCCAAGGCGCGCGACGTCATGGTGAAACCGGACGAGCTGGACGGGGTGTTGGCACTGATCCGCGGGGAAACCGCTTCATAGGAGAAGTACGGGCAACCGTTTCGTCGGGTCGTACGTCAAGTTGAAGGGAGGGGCGGCAAGATTGTCCTTCCAGGGGTGTCCCAGAGAATCGGACGACGTTCGAGTCTGATGGCGTACAAAGTCCTTCCTCCCGGTTGCCCCACCCTTTCGTACCCCCCCTAGACTGAACACCCAGCAGGTGGCTCACGCTCGAAAGGCGCCCCCGTGTCCATCGGCAACTCCCCCGAAGACGACCGGCCTTCGATCGGTCGAGTGCTCCAGCAGGCTCGTATCGCCGCAGGTCTCACGGTCGAAGAGATCAGTTCGTCCACCCGGGTGCGCATCCCCATCGTGCACGCGATCGAAGAGGACGACTTCTCCCGCTGTGGCGGCGACGTGTATGCGCGCGGCCATATCCGTACCTTGGCGCGTGCCGTCGGGGCCGATCCGGAACGGCTGGTTTCGCAGTACGACGCCGAGCACGGCGGCCGTCCCGCACCCACGCCCGCGGCGCCGCTGTTCGAGGCCGAGAGAATCCGTTCCGAACCCCGTCGGCCCAACTGGACGGCGGCCATGGTCGCCGCGATCGTCGCTGTCGTCGGTTTCGTCGGCTTCACCTTCTTCAAAGGCGGCGACGACGCCTCCACGACCACACAGGTCGCGGAGGGCTCGACGCCGAACACGAAGAGCCCCAAGCCGAAGACCGGCAAACCCGTCGACCCCAAGCCGCAGCCCTCCGACAGTGCCATCGCCGCGGCCCCCAGGGACAAGGTGACGGTGAAGCTCAGCGCCAGCCAGGGCAAGAGCTGGATCTCCGCCAAGGACCACAACGGGCGACTGCTCTTTGACGGGCTGCTGCTGCAGGGCCAGTCCAAGACCTTCCAGGACCAGGAGCGGGTCGACCTCGTCCTCGGTGACGCCGGGTCCATCGAGCTCTTCGTGAACGGCAAGAAGGTCGAGGACAAGTTCCAGCCGGGCCAGGTCGAGCGACTCTCGTACACGAAGGGCGACCCGGCGGTCGGCTGACCCGTACACGCACGGTTTCCCAAGCGGCATCAGCAACACGGCGAGCGCCCGGCAATCCTGCCGGGCGCTCGCCTGCTTTGTCACTCGGTGTGACGGTGGAACCCTGCACGGCAGGGCGAGTGCCGGGACAAAGTAGTCTTGAGCCCATGCCCGAACGCCGTACCGTCGCCCTTGTCACTCTTGGCTGCGCCCGTAACGAGGTGGACTCGGAGGAGCTCGCAGGCCGCTTGGCAGCGGACGGCTGGGAGCTCGTCGAGGATGCCTCCGACGCGGATGTCGCCGTCGTCAACACCTGTGGATTCGTCGAGGCCGCCAAGAAGGACTCCGTCGATGCCCTTCTCGAAGCCAATGATCTGAAGGACCACGGCAGGACCCAGGCCGTGGTCGCCGTCGGCTGCATGGCCGAGCGCTACGGCAAGGACCTCGCCGAGGCCCTGCCCGAGGCGGATGGCGTCCTCGGATTCGACGACTACGCCGATATCTCCGACCGCCTTCAGACCATCCTCAACGGTGGCATCCACGCCTCGCACACCCCGCGCGACCGTCGCAAGCTCCTGCCGATCAGCCCGGCCGAGCGGCAGGACGCCGCCGTGGCCCTGCCGGGGCACGCACAGGAGGCCGCACCGGCCCCCGCCCCCGAGGACCTCCCGGACGGAGTCGCTCCGGTCTCCGGGCCGCGGGCGCCGCTGCGCCGCCGGCTGGGCACCAGCCCCGTCGCCTCGGTGAAGCTTGCCTCCGGCTGCGACCGCCGCTGCTCCTTCTGCGCCATTCCTTCCTTCCGCGGTTCCTTCATCTCGCGCCGCCCGTCGGACGTGCTGGGGGAGACCCGCTGGCTGGCCGAGCAGGGAGTGAAGGAGGTCATGCTGGTCTCCGAGAACAACACCTCGTACGGCAAGGACCTCGGCGACATCCGGCTGCTTGAGACGCTGCTGCCGGAGCTCGCCGACATCGAGGGGATCGAGCGGATCCGGGTCAGCTATCTTCAGCCGGCGGAGATGCGGCCGGGCCTCATCGACGTACTGACCTCGACCCCGAAGGTCGCCCCGTACTTCGACCTGTCCTTCCAGCACTCGGCCCCCGGCGTGCTGCGGGCGATGCGCCGCTTCGGTGACACCGATCGCTTCCTGGAGCTCCTGGACACCATCCGTAGCAAGGCGCCGCAGGCCGGTGCACGCTCCAACTTCATCGTGGGCTTCCCTGGCGAGACCGAGGCCGACCTGGCGGAGCTGGAACGCTTCCTCACCGGCGCCAGGCTCGACGCCATCGGCGTCTTCGGCTACTCCGACGAGGAGGGAACCGAGGCGGTCGGTTACGAGAACAAGCTGGACGCCGACGTCATCGCGGAGCGGCTCGCGCACATCTCGCAGCTGGCCGAGGAACTGACCTCGCAGCGCGCCGAGGAGCGCCTGGGCGAGTCCCTGCAGGTGCTGGTCGAGTCCGTGGACGAAGAGGACGGTGCGGTGGGGCGCGCGGCGCACCAGGCCCCCGAAACGGACGGCCAGGTGCTCTTCACCGCACGCGAGGGCCTCGTGCCCGGCCGTATGGTCGAGGCAAAGGTTGTGGGCACCGAAGGAGTGGACCTGGTGGCCGAGTGTTCCGAGCTCGTGGAGGCGGCCAGATGACGGGAGTCCCGGCATCCGCGGCAGGCGGCTCCGGCGCGAAGCCGGTCCGCGGCGGCAAGCTGGGTACTGCGGCCGTCAACCAGGCCAGCCTGTGGAACATCGCCAATCTGCTCACCATGCTGCGGCTGGTGCTGGTGCCCGGCTTCGTGATGCTGCTCCTGCACAACGGCGGCTACGACCCGGTCTGGCGGTCGTTCGCCTGGGCGGCGTTCGCCATCGCCATGATCACCGACCTGTTCGACGGCCATCTCGCGCGCACATACAACCTGGTCACCGACTTCGGGAAGATCGCCGACCCGATCGCGGACAAGGCGATCATGGGTGCGGCTCTGATCTGTCTGTCGTATCTCGGTGATCTGCCCTGGTGGGTCACGGGCGTGATCCTCTTCCGCGAGATCGGCATCACGCTGATGCGGTTCTGGGTGATACGGCATGCGGTGATCCCGGCCAGCCGCGGCGGGAAGATGAAGACTCTGGCACAGGGGACGGCTGTCGGGATGTACGTCCTGGCGCTGACCGGTCCACTTGCCACCCTGCGCTTCTGGGTGATGGCGGTGGCTGTCGTGCTGACGGTCGTCACGGGGCTCGACTATGTGCGCCAGGCCGTCGTGCTGCGACGCCAGGGGCTCGCGGCCGAGCGGGCCGCCGCGGAGGAGGCTGTTGGGGGGTCCGGAGCCGCTGGGGCGTCCGGGGTATCTGCGGGGCCTGGGGTGTCCGGGGCCGCTGAGGGTGCAGGGCCGGTCTCCGGGGCCTCGGGTGCCCGTGGTTCGGTGGAGGCCGAGCGGTGACTGCCGCGGCCCGGGTGCTGGAGCTGCTCGTGGAGCGCGGTGAGACTCTTGCCGTCGCCGAGTCGCTGACCGGCGGTCTGGTCGCGGCGGAGCTGACTTCCGTACCGGGTGCCTCGAATTCCTTCCGCGGGTCCGTGACGGCGTACGCAACGCCCCTGAAGCGGGATTTGCTGGGTGTCGACGGCGTCCTCCTGGCGGAGCACGGTGCGGTCGACCCGGAGGTGGCGCGGCAGATGGCGGCAGGTGCGCGCCGCGTTCTCGGGGCAGACTGGGGTATGGCCACCACCGGCGTTGCGGGCCCCGAGCCGCAGGACGGCAAACCCGTCGGCACGGTCTATGTTGCGGTGGCCGGGCCGGACGGCGCGGAGAAGGTGACCGCGCTGCGATTGAACGGCGGGCGTGCGGACATCCGTAGAGCGAGTGTACGGAGCGTGCTGGCATTGCTCTCCGCCGAACTCGGCAAGAATGCAAGCGCACAGGATACGGAACAGAACGGGGGGAATTGATGTTTGCAGCCCTGAGTGAACACGACATCGCTCCCCGCACGGCCGCGGCGCAAGGCGGTACGGTGGGGCGTGAAGGATGCGGCTACGCGGTCCGAGGAGGGAGCCACCGATGATTCTGCTCCGTCGCCTGCTTGGTGACGTGCTGCGTCGGCAGCGCCAGCGCCAAGGCCGTACTCTGCGCGAAGTCTCCTCGTCCGCCCGAGTCTCGCTCGGCTATCTCTCCGAGGTGGAGCGGGGGCAGAAGGAGGCATCCTCCGAGCTGCTCTCCGCTATTTGCGACGCGCTTGACGTACGGATGTCCGAGCTCATGCGTGAAGTGAGCGATGAGCTGTCGCTGGCCGAACTGGCCGAGTCGGCAGCAGTCAGCGATCCGGTGCCTGTGCCGGTACGTCCAATGCTCAATTCCGTCTCCGTGACGTCGGTGGCAGGCGTGCCGACGGGACGGGTGACCATCAAGGCGCCCGCGGAAGCGGTGGATGTCGTCGCCGCCTGACCCGCGAGGTCCGGTGTGAAGCGGAGCCCCGGCCGCCCCTCAGGGGGCGGCCGGGGCTTCTGCATGGTCCGGGGCGGGTGGGCGTGGTCAGGTTCTGGATGCGGCTCGGGAGTGTCTGGGTGAGACTGCGAGTAAGAGGCATTGATCAGGAAGATCACGGTGGCCCGACACGGTCTGACGTGGCCTGACATGTCTTGCTGTGGCCTGCGCCGGGGTGCCTGAGTGCCTCTGGCCCGGGTGGAGCCGCGATCCGGAGCAAGCCCGGATGTCCCGGGCGGAGAGCGCACAACGGTCTGCGGCAGCGCACTGCGCGCCGGTGGTGCACCGATGCGCCCTCCCGCCGGGCGAGCGGGCCGGACTAGGTTCGGCCGGAGGAGGCAGCCATGGTACGGCGATGGGTGCCGGCGCTCGTTCTCGGCGGGGTGTGGTGGTGGGCCGTGCTGCGGCTCGTGCTGGAACCGGCCCATGCGGGGCTTGTCGAGGGTGCGGTGGCGGCGGGCGGATGGGGGCTGAGCCTCCTGCCCGTGCATGTGGCCGCGGCCGCTGGGCCGACGGGGGCGCGCGTGGCGGATGCGGGTGCGGGGCTGTGGTCTGCTCTTGGGATGCGGTGTGCGGGTTGGTGGTCCGACACCGGGACGCGGTGCCTGCGGCGGTGGTCCGCACTTGGGATGCGGTGCGTGAATCGATGGTCCGCTGCTGGGGTGCGGTGCGGTGGCCGGGCCTGGCGGACTACCAAGGCATGGCTACGCCGCCGTTCGGGCGGAGGATCTGACCGGTCATGAAGGCCGAGGCATCGGATGCCAGGTAGACCAGGGTGTGGGCGACGTCCTCGGGCTCGCCGACCCGGCCGAGCGGGGAGATCCGCGCCATCGTGGCCTCCGCCCGTTGTTGTTGTTCCGCGTCGTGGCGGGCGGTCATGGGCGTACGGATCCAGCCCGGGGCGACGGCGTTGACACGGATGGAATGGGGCCCCAGCTCGGTTGCGAGGGTCTTCGTCAGCTGGACGACCGCCGCCTTGGCCGCGCTGTAGCAGAGCAGCCCGGGGCTCGCGGCGTCGACCGCTCCCGAGGCCATGGTGATCAGCGAGCCGGGTGCGCCGCGCGCGATCATGCTGCGGGCAACTTCCTGACAGGCGTACAGAACGCCCTTGAAATTGACCGAGAGGACGCGATCGAGGTCGTCGTCCGCGGTCTCCAGGACGCTGCTCGTATGCATGATTCCGGCTACGGCGGCCAGGATGTCGAGGTTGCCCGCGGCGGCCACCGCGGCCTTGATCCGGCTGCGGTCGGTGACATCGAGGGTGTGGATGTGGGATGTGCCACCCGCTTCGGCGATCAGGTCCCGGGTCTCCAGCAGGCCCTTCTCGTCGTGGTCCGCGCAGTGCACAGTGGCGCCCGCCGCTGCGAGCAGGATGGCGCCTGCGCGGCCGATGCCACCCGCCGCGCCGGTGATGAACGCGGAGCGGCCCGTGAGGTCGTACGCGGTGAGGGACATGACCGGACGGTACGACTGGATCTGACGGATCGTCAACTAGCTTGTGGGGCCCGATTGGCAGCGCGGGCACCAGTAGGTGGGGCGGGCGTCCTGATCGGCTGTGCGGATGGGTGTGCCGCAGCGCAGGCAGGGGCGGTTGGTCCTGCCGTAGACCCAGAGCCGTTCGTTCGCGCCGTATCCGCGGGGGGCTGCGCTGGTGGTCGTGCGCATGGGGCGGTCTCGGTTGGCTTCGAGGAGTTGTTTGGCCGTGGTGACAAGACGGGCGGCGGTGGGGGCGGCCAGGTCGCCGATGGGGAGCCAAGGGGTCGCACGGGCGAGGAAGCAGAGCTCGGCCTTGTAGATGTTGCCGATTCCGGCCAGGTTGCGCTGGTCCAGGAGGGCCTCGCCCAGGGGGCGGGCGGGGTCGCTGAGCAGATTGTGCAGAGCGGTTTCGGCGCTCCAGTCGGGGCCCAGCAGATCGGGGCCGAGGTGACCGACCGCTTTCTCTTCGTCCCGGGTGCGGAGAAGTTCGAGGGCCGGGAGCCGGTAGCCGACGGCGGTGTGTTCCGCGTTGGCTAGCACGGCGCGGATCTGGTGGGCGGGGCCGCCGCGCCAGCGCTCGCCCGGAGCATAGATGCGCCAGGCGCCGTCCATCTGCAGATGGCTGTGGAGGGTCAGGCCGCCCTCGATACGGGTGAGGAGATGCTTGCCGCGCGAGGTGACGTCCAGAACCGTCCGGCCGGTGAGGTCGGCGGTGGCGAACCGGGGGACGCGCAGGTCGGAGCGGGTGAGGACCCGGCCGGCGAGTGCGGTGTGCAGACGTTTGGCGGTCTGCAGGACGGTGTCTCCTTCGGGCATGCCTCCATGATGCGGGGTCGGGTGGGGAGTGTGGCGTGCTGGGCGGGGGCGGCGTGGGGTGGTTCGGATGGTGTTGGCGGCGGGCGGAGTGGCCTACGAGGCGTGAGGTGTGCAGGTTGTTCAGGCGCGCAGGCGGAGTCCCCTCGGGGTGGCCAGGAATCCGGCCGCCTCCAGCGTGCGGCCGAGCGGGGAGGTCAGGGACGAGGCGCCGTTGGTGCGCTCCACCGTGACTGTGCCGAGTGCCCCCGCACGGGCGGCTGCCGCCAGTGCCCCGGCAGCCGCGAGAAGTGCCGGGTCCTCCGGGTCGGTGGGCCAGGCCAGCAGCGTCTTGCCGCCACGCTCCATGTACATCGCCAGTTCGCCGTCGACCAGCACCACCAGGGCGCCCGCCTTGCGGCCGGGCTTGTGCCCGGCGCCGTCCGGCGGCTCGGGCCAGGGCAGGGCCGCGCCATAGGCATTGGCCGGGTCCGCCGCGGCGAGGACCAGGGCGTGGGGTGCGGCGCCCGGCTCCGTACGGTCGCGGACGGCGGACGTGGCACGCAGCCGGTCTACCGCGCCGTCCATCGCGAACTGGGCCGCTCCCAGGCCCTCGACGACATAGCCGCGCCGGGCCTGCCCGTTGTCCTCGAAGGCGGAGAGGACGCGGTACGTAGCGGAGAAGCCGCCCTCGACGCCTTCGGCCTGGACCGCGCCGCGGGTCACCACCCCATGGCGGTCGAGAAGCGTGCGGGCCAGGGCGTGCGCACGGTGCGTGGGGTCGGGTTCGGTGGCGGGCAGCAGGGACCAGCGGCCCGAGACAGTAGGTGGTCCGGTGCGGGACACAGGCCGGGCGGCGGCGGTGAGTGAGCCGTAACGCCCGCGCGGGACGCTCCGTTTGGCGCGGTGGGCGGTCGATCCTGCCGTGCGACCGGAGCCGAGGAGTGAACGCAGCGGGGCGAGCGTGTCATTGGTGAGCCGGCCCGACCAGGCCAGGTCCCAGACTGCATCGGCCAGTTGCGGATCGGTGCAGTCCGGGTGGGTGGTGGCGCGGACCTGGTCGGCGATCTGCCGGAAGAACAGTCCGTATCCGCCGGTCAGGGCCGTCAGGACGGATTCGTGCAATGCGCTCAGTTCGAGCGGGTGCGGGGGCGGGAGGAGCAGAGGTGCGCTGTCGGCGAGGTAGAGGGACAGCCAGCCGTCCTTGCCGGGAAGGGCACCAGCACCGGCCCAGACGACCTCGCCGGTGGTGGTCAGCTCGTCCAGCAGCGCGGGGGAGTAGCCGGTGACCCGGCCCGGCAGGATCAGTTTCTCCAGGGCCGACGCCGGGACGGGAGCACCCTGCAACTGCTCGATGGCGCGGGCCAGTCCGTCGATGCCACGCAGGCTGTGGTTGCCCAGGTGCTGCCACTGCGGTAGGAAGCCGGCGAGGGCGGCGGGCGGGACCGGCTCCAGCTCATGTCGGAGCGCGGCGAGCGAGCGGCGGCGCAGTCGGCGCAGCACGGTGGCGTCGCACCACTCCTGGCCGATGCCGGCGGGGTGGAACTCGCCCTGGACGATCCGGCCGGTCGCGGCGAGCCGCTGCAGTGCGCCGTCCGTGACAGCGGTGCCGAGGCCGAAACGGGTGGCGGCTTCGGTGGAGGTGAACGGGCCGTGCGTACGCGCGTATCGGGCGAGGAGATCACCGAGTGGGTCCTTCACCGGTTCGGTGAAAGCCTCGGGGACACCCACCGGGAGGGCAGTGCCCAGTGCGTCGCGCAGCCGTCCCGCGTCCTCGATCGCGGCCCAGTGGTCCGCTCCGCCGATCCGGACCCGGATGGCCCGGCGGGCAGCGGACAGCTCCGGAGCCCAGAGCGGCTGGGCGCCGCGCTCGGCCAACTCCGCTTCGGTGAGCGGACCGAGGACCCGAAGGAGATCGGCGACCCCTTCGATGTCCTTGATCCGGCGGTCCTCGGTCAGCCACTGGAGTTCCTGCTCCAGCTCGGTCAGGACGTCGGCGTCGAGCAGTTCGCGCAGTTCTGCCTGGCCGAGGAGCTCGGCCAGGAGGTGGGAGTCGAGGGAGAGGGCGGCGGCCCGCCGCTCGGCGAGGGGCGAGTCGCCCTCGTACAGGAACTGGGCGACATAGCCGAACAGGAGCGAGCGGGCGAAGGGCGAGGGCTCCGGGGTGGTCACCTCGACCAGCCGGACACGGCGTGCTTCGAGGTCGCCCATGAGTTCCGTCAGCCCGGGGACGTCGAAGACGTCCTGGAGGCATTCGCGGACCGCTTCCAGAACGATCGGGAAGGAGCCGAACTCGGAGGCGACCTGGAGGAGTTGCGCGGCGCGTTGGCGCTGCTGCCAGAGCGGGGTGCGCTTGCCGGGGCTGCGCCGCGGCAGCAGCAGGGCGCGCGCCGCGCATTCGCGGAACCGCGAGGCGAACAGGGCAGATCCGCCTACCTGGTCGGTGACGATCCGGTTGATCTCGCCCTGATCGAAGGTCACGTCCGCAGCGCCGACGGGCGGTTGTCCGCTGTCGTACGAGGGGCCCGGCAACGGTGCCGGATCCTGGGCCGGGTCCTGAGCCGGATCGAAGTCCAGGAGGTCCAGGCCCATCAGGTCTGCGTCGGGCAGCCGCAGCACTATGCCGTCGTCGGCATGCATCACCTGGGCGTCCATGCCGTACCGCTCGGCGAGGCGGGCATTCAGCGCCAGCGCCCACGGGGCATGTACCTGCGCGCCGAACGGGGAGTGGACGACGACCCGCCAGTCACCCAGCTCATCACGGAAACGCTCGACGAGGATGGTCCGGTCGTCCGGTACGTGACCGCAGGCGCGGCGCTGTTCGTCGATGTACGACAGGGTGTTGTCGGCGGCCCAGGTGTCGAGACCGGCGGCGAGCAGACGCTGCCGGGCATCCTCCTGGGACAGTCCGCCGATCTCGCGGAGGAACGCGCCGAGCGCGCGCCCCAGCTCCAGCGGACGGCCCAGTTGATCGCCCTTCCAGAACGGCAGCCGGCCGGGAACCCCGGGGGCCGGCGACACCAGGACCCGGTCGCGGGTGATGTCCTCGATTCGCCAGGACGTGGTGCCCAGTGTGAAGACGTCGCCCACCCGGGACTCGTACACCATCTCCTCGTCCAGCTCGCCCACCCGGCCGCCGCCCTTCTTGGGGTCGGCGCCGGCGAGAAAGACCCCGAAGAGCCCGCGGTCGGGGATGGTCCCTCCGGAGGTGACGGCGAGTCGCTGGGCGCCTGGGCGGCCCGTGACCGTACCGGCCACCCGGTCCCAGACCACACGCGGGCGCAACTCGGCAAAAGCATCGGACGGATAGCGTCCGGCGAGCATGTCCAGCACGGCCGTGAATGCCGACTCCGGGAGCGAGGCGAAGGGGGCCGCGCGACGTGTCAAAGCCAGCAGATCATCCACCTGCCACGTGTCCAGGGCGACCATGGCGACGAGCTGCTGGGCCAGCACATCCAAGGGGTTGGACGGGATCCGGAGCGCCTCGATGGACCCCTCGCGCATCCGCTCGGTGACCACGGCAGCCTGCACCAGATCGCCCCGGTACTTCGGGAATACCACTCCGGTGGAGACCGCACCGACCTGGTGCCCGGCCCGGCCGACCCGTTGCAGCCCGGAGGCGACCGACGGCGGCGACTCCACCTGGACGACCAGATCGACCGCCCCCATGTCGATGCCCAGCTCCAGACTGGAGGTGGCGACCACGGCCGGCAGCCGGC
Source organism: Streptomyces sp. R-74717 (assembly GCF_047305335.1). Lineage (NCBI taxonomy): Bacteria > Bacillati > Actinomycetota > Actinomycetes > Kitasatosporales > Streptomycetaceae > Streptomyces > Streptomyces sp. R-74717. Next base: position 2,838,726 of record NZ_CP102361.1, on the reverse strand, counting down.
CCGCCTTGAGGTCCTCCTCGACCTGGGCGCGCTGTTCCTTGGAAACCGAGCCGTGGTGTGCGCGGGCGAGGAGCGCGGGGGCGCCCTTCGCCGCGCCCGACTGGGCCATGATCTCGGCCGGGGAGTGTGCTTCCGGCAGCGTCGTGGCGGAGCCGTGTGCATCGAGCACAGTGCCGGTGGCTCGCTCGTACGCGATCTCGTTGAGCCGGTTGCAGAGCCGTTCCGCGAGGCGGCGGGAATTGGCGAAGACGATGGTGGAGCGATGCTCCTGGACGAGATCGACGATGCGTTCCTCGACATGGGGCCAGATCGACGGCTTGTCCGCCTGGCCCGCCTGGTCGGTGTCGGTGGCGGGGGAGCCGCCGAGCTCGCCCAGATCCTCGACCGGCACGACCACCGACAGGTCGAACCGCTTGGTGGACGGTGGCTGGACGATCTCCACCTTCCGCTGCGGTGAGAGGAAGCGCGCCACCTCGTCGACCGGACGGACCGTCGCCGACAGGCCGATCCGCCGTGCGGGCCGCGGCAGCAGCTCGTCGAGACGCTCCAGCGATACGGCGAGATGGGCACCCCGCTTCGTACCCGCCACGGCATGCACTTCGTCGAGAATCACCGTCTCGATGCCGGACAGTGCCTCCCGGGCCGATGAGGTGAGCATCAGGAACAGCGATTCGGGCGTGATGATCAGGATGTCCGGCGGCCGGGTCGCCATCGAGCGGCGCTCGGCGGGCGGGGTGTCGCCGGAGCGGATTCCCACCCGGACCTCGGGCTCGGGCAGCCCCAGACGTACCGACTCCTGGCGGATGCCGGTCAGCGGTGAGCGGAGATTGCGCTCGACATCGACGGCGAGGGCCTTGAGGGGCGACACGTACAGCACGCGGCAACGCTTCTTCGTCTCGGCGGGCGGCGGGACGGACGCAAGACCGTCCAGCGCGGCGAGGAACGCGGCCAGGGTCTTGCCGGAGCCGGTCGGCGCGACGACCAGCACGTCCGAGCCCTCGCCGATCGCGCGCCAGGCGCCTTCCTGCGCGGCGGTGGGCGCGCTGAAGGCACCCGCGAACCAGTTGCGGGTCGCAGGGGAGAACGAGTCGAGCGCAGAGCCGGCCATGTCCCCCATCGTGCACCCCGGCACTGACAACGGCTGTGACGGCCATCGGCGACCGAGCCCGGGAGCTGCGAGAATTCGTCCATGGTGGCAATACCGGAGTCGGGGTCCGGGGAGTGGGCGAGGCACTGGCAGTACGCGGAGCTGCCCGACCTCGATCTGCTGCGTGCCCGGTACGTGCGCCACACCTTCCCGCGCCACAGCCACGAGGGCTATGTCTTCGGCACCATCACCCGAGGGGTGGAGGACGTCGGGCTGCCCGGCGGCACCGTCGTACATGCGGGCCCCGGCACCGTAGTCATGATCAATCCGGAGGTGCCGCACACCGCCCGCGCGGGTGTTCCGGAGGGCTGGGTGTACGCCACGCTGTACCCGTCCACGCAGGTGATCAACGACATCGCGGCCGATACGATGAGTCTGCGCGGCACGGTCGGCTTCACCGAGACCAGCGTCATGGACCCGTACGCCGCCCGGCTGATCGGCGAGGTCCACCGGGCCGCCGAGGAGGGCAACGCACTCGCCGCGGACACCGTGCTGCGAGTGATGGTCGCGCGGCTGCTGAGCCTGCACGGCAGCGCACTGCCCGCACGCGTGCCTCGCTCGGCGGGTGCCCGCGACGCGGCGCGGGCCCGCGCCGTGCTGGAGGGCAGGATGGCGGAGCCGCCCACCCTGGAGGAGCTGGCGGCGGAGCTCGGCACCAGCCCGTTCGCGCTGCTGAGGGCCTTCAAGAAGCAGTACGGGATGCCGCCGCACACCTGGCTCACCGATGCCCGGGTGCGGGCCGCGCGCCGGATGCTCGACGCGGGAACGGCACCTGCGGAGGCAGCCGCCGAGGTCGGCTTCACCGATCAGCCGCACCTCAACCGTCACTTCACCCGGATCGTGGGAGTGCCGCCCGGCGCGTACCGGCGCGAACGTGCAAGAACGTACAAGACCGGGCGCGACCTGCCCACATAGCGTTCCGGGCGTGGCAGAACAGACAACTCTCCCAGAGGGCGTCGGCGAAGCAGCCGGCGCAGCCCAGGGCAGCGCGACCGTTCCCGAGGTGCAGCCGGACGCTGCCGGGGCGAAGTCGGATGCGGCCGTCGTGCGCGACGCGCTCGGTGTCGGCATAGCCGTCGGACTCTCCGGCTTCGCCTTCGGCGTGACCTCGGCCGGTTCCGGACTGAGCCTGCTGCAGACCTGCGTGCTCAGCCTCGCCGTCTTCACCGGCGCCTCGCAGTTCGCCCTCGTGGGCGCTCTCGCGGCGGGCGGCAACCCGTACACCGCGGCTGCCGGGGCCTTCTTCCTCGGCGTACGCAACTCGTTCTACGGCCTGCGGCTGTCGCAGTTGCTCGCCCTTCCACGTGCGCTCCGTCCCTTCGCCGCCCAGTGGGTCATCGACGAGACGACTGCCGTGACACTGCCGCAGCCCACCCGGCGGGCCGCACGGATCGGTTTCGCCGTCACCGGACTCACCCTCTACGTGCTGTGGAACCTGACCACGCTGCTGGGGGCCCTCGGCGCCGAGGCGCTCGGCGACACCGACGCCTGGGGGCTGGACGCGGCATCGCCCGCGGTCTTCCTCGCCCTGCTCGCGCCGATGCTGAAAAGCACGACGGAACGCATCACCGCCGCAATCGCGGTTCTGCTCGCGCTCGGGCTGCTGCCCGTACTGCCCGCAGGCGTCCCCGTCCTGCTGTCCGCGCTCGCCGCACCTGCCGTCCTCTTCCTGAGCGGACGCCGGAAAGGAACGAGCCGGGGCACGGCCGCGGCGGAGGAGAACCGATGAACATCTGGATCGCCATCGCGCTGACCGCCGTCGGCTGCTACCTCGCCAAACTGCTCGGACTGCTGGTGCCCGCCGGTGTGCTGGAACGTCCGCTCGCGCAGCGTCTCGCCGCGCTGCTGCCCGTGGCGCTCCTGGCCGCCCTCACCGCGCAGCAGACGTTCGGCGACGGGCAGCACCTGACGCTGGACGCCAGGGGCGCGGGGCTCGCCGCGGCGGCGCTCGCACTGGTTCTGCGCGCGCCCTTCCTCGTGGTCGTAGGGGCCGCCGTGGTCGTCACTGCAGGGGTACGTGCCCTCGGACAGGCACCTTGGTGAGACACGTGTGTTGAGACACGTGTGTAAGGGGCTCGGTTCCCATAGGACCGAGCCCCTTACACACGTACTTGTCGACCTGTGTCAGTGCACTGCGAGGCCCATCGGCGCGGTCTGGGCCACATCCAGCCGTGCCGCGTCCTTCTCCGGCCGGAGGAAGCAGACGGCGAGCACTCCGGCCACCGCCACCAGCCCCGCCATCAGCAGATACGCCGAGTGGTAGCCCGTGGGCACGGAGGCCGCCGCGTCCACCATCCGGCCAGTGACGAGCGGCGACAGAATCCCGGCGAGCGCATAGACGAAGGCCAGCGCGCCCAGCACCACTCCGCGCTGCCCGGCCGGTGCGATCCGGGCGACGGCCGTCTGCGAGACGGTGAGGATCACATTCGTCAGCGCCATCGGCCCGACCATCAGCGCGATCTTCACGCCCACTGCCTCCACCTCGGCGAACACTGCGATCGACAGGGCGGCCACACACATCAGAAGACCGCCGCCGAGCCCCACGGGCAGCCTGGGCGCGGTCCCGTTCCGGGCCGTCCGTCGTGCCAGCAGCCCATGCCCCAGCAGCACCACGGCGTTACCGACAGCCGTTGCCGTCACTACCGCCCCCGACTGCTTCAGCGTCAGCCCCGACACCTCGTGCAGATAGTCCGGCGCCCAGGTCAGACCCGCCGAGAGCATCCAGTAGGCGGCGAACGCCCCGAAGGCAGCGGTCAGCCAGGTGCCGGAGAGCAGCAGCCTGCGATACGGAACGGACGGACCGGTCCCGCCGGAGACAGCAGAGACGCCCCTTCCCGAGGGAGGCGCGAGCGGCCCCTCCTCGCCCCGTACGTACCAGCACACCGCCCACCCCAGGCCGACCAGCCCCACGGCGCCGAAGGCCCAGCGCCATCCCCACACATCGATCACCACGGTCAGCAGCGGAGCGGACACCGCCACTCCGCCCGCCGCACCGACCATCAGCACGGCGGTCGGCAGCGTCCGTTCCTTCTGCCCGAACCAGCCGTGCAGATGGTGCACCGCCACCGGCGCCGCAGGCCCCTCGGCAGCCCCGAGCAGCACCCGGGTCGCGATCAGCGTCCCGAACCCGGCGGCCCCGAGCAGCATCGGCAGCTGAGCCACCGACCACAGCAACGCCATCCCGAGCAGCAGCACGGTGGTGCGGACGCGACGGGTCAGGAACGACACCCCCAGCGCGGCCAGGCTGAACAGGGCGAAGAACGAGGACTGCGCCGTGCCGAACTCACCCCGGGTCAGTCCCAGTTCGTCGCGGATGGGGTCGGCGGCCAGGCCCATGACGGTCTTGTCCGCGAAGTTCACCAGCATGAAGGTGAGCAGCAGCCAGGTGGTGCCCCAGGCGCCCTTGCGCACCTGCTCCTCCGCGGCGGCCCCGTCTCCCGTACGGAGCCGATCCATGGTCACCCGTCCTCCCCGGGCGCCCCGCCGCAGCCGCACTCGTCCTCGTCCGCGACTCCGACGCTGATCATTCCGGCGGCCCGCTTCCGGCCTTCCGGGGAGCGCGTCAGCTCGGTCTCCAGATCGGTCCCCTCGGCCACCGCCGCCGACTCCGCGGCCGCCCAGTTGAACACCCCGCGGGCCATGGTCGACGTTTCGGACCTCGCCCGCTGCGCGTACACCCGTGCACGTATCCGTGCCACTTCCACATCGGCAGGTGCCGCCAGCGCGGCGGTCTCCGCCAGATGCGAGGCGAGCCTCAGCTCACCCTCCTCCAGCAGCTTCAGCGCCCGCTGAGCCAGTACGGAGGCGCCGCCCGCTGCGTCCGCGAACTCGGTGGCGACCGCGGCGTCCGGGGCCGGCTTGAGGTGGGCCGGGTTCTGGTCGTACCAACCGCCCCAGAGCCGCCACAGGTTACGTACGACGAACTCCGGCTCGTCGTAGGCGGGATGCAGATAGGGCTTCTCCAGCAGTTCCTGCGACACCTGTACACCGTGCAGCACGGCATCGAGGCGGTGACCTGCGTTCATCAAGGCCCTGGTCTGTTCACAGAGCGACTCCAGGAGCCGCGCAGTGTCGTCGAGCGCCCGGTTCACGCGCTCCCTGCCGACGATCGGCACGCCGTGGCCGGGGAGCAGCAGTTCGGCGCCGAGCTCCTGCATGGCGCGCAGCGCCCGCGCCCAGTCCTCCGGGTACCGCTGCACCTTCTGGGGGTTGCCCGCGTTCGGGGTGTTCCAGATGAAGAGGTCACCGGTGCACAGCGTCTTGAGTTCGGGAACCCACACATAGGTGCTGTCGTCCGTCTCACCCTTGGCATGCACCAGCTCGAAGGTCAGATCACCGCGCTCCACGGTCATCCGGTCGCGGTAGGTGGTGTCGGGGTAGCGGTAGGTGGACGGCCAGTCCAGCGACGGTACGCCGAACTGCTTGCGGTTGATCCAGGAGTTGTAGCCCGCCGTGCTGATGTATCGGTCGAAGCGGGCCGTGACCGCCTCGTGTGCGATCACCTCGGGCCGTGTACGCCCCTCGTTGTCCGCCTGCGCGTCGAACGGTGCAACACCGAAGACATGGTCGACATGGCCGTGCGTATAGACGACGGTACTGACCGGTTGTTCACTGAAGGCGCGCACCGCCTCGTGCAGAGGACGCGCCGTGCGGATGTCGCCGGAGTCCACCAGCACCAGCCCGTCGCCGGTGTCGAACACCGCCACATTGGCGAAGGCGGGCAGGAAACCGACCCGCTCGCGCACGGTCACCAGCTCCGCGCCCGAGTACGCCCCGGACAGATGTGCCAGTAGTGTGTCCTCCCCCTGCCACACCCGGTCGATGTAGCTGAGATAGTCCGTCGACTTGTGCTCGGTCATACCTGCGGCTCCTTCGGTGCTGTACGGCGGATCGCCCGGAACCTGAGTGTCGGCCCAATAAGTGACCTGCGACACCCATCCTCGTCACACTTCGATGAGCTGCGTACTGTGACGCATCACAAGGACCGCCGGGGGAGAGGGAACACCGCCATGCCACTGTCCGACGGGGCCAGGGTCCTCGCCCTGCGCTGCGAGCCCAAGGTCAATGAGCTGGCGCGGCGCATGACCCGCCAGTCCTTCGAGCAGCTCCCCGGATATGCCGGACTCCCGGACGACGTGAAGGACCTGGAGATCGCCGCGACCATCCGGCACGGCGTACGTCTCTTCCTTCGCCGCGCCACGGAACCGCACCCCGGTCCCGGCGGTCTCCGCCTCTTCCGCGAACGGGCGGCGCAGCGTGCCGAGGAAGGGATGCCGCTGCATCTGCTGCTGCGCAGTCACGCGCTCGGCATGTACGTCCTGTGGCAGTCGCTGCGTGAGACCGCGGAGCCGGGTGAGGAGGGTGCGCTCATCGAACTGGTCGATCTGCTGCTCCAGTCGCACCACTCTCTGGTCGGTGCAGTGGCCGAGACCTATATGGACGAGCGATCCGCGCTGGAGGCGGAACAGCGCGAGCAGCGCCGCTCCCTGGTACGCGGCTTTCTCGACGGGACGCTGGAACCCGGCCGTGCCCTGCTCGAGCAGCTGGGCCTCGACGGGCCCGCGCTCGTGCTCGCAGTCGTCATGGAACCCTCGGCCGACAGCGATCCGGAATCGGGCGGTTCGGAACTGGGGAGCGCGGTGACCGTACGGCGTCGGATGCGTCGCATCCAGACCGTGCTCGACCAGGGGTTCGGCACGGAACTGCTCTTCCTCTTCGACGCGGGAACCGGACGGGCCGTCGTACCGCAGGGCTGCGAGCCCCCCGGCGACCTGGTCGAGCGTCTGACCCGTGCCTGCGGGGCCGAAGTCCGGGTCGCCGCCGTCCCGGCAGCGGCACCCGAGGCGGTCCCCGAGGCGTCCCGGACGGCCGTGGAGATCCTCCAGGTCGCCCGCGCGTGCGGGCTGCCGCCCGGGTTGCACAGCCTCGACGACGTACTCCTCGAATTCCATCTGTCGCGCCCCGGCCCCAGCAGCCACCGCATCGCCGCCCTGCTGGACCCCGTCGCAGGCCGCCCGGAACTGCTGCAGACCCTCCGCACACACCTGGCACAGCACCAGGACAGGCGCCTCACCGCGGCACTGTTGGGGCTGCATCCCAACACCGTGGACAATCGGCTGGCCAAGCTCACCGAGCTGACCGGACTCGATCCGGCCTCGCCACGTGGCGCAGCGCTGGCCATCGCGGCCCTGTTGCTGCGCGACTCCGCTGCCGGGGCCGACGGCGTGTCCGCAGCCGGCTGACCGATACGGACGGCAACATGCACGGCGACACGACCTGGGGCACGGGCCACGACGCACTGCATACAACGCGCAGTGCACGGGGCCGGGCTACGAGCCCGCTCCGCCGCCTTGCCCGCCCGGTCTCAGTCGAGGCTGCGTCCATGGGCCCGCAGTGTCAGGAGCGCCTTGAGCGTCACGATGGGCCGTCCCTCCAGAGCCGTCCCAGGCGCCCACTGCCGCCAGTTCACCGGCCAGCCGCCGTCCGTCTGCTGCTGGGCCGCAAGGTGGTCGAGCGAGCGGGCCAGCTCCTCGTCGGTGAACCAGTGGCGGGCGAGTGAATCGGGCGTACGGGCGTAGTCGTACGGGAAGTGCTGCTCGCCCGGTGCGTATCCGGCCGCCACCGGGTACTCCGCGTTCCTCTCCGGATCCAGCACGGCGAGCCGCTGTTCCCGCACCAGCCGCCCGAGCCGGTCGGCCGCCGCCTCCGCACGGGCCCGGTCCGGAGCGCCGTCCAGAAAGGCGAGCGCCGCCTCGATCTCGTACGGATGCGACTGGTCCAGAGCGTCGACAGCCGCCCAGCAGAAATCGGTGGCCCGGAACAGCCAGGCATGCCACACCGCATTGCGGTGCAGGAGCCCGACGACGGGTCCGGTGGTCAACAGTGCCGCGGGCGGGTCGTCGACGATCGGGATGAACGGTGCCGCCGGATAGCCGCGCTGCGACGGCAGGAGAGCGGGCAGTGCCCCCTCCTTGGTGGACACCTCGGTCAGGAAGCGGCAGATCCGCTCCACTCGCAGCCCGCTGCAGCGGCCGATGGAGTCGAGGACGTTGAGTGCGTGCGCGGTGTGCAGTGGCTGACTGACGGGGCCACGCAGATCAGGTTCGAGTGCGTGCCCGTATCCGCCGTCCTCATTCAGATAGGCGGCGAGTGCGGTCTCCACGGCCTCCGCACTTCCTTTCAGGAAGTGATGGGCGAACCGCCGCTGTTCTAGGACACGGGCCGTGAGCCAAATGAACTGCTTGGCACGGTTGAGGGTACTTGTTCCGGTTCCAGCCATGGACCGACCGTAGGGCGGTAAGCGCTCTCGGCAGGACTTAGCGGCCTGGCTGCACTCTCAGGAGCGGGATACTGAGGTCATGCGGTTGACGATTTTCTGGGAACGGATGGCGGACCACTTCGGCGCGGGATACGCCGACTCGTTCGCGCGCGATCATGTGATGGCCGAGCTCGGCGGGCAGACGGTGCACCAGGCGCTGGCCGCGGGCTGGGAGGCCAAGGATGTCTGGCGCGGTGTCTGTACCGCGGTCGGCATCCCCGCCGACAAGCGCTGATCGCTGGCTCGTCAATGTCCGGACCTGTGATGTTGTCCGGGGTGGGCGACTGTTTGTCACAGCAGTAGGCGAGACTGGAGCGGTGTCACCGACAGACGAGACAGCCCAGACCCAGACGCCTCTGACCCAGCCCGCCCCGCCGGTCCCGCCGTCCGGCTACGGGCCGGCCCGTATGCCCGCGTGGCTGCCGCGTGCCATGGTGCTCGCCCTGGCGCTCTACGCCTGTTTCCAACTCGGCAGCTGGGCGTTCGACCAGCTCATCGGGCTGCTGATCAATGTGCTGATCGCGTTCTTCCTGGCGCTCGCCATCGAGCCCGCGGTGAGCCGGATGTCGTCGCGCGGCATGCGTCGCGGCCTCGCCACTTTCCTGGTCTTCCTCGCCGTGCTGATAGCCGCCGCCGGTTTTGTCGCGCTGCTCGGCTCGATGCTCGCGGGTCAGATCGTCGACATGGTCGAGGAGTTCCCGAAGTATCTGGACTCGGTGATCAACTGGGTCAACCAGAGCTTCCACACCGAGCTCTCCCGGGTCGAGGTCCAGGACAGCGTGCTGCACTCCGACTGGCTGCAGAAGTACGTCCAGAACAGCGCGACCGGAGTGCTCGACATCTCCACCACCGTGCTCGGCGGGCTGTTCCGTCTTCTGACGATCTTCTTGTTCTCGTTCTACTTCGCCGCCGACGGCCCCAGGCTGCGGCGCGCCCTGTGCTCCGTACTGCCACCCGCCAAGCAGGCCGAGGTCCTGCGGGCCTGGGAGATCGCAGTCGACAAGACCGGCGGCTACCTCTACTCGCGCGGCCTGATGGCACTCATCTCCGGGATCGCGCACTACATCCTGCTGGTGATCCTCGGTGTTCCGTACGCGCCCGCGCTCGCCATCTGGGTCGGGCTGGTTTCCCAGTTCATCCCCACGATCGGTACGTATCTGGCAGGCGCCCTGCCCATGCTGATCGCGTTCACCGTCGACCCCTGGTACGCGCTGTGGGTGCTCGGATTCGTCGTGGTCTATCAACAGTTCGAGAACTATGCGCTGCAGCCCAAGCTCACCTCCAGGACCGTCGACATCCATCCGGCGGTCGCCTTCGGATCGGTCATCGTGGGCACGGCGTTGATGGGTGCCGTGGGTGCGTTGATCGCGATCCCGGCCGTCGCCACGCTCCAGGCGTTCCTCGGCGCCTATGTGAAGCGGTACGACGTGACGGACGACCTGCGGGTGCACGGCCGCCACCAGCAACGTGGTGAGCCGGTGCTCACGCGGCTGCGCCGGTCCTGGGGGACTGCCGGGAGCAATGAGGGCCGGGGCGGACAGGACGGGGCCGAGGAGCATCCGGAACGTGCCTGACCGGCTCGGTGGTGGGGGCTCGTCCCAGCGGTAGCCCGCGACGTCGGCCGGCCGGCCCGGGGCCTGGACCTCGGTGACGTGTCTCCAGGCATCGGGCCACCCGAACCGGGATTCCGTGGCCGCCGGCCTCGTCCATGAGAGCCGCTGTCTCCCCGACGGTCTCGGGGCGGTTCATCTGCGAGCGCTGCGACCCGCTCGTCCGCCCCGTGACGTAGACGGTCGCTGCGGTCGCTCCCGGCTGGACAGCGATGCCGCGGCCCGCACCCCGCGTCGCCCCGGTCACCAGAGCACTTTGCCTGTCGGCTCTGTCCCCATATGGGTGGAATCTGGCGTGGTGTCGATCGCTGATCTTGACTCCCCCGAGGGTGAAGTGCTAGGGCGCTACGCTGGGGGCGGTTCGGTGCGGCGCGGTGCGCTTGACACCAAAATCGAACATCCATTCTCATGGGATTCCGGCCGGGTTTTCCCGGGCCCGACCGTGGAGTTATCCACAGGCCGGGAGGACGTCGAGGCCCATTGTCAGTGGCAGGGGTTAGCGTCTTTGACGTGAAGCGATCGACTCAAGCAAATCGGGTGGAACCCATGGCAGGAACCGACCGCGAGAAGGCGCTGGACGCCGCACTCGCACAGATTGAACGGCAATTCGGCAAGGGCGCGGTGATGCGCCTCGGTGAGCGGCCGAACGAGCCCATCGAGGTGATCCCCACCGGGTCGACTGCCCTCGACGTGGCCCTCGGCGTCGGCGGCCTGCCACGCGGCCGTGTGGTGGAAGTGTACGGACCGGAGTCCTCCGGTAAGACGACGCTGACGCTGCACGCGGTGGCGAATGCGCAGAAGCTCGGCGGCTCGGTGGCCTTCATCGACGCGGAGCACGCCCTCGACCCCGAGTACGCGAAGAAGCTCGGCGTCGACATCGACAGCCTCATCCTGTCCCAGCCGGACAACGGTGAGCAGGCCCTCGAAATCGTGGACATGCTGGTCCGCTCCGGCGCCCTCGACCTGATCGTCATCGACTCCGTCGCGGCGCTCGTGCCGCGTGCGGAGATCGAGGGCGAGATGGGCGACTCGCACGTGGGTCTGCAGGCCCGCCTGATGAGCCAGGCACTCCGCAAGATCACCAGCGCGCTCAACCAGTCCAAGACGACCGCGATCTTCATCAACCAGCTCCGCGAGAAGATCGGTGTGATGTTCGGCTCGCCGGAGACCACGACCGGTGGCCGGGCGCTCAAGTTCTACGCCTCGGTGCGCCTCGACATCCGCCGGATCGAGACGCTGAAGGACGGTACCGACGCCGTCGGTAACCGCACTCGCGTCAAGGTCGTGAAGAACAAGGTCGCGCCGCCCTTCAAGCAGGCCGAGTTCGACATCCTCTACGGCCAGGGCATCAGCCGCGAGGGCGGTCTGATCGACATGGGTGTGGAGCACGGCTTCGTCCGAAAGGCGGGCGCCTGGTACACGTACGAGGGCGACCAGCTCGGCCAGGGCAAGGAGAACGCCCGTAACTTCCTCAAGGACAACCCCGATCTCGCCAATGAGATCGAGAAGAAGATCCTTGAGAAGCTGGGCGTCGGCGTCAGGCCTGATGCCAACACCACCGAGCCCGGTGCGGATGCGGCGGGCGGCGCCGCGGCTTCGGCTGACAGCGCGAAGTCGGTGCCCGCTCCGGCCGGCAAGGCCAAGCCGGCCAAGACCGCGGCGGCCAAGAGCTAGACCGTGACGCGTCGTACGGAGTGGCCGGTCAGCGCCACTGACCATGGCGCCGGTCCCGGCCCCGAATTCGCCGCCGGACACACGGCCGAGTCCGAGGGCGCGTACGAGCCGGAGGCCGGCCACGGCACCGGCTCGGGCACCGGATTCGGTGAGGGGGCGGGGCGTGGTGCCCGCTCCCGCTCCAGGAGCAGCGGCTCCCCTTCCTCGTCGAGGGCCGAGAAGGGGGAGCCGCGAGACCCGGTCGAGCAGGCGCGCAACATCTGTCTGCGGCTGCTCACCGGGACCCCGCGCACCCGAAAGCAGCTTGCGGATGCCCTGCGCAAGCGGGAGATCCCGTATGAGGCGGCCGAAGAGGTGCTGTCGCGCTTCGAGGATGTCGGGCTGATCGACGATGCCGCGTTCGCGGATGCCTGGGTGGAGTCCCGGCACCACGGCCGAGGGCTGGCCCGCCGCGCACTCGTCCGTGAGCTGCGTACCAAGGGGGTGGATTCCGTCGTGATCGACGAGGCCGTCGGGCAGCTCGACTCCGAGCAGGAGGAGGCGACAGCCCGAGAGCTGGTCGCGCGCAAGCTGCGCTCCACCCGCGGCCTGGACCGTGACAAGCGGCTGCGCCGCCTTGCGGGCATGCTGGCCCGCAAGGGATACGGGGAAGGCATGGCCCTGCGCGTGGTGCGACAGGCGCTGGAAGAAGAGGGCGAGGACACGGAAGGCCTGGACGAGCCCTTCTGACCGGGCCCGTAGTGGGCGGGGCGGTTGTGGTGATTACTGCCCGGCGCGAGCGGCGCGGCTGATGGTGGCGTCGATCAGGGCGAGTGCATCCGCGGCGGTGCGGCCGGGGTGCCGGTTCCAGGGTCCGATCAGCCCGGTCCAGCCCTGGGAGCGGAGCTCGGCGACGAGCCAGACGCCGGCCCGGTCCACGGTGTCGCGAGAGCCGTAGCCCAGGCGGTGCGCGGTGAGAAGGGCGCCGCAGATGCACCGCGCGCCGCGGGCGTTGCGCAACCGGTACGGGGTGTTCTGCCAGCCCCACTCGGTCAGGATCTGACGTGCGTAGGCGAGATGGATGGAGGGGCGCACCTCGGGCTGCCCGATGCGCCGCCAGGAGTGGAGCCGGTCGGGGAGGATCGCCCCCAGGCGCCCGGGAAGAGGCCGTTCGCGCGGCGCGGTCGCCGGCAGGGCACGGGCGGAGTCGGCGATGAGCTGGTCGACCGGTACGGACAACAGGTCGCGCCAGTCGGCCGGGTGGCTGACCGGCAGTTGTTCCGCGGTGCCGGGGGAGGAGGGGAGCAAGGGTTCGGGGGTGGCGAGGTCCCAGCCGGAGACGATCTGTTGCCACGCCTCGGTGTCATGGAGGCGAGCGGCCCGAACGTCGAGTTGGTCGGGGGTGAGGGTGGGGGTCGGCATGGGTGCGAGGTCTCCGTCACGTCGGTCCTTGGCGTTGAGGTGAATGTCTGTCGGGTACGGGGATCGCTCCACCGGAGCGTGGCATTCGGGTGTGTCGGGGCGGATTCGAGGGACCGGCGAACGGCGTGCGGGGGATAGCCCCAGCACGAAGACGCAGGCGCGCTCCAGTGCACGGACTTCTGTGCACAGAGCACTGTGTGATGCATGGCAGAGAAGCGACCTATGGCAGCCGCGCACGACACACACGCCGTGCACGACACGGACGCTGCCCACGCCACCAGCCACCACCCGCGTGCACCGGCCCTACGCGCCGACCTCGCCCTCTTCGAGCAGCTCCGACGCGGAAGCGACCCGGCCCCGGACCCGACCGGGATCCCGGACCCGGCAGTGACCCCGGCGGACAACAACAGAAAAGAGACGGACGCACCATGATGCTGCGCTATGCCCTGCAGACGATCCGGGACCGCAAGGGCGGATTCCTCGGTGCCTTCCTGGCCCTCATGTGTGCCGCCGCCCTCATCACCGCCTGCGGCACGCTGTTGGAGACCGGCCTGCGCGGAAGGATCGCCACCGAACGCTATGCCGCCGCGCCGCTCGTGGTCTCTGCCGACCAGAACGTCCACCGCACCACCGTCAAACACAAGGGCAACGGAAAAACCAAGGTCAAACACAAGGCGAAGCCGGTCGCCGAGCGCGCCTGGCTGCCCGCGGCCGTCGCTGACCGGATCAGCAACCTGGAAGGCGTACGGAAGGTCGTTCCCGAGCTGACCTTCCTGGCCCAGCCCGTGACTCGGTCCGCGCCCCAGTTCGCCACCCACCCCTCGTACGGCCACTCCTGGGCCTCCGCCCCACTCACCCCCTTCGCTCTCGTCTCAGGCCGCGCCCCCGCCTCCGAGGACGACGTGGTGATCGACCGCGGCCTCGCCGAACAGAAGGGCCTGAAGCCCGGTGACCGGCTCGTCGTCCAGTCCACCAGCACCCCCCGCCCGTACCGCATCAGTGGCATTGCGGCCCCGGCCGGCCGGGGCGATCTCCGGCAACAGTCCTCGCTCTTCTTCTCCACCGCCGAGGCCGAGCGCCTTGCCGCCCGCCCCGGCCGGATCAGCGCCCTCGGCGTGATGCCCGCGCCCGGTACCGACCTCAACCGGCTGAAGCAGCAGGTCGAACAGGCGCTCAAGGGCACCACCGCGCAGGTCGCCACCGGTGACGACCGCGGGCCCGTCGAGTTCCTGGACGCCGCGGGAGCCCGTATCAAGCTGGTCTCCATGGGCGGCGCCATGGGGGGTACGTCCCTCCTGGTCGCGATCCTCGTCGTGGTCGGCACCTTCGCGCTCTCCATCCAGCAGCGCCACCGCGAACTGGCCCTGCTCCGCGCCATCGCTGCCACCCCCCGTCAGGTCCGCCGCCTCCTCGGCCGTGAGGCCCTGGCCGTCGGAGCCGTTTCCGGTGTCCTGGGCGCACTCGCCGGACTGCCCCTCGCCGACTGGCTGCACAGTCGATTCATCGACATGGGCGTGATCCCGGCGACCCTGGAACGCACCGCAGGCGTTTTCCCGGCCTGCGCAGCCCTGGCCGTCACTCTCCTCGGCGCCTGGGCGGCGGCGAGGATCTCCGGCCGCCGCATCGCCCGTATCCGTCCCGCCGAGGCCATGGCCGAGTCCACGGTCGAGCGCGGCCCGGCCCGCGGCCGGATCGTCGCGGGTCTCGTGCTGCTCGCGGGCGGCGCCGCTCTCGTCGGCGTACTGAGCGTCCTGCGTACCGAGGCCGCCGCGACCCCTGTCACGTTCCTGGCCGTCGTCGTGTCGGCCACGGCCGTGTCACTGTTGGGCCCGTTCCTCGTGCGACTGGCTTCCGTACTGCTTGCGGGACCACTTCGACTGGCAGGTTCCGGGGGACCGCTCGCGACCGCGAACATCCGCGGGAACTCCACCCGGATGGCCTCCGTCGTCACCCCGCTCACCCTGCTGATCGGGATGACCTGCACGGTTCTCTTCGTTCAGCCGACGCTCGGCGACGCCGCCCGCGCCCAGGCCCACGACGGCGTCCGCGCCGCCTGGGTACTGGCCGCGCAGGGGCCAGGTGTCCCGTCCGCGGCCGCCGAGACCATCCGTAGGACGCCGGGTGTCACGGCCGCCACCGAGGTCGTACGGACCACCGTGCGCGTCGGCCTCGACAAGTACCCGGCCCAGGGCGTCACCCAGGCCGGACTCGCCCGCACCTGGGACCCTGACGTGACGAGCGGATCGCTCACCGAGTTCACCACCGGCCCCGGAACCGCCGCGATCAGTGAACTCGCTGCCGACCGGCTCGGCCTTCACCCCGGCAGCAAGCTGAGACTCCACCTCGGCGACGGCACCCCTGCCACCCTCACCGTTGCCGCCGTCTACAGCCGAGGCCTGGGCTTCGGCGACCTGACCCTGCCCCATGAGCTGCTCGCCCGCCACATGGACAACCCTCTTGCCGCCACCGTCCTGGTCGCCGGGAACAGCAACCGTGACGAACTCACCGCCGCACTCGAGCAGTTCCCCAGTGTCTCCGTACTCGCCCCCGCGACCGCCGACCGGCTCCAGGCGGACCGACAGCAGGAGAATGCGGCGGTCAACCATCTCGCCATGGGCCTGGTCCTGGCGTTCACCGCCATCGCGGTCGTCAACACCCTTGCCATGTCCGTGTCCGAACGCATCAGGGAGTTCGCCATGCTCAGGCTGGCCGGCGCGACCCGGCGTCAGGTCCTGCGGATGCTCCGCATCGAGGCCCTGTCGGTACTGCTGATCGCCGCTGCCCTCGGCAGCGGTATCGCACTGGCTGTACTGACCGCCTTCAGCATCGGCATGACCGGCAGTGCGGCGCCCGCGGTTCTGCCGCTGGTGTTCGCGACGGTGGTGGGCGCCGCCGCACTGCTGGCACTGACCGCCACGGCGCTGCCCGGGCGACTGGCACTCAGGGTCCGCCCGGTGGAGGTGGCCACGTCCAGGCAGTGAACCTCCGACGGGATCAGGCGTCGGCGTCCTGCGGCTGGGACGCCCCGCCCGACTCCACCCGCCCCGACGCCGTCCTCCAGCTGGACACTCCCGCCCCTGCTCCGTCCCAGCGCCGTCCGTCAGGCCTCGACCGGAAGCCCCGCCGCGCGCCACGCCTGGAATCCGCCGATGAGATCGGTCGCCCGATGCAGCCCCAGCTGCCGCAGGGACGCGACGGCGAGACTCGACGCATAGCCCTCGTTGCAGAGCACCACGATGCGGAGATCGTGACTCACCACCTCCGGAGCCCGATGGCTTCCCTGCGGGTCGAGCCGCCACTCCAACTCGTTGCGCTCGACGACCAGCGCCCCCGGAATCAGTCCGTCCCGTTCCCGCAGCTCCGCATAGCGGATGTCCACGAGCAGCGCACCGTCCGCAGCGGCGGCGACCGCCTCCTGCGGGCCGACCCGGACGAACCCGGCCCGGACCCGTTCCAGCAGTTCGTCGATCCCGACCGGCTCCGTACCACCCCGACGGCTGTCGCTCACTGCCAGTCCTCCGGCCGTTCGACCTGCTCAAGACGGAGCACCGCACCGGTACGGCTGTAGCGCCGGATCTGCGGCAGTGGTGGGTAGTACGCATGGACGGAGACGGCGTGCTCCGTGCCGGACTCGTTCAGCACCTCGTGGACGTGGTGGCGGCCGAATGCCCTGCCCTGGCCGGGGGCCAACTGCCGGGAACGGTCGATGCCCTCGGTGAGTTCGAGGGTCTTCCAGCCGTCGGTGGGCAGCCGGGCGGCGAGCGACAGTTCCTTGAGGGTGCCGACTGCGGTGGTGAAGGCGCCGATCGAGTCGGCGTGGTCGTGCCAGCCGGTGCCGGTACCCGGCGGCCAGCCGATCAGCCACGCCTCACTGCCGCCCGGTCCTTCCAGCTGGGCCCAGGTGCGGCCCTCGGGATCGAGGGGGAGCGAGGCGACGATCTCGGCGTCGGCGGCGACCCGGCGGACGAAATCGAGCAGCTCTGCGGCCGTCGGACCGGTAGCACCGTCGGCGGCGGAGGAGGGCATGCGTACAGAGGGTGACGCAGGGGCAGACATAGAGACCGTCCTGAGGGTTCGCGCGGATGCACGGCCGCACGACAGAGCGCACGGCGCGGCAGGAGGAGGCGATTCAGCAGGACGGGCGACACACGCAGCCCGCATAGCGGACGAGGTCCATATGGACCCTCCGCCACAGGCGCACATCGGTGTCGGTCACGTTTCGGAGTACACCATGTGCGCCTGCGACGGTCAATTGATGTCCGCTGTCCGGTCGGAGGGTACTGAGGTGCGTGCCGCGCCGCCGCGCGTCGCGTCCGCCGCCGCGAAGAGTTCCTGGGGCCGTACCCCGTCGAACGACGCCACCAGGTGACCGTCCGGCCTGATCAGCAGCACGGTGTGCGCCGACGCCCCCGGATAGCTCTCGGTCACCAGCAGCTCGCCCTTCACCGGCAGCGCGTCGACAGCCGCGACGAGGCGGGGCATGACGCCCGCGGACATCCAGTGGCGCCGGTCCCACACCCCGGTTCCGGGCGCCACCAGGACCACCAGCAGATGACCCTGCCCCAGCCGCTCGCGCAGCCGCACGGTCGTGCCATCGGGTGCCGTCACCCGTACATCGGTGACCGGCGCACCGGGGGGCGTACCCACAGATGTGTGCGCCTCGGCGCGTGCGGGCGCAAGGGGCGAGTGCGAGTACGAGGGGGGCGCACCGAGGGGGCCGCACCCCAGATGTCCATCGGTGAGCAGTGAATCGTGCCCCCGTGCGCTCCCCGGTACCAGGGTCCGCAGACCTCCGCCGCCGCGCAGTATCGGCAGCGACTGGTCCGCGGCGCGCAACCGTGCGGCGACCGCGGCCCGGCGCTCCGCCTGGTAGCTGTCGAGCAGTACGTCGGAGGCGCCGTGGTGCCAGGCCTGGGCCAGCTTCCAGGCCAGGTTCTCGGCGTCCCGCAGCCCCTCGTCGAGCCCCTGGGTGCCCAGCGCGCCCAGCAGATGCGCGGCGTCCCCGGCCAGGAAGGCCCGGTCGACCCGCCAGCGCAGGGCGAGCCGGTGGTGCAGCGTGTACACGCCCGTGTCCAGCAGCTCGTACGGCGGTGTCTCGCCGCACCAGCCCGCCAGGGTGTCCCGGACCCGGGTGATCAGGGCGTCCGGGGTGACGAGCTCGCCACGCGGCGGAAGTAGCCAGTCCAGCCGCCAGGCGCCGTCAGGCAGCGGCCGCGCGGTCACCTCGGCGCCGCCGGTGCGCCACGGCGGCAGCCGGTGCAGCACGGCCCGCCCGGGCCAGGGGAGTTCGGTGCGCAGCGCGGCGACGGCATGCCGCTCCACCGCCGTACGTCCGGGGAAACGGATGTCGAGGAGCTTGCGTACGGTGGACCTGGCGCCGTCGCAGCCCACCAGATAACTCCCGCGCCACCAGGTTGCGTTCGGCTCCCTGGTGTGCACCGTGACCCCGGCCGGGTCCTGATCGAGCGTGTCGATCCGGCTGGGCGGAGCCACCTGCACCAGCTCCTGTGCGGCCACCGCGTCCCGCAGCCCGCGTGTCAGGACGTGCTGCGGCAGATGGATGGGGGCCGACAACGGATCACTGTCGGGGGAGTCCTCGCCGAGCGGCAGCTCACGCACCAGCTGCCTGCGCCGCATGGATCGCCAGCCGGACCACCGCATGCCCTCGTGCCGGAGCGCTTTGCAGCCGAGCCGCTCCACCAGGGCCGCTGTGTCCTCGCGCAGCACCACGGTGCGGGCGGGGCGCGTCTCGTCCTTGGCCGGGTCCTCGTCGAGAAGGACGGAAGGGACGCCCTGCGCCGCGAGGGCGAGCGACAGCACCAGACCGACGGGCCCGGCGCCGACGACGATCACCGGGTCCACGACGAGGCTCCTCGAATCCGTGCAGGCAATGCAGGCGAAAGAAGCGAAGCGGGCGTAGGGGGCGGAGGAGGTGTGGCGGCGGGGGCTCGGTGCGCGATCACAGAACGTATGCAACTAAGTGCTACCGCTTGCGTCAAGTGACAGTGATGCGTGGCCTCAGTCATGTTGCCCCTGCCGTAGCCCAATAACTCTCCAGCGTCTCGTGGATGGGGGCGGCCCGACACGCTGCTTAGGGGGCCGTGGTTACGGCCACGAAGAGTACCGGCGCATGGTCTGGCACAAGGCGTTGAGCCCGCGATCCCCTACCGCGGCATCACACGCGGATCTGGACTCTGCTTCCACTGCCGGGTCGTCGCACCGTCGTCCGGCTCCGTGGCTTTGCCGACTACGTATCTGATGGGAGCAGGCGCGACGCGTCGCCACCTGCCTCACCCAACGTCTTTGCCAGGACCTCTCGCAGGGGCCTGGTCGCCCGGGCTACCGGAGGCGAGGTATGTAAACCGCTCCTCCCCCTGCGAGCGCGCGGCCTCGTATGTGCTCGCACCGCCCCCTGGCTGGGCTCCAGCGCGTCGATGTTCTCGCCAGAAAGATCCCGCGCCGGGCCTGGAAGAAGGTGTCCGCCGGAGCGGGCGCGAAAGGCCACTGCTTCTACGACTGGGTCTTGATCGGCATCACCGAGAACGAGGTGATGGATATCAACACTTACTGACCCGCCGCAATCACACCAGCGGCGAGCTGGCCTTCCATCGTTGCTGCTCGTTGTGACCGGTCCCGCTGACCACCCTGGTCACGGTCGCGAGTGGCGGCTGGACGAAAGAGGAGACGTTCGAAAGCTCGAAGACTCTGACCGGGCTGGGGATGAGTACCAGGTGCGCTGCCGGAACTCCTGGCTCCGTCAGGTCATCCTTGCTCTGCTCGCCGGTGCTTTCCTTACCGCCAGCACTGCGCCCGAACACTGCGTCGTATCAGCGGAGCTCAGATTTAGCTCAAGATGCCGCGTGTGGCATTGAGGTAGCGGCAAGTGCATGACAGGATCTCATTCAGGGCGGCGGTTCAAAACCACCGCAGCGTGAGTCACTAAACGACCAACTCGCGCAAGGGGGAAGGTTAAATTGAACTCCAAATTGAAATCCGGGCTCGCCGCAGGTCTGATGACCATAGGCGCACTCGCAATGACGACATCGAATGCGGAGGCGGCTTCCAAGCACGCTCGTCTGGAGCTTGGGAATGGCTGCTATGCTGACGTGTACGTCACGAACACTAATACCGCTGGAAAGATAAAGGGATTCTTCGGTGCCTTCTGTCGGCCAGGCGGTGAGCTGTGGATAACGCCAGGCATCACGGTCTGGAAAGAGACTCCCAGGCCTCGAGACCGTCCTACGGGTGTGAGTCCCGGAATTCGCGTTATCAACAAGAATCATAGCGTGAACTATAGCTACTCAAGGAGTAATGCAAAGGGAAAGCAGTGCTACAAGGCTTTCCTGCTCGTACAGCTTTTTGATGGCGGGGACGTCATATCGACTAAGTCCAAGGCTACGCCTTGCCTCAACGTGTAGTCCCGTCCCGGTCATGAATGCGTCCCCACGGGTCAGCAGGTGCCGCATGCATGGGATGTGCGGATACAGCCTCGTGAATCTTGCTGATGGGGTCGAGAACGGGTGCGGCCACCGGTGATCACCGGTGCGCGAGGACAGAAGATCAGTTGGTGGCCGTAAGTAGCAGTGTAGATCCTGCCTGTTGGCGGGAAAGGTTCGAGGTGGTGAGCGTTTTCCAACCTCGTGGTGGTGAGCACGGGTTGGACGCGCCTGCCCAACGGCGAAGCTCCTGGTGGACGGGTTCTCGACCGAGATCACCCGTGTCTGCCAGGAGCTTCGCGTGCTTGTCTGTCCGTCCTCGATCGATCTGTCCGGCCGTACCCTTCGGCTTCAGGCCAGACAACTGGCCATCCGGTGGAGGGAGGTCGGGACGCGGTGGCGGCCCTTGTCGGTCGGGCGTCAGGCTCTACTGGCCCTGGCCCACCTGCGGTGCGGCGACGCCTGCGCCCAACTCGCTGGCCGGGTTCGGCATTGGAGTTGCGACCGTGTATCGCTACATACGCGCCGTCATGGTGCTCGCCACTCTCGCCCCGACCCTGGCCGAGGCGATGAAGACGATCCGGCGAAGGCGTTCGTCATTCTGGACGGTACCCTGCTGCTGATCGACCGGATCGCTGCTGATACCCCGCACCACTCCGGGAAACACAAACGCCACGGGATGAACATCCAGGTCCTGACCGATCCTGTCCGGCGCCTCCGCGGTGCGACCCGCGATCTGACCGCCGCCAGCAGCACGGAATCATCGAGAACCTCGCTGATGTGGGGCTCAAATGTTGCGCGGCCAAAACATCCCAAGGAACTACCGAGGCCATTCGGGCCCGCCGACTCAAGAGATGGAAGCGTCGGCACAACAGCAACCACGCCAAAACCCGTTGCCTCAGCGAGCAAGTCATGTTCGCCCCGAAAGGGTTGGCCATGGCTCTGAGGTGACCCCCGGAGTGTGGACACAGGGGTTCATGCTGCGAGTGAGAGTTTAGCTGTCTTGTGGTGGTGCTGTTCGAATTCCATCGGGGAGAGGTAGGAGAGCGCGCTGTGTCGGCGTCGGGCGTTGTAGTAGGTGAGCCACCGGAATATCTCGAGCCTCGCCTGAGACATCGTCACGAACACTCTCCTGTGCATCGTTTCTCGCTTCAGTCCCTGCCAGAAACTTTCGGCCAGGGCGTTGATGCCCCTATGGATGTCAAGCGGCACCTCGGGCTGGTCCCGTGTCGTTGGCCACGGTGTTTGTGGGGACGATGAGCCGGTAGGTCTCTCGTGCGACGTACCGCTTGAGGCAGCGGATAATCTCGCGTTTGGTCTTGCCCTCCGCGAGTCGTCGCCGCAGGTAGTCCTGGGAACGCCCCTCCCATCGCAGGCGGCTGAGGACGATCCGGTAGAGGGCGGCGTTGGCCTGTCGGTCACCGCCTCGGTTGAGTCTGCGGCGCTGGGTCTTGCCGGAGGACGCTTCGACGGGGCTGGCGCCGCACAGGGCGGCGAAGGACGCCTCGTTGTCGAGGCGTCCGGGGTTGTCACCGGCCGAGATGAGCAGGACAGCGGCGCTGTCCGGGCCGACGCCGTGGACGTCGAGCAGATCAGGAGTAGTCGCTTTGATTGCTTCGGTTATCCGCTTGGTGAGGTCGTTGATCTCTTCGGTCAGGTGCTGGATGCGGCGGGCCAGCAGTCGCAGGGTGTGACGCGCGGCTTCTGCCGGCCCGGAGATCTCCGGCTCCGTTAGTGCGGCGCATTGCTGGAACAGCTTCGGGTTCCTCAGCCCGGCCAGGGACTCGCGAAGTTCGGCGTCGGCGCAGACCAGGACTGTCGGCGTACACGTGAACGCGCATAGCCGCGTACGGATGAACGTACAGAGTTCTTGATGCGCTGAGAGTCCGCCCCCGGCACTCTGCTGCCTGTTGTCCAAGGTTGCAGAGAGGGGTGGGCCATGGTCTTGGACCCGCAGCGCTGGCTGGAGCTCCGGCGCTTCCGCGGCCTGGTGGAGTCCGGGGCGATGAGCCTGTCGGAGGTCGCCAAGGAAACCGGGCTGAACTGGCGAACGGTCAGCAAGTACCTGTCCGCTGACTCGTCCGCGCCGCCGCGCCGGACGGCGAGTGGTCAGCCGCGCAAGCGGGTGGTCGACGAGGTCGCTCCGCTGATCGACGCGATGCTGCGGGCCGAGATCCTGATGAAGGCCGCGGTGATTCACGAGCGGCTGGACAAGGAGTACGGATTCACCGGGAACTACCAGCGGGTCAAGCTCTACGTGCAGGAGGCCCGCCCGCGGATCGCGGAGGAATTGGGGATCACCCCACGGGAACTGGCGGGGATGCATCGCAGGTTCGAGGTGATCCCGGGTGCTCAGGCTCAGGTGGACTGGGGCGATGAGGGCAAGATCCTCGCTCATCTGGGCATTCCGAAGGTCTACTCCTTCCATATGGTGCTGTCGTACTCGCGTGATCCGTTCTGCTGCTTCACCACCAGCCTTGACCTGCAGACGTTCTTTGACTGCCACCGGCGGGCATTTGCGCACTTCAACGGGGTGCCGATGACGATCGTCTACGACCGGACCAAGACGGTCGTGCGCCGTCACGTCGCCCCGGGTGAGGCGGTTCCGCTGCATCCGGAGGCGGTTGGCTTTGCCGGCCACTACGACTTCGACATCGATGTGCTGGCCGCCTACCGGCCCCAGGGGAAGGGCCGCGTCGAACGCCAAGTGCTGATCGTCCGTGACCACGTTCTCTCCGGCCGGGCCTTCTCCTCCGTCGAGGAGATGGATGCCGCGTTCGCCGGTTGGGTGCCGCAGCGGCGGGCTCAGATCCACAAGACGCACCGCGAGGTGATCGGGCACCGTGCTGCCCGCGACCACGCGGCTCTCAAGCCGCTGCCGCCAACTCCGTTTTTGGTGGCCGAGCGCCATCTGCGGCCGGTCGGTAAGGACTGCCTGGTCGCCTTCGGCGGGAACCTCTACTCGGTCCCGGCCCGCAAGGTCCGCCCCCGTCAGCTGGTGGAGATCAGGGCCACGAAGTCACAGGTCATGCTGCACTCCACTGTTGCCGACTCCAGCGGTGAGACGCTGCTGGCCACGCACCCACGGGCCGTCGGACGCGGGGTCCGTGTCGTTGAGGAACAGCACTGGGACGGCCTGCCCACCGGCAAAGGGCGCCGGACCACCACCAGCGATGTCCCGCCCCGGCCGCGTCACGAACGCCCGCTGGGCGAGGAGACCGGACCGCTGCAAGCCCTCCTCAACCGGGCTGCGGCGACCCGCATCGAGGTCGGCCGCCGACCGTTGTCGGTCTATGACGAGCTGACCGGGACCCGCCCCTTCACCACCAACCGAGCGACGAAGGAATCGTCTTGAGCGAGCTGACCGGCAACCGCATCCGCACCACGGCGACCAAGCTCGGCCTGCCCCACCTGGCGGAAACCATCAACGAGTACACCCGGCGGGCGGACGAGGCCAAGATGGGCTACCTCGACTTCCTCGACCTGGTCCTCTCCGAAGAACTCGCCGTCCGCGACGACCGCCGCTTCCGCCAGGGCCTGCGGCTCTCCCGGCTGCCACACCACAAGACGCTGGATGAGTACGACTTCTCGTTCCAGCCCGAGCTCGACCCGCGCAAGGTCAAAGACCTCGCTACCTTGTCCTTCGTCGAAGCGAAGGCCAATGCTGCCCTGCTGGGGCCGCCCGGCGTCGGCAAGACCCACATCGCGATCGCATTGGCGGTCGCGGCCTGCCGGGCCGGATACTCGATCTACTTCACCAGCCTCGACGACATGGTCCGCAACCTCAAGGCAGCCGAGGCGGCAGGGCGCCTGACCAGCAAACTGGGCTCCTACCTGCGGCCGAGCGTTCTCGTGGTCGATGAAGTCGGCTACCAGCCCCTCGAACGCGCCGAGGCGAACCTGGTCTTCCAGGTCATCTCAAAGCGCTACGAAAAGGGCTCCATCATCCTGACCTCGAACAAGACCTTCAGCGAATGGGGCCAGGTCTTCGGCGACGAAGTCCTCGCCACCGCCATCCTTGATCGGCTCCTGCACCACTGCGAAGTCGTCGCCATCAACGGTCCCAGCTACCGGCTGAAGAACCGCCTCAAAGCGATCGAGCGCGAGACCGACGTGGCCTGACCCGGCTCCAGCCGTTCGGTGCTGGACCGAGTGAGGTCCTGGCCTGCAGGGATACGGTCACGGAAGACTCTCCGCCACTCTCAACTGCAGGCAACCGCCTCTAAAGTGGCGTCAAGAATGCTCACCGAGCGGCCCGGAGATTCCATGCCTGTGCAGATGAAGCTGATCGCGATAAACCTCGACTGCCCCGATCCGTTGGCGCTGGCGTCGTTCTATCAGCAGGCCACTGGCCTCGAATCCCACCCGCAGTCGGACGCCCACTTCGCCGGCCTCAACGGTGACGATGGACTCTTCATCGGCTTCCAACGAGTCGACGACTATCGAGCTCCGAGCTGGCCTGATCAAACCGTTCCTCAGCAACTTCATGTCTGCTTCAAGGTCGAGGACCTAGACGAGGCAGAGGCCCGGCTGCTGGAACTGGGTGCCGACAAACCGCAGCAGCAGCCTAACAAGGACAAGTGGCGGGTCCTCATCGACCCAGCGGGACACCCGTTCTGCCTCGTCACGTCTTGACTGCCTCGGCTCAGACATCACCATCTCGAAGAGTGAGCACGCCCACCATGAGGGATGGATTGCTCTGCACGTTCATTCGTACCTGACTCTGCACATAGGCATGTACTCCGACAAGGACGCTCTTGAGCTGGTTGATGGCCTGGGTCCTGGACTTGATGGCGGATCCCTTCGCCAGCTTGAAGAGCCGCAGCATCTCCACCGGGCCGTCGCTGGTCTTCGCCGTGGCGGTGGCACGACCGGACAAGACGGCGCGGGCAGCGGCTTCGGCATCGACGGCGTCGGTCTTGCCGTGACGCCGTCGGGCGGCCTTGTCGGGCTGGTTGACCTCGGTCACCTCGATGCCTTCTGCCCGCAGGTGTCGGGTCAGGGCAGCGCCGTAGGAGCCGGTGCACTCGACCCCGGCCCGGTGCAGTCTGCCGAACGAGCGGGCCCAGGATACGAGTTGACGATAGCCATCGGCAGTTGCCGGGAAGCTGCGGCCGTCCAGGGCGGCGCCGAGCGTGGTGACGACGGCTGCGGCGTGGATGTGCTTGTGGGTGTCAACGCCGAGCAGGATGTCTTCCCCGGTGTCGGCCGGGACGTGACATGAGGCCGTGGGCTGCGTGATGCTGGTCAAGGTCGCCTGTCTCCTGATCGCCTTGGGTGCGGGTGGCCGTCGCCGGGCCGGGGCGGTCAAGACTGTGACGGTGCCTGTCGCGAAGGCCCCTATCGGGACACGTCCCCTGCCCGGCGGCAGCGAATACCGCTCCAGGCAGCGGCCGACAGATCAACGCCAAGGCAGCAACGCCAGTCGTAGCTCGGGTCAGGCCGCCGCCCGAAGCGGCATCTGATCATCCTCACAGTCGTAGCTGGAGCCGACCCTGCCCATGTTTCTGCGGATGCCGTGCAGGTCGCAGACCTGGGCGAACGCGGCCGAGGTGTATTGCGATCCGCGGTGCGTGGAAGATCACTCCGGTCACGTTGCCGCCGCGGGTCGCGACCGCGGCCTGGAGTGCGTCGATGACGAGCTCGGCCCGCATGTGCGGGGCCATCGGCCAGCCGAGCACTCGGCGCGACCGGATATCGATGACGCAAGCGAGGTAGAGCCACGCGGCTCCGACCTGCACATATGTGATGTCGCCGCACCACTTCTCGTCCAGCGTACTGGCGGTGAAGTCCCGCTGGACCAGGTCCGCCACTGGCGGCGCGAGGCGGTCCGAGATCGTGGTGCGCTTCTTCTTCCGCAGGTGACGGCCGACGATGCCGTGCTTGCGCATCAGCCTGGCCACGCGCTTGTGGTTGACCGTGTGGCCGAAGCCGCGCAGTTCGGCATGGACTCGAAGCGCGCCGTAGTTCCCGCGGTGTTCGGCATGGATTTCGCGGATCTCCTCGACCAGGGCGTCCTCCTCGAACTGCCGCCCCGCCCGCGCCTCAGCGCCGGTGATCCACCGGTAGTAGCCCGAGCGGGAGACCTCCAGCACCCGGCATATCCGCTTGATGCCGAACATCTCGGCGTGGGTGGAGACGAAGTCCCAAGCGGCGGTCTTCACTTCATCTCCCGGGCGAAATAGGCCGCTGCCCGACGCAGGATCTCCCGCTCCAGCTGTCATTCCTTCTCCGCCTTGGCCAGCCGCGCGTTCTCCGCCCGCAGCCGGGCCAACTCGGCCTCGGTGTCCTGCGACGCGCCTGCGGCGACTGGACGACCGTCGGCATCACGCACCCAGGTCCGCAGCGTTTCGGGGTTGACGTTCAGATCAGCCGCGACGTCCTTGAACGTCCGCCTGCCGGCCGAAGCCCGCCACAACGCGATCGCGTCGGACCGGAACTCCGCACTGTACTTCGAGGGCCGTGCCACGTAGATCTACACCTTCCAGGATCAGCAAGATCCATTGTCAGGTGTGTCCACACCACAGGGGTCACCTCAGCTGCCGCTCGTCCAGGTGTGGGAACAACACCTGGAACCTGGCGGCCAGTTGATCTCGAACCTCTTGCGATATGCCCATACCACGTCAACGAGCCACATCACCGGAAGCAACACGTTGATTCTCTGCGAGCCCTTAGGGCCCGTAAAGAATCAACACGTTGGTTTGGTCTCTGTCGTGAGGGTCGTGCCGTGTGCGGTGGCGTGGACGAGGAGTCCTGCCAGGGTGCTGAGGTGTGCTGCTGGGGGCTGGGGTGTGTGCGCGTGCTGGTCCATCAGTCGTCGGATCTCGCTGGTGGTGTGGCGGATGGTGTCCTTGCTGACGTCGAAGAGGTGGGCCAGCACTGTAGGCGGCAGAGCGAGGTTTTGTTGCAGCACGGTGGCCAGGACCCGGTCGGCCAGGTCGAGTTTGGCTTTGCGGCCGCCGCCCGGGGCCCGGCGCCTGGTGCCGCCGTCGCGTCGGGTGGCCGGGTCCTGTTTCTGCAGCGCCTGCCAGCCGGGGGTCAGGGTCTCGGTCAGCTCGGTCAGTGCGGTGCAGGTCATGCCGGTCAGTACGGGATGTGACAGGGCAGCACGGTCGAAGACCGCCGTCGGCCCGGGCGTCGGCCTGGTAGGGCCTGCCGGGCTGGCGGGGCGGGGGTGCACGGTGTAGTTCCATTCGCCGTGGAAGGCATGCCCGGTGACCGGCACCGCGTTCAGCTCGGCGTCGCTGACCTTCACACCGGTGGGATAGGTGCCGGTGTCGAGTTCCGCCTGGACGGTGAGACCAGTGCGGGTGGTGGTCGCGGCGATGGACTGCACGACGACCTCGTGGCTGTTCAGCGGTCTGCCGCGCCAGTTCATGGTGATCGCGGAGAACAGCCGATGCTCCACCTTGTTCCAGTGTGTCCTGAATGCAGAGGGGAATTCGATGTAGGACGAGTTTCTTGAAGCAGTGCTGCGTGACCGATGAAGGATTGGCCCTTCGAAGTCGCCCTGCGGGGGGAGGCTTCAAACCGCCTCATGCTGCGTTAGCCGAAGACTGTCGTGGTGAGCGATGAGGAAAAGGCGTCCAAGAGGCGTCAGGTGGGGATCAGGGAGACGAACGCAAGTGAATCGTTGCTGACGTGTCGAAAGGATTCCGACGACATCAAAACCGGGAAGCTTGGAACCGTCCCGGGATAAGCCTGGCGGGAGCCCGCCGACTGGCTAGGCGGTGTCCGGCATGGAGACGACGTGAACCTGATCTGCCGCGGTCATGTGGAACAGGAGAAGGCGCGTACCGATACAGCCCGTCCTGGTAGGGCCGGGCGAGAGGGAGCACCCCGAGCGGTTGTGCCGCGAAGGGGCCGAGTACCGACGCGAGACGTGCCGGCGGACCGGCTCGTAGTAGTGGAGAAGCCCCTGTAACGGGGGTGGAGCGAAGGGGCCGGGTCGTCCGTGACTGTGTTGATCGCATCAACCGGACGGTGTCCGGGAGGAGTTCGGTGAGCCAGTTGAAGTCACAGGCCAAGCCGTTTGAGATTTCTAAGTGGGAAGTCAAGGAAGCATGGGAGGAAGTCAGGGCTAGCAAGGGAGCGCCGGGAGTGGACGGGCAGAGCATCGCCGAATTCGAGAAGGACCTGAAGAACAATCTCTATAGGGTCTGGAATCGGATGTCGTCGGGCTCCTACTTTCCTCCGCCGGTGCGTGCGGTGGCCATTCCTAAGCCGCATGGCGGCGGTGAGAGGATCCTCGGGATTCCTGCCGTCGCTGATCGTGTGGCTCAGACCGTAGTGGCCCGGCATCTGGTGCGGAGGGTGGATCCTATTTTCCATCCGGACAGCTTCGGATACCGGCCCGGACGGTCCGCCTTGGATGCCGTGGAGAAGTGTCGGGAACGCAGCTGGAAACGGGACTGGGTTGTCGAGTTCGACATCTCACAGTTCTTTGACAGTGTGCCCTGGGGCCTCCTGGTCAAGGCGGTGGAAGCGCACACCGACGCCGTTTGGGTGAAATTGTATGTGCGGCGGTGGCTTGCCGCCCCGCTCAAGATGCCCGACGGCACCCTGCTGGAGCGGGAGTGCGGGACGCCACAAGGAGCCCCGGTTTCTCCCGTCTTGGCGAACCTGTTCCTGCACTACGCGTTCGACGTATGGATGGCCAGGGAGTTCCCTGCTGTCTCGTTCGAACGCTATGCGGACGACGCGGTCGTGCACTGCGTCACCGAGCGCCAGGCCCGCCAGGTGCTGGCCGCGCTCTCGGACAGGATGGCCGAGGTCGGGCTGCGTCTGCACCCGGCCAAGACCCGGATCGTGTACTGCCAGGACGGATTGCGGCGCGGCTCGTACGAGCACACGTCTTTCACGTTCCTGGGGTTCACGTTCCAACAGCGCCAGATGCGGGACAAGAACGGCCGCATCAGATGGTCGTTCCGTCCCGCGGTCAGCAGGGACGCCCTCAAACGACTCGGCGAGGAGGTCCGCTCCTGGCGGCTCCACCGGCGGGTCAACCTCACCGTGGAAGAACTCGCGCAGCGGATCAATCCGATCGTCGCGGGCTGGATGCAGTACTACGGCCGGTTCTACCGATCGGCCTTGTATCCACTTCTGATGCGCATCAACGCCTACCTGGTGCGCTGGCTCCGCAACAAGTACAGACGGTTTCGCGCGATGAGGAAGGCCATCGCGGCCTTCCAGCGGGCAGCCAAGCGCCGCCCGGGGATGTTCGCGCAGTGGAGATGGGTCAGTTCCCCCTCCTTGGCCTGGTGATCAGGACGACAAGAGCCGTATGACGAGAGATCGTCACGTACGGATCTGTGGGAGCCGGAGGGTGCGAGTCCCTCCGGCTACCCGACCTTCGATGTGCCCGGCGGCATGTGGCAGACCGTGACGGCCAGGCCGGTCCGGGCGGCGAACGCGGCCAGCTCGGTCTTGAAGGCCCGGGTGCGGTAGCCGTTGGAGCCGCCGGCATCGGCAGTGATCAGCAGACGTCTGGCCTGCGGGTAGTCGAGGCTCCCTTGCCCGTTCCACCAACGGCGGATCGATTCGACCGCGAAGGCTGCGGTGTCGTGATCCGTACCGACATTCACCCAGCCGGTGTCCGCCGCCAGATCGTAGATGCCATAAGGCAGGGCCTTGCCCAGTGCATCACCGGGGAAGTCATGGACGTCAACCCGCACGGGTTCACCGGCCGGCCGCCACTGACGTCCCACATTCTTGAACTCCCCAACGACTTCCTTCTTCTTCGTGTCCACACTGACCACCGGCTCGCCCTCCGCCTGATGGTCCTTGACCTGGTCGTTGATGTACCGGAACTGCGCGTCCCGGTCGGGGTGCTGAGCGCCCTCAAGGGTCTTGGCATTGGCCTGCAGACTGAAACCGTTCTCCCGCAGCAGCCTGCCCACGGTCGGCGCTGACGCGGCATGGCCTGCCGCGTCAGCTCCCCGGCCAAAGACCGCAGCGACTTGGTCGTCCACCGCAGCGGCGACATCGGATCGCCCCGCTCATCCGGCTCGACCAGCGCCAGCAACGCTGGAACGAGCAGCCGGTCAAGCTTCTCGGCGCTCTTGCGACCGCCGCCGTCCCGGCGGACCCGGCCATCGGGCAGTGGGTCCTCACCGCCCTCCAACTCGAAGACACCCTTCCGCACCGTCGTCTCGCTCACCCCTGCGGCACGCGCGACGGCCCGGACCCCGCCGTGCCCCAGCAGCCGGGCCTCGGCGGCCAGCGCCAGTCGCTGCTGCCGCTCATTCAGATGAGGGAACAACACTCCGAATCTCAGGGCAAGTTGGTCACGAACCTCGCTCGGTATGCGCATACCACACCAACGACAGGGAGGTCGTGAAGCAACGTGTTGATTCTTTACGGGCCCTTAGCAAACCGAGGAGCTGGCGGAGCTGGCTCGATTTGCACCGGAACGCGGCGAAGGGCGGGGGTAGCCGCACCCCGCCCCTTGGGAATGTCTGTCGACGAGCTGTCAGACGGCACTTCCATTGTCGCTTAGGCGCGACGGCGCACCGATGGTTTCCGGCGCATCCCCGGGGCCCGAGCTCTTCCTAGTCCGCCGTCCGCGCTTCTCGATCCAAGTGGCGAGCGCCGAGAGTAGAAGGCACATGCCGACGTAGATGGCGCCGATGACGATGATGGTCGAGACGTACGGGTACTGCCCGTTCACCTGTGTGTTGGAGGCGATCAGACGGGCGGTCTGAAGCAGCTCCGGGTACAGGATGATGAAGCCCAGCGAGGTGTCCTTGAGGGTGACCACGAGCTGGCTGATGATCGTGGGCAGCATGGCTCGTACCGCTTGCGGGATCAGCACGCTGACCATCACCTGGGTCTTGCTCATACCCAGGGCGTAGGCGGCTTCGCTCTGCCCCTTGGGTACGGAGTTGATACCTGCGCGCAACACCTCGGCCTGGACGCAGCCGTTGTAGACCGACAGGCCGAGTGCCAGTGCCCACATCGAGTAGTCGGTGAGGAAGCCGACCCAGATCGCGTAGATGGTGATCAGCAGCGGGATCGAGCGGAACAGCTCGATGAACGCGGTGGCCAGCCAGCGGACTGGCTTGTGGTCCGAGAGGCGGCCCATCGCGAGGATCACACCGAGGATCAGCGAGCCGATCGCGGCCAGGCCGAAGGCCTTCAGAGTGGCGAGTACGGCGTCGGCGATGTTCTGCCGGATGCCGGCGTAGTTGAAGATGTCCCACATCTCGGGGGCCAGATGCCCCTTGTCGGACAGCCGCACGAAGCTGAGGACGAGCAGAGCCAGGATGGCCAGGGACCCGACGACGGCGTAGAGCCGGTTGCGTACGGTGGCCTTCGGGCCCGGTGTGTCGTAGAGAACGCTGGCACTCATCGGGCGACCTCCATACGACGTTCGACCAGCCAGAACAGACCGCTGATGGCAAAGGTGACGACCAGATAGCCGAGGGCCACCCAGATGAAGACAGGAGTGATGGCGTAACCGCGGTCACTCATGAGCTTCTGCCAGCCGAACAGCTCCGTGACGCTGAATGCGCCGGCGATTGCCGAGTTCTTGGTGAGTGCGATGAAAATGCTGCTCAGCGGCGGAATGACGGTCCGCGTGGCCTGCGGCAGCACCACGATCCTCAGCGTCTGGGAGAACGTCATACCGATCGAGCGGGCGGCCTCGGCCTGCCCCAGCGGAACGGTGTTGATGCCCGAGCGGACTGCTTCGCACACGAATGACGAGGTGTAGAAGCCGAGTGCCAGCGAGCCGAGCAGGAACGGGCTCATGCCGGGGAAGAAGATCTCCGGTACGACGAAGAAGGAAACCAGGAAGAGGAGGGTCAGAGGGGTATTGCGCAGCAGCGTCACCCACGCGGTGCCGAAGATCCGCAGCGGCGGCACCGGCGAGACCCTGAGTCCGGCGACGAGGACACCGAGGGCCAGTGCGATGACCGAACTGACAGCGGTGATCGACACGGTTCCTATGAAGCCGTCGCGAAACTCTGGAAAATTGTCGAGCAGTACATTCATGAGGTCTCCGCGTCGGCAGGCAGCGGCATCGGGGCAGGGGAGAAGGGGTGCCCCGTACGCGCTCGGGGAGGCAAGGGCGCGTACGAGACACTTCAGTCAACTGGAGGCGTCAGTAACGCTCGACAGCCGGCGGAGCGGTGTACTTCGAGCCGGACAGACCCAGGGTCGCCTCGTAGATCTTCTGGTACGTGCCGTCCCCGACGTGCTTCACCAGCGAGTCGTCGATGGCGTCGCGCAGCACCTTGTCGTCCTTGTTGAGGCCCACGCCGTAGGGCTCCTCGGTGAACGGCTTGCCGACGACGCGGAGCTTGCCGTTGTTCTGCGCCGCGTAACCCTTCAGGATCGAGTCGTCGGTGGTGACCGCGTCGACCTGCTTGGTCAGCAACTGCTGTACGCAGTCCGAGTACTTGGCCAGTTCGACGACATTCGCGCCGTACTCCGGCTTCTTGATCTCCTGGAGCGGAGTGGAGCCGACGATGGAGCAGACCTTCTTGCCCTTCACGGCGTCCTTGCCGGTGATGGACGTGTCGTCCTTGCGTACGAGCAGGTCGGCGCCTGCCTTGTAGTAAGGGCCGGCGAATCCGACCTGCTTCTTGCGCTCATCGTTGATCGTGTACGTGCCGACGAAGTAGTCGACCTGCCCCTTGGAGATCGCGGTCTCCCGGATGCCCGAGTCCACGGTCTTCCACTCGATCTGGTCCTTCGAGAAGCCCAGATCGGCCGCAATCATCGTGGCGATCTCGATGTCGAAACCGGAGCGTTCCTTCGTCGACTGGTCCTCGAACCCGAGGTAGGGCTGGTCGGCCTTGGCGCCGATGATCAGCTTGCCGCGCTTCTTCGCCGCCTTGAAGGTCGGCGAGTTCAGGTCGACACCCGTTGCGACGGTGTACTTCGGCAGCTCGGGGGCGCCCGAGGCACCGGGCTTGGTCCCGGTCGGCTTGTCGCCGGCCGAGCCTTCCTTGCCACCACAGGCGGTCGCTGTCAGGGCGAGCACGGCGATGGCCGCAACGGCGGCCGACTTGCGGAGCTTCATGTGAACATTCCTTATGTCGTAAGTCGTTGTCGTCAGTGGTGAAGGATCTTCGACAGGAAGTCCTTGGCCCGGTCACTGCGCGGGTTGCTGAAGAACTGGTCGGGCGTGGCCTTTTCGACGATCTTTCCGTCCGCCATGAAGATGACGCGGTTCGCCGCCGAGCGCGCGAAGCCCATCTCATGGGTGACGACGACCATCGTCATGCCGTCCCGGGCGAGCTGCTGCATGACCTCCAGCACCTCATTGATCATCTCCGGGTCGAGCGCGGAGGTCGGCTCGTCGAAGAGAATGACCTTGGGGTCCATCGCCAACGCCCGGGCGATTGCGACGCGTTGCTGCTGACCGCCGGAGAGCTGGGCGGGGTACTTGTCGGCCTGCGTCGCCACGCCCACCCGGTCCAGCAGCGAACGGGCCTTGTCCTCGGCAGCCTTTTTGTCCGTCTTGCGGACCTTGAGCTGGCCCAGCATCACGTTCTCGAGCACCGTCTTGTGCGCGAAGAGATTGAACGACTGGAAGACCATGCCGACGTCGGCGCGCAGCCTGGCCAGCTCCCTGCCCTCCTGGGGCAGCGGCTTGCCGTCGATCGATATGGCGCCCGAGTCGATCGTCTCCAAGCGGTTGATCGTGCGGCACAGCGTGGACTTCCCGGACCCGGAGGGCCCGATGACGACCACGACCTCGCCACGGGCGACGGTCAGGTCGATGTCCTGGAGCACATGCAGCGCGCCGAAGTGCTTGTTGACGTTGCTCAGTACGACAAGGTCGTTCGCCGCGGGTGCGGCGTCCTCGGCGCCCTTGGTCACTGAAACTCCGCTCATCGGCTTCATGCTCCGTCCTCCTCGGTTGGGAAGGACCCTAATGACGCAGTGCGACCAGCGTCATTACATCTGAGCGGAAATTGAGCATAACGATCCGGCGGCAACCGGACACTCCGCGTGAAGGGGACGGCGGGCGGGACTCCCGGGGCGTACCGGGTGGATAACAGATGGCTCGATGCAGTGGGCGGGCCCTTGACTGACGTACCGGTCATCGGAGTGGATGCCCTGGTACGCCATGACGTGAAACACCTCGGTACGGGGAAGTGACGAGAGGCGTACGAGAAACCGCACCGACACGCACCGGCGCCGCACCGACGGAAGACCGGCGCGCCACACCTTTGGAAAGGGGGGCCATGAGACTGCTGCTCGTCGAGGACGACAACCACGTCGCCGCCGCCCTCTCCGCGATCCTCGCCCGGCACGGCTTCCAGGTCGTGCACGCGCGCAGCGGCGAGGAGGCACTGCAGGCGCTGCTGCCCGCGGACACGGAGCCCTTCGGCGTCGTGCTCCTCGACCTCGGCCTGCCCGACCAGGACGGCTACGAGGTGTGCGGGAAGATCCGCAAGCGCACCTCCACCCCGGTGATCATGGTGACCGCGCGCGCCGATGTCCGGTCGCGGATCCACGGCCTCAACCTCGGGGCCGACGACTACGTGGTCAAGCCGTACGACACCGGCGAGCTCCTCG
The DNA here is from genome assembly GCF_047305335.1 of Streptomyces sp. R-74717. Lineage (NCBI taxonomy): Bacteria > Bacillati > Actinomycetota > Actinomycetes > Kitasatosporales > Streptomycetaceae > Streptomyces > Streptomyces sp. R-74717. The sequence goes on along the minus strand of NZ_CP102361.1, from coordinate 2,803,608 downwards.
CCCGTATCCACGCCGTCAGCAGGCGCAAATCGGCCGGCGAGGACACCGTTCCCACACCCGTCGCCGCTCTGCGCCTCGGGCACGTCCACATCGAGCTGCCGACCCGCCGGGTCAGCGTCGACGGATCGGAAGTCCAGCTCACCCGCAAGGAGTTCGACCTGCTCGCGCTGCTCGCCCAGCGCCCCGGTGTGGTCTTCCGCCGGGAGCAGATCATCAGTGAGGTGTGGCGCACGAGCTGGGAGGGAACGGGGCGCACGCTCGAAGTGCACGTCGCGTCCCTGCGTTCCAAACTGCGGCTGCCCGCACTGATCGAGACGGTGCGCGGGGTCGGCTACCGCCTCGTCGCCCCGTCCGCGTAGAGGCGTACGTCCCAGGTGCGCACCCGGCTGCTTCCCCTGCTCATCATTCTCATGGCGAGCGTGCTGCTCGCCCTCGGCTTCCCGCTGGCCGTCAGCGTGGCCGGCGCCCAGCAGCAACGCGTCGTCATCGACCGCATCGACGACACGGCACGCTTCGCCGCGCTCGCCCAGTTCATCGCCGAGCGGACCCCCGGTTACGACGAGAGGCGCCGCACCCTGCGGAGCGAACTCGACACCTACGCATCCGTATACGGCATCCGCGCCGGTGTCTTCTACCGCGACGACAGTGCCATGGCGAAGGCCCCGGCCACCTGGCAGCTCCCGATCGAGGGGGAGGGGAGAGAGGCCTTCAAGGAGGCGCTCCTGGGTCGTCGCAGCCACGATCCGCCGCAGGTCTGGCCCTGGCAGCGGGGCAGGGTCGTCGTCGCCTCACCTGTCGTACGGGACGGCGATGTCGTCGCCGTCGTGGTCATCGACTCGCCCACCTCCGAAATGCGCGCACGCACGCTGCGCGGCTGGTTGCTCATCGCAGTCGGCGAAGTCGTTGCGATGCTGGTGGCGGTCGGCGCCGCGATCCGGCTCACCGGCTGGGTACTGCTGCCCGTACGGACCCTGGACGCGGCCACCCACGACATCGCCAGCGGCCGGATGAGATCCCGGGTCGCGGCCTCCGGAGGGCCGCCGGAACTGAGGCGCCTGGCCCGCTCGTTCAACGAGATGGCCGACAACGTCGAGGATGTGCTGGAGCAGCAGCGTGCCTTCGTCGCCGACGCCTCGCACCAGCTGCGCAACCCCCTCGCCGCGCTGCTGCTGCGGATCGAGCTCCTCGCGCTCGAACTCCCCGAGGGCAACGAGGAGATCGCCTCCGTGCGCACGGAGGGCAAGCGCCTCGGGCAGGTTCTCGACGATCTGCTCGACCTGGCGCTGGCCGAACACGCCGATGCCGATCTGCAGCTCACGGACATCGGCGCACTCACCGCGGAACGCGTCGCTTCCTGGCGGCCGGTCGCCGAGGAGAAGGGAGTACGGCTCAGGGCGGACGGCTCGTCCGCCGTGACCGCCTGGGCGGACCCCATCGCCCTGTCGAGCGCCCTCGACGCCATCATCGACAACGCCCTGAAATTCACCCCTGCCGACGAAGAGGTCCTCGTCACGGTCGCCTCCGGCCGCGATGACGTCACGGTCGTCGTCGCCGACCGCGGACCGGGCCTCACCGCACAGGAGATGGAGCGCGTCGGCGACCGCTTCTGGCGCAGCGCCCAGCATCAGAACGTGAAGGGTTCCGGCCTCGGGCTCTCCATCTCCCAGGCCCTCCTGGTGGCGGGTGGCGGCTCCATCGGCTACGCCGCCCATGAGCCGCACGGGCTGCGGGTGACGGTGTCGGTGCCACGCCAGGGCCCGCAGGGCTGAGCGCGGACGGGAGAGGGCCCGGCTCGGGGACCGGGCCCGACGGAGTGGCGGCGGGGATCAGGGCTTGACCGAGCGGTAGTAGCGCTTGGCCCCTTCGTGCAGCGGCAGCGGATCGGTGTAGATCGCCGTACGCAGATCCACCAGCTGGGCCGCGTGCACCTCGCGCCCGATCCGGTCCCGGCTGTCGATCACGGTCCGGGTGAACGCCGCGGTCATCGCCGGATCCGTACGGTCCGTGGTCACCAGTACATTGGCGACCGCCACCGTCGGCACCGCCTGCCCCTGCTGCGCATTGCGGTAGGCATCGGCGGGCATCACGGCCGACCGGTAGTGGCGGGCGGACCCGCCCACGGCCTGAAGCTCCTTGATCAGCGGTGCCTCCAGCGGCACCAGCCGGATCGCGAACCGGTCCGACAGCTCCTGCACGGCGGAGGTGGGCAGTCCGCCGGACCAGAAGAAAGCATCTAGCAGGCCGTTCTCCAGCTTCTTCGGCATGGTGTCGATACCGTCGGGAACCGGCCTCACATCGTTCGCGGGATCGAGACCGGCGGCCGTCATCAGCCGGTCGGCGACCAGCCGTACGCCCGAACCCGGCTGCCCCACCCCGACGCGTTTGCCGATCAGGTCCGAGACCTTCCGTACCTCCGAGTCCCGGGGTACGACCAGCTGGATGTAGTCGTCGTACAGCCGCACACAGCCCCGCAGCCGGTCGGCGCCGGGCTTGCCGCTGCGCAGATAGGTGGCGAGGGCATCGGTGGTGGCGATGGTGAAGTCGGCCTTCCCGGTCGCCACCCGCGTGATGTTCTGCTGCGATCCCTCACTGGTCTGCAGCCGTATCGACACCTCGGGCAGGTCCTTGGCCAGGTCCCCCTTGAGCCGCTCGCCGTAGCGCTGGTAGACCCCGCTGCGTACGCCGGTACTGAAGGTCAGCGCGCCGCTCGGCGCCGGTTCCCCGAGTGGGAGCAGCCACCACAGCAGCAGCCCGAGCACGACGACGAGGGCGGCGCACGCCTGAAGGGTGCGGCGCCGGCCGGTACGGGACAGTGCCTGGAGCATGGCGGCGATCCTGCCAGCCCGCCGGGGCGATGACCAGGGCCGGGCCCCGGTGGCCCGGAGCACCCGGACACGGAGGCCGTGAGCCCGTGCCGGAGAGGTATTCATCATTGCGGCCCGATCGGAGCCCTTACCCTGGACGGGTGAGCGGCAACGACGTGGCTGGTGGAGTAGTGGACGGTTTGAAGACGTACGAGGTGCGCACCTACGGGTGCCAGATGAACGTCCATGACTCCGAGCGGCTGTCGGGGCTGCTGGAGGACGCGGGTTACGTACGTGCCGCCGAGGGCTCCGACGGCGACGCCGACGTCGTCGTCTTCAACACCTGCGCGGTGCGGGAGAACGCCGACAACAAGCTCTACGGCAATCTCGGCCGGCTCGCCCCGATGAAGACCAAGCGGCCCGGTATGCAGATCGCCGTCGGCGGCTGCCTGGCGCAGAAGGACCGCGACACCATCGTCGAGCGGGCCCCCTGGGTGGATGTCGTCTTCGGTACGCACAACATCGGCAAGCTGCCGGTGCTGCTGGAGCGCGCCCGTATCCAGGAAGAGGCGCAGATCGAGATCGCCGAATCCCTGGAGGCATTCCCCTCCACGCTTCCCACCCGCCGCGAGTCCGCCTACGCGGCGTGGGTCTCCATCTCCGTCGGCTGCAACAACACCTGCACCTTCTGCATCGTCCCGGCGCTGCGTGGCAAGGAGAAGGACCGTCGCACCGGCGACATCCTCGCCGAGATCGAGGCACTGGTCGCCGAGGGCGTCTCGGAGATCACCCTGCTCGGCCAGAACGTGAACGCGTACGGTTCCGACATCGGCGACCGCGAGGCCTTCTCCAAGCTGCTGCGTGCCTGCGGGAAGATCGAGGGCCTGGAGCGGGTCCGTTTCACCTCGCCGCATCCCCGCGACTTCACGGACGACGTGATCGCGGCGATGGCCGAGACGCCGAACGTGATGCCCCAGCTGCACATGCCGATGCAGTCGGGCTCGGACACGATCCTCAAGGCGATGCGGCGCTCGTACCGGCAGGAGCGCTTCCTCGGCATCATCGAGAAGGTGCGCGCCGCGATGCCGGACGCCGCCATCTCCACCGACATCATCGTGGGCTTCCCCGGCGAGACCGAGGAGGACTTCGAGCAGACCATGCACGCGGTCCGCGAGGCGCGCTTTGCCAACGCCTTCACTTTCCAGTACTCCAAGCGCCCCGGAACCCCGGCCGCCGAGATGGAGGGGCAGATCCCCAAGGAGGTCGTCCAGGAGCGGTACATGCGCCTGTCCGTCCTTCAGGAGGAGATCTCCTGGGAGGAGAACAAGAAGCAGGTCGGTCGAACGCTGGAGATCATGGTTGCGGAGGGCGAGGGTCGCAAGGACGGCGCCACCCACCGCCTCTCCGGCCGTGCCCCCGACAACCGCCTGGTCCACTTCACCAAGCCGGACGAGGAGGTGCGTCCGGGCGATGTGGTGACGGTCGAGATCACCTACGCGGCCCCGCACCACCTCCTCGCCGAGGGCGTTCCGGTGGGCGTACGGCGGACCCGGGCCGGGGACGCCTGGGAGAAGCGCACCGCCACCGAGGCCGCCAAGCCCGCCGGAGTGATGCTCGGGCTGCCCGGTATCGGCGCCCCGGCGCCGCTGCCGGCCGCTGCGGCCCCCGGCTGCGGCTGCGACTGACACCGGCAGGACTCAGACGGCGGCGGTGGCCGACGGGCGCATCGCACCCAAGCAGTACGCTGCCCACCATGCTTGTCGCCGCCGCTGTCTGCCCCTGCCCGCCCCTGCTGGTACCCGAGGTCGCCGCCGGTGCCGCGCCCGAGCTCGACGCCCTGCGGGACGCCTGCGCCGATGCCCTCGGCGTGCTCACCGCCGCCCGGCCCGATCTGCTGCTCGTGATCGGGCCTGCGGACCGCGCGGGGCGTGGCCCGCATCCCGAGGGGGCCACCGGTACCTTCAAGGGCTTCGGCGTCGACCTCGGTGTACGGCTGGGGCGCGAAAAGGGGCCGGTGGCTGACCGCCCGCTTCCACCGTCCCTCGCCGTCGGTGCCTGGCTGCTCGCCCGCGCGCAATGGGCCGAGGCGCCGGTCGAAGGGCTCGGCGTGGGGGAGCCGCTCGAAACCATTCGCTGTACCAGTACCGGACGGGATCTGGCCGTCAGGGCGGACCGGGTGGCCCTGCTGGTGATGGGCGACGGCAGTGCCTGCCGCACGCTCAAGGCCCCCGGCTATCTGGACGACCGAGCCGAAGCATTCGATGCGGCGGCCGCCCATGCGCTGGGCACGGCGGACCCCGACGCGCTGATCGCTCTGGACGAGTCGCTGGCGTACGAACTGAAAGCGGCGGGCCGGGCGCCCTGGCAGGTGCTCGCGGGCGCGGCCGAGGGGGCGGGCCTGGGCGGCCGGCTGCTGTACGAGGACGCCCCGTACGGCGTTGGCTACCTGGTCGCCACCTGGTCCTGAGCCCCGTCCGTACTCTTGCCCGCTTGCCCGAGCAGATACGGCCGACGGCCGTGCAGCGTTGTCGCTCCACGGCCGTCCGTCGGGCTTGATCGGTTGATGTTCAGGAAGTGGGCGGCGTGCCCGGCGGCGTACCGCCCGGCGGCGTTCCGCCTTCGTCGTGCTTGGTACCACCCTCGTCGTGCTTGTGGGACAGGCGCTCGACCGCTTCCTTGGCCTTCTTCGTGCCGGACTCGATCTTGTCGCTGTACTTGCCCTTGGTCTTTTGGTCGACCGTCCGTGCGGCCTTGTCGAGCCCTTGGTCGATCTTGTGCCCGTGCTGATGCGCGAGATCGCCGACCTTGTCCTTGGCGGGGCTCAACTTGGCCTTCAAATTGTCCAGGAAGCCCATCGGGCACCTTCCCTGCTAGGGGCTAGGGTCGGGCGTCCTCTCCGACCTCGCTGCCGACGACCTCATCAGGCGGCCCTGAGAGTAAACGGCAAACCGTGAAAAAACGCCCGTATTCACTTACGAATTCTACTGGCACGGGCGAAGATCCGCGCCGCTCGGAGCGTCGCACCCGGCTACTCGCCCTGCCCCGGGGCCAGGGCCGGGGGCTTGTGGCCGGAACGACAGGCGACTCCCGTTCGGAGCCGGTCACCCGACTCGTTCCGGAAGAGGGCCGGAGGTTTGCGAGACTGGGGCGGTGAGAAGTTCAGCTCCCGCACCGCGGGTCATCACCGTCGTCGGTCCCACTGCAGCCGGAAAGTCCGATCTGGGGGTATTTCTTGCTCAGCAGCTCGACGGCGAAGTGGTCAATGCCGATTCCATGCAGCTCTACCGGGGGATGGATATCGGCACTGCGAAGCTGACGCTCTCCGAACGCGGAAAAGTTCCGCACCACCTGCTGGACATCTGGGACGTCACCGAGACCGCCAGCGTCGCCGAGTACCAGCGGCTGGCCCGCGCCGAGATCGACCGGCTGCTTGCCGCAGGCCGTACCCCCGTCCTGGTCGGGGGCTCCGGGCTCTATGTGAAGGGCGCCATCGACGCCCTGGAGTTCCCCGGCACGGATCCCGGCGTACGGGCCAGGCTGGAGGATGAACTGGTCGAGCGCGGCTCCGGGGCACTGCACGCCCGGCTCGCGGCCGCCGATCCCGAAGCGGGCCGGGTCATCCTGCCGAGCAACGGCCGCCGAATCGTCAGAGCCCTCGAAGTCATCGAGATCACAGGCAAGCCCTTCACGGCCAATCTCCCCGGTAACGATGCGGTGTACGACACCGTCCAGATCGGCGTCGACGTGGCCCGCCCCGAGCTCGACGAACGCATCGCGCTGAGGGTCGACCGGATGTGGACGGCCGGACTCGTGGACGAGGTGCGCGCCCTGGAGGCGCACGGTCTGCGCGAAGGACGGACCGCGTCCAGGGCACTCGGCTACCAGCAGGTGCTTGCCGCGCTGGCCCAGGAGTGCACCGAGGACGAGGCGCGTGCCGAGACCGTACGCGCCACCAAGCGATTCGCGCGCCGTCAGGACTCATGGTTTCGCCGCGACCCGCGGGTCCACTGGCTGAATGGCGCCGCGGAGCACCGCGGGGAACTCCCGCACCAGGCGCTGGCGTTGGTCGCACGAGCGGTTACAGCCTGATCACGTGATGGCATCGGGAAGCCCTGCCCGTCATTTCGGTGACCGGGAGCGTGCCATCATCGAGCATCGATCGACCAGTGGAGTCCGAGTTGGGAGGGCGCGTGGCGATGGAGGCCGGCCCTCGCGACACAGAACAAGACGCACCGGACACGCTGCACGAGGCAGGACGCTTGAGCCCCGACGGGCCCGATGAGCTCGAGGTGACCCCCGAGGTCGAGGTCGAGCTGCGGCCCGCGCGGCGTCTGCGCATCTGGCAGCTCGCACCGATCGTCATGCTCGCCGCCGTGGGATCGCTGATGTTCGCGTTCCCGCTGGCCTTCGCGTTCGGCGACGGCGGCGCGGTCGTCGCCATGCTGGGCCTGCTGATCAGCTGCTGCGCCGCGGGCTGGGGCATGATGGCCGCCCGCCGCGTGGGTTACACCTGGCCCGGGCTGCCGCAGCGGGGCTCGGGCGAGCGATCCGACTGGCGCGTGATCGCGCTGTACATCACCGTGTGCGCCGCACTGGTCGCACTGGCCGTCTGGCGCGTGGCACGGCTCCGCTGACGGACGCGGCGGCTCCACCGGCGAGACGTCCGGCTTCCGCCCGGTGTGCTGCCCGTCTCCCGTCCGGTGCGCCCGGGCCGGTTTCATCGGCTGTCGGTGCCGCCTCGTACAGTTGCCCTGTGAGCACCTCGCAGATCGCCTTCCTCAAGGGCCACGGCACCGAGAACGACTTCGTGATCGTTCCCGACCCGGACAACGCCCTCGACCTGCCCGCCTCCGCCGTCGCCCGGCTGTGCGACCGCCGGGCCGGTATCGGTGGCGACGGGCTGCTGCACGTCGTACGGTCCGCCGCGCACCCGGAGGCGCGGGCCATGGCGGGCGAGGCCGAGTGGTTCATGGACTATCGCAACGCCGACGGCTCGATCGCCGAGATGTGCGGCAACGGCGTACGGGTCTTCGCCGGCTATCTGCAGCGTGCCGGGCATATCGAGGAGGGCGACCTCGCCGTCGCGACGCGGGGCGGTGTGAAGAAGGTGCACATCGCCAAGGGCGGCGACATCACGGTCTCCATGGGACGCGCGCTCCTCCCCGAGGAAGGCGTCACGGTCAGTCTGGACGGCCGCAGCTGGGACGCCCGCAATGTGAACATGGGCAATCCGCACGCGGTCGCCTTCGTCGACGACCTGGCGCACGCCGGCGATCTGTTCTCCGCGCCGCCGTTCAGCCCCGCGGCCGTCTACCCCGACGGCGTCAACATCGAGTTCGTCGTGGACCGCGGACCGCGCCATGTCGCGATGCGGGTCCATGAGCGCGGTTCGGGCGAGACCCGCTCCTGCGGCACGGGCGCCTGCGCCGTGGCCGTCGCCGCGGCCCGCAGGGACGGCGCCGACCCCGCGGAGACCGGCACCCCGGTCACGTACACGGTGGATCTGCCAGGCGGCACCCTCGTGATCACCGAGCGGCCGGACGGCGAGATCGAGATGACCGGAGCCGCCGTGATCGTCGCCGAGGGCTTGATCGACTCCGCCTGGCTCGAAACGGCGATCGGCTAGAGCTTCGCTCGAATGGGTGATCCGTTTCACGCTGAGCGAGAGCCGGACTCCGCCACGTGGTGGGCTCGGTAGCATCAAGCACCGGCCCGGAGGCGCGTCCGCACCTCCCCACCGCCGGTCGACGTCGCCGGAGGTGCCCCATGAGTGCAGAGGCCACCAACCCAGGTGCTCCCATCCGCAGACGGGGCCGTCCCCGGATCGATCTCCGCAGGCTCGGCCGCGTCGCGCTCGGCCCCGTCTCCCGCGACCGGCTGCCCGACGCGATCGGCCATGTTGCCGAGGCCCACCGCGCGCACCACCCGGATGCCGACCTCTCCATCCTGCACAGGGCCTACGTACTCGCGGAGTCCTCGCACCGCGGACAGATGCGCAAGAGCGGCGAGCCGTACATCACGCACCCGCTCGCCGTCACACTGATCCTCGCCGAGCTCGGCGCCGAGACCACGACACTCACGGCCTCACTGCTCCACGACACCGTCGAGGACACCGAAGTGACCCTCGATCAGGTGCGGGAGCAATTCGGAAAAGAGGTCTGCTACCTCGTCGACGGCGTCACCAAACTCGAAAAGGTCGACTACGGAGCGGCGGCCGAGCCCGAGACCTTCCGCAAGATGCTGGTCGCCACCGGGGACGACGTCCGGGTGATGTCGATCAAGCTCGCCGACCGGCTGCACAACATGCGAACCCTGGGCGTGATGCGTCCCGAGAAACAGGTCAGGATCGCCAAGGTCACCCGCGACGTGCTGATCCCGCTGGCCGAGCGGCTAGGCGTACAGGCCCTCAAGACCGAGCTGGAGGACCTCGTCTTCGCGATCCTCCGCCCCGAGGAGTACGAACAAACCCGCGCACTGATCGCCGCCGCGTCGGTGCAACCGGACGCCTCCGGCGCCCCGGCCACCCAGGACCCGCTTGCCACCATCGCCGAGAACGTCGCAGCGGTGCTGCGGGAGGCCGGCATCCCCGCAGAAGTCCTCATCAGGCCGCGCCACTACGTCTCCGTACACCGCGTCAGGACCAAACGCGGCGAACTGCGCGGCACCGACTTCGGCCGGCTGCTGGTTCTCGTCGGCGAGGACGCCGACTGCTATGCCGTGCTCGGTGAACTGCACACCTGTTTCACCCCGGTGATCTCCGAGTTCAAGGACTTCATCGCCGCCCCCAAATTCAACCTGTACCAGTCACTGCACACTGCGGTCGCGGGCCCCGACGGGGCGGTCGCCGAAGTCCTCATCCGTACGCACCGGATGCACAAGGTCGCCGAGGCGGGCGTCATCGCCCTCGGCAATCCGTACGCCGCGGACAGCGGCTCCGCCCCGCAGTCCGCCGAACCCGCTGACGGAGAACGCGCCGACCCGACCCGGCCCGGCTGGCTCTCCAGGCTCCTGGAATGGCAGCAGTCCGCCCCGGACCCCGACACCTTCTGGACCACACTCCGCGCCGACCTCGCCCAGGACCGGGAGATCACGGTCTTCCGCACCGACGGCGGCACGCTCGGACTGCCCGCCGGAGCCAGCTGCGTCGACGCCGCCTACGCACAGTACGGGCACGAGGCGCACAGCTGCATCGGTGCTCGGGTCAACGGCCGGCTGGCCACCCTCGGCACCGTACTGAGCGACGGCGACACCGTGCAGTTGCTGCTCGCCGAGGACGCTGCCTCCGGCCCCTCGCCCGACTGGCTCGACCACGCTCGAACCCCAGCCGCCCGTATCGCCATCACCGGCTGGCTGGACGCCCACCCCGAGGATGCCCAGGGCCCGCACAACAGCAGGCCCGCGGAGTCCAGGCACGAACCACAGCCCCAGGAGAACACCGACCCCGGGCGAGCCAGGTCCGCGAGCCGCGCCGCGAGCGCCGTGGTGGACCGGCCGGATGCCACCGTACGACTCGCGGGCTGCTGCACCCCCGTACCACCCGACGCCGTCACCGGATTCGTCGTGCGCGGCGGCGCCGTCACCGTGCACCGGACGGAGTGCCCCGCGGTGGCCCGGATGCAGTCCGTCGGCCGTGCGCCGGTCTCGGTGAACTGGGGCGACGCGGCAGGGTGCCGGGTCACCCTGGTCGCCGAGTCCTTCGGACGGCCCCGGCTGCTCGCCGATCTCACCGAGGCGATCGCGACGGCGGACGCGGCGATCATCTCCGCCACCGTCGAACCACCCAGCGAACAGCGCGTCCGGCACACCTACACATTGCAGCTCCCCGATGCCGCCGCACTGCCCGCGCTGATGCGCGCGATGCGTGACGTACCCGGGGTGTACGACGTGAGCCGCGCCCAGCACCCCGCCGCCACCGTCTGACCCCGCCGCGCAGCGCCATCTGCCACAGCGATCTCGTTCGAGTGGCGTGGCGCGCGCCGCACCTGCACGGGTGGGAGTCGCTGGTAGCGGTAGTTCATGCCGATCATCTCCCGCCGTCTGCGGGCCGCTCTGCTGGCCACCGCATCGGCCGCACTCGTTGCCGCCGCCCTCCCCTCACCCGTGCCGCTCGGAATCGGTGATCCACTCTTCCCGCGCCTCGGCAATCCCGGGTACGACGTCCTCTCGTACGACATCGGACTGACCTACCAGGGCAGCAACAGCAAGCCGCTGGACGCCGTCACCACGATCGAAGCGCGGACCACCGAGCCGCTGGACCGGATCAACCTCGACTTCGCCCAGGGCACTGTCCGTACGGTCGAAATCAACGGTGTGCGGGCCGACTTCGCCGCGGCGGACGAGGACCTGGTCATCCAGCCCCCCGGCCGGCTCCCGGCCGGAGCGCCGCTGCACATCACCGTCCGGCACACCAGCGACCCGAACGGCGGCCAGGACAGCGGCGGCTGGCTGCGCACCGCCGACGGTCTGGCCATGGCCAATCAGGCCGACGCCGCGCACCGGGTCTTCCCGAGCAACGACCACCCCGCCGACAAGGCGTTCTTCACTTTCCGGATCACCGCACCCAAGGACCTCACGGTGGTCGCCAACGGCCTGCCCGCAGGCACGGCCCGCAACGGTGCCGAGACCACCTGGACCTACCGGACCGAACACCCCATGGCCACCGAACTGGCCCAGGTCACCATCGGCCGTTCCACCGTCCTGAAACGGACCGGGCCGCATGGACTGCCGGTACGCGACGTGGTGCCGAGCGCCGACCGCAAGCGGCTGGAACCCTGGCTCAGCAAGACACCCGGTCAGCTGGAATGGATGGAACAGCAGGTCGGCCCCTACCCCTTCGAGACATACGGACTGCTGGTCGCCGCCACCGACACCGGCTTCGAGCTGGAGACCCAGACACTCTCGCTCTTCGAACGGTCCCTGTTCACCCAGACCGCCTACCCCAAGTGGTATGTCGAATCGATCATGGTGCACGAGCTCGCGCACCAATGGTTCGGCGACAGCGTCTCCCCACAGGCATGGTCCGATCTGTGGCTCAACGAGGGACATGCCAGCTGGTACGAGGCCCGCTACGCCGAGGAGCATGCCGACAGGCCGCTGGAAAGCCGGATGTACGACGCCTACATCAGGTCCGACGGCTGGCGCGCCGCGGGCGGCCCCCCCGCCCGCCCCGACGTTCCGGCGCCCGGACAGAAGCTCAGCCTCTTCCGGCCGGTCGTGTACGACGGCAGCGCACTGGTCCTCTACGCGCTGCGCCAGGAGATCGGCGAGAGCGCATTCGACCGGCTGGAGCGGAGCTGGGTGAAGAAGCACCGGGACTCCAACGCCGCCACCGCGGACTTCGTCCGGCTGGCGTCACAGACCGCGGGCCGCGACCTGACCTCGTTCTTCGACGGCTGGCTGTACGGCGAGAAGACCCCGCCGATGCCGGGACACCCGGACTGGCACAGTGCCAAGCCCGACGGACAGCGATAAACCCGGGTGACGGGCCCGGCGGACCATGCCACTATCGACGGGTCGCCGCAGCGGCCGGACCGGATTCCCGACAGCGGGAATCATCGGGAGAGGTCACGCGTTGTGACTGATGTAACGGACTTCCATCGACGTAAGGATCCAATGACCTCCTCTTCTTCCCTTCCCCAGGACGCGCAGGACGCGCAGAGCGCTACGGAGAATGTCACCGAGAGCCTCACCGAGAGCCTTCGGGCCGACGCCCTGATGGAAGAGGACGTCGCCTGGAGCCACGAGATCGACGGAGAGCGGGACGGCGAGCAGTTCGACCGCTCCGAGCGCGCGGCACTGCGGCGTGTGGCAGGACTCTCGACCGAGCTCGAGGACGTCACCGAGGTCGAGTACCGGCAGCTGCGCCTGGAGCGTGTGGTGCTGGTCGGTGTCTGGACCTCGGGAACCGTGCAGGATGCGGAGAATTCCCTCGCGGAGCTGGCCGCACTTGCGGAGACGGCAGGCGCCATGGTGCTGGACGCCGTCTTCCAGCGCCGCGACAAGCCCGACCCGGCCACCTACATCGGCTCGGGCAAGGCGCTGGAGCTGCGCGACATCGTCCTCGAATCAGGGGCCGACACCGTCGTCTGTGACGGTGAGCTCAGCCCCGGCCAGCTGATCCATCTGGAGGACGTCGTCAAGGTCAAGGTGGTCGACCGGACCGCCCTGATCCTCGACATCTTCGCCCAGCACGCCAAGTCCCGAGAGGGCAAGGCGCAGGTGTCGCTGGCACAGATGCAGTACATGCTGCCGCGGCTTCGCGGCTGGGGTCAGTCGCTCTCCCGTCAGATGGGCGGTGGCGGTTCCAGCGGCGGTGGCGGCATGGCAACCCGTGGTCCCGGTGAGACCAAGATCGAGACGGACCGACGTCGGATCCGCGAGAAGATGGCGAAGATGCGCCGGGAAATCGCGGAGATGAAGACCGGCCGCGAGATCAAGCGCCAGGAGCGCAAGCGCAACAAGGTGCCCTCGGTCGCCATCGCCGGCTACACCAATGCGGGCAAGTCCTCGTTGCTCAACCGGCTGACCGGTGCGGGCGTCCTGGTGGAGAACGCACTGTTCGCCACCCTGGACCCGACCGTGCGCCGGGCCGAGACGCCGAGCGGCCGGATCTACACCCTGGCCGACACCGTCGGGTTCGTACGGCATCTGCCGCACCACCTCGTCGAGGCGTTCCGCTCCACCATGGAGGAGGTCGGTGAATCCGATCTGATCCTGCATGTGGTGGACGGCTCCCACCCGGTGCCGGAGGAACAGCTCGCCGCGGTGCGCGAGGTGATCCGCGAAGTGGGCGCGGTGGACGTGCCCGAGGTCGTGGTGATCAACAAGGCGGATGCGGCCGATCCGCTGGTGCTGCAGCGGCTGCTGCGCATCGAGAAGCATGCGATCGCCGTCTCGGCGCGAACCGGCGCCGGTATCGACGAGCTGCTCGCACTCATCGATACCGAACTGCCTCGGCCCTCGGTCGAGATCGAGGCCCTCGTCCCGTACACCCAGGGCGGGCTCGTCTCCAGGGTGCACGCCGAGGGCGAGGTGATCTCCGAGGAGCACACGCCGGAGGGCACCCTGGTCAAGGCACGGGTGCATGAGGAGCTGGCAGCCGTCCTCTCCTCGTTCGTCCCCGTGGCGCACTGACCGCAGCGCGGTACGGCTCAGAACGGACCGAAGGCCCGCTCCCTCGCTATCGTCGGCGTCAGTGACCGCACGGGCCGGAAGTGGCGCAATGGTCGCAGTGCCGACCGGCGGCAGAAGGCGGCACCACCGATTTCCAGAGTGGTGCCGCCTTCTGGTGCGTCCAGTTACCTGCGTGAGGAGGAGCGGATCCACATCGCGGACCGGTTGCGGGAGAAGGCCACGGTGCGGGCGATCGCCGCCGAGCTGGGCCGCAGCCCGTCTACTGTCAGCCGGGAGATCCGCCGCAACCGCACCGACGGCACACGCGGTCAGTGGCACTACCGGCCGCAAGCGGCCCAGGCCCGCACGGACGGCCGCCGGCCCCGCCCCAAGCCCCGAAAGATCAGCCAGAACCCGGAGCTGCGGGCCGCCGTCCAGGCGATGCTGGACGAGAAGTGGAGCCCGGAGCAGATCTGCCACGCTCTACGGCAGAAGTTCCCCGACCGGCCCGAGATGCACGTGGTCCACGAGACCGTCTACCAGGCGCCCTACGTCCAGGGCAGAGGCCAGTTGCGGCGTGAGCTCGCAGGCGCCCTGCGCACTGGTCGCGCCCGCCACAGGCCCCAGCGGCAGGCCAACAGCCGCCAGCCTCGTTTCACCACCCCGATGGTGGTGATCAGCGAGCGGCCGGCCGAAGCCGAGGGCCGGGCCCTGCCCGGCCACTGGGAGGGCGATCTGATCATCGGCAAGGACGGGAAGTCCGCGATCGGCACCCTGGTCGAACGCGCCACCCGCTACGTCATGCTCCTGCACCTACCGGGCGGCGAGAGCGGTATGTACGCGCATATTGCGCTCCTTTGTGTCTAAAGGGATCAAATGGACAGGAGCTGTCCGCCCGGCAGTCAGCAAAACCCACCGGAGTTGAAGATCACTCGATCGGTATTGCACGCGCCGGTGGCCGCATGTCAGGACTACTCCGTTCCGGCCGGAGCTGGCTCGCTGTCGCTTCAGGCTCCCCAGGCGAGCGGTCACAGGGTGGTTTACTCGATCGGCTCCAAAGTGAACTTGACGCTGTCGCCCTCCTGGATCGCTGCATGGCAGCCGCCGTTGGTGACCAGGACGTCGTTGACGTAGATGTTCCACTGGTGAGCGCTGTCGGCCTCGTCGACGTCGGTGGCGGTCACCACGAAGTCCTTGAGGGACTCATCGAACGTGGCCTGCACGTTGAACTCGAACTTGTCGGAGGCGTCGGCCAGGGCAGTGGTCGCCGTCGCGCTGTTGCTGCCGGCGTCGCAGAGCATGCCGTCGATGACGGGATGCGGGCCGGTCGTGATGGGGATGGTGCCCGAGAAGTCCTTCCCGTCGATTTCGAGAGCTACCCTGACCATCCCGGCAGCTGTGGCCGCCGGCGCGGTCCCGAAGGTGAGGCCGAAGGTGAGAGCGGCAGCGGTCCCCGGTGCGAGCTTGCGGAGCACCGCGAGCGTGATTTTCTTCATGGCCGGTAAACGGTCAAGGTCTCAGGAAGGTGCGGCAGCTGCGACCGCTCGCCCGGGGCGCCTGAAGTGACGGCGAGCCGGCTCCGGCCGGAACGGCGGGCGTGGCCGGCCAGTTCCAGGGCAGCGAGCGGCCAGGGGTATCGGAGCCGCTCAAGGTTCGAGTCACCGTTGGCGTCGTAGTAGAACCCGCGCCTTCCTCTGCAGGCCCCCGTCCCGCAGCGCCTCGGCGAGCCCGCCGAGCGGTTTCCGCCCCCCTGGATCGTCACCACCTGGGTGCCGGGCGCGCCAGCCGACCGCGCCCCCGCCACGCGCGCTGCGGAGGCGGCCGACACCCTGGCCGCCTTCCTGACCGCTCTTCACAACCTGTCCCCGAAGGGGCGCCCGTCGGCCGTGGGGGGCCGCTGGCCGACCGCGCTGAGCAGTTCGTCGAGCAGCTCACCTCGGCTACCGAGCTGGGGCTGATCCCCGACCCGGACGTCGTCCGCGCGGTCTGGGAAGACGCCGCCGCGCCCGACTGGGAGGGCCCGGCACTGTGGCTCCACGGCGACCTGCATCCGGCCAACGTCCTCACCGCGGGCGGCACCTTCTGCGGCGTAATCGACTTCGGCGACCTCTGCGCGGGCGATCCGGCCTGCGACCTCGCCGCCCCTTGGGTACTGCTGCCGGACGACGCCACCGACCGCTTCCATGGCGCCTGCCAGCCGGCCGCGGACGCCGCGACCCTGCGCCGCGCCCGCGGCTGGGCGGTACTACGCGCCCTCACCGGCATTCTCATCGGAGAGGCTGGCGTTTACGGCCGCCCCGGCGGCAAGCCCACCTGGGGTTCACCCGTCCACGCCGCACTGCGACGCCTCATCGCAACGGCCCGCTGAACGACCGGGCCGAGCAGGCCGCCGGAGCTGGAGCAGGCCGGCCGCTGCGACCTCACTCGTCCGTGGACGACCGGGCCGTCCTCCCACCTGGAGGTACGGAAATCCCCCTGCGGCCGAAGGGGTTGGCATCATTGGTTTTCGACGGCGGTGCACTTCCCGTCGGGCGGGTGGCCGTCGAACCGCGTCCTCGTCGCCGGCGTCGCTGACGGGACGGGGCGGGACGGAGAAGCGTCTCGCGCTTGTCGTCGACATGTCATGTGATCCAGATCACGGGCCGCAGGTGCATCGTGGGTCGTGTGCCAGTGCCTTCTACAGGGTGTAGGCGACCGGCGAGAACAGGGACAGTGTGGATGGAGCAGAGTCGAGCCCGTGCGTTCGATGAGTTCGTGGCTGCCCGCTGGTCGGTGCTGGTCCACCTGGCCCGTCTGCTCGTCGGAGGCGATCGGCATCGGGCCGAGGACTTGTTGCAGGAGTCCTTGGTCAAGCTCTGGTTCGTCTGGCCCAGGGTCGCGGATGACGCACCGGAGCCGTACGTCCGCAAGGTGATGGTGCGTGCGGCGGCACGCTCGGGACAGCGGCGTTGGTGGGGTGAACGCCCCGTCGAACAGTTGCCCGAGGCGGCGGTGGTCGGCGATGTGTCCGCGGATGTGGTGGAGCGTTCTCGGCTGGAGGCCGCGCTGGCCCAGTTGTCGCCGAAGCAGAGGGTGGCGGTGGTGCTGCGCTACTACCAGGACCTGCCCGAGGGGCAGGTGGCGGAGGCGCTCGGGTGCCCGGTGGGCACGGCTCGGTCCCATGCCGCACGCGGAGTGGCGCAGCTGAGGAAGCTCCTGGGCAATGTGAACGAGCCGGTGCGGTGAAGGGGAACCCCATGGATCACTTCGAGCGGCAGCTGGCACGGATGATGCGCGACATCGAGGCGCCCGCGCCGTTCGAGCCGAAGCACCGGGAACGTCTCTGGGCAGGGGTGCGTGTCCGCGGTCGCAGACGGGCCGCGCAGAGGGCAGTCGGCTCCGTCCTGGCCGTCGTCGGCCTCAGTGCCGGGCTGTTCCTGCTGCCCGGCCAGGCGACCCGGGTCGAGCCCAGCCACCCCGGCCCGCAGCCCGCGACGAGCCTGTCGCCCTCCGCTTCGCCCGCGACACCCGACGTGTCCCCGAGCGCGCCCTCCTCCTCGGGCACCTCCACTGCCCCCGCGTCCCCGGACGGGACCGCCTCAATCATGCCGCCGGCCACGACCGGGAGTACGGGCACGGCCACCGAGTCCCCGCCGGGGAGCACGGAGGGCGCGCCGCCGCCCTCGACCTCGGCCCCGCCTTCGGGTACGGCGACCGCGCGGAACCAGCCGTCGACCGCCTCGTCCTCGCTCGTCACCCCGTAACGCCGTAGCACACCATCGGCCCGAGTGTCTTCGACCTACCCCATACAAGGTCACAAAAAGGACAAAATATGAGACATCAAGGGTCACTTGCCCTGAAAGACCCGAGCCGACTGCCGCACCGCGCACCGGTGGCGACGCACCACCCGGAGCCCGTCCTGGACGTGGTCGTCCCCGTGTTCAATGAGGAGAGAGATTTGGAGCCGAGCGTGCGGCGGCTCCACGCACACCTGTGCGAGACCTTCCCCTATCCGTTCCGTATCACCATCGCCGACAACGCCAGCACGGACAGCACCCCGCGGATCGCCGCTCGGCTGGCAGACGAACTGCCCGAAGCACAGTGGATTCGGCTGGCCGAGAAGGGGCGCGGCCGGGCGCTGCGTACCGCCTGGTCGCTCTCGTCGGCCCCCGTACTCGCGTACATGGACGTGGACCTGTCCACGGAACTGACGGCGTTGCTGCCGCTCGTGGCCCCGCTGCTCTCCGGCCACTCCGATATCGCCATCGGCACCCGCCTGGCCCCCGGTTCCCGGGTGGTGCGCGGCCCCAAGCGAGAGATCACCTCTCGTTGCTACAACGCCCTCCTGCGCTCCGTCCTCGCCGTGGGCTTCTCCGACGCGCAGTGCGGATTCAAGGCGGTGCGGCGTGATGTGGCCGAGCGACTGCTGCCGCTCATACAGGACTCAGAGTGGTTCTTCGACACCGAACTGCTGGTGATCGCCGAGCGTGCCGGGCTGCGCATCCATGAGGTGCCGGTCGACTGGGTGGACGATCCCGACACCCGGGTCGACATCCTCGCCACGGCACTGGCCGACCTGCGCGGCATCGCCAGGATCGGCAGGGCACTGGCGCGGGGCACGCTGCCGCCGGGCGGGTCGCTCCGCGACAGTGGCGCCGACGCACCGGGCAGGCTCGCCACCCAACTCGTGTGCTTCGCCGCCGTAGGAGCCGTCAGTACCCTCGCTTACCTGCTCCTTTACGCGGCGCTGCGCCCGGTGGCCGGATCCCAGGCCGCCAACGCACTCGCGCTGCTGGTCTGCGCCGTCGTCAACACGGCCGTGAACAGGCGGCTCACCTTCGGCCTCCGTGGCCGCGGCGGTGTGCTGCGCCACCAGGGCAGGGGCCTGGTCGTCCTCCTGATCGGCCTGGCGCTCACCGGCGGATCGCTCGCCGCCCTGCACCACGCGGTGCCCTCGGCCGGGCAGGCCACCGAACTCGCCGTACTCCTCGCCGCCAACCTGGCCGCGACGCTGCTGCGGTTCCTGTTCTTCCGAGCGTGGGTGTTCCGCGCATGATCAGGACCACCGCCCGTACGACCGCGACCGGCACCCTGAGCTGGAACGCGAGGCTGTCGCAGCAGCCCGCCGCCACGTGCCCCGACCGCCGGCGTCGGCTGCGCCGCACAGCCGAGCACTACGGCCCCGTACTGGCCGTCTACGGCACGCTCAAGTTCATCGGCTTCGCCGCCTTCATGTGGCTGCTGCACTCCGCCGGGGACTACCGCACGAAGAACCCGCGCTTCGGCGGCGGCGCCCACCCGTGGGACGTCCTGGCCAGCTGGGACGGCTGGTGGTACCAGCAGATCGCCGCGCACGGGTACGACCCTCGGCTGGTCCCGATCCCCGGCGCCACCGGCCCGATCACCCTCGAAGGGAACTCGGCGGCGTTCTTCCCGCTCTACCCGGCGCTGATGCGGCTGGTCTCCGAGCTCACCGGCCTCGGCCTGTACGGCGCCGGCCTGCTGGTCTCCGTCGTCGCCTCCTTGGCCGCCGCCCTGGGCATCTACGCCATCACCGAACGCCTCGGCGGCAGACGGGCCGGGCTGGCCGCGGCCGGGCTCTGGGCCGTCTGGCCCGGTTCCGGCGTGGAATGGGCGGTCTACTCCGACTCCCTCTACGTGGCCCTGGCCGTCTGGGCCTGCCATGCCGTCCTGAGCCGCCGCTGGCTCACCGCCGGTCTCCTCACCTGCGTGGCAGGGCTCAACCGGCCCACCGCCGTGGCGCTGATCGCCGCCGTCGCCGTCGCGGCCCTGCTCGCGCTCCACCGTCGCCGGGACGGCATCCTGCGTCCGGTGGCCGCCATGGCCGTCGCCCCGCTCGGCCTCCTCGCCTATCTCGGCTGGGTGGGTCACCAAATGGGCGACTACGGCGGCTACTTCAGGCTTCAGTCCGATGCCTGGGCCCACGAGTGGGACTACGGCCGGCACACCCTCGACGTCCTCACATCCGTTCCGGTGGGCCACTCCGACTATCTCTCCGCCTGGCCCTTCGCGGACCTGGTCGGCGTCGGTGTCGTCCTGCTCGCGCTCGCACTGCTCACGCTGCTGATCCGGCTGCGTCCCCCGGCCGTCCTGGTGGTCTACACCGTCCTCACCCTCGTCCTCGTCCTGGGCAGCCAGCAGATATTCGGCAACGTCTCCCGCTATCTGCTCCCCCTCTTCCCGCTCTTTCTCCCGCTCGCCCTCGCCCTGCGCCGCCTCAGCCTGACCCACCAGCTCATGCTCCTCGGCATCGCGGCCCTGGCTTCCGGCTCGTACGCGGGCTACGGCCTTTTCGAACTCGGCGTCCCGTAACCGACGGACCCAGGAACGGATGCCCGATGACCACGACCCTGCCCACCGCCAAACAGTCGGCCCGTACGGAACCCCACCGGCGCCTTCGAGCAGCGGCGACTGCTCGACCGACTGACCCTCACGGACCTCCGGGTGCTCCGGCTCTACCTGTTCACGCGCCTGGGGCTGTGGCTCGTCGCCTACTGCGCCGCCTGGCTGTCCCCTGCCGGATCCGACGCCAGGACACCCGCCCCATGGCCGTCCCGCTGGGAGCAATGGGACTGGGCGCACTATCAACACATAGCCCAGTACGGCTACTTCGACCCCTTCCCGGGAATCGATCCCGCGTCCGACAACCGGGTGGCCTTCTTGCGCTGCCGCCTGCTCATCAGCCAGAAATTCCACCGGCACCCGGCGGACGTTAGTCATCCCTCGCCAGCGGCCGACGATCTTCCGGGGAAACCCGACGCGGTACCCCAGCCCTGTGCTGGACGACGTGATCAATCTCAGCGCCAACCACGGTTCCATTGATCCCCGGGGCCGGACTTCGTCCGCCGGTCAACGGTCAAGACTGAACCCCGTTCACAACCTCGCCGCCCACCGGCAGGCCACACAGCCGCGCCGGATGGACCCGACCATCGCGCAGGCGGCGGAGCGGCAGACGTCCGCGGTGCGTGAGCTCAGCCGCCGCGCCTCCCCCGAGACCGAGGCCATACCTCAGGATGCGCCGGTCCCGATCGAGGACGCCCGCGCCCAGCGCCGCCGCCAAGCCGCGGCGACCGAGGCGGCCGCGCTGCGCCGGGCGCGTGCTGAGCGGGCCGGACAGCTGACCGGCGATGCCGCGTCCGCGTTCCGGGAGTCGGACTGACCGGCCTGGTCTGGCTAGGGAAGGGGGCAGGTGAGCGGGAGGACGCGTTCGGTCAGCTGGCCGGTGAGGTGGGTGTCGGTGACGACGGCTTCGGCGAGCCAGTCCGCTGCGATCAGCTGGTCCACCGGGTGCTGCAGCTCGCCGGGGCCCAAGGGGCACCAGGCGGCGAGAGGCTCCAGGCCGACGCCCTGGCCGCAGCGGCCGAGTCGTCCGTCGGCGCTGGTCTGGGTGACCAGCATCAGGGCGAGCAGCCGGGTGCCTGCGGTGGCCTTGGCCTTGCGGAGCTTCTTGTCCGAGACGATCTTCTGGGCCCACCCGCTGAGCTTGGGGCGCATCTTCTTGCCGAACGTGAACGGGCCCGGGCTGTCCCCGTGGGGCGTGAGGGACGGGACGGTGACAGGGGTGGGGTTTTCCGGCCGGGAGGCGAGCAGGTCCCCGGCGGTGCCGGGGATGTTCAGCCAGCCGCAGTCGGTCAGCTGCTCCACCAGGTGCTCCGGGTCGGTCAGGCCTAGCGCGGTGAGGTCCTGCCCGATGAGGTTGCCGGTGCCGGTGTGCGCGGTGCGTAGGGTCAGCATCAGCATCAGCAGGCGTGCTTCCGGGCCGGGCAGCGGGGTGTGGTCGGCCACGTGAGCGAGGACGGCCCGTGCGTGCTCCCACTGCGTCGGCGCGGTCAGCATGCGGGTCACCGCCTGCCCACCGCTGTCCGCACTGTGGCCGGTGCGCTGCTGGTGCTGGAGGCGGGCGGCGGTGGCGGCCTGCTCGGCGCGCTGGGCGTCCAGCCGCAGGCGCGTGTCGCCGGTGACATCGGCCCAGGTGGCGAAGGCGAGTGCCTTGCGCGCCTGGAGGTCGGCGAGCAGCGCCAGGTCGGGTTCGGTGCGCTGCTGGTAGGCGCGGAAGAGATTGCCGAGTTCGACGAGCTCGTCGCGCAGGACAACGGGCCGCAGATCGTAGGGGATGACCCGCTGCGCGATCTTGCCGTACGGATGGCGGTGCCGTGCGGGCGCGGAGCGGGGTGCCGGTACCTCCCGGGGGCTGGCCACGGGTGAGGGGCGGTCGGAGAATTGCGGGTCGCCCGCGGGAGCGGTCGACGGGCGGTCGGCAGTGGCTGGGGCGTCGGCCGTCGGGCCGGTGGCAGCCGGGGTGGTGGTGACGGTCTTCGCGCCGGGCGTGGCGGCCGCGCAGCGTGAACAGCACTCCATGGCCCGCCACCAGCGGCCTTCCCGGTCGGTGACCACGGCCAGGACGACCGCCCCGCCGCACCGCCAGGGTTCGGCACGCATCTGCCGGTCGGCGGGACGGACGTGCGTGTGGCAGCTCTCGGCCCTGCACGCGCAGTACGCCTGGGCCCGAGGCCCGGGGGCGGCCCGTAGGTGGGCCTTGAGGTGGGCGACCGCGGCCGCACGGCCGGCGGCCGCGGACGGCAGACGCTGTTCGGCACAGGAGGGACGGCTGCACGAGACGCGCACCGCTGCGCTGCCACGACCGGCAGCGTCCAGACGCACTGTCCACCTGCGCCCCAGTACCCGTTCGTCCAGCTCGCTCGCCGTGGTCTCTGTCATCCTGCTCTTCCTCCCGTGCCGTGCCCCCACTGCCCGCACCCGTCCTCACCACGACGGACAGGGCGCGGCGGCCGGGCCCACCGTACTCGGCAGGCGGCCCGATGACCGGGGAACTCGCCCTGTTCCGTGGACACCTCGTCAGGGCGACGCCGGGGGCAGAGGTCGGGATGATTCAATCCGGCCCCACTGCCGGAGGCAGGTCGGTAGCGTCTCAGCTCGCTACGGCCGGGTACGCAGCAGCTCGGGTACGCGGCTGGTCTGCCCGAACCAGGTGGCGACGTCCTTGTCGATGCGGTCGCCCGGCACGTTGCCGAACGTGACCCTGCCGCACGTCGTAGGGCGTGACGGCTGCCCTGCTTCAGCGTGGGTCAAGAGATAGGAGACCGGGCCTTGAACGAGTGCAGGTCGGCTACAGCGAGGGTTTGCTCCGCGTCATGCGCCTCGAAGGTGCCCATGCGCTGGAAGCCGAGACGGGTGGCGAGCTTGAGGGAGCGCGCGTTGGCCGTCTGGGTCACCACCAGGACCGGCTGGTCGGGCAGCTCGCTGGCGGCGGCACGCAACATACCGGTGGCGGCCTCGAATGCCAGCCCCGTACCCCAACTTCCGCGCCGGAGCAGGTAGGTCAGCTCCAGCTCCCCGCCTTCCTTGGTGACGTGTCCGGGAAGGTCGGCGGAGCGGCGGTCGAGTACGAGTGTCCCGATGAACCGGTCGGTTTCCTTATCGGCGATGACGTAGGTACCAGGCTTGCCTGCAATAGCGCTGATGCCGTTCCCGTCGAAGTACTGCTCAACGACGCTACGGGGCCGCGGGCCGCCGAGGTGGGCACGGACCTGTGGATCGGTCTGGAGCTCGATGAGGCCGTCGATGTCGGCGTCGTGCGCTTTTCGCAGCCGGAGACGATCAGTGGTGATCTCAGTGGCAGACAGCGTCGGTAATGCGTTCATGAGATCCATTGTCCCGGCTCATTGGATCGAGCCACCAGTCCCGATGCGGCGGCCGGCTCACCCTCGGAGATGCGTGGTTGGGGGGCACTGCTGGTACCCGGGCGGTCAGGTCTAGGTTGAGACGGCTCGGTGAGGGTGTCGGCCCACTTCGGGTCGGCGAGGACCTGCTGCATCAGCAGCGTGTTGACGTGGACCAAGGCCGACTGGAGCGACGGATGCGATGGAGACCGGCTGCTGGACGTCAACCCGATGGCTGGGTGTGACCTCTTCCAGTCGCATTCCTTTTCGAGCACGGGAGGAACCGGCGCGCACGGAGCCCTTGGCGCGCCGCGCGCTGGTGGGAGTGCACCATCTGCCGCGCCCCCGGTAAGGGCGACGTCCCAGAGAGCGGCGCGCGGGGCTTCGCGATGCCCGACGGCAATGTGGTGCCGCTGACGGATGAGGATCTGGCCCACCTTCCGCTGCCGGCCAAGCGTGTCATCGAGGTACTCGGCTTCGTCCCGGGCCAGGACATCGACCCCATCAGCTACGGCAAGCTGTACTTCGCGGGGCCCAACGGTCCTGGGGCCGACCGACCGTACGTCCTGCTCGTCGAGGCCCTCGCCCGAACCGGATTCGTGGGCGTTTCCAAGATTGCCATCAGGAGCCGGGAGCGCCTGGCGCTGCTGCGTCCACGGCACGGAGTGCTCGTTGTCCAGACCCTGCTCTGGGCCGACGAGCTGCGTGAACCCGGTGATCTCGCTCCGTCCGCGCCCGTCACAGACCGGGAGCTCGAACTCGCTGAGACGTTGATCGGATCACTGCCCGGCATCGAGGAGAGCGAGCTAGCAGCGCCCTCGGACCCAGGGCGGCGGATATCTGCATACAGCCTTGCCGTCACGCCAGGCTCGCCAGGGACACGGCGAACCCGGCCACCGCCCGACGTTGCCCAGCGCCGACCGAGCGCATCGATCGCGGCCTGGACGGTCTCTTCGTCCGCCGCGGTGAGGTCGACGTCCAGCAGGCCCGGTTCCGAGACGTGAAGAGGGTCGATCTGTTCCATCCGGGCCGACGCTCCGACGATGGCAGACAGTTCGCTGCCGGTTGCAGTTCCACCCATACGAGCACTCCAGAGGCAGGCGGGGGCGCAACCGACGGTTTCCGCCCCCTCGGTGGTGACGGGGGCAGTCGGACGCCGCATTCGACGGATGTCCTTGAACGGAGAATTCCGGCAGGGAGGTGTCTGCCGAGATTCTCCGACGCCTTGCAGGTCGACTAACTGCGCGCGCAGTTACTCGGAGACCGGCAGAAAACGCCAGGCCGGCCTATCCCCGGGAACGACCGGGAATGCCTTCACGACAACGTTGCTGGTGTCCTCAGTGGCCAAGAGGTACTCCGCCCCGATCGGGGAAGCGGCGTCGGGATGGATGGTGAACACATCGTCAGCGGTGCCGGCGTTGATGACCCGCCACGAGGCCGGGGGAGGGTTCACAATGACCGGCCCGGCATCCCCGGCCTGCTCGGGAGCCAGCCCCGACTCCGGCAGCTGGGAATCAGCAAGGGGGAGTTGGTAGACATCTTCTTGGTCGGACGCAGCCACCCGCCATTTTTGCCGGTCGACGGTGTCAGACCGTGTTTGAGATCTCGCGTTGTGGTCGGGTGGCCGGGGATCAGCAATGGTCTCCGGCCACCCGGCCACATGCATTCACGAGAGAATCGTCTGGTGACTGTATCTCTCGACCGTAGTCGGTCCCTTGAGGAGCTTGAACGTGATCGCTGGCAGGCGCCCCCGCCTGACGCCACCCGTCTCATTGCGACGGCGCATGCCCTGCGGAGTCGGCCGGTCGGGACTCTGACCGTTGAGGACCTGCGCCTGCTGATCGGGCAGGACATTGGGCTGCCGGTGCTTCTTCCGCTCGCGGTGGAGGTGCTTCGTGACAACCCGCTGGCCGAAGGCGACATGTACGAGGGCGACCTGCTGTGCGCGGTCCTGACCAGGAACTCAGCTGTCTGGAGCGCTTATCCGGAACTTGCGAGGCAACTGACCTTCATCGTCGGCGGCCTCTCCGACCTCTCGCCAGACCTGCGGAGCAAGGTCGAGCGGTTCGTAGGCGCCGTCCAGAATTCCTGACGCGTTGCAGGTGCCTGTCGTCTACTCCGGGCCTGTCCACCGAAGACGCCGTGGTCCTGGCCGTTTGGCCGGGCAACCTCGGGTGAGCCGGCGGACCATGATGCCGATCATCGCCCACCGGATCATGGTCTCGGACCGGGCAGGACCGGCCTCGTAGTCACGGGCAAGCCGCCGGTGCGCGGTCATCCAGGCGAACGTCCGCTCAACGGCCCAGCGCTTGGGCTGGACCTGTTCCTCGCTGGTCAGGCGCTTTACGGACGATCTCCAGCTCGCGGCCGAGGATCGAAGCGCTCCAATCGGCCAGCCGCCCGGAGAAGCCATGGTCCGCCCAGACCTTCTGGATGCTCGGATGGTCGAGGCGGGTCCAAAGCAGAGAGCGTTTCGCGCCGTCACGATCCTGGACGCTCGCGGCAACAGCGTGTACCGCCAGCAGGAGGCCGAGCGTGTCGGTGACGATGAACCGCTTGCGGCCTTTGACCTTCTTGCCCGCGTCAAACCCTCTGGTGGAAACGGGGACGGTGTCGGCCGTGCGCACGGACTGCGAGTCGATGAGCCCCGCGCTAGGTTCGACGCTGCGGCCGTCGGCCACTCGGACCTGGTCGCGCAGCGCGTCGTGCAGCCGCTGCGGCCACTCGGGGCCGTAGCGCGACGGAAAAGGCCCCGGCGGGCAGCAGCCGAACCGGGGTCCTTGATGTGCCGTCACCGTCACCCGAACCCGGCCGGGCGACGGTCCGTCGTCACTGCCCTGCGTACTTCTTGCTGACCGACTCGTAGACGCCCTTGGCTTCCTTGCCGAAGTGCGGTCCAGCCAGCCAGCCGGCCGTCACCGGGCCGATGGAGGTGTTCGAGACGAGGGCGGGCTTGCCGTCCTGGCCCGCCGCGACCCAGCCACCACCGGAGGCACCGCCCGTCATGGTGCAGCCGATGCGGTACATCGTGGGGTCCTGTGCGGTCAGCGAGAGCCGACCCGGCTTGTCCGCGCACTGGAAGGCCTTCTGGCCGTCGTAGGGCGGAGCGGCCGGGAAGCCGGTGGTGGTCATGCTGTCGATGCTCGGTACGGCCGGGGCATTGAACTCGACAGGCAGCGCGGAGCCGACCGTTTCCTCCAGGGACTTACCCGTCGAGCCCTTCTCCGGCGTGACATGCAGCACCGCGAAATCGTACGGGGCGCCCTGCCCGCCGATCGAGGACCCCTGAGAGATCCACTGGTCGGACGTCTGCGCCCACTGGCCCCACCACACGCCGTAGGGTGCGATCTCCTGCTTGGTCGCCTTCTGCAGCTCGGCCGTCGACAGACCGCTGTTGTTGTACGACGGCACGAACGCGATGTTGCGGTACCAGCCGCCCTTCTTGCCCGCGTGCACACAGTGACCCGCGGTCCACACCAGGTTGGACTTTCCGGGGTGTGCCGGGTCCTTCACCACGGTCGCGGAGCAGACCATGGAGCCCTCGGGGCTGTCGAAGAGCAGCTTGCCGGACTCCGCGGCATTGGCGTGGTACGGCGTCCGGACACCGGCGGCCTGGACCGGCGCGGGCGTCGGGTCCGTCACACCCACGTCACCCGAGATGTCATTGTCGACCGGCTTCTCCGGCGACTTGTCGGCATCCTGCATCCGGTCCGGGTCCCAGAGGCCCTCGATGATCGGGTTGACGAAGTCCTTGGCCTCGCGCAGCCACTTGTCCTTGTCCCAGTTCTTCCACTCGCCGTTCTTCCACTGGTCGAGGTCGATCCCGTGTTCCTTGAGCCGGTCCTTCAGATCGTCCGGAATGATGATCTTGCCGTCCGAGGACTGGCCGGCGGAACTGCTCGGCTTGTCACTGGCGTTGTCCTCGCTCGGACCGCAGGCAGTGGCGGTGAGTGCAAGGACCGCAGCGACCGCTGCCACGGTGAGCACCGAGGAACGCGTGCGACGTGCGCTCCCCTGACGTGCGGTGAGAGCTGGTCGAATGAGTCGCATGTGGTGATCCCCCTGGGACTTCGTAACTCAACACTTCTGTACTGCACTTCGGTACTGCTCCGAGCCACCGGCTCCGAACGTCCAGCGGACTCCCGGAAATCTGCCCGAGCCCTCCGTGCGGCCCCCACTATGCCGGTGCCGATGGGGACGGTGCGCAGCAGGGCCACGGTTCCGCCCCGCAAGGATCTTCGGATTTACCCGTGATCCCCTGCGTTCTGCGTCGTTGGATACGTGCGAGGGACTCGTGGGCAGCGTTCATCCCCGCAGTCCGTCCGTGCGCCGACGTACTGATGTGCAACGCAACTGTTACAGCGGGAGGACCAACAGCCGTGGCCGTGACCGAACCAGCCCCGGTGGCAGCACCGGCGGTGCACGAGGGGATCCTGCGCCGTCAGTCGCTGCGCGAATCCGCCGCCCGTACCTATGCGCGTTCACTGCCGATCGTGCCGGTGCGCGCCCGTGGAATGACCATCGAAGGCGCGGACGGGCGGCGATACCTCGACTGTCTCTCCGGAGCCGGCACCCTGGCGCTCGGGCACAACCATCCGGTGGTTCTGGAGGCGATCAGGAAGGTGATCGACTCGGGCGCACCGCTGCATGTGCTCGACCTCGCCACCCCGGTAAAGGACGCCTTCACCACGGAGCTGTTCGCCACCCTGCCGCGGCAGTTCGCCGACAACGCCCGGATCCAGTTCTGCGGACCTGCCGGTACTGACGCCGTCGAGGCGGCGTTCAAACTGGTCCGTGCCGCGACCGGCCGCAGCGGACTCCTCGCCTTCACCGGCGCCTACCACGGGATGACGGCAGGAGCCCTTGCCGCCTCGGGCGGTGCCGAGGACGTACGGGTGACGCGTCTGCCCTTCCCGCAGAACTACCGTTGTCCCTTCGGTATCGGCGGTGAGCGCGGCGCGGAGATCGCCGCCCGGTGGACCGAGAACCTCCTGGACGACCCCAAGGGAGGCGCGCCCGCGCCGGCCGGGATGATCCTCGAACCGGTGCAGGGGGAGGGCGGTGTGAACCCCGCCCCCGACAGCTGGATGCGCCGGATGCGCGAGATCACCGAGACCCGGTCCGTCCCCCTGATCGCCGACGAGGTCCAGACGGGCGTCGGCCGCACAGGTGCCTTCTGGGCGATCGAGCACAGCGGGATCGTGCCCGATGTGATGGTGCTCTCCAAGGCCATCGGCGGTTCCCTCCCGCTCGCGGTGATCGTCTACCGCTCCGAACTCGACACCTGGCAGCCGGGCGCCCACGCCGGCACCTTCCGGGGCAACCAGCTCGCGATGGCGGCGGGCACAGCCACCCTTGCCTTCGTGCGGGAGTACCGTCTCGCCGAGCGTGCCGCGACACTCGGCGCCCGGATGGTTGCACGCCTCCAGGCACTGGCCACGGACCACCCGTCCATCGGAGACGTCCGCGGACGGGGCCTGATGATCGGGGTGGAACTCGTCGACCCCGAGGCCGCTGCGCGGAGCGGCAGCCCTGAGCCACCGCCCGCCCCGGTCCTCGCCGCAGCCGTCCAACAGGAGTGCCTGCGCCGCGGGCTCATCGTCGAACTCGGCGGACGCCACTCCACCGTCGTACGACTTCTACCGCCCCTCACCCTCACCGATGAACAGGCAACAGCGGTCGTGGACCGCCTCGCCGACGCCCTGGCGGCCGCCGAGCGCCTGCCGCACCGCCGGACCACGACCGGGTCGATCCACTGACCCCGGACACCATCACAAGAAAGACCGCCGTGAACCCCACCCCCGCACCCCAGGCCGACGGCCCTCCCCCCAACCAGCAGCGAGGACAGGCCGGAGTGACCGGCAACCTCGTCGTCGAGCAGACCACCGTGCCCCGTCAGATGGCGGCACTGCACGACGAGCGGTACGCCCCGAAGGCCACGTTCACCTGTGCGGCACCGGCCGACCTCCTCGACCATCCGGACCCGCTGAGGGCCGCCGACACGGCGGGTGTCGAGAATCTGCTCCGCTGCTGGGTCCGGGAGTGCGACCTGCCCCGGCCGGCCGGGGAAACGCTCCGAATCCCGCTCCCCGCCAGCGGAACCGCTCTGCTCGTCCCCGTCCTCTACTGGTCCGCCACGGGCTGGCACCGCTTCGGCATGCCTGCCCTGGAGGGGGCACCCGAAGGAGCACTGCCCACCGACGCCGTCACGGTCGCCGCTCTCCTGGGCCGCGAGGCCGACCGCCATGAAGGCGCCGACATGGTGGCCCGGGTCGCCGACTCGGTACAGCGGACGGCCGGCTTCATCGCCGAGCGGCGTCGCACCCCCGGCGCCCCGGCCGAAGCGGACCTCTTCCTCACCGCCGAGCAGTCACTTCTCCTCGGACATCCGCTCCATCCCACCCCCAAGAGCCGTGAAGGCCTCTCGGACTCCGAATCCCGCCTCTACTCACCCGAGTTGCACGGCTCCTTCCCGCTGCACTGGATGGCTGTCGACCGGTCCGTGCTGGCCACCGACTCCGCCTGGACCGACGGAGGCCGTCCCGTATCGGCCACGGAACTGATCACCTCCCATGCCGAAGGACTGCAACTCCCCGACAACGCCACACCGATTCCGCTCCACCCGTGGCAGGCCCGCGAACTCGGACACCGGCCCGCAGCCGCCGCCCTGATCGACGCCGGACTCCTGCACGACCTCGGACCGCACGGGAAGCACTGGTACCCCACCTCATCCGTCCGTACCGTGCATCGGCCCGGTGCGGAGCTCATGCTCAAGCTCTCCCTCGGCGTTCGCATCACCAACTCCCGTCGAGAGAATCTCCGCAAGGAACTCCACCGTGGAGTGGAGGTCCACCGGCTGCTCCGCAGCGGACTCGCCGCGCAGTGGCACGCCGTCCATCCGGGCTTCGACATCGTCCGCGACCCCGCTTGGCTCGCCGTCGACGGCCCGGACGGCGAGCCTGTCGCAGGCCTCGACGTGATGCTGCGCCACAACCCGTTCGGTCCGTACGACGACGCGGTCTGCATCGCCGCGCTCACCGCCCCGCGCCCCTGGCCGGGCCGGACGGGCATGCACTCACGCCTCGCCGAGATCGTGATCTCCCTGGCCGCTGCCACCGGAAGAGCTGTAGGTGCCGTCGCCACCGAGTGGTTCCTGCGCTACCTCGACCGCGTCGTACGCCCTGTGCTCTGGCTCGACGCCCACGCAGGCGTGGCCCTCGAAGCCCACCAGCAGAACACCCTGGTGCTGCTCGATCCCCACGGCTGGCCCGTCGGCGGCCGGTACCGTGACAACCAGGGCTACTACTTCCGTGAGTCCCACCGCGCGGCACTGGAGCACCGGCTCCCAGGCATCGGATCGGTCAGCGACACCTTCGTCTCCGACGCGGTCACCGACGAGCGCTTTGCCTACTACCTCGGCATCAACAACGTGTTCGGCCTGATCGGAGCCTTCGGTGCCCAGCACCTCGCCGGCGAACACGTTCTCATCGCCGCGTTCCGTCGATTCCTCGGCTCGGCCGCCGCACTGGGCTCCCCGCTGCCCGCACATCTGCTGGAAAACTCCCACCTGCGGTGCAAGGCCAACCTGCTGACCCGGCTGCACGGCCTCGACGAACTCGTCGGGCCTGTCGACACCCAGTCCGTCTACGTCACCATTGCCAACCCCCTGTGTGCCTGAGGGAATATGACCACCGCCTGAACCGCCGAGAGGAGAGCGACACCGTGGCTCCCGCCGATGCGCACACCGACGCCGGTACCGGCCCTGCCCCACAGGCCGACACAGGCGCCGAGGACACCCTGGACCTGCCGCTCTCCGAAGAACTCCTCGTCCTGTTCGGCGAGGAAGCACCCGCCACCGCGACACGCCCCCAGCCGCCGAACGCGTCCGCGTCATCCGAACCGGACGACGCGGGCCCGGTCACAGGCACGCAGGCAACCATGAGCAGGCCGGCCGCCTCGGATCTGCTCGACCACCCTGCCGACTGGGGACCGGTCACCACCCCGGCCGGCGTGTTCCAACTCGTCCCCGTGCGACTGGAACGCGATCTCGCCGCGATCAGCCGCTGGATGAACGACCCCGCAGTCGCCGCATTCTGGGAACTCGCCGGATCCGAATCCGTCACAGCCGACCATCTGCGCCCTCAACTCGACGGTGACGGACGCAGCGTCCCGTGCCTCGGCGTGCTGGCAGGCGTTCCCATGAGCTACTGGGAGATCTACCGCGCGGATCTCGATCCGCTGGCGCGTCACTACCCCGCGCGACCGCACGACACCGGAATCCACCTCCTCATCGGCGGTGTGAACAACCGCGGACGCGGAGTCGGTACCACCCTGCTCCGGGCCGTCTCCGACCTCGTACTCGACAACCGTCCCCTGTGCGCACGTGTTGTGGCAGAGCCCGACCTGCGTAATACCCCTTCCGTCTCCGCCTTCCTCAGCGCAGGCTTCCGCTTCTCCGCGGAAGTCGAACTCTCCGACAAACGAGCCGCCCTGATGGTCCGCGACCGAACCCACCGTGCCCAGCTGTGAACGATCTGCTGCTTTGCATACACCGCTCGAACCCCATCGGTTTCATCCCGAGGAGTCCCCGTGCCGAAATATCCTGCGAGCCGTGATTCGGCGGAGTCTGCCGACCTGCTCAGCACGCCAGAATTGAACCGGACGGTCTGGGACGGAGCCGCTGCCCGGCTGCTCGCGAAGATGCTCGCTCAATTCGCCTACGAGGAAGTCATCGAGCCGGTCCGGCAGGCCGACGGGGGTGATACGTACACACTCGGGCTCGATGACGGTGGAACCCTGAGCTTCAGCGCCCGGCGGGGCGTGTACGGCAGTTGGCGCATCGCCCCCGATTCGGTTCTGGAGACGTGCGGGAGCGCCCGGGAGTCGCCGGCGGACTCGATGCGGGACAGCGACCGGGGCGCGCCTGCCGAGCCACTGCGGGACCGGAACACCGACACCGTCCCCTTCCGTGACCCACTGCAGTTCCTCGCCCGCGCCCGCCACATCCTCGGGATCGACGGCGCCACCCTCGGCCACCTCATCCGCGAGATCACCACCACCCTTGCCGCCGACGCCCGGCTCGACCACACCGCGCTCTCCGCCGACCGGCTGGCCGATCTCGACTACGCCGAGCTGGAAGGGCACCAGACAGGACACCCCTGGCTCGTCGCCAACAAGGGACGCCTCGGCTTCTCCGCCACCGACGCCTCCCGTTACACACCGGAGGCCCGCACGCCGGTCAGGCTGCCGTGGATCGCCGTCTCCACCAGGATCGCCGCCTACCGCGGAGTGACCGGCCTGGCCACACCCGAGCAGTTGTACGTGCAGGAACTCGACTCGTCGGTCCGCGACTCCTTCGCCGCCGTGCTCCGCGCCCGCGGCCTCGATCCCGGCAGCTATCTGTGTCTTCCCGTGCACCCCTGGCAGTGGGACGAATGGATCGTTCCGGTCTTCGCCCCGGCCATCGCCGCAGGCGACATCGTTCCGCTCCACACCGACGCCGATCTCCGGCTGCCTCAGCAGTCCATCCGCACGTTCACCAACGTCGCCCGCCCCGACCGGCACGCCGTCAAACTGCCCCTGTCGATCCTCAACACGCTGGTCTGGCGAGGACTGCCGACCGAACGCACCCTCGCGGCCCCCGCCGTCACCACCTGGGTCCAGGGCCTGCGCGACCGGGACGCCTTTCTGCGCGACACCTGCCAGGTCATCCTCCTCGGCGAGGTGGCCTCCGTGACCGTCGAGCATCCGCTCTACGACCGCCTCCCGGAGACCCCGTACCAGTTCAAGGAGATCCTCGGCGCGATCTGGCGAGAACCCCTCCAGCCCCGGCTCGCGCCGGGCGAACGGGCCCGGACCCTCGCCTCGTTGCTCCACACCGATCCACAGGGCCGCGCCTTCACAGCCGAGCTCGTCGCCCGCTCGGGGCTCACGCCCACCACCTGGCTGACCCGGCTCTTCGCCGCACTGCTCCCGCCGCTGCTGCATTTCCTCTACCGCTACGGCACCGTGTTCTCCCCGCACGGCGAGAACGCCATCGTCGTCTTCGACAACCAGGACGTACCGGTGCGCCTGGCGATCAAGGACTTCGTGGACGATGTGAACATCAGCGCCCGGCCGCTGCCGGAGCATGAGTCGATGCCACAGGACGTACGCCGCATCCTGCTCACCGAGGAGCCCTCCTTCCTCACCCAGTTCATCCACTCCGGACTGTTCATCGGTGTCTTTCGCTTTCTGTCCCCACTGTGCGAGGAACAGCTGGGAGTTCCGGAGGGCGATTTCTGGTCACTCGTGCGGGCCGAGATCCTGCGGCACCACGCCCGCTTCCCCGAGCTCAAGGAGCGATTCGAGATGTTCGACATGCTGACGCCCCGCATCGAACGTCTCTGTCTGAACCGCAACCGCCTGCACGTGGACGGCTACCGGGACCGCCCCCGGCGCCCGCACGCCGCCATTCACGGGACCGTTCCCAACCCGCTCCACCTCTCCGTCTGAGTCCGGGAGTGATCGCCGTTGTCAGTGGTGGCCCGTAGGCTGGTCGAGCTATGACAAAGCCATCCCTCCCCGAGCTCCTCCACGCCGCCGTGACCGCCGTCGGCGGTACGGAACGGCCCGGCCAGGCCGCCATGGCCGAAGCCGTTGCCGAGGCTGTCGACGACAATGCCCATCTGCTCGTCCAGGCCGGCACCGGCACGGGCAAATCCCTCGGCTACCTGGTGCCCGCGCTGGCACACGGGGAGCGCGTCGTGGTGGCGACGGCGACCCTGGCACTGCAGCGCCAGCTCGTGGAGCGCGACCTTCCGCGCACGGTCGACGCCCTGCATCCGCTGCTGCGCCGCCGTCCCCAGTTCGCCATGCTCAAGGGCCGCTCGAACTATCTCTGCCTGCACAGGCTCCATGAAGGAGTGCCCCAGGACGAGGAGGAGGGGCTCTTCGATCAGTTCGAGGCAGCGGCCCCGTCGAGCAAGCTCGGTCAGGATCTGCTGCGGCTGCGGGACTGGTCGGACGAGACCGAGACCGGCGATCGCGACGACCTCACCCCGGGCGTATCCGACCGTGCCTGGGCGCAGGTCTCCGTCTCCTCCCGTGAATGCCTGGGCGCCAGCAAATGCGCGTACGGCGCGGAGTGCTTCGCGGAGCAGGCCCGTGAGCGTGCCAAGCTCGCCGATGTCGTCGTCACCAATCACGCCCTCCTCGCCATCGATGCCATCGAGGGCGCTCCCGTGCTTCCGCAGCATGAAGTACTGATCGTCGACGAGGCCCATGAGCTGGTTTCCAGGGTCACCGGAGTGGCCACCGGCGAGCTCACCCCCGGCCAGGTCAACCGCGCGGTGCGCCGAGCGGCGAAGCTGGTCAACGAGAAGGCCGCTGACGCCCTGCAGACCGCGTCGGAGGGCTTCGAGCGAGTGATGGAGCTGGCGCTCCCCAGTCGTCTGGAAGAGGTCCCCGAGGACCTCGGCTACGCACTGCTGGCCCTTCGTGACGCCGCGCGTACGGTGATCTCGGCCCTGGGCGCCACGCGGGACAAGTCCGTCCAGGACGAGGACGCCGTCCGTAAGCAGGCACTCGCATCGGTGGAGACGATTCACGGCGTCGCCGAGCGCATCACCCAGGGCTCGGAGTACGACGTCGTCTGGTACGAGCGGCATGACCGCTTCGGCGCCTCTGTGCGGGTCGCCCCGCTCTCCGTATCCGGGCTTCTGCGCGAGAAACTCTTCGCCGAGCGGTCCGTCGTCCTCACCTCGGCCACGCTCAAGCTCGGCGGGGATTTCAACGGGGTGGGGGCGTCGCTCGGACTCGCTCCCGAAGGCACTGCGGGCGACGACATTCCGCAGTGGAAGGGGCTCGACGTCGGGTCGCCGTTCGACTACCCGAAGCAGGGAATCCTGTACGTCGCCAGGCATCTGGCCACGCCCGGTCGGGAGGGTTCGCGCACCGACATGCTGGATGAACTCGCCGAACTGGTGGAGGCGGCGGGCGGGCGCACCCTCGGGCTGTTCTCGTCCATGCGGGCGGCCCAGGCCGCCGCCGAGGAACTGCGCAGCCGGCTCGACAAGCCGATCCTGCTGCAGGGCGAGGAGACCCTCGGCGAGCTGATCAAGAACTTCGCAGCCGATCCCGAGACCTGCCTCTTCGGCACGCTGTCGCTCTGGCAGGGCGTGGATGTGCCCGGGGCCAGCTGCCAGCTGGTGGTCATGGACAGGATTCCGTTCCCGCGTCCCGACGACCCACTGATGAGCGCACGCCAGAAGGCGGTCGAGGAGGCCGGAGGCAATGGGTTCATGGCCGTCGCGGCGACGCATGCCGCGCTGCTGATGGCTCAGGGCGCCGGCCGACTCGTACGGGCCACGGGCGACAAGGGTGTGGTCGCGGTGCTCGATCCGCGGCTGGCCAACGCCCGGTACGGCAGCTATCTGCGCGCCTCGCTGCCCGATTTCTGGTACACCACCGACCGTAACCAGGCGCGCCGCTCACTCGCGGCTATCGATGCGGCAGCCAAGGCCAACGACCAGTAGCCCGCCCCCAGTGCCCGACGGCACAGGCAGGGCCCCGGGATCGGCGCAGTGGATCCCGGGGCCCGGTCGGAACCGGCGAGTCTTCACACCCGCCGCAGCACCGCCACCACCTTGCCGAGAATTGTCGCCTCGTCGCCCGGGATCGGCTGGTACGCGGAGTTGTGCGGGAGCAGCCACACATGGCCGTCCTCCCGCTTGAAGCGCTTGACCGTGGCCTCGCCGTCCAGCATGGCTGCCACGATGTCGCCGTTCTCCGCGACCGGCTGGCGGCGCACGGTGACCCAGTCGCCGTCACAGATCGCCGCCTCGATCATCGAGTCACCGACGACCTTGAGGACGAACAGCTCTCCGTCACCGACCAGTTGGCGGGGGAGCGGGAAGACGTCCTCGACCGATTCCTCGGCGAGGATCGGGCCACCGGCTGCGATCCGGCCGACCAGCGGCACATACGACGCCGCGGGCTTTCCTGTGGTATCGGTGGGCTGCGAGCTGGGCTGGTCCGATCCGCGCACCTCGTACGCCCGCGGGCGATGTGGGTCGCGACGCAGGAAGCCCTTGCGCTCCAGGGCCATCAGCTGATGTGCGACGGAGGACGTGCTGGACAGGCCCACCGCCTGACCGATCTCCCGCATCGAGGGCGGGTAGCCACGCCGCTGCACGGAGTCCCGGATCACCTCGATCACTCGCCGCTGCCGGTCCGTGAGCCCCGAGCTGTCCGCCCGGATACCTGGAGGTCGGCCGGGCAACGAGCGCGCCGGGCGCACGGGCTCTGGCCCCTCCGTGTTCGTGACTGAGTCATTCATGGCATGCACCGGCTCGAGTCGGCTCTGGGAGCGGTCCTGGGCAGTGATGGTGGCACTGTCTGCGGTGGTGGTCACGTCGGCCCCTCTCGAATGGTCTCCCTAGCTGGACAACGGTAGTAGCTTTCGAAAGGTTGCGCCAAACACACGTTCGAGTGAAAAACGAATAAAAGCCTGTCGTGTGTTCACTGCTGGGTGTATGCGCAATGGCTGGAGTGACCGGGACTCTGCTTGGGTCGGCCTCTTGGGCCGACCGGCAATTCGGACTATTACGGTAGCGCTCGCCGGCGCGGCGTCGCCAAGCGGGGTGGCCTCCGCGTCGTTGTCCGAGTCTGACAGCAGGAGCCCCGCAATCCTGGCAGCCGCGCGGTTCCCGTAACCTCGTGCTCGGCCGTACGCTGCCTGCGGTCCGCCCGCGATGCGCGACACGCGCTAGGGCTGAATGAGCGGCCAAACCCAAGATCTAGTGGTTGGATTGTCCCAACCGCCCAGAAGTTGTGGTCCCCGGTCCGCCGGGGGTGCGGCCATCGCCTATGCTTGTGACAGCTTCGAGGGGCCCTGACGGGCCCTGAAGAGGCTATTCAGTCGTGCTGTGAAGGAGGGTTGGGAGCCATGCACTGCCCCTTCTGCAGGCACCCCGACAGCCGGGTCGTCGACAGTCGCACCACCGATGACGGCACGTCGATCCGCCGTCGCCGGCAGTGCCCCGACTGCTCCCGCCGTTTCACGACGGTGGAGACCTGCTCGCTGATGGTGGTGAAGCGCAGCGGTGTGACCGAACCCTTCAGTCGTACCAAGGTCATCTCCGGCGTGCGCAAGGCATGCCAGGGGCGGCCGGTCACCGAGGACGCCCTCGCCAAGCTCGGCCAGCGGGTCGAGGAGGCAGTGCGTGCCACCGGCAGTGCCGAGCTGACCACCCATGACGTGGGTCTGGCCATCCTCGGCCCCCTGCAGGAGCTCGATCTCGTCGCGTACCTGCGTTTCGCGTCCGTGTACCGGGCGTTCGACACACTTGAAGACTTCGAGGCCGCCATCGCGGAACTTCGCGAGCGGCGGCCTTCCGTGGAGGAGCGCGGGAGGGGCGAGACCCTTGAGGTCCCCGTTCCCGCCGTCGCCGCCGACTGAGCGGCACCGGCCGATCGACACAGGTCCGTGGATCGGCGACAGGGCGGCTGCATATAGACCCGCTCCGGGTGCTGTGCGTGGCACCCGAAGCATCAGAGACAGACTGTGCCCCGGGAAGTTCTGGGCACTTCAGGGCGTTTTTGCCCACATATGGGAGGCGGCATGACAGAGACGGCGAGCGGCCCGGCACGAGGTTCCCGAGTCAAGGGATCCAAGTCGAGCAAGGGTCTGCGTATCGAGCGCATCCATACCACCCCCGGCGTACATCCGTACGACGAGGTGGCGTGGGAGCGCCGTGACGTCGTCATGACCAACTGGCGCGACGGCTCGATCAACTTCGAGCAGCGTGGCGTCGAGTTCCCCGACTTCTGGTCGGTGAACGCGGTCAACATCGTCACCAGCAAGTACTTCCGCGGGGCCGTCGGCACCCCGCAGCGCGAGACCGGTCTGCGACAGCTCATCGACCGGATCGTGAAGACGTACCGCAAGGCCGGTGAGGACCACGGCTACTTCGCCTCTCCCGCGGACGCCGAGATCTTCGAGCACGAGCTGGCATACGCCCTCCTGCACCAGATCTTCAGCTTCAACTCGCCGGTCTGGTTCAACGTCGGAACGCCCCAGCCGCAGCAGGTCTCCGCCTGCTTCATCCTGGCCGTCGACGACTCCATGGAGTCGATCCTCGACTGGTACAAGGAAGAGGGCATGATCTTCAAGGGCGGCTCCGGCGCCGGCCTGAACCTCTCCCGTATCCGCTCCTCCAAGGAACTGCTGTCCTCCGGTGGCAACGCCTCCGGTCCTGTCTCCTTCATGCGGGGCGCCGACGCGTCCGCCGGAACGATCAAGTCCGGTGGCGCCACCCGTCGTGCGGCCAAGATGGTCATTCTCGACGTCGACCACCCCGACATCGAGAACTTCATCGAGACCAAGGTGAAGGAAGAGGAGAAGATCCGCGCCCTGCGTGACGCGGGCTTCGACATGGACCTGGGCGGCGACGACATCACGTCCGTCCAGTACCAGAACGCCAACAACTCGGTCCGTGTGAACGACGAGTTCATGAAGGCCGTGGAGTCCGGCGGCAAGTTCGGGCTGCGCGCCCGGATGACCGGTGACGTCATCGAAGAGGTCGAGGCCAAGTCCCTCTTCCGCAAGATGGCCGAGGCGGCCTGGGCCTGTGCCGACCCGGGCATCCAGTACGACGACACGATCAACCAGTGGCACACCTGCCCGGAGTCCGGCCGGATCAACGGCTCGAACCCTTGCAGCGAGTACATGCACCTGGACAACACCTCGTGCAACCTGGCCTCGCTGAACCTGATGAAGTTCCTCAAGGACGACGGCAAGGGCAACCAGTCCTTCGAGTCGGAGCGCTTCGCCAAGGTCGTCGAGCTCGTCATCACCGCGATGGACATCTCCATCTGCTTCGCCGACTTCCCGACCCAGAAGATCGGCGAGAACACCCGCGCCTTCCGTCAGCTCGGTATCGGTTACGCCAACCTCGGCGCCCTGCTGATGGCGACCGGCCACGCGTACGACAGTGACGGCGGCCGTGCCCTCGCCGGTGCCATCACCTCGCTGATGACCGGCACCTCGTACAAGCGCTCTGCCGAGCTCGCCGCGGTCGTCGGTCCGTACGACGGCTATGCCCGCAACGCCGAGCCGCACCAGCGCGTCATGAAGCAGCACGCCGACGCCAACGCCGCGGCCGTCCACATGGACGACCTGGACAACCCGATCTGGGCCGCCGCCACGGAGGCCTGGCAGGACGTGATCCGCCTCGGCGCGAAGAACGGTTTCCGCAACGCGCAGGCCTCGGTCATCGCACCCACCGGCACCATCGGTCTCGCGATGTCCTGCGACACCACCGGCCTCGAGCCCGACCTCGCCCTGGTCAAGTTCAAGAAGCTGGTCGGCGGCGGCTCGATGCAGATCGTCAACGGCACCGTGCCGCAGGCCCTGCGCCGCCTGGGCTACCAGGAGGAGCAGATCGAGGCGATCGTCGCCCACATCGCCGAGCATGGCAATGTGATCGACGCCCCCGGTCTGAAGACCGAGCACTACGAGGTCTTCGACTGCGCGATGGGCGAGCGTTCCATCTCCGCGATGGGCCACGTGCGCATGATGGCCGCGATCCAGCCGTGGATCTCCGGCGCGCTCTCCAAGACGGTGAACCTGCCGGAGACGGCCACCGTCGAGGACGTCGAAGAGGTCTACTTCGAGGCGTGGAAGATGGGCGTCAAGGCGCTCGCGATCTACCGCGACAACTGCAAGGTCGGCCAGCCCCTCTCCGCGAAGACCAAGGAGAAGGGAAAATCCGCAGCGGATGCAGTCACGGCCAAGGCCGAGGAGACCATCCGTACCGCGGTCGAGAAGGTCGTCGAGTACCGCCCGGTCCGTAAGCGCCTCCCCAAGGGCCGTCCAGGTATCACCACCTCCTTCACGGTGGGCGGCGCCGAGGGCTACATGACCGCCAATTCCTACCCGGACGACGGTCTCGGCGAGGTCTTCCTGAAGATGTCCAAGCAGGGCTCCACCCTCGCGGGCATGATGGACGCCTTCTCCATCGCAGTCTCGGTCGGTCTGCAGTACGGCGTCCCGCTGGAGACGTACGTCTCGAAGTTCACCAACATGCGCTTCGAGCCGGCCGGCATGACGGACGACCCGGACGTACGGATGGCGCAGTCGATCGTCGACTACATCTTCCGCCGCCTCGCGCTGGACTTCCTGCCCTTCGAGACCCGCTCGGCACTCGGCATCCACTCGGCCGAGGAGCGCCAGCGGCACCTCGACACCGGTTCGTACGAGCCCTCCCTGGAGGACGAGGAGCTGGACATCGAGAGCCTGGCCCAGTCCGCCCCGGTGCGGACGGAGCCCCTGAAGGCGGTGGCCGCCGTACAGGAGGCCGAGAAGCCGGCCCCGAAGACGGCGCACACCTCGGCGGAGCTCGTCGAGATGCAGCTGGGCATCAGCGCGGACGCGCCGCTCTGCTTCTCCTGCGGTACGAAGATGCAGCGCGCCGGATCCTGCTACATCTGCGAGGGCTGCGGCTCGACCAGCGGCTGCAGCTGACACCGGGCGCCATCGCGTGGGACGCAACGTCCGACGTAACCTGCGCGCCTAGCTGATCAGCAGCTCGCTCGAAGGGGATCGACCGACGGTCGGTCCCCTTCGTCGTGCCGCGGCTCCGGGGCAGGGGCGGGACGCGTGCTGCGTGGACCGCGCCCTGTGACATGTCACGTTCCGGGCGTACGGCTTCCCATCATTCCGGCGAACGAATCGGGGTCCCCGTCGAAGCCCCGGACCGATCCGTGGAACTCCCAGCCGCCGGAGGCACCGCGGATGAATTCGGCGACGGTTGCCGCGGTGGCGGCGCCGACCGCGGAGAAGTCGTCCTCCGCGAGATTCGTGTAGCCCTCCCGAATCTGAACGCCGGTGTTCGCTATTTCGGCGAATGTCCTGCGGCCGTCGCGCTGCTGAATGGCGACTCCGACGACGACCCGGGTGTACGTGGTCGACAACCGGTCCAGTTCCAGAGTCATGGCCTCGTCGAAACCGAGGCCCTGGCCGGTCCTGCTGTCGCGGTTGAGGGTGATGGTGCCGTCCGGGGAGCGGCTGTCGAAGTGCACGAGATATGCAGGGCTGCCGTACGGCGCCTCCGCGAGGTAGGTCGCCGCGATGATGTCGAGGTCATGGGCCGGGGCGCCCGGAGGGCTGGGATCCCATTTGAGCCTGACTTCGACCTTCTCTATGTCCTTGTTGGGCGTGCTCATCGGACTTGCCTCCCTGGCTTGCCGCTGGGCCGTCGTCGGGCTGTTCATACCACCCGATCATGTCCGTAACCGACCGTGGATCCAACTGGCTTGGCCGCCGGCGATGGATTCGGGCCACTGCCGGTTCGGCGGTTCAGTGCGGAATCCGGCGTGGTGGTCTCTGGCGGACCTCTTCCCGGAAGATCTCGATGGCGCTGCTGACCTGTCGGATGAGGTGGGTGTGCTCGATACGGTCGAGGTAGAGGCAGTTGCGGGCCACTCCGTCCAGCTCGAAGGCGAAGCAGAGTGTCATCAGAGGGTTGATGAAGAGTTCGCTGCCCCGGGTGCGCGAGGTGAACTGGGCGTCTCCGAAGGCTCCCTGGACTGCTGCGGCAATCGACCCGTTGACGATGCTGGGGTGGTCGGGAGTGTGATGCTGAGCGTGTGCCACCGCATCGACGAAGAGGGCGCCTTCGCGTGTCGTACGGGACACGGAGAATGCGCCGAGGAAGGAACCGTCGCGTTCGAGGGCGGCGATGTTCTCCAGTACGAGGCCGTGGCTCACCCCGTGATAGGCGTCGATCCCGAAGCCGATGGACACAACCAGGCGTTCCGGTACGTCGATTGCGGCGAGTGCCGCGACGCTGGTCAGGTCCTCCTCCGGTGTGCCGAGGCCGGATTCGTCGCCGCGCATCAGGATGTCCGTACCGCCGTCGACCAGGACGACCGCATCGATGTCGTATGTCTCGATCAACGCCCGGTAGGCGGCGCGCAGCGGTTGCACGCCCACTCGGGAGAAGGCGTGCACACTGCTCGGGTAGCCGTGCAGGGCGAGCCACTGGGCGAGGGTGCGTTCCGGGAAGTAGGCCTGGTGGAGGGCCGTTTCGGGGGTGATGACGGCGGCGTCCGGCGCGAGCCAGGTGTCGACGGGCAGCCCTTCGAGAGCACTGAACGACAGATTGGCGAGCTGGACGTGCTTGCCCTGGTGGAGCAGGGAGAGCGCGATGGGGAGCCCCGCATAGATGTCGAAGCCGCCGCCGGCCCCTGCGACGAGGATGCGTTCTGCGGATTCGAGTCGGGAGAACAGGGAGTTGGTGTGCAACGAGGGCATGGAGATCATTCTGCGAGTCACGGCCATTGTTTCGGGCGCACTCCAGCAGAGCGTGACCCGTGCCACGTTCGGCACCGTACGATGGCGCAGTGCTGGTCAAGTGGATTCGTTGCACCGTGGTGGACCGTCGAGGTTTTGAACGGGGACAGCGAAAGTGGGCGGGGCTGCTGGGTGAGCCGGGGTTCAGAGGACAGGGCGGCGGGTGGAGTCGAGGGCGTCCGGAAGTGGCCCACGTCTTTGCTTTCTGGGAGAACCGCGTCTTCTACGACTCGTTCATGGCGCGTGCGCACGACCGACTGGCTGCCGAGCAGTCCGGCACGTACAGCAGCATCCAGGTCAAGCTGTTCGAGTACCGCTTCGATGTGAAGACCGGCTTTGAGCCCCGCTTCACCGATGCGGATGTTGTCAGGGTGGCGCACAGCAAGGTGCACGAGGACCGGGTCGAGCATTTCGCATTGATGCAGGAGCGGGTGTGGAATCCGGCGATGGCCGGATCGCCGGGCATGCTGCGAGGGGTGTTCGGGGAGGCGCCGGGGCACGAGTTCCTCGTGTTGTCCATGTGGCAGTCGAGCGCCGAGCGCGGCAAGTATCGGGCGGGGAGTATTGAGCGGCTGACTCAACGGGCTCGGACCGAGGACGATGTGGCGGCGGTGGCGGGAGACGTCGTGCAGCTTGAGCCGTCCTGGACGGTGTGATCGGCCGACACGGATCGGTGGGGCGGGGACGGTGCGCCGGGGCGATTCGGCTGCTGATCAGGCAAGTTCGGCCGAGATGGGCGGAGTGCTGAAGACGCCTGCTCGGGCAGCTGCCAGGGCCGCGTCGGCAGCCCGGTCGGCCAGCGTCTCGCCGATGGGCTCGCGGGTGATGAACAGCCTGAAGAACAAGGGTGAGGCTACGGCCCTGACCAGCGCTCCCGCGTCCGTGTGCCGCTCCAGTTCGTTGCGGGCGACGGCGCGCGCGACGATGACCTCGCAGCGGGCGAACCGCTCCGAGTAGAAGGCGCTCAGCGCTTCGGCGGCGCGCTGGGACTGGAAGGCCGCGGCGATGAACGCGATCGGTGCGGCTGCTGCGGCAGGGTCCGTGAAGGCGTCGGCTGTCGTGTGCGCCAGGGCGCGCAGATCGCCTTCCAGGCTTCCGGCGTCGGGCGGTGTCCAGCCGTCCTCTCCAGCCAGGTCCAGGGCGTCCACGACGAGCCCTTCGAGGTTTCCCCAGCGGCGGTAGAGGGTCGTCTTGTGGACGCCGGAATGCTCCGCGACGTATTCGACGGTGAGGCCTGGGTAGCCGTGCTCGACCAGGCCGGTGAGGACAGCGTCCCGGACCGCCGCGCGGGTACGAGCGGTGCGACCGCCCGGGCGGTGAGCGCCGGGGGCGAGCGGGGCTGCCGGAGCGGCAGTCTCCGGGGCGGCTTCCTGCCCGGCCTCCCCGACGCCTCCTTGTCCAGTCAATGGCTGCTCCTGTTGCGTTAGCGCCTTCCAGTCTGCCGTACTCGCCTTAATGCGACATCGATTGCGTTTAT
This sequence comes from Streptomyces sp. R-74717, assembly GCF_047305335.1. Classification (NCBI taxonomy): domain Bacteria; kingdom Bacillati; phylum Actinomycetota; class Actinomycetes; order Kitasatosporales; family Streptomycetaceae; genus Streptomyces; species Streptomyces sp. R-74717. The sequence goes on along the minus strand of NZ_CP102361.1, from coordinate 2,759,199 downwards.
TCGCGGTTGCGGGGCGGGGCTGTCCCCGGTCGTTCCCCGCCGGTCGCCTCTGTTTCCGTTGCCTGTTGGTTGTCCTGGTTCGCAGGCCCCTTGCCCACACAGATCTCCCTGCATGATGTGACCGTGTCCCGCGGCGAAAGGCTGTTGCTCGACGATGTCTCGCTGGCCGTGCGCCCAGGTGAGCGGATCGGCATCGTGGGGGAGAACGGCGCGGGGAAGACGACGCTGCTTCGCCTGCTCGCAGGCCTCGAACCGCCCGCTTCCGGTCGTGCGTTCACAGCTGCCGGCCGCGGCATGGGTCTGCTGGCCCAGACTCCACGGCTGCCGCCCGACAGTACGGTCCAGGACACGATCGACGACGCCCTGGCGGAACTGCGCACCATGGAGCGGAAGTTACGGGAAGCCGAGTCGGAACTCGGCACGGTCGACAGCACCGCGCTGGCCGCCTACGGAGACTTGCTCACGGCGTTCGAGCTGCGCGGTGGATATGAAGCGGACGCCCGCGTCGAAAAGGCGATGCACGGCCTCGGCCTGGCACACATACGGTCGGTCAGGAGGCTCGGCAGTCTCTCCGGCGGTGAGCAGGCACGGCTCGGCATCGCCTGTCCGATGGCGGCGTCCCTCGAGGTGATGCTGCTCGACGAACCCACCAATCACTTGGACGGAGCCGCTCTCGAATGGCTGGAGGGTGCCCTGCTGTCCCATCCGGGCACGGTGATCGCCGTGTCCCATGACCGGATCTTCTTGGAACGCGTGGCCACAGCAGTCCTGGAGGTCGACTCCGACCGCCGGACGGTTGTGCGCTACGGCGGTGGATATGCGGGATTCCGGACGGAGCAGAACGCAGCGCGGCGGCGCTGGGAGCAGTCCTATGCGCAGTGGTGCGAAGAGACGGCGCAACTGGATGAGTACACGGCGACCACGGCTCACGATGTCGCGGCCGGCCGCACCATCAAGGACAACAACAAGATGGCGTACGACCGGGCTGCGGGCCGGGTCCAGGCCTCGGTGTCCGGGCGGATCCGCAATGCTCGCAAGCGTCTGGAGCGCCTGCGGAAGGAGCCTGTCCCCAGGCCGCCGGACCCGTTGCGCTTCACCGCTCGGCCCGCGGCCGGCGCGACAGAAGGGGAACTGGTGTCCCTGACGGATGTACGGGTCGGTGATCGCCTCGCAGTCGACCGGCTCTGCGTGGCGGCAGGCGACAGACTGCTGATTCACGGCGGCAACGGGGCAGGGAAATCCACTCTGCTCCGCGTTATGGCAGGCGTACTCGAACCGGACGCGGGCCGAGTGGTCCGGCGGGGTGGAATCGGCTGTCTCGCGCAGGAAATACCCATGCACCGCCCGGCGGAGCGGGTGCTCGCGACATTCGGCCGAGGACTGGCGCTCACCGACGAAGAACAGGCGGAACTGCTGCTTTCGTATGGACTGTTCCGGTCCCGGGATCTCCAGGTGCCGGTCGGATCACTTTCCGCGGGGCAGCGCAGACGGCTCGCACTCGCCCGTCTGCTGGCCCGGCCCGCGGACCTGCTGCTGCTCGACGAGCCCACGAATCATCTGGCACTCGGACTCGTGCAGGAGCTGGAAGAAGCTCTGACCCTCTGGCAGGTCGCGCTCGTGGTGGTCTCCCACGACCGGCTACTGCGCCGCCGCTTCACCGGCGACATCCGTCGGATGGATTCCGGACAACTGCTCGAATGAGCCGCAGTCGATCTAGGGTCGGTACATGGCACGACCGCAACGCATTGTCCTCGTCCGGCACGGAGAGTCCGAGGGCAATGCCGACGACACGGTGTACGAGCGTGAGCCGGACCATGCGCTGAGGCTCACCGCCACAGGGCTGAGGCAGGCCAGGGAGACGGGTGTGCGGCTGCGCGAACTGTTCGACGGCGAGCGGGTCAGTGTGTATGTCTCGCCCTATCGCCGCACGCACGAGACGTTCAGGTCTTTCGGGCTGGACCTGGAGCGGGTGCGTGTGAGGGAGGAGCCGCGCCTGCGGGAGCAGGACTGGGGGAACTGGCAGGACCGGGACGACGTGAGGCTGCAGAAGGCATACCGGGATGCGTACGGTCACTTCTTCTACCGCTTCGCGCAGGGAGAGTCCGGGGCCGATGTGTACGACAGGGTCGGGGCCTTTCTGGAGAGTCTGCACCGCAGCTTCGAAGCCCCCGACCACCCGCCGAATGTTCTGCTGGTCACGCACGGCCTGACCATGCGTTTGTTCTGCATGCGCTGGTTCCACTGGTCGGTGGCGGAGTTCGAGTCACTGTCCAATCCGGGCAACGGGGAGACCCGGACGCTCATACTCGGAGAGGACGGGCGCTACACCCTTGACCGGCCGTTCGAGCGCTGGCGTACCCCTGAGCCGTACGGCATCACCGGATAGAGTGGAAGGGCGATGACAACCGCTGACTCTGCTTCCGACCAACGTTTCGAACGCGCCCTGGCCAGCCTGCGAGGGCTGTCCGTGGGGGACGCACTGGGTTCCCAGTTCTTTGTGCCAGCCAACTATCCGCTGCTGAAGCAGCGCGAACTTCCCCCCGGCCCCTGGCAGTGGACGGACGATACCGAGATGGCCTCGTCGGTGCTGGCCGTGCTGGTGGGGCACGAGCGAATCGACCAGGACGCGCTCGCTCGTTCCTTCGCCGAGCATCATGACTTCGACCGGGGATACGGTCCCGCCGTGAACCGGCTGCTCAGGCTTGTACGGGAAGGCGGCGACTGGCGGGAGCTGGCGTCGGCGCTGTTCAACGGCCAGGGCTCCTGGGGCAACGGCTCGGCGATGCGCATTGCGCCGCTCGGCGCCTGGTACGCGGACGACCCGGAGCAGGCCACACACCAGGCCGAGATCTCCTCGTACCCCACGCACCAGCATCGCGAGGCGGTCGTGGGCGCGATGGCCGTTGCGGCCGCAGCCTCTCTGGCGGCGGCGACCGCGGGACCACCCTCCCCGACGGAGCTCCTCGACGGCGTGATCGCACTCGTACCGCGCAGCGCGGTCGGTGCCGGACTGCGCCGGGCACGCGACATGCTCGACTACGGCGATGCCGGGACGGTCGCCGCGGTTCTCGGCAACGGCCGACGTACCAGTGCACATGACACCGTTCCGTTCGCTCTCTGGTCGGCGGCGCGAAGCCTTGGCGATTTCGATCAGGCTTTCTGGCTGACGGCCCAAGCGGGCGGCGACATCGACACGACCTGTGCGATCGTCGGAGGCATCGTCGCAGCGGGCAAGGTGGGCGCACCGCCTGCCGCATGGTCGGCACAGACGGAAGAGCTGCCGGACTGGCTCCCGCGATAGTCCGAGGGCGACGACAGTGCCGCCCTCGATGCGGCCGCGTCCAGCCGGGCCACCCGACTGTCACGGTACTGCCACAGCCCTTCCTCGCGCGTTCGGAGACAGTAAGGGGAAGCTACTCTTTCGGCCACGCCGCCCTCGGTGATCATCCTGACGGGTGTGCACCGAAATGAGACGCCGGGGTGCCCCCGCGCTGCCCAGCGGCGGTGCGCGCAGACCCCGGTGGGGGAGGGGTCCCATGTCCGATCACATGTCAGAAACGCCCCGGCAGGAAGATGCTCCCGAGCGGTCCGAGCCCTCGGGTCAGGCCGGGACGTCCGAGCCGACCGCGTTGTCGAAGACTCCGCTGCCGGAGCCTCGCGGAGCCGCTCCCGAGCCGCCGAAAGTGCCGGCATACGCGCAACAGGGCGGGCAACAGCATTCGCCCAACCCTTGGCAGCCAGCCAAACCCCAGGTCTCGGCGCTCTCGCGACTGCGCCCGGCCAGGCCCGCCATCATTCAGAGCGCGACGCTCTACTCCGTCCTCGCCACCGCGATACTGAGCGCCCTGCTGCTGGGTGACGGCCTCGGCCTGAATCTGCTGGTCGTCGCGGTCCCCGCAGCGCTCGCGGCCTTCTTCGCCGCACAGGCGGCCGGCCGCCGCCTCCGCCCATGGACAGCTGTCTGGGCGGTCGGTGGCTTGGCGCTCCTCGCCGTCCCGGCCCTTCGGGACGCCGGATGGCCCACCTTCCTTGCCGTCGTGTCGGCCGTCGCACTGGGCTCGCTCGCCCTGCACAGCAGTCGCAGCTGGCTCGGGGTGTTTCTCGGCTCGCTGGGCCTGTTCAGCTCCATCGCCGACGGTCTGGCCTGGGGCGGGCGAGGCGTGCGCGAGCGGATGGCGGGCTCCCGAGGCCGGTTGGGCGTGGTATTCCGCACCACTGCGGTGGCGGTCGTCCTGCTCATCGTGTTCGGGGCACTGTTCGCAAGCGCCGATGCCGCCTTCGCCGATGTGCTCGGCAACCTGATACCCGATGTTTCCGTAGGCGGCAGCCCCTGGCGGTTGTTCCTCTTCGTCGTCGGCCTGATCGGTGCGCTCGCCGCCGCGTACACCGCAGCTGCCCCGGTGCGCTGGGACGGCATCGCCGTTCGTCCGGGGAAGGCCCGTGGGCGGCTGGAATGGGCCCTGCCGCTCATTGTGCTGAATCTGCTGTTCGCCGTCTTCATCGCCATCCAGCTCACTGTGCTGCTCGGCGGATACGACAAGGTGATGGCAGAGACCGATCTCAGCTACTCCCAGTACGCCCGGCAGGGTTTCTGGCAGCTTCTCTGGGCCACACTCCTCACGCTGCTGGTGATCGCACTCGCCCTGCGCTGGTCCCCTCGCGGACGGGGGAGCGACCGCACTCTCGTCCGGGGCGTGCTCGGCGTGCTCTGCCTGCTCACCCTCATTGTCGTGGCGTCCGCGCTGAGGCGCATGGGCCTGTACGTCGATGCGTACGGCCTGACGCGGCTGCGAATATCCGTGGCTGCGGTGGAACTCTGGCTGGGTGTGGTGCTCGTCCTGATCATGGCGGCCGGGGTGTTCGGCGCCCGCCTGCTGCCGCGTGCCGTGGGTGCGAGCGCAGCCGTCGCCGTGCTCGCGTTCGGACTGATCTCGCCCGACGGGCTGATCGCGGAGCAGAACGTTCAGCGGTACCGCAACGACCACTCGATCGACATCGACTACCTCCGAGGCCTGTCGGCCGACGCCGTACCCGCCCTGGACACACTGCCCGAGCCGCTCCGCTCCTGTGCCCTCATGGACATTGAACGGTCGCTGCGAGACTCCGACGATCCCTGGTACGCCACCAGCTGGGGCGAGGCGCGGGCCCGGGACATTCTGAGAAAGCGGAGTTCGAACGATCTGGCGCAGGCATGCAACGCCTCGCGTACAAGCGGCGGAGGCAGTGATCGCGGCGGTGACGGAGACGACCCCTACGACCCCTACGACCCGTACTGACGTGGGCTGACCCGCACAGGTGCAGGCCGAGCGACCGTGGTGCGGCCTGCACTTGCTGTGCGTGTGGCTGCGGCGGCGTGCCCATGCTCTGTGTGACAGCCAGAAGGTCCGCCGCCCCGGCTCGGCGCTGCGTTCCGTGCTTCACGAATGTGATGCAGTCACTGCTGAGCACCTCAGTTGGTGGTCCTCAGTCGCGTTTTCCTGGGGTCGGCACAACATTTCGTGAGCACCGCCTTCGTGCGCACAGCTCTTCGGGCGCATGTACCGCAGCAAACTGAACGCCGGGGCCCATGACCGTGTCGCAATCCGCTCTGCGGCTCGGTATGCGGCCGGGGCGGCCGTCGGGCGCCCCGGGGTGTTGTCGGCGCCCCCATCGGCGTACGCTGACAGGCGCCATGCCGTACGAACCACCCACGCACACCGTCGAGCGCTCACTGCGCGCTACCACTGGTGCCAAGACCGTCGCCGGTGTCGACGAGGTCGGACGCGGAGCGTGGGCGGGACCGGTCACCGTGTGTGCGGCCGTCACCGGCCTTCGCAGACCTCCCGCCGGACTCACCGACTCCAAGCTGATCAGCCCCAAGCGCCGCGCAGAGCTGGCCCCGTTGCTGGAGCGCTGGGTCACTGCGTTCGGTCTGGGTGATGCCTCTCCGCAGGAGATCGACGACTTGGGGATGACGGCCGCACTGCGCCTCGCCGCTGCGCGCGCCCTCGAAGCCCTGCCGATGCGGCCCGACGCGGTGATACTCGATGGCAAACACGACTACCTGGGACGGCCCTGGCAGGTCCGGACAGTGATCAAGGGCGACCAGTCCTGTATCGCGGTCGCGGCTGCTTCGGTGATCGCGAAGGTCCGACGGGACACGATGATGGCCGAACTGGGCGCGGATTCCGGCGAGTACGACGCCTTCGCCTTCGGCGCCAACGCAGGATACCCGTCGCCCGTGCACAGGGCCGCGCTGGAGGAGTGGGGACCCACGCCCCACCACCGCCTCTCGTGGTCCTACCTCGACGCGCTGCCCAGGTGGCAGCACCTCAAGAAGGTCCGCTTCTCCGCCGAGGCGGCTGCACTGGAAAGCGGGGGCCAACTCGGCTTCGACTTCTGATCGCGCACATGTACCCACCCGCTGATGCCTTGCGTGTCGGCGTTTGATAGACAACCACCCATGCCTCTCATCCCCGAGGAGCCTCAGATTCACGAGAGCGTCCAGGGTCCCCGCGTCACTCCGGCCGCAGGCCGCACCGCGTCGACCCCCCGTCCTGTACCTGGTCCGCGTTCAGCGGCCATGCCGCGCCCCGGTCGCCCGGGCCCCGGCCCCGCGAGGCCCGCGCCCCCGGCGCAGCGTCCGCACTCAACCTCCGGCCAGCCACAGGCGGCCCGGCCGGAGAGTCGTTCCGCACCGCAGATCCAGCTGATTCCCGCCTCGGCTGCCAGCGCACTCGACGCTGCCGACGAAGCGGTGGACCTGCTGCTCGATTCCGGACGAGCACCGGGCGACATCCTGGTGATCACCACTGGTGAGCAGCACCCGTGGGCGGCACACGAACTCTCCTTCGGCGAGGCCGCCTACTGGGCGCAGCACGAAGCCGGCGAAGACGTGTTCTTCGCCGGTGCCGCGGTCACGGAGCGGGTGAAGCCCCGCCCCGTGGTGATCGTCGCCGTCAACGGCGACGGAGGTGACGCCGTTGCCGGTGCACTGTCCGGTGCGCGGGAACGCGCCGGTGCTCTGCTGATCGTCTGCGGGGACCCGCAGCGGATCAACACGGTGCTCGGCGCCGGCGTCTGATCCGTAGGGGGCACAGGGCCATGGTGACCCGGCTGCCCGACAGGGCAGCCGGGTCCGCAACCATGGGTCAGCGTGCCGCGGTGCGTCGCAGCGCCTGAGCCGCACCGCCGCCGGTGCGCAGCGGGACCGGATCATGGTCGAGCAATGTGTCGGCAAGAGCGGACGGCTGCGATGTCGAGCTGGGCCGACGCCCGCCCCGGCCCTCGCCCAGCACCTGCCAGCCGCTGCGGGTCAGCGTGATGTACGCGCCGCACCGAAGGCCGTGCAATGTGCAGGCGTCCCGCAGGCCCCACATCCACGCTCCATCTTCCTCCGTCCAACGCTCGTCGCCCTCGCGGCAGTAAAGCAGTACTGCGGTACGGACAGGTGTGCGGCGACGCAGGTCGTGCGGGATGACCCGCCGCAGATGCCCCAGCAGCGCGTTGCGGAACTCCCAGCCGTCCGCGGCTAGGGAGCGGCGGGCGAACGAGGCGCTGGCCGTAAGGCGTTCCTCATGGTCGAGTACGGCGACGACAGCGGTCGCCGGAGTCGGCCGGTGCCGGGCGTGCAGGCCGCTGACCACCTCGCGGGGGCTGCGCAGCAACGGTATGCCCGCTTCGGCCCACTCGGCCGGTTCGAGCATCCTGGCAAGGCGGTTGGCGGAATCGGCAGATGCCGAGGACGCCGACATCGAAGTGGCTGCGGACGGAGCGAATCCGAAGGTCACGATCCTCCCTTCGCATACGCGCCCACGGTGCGGGCAGGGTCGGGTGAGGGCGCACCGCGGCACAGCCCTTCCGGGCCGCGAAAGGGCCGTGCGGGGAGCGAGTCCAATTCTTGCTGGCGTATCGGCAGGCGGCAACGAGCAATTGGCGCAGCTGACGGGAATCAGCCGGAATGACTCTGATATCCCTGCCCACGCCGTGCATGGATGACGCTTCCTGTCACGCCTGAACGGCAAGGACCAGCGGAAACACTCCCTGCGCCCCCGCCCGGCGCAGCAGCCGCGCGGCCACGGCCAGTGTCCAGCCGGTGTCCGAGAGATCGTCCACAAGCAGCACGGGACCGCCCGCCGCGGCCATGGCGTCGGCCAGCTCGGGCTCCACGACCAGTGCTTCGTGCAGAGCCCGGACCCGCTGTGCGCTGTTGGTCTGCGAGATCCGTACACCGGCGGCCGCCGGTGCATAGGCGACGCTGCCGAGCAGGGGCATCCGGCCGACCTCGGCGATGCGGCCGCCGAGTGACTGGATGAGCTGCGGCTTGCTGCGCGAGGCGATGGTGACCACCCCGACCGGTCGGGGCGCGGCGTCCTCCGCCCCGGATGCCCAGCCCCCGGGCCCCTTGGCCCAGTCGGCCAGCACGCTCACCACCGCGTTGGTCACGTCGTCCGGCACGGGGGCATCCGGTGTCTGCGCCGCCAGCATCGGGCGCAGCCGGTTGCCCCAGCCGATGTCGGAGAGCCGGCCCAGTGCGCGGCCGGTGAACGACAGTTCTCCGGCAGGAATACGGCCCTTGAGATCGACGCCCACGGCGGCGAGACCGGTCGGCCACATCTTGCGGGGCTCCACCTCCACGCCGGGCCTGCCGAGTTCGCCCCGCGCACCGTCCAGGGCCGCATCGGACACGTGGTCGTCGAAGCGGGCTCCCGCGCAGTTGTCGCAGCGCCCGCATGCGGTTGCCTGCTCGTCGTCCAACTGGCGGCGCAGGAACTCCATCCGGCAGCCGGTTGTCGTCGCGTAATCGCGCATCGCCTGCTGCTCGGAGGCCCGTTGGCGGGCCACCCAGGCGTAGCGCTCGGAGTCGTACACCCAAGACTCACCCGTGGAGATCCAGCCGCCCTTGACCCGCCTGACCGCGCCATCGACATCGAGCACCTTGAGCATGGTCTCCAGCCGGGTGCGTCTCAGGTCGACCAACGGCTCCAGAGCCGGCAGTGAAAGCGGACGGCCGGCCTGGGCGAGAGCCTCGATCGTCCGCCGGACCTGCTCCTCGGGAGGGAAGGCAACCGATGCGAAGTACTGCCAGATCGCCTCGTCCTCCTTGCCCGGGAGCAGCAGCACCTCCGCATGCTCGACACCGCGGCCCGCGCGTCCCACCTGCTGGTAGTAGGCGATGGGGGACGAAGGTGAGCCCAGATGAACGACGAAACCCAGGTCGGGCTTGTCGAACCCCATGCCCAGCGCGGACGTTGCCACCAGGGCCTTGACACGGTTGGCAAGGAGATCGTCCTCGGCCTGCTGGCGGTCGGCGTTCTCGGTGCGGCCGGTGTACGACGCCACCGTGTGCCCGCACTGGCGCAGATATGTGGTGATCTCCTCGGCGGCCGCGACCGTCAGCGTGTAGATGATCCCCGAGCCGGAGAGTTCCTTGAGATGATCGCCCAGCCAAGCCAGCCGGTGCGCGGCATTGGGCAGTTGAAGGACGCTGAGGCTGAGGCTCTCCCGGTCCAGCGGGCCACGCAGTACGAGCGCATCCGTACCCGCGCCGGTGCCCAGTTGCTCAGCGACATCCGCGGTCACCCGTGCGTTCGCGGTGGCGGTGGTCGCCAGCACGGGTACGCCGGCAGGCAGGTCGGCCAACATGGTCCGCAGACGTCGGTAGTCGGGCCGGAAGTCATGGCCCCAGTCGGAAATGCAGTGCGCCTCGTCGACCACGAGCAGCCCGGTCGCGGCGGCGAGCCGGGGCAGGACCTGATCCCGGAAATCGGGATTGTTGAGCCGCTCGGGGCTGACCAACAGCACATCCACTTCCCCGGCCGCCACCTCGGCCTGGACGGTGTCCCACTCCTCGGTGTTGGACGAATTGATCGTGCGGGCGCTGATTCCGGCCCGGGCCGCTGCCGTGACCTGGTTACGCATCAACGCCAGCAGCGGCGACACGATCACGGTCGGTCCACCGCCCTGCGCACGGAGCAGCGACGTCGCGACGAAGTACACAGCGGACTTGCCCCAGCCGGTTCGCTGGACGACCAGGGCTCTGCGCTTGTCGGCGACGAGAGCCTCGATGGCCCGCCACTGGTCCTCCCGCAGCCGTGCAGTGCCTGAGGTGTCCCCGACGAGTCGGGCAAGTACGGAATCGGCTGAGGCCCTGAGCTCTGCGCGGTCTGCGTTGGTCATGCCCCCATGCAACCCGATGGCTACGACAAACCGCGAACGGCCCCGCGACCCCTGTGGATAAAGTTATCCACAGGGGTCGCGGATTCTGGCCTCCCGCGGGACGGTCATGCCATGAACCAGCACCACGAATCCACCGGTCCGGCCGACGAGCAGCAGATCACTCTGCGGGGGCCTGCCGAACTCGCCGATGCCCTCCCGTATCTCATGGGGTTCCACCCGAACGACAGCGTGGTCATGGTCGCCCTGCACGGCGGCCGGGGCCGTTTCGGCGGGCGGCTCAGGCTCGGGATCCCGCAGTCACCTCAAGAATGGCCACCCGTCGCCGAGCAGCTGGCCGAGTGCCTGATCAAGGGGAGCGAGCGGCGTGGGGAGCGGCCTGACGCGATCGTTATCTTCCTCTGCCAGGATCCTGCCGAAGGCGAGAGCGGCAGTCAGATCATGGAGCGGCTGAAGCCCCTTGCCCAGCGTCTGCGTACGGCCTGCGGTGCGCTCGACGTACCCGTACTCGAAGCGCTCTGCATCTCTGGCGGCCGGTACTGGTCGTACTGCTGCCCGGACGAGCGTTGCTGCCCGGCCGAAGGGAACCAGCTGGCTCTGCCCGGCACCTCGGTGATGGCGGCTGCCGCCGCATACGCGGGCATTCAAGTGCGCGGAACGCTTCGGGAGATGGAGGCCAGGCTTGCCCCCCTGAACACGACGGTGGCTGCAGCACAGCAGCGGGCACTCGACTCGGCCGGGGCCGAGCTGGTGCCGAAGATCCTGGACGAGGTGGGACGCAAGGACGTGGCGCGAGAGACCTTGGGGCTTGCCCGAAGGCTCATGAAACGCCTCAGGGACGCGCCGATTACGGTGCCCTCCGCGTCGGACATCAATGACGACCGGCTGATCAGCCATGACGAGGCCGCTGCGGTGATCCTCGGTCTGCAGGACCGGGAAACCCGTGACAAGGCCGCCGAATGGATGGAAGGGCCCGAAGCCGATTCCGCGTTGCGACTCTGGCGGGCGCTGTCCCGTCGCTGCGTCGCACCGTACGAGGAGCACGCCGCGGCGCCGCTGACCCTGGCCGGGTGGGTCTCCTGGTCGACGGGCGATGAACCGGGCGCACGGGTCGCGCTGGGTCTCGCCCTGCGGGTGGATCCCGGGTACACCTTTGCTCAACTTCTCCATGAGGCGTGCAACCAAGGCCTTGATCCGGAGACGCTGCGCCGATGTCTACGGGGGGAGCGCAGTGCTCGGACGGGCCGTCGCGGCCACCGTACGGTCCGGAGCACGCGGTCCCGCACGCCACGCCCGACTGCCACACGGCGAAGGAAGACCCCATCCGGCTCCGCCCGCCCCGAAACGGCCACCACCCGACGCCGGTCAGGGCAAGCCTCCCCCAGCCGTCGCGGGTCCAGGAGCGGTCGATGACCCTCGTGCCTCGTTGCTCCGACCCAGCAGCACTCCCCGCCTGACGGGGCCGACAGCGCCCGGGCTGTCGTCGTGGACGGCCCTCCTCGGAGGTTGTGAGGGCGGCCTGGGTGCAGCGGCGGTGTGGGTGGCGGCGCTCCGTACGACACCCGGCTTGAGGGGGTACACGGCCCACTGTGGCGAAGTCGGTGCCGACTCAAGGCCGGCTGCGGTTCGACCCCCACGCTGCGGGGACGGCCGGCAGGAGTCGCCATGGTGCGCGGACTCGGTGATCTCCAGGGCGTCCATGACCGGTGCCCTGGAGATCACCGGCCGGCGAGCGGGCCGGGGCCACAGCGAGGATTCCGGCGTCATGACGCACGAAGAGCACGGCGAAGGGAGTGTTTATCGTCAGGCAGACGACTATGATCACCGCATGCCGCCCTACGACCCGTCGACCTTCCCGCCCTTCGCTGTCACCGTCGACCTGGTCGTGCTCACGGTGCGCCGTCATGCGCTCTGCGCGCTGGTGGTGCGCCGCGGTGAGCCGCCGTTCCAGGGCCGATGGGCGCTGCCCGGCGGGTTCGTCAAAGCCGATGAGGATCTCGGAGCCGCAGCAGCGCGCGAGCTCGTCGAGGAGACCGGCCTGTGCGCCCAGGATCCCGCAGCCCCGGCGGTCGGCAACGGCGCCCATCTCGAACAGCTCGCCACCTACGGTGACCCTGGGCGTGACCCCCGGATGAGAGTTGTCAGCGTCGCTCACCTCGCTCTGGCCCCTGATCTTCCGGCCCCCCGGGCGGGTGGCGATGCGAACAGTGCGCGTTGGGCGCCTGTCGAGGATCTGCTTGGACTGGAGGGTGGCTGCGGTCATGAGGGTGAAAACCAGGCCCCACTCGCCTTCGATCATGCGCAGATCCTTGCCGACGGCGTCGAACGGGCGCGTTCCAAGATCGAGTACTCCTCTCTGGCCACCGCTTTCTGCCCGCCGGCTTTCACGGTCGGCGAGCTTCGGAGGGTGTACGAGGCGGTGTGGGGTGTTGTTCTCGACCCGCGTAACTTTCACCGCAAGGTGACAGGCACGCCCGGCTTCCTGGTGCCTGCCGGCGGGACGACCACTCGGCAGGGCGGCCGCCCTGCCCAGCTCTTCCGGGCCGGTGCGGCCACGGTGCTCAACCCGCCGATGCTGAGGCCAGAAGTCTGACCTTGCGGAACGCCCGCAAGGCCGGTGCTGCGCAAAAAGTCGGACATGTCGCGTTATCTTGCTGCGGTACCCGCCCTGCCGCCGAGCGGTCTCACCTTCCGCGAGAGAAGCGATGCTCCAGGCCATCGGACTCACCAGCGCCCGCCGCCGTGGCCTTCCGGCCGCCGTGGACGATCTCACCTTCGAAGCCCGGCCCGGCCGCGTCACCGCACTTCTGGGCGCCCCCGGCTCGGGTAAGACCACGGCCCTCCGCCTGATGCTCGAACTCGACTCGGGGCGAGGGGTCACCTACTTCCGGGGCAGACCGCTGCACCGTATCCCGCACCCCGCGCGTGAGGTGGGCGTACTTCTCGGGGATGTACCGGGTCACCCCGCCCGTACCACCCGCGGCCAGCTCCGCATGCTCTGCGCCGCCGCAGGTGTACCGGCGTCCAGGGCCGACGAACTGCTCGAGGCCGTCGGTCTTGCCGGACTCCGGGATCAGCGCATCGGCACACTCTCGCTCGGCACGAACCGCCTGCTTGCCCTCGCTTCGGCGCTGCTCGGCGACCCGCACACGCTCATCCTCGACGACCTCGCCGAAGGTCTCTCTCCGCGCGAGGAGTGCTGGTTGCATGGGCTGCTGCAGGCCCATGCCGCCCAGGGCGGGACCGTTCTGTACACCACGACCGATCCCAAGGAGGCCGCGCGAGCAGCCGACCATGTGGTCACCATCGACGGCGGACGTCTCGTCGCCGACCAGAGCATCAGGGACTTCTCCCGGACCCGCCTCCGCTCCCGGGTCGCAGTCCGTACCCCACACGCAGCCCGCCTTGCCGCCGTCGTCAGCCGCGAGGCCCGAGCGGCCCGGCGCTCGGTCGAGGTGGTCACCGAAGCAGGCAGCCTCCTGTCCGTGTATGGCTCCACCTGCGCGGAGATCGGCGACGCGGCATTCCGGCACGGGCTCCCGGTGCACCGGCTCGCCGACGAGGTCGGCGACACCGGTCCCGCAGAACCTGCAGATGCCGCAGACCCCGCTGTCGGCGAAGGCGAGGGGCAGGCCGAACCGCGACCGGCCGCGCGGGCGGCCGGCTCGGAACTGTCGTCGCCGATCCGACGCCGCCCGCCCCGTGGTCCGCTCCACCCGCTGCGATACGAACTGCGCCGCCTCCTCGGTGTCAGAACAACAGCCTTGATCGTGGGCGCTGTTCTGGTCGTCTCGGTCGGGCTTTCCGTCCTCCTCGCCCGCTCCGGTCATGCTCAGCTGCCGAAGGTGTTGGCGGCCTGGCCGTCGCTGCTGCCACTGCCGCCCGCAGCGGTCGGGGCCGGACTGCTCGGTGCCCTCTCGTTCGGCGACGAGTTCCGCTACCCCGCGCTGGCGGCGGGGAGAGGCAGCGTTCCGCGCCGCCTGGGGTTGCTTCTTGCCAAGCTCGTGGTGTCAGCAGGCGTCGCCCTGGTGCTTGCTCTGGCAGTCGTGCTGGCCTCCGCCGAAGCCCTTCACCTTGTGTACGGCAACGAGATCAAGGTTCCTTCGAATTCGGAGTATCTGAGCGCGAGTTGGGCGGGTCTGACCGTGGGATGCGCATGGGCGGGCCTCCTGACTGCCGGAGTCTTTAGAGTGACGACGGCCGGTATCGCTGCGGTACTTGCCGTTCCTGTGCTCGTCGTGCCGATTGTCCAGGGCTTGCTGGCGGGTCCGGCCTCTCGTCCGGTCGTCGGGCTTACAGCCAGGCTCCGTGAGCTGGTGTGGCCGCGCTGGCCGCAGGAGACGGACCGATGGGTGGCAGTTGTCGTGCGCGTGGTGGCACACCCGGTGGGGACTGCGTTGTCATTGTCGTTGTCGGTCCTGATCTGTGCGTATCTGTTCACCAGCCTTCGCGGCAGGGTCCGTTGGTGATCGCAGGGCGGTGGCGGATCACTCCGAGCCTCACAACCTCCTTAAAGGTGCCCGATTTCAACCAATAAGGCGTCAATTGGGGGGTGGGTGCCGATCACCCTTTCGTGTGCTTTTCACCAAAGACCTCAAGGGGCGGCTGGGCCGCGCCGACAAAGGATGCGTGAGTACCCTTGCGCACACCATGATGACCGCCGCCCGCTCCGCCGATTCCGGCCTCGCCGGCCCGGGTGAACTCGACCGCTACCCGTATGCGGAGGCGCCGGCCGGCGAGCGTGCCGTTCTTCGCTCCTGGGACGGTGCCGATGCCGAGCTCGGCCGGGCGAGCCGCCGAGGCTCGGCCAGCCGTGGCCGTGGCCTCCACGGCCAACTCGTTCAGCAGCTGGGCCAGATGATCGTCTCCGGTGATCTGGGTGCCGACCGCCCCCTCGTACCGGAAGAGATCGGTCAGCGCTTCGAGGTCTCCCGCACCGTCGTACGTGAATCGCTGCGCGTTCTTGAGGCCAAAGGACTGGTCAGCGCCCGGCCCAATGTGGGCACCCGGGTCCGACCCGTCAGTGACTGGAATCTGCTGGACCCTGACATCATCGAATGGCGTGCATTCGGCCCTCAGCGCGAGGATCAGCGCCGTGAACTGGGGGAGCTCCGGTGGACGATCGAGCCGCTCGCTGCCCGTCTCGCCGCAGGTCACGGCCGTGAGGACATTCAGCAGCGCCTCGGTGACATGGTCGAGATCATGGGGCACGCGCTCGGGCAGGGTGACGCGATCACCTGCTCCCGGGCCGACGTGGAGTTTCATTCCCTGCTCATCCAGGCGGCGGGCAATCGCATGCTTGAGCACCTCTCCGGCATCGTCTCGGCGGCGCTGCAGGTCTCGGGCAGTCCCGTCACGGGCTGCGACCGCCCCAGCGAGACATCCCTCGGCCACCATGCCCGGATCGTCGACGCCCTCGCATCCGGCGACTCGGCGGGCGCCGAAGCCGCCATGCGTCAACTGCTCGTCGTCCACCCCGAGGTGGAGCGGGTGGTGCCCGCGCCCCGCGAGCACTGAGCGCAATACGGCCAGGGTGTACGAACCACGTGTCGCCGGGCCCCAGCGGTCCGGCGGCACAATTGTGGGGGGATGGTACCTCTGGTCACGTTCGTCGCAAATGAGGTGTGACTCGGGCCACGCGGATTGGGCGTAACACTCCTCGAAACAGTGCGATGACTTAAGAGGTGACCGCCGCGGAAGGAATACAGCAGCCATTCAGTGCGCTGTGCAGTTCTGAGGCCAAACCCGCGCCGTCGGTACATTCCCAGCCCGACGGTCGTCGGCTCCAGCCCCCTCCAGGGCCGGGCCGGAAGCCGTTTCCATCGTTCCGAGAGGTTGTTCGTGTCGGCCAGCACATCCCGTACGCTCCCGCCGGAGATCGCCGAGTCCGAGTCTGTGATGGCGCTCATCGAGCGGGGAAAGGCTGATGGGCAGATCGCCGGCGATGACGTGCGTCGGGCCTTCGAGGCTGACCAGATTCCGCCAACCCAGTGGAAGAATGTTCTGCGCAGCCTCAATCAGATCCTCGAGGAAGAGGGTGTGACGCTGATGGTCAGTGCCGCGGAGCCGTCAAAGCGTGCCCGCAAGAGCGTCGCAGCAAAGAGCCCGGTCAAGCGCACCGCCACCAAGACTGTCGCGGCCAAGACGACCGTGACCAGGACAGTCGCGGCCACTGCCGCCCCGTCGGCAGAGACCGTGGACGTGGTGGCTGACGACGCTGCCGCGGCCGGCCCTGCGAAGAAGGTGGCAGCCAAGAAGACGGCTGCCAAGAAGACCGCCGTGAAGAAGACGGCGGCCAAGAAGACAGCAACGAAGAAGTCCGGAAAGCAGGACGACGAGCTCCTCGATGGCGACGAGGCGGCCGAAGAGGTAAAGGCCGGCAAGGGCGAGGAAGAGGAGGGCGAGGGCGAGAACAAGGGTTTCGTCCTCTCCGACGACGACGAGGACGACGCACCTGCGCAGCAGGTCGCCGTCGCCGGCGCAACCGCCGACCCGGTCAAGGACTACCTGAAGCAGATCGGCAAGGTTCCCCTCCTCAACGCCGAGCAGGAGGTCGAGCTCGCCAAGCGCATCGAGGCCGGTCTGTTCGCCGAGGACAAGCTGGCGAACTCCGACAAACTCGCGCCGAAGCTCAAGCGCGAACTGGAGATCATCGCCGAGGACGGCCGCCGCGCCAAGAATCACCTGCTGGAGGCCAACCTCCGTCTCGTGGTTTCGCTGGCCAAGCGCTACACCGGCCGCGGCATGCTCTTCCTGGACCTCATCCAGGAGGGCAACCTCGGTCTGATCCGCGCGGTCGAGAAGTTCGACTACACCAAGGGCTACAAGTTCTCCACGTACGCCACCTGGTGGATCCGTCAGGCGATCACCCGCGCCATGGCCGACCAGGCCCGCACCATCCGCATCCCGGTGCACATGGTCGAGGTCATCAACAAGCTCGCCCGTGTGCAGCGTCAGATGCTCCAGGACCTGGGCCGCGAGCCCACGCCGGAGGAGCTGGCCAAGGAACTCGACATGACCCCTGAGAAGGTCATCGAGGTCCAGAAGTACGGTCGTGAGCCGATCTCCCTCCACACCCCGCTGGGTGAGGACGGGGACAGCGAGTTCGGTGACCTGATCGAGGACTCCGAGGCGGTCGTCCCGGCCGACGCGGTCAGCTTCACGCTCCTTCAGGAGCAGCTGCACTCGGTGCTCGACACGCTCTCCGAGCGTGAGGCGGGCGTGGTCTCGATGCGCTTCGGTCTCACCGACGGGCAGCCGAAGACGCTGGACGAGATCGGCAAGGTCTACGGCGTGACGCGCGAGCGCATCCGTCAGATCGAGTCGAAGACCATGTCGAAGCTGCGCCATCCGTCGCGTTCGCAGGTGCTGCGCGACTACCTCGACTAGGGCGCAGGAGTAAACAGACCGAGGGCCCGGATCCCGTAGGGAACCGGGCCTTCGGCCTATCTGCGGGTGCGGTCGGCGACGGGTCGCATGACTCTGGGTGTGAATGGTTCACCACAGAGTCAGGAGTGTGCATGTCCCGTACAGTTTTTCGTGCCATGGCCGGGGTGTCCGCCCTTGTTGCCGCCACGGCCGCGATACCGCTCGGATCCCCCGCTGCGGCTGTTTCGGACAGCATCGTCATCGGTGGCCAGCCCGCACACGTCAAGGACAGCCCCTGGGTTGTGGCACTGTCCAGCCGTGACCGGTTCGGAGAGCCACGCGCCGGGCAGTTCTGCGGCGGTGTCGTGGTGGCGCCGAAGAAGGTACTGACTGCTGCGCACTGCCTGAGCCGGGAGGCGCTCGGCGTCGATGTCGGTCAGGTGCGCGATCTGCGGGTCATCTCCGGCCGGGACGCCCTGCGCGGGACCGGAGGGCAGGAGACACCGGTACAGGCGGCGTGGAGCAATCCGGGGTTCGACCCCACCACGAACGCGGGGGATCTGGCGGTGCTCACCCTGGCCGACGCGCTGCCCGCCAAGAGCGTGATCCCGATGGCTGAATCCGGTGACGCGGCATACGAGCCGGGGACCGGTGCCATCGTCTACGGGTGGGGTGACACGACCGGCAACAGTGACTATGCGTCGTCACTCCGCTCCGCCGAAGTGAGCGTCCTGCCGGACAGCCTGTGCCAGCAGGCCTACCCGGGTGGCAGAGACGGTACGTACGACGCCTCAGCGATGCTCTGCGCGGGCGAACTGCTGGGTGGGCACGACGCATGCCAGGGCGACAGCGGCGGGCCGCTGGTGGCCCGTGGGCGGCTCATCGGGCTGGTGTCCTGGGGAAACGGCTGCGCCCGGGTCGGGAGCCCCGGCGTGTACACGCGGATCTCCGCTGCGATCGGCTGGATGCCGGGCGGCGGCTGAACGACATCACTGCGGGTGCGAGAACGGGCGGCTCCCCAATCGGGAAGCCGCCCGCCGTCAGGTCCGGGACCTGACCCTGGCTCGTCGTGGATGCGAGGTGTCAGTGTTGTTCCTCTTCGGCGGCTTGGGCCTGCACGGCCGTCAGCCGGTCCGTCTCATCCTGTATTTCCGCGGCGATCTTCTTGAGTTCCGGCTCGAACTTGCGACCGTGGTGGGCGCAGAAGAGCAGTTCACCGCCGCTGATCAGGACGACGCGCAGATATGCCTGGGCGCCGCAACGGTCGCAGCGGTCTGCTGCGGTCAGCGGGCTCGCGGGGGTCAGAACAGTAGTCACGTCGCCTCTTCTCTAGCTCGACGAGCTGTCGTACCAGGGTCAACATCCAACCAGGCCGAAAACGTTCCCGCTCGTGGCTTTTCTTCGAAACTTCTTCTCAAAATGGCTGTCTGTTGCCGGTTGGCGGCGAATGTGCCGTATTGCGTAGCGCTACGGTTTCGCGTTGCTTGTCTTGGTGGATCCTCCCGGCTGGCTTGCCGGTTTGTTCATGAGGACGTGCCCGGAGCCTAAATGGTTCATGCCTGGAAGGGAACGTGATGTTCACGTCACTCCTACGAGGGATCGAACGCGTATGCGAGGCTGGACTAGTGTGAGGGTTCTGGAGGGTGGCGTTACAACCGCTCTACCAGGCCTCGGTACCCTCTCAGCGGCGACCGAAGCCGAGCCCGCTACCGACTGGGCCCCAAATGAAATTCAGCGAGGAGCGAACCGCGTGACCGCCGATACGTCCGTGCCGTCCACTGCGCTGCTGACCGGAGCAGACCGAGACGGTTCCAACTACACCGCGCGGCACCTGCTCGTACTCGAGGGGCTCGAAGCGGTCCGCAAGCGTCCCGGGATGTACATCGGGTCCACCGACAGCCGCGGGCTCATGCACTGCCTCTGGGAGATCATCGACAATTCGGTCGACGAGGCTCTGGGCGGCTACTGCGATCACATCGAGGTCATTCTCCACGACGACAATTCCGTGGAGGTCCGGGACAACGGGCGCGGCATCCCTGTCGACGTCGAGCCCAAGACGGGCCTGTCCGGCGTCGAAGTCGTGATGACCAAGCTGCACGCCGGTGGAAAGTTCGGCGGCGGCTCGTACGCCGCGTCGGGCGGTCTGCACGGCGTCGGTGCCTCTGTGGTCAACGCGCTTTCGGCCCGGCTGGACGTCGAGGTCGACCGGAACAGCGCGACCCACTCGATCAGCTTCCGGCGCGGAGTCCCGGGGATCTTCACCGAGCAGGGGCCTGACAGCCCGTTCGACCCGGCCAACGGCCTGCTCAAGGGCAAGCGGGTGCCGAAGGCGCGCACCGGCACCAGGGTGCGTTACTGGGCGGACCGGCAGATCTTCCTCAAGGACGCCAAGCTCAACCTGGAGACGCTCCACCAGCGGGCGCGGCAGACGGCCTTCCTCGTCCCCGGCCTCACGATCGTCGTCCGTGACGAGCGCGCTCTCGACGGCGAGGGCAAGACCGAGGAGACCTTCCGCTTCGACGGCGGAATCAGTGAATTCTGCGAGTACCTCGCCCAGGACAAGGCGGTCTGCGACGTCCTGCGCCTGACCGGCCAGGGTACTTTCAAGGAGACCGTGCCGGTCCTGGACGAGCGCGGACACATGACGGCGACCGAGGTCACCCGCGAACTCGCCGTCGACATCGCCCTGCGCTGGGGCACCGGATACGACACCAACCTCAAGTCCTTCGTCAACATCATCGCCACCCCCAAGGGCGGCACCCATGTGACCGGATTTGAACGCTCCGTGACCAAGACGGTCAACGAGGCGCTGCGCTCCGCCAAGCTGCTCCGCGTCGCCGAGGACGACATCGTCAAGGACGACGCACTGGAGGGTCTCACCGCGGTCGTCACCGTGCGACTGGCGGAGCCGCAGTTCGAGGGCCAGACCAAGGAGGTGCTCGGCACCTCGGCGGCCAACCGGATCGTCGCCAACGTCGTGGCCAAGGAACTCAAGGCGTTCCTGACCTCGACGAAGCGCGATGCCAAGGCTCAGGCCAGGGCGGTCCTGGACAAGGCCGTGGCTGCCGCGCGCACTCGCATCGCGGCCCGCCAGCACAAGGACGCACAGCGCCGCAAGACAGCGCTGGAGTCCTCCTCGTTGCCGGCGAAGCTCGCCGACTGCCGCAGCGACGACGTGGACCGCAGCGAGCTCTTCATCGTCGAAGGAGACTCCGCGCTCGGTACGGCCAAGCTCGCCCGGAACAGCGAGTTCCAGGCGCTGCTGCCGATCCGGGGCAAGATCCTCAATGTCCAGAAGGCATCCGTCTCGGACATGCTGAAGAACGCCGAGTGCGGTGCGATCATCCAGGTCATAGGAGCCGGGTCGGGGCGGACCTTCGACATCGACGCCGCTCGCTACGGGAAGATCGTCCTGCTGGTGGACGCCGATGTCGACGGCGCGCACATCCGCATTCTGCTGCTGACGCTGTTCCAGCGCTACATGCGACCCATGGTCGAGGCAGGTCGGGTCTTCGCCGCCGTACCCCCGCTGCACCGGATCGAGCTTGTCCAGCCCAAGAAGGGCCAGGACAAGTACATCTACACGTACTCCGACGGCGAGCTGCGTCAGCGGCTGCTGGAACTGCAGCGGAAGAACATCCGGTACAAGGACTCGATCCAGCGCTACAAGGGTCTGGGCGAGATGGACGCCGACCAGCTGGCGGAGACCACGATGGACCCCCGGTACCGCACACTGCGGCGGATCAACATCGGCGACCTGGAATCGTCCGAGCAGGTCTTCGATCTGCTGATGGGCAATGAGGTGGCGCCACGCAAGGAGTTCATCACCAGCTCGGCCGCCACCCTGGACCGCTCACGCATCGACGCCTGAGCGTCGCCGTCTCCACCCCTGGGTGGAGACGGCGGCCCCTGGGTGGAGACGGCGGCTCCACCCGGGATCAACCCCTGAGCCGATCCCCTGACCTGGTGGTTTCCGTAGCGTCGAAGGCGTTCAACCTTCCCGCATCTCGGAGGCAGCCATGTCCGGGCTTGTCAATGTCCTGGTGATCGTCGCCGTCATCGCTGTTGTCGTGGTCCGCCAGTGCTCGGCACGGCGGATCTCCGACGACAAGCGCTGGTGGATCCTGCCGGGCATTCTCCTCGTCATGTCGCTGCGCGAGCCCGGGCTGGTGGATCCGCGTCACGAGGCGCTGTCCCTGGCGGTCCTGGGCGCAGAGCTGGCGGTGGGGCTGGTGACCGGCGCCGGCTGGGGCTGGACCTCTCGGCTGTGGCGCGCGGCGGACGGCTCGCTGTGGAGCAAGGGCAGCAAGGCCACCGTCTTCATCTGGACAGGGGGACTGGCGCTGCGGGCGGTTCTCTACGAGGCTGCCGCGCTGACGGGCATACATCAGGGCAGCGCCGCACTGTTGTCGGCTCTCGCAGTCACGTTGGCGGTGCGCAGTGGTGTGCTGATGTGGCGGGCCGGGCAGATGCGTCCGGCGTACGGTGGCTCTGCCGACGGGATGTCGTCGCAGCCGGCGTGGAAGGGCCGCGTGTGACCCGCACGATCTGGACGAGCTGGCCGTCCAGGGAAGCCCTCTCACGGGCGAGCCGCGCCCGCCCACGGGCGGCGATCGCCTGGTCCATCCGGCTGGGTCTGCTCACGGCCATGCTCTGGGGCACATTCACCGGCGAACGGTTCGGGCCCTGGGAATTTGCGCTCGGGCTGGTGGGCGTTCTGGGCTGTGCGGTTGCCGCGTGGGCGTTCTTCCGAGCCAGCCTGGAACACCGGCTGTGGCCATCGCTGGGACTTCTGGTGTTGCTGATGGTGGCGGCACTCGGTGCGCAACAGGCCGGCGCCGGTGTGCCCGCAGTGATCCTGTGGTGCGGTTGCGCGGTCGCCGCGCTGGAGAGGTTGCCGCTCGCGGCGGGCCTCCCGACCACGGCCGTCGCACTCGGCGCGTACACAGCCGTCAACACCGACGGCTGGCTGACCACGGCCATGACCACAGCGGGCCTCTCCCTGGCGGGCTACGTGATCAGACTGGATGCCGAGGCCCGCGGCAGCGCCCAGAGACTTCTCACGCAGGAGCGGGCGGCCCGCGCGGCGGAGGCCGAGACGGCTGCCCTGGACGAGCGGGCCAGGATTGCCCGGGAGATCCACGATGTGCTCGCTCACAGCCTCTCGGCGCAGCTGGTACATCTGGAGGCGGCGCGACTGCTGATCGAGCGGGAGCCCGCGGGGGAGTTCCGGGACCGGGTGCTCGAGCGGGTGGTGGCTGCACGCTCCATGGCGCGTGAGGGGCTTGCGGAGACCCGTCAGGCTCTGTCGGCGCTCCGGGGGGAGGTGTCCCCGGTGGAGGATTTCCTGCGGCAGCTGGTGGCCGCGGAGCCCGCAGAGGTGAGCGTGTCGGGGGAACAGCGGGCGCTGACTGCTGAGGCGTCGCAGACGGTCCGGCGGGTGGCGCAGGAGGCCCTGACCAATGTGCGCAAGCACGCACCGGGGGCCAGGGTCCTCGTACGGCTGGAGTATCTGCCGGACGAAATCGCCCTGGAAGTGCGGGACTCGGGTGGGCACGGACGCGAGGAGGAGCTCGCCGTCAGTGGCTCCGGATACGGTCTGCTGGGGATGCGGGAGCGGGCCGAGCTGATGGGCGGGACGCTGGAGGCCGGTCCCGGCGAGGAGGGTTTCGTGGTGAGTCTGCGGGTGCCCGCGTGAACGCGCGGGTCGTGGTCGCCGATGACCAGTCGGTGGTGCGCGAAGGAATCGTGATGCTGTTGGGGCTGCTTCCCGGAATCGAGGTGGTCGGGTCGGCGAAGGACGGTGAAGAGGCCGTCGCGCTCGTGGCCGAGCTGGCCCCCGACGTGGTTCTGATGGATCTGCGGATGCCCCGTTGCGACGGGGCGGAGGCAACACGGCGGATCCGCAAGGAGTATCCGGGAACCCAGGTGGTGGTGCTCACGACATTTGCGGATGACGACTCGCTCTTCCCCGCACTGCAGGCGGGAGCCCGGGGCTATCTCACCAAGGACGCCGGGGGCGATGAGATCGTGCGGGCCATCCAGGCCGTGCTGTCGGGCGAGGCCGGGCTCTCGCCTTCCGTGCAGCGCCGTCTGCTGGAGCGCGTCACCACGCAGCCCCCGCCGCCTGGTTCGGCCCCCGAGCCCCAGCTGCCCGACGGTCTGACACCACGTGAGCTGGAAGTGCTGGTTCTGATCGCGGAGGGGCTGTCCAATCTGGAGATCGCCCGCAGGCTGCACATTTCGCAGGCCACCGTGAAAAGCCACATCAACAACCTCTTCGCCAAGGCCGGAGTACGCGACCGGGCACAGGCCGTTCGCTATGCGTACGTTCGGGGCCTCGCACAGCCGCCCGGGTCAACCTTCACCTGAAGAGGTGAAGACCGGCGAATGAATGCCCGAGATCTTCCCGATCTGCCCATTCTTGGGTACGCGGCCGAAGTGGTCCGTGGACAAGGGGAGTTGTTCGGTGGAGAAGGAAGCAGGGCACGAGGCCGCAGCGATGCGACTCGACGACCCGTGGGACGACGCGCTGGCCTCCGGATGGGGCGAGTTGGACGGTGCGGGGAGCTTTGCTCCCGCCGGACCACCCGGGCACGCTGACCCGCAGCGCGGCCACAGTGCGGCCGACATCTATCTGGAGGTGCAGCGCAGCGAGGCCTTCCAGGAAGTGCGCCGTCGGTACCGGCGGTTCGTCATCCCCGCCACCCTCGCCTTCCTCGTCTGGTATCTCGCCTACGTCGTCGCCGCGATCACTGCACCCGGGCTGATGGCCCGTCCGGTGGCCGGCGCGGTCAATGTCGCAATGGTCGCAGGGCTCGGGCAGTTCCTCACGACGTTCCTTCTCACCGGGGCATACGCACGTCACGCACGACTGCGCAGGGACCGGGCCGCACTCGATCTGCGCTGGGAGACACAGGAGATGACGCGGGGGATCGGGCGTTGAACGGGAACCACCAGACCCTGGCGCTCCTGCTGTTCAGCGCCTTCATCGCAGTGACGCTTGCCATCACCACCTGGGTGAGCCGTAACCGGCACGGTTCGGCAGAGGAGTTCTATGCGGGCGGCCGGCTGTTCTCCCCCATGGAGAACGGTTTCGCCATCGCCGGCGACTACATGTCGGCCGCGTCCTTCCTCGGCATCTCAGGCCTGATCGCCCTCTTCGGCTACGACGGCATGCTCTACTCGGTCGGGTTCCTCGTCGCCTGGCTCGTTGTCCTGCTCCTGGTCGCCGAACTGGTCCGCAACTGCGGCCGGTTCACACTCGCCGACGTGGTGGCGGCGCGGATGGCGGAGCGCCCGGTCCGGATCGCCGCCGGCACCTCGTCCGTCACCGTCTCCGTGCTCTATCTCGTCGCACAGATGGTGGGTGCGGGCAGCCTGGTCGCGCTGCTTCTCGGCGGTACGAGCAGCGCCGCCCGCTCCTGGACTGTCATCGGTGTCGGGGCGCTCATGGTGGTCTACGTATCGCTCGGCGGGATGCGCGCCACCACCTGGATCCAGATCGTCAAGGCTGTTCTGCTGATGGCGGGAGCGGTCGTGCTCACCGTGCTCGTCCTGGTCCACTTCCACGGCGACTTCAATGCCCTGCTCAGCTCCGCCGCCGAACGGAGCGGGCATGGAAGCCGGTTCCTCTCGCCCGGCCTCCGGTACGGCGGATCCTGGACGGCACGGATCGACTTCATCAGCCTGGGCCTGGCCCTGGTACTCGGTACGGCGGGGCTGCCGCACATCCTGTCGAGGTTCTACACCGTGCCCACCGCCCGTGCGGCCCGCCGTTCGGTCGTCTGGTCCACCGGGCTCATCGGCAGCTTCTACCTGATGACGATCGTGCTCGGATTCGGAGCGGCGGCACTGGTCGGCTCGGCGGAGGTACGAGCGTCGAATTCCGCGGGGAACACAGCGGTTCCGCTGCTGGCCCTGGTGCTCGGCGGTGGCGAAGGATCCACCGGGGGAACGATTCTGTTCGCCGTGGTCGCCGCCGTCGCCTTCGCGACCATCCTTGCAGTCGTCGCGGGGATCACCCTCGCCTCGTCCGCCTCTGTGGCCCATGACCTCTACGCCTCGCTCAGGCATCCTGGCTCCAAGCAGTACAGCGAGGTCACCGTGGCCCGGGTCGCCGCAGCGGGGATCGGGGTGGCCGCCATCGGACTCGGTCTGGTCGCCCAGGATCTGAATGTGGCGTTCCTGGTGGGGCTCGCCTTCGCCGTCGCCGCTTCGGCCAACCTCCCCGTGCTGCTGTACTCCTTGTTCTGGCGGAACTTCACCACCCGGGGAGCGGTCTGGTCGGTCTACGGCGGGCTGATCCCCGCCGTGCTGCTCGTGCTGCTCTCCCCGGTCGTCTCCGGCAGCCCCACCTCGCTCTTCCCCGGCGTCGACTTCCAGCTCTTTCCCCTGGAGAACCCCGGCCTGGTCTCCATCCCGCTGGGCTTCCTGGCCGGCTGGATCGGAGCGGTCACGTCCACCGAGCCGCCCGACGCCGCCAAACATGCGGAGACCGAGGTGCGTGCGCTGACCGGGGCAGGGGCGGTGTAGCCGCGCGTGCGCACCGTACGGACCGGATCTCTCAGGCCTGCCCGCCGGTGGACCAGGTGTAGCGGTGTTCCGGGCGGCCCGTCTCGCCGTACCGCAGCGTCAGCCGCACCCTGCCGGTCCTTTCCAGCAGCTTCAGATAGCGCTGGGCGGTCTGCCGGCTCATCCCGGCGCTCTCCGCGATCTCCTGTGCGGAGAGCGGCCCTTCGGCGCTCCGGAGTGCTTGTTTGACCAGCTCTGCCGTGGTCGGTGAGTGGCCCTTGGGCAGGTCGGGTTCGCCCGCCGCCCACAGGGCGCCGAAGAGCCGGTCCACCTCACCCTGCTCCGCCTCGCCGCCGCCTTCGAGGGTGTGGCGCAGAGTCGCATACGCCTCCAGCTTGGTGCGCAGCCCCGCGTAGGTGAACGGCTTCACCAGGTACTGCAGCGCGCCGTGTCGCATGGCCTCCTGGACGGTGGCGACGTCGCGCGCCGCCGTCACCATGATCACGTCGGTGTGGTGACCGAGTCTGCGCAGCTCACGCACCATCGTCAGACCGTTGCGGTCGGGCATGTAGTGGTCCAGCAGGACCAGGTCCACACGCTGTTCCTCGATCGTGGCGAGGGCTTCGGCGGCGGAGTGCGCCTGGGCGGCCACCCGGAATCCCGGCACCCTGGAGACATAGGCCGCATTGACCTTCGCGACCCGGATGTCGTCATCCACGACCAGGACCTCGATCACTGAGCCTCTCCCGCGATGCCGGTTTTCGGTTCGGTCATTTCCCGTTCAGTCATTTCAGGATCCGTCATGTCCTGGACGGCCAAGGCTTCCGGCAGCACGACGGTGAACTCGGCGCCACCGTCCGCGGCCCCGTCGACAGTGACTCCGCCACCCTGCCGTTCCGCCAGCCGCCGCACCAGTGCAAGGCCCAGGCCACGCTTGCCGTGCGCCGGGAGTTCCTTCGTCGACCAGCCCTCCGTGAAGATCGATTCGCGTTGCCCGGGCGGAACCCCGGGGCCGCTGTCGCGGACCCGCAGCACCACGGTACGGCCCTCGGCGCGCAGGCCCACCTCGATCAGGGCGCCGTCCGCTCCGGCCGCCGCGTCCAGTGCGTTGTCCACGAGATTGCCGACGACAGTGACCAGCCCGCGAGGGTCCACCAGCCGGTCCGGTAGCAGGGTCCCGGGGGCCATGCGGAGCGCGACGCCGCGCTCTGCCGCGACCGTGGCCTTGCCGACCAGGAGCGCGGCCAGCAGTGGGTCGTGCACCTTCTCGGTGACCTGCTCGGCCGTTGCCCGGTGGACGCCGACGACCTCGGTGACGTACTCCATGGCGTCCTCGTGCATGTCCAGCTCCAGCAGCCCCAGGAGGGTGTGCATCCGGTTGGCGTGCTCGTGGTCCTGGGCCCGCAGCGCGTCGATCAGGCCACGGGTGGAGTCGAGCTCGCGGCCGAGATGTTCGAGTTCAGTGCGGTCGCGGAGGGTGGCGACGGCGCCGCCGTCGTCGGTCGGCATCCGGTTGGCGAGCAGGACCCGGGTGCCCTGCACCGTCAGCAGATCGTCGCCGATCACCCGGCCGGCCAGTACATCGGCGGTCCGCCCCTCGCCGAGCACGGCGTCGAGCGGGCGGCCCGCGGCATCGGGGCCGAGCCCGAGCAGCCGCTGCGCCTCGTCGTTCAGGAGCCGGATGCGGCCGGTCCGGTCGAGTGCCACGACCCCTTCGCGGATGCCGTGCAGCATCGCCTCGCGCTCCGTCAGCAGCGCGGAGATATCGGAGAAGGCGAGGTCATGGGTCTGCCGCTGGAGGCGCCGGGAGATCAGATAGGCGGCCAGCGCCCCGACAGCGAGCGCCCCGCCCGCGTAGGCGAACAGCCCGGGAATCGCCGCGAGGAGCCGGGCGCGGACACTGTCGTACGCGATCCCGACGGAGACCGCGCCCACGATGTGGTCCGTCCCGTCGCGCAGAGGTACCTTCCCGCGGGCCGAGCGGCCGAGCGTGCCGCTGTCGATCTCCATGACGTTCCGGCCGGCGAGCGCGTCACTCGGGTCGGTGGAGACGACCTTGCCGATCTGGTCGGTATCGGTGTGCGACCAGCGCACCCCGCGCCGGTCCATGACGACGATGTACTCGGCGCCGGTGGCGCGTCTGATCCGCTCGGCCGCGGTCTGTACGGGCCCGGTGGGGGTCGGGGCCGTGGCGAGCAGTGACTCCGTGATCTGGGGCTGGGCCGCCGTGCTCTGCGCGATGGCGAGTGCACGGCGCATCGCCTGATCGTCGAGCTGCGCGCTGAGGGGTGCCAGAAAGAGGCCGGTGGCGAGTACGGTGACACCGGTGGCGATGGCCAGCTGCATCAGCAGGACCTGGGAGAAGACCCGCTGCGGCCAGCCGAGTCGGCGTGCTCTCCTGGCGGTGGGCGATGGGGCGGTCATCATATGAACGGTAGAGGACATTCCGGCGCTTTCCGAAATCCCCTTCCGCTTTCCGAGATTCTCCTCGTCTCCATATTTGCGTAATCCGTTTGGGCTTCTTGCGTTAATCATGCGCGCATGGCGCGACGACTTGCTCAGGTGGCGCAGAAGGTGGGGGTCAGCGAGGCCACGGTCAGCCGGGTGCTCAACGGCAAGCCCGGCGCCTCGGACGCCACCCGGAAGGCCGTCCTCTCCGCGCTCGACGTCCTCGGTTACGAGCGCCCGACCCAGTTGCGCGGTGAGCGGGCCCGGCTGGTCGGCCTGGTCCTGCCCGAGCTGCGGAACCCGATCTTTCCCGCCTTTGCCGAGGTCGTCGGCGGCGCGCTCGCCCAGCAGGGCCTCACCCCGGTGCTGTGCACCCGGACCAAGGGTGGCGTTTTTGAGTCCGACTATGTGGAGCTGCTCCTTCAGCGGCAGGTGTCGGGCGTGGTCTTCGCCGGTGGGCTCTACCATCAGGCCGACACCCCGCACGACCACTACAAGGTGCTCGCCGACCGTAGGATCCCGGTCGCCCTGATCAATGCGGCCATCGATCATCTCGGCTTCCCCGGCATCTCCTGCGACGACTCCGTTGCCGTGGAACAGGCCTGGCGCCATCTTGTCTCGCTCGGCCACGAGCGCATAGGCCTGGTGCTCGGCCCCTACGACCACGTCCCCTCGCAGCGCAAACTGGCCGCCGCCCGCGCGATAGCCGCGGAGTCGGGGACGACCGTGCCGGACGAGTGGGTGGCCCGGGTCATGTTCTCGCTGGAGGGCGGGCAGGCCGCCGCCATGCGCCTGGTCGACCAGGGCGTCACGGGCATCGTCTGCGCCAGCGATCCGCTCGCGCTAGGAGCTGTGCGCGCCGCGCGCCGTCGAGGACTTTCGGTCCCCGCCGATGTCTCGGTCGTCGGTTATGACGACTCGGCCTTCATGAACTGCACCGAGCCTCCGCTGACCACCGTCCGACAGCCGATCGAGGCCATGGGGCGCGCCGCCGTCGAGCTGCTCTGCGTGCAGTTCGGGGGCGTACCGTGCCGTCCGACGAACTGCTCTTCGAGCCGGAACCGGTGGTGCGCGGCTCCACCGCCCAGTCGCTGGGCACCACTTCTCGCTGACCGTCGCGATTTTGCGTTGCACGAACCGTCTATCGCAGCGGCCCATCCGCGGGGGTGGGCAGCGGCTGAGGGGGATGGGGGCCTTCGTACTGGCCACTGGGGCGTATGCGCAGCGGCCGTTCCCCGTATTCCTCCAGTGCATGCGCGATCCAGCCCGCCGTGCGCGACACCGCGAACACTGTCTCGCCTGCCTCCGCGGCCATGTCCGAGGAGACCGAGAGCACGGCGAGCGCCAGGTCGACATTGGCGTGCAGGGGTGCGTGGCGGGCGGTCGTGGTGACCACGTCGCGCGCTGCGGCGAGCGCGGGGGCCGCCTGCGGGACGTCTGCGAGCAGGGCGAACAGCGTCTGCGCCCGCGGGTCCTCGGAGGTGTACAGGCGGTGGCCGAGCCCGGGGACCATGCGTCCCGTACGGAGATGATCCGCGACCACCGGTACCGCGCTGCCCCGCTCCAGGACCTCGGTCAGCATTCGGTGCGCCAGACCGCTCGCGGCCCCGTGCAGCGGGCCCTCCAGGACTCCCAGGCCGGCGGAGACCACCGCGTACGGATGGGCATGGGCGGATGCGGCGACCCTGGCGGCCAGTGTCGACGCCGCGAGATCGTGGTCGATCAGCAGGGCGAGGGCGGTGTCCAGAGCGGCGACTGACGGCTCGTCGGCCGGCCGGGCAGTGAGCTTCGGCCACAGTCGCCGTGCCAGCCCGGCCCCGCTCCCGTCCGCCCTCCCTTCGGGTCCGTCACCTGTCGAAGATGTGTCCGAGGCCAGGGGCAGCGCTCCGACCAGGGTCGGAATCAGGCTCCGTGCACTGGCGAGTACTGCCTCGTGCGAGAGGTCGAAGCGGAGCGGATCGGCGGTCGCCGCGGCGATCACGGCCACCCGCAGCCGGTCCGTCGAGCCGCTGTGCGCGGGCAGCGCGTCGACCGCCCGGCGTGCCGCAGCCAGCGCCTCAGCTGATGCCGTGAAGCGGATGCCGGGCCGCAGATTGCCGGTCCAGAGCCATTCGGCGACCTCCTCGTAGGCGTACTGCCTGGCCAGTTCGGTCGCGTCGACGCCACGGAAGTAGTAGCGGTCGCTCTCGATCAGGGTGATGCCGGTGCGGAAGACCAGATCACCGGTGGCGGCCGAGGACTCCCGGCGGCCCGTGCGCCGGGCCAGTGCATCGACCTCCGCGACGTCGAACGTGCTGCCGCGTCCGCCGGGAGCGCGCCTGCTGCTCAGCTGGCCCCGGCTGACATAGGCATACACCGTCTCGGGCTTCACACCGAGGCGCTCAGCCGTCTCCCGGGTGCTGAGCCGCTGCGGGGCCGTCGCACCGGGGCCGTCACCGTGTGCTGCTTGATCCTTCATGTCGCCAACCGTATCCATATTGATTCAATCAACATTGACAGGATTGAAGTCAATCATAGATGGTCGAATCAATATTGATGAGATCCACCGGGACGTTCACGGAGGAAGAGATGCCGACCATGACCAGCGGAACCCCGCTCGACGTACCCCGAGGGCTCTCCGGAGTCGTCGTCACCGACACGGCCCTCGGCGATGTCCGTGGGCGCGAGGGCTTCTACCACTATCGGCACTACTCGGCGATCGAACTGGCACAGACCCGCAGCTTCGAGGACGTCTGGTACCTGATGTTCGAGGGCACGCTGCCCGATACCGCAGCCAGTGCCGAATTCGCCGCCCGCACCGCCGCACTGCGCCGACTGCCCGCGGAGGTACGTGAGGCCCTGCCCGCCATAGCCCGCGCGGGAGCCGTCTCCGGACCCCTGGCCGGCCTGCGCACTGCCCTCTCGCTCCTCGGCGCCTCGGCCGGCTTCCGGCCGGTGTACGACATCGACGCCGGCCGGCGCCGCAGCGACGCCCTGGCCGCCTGCGCCGCAGTCCCCACCGTGCTCACGGCCCTGCACCGGCTCGGCCAGGGCCTCGAACCGGTCGAGCCACGCGACGATCTGCCCTACGCGGCCAACTACCTCTACATGCTCACCGGTTCCGTACCGGACGCCGCACGCGTCAGGGCCGTGGAGCAGTACCTGATCTCCACCATCGACCACGGCTTCAACGCCTCGACCTTCACAGGCCGCGTCGTCGCCTCCACCGGCGCCGACGTCGCAGCCTGTCTCGTGGCGGCCGTCGGCGCGCTCTCCGGACCGCTGCACGGTGGAGCGCCCAGCCGCGCCCTCGACACCCTGGACTCCATAGGCACCCCCGACCGCATCGACGGCTGGATCCGCGAACGGGTGCTCGCGGGCGAGCGGATCATGGGCTTCGGTCACCCCGTGTACCGCACCGAGGACCCGCGCTCACGCATGCTGCGCGGAATCGCCCAGGGCTTCGGCGGCCCACTGGTCGACTTCGCCGTCGAGGTCGAACGGCAGGTCGAGGCGATCCTCGCCGAGCTCAAGCCGGGCCGTGAGCTGCACACCAACGTGGAGTTCTACGCCGGAGTCGTCATGGAGCTGTGCGGGCTGCCGCGCGAGATGTTCACGCCGACGTTCTGCGCGGCGCGGGTGGTCGGCTGGAGCGCCAATATCCTGGAGCAGGCGGAGGACTCGAAGATCATCCGTCCGGCGGCCCGCTACGTCGGTACGCCCCCGCCGCAGCCGGTACCGGCGCCCTGACGTCCCCGAGGAAGGTCCCCGTTGAACCCGTCGTCCCCGCCCCGCAAGCAGCAGATCCCGGTCATCGTCCTTGCGGGGTTCCTGGGATCCGGCAAGACGACACTGCTCAACCACCTCCTCCGTAACCGTGCGGGAAACCGGATCGGCGTGATCGTCAACGACTTCGGCTCCATCGAGATCGATGCCATGACGGTCTCGGGGCAGGTCGGCTCGACGGTCTCGCTGGGCAACGGATGCCTGTGCTGCGCGGTCGACGTGAGCGAACTCGACACCTTCCTGGAGACGCTGACCCGGCCCGCCGCCCGCCTCGACGTGATCGTCATCGAGGCCAGCGGACTCGCGGAGCCGCAGGAGCTCGTGCGCATGCTCCTGGCCAGCGACAATCCGCACATCGTGTACGGGGGACTGGTGGAGGTCGTCGATGCCGCGGAGTTCGACGCCAGCCGGGAGCGCCATCCGGAGATCGACCGCCATCTCGCTGTCGCCGATCTTGTCGTGCTCAACAAGACCGACCGGGTCGGGAGCGAGGAACAGGCCCGTATCCGCGACGTCATCGCCGCGGCGAGTGCCCCGGCCGACGACGCAGCGGCGGGTGGCAGCGCGGCCGCCGTCATCTGCGCCACGTACGGACGCATCGACCCCGAGCTGCTCTTCGATCCGGCGCTGCGGCCGGACGGTGAGGAGAAGGCGCGTCAGCTCACTTTCGAGGATCTGCTCCTGGCGGAGCGGGCCGAGGATGAGGCCGGCGCCGGACACGGTCACCATCTGCATGCCGCGTACGAGAGCGTGTCCTTCACCGCGGACGTACCCATGAACCCCCGCCGATTGACGGAGTTTCTCGACTCCAGGCCGCAGGGTCTCTACCGGATCAAGGGGTTCGTCGACTTCGGCGTGGGCGACCGCGGCAACAAGTACGTCCTGCACGCGGTCGGCAGGTTCCTGCGGTTCGCCCCGCAGCCGTGGACCCGCGACGAACCGCGCCTCACGCAGCTGGTGCTGATCGGCTCAGGCATCGATCCGGAGCAGCTGCACAAGGAGCTGGCCGACTGCCGCGAGAGCGCCGCCCCGACGCCTGACACGACGCAGGACGCCGCACATGAACGAAGCATGTGGGGCGTCCTGCGGTACGTGCAACAGCCCGACGACGACGCGTAGCGGCAGGCCCCCCGTCGTCGGCCGACTGCCTACACCGGCCCCGCGATCACTGCGACCGGCTTGGCCAGCGGCGTCCCCGAACCGTCGCGTCGCGGGTCGGGCTCCGGCAGCTCGGTCGGCGTGCCGTTCTTCTGCGCGGCCCGGGCAGGCGTCGCGCCCGCCCAGCCGAACACCAGAACGTCCTCGCCCTTGAGGAACCGCTGGCAGCGCACCCCACCGGTGGCCCGGCCCTTGCGCGGATACTGGTCGAACGGGGTGAGCTTGGACGTCAGCACCGAGTCGTCCAGCGTGCCGTGCGAGCCCGCCACCGTGAACACCACGGCGTCCGCCGCCGGATCCACCGACGTGAACGAGATCACCTCGGCATCCGCCGTGAGCTTGATCCCCGCCACGCCTCCCGCGGGCCGGCCCTGCGGCCGCACCTGTGCCGCCGGGTAGCGCAGCAACTGCGCGTCGGACGTGATGAAGACCAGGTCCTCCTCGCCCGTACGCAGTTCGGCCGCGCCGACGATCCGGTCACCGTCCTTGAGGGTGATGACCTCCAACTCATCCTTGTTGGCAGGGTAGTCCGGCACAACCCGCTTGACGACTCCCTGAAGAGTGCCGATCGCCAGGCCGGGGGAGGCCTCGTCGAGCGTGGTGAGGCAGATGACCTCCTCGTCGCTCTCCAGCGTGAGGAACTCCGAAACCATCGCACCGCCCGAAAGGTTGGGTGCGGCATGGGTGTCCGGCAGCTGGGGCAGATCGATCACCGCGAGCCGCAGCAGCCGCCCCGCGGACGTCACCACGCCCACATCGCCGCGGGCCGTCGCCGGTACGGCCGACACGATCACATCGTGCTTGGCACGCTTGGCGTCCTCGGCGAAGACGATCGGATCGTCATTGGCGGTACGGGCCAGCAGGCCGGTCGAGGACAGCAGCACCCGGCACGGGTCGTCCGCGACCTCCAGCGGCACCGAGGCGACCTGCGAACCGGCCGACTCCAGCAGCACCGTACGCCGGTCGGTGCCGAACTTCTTGGCGACCGCTGCCAGTTCGGAGGAGACGAGCTTGCGCAGCTCGGTGTCCGATTCGAGGATGGCGGTCAGCTCGTCGATCTCGGTGTTGAGCTGGTCCCGCTCGCTCTCCAGCTCGATCCGGTCGAACCGGGTCAGCCGGCGCAGCGGGGTGTCCAGGATGTACTGCGTCTGGGTCTCGCTCAGCGAGAAGTGCTCGATGAGCCGCTCCTTCGCCTGCGCCGAGTTGTCGCTGGACCGGATGAGCCGGATGACCTCGTCGATGTCGATCAGCGCGACGAGCAGGCCCTCGACCAGATGCAGCCGGTCGCGACGCTTGCCCCGGCGGAACTCGCTTCGTCGGCGCACCACGTCGAAGCGGTGGTCGAGATAGACCTCGAGGAGCTCCTTGAGGCCCAGAGTGAGCGGCTGTCCGTCGACCAGCGCCACATTGTTGATACCGAAGGAATCCTCCATGGGAGTCAGCTTGTAGAGCTGCTCCAGCACGGCCTCCGGCACGAAGCCGTTCTTCACCTCGATGACCAGGCGCAGGCCGTGCTCGCGGTCGGTCAGGTCCTTCACGTCCGCGATGCCCTGGAGCTTCTTCGCCGAGACCAGATCCTTGATCTTGGCGATCACCTTCTCCGGGCCGACGGCGAAGGGAAGTTCGGTGACGACCAGACCCTTGCGGCGCGCCGTCACATTCTCCACGGCGACGGTCGCACGGATCTTGAACGTTCCGCGCCCGGCGGCGTACGCGTCCTTGATGCCGCCCAGGCCCACGATCCGGCCACCCGTCGGCAGATCGGGACCGGGGACGAACCGCATCAGGGTCTCCAGGTCCGCACCCGGATGCTTGATCAGATGGCGGGCGGCGGCGATGACCTCGCCCAGGTTGTGCGGCGGCATATTGGTCGCCATGCCGACCGCGATCCCGGACGACCCGTTGACCAGGAGGTTCGGGTACGCGGCCGGGAGAACGGTCGGCTCCTGCTCCTGACCGTCGTAATTCGACTGGAAAGCGACGGTGTCCTCGTTGATCGACTCCGTCATCAGTGACGTCGCGTCGGCCATCCGGCACTCGGTGTACCGCATGGCGGCCGGCGGGTCGTCGTTTCCGAGCGAGCCGAAGTTGCCGTGGCCGTCGACCAGGGGGAGCCGCATGGAGAACGGCTGCGCCAGACGGACCAGCGCGTCGTAGATCGACGTGTCGCCGTGCGGGTGCAACTTACCCATGACCTCGCCGACGACACGGGCGCACTTCACATAGCCGCGGTCGGGGCGCAGGCCCATCTCGTTCATCTGGTACACGATGCGGCGGTGCACCGGCTTCATGCCGTCACGGGCGTCCGGCAGGGCCCGTGAGTAGATCACCGAGTACGCGTACTCAAGGAAGGAGCCCTGCATTTCGTCGACGACGTCGATGTCGAGGATCTTCTCCTCGAAGTCGTCCGGCGGCGGGGTCTTCGTGCTGCGGCGGGCCATCGCTGCTGCGACTCCTTCACGGATTCTGTTCGGGCAACCTCAGGTTCTGACGCGGACCATTGTGGACCGCCGCACTGACATCGCCGACCTCGACCCGTCCCAAGAGCCGTTCCCGACCCCTGTCGAGGTGGTTTCACGACCCGTCCCGCGGGGGATGCGCCCCTCTTTCACGCGAACTTCCGCGGTATGGGAACTTCGCCAGGCGTCTGTGCGCTTGCTTACAGTGGCAGGTCTCGCAGGAAATCCAGTATCGCGATCGAAGGGACGTACATGCCCATGGGTCACACGGCCACAGCCCAGGCCGGCTCCGGCGGCTTGACAGCGACCGAGCACCGTCTGGCCAACGGCCTGCGCGTGGTGCTCTCCGAGGACCATCTGACCCCGGTCGCCGCGGTCTGCCTCTGGTACGACGTCGGCTCGCGCCACGAGGTCAAGGGACGCACCGGTCTGGCTCACCTCTTCGAGCACCTGATGTTCCAGGGCTCCGGCCAGGTCAAGGGGAACGGACACTTCGAGCTCGTGCAGGGAGCCGGAGGTTCGCTCAACGGGACCACCAGCTTTGAGCGCACCAACTACTTCGAGACCATGCCCACGCACCAGCTGGAGCTGGCTCTCTGGCTAGAGGCCGACCGGATGGGCTCGCTGCTCGCCGCGCTCGACGAGGAGTCCATGGAGAACCAGCGCGACGTCGTCAAGAACGAGCGCCGCCAGCGCTACGACAACGTCCCCTACGGCACGGCGTTCGAGAAGCTGACGGCACTGGCCTACCCCGAGGGTCACCCGTACCACCACACGCCGATCGGCTCGATGGCGGACCTGGACGCCGCGACCCTTGAGGACGCCCGCACCTTCTTCCGTACGTACTACGCGCCCAACAACGCGGTGCTCTCGGTCGTCGGCGACATCGACCCCGAGCAGACCCTCGCCTGGATCGAGAAGTACTTCGGCTCCATCCCGTCCCATGACGGCAAGCGGCCGCCGCGTGACGGCACGCTCCCCGAGATCATCGGCGAGCAGCTGCGCGAAGAGGTGCGCGAAGAGGTTCCGGCACGGGCGCTGATGGCCGCTTACCGGCTGCCGCACGACGGCACCCGTGAGTGTGACGCGGCAGACCTCGCGCTGACCGTGCTCGGCGGCGGCGAGTCGTCGCGGCTGCACAACCGCCTGGTCCGCCGTGACCGCACAGCCGTGGCGGCCGGGTTCGGGCTGCTGCGGCTGGCCGGTGCGCCCTCGCTCGGCTGGCTGGACGTCAAGACGTCCGGCGGCGTCGAGGTGCCGCAGATCGAGGCCGCGGTCGACGAGGAGCTTGCCCGGTTCGCCGCCGAGGGCCCCACGCCCGAGGAAATGGAACGTGCGCAGGCCCAGTTGGAGCGCGAGTGGCTGGACCGGCTCGGTACGGTCGCGGGCCGCGCCGACGAACTCTGCCGGTTCGCCGTGCTGTTCGGCGACCCGCAGCTCGCCCTGACCGCCGTACAGCGGGTGCTCGATGTCACCGCGGCAGAGGTCCAGGCGGTCGCCGAGGCCCAGCTGCGCCCCGACAATCGGGCGGTGCTGGTCTACGAGCCGGTCGAATCGGCCGAGCCCGCAGACGCAGCGGACACCGAGACCGGCGCCGACGGCGCCGACGACACCGACGCGCACGAAGGAGCGGACAAGTGACCGACGCTGCCGCGACTGGAGTTTCGATGCAGTACCACCCGCAGCCGGCCCCCGGCCTCGCCCGCCCCTGGGCCTTCCCCGCGCCGGAGCGTGGCGCCCTGCCCAACGGCCTCACGGTGCTGCGCTGCCACCGCCCCGGCCAGCA
This sequence comes from Streptomyces sp. R-74717, assembly GCF_047305335.1. Lineage (NCBI taxonomy): Bacteria > Bacillati > Actinomycetota > Actinomycetes > Kitasatosporales > Streptomycetaceae > Streptomyces > Streptomyces sp. R-74717. Next base: position 2,721,546 of record NZ_CP102361.1, on the reverse strand, counting down.
GGTCGTGGCGGTCGAGATCTTCCTCGACGCCCCGCTGGACGCCGAGCCCGAGGGCCTCGACGGCGTGGCCACGATCATGTCGCGGGCGCTGTCCGAGGGCACCGACAAGCACACCGCCGAGGAGTTCGCCGCCGAGCTGGAGCGCTGCGGCGCCACCCTCGACGCGCACGCCGACCACCCCGGCGTCCGGGTCTCCCTGGAGGTCCCGGCCTCCCGGCTGGCCAAGGCGCTCGCGCTGGTCGCCGAGGCGCTGCGGGCGCCCGCCTTCGCCGACAGCGAGATCGAACGGCTGGTGCGCAACCGGCTCGACGAGATCCCGCACGAGCAGGCCAACCCGGCCAGGCGCGCCGCCAAGGAGCTCTCCAAGGAGCTCTTCCCGGCCGCGGCGCGGATGTCGCGCCCGCGCCAGGGCACCGAGGAGACGGTGGAGCGGATCGACTCGGCGGCCGTGCGTGCCTTCTTCGACGCCCACGTCCGGCCGTCCACGGCGACCGCCGTGGTCGTCGGTGACCTCACCGGCATCGACCTGGACGCCCTGCTCGCCGACACTCTCGGCGACTGGTCGGGAGACATCGCAGAGCCTCGTCCCGCCCCTTTGATCACCGCCGACGACACCGGCCGAGTGGTGATCGTCGACCGTCCGGGCGCGGTGCAGACGCAGCTGCTGATCGGCCGGATCGGCGCCGACCGGCACGACAGCGTGTGGCCGGCCCAGGTGCTGGGCACGTACTGCCTGGGCGGCACGCTCACCTCCCGGCTGGACCGTGTGCTGCGCGAGGAGAAGGGCTATACCTACGGGGTGCGGGCCTTCGCCCAGGTGCTGCGGTCGTCGGCTCCGGATTCCGCCTCGGGGGCGAGTGGTGCCGCGATGCTCGCCATCAGCGGATCGGTGGACACGGAGTCCACGGGACCGGCGCTGCAGGATCTGTGGACGGTCCTGCGGACCCTGGCGGCCGAGGGACTGACCGATGAAGAGCGTGAGACGGCCGTGCAGAACCTCGTGGGTGTCGCACCGCTGAAGTTCGAGACGGCGGCCTCGGTCGCGGGCACGCTCGCCGACCAGGTCGAGCAGCACCTCCCGGACGACTACCAGGCACAGCTGTACGCCCGGCTGGCGGAGACCGGCACGGTCGAGGCGACCGCTGCGGTGGTCAACGCCTTCCCGGGCGACCGGCTGGTCACGATCCTCGTCGGTGACGCGTCACAGATCGAGGATCCGGTCCGGGCCCTGGGCATCGGAGAGGTGTCGGTGGTCGCCGGCTGACGGGCGTACCCGTTGTGGACACCGGACGACCGGCCGGGCCGAGGCGGGCGACCCCCGCCCGTCCGGCCCGTTGCGTGTGACAGTCCACCGGCCGACTTTCACGTTCGACCGAGCACCGAAGGCCACGGCCGGTCCACAGACCCGTCATACGCCTGCATATCGGGACAGAAGGAAGACCCCTGTGAGTGAGATCTCACCGGAGTCTTCCTTTTTGTCTGTTTTGGCAGGGAGGTTGCCTGTCTGCCCTGTGGGATGCGCTACAAAACGACCTGTCCGTTTGGTGAATGCAAGTGACCCCGCTTAGCGTCGGCTGGGCTGTCCGTCACTCGTATGCCGCATCCGTGACGTACCGGGCAGCCATCGCCGAGTCCCCGTCAGGCGCGAGCCTGGGGAGCCGGGGACCCATGCAGTCCCTGGGGTGAATCGGGTGCCTGAGCCCGGATGAGGCCAGGGCGCCCGTAGGAGACCTTCCTGCTCCGAACCCGTCAGCTAACCCGGTAGGCGAGAAGGAAGGAAAGGATCAGCCACTTCATGGCGTTCACCCGTGCCACCGGGAAGCATCGTGCCCCGAGCCGACTGACGCGCAGCAGCGCGAAGATCGCCGGCGTCGCGGCTCTGGCCACCACCGGCGTCATCGGCGGCATGGCCTCTCCGGCCCTCGCCGCGGACTCCTCCGTCAGTGAGACCGGTCTGAACCAGGTCATCGCCATCGAGGGCGCCCTCGCCGACCAGATCGACGCCCAGGCCGACGCGCAGAAGCACCAGGCCGATGTCGCGGCGAAGGCGAAGGCGGAAGCCCAGCGGAAGGCCGAGGCCAAGAAGAAGGCCGAAGCGAAGGCCAAGGCCGAGGCGAAGCGCGCGGTCGAGGCCCGCGCCGAGAAGGCCCGCGCCGCCCGGTCCGCCGAACGCACCCGCCTGGGTTCCTTCCAGCTCCCGGTCGCAGGTTCGTACGTCACCACCGGCTACAAGTCCAGTGGCTCGCTCTGGTCCTCCGGCAGCCACTCGGGCATCGACTTCCACGCCGCGTCCGGCAGCTCCGTCGTCGCCGTCGGCGCCGGTACGGTCGTCGAGGCCGGCTGGGGAGGCGCGTACGGCAACAACATCGTGCTCCGGATGACGGACGGCACGTACACGCAGTACGGCCACCTCTCCTCGATCGGCGTCTCCGTCGGCCAGAGCGTCGGCGCGGGCCAGCAGATCGGTCTCTCCGGCTCGACCGGCAACTCCACCGGTCCGCACCTCCACTTCGAGGCCCGGACCACGCCGTCCTACGGCTCCGACATGGACCCCGTCGCGTACCTGCGCGCCCACGGCGTCAACGTCTGACCGACGCTGCACCCGCAGTACCCCCTTCGAAGGCCCCGGCGGCACGCCGGGGCCTTCGCCGTGCCCGGCCTCCGCGCCCGTCCGCAGTACCTGCTCCCCGAACCGTCCTCTGGCCAAAAGATATTCATGAATTTCCACCCGGCATCGGATATGCGGCCACATCGCAATAGAGTTGCAGAACAGGCGTCGGTCGGCCGCGTTTCGCGGGAATTGAGGCGGAGGTTCGGACATGCGCATTCCGGCGCATTCGGTATGCATGGCGATCCGTGACGATATCGTCTCCGGTGTCTTCGAGCGCGGAAGCCGGCTCACCGAGGAGTTGCTGGCGCGCCGTTACGGGGTCTCCCGTGTCCCGGTACGGGAAGCGCTGCGCACCCTGGAGTCCGAGGGCTTCGTGGTCACCCGCCGGCACGCGGGTGCCTGCGTCGCCGAGCCCACCGAGGAGGAGGCCGCCGACCTCCTGGAGGTCCGGATGCTGCTGGAGCCGCTGGGTGCCGCGCGCGCCGCGCAGCGCCGCACCGAGGCGCATCTCAAGGTGTTGCGCGGTCTGGTCAGGCTCGGCCAGGAGCGGGCCCGGCGGGGTGAGGGAGAGGACCTGCGCTCACTGGGCGGCTGGTTCCACGAGACGTTGGTACAGGCCTCCGGCAGTCCCGGCCTGATCGCGCTGCTCACCCAGCTCCGGCACAAGATCGCCTGGATGTACACGGTCGAGCAGCCGGCCCGCCCGGTGGACTCCTGGGCCGAGCGCGGGGCCATTGTGGACGCGGTGGCGCGGCGTGACGCGGAACGGGCCAGGGCGCTGGCCGCCCAGCATGCCGAACGGGCCGCGGCCGCGCACCGGCTGCGCCGTGCCGACCGGCCGGGCCGCCGGGCCGACGCCTCGCACGCCGACCGGGTGAGGACTTCGCAACATTCCGTAAACACCACAGGCGTTCGGAATTAACAATTACGCCGTATACAAAGAGTCGACAAAGAGTCGTGATTCCATGAGGGCTTTCTTTGGGCTGCCCGAATTTACTCCCGTCGTCCTGGGTCGGGAAAGCGAAAAAGCCGCGGCCCTCAATAAGGGTGCCGCGGCTCTCTCGCAGGAAATGGTTCAGACGGTCTCCGGAAGCTCGTCGAGCCCTTCGGCGACCAGCTTCGCCAGACGGTCCAGGGCGGCTTCGGAGTCGTCGGCCTCGGACGCGAGCACGATCTCCTCGCCGCCGTGTGCGCCGAGACCGAGCACCGCGAGCATGGAGGCGGCGTTCACCGGGTTGCCGTCGGCCTTGGAGATCGTCACAGGGACGCCGGAAGCCGTGGCGGCACGGACGAAGATGGAAGCGGGGCGGGCGTGCAGGCCCTCGGCCCAACCGACGTTGACGCGGCGCTCAGCCATGGTTCTGCCCTTCGCGAATCAATGGTTGTCTAGACCAGTCTCTCATGTGGTGCGCGATGCTCCGGCCGACCCGCGGCACGCCCACAACCCGCGCTGTACCGCCGATCGGCCCCCTCAGACTGCCCCGGCCCCAAGACCTACGCGACCGCTGACGGAGCCGTAGTCTTTGCGCATGCAGCCCTCGCCGGAGCAGAGTCCGCATCATGCGTACCCCGACCACTGGGAAGCGGACGTGGTCCTCCGCGACGGAGGAACCGCCCGGATCAGGCCCATCACCACGGACGACGCCGAGCGGCTGGTCAGCTTCTACGAGCAGGTCTCCGACGAGTCGAAGTACTACCGCTTCTTCGCCCCGTACCCGCGTCTGTCCGACAGGGACGTGCACCGCTTCACCCATCACGACTACGTCGACCGGGTGGGGCTCGCGGTCACGGTCGGCGGCGAGTTCATCGCGACCGTCCGCTACGACCGGATCGACGAGCGGGGCAGGCCCGCTTCCGCGCCCGCCGACGAGGCCGAGGTCGCCTTCCTCGTCCAGGACGCGCATCAGGGCCGGGGCGTGGCATCGGCGCTCCTCGAACACATCGCGGCCGTCGCCCGTGAGCGAGGAATCCGCCGTTTCGCTGCCGAGGTGCTGCCAGCGAACAACAAGATGATCAAGGTGTTCCGGGACGCCGGGTACACCCAGCAGCGCAGCTTCGAGGACGGCTCCGTCCATCTCACCCTGGACCTCGAACCGACCGCAGAGTCGCTCGCCGTGCAGCGCGGCCGTGAGCAGCGGGCCGAGGCGCGCTCCGTGCAACGGCTGCTCGCCCCCGGATCCGTCGCCGTCATCGGCGCGGGCCGGACTCCCGGCGGGGTCGGCCGCACGGTCCTGCGCAACCTTCTCGGGGCCGGCTTCACCGGCCGTACGTACGCAGTGAACCGCGCCTTCGCCGCCGACCAGGGCACGATCGACGGTGTTCCCGCCCACCGTTCCGTCGGCGAGATCGACGAACAGGTGGATCTCGCGGTCGTCGCCGTCCCCGCCGACCGGGTTCCGGAGGCCGTCGCCGACTGCGGTGAGCACGGTGTCCAGGGCCTGGTCGTCCTCTCCGCCGGGTACGCCGAATGGGGCGCCGAAGGCAGGGAACGGCAGCGTGAACTGGTCCGCCAGGCCCGCTCGTACGGGATGCGGATCATCGGGCCGAATGCCTTCGGTGTCATCAACAACTCCGAAGCCGTCCGGCTGAACGCCTCCCTCGCCCCCGAGCCGCCCGCCCCCGGGCGCATCGGCCTCTTCACTCAGTCCGGAGCGATCGGCATCGCGCTGCTCTCCGGGCTCTACCGGCGCGGCGCAGGCCTGTCCACCTTCATCTCCGCCGGCAACCGCGCCGACATCTCGGGCAACGACTTCCTGCAGTACTGGTACGAGGACCCGGACACCGATGTCGCCCTGCTGTACCTCGAATCGCTGGGCAACCCCCGCAAATTCACCCGCCTCGCGCGGCGCACCGCGGCCGTGAAGCCGGTGGTCGTGGTGAAGGGCGCCCGGCACAGCGGCTCCACCCCGCCCGGCCATGCGGTGCCGGTCAGCCGGATCCCGGACGCGACGGTCTCCGCGCTCATGCGGCAGGCGGGCGTGATCCGCGTCGACACCGTGACGGAGATGGTCGATGCGGGTCTTCTTCTCGCCGATCAGCCCCTCCCGGCGGGCCCGCGGGTCGCGATCCTCGGCAACTCCGAATCGCTCGGCCTGCTCACGTACGACGCCTGCCTGGCCGAGGGGCTGCGCCCGCGCCCGCCCCGCGACCTCACCACCTCCGCCACCCCGCAGGACTTCCGGGACGCCCTGGCCGAGGCCCTCGCCGACGAGGGCTGCGACTCGGTGGTCGTGACGGCGATCCCGTGGGTGGGCGAGAACGGCGAGGCGGAATCCGGCGACGGCGAGGTGCTGGCGACCGCGCTGCACGCGGCCGCCGCGGCCGGTCCCGCCAAGCCGGTGGCTGTCGTCCATGTGGAGATCGGCGGCCTGGCGGAGGCCCTCGCCGCGGCCACCAGCACGGTCGCACTGCCGCGTCCTTCGACACAGTCCTCCGCAGCCGCGACACCCCCGCGCGCCGGAGTCGCCACCACGACCGGCCCCGCCCCTGCGCATACCCCCTCAGTACCCGGAACCGGCAGCGGCACAGCCACCGCCTCCACCGATGCGGGCGCTGACGGCGGCCCCGGCATCCGGGCCGGCCGGATTCCCGCCTACCCCGCCGCCGAACGGGCCGTACGTGCCCTGGCCGAAGCGGTGAGGTACGCACAGTGGCGACGGCAGGCCGCCGTGCCCGGCAAGGTGCCCGAGTTCCTCGACGACACGATCGACGAGCCGGGCGCCGCCGACCTGATCGACACCCTCCTCGGCCCCGACCCCGACCCGCGGGGCAGACCGCTCGCCCACGACGAGGCGCGCGAACTTCTGGGCCGCTACGGCATCACCGTACGGCCGACGCTTCCGGCCCCCGACCAGGAAGTCGCTGTCGCCGCGGCGGCACAGCTCGGCTATCCCGTGGCGCTCAAGACCACCGCACCCCATCTGCGCCACCGTGCCGATCTCGGCGGTGTCCGGCTGGACCTCGCCAACGAGGGCGCGTTGCGCCGGGCGTACGGCGAACTGACCGACCTGCTCGGCAAGCCCGCCGAGCTCCAGCCCGTCGTCCAGGCCATGGCGCCGCGTGGCGTCGACACCGTCGTACGGGCCACGATCGACCCGGCGGCGGGTGCCGTCCTCTCCTTCGGGCTCGCGGGCGCGCCCTCCGAGCTTCTCGGCGACACCGCGCACCGCCTCGTTCCGGCCACCGACCGCGACGCCGCCGAGCTGATCCGGTCCATCCGGGCGGCGCCGGTGCTGTTCGGCTGGCGTGGCGCGGCACCCGTGGACACCGCGGCGCTGGAAGAGCTGCTGCTGCGGGTGTCCCGGCTGGTCGACGACCATCCCGAGGTGGTCTCCATCGCCCTGGAACCGGTCGTGGTCGCCGCCCAGGGGCTGACCGTCCTCGGTGCGAGCGTCCGGCTCTCGCCGCCCCCGGCCCGCACCGACCTCGGTCCCCGCCGCCTCCCCAACTACTGATCGGCGACGCACCGTTTCGTCCCCGATCGCCGGACGGGCGCGAAACCGGGTCCCTTCACCGCTGGGGCCCCGGTCCGCCCTGCTGCACAACGTCCCCGGCAGTCATCCGTCCCCCGTAGGATGGTCCTCATGGCAAAGACCGGTACGACGACCAAGGGGCTGCGCGCGGCGATCGAGCGCAGCGGCTACTACCCGGCCCTCGTGGCCGAGGCGGTGGAGGCCGCTGTGGGCGGTGAGCCGGTCGCTTCGTACCTGGTGCACCAGGAGACCACCTTCGACTCGAACGAGGTACGCCGCCATGTCACGGTCCTGGTCCTGACGGACAACCGTTTCATCGTCAGCCACACCGACGAGCAGAACGCGGACACCAGCTCCCCGACGCCGTACGCCACGACCTCCACCGAGTCGGTCAAGCTCGACCGGATCTCGTCGGTCGTGGTCAGCCGTGTCGTGGCCAACCCCGAGAAGTACGTACCGGGCACGCTGCCCCGCGAGGTCGTCCTCACCATCGGATGGGGCGCGGTCTCCCGGATCGACCTGGAGCCGGCCGCCTGCGGCGACCCCAACTGCGAGGCCGACCACGGCTACACCGGCAGCTCCACCGCCGACGATCTGAGCCTGCGGGTCAGCGAGGCCGGTGACGGCCCGGACACCGTGCGCCAGACCCTCGCCTTCGCCCAGGCGCTCTCCGAGGCCACGGCCGCGACCGCGGCGACCGGCCGCTGATGGCCCAGCCGGCCTGGCAGGACCCCGTTCTGCTCCCCGTCGACACCGCCCCCGTCCCGGAGTACGGCAGCGGCTCGCTCTCCGATCTGCTGCCCACGCTCGCCGCCGGACAGGGCGTACCCGGCTTCACCGCCGCGATCCCCGAACTCACCCCTGCCGACCGGAACTGCGTGTTCCTGATAGACGGTCTCGGCTGGGAGCAGATCAAGGCCCACCCGGACGAGGCACCGTTTCTGCACTCCCTGCTGCCCACCTCGCGCGGCGGCACCGGCCGTCCGATCACGGCGGGCTTCCCGGCCACCACCGCGACCTCACTGGCCTCGGTCGGTACCGGACTTCCGCCGGGGGAGCACGGCCTTCCCGGCTACACCGCGCGCAATCCGGAGACCGGCGAGCTGATGAACCAGCTCCGCTGGCAGCCCTGGACCTCGCCGAAGGCCTGGCAGCCGTACCCCACCGTCTTCAAGCTTGCCGACGCCGCCGGCGTGCGCACCGCCCAGGTCTCCGCCCCCGCCTTCGAGCAGACTCCGCTCACCAAGGTTGCGCTCAGCGGGGGCTCGTTCCTCGGCCGGCTGTCCGGCGAAGAACGGATGGACGTCGCCGCCGAACGGCTCGCCGCAGGTGACCGCTCGCTCGTCTACACGTACTACAGCGAGGTCGACGGCAAGGGCCACCGCTTCGGCGTCGACTCCGACGCCTGGCGCGGACAGCTGATGTACGTGGACGGGCTGGCCCGACGGCTGGCCGAACAGCTCCCGCCCCGCTCGGCCCTGTACATCACCGCCGACCACGGCATGATCGACATCCCCTTCGACGAGCAGTCCCGGATCGACTTCGACGAGGACTGGGAGCTGCGCGCGGGGGTCGCCCTGCTCGGCGGTGAGGGCCGGGCCCGTCATGTGTACGCCGTCCCGGGGGCCGAGAGCGACGTGCTGACCGTCTGGCGGGAAGTGCTCGGCGAGCAGTTCTGGGTGGCGAGCCGGGACGAGGCGATCGCGGCCGGCTGGTTCGGCCCGAAGATCGACGAACGTGTCCATGGCAGGATCGGTGACGTCGTCGCGGCGGCCCGCGACGACGTGGTGATCACCGCGTCGGTCAATGAGCCGCACGAGTCCGCGATGGTCGGCATGCATGGTTCCATGACCCCCGTCGAGCAGCTCGTCCCGCTGCTCGAAGTACGCTCGTAGGCGCGTTTTCCCTCTCCAGCGTTTCCCCACCACCATTTCCTTCCGCCCTGCTTCGCCCCGCCCGAAAGGTGCTCAGCCCCTCATGCCCGAGCTTGTGTTCTTCTCCGGAACGATGGACTGCGGAAAGAGCACGCTGGCGCTGCAGATCGGCCACAACCGTTCGGCGCGCGGCCTGCAAGGCGTGATCTTCACCCGTGACGACCGGGCGGGTCAGGGCAAGCTCTCCTCACGTCTGGGGCTGGTCACCGAGGCCGTCGAGGCCGATGAGGGCATGGATCTGTACGCGCACCTGGTCGACCTCATCAGCCGGGGCGGCCGGGCGGACTACGTGATCGTGGACGAGGCGCAGTTCCTGGCCCCCGTCCAGATCGACCAGCTCGCCCGTATCGTCGACGACCTCGGCATGGACGTCTTCGCGTTCGGCATCACCACCGACTTCCGGACCAAGTTGTTCCCCGGATCCCAGCGGCTGATCGAACTGGCTGACCGGGTCGAGACGCTCCAGGTCGAGGCGCTCTGCTGGTGCGGTGCACGGGCCACGCACAACGCCCGCACGATCGGCGGCGAGATGGTCGTCGAAGGTGCCCAGGTGGTCGTGGGAGACGTCAACCAGCAGGCGGGCGAGGTCGGTTACGAGGTGCTGTGCCGGCGACACCACCAGCGCAGGACGACCAGCGCGAGCGCCCGCGCGGCTGCGCTCTCGCCGGACGTGCTGCCCGTCACCTCTGCCTGAACCGTCCCCTCGGGCGTCCGGCGGAGATGCTTAGGATGACGCTGTGAACACGGTGAGCGGAAAAGAGGCCGAGTCCGAATCGGGCCCGTCGGGCAGGGTGCAGCCGAGGCAGCTGATCGTGACGGTCTACGGGCTGTACGCGCGCGACACCGAAGGCTGGATGTCCGTGGCCTCGCTCATCCAGCTGCTTGCCGACCTCGGCGTCGAGGGGCCGACCGTCCGGTCCTCGGTCTCCCGGCTGAAGCGCGCCGGACTGCTCGAAGCCGAATCGGTCTCCGGAGCTGCCGGATACCGGATCTCACCGGAGACCGAGCGGATTCTGCGCGACGGCGATCCGCGGATCTTCGCGGCGCGGCGGGCCACCGTGGACGAGGGCTGGGTGCTGGTCGTCTTCTCGGTGCCCGAGTCGGAACGCGCCAAGCGGCACACCCTGCGCACCCAGCTCACCCGGCTCGGCTTCGGTTCCGTGTCCGCCGGGGTGTGGATCGCACCGGGACATGCGCACGACGAGGCGGAGGACATGCTGGCCCGGCACGGGCTGCGCTCGTACGCCGACCTGTTCCGGGCCGACTATCTGTCGGTAGGCGGGGGCACGGACGGGGGCGGGGACCTTGCGGCGAAGGTGCGCTCCTGGTGGGACACCGTCCGGCTGCAGCAGCTGTACGTCGAATTCCTCGCGGTGCATCGTCCGGTGGCCGAGCGGATCGCGAGCGGAAGTCCGGTGACGGACCGCGAGGCGTTCACGACGTACATCAGGGTCCTCACCGACTGGCGCCGGCTCGTCTACCTCGACCCCGGTGTTGCGCATGAACTGCTGCCGGCCGAGTGGAGCGGAACCGAGGCGTCCGAGCTCTTCGACGAATTGCACGCCCGGCTGGCCGGCCCCGCCCATCGGCATGTCGAACGGGTCCGGGCCTGCTGACCAGCCCTCGCAGCCCGGCGGCTCAGCGAGCGGCCGTGCGTAGGATCGTGAACACCGCGCCCTCAGGGTCCGCCACGGTCGCCACCCGGCCGCTCGACCCCTCCCGGGCCGGCTGCAGGATGTATCCGCCGAGTTCCACCACGCGGTGCGCGGCCGCGTCGGTGTCGGTGACCTCGAAGTACGTCATCCAGTGCGGGCCCCGATCGCGCGGCACGGCGTGGCCCACGCCGTGCAGCGAGGCCACCGGACGGCCGTTCAGATGCAGGGTCTGGTAGTCGAAATCGGCCGAGACGACCGCCTCCGCCTCGTAGCCGAAAACCGTCTGGTAGAACTTGCAGACCGTCGAGGTCTCGCTGGTCACCAGCTCGTTCCAGACCGGTGTGCCGTGGGCTCCCGCGAGCGCCGTACCTACGTGCGCGGCGGCCTGCCAGATCCCGAAGACCGCGCCGCTGGGATCGGAGGCGATGGCGAGTCTGCCCGCCTCGCCCGCGTCCAGCGGTCCGACGGCGACCGTGCCGCCGCAGGAGCGGATCATCTCCGCCGTGACATCGGCGTCGTCGGTGGCCAGATAGGTCGTCCAGGCGACCGGCAGATGGCGGTCGGGCGGCAGCTGTCCGATGCCCGCGATCACTTTCCCGTCGATCAGTGCGCGGACGTAAGGACCCAGCTGGTCCGGTCCGGGCACGAACTCCCAGCCGAACAGATCGGCGTAGAAGGCCTGGGTCGCGCTCAGGTCGTGCACGATCAGACTCACCCAGCATGGTGTTCCGGGCGTGCGCCGGGCGGCAGCCTCGGTCATCGTCACTCTCTCCTCGGACCATCGTGGTGGCCGTACGGGGGGAACGGGGCCGGTGTGCCGCCGTGCGGTACAGGATGTGTACGCCCCGTGCAGATGCTTGCACCACCCGGCGCACGATGTGCCCCGGCCGCGCCGCACTTTCCGGGATCTCGACAGAGAGAGTCCGGTTTCATGCGATGCGTCCGTTTCAAAGGTGTTACGGGTGGGGCGGCTCCTGCGCGAGGATGGCACCCATGAAGCCCATCATCACCGCATCCGAATGCGCGAGCGAGTCGGCGGGGCCACGTCCGCCGGTGCTCCTGGACGTACGTTGGCAGCTGGGCGGCCCGCACGGCCGTCCCGGCTACGAGGCCGGGCACATCCCCGGTGCGGTATTCGTCGATCTTGATGCGGAACTTGCCGGTCCGGCAGGCAGCGGCGGCCGTCACCCGCTGCCCGATCCGGAGGAATTCGGCGCGGTGATGCGCCGAGCCGGGGTCTCCCGTGACAATCCCGTGGTCGTGTACGACGGCGGTCAGGGCTGGGCGGCGGCGCGCGCCTGGTGGCTGCTGCGCTGGACGGGGCACGAGGACGTCCGGGTCCTGGACGGCGGTCTCGCGGCCTGGAAGGGGGAGCTCCAGACGGAGACCCCGACCCCGGCCGAGGGTGACTTCCGGCCCGTACCCGGCGCTCTGCCGCTGCTGGACGCGGACGGGGCGGCGGCACTGGCCCGCTCGGGTCTGCTGCTCGACGCGCGAGCCGCCGAGCGCTACCGGGGCGATGTGGAGCCGATCGACCGGGTGGGCGGCCACATCCCGGGTGCAGTCTCGGCCCCGACCTCCGAGAACGCGGGGGACGACGGCCGATTCCTGCCCGCCGAATCGCTGGCGGCACGCTTCGAGAAGCTCGGTGCCGACCGGGCGCCGGAGGTGGGCGTCTACTGCGGCTCCGGTGTCTCCGCCGCCCATGAGGTGCTGGCCCTGGCCGTTGCCGGGGTCCCGGCGGCGCTGTACGCGGGCTCCTGGTCCGAGTGGTCCGGTGACGCGTCCCGCCCGGTCGCAAAGGGCCCCGACCCCCAGTAACGGAGCGCACACCGGCCCGAGGGCCAGGAACCGCCGTAACAGGTTCCGTACGCGCACGGTACGAGCGGCGCACACGGTACGAGGGATGCATGCGGTACGAGCGGCGCGCACGGCACGAGGTCCGCATGCCGCATGAGGGCCCGTACGCAACGGCGTACGGGCCCTCGTCATGCTGCGGTCACCCCGCCTCAGTCCTGCTTCTTCCGGCGTGTACCGAAGACGATCTCGTCCCAGCTCGGCACGGCGGCCCGGCGGCCCGGTCGGACGCCGTCCGCCTCGGCCTGGCGGTCCGTCGTCCCGGTCAGTCGGTCGCGGTGGCCGGCCACCGCTCGCGGCATGAGCACATCCGCGTAGGCGGAACCGGCGCCTGCGGAGGCTGCCGCGGCCGGCGGCTCGTCGGCCTCCGGCTCCTGCACGGCGGGCTCGATGGCCGGAGGCTCGGGCGGTGCGGGCCGCTCCGGCACCACCATGTCGCCGCGGAAGCTCGGCACCGCCTCCAGCAGGCTGGTCAGCGAATCGCGCTCGCCGGCCGAGATGCCTCCGATGCCGATGTGCTCTTCCGGCTCGGGCACGGGCGCCGTGGGGCGCTCCATCTGGCGGTCCAGGGCACGGTCCAGCGGCCGGTCGCGGGGCAGCCGGGCGATCCGCGGCACGAACGGGAAGCTCGGCTCGGGCGCGGCGACGTCGTCGGTCTCGCCGATCAGTGAACGCGCCTCGTCGTCCACGGCCTGGACCAGCCGGCGCGGCGGGTCGTACGTCCAGCTCGCCGAGTGCGGCTCGCCCGCGACCCGGTAGACCAGCAGGACTTCCCAGGTGCCGTCGTCACGGCGCCAGGAGTCCCACTGGACGGTCTCCTTGTCGGCGCCACGCAGCAGCAGTCGCTCCTGCACCGCCTCGCCGAGCTGGGGGCCGGTGTTCTCGCCGGGACGGCGCACGGGAGTCTTCCGGGCCCGCTCGGCCATGAAGGCACGCTCCGCGAGCACAGGGCCCTCGAAGCGGCGGACACGGTCGACCGGAATCCCGGCGAACTGAGCAACCTCCTCCGCGGAGGCACCGGCTCGTATCCGGGCCTGGATGTCGCGGGGGCGGAGGTGACTCTCCACCTCGATCTCGATCTGGCCGAGCCGCGCGCGGTCGTTGCGCACGGCGGCTCGCAGCCGCTCGTCGATCGGAAGCGTGTACTCCGTGCTGTCCGCAGCCTTGAGCACCAGTCGTGTGCCGTCGTTGGAGACGGCCACGACACGCAGTTCGGGCATGGGGACCTCCCGGGTGGTGCCTGCCGACGTCACGTGCGTCGCTGCTTCCGCTAGTCGAGTGTGGCCTGCCCGGGTGCAGCCTGCCACAACATTGCCGTGTTGCCCGGCGTGTCGGGCGTGAGCCCTTGATCGCCGATATGACACGGTGACCTATTGTGCAACACGAAGTGACTGATGGTCGCTTCATGTAGCCAGTCTCCGTGCGATGCCGTGGCGCCGCCGGATCGAGTGCCTCCTTCGGCCCCCTCCCGAAGATCCCGGACGCCCACGTGGGAGTCCGGCCCCAGGGCTCGCCACAGTACTCCATTCGGGCCATGTGGGTGGACCGCCGCGCCGCCGAAGTTCTCGTGAGGTGCGGGAGTTGGGCCACCCGGCCGGGTGCGGGGCGACCTCCATGCGTGTCCTGCTTCACAGAATCTCCCGAAGCGGAACTATTCACTTCGCTCAAATGTCCCTTCCTGTTGCATGGTGGGAGAGATGTCAACCAAGGGCTGGAAATGGTGCAGAAGCCAGAAAGTGACATAGAACCCAAAGAAAGGCGTATAGATCTGAGCCTGCCGCAGGTGGCGGGCAGCGCCGTGGCAGCAGTCGCGGCAGCGGTGGCGGCCTCCCAGCTGGGCGTGTACGGAACGATCCTCGGTGCCGGGGTGATGAGCGTCGTCGCCACATGCGGCGGTTCGGTCTTCCAGCACTTCTTCCGCCGCACGGGGGAGCAGATCCGCGAGGTCACGGTCCAGGTGAAGCACCCGGGCCGCGAGGTGACCGTACATACGCGTGAGACGGGTGGTGCGCGCGTAGCCACGGCCGTGCAGCGCGAGACGGACGCCACGACCGTACTGCGCAACGTGGCAGACGATCCGGACCGTACGCAGTTGCTGAGGCCGCTCGACGGGACCCAGTTGCTCACCACGGGGCGCCCGGTCCCGGACGAGGAGTTCTCCGAAGCCACCACCCACGGCACCCGCATCCGCGGCTGGAAGAGGTCGGCGCTCGGGGCGGTCGTGGTCTTCGCCGTGACGATGGTCGGCATCACCACGTTCGAACTGGTCTCCGGCAACGACCTGAGCGGTGGCAAAGGAACGACCGTCGGCTCCGTCGTACGCGGCGGGGAGCGGGGCTCCGGGTCGCACGACCCGGCACCGGCGACCAGCACCGATCCCGGCCAGGGGCGGACTCCGGACCAGGAGAGCGGCGCGACGCCCGGTACGGATTCGCAGGGCGGACAGAGCCGGAGCCCGGACTCGGGTCAGGGCGACGGCTCCTCGGCCGATCCGACGCCCAGCCCCACACCGTCCGACAACACAGGTGGCCAGACGAATCCGCCCCCGGCGGCCACGCCCTCCCCGGCAGCGCCCGGCGACGGCAGCACAGCCGGCCCGGACCCGGCGGGTGCGGGCGGCGCCACGGTGCAGGGCGACCACGCCACCAGCGGCACGGGCACCGCGCAGTGAACGGCCGCGGCGCTCAGTCGCCCAGCACCCGGCGCAGATAGTCGTTGCCGAAGAGACGGTCCGGGTCCAGCCGGTCGCGTACGGCGGTGAACTCGCCGAACCGCGGATACACCCCGGCGAGGTACTCGGCGTCGCGGGTGTTGACCTTGCCCCAGTGCGGGCGGCCGGCGTGGGCGGTCATGATCCGCTCGACGGCGGTGAAGTACGCCTGGTAGGGCGTGCCCTTGTACAGATGGACGGCGATGTACGCGCTCTGACGGCCCGAGGCCGTGGAGAGCGCGATGTCGTCCGCGGGGGCGGTACGGACCTCCACCGGGAAGCTGATCCGCAGGGGTGAACGCTCGACCATCGCCTTGACCTCGCGCAGCGCCTCCACGACGGCCTCGCGCGGCAGCGCGTACTCCATCTCCACGAAGCGGACCCGGCGCGGGCTGGTGAAGACCTTGTACGGGATGTCGGTGTACGTACGGGCCGACAGGGCGCGGCTGGAGAGCTTGGCGATCGACGGAATGGCGGCGGGAACCGCCCGGCCGAGCGAACAGGCCACCTGGAAGATCCCGTTGGAGAGGAGCTCGTCCTCGATCCAGCCGCTGACCTTTCCGGGCGGGGCGGCGGGGCCCGCGCTGCGGTTGTTGCGCTTGGTGTTGCAGTTGCCGGTGTGCGGGAACCAGTAGAACTCGAAGTGTTCGTTCTCGGCGACCAGCTCGTCGAAGTCGTCCGTGACCCGGTCGAAGCTCATCGGCTCCTCACGGGCCGTCAGCAGGAAGACCGGCTCCACGGCGAAGGTGATCGCCGTGACGACCCCCAGGGCGCCGAGCCCGATCCGGGCGACGGCGAAGATGTCGGCGTTCTCCTTCTCCGAACAGGTCAGCACCGTGCCGTCCGCCGTCACCAGTTCGAGGGCGCGGATCTGGGCGGATATGGACGCCGAGTCGCGGCCGGTGCCATGGGTGCCGGTCGAGGTGGCGCCGGCGACCGTCTGTTCCATGATGTCGCCCATGTTGGTCAGCGACAGGCCCTCCCGCGCCAGGGCGGTGTTCAGCCGCTTCAGCGGGGTGCCTGCCTCGACGGTCACCGTCATCGCCTTGCGGTCGATCTCCCGGATGCCGGTGAGCAGATCCGGACGGATCAGCACACCGTCGGTGGCCGCCGTCGCGGTGAACGAGTGCCCGGTGCCGACCGGCTTCACCCTCAGACCGTCCTCGGACGCGCGGCGCAGCACCTCGGCGAGCTCCGCCACGGAGGCGGGGGACACGGCCCGTGCCGGACGGGCGCTGACGTTCCCCGCCCAGTTACGCCACGCGCTCGTCGTCGTCCGTGCGTCGGTGTCGGTCATCTTTCCCGCGCCCTTCCGTAGGAACCGGCCCGCTGAGCCGGCGATACCCCAGGAACGCCACCGCGGCCGCGAGCGCTCCCGCCACGGCGGGCACCGCGTACCCCGCCTCGGCTCCGGACGCGTCGACCACCCAGCCTGCGGCCGAGGAGCCGAGCGCCACACCGACGGCGAGCCCGGTGCTGGTCCAGGTCATGCCCTCGGTCAGTTCGGTGCGCGGTACGTGTTGCTCGACGAGGGCCATGGTGGTGACCATCGTGGGTGCGATGGCGAGGCCCGCGACAAAGAGCGCCACGGCCAGAAACGGGAGGTTCCCGGCCAGTTGGAGGGGGATCATACTCACGGCCATCGCACACACACCCACCAGCCACCGGGTGGACGGCTTCCCCTTGAGGTGCAGCAGACCGAAGACCGCTCCGGCCAGGCAGGACCCCAGCGCGTACACGGCCAACACGAGGCTCGCCGCGGCCTTGTGACCCTGCTCCTCGGCGAAGGCCACCGTCACCACGTCGACCGCTCCGAAGATCGCACCGGTCGCCACGAACGTGACCACGAGCACCTGGAGGCCCCGCGAGCGCAGCGCGGAACCGCCGGTGTGCTGCTCGCGCGGATGCGGCACCGGCTCGGTGGCGCGCTGAGCGGTCAGCCAGAAGACACCGACCAGCAGGAACCCTGCGGCGAGAAGCGGCCCCGCCTCGGGGAACCAGGCGGTGGACAGACCGATCGAGATGATCGGCCCGAAGATGAAGCACACCTCGTCGACGATCGACTCCCATGAGTACGCGGTGTGCAGCTGCCGCGGTGAACCGCGGTAGATCTCCGCCCAGCGGGCCCGGATCATCGAACCCACGCTGGGGACGCATCCGGCGCCCGCCGCGAAGACGAAGAGCGTCCAGTCCGCCAGCCGCTGCTGCGCGCAGATCAGGAGACCGGCCACCGCCGCCAGCGCGACCAGGGTGGCGGGACGCAGGACGCGGCGCTGCCCGTGCCGGTCGACGAGCCGGGAGATCAGCGGGCCGATGACCGCCGCCGACATCGCCAGCGTCGCGGAGAGCGCGCCCGCGAGCCCGTAGCGGCCGGTGAGCTGGGACACCATGGTGACCACACCGATGCCCATCATGGACAGCGGCATCCGGCCGAGGAATCCGGCAGCCGAGAACCCCTTGGTGCCGGGGGCGGCGAAAATCGCGCGGTAGGGACTGGGCAAAGGAGGGCTCCGGAACAGCGTGATCACACGCGCTTGTAATGCGTGAACGTAGCCGATACAGCTTATGGTTCGGGTGGTCCGTGCGACACCGGGGTGGGCCCGGGAGCCGATGTCGATGGGAGCGCTGTCCGAGGCGAGTGGCAGGATCGATGCCATGTCCGATCTGCGCGATCCCGCTCCCTATGACGCCCTGCTGCTGCTCTCCTTCGGCGGCCCCGAAGGCCCGGACGACGTGGTCCCGTTCCTGGCGAACGTGACCCGAGGCCGTGGCATCCCCGAGGAGCGGCTGAAGGAAGTCGGCAAGCACTACTTCCTGTTCGGTGGCGTCAGCCCGATCAACGCCCAGAACAGGGCCTTGCTGGAGGCCCTGCGCAAGGACTTCGCGGAGCACGGACTCGATCTGCCGGTGTACTGGGGCAACCGCAATTGGGCGCCGTACCTCACCGACACCCTGCGCGAGATGACCGCGGACGGACACCGCCGCATCGCAGTCCTCGCCACCAGCGCATACGCCTCCTACTCCGGCTGCCGGCAGTACCGCGAGAACCTCGCCGAGTCGCTGGCCGCCCTGGAGGCCGAGGGGCTGCCGGTGCCCCGGGTCGACAAGCTCCGGCACTACTTCAACCATCCCGGGTTCGTACGGCCCATGGTGGACGGCGTCCTCGCCTCCCTGGCCGACCTCCCCGAGGACGTAAGGGCGGGAGCGCACATCGCCTTCACCACGCACTCCATCCCCGTCTCCGCCGCCGACACCTCCGGCCCCGTGGAGGAGCACGGCGACGGCGGCGCCTACGTCGCCGAACACCTCGACGTCGCCCGCCTGATCGTCGACGCGGTACGCGAGGAGACCGGCGTCGAGTACCCCTGGCAGCTCGTCTACCAGTCGCGCAGCGGCGCCCCGCACATCCCGTGGCTGGAGCCCGACATCTGCGACCACCTGGAGACGTTGCACGGCGAAGGCGTCCCCGCCGTGGTGATGGCCCCCATCGGTTTCGTCTCGGACCACATGGAAGTGCTGTACGACCTCGACACGGAGGCCACCGCGAAGGCCGCCGAACTCGGACTTCCGGTGCGCAGGTCCGCGACCGTGGGCGCCGACCCGCGGTTCGCCGCGGCCGTGCGCGAACTGGTGCTGGAGCGCGCCGCCACCGAACGGGGGCGCATCGCGCAGCGGTGTGCGCTGGGCGCGCTCGGCCCGAGCCATGACCTCTGCCCGGTCGGCTGCTGCCCGGCCCGGGCCCTCAAGCCCGCCGTCGCGGGCGCCGACAGCCCGTACGTGTAAAAGAGCCCCTGCCTTACGCCTAGAGCCCCCTGGAGCGCCGTGACCGACCCGAACCTGTCCGAACTGCTCGACCTCGCCCTGGAGGCCGCCCGCCGTGCCGGTGCGCTGCTGCGCGACGGCCGCCCGGCCGATCTGGGGGTGGCCGCGACCAAGTCCAGCCCGATCGACGTCGTCACCGAGATGGACATCGCCGCCGAGAAGCTGATCACCGGCTTCCTCACCGAGCGCCGCCCCCAGGACGGCTTTCTCGGTGAGGAAGGAGCGAGCGCGGAGGGCAGCAGCGGTATCCGATGGGTCATCGACCCGCTCGACGGCACCGTCAACTACCTGTACGGACTGCCGACCTGGGCCGTCTCCATCGCCGCTGAACGGGACGGCGAGCGGGTCGTGGGCGTGGTGGAGGCACCGATGCGCCGTGAGACGTACCAGGCGGTGCTCGGCGGCGGTGCATATGCGAAGGGCGGTGCGTACGGCGAAGGCACCTCCCTTCGCTGCCGGTCCGCGCCGCCGCTCGACGAGGCGCTCGTCTCGACCGGCTTCAACTACGTCGGCCACGTCCGTGCGCACCAGGCGGACGTGGCCCAGAAGCTGATCCCGCGGCTGCGTGACATCCGGCGCAGCGGCTCCGCCGCCGTGGACCTCTGCGATGTGGCGTCCGGCCGCCTCGACGGCTACTACGAGCGTGGGCTCCACCCGTGGGACCTGGCGGCCGGCGACCTCATCGCCCGCGAGGCGGGCGCCCGCACCGGCGGCCGCCCCGGGCTGCCCGCCGACGGTGATCTGACCGTCGCCGCGACGCCGGGTGTCTTCGAGCCCCTGCAGGGCCTCCTGGAGGAGCTCGGAGCCTGGCACGACTAGAACCCGGTCGACCGGGTTCTTCTGGACGCGAGAAGGGCCCCTGACGCCGGTTGCGGCATCAGGGGCCCTTCTCGCGTGGCTCAGACGCTGGTGGCGCCGATTTCAACGCCGTGCTCGGCGGCGAGGCGGTGCAGGTCGTCCAGCTCGCCCTGCTCGACATCCGCGAGGAAGTCGTCGCCCGTCTCCCGAGCTTTCGTGAGGTCGGACTCGGTGGTCTTGATTCGTTGCAGCAGACCTGCGGTGAAAGCGTCCATAATGCGCCCCCTCATCGTGGGTCGGTGGCACGGGGGTGTGCCCGGGTTTCCCTCCGCACGGAGGCGGTAGGGCGGGTGATCACGCGCTCTCCGGGGACGGAGCGGCCTGTGGCACGCCACATTCAAGGCGTGATCGCGGGTGTGAATTCGTCCTCCCCAGCCCAAAGCTCAGAGAAACCTCAACTGGCCCGGAAATCCGGTGATTTCCCCGGAGCCCCAGGTCGGCCAGCGTCGTCTTACCGCCGGTTTATACGCGTTGAGGGCAGGATGGAGCCGCAGACCAGTGCCGATGAGCGGTCCGGACCACGGACCGTGGTCACGTCGGGACGTTCTGAAGTCACCTACTGAAGTTTCTAAGGAAGGACAGCGCCGTGCGCGTACTCGTCGTTGAGGACGAGCAGTTGCTCGCCGATGCGGTGGCCACCGGATTGCGCCGTGAGGCCATGGCCGTCGATGTCGTGTACGACGGTGCGGCGGCCCTGGAGCGCGTCGAGGTCAACGACTACGACGTCGTGGTGCTGGACCGGGACCTCCCCCTGGTGCACGGCGACGACGTCTGCCGACGGATCGTCGAACTGGGCATGCCCACCCGGGTGCTCATGCTCACCGCGTCCGGGGACGTCAGCGACCGGGTGGAGGGGCTGGAGCTGGGCGCCGACGACTATCTGCCCAAGCCGTTCGCCTTCAGCGAGCTCACCGCGCGGGTACGGGCGCTGGGCCGGCGCACGACGGTGGCCCTGCCGCCCGTCCTGGAGCGCGCCGGAATCAAGCTCGACCCCAACCGCCGCGAGGTCTTCCGGGGCGAGGCGGAGATCCAGCTCGCGCCGAAGGAATTTGCCGTGCTGGAGGTCCTGATGCGCAGCGAGGGCGCGGTCGTCTCGGCCGAGCAGCTGCTGGAGAAGGCATGGGACGAGAACACCGACCCGTTCACCAATGTCGTCCGGGTGACCGTCATGACACTGCGCCGCAAACTCGGCGAACCGCCGGTGATCGTCACCGTGCCCGGCTCCGGCTACCGGATCTGACGGCCGATGCCCAACGTCCCGGCGCCGCCGACGGCGCCCCCGAAGCCCACCTGGGAGCCCAAACAGCAGGAGCCGCCGTACTGGCTGCGTCCGACCATCCGGATACGGCTCACGCTGCTCTACGGCGGCATGTTCCTGATCGCCGGCATCCTGCTGCTGGCGATCATCTACATGCTGGCAGCCGAGGCCCTCCATGTGGGCAGCGAGCTGCCGTTCAAGATCGTGAGCGGCCAGGTCGCCAGTGACGTGTGCAACTTCAGCGGCAAGACCACACCCGACGCCGCCAACGCGGCCATGAACACCTGCGTCAACCACCAGCGCCAGCAGGCGCTGGACACCCTCCTCAACCGGTCGCTGCTGGCGCTGGTCGGCCTCAGCGTCATCGCCTTCGCCTTCGGGTACGCCATGGCGGGCCGGGTGCTCTCCCCGCTGGGCCGGATCACCCGCACCGCCCGCCAGGTGGCCGGAACCGATCTGTCCCGCCGGATCGAGCTGGACGGCCCGGACGACGAGCTGAAGGAGCTCGCCGACACCTTCGACGAGATGCTCGACCGCCTGGAGCGCGCCTTCACCGCCCAACAACGGTTCGTCGGGAACGCATCGCACGAACTGCGTACCCCGCTCGCGATCAACCGCACGCTGCTCGAGGTCCATCTCTCCGACCCCCAGGCCCCGCCGGAGCTGAAGCAGCTCGGCAAGACCCTGCTGGCCACCAATGAGCGCAGTGAGCAGCTCGTCGAGGGCCTGCTGCTGCTCGCCCGCAGCGACAACCAGATCGTCGAGCGCAAACCGGTCGACCTCGCCGAGGTGGCCTCGCGAGCGATCGACCAGACGCACGGCGAGGCCGAGGAGCGGGGCGTGGAGATCCGTGGCGAGCGGGCCCCGGCCGTCATCCAGGGCAACGGCGTCCTGCTGGAGCGGATCGCACTGAACCTCGTACAGAACGCTGTGCGCTACAACGTTCCGGAGGGGGGCTGGGTGGAGGTCACCACCGAGCTCCAGTCCGGCCAGGCCTTGCTGGTGGTCTCGAACACGGGCCCAGTGGTGCCTGCGTATGAGATCGACAACCTCTTCGAGCCCTTCAGGCGGCTGCGTACGGAGCGAACAGGCAGCGACAAGGGGGTGGGGCTCGGTCTGTCGATCGCGCGCTCTGTGGCGCGCGCTCACGGCGGCCGTATCGGCGCGGAGCCCCGCGAGGGCGGTGGTCTTGTGATGCGCGTCTCACTTCCGGTCTGAGAGGCTGGGCGGGGCGAGTCGTGCCCGAATTATTTTGTTCGCTTTGAGCGGAATTTTCGGGACCTGCGCCCGAGGTTGCCGTGTGTGATCGATCACAGGAGCGAATTTCTGGATGTCAACGCTCCGTGATCAGAGCCGTCACCGGAAAACCCGCAAAAGTCGGGGTTTTCGGGGTTCGATATCACGGGAAGTACACGGGGTGGCGCCCGTGAAGCGCGAGACCGGGACCGTGTACGGTCCCCATCGCCACCCAAGGCGACCACTCCCGAGCGGTCCTTTTGGGTGTCGATTGAGTAACAGACCTTGATGTGAGGCAAAATCTCCGCCTCAGGTCGGGCACAAGTCCGGCCTCTCACGCGTTACGTGCGCTGAGACACCGCAGACACCCAGAGGGGGAGAGCGACATGGCAACGGATTACGACACCCCACGCAAGACCGATGACGACGTCGACCAGGACAGCCTTGAAGAGCTCAAGGCTCGCCGGAGCGACAAGACGGCGTCCGCCGTCGACGTCGACGAGTTCGACGCGGCCGAGGGACTGGAGCTGCCCGGAGCAGACCTGTCCAACGAAGAGCTGGCCGTGAGGGTCCTGCCCAAGCAAGCCGACGAGTTCACGTGCATGAGCTGCTTCCTCGTGCACCACAGGAGCCAGCTGGCGCGCGAGAAGAACGGTCAGCCGATCTGCCGCGACTGCGACTAGGTCGAACCAACCGTGGCAGGCGACACACCGTTCCGGAAGCGACGCTTGCGGCGCAAGAGGTCGTCGGAGGCGAATCAGGGCGGCACAGGCCCGGCAGAAGGCGTAGCAGCGCCTGCTGAGCGGTCCGCCCTGCCACCCTCCCCGGGTGAGCGGGACGACGAGCGGGGCCGGTCGGCCTCGCTCGAAGCAGTCGCGGCAGTTGAAGGAGTCGAAGGAGTCGACACGGCCGATGGGGCCGGACAGGTCGACAGGGCGGAGTCCGTGACCGGGGCAGGCCGTCTGAGTTCAGTGAAGCGGGGAGTACACAAGGGTGGGGAGAGCGCCAAGGCAGCGATCGGTCATATCGCCGACCTGATCATCGAGACCGCTCCCCGCATCCCTGTGCGCGACCTCGCGACCCTGCGCAAGCAGTTCCCGGGCCTCGGGCCCGAGGAGCTCGCCGACAAGCTCATCGCGGGCGCGAGCAGGGCCACAGCAACCGTCGGCGCCGGTATCGGCGCGGCGGCCATGATGCCCGTACCGCCCGCCATGCTCGCCGAACTGGCGGCGGAGATCACCGGTGTGGCCGCGATCGAGATGAAGCTCGTCGCCGAGCTGCACGAGGTCTACGGGCTGCGCCCGCCGGGAGGCCTCACCCACCGTTCCACCGCCTACCTCACGTCCTGGACGGAGGAGCGGGGTATCGATGTCACCCAGCCCGCGACGATCAATGCGGCGCTGGGCGGCCAGATGAGGCGTGAGCTGCGCCAGCAGATCACGAAGCGCATGGTGCGCGATCTGCCGAACCTCTTCCCGTTCATGGTCGGCGCCGCCGTCGGCGCGATGATGAACCGGCGTGACACCAGAAAGCTTGCCGAACGGGTCAGGAAGGACCTGCGTAAGCGCCAGGTCCCCTGGGACCGGCTTCCGGAGCTGCCTCCGCTGGAGCGGCAGGGGGGCCTGCGCAAGGATCTCCCGGGCGAGCTGGAGAGCTAGGGCATCCAGGCGCCGGGACGGGGCCGGTCCCCGCCCGACAGGGCCTGTGGGGCCCGGGAGGGCCCGCGAGGAGTCCTCCCGGGGGAAATCCCGAAGCTAGGCCCGCACCGCGCTGAGCGCTGCGACCAGGGCCTGCGGCTCGCGGGTCGACAGATAGACGTACGGAGTCGGGTCCTGCGGGTCGGTGACCTCGACCCGGACCGCCGTCGGGATGTAGCTGCGCAGCAGCATGAACGCGCGGGTGTCCGCCTTGTACGAGCGCCACGCGCGTGCCTCCTCCGCCTCCAGCACCTCGGCCTCGCCGAGCGCCGTCACCGGAATCTGCGCGTCGCCGGCCACCAGGGCGCCCGCGACCACCCGGATCCTGGCCGAACCGTACGAGCTCACCGCGACCGCCGACAGGGCCGTTCCGCCCACCAGACCGGCCAGCAGGGGCAGGGTGCCGAGCGGCAACAGCATCAGGGCACAGGCGATGCCGACCAGGAAGGCGATGAGCCACCACGAACGGGGCGCGGTCAGTCGTTCGTCGAAAGGCGGGGTGGAAGGCTGCATGAATCCAAGCTTGGCACGGCGCGACCTGCGGGTGGCCGCGCGGGTAAGGTCTGCGCCTGTGAGTGGAACATCTGTGGCTCTGAAGCCCCCGGCCGACGCGGTGAAACCGGTCCGGCACCCCGAAGCCCCGGCCCCCGGCGAACTCCTCGGCGCGCACTACGATCACTGTTTCGGGTGCGGCGAAGGACAGCCGCACGGGCTGCACCTCCAGGCGCGGGCCGGCGAGGGTGTCAGAATCACCGCCGAGTTCACCGTGAAGGCCGCCCACCAGGGCGCCCCGGGCCTGGCCCACGGTGGCGTCCTGGCCACCGCGCTGGACGAGACGCTCGGCTCGCTGAACTGGCTGCTGCGGGTGATTGCGGTGACCGGGCGGCTGGAGACCGACTTCGTGCGCCCGGTGCCCGTGGACACCGTGCTGCACCTGGACGCCGAGGTCACCGCGGTGCACGGCCGGAAGATCTACTCCCGGGCGACCGGCCGGATCGGCGGTCCGGACGGACCGGTGGCGGTCCGCGCCGAGGCCCTCTTCATCGAGGTCAAGGTCGACCACTTCATCGAGAACGGCCGCCCGGCCGAGATCCAGGCAGCGATGGCCGACCCGGACCAGACCAAGCGCGTCCGTGCGTTCGAGGTGAATCCCTGATGCGTCACCCCGTAGACGTACTTATCCGCCGTGTCGACCCGGACGTGCCGATTCCGGCCTACGGACACCCGGGCGACGCCGGGGTCGATCTGGTGACCACCGAGGCCGCCGAGCTTGCCCCGGGCGAGCGGGCTGTGCTGCCCACCGGGGTGTCGATCGCGCTGCCCGACGGATACGCCGCGTTCGTGCACCCGCGGTCCGGCCTCGCCGCGCGCTGCGGAGTCGCTCTTGTGAATGCCCCGGGGACGGTTGATGCCGGGTACCGTGGAGAGATCAAGGTGATCGTCATCAATCTCGACCCGCGCGAGCCCGTGCGGTTCGAGCGGTTCGACCGGATTGCCCAACTGGTCGTCCAGCAGGTCGAGAAGGTGCGCTTCCACGAGGTGGCGGAGCTACCCGGCTCGGCCCGCGGTGAGGGAGGCTTCGGATCTACCGGAGGGCATGCTTCCGGTGATGTTGATGGCGTCAGGGGCGGGATTACCCAGGGCGGGAACAGCTACGCTTCGGTCGTACCCGACCGGGAAGGACAGTGACGTGTTCGGACGTCGCAAGAAGAGTGGTTCCGCCGAGGACGTGGCGGACGAAGCGCGCGAGGCCGAGCAGGTCGTCGACGAGCTCGATGACGCCGATGGAGCCGACAGCGGCTCGCGTCGGGTGAATCTCCCGCCGGCGCCGCGGCCGGACGGACCGTGGGACATCACCGAGGTCTCCCAGCCCGGCGAGGGCCGGGTCGACCTGGGCGGCGTCTTCGTGCCCGGCGTCGAGGGCATGGAACTGCGCGTCGAGGTGGCCGGTGACGCGATCGTCGCCGCGACCGTGGTGCTGCGCGACAGCGCCATCCAGCTGCAGGCCTTCGCCGCCCCCAAGAAGGAGGGCATCTGGGGCGAGGTCCGCGAGGAGATCGCCTCCGGCATCACCCAGCAGGGCGGGATCATCGACGAGGTCGAGGGTCCGCTTGGCTGGGAGCTGCGTGCCCAGGTCCCCGTACAGCTCCCGGACGGGACGAACGGCGTGCAGCTGGTGCGCTTCGTCGGCGTCGACGGGCCGCGCTGGTTCCTGCGTGGAGTGATCTCCGGCCAGGGTGCCGTGCAGCCGGAGGCCGCGGGGCTGCTGGAGACGATCTTCCGGGACACCGTGGTCGTCCGTGGCGAGGGCCCGATGGCGCCGCGCGACCCGATCGTCCTCAAGCTCCCCGACGACGCCCAGATGGTGCCCGAGGGCGTCCAGCAGGAGAACCAGGAGGGCTCGAAGTTCTCCGGTGGCATGGGCCAGCTCCAGCGCGGACCCGAGATCACCGAGGTGCGCTGAGCTGATACGGGCAGCCGCCCGGCACAGCCGCAGAAAGGCCGGTGGGCCGTACCCCCTGGAAAGGGGGTACGGCCCACCGGCCTTTCTGCGCCAGGGGCGCACGACAGGGGCGCGTATGGAGCGCGTATAGGGCACGTATGTGCACCGTCAAGGGCTCGCCCTTCCCCGTAAGGAAGCCATCAACGCAGGCCGGGACGGCTGTGACGCGAGGTTTGCTCATGAGGTCCGAGAATCCGTACCTCATCTAGGAGCACACGATGGCCGATGTGGCCTTCGTCGTCACCACGATCGCGGTGTTCGCGTTGGTGGCTCTCGTCGCCAGGGGGGTGGCGAAGCTGTGACTGCCGAGAACATTGTCGGTCTGATCGTGGCCGTTGCCCTGTTGGGCTATCTCGTCCTCGCCCTTCTGTACCCGGAGAGGTTCTGAGCCCGATATGAGCCCCGTCCTCGCTGGTGTGCTCCAGCTGCTCGCGCTCGTTGTGGCGCTGGGTCTGGCGTACCGTCCGCTCGGTGACTACATGGCCGGCGTCTACTCCTCGAAGAAGCACCTCCGGGTGGAGAAGTGGATATACAAGGCCATCGGCGCCAATCCGAACACGGAGATGCGCTGGCCCGCGTATCTGCGTGGGGTGCTCGCGTTCTCCGCGGTGAGTGTCCTCTTCCTCTATCTGCTGCAGCGGCTCCAGGGCGCTCTGCCCGGCTCGCTGGGCTTCGTCTCGATCGATCCTGATCAGGCGTTCAACACGGCGGCGTCGTTCGTCGCGAACACCAACTGGCAGTCGTACTACGGCG
The DNA here is from genome assembly GCF_047305335.1 of Streptomyces sp. R-74717. Taxonomy (NCBI): domain Bacteria; kingdom Bacillati; phylum Actinomycetota; class Actinomycetes; order Kitasatosporales; family Streptomycetaceae; genus Streptomyces; species Streptomyces sp. R-74717. The sequence goes on along the minus strand of NZ_CP102361.1, from coordinate 2,694,180 downwards.
AGCAGGCCATGGGCCATGTCGTCCAGACCGGTGGCCTGGCGGTGCAGAACTTCGTCTCGGCCGCCGTGGGTATCGCGGTCGCGGTGGCGCTGGTGCGCGGCTTCGCCCGTTCCCGCACGGGTGAGCTGGGCAATTTCTGGTCCGACCTGGTGCGCGGCACCGTACGGATCCTGCTGCCGATCTCGGTGGTCGGTGCGCTGGTGCTCGTGGCCTGTGGTGCGATCCAGAACTTCTCCGGCATCCATGAGGTCGGGCAGTTCATGGGCGGCTCGCAGGAGTGGAACGGTGGCGCGGTCGCCTCGCAGGAGGCCATCAAGGAGCTGGGCACCAATGGCGGCGGCTACTTCAATGCCAATGCGTCCCACCCGTTCGAGAATCCCAATGGGCTCTCCAACCTCCTCGAGATCTTCCTGATCCTGGTGATTCCGTTCGCGCTGACCCGCACGTTCGGCCGGATGGTCGGTTCGCTGAAGCAGGGCTACGCGATCCTGGCGGCGATGGGCGTCATCTGGCTCGGGTTCACCGCGCTGATGATGTGGACCGAATTCGCCCATCACGGGCCCGCTTTCGACATTGCGGGCGGGGCGATGGAGGGCAAGGAGACCCGGTTCGGGATCGGCGGCTCTTCGATCTTCGCGGTGGCCACGACGCTGACGTCGACGGGTGCGGTGAACTCGTTCCATTCCTCGTTCACCGGTTTCGGTGGCGGGATCACGATGCTGGGCATGCAGCTCGGTGAGATCGCTCCTGGTGGTACGGGGTCGGGCCTGTACGGAATGCTGATCATGGCGATCATCGCGGTGTTCATCGCCGGTCTCATGGTCGGCCGCACCCCGGAGTATCTGGGGAAGAAGATCGGTACCCGGGAGATCAAGTTCGCGGCCTGCTACATCCTGATCACGCCGACGCTGGTGCTGTGCTTCACCGCCGCGGCGATGGCCCTGCCCACCCCGCCCCACTCGATGACGAATACCGGCGCGCACGGCTTCTCGGAGATCCTGTACGCCTACACCTCGGGTGCGAACAACAACGGTTCGGCGTTCGCCGGGCTGAACGCGGACACGCAGTGGTTCAACACGACGATCGGGCTGGCGATGCTGCTGGGCCGGTTCCTGCCGATGGTGTTCGTCCTCGCGCTGGCCGGCTCGCTCGCCGAGCAGAAGCCCGTACCGGCGACCGTGGGAACCCTGGGCACGCACAAGCCGCTGTTCAGCGGGCTGCTGGTCGGCACGATCCTGATCATCACCGGGCTGACCTACTTCCCGGCACTCGCGCTGGGACCGCTGGCCGAAGGGCTGGCGTCATGACCACTCGTCTGAAGCAAGAGGACTCGATGTCCACTGTCACCCCCACCCGGGCACCGCACCAGGACGCGCCCACGGGCCACCAGAGCGAAGGACGCGTCGGCGGGGGCCTGTTCGACCCCAAGCAGCTGCTCAAGTCCTTCCCGGACGCCGTCCGCAAGCTCGATCCCCGGGTGATGGTCAAGTCACCTGTGATGTTCGTGGTGCTGATCGGCTCGGTGCTCACCACCGTGCTCGCGGTACTGGATCCGGGCGACTGGTTCGGCTGGGCGATCGCGGTCTGGCTGTGGCTCACGACGATCTTCGCCAACCTGGCGGAGGCGGTCGCCGAGGGCCGCGGCAAGGCGCAGGCCGACACGCTGCGCAAGGCCAAGACCGACACCGTCGCCCGGCGGCTGACCGGCACGAACGAGGAGCGGGTGCCGGGGACCGAGCTGCGCATCGGAGACCTGGTGGTCTGCGAGGCCGGTGACATCATTCCCGGAGACGGGGATGTCGTCGAGGGTGTCGCGAGTGTGGACGAGTCCGCGATCACGGGCGAGTCCGCGCCGGTCATCCGGGAGTCGGGCGGCGACCGCTCGGCTGTCACCGGGGGTACGAAGGTGCTCTCCGACCGGGTCGTCATCAAGATCACCACGAAGCCGGGCGAGACGTTCATCGACCGGATGATCGCCCTGGTCGAAGGCGCCGCCCGGCAGAAGACACCCAACGAGATCGCCCTGAACATCCTCCTGGCGTCCCTCACCGTCGTCTTCCTGCTCGCCGTCGTCACTCTGCAGCCCTTCGCGATCTACGCGGGCCAGAAGCAGTCGATGATCGTGCTGACCGCACTGCTGGTCTGCCTGATCCCGACGACCATCGGCGCGCTGCTCTCGGCGATCGGCATCGCCGGTATGGACCGGCTGGTGCAGCGCAACGTCCTGGCCATGTCGGGGCGTGCCGTCGAGGCCGCGGGGGATGTCTCGACCCTGCTCCTCGACAAGACCGGCACCATCACGCTCGGCAACCGCCAGGCCGCCGAATTCCTCCCGGTCAAGGGCACGACCGAGGCCGAAGTGGCGGACGCCGCCCAGCTGTCCTCACTCGCCGACGAGACTCCCGAGGGCCGTTCCATCGTCGTGCTCGCCAAGGAGAAGTACGGGCTGCGCGAACGACACCAGGGCGAACTGCGGCACGCCGAGTGGGTCGCGTTCACCGCCCAGACCCGCATGTCGGGTGTCGACGTCGACGGACGCAAGGTCCGCAAGGGCGCGACCGGTTCGGTCGTCGCCTGGGTGAAGGAGCGCGGCGGAAGCGTCACGCAGGACGCGCAGGCACTCACCGACCAGATCTCCCAGGCCGGCGGCACACCGCTGCTGGTCGCCCTGGAGGACGAGCACGGCGCCCGGGTCCTGGGTGTCATCCACCTCAAGGACGTCGTCAAGGAGGGCATGCGGGAGCGGTTCGACGAGCTGCGCCGCATGGGCATCAAGACGGTCATGATCACCGGGGACAACCCGCTGACCGCGAAGGCAATCGCCGAGGAAGCAGGCGTCGACGACTTCCTCGCCGAGGCCACCCCCGAGGACAAGATGGCCCTCATCAAGCGCGAGCAGGCCGGCGGCAAACTCGTCGCGATGACCGGTGACGGCACCAACGACGCACCGGCGCTGGCCCAGGCGGATGTCGGCGTGGCCATGAACACCGGCACCTCGGCCGCGAAAGAGGCCGGGAACATGGTGGACCTGGACTCCAACCCCACAAAACTGATCGAGATCGTCGAGATCGGCAAGCAGCTCCTCATCACCCGCGGAGCCCTGACCACCTTCTCGATCGCCAACGACGTCGCGAAGTACTTCGCGATCATCCCGGCAATGTTCGCGGTCGCCTACCCCAGCCTGGACAAGCTCAACATCATGCAGCTGTCCTCGCCCCAGTCCGCGATCCTGTCCGCGGTCGTCTTCAACGCGCTGATCATCATCGCGCTCGTACCGCTCGCCCTGAAGGGCGTGCGCTACCGGCCCAGCAGCGCCGACTCGATGCTCCGCCGCAACCTCGGGATCTACGGACTGGGCGGCCTCATCGCCCCGTTCATCGGCATCAAGATCATCGACCTGATCATCTCCCTCATCCCCGGAATCGGCTGACCTGCCATGAACAACTCCGTAGGAAACACCGCCCGGCTCCTGTGGGCCGGACTGCGCGCCCTGCTCGTCCTCACCGTCGTGTGCGGCGTCATCTACCCGCTCGCCGTCACCGCAATCGCCCAGGGCATCTTCCCCGACAAGGCCAACGGCTCCGAGATCAGCTCCAACGGCAAGGTCGTCGGCTCCGAACTCATCGGCCAGCGCTACGACCTGCCACTGAAGAAGGGACAGGAAACCGCGGCCCCGGACCTCAAGTGGTTCCAGCCGCGCCCCTCCAACGGACTCGGCACCAACAGCGTCAACACCCAGTACAAACTGATCCTCTCCGGCGCGACCAACCGCTCCGGCGACAACAAGGAACTCATCGACTGGGTCACCGCCGCCAAGGCCGCCGTCGTCAAGGACAACTCCGTCCCCGGCCACCCCGTCAACCCCGCAGACGTGCCCGCCGACGCCGTCACCTCCTCGGGCTCCGGCCTCGACCCCGCCATCTCCCCGGCATACGCACAGCTCCAGACACGCCGCGTCGCCGAGCGCAACCACCTCGACGTGACCCGGGTCGAGAAGCTCGTCGAACAGCACACCGACGACCGGATCCTCGGCTTCGTGGGAGAACCGAGAGTCAACGTCCTCCAGCTCAACGTCGCACTCAAGCAGCTTGTGAACGGGTCTTGAGGACTTGAGGTCTTGAGGGAGCACTGAGGCCGGCCGCAATGGCCGGCCTCAGGCCGTTGACGGACGGGGGAACGGGCCCCGTGGTGCGCCCGTTCAACCAGTCGGCGTGCCCAGGCTGCCCGGATAGAGGTACTTCTCCGGCGGGATGACCGTTCCGTCGGCCCACGCCCCGAAGAACCCCTTGAGGTCCTTGCCCGAGACCTTCGCCGCCAGCGCCTCGAACTGCCGGAACGAAGCATTGCCGTACGCGTGGTCGCGGGTCCAGGTCTTGAGCGTCCCGAAGAACGCATCGTCACCCACTGTGCGCCGCAGCGCGTGCAGCATCAGGGAACCCTTGAAGTACAGCGCGGAATCCAACTCCTTGCCCTGGCCCGGGTCATAGAGCCTGGTGGACCAGAACGACGGGTTGTCCCTGCTGTCCTCGACCTCGGACCGGTAGTAGTCCTTGTCGAGATCGGCGCCCTTGTGCTCCTCCCACAACTGGCCGGCGTACTGGGCGAAGCACTCCGCGACGCAGCCGTCCCGCCAGTCCTTGAACGACACGCTGTCGCCGAACCACTGGTGGGTGTTCTCGTGGACCACCGAGGCGTCGAAGAGCATCGCGCCGTACGTGGGGCGGCTCTGCGTCTCCAGGGCGATGGGGCCGCCGATGGGCTCCTTCGTGGTGCCGACGACGATGGCGCCCGCCGAGGAGAAGGGGTACGGGCCGAACTTCGTGGTCAGGAAGTCCAGAATCTCCGTCTGCTCGGCCTCCGCGTCCGGGTCGATGACGGCGTCCGGGCTGTATGCCGTGATGACCGGTGTTCCGGCGGCCGTCTTCCCCCGGTGGACGGTGAACCTGTCGATGGCGACCGTGCTGAGGTACGTCGCCAGCGGCTTGTCCTCGTACCAGCGGAACGTCTTCCTGCCGTCCTTGACGGCGGCCGGGCCGGGCAAGCCGTTGCCGACGACCGTCCAGCCGTCGGGCACCGTCGCGGTGAGGGCGAAGGTGGCCTTGTCGGACGGGTGGTCGTTGGCGGGATACCAGGAGGTCGCGGCATGTGGTTCGCCCGCCACGTACGCGCCGCCGCTCTTCAGCGTGTGCCAGCCCTCGGCGTCGGGCTTGCCCGCGTACTTCACCCGGACCGCGAACGCCGCGCCCTGCACGACCGGGCGGGCCGGGGTGATGACCAGCTCATGGGCGCCGGACCGGGAGAACGCCTTCACCGGGGTGCCGTTCACCGTGACCGATGCCACGGTGAAGCCCTTGAGGTCCAGGCTGAAGCGGTCCAGGCCGGTCAGGGCGCGGGCGGTGACGGTGGTGTCGCCGTCCAGGTGGTCGGTGCGCGCTGGGTCGTAGGCGATACGTACGTCGTAGTGGGACACGTCGTAGCCAAAGTTGCCGTCGTCGGGGAAGTACGGGTCACCGATGCCCGGGCCGCCGATGGCGGCGGAGGCGGGGACGGTGGCCAGGACGACGCCGCTCACCACAGCGGCCACGAGGGCAACGGCGGCTCTGCGGCGCGGGTTCAGTAGTCTGCGCATGTCTCGTTCCTGAGGATGGGGGTCAGCGCCGGGGCGCGGTGGTGGCGAGCTTCCACAGCACACCGATGAGGGCGTCGGTGCTGGTCGTCTCCGTCTTCGGGTCCACATTGGAGAGGTCGTCGCACGCCTCATGGATGCAGTCCGAGATGCCGGTGCTGAAGCCGGACGACGGGATGCCGGCGTTCCCGAACGACTCGTGGTCCGAGCCGCCGACGCCGATGTCGAACGTGGGGATGTCCCGCTCGGCGAACCATGCCTCGAACGCCTGCTGGGCCTCTGTCTCGCCGTGCTCGTCGTCGTGGATCACGAGCCATTGCCGGGTGTTCCTGCTGCCCGCCTGATCGAAGTTGAGATAGACATCGATCCTGCGGCGGTCGGCCCCGGAGAGTTTCTTGACGTATTCCGCCGAGCCGATCAGGCCCTGCTCCTCCGCGCCCCACCACGCGAACCGAAGGTGCCGCTCGGGCTTGAGGCGGGACTTGGCCACCTGAAGGGCGGTGGCCAGGACCGCGGCAGAGCCCGAGCCGTTGTCGTTGATTCCCGGGCCCGCCTTGACGCTGTCGAGGTGCGCGCCGGTCAGCAGCACATGTTCGGGATCGCCGCCCGGCCAGTCGGCGATCAGGTTGTGGCCGGTGGTGCCGTCATAGGTGAAGGGCACCAGTCTTGTGCGGAAGCCCGCCCGGTCAAGGGCGCTCTTCACACACGCCACCGAGTCCGCGTATCCCTTCGTGCCATGCGCCCGGTTGCCGCCGTTGCGGTCGGCGATGTGCTGCAGGGCGCGCAGGTGGGGCATCACCTGCTGCTCGGAGACGGTGGGGGCGGTGGGGCCCTGCGCATTCGCGGGGGAGGTTGCGGTTGCGGTTGCGGCGGGGACCGCGGACAGGACCAGGGATATCCCGAGGGCTCCGGCGGCCAGACCGGGAAGGCTCCTTCGTAACGTCATGCGCACCCTTTCAAGGACGGGGCACTCGCCCCGGTGGACCCTGGAAAGGCTGGTCAGCCGGTGTCAGGAAGTTGTCGGGAAGCGGTTGTGCTCCGATAAAGAAATCGTCCGTGCCGTTCGGCGCTGTGAAGTGACCGTCCGTCAAGTTCACGCCTGGTGATGGTGTCCAACTTGTCCCGGCCATTGCGGCCCGTGTGGGGTCCACCCATACTGGCCCGATCATCCGGGGGGGGATGCGAGGGGTCAGGGGGACTGGTGGGGAATCGAGGACCGATGCTCTCCGGGCAGGTGCGGCGTACGGTACGCATCCGCGACGGCCGGACCTCCGCGGAGACCCTGCGCGACGGCGGCCCCGACGGCGGCGTGGAAGAATTCGCCGGACTCGACCCGGTGGGGCGGCTGCAGCTGCCCGACGACCATCTGCGACGGTACGGCCTCCGCCGCCGGGTGCGCCTCACCGCCGAGGACGACCACGTCGGCGTCCGGCCGGACGCCTGACCACTGTCCTTCGGCCATTGCCCAGCACTGTGCCCGATGCACATACTGGCGGCCGACGGGACCGAGCACGTACGGGGGAGAGGCATGAACGACAACACCGGCCGGACGAGCACCGGCGGGCAGAGCGGCGCGGCGGTCGCCGAGGACCCGGCCCGCGGGCCCATGGTCCGGGTCGAGGACCTGCACCGCTCGTACGGCACCGGCGCCGCGGCCGTGCACGCGCTGCGCGGGGTGTCCTTCGAGGTGCCGCGCGGTGAACTCGTCGCACTCAAGGGACGCTCGGGCTCAGGCAAGACGACGCTCCTCAACCTCGTCGGTGGCCTCGACAGCCCCGACGGCGGCCGGATCACCGTCGGCGGCACGGTCCTCGCCGAACTCGGCGAGAACGGGCTCCTGGAACTGCGCCGGGACCGGATCGGCTTCATCTTCCAGTCGTTCGGCCTGATCCCGATCCTGACCGCCGCGGAGAACGTCGGCGTACCCATGCGGCTGCGCAAGGCGGACCCGCGCGAGCGCGAGGACCGGGTGGCGCTGCTGCTCTCCATGGTCGGCCTCGCCGACCACGCCGCTCAGCGCCCCGGCGAACTCTCCGGCGGCCAGCAGCAGCGCGTCGCGATCGCCCGCGCGCTGGCCAACCGTCCCGCGCTGCTGATCGCGGACGAGCCGACGGGGCAGCTCGACGCGGAGACCGGACTCGCGGTGATGGAGCTGCTGCGGGCGGTGGTGCGGAGTGAAGGCGTCACAGCGCTGGTGGCGACGCATGACGCGCAGCTGCTGGGGTTGGCGGACCGGGTACTGGAGCTGAGCGACGGGCACATCGTCGAACACGAGTAGTGGGGCGGGACGGGGGCCGGGTCCGTCCGAGGCGTCAGAATCCTGTCAATTCGGCCCCTCGCCCCACCCCCCGTCCCATTTGTCGAGAATCCTCGGGGTAGCTTCGAACCGGCTGCCGCATCGGCGGCAGCCGGTTCAGAGAAGACAATGGGGCCATGGCACGCGGCAAACTTCGGATCTACCTGGGTGCGGCACCCGGCGTCGGCAAGACGTACGCGATGCTCTCCGAGGCCCACCGCCGTGTGGAACGGGGCACCGACTGCGTCGTCGCCTTCGTGGAGCACCACGACCGCCCGCGCACCGAGGTCATGCTGCACGGCCTGGAGCAGATCCGGCGCCGTGAGATCGAGTACCGCTCCGCAGTCTTCACCGAGATGGACGTCGACGCGGTCCTGGAGCGCGCCCCGGCCGTCGCCCTGGTGGACGAACTGGCGCACACCAATGTGCCGGGCTCCCGCAACGCCAAGCGCTGGCAGGACGTCGAGGAGCTCCTCCAGGCCGGCATAGACGTGATCTCCACCGTCAACATCCAGCACCTGGAATCACTCGGCGACGTCGTCGAGGCCATAACCGGCGTACGGCAGCGCGAGACCGTCCCCGACGAGGTCGTCCGCAGGGCCGACCAGCTCGAACTCGTCGACATGTCGCCCCAGGCGCTGCGCCGCCGGATGGCCCACGGCAACATCTACAAGCCGGACCGGATCGACGCGTCCCTGTCCAACTACTTCCGCCCCGGCAACCTGACCGCCCTGCGCGAGCTGGCCCTCCTCTGGGTCGCCGACCGGGTCGACGAATACCTTCAGCAGTACCGCGGCGAGCACAACATCCGCACCACCTGGCAGGCCCGCGAACGCATCGTCGTCGGACTCACCGGCGGCCCCGAGGGCCGTACGCTCATCCGCCGCGCGTCCCGGATGGCGGCCAAGGGCTCCGGCAGCGAGATCCTCGCCGTCTACATCGCCCGCAGCGACGGACTGACCTCCGCCTCGCCCAAGGAACTCGCCGTCCAGCGCACCCTCGTGGAGGACCTCGGCGGCACGTTCCACCATGTCATCGGCGACGACATACCGTCGGCCCTCCTCGAATTCGCCCGTGGGGTGAACGCCACGCAGATCGTCCTCGGCTCCAGCCGCCGCAAGGCCTGGCAGTACATCTACGGACCGGGCGTGGGAGCCACTGTCGCCCGCGAGTCCGGCCCCGACCTCGACGTCCATATCGTCACCCACGAAGAGGTCGCCAAGGGTCGCGGTCTGCCCATCGCCCGCGGCGCCCGGCTGGGCCGGGTCCGGATCATCTGGGGCTGGCTGGTCGGTGTCGGCGGCCCGGCCCTTCTCACGCTGCTCCTGACGCGCCTGGACAACGGCCCCGGACTCGCCAACGATGTCCTGCTCTTCCTCTTCCTGACCGTCGCCGCGGCCCTGCTCGGCGGGCTGCTGCCCGCCCTGGCATCGGCCGCCGTCGGCTCGCTGCTGCTGAACTACTGGTTCACCCCGCCCACCCACACCCTGACCGTGCAGGACCCGGAGAACTTCGTCGCCATCGTGATCTTCTTCGCGGTGGCGGTCTCGGTCGCCTCGGTCGTGGATCTGGCGGCCCGCCGCACCCATCAGGCGGCCAGGCTGCGCGCCGAGTCGGAGATCCTCTCCTTCCTCGCCGGCAGTGTGCTGCGCGGCGAGACCACCCTGGACGCCCTCCTGGACCGGGTCCGCGAGACCTTCGGCATGGAGTCCGTCGCTCTGCTGGAGCGGCAGAGCGACGTCGATCCGTGGACGTGCGCCGGGAGCGTCGGACCGAGCCCGGTGGCCCGGCCGGAGGACGCGGATGTGGACATGCCCGTCGGCGACCACATGGCGCTCGCGCTCTCCGGCCGGGTGCTGCCGGCCGAGGACCGCCGGGTGCTCGGCGCGTTCGCCGCCCAGGCCGCCGTCGTACTGGACCGCCAGCGCCTGGTCGACGAGGCGGAGGAGGCCCGACGGCTCGCCGAGGGAAACCGGATCAGGACGGCCCTCCTCGCCGCCGTCAGCCACGATCTGCGTACCCCGCTCGCCGCCATCAAGGCCGCCGTCAGCTCCCTGCGCTCCGACGACGTCGCCTGGTCCGACGAGGACCAGGCCGAACTCCTGGAGGGCATCGAGAACGGCGCCGACCGCCTCGACCACCTCGTGGGCAACCTCCTCGACATGTCCAGGCTGCAGACCGGCACCGTCACCCCGCTGATCCGCGAGATCGACCTCGACGAGGTGGTCCCGATGGCGCTCGGCGGCGTCCCCGAGGGCAGCGTGGACCTGGACATCCCCGAGACCCTGCCGATGGTCGACGTCGACCCCGGGCTGCTGGAGAGAGCCGTCGCCAACATCGTCGAGAACGCCGTCAAGTACAGCCCCTACGCAGAACGCGTCACGGTGGCCGCCAGCGCGCTCGGCGGACGCGTCGAGCTACGGGTGGCCGACCGCGGCCCCGGCGTCCCCGACGACGCCAAGGAGCGTATCTTCGAGCCCTTCCAGCGCTACGGCGACGCCCCGCGCGGCGCAGGCGTCGGACTGGGCCTCGCCGTCGCCCGCGGCTTCGTGGAGTCCATGGGCGGCACGCTGGACGCCGAGGACACCCCCGGCGGCGGCCTCACCATGGTGCTGACCCTCAAGGCGGCATCGGGATACGTTCCCGTCAGCCCCGACCTGCCCGCGCGGGTCACCTCATGACCTCGCAGGTCACCTCATGATCTCCGCAACGTCCCAGGAGATCGCCATACAGCAGAAAGGCAGGGCCCCCATGACCCGGGTGCTTGTGGTCGACGACGAGCCGCAGATCGTACGCGCCCTCGTGATCAACCTGAAGGCGCGCAAGTACGAGGTGGACGCCGCGCCCGACGGCGCGACCGCCCTCCAGCTCGCCGCCGCCCGCCATCCCGATGTCGTCGTCCTCGACCTCGGACTGCCGGACATGGACGGCGTCGAGGTGATCAAGGGGCTGCGCGGCTGGACCCGGGTGCCGATCCTGGTGCTCTCCGCCCGCCACACCTCCGACGAGAAGGTCGAGGCCCTGGACGCCGGAGCCGACGACTACGTCACCAAGCCGTTCGGCATGGACGAGCTGCTGGCCCGGCTGCGCGCCTCCGTCCGCCGCGCCGAACCCGTCGGCCAGCACGGCTCCGACGACGTCGTGATCGTCGAGACCGAGGGGTTCACCGTCGACCTGGCGGCAAAGAAGGTCCACCGCGAGGGACGCGACGTACGGCTCACCCCCACCGAATGGCACCTGCTGGAGGTCCTGGTCCGCAACAGCGGCCGGCTGGTCAGCCAGAAGCAGCTGCTCCAGGAGGTCTGGGGGCCCTCGTACGGCACCGAGACCAACTATCTGCGGGTCTACATGGCGCAGCTCAGGCGCAAGCTGGAGGCCGACCCCTCGCACCCCCGGCACTTCGTCACCGAGCCGGGGATGGGCTACCGCTTCGAGCGCGGCTGAACGGGCCACCGGGTCCTGTCCCGTAACCCTTGCGAGTATCTCGTTCGAGTGAGACCCGGGACACCCGCCCGGAGTACGGGAGACCGGTACCCTTCGGATATGAGTGCTGTTCCTCGATTCGAGAAGCCCGGCAAGGCTGTGAAGCCGTCCGGCCGCTTCCGGCGGATGCTCGACCGGCTGTCCAGCTCCCAGGAGGACCTGGAGTCCGAGGAGCTGCAGGAGGACTCGCAGGCTTCGGGGTGCACGCGGATCTCCGAATGCACCGACCGCCAGATCGTCAAGGTGACTGGTACGTTGCGGACCGTCACCCTGCGGCCGCGCGCCGGAGTGCCCGCCCTGGAGGCGGAGCTCTTCGACGGCACCGCGCCGCTGGACGTGGTCTGGCTGGGCCGGCGCTCCATCGCGGGCATAGAACCGGGCCGCAGGCTCATCGCCTCGGGCCGGATCGCCATGAGTCATGGGCGCCGGGTGCTGTTCAACCCCAAATACGAACTCCGACCGCTCGGCAAGGAGTAGCCGGTGACGTCTCTCGACAAGCCGACGTCCGACAAGGACCGCACCACCCGCACCGACCAGCAGGAGGCCGACGCGAAAGCGGTCACCGAGGCCGCGCTCTTCGAGGCGTTCGGCGGTGTCCGGGGGATGGTGGAGACAGTCGTTCCCGGGCTGCTCTTCGTCACGATCTTCACGATCAACAAGGATCTGCACCTCTCCGCCATCGCGGCCCTGGTGGTGTCCCTGGTCCTCGTCGCCGTACGGCTGATCCGCAGGGACACCGTCAAGCACGCCTTCAGCGGTGTCTTCGGCGTGGCCTTCGGTGTGGTCTTCGCGATGATGACCGGCAATGCCAAGGACTTCTATCTGCCGGGCATGCTCTACACCCTCGGCCTGGCACTCGCCTACCTGATCACCACCCTCGCCGGGGTGCCGCTGATCGGTCTGATGCTGGGCCCGGTGTTCAAGGAGAACCTCTCCTGGCGCACCAGGAACCCCGGCCGCAAGAAGGCGTACGCCAAGGCCAGCTACGCCTGGGGGCTGATCCTGCTCGCCAAGTGCGCGATCCTCTTCCCGCTGTACTGGTGGGCCGACACCACCCAGTTCGGCTGGGTCCTGGTCGCCCTGAAGATCCCGCCGTTCCTGCTCGCGGTGTATCTGACCTGGGTCTTCCTCGCCAAGGCGCCGCCGCCCATCGATGTCTTCGCCGAGATGGAGGCGCAGGAGCAGGCCGAGAAGGCCCGCAAGGCGGAGGCGGCCGCCGCCGCGACGCGCCACCAGGAGTTCTGAACCGCCCACGACAGACGGAAGGGGCCCGGCACCGTGTGAGAACGGTGCCGGGCCCCTTCCGTCTGCCTGCCCTGTGCCGGTCAGTCCTCCGGGTCGCCCCGGCGTACCGACAGCAGGTCCTCCAACTGCTCCTCGCGTGCCTGTGCGGCCACGAACAGCAGCTCGTCACCGGCCTCCAGCGTCTCCTCGGTGCTCGGCGTCAGAACGCGCTGCCCGCGGATGATGGTGACCAGCGAGGTGTCCTCGGGCCAGGCCACATCGCCGACCTGGGTGCCGGCCAGCGCCGACTCCGGGGGCAGCGTCAGCTCGACCAGGTTGGCGTCGCCATGGCTGAAGCGCAGCAGCCGGACCAGATCGCCGACGCTCACCGCCTCCTCGACCAGGGCCGACATCAGACGCGGCGTGGAGACCGCCACATCGACGCCCCAGGCCTCGTTGAACAGCCACTCGTTCTTCGGGTTGTTGACCCGGGCGACGACCCTCGGCACGCCGTACTCGGTCTTGGCGAGCAGCGAGACGACCAGATTCACCTTGTCGTCGCCGGTCGCGGCGATCACGACGTTGCAGCGTTGAAGCGCCGCCTCGTCGAGTGAGGTGATCTCGCAGGCGTCCGCCAGCAGCCACTCGGCCATCGGCACCCGTTCCACCGAAATGGCCGTCGGCGCCTTGTCGACGAGCAGCACCTCGTGCCCGTTCTCCAGCAGCTCGCCCGCGATGGAACGGCCCACCGCACCGGCCCCGGCAATCGCGACACGCATCAGTGACCGCCCTCCTCAGGACCCTCGGCGAAGGCCGCCTCGACCTTCGCGATCTCGTCCGTACGCATCATCACGTGGACCAGGTCGCCCTCCTGCAGCACCGTCTGCGAGGTGGGCAGAATGGCTTCGCCCAACCGGGTGAGGAACGCCACGCGGACGCCCGTCTCCTCCTGCAGCGTGCTGATCTTGTGGCCGATCCAGGAGGGTGTGGTGTGCACCTCCGCGAGCTGCACACCGCCGCTCGGATCCCGCCACAGCGGCTCGGCGCCCGAGGGCAGCAGCCGCCGCAGCATCTGGTCCGCGGTCCAGCGCACGGTGGCGACCGTGGGGATACCGAGGCGCTGGTAGACCTCGGCGCGCCGGGGGTCGTAGATCCGCGCCGCGACATTCTCGATGCCGAACATCTCGCGGGCCACCCGGGCGGCGATGATGTTCGAGTTGTCGCCGCTGCTCACCGCGGCGAACGCACCGGCCTCCTCGATCCCCGCCTCACGGAGGGTGTCCTGGTCGAAGCCGACACCGGTGACGCGCCGCCCACCGAATCCTGACCCGAGGCGCCGGAACGCCGTGGGGTCCTGGTCGATGACGGCGACCGTGTGCCCCTGCTGCTCCAGGGTCTGCGCGAGAGCGGCCCCCACTCGCCCGCAGCCCATGATGACGATGTGCACCTTGCGCCTACCTCGCAGTCCTGGTCGTCCGGCTGACCTGCGAAAACACCCTGCTCACACTTCTTCCTCAGCTTGCCGGGCAAACAACGGGGCAACGGTCTGTCCCGTTGCCCAGGATGAGCTTATGCGGCTGGAAGTGCGAAGCCTCATCCGAGTGCGCTTTCGCCGCGCCCCGTGATGGGCGCGGGGAGGACCGCCGGATGCAGCCACTGCGGGACGGGCCCTTGAGTGCGACGACTACGGACATCTAACATGTCAGTTCATGGAGACCCTGCGCCCCGTCCGACGGACCCTGCTGCGGGACACCGCGTACGAGGCGATCCGTGACGCCATCGTCCGCGGGGACATCCCGCCCGGTTCCCCCGTCCGCGACGCCGACCTCGCCGAGCGCCTCGGACTGTCCCGGGCCCCGGTCCGCGACGCACTGTCCCGGCTCTCCGGCGAGGGACTCGTCGAATCCAAGCCGCAGAGCTACACCCGGGTGACCCGGCTGGTGCCGCGCGACGTCCGGGACGCGGCGGCGGTCGTACGGGCCATGCAGGAACTCGCCGCCAGGACGGCCGTACCCCTCCTCACGGATGCGGACACCACCGCGATGCGCGTGGCGAACGACCGCTTCCGGGACGCGACCCGCCGCGGCGACGTGGCGGACGCACTGCGCGCCGACGACCGGCTCCACGACGTCCTCGTCACCGCCTGCGGCAACCGCGCGGTGGCCGCCACCGTCCGGCGCTACACGCCCCTGATCCGGCGCCTGGAGTGGCGGCAGTTCGGCACGCCAGGCGCGGCACACGGCTCGGCGGAGCTGCACGACCGGCTGATCGAGGCGTGCGCGGGGCGCGATGCCGAAGCCGCGGCCCGGGTCACCGCGGAGATCTGGCGGGCGCTCGAAGAACTCGCCGACGAACCGTCCGACTAGGCCGACGGCCCGAGCACCGTCCGGACGAGCCGCCAGGCTGCGGACGAGCCGACCGGCATCACCACGCCAACCCCCGCCCGTCATCACCAAACCACCCCCGGCCAAGGGAGCCCCTGTGACGCCCGCATCGCCCGCAGCCCCGTCCTCCCCTTCCCTCTCCTCCTACGACCGCTACCCCCTCCTCTTCGGCCCCTCTCCCGTGCACCGCCTCGACCGGCTCACCGACCACCTCGGCGGCGCCGCGGTCTGGGCCAAGCGGGAGGACTGCAACTCCGGCATCGCCTATGGCGGCAACAAGACGCGCAAGCTCGAATACCTCGTCGCCGACGCCCTGGCGAAGGGCTGCGACACGCTCGTCTCCATCGGTGGCGTCCAGTCCAACCACACCCGCCAGGTCGCGGCGGTCGCCGCCCGTACCGGCCTCAAGTGCGTGCTCATCCAGGAGAGCTGGGTCGAGTGGCCCGACGCCGTCTACGACAAGGTCGGCAACATCCTGATCAGCCGCCTGGCCGGTGCCGATGTCCGCCTGGTGCGCGCCGGGTTCGGCATCGGCGTCAAGGAGAGCTGGGAGCAGGCGCTGCGCGAGGTGGAGGAGGGCGGCGGCAGGCCCTACGCCATCCCTGCGGGCGCGTCCGACCACCCGCTGGGCGGGCTCGGCTTCGCGAACTGGGCGTACGAGGTGGCCGAGCAGGAACGCGCGCTCGGTGTGTTCTTCGACACCGTGGTCGTCTGCTCGGTGACCGGCTCCACCCAGGCCGGCATGGTCGCGGGCTTCGCCGCGCTGGAGGAGGCGGGCGCCCGCCCACGACGCGTACTGGGCATCGACGCCTCTGCCGAGCCCGCCCGTACCCGTGAGCAGATCGCCCGGATCGCGGCCGGCACCGCACGGCTCATCGGGGTGCGCCGGGAACTCACCGTGGACGACATCGAGCTCGACGAGCGCTATCACGCGGGCACCTATGGCATCCCCGACGACACGACCCTCGACGCCATGCGGCTGGCCGCCCGTACCGAGGGCATGGTCACCGACCCCGTGTACGAGGGGAAGTCGATGGCGGGAACGATCGACCTCGTGGGGCGCGGCGAGATCGCCCGGGATTCCACCGTCCTTTACGCACATCTCGGCGGTCAGCCCGCATTGAATGGTTACAGCGCACTTTTCGCGGACGCTTAGTGCAAGGATTTCGTTAAGGATTTCGTGGCTTTCTCGTCCGAGCGCAGGAGATTGCGGGGCCACGGGGGTGGTGGGTCCGCGGCTTCCATACGGAACGCTTACGATCCTCTGCGTGTCCAAACTGACCGACGTGCCCAAACGGATCCTGATCGGGCGCGCACTGCGCAGTGACCGGCTCGGAGAAACGCTCCTGCCGAAGCGCATCGCCCTCCCCGTCTTCGCCTCCGACGCCTTGTCCTCCGTTGCCTACGCGCCTGGCGAGGTTCTGCTCGTCCTGTCTGTCGCGGGCGTGTCGGCGTACCACTTCAGCCCGTGGATCGCCCTGGCGGTCGTGGTGGTGATGTTCACCGTGGTGGCGTCGTACCGGCAGAACGTGCACGCGTACCCCAGCGGCGGCGGCGACTACGAGGTCGCCACCACCAACCTCGGCCCCAAGGCCGGCCTGACGGTCGCCAGCGCGCTGCTCGTGGACTACGTCCTCACCGTCGCCGTCTCCATCACCTCCGGCATCGAGAACCTGGGCTCGGCGATCCCGTTCGTGGTCGAGCACAAGGTGCTGTGCGCCGTCGCGGTGATCCTGCTGCTGACGCTGATGAACCTGCGCGGCGTCAAGGAGTCCGGGTCGCTCTTCGCGATTCCGACGTACGTGTTCGTCGTGGGCGTCTTCATCATGATCGCGTGGGGTGCCTACCGCGCTCTCGTGCTCGGCGACACCATGCGCGCGCCCACCGCCGACTTCCACATCAAGGCGGAGCAGGAGGGCCTCGCGGGCTTCGCCCTTGTCTTCCTGCTGCTGCGCGCCTTCTCCTCCGGCTGTGCCGCGCTCACCGGCGTCGAAGCGGTCTCCAACGGCGTCCCGGCCTTCCGCAAGCCCAAGTCCAAGAACGCGGCGACGACGCTCTCGATGATGGGCGTGCTCGCCATCACCATGCTCGTCGGCATCATCGCCCTCGCCCTGGTCACCGACGTCCGGATGGCCGAGAACCCGGCGCAGGACCTGCTGAAAGGCGGTGTGCCGGTCGGCCCCGGCTATGTGCAGGACCCGGTGATCACGCAGGTCGCCGAGGCCGTCTTCGGCAACGGCAGCTTCCTGTTCATCGTGCTCGCCGCTGCCACCGCCCTGGTGCTGTTCCTCGCGGCGAACACGGCGTACAACGGCTTCCCGGTGCTCGGCTCGATCCTCGCCCAGGACCGCTACCTGCCGCGCCAGCTGCACACCCGCGGCGACCGCCTCGCCTTCTCCAACGGCATCGTGCTGCTCGCCGGCGCGGCCGCCCTGCTCGTCGTCATCTACGGCGCCGACTCGACCCGGCTGATCCAGCTCTACATCGTCGGCGTGTTCGTGTCCTTCACGCTCAGCCAGACCGGCATGGTCCGCCACTGGAACCGGCACCTGCGCACCGAGAAGGACGCCGACAAGCGCCGCCACATGATCCGCTCCCGTGCGATCAACGCCTTCGGCGCCTTCCTGACCGGCCTCGTCCTCGTGGTCGTCCTGGTCACCAAGTTCACCCACGGTGCCTGGGTCGCGCTGCTCGGCATGGTGATCTTCTACGGGACGATGACCGCGATCCGGAAGCACTACGACCGGGTCGCCGAGGAGATCGCCGCGGAGGAGACTCCGGTCGACGAGACGATGCGGCCCTCCAGGGTCCACTCGATCGTCCTGGTCTCCAAGCTCCACCGGCCCACGCTGCGCGCCCTCGCCTACGCCAAGCTGATCCGCTCCGACCGTCTGGAGGCGCTCTCCATCAGCGTCGACCCGGCCGAGACCAAGGCGCTCAAGGAGGACTGGGAGCGGCGGGGCATCGACATCCCGCTGAAGATCCTCGACTCCCCGTACCGCGAAGTCACCCGCCCGGTCATCGAATACGTGAAGGGCCTGCGCCGGGAGAGCCCGCGCGACGTCGTGAGCGTGTACATCCCGGAGTACGTGGTCGGCCACTGGTACGAGCACCTCCTCCACAACCAGAGCGCCCTGCGCCTCAAGGGGCGGCTGCTGTTCACCCCGGGCGTGATGGTGACCTCCGTGCCGTACCAGCTGGAGTCCTCCGAGGCGGCGAAGAAGCGCGCCAGGAAGCGCGCCGAGTGGAACGCACCGGGCTCGGTGCGCCGCGGACCCGTGGAGCGCAGGCCCAAGGAACCCGCCAACAAGGGCTGACCGCGCCCGCCCGCTCGTGGTAAACGGCCGGACGACACCCACGTAGACTCGTAGGTTGTTGTCCGGCCGTTTTCACTTGATCTCTGGAGCCACCCCCTCATGCAGAACGAACCCACGTCGTCGCTGGTCGGGGAGGAGTACGAGGTCGAGGTCGGGCCCGTCGCACACGGCGGCCACTGCGTCGCCCGCACCTCGCAGGGCCAGGTCCTCTTCGTACGGCACACGCTTCCCGGCGAGAAGGTCATCGCCAAGGTCACCGAGGGCGAGAGCGACTCCCGCTTCCTGCGCGCCGACGCGGTACGGATCATCGAGGCGTCCAAGGACCGCGTCGAGGCGCCCTGCCCGTACGCCGGTCCCGGCAAGTGCGGCGGCTGCGACTGGCAGCACGCCAAGCCCGGCGCCCAGCGCAGGCTCAAGGGTGAAGTGATCGCCGAACAGCTTCAGCACCTCGCGGGCCTCACCCCCGAGGAGGCGGGCTGGGACGGCACCGTCATGCCGGCCGAGGGCGACAAGCTTCCGGCGGGCGAGGTGCCGGCGTGGCGCACCCGGGTCCAGTACGCCATCGACGAGGACGGCCGTGTCGGCCTGCGCAAGCACCGCTCGCACGATGTGGAGCCGATCGAGCGCTGCCTGATCGCGGCCCCCGGCGTCACCGAACTCGGCATCGAGAAGAGGGAGTGGCCCGGCATGGCCTCGGTGGAAGCCATCGCGGCCACCGGCTCCCACGACCGCCAGGTGATCCTCACCCCGAGGCCCGGCGGCCGGCTGCCCCTCGTCGAGCTCGACAAGCCCGTCTCGGTGATGCGCGTCGACGAGCGCGACGGCGGCGTCCACCGGGTGCACGGCCGCGCCTTCGTCCGCGAGCGCGCCGACGACCGCACCTACCGGGTCGGCTCGGGCGGCTTCTGGCAGGTCCACCCGCAAGCCGCCGACACCCTCGTCCGCGCCGTCATGCAGGGCCTGCTGCCCCGCAAGGGCGACACCGCCCTCGACCTCTACTGCGGCGTCGGCCTGTTCGCGGGCGCCATCGGCCAGCGCATCGGCGAGAAGGGCGCCGTCCTCGGTATCGAGTCCGGCAAGCGCGCCGTGGAGGACGCCCGGCACAACCTGAAGGACCTGGAGCGGGTCCGCATCGAGCACGGCAAGGTCGACCAGGTCCTGCCGCGCACCGGCATCACCGAGACCGACCTGATCGTCCTCGACCCCCCGCGCGCAGGCGCCGGCAAGCAGACGGTCAAGCACCTGACCGGCCTCGGCGCCCGCCGCATCGCCTACGTCGCCTGCGACCCGGCGGCCCTCGCCCGCGACCTGGCGTACTTCCGCGACGGCGGCTACCGGGTGCGGACGCTGCGGGCGTTCGATCTGTTTCCGATGACGCATCATGTGGAGTGCGTGGCGATCCTTGAACCGGCCGTGAAGGGTTCCTGACCTGCTGTTTTGTGCGTGCGCATTATGTGCGGTGTGGGCGTTACGAGCGATATCCCGACGCTCGGGACGCTCGTTCTGACGGGGTGTCAGGCGAGTGTGGGGGCAGGCCAGGACAGGTGCTCTGTCACCGGCGGTCGCGCGCTGCACTGTTGAAGAAGGGGAGCACATCTGACCCTCTGTCAGCATCCTCCGCATCTCGGGGGAACCCCAGGCCCCCGCCCGCTGCTCCCGTCGCGCGGGCACCCGCCCGCAGAGGCAGCGCAGGGCAAGCGCGGGCTTGCATAGACTGACTCCGGTCCGGGTCTGCCCGCAGTCCAGAGCAGTGGTTGCAAGCCATACAGGGGGAGGCGTAGCGCCGTGGAACCACTTCGAGACAACGACCCGAAGTCGATCGGGGGCTTTGCGCTCGTTTGCCGGATCGGGGCCGGCGGTATGGGCCAAGTGTTTCTCGGTGAATCCGCAGCCGGTCATCAGGCCGCGGTGAAGGTCATCAAGGCCTCCGTGC
The DNA here is from genome assembly GCF_047305335.1 of Streptomyces sp. R-74717. Taxonomy (NCBI): domain Bacteria; kingdom Bacillati; phylum Actinomycetota; class Actinomycetes; order Kitasatosporales; family Streptomycetaceae; genus Streptomyces; species Streptomyces sp. R-74717. The sequence goes on along the minus strand of NZ_CP102361.1, from coordinate 2,673,917 downwards.
TCGACGAGGACACCCGCGCCCGGTTCCTGTCCGAAGTGGACAGCATGCGTACCGTGTACGGGCCGTTCGTCGCGGGTTTCGTGGGCGCCGACGCGGCCGCGGAGCAGCCCTGGCTCGCCGTGGAATACGTCCCCGGCCCGGATCTGCGCACCTACGTCGCCGGGCACGGCCCCCTCCCTCTCGCCGAGACCGCCAGTCTCGGGGCGCTGCTGGCCGAGGGCCTCGGCACGGTCCACGATGCGGGACTGCTCCACCGTGACCTGAAACCGCAGAACATCCTGCTGTCCGAGTACGGTCCCAAAGTGATCGACTTCGGCCTCGCCGTGCTCGCCGAGCGTCGCACCATGCTGACGGCGACCGGCTTCGTCGTCGGCAGTGTGTTGTGCATGCCGCCGGAGCAGGCCCGGGGCGAGCACCAGCTGGAGCGGTCGGCCGACGTCTACGCGCTGGGCGCGGTGCTGCTGTTCGCCGCGACCGGACGCTACCCGTACGAAGGGCCGACCTGGCAGGCCGTCGCGCTGAAGATCGAGGACCCTGCGACGCCGCCCGACCTGACCGGCCTGCCCCCGGAACTGGACGGACTGGTCACGGACATGCTGGCGCTGGACCCTGCGGCCCGGCCGACGCTGCCGCAGGTCATAGAGAGGCTCGTCAAAGTCATCCGCGGCCTGGGCCTGACCGCCCTACAGGCCAAGCGCCGGCTCGCCGCCCTGACCCCCGAGATCGTCGTGCCGCAACTGCCCCCGCCCGTTCTCGAACCTGGCGGAAGCGACTCGGCCTACACACCCACCATCGTCGACGCGGCAGCGGCCGAGGACGACGAGGAGACGAGCGCACCGGCGCGCGCCGGAGCCGAGCGGCTCGGCCTCGGTACAGAGCCCGGCGAAGAACCCGAGGACGCCGTCCCCGCCGTACCGACGGGGGCGGTTCCCGGGCCTGGCGGAACCCCGCCCCGAGGCCGCGCGGCCACTGCCGTCCGCCCCGCAGCGCCCCTGCGGATCGCCGAGCGGATCCGTGCCGCCTATGCCCGGGAGGCACGCTTCTGAGCTGTGGCGTCACCCCTCTCGGAAGCACGGCCGGCTGCCCTTGCCCCACGTGACAGACTTGGCGTCGCAGGGCCGCACAGGCGACGACGGAGGGACGACGGGTGACCGACCAGGGGGCGAAGCCGGGGGAGACCCGGTTCCCGCCGGGGGCGCAGATCCTCGTACGCGACGAGGAGTGGCTGGTCCGCAATACCGCCCAGACCGATCACGACGGCGAGCGGATCGATGCGGTCGGCGTCTCGGAGTTCGTCCGTGACGAGGAAGCCGTCTTCTTCAGCGGGATCGACCGCGTGGAGCTGCTCGACCCGGAGAAGACCCGCCTGGTCCCCGACACGTCCTCGTACTTCCGGCGCAGCCGCCTCTTCCTCGAAGCGGTCCTGCGCAAGACGCCGCTGCCCCAGTCCGAGCGGGGTCTCGCCCTGGCCGACCGCTTCCTGCTCGACCCGCTCGTCTACCAGCAGCGCCCCGCCGAGCTCGCCCTGTCCATGCGCAACCTCCGGCCCCGGGTCCTGATCGCCGACGTCGTGGGCCTCGGCAAGACGCTGGAGATCGGCCTGACCCTCGCGGAGCTCATCCGCCGGGGCCGGGGTGAGCGCATTTTGATCGTGACCCCGCAGAGCATCCTGGAACAGTTCCAGCACGAGCTGTGGACCCGCTTCTCGATCCCGCTCGTGCGGCTCGACTCCCTCGGCATCCAGCGCATCCAGCGCGAGATCCCGGCCGGCCGGAACCCGTTCACGCACTACAAGCGCGTGATCATCTCCGTCGATACGCTCAAGAACATCGGCCAGTACCGCCACCACCTGGAGCGCATCCGCTGGGACGCCGTCGTCATCGACGAGTCGCACAACCTGATCAACCCCGGCAGCCAGCGGCGCGCCCTCGCCGAAATCCTGGCCCCGCGCACGGACGCCCTGCTGCTCGCCAGCGCCACCCCGCACAACGGCGACAAGCGCTCCTTCGCCGACCTGATCTCGCTCCTCGACCCGGCCGCCATCGCCGACCCCGACCACTACGACCCGGCCGAGGACCTCGGCCACCTCTACATCCGGCGGACCAAGATCAGCCCCGAGGTCCGGGACGAGATGGGCACCGAGTGGCCCGACCGCGGCCCCACGGTCTCCCTCCACTGCGCCGCCGGTGAGGCGGAGGAGCGGATCTTCGCCGAGCTCGCCGAGCACTGGCTTCCCGCCCCACAGGTGAGTACGGAGTTCGGCACGGCCGACCAGGACCGCACCTCGGTCGCCACCGAGCAGCTCTTCGCCTACAACCTGCTCAAGACGTTTCTGTCCTCCCATGTCGCCCTCGGCGAGACGGTCGACAACCGTGTCGCCACGCTCGGCGAGCGGGTCCGCAAAGCCGGGCAGAAGGGGCTGCGGCCCGACCCGGCCATCGCCCCGGAGCAGGCTGCCCTGGCCCGGCTGCGGGAGATCGTCGCGGGCATGGGCGACGGCACCGCACCCGGTGACTCCGCCAAACTCGACGCGCTCGTCGAGCAGTTGAAGGACATCGGCGTGGGCCCCCGGTCCGCGACCCGGGCCGTGGTCTTCTCCGAACGCGTCCGTACGCTCACCTGGCTGGCCGAGGTCGTCCCGGCCCGCCTCGGCTTCCCGGTCGGGGCCGACGGCACGGCGAAGGCCGTCACCGTCATGCACGGCGGCCTCAGCGACGACGAACAGGCCAAGGTCCTGGAGGCGTTCGGCCTGGCCGACAACCCGGTCCGGCTGCTTTTCACCGGCGATGTCGCCTCCGAGGGCGTCAACCTGCACCGTCAGTGCCACCACCTGATCCACTACGACATCCCGTGGTCGCTGATCCGCATCGAGCAGCGCAACGGCCGTATCGACCGGTACGGGCAGAAGCATGAGCCCCAGTTCCGCGCCCTGATTCTGACCTCCGCGGTCCCCGGTGCCAAGGACGACCGCACGGTCGCCGAGAAGCTGCTCCTCCGGGAGGAGGAGGCGCACAAGCTGGACGGGACGGCCGAGGCCGTGTCCGGTCTCTACCGGGCCGAGGAGGAGGAGCGCCGGCTCATCAGGGAACTGGTCCGCGGCGGCACGGTCGAGGACTTCCTGGAGTCCGCCCCCGCCGAGGACACCGCCCTCGCCGACCTGTTCGGCCAGGTGGGCACGATCACCGAGCAGGAACTGCCCGCACGCGCCGAGCTGATCTCCCTCTTCGAAGGGGACACGGCCGACTTCGTCGACACCGCTCTCGACGAGGTCTACGAGGACCGCGCCCAGGACCTGATCGGCCTGGCGTCCGGCACCGACGCCAAGGGCGGCGCGTACTTCTCGCTCTCCCCGGCCCTGGCCCCCGACCTGCTCCACCGCCTCAAGGCCCTGCCGCCCTCCTACCTGAAGGAGCAGCGCGTCGCCGAGCGGATGCTGGTCACCTTCGACCGCACCCTTGCGCAGCGCAAGCTGACCGAGGCCAGGGAGAGCAGCAGCACGATGTGGCCGGAGGTGTCCTTCCTCACCGACATCCACCCGGTGGTGGAGTGGCTGACGGACAAGGTCCTCGTCGAGTTCGGCCGGCAGGAGGCCCCGGTCATCACCACACCCCACGTCGAGGGGCCCGTGTTCCTCGTCCAGGGCATCCATTCCAACGCTCTCGGCCGCCCCACCGTGGTGCGGTGGATGGCCGTGACCGGGCTCGGCGCCGACGGCACCGGGACACCCGAGGTGCGCCCCATGGCGGACGCGCTGCGTGATGCGAAGGTCGGCCCGAGGCTCGCCCGCACCGGCGGGCCGCGCGACCCGGACCGGCTCCAGGCCCTCGTTCCGGCCGCCGTCGCTGCAGCCCGCACGCACCTGGATACGGGGAGGGCCGCCTGGGAGGAACAGATCAGCGAGCCGCTCGCCACCTACCGCGGCCATGTCGCCCAGTGGCGTACGGAATCCCTGCTGCCCGGCATCACCGGCCGCCGCGAACGCCTCGTCGAGGAGACCGCCGACGAACTGGCCCGGCTGCTCGACCAGTTGCACACCACCGGCCGTCCGCTGCTGCGCGTCCTGGCCGTCCTCGACCGCCCCGGAGACCCGGACGCGACCGGCACCGGGAACGACGCGGACTCATCGGCCGAGTCGTTCACTTCCCACCCTCACCCGTCCGACGCCCAGGCGGAGAACTGACGTGACGTACGACTCGCTGGTCAACCAGGGCGACTACCTCTCGGCCCACTATCTCGCCGAAGTCCTCCCCAAGGATCTCAAAGCCAAGGACGGCCTCCTCGCCCGCTGGGCCGCGTTCGAGGAGGAGGAACGCCGCCGCCACGCCGACGCCGTCGCCGAGGCAAAGCGCCAGGGTCTCGACCCCGCCTCCGTACCGCCGCGCGTCCGCACCCCCCGCGAGGGACTGCGCGCCCTGCGCGGCCCCTACTTCGCGGGCCGCGCCGCCCTCGCCGAGGACGCGGAAGCGCTCGCCGACCCCGACGCTCCCGAGCCCGAGGGCTGGCAGAAGCGGTTCACCGAAGTCCATCTGGACACCCTGCACGTCCTCGGCTACACCGACGCCCACGAGCAGACCGTCACCGTCCACCGCGCCGACCACGCGTACACCGTCCAGGTCGCCCATGCCGAACCCGGCCTGTACGCCGTCTCCTGCGGCTGGACCACCGAGCCCGACGCCGCTCTCGACCCGGACGGCGCCGGCCGACTGCTCCACCCCGTCGCCCTGGAGGGGTCGGCGATCATCGAGGACGCCAAGGCCGTCACCGACTTCCTCTTCGCCTGCGACACACCCCCGCGCTATGTCCTCCTGCTCGTCGGCGGCGTCATCGTCCTCGCCGACCGCCTCGCCTGGCACGAGGGCCGCTACCTGGCCGCCGACCTCGACGCGGCACTCAACCGCCGCGACGACCGCCACGGCGGCGAACTCGACACGGTGGCCGCGCTGTTCGGCGCCGACTCGCTGCGCGTCCCCACCGAGGGCGGCACCGCGCCGCTCGCCGCCTTCCTCGACAAGTCCGGCAAGCACGCCGTCGGCGTCTCCACCGAACTGCGCGAGGGCCTGCGCCTGAGCGTCGAGTGGATCGCGGGCGAGGTCCTGGACCGCCTGCGCGAACCGGAGAACGGCATCACCCCGGCCGAACTCGACGACCCGGCCCGCCTGGCCAAGGAGCTCAGCCGCGAGTCGCTGCGCTACCTGTACCGGATCCTGTTCCTGCTGTACGCCGAGGCCAGCCCGGCGCTCGGCATCCTCCCCTCCGACTACCCGGAGTACGAGCAGGGCTACGGCCTCCAGCGCCTCGGCGACCTCGTCCTGCGCGACCTCGTCGGCGAGCGCTCCCGGCGCGGCTTCCACCTGTACGAGTCGCTGGACCTGCTCTTCGACAAGGTCGAGAACGGCCACCGCCGCTACGGCACCGAGCCCGAGGACCTGACGGCCGAGGCCGCCGCCCGCGAGGCCGCCCGGGCCGAGCAGGAGGCGGCCGAACTCCTCGCCGCCGGCACGATCACCCGGGCCGAGCACACCGAACGCGTCCGCGAGGCCGACCGCGCCCGCCGCGCCGCCGCCCGCAGCACCAGTGCGGGACTGCGCTTCGAGGCCCTGAGCTCCGAACTGTTCACCAAGGAAGCCGTCCGCCTCATCTCGGACGACCAGATCGAGAACCCGGCGTACCGGGGCGGCGAGGGCGAGCGCCGCCGCCCGTTCCTGGACACCCGGCTGCGCAACGAGACCCTGCACAAGGTGCTGCGCCGCCTGATGCTCACGAAGGGCCGGGGCAGGGAGCGCGGCGGGTTCATCTCGTACGCCCAGCTCGGCATCAACCAGCTCGGCGCGGTGTACGAGGGCCTGATGTCGTACTCCGGTTTCATCGCCGAGGAGGAGCTGTACGAGGTCGCCAAGGGCGGCGACCCCTCGGGCGGCAGCTGGATGATCCCCGCCTCCCGCGTCCAGGACTACCGGGACGAGGTCTTCGTCCAGCGGACCAACTCCGAGACCGGCCGCCCGGAGCGGGTGGTCCACCCGAAGGACACGTTCGTCTACCGGCTGGCCGGCCGCGACCGCCAGACCTCCGCCTCGTACTACACGCCGAAGTCATTGACCGAGGTCACGGTCGAACTGGCCCTCAAGCACCGCCTGGACCAGCACGACACCAGGACCCCGGCCAGGGAACTCCTGGAGTGGAAGATCTGCGAGCCGGCTCTCGGCTCGGGCGCGTTCCTCAACGAGGCGATCGACCAGGTGGCCGCCGAGTACCTGAGGCGGCGCGAACACGAGCTGGGCCGCCGCATCGACCCCGAACTGCGGCAGATCGAGCTCCAGAAGGCCAAGGCGTACGTCGCCCTGCACAACGCCTACGGGGTCGACCTCAACGCCACGGCGGTGGAGCTGGCCGAGGTCTCCCTGTGGCTCAACTCCATGCACCCGGGCATGCGGGCCCCCTGGTTCGGCCTGCACCTGCGGCGCGGCAACTCGCTCATCGGCGCGGGCCGCAAGGTCTACAAGGCCGACGTCCTGACCGACGGCCAGTGGCTGGCGAAGAAGAACACCCTGCCGCCGACCGACCTGCCGTTCCGGGACGGCCCGCTGCCCGAGGGCGCGGTGCACCAGTTCCTGCTGCCCGCGATCGGCTGGGGCGCGGTCGCGGGCGAGGCGGAGGCCAAGAAGCTCGCGGAGGACGCGGCGAAGGCGCTCGGCAGGTGGCGCAAGGGCGTGCAGAAGGCCCCGAAGGGGCCGAAGCCGTTCCAGGAGCGCGGCGACGAGACCGACGAGGCACGGCAGAAGCGCTACGACCGGTGGCAGAAGGCGGCGGAGAAGACCGAACTGGGCCGGCTGCAGGGCGTGGCCCGCCGCGCCGAGTTCCTGTGGTCCCTTGTCGCCACCCGGCTGGAACTCTCCGAGCGGACGATCGCCCGCCGTATCGACGTGTGGGGCGCGGACTGGCTGGAACAGTCGTCGGAGGCGGCGGACAAACAGAAGGTCCTGGACGACCTGACGCGCCACGGTACGCCGTACTGGCGGCTGAAGACCGTGATGGACGCGTGGTGCGCGCTGTGGTTCTGGCCTCTGGACAAGACCGGCGAACTCGACGGCACGGACCCGGTGTACGGGATGGGGGGCGCGCTGGTCGACGAGTCGTCGGTTGCGGGGCTGATGCGCGGGGCGCGCGCGGCGGTAGCCGCCGAGGTGCCGGTGGAGTCGACCGCCCCCGCCCCCGGGGACCAGCTGTGGCAGGCGACCGGGCTGTTCGACGACCCGGACGGCGAGCAGGAGGAACTGGGCGCGGGCGCCGGGCTGGCGACCGGGTCCAAGCGGGGCTCGTCGGGCCGCCGGGCCCAGGTCAAGGATCAGCGGCGCGCGTGCATCCCCCTGGTGACGTTCGCCGACTGGCTCGACTTCCTGGAGTCGGTCCTGGGCAAGGAGGACCTGCCCGAGGGTTCGTACCTGGCGGGCATCGAGGACCTGGACCCGGACGATGCGCTGGAGCTGCTGAGTGATGTGGAGGACCGCCTGGAGGGCCTCCTCGGCATGGACACCCCGGCACGGCTGCCGTTCCGCTACCCGTGGCTGAACACGGTCGAGGACATCGCCGGCACGACGGAGAAGGACATAAAGGCGGAGGACGGCCACGGCTTCTTCCACTGGGAGCTGCACTTCGCCCACGTGTTCCGGGGGCGGGCGGGCGGGTTCGACCTTCAGGTGGGGAACCCGCCTTGGGTGCGGCCGGACTGGAACGAAGGCGTGGTACTGGCCGAGTTCGACCCGTGGTTTCAGCTCGTCGAGAAGCAGTCGGTCACAGCGCGGAGGGAGCACAAGAGCGCGATTCTGGAGAACGCCTCCTATCGCATGGCGTACTTGCGTGACTTGACCGCGACGGCAGGTACGGCCGAGCTTCTGAGTAGTGCCGTGTCGTATCCGTTGATCTCGGGAACGCGACCGGACCTGTATCGGGCGTTCATGTGCCGGACCTGGGAGCACTTGGCCGAGAACGGCACTGTGGGTCTCGTCCACCCCGACTCCCACTTCAGTGGGGACAAGGAGGGCCGACTGCGCGAGGCCGCCTACACCAGGCTCCGGGTCCACGGCGACTTCGTGAACGCGGGGAACCGCTTCTTTCCGCCCCCCGTGGGTCGATCCAGCCACTTCGGTGTCCACGTCTACGGTCAGGCGGGAGAGATCGGCTTCGACCACCTGTCGTGGCTCTTCTCCGTGGACGCCCTGCGCCTGTCGGCGGACGACGACGGAACGGCTCCCGACCCCGGGGTCCGCTTCAGCGACAGCTGGGACGAACGCCCGCACCGCAGGCGGATTGTCCGGGTGGACGAGGCCACGCTCGCCCGGTGGCAGAAGTTGACCGGCGACGAAGCGCAGCCCGTACGTCAGGCCCGGCTACTGTCGCCGGTGAGTACGGCGGAGGCAAAGGCGATCGAGGCGCTGGCCGACTACTCGCTGAGACTTGCGGAGTACGACCCACAAATCACCAGCGGCTACAACGAGAAGATCGCCAAGGACGACGACCTCATCGATTACAACGCGCCGGACGACGCGGGTGTGGTCCGGCGGCCAACCGACTGGTCTGAGGTGATCCTTAAAGGACCGCAGATCGGCCTGGCTAACCCCATGTTCAAGCAGCCGAGCCAGGGCGTCGGCGAGATCCTGGGCCTCAATCCGATGACCCTGGCGGACGATGCCTTGCCCGAGTCCGAGTACGTCTACGTTGCAAAGCCTGAGGTGTACCGGGCTGTTCAGGACGTATGGAGCGATGGCAGGACGCTGGAGCAGCTCAAGGCGTCCGAGCGCGAGGTGACCCGGGCGCTGAACGCCGCAGCGGGGCGCATCGGGGTGGCATCGGCCGACGTCACGGACGAGCAGGTGGAGGCGGAGCTTTTGCGGCGGCTGCGACGGCCGTACACGGAGTTCTACCGGGTGGCGTGGCGGCGTCAGATCGCACCGGACACGGAGCGGGCGCTGTATGCGGCGCTGGTGCCTCCGGGACCCGCTCATATCCATATGGTGCACAGCCTGACCGCTGGCAACGATAGAAGGACAGCGCTCGTTGGGGCCTTCTGGGCTTCTCTCCCCGTCGACTACTTCGTACGAACAACAGGCCGAGGGGACCTGCAAGTGCGGGGTGCGCGATCGCTACCCGCACCGAAAGAGGATCACCCACTCGCTTCCTCTTTGCTCCTCCGCACTCTCCGTCTCAACTGCCTTACCAAGACGTATGCGGACCTCTGGGAGGAGCTGTATGACCCCACGTGGCCTGCCTACGAACCGTGGGCGTGCGACTGGCCGGACCTGCAGCCACTGCACACTGTCGGCCCGGCATGGAATCGGAACACTGCCCTCCGCACAGAGCGTGCGCGGCGAGCAGCCCTCGTGGAGATTGACGCGCTCGTCGCCGTCTGGCTCGGCGTCAGTGCTGAAGCTCTCGTAGCCATGTATAAGTCCCGCTTCCCGATCATGCAGGACTTCGACGCAGTCACATGGTTCGACGCCAACGCACGCAAGATCGCGGGCAATCGGTACACGTACGGCTTCGGCCAGACCAAGGAGCACTACGAGCACCTCCTCGCCTTCCAGAAGAAGGAGCGGCCCGAGCCTCCCGAGGGCTACACCGCGCCCTTCTACAAGGCCGACCGGGAGAAGGAGATGCGCGCAGCGCACGCCTACTTCTCCGCACGGCTTCAGGAGGCCGTCGACAAGGGGAAGTGGACGCCGCCTGCCCGGTGAACGGCAGCGCCCCGCGCCGGACGGGTCCGGCGCGGGGCGTGAGGGTCAGCCCTGGGTGGCGTAGGAGACGAAGTCGCCCCACGCAGCGGGGGAGAGGGCGAGTTCGGGGCTCAGTTGGTCCTTGGAGTCGCGGACGTGGATCGCCTGCGTCCCCTTCGCCACCTCGATGCAGGCGTCACCGTCCGAACCGCTGTAGCTGCTCTTGAACCAAGCCCGTTCGTCGATGCTGCTCATAGCGCTCCTCGCAGTTGCTTCAGCAGGCTCCTGGAGTCCTCGGAGGTGAGAGCCTGTGAGCGCAGTTTCGCATACCGCTGGAGTGTGATGCTGACCTCCTTCGGGTCTGAGATCAGCATGCCGCCACGCTGTCCCTCCGCATAGCCGAACCACTTGTTGTCCTGCGATTCCAGCAGCATCAACGGGCCGTCGAACCCAGCATGATCCGGCTGGTATCGCGGCATGATCTGCAACTCGACGTTGAACTGCAACGACCGCTCCAGGAGGCTGTCGAGCAACTCCCGCATCACGTCAGGGCCTCCCGTACCGCGCTCGATAAGCGCCTGTTCGACGATGAAGCTGAACGCGATCGGTGGCTTACGCTCGAACAGTTGATGGCGCTCCAACCGAGCCGTAACCTGCTTGGCTACCTGCTCCTCGTCCTTTACGGGCGGCACGCTTACTGTCACGGCTCGCGCGTACCGCTCGGTCTGGAGCAGTCCGGGAATCACCCGGCACTCATAGGTCCACAAGGTCACCGCTTGCGTCTCCAGCCGCGCCCACTGCCGGAACCAACTCGCCAGCCCCGCCTGCCGCGTCAGATGTGGCGCCGCCTTCCGTAGCGCGCCGGTGTTCCCGAGCGCTTCCTCCGCGCGCTCCACGAAGTCGCGGTCCGGCATCCGGCGGCCCTGCTCGATCGAGGCGACCGTGTGCTTGGAGAAGCGCACCAGGTCGCCGAACTCCTCGCGGCTGAAGCCCGCGTGCTCCCGTAAAGCCTGGACGAACGCGCCGAACGTACGCAGACTGTCCGACATCCCTGGTTCGGCGCCGGCTCCCGCGCCCGTTCCTCCCGTCGCCGCTCCAGCAATGCAGCCATCCGTGTTCTCGTAGGCCACCGTCGGCCACCTTTCGCGCGCACCCACCCCGCCGTACCGCTTCTGACTCGGCTCCATCGTCACGCGGAGTGATGCGTACTGTCCACTCATTGTGTGCGTACGCTGACGCAGCGTACGCACGGCGAGGGTGGTGCATCGTAGTGTCCGCCCCATGCGCGGGGCGCCCGACCGCTTGCCCCGCTCCCCGCCCGTCGAAGTGGCGGCAGATGTACTTCAGTTCAGGCGGAAGCGCGCGGTGGCTCACCTCGACGGTGATACCGGGCTTGGCGGAGGCCCGGACGCCGGCCCCGGAACTCGGGTCCCGAGTCTTGAGGCTTGAGCACCGTGCACCGTCCTGTCACTCGTTCGGTGGTCCGGGAGAGGTGCGCGGCCCGACGCTTGAGCTCCGGGGTTCGAGGGTCGGGATCCGGGGTCCGGGGTCCGAGCGGTGTTGTTCATCCGGGAGGTAGGTAGGGGGTTTTGGGGAAACCTCCCCACCCTCCCCGCCCCGTCCCGGCCGGACAGTATGACTAATTGTGAGCAAGTTGCAGCGGAGAGTCGCGGCTGCTTACGGTGCCCGCAACGAAACGACCCCGACGCGGTGTTACCAGCACCGGCCGGGGTCTCACCTCAAGATCGCACCCATAGAAAGACGATCTCGTGGCTATTCAGCATCCTAACTCCGCGCTGCCCGCCCCCGCAGCCTCACGTCCGTACGGCAAAGCCCGCACCGGCTACGGCAAGCAGTCCGTCCCCGGCCAAGGCCAGCCCGGCGGCCACGACTTCGCCTTCCTGCCGGAGCGTGAGCGGTATGTCGCCGGGTATGTCGACCACCTGCCCGACGGCGCCGCCATGGACATCAAGTCCCTGGCAAAGGACCTTCCCCTGTACGGCCAGATGGCCATCGGTACCGCCCTGCGCGCCCTTGCCGTGGCCGGGCACCTGCGCCGCGTACGCTGCCGCGTCGAGAGCGGCGGTCAGCACCGGTGGGTGACGCTCACCTACTGGTCACGCGCCGCCCACGACAACGAGTGGTGGGCAGCCAGGCTCGCAGATGGAGCTGCCGCGCCGGAGCAGGCATCCGCACCCTCCGCCGTCCCCGGGCCCGAGCCAGTCGTACCCCGGCAGCGCACCGCGGAGCCGTCCCCGGACCGGCCGCTGGAAGCAGGCGCCACGGCGCTCCCCGGACCGAACCCGCCGGTACCCCCGGCGCCGGAATACCAGCCGCCCGCAGCCGACCCTTCGGCTGCTGCGACTCCTTCGCCCGAGTACCTCGCCCTGGCCGAACTCGGGCGCCGCGAACCCCGCCTGGCGCTCTCCGCCGCCGACTGCGCCGCCCTGGAGCCACTTGCCGCCGCCTGGTTCGCGCGCGGTGTCAGCGCCGACTACCTGACTTCGGCGCTCACCGCCGGGCTTCCCGAGCGGATCGGATCACCCATCGGCCTGGTGCGCCGCCGCCTCACCGACAAGATGCCGCCCCAACTGCCCGTGGCACCGGCACCGGCATCGGGCCTGCCCGGCACTCCCGTGCGCAGTCTCCTGGTCGAGTGCGCCGAATGCGGCCGTCCCGGCCCGGCCGAGGCACTCCCGGACGGCCTCTGCAATCCCTGCCGTACCGTGCATCAGAAGCCGGAATCGCCCGACACGGCGGCCCCGAAGCAGGGCGAACGCGATGTCGCAGCCCTCGTCGCCAGCCTCCGCAACCTGATCCGCAGCCCCTGAACGGCCCCGCGCACAGCCCGGCGGGAGGTCGCGGAGTCCAGCCCCGGCGTCACCACGATGGCCGGTCCCCGGCCGTCGACCCGGATCAGATGGCAGACAGGGTCGTCGCCACCGACTGGAACCAGGCGCCGTGGGAGAACGGCTCGGGCGGGCCCACCTCCATGCCGAGTTCGGCGGCGGCCAAGGCGTAGTCCCCCTCGTCCAGGGGGAGCGCGAGCAGCTCGTGGAGTTCGCCCACCAGGCGCGCGACCAGCTGGGGGTCGGTGGTGGCCGCGTAGTCGGCGACGGCGGCGTCGTGGTCGGGGAACTCGTCGACGATGTCCTGCGAGAACCAGCCGCCGAGCAGTTGCGCGGTTTCCGGGAAGCGCGCGTGCCACTCCCAGTGCGTCTGTGGGGATGACGGCTGCGGGACGTCGCCTTCCTCGATGCTCTTCTTCAGGTGGTCGGCCAGCACCATCAGCCAGTCGCCGATCTCCGACTGCGGCTTCCCGGTGTCCGGGATCGCGTAGAACTCTCCCAGGCCGTGCCGGATGCGGCCCGGAGGGTTGCGGCTGTACTCGCGCAGCTGGCGCTCGGCCTCCGCGATGGCCGAAGGGCGGGTGTGCCAGGTGTGACGGAGGTACGCGTCCAGCGCACGACTGCGCCGCTCCGGGGTGTCGTCGGCCGGCTGCCCCAGGTACGCGCGCATCACCTGGTCCAGCTCGCCGTACCGCCGGTCGTGTTCGAGGGGCTTCATGGACATGTGCGTGCGACCCCTACAGGTAGAACGGGACGGTCGTGTGGACGACGAAACCGTGCGGGCTCGACGGCTCGCGGCGCAGCACCACGCGCGCCGCACGGACGTCGACGGGTCCGCGGCCCGCCAGCAGCTCGGCTTCCAGCTGGACCCGGCCCACGGGCTCCTCGCGGAAGGGCCAGGCGGCCTCGACGGTGAGGCGGGCCCGCGTGTTCTGGGCGAGCCAGCGGTGGATGGCCTGCTCGTTGGCGGTCACCACCTGCTGGGTGGCCCATTGGGCGGTCTCGCGGTCGGGGTACGTCGCGGATCGCGTCAGCATGGTTACCTTCCTCCAAGGCGCCGGGAACGGTTGACTCCCGGTCTGTGTGCGTGTTCTCAGTTCGCGTTGAACGACCAGAAGACCCCGACCTCGTCCGCGCTCACGGCGATCAGTCCGAGGTCCATCAGGTGGTAGGTGAAGGCCCGGCCGCCGGCGAGTTCACCGGCTAGGAAGTCCGGCGAGGCGGAGGTCCGGGCCAGGTCGGAGGAGGTACGGAAGTCGGCGTCGGCTCCGAACCGGCCGAGCACCATCCGAGCGTCGGCCAGCACATCGTCCCGGTCGGCGCGCGTCCGGACGGGGCGGCCTTCGAAGAACCACTCCTGGGTCAAGGAAGCTAGCAGCTCGGCGGCGGCAGAGGCCGTGACGGGATACGTCCACGCATGCACCTGCTCGGCCGTGAGCGGAAGAAACGGAAAGGAAGGACGGACGTTCTCGCGCCCCTCCTTGTCGATCTGCCACTCCAGTGTTTGCCAGCCCCGCGGGTCGGTGACCGACCGGTCCATGACGGCCAGGACGTCCCGTCCCCAGTCCTCGTCCCGCCGGGGCCCGGTCATCGCAAAGGCATACACGTCGTCGAGGAGCCGCTCCAGCGTGGCGTCCCAGAGAGCGCTGTCGATGGAGTTCATTCGGCTTCCGGTCGGTCGGTCACGGGGCGGGCATGGACGTAAGGATGATGGAGGGCGGACCGAGTCTGGAATCGTACTTCAGGACCGTATTTACGTTCTTTACGTCGATCGCCCGCACGTTGAGCCCGTGGTTCTTGTACCGGGTCATGGGATGGTGTTGCCCGACCCGTCCGGACGGATCAGTAGTCGGCGAAATTCCAGAACATGCCCACCTCGGTGTCCGAGACGACGATCAGGCCGCAGTCCTCCGAGTAGACGCTCAGCGGGTTGTACGCCCAGCTCGACGACGTGAAGTCGAGCGTGCCGCGAACGTGGCCGGGCATGTTGATGTTGGTGTGATAGCCGGCCCCGTCCCCGTAGCGCGCGAGGATCGTGCGCGCCATCGCACGCAGTTCATCCTCGCCTTCCGTGAAGCGCCTCAGGTTGGACAGGGTGCAGCGGTCGTCCGTGAGGGCAAGGAGCAGGTTCTCGGCGCTGTCCCGGTCGATCTCCTGGAGACGCCTCGCGATGTACTCCGGGGGGTGGGCGACGAAGGGGTACGTGGGGGACGCCTCGCGCTCCGGGTTCTGGGCCGCGTCGTCGAGACCGGCCCAGCCGCGGGGGTCCGGGACCCTCGCCATCAGCGCGAGGACGTCGAGGATCCAGTCCTCGTGGCGGCGTGGGCCCGTGGCGTCGTACGGGTACGCGTCCTCGTACAGGTGGCGTACCGCGGCTTCCCAGGACTTTTGGTCGACGGGCATGTGGTGCTGGCCTTTCTCGGCGGAGCGCTAGGGCTTGTAGGGCATCGACGTCATGACCGTGAACGGCGGGTTGCGGCTGCTGTCGTACCGGATTCGCGTGTCGATGCCGTTCACCTCGTACCCCTTGGCGTTCAGGCCGCCCTGCTTGTACCCGGACAGCGGGTCGTTCGGGTCCACCGGTTGTTTGCTCACGCTGCGGCCACTGGTCTCGCCGTTGGGCGCCGTCGAGTGGAACGGCTCGACGGCGCCGTCGGCCGGCGGGGGAGGGCCCTTGATCCACGCCTCGATGGCGGCTTTGTTCTGGTTGAGGTTGTACTCGGTCAGTTCCTCCGCACGCTGGTAGTTCGGGAAGGCGGAGGAACTGCCGATCTTCGGCTTGCCGTGCGGCCAGGCCAGGGTCGGTCCGTTCGACTGCTGGTCACGCAAGCGCTGCGCCAACTGCTCGTCCGTCTTGCCGACGTGCTTGTCCAGGGTATGGCCGTCTCCCATGTACTCGTTGGCGGCGAGGTTCAGGTCGTAGTTGCCGTTCGAGTCGATCTTCAGCCAGACCTGCGAGCCCTTGAACTCCTCCAGGGCCCGAGTGCCGAAACCGTGCGCACGGGCGACGCCGGCCTCGAACTTGGGGGCACTGCGGTACGCCTCGTCCAGCGGCCCCTTCAGCGCCTCCATGCGGGTGGTCAGGCCTCCCAGGATGCCGGTGTACTTATCGACGATCCCGTTCAGCTTGCCCGTGTCGATGTTCAGTACCGTCTTGACGTCGAACGACAGGATCAGGCCCGCACCCTTGCCGATGGCGGAAGTGACGGTGGTGAGGATGCTCTTGGGGTCCTTGGGCTTGGCGAGGTCCTCGAGGATCTCGTTGGCGGCCTTCCACATGGCGCGGTGGAGCTCGTCCGGGACGTCGCGGTTGAGGTCGACGGCGGCCTCGGCGTACTCGCGCAGGATGGTGGCGATGTTGTCTGCCGTGTCCTTCAGTACGGCCAGGACGGGCTCGGTGCCCGTGGGGACGCGCGGCGTGCCCGGACCGGAGTTGGCGGTCTGCCCCCACTGGTAGCCATGCTGCTGCTGTCCCCAGGCCGTCCCTCCCCACAAGGCGCTGCAGAAGGTCCGCATCGCGGCTTCCCAGTCGGCCTGCTGGTGGTTGGTGATGGCACCGACGGCCTGGGTGAGCTGGTCCGCCCCCAATGACGCGACGATGGAGACGTTCATCCAGCTGTGGCACAGGGAGTTGAGGTAGTGCTGCTGCGGGAAGGGGTGGACGTCCGCCACCCTTCCGACCCGGAACACGTGCTTGCACAGCGGCTGGAGGACGTCCCGGACGATCTCGGGGATGCCTTCCATCAAGCCGCGCAGGATGTCGTCGCCGCCGTCGTCGTCGCCCCACTTGATGTCGGGCACCGAGCCGAAGTTCGGGGCCTTGTCGATGACCGCGGGCCGGGGGCGCTGTTCGGCCGTCTTCCCCGGTTTGGGGTGGGCCGCCACGTCAGCCCTGGTGTAGGCGTTGGCCGTCTCGGTGAACCCGACTGCGACGCCGCCGACGCTGAGTACGGACCGGCCCCAGACCTCCAGCCAGCGGTTGCCGATCTTCTTGTACGCCTGGGCGAACTTCTGGGCCTCGGTGCCGGCGCCTCCTGCGTCGGGGTACTTGCCCAGCTCCTCCAGAAGCTTGTTGGCACCGCGCAGCAGGAACTCCTGTTGCGCGGCGACCCGACCGGAGACCGACCAGAGGTCGCTCGGCTTGACGTCGATGGTGCCGTTGCCGCCCGGCGACTGGGCGGGTGCGGAGGGGCCGGCCATCAGGCGCCGCCTCCCCAGCCTTCGAGTACGGACCTGTTGGCCGCGGTGTAGTTCAGGTGCCCTTTCACCACTACCTCGTGGAGCCAGGCCTGGGTGGCTTTGAGGTCGTCGGCGGAGTGGCTCCACTTGTCCAGCTCGTCGATGAAGGCCTCGCGTGCCTCACCGTCCCAGCTCAGCACGGCTTTGGCGGTCCGCTCGTACAACGTGTCCAGCTTCTCGTTGAGGACGCGGAGTATCGCCTCGAGATCGCCCGAAAGGCGCTGCAGGGTGGCGAAATCGACGGTTATCCGGTCTTCGTCCTGCAAGGTGCTGATCCCCCTCGGTTCAGACGTCCGCGATGCTGCTCATCGGTTGGGCGGCATCAGGTGCGGGCACCGTGTCGAGCATGCCGATCATATGGCCGTCCCATCGGTTGCCCGCCCTTGAGGGATAGGGGATAAGGGTGATGGAGGGGGCGGAGGGGCAGTCGCCACAAGGGCGGCAAGGGGCCCCTATTCCGCTTGAGGGTCGTCCCCCGTGGTGTGGGATATCGCAGGCCTGCGGAGGTGTGACCGCGTTGCTAGGGTGGCTTGCGGCTTGCAGCACAAGTTCGAATGCGGGGGACCGGCATGGGCGATGAGCCCCAACTCGCTTATACATCGTCGCAGTTGAAGAAACTGGCGGACGATTTGGATGACATGCAGGAGTATCTCGGCGAACAAGTCAAGCGCATGGACGAGATCGTCGACGGCATCGAGACCGGCTGGCGGGGTCCCACTGCCAAGTCCTATCGATCGCTCCACCGTGGCGCCGCGGAGGATGCCGTTCGCATCGGGCAGACCATCCAATTCTTGGCGGAGGCCATTCGTCTGAGCGAAGGCGGCTTCACGGACCAGGAATTCGAGACCCTCGAACAGTTCCGCAGAGTCCAGGCCGACGTCGATGTCGAAGTAGCCGCTGACGCGCTGTCCACGCCGGCGACCCAAGCGCCTCGCAGTCGCCTGCACGACTTCTGACGCACGGGAAGCCGTCCGCTCGACCCGGCCGACGGTCTCCAGGGTGCCGTCTCGCGACGGGCCCGGCCTTGACGGTGCGGTTCGGTGCTCCGGCCGTCGTTCGGTCGTCACCGTACTGCCCGCGACGGGCCCGGCCGCCGTGGGCGAAGGCTCGGCTCGGCGTCACGCCCGGTGCCGCGTACAGGCCACCCGGGGTGTGCGTACGCCGATGCGGCGTACGCGCGTCGCCGCTGGTGAAGGGCGCTGAGCGCCGCCATCGTGGGCGCATGACTGCACCGTCCACCCCCGCGACCGGTCAAGCGCTGCTCACCGTAGGTGTGTTCGTCCAGCGCTTCAGCTCCACTCCGCGTGGCGCACGCCTCGCCCGCCGGCTCGTACTGCACCAGCTCGACGCCTGGGGCGTGCCGTACGGCAGCGAGGCGTCCGACACCGCCGCCCTGCTCGTCGCAGAGCTCGCCGCCAACGCGGTCACGCACGGCCGCGTCCCCGGCCGGGACTTCGAGGTCACCGCCGAGATCCTCGGCCGGACCCTGCGTATCGCGGTCTCCGACACCCGGGGCGAACTCCGGCCGCCCGCCCCGGGCGCGCCACGCCCCCCGATGCCGCCGCTGGCGGAGACCGGCCGGGGCATGCTCCTGGTGGAGGCGCTCGCCGACCGGTGGGACGTCCTTGACCGCGTGCCCGTCGGCAAGACGGTCGTGGCCGAGCTGGACCTGCCGCACTGACGGTGCCGACGGCCCCGGACGGTCGCGCTGACAGGCCGTGAGGCCCGTCTATAGGCTGGGCCGGGAACGGCTTCGGACGGCGGCGGAGGGCAACGGGGACCATGACGGGCCTGGAAGACAGCGACGGCGGCGGGGCCGCCGGGCGGAACCTGCCGGTGGGACCCCACGGGTACGCCGAGGCGGAGGACGTCGACGAGCCGGACGCGCTCTTCCTGCCGCTGGGTGCGCCCCTCGAAATCGGTTCCGACGGTCGGCCCACCGGCGTGGAGCTGGAGCTGCCTGCCGACGAGGAGGGCGAGGACTACAGCGACGCGGAGGGTCTCTCCGCCCCGTTCCGGCCCGACAGCATCAAGATCCATACGGAGACCACCACCGTGGACCTGCTGCTGTCCCGGCTGCGGGAGGGCATGATCGACCTCGCGCCGGACTTCCAGCGCCGGGCCGGGATCTGGAGCGACCGTTCGCAGAGCCGGCTGATCGAGTCGCTGCTGCTGCGCATCCCGATCTCCAACTTCCACATGGCCCAGGACGACGAGGACAAGTGGGCCGTGGTGGACGGCGTCCAACGGCTCACCGCCATCGCCCGGTTCATGGAGCCCAAGCTCACGGGCCTCGGCCCGCTGGCCCTCCGGGGCCTGGACTACCTCTGGAAATTTAACGGCAGCACGTACCAGGACCTGACCGGGCGGCTGAAGATCCGGTTGCGTGAAACCCAGCTCACCGTCCACATCATGCAGCAAGGCACCCCGGAGGCCGTCAAGTACAACGTGTTCTCCCGGATCAACACCGGCGGTATGCCACTGAAACCGCAGGAGCTGCGGCATGCGCTGGTGCGGGGTCCCGTCCGGGCGTTCCTCGCCGACCTGGCCGAGGACCCGGCGTTCGGTGAAGCCACCCGGTGGAGCGTGTCCGACGAACGGATGGCCGACCGGGAGATGGTGCTGCGCTTCCTCGCCTTCCGCCTGACCAATCCGGCCGAGCACACCGAGAAGGACTTCGACCAGTTCCTCATCAACGCGATGTACAAGGTCAACGGCCTTACCGAGGAGCGGCGGGAACAGCTGACACGAGAGTTCCGGGTGGCCATGCGGTGCGCGCGGGAACTGTTCGGTGAGCACGCCTTCCGCAAGTGGCGTGGGGGGCCGCGGAGTTCCCCCGCCATCAACAAGGCACTGTTCGAGACGATCTCCGTCCATCTCGCACTACTCGACGATCACGAGCGGGGCAGACTGGTAGCGTCTCGGGCGAAGGTGCACCACAGGTTCTTCGAGCTCATGGACGACTGGGACTTCGACCGGTCGATCTCCGTAGGCACCGGGGGGCCGGGGAAGGTCCGCACCCGATTCCAGGAAGTGGCACGACTGTTCCGAGGGGTGGCTGAACAGTGATCGACTGTCTGACGCTGCATAACTTCAAGGCGTTCCAGCAGGCGGAGCTCCCGCTCGGGCCACTCACCCTCCTCACCGGGCTCAACTCCTCCGGCAAAAGCAGCGTCCTCCAGGCCATTGCGCTGCTGCGCCAGTCGTACGAGGCGGGCGACCTCGCGGTTTCCGAGTACCTCCCCGAAGCGCGACGGGCGGGAATGACGGCCAGTGTCGCGAACCAGGGCTTTCTGCTCAACGGTGAACTCGTGGGTCTCGGCACCGGTGTCGACGTCCTGCACGAGGACTTCCCGGGAGGTGGCGAGCCCCTGATCGGCCTCGGTGTCGGCGAGGGGCCGTACCACTACAGCTGGCTCGTCGAGTACGAGGCCGAGCAGAACTTGCTGCCCCTGTTCCACGCGGATCTGCCGCTGACCTCGGAGGGGGCCGCCGCGCCCACCGGGCCCGAGGCCGTCACGCCGTCGTTCCTCACCGCCCCCTTCCAGTACCTGCACGCCGACCGGATCTCGCCCGCCGAGTTCTACCCGCGCGACCACCATGCCGCCATCGGCCGCGGCTTCCTCGGCGTCCGTGGCGAACACACCGTCAACTTCCTCCGCCACCACGCCCGTGACGAGGTCCCCGAGGGCCCACTGCGCCACCCCCGTGCCGAGTCCTACCTCCTCCTCGACCAGGCCGCCGCCTGGATGGGCGAACTGTGCCCGGGAGTGGACATTCAGGCCGACGCCATCGAGGGCGCCGACGCCGTACGCCTCTCGTACGGGTTCCAGGGCACACTCGGCGCCACCCGGCGCCGCCGCCCCACCCACGTCGGCTTCGGCCTCACCTACGTCCTGCCGATCGTGGTCGCCTGCCTCACCGCACGCCCCGGCTCCCTGGTCCTCCTGGAGAACCCGGAGGCGCACCTGCACCCGCAGGGCCAGACCCGGATGGCAGCGCTGGCCGCCGCGGCCGCCGCGCAGGGCGCGCAGGTGATCATGGAGACCCACAGCGACCACGTCATCAACGGCGTGCGGCTCGCCGTCAAGCGGGGGCGGCTCGCCCCCGCGCAGGTGGTGCTGCACTACTTCCGCGGTGACGGCACCGGCGTGGACTTCGTCAGCCCGCAGGTCGACACGGACGGAATGCTCGACCAGTGGCCCGAAGGCTTCTTCGACGAACTGGAGAACACGCTCGACCAGCTCATAGGCTGACACCCGCCGGGGGATGCGGGGCAAGGCGCACACCATCCGGAGGGGGATACGTGCCGCAGCTGTTCCTGAATGAGAAGTCCTGCGAGACCCGTGCCGACGCGCAGCGGGTCAACCATGCCATGACCCAGATGGTCAAGGCCGTCCTAGCCGCGGCCAGGGAGGACCGGGCCGGGACCCTGCTAGTCTCCCGAGAGCCGGTCACCGCGTTACAGCTCGCCGAGGGCCACGCCATCGGCAAGTGGATCGGTACCCCGGGCACCAAGGAGCTGTGGCAGCGGCTGCTGATCCTCCAGTCCAAGTGGCCCCACCGAGAAGCCTTTCCCGAGGGGGAGACCTACTCGGACGTCGAGTACCGGCACGACGGGGACACCGTCGAGGGGCTCGGAGCCGCGCACCTGACCGGAGGTCTGGGCATCTCCCTGCCTGTCGAGCCGCGCTGGAACGCCGACCGGCTGACCCTCGTCCGCGAGGAACTCCTCGACGACCAGGACGGCGGCTCCGCCCTGACCGAGGTGGAGATCTCGCACGCCGCCACCCCCGAGCACATCACGGCCCATCTGCCGTGGATCCGGCGCGGCGCGAACACCGTCCGGCAGAAGGCCGTCGAAGGCCTGCGGTCCGGTACCGAGCTGTGGGGCCTGCGGGCGGACCTTTTCCCGCTCCTGCAGTTCACGTCGCTAGCGGAGCAGCACTTCGCCGAACTCCCCGAGGTATGGGTGCGGCCGGTGGGCGAACGGCTCGGGGAGCTCCAGGACGCGGTCAGCGATTGGGATCCAGTGCGACAGCCCGTCGCGCCCCAGTGGCGTTCCTACGTTCGCACCGAATTCGAGGCCCGGCGGCGGCTGTGCTGGTTCCCCGACACCGACGGCGAGGACCGGCTGTTCGACTGGCACTGCGACTTCCTGCCGTCACCGGGCCGTATGCACTTCCGGCTGGTCCACGAGGAGTGCACCCTGCGCATCGCGTACGCCGGGCGGAAGCTCGGCATCTGAACCGGTCCGGGATCGGCCGTGGGCCCCCGCTACCGTAGGGCGGTATACGGGAGACCCCGGCCTGCCCCGCTCCCACCCGCCCCACCAGCACCAAGGAGGACCGCGCGTGCGTCCCACCCTCGCCGCCGACCAGGTACGGGCCAGTCTGAGCCAGTACCTCGCGACGACGTACGCGCTGGCCGACGAGAGCACCCGCCGCGCCCTGGAGGGCTTCCTCGGCGACGCCGACGACGGCATCTTCCGCGGCCCCTACCTCCGTATCCGCACACCCTTCCGGAGCGCCGAGGGCGACGACTGGCAGCGGCACCTGACCTGGTGGCCCCGCGATTTCACCCCGCACCGGCACCAGGAGCTCGCCTGGGAGAGGCTGTCCACGCTGCACGGGCCGGCGCGGCCCACCCTCGTCACCACCGGTACCGGGTCCGGGAAGACCGAGTCGTTCCTGATCCCGCTGCTCGACCACTGCCGCCGCGAGCGCGAGGCGGGCCGGGAGGGCGTCAAGGCGATCCTGCTCTACCCCATGAACGCCCTCGCCACCGACCAGGCCCACCGCATCAACAAGCGGCTCGACGACCCCCGGGACACCCGGCTGCGTGATGCGGGTGTGCGGGCCGGGCTCTACATCGGCGACAAGCCGTCGCAGGAGTTCAAGCAGGCCAACCCCGCGATCACCGTCGACCGGGACGAGATCCGGCGCACCCGGCCGGACATCCTGATCACCAACTACAAAATGCTCGACCTGCTCCTCCAGCGTCCCGAGGACCAGCGGCTGTGGCAGGACCCCGCGCTCGCGTACGTCGTCCTCGACGAGTTCCACACCTATGACGGTGCCCAGGGCACGGATGTCGCCATGTTGCTGCGCCGCCTCGGGTCCGTCACCGGACTCGCGGAACCCGGCCGCCCGCTGGGGCCGGTCTGTCCCGTCGCCACGTCGGCCACGCTGGGGGAGAACGACCCCGGTGGGACCGGGCGGGCGGGCGGCGGGCCCGGCATGCTGGAGGTCGCCGAGCAGGTCTTCGGCGTGCCGTTCCCGCCCGAGTCGGTCATCGGTGAGGACCGGCGCTCCACCAAGGACTTCACTGGCGAGAGCGACTTCACGCTGCCGTTCCCCTCCCCGCAGGAGGTCGCCGCGCTCGGCGACCCCACCCGCGATCCGGACGCCATGGACGGCCTCGTCACCGCATTCACCGGCCTGAGCGGTCCCAGCCCCGAGGAGCTGGGCGGCGTGCTGCGCCGCCACCGGCTCACCGCCGCCGTCCTGGAGATCCTCGACGGCACCCCCAAGACCCTCGCCGAGATCACCGAGGTGCTGCCCCGCTACGCCTACCACTGGGGCATGGCCGTGCAGCAGCGGCCGCGCATCGCCGCCCAGGCACTCGCCTGCTACATCGCCCTCCTGTCGTACGCCCGCGACCCCGAGCACCCCGGGCGGCCACTCCTGGCCATCGAGATCCACCAGTGGGTACGGTCGGTCTCCCGCGTGCTGCGCGGCATCAGCGCGGCCCGTGCCGAGTTCCGCTGGGACGACGAGCGGGTCACCTCCCGCGGCGCACTGGCCCGCAAGGACCACGGAGAGGCCGCCCGGACCTCGCCGTACGACGGGGAGGGCCCCGTCGTACCGGCCGACGCGGCCGAGCCGGCCGCCGTACCCGCCGACGACAGCGCCCCGCCGCCCGCCGAGGTGTTCCTGCCGGCGGTCTTCTGCCGTGAGTGCGGACGCTCCGGCTGGGCCGCGTACTCGCCGGAGGTCGACCCGGCCGAACTCGACCTGAACGCTTCGAAGGTCCGCCGCGCCTCGGTCGGCCGCGACAAGCGCCGGGTGCGCAACATGATCGCCGCGACCCCGCAGGAAGTGCACGACGCCGCCTTCGCGGTCGGGGCGGAACGCCGGCGCGGCGGACCCGCCGTCATGGTCCTGGAAGGTGCCGGCGGACGGCTGCGTCCCCTCTCACCCGAGACCGACTTCACCGCCCCCGCCGACGGCGACGGACCACGCCGGGCCAGGCCCCTTCACAACGCCGCGTTCGTCCACGCCGACCTCGACGGCGACCGGGCCGCCGAACGTGACCAGTGTCCCGCCTGCCGCACCTTCAACTCCATCCGCTACCTCGGCACCGGTCTGGCCGCGCTTGCCGCCGCCGCCGTCACCCAGCTCTTCACCGGCGGCGAACTGGACAAGAACAAGGGCGAGAACAAGACCCTCCTCTTCAACGACTCCGTCCAGGACGCCGCCCACCGCGCCGGATACGTCGCCAGCCGCTCCTACACGTTCTCGCTGCGCGCGCTGCTCGCCAGCCGCATCGACGAGGACGAACCCATCACCCTGAGCGATCTGGCCGCCGACCTGATCGCCGACGTCGTCGACAGCAAGGCGGTGCAGGCAGCCGTCATCCCGCCGGACCTGCACCTGATCCGGGGCGTGGACACCCTGCTCTCCGGACGCAGCCGCGGATCACGGGCCACCTGGGAACTGATCGCGCAGCGCCTGGCGTTCGCCACCGTCATGGAGTTCGGCCTGCGGTCCCGGCAGGGCCGCACCCTGGAACTCACCCGCACCGTCGCCGCCGACGTGCCCCTGCCCGACGCCGACGCCGTCGCCGACCTCGTACGGGAGACGCTGCTCACCACACCCGGAGAGATCGCGCTGCCCGACGGATCGGTGCCCGGCACCGACCGGTACACCGGCTTCGTCCGGGGCCTGCTGGAGCGGCTGCGTATCCGGGGCGCCGTCCGGCACGCCTGGCTGGACCCCTGGCTCGACCAGGCAGGGGTGCGCCGGTGGGCGATCTGGGGCGGACGCGAGACCGGCATGCCGGCCTTCCCCCGCGGGGTCTCCGCGCCAGCGTTCCTGCTCGGCACCCCCAAGCAGGGCAGTGAGGACTTCGATGTCCTCACCGGCCGGCTCGGCTGGTACCAGGACTGGGCCGTACGCGCCCTCGGGCTGCGCAGGGAGGCCGCCACCGACTTCCTGACCCGGCTGCTGCCCGCCCTCGCCGACACCGGGGTCCTCGCCGTGCGCACCGCACTCGACGGGGCCACTCGCGTCTACGGCCTCCAGCCCGGACACATCCGGGTCCGCAGACTCGCCGACGACACGCTGCCCGACGCCACCGCGCACTGCCCGGTCTGTTTCTGGGAGCAGACCGTCCACCCCGACCTCGCCGACCAGTGGCACGGGCAGCCGTGTCCGCGCTACCGCTGCGCCGGAATCCTCGCCACCGGCCGCGACCTCGACAGCGGCCTGCGGCAACGGGACTTCACCGACGACTTCTACCGGCGTATGTACCGCGAGGCCGGCGTCTTCACCATCAACACGGCGGAACACACCGGCACACTCAGCCGCGCCAAACGCGAGGCCGTCGAGAAGGCCTTCCGCGAGGGCACCGACGTCCACTACGCCAACCCGCAGGTGCTGTCCTGCACCCCCACCCTCGAACTCGGCATCGACATCGGCGACCTGTCGGCCGTCGTTCTCGCCTCCCTGCCGAAGGGCCCGGCCAACTACATCCAGCGCGTGGGCCGGGCCGGTCGCTCGACCGGCAACGCGTACCTGCTCACCATGGTCGACCGCGGTCCGCGCGACCGCTACTACCTGGAAGAACCCCGGCTCATGATCGCCGGGGACGTCCTGCCGCCCGGCTGCTACCTGTCCGCGGCCGAGATCCTGCGCCGCCAGTACCTCGCCCATCTCCTCGACCTCGCGGGCGCCGGACGGCTGACCGCCCCCGACGGGACGCCACTGCGGCCGCTGCCCGGACGCGCCACCGATCTGTTCGGGGCCTCGGCCTGGCAGGCCGAGTTCGCCGAAGCCGCGCTCGCCGGCGGACCACGGCTCGTGCAGGGCTTCCTCGACCTGTTCCCCGCGTACGACGAGAGCCGCGGCACGGGCGTCAGCCCGCAGGCCCGCGCCGCTCTCGTCACCTACGCGACCGACACCGGCGAGGAGGGCCTGGGAGGCGCCCTGGAAGCCGCGTGCCGGCGTTGGGAGGACCGCCGCGCCGACCTGCAGCGCCGGACCGAGGCCATCGACCGGGCCTACGGACTGCTCGTCGCCGGTGACCCCGACCACGAACGGCAGGGGCGAGAACTGCGCGCCGAGCGCCGGGACGTGGCACGCGTCTCCCGCGACATCAGCCGCACCACCGCGCACGGTGCGCTCGTCGATCTCGGCCTGCTGCCGAACTACAGCCTGATCGACTCGGCGACCGAACTGGAGGCCACTCTCACCTGGACGGAGAAGCAGGCCGACGGCACCCGTAAGGACCACAGCAAGACCCTCCACCACAGTCGTCCCGCGCGCCTCGCCCTGACCGAATTCGCCCCCGGCAACCACTACTACGCCCAGGGCTACAAGCACCGTGTCACCGGACTGGACATCGGCAGTCCCGGCCGCCCGGCCTGGATCTGGTGGCGCGTCTGCCCCGACTGCGGGCACGTCCGCACCCACCGTGCTGAGCAGGACCCCTCGCCCTGCCCCCGCTGCCGGTCCGCGGCCATCGGAGACGTCGGCTGCCTGCACAAGGTCCTGGTGCCGCGCCGCGTCACCTCCCGGGACGAACGCGACGACGTCCGCGTCCGCGACGACAGCGACGAACGGGAGAGGCGGCACTACACCGTCGTGCCCGCCGTCGACATCGACGCGAAAGACGTCGAACAGGCGTGGAAGCACGAACACGCCACCTTCGGATGGGAGTTCACCCGCCAGGCACGCATCCGCCACATCAACACCGGAGCCACCCGGGTGGACGGCGGTACCGACACGGCCTTCGCCGGGCGGGAGGTCCGCCTCAATCCCTTCTGGGTCTGCGACGCTTGCGGCTTCGCCGACCCCGACGGCGGCCCCGCCGCCCAGGACACCGGTGACGCGGCCGCGTACGGCAAGTACCACCGGCCCTGGTGCCCCAGGCGGCGCGGCGGGGCGGATATCGCACGGCGGGGCGAGAGGGTGCTGCTCGCCCACGAGCTGCGCACCGACGCCCTGCGCATCCTCATCCCCGCCGTCACCGCCCACACCCAGGAACGGCTCGCCTCCTTCAAGGCGCTGCTGCTGGCCGGTATCGCCCGCAGCTACGGCGGCGACCCCGACCACCTCGCCGTCGTCACCGACTCCATGCCCGAGGAAGGCGGCGAGGCCGCTCTGCGCCGCCACTTCCTCGTGCTGTACGACACGCTGCCCGGCGGCACCGGATATCTGCACCGCCTCGCCGGCCAGGACGGCCTCAGGGGCGTCCTGGACGACGCCCGCCAAGTGATCGAGACCTGCGTGTGCGTCGGCCAGGGCCGGCCCGCGTGCCACCGCTGCCTGCTGCGGCACGTCACCGATGGCGAGTACGAACTCGTCTCCCGCGAGCACGCGCTGGACATGCTCGGCGACCTCTTCGGCCGCACCGCCGACCGATGGAGTACCGAACCCGTCGCCACCGCCCGGGACATCACCCTCGTGCACCAGGTGGAGAGCGAACTGGAGGCACTTTTCCGGCACGGGCTGCTCGAATGGGCCGAGCGGGTGGACGAGGTCAGCGTCCGCACCGCACTCACCGCCGACGGCACCAGGGACACGACCCTGCGCTTCACCGCACCCGACGGCACGGTCCGCGGCTGGCAGATGGAGACGCAGACACCGCTCGGCTTCACCCGGCCCGACGTCGTCTTCCGCAGCACCGACGACGACCGGCGGGTGGCCGTCTACCTCGACGGCTATCGCTACCACGCGAGCCCCGAGCACCTCACCGCCGAGGACGACGCGGGCAAACGCACCCGTCTGCGGGCGGAAGGCTGGCAGGTCTTCCAGCTCACCTGGGACGACGTGCAGGAGTGGACAGGGCGGACGAAGCTGCAGGCCGACCCCGTCTGGAAGCCGTATCCGAACACCGCGCAGAAGACGGCCATGGACGTTCACCGGCGTATGCACGGCGGAGACACCCGGGACCTGTCGCGCTTCGTGTGGGCCAACCCCGTCGAGACACTGATCGGGTACCTCACCGACCCGGACCCCGACGCCTGGCGGCGCCGCACCCAGAGCGCGCTCGCGGGCTTCGCCGCCGTATCGGCGACCAGCAGGGCGTTGGCCGACAGCCAGGAAACCGGCCGCAGGATCAGCGAAGCGCTGCACGGGCAGCGGCTCGCCGGAGGACAGGGCGCCGTCCAGGTCATGGCGACCCGGGACACATCTGGGTGTCCGCTCACCATCGCGCTCGACCTGCGCAGGGGGCAGACCGGGGCGGTCTGGACGGCACTGGCCGTGCTCGACGACAGCACAGACGCGGTCACGGCGGACGAGGCCGCCCACCGGCGGCGCTGGCAGGCCTGGCTCTACTGGAGCAACCTGCTCCAGTTCCTCGACGCGGGCGAGGGAGACGGGGTCCAGCTCACAGCCGCCATGCTGTCGGGATTCGACCCGGCCGAACTGGCGGTCACCGGCGGCGCCGGGTGGCTCACCTCCCAGCGGCGGGCACACGACCCCGAGGCGGTCGGGCAGACCGCCGAGGAAGCCCCCGCGGCCGTCCGCGAACCCGCCTGGGACGAGGTCATCGAGTTCCTCATCGACGACCCCGGCCTCCCCGACCTCGCACGCGCCCTCGCAGGCCTCGGCCTGCCCGCGCCCGAGGCGGGCTACGAACTCGGAGCAGCCGCCTGGCCCGCCGAACTCGCCTGGCCTGCCCGGCGGATCGGTGTCGTCCTCGCGCACCGGCCGGACCCGGGCAGCAACCGGGACATCGACGCCGAACAACGCGACCGGGCCTACCGGGATGCGGGCTGGCAGGTCCGCACCGCGACGGAATGGGACGCCGGCGAACTCGCCGGGCTGGTGAGCGGAGTCGCCGGTCCGGCCACGAACGAAAACGAGGAGAACGAGCGATGACGGTCACCGGCGCGCCCAGGACGGGCGTGACCCTGCGCCTGCTGGACAAGGCCGACAAGGAAATCGTCAAACTGGACCGCGCCGTCCTCGGGGCGTTCTACAAGTTCCAGCACGACTTCCGCCGCAACCCGGACGCCGGCGGCTTCGACCTCAAACAGCTGGAAGGCCACGACCGGCTCTGGTCGGCGCGCGTCAACCGCGAGTGGCGTGCCCTGATGATCCGTCTCGGCGGTGACGACTGGCTTCTCGTCTCGGTCAAGCACCGCAGCCACGTCCACAAGAACCTGGACCGGCTCAACTACGGCATCAACCACATCACCGGCGCCATCGAATACGTCGACCTCCAGGTCGTCGAGGAGCACGTGCAGCGCCGCGAACCCGCGCCGCGCGCAACCCCCGCTCCGGAACCCGCCCCTCGGCGCAAGCCGGTGGAAGAGCCCCTGTTTGCCGCGTACACCGACGAACAGCTCGCGGACCTCGGCGTCGCCGAACCGCTCATCCCGATCGTCCGGAAGCTCACCACGGACGACGAGCTGCTCGGTCTCGCCGAGTACGCGCCCCGCCACACCGGGGAAGTCCTCCTACGGCTGCGCGACGGTGTTCCCTACGAAGCGGTCATGGACCAGGTCACCGCGCCCGTCGCCGTGAGCGAACCCGAGCAGAACCTCGACACCGACGACTGGCAGGCGGCCGTCGACCGTTCCCAGACCGTGGTGATCACCGACGACGAGTTCCTGCAGAGCATCCTGGAGGAGGGTGACTTCGGGCGGTGGAAGATCTTCCTCCACCCCACCCAGGAGAAGCTGGTCCACCGGCGCTACTCCGGCCCGGCCCGGGTCGGCGGCGGGCCGGGGACGGGCAAGACGATCGTCGCCCTCCACCGTGTGTGCCATCTGGTGCGAGCGCTCCCGCCCGGTCGTAACAAGCCCGTCCTGCTCACCACGTTCAACAAGAACCTCGCTGCCGACCTACGGTCCCGGCTCCTCTCGCTCGGCGGCCCCGACGTACTGGCCCGGGTCGACATCGCCCACGTCGACCAGCTCGCGACCCGCCTGGTCAGCGAGGCCGACCCGGGCAGCGCCAAGCGGCGGATCGACGACACGGCAGCCTTGCGCGAGTGGCGGGAGCTGCTGGTGGAGGCGGGGGAGACCCGCTGGAGCGCCGAGTTCCTCAGCGACGAGTGGAACCAGGTCATTCTCGGCCAGGCCGTGACCTCCCGGAGCGACTACTTCGCCGCCCGGCGCGCGGGCCGAGGACGCAGCGTCACACGCGCCGAGCGAGCCGGAATCTGGCAGCTTGCCGAACGCTTCACCCAGCGCCTGGAGACCAAGGGGCTGGAGACCCACCGTCAGGTCGCCGAGCGAGCGGCACGGCTGGAGATCGCTCGCAAGGCCAGAATCGACCGGCGGTCGGAGGAACGCGACGACCGGGGAGGCCTGGACAATCGTCACGTCGAGGCCGGCTCCGGTGCCTGGCTGCGGTACCGCTACCGACACATCGTGGTCGACGAGGCGCAGGACCTCAGCGCCGCCCACTGGAAGATGCTGCGCGCCATGGTGCCGGCCGAGCCCGACGACATCTTCCTCGTCGGCGACACGCACCAGCGGATCTACGACAATCAGGTCACGCTCGGCAGCCTCGGCGTCCACATCCGCGGCCGGTCCTCCCGGTTGACCCTCAGCTACCGCACCACGCGGGAGATCCTGCGGGACGCCATCCGGGTCCTGGACGACGCGGACTACGACGACCTCGACGGCAGTGCCGAGACGATCGCCGGTTACCGCTCCGTCCTCCACGGTTTGAGCCCGTCCCTGCGGGGCGCACGCAGTTGGGACGAGGAAATGGACCTCGTCGTCGAGCAGCTACGCGACTGGCACGACGTGCCCCGCGAGTCCACGGCGATCTGCGTCCCCACCAACGACATGGTCACCCAGCTCGCCGACCGCCTAGCGCGACGCGGCATCACCCCGACGGAGATCACACAGGACGGACCGCGGAACGACCAGGGTGTCCACATCGGCACCATGTACCGATTCAAGGGACTGGAGTACCGCTGCCTGATCATCGCTGGGGTGGCCGAGGGACTCGTACCCCGCGCCTCTGTGGATGCTTGGGAACGCACGGACCCGAGCCGCCACGAGCGTGAACTGCACCGGGCGCGCTCGCTGCTCTTCGTCGCGGCTACCCGCGCCCGTGACGCGCTCGTCATCACCTGGCACGGTGAGCCGAGCCGCTTCCTGGCACCGCTGCTTCCGCCCCGGTGAAAGGGCGCGCTTCTCTCCACCAGCGTTGCTGACCGTTGAGGCGTGATGTCGTTGGAGTTGTCGGAGTGTTATCGATGCGGTAGGCCGTTCCGCCGGCAACGCGATGTCGGCGGACCGGTTTACGCTCCACTGCGTACCCCATGAGACTTTTCGCTTCGCACCACGGTGCCACCGTGCATATTGCCTTCTCGGTGACAACAACCGACGACGGTGTGTGGTGAAGACCGATTCGCTGAGGGATCTGTCTTTGTCGCGATCGCCTACCGGATAGGTGGTGAACGCTGGAGCGGGTCTCGTCGTTGAATCAACGACGAGACACCACGGGTCAACCTCAGGAAGAGGAAACGCGGCTCTCGTCGGTCTGTCCTTGTAGCCGTACCTGTAGCACTGGTGCGGACCACCTACCGATGTCCGGAAGCACGTGAAGCTCCGACCTCAGCACAGGTACACCAAGATTCGGGCCATCGTGCCGATGTCGGCCGACTTTGCAGGGTCCGCCCCGTCTCCATCAACTCGGCGTCGTTGTGGACGAACTGAGAGACGGCCCCGTCGGCGCCCACCACGGCGTCGGCCGTCATTCCCGTCCTCGCCCAGCCGGGCAGCCATCGGCTCGACCGACTTGCGCTGCCCGTCCATGAGCAGGCCCCGTAGGTAGACCTGCCCCCACCGACGCTGGTCGTTCCTCGCGAACGGCTCGAAAACCTCCGCCGCGAAGCCCTCCAACTCACCACGTACAACGGCAATCTCGTCCGGAGTCACACCCTCTCAACGCAACACCGAGCCAGAAGGAAACGCTCACTACAACCGACCTGACCAAGCCCTACTAGGGCCTCCCACTGAACAGCGGCGGGACTTCCTCTGCGCTCGTCCAAGCAGGCACACCACAGCGCATAGGCGCGACCACGCTCACCATCCTGAAAGGCGACCTCAACTACCGCCGCCTGGTGGAGGACCGGCTGTGGAGTGCCACAGTGTCCTTCGCCGCCGCCCGCACCGCGTACTTCCCTGGAGCCGTCGCGGCCTTGCGCACACTGAAGTGCGACGTCATTGTCGGCCTGGACTGGTTTCAGAATGCGGCTGGGGCGGTCGCTCGTCGTTGAGTCGCTGGAGGATCTGCACGAAGTCTCCGGAGTCGAGCAGACCGGCGAGCGCGCGGGTCATGTTGTCGATGTCCGGATCCCGGACAATCAGGCCGTCGGAGCACCAGAAGTGGCGGCCGTCCAGGTCCTCGCCAGTACGGGACCCCTTCTCCATCAGGCGCTCGACCTCCGCGATGGTGAACACCGTCGCGCTCCAGCGCGAGCCGTCCTCTACCGATCTGACCTCGACATCGACATTGGAGACGGCATCCAGATCCTCACCTGTGCCGGGCAGGAAGGAGGCTTCGAAACGGTCCGTACAGATGCGATACCAGGGTTCGTCCCAACCCTGTTCCGTGGCTGTGGACTGGGCACTGCTGGTCATTCGGGGAGTGTGGCGAGCCGACCCGTCGGGCTCAACCGGGTTGTCTGGCAAGCTCCTCCGACGGCTCCGTAGATCATTCTGAAACGATCAGTGAGCCATCGTGTCCGGCCACGCCCGGAAGAGCGTGGCCGGACAGTCATTCCCCGCAACCGGATGTCAACTTGTCACAGGATCTGGATGGCGACGACCTTCGGTGGCTGGTTCGGGAAGGTGATGTCGTGCCAGCGCTCGATCTTCACCGAGTCACCGTTGGCGTCGTAGTAGATCAGGTCGTTGTTGCCCGTGGAGATCCGGTCGATCCACCACCCGCCGAAGTCGGTCTTCCCGCCGTTCGCGTAGCAGTCGACGCTCTCACGGCCATCGAGGTGCGACCAGATCTTCAAGAAGTTTTCCCCGCCGACACATTGGACGTGGTCGATGGCGAAGGCGTTACCGCTAGGCATGCTGATGGTGAGCGCGGCAGTTGTGGCGAGCGCCACGGCCACGGAACGCGCGGCCCTCTTGCTTTTCGAGATCACAGATTCCCCTTCACGCGAAGGCCGGCGCACGGGCCGACCCTGTCGGCGATGTTGCTTCATGACGGAACGGTGCTTCGTCGAGCCGACAACCGGATACGACCCGCCAGGCAGCCATGAGACCCCATCGGGCAGCTCGAACGATGCTGTCTCCACGCTACAAACGGAACGAGGCAATACCGGCCGCAGTCAGGGAAAACACATCAAAAAGGTGATAACCCGCGGTAAGGTCGTGGCGTACGGTCGAGCAGGCAACAGCCCGAACCCCCGCCGGCCCCGCCCATCCGCCGCTCCGGCAGCGTGCTGATGGGCCCGGCAGACGGTGGAGCCGACGTGTACGTCCCACTTGAGACGACTCCGAACCTCATTCTGAGGAGTCCACCTCGAACTTCCTGCTCTTGACCCCGTGGTACGTCGCGTTTGCCGGCCTGCGCCCGGCCGCTGCGTCAGCCAACCTGACGAACCCTTCACTGCGGCGCACGACGCCCAGGAAGACTCTCAAGGCGTCCTTGTCGTCCCACAGGGCCTGGGCTGCGTTGGTGATCAGACCCTTGAGGGACTCCTCGGCATAGTTGATGTGCGCAGTGGCTTGGTCGGCGTCGAGGGGCGTCTGTGCGTCGGCCGACGGGTCTTTCACAGCTTGTTGGCGCGTGTCTCCGGCGTATTGCTTCGGCTGTCCTTCCGGAGACTCGGCAGGGGCTCCGTTTCGTCGCCGCCGAACGTAGTGGCTTCCGTTGGCGGCTGTACTGATGCCTGCGCGAAGTCGGCGGCAGCACTGCTGATCCCTCGGTCAGAGTCTTCAGGCACTCACCGGGCGCACCGCGCCCTGATCCTGGCGTTCGTCTTCCGTCTTCTCACGCCCCGGAAGCAGCGCCACCACCAGCACGGTGGTGACAGCGGCCAGGGCGGCGCAGATCAGCGCCACGGCCGACATGCCGGAGACGAAGGCGTCCCGGGCGGACTGCGCGATCGCCTTCGCCTGGTCGGCCGGCAGTTTGTCGGTGACGGCAGCGGCTCCGGAGACGTTGTCGTGGATCGCCTCCCGTGCCTGCTCGGGCAGCGTCGACGGGATGTCGTCGTCGACTCCGTTGCGGTAGGCGGAGTTGAGGGCGCTGCCGAGCACGGCGACGCCCACGGAGGCGCCGATCTGGCGCATGGAGTGGCGGCGGCTCCGGCGCCCAGGATCAGTCCTTCTGGTGTGTCGACGAACATGACGAGGGCCGAGCCCGCGCCGAACAGCAACAGGCCGCCGATCAGGACGAGTCTGCGGCCGATGCGATCCCCCAGGACTCCCAGCGGCAGCAGGAGTCCGGCGAAGGGGAGGGTGTAGGCGTCGGTGAACCACTGCAGTTCGGTGGTGGTCGCATCCAGGTCCGAGGCCAGCGTGGGCAGGGCGACGGTCAGGATCGTCGCGTCCAGGCCGACGATCATCAGGCCGAAGACGGGCGCGGCAAGCGCGAGTCAGCGTTTGCGCAGCAGCCCGTTGGTGTCGGCCGATGGCGTATCGGCTGTGGTCTTATGGGGGTTGGCCATTGATGCTCCTCAGCACCTCACGGTGGATGTTCCTCAAGAGCGCAGGGGTCGTCGGCCCGCGTCGCCTCAGCGGTGCACGAGCAGCAGCAGCGGCGGATGCGGGGGTTGAGCCCTGCCGGACGGTCAGCCGGTCCGGAGCGAGACGGTGGCGGTCGTGCCGGTCAGTTGCAGCACGAACAACCCGGGGCGCATCCGCAGTTGTCCTGGGCTTCCCCTGTTTTGGTGACGGTGAGTCCGGCGGGTGTGCAGCAGCCGTCGCCCCGCCAGGCTTCTCTGCCTTCCTTGACCGCGACGACGGCGATGACCAGTGCGGCGATCGGGTCGGCCCAGGCCCAGCCGAGGGCGGCGTTGACCACCAGGCCGACCAGCAGCACCGCGGACAGATAGGTGCACAGCAGGGTCTGCTTGGAGTCCGCGACGGCGGAGGCGGAGCCGAGTTCCTTCCCGGCCCGCCGCTGGGCAGCGGACAGGAACGGCATGATCGCCAGTGACAGGGCGGCCAGCACGATGCCGGGGATCGAGCGATCCGCCTCGCCGGTTCCGGCCAGCGCGCGTACCGCGTCAAAGGCCACGTAGGCGGCGAGCGTGAAGAACGACACTGCGATGATCCGCAGGGTGAGCTTCTCGCGCGCCTCTCGCACCGCGTGCTCCCGGGCGGAGAACTGCCAGGCGACCGCCGCGGCCGAGGAGACCTCGATGACCGAGTCCAGGCCGAAGCCGATCAGCGCGGTGGAGGAGGCGATCGTGCCCGCGGTGATGGCGACAACCGCCTCGATCACGTTGTAGGTGATGGTCGCGGCGACGAACCAGCGTATGCGGCGGATCAGGACGTCCCGCCGTGTGGGGCTCAGACCCAGGGATACCTCGACGGCCATCAGTAGCAGCCTCTCTGATCGGTGTTCTGGCGCATACAAGTCCCCGGCGACAGTGCGCAGCGCGTGCGGTACGCGCTTGCGGAGCAGGTGGACGAGGAGCTGCGGACAGCAGTGGGCAGCACCCCGACGATGTTAGTACACGCTATCCTGAATTCACAATAACCTGAACTAGTGATGGGTGAGGTGGGTGCTGGTGAGTACACCGCTCGGTGAATTCACGGTCTCGTACCCTGGGGATGTGCTGACCATTGCCCCGGACATCGAAGTTCTCGCCCGCTTCGGGCGGGCTCTGGCCGACCCGATCCGCTGCCAGCTGCTGCTCGCGCTGCGTGAGGCGCCCGCACATCCTGCCGATCTTGCGGAACGGCTCGGCATCTCGCGCACCCGGCTGTCCAACCACCTGGCCTGCCTGCGGGACTGCGGCCTGGTGGTCACGGTCCCGGTGGGGCGCCGTACACGCTATGAGCTCGCCGATGAGCGGCTGGGGCATGCGCTGGACGACCTGCGCACCGCGGTCATCGCGGTCGAGGCCGACCGCACCTGCCCGGATGCGGAGGAAAAGGGCTGCTGCTGATGGATGCGGCGCCGGCGGCGAGGCCGTACTCGTTCGCAGAACCTCGCCGCGGGCAGGTGGCTACGCCGATTGGTGTGCCGCTTCCAGGGCTTCCTTCAGGCGCTGCAGGGTGACCTTCATGCCCTGGCGGTTGTGGGTGGCGCGGTCGTGGATGCCGCTCACCTTCGGGCCGATGAAGAGCATGGCCCTGCCCCGGGTGTCGGTCCAGGTTTCGGTGACCTTGGTGCCCTGGTCGTCGTCCGTCGGCTCGAAGCGGTAGCTCCAGATGGAGATGGCAAGACCGATGCGGGCGACGCTGAATGTGAAGCGTTCCCCTGGATCCGCGGCCGTCACGGTGCAGTTGGTGGTCCAGGGCCGGGGCTTGAGCTCGGAGGAGTTACGTCCGGTGAACCGCATCCCCACGTGCACGGCTCCGGCGCCCTGTGGGACGTCGGCGCCCGTGCACTCCGGGCTCCAGCGGCCCATCTCGGCGACATTGGTGACGGCGTCGTACGCCACACGGGGCGGGACGGAGATTTCTATGGTTTCCGAGACGGTCTGGGACATCGGCGTTCCTTTGGGGAGACGGTGGTCGGCGGGACCCTCGAAGGTGCGGGTGCGAGGGGGCGGTCAGCGGCAGATCCACGTGCATGCGGCGGACAGGGCCCCCGCGGCGATCAGTGCGATCGGAGCGATGGTGACAAAGCAGGCCGCGCCGAAGGCGGTTGAAGCGGTCGGTGAGCTGCAACATCGGTCATTGGCCAGCAGGTGGTGGCGCCGGGCGGCGACCGGACAACTGGATCCGGACAGGGGCGCGTCCGCCTCGGTGCTCCAGCGGGCCAAAGCTTGCGCGGTGGCGCGGCGCCCGCACTTGAGGCGGGCGGCGCAGTCCGCACGCATCTCGATCAGGCCGCTGTACCGCTCGGCGAAGCGGACAGCGAACTGCTTCCGCTTGAGCTGCCGTTTCCCACGCGGCTCCGGCACCCCACCCCCGCCAGCACCGTCTTCAACCGGTCCCGGGCCAGGGTCACCCTGATCAGCTTTCGCGGACTGCCGGATCCGGTCGTCGCCGCGCTGCTGTTCGGGACCCAGCAGCGTCTGGACCGGCACGTTCAGCTGCCACACACCGCGTTCAAACTGCTCTGCAATACCGCCCGCGCTCAGCAGATCACCAGTCTGAGCCACTTGGCCGTGGAGCCGAACACGCGCCTGCCAGGGATGTGGCGGAGCATGACCGCCGACATCCGAGTCGGTCTGACCACTCCGGAGCTGGAACGGCTCAAGGACGTCTGGGACGCGGAAGTCTTCGGCCTGGTCGGGGCCGGACGCTGAACTTCACGGGCCTGCGCCAGGAGCGGATGCGCCGCTCGGACATCGAGGCCTTCCAGTAACGGCTGGCCCACCTGGAGCGCACCGGCCGGATCAGCCTGGGCCTGCGGGCGCACCTGCCGGTGGTGCGCCCGCTTCCTGCGCGAGATCCGCGAGATGGGGCTCGCCCGTCCCGGGCAGATGCCGGCCGACCTGCCGGATGACTTCGCGTTCCGCAAGGGCGACATCCCACGCCCGCCCGAAGGCGAAGACGAAGAGGAAGGCACCGGCCGGGCCTTGATCCGTGAGGTCCTGGCCCAGCTGTGTGAGCGGCTTCCCGACCTGGAGACCTGCCGACGGAACGGCCGACGCGGAAGCCCAGTCGGGGGCCGACCCGCCTGGATCGCGCTGGAAGTCCGCCCTGGCTGATCTGCTAAAATGCAGGCCTACGCGAGCCTTCTCGGTGCGGATTTCGATCCGCCGGGGAGGCTTTTTTCATGCCCTGGGCCAGCCTGCCCCGGCACAGGTGGACCCACTTCGAAGGTACTCGCCCCGCCGAGCGACCTGAACGCGCCGCGGGTCCCCGTTCCCAGCCCGCAAGAGGAGATCCAACTCATGAGCCCACGGACGAACACCGCAGCAGCCTCCAGTACATGGCAACTCGGTGACCTGGCCGTCAATCGCGTCGGGTTCGGCGCGATGCGCCTGACTGGTACCGCACCCTTTGACCGCGGCGTGCCGCGTGACCGCGAGCAGTCGATCGGCGTGCTCCGGCGGGCGGTCGAGCTCGGCGTGAACCACATCGACACTGCCGCGTTCTACTTCTCGGCGACGTGCTCCGCCAACGAGCTGATCAACCGGGCGCTGGCGCCGTACCCGGAGGATCTGGTCATCACGACCAAGGTCTGGCCGGGCCGCGATTCCTCGGGCTCGTGGTGGTGGGCCGCACCGTCGCAGTTGCGCGGCCAGGTGGAGGAGAACCTGCGCCAACTCGGGCGCGATCACCTGGACGTGGTGAACCTGCGCGTGCCGCCGAGTCAGCGGACCGGCTCGATCGGCGAGCACTTTGGCGTGTTGGCCGAACTGCGCGAAGCCGGGCTGATCCGGCACCTCGGTATCTCCAACGTCACGTCCGAGCAACTGGCCGAGGCCCTGGCCATCGCCCCGGTCGTCTGCGTGCAGAACCCTTACGGGATCGGTGCGTCGAGCGAGGACCGGGCTCTCCTGCGGCTCTGCGGTGAACTCGGCCTCGCCTTCGTCCCGTTCCTCGCGATCGCCGGTTCCGGGCGCGAGGCGGGTCCGGCGGCCCGTGACAGCGAGGCGGTGCGCGCCGTCGCCCGCGCGCACGGTGTGTCCGTCGCGCAGGTCCGCCTGGCCTGGACCTTGCACCAGGGGCCGCATGTGCTGGCGATCCCGGGGACCGGTGATCCTGACCACCTCGCGCAGAACATGGCAGCCGGCGCGCTGCGGCTCTCGGAGGAGGAGATGACATGCCTCACCTCAGTGCAGCCGGCCGGCGCGTAGCAGGCCGTTGCCCGGCCGCGCGCCGACATCCATTCGGTGCTCAGCGAGATCTGCCAGTCCTGGGCTTGACGGCCTTGCCCTCCACCACGGGGAGCAACCAGGAAGAGATCGCACGCCTCCGGCACTGACGCGAGAACTCCTCCGCAAAGATCAGCGTCTACGACAGCTGTCGTGCAGTATCCGGGCCGACGGCAGGGGGGTGTGGGGCGGGCGCGACCAGGGCCTTTGCGGCCGCCCCGCTCCAGCCGAATGTCCGGAAAACAGCAGTGCGTGACGGGGCGTCACCTCCAAACTGATTCCGTAGCGCTCAATCCCTCCGCCGCCGAATCCTGTCCGGTCCTCGACGCCACGACGGCCAGGCACAAGGGTGCCGCCCCACGAGACGGCGGCCTGCAGACTACATACGGGGAACACCATGACGGAGCGTGCCTCGCACAACATGCAGGTTTCTGGAGGACCTCTGCGAGTGATCGTCCATCGAGGTGGAGGACGCCATCTTCAGCCACCCGGCGGTCGCCGAGGTCGCCGTCATCGGGGTGCCGTACGAGAAGTGGGGCGAGACGATCAAGGCCCTGGTGGTCCTCGCGGAGGGGGCGACGGCGCTGGAGGCCGACATCGTCGCCCACTGCAAGCAGCGGATGGCGGGCTACAAGGCGCCGACGAGCGTCGAGATTCCGCGACGCCACCCCGCGCACCGCCACCGGGAAGATCCAGAAATTCAAGCTCCGCGAGCCGTACCGGGCCGGACACGAGCGGAAGGTCAACTGACTGTTGCGGTTCAGTTGACCTCCAAGGGGCACCCCGGCCGGCCCCAGGACGTGGCAGGCCCGGGGGAGCCGGTCTCATCCGCTCCCCTCCCGCCCCGCGGGACCTACGCGTCCCTGCGCCTCAGGGACCACCACCCCGCCAGCACCGCCACGCCCGCCCACAGTGCCGTAACCCCAAGACCCGCCCACGGCGCCAGGTCGCTCGGCGGGTCCACGTACAGGACCTGCTGTCCGGCGCGGTCGGGGAGGTAGTCGGCGACGGAACCCGACGTCTCGCCCAGGATCATGGAGACGATGAGGATGAACGGGATCAGGATGCTGAGCACGGCGAGGCCGCTGCGCAGCACCGCCGTCAGGCCGGCCGCGAAGAGCGCCATCAGCGCGAGGTAGACGGCCCCGCCCAGGCAGGCGCGCAGCGCGTCCGCGTCGCCCAGGCTCAGCGCCGCGTCGCCCAGGAAGGCGCTGCCGCCCAGGAACGACACGAACGTCGTCACCAGGCCCATCGCCAGCGCGAGGCCCGCCACGTTCGCGAGCTTCGCCGCGTAGAACAGGCCCCGGTTCGGCACCGCCGTCAGCGACGCGCGGATGGCTCCCCCCTGGTACTCGGACGACATGGCCAGCGTGCCGAAGGAGATCGCCGCGATCTGACCCAGATTGAGGCCGAGGAAGACGGAGAAGAGCGCGTCGAAGTCGGCGCTGTCCGCTTCGGAGTCGCCGGTTGCCGCGTTGGCCGCGACGGCGAAGCCGGCCGTCAGCAGGAAGACGGCCAGCAACGACCACGCGGTTCCGCGCAGGGTCCTGACCTTGATCCACTCGGAGCGGAGTACGGCTGCGGTGGACATGGTCAGGCCTCCTGCGGGGCTCGTGCGGAGAATTCCGTGGCGGTAGCGGTGAGGTCGAGGTAGGCCTGCTCCAATGTGGCCTCTTCGGCGGCGAGTTCGAGAAGAGCGATGCCCTCCTGGGCGGCCAGCGGGCCGATGGCGTCGATCTCGGCGTCGTCGATCAGCATGCGCCCGTCGTCCGAGTCGACGGGGGTGTGGCCGTGCCGCAGCAGCACCTCGCGCAGCCGTGCGGGCTCCGTCGTACGGACGCGGACACGCGGCTTGATGCGGGCCGCGATGAAGTCCTTCGTCGGCGTGTCCGCCAGCAGCCTGCCCTTGCCCAGGACGATCAGGTGGTCGGCGAAGGAGGCCGTCTCGCCCATCAGATGGCTGGAGACCAGCACGGTGCGGTTCTCCCGCGCGAGGCGGCGCATCAGCTCGCGGATCCAGATGATGCCCTCGGGGTCGAGGCCGTTCGACGGCTCGTCGAGCAGCAGCACCTGGGGGTCGCCGAGCAGGGCCGCGGCGATGCCGAGGCGCTGGCGCATGCCGAGGGAGAACGTCTTCACCCGGCGGGACGCCACGCTCGCGATGCCCGTCAGTTCGAGGACCTCGTCCACCCGCCGGTCGGGGATGCGGTTGCTCGCGGCGAGAGCCAGAAGGTGGCTGCGGGCGGTGCGGGAACCGTGCGGCGCCTGGGCGTCGAGGAGGGCGCCCACATGCCGCAGCGGCTCGTCGAGCTGCGTGAACGGGCGACCGCCGATCGTCGCCGTGCCGGAGCTCGGGCGGTCGAGGCCGAGCATGAGGCGCATGGTGGTGGACTTGCCCGCGCCGTTGGGGCCGAGGAACCCGGTGACCTGGCCGGGCCGGACGGAGAAGGTGAGGCGGTCGACCGCGCGCACCTGTCCGTAGACCTTGGTCAGGTCCTTCACATCGATGGCTGTCATGGTGACGACGGTGCCGTCCACAGGGGGGTGTCCGCTTCCCCCGGCGGAGGGAACGTCCTCCCCCACGCGGGGGAGGCAGCTGCCCTGCCCCGCTGGGACCATGGCCCTCATGAAGCGTTTCCATCGGCTGCTGCGGCCCGTGTCGCGTGCGGTCACGTACACCCGGTGGCTGCACCTGTTCATGGGCGCGGTGGCCGCCGTGGTGGTGGTCGGGGTGGCCTTCCCGGGCCTTGAGGACCCCAGCGCGCTCCTGCTCTTCGTGCCGCTCCCGCTGCTCGCGCTCGCCGCGTTCATCCCCGGCACCCGGGTCGCCGAGACGATGCAGGCTCGGCTGCTGCTCTACCCCGGGCCGCAGGCACCGCACGAGCATCCGGCGCCGGAGATCGCCGGTTCGCCCTCGTCCTCGTGGGGCGACCGATGGCGGGTCTTCGTGTGGCTGACCCTGCGCCTGTGGCTCGGCTTCGGAGTCACCGTGGTCACGCTCAACGGCGTCGTACTGACGCTGGGTCTGCTGATGCCGTCCCTGTGGCCGCCGTTCGGGCCCGCGCCCATGCTGCTGCCCGGGCGATGGGGGTGGTGGTACCCGCTGCTGGCCCCGGTGTCCGGCGCCGCGCTGGTCGTTGTCGTATGGGGGGCCGGCGCGCTGATGGCCGGTCTCGCACCCCGGCTGCTCGGCCCGTCCCCGGCGGAGCGGCTCGCGGAACTGGAGGAGCGGACCGAGCGGTTGCTGGAGCGCACGCGGCTCGCCCGCGAGCTGCACGACACCATCGGGCACGCGCTCACCATCGCCGTGGTGCAGGCGGGCGCGGCGCGCGCGGCCGGGACTCCGGAGTTCACCGACCGGGCACTGGCCGCCATCGAGGACACCGGGCGCGAGGCGCTGTCCGAACTGGACGCGGTGCTCAGGCTGTTGCGCGAGGACGCCGACCCGACGGCGCAGCGGCCCACGCTCGCGCACGCCGGACGGCTGGTGGAGTCGGCGCGCGGGTCCGGGGCCGACGTGACGACCTGGATCAGCGGGGACCTCAACGCCGTGCCCGGGCCGGTCTCACGCGAGGGATACCGGATGCTGCAGGAGTGCCTCACCAACGTGCTGCGGCACGCGGGCTCGGTGCCGGTGACCGTGCGGATCGAAGTCCTTGACGGCCGACTGGAGTTGGAGGTGCGCAACAAGCAGCCGGCCGAGTCCGGCGGGTCCCGCGGCGGCGGCTCCGGGCTGCGCGGGTTGCGTGAGCGGGCCGTCCTGCTCGGCGGTGCGGCCGCGTACGGGCCGCACGACGGGGTGTGGCGGGTGCACGTCACCCTGCCGTTACAGTGACCGGCATGCCGATCACCGTCCTGCTCGTCGACGACGACGCGCTGGTACGCGCCGGGCTGCGCGCCATCCTGGAGGCGCAGCCCGACATCGAGGTCGTCGGCGAGGCGGCGGACGGCGCGGCCGTCATTCCCCTGGTGGGGAAGGTGAAGCCGGACGTCGTCGCCATGGACGTACGCATGCCGCTGATGGACGGCATCGAGGCGACCCGGGCCGTGCTGCGGACGGTCACCGACCCTCCGAGGATCCTCGTCATCACCACGTTCGAGGAGGACGAGTACGTCTACGGGGCGCTGTGCGCCGGCGCCGA
This sequence comes from Streptomyces sp. R-74717, assembly GCF_047305335.1. Lineage (NCBI taxonomy): Bacteria > Bacillati > Actinomycetota > Actinomycetes > Kitasatosporales > Streptomycetaceae > Streptomyces > Streptomyces sp. R-74717. The sequence continues at coordinate 2,630,816 of NZ_CP102361.1, read as the reverse complement.
CGGGTTTCTGCTGAAGCGCGCCCGGCCCACCGAGATCGTGCACGCGGTGCGGATCGTCGCCGAGGGCGAGTCGTTGCTCTTCCCGCCCGCGCTGCGCTCCCTCGCCGCCGCGCACGGCAACGAGTCGGCGCGGCGCGCACTGGAGAAGGCCGCGCTCACCGAACGCGAGGGCCAGGTGCTGCGGTTCGTCGCGCGCGGCCTGACGAACGCGGAGATCGCCGCCGAGCTGCACCTGGGCACCGAGACGGTGAAGACGCACGTGAGCGCGGTGCTGGCGAAGCTCGGCGCGCGCGACCGCGTCCAGGCCGTGATCACGGCGTACGAGTCGGCCTTCATCACCGCGGGGGCGGACGAGTAGTGGCCCGCCCCGGCCGCACCGGGGCCCACGGGCCGGGCCGGGAGGGGCACTTCACCGTGTAGTCCGGTGACAGAACCGCGCCCGCCCGCGGGGCTAGCCTCTGTGTCCATCGAGCCCACGACGCGATACGTGAGGAAGCAGATGAGCGGTGTGTGGGAGCTCCCGGAGGACTGCACCACGGTGGATCTGGCCGACCCCTGGTTCTTCCAGCTCCACGACCAGTACGAGCTGTGGCGCAGGCTCCGGGCCAGGAACCCGGTGTTCTGGACGGAGCCCGGCGAGGGCCGGCCGGGGTTCTGGTCGGTTACGCGCTTCGAGGACGTGCAGCGCGTCTACCGCGACAACCGGCGGTTCACCTCCGAGCGCGGCAACGTGCTCACCACGCTGCTCGCGGGCGGCGACTCGGCGGCCGGAAAGATGCTCGCGGTCAGCGACGGCGAGCGCCACCGGGAGCTGCGCAACGTCATGTTGAAGGCGTTCTCGCCCCGGTTCCTGCGGTCCGTGGAGCGCCGGGTGCGGGACATGGCCGACCGGCTGATCTGTGAAGTGGTGGAGCGGGGCGGCGACTTCGCGGCGGACGTGGCGGAGAAGATCCCGATGGGGACGATCTGTCATCTGCTGGGAGTTCCGGAGAGCGACCAGGCGTACCTGCTGACCCTCACCAAGTCCGCGCTGAGCTCGGAGCACGAGGACGCCACCGAAGAGGCCGCCGTACGCGCGCGCAACGAGATCCTCCTCTACTTCCTGGACCTCCTGGACGGCATCAGGAAGACGCCCCGCGAGGGCGCCATCGCCGCCCTCGCGGACGGAGCGGTCGGGGGCCGGCCGCTCACGGAGGAGGAGATCGTCTTCAACTGCTACAGCCTCGTCATCGGCGGGGACGAGACCAGTCGGCTCTCCATGATCGGCGCGGTCCACGCGCTGGCGGAGCACCCGGAGCAGTGGAACCTGCTGCGCGCGGGGGAGGTGGGGACGGACACCGCCGTGGACGAGGTGCTGCGGTGGACCACCCCGGCCATGCACTTCGGGCGGACCACGCTGGAGGAGGTGACGATCGGCTCCCGCACGATCGGGCCTGACTCCGTCGTCGTGCTCTGGAACACCTCGGCCAACCGGGATGAGGAGGTGTTCGAGGAGCCCGACCGGTTCCTGCTGTCACGTACGGCGAACCGTCATCTCACCTTCGGCTACGGACCGCACTTCTGCATCGGGGCCCACCTGGGGCGCGCGGAGGTCGGTGCCGTACTGGACGCCCTGCGCACCCACGCCTCGGCGTTGGAGCTCACCGGCGAACCACGGCGGGTGCATTCGAACTTCCTCAACGGCTTCAGCAGCCTTCCGGTCGCCTTCGCCCCGGCCTGAGGAGGGGCCGGGGCTCCGCCCTCGTCAGGCGAACCGCTCGCGGGCGTGCAGCCTGGTGAGCACCGGGAACGCGTAGCGGCCCGCGGAGTCCGGCCCCTCGAGGAGCTGGTGGTCGACGAGTGTCTCGGCCGCGTCCTCGGCGGCGATCAGGCTGCAGCCGAGCGAGGCAGCGGCGGCCCGCAGGGTGAAGGAGCCCCCGCAGGCCCTCGCCAGCGCCAGCAGGGCCCGCCGGGAGGCGCTCGCCAGGGACACGAAGTGCGTGTCGAGGCGGGCGCGGACGTCGAGCTCGCCGTGGGACAGTTCCGACAGTCGGCTCTGTTCGTCGGTGAGCCGCTGGACCATGCGCGACAGGGACCAGTGGGGGCGGGTGACCAGACGCTGGCCCACGATCCGGATGGCGAGCGGGAGATGCCCGCACAACTCGGCGATCTCCTCGGCCATCTGACGCTCGGCGAGCACGCGCTCCTCGCCCACGATCCGGGTCAGCAGCCTGACCGACTGCTCGGCGGTGAAGAGGGAGAGCGGCAAGTGCCGGGCCCCCGGGATCGTGGACAGCGGCGCCCGGCTGGTGAACAGCAGGGCGCTGGTGAACCCGCCGGGCAGCAGCGGCTGCAGTTGCTCGTCCCGTACGACGTTGTCGACGACGACGAGGACACGGCGCTCGGCGAGCAGGCTGCGGTACGCGGAGATCCGCTCGTTGAGCCCGCGCGGGATCTCGGCCTCGGCCATGCCCAGCGCCCGGAGGAAGCGGTGCAGCGTGGTGTATGCGACGTGGCCGTCGGCCTGGGTGTCGCTGCGCAGGTCGGCGTAGAGCACCCCGTCCACGTAGCGGAGCCTGCACGAGTTCGCCACGCGGACCGCGAGGACGGACTTGCCGACCCCCGGCGGTCCGTAGATGGAGGCGACCGGCGAGGGGCCGAACAGGCCGCCGGGCGAACCGCTCTGGGTGAGGTGCTGCAGCACCTGATGGTGCTCGCTGCGGCCCACCAGGTCGGGGGTGTCCGGCGGCAGCCCGTACGGACGCTTGGCCTCCGCCCGGGGCGGGGCGGCCTGCACGCCCTTGTCGTCCGTGGCGCGGCTGACGCCACGCAGCACGGACAGCTGCGCGGCGCGCAGTTCGGGTCCGGGGTCGATACCGAAGTCGATCCGCAGGGTGCGGTCCAACTTGCTGAACAGGCTGAGGGCTTCCACCTGTTGCCCGGCTCCGGCCAGCGCGACCATCAGCTGGGCGTGCAGGCCCTCGTGCAGCGGATGGTGCCGCACGAGGGGCTGCAGCTGGTCGATGGCTTTCTCGTAGTGGCCGTAGGCGACGGCGAGTTCCGCGAGGCGCAGCGCCGCGGTGATCTGCCGCTGGTTGGCGTCCAGGGCGAGCGGGTGCTGCTGCAGCCGCGGCGAGGAGCCGTGCAGCACCGGACCGGACCACAGGCGCAGCAGGTCCGTCAGGAGCCGCACCTCAAGGGTGAGATCCCCGCTGACCCGGGCGTGTTCGGCCTCCTTGGCCAACTCGCGGAAGCGCAGCAGGTCCAGCTGGTCGGCGCCGATCCGCAGCTCGTAGCCCGCGTTGCGGCGCACGATCGCCGACGCGTCGGAGCTCGGGTCGCTGTGCTTCGCCAACAGCGCGCGCAGCCGCGAGACATACGTGTGGACCAGCTGGTTGAAGGAGTTCGGGGGGGCCTCGCCCCACAGCACGTCGACGATCTCCGCCTGGGAGACGCTCTCGTTCGCGTGCAGGGCCATCAGGCCGAGCAGGCTCTGCTGCATGGGGGTGCCGGCGTTGAGCACGCTCCGGCCGCGTACCGCGCTGAGCGGACCGAGGACCCGGAGTATCAGCCGGTCGTCCTCGCCGTACGCGGCCTCGTCCAGCAGGGACTTGGCGGCCGCCTGGTCGAGCAGGCGGGGTTCCTGTAGCACTTCGGCCAGACGCTGTATGGAGTGCCGCCGCGGCAGGCGTACCCGGCCGTTCTCGATCTCCCGCAATGTCCGGAGGCTGATTCCGGACCGCTCGGCCACCACCCGCTGACTCAGCCGGGCTCTGTCTCTCGCGTTTCTCACCAACTCCCCGAGATCGTCGGTCTGGTCTTGCAATGCGCCTTGGACCGCCATCAATTCCCCGTTCGTTGACGAGCAGCCGTTCCTGACACCCATTCCGGCTAGGTATTTCACACGTCTGTACGACGCTACGGAAGAGGCAGATCGTGCATCCAGTGTCTATCCAGTGAGAAGCGTGAGCGCCATGGAAATATTTCTGCGCGTCGACGAAGATCCGCTTTGAAATTGATTGTGCTGGATGATCCCTTGTAAGCGAAGTGTTAGGGTGGGCGTGCCCGGGTGGGAGTGACTCAGCCATGCTGATTCGCGAAAGCAGTGCGCGACTGACCCTGATTGAGCTGGGCGACCTCGCGCGAAATGACCTTCCCTCATGGCTTGAGAAGCATGAGGAGTCCCTGCGTGAAATAGTTGAGTGGGCGTCCAGCTACCTTTCCCGACCCCACCCCGAAGTGGGGCGAAAGGGGCATGTCTGCCCGTTCGTCAAGACGTCGATGAACAGAGAGCTGTTCTATCTGGCGGTGGAATCAGGGGTTCCGGAAAGCTCCGCGGAGACCGCGGAGGCGCTTCGCGGATACCGTGACTGGTTTGTCGAACTCGCCCGTCAGCATGGGGGTGCCGCGCAGTACACGACGATTCTCGTGCTCTTTCCCGATCTGCCGCGGGACAGGGTGGTCGAAATTGTTGAGAACACCCAGGAATTACTGAAAGCGGACTATGTCTCGCGCGGGCTGATGATAGGCGAGTTCCATGACGGTCCGCCGGCCAAGGGTGGCTTATGGAATCCGGAATTCCGCCCGCTGAAGAGCCCTGTGCCGTTGCTGGCGATACGTCACATGGTGCCCACAGATCTGCCGTTTCTGAAGGACGATCCGGAGCAGCTGGCAGAGTACCTGCGCCGCTACGGCAAGGACACACCGCCGGCCATGGCCGCGCGGCCTCCCGCGCGGGAGCGGGGCGAGGGCCACTGAAGAAACCGCCGGCCCCTGAAGAGGGGCCGGCGGTGCCGTGGACCGGACGACCGGGGCTCGTCAGTCGCAGAGCTCCTTGAGCCGTGACAGCAGCCCGGCCTCCGTCTGGCCGTCCTGGGGCACGGGGACGACCTGGAGTTCGGTCACCCCGGCCGCGCGATACGCCGCGACCCGCTCCTTCACATAGCCCTCGGGCCCGCACAGCGTGGTGGCCTCGAGGAGTTCCGCCGGAACGGCCGCCGCCGCCCCCGCGCGGTCACCTGCCCGGAACAGTCGCGCCACGGCCTCCGCCTGGGCCCGGTAGCCGTACCTGCAGACCAGGTCGTAGTAGTAGTTGTGCCCCGCGGCGCCCATCCCGCCGATGAAAAGGGCCAGTTGGCCGCGGGCAAGCTCCCTGGCCCGGGCGGCGTCCGGGCCGATGGCGAGCAGCCCGCCCGCCGAGATCCGCAGCGGGCCGAGCCCCGGGTCCCGCCGCGCCGCCCCGGCCCGCAGGTCGTCGCCCCAGACCTCGTCGCACCGTTCGGGGTCGAAGAACATGGGCAGCCAGCCGTCGGCGACCTCGGCGGTCATCCGGACGTTGCGCGGGCCCAGCGACGCCACCCAGACGGGGACGGCCGGCCGCACCGGCGGGGTCAGCAGCTTCATGGCGGTGCCGAGCCCCGTGCCGCCGCCCTCGCCCGGAGGCAGCGGCAGGCGGTGCACCCGGCCCTCGTACGTCACCGGTTCCTCGCGCCGCCAGAAGGCGCGCAGCACCGCGATGGTCTCCCGGGTCCGTGCCACCGGCTCGCGGTACGGGACACCGTGCAGCCCCTCGACCACGCGGGGGCCGGAGGTGCCAAGTCCCAGATGACAGCGGCCGCCTGAGAGTGCGTCGACTCCGGCGGCCGTCATCGCGAGCAGCGCGGGCGTGCGGGTGTAGACGGACATGATGCCCGAGCCGATCTCCACCCGTCGGGTGCGAGCGGCGATGAACCCCATGAAGCTCGGGGCGTCGTGGCCGTAGGCCTCGGGCACCCAGATCAGGTCGAGACCGGCGCGTTCGAGCTCCGCCACCTGCTCGGCGGCGGCCACGATGTCGCCGTCGTACCGCAACTGCATGGAAATACGCATGGTGCGCTCCGGGTTCAGGGGGTTCAGGCAGTGGAGGTGCCGCTGTCGAGACGTTCCAGGCGGCCGCTGACGGCGAGTTCGGCGACGCGGAACCGCTGGACCTTCCCGGAGGCGGTGAGGGGGAGGTCCGCCGCCAGGAACCAGTGGACCGGGATCTTGTACGGCGTGAGCCGCCCCTCGCACTGGGCCAGCAGGGCCTCCAGGCAGAGCGCCGCACCCGGCACGGGCTGGACCACGGCCGCGACCTCCTCGCCCCACACGTCGTCGGGGACCCCCACGACCACGGCCTCCCGCACCCCCGGGACCTCCGCGAGGACCTCCTCGATGGCGGCGGGCGCGATGTTCTCGCCGCCCCGGATGATGAGGTCGTTCAGCCGCCCGTCGATCCGCAGGGCCCCGGTGACGTCCATCGAGCCGAGGTCGCCGGTGTGCAGCCAGCCCTCCGCGTCCACCTTGCCCGCGGTGGCGGCGGGGTCTCCGTAGTAGCCGATCATCTGCTGGTAGCCGCGGGCGCAGATCTCGCCCTGGACACCGAGCGGCTGCACGGCGCCCGACTCGGGGTGGACGATCTTGCACTCGGCGTGCGGGAGGGGCCGTCCGACGGTGCCGGCCTTGTCCTCGACGGTGTCGTCGGGCCGGGTGAGGGTGAGGACGGAGGCGAGCTCGGTCTGGCCGTAGAGGTTGAACACGGTGGTCGAGAAGAGCCGTTCGGTCTCCGCGATGAGCTGCGGGCGGACCGGGGCGGCACCGGTCAGGACGGACGAAAGCACTGGGCGGTCCGGGACGTCGCGGGCGGCCTCGTTGAGCGTGCTCAGTACCGTGGGAACACTGGTCAGCACCGCGCCGGGCGCCTCGCTCAGCGTGCTGAGCAGCACCTTGGGGTCGAAGCGTTCGAGCAGCACGAACGTGCCGCCGCTCCAGAGCGGGCCCAGACACGAGATGACGCAGCCGGCCGTGTGGAACATGGGGAGCGGACTGACGACCGTGGCGCCCGGACGCACCCCGAGGGCCTCGAAAGTCAGCTTGGGAACGTTCACCACGGCCTGGTGGGACAGGAGAACGGCCTTCGGGGCGCCCGTCGTCCCCGAGGTGAACTGGATCTGGGCCGGGGCGGTCGAGGACGGCTCGTGCTCCGCGGGCAGCGGCCCGCTGCCCTTGAGCTCGTCCCAGTCGGAAAGGGAGACGACATGGCGCAGCCGAGGCAGCCCGGCGGCGACCGATGACACCACGGCCGCCATGTCGTACGTGCGGCTGCGGTCGGCATGGACCAGCATCTCCGCCTCGGAGACACCGAGGGTGTGCGTCAGGTCGGCGGCACGGAACGCCGGGTTCAGGGTCACCAGGGTCACCCCGGCGAGCGCCGCCGCGTATTCGAACACGGGCCACTCGGGGACGTTGGGCGCCCAGATGGCGACCCGGCTGCCGCGCGGGAGCCGGGCGAGGATGCCGGACGCGACGCTCTCCGCCTCGGCGAGCAGCTCGGCGTACGTCCACTGCCGGGGCGTGCCGCCGCCGTCCGGGACGCCGCGCAGGGCGACGGCCTCCGGGCGGCGGGCCACGGTCTCGCGGAGCAGCGCGCCGATGGTCCGGTCGGCGAGCGGGCTGCGCCCGTCCGCGGGCCGGACCGAGCCCGGGCGCGGTCTCGGGCTTCCGTTCACTGCCCGTACGGTTCGGCCGGTCACTGTGGCTCCTCACGTCGTCGGTCTGCGGCGTCGATCTCCGCCAGAACCTCGGCGGTGTGTTCCCCGTGTGCGGGAGCCGCGCCCCGCAGGGATTCCAGCCCTGCTCCGAAGAGCACGGGGAAACGGACCTGGTTCTGCGGGGCGCCGCCGGGCGGGCCCGGAACGGTGCCGACGAGGCCGCGGGCCGCCACGTGCCCGTCGGCGAGGAACTCGTCCGCCGACTCGTAGACCGGGGCCCAGGGCACGTCGAGGTCGGACAGGGCGGCGGACCACCATGTGAGGTCATGCCGCGCGAACACGTCCGCGAGCGTCGCCCGTACCTTCTCCTTGGCCCGGGTGCGGTCGGCCCGCCGGTCGTACGCGTCGTCGGCGAGCGCGGGGAACTCCGCTGCGAACCGGCGCCGGAAGGCGATCCAGAACTTGTCCTCGAAGGTGGCGAGGGTGAGTCGCCGCCCGCACGCCAGGACGAACACATCGTTGTCCCCGGTGACCAGCGGATTCCCGCCCGGCCCCGCCCGGCCGTGGCGCGACAGGGCGAGCGGGGCCGCCCAGGCGGCTGCGGCCTCGTGCAGGGAGACGTCGAGGTGCTGGCCCTCGCCCGTGACCCGTGCCGCGAACACCGCCACGGCCGTGGAGAGCGCCGCGTACATGGCGCCGGCCGTGTCGGCGACCCGGACGCCGACCCGGTCCACCGGGCCCGCCTCGCGGTGCGGCACCGCGAAGAAGCCGGACAGGGCGAGGAAGTTGAGGTCGTGGCCGGGCCGTGTCGCGTACGGCCCGGTCTGGCCGAAGCCGCTGATCGAGCAGAGCACGACCCGGCGGTTGGCGGCGCGCAGCCGCGCGTAGCCCAGCCCCATCTTCTCCAGCACACCCGGCCGGTGGCTCTCCACGACGGCGTCGCTGCGCTCGACCAGGCGCAGCAGCGTGTCGCGGCCCTCGGGCTCCCGGAGGTCGAGGACCACCGACCGCTTGTTGCGGTTGAGCGCGGCGAACGTGTCGGGGTCGACGAGCCTGCCGTAGTCGCCCCTGTCGGGGCTCTCGATCTTGATCACGTCGGCGCCGAGGTCGGCCAGCAGCAGCGTGGCGAAACCGCCGGGCAGCAGGCGGGACAGATCCAGCACCCGCAGCCCGGTCAGGCCGGGCCACCCTGCCGTCCCCGCGGTCTCGGCCGCCCCTGACGTCGCGTCCATGGCTGTTCCTCCCCTGTCGGTGTCAGTGCGGCAGCCGCGTGCCGAGGCCCAGTTCGGCCGCCCCGGTGTGCACCGCGGCGGCCACCGCGATGTCGTGCACGCCCATGCCGAACGGATTGATCACCACGCGGTCCCGGTCGCCCACCTGCCGCCGGTAGGCGCCCGCGAGCAGGTCGGGGAGGGCGGCGTCGACGGACCGGCCGCCCTCGGGGGCGGGGGCGCCGGGACCGGTGATCCGGCCCGCGCCGGCGAGCACGCCCAGCAGGCGGTGGTCGTCCTCGGCGACCAGCTGCCAGTCGTCGACGAACAGGTGGTCGCAGCCGAGCAGCAGGCTCTCGGCCGCGTCGTCGAGGGAGACGTTGACGAAGGTGCCGCCCTCGGGCACCCAGTCGAGTTCGACGTACGGCTCGGTCGTGGTGGTCACCGCGAACGTCAACTCGGCGCGTGATACGGCCTCTTCGGGCCTTTCGACCACGGCCTCGACGACGGGCAGCTCGGCGCAGACGCGTGCCACGTCGGCGCTCGCGAGATAGGTGATCGGTGGCGGGGTGTGCACGGTCATGGCTTCGCCACTCCTTCGGTGACCGGGGGTGTGCCGGGGTGCGCGTACTCGTCGGAGCGGGCGTGCGCCAGGGCGTCGAGGGCCGCCGCGACCTCGGCGGTGACCCCTTCCGGGCTCCGCGTCACGACGCCGGTGAGCTGTGGGTACTTGTCGCCGCCGTCCGGGCACACACAGGCCGCGTCGGCCGTCCCCGGGCGCCGGGCCGCGTCCATGACGGTGGCGAGCACCGAGGCGCCCGCGCTGCCGCCGAGCGACAGGCCGGTCCGATCCCGGATCCGCGCGCAGGCGGCGACGGCGTCCAGGTCGCGGACCCGCACCAGGCGGTCCCAGTGGTGGCGCGCCACGAACCGCGAGGCCTGCCCGGAGCCGAACCCGGCGAGCTTGTCCGGGCGGTGCACCGGGGTCCCGCCCAGCGCCGCCGATCCCACGGCGTCGACCGCGATGATCCGGGTCGAGGGCCGGTGCGCCCGGAAGTAGTCGGCCACCCCGGCCAGCGTCCCACCCGTGGAGACCGCCACGGCGACCGCGTCGAAGCCCCCGCCCGGGGCGTCGCGGGCCAGTTCCACGGCGGTCCGGGTGGTGTGGACGCGGGGGTTGGCGCTGCTCTCGTACTGATCGGTCCACACGGCGGTGTCGTCCTGGCGCAGGATGTCCCTGACCGCTTCCAGCCGGGCGTCGAGAGTTCTGCCGGACGGCAGTTCGGGCACGGTCACCACGTCCGCGCCGTACTCCGTCATCAGCGCGACGCTCGCGCGCGGGGTGCTGGGCTCGACGACCAGGGTGCACCGGTAGCCGCGGGCCGCGCACAGGCCGGCCAGCGCGATGCCCAGGTTTCCCGAGGTCGACTCCACCACCCGGTGCCCGGGGCGCAGCCTGCCGGCCTCCTCCAGTGCGTCGAGCAGCGCCTCGGCGGTACGCGCCTTGATGGAGCCGAAGGGGCCCAGCGCCTCCAGCTTGAGCCACAGGCGCAGGGCCCGCCCGGGCAGGGGAACGCGTACGGGCAGCAGGGGAGTCGGTGAGTGGGTCACGGTCCGGTCAGCTCTCAAGGTTCTCGGCGGAGGTGTGGCCGAGGGCGAGGGGGCCCTGGTGGGTGCCCCGCGCGTGCTCGGGGCCGATGTCGCTGATCCGGTAGCCGCGCGGATAGCCCGGGTACGTCCTGGCGGTCGGCCGGGTCAACAGCCGCGCCATCAGCGCCGGCGCCGCCCGCTCGGCCCGCGCGTGGGCGTGCAGCCCGATCCGGTGCAGGGCTCTGGCCGGGGGAGACGCCCGCGGTATGCCCAGCGCCTGCTGGGCGGCTGCGTCGAGCCGGCACGGCAGCGTGGCGGCCACCAGGTCGGATACGGGACGCGGATACCAGGAGGAGTAGAGCTTCATGACGGCGGCGCCGACCCGCACGCTGCTGGGGGTCAGCCGGAAGTTCGCCCGCTCGTACTCCACGTTGAACCGCTCGAACTCGGTGTACTCGCTGGGGAGGTCCTGGATGTTCATCCGGGCCCCCACTTCCCGGTAGAAGTAGAAGGCGGACAGCCGCTCCGTCTCGACGGTCCCGCGCCAGGCCCAGCGGTCGATCCATCGGATGGGCTCGAAGACGAACGTGGACAGCACGTACAGCATGTCGTCGTTGGAGATCGAGTAGCGGCGGTGCGCCAGGTTGATCTGCCGCAGGGCCTGCCGGCCGCGCTCGGAGGCGTAGCCGTTGCGCACGATCTCGCCGAGCAGGATCCGGGTGTCGTCGTAGCGCTTCTGTGCCTGCCGGGCGAACTCGCTCGTGCCGTCCAGGAGTTCGGCGATGCTCGGTATGCAGCAGGTCCGCCAGATGGCCACCTCGAGACCCCGGCCGTAGTCCCACGGGAACTCCCGGTCGGAGGACGTGCGGTGGATCTCCTCGTGGTCCGCCTTCGGGTCGAGGGACCGCAAGTACTCAACGGTGGCATACCGGTTCCGCATGTCGCTCCTCGATCCGGATCGTGTGGTGTGGCCGTGGACTACAGCGGGGTGGAGCCGGCGGCACTGGTCACTTCGGGGCGCGTGGGGTCGAAGCGCCGGGTCTCGTAGCGCCACCGGAGCTGGCCGGTCAGCCAGCTGCGCAGGCCCGCGACATGGCGGGCCAGCGGAGCGAGCAGGGACGGATCGAGGGAGTCCCGCAGCGGCGCGTCGGGGAACGTCCGGCTGAGGTCGGTGAAGGTGGTGACGCGGCCCTGGACCATCTCACCCACCGCGTCCGCGGCGGTCTGGAGGTCGGTGCCATGGGCGTGCCGGTGGACGACCACCAGGTTGTGCGGGTCGCCCAGCAGGGCCTCCTTCTCGCAGGAGAAGAGGTCGTTGGTCCACAGGTCGGCGTCGGAGAGGGACTGGTTCAGCTCGGCGAACACCGGCAGCCGGTATATCTCCGCCGGGATCTCGAAGTGCGTGGTGACCTCGATGAGGTCCAGGTACGGCATGAGGGCCCGGCCGCGCATCGCGATGTACTCGTCCAGCTCCGGCGTGCGCCCCGTGAGACGGTTCTCGGCCTCCCAGGCGCAGGTGTCGAAGAACGCGCCGATGTGCCCGGCGAGCCGGGTCCGCCAGGCGTCGGAGGTGTACGGACGGGTGCGGCGCCACAGGTCGGCGAAGGCCGGCCGGAAGGCCGTGACCACCGAGTGTTCCGCCGTGTCGGGCACGGCCTCGGCGACGGAGCCGTCGGGGGTGAGCCAGCCGAGCACCTCGCGGCACACCGCGCGCAGCCGCCCGGGGTCCTTGCCCAGGTCCGTCTCGTCGAACTGGTCGTCCAGCACCAGCATGCAGCTGATCCAGTCGGTGACCAGGGCGAGTTCGGTGCGGCCCGCGTGCGGATAGGCACGCGACATCAGGGTGCCGAGCAGCGACCGCTCGTGATGCCGGCGGGCCACCTCGTCGGGCACGAGGCCGAACCGCCGGACGAACGCGCGGGTGCTCTCTTCCACCTGGTCCCGGAAAGGGCTGAGTTCCGTGGGGAAGTCCACCCGGATCTGGGGCATTCGGAGGGTCACGATGACTCCGGCGTCGAAGGAGCGGGCAGGGAGTGGATCGGCGGAACGGACACGCACGGGTGCGGGGGAGAAACAATTCGGGAAAAGTGGAGCGGTCCGCATCCATGGGCGCGCCACATACCGCCGTAAACAGAATTCACGGGCAGAGGTTCCATGCGGGGCGATTACAGCCTACGGGAGAGCTGTTCCCGGGACTGGAAGCAACCTGTACGGCCAACTGCCCCTGCCCGAAAGGGCAGTGACGATGGATGAGGAACCGGCTAGGGTGCCGATTCGGAAGTGACCGACGGTTGTTTGCCGCCCGATGGAGAGGCGACCAGTGTCCTCATCCGCAATTCCCGCTCAGCGTTCCGAAAGCGCCTGGCTCAAGCGGTTCGAGCCGGTGCCGGCGCCTCGGATCCGACTCGTCTGCCTGCCGCACGCGGGGGGTACCGCGGGCGCCTACCATGCCTGGACCCGCGACCTGCCCGCGGACGTGGAGCTCGTCGCCGTGCAGTACCCGGGCCGCCAGGAGCGGTTCGGCGAACCGTGCGTGACGGAGATGGGCACGCTGGCCGACCACGTCACGCGGGTGCTGCTGCCCCTGACCGACCGGCCGTTGGCGCTGTTCGGGCACAGCATGGGCGCGAGCGTGGCGTACGAGGTGGCGCTGCGGCTGATCGTCCGTCACCAGGTGTGCCCCCAGATGTTGTTCGTCTCCGGCCAGACCTCACCGCTGAGCCGGCGCGAGGGCAGGGACCTGCACCTGCGTGACGACGAGGCGCTGTTGGCGGGGCTGCGCGCCCTCGGGGGCGTGGAGGAGGAGGTGTACGCCGACCCCGACCTGCGGCAGTTGGTGATTCCCTCGCTGCGGTCCGATATGCGGCTCATCGAGAACTACCGGCGCACCCAGGTGCAACGGGTGGACATTCCGGTGACGGCGTACGCGGGTGATTCCGACCCGGAGGTCTCCGCCGCCGACATCGGGGCATGGCGTGACCTCACCACGGCGGAATTCGCGGCGCGCACACTTCCGGGCGGTCATTTCTATCTGCGGGATCGGCAGGCGGAACTCGTCGCCGATATCGCTGCACGGCTGACTTCGGTCCGCGCCCGGTAGTTCGAAGGGAACCCACGATGGACAGCAATGACTACGAGTTGGCGGGCGTCGTACGGAAGCTCATGACCGACGTCCTCGACCTTCGGCTGAGCCCGGAGGAGATCAAGGACGGGATGTCGCTCTACTCGCCGACGATTCAGCTCGATTCCCTGAATCTGCTGCAACTGCTGCTGGCGGTCGAGGACGAGTTCGGCGGCCACATCGACGACGAGGATGTCATGGAAGCCGATCTGGAGACCGTCGGCGACCTCATCGGACTGGTGTCCCGGCATGTGCGGGAGAACCGTTCGGAGGCCGGCGCGTGAAGGCGAACCGCAACCAGTACCTTTTGGACGAGAGCGACGTCCCCACCCACTGGTACAACATCCTGGCCGACCTCGACGTGCCGACGGAGGGCGTGCGCAGGGCCCGCCCCGCCCCGAGCGCCCCCACGGCCGCGGCGGAACGGCAGGCACCGAACATCCCCCTGTCCATGTACCGGGACAGCGTCGGCGGCAGGCGCCACGTGGAGATCCCCGACGAGGTGCGTCGGCAGTACCAGCGCTGGCGGCCCACCCCCCTGGTGCGCGCCCACGCGCTGGAGCGGGCCTTGGACACCCCCGCGCACATCTACTACAAGTACGAGGGCGCCAACGCGGCGGGCAGTCACAAGCTCAACTCAGCGCTGGCGCAGGCGTACTACTACAAGAAGGCCGGCGTCCAGGAACTGACCACGGGCACCGGAGCCGGTCAGTGGGGCACCGCGCTGGCGATGGCCTGCCAGGCGATCGGCCTCGGCTGCACGGTCTTCATGGTCCGGTGCAGCTTCGAGCAGAAGCCGTACCGCCGTGTGCTCATGGAGCTCAACGGAGCCCGGGTGATCCCCAGCCCGAGCGGCACCACCGAGGCGGGCCGTGCACTGCTCGCCGCGTCCCCGGACAGTGAGGGAAGCCTGTCCATCGCCAACGCCGAGGCGATCGAGCACGCCAGGTCGGTGACGGGCGGACGCTTCGCCGTCGGCAGCGGCGAGAACCACGTACTGCTGCACCAGACCGTCATCGGCGAGGAGGCGCTGCGCCAGATGGAGATGGCGGGCGAGTTCCCCGACGTGGTCATCGCGTCGATGGGGGCGGGCAGCAACTTCGCCGGACTGGCCTTCCCCTTCTACCGGGAGAAGCTGCGCACCGGGGCGGACACCCGGCTGGTCGCCGTGGAGCCGGAGGCGTGCCCCAAGATGACCAGGGGGCGCTACGCCTGGGACTACAACGACTACTCCGGCACCACGCCGATGACGAAGATGTACACCCTGGGGCACACCTATGTCGCGCCCGGGGTGCACGCCGGCGGTCTGCGCTACCACGGGGCCGCGCCCCTGGTCAGCCTGTTGCACCGGCACGGACGCATGGAGGCCGTGGCCGTCGGGCAGAACGCCGCGTTCGAGGCGGGCGCCCTCTTCGCCCGCACGGAGAACCTCGTGCCCGCCCCCGAGTCCGCGCACGCCGTCCGCGGCGTGATCGACGAGGCCGTACGGGCCCGCGAGGAGCGCCGCGCCACGGTCATCCTGTGCAACATCAGCGGCCACGGCATGCTCGACCTGTCCGCCTACGACCAGTACCTCGCGGGCACGCTCAAGGACCACACGGCCACCGACGAGCAGATCGCGGCCTCGCTGGCCGCCCTCCCGGACGTCGAGCCCGCCGGCGCGGCGTCATGAACCTCAGCCCCACCGAGGAGCAGGTCGCTCTCGGCGAGCGGCTCCGCGACGTGGGCGCCACCCAGCTGGGCGCGGACGTCGAGGCGAGGGAGCGGACCCACAGCCTCCAGCCGGAGGACTGGGAGCGGTGCGCGCGGGCCGGGATCCTCGCGCTGCCCGTGCCGACGACGTACGGCGGGCTCGGACTCGACCCGCTGAGCTGCGCCGTCGGCATGGAGGGCCTCGGCCACGGCTGCCGGGACAACGGCCTGCTGCTCTCCCTCGGCGCCCACATCTGGGCGGTCGAGATCCCGATCCTGGAGTTCGGTACCGAGGAGCAGAAGGAGCGCTACCTGCCCGCGCTGTGCGACGGCCGGATGGTCGGCGCCCACGCGCTCACCGAGCAGGAGGCCGGCTCCGACGCCATGGCGTTGACGGCACAGGCCCGCCGCGACGGGGACGGCTATGTGCTCAACGGCACCAAACGGTTCGTCACCAACGCCCCGATCGCCGACGTCACCCTCGTCTACGCCACCGTCAACCCGGCCCTCGGGTTCACCGGGGTGACCGCGTTCCTCGTCGACCGGGACACCGAGGGGCTGACCGTGGAGAGCCGGTTCGAGAAGACGGGGATGCGCACCGCGCCGTGGGGGGAGATCACCCTCCGGGACTGCCGTGTCCCGGCCGGCGCCCGGCTCGGCGCCGAGAAGCAGGGGTCGCGCATCCTCGCCCGGGCGATGGCCTGGGAGCGCTCGCTGATCCTGGCCCCGCTGCTCGGTACGATGCGGCGCCAGATCGAGCAGTGCGTGCAGTACGCCAGGAGCCGCAGCCAGTTCGGCAAGAACATCGGCCGGTTCGAGTCGGTCGCGCACCGGATCGTCGACATGCAGCTCCGGCTGGAGGCGGCGCGGCTGCTGACCCACCAGGCGGCCTGGAAGCTGGGCCTCCAGGATGCCTCGTACGCCCCCGAGGCGGCGAAACTGACCACCAGCGAAGCAGCCGTGGCGACCTTCCTCGACGCCATGCAGGTGTACGGCGGGCTCGGCTACACCACCGACACGGACATCGAGCGGAACCTCCGTGACGCCCTGGGCACCCGCATCTCGTCGGGCACCTCGGACCTCCAACGGGTGCTGATGGCCGAGAAGATGGGGATCACGGCCAGGGCGCGCCGCACGCCCCCGCCGCGGCCGGCGGCCGCCGCCCGGCCCGGGGGTGAGCGGCGTGCCGACGCTCGTTGACGCCCTGGCGCGGTCGGTGGCCGAGCACCCCACGGGCGAGGCGGTCAGACTGCGCGGCCGCTCCCTCGACTACGCCGGTCTCGACCGGGCCAGCAGCGCCCTCGCCGCCACGATGCGCGAGGCGGGCGTGGTCCCGGGCGACCGGGTCGGGCTGTGGCTGGGCAAGTCGGTGGAGACCGTCGTGGCCGTGCACGCCGTGCTCAAGTGCGGTGCCGCGTATGTGCCCGTGGACCCGGCGGCGCCGCCCGCCCGCGCCGCGTACATCCTCAAGGACTGCGCGGTGGCCTGCCTGGTCACGGACCGCGGACGGCTCGACCTGCTCGCACCGGACACGCAGGGGCAGAGCACGGACGGGCAGGACGGCAGCGACGGACACAGCACGGACGGGCCGGGCACGGACGGCTGGTCGGCCGCGGTCCGGCTCGTCGTGGTCGTCGACGAGGAGGAGGTCGAGGACGGGCAGGCGACGGACGCCGCACCAGCCGTCTTTGTCCCCCCTCGCCTCGGCTGGGGCCGGGCGGCGCGGCGGCCCGTCCCCAAAGGGTTCCGGCCCGCATCCGTGGCCCCCGGCGACCTGGCCTACGTCCTCTACACCTCCGGTTCGACCGGCGTCCCCAAGGGCGTCATGCTCTCCCACCGCAACGCCCGTGCCTTCGTCGACTGGGCCGTCGCGGAGTTCCGCATCACGTCCGATGACCGGCTCGCCTCCCACGCACCCGTCCACTTCGACCTGTCGGTCTTCGACATCTTCGCGGCGGCGGGCACCGGAGCCTGTCTCGTCCTCGTCCCGGAGCACCACAAGGCCCTCGGCATGGCGCTGAACCGGCTCGTGGTGGCCGAGAAGATCAGCGTCTGGTATTCGGTCCCGGGCGCGCTGGTGCGGATGCTCGACGCGAGGAACAGCGGCGAGCTCGCCTCCTGCGGGCTGCGGACGGTGCTGTTCGCGGGCGAGGCGTTCCCGCTCAAGCACCTCAGAAGGCTGCGCGGCGTGCTCGGCGGGGCGGAGCTCTACAACCTCTACGGGCCGACCGAGACCAACGTCTGCACCTTCCACCGGGTCACCGACGAGGACCTGGCACCGGACCGCGTCGCGCCGCCGCCCATCGGCACCCCCTGCCCGTACGCCACCACCACCCTGCTCGACGCGGACGGCCGCGCCGTACCGGACGCACCGGGCGCCGAGGGCGAACTCGCGGTCCGCGGCGACTCGGTGATGCTCGGCTACTGGACGCCCGCGGGCCCGCCCGCCGAGCCCGCGCCGGTCCACCGGACCGGAGACATCGTCAGGTCCGACGGCGCGCGGACCTACACGTTCGCCGGGCGGCGCGACCACATGGTCAAGGTCCGCGGCTACCGGATCGAGCCGGAGGAGATCGAGGCGACGCTGCTGGCGCTGCCCGAGGTCCACGAGACGGTCTGCACGGCCGTCGGGGCCGGGGAGGACGACGTACGCCTGGAGGCGTACGTGGTACCGGAGTCCGGGGCGTCGATCGACGAGGCGCGGCTGCGCCACCACTGTGCCCGGACCCTGCCGCGCTACATGGTCCCGGCCCGCTTCGCCGTCGTGGACGGTCTTCCCCGTACGTCGACGGGCAAGGCCGACCGGCGGGCGCTCGCCGCCGCGGCGGCCCGGAGCGAGGAGGGGCCGTGCACACCCGAGTCATGACCCTGTGCTGGCCCAGCCGGGCGCTGGGCCGTGACAAGCGGGTCAACGTCGTGCTGCCCGACACGTACACGGACCACGGCCCCGCCCACCCGGTGCTGTACCTCCTGCACGGCTACGGCGGCGGGCGGGACACCTGGCTGCGCCGTTCCGTGCTGTGCCAGGCCCTGGCGGGCAGCCGGCTGATCGTCGTCCTGCCGGAGAGCGGCCGCCGCTGGTTCATCAACGACCACGCCGGGCAGCGGTACGAGGACTACCTCGCCGAGGACCTCGTGGCGAGCGTGAACAACGAGTTCAACACGGTGGCCCGCCGCGAGGGCCAGGCGGTCGGCGGATTCTCCATGGGGGGCGCCGCCGCGCTGTTCCTGGCGCTGCGGCACCGTGGGCTGTTCGGCGCGGCCGCCGCGCACGCCGGTGCCTTCGAGGCGGGCACGCGCATCGGCGACCCGTACGCCGCGTTCCGTGGGGACCCCGGCTTCGCCATGCCCACGGAAGAGGTCCACGAGCGGGTCTGGGGCCCGCCGGGCAGCGCCACCCGCCGGCTCTACGATCCGCGCCGGCTGGCCGACGAGCCGCACGACGGCCCCCGTCCGGCTCTTTACCTCGACGTGGGCACCGGCGACCACGACCGTGTGATCGGGATGAACCGCCGTACACGGGACACGCTGCGGGAGCGGGGCTGGCGGCCGGAGTACCACGAGCGGCAGGGCGGTCACGACTGGGACTTCGTGAACCGCGCCCTGCCCGAATCGCTGAAATTCGTGATGCATCACCTTTCCGGAGCGACTGCTGCGGAACGACTGTGAACGGGGTGTCTGCTGCGTGATCTTCGTCGAGGAAGCCATAGGTCTGGTCGAGCGGTACTACGACCTGGTCGACCGGAATGACATTCCCGGTCTTGTGTCGCTGTTCACGACGGATGTGGTGTACGAGCGGCCGGGATATCCGTCCCTGCACGGAATCGGTGAACTGGAGCGGTTCTACCGGCAGGACCGTGTCATCGAATCAGGAAAGCATTCATTGCGCGGAGTCGTGGCGAACAAGGAACTGATCGCCGTGCACGGCGATTTCGAGGGCCGGCTCGAGAACGGGAAAGACGTGTGCGTACGGTTCGCGGATTTCTTCCAGGTCGCCGAGGACGGTCTCTTCCGCCGGCGTGACACCTACTTCTTCAGCCCCCAGGTGTGAGCGGCATGACCGAGGAACAGGGCCCGCTCCTGGTGACCCGCCCCTCTCCGGAGATCGTCGTCGCCGCCCTGCACCGGCCGCACCGGATGAACGCCCTGACCGAGGGGATGTTCCGGGCGCTCGCGGACCTCTGCGCCGAGCTGCGCGCGGACGCCGGCGCGCGCGTGCTCGTCCTGACGGGGACGGGGACGGACTTCTGCTCCGGGTACGACCTCGACGAGGCGGGGCGGATCGCCGCCCTGCCCCCGGCGGAGCTGCTCGGCCTGCTCGAACGGCAGTCGGCCGCGGTGACCGGGCTGCGCGACATCCCGCAGCCGGTGCTCGCCGCCGTGGACGGCGTCGCGGTCGGCGCCGGGCTCTCCCTCGCGCTCGCCGCCGACCTGCGGGTCGTCACCGCCCGCGCCCGGCTGCGGGCCTCCTTCGTGAACATGGGCCTGTCCGGCGGGGACATGGGCGCCTCCTGGCTGCTGCCCAGGCTCACCGGGCTCGGCTTCGCCTCGGAGATGATGCTCACCGGCAGGTTCGTGGCCGCGGACGAGGCCCTGGACCAAGGCCTGGCGAACACGGTGACCGACCCGGACGACCTGCACACCACCGCCCTCGACCTGGCCCGGCGGATCGCCGCGCACAGCCCGGTCGCGGTGGCCCTGACCAAGCGCGTCCTCCAGGCCAACGCCGACGCCCCCTCGCTGGCCATCGCCCTCGAACGTGAGGCGCCGCTTCAGACCGTGGCCGCCCAGTCGCCCCGGATCCGGCAGGCCGTCGCGGACTTCCGCTCGTCGAGGGCCGCCGGGGACACCGAGAACGCACCGGACGCCGCCCCCCTGACACCTACGACACCTACGGAGAACTGATGGTCGACACCGCCCAGACCTGGCGGCCCCTGGAGGTGGATCCGGGCAGCGTCGGCGTACCGGCGAGCCCCGAGGGGCTGGCGGAGTTCCTGCGGGGGCAGGACGTGACGGAGTTGCTGACCCGGGAGAAGGCCGTGGTCTTCCGGGGGTTCGGGACCAGCGCGGAGTCGGCGTCGTACGACATGGCGGCCGATCTGCTGCTGCCGAACCGGCTGGCGTACGTGCACGGCAACTCGCCCCGGACCAAGGTCGGCAGGAACGTCTACACCTCGACCGAGTACCCGGCCGAGTTCGAGATCTCCATGCACAACGAGATGTCGTACAGCCACACCTGGCCCCGGCGCATCCTGTTCTGCTGCGCCTACCCGGCCGCGACGGGCGGGGCCACGCCCGTCGTCGACGGGGCGCTCTGGCTCGCGTCCCTGGACCCGGAGGTACGCGCGGCCTTCGCGTCCGGCGTGCGCTACACGCAGAACCTGCACGACGGGATGGGGTTCGGCAAGAGCTGGCAGGCGACCTTCGAGACCGAGGAGCGGGATGAGGTCGAGGCGTTCCTCGACGGCACGGGCGCCCAGTGGCGGTGGCTCGCCGACGGTTCGCTGCGGATCGGCCGGACCGCGCCCGCGACGGTCGAACACCCCGTCACGGGAACCGAGGTGTGGTTCAACCAGGCCGACCAGTGGCACCCCGCCGGGGTCGGCGAGGAAGCGGCCCTGCTGGCGGAGATGCTGGCCGAGGACGAACTGCCGCAGAGCGTCTGCTTTGCCGACGGCAGTTCCATCCCCGCCGAGTACATCACCCACGTCCAGGAGACCGGGCTGCGCCTGGCGGTCGACGTGGACTGGCGGCGGGGAGACCTGCTCCTGGTCGACAACGTGGCCGCGGCCCACGGCCGCCGGCCCTACACCGGCGAACGCCGGGTGCTGGTGGCCATGTCGGACTAGCCGCACGCCCGGCCACCGGCAGGCGGGGCCGATGAAAGGCCGCGCCGAATTCCTCGCGCGGCAGATATCCGTATAGCGGTCGTCCAGGTGTACAGGACACCCCCTGGATAGTGTCACGACAGTGAGTAATGGGTAGACGGGCGCCGGTCGGCGCGAGCTCGGTCCGAATGATCAGGGCACGTAATTCCGCACGGTCAATTCCCGCTCCACATCGTGCGCGTGTCCACGGCGGAGAGCCCCGTCCTCCTTGAGTTGCCCCCCATCAGGTGAATGTCGAGGAGCTATGGATCGATCGCGGTCTTTCGCCGATGCCGAGCAGGAACTCACGCCGGACGATGCGCGGGAACTCCCGCTGACCGGTGCGCAGGCGGGAGTCTGGTTCGCACAGCGGGTCGATCCGGACCTGGCGATCTTCCGGGCCTCCGAATACCTGGAGATCCACGGGGCGGTGGACCCCGAGCTCTTCGAGCGGGCCCTGCGCCAGGTGACCGACGAGACCGACACCCTGCACATCGCGTTCCTGGACACGGACGACGGACCACGGCAGCGGATCGGCGTGCGGCCCGACTGGCGGCTGAACGTCGTCGACGTCTGCGCCGAGGCCGATCCGCGGCGCGCCGCCGTGGAGTGGATGGAGCGGGACCTCGGCCGGCCGATGGAGCTCACCGAGGCACCGCTGTTCACCTACGCGCTCTTCCGGATCGCCGCGGACCGCTGGTACTGGTACCACGCGTACCACCACATCCTCCTCGACGGGGTGGGCGCCGGACTGCTCGTCCGCAGGGTCGCGCAGGTCTACACGGCGCTGGTGGAGGGCCGGGACCCGGGCCCCGCGCCCTTCGAGTCCGTACGCACCCTGCTCACCGAGGACCTCGACTACCGCCAGTCGCCCGAGTTCGCCGCCGACCGGGAGTTCTGGCTCGGGCAGTACGCCGACCGGCCCGATCCGGTGGCCCTGTCGCCCCGCCCGCTGCGGCCCACCGCGGACTTCATCCGGCGCAGCGCGCACCTGCCCGCCGAGGTCCACCGCGCCCTGACGGAGGCGGCCGAGCGGGCCGGTGTCTCCCGGTCCCGGATCATCGTCGCCGCCACCGCCGCGTTCCTGCACCGGATGACCGGGAACCCGGAGGTGATCCTCGGTCTCTCGGTGACCGGCCGGACCGGCGAACGGTCCTTCAAGGCGCCAGGCATGGCGGCGAACGTCCTGCCGCTGCGCGTCCCGGTCGACCCCGCCATGACCGTCCGGGCACTCCTGGACGGCGCGCGGTCCGCCGTGCGGGGGGTGATGAGCCACCAGCGCTACCGGGGCGAGGAACTCCGCGGCGACCTGGGGCTGCCCAGGGACCACCGCAGGTACTTCGGACCGCAGCTCAACATCGTGCCGTTCGACTACGACGTGCGCTTCGCCGGCAGCCGGGCGGACGCCCACAACATGTCGCAGCGCCTCATCGAGGACCTGGCGATATCGGTCTACGACCGGGTCGGCGACCGCGGCATCAGGGTGGACTTCGACGCCCACCCCGGGCTGTACGACGCCGGTGAACTCGCCGCCCACCAGGACCGCTACATCGACTTCCTCGGACGCATGGCACGCGCGTCGGCCGAGCCCGGCACCTTCGTGGGCCGCGTCGGCCTGCTCGGCGACGAGGAGTACGCGGCCGCGGCGCCGCCGGCCACCGCCCCCCACGAGCCGGGCCCCACGCTGCCCGCCCTCTTCGAGCAGCAGGTGCGCCGTACGCCCGCGGCCACCGCCGTCGAGTGCGAGGGCACCACCCTCGACTACGCCGAACTCAACAGCAGGGCCAACCGCCTCGCCCGGCTGCTGGCGGCCCGGGGAGTCGGGCACGAGGACCGGGTAGCGCTGCTCCTGCCCCGTTCGGAGCTGTTCGCCGTCGCCGCGCTCGGCGTGCTGAAGGCGGGTGCCGCGTACGTGCCCGTCGACCCCGGCTACCCCGCGCGGCGCATCGGCCACATCCTCGACGACGCCGCGCCCACCTGCGTCGTGGTGGCGGCCGGCACCGCCTCCCTGGTGGCCGGTGCGGACGCCCCCACCCTCGTGCTCGACGCGCCCGACACCACGGCCTCGCTCGGCGGGTACGCGGCCGACGACCTCACCGACGCGGAGCGCACGGCCCCGCTGACCGCCGCCTGCCCCGCGTACGTGATCTACACCTCGGGTTCCACCGGGCAGCCCAAGGGCGTCGTCGTCACCCACGCCGGCATCCCGAACCTGACGCGGGCCGTCGTCGCGCACCTCGGGGTGCGGCCGGGCAGCCGGGTGCTGCAGTTCGCGTCCATGGGCTTCGACGCCATGGTCCTCGAACTGTGCATGAGTCTGCTGACCGGGGCGACCCTGGTGTTCGCCCCGGGGGAGAGGCTGCTGCCCGGCCACCCGCTGGCCGATTTCACCCGGCAGGCCGGCATCACCCACGCCCTGCTGCCGCCGTCCTCGCTGGCCGTACTGGACCCGGAGGGCGACCTGCCGCCGGACATGGCCTTCTTCGTGGGCGGCGAGGCGTGCCCCGCCGAGGTGGCCGCCCGCTGGTCGGCCAAGCACCTCATGGTCAACGCCTACGGCCCCACGGAGATCACCGTGGCCGCCACCATGAGCGGGCCGCTCACCGGTGACGGGGAGCCGCCCATCGGCGGCGCCCTCGACGGGACCTGCCTTCACGTGCTCGACTCCGGGCTCGCCCCGGTGCCGCCCGGCGTGCCGGGAGAGCTGTATGTCGCGGGCACCGGAGTCGCCCGCGGGTACCTCGGCCGTCCGGCGCTCAGCGGCGAGCGCTTCGTCGCCAACCCCTTCGGGGCCCCCGGCGAGCGCATGTACCGCACCGGGGACCTGGTGCGCCAACGCCCCGACAGGACACTGGAGTTCGTCGGCCGCGCGGATGAACAGGTCAAGATCCGCGGCTACCGCATCGAGCCCGGTGAGGCCGAGAACGCCCTGCTGAGGCTGCCCGTCGTCGCCCAGGCCGCTGTCGTCGTACGCCCGGACGCGAACGGCGCCCCCGCGCTCGCCGCGTACCTCGTGCCGAACGACGGCGCCGCCGTCGACCCCGCCGCGGTACGGGACGGACTCGCCGAGCTGCTCCCGGCCTATCTGGTCCCCGCGACCTTCACGGTCCTCGACGCGATACCGGTCACCCCCAACGGAAAGACCGACCGCAAGGCGCTGCCGGACCCGGTCGCCGCGGAGGAGAGCTCCGGGACCGCACCGCGCACCGCGCGCGAGAGCGCCCTGTGCGTGCTCTTCGCCCAGGTGCTCAAGACCGAACGGGTCGGCATCGACGACAACTTCTTCGACCTGGGCGGACACTCCCTCCAAGTGGCCCGCCTGGTGCTGCTGATCCGCTCCGGGCTCGGCGTCGAGTGCGGCGTCGAGACGGTCTTCGACGCGCCGACCGTACGCGAGCTGGCCGCACGCCTCACGGGCGAGGCGGACACGGCCAACGCGCCCACCGGGCCGGTACCCGTACCGCGCGACGGCGACCCGGAACTCTCCTTCGCCCAGCGGAGGTTGTGGTTCCTCAGCCGCCTCGACGGGCCGAGCGCCGCCTACCACATCCCCCTCGTCCTCACCCTGGACGGCGCCCTGGACGGCGGCGCGCTGGAAGCCGCGCTCGGCGACCTCACCGATCGCCACGAGAGCCTGCGCACCCTCTACCGGGAGCGGGCCGGCGTGCCGGTCCAGCACATTGTCGCCGCGGGCCCCGCGTCCCGGCCGCGGCTGCCGCTCGCCGACTCCGACGACGACCGGCTGTACGACGAGCTCACCGCGGCCGTGGCCCGGCCCTTCGACCTCGCCGCCGAACCCCCACTGCGCGCCATGCTGTTCTCCCTCGCCCCCGACCGGCACGTGCTGCTCCTGTTGCTGCACCACATCGCGGCCGACGCCGAGTCGTTCGGTCCGCTGCTGCGCGACCTGACCGCCGCCTACACGGCGCGCCGGGACGGACACGCGCCGGACCTCGCCCCGCTGCCCGTGCAGTACGCCGACTACGCCGTCTGGCAGCGCCGCGCCCTCGGCGACGAGACGGACCCCGACAGCGTCGTCGCCAGGCAGGCCGACTTCTGGAAGCGGGCACTGGCCGGGCTGCCGGACCACATCGACCTGCCCTTCGACCGGCCGCACCCGGCCGGCGCGGGGGCCGTGCCCTCGGGACACCTGGTGCTCCGCCTGGACGCGGAGCCGCACCGCCGCATCGCCAAGCTCGCCCGGGCCACCGGCGCCAGCACGTTCATGGTGCTCCAGGCCGCGCTCGCGGTCACGCTGAGCAGGCACGGCGCGGGCGACGACATCGCGGTCGGCGCCCCGGTGGCCGGCCGTCCCGACGAGGCCCTGGCCGACCTGGTCGGCTTCTTCGCCAACACGGTGGTGCTGCGCACCGACACCTCCGGCGACCCCACCTTCCGTGAACTGCTCGCGCGGGCACGGGAGTTCTCGCTCGCCGCCTACGACCACCAGGACCTGCCGTTCGAGCGGCTCGTCGAGGCCCTCAATCCGGCGCGCTCGATGTCCCGGCACCCGCTCTTCCAGGTGATGCTGTCGATGGACAGCTCCCGGCGCGCGCTGCCGTCCGTCGCCGGACTGGAGCTCGGGCTGCTCGACCTGCCCGCGGGCAACGCCAAGTTCGACCTGTCGCTCAACGTTCGCGAGGCCCTCACCGCCGACGGCGCCGCGGACGGCCTGCTGATCGCCATGGAGTACCGGGCCGACGTCTTCGAACAGGCCACCGCCGAAGCCCTGTTGGCCAGGTACGGCCGGCTGCTGCGGGCCTTCGCCGCCGACCCGGACACCCGGATCGGCCGTGTCCCCCTCCTTGACGCGCAGGAGCAACGGCGTCTGCTGCGGGAGTGGAACGAGACCGCCGCGGCCGAGTCCCTCCAGGACGTGGTCGCCCGCGTCCGGTCGCTGGCCGCCGAACAGCCGTCCGCCGTCGCGGTCACCGACGAGGACGGAGACCTCACCTACCGCGAACTCGTCGACCACACCGACAACCTGGCCGCCCGCATCCAGGAGTCGGGTGCCGCCCCCGAGTCGCTCGTCGCGGTCCTCGCCGACCGCGGCCGCCTGCCCGTCGTCGGGTTCCTGGCCGCCCTCGCGGCCTCGGCCGCGTACCTCCCGCTGGACACCGACGCGCCGGCCGAACGCTCGGCCGAACTGCTGACCGACGCGGACGCGCCCCTGCTGCTGGCCGGCCCGGAGCACGGCGACCTCGCCGACGCCATCGCGGCGGCCGCCGGACGCCCGGTGACGGTCCTGCGGATCGGGGAGCCCGGCACCGCGCGCCCGGCACGACCGGCGGCCCCGGCCGCCGACCAACTGGCGTACACCATCTTCACCTCGGGCTCCACGGGCCGCCCCAAGGGCGCGATGGTGCACCACCGCGGCATGAACAACCACCTGCTGGCCAAGGCCGGGGACCTCGGGCTCACCGCGACGGACACCGTCGTGCAGAACGCCCCGCTGACCTTCGACATCTCCATTTGGCAGATGATCTCCCCGCTGCTCGTCGGCGGCCGGACGCTCGCCGTGGGCAGGGCGGTCGCGGCGGACCCGGACGAGCTCCTGCGGCGGGTGGTCCGCGAGCGGGCGACCGTTCTGGAAGTGGTGCCCTCGCTGCTGCGCGCCGCGCTGGAGGCCTGGGACGAGGACACCCCCGTACCCGCCCTGCCGGATCTGCGGTGGCTGGTCGTCACCGGCGAGGAGCTGCCCGGCGAGCTGTGCCGCCGCTGGTCCGCCCGCTTCCCGGCGATCCCGGTCGTCAATGCCTATGGCCCCACCGAGTGTTCGGACGACGTCACCCACGCCGTCATCACCCGGGACCAGGGGGCCGGGCGTACGACCGCGCCGATCGGCCGGGCGATCCGCAACACCCGCCTGTACGTGCTCAGCGACGAGCTCCAGCCCGTACCGGTCGGCGTGGTGGGCGACCTGTACGTCGCGGGCGTCGGCGTGGGCCGCGGCTATCTCGGCGACCCGGCCAAGACCGCGCACACCTTCGTGGCCGACCCGTACGGGACCGGGGGTGGCAGGCTCTACCGCACCGGAGACCGGGTGCGGTATCTGCCGGACGGGCAGCTGGAGTTCCTCGGCCGCCGGGACAACCAGGTCAAGATCCGGGGCCGGCGCATCGAGCTCGGCGAGGTCGAGGCGCGGCTGCGCGAACAGCCCGGGGTGAAGGACGCCGTCGCCACCATGACGACGGGCCCCGGCGGCCTCCCGCGGCTCGTCGCCCACGTGGTGGGGGACGCGGACCCCCGGGCGGTTCGCGAGGCGCTGGCCCGCGCGCTGCCCGACCACCTGGTGCCCTCGGCGGTGCACGCCCTGGACGCCATACCGCTCACCCCCAACGGGAAGACCGACCGCAAGGCGCTGGTGACACCCGAGGAGCCCGGCGGGCCGGCCACGGCGGGCCGGGCTCCGCGGACCGCGCAGGAAGAGCTGCTGTGCATGCTGTTCGCCGACGTCCTCGGCGTCGGCCGGGTCGGGGTGGACGACAACTTCTTCGAGCTGGGCGGACATTCGCTGCTCGCCACCCGCCTGGTGTCCCGGATCCGCTCGGTGCTCGGCCTGGAGGCGCGGGTCGCCGCGGTCTTCGAGGCGCCGACCCCGGCCGCCCTGGCGGCGCGCCTCACGGCCACCGGCAGGCCCCGCCCGGGCCTGGTGCGCCGCGACCGGCCCGAAGTGCTGCCGCTGTCGCACGTCCAGCGTGGGCTGTGGTTCATCAACCGGCTGGAGACCACGCAGGGCACCTACAACATCCCGTTCGTGGTGCGCCTGACCGGCGAGCTGGACACACGGGCGCTCGAAGCGGCGTTCGCCGCGGTGGTGGCCCGGCACGAGAGCCTGCGGACCGTCTTCCCGGAGGTCGACGGCGAACCCCGCCAGGTCGTCCTCGACCCCGCCGCGGCCGCTCCGGCCCTGACCGTGGTCGACACCGTGGGCCACGACCCGGCCGCGCCGATCGCCCGGGCCGCCGGGGAGGGCTTCGACCTCGTCACGCAACCGCCGCTGCGCACCACCCTGTTGAGGACCGGTGAGCGCGAGCACGTGCTGGTCGTCGTCGTGCACCACATCGCCGGCGACGGCTGGTCGTCGGCGCCGCTGGCCCGCGACCTGTCCGAGGCGTACGCCGCCGCCCTCGACGGCGAGACACCCGCCTGGGCGCCCCTCCCGGTCCAGTACGCCGACTACGCCCTGTGGCAGAACGAGCTGCTCGGTGACGATGCGGATCCGGACAGCCTCATCAGTCGCCAACTCGCGCACTGGAAAGCAAAGTTGGCAAACCTGCCGGAGGAGCTGCCGCTTCCCTTCGACCGGCCGCGGCCGGTCGGGACCGGACTGCCGGGCGGCCGCGTCCCCTTCCGGCTGACGGCCGGAACCCACCGCGCGCTGCTCCGGCTGGCCCGGGAGCGCGGCGCCACGCCGTTCATGGTGCTGCACACCGCGCTCACGGCGCTGCTGTCCCGGCTCGGCGCCGGCACCGACATCCCGGTGGGCACCTCCGTGCACGGCCGCGGCGAGGAGGCCCTCGACCCTCTCGTCGGCTACTTCATCAACTCCCTGGTGCTGCGCGTGGACAGCGCGGGCGACCCCACCTTCGAGGAGCTCCTGGAGCGGGTCCGGCAAGCCGACGTCGCCGCCTTCGCCCACCAGGACCTGCCCTTCGAGCGGCTGGTCGCGGCCCTCAATCCGCGGCGCGTGCTCAACCGGCACCCGCTCTTCCAGGTGAAACTGCTGCTGCAGAACCTGACCCGCGCCGACTTCACGCTGCCTGAACTGGCCGCCGAGGCGCTGGACCACGACCCCGACATGGCCAAGGCCGACCTCCAGTTCAGCCTCTCCGAGACCTTCGACGGGCACGGCGAACCCGCCGGCGTCGAAGGGGCGGTGGGCTACTCGGCCGACCTGTTCGACCGGTCCACGGTGGAGTCGTTCGCGTCCCGCCTGGTCCGCCTGCTGGAGGCCGCCCTCGCCGACCCCGGCAGCCGGCTCGGCGCCCTCGACGTCCTTGACCCGGCCGAGCGGCACGAACTCCTGGTGACCCGCAACAGCACCGCCCATCAGGTGCCGGACGCCACGCTGGCGCAGTTGTTCCAGGAGCGTGTGGCGCTCGCCCCGGACACCCCCGCCGTCGTCGACGGCCCGCTCCGCCTGACGTACGCCCAGCTCGACGCGCGCGCCAACCGGCTCGCCCGGCTGCTGGCCGAGCGGGGCGCGGGAACCGAGACGCTGATCGCCCTCGCGCTGCCGCGGTCGGCCGACGCGGTGGCCGCGATGCTGGCCGTGGGCAAGGCCGGCGCCGCGTATCTGCCGCTCGATGCGGACCAGCCGGGCACCCGGCTGGCCACGGTGCTCGCGGACGCCCGGCCCGCCCTCCTGGTGACCTCGACCGGGACACTGGCCGGCACCCCCGCGCTGGCCGAGGCGGACATCCCGCTGCTGCTCCTGGACACGGACGACACGGTCGCCGCGCTGTCCGGGCGGCCCGCCGACCCGCCGCGGGTGAACAGCCGGGCGCATGACGCCGCGTACGTCATCTACACCTCGGGCTCCACCGGCCGTCCCAAGGGCGTCGTGGTCGAACAGCGCTCCCTGGTCAACTACGCGCTGCACTGCGTGGCCCGGTACCCGGGCCTCGCCGGGCGGACCCTGCTGCACTCCCCGCTCTCCTTCGACCTCGGACTCACGGCCCTGTACGGCACGCTGCTCGCCGGCGGCTGCCTGTACGTCGCCGACCTCGACGAGCAGCTGGACGTGCCGGGCGGCCTCACCTTCGCCAAGGTCACCCCGTCGCACCTGCCGATCCTGGAGACGCTGCCGGAGGTTTTCGCGCCCACCGCCCAACTCGTCGTCGGCGGCGAGGCGTTGCGCGCCGACCAGCTGACCGCGTGGCGCGCCGCGCACCCCGAGGCGGACGTCGTCAACCACTACGGCCCGACCGAGACCACCGTGGGCTGCCTGGACCACCACATCCCGGCGGGGACACCTCTCGCTGACGGTTCTGTGGTGGTGGGTGGTCCTTTGTGGAATACGCGGGTGTATGTGTTGGATGGTGGTTTGGGTGTGGTGCCGTTTGGTGTGGTGGGTGAGTTGTATGTGGGTGGTGTGGGGGTGGGTCGGGGGTATGTGGGGCGGCCTGGTGTGACGGCTGGGCGGTTTGTGGCGGATCCGTTCGGGGGTGTGGGTGAGCGGTTGTATCGGACGGGGGATTTGGTGCGGTGGACGGTGTCGGGGTTGGAGTTCGTGGGGCGTGTGGATGGTCAGGTGAAGGTGCGGGGGTTTCGGGTGGAGTTGGGTGAGGTGGAGTCGGCGTTGCGGGGGGTTGTGGGTGTGTCGGGTGCGGTGGCGTCGGTGGTGGTGGGTCCGGATGGTGGGGGGCGGTTGGTTGGGTTTGTGACGGGTGGGGTGGATCCGGTGGTGGTGCGTGGTGTGGTGGCGGGGGTGTTGCCGGGGTATGCGGTGCCGTCGGTGGTGGTGGGGTTGGCTGAGTTGCCGTTGACGCCGAACGGGAAGGTGGATCGGGGGGCGTTGCCGGTGCCGGTGGTGTCGGGTGGGGTGGGGCGTGGTCCGCGGTCTGCGGGTGAGGAGATTTTGTGTGGTTTGTTTGCCGAGGTTCTGGGTGTGGGGGTGGTGGGGCCGGAGGACGACTTTTTTGCTTTGGGTGGGCATTCGTTGTTGGCGACGCGGTTGGTGTCGCGGGTGCGGGGTGTGTTCGGGGTTGAGGTGCCGGTGCGGGCGGTGTTCGAGGCGCCGTCGGTGGCGGGTTTGGTGGGGTGGGTCGAGTCGGGTGTGGTGAGTGGGCGTGCGGGGGTGGTGGTGCGGGAGCGTCCGGAGACGGTTCCGTTGTCGTACGCCCAACGACGCCTGTGGTTCATCAACCGACTCGAAGGCCCCAGCGCCACCTACAACGTTCCGCTCGTCCTGCGTCTCACCGGCGAGATCGACCGCCCCGCCCTCCGCGCGGCCCTGAAGGACCTCGTCACCCGTCACGAAAGCCTGCGCACCGTCTACCCCGAGCGCGACGGAGTGCCCTGCCAGCGCATCCTCGACCCGACGGAAGGCGCCCCCGAACTCGAGGAGTCACGGGTCGCCCCCGACGAACTGCGGGCAGCCGTCGAGGAGGCCGTCCTGCACGGCTTCGACCTGGCCACCCGGCCGCCGCTGCGCGCCGGGCTGCTCACCACCGGCACGGACACCGCCGCGCTCGTCCTGGTCATGCACCACATCACCGGCGACGGCTGGTCGCACACCCCCATGCTGCGTGACCTGTCCACCGCCTACGCGGCACGCCGGGCGGGCGAGGCCCCGCAGTGGCAGCCGCTGCCGGTCCAGTACGCCGACTACACGCTCTGGCAGCGCGAGATACTCGGCGACGACGGCGACCCGGACAGCGAACTGAACCTCCAACTCGCATACTGGAGCAAGGTGTTGGCGGGTCTCCCCGAGGAGCTGGAGTACCGCACCGACCGCCCGCGCCCCGAGATGGCCACCCATCGTGGCGACAGCGTGCCGCTCGAACTCGGCCCCGCGGAGCACGCCGCCATCGTCGAACTGGCCAGGGCGAACGGGGTCAGCGTCTTCATGGTGCTCCAGGCGGCCCTCGCCGCGCTGCTGACCCGCATGGGCGCCGGGACCGACATCCCGCTCGGCGCCCCGACCGCCGGCCGGACCGACAGCGCGCTCGACGACCTCGTCGGCTTCTTCGTCAACACCCTGGTGCTGCGCACCGACACCTCGGGCGACCCGACCTTCCGTGAACTCCTGGCGCGCGTACGGGAGTCGGACCTCGCCGCCTACGCCCACCAGGACGTTCCCTTCGACCGGCTGGTCGAGGAGATCAACCCGGCGCGCTCCCTCGCCCGGCACCCCCTCTTCCAGGTCATGCTGATCCTGCACAACACCGCGGAGCCCGACGTCGACCTGCCCGGGCTGCGGGCACGGGTCGAGGGGGCAGAGGCCCCGGTCGCCAGGTTCGACATGTCGTTCAGCCTGTGGGAACGGTACGGGGACGACGGCGGCGCGCAGGGCATCCAGGGCCAGATACGGTACGCCGTCGACCTGTTCGACCGGTCCACGACGGCCGCCCTCGCGGCCCGCTTCCAGCGGCTGCTCACCGCCGCCGCCCACGACCCCGAACTCACCGTCGACGCGCTCCCGGTGCTGGACGAGGAGGAAGGGCGCGAGCTGCTGGTGGCCCGCAACGACACCGCGCACGCCTTCCCCGACGGCTCCCTGCCCGAACTCTTCCGCGGCCAGGCGGCACGCACCCCGCGGGCCGTCGCCTTCGAAGACGGGGCGACCACGCTCACGTACCAGGAACTGGATGAGCGCTCCGACCGCCTCGCGGCCGCGCTCGCCGCCCACGGCGTGGGCACGGAGGACCGGGTGGCGCTGCTGCTCGGCAGCCGGGCTGAGCACGTCGTCGCGGTCCTCGCCGTGGCCAAGGCCGGCGGGGTGTACGTCCCGCTGGACCGGCGCAGCCCGCAGGGCAGGCTGCGGCACATCCTGGACGGCACCCGGGCCGTGGCCGTCGTCGCGGACCGCACGACCCTCGCGGACGTCCCGGACGGCCCGGCCGCGATCGTGCGGGCCGACGAACCGGCAGCGCCCGCGGCCCAGGAGTCCGGGCTCCGCGGGCCGGGACCCCGCACCCCCGTCCATCCCGACCAGCTCGCGTACGTCATCCACACCTCGGGCTCCACAGGTGTGCCCAAGGGCGTCGCCGTCTCCCACCGCAGCGTCGTCGACATGGTCCACTACCGCTGGTGGGGGCACGGCGCCGACGACCGCGTGCTGATGCATCTGCCCGTCTCCTTCGACGCCTCGACGTACGAGCTGTGGGGGCCGCTGCTGCGCGGCGCGCGGATCGTCGCCTTCGACGGCGAGGCCACGGACATCGAGGGCCTCGCCCGCACGATGACCCGACACCGGGTGACGGCGGGCCTCTTCGGCGAAGGGCTGTTCCGGCTCCTCGCGGAGAACCACCCGGAGTGCTTCGCGGGGCTGCGTGACATCTACGTGGGCGGCGACGCCGTCTCGGCGACCGCCGTGCGCAAGGTCCTCGCGCACGCCGGCGCGGCACGGCTGACCAACACGTACGGCCCCACCGAGTGCACCCAGTGCGCGGTCCACCACGCTCTGACGGCCGAGGACGTGGCGCGCAACTCCGTGCCCATCGGGCGGCCGCTCGACAATACGCGCGTCTACGTGCTCGACGACCGACTGCGGCCGGTGCCGCCCGGCGTCACCGGCGAGCTCCACATCGCCGGCACCGGCCTGGCCCGCGGCTATGCCGAGCAGCCGGGGCTCACCGCCGAACGCTTCGTCGCCGACCCGTTCGGCCCCGCCGGAAGCCGCATGTACCGCACAGGCGACCGCGTCTGGTGGCGCCGCGACGGCGTCCTGGAGTTCGCCGGGCGGACCGACACCCAGGTCAAGATCCGCGGATTCCGCATCGAGCCGGGCGAGGTCGAGTCCGCGGTCGCCGCCTGCCCCGGGGTCTCCCAGGCCGTGGTGGTCGCCCACGAGGCACGACCGGGGGACCGGCGGCTGGTCGCGTACGCCGTGGCCGAGCCGGACGCGTTCGACGAGGCCGCGCTCACCCGGCAGGTCGCCGCGGCGCTCCCCGACTACATGGTCCCTGCCGCCTTCGTCCGCCTGGACGCCCTTCCGCTCAGCCGCAACGGAAAGCTCGACAAGTCGGCCCTGCCCGCACCGGAGTTCACGGTCGGCGCCGGGCGGGCGCCGAGCGGCGCCCGTGAGCGCGTCCTGTGCGAACTCGTCGCGGAACTGCTCGGCCTCCCCGAGGTCGGCGTCGACGACAACTTCTTCGCCGTCGGCGGCGACAGCATCGTCTCGATCCAGCTGGTGGCGCGGGCCCGGCAGGCGGGGCTGCTCATCACGCCGCGCGACGTCTTCCAGTACCAGAGCGTGGCCGCCCTGGCGCCGGCCGCCAGGGACGTCGCCGCCGCGCGGACGCCGGCCGACGACGGCGTCGGCGCCGTCCCCGTCACGCCGATCATGGCGTGGCTGCGCGAACGTGGCGGCTCCTACGCCGGGTTCAACCAGTCGCTGCTGCTGCGCGTGCCGCCCGCCCCGGACCGTGCCGGGCTGGTCCGCGCGGTCCAGGCGGTCCTCGACCGGCACGACATGCTGCGCGCCGTCCTGTTCCGCTCGGACGACGGGCGGTGGACGCTGGAGACCCGGCCCGTCGGCGCGGTGCGCGCCGAGGAGTGCGTACGCCGGGTCGCGCTGCCGCCCGGCGGCGAGGAGGCCGACTGGGCGCGGACCATCGCCGACCACGGCGAGGCGGCACGGCGCGAACTCGCCCCGGACACCGGCGTCATGACGCGGGTCGTCTGGTTCGACGCGGGCCCGGACCGCGAGGGCCGGCTGCTGGTGATCGCCCACCACCTGGTCGTCGACGGAGTGTCGTGGCGTGTCCTCGCCCCGGACCTGATGTCGGTCTGGCACGACCGTACGGCCGGTTCCGCGGCCGAACTCGCGCCCGTCGGCACCTCCTTCCGGGGCTGGTCCCACCGGCTCGCCGAGCAGGCTCTCACCCCCCAGGTGCGGGACGAGCTGCCCTTCTGGCGGGCCGTGGGCGCCACTGCCGATCCGCTGCTCGGCCACCGGCCGCTGGATCCCGCCAGGGATACCGTCGGGACCACCCGCCGGGTCACCGCCGAACTGCCCGCCGAGGACACGGCGCCGCTGCTGACGACGGTGCCCGCGGTGCTGCGCGCCGCCGTGGACGAGGTCCTGCTGAGCGGCTTCGCGCTGGCGCTGGGACGCTGGCGGGCCGACGGTGGCTCCGCCGCGTACCCGCAGGGGCCTGCCCGGCACACCGCGGCCCTCGTCGACCTGGAGGGCCACGGCCGTGATGAGGCGGACGAGGAAGCGGACCTGAGCCGCACCGTCGGCTGGTTCACCACCCTGTACCCGGTCGCGGTCGACCCCGGTGTCGTCTGGCGCGAGGGCGACGCGGCGGCCGCGGGAGAGGGTCTGCGCGCCGTCAAGGAGCAGCTGCGCGCGGTGCCCCGCAAGGGCCTCGGCCACGGCCAACTGCGTCATCTCGACCCGGAGTCAGCCGGCGAGCTCGCCGGGACGGCGACGCCGCAGATCGGGTTCAACTACCTGGGCCGGGTGCGGGTGGACGCCGGTGCGGAGCGCTGGGGAGGCGCGCCCGAGGACGTCCGGATCGCCTCTGCCGACCCGGACATGCCGTGCGCCCACGCGCTGGAAATCAGCGCGATCACGCATGACACACCGTCAGGACCGCGCCTGCGGGCGACACTCACCTGGCCCGAAGGCCTCTTCGACGAGCGGCGGGTCCAGGCCCTGGCCGGCCTCTGGTTCGCCGCACTCGGATCGCTGGTCCAGCACGCGGCGGACCCGGCGGCAGGCGGACACACCCCCTCAGACCTGACCCTGGTGGACCTCACCCAGGACGAGATCGACGAGCTGGAGGCAGAGCTGTGAGCGGAGACCTGCTGACCCGCCTTCTGGTGGGCGCCGCCGTGATGATGGTGCTGTGCCGGGTCCTCGCGGCGCTCGCCGCCCGGGTCGGGCAGCCGCCCGTCGTCGCCGAGATGGTGGCCGGCATCGCCCTCGGACCCTCGCTGTTCGGGCTGGTGCTGCCGGACGCCCAGGCGTGGGTGTTCCCGGCCGACAGCACACCGGTGCTGTACGCGCTCGGCCAGCTGGGGATCGCCTTCTACATGTTCCTGGTCGGGCTGGAGTTCAGCGGCTCCCTCGTCCGGGGATCGGGCCTGGCCCGGCGCTTCGTGTCGGTGTCGTTCGCGGGCATGGCCGCTCCGTTCGTGCTCGGGATCGCCGCGACCTACGCGGTGTTCCGGGCCCAGCCCTCGGCCGTACCGGAGAAGGGCTTGATCGAAGGAATCCTGTACGCCGGTGTGGTCGCCTCCGTCACGGCCCTGCCCATGCTCGCGCGGATCATCGAGGAGGAGGGCCTGCTCGGGTCCCGCGCCGGGACGGTCGCGCTCGGCGCGGCCGCCGTGGACGACGTGGTCGCCTGGGTGGGGATCGGGCTGATGCTCGCGCTCACCGGGGCGGGCCACACCGACCCGCTGCTCACGGTGGCCGGCTTCGCCGTGTTCGTCGCGCTCCTGTTCACCGTGGTGCGGCGCGTACTGCGCACCTTCCTCGCGACCTCCCTGGGCCGGGGTGGGCAGGGATTCCTCCCGCTGGTGTGCGCGCTGCTCTTCGCGGCCTGCGCCGCCACCGAGTTCCTCGGCCTGCACGTGGTGATCGGCGCGTTCGTGCTGGGCCTGGCCTTCCCCAAGAGTGAGGCGCTGTCCCGCTGGGAGGCCTCCGTCCGGCCGTTCGCGGTGGGCGTGCTGCTGCCCTTCTACTTCGTCTACACGGGGCTGCGCACACAGATCCAGGCCCTCGACGCGGGCCCCCTGCTCCTGGGCGTGGGGGTGCTCCTCGCCGCGTCGGTGATCGGGAAGCTGGGCGCCTGCACGGTGGCGGCCCGGCTCCAGGACCCCGGCTGGCTGCCGGCGCTCCGGGTCGGCGTCCTGATGAACACGCGCGGCCTCGTCCAGCTCATCGCGCTCAACATCGGCCTGGAGGCCGGGCTGCTCACCCAGACGCTGTTCACCCAACTCGTGATCGTGGCCGTCCTGTCCACGATCCTGACGGCGCCCGGAATCGCCCTGACCGCCCGGCTCGAACGCCGTCGCCGCCCGGCGGACGCGCCGCCCACGGGAGAGCGGGCGGCCCCGATCTCCGCTCTCCCCGAAGACCGCACCGGTCGACCCGCTCGACCATGATGAAGGGACTGTACGTGTCAGCACCGACCTCGCCCGTCCTGGCGCCCCACGAGGCGCTCGCCCGCGACGGCTTCGTGGGCCCGTTCCCGCGCTTCGCCGACGAAGACACGATCGGCGAAATCGCCGAGTTCTACCAGGACATGCTCGACAACCCGCCCGTGCAGCCTCTCTACAAGAGGTACTCGGTACGCGACTGGCACCTGGTCAACGACAAGGTGCGCGAGCTGCTGACCGCACCGGAGCTCCTCGCCAACCTGCAGCTGGCCACCGGCGCCGAGTCGATGATCCTCTGGCGCACCAAGCTCTTCGAGAAGTACCCCGGAGACGGTGCGATCGACTGGCACCAGGAGTACGGCTACTTCGACGGCGAGGAGGTCGGCGGCCACCGCCCGGCCCTCTTCCCCTTCGGCTCGCCCGGCGAGTGGGACTGGACGCTCTGGCTCGCGCTCACCGACGTGTCCGAGGACGACGGCGTGATGGAGTACGTCAAGGGCTCGCAGCGCAGCGCCTACCCGAAGCGCATGGTCAAGCTCACCGAATCCGGCGCCTTCGTCGACCCGCGCAACCGGATCGAGACCAAGGAGGAGCTGCTGTCCCGCGCGGCCGACAACAGCCTCATCCTCGACATCGACACCCGCCGCGTGTACGAGGGCGTCGACCCGCGACAGCACTCGCTCGACGAGCTGTTCGACATCCTCACCGCGCACGTCGACCAGCTGCAGGCCGTCGTCACCGAGCCCTTCGAACTGAAGCCCGGCGACACCCAGACCATGCCGATGAAGGCCGGCGAGTACGTCATCTTCAGCGAGCGCTGCATGCACCGCTCCCGTGCCTCGCTGCCCGGCGCCAAGATGCGCCTGGCCGTCAACGCCCGCTACACCCTCGGCGACACCTGGGTGTACCCGCAGCGCGTCACGGGCGACACCTTCGACGGCTCGAACCTCGACATCAGCGGCCACCGCTGCGTCCGCCTCTTCGGCGACCGCTTCAACCCCGCCAACGCCTACCTCTGATCGCGGAACCCGCCGGGCCACGGACCCCCGACCCGCCGACACCGGGCGGGCGGGGGCCGGGCCCGTGCGCCTGACCACGACGTACCGCCGAGTGCGACGCTGCCTGGAGGACGACAAGTGACCCGCAAGACACGCTCCGGCGATGCCCGGCCCGCACTCGACGACGTACTGCCCCTGACCTCCCTGCAGGAAGGCATGCTCTTCCACTCCCTGTACGACGACCGGCGGCCGGACGTGTACACCGTCCAGCTCGCCGTGGGCCTGGCCGGACCCCTGGACGCCGAGCGGCTGCACGACGCGGCCCGCGCGCTGCTGCGCCGCCACTCCAACCTCCGGGCCGGGTTCCGGGTGACCGGGTCCGGCAAGGCGGTCCAGTACATCCGCAGCGACACCGAACCGCACTGGCGGGAGACGGACCTGACCGGCCTCGCCCCCGACCGGCGCGCGGCCGCACTCGACGCACTGCGCGAGGAGCAGCGCACCACCCGCTTCGACCTCGACCGGCCGCCGCTCATCCGCTTCCTGCTGGTCCAAGAGGAACCGGAGCTGCACCGCCTGGTCGTCACCAACCACCACATCCTGATGGACGGCTGGTCCGGCCCGCTGCTGCTGCGCGACCTGATGGCACTGTACGAGCACCGGGGCGACACCGCGCGGCTGCCGGCCGTCACCCCCTACCGCACCTTCCTCGGCTGGCTGGCCGGACAGGACACCGAGAGCGGGCTGCGCGCCTGGAGCGCGGCGCTGGACGGGCTCCAGGCTCCGACGCTGCTGGCCCCCCGGGGCGAGACGGCGCCCCCGGTCCGGCCCGAGCAGCTCACCGTGGAGCTGCCGGACCGGCTCGGTGAGGCGCTCCAGCGCCAGGCGGCCGCCCACGCAGTGACCGTGAACACCGTGGTCCAGGCCGTGTGGGCGCTGCTCCTCGGCCGGCTGACCGGCCGGGACGACGTGGTGTTCGGGGCCACGGTCTCCGTCCGGCCGCCGGAGATCCCCGGCGTACAGGGCATGGTGGGCCTGTTCATCAACACCGTGCCCGTCCGGATCCGGTTGCGGCCCGCCGAGACCTTCGCCGACCTCCTCACCCGGGTGCAGCGCGAACAGGCGCTGCTGATGGACCATCAGCACATCGGGCTCGGCGACATCCAGCGGACGGCCGGCCTGGGCGGCCTCTTCGACACCACCGTGGTGACCGAGAACTTCCTGGTGGAGCGGGAGTCGCTGGAGCGCGCCGTGGCCGGCGTGCGGCTGACCTCCGCCGACGGGCACGACGCCACGCACTACACCCTCGGCCTGATAGCCGCGCGCTCCGGCGAACGCCTGGAACTGCGCCTGGAGCACCGCCCGGACGTCTACCCGCGCGCCGCCGCCGAGGCCCTCATGCGGCGCTTCAGGCTGCTGCTCGAAGCGCTCGCGGACACCCCCGACCTGCCCACGGGCCGGGTCGGTGTGCTCAGCGCCGACGAACGCCGCGTCCTGCTCGACGACTTCAACGACACCGCGTTCCCGCTGTCCGGCGACTGTCTCGTCGACATCTTCCAGCGGCGGGCCGCGCAGACCCCCACGGCCGCGGCCGTCGTGCACGACGGCGAGAGCACCGACTACGCCGGGCTCAACGCCCGTGCCAACCGGCTCGCCCGGTATCTGACAGGCCTCGGCATCGGCGCCGAGGACGTCGTGGCCCTCGCCCTGCCCCGCTCCACGCGGGCCGTCGCCGCCCTGCTTGCCGTGCTCAAGACCGGTGCCGCGTATCTGCCGGTCGACCTCGACGACCCGGCGGACCGCGTCGCCGGGCTCCTCGCCGACGCCCGCCCCGCCCTGCTGCTCACCGAGTCCGGGCCGCTGCGGCGGCTGCCCGCCACCGACGTCCCCGTCACCCTCCTCGACGACCCGGACACGGCCGACGCCCTCGGCGGGTGCGCGGCCACGGACCCCGGACCGGCGGAGCTCCGGCGTCCCGTGCACCCGGACCACGCCGCCTACGTGCACTACACCTCGGGCTCGACCGGAACGCCCAAGGGCGTCGTCGTGCCCCGCGGCGCCCTCGCCAACCTCTTCCTCAGCCACCGGGAACACGTCTTCGCGCCCGCCGCGGCCGGCGCCGGACGGGAACGGCTGCGGGTCGCCCACACCGCCGGTCTCTCCTCCGACGCGCTCTGGCCGCCCCTGCTGTGGATGATCGCCGGACACGAGCTGCACCTGGTCCCCGACGACGTGCGACGCGACGCCCAGGCGCTGTGCCGGTACGTCGCCGAACACCGCGCCGACATCGTGGACGTCACCCCCACCTATGCCCAACTCCTTCTGTCCCAGGGGATCCTGGAGTCCGGCCTGCGGGGCTTCATGGTCGGCGGCGAGCAGGTCGGCGAGGGCCTGTGGAACGATCTGCGGGCAGCAGGTGTCGTGGGCAGGAACTTCTACGGTCCCACCGAGACGACCGTCGACTCCCTCGTCGCCTCGCTCCAGGACGACGACCGGCCCGTCATCGGACGCCCCATCGGCAACACCCGGGTGTACGTGCTCGACGGCGGGCTCCAGCCGGTGCCGCCGGGCACCGACGGCGAGCTCTACATCGCCGGCGCCGGACTGGCCCGCGGCTATCTGGGCCGCGCGGCGCAGACCGCCAGGCGGTTCGTCGCGGACCCGTTCGGCGGCCCGGGCGAGCGCATGTACCGGACAGGGGACCTGGTGCGCCAGCGCGCCGACGGCGTGGTGGAGTACCTCGGACGCACCGACGACCAGGTCAAGATCCGCGGCTTCCGCGTCGAGTTGGGCGAGGTCGAGGAGACCCTGCGGGAACTGGGCGACCTGGCCCAGGTCGCGGTCGTGGTACACGAGGTGACCCCCGGCGACCGGCGGCTGGTCGGCTACGCCGTGCCGCGCCCCGGTGCCGCGCTCGACCCCGACGCGTTGCGCCGGGCCGCCGCCGCGGCGCTGCCCGCCCACATGGTCCCGGCCGCCGTCATGGCCCTGGACGCCCTCCCGCAGCTCGCCACGGGCAAGGTGGACCGCAAGGCCCTGCCGGCACCGGAGTTGACCGGCAGCCGCGATGCCCGCGGCCCGCGCGACCCGCGGGAGGAGGTGCTGTGCGGCCTGTTCGCCGAGGTCCTCGGCGTGGCACGGGTCGGCGTCGACGAGGGCTTCTTCGACCTGGGCGGGCACTCGCTGTCCGCGACCCGTCTGGTGAGCCGGATCCGGGCGACGCTCGGCACCGAGCTGCCGGTCCGCGCGCTCTTCGAGGCGCCGACGGTGGCCGCGCTCGCGGAGCGGCTCGCGCACGCCGACGAGCGGCCGGCCGAGCCCGTGGTGCCGGTGGCCCGGCCCGAGGTGGTGCCGTTGTCGTCCGCCCAGCGCCGGATGTGGTTCCTCAACCGGCTCGGCGGCCAGGCCTCCGCGTACAACATCCCGGTGGCCGTGCGGCTCCGCGGGGAGCTGGACCGAGGCGCGCTGCGCGCCGCGCTCGCCGACGTCGTGGCCCGGCACGAGGCGTTGCGGACGCTCTTCCAGGAGACCGGCGGTGAGCCGCACCAGGTGGTTCTCGACGCCGCGGACGCCGTCCCCGCGCTCGACGTGGTCGAGACGGACGAGACCGGGCTGGCCCGGGAGATGTCCGGGTGCATCGGCCGGGGCTTCGACCTGGCCGGCGAACTCCCGCTGCGCGCCCGGCTCGTCGCCCTCGCGCCGCGCGAGCACGTACTGGTCCTGGTCACCCACCACATCGTCAGCGACGGCTGGTCGTCGGCGCCGCTCGCCAGGGACCTCGGGACGGCCTACGCCGCGCGGTGCGAGGGACGTGCCCCCGCGTGGCGCCCCCTGCCCGTCCAGTACGCCGACTACACGCTCTGGCAGCACCGGCACCTGGGCGCGGAGGGCGACGAGGACAGCCGGATCAGCAGCCAGCTCGCCCACTGGACCGAGACCCTGCGGGACCTCCCGGACAGCCTGGACCTGCCCTTCGACCGGCCCCGGCGCACGGCCGAGGGAACGCCGGGCCGCACCGTGCGCTTCACGCTCGACGCGAAGCTCCACGGCCGCATGGCCGCCCTCGCCCGGGCCCGCGGTGCGACCGTCTTCATGACGCTTCAGGCCGGTCTGGCCGCGCTCCTGTCCCGGCTGGGCGCGGGAGACGACATCCCGATCGGAGCCCCGATCGCCGGGCGCACGGACGAGGCGACCGAGGACCTCGTCGGCCTGTTCCTGAACACCCTCGTCCTGCGGACGGACACCAGCGGCGACCCGAGCTTCCGGGAGCTGATGGACCGGGTGCGCGCCGTCGACCTGGCGGCCTACGCGCACCAGGACCTGCCGTTCGAGCGGCTCGTGGAGGTGCTCAACCCCGATCGCGTCCCGGGCCGCAACCCGCTCTTCCAGGTGTCGCTCACCCTGGACAACGCCCCCGACGCGCACCTGGCACTGCCCCGCCTGGAGGTGGCCCCGGAGCCGCTGCCGGGCGCGGCGGTCAAGCTCGACCTGCTGTTCAACCTCCGTGAGCGGCGCGGCGCCGACGGCAGCCCCGGCGGCATCGAGGGCATCGCGCAGTACAACGCGGACCTGTTCGACCACGCCACCGTGGAAACCCTCATGGAGCGTCTGGAGCGGCTGCTGCGCGCCGCCGTGGCCCAGCCCGGCCGCCCCCTCAGCGGCCTCGACCTGCTCGACCCCGGCGAGCGCACCCGGCTCCTCGCCGAATGGGGCACGGGGAAGGGCGGCCACCCGGATGCGGACCCGGCCGTGCTGCTCCCCGCCCTCTTCGAGCGGCAGGTGTACCGGACGCCGGACGCGCCCGCGGTCACGGACGGCGATACCGAGCTCTCGTACGCTGAGCTGAACGCCCGCGCCAACAGACTGGCCCGGCTGCTGATCGACCAGGGCGCGGGCCCCGAGCGGCTGGTGGCCGTGGCGCTGCCCCGGTGCGCCGACCTGGTCGTCACCCTGCTCGCGGTGCTGAAGTCCGGTGCCGGCTACCTCCCCGTGGAACCGGAGCTCCCCGCCGACCGCGTCGCCGCCATGCTGACCGACGCCCGGCCCGTCCAGGTGGTCACCGGCAGCGGTGTCGCCGGGCCGCTGCCGGCCACCGCGATCCGGCTGGACGCGCCCGCGACCCGGGCCGCGCTGGCCGCCCGCCCGGCGGACGACCCGGACGACGGCGACCGGACGGCGCCGCTCACCCCGCGCCACCCGGCCTACGTCATCTACACCTCCGGAACCACCGGCCGCCCCAAGGGCGTGGTGATCGAGCACCGCTCCCTGCGCGAGTACCTCGGCTGGGCCGCCGCCCGTCATCCGGGCACGCGCGGTGTGACGGCGGTGCACTCGCCCGTCTCCTTCGACCTGACGGTCACGGCGCTGTACACGCCCCTGGTGTCCGGCGGCTGCGTACGCGTCGTCGATCTCTTCGGCGCCTCGGGTCCGGGGCCCGAGGTGACGCCCGAGCCCGGCTTCGCCTCCTTCATGAAGATCACGCCGAGCCATCTTCCGCTGCTGTCCGCGCTCGACGACGGCTTCTCCCCTTCGGAGGAACTCGTCGTCGGCGGCGAGGCGCTGACCGGCCGTGACCTCGCGCGGTGGCGGCGCCGCCACCCCGGGGCCACCGTCGTCAACGCCTACGGACCCACCGAGTCCACCGTCAACTGCACCGAGTTCCCGGTGGCGCCCGGCGACGCCCTGCCCGACGGGAACGTCCCCATCGGCAGGCCACGGGGCAACTGCCGGGTCCTGGTCCTCGACGATGCGCTCCAGCCCGTGCCCGCGGGAACCGTGGGACAGCTGTACCTCGCCGGACCGCAGCTCGCGCGCGGCTATCTGGGCCGGCGCTGACCGCCGAGCGGTTCGTCGCCGACCCCTTCGGCGGCCCCGGCGAGCGCGTGTACCGGACCGGAGACCTGGTGCGCTGGCGCGCCGACGGCAACCTGGAGTTCGTCGGCCGGGCCGACGACCAGGTCAAGATCCGCGGATTCCGCGTCGAACTCGGCGAGATCGAGGCGGCGCTCGCCGCGCACCCCACGGTCGGCCAGGCCGTGGCGACGGTGCGCGAGGACCGCCCCGGGGACAAGCGGCTGGTGGCGTACTGCGTGCCCGCCGACGCCGGGGCAGGGAGGCACGAGACGCCGGACCCGGCAGCACTGCGCCGGTTCGTCGCCGGACACCTGCCGGAGTACATGGTCCCCGCGGCGATCGTGGTTCTCCCCGAGCTGCCGCTGACCGCCAACCGCAAGCTGGACCGCGCCGCCCTGCCCGCGCCGCGCCACGGCTCGGCGGAGCAGGCCCGGGGACAGCGCACCCCGCACGAGGACATCCTCCGCGGCCTGTTCGCGGACGTCCTCGGCACCGACGAGGTCGGCCCGGACGACAACTTCTTCACGCTCGGCGGCCACTCGCTCCTCGCGATCCGGCTCCTGAGCCGGATCCGTCGGGCCTTCTCCGTGCAGCTGGGCATCCGCACCCTCTTCGAGACGCCCACCCCGGCGGCCCTCGCCGAGGTGGTGCGCGGCTCCGACTCGGGACCGCGCCCGGCGCTCGCCCCCGCCGACCGACCCGACCCGCTGCCGCTGTCGTACGCCCAGCGCCGCCAGTGGTTCATCAACCGGCTCGACCCGGACAGCCCGCTCTACAACCTGCCGATCGCGCTGCGGCTGCGCGGACCGCTGGACCGGGCGGCCCTGGACGCCGCGCTGGCCGACGTGGTGGCCCGCCACGAGAGCCTGCGCACCGTCTTTCCCGAGCGGGACGGCGAACCCGGTCAGCGGATCCTCGACCCCGCGTCCCTGGCCGGCCGGCTGCTGCGCACCGTCGCGGTGTCCGA
The DNA here is from genome assembly GCF_047305335.1 of Streptomyces sp. R-74717. Taxonomy (NCBI): domain Bacteria; kingdom Bacillati; phylum Actinomycetota; class Actinomycetes; order Kitasatosporales; family Streptomycetaceae; genus Streptomyces; species Streptomyces sp. R-74717. Next base: position 2,586,247 of record NZ_CP102361.1, on the reverse strand, counting down.
GGCCGACCTCGGCGAAACCGTCGACGAGGCCGCCCGGGAGGGCTTCGACCTGACGGTGCGCCCGCCGCTGCACGCGACCCTCCTCGAACTGGGCGAGCGCGACCACGTGCTCGTCCTGGTCCTGCACCACATCGCGGGCGACGCGATGTCGATGCGCCCGCTCGGCGCGGACCTGGCCGCCGCGTATGCGGCGCGCCGGGAGGGCGGGGCCCCGAGGTGGGAGCCGCTGCCGGTCCAGTACGCCGACTACACGCTCTGGCAGCGCGAGGTACTCGGCGACGAGAGCGACCAGGACAGCGAAATGTCCCGACAACTCGCCCACTGGAAGCAGAGGTTGGCGGACCTGCCCGAGGAGCTCGCGCTGCCCGCCGACCGGCCGCGCCCCGCCACGGGGCCCCAGCGGGGAGCGCGGCTCCGCTTCTCCTGTGACGCCGCCCTGCACCGGCGGCTCCTCGAGCTGGCCCGTGCCACCGGCACCAGCCTGTTCATGGTCGTCCAGGCGGCGTTCGTGGCCGTGCTCAGCAAGACCGGCGCCGGTGACGACATCCCGATCGGTACCCCCATCACCGGACGGTCCGACGGGGCCCTGGACGACCTGGTCGGCTTCTTCCTCAACACCCTGGTGCTGCGCACCGACACCTCGGGTGACCCGACCTTCCGTGAGCTGCTCGCGCGGGTCAGGGACACCGACCTCGCCGCGTACGACAACCAGGAGCTGCCGTTCGAGCGGCTGGTGGAGGAGCTGAACCCGCCGCGCTCGCTCGCCCGTCACCCCCTCTTCCAGGTGGCCCTGACCGTGCAGAGCGGCGGCGGCGCGCAGCTGACGCTGCCGGGCCTCGCGGTCGAGGCCGTGTCGAACGAGACCCTGTGGGCGCGCTTCGACCTGTCCCTGGCCCTGGGTGAACTGCGTGACCCGGACGGCGCGCCCGACGGGCTCGACGGCGTCGCCGAGTACTCCGCCGAGCTCTTCGACGCCTCGACGGTCGAGTCGCTGCTGCGGCGCCTGGAGCGGGTGCTCGTCGCGGTGACGGACGACCCCGGCAGCCGGCTCGGCGCCCTCGACGTCCTTGACCCGGCCGAGCGGCACGAACTCCTGGTGACCCGCAACGACACCGCGCACCCGGTCCCGCAGGCCCCGGTGCACCGGCTCGTCGAGGACCAGGCCCACCGGACCCCGGCGGCCGTCGCCGTGACGGACCATCAGGTGACACTGAAGTACGCCGAGTTGGATGAACGGGCAAACGGCTTGGCGCGCCTGCTCGCCGAGCGGGGCGCGGGGCCGGAGTCGGTGGTGGCGCTCGCCGTGCCGCGGTCCGTGGACGCGGTCGTGGCGATGCTGGCGGTGTCCAAGGCCGGTGCGGCGTTCCTGCCGGTGGACGTGGACTTCCCCGCGGAACGCGTGAGTTTCGTCCTCCAGGACGCCGCCCCGGTGCTGGTGCTCGCGACGCGGGAGACGGCGGCGAAACTGCCCGCCGAGCCGGCCGTCCCCATGGTCCTGATCGAGGACGCGCGGCCGGTCCCCGAGTGGGCGGCCGCGGTGCCGGCCCTGCCGGAGAATCCCGCGTACATCCTCTACACCTCGGGCTCCACCGGCCGCCCCAAGGGCGTCGTGATTCCGCACGCCGCGCTGTGCAACTTCCTTGCCTCGATGGGCGAGTTGGTGCCGCTGACGCCGCACGACCGCTGGCTGGCCGTGACGACCTTCGGCTTCGACATCTGTCTGCTGGAGGTCTTCCTGCCGCTGGTCTCGGGAGCGACCGTGCTGGTCGCCGGGAGCGACGTCGTCCGCGATCCCGCGGAGCTGGCCCGCCGGCTGCGCGCCGACGGCGCCACGGTGATGCAGGCGACGCCGAGCCTGTGGCGGACGCTGCTCGACGCCGCCCCGGACGCCGCCGACGGGCTGCGGGTGCTGGTCGGCGGCGAGGCCCTGGACGACGTCCTCGCGGCCCGGCTCGCGGACCGGGCGCTGTCCGTACGGAACATGTACGGCCCGACGGAGACCACCATCTGGTCGACTTCCGCCCCTGTGGTGCCCGGTGGTTCTGTGGTGGTGGGTGGTCCTTTGTGGAATACGCGGGTGTATGTGTTGGATGGTGGTTTGGGTGTGGTGCCGTTTGGTGTGGTGGGTGAGTTGTATGTGGGTGGTGTGGGGGTGGGTCGGGGGTATGTGGGGCGGCCTGGTGTGACGGCTGGGCGGTTTGTGGCGGATCCGTTCGGGGGTGTGGGTGAGCGGTTGTATCGGACGGGGGATTTGGTGCGGTGGACGGTGTCGGGGTTGGAGTTCGTGGGGCGTGTGGATGGTCAGGTGAAGGTGCGTGGGTTTCGGGTGGAGTTGGGTGAGGTGGAGTCGGCGTTGCGGGGGGTTGTGGGTGTGTCGGGTGCGGTGGCGTCGGTGGTGGTGGGTCCGGATGGTGGGGGGCGGTTGGTTGGGTTTGTGACGGGTGGGGTGGATCCGGTGGTGGTGCGTGGTGTGGTGGCGGGGGTGTTGCCGGGGTATGCGGTGCCGTCGGTGGTGGTGGGGTTGGCTGAGTTGCCGTTGACGCCGAACGGGAAGGTGGATCGGGGGGCGTTGCCGGTGCCGGTGGTGTCGGGTGGGGTGGGGCGTGGTCCGCGGTCTGCGGGTGAGGAGATTTTGTGTGGTTTGTTTGCCGAGGTTCTGGGTGTGGGGGTGGTGGGGCCGGAGGACGACTTTTTTGCTTTGGGTGGGCATTCGTTGTTGGCGACGCGGTTGGTGTCGCGGGTGCGGGGTGTGTTCGGTGTTGAGGTGCCGGTGCGGGCGGTGTTCGAGGCGCCGTCGGTGGCGGGTTTGGTGGGGTGGGTCGAGTCGGGTGTGGTGAGTGGGCGTGCGGGGGTGGTGGTGCGGGAGCGTCCGGAGACGGTTCCGTTGTCGTACGCCCAACGACGCCTGTGGACCCTCGGCAAGCTGGCCGACACCGGCTCCCTCTACCACATCTCCCTGGCGGCCCGGCTGCACGGCGCCCTGGACCGGGACGCCCTGGAGATCGCGCTGGCCGACGTGGTGGCCCGCCACGAGAGCCTGCGCACGGTCTACCCCGAAGTGGACGGTGTGCCGCACCAGGTGGTCCTGGACCCCGACGCCGCGCGTCCGCGCCTCGGCGTCCTGGAGGTCCGGCCCGAGGAGGCGGGCCGGGCGGTCGACGCCGTCGGCGCCGAGCCCTTCGCCCTGGCTGCCGAGCCCCCGCTGCGGGCGAGGCTGCTCACGTTCGGGCCGGAGAGCCACCTGCTGGTCCTGGTCCTCCACCACATCGCCGGTGACGCCGGTTCGGTGCGGCCGCTGGTTCGGGACCTGTCCGCGGCCTACGCGGCGCGCCGGGCGGGCGAGGCCCCGCGGTGGCAGCCGCTGCCGGTCCAGTACGCCGACTACACGCTCTGGCAGCGCGAGATACTCGGCGACGACGGTGACCCGGACAGCGAGCTGAACCGCCAACTCGCCTACTGGCGGCAGAAGTTGGCGGACCTGCCCGAGGAGCTGGCACTGCCCGCCGACCGCCCGCGCCCCGCGGAGGCCCGGCACGAGGGCGGCGTCGTCCCCTTCGAGGTGGACCCGGAGCTGCACCAGAAGCTGCTGGACCTGGCCCGCGCGCACGGCGCGACGCCGTTCATGGTGCTGCACGCAGCGCTCGGCGTGCTCCTGACCCGCCTCGGCGCGGGAACGGACCTGCCCATCGGCGCCGCCGTGTCCGGGCGCGGTGACGAGTCCCTCGACGACCTCGTCGGCTTCTTCGTCAACACCCTGGTGCTGCGCACCGACACCTCGGGCGACCCGACCTTCGACGAACTCCTCGACCGGGTCAGGGAGTCGGACCTCGCCGCCTACGCCCACCAGGACGTCTCCTTCGACCGGCTGGTCGAGGAGATCAACCCGGCGCGCTCCCTCGCCCGGCACCCCCTTTTCCAGGTCATGCTCGTCCTGGACAACTTCACCCGGCCCGAGACCGGACTCGACGGACTGGGCGGCACGGAGCCGGCGGGCGACGCCACGGCCGCCGCCGTGGAGCCGCCGCCCGAGGCGCCCGGCCGGGCCAAGTTCGACCTGTCCGTACGCCTGGTGGAGCAGGCCACCGACGGGGAAGCGGCGGGCCTGGCCGGATCGGTCGCCTACGCGCGCGATCTCTTCGACCGGTCCACGGTCGCCGCGATCGCGGAACGGTTCGTCCGGCTGCTGCGCGCCGTGGTCACCGACCCCGGCCGGCCCATCGGTGAGGCGGACATCCTGGGCGAGGCCGAGCGCGACCGGCTGCTGCGCGGCTGGAACGACACCGAGCGCCCGCTGCCCGCGCTGCTCCTGCCGCAGCTGTTCGAGGAGCAGGTCGCGCGCACCCCGGACGCCCCGGCCGTCATCTGCGGCGCGGACACCGTGTCGTACGCGGAGCTCGACGCCCGCGCCAACCGGGTGGCCCGGTTCCTGGCCGAGCGCGGCGCGGGACCCGAGAGCGTGGTCGCCCTGATGGTGCCGCGCTCCGTGGAGATGATCGTCGCCGTCCTGGCCACGCTGAAATCCGGCGCCGCGTACCTGCCGGTGGACAGCGAGTACCCTGCCGACCGGATCGGATACATGCTCGACGACGCGCGTCCGGTCCTCGCCGTGACCACCAGGGCGACCGCGGACCGCCTGCCGTCCGCCGTCGACCGGATCGTGCTCGACGACCCGGCCACCGCCGAGGAGCTGTCGCGCCGTTCGGCGGCCGACCTCACCGACGCCGACCGGCGGGCCCCGCTCACCCCGCGCACCCCCGCCTACGTGATCTACACGTCCGGCTCCACCGGCCGGCCCAAGGGCGTGGTCGTGGAGCACCGCTCCGTCCCGAACATCGTGCTGGCCAGGATCGGGGCGTACGGCATGGGGCCGGGCAGCCGGGCGCTGCAGTTCGCCTCGCTCAGCTTCGACGCGGCCGTGTCCGAGATCTGCACACCGCTGTGCGCGGGAGCCTGCCTCGTGCTGGGCCCCGCCGACATGCTCGACCAGGCCGACCAACTGCCCACGCTGATCCGGCAATACGGGGTGACGCACGCGACGCTGCCGCCCGCGATCCTCGCCCAGCTCCCCGGCGACAGCCTGCCCTCCGTGGTGAACCTGGTCATCGCGGGCGAGGCGGCGCAGGCGTCCCTGGTGCCCAAGTGGGCCGCCGGACGACGCATGTTCAACGCGTACGGCCCCACCGAGACCACCGTCTCGTGCACCATGGCCGGGCCGCTGCCCGCCGTGCCGGGCGTGCCGCCGATCGGCGGACCGCTGCCGAACGCCCGCGTGTACGTCCTCGACGACGCGCTGCGGCCCGTCCCGGTCGGCGTGCCCGGAGAGCTGTACGTGTCCGGCCTCGGCGTGGCCCGCGGCTATCTGGGGCGCACGCCACTGACCGCGGAACGCTTCGTGGCGGACCCCTACGGCCCCGCCGGAAGCCGCATGTACCGCACGGGTGACCTGGCGCGCCGGCGGGCCGACGGCCAACTGGAGTTCGCCGGCCGCGCGGACGGCCAGGTGAAGATCCGCGGCTTCAGGATCGAACTGGGCGAGATCCAGAGCGCGTTGACGTCCTGCCCCGACGTGGGCAGGGCCGTCGCCGTCGTGCGGGAGGACCAGCCCGGCCGCAGGCGGCTGGTCGGCTATGTGACCCCGGCGCCGGGCGCCGGCACCGAGGTCGACACCGAGCGGATCCGCGCCCGGCTCGCCGAGCTCCTGCCCGAGCACATGGTGCCGACGGCGGTGGTGGTGCTCGACCGCATACCCCTGACCCTGAACGGCAAGGTGGACCACGCGGCCCTGCCCGCGGTCCGGCCGGTCGCGGCCGACACCGCACGCCGCCCCGGCGACCCCCGGGAGGAACTGCTCTGCCAGGTGGTCTCGGACGTGCTCGCGATACCCCGGATCGGCGTCGACGAGAACTTCTTCGCCCTGGGCGGCGACAGCATCACCGCGCTCCAGGTCGCCAGCCGGGCACGCGCCGCCGGACTGGTCGTCACCCCCAGGGACCTGTTCCGGCATCAGACCATGGCCGAACTCGCCGCTGCGGTACGCGAGTCCGCGCACCAGGACGACCGACGCCGCGACGACGGCATCGGCGCCGTACCGGCGACCCCCGTCATGCGCTGGCTCGCCCAGCGGCGCGGCCCGGTCGCGCACCTCAACCAGTCGGTCCTGCTGACGGTGCCCGCACTGGGACTGGAGGCACTCGTCGCCGCCGTGCAGAGCCTGCTCGACCACCACGACGCGCTGCGCGCCACCCTGGTCGGCGGCGCCACCAAGGTCACCTGGGGCCTGAAGGTCGCCCCGCGCGGCGACCTCCCGGCGCGGGAGCGCGTGCGGCGGGTGGACATCACCGCCCACCCGGACGGCTCCCCGGAGCTCGCTGCCCTGGTCGCCCGGGAGGGCGAGGCCGCGCGGGACCGCCTGGACCCGGAGTCCGGGGCGATGTTCCAGGTGGTGTGGTTCGACGCGGGGCCCGAACGCCCGGGCCGACTGCTGCTGATCGCCCACCACCTGGTCGTCGACGGGGTGTCCTGGCGCATCCTGGTGCCCGACCTGGCCCAGGCGTGGCGGACCGCCGCGACCGGCGGCGAACCCAGGCTCGCCCCGGTGGGCACCTCGCTGCGGCGCTGGGCCCAGATCCTCCTCGCCGAGGGCCAGGACCCGGAGCGCGCCGCCGAACTGGACCTGTGGACCGGCATGCTGGACGGCGACGACCCCCGCATCGGCGCCGGGGCGCTCAGGCCCGCCCGGGACACCCGGGGGACGGCCGAGTACCTGACCGCCACCCTGCCCGCGGACCTCACCGGCACGCTGCTCACCTCCGTACCGGAGACGTTCCAGGTCCGCATGAACGACATCCTGCTGACCGGGCTCGCGCTCGCCGTCGCCGACTGGCGGGAGCGGCACGGCTGGGGCACCGACCGCACCGTTCTGCTGGACGTGGAGGGCCACGGCCGGGAGGAGATCGCCGACGAGATCGACCTCTCCCGCACCGTCGGTTGGTTCACCAGCGTGTTCCCGCTGCGGCTCGACCCGGGAGAGGTGGACCCGGGCCGGACGCCGACAGGGGAGCCCGCGGTGGTCGACGCCCTCAAGCGGATCAAGAGCCGCCTCAGGGAACTCCCCGACAACGGGCTGGGATTCGGACTGCTGCGCTACCTCAACCCGGACACGGCCGGTGTCCTCGCCCCGTACGGCTCCCCGCAGATCGGCTTCAACTACCTGGGCCGGATGAACGGCGGCGCCCTCGACGGCGAGAGCCCGGTGCCCATCGAGTGGTCGGTCAGCACGGACCTCGCCGCCGGCGTCGACCCGTCCGACGACGACCTGCCGTTCGCCCACGCCCTCGAACTGGCGGCGGCCGTCCGGGACATGGCCGACGGGCCCCGGCTGAGCATCAGCTGCGCCTGGCCCGCCGCACTGTTCCCCGCCGAGGAGGTCCAGGACCTGCTCGACTCCTGGCTGCGGGCGCTGCGCGCCCTGGCCGACCGGGCCGGGCGGTCCGGCGCCGGCGGACTCGTCCCCGCCGACCTGCCGCTCGTCTCCGTCACCCAGGAGGAGATCGACGCCTGGGAGGCCGAGCCGGACGGCGTCGAGGACGTCCTGCCGCTCTCGCCGCTCCAGGAAGGACTGTTCTTCCACGCCCTGTTCGCGGGTACCGGCCCCGACGTCTACACCATGCAGACCACGCTCGACCTGACAGGCCCGCTGGACGCCACGGCGCTGCGGGCCGCCGGGCAGGGCATCCTGGACCGCCATCCCAACCTGCGGGCCGGGTTCCGTCACCGCAGCGGGGGCGACAGCGTCCAGATCATCCCCCGGCGGGTCGAACTGCCCTGGACGGAGGTGGACCTGTCGGGGCTCGACGAGCCCGCCGGACAGGCCGAGTTGACACGGCTGACCGACGACGCCCGCACCCGGCGGTTCGACCTCGGCCGGCCGCCGCTGATCCGGTTCACCCTGATCAGGCTCGGCGAGGACAGGCACCGGCTGCTGATCCTCAAGCACCACATCCTGCTCGACGGCTGGTCGGTGCCGCTGTTCATGCGCGACCTGTTCGCGCTCTACCGGCACGGCGGCCAGGGCGCGCTGCCGTCGGTCGTCCCGTACCGCGGCTATCTCGACTGGCTGTCGCGGCAGGACCGCGCGGCGACCGAGGCGGCCTGGCGCGAGGCCCTGGCCGGTGTCCCGGAGCCCACGCTCCTGGCGGGTGCCGAGCCGGGCCCGCCGACCGAGATGCCCCGCAACATCGTCCGTGACCTGCCCGCCTCGCTCACCACGGCGCTCCAGGAGCAGGCGGCACGGTCCGCAATCACCGTCAACACGTTCCTGCAGGGGGCGTGGGCGGTGCTGGCCGGCCGGCTCCTCGGCCGCGACGACGTGGTCTTCGGGACCACGGTCTCCGGCCGCCCGCCGGAGATACCCGGCATCGAGTCCATGCTCGGCCTGTTCATCAACACCATCCCGGTCCGGGTCCGGCTGCGGCTCGGCGAGACCTGGCAGGAGCTGACGGCCCGCATCCAGCACGAGCAGACCGCGCTCAGCGCCCATCACCAGCTCGGACTCGCCCGCATCCAGCAGCTGGCCGGCGTCGGCGAACTCTTCGACACGCTGGTGGTCTACGAGAACTTCCCCGCGCCCACCTCCCGGGAGTCGACCGACACCGGGCTGAGCGCCAAGGCCAGGGAGGGCCGCGCGGCGGCGCACTACCCGCTCGCCCTGATCGCCAACATGACACCGACGGGACTGCGGCTGCGCCTGGAGTACCGGCCCGAACTCCTCGCCCACGAGCGGGTCGAGGAGCTCCTGGACCGCCTCGTACGCGTCCTGGAACAGGTTGTCGACGACCCGCGGCGGCCCGTCGGGCGGATCGACGTCCTCGACCCGGCCGAGCGGCGACAGCTCCTGGACGGCTGGAACGGCGACACGTTCACGCCGGCCGCCGCCCGGCCCGCCACGATTCCCGGCCGGTTCGCCGACGCCGTGGCCCAAGGGCCCGAGGACACGGCGATCCGCTACCGCGACCAGCGGCTCACCTACCGTGAGCTGGACGAGCGCGCCAACCGGCTCGCGCGGCTCCTCGGCGAGCTGGGGGTGGGCCGGGAGACCCGCGTGGCGGTGCTCCTCGACCGGGGCGTCGACCTCGTCGTCGCCGTCCTCGCCGTCCTCAAGGCCGGTGCCGTGTACGTACCGCTGGAGCCCGGCACCCCGGAGCGGCGCCAGCAACTGCTCGTCTCCGAGACCGCCGCGCCCGTCCTGCTCACCCACGAGGGACTCACGCCCGCGTGGACCGCCGGGCCCGACGCGGGGGTCCGGGTCGTCGCGGTCGACGGCGTCCCCCGGCTGTCCGGCCAGGACGTCACCGCGCCGCACGTCGACGTGGCACCCGACCAACTGGCCTACGTCATCTACACCTCCGGATCCACCGGCACCCCCAAGGGCGTCGCCGTCACCCACCAGAACGTGGTGGAGCTCGCGGCGGACCGCTGGTGGGGCCTCGACAGCCGCCGCAGGGTGCTCTTCCACTCGCCGCACGCCTGGGACGCCTCCACGCTGGAGTGGTGGGTGCCGCTGCTCAACCACGGGGAGATCGTGGTCGCCCCGCCGGGCAAGCTCGACCTGGACGCCCTCGCGACCCTCGTGGTCGAGGAGCGCGTCACCGGCCTGTGGGCCTCCGGCGGCCTGTTCCGGCTGCTCGCCGAGGAACACCCGGAGTGCTTCGCCGGCCTGAGCGAGGTGCGCACCGGCGGCGACGTGGTCCCCGCGGACGCGGTGCGCAGGGCACTGCGCGCCTGCCCGGACACGGTGGTCACCGCCGGGTACGGGCCGACCGAGACCACGGTGTTCTCCACCCGGCACTCGATGCGCGCGGGCGACCCGGTGCCGGAGAGCGTGCCCATCGGCCGCCCGCTGGACGGCACCCGGGCCTACGTCCTCAGCCCGGGCCTCGAACCCGTGCCGGTGGGCGTCGTCGGCGAGCTGTACCTGGCGGGCTCCGGGGTGTCGCGCGGCTACGAGAACAACCCGGCCATGACGGCCGAGCGCTTCGTCGCCGACCTCTACGGCCCGCCCGGCACGCGCATGTACCGCACCGGCGACCTCGTCCGCCGGCGCGCGGACGGGCTCATGGAGTTCGCCGGGCGCGCCGACGAGCAGGTCAAGCTGCGCGGATTCCGGGTGGAGCTGCGCGAGGTGGAGGTCGCCGTCACCGGCCACCCCGGGATCGGCCAGGCGGTCGCGCTGGTCCGGGAGGACCGCCCGGGCGACAAGCGCCTGGTCGCGTACGTGGTGCCGGACGCCGGCTCGCCGGCCCCCGACCCGGCCGCCCTGCGGGAGCGGCTGGCCGGTCTGCTGCCGGAGTTCATGGTGCCGTCCGCCTTCGTCGTCCTCGACCGGCTGCCGCTGACCGACAACACCAAGCTGGACCGTGCGGCGCTGCCCGCACCCGACCACCGGGCCGAGCAGACCCGCCCGCCGCGCACCCCTCAAGAAGAGGTGCTGTGCGGTCTGTTCGCCGACGCGCTCGGCGTGCCCGAGGTCGGCCTCGACGACGACTTCTTCATGCTGGGCGGCAACTCGCTGACGGCCGCGGCGCTCGTCAGCCGCATCCGCGCCACCCTGGGATCCGGGCTGAGCGTGCAGGCGCTGTTCACCGCGCCCACCGTCGCGGCGCTGGCGCGCCGGCTGGAGCCGGACACCGGCCCCGACGAGCACGGCGGCCTGGAGGTACTGCTGCCGCTGCGGACCACCGGAGACCAGGCCCCGGTCTTCTGCTTCCACGCCGGCGGCGGACTGAGCTGGCGGTACGCGGGACTGCTGCGGCACCTGCCGTCCGAGCACCCGGTGTACGGACTGCAGGCCCGCGCCTACAGCACGCCCGGCTACCGGCCGACCGGCGTCGAGGAGATCGCCGCGGACTTCGTCGAGCAGATCAGGAAGGTACGGCCCACCGGCCCCTACCACCTGCTCGGCTGGTCCTTCGGCGGCCTTGTCGCCCACGCCGTGGCCGCGCGGCTCCAGGAGGACGGCGACGAGGTCGCCACGCTCGCCCTGCTCGACGCCTACCCGGTCGAGGCGGGCACCGAGCCGCCCGCGGCGGCCGGCGACGACGGCGAACTGCTGCGCGCCCTACTGGAAGTGACGCACGCGGCGCCTTCCTCGCCCGGCACCGAAGCCGTCACCCGAGAGGAGGCGGCCACGGCGCTGCGTGCCCTCGGCAACCCGCTCATGGAGCTGCTCGCCGACCGGCTCGACACGGTCCTCGAGACCTTCGAGGACCACGTGGACCTGCGGCAAGCGTTCGTCCCGCAGGTGTTCCGCGGGGACGCTCTGCTCTTCGCGGCCCTGCCCGACGGCGCCGGCGCCCAAAGCCGGGCCGAGCGCTGGCAGCCGTACGTCGAGGGACGGGTGCACGCCCACGGGGTGCGCTGCACCCACGAACACATGATGGATCCGGAGCCGCTCGCCGAGATCGGGCGGATCGTCACCGCGCGGCTGCGCCGCACCACGAGGGGAACGGACCGCTGATGGGCCAGGACATCTACGAGATCGGTGAGATACCGCCGCTGGGGGAGGTGCCGCGGTACATGCACGCGGCCATGATCCGCCAGGAGCGCTACGGCGCGCCCGCCGACGCCATACGCATCGAGCAGACCGAGGTGCCGCCGGTGGGCCGGGGCCAGATCCTGCTCCTGGTGATGGCGGCCGGGGTCAACTACAACGGCGTGTGGGCCGCGCTCGGCGCGCCCGCCGACGTCATCGCGGCCCGCCGCAAGCAGGGTGATCCGCACGACTTCCACATCGCGGGCTCCGAAGGGGCCGGGGTGGTGTGGGCGGTCGGCGAGGGCGTCACCCAGTACCGCGTCGGCGACGAGGTGATCGTGGGCGGGGTCCGCTGGGACGAGTCCGCCCCCGACATCCGGCTCGGCACCGACCCCACCGCCTCCCGGTCGCAGCGCGCCTGGGGCTATGAGCTCAACTACGGTTCCTTCGCCCAGTTCACGGTCGTCGACGAGTACCAGTGCCACCCGAAGCCGCCGCGGCTGACCTGGGAGGAGGCCGGCTGCTTCCTCGGCGGCGGCTCCACCTCGTACCGCATGCTGACCAACTGGCACCCGCACCATGTGCGGCCCGGTGATCCGGTGCTGATCTGGGGCGGCTCCGGCGGCCTCGGATCGATGGCCATCCAGATCGTCAACCACTTCGGCGGGATCCCCGTCGCGGTCGTCTCCGACGACGCCAAGCGGGACCACTGCATGCGGCTCGGCGCCCACGGGGTGGTCAACCGGCGTGAGTTCACCCACTGGGGCGCCCTGCCCGGCCCCGACGACACCGCGGCGTACGACGCGTGGCTGGACGGCGCGCGCTCCTTCGGCCGTCGGATCTGGGAGGTGCTCGGCGAGCGCCGGTCACCGCGCATCGTCCTCGAACACCCGGGCCGGGACACGCTCGCCACGTCGGTGTACGTCTGCGACAACGCCGGCATGGTGGTGACCTGCGCGGGCACCAGCGGCTACATCGGCCACATCGACCTGCGCTTTGTGTGGATGTTCCAGAAGCGGCTCCAGGGCTCGCACGCGGCCAACGTGCGCGAGACCCGGGCGATCATTGACCTGGTGGCGGCCGGACGCGTCGATCCCTGCCTGAGCGAGACCGTGCCCTTCGAGGAGATCGGCCGGGCCCATCAGCAGGTGTACGAGAACCGGCATGCGGCGGGCAACACCGCGGTACTCGTGAACGCCCCGGGCCCCGGCCTGACGGGCATGCCGTGACCGGCGGCCCGCCGGCCGGGCGGCACCCGTTCCGGTTCGGTGTGTACGCGGGGGCGCTCTCCGGCATCGGCGCCCTGCGCGCGCTGGCGGTGGGCTCCGAGGAGGCGGGCTACGCGTCCCTGCTCGTCCCCGACCACCTGGACGAGCGCTGGTCGCCCGTGGTCTCGCTGGCCCTCGCGGCCGGCTGGACCTCACGGATCGCCCTGGGCACCCTGATGCTCTCCGCCGACCTGAGGCGCCCCGCCGTGCTGTTCAAGGACCTGGCCACGCTCGACCAGGCGGCACCGGGGCGCCTGGAGATCGGCCTCGGCGCCGGCTGGTATCCCCCCGACTTCGCCCGCGCCGGCATCCCCATGGCCCCTCCCGGCATCCGCATCGAACGGCTGGCGGAGACCGCGCACATCCTCAAGGAGCTCTGGGAGAAGGGGGCGGTCTCGTACGAGGGACGCCACTGCTCGGCCGTCGACGCGATCGGCGCGCCTCGGCCGGGCCCGGCCGCCTGGGTCATGGGAGGAGGTGGCCCCCGGATGCTGCGGACCGCCGTGGAGCACGCGGACATCGTGTCGCTGACCGCGCGGCTCTCCTCCGGCCGCCGTGACAAGCCGCTCGGCGACAACGCCCGCGCCGAGCGGTTCGACGAACGGGTGTGCTGGGTGCGGGAGTTCGCGGCCGAGGCCGGCCGGACCTCCGCCCCGGAGCTGCAGTGCCTGCTCATCGACGCCGCGGTCGTCACCGACTCCGAGGAGTACGCCACGCGCGAGCTGGCCCCCCGGTTCGGCCTGCCGCCCGGCGAGGTCCTGGACTCGCCCGTGGTCCTCGCGGGCACCGTCGACGAGATCTGCGCGCGGCTGCGGGATCGCCGCGAGCGGTTCGGGATCAGCTACTGGGTGCTGCCCGCGGCACGGTGGGAGGAGTTCGTGCCGGTCGTGGAGCGGCTGACCGGCACATGAGCCCCGCCTCCGTCAGCGCAGCAGCCCGCGGTGCGCCGCCCAGCCCGCGGCGATGTCGGCCTCCAACTGATTCAGCCGCGCCGTGACCACCTGGTCGAAGCCGTCCATGAAGTACTCGTCACCGGCCCGCGGGGCCACCGGGGCGCGGGCCGTGACGAAGTCCCCGACCACGTCGAGCAGTGAACGGCCCGGCTCCACCCGTCCGGCGATGTAGCGGTCGGCGCCCTCCAGGCCGGGGAAGCCCGCCTCGCGGTACAGGTACACGTCGCCCAGCACGTCGACCTGGACCGCGATCTGCGGATGCGCCCGCGGCCGCATCGTCTCCGGCCGGATGCGCACCAGCTCCGCCTCGGTGCCCGACTTGAGGGCGTGCAGGGCGTAGCCGTAGTCGACCCGCAGGGCGGGGGCCAGGCGCCGGGCCTTCTCCTCGAAGGCGAGCAGGATGTCCTGGAGTTCGGTGCGCTCGGCCGCCGAGAGCGCCCCGTCCGGCCGTGCGCTGTAGTCCTCGCGCAGGTTCAGGAAGTCCACGGGCCTGCCGGGGGCGGCGGCGTCCAGCTCGGCGACGAAGTCCAGCACGTCGAGCAGCCGCCGGGCGCGCCCCGGCAGGATGATGTGGTTCAGGCCGAGCCGCACGGGCGCCTCGCGCTCGGCCCGCAGCCGCTGGAAACGCAGCAGGTTCGCCCGCACACGGCCGAAGGCCCGCCGCTTCCCGGTGGTGGCCTCGTACTCCTCGTCGGACACCCCGTACAGCGAGGTGCGGACGGCGCCGAGGTCCCACAGTCCCGGCTGGCGCTCCAGTGTCTGCTCGGTGAGGGCGAAGGAGTTGGTGTACAGCGTCATGGGGAAGCCGCGCCCCGCGGCCCGCCGCACCAGGTCGCCGAGCCCGGGATTGGTGAGCGGCTCCAGGCCGCCGGAGACGTACAGGGACTCGGGGGAGCCGGCGGGCAGTTCGTCGATGACCGAGGCCAGCGCCGCGTTGCCGTCCGCCAGCGCGGAGGCCGGATAGCGCGCCCCCGTCACCCGTACGCAGAAGTGGCACCGGAACATGCAGCTCGGCCCGGGGTACAGGCCGACGATGTGCGGGTGGCCGGGCCTGCCCTCCAGGACCGCGTCGAACACTCCGCGCCGCTCCAGCGGCAGCACGGTGTTGGACCAGTACTGGCCGGACGGGCCCGCGATCACCGCGTCCCGGAGCTCGGGAAGCCGCCCGAAGAGGTCGAGGAGCCGCCGGAAGCGGTCCGTGTCCAGGGCGAGTTCCCGCCGTACCTCCTCCAGCGGCGTGAACGGCCGGTTGCCGTAGTGCCGTGCCAGGGCGACGAGTCGGCCGGCGGCGGTGTCCGCCTCGTCCGGTGGGCAGTGGCGGCGCTCCGTCAGCAGGTGCCGCACGGCCGCCGCCGCCGAGTCCGGGTCGTGGCCGGGGGTCGCGCAGCGCGCCACCGCCCCGGTACGCGGATCGAGTGCCGACGTCATGTGGGTCGTCCCTTCATCTGCTGCCAACGGGAGGTCACTTCATCGCTGCGGGAGACGACTAGCCGCAGCACGTCGCAGATCCTGCGGATGCTCTCGCGCGACACGGCCGAACCGGTGGGCAGGGCCAGCACGCGCCTGGCGAGCCGTTCGGTGTGCGGGAGCCGGAAGGTGCGGCCGGACCGGTAGGGCTCCAGTTCATGGCAGGCGGGGGAGAAGTACGGCTTCGCCATGATGTGTTCGGCCTGCAGGATCTCCAGGACGAGGTCCCGGTCGACACCCGCCACGGACTCGTCGATCTCGATGATCACGTACTGGTAGTTACGTGACTCCGACGGGTCGTGCGGCACCAGCCGCACCCCGGGGATTGCGTCCAGCCCCGCGGCATAGGCGTCGAAGTTCGACCGGTTGTGGGCGACGGCCCGTTCGAATCCGTCGAGCGAGGTCAGCGCCATGGCCGCGGCGGCCTCGCTCATCTTGCCGTTGGTGCCGCCCGCCGGACTGCCGGCCCCCGGTCCCATACCGAAGTTGCGCAGGCTGCGCAGCCGCCCGGCCAGGGCGTCGTCGTCGGTGACGATCGCGCCGCCCTCGAACCCGGCCACCACCTTGGTCGGGTGGAAGGAGAAGACCGACGCGTTGCCGAAGGAGGCGACCGGCCGTCCGTCGAGGGTGCAGCCGATGGCGTGAGCCGCGTCGAAGAAGAGCGGAAGCCCGTAGTCGACGGCGACCTTCTCCAGCTCCGGGGCCGGGCACGTCCGGCCCCACAGGTGCACGCCGAGGATCGCCGAGGTGAGCGGGCCGACCGCCTCGGCCGCGAGGGCGGGATCCAGCTGACCGGTCTGCGGGTCGACGTCCACGAACACCGGGTCGAGGCCGACCCAGCGCGCGGCGTGCGCGGTCGCGGCGAACGTGAGCGAGGGCATGATCACCTCACCGCTGAGCTCCAGCGCATGGCAGAGCATCTGGAGCGCGACCGTCGCGTTGCAGGTGGCGACGGAGTTGCGCACACCGGCGAGCTCGGCGGTCCGGGCCTCGAATTCCACGGCCAGCGGGCCGCTGTTGGAGAGCCACTGGTTGTCCAGTGCCCAGTTGAGGCGGTCGAACAGGCGGTCACGGTCGACCGTGTTGGGGGAGCCGACGTACAAGGGCCGCAGAAAGGCGTGTACTCCACCGAATATCGCGAGATCGCCTGTGGTCAGTTTCACAACGCTCCCCTGTATATTCGCCTATTCATTCCGCGCGGTCGCGGTCGCGGGATTCCGGAATGGGTGGCAGAGCTTACAGATAACCAACTCCCTTGCCAGATCGTTATGTTGACAGAAGAGTCGATGGATTGCGACGGCAGTTTCGCGTACAGGTCGGGTACAGCCGATCCGCACCCGTGTCGTGCACCATTCGAATTCCATGACTCTCGCGATTTCAGGACACAAACCCAAGGGAGTGCCCGCATGACGAACCCGTTCGAGAATCCTGACGGCCGGTATGTTGTGCTGGTCAACCACGAGGGCCAGCACTCGCTCTGGCCGGTCTTCGCGGAGGTGCCGGCCGGCTGGACGGTCGCCCACCCGGAGGACAGCCGCCAGGCCTGCCTCGACTACATCGAGGAGCACTGGACCGACATGCGGCCCAAGAGCCTCGTCGAGCAGATGGGGGGCCGATGACCGGGACCGGGGAAGGGGCGGTCCAGGCCCCGCCGAGCCGCACGGTCACCGGCTGGAGCGGCGACGCCGACTACTTCAGCTTCCCCGAGCACCGCGAGTTCCGCCCCGAGCTGGTCGTCGACGTCCTGCGCGGCCGCCGCGCGGGCGTCATCTTCCGGGGCATGGTCGCGCGGGACGTCTGCGCCGAACTCGCCGCCCGGTTCTGGGACAGCCCGGACCGGGGGCGGCGCAGCACCGAGGCCCCCAGCTACCACCTCGGCGCGTACCACTACCACAAGACGACCGAGCACTACCTGGACGAGTCCGAGCGCGGCGCCGCCGCCCTCGACAAGGTGCTCGACCTGCCCGACGACCCGCTGACCGCCTTCTACACGGGCCTGGCCCAGGAGCTCGCCCCCGAGGGTGTGGACGTGCGCCTGGCCCGCCACCACGGGCGCACCGCGTCCCGCGGCCTGCTGCGCTCCTGGCACGGCGACGGCAGGTACGCCCTGGACCCGCACGAGGACCGCTCCCAGTGCACCGAGCCCCGGCAGGCGGACTTCGAGATCCAGCGGGTGGTCGACCACGAGGTCTGCGCCCTCAACATCTGCCTGGAGAAAGGCGACGGCGGCCGGCTGCTGGTGTGGAACATCCAGCCGGACGACGCGTCCAAGCGGCGGATGGGCCTGCACCGCACGGGCTCCCCGTATCCGACCCAGACCTTGGACGGCATCGAGTGCCGGTGGATCGACGTCCACCCGGGAGACGTCTACGTCTTCAACGGCTCCCATGTGCACGCCGTGGAGCCCAACTCCGACCCCGGCAGCAGGCGTACCTCGTTGGCGGGGATCTTCGGGTTCATCGACGACGCCACGGTGGTCTCATGGACGTGACCGCCCGGCACCGACGCGGCGGGTGGTGGGGCCGGAGGAGAAACCGGCCGCGCCCAAGGGAGGCCACGTCGTCGTCGGCGTGTACCTGTTCACCCCGGCGGTCCACGAGGCGGTGCGCGCCATCTCCCCCTCCCGGCGCGGCGAGCTGGAGATCACCCACGCCGTCCAGTGGCTGATCGACCGGGGCGCCGACGTCCGCTCCACGACCCACTCCGGCTACTGGAAGGACACCGGCAACGTCGCGGACCTCCTCGACGCCAACCGGGTCGCCCTGGAGTCCCTGGAGCCGCTGGTGGCCGGGGACGTGGACCCGGCCACGGAACTCGTGCGGCCGGGTGCGGATCGCGGAGGGGGCCGTGGTGCGCGGTTCACGCATCGCGGGCCCCGTGGTCGTCGACGCCTGCACGGTGATCACCGGTTGTCGGGTGGGCCCGTACACCGCGATCGCCGAGCGGTGTCACGTCGAGGACAGCGAGACCGAGTTCTCGATCGTGCTCCCCGGCTCCTCGATCACCGGCGTGGGTCGCATCGAGGCGTCCCTCATCGGCCGCCATGTGGAAGTCACCCCCGCCGCCCACCGCCTCGTCCTCGGCGATCACTGCAAGGTGCAGATCTCCTCCTGACCACCAGGATCCTCGTCACCGGCGGAGCCGGGTTCATCGGCTCCTACTCCGTACGTACGCTGCTGGGGCCGCGGGGGCCCGAGGACGTCCGCGTGACGGTGCTCGAACGCCTCGATTACGCGGGCAACCCCGCCGATCTCGCTCCGGTCTGCGCCCGCCCCGGCTTCGCCTTCGTCCGGGGCGACATCTGCGAACCGGCCCTGGCCGAGGAGCTCGCGGGCCGGCACGACCAGGTCGTGCACTTCGCCGCCGAGTCCCATGTGGACCGTTCCATCCTGGGCGCGGCGGAGTTCGTGCGCACCGGCGTCCTCGGCACGCAGACGCTGCTTGAGGCCGCGCTCCGGACCGGCCTTGCGACCTTCGTGCACATCTCCACGGACGAGGTGTACGGCGACGTGCCCGAGGGCCGCTCGACCGAGTCGGACCGGCCGGCCCCCAGCTCGGCGTAGGCGGCGTCCAAGGCGTCGGCCATCGGCCGCGCAAGGACTTCGACACCGGGTTCGCCGAGACGGTCCAGTGGTACCGCGACCACCGTGCCTGGTGGGAGCTGCTCGTCCGGCGCGCCGCACCGTGAAGGGCGGCGCGCCGCACGGTCAACCTGCCGGGGGCGGCGGGACGTCAGCGCCCCCGCACCCCCTCGGCGTGGACCTTCTCCAGGACCCGGACCGCCGCCCCCAGCCCGTCCTCCGCGCCGAGCAGCGCGCCGAAGCGGGCGGCGGCGGCCGCGATCCCCGGGTCCGTCACCGCGTGCCGGATGTCGGCGGCGAGCCCCTCGGGGGTGAGGTCGCGCTGCATGACGGGGGGCGGGGCCACCCCCAGCCGGTTGAGGTGCTCGCCCCACATCCGCTGGTTCGTCTCGAACGGGCAGATGACCTGGGGGATTCCGGCGCGCAGCGCGTCGTTGTACGTGCCGGGCCCGCCCGCGTGGACCACTGCGCGCACCCGTGGCAGCAGCCACGGGTAGGGCACGTCCTTGACGGTGAGGATGTCGTCCGCGTAATCGGTGACCTGGATGCCGCCCCAGCCCTCGACGACCACGGCCCGCTGCCCGGACGCCCTGACACCTTCGAGGACGACCCTGGCCGTGGCCTGCGGATCGGGGCTCAGGGTGCTGCCGAAGCCCACGAACACCGGCTTCTCGCCCGCCTCCAGGAAGCGCACCAGTTCGGCCGGCGGCTGCCAGCCGGGAGCCGGCGGCAGATGCCAGAAGCCCGCGGTGTGCACGGTGTCGGGCCAGTCGGCCGCGGGCGTGATCACGTCCGGGCTGAAGATGTGCAGCACCGGGGTGGGGCTGCCGTCGGCCCGGTACCGGAAGTCCAGGAAGCCGTCGCGGGGCGGCAGGCCGAGCGTCTCGGACCGCCAGTGCTCGATCATCGTGATCAGCTGCGGCGGAATGTAGCTGTACGGGTCCGCCCCGCTCTCGTCCACCTGGTCGCTGAAGACGTCCGACAGCCGGCCGAAGGCCGGGTACTGGCTGGAGACCACGAAGTTCGGGTAAAGCACCGCGAACACGTTCGGGATTCCCAGCTTCTCCGCGATCTGGGCTATCTGTTCGCGTGACGCCTGCGAGTGGATGATGATGTCGGCGCCGTCGGCCGCCGCCTCCCACATGTCCTTGAGGATGATCGGGTAGCGGTCCACCGCCTCCTGCTTCAGGGCGGCCCGCTGACGCTCCGTCTCCGGCGTCCGCCGGTCGCTCGTCCAGCGCAGCTTGCGGACCTCGGGCCTGCGCCACAACGTGATGGACCAGTCGTCCAGACCGGCGAATTCCACGTCGTATGCGGCGGCGAAGGGAGCGAAGAGCCTGGGCGCCACCAGGGTCGCGGAGTGCCCGGCCCGGTTCAGGGCATGGGCCAGGGCCAGATACGGCTGTACGTCCCCACGGCTCCCGTGGCAGTACACCAGAGCCTTCATCTCGGTCTCCTCCGCTGGTGGACGACGTGGATCACGGTCATGCTCATCGACCGCCACGGCACTGACAAGAGGCAGCTCCCCGCGTGCAGACGGCGTCCAGCCGGCCACGGTCCGGCGCCCCTAATGTCGCCGGGATGAAGGTGCTCATCTATTCCCATGGCACGCGTGGCGATCTGCAGCCCTATCTGGCCGTCGCCCACGCGCTCAATCGCGCCGGGCACACCGCCACCCTCGTCGGTCCGAGCATTTTCGAACCCTTTGCGGAGTCGTACGGTGTGCGGTTCGCCCCGGTGACCGACGAGGGCGTGAAGCTGCTGCAGCGGCCGGACGTCCGCAAGCTGCTCCTCACCACGGACCCGGAATCCGAGGAATACCGAAAGGCCCGCGAGGCGATATTCCGCGAATTCATGCCCAAGACGTACCCCGTCCTGCTCCGGCAGTTCTGGGACGCGGCACGCGGCGGGGCCGATCTGCTGGTCCACTCGCACCATTCACGCCAGGTCATGCACCAGATGGCCGAGAAGCTGGGCATCCCGAGCGTGCTCGCCACGCACCACCCCAACCTCGTGCCGTCCCGCCGCTACCCCGCACAACTCGGCTCGCTGGAGGCCAGGCCGGACAACCTGGAGCAGCACGCCCGGGTGAACAGCGCTCCCCTCAATCCGCTGCTGGCGGAGATGATCTCCACGTGGCGGACGGAGACCCTGGGGCTGCCGCTCCGCGACGACTACCTGGACTGCCGGCACCGCCCCGACGGCAGGCCCACCCCGGTCCTGCACGGCTTCAGCCCGCACGTCCTCGAACCGGCCCCGGAGTGGCCCGACTGGGTCCACACCACCGGCTTCTGGTCACTGCCCGCCAACCAGCGGCCCTCGGCGGAGCTGCTCCGCTTCCTGGAGGCCGGCGAGCCACCGGTCTTCTTCGGCTTCGGCAGCCTCTCGCACGGCGATCCGGAGAAGACCGGGCAACTGGTGCTGGACGTGGTGCGCCGGACGGGCGTGCGTGCCGTGGTCGTCACCGGCTGGGGCGGCATCAGCATCACCGATCCGCCCGCGAACGTCCTGGTGGAGAGCGACGTTCCGTACGACTGGCTGTTCCCCCGGGTCCGCGCGGCCGTGCACGCCGGGGGCCCGGGCACTCTCAACGCGGCGCTCGAGGCCGGCATCCCCCAGATGGCCTGCCCCTTCCACAAGGAACAGCTGATGTGGGGCAACCACCTGCGCGACCTCGGTGTCGCACCGGCGCCCATCCCGTACAACGACCTCACCATGGACGGACTCGTCGGGGCGGTGCGGCACACGATCACCGACCCCGGGATCGCCGACAACACCCGTCGCCTTGCGGAGAAACTCAAGGGGGAGAACGGAGCGGAGAACGCGGTCAAGGCGCTGGAACACATCCACCGGGAAGCCTGAGGCCGGCGTGGCGCGTGCGGGCGTGACCGTGCTGTGGGGACCCACGGCCGGCGACGCACGCGCCGCGGCGCACACCGCCCTGCTCCGCGGCGCGGCGCTGCTGACCGGGGAGCCGGCCGACGCGTTCCGCCTGACGTACGAACCGGGTGGCCGCCCCCGCCTGGCCGGCGCCGCCGCGCCGCCGCACGTGAGCATCAGTCACGGCCGCGGTGTCTGGGCCGTGGCACTCGGCACCACGGGGCCGGTCGGCGTGGACGTCGAGGCCGTACGGCCCGTCCCCGCCCTGCGCATGGCCGGGCGGTGGCTGGACGCCGCCGCCGCGGACTGGCTGGTGTGCGTCCCGCCGGCCGCGAGGCCCGCGGCGTTCCTGTGGCTGTGGACCCAGAAGGAGGCGATCGGCAAGGCGCGTGGCCGGGGACTGCGCGGCGGAGGCCTCGGCCGGCCGGTGCCGGTCCCGGAGCGCTGGCCGCCCACGCCCGCGGCGTGCGGTCTGCCCGCCCTGCGTCCCCTTGCCGACGACCCCGGGATCTTCTGTGCCGCCCTGCTCGCCGACTCCGGACGGCATGTCCTCGCGCTGGCCTCGGCCGCCCCCACGACCGTCGAACTGCGCGGACGCTTCGGACCCGGTGGCGGAGACCCGGCCGATGTTCGCCGCGCGCGAGGGTAGGCGCCCGAAGGTCGGCACTTCGCGCGTAGCACCCACTCCGTACGCACTGCACATCAACGTTGTGCCTGATGTGCGCCAGACGGGCTTCGGGTCTGCAGCTTCCTTCCGGGGACTCCGCTGCCGAGCGAGAGTGAGCGGCCGCCGTTGCACTTTGCAACGGCGGCCGCATTCAGAAGGCCGTTACGACAGCTCGCGCTCGATCTGGCTTTCGTTGATCTTCTCTTCTCGCATGGTCTTCTCGTTCTGGACGGCGTAGCGAGTCTGCGCCCCACTGCCCTCGGTCTGCCGGATCTCGCCCTGCTGCTTCTGGTTCTGCTGGTCCCGGTACTCGACGCGCTGTCCCTGGCGGTATGTCATGGGAATCTCCAAGTCTCGTGTGGGTTGACGGAGGGCCGACCCCGCCCGTTCGGCGAGGGGCGCGCCTCCTCGGCGCCTGCGACTGTCGCTCGGCGTCCTCTGACAGCCCACCCCCACGTCCGTGCTACAGCAACCACTGCGAGGCGAATGGGGTATGGCTCGCGCCGGCCGAGGTCGCACTCGGCGACCGGGTCGACAGGGCTCGTACGCCCTGGCTCGGCAGGCGCAGGACCGCGTCGAAGGAGTCGCCTTCGGGGCCGGGTGGCGCGGTCGGCCGCACGTCGGCCCGTGCCGGCCGGTGCGACGTCAGCGGCGGCCCTGCCGGTCACGGCACTGTCGGCGCCCGGGATCCGGTTGCAGACGCCACGCACCCGGGCACCTTCGTCAACCCCATCGGCGTCGGCTGACGGAGGCGCGGGCGTTCGGCGGCGGGGAACCCGGGGGCGTACGGCACACCTGGCGACGTGTCACCTCAATGCGGTGCGGTATGCGCAGTGTTCGGGGGAGTGAGTTCGGGATCGTGATCCCGTCGGCCGTGCTCGCACGGACGGACTCCGTCGCCATGTCCCTCGTCCCGTTCACGCTGCGGGGTGTCACCGATGCCGGGTCGCCATTCCCCGCTCGCACCCTGCCGCAATGACGGCGATCCGTGGTTGCCGTGCTAGGAACGGGTGCGTGGCCGATATGCGGATTGACGTGGTGATTGCTGATGACCAGGAACTGGTGCGGGCTGGATTCCGCATGATTCTGGAGGCGCAGCCGGGCATCGACGTGATCGGCGAAGCCGTGGACGGTGTGGAGTGCGTTGATCTGGCACGCCGGTTGCGCCCCCAGGTGGTGCTGGCGGATATCCGGATGCCGCGGCTCGACGGCCTGGAGGTGACCCGGCAACTGGCCGGACCCGGGGTGGCTGATCCGATGAACGTAGTGGTGATCACGACGTTCGATCAGGACGACTATGTGCGCACCGCTCTGCGGAATGGCGCGTGCGGGTTTTTGCTGAAGGACGCCACGCCGGTATTGCTGGTGGAAGCGGTGCACGCGGCTGCCCGGGGGGACGCGTTGGTGTCGCCGGCGGTGACGGTGCGGTTGCTGAAGAGACTGGAGCAGGCCGAGCTCGGCACAGCATCCGGCGGTGCTGAGGCCTTCGGGCTGAGCGGACGGGAGCTGGATATCGTCCGACTGGCTGCGGTGGGCCGTACCAACCAGGAGATCTGCGATGAGCTGTTTCTGTCGCTGTCGACGGTCAAGACCTACCTGAGCCGTATCCAGGCCAAGCTGGAGGCCCGCAACCGAGTGGAGGTCGCGGCGTGGGCGTGGGAACACGGGGCGGTCCGGCCAGGCAGATGAGCATCGGCCTCGGTCAGACGGTCGGTGGGCGCTGGGCTGACGAAAGGCGCTCTGGCCGGGGGGCTGGTGCGGGCAGCGGCAAGGCTGCTCTGACCTCCCACCCGCCGTCGGGCAGCGGGCCGGAGTGGAGGGTTCCGTCGAGTGCTTCGACACGTTCGCGCAGGCCGATCAGTCCGAAGCCGCCATGTCCGCCGGCGGGGGACGGCGTGCGCTTGAGGGCTGCGGTGTTGGTGACCGTCACCCACAGCCAGGTGCCGTCGGTGTCGAGGCGCACACCGGCCTGGGCTCCGGGGGCGTGGCGGCGGATGTTGGTGAGAGCCTCCTGCACGACACGGTGGGCGGAGATCTCCACTTCGGGGCTGAGACGGGCGGTGCGTACGGCAGCGGTTGCCTCCAGCCGCGCGGCGGAGGGTGAGGCGTCGGCGGCCGCGGAGTGGCTCGCAGTCAGCTCGGAGAGTTCGCTCAGCAGATCACCTGGGCGCAGCGCGGTGTGGTTGTCCTCTCTCAGTACGCGCACGAGGCGGCGCATGGATTCCAGTGTCTCGGTCCCGGCCTGGGCGATGTTCTGCAGGATCGGCTCGACCTTGTCGGGCGCGGTGGGGTAGATGGCCGTCGCGGCGTGGGCCTGGACGATGATGCCGGTCATGTGGTGGGCGATCAGGTCGTGCAGGTCGCGGGCGAGCGCCATACGCTCGGCCTGCCGGACATCGGCGATGGCCCGTCGGCGGCGGGCTTCCAGGGCGCGGAGGGCACAGCCGATGGTGATGGCTATGGCGAGCGCGACGGTCAGGACGTAGCCGCCCGCCACGATTGCCGACCACGAGCCCCTGCGCACGGGCAGCGCCAGGACGGCGAAACTCAGGGCGGCCGCCGAGGCGGCTGCTGTGGCTGTGCGCGGGGTCTGGGCGGTGGTGCGGATGACCAGAACGACCAACCCGGCGCTTTCCAGTCCGCCGAAGGACGAACCGTGCTGGGGCACGGCGATGCTGACGCAGCTCAGCGTCAGCGACATCACCACGATCACCCAGACGCGCCGCGGCAATGGGGGCGAGAAGCGTGTCTCCATGGCGGCGAGCGTTGCGACAGGGCCGGTGACCAGGACGGGCAGCCAGTTGGTGGTGGGGTGGAACGGATCGGGGCTGCGAGTCAGCAGAGCGATGTCCGCCAGCCACGTCAGGGCGAACGCGAGCAGACCGCAGACGGTGATGAGGCGCTTAACAGCCGGAGTAAACGGAAGGTGCCAGTCCACGCCCACCAGCGTAGGGACCGGTCCGGATTGCGGTGTCGGCCGAATGACCGACAGACCGGCGCCAGGACGGTACGTACGGCTGACACCGGTGGACGGCTGAGCGGGCCACCATAGTGATCAACGGCGACCGACCCTCCCCCGAGACCGGTCGCCGGTACATATTCGGCGCCGTCGACGGTGAGGCGCACACTCCCAGCGGCGCGGGGTTGTGCGTGCGGCCGGCCCTGAGGTTCATGGGGCGGGCGGCGCCGCTGAGTGACCGGCCCATGGCATGCGTGGCGACAGAGCCGGACGGCGTTGACGGCGGCGCCACCGGGGTCACCACCGGCCTCGCCGGGGCCGGGCAGTGATCCGCGGTCCGGCTGCACACGGCCGGAGCCATCCGGGGTCCCCGCCATCGTCCGTGCGGTCAGCACTCCTGTACGCGTACCGCGCTGTGTGGACGGCGCCTGTCCCTCGACCAAGCACCTTCTTTACGGAGTCTCACACTCTCATGGCTACTTTCCTGCACAGGATCGGCCGGCTCGCCTTCCGGCGGCGCTGGCCGGTCGTCCTCTTGTGGGCTGTCGTCCTCGGCGCCGTGGGCGCCGCCGCCGCCAGCAGTACGGGCTCTGCCAGCTCAACCATCACCCTGCCCGGTACGGAGGCCCAGCGCGCGTTCGACCTCCTCGGTGAAAAGTTCCCCACGGCCAACGCCGACGGTGCAAGTGCCCGCGTCGTCCTGCGGGCGCCCGACGGCCGGAAGATCAGTAACGCTGACACCCGGGCTGCCGTGGAAGCGACCCTGAAGGACCTGAAGGACTCGTCCCCGCGCGTCGGCCAGGTCAGCGATCCCTTCGCGGCCAGGACGGTCAGCGCGGACGGCACCACCGCCTACGCCCAGGTCACCTATACCGTCAAGGGCACCGACCTGACCGACGCCGATCACACCGGCATCGACGAGGCCCTTGCCGACGGCCGTGACCGGGGACTGACGGTCGAGGCGTCGGGGGACGCACCGGCCGCGCCCGAGGGGAGCGCCTCCGCCGAAGCCATCGGCTTCGCCCTTGCCGCCGTCATCCTGGTCATGACCTTCGGTTCTCTGATCGCCGCGGGCCTCCCCATGCTCACCGCCGTCGTGGGGGTCGGCGTGAGCATCGCCGCCATCAAGGCTCTCAGCGCGACGTTCGACCTCAACAGCAGCACCTCCGCACTGGCGACGATGCTGGGCATTGCCGTCGGCATCGACTACGCCCTGTTCATCGTCTCCCGGTACCGTTCCGAACGTGCCGCCGGATACGGCGCGAGGGAGGCCGCCGCGCGTGCGAACGGCACGGCCGGCTCCGCCGTCGTCTTCGCGGGCCTGACCGTGGTGATCGCCCTCGCGGGCTTGGCCGTGGTCAACCTGCCCATCCTCACCGCGATGGGGCTCGCCGCCGGCGGCGCCGTCATCATCGCTGTACTCGTGGCCGTCACCCTCGTGCCCGCACTGCTGGCATTCGCCCCCGAACGGGTACGGGGCAAGGCACGCAAGCAGACTGTCCGGGAGACGCCCGCAGTCAAGTCGGCCAAGGCGACGCCGGGGCAGCGATGGATCGCATACGTCCTGCGCAAGCCGGTGAAGGTCCTGGTACTCGCGGTGGTCGCCCTCGGTGCCCTCGCCCTGCCCGCCACGCAGCTGCAGCTCGGACTGCCGGACGACGGTTCCAAAGCCACTTCCTCCACACAGCGCAAGGCCTACGACATGCTGGCCGAGTCGTTCGGCCCCGGCTTCAACGGTCCGCTGACCGTGACTGTCGACGACCAAGCCCCTGGTACCGCCCGCAGCGCCGCAGCTGACATGGGTGAGGCCATCGCAGACCTGCCGGATGTGGCGACCGTGGCACCCGCCGTCTTCAACGAGGCCGGTGACACCGCCATCATCAACGTCATCCCCAAGAGCGGACCGAGCGGCGATTCCACCAAGGATCTGGTCGCCGACATCCGCTCGCTGGCCGCCGACACGGAGTCGGCCTCCGGGGCCCGCTCCATGGTCACCGGCACCACCGCGCTCAACATCGACATCTCCGACAAGTTCAGCGCCGCGATCATGCCCTATCTCGCCCTCGTTGTCGGCTTGGCCGTCCTCGTGCTGATCCTGGTCTTCCGTTCGGTCCTCGTGCCGCTCAAGGCCGCGCTCGGCTTCCTGCTGTCGGTGCTGGCCGCCCTCGGCGCACTCGTCGCGGTCTTCCAGTGGGGCTGGCTCAAGGACCTGGTCGGCCTCGACCAGACCGGCCCGATCATGAGCCTGATGCCGATCCTCATGGTGGGCATTGTGTTCGGACTGGCCATGGACTACCAGGTGTTCCTGGTGACCCGTATGCGCGAGGCATACGTCCACGGCGCGGATGCCCGCACGGCGATCGAGTCCGGCTTCCGGCACAGCGCGAAGGTCGTCACGGCCGCAGCCCTCATCATGATCTCCGTATTCGCCGGCTTTGTCGGTTCGCACGACGCCATGCTCAAGTCGATGGGCTTCGGCCTCGCGATCGCGGTCCTCTTCGACGCCTTCATCGTCCGCATGACAATCGTGCCCGCAGCGCTTGCCCTGCTCGGCAAGCGCGCCTGGTCCCTGCCCGGCTGGATCGACCGCATCCTGCCCGACGTCGACATCGAAGGCGAAAAGCTCACCCAACGGGCACCGGACAAGCAGCACGAGGACGAGGACAAGCTCCCGCAGTACAGCAGCAGCCACTGACCGAAATTCTGGGGTGCAGCACGCCCGTGTGCTGCACCCCAGGCATGTATCCCAAGTCCTGGACCGACGGCTGCAGGACTTTTGACGTCATTGACGGCATGCGCGTGCGGGCGAGTAAATCCCGAGGTCATCCAGGTGTGCGGCCCGTGACTGGTGTCACGTAGCACTGCTTTGCTTTCGCCCTGCGCGGTCAGTCGAACAGGTCCGGATCGGATGCCGTGATCTGGTCCCACAGCGGGCGGGCCTGGAACCAGCCCGCCAGGTGGGTGCCGACCTGGCCGCGGGGCGTTTTCGGGGATTTCCAGGTATCTACTGGTGTGGCGGTGGAGTCCGGCCCCGCGTGCGCCGTTACCAGCGGCTCCAGTTGCTGCTGTGGGCCGCTGCGACCGGAGTGCCGGCCGCCACGCCGACAGTCGGTAACGCGTTCGGTCTGCTCCCGTCGGGCCGCATCGTCAGGACAGTTGCCCTGGTCCACGGCCGGGAGAGCTGATGAACCGGCAGCCTCCCGATGCGCGACTGGCGTTGTGCGAGCCATGAACGACTGGTCCGCGCTCTCTATGAAGGATGTTGTGAACGCGGCAGCGGAACTGGTGTCCATGGGCATCGCAGTCGTCCCGGTCATGATGGTGCTGGCCCGCGTCTTCGCCGACGGCCGGCGCAGCCGCTGGGGCGACGGACGCATTGGCCCTGGTGGCCGCCATGGGAAGAACGGGTTGGCCGGCCGGGCCCGCGGTGATCGGCTTCATGGCGAGCGCCGACAGCCTGGTGTGGGGCATGGGCGCCGTTGCCGCCTCGGCCATCCCCGTATCCCTGTGTGCCACACAGATCCGTTGGCCGAGCCTCGCCGAGACGCAACCCGATCCCTCGGTCCTGACGTGACAGTGGCAACACCGGTCCGGTTCGCGACGAACTGAAAATTCTTCAGTCTTCAGGCAGGCTTCAGAGACGATGCAGAGGATGGATCAACCAGCCGGTACGAGGGGGAACATGATCGAGAAGATTCTGCCGTCCCAGGTGGCCGTTGCCGAGGCGCTCTCCGACCCGCCCGACGCGGCTCTCTTTCCTGGCGAGGCCGAGCTGATCCGAAATTCCGTGGAGGGCCGCCGCAAGGAGTTCACCACCGCACGCTGGTGCGCCCGGCGCGCGCTCGGCGAACTCGGTCTCGCACCCGCCCCCATCCTGAAAGGCGAACGCGGTGCGCCGATATGGCCGGGAGGAGTGGTCGGAAGCATGACCCACTGCGCCGGCTACCGAGCAGCTGCAGTGGCTCGCCGGGCGGATGTGCTCACCGTCGGCATCGACGCCGAACCGCATGAGCCGCTGCCCGACGGGGTGCACGAGTCCATCGCGCTCGAGACGGAACTGCAGCGCGAGCTCGAGCTGCGTCGGACGTGCCCCGAGATCCACTGGGACCGGCTGCTGTTCAGCGCGAAGGAGAGCGTCTACAAGGCGTGGTTCCCGCTCACCCACCGCTGGCTCGGCTTCGAACAGGCCGACATCGTGCTCCATTCGAACGGCAGCTTCACCGCCGGGCTGCTGATCTCCACCACGGTGCCAGACCCGGCCGCGGGGGCAACGGCGACCCCCACGGCTTTCAGTGGCCGCTGGCTGGTCGCGGACGGTCTCGTGGTGACCGCCATCGCTGCCGGGAGCGAGGCGAACGGGCCCACCGGGTAGCGGGGCGCCGCAAGCGGTCACCGCTGCGGTACTTGGCACGGCGCGCCGTCAGGGGTGACGCGTGCGGAGACCGGCGAGAGCCATGCCGGTGACCGGGCGCGTCGTCCCGGACATCAGCGGTGGGGAGGCCGGATACGACGAATTGTCGGCTCGCACCTCGTCCGACGTGCGGGTGTACCCGTAATCTCTGACCGCATGAGCGCAGACCGCATGGGCGAAGACCGCAAACGTGCACGTGAGTTGGGCATCCCTCTGGCAGGTGAGCCGGGGCCGTGGAACGCGATCACGGACGTGCCCGGTGTCGAGGTCGGGTACGTCACCCTGGTCGAGGGCGAGGACGTACGCACCGGAGTGACGGCGCTCCTGCCGCGCGGGCGGGACGGTGTGGGTACGCCCTGCGCGGCCGCCTGGCACTCGTTCAACGGCAATGGTGAGATGACCGGAACCGCCTGGATCGAGGAGAGCGGCTCGCTCGCCGTGCCGGTGGTCATCACCAACACGTACGCGGTCGGCCCAGTGCACCGCGGCGTGGTCGAGTGGGTGCGTGCCAACCGTCGTGGCATGGCGCCGGAGTGGCTGCTGCCGGTGGTCACCGAGACCTGGGACGGCCACCTCAACGACATCCATGGCTCGGCCGTGGAATCCCGTCATGCGGCGGACGCGATCGAGGCGGCGGCCTCCGGCCCGGTCGAGGAGGGATGCGTCGGCGGCGGAACGGGCATGCGCTGCTACGGCTTCAAGGGCGGCTCGGGTACCGCATCGCGGATGGTGCAGTACGGCGAGGACCGCTACACCGTCGGCGCCTTCGTGCAGGCCAACTTCGGCGCGCGGCGCGAACTGGTGGTCGCCGGTGTGACGATGGGGCGTGAGCTGTCCGATCCGGCCGAGACGCCGGCCCCCGAACCGGCGCTCGGTGGGGAGCCCCAGGTGCCGCCCGGCGCGGGCTCGGTGATCGTGGTCGTGGCGACCGACGCGCCCCTGCTGCCGGGGCAGTGCAAGGCGTTGGCCCGTCGGGTGACGCTGGGCCTCGCCCGGACCGGCACCACCGGCAGCCATTTCTCCGGGGACCTCTTCCTGGCCTTCTCCACGGCCAACCCGTCCGCACTGACCAGTACGTTTCCCACGGACGACGGCAGCACGCCGTACGAGTCGATGCGCTTCGTGCCGTGGGGCCGGATGGATCCCTTCTACGGTGCCGTGGTCGAGTCGGTGGAGGAGGCGGTGCTCAATGTGCTCACCGGCGCACACTCGATGACCGGCCGGGCCGGCCACCACGTCCCGGCGCTCCCGCTGGACCAGGTGACCGAACTCCTGGCGGCGCGAGGACAGTGATGCCGCGCGGCAGGTGCTGCTGACGGCGCATTCGGAGGTCGCAGCCGGCGGAGACAGGCGCAGGGCGTGGTGGTCACTGGTCTCGTACAGGTTCGTCGGCCATACTGCCCGCCGTGGAGCAGCGCATAGATCCAAACACTCAGCCCGGCTACGCCGCGGGAACAGACCCGGCGTACATCCCTGGTCTCACGGCCCCCGCTACTGCCGGAAAGCCGGATACGAGCCAGGAGCAGACGGACCAGGAACGGACGGACCAGGAAAGGACAGAGAAGCGGGCGCCCGGCGCCGCCGCCCCCGACGATGCCGTGGCGGAGGCCGTATCCGAGGATGCGGAAGCCGACGGGGAGGCCACTGCCGAAACGGCGGCTGACGACAAGGAGGCAGAGGACGGCCCCGCATTCGAGGTGAGCGACCGCCGTGGGTCGATCACCGCGAACCGTGACGGGGTCCGGTTCCGGCTGGACGACCAGGAGGCCGAGTTCCGCTGGGACGAGATCGGTGCGGTTGAGGTGAAGACTCCTCGGTTGGGCCGCCGGTTCACCGTCACGGTCCATGTGTCGACCCGTCGATGGTTCAACGCCGAGGTCGAGGCACCGGCCAGGAGCGACCTCAAGCAGTGGGCGGGAGAACTCGACGCGGTCCTGGACGTCTACTTCGAGGAGTCCTGACCACGGCGGTGTCGCCCGAGAGGCTGGGCCGGCGGCCGAAACGACCGTCGGCCCCGTCGCGACCGCAGGAATGGCTCCGCCCCTGACCCGCCGACCGGGCATACGCCGGGCGGTGGGGTGGCTGAGAGGCCGGCACGGGGCGTGCGGCAGCGCGGTGCGTGAGGGGACCTGGCGCCCGGCCGGGGCCTCGGCCGTCGCCGCAGCGGACGCCTGACACTCAAACACAGCGGCGGAGACCTTGACACTCAAGCGCCGCGTCGGACACTGACGCTCAAGCGCCGTCACGCGCGCCGCAGCAGACGCCCGACGCGCTCGAGTGCCTCAGACGCCACCCTGACACGCGCCGCGAAGCACGTCGAGGATGTGGGGCCAGGCTGCCGCGCCAAGTGCCGCGTCCGCCGCGGGTGAGCCTCCGTACAGGAAGTGCGCGGATGAGGAAGCAGGGCCCTCGCCCGGAAGCCGTGGGCGGTGGCCTGCGTCGGGGCTGCTGATCACCCGTACGGGCAGGCCGGCCGCCCTGCGACGGGCGGCCAGTTCCTCGGCGTAGGGCAGCGAAGGCCACATCGCATCGTCCCCGCCCGCGACAAGCACGAATTCGGCAGTGGACTTCTCCACCGCGATCGTCGCCGCATCGACGCGGTCGGCGAATGTCTGCCGGCTGCGCTCGTACCAGCCACGGATGGCGACGGGAACGCCCTCGGGCTGTGCGGGCGCCGGCGCCCAGGAAGTGTCATAGGGGACGAACGGCAGCGGCTCACCCCGCCAGGTCCAGGAAGACCGGTGGGGCCGGGTCTGCCCATCCCGGCCGGGGCCGACGTTTGCCCAGGTCATTGATGTGGGGGAGACCGCCACCACCGCGTCGATACCGGGCAGCAGCACGGACAGGTGCAGAGCGGCTTCAGCCCCCTTGGACACACCCAGAACGCCGATCCGCCGGGCACCGCCCGCGCGGAGCACCTCGATCGCGGGCCCGAAAGTCTCCAGCGGGATTTCACAGAGGCCGGGCGGCTGCCCGACCCCGCCGAACCAGCGGATCGACAAGGCCGTCAGGCCCTCCCGGGCCAGTATCCGGCACCGCTCGCCCT
The DNA here is from genome assembly GCF_047305335.1 of Streptomyces sp. R-74717. Taxonomy (NCBI): domain Bacteria; kingdom Bacillati; phylum Actinomycetota; class Actinomycetes; order Kitasatosporales; family Streptomycetaceae; genus Streptomyces; species Streptomyces sp. R-74717. Next base: position 2,553,485 of record NZ_CP102361.1, on the reverse strand, counting down.
CGATGCGCCCACTGGACCCGGAGAGGACGAGCACCCCGATATCGCCGCCGCGTACGCGGCCACACGCGGGCCTGGCCAGAAACCCCTCACGAATGCCCGGGTGAGGGACTTCGTAAGGGGTTCCGTGGGCAGCCTTGCGAGCGCCCCCGCTCGGACCGTTGAAGGTGCGCTCGACGATGTCCATCGGTCGGTCAGGCGCCCGCGAGCACCACCGAGCGGGTCAGGTGGCGAGGGCTGTCCGGGTCCAGGCCGCGGGCGGCGGCGCGGGCGATCGCCAGACGCTGGACGCGTACCAGCTCGGCCAGCGGGTCCAGGCCGCTCTCCACCCAGCGGGCGCCGGTCGAGAGCACCTGCTCGGCAAGGCCCTCGGGGGCGGTGCCGAACATCCAGGTCGCGGTGCCGGTGGTGGCGATGCTGATGGGGCCGTGACGGTACTCCATCGCGGGGTACGCCTCCGTCCAGGACAGGGACGCTTCCTTCATCTTGAGCGCGGCCTCGTTGGCGAGACCTGCCGTCCAGCCACGGCCGAGGAAGGTGAACTGGGTGCAGTCCAGCAGGCCTTCGGGCAGCGGCTCTGCCAGTGCGGTCTCCGCATCGCGGACCACGGCGTCGGTGTGCAGACCGAGGTGGGCGCGGAGCAGTGTGAGCAGGGTGGTGGCGAACCGGGTCTGTACGACGGACTGCTCGTCGGCGAAGTCCAGCACGACAACCTCGTCGGCGGACGTCATGACCGGGGTGTCCGGGTCGGCGGTGATGGCCACTGTGCGGGTGACACCACGGAGCCGGTCGAGCAGTTCCAGCACCTCGGTCGTGGTCCCCGAGCGGGTGAGGGCGACGACCCGGTCGTAGCCGCGGCCGAAGGGGAACTCCGAGGCGGCGAAGGCATCGGACTCGCCCTGCCCGGACTCCTCACGGAGCGCGGCGTATGCCTGAGCCATGTAGAAGGAGGTGCCGCAGCCGACGACCGCGATGCGCTCACCGGTGGCGGGCAGAGCGGCCGCCTGCGTCTGGGCCAGCTCGGCGGCGCGGCGCCAGCACTCCGGCTGACTGGCTGTCTCGATCTCGACAAATGACACTCTTGCACTCCGTATTCGTAGTGGGATGCTCGTTTATGCACGTTACACATGAGGCGCACGCATTATCAAGCATCCTGCTTGCAGGAGGCTTGACTGGGCGAAGCCTTGTGCGACGCTTGCGCGTGTCCGGTGACACGTACCCAAGGGGATGGGTGCCCGAAGCCCGGGCTCGTAAGGAGATTTCTCTTGTCCAGGGATGCCCGGTGGAACGCGCTGCTGGAACTTGTCGGTAAGAACGGCAGGGTGGAGGTCGAGGACGCCGCCGCGACGCTGGATGTCTCGGCTGCGACCATCCGTCGTGACCTGGACCAGCTCGCCGAGCAGCAGCTGCTCACGCGTACCCGCGGCGGCGCGGTCGCGCACGGCGTCAGTTACGAACTGGCCCTGCGCTACAAGACCGGCCGTCACGCCCCGGAGAAGCAGGCCATCGGCCGCGCCGTCTCGGAACTGGTGGCGGTCGGCGAAGTGGTGGGGCTGACCGGCGGTACGACGCTGACCGAGGTGGCCCGTTCGCTGGCGGTGCGCTCCGATGTCGTCGGTGACACCGCGGCAGGGATGGGCGGTCAGCCGACCCTGACCGTTGTCACCAACGCCCTCAACATCGCCAACGAGCTGGTCATCCGGCCGCAGATCAAGATCGTGGTGACCGGCGGAGTGGCCAGGCCGCAGTCGTACGAGCTGACGGGCCCGCTGGCCAGCGGGGTGCTGGGCGAAATCACGCTGGATGTCGCCGTGCTGGGCGTCAACGCGATCGACACCGAGCGCGGCGCATATGTACACCACGAGGGCGAGGCCAGCATCAACCGGCTGCTCGCCGAGCAGGCGCAACGGGTGGTCGTGGCGGCCGATTCCTCGAAGATCGGCAAGCGGGCCTTCGCGCGGGTCTGCGATCTCGGGCAGGTCGATTTCCTGGTCACGGACAAGGGGATCACGCCCGAGGCGACCGCCCGCTTCACGGAGGCCGGCGTCACCGTCATTGCCGTCTGAACCAGTCGTCCGAACGGCGGGTCGCCACCACGGGGTGGCGACCCGCCGTTTCCGTTTCGTGGCCGGAACCGGGTGCGGCCACGCAGAAGGGCGTATGGGTGGCGTCCCGGACCCTGCTTGAGGATGTTGTCAGAAGTGGCCTTGAGCGCATGATCGTGCGTGATCGAGCATTCAGGGACCGGCTCCGGGCCTACCGGCAGGACTCCCTGATGGTCTCTTCGTGCCCCTTCCGTGCCACTTCTGTGCCCTTTTCGGGTCTTGGGCAACGCCGACGAGGTGCTCATGGGGTCCACGCGGAAACTTTTCTATGCCAATAGATGTTCGTTACCTCTGCGAAATGAACAAGTCTTGCCATCGGAGCGCACAGTCGTGAACTATGTGCCTGTCGCCGCGAAGGAGCGTCGGCCGCATCCACGGTGGTGCGGGCCGCCTCCGTGGATGCGGGACACTCCCTTGCTCCATCAGCCCTGGAGGTGCCTGTGACGATGGCAGATGCGCCGGTCTCGGCCGTGCGGTCGCCTGTGCCGCAGCCCCGTGATCCCGACGACGCGGATCGCTCCGCCGGGAAGAAGCGCAAAGACATACGAACAAAGCAGCCGCTCCGCCACCGCCTCAAGCGGGACAGGGCACTTCTGCTGTTCTGCCTGCCGGGTGTTCTCTACTTCGCGCTCTTCTTCTACCTGCCGCTCGCAGGCAACGTCATCGCCTTCCAGGACTACCAGCCGTTCCTGGGCTTCAAGCAGAGCCCGTTCGTCGGCCTCGCGAACTTCACCGCGCTGCTGGCCGAACCGGACTTCTGGAGCGCGGTCTCCAACACCCTGCAGATCACCGCGATCCAACTGCTGCTCTACTTCCCCGCACCGATCGCCCTGGCGCTGCTGCTCAACTCGCTCATCAGCGAGAAGATCAAGCGGTTCATCCAGACCGTCGTCTACCTCCCGCACTTCCTGTCCTGGGTCGTCGTGGTCGCGATGTTCAAGCAGGTGCTCGGCGGCGCGGGTTCGGTCACCACGCTCCTGATGGAGCACGGGGTCAACATCGGCAACGTGATGACGGACCCCGGCACCTTCAAGCTGCTGATCACCGCCCAGGCCATCTGGAAGGACTGCGGCTGGGGGACGATCATCTTCCTGGCGTCCATCGCCTCGATCGACATGGCCCAGTACGAGTCCGCCGCGATGGACGGAGCCGGCTGGCTCCGCAGGATCTGGCACATCACCCTGCCGGGCATCCGGCCGGTGATCCTCATGCTGCTGATCCTCAGGCTCGGCGACATCCTCTCGGTCGGCTTCGAGCAGATCATTCTGCAGCGCGACGCCGTCGGCCCGGACGCTTCCGAAGTCATGGACACATACGTCTACTTCCACGGCGTCATCGACGGCGACTGGGGGATGAGCACGGCCGCGGGTCTCATGAAGGGCGTCATCGGATTTGCCCTCATCCTCGCCGCAAACAAGCTGGCCCACCGCTTCGGTGAGCAGGGAGTGTACCGATGAGTCAGCAGACCCTTGCGTCACGGCTGCGCACCGCCCGGTTCGGCCCCCGCCGCGCCTCGTCCGGCCGCCCGCCATGGATGGAGCGCCCGCACTGGTACGGGCAGGGCGCGAAGGCAGCCGCCCTGATCGTCCTGACAGTGATCGTGCTCTACCCGTTTGTCCTCGCCATCGGCACCAGCCTCGCCGGACGCGAGGAGCTCAACGCCAACGGCGGCTACGTCCTGCTTCCCAAGCACCCGACGCTGGAGGCATACCGGGTCGTCCTCTCCGGCGGAGTCGTCACCCAGGCGGCCGTGGTCTCCATCTTCATCACGCTGATCGGCACCGCGCTGAGCCTGGCGTGCACGGTGATGATCGCGTACGGCACCTCGCGGCCGGGCACCGTTCTCGGCAAGCCGATCCTGCTGCTGGTACTGGGCACCTTCCTCTTCGCCCCGGGCATCATCCCCACGTACCTGGCCGTCCAGCAGTTCAAGATGCTCGACACCTACGCCGCGCTGATCCTTCCCGTACTGCTCAACGCGTTCAACATCGTGGTCGTGCGCTCGTTCTTCCAGAGCATTCCCGAGGAGCTGTACGACGCCGCGCGGATCGACGGCGCAGGTGAGGCGACCGTCCTCTTCCGGATCGTCCTCCCGCTCTCCAAGGCGGTCCTCGCCGTGGTCGGCCTCTTCTACGCGGTCGGCTACTGGAACAGTTTCTTCAACGCGGTGCTCTACCTCAACGACTCCAGCAAGTTCCCCATTCAGGTGATCCTGCGCAGCTACGTCCTCAACGGCCAGAGCATCAACGCGCAGGCCATGGGCGTTCACGCGGTGCCGCCCGCGACCTCCTTGCAGATGGCCGTGCTGATCATCGCCATCGTGCCCATCTTCTGCGTCTATCCCTTCCTGCAGAAGTTCTTCGTCAAGGGCGTCCTCACCGGGGCGATCAAGGGCTGATCCGCCCGCCCGGACACCGCCCCACGCACTTCACAAACTTCAAGGAGCATCCATGTCCACCAACTTGTCCAGGCGCGGTTTCATGGGCGCGGCGGGGATCGCCGGCCTGACCGCGACCGGTCTGACGTCCCTGACCGCGTGCGGCAGCGGCGCCACCATCAGTAAGGGCGGAGCCAAGGCGTCCGCCAAGCTGAAGCTCCCGGCGTACGTCGCTGCGCAGACAGCCCCCGCGGACCTCGCGGGCAATGCGGCCGGGCTGGACGCCACATATCTGCGCTACCCGAAGAAGCTGACCAAGTCCGTGGCCAAGGTGCCCGGCGACGGCAGCCGCATCACGGCCCTCACCGAGACGTTCACCACCCCCGCGCCGCCGCAGGCCAAGAACGCCTACTGGCAGGAGCTGAACAAGCGTCTCGGGGCGCAGTTCGACATGACGATCGTCGTCGACCAGGGCGTCGACGCCTACCTCACCAAGTTCAACGCCATGATGGCCAGCGGTGACATCCCCGACCTGGTCTGGTTCCCCCCGAACCAGGGCATCCAGCGGGTGCCCGAGCTGCTGGACGCCAAGTTCCACGACCTCACGCCGCACCTGTCCGGCGACGCGGTCAAGCAGTACCCCAACCTGGCGAACCTGCCGACCACCGCGTGGAAGACCGCCGTGATCAATGGCAAGATCCGCGGCGTCACCGTCGCCTACGGCTCCATGGGCCAGGTCTACGTCGTCAACCAGGACTTCTGGAAGCCGGTCGGTGGCGCCGAGTTCACCAGCGCCGAGGACTTCCTCGCCAAGGGCAAGGAGCTCCTCGACGCCAAGCGCAACAAATACGTCCTGGAGCCGGTGTACGTGAACCACGTCGGCATGTTCGGTCAGTGGTTCGGCGCTCCCAGCAGTTGGCGGCTGGAGGGTGGCAAGCTCACCCATATGTACGAGACCGATGAGTACCAGGAAGCCCTGGCCTTCGGCGTCAAGGTGGCCAAGGCCGGTCTCTTCTGGCCCGACCCCAACCTCTCCACGACCATGGAGAAGATGGCGCAGGGCTCGCTGGGCGCCTATGTGCAGTCTTTCCCCAGCTTCCTGGTGGACGTCAAGAACTACGACTTCCCGTTCGGCGTCATCGTGCCGTTCGCCGCCAAGCCCGGCGCGAACCCGCGGTACACCATGGGCTACGGCTCCGTCGGCTACACCGCCATCAGCAAGAAGGCCGACGACAAGCGGGTCAAGATGCTGCTGGGCGTGCTGGACTACCTGGCGGCTCCATTCGGCACCGAGGAGCGGCTCTTCCTCGACAACGGTATCGAGGGCAAGCATTTCACCCGCGCGTCGAACGGTGATGTCAAGCTCACGGCCAAGGGGAACGCCGAGGCAGTCACCACCGCCATGCCGCTGGCCTTCCTGGCCGCCGGGCCCGAGTACATCTACCTGCCCGGCAAGGCAGAACTGGCCGGCCAGATCCACGGCTGGCAGCAGGAACTCCTCAAGATCAGCCAGACGAACCCGGCCAGCGGTCATTTCTCCGACACATACACCCGCAAATATGCGTCTCTCACCACGGCCATGAGCGACGTCCAGAAGGACATCGTCGCGGGCCGAAAGCCGATCTCCGCCTACAAGGAGGAGTTGCGCAAGTGGCGCTCCGGTGGCGGCGACAGGATGCGCGCCGAGTACGAGGCATCGCTCGCCGGTAAGTAGCCTCCGTCCGCACCACCAGCACGGACACGCCCGCACCACCAGTACAGACAGAAGGGACCACCGTGTCAGACCTGCGACTCGGCGTCATCGGGCTCGGCCTGCGCCGTTCCATCGCAATGTCCGCCCACCACCCCGGGCAGGGTTCGGCGATCACCGCCGTCTGCGACCTCGACCCCGAGGTGCGACAGCGCGAAGCCGAGCGCTTCGGTACCGATGTCGCGGTCGAGGACTACAAGCTGCTCCTCGACCGGGACGACCTCGACGCGATCATCATCGCCACACCGGACGACACGCACGAGACCATCGCCATCGATGCGCTCCGGGCCGGCAAGGCCGTCTTCGTCGAGAAGCCGCTCGGCATCACCGTCGAGAGCTGCGACAACGTCCTGCGTGCCGCGTACGAGACCGGAACCCGGCTGTACGTCGGACACAACATGCGCCACATGGGTGTCGTGCGGCTGATGCGCGACATCATCGCCCGCGGGGACATTGGCGAGCCCAAGGCCGTGTGGGTGCGGCACTTCGTCGGTTACGGCGGTGACTACTACTTCAAGGACTGGCACGCCGACCGGACCCGTACCACCGGACTGCTGCTCCAGAAGGCCGCCCACGACATCGACGTCCTGCATTGGCTGGCCGGCGGCTATACCCGCCGGGTCAACGCGCTCGGCGACCTCCTCGTCTACGGGGATCTGCCGCGCCGCGAGCCGGACACCCCGCGCCCGGCGAACTGGCTGCGCGAGTTCGACTGGCCGCCGACGGCCCGCAAGGACCTGCACCACATCGTGGACGTCGAGGACGTCTCGGTGATGAACATGCAGCTCGACAACGGCGTCGTGGCCGCCTACCAGCAGTGCCACTTCACCCCGGACTACTGGCGGAACTACACCGTCATCGGTACCGAGGGCCGTCTGGAGAACTTCGGTGACAGCCCCGGTGACGAGGTCAAGGTCTGGAACACCGGCCCCAGCGGATACCGCCGCGACGCCGACATCACCTACCGGGTGCCGGACGCCGGCGGTTCGCACGGCGGCGGGGACACCCGGATCATGGAGGAGTTCTGCCGGTTCGTGCGCGACGGGGGCGTCACCGACACCTCGCCGGTCGCCGCCCGGATGAGCGTCGCCGCCGGTGTGCTCGCGACCCGTTCCCTGCGCGAGGGCGGTGCACCGTACGACGTACCGGCCCTCGGCCCGGAGCTGATCGCGTACTTCGAACGTGGTCAGGTCCGCTAGGAACCGGCACGAGACGTTTCGACGACCTTCGGTGACTGCGCTTCCGGCGCCGTCACCGAAGGTCTTGGTGCAGCTGTTTTCAGCCATGCTCGGTGGGTAGTCGGCTCTTTCGGGTTTGGCGACGGCGCGATCGGTGTCCGCCGCGAGGTGTGACCCCGTTGGGTGAATTGTGGGTGATCATCCGGAAGGTGTCGTATGGGGGTGCGGGGCGCCGGTCTCGTAGGGTCACCGAGCCTCCGGTGCCGGAGAGTATGAGCGGCGATTTTGCGCCAATGGGATCTCGTGGTGGCCGAGTTCGAACGCATGGCCGGATCATGGTCGGCATAATCGCGTCCATGTCGATCACGGGTGGAGACGTCGTTGACCTGGGGCGGGGCCTGTACGCATGGCTCCCGCCGAAACGGGGCTGGGGGCTGGCGAACTGCGGTCTCCTCGTCTCGCCCCGTGGCGCGCTCTGGATCGACACCCCGTACGACGCCGCGCTGGCCGGCCAGTTCCTGGCCGAGTCCACGAAGCGGCTGCCCGACGGTGTCTCCATCGACCGGGTGATCGTCACCCACGCCAACGGGGACCACTTCTGGGGCGCGGGCGTACTCCCGGACGCGGAGATCATCGCGACCCGCGAGGCCCGCGAGCACATCCACTACGAACCCACGCCGCAGCAGCAGCACGCCCTTGTCGCGGCCGGTGATCGGGCCACCCCGCTCGGTGGGTATCTCGCGCGTCACTTCGGCACCTTCGACTGGTCGCGGACCGAGCCGGTGGTGCCGACCACCTACTTCACCGGCGAGCTCGAACTGACGCTGGGGGAGTACCCGGTCCAGATCTCCGCGCTGCCGTCCGCGCACACCACCGGCGACCTGATGGTCCATCTGCCCGCGCAGGGTGCCGTGTTCACCGGGGACATCATCTTCTCCTCCACCCCGGAGCAGCCGGGCGACCACCCGGTGCACTGGGCGGGCCCGCTGAGCAATCTGATCTCGGCCTGCGAACGGGTGCTGGCCACCGGCGCCGAGACCGTAGTCCCGGGACACGGCCCGCTCCTCGACCGGGCCGGGGTACGCGATCACATCGTGTACCTGGAGTACGTGCGCGAGCGCGCCCACGCCTTCCACGCGGCCGGGATCCCCGCCGTCGAGGCCGCCCGCCGGGTCATCGCCGAGGGCCGCTACCCGGAGCTTGGGCTTCCCGAGCGGCTGGTGGTGACAATCGGCAGCGAGTACCGGCAGCTCGACGGCTCCGAACTGCCCGGTGTGCTCCAGGTGATGACCGAGGTCGCCGTGGTCGCTCAGGAACTGGAGCAGCCGCATGAGCCGGCCGGACCCACGGAGCGGTAGGGGCGTTCCTGCCAGGAGGGCTACCCCTTTTCCCCGGACGACCTGTCCGACAACAGAAACGCGGTGACGGCATGGGATGGATAGTGGCGGTGATCGCCGTCGCCGCCGCCGTGGCGGCGATGGTCCACGCGGAGAACATGGCGCGTGCCCAACGCATCGCCGCGGCCCGCGCCGAGCTGGCCGAACGGCAGATGAAGGCCGCCGAGGCCCGTACCGCGGCCCTCACCGACGAGATCGGCCAGCTGGCCCGGGAACGGATACCCGTCGCCGCGCTCGCCCTCTCCCACCCCACCGCCCAGGTCCCCGGACTGCGGGAGGCGGCCGAGATCGACGGCGATGCCGCGCGGCTGCTCACCGAGGCGGTGCAGGCCGCGCGCACGGCCGTCCTGGAGGAGCGGGGCCGCGTCGACGCGGCCGCCCGCGCGGCGATGCGCGGCACCTCCGCCAAGATCCAGTCCCTGCTCAACCAGTCCCAGCAGCTGCTGCACGAGCTCCAGCACGAGTACGACGATCCGCGCATCCTGCAACTGGACTTCCGCAACGAACTGGCGCTGCGACGCACCCAGGCCACCGCGGTGCTCTGCGACGCCTGGCCCGGCCTCGCCCGCCAGAACTCGCCGCTCGTCGAGATCGTGCTCGGCGCCCAGTCCCGGGTCGCCGGCTACGAACGCGTCAAGGTCGCCAACCACCTGCGCGACGAACGGCTCGGCCTCGTCGCCCGTGCCGCCGAACCCCTCGCCATCGCCCTGGCCGAACTGCTGGCCAACGCCACCGCCTACTCGCACCCCGACACCGATGTCCAGGTCACCCTCCAGCAGAGCGGCGGCCGGGGCGCGTTCCTGATGGTCGACGACGCGGGCATCGGCATGGACGACGACGCGCTCGACCGGGCACGGGCCCTGGTGGCGGGCCCGCCGGAGATCCTGCTGACCGAGCTGGGCGATCCGCCGCAGACCGGCTTCGCCGTCGTCGGCCGGCTGGTGCTCCAGTACGGCTTCAACTGCCACATCGAGGAATCGCCGTTCGGCGGCATGCGCACGATCCTGCGCGTCCCCGCCCATCTGCTGACCGTGCTGGAGGACGACCGCAGCCTCTCCGCCCTCGCCCCGAAGCCGGTGCGGACGCTCGCCTCGCCCACCGTTCCCGCGCCGACCGAGCAGGAGACCGCCCCCGTGCCGCAACCCGCCGGCGGACAGGCCCCCGCGCTGCCCAGCCGACGCCGTCGCACACCACGCCCGGCCCCGGCCCCGCAGGCGCCCGTCGGCGCCGCCCCGGAGCGCGAACAGGTGCCCCGTACACCCGAGCAGGCCGGGGCTTCCTGGGCGGCACTCCAGCAGGGCACCCTCAACGGCAGGAGCGTCGCCGGGCCGCCATCCGCCCCGGCACCGGACGACCACGACCACCCGGACGACCGGGACGAGCAAGGAGACGACCAGACGTGAGCGCCCCCACTTCCACCACCGGTGACCTCGCATGGGTGCTGACCCCGCTGCTGGAGCTCCCCGGAGTCCAGCACGCCGTGGTCGCCACCGGAGACGGCCTCGTCGAGGGCGCCTCACCCGGCCTGGACCGGGCCTCCGGCGAACGGGTCGCCGCCATGACCGCCACGCTGCACGCCGCGGCACGCGCCTTCACCACGGCCTTCACCGACGTCGAGGCACCGCGCCTGGCCCAGACGGTCGTCGAGTCCGACCAGGGCTTCGCCATCGTCGTACCGGCCGGGAACAACACCACACTCGCCCTGTTCGCGGAACCGGGAGCCAAACTCGGCGACATCGCCTACCAGATGCAGGTGCAGGTCACCGCCCTGACCCGGGCGATGAACGCGCCCGCCCGCCAACCGGACACTGCCGCCCGGCCATGACCTCCGGCCCCGGACGCCGTCTGATCCCCGCCTATCTGGTCACCGGCGGCCGGACCCGGCCCGCCGGTCCCGCGCTCGACCGGCTCGCCGTGCTCGTACGCACCGACACGGACCTGCCCCCGGACACCGGCTCGGAACAGCGCAGGCTGTGCGAGCTGCTGGAACCGGGCGCGCTCACCGTCGTCGAATCCGCGGCCCACCTGGATCTGCCGGTCAGCGCCACCGTCTTCCTGGCCACGGACCTCGCGGCCGCCGGACACCTGTACACCCGACCGCCCGTCCCCAGCGCCGGGGAGATCGACCGGTCGCTCGTCGAGAGGCTGCTCGTTGGACTCCGCTCCCTCCACTGACCGCACCGGCATCGGCTATCTGCCGCCCGCCGCCCGGAACCTGATGAAGATCGTCGTCACGGGTCCGTTCGGCGTCGGCAAGACCACCCTGATCCGTACGCTGTCGGAGATCGCCACGCTCCACACCGAAGAGGCGATGACCCAGTCCAGCACCCGGCTCGACGACACCGCGGGGCTGCCGGACAAGACCACGACCACCGTCGCCGTCGACTTCGGCCGGCTGACCGTCCTGGACGACCTGGTGCTCTACATGTTCGGCACCCCCGGCCAGCAGCGGTTCCTGCCGCTCTGGGAGGACATCGCGCGCGGTGCGCTCGGCGCGGTCGTCCTGGTCGACACCCGCAGGCTCGCCGACTCCTTTGCGGTCATGGACATGGTCGAGGAGCAGGGCCTGCCGTACGCGGTCGCGGTCAACCGTTTCCCCGATGTCCCCGCCCACGCCGACGAGGTCCTGCGCAAACACCTCGACCTCGCCCCCGAGACCCCGCTGGTGCAGTGCGACGCCCGCGAACGCCGCGGCAGCATCGACGCCCTGATCGCGCTGGCCGAGCACGTACTCACCAAGATGCCCAGGCCCGAGGACCCGTCATGACAGCGTTCGCACAGCCGCCGGAGCCGCTCGCCCTGTACGGTCCGGAATTCGCCGCCGACCCGCAGAGCCACTACCGGCGCCTGCGCGAACACGGCCCCCTCGCGCCCGTCCGGCTCGCCCCCGGCATCGACGCCCTGCTGGTCACCGACTACCAGGCCGCCGTCGATCTGCTCCGCGACACCCACACCTTCACCAAGGACCCGCGCGCCTGGCAGGCCACCGTCCCCGAGGACTCGCCGGTCCTGCCCATGCTCGGCTACCGGCGCACCGCGCTGTTCAGCGACGGCGACGTGCACGCCCGCTACCGTGGCGCCATCAACGACAGCCTCGCACTGATCGAACCGCACGCCCTGCGGGCCGAGGTCACCCGGGTCGCGGGGCGCCTGATCGGCGAGTTCGCCGCCACCGGAAGCGCCGACCTCATCGCCCAGTACGCCCGACGGCTTCCGCTGCACGTCCTCGCCATCTGTTTCGGGGTGGAGCCGGGTGACGGCGAACGCATCGTCAACGGCGTCGCCGGCATGTTCAACTCCGCTGAGAACGCCGCCGCCGCGTACGCGGACCTCGTCGAGGTCGTCACTGCGCTGGTCACCGACCGCCGTGCCTGCCCGCGCCGCGACCTCACCTCGTACCTGCTGGGCCACCCGGCCAATCTCGACGACGACGAGACTGTGCGTCAGATCACCCTGATCATGAGCGCGGGCCACGATCCGACGACCAATCTGATCGGCAACGCGCTGCTGCACATGCTCACCGACGCCCGCTACGCCGGTTCGCTGCACGGCGGCGCGATGACGGCACACGAGGCGATCGACGAGGTCCTCTGGCAGGACCCGCCGCTGGCCAATTTCGCGGCCCACTATCCGCGCCACGACACGGAGTTCCACGGCGCCCGACTGCGCGCCGGACAACTGCTCCTCGTCTCCTACGCCGCCGCCAACACCCAGTCCGTGCCCGGCCTTTCGGACCCCGGGGTCCGCTCCGGCGCCAGTGCCCATCTGGCTTGGTCGGCCGGTCCGCACCGGTGCCCGGCGAAGCAGCCGGCGCTGCTCATCGCCATGACCGCGATCGAGCAGCTCACCAGCCAGCTGTGCGACGCAGAACTGGACGTTCCGGTCAGCGGACTGAAGTGGCGGCCGGGACCGTTCCACCGCGCTCTGGTGCGGCTTCCGGTACGTTTCACGCCCGTCGACCTGACTACGGAAACGGACCGGCACGACGCGGCCGAGGGTGCTTCGGACGGGCCGTCAGAGGTGTCGATCAGTCCGTGAACCGTGTCGGTGGTACGCCGAACGGGTGAGGGACGAGAGAATTGCCCGATGAACAGCGAGCGCAGCGGGCGCAACGCCGACCGAAGCACAGACGGGGTGGTCCGGTGAGCAGGTACGACAGGTACGACGTCACGGACGAGCAGTGGGAGGGGCTTGCCCAGGTCGTACCTCTGCGCGGCCGCGACGAGTGGCCGTCCAGGGTCGATCACCGTACGGTCCCCGACGAGAGCGCGGCAGCCGCACAGCGGCGCCTCGTCGTGCTGCGGGTCCAGGTCTTCGCGGACGCGCGGGAGGTGGCGGAGTACCTGGTCGCACAGATCCCGGTACTGCTCGATCTGACCAGCGCGGAGACGGATGTGGCCAAGCGCATCCTGGACTTCACCAGCGGGGTGGTCTTCGGTCTGGGCAGCGGAATGCACCGGGTCGACCGGAATGTCTTCCTGCTGTCGCCGCTCGGCATGGAGGTCGAGGGGGTTACGGCGGCAGGCGTACCCGGGTCGTAGGAAGGCCGCCGGGGGTGTTGGCGGGGTGGGCGCGGCGGTGGACGTCCTTCGATCGTGGGAATGCCGTCCGGGGCGGGGTAGCCGCGGCAGGCGTAGCCCGATCGTAGGAAGGTCGTTCAGGCGGAACGGTTCGCCGCTCCGCGGTCTGCATACGGTCCGCCCATGAGTGCACTCCGCCCGGGGACCACCCCGCCACCGTCCGCCCGTACATCCGTGCCTGATGATGCGCCTGCCGCAACCGGCACGTCCGTGTTCGGTGACGGCCCCGCCGCTACGGACACGTCGGCCCGCCCGGAAGCCCTGTGGCGTTCCGGCGGTCCCGTCCGCTCCGCCGGACCTGTCGTCACCGAACTGCGGTTGTCCGCCTTCGCCTCGCACCGGGGCGCCAACTTCCCCATCGGCCCGGTCACGCTCTTCGCCGGCCCCGGCGGCAGCGGCAAGTCGAGTGTGTTGCGGGCGTACGAGGCGCTGGCGCGGCTGGGCAGCGGAGACCCGCTCGACGAGGTCTTCCCGGACCCGGCGGGGTGCGTACCGGAAGGCGCCGTGGCCGATGTGCAGGGCCGCCGCGGATTCCGGATCGGCTGCACGACGGACGGTCCGGCAGGACCGGTACGGCTCGACCTGGCAGTCCAGGCGGAGCCCACCCTCCGTATCGTCGGTGAACGGCTCACCGGCGGTGGCGAGACCCTGCTCACCACCGCATTGCGCGACCCGGGGCGTTCGACGGTCCAGGCGGCCTGGCACACCGCGGGCGCTGTCCCGGTGACGCGTGCGCCCCTGCCGGACGACCGCCTCGGAACGGCCCTGCTGCCGCTGCGAGTGGCGGGCAGGACCGAGGGGCAGTTACAGGTCCTTGCCGCCGCCGAACAGATGGTCGTGGCCCTGCGGTCGGTCTTCGCCTGTGAACCGCAGCCGCCGCGGATGCGTGGGCCCGTACCGGCGGGCGACGGCCGGCTGCGCCGCGGCTGCGACAACCTCGCGGCGGTGCTGGAGCGCACGCACACACAGTGCGCCCAACGCCACGCCCGGCTGGTCGCGGCGGCTCACACCGGATGCGCGGGACCGGTGACCGCACTCGGTGTCGAGCGGTTCGCGGACGGGTTGCTGCGCGCGACCGTCGGGCGCGACGGGGGGCATGCGACGCCGGTCGGCCGGCTCGGCGACGGTGAGCTGAGGTATCTCGCGCTCGCTCTGGTGCTGCTCACCGGCCCCGGGGTGCTGGCGGTGGACGCCGCGGGCGAGGTGCCGTCGGCCATGCAGACCCTCACCGTGCTGGCCGACGGACTCGACCGGGACTTGGACGGACGGCAGTTGCGCGGACTGCTGGATCTGGCGGCGTCGATCGGGGCGGCCGGGCACCTCAGACTGGTGGGGACGGTCACGGAGCCGGGTGCGGTGCGAGCCCGGGAGACGGCCGGGGTGACGGTGGTAGACCTGAAGCCGTGACAGAACTTGATGTACGTGCCCTGCAGCAACGGCTCGCCGCGTTCGCGGCTGCACGGGACTGGGAGCAGTACCACACCCCGAAGAACCTGGCGGCGGCACTGAGCGTCGAGGCATCCGAACTGGTCGAAATCTTCCAGTGGTTGACGCCGGAGCAGTCGGCGCGGGTGATGGAGACACCCGAGACGGCGCACCGGGTGGCGGATGAGGTCGCGGATGTTCTCGCCTATCTGCTGCAGTTCTGCGAGGTGTTGGGGATCGACGCACTGACGGCGCTGGCGGAGAAGATCGACCGGAATGAGGCCCGATTCCCGGTGCCGGAGCCCCCGGACACCCTTGATTCGCCAGATCGTCACTCTTCGGAGTGATCCACTTATTCACAGTCGACTTCGTGTCCACAGATTTCCGAATTCCCCTGGCTTTTCGGTACCGACGCCCTCACTGTGGGTAATGGATGAGTTGAGCGGCTTTTCGTACGGATGGGGGTAACGCATGGAAGCGGAGCGGCTTGTGGGAGTCAGCCGGCGTGCTCTGGCACAGAGCCGCTGCACGCCGGACATCATCGCCGAGGCATGGCAGGCCCAGGCGCTCGCTCAGGCGATCGGCAGTCGGCTGGCGGCGGACGGGCCCAAGGAACTACGCGGAGAGGCGCGCGGGCTCAGCGAAATCGGCGGAAGGAGCGGCGGGGCGCTGGACCACCCGGCGGCGCGGGCCGGAGTGGCGCGGGCCGCGCAGCTCTCCGAGCTCGCCGAACCGCGGGCGACGCTGACGGGGCTGGGCACACTGCTCGGAGAGGTGGGGATAGCCCTGGTCGGGGTGGCCTGCGAGACCGACGAGCAGGGGCTCTACTGGCAGTGCATGGAGGCGATCGACGCGGCCGACGAGTCCATGGACCGGGTGCACGGAATGCTCCGGCGCCTCGACGAGCAGGACCGGGAGCGGCAGCAGGATCTGGAGCGAGGCCGGGGGCGGGACGGCCCCTACGGTGCGATCCGCGGACCGGCGGGCTCGGCGGCGGGCCAGCCGTGACCGCGCAGGATTCAGGGAGTGACGAGGGACGGGACGGTGTACGGGACGGCCGTGACCGTAGATGCCTTCGGCAGCGGCGGCGCGTGGGAGGGAGAAGGAGGGGAATGACCGGCATCCGGAGGTGCAGGATGGATGCATGGATCTTCGAATCTTCACCGAGCCCCAGCAAGGGGCCGACTACGACACCCTGCTCACCGTCGCCAAGGCGGCCGAAGACCTCGGCTTCGACGCCTTCTACCGCTCCGACCACTACCTCCGCATGGGCCCGGGGGACGGGCTGCCCGGCCCGACCGACGCGTGGATCACCCTGGCCGGGCTGGCGCGCGAGACCAAGCGGATCCGGCTCGGCACGCTGATGACCGCGGGCACCTTCCGGCTCCCCGGCGTGCTCGCCATCCAGGTCGCGCAGGTCGACCAGATGTCCGGCGGACGCGTCGAGCTCGGCCTCGGCGCAGGCTGGTTCGAGGAGGAGCACAAGGCTTACGGCATTCCGTTCCCCAAGGAGAAGTTCGGCAGGCTGGAGGAGCAGCTGGAGATCGTCACCGGGCTCTGGGCGACCGAGATCGGCAAGACGTTCAGCTTCGACGGCACGTACTACCAGCTGACCGATTCGCCCGCGCTGCCCAAGCCGGCGCAGGCCAAGGTGCCGGTGCTGATCGGCGGTCACGGTGCGACGCGCACACCGCGGCTGGCCGCCCAGTACGCGGACGAGTTCAATATTCCCTTCGCGTCGCTGGAGGACAGCGAGAAGCAGTTCGGCCGGGTCAGGGAGGCGGCGAAGGCGGCTGGCCGCGGACCGGACGACCTGGTGTACTCCAACGCCCTGGTGGTGTGCGTCGGCAAGAACGACGCCGAGGTGGCGCGGCGCGCCTCCGTCATCGGCCGTGAGGTGGCGGAGCTGAAGGCGAACGGGCTCGCGGGCTCACCCGCCGAGGTGGTCGACAAGATCGGCAGGTACGGCGCGATCGGGTCGTCCCGGATCTACCTCCAGGTCCTGGATCTGGACGACCTGGAGCACCTGGAGCTGATCTCCTCCCAGGTCCAGTCCCAGTTCACCTGAACCGGGAACCGTCCCGGGCTCACCTGGACCGGGCACCATCCACGCTCACCCGAGTCAGGGATCGGTCGCCGCTCACCCGAGCCAGGTCCGGGCCCGGCTCACGAGGGAGTCACCCGTGCAACCCGTCCGGTCAGTCAGCGGTCCGCCCGCCCGTGTGCTCGATCGTGCCCTCTTGGAGGGGACGGTCCTGCTCGACGGTGGTCTCTCCAACCAGTTGGAGGCGCAGGGCTGCGATCTGTCCGACGCTCTGTGGTCGGCCCGGCTGCTGGCCGACGGGCCGGGGCAGATCGAGGCCGCGCACACTGCCTATGTGCGGGCGGGTGCGCAGGTGCTCATCACGGCCAGTTACCAAGCGACCTTCGAGGGATTCGAGGAGCGGGGGATCGGACGGGCCCAGGCTGCGGAGCTGTTCGCCCGCAGTGTGCGGCTGGCACGGCGGGCCGCGGGTGCGGTGGAGCGGGAGATCTGGGTCGCCGCCTCGGTCGGCCCGTACGGGGCGATGCTGGCGGACGGCAGCGAGTACCGGGGCCGCTACGGGCTCTCCGTCCGGGAGCTGGAGCGGTTTCACCGGCCGCGGGTGGAGGCGCTGGCCGCCGCAGGGCCCGATGTGCTGGCGCTGGAGACGGTGCCGGACATCGACGAGGCCGAGGCGTTGCTGCGGGCGGTCGAGGGGTGTGGGCTGCCCGTCTGGCTCTCGTACAGCGTGGCGGGGGACCGGACCAGGGCGGGGCAGTCGCTGGAGACGGCCTTCGCCCTCGCCTCGGGGCAAGACCGTGTGCTGGCAGTCGGGGTGAACTGCTGTGATCCGGCGGACGCGGACCGGGCGGTGCGGGTGGCGGCGGAGGTGGCCGGGAAACCGGTCGTGGTCTATCCGAACAGCGGTGAGCGGTGGGATGCCGGCGGACGGGAGTGGGCTGGTGCCCCCACCTTCGAACCGGGGAGAGTACGGGCCTGGCAGGACGCCGGCGCCCGGCTGGTGGGCGGCTGCTGCCGGGTCGGCCCGGAGACCATCGCGGAGCTGGCCGGGCTGCTCGGCGCAGCGACGGCAGGCGAGGGGAAAGGAGGGGCAACAGTGCCGTAGACACATGAAAATACCTGGTGGGGGGCGAGTGAAGCGGACCATACTCGGACGTGTGTTCCTGACAATCAGCACGACCGGCAACCCGGAACGTCCCGCGACCGATCTCGGCTTTCTGCTGCACAAGCATCCCGAGAAGGCGCAGACGTTCTCCACCTCCCATGGCACCGCGCATGTCTTCTATCCCGAGGCATCCGCCGAGCGCTGCACAGCGGTGCTCCTGCTGGAGGTGGATCCCGTGGCGCTGGTGCGGCGCGGCAAGGGCAAGGGCCGGGGCGGCGCCCCCGATGCGGCGCTCGCGCAGTACGTCAACGACCGTCCGTACGCGGCGTCCTCGCTGCTCTCCGTCGCGATGAGCATGGTGTTCAAGACCGCACTGAACGGTGTGTGCCGCGCACTGCCCGAACGTGCACAGGCGCCGCTTCCACTGAGAATCGAGGTGCCCGCACTGCCGGCGCGCGGCGGCGCGGAACTGGTGCGCAAGCTGTTCGGGCCGCTCGGCTGGAAGAGCGTGGACGCCGTGGCCGTACCTCTGGACGAGCAGTTCCCGGAGTGGGGGGACTCGCGGTACGTACGGCTGGTGCTGGAAGGCGAGTTGCGGCTGGCGGACGCGTTGCGGCAGCTGTATGTCCTGCTGCCGGTGCTCGACGACGCCAAGCACTACTGGGTCGCACCGGACGAGGTGGACAAGCTGTTGCGGGCCGGTGAGGGCTGGCTGGCCGGCCACCCCGAGCAGAAGCTGATCACCAGCCGCTATCTGTCCCGGCGCTGGGGGCTGACCCGGCAGGCGATGCAGCGGCTCGAACTGGTGCGGCTCGCCGAGTCGGACGACCTGGACGTCGAGAGCATCGACAACGCGGTGGACGAGACGACCGACACCGAGGAGAAGCCGGTGCCGCTCGCCGAACAGCGGCGCACCGCGATCCTCGACGCGCTGCGCACCGCCGGGGCGAGCCGGATCCTCGACCTGGGGTGCGGTCAGGGCCAGTTGGTGCAGGCACTGCTCAAGGACGTGGGCTTCACGGAGATCGTCGGCGTCGATGTCTCGATGCGCGCCCTCACCATCGCCTCACGACGGCTGAAGCTGGACCGGATGGGGGAGCGGCAGGCCGGACGGGTCACGCTTCAGCAGGGCTCGCTCACCTACACCGACAAGCGGCTCAAGGGGTATGACGCGGCCGTGCTCAGCGAGGTCATCGAGCACCTCGACCTGCCGAGGTTGCCCGCGCTGGAGTACGCCGTGTTCGGTTCGGCCCGACCGCGGACCGTGCTCGTGACGACGCCGAACGTCGAGTACAACGTCCGCTGGGAGACCCTTCCGGCCGGGCATGTGCGCCACGGCGACCACCGGTTCGAGTGGACCAGGGCCGAGTTCCGCGACTGGGCCCAGGAGGTGGCACAGCGGCATGGATACGCGGTCGGTTTCGTCCCCGTGGGGCCCGACGACCCCGAGGTGGGGCCGCCCACACAGATGGCCGTGTTCACGATGACCGCGGCCGATGAGAGCAGGAACGAGAGCAAGAACGAATCCTGGCACGAGACTGCCGACGAGACCGAGAAGGGGGCGAAAGTCGCATGACCAGTACTTCGCGCACGTTGCCGGTGACCGACCTCTCCCTCGTGGTGCTCATCGGAGCCAGCGGTTCCGGCAAGTCCACCTTCGCCCGTGAGTACTTCAAGCCCACGGAGATCGTCTCCTCGGACTTCTGCCGCGGCCTGGTCGCCGACGACGAGAACGACCAGAGCGCCAGCCGTGACGCCTTCGACGTCCTCCACTACATCGTGGGCAAGCGGCTCGCCGCCGGGCGGCTGACCGTCGTGGACGCCACCAGCGTCCAGGCCGAGAGCCGCAAGCAGCTGGTCCAGCTGGCCAGGAGCCACGACGTGCTGCCCATCGCGATCGTTCTCGACCTGCCCGAAGAGGTCTGCATCGCGCGCAATGCGGCCCGCCCCGACCGCGCCGACATGCCGCGCCACGTCATCCAGCGCCACCGTCGCGAGCTGCGCCGCTCGCTGCGCGGCCTGGAGCGCGAGGGCTTCCGCAAGGTGCACATTCTGCACACCGAGGAGGAGGCGGAGCACGCCGAAGTGGTGCTGGAGCGCCGCTACAACGACCTCCGCCACCTCACCGGCCCCTTCGACATCATCGGCGACATCCACGGCTGCAGTTCCGAGCTGGAGGCCCTGCTCGGCAAGCTCGGCTACGTCGACGGCGCGCACCCCGAAGGGCGTACGGCGGTCTTCGTCGGCGACCTCGTGGACCGCGGCCCCGACAGCCCCGGGGTACTGCGCCGCGTCATGTCCATGGTGTCGGCGGGCAACGCCCTGTGCGTGCCGGGCAACCACGAGAACAAGCTCGGCCGCTATCTCAAGGGCCGCAAGGTCCAGCACACCCATGGACTCGCCGAGACCATCGAGCAGTTGGACCGGGAGGACGAGAAGGACCCCGCCTTCCGCGAGCAGGTGCGGGAGTTCATCGACGGGCTCGTCAGCCACTACGTCCTCGACGAGGGCAAGCTCGTCGTCTGTCACGCCGGACTGCCCGAGAAGTACCACGGGCGCACCTCCGGACGGGTCCGCTCGCACGCGCTGTACGGGGACACCACCGGTGAGACCGACGAGTTCGGCCTGCCCGTGCGCTACCCGTGGGCGGAGGAGTACCGCGGCCGTGCCGCCGTGGTCTACGGCCACACCCCGGTGCCCAATACCTCCTGGGTCAACAACACCATCTGCCTGGACACCGGTGCGGTCTTCGGCGGGAAGATGACCGCGCTGCGCTGGCCGGAGCGCGAGCTCGTCGACGTACCGGCCGAGAAGGTCTGGTACCAGCCGGCCAAGCCGCTGACCACCGAGGCGCCCGGGGGCAGGGAGGGCAGGCCGCTGGACCTCGCCGATGTGCACGGCCGCCGGATCGTGGAGACCCGGCACATGGGACGCATCTCGGTCCGCGAGGAGAACGCCGCGGCGGCGCTCGAAGTCATGAGCCGGTTCGCCGTCGACCCGCGGCTGCTCGGCTACCTCCCGCCGACCATGGCGCCCACCGCCACCTCGCACGAGGACGGTTACCTGGAGCACCCGGCCGAGGCCTTCGCCCAGTACCGGGCGGACGGTGTCACCGAGGTCGTGTGCGAGGAGAAGCACATGGGCTCGCGTGCGGTGGCGCTGGTCTGCCGGGACACGAACACCGCCCGTGAGAGGTTCGGCGCAGGGGGAACCTCCCACGCTTCCGCCGGTGAAGGAGGCCCGACCGGGGCGCTCTACACCCGCACCGGAAGGCCGTTCCTCGACGACGTCGCACTCACCGAGGTGATTCTCGGCAGGCTGCGCACCGCCGTCACCGCCGCCGGACTCTGGGAGGAGTGGGACACCGACTGGGTGCTGCTCGACGCCGAGCTGATGCCGTGGTCTCTCAAGGCGGCCGGGCTGCTGCGCTCGCAGTACGCCGCGGTCGGTGCCGCATCCGGGGCGGTCTTCCCGGAGGCCAACGTGGCCCTCGCGGCAGCGGTGGCCCGTGGGGTGGACGTGGGCGCGCTCGCGGACCGCCAGCAGGGGCGGGCCGAGGACGCGACCGCGTTCACCGAGGCGTACCGCCGCTACTGCTGGAGCACCCAGGGCCTGGACGGGGTGCGGCTCGCGCCGTTCCAGATCCTCGCCGTGCAGGGCCGCTCGCTGGCCTCCGTACCGCACGACGAGCAGCTGGCCTGGCTCGACCGGCTGGTCGAGCACGATCCGACCGGGCTGCTCCAGGTCACCCGCAGGCTCGTCGTCGACACCGGTGACGAGGCGTCGGTGCGCTCCGGCATCGACTGGTGGCTGGAGATGACCGGCCGCGGCGGCGAAGGCATGGTCGTCAAGCCGCTCGCCGCGTTCGTACGGGACGGCAAGGGCAGGCTGGTCCAGCCGGGCATCAAGGTGCGCGGCCGGGAGTACCTCCGGATCATCTACGGCCCCGAGTACACCCGCCCGGAGAATCTGGAGCGGCTGCGCGGCCGGTTCCTCGGCCACAAGCGGTCGTTGGCGCTCCGGGAGTACGCGCTGGGCCTCGAAGCGCTGGACCGGCTGGCCGACGGGGAGCCGCTGTGGCGGGTCCACGAGGCGGTGTTCGCGGTGCTGGCCCTGGAGTCGGAGCCGGTCGACCCGCGGCTGTAGGCAGTGGTGCCGACGGGCTTTCCGATGAGATCAGCGGAAAACCGCTGGCGATTCGCCGGGTGCACGGCGCTCCGCACGGTGAGGATGGATGCATGGGATTCCATGTCGACTCCGAGGCCGGGCGGCTGCGCCGCGTCATCCTGCACCGCCCCGATCTTGAGCTGAAGCGGCTCACCCCCAGCAACAAGGACGCGCTCCTGTTCGACGATGTGCTCTGGGTGCGCCGCGCCCGCCAGGAGCACGACGGCTTCGCGGACGTGCTGCGCGACCGCGGAGTGGAGGTGCACCTGTTCGGCGATCTGCTCCGTGAGTCGCTGGAGATCCCGGTGGCCAGGCGGCTCGTCCTGGACCGGGTCTTCGAGGAGAAGGAGTACGGCCCGCTCGCCACCGAGCATCTGCGGGCCGCCTTCGAGGAGTTGCCCAGCCCCGAGCTGGCCGAGGCGCTGGTGGGCGGGATGACCAAGCGGGAGTTCCTGGAGCGGCACAGCGAGCCGACCTCCGTCCGCTTCCATGTCATGGACCTGGACGACTTCCTGCTCGGCCCGCTGCCGAACCATCTCTTCACCCGGGACACCTCGGCCTGGATATACGACGGGGTGTCGATCAATGCGATGCGCTGGCCGGCCCGGCAGCGCGAGACCGTCCACTTCGAGGCGATCTACCGCCACCACCCCCTCTTCACCGGCCCCGACGCGGGCGTCTTCCACCACTGGTCGGAGGGGCAGGACGACTACCCCTCCACCATCGAAGGCGGCGACGTACTGGTCATCGGCCACGGCGCCGTACTCATCGGGATGAGCGAGCGCACCACCCCGCAGGCGGTGGAGATGCTGGCCCGTGGACTGTTCGACGCCGGCTCGGCGCACACGATCGTGGCGCTCGACATGCCCAAGCGCCGGGCGTTCATGCACCTCGACACGGTCATGACGATGATCGACGGCGACACCTTCACCAAGTACGCGGGCCTGGGCATGCTCCGCTCGTACACCATCGAGCCCGGTGAAGGGCCGAGGGACCTGAAGGTCACCGACCATCCGCCCGAGCACATGCACGACGCGATCGCGCACGCCCTGGGCCTGGACTCGATCCGGGTTCTCACAGCCACCCAGGATGTGCACGCCGCCGAGCGCGAGCAGTGGGACGACGGCTGCAATGTGCTGGCCGTCGAGCCGGGCGTCGTCGTCGCGTACGAGCGCAACGCCACCACCAACACCTATCTGCGCAAGGAGGGCATCGAGGTCATAGAGATCCGCGGCAGCGAACTCGGCCGGGGCAGGGGCGGCCCCCGCTGCATGAGCTGCCCCGTGGTGCGCGATCCGGTGTAGCGGCGCACGACCCGGTGCGGCGGTACGCGACACGGCGCAAGGAAGGAGACTCCGCACGCACAAAGAGTCTCTGCGTGAAGCGACTCCGCACGAAGCGTCTCTGGCCGAAAGACTCCGCCCAGGAGCCGTCGTACAAGGAAAGAGGCTCCGTATAGCGATGCAAGGCTTCGTATAGACTTCCAGGGTCACTGTATGCGCGATCCTCGCCCGACCCAGGAGCAGTCTCATGGCCATAGACCTCGCAGGCCGCCACTTCCTCAAGGAGCTGGACTTCACGGCCGAGGAGTTCCGCGGCCTGATCGACCTCGCGGCCGAGCTCAAGGCCGCCAAGAAATCGGGGACCGAAGTGCAGCGGCTGCGCGGCAAGAACATCGCGCTCATCTTCGAGAAGACCTCGACCCGCACCCGCTGCGCCTTCGAGGTGGCGGCCGCGGACCAGGGTGCGTCCACGACGTATCTCGACCCCTCCGGCTCGCAGCTGGGGCACAAGGAGTCGGTGAAGGATACGGCCCGCGTCCTCGGCCGGATGTTCGACGGCATCGAGTACCGCGGTGACAGCCAGGTGGCCGTCGAGGAGCTCGCTGCGTACGGCGGCGTTCCGGTCTTCAACGGACTCACCGACGACTGGCACCCGACCCAGATGCTCGCCGACGTCCTCACCATGGCCGAGCACAGCGAGAAGCCGCTGGAGCGGATCGCCTTCGCCTACCTCGGCGACGCCCGCTTCAACATGGGCAACTCCTACCTGGTCACCGGTGCCCTGCTGGGCATGGACGTGCGGATCGTCGCGCCGAAGTCGTACTGGCCGGCCGAGGAGATCGTCACCGAGGCCCGCAGGCTGGCCGAGGCCGGCGGTGCGACGGTCACTCTCACCGAGGACATCGCCGAGGGCGTCAAGGGCGCGGACTTCGTCGCCACCGATGTCTGGGTCTCCATGGGCGAGCCCAAGGAGGTCTGGGGCGAGCGCATCGAGGCCCTCGCGCCGTATGCCGTGACCATGGACGTCCTGCGCGCCACCGGCAACGCCGACGTGAAGTTCCTGCACTGCCTCCCGGCCTTCCACGACCTCGGCACCAAGGTCGGGCGGGAGATCGAGGCCGCCCACGGGCTGACGGAGCTCGAGGTCACCGACGAGGTCTTCGAGTCCACGCACTCGGTCGTCTTCGATGAGGCCGAGAACCGGATGCACACGATCAAGGCTGTTCTGGTGGCAACCCTGGCGGCCGCAAGCTGACTGCTGCATGATCATGCGCCCGATTGGGTGAACATGCGTGAAGGCGACTAATATGTTGTCTCTTGGTGGGGTTCGAGCTCGCACGCTCGAACCCCATTTTCGTGTGTGTCACCAGAGCCCGGAGCTCCCCCACAGGGCCCCGGGTGCACACCCCCCCCACATGCTCCACCAGAGAAGAGACCATCCCCGTGAGTCCGCTGCGCCCACCGAGCTCCCTGCGCCCCTCCGGGCCACGCATCAAGAGCCCCCACCAGCTGATCGCCGAGTCCGGCGCCGACCTGGAGGGGCACGGTCTCAAGCGCACCATGGGACTCTTCCAGCTGGTGTGCTTCGGTGTCGGCGCCGTCGTCGGCACCGGCATCTTCGTCGGCCTCTCCGACAGCGTCGCCGAGGCGGGCCCCGCGGTCGTGCTGTCCTTCGTGCTCGCCGCGATCACCTGCATCTTCACCGCGTTCTCCTTCGCCGAGCTGGGCAGCGCGATCCCGGTGTCCGGCAGCTCGTACTCCTTCGCCTACGCGACCCTCGGCGAACGCATCGCGTTCCTCGTCGGCTGGTGTCTGCTGCTGGAGTACGGAGTCTCGGTCTCCGCGGTCGCCGTCGGCTGGAGCCAGTACGTCAATGAGCTGCTGAACAGCTTGTTCGGCTGGCAGCTGCCTGCGGCCCTCTCGGCGGGGCCCGGCGACGGCGGAGTGATCAATCTGCCCGCGGTCCTGGTGGTCATGATGGCCGCCACCCTGCTGGTGCGCGGCGTCCGGGAGAGTGCGGGGGCCACCACCGCGATGGCGGTCCTCAAGATCGCCGTTCTGATCATGTTCTGCGTCATCGCCTTCACGGCCTTCGAGCACGGGAATCTCACGCCGTTCGTCGCCCACGGGGCGGGCGGGGTCACCGCCGGTGCGTCGCTGGCCTTCTTCTCGTACATCGGCTTCGACGCCATCACCACCGCGGGCGAAGAGGTCAAGAACCCGCGGCGGAACATCCCGATCGCGATCATGGTCTGCATCGGCCTGGTCACGCTGCTCTACTGCGCCGTCGCGCTCGCGGCCATCGGTGCCCTCGGCCCGCAGGCCGTCGCCGACAAGCCGGCCGCGCTCTCGATCGTCGTCGACCAGGTCACCGACTCGACCGTCGGCGGTGGAATCATCGCTTTCGGAGCGGTCGTCGCGATCGCATCCGTCGTGCTCGCGGTGATGTACGGGCAGACCCGCATCCTGATGTCGATGTCCCGCGACGGTCTGATCCCGCGGGTCTTCGAGCGGGTCTCGGCGCGGACGGCGACGCCGGTTGCGAACACCTGGATCGTGGCGGTCGTCTTCGCGGTCCCGGCGGCCTTCTCGTCGCTCGACGTGGTGGTGAATCTGACGACCATCGGCACGCTGGGCACCATGGTCGCGGTGAACATCGCGGTGATCGTGCTGCGCCGTCGAAACCCGGAGGTGACGGGCTCGTTCCGGGTGCCGCTCTACCCGGTGAGCCCGCTCCTGGGCGTCGTCTTCTGCCTCTATCTGATGTACGGGACGGGCTGGGCGACCTGGGTGCAGTTCGCCGTCTTCCTGATCGTCGGTGCGGCGGTGTACGCCTTTTACGGCCGCAGTCGTTCCAGGCTGGCCGCGGCCGACGCGGGTTGATGAGCGCGACCGGTCGGCTCCGAGATGTCCGATCAGCTCCGAGGTGTACGGGACGGCAGGGTGAACCACACCGCCTTGCCCTGCTCCGTCGTGCGGTGACCGCAGGACGAGCTGAGTGTACGGATCAGCAGCAGACCCCGGCCGTGTTCCTGCCAGGGGTCCGCCGCACTGCCGGGCTCCGGATGGGAGAGATCGCCCGGCGGGGCCGGGTCGCGGTCGTGCACCTCCACCTGGCAGCCGGTCGGCAGGAGCTCCACCACCAGCTCGATGGGTTCGTCGCTGCGGGTGTGCTCCACGGCGTTGGCGACCAGTTCGGCGGTGAGGAGCTCGGCGGTATCGGAATCGGCCGGTGCTTCGATGTCCGCCAGTGCCGTACGGATCAGGGCGCGAGCGACCGGTACGGCCACCGTCGAATGCGGCAGGGCAATCCGCCAGGAGGCGGGGAGAGGGGCATCGGAGGGCACAGCACGGTTTCCGTTCCGGAGTTCATGAACTTTCTGGAGGTCGAGACTTCTCGGTTTCAACCTTACGAAGTGCAACGACACGGGCAAGGGGCCGCCGACCGGCACAAAGGGGACGTTCGGCACTGAGTTCTCACGCTCCACCTATTGCGTGCTCGTGACGGGAGTCACGTACGAGTGATAAGTTCGTTCGCAGGTAGCAGCCCGACGGCTGAAGGGGAGCCCCCTCGATGAGCCCGTTTCCCAGCTCCGCCCCCCGTACGGATGACTGGCGCCATCTGCGGCTGACGACGGACGACGGAGTCGCCACCGTCACCCTCGCCCGCCCCGAGAAACTCAACGCTCTCACCTTCGGTGCCTACGCCGACCTGCGCGACCTGCTTGCCGAACTGTCCCGCGAACGCACTGTGCGCGCTCTGGTGCTCGCGGGGGAGGGCCGCGGTTTCTGCTCAGGCGGAGATGTCGACGACATCATCGGCGCGACACTCGCCATGGACACCGCCCAGCTCCTCGATTTCAACCGCATGACCGGACAGGTGGTGCGGGCCCTACGTGAAACCCCCTTCCCCGTCATCGCCGCCGTACACGGCGTGGCCGCAGGTGCCGGTGCGGTTCTTGCGCTCGCCGCCGACTTCCGGATCGCCGATCCGTCCGCCCGCTTCGCCTTCCTCTTCACCAAGGTCGGTCTCTCCGGCGGCGACATGGGCGCCGCCTATCTGCTTCCGCGCGTCGTCGGCCTCGGCCATGCCACCCGGCTGCTGATGCTCGGCGAACCGGTCCGCGCACCCGAAGCGGAACGGATCGGACTGATCAGCGAGCTGACCGAAGAGGGCCAGGCGGATGTGCGCGCGGCAGCGCTCGCCCGCCGCCTCGCCGACGGACCGGCCCTCGCCCTCGCCCAGACCAAGGCGCTGCTCACCGCCGAACTCGACATGCCGCTCGCCGCCGCGGTCGAGATGGACGCCGCGACCCAGGCCCTGCTGATGCACGGCGACGACTACGCCGAATTCCACGCAGCCTTCACCGAGAAGCGGCCACCGAAGTGGCAAGGCCGGTAGCACGATGCCGCCCGACACGAGTGCGACCGGAACCGGGCCGTCCGCCGGGACGGCGCCCGGCGCGAATCGGACCGGCGTGAAGCGCATCGCGGTCATCGGCGGCGGCCCCGGCGGACTCTACGCCGCGGCCCTGCTCAAGCGGCTCGACCCGGAACGCGACATCACCGTCTGGGAGCGCAACGCCCCCGACGACACGTTCGGCTTCGGCGTCGTCCTCTCCGACGAGACGCTCGGCGGCATCGAGCACGCCGACCCCGTCGTCCACCGGGCACTCCAGGACGAGTTCGTACGGTGGGACGACATCGACATTGTCCACCGCGGCGTGACGCAGACCTCCGGCGGCCACGGCTTCGCGGCGCTGGGCCGGCGCAGACTCCTGGAGATCCTGCATGAACGCTGCGACTGGCTCGGCGTACGGCTCCGCTTCCGCACCGAGGCACCGCCGGCCGCCGAGCTGGCCGCCGCATACGACCTGGTGATCGCCGCCGACGGTGTACACAGCCTCACCCGCGCCGCTCACGCCGAAACCTTCGGCCCCCGCCTCACCACCCACCGCTGCCGCTACATCTGGCTTGCCGCCGACTTCGCCCTCGACGCCTTCCGCTTCGAGATCGCCGAGACCGCGTACGGGGTGATGCAGTTCCACGGCTACCCCTTCTCGGCCGACGCCTCCACCGTCATCGTCGAGATGCGCGAGGAGGTCTGGCGCGCCGCCGGATTCGACACCTGCGACGTGGAGCACTCGACCGTACGCTGCGCCAAGATCTTCAGCGAGGCGCTCAGCGGCCGGCCGCTGCGCTCCAACAACTCCTCCTGGCTCACCTTCCGTACCGTCGTCAACGCCCGCTGGTCGCACGGCAACACGGTCCTCATCGGCGACGCCGCCCACACCGCGCACTTCTCCATCGGCTCCGGGACCAAACTCGCCGTCGAGGACGCCCTCGCGCTCGCCGCCTGCATCGAGGAACAGCCCGACCTGCCGGGCGCACTGGCCGCGTACGAGACCGAACGCCGGCCGGTCGTCGAATCGACCCAGCGGGCCGCCGCGGCCAGCCTGCGCTGGTTCGAGGAGCTCGGTACCTACGTCGATCAGCCGCCCCGCCAGTTCGCCTTCAACCTCCTCACCCGAAGCCGCCGCGTCACCCACGACAATCTGCGGCTGCGCGACGCCTCCTTCACCGCCGCCGTCGAGGAGGAGTTCGGCTGCGCCCCGGGCACCCCGCCGATGTTCACCCCGCTGCGGCTGCGCGGCCTCGAACTCCGCAACCGCGTCGTCGTCTCACCCATGGACATGTACTCGGCCGTCGACGGCGTCCCCGGCGACTTCCACCTCGTCCACCTGGGCGCACGTGCACTCGGTGGCGCCGGGCTCGTCATGACGGAGATGGTGTGCGTCAGCGCCGAGGGCCGCATCACCCCCGGCTGCACCGGCCTCTACACTCCCGAACAGGCTGCCGCCTGGACCCGGATCACCGACTTCGTCCATGCGAGCGCACCCGGTACGGCCATCGGCGTCCAGCTCGGCCACTCCGGGCGCAAGGGCTCCACCAAACTGATGTGGGAGGGCATCGACCAGCCCCTCGACCACGGCAACTGGCCGCTCACCGCCGCCTCCCCGATCCCGTACGCCGACGGCGTCAACCAGGTTCCGCACGCCCTGGACCGGGCCGGCCTCGACGCCGTACGCGAACAGTTCGCTGCGGCGGCCCGGCGCGCCGACCTCTGCGGCTTCGACCTGCTCGAACTCCACTGCGCCCACGGCTACTTGCTCTCCGGCTTCCTCTCGCCGCTCACCAACCACCGCACCGACCACTACGGCGGATCGCTGCAGGGCCGGCTCCGCTTCCCCCTCGAAGTCTTCGACGCGATGCGCGCCGACTGGCCCGACGACCGGCCCATGACCGTCCGTATCTCCGCCACGGACTGGGCCGAGGGCGGCACGACGGCCGAGGACGCCGTAGAGATCGCCCGCGCCTTCGTCGCCCACGGGGCCGATGCCATCGACGTCTCCACCGGTCAGGTCGTCCCCGACGAGCGCCCCGAGTACGGCCGCTCCTACCAGACCCCGTACGCCGACCGGATCCGCAACACGCTGTGCGTGCCCGTCATCGCGGTCGGTGCGATCTCCTCCTGGGACGACGTGAATTCACTGCTGCTCGCGGGCCGGGCCGACCTGTGTGCCCTGGCCCGTCCGCATCTCTACGACCCGCACTGGACGCTGCACGCAGCGGCCGACCAGGGCTACAGCGGACCGGGCGCGCCCTGGCCGCTCCCGTACCGCGCGGGCAGCCGCACCCCGCCGACGGGCCGCACGGACGCACCGAAGCCGCGGCTCACTCTGGGGTGACGGGCCCCTCCGCCGCGCTGATCAGCAGCCGGTCCGAGACCGCCCGGTAACCGATGCGCTGATACACGCCGTTGCTGGTCGGGTTCGCGAGGTCGGTGAAGAGCAGCACCTCCTGCGCGCCCGACTCCCGTGCCGCCCGGCTGGTCTCCGCCGTCACCGCGGCCGCGTACCCCTGGCCGCGGTACTCGGGAGGTGTGTAGACCGGCGCGATCCGCACCATGCCCGCGATCCGCGGGGAGACGCCCGCCATCGACACCGGGACGCCGTCGGCCTCCCAGAGGGTCAGCCTGCCGGACGCCGTCCGGTCGTCCACCTGCCGTTCGGCATGGGTGGCGGGCCGGCCGACCTCATCGGCGAACGCGAGGAACCAGCGCACCAGTAGTTCCCGGTCGGTGGCGGTGGCGGTCCTGGGCCGGCCCGAGGGGGCGGGGGAGGGCGGGATCAGCGTCTTCAACCGGTAGAGCCGCTGCTCCTGGACGACCCGGTGGCCGGGCCAGGTGGCGGCCAGCGCCTCGGCGATGGCCCGGTCCGCGTTGACCGCGGTCAGGGGGAGCGAGGCGGCCAGCGGAGCGACCGCCTCCGGGGTGACGGCTGTCAGTACCGGCGGATACGGCGGGGTCTGCACCAGCGTCCCCGCGACCTCGCCGTCCGCCCCGCGCCACCAGCCCAGCAGCGGGGCGGCGTCCCCGTAGGCGTGCGGGCCGCTGCGGCGCAGGGTCGCGGTGACGGTCAGAACCAGGGTGTTCTCGGCGGGCCGGGCGGCCAGCGAGGCGCCGGTCGCATCGAGAAAGACGTTGACGTCATCGGTGAAGGTCCAGGTCATGCCTCATCCTGCCGGGTGTGCGTGGAGCGCGGCACCCGCATTTCCGGGTCAGTCGTTCCGCAGCCGGAAACGCTGCAGTTTCCCGGTGGCGGTCCGGGGGAGGGTGGGCAGGAACTCGATGACGCGCGGGCATTTGTGCGGGGCCAGCTCGCTCTTCATGTACGTGCGCAGCTCGTCGGCGTCCAGTTCCGCGCCCTCGCGCAGCACCACGTACGCCACCACGATCTGTCCGCGCAGCTCGTCCGCACGTCCCACCACCGCGGCCTCGGCCACCGCGGGGTGGTGCAGCAGGGCGTCCTCGACCTCGGGGCCCGCGATGTTGTACCCGGAGGAAATGATCATGTCGTCGGCGCGGGCGACGTAACGGAAGTAGCCGTCCGGCTCGCGCACGTAGGTGTCGCCGGTGAGATTCCAGCCGTGCGCCACATAGTCGCGCTGGCGCTCGTCGGCGAGATAGCGGCAGCCGACCGGACCTCGGACGGCGAGGAGTCCGGGCTCCCCGTCCGGCACCTGCCTGCCCTCGCGGTCCAGTACCCGGGCCTGCCAGCCGGGCACGGGAACTCCGGTGGTGCCGGGGCGGACCGCATCGTCGGCGGCGGAGATGAAGATGTGCAGCAGTTCGGTGGCGCCGATGCCGTTGATGATGCGCAGACCCGTCCGCTCGTACCAGGATCGCCAGGTGGCGATTGGGAGGTTCTCGCCGGCCGAGACACAGCGCCTCAGCGCGCTCAGATCGTGGTCGTCGATGTGGTCGAGCATCACGCGGTAGGCGGTCGGCGCGGTGAACAGCACCGAGACACGGTGGGCCGCGAGCGCGGGCAGCAGCTGCGTCGGGCCGGACTGTTCGAGCAGCAGGGCACTGGCACCGGCCCGCAGCGGGAAGACCACCAGACCGCCGAGCCCGAAGGTGAAGCCGAGCGGCGGACTGCCCGCGAACACATCGTCGGACGTGGGGCGCAGGACATGGCGCGAGAACGTGTCGGCGATGGCGAGCACATCCCGGTGGAAGTGCATACAGCCCTTGGGGCGCCCGGTGGTGCCCGAGGTGAACGCGATCAGTGCGACATCGTCCGCCGCCGTGTCCACCGGACGGTACGGCCCCGTCCTGGCCTCGGCCAGGTGCAGCAGATCGTCCGGGGCGTCACCTCCGTACGCCGTGATCCGCAGCCCCGGCACCTGGGCCTTCACCAGGTCGTCGACCGTCCGGATGTCGCACAGTGCGTGGCTCACCCGGGCGATCGAGCAGATGGTGGCGAGCTCGGCGGACCGCTGCTGGGCCAGCACCGTGACGGCGATCGCGCCCGCCTTCAGCACCGCGAGCCAGCAGGCGGCCAGATGGGGTGTGGTGGGGCCGCGCAGCAGGACGCGGTTGCCGGGTACGACCCCCAGATCGGAGGTGAGGACATGGGCGATCCGGTCCACGTGGTCCCGCAGCTCCCCGTAGCTCCAGACTCCGCCGTCAGGGGTACGGAAGGCGGGGCGCCCGGGGCCGAAGCGGTCGACCGTACGGTCCAGCAGTTCGGCCGCGCAGTTGAGGCGGGCCGGATACTGCAGTTCGGGAAGGTCGAAGAGCAGTTCCGGCCACTGGTCCGCGGGTGGCAGGTGCTCCCTGGCGAAGGTGTCGAGGTGCGCTGAGGTCTTCGGGTCCATGACGGATCGCCCCCTTGTCGCCTCTGGAGCGTATCGTTTGGGTGACGGTAGTCAACGGTCCGCGATAAGAACAGAAGACGAGACGCGACAAGAGAGGCGCCGGTATGACGGCATTCTCGCTCGATCCGGCACAAATCGCCTGGTGTGAAGAGCTAAGAGTCCTTGCCGAGCAGCAACTGCGCCCCCTCGCCGAAAAAGGCGAACCGGGCCATGTCAACCGCCCCCTGATCGCCGCACTCGGTGAGTCCGGCCTCCTCGACCGGCTGCTGAATTCCGGCGCCCTCGACCTCTGCCTGCTCCGCGAGTCCCTGGCCCGCGGCTGCACGGAGGCCGAAACCGCACTGGCCCTCCAGGGCCTCGGCACCCACCCCGTGGTCCAGGCAGGCACTCCGGCCCACCGCGAACGCTGGCTCCCCGAGGTGCGCGCCGGCCGCGCCGTCGCCGCCTTCGCGCTCAGCGAACCGGGCGCGGGCTCCGACGCGGCGGCCCTGGCCCTGAACGCCGAACACGCCCCCGACGGCTGGCGGCTGACCGGCGAGAAGTGCTGGATCTCCAATGCACCCGAGGCCGACTTCTACACCGTCTTCGCCCGTACGACCCAGGGCGCCGGATCTCGTGGCGTCACCGCGTTCCTGGTCCCCGCCGACCGACCCGGACTGACCGGCACCGCACTCGACATGCTCTCGCCGCACCCCATCGGGGCCCTGGTCCTCGACGGCGTCCCGGTCACCCCCGACGATGTGCTCGGCGAACCGGACCGCGGTTTCCGGGTCGCCATGAACACCCTCAACCTGTTCCGCCCCAGCGTCGGCGCCTTCGCCGTCGGCATGGCCCGCGCCGCCCTCGATGCCACGGTCGCGTACACCGCCGAACGCACCGCGTTCGGCGGTCCGCTGAAGGACCTCCAGGCCGTCTCCCACCAGGTCGCCGAGATGGCCACCCGCACCGAGGCCGCCCGGCTCCTGGTGTACGCGGCCGCCGCCGCGTACGACGCGGGGGAAGCCGGAGTACCGCGCCGCGCGGCCATGGCGAAGCTGTACGCCACCGAGACCGCGCAGTTCGTCGTCGACACCGCCGTCCAACTGCACGGCGCCCGCGCCCTGCGCCGCGGCCATCTTCTCGAACACCTCTACCGGGAGGTCCGCGCCCCACGGATCTACGAGGGCGCCAGCGAGGTCCAGCGCACGATCATCGCCAAGGAGCTGTACGCGAACCGGGAGGCGTCCGCATGAGTCCGGTCCACCGGATCAACCCCGCCGAACTCTCGCCGCCCGCGGGCTTCTCGCACGCCGTCACCGCCACCGGCGGCCAACTGGTCTTCCTGGCCGGGCAGACCGCCCTCGACCAGGACGGCAAGGTCATCGGCACCGCCCTGCCCGAGCAGTTCGCGACGGCGCTCACCAATCTGCTGACCGCCCTGCGCGCGGCGGGCGGAGCCCCGGCGGACCTGGCCCGGGTCACCGTGTACGCCACCGACGTGGCCGACTACCGGGCCCATGCCGGGGAACTGGGCCGTATCTGGCGGCAATTGGCGGGCCGCGACTATCCGGCGATGGCGGTCATCGGCGTGGCGAGACTCTGGGACGAGCAGGCCCTCGTCGAGATCGACGGGGTGGCGGTACTGCCGTGAACGCGCCGGACGGGACTGGCATGCCGAGCCCGTCCGGCAACGCGCGGATCCGCGCGGATCAGTACGGCTTCACCAGCACATGCGCCGCGCCCGGAATGCCGATCTTCAGCAGTTCGTCCTCCTCGGGCGTGGTCTCGTTGCCGGTCTCCTGCTTGAGCACCGCACGCGACATGGCCTGCACCCACATGGCCCGGGGGCGGCGGCGCGCCTCCCACGCTTCGAGGGCCGCTGCCACATCGGCCTCGGTGTCCAGCGACTCGGCGAGCACCAGCGCGTCCTCGACGGCCATCGCCGCACCCTGGGCGATGTGCGGGGTGGAGGCGTGCGCGGCGTCACCGGCCAGCACCACCCGGCCGACGTGCCACGGCTCCTCGACGGTCACCTGGGAGATCCGCGAGTACACCACCGCGGCCGGGTCGGTGACGGTGGCGAGCGCCTCGGCGACCGGTCCGGAGAACATCGCCAGCCGCTCCGTGAGCTCCTCATGGGCCCGCTCCGGGTCCGGCCGGAAGTCCTCGGACTCCGCGAACACCGCACCCAGGTACATCAGTTCATCGGTGATCGGGGTGAGGAGCGCCTTGGCCTCCTTGCCCGCGGTGCCCATCACCACGCCCCGCACCTGAGGCTGCCGGGGCACTGTCACCCGCCAGTTGGCGAAGCCGGTGTACTCGGGGGCGTAACGGTCCCCGTACAGGCGGGTGCGCAGCGGCGAACCGATGCCGTCGAAGCCGGCCACCAGGTCCCAGCGGCCGGTGCAGCCGTCGGAGAGGGCGACGTCCACGCCGGATCCGTCGTCGGTCAGCTCGGTGATGGTGGTGCCGAAGCGGATCGTGGCCCCGGCGGCGACGGCGGCGGCGTTCAGTACCTGGGCCAGGGCGGGGCGCGGGATGCCGTTGTTGGAGGGGGCGTCGCCCATCCGCGGCTGCGGGATCTCCGCGAGCGTGTTGCCCGCCGGGTCGGCGATGGTCAGGATCTCCCACTCGAAGCCCGCCCTGAGGCAGTCGTCGAGAACCCCGATCTCCCGCATCACATGGAGGGCGTTGGACGGCTGGATGATGCCGACGCCGAGTGCGTCCAGCTCGTCGCGGAGCTCGGCGATCTCGACGGTGTGGCCGCGCCGGGCCAGCGCGGTGGCGAGGGTGAGCCCGCCGATGCCGCCGCCGTGAATCAGGACGCGCAGGGGTGATGCCATCTCAGATCTCTCCAGAGTGGGAAAAGTAGGACCGACCGGAAAATGGGGGGTGGGGGAAGGAGCGGGGCTGGGTGCATGCAGTTGCAACGCGGAGCGTTGTCGACCGCCGACAACGCTCCGCAGATGTGCGTGCCCAGCCCCGCGACGCCGCCCCCTATTTGCCGGTCGGTCCGAGAGGGAACCGAACGGTCAGCCGGCCGCGACGGGCAGGCTCATCAGGTGGTCCACCAGGGCCAGCAGCACGTCCCGGCCGAACGGCCGCTCACGTACATCGCCGATCAGCAGCGGAACATGCGGATCGAGGTCGAGAGCTGTCCTGATCTCGTCCGGCGTACGGGTGTTGTGGCCGTGGAAGCAGTTGATCGCGACCACGAACGGGATGTCCCGGCTCTCGAAGAAGTCGATCGAGGCGAAACTCGTCTCCAGCCTGCGGGTGTCGGCGATCACGACACCGCCGAGCGCCCCGTTGACCAGGTCGTTCCACATGAACCAGAAGCGTTCCTGGCCGGGGGTGCCGAAGAGGTAGACCACCAGCTCGGAACTGACCGTGATCCGCCCGAAGTCCAGGGCCACGGTGGTGGTGTCCTTGTCGCCGACACCGGCCAGGTCGTCGACACCGATGCTGGCCTTGGTCAGGTACTCCTCGGTGCGCAGCGGGGCGACCTCGCTGACCGCGCCCACCATGGTGGTCTTGCCGACGCCGAAACCTCCGGCGATGAGGATCTTGACGGCGGCGGAAGCCGCCTGACTGCTTGTCATCTTGGTTCAGAGTCTCCGGAGTCCGTCACGAACGGTGGCCAGCAGGCCCATGTCGACCCCGCCGGCCACACGCGCCACCGAGAGCGGGGCACGGGCCAGCAGCAGGCCCGGGGCGACGAGGTCGGCCAGCAGGATCTTGGTCACCGACACCGGGAGGCCGAGGTCGCACGAGACCTCGGCGACCGCGGACGGGCGGCGGCAGCGCTCCAGGATCAGCCGGTGCTCAGGCTGGAGCTTCCCCGGCAGGATCGGCGCACCGTGCTCGTCCCGTGGGTCCTGCGCGGTCGTGAGCACGGTGATGAGGGTGAAGTCGTCCCGCTCGGGAGCGGTCCGGCCGCGGGTGATGGTGTACGGGCGCACCATCGTGCCCGCCCCGTCCTCCTCTTCCTCCTCCCAGTACGGGGTCACGCGCGCTGTCCGTCTCCGGTGCTGAAGGCGTCGAACTCACCGCGGGCCGGGGTGCCGAGCTTCTGGCCGACCTGCTGCACGAGGTTGTGCATGGCGAGCGACATGATCTCGGCATCCACCTCCTGGGAGGCGATCACGGCCAGGTGGGTGCCCTGGGCGGCCGCGATGATGAAGAGCCAGAGGTCGTTCAGCTCGACGATGACCTGGTGCACGCTGCCGCCGTCGAAGAGCTGGCCGACGCCGCGGGCCAGGCTCTGCTGGCCGGTGCAGATGGCGGCCAGCCGCTCGGCGTCTGCACGCTCGATGGTGCGCGAATGACTCACCACCAGACCGTCGTCGGAGAGCAGGACGGCGTTCCGGGTCTCGGCCACCGAGTCCACCAGGCCGTCGAGCAGCCAGTCGAGATCCTGATGGGTTGCAGTTGTGCGTGTCATGACCGTTCTTCTCTCGTGGGGAGGGGGGTGGCGGACTGTGTCGGCGGCTCGTCGGTCGCGCGGGCTGCGCGGGACCGACGCTGGAACGCCCCGATCGCGGCTCCGGCCCGTTGCGGGGCTGGTCGCAGCAGCGGGTTCTCGTACCGGCTCGCCGGCTTGGGCTCGGCGGACCGGGCGGCCGGGTCGCTCCGCAGTTCGTCTGCCAGGTTGGCCTGCCGTACCCGGCGCGGCAGCGGGGGTTCCGTGCCGGGCGCGGGGAGGGCGGGCCGGTCGGACCGGTTCTCCGTGCGGACGGCCTCCGGCTCCGGCGGGGCCGAGTGATCGGGTACGGACACCGGCAGCTGCGCGGGGCGGGCGGTGTCCGGTCCGGAGTGCCGGGGCCCGGGGATCGGGAGGCAGGGACGGTCCGCCTCGACGTCGGAGGGGTACGGGGCGGCGTAAGGCTGCTGCGGGGCCGGGTACGGCTCATCGGTCGTCGCGTACGGCGGCTGGTCCACGGGGTACTGGCCGGCGGCCGTCATGTACGGCTGCTCGGGCGGGCCGTACGGGGCCTCGTGCGCGGCGTACGGGCTCGTAGGCGCCCCATAGGGCTCGTCCCACGCCGGAATCGTGTTCTCCGGTGCCGCGTAGGGCTGTTCCTGGCCGCCCGTGAACGCGTCCTCGGACGCCTGGTACCGCTGCTCTTCCTGCTCCGGCGCCGAGTACGGCTGCTCCGGGGCGGAGTAGGGCGCGCCTGCCGTGTTCAGCGCGGTGACTCCGGCCAGTGCCTGACCCTGGATGCGGGTGGGCAGTGCACCGTCGGCGGCGGGGGCGGCGGGGGCCGCGGGGGCGACGGGCGCGGGGGCGGCGGGGGCGGTAGCAGCGGGAGACGGCACACCGACCGGACCGGTCTGCGGTGCGGAGACGGTGAGCTCGTCGGGGACGAGCACGACCACCCGGGTACCGCCGTACGCCGAGGAGCGGAACTCCACCCGCAGGTCGTGCTGGACCGCGAGCCGTGCGATCACGTAGAGACCGAGACGGATGTCGTCGGAGTGGGCGAGCATGTCCATCCGGGGCGGCCGGACCATCAGCTCGTTGGCAGCGGCCAGCTGATCCTCCTCCATCCCGAGGCCACGGTCCTCGACCTCGATGACCAGACCGCGGCTCACCCTGGCGGCCCTGACCTCGACCGGGCTCGGCGGCCGGGAGAAGCTCAGCGCGTTCTCGATGAGCTCGGCCAGCACATGCGAGACCGGGCCGACGGCCCGCTCCGACAGCCAGGGGCTGCCGTCGAGATCCAGCACCACACGCCGGTAGTCCTGCACCTCGCCCTGGGCGGAACGCATCACGTCCAGCAGCGGAACCGGCTTGCGCCAGCGCCGGTGCGGGGAACCGCCCGCGAGAATCACCAGGTTCTCCTCGTACCGCCGCAGTCGGGCGGTGAGGTGGTCGAGGTCGAAGAGGCCGTCCAGCACCTCAGGGTCCTCGTGCTTGCGCTCCAGCTCGTCCAACTTCTTGAGCTGCTGACCGATCAACTGCTGGGTGCGGCGCGCGATGCGCTGGAGCAGCCGCTCGAAGCCGCGGTGCTGGTCGGCCTGTTTGACGGCCGCCGCCAGCGCACTGGTGCGCGCCAGATTGAGCGCGTCGCCGAGCCGGCTCAGCTCGTCGGTCTTGCTGCCCTTGCTGTCGTGCTCGATGGCGCGGGCCTCGGCCTCGACATCGATGCGCTCCCCCTGTCCGAGGCGCTCGACGACATCGGGCAGGGCCTTCTCCAGCTCCTCGGCCCGCTCCTGCAGGCTGCCGATCCGGCGGCGGAGGTTACGTGTGAGGCGCCAGGTGGTCCAGATGACCGCGATCACGGCGATCAGGCTGACCACCGTGGTCAGCACCATCTTGAACAGCAGCGACATCACATTGCTTTCGCCCTCCTCGATCACGAGAGCGGTGGAGTGCTCCAGCAGCTCTTCGATCTGCGGGCCGACCTCGTCCATCGCGCCGCGCCAGGCCTTCTCCTCGGCGTCGATGGCGACGAACCCGTCCGCGTCGGCATCGGCCGGACGCAGCACCTCGTTCTCCACCCGCGTCTTGGTCTTCCAGGCCGGACTGCGGGTGATCTTCTCCCACATGGCCTTCTCGTCCGGCGGCAGGTAGGGGATGACCTTGGTGGAGTACTGGAGCGACTGGCCGGAAACAGCCTCTCGAACCTGCTTCAGATCCTCGGTGCTCAGCTTCCCCTTCGACCAGCCGCGCGCCAGCAGAGCATCCGAACGGGAGATCATCTCCTTGGTCCAGAACAGGTCGGCCAGCGGCTGTGAGAGCGTGGTGATCCTGCCGTTGTCGACATGGCTGAGCGCCGTGAAGAGCTGGAGGTCGACCGCGATCAGGTCCGTGTAGTAGCCGTATACGACCTGCTGCTGGTCGTTGCCGCCCTCGTTGACGAGGGCGCGCTGGGCGGGCAGTTGATTGATCTCCTTGCGGGCCTCGGTGACCGCGTCACGGACCTCGGCGGGGGCGGCGTCGGCCGCCACATCGGAGAGCGACTGGAAACTCTCGATCGCCTTGTCGGTCAGCCTGCGCTGCTTCTGCAGCGCATCGGTGGCGCCCTTGTGCCGGGCGAGCGCCTCGGCGCTGAGCCGACGCTCCTCCTGCAGGTTGTAATACACGATGTTGGAGGGCTGGCCCGCCTTCTGGGCCAACTGCCCCTGGGCTGACTGGCGCTGGAAGTCCAGCAGGGTCTGACCACTGGTGTCGGCCCAGAAGGCGGCCAGTGTGACGCCGGGAACGATAGCCAGTACGAGCAGGGCTGTCCGCAGCGACATGGTGGTCGACTCGGTCCGCCGTGAGGCGCGCGTGCGCAGGGCGTGCTCCTTGATGGTGGTGCCAGCCTCACGACTGGTCAAATCAGTTGAGAACTTTGACACATTGATATTAGTTGCACTGCAAGAATGGCAAGAAAGTGGGCTCACAAGCGCATCACTGATCAACTAAATCTCTGCCACCGAGCCCCGGAGGTGACCGGTTCGAACCGGTTCGGGCCGGTTCGAGTAGCGGGCCGGGTGATCGCGCGGGACGCTTGAGGCGTCCGTAAGGAGCCACGAACCGACCGAGGAAGGTCACCGGTGGGCGCCGACCGCCCCCGCGCCCTGCGGCGAGCACAAGTGAACCCACCGCGCCGAGCGGGGCGCGGCGCGCCGTACGGGTGAAGCGCGGTCGGGGATATATCTGTATTTAGTGCTCTTTGCCCTTAACGCATCGCCCAGGCCCCGGATGCCCGTCCGGGGCGGGCGCGGGACGCCCCCCGGGGCCGTATGACCGCGCTTATCGTCTGCCACTTCGTCCTGGCCGCCTGCGCGCGCCCGCTGGTACGGACGCTGGGCAGGCGCGCCTTCGTCGTCCTCGCACTGCCACCGGCCGCCGCCACCGTATGGGCGGCCACGCAGTGGAACACCGCGGCGTCCGGCTCCGCGGTCACCTGGTCGTGGCGGTGGATGCCGGCGTACGACGTCACCGTCGACCTGCGGCTCGACGCGCTCGCCGAACTGATGGTGCTGCTCGCGGCCGGAATCGGCACGCTCGTCCTGCTGTACTGCGCCTCGTACTTCACGGACGAGACCCCACAGCTTGCAGGCTTCGCCGGGAACCTCCTGGCGTTCGCGGGCGCCATGCTCGCCCTGGTCCTCGCCGACGACCTGATCTCGCTCTACGTGTTCTGGGAACTGACCACGGTCTTCTCGTACCTGCTGATCGGGTACGACAGCGAGCAGAAACACAGCCGCCGCTCCGCGCTCCAGGCGCTCACCGTGACCACGCTCGGCGGCCTCGCGATGTTCGTCGGCTTCCTGATCATCGGTCAGTCGGCGGGCACCTACCGGATCTCCGCCATCCTCGCCGACCCGCCCGGGGCGAGCCTCGCCGTCTCGGTCGCCGTGGTGCTGATCCTGTGCGGGGCCCTGTCGAAGTCGGCGATCTGGCCGTTCAGCCTCTGGCTGCCGAACGCCATGGCCGCGCCCACCCCCGTCAGCGCCTACCTGCACGCCGCCGCGATGGTGAAGGCCGGTGTCTACCTGGTTGCCCGGCTTGCGCCAGGCTTCGCCGACGTGCCGGTCTGGCGCCCCGTCGTGATCGTCCTCGGCGCGGCGACCATGCTGCTCGGCGGTTGGCGCGCGCTGCGCCTGAACGACCTCAAGCTCGTCCTCGCCTACGGCACCGTCAGCCAGCTCGGCTTCCTCACCCTGCTCGCCGGCGTCGGCAGCCGGGACGCGGCACTGGCCGCCGCCGTCATGATCCTGGGCCACGCCCTGTTCAAGGCCCCGCTGTTCCTCGTCACCGGCATCGTCGACCACGCGGCCGGTACCCGTGATCTGCGCAAGCTCTCCGGTGTCGGCCAGGCGTTGCCGCACGTCTGCACGGTCGCGGCACTGGCCGCGGCGTCCATGGCCGCACTGCCCCCGCTGCTCGGCTTCGCCGCGAAGGAGGCCGCGTTCGAGGCGCTGCTGCACGGAGACACCGCCGACCGCTGGGCGCTGGGCATCACGGTCGCGGGCTCGGCGCTGACCGTCGCGTACACCGTGCGGTTCCTCTGGGGCGCCTTCGCCCGCAAGCCCGGCGTCGAGGACACTCCGGTCCACCGGGTGGGCTGGGCGTTCCTCGCGTCGCCTGCTCTGCTCGCGGTCTGCGGGCTGGTGCTGGGACCTGGCGTCGGATGGACCGACCGGCTGCTCAGTGCGTACGCGGACACGTTCCCCCCGTCCGCGCATCCCTACCATCTCGCGCTCTGGCACGGATTCGGGACCGCCCTCCTGCTCTCGGCCGTCGCCCTGGCGGGCGGCGTGGTGCTCTTCGCCGTACGCACCACCGTGACCCGGCTGTCCCGGCGGATCGCCTGGCCGACCGCCGACAGCGTCTTCGGGCACCTGCTGCTCGGCCTGGAACGGCTCTCCCTCCAGCTCACCGGCCTCGTCCAGCGCGGCTCGCTCTCCGTCTACCTCGCCACCACCCTGCTCGTGATGCTGGCCG
The DNA here is from genome assembly GCF_047305335.1 of Streptomyces sp. R-74717. NCBI lineage: Bacteria > Bacillati > Actinomycetota > Actinomycetes > Kitasatosporales > Streptomycetaceae > Streptomyces > Streptomyces sp. R-74717. The sequence continues at coordinate 2,511,434 of NZ_CP102361.1, read as the reverse complement.
GCCAGCTCACCGTCCTCGGAGTGGACCGGCCCTGGCACGGGGCGGCCGCCCCGAGGGTCTGGGACGTCCCGCTGCAGGGCGCCATCGCCGTGCTGACCTGCGCGGCCGCACTCCTCTGTCTCACCGTCAGCCGCCGGATGAAGGCCGTGGTCCTGGCCGGGCTGACCGGATACGGCGCGGCGCTGCTCTTCGTCGTCCAGGGCGGTCCGGATCTGGCGCTCACCCAGTTCTGCGTCGAGACCGTGTCGATGATCGTGTTCGTGCTGGTGCTGCGGCGGATGCCGGTGCACTTCCAGGAGTCGGCCAGTACCTGGCGGCGTGCCGTACGCATTCCGGTGGCGCTGGCCGCAGCGGCGACGCTCGGCGTGGTGGTGTGGGTCGCTGCGGCCGCCCGCAGGGCCGCCCCGGCGGGCGCGGCCATGGTGGAGGAGACCGCCCACCACGGCCTCAAGGACGTCGTGGCCACCATCCTGGTCGACCTGCGCGCCTGGGACACGATGGGGGAGTCCGCCGTGCTCGCCGCGGCGGCGATCGGGGTGACGAGCCTGATCTATCTGCACCGCCGTACCGAGGGATCGTCACTGCGGGAAGAGCTGCACGGGCGTACCGCGTGGTCGCTGACGGCCCCCGAGATGACGGGACTTCCGCACGGCGACGAAGGGGCACCGGAGCGCAGCTGGCTGGCGGCCGGCTCGACGCTCGCACCCGAGCACCGCTCGATCGTCTTCGAGGTCGTGGCCCGGCTGCTGTTCCACCCGATCCTGGTGCTCTCGGCCTATCTGCTGTTCTGCGCCGAGAACATGCCGGGCGGCGGCTTCGTCGGCGGGCTCGTCGCCGGGCTCGCCCTGATCACCCGCTACCTGGCCGGCGGCCGTTTCGAACTCGCCGAGGCCGCGCCGCTGCAGCCCGGACTCTTCACCGGCCTCGGCCTGTTCATCTCCACCGGCGTCGCCCTGCTCGGCCTCGCCGAGGGAACGGTCCTGCACGCCTGGACCCACCACGGCCGGCTGCCCCTGATCGGCGAGTACCACCTGGGCACCCCGGTCCTCTTCGACTTCGGCGTCTATCTGCTGGTCCTGGGCGTGGTGCTGGACATCGTGCGCGCCCTCGGCGCCAAGATCGACCGGCAGATCGAGCGAGCAGCGGTCGAAAAGGCAGCCGCGGCGAACACCGCCACCCCACCGGGAACAGCACCCGGGACGGGAGGAACGCCCGGATGACGGTCAGCTTCTCGCTCCTGGCCACCGCCGCGGTGCTGTGCGCGGTCGGCGGCATCCTCATGCTCACCCGGCCCCTCACCCGCATCCTGCTCGGCGCGGTGATCGCGGGCAACGGCATCAATCTGCTCGTCCTCGCCGCGAGCGGATCGGCCGGCCGGGAACCGCTCCTCTACGGCGTCCCGCTGGGAAGGGTCACCGACCCCCTGCCGCAGGCCATCGCGCTCACCGCGATCGTCATCACCCTCGCCACCACGGCGTTCCTCCTCGCCATGGCCTACCGCAGCCACCAGCTGACCGGCACGGACGAGGTCCACGACGACCTGGAGGACCGGCGCATCGCGCTGCGCTCCGAGGTACTGGGGGAGCGGGACGAGCTGCGTGAGCGGTACCGGGCCGCCCCGGACGTCACGGACGAGGAACGCGCCCGGTACCGCGAGGAGCGCCGCCGCCTGAGGGCCAGGCTGCGCGCCGACCGCGCCCTGCAGGCCCGCGGCCGGTACGCCACCGGGGACCTCTGGCACGACGTACTGGGCGCGGACCCCGCGGACTACGCCCAGCAGCAGGACCACCCCGCCGGCGCCGACCCGGGAGCCACCGGATGAACGCACTCGTCCCCCTGCCGGTGCTGCTGCCGCTCTGCGCCACCGGCCTGAGCCTCGCCTTCGGCACCCGGCTCAAGCAGGTCCAGCGCCTCATCAGCGTCGCCGTGCTCAGCGCCGTACTCGGACTCTCCCTCACCCTGATGATCGTCGCCGACACCCGCGGCCCGCTCTCCGTCCACCTCGGCGACTTCGCACCACCGCTCGGCATCACCCTGGTCGCCGACCGGCTGTCCGGGCTGATGCTGACCGTCTCCTCCGCCATCACGCTCTGCGTGCTGGTCTACTCCCTGGGCCAGGGCATGGCCGACCGGGACGAGGTAACACCCGTCGCGGTCTTCCACCCCGCGTATCTGATCCTGGTCGCCGGGGTCTCCTGCACCTTCCTCGCCGGTGACCTCGTCAACCTCTATGTCGGCTTCGAGATCATGCTGGTCGCCAGCTTTGTCCTGCTCACCCTCGGCGGCACCGGACCCCGCGTCCGCGCAGGCTCCACCTACGTGATCATCTCGCTGTTCTCGTCGATGCTGTTCCTCACCGCCATCGCCATGACATACGCGGCGACCGGCACCGCCAACTTCGCCCAGCTGGCCGGACGGCTCGCCGAACTCCCGCTCGGGGTACAGACCTTGATCCAGTCGATGCTGCTCACCGTCTTCGCCATCAAGGCCGCCGTCTTCCCGCTCGCCGCCTGGCTCCCCGACTCGTATCCGACCGCGCCCGCACCCGTCACCGCGGTCTTCGCCGGTCTGCTCACCAAGGTCGGTGTCTACTCCATGCTGCGTACGGAGACCCTGCTCTTCCCCGGCAACCGGCTCGGCGACCTGCTGATGGCCGCCGCACTCGCCTCGATGGTTGTCGGCATCCTCGGAGCCGTCGCCCAGACCGACCTGAAGCGGCTGCTCTCCTTCACCCTCATCAGCCACATCGGCTACATGGTCTTCGGTATCGGCCTCGCCACCCGGGACGCTTACGGCGGCGCGATCGTCTACGTCGCCCACCACATCACCGTCCAGACCACGCTCTTCCTGGTGGCAGGGCTGATCGAACGCCGGGGCGGCACCACCGAGCTCACCCGGATCGGCGGACTGGCCAAGGCCGCCCCGCTGCTCGCCGTCCTCTTCTTCGTACCCGCCATGAACCTGGCCGGCATCCCGCCGCTGTCCGGATTCATCGGCAAGCTCGGGCTGATGCGGGCCGGTGTCGCCGACGGCAGCGTCTGGGCGTGGATCCTCGTCATCGGGTCGGCCGTGACCAGCCTCCTCACGCTGTACGTGATGGCCAAGGTCTGGAACCTGGCGTTCTGGCGGGCCGCGCCCCCCGGGCAGGCCGCGTACGGCACCGTCCTGGAGTCCGACTCCGACGAGGACGACAACGACGCCGACGAGGGCCCCGACCACATCCCGGGCAGCGGCGACGAACCCGTCCGCCCCCGCCATCAGCCCGCCGGACGCGCGGTCGCGGCCACCCTGCACGGACACGCCGTCACCACCACCACGAAACTGCCGCGGCCGATGACCGCGGCCACCGCCGCAGCCGTCGCCCTCGGACTCGCCTTCACCGTGTTCGCCGGACCGCTGACCTCCTACACCGACCGCGCGGCCGCCGAACTCCTCGCACGCACCCCCTATGTCGAGGCGGTGCTCGGCCGGTGAAACGCCAGATCAAGCCGTCCTTCCGGAACAAGGACCTGCCGCCCTTCAGCTGTGAGTTCGGCGGGCGGGGACGTGTGCTCGACGTCCCGCTGATCGCCTGGCTCACCCTCATCTGGGTGCTGTTGTGGTCCAGCCTCAGCTGGGCCAACGTACTGACCGGCGTGCTCGTCGCGGTCGCCGTCTGCCTGGCCTTCCCGCTGCCGCGGGTCGACCTCGGGCTCCGCCTGCACCCATGGGGCATCCTGATGCTCGCCGGCTATCTGTTCTACGACATGTACACCTCGGGTGTACGGGTCACCCGGCAGATCTTCGTCGACCATCCGCACCGGGCCGCCGTCATCGCCGTACCGCTGCGCTGCCGCTCCGACCTCATGCTCGCGGCCACCGCCGTCGCCGTGTCGAATGTGCCCGGCGGATCGGTCGTCGAAGTGCGCCGCGCCACGGCCACCGTCTTCCTGCACGTCCTCGACGCGGACAGACCCGCCGCACTCGACGCGGCGCGGCACTCCGTCTGGCGGCTCGAGGAGCTGACGGTACGGGCCTTCGGCACCCCCGACGAGATCGCCCGCGTCGCCGAACCACCGCCACCGATCAGGTACGACAGGGGGGAGGGCGCATGAGCGGGCCGGAGTCCGTCGACCGGGTGCTGCTCACCGCGGCCGTCGTCTTGATCACCATTGCCGGAGCGGGGCTCCTCACCCGGATCTGGCGAGGCCCCTCCATGCTGGACCGGGCCATCTCGCTGGATGTGTGCGCCGCCCTCATCATCGCGGGTCTCGGCGCCAAGTCCGCCTTCGCGCGCGACCCCTTCTACTTCCCGATCATGCTGGTGCTGGCCTTTCTCGGGTTCACGGGGTCGGTCGGCATCGCCCGCTTCATCGCCGCACGCGACCGGCCGACGCTGCGGCGAGGTGCGGACGGAACCGAAAGCAGCGACGGACGCGAGGGGGAAGCCCGGTGAGTGTCTGGCTCCAGATCCTCGACACCACCGGCGCGGTGCTGGTCTTCATCGGTGCGGCCATCTGTCTGCTCGGTGTGATCGGGATGCTGCGGCTGCCGGACGTGCTGTCCCGCAGCCATGCCGCCACCAAACCGCAGACGCTCGGCATGCTCCTGGTCCTCGCCGGGGTGGCCCTGCGGCTGCGCAGCGGCATGGATCTCGCCACCCTCGCGCTGATCGGCTTCTTCCAGCTGATGACCGGCCCGGTCGCCGCCCACCTGGTGGCGCGATCCGCCTACCGGACCGGCCAGACCGGCCACAGTGAGCTGCTCTTCGACGAACTGGACGAGCAGCTGACCGAGGAGCGCTGACCCTCTCCCGCTGTCAGCAGTCGTGGTGCGCCGCACTCCGGCCGAGAGCGGGCGCGGTTCGGTACGGGGGACATCGGTGCCGTCCGGCGCCCTGAATGTGAGGCGGGATGACGGTCAGCGCGTCGGGGTTCGCGCGGCCCGGCGGGTGTACTGGTCCGGGGAGGTGCCCACGGCGGCGGTGAAGTCACGGACGAGGTGGGACTGGTCGCTGTAACCGAGTTCGGTGGCCAGTTCCGCCCAGTCGATGGACGCCCGGCGCATGGCCGCCTCCGCGGCTTCGTGGATCCGGCACCGGTTGATGACCCACTTGGGGCTGAGGCCCACATGATCGGCGAACAGCCGTTGCAGCTTGCGCGTGTTCATGCCCAGCCGATCGGCGAGATCGCCCACTCGGGTCAGCGACCTGTCGGCGACGATGAGGCCGACCACGGCGTTCAACGGCCCGGTCTCGGGCAGCGGTTGTGCGTCCAGGGAACGGAGGAGGTTCTCGACGACGGCCGTCGACCCGTTCACGTCGTCGGCCCCGGCCAGCACACGGGCCGTGTCGTCGGCCTCCGCGCCGAACACGGCCGACGCCGCGAACCGCTGCCCGGCTACGGCGGACACCCGGCCACGCAGGAAGGGCCGGAATCCCGCCGGCCGGAATTTGACGCCGAACACCTGGCCACGGCGCTCCAGCCGCCGCACGAACTCGTGCGGCGAAATGGCCTCGATCGTGGCGGCACCGGCCTCGAACACCAGATGTACGGCAGCGTGCGGGATCACGCGCTGTTCGTAGGACTCCCCGTCCGGCATGTCCCAGCGAACGACCCAGTAGCAGTCGACTGCCCAGGCCAGGTCGGGCGAGGGCAGGTGCCGGGTCAGCTCGAAGTGCTCGAATCCGGTGCGGGGGTCGACGATGCCGCGGGTGTCCTGATCGGTCGGCCGGGTCACGGAACCATGCTAGCGAGGCCGCGGTGTCGTGTTTCTTCAAGACTGCTTTCCCGGCCCCGTCTAGGCTCCGGCCATGAGTGAAGTCGATCTCCTTGCGGGTGTGCTGTCCAAGACCGGCGACGTCATCGAGGGAGTCGGAGCCGGCCAACTCGGCCTTCCGACCCCGTGCGACGACTACGACGTCGAGGCCCTGATCAATCACATCGTCGGGTGGCTCCTCGTGTTCGAGGCCGGCGCCCAGGGCCGGTCCCACGACGCCGATGCGGCCGACCACAGTTGCGGCTCCGACCCCGCCCGCGAGTTCCGCGCCGCCGCGGCCGGCGTCGTCGAGGGCTGGGAGAAGTATGGCTTCGACCGCCAGGTCAGCGTCACGGGCGGCAAAATGCCGGGCGAAACGGTGTTCAGCATGACCCTCATGGAGTATCTGACCCATGGCTGGGACCTGGCGGTCGCCACCGGGCAGCCGATTCCCTACACCGACCAGGAAGCGGCAGAAGCCCTCGCCCGTGCGGAGGTCACCCTGCCGCCGCAGTACCGGGGCGAGAACCTGCCCTTCGGCCAGATCGTTCCGGTCGACGCGGACGCGTCGGCCGTGGACCGGCTCGTGGCATTCCTCGGACGCCGGCCGGTGCCGTCCCCGGCGCGGTAGCCGCTGCTCCCGGACACGGCCCATGGCCATGCGGCAGCGGAACGGCCAGGCTCTCAGTCCGGCCGGGAGTACCCTGGAGTCACCGAGGACAATCCGTGCGCCCGCTTTCAGGCTGGTGCCGCTCTCGGCGATTCACGACACCGGGCCGGTCATGACCGGCCCGGGGCAGGGTTCGCGTCATGACCGCGACCATTCAGTACACGTCCGCGGTCGAAGACCGGACCCCTTCTTCGTTGCCGCTCCGACTCATGCTGGCGCCCGCCGGCACCTCTCCGGCTCTGGTCGACGGTGCATGGTGGCCCCGCTCCCGCGACCTGACGGCGGAACTGCCGTCGCTGACGGCCGTACTGGATCCGTTGTGGGGCCGGATCACCCGGGTCACCGTGAACCCCACGTTCTGGCCGGTCGTCCCGCACAAGGTGCGCGTCGCCGGGCATCTGGTCCATGTCGGCTGGTTCAAGGCCGAACAGGACCCCCATAAGCTCCTGCTGCTCTCCTACACGACCGGTCGCTGGGACCTGCTGGTGGTCCCGCCGGAAACCGGCCCGGCCACAGCTGCCCGGCTGATGACCGCAGCCACCGATCCCTTGCGGGTTCTCACCGCGAGCGGTCTGATGCGGGAGGCGGAGTTCTTCCGGATCGCGGCCGAGGCCGACTGGGACTCGACCCGGGAACTGGTCTGGGACTCCGAGGGTGGCCAGGGCGCATCTCCCCGGATGCCGGCCGCCCGACGAGCCGTTCCCGAGGGAACGGCCCCGGGCGGAGGGGCATGAAGATCTTCGGCACCAAGGGTTGCCGGATCCAGCAGGTGATCTCCAGACAGGTGGCAACTCATGACTGCCGACGAACGTACCCCGGAGCTTCTCCTGCTCCTGGCGGACACCAGTGATCACCCGGTGCCTGGTAGTGCTGTTCTGCGGATGGAGACGACCTCCAGCCGGGCCGGGTTCTTCGACGGCGCCTGGTGGCCGCGCTCCCGTGACATCAAGAGCCAGTTGCCCGACCTGATCGACGCGCTGACGGTCAGGCTGGGCCCCATCGCGCGGGTCGGCCTCGACGCGAGTGCCTGGGACGAAGCCCCGGGACACCTGGTCATCGGCGACCGCAGGATTCGTATCGACTGGTCCGCAGTCGACGACAGCACAATGATCATCACCCGCGGCCATCAGGACCACTTCTCGTTCCTGGTGATCCCGCCGCAGGCCTCCGCCTCGGCCGCACACACCGCGATGACCATGGCCGTACGGGACGGTAACTGCACATCGGCGGAGCAGATTCTCGACGCCGCCGGCATCGTCGCCACGTAGCCGGGAGGCAGTACATGACAACGACCCCGGCAATAAGCGCCGGGGCCGCCCTTCCGGGCCGTGCACGTGAGCGTGCACCAACCCGAACCCCATGATACGCCTGGGGGACATTTACGTCATAAGGCGTCAATGGTGCGGACTGATGGGCTGAAGCGGCGCGGGCCCGTCATCCCCGCCCCACGTGCTGCTCCATGATGTGCAACACCGCCGCCCCGACCGGTTTCTCCCACGAGCGGGTGGTGCCCGCGACTAGCCTCCGAACATGCTGCGTATCGCCGACACCCGCACCGGTCACCTCGTGGAGATCCCCGCCGCACCCCGCCGCCTGCTGCGCAGCTGCGTCCATCTGCCGGCCATCGGTACCGGGGCCGGCCCGATGTACCTGCGTGTGCCGCTGGTCGGTGACGTACTGGCGCGCACCGCGGAGCTGAACGGTTTGCAGGTCGTCACGGTGCTCACCACCCCGGACCTGACGCACGATCAGGCCCGGGCGCTCGACCGCGTCATGACGGTGTTCGGCATCCATCCGCCCCTCGTCGTCGCAGGCCACCATCCGGACGGGGCACTCGGCGGCCCCGCCGACGTACACGTGGTCGCCCAGGGCACCGACACGGACGACGCCATGGGCGGGGTCCGGATCGATGTGGGGCAGGTCAGCACGGCGCCGTTGGACGAGGGCGTCCCCGACCCCGGCCACCTTCTCTCGCCGGATCTACCGGACGTACTCGTACCGGAGGTCGCCGATCCACTGGCTGTGCGCCTGCTGTTGCTCGGCCGCCCCTACGGCACACCTGTCACGGTCACCGGTGGAGCGCTGGCCGACGCCCGGCGCACACTGCGGCAGTGGCGCCGGCAGGTGGCCGACTGGGCGCAGGAGCCGTCCAGGCCGATCCCCGCCGACCTGCTGCGACAGTCTCATGCGGCGCTCGTCGACGATCTCGGTGTCGACGCCGTACTGGATCTGCTGGCCGACGTCGCGGGCCGGTCCGATGTGCCGGCGGGTGCCAAGTTCGAGACCTTCGCCCATCTCGACCGCGTCCTCGGCCTGGACCTCGTCCGCGACGTCGGCCGCCAGAGCGGCCCGGACCGGCCGACGCCCCGGTGAACAGGCACGACCAGCGGTTTCGGCGCCCCGACCGGGCGGAATGCCGATTCCCGGGACCAGGCGCATGGCCACGCCCAGGGCCGGCTCGTCCGGCTGCCGTGGAGGATCGTGATTCGGGGCGGGTCCTCCCAGGTCGTAACTGGTCCCGCTCAGGAGACCTTTACCGAGGCGGGCAGCGTGCTGGGCACGACGGGCTTGTTCTGGCAGTCGAGCGTGTTCGCCATGACGCGGGCCGAGTGCAGGAGGAGCGCGAGATGGTCTCGAACGTTCACACCGTCGGTGAGCGTGTCGGTCAGCTCGCCCGTCAGAGGGACTTCGCGCTCCTGTCCTGCCGGGGTGCCCGGTACCTTGCACTGCACGTAGACCTGGTATCTGGCTTCCCTGTATTCATCGGTCCCGTAAACGAGCTTCACGTCCGAGTTGACCTGCGTCAGACGAGGCTCCGAAATAATTCCGTTCTTGGTCCCTTTGTCGAAAGCGGTATCGAAAGGGAAGGGAGAAGGTTTGTATGTGAGGCCGATTTGCATCCCCGTGGAGATATCGGTCCGGATCATGCACATATTCGACTCGACGTACGGGGTTGGCTTACTCTCGGGAGTCCACTTCCGGACTTGATCACGGTGGCGAGATCGGGCATCGGCCAAAGAGGCCGGGCTCCTGAAACGCAGCTCTTCGGATCCTTCGACCCCACGGTCTATCTGTTTCAGCCCGGACGCGCCGAGCAGTTCCTGGCATGCCTTGCGCTGTGCGGCAGCCACATCCGCATCTGTTTCATCCGTCGTTTCCGAGCAGGCGCTCACTCCGAGAGCCAAGGAACACATCACGAGGATGTGGATAGGTGTAAGTGTCCTCATACGTCGCCACCCCCGGGCGTCGTCGGTGTCGCTGAGCCGTCCGCCCCTGTTGTACGCGTCCTCAGCCTTGTCCCTCAACTCGCGGACCTCACCGCTCTCCATGTTCCTTGAGTCACTGCATGGTTTCGTTGCCGAATTGTGTGTTGGCAGCGCCGCCGATGGTCTCGATGGCCAGAGGAAGAGCAACCACGTTTTGCGCGCGGCCTCGATAGCAAGCGCGATCCGGTGCACGGGGTTCGGCGGTGCCGTCTCCCGCAGCGACACGATGCCGACCCAGCGTTTCATGCCCCTCCCTCCGACCGGGCAGAGCGGAGGCGGTACCCACTTGGTAGCGCATCGGCACGCTCCCCCGCGGCACCGGACCCTCCCCACCCTGCTGTTCTCCCCTCCCGTTGTGCACCACCGACCGCGGCGGCCACAGCGGGACTCCCGAGCCAGGGTAGATCCCCAACTGCGCGTTGGGCAGGGGATTCGAGGGGTGCGGATCGTCCCGTCTTGCCCGTAGCGTGAGACCGGCAGGACACGGTCCGGAGGAAACGTCCCACAGTGCTGACCGGATCTGTCGGCCCTGTGGGTGCTGCAGTTCGGTGGTTGCCGTGCTTGCCCGCGGTGGCCGCGGTTTCCAGCCGCTGGTGAGACAACACCAACTACCTTGTAAGTAAAATGACTTCATTGGTGCTGGCTGGGGGGAATGCGACCATGACGTTCAACGACGAATGGGCAGCGCTGAAGGCCAATGCGGCTCGCCAGGTGCAGATGCGGCTCAACAGCACCATGTCCGGCTCGGTGGACGACGGCGATCTGGTCGTTCACCAGGACGATCTGGGCGCGGTCGGCAACGCTGCCTTCCGGCTTCACAGCGACCTGCGGAAAAAGGCGGACATCGCGGGTGCGGGTTTGAACAGGGAGGGCGCCGGATCCACCGCTCAGGCAGCCACGGAACTGTCGGCTCACAACTTCACCGCCGGCGGAGAGCTGATGACCACGCTGGAAGTGTGGGGTTCGCAGGTCAAAACGGTGCTCCAGATGTGCGCCCATATATCCAACCACCTCGATTACTCGAAGAAGGCCCACGCGAAGGATGACGATTGGATCGCAGCCGAGTTGACTCACCGGAACGGCTCGGCCGCAACGGTCTCCGAGCTCTCCAAGTACGCCAAGTAGCGGGACGGTTATGAGCACGTTCACGTACACGGATCTTCAAGAGGTGGACCTCGGCAAGCTGGCCGCGGCGTCCGTCGACTGGAAAACGATGGTGGCCGGACTGGAGCAACTCCGCACCGACGTGGACGAAGGACTGGTGCCTCTCTCCGACGCGGCCCGGTGGGCCGGCACCAACGCGGGGGTCACCAAGGACTTTGTACGTAAGGCAGCGAAGGAGTTCGACGATCTCTGCCGTGAGGCCAAAAGCATCACGAGTATCCTGGACGACGCGCACAGCGAGCTGACCGTCATCCAGAAGCGTGCCGGCGAGATCGCCGCCGAGGCACGCAGGGGTGATCCCACCCGAATGCCTCCCGATTCCGGCCTTGTGGTGACGGACCCCGGGGACGGCACGGTACGGGTCATCGAAGCGGTCTGTACGGCCGAGGGCCCCACCCAGCGCACCAGGGATCTGATGCAGTGGTACGCCGATACCCTCACCGGACTGGTCTCGCACGCCGCCGAGATCGACGCATCCGTCACCCGGGCACTGAAGAAGAGCCACGGAGGCGACCCGCACAACGCCGGGCATGCTTCATACACGTCTCTCGACGAGGACATGGTGCCCCGGGCGACCCGGCTTGCCGCGCTGGGTGACGACGCCGACCCGAAGCAGCGGGCGGAGTTGCGGCGGCTGTGGCAGTCCTTGAGCCCGCAGTCCCGCGCGGAGCTCTGGAACGCACACAGGGACGACCTGCTGGCGGCCGGGCTGCTGAGCCCCACCACCAAGAGGGCGGCTCCGGACGAGGGATCCGGAAAGCACGGCGCGGAGTCCCCGGGCTTCGACGAACGGGTGACCCGCGAGAAGGTCAGGATGCTCGCCGAGGGAGCCGACTGGAAGGGCATGGGCGACGCGTCACGGCACATGCAGCACTACCTGGACAACAATGGCGAGCCGCTCGATCTGCCCGTGGACAAGATGATGCACGATGACGAGGGCTTCCAGACACACATCGCCCAGACCGTCCGGGACCACCAGGACGTCTGGCGCGAAGAGGCGCTGGCGGAGTTCCACAGGAACGGCGGTCAGCCGGTCGCCATTCCGGTGCAGACGAAGAACCACGACTACAGCTTCCCCCAGAGCACCGACGAGAACTGGTACTTCGCTGTGGGGTCGACCAGGTCGAATGTCACCGGTGTCGTTACCGTGGTTCCAGGGCCTGGCGGCGAACCGGAAGTCGGGCTCGACTACCAGGCAAATGCCTGGGACCGTTACAACTGGGACGAGGGCAAGGCCGTGGACATCGGACCGCTGCACATTCCGGACGGGCAGATGGCCAGGCTGCACACCACGGGACTGGCCCAGGAGTACGACATGCAGGGCAGCAGTTCTGTCAAGCACTACGATCTCGGGTCCAGCGCACCCAATGGCGGCCCGCTCCCGTCGCCGGACGAGCCGGGCCGTGACGGTGGCCGGACCGATCCGGGCCGGGAGGGCACGTACCGTTGAGCAGCTCGCGCACCACCCACACCCGGCAGTCCTCCCTGCGGCCGCTGCTCCTGGCTCTCGGCGTCACCGTCGTGGTCGTGGTCGGCGGGATCGTGGCTTTTTCTGTCCTGTCCGACAAGTGGCTGTCCGACGCAGCGAAGAAGGACAAGAACTGTTGTTGGGAACAGAGCGCCACACCGGTCGGCATCAGCGAGCGGATCGGTATTCGGATTCCTCAGGGCGCGGTGGACCGGCGCGCCGCTTTCAAGAGCAACTCCCGTTACGACACGGGCATCCTGGCCTTCACCCTGCCCACCGACGAGGCCGACGGCTACGTCGGGCGCCTGATCGACGCCGACACGAGGATGGCCCCCAATGTGGCTCCCAAGCCGGACGCCTACCAGGGTGACGCGCCGTTCACCCACCTCGGTCTCCCCGAGCCGGAGACGCTCGCCTCGAATCTCGGGCGCTCTTCGGTGTGCCCGGAGGACACCGAGACCGTCGAGGGGAAGTACCTCCGCAACTGCGTCGACGTCTACGCCCACGAGTTCGAGCCGGGCAGTACGCGCATCTACATCCGGTCACACATCGAGGCGGGGAGCAGCGGCAGCTGATTCAAGCAGTGTGTGAGGGCGTCAGGTCTGCCCGAAACTGCCTCAGTTCGAGGAACGCCATGTGGGCATGGCCGGGCCGATCGGTGGTCGGTGCATGACCGGGTGCCCGTGGGGAAGACCGTACGGGCGGAACTCGACCTGCCACGGCCGTCCGTAGTCCCTCGCAGGGGAGCTGGGCCTGCGGTGCCGTCAACGGCCCCTTCCGGCCCGCTGCCTCTATAGGCTGGTCCGACGGGCGGCGACGCGCAGCGAGACGGGGAGGGCGGCAGGGCAACGAGATGGGCGACCTGGAGGGCAGCGGCTTCCGGCGGTCGACGGGGCGGGAGCGGACCGTTGGGTAACAGCGGTACGTCGTCGACTGGGAGAAGGACCCGCTCCCGGCCGTGCACAACCCCGTGGAGATCGGCTCGGACGGATTGCCGGCCGGCGTCGAGCTGGAACAGCCCGCAGACGAGGTGGAGTCGCAGGCCGCGGCGTTTCCGTTCACTTCGGTCGCTGGAAGGTCTTCCTGCACCCGACGCAGCGCAAGCTCGTGGACCGTACCTACAGCGGCTCCGCCAAGGTCGGCGGCGGTCCCGGCACGGGCAAGACCATCGTGGCGCTCCACCGGGTCAAGCACCTGGTCGACCAACTGCCCCCCGGCCATACCAAGCCGGTCCTGTTCACCACGTTCAACAAGAACCTCGCCGCCGACCTCCGTGCGCGGCTGCTGTCCCTCGGCGGCCTCGACACGCTGGCCCGCGTGGAGATCGTCTACGTCGACCAGTTGGCGACCCGGGTCGTACGGGAGGCCGACCCCGGCAGTGCCAAGCGGCGCATCGACGACGGCCAGGCTCTGCGCGAATGGCGTCAGATGCTGGTCGAAGCCGGCGAGAGCCGCTGGGAGGCCGAATTCCTGAGCGACGAGTGGAACCAGGTGGTCCTCGGCCAGGCTGCTCACACCCGCTCCGACTATTTCCAGGCCCGCCGGGCCGGACGCGGACGCAGCGTGAACCGTTCCGAACGGGCCCAGATCTGGCAGCTCACGGAACGCTTCACCCAGCGCATCGACCTCAAGGGCCTGGAGACCCACCGACAGGTCGCCGAACGCGCGGCTCGGCTGGAGATCGCCCGTAAGGCCAAGATCGACGAGGCCCAGCAGACGAAGGACGACAACGGCGGCCTCGGCAACATCCACGTCGAATCTGGCACTGGCGCCTGGCTGCGCTACCGCTACCGCTACCGGCACATCGTCGTCGACGAGGCGCAGGACCTGAGCCCCGCACACTGGAAGATGCTGCGGGCCATGGTCCCCACCGGACCCGACGACATCTTCCTCGTCGGCGACACCCACCAGCGCATCTACGACAACCAGGTCACCCTCGGCAGCCTCGGCATCAACATCCGCGGCAGATCGGCCGAACTCACCCTCAGCTACCGCACGACCCGCGAGATCCTGGGCTCGGCACTCGGCGTCCTGGACGGCACGGAGTACGACGACCTCGACGGCGACACCGATTAACTGCTCCGTGCTGCACGGCTTGCGCCCCACCCTGCGTTCCGCGCGGAGCTGGGAGGAGGAGCTGGACCTGGTGGCCGACCAGGTACTGGCCTGGCACGACGTCCCCCGCGAATCGGTGGCGGTCTGCGTCCCCACGAACGACATGGTCACTCAGGTCGCCTACCGGCTGAAGCAACGGGGCATCGAGCCGACCGAGATCACCCCGGAAGGCCCGAAGAAGCCTGAGGGAGTACATATCGGCACCATGTACCGTTTCAAGGGCCTGGAATACCAGCGCATGATCAGCGCGGGCGTCTCCGAGGGCCTGGTCCCACGGGCGTCGGTGGACCAGTGGGAACGTACCGACCGCACCCGCCACAAGCGCGAACTGCAGCGCGCCCGCTCGCTGCTCTTCGTCGCGGTGACCCGCGCGCGGGACGCCCTCGCGATCTTGTGGAACGGAGAGCCGAGCCGTTTTCTGACGCCCCTGCGGGCGGCTGTCACCGATCGGAACCAGTGACCGCCACACCGCAGGACGTTGGAGCGGGATCACGCGTCGGGACGCTGCCGGAGCACATTCGGTCCAGCATCCACTCCGGCAGATCGTTACGCGTGGTGGGGTGCAGTGGCCCTTCGGGCAGGACCCGTTCAGATGTCCCGGAAGATCTCGATCTGCGCGCCCACGGAGTTGAGCCGCTCCGCCAGCTCCTCGTAACCGCGGTTGATGACATACACATTGCGCAGTACGGAGGTGCCTTCCGCCGCCATCATGGCGAGCAGCACCACCACGGCGGGCCGCAGCGCGGGCGGGCACATCATCTCGGCGGCGCGCCAGCGGGTCGGGCCCTCGACCAGTACCCGGTGCGGGTCCAGGAGCTGCAGCCTGCCGCCGAGGCGGTTCAGATCGGTGAGGTAGATGGCCCGGTTGTCGTAGACCCAGTCATGGATGAGGGTCTGGCCTTGGGCCGAGGCGGCGATGGCCGCGAAGAAGGGCACATTGTCGATGTTGAGCCCGGGAAACGGCATGGGGTGGACCTTGTCGATCGGCGCCTCCAGCTTGGAGGGGCGGACCGTGAGGTCGACCAGCCGGGTACGGCCGTTGTCGGCGGCGTACTCGGTCGTACGGTCGCAGTCGACGCCCATCTCCTCCAGCACCGCGAGCTCGATCTCCAGGAACTCGATCGGCACCCGGCGGATCGTCAGCCGGGACTCCGTCACCACGGCGGCGGCGAGGAGACTCATCGCCTCGACCGGGTCCTCGGAGGGGGAGTAGTCGACGTCCACGTCTATGTGCGGGACGCCGTGCACGGTCAGTGTGGTCGTGCCGATGCCGTCCACGCGTATGCCCAGTGCCTCCAGGAAGAAGCACAGGTCCTGGACCATGTAGTTGGAGGATGCGTTACGGATGACGGTCGTGCCGTCGTGCCGGGCGGCGGCCAGCAGCGCGTTCTCGGTCACGGTGTCCCCGCGCTCGGTCAGCACTATGGGACGGTCGGGCGTGACCGAGTGGTCTATCTGGGCGTGGTAGAGCCCTTCCGTCGCGGCGATCTCCAGCCCGAACCGGCGCAGCGCGATCATGTGCGGCTCGATGGTCCGCGTACCGAGGTCGCAGCCGCCCGCGTACGGAAGCTTGAACGAGTCCATCCGGTGCAGCAGCGGACCGAGGAACATGATGATGGAACGGGTCCGGCGGGCGGCGTCCGCGTCGATGGCGTCCATGTCGAGCCGGGCCGGCGGGACGATCTCCAGATCGACTCCCTCGTTGATCCACCTCGTCCGCACGCCGATGGAGTTCAGCACCTCCAGGAGCCGGTAGACCTCCTCGATGCGGGCCACGCGGCGCAGCACCGTACGGCCCTTGTTGAGCAGCGAGGCGCAGAGCAGTGCCACGCACGCGTTCTTGCTCGTCTTGACATCGATGGAGCCCGAGAGCCGGCGCCCGCCGACCACCCGCAGGTGCATGGGCCCGGCGTAGCCGAGCGAAACGATCTCGCTGTCGAGTGCCTCACCGATGCGCGCGATCATCTCAAGGCTGATGTTCTGATTGCCGCGCTCGATGCGATTGACGGCGCTCTGACTGGTGGCGAGCGCCTCGGCGAGCTGACTCTGTGTCCAGCCCCGGTGCTGACGGGCGTCACGGATGAGCTTGCCTATGCGTACGAGATAGTCGTCTGACATGACGAAAGGTTATCTCAGATATGAGATGGGACCTGTGGCGGGGTGTGGTGTTCGGGTGACGGCTGCGTGTGGAGGCACGGCAGTTACGCAGCCTGATGTGCGTGAAAGGTGCGGCTACGGGTGCACCGTGCGTTCCATGGTCCACCCGGATCGCCGCGACGGCGCGCGGTGTACGTCCATCCGGGGGGACGGGCGTCGGGCTCGCCCCGGCCCCACTCGCCGGGCCGGGGCGAGGCCGGGGAACGGCGCAGGCCTGACGGAAGCCTGGCGTCGAATCAGCCCTCGAATCAGCCCTCGAAGCCGCCTTCGGCCAGGATCTTGTCGATACGGGCGCGATGCGCTTCCTCCCACACATCGAGGGATTCGCCGGCCTCCTTGGCCAGCTTCTTCCGGGCGTCGAGGAGTACCTGCTCCCGGCGGGCGCGGGGAGTGACCGCGATGCCCTCTTCGTCGGCCACCACGATGTCGCCCGCGTCGACGCTCACGCCGCCGCACCGCACCGGGCCGTTGAGCGGCTCAACGGCCTTCTTGGCGCCAGGGACGGGGATGACTCCCCTGGCGAAGACGGGAAAGCCCATCTCGCGCACCTCGGCGAGGTCACGGATCACCCCGTCGGTCACGAACGCCGCGATCCCGCGGCGCTGAGCGACGGCGCACACGTTTCCTCCGGCGAGTGCGTAGTCGACGTCACCTGCCTCGACGACGATGACCGAGCCCGGCTCCGCGCGGTGGACGGCCGCGTGGAGCATGAGGTTGTCGCCCGGAGGGCACCGCACGGTGAACGCCGGGCCGGCGACGCGCGGGATCGAGGGCCACAGGGGGCGGATGCCGATGTCCATGACCTGCTCGCGGCCCAGGAGATCGGCGAGGGTGGTCGGGGAGATGTCCTTGAACTCGGTGACGTCGTTCATGTTCCTCCTTCGTCCGGGCGCCCGTACCACCGATGACGGCACGTTCCCGCGCCGCCGCGGGATCGATATGTTCATCGGAAGAAGAGGTGTGCGGCGGCGAGACTAGCGGGCGCGGCGCAGCCGTGCCTGTCCTTTGACAGTGAAGTTAGTCGTCTTGGTCGCGCTGACCTGCCACGACTGAGTTGGTTGGCAAAAGATCACGTGAGATGGGCCGCGGTGCCGACGGTCACGTGGGCAGGTCAGTCCCAGTCGGACGCTGGCTGATCGACTCGGCCGCCTGTGTGCGGTGTGGGGATGTAGTCCTTCGCACCGTCGGGCAGTTCGGCGACACATGCCGACGAGCAGGCGCTGACCAGCAGAGGAAGCACGTCGGTGGCCACGCGTAGCGAGATCCATACCTGATGGAATCCGCTCTGTGCGATCGGATGGTTGCAGACACTGCAGCGATGGATGGCGATGATGCCCCATCGCCGGGGATCCAGGTTCTCCGGATCGAGGTCCGCGACGGAGTCCTGGGCAGGCTGAAGCCTTGGGAAGGGTGGCCGCAGCTTCTCGTTGCCGAACAACGCGCGCGTGCTCACGGTGCTGCGGGTCAGCTTCTGGCATCGGTGAGAGCCGCCGCTGAAGATGAGACTTGACATGCCCTCTGACCTGGCCACTGTTGATTTGATGAATATCTAATCGAGGCCATTCCGGGGCATGGGAAATGAGAGTGGAGCTGACCAGGGGGTTCTCGCTGCGTGTGAGCTCAGATCGCCATCACGCCGCCGCTTTTGTCGTGGACGATGGCCTGCCACTCCAGCACCGGGCAGGCGGCGACCAGCAACGTGTCCAGCCCGTCCACGCCACTCCCTTCCGGCTACATTTCCGCACCGGCTCCATTCGAGGGGCCATTTTCGACGCCCCCGCCATCGGGCAGGGGCGTTGCTCGAGATGGTCTGTTTCAGGATGCCTTTTGGTCGGCGGGCTTCTCGATCTCGGTGGTCACCCGTGCCCCTCGGAAGAGCACCGGGAGCCACAGGAGACATGCCAGCAGGGGGACCGCGGCGTAGGTGGCCATGCCCACACTGGAGCCCAACCCGCCCATGAGCGCGCCGAGGACGAGATAGCCGATGCCGATGAGCGCCGACTCCACGAATGCGATCACCGACAGCAGGCTCGCCCGGTGGCGCGACGGCACTGCCTCGTTGAACACGTTGTCCACGATCACGGCGGTGATCTCGGGAATTCCGACCAGGACCAGGAACGCGGCGATGGTGACCCAGACAAGGCCGAGGCCGCTCAGGCCGAGCGCCACGGCGAGCGTCAGGAGAGACACCGGGACGATGACCCGATACCCGATGCGCCGGTCCGCGCGGTCCGACAGCAATGGAGTGAGCCCGCCTGCGAAGAATCCCGCCGATATGACCACGCTGACCAATGCGGTGCCCGCTCCCTGATCGGAGAGGGTCTTCTGCGTAAAAATGATGTACGGCGTCAAAGTCGCATGCATCAATCCGGACACCACGACAAGCGTCACGAGCGCCGGCGTGGCGACCCGAAGCATCGCCCGCCATGCTGTGGCGTCGCCGTGCTCCTCCTCGGCTCCGTCCTGCTCGTCCACCGCGTCCGCGCCGCGGATCTCGGGCACCCGTGACATCAGCACCACCACGGCCAGGACGAGGCACGCCGCCGAACCGACGTAGACGACTCCCCAGGAAATCTGCTGCAGTTGGCCGCCGAAGACGATGGCGGCTCCCGAGGTGACCGTCCCGAGCATGGTGAACCGGGACTTGATCTTGACGTAGCTGGCCGTTGCACCACGACGCACGAGCAGGTCGTACAGCAGGGCGGTGTCCGAACCGGACACACATGCCATGCCCACGCCCTGCCCGATGAACAGCGCCAGGAACACCCAGTAGTTGGAGAACGCCACCTGACCGAGCAGACATCCAGCTATCAGCACCTGGCCGATCACGATGCTGGCACGCCTGCCGATTCGGTCGGCGATGACTCCCGTCGGCAACTCCGCAAGTCCGCTGACCAGGTAGAGCAGTGTCTGCAGTAGGGCCACTTGCCCGGCGGAGAAGCCTCGCTGATAAAGGAAGAGGACGAATACGCCGCGCTGGAACAGCGTGTTGGCGAGCACGGCGTATACGTAGAACGGGCGCGTGACGCTTCGTGCTGCATTGTCGACTGCAGCCGACCCGCCAAGGGCCTCCGTGGTGCCGGTCATGCTGCGGGCTCCCCCTGGTGACTCCGGTGATCATTAGTGTTGGACCTCCGCCGCCGAGATGACGATGCGTCGGCGGGGACCAAGACGCGTGTCGTCGACGGAGATGAACGCCGGACCGCGCCGTGCGAGGAGCTGCGCATCAGCTCGCTCGAACGCCTCGCCCGCCCGAGGAGCCGTGACCAGCGCTAATCGCCGTGGCGACACGCGCGCACCCCCCCGAAGGCGACCCCATCACTCTCATCTCGGGGTTCACACTATGAAAGTGCACTACCAGGTTGGGGTCCGCACTCTCATTCTGAGCTTCGGCTCTCAATCGGGTGATCTCGTAGGGGAACCAGCGAAGTCGGTATGAGGTGTATGGGGTGAACTCCTCCAGGCTGGTCATGGATCCGATCTCGGGCGGGATGCGGACCAAGTTGCTGCCGTAGAGCACCAGGTGTTTGACCGCTGTCAGCCTGGCGATGCTCGGCGGCAGGGTGATTACCTGCTGCCGCTCTTCCAGGCTCAGCTCGGTGAGGGGGCGGAACTCTTCGCGCCCGTCGGCGGCGGCCTCATCGACCAGCTCCAGCAGGTGTTGCCAGCCCGGGGCAGAGGTGTCCTGCCGTTCGGTGTGGAATCCGACGCGGGCTCGCGGGTGCGGCCTGGACTGGTCGAAGCACGAGCACGCGTCCTGGCGGGGCCCCCGCCGCTCCGGGGCTGGATCTGATGTGTCGCCCCAGCGGTTCACGTAGAGCTTCGGTTCTTCCGTGTCCGTCATGGCACCAAGATACGGAGGTTGCTGAGGGCCGCTTCAGTGACTATGCGCGCGCGAGAGACTCAGGGGCGAACGCTTGCGTGGGGAAGCTGGCGCTGCTGATGGGGAATTGCGTGACGTTCCACATGCGGACGGGACCGGAAGTAGACGTTGATGGAGGAGTAGGACACTGAGGCGTCGTGGTCGTCCATCAGCCGGTTCCAGATCTCTCGGAGATCGAGGCGTTGGGCGAGCTGGCGTCAATCAGGGTTCGTGTTGAGTCGTTGATCGCGGGGGCGGGCCGTCTGGCTGGCTGCCCCGTCCTGGGACCTTTCCTGGACCTGTAGGTGCTCGGCGCCGGCATTTCCAGGATGGTGCGGATGGTCTGGGAGGGCAGTTGGTGGCGTCTGGACAGGTCACGGATGGTCGCGGTCCCGGACTGGGCAGTCTCGCGGATGCGGAGGGCCAGGTCCGGGCGGTCGGCCAAGGGGACGGTGCTGGGGCAGCGGACGTTCGGCTTGTTGCGTCGTCGTGGCGATGCGACGTCGGCCAGGGCCCGTTCGAGCGAGCGTCTGGGGCGGCCGGAGGCTGCTGCGAGGCGGGAGAGACTGTCCGCGATCCTGCCCGTCGGAGGCACTCGTCGCACTTTCCCCGTCACCGTCCACCTCCGTCCGCCAGGCGCACGATGGTGGACGGCCCCAGCAACTCGACCGCCAGTCCCTCGGCGGCCACTTCCTGGAGCCAGAGGAGATGGAACAAGCCAGGCAGCGTCTCAAGCCGGTCGCCGGCGGCATCGGCTCCGATCATCAGCGGGACCGGGGCCGAGAGAGCTGCCCGGAGCCGGTTCACGACCGGTCCGTGCAGGCACCGCGGGTGCCGGTAGCGCGACAGCCACCGAACATTCGCCAGAAGCACCGCATCCGGCACCCCGACCCGCTCGAAGCCCCATCCTGCCTGGCCGCAGGCCAGGCGGGTGACCTCGAACGCTTCCGCGTCCTTCGGCTCGATCCGTTCATCGGCGCGGACATCGACGGCCACCGCCGAGCCGTCCGTGCGGCGTACGAAGTAGTCCGGAGCGTGCCGACGCTCCCGCTCGCCGTCGTGCCAGTGCAGCCAGAAGGGTTGCGAGGCGATTCCCACCACCTCGGGATCGAAGTCCATCAGCAGAAGCCGGTCCCGCTCCAGCCACGATTCGAAACCGACGTGCTGCCCGGTCGTTGCCGCCCAGTACCAGCCGGAGAAGTGACGCTCACCGCGCGCCCAGCGAAACGGCCGTACGGCGGCCACGTCCTCGAACCGGGCCGTCACACAGTCCAGCAGCGGACGCCGCCGACGCTCGCGTACAGCATCCACGTACGACAGCTCGACGTACGGCTCTGCAAGATTTACCCCGACCGGTACGGCCATCCAGCACCCCCAGCGCGTCACCTCGTACGACTAGGTTCGCTGGCAAGGAAGCCGAAACGACTGGGTTCGCTGCCAAACGCCTCGATTGGATGGCAGCGGTCAGTGCCGCCCGCGCATGACCGTGCGGCGGTGATGTACTAGAGTTATCTCGACATCGAGATATATGCCGAAGGCGCACCGCAGTCCGCCAACCGGTAAGGGTTACCTAACTAAGCCTTACCTTAGCGGATGGTCGAGGGGCCGTAGGCGGCACCACGCGGCGCCCGCCGTAATGAGGCGCGGCGCGGAGTACGCGCACATTGATGAAGGAGACTGTCGTGTCGGCGAACAGCTTCGACGCCCGCAGCACGCTGCGCGTGGGCGACGAGTCGTACGAGATCTTCAAGCTGGACAAGGTCGAGGGCTCCGCGCGCCTCCCTTACAGCCTGAAGGTGCTGCTGGAGAACCTGCTCCGCACCGAGGACGGCGCGAACATCACCGCCGACCACATCCGGGCGCTCGGCGGCTGGGACTCCCAGGCGCAGCCCAGCCAGGAGATCCAGTTCACGCCGGCCCGCGTGATCATGCAGGACTTCACCGGTGTGCCGTGTGTCGTGGACCTCGCCACCATGCGTGAGGCCGTCAAGGAGCTGGGCGGTGACCCGGCCAAGATCAACCCCCTCGCCCCGGCCGAGCTGGTCATCGACCACTCCGTCATCGCCGACAAGTTCGGCACCAACGACGCGTTCGCGCAGAACGTCGAGCTGGAGTACGGCCGCAACAAGGAGCGCTACCAGTTCCTGCGCTGGGGCCAGACCGCCTTCGACGAGTTCAAGGTCGTCCCCCCGGGCACCGGCATCGTCCACCAGGTCAACATCGAGCACCTGGCCCGTACGGTCATGGTCCGGGGTGGCCAGGCGTACCCCGACACCCTCGTCGGCACCGACTCGCACACCACCATGGTCAACGGCCTCGGTGTGCTGGGCTGGGGCGTCGGCGGCATCGAGGCCGAGGCCGCGATGCTCGGCCAGCCGGTCTCCATGCTCATCCCGCGCGTCGTCGGCTTCAAGCTGACCGGCGAGCTGAAGCCCGGCACCACCGCCACCGACCTCGTGCTGACCATCACCGAGATGCTCCGCAAGCACGGTGTCGTCGGCAAGTTCGTCGAGTTCTACGGTGAGGGCGTCGCCGCCACCTCCCTCGCGAACCGCGCCACCATCGGCAACATGTCGCCGGAGTTCGGCTCCACCGCCGCGATCTTCCCGATCGACGACGAGACGCTGAAGTACCTGCGTCTGACCGGCCGTGACGAGCAGCAGGTCGCGCTCGTCGAGGCGTACGCCAAGGAGCAGGGCCTCTGGCTGGACCCGGCCGCCGAGCCGGACTTCTCCGAGAAGCTGGAGCTCGACCTCGCCACGGTCGTTCCCTCCATCGCCGGCCCGAAGCGCCCGCAGGACCGCATCGTCCTCGCCAACGCCAAGGAGCAGTTCGCGCAGGACGTCCGCAACTACGTCTCCGAGGACGAGGAGTCCGGCAAGGAGTCCTTCCCGGCCTCCGACTCGCCGGCCTCCTCCAACGGTGTGCCGTCGCGTCCGACCACGGTCACGGCCCCCGACGGGACGACGTACGAGATCGACCACGGCGCCGTCACCGTCGCCGCGATCACCTCCTGCACCAACACCTCGAACCCGTACGTCATGGTCGCCGCGGCGCTCGTGGCCAAGAAGGCGGTCGAGAAGGGCCTGACCCGCAAGCCGTGGGTCAAGACCACCCTCGCCCCGGGCTCGAAGGTCGTCACCGACTACTTCGACAAGGCGGGCCTGACCCCGTACCTCGACAAGGTCGGCTTCAACCTCGTCGGCTACGGCTGCACCACCTGCATCGGCAACTCCGGCCCGCTGCCGGAGGAGGTCTCCAAGGCGGTCAACGAGCACGACCTGGCCGTGACCTCGGTGCTCTCCGGCAACCGTAACTTCGAGGGCCGGATCAACCCCGACGTCAAGATGAACTACCTGGCGTCCCCGCCGCTGGTCGTCGCGTACGCCATCGCCGGTTCGATGAAGGTCGACATCACCAAGGACGCCCTGGGCATCGACCAGGACGGCAAGCCGGTCTACCTCGCGGACATCTGGCCCTCCGAGGCCGAGGTCAACGACGTCGTCGCCAACTCCATCGGCGAGGACATGTTCAACAAGTCCTACAAGGACGTCTTCGCGGGCGACGCCCAGTGGCAGGCGCTGCCGATCCCGACCGGCAACACCTTCGAGTGGGACGCCGAGTCGACGTACGTCCGTAAGCCCCCGTACTTCGAGGGCATGACGATGGAGACCACCCCGGTCTCCGACATCGCCGGCGCGCGCGTGCTCGCCAAGCTGGGCGACTCGGTCACCACCGACCACATCTCCCCGGCCGGTGCGATCAAGGCCGACACCCCGGCCGGCAAGTACCTGACGGAGCACGGCGTCGAGCGCCGCGACTTCAACTCCTACGGCTCGCGCCGCGGCAACCACGAGGTCATGATTCGCGGCACGTTCGCGAACATCCGTCTGCGCAACCAGATCGCCCCGGGCACCGAGGGTGGCTTCACCCGCGACTTCACCCAGGCCGACGCCCCGGTGTCGTTCATCTACGACGCCTCGCAGAACTACCAGGCCGCCGGCACCCCGCTGGTCATCCTGGCGGGCAAGGAGTACGGCTCCGGTTCGTCCCGCGACTGGGCCGCCAAGGGCACCGCGCTCCTCGGCGTCAAGGCTGTCATCGCCGAGTCGTACGAGCGCATCCACCGCTCGAACCTCATCGGCATGGGCGTCCTCCCGCTCCAGTTCCCGGAGGGCGCGACCGCCGAGGCCCTCGGCCTCACCGGCGAGGAGACCTTCTCCTTCACCGGCGTGACCGAGCTGAACAACGGCACCACGCCGCGCACGGTCAAGGTCTCCACCGACACCGGTGTGGAGTTCGACGCGGTCGTCCGCATCGACACCCCCGGTGAGGCGGACTACTACCGCAACGGCGGCATCATGCAGTACGTGCTCCGCAGCCTGATCCGCAAGTAGGCGCCAGGCAGTCAGCAGAGCCGAAGGGCCGCATCCCGGGTCTCCCGGGGTGCGGCCCTTCGCGTTGTACGACGCCTGCGGTCGTCCCTACCGCTTGATGGTCTGCACGAACGCTGCCCAGCCTGCGGCCCGGAAGGCCAGGACCGGGCTGTCGGCCAGCTTGGTGTCGCGTACGGGGACGAAGCCGGGGACGTTGTCGGCGACCTCGACGCATTCACCGCCGTCGCCGTTGCTGTACGACGACGTACGCCAGTCAGCGGTACTCAGGTCAGGTGTGACGCTCATCGGTCGCGAACTCCTTCGCCGCCGACACGATCCGATCCAGGGACGCCTCCGGCGACAGCGCGGCGGCCCTGGCCAGATCGTATGCGGATCGGTACTGCTCCACCAGCCGTGGTTCTTCGACGAGTTGGCCGCTGTACGCGCTCTCCGTGTACACGACGGACGGAGCCTCGGCGAACTGCATCAGTGTCATGGACGAGTGCAGGAAGGGGTGCGCCCCGGCAGAGAACGGGAGCACCTGGGCGACGACACGAGGGCGGGAAGCGATCTGCTCGGCGAGATGATTGAGCTGCTCAGTCATGACCGCAGGCCCACCAACAGGCAAGAGCAGCGCGGCTTCGTGAAGCACCACCCAAAGCACTGGTGCCGTGGGCGAGTCGAGAAGACTGGTGCGTTCCATGCGCGTCTTGACATGTCCCTCGATGACTTGCGCGTCGGCGAACGGGTGGGCAGCCCGGGTCAGCGCACGTGCATAGGATTCTGTCTGTAGCAGTCCGAGGACCACCATCGACGTGTAGCTTTCGATGGACGAGGCTTGCAGCTGGAGTTCCGCCGCATCCGCGAAGTACCCCGCCACCTTCGACTTCCGCGCCAGCCGGCACAGCCGCTGAAGGTGCTCGCCGCTCCCCAGCAGTTCGTCGAAGGCACGGGACATGTCCTCCTGCGGGCGCCGCTCCGCCATCTCGAACAGCCCGATGTACGTGCCCGAGCAGAAAACCTTGTCGCCCAGCTCGCTCTGGGACATCCCGGCGGCCTCGCGCAGGCGGCGCAACTCGGAGCCGTAGAAGGAGCGGGCGTCGGTGTACGGATCGAGGTCCTTGGGCTGCGGCATACGCCGAAATGTAACGGCGCACGGACGTGCCGGTCCGGGAACCGGGGAACGCGCCACCCGTAGGTGGCTGCCGCCGCCCGGTTGTCGAGGGCCGCCGCGCGGTAAACGAGTTGACGGGCGGCGCGCGCGAGCGTTCGTATGGCCGTCGGCCGCCAACCGTCGGCCGGTGCCCCACTCCTGAAGGGTCCTCATGCACACGGGCAAGATGCATGCCGACGAACCGGACATCGGCGAATCCCTCGTGCACCGGCTGATCGCCTCGCAGTTCCCGGGCTGGGCCGGACTGCCCGTCGAACCGGTCGTCCCCGTGGGCACGTCCAACGCCATGTACCGGCTCGGCGAGGACCTGGTGGTGCGACTGCCCCGTACCGCGGGAGCCGCCGACGACGTGGAGAAGGAGCACCACTGGCTGCCCCGGCTCGCCCCGTCGCTTCCCGCCGCGATCCCCGTACCGCTGGGCAGGGGCGGGCCCGCGGAGGGCTATCCGTGGCACTGGTCGGTCTTCCGATGGCTCGACGGCGCGAACCCGGCGGTCGGGGAGGTCGTCGAACCCGGCCCGCTCGCGGCGGACCTGGCGGACTTCGTCGCCGCGCTGCACCGGATCGACCCCGCCGACGGGCCACCCTCCTTCCGCAGCGAGCCCCTGGCGGCCCGCGACGCCGCGACGCGCGCCGCGATCGCGGAGCTGCACGAGGCCGTGGACACCGGCGCGGCGCTCGCCGTGTGGGAGGCGGCGCTGCGGGCCTCCGCGCCGACAGGTCCGGCCGTCTGGATCCACGCGGATCTGCAACCCGGCAACCTGCTGCTCGTGAACGGACGGCTCAGCGCCGTCATCGACTTCGGCTGCATGGGGCTGGGCGACCCCGCCGTCGACCTGATCGCGGCGTGGTACCTGCTGCCGGCGCACGCGCGCGGCGTCTTCCGTACGGCTCTGCGGGCCGATGACGCGGCCTGGGCACGAGGCCGCGGCTGGGCGCTGTCCACCGCGCTCGGCGAGCTGAGTTACTACCGGGACACGAACCCCGCCATGGCGGCCATCGCACGACACGTCATCCACGAAGTGCTCACGGACGATGAGCGGGCCGCGTGACACCCGCCTGCACGAGGTCACGGCTGACCTTCGTCGGGAGCCCGGCGGCGGCCGGAAGGGTGCGGATCCGGGTGATTGTCGAGAGAGCGTCGGCGGCGTACTGCCGGTGGCCGCCATCGTCGCGGTGCGAGGTGAGGAGGCCGTGGTCCTCGCAACAGCGCAACAGGCGCACACTCACGCCCCTCTCACGGGTGGGGCTGCGTACATCGGCACCACGCTGAGCCCCTGCCAGGCGATCGACAGCAAGCGGTCGAGCCGGGCCGAGGAGCGGCATCGGAGCCCCCCCGGCTGGGACATCTGAAGGAATGTCACGGACCGCGGGGCTGCCGTACCCGGAAACGAGGCATCGTCCGCCCTGTCTCGGGTGCGCGGAATGCGATGGTGGAACAGCGGGTTTGCAGATCTGCGAGCTACGCGGAACGAACGGCACAGAGAGCGGATGACACCCATGGGCGAGCTGATCCTGATCCGGCACGGCGAGACGGAGTGGTCGCGGTCCGGGCAGCACACGAGCCACACCGACCTCCCCCTGACCCCCCTCGGCGAACGTCAGGCACGCGCGCTGGCGCCCCTGCTCGCCGACCGGCAGATCGCACTCACCCTGGTCAGTCCCGCGGTGCGCGCCCGGCGCACCGCGGAGCTCGCCGGACTCGTCGCACCCCGCATCACACCCGAGCTGCGCGAATGGGACTACGGCGGCTACGAAGGGGTGACCACCGAGGAGATCCACCGCACCCGTCCCGAGTGGAACCTCTGGACCGACGGAGTCGCCCCCGGCCCCGAGGCGCACCCCGGAGAAACCCCTGCCGAGGTCGGAGCCCGCGCCGACCGGGTGCTGGCCGAAGTCGCGGAGGCGGCGAGCCGCGACGCGGACGAGGACATCGCGCTCGTCGCCCACTCCCATTTCCTGCGCGTACTGACCGCCCGCTATCTCGGCCTGACCCCGGCCGAGGGCACGCTGTTCCAGCTCGCCACGGGGGCCGTCTCCCGGCTCGGCACCGAGCACGGTCAGCCGGTCATGACGGCGTGGAATGTGACATTGCCCGAGGGCCTGTTCCCCCGGGCTGTTCCGGATTCCCCGAGCGGGAGCGAGGGCGTCGTGCCCAGCTGAGCGGGCACCGGCTGCTGCCTCGTCGTCCTGAGCGCCGTGGCCGACCGCAGCCGCGATGTCGTCCCCGCCCCACCGTCGGAGCGCGCAGGACGGCCGGTAACCCACAGGGGAGGTACCGGCCGTCCGTGTGAAACGCGGGTAGTGCTACAGGCGAGGTGAGCGTCGGATCAGGAGAGCAACTCCAGCTCCGCGAGCGTCCCTTCACCGGCGAACACCAGGCGGTAGTGCGCGTACGAGCCCGGCGTGCTCACCGAGAACACCCTCGTCTGCTTGTCCCAGGCGAACGACTGGGCCGACCGCTTGTCGAGGTTCTTCCATGTCGTGCCGTCCGACGAGCCCTGCAGGACCCACCCGGCCGGGGCCTTGTCCGCCGCGCTCGATGTCAGCGTGTACTGGACCGCGTTCGTGGCCGAGGGCACCGGCAGGTCCACCGAGGTGACCGATGCCGAGGTGGCCGATGTGTTGTCGAACAGGGCACCCTCGCCCTTCAGCACGTCCGCCTTCGGCGATGCCACCTTGTCGTCCGTGGTGATGGAGGTCGGCGCCGCGTCCTTGCCGGTGCCCCACGACGACGGCTCGGCGCCCATGTCGAAGTCCAGCACACCGCCCTTGGCCAGCAGGTCGTGCGGCAGTGAAGTCGAGTTCCACTTCTTGCCGTTGACCTTCAGGCCCTGCACATAGATGTTCTTCGCGCTGTTCTTCGGCGCCCTGACGACCAGGTCGTGGCCGTTGTCCAGGTGGACGGTCGTCTTTGTGAAGAGCGGCGAGCCGATCGCGTACTCGCCACTGCCCATCACCAGCGGGTAGAAGCCGAGCGAGGAGAAGAGGTACCAGGCCGACTGCTCGCCGTTGTCCTCGTCGCCGTGGTAGCCCTGGCCGATCTCGCTGCCCGTGTAGAGACGGCCGAGGACCTCGCGGACCTTCTCCTGGGTCTTCCAGGGCTGCGACGCCGCGTCGTACATGTACGTGACGTGGTGCGCGACCTGGTTGCTGTGGCCGTACATGCCCATCCGCACGTCACGAGCCTCCGTCATCTCGTGGATGACACCGCCGTACGAGCCGACGAACTCCGGGCCCGCTGTCTCGGGAGTGGAGAAGTACGTGTCGAGCTTCTTGGCCAGGCCGTCGCGGCCGCCGTACAGGTTCGCCAGGCCCTTGCTGTCCTGCGGGGCCGTGAAGGCGTAGCCCCAGCCGTTCGTCTCCGTGTAGTCGTAGCCCCAGACCCGCGGGTCGTACTGGTTGGACGGGAGCCGCCAGTCGCCCTTGGCGTCCTTGCCCTGGAAGAAGCCGGCCTTGCTGTCGAAGAGGTCGACGTAGTTGCGGGCGCGGTTCAGGAAGTACTCGGACTCCTCCTTGTACCGCTCCTTCTTCGTCTTCTTGTAGAGCGCTCGGCCCATCTGCGCGATGCCGTAGTCGTTGAGGTAGCCCTCCAGCGACCAGGACAGGCCCTCGTGCGTGGAGGTGTTCGCGTAGCCGACGAACGGGGACGTCTGCATGCCCTTGCGGCCGACGCCCGAGGACGGCGGGACCACGGTGGCGTTCTTCAGGGCCGCGTCGTACGCCGCCTCGGCGTCGAACTTCACGCCCTTGACGTAGGCGTCCGCGAACGCGACGTCCGAGGAGGTGCCGGTCATCAGATCGGAGTAGCCGGGGGACGACCAGCGGGAGATCCAGCCGCCGTCCTTGTACTGCTGGACGAAGCCGTCCACCATCTCGCCGGCCTTGCCCGGTGTGAGGAGGGAGTAGGCGGGCCACGTCGTCCGGTAGGTGTCCCAGAAGCCGTTGTTGACGTACACCTTGCCGTCGACGATCTTCGCGCCCGTGTGGGTCGGGGTGTCGGAGCCGACCTGCGGTGAGAAGGGGCTGGCGTACTTGTCCTTGCCGCCGACCTTCTCGAAGCCCGAGTTCGGGTACAGATACAGGCGGTACAGGCTGGAGTACAGCGTGGTCAACTGGTCGGCCGTCGCGCCCTCGACCTCCACCTTGCCCAGGATGTCGTCCCAGGCCCGCTGCGCCCGGTCCTCCACCCGGCCGAAGGAACGGGAGGCGGGGATCTCGGCGGCGAGGTTCTGCTTCGCCTGGTCGATGCTGATCAGTGAGGTCGCCAGTCGCAGGTTGACCGTGCGGTCCTTGCCCGCGTCGAAGCGGAGGTAGCCGGTGACATCGTCGCCACCGCCGCCGGACAGCTTACCGCTCGCGGTGACCGGCGCGTCGAAGACGCCGTAGACGAAGAGGCGGGTGGCTCCGGTCGAGCCGCCGCTCTTCACATCGGAGAAGCCGGTGAAGGAACTGCTCTTCGGGTCGAGGGTGAGCCCGCCGTCGTTGGAGACGTTGTCGAAGACGATGCTCGCGTCGTCACCGGGGTAGGTGAACCGCATCCGGGCGGCGTGGTCGGTCGGTGCCATCTCGGCCTTGAGACCGTTGTCGAATGTCACACCGTAGTAGTGCGGCTTCGCCGTCTCGTTCTCGTGGTGGAACGGCAGCGCACGCGCCGTCCGGGAGGCGTCCGGGGTGCCGGAGACCGCCGACGGCATCAGCTGGAAGGTCTGCCGGTCGCCCATCCAGGGACTCGGCTCATGGCTGGCGCTGAAGGCCTGGAGGGTGGGCAGGTTGTCGTCGTTGTTGCCACGCGCGTAGTCGTACAGCCAGCTGGTCGATCCGGCGTTGGTGACCGGCGTCCAGAAGTTGAAGCCGTTCGGGACCGCGGTGGCGGGGAAGTTGTTGCCGCGCGAGAAACCACCGCTGGAGTTGGTGCCACGGACCGTCGACGCGTAGTCGGAGAGGTGCGAGCGGCGCTTCTCGGGTGCCTTCGGGGCGATCTTGATGTCGTCGATCCAGCCCTGGAACTTCGCCGGGCCCTTGGGGGAGTCGTACGCCACCAGAATCCGGTCGACGGTCTTGCCCGCCGCGACCGAGCCGATCGTCGAGTCGACCTTGTTCCACTGGTTGACGTACAGCCGCTTGGCATCGGCCTGGCCCTGCGGGGTCAGCAGGCCGCCGTTGCTGTCGGTGGCCCGCAGATCGCTCAGATACGTGCCGTCCGTGAACGCCAGGTCCACCGAGACATGCGTCGCCGGGTAGGAGAGGTCCGTCTCGCCCATCTGGGGGTAGATCAGATAGGAGAGTGAGGTGTCACGGGTGACAGCCGTGTTCACATCGAAGATCTTGTTGTACGAGTAGGCCCGGCCGTCCGCCTTGTGCGTACCGGCGTACCGCAGGGCCTTCTTGCCCGTGAAGCCGGCGCCCGCCTTGGCGGTGGGGGAGCCGGACGGGCCGCGGTCGGTCTGGCTGCGCATCTCGTCGGGCGCCGGGACCGAGGTGTCGCCGTCGGAGAACTGGACGTCGGCGAGCTGGGTGGCGTCCAAGGCGCCGTTGTTCTTCGTGATCTGCAGCCGGTAGTGCTGGTATGCCGTGTGAGATGTGAAATCGTACGACTTCGTCTGGAACCGCTCGGTGAACGTCTGGCCGGTCCGGGAGTCGAGGTCCTTCCAGTCCTTGCCGTCGGCGGAGCCCTGCAGGGTCCAGTCCTTCGGATCGCGCTCGTCGTGGTCATTGGCCGAAGTCAGCGCGTATGTCACGACCTTGACCGGTTCGTCGAGATCGAACTCGATCCAGCCGGTGGGTTCGAAGGCCAGCCACTTGGTGCCGGACTCCCCGTCGATCAGATTCTCCTTCACCTCCCCGCCGCCGGTGTTCTCGTCACTGGCGCGGACATCTGTCACCTTGTCTGTGACATTGCCCGGTATTCCTGCGGAGAAGCCGCCATCGACACCCGATGACCGCTTCTTTCCATCAGGGCCTTCTTCTACGGTGTTGCGCCAGTCCGGCTGCTTTTCGTCCGATTCGAAGGACGAACCGAATGTCCGTTCCCCCAAGGGGCTTTGGCCCTTTTCGCCTGTCGCGGCCGACTGAGCGGCGGCCGCGGTGGGGGCTGTCACGACCAGAACCAGTGAAGCCGCGATCAGCGCGGCCGTACGGCTTTGTCTCTTGCGAGAACCATGTCGGGGCTGCATGCCGAGCCATTCCTCCCGAGGAAGTGCGCTTGGACAACGTTGTCATGGAGATGCGCAAGGTCCAGTAGGGAGCCAAGTGCCGGGATGTGTCAAGGGTGTTGGGCGTGAATCGCCAGCCGAATCGACCGTAATGCGGAAATCGTTACACCCGGACCGGGGCGCACGGGGCCCAGGTATCCGCGAGGTCTCAACTCGGGAAAGACTGCTGCTCAACCTTGCATTCGATCTTGCTCAGGCGGCCGTGAGTGGACTATACCTGTCGGCGTCCGCACAGCTTTTTCCGGCGACGCGGGCAAGGGGGACACGGGGGAACGGCCAAGGAGTGCACAACAAGTGCATCCGATGCCCGTTCTCCCGAAGCCCCCCACTGCACATGGCTAGCCTGAGATCAGCACTACCCAAGCGCAACTGACCGCGGTGGCGGGGCCCTTCGCCTGAGGCGAGATTCGACGGGCGACCGGTACACACCGCCTGAGTCCTGGAGAAGGCGAGGACTTGAGCATGGGATCCACCTCCGCCCACAAGAATGAGGGCCTTGGCCGTCGCGATGTGATCAAGCGATCGGCCGCACTCGGCCTGATCAGCGTTCCGACGATGGGCTTCCTGTCGGCGTGCGCCAGCGGCGACAGCAGCAGCGACAAGAAGGTCGAGAAGGGCAAGGTCACCAAGGCCAACCCGCTCGGCGTCAACGAGACGGCCCCGCTCGAGGTGGTCATCTTCGACGGCGGCTTCGGTCAGCAGTACGCGATCGACGCGGAGAAGAAGTACAACGCGGCGTTCCCGAAGGCCCCGAAGGTCAAGCACGTCGCGACCCAGAAGATCCAGTCGCAGCTGCAGCCGCGCTTCAACGGTGGCACCCCGCCGGACCTGATCGACAACTCCGGCGCCGAGCAGATGGACATGGGTGTCCTGGTCGGCAAGAAGCAACTGTTGGACCTGACGCCGCTGATGGACGCCCCGTCCATCGACGACCCGGCCAAGAAGGTCCGCGACACGCTGCGCCCGGGTGTCCTGGAGATGGGTCAGTTCGACGGCGACCCGGTCTGGATCATGTACTACGCGTACACCGTGTACGGCGTCTGGTACTCGCAGACCGCGCTGGAGAAGCTCGACGCGCAGTACCCCGAGAACTGGGACGACATGCTCGCCCTCTGCGCGAAGGCGAAGAAGCAGGGCATCGCGGGCTGGACGTACGCCGGTAAGTACCCGTACTACCTGCCGTTCTCGCTCTACCCGTTCATCGGCAAGATCGGTGGCCGGGAGGTTCTCGACAAGATCGACAACCTGGAGCCGAACGCCTGGAAGGACCCCGCGGTCAAGGCGGCGTTCGAGGCGTACTACGAGCTGTACAAGAAGGGGTACATCCTCAAGGGCACCCCCGGTCTGACCCACATCCAGTCGCAGACCGAGTGGACCAAGGGCAAGGCGCTCTTCCTCCCGAACGGTTCGTGGGTGGAGAACGAGGCCGCGCCGACCACGCCCAAGGACTTCAAGATGATGGTCGCGGCGCCGTCCAGCCTGGACTCGTCCGACAAGATGCCGTTCGGCACCATCTGGGCCTCCGGCGGCGAGCCCTTCGTCGTCCCGGCCAACGCGAAGAACCCCCAGGGCGGCATGGAGCAGCTGCGCATCATGCTCTCCGAGGAGTCCTCGAAGAACTTCACCAAGCAGGTCAAGTCGCTCAGCGCGTTCAACGGCGGCACCGACGGTCTGACCCTGTCGACCGCCATGCAGTCCGGTGTCGACGCGCTGAAGAAGGCCGGCGACAACGTGGTGAACCCGCGCCTGCAGGACTGGTACGTGAAGCTCCAGAAGGAGCAGATCGGTGTCGCCGGTATCGGCGAGATGATGGCCGGCCGCGCGACCCCGGCGGAAGCCATCAAGAAGATCCAGGCCTTCGCCGACGCGGCGGCCAAGGACCAGTCCATCAAGCACTACAAGCACCAGTGAGCAACCGTCACCAGCGGCGGCACCCGCGGAAAGATCGGGGTCGGTAAACGATGCAGCACGGCAAGTACCGTTTCATCGTGGGATTCTTGGTACTCCCACTCGCGTTGTACGCGGTCTTCGTCATCTGGCCGTTCATCCAGTCCATCTACTACTCGTTCACGGACTGGACCGGCCTGAGCCCGGACTTCAAGATGGTCGGGTTCGACAACTACACGAGGATGCTGAAGGACGACATCTTCTGGAAGTCGTTGCAGCACAGCGTGTTGCTCGTGCTGCTGCTGCCGCTGGTGACGCTGGGCCTGGCGCTCTTCTTCGCCTTCATGCTCAATGTCGGGGGCCGGCGGCGCAAGAACGCCGCGGTCTCCGGCGTGCGTGGCTCAAGTTTCTACAAGATCGCCTATTTCTTCCCGCAGGTGCTCTCGATCGTCATCGTGGCCCTGCTCTTCCAGTTCGCTTTCAACCCCCGTGACGGGATGCTGAATTCGACACTGGAAGGAATCGGTCTGGGTTCCATCCAGCCGGACTGGCTGGGCGACCCCAGTCTCGCACTGGTCTGCGTCATGTCGGTGCTGGTCTGGTCGACGGTCGGATTCTTCGTCGTCCTGTTCTCGGCCGGAATGGCGTCCATCCCGAAGGACTTCTACGAGGCGGCGCTGCTCGACGGCGCCAACCGCTTCACCACGTTCTTCAAGATCACACTTCCGCTGCTCTGGGACACGGTGCAGTCGGGCTGGGTCTACATGGGGATCCTGGCCCTCGGCGTGGAGGCATTCACCGCTGTACAGGTCATGACCGTGGGCCCCGGTGGTCCCGACTACTCGACCACGGTCCTTCCGCTGTACGTGTACCAGACGGCCTTCCGCGACGGGCAGGCCGGATACGCAACGACGATCGGTGTCGGACTGCTCATCGTCACCATGGCCTTCGCCGCCATCGTGATGCGACTGGGCCGGCGCGAGCGGCTGGAGTTCTGATGCTGCGATTGACGGGAGACGGCCCCCGGACCCCCAGCAGGCACCACAGGTCGGCCTCCGTGTCCGGCTCGACAGTACGAGGTGAGAACACGTGAAGACCACTGACACCCCGCCCGCGGTCCCGGACGTGGACCCGGCCCCCGTGGCCAAGGCGTCGGCGCCCGCAGTCAAGGAGAAGAGCAGCGAGGGCCAGGTCCTCAATGTCTTCTCGCACGGTGTGCTGATCATCTGGGCGATCCTGGTCGTCATGCCGCTGCTGTGGGCGGTGATGGCGTCGTTCAAGACCGACGACTCGATCCTGTCGACGCCCTGGGCGCTGCCGGACAAGCTGCACTTCGACAACTGGTCGCGCGCCTGGAGCCAGGCGCACATGAGCGACTACTTCTTCAACACGGTCGTGGTGGTGGGCTGCTCGCTCGTCGGGACGCTGCTGCTCGGCTCGATGGCGGCGTACGTACTGGCGCGGTTCGACTTCCCCGGCAACCGTTTCCTCTACTACCTGTTCATCGGCGGGATGAGCTTCCCGATCATCCTGGCGCTGGTTCCGCTGTTCTTCGTCATGAACAACATGGGTCTGTTGAACACGCGGCACGGACTGATCATGGTCTACATCGCGTACTCGCTGCCGTTCACCGTCTTCTTCCTCACTTCGTTCTTCCGGACGCTGCCGAGCTCGGTGGCGGAAGCGGCGATGCTCGACGGGGCCTCGCACACCCGGACGTTCTTCCAGGTGATGCTGCCGATGGCGAAGCCCGGCCTGATCAGCGTCGGTATCTTCAACTTCCTCGGGCAGTGGAACCAGTACATGCTGCCGACGGTGCTCAATACCGATCCGGGCCACCGGGTGCTCTCCCAGGGGCTGGTCGAACTGGCCAACAGCCAGGGATACAAGGGTGACTGGTCCGGTCTCTTCGCCGGTCTGGTGATGGCGATGCTGCCGGTCCTCGCGGCCTACATCATCTTCCAGCGTCAGGTCGTCGCAGGGCTCACCGCGGGTGCGGTGAAGTAGCACTCGCACCCTCCGTACACACACGAACCGCCCGCCGGCCACGCGCCGGCGGGCGGTTCGCGTGTGCAGGTGGCTGCCTCGGTGCGGGCAATGTGCTCATCCGAGGCTTCGCATGCTCAAGGTCTTGACGGGGAGCACCCCAAAACGCTCAGCTTAGAGTTCACATGTTAGAGAAAACGGTAGGAGTGAGAGAGTCGATGGAGACTCCGGGGTCGCAGACATCTCTGCATCGCGCCAACCTTGAGCGGGTCGTGCGCGCGGTACGTATGGCCGGCTCGCTCACCCAGGCGGAGATTGCACGGAGCACCGGCCTGTCAGCGGCCACCGTCTCCAACATCGTTCGCGAACTGAAGGACGGCGGCACGGTCGAGGTGACCCCCACCTCGGCGGGCGGCCGCCGGGCCCGCAGCGTCTCGCTCAGCGGTGACGCGGGCATTGTGATCGGCGTCGACTTCGGGCATACGCATCTGAGGGTGGCGGTCGGCAATCTCGCCCACCAAGTGCTCGCCGAGGAGGCCGAGCCGATGGATGTCGACGCCTCTGCGGCGGAGGGGTTCGGACGGGCGGAGCGGCTGGTCAAACGGCTGATCGAGACGACCGGGATCAGCCCGGACAAGGTGATCGGGGTGGGCCTCGGTGTTCCCGGCCCGATCGATGTCGAGTCCGGCACACTGGGCTCCACGTCGATCCTGCCGGGCTGGACGGGCATCAACCCCAGCGAGGAGCTCGCCGGCCGTCTCGGCGTTCCGGTGTACGTCGACAACGACGCCAACCTCGGGGCGCTCGGGGAGCTGGTCTGGGGGAGCGGGCGCGGGGTCAAGGACCTCGCCTACATCAAGGTCGCCAGCGGTGTCGGCGCCGGTCTGGTGATCGACGGGCGTATCTACCGGGGGCCGGGCGGCACGGCCGGTGAGATCGGGCACATCACGCTCGACGAATCGGGCCCGGTGTGCCGCTGCGGCAACCGGGGGTGCCTGGAGACGTTCACGGCCGCGCGATACGTCCTTCCGCTGCTCCAGCCCAGTCACGGGCCCGATCTCACCATGGAACGGGTGGTCCAGCTGGCCCGCGGGGGCGATCCGGGCTGCCGTCGGGTGATCGGGGACGTCGGGCGGCACATCGGCAGCGGGGTGGCCAACCTCTGCAATCTGCTCAACCCCAGCCGGGTGGTGCTCGGCGGATCGCTCGCCGAGGCGGGCGAGTTGGTGCTCGCGCCGATCCGCGACTCGGTCTCCCGCTATGCCATTCCCAGTGCCGCCAGGCAGCTCTCGGTGCTGCCCGGGGCGCTCGGCGGCCGGGCCGAGGTGCTGGGCGCGCTGGCCCTGGTACTGAGCGAGATGGGGGATTCAACCCTTTTGGAAAGCAGCCTGTCGACGGCGACCCCTGTCTTCACTTAGATAACGAATGGCACCGTTGTCATCTCGTTAAGGATTTACTCCTTGACGCTGACGTCGCGGCCGAGTTGACTTCCAGCCACCTCGGCCGCAACGTTGCGGCCTCGTCAGGGAGGCAAACCCGCAATGAACGCAATGACGCGACGCATCGTCATAGGCACGGCCGCAGTTTCGATGGCCGTCTCCCTCGCAGCCTGCGGCAAGGCGGGCGGTGACAAGGACAGCGCCGGCGGTGGCGACGGCAAGACCATCGGTCTGCTGCTGCCGGAGAACAAGACCACGCGTTACGAGACGTTCGACCGCCCCATCATGGAGGCGAAGATCAAGGCGCTCTGCGCCGACTGCGAGGTCAAGTACAACAACGCCGCGCAGGACACCGAGACCCAGAAGAAGCAGTTCGACGCGCTCGTCACGCAGGGTGTGAAGGTCATCATCCTCGACACCGTCGACTACAAGGCCGCGAAGTCCTGGGTCCAGCAGGCCGCGAAGAAGGACGTCAAGGTCGTCGCGTACGACCGTCTCGCGGAGGGGCCGATCTCCGCCTATGTGTCGTACGACAACGAGAAGATCGGCCAGCTCCAGGGTGAGGCACTGGTCAAGGCGCTGGGCGCCAAGGCCAAGGACAGCAACGTTGTCATGATCAACGGCTCGCCGACCGACCCGAACGCCCCCTTCTTCAAGAGGGGCGCGCACAGCGTCCTCGACAAGCAGGTCAAGAAGGTCGTCTACGAGCAGGACATCCCGGACTGGTCGGCGGACGAGGCCAACAAGAAGATGGGAGCGGCCATCGACTCCCTGGGCAAGGACGGCTTCCAGGGTGTCTACTCCGCCAACGACGGCATGGCCGGCGGCATCATCACGGCCCTGAAGAAGCAGGGTGTGAAGGTTCCGGTCGGCGGTCAGGACTCCGAGCTCGCCGGTCTGCAGCGCATCATCGCGGGCGAGCAGACCTTCTCGATCTACAAGCAGATCAAGCCGGAGGCCGAGACCACCGCCGAGATCGCCGTCAGGCTGCTCAAGGGCGAGAAGATCGACGATCTGGCCCCGATCAAGGTCGACAGCCTCTCGGGCGAGTTCAAGGGCACCCCGTCGAAGCTGTACGACGCCTCGGTCGTGACCAAGGAGAACATCGCCTCCACGATCGTCGCGGACAAGGTCTACAAGGTCGAGGAGATCTGCACCGCCCAGTACAAGGCGGCCTGCGACGCAGCCGGCATCAAGTAACACCCGAGGGCAAGCTCCCCCGGGCACCTCTGCCAGTCCGGCACCCACCCCGTCAACGCCCCGCAAGCGGGGGCGGGCGCCGGACTCCTTCCCAGGTCCGGTCGTCTGACCGCCGCCGCCCCCTCGGGCGACGGCGGCGGCCCGACGACGGGACCTGGAGGCGCGTCGTCACCCCGCCGTCTGTCGAGCGACGGCCCTCCGGGGCAGGACAGCGGTCGGACGACGGCCCTACCCCCCTGTGCTCAGCAGCACCATCCCCGCCGGTCAGGCGGCGAAGGAGATGATTCACGTGTCCGCTACGCCCGTGCTGGCGTTGCGCGGAATCTCCAAGCGGTTCGGCGCCGTCCAGGCGCTCACCGACGTGGACCTGGAGATTCACCCCGGCGAAGTGGTTGCCCTGGTCGGCGACAACGGCGCCGGCAAGTCGACCCTCGTCAAGACCATTTCGGGTGTCCACCCGATCGACGAAGGCGCCATCGAGTGGGAGGGCGAGACGGTCCGGATCAACCGGCCGAACGACGCCCAGGAACTCGGAGTCGCCACCGTCTACCAGGACTTGGCCCTCTGCGACAACCTCGATGTCGTCGCCAACCTCTTCCTCGGCAGCGAACTGCGCAAGGCCTCCGTCCTCGACGAGATCGCGATGGAGAAGCGCGCCAAGGAACTGCTGGACACGCTGTCCATCCGGATCCCCAGCGTCCGCATCCCGGTCGCCTCGCTCTCCGGTGGTCAGCGCCAGGTCGTGGCCATCGCCCGCGCCCTGATCGGCGACCCCAAGGTCGTCATCCTGGACGAGCCGACCGCGGCCCTCGGTGTCGAACAGACCGCCCAGGTCCTCGACCTGGTCGAGCGGCTGCGCGAGCGTGGCCACGGCGTCATCCTCATCAGCCACAACATGGCCGACGTGCGCGCCGTCGCGGACAAGGTCGCGGTGCTCCGCCTGGGCCGCAACAACGGTGTCTTCGACGTCGCGAGCACCTCCCACGAAGAGATCATCGCCGCGATCACCGGCGCCACGGACAATGCCGTCACGCGCCGCCAGGCACGCACAGATACGAAGGAGGACGCGAAGTGAGCGACCTCGCCAAGACCCCCGGGAATTCCACCGAGAAGCCCGCCGCCACGGCACCGGCCGCCGAGCAGCCGGCAGCCCCGATCCCCGCCGTGGACCCGCGGCTCCTCGTACGTGAAGAGGGCTTCAAGGGCTACTGGTCGGAGTTCACCCGCAAGGTACGTGGTGGTGAGCTGGGCTCCCTGCCGGTCTTCGTCGGCCTGATCGTCATCGCGATCGTCTTCCAGTTCCAGAACAGCAACTTCCTCTCCGCCAGTTCCGTCGCCAACGTCGCGGTCTACAGCTCCGGCCTCGGCATCATGGCGGTCGGCATCGTGTTCGTCCTGCTGCTCGGCGAGATCGACCTCTCGGTCGGCTCCGTAGCCGGCGTCGGCGCGGCCGTCTGGGCCGTGCTCAACGTCAACAACGGCTGGAACGAGTGGCTCGCGATCATCGTCGCCGTGCTCTCCGGAATGGCTCTCGGTGCGCTGCACGGCTTCTTCTTCGCCAAGATCGGTGTACCGGCGTTCGTCGTCACCCTGGCGGGCTTCCTCGGCTGGAGCGGTCTTCAGGACTGGATGATGGGCGGGGAAGGCTCGATCAACACGCCATCCGGCAGCGCCGTCGAGAACCTGACCAACTACTTCTTCGAGGACAAGGCCGCCGGCTACGGACTCGCCCTGGTCGCCGTCCTCGCGTACGCCGCCTCGCTCCTGGTGGACAGCAGGCGCCGCAAGGCCGCAGGCCTGACCGCCCGGCCAACCAGCGAGGTCGTGCTGCGCACCGCCGTCGTCGCGGTCCTGTGCTTCGTCGTCGCGTATGTCCTGAACGAACCCGAAGGCGCCCGTGGCCTGCCGCTCGCCCTGGTGCTCTTCCTCGCCGTCCTGGTCGTCGCGGACTTCGTCGCCCGGCGCACGAGCTTCGGCCGTCAGGTCTTCGCGGTCGGTGGTAACCCGGAGGCCGCGCGCCGTGCCGGCATCAACGTCGACCGGGTCCGGATCACCGTCTTCGCCCTGTCCGGCACGCTGGGCGCCTTCGGCGGCCTCTTCATCGCCAGCCTCTCCGGCGGCGCCACCAAGAGCGTCGGCGGCGGCAACACACTGATGCTGGTCATCGCCGCCGCCGTCATCGGCGGCACCAGCCTCTTCGGAGGCCGGGGCAAGGTCTGGTCCGCGCTGCTCGGCATGATCGTGATCCAGTCGATCCAGCAGGGCCTGAACATGATCGGTATGGCCAACGCCATTCAGTACATGATCACCGGCGCGGTTCTGCTGGCCGCCGTGGTCATCGACTCGGTCTCCCGCCGCACCCAGAAGACCGCAGGTCGCGCGTAACATCACGCCCGCCCGATCCAGTGCCCGGCGCCCGATTCGGGCGCCGGGCACTGTCGGCTGCGGGGAGGGGTGTGACAGCACACCCCCTGCCCGATGCGGGCGACGACGGACGGAACATTAGACTCATCGGATCGGCATGCTCGACCAGCTCGAACGCAAGGAGGAACGGGTGGCTCTGCTGACCCGCATCGGTGGACCGCGTGACCTGGACCGGCTCACTCCCGAGCAGCTGGACCAGCTCGCCGAAGAGATCCGGACCTTCCTCGTCGACGCCGTTTCGAAGACCGGCGGCCACCTCGGCCCCAACCTGGGCGTGGTCGAGCTGACCATCGCCCTGCACCGGGTCTTCGATTCGCCGAAGGACAAGGTGCTGTTCGACACCGGTCACCAGAGCTATGTGCACAAGCTCCTCACCGGTCGCCAGGACTTCTCGAAGCTCAAGAGCAAGGGCGGCCTCTCCGGCTACCCCTCCCGCGCCGAGTCCGAACACGACGTCATCGAGAACTCGCACGCCTCCACCGTGCTCGGCTGGGCCGACGGCCTCGCCAAGGCCAACGAGGTGCTGAAGAAGGACGACCACGTCGTCGCGGTCATCGGCGACGGCGCACTCACCGGCGGTATGGCCTGGGAGGCGCTGAACAACATCGCCGCCGCCAAGGACCGCCCCCTCGTCATCGTCGTCAACGACAACGAGCGCTCCTACGCCCCGACCATCGGCGGCCTCGCCAACCACCTCGCCACCCTGCGCACCACCGACGGTTACGAGCGTTTCCTGGCCCGCGGCAAGGACATCCTGGAGCGCACCCCCGTCGTCGGGAAGCCGCTGTACGAGACGCTGCACGGCGCCAAGAAGGGGCTGAAGGACTTCATCGCCCCGCAGGGCATGTTCGAGGACCTCGGCCTGAAGTACGTCGGTCCGATCGACGGACACGACATCGAGGCCCTGGAGTCCG
Organism: Streptomyces sp. R-74717; assembly: GCF_047305335.1. Lineage (NCBI taxonomy): Bacteria > Bacillati > Actinomycetota > Actinomycetes > Kitasatosporales > Streptomycetaceae > Streptomyces > Streptomyces sp. R-74717. Next base: position 2,469,382 of record NZ_CP102361.1, on the reverse strand, counting down.
CGCTCCAGCGCGCCAAGCGCTTCGGCGGGCCCGTCATCGTGCACTGCCTCACCGAGAAGGGCCGCGGCTACACCCCCGCCCTGCTCGACGAGGCCGACCGCTTCCACGCCGTGGGCAAGATCCACCCCGACACCGGCCTCCCGGTCGCCACCTCGGGCCTCGACTGGACCTCCGTCTTCGGCGAGGAGATGGTCAAGCTCGGCAAGGAGCGCAAGGACATCGTCGCGATCACCGCGGCCATGCTCCAGCCCGTCGGCCTGACCAAGTTCGAGAAGGCGTTCCCGGACCGGATCTACGACGTCGGCATCGCCGAGCAGCACGGCGCGGTCTCCGCGGCCGGCCTCGCCACCGGCGGACTGCACCCCGTCTTCGCGGTGTACGCCACCTTCCTCAACCGTGCCTTCGACCAGGTCCTCATGGACGTCGCCCTGCACAAGTGCGGTGTGACGTTCGTCCTGGACCGGGCCGGTGTCACCGGCACCGACGGGGCCTCGCACAACGGCATGTGGGACATGTCGATCCTGCAGTGCGTGCCCACCCTCCGGATCGCCGCCCCGCGCGACGCCGACCAGGTCCGCGCACAGCTGCGCGAGGCCGTCGAGGTCGACGACGCCCCGACCGTGGTCCGCTTCTCCAAGGGCGCCGTCGGCCCGGCGGTCAAGGCCGTCGGCCGGGTCGGCGGCATGGATGTGCTGCGCACGTCCGACGCGCCCCGCCCGGACGTCCTCCTGGTCTCCGTCGGTGCGCTCGCCCCGATGTGCCTGGAGATCGCGGACCTGCTGGACGCCCAGGGCATCACGACGACGGTCGTCGACCCGCGCTGGGTCAAGCCCGTCGACGAGGCCATGGCCCCGCTCGCCGAGCAGCACCGGGTCGTCGTCACCGTCGAGGACAACAGCAGGGCCGGCGGCGTCGGCTCCGCAATCGCCCAGGCGCTGCGCGACGCCGGGGTGGACGTACCGCTGCGCGACTTCGGCATCCCGCCGCGCTTCCTCGACCACGCCTCCCGCAAGGAGGTCATGGCCGAGATCGGACTGACCGCGCCGGACATCGCCCGTCAGGTCACCGGCCTGGTCGCCAAGCTGGACGGCCGCTACGAGACGGAGACGGACAGCAGCTCCGTGATCGAGCCCGTCCGCGACTGACCCGTACGACCCCGGTCCTCGCGGCCGGTACGCGATACGGCCAATGGGCCGGTCGGCCACCCTGTACGAGTGGTCCGACCGGCCCATTCGTGTGAAATCGCCCGATGCGGAGTCCTGCACCGCAGATACGGTCCCAATCATGGCGTACACGACGAGTGCGTGGAGGTACGCCGGTGACTGCCCAGCAGGACACACCACCCAGCAGTGGCGGACTGTTCCGGACCAAGACGGTCGAACAGTCCATCCGCGATACCGAGGAGCCGGAGCACGCGCTCAAGAAGTCCCTCTCCGCGCTGGACCTCACAGTCTTCGGAGTGGGCGTCATCATCGGCACCGGCATCTTCGTGCTCACCGGCAAGGTGGCCAAAGAGACCGCGGGTCCCGCCACCGCCCTCGCCTTCGTGGCCGCGGGCATCGTCTGCGCCCTGGCCGCGCTCTGCTACGCCGAGTTCGCCTCCACCGTCCCGGTTGCCGGCTCCGCCTACACCTTCGCGTACGCCTCGCTCGGCGAACTGGTCGCCTGGATCATCGGCTGGGACCTGGTGCTGGAGTTCGCACTCGGCACGGCGGTGGTGGCGGTCGGCTGGTCCGGTTATGTCCGCTCACTGATGGACAACTTCGGCTGGAACATGCCCGAAGCGCTCTCCGGACCCGATGTGGCGAAAGGATTCGGCTTCGACATCCTGGCCTTCGCCCTGGTACTCGTTCTGACCGTCGTGCTGGTGCTCGGCATGAAGCTCTCCGCCCGGGTCACCACCATTGTGGTCGCCATCAAGATCGCTGTGGTCCTGATCGTGATCGTCGCGGGACTGTTCTTCGTCAATGCCGTCAACTACTCGCCCTTCATCCCCGAGGCGCAGCCACAGTCCTCCGGTTCCGGACTGACCGCACCGCTGATCCAGCTGATCTTCGGCTATGCGCCCACGAACTTCGGCGTCCTGGGCATCTTCACCGCCGCCTCCGTCGTCTTCTTCGCCTTCATCGGCTTCGACGTGGTGGCCACCGCCGCCGAGGAGACGAAGGTTCCGCAACGTGACATGCCACGTGGCATCCTCGCTTCGCTCCTCATCTGCACCGTGCTCTATGTCGCCGTGTCACTGGTGGTCACGGGCATGCAGCACTACAGCGAGCTGTCGGTCGAGGCCCCGCTCGCCGATGCCTTCAAGGCCGTCGGCCATCCCGTCTACGCGGGATTCATCAGCTTCGGCGCAGCGATCGGCCTCACCACGGTCTGTCTGATCCTGCTGCTCGGACAGACCCGGGTGTTCTTCGCGATGAGCCGCGACGGTCTGCTCCCGAGGTTCTTCTCCGTGACGCACCCCCGCTTCCGCACCCCGTACCGCCCGACCATCCTGCTCGGCGTGATCATCGCGATCGTCGCGGGCTTCACGAGCATCAACGAACTGGCGACGCTGGTGAACATCGGCACGCTCTTCGCGTTCGTCGTCGTGGCCCTGGGCGTCATGGTGCTGCGCCGCACCCGCCCCGATCTGCACCGCGCGTTCCGCACCCCGTGGGTGCCGCTGATCCCGATCCTCTCGGTGGCCGCCTCGGTCTGGCTGATGCTCAATCTGCCGGCCGAGACCTGGCTGCGGTTCGCCCTCTGGATGGCCATCGGCGTGGTCATCTACTTCGTGTACGGGCGCAGGCACAGCCGGATCGACGAGCCCGTCGGCCGGCCGTAGATCAGTCGCTGCGCGACGGAGGCAGCGGCCGTACCGCACGGGGGCCCACGCACTGCGCTCCGTACGCCTCCACCCGCTGCCGCAGCCCCCGGTCGGCGGTGACGACCACACAGATACGGTCCTCCGTACGGGACATGGCGTCGGCGACCAGCTCGACGATCCGGTCGTCACCGCTCCCGGGGGCCGATTCCACCCGTACCCCGGGAAGCGGTTCGATGCCCCGGGCCGCGCCCTCGACGACCAGGATCAGCTCGGCGCGACCGGGAAAGGCGTCCAGACCGTCCGCGGCGAACGGGACCAGCGAATCCCGCAGCCGTACGGCCGCCCCACGCCGGTCCCGCCACCATCCGTCCGGTACCGACCCGACCACATTGGCCGCGTCGACGATCACCAGGGTCGGTTCGCTCAGCATCCCCGAAGGGTGCCATGTGCCGACCGCGGCCGGAGTCCGTCAGCCGCCGGTGGCCGGTGACTTCTTCGCGGACTCCGGGATCGTGGCGTCCTCGCGGATCGCCTTCCACAACGTGTTGGCCTGCGGCTGCGCTGCCACGACCCGGTTCGGATCGGCCTTGTCGTACGCCACCGGGAGCATGATCGTCTCCATCGAGGCAGGATCGACGCCCTGCATGGAGCGGGCGAACTTCGAGAGCGACGTCAGCGAGGCGAGACCTTCGTCGGTCGTCAGCGACTCGGTCGCCGAGTTGGCGATCTTGTACGTGTCCGTCGGGCTGCTCAGCAGATCCTGCGACTTGACCTCGCTCAGCAGCGCCAGCAGGAACTGCTGCTGCAGCCCGATCCGGCCGAGGTCGCTGCCGTCCCCGATGCCGTGCCGGGTGCGTACGTACGCGAGTGACTGGGTGCCGTCGAGCTTGTGCGGCCCCGCGGTGAGGTCGAGGCCGGACGACTTGTCGTGGATGTCCTGCGGAACATCGACCGTGACACCGCCGATCGCGTCGACCAGATCCTTGAACCCGGCGAAGTTGATCTCCAGGTAGTGGTCGATCCGGACCTTGGACATCTTCTCGACGGTCTTGACCACACAGGCCGGACCGACCTGCGAATAGACGGAGTTGAACATCACGCGGTTCGCCGACGGAACGGCCGAGCCGTCGGCCTTCGTGCACTCGGGCCGGGTCACCAGGGTGTCACGGGGTATGGACACGGCGACGGCCTTGGTGCGGCCCTCGGGAATGTGCACCACCATCGCGGTGTCGGACCGGGCGCCGCTGACGTTTCCGCCGCCGCCCAACTCCTTGTTCTCGGCACCGGCCCGGGAGTCGGAGCCGAGAACCAGCAGGTTCTGACCGCTGGTCGGCAGCTTCTCGGGGCGGTCGTCGCCGAGCGCCTTGTCGATGTCGACGCCCTTGATGTTCCCGTCGAGGCTGCTGTAGAGCCAGTAGACGGTGCCACCGCCGGCGAGCAGCAGCACGAGCAGAACACCAAGGGTGATCTTCAGGCCGCGTCGGCGCTTTCGGGGGGCCCGTCTTGACTGGTGGTCATGGGATATGCGCGATCCGGTGCCAGTGGTCTGATCTGTCATGGATTTGTCTGGTTCTTCCGTCGGGACACGCCTGAATGCGTGCGGGAGGAGAGGAATGGATAACGGGCGGGCCATATGTGCCGAAGTCGCTCCGTGGGGTACCGCGCTTCTGCCCGGGCATGATTCGTGCCTCAAAGTCGCATTGTGCGACAGGAATCACCCAGAAATCGCCCCCTGTCGAGTAGTATTGTGACATCAGTTGTTGCTGTTATGGCGAAACTGGACGCTCGACAGAGATACATGGGACTCCGACCAACGCCGTTCGGCACCGGAGAAAGCATTCAGTGGAGAACGGTCGGGGAACGATGAGTTTGCGTACTGGGCGTAGGCGTGCCGCAGTTCGTTCCGGGAGGGGCCCTGCCGACCCGGCCCAGCGGGCCGCGGCGGCACCGGAGGCACTGGCGGCAGCACCGCCGAGGGCCGGCTGGCTGATATCCGCGCCGGACGGCCGTCTCACCGCGTACGCCCCGGCCCGGACCGGAGGTGTCGTCCGCTGGACCGAGACGCCCGAGGGCCGCAACGGCTGGACACCGGCCGAATGCCTGCTTCCCGACGACCGGCTGCTTCCGTACCTCTCCGTGGCACACGGCTCGACAGGCTTCGTCGACCTGTTCGGCCTGCGGCGCAAGGGCGACAGCCCCCAGGCGCCCGTCGAGATCGTGTATGCCTCCCAGTACCAGACCGGCCGTCCGATGACCGGCTGGCACACGATCGGCAACCCGCATGCCAACGACGCCGAGCAGGCCGCGGCCATCGGCGCGCCCGTCGCCGTTGTCGACGGCAGCGACGCACTCCATGTCTTCGTCCGCAATGCCGTCGGGGGCGTGTCCACCCGCAGGCGTGACCCCAAAGGCGTGTGGGGCAAGTGGACGGCCATGCCGTGCAAGCGGGTGCGGGAGGGACTGTCCGCCGTCGTCACACGTTCCGGTCGCATCGAACTCTTCATGCCCGCCGACAAGGGGGTGTACGTCTGGCGTCAGGAAGCCCCGGGGGGCCCGTTGGACCGCGCCCCGAACCTGGTCTTCATCGCCCGGCCCGATACGGCCTGCGGCACCGAGTCCTACGAGGGCAGGATCACCCACTACTGGCGTGACGAGGAGGCCGGCGAGGTGGTCGCGTACCGCCTGCCGGCAGCGGGCGTCCCGGATGTGCCGCCCGCCCCGCTGGGCGGGCACTCGGGCCGCGGACCTCTCGCCCTCACCCGGTGTCTCGTCGACGGCTACGACTGCACCGTGCTGGCCCAGAGGGAGGAGACGGGCACTCTTGCCCTCACCGCCTACCCGACCGAGCTGGAATCCGCCGGAGCCTGGTGGGCGGACACCCGCGAACCCTGCGAGGGCACACCGGCGCTCACCCTGGACCGGAACGGGCGGCTGGTCGTCGCGATCATCGGCCGGGACGGCCGGCTGAACGTCACCAGGCAGCGCACCGACCAGCAGGGAATGGCGCTGGAGGGCTGGCTGCGGCTGTGAGCCGCTGCCGGTGATCCGTGTGCGGTGCCCCTGGCCCGCTGTTCCGGTCATGTCCCACGTACCGCCGTCACTCGGCCTTCTCGGAGACCCGGACGGACAGCTCCGTACCGGCCGTGTAGTACGGCTTCACCATGACCGGCGGCCCCTCATCGGTGGGCACGACCACGGTGGGATAGGCGAACACACTCTTCACGTCCACCACATCCGTCAGGAAGCGGCCCAGCCGCGCTACGACCGGGTCGTGGCGTCGGCCGACCCACAGGTCCCACAGTTCGTGCCGGGACACCAGATGCTCGGACAGATCGGATGCGGGCAGCGAGAAGGAGAAGTCCGCGCCGCCGGAGGAGACACCGGGCAGCCAGAAACCCGATTCCTCGACACCGCGTCTGCGCATCAGCAGCAAGGGCTCCGCAGTGCCGAAGTCGGAGCCGTAGAGCAGACCCCGCAGATGCATGACTCCTTGGTCGACCCAGACCTCGGTCGCCTCGGCGTGACGCTCCCGGGTCCAGGTACGCAGCGCGAGATGGCCACTCTCGGAGGCGTAGGGAAGCTGCACCACGGTGTACGCGGGTCCGGTGGCCACCGGACCGAAGCCACGCAGATCCAGGGTTCCGGGCCGCACCTTCGTCGGTTTGCCCTCCCCGGTGTCCAGATGGACGTCCCAGCGGCCCTCCGCGAGGACACCCGGGTCCGATGGGACGAGGGCCTCGTACTGATGGGGAGCGGGCCCCTCGGCCGGCACCAGCGGCAGCGTGACGGGCCGTTCGTCGCGCGCGGCCTTCCGCTTGCGCAGCACCAGCCGGAGGTCGTCGCGGCCGTCCCGCACACCTTCCAGGCGCAGATTGATCAGCCCGCTCGGCGCCACCGAGCAGGAGACGGTGACCTCGGCGGCGGGTCGGGCCTCCCGGCGGGTCCTGCGGGCCATTCTGATGACACTCTCGAACCGTCCCGCCGAGACCTCCGGACCGTAGGCACGGGCATCCTCCCGCGCCTGGCGGCCCAGCGCGACGCGTGCCGGGTCGTCGTCGATCAGGCGCAGCAGCGCGGCGGCGAACGCGTCGACGTCGTCCACCGGAGTGAGCAGGCCGTTGATCTCATGGCGGACGATCTCCTGCGGCCCGCCCGGGCAGGCGGTGGAGACGACAGGCACTCCGCACCGCATGGCCTCGGCCAGCGCCAGACCGAAGGACTCCCGGTCCGACGTCACGGCGGCGATGGCGGCCGCGGCCCACTGAGCCTCCAGCCGAGGCTCCTCCATCATCAGGAACACATGGTTGTACAGGTCCAGTTCGGCCACCAGGGCCCGCAGTTGACCGTACTCCGGACCGGTCCCGAAGATCCGCAACTGCCAGTCCGGATGGTGCTCCACGACCCGCGCGAACGCCTGGACGAGCAGGTCGAAACGCTTCTCCGGAGCCAGTCGCCCGGCAGCCATCACCACCCGGGACCGTCCGTCGGCGGGACGCACCCGGGGATCGGGCACACAGTCGGGATGGGCGTAGACCGCGATGTCGCCCGCCAGCCCCGCCTCGGTGATCGCCCTCGCCTCGTCGGCGCTCGGCACCACAACCGCGTCGAGCCTTCCCAGCCCGGCCCAGGCCCGGCTCTGCTCCTGAGCGGAGAGCACGGTGCTCAACTTGTGCAACTGGCCCAGGCGCAGCGCCCGCGGCCGGCCCCAGCGCGCGACATAGGCGGCCAGTTCGAGGCTGGTGCCGACGATCACCTGTGCCTGGCTCGCCCGCAGGTGCTCCTCGACCTTGTCGTCCGTCAACTGGCTGTAGCGCCAGGACATCTCCTGCGTACGCGGAATGATCCGGGACGGAGTGAGCCTGCGCACATCCTGTTTGTCCGGACGGCGGCCTTCGCGCAGATCGAGCAGTGAGACGATCCGTACCCCGTGGGCGGGTGCGATGGCGGGACGGTCGAGCCAGCGGAACACCGAGACCACCCGGACCTCGTGCGTATCGGCGAGCGCGCCCGCGAGGTTGAGCACGGCGCGGGTCGAGCCGTCCGCGGCGTAGGCGTTCTGAATCAGGAATTCGATCTTCATCGCGTCGCCGCGGTTTTCTCGTACGGGCTCGGAAGCGGAAAGTACGCCTCGAAGAAGGGGTGGATCAGCGCTTCCTGATCGGCCACATCGTCCTCGGTGGTGAAGGAATCGTTCACGCAGAAGACCGCCGCGTCACGCCGCTTGAGCAACCGGTCCAGTTTCTTGGAGAGCTGGACCATCGAGAGATGGAGATAGGCGTACGGAATGGTGTCGGGCACCCCGCGCCCCGTGAAGTAGGAGTAGTACGGATACATGCAGGTGCCGACGTCGATATCGGTCCGGCTGCGGAATCGCGCGGCCGCGGTTGCCCGGAACACCTCCGCGAACTCCCGCTCCATCTCCTCCAGCACACTGCGCCGCAGCGGCACGGGGGTGTGCTTCATCGCATCGATGATGGTGCGACCGAACCGGTCCTCCAGCAGGGCCCGGACGTTCTTGCGGGCCACCTCGTGCGGCAGGTCTTCCGGCTGAACCGGTCCCATGGGGATGCGGACGCTGTCCGGGTAGTACTTGGACGCCCCGTTGGGCAGGAAGAACTCGTGCGGGGTGATCGGCCGGCCGACGAACACATCGTCGTTGAAGTGGATGAAGTGCTCCGAAAGCCCCGGCACCCGGTGCAACTGGGCACTGATGGCATGAGAGTTGAAGACCGGGAGCCGGCTGGTCTCGCGGAAGATCTCCCGGTGCGAGACCACGGTGATGCCTTCGGCCGCCTCATCGAGCCACTGGGGGACCTGATCGTCGGTGACCAGGAAGATGTGTCGCACCCAGGGTGCGTACATGTGGAGCGAGCGCATCGAGTAGAGCAGCTCGTCACGGTTGATGTAGCGCCCGGCGCTCGCCGATTCCTCGTGGAAGACGTCGCCGGAGGCCTCGGCGCGGCGGCGCTGCCAGGCAGGGTCGTCGCTGTCCACCCAGGTGTAGACGACGTCGATGGGGAAGGTGATCTCGTCGGCGCCGGTGCAGACGAATTCCTGTCGGGTCGGCAGTCCGCTCCGTTCCGGTTTCCGACCCCAGCGGCGCTGCTTGTGCGGGACGTCCGCCTGCGGTGGGGCGAGGCGGGAGAAGCGGTGCGGCGAGACGAGCGTCATTTCGCCGTGCGCAGGCAGGAAGCTCGCGCCCCGGTTGATCCGCGGCGGTAGCAGCCGCCCTTCCTCCTCCCGCCAGAACTCGATGTCACAGCCGTACTCGGTGCCGTACACCAGCTCACCCGACGGATCGGCCTGGAACCAGACGGCACGCAGCACGTCGACGGTCTCCAGCCCCTGCCAGGACGCCTCGCGGGATCCGAGGTGCAGCAACTCGCTGGTGCGCTGGACGGGCACCTTGCGCTGGATGTACCCGGGGCTTCTCCTGAAGAGCGACCGCAGCGTCTGGGCGACCCGTCCGCGATCGGTGTCCCGGACGCCGATCGCGGACGAGGTGTCCTCGGTTCCGGGCACCACGAAGTGCTCGACGCCGGCCTGGGTCAGCGCCGCGGACACCAGCGACAGGTGCTGGGCGCGGACCGCGAGCGGCGTGAGGCCGGGCTGCACGTGCGCCAGGCGGCGGTGCATGCCTACGGGAACCTCGTGCAACCCCGGTGGCAACGGGTGCTGTGGACGGGCGACCGCGGCGTTGATCGGGTGGATCACCGAATTCTCCAGTACATCAGTGCGTCCTCAAGACGCCGGAACGACTCCGTCGGGCCCGGGGCCTGCGGGACAGGACCCCGGGTGCCGGACGAGTCAGACGGAGGCCAGCGGCTGGCCGGGCGTCAGATCGACGGCGGTCCTGCTCGCGGCCGCCGAGAGTACGGCTTCGGCCACCGCGACAGTCCCGGTGGCCTGCTCCAGCGTCACGATGTCGGCCTCCTTGCCGAGCACGGCGTCACGGAAGGTTTCGTGCTCGACGAGCAGGGGTTCGCGCTTGACGATCGCGTAGCGCGTCACGTCACCCTCGGAGACGCCCCGGAACTGCCGCAGTCCCTCCCACTCGGTGGGCTGCGAGCCGTTCGCGTAGAACCACAGGTCCGCGGTGAGAGTGTCGGCCACGAAGCAGCCGTGCTCACCCGTCACGATGGTTACCCGCTCCTTGAGCGGGGACAGCCAGTTGACGAGATGGCTGGTGACGGCCCCGCCCGAGAGGTGTCCGACGAACGCCACCATGTCCTCATGAGCCCGGCCGCTGCGCGAAACGGTTGCCGAACTCACCGACTCATAACGGCTGTTGGTCAGCCATGCGGTCAGGTCGATGTCGTGCGTGGCCAGGTCGTACACCACGCCGACGTCCGCGATACGGGCCGGGAAGGGGCCCTGACGGCGTGTCACTACCTGGTAGATGTCGCCGAGTTCGCCCAGATCCAGACGAGCGCGCAGCTCGCGGAGGGCCGGGTTGAAGCGCTCGATGTGACCGACGCCGGCCACCAGGCCGCGTTCCTCGAAGGCCCGCCTGATCGTCTCGGCCGATCGCACCGAGGGGGCGATCGGCTTCTCGATGAGAACGTGGATACCACGTCCGGCCAGATCGAGGGCGACCTCTTCGTGCAGCGCCGTGGGGCAGGCGACGACCGCGTAGTCGATCCCTTCGGCCGCGAGCTCGGCCACCGAGCGCACCACGGGCACGCCCGAGGGGGCGCTGCTCGGGTCGGCCACCGGGTCCGCCACGGCGACGAGTTCGACGCCCTCCAGACCGTGCATGACACGGGCGTGGTTGCGGCCCATCGAGCCGAGGCCGATCAGTCCTGCCCGCAGCGGCTTCTGCGTGCTCATGCCTGGCCTCCCACGACCTCGTTGACGGTGGCGATCAGGCGGTCGAGCTCCTGCGACGTGAGCATCGGATGGACGGGTATGGAGAGCGCCTCCGCCGCGGCCCGCTCGGTCTCGGGCAGATCGCCGACGGCGTATCCGAGCGCCTTCTCGCCGGTCGCGAACGGCGCCAGACGGTGCACCGGAGTGGGGTAGTAGACGGCGTTGCCGATGCCCCGCTCCTGCAGTTCGCGCGATACCGCGTCGCGGTGCTCGCTGCTCCCGTCGCCCACTCGGATCGTGTACTGGTGATAGACGTGCTCCGCCCCTTCCGCGACCGGCGGGGTGACCACTGCGCGCAGACCGGCGTCGAGTGCGGCCGCGTTGGCCCGGCGCTGCTGCGTCCAGGTGTCGAGACTGCGCAGCTGTACGCGGCCGATCGCGGCGGCGACATCGGTCAGCCGGACGTTGAAACCGACGATCTCGTTGGCGTACCGCTGCTCCATGCCCTGGTTGCGCAGCAGACGGAGGGTTCGGGCGACCGCGGCGTCGCCCGTGGTGACCATGCCGCCTTCGAGGCTGTGCATGTTCTTGGTCGGGTAGAAGCTGAAGCAGGCGGCTGCACCGAAAGCACCCACCGGCGTGCCGTCCAGCGAGGCGCTGTGGGCCTGTGCCGCGTCCTCGACGATCGCGATACCGTGCCGCTCGGCCAGCGCGGTGAACCGGCCCATCGCGGCCGGATGCCCGTAGAGGTGCACGGGCATGATCGCCGCGGTGCGCGGGGTGATCGCGGCCTCGGCCGCCTGCGGGGAGAGGCAGAAGCTGTCGCGCTCGATGTCCGCGAAGACCGGGGTCGCGCCGACCAGGCGGACGGCGTTGGCGGTTGCCGCGAAGGTGAAGGACGGGACGATCACTTCATCGCCGGGACCGATGCCGAGCGCCATCAGCGACAGGTGCAGCGCACTGGTACCGGAGTTGACCGCGACGCAGTGCCGGCCGTCGACGAACTTCGAGAACTCCTCCTCGAAGGCGGCGACCTCGGGGCCCTGGGCGACCATGCCGCTGCGCAGTACGCGTACAGCGGCCTCGATCTCGTCCTCTCCGATCACCGGAGCTGCTGCGCGGATCACGCGCTGGTCATTGGTCATCGTTCCACTTCACAAAGGTCGGGGTGCTGGGTGTTGCTCAAAGCGGCCGGTGTCCAACCGGTTCGCGGGAGGCTGTGGCGAGCCCGGTCCGGGTCGCTCGTAGGGGCTGGGTACGGGGAAGTAGCTCTCCAGGAAGGTCTTCAGCATCGACGTGCGGGCCTCCGCCGTGTCGGGGTCGTCCACCGTGTCGTTGATGCAGAAGGTGTGGTAGTCGCGCTGGGCGAGCAGGCGGTTCAGATGCCGTCCGGTGTTCGGCGCGGCCAGATCCAGGTAGGTGTAGCGGATCTTTCCCGTCACGGAACGGCTCGTCTGCTGCCCGTAGTAGTGGTGCAGCGAGGAGGTGATCGACAGGTCGCTGGAACTGCGGAACCGCGAGTGCTGGGTCAGCCGGTGCTCGGCCGCGTACCGCTCTTCGATCTCCTGGAGGATGTCGCGGCGCAGCGAGTGCGGCACATGCTTCATCTTCCTTGTCAGTACCCGGTCGAAGGTCCCGGCTATGACGACGCGGTTGTTCTTCGCGGCGATCTCCGACGGCGGGTCCTGCGGCGAGGGCGGGGTCATCGGGACCAGCGCGTTGGAGGGAAAGTACTTCGAGAGTCCATTGGCGTGGAAGAACTCTCCCGGCGTGACGCTGCGGCCGAGGAAGACGTCGTCGTTGAAGTACAGGAAGTGGTCGGAGAGGCCGGGAATGTGGTGCAGCTGGCTCTCGATGGCATGCGAGTTGAAGGTCGGCAGCGCGGTGGCGTCGGTGAAGATGTCGCGGTGGTGGACGACCTTCACGCCGGGGTGATCGCTGTTCAGCCAGGCCGGCACCTGACCGTCCGTGACCAGGTAGATGGTGCGCAGCCAGGGGGCGAACTGGTGCAGTGAACGCAAGGAGTAGCGCAGTTCGTCGCGGCTGGTGAAGCGTGCGGCGCTGACGGCCTGCTCGTGGTAGTCGGTACGGCCCAGGGCGGTGGCCCTGCGGCGGATCCACTCCGGGTCGGCTCCGTCCACCCAGGTGTAGACGGCGTCCACTGGGAAGGTGACTTCGTCCGGGAGGGAGAGCGTGAACTCCGACCGGGTATCCACCTGCGGTGGGGTGCCCACAGTGCCGCTGATCGGTCCGGTGAAGTGGCTGACCGGTACCTGCACGGCACTCTCGGCGGCGACCACGGCCGTGGCGGTGAGGTTGGGGACGGGGGCGATCAGCAGGCCCTTGTCCTCGGCCCAGAACTCGATGATGCAGGCGTGGTTGGGCCCCAGAGTCCAGCGCCCCATAGGGTCGGTGAGCAGCCACCAGATGCGCAGAATCGTTTCCTCGCCGAGCTGCGACCAGGAGCCTCGCTGATCCGCGCGCAGCGGGCGGCCCCCCGTCGCGCCGCCCGCGAGCAGCGCGCCCTCGGTGAGCGGGCTCACCCGCAGCGCTCGTTCGGCCCGGGCTCGTTCGCTCGTGGGGACCGCGACGGCGGTCATCGTGACGGAATTGCCGCGCACGCAGAAGTGCGGGATGCCGTGGCGCTCCAGGACCTCGCAGACGCGCAGGAGGTTGGTGGCCCGGGCGACGGAGGCTGTCAGGCCTTCGGTGATCTCGGCGGCCCGTACCTTGCGTCCGGACCAGACCAGTCGTACGCCGGCCCGGCGTGCGTCCCGGCGGAGCCGCTTGCCGAGTCGCAGGGCCAGGTGTTTGCGCAGGCCGCGCCAGGCGCCGCCCAGGCCCGCGAGGCACTGCTGAAGGAACAGCCGACTGTCCGCCGGGAAGATCCTCACGAGCCGCCGTCGCAGCGCATGGGGCAGGAGACGCCTGTAAAAGCGCACCAGTGTAGAGGCCTCGGGATTACCCATCGCTCGACTACCTCATGCTCCCCCGCTCTGCCTCTGGCCGAGCGACCACTACCGGTGACAAGGACATGCTCATCTGCTCGATCCGGCGGAGTGTGGGGGTGGACGTCCACCGTTCAGTGCTGCCGAGTGAAACAAACATGTCGTAGGGGTGAAGATTAACAAGAATCTAAGGTTGAGTCTGCAAGTAAAAGGTTCCGATCCGGCTACGTTTCGGACTTTTGGTACGCGAAAGCGGGCCGTACGAGGGGTTCGTACGGCCCGCCGGGGTTCCGCTTGTGTGTATTTCGTGGACGTGCGTCAGCTGATCAGTCGCACTGAGCCGGAACGCTCGCCACGCCCGGCTCCAGGAACTTCTTGCCGTTGACCCGCTCCGAGACGCCCTCACGGTCCAGGTATGGCGTGATGCCGCCCAGGTGGAAGGGCCAGCCCGCACCGGTGATCAGGCAGAGGTCGATGTCCTGGGCCTCGGCGACGACGCCCTCGTCCAGCATCAGACCGATCTCCTGCGCCACCGCGTCCAGGACGCGGTCGCGGACCTGCTCCCCGGACAGGACGACATCGCCCTGCTTGAGGAGCGCGGCGACCTCCGGGTCCAGCTCCGGCTTACCGGAGTCGTACACGTAGAAGCCGCGCTTGCCGGCCTTGACCACCGCGGCCAGGTTCTCGGAGACGGTGAAACGCTCCGGGAAGGCGCGGTTCAGGGTCTCGGAGACATGCAGACCGATGGCCGGGCCGACCAGCTCCAGGAGGACCAACGGGGACATCGGCAGGCCGAGGGGCTCGATCGCCTTCTCGGCGACCTCGACCGACGTGCCCTCGTCGATGACGTTCTGGATCTCGCCCATGAAGCGGGTGAGGATGCGGTTGACGACGAACGCCGGGGCGTCCTTCACCAGCACCGCGGTCTTCTTCAGCTTCCGTGCCACACCGAACGCCGTGGCCAGCGAGGCGTCGTCGGTCTGCTCGCCGCGGACGATCTCCAGCAGCGGGAGGATCGCGACCGGGTTGAAGAAGTGGAAGCCGACGACCCGCTCCGGGTGCTGCAGCTTCGACGCCATCTCGGTGACCGAGAGGGACGAGGTGTTGGTGGCGAGGATCGCGTGCGCCGGGGCGACCGCCTCGACCTCCGCGAACACCTGCTGCTTGACGCCGATCTCCTCGAAGACGGCCTCGATGATGAAGTCGGCGTCGGAGAAGCCCTCGGCCTTGTCCAGCACACCGGAGACCAGGGCCTTGAGGCGGTTGGCCTTGTCCTGGTTGATCCGGCCCTTGCCCAGCAGCTTCTCGATCTCGGCGTGGACATAGCCCACACCCTTGTCGACGCGCTCCTGGTCGATGTCGGTCAGGACGACCGGCACCTCCAGGCGGCGGAGGAACAGCAGCGCCAGCTGCGAGGCCATCAGACCGGCACCGACGACGCCGACCTTGGTGACCGGGCGGGCCAGGGCCTTGTCCGGAGCACCGGCCGGGCGCTTGGCGCGCTTCTGGACCAGGTTGAAGGCGTAGATCCCGGAGCGCAGCTCGCCGCCCATGATCAGGTCCGCGAGCGCCTGGTCCTCGGCGTCGAAGCCGGCACTCAGGTCGCCGTCCTTCGCCGCGGCGATGATGTCCAGCGCGCGGTACGCGGCCGGGGCGGCACCGTGCACCTTGGAGTCGGCGATGGCCTTGCCACGGGCGACGGCCTGGTCCCAGGCGTCACCGCGGTCGACCTCGGGACGCTCCACCGTGACCGTGCCGTTCAGCACGTTCGCGGTCCAGATCAGCGACTGCTCCAGGAAGTCCGCACCCTCGAAGAGGGCGTCGGCGATCCCGAGCTCGAAGACCTGCTTGCCCTTGAGCTGGCGGTTCTGGTTCAGCGAGTTCTCGATGATCACGGAGACCGCACGGTCGGCACCGATCAGATTCGGCAGCAGTGCGCAGCCGCCCCAGCCGGGGACCAGACCGAGGAAGACCTCGGGCAGCGAGAACGCGGGCAGCGCCTTGGAGACGGTGCGGTACGAGCAGTGCAGGCCGACCTCGACGCCGCCGCCCATCGCCGCGCCGTTGTAGTACGCGAACGT
Source organism: Streptomyces sp. R-74717 (assembly GCF_047305335.1). Classification (NCBI taxonomy): domain Bacteria; kingdom Bacillati; phylum Actinomycetota; class Actinomycetes; order Kitasatosporales; family Streptomycetaceae; genus Streptomyces; species Streptomyces sp. R-74717. The sequence continues at coordinate 2,453,732 of NZ_CP102361.1, read as the reverse complement.
CGGGACCGCGAGGCCGGAGAGGCGGCGGAAGACGTCGTGGCCGCCCTTGCCGATGGCGAGCGCGTCGTCGTGGTTCTTCAGCAGCTCGACGCCCTTGAGGTCGGCGCCGACCGCGAAGATGAACGGCTTGCCGGTGATGCCGATACCGGCGATCGCACCCTCGGCGGCCTCCTTCTCGACCTGGTCGATGGCGGCGTTCAGGTTCGCCAGCGACTGCGGTCCGAAGGTGGTCGGCTTGGTGTGGTCCAGGCCGTTGTCCAGCGTGATGAGGGCGAACCTGCCCGCGGCCGCCGGCAGGTCGAGGTGGCGTACGTGCGCCTGCGTGACGACCTCGCCCGGGAACAGCTCGGCCGCGCCCTTCAGAAGCTCAGTGGTGGAGCTCACTTCTTGCCTCCGTCTGCCTTGTCGAAGTGCGGGTTCTCCCAGATGACCGTCGCGCCCATGCCGAAGCCGACGCACATGGTCGTCAGGCCGTAGCGGACTTCTCGCTGCTCCTCGAACTGACGGGCCAGCTGTGTCATCAGACGCACACCGGACGAGGCCAGCGGGTGACCGTACGCAATGGCGCCGCCGTACTGGTTGACGCGCGCGTCGTCGTCGGCGATGCCGTAGTGGTCGAGGAAGGCGAGCACCTGGACGGCGAACGCCTCGTTGATCTCGAACAGACCGATGTCACCGATCGACAGACCGGCCTTGGCGAGGGCCTTCTCCGTCGACGGGATCGGGCCGTACCCCATGACCTCGGGCTCGACACCGGCGAAGGCGTACGAGACGAGGCGCATCTTGACCGGGAGGCCGAGCTCGCGGGCGACGTCCTCGGCGGCGAGCAGCGAGGCGGTGGCGCCGTCGTTGAGACCCGCGGCGTTACCGGCGGTGACGCGGCCGTGGGGGCGGAACGGGGTCTTCAGACCGGCCAGGGACTCCAGCGTGGTGCCCGGACGCATCGGCTCATCGGCGGTGACCAGGCCCCAGCCCGTCTCGCCGGCCTCGGCGTTTGTGCGGCGCACGGAGATCGGCACCAGGTCCTGCTGGATCTTGCCGTTGGCGTACGCCTTGGCGGCCTTCTCCTGCGAGCGGACCGCGTACTCGTCGGCGCGGAGCTTGGTGATCTGCGGGTACCTGTCGTGCAGGTTCTCCGCGGTCATGCCCATGAACAGGGCGGACTCGTCGACCAGCTTCTCCGACACGAAGCGCGGGTTCGGGTCCACGCCCTCGCCCATCGGGTGGCGGCCCATGTGCTCGACACCACCGGCGACGACGACATCGTACGCGCCGAAGGCGATGGAGCCGGCCGTCGAGGTGACGGCGGTCAGGGCGCCCGCACACATGCGGTCGATGGAGTAACCGGGGACGGACTGTGGCAGACCGGCCAGGATCCCGGCGGTGCGGCCCAGCGTCAGACCCTGGTCGCCGATCTGGGTGGTCGCGGCGATGGCGACCTCATCGATCTTCGCGGGGTCCAGGGCCGGGTTGCGGCGCAGCAGCTCCCGGATGGCCTTCACGACGAGATCGTCGGCGCGGGTCTCGTGGTAGATGCCCTTCGGGCCCGCTTTGCCGAACGGGGTGCGGACGCCGTCGACGAAGACGACGTCCCGGATGGTACGAGGCACGGTGGCTCTCCTCCAGGGTGCGGGATGGCACTGCTGCAGGGCACGCCCACAGGCGCGCCGCTCCCCTCATGCTACTTGCGGGTAACCAGACTGCCCAGCCCTTGGGGCGGGAGCGGCGAAGGTCACATGCGGGTGGGGCGGGCGCGAGGGCCGTTTCGGCCTCGGACGCCGGCCGTGTCGAGGCTGCGCCGGAAAACGGCAATCGCCGGACGGGGCGGTGAAAGCAGCCCGTCCGGCGATTGAGGACAGAGTGCGGCCGGAGGCCGCGCAACCTGGCGTGATTACGACCCTCAGGGGCGAGCCCTCAGGCCGCCGACATCAGCGCTCGGACCAGGAGCGGGGTCACCTGTTCGATCTGCCAGCGCCGCGCACCGTACTCGGTGAGCGTGGACTCGATCGCGTCCGAGGTCGGATTCTTCGGCGGCTCCCAGCAGACCCGGCGCACCGTGTCCGGGGTGATCAGGTTCTCCTGCGGCATGTGGAGCCGCTCGGCGAGCTCCGACACCGCGGCGCGGGCGGCCGAGAGCCGGGCCGCTGCCGCCGGGTCCTTGTCCGCCCAGGCGCGGGGCGGCGGCGGACCGGCGAGGGTCTGGCCGGGCTGGGGGAGTTCGGCGTCCGGCAGCGCCTTGGCCCGGTCGATGGCCGCCTGCCACTGCTCGAGCTGACGCCGCCCCATGCGGTGGCCGAACCCGGGCAGCGCGGTCAGCGCATGCGTGTTCGGCGGAAGCGCGAGCGCCGCCTCGACGATCGCGGCGTCACCCAGCACCTTGCCGGGAGAGATGTCCCGGCGCCGGGCGACCTGGTCACGGGCGGTCCACAGCTCCCGTACCACCGCCATCTGACGGCGGCGGCGGACCTTGTGCATGCCGGAGGTGCGGCGCCACGGGTCCTTGCGCGGGGGAGCCGGCGGCGCCGAGGCGATCGCGTCGAACTCCTCCCGCGCCCACTCCAGCTTGCCCTGCCGGTCGAGCTCGTCCTCCAGGGCGTTGCGCAGATCGATCAGCAGCTCGACATCGAGCGCCGCATAGCGCAGCCACGGGTCGGGCAGCGGACGGGTTGACCAGTCGACGGCGGAGTGGCCCTTCTCCAGTGAGTACCCGAGCACGCTCTCGACCATGGCGCCGAGGCCGACCCGCGGGAAGCCGGCCAGCCGTCCGGCCAGTTCGGTGTCGAAGAGCCCGGTGGGAGTCATCCCTATTTCGCGCAGACAGGGCAGGTCCTGAGTGGCGGCGTGCAGGATCCACTCGCTGCCGCTCAGGGCGCTGCCGAGTCCTGACAGATCGGGGCAGCCGACAGGGTCGATCAGTGCGCTGCCCGCGCCGTCGCGGCGCAGCTGCACGAGATAGGCGCGCTGGCCGTAGCGGTAGCCGGAGGCGCGCTCGGCATCGACGGCCACCGGACCGGAGCCCGCGGCGAAGGCGGCGATCACCCGGGCGAGGGCGTCGTCGGATGCCACCACCGGGGGAATGCCCTCTCGAGGTTCGAGCAAGGGGATCGGCGCCGGGGCGACGTCGTCCGGGGGAGCGCCCCCGGTGGTTCGCAGTGAAGTGTCTGCTGCGGTCTCTTGGGCGTCGGTCACGTGTCAAGGGTATCTGTGTATGTACGGCGCCCGTCGACGGAACGTTCCGTCGACGGGCGCCGATGAATGTAAACCAGCCGGTGCGGCCGGCTGTGTGTACTTGCCGGGGTACGGGGGTCAGTGGATGATGCCCGTTCGCAGGGCGACGGCGACCATTCCTGCGCGGTCTCCGGTGCCGAGCTTGCGGGCGATTCGGGCGAGGTGGCTCTTGACGGTCAGGGCGGACAGGCCCATGGAGACGCCGATGGCCTTGTTGGACTGGCCTTCGGCGACCAGCCGGAGGACCTCGACCTCGCGGCCGGACAGTTCGCGGTAGCCGCCCGGGTGGCTCGGGGTGCCGGGGGGGCGGCGGTGCATACGGGCGGCAGTGGCGCCGATGGGAGCGACGCCGGGACGGGTGGGGTGGCCGATATTGGTTCGGGTGCCGGTGACGACGTAGCCCTTCACGCCGCCCGCGAGGGCGTTGCGTACGGCGCCGATGTCATCGGCGGCGGAGAGGGCGAGGCCGTTCGGCCAGCCGGCGGCTCGGGTCTCGGACAACAGGGTCAGCCCGGAACCGTCGGGCAGGTGGACGTCGGCTACGCAGATGTCGCGTGGATTGCCGACGCGGGGACGGGCCTCCGCGATGGACGACGCCTCGATGACGTCACGTACTCCGAGTGCCCACAGATGGCGGGTGACGGTGGAACGGACGCGCGGGTCGGCCACGACGACCATGGCCGTCGGCTTGTTCGGGCGGTAGGCGACCAGGCTTGCGGGCTGCTCTAGGAGAACGGACACCAGGCCTCCTGGGGAGTGGCGGGACGGGCCGGCTCGGGGATGAAGCCGGGGCGAACCGTGCTTGAAGGGTCATTGACCTCTTCGGCAGCAGAGCCGTCCTCCTTTAGAGGAAGATCACTATTTGGTGAGTAACAATTCGGGCAAATCGGACACGCGATCGATTGTACGAAAAAATTGCCGGTGACATTGCGACGGTTGTGACGCAGTGTTACCGGCAAGGGGAAGGGTTCGGGGCAGATTCAGGACAGGTTCAGGGAACCTGGGGGCCGCGCCGCTGGGGGAGTGTCACCACCGCGGCATCGGCGGGGCCGGATGGTGGCAGGCCGGCGATCTGACACAGCAGATCGCCCCACGCCATCAGATGCGCCGCCGTGTCCGGCACCCCGCCGCGGCCCTCGCGCGGTGTCCATGACGCCCGGATCTCGATCTGCGTCGCCGGGCGTCTTGTGGCCAGTGTGCCGAAGTAGTGCGACCCCGCCCGGGTCACCGTGCCGCCCGCCTCCCCGTACGACAGACCGCGCGCCTCCAGCGCGCCGGTCAGCCATGACCAGCACACCTCCGGCAGCAGCGGATCGGAGGCCATCTCCGGCTCCAGCTCGGCCCGTACCAGCGTCACCAGGCGGAAAGTGCCGTGCCAGGCGTCGTGCCCGGCCGGATCGTGGAGCAGTACGAGGCGGCCGTCGGCGAGATCGTCCTCGCCGTCCACGACCGCGGCCTCCAGTGCGTACGCGTACGGGGCGAGCCGCTTGGGCGGCCGCGTCGGCTCCACTTCCAGCTCGGGACGCAGCCGCGCCGAGCGCAGCGCGTCCACTGCCGACCGGAACGCGGGCGGGACGGAATCACCCTCCGCGCTGTCCTTGCTGTCAGCGCCATCGGTTTGATCGGAGAACTGTCCCTGAGCCGGAGCCATGCGGGGAAGAGTAGGCGGAACCGGAGCCTCGCGCAGGGAGGGACACCCGGGCGGGCCCGGCTGCTTGCGGCTTCGTGCGAAGATTCTGTGTGTGAGTGCCAACGACCGCCCCATGGGCCAGCAGACGAAGACATCCACCACCCATGAGTCGGCGTTCCTGAAGGCGTGCCGCCGCGAGCCCGTGCCGCATACGCCGGTCTGGTTCATGCGCCAGGCAGGGCGTTCGCTGCCGGAGTACCTGAAGGTGCGCGAGGGCATCCCGATGCTCGACTCCTGCATGATGCCGGAGCTGGTCGCGGAGATCACGATGCAGCCCGTCCGCCGCCACAAGGTCGACGCCGCGATCTACTACAGCGACATCGTCGTACCGCTCAAGGCCATCGGGATCGACCTCGACATCAAGCCCGGCGTCGGCCCGGTCATCGCCGACCCGATCCGCACCCGCGCCGATCTGGCCCGGCTGCGCGACCTCACGCCCGAGGACGTCGGCTACGTCACCGAGGCCATCGGCCTGCTCACCGCCGAACTGGGCTCCACCCCGCTCATCGGCTTCGCGGGCGCGCCCTTCACGCTCGCGAGCTACCTCGTGGAGGGCGGCCCGTCCCGCAACCACGAGCACACCAAGGCCCTGATGTACGGCGACCCGCAGCTCTGGGCGGATCTGCTCGACCGGCTCGCCGAGATCACCGGCGCCTTCCTCAAGGTCCAGATCGAGGCCGGCGCCTCGGCCGTCCAGCTCTTCGACTCCTGGGTGGGCGCGCTGGCCCCCGCCGACTATCGGCGTTCGGTGCTCCCCGCCTCGGCGAAGGTCTTCGAGGCCGTCGCCCCGTACGGGGTCCCGCGCATCCACTTCGGTGTCGGCACCGGCGAACTCCTCGGCCTGATGGGCGAGGCGGGCGCGGATGTCGTCGGCGTCGACTGGCGGGTTCCCATGGACGAGGCCGCGCGCCGCGTCGGCCCCGGCAAGGCGCTCCAGGGCAACCTCGACCCCGCGGTGCTGTTCGCGCCGACGGCGACGGTGGAGGAGAAGACCCAGGAGGTGCTGGACGCGGCCGCAGGTCTCGAGGGCCATGTCTTCAACCTGGGCCACGGCGTCATGCCGTCGATGGACCCGGACGCGCTGACGCGGCTCGTGGAGTACGTGCACGAACGGACCGCGCGCTGAGCGGGAGAGGACACCGGGCACCGCGCACTCAGGCGGTGCCCGCCCTCCGCAGTGCCGTCACCGCCTTGCGGGCCGCCACCAGGACGGGGTCCCAGACCGGTGAGAACGGCGGGGCGTAGCCCAGGTCCAGGGCGGTCATCTGGTCCACCGTCATCCCGGCCGTGAGTGCCACGGCCGCGATGTCCACGCGCTTGGCCGCCCCCTCCCGGCCCACGATCTGCACACCGAGGAGCCGCCCCGTGCGGTACTCCGCGAGCATCTTCACCGTCATGGGCTGCGCCCCCGGGTAGTAGCCCGCCCGGCCCGTCGACTCGATCGTCGCCGTGACGAACCGCAGGCCCACCGCGCGGGCGTCCTTCTCCCGCAGCCCGGTGCGGGCGATCTCCAGATCGCACACCTTGCTCACCGCGGTGCCCACCACCCCCGGAAACGTCCCGTAGCCGCCGCCCGCATTGGCCCCGATGATCTGGCCGTGCTTGTTGGCATGGGTGCCCAGCGCGATATGGCGGGTACGGCCCGCCACCAGGTCGAGGACCTCGACACAGTCGCCGCCCGCATAGATGTTGTCGTGCCCGACGACCCGCATCGACAGATCGGTGAGCAGGCCGCCGTGCGGGCCCAGCGGGAGGCCGACGGCCCGCGCCAGCGTCGTCTCCGGCTCCACACCGATACCGAGCACCACCACGTCCGCCGGGTAGGAGGTGTCGCCCGCAGCGACGGCGCGGACCCGGCCGTCCGGGCCGGTGCGGACCGCGGTGACCTCGGCCCGGTTGACCGTGGTGATGCCGAGGCCGTCCATCGCGTCATGGACCAGCCGCCCCATGTCGGGGTCGAGCGTCGCCATCGGTTGCTCGCCGCGGTTGAGCACGGTCACCTCGAAGCCGTGCTTCAGCATCGCTTCCGCCATCTCGACGCCGATGTAGCCCGCCCCGACGACGACCGCCCGCCTGCGCCCCGGCGCCACCCGGTCCAGCGACTCCAGCAGCGCCTGCCCGTCGTCCAGCGTCTGCACCCCGTGCACCCCGGACGCGTCCATGCCGGGCAGCGCCGGACGCACCGGCCGGGCTCCCGTCGCGATCACCAGCTTGTCGAAGCCCGTCCAGTACGTCTCACCGGTCTCCCGGTCCAGGGCCCGCACCCGCTGACCGGCCACATCGATCTCGGTGATCTCTGTTCGCATCCGCAGGTCGATGTCGCGGGCCCGGTGCTCCTTCGGCGTACGGGCGATGAGGGCGTCCCGCTCCGCGACATCGCCACCGACCCAGTACGGGATGCCACAGGCGGAGTACGAGGTGAAATGGCCCCGCTCGAAGGCGACGATTTTCAGCTCGTCGGGACCCTTGAGCCTGCGGGCCTGGGACGCGGCGGACATGCCCGCCGCGTCACCGCCGATGACCACCAGTTGCTCCGCCGTCATGCCTGGTCCCTTCGACACCGAGTCCGAAGGGACCACGCTACGACGCCGGGGGCGTGGACGAGGACTCGGACCGCTCGGGCGCCCGCGGCGCGCGGCGTCCGGGCAGGCGGCCCGGGAGCAGCCGCCACAGCAGCAGGAGTACGGCGGCCGCGGCCAGGAACGGGGCCGCGGCACCCACCGCCATCGCGAGCCACCGCAGCATCGTGACGAACGCGTGCCAGCCGCCGCCGAGCGCGTCCAGGAAACCGGGGTCGTCGTCGCCGTCCTTCGTCACCGTCTCCGGCTCGGAGAGGTCGAGCGTGATCGTGGCGAGCGTGGTGCGGTCCTTCAGTGACTCCTGCTGCGCGAGCAGCGACTCCAAGGAGGCCTGACGACTGCTTAGTTCACCTTCCAGCGCGACCACGTCGGTGAGCTTCTCGGCCCGGTCCATCAGCTTGCGCACCCGCGCCACACTCGCCCGCTGGGTGGCGATCCGGCTCGCCACGTCGACCACCTGGTCGGTGACGTCCTTCGCGGACGACGTGCGCGACAACAGCTTCCCGGCGCCCGCGAGATCCCGCAGCACCGCGTCGTACTCACCCTGCGGAACACGCAGCACGATATGTGACATTTCATGTGTGTCGTCGACCCGCTCCGTCTCCTCGCGGGCCACCAGACCGCCCGAACTCTCCGCGGCCGAGCGGGCGGCCGCGGCGGCCTTCGGAACGCTCTTCACCTCCACCGAGAGCGTGGCGGTACGGATGACATGGGTGCCGGCGGGCAGGGCGTCGGGCTTCTTCCGTTCCGCCGACGAACCGCCGGCCGCCTGCGGATCCTGCGCCGTCTTTCCGGCCGCGGCGCCCCGCTCGTCCGCGGAGATCGCCTTCTTGCTGTCCCCGGAACTCGCGTCGCTCGCGCTGTCGCCGGCGCCGCAGCCGCTCAGCGAGAGGAGGCCGGCCAGCAGCCCGGCGGCCAGGATCGCGCGCGAACGACGGACGGATGAACGGCCAGGATGCCGGTCTGTCTGCATAACTGCTCCCCCGAGGTGGGTGGTTGATGGTGCCGGTTCGACGCGCGGGGCGGTGGTGTGGGTTGCCTGATACCGGTTTCGAACCGGTCACGTTCAGGACTCGGAAGAGGTTTGAGAGAGTGGAGGCATGCAGCGTTCAATTAACCGCGCGGACACAGATACGGGTCATGTCGTCGTCATCGGCGGTGGTATCGCCGGTCTCGCCGCCGCCCACCGGCTCCTCGGGGCCGGGCTGCGGGTCACTCTCCTCGAGGCCACCGAACGGCTCGGCGGCAAACTCATGACCGGTGACATCGCGGGTACCCGGGTCGACCTGGGCGCCGAGTCGATGCTCGCCCGGCGCCCCGAAGCGGTCGCCCTGGCGCGCGCCGTCGGGCTCGGCGACCGCCTTCAGCCGCCTGCCACCGCCACCGCATCGGTCTGGACGCGCGACGCCCTGCGGCCCATGCCCAAGGGCCATGTGATGGGTGTACCGGGCGACCCGGCGGCGCTCAGCGGGGTGCTCTCTCCGGAGGGCCTCGCGCGCGTCGCACAGGAACGCGACCTCACCCCGACCACCGTCGGCGACGATGTCGCGGTCGGCGCGTACGTCGCCGACCGGCTGGGCCGCGAGGTCGTCGACCGGCTCGTGGAACCGCTGCTCGGCGGCGTGTACGCGGGCGATGCCTACCGGATCTCGATGCGTGCCGCCGTACCGCAGCTCTTCGAGGTGGTGCGGGAGGGCGGCTCGCTGCTCGACGGTGTCCGGCGCATCCAGGAGCGGGCCGCGGCCCGGCAGCAGACCGGACCGGTCTTCCAGGGCATCGACGGCGGCATCGGCACCCTGCCGTACGCGGTCGCCGACGCCGTACGCGCGGCGGGCGGGGAGATCCTGACCGCCACCCCCGTCCTCGGTCTGACCCGTACCACCGACGGCTGGGACGTTCGCACGGACACCCGGGTGATCACCGCCGACGGCATCGTGCTCGCCGCCCCGGCCTGGTCCGCCTCCACCCTGCTCGCGGCCGAGTCCCCGGCCGCCTCCGCCGAGCTCGCCGGTGTCGAGTACGCGTCGATGGCACTCGTCACCATGGCGTTTCGCCGCTCCGACGTGGCCGCCACCGGCGCACTCGACGGACGCTCCGGCTTCCTCGTGCCGCCGGTCGACGGCCGCACGATCAAGGCCTCCACCTTCTCCACCCACAAGTGGAACTGGGTCGCCGACTCCGCCCCCGACCTCTTCGTCCTGCGCACCTCCGTCGGCCGGTACGGCGAGGAGGACCACCTGCACCGCGAGGACAGCGAGCTGGTCGACGTATCGCTGCGTGACCTCGCCGAGGCGACCGGACTGGCCGCGAAGCCCGTGGACACCGAGGTCACCCGGTGGATCGGCGGACTGCCCCAGTACCCCGTGGGCCACCTCTCCCGGGTCGCCCGGATCCGTGACGAGGTCGCCAAGCTGCCCGGCCTGCGGGTCTGCGGAGCGGTCTACGACGGGGTCGGCATTCCGGCGTGCATCGCGAGCGCCCACCGTGCCGCCGACGAGATCGCCCGCGACCTCGCCGGCGGGTCCGGGGAAGAGATCATCGCCACGTCGACCCTGGTTCAGGGCACACGGAGCGAGGCGGGACAATAGCCGTATGAGTGCGCCTGAGAAGATCCCCAACGCCGGTAAGAAGGCCAAGGACCTCAACGAGGTCATCCGCTACACGCTGTGGTCCGTCTTCAAGCTGCGCGATGTCCTGCCTGCGGACCGTGCCGGTTACGCCGACGAGGTCCAGGAACTGTTCGACCAGCTCGCGGCCAAGGACATCACCGTCCGCGGCACCTACGACCTCTCCGGTCTGCGTGCCGACGCCGACATCATGATCTGGTGGCACGCCGAGACCGCGGACGAGCTGCAGGAGGCGTTCAACCTCTTCCGGCGCACCAAGCTGGGCCTGGCGCTGGAGCCGGTCTGGTCGAACATGGCGCTGCACCGCCCCGCCGAGTTCAACAAGTCGCACATCCCGGCGTTCCTGGCCGACGAGACGCCGCGCAACTACATCAGCGTCTACCCCTTCGTGCGCTCCTACGACTGGTACCTGCTGCCGGACGAGGACCGTCGCCGCATGCTCGCGGACCACGGCAAGATGGCCCGTGGCTACCCCGACGTCCGGGCCAACACCGTCGCCTCCTTCTCGCTCGGCGACTACGAGTGGATCCTCGCCTTCGAGGCCGACGAGCTGCACCGCATCGTCGACCTGATGCGCCACCTGCGGGCCTCCGAGGCGCGGATGCACGTCCGCGAGGAGGTTCCGTTCTACACGGGGCGCAGGAAGTCGGTTGCAGACCTGGTGGCCGGACTCGCGTAGCGAGCGGGCTCCGACCACCCCAACCCGGAAGATCAGACGACGGGCACCGGCGCGTTCCGTGCTGCCCGTCGTTCCAGCGACACCGGGTTCGGCTCCGGGTTCGCCGCAGGCTCCGACCTGCGGCGACCCCGGAACCCACAGAGAAGCACGCGGACCACGGTTCCCCTCTGCGGTGCTGTTGAAGGCGCGGTGCTCGAACGGGACAGCTGTCTCTTCGAGTTGCCCGCAGCACAGCCCGGAGTGGCGAGGCTAGAGACTCAGCGTGATGGCGGCGCCGATGCCGCCGAGACACAGCGCGAAGGCGGCTTCACGCCAACCGCCCTTTCCCCAGCGGAAGGGCCGGTCGAGAGCGAGCCGTCCGGGGCCGATGGCGGCGATGGCGAGTGCGACGACTGTGATGCACAGGTTGTACTCCACGCCACCCTGTGTTGCCCATAGACCGTGTGTCGCGCTGACGGTCACCATGGCGTTGATCATCACGCCGATCAGGGCAGCCGCCGCCAGTGGCGTGAACAGTCCCAGAGCCAGACCGATGCCTCCCAGGAACTCGGAGCCGCCGCCGATGGCGGCGTAGACCGTCCCGGGGCGGTAGCCCAGTGCGGCGAACCCCTCGCCCGTGGCGGTGAGGCCGTCACCACCGAATATTCCGAAGAGTTTCTGACTGCCGTGCCCCGCCATCAGCAGGCCGAACGTGATCCTGATGAGAAGCAGCCCGCAGTCCCCGGCGGACACCGCCGACCGCGCCGGGGCGTCGGCCGCAGGCTTGGGTGGGGCGCGCAGCCGCTCAACCATGTTCTTCACCGGGGGCTCTCTTCTGCTCCGAGGTTTCGGGGCGGTGCCGACCGACCACCAAGGAAACGGCAGGGCGGGTTCAGCCACTATGGCGTTTGCAAGGGAATGCCGTGGGCGGAAGACCGCGACGATGCCGGGACACAGTCGCAACAGTAAGTCCGCTGGACTGTCGCCACCGTTCTCGCATCAGTCCGGCCAGCCCGCCGGTCATTTTCATGAAACGTGAAATACGTGACGTCGGCTGGTCAATCTCCATCATTACTCCTTCCCTCCCCTGATGCCGAGCCTGCAGCGGGGGAGTGCATGAGTTACCTGCGGGAGAAGGTGACAACCGACTGGACCGGCTGTGATGCGGAGGCATCAGCCCGTCCTGGTGTCGGCCCGTCGTGCCACTGCTGTCCTTGCTTGTCAACGGCGGCCTCCATGACGGGAACTGACTCACCATCAGTGATCAGCTGGATGGACGATGGACCCCGAGCGCGGCCCGCAGCGCCGGATCGTCCACGGCGCGCACACCCCGCACGGCAATCGCCGCCAGGAGGCCATGGTCCTTTGACGCCGCCGGGATCTCGTTCGCGGCAAGCAGTCGCTGCCCGGCGGGTGAGGCCCAGGAGCTGTACGGATGGATCTCCATCCGGGCGATGACCAGACAGCCCAGCGTCAGTGCGAGCGGCAGTCCGAACCAGACGAGCAACGGGACCACCGGACCGTCTGCGCTGCGTTCCTGACCGGGTGTCAGCAGCGCGACAGCGCCCATCGCGACCACCAGCAGAGCCGCGCCGCGCACCGCCCGGACCGCGGCGGCGACATCGGTTCCGGCCCCGCCGGGGACGGCCAGGCCCGCGGCGACGAGCCGGTCGGCCAGGGCGCGCACGGTTTCGGCAGCCGCCGCGGCCGTCCGTACAGGCGGTATGGGGGACTGGCCCTGCGGACCGATGGCACGGATCACCGTGCGCTCCATCTCGTCCCGGCCCTCCGGGTCGAGAACCGTTGCCCACCCGGTGTGGGCGAGCAGCAGGCGCCGCCGCAGATGCATGGTGACCAGCGCCAGATCGACCACCCGGTGCGGGCCGCCGGCCAGGAACGCGGTCTCGTACAGGGTCAGTTCAGGGCCGTCCGGCACCTTCCGTACGGAATCCGCGGATGCGTCGTGCAGCAGCCCCGTGCGGGCGGCGACGATGCAGAGCCGGATGCACGAGATGGCTGCCGCACCCCATGCGACCAGCAGAAACAGTACCCAGAGCATGGCGGATTTCTATGCGGGACGGGCGTGGAACGCCAGGGCCTGTTCATCATACGGACGGTTCGGCGGCGTGGGACGAGTGGCGGGACTCCGCCGTCGCTCATGAGCTGCTGCCACAACTGGAGCCGCCACCGCAGCTGGAACCGCTGCTGCTGGAGCAACTGGAGCCGCTCGACCCGCCGCAGCCGGACCCGGAGCTGCAACTGGACCCCGAACCACAGCTCGACCCCGAACTGCACCCGCCACCACCACCACCACCTCCGCCGCCGCCACCTCCGCCGCCACCACCGCTGCTGCCACCACCACCATTGGCGCTTCCGCAGCTGCCGTTGCGGGGGCCCGTACCGGCGCACCACACCGCCGGTGCGACGAACATGCCGGAGGAGTCCGAGGACGAGCGCGAGCCCGAGTGCAGGGGCCGTCCCGCCGGGCGCATCCGGGCCGCCGCGATCAGCTGCGTCTGCAGTACGGGATCGGGGAGTGCCCGCAGTCCGTGCGTGGCCACCAGATGCGCCGGCTGCGGGTTGTACGCATGGGCGGTGCGGTACGCCTCGGCGGCCCGGCGCCCCGCCTCGGTGACCCGCCCCCGGGCGATGGCGGCGCAGACGAAGCCGATCGGGAAGCCGACCAGCAGGAAGGGGAGGACTTTGAAGATGAACGGTATGGAGAAGCCCACGTCGGCCGCGTAGTCGTTCACGGACTGCACAGCCGTCGTCACGGCCGTGAGCGGGATGGCCAGCACACAGACCAGCCCCTGCGCGATGCCCCAGCGGAGCCACGTACGGCTCGCCGTGGGCGAGGCCAGCAGACCGCGGGCCGCGAGCCCGTCGCCGATCTCCTGCACCGCGGGGTGCCGCATCACCGCGTCGCGCAGGGTGTGCAGTGCGCCACTGGGTGCCATGGAGTGCTCCTGGAGCACCGCACGCTCCACCGGGTCACGGGCGTCCACCTGCTGGACGGCGACGATGCCGGGACCGCCGATGGCGAGCCGCCCGTCCGTCTGCATCGCGGTGAGCGCGGTGTCCACCACCCTGCCCGGACCACCGTTCAGGAAAGCGACTTCGAAGAGGTCGTGGGCGGGGCCGCCGGACCCGCCACGGGCACGGGTGAGCCCCACGATCAGGAGGACCGAGGAGACCACGATGCCGAGATCCACCAGCAGTGCGAGGGTGTTCATGCCGTTCACCTTCCGACCAGGGCCGCGCGGGCCGCTCGTACCAGCAGGGTGGAGCGGCGCGGCGGTCGCGCGGCGGCCCGGTCCTGCCACCAGTGGGTCAGCCGGCGCCGGGCCGCGTCGTCGGCCGGCAGACCGGTGATCAGCAGCCCCTCGGCGAAGTCCAGCGCGTCGCGCCGGTAGCCGGCGGACATGGGACGGGTCCTCGCGTACGCGAGGAAGGCGTCCCGGTAGCCGGCGCCCAGAATCTCCGGCAGCTCGGGCGCCACCTTGGCGACGACCCCGGCCCGTTTGGCGGCCAGGGCACGGCTCTGGATCCCGAGACGGCGGTGGTCGAAGCCCTGCGGGGCGGGGGTGCCCGCGACGAGGGCGGAGAGCAACGCGGTCTGGGCGACCGCGACCCGGTCGCGCACGGATTCCGGGGGCGGACCGGGGCTCCGGGCAGGTCGCGATACGCAACTCCCGGTGTGCGCCGACGTACCGGCGCCGAGGGCAGCAGCCCGGTCCAGCGTGGCGCGGATCGTGATCAGTTCGCCCGCCAGCTCCTCGGCCGGCGGGAAGTCGTCGTCCCGTTCCAGGAGTACGCCGGGCGGGTCGACCCGGGAGCGGAGTTCGGCGAGGATGCCGAGCACGGGCTCGGTGACCGGGTGGGCGTGGGTGTCGTGCCAGACGCCGTCCTTCTCGACGCCGCCCGCCACATGCACGTACGCGATGGCCTCCACCGGCAGCTCGTCGAGCGCGGTGGCCGGGTCCTCGCCGCGGTTGACGTGGTTGGTGTGCAGATTGGCGACATCGATCAGCAGCCGGACGCCGGTTCGTTCGACCAGCTCCGCCAGGAACTGCCCTTCGCTCAGCTCCTCGTCGGGCCAGGAGATCAGCGCCGCGATGTTCTCCAGTGCCAGTGGCACCGGCAGCGAGTCCTGCGCGATCCGTACGTTCTCGCACAGCACGTCCAGCGCGTCCCAGGTCCGCGGCACGGGCAGCAGATGGCCCGCTTCCAGCCCCGGCGAAGCGGTGCGTGGCCCCCCGGCCCGTACGAACGCGATGTGCTCGGTGACCAGTGGCGTGGAGAGCAGCTCGGCCCGGGCCGCGAGATCCGCGAGCCGGCCCGCGGCGGGGCGCTCCGCCCCGCCGAGGCCGAGCGAGACGCCATGCGGGACGACGGTGACACCGCGTGCCCTGAGCCGCACCAGCGAATCGGGCAGATGGTCGGTGCAGATGTTCTCCGCGACCGCCTCCACCCAGTCGATCCCCGCCAGTGCCTCGACGGCGTCCGCGATCTCCGGCCGCCAGCCGATGCCGGTTCCCAGCTTCATGTCGTCCCCCTCCTCCACTCCGTGCAGGGCTAATGGCCCTGGCGGGCGGTGGTGAATCCGAAGAGGGTGACGTTCAGAGGTTGATTTGAGGTTCCCGGTCCGGGGCGGTCAGGGCATCGGCATCGTGGAAGGCCGCGAGGTGAACGACATGTCCCCGGTCGGCTCCGCCGGCACCGGCGGTACGACTGTGCCGGCCCGGAGCAGGCGGCCCTGTCGGGCCGGCCGTCGCCGCGCCCGCTGTCTCGCGCGCGATCGCGTCGAAGTCGAATACTGCCGGTACGGCAGTACCGGCAGGTACGCATCACCGCACCGGGATGTTCAACGGGCCCCGCGGACAAGGGGGAGCGGCCCCCGTCCCCGCTCAGCCGCGCAGCGCGGGATGGTCGGCGACCACGGTGCACGACCCCGGAGCGATCTCGGTGAACCCGGCGTCACGCACCACCGGAAGCCCGCTCACCGTGAGTTCCTGCCAGTGGCCCGCCTCCGGAGTGGCGACCGACAGCGGGAAGCCCGCCTCGCGCCACGCCTTGCGCTCCGTCTCCGACAGCTCCCACCAGGCGAGCTGCGCACCGTGCCCGGCCTGCGCCATCGCCTTGCCCGCCGACATGTCCAGCTCCGGGTTCAGCCACAGCACCGGGCCCGCGGTGTCGGGCGCGGCCGGCGGCTCGGGGTCGTCCAGATCCGTCCCCGAGACCTGGAGCTTCGCCAGTTCCTTCGGCCAGCCGTCCAGAGGCACGGGCGGGAAGACCCGCACCTCGGCGCTCTCGCCGGTGACCGTGATGCCGGGCAGCGTGGACGCCTTGCGCCACTCCGCGCCGCGCGCCCGGCGCACCACCTTGCGGATCCGGGCGTCCTGCCAGTCCCGCATCGCCTGCGCCCACTCGCCCTCGCCGGCCGACCGCTCGTCGGAGAGCATCACGAGCACGGCGCGGGCGGCGGTCCGCAGCGCGTCGGTACGGGCCGGGGGAGCCGTCTTCTCGATGTGCACGACCAGCGGCAGCACGTACTGCTGGGCCTCGTCGCGGTGTGTCCGCTCGGACCTGAACGGGCTGTCCGCCACGGGGGAGTAGGACGTGGCCGGGGATTCCGACGGGGATACGGGGGTGTCGTTGTCGCTCACTCGTCCCAGTCTGCCAGCCGCCCGAGAAACGCTTCTTGGCGGAATGAATCGCTCCGGGTGAGGATGCACCGCATGAAGAGCGATCTCTTTTCCAGTGAGAACATGGCGCAGCAGGCAACCGCCCCCGGAATGACCCTGCAGAACGCCAAATCCATCAAGTACGCCGTCAACGGCGAGATGCACGCACGCCAGGGATCGATGATCGCCTTCCGCGGTGATCTGCAGTTCGAGCGCAAGGGCCAGGGCCTCGGCGGCATGCTCAAGCGCGCCGTCACCGGCGAGGGGCTGCCGCTGATGGCGGTCCGCGGCCAGGGCGAGGCCTGGTTCGCGCACGAGGCCGCCAACTGCTTCATCGTGGACATGGAGCAGGGCGACGTCCTCACCGTCAACGGCCGCAACGTGCTCTGTTTCGATGCCACGCTCTCCTACGAGATCAAGACCGTGAAGGGCGCCGGGATGACCGGCGGCGGCATCTTCAACAGCGTCTTCACCGGATATGGCAAGCTCGGCCTCGTGTGTGAGGGCCACCCCATCGTGATACCCGTCACGCCCCAGCAGCCGGTCTGCGTCGACACGGACGCGGTGGTCGGCTGGAGCGCCAACCTGACCACATCGTTGCACCGCTCGCAGAGCTTCGGCTCCATGATGCGCGGCGGGTCCGGAGAGGCCGTCCAACTGCGGCTGGACGGGGAAGGATTCGTGATCGTACGGCCCAGCGAGCTCAAGCCCGAGAAGGCGTCGGCCAACTGAACCTGCGCGGGGTGGGCCGCCGGTACGGCCTCGGCGGCCCATGGGTGCTGCGCGGGATCGACCTCGACCTGCCCGCGCACACCCTGATCCGGATCGAGGGTGCCAACGGCACCGGCAAGTCGACGCTGTTGAAGCTGCTCGCCCGTATCGACGCCCCGACGGAGGGCCGGATCACCGGCCGCAGGCCCCGTACGGCATACGTGCCCGAGCGCTTTTCGGCCGCGCTGCCGTTCACCGCGGCCGGGTACCTCGTCCACCTCGGCCGGGTCCACGGCCTGCGGACCTCCGAGGCGGCGGACCGGGCGCAGGCGTGGCTCGCCCGTTTCGGGGCCGCCGGCCATGCCCGTACACCTCTCCCGGAACTCTCCAAAGGGACCAGTCAGAAGGTCGCCGTCGCCCAGGCGCTCCTCGCCGAACCGGAGCTGCTGGTCCTGGACGAGGCATGGACCGGCCTGGACGCCGCGGCCCGCGACGAGCTGGACCGGGCCGTGGCCGAGCGGGTCGCGGCGGGCTCCACCGTCGTCTTCGTCGACCACGACCCACGCCGGCTCGCCGGGGCGGTCCACGCCGTGTTCCGGGTCGAGAGGCACGGACTCGCCGCCGTACCCGTGGCACGAGCCGAGGGGGCCGGGCCGCAGGTACGCATCGAGGCGGCGGGCCCACCGGGCGCCGCACTTCCCGCCCAGCTGCCGGGTACGCCCGAGCGCACGCCCGCGGCAGACGGGGCAGTACGGCTCACCGTCGCGGCCACGCACTCCGACGCGCTGCTGCGCGCCCTGCTCGCCGCGCGCCCGCCCTGGCACATCCGACATCTGACGACCACCCCCGGCGCCGCTCCGGAACCGGAGGCCGCTCCGCATCCGAAGGCTGCCCCGGCCCCCGGTGCCCGCTCGACCCCCGAGGCACCATGACCGCCCTCCTCCGTTACCAGACCGCCCTGCTGATCCGCTCCCAGCGCTGGCTCGCCCCCGTTCTGCTGTACGCGGCCTTCCTCGGCATCGGCGTGCAGTCGGGGCAGCCCGTCCTCGACTCGCTCGGATACGCCGCCGCCGGGCTCCTGCCCGTCACCGCCTGGCTCGTACAGCTCTGTGTCAACCAGGAGCCGCCCGCCGCCCGGACCGTCACCGCCGCGGTGGCGGGATCGCCGCGGGTCCATCTGGCGTCGCTGCTCGCCGCGCTGGGGTGCGCCGGGCTGCTGGGCGCGGCCGCCACTTTGATCGTGCTGCTGATCAGCAAGCCGGCCAGCGCCGACAACGCCGTCCGGGTGCCACTGCTGCCCGCCGGGCTCGCCGGACTGCTCGCCGCCGTCTGCTGCGTGCTGCTGGGGGCGGCTGTCGGTGCGCTGTGCACCCGGCCACTGCTGCACCGGCGCGGCTGGTCCGTTGCCACCACCGTGCTCGCCGCACTGCTGGCCCTGGTGACCAGCGGCTCGCCCGCGAACCACGCCGTGACGGGCCTGGTCACCGGCTCGCGGACCGGCACGGTGCACGTGCCGCTCCTGCCGCTCGTCGCAGCCGCCGCTCTCGCAGCGGCGGTGGCCGCGCTCGCCTGCAAGCTCACTTCGCTGCGCGGCTGAGTAGGCTCGTACGCATGGATGAGCGCATCGACGTACGCGTGGACGAGTCGTACTGCGGAACGCCCGCCGTGGCCCCCGCGCCCGCCGCGGGACCTCCGTACGCAGAGTGCGTGCTGTGCCGGAAGCCGACCGAGTACCCGGAGTCGGTCAAGGGCGTCACGCTCTGCCCGGTCTGCGAATGGCAGGAGGCCCAGCGCACGGCGTGCTCCGGCTAGGACGGGCGCGTTCGCATCAGGTCGAGCGCAGCGACCTGCCCGGTATCGGTGTCGTCATCGACCGTGACGAGGCCCGCGAGTACCGGGCCACTGCCGCCGAACGGCCTCATCTGCGCACGGTGGACAGGGCGTTCACCCATTGGTAGAAGGCTTCGCAGAGGCCCGGCCCCGTAGTGTGCAGGGGGCGGGCAACAGCTGCCCGCCCCCTGCACATCAACGCATCAACGCATCAACGCATCAGCGCATCAGCGCATCAACGCATCAGCGCATCAACGCATCAGCGCATCAGCGCATCAGCGCATCAGCGCATCAGCGCATCAGCGCATCAGCGCCACGGCCCCGTCACCGCGAACGTCGTTCCTGGCGTATAGCAGTTGACGAACATCGTCCCGCCGTCCGGAGCGAACGTGACCCCGGCGAACTCGCCCCACGCGGGCTCCTCGGACGTCCCGATGTTCTGCCGGCCCCGCGCCATCGCGTACACCTCGCCTCCCCGCGTCACGCCGAACACATGCTGCGCGCCGTCGCCGTCCTCGCACACCATCAGTCCGCCGTCGGACGCCAGGCAGATGTTGTCGGGGGACTCGCCGGGCAGTTGCACGTCCGTACCGGGACCGAAGACGATCACCAGCGTGAGACGGCGCCGCTTCGGCTCGTACTTCCACACCTGGCCGTAGTGGTCGGCCGCCGAACCCTGCGAGCTGTGCGCGAAACTGGAGACGAAGCAGACCGCGGACCCGCCCCAGTAGCAGCCCTCCAGCTTCTGCGCGTGCGTGATGCCCTTCGGACCGAAGTCCTGGAACCGGATCGGAGTCCCGGCCGCCTGCGGATCCGGTACGGGAACCCACTCGACGCCCTCGAAACTCGCACCGGTCTCCTGGATCACGGAGAGGTCGGGGACACCGGGCACCCGCATGGCCTCCAGATGGCCGCCGGCCCGCAGCGAGCCCGTCCCGCCGAGCGGTTTCCTCGGCAGGAAGCGGTAGAAGAGCCCGAACGGCTTGTCGAACGCGTCCTCCGTCTCGTACACGATCCCGCTCTTCGGGTCGATCGCGATCGCCTCGTGCTGGAAGCGGCCCATCGCGGTGAGCGGCACGGCCCCGGTGCGGTGCGGATCGGCGCCGTCCACTTCGAAGATGAAGCCGTGGTCCTTGGTGTAGCCGTTGGTGCCGGCCTTGTCCTCGGTCTCCTCGCAGGTCAGCCAGGTGTTCCAAGGGGTGCGGCCGCCCGCGCAGTTCACCGCCGTACCGGCGATGGCGACGCGTTCGCCGAGGACGTTGTTGCGGCCGTCCAGCTCCAGGGCGGTACAGCCGCCCTTGCCCATCGGGTCGTAGGTGAGGCCCTCGACGGTCGGGACCGGGATTCTTCCGGTGGCGCGGTTCTCGTGATTGCGTATGAGACGGACGTGTCCGTGCCGGCCCATGAAGGCAGCCATGCCGTCGTGGTTGCTGGGGACCTGGCCCTCGCCGGAGCGGAGCGGGTCGCCCTCCCGGGACAGGACCCGGTAGCGGAAGCCCTTCGGGAGGTCGAGCAGACCGTCCGGGTCGGGCACGAGCGGGCCGTAGCCGCTGTGCCCACGGGCGGCGGCGGTACCCGCGAAGAGTTCGGAGAACGCCCCGGCGAAGGCGACCGAGGCAACGGCCGCGCCGCTGCCGGCCAGGACCTGTCGTCGTGTTGCGAGTCGTCGTGCTGCTGCTGATGACATGAGGCAACTCCCTGCTGGCGGACAGGAGAAGTGACCCGCATGTGTGTACCACGCGTATCGCCGCGCGGGAACCATGCGGGTCACTGAGCCTCGTGCGTGTCACGGGCCCGCAGGGGCCCGTGGGGTCAGGCCAGGGACGCGGTGAGCGTGATCGTCGTGCCCGTCAGCGCCTGGCTGACGGGGCAGTTCGCCTTGGCGTCCTCGGCGGCCTTGACGAAGCCCGGCTCGTCGAGACCCGGCACCTCGCCCTGGACGGTGAGGTGAATACCGGTGATGCCGGTACCGGGCTGGAAGGTGACCTCGGCCCGGGTGTTCAGCCGGGTCGGAGGGGTGCCGGCGGTGGCCAGGCCGTTGGACAGCGCCATCGAGAAGCAGCTGGAGTGTGCCGCCGCGATGAGCTCCTCGGGACTGGTCTTTCCGTTCGCCTTCTCCGCGCGGGACGGCCAGGAGACCTCGTAGTCGCCGATGCCGGAGGAGTCGAAGGTGACGACACCCTTGCCCTCGATCAGGTTGCCTTCCCAGACCGTGTGCGCCTGACGCGTGGTAGCCATGCTGGATCCCTTCAAACGGTGTGCGCGGTGATACGGGAGATACGAGGCGCGCCGGGGCACCTCGGTGATACGCCCCCGAAGGGTGGTACGCCCCGAACCTACTGCGCCACCAGACCCTTTGCGTCGCGTGCCAGCGCCGTCAGCCGGGAGATCGCCCGGAAGTACTTCTTCCGGTACCCGCCGTTCAGCATCTCCTCACTGAACAGCTTGTCGAACGGCACCCCGGAGGCGAGCACCGGAACCTCCCGGTCGTACAACCGGTCGGCGAGGACGACGAGCCGCAGCGCGGTCGACTGGTCCGGCACCGGCTGGACCTCGGTGAGGCAGACCGCCCGCAGTCCGTCCGTCAGCGCGCCGTAGCGGCTCGGATGGACCCGGGCGAGATGGTCGAGGAGCGAGGGGAAGTCGTCCAGGCTGGCGCCCTCGGTGGCGTACGCGGCCTTGGTGACCTGCTCGTCGGAGTACGGCGCGGGAGCCTCGGGCAGCCCTCGGTGGCGGTAGTCCTCGCCGTCGATCCGCAGCGGACGGAAGTGCGAGGACAGCCCCTGGATCTCCCGCAGGAAGTCGGCGGCGGCGAACCGGCCCTCACCGAGCTTGCCGGGCAGCGTGTTGGAGGTGGCGGCGAGCGCGACCCCCGCCTCGACCAGCCTGCTGAGCAGCGATGACACCAGTACCGTGTCACCCGGGTCGTCCAGCTCGAACTCGTCGATGCACAGGAGCCGGTGCCCGCTCAGCGTCTGCACGGTCTGCTGGAAGCCCAGCGCACCCACAAGGTTGGTCAGCTCGACGAAGGTGCCGAACGCCTTCAGTGACGGCGCGGCGGGCGTGGCGTGCCAGAGGGAGGCCAGCAGGTGCGTCTTGCCGACGCCGTAGCCGCCGTCGAGGTAGACCCCGAGAGGCGACGCGGGCGCCGCCGGCTTCTTGCTGAACCGCCCACCCGTCGCCCGCCACCATCCCTCCGAGGATGCGCTTCGCGCTCTTCTGTTCTTGCCGGAGCCGGTGGCGTGTGCCCCGCCGAGCCCGGCCGCGAAGCCGCTCAGGACCTTGACCGCCTCGACCTGGCTCGGCTGGTTGGGGTCCGGGACATACGTATCGAAGCGTACGGAGTCGAAGCGCGGCGGCGGCACCATCTCGGCGACCAGGCGGTCGGCGGGGACGTGCGGCTCAAGGGCACACAGGGACAGCGGGGCCGTTTCGGCTATGGGGCTCTGCCCCGGCACGGCGGTGGAGGACGACACAACTCTCAACCTTAAGCGCCGTGCCAGACTGCAGAACATGCGACGCCTCTTCCCTGTGACCGACCTGACACCGCCTGACGACGAGGGGGAGTGGAGTCTGGACCATCTGGCCGACGCCTACGCGTACCCAGAGCAGGACGGCCCCTGGCTGCGCGCCAACATGGTTTCGACGCTCGACGGCGCCGCTCAGCACGACGGGCGCTCGCAGCCGATCTCCTGCGAGAGTGACATGCGGATCTTCGGCACCCTGCGCGGTCTGGCCGACGTGGTCGTGGCGGGGGCGGAGACCGTACGGCTGGAGGGCTACCGGCCCGCCAGGGCCCGCGAGGCCTTCGCCGCCCGCCGGGCAGCGGCCGGGCAGGGGCCCGCACCGGCGATCGCCGTGGTGAGCGGCAGCCTGGACCTGGACTTCTCGTTGCCGCTCTTCGTCTCGCCGCTCGTCCCGACTCTCGTGCTGACCGGCAATGGAGCCCCTGCGGACCGGATCGAGGCGGCGCGGAAGGCGGGCGCCGAGGTGGTGATCGCGGGGGAGGGTTCCCGGGTGGACCCCGCCAGGGCCGTACGGGAGCTGGCGGACCGCGGACTCAAGCGGCTGCTGACCGAGGGCGGACCCAGGATGCTGGGCCAGTTCGTGGCGGCCGGGGTGCTGGACGAGCTCTGTCTGACCCTCTCGCCGATGCTGACCGCCGGAGACGCGCAGCGGATCGCCGGTGGCCCCTCGGTGGCCGTGCCGGAACGATTCGCCCTGACATCGATGCTGGAAGAGGCCGGGTTCCTCTTCACCCGATACCGTCGGATCTGACAATCGTCGGAATTTGTCGTTCCGGTTAGCCCCCGGTGGGCACAATTACTCGCAGACCCCGTGCGAGCACGGGGAAGGATGGTTTCGGCAGAGACTGGCGACGGTTACTGAAGCAGAAGGGCGCCCGTGGTGTTCACCAGCGTTTTGATGATCGAGAAGCCCCTCACTTCCGAGGACGTCGAGTTCGTCACCACCCTGCACGGGGAGGAGCGGACCTCCTTCGTCGTGCTCATGCAGCCGCGCGGTGACCAGGCCGATGTGCTGTTGCGGGCCATCGACGACCTGGCGATGGGCGAACTGAAGGAAGCCGCCCGGGAGCGTGAGGAGCCGGAGGGCAAGAATGCCAGGCAGTCCGCCGAACTGGCGCTCGAAGTGTCGCTCGAGGCCCTGCGTCAGGCAGGCTCCGAAGCGGTCGGGCAGGTGATCGAGGAGCACCCGCTGGCCAAGCTGAAGTCCGTGGTCGACGACGCGGAGGCCGATGAAGTCATCGTGCTGACCGCGCCCCACTACGTGGAAGAGTTCTTTCACAGGGACTGGGCGTCCAGGGCCCGGCACAAGGTCGGCGTACCGGTGCTCAAGCTCTTCGCGCACAGCGAATAGGCTGGGCGGGTACTCGTTTCGACTTCTGGGGAGACACACGTATGGCACCCGGTATTCCTGCCGCCATGGAACGACCGCACTTCATCGGCATCGGCGGCGCCGGAATGTCGGGCATTGCGAAGATCCTCACCCAGCGCGGCGCGAAGGTCGCGGGCAGTGACTCCAAGGAGTCGGGTACGGCCGAGGCGCTGCGAGCCCTGGGGGCGACCGTGCACATCGGGCACGCCGCCGGACATCTGGCGGACGACGCCTCGTGCGTGGTCGTCTCCAGCGCCATCCGCGCCGACAACCCGGAGCTGGTGCGCGCCGCCGAGCTGTCGATCCCCGTCGTGCACCGCTCCGACGCGCTGGCCTCCTTGATGGGGGGCCTGCGCGCGATCGCGGTGGCCGGTACGCACGGCAAGACGACCACCACATCGATGCTGGCCGTCGCCCTGTCCGAGCTGAACCTCGACCCCTCGTACGCCATCGGCGGCGACCTCGCGGGCCCCGGCACCAACGCCGCGCACGGCGAGGGCCAGATCTTCGTCGCCGAGGCGGACGAGAGCGACCGCAGCTTCCAGAAGTACGACCCCGAGGTCGCGATCGTGCTCAACGTCGAGCTGGACCACCACGCGAACTACGCCTCGATGGACGAGATCTACGAATCCTTCGAGACGTTCGCAGGCAAGATCGTCCCCGGCGGCACCCTGGTGATCGCCGCCGACCAGCCCGGCGCCGTGGAGCTGACCAAGCGGGTGCGCGCCCTGTCCTCGGTGAAGGTCGTCACCTACGGCGAGTCCGAGACCGCCGACGTACGCGTCCACAAGGTCACCCCGCGCGGTCTGACCAGCGAGGTCACGGTCATCCTGAACGGGAAGTACCTCACGTTCACGGTCTCCGTGCCCGGCCGCCACTACGCCCACAACGCGGTCGCGGCCCTCGCCGCCGGTGTCGCCCTCGGCATCCCGGCCCACAACCTGGCCTCGGCCCTCGGCAAGTACACCGGGGTCAAGCGCCGCCTCCAGCTCAAGGGCGAGGCCGCGGGCGTGCAGGTCATCGACTCGTACGCACACCACCCCACCGAGATGACCGCGGACCTCGAAGCGATGCGCGGCGCCGCGTCCGACGCCCGCCTCCTGGTCGTCTTCCAGCCCCACCTCTTCTCCCGCACCCAGGAGCTCGGCGCCGAGATGGGCCAGGCCCTCGCACTGGCCGACGCCTCCGTGGTCCTGGACATCTATCCGGCCCGCGAGGACCCGATCCCCGGCATCACCAGCGACCTGATCATCGACGCCGCGAGGTCCGCGGGCGCCGATGTCACCGCCGTCCACGACAAGGCGGCCGTCCCCGAGGTCATCGCGGGAATGGCGAAGCCCGGCGACCTCGTTCTCACCATGGGGGCGGGCGACGTCACGGACCTCGGCCCGCAGATCCTGGACCACCTGTCGAGCTGAGGGAGCGACGTGTCGTACGACATCGAGAAGCCGGACGAGCAGTGGCGGGCGGAGCTGACGCCCGCCGAGTACGCGGTCCTGCGCCAGGCCGGCACCGAACCCGCCTTCGTCGGCGAGTACACCGACACCAAGACCACGGGCGTCTACTCCTGCCGCGCCTGTGACGCGGAGCTGTTCCGCTCCGACACCAAATTCGAGTCGCACTGCGGCTGGCCGTCCTTCTACGACCCGAAGGACACGGACGCGGTCGAACTGATCCAGGACCGCAGCCACGGCATGGTCCGCACCGAGGTCCGCTGCGCCCGCTGCGGATCGCACCTCGGCCATGTCTTCGAGGGCGAGGGCTACCCGACCCCGACGGACCAGCGGTACTGCATCAACTCGATCTCACTGCGCCTGACGCCCGACGAGGGCTGACGGCCTCGACCCGAGCGAGGGCTGACGCCGGGCGTCAGCCCTCGTCCTCGCCCTCGGGGTTCTCCGGCCGCAGCAGCGGGTGGGCGACCCCCGGGAAGACACTGGCCCGCACGACCGGCTCCGCGGACCCGCCCTGGACGACCGTCTCGGCGACACCCCACGGCCGGCCGGGCAGCGCGACCGTCAGGATGTACGAGGAAGCGCAGCCCGTGCAGTCGTAACGGTCCGCCCAGGTCTCCACGTCCGTGACACTGCCGGGGTAGCGCGCCACATGCCGGTGCAGCGCATGGCAGCGCTCGCACCGCTCGCCCGGCTCGCACGTACCACCGCAGGGGCACGGAACGTCGAACGAGTCGGCGGGACGCCAGCGCTGGGTGAGGACGGCCTCACGCGTGGCGCCCATGTCCTTCATCGCCTTCAGATTGCGGGCGGCGACGTTGTACGACTCGCCGGTCGCGGCCATCCGGTCCCGGATGACGTCCTTGCGTCCGCGGTTCGTCGTCATGGCTTCCTCATCTGTTCCTCTGGCGGTTCACGCAGTCCGTCAGGAGGCCCACGAGATCGTACGTTCTACGGTACCGGTCGCTCCGGGGAAGCCGTGACGTATGTCCGGCCGGGTCCGGAAGCTCAGGACGGGCCGCAACCTCACCGCCACCCTTCAGTGCGCCTGGGTGTGCCTCAGCTCGTGCTGGAATTGCTGGCACGGCACGCTGTCCGGGAAAGCCCACTCGTCGCCCTGCTACGCACGAGCGTTTGGAATTCTTTCCGGTCACGCCACTATGAACTGATGCGCCCTCTCGCTACCCTCCGCGCATGATTTCCACGGTTGTCTGGGGTACTGGCAACGTCGGCCGCGCGGCGATCCGTGCCGTCGATGCCCATCCGGCGCTGACGCTCACTGCCGTGCTCGTCCACAACCCCGACAAGGTCGGCCGCGACGCGGGCGACCTCGGAGGGCTCGACCGCGGTCTGGGGGTTGCCGCGACCGACGACATCGACAGTGTGCTGGCCTCCGGCCCCCAGGCGGTGGTGTACGCGGCGTCCGGCGACATCCGCCCCGACGAGGCCCTCACCGACATCATCAGGGCCATCCGGGGCGGAGCCGTAGTCGTCACCCCTGCGGTGTACGCGCTCTACGACCAGCTGGGCGCCCCGCCGGAGTTGCGGGATCCGGTGCTGGCCGCCATCGCTGAGGGCGGCGGCTCGCTGTTCGTCTCCGGTGTCGACCCCGGCTGGGGCAACGACGTGCTGCCGCTGCTGATCAGCGGACTCGGCACCACCGTGGATGTGATCCGCTGTCAGGAGATCTTCGACTACTCCACCTACGACCAGGAGGACTCGGTCCGGTACTTGGTCGGCATGGGACAGCCGATGGACTACGAGCCGCTGATGCTCGCGCCGACGGTCCCCACGATGGTCTGGGGCGGCCAAGTGCGACTGATGGCCAGGGCCCTCGGTGTCGAACTCGACGACATCCGCGAGACGTTGGACCGGCGCCCTCTTGAGACCATGGTGAGTACCAGGACGATGGGCGAGTTCGAGGCGGGCACCCAGGGCGCTGTCCGGTTCGAGGTGCAAGGCATCGTCGAGGGCGAACCCCGCATCATCATCGAGCACATCACGCGCATCCATCCGTCCTGCGCACCGGACTGGCCGACGCCGCCCGACGGCGACGGCGCACATCGGGTGGTCATCGAGGGCCGCCCGCGCATCGAGGTCACGGTCGAGGCCACCGACGAGGGCGAGAACCGGTCCGCGGGCGGGAACGCCACCGCAGTCGGCAGGCTCGTGAGCGCCATCGACTGGCTTGTGGGCGCGGACCCCGGACTTTACGACGCGCTCGACGTCCCACTGCGCCCCGCGGTCGGCAGACTCGGAAGGAGACAACGATGAACATCGATATCCCCGAAGGCAAGGATGCGATCGAGTACGTGTGGGGGGAGATGATCCCCGGGATCGGGATCGCCGCCGCGAATTTCTCGATGTCGGTGTATGCCCACACGACCCTCGGACTACGCGAGTTCGAGGCCGCGCGGTTGCGGATCGCACAGATCAACGGGTGCATCTTCTGCCTTGATTGGCGGACCGAACGGGACGGAGCGAAGGTCGAGGAGGAGTTCGCCGACGCGGTGGCCCAGTGGCGCACCACTGACGCCTTCGACGACCGGACCCGGTTGGCCGCCGAGTACGCCGAGCGGTACGCCCTGGACCACCACGGCCTCGATGACGAGTTCTGGACTCGGATGACCGCGCACTACAGCCAGCCCGAGATCGTGGAGCTGAGCATGAGCATCGGCTCGTGGCTGGCGTTCGGCCGGCTCAACCATGTGCTGGGCCTCGACACCGTGTGCGCGCTGCCCGGGCACTGAAGTGGTCCGGGGCCGCTCGGCGAGCCCGCCCGGCCCCGGGCTTCGATCTCACCGTTACAGGTCGGCAGCGATGATCTCTTCGATGTTCCGTTCGGCGAGCGCGGTGATGGTGACGAACGGGTTGACACTGGTGTTGCCGGGGATCAGCGAGCCGTCGATGACGTACAGGCCGGAGTAGCCGTGGAGGCGGCCGTAGTTGTCGGTGGCCTTGTTCAGCACCGCGCCTCCGAGCGGGTGGTACGTGAGGTGATCGCCCCAGATCTTGTAGGTGCCGAAGAGGTCGGTGCGGTAGATCGTCCCCTCCGTCTGGTTGATCTTGTCGAAGACCGTCTTGGCCGCGTCGATGGACGGCTGCTTCCAGGAGGTCTGCCAGCTCAGATCGACCTTGCTCGTCGCGGCGTTCCAGGAGAACTCGGCGCGGTTCGGGTTCTTGGTGATCGACAGATAGAACGAGGCGTACGTCTCGATCCCGGTGGGCAGCGGCGCGACCTCGGCGAACGCACCACCAGTAGCCCAGTTGTCGATGCCGCCCGTGGGTATGGACGCCTGGACCTTGCCGGTCGGGTCCCACAGGTGGTTGGCGCGGCCGCACATGACGTTGCCGTTGTCGCCCCAGCCCTTGCCGATCTCGTCGTTCAGGCGGGGCAGCGCTCCGGTGGCCTTCAGCGTGACCAGCAGCTTGCTGGTGCCGACGCTGCCTGCCGCGAAGAACACCTTGTCCGCGGTCACGGACTTGGTGGTCGCGGTGTCCCCGTTGGTGTCGATCTGGTCGATGAGGACGGTGTAGCCGCCACCGGCCGCCGGGGCGACCGAGGTGACTTTGTGCAGTGGAGAGATGGTGACCTTGCCGGTGGCCCTGATCTGGGCGATGTAGGTCTTCGCCAGCGACTTCTTACCGTAGTTGTTGCCGTAGAGGATCTCGCCGTCCAGCGCCGATCTGGGGACGGTACCGGCCGCCTCCTGCTTCATGTAGTCCCAGTCGTACACGGTGGGAACGAAGACGAACGGGAAGCCGGAACGCTGGGCTTGCTTACGGCCGACCCGGGCGTACTGGTAGCACTCGGCGGTCTCGAACCAGGCCGGGTCGATGGTGTTGACCCCGAGCCCGGCGTTGGCACGCGGGTAGTAGATGCCGTACATGTCGTCGGCGTTCACCGACGGGAGGATGGCGCCGAAGTTC
Organism: Streptomyces sp. R-74717; assembly: GCF_047305335.1. Classification (NCBI taxonomy): domain Bacteria; kingdom Bacillati; phylum Actinomycetota; class Actinomycetes; order Kitasatosporales; family Streptomycetaceae; genus Streptomyces; species Streptomyces sp. R-74717. Next base: position 2,424,445 of record NZ_CP102361.1, on the reverse strand, counting down.
TCGCGCTTGGGAGTGACCGCCATGCCGCCGTTGACCAACGAACCGCCTCCGACACCGCGCCCCTGATAGACCGTGATGCCGCCGAATTCCTCGGCGTCCAGGATCCCGGTGTAGCGGGAGATGTCCTTGTCGATGGGGAAGCCGAGGAAGTTGCTGAGGGGCTGTTTGGTTTTGGTGCGGAGCCAGTAGGACCGGTTGTCCGGCTGGGTCGTGTTGGCGAAGATCTTGCCGTCCGGGCCGGGCGTGTCCCAGGCCATGCCCATCTCGATCATGTGTACGTCGATGCCGGCCTGGGCGAGACGCAGGGCGGCTACGGAGCCCCCGTATCCGGTGCCGATCACCAGGGCCGGGACATGGGTCCCGGAGTCGATCGGAGCCGCAGTGGAGACAGCTTTCGCCTGAGCCGAGGTGGCGTGGCCGATGAGAGCCACGGCTCCCAGAATAGAACTGGTTCCTGCGATGAACCTTCGACGCGAGACACTCTTGGATCCAGCATCATGCATGGTGGTGTCATTCATGTGGCGTCCTTCACTCTCGACAGAGTGAAGCAGGTTCTACTGTCGATTGCGCACAAAGTCACTACATACTTATAGGTAACTTCCGCCTGATCACGGACTCCGGGCAGCACGGTCCGGCACAACTGACGCCCGCGGGTTGCCCGAGGACTCGCGACCTCTTGATGTCCTGAGCTCGGCTACGACCGCCGCACCCGTGCCGTCAGCCTGCTGCCGAGCCGTCTGCCGAAGCCGCCCGGCCGGTTCCACGCCCGGAACGCCTCCGCCGTGCGGCTGCTGCCCGTACGCTCGGCGGCCTCCTCCACGGCGGCCACCTCGCCGCCGGACAGTCCGCGCACCACAGGCCGCAGCACCTCCTCCAGCAGCGCCGCCCGGGTCTCGTTCCAGGCGCGGCCCGCATGCGGGTGGGAGCTCCAGACGGTGAAGCAGTCGGCCACATAGGCGGTTTCGGAACGCAGCCGGCCGAGGACCGTGTCCTGGCGGGCGGCCCTGCCGTAGGCCGCGATGAGGTCCGCGTCGTCGCTGTGGACGAACGCGTACAGCTCGGCCTCGGGCCGGTCCGGAGCGAGCAGCCTCCCGGCCAGGGCGCCGAACGCCTGGTCGCGCACGCCCGGCTCCACCGGTTCGACCCCGGCGCACAGCTTCCGGGCCCGTTCCGTCCAGCCGGGCTCCGCCGCCCCCGACCGCACGTCCCGTGCGAAATCCAGGAGCAGCAGGGCGCCGCGCACCCGCGCGTCGATCTCCTGCGGGAAGCCGCGCAGCAGGTCATGGGCGAGTTCGGGGGCCTCCTCGTCGGCGGGGGCGCCGAGCGCCGCCGCGACAAGAACGGACCACGTACCGGCCATACGGTGTGCGTCGGAGGTGGTCCCGCCGAGCAGCAGCCGCGCCTCGCCCGCGGTGGGTGTGTCCTCGCCCCAGACCAGCCCCACCGCCGTGCGCAGCACCAGTGGTTCGGTGAAGGGTGACATTCCACCGGCTCGGAGCACCGTGTGCAGCACCTTCACGCGGTCGCCGTCGCCCGCCCTGGCGTCCGGTGCCGCCGCGCACATCCGCAGATGCGGCAGCGCCTGCGTCCCGGTGAACGGCAGGGCGACACCGGTCAGCAGCCGCTCCGTTCCCGCCGGATCGTGCGGGGCGATCCGGTCCAGCTCGCCCAGCAGCGTGGTACGGACATCGAACTGTTCGTCCAGGAGGTCGAGCAGCACCGGCCCGCAGCCGGCCGCCCCTTCGTCCAGCAGGGACCGGGCCATCCGGTGTACGACATCGGGGAGCAGGTCCGCGCAGTCCACGTCGAGCAGCCGCGCGATCCGCAGCAGCTGCACGGTGCGCGCCACACTGCGGCCGGGCACGGTGGGCGCACCGGTGGCGAGTTCGGTACGGAGGTCGTCGCCCAGGGCCGTGACGAGTGCGGCGGAGGCGCGCTCCCCGGCCGGTTCGGCGAAGGCCGAGCGTGCTGGGGGTTCGAGTGTGACATCGCCTCCGTGTACCGCCTCCGTCACCAGCAGAGCGGCGAGCGATGCGGTCGTCGCGGCGGGCGACCGCCCATCGAGTGCGGTCAACAGCCGTGCCACGCAGGCGAGTTCGTTGCTCGTGCGGTCGACGCCGGGGGCGGTCAGCGCGTCGGTCAGCAGCCGCGTCCGCTCCTCGTCCAGCGCGTACGGCCGCTCGGCGGCCCAGTCGGCGGCCGCGGCGCGCTCGACGGTGCCGAGCGCGACGCCCGCGCAGAGTGCTGTGACGGCGAGCGGTCCGGCGGCGAAGGGCTCTCCGGGCAGCTCCGCCGCCGCCCGGAACAGCTCCGGGGACCGACTCCGCCAGATCCGGGCGCAGGTCTCGGCCCAGGCGTCATCCACCGGCCCCGCCGGGCGTGGCCCGGTGCAGTTGTGCACCCGGAGCCCGTGCCCGTCGTCGGAGCGGTTCGGTTCCGGTACGTCCTGCGGCAGCACTCCGACGACCTGGTGCGGAGACTGCGCCGGATGGCGCGTGTAGGTCGTGAAGGTCAGCCGCCGCGCGTTCTCCGGCGGGAGTACGGCCCCGGCCAGGGCGATCCACCGGGCCACATCGGCGCTCTGCCGCTCCACGAGTACCACTCGCGTCGACGACGATTCCTCGCTCGCCCGGCGCAGGTCGGCGAAGACCGCCGCCAGCCAGGGGCTCCGGGAGACCGCGAAGTCGTTCAGCGCCTCCGGCCCGAAGGCGGCGGAGGCGGGCAGGGAGGCCATTCGGCCGGGCGTGCCGCCGTGCGGTGTGGTGGAGGCCCAGTTCGGCGACCGCCAAGCCGTGATCGCCGGAACGTCGCCGGGCAGCCCGGTACCGGCAGGCAGGTGCACCGCGTGCGCGTGGAAACGGCCGGCGCCGGAGCCGCCGAGCGCCACTGTACGGCTCAGCAGATGGCTGCCGTCGGACAGTGCACTGAAGCTGAACGCCTCGGGGAACGAACGGAGTTCAGCGGTCGTGGGGTGGTACGGGGCCCCGGCCGGCGGCTCGTAGCCGAGGAGCTGCTCGGCCTCGGCCAGCACCGGCGTGGGTATTCCGGCGCTGACCGCCGTGAACCGTGCGCCGCCCCCGTCTTCCCCCGCAGAGGCAGAGGTGTAGTGCAACTGCGCGAGGCTCATGCGTCGGCCCTCTTCGTCCTTGCCGCGAACGTCCCCGTAGCGTCAGCACGCCCGCTCCGTCGGCCGTCGAGGGCAGGCCGTCCGGGCGCAGCGACGACCCCGGCGGGGAGCGGTCCGCAATCGCGGGAGCGACGCTATCAAGGCGCACCGTTCCCGCATGCACCGTGCCGGAAGGTCGCCCGGTCATCCCTTGCCGGGGCATTCAGTCCAACGGGGCGGTACGCAGCGCCCGTACGCCCGGCACGGTCGGGGTTCCGACGTTCAGTCGGCCCTTGTGGGCCGCTCAAGGCGCCGAGAGGTGAAACCACACCCATCATGACAGTTCAACGGCCCTTTTTCGTAGGACCGACGGCACAGCTCAGGAGCCTTGTCCCGCAGTGTTTCCGGCTCTCAGAATCACCGTCATGAATCTTTCCGAGAACGTCGATCAGGACGCGGTGCTGCGGGCACGGACGATGCTGCTCGGATCCGGTGGGCTGAGCGTCGAGCAAGAGATCGACGCGTACCGGGTGCTGGCCGAGGTGAGCCCCCTGACCTACCTGCCGAAGCTGTCCAAGGCACTGCTCTCGTTCGGTTACGCGCAGGAGTTCCGGGACCGCCCGGACATACAACTCGCTCTGCACGCCCAGGCGGCGGCCGCCGCCCGGCGGATCGGCGCAGGTGAGCCGAGAAGGACGGAGTTTCTTATCCGTGCCCTGACCGCCTACCAGCACCAGCTGTACTCCGCCGGCCGACGAGTGGATGGCTTCGCGATATGCGAGGAGATGGCCGAGGCCGGGCGGCAGGGGTTCAAGCAGGGGCAGGTGCAGAGCCCCGTGTACGGGCACGGGCGGCTGGCCGCCGTACTGGCCGAGGAGGGACGCCACCGGGAGGCTGCGGAGATCTGCGGGAGGATCGTCCAGGCCGCACGCTCGGAAGGCTCGGCCGATGTTTCCTTCTGGGCCACGGTGGAATGGGCGGCTGAACTGGACGCAGCCGGATTTCACGACGCGGCCCTGGACGCCTTCGCGGAAATGGTGGACGCCGACCGCAGCAAACTCGTTGCCGGGAGCACGTCGCTGGCCATCCTGACGTGGGAACTGGTCCGCCATTCCCAGATGCTGGACGCCGCCGGGCGCCGGGCCGGGGCCGGAGCGGCCCGGAAAGAGGCTCTCGGCCTCCTTGCCGAGCTGGGGGAGACCGGGGAGCGCAGGAGCTGGAGCGACATCCTCTCCTGGTGGACCATGCTGCTCGGCCTGTCGGGCCGAGCGCAGGAGCCGGAGGCGTCTCCCCGTGCACCGGCACCGCCGTTCGGTTCGACTCTCTGGTCGCACGACACCAGGCAGGCTTACTTCGACAGCCTCCCCGCCCTGGAAGAGGAGACCGCCCGACTGACCGAGGCGGCCAGGACCGACCCGCACCGCCACCTTCCGGGACTGATCGCCGCACACCGCAGGTTGACCATCCGTTCGGCGCTCCACCGGGAGAACCGCACCCATCGCATTCTGAAACCGCTGCGGCCGCTCTTCGACAACGGTGTGGCACTCGCCCGCCGCCTGGACGACCTGGGAGCGGAGGAGGGCCGGGCCCTGCTGGCCAGGGCCCTGACAGACCGTGCCATGTTCCTGCTCGCCGCCAAGCAGTACGGCGAGGCCTACGACGACTTCCTGGTTGTCACGACCCTGCTGGACTGAACAGTCACGAAGGCGTTGGGGCGCGCTCGGGCACTCGTACTGAGTCTGCCAACCCTTGTCGGTGCGTGCAGTTCAACGGGACCTTACGCAGCGCCCGCCGGTGACCGTCCTTCCGACGGACAGCGCCATCCTGCGCGTCGCGACGACGGAACTGGGCAAGTCCTGCTTCGCGTACTGATCCGAGCCGGTGGTTACGTCCTTGCCGCCCCAGCCCGGCGCGCGACGCGCGGCGAGGACCCTGCCCAGTGCTCCCCCATCACTGCAATGGCCTACGCATCCCAGGCTGTGCCAGTCGTTGATCGTCTTCGGATTGATCAATCCCCCGTGGGCGCCGCGATCCGGGCCCAAGAGTCGCTCTGCGTACAGGAGTTACTCGGATGAATCTCAAGACTCTCTCCGAGGCCGCCGCCTTCTGGCGCTGGCCGGCCTCACCGATGCGTCCACGGCCAACGCGGTGCCCGGCACGGTCTCCGGAGACGGCGGCAATCGCATCGGCACCTTGCGTGACAACGGCGATGCCCACGTGAAGGAGGGCGGCCTCAGCGCGACCTGGGTCAAGGAAGCCGGAGAGGTCAAGTAGGTCGCCCTGTCCGGCAAGCGCATCGGCGTCCTCAAGGGCAACGGCGAGGAACGGGTCAGGAAGGCGGCCTGAGCGCGACGTGGGTCCTGCAGGCCGAAAACGTCACCGAGCTGGCGCTGTCCTGACGTTTGGCGCTTGACAACTGATACCCGCCGCGCCGCGCAACGGAGTTGATCCGGTGTGCGGCGCGGTGTCGTGCCGGTTCGCGTACGATCAGCCGTTCATGGCGTACGCGACGAAGCCGGTCCAGGCGGCGGGGGAGAGGGCGAGTTGGGGGCCCTGCTCGACCTTGGAGTCCCGGACGTGGACGGTGGTGGGGCAGGTGGCGACCTCTACGCAGTCGTCGCCGGAACCGCCGCTGTAGCTGGACTTGTGCCAGGAGAGGGCGACTTCTACGCAGGAGTCGCCGTCGCCGCCGCTGTAGCTGCTCTTGAACCAGGCCAGGTCTGTGGTGCTCATACCGCTCCTCGCATCCGCTGCAACAGGCCCACGGAGTCTTCGAGGGAGTGGGCCTGTGAACGCATCCTGGCATACCGCATCTGGAGCACGCTGACGACTGCCGGGTCGGCATGGAAGTGGCCGCTCTTCTGTCCCTCGCCGTAGCCGAACCACTTGTGGTCCGGGGACTCCAGCAGTTGCATCGGTCCGTCCAGCCCGGCGTGACTCTCCCGAACCTGCGGCATGATCTGGACCTCGACGTTCCGGAGCTGGACCAGCCGGAGAACGTGATCGATGAGGTTCCTTGTGACCTCTGCACCGCCCGTCCGCCGCAGGAACAGGTGCTCTTCCAGGATGAAGCTGTACGCGGTGTTCGGCCGTTCCGTGAGCAGTCGCTGTCGGTCGAGTCGAGCCGAGAGCTGTGCCTCGATCTGATCGTCACCCAGCGGCGGAAGCTGATTCACGAACAACGCCCGCGCGTACGGTTCCGTCTGCAGCAGCCCCGGAATCAACCGGCATTCGTACGTGTACAGGCTCAGCGCCTCCGCCTCCAACTGCGCCCACTGCCGGAACCAGCTAGCCAACCCCGGCCGTCGCGAAAGATGCCTTGCCGCCGCCTTGATGACCCCGAACGCGTCCAGCACCTCCTCCGCCCGTTCGACGAAGGCCAGCGGCGGAAATCGGCGCCCCTGCTCGATCGAGGCGACCGTCGGCACCGAGTACCGCACCATCGGGGCGAACTGCTCCTGGGTCAGCAGCGCTCGCTTACGGAAGACCTTGACGACCTCGCCGAACGCCTTCAGGCTGTCCGAGGGTTCCGGCTCCCCGTTCGTGCCCGCCGCCCCACCCGTTCCGCCGACGCCGTCCGTCATGTCCGGCCACCTCCCGTGCCTTGCCTGCCGGTCCGCAACTCGCCCATGGTCACGGACTGTTACGCGTACCGTCTACCCTCTGCGCCCGTACGCTGACTCAGCGTACGAGTTGCTGAGCTGGTCCGATGGGTGTTCCGGCCGTCACGGTGGGCGCATGGAAGCACTCGCCACTCCTCAATCGCCGTTCACCGTAAGTGTGTTCGCGCAACGCTTCAGCTCCACGCCGCGAGGAGCAAGGCTCGCCCGGCATCTCGCACTGCACGTGCTGCATGACTGGGGCATCCCGTACCGCAGTGACGCATCGGAGACGGCGGCGCTGATCATTGCCGAGCTGGCCGCGAACGCGGTAACGCACGGCCGGGTGCCGGGCCGTGACTTCGACTTGCGGCTCACCCACGCACCGGGCGACACGCAGGTGCTCGGCGTCCTGCGGATCGAGGTCGGTGATACGCGGGGCGAGCGACGCCCGCCGGGGCCGGGGGAGCTTGTACCGCCGCCGCCCGGTTCCGGCAGCGGACACGGGCTGATTCTGGTCGAGGCACTGGCCGACCGGTGGGCGGTGCTGGACCGCGTACCGCCGGGAAAGACGGTCCGCGCCGAGCTGGACCTGCTGTACTGACCGGCGCGGGACCGCCTGTCGCGGCCGGATCATCCGGGCAGTGAGGACGCCTCACCGAAAGCCGCGAGCAATTGGAGCGGAAACTCGGGATCGGCCTGGCCGATGGTCAGCGCGAGCCATCGGCCGGGAGCGGCAGGCCGCCAGACCTGCATGCTGCCTGCGACGCCGCACAGGAATCCCAACGGCTCGGGTGCCACGAAGTCGGGGTCGGGACTGTCGAAGCCGAGATACGGCCACAGGTCGACGGTCTCAGGTTCGCCCCAACGGTCGGTCAGAACCGCCGCCAGCACGGCAAGATCGCCTTCGAGCGACTGCTCGGCCGCCTCGACGATCTCCTCGCTGCGGTCCTCCCAGAAGTCCTGGCTCTCCCGGAGCACGGCCAGGTGATATCCGGGGCCGCTCCACCACTCCCCATCCCCCTGCCGCTCTTCCTGGTCGGGGAACGGCAGTGTGCTGAGGCTGTCGATGACGGACAGTTGGTCATTCGTCGAACGCGTCGGACGCTGGTTCTGCACGGTCGCAGCCTAAGGACTCCTAACACAATGAGCTACCGGGAATGACTGTCTGTCAGAGAGACGTGGGGGTGGGGGTGGGGTGCGTGACGGCTCGCGGCCGACCCGACCTGCGACGGTTACTGCGCAGGAGAACTACACGCATGCTGTTCGGTGCCGTTCTCTGATCTCGTTGAGTGGTTCGGGACGGGGACCGGGGATGTGGGCGGGTGCCAGGTGAGAATCCAGCCGGCGGTAAGCGCCACCGCGCCGCCTGCCAGGGCGATTGCGCCGCCTGCTCCGATGCCTGCGGCCACCGAGCCCAAGCAAACCGGCCCGACGCCCTGTAGCGTCATGCTGCCGGAGCCGAGCAAGCCGAAGGCCTGACCTTGGCCGTCCTGCGGCAGGGCGTCCAGGAACGGGCGTTGCAGGCCGAGACCGTAGGCGTATCCGAGGCCGCTGAGCAGCAGCAGACAGGACGAGACGCCCACTCCGGGCTCGGCAGCAAAGCCGATCAGTGGCAGCCCCGCCAGCGCAATCAACGGGACTACCAGTCGCTCCCGGGCGCGTGGCCGTAGCAGTCGACCCACCAGCAGGTCACCGACAAGCATGCCGACCGGCAGACAGCCCATCAGCACCGCGTACCAGCCGGGCGCGAAGTGGCGTTCTCCCGCGTAGGCGACGATGAGGCCTTCCGCGCCCGCTACGAGCGCGACGGGTAGCCACTGGGCCAGCATCAGTCGTCGCACCGTGCGTCCGCGCAGCAGCAGGCCGGCACCGTGCAGGCTTGCACGGACGGCCCCGCCATCGCCCCCAGCGCTGCCGGGTGTGCCGCCGAACTCTCCCGGCTGCAGCCGGGGTAGCCGGATGCGGATAGCAAGCGCGCAGCCGAGGTAAAGGACGGCGCTGACCGCGAGCGCCCGGCGTGGGCCGAGTGCCGCGACGGCCGCACCTCCCAGCGCCAGACCGAACAATTGCGCGCCGGCGCCAGCGATGTTGTTCAGCGAACGGCCCAGTACATAGGCGTCACCCTCCAGCGACTGAGCGACCAGCCGACTCGACGCGCCGTGAAACACCGGTGTGGCGAGAGAGACTAGCGCCACGACACCGAGGCTTGCCGCGATCGGCATCCGCACCAGGGCGAGCAGCAGGGCGGTGGCGCACGTCAAGGCGTAGCCGCCGGTGATGAGCGCGCGGGGCGGCAGTCGGTCGGCCAGTGAGCCCAGCAACAGCGAGCCGAACAGCTGCGGGATGAAGCCGATGCCGAAGGCCACTGCGCTCAGCAGCGGGGAGCCGGTGGCCGAGAAGACCAGAACCGAGAACGTGGTGATCCGCAGCGCGTCCGCAGTGATCGAGACGGCGCGGGTTGAGAAGAGCAGCCGGAATCGCGGCTCGGCCAGCACCTCCCGGTAGGTGGCACGGTGGTTGCCCTGTGCGGGCTCGGCGGTTGGGGTCATGACGCCCAGCCTCGCCGTGCGCCCACGCCACTCACCAATGATTCGTCGCTGGACGAATCGGAACAACGTCCCGCGGTAGCATGGCGCGGTGCTCCGCTTCGAAGTCTCCGTCGAGGACCTGCTGCGCAGCCGCTTCGCACTGTCGCCCGCGATGGACCTGTGCTTCCTGCTGCGCTCGCTCGCCGGTCAAGACCGGCTGCTGCCGCGAGCCTGGGCCACCCGGCTCCTGCCGGCCTTTGAACGGCTTCGCCGCGAGAGCGAACTGAACGCCGCCCTCGCCCTGCACACCCCGCAATCCGGACCGAACTTCGTCGCCCCGCCCCCGCGCGGCCTCAACCAGACCTGGGCAGACGACCTAGCCATTATCCGGGCCACACCGCTGGAAGCGGCCCGCCACGAAATCGCCGCCAACGCGACCGGCCCGTCCGCCCGTGATCCCCGCGTACGCGCAGTGCTGGACTCGACGGACGCCGTCTCCAGGATCGCCGAGGCGATGGACCAGGCGTGGCACGAGCTGCTCGCCACGGACTGGCCGCAACTGCGCGCGATCTGTGAGCGCGACGTCGTGCACCGGGTGGGGGTGATCGGCGAACACGGCTGGGTCACGACCATCGAGAGCCTGCACCCGAGCATCGCCTGGCAAGCCGGCGGTATCGAGATCGGCCACTTCCCCCAAGTCGGAACAGTCCGCCTCGCCGGCGACGGGCTACTGCTGATCCCTTCGGTCTTCGTCGCGAATATCGCCGCCCACCTGGAAGACCCCTGGCCCCGGACCTTGATCTATCGTGCCCGCGGCACCGCCGCCCTGTGGGGCGAACAGGAGAGCGTCCCCCGACCGGACGCCCTGACCGCTCTGGTCGGCCGGGCCCGAGCCCGGCTGCTGGTGGCGCTGGACGCCCCGGCCAGTACCAGCCACCTCGCCCGAAGCCTCGCCATGGCACCCGGCGCGGTGGGAGACCACCTCGCCATCCTGCGCGGCGCGGGGCTGCTCGTCCGCGCCCGGTCCGGACGGTCGGTGCTCTACCGGCGCACCCCGCTCGGCGAGGCGCTGGTCGCCGGTTCGGGCTGAGGGATCACATCAGCACTTTTTTGAGGCGCCGCCAGCAGATGATTGCGCAGCCGAGGGTGAGGAAGGCCTGGTGGATGTCGGCGCGGATTTCCCAGCGGATGCGCAGCCGGCGAAACCAGCGCAGAAGTGCGAAGGCCGCTTCGACGACCCAGCGGTTCTTGCCCAGGCCGCTTCCGTGCTCGGTGCCGCGCCGGGCGATGAGCGGGCGGATACCCAGCTCACGGACCTGGCGGCGGTAGATGTTGTGGTCGTAACCGCGGTCGGCGTAGAGGACGTCGGGGCGCTGACGGGGACGTCCGCGCTTGCCGCGGATGGGCGGTACGGCGTGGATCAGGGGCAGGAGTTGGGTGACGTCGTTGCGGTTGCCGCCGGTCACGGTGGCGGCCAGGGGTATGCCGTGGGCGTCGACAATGACGTGGTGCTTGCCGCCCGTCTTGCCCCGGTCCACTGGCGAGGGCCCAGTGGCGTCCCCGCCCTTCAGGGCCCGCAGGTGGAAGCCGTCGATGGAGGCGCGGGACAGGTCCAAGGCGTCGCCAGCTCGGAGTTCGCCGAGCAGGAGTTCGTGCAACTGCTGCCACACGCCGGCCTCCTTCCAGTCGCGCAGCCGACGCCAGCAGGTCATCCCGGAGCCGAAGCCCAGCTCCTGCGGCAGGAACTCCCACCGGATCCCCGTGTACAGCACGAACAGGATCCCGCACATGGCTCTGCGCTGGTCAAGCCGTTTGCGTCCGGGATAGCGGTAGCGCCGCTCCACTACCGGGAGCAGCGGTTCAATCCGCTCCCACAGCCCGTCCTCGACCTCCCACGGCTTGCGCTTTACCGCCCCAGAAGCCGTCGCACACCCCCGCACCCCGCCGATATCGATACGAGGAAAACACAACCCGGGCCTGGCAGGACACCGGCAAGGTGTTCACACGGGAGGACGGATTCCGGCTCCACCCCGAGACCGTCTCGGAGACCTTCCGCTGCATCCTCGCGCGGACCGACCTTCCGCCCATCACCCTGCGGGACCTGCGGCACGTCTCCGCGACCCTCACCCACGGCGGTGGTGGCGACCTCCCCACGATCAAGGAGACGCTGCGGCACTCCACGATCACGCTGACGTCGGACACGTACACGAGCCTGCAGCCTGAGGTCGACAGAGCCGCAGCTGAAGCGGCCGCCAACCTGGTGCCACGTGCCCGTAAGGTCGCCCTCCGTAGCGGCTGCTGCCGGACCGTCCGCTCACGCACGAGGCCGGGAACGATGGAGCGCCCCGACCGGCTGAAACCGGTCGAGGCGCTCCGTAGCAGGTCAGATGGAGATCCCCTGCCTGCCAGCAGTGGGCCGTGTGGGACTCGAACCCACAACCAACGGAAAGGTCCCGGCCGGATCCTGCCGGGACTTCCGTTGATTGAGCAGCCCATCCAGAAACACCTGGTCAGAGGTCGACCTCTTGACGACCGGTCCAGGCCGAGGTGCCTCGTGCCGGCACGTCCGCTCACGCATCGCTCACGCACGGGAGGTCTTCTGACCTGGGCATCCGCCTCGTTGATCTCGGCTCAGCGGGCCTGCCCGGACGGACCCTCGGCATTGGCCGATCGGCTATGTGCCTGCAAGATCAATCATCCAGCCGGCCTGCGCCCGGAGCGTTACCGAAGTTGGGTATCTCCAGTCGGTTGCCTCCGTGCAGGGCGGATTGGTGAGCGACGATCCCGGGCAGGGTGTAGCGGGCCGCGGTCCAGGCATTGACCGGGGGCAGTGTCCCGGTAGTAACGGCCGTCACGAAGTCGTCGGCAAGGAACTGGTGGCTGCCCTCGTGGCCGTTGGGGGCGTGGGCGAACTGGTGGGGGAGCCGGGAGCGGTCGTGGACCGGTGCCGTGCCGGAGGCGAAGGCGTCGCGCAAGGCGGGGGCGAGATGGGCCAGTGAGGGGTCGTCCGGGGCGAGCGTGGGCCTTGGGTGCAGGTGGTCGGTGACGTCTTCGACGCCTTTCTTGTCCTGCCAGAGGCTGACGGTTGCGAGCTGTTCGAAGCTGCCTTCGGTTCCGAAGAAGCGGAACCTGGATTCCCGGATGTGGGAGGGGTATCCGACCCTGCGGAACTCGTTGATCCGGAACGAGCCGCCGTCGGCTACTTCGAACAGTGCGGTGGCGTTGGAGATGTCGTTGTCGAACTGGCTGAGCTCGCGGTCGAACACTCCGTCCTTGCGGTCGTCGACGACACCGATCGCGCTGACGCTCGTGGCGTGGGTCTGCCAGGCTCCCAGGACCCCGCCGATGGAGTGGGTCGGGTACAGCAGCGGCGGATAGCTCGCGGTGGCCTTCCAGTTCTCGCCGCCGCTGTACTGGTATGCCTCGTAGAAGCCGAGGTCCATGTCGTGGATGTAGTCGCCCTCGGCATGGAACAGCCGGCCGAAGGCGCCCTTGGCGACCTGCTCGCGGGCGTAGACGGTTGCCGGGTTGTAGTGGCTGGTCTCGCCCATCATGTACGTCAGCCCGGTCTCCCGGACCGCTTCGATGATGGCCGCGATCTCCTGTTCGGACACGGCCATCGGCACAGCCGAGTACACGTGCTTGCCTGTGCGTAGTGCCTGGACGGCGAGCGATCCGTGCGTCCAGCGCTGAGTGAAGATCGCGACTGCGTCGATGTCCGAGTCGAGCATTGCCTCGTACGACGGAAGGGTTCCGGCGAGGTCGTAGTCGGCGGCCAGGCGTGCGGCTCGCTCCGGCAACAGGTCGGTTGCCACGATGTCGCCCACGCCAGGGTGCAGTCGCCAGAGCTTGGCGAACGACCCGGCGAACTGGCCTGCTCCGACGATACCCAGAGAGAACACAGAAGACTCCTTACCCGCGGACTACTCGCGCGGCATCACAGATTGACCCGGCACCCGACGGCTGCCGGTGCGACACAGAATGCGACGATAGGCGCCTAGGAACCGTGAAGTCTTCATCGATGAGAGCGGGAATTTCTTGGATCCTCAGGTCGAACCGTCGGGACCCATCGGCTGGATGGGCCAACCCCTGCTGATGAACGCCGCCCATCAGCACGACGACTTGGAGATCAACCTCGTGGCCGAGGGCGGCACGATGCTCTATCTGTTCGGCGGCGTGCCGGTCGAGGTCGGCCCCGGCAGCGTGGCCGCGTTCTGGGCCGCCGTGCCCCACCAACTCGTCGCGAACTCGGCAACCCGTGTCCACTGGGTCCATGTGCCATTTGCGGCTTTCATGCGCTGGGGACTGCCTGACTCGCTGGTCAGCCGTCTACTGTCCGGCACGCCAATGGTCTCCTCGCCATCGGCTGCAGTGGCGACCGATCCGGCGACCTTCGCCCAGTGGGCCATCGACCTGGCCAGCGGCCAGGCCGAACAACACCGGATCGCCATGCTCGAACTCGAGGCCCGGGTTCGCCGCCTTGCCTTGGCCACGCTCGGGGAACCGGTACGCCAGTTCACCGGAGGCGACCCTGCGCTGCGCCAGGTCGTCGCCATGGTGCGACACATCGCCGAACACTTCCGTGAACCACTCCCTGTTGCCGAGATCGCCGCGGCAGCAGGGCTGCACCCTACCTACGCGATGACTCAGTTCCGTAAGGTCGTGCGCACCACAGTGGGTGACTACGTCATGCGCTGCCGTCTGGCCGAAGCCCGACGGCTGCTCGTCACCACCGATCTGCCGATCGGCCAGGTGGCTTCGGCATCCGGTTTCGGATCTGTGAGCCGGTTCTACAGCGCCTTCTCCAACGAGTGTGGCGGACCACCGGCCAGATTCCGGCGCGAGCACCTGAACAGTGGGTTGGGATGAGCCACCCACCGGCCACCGTGATGCTCAGCCCCGTCGACCGCGTGCTTCGCACGGCGGGACAGCGGTGATCTGCGGAATACAGCAGTTCCAGCTCAGCGAACCGTTGCCTTCATTGTCGCGGCGGCCTGCGGCGCGTCAGCGGGTCGGGCGGGTCGTTGGGCGAACGCCCCACGGTGGCGGACGTGCAGCCTCGTCAGCTGTGGCCAGGTGGTGCGGGCGTGTTCGCCAAGGCATTGCTCGAGCGAGAGCCTGGTGGGCTCCGGGGGTGTGGGCATGACGGCCATCCTGCCCGAGGGGCCGGGGACCGGACACGGCAGGCTACGGCCTGTTGTGATCCACTTCTGTCGATCGACCCTCGCCTCATGCCCGTTGCCACCGCACTCCCGATAGCTCCGACCGCCGCCGAGCGTAAGCGGCTGAAGAAGATGGCCTACGGCCACAAGACCGAGCACCGGCTGCGGATGCGCGCACAGGTCGTGCTGCACGCGGTGCGGGGACGCTCCAATGCGCGCATCGCCCGCGAGACGGGCCTGCACCTGGACACCGTGCGCACCTGGCGGGGCCGGTTCGCCGAGGGCGGCCTTGCCGGCCTCGCCGACCGCAAGCGCTCCGGGCGCCCGCCCGCATTCACCGCCTTACAGGCCGCCCAGGTCAAGGCGATGGCCTGCCAGTTGCCTGCCGAGACCGGAGTACCCCTGTCCCGCTGGTCGTGCCCAGAACTCGCCCGCGAGGCCATGCAACGGGGCATCGCCACCTTCGTGTCGGCCTCCACCGTGCGCCGTTGGCTTGGCCAGGACGCGCTCAAGCCCTGGCAGTACCGCTCCTGGATCTTCATCACCGACCCGGACTTCCGCCCCAAGGCCGAACGCGTCCTGGACCTGTACGCCCGCACCTGGCAGGGCAAACCGCTCGGCGATGACGAGGACGTCATCAGCGCGGACGAGAAGACCTCCATCCAGGCCCGCTGCCGCTGCCACCCCACGCTCGCCCCCGGGCAGGCCCGCGCCATGCGCGTGAACCACACCTACGGCCGCGGCGGCGCCTTGGCCTACCTGGCGGCCTACGACGTCCACCACGCCCGAGTCTTCGGCTGCTGCGAACCCACCACCGGAATCGTGCCGTTCATGAACCTGGTCGAACAGGTCATGACCCAAGAGCCCTACGCCAGCGCCAAACGCGTCTTCTGGATCGTCGACAACGGCTCCTCCCATCGCGGGCACGAGGCCGCCGGCCGGCTGACTGCGGCGTTCCCGAATGCGGTCATGGTGCACACCCCCGTGCACGCCTCCTGGTTGAACCAGGTGGAGATCTACTTCTCCGTCGTGCAGCGCAAAGTTGTGTCACCCAACGACTTCCCCGGCCTGGCCCAGGTCGGGGACCGACTCCGAGCCTTCGAAGACCGCTACAACGCCACGGCACAGCCATTCCAGTGGAAGTTCACCACCTCCGACCTGGACGATCTGCTGACCAGGCTCGACCGGCGCACCGCCGACCACCAGGAAGAATCCTCCGTCGCACTGGCAACATGATCGGACCAGACCACTTAGTTAGTGGCGGCTGAGATAGGTGAGGACTGCGAGGACGCGGCGGTGGCCGCTGTCGGCCGGTGAGAGGCCGAGCTTGGCGAAGATGTTGCCGATGTGTTTGTGGACGGCGTTCTCGGTGATGACGAGCCGGGCCGCGACCGTGGCGTTGTCCTTTCCTTCGGCCATCAGGGCGAGAACTTCGCGTTCGCGTGGCGTGAGGGCGGCAATCGGGTCGCGGGCGTGACGGGTGAGGAGCTGCCCGATCACCTCGGGGTCCATGACGGTACCGCCGGCGGCGACCCGCCGCAGCGCGTCGATGAACTCGCTCACCCGGCTCACCCGGTCCTTGAGAAGGTAGCCGACGCCGCCGCGTCCATCGGAGATCAGCTCGCCGGCGTACTGCTGCTCGACGTATTGGGAGAGGACGAGCACGGGCAGGCCGGGGTGCTGGCGACGGGCGTGGATGGCGGCGTGGATGCCCTCGTCGCGGAAGGTCGGCGGTAGCCGTACGTCGACGATGGTGACGTCCGGTCGGTGTTCGGTGACGGCAGCGACGAAGCCGGGGGCGTCCTGGGTGATCGCGGCGACATGAAAGCCCTTGGCGGTCAGCAGGAGTTCCAGCCCATTGGACAGCAGGACGTTGTCCTCGGCGATCACGACCCGCACGCCAGCCTCACAGTGATCGTGGTCGGGCCACCGCTGGGGCTGTGGATGTGGACTGTGCCGTCGAGCGCCAGGACACGGTGGCGGATTCCGGCGATGCCGGTACCCAGCGTCTCGTCGGCGCCGCCGACTCCGTCGTCGGTGACCTCGATCGACAGCCGGTCACCTTCGCTTGCGACGCGGACGGTGGTCCGGGTGGCGTGGCTGTGCTTGGCAACGTTGGTGAGCGCCTCGGCGATCGTGAAGTAGGCCACGGCCTCGACCGCGGCGGGGATCGTGCCGAGGTCGCCGATATCGAGGGTGGTGTCGATCGCCGATCGGGTCCCCAGCGCGGCCAGCGCCCCGGCGAGGCCGCGATCGGCGAGGATCGGCGGGTAGATCGTCCGGATCACCGCACGAAGCTCCACCATGGCCTCCTCGGTACTCTCATGCGCTTCCTCCAAGAGTCTGGCCACCGTCTGGGGGTCCTCGCTCAGCGACTCACGGGCCACGCCCAGCCGCATCGCGATGGCCACCAGCCGGGCCTGGGTGCCGTCGTGCAGGTCACGTTCGATCCGGCGGAGTTCCGCGCCGTGCGCGTTCATGGCGTCGGCCCGCGTCTCGGTCAGCGTCTCCACACGCTGCGCCAGCCTCTCGGCGGCCGAGGGGGACAGCAACGCAACACAGATCCGGGCGTGTAGGCGCGCCAGCAGTGGAACCAGCCAGTAGGTCAGGGCCGCGAAGATGACGACTTGCGCGGTCCCCAGGGTCAAGGCCGTGCCCCACCCGGACAGTGGAACACCGGCGGCGAAGCCGCCCGCGCGGGTGCCGGCGGGCAACGCCCACCACAAGGGCACCGTGATGGCCGTGGCCACCGCGTTACCTGCGCACAGCACCACGACGAGCCCGAACGCCAGACTGGTCACCATGCATGTGCACAGCCACCCGAGAACACGCCACGTACCGACACGGACGGGACCAGAACGCGGAGAGAGCAGCAGCCGGTCGGCGCGGCGACGATGCCAGGACGCCCAGGCGCGAGCCATCATCGGGACGATGAGTACGGGCAGCGTGAACAGGGCGACCGCAGCGGTGAACAGGCTTCCCAGTAGATAACCCAGACCGCGCCACATCGCCGAAAGTCGACTGGCCCCATGGTGGTTCATTCGCACAAGTCTGAGCCATGGCGACCGAGCCTGGCACTACAGCCCACTACCCCTTTTTCTCACGGGTGAGCGGTACCGTCTGCTCACCTCAGCCAGACCTAGTGTCAACGCCCATGAAGAGTTCACCGATTCGTACACCGCGGCGGCGCGGCCGATCCATCCGACGGAACCTGACGCTGGCCGCCATCGTGGCCGGAACCCTTTCCACCAGTGTGCCCGGCGCAATAGCCACCCAACAGCAGGACGACCGAATCCAGCTCCAGATCCAGAACGACGCCGATGCGCTCACCGCACTCGGCGTGACAGGAGTGCAGGCCCGCCTGGTCACCTCCGACGGCCGGAACCTGACCGCCACGAGCGGCGTCGCCGACCTGACGGACCGTCGACCGGTGCCTCAGGATGGTCACTTCCGGATGGCCAGCGTCACCAAGACGTTCGTGGCGACCGTGATCCTGCAACTCACCGGCGACCACAGTCTCTCCCTGGACGACTCGGTCGAACGATGGTTGCCCGGTGTGGTCTCCGGAAACGGCAATGACGGTCGCGCGATCACCATCCGCCAACTGCTTCAGCACACCAGCGGCATCCACGACGACTACCCGGACTACACCTCGGCGGAGGACTTCTACCAGCACCGGTACGACACCTACACACCCGAGCAGACCGTCGCCCGGGCGATGCGCCACCGCCCGGACTTCCGGCCCGGCAAGCACTGGCGTTACGGCAACACCGGTTACGTCCTGCTCGGCCTGATCATCGAGCGGGTCACCGGGCACCCCTGGCATGAGGAGGTAAGGGATCGGATCGTCCGGCCGCTCGGCCTCGATCACACCTTCTGGCCAGGTACTTCACCCACACTGCCCCAGCCACATGCCGAGACCTATCAGAGGTTCAAGGCCGACGAGCCGCTCGTGGACGTCACCGAGCAGGTCGGCTCGGGCACCAATGGAGAGGCCGGGCTCGTCTCCACCACCGCCGATCTCAACCGATTCTTCCGCGCCCTGCTCAGCGGCCGACTCCTGCCACCGGCACAGCTGACGCACATGAAACGGACCATCCGGGTCAGCAAGGAGTTCAAGCAGTTCATGCCGGGCGCCCGTGACGGGCTAGGGCTCTTCTCACGCCCGCTGTCCTGCGGCGGGGTGTACTGGGGCCACGAGGGCGGCGACTCCGGCTGGATCAGCGCCGCCGGCGTCACCGCCGATGGCCGGCGCAGCGTCACGGTCTCGTTGTCGGGCGTCCACACCGATTCCGCGGACGACGTCCTGCGCGTGGAACAGGCCGAGAGCAAGCTGGTCGACGACGCCCTGTGCACGACTCCGAACGCCGACCGTCAGCGGCGTTGAGGTCCTCCGCATGGAGTGGGTACGGGACATCTGCGCGGCGCACGGTCCGGAATCAGGAGGGCCGGGCGGCGACGGCGGCGGCGTACGCACTCCCGCAGCGGATCCGGCGTCATCTTGACTACATCGCCCGGCTGGTCGATAGATGCAACACCGGCTCCGGAGTCAACCCCCGAAGGACTTCCGGAGCCAACCACTAAGCCGCGATGCACCGACGCGGATGCGGGGCCGGCGCCGGTGGTGCGTCTGGCAGAGCAGGCGCGGCTGCTGCAACTGACCGGCCGGGCGATCACCCCCTGTGCCGCAACGACCGACGGTTCGCCAAACCGCAGCACAAGTCCGTAGAAGCTCACTTGCGACGTCCGTCGCCTGGACCGGGGGTCGGCGATCGCGGTCGACGCGGGCTTGCTCAGTCCGGGATGGCGGCGTCGACCTGGGCGGCGGCTACGGTGCGAGCCGCTGTTTCGGCGCTGGGGTCGCGGTCCAGCCAGGCGCTGACTCCGGCGCCGTTGTAGAGCAGTACCAGCTGTTCGGCGAGTGATTTCGCGTCCTTCGCACCTGCCTGCCGGGCGAGGCCGAAGGAGAGGTCGTGCAGCCAGGTGCGGTAGTGGTTCGCGGCCTGTTCGACGACACCGCCGGGCGGGACGTCGGCGCTCGCGCTGATGAACGCGCAGCCACGGAACCCCGGCTCGGTGAACGACAGCCCCTGCACCTCGAACGCGCCGACCAGGCGCTCCTTCGGGGTGTCGTAACGCGCTTCGAGCTCGTGTGACATGCGCTCGGCGGTCGCGGCATGCCGTGCCTGGAGGTAGGCCCGGACCAGGCCGTCCTTGCTGCCGAACGCGCTGTACAGCGTTGCCTTCGCGACTCCGGCGTGCGCGATGACTCGGCCGATCCCGACCGACTGGACTCCTCGGCGTAGAACAGCTCGCTGGCGGCGGCCGGCAACCGCGCCCGCGCTGCCGTGCTGCGTGCCTGCGGCATCTGGACAGGTCTGTCTAGATTGGAAGTGTTATCGGACATTCCGGTCTGGAGAACAATTCGGAAAGGCGCATCCCCATGTCTGTGGAGCACGCGAACCCCGACCTGCACCCCATTACTGCCCTGGTCACCGGGGCCACGTCCGGCATCGGCCGGGCGGTCGCCAAGAGGCTCGCCGCCGACGGAATGTCCGTCGTCGTGGCCGGCCGCAACGCCCAGCGCGGCGCCGAGACCGTCAACGAGATCACCGCGGCCGGCGGCCACGCGCGGTTTGTCGAGGCGGACCTTGAGGACCCGGCCGGCATCGACCGGCTCGCCTCGGAGGTCGGCGAGATCGACGTCCTGGTCAACAACGCCGGGCGAGCCGTCTGGGCACCGACTGAGGAGATGAAGCTCTCCGACTACGACGCGATGTTCTCCGGCAACGTCCGCGCACCGTTCTTCCTCGTGGCGGCCTTCGCCCCGGCCATGGCGGCGAAGGGATCGGGCAGCGTGATCAACATCGGCAGCATGGCCGGCAGCCTCGGCCTGGCCAACGGCGCCGCGTACGGTGCGACCAAGGCCGCGCTGGCGTCACTGACGCGAGGCTGGACGGCCGAGTACAGCGGCCGCGGCATCCGCTTCAACACCGTCGCCCCCGGCCCCGTCTACACCCGGCCCGAGGCACGCGACCTGTTCGACGCAATCGCCGAGACCACCGCGATGAAGCGGGCTGCCGAACCCGCCGAGATCGCCGAAGTCGTCGCATTCCTCGCCTCGCCGAAGGCCGGCTACGTCACCGGCGCGACCGTCGCCGTCGACGGCGGCCGCACCGCCATCTGAGCCCGCCGGCTCTGAGACTCGCCCACTTCTGGGTCGAGGCGCTCCAGCCCTGCCTTCGAGGCCGACGCGCAGCGGCTGGGCGCGCTCGGCGCGTCCCGGATCCGCGATGTCGCCCAGGGGCCGGCTCGCTCAACCAGAGGCTTCGATCTGCGGAGGGCTGCCGTGCACGCCGCGCACGAGGTGCGCGTCGGTCCCTATACGTCGCGGGCGATGGCGATGAATCGTTCGAGCTCGCCGGGGATGTCGGGGCCGGTGGGCTGGTAGGAGATCTCGGTGATGCCGTCTCGGGCGTAGGCGCTGAGCCTGTCGCGGATGCGGTCGGGGGTTCCGGTGACGGTGGTGGAGGTGATGGCCTGCCAGCTTCCCGCGTTCCAGGCAGCGGTGTCGGCCGCGTTGAGGTCGGTGAGGTGCTGGTCGTGTACGGCCAAGTGGCGTTGGGCTCGGGGATGGGCGGTGATGGCGTCGAGCCAGACTTGTCCGCCGGGCAGGGCGGTGGGGTCGCCGCCGAATTCGTAGGCGGCGTGGTAGGCCAGAGCGTTGCCGGGTCCGGCGGCGGCGCGGACGCGCGGGGAGTCGAGTGGTTCGTCCTCGCCCAGGACGGTGCCGTGGATGCCCAGCGCGGCCCAGGTGAACTCGTGGGCGTGGGCGGTCTCGCCGTTGACGCTGAAGAGGCCGTCCGCGATCTCGCGGGTGACAGCGAGACCTTTGGGGCCGAGCGCGGAGAGCAGTACCGGAATGTCGATGGGGCGCTGCGGTGCGTTCGCGCCGGGATGCATCATGCGCATGGGGGCGCCGTCCCATTCCACGGTCTCACCGCGCAGCAGACCGCGTACCGTTCGGACGTAGGCGCTGAGATAGGACCAAGTGGCCGCGGGTGCGCCGAGGGCGCGCGTGCCGTTGAAGCCGGTGCCGAAGGCAAGGGCCACGCGGCCGGGTGCGAGGGCGGCGAGAGTGGCGGCGCCGGAGGCGTTGACCATCGGATGGCGCAGTGTCGGGACGAGGACACCGGGGGCGAGGCCGATGCGGTGGGTGCGTTCGGCGGCCAGCGCCAGCATCGCCCACACGTCGGGACTTTGGGCGGGTGTGTCGTAGAGCCAGGCGCGGTGGTAGCCCAACTGATCCGCGACGGCGATGTGTTCGGGTGAGTGCAGGGATGTGGCGAACTGACAGGAGATGTCCATCGGTCAGGCTCCTTGGGCAGGAAGGAAATTCCTCACCTCGCAGGCTCAAGCCTTCGGGGCTCCGAGCTGGACGGGGTGATCAATCGGCACGTGCGGCGTCAGCGGAGTGGGGCTGATCTGAATGCTCTCTGTCCGCGGGTGGTCACGACGGGCCCACGAACTGAACGACATTGTCAGATGCGCCGTTGCGCTATCAGATTTGCGCTCTGCCGCCATCAACGAATAGTTCGATTCCCGTGACGAAGCTGGAGTCGTCCGAGGCCAGGAAAAGAGCCGCCTTGGCAACTTCGTCGGGCTCCCCCATGCGGCCCATCGGAATGGTGGACGCAATCCTCTCGATGGCGTCCTGGGGTTGCGCCGCCACAAGCGGCGTCTCGATCGGACCAGGGCTGAGGACGTTGGACCGGATATGGCGATCCTTCAGTTCTACCGTCCATCCTCGAACGAAATTCCGGATGGCAGCCTTGCTGGCGCCGTAGACCGAGAACTCGGGTGTTCCCTTGACGCTTGCAACGGAGCCCGTGAGGATGATGGAGGCACCGTCATTCAATAGCGGTAGGGCCTTTTGTACCGTGAAAAGTGCCCCCTTCACGTTGATGTCGAAAATTTTGTCGAAATGGTCTTCCGTGACGTCTTCCAGTGAAGCGAACTCGGCTAGACCGGCGTTGGCGAAGACGATATCGATTCGCCCCTTCGCCTTGACGGTCTCGTAGAGGCGGTCAAGGTCGGCCAGATCGGCGACGTCACCCTGAACGCCGGATACGTTGCTGCCGATTGCCTGCACGCCCTCATCAAGTTCTTTCTGGCGGCGGCCCGTGATGAAGACATAGGCGCCCTCTCTGACGAACAGTTTTGCTGTGGCCAGCCCGATCCCTGTGGTGCCACCGGTGATGACCGCCGTTTTTCCCTGTAGCTTGCCCATGGCCACTGCTCCCGATAGTGGTGGATACGGATGGTCGGATGGTCCGGGTTCATCCCGGATGAAGCCATCATTATTCGGAAAGATCAGGTCGAGCCGATACATGCACGCCCAATGGTGAATTAAACAGCCAAGCGGCGGTCCGAGCGGTGTTGTCTGCCGCACCTGGTGGCTGAGAAAGTGGCGCCGACCGGCGCGACGAATAGCAGCGCGGGCGCGTCGGCGCATGACCAGGTCGTGAGCATCGCTGGGGGCTTGGCTGTCGGAGCGGACGGTAATCGATGACCTGGACGTTCTGCGTCACGGCGCGAGGTTGCGACCGCGGGCCCGGAACCGTGCTCCGCGATGGTTCTCTCGGGTGGTGATGGGGGCGGGATCACCCGGGGCGGGTAGTCAGGGATCTGTGCCGCCAGTTCCTTTCCCGTACTCGCCCCTTTGAGGAGCCGTCGTGAAATTCGGGGTCTCGACCTTCATCACCGACCAGGGCATCCGCCCGACCTCGCTCGGAACCGCCCTTGAGGAACGTACGTTTGACTCGTTGTTCATTGCCGAGCACAGCCATATCCCCGCGAGCCGTGAGACGCCCTACCCCGGCGGTGGTGAGCTGCCGGAGATCTACTACCGCACCCTTGACCCCTTCGTGGCCCTGACCGCGATCGGTGTGGTGACCGAGCGGCTGCTGCTGGGCACCGGCATCGCGCTGATCCCGCAGCGCGACCCGATCATCACGGCGAAGGAGGTGGCCTCGCTCGATCTGGTCTCCGGTGGCCGTGTGATTCTCGGCGTCGGCGTCGGCTGGAACCGTGAGGAGATGAGGAACCACGGCACCGACCCCTCCACCCGCGGCCGGCTCACCGACGAGCGGCTGCGCGCCATGCGGGAGCTGTGGACCGAGGAGAAGGCCGAGTTCCACGGCGAGTTCGTGAACTTCGATCCGGTCTTCGCCTGGCCCAAGCCCGTGCAGCGCCCCCATCCACCGATCTACGTCGGCGGCGGCGAGGGCGCGTTCCGACGGGTGGCGCAGCTCGGAGACGCGTGGCTGGCCAACAGCATGTCGCCGCAGGAGCTCGGTCCGCAGATCGAGCGGCTGCGCGCACTCGCCGACCGCGAAGTGCCGGTGGCGGTGTACGCGGCTCCCGACGACCCCGAGCAGATCGAGGGCTACATCGGTCTGGGGGTCGAGCGGCTGTTGTTCTACGTACCGACGATGCCGGAACGGGAGACGCTGGAGTACCTGGACCGACTGGCCGAAGTCGCTGCCCGGTACCGCTGAGGCGCCGGAGACCGCTGCGCCTCGGGAGCGGGGCCGATCCGAAAGTCCTTAACCGCTGTGACTGTTGGGAAGAAGTGCGATGCCTGCTCTGACGAATGCTGAGGCACGGGAGCGGTTCGCCGCGGCGCGCATCGCCCACCTTGCGACGGCCGACACGGAGGGCCGCCCGCACCTGGTGCCGGTGGTGTTCGCCGTGGACGGCGACACGGTGGTGCTGGCCGTGGACGACAAACCGAAGCGGACGACGCGGCTGAAACGTCTGGCCAACATCGCCGCCAACCCGTCGGTCTGCCTGCTCACCGACCACTACGAGGAGGACTGGGACTGCCTGTGGTGGGCGCGGGCCGACGGCACGGCCCGCGTGCTCCCGCCACCGGACCGGTCCTCCGAGGCGGCCCGCGGCATCGGCCTGCTCACGGCGAAGTACCGGCAGTACGCCGACCGGCCCCCCGGCGGACCGGTGGTCGAGGTCTCGGTCCTGCGCTGGAGCGGCTGGCGCGCGTCGTGACAGCACGTCGCCGGAGAGTGCGAGCACACTTCGGCCCCTCAAATCCAGGAGGCGGCAGCACTTCGACGTAACGGGCGGACTGCCGGCACCGCCCGCACCGGGCTTTGCCCGGCTGTTCAGTCACGTACACCGTCCCGTCCGGGCCTGCCTGGGGCGTCCTCCGCTGCCGTCGCAGGTCAGGGGCGGACAGAGTCGACCGCGGCGAGCCAGGCATCGGCGATCAGCCTGTGACCGAGGGGACTTGGATGGACCCCGTCCGGGGCCAGCTCCGCTGCCGCCCTCTCCTCCGCGGCGCGGAGCAGGGCGAGGTCCGCACGGACCACCTGGGCTTCGTTGGCCAGCGCGGCGCGAAGCACGGCGTCGGTACGGGGCGACAAGTCCTCGTACCAGTCGTTCTGGTCGGAGGTGACCGGGAGCAGAAAAGGGGTGATGACGACCAGTCGTGCGGACAGTTTGCGCGCGGTGTCCGCGAGGAGGCGGTCGAGGCATGCCTCGAACTCGTCGACCGGGCTGATGATCCCCCGGTCGTAGCGCCGCCAGGTGTCATTGATGCCGATCTTGACCGTGACCACAGTGGGCCGGTGGGAGATGACGTCGGTGGTCCAGCGGGATTCGAGGTCGTACACACGATTGCCGTTGAGGCCCTTGTTGATGACAACAGGGCCGGGTCCGGCGTCCGCCCGGGCGCGCAGGGTCCGCGCGATCTCCTGGACGTAACCGCTGCCGAGCGATGCGGAATGTGTGCGGTCGCGGCCCGCGTCGGTGATGGAGTCACCGATGAACAGGAGTGTGTCCTTCTCGTTGATGCGCATGTCTGCCGTCCTGGCGTCGGGGTGGTGTGGTGGAGTGAGGGCCGCTCGTCAGCAGGTTGTGTACACCAGCAGACCGCCTCCTGTGGTCAACTACGCCGGAGGCCCAGGTCGGTGAGCCACCGCGCGCCGCAGCGTCGCGGCCTCGCGCGCCAGCACGGCGGGATCGTCGCCGGGTACGAACTCCAAGAGCGCATCAAGCTCCAGGCGCCGCTTTTTCAGCAAGTCGAAGACCCCGGCCCACAGGTCCTCACGGTCTGCCAGCCGCAGTCGGCGATTGCCCGGCCACCACGAAAAGACATGCACCGCGCTGACCCGGTCGCCGAGCTCGGCGAGCCCCGCCACCGCCTCGTCGTCGGGAGCGTCGAGCGGCGGCTGCCAGTAAGTGCGGAGATTGTCCGCGCCCACCTCGTCCAGCAGCCGGAGGGTCGAGGCGACGGTGTCGGTGAGGGTCATCGAATGGAACTCCAGCGCGAGCTCCAACCCATGGTCCGCGGCAATCCTGGCCGCCTCCCGGAGGCCGGCCACGGTTCCGCGCCGCTCCTGCGGCGTGGCGGCCCGCGACCCGACTCCGCCCGCCCAGACCCGCACCCGCGGCGCCCCGAGGAGCACCGCGGCACGCGCGACCGCCGGAAATTCGGCCAGTTCGCCCGGGGTGGCGCGGAAGTACGAGCCGTACGAGCAGCAGGCGAGCCCGTACCTGTCGGAAGCGTCACGGGTCGCGCGGACAGTGCCGGGCTCCGCCGGAGGCGCATGCACGTCCGCTCCCCACTCGACCACCTCCAGTCCCGCGTCCGCGGCGCAGCGTGCGACCTCGGCGGCGGGCAGCCGCCGGAAGGTGACCGAGCACAGACCCAGCCTGGTCACGGTGCCACCCGACCCGGTCGATGGACGGCTCGGAACGCGGTACGCCGCGCTACGCCCTGTTGCCTCACGGTCACGTCATTCCCTTTCTGCGGTCGCCTCGCGGCGGCACTTCTGTGGCCCTTCCCGGGGCCGTACGACGGCGGCCGGTGGGCCGGGGCGGCCGATGGGCCGGGCGGACCGTCTCACCGGCCGCCCCGTCACCGGTGGCCGCTCACGATGCGTTCGGACCCACGTCCGCAGTCGTGAGGGGGTGGCGGAGGGCGGGCAGTGTCGAGTACTCGTCGGCACCGATGTCCCGCGTGCTGCCGCGCTGGTCGCCGTCGATGTCATCGACCACTGCCGGGCTGCCCAGCGTGGCCGCGCCGATCGCCGGGCTTCCCGCCGACAGCCGGAGGATGCCGTCCGGTCCCTGACTGAGCCGGGGGTCGGCCCGTGTGTAACCTCCGGATGGGATATTGCCGTTGGAGGCCGCACCCCACACCATGTTGCTCTGCCAGGTGAAGCCGGTGGTGGCCCCCATCGCGACGAGGCTGCCGGAGTCGCCGACAAGCAGGTTGTCGGCGATGACGACGTCCCGCGGCTCGTACTCCCTGGTCTCGCCCGAGAGCATGCCGGCGTTGTTGAGCAGGGAGTTGTGCACGATCACCGCGCGGTCGCACGCGTCGTTCCCCCGCCTTTCGTCCGCCGTCTCGCCGGAGTTGTGGTCACGGGTGGTGCCACTGCCGACCACCAGGGCCCGGCCCGACAGCCCGTTGAGGTAGTTGTTGACGATCAGGTGGTCGTTGCCGTACAGCCGCACCCCGTCGGTGCCGCCGATCAGGTAATTGCCCTCCACCGTGGAGTGGTTGCCGTGGCGCAGCACGATCCCGCCGCGGCTGTTGCGGATGGTGTTGTAACGGACGGTGTTGTCGGAGGACTTCACCGAGATGGCCTCGGGGTCTCCGTCGCAGCGCTCGAACAGGTTGTACTCCACGACCGCGTGGGCGCTGGACAGCGCCCGGCCGCTGACGCCGAGCCGGATCGGCTCACCGCCGTTGGCACCGGTGAAACTGTGGTCGGAGAAGTGGTTCTTGACAATGTGGAGGTTCTGGGCCATGTCGGTCGAGCCGGGGCCGTCGACGACGATGAAGATGCCGGCGGTGGTCTTGTTGTGGAAGTGGTTCCGGTCGATCTCCGAGTCGTTCGCCCGCACGACGACCCAGTAGAGGCCGTCGATGTCCGCGAACTGGAAGTCGTTGCGGGTCAGCCGGATCGTCGAGCAGTTTGCCGGGATCTCCATCGTGGCGCTCTGCCGGAAGGCGAAGCCGCTGACGGTGATGTTGCTCGAATTGCTGAAGACGAAGCTGCGTTCGCCGCGCAGCACGGCACCGCCGCGGGTCTTCGAGACGATGCTGATCGGTGCGGCGCCGGTGCCGTTCTTACCGGAAACGTTGATCGCGCCCCCCGACGGCACGGTATAGGTACCGTCAGCCACGACGATCCGGTCGCCGGGTGCGGCGCCGTTGATCGCGCTCTGGAGTTCGGCCAGGGAGCCGACCGGTATGTCGGCCGCCGATGCGCTCCCCGACAGCGAGGTGGTGAGGGGCACGGCGGCGAGGGCTGCCACCGCGGTGCTTCTGAGGAACGTGCGTCGTTGCATGATGCCTCCTGTAGCGACAAGGATGTACCGGGCCGATCTGTACAGCCCCCGCGGCTGGACGTGCTGGGTGACCGGCGGTGAAGACAGTCGGAGGTGAACCGGACCGGCTGTCCCTCTCGGGCGCGTGCTCAGCGGGAGTGGGGGCCGACAACGGCCGGGGTCAGCGGCCGGCGCCTGGGTGGCCTGCTGGAGTACTCGTCCGCGCCCACGTCCCGGGCCCGGCCACGCGGGTGCCCGTCGATGTCGTGGGTGACGGGCGGCCGTCCGAGCGTGCCCGCGTCGATCGCCGGGCTGTCCGGGGCCAGCCGGGCGACGCCGTCCGGACCCGTCACCAGCTTCGGGTCGATACGGGTGTAGCCACCGGCCGGGATATTGCCGTCGGCGGCAGCGCCCCACAGGATGTTGCCCGACCAGGTGAACCGAACGGTGTCCGCCATCGCGACCAGCTCGCCCGAGTCCGAGACGAGCAGGTTGTCGGCGACGGTCACGTCCCGCGGCTCGTGCGGGCGCTGGCTCTCCCCGGAGAGCGTGCCCTTGTTGTTCACAAGGGTGTTGTACGCGATGACGACCCGGTCGGGTGCGTCGTTGCCGCGGCGCTCCTCGGGCGTTTCGCCGGGCAGGTGGTCGCGGGCCGAACCGCTGCCGATCACCAGGGCCCGCCCGGCCAGGCCGGCGAGGTAGTTGTTGACGATCACATGGTCGTTGCCGTAGATCCGCAGACCTTCCGTGCCGGCGACGAGATGGTTGCCCTCCACCCGGCTGCGGTTGCCGTGCCGCAGGACGATCCCGCCGAAGCTGTCGCGGATGGTGTTGTACCGGATGACGTTGTCCGAGCTCTTGACGGAAATCGCCTCGGGGTCGCCGTCGCAGCGCTCGAACAGGTTGTACTCCACGACCGCGTGGGCACTGGACAGCGCCCGGGGGCTGACGCCGAGCCTGATCGGCTCACCGCCGTTGGACCCGGCGAAGCTGTGGTCGGAGAAGTAGTTCCGGTACACGTGGACGCGCTGGGCCATCTCCTCCGTGCCCGCGCCCTCGATACCGAGGTAGATGCCGAGCGTGCTCTTGCCGTGGAAGTGGTTGTGGTCGACCGAGCTGTCGTCCGCACGCACCATCACCCAGTGAACGCCCTCGATGTCGGCGAGCTGGAAATCGTTGCGGGTGAGCCTGATGTGCGAGCAGGTCTCGGGGATCTCCAAGGTGGTGCTCTGACGGAAGGAGAATCCGCTGACAGTGATGTGGCTGGACCGGTCGAAGACGAAGCTGTGGGCGCCGTCGAGGACGACGCCGCCGCGGGACTGGGCGACGACGGTCACGGGCGCGCGCTCGGTGCCCTGCTTGTTCCGGATGGTGACGGGCCTGTCCGACGGGACGGTGTATCTGCCGTCGGCGACGACGATCCGGTCACCGGGCCGTGCATGGTCGATCGCGGCCTGGAGCTCGTCCAGTGAGCCGACGGCGGCCGGGGCCGCCGTCGCGCTTGCGGTCAGGAGACCGCCGGTGGGGACGGCGACCAGCGCCGCCCCTGCCGCGGTACCCATGAGGAACGTGCGGCGTTGCATGATGCCTCCGTGAGTGTGGTGGTGGATCGGGGCCGGGACCTGTCTCAGCCGTCGGCCCGGTCGGCCGGAGCGTCCAGGTACAGCTCGATGACGGGCACGGGGGTGTCGGGGCGCTGGACGGGGATCTGGAGCGTGAGCGTTCCGGCGGGCTGCCCGCCCATCTCGGTGTTGAGCGCGGGCCGGTCGGGGTCGATATGGACCTGGGTGATCTCGGACGCGTCGTTCAGCAACTGGGCGTAGCGCACCCGGCCGGCGAGTCCCGGCAGGTGCAGATGGCGCAACGGCCAGGCGAACAGGTGGACGTAGAGCCGGTCGCCGCGCTGGGTGTACCGGCACTCGGTGGGGGCGGTGTACGGGGACGGGCCGCAGCCGTGGACCGACCGCTCGTGCAGCTCCATCCACCTGCCGATTTCCCCGAGGACGGCGACGGCGCGCGGGTCGAGGTCGCCGCGGCCGGTGGGGCCGACGTTGAGCAGCAGGTTGCCACCCTTGGACACCCCGTCGACGAGCATGCGGATCAGCAGGTCGGCGCTCTTGTAGTCGAGGTTGTCGCGGTCGTAGCCCCAGCTTCCGTTCAGCGTCTGGCACGCCTCCCACAGCACAGGCCGCCCGTCCTTGGTCATGGGGCCGGAGGGCTGGTACTGCTCGGGGGTGACGAAGTCGCCGGGAAGGCCGGTCCTGTCATTGACGAGGACGTGCGGCTGGAGTTTGCGGATCGTCTCAAGAAGCTTCGGGGAATCCCAGTCGTCCGGGCCCTTGCCGCCCCACCAACTGCGGCCCGCGTACGAGAAGTCGAAGAAAAGGTAGTCGACGCGTCCGAAGGACGTGAGCAGTTCACGGACCTGGCCGTGCAGATAGCGCTGGTAGTCGCGGATGTCGCGGTCGGCGGTCGCGGCCTTGAACTCCTCGTCGTCACGCTGCGGGTGGGTGCCGTCCACGGGAAAGGACGGGTGGTGCCAGTCGATCAGGGAGTAGTAGAGGCCGACCTTGAGCCCTTCGGCGCGGCACGCCTCGACGAACGGCCCGACGAGGTCGCGGCCGTGCGGGGTGTTGGTGACCTTGTAGTCGGTGAGGGCGCTGTCCCACAGGCAGAAGCCGTCGTGGTGCTTGGTGGTCAGGACGACGTACCGCATGCCCGCCGCTTTGGCTGCTCTGGCCCACTGGACCGGGTCGTAGCGGTCGGGATCGAAGTGGTCGAAGTAGACCTGGTACTGCTCGTCGGTCAGCTTCTCCCGGTTCTTGACCCACTCGTGCCGTGCGGCGAGGGAGTACAGGCCCCAGTGGACGAACATCCCGAACCGGTCAGTGGTGAACCAGGCCGTGTCCGGGGTCGCCGCGGGACCCGTGGTCGCGGCAGGCGCGGACGGGTACGCCTGTGGGGTGTCGGCGCTCGGGGTCATGGGGGCATCGCTCCTTGTCGTCGGCGTCCGATGGCGCGTTCGGTGCGCTGTCGGCGCTCCGGTCGGCTCGACCGGAGGGCTGGTTGTGCGGTGTGGTTCGAGATATGGCGGGCGGGAATCGGACCGGCTGACGGACGTCCTCGCGCAGCCGGCCGGTGGGGCGACACGTGCCAGGTGGGCGGTGTCGTCGCCACGCGTCGGCCCGCAGGCCAGGCACCGCTCGAGCGGGCGAGCGCGTCGCGGTGCAGCTCCACTCCGGGACCGGGGTCCTGACGGGTGGACAGCTTGCCGGGTCAGCCCTTCAGGGCGCCGGAGGACAGACCGTGGACGAAGGAACGCTGGAAGAAGAGGAAGACGATCACGGAGGGAAGCAGGGCCAGCAGGGAAGCGGCCATCACCACTCCGGGGGTTACGGCGGGGTCGATCCGCAGGGTTCGCAGCGCCAGCGGGAGCGTGTAGGAGGAGGAGTCGGTGGAGACGAGGAGGGGCAGCAGGTACTGGTCCCAGATCATGGTGAAGCCGAAGACTCCGATGACCCCGAGCGCGGGCTTGCACATCGGCAGGATGATCTGGGCGAAGATGCGCAGGTCGCCCGCACCGTCGATACGAGCGGCCTCTTCGAGTTCCCGGGGCACGTCCTTCATGAACTCGGTCATCACCAGGATGGAGAACCCCCAGGCTCCCAACGGGACGATCATTCCGGCCAGGGTGCCGATGAGGTTGAAGTGGACGACCGGCAGGTCGGCGAGGATCAAGGACAGCGGGAGGGCCAGGATCTCCTCGGGCAGCATCAGTGTTGCCAGGATGGCGACAAGCACCAGCGTCATCCCGGGGAAGACCTTCCTGGCCAGCGCGTATCCGGCCAGGACGGAGACGGCCACCTGGAGCAGCAGTCCGAAGCCGACCACGAAGAACGAATTCAGCAGGTACGCGAGCACGCCCTGGTCGAAGGCGATCCTGAAGTTGTCCAGAGTGGCGCCCGAGGGGATGATGCTCAGCTGTGTCGGGTCCTTGACATGGCCGAAGGCGCTGACCAGCAGGGCCAGCAGGGGCCCGGCGAAGACGATCAGGACCAGCAGGTAGGTGACGGCCTTCAGGATCCGCCCGCCCGGGCTCCTGCTCTCGGTCAGGCCCAGCGCGGTCTCGGTCGGCGCGTTCATTTGCTCTCCCTCCGTCGCAACAGGTGGACGACGACTGTCAGGATCAGCGTCGCGATGAACAGCAGGACGGCTCCCGCCGCGCCGACGCCGAGTCGGTTCTGCTCCAGCCCGAGCTTGTAGATCAGGGTCATCACGACCTCGGTGGAGCCGTCGGGCCCGCCGTTGGTGAGCAGGAACACCTCGGTGAACACGCGCAGTCCGCGGATCGCGGCGAGGATGAACAGGATCGAGAACACCGACCGCAGTCCGGGCACCGTCACATGCCACACCCGCTGCAGCCTGGAGGCGCCGTCGACCTTCGCGGCCTCGTACAGACCGCGGTCCACACTCGTGAGCCCGGCGAGGAAGATCATCATGTCGTAGGGGGCGCCCCGCCAGATGCCGGTGAGCATGATGGAGGCCATCGACGTGTCGGGGTCGTTGATGAATCCGGAGGGGCCGAGCCCCACCAGGCCGAGGATGGAGTTGAGCATTCCGTCCTCGGTCGGGTGGTACATGATCCGCCAGAGTTCGGCGACGACCGCGATGGGCACCACGACCGGCAGGAACGCCGCGGAACGCACGAATCCCAGTCGGCGGCCCTGTCCTTCCATCAGCAGCGCGAGTACGAGGCCGAGAGCCATCGAGCCGGCTGTCTGCCCGGCGGCGAGGACGACGGTGTGCCACGCGGCCTCGCGGAAGCCGTCGGAGTGGAGCACCGTGGAGTAGTTCTCGGTGCCGACCCACTTGTTCCCGAGATACGGCTGGACGTCCTGGAAGGACATGGTCAGCGCGTTGGCCATGGGGATGAACTTGAAGTACAGGAAGAGGAGCAGTGCCGGGGCCAGGAACAGCCAAGGCGTCCACCATCGGCCCGCCCGGCGGTTGCGGCCGCGGCGGTCGGCGGCGGTCGCGCCGGGCGGGCGGCCCGTTTTCCGGGCGCCGGGGCCGGCCTCCGCGGGGGCGGCCGGATTCGCCTGGTCGAGACTCATGACGCGGCGATTCCCTGTTCTTTGAGGATGCCGGCGAGCTGATTGTCGAGCTCGCCCAACTTGGTCTCGATGTCCAGGTCGCAGTCGGCCATCAGCGCGTTGATGGTCTCCGCGGTCGTCTGCCGAACCGGGGTCCAGTTCGGGATGGACGGTGCGTACCGCCCGGAGTTCTGGTACGCCTCGGCATAGGTCGTCCAGCGGGGGTCGGGACGTACCTTGGAGATGTCCACCGTCTTGTTGACGGGCAGTTGCACGGTGAAGCCGGTGTCGCCCTGCATCCCGGTCTTCTGGCCCTCGGCGGAGATGGCGAAGTCGGCGAAGGCGTCCTGGCCCGCCCGGTTCTCGGAGCCCGCCATCAGGTAGATGGAGCCACCCTCGGCAAGTACGGTGGCGTCCTTCGGGCCCTTGGGCATCGGCACGACCTCGTACTTGTCCTTGCCGAGGGTCTCGTCGAAGCGAGGCATGAGGTACGGGCCGACGACGAACATGCCGGTCCGGCCCGCCTCGAACGTCTCATTCGTGGGCGGGGTCTCCATGGTTACGGCACCGGGCTGGATGACCTTGTTCTTGCAGCCGAGGCTGCGGAACCACTGCACGGCCTCGACCGATTGCTTCGTGGTCATCGCGGGCTTGTACTTGCCGTCTCCGGTCTCGGTGATGAAGTCTCCACCCGCGGCCCAGAGGAAGTTGGAGAAGTACCAGGAGGCGTATCCGCGCTTGGTGGACAGGGGAGCGGCGAGGCCGAAGGTGTTCTTCTTGCCGTCACCGTCGGGGTCCCTGGTGGTGAAGGCTTCGGCCATCGCGGCAAAGTCGTCCCAGTTCTGCGGGACCTGGAGCTTCAGTTTCTCCCGCCAGTCCTTGCGGATGAGCAGCGCGGACGCCTGCGCCGAGTACGGCAGGCCGAACTGCTTGCCGTCCACGCTCTTGCCGGAGTCCAGCGCCTGGCCAACGGCCTGCTCACTGCTCTTGACCTTGTCCAGGTCGATCTCCCGGAGCAGGCCTTGGCTGTGCATGGCACCGAGCTGCGTCACATCGTTCATGACAATGTCGGGGAGGTTCTTCTGCGCGGCCCGCTGCTGCAGCTTGGTCTCGAAGTCGTCGAAGATGGCCGTGACCTTGACTTTGTAGCCCGTGGCCTTCTCGAAGGCGGCAGCGACCTTGAGCGTGCCCTGCTCTCCCGGTCCGCCCGGTGTGGTCCTGGTCCACAACTCGAGCGGTGCCTTGGAGTTCTGCTTGGCGTCCACTCCCGCAGGCCCGGATGTACAGCTGGTGAGGACCAGTGCCGAAGCGAGGAAACCCGCACCGACCCACCGCGATCTCTGCATGACAACTCCCGTTTTCCGCATCACAGTTGGCCTGGAAAGCGCTTACTGGGGACGCTAACGGGGACCGAATCGGCGGTCAATAGTCCGATGAATACAAAAATCTTGCGATGGCTCGCGAGATCTGCGCAGATACGTCTCCGTGCGCCACCCTCGCAGTTCGACGCCCCGGCGAGGGTCGTGGATGCCTCGAAGTATTACCTGGAAGAAGGGCGGTTCAGTCACCCTGGGCGCCGAACGCCCAACTTTGTGCACGATCGTGACAGCCGCTGGGACGGCGAACGTCAGGCGACCAAGCTTCACTTGACTGTTTTTCAATCATCCGATGTATCGTGCTGCAGTGTGTTGTCGGGGCGCTGAACAAGTCACGCCAATCTTCGACATCCGGTCAGACATTTCCCCACACGCCCGACCGGGGGTCGTGAGCCGAGTCACTGACGGCCTGTCAGCGAAAGAGCTGAGGAGTGCAACCGATATGAACGAGCCGGCACCCAGACCGACAGCACTGCTGGTCATGGAGGAAGAACGCAGGGCAGACGTCTATCCGCGCGAGGTTCTGGCCGAAATCGACCGGCTCGTGCACTGGCAGGGGCCACCTCTCACACGGCAGCAGCTCGACGAGGATCCCGACGTGTTGGGACGGACCGACGTCCTGCTCACGGGCTGGGGCGCGCCCGTCCTCGATGCCGCCTTCCTGGCGCATGCCCCTCAGCTGCAGGCCGTCCTCGTCGCGGCGGGCTCCGTACGGCACCTGACCACGCCCGCTTTCTGGGCACGCGGTATTCCGATCGTCTCCGCGGCCGAGGCCAACGCCATTCCGGTGGCGGAGTTCACTCTCGCTCAGGTCCTGCTCGGGCTGAAGCAGGTACACCGCATCACCCGGGAGGTGGCGAGCAGTCGTCGTTTTCCTCACAATCCCAAGGTCCCGGGTGCCTACCGGTCACGCGTGGGCCTGCTGGGGCTCGGGCACATCGGTCGTCTCGTTGCGGCCCACCTCAGCCGCTTCGACATCGAGATCCTCGCCACGGACCCCATCGCCTCCGCAGACACCGCCCGGCGGGCAAACGTCCGGCTCGTCGGCATTGAGGAGCTCTTTGCCACCTGCCACGTCGTCAGTCTTCACGCACCACTCCTGCCTGAGACCCGCGGCACGATCGGGGCACGGCTGTTGAACTCCCTGGGGCCGGGCGCGACGCTGATCAACACCGCGCGTGGCGCGCTCATCGACGAGCGAGCCGCAGTCGAGGTCCTGCGTGCCAGACCCGACCTCACCGCTGTACTCGATGTCACGCACCCGGAGCCTCCGGCCCGTGACTCGCCACTCTTCGCCCTTCCCAACGTTGTCCTGACACCCCATCTCGGCGGTGCCCTCGGGGCCGAACGTCACCGTCTCGGAGAGCTGGTGCTCGACGAACTCCGCCGCTTCATAGGGGACCAGCCTCTTCAGTACGCCATCGACCCCACCCGCGCCCCGTCCCTGGCCTGACGCCGCAGAAGTCGCAGCGGCACCTGCGGGCCCGGGGGTTAGGGCAGGTGCAGATGGTGAGCCAACGAACCTCGCAATGCGGCAATTTGCGCCACTGTTGGGGTGCTCGCCGGCAACCGTGTGCCGGGTCGGAGCCCGCGTCGAGCACGTCTTCGCCCGTATGAAGAACTACAAGATCCTCCGCGACTGCCGACAACGGGGCGACGGCCTCCACCACGCGGTCCAGGCTGTCGCCCACATGCGCAACTTCGCCCCGACCGCGCGGCCAGAACCCACGAATCCGGCTCTGACCTGTCGGAATACAACCTTCTGCAATACGCGTTAGCCGGCACTGTCCTGGGTGGATTCGCTGCTCCGCGTCAGCCACAGGCCGATCCCGGAGCCGACCGCGACGACCGCGGCGGCCACCCGGGCCAGGATCGATGTGGTGCCGGTGAGGTCACCGAAGTTGGTGAAGTAGACGGCTGCGGCGAGAGCGGCTACGAACAGAGTCCAGAGCATGGCCTTCATGTGGGACGTCTCCTGTGCGGGGAAGTGACCGGCCATCCTCGTGCGGGGCAGCCTCGCTTACGTGATCAACTCTCCTCGCAGCCCCGGCCGTGCGCAGCGGAGCTGTCTCCCGAATCGAGGGTGTAGCCTGCGCCACCCCGGACCGGCGCTACCGAAGCGCTGAGGTGGTTCAGTCGTCAGCCGCCCGGGCACGGCGGTGTGTACGGAAGCTGCGGAATATGCCGTTTCCACTGCTGACGGCTCAGGGCACCGGCGCTGCTCTTGCAGATTCGCCGGATCGCGGCGTCGACGTTCAGATTCCACAAGCCGGCGACGCCGTCGTCGGTCGTGGCTGCGAGGGTGCGCCCGTCGGGGCTGAACGCCACCGGGGCCCGGTCACGCTCAGGGGCCGGCCACGGGGCGTGGCGTGTCGGGGGCGGGGTGCCCCGGCGTGCGCCACCGGCGTAGGTTCGGGTCAGCGCATGACCCTGTCCGTCGGAAACCGAGGAGAGTGCACACGCCGTGACCGAACAGCCCCACACATCGCCGGCACCGCAAGCGTCCGAGGTCCAACTGTCCGCAGGCCCGGTGGAGTATCAGGACACCGGTGGTGACGGCCCCGTCGTCGTCCTGCTGCACGGTGTGGCGATGGACGGCTCGCTCTGGCGGCATGTCGTCGCCGATCTGCGCTCCGATTGCAGATGTGTCGTACCGACCTTGCCGCTCGGTGGCCACCGCCGGCCCATGAAGCCGGACGCCGACCTGTCGGTGCTCGGGGTGGCCCGGCTGGTCGCGGAGTTTCTCGATGCGCTCGATCTCGCCGATGTCACCCTCGTGATGAGTGACTGGGGCGGGGCGCAGGCTCTCGTTGCCGACGGGCGGGATCAGCGGATCGGCCGGCTCGTCATCACCTCCTGCGAGGCGTTCGACAACTTCCCGCCGGGGCTGCCCGGTAGCAATCTCCACACCTCCGCGAAACTGCCCGGCGGGCTGAAATTGGCCTTTTCCCTGTTGAAGGCGAAGCCGATGCGGCGGCTGCCCATGACCTGGGGGTGGATGAGCAAGCGTCCGGTGCCGCATGAGGTGATGGACGCGTGGTTCCGGCCGCTGTGGACGTCAAAGGAGATCCGGCGGGATCTGCGGAAGTACGTCCTCGGCGTGCCGCCCAAGAGCGAACTCCTGCGGTGGGCGGAGAAGCTGCGCGACTTCGACCGCCCGGCTCTGGTGGCCTGGGCGGCCGAGGACAAGGTCATGCCGCCCGAGCACGGGCGCAGGCTCGCCGAGGTGCTGCCCAAGGGTGAACTCGTGGAGATCGCCGACAGCTACACCCTCATTCCCGAGGACCAGCCGCAACAACTCGCCCGGTGTATCAGGGACTTCTTGCGGAGTTCCTGAAGCTTGGCACTCCAGCCGGACTTCTATGTTTGTCCTGTGAGCACACCCGTGTGCTGTGGCTGCGGCCAGGAAGGCGTGCGTGAGGACGGGCCCGTGCGTGGCGCCGGACCGCTGAGCATCCGCTCACCTGACGCAACCTCGGGTGAGGCGGCACAGCTTGCGCTGCGACAGCGGATCGGTGACTCCGGTCATCTGCGTTGTTCGACGGCGCTACGTTCTGGTGCGTACCAGTTGACTGATCGGGCGGGGCCCCAGGCGAACGCGACTTCCCCGGGGCGTGGGCAAGGCCCACTCGTGATCGCGTCATCAGCTCTGCGGGTATCGCTCAACCGCTAATATCGACGCATCCCGCGCGGGGTGCCCCCTGTAACGGTGGCATTTGTGGTTACAGGCCCATGCCCCATGGTGCGTTCCAGGGAGTTCGGGGCCTTCGGCCAGTTGGTGAACGTCACGGTCATGGCCGTCCGGCAGGCCGTCACCCCGAACGGGATGCAAGGCCGCGCGGCGGCGACCATCACGTTTGTCGGCACGGGACTGCCCCCGCTCGGCTCACTGCTCGGCGGCCTCCTCGCGCATGACGGGGGGCACCAGCCTCCTGGCGACGGTCGCCGGCATGGTGCTGTCCCCGCTGCTGATGGCTTTGTCCTCGCTCGCCCGCCTGGGACGGACGCTTCCGGCCCCGCAGGACGCGCCGCCGACGGCCGCTCGCTGAGAAGCCGACGAGCACGCGACGGCGCCGTCGTGCTGACCCGGCCGTTCCAGTGGCGTCGTGTCCCTCCTGGGATCCGCTGCCCCTCGAGTGGGCGTCCGCCTTCGAGTCCTGATCGTGCCGTGTTCGCTCGGGCTTCGCCCTGCCGTTGCCAACTATCCGTAAAATGCCGCCCGTTGACGGTGGCAACGGATGAGGTGAGCGCGGTTGGACGGCTCGGGCGTGGGTGTGGCGGCTGTGATGGGGCGGGGGGTCGGTAAAAGGTTTGGCTCCACTGTCGCCCTGGACCGGGTCGATCTGACTGTTCGAGTCGGGGGAGTGCACGGGCTGCTCGGGCCCAACGGGGCCGGGAAGACGACGTTTCTGCGGATGGTGCTCGGGCTCGTGCGGCCCGACGAAGGTGAACTCCATGTGCTGGGGCGCGAGGTGCGGCGGGCCGGGGGCGGGGGACTCGATGGGCCGGCCGGGTTTGTGGAGAGTCCGCGGTTCTATCCCTATCTGTCCGCCGAGCGGAATCTGGCGCTGCTGGCCGCCTACGACGGCGGCGGGGCCGATGAGACGGCCGTCGGCGATGCGTTGGCGCGCGTCGATCTGAGTGGGGTGGCGCGGCAGAAGGTCGGCGGGTTCTCGTTCGGGATGCGGCAGCGGCTCGGAATCGCGGCCGCACTCTTGCGCAGCCCCGGGCTTCTTGTGCTCGACGAACCCGCCAATGGGCTGGACCCCGCCGGGGTCCGCGACATGCGGGCGCTCGTGCGGGAGCTCGGTGAGGGCGGGCTCACCGTGCTGCTCAGCAGTCACAACATGGCCGAGGTCGAGCAGCTCTGCGACACCGTCACGATCATGAATCATGGGCGGATCGTGTACGCCGGGGGACTCGACGAACTCCGGGATCACGCCCCTGACCCCGCGCACCGTCTGCTGACCAGCGACGACCGGGCAGCCGAGAAGGCCGCTGCGGATGCGGTAGGGGTGTCGGTCGCGCGTGAGGGGGCTGCCGGGCTCGCCGTGCGGGCGCAGCGCGAGGCGCTCGACCGGTTCGTGCTGGAGCTGGGCAGGGCCGGCGTCGCCGTACGTGAACTGCGGCTGGAGACCACCTCCTTGGAACAGCAGTTTCTTCGCCTGACCGAGGAGGCGTCGGACCGATGAGTGATGTGACATGCGACAGTTCGGTCGAGGTGCCTGAAGCCGAGCGGACCGCCGCCCGCCGTCGGGGCGGAGCCCGTACCGTCTACTTCTGGGAGCTGGAGAAGCTCAGCGCACAGTGGCGGATCAGGGCGGTGCTCGCACTCTGCCTGGTCGCGCCGTTCCTCTTCGCGCTGGGGCTCAAGGCCCAGGACACCCTGCCGTCGGACACGCTGTTCGGACGGTGGGCGCACGACTCGGGGTTCGCCGTGCCGCTCGTCGTCCTCGGGTTCGCCGGGCAGTGGGCGTTGCCGCTGCTGGTGTGCCTGGTGGCCGGGGACATCTTCTCCTCCGAGGACCATCACGGCACCTGGAAGACCATCCTCACCCGCTCCCGTACCCGTGGGCAGATCTTCGCAGGGAAGACCCTGGCGGCCGTCACCTACTCGGTCGCGGTGGTGCTGTTGCTGGGGGCGGGGAGCCTTGCCGCGGGGGTGCTGGTCATCGGTCACCAGCCGCTCGTCGGGCTGTCCGGACAGGAGATCGAGGCGGGGCGGGCGGCCGGGATCGTCGTGGAGAGCTGGCTGTACATGCTGCTGCCCTGCCTCGCCTTCACCGCGCTCGGCGTGTTCTTCTCGCTGGCCACCCGGCACAGCGCGGCCGGTATCGGCGCACCCGCCGTGCTCGGGCTGCTGTTGCAGCTTGTGTCGCTGGTGGACGGGCTCGGACCGGTCCGGCGCCTCCTGCCGACGACAGCGTTCGACGCCTGGCACGGGCTCACCACCGAACCCGCCTTCCACCGGCCGCTGGTGACCGGGGCGTACGTCAGCGTCGGCTGCGCGGTCGTATGTCTGACCGTCGGCTATTTCCACATGCTCCGACGCGACTTCACGAAGGGATGAGCTCGATGATGCGACGGATCATCCTGACGGCCGGAGCAGTGGCCGCGCTGATCGTCACGGTCGGCGGATGCGCCGGGACCGATGTCACCAAAGCGCGCCTCGAAGGCGCGCTCGGACCGGAGTTCAGCAATCTGTACGTGCTCCAGCAGCGCGCCCAGCACGGCAACGACCGGGCCGAACGCCCGGACCGCTGGGCCGACTGCAACCGTGGCACGAAGTCCTCGCCGGACCGGGGCGCGGCGGACGACTGGACGTGTGTGGTGCGCTGGCCGTCACCCGGCGGGGTCACCCGGCCGCTGACGTACGAAGTGCATGTGCTGCCCACCGGGTGCTTCACGGCGCAGGGGCCCGCCACCCAGGTCGGGCAGCAGCTGATGAAGGACATCGACGGAGTGATCCGTACCAACCCGCTGTACGAGTTCGACGGCTGCTTCGACGTCTCTTGACCGACAAATGCCTTTCAGTCATGGGGTGTTGGGAACAGACTGTTTGCCGAGTGGACGCCGCCGCGACACATGGACACGGCACGTACCGTTCACGGCCAGATCCTAGCGTCGCCGTGGCATCCGGACCGGATGCCACGGAGCGAGACAGGAGACAGGATGCTCGGCAAACCCCTCAGGAGAATGAGCGGTACGGCGATCGCGGCCATCGCTCTGGTGGCCGCACTCGGCACCACGGCCGCGGCCACCGTCGTCGGTATCAACGGCGGACTCGGCGGACTCGGCGGTTTCGGCGAGAACAAGGTCGACGGGACGACGACCGCCCAGGGCATACTGCTGCCCGGCAACCAGCGCGTCGCCCCGTTCGGCACCCGCCACCTGGTGAACGACGCACGGATGCTGTCCAGCACACTGAGCCCCGACGGACGCACCCTCGCCGCCCTCACGTATCTGCACGGCACCGGCTATCTGACCCTCATGGACGTCACCACCGGCGCTGTCCTCCAGCGCGTCGGCACCGGGGCGAGCGGGGACAAGAAGATCGGCGACGGCAAGGCCGGCACCGACGGGCCGCTCTACTCGTCCGACGGCAGGACCCTCTGGTTCCCGCAGTCCCACACCCTGCTGCGGTTCACGGTCAACGGCGACGGCACCGTCGTTCCCGCGCCCGCCGCTTCGATCACGCTCAAGGGTTCGCACGGCGACGCCCTGCCCGGCGGCATGGCCCTGTCCGACGACGGAGCGAAGCTCTACGTCGCACTCAACGGCAGCAACACCCTCGGCGTCATCGACACCGCGACGAACATCCTGGCCAAAGAGATCCCGGTCGGCAACGCGCCCCGCCAGGTGGTCCTGACCGGCGGCGAGGCCTACGTAACCAACGAAGGCGGACGTCCGGCGAAGGACGGCGACAACACCAACCTCTCCAACGGCACTCCGGTGGTCGCCGACACCAAGAACGGCGCCGTCACCAACGGCACCGTCTCGGTCGTCGACCTGGCCGAGGAGAAGGAGACGAAGACCGTACGCGTCGGCCTGGAGCCCAGCGCCCTGCTGCTCCACGGGCGTTCACTGCTCGTCGCCAACTCCAACAACGACAGCGTCTCCGTCATCGACGTGAAGTCGAAGAAGGTCACCCAGACCTTCAACGTCAACCCACTGCCCGGCTCCTCGGTCGGCAGCGCCCCCAACGCCTTCGCCTTCACCGACGACCACACCCTGCTCGTCAGCCTGGGCCGGGACAACGCACTGGCCCAGTACCGCTGGAACGGTGGCATAGCCCCCGTCCGCTACGAAGGACTGATCCCCACCGACTGGTACCCGAGCGGCGTCCAGGTGAGCCGGGCCACCGGGGACGTCGTCGTCACCAACGCCAAGGGCATCGGAACCCGCGGCACCCCCAGCCGGAACAGCCAGGGCCCGAGCGCCGGACCCAACAACGGTGGTACGGCGACCGGTCACAACACATACAACGACACCGCCTCCGTCACCACCTTCCCGATGCCGTCCAAGCGACAGCTCGGGGGGCTCACCCACCGGGTCTTCATCAACAACGACTGGGCGAAGCTGCTGAAGCAGAAGCAGACCTACGGCTCGGCGCACGACCGCGAGCAGGTCATCCCGGCCAAGCTCGGCAGCCCCTCCAAGATCAAGCACATCTTCCTGATCATCAAGGAGAACCGCACCTACGACCAGGTGCTCGGCGATATCGGCAAGGGCGACAGCGACCCGTCCCTGGCCCAGTTCGGCCGGACCGTCACACCCAACCAGCACGCCCTGGCGGACGAGTTCGGCGTCAACGACAACTTCTACGACGTCGGTACGCTCTCCGCCGACGGCCACAACTGGCTGACCCAGGCCGACAACAACGACTACATCGAACACGAATTCGGCACCTGGTACCGCAGTTACCCCTCGCTCGGCAATGACGCCCTCGCCTACCAGCGCAGCGGGTTCCTCTGGAACACCGTCGAGCGGGCCGGCAAGTCCGTCGACAACTTCAGCGAGTACGCGGGCAATATCGCCCTCCCGGCGACCGGCGCGCCCACCTGGGCGCAGTGGTACCACGACTCCCAGGTGTTGGAGGGCAAGGCGACCGGGGAGCTCAACACCCCCATCGGCGCCTACCCTTCGACCTCCGACGTCCCCTCCGTCAACAAGATCAACCACCCGGACTACCCGACCTTCGACACCGACATCCCCGACCAGTACCGGGTCGACATCTGGCAGCGGTACTTCAAGGAGTACGAGAAGAAGGGCAAGCTCCCCAACTTCACCATGATGGCGCTGCCGCAGGACCACACCAACGGCACCAGCGGCATCGACCCCTACCCGACCGCGATGGTCGCCGACAACGACCTCGCCGTCGGCCGGGTCGTCGACACGATCTCGCACAGCAAGTTCTGGAAGGACACGGCGATCTTCGTCCTCCAGGACGACTCGCAGGCCGGTGTCGACCACGTCGACGGGCACCGCGCACCCCTCTGGGTGATCAGCCCCTACGCCAAGCGGGGCGCCGTCACCTCCACGTACTACACCCAGATCAACGTGGTGAAGACCATCGAGCAGATGCTCGGCGCCCAGCCGATGAACCAGATCGACCGGGCCGCCGAGCCCATGCGTGACCTGTTCACGGAGAAGCCCGACTTCACCCCGTACACCAGCCTGCCCAACCGGATCCCGCTGGACTACGGGCTCAAGAAGCCGGCCTCGGCGGCTGCCGCGAAGGCGGCCGACAGGGGTGCGCAGCGCCCGCAGGTGCCCGCCCATCTGCGGGAGATCGCCGCGCAGTGGGAGGCCTGGAGCGCGATCCAGGCGAAGAGCACGGGCGGTTCCCACCCCGTCGAGGACCAGGTGAACCCGGCCCAGCTGAACCGGATCACCTGGTACGCGTCCACCGGATGGGCCAAGCCGTACCCGGGCGACAGCCGCGTCCTGGCACCCAATGAGGTGCCGGGCCGCGACAACCCGCCGCAGGAGCTCGGCGACTGATCACGGACACATGCGCGGGGGCCGGTCGCCCTTTGAAGGGCGGCCGGCCCTTCGACCGGCCGTACGGAGATCAGAGGGCATGAAGCGGAGCTGCGGGCGCGCTTAAGAAAACCTCGATGGACCTGTGGCGCGGGGTGCGGCAGATTTCTCCGTGACGGCAGAGGATGGTGCGCGGCAGCCGATCGACGCGTGCTGCCATGCCGTCCCTCTTTCTTCCCCGGGCCGCAGGCTTCCTCAAGGCTGCCCCGGCCCGGGGTACTCAACGCCGTACCAGCGCAGGGAGCCGCAGCCGTGAAGGCACTCGTGAAGCAGAAGGCCGAGCCGGGACTCTGGCTGATGGACGTGCCCGAGCCGGAGATCGGCCCCTCGGACGTACTGATCAAGGTGCTCCGCACCGGCATCTGCGGCACCGATCTGCACATCCGCAACTACGACGGCTGGGCGCAGCAGGCCGTGAAGACCCCGCTCGTCCTCGGCCACGAGTTCGTCGGCGAGGTCGCGGAGATCGGCGCCGATGTCGTCGACATCAACGTCGGTGACCTGGTCAGCGGCGAGGGCCACCTCGTGTGCGGGAAGTGCCGCAACTGTCTGGCGGGTCGCCGCCACCTGTGCCGCTCCACGCTCGGGCTCGGCGTCG
The DNA here is from genome assembly GCF_047305335.1 of Streptomyces sp. R-74717. Taxonomy (NCBI): domain Bacteria; kingdom Bacillati; phylum Actinomycetota; class Actinomycetes; order Kitasatosporales; family Streptomycetaceae; genus Streptomyces; species Streptomyces sp. R-74717. The sequence continues at coordinate 2,380,075 of NZ_CP102361.1, read as the reverse complement.
GCCGGGACGGGGCGTTCGCCGAGTACGTCGCCCTGCCCGCGTCGAACGTGTGGGTCCACCGGGGCCCCGTCGACCTCGACATCGCCGCGATCTTCGACCCGTTCGGCAACGCCGTGCACACCGCGCTGTCGTTCCCGCTGGTCGGCGAGGACGTCCTGATCACCGGCGCCGGACCGATCGGCATCATGGCCGCGGCCGTCGCCCGGCACGCCGGCGCCCGTAACGTCGTCATCACCGACGTCAGCGAGGCCCGGCTGGAACTGGCCCGGAAGGTCGGCGTCAGCCTCGCTCTCAACGTCAGCGAGGAGACCATCTTCGAAGGGCAGAAGCGCCTCGGACTGCGCGAGGGCTTCGACATCGGCCTGGAGATGTCCGGGCGGCCCGAGGCGATGCGCCACATGATCGAGAACATGACGCACGGCGGCCGGATCGCCATGCTCGGACTGCCGTCCGAGGAGTTCCCCGTCGACTGGTCCCGCATCGTCACCTCGATGATCACCATCAAGGGCATCTACGGCCGCGAGATGTACGAGACCTGGTACGCCATGTCCGTACTGCTGGAAGGCGGCCTCGACCTCGCCCCCGTGATCACCGGCCGGTACGGCTACCGCGACTTCGAAGCGGCCTTCGACGACGCGGCGAGCGGCCGCGGCGGCAAGGTCATCCTCGACTGGACCTCCTGACCCGACGCCCTCGTAGACAGCTGGGAGACACCCCTCATGTTCGACTCCGTACGCGACGACATGCGCACCACCCTCGAAGAGATCGAGGCCGCCGGACTGCACAAGCCCGAGCGCGTGATCGGCACCCCGCAGTCCGCGACCGTCGCCGTCACCGCGGGCGGCCGCCCCGGTGAGGTGCTCAACTTCTGCGCCAACAACTACCTGGGCCTCGCCGACCACCCCGACGTGATCGCCGCCGCCCACGAGGCGCTGGACCGCTGGGGCTACGGCATGGCCTCGGTCCGCTTCATCTGCGGCACCCAGGAGGTACACAAGGAGCTGGAGCAGCGGCTCTCCACGTTCCTCGGCCAGGAGGACACGATCCTCTACTCCTCCTGCTTCGACGCCAACGGTGGTGTCTTCGAGACCGTCCTCGGCCCACAGGACGCGGTCATCTCCGACGCCCTCAACCACGCCTCCATCATCGACGGCATCCGCCTCTCCAAGGCCAAGCGGTTCCGCTACGCCAACCGCGACATGGACGACCTGGAGAAGCAGCTCAAGGAGGCGTCCGACGCCCGGCGCCGGCTCATCGTCACCGACGGCGTGTTCTCCATGGACGGCTATGTCGCCCCGCTGCGCGAGATCTGTGACCTGGCCGAGCGCTACGACGCCATGGTCATGGTCGACGACTCGCACGCCGTCGGCTTCGTCGGCCCCGGCGGCCGCGGAACGCCCGAGCTGCACGACGTGATGGACCGCGTCGACATCATCACCGGCACCCTCGGCAAGGCGCTCGGCGGTGCGTCCGGCGGCTATGTCGCGGCCCGCGCCGAGATCGTCGCGCTGCTGCGCCAGCGCTCCCGCCCGTACCTCTTCTCCAACTCGCTCGCCCCGGTCATCGCGGCGGCCTCGCTCAAGGTCCTGGACCTGCTGGAGGCCGCGGGCGACCTGCGCGAGCAGCTCAATGCCAACACCGCGCTCTTCCGTACCCGGATGACCGAGGAAGGCTTCGACGTCCTGCCCGGCGACCACGCCATCGCCCCCGTCATGATCGGGGATGCGGCGAAGGCAGGCCGGATGGCGGAGCTGCTCCTGGAGCGCGGTGTGTACGTGATCGGGTTCTCCTACCCGGTGGTTCCGCAGGGCGCGGCCCGTATCCGCGTCCAGCTCTCCGCCGCGCACTCCACGGCGGATGTGAACCGCGCCGTGGACGCGTTCGTCGACGCGCGGGCCGCATTGGGGGAGTAGCGCCCCGGACGGGGGTGCCGTCCCGGGCTCCGTCCGGGCCCACCTGGCATCCCCGTCCGACAGCCTCACCCGGGCGGCAGGGTTACCTCCGTGACCTGGGACAATGGGGCACATGATCGATGCACGGCGGCTGCGCATTCTCCGTGCGGTGGCGGACCACCGCACGGTGACTGCCGCAGCCGCCGCGCTGTATCTCACGCCCTCCGCGGTCTCCCAGCAGCTCGCCGCGCTGGAGCAGGAGACCGGGCACCGGCTGGTCGATCGCAGCGCGCGCGGCGTCCGGCTCACCGCCGCCGGGGAAATCCTGCTGACCCACACCAACGCGGTCCTCGCCCAGCTGGAACGGGCGGAGGCCGAGCTCGCCGCGTACGGCGCGGGGGACGCCGGTACGGTCACGGTCGCCGCGTTCGCCACCGGCATCGGCCTGGTCCTGGCCCCCGCGATAGCCGAACTGACGCTCACCGCGCCCGGCATCCGGGTCCGTGTCCAGGACGCCGAGGGCGATGCGAGCGTGCCGATGGTGCTCGACCGGCAGGTCGATGTCGCGGTCGCCGTCGAGTACCGGGGGGCGCCCGGCGAGGACGACCGGCGCCTGACCCGGGTGCCGCTGTACTCGGAACCGTTCGACGCGGTGCTGCCGGTGGGACATCGGCTGGCCTGCCAGGAACAGGTGGCGGTCGCCGACCTGGAGAAGGACCCCTGGATCGGTCCGTACCCCGGCAACCCGTGCCATGACGTGGTGGTCCTGGCCTGCGAGTTCGCCGGGTTCCAGCCGAGGCTGGAGCACTCCTCGGACGACTTCCGCGCGGTGGTCGCGCTGGCCGGCGCGGGTGCCGGGGTGGCGCTGGTGCCGCGGTCGGCGTTGCGGGGGATGGACCTCACGGGGGTGGTGGTGCGGCCGGTGGAGGGCAGCGCGCCGACCCGCCGGGTCTTCGCCGCGGTGCGGCACGGCGCGGAGGGGCATCCGCTGATCGCGCCGGTGCTCGACGCGCTGGCCACGGCGGCGGTACGGGAGGCGGCGCTGCCGCTGCCGGCCTCACCGTGACGCGCGCCCGGGGGAGGGGCGTCCGCCTCCCGTGACGCGCGTCGGCGGCGGGCGTCATCCTCAACCGTCGGACGGGCTCAGGCTCGGCGTTTGAGGACGAACCGGCCGCCGGACGAGCCCGGCCACATCGTCCCCGCACCCGCCGCCACCGTCACGGCCAGTGCCAGCACCCCGTACTGCACCGGCGGCAGATACGGCACCGAACCGGCTGTCGACACCGCGAACGCCACCAGCGGGACCGCCGCGACCAGTGTGCCGATCGCCAGGCCCGCCACCGCCACCAGTCCCGTCTCCAGGACCAGCATCCGCCTCACCTGGCGGCGGCCCGCGCCGACCATCCGCAGCAGGTGGAATTCGGGGCGGCGGCCCACCGTGATCAGGGACAGCGTGCTGATCACCGCGAGCAGGGCGAAGCCGCCGATCACCCCGACACCGATGGTGACCAGGGCGTTGTCCTGGTCCGACGACGGCGGGGCGATCCGTACGTCGTCCGCCGTCGCGGTACGGACCTGCGCACCCGTGTACGGGGAGAGGGCGCGCGCCGCAGCCGAGGCCGATGCCGACGCGCCGTCCGCCGAGCGGATCAGGATCTGCTGGTCGCGCGGTGCCGAGACATGCCCGGCCAGGGCCTCGCGCGGCAGCATGAACTCGCCGAGTCCCAGGGCCCGTTCGTAGAGCGCCACCACTCGGAGCCGTACCTCCGTACCGTCACCCAGGCGGAGTTTCACCGTGTCGCCGGTTCCGATGTCGAGGTCGGCGGCCCGGTCCTTGCCGACCGCGACCGTGCCCCTGCCGGTGAGGTCCGCCAGATCACCCGCCGTGACGTGCGGGTCGAGTGTGCCGGGCAGTTGGTCCGCCGTCACACCCAGCACGGGGAACCGGTCCAGCTTCGGATCGCCCATCTCCCGATGGGCGAGGACGACGCTGGAGCGCAGCACACCGGTCGCCGCCTTCACCCCGGGAGCCCTGCGCACCGCCTGCGCCGCATCGGCCGGCAGTCCGGCGGCCGGACCGGTCGCCACGAGGTCCGCCCGGAGCGCGGCAGCGGCCTGCCGGTCGGAGGCCCGCTCCAGCGTCGAGGCGGCCGCCAGCTGTACACAGACGAACGCGACGACCAGCACGATCGGGGTGATCGCCGCACCGAGGCGCCGATTGTGCGCGGCGGCGGACTTGGCGGCCAGGAACCCGGAGACCCCGCCCACGCGCCGTACCGGTGTACCGAGCACCCGCATCGCCACCCGTGCGATCCACGGACCGAGCAGCGCCACCGCGATGATCAGCGACGTCGCCGCACCCGAGGCGGCCACCGCGGCGGCCTGCCCGCCCTGCGCCGTTGCCGCGCCCGCCGAACCGACACCCGCGACGGCCAGCACCGCTCCGGCGGCCGTACGCAGCCGACCGGGCTCGCCCGGCTCGGGTGCACGGGCCGCGCCCAGCGCCGCGGCGGGCCGCAGCCGGGTGATGGACCTGGCCGCGAGCATCGACACCGGACGGGCCGCCGACGCGACGAGCACCGCGGCCGTGGCGCCCGCGGCGAACGGCAGCCACACCGGCACGGGCAGCGGCAGCGGGTCCGTGGTCAGCAACGACCGCATCAGCAACCCCAGCGGTACGGCCCCGATCCCGCCCAGCACCGCGGCGGCGCATGCCACCCGGCTCACCTCACGGCCGACTGCCGACCTGAGCTGCCGGGGCGTCGCCCCGACCGCGCGCAGCAGCGCCAGTTCACCGGAGCGCTGGTGGACCGCCTGGGAGAGGGTGGTGGCGATCACCAGGAGCGCCACCATGAGGACCGTTCCCGCGATGGAGGCGAGCAGCGGGAGCAGATCGCCCCGTGCGCCGAGTGCGTCGACGTACTCGGCCTGCCCGCGTCCCGAGCCGGTGAGGACCCGGACCTCGCGGTCGCCGTGTGTGCGGTCGGGCAGTGCGGTGTCCAGTGACGCCCGCAGTTCGTCGGCCGACACGCCCTTCACAGCGATGACGCCGACGGCGTCGACCGTGCCCGGGTGTCCGGCCAGGGCGGTCAGCCGCTGCTCGGTGAAGAAGACGGCGGGGGCGGCGCCCCGGTGACCGGTTTCGGCGACACCGGTGACGGCGTACGGATGGGGAGCCCCGTCGACCTGCAATGTCACATGGCTGCCGGGCTTGCTCCCGGCCGCGGCCGCCAGCGCGCTGTCGATGACCACCTCGGTGGACGTCCTCGGCGCGTGTCCATCCGTCAGCCGGTACGGAGTGAGTGTGGCGGACGCCCAGGAACGGCCGACAGCCGAAGCCCCGCCGGCCCCGGTACCACTGCTCCCGCCGCCCACAGCCACCGGGACCGAATCGTCCGCGACGGCCTTCGCGACGCCGTCGGCGGCGGCCGCCTTCGCCACCGCGGAGCGGTCGAGACGGACCCGTTCCGACAGATACGTCGTCGCGGTCTGCGGTTCGCTGCCCCACGGCTTCGCCGTGTACGTCACCTTCTGGTCGGCCGCCACCACGGCGTCGGCCCCGGCATGACGCTCCACCGGCGGCTGCGCCAGCAGCAGCGAACCGAGGACGAAAGCGAACGCGCCGATCAGCGCAGCCGCGGCCGTCGTCGCCGCGAACACCGCGGCCCAGGCCCGGCGATGAGTCTTCAGCGAACGCCGGGCGAGGAACGCCGACGCCCGCCGCACCCCGGACCGCACATCCGCGTGAGGCCTGCGCGTGTCCGTACTCGTGCCCATGCCCGTACTCGTGCTCATCGCAGCCGGCCGCCGTCCATCGTCAGCACGGTGTCGGCCCAGCTCGCCGCCACTGGATCATGGGTGACCATGACGACCGTACGGCCGTCGATCCGTACCGCGTCCCGCAACAGACCGAGCACCAGCGACGCCGACTCCGGGTCCAGGGACGCCGTCGGTTCGTCCGCGAAGATCACATCGGGTTCGGTCACCAGCGCCCGTGCCACCGCGACCCGCTGCTGCTGACCGCCGGAGAGCGTCGCGGGGCCCTGCCCACCGCGGCCCGCCAGGCCGACCCGGGCCAGCAGATCCCGGCCGCGGGCCAACACCCGTTCGTCCGCCGGGTCGGCGCCCGCCAGTACCAGCGGCAGCACGACGTTCTCCTCGATGTTCAGCGAAGGCACCAGATTCAGGGCGTGCGACTGGAAGACGAAGCCGATCCGGTCACGGCGCAACCGGGTCAGTGCGGCCTCGGACAGCGAGCCGAGATCGGTGCCCCCGACCCGTACCGTCCCCGCCGTCGGACGGTCCAGGCCCGCCGCACACTGCAGGAACGTGCTCTTCCCCGATCCCGAGGGGCCCACCACAGCGGTGAAGCTCCCGGCCGGGACCGCACAGCTCACCGCGTCGAGCGCGATCGCCTCCCGGCCGCCGCCACGCCGTCCGTAGCGTCGGCTTACCGACTCCAGACTCAGCGCGGTCGCCCGCACCGCTGTGATCGTGTCCACCGTCGACTCCACCGTTCCTTCTCTGCCTCGTCCATTCCGACCTGCATAAACGCTATGAAGAAGGGGGTGCCCGGGCGAGGGTGCGCGCTCCCGGACAGGGGGTTCAGCCAGCTCCACCACGGTCAGGGGGAGGCCCCCACTCCGGCGGCGGGTGAACCCCCGTAACGTGCTGTGTCATGAGCACCACTCCCGCCCCGCTGACGGTCGCCATCCGGCGTTCGTGGGATGCGTCGCGCTATCTGTTCATCGGCATTCCGATCGCGCTGCTCGCATACGTGGGCACGTTCCTGGTGGTGGCGGCCCTGATGTTCGCCGCCGTGATCATCGGGCTGCCCGCCCTGCCCGAGGCCGCCAAAGTGCTGCGCCGGTTCGCGGAGTTCGAGCGCCGCCGGGCAGCCGCGCGGCTCGGCGTGCCGTTCACGCCGACGCCGTATCCACCGCTGGACGGCGGTGAACTCTCCGAGCGGGTCCGACGCGTACTCACCGACCCGACGGTCTGGCGTGACGCGCTCTGGCTGCCGATCCAGGCGCTCATGGGCAACGCCCTCGGCTACCTCACGATGGTGCTGTGGCCGGTCGGGCTCCTCGTCGACGGGGCCGCGCTGCCCGTCGTGCACCTGCTGGACCGGCGGGCCGCCGACGAGTACGGGACACCGCTGCCCGCGCGCCGGGGATGGGTGCTGCGCTGGCATTCCGTACTCGCGGATCTGTCGGCGAGCTGGACCCGGTCCCTGCTCACCTCCTCGCCGTCCACCGCGCTCGCCGACCGGATCGCCCAGCTGACCGAGAGCCGGGCCGGGGCGGTCGAGGCGCACGGCGCCGAACTGCGACGCATCGAACGGGATCTGCACGACGGCGCCCAGGCCAGGATCGTCGCCCTGTCGATGCGCATCGGCCTCGCCAAACAGCTCCTCGACCGCGACCCGGCCGCCGCGCGCATCCGCCTCGACGAGGCACAGGACGGCGCGGAGGCGGCCCTCGCGGAACTGCGGCACGTGGTGCGCGGCATCCATCCGCCCGTACTGACGGACCGAGGCCTGGCCGGTGCGGTACGGGCGTTGGCCGCCGACGTCAGCGTGCCCGTCACCGCGGAGCTCGACGGTGTCGAGGACGGGCGACGGCTGCCCGCCGCGATCGAGGCCGCCGCCTACTTCGTCATCGCCGAGGCCCTCACCAACATCAGCAAACACAGCGGCGCGACCGCCGCGACCGTACGGATCGACCGGACCCCCGGCACCCTGCGGGTGGCCATCGGCGACGATGGTCACGGCGGCGCGGACGAACGCGCCGGCAGCGGGCTGGTCGGAATCAGGCGACGGATCGCCGCCCTCGACGGCATCACCCGCATCAACAGCCCCACCGGGGGGCCGACGCACATCGAAGTGGAGCTGCCGTGCGGATCGTGATCGCCGAGGACAACGCGCTGCTGAGGGAGGGGCTGATCCTGCTGCTCACCAGCTCGGGCCACGAGGTGGTGGCCGACACGGCGACCGGGCCCGAGGTGCTGCCCGCCCTGCTGGAACACCGCCCGGACGCCGCCGTGCTCGACGTACGGCTCCCACCCACCTTCCGTGACGAGGGGCTGCGCGCCGCACTCGCCGCCCGCGCGGAGATGCCCGAACTGCCGATCCTGGTCCTCTCGCAGTACGTCGAGGAGACGTACGCCGCCGAGCTGCTCGCCCAGGGCGCCCAGGGCATCGGGTACCTGCTGAAGGACCGGGTGGGCCGTGTCGACCAGTTCCTCCAGGCGCTCGACCGGGTGGCGGGCGGCGGCACTGCGCTCGACCCCGAGGTCGTGACCCAGTTGCTGACCCGTAAGTCGTCGGCCCAGCCCCTGCAGAGCCTCACTCCGCGCGAGCGCGAAGTCCTGGAACTGATGGCACAGGGCAAGGCGAACGGCACCATCGCCACCGAACTGGTGGTGACGGAACGGGCCGTGAGCAAGCACATCGGCTCGATCTTCGCCAAGCTCGGCCTGGAAGCGGACGACGGCACGGTGCACCGGCGGGTGCTCGCGGTGCTCGCGTATCTGGAGGGCAAGGGCACGCGCTGACGCGTGCCGTGCCCGGTCGACGGGGAAACTGTCCGGCCGGGCCGGTTGCGTACGATCTCGCCCGGTCCGTTCGTTCAGTCGTGCCGGTCGTGCGGCGCGCGACCGGCAGGGCGGGTCATTCAGCCGGGCTGGTCCTTCATGCGGGCCATGGCCCACTTCGCCTCCTGGGCCAGTTCGCCGATGCCTGCCTTCACTGCCGGTTCCGGTGGTCGTGGCCCTGCCGCAGACCGACAACTCCCGCGGACGCAGGCGCCGCAGGTCAGGGCCGTGCGGGCTGGAGCAGATCCCAGCGATTGCCGTACAGGTCCTCGAAGACTGCCACCGATCCGTATGCCTCGTGCCGCGGCTCCTCCAGGAACCGCACCCCGGCGGCCAGCATCCGGGCGTGGTCGCCCGCGAAGTCCTCGGTGTGCAGGAAGAAGCCGACCCGGCCGCCCGTCTGTGCGCCGACGCTCGCCCGCTGCGCCTCGTCCTTGGCGCGGGCCAGGAGCAGCCCGGTCCCCTCCGTGCCGCGCGGACGCACGACCACCCAGCGCGAGCCGTCGCCCCGGTCGGTGTCCTCCACCAGCTCGAAGCCGAGGGCGTCGGTGTAGAAGGAGACGGCTTCGGCGTATTCGCGGACGACCAGGGTGGCCAGGGCGATGTGCGGCATGGGATTCCTCGGACGGGGGCGGGCAATGGTGTGATGAGCCAGTTCGTTATACGTAACACTACCCGCGCCTGCGGAACCGTGCAGTCCGCACCACCATGACATCCGTCGGGCACGCGGCGGGACAATGCCCCGCATGGACATCAGCGACCTCAGCGAGCTGACGGCGCGCGCCCTGCGCCTCGCCGTCCCCGGCCACCGCCGCATCCTCGGCATCGCGGGACCGCCCGGAGCCGGGAAGTCCACCTTGGCTGTACAGCTCGTCGATGCTCTCGACGGTCGCGCCGTCCTCGTCCCCATGGACGGCTTCCACCTCGCCCAGGCGGAGTTGGAACGGCTCGGCCGCGCTGGACGCAAGGGCGCCCCCGACACCTTCGACGTCGCCGGTTACGCGGCCCTGCTCCGGCGCCTGCGCCTGCCGGAACCGGAAACCACCGTGTACGCCCCCGCCTTCGACCGCGCTCTGGAGGAGCCGATCGCCGGGGTCGTCCCCGTACCCCCGGACATCCCGCTGGTCGTCACCGAGGGCAATTACCTCCTGCACGACGAAGGGGCCTGGGCGTCCGTACACGGGCTGCTGGACGAGGCCTGGTTCCTGGAACTCGAACCGGCCCTGCGGGTACGCCGGCTCGTCGACCGGCATGTGCGGTTCGGTAAGCCCCGGCCGTACGCAGAACAATGGGTGGCCGGGTCCGACGAACCCAACGCACGCCTGGTCGAACGGGGCCGCCCCCGCGCCGGCCTCGTCGTACGGCTGCACCCGGAAACCCTGACCGTTCCTAGCCAGTGCGCATGAGTGAGTCCTGGACCCACCGATGTGTACTGGGCGCATCCCGAACGGTGTTGGATGCACTGGGTCCCCGCTTTCTCGTCCCCTTCGGCGGCACGTCTCTGGGGGCGTGGTCCGATGCGGGTGGGCGGGTTCCCTCACGCCCCCAGTTGCCCGGTGGGGCCTGGGCGGTCCGATGCCCCGCACGATCACTCCGGTCGTGCGGGGGCGGTGCCGTCCTTCCCCAAGCTCTCAACTTCGTTCGAGCAGGGGATACCCCATCCCGGACCGGGTGTCCGAGGGCGCGTCGTCCGATCGCGATGCCGGCGGCATCGTGACGGGACATCTTTCGATGCGGGGTGGCCAGTGGCTTCTGCCAGTGCTGGGCACCCCACATGCTGGTGTAGGCGGGGTCGACCGCGACAATGCTCAGGCCGTGCTCGGCGGCCATGGAGACCAGCCGGGCCTTGAGCTTCCCGGTGGGCATACCTGAGATCAGCTGGCGGAACCGCTTCTTGCGGCCGTGCTTCTCGCGGGTCTTCTCGGTGGTGAAGTCGAGGTCTTCGATGCCGATCGCGGCGACCCGGACGTGCTTGGCCCAGTTGATCAGCCGGGTCAGGGCATGGCGGATCTGTGCGTCGCGGTGATCGGCTGTGCCGGACAGGTCGTAGGGAAAGCGGTGCGGGTCGCCGACCGGGTTGCCGTGTGGGTCGAGGTGGTAGGCGGCGAAGTGGTCGGCGTTGGTGTCGACGCCGATCACGCCCCGGGCGCGGGCGGCCTCCAGCGGGATGGTCTGCACGACGGGGCGTTGCCAGGACGCGGTGAGGTACCAGCGGCCACGGTCCACGTCGAGGTGGATGCGGTAGGCGACGGCCCGGTTCGCGCTGATGCGGTCGGCCCACTCCTGGCCCCGGTGCGCGAAGCCGATACGGGTGGTGAGGGTGTACCGGCCGTGCCGGGTGTTGGCCAGGTGAGCGAGTGGGGCGGGCAGTTTGATGCTGACCTCGCCGTCCGGGGTGACGCGGATCGTCTCGTTCCCGAACCGCTTCCCCGTCTCGCCATCCGCGGCGATGAACCAGCGTTCCGCCTCCCAGCGATCCCGCCACTGCTCTTCGGTCAGCCGGGCCCGGGTGAGGTGGTGGCGGGTGTTGAGGAGACGTTTGCCACCCCGTACCACGCGCACACGTCCGGCCTGCCGGTCGGCGACAACGGCCGCATGCCGTGCCTCCAGTGCGGCGAGGCGGCGGGACTTGCTGAACCGCTCACTCCGGGAGCGGTAGCCGCCCGCGGCCTGCTTCGTCCCGGGTTCCCCGATCGGGAGGGACAGGCGGTGCCGCAGCGTCCTGATCCCGGCTTCCAGCGTCTGGATGTGCGCGGCCTGGCAACGGCGGGCCAGCGCCCATTGATCGTGCGTGGCCTTGGTGATCGCACCCGCGATCCGCGACGACGACTGTGCCGTCAGGTCCCGCTTACGCGATGCCCAGGTCTCCGCACCGTGCTCCAGACCATCCACACAGCGGGTCCTGAGATCATGCGAAGCCAGACGGCCCTGATGCTCACCGACCGCACGCAGAACACTCTCGTCCCGGGGCGTGAGGTGCTTGAGACGGTCCCGGATCGCCACCCCGCAAGGCCCGGGCACCACGAAGGGCGCGGACAGCTCCCGCAAACCACCAACCACATCACCGCCTCGCCCCAGGCCGGGCACCTGCCACCCAGTCCAACGAGCAGCAGTCGCCAAGGTCACCCATTCGGCTCCGGAACCTCTGTTCCCACCCCGTGAACCCGCCGACAGGACTCACTCCTGCTCACCACAACTCACTTCAGTGCAACAAACCGACAGCAGCTCACAACCCCCGCTCGCGTGGACGGGCACGTACGGGCAGGATGCTGTATGCCGTGTCGCGTCGCCAGGAGGTCCGCATGTCCAGCCCGAACCAGCCCGTACCGTTCACCGCCGACGACTACCGGGCCCGGATGACGCGTGCCGCCGAGAGCGCCGCCGAGGCCGGGCTCGCGGGAGTGCTGGTCGCCCCCGGACCCGATCTCGTCCACCTCACCGGCTACCAGCCCGTGAACACCGAACGCCTCACCGTCCTCGTCCTCACACCGGGCCAGGACCCGGTCCTGGTCGTTCCGACCCTGGAGGCCCCGGACGCCGAGAAGGCCGTCGGGGCGCCCGCCCTCACCTTCCGGGACTGGACCGACGGCAAGGACCCGTACGCCGTCACCGCCCCGCTGCTCGACGGCCCGGGCCGGTTCGCGGTCAGCGACAACGCCTGGGCGATGCATCTGCTCGGGCTGCAGCGGACGCTTCCGGACACCTCGTACGTCTCCCTCACCGAGGCCCTGCCGATGCTGCGCGCGGTGAAGGACGCCGCTGAGCTGGAGCGGCTCGCAGCTGCCGGGGCCGCCGCCGACGCCACGTACAGCGAGATCCTCAAGGTGCGCTTCGCCGGTCGCAAGGAGACCGACATCGCCACCGATCTGGCCGATCTGCTCAAGCGGTTCGGGCACTCCCAGGTCGACTTCACCGTCGTCGGATCCGGCCCGAACGGCGCCAACCCGCACCACGAGGCGGGCGACCGCACCATCGAGCAGGGCGACATGGTCGTGCTCGACTTCGGCGGCCTCAAGCACGGCTACGGCTCCGACACCTCCCGTACGGTCCATGTCGGCGAACCCACCGCCGAGGAGCAGCGGGTCCACGACATCGTGCGGGAGGCCCAGGAGGCGGGCTGCAACGCGGTCCGGCCCGGCGTCGCCTGCCAGGAGATCGACCGCGCGGCCCGCGCCGTCATCACCGAGTTCGGATACGGCGAGCGCTTCATCCACCGCACCGGCCACGGGATCGGCGTCACCACCCACGAACCGCCGTACATGATCGAGGGCGAGGAGCAGCCGCTGGTGCCCGGGATGTGCTTCTCCGTGGAGCCGGGCATCTATCTGCCGGGCCGGTTCGGTGTCCGGATCGAGGACATCGTGACCGTGACCGAGGACGGTGGCCGACGCCTCAACAGCACCGCGCGCGAACTGGCGATCGTCGAGTAGCGCCCGGCCCTGCCGGTCGCGGTCGCTCAGCCGCTCCAGGATGTCGTACGGATACGACAGCGGGCGGTCGCTCGCCGCGTCCGGCCTCGCCGTCCGGTCGGCCGTCAGCTCCCGGCCCACCGCGCCGAGAATTTCGGTGAGCTGCTCGATCGTGCGCGCCCCGATGATGGGGGCGGTGCCGCCCGGCCGCCCGAGGAGCCGGCGGAGTGCGACCTGGACGGGGGCGCGGCCGGCTTCCTCGGCCACGGCCAGGACGGCGTCCACGACCCGCCAGGTCTCCTCGTTGTCCCGGCGCCGCCAGTCGTCGCCCCCGTTCGCCCGGTTGCGGGCCACGCGGGAATCGGCTGTTTCATGGCCATGACCGTACGAGTCGGAGCGCACCCGAAGGCAAGGGCGCTACCGCGCGCCCCCGGAGATCAGTCGTCGGCCAGCACCACGCACGACTCCGGCGGCAGATGCAGCAGCCCGTCGCCGCCCGGGGCCTCCACCGGCTCCCACGCGGCCACGACGCTGCCGTCGGCTCCGCGGCGCCGGCCGCCGCCCAGCGGGATCGCGGCCGGCTTCTCGCCGAGGTTGACGGCGATCCGCAGATCTCCCCTCCGGTATGCCAGCCAGCGCGCCTGTTCGTCGTGGGCGGTCCGCACCGACGCCAGGTCCGGGTCGGAGAGGTCGGGCAGGGAGTGGCGCAGTGCGATCAGCTCGCGGTACCAGGCGTGCAGACGGGCGTGCGGCTCCTGAGCCGGTTCGCTCCAGTCCAGGCAGGAGCGGTTCCGGGTGGCCGGGTCCTGCGGATCCGGAATGTCGTCCGCCGTCCAGCCGTGCGCCGCAAACTCCCGCCGTCTGCCGTCCCGGACCGCTTCGGCGAGCGCCGGGTCGGTGTGGTCGGTGAAGAACTGCCAGGGGGTGCGGGCGCCCCACTCCTCGCCCATGAACAGCATCGGGGTGAAGGGCCCTGTCAGGACGAGGGTCGCGGCGCAGGCCAGCAGACCGGGTGAGAGTGTGGCGGAGAGCCGGTCGCCCAGTGCCCGGTTGCCGATCTGGTCATGGGTCTGGGCGTAGCCGACGAAGCGGTGGGCCGGGGTGCGGGCGATGTCGACGGGGCGGCCGTGGGTACGGCCGCGGAAGCTGGAGTACGTACCGTTGTGGAAGAACGCGCTCGTCACGGTCTTGGCGACGGCGGCCATCGGGGCGGCGGCGAAGTCCGCGTAGTAGCCCTGGGACTCACCGGTGAGCGCGGTGTGCAGGGCGTGGTGGAAGTCGTCGTTCCACTGGGCGTGCAGACCGATGCCGCCCGATTCGCGCGGTGTCGTCGTCCGCGGGTCGCAGAGGTCGGACTCGGCGATCAGCGAGAGCGGACGGCCGAGTTCGGCGGCGAGCGCGTCGGTCGCCGTGGACAGCTCCTCCAGGAAGGTCAGCGCCCGTGTGTCGGCCAGGGCATGGACCGCGTCCAGCCGCAGTCCGTCGAGCCGGTAGTCGCGCAGCCAGGCGAGCGTGCTGCCCAGCAGATACGCCCGCACCTCGTCCGAACCGGGCGCGTCGAGGTTGACCGCCGCGCCCCACGGTGTGTGGTGGGTCTCGGTGAAGTACGGGCCGAAGGCCGGGAGGTAATTGCCGGACGGGCCGAGGTGGTTGTGGACGACGTCCAGGACGACCGCGAGCCCGAGACCATGCGCCGTGTCGACAAAACGCTTAAGCCCCTCCGGGCCGCCGTACGGCTCGTGCACGGCCCAGAGCGACACCCCCTCGTACCCCCACCCGTGGGTCCCGGGGAAGGGGCAGACCGGCATCAGCGACACATGGGTGATGCCCAGTTCGGCGAGATGGCCGAGCCGGGCCGCCGCGGCGTCGAAGGTGCCCTCGTCGGTGTACGTACCGATGTGCAGCTCGTACAGGACGGCGCCCGGGAGCCCCCGGCCCGCCCAGTCGTTGCGCCAGGTGTACGCCGAGTGGTCGACCACGGCGCTCTCGCCGTCCGGCCCGTCCGGCTGACGGCGCGAGCGCGGATCGGGCAGCACGGGCCCATCGGCCCCGCCGTCCGCGCCCCCGTTCAGCACAAAGCCGTAGCGGTCCCCGTCCGACGCCTCCGCCTCGGCAGCCCACCAGCCGGCCCGTACGGGATCACGCCCCATGGCCCGCAGCGCACCCGCCAGCCGCAGTTCGACCGAGTCCGCATCCGGTGCCCATACCTCGAACAGCATGCAACGCTCCTCGTCTCCTCGCCCCCGTGCCCCATGGTCGGCATCAGCCGCGACGACTGACTCGCGACACTGGATCGAGCCCGTTACTGGCGATTAAGGTCTGGTTCTGATCACTGCCCCGCCAGGTTCTGCTCAATACGCACTCCGCAATACGCACTCCCTTCCATACGCACTCCCTCTTACGGCTGTGGAGGCCGAGATGAATGTGCCGTCGTTCCCGCCCGGTTTCCTCTGGGGAGCCTCCGCCTCGGCGTTCCAGACCGAAGGGGCGTCCGACACCGAAGGCAAGGGCCCCTCCGGCTGGGACGCCTTCGCCGCACAGCCCGGACGGATCAAGGACGGCACCGACACCACCCGCGGGACCGGCTTCCACCAGCACTACCGCGAGGACGTCGCCCTCCTGGCCGGCCTCGGCGCCGACGCCTTCCGGTTCTCCGTCAGCTGGCCGCGCGTGGTGCCCGGCGGCAGTGGACCCATCAACCCGCAGGGGCTCGACTTCTACGACCGCCTCGTCGACGAACTCTGCGCCCACGGCATCACCCCGGCCCCCACCCTCTACCACTGGGACACCCCGCTGCCGCTGGACGAGGCGGGCGGCTGGCTCAACCGGGACACGGCCTACCGCTTCGCCGAGTACGCGGGCATCGTCGCCGAGCGCCTCGCCGACCGCGTACCGATGTGGATCACCATCAACGAACCGGCCGAAGTGACGATGCTCGGCTACGCCCTCGGCGAGCACGCACCGGGCCGCACCCTCCTCTTCGACGCCCTGCCCGCCGCCCACCACCAGCTCCTCGCCCACGGCCTGGCCGTCCGTGCCCTGCGCGGCGCGGGCGCCGACAACATCGGCATCGCCG
This sequence comes from Streptomyces sp. R-74717, assembly GCF_047305335.1. Classification (NCBI taxonomy): domain Bacteria; kingdom Bacillati; phylum Actinomycetota; class Actinomycetes; order Kitasatosporales; family Streptomycetaceae; genus Streptomyces; species Streptomyces sp. R-74717. Next base: position 2,364,104 of record NZ_CP102361.1, on the reverse strand, counting down.
TCTCGCACACCCCCGTCTGGACCGCCGGGGACCGTGACGAGGACCGCCTGGGCGCGCAGCTGTACGACACGATCACCAACTGGATGTTCGCCGACCCGATCCTCACCGGCCGCTACCCCGACGAGAACTTCGCCGCGCTGATGCCGGGCCCCGTCGAGGACGACCTGTCGACCATCTCCACCCCGATCGACTGGTACGGGGTCAACTACTACAACCCCACCCTTGTCGGCGCCCCGGACCCGGCAGCCCTGGAGTCCTTCTCCGGCTTCGAGATGCCCGCCGAACTCCCCTTCGGTATCCGCGAGATAGAGGGCTACGAGAAGACCGACTTCGGCTGGCCCGTCGTCCCCGACGGACTGCGTGAGACCCTCGTCCAGCTCCGCAGCCGCTTCGGCGACCGGCTCCCGCCGCTCTACATCACCGAGAACGGCTGCGCCGTCGACGAGCCGGCCCGGGACACCCGCCGGATCGCCTACCTCGAAGGACACCTGAAGGCCCTGCGGACGGCCATCGACGCGGGCATCGACGTCCGCGGCTACTTCACCTGGTCGCTCACCGACAATGTCGAATGGATCGAGGGCGCCAGTAAGCGGTTCGGCCTGGTCCACATCGACTACGCGACGCTGCGCCGGACGCCCAAGGACTCGTACGCCTGGTACCGCGATCTGATCCGTGCGCAGAAGACCGGCACCGGCGGCTCAGCTCACTGACCTGATCCGCCACACCAGCGCACCGCCCAGGATCCACGGATTCCTGCGGCCGAACCGTCCGCCCGTACGGTCCGACAGCGCGCCCGCGACAGGGTTGGCGATCACCGCGACCAGCGCCCCGGCCCCGGTCGCCCAGCCGAGCGCAACCTCCTTGCCGGACGAGGTCAGATCGTCGATCTGCTCCGCGAGCAGCACCTGGATCGGGGTGAGAAAAGCCATGTACAGGCCCAGGTTGGCCAGCACCAGGCCGCCGATCCAGCCACCGCCGACGCGGCGCTGCGGTTCCGTACGGGGATCGTCCAGGATCATCGGCCGCTCGTCATCAGCTCGTCAGGGTCCGGCAAGGTGCCCCGGAGGTGCCCGGATCTTACGAACGACCCCCTGTGTGATCAATACTTCGCGCCATGGTTGCTTCATGGTGGTCCCGGGCCCGACTGGGGATCTTTGTGCACTGGACGCCCGCCTCCGTACCGGGCTGGGCCCCGCCGTACGTCCCCGCGGACGAGCTGCCCCTGGCGGGCCGCCGCTCGCCGCTCGGCTGGACGTCGTACGCCGAGTGGTACGAGAACGCGCTCCGCTTCCCCGACAGCCCCGTCTGCGCCCACCACCGCGCGACCTATGGCACCCGCCCGTACACCGCCTTCGGGGGCGACTTCAACGACGCCCTGGACACCTGGGACCCCGCCGCCTGGGCCCGCAGCTTCCGCGCCGCGGGCGCCCGCTACGCCGTCCTCGTCACCAAGCACCACGACGGCTTCTGTCTCTGGCCCTCCGAGGTCGGCAACCCGCACCGCACCGGCTGGCACACCTCGCGCGATGTGGTCGGTGAATTCGCCGAAGCCGTACGGGCCGAGGGCCTGCGCTTCGGCGTCTATTACTCCGGCGGCCTCGACTGGACCTTCGACGACCGGCCCATCGGTACCGGCGCGGACACCGTCTCGGCCGTCCCGCGCGGCAGCTACCCCGCGTACGCGGGCGCCCAGATGCGCGAACTGATCCGCCGCTACCGCCCCGACATCCTCTGGAACGACATCGCCTGGCCCGGCTCCCGCTCCGACGTCCAGCGGCTCGTGGAGTACTACCGCTTCACCGTCCCGCACGGCGTCGTCAACGACCGGCTGTTCCCGTACGCACCGATGTGGCGCGCACTGCAACTCCCGGGCGCCAAGGCCCTGTACGACCGCTGGGAGCGCCGCACCATCGCCCAGGGCGAAGGCTTCGTCCCGCGCGAACCCCCGTACTACGACTTCCGTACACCCGAATTCGCCCGCTACACCGGCCCCGATCCGTACGAGATCACCCGTGGCATCGACCACAGCTTCGGCTACAACCGCAACTCACCGCCCGAGGCGTTCCTCGGCCGGGACGCGCTGGACTCGCTGGTACGGGAGACGGCGTCCGCGGGCGGCAATCTGCTGCTCAATGTGGGGCCGCGCGGCGAGGATGCGACGATCCCCGCCGAGCAGCAGCTCCGCCTGGACTGGCTGGCGGAACGAAGGCCGGGCTGCTGGAGCGGTTGATGGAAGTCGCGAGGCCGGAGTTCCGGGCCGAGGAGTTCTGTCTGCCGCGCGACAGCCGGGTGTTCGCCAGGGCGAGTGCCGCATCCCGTCGTGCGAGCGGATGCTGAGCTTCGCGGTCAAGCGGCTGTGCTTGTCGCACTACAACTGGTGGGTGGAGGCGGGACGCCCCGATATGGCGCAGGCTGCGTGCTTCTTCCCGCCCTGGCGGGCTGAGCTCCTGACCGGTCCCGCGTCTGGCGACGTCTCGGGGGACGACCTTCACCGGACGTCCTCCTGCGAACGTGGGAGAAAACCGGACGAGCAGGGTCGTCGTGGTCCACTTCGCGATCACCAGTGGGCCGCGGCGCCCCGTGGAAAGCAGAGGCGTGACAGCCGGGCCATCCCCTCGCCACGATCAGCCCACAACACGGCCCGCTAGGCAAAGCGCCGGGTGTCGTAGAAAACCATTCTAAAGAGTGAATGGGCCGATCTGATGGAAAGAGCCAGGAAGTGATCATGAATGCGGTCTTCTCGCCGATACCAAGGGGGCGGTGAATTCCACCTGCACCTGTGACCCCCTCAACGGAGGATCAAGATGCGCAGAAGTATTGCGGCCGCTTCGCTCGTAGCCGGCCTTGTGGCGGCTCTGGCTGTCCCCCTCCCGGCATCGGCCGATCAGAGCGGAACCACACCGGTGACACTCTCGGTCACCACCGGCACCATCGACATCACTGTGCCGACGGGACCTGTGAGCCTGGGAACCGTTGCCGCCAGCAGCACCCCCCAGACGGTCAGCGCACAGCTCGGGAACGTCACTGTGACCGACAACCGGGGCGGTACGACCGGCTGGGTCGTCACCGCGAACGGGGTCGACTTCACAGGACCTCAGAACATCTCGGTCTCCGCCCCTGGCTCCAGCAGCTACAACACCCCATCCGCCACAGTCACGGGCACCGCCACCGTCAACGCCAGCAACCTGAATCCCCTCTACCCGCCGGGCCCCGTTCAGACCGCCACTGGCGTGTCCGGCATCAACACCGCCGTCTGGAATCCGACCATCTCCGTCACGATCCCGGCGGACGCCCTGGCCGGCACCTACAGCTCGACGATCACCCACTCCGTGGCCTGATCGCAGCACACCGAGATCATCAGGGGGGGTCCCCATCATGCGCAGTTTCGTTCCCGTTCTGGCTCTGGTGTCCGCGGCACTCATCGCGGCCACCGGCGCTGCCCCACCTGCGGCCGACGCAGCGGGTCCGGCCCGTTCGTCGGCCTCCGACCAGGGAAGCGTCGGCATTCGCCTCGTCGACATCCCGGTCGACCTGGCCGACGATCCAAGAGCACGGCACTACATCGTCGACAATCTGACGCCGGGCACGACTGTGCACCGCCGTATCGAAGTGCTGAACACCACCGATTCCACCCTGCACGTCGACGTGTATCCGGCCGCCGCCACCATTGCCCACGGCTCGTTCGTGGGGGCAGCCGGCAGGAAGCGGAACGAGCTTTCGTCCTGGACAAGGCTGAAACACAGGAAGCTCGATGTTCCCGCCCACGACACCGTCCGCGACACCGTGACGATCGCGGTGCCCAAGGACGCGGCGCCGGGCGAGAGCTATGCAGTGGTCTGGGCGCAAGTCAGTGGCGGTCGAGGTGGTGGTGTCGCCCTGGTGAGCCGCACCGGCATCCGGGTGTATCTCTCAGTCGGCGGCCACAACCCTCCGGCCCCGGACTTCACCGCGCGCACGATGACGGCTGAACGCGGTCCGGACGGGCGCGCGATCGTGCGCGCCCAGGTCATCAACACCGGGGGCCGAGCTCTGGACCTGTCCGGCACCCTGAAGCTTTCCTCGGTGTCGGGAAGCCTCAGCGCGGGTCCCTACCAGGTACAGCTGGGCACGAGCTTGGCACCCCATCAGTCTGAGCCGGTGATGATTCCGGTCACCGACGAAGTGGCCGACGGCCCTTGGCGCGCCACCCTTGAACTCAAAAGCGGACTGCTCGTCAAGAAGTTCCACGCGAAGATCAGATTCCCGCACGGCCAAGGCATCGCCCCGGCCGCAGCCGTGGACGCCGAAGCGTCCGGCGGTGTCGCACTCAAGGCGCTGATCCCGGGGATCCTGCTGTTGGGTACCGCCCTTCTGACCGGCGGCGTCCGCGTCCGCCGCCGACGCAGTGGAAGAACGGCCGACGTGTGACGGCCTCCCCTGTTTCAACGGCTTGGACCGACCGGCAAATGGGGGGCGGCGTCGCGGGGCTGGGCACGCACATCTGCGGCGTTGTCGTCAATCACCATGGCTCCTTCCCCAAGCTCTCGGCTGCGCTCGAGCAGGGGAGGCCCCATCTGTCTCAATCCTCCGCCTTGCAGCTGCACGCACCCAACCCGCTCATTCTCCCACCCCCCATTTGCCGGTCGGTCTTGTCCGTGGCGGGCGTGTCCACCACGCGAACAACCAGCTCGGGCGCCATGACCACCAGCTGAATTGCCCATAGAGCGGAACTTTCCTCGGTTCTCGGGCGGGTGTCACCGCAACCGGCAGTCCGGCGGACCGTCCACCGGATCAATCCCAGACCATGTCGAAGGAGCGCTCGAAGTTCACATATCCGAGGCGCTCGAAGGACTTGGCCATCGGGACGTTGCCGAGGTCGGTCGAGGCCCGGATCCGTTCCACTCCGTCCTGCGCGGCCAGCACCCTGGTCCCCTTGGCGAGGATGTCGTCGATGTAGCCGTGGCCGCGCAGGGCGGGCAGCACGCCGATGTAGGCGATGACCGGGTTGTAGTTGTTGCGCGCCGGGATCACGAACCCGACGGGTTCACCGCCCGGGAGTTCGGCGATGCGCCACCACTCGCGCGGTGTCGTGTACGTCGCCAGCTCCTCGTCGTAGTGCTTCTCGGCCGCCTCGCGGGCGCCGAGTCCGGATGCCAGGTCGGCCCGGCCGTGGGCATCGAGGGTGCCCTCCATCACCGGTGTCATCAGCGCGAGGAGATCCTCCCGCCCGTCGACCGGGCGGAACCGCAGCCGGCCGCTGTCGGCGGGGACGGGCGTACCGGCGCGCCATTCCAGGCGCAGCCGCTCGACCAGCATCCGCGCACCGGAGCGCTCCATGACCCGTATCCGGGCCTCGACGACATCACGGGCCGCGGGGTCCTCGCGCCAGTCGGCCGGTACAAAGCGTCCGTACTCGGGGCGTGGGGCACCGGCGGGTACGACCGCTGCCGTCGCCGCCTCCAGCAGTCGCAGGCCCGCCTCGCCGCGTTCGGGCTCGGGCAGGGCGTCATCGAGGTCGAAGAGGTCGAGAAACAGCGGTATGTCACCGCCCTGGCTCCACCAGGCGATCCGCGCGACCACGCGTTCGCCGCGCAGCGCCACCCACATCCATTCGGGACGGCGACGCCCGCTCTCCAGGTCCTCGGCGAGCTCGTGATCGAGTACGTACGACAGCCGGCGGAAGAGCATGAGCTCCTGCGGACCGGCGAGCGGACGGATGGTCAACTCCTGTGGTGCATGGGTCACAAAGTCTCCTCGAGACGCGCAGATGGCTTCCGGCGATCGACCGGTGGCCTGCGGCGGGAGGGAGTAGCAACGTCTTCCCGGCACTCCTCAGAAATTCCGGAGCAGGTGTTCCGAGGCCGGAAGCGGGGTAGGGAACTGTTGGCGTTTAAGTGAACTCTAGTACGTATAGCATCCTTTGAGTGCATGTTAGGGTCGCTGTATGAACCTCAAGGAATGGGCAGTGGCGAACGGTGTGCATCCGCATACCGCGTATCGCTGGTTCCGTGAGGGCACGCTTCCGGTCCCGGCTGAGCGAGTCGGACCGCGTGTGATCCTGGTCAACATCGACGCGAACACCTCACCGTCCGTGACGGGTGGGGTGGGTCTGTATGCCCGTGTCTCCTCGCACGATCAGAAGCCGGACCTGGAGCGCCAAACAGCACGGTTGTCAAAGTGGGCGGCGAAGGCGGGGCACCGGGTGGTGCGGGTCGAGTCCGAGATTGCCTCCGGGGTGAACGGCTCGCGTACCAAGGCCCGGCGGCTGCTGGCCGACCCGGACGTGACGACCGTTGTGGTCGAGCACAAGGACCGGCTTGGCCGGATGAACGTCGAGCTGGTCGAGGCCGCGCTGTCTGCGACTGGCCGCCGCCTGGTGGTTCTGGATGACGGCGAGGTCGAAGACGACCTGGTACGTGACATGGTCGAGGTGCTGACCTCGTTCTGTGCCCGCCTGTACGGCCGCCGCTCCGCGAAGAACCGGGCACGCAAGGCCCTTGAGGCGGCCGAGCATGGCTGAACCCAGGAAGAAGAGGCAACTGCGGTCCATCGACCCTCCGTTCGTGGCGCTGGGTCCGTCCGGGGTGGCGATACGCGACCGGCTCAAGGACCTGACCGAGCAGGATGGCAAGGTGTTGCGGTTGATGGGTGGGCACCTGGGCGTGCTCGCCTCCCGTGACCTCAAGGCCCGTTGCGCGGATGGCAGCGAACACGACTGCGAGAAGTGGGCAGCGCGTAAACAGGGGCTGACCGCCGATTCCTCGTCCCGCTGGGCCGGGAGCATCACCAAGGCCACCCATGACCAGTGGGCGCTGTCACGGCGCTGTCAGCTCGCGCATATCAAGTCTCTTGAGGCCGGTGTCCAGACGCTACGGCACCGTCTGTCACTCCCCATCGGGGAACCCGGCACGAAGCGGGCTCCGGGCGGTTACCGCTCCGGACACGAGTGGTTCCAGAAGTCCCGCCGCCTGGCCACCCTGGAGGACCGGCTTGCCCAGGAGACAGCCGACCGGGAGAACGGGATCGTGCACGTCGTGCGCGGCGGGAAGAAACTGGCCCGTAACCGTCACAACCTCGAAGCCGCGCAGCTCACCGAAGCACAGTGGCGTCAGCGTTGGGAGGCCGAGCGCTGGTTCCTGGCTGCCGACGGGGAGTCGGGGAAGCGTTTCGGGAACGAGACGATCCGTGTCACCCCCGACGGCGAGGTGTCCATCAAGCTGCCCGCACCGCTCGCGCACCTGGCGAACGCCCCACGCGGCAGGTACGTCCTGGCCGCGAAGGTCGCGTTCGCGCATCGGGGCGCAGAGTGGCGGGACCGCATCGACTGCAACCGGGCCGTGGCCTACCGCATCCACCTGGACGTGGCCCGTGGGCGCTGGTACCTGACCGCATCCTGGCAACGCCCCGTCGTCCAGACGATCCCCCTGGCCACCGCCCGTGCCAAGGGCATGGTCGGCGTCGATACGAACGCCGACCACTTCGCCGCCTACCGGCTCGACACTCACGGCAACCCGATCGGTGAGCCCCGCAGGTTCTATTACGCCCTGTCCGGCACCGCGAACCACAGGGACGCGCAGATCCGGCACGCCATCACCCAGGTACTGCACTGGGCGAAAAGCATCGGCGTCAACGCCATCGCGATCGAGGACCTGGACTTCACCGCCGAGAAGACCCGCGAGAAGTACGGCCGCAAGAAGCGGTTCCGGCAGCTCATCTCCGGAATCCCGACCGGCAGACTCAAAGCTCGGATTGTCTCCATGGCAGCCGATACGGGCCTGTCGATCGTTGCAGTCGATCCGGCTTACACCTCCCAGTGGGGAGACGAGCACTGGCGCAAGCCACTGGTCACCCCGCGACGCAAGATGTCCCGTCACGATGCCGCTGGTATCGCGATTGGCAGGCGCGCCCTCGGACACCCGATCCGGCGACGGACGGCACCGCCCCACGACGACCGGAGTGATCGGCGTGGGCATCGGACCGTCCAGGCCGACCGTGGTGTCCGGGGGCGTGACGAAACCCGCCGCCCCGTCACGGAGCGTGCACACGATGCGCGTGACCGAACGGGGACACACCAGGGAACGCGGGCGACCAGCGCATCCAAAACCGTTCGGGATGCGCGCAGTGCCGGGCAGTGGGTCCAAGACTCACTCCTGCTCACTGATTAGGAACGGTTGTTCTGGACACTCCGGGGCGGTCGGCCCGACAATTGGCTCCGTGACGTCCCCCTTCGAGTTCCACACGTATCCCGCGCGGCTGTCCGACGCCCAGCGCGACCGTGTTCTCGGCGTGCTCAGAGACGGCGCGGCACAGGGCAAGCTGTCCCACGACACCTTCATGCGGCGCATGGAACTGGCCCTCGTCGCCCGGCGCTCGGAGGAGCTGGAGGCGCTCACCGCCGACCTGGAGAGCGAAGACCGCTGGTCACGGCGGATACTCCGGGTCGTGAGCGGATTGTCCGGCTTTCCCGGCCGGGTGCGCCGGGTCTGGCAGACCGAACGCCTCCCGAAACTCCTGCTCCCCACTCCCAGCCCGTACCCCCTGCTGATCGGCCGCGATCCGGGTAACGGGCTGCGGCTCAACCACGAGACGGTCTCCCGGCTCCATGCGGAACTCACCGTGCAGGGCGGCCGCTGGCTGCTGCGCGACCTCGGCTCGACCAACGGCACCTGTGTCAACGGGCAGCGGGTCACGGGTAGGGTCCCGGTCCGCGACGGGGACCAGGTGAGCTTCGGGCGGATGAGCTTCCGGCTCTCCGCGCCCGTCCTCGGGCCCCCTGCCTGAGCCGGACGCAGGCCCGGCGAGGCGGCAGCAGGACTGCGACGGAGACCGCGGCCGACGAGGGTGAAACAGGCTTCGCCGAACGCGTCGCAGAGCGCCGGACGGTCGTGCTCGTCCAGCACGGCCGCATCTCCCGTGCCGAGCTGACCGGGCCCGCCGCCGCGTTCACGGATCTGCTCGCAGTCTCCCGGCCGTTCCGTCCCCGGTCGCCCACGGACCGATACCCGGCCCGACCGGGCACGCCGTCGTCACCCGGACGGCCGTGCACCGACTGCGCAACGCCCCCGTCGGTGATCCGCTGGTGAGGAACCGCGCCGCACACCGGCGCCCTTACGCCCCGGGGGTACCGATGCAGGCCGACGCGCCCGAGGGCATACCCGCAACGGATCCCGGCCGCAGGGCCGCCCGGACGGCGCGCGGATCCCGCCCCGGCACCGGCCCCAGCCTGCTCGCACCCGGCGCCGCACACGACCCGTACCGGCTCTACCGCATCCTGCGCGAGGAATACCCGCTCAGCTACGACGCGCCCCTGGGCGCCTGGCTGGTCAGCCGGTACGCGGATGTGACCACGGCCCTCAGCGACCCCCGGTTCACCGGGTTCCCGCACGACAGTGTGCCCCGCGGCGGCCCCGCACCCCTCGGACTCTGCCACGGCAGCACCCTGTGCACGCCCAGCAAGCAGCGCAGGGCCGCGACCGGTTCAGTACCACGTCACATGGCCGAGCGGATCGAGCGCACCGCCTATGTGCTGGCGCACCGCATCGCGGGCCGCCAACAGGCCGACCTCGTCGAGGAGTTCTGCCGCTGGCTGCCCGCCGGTTCCGCAGTCGACTCGCCCGCCCGACCGTACGCGAGCCGGCTGCCCCGCACCGGAGGACAACCGGGAGGCACCGCCACCACACCCTGCACCCGGCACACCGGCCTCCGCGAGACCGCGCTCGCCTCCTTCCTCGCCAACCTGCTCGACGGCCCCGACCTCCTGGCCGCGCTGCGCATCGAACCCGCCCTGGCCGTCCGTGCCTGGACGGAGTCGCTGCGCCGTGACCCGCCCGTCCAGGTCGTGCTGCGCCGCACCGTCACCGAGGTCACCCTCAGCGGCGGCATGCTGCCTGCCGGGGCGCCCGTCGCCTGTCTGATCGGCTCGGCGGGCCGCGATCCGGAACGGTTCTGTGCACCCGACCTCTTCGATCCCTTCCGCCGCGACCAGGGGCGGTCCCTCACCGGACCGGCCGGCTGCCCGGCCGTCGTGCTCGGCCGGCTGGAGGCCCGGCATGGCCTGCGGGCGCTGCTCGACGCGATGCCCAGGCTCCGCTGGGCGGAGGGATTCCGCCCGGCCGGCACGGGGGTGCTCACGCGCGGTCCGCGGGCCCTTCTCGTCCGACCCGGCTGAGCAGCGCCACCGGACGTTCCGTGAAGAGCTCGACGAGCGCGACCGTGGCTCCGGTGAACTTCCGGCCGGGCGACAGCAGATCGGTCCACGGCCCTTCGCCCGGCAGCGTCAGCTCCGTCCCGCGCCAGCCGCCCGACTCCGCCAGCCGCAACGACAGCCTGGTCACCGCGGTGACCACCTCGTCCGAGCGGCAGAAAGCCAGACAGTGCGCGGCCGCCGGGCCATGGGCGCTCAGCGGGGCGTACGTACCCGACTCGCCGAACACCTCCGGCCGTTCGCGCCGCAGCCGCAGCGCTGCCGCGGTGAGCTCCCCCTTCTCACTGAAGCCCCCGTCCCCGGACGGGTGGCGAAACGGCCGCCGGTTGTCCGGGTCGACCAGCGCCAGGTACTCCCGTTCCGTGCCCTGATACAGATCAGGCACACCCGGCATCGTCAGCTGCACCAGCGCCGCGCCGAGCACATTGGCCCGTACGTACGGGTCGAGCGTGCCCGCGAAGCGCTCCAACGCCTCGCGCACCGGACCGTTGCCGGCGGCCGGTCCCGCCGCGACGAAGTCCGTCATCGCCCGCTCGTACGCCGGATCGGGCTCGGTCCAGCTGGTGAAGAGACCCGACTCGCGGACCGCCTTCAGCAGTGCGGGCTCCAGCCGGCCCGCCATCTCCCGGACCGGCAGCTTCACGCAGCCGAAGGCCGTCTGCCAGGCCTGCCAGGCGAACTGCGCATCGGGAGCGGCCGCGGGAGTCACCCGCCCCAGCTCCACCAGCAGCCAGGACCACTGCTCCGGGCACTGGGTCAGCACCGCGACCCGGGCCCGTACATCGGCGCTCCGCTTGGTGTCGTGCGTGGTCAGCGCCGTGCCGGTGGCCGGCCAGTCGCGCACCAGCCGGGCACAGAACGCATGGAACTCCTCCGGCGTCACCGCAGGCTGCCCGGGATCGCCGCCCACCTCGTTCGCCGAGATCAGCGGTACGTACCGGTAGAACGCCGTGTCCTCGACCGACTTGGCGCGCAACGCCGACGCGGTCTGGGCGAACCGGGCGCAGAACGCCGCCCGGTCGGGCCCCTCGCCCAGCCGCCCCATGGCCAGATCCCGCACGACCGCGACGGCCGAAGCCTCCTCCGGAACGGAGAACACCGCCTCCGCATCCCGTACGGTCGCATCCGAGAGCGTCGCCTCAGCGGTCTTTGTGCGGAACCCGCCGGGTTTCGCGTACGGGCGGTAGACGGGTACGCGCACAAGAAGTTCACACAGGGCGGTGTGCAGCGTCCATGGTGCGTGGTCGCGCAGCGCGGGGTCCTCGGCGCAGATTCGTACGGCGAGCCGGGTCAGCAGCCCGGTCTCGGCGGCCAGCTCATGCGTCACCACCTGGTACGCGGCCCGGCGGACGGTCGACGTCCAGTCACCCCCGCGGTCCTGGGCGGGCCCCGCGTACTCCCGGTAGCGGCCGAGCAGCTCCGCGGCGCCCATCGGATCGACGAAGAGGCCGTCGATCCGGTGCAGCGCGTCGTACCCGGTCGTCCCCGCGACGGCCCAGCCCGCGGGCAGCGGCTCGGTACGGTCGAGGATCTTCTCCACCACCGTCCACCGCCCGTCGGTCGCCGCCGAGAGTCGCTCCAGGTAGGCCTCAGGATCGGCGAGCCCGTCGGGGTGGTCGATGCGCAGCCCGTCGACGACCCCGTCCCGGACCAGTTCGAGGATCTTGCCGTGGGTGGCGGCGAAGACCTCGGGGTCCTCCACCCGCACCCCGATGAGGTCGGAGATGGTGAAGAACCGCCGGTAGTTCAGCTCGGTGCGGGCCAGCCGCCACCAGCCGAGCCGGTAGTGCTGGGCATCCAGCAGCTCGGGCAGCGGCAGGCGGGTGGTGCCGGTCCGGAGCGGGAACTCCTGCTCGCCGTAGCGCAGCACCTCCCCGTCGACCCGGAGCCTGTCGATCTCGTCGCCGATCCGTCCGGCCAGCACCGGCAGGAGCACCTTGCCGCCGCCCGACGCCCAGTCGATGTCGAACCAGCGGGCGTACGGGGACTCGGCGCCCTCGCGCAGTACCTCCCGCAGTGCGTGGTTGTGGCGGGGGTCGGCGGCCATGTGGTTCGGCACGATGTCCACGACCAGCCCGAGGCCGTGCTCATGCGCCGTGCGGGCCAGCTCCCGCAGCCCCTCCTCGCCGCCGAGCTCCGCGCGTACCCGGCTGTGATCGACGACGTCGTACCCGTGCCTGGAGCCGGGCACGGCCTCCAGGACCGGTGACAGATGCAGATGGGAGACGCCGAGCGCGGCGAGATACGGCACGGCGTGTCCGGCGGCCGCGAACGGGAAGTCCGGCTGGAGCTGCAGCCGGTAGGTGGCGGTGGGCGTCATGCGCCGTTACGTACCCAGCCTGCGGGCTCCTGTGTCACCGAACGCCGCAAAGGGCTCGACCGGCGGTGTCGTCGAGTCGACGGCCGGGCCGGAAGCCCGGACCCAGGACCTGTCCGGCGGATCTTCGCGGGCCCGCGACGCCTGGCACGGCACCTCGCTGCGTTGTCGGGGTCGTCCAAGTACGTCCAGTACGAGGACGGTCCTTCGCCTTGCGGTGCACCGCACCAGATGCCGCGGGCTGATCCGCGAAGATCCGCCGGACAGGTCCTAGGCGGGCCGCTGCAGCACCGCCATGCTCCGCCCGACCAGCGTCACCCGTTCGCCCGCCGACACCTTCGGCCCCGAGCCGGGAAGAACGCCGGCGGGGCGCGCGGTGTCGACCACCACCATCCACTGCCGGCCGTGATTCACCGGAACGGAGAACTCCAGCGTGTCGGCGCTCGCGTTGAACATCAGCAGGAACGAGTCGTCGGAGATCCGTTCGCCGCGCGGCCCCGGCTCCGAGATCGCATGGCCGTTGAGGAAGACCGTCAGCGCCTTGGCGTGCGCGGCCTGCCAGTCCCGTTGCTTCATCTCGCCGCCCTCGGGTGTGAACCACGCGATGTCCGAGAGCTCGTCGTGTGTGCCCTCGACCGGACGGCCGTGGAAGAACCGGCGGCGCCGGAAGACCGGATGGTCGCGGCGGAGCCAGACCATTGCCCGGGTGAACTCCAGCAGACTGCTCCCGAGACCGTCCCCTTCGGCCGGATCGGCCTCGTCCACGTCGCCCGTCGCGGCCTCGGCCGGATCCGGCCAGTGCACCCACGACAACTCGTTGTCCTGGCAGTACGCGTTGTTGTTGCCCCGTTGCGTACGCGCGAACTCGTCGCCGTGGCTCAGCATCGGCACACCCTGCGACACCATCAGAGTGGCGATGAAATTCCGCATCTGCCGTTCGCGCAGCTCCAGAATCTCCGGCCGGTCCGTCTCGCCCTCCGCGCCGCAGTTCCAGGACCGGTTGTGACTCTCGCCGTCCCGGTTGGCCTCGCCGTTCGCCTCGTTGTGCTTGTCGTTGTACGAGACCAGGTCATGCAGCGTGAAACCGTCGTGGCAGGTGGTGAAGTTGATCGAGGCGAGCGGCCGCCGGCCGTCGTCCTGGTACAGGTCCGACGACCCCGTCAGCCGCCCGGCGAACTCGGCGAGGGTCCTCGGCTCGCCCCGCCACAGGTCCCGCACGGTGTCCCGGTACTTGCCGTTCCACTCGGTCCACAGCGGCGGGAAGTTCCCCACCTGGTAGCCGCCCTCACCCACGTCCCACGGTTCGGCGATCAGCTTCACCTGGCTGACCACCGGGTCCTGCTGCACCAGATCGAAGAACGACGACAGCCGGTCGACCTCGTGGAACTGCCGGGCCAGGGTGGCCGCCAGATCGAACCGGAAGCCGTCCACATGCATCTCCGTGACCCAGTACCGCAAGGAGTCCATGATCAGCTGCAGCACGTGCGGCGAGCGCATCAGCAGGGAGTTCCCGGTCCCCGTGGTGTCCATGTAGTACCGCTGGTCGTCCGCGAGCCGGTAGTACGAGGCATTGTCCAGGCCCCGGAAGGAGAGCGTCGGACCCAGGTGATTGCCCTCCGCGGTGTGGTTGTAGACCACGTCGAGGATCACCTCGACACCGGCCTGATGCAGCGCCCGAACGGCCTGCTTGAACTCCAGCACCTGTTCACCGCGGTCCCCCCAGGAGGCGTACGCGTTGTGCGGGGCGAAGAAACCGATGGTGTTGTAACCCCAGTAATTGGCCAGCCCCGCATCCACCAGCCGGTGGTCCTGGGCGAACTGGTGAACCGGCATCAATTCGATCGCCGTGACGCCCAGTTCCGTCAGATGGGCGATCACCTCCGGATGGGCCAGCCCCGCGTAGGTGCCGCGCAGCTCCTTCGGCAGCCCCGGATGGAGCATCGTCAGACCCTTCACATGGGCCTCGTAGATCACCGTGCGGTGGTAGTCCGTACGGGGCCGCCGGTCGTCGCCCCAGTCGAAGTACGGGTTGACCACGACCGAGGTCATGGTGTGCGGCGCCGAGTCGAGATCGTTGCGCGCGTCGGGCCGGCCGAACGGATAGCCGTACACCGCCTCGCCCCACTGGATCTGCCCGGCGACGGCCCTGGCGTACGGGTCGAGCAGCAGTTTGGCAGAATTGCAGCGGATGCCGCGCTCCGGTTCGTACGGCCCGTGGACCCTGAATCCGTATCGCTGACCGGGCATCACCCCGGGCAGATAGGCATGGCGGACAAAGGCATCGGTCTCCCTGAGTTCCACCGCCGTCTCGGAACCGTCGTCGTGCAGCAGGCACAACTCGATTCGGTTGGCGGCTTCCGAGAAGACCGCGAAGTTGGTCCCGGCGCCGTCGTACGTGGCACCGAGGGGATACGCCTGTCCCGGCCAGACCTGCATAGGTTGACTCTTCCACTTCTGATCCGGGTGCCTGGGGCTTGCGGGCTGCTTGAGCCAGATCTTCCCCGAAAGAGGTGCGGCTACCTAGGACGTCGCGCGGTCCGGTCAACATCGGGCCCATCTGTGTCGCCCGGATCCGGGATCCGGGGACCTGAGCCGGTCGCAGGCCCGGTACAGGGCCCCGGACAGGGGGCTCAATCACTATGAATCCGCTCACTACGGCAGATCTTGCCATCGGGAACGTGCCTGCGTCATAGGGGAGTTGAAGAAGCAGCCTGTGCATCCGGCTGCACCGGATCCCGCTCGCGGAGTACCCTTCCTTGATCGTTGGTGGGGGAGTGGAAGGCGGTGCGCGGGTGAGCTCGGGAGGGTTCGAGCTGCCCCCAGGTGACACAGGTCACGAGGGGGACTCAACCGATGCCCCGCCCGGGGCGGTCTCACTTGCGCAGCCCATGGAGATCGGCGCGGAACTGGACTGGGGAGCGGACGCCTGGAGCGAGGTGCGCACGCGCGCCCAGCGGGCCGGGCGGGCCTACATCTGGCTGAATCTCGTGGAGCAGCGGCTGCGCGCCGTGGTCGCCGCGGTGCTCCGGCCCATCTACGAGCCGGTTCATGGCGAGGACTGGGTGGTGGCTGCCGCCGGCCCCGCCGGGCAGGAGTGGGTGCAGCGCGCCGTCGCCGTACGTGAGGTCTCCCGCCGCAAGGGCTATCTGCTGGACCCGGCCGACGACAACGTTCTCAGCTTCCTCACGCTGCCGCAGCTGCGTGAGCTGATGGTCCAGCACTGGCCCTGCTTCGAGCCGTACTTCGACGACCGGCGCGAGGTGGAGCTGGCGCTCGACGAGCTGGAGGTCGCCCGCAATGTGGTCTCCCGCAACCGCGCCCTGAACGAGGCGGTCCTCGCCCAGGCCGAGCGCGCCTCGGCCCGGCTCCTGGAGATCCTGGGCAGCGGCGCCGCGGTCCCGTCGGCCGACCGGCTCCCGGTCGACGCCGTCGAGGAACTGGTCGGCGACCGGTACGCGGACGTGGTCTCCGTCCACTCCGACCGGGTGCGGCTCCAGCGCCAGCTGCCCGCCGAGGATCTCTTCGGGGGTTCGCGCCGGCTCGACGCGATCGGCATAGGACTCAACCTGCTCGTGCAGAACTTCTCCGGCCGCAGGCTGATCCGGCTCGCCGAGTCGGGCTGCCGGGTCCGGCTGCTCTTCATCAACCCGGCGAGCAGCGCGGTCAAGCGCCGGGAGCGGGAGCTGGGTCTCAAGAAGGGCGAGCTGAGCCGGTCGGTGGAGATGAACATCCTCCATATGCGCCGGGTCCGTTCCAAGCTCCGCGATCCGGGCGCCTTCGAGATCCATGTCTTCGACGAGACGCCGCGCTTCACGGCCTATCTGGTGGACGGCGACGGGACGGACGCGGTCGGGGTCGTCCAGCCGTATCTGAGGCGAGCACGCGGCATGGAGGCGCCCGTGCTGGTGCTGCGGGGCGGTGGGCGCGCGGTGGTCCGGGCGGGTCAGGACAACGAGCACGGGCTGTTCGAGACGTACCGCGAGGAATTCGAGTCCGTGTGGACGGACTCCCGGCCCGTCTCCTGAGGGGCTGTTCCTGAGGGGCTGTCCGTCCGTTGTCAGTGGTGCATGCGAGGGTGGTCATCACCTGGGGGAGAGCACCACGAAGGAGGTACGGGATGAGCTGGCACCGGGAGGCGCTGGTCGGCTTCGACCTGGAGACGACGGGCACGGAACCGCTGGAGGCCCGGATCGTGACAGCCGCGGTCGTCGGCGTCGGCGGCAGGGACGGGGAGCCGGTGCGGCAGCGCACCTGGCTGGCTGATCCGGGCATCCGGATTCCGGCACAGGCCTCGGCGATCCACGGCATCAGCAGCGAGCGGGCGGCGGCGGAGGGCCGGCCGGTGCGCGAGGTGGCCGACGAGATCGCCGAGACACTCACCGGCTACTGGCGTCAGGGGGTGCCGGTCGTCGCGTACAACGCGGCTTTCGACCTGACGCTGCTGACGGCGGAGTTGCGGCGGCACGGGCTGCCGTCGCTGAGCGACCGGCTCGACGGGGCCGGGATCGGGCCGGTCATCGACCCGTACACCATCGACCGGGCCGTCGACCGCTACCGCAAGGGCAAGCGCACCCTCGAAGCGGTCTGCGTCGAGTACGGCGTGGTGCACGGGGGCGCCCATGACGCGGGGGCGGATGCGCTGGCCGCGGTCCGGGTGGCGTACGCGATAGCCGAGCGGCACGGCTCGGTGGCCGAGCTGACCGCCGCCGAGCTCCATGAGCGCCAGGTGGAGTGGTACGCGCAATGGGCTGCGGACTTCCAGCAGTTCCTGCGCCGCAAGGGCACGGCGGACGCGGTGATCGACGGCCACTGGCCCCTGCGGGAGCCGGCCCGGGTGACCGGCTGAGAATTCGACCCCGTCCGGCGCGCGCATCTGCGGCGGCGGGGGAATATCAAGCCCGTCCGGCGCTTGCGGACATCCTTTGAGCCCGTCCGGCGCCTGAGGACGCAGCGGCCACCGGACGGCCCCGGTCAGCCGCGCCCTAGAACGGGTACCACCGCACCGCCGTGTCACCGTCGCGCAGCGACGCCACCCGGCGGCGGAACTCCGCGAGCGCTTTCGGGTTGGTCGGCGCGTGCTGGGACACCCACGCGCAGCTGGCCGTCTCCCGCGCCCCGCGCAGCACGGCGCAGCCGCCCCATTCGCGGACGTCCCAGCCGTACGTGGCGGTGAAGGCGTCGTACGCCTCGGCCGCCAGCCCGTACCGGTCCCGGGACAGCACCAGCACCACCAGGTCGTGCTCGCGCAGATCCGCGGAGAAGGTCTCCAGATCGACCAGCACCGGCCCGTTCGGACCGACATGGACATTGCGCGGAAGAGCGTCGCCATGGATCGGCCCGGGCGGCAGATGGGGAATCAGCGCGGCCGCGGCCGCCGCGAAGCCGTCGCGGCGCTCACGCAGATAGTCGGCGTCGGCCGGGTCGATCGCATCGCCCGCGAGCCGCAGCCAGCGCTCGACCCCGCCCAGCAGCTCACGGCGCGGAAGGGCGAAACCGTCCGGGGCGGGCAGCGCGTGGACCAGGGTGAGCAGCCGCGCCAGATCCTGCGGCTCGGCAGGGCGTACTGCGTCGGGCAGCCGGTGCCAGAGCGTCACCGGGTGGCCCTCCACCAGCCGCGCCCCGGGCTCGGCGACCTGTACGGCGGGGACACCGGAGGCGGCCAGCCACTGAGCGACGGCCACCTCGCGCTCGGCCCGGTCCCGCAGTTCCGGGTTCCGCACGGCGTCCCGGCCGACCTTGACCACCAGGTCGTCCACGGCGAACACCGCGTTCTCGCCCAGCGCGAGCAACTGCGCACCGCCGGACAGTCCGGCAGCGGTCAGCACCTCGCGCGCACGCATCTCGTTCATGGCTCCGATTTTCGCATCTGTGCAGGCCGGCTTGACGAACCGATGGCCCGTCAGCACGATGACGAGGGCCACCTGAGCGGCCAGAACGGTATGAAACCGATCGAATGACGCAAGGGGGCGAATTTATGACATTAGCGAGTGCAACCGCACGTTCCGGAAGGCACGGTCCGCCCGGAAGCCCGCACGACAAGCAGACCCGGCCGGTCACCCGGAATGCCGGCACCTGGTTCCTGGTACTGCCCGCGCTGATCCCGATCCTGATCCTCAGCGTCGGCCCGCTCCTCTACGGCATCGCGCTGGCCTTCACCGATGCCCAGTCCGGCCGCACCCGCTCCACCCAGTGGGTCGGCGGGCTGAATTTCCAGGACCTGCTCCACGACGCCCTGTTCTGGGACTCGTTCCGGATCGGTCTGCTGTGGGCGGTCGGCGTCACCGTCCCGCAGTTCGTACTGGCGCTCGGCCTCGCCCTGCTGCTCAACCAGAATCTGCGCATGCGCTGGCTGGCGCGGGCGCTGGCGATCATTCCGTGGGCGATGCCCGAGGTGGTCGTCGGCATCATGTGGCGGCTCGTGTACAACCCGGACGCGGGCATCCTCAACGAGACGATCCGCGATCTCGGCCTCGGCGACGGCCGGGACTGGCTCACCGGGCTCGCCACCGCCCTGCCCGCCGTGATCGTCGTGGGCGTCTGGGCCGGCATGCCCCAGACCACCGTCGCCCTCCTGGCCGGCCTGCAGAACACCCCGCACGAACTCCACGAGGCGGCCGCCCTGGACGGAGCAGGTGCCTGGCGCCGCTTCCGCACGGTCACCTGGCCCGTACTCAGACCGGTCGCGCTCTCCATCACCGCGCTCAACTTCATCTGGAACTTCAACTCCTTCGCCCTGGTCTACGTACTGACCAACGGAGGACCCGGCGGCCGCACCCGGCTGCCGATGCTCTTCGCGTACGAAGAGGCCTTCCGCTACGGACAGTTCGGCTACGCCGCGGCGATGGGCTGTGTGATGGTCGCGGTGATCTCCGTGATCCTCGCGGTGTATCTCGTCGGCCGGCTCAGGGGAGGCGAGGACCGGTGAGCCTGCGTACCAGCAGATCCGCACGCGCCGGACAGTACGTCGCACTGCTCGGCTATCTCGTCTTTCTGGCGTTCCCGTTCCTGTGGCTGATCTCCACCGCCTTCAAACCGGCGCGCGAACTGGGTTCCCTGCACCCGACCTGGATCCCCGAGCATCCGACGCTGGACAACTTCCGCAAGGCATTCGACGAACAGCCGCTGCTCCAGGCCGCCGCCAATTCGCTGATCGCCGCGCTCTGCGCCGCCGTCGTCGCGGTGCTCATCGCCACGCCCATGGCCTATGTCATGGCCCGCCACCGCTCCAGGCTCTCGACGGCCACCACCGGATGGGTCGTGGTCAGCCAGGCGTTCCCGTTCGTCCTGCTGATCATTCCGCTCTTCCTGGTCCTGAAGAATCTCCATCTGATCAACACCCTGTGGGGGCTGATCATGGTGTACGTCGTCTGGGCGCTGCCCTTCGCGCTGTGGATGCTGGTGGGGTACGTACGGGCCGTGCCCGCCGAGCTCGAAGAGGCCGCCTCGGTCGACGGTGCGGGCCGGCTGCGGACGCTCGTCTCGGTCACCGCCCCGCTGCTGGCCCCCGGCATCGTCGCCACCGCACTCTTCGCGTTCATCACCGCATGGAACGAGTTCTTCTTCGCACTCGTCCTGCTCAAGACACCGGAGAAGCAGACCTTGCCGGTCGTACTGACCCACTTCATCGGGGCGGAGGGCGCGGCCGACCTCGGGCCGCTCGCCGCCGCCGCGTTCCTCGCGACCCTTCCCTCGCTGGTCATCTTCGCGGTCATCCAGCGGCGGATCACCGGCTCCCTGCTGGCCGGGGCGGTGAAGAGCTGATGCGCGCATCCGTGACGACGACGGCGGCCGCCGTGGCCACGGCACTGGCCCTGCTGCTCACCGGCTGCTCGGGGACGGGCGACGGCGGGGACGGCAACGGGCGGACCGAGCTCAGCTTCCAGTCGCTGGCCTGGCAGAAGGAGTCCGTCGATGCCAACAGGCAACTGGTGAAGGAGTGGAACGAAACCCACCCCGACATCCATGTCAACTACGTCCAGGGCAGCTGGGACACCGTCCACGACCAGCTGCTCACCTCCTTC
This sequence comes from Streptomyces sp. R-74717, assembly GCF_047305335.1. Lineage (NCBI taxonomy): Bacteria > Bacillati > Actinomycetota > Actinomycetes > Kitasatosporales > Streptomycetaceae > Streptomyces > Streptomyces sp. R-74717. The sequence continues at coordinate 2,343,583 of NZ_CP102361.1, read as the reverse complement.
GAGGGCGACGAGGCGCCGGATGTCATCCATGACGCCTCCGACGACCTCGCCGACTTCGCGTACGGCGGCTACCTCGCCGATCTGCGGACGCTCCTGCCGGACCGGCTGACCGCCGACATCCCGCAACAGAGCTGGCGGACGACCACCTTCGGCGACGGCGTCTACGGAGTGCCGTTCCTCCAGGAGCCCCGCGTCCTGATCGCCAACACCAAGATCCTCAAGAAGTCGGGGGTCCGTATCCCGACCCCTGGCAACCCCTGGAGCTGGACCGAGTTCCGGCAGATCACCAAGGAGCTGACGGGCAAGGGGAGATACGGCGTCGCCTGGCCGCTCAAGGAGCCCGTCTCCGTCACCCTCAACCTCGGCCTCTCCGCCGGCGGTCGGCTCTTCCACCCGGGCGCCGACGGCAAGGTGACCATCCGCGCGGGTGAGGGCGACCATGTCGTCCCCGGCACCATTCACGATCAGGTCGACATCGATCACAGCGCCGCCCGCACCGCGCTCGGCATGGGCGGCTCCGACACCCTCCCCGGATTCTTCGGCGGCAAGTACGCGATGGTCCCGCTCGGCTTCTCGTACCGTCAACAGGTTGTCGAGCAGGCCCCCGAGGGCTTCGAGTGGACCGTCCTGCCCGCTCCGGCCGGCAGCGGGGGCCTCGCCCAGGGGGTGAGTCCGCAGACCCTCTCCGTCTCGGAGGCCAGCCCGCACAAGAAGGAGGCCGCGCAGTTCATCGACTTCCTGCTCCGGCCGCAGAACATGGTGCGCCTGGCCAAGGGCGACTGGATGCTCCCGACCGGCACCGCGGCCCTCGCGGATCCGGCCCTGCACACCGACAAGGACGGCTGGTCGACCGGTGTCGCCGTGGCGAAGGCGCTGCGGCCGGCGCCCGCCCAGTCGGTCCGCGGCTACCCGGAATGGAAGGACAAGGTCGCCACACCGGCCCTCCAGGAGTACTACAGCGGGGCGATCGGCGCGGAAGAGCTGAGGAAACGTCTGGTCGACGACGGGAACCGGGTGCTGGCCCGCTATCAGCGCTGAGGTGTCCCGAAAACCAAATGCACGAGACGTCTCGTCTCGCCTAGGGTGAGGGCATGACGAATACCGAGCGTGCCCATATCGCCATGTTCTCCATCGCAGCCCACGGGCACGTGAACCCGAGCCTGGAAGTAATCCGGGAGCTCGTCGCCCGTGGGCACCGCGTCAGTTACGCCATCCCGGCGTCGTTCGCCGAGAAGGTCGCCGCCACCGGCGCCGAACCGGTGCTCTACACCTCGGTGCTGCCGACCGAAGAGTCCCCGGATGCCTGGGGCGCCGAACTCATCGACAACCTCGAACCCTTCCTCGACGACGCCGTCCAGGCCCTGCCTCAGCTCATCAAAGCCTTCGACGGGGACGAGCCCGACCTCGTCCTGCACGACATCACCTCCTATCCGGCGCGGGTCCTTGCCCACCGCTGGGGTGTGCCCGCCGTCTCCCTCTCGCCCAACCTGGTCGCCTGGGACGGATACGAGGAGGAGGCCGGCGAGCCGATGACCGCCGAACTGAAGCGGTCCGAGCGCGGGCGGGCGTACTACCGGCGCTTCCAGGACTGGCTCACCGAGAACGGGATCGACCAGCACCCGGACCCGTTCGTCGGCCGGCCGCCGCGGTCGGTCGTCCTGATCCCCGAGGTGCTCCAGCCGAACGCCGACCGTGTCGACAGGGCGGTCCACACCTTCGTGGGCGCCTGTCAGGGCGACCGCGCGGACCAGGGGGAGTGGCAGCGCCCCGAGGGTGCCGAGAGGGTGCTGCTGGTCTCGCTCGGCTCGACCTTCACCAGCCAGCCCGGTTTCTACCGCGACTGCGTCACGGCCTTCGGCGGTCTGCCCGGCTGGCATGTCGTGCTCCAGATCGGCGCCTGGGTCGACGCCGCCGAACTCGGCGACGTACCGGCCAATGTGGAGGTGCATCCCTGGGTGCCGCAGCTCTCGGTGCTGAAGCAGGCGGACGCCTTCATCACTCACGCGGGCGCCGGGGGCAGTCAGGAGGGGCTCGCCACCGCCACCCCGATGGTCGCCGTGCCGCAGGCCGTCGACCAGTTCGGCAACGCCGACATGCTCCAGGCGCTCGGCGTCGCCCGCCATCTCCCGATGGCGGAGGTGACCCCCGAGTCGCTGCGGACTGCCGTGCTCGGCCTGGTGGGTGACCCCGAGGTGGCGAAGAGGGCCGCGGCCGTGCGGGAGCGGATGGCAGGGGAGGGCGGCACGAAGAGGGCGGCCGAGCTCATCGAGGCCGAACTGCCCGCCTGACGGGCAGGGGCGGAATCAAGCCGTCTCCTTGTCCACCCGGGTGCGCCGGCGGGGTCCGCCTTCCCTCTTGCGAAGTGCGCGGGTCGCCGCCGCGGGAGCGGCAAGCCCCTTACGTGAGACGGATGTTGTCGCGACCGCGCCCGACTTGGGTACGGCTGGCCGGTTTCTTATTACGAAACCTTGTTGAGTAAGTCACAGCCGCATGAAGGTCTTGATCTGAGCGCGTCAATCGGCGAGGGTTTCGAGCCAGCCCCCGGAGATTGTCCGGCCGGGGGTCAATCCCCCCACAAAGAATGACGAGGAGATCCCTCTTCATGGCAATTCACAAGCGCGCACGTCGGATGAAGCTGACCGCGGCGATAACCGCAGTGGCCGCAGCGGCCGGAGTCACCCTGCTGGGTACCTCCCTCGCGGGAGCCGCACCGGCTCCCGCGACGGGCACCGTCTACGGTGCTGACGCGGCGACCGCCGTCTCGGGCAGCTACATCGTGATGCTGGACCAGAAGGCCGACAAGGCGAAGCTCGCGAAGGAGTACGGCGGCAAGCTCAAGCGGAACTACAACTCCGCCATCAACGGCTTCTCCGCCAGCGGCCTTTCACTGACCGAGGCCAAGCGTCTGGCGGCCGACCCGGCCGTCTCCAAGGTCGTCCAGAACAAGAAGTTCCACATCGACGCCACCCAGGACAACCCGCCGTCCTGGGGGCTGGACCGGATCGACCAGACCCAGACTGCCGGCGACAACGCGTACACCTACCCGGACAGCGCGGGCGAGGGCGTCACCGCATACGTCATCGACACCGGTGTCCGTACCACGCACAACGAGTTCGAGGGCCGGGCCGCCTCGGGCTACGACGCCGTCGACAACGACGACAGCGCCGACGACGGCAACGGCCACGGCACCCACGTTGCGGGCACCATCGCCGGTGCGACCTACGGGGTCGCCAAGAAGGCGAAGATCGTCGCCGTCCGGGTCCTCGACGACTCCGGCTCGGGCACCACCGAGCAGGTCGTCGCGGGCATCGACTGGGTCACCGCCAACCACGAGGGCCCCTCGGTCGCCAACATGAGCCTCGGCGGCGGCGCGGACGAGGCGCTCGATGCCGCGGTCCAGAAGGCCATCGCCTCCGGAGTCACCTTCGCGGTGGCCGCCGGAAACGAGTCCACCGACGCGAGCGAGAGCTCCCCGGCCCGCGTCCCGGAGGCCATCACGGTCGCCTCGTCCACGGTGGACGACGAACAGTCGTCGTTCTCCAACTACGGCTCGATCGTGGACATCTACGCCCCCGGATCCGACATCACCTCGTCCTGGAACGACAGCGACGACGGCTCCAACACCATCTCCGGTACGTCCATGGCGACCCCGCACGTCGTCGGTGCCGCCGCCGTCTACCTCTCCGGACACCCGGACGCCACCCCGGCGGAGGTAGCCACGGCACTGACCGAAGGAGCTACCCCCGACGCGATTTCCAACGCGACCGAGGGCACGCCGAACAAGCTGCTGAAGGTCGTTGAGTAACCGACCCCCGCAGCCGTGACCGGGCGGCAGACGCCCGGCGCAACGCAGTCGGCGGCCGCCGCGCCCTCCCCCACGGGGCGCGGCGGTCGCACTGCGTGGACGGACCGTCCTATGGTGTGCCCATGACGATGTACGCGGCGCTGTTGCGCGGGATCAATGTGAGCGGCCACAAGAAGGTTCCGATGGCCGAACTCCGCACGCTGCTCACCGAACTCGGTCACGGGGACGTCCGGACCCACCTGCAGAGCGGCAACGCCGTCTTCAGCAGCGCGTCGGACGACGAGAACGCACTCGCCGCCGAGTTGGAACGGGCCATCGAGAAGCGGTTCGGCTTCCCCGTCCCCTGCCTCGTCCGGGACGGCGCCTACCTCACGGCAGTTGCCGCGGCCTGCCCGTTCCCGGCCGCCGAACTCGAAGGCAAGCAGCTGCACATCACCTACTACGGGCAGCCGGTCGACGCCGAACGCTTCGCCGGGATCGACCCGGCGGCCTTCCTCCCCGAGGAGTTCCGGCTCGGCGACCGCGCGCTCTACCTCTACGCCCCCGACGGACTGGGCCGTTCCAGACTCGCCGATGCCCTGTCCCGGCCGGCCCTCACCAAAGGCGTCATCACCACCTCGCGCAACTGGAACACCGTGGTCAAGCTGGTGGAGATGACCGCACCGACGGGTACCGCAAACAACGGAGCCCGCACGTGAGCGAACCGTCCCCCGGCGTGGCCGCAGCGGTGGAGGGAGAGCTCCGCCTCCTCGACCCGGTGGTACGCGCCTCCGCAGAACTCCTCTCCCAGGTGCTGCACCCCGAGTACCGCGAGATCGACTCCACGGGCCGGGTCTGGGACCGCGACACGATGATCGCCTCGCTCACCGCCGAGAACGCCCCGCATCCCGGCCCGCTCACCGCGTCCCGGATGCGCGGAGTCCAGCTGGACGACGAATTCGTCCACCTCACCTACGACACCGAGACGAAGGGGCACCTCGCCCACCGCAGTTCGCTGTGGCGGCATACCGGCGCGGGCTGGGTGCTCTACTTCCACCAGGCCACGCCGTTCAGCGACGCCGCGAACGCCGGTCCCGACGCCGACGGATGAACCAGTTCAGCGACGGGCGACGCGCTGCGCCCGCGCCGTCCACCGGCCGTCCGTACGGGAGATCCGCACCGGATGCCCGAAGCAGCCGCTGACCTGATCGGTGGTCAGTACCTCGTCGGCCGGGCCCGATGCCACACACCGGCCGCCCCGCAGCAGCATCGCATGCGTGGTCGAGGCGGGCAGCTCCTCCAGATGGTGTGTGACCAGGACCGTCGCCGGCTCCGGATGCTCCTCGCGCAACGTGTCCAGACTGTCGAGCAACTGCTCACGGGCGGCAGGATCGAGCCCCGTGGCCGGCTCGTCGAGCAGCAGCAGCCTTGGTTGCGGCATCAGGGCGCGGGCGATGAGCGTACGGCCCCGCTCACCCTGCGAGAGCGCGGGCCGGCGCGATCGGGTCCTGCCACCCATGCCGAGCATCTTCAGCAGCCGTTCCGCCCGGGCCCGCTGTTCCCGGCTCGCGGACCAGCGCGGCACCGGCTCGACCGAGTTGGTCAGACGGGTCAGCACCACCTCGTGCACCGACAACGGCGAACGCGGCGGATGGCGCGGATCGACATGCCCGAGCAGCGACCGCAGCTCTCGCAGATCGACCCGCCCGAGGGTGCGCCCCAGCACCTCGACCGAGCCCCTGGTGGGGTGATCGACCGCGCCGAGCAGCCCCAGCAGCGTGCTCTTGCCGGCTCCGTTCGCACCGAGCAGGGCCCAGTGCTCACCGCTGCGTACGGTCAGGGAGACCGAGTCGGGCAGGACATCGCCCTCCCGTACGAGCGACACACCCTCGGCCCGGATCACCGGGACGGCGGCGGGGGAACCGGAAGCACCGGCCGGGGCGGGAACAGTGGCGGTGGTACGTGTGGTCACGCGCGGGTACTCCTTCATGCGGGTGCGAGCGCCTCCAGGCAGCTCATGTCCTCGGCGGACAGCCGGATCTCCCGCGCCTCCAGGTTCTCCGCCAGATGGACGGGCGAACCGGTGCCCGGGGTCGGGCACAGCACAGGGGAGCGGTGCAGCAGCCAGGCGAGGGCGATCTGCCCACGGGTGGCACCGTGCCGATCGGCGACACCGGCGAGCGCCGCAGCTGCCTCGCCGGTCAGAGCACCGTTGGCCAGTGGGAACCAGGGCAGAAAAGCCAGATGGTGGGCCTCGCACACCTTCAGTACCGCGTCCGACGAACGGTCGAGGAGATTGAAGCGGTTCTGCACCGAGGCGATCCCGGTCAGGGAGAGAGCCTGCTCCAGCTGGTCGGCGGTGAGGGTGTCCAGACCGATGTACCGGATCTTACCCTCCTGCCTCAGCGCATCCAGGGTGCCCAGCTGGTCGGCCATGGGTACGTCCGGGTCCAGCCGGTGCAACTGGTAGAGGTCGATCCGGTCGGTCCGCAGCCGTCGCAGACTGGCCTCGCACATCGCCCGCAACTGCTCGGGACGGCCCGCGACGTGCCAGGCACTGTCGCTCGTGCGCACCACCCCGCCCTTGGTCGCGATCACCAGATGCTCGCGATACGGGTGAAGGGCCTCGGCCACCAGCTCCTCGGCCAGCCCGGGGCCGTAATTGTCGGCGGTGTCGATGAGCGTGACGCCCCGCTCGACGGCCGTCCGCAGCACGGCCACGGCGTCCTGCCGCTCCCCGCGCGGCCCCCAGTACCCGGGACCGGTCAGCTGGGCGGTGCCATAGCCGAGACGGCGTACGGGCAGCTCGCCGCCGAGCAGGAAGACATCATCGAGAGGGGGTGACGTGGAAGACATAACGGGAACACTAGTGGCAATCGGCACCACAACTTTTCGTCCTGTGCTGAGGTGTTGCCGGCCCTTCGGGGATCGGCGTTCTCACCTGTGAGGCTGCGGAACGGGGAGTCGGGATGCGGGATGCGTTACGTCATCGTCGGGGCGGGTGCCGTCGGCGGTGCCGTCGGGGGACGGCTGGCCGAGGCCGGCCACGATGTCGTGCTCGTCGCACGAGGCGCGCAGTACGAGGCGCTGCGCACCGGCGGGCTGCGCCTCGGCACACCCGACGGGCCCCGCACCCACCCGCTCCCCGTCGTCGACCGGCCCGAGGCGCTCGATCTGACCGCGGACGACGTACTCGTACTCGCCGTGAAGACGCAGGACAGCACGGCCGCCCTCGACGCCCGGAGCGTCCGGCCTGTCGCGGGCGGCTCCATGGCGGGCGAGCGGCTGCCGCTGATCTGCGCGCAGAACGGGGTGGAGAGCGAACGCCTGCCACTGCGCCGCTTCCGGCACGTGCGTCTGGCTGCCCGCCACCTTTGTCGTACCCGGCGAGATCTCCGCCGCCGGGTACGACGCTGGCCGGCGTCCTGCACCTGGGCCGCTACCGTTCCTGGGCAGTGAGCAGGAGCGGTCCCTGTCTCGACCTGGAGAAGCCCAAGCTGCTCGCCGCGGTCGAGCCGGATATGGCGTCGCCCTCGTCGACGCCGCCACCTGAGGCGGCGGGTCCGGTCGGCGTCGCCTTTCTTCAATACCGTTGTCAGTGGCCCGTCCTAGTCTGGGACGCATGAAGAACGAGCACGCTCACATGACCGAAGTCGCCGGCGAAGCGGCCCGCATCGCCCGTTCCATCACCACCGATCAGCTCGAACTGCCCACACCCTGCGGCGACTGGGACCTGCGCGGACTCATCAACCACTGGGTGCTGTACACCTCCTACGGCCTGGAGCACCGCGCCCTGCGCAAGGACCTTCCCGACGAGCTCACCACCTGCGACTTCACCGCCGACGCCGACTGGGCGCAGAAGTACGCGGCGCAACTGGACCGCGCCGTCGCCGCCTGGTCGGACCCGGCGGTCTGGGAGGGCGAGATCGACCTCGGGGGTTCGACCTCCCCGGCCTCCGAGATCGCCGCGATGCTCATCGAGGAGACGGCCCTGCACACCTGGGACGTGGCCCGCGCCGTCGGAGAGGAAGTCCGGCTCTCCGACGCGGCGGCCGCCTATGTCCTCGATGTCGTCGACGGTACCGCCGCGCTCTACCGGCAGTACGACGGCTTCGCCGACGAGGTGACGGTGTCCGCATCGGCATCGGTGTTCGAACGGGCGCTGGCCCACAGCGGCCGCGACCCGCACTGGACCGGGGCCTGAAAGTGGCCCAGCTGACCGGACGGTGAATGGCCCGGGCCGGTAAGCCAATGCCTGGCTAGGCTCGACGCATGACCACTCACCGCACTCCGGATACGGGCAGGACCGCCGTCGATTTCTACTTCGACCCGGCCTGCCCGTTCGCCTGGATCACCTCCCGCTGGATGCTGGAGGTGGAGCAGCAGCGCGACATCGAGCTCCGCTTCCACGTCATGAGCCTCTACCTGCACAACATCGGCAATGAACTCCCCGACTGGTACCGGGAACTGGTCGACAAGTCGATCGGTCCGGTGCGGGTCGCGGTCGCGGTGGCCGCCGACCACGGTGATGCTGTGCTCCGCGATCTCTACACCGCGATGGGCAGCCGCATCCACCAGCAGAAGAACGAGGACTTCGACGAAGTGATCGCCGAATCCCTCGCGGAGCTCGGTCTGCCCGCCGAGCTGGGTGCTGCCGCGCACTGTGAGACGTACGACGAGGCACTGCGGCGCAGCCACGACGACGGCAAGGATCCGGAGGCGGACGCCTACGTCGGAACGCCCACGATCCATGTCGACGGCTCGGTCTGGTTCGGGCCGGTCCTGCGGGCCGTACCGCGTGGCGAGGAGGCGGCGCGGATCTTCGACAGCTTCCGGGTACTTGCCGGGAATCCGGACCTCTTCGAACTCAAGCGGACCCGCACGGGCAGCCTGGACGTGGGCTGATGAACGCCGGCCTCTACGCGCTGAGCGACGCCGGCCGTGCGAGCGGGACGCGGGCCTCGTCGTACCGGGTCAGCAGCAGTCGCGCCAACTCCAATGACGCGCCCAGGACATCGGCCAGTACATCCGCCCCGGCCGCGCCCGCGGCGATACGGTCCGGGAGCCGGCCGGGTGCGATGACGTAAGGGGCCACCGCCACCCGCCGTACACCTTCGGCCCGCAGGGCCTGTACCGCGTCCTCGGTGCGGGGGAACCCCGCGGGAGATGTAGCGGAGGCGAACGCAGGCCGCACGGCGCACCAACCGGTGTGCCGCAGCTCCCGCGCGATTTCAGCGATCACTGCGATCGCCTCCGGGTCTGTGGAGCCCGCCGAGGCCAGGACGAGCCCGGTCGAGCTTCGGTCACCGGGACGGATCCCGGCTTCGTACAGCCGCCGTTCCAGTGCCGAATTCAGCAAAGGTGACGGGCCGAGCACCTCGGCCTGCCGGATGCGCAGCCGAGGCAGTCCGGTCCGGGCCTCGTGCAGCACCGTGGGGATGTCGGACTTGGCGTGGAAGGCCCGGGTGAGCAGCAGGGGGAGCGCGATGACATCCCCCGCACCCTGTGCCGCCAGCCGCTCCAGCACCCGCGGCACCGACGGCGCGTTGAAATCCAGGAAACCGGTCTCCACGCGCAGCCCCGGCCGCAGCGACCGTACCCGCGCGGTGAGCGCGTGCACGGTCGCCGCGTGCCGCGGGTCGCGGCTGCCGTGGGCGATGACGAGGAGGACCGGGGCGGACATGGCGTGGCTCAGCTCTTGACGAGGAGACCGCGGCTGCGCAGCACCCACCGCTCCAGCGGACTGAAGATCAGCAGGTCGATCGCGATGCCGACGAACAGAATCAGGATGATGGCGAGGAAGATGCCGGGCATGTCCGCGTTGTTGCGACCGTTCTCCAGCAACTGACCGAGCCCCAGGCCGAGATCGGGCGAGGACGCGATGATCTCGGCGGCCATCAGCGAGCGCCAGGAGAACGCCCAGCCCTGCTTGAGACCGGCCAGATAGCCGGGCAACGCGGCCGGCAGCACGATGTGCCAGGTCCCGCGCAGCCCGGTCGCGCCGAGCGTACGGCCCGCCCTCAGGAACAGCGGCGGCACCTGGTCGACGCCGGAGACCAGCCCGTTGGCGACCGAGGGGACGGCGCCCAGCAGGATCACGGCGTACATCATCTTGTCGTTCAGCCCGAGCCAGATCACGGCCGGTGCCACCCAGGCGACCGACGGCAGGGACTGCAGCCCGGACAGGATCGGGCCGATCGCGGCCCGTACGAACTTCACCCGGGCGACCAGCAGACCCAGCGGCGTACCGATGGCCACGGCCATCAGGAAGCCGAGCAGACCGCGAGAGATACTGGTCCAGACGACCTCCAGCAGCGTTCCCTGCAGCCACATGTCGGCCGCGCTGTTCCACACCGCGGCCGGTGACGGGAGCTTGTAGTCGTCCGTGACCTGCGCCTCGATGAGCAGCTGCCAGACGATGATCACCAGCGCCACCGCGAGCACGGGCGGCAGCACCTTGCGCAGCAGCACCTCGCGCACCGGGGTGCGGCGCACCTGCACGGCGTCCAGCGCGTCGAGCCCGGCCTCCAGACCGGCCAGATCGTCGGGCTTCGTGTCAGTGCTGGCCATGACGGCGGATCTCCCCACGCAGTTGTTCGGTGATCTCGACGGACAGCTCCGCGACCGCGTTGTCCTCGATACGGCGCGGCTGCTCGATGTCGACCGTCCACTCGCGGGCGATCCTGCCGGGGCGGGACGACAGCAGGACGACCCGCTCGGCGAGCCGCACCGCTTCGCGCACATTGTGTGTGACGAAGAGGACCGAGACGTTCGTCTCGCGCCAGATCCGGGTCAGCTCGTCGTGCAGCACATCCCGGGTGATGGCGTCGAGCGCGGCGAACGGCTCGTCCATCAGCAGCAGTTGACTGTCCTGGGCGAGGGCCCGGGCCATTGCCACCCGCTGCCGCATACCGCCCGAGAGTTCATGCACACGTTTCCCGTACGCCCCGCCCAGCCGTACGAGTTCCAGCAGCCGCTCCGCCTCCGTGCGGCGCTCCGACTTGGGTACGCCGCGCAGCCGCAGCGCGAGTTCGATGTTCTTCCCCGCGGTCAGCCACGGGAACAGGGCGTGCTCCTGGAACATCAGGGCCGGCCGGCCGCCGGGGGTCTCGATGGACCCCGCGGTCGGGCGGTCGAGTCCGGCCACCAGATTGAGCAGCGTCGACTTTCCGCACCCGGAGGCTCCCAGGAGGGTGACGAACTCGCCCGGCGCGACATCGAGCGTGATGTCGTCCAGGACGAGGTGCTGCCCCTCCGGTCCGCCGAAGGACTTGGAGACATGTGCGATACGGGCGGCGTGCCCGACCGCTGTACGGTCCTCGGCCTTGGTGAGGGTGGTCGCCATGGTCGTCACCTCCTGGGAATCCTGGGTTCGGGTTCGGGTGGCTTACTTGACGCCGAGACCGGCGTCGGCGACCTCGGGCTTGCCCGCGGCCTTCAGGACCTTGTTCAGCGGCTTCAGGTCGTAGATGCCGGTCAGGTCCGGCTTCTCCAGCAGACCGGCCTTCACCGCGTGCTCGGCCTCCGCGTCCAGCGTGGCGGCCAGCGGGTCATCGGTGATCTGGATCGACTTCCACGCCGGGTCGAGGACCTCGGCGGGCAGCGCCTTGCCGGTCAGCTTTTCGAGCGCGGCGTTGGCGGAGGCCTTCGCCTTGTCCGGGTTGGCGTTGATCCACGCGTTGGTCTTCACCGAACCGCACAGCACCGCCTCGACGACATCCGGGTGCTCGCTCAGGAACTTCTGCGACACGATGATGTTCGTGATCACGAACTTGTTGTCCGGCCACAGCGTCGACTCGTCGAGCAGTTCCTCGGCGCCCTCGGCGACCAGCTTGGACGCGGTGGGCTCGGGGACCCAGGCGCCGTCGATGGAACCGGACTTGTAGGCGTCCGGGGTCACCTTGTTGTCGGTGCGGACCACAAAGACGTCGCCCTTGCCGCTCTGGGCGTCGACCTTCCAGCCCTTCTCGGAGATCCAGTTGAGGAAGGCCACGTCCTGCGTGTTGCCGAGCTGCGGGGTGGCGATCTTCTTGCCCCTGAGGTCGTCCAGGGTCTTGATCTTCTTCGGGTTCACGACCAGCTTCACCCCGCCGGAGGCGGAGCCGCCGATGATCCGCAGGTTCTTGCCCTTGGACTTGGTGAAACCGTTGATGGAGGGCGACGGGCCGATGAAGCCGATGTCGATCGAGTCGGCATTGAGCGCCTCGATCTCGGAAGGGCCCGCGTTGAACTGCGAGGTCTTGAGCCGGGTGCCGCCGAGTTCCTTCTGGAAGAGACCCTCCTGGTCGCCGACCAGCGCGGTGGCGTGCGTGAGGTTGGGGAAGTATCCGATCCGCACGGTGTCCGTGGAGAGCTTCTTCGCGTCGGCGGCGACGTCCGACTTCTTGGAGTCGTCGTCCTTCGCCTCGGAGCCGTAGCCACAGGCGGTGAGCGCCACGGCGAGCAGTGGCAGGGCGGCGGCAGCGGCGAGGCTGCGGTGCAGCGTGGTACGGGGGGCAGGCACGGGAGGTCTTCCTCTCGTTGGCCCGGTGATCGTGTCCCCCCGCAAACTACGGGGACGCGGCCGGGAAGTCGACAGGTCTTCGTCTGAACTGGCTGTGCAGGCGGTGCGGTTGGTGCAAGCGGGCGCGCAGGCAGTGCGCGTACGTCATCGCGCACATCGTGCGACCCCGCCCTGGCCGCTGCCGAGGGCGCCGCTGCCGACGCGGCCGCCCTCCTTCGCGAAAGTGGAGTAGATGTCGATACTCATCAGAAGTTCCATTCGGCGTCGTCGGTGGCTGCGGCCTCGGCCACGGCGGCGAACGAGGCACCGGCCATACCGGCCGTCAGCGTAGTCCCGTCCGCCGGGTCGATCAGGAGGAAGGAGCCGGTGCGCCGGGAGTCCGCGTACGCGTCGAGCGCCAGCGGCTCCGCGGTGCGGACGACGACCCGGCCGATGTCATTGGCGACGAGCCGGCCGGGCGCCGGGTGCTGGGAGAGGTCGTCCAGCGTGAGGCGCGAGGGGATGTCCTTGACGATCGCCTTGACCGTGCGGGTGGTGTGCTTGAGCAGCACCCGCTGGCCCACAGTGAGCGCCTGGTCCGCGACATGGCAGACGGTCGCCTCGACGTCCCTCGTGACCGGCGGTGCGTCGTCGGCCGGGGCGATCAGATCACCGCGCGAGATGTCGATGTCGTCGGCCAGCCGGATCGTCACCGACTGGGGCGCCCAGGCGATGTCCACGCTCTCGCCGAGCGCGTCGATCGCGGTGACCGTCGACGTGCGGCCCGAGGGCAGGACGGTGACGGCCTCGCCGACGCGGAAGGCACCGGCCGCGATCTGGCCCGCGTAGCCCCGGTAGTCCGGGTGCTCTGCCGTCTGCGGCCGGATGACGTACTGGACGGGGAAGCGGGCATGGCAGGCGGTGAGGTCATGGCTGACCGGCACCGTCTCCAGGTGTTCCAGGACCGTCGGGCCGCCGTACCAGCCCATGTGCGAGGACGGTTCCACGACGTTGTCACCGGCCAGCGCGGAGATCGGGATCGCGGTGATCTCCGGGACGCCGAGGGATGCGGCGTACGCGGTGAACTCCTCGGCGATGGCGGCGAACACGGGCTCCGCGTAGTCGACCAGGTCCATCTTGTTGACGGCCAGCACCACATGCGGCACCCGCAGCAGCGCGGCGACCGCGGCATGGCGGCGGGTCTGCTCGACGACACCGTTGCGGGCGTCGACCAGGACGACGGCGAGCTCGGCCGTCGAGGCCCCCGTCACCATGTTCCGGGTGTACTGCACATGCCCCGGGGTGTCGGCCAGGATGAACCGGCGGCGCGGCGTCGCGAAGTAGCGGTAGGCGACATCGATGGTGATGCCCTGCTCGCGCTCGGCCCGCAGCCCGTCGGTCAGCAGCGCCAGGTCGGGCGCCTCCTGGCCCCGGCTGCGCGAGGCGTGCTCGACGGCCTCCAGCTGGTCGGTGAGGACCGACTTGGAGTCGTGCAGAAGACGTCCCACGAGGGTGGACTTGCCGTCGTCGACGGACCCCGCGGTGGCGAACCGCAGCAGGGTGGTGGTCGACAGCTGCTCTGAGTGCCGGGTGAGTGTGGTCATCCTAGAAGTACCCCTCGCGCTTACGGTCTTCCATCGCGGCCTCGGACATCTTGTCGTCGGCACGCGTCGCGCCCCGCTCGGTGAGCCGGGAGGCGGCGATCTCGGTGATCACGGCGTCCAGCGTCGTCGCATCCGAGTCGACGGCGCCGGTGCACGACATGTCGCCGACCGTGCGGTAGCGCACCTGCCGGGTCTCGACCTGCTCGCCCTCCTTGGGGCCGCCCCAGTCGCCCGCGGTCAGCCACATGCCGGAGCGGTTGAAGACCTCGCGCTCATGGGCGAAGTAGATCTCCGGAAGCTCGATGCCCTCACGGGCGATGTACTGCCAGACGTCCAGCTCGGTCCAGTTGGAGATCGGGAAGACCCGGACGTGCTCACCCGGGGCGTGACGGCCGTTGTACAGCTGCCACAGCTCGGGGCGCTGGCGGCGCGGATCCCACTGGGAGAACTCGTCGCGCAGCGAGAAGACCCGCTCCTTGGCGCGCGCCTTCTCCTCGTCACGGCGTCCGCCGCCGAACACGGCGTCGAAGCGGTGCTGCTGGATCGCCTCGGTCAGCGGCACGGTCTGCAGCGGGTTGCGGGTGCCGTCCGGGCGTTCGCGGAGCTTCCCGGCGTCGATGTACTCCTGCACGGAGGCGACATGCAGCCGCAGCCCGTGCCGGGCCACCGTCCGGTCGCGGTACTCCAGCACCTCGGGGAAGTTGTGCCCGGTGTCTACGTGCAGCAGCGTGAACGGCACCGGCGCGGGCGCGAACGCCTTGAGCGCCAGGTGCAGCATCACGATGGAGTCCTTGCCGCCGGAGAACAAGATCACCGGCCGCTCGAACTCGCCCGCCACCTCGCGGAAGATGTGTACGGCCTCGGACTCCAGGGAGTCCAGGTGGCTGAGTGCGTACGGATTGTCGGTGCCTTCCGACACAGTCGCGACGGTCGTCACGCCGCACCCCTCTCGCTCAGCAGCGCATACAGCTCCGCCGCGGACTCCTGCACGGTCTGCCGGTGCGACTCGATCCGCAGATCCGGCGACTCGGGCGCCTCGTAGGGGTCGTCGACCCCGGTGAGCCCGCTGATCTCGCCGGCCGCCTGCTTGGCGTAGAGGCCCTTCACATCGCGTACGGAGCACACCTCGACCGGAGTCGCGACATGCACCTCCAGATAAGCGGTGCCCTCGGCCTGGTGCCGCTTGCGTACCGCGTCCCGGCTGTCCGCGTACGGGGCGATGACCGGGACCAGCACCTTCACGCCGTTGGCCGCCAGCAGCTCGGCGACGAAGCCGATCCGCTGGACGTTGGTGTGGCGGTCCTCGCGGGAGAAGCCGAGACCCGCGGAGAGGAACTCCCGGATCTCGTCGCCGTCGAGCACTTCCACGCGGTGGCCCTCGCCGCGCAGCCGCCCGGCGAGTTCGTACGCGATGGTGGTCTTGCCCGCGCTCGGCAGACCGGTCAGCCAGATGGTGGCTCCCGTCTCCGTCACGCTCATCGAAGTCTCCTGATCAGTCGTCATCAGTCGTGCAGCCCGCACTCGGTCTTGCCCCGGCCGGCCCAGCGTCCGGCGCGTGCGTCCTCGCCCTCCAGCACTCGGCGGGTGCAGGGCGCGCAGCCCACGGAGGTGTATCCGTCCATCAGCAGCGGGTTGGTGAGAACGCCGTGCTCGGCCACGTACGCGTCGACGTCGTCCTGCGTCCAGCGGGCGATCGGCGAGATCTTCACCTTCTGCCGCTTCTCGTCCCAGTCGACGACCGGGGTGTTCGCCCGGGTGGGGGATTCGTCGCGGCGCAGCCCGGTCGCCCAGGCCGCGTACGAAGTCAGGCCCTCATCAAGGGGCTTGACCTTCCGCAACTTGCAGCACAGGTCCGGGTCGCGGTCGTGCAGCTTCGGTCCGTGCTCGGCGTCCTGCTCGGCCACGGACCGGCGCGGAGTCAGCGTGATGACGTTGACGTCCATCACGGCCTCTACCGCGTCGCGGGTGCCGATCGTCTCGGGGAAGTGGTAGCCGGTGTCGAGAAAGACCACGTCCACACCCGGAAGGGCGCGCGAGGCGAGGTGGGCGACGACGGCGTCCTCCATGGACGAGGTGACGCAGAACTTCCTGCCGAAGGTGTCGGCGGCCCATTGGAGGATCTCCAGCGCGGAGGCGTCCTCCAGCTCCCGGGCCGCCCGCCCGGCCAGCTCCTTCAGCTCCTCGACGGTGCGTTCTGTCATCTGGGCATGCGTCATATCCCCTCCCCTTCAACGTCGTTACGCTGCAATCCCCGGGTCAGCAGGCCCAGGAACTTCAGCTGGAACGCGCGGTTGCAGGAGGCACATTCCCAGGCGCCGTGGCCGGTCTCGTGCGGGCGCAGGTCCTCGTCACCGCAGTAGGGGCAGTAGAACGGTGCGGCGCGTTCGCTCATGACAGCGACTCCGCACTGGCACGCGCCGCCCAGGTCGCGAACCGCTCGCCGTCCTCGCGCTCCTCCCGGAAGCGGCCCAGGACCCGCTCGACATAGTCGGGCAGTTCGGCCGAAGTGACCTTCAGACCACGGACCTTCCGGCCGAACCCGGCCTCCAGGCCCAGGGCGCCACCCAGGTGCACCTGATAGCCCTCGACCTGGTTGCCGTCGGCGTCCAGGACGAGCTGGCCCTTGAGGCCGATGTCCGCGGTCTGGATGCGGGCGCAGGCGTTGGGGCAGCCGTTGATGTTGATGGTGAGAGGCTCGTCGAACTCCGGCAGTCGGCGCTCCAGTTCGTCGATCAGCGAGGCGCCGCGCGCCTTCGTCTCGACGATCGCCAGCTTGCAGAACTCGATGCCGGTGCAGGCCATCGTGCCCCGCCGGAACGGAGAGGGCCTCACCTGGAAGTCGAGCGCTTCGAGGCCGGCGACCAGGGAGTCCACCTGGTCCTGCTCCACATCGAGGATGAGCATCTTCTGCTCGACGGTGGTGCGCAGCCGGTCCGATCCGTGGGCGGCCGCCAGGTCGGCGATCTTGGCCAGGGTGGAGCCGTCCACACGGCCGACCCGGGGTGCGAATCCAAGGTAGAACCGGCCGTCCTTCTGCTGGTGGACGCCGATGTGGTCGCGCCAGCGGCTGCTGGGCTCCGCGGGCGCGGGCCCGTCGACGAGCGGACGCTTCAGGTACTCGTCCTCCAGTACCTGGCGGAACTTCGCCGGGCCCCAGTCGGCCATCAGGAACTTCAGGCGGGCGCGGGTGCGCAGCCGGCGGTACCCGTAGTCTCGGAAGATGCCGATGACCCCGGCCCAGACGTCCGGCACCTCGTCGAGAGGCACCCAGGCGCCCAGCCGCTCGGCGAGACGCGGGTTGGTGGAGAGCCCGCCACCGACCCAGACGTCGAAGCCCGGGCCGTGCTCGGGGTGGACGACGCCGACGAACGCGATGTCGTTGATCTCGTGCACCACGTCCTGCACCGGCGAGCCGGAGATCGCGGTCTTGAACTTGCGCGGCAGGTTCGAGAATTCCTTGTTGCCGATGTAGCGCTCGTGGATCTCGTCGACCGCCGGCGTCCCGTCGATGATCTCGTCGGCGGCGATCCCGGCCACCGGGGAGCCGATGATCACGCGGGGGCAGTCACCGCATGCCTCGGTGGTGGAGAGCCCGACGGCCTCCAGCTTCTCCCAGATCGCCGGGACGTCCTCGATGCGGATCCAGTGCAGCTGAATGTTCTGCCGGTCGGTGATGTCCGCGGTGCCGCGCGCGTACTCCTGCGAGATCTCGCCGATGACCCGCAGCTGCTCGGTGGTCAGCCGGCCGCCGTCGATCCGGACCCGCAGCATGAAGTACGTGTCGTCCAGCTCCTCCGGCTCCAGGATCGCGGTCTTGCCGCCGTCGATCCCGGGCTTGCGCTGGGTGTAGAGGCCCCACCAGCGCATGCGTCCACGGAGGTCGTTGGGGTCGATCGAGTCGAAACCGCGCTTGGAGTAGATCGTCTCAATGCGTGTCCGTACATTGAGACCGTCGTCGTCCTTCTTGAACTGCTCATTGCCGTTGAGCGGAGTGTGATGTCCCACGGCCCACTGGCCTTCGCCACGGTGGCGTCCGGTCTTGCGGCGGGGCGTGGTGGTCGCAGGCTGTTCCGGGGTAGCGGCCATGACGGTACGTCCTTCGGGACTGCAGGAGGGCGGCTCTGAACTGCACACTCGCGCTGAGGCGCGGCGGTGCGCAGGATTTGCAGAGAAAAGAGAAAAGGGGATCGCGGCGGTGCTGGGACTCTCAGCTCGCCGGACAGATGGCGCTGGACACGCGGCCGAGGTCGACGTGGCGTCGACTCACCAAGGCGATTCCAGTTCCAGACATGACGGAAGCCTGTCACGCGAATCTCGGACCAGTCCACCACTATCCATGATGTGGACGGCACTGTCCCGTGATGCGAGACGATGTGGTGCCCATCACCCGATCCGCCGGGCCGGGCCGTCCGTAATGGCCGCAATCTCCCTACCTGCCGCCGGGAGTTGCCGTCCGCGCGCTACCGCGCCGCCCCCGGCCACGGCCCCGGCGTCGCCGCCTCGGGTTCCAGCACCACCTTCGTGTCGAACAGCTTGAAGCCGCGCCGCAGATAGTTGTCCATGGCGTGCGGGCCGTCCTTGGAGCAGGTGTGCAGCCACACACGCTTCGTCGGTGTCCGCTCCGGCCGGCGTTCCGCCAGGTCCCAGGCGCGGGCGACGCCGTGCGAGAGCAGATGGCCGCCTATCCGGCGTCCCCGGAAAGCCGGTATCAGCCCGAAGTACATGATCTCCACCTCGCCGTCGTCCTGCGGGTCCAGCTCGATGTATCCGGCCGGGGTGCCGTTCTCGTACGCCACCCAGGTCTCCGCCCCGGGCCGGTCCAGGGCCTCCTGCCACTGCGCGTACGTCATCGTGAGCCGGTCCGTCCACTGGATGTCGCCGCCGACTGCCGTGTACAGGAACCGGCTGAACTCGGGCAGCGGGACCTGGGACCGCACGATCCGCACGTCGCCCTCCGGGACCGCGGCGGGGCGCAGATCGTCGGGGGAGGTCTGTTCCAGGGACCAGATGGTGACCTCGGCGGTGGTCGCAGTGGTGTGCGCGGGGTTGCTCATGGCTGCCAGGGAACCATGCCGTGCGGCCAGGGCCCAAGCCGGTCCCGCGGCTCGGACAGCGGGACCGCCGGCAAGCGGCGGGGGAGAGGTCCTAGGAGCCCTTACGTGCCCTGACCACCACCGGAGCCGTCGAGCGCGGCAGCAGATCGGCCGGATGATCCGGTTGGATCACCTCGACCTCGACCCCCTCGCCGAAGCGGTACGGGCGGTGTGCGAGCACCTCCGCGAGATGGCGGCGTATCCGCGAGATCTCCGCCCGCACCGTCACCGTCCGGGTCGCGTCGCCGAAGATGTCCTTCGCCAGCTCGGATGCCGTACGCCCCTCGCGGTGCAGCGCCAAGGCGTACAGCAGCTCCGCATGGCGGGGCGAGAGCCGCTGCGTCCAGGTGCCCACCGCACTCACCACATTGACTGCGAGCCCGCGCGGCCGGCTCAGGTCCAGCACCACCCGTCGCGGCGGCCCGTCCGAAGGCCCGTCCGTGACCTGCACCAGCCAGCCGCCGGGCAGCGGCTCGACCTGGCACATACCGAGCGACGGCAGCCACACCCGGCCCGGCTGCAACGACTTCGGCAGCGGCAGCCGGTCGACCGGCGGCATCCCGGTCACCGCGGCGAGCCAGCCGTGGGCGTCCACCGCCAGGGCCCGCCCGCCAAGTCGGCACAGCAGCGGCGCCGCCACCGAACGCAGCCGGTCGATCGCCTGGAGATGGCGGTTCCTGATCTCGCTCTCGGCCAGCCTCGCGACCGCACCGACCAGGGCGAGCGAGGTCGGATGGAACGTGGACGCCGGACCGCTGATGTCGACGATGCCGATCAGCCGGCTGTCCCGCGGATCACGCACCGGGGCCGCCGCACAGGTCCAGTTGTGCAGACTGCGCACGAAATGCTCCGACGAATGAACCTGGACCGGTGTGCGTGAGACAAGCGCCGTACCGATCGCGTTCGTCCCGGTGCTCGCCTCCGCCCAGGCCGCGCCCTCCGCCAGACAGATGCCGTCAGCCCGGCGCAGCACCCCCGTATTGCCCTGGCGCCACAGCACCCGGCCCTCCACATCGGTGACCACCACGATCTGCTGGGCGGCATCCGCCAGGGAGACCAGGCCCTCGCTCAGCAGCGGCATCACCTCGCCCAGCGTCGAACTCCGTCGCCGGTGCTCGATCTCGTCCAACTCCAGCAGCACACTCTCGGTGGACTGATCCGGATCGATACCGCTTCGCAGCACCCGGTCCCACGAGGCGCCGATCTCCGCGCGCGGGGCAACCGGTGAACGCTCGCCCACGACCTTCGCCTCCCTGGCGCGGTGGATCGTGCGTAGGGCCTGGACGGACCGCGGCACAGCCGATCGCGTCACCTCGGCAGCGCTTGTGTCCACTCTCATTCCCCCCAGATGCCGGCGCCGGACAAACGGCCCCGGGCCCATCCTGCCCGCTGCGAGGGTCCCGGCAGTGCGCACTCCGCACAATGGTTGCAACCCTTTGCAACTCTGGCGAGAGAGTGCAGGTCCGTACGAGAGTGACGGAACACCGCACGGTGGTGCCTGTGCCCCGCTGCTCGGTGTGCACAGCATGGAGGGTGGTGCCGTGTCGGCGCAGCACCACCCTCCGTTGCCGTACCCCTCCGGCTAACGCTCGACGGGCCGCGCCCGTTCCACGACCGATGCCAGATCGAGGCTGTGCGGCAGCGTCCCGAATGCCGTGCCCCAGTCCCCGCCCAGCCGTGACGCACAGAACGCGTCGGCGACTTCCGGCGGCGCCCAGCGCACCAGCAGCGAACCCTGCAGCACCAGAGCCATCCGCTCGACCAGCCTGCGAGCCCGCGCCTCGATCCCGTTCAGATCGGCGAGCTCCGTCAGCATGTCCTTGATCGCCCCGTCCAGCCGGTGATCGGCGCCGCGCGCCCTGCCGACCTCCTGGAGGAACGCGTTCAGGGCCAGCGGCTCGCGCTGCAGCGCCCGCAGCACATCCAGCGCCTGCACATTCCCGGAGCCCTCCCAGATCGAGTTGAGCGGCGCCTCGCGCAGCAGCCGCGGCATCCCGGACTCCTCGACGTAACCATTGCCGCCGAGACACTCCAGCGCCTCACCCACCATCGGCGTGCAGCGCTTCGTCACCCAGTACTTCGCCGTCGGCACCGCGATCCGCAGGAAGGCCCGCTCGCTCTCCGTGTCGGAGTCGTACGCCGCCGCCAGCCGAAGCGCCAGCACCGTCGCGGCCTCCGACTCCAGCGCCAGATCGGCCAGCACATTGCGCATCAGCGGCTTCTCGATCAGCACCCCGCCGAACGCGCTGCGGTATGTGCAGTGGTGGATCGCCTGCGCCACCGCCTGCCGCATCAGCGCCGCAGAACCGACCACACAGTCCAGCCGGGTCGCCGCCACCATCTCGATGATGGTGCGCACCCCGCGCCCCTCGTCGCCGACCCGGCGCGCCCACGTCCCGTCGAACTCGACCTCGCTCGACGCATTGGACCGGTTGCCCAGTTTGTCCTTCAGCCGCTGGATCGCGAACGTGTTCCGCGTGCCGTCGGGCAGCACCCGGGGCAGCAGAAAACACGTCAGGCCGGCGGGCGCCTGCGCCAGCACCAGGAAGCCGTCGGACATCGGCGCCGAACAGAACCACTTGTGCCCGGTGAGCAGATACTCGCCCTCCGCTGCCAGCGGCTCCGCCCGCGTCGTATTGGACCGTACGTCCGTGCCGCCCTGCTTCTCCGTCATGCCCATCCCGAAGAGCACACCGGCCTTCTGCGCCGCGGGCCGCAGCCCTTGCTCGTACACCTTCGAGGTCAGCAGCGGCTCCCAGTCGGCGGCCAGCGCCGGATCGGTCCGCAGCGCGGGCACCGCGGCGTGCGTCATCGACAGCGGGCAGCCGTGCCCCGCCTCGGCCTGCGTCCACACCAGGAAGCCGGCCGCCCGCCGCACATGACCGCCCGGCCTGCCCCAGGCGTCGGTCAGACCCGCGGCGACCGCATGACCCAGCAGCCGGTGCCAGGCCGGATGGAACTCCACCTCGTCGACGCGATTCCCGTACCGGTCGTGGGAACGCAGCACCGGCGGATTCTCGTTCGCCTGCACCCCCCACGCCTGCGCCTGCGCGGAGCCCGCGGATCTGCCCAGCTCGCCGAGCTCGCCCCGGGCCTCGGCGAGGAGCTCGGGCGGCAAGTGACGTTGCACCGCCTCCGTGAGCGCGCGGTCGGCGGCGAAGACGTCGTAGCCGACCAGCGGCGGTACCTGGTTGGACACTGTGTGGGTGGTGGCTGCCATGCCGCTACGGTAAGGACGTGCAGGCAGCAAATGAAACACCCGAGCGGCCACCGGGTCGGCTCCACCGGGCCCGAGTCCTCTACCGCAACGTTTCCAAGCGGCAGATGGTCTGGCAGTTGCTCAAGGACACCGTCAACTCGTGCATGGAGTACCGCATTCTGGGACTCGCCGCCGAGGCGGCGTTCTTCACCCTGCTGTCCCTGCCTCCGCTGCTCCTCGGTCTGATCGGTCTGCTCGGTTACGTCGACGCGTGGACCAGCACCACCACGGTCGCCTCCATCGAGCGCAACATCCTCAATGCCGCGCAGACGGTGCTGAGCGAGCGGGGTGTGAACGACTTCGCCAAACCGCTCCTGGCGGACGTCACCACCGGCGCCCGGCCCGATGTCATCTCCATCGGCTTCGCCATCGCGCTCTGGTCCGGCTCCCGCGCGGTCAATGTCTTCATCGACACGATCACGGTGATGTATGGTCTCGACGGCCAGCGCGGCATCGTCAAGACGCGGCTGCTCTCCTTCCTGCTGTACGTCGTCGCGCTGCTGCTCGGTGCCGTCGTGCTGCCGCTGCTCGTGGTCGGCCCCGACCGGGTCGTGGAGTTCATCCCGTGGGGCACCGAGCTCATAAGCGTTCTGTACTGGCCGCTGGTGATCCTGCTGTCGATCGCGTTCCTGACGACGCTCTATCACGTGTCCGTACCGGTCCGTTCACCGTGGATCGAGGACGTGCCGGGTGCGCTGGTGGCACTCGGGATGTGGGTGCTCGGCAGCTTCCTGCTTCGGATCTACCTCACGAGTACGGTCGAGGGGCCCACGATCTACGGCTCGTTGGCGGCCCCGATCGCCGTCCTGCTGTGGATCGGTATCTCCGCGTTCGCGGTGCTGGTCGGAGCGGCGGTCAATGCCGCGATCGACCGGGTGTGGCCCTCGCTGGCGACGGCCGCGGCACGTGCGGCCAATGAGCGGGTACGGGCGGCCCAGGCCGCGGAGTTCGTCGCGCGGACGCAGGCGGAGAACCGGGACGGGGACTGGGACGACGATGACGACGACGGTGACAGTCCCTATATGCCGTCCGAGTTCCCGGAGCGCTGGTCGAGGTTCCTGCCGCCGGACGATGTGAAGTCCAGGCTGCAGCCGAGCCGCGACAAGGAGTCGGACAAGTCGAACAACCCGTCCGACGACTGAGGACGCCCGCCGTCCTGCGGGTACGGCCGGTGCGGCGCCCGCACAAGCCGAGTCCGTTCGCCGACGGGAACAGCGTGAGGTATGGCCGACAGATACGAAGAGTGGGCGTCGCGGTTCGACGGTGCGACCGTGTGGACACTGAGTATGCCGGGAGGATCGGTCCATCCGGTGCTGCCCGACGGCTGCATGGACCTGCTCTGGATCGGCGGACGGCTGCTCGTCGCGGGCCCCGACACCCATGCCGGGACGTCGGCCGTCGGGACCGGCGGGCAGTACACCGGCATCCGCTTCGCGCCCGGCACGGCCCCCGCGCTCCTCGGCGTACCGGCGCACGAACTGCGCGACCGCCGGGTCGACCTCGCGGACCTGTGGCCGGGCGCGCTGGTCCGCGTACTCAACGAGCGCCTTGCCGAAGCCCCCGACCTTGCCGCCGCACTGGAGACCATCGCCCTGCGGCGGGCGGCCGACACGACACCGCCGGACCCTGTGATGCGGTCCGTCGCCGCACAGCTCGGCGCCGGGCGGTCCGTCGCAGACACCGCGCAGACGGTCGGCCTCGGCGCCCGCCAGCTGCACCGCCGCTCACTCGCGGCCTTCGGCTACGGGCCCAAGACGCTTGCCCGGGTCCTGCGGCTGCAGCGCGCGCTCACCCTCGCCCGGTCCGGAATGCCGTACGCCGAGGCGGCGGTCGAAGCGGGCTGCACCGACCAGGCCCATCTGGCGCGGGAGATGCGCGACCTGGCCGGGACCACCCTGACCGCCTACCTCACGCCCACGTAACGGGGCCGGGCAGGCGCTCGGCCTCAGCCGTTGGCGGCGAACAACGACACCGCGCAGCCGTCCGGGTCGAGGACCGTCGCGTAACGCTGCCCCCACATCGCGTCCCACGGCTTCAGATGTCCCCGGTATCCGGCGCCGGTCAGGTCGTCGTACACCGCGTCCACCTCCGCCGGGCTGTCGCAGAGGAAGGCGAGTCCGAGGCGTTCCCCGCCGCGCGGCGCGGTCCAGTCGGGGTCGAACGAACCGATGACGTCCTCGGTGTCCCACAGCAGACGCTGCCCGCCCGGGAGCGTCACTTCGACATGAGGTGCGGATTCCGCATCGGCGGGGATATCGAGACCGAGCCGGCGGTAGAAAGCGAGCGATGCGGCCAGATCCGCGGTGATGATGCCGATCGCGTCCATTCGTGGAGTCATGTTCCGACCGTAGGCCGGGCCCCGCCACGGGTCTTGTACGAAACGGACATGGGCCGTGATCCTCGGACAGCTCCGGGGACGCGGACCGCGTACGGCGGGACCTGCCGGGACTGCAAGCCCCCCGGCAGGTCCCGCCGCGCCGTCACGACGACGCGGTGCCGGCCGTGCAGTCGGCGGGTGACGTCCCCGGGTCCGTCAGTGCCAGACCGAGCTGGGCGCGTTCGGTGACCCAGCGGCTCGGACGGTGACGCGGGTCGCCCGTCGTGCGGTGCAGCGCCCGGTGCAGCTCCAGCATCCGTTCGGCGCCGATCCGGTCGCCCCAGGCCAGCGGGCCGACGGGGTAGCCGAGTCCGGCCGTGACGGCCAGGTCGATATCGGCGGGGGTGGCGATGGAGCGCTCCGCGATCGATGCCGCGACCGAGACGATCGAGGCAAGCAGCCGCTGAGCGACCGAGCCTGCCGTGTCCCGTACCACCGAGACCGCGTAGGGCTCGTCGCCGTCCGCCGCCCGGGCCAACACCGCGCGGGCGTCGCGCGCGGCGGCCGGGTCCGCCGCCGGGGTCACGGCCAGCACCCGCCGCCGGCCGGCCGGAGGCAGCGGGTCCACGCCGAAGGTGCGCCCCGCGGGCAGCCGGTGTGCGGCGATCGCGGAGGCCACCGTGATGCCCCAGACCGGGACCAGTACAAGGGCGTCGGTGGACGGCTCCGTGCCTGTCTCGACGACGGCGCCCGCAGCGGTCAGCGCCTCACGCAGTGCGGCCGCGTCCCGGTCCTGCGGTGCGGCGCCGTGGACGAACACCGGGCGGTCCGCGTCGCCCGTGACCGGTGGTTCCGGGGCCGGGGCGGGCGCCTCGGGGCCGTGGTCGAACCAGCCGCGCCCGGTCTTGCGGCCGTGCAGCCCGGCTGCCACCCGGTTCGGGGTGAGATAGGAGGGGCGGAGCCGGTCCGCGTACCGGAATCCCTGCCAGATCGAGTCGATCACCGCGGCCGTCACATCCAGACCTGTGAGGTCCATCAGCTCGAACGGGCCCATCCGCAGGCCGAGCACATCACGGGCGATCCGGTCGATGCCCGCCGGGTCTCCGACCGTCTCCTCCAGCAGCGCGAGCGCCTCGGTCACCAGACCGCGGCCGGCGTGATTGACCAGGAATCCAGGGGTGTCGGCAACCGTGACCGCACGGTGCCCGCAGCTCTCGACGAGCGCGGTGAGGGACGGCACGATCTCCGCACGGGTGGCCGCACCCGGCACGATCTCGACGATCCTCATCAGCGGTACCGGGTTGAAGAAGTGCAGCCCTGCCAGGCGCGTCGGGTCCTTCAGCGCCGCGGCGATCCGGGTGACCGACAGGGAGGAGGTGTTGGTCGCGAAGACGGCCGTCGCGGGCAGCGCCTGCTCCAGCCGGCCGAAGACCTCCGTCTTGGTGTCGAGGTCCTCCCGCACGGCCTCGATGACCAGCTCGACGTCCAGGCCCTCCACCCAGGGGTCGTCGAGCGGGATCAGCCGCTCCAGGGCGGCGGCGGAGTCCTCGGCGGACATCCGGCCCTTCTGCACGGCCCGTTCGAGCATGGACCGTACGAAGTCCACGGCGGCCGTCACCGCCTCCGTACGTACGTCGCACAGCTCGACGGTGTGTCCGGCGGTCGCCGCCCACTGGGCGATGCCGCGGCCCATGGCCCCGGCGCCGACGATCCTGATACGCATGGCGGTTGTGGTCCTCTCGGGGTGTGACATGTGATTCGTCTCAGCGAAGATAGACGCGGTCCGGGTCCACGTCCTCGCGCAGCAGCCGTAGTTCGGCCGCGGTCGGCGGCGGTACGGTCCCGACCTTGTCGGCGACCAGCAGGTCCCAGCCGGTGGCCGCCCGTACCTGTTCGACGGTGACGCCCGGGTGGACGGCGACCAGCCGCAGCTCCTCGCCGATGCCCGCACGGGCCAGGATGCCCAGTTCGGTGATGACCCGGGTGACACCGGCGCCCAGCGGCCGGATGCCTTCGGCCAGTGCGCGGTCGGGGCCGGGGGCGGTGCAGAAGTCGAGGGTCTCGGTGAAGGAGCGTGGATTGTGGCGGCGCATCACGACGAAGACCTCCCGGGAGTTGGCCATCACCTCGATACCGCCGCCGGAACCGGGCAGCCGGACCGAGGGGCTGTCCCAGTCGCCGATCACGGACGTGTTGAGGTTGCCCCACCGGTCGATCTGCGCGGCGCCGAGGAACCCCACGTCGATATGGCCGCCCTGGAGGACGCAGCCGAAGAGTGCGGGCATCGAGAGCACCGCCTCGGCACCGGTGATCAGGACGGCGTCGGCGATGGTCTCCGGCAGATGCGAGGGATGGGCGCCGCAGACCCCCGACTCGTACACGACCTCGATCTCCGGGGCGACCGTCAGATGCGCCAGCTCGGTGGCGAGCGTCGGCAGGCCGATCCCGGCGAAAACGGTGCGGCGCGCGGCCAGTTCGCGGGAGGCGACGACGGAGAGCAGCTCCGACGAGGTGATGGTGTCCGGTGCGGTGGTGGTCATGGCCCGTTCCTTCTCGTGTCCCGTTTCCGTCCCGTGTCCTGTCTCCGTGCTCACAGCCGCCGTCCGTAGTTCACCGGCAGGCTCAGCGCATTGCCGACCGCCAGGCCCGCCCAGAACTCCTCGCCGAGCTTGTCGACGTACTCGGCGTGATCGGCCGTCCCGCGCACCCACTCGTCCAGCCACTCCTGGAGCCGCTGCGGGTCCTTGCTGATGTGCGACCAGGCCCGGTAGAAGGCGTTGTCCCGGTCGTAGTACCCCTGTGCGAACGAGGGATGGGCGCCGCGCGGGCAGACGACGACCGCGTCGACCGCATGGGCGGGGACGAGCGTACGGTTCGGGTCCGAGCGGATCACCTCGTCGTCGACGATCTCCTCCACGACGACGACCGCTTTGTCCGCCGCGTAAACCGCCTCGGCCTGGACACCGGTCAGGCCCCACATCTGGGTGTTGCCGCTGCGGTCGGCGCGCTGGGCGTGGATGATCGTCACATCGGGGTTGACGGGCGGTACGACATAGATCTGCTCGGCCTCGCCGTCCGGGCCCGGGTAGGGCGAAGTCACCTTGCGCAGATCGCTGTTGACGGACGGCAGATCGCTGCCGCCGTAGCTGCGCAGCGGGTGGAACGGCAGCCGCTGGGCACCGGCGAGATAGCGGCAGATCATTCCGTAGTGGCTGTACTCCTCGAAGGCGAGCGGCGCCGGGTCGGCGCTCTCGACGCGACGGCGCAACTCGCCGAGCGATCCGGCGGAGGAATTGCCCACGAAGGAGGAGACCAGCCGCGAGACACAGCCCGCGGCGATCATCTGGTCCACCACGATGTCCGCGGTCATCCGGACGACGGTGAGGTCCCGGCGGGCCTGGCGGATGATCTCGTGGCCCGCGGCGGTGGGGACGAGATGGGTGAAGCCTTCGAGGCAGACAGTGCCACCGTCGTGGACGAAGGCGGCTACCGCAGCCTTCATCGACATCGTCTTGTCTTTCCGGTCCGTCGTGGCCACGGTGCTCCTCCGGCTCTGCGTGCGCCCCTGTTCATGCGCGTGGCCCCACCGTGTCAGCGGCTATTGATTGCTGTCCAATACCAAATTAAGGTCGCATCAAGACGTCTGATTAATGAATCGGATCGATGGATCCGGCCGGTGGAGACCGGCCGGTGGCCGGAGGAGCGGGCATGGAACTGCGCCATCTGTCCGCGTTCGTCGCGGTTGCCGAGGAACTGCACTTCGGGCGGGCCGCGAAGCGGCTGCAGATGGCCCAGCCGCCGCTGAGCCAGCAGATCCGGCAGCTGGAGAAGGAGCTGGGCGTCCAGCTCTTCGAACGCAACACCCGGTCGGTACGACTCACCAGCGCGGGGGAGTCCTTCCTCCAGCCGGTACGGACCGTGCTCGACGACCTCGACACAGCGGTGCGGGCCGCGAAGGCGGCCGGCCGCGGCGAGTACGGACGGGTCACCATCGGCTTCGCGGGCGCCTCCAGCCACGAGACGCTGCCGCTCCTCACCAGGGCCGTGCGCGCCGCCCACCCCGCCCTCGAACTGGTCATGAAGGGGCAGACGTACGCCAATGTCGCCCTCGACCGGGTCGCAGACGGCTCGCTCGACCTGGGGTTCGTCCGGCTGCCGGTGACCCAGCCGGGGGTGGCGTACCGGGTGATCGACGAGGAGGAGCTGGTGTGCGCACTGCCCTCGGACCACCGGCTCGCCCGGCTGGAGAGCGTCCCCATCGACGTCCTCGCCGAGGAGCCCTTCGTCTCCTTCCCCGCCAACACCGGCTCCACGGTGCGCGACGCGATGGTCGGGGCCTGCGAGGTCGCCGGGTTCAACCCGCGTGTGGTGCAGGAGGCACCCGACTCGTACACCATCCTTGCGTTGGTCGCCGCAGGCGTCGGCGTGACGCTCACCGTCACCTCCGTACAGCACATCCAGCAGAACGGCCTCGTCTACCGTCCCCTGTCCGGACCGCCCATCCGGCTCCAGGCGGCGCTGGCCTGGCGGGCCGACAACCCCTCCGCCGCTCTGCGGGCGGTGCTCGCGGTGGCGGAGGAGGCCCTGCCCACGCCGGAGGGTCCGGCCGGGGACCGAACCACCCCAGGCCGCCATTGAGACGCGCCACGTCTTGAACCAGGGTGAACTGGATATTGGACCGACTCAGTCGCCGGGTGCAAGGGTCGGCGGCATACGCCCCTCGCCACCGAAAGGTCACGCCGTGCCCGACCAGCAGCTCGATGTCGTCATCTGTGAACCGCTGCGCACCCCCATCGGCCGTTTCGGCGGAGTGTTCGCACAGCAGACGCCGGCCGCACTCGCCGCACGCGTCATCGCCGAGGTCGTAGCCCGTACCGGAATCGACCCCGCCGCGGTCGACGAGGTGATCCTCGGACACGCCTACCCGTCCGCAGAGGCCCCCGCCATCGGCCGGGTGGCAGCCCTCGACGCCGGACTGCCCGAGACCGTCACCGGATCCCAGATCGACCGCCGCTGCGGTTCCGGCCTCCAGGCCGTCCTCGACGCGGCGATGCAGATCCGGGCCGGCTTCAGCGAGGTCGTCATCGCGGGCGGCGTCGACGTGATGAGCGCCGCCCCGTACTACACGCACGACGGCCGCTGGGGCATCAAGGGCCCCGGTCTCCAGCTCCACGACGCGCTGGCCCGCGGCAGGGTCACCGCCGGCGGCGTCAACCACCCCGTACCGGGCGGCATGATCGAGACCGCCGAGAATCTGCGCCGCGCGTACGGCATCAGCCGCGCCGACCAGGACGTGCTCGCCCTGCGCTCGCAGCAGCGCGCCGGCCGGGCCGCTATGGAGGGACGGTACGACGCGGAGACCGTCCCCGTCACCGTGCGGACCCGCAAGGGCGAGACGCTTGTCACCACCGACGAACACCCCCGCCCCGACACCACCGCCGAACAGCTCGCCGCGCTGCGCCCGATCATGGCGAAGTCCGACCCCGGGGCGACCGTCACCGCGGGCAACGCCAGCGGTCAGAACGACGCGGCCGCAGCCTGCCTGGTGACCAGCGCGGCCACCGCCGAACGGCTCGGCCTCACCCCGCTGGTCCGGCTGGTCTCCTTCGCCCGCGCCGGGGTGCCCGCCGCGACCATGGGCATCGGCCCCGTCCCGGCGACCCGGGCCGCCCTCGACCGCGCCGGACTCAGCCTCACCGACCTCGACCTGATCGAGCTCAACGAGGCCTTCGCCGCCCAAGTGCTCGCCTGTACCCGCGAGTTGGGTCTCGGCGACACCGACCACGAGCAGCGCGTCAACGTCAACGGATCCGGCGTTTCCCTCGGCCACCCGGTCGGCGCCACAGGTGCCCGGATCCTCGCCACACTGACCCGCGAGCTGCACCGCCGCGAGGCCCGGTACGGCCTGGAGACCATGTGCATCGGCGGCGGACAGGGTCTCGCCGCGATCTTCGAGCGCATCGCGTCCTGAGGAACACCACGTGCAGTGAGACGCACAGCGGCCGCTTCGGCGAGTGCGTCCAGTACGGCCGTCGCGCTGTCCCGGGCCGGGGTGGGCCGGGTGCGCCGTGCCAGGACCGTGCCGTCGGTACCGAAGAGCGCGGCGGCGATCTTCGTACCACCGAGATCGAGACCGATCACCGTGGCTCCGGCAACGGCTCCGGTACGGTCGGGTCGACATTGCCGATGCCCGGCACGACACCGTCGGCCCCGGCCAACAGGGCAGCGTCCACGGTGAGTTCGGAGCCGGTGAGCACGCTGAACCGAGGCGCCGGGCCGTCCTTGCGGCCGTCGCGGCCACCCAGCTCGACGATCAGCCGGCGCAGTCCGCCCTCGTCGCCGCTGCTGTCCTTGAGGCCGGCCAGCGTGCCGTCCTCGGCCAGCTCGCGCACCAGCGCGGCGGAGAGCTTGCTGTGCACGGCGGCCGGAATGTCGTACGCGAACAGTGGCAGGTCGACCGCCGCGCGCAGCCGCCGGAAGTGCTGGGCGATCTCCTTGCTGTGGGTGCGGGTGTAGAACGGCGCGGTCGCGACCAGGGCGTCCGCGCCCAGCTCGGCGGCGAGGCGGGACGCCCGCGCTGCGGGCGAGCCGTTCTTGAAGTCGGCGGAGTTGTCGAAGCGGTTCATCACCGAGGCGAAGAAGACCACCGGGCGTGGCTGGCTGGGTGAGGTGTCCGCTGTGGTGCTGCAGCAGTCGCTGCGGTACCCGGATACGGCGTACTCCAACTTCTTCGCCTCGTTGAAGGGCACCCGCAAGGGGCCGAGGGTTGCCGAGCCCCGGTTCAAGTCGAAGCGGGACAACCGGCAATCCGTGCGGTTCACCGCGAATGCCCGCTGGTCGCTCACCGGGGACGGGAAGCTGAACCTTCCCAAGATCGGGCCGGTGAAGGTGCGCTGGTCGCGTCGGCTTCCGTCCGTGCCGTCCACGGTGACGGTGATCAAGGACAGTGCCGGTCGGTACTTCTGCTCGTTCGTCGTGGAGACCGACCCGGCGGACGAGTTGCTGCCCGCGCTGGAGACGGATCAGGGCATCGACCTGGGGCTGACCCACTTCGCCGTCATGGCGGACGGCTCCCGCGTGAAGTTGCCCCGGTTCCTGCGCCGGGCGGAGAGGAAGCTGAAGAGGGAGCAGCGTCGGCTGTCTCGTAAGGCGAAGGGGTCGAGGAACCGGAACAAGCAGCGGATCAGGGTGGCCCGTGCTCATGCGAGGGTGGCCGATGCGCGCAGGGACTTTCACCACAAACTGTCCACGAAGCTGATGCGCGAGAACCAAGCTGTCAGCGTGGAGAGCCTGAACGTGAAAGGGCTCGCCCGCACCCGCCTGGCGAAGTCCGTGCACGACGCGGGATGGTCCAGCTTTGTGACCATGCTGGACTACAAGGCGACCCGATATGGGCGCACCCTGACCAAGGTGGACCGCGCCTTCCCGTCCTCGCAGGTGTGTTCCGCCTGCGGTTACCGCGACGGGCCCAAACCGTTGCACATCCGGGCATGGACCTGCAGCGCGTGCGGCACCCGGCACGACCGGGACCACAACGCGGGCCAGAACATCAAGCACGAAGGACGGCGCATCCGCGCCGCACAACAGGCTGTACCACCCACCCCCGGACCGGGGGCCCTCGCCCGGCAACGGACAAGGTAAACGCCTGCGGAGCGCACGTAAGACCAGGACCCGTCCCGGCAGCGCGCACAACCCCCACCCATCGGTGGGGAGGAACCAGGAACCCGCCTCAAGGCGCACCGCACACACGGACGCCAGGGAGAGAATCCCCCACACCCATGCGGGGGAGGAGGTCAAATGTTCCAGAGCGGCAATCTGCTCTCCGGACTGGCAGCCGTCGAGCAGCTCCTGGCCGCCGCGTACATCAGCGGCGAACGGCCCCGCACGCACCGTTCCCGTGCCGAAGAGGCCCTGACCGGGGTGGGCCTCGGCCACCGCCTGCGCCACCGCCCCGAACAGCTCTCCGGCGGCGAACGCCAGCGCGTCGCACTGGCCCGTGCGCTCTTCCTCTCTCCGAAACTCCTGCTGGTCGACGAACCGACCGCGGCCGTCGACCGGTCGCAGGCCGGCGAACTGGCCGAACTGCTCGCCGAGCGCACCCGCCGGGACGGCTGTGTGACGGTCGTCGCCACGCACGACCCCGCCGTGGCCGAGGCGGCCGACCGGGTCGTGGACATGGCCGAACTGAGAGCCACCGGAGCTTCGGCCGGGCTGTCCAGCTGCTGAGCCGCGTGGTGACGGGCCCGTCAGCGCCGATGAACGCCGCCGTACAGATAACTTCTGGCGCCGTTCAATGTGGCACGGCTCCACGCGTCCACATCGGCGGGCCCCATCACCGGCCAGTCGGGCGTGTTCTCGACCAGTGCACGCCCCAGCCTGCGTCCCAGCCCGACCAGGCGGGCCCCCTCGGCGGTGCGCTCGTCCGCGTACCGGCGCAATGCCGCGGCGGCCGAGGGGGATTCGCGCAGCGTCCGCTCCAGACACAGTGCGTCCTGGAGCGCCTTGACCGCGCCGCTGGCGGTGTGCGGTCTGGTGACGCTCGCCGCGTCGCCCGCCAGCAGGAACGGAGGTTCGGCCGCCCGGGGCACGACGAAGTCGGCAACCGGATGGAGCGCCTGGGAGGTGTGCTCCCCCCGGGCGACGACATCGGCCCATTCCGCCGGGAAGTGCTCATCGGCGATGTTCCGCACATACGCGGCGGAGACCGGGACTACCGAAGCCGAAACCGGGGGAGACGCGTAGATGGCGTACGCCAGCAGACGCGATCCCGGATCCGCACCCGGAATCAGGTAGAACACACCGTGCCCGCCCGGAAATCCCAGCGTGATCCAGGCGGTCTTCAGCAGCTCCAGTTCCTTGGGATGGTCGCGGAGCGCGCTCAGCGGAATCGTGCCCCGCCACACCAGGTATCCGGCGGGAGCAGGACGTACCTCGGGTGC
This sequence comes from Streptomyces sp. R-74717, assembly GCF_047305335.1. Classification (NCBI taxonomy): domain Bacteria; kingdom Bacillati; phylum Actinomycetota; class Actinomycetes; order Kitasatosporales; family Streptomycetaceae; genus Streptomyces; species Streptomyces sp. R-74717. The sequence continues at coordinate 2,310,105 of NZ_CP102361.1, read as the reverse complement.
GATCAGCTCGCGGGTGACGGACCGGTGCCCGTCGGCCCCGACGACGATGTCGTATTCCTGCTCCCCGTCCGCGGTGCGGATCAGGGCGTGGCCGGAGTGCGTGCGGCCGACGGAGCCGACGGGCAGCCCGCGGTGATACGCGCTCTCCCCGATGTTCGAGCGCAACGACCGCCACAACAGGCCCCAGTTGCACGGCGTCACCGGGCTCGACTGCCGAGCCAGCTCCCGCGCCGAGTGCCGCCCCGGCGCCCGCGCGAGCCAGATGCGGGTGGCGACGGGCGTCGTGGGCATGTCCGCGCCCAGGTACCCGCCCGCGACCAGCTCCTGATGCAGCGGCGGCGGGATGACGATGCCGAACCCCCGGTCCTGCAACTCGCCGCTGCTGCGCTCGTGGACGGTGACCTCCGCCCCGGCTCGGGTTCCGGCGATCGCCATGGCGCAGCCGGCGATGCTGCCGCCGACCACCCCGATGCGTAAACCCGTCACTGCCACCGTGCTACCACCTGTTCTGACGCTCCGGGAGGTGCTGAACGCCCTCATCGTCGCACCCGGGCACGGGCGGGACGGTGACGCGCGCACCTCCCGGAGGGTCCGTCCGGGTGTTACGGAGTCACGGCCGCCGTCCCGCTGCCGGAGGCCTGCAGCCCGCCCGTGCGGTACGTCGCGGTGAGTGCGGCGTTGCCCGACGCCCCGGCCGCCACGGTGACCGGAACCTTGACGTTCGCGCCCTGGCCCGGGTTCAACGCGGGGACGGTCACCTGCTTCGCCGTCCAGGCGGCCGGCACGGTCGGACCGACCGTTCCCGGCCCGCGCCGCACGTCCATCCGGTTGACGACGCGGACCGTGATCTCCGCGTCCCCTCCCGCCTTCAGGGTCGTGGGCGGGTGATCGTGGTGTCCGCGCAGGTGCCGCCCAGCCACTTCAGATCGAACGACGCGTAGGTGATGTGCTGGTAGACGGCCCGCTCGTAGAGCAGCCCGAGGCGCCCGTCGGGCAGCCGGGTGAGCGTCGAGTAGGCTGCGGCGCCCGGGTCGACGACCTTCCTGATCGGCCAGGTCCTCCCGTTGTCGCGGGACATCTTCACCGTGAGGTTGCGCCGTGCCCAGGCTTCCTCCGTGTTGCCGAACAGCAGCCAGGACGACTGTGGGTCCGACGCAGGGGCGTCGGCGTTGTGGCGCATCACCGATGCGTTGTCGGCGGGGTCGGTCAGCTGGGTGTCCTGGGTGAACGGGGTGTAGTTGACCCCGCCGTCGGTGGAGTAGGCGATCGTCCGGTACGGCTTGGAACGGTTGTTGAGCATGATCCGGCCGTCGGACAGCTCGACGGTCTTGTTCTCGTCGCCACCGGGACCGACAGGGTTGCCCATCTTCCAGGTCTCGCCGTGGTCGTCGCTGTAGGCGCTGGCCGCGTAGTTGGCGCCGCTGCTGCGGACGGCGTACTGCTGGATCAGCCGGCCCCTGGAAGGGGGGCGAGAGGGTCAGCCCCGGGCGTCGTCGCGGGCGCGGGCCTCGGAGATCCGACGCCTGACCGGGGCGTAGTGCTCGCTCAGTGCCTTGGTGAAACCGGCGATGTCCCCGGCCCGCGCGGCGTCCACGATGTTCTGATGCGCCGCGATCGTCTCCATCTCGTCGGCGTGTGTGAATCCGTCGAGATGCGGCGCGACGATCGTGTACACGTCCCAGAAGGCCATCGAGAGCTGGCCGATCAGTTCGTTGCCGAGCGGCGCCACCAGCAGCGCGTGGAACGCTCGGTCCGCCTCTACGAAACCGTGCCCGTTCTGGACGCCGGTCTCGCGCATGGTGGCGATCAGGCCGTCCAGTGCGTCGAGCTGGTCCTCGCTGAGCAGCGAGACGATCCGGTCGGCCATCCCGCGCTCGAAAAGCTCGCGTACGTCGACGAGGTCGGCCATCACCTGGAAGTCGTCGTCGGGGGAGAGCAGTCCGCGGAAGGTCAGGCTCTCCACCAGGGCCGACAGGCTCAGTCTGCCCACGTATGTGCCGTGCCCGTGGCGTACCTCCACGATGTCCAGCGCGTTGAGGATCTTGACCGCCTCGCGGACGCTGGACCGGCTGGCGCCGAGCGCCTCGCACAGGGCGGGCTCGGCGGGCAGCGGGTCCCCGGGGCGGAGCCGCTCATCGAGGATGTAGCGCTTGATGCCCTCGACGACTTCCTGCCGGAGCAGCTGCCGGCCGGGCCTCGCACCGGACATATGTGAACTCCCCACCTCTTGACCCCTCTCAATTGTCAAGCTACGTTCCCACGCCATCAAGGCATCAGACATCTGACGTCTGATGCTTTAGATTCCTTGATCCTCGCGATCCTGCGTTCCGCCGCCCGTTTCCCCGCCCCGACCGTTCCACCTTCGACGTCCCTGGAGGACCCGTACCCGAGCTGAGACCAGCCGGTGTCGAGCGCCGCGCCTGCCTGCGTCACACCAGTGCTGTCGGTGCGGCAGCCGCCATCACGGCGAGCCTTTCCGCCGTCGGCGGCCCTTCCTCGACCGCCGACGGCACGGGGGGAAGGAGCAGCGGCAACGGCCTCATCGAGGCCGGTCTCTCGTACCCCCTGTCGACCGGCTTCGACCCGGTGATCACCTCGGGCGCGACTCCGTACGCCGCCGACATGCACATCTTCGAGGGCCTCGTGGACCTCGATCCGGCAACACTCGTGGCCCGCCCCGCACTGGCCACCGAGATGCCGAAGAAGATCAACGCCACCACATACCGGGCCACGCTCCGCAAGGGCGCCCCATTCCACGACGGGTCGCCCGTGACCGCCGATGACGTGGTGTTCAGCTTCGAACGCATCCTGGACCCGAAGAACTCCTCGCTCATGGCGCAGTTCGTCCCTTTCGTCGACACGGTGAAGGCCGTCGACGCCGGCACGGTCGAGTTCAAGCTCAAGTACCGTTCGCGCTTTCCGCCCCGTATCGCCGTGGCCCGGATGGTCCCGAAGGAGATCGTCGAGCCGGATCCCAAGGCCTTCGACGCCAAGCCGGTCGGCTCCGGACCGTACAAGTTCGTCGAGGCGACCCGCGAGGACAAGATCGTCTTTGAGGCGTCCGACATGTACAACGGCGCGCACCCGGCCAAGGCCAAGAAGATGATCCGGCGCCTGATGTCCGACCAGTCGGCGCGCGTCAGCGCCATGGAGTCCGGCCAGGTCCAGGCCATCGAGGACGTCCCCTACATCGACATATCGACGTCACGCGCCTCGCGGGCGAGACGGCCTATCTGACGCCCGGGCAGCAGGACGGGGTCATCAAGGTCATCACGGCCGCGGCCGCCGGACAGGTCCCGGTCCGCGTCGGTGCGATCGAGACCTCCACCGACCGGGCGATCGAGCGGGCCCGCGCCGCCGCGGGCCTCCGCGCCGACGCCGTTGTCGTCACCGCGCCGTTCTGCACGCGCACGCACGACACCGAGGTCGGCCGCCACATCCGCGACGTCTCCGCCACTCTTGACCTGCCGGTCCTCGCGTACGACGTGCCGGCCTGCGTGCACAGCAAGCTCGACCCGGAACTGCTGCTGCCACTTGCCGCGGACGGTGTGCTGGCCGGGGTGAAGGACTCCAGCGGCGACGGCGGTTCGTTCCGACGCCTGGCCATCGGGGCCCGTGAACTGCCGGAGTTCGCTGTCCTCACCGGGCACGAACTGGTCGTCGACGCGATGATGCTCGTCGGTGCGGACGGCTGCGCCCCCGGGCTCGGCAACGAGGACCCGCGCGGGTATGTACGTCTCCACGAGGCCGCCGTACGTGGTGACTGGGCCGCCGCCAGGTCCGAACAGGACCGTCTCGTCGCGCTCTTCGGCATCGTTCGTGCGGCTCGTCCCGGCACCGTGTCCGCCACCGCCGCCGGCCTCGGCGCGTTCAAGACGGCCCTGATGCTGCGCGGGCTCATCACCACCAACGTGATGAGCCCGCCGATGCGTCGGCTGGACGCGGCAGAGACTGCGACGATCGCGGCCTGCTTGGACCGCGCGGGGCTCTCCCGGGCCTGAGCCGGGGCACACCGGTCCGCGTTCCACCCGCTCGGCACCGACTGACCGCGTGGACCGTCGGAGGGGCCCACCGGTCGAGTTCCGTACGCACAGCAGGTCCGGTCGGACAGCATCGGCTGTCCGACCGGACCCGTTTGTCTTGCGGCTGACTGATTCGTGGATCAGCCCTGCGAGCGGCGGACCCGGCGCATCAGTACCGCGCCACCGAGCATCAGCGCGGCGCTCGCGCCCGCAGCCACGCCGAGATCAGCGGCACCGGTGTGGGCCAGTTGCGCCCCGGCGGCCACCGGCACACTGTTGGTCAGGGGCTCACCGACGACGGACGTGGCCACCGGGGGTGCGACTACGGGCGGTTCGACCACCGGCGGTTCGACGACGGGCGGTTCGACCACCGGCGGTTCGACTACGGGCGGTTCGACGACGGGCGGTTCGACGACGGGCGGTTCGACGACGGGCGGTTCGACCACCGGCGGTTCGACGACGGGCGGTTCGACCACCGGCGGTTCGACGACGGGCGGTTCGACGACGGGCGGTTCGACCACCGGCGGTTCGACGACGGGCGGTTCGACCACCGGCGGCTCGTCGTCCGGCCCGCTCACGGTTGAGCACTCGTTGCCGAGCGCCGGGTTCAGGGCGCCGACGACATCGACGCTGTTGCCGCAGGCGTTGACCGGAACGTCCACCGGGGCCTGGATGAGGTTTCCGGACAAGACACCGGGAGAGTCGGTCGTGCCTCCCTCGGCGCTCGCACCCCCACCGCCGTTGCCGTTCCCAGCGCCGCCCTCGTTCTCGCACTTATTGCCGAACGTGGGATTCAGCAGACCGACCACATTGACCGTGTTGCCGCACACGTTGACGGGAACGTGCACCGGCACCTGCACGGCGTTGCCCGAGCCGACGCCCGGCGAACCGCTGGCGGCGCCATCGGCCGACGCGTCCGCGAACGCGTACCCGCCTGCCGCGGTCAGAATGCCTGACGCCGCCGCCATGACCAGCACGCTCTTACTCAAGGCTTTTCGCATTGGTTGCCCTTTCCTAGGACATTCCGTGCGAGCAGAAGGCTCGCGATTCATTCATCAGTCGATGCAGCTTGCGCCGGGGACGCCACCCCGGGGGTCTTCCCACGTGAGTCGGCAAGCGGCGATTGCGGAAAGACGGAGAGACCACGAAGAAGCGTTCTTCATGTGATAAGTCCTATTTCTGCTCGGTGAACGCCCAAGCTGCACGCTCGATAGAAGTCATAACGAGGAGGAATTGTTGAGGAAACTTGAAAGTTCGTGGGAATTTTGTGACCGCTCGAACGGATTACTCGTGCGCGTTCACGCTGACGCCGCTCGCCGCGCGCGGGTGGCTCGATTCTGCATGGCGCGCGGGCCGTTGATGCCCCGGGGAAGGGCTGGGGTCGCTGAATACTCCTACGGCCCCGCGGCGTTGCTTCGTACTGCTGTCCGTGCGCGGTTGGCAATCGGGTGAACGGAGAGAACCAAACGCCCGGTCACGAGTTGGGCAAGGGGTCCCGGTACGGGGCATTCAGTACGAGGAGGGCTGATCGTGATCAAGAAGGTTCTGGCTACGGGTGCCGTTGCCGCCTCCATCCTCGGTCTGGGCGCGACGCAGGCCATGGCGATCGGCGACGGCAACGGTACGACCTCGGTCAACGGCAACGGAGCCTCGCAGTCGTTCGGCAACTCCGAGAACCGTGGTGACGGCAGCCCGCAGTTCAGCCTGTTCCAGGGCAGCCTGAACAAGCCGTGCATCGGCCTGCCGGCCAAGGCCGACGTCGGCTCGCTCGTCGGCCTGGTCCCGGTCGCGGCCCAGGACGTCAACGTGCTGTCCTCGCCGCAGAACCAGCAGTGCGCGGAGAACTCCACCCAGGCCAAGGGTGACGAGCCGCTGTCGCACACCCTGAGCGGTATTCCGGTGCTCTCCGGCAACGGTGCCGGCAACAGTTGATCCAGCCGTAATGACGGGCCCGGGCCCTCGGTATTCCTCCTCCGTGCGGCTCGGGCCCGCTGCCGCCTTTCCCTGTACCGGTGCATCGGGTTGTCCGATGATCGGGCCCGTGACATTGAGTGAACGATACTGCGTCATTCGGGCGGTTTTTCGGGAATCTTCTTCTCAAAGAGTTTCGTCTACGGTCTTACATCGTTACGAATTGCAGCGGCGGAGTTACGAGTGATCAGGACCGCGCTCGTGCGGCACGAAAGACGTGGCCGCTCCGGACTCCGTCAAAGAAAGGGAAAAAAGTGAAGTACACCAAGGTTGCCGCCATCGCCGCCGGAACCCTGATGGCGATGGGTGCTGCCGCGCCCGCCTTCGCCGACGCAGGTGCCGAGGGCAGCGCCGCCAACTCCCCGGGAGTGGTGTCCGGCAACGTCGTCGAGGCTCCGGTCCACGTTCCGGTCAACCTCTGCAGCAACACCGTGAGCGTGGTCGCTCTGCTCAACCCCGCCTTCGGCAACTCCTGCGCCAACACCTGATCTCCGGTCGGCCCAGCCGAACGCTCATGACCGGAAGGCCCCGGCACGCATCCGATGCGTGCCGGGGCCTTTCCCCATTTCCGATGGTCGATCGAGTGGCCCCGGAGAAAAGGTGGCCCCGTCCAGTTGCCGTGTCACAACCACATCGTTACCCAGGGAGAAAGCGGCAGAAGGCACAGCTAAAGAAGGCTTGTGCGGCGCGGATATGCGACCGAAACAGATGCCGCTGCAGAAGGGAACCTGAAAGTGAAGTACGCGAAGACCGCTGCGTTCGTTGCCGGTTCCGTGGTTGCTCTCGGAACGGCTGCTCCCGCCTTCGCCGTTACCATCGCCACGGCCCCCGACTTCAGCCTCAACCAGGTCGTGGAAGGCACCCCGCAGGCTGTCGACCCGATCGTCGACAACATCGGCGGCGCCGCCGATTCGGTGCAGAAGAACGGCACCGTCACCAAGCTGGCCGGTCAGGCCACCGGTGCGGCCAAGGGTGCGGCCCCGCTGATGGGTGGCCTGCCGCTCGGCGGCTGATCCGTCGCGCCACGGCAGTTCCCCGTTCATCGGCACAACTGTCCCCGCCGCCCTGAGTTGGTTCAGAGTGCTCCGGACAGGCGGCAACAGAAATCCCCAGAAGGGCTATTTTGTGATCAAGAAGATTATGACCTCGGTAGCCGTCGCTGCTTCGATCGTCGGCGTCTGCGCCGCGATCGCTCCGTAGGCCATGGCCGTCGGCAATGACGGTGGCACGACGTCGTTCAACGGCAACGATGCTGTCCAGTCGTACGGCAACTCCGCCACCCACGGTGACTGGAGCCCGCAGTTCGCGCTCATCCAGGGCTCGCTCAACAAGCCTTGCATCGCCCTGCCGGCCAAGGCCAACGCCGGTTCGGTCCTCGGCGCCGTTCCGGTCTCGGTCCAGGACATCAGCGTCCTGGCCTCGCCGCAGAACCAGCAGTGCACCGAGAACTCCACCCAGGCAAAGGGTGATGAGGCTCTGTCGCACATCCTGAGCGGCATGCCGGTCCTGTCCGGTAACGGTACCGGCAACAGCTAGAACCGTGGGGCGCCAGCCGCTCGTCGCTGATTCCTCGAACTCGAGGAAGACAGCGTCACGGGCGGCTTCGAGTACGCCTGCCCGCAGTATGCGAAACACCCGTGGGGCCGGCACATCCACGTGGCAGCCGTTCTTCGGCGGCCCGGATGCGCCGGCCCCGTGACGTGCTTCCGGGGTGCCACCGACCCCTCGAAGGGACGGGCGTACTGGGCCGGTTGCCGTAGTGACGGCAGAAGTCACCCCTCGCACCGGGTAGGGGCTGTTCATGGACCAGTACGACAGCCAACGCCCCAGCGGCCGGCAGCGGCACGCGCAGGATGTCACACCCATCTACGACCGGCTGCTCGCCGAATGGCAGGCGGCCCGCGGCGGCCCGGAGCCGGCGCCGTCCGCGCAGCCCCATCGGCCTTGTGCGGGAAGTCGCGTTCCTGCGGCCCGTACCTCCGAAGAGGACGTCGACGGGTGAGGGCGTGGCGTCGAACTCACGCCGGATCGCACCCATTTGAGTGGTACTGCGGAAACGGCGCTTCCGTAGCAGGTTGATCAATACGTTCCACAACGGGACGCTCCGAAAAAGGTGAAGCGTGATGAAGAAGGTGAGGGTCGGCGCAGCAATGGCCGTGTCCTTGGTCGGTCTGTCTGCCGCCGTGGCCCCCGCGGCCATGGCGATCGGTGATGACCAGGGGACCACGTCGGTCAACGGCAACGAAACCGTGAGCGAGTTCGGCAACAGCGTGACGCAGGGTGACGGCAGCCCGCAGTTCCAGCTCGTCCAGGGCACGCTGAACAAGGCCTGCGTCGGCGTGCCGCTCAAGGCCGACGCCGGTTCATTCATCGGTGTGCTGGTGCCGGTCGCGGTTCAGGACGTCAACGTCCTGGCTTCGCCGCAGAACCAGCAGTGCGCCGAAAACTCCACCCAGGCCAAGGGCGAGGCGCTGTCGCATCTCGTGGACGGCATCCCGGCGCTCTCCGGCAACGGGGCCGGCAACAGCTGAGACGCCTGAAGTGCGGGCGATCCGGGGATTCGCCCGGCTATCGCCCGCACTCCGGCGTACGGCACCACCGAGCAGTATCCGGGGCGCGGCCCCAGGGCTCCACACACAATGAAGCCCACCGTTCCACGGGGGCGGTGGGCATCTGGCGTACGGGGCGGCTCAGCCCAGGCTGCGTACCGGAAGGACGCAGTGGGCGGAGGTCATGATGACCTCTTCGTCGCCTGCGAACGACCGCAGCAGCTCCTCGCTGACCGGCCGGCCCGGCGTGCCCTGGGCCACGGGCGGGTGGCGGACATCGCGTGCACCTCGCCCCGTTCGCGGGCCGCGGCCGGCCACTCGGGCGGTGCGGGGTACTGCGCGGTGAAATGAGGCAGCGTCAGAACCGCCTGGCCGGCCTGGACGAGCAGCTTCACCGGTAGGCCCGGGGCCTCGGCGGCGTGGACGGGGCCGGCGCCGACCGGCAGTCCACTGCGGTCCAGGGCCACGCGCATGGCGGCCTCACCGGCGGCCGGGCCGTCCGTCCCGTCGCCCAGTGAGTAGACGAGAAGGAAGGCGACGCCGTGGCCGCCACCGGGGTGTTCGCCGCTCCACCCGATCAGCGTGATCGTTCCCAACTGGGCTTGTGCGAACGTGCCGGTGGCGGTCTGGGGGAGGTCACGCTCGGCGCCATGACGGCCCGGGACCGGTCGTTGTGCATGTGTATCACCTGATCGAGGGCGATCGATGGATATCTCCGACGAATGCGGTCGTGAAGTGCCCCGGGGCCGGGCTGCCGGATCCCGTGAATCAAATGTGTTGACGTCACCCGACGGTCGCGGGCTATCGTGTGCAGCGTTCCGGACGGCGGACAAGAACCGCCGTGTCGGCCCCGTGCTCGAACCAGGAGGTGAGGACATTGATGACTGTCGCTGCGGTGGGCGTTGCCCACAACCAGAAGAGCATCGTTCCCACCCCCGTGGTCGCCGGCTGACCTTTCCGTAACTCTCCGCGCCTGTGTGCGCGTTGCCGGGGCCACCCTTTGAAGGGTTTCCCTTGTCTTTCCCGTCTTCTCCGTCCTTCGCCTCTTCTCTTCAGGGCTCGTCCGCGTCGCATCCGCTGTCCCCGTACGGCTGGGACGACGACTGGGCCGCCGAGTTCGCTCCGTACGCCGGACAGGGTCTGCTGCCCGGACGCGTGGTGCGGGTGGACCGCGGGCAGTGCGATGTCGTCACACCGCACGGCACGCTCCGGGCCGACACCGCCTTCGTCGTCCCGCGTGATCCGATGCGGATCGTCTGCACGGGCGACTGGGTCGCCGTCGACCCCGACGGCGATCCGCAGTTCGTACGGACGCTGCTGCCGCGGCGTACGGCCTTCGTCCGCTCGACGTCGTCGCAGCGCTCCGAGGGGCAGGTGCTGGCCACCAACGTCGACCACATCGCCATCTGTGTCTCGCTCGCCGTGGAACTCGACCTGGGGCGGGTGGAGCGCTTCCTCGCGCTGGCCATGTCCAGCTCCAGTGGCGATGCGCTGCTGCGCGACGGGGCGTCCGCCGCGGACGGCGCCGCCCAGCCGATCGTGGTGCTGACCAAGGCCGATCTGGTTCCGGACACCGCCACGCTGTCGTACCTCGTCCAGGACATCGAGGCCATCGCGCCCGGTGTTCAGGTGCTGCCCGTCAGCTCCGCCACCGGGGAGGGGCTCGATGTGTTCGCCGCCATCGTCTCGGGCGGGACGAGCGTGCTGCTCGGGGCGTCCGGCGCGGGCAAGTCGACCCTCGCCAACACCCTCCTCGGCCGCGATGTGATGGAGGTGCAGGCCGCCCGCGATGTCGACGGCAAGGGCCGGCACACCACCACGACCCGCAACCTGCTGGTCCTGCCCTCCGGGGGCGTACTGATCGACACCCCCGGACTGCGCGGGGTCGGGCTCTGGGACGCCGAGACCGGCGTCGGCCAGGTCTTCTCCGAGATCGAGGAGCTGGCCGAGCAGTGCCGGTTCCACGACTGCGCCCATGAGTCGGAGCCCGGCTGCGCGGTACTCGCCGCGATCGAGGACGGTTCGCTCTCCGAGCGGCGCCTCGACAGCTTCCGCAAGCTGCTGCGCGAGAACCAGCGCATCGTCGCCAAGACCGACGCCCGGGTGCGGTCCGAAATGCTGCGTGAATGGAAGCGCAGAGGGGCCGAGGGCCGGGCGGCCATGGACGCGAAGCGTGGCCGGCTGCGGTAGACCACAACCCTGGTCGACGTCCGAATACCGCCAGTGCGGTACCCGGAGGTGCCGCACACTGGACGGTGTGATGGACGAACAGACCAGGTACGAGGCGGTGAGCAGCCGCGACGCCCGTTTCGACGGGGAGTTCTTCTTCGCCGTCGAAACGACCGGCATCTACTGCCGGCCGAGCTGCCCCGCCGTCACCCCCAAGCGGAAGAACGTCCGCTTCTACCCGACCGCGGCCGCCGCCCAGGGCAACGGCTTCCGGGCGTGCCGACGCTGCCGCCCGGACGCCGTGCCCGGCTCCGCCGACTGGAACGTCCGGGCCGATGTCGTCGGCCGAGCCATGCGGATGATCGGCGACGGCGTGGTCGACCGGGAGGGTGTGCCCGGTCTCGCCCACCGGCTCGGCTACAGCTCACGGCAGGTGCAGCGGCAGCTCAACGCGGAGCTGGGCGCCGGACCCGTCGCGCTCGCCCGCGCCCAGCGGGCGCACACCGCGAGGGTGCTGCTCCAGACGACCGGACTGCCCGTGACCGAGATCGCCTTCGCGTCCGGCTTCGCCAGCGTGCGGCAGTTCAATGACACGATCCGGCAGATCTATGCCCGTACGCCGAGCGCACTGCGCGCCGAGGCCGGGACGGGGCTGGGAGCGGCGGTACGGGAGGCGCGCACCACCGGGATCCCGCTGCGGCTCGCCCACCGGGGGCCGTACGCGGCCCGCGAGGTCTTCGATCTCCTGGCGGGCGAGACGGTCGCCCGGATCGAGGAGGTCAGCGGGGATCCCGGCGCCCGTACCTACCGGCGCACCCTGCGGCTCCCGTACGGCACCGGCATCGTGGCCGTCGACGAACGGTCCGCCGGGTCCTGGCTGGACGCCCGGATCCACCTCACGGACCTGCGGGATCTGACGACGGCCGTACAGCGGCTGCGGCACCTCTTCGACCTGGACGCCGATCCTTACGCCGTCGACGAGCGGCTCGGCACCGACCCGCCACTCGCACCGAGTGTCGCCGCCCGCCCGGGGCTGCGCTCGCCGGGTGCCGCGGATCCGGAGGAGTTCGCCGTACGGACGCTGGTGGGCGGGGCCGGGGCCGGGCGGCTCGTCGAGATGTACGGGAAGGTCCTCGACATCCCCTGCGGCGGGCTCACGCATGTCTTTCCCGAGCCGGGAGTGCTGGCCGGTGCGGTGGACGACCCGGCACTGCGGGCTCTGGCGACCGCGCTCGCCGACGGGGACGTACGGCTCGACGCCGGGGCCGACCGAGACGAGGCCGAGCAGGCGCTGCTGCGGCTGCCGGGGATCGGTCCGGCAGCCGCGGCGCTCATCAGGATGCGTGCGCTCGGCGACCCCGATGTGGATCCGGACGGGAGGCCCGAGGCGGAGCGGTGGCGGCCCTGGCGTTCGTACGCCGTACGGCACCTGAGCCTCTAGGCCTCTTCGCCGAGGCCCCAGCCGTCCGGACACCGGTCCCAGGACTCCGGGCCGGGGCTCAGGCCGGTAGGCCCCAGCGGGGCGCGGGCGCGTTCGCCGTGACCGGGCGGACGGTCAGGTCCGGGCGGTCGCCCTTCGCCGTGATCAGCGCCGAGTCGCCCTTGCGCAGGCGGATGCGTACCGCACCGTCGGCCAACTCCTCGTAACTCAGCGGGCGCCCGTGTCGGTCGCGGATCTCGATGGCACCCTCGATGCCATGGCGTACGACACAGGGTGCGCCCGCCTCGCTGGTCAACCGCACCCAACGGGTCCGCCCCTCTTCGCGTACCGCGCTGAGCAGGAACGCCCCCTGCGTACGGAAGTCATGGACGGTCATCTCCCGCCAGGCGGCGGGCAGCGCCGGGAAGACCCTGATCGTGCCGCCCCACGACTGGCACACCATGTCGTGCAGCGACTGGGCTGCCGCGAGCGGGGTCTCGATGACGGGGCCGGACTCCTTGTACATCGTGTTGGCCTGAATGAAGCGGCTCATCAGCTCGCCGAGGTATTTCAGCGCGTCCTCGCCCTTGCCGAGCAGGGCGGATATGGAGGCGGCACCCGTGAAGGTGTAGCCCTGCAGGGCGCCCTCGAAACCGACCCAGTGGGCCAGGGACTTCTCGATCAGGGCGCGTTCGTCCGCGGTGGAGCCATTGACCTCGTACAGCGGGTAGACCGCCAGGAGGTGCGAGAAGTGGCGGTGAGACTTCGCGAACGGGGCCCCGGCGCCGATCATGAAACCGTTCCCGTCGACCGGATAGGGGGTGAGCTTGGACAGCACCTCCTGCCAGCGGGCGGTCAGCGGGTCGCGGACGCCGAGTTCCTTCGCCGAGTCGAGCAGGGTGCGGCAGCCCCAGCGCAGCAGCATCAGGTCGTAGTTGCAGTCCGGCGCGTTGACGCCGTACTCGGGAGAGAACGTGGCCGGGAGATGCAGCTTGCCGTCCGCACCGGGCGCCAGGAAGTGCAGGTAGTAGTTGACGGCCTTGCGCAGCAGCGGGAACAAGGTGTCGCGCAGGATCGACTTGTCCATGGTGTGGCGGTAGGAGAGCCAGACGTTGTGCAGCGCCCAGGTCAGATTGCCGACCTCGGGGGTGGGCGGGTCCTGGCCCGGAATGCCGACGCCGTAGCCGAGGACGGGGGCGGTGGCGCCGCCGTTGATCAGGTGCGGGTCCGTGGTGCGTGGCAGTCCGGCCGAATCGGCTCGGTAGGGGGTGGCCACTTCCTTGGAGAGGTTGTCGCGGAATTCGCTCAGGGACCGGGTGATCGCGTCGAGCTCCAGGTGGTTGGAGCCATGGATCAGCCAGTACTCCAGCTGGGCGTTGAGGTTCCACCAGGTGTTGGGCCAGGGAGTGGGTTCGAGCCAGGGACCGGAAGTGGCCATCACGGGCGCGTCCTTACGCGCCGCCGATGCCGTCTTGTACAGCTGTATCCAGTAGAAGCGCTGCAGCCGGGCGTCCGGGAGCGACAGGAAGCTCTTTCGGTAGTACCGGTCCCACCAGATGTGATGCGGTCCGACGAGCCGGCCGTACGGGAGGTCGGCCGCGGTCCTCACGTGGCGCAGCGCACGGTCGCGGGCTGTCGCCCTCGGGTGCGAGTGCGTGACCGTGACGTACAGGGTGCGTGCCCCACCGCGGGTGACCTCACGCCAGGCGGTGACATGCTCGCCGCCCGCCAGCAGCGGCTGGACGGCGGCCGATGATCCCTCGTGCTCCTCGACGGTGGCGGGCGGATTACCGGTGTAGCCGGCGGGAAGCTTCTGGAAGTCGGCACGCGGGCTGATCGCGTCGGCCGGGTGGAAGACCCAGCGGAAGTCCATTTCGCCCGCGCTCGGGGTGACTTCCACGGCGAGCAGATCGCTGGAGGAGTGGACGAAGGCGCGGAGCTTCAAGGTGCCCGCGGTGGTGGTGATCGTGCCTTCGAGCTCGGCGGTGCGCAGCCGCATCCACCACTCGATGCCGGTGATGGTGCCGGCCGGTTCCAGGGTGAAGTGCCCGATCGGCAGGCGGGCGAGGCCGAAGAGGGAGCCGAACTCGGGGCGGTGGTCCTGGACCTCGGAGTGCTGGACGTTGAAGCGGACGGCCGTGGTGGTGGCGCCGGGCTCGGCGTAGATGCCGGAGCCGAGGCGGCCGTTGCCCAGATACGGGCCCTCGTACCAGGTCTTCGGCAGCTTCTGCCAGAGCAGGTCGGCGTCGTCCAGGACCGTGCGCCAGCTGTCGTCGGGGGAGCGCACGGTGACAGGGGCCGGGGCGGCGGGTGCAGGGGCGGCCGGGGCGGCTGCCCGGGCGGGGACGGACGCACCGCCCACCACGAGTGCGCCGCCGATCGCGGTACCGGTGGCGAGAACACTTCTTCGGGAGGGGGACGGGGCTTCGTTCCGGGACGGGCGGGAGGGGTCCGGTGCTGTGGGCAAGGCGTCTCCTGGCGACTCGTACGCAGGCACATCAATTCATCCGAGCTATTCCTTCAGGGAAAGTAGGCACGGGGCATTCTTGCGTCAATAGAGCGGGAGAGATCCGATGTGTTCCCCTCTATCTGGATAGCATCCATCCAGATGGTCAGGGGGCCGGAGGTCAGGCCCAGATCACCGCGCTCAGCCAGGCTCCCGTCACCAGCAGACATGCGTAGAGCTCGACGAGTACGGAACGGCCCGTCGCCCGCATCACCGAGCGGACCGATGCCCACCCCGCCCCATGGCTGCCGAGTCGCAGCCGCTCCGCCCCGTAGATCGCCCCCACATAACCGACGATCCCGCCCACCACCGGCACTACGAAGAAGCCCACGATCGCGCCGGCCCCGCCCAGCATCAGAGTCCTGCGTGGTGCACCGGACTCACGGGGGCGGCGCGGCGGCAGCAACAGCTTCAGCGCCTGGTTCAGCAGAAGCAGTGCGGTGGCACCTATGAGCACCCCCCAGGCGGCCGGAGTCATGTCGGTCAATGCCCACCACAGCACGGCGGCCCAGACGATCGCCTGCCCCGGCGCCCCCGGCACCAGCACGCCGATCAGGCCGAGAAGCATCACCAGGCCGACGGCGACGAGCTGCCACACTCCCATCTGACCAGCCTGCCGGAGTCCGGCCGGTCCCGCCCGTCAGCGCGGCTCGGGGGCTGTCGGTGCAGCTCAGAGCCGTAACGAAGCGGCGGGGACACCGGGCCGGGGTATCCGGCGGGGGCCTCGTTCAGGTCCGTGGAGTCCGGGACACCCAGCCCCGCTCGTACGCGTGCCAGCCCAGCTGCAGCCGGGTCGACACCCCGGTCAGCTCCATCAGGCCCTTCACCCGTCGCTGTACGGTCCGCAGCCCCAGCTCCAGCTGCTTCGCCACGCTCGCATCCGTCAGCCCGGCCAGCAGCAGCGAAAGAATCTCCAGGTCCGTCGCATCGGGTCCGGTGGACTCCTCCTCCATCCGGCCGTTCTCGCCGAGCCTGAGCGGCATGGCCTCGCGCCACACCGCCTCGAAGAGCCCCATCAGTGACTCCAGCAGCCCGGAGGCATGAACCACCAGTGCCGCAGGCTCGGCGCCCCGTCCGGTCAGCGGCACCATCGCCAGGGCCGTGTCGGCGATGACCAGCTTGGTGGGCACCCGGTCGACGACCCGGCACTGCTCGTCACGGCTCAGCGCGGCCGACAGCTCCGTGATCCCGGACGGCAGCGCGAGCACCTCGCGCTCGACCACCACCCGGAACGACACCCCGCGCGTGGCGGCCTGCTCCTCGGACTCGTTCTCCATTCCGGTGACCGCGATCGGCTTCCCGGTGACCAGGGCGCACACCTCGCTCGTCGCACCCAGCTGCAACTGGTGGAAACGGTGCGCCACCGCGCTCGCGCCCGTGACCACCTCGACCAGATCGTGCACGGCCGACTCGGTGGCCTCCGCCCGGTACTCCTCGGCGAGCAGCGCCGCCGCCAGTTCCGCCTGCTCCAGCTCATGGCGCTGCTGGGTCAGCAGCGCACCCAGCGCCACGCCCGGCGGCGCGGCCACCCAGCGGCCCGTACGGGCCGACGACTGGGCGGCCAGCCCATGCTGTTCCAGCCGGCGCAACGCCCGTTCGGTGTCCGACTCGGGGAGTGCCAGCCGGTGCGCGAGATCGGAGACCTCCGCGGCTCCCACCGCCACGAGCGCGCGGTACGCCGACTCCTGTATCTCGTCGAGACCTATGGCTCCCAGCATCCCCGGACCCCTCCCGGACGCATTGATTCCGCACGATGTCGCTGTCTTCGGGCACCCGGTCGTGGCGGAAAGCGGCCACGGCGTAAACCCGCCGTGTACATCATCCCTTTATCGCTCGTCGCTCTGCCAATGTGGCGCCACCGCAGTACCAACAACCTCCGGAATGCTGCGGTTTGTTCAGAGGCGTTCCGGTTTTACTTGGGGAGAGCGATGCGCCCGATATCGCGTACGGCACTGGGAGTGGCCACCGCCGCCGTCCTGGCCGTCACCGCGATCGCACCGTCCGCGGCAGCGCCGCAGGACGAGACGACCGCGAAGAGACCACTGACCGGCAGTGCTGCCGCCGACGCCAAGGGGGACAAGCCGGTCACCGTCACCCTGGTCACCGGCGACAAGGTCCTGGTGAGCACGGACAGTTCGGGGGCCGCATCGGTCGTCGCACTGCCGCGCGAGGACGGCACCGTCCCCCTCGTACAGACCAGGCAGTCCGGCAAGGACCTCTACGTCTACCCCGACACCGCCACCGACGCGCTGGCCGCGGGCACGGTGGACGAGGAACTCTTCAACGTCACCGGGCTCATCCGTCAGGGTTACGACGACGCGAGCACCAAGTCGCTGCCGCTGATCGCGGTCTACGGCAAGGACGTGGCCCGCTCCGCGCCCGCCACCCCGCGCGGTGCCAAGCGCGGACTCGAACTCGACGCGATCGACGGCGTTGCGCTCAAGGCGGACAAGGAGAAGGCCGCCGACTTCTGGTCGGACGTCACCGACACCCGTTCCCGCTCGGCCTCGGGTCTGAAGAAGCTCTGGCTCGACCGCAAGGTTCAGGCCACTCTCGACAAGTCGACCAAGCAGATCGGCGCCGACCTTGCCTGGGCTGCCGGATACGACGGCAAGGGCACCAAGGTCGCCGTGCTCGACACGGGTGTCGACGCCGAACACCCCGACCTCAAGGGCCGGATCGCCGCCTCGGAGAACTTCACCGACTCCGAGACCACCGACGACCGGCAGGGGCACGGCACCCACACCATCTCCACCGTGGGCGGCTCCGGCGCGGCCGGCGACGGCAAGAAGAAGGGCGTCGCCCCCGGCGCAGACCTGCTCGCGGGGAAGGTCCTCAACGACAGCGGCTCCGGCGCCGAGTCCTGGATCATCGCCGGTATGCAGTGGGCCGTCGACCAGAAGGCCGACGTCGTCTCCATGAGCCTGGGCAGCCCGGCACCGACCGACTGCACCGACCCGATGAGCGTAGCCGCCGAGGAACTCGCCCAGAGCAAGGACACCTTGTTCGTGATCGCGGCCGGAAACGAGGGACCGGCGCTGAACACCGTCTCCTCGCCGGGCTGCGCCCCCAGCGTGCTGACCGTCGGCGCCGTCGACCGCGACGACTCCACGGCCCAGTTCTCCAGCCGCGGACCCGTGAACGGATCGCACACCCTCAAGCCCGAGATCACCGCTCCCGGTGTCGGCATCTCGGCCGCCGCAGCAGGCGGCCGCGGCGTCTACGCCTACCGGACGATGTCCGGTACGTCGATGGCCACCCCGCATGTCGCGGGCGCCGCAGCCATCGTGAAGCAGCGTCACCCGAAGTGGTCCGCTCAGCAGATCAAGGCGGCCCTGGTGTCGTCCGCGAAGAGCGACATCCCCGGCGACGTACGCGAGACCGGCGGTGGCCGCCTCGACGTGAAGGCCGCCATCGACACCACCGTCGTCGGCGCCCCCGCCGTCCAGGGCGGTACGTTCAACTGGCCGCAGGACAAGAGCGACCGCACCACGGTCGACGTCCCGTACACCAACTCCGGCACCGAGCCGGTGAAGCTGTCGCTGAAGGTGCAGGGCGTCACCGGCAACGACGGCTCGGACGTCCGCTCCTTGGCCGCCAAGCTCGACGCGAGCACCGTCACCGTCCCGGCCGGAGCCACCGTCAAGGTCCCGCTGCACATCGACCCGACCGCGAAGCTGAAGGCATCCCAGTACGGCGATGTCACCGGACGTGTGCTCGCCACCGGGCCCGACGGCGTCAAGGTCTCCACCCCGTTCTCGATGTACGTCGGACCGGAGACCGTCACGCTGCGCGTCAAGCTCGTCGACGGAACCGGCAAGCCCGCCACGGGCCCCTCCTCGGTGGACCTCATCGGCACCGACACCGCCGGCGGTGAGCGACGCTTCAACGACGGCGCCACCGAACAGGTCTACCAGGTCCGCCCCGGCGCGTACTTCGTCTCCAGCTTCATCACCACGCCCGACACGAAGGACGCCACAGGCCAGTTGGTCGAGTCCGTCGGCTACCTCGCCAGGCCGCAGCTGAACGTCACCAAGGACACCACCCTGGTACTGGACGCCCGCAAGGCCCACCGGATCCAGGTGAAGACGGAGGACCGTGCCTCCGAGAGCCGCTCCACGACGCTCTCCTTCGGCCGCAGTTGGGACGACGTCTGGCAGCACTCAGGCTCCATCACCGGCACCGGCATGAACTACCTGGCCGACGTGCAGGGCAAGGCGAGTGACGGCGACTTCGAGTTCGCCAGCCTCTGGCGCGCGTACGCCCCGCAGATCGAGAAGCTGTCGGTCGTCGGCGGCGCCGCACTGCACCCGACGGTGGCGAGCACCGGCTCCGTCAACCTCGACGGTACCGGGGAGGCCGCTCTCGTCGACGCGGGAACCGGCACCCCCGAGGAGCTGAAGGCCGCAGGTGTCTCGGGCAAGATCGCCCTGGTCAAGATCGCCGATGACGGGATGATGGCCACTCAGGCGCGGAACGCCGAGGCCGCGGGCGCAAAGGCGGTCATCGCGTACCGGCCGTCCGCGGGCCCCTGGAGGCCGTCCGTCGGATACGGTCCGGCGCCGCTGCCCTCTCTCGGTATCGAGTCGAGCGAGGCCGACGCCCTGAAGGCCGCCCTGGCCGACGGCCCCGTGAAGCTGAGCTGGAAGGCCACCGCCGCCAGCCCGTTCGTCTACAACCTCGCCTTCCCCGAGACCGGCCCGGTCACCTCGGACCGTACGTACAAGGTGCGTGACAGCAAGCTCGGCAAGTCCACCGCCACGTACGAGGCGATGGGCGTCGCGGCCGACTACATGGACACGATGATCACCAACCGTCCGTACGGCGGGAGTTACTCCGGTGGCTTCGACACCGTCGCTGTCCCCGGCAAGCGCACCGAGTACTACTCGGCGGGCGACACCGGCTGGGAGCGGTATCTCTCCTCCAGCTTCCCCTTTGGCGAGTACATGGTCGACCAGCCCCGTACCTACACGGCAGGCTCCGAGCGCACGGAGAACTGGTACCGGGGCATCCCGGTCCCGGCCGCTCCGCGTGACGCCGCGGGCAAGGTCCAGCTCGCCGCCGAACGGCAGGACAACGTGATCGGCGTCGCCCCGGGCTTCTGGAGCGACACCGAGCACGCCGGTCTCCAGGGCTCCTTCGGAGACATCGGCAACATGCGACTGACCAGCGGTGGCGAGGTGCTCGGCGAGTCCGGCTGGCCGTCCGGGGTCTTCACCGTCCCGGCCGGGGACGCCGCGTACGAACTCACCATGGACACCTCCAAGTTCGGTCAGCCCGCAGCCGTGTGGAAGCGGTCCACCCACACCGAGACCACCTGGAAGTTCCGCTCGAAGCGGGACGAGAACGTCTACTCGCAGGGGATCCCGCTGCTCTTCCCGGGCTACGACCTGGAGACCGACGGACTCAAGACCCTCCCGGCGAAGGACGGCCAGACGATCGGCCTGAGCGTCACCGGCCACGCGGGCTACACGCCCGGCAAGCTGGTCGCCGCCGAGGTCTCCTACTCGTACGACGATGGCGAGACCTGGACCCGGGCCACCACCGCACAGCAGGGCGGCCACTGGACCGCGACCGTGAACCACGCGGGCGCGGCCGGCAAGCCGGTCACCCTGAAGACCGAACTGACGGACGCCAACGGCAACTCCGTCATCCAGACCGTGAACGACGCGTACGCCGTGCGTTGATCATGTTCTGACCGGTCCGCCGGGCGTCCTCCCCGTGGGGGGTGGGGCCGCCCGGCGGACCCTTTTTCATGGCCACTTTTTCCGGATGCCCCGTTTTCTTAAGGCCCGTGCGGTGGACAATAAGGGCATGAGCCAGCAGGGGGAGAGGTCCGCCGCCCACGAGGACGACTGGTGGCGCAGGCTGTACGACGAGACCGCCAGGGACACCGGGGCGAGCAGCGCGGCCGACAGTCTCGACGACCGCTTCGACTCGGCGTCGGACGCGGTGAGTCAGGGCGGGCCCGGGGGGCTTGACGGGGCGGGGGAGGGGGCTGGGCTTCTGCTTCCGCCTTCGGCGGTGGCGCCGGGCACGTCGGCTGGGCCGCCACCGCCGTCCGCGCCTCCCCCTTCGCCGGTCGCGCCGGCCGGGTCTGCGCCGTCCGCGCCCGTGGCGCCTGAGCCGGTGCGGGTGCGTGCTCCGTGGGAGCCGCCGGTTGCGCCCATACGCGGCCCGGGTGCGTCCCCGGCCGGCCCTTCGCAGCCGCGCACCTTCGCCGCACCGCCGGTTCCGGCCGGTCCTCCGGACGCCGCTGACCTGCCGTCGGGGCCGGACTTGCCGCCGGGGCCCGAGCCCGCGCCCGAGCCGTGCATCGCCGACGGGGCGTCCACGCCGGCGCCGCCTCTGCCCAGGCGGCCGGTGGGCGAGGGATCCGCCGCCCCGCAAGCCCCCGTCACCACGGTCACCGCACAGGCACCTGCACCCGGGCCGGAACGCGTACCCGCCGTACCCGCACCCGCCCCACTCCGCCCCGTTGTCGGCCACGTGGGTGACCGGCCGCCCACCTACGACGCCGAGCCCACCGCACCGCCCGCCACCGTCCCCCAAGAGCTGGACGGTCTCGTCGCCGACACCGTGCTCGACGGCGCCGGATACGGCACGTACACCCTGCGCGCCGCCTCCGTGCGCGGGGACTCCGCACGGTTCCGGGGCGAGCCCCGCCGCGATGCGCTGCTCACCGTGCGCTTCGGCACCGACAGGAGTGCGCTCGTCCTGGTCGCCGTCGCCACCGGGGCCCGCGCCACCGAGCGGGCGCATCTGGCGGCGGCCGACGCCTGCCGCTGGATCGGCGGTGCCGTCGGCCGCAGCCATGTCCGGCTCTCCGAGGACATAAGGGCCGGCCGCCGTGGCGACCTCAAATCCGGCCTGCACCGCCTCACCGGCCGCAGCTACGGCAAGCTGCGCGCCCGCGCCGCCGAGCTGGGACTCCCTGCTGCTGCGCAGCAGCGGCCTCACTGAACCCCCGCGCGCGGAGCCCTCGCTCGCCCAGGAGCTCGCCGAACGCTGGACCCCTGACCAGGCACCCGGGCTCGCCACTTTCCTCGCGGACACCCAGCTCAGGGTGAAGGGGTTGGTAACTGCTCGCCGGGGAGTGCGCATAACGTCGGTTTAGCTCAATCGTGTGATGGTCCGCTCGCGGGCTTGCGGTGCCCTGGGCCGACCCGGTTAACGTGATCGTGTGATCTGGGACGCCGGGTGCGGCGCCAGCGTGCGGGGCCCCCGTTCTACCGGAGTGATGGTTCGGGGCCTCCCCGTCGCCTCTGGCCGTATCCACATGGCCAGGTCGCGCAGGGAACTGGCCTCCCGAGATCGGACCACGCACGGGATGCGTGTCGCCGCCCCGGGGTTGAGTACGCCGGGGACCAGTGCGCCCAAGACCGTTCGGGGCGTGCGGCTGTCGGGACTCACTCCCGCTCAGTCTTCAGGAACGGTACTCCGACGACCGTACGAGTGTCGGCGTCTGGGAGGCGTAACCGCGCGCGCCATGGGTTGATGGATGCGGAGTCCGGAAGCCGAAGCGCGGAAAGGGTACGCACCCATGGCCAAGCAGAACGTGTCGGAGCAGTTCGTCGACATCCTCGCCCGGGCGGGCGTCAAGCGTATGTACGGCGTCGTCGGCGACAGTCTCAACCCGGTCGTCGACGCCATCCGCCGCAACTCGGCCATCGAGTGGATCCAGGTCAGGCACGAGGAGACCGCCGCGTTCGCCGCCGGTGCCGAGGCCCAGATCACCGGTGACCTGGCCGCCTGCGCGGGCTCCTGCGGCCCCGGCAATCTGCACCTCATCAACGGCCTCTACGACGCCCACCGCTCCATGGCACCCGTTCTCGCCCTCGCCTCGCACATTCCTTCGAGCGAGATCGGTCTCGGCTACTTCCAGGAGACCCATCCGGAGCTGCTCTTCCAGGAGTGCAGTCACTACAACGAGATGATCTCCAATCCGCAGCAGATGCCGCGGCTGCTCCAGACGGCCATTCAGCACGCGATCGGCCGAGGTGGCGTCAGCGTCGTATCGATGCCGGGTGACATTGCATCGCAGCCCGCCCCGGAGAAGTCGGTCGAGCATGCCCTGGTCACTTCGCGGCCGACGGTACGGCCCGGTGACGAGGAGATCGAGAAGCTCTGCCGGATGGTCGACGAGGCGAAACGTGTGACACTGTTCTGCGGCAGCGGCACGGCGGGTGCCCACGCCGAAGTGATGGAGTTCGCCGAGCGGGTGAAGGCCCCGGTCGGGCACGCGCTGCGCGGCAAGGAATGGATCCAGTACGACAACCCGTACGACGTCGGCATGAGCGGACTGCTCGGTTACGGCGCCGCCTACGAGGCGACCAACGAGTGCGATCTCCTCATCCTGCTCGGCACCGACTTCCCGTACAACGCCTTCCTCCCCAACGATGTGAAGATCGTCCAGGTCGATGTGCGCCCCGAGCACCTCGGCCGCCGCTCCAAGCTGGATCTGGCGGTCTGGGGCGATGTCCGTGAGACGCTGCGCTGTCTGACCCCGCGGGTCAAGACCAAGACCGACCGCAAGTTCCTCGACCGGATGCTGAAGAAGCACGCCGACGCGCTGGAAGGCGTGGTCAAGGCGTACACCCGCAAGGTCGAGAAGCACATCCCGATCCACCCGGAGTACGTCGCCTCGGTGCTGGACGATCTGGCGGACGACGACGCCGTGTTCACCGTCGACACCGGGATGTGCAACGTCTGGGCCGCCCGCTATCTCTCTCCCAACGGCAAACGCCGCGTCATCGGTTCGTTCAGCCACGGCTCGATGGCCAACGCGCTGCCGCAGGCCATCGGCGCCCAGTTCGTCGACCGGAACCGGCAGGTGGTGTCGATGTCCGGCGACGGCGGATTCACCATGCTGATGGGTGACTTCCTCACCCTGGTGCAGTACAACCTGCCGGTGAAGGTCGTGCTGTTCAACAACTCCTCGCTCGGCATGGTCGAGTTGGAGATGCTGGTCGCCGGCCTGCCGTCGTTCGGTACGACCAACAAGAACCCGGACTTCGCGGCGATCGCCCGGGCAGCCGGGGCGTACGGCGTACGGGTGGAGAAGCCCAAGCAACTCGAAAGCGCCCTCAAGGACGCCTTCAAGCACAAGGGCCCGGCGCTCGTCGATGTCGTCACCGACCCCAACGCGCTCTCCATCCCGCCGAAGATCAGCGCGGAGATGGTGACCGGCTTCGCGCTCTCCGCCAGCAAGATCGTGCTGGACGGCGGAGTCGGCCGGATGCTCCAGATGGCCCGCTCCAACCTGCGGAACGTGCCCCGCCCCTGAGCGAGCCCGAGCAGCGGGGCGGGACTGGCCGGGACTTCACGCCGGGGCCGGCCGGGACCTCATGCAGGGGTCAGGCGGACCGTCAGGATCTGGAACGGCCGCAGCGACAGTACGAGACCGTGCTCACCGGTGTCCGCCTTGTGCAGCGGCCGTTCCAGCAGGTCGGTGATCCGGGCCTGTACGACGGGGAATCCGACGCGCAGCGTCGTATCGGCCCGCCCGCCCGCCGACTCGTACAGCCGCACGATCACATCACCGCTGCGGTCCTCGGCGAGCTTGACCGACTCCACCGTGACCGCCGGATGCCCGGTACTGATCAGTGGCGGCAGGACCGGCGCAACGGCCGCCCGCAACGGCAGATTGAGCGCCAGCCCCTCCCGTACCGCATCCGTGACCTCACCGCCCGGCGCCAGCGCGTACGTGAACCGATGCCTGCCGAGGTCGGTCTCCGGGTCCGGGCTGTGCGGGGCGCGCAGCAGCGTCAGCCGTACGGTCGTGCCCAGGCCCGAACCGTGCGGGGTCCGGGTCACCTCGTGCCCGTACGTCGAGTCGTTGAGCAGGGTGATGCCGTACCCCGGCTCGGCGACCCGCAGCCAGCGATGGGCGCAGATCTCGAAACGGGCCGCGTCCCAGCTGGTGTTGTCGTGCGTCGGGCGGTGAATGTGCCCGAACTGGATCTCGGCCGTCGACCGTTCGGCGTGCACATCGAGCGGGAACGACACCTTGAGGACCTTCTCCGACTCCCGCCAGTCCACCTCGGTGTCGATGTCGATCCGCCGGCTGCCGGCGGTCAGCCGGATCTCCTGCACGATGCGCGACGCCCCGAACGACCGCATCACACGGACGGCGGCCCGCAACGGCCCCTCCTCGACCAGTTCGACGGAGTCGGCGTCGGTGAGATCGGTGCGGGTGCGGCGGTAGTGGCGGTCGATGTCCCAGGCGTCCCAGTGATTGGGGTGATCCGGATGCAACTGGAGGAGGTTGGCCCGGTGACCGGGGGCGAGGGCGTCCCGCCCCGCCCCGAGATCGCGGACGGCGGCGATCAACCCGTCGCCGTCGACCACGACCCGCAGCAGCCCGTTGTCGAATACGAAACCCTCGTCCGCCGAGCCGGTCACCGTGACCGCGTGCTCCACAACCGCCGAACCGTCCAGCAGACCCGCGCCCAGCCCGGGTGTCACGGCCAGCACCGCCGTACGCCCCTCGCCCAGCGGCTGCACATGCGCGCCCGAGGGCAGCACCGCGCTCGCCTCGGCGTTCAGCTCGACCACCTGACTTCGGTGGTACGGCGATGAGTTGAGCGCCACGAGACCCTCGGCCCCACCCAGCGCAGCCACCGCGTCCGCCACCAGACCGGCCAGCTCCTCCCGCACCCGTTCGTATGTCTCGTGGGCCTCCCGGTGCACCCAGGCGATCGACGAGCCCGGCAGGATGTCATGGAACTGATGCAACAGCACCGTCTTCCACAGCCGGTCCAGCGCCTCGTACGGATAGGGGTGGCCGGGAGTCCGCAGCGCCGCCGTGGTGGCCCACAACTCGGCCTCACGGAGCAGGTGTTCGCTGCGCCGGTTGCCCTGCTTGGTCTTGGCCTGGGTGGTGTACGTGGCCCGGTGAAGCTCCAGATACAGCTCACCGGACCAGACCGGTGCCTGCGGCCCGTACTCCTCCTCGGCCGCCGCGAAGAACGCCGACGGCCTCTCGATCTCGACCCTGGGCGAACCCTCCAGATCCCTGAGCCTGCGTGCCTTCTCCAGCATCTCGCGGGTCGGACCGCCCCCGCCGTCACCCCAGCCGAACGGGACGAGGGAGCGCGTCGCCGGTCCCTTCTCCGCGAAGTTCCCTTCCGCATGGGCCAGTTCGCGGCCATGGAACTGTGCGTTGTAGGTGTCCACAGGAGGGAAGTGAGTGAACACCCTGGTCCCGTCGATGCCCTCCCACCAGAAGGTGTGATGTGGCATTTTATTGCTCTGGTTCCAGGACAGCTTCTGCGTCAGGAACCATTTCACCCCTGCCAGTCGCGCCAGCTGCGGGAAGGCAGCCGTGCAGCCGAAGGAGTCCGGCAGCCAGATCTCCTCCGTCTCCACCCCCAGCTCCTGCTCGAAGAACCGCTTGCCGTGCACGATCTGCCGGACAAGCGCCTCACCACCCGGCATATTTGCATCGGACTCCACCCACATCGACCCCACGGGCGCCCACTGCCCGTCCGTCACGGCCTGCTTGATCCGCTCCCAGATGTGCGGCTGATGCTCCTTCACCCAGGCGTACTGCTGTGCCTGCGACGCGGCGAAAACCAGCTCCGGATAGTCCTGGGCCAGCGCGGTGACATTGGCGAAGGTGCGCGAGGCCTTGCGTACCGTCTCACGCAGCGGCCACAGCCACGCCGAGTCGATGTGCGCATGCCCGGCGGCCGAGATCCGGTGTGCGCTCGCCGACGCCGGCCGGGACAGCACCTCGGTGAGCCGGCCCCGGCCGGCTCGCGCCGTGCCCGCCACATCGTGCAGATCCAGTGCGTCGAGCATGCGCTCCAGCGCCCGCAGGATCTCGTGCCGCCGCGACCGGTCGACGGGCAGTTCCCGCATCAGCTCGGAGAGCACCTCGATGTCCAGAACGAGATGCCAGACCTCCTCGTCCAGCACGGCGAGGTCCGCGGAGGCGAACCGGTAGAGGGGCCGGTCACCCGCCGTAGTCACGTCCCCGAGCGGCGTCGGCGCGAAGCCGTCCTCCAGAACCGCCGGGTTGGCCGCCGCCTCCAGGAGCAATGAGACCGGTTCACCGCCGATGGCCGGGGACGCGACCGTCAGATGCCGATTTCGCGGGTGGATGCCCTTGAGCGGAACGCCCGCGGTGTCGTACAGCATCCCCTCGGCCTGGAATCCGGGCCCCTGACCGGAGAAGCCGGGGTCGACGACCACCTCGACGCGCCGCCCCGCCCAGTCCTCGGGCACCGTCCCCTCCAGCCGGAACCAGCTGGTGGACCACGGCTTCCCCCACTCCGTACCTGCCCTGAACGGCTCGTAGGTTCCCTCCAGTACCTCGGCCACCGGTACGGGTTCGCCGGGGATGTGCCGGACGGAGAGGGCGAGCGGGGTCCGGGCCGGGTACTGGGCCGGGCGGATGAACTGGTGCAGGGCCCTTTCGAGGCGGTCCTCCACCAATGTGCGGTCGTTGTGCATCACGGCTCCTCGGTTCGGCGCCTTGGGGCGTTCATGGCTCCACTTCCCCGGCGGCGGAACCGGCACCCCTGCGAACGGCGCGACGGGGTGACGGTTGATCAACTGTCCCTGCACACACCCTTGGCGGCGCCAAAACAATGTGACATATTACTGTCGTGTTCATGAGACAGCCCCTGGATGTCGTCATCGTCGGGGCCGGAATGGTTGGTGCCGCCTGCGCCTACTACGCCTCCCGGTCCGGACTGTCCGTAGCCGTCGTCGACCGAGGGCCGGTCGCCGGAGGCACCACCGGAGCCGGGGAGGGCAACCTCCTGGTCTCCGACAAATTGCCGGGACCCGAACTGGAACTGGCCCTGCTCTCCGTCTCCTTGTGGCGCGAACTGTCGGAAGAACTTTCTTCGGACATCGAGTACGAGATCAAGGGCGGCCTGGTCGTGGCGGCGTCCGAGGAATCCCTGACCACCCTGTCCACGACGGCCGCCGCCCAGCGGGGAGCCGGAGTCGAGGCGTACCACGTCACATCCGACCGGCTCCGCGATGCCGAGCCCCACCTCGCACCGCACCTCGCCGGAGGCTGTCACTACCCGCAAGACGCTCAGGTCCAACCAGCTCTGGCCGCAGCCGAGTTGTTACGGGCAGCCGGCCGCTCCGGAGCACGCCTGTGCCCGGGGGAGGAAGTCGTCGGGATACTCAGGGACCGGGATGGTGCGGTAGGCGGGGTGCGCACCGCACGGAGTGAACTGCGCGCCCCGGTGGTCGTCAACGCGGCGGGCACCTGGGGCGGTGACCTGGCCGCAATGGCCGGGGTGGACCTGCCGGTCCTGCCGCGCAGGGGATTCGTGCTCGTCACCGAGCCGTTGCCGCGGCTGATCCGGCACAAGGTCTACGCGGCGGAGTACCTGTCCGATGTGTCGAGCGGGTCCGCGGCGCTGCAGACCTCGCCCGTGGTGGAGGGAACCCCGTCGGGGCCGGTGCTGATCGGGGCCAGCCGCGAACGGGTCGGCTTCGACCGGACGTTGTCGGTTCCGGCGGTCGCCCGAATGGCCGCCCAGGCCGCCGCTCTCTTCCCCGTATTGGCGGATGTGCGGGTGATGCGCGCCTACCACGGGTTCCGCCCCTACCTGCCCGATCATCTGCCGGCGATCGGCCCGGACCCCCGGGTGCCAGGCCTCTTCCACGCCTGCGGCCATGAAGGGGCCGGGATCGGGCTGGCCCCCGCGACCGGACTGCTGATCGCCGACGCGATCGCCGGGCGGCAGCCGGTACTCGATCTCGGACCGTTCGCCCCGGAACGCTTCGACACCACGTGCCATGTCGCATGACTGCGAAGGGGGCTCGCGTGCCCCAGGAGAGGACCCTGTGAGACGTACCCGTGCACGTACCCCGGCCGAGCTCGTCGCGGCGCAGCCCGAACCGGAATTCCAGCTGACTTTCGACGGGCGCCCGGTTCGTGGACTGCCGGGGCAGAGCATCGCCGCCGTCCTCTGGTCTGCGGGCATCCTGACCTGGCGCACCACTCGGGTCCACGGCCGGCCGCGGGGAGCCTTCTGCGGCATCGGTGCCTGCTACGACTGCCTGGCCACGGTCAACGGCCGGCCGAACCAGCGTGCATGCCTGCTTCCCGCCCGCCCCGGCGACGCCATCACCACACAGAAGGGCGACGGGCATGCCGCACTCGACAGATGAACGCCGCCCACGGGACGCGGACTGCGCAGGACTCGCCGTGGTGGGCGCGGGACCGGCCGGCCTGGCCGCCGCCGTCACCGCGGCCGATCACGGGCTCGACGTGGTTCTGCTGGACTCGGCCGTCACGCCCGGCGGGCAGTACTACCGAAGCCCGCCCGGCGGGCTCGGCGCGACCCGGCCCGGCGCCCTCCACCACGGCTGGCCCGTCTTCGCCGAACTCTCCGCACGACTCGCCACGCATCGCGGCTCCGGCGCGATCCGCCATCTCCCCAACCATCAGGTGTGGACGGTCGAACGAGCCGGTGAAGGCGACTGGATCCTGCACGCCGTCACCGGAGCCGAAGGGGAACAGCGTTCCGCTGTCCGGGCCCGCCGACTGCTGCTGGCGACGGGCGCCCATGAACGTCAACTTCCCTTCCCCGGCTGGACGCTTCCGGGCGTGGTGAGCGCGGCCGGCGCCCAGGCCATGCTCAAGTCCGGCCTGGTGCTGCCTGGCCGGCGGATCGTGGTCGCGGGGAGCGGCCCGCTTCTGCAGGCCGTCGCTCTCTCGCTGACGCGCGCCGGTGCGAGCGTTCCCGCACTCATCGAAGCGTCCGGTTACGGGGCGTACGCGCGCGCTCCCCGGGTGCTGGCCGCCAACCCCGGCAAGATGGCGGAAGGCGTCCGGTACGGGGCGGCACTGACCGGCGCCGGAGTTCGAATGCTGACTCACCGGGCGGTGACCGAGGTGCACGGCGACGACCGGGTGGAGGCGGTGACCGTCAGCCGGGTGGACCGCCGGTGGCGCCCTGTGCCGGGGACCGGCCGCACGATCGCCTGCGATGCGCTCGCCGTCGGTCACGGGCTCGTTCCCCAGCTGGAACTCGCCGTGGCGGCGGGCTGCGGTACGCGCGCTTGCGCGGACGGCACGCATGTGGTCACCCTCGACGAGCAGCTCAGGACCACCGTGCCGGGGGTCTGGGCGGCGGGAGAGGCCGGCGGCATCGGCGGCGTCGAACTCGCTCTCTGCGAAGGAGAGTTGGCGGCACTGTCGGTCATTCGTGAGATGCGGGGCGGTGTGCAGCGGGCAGCGGCACGCAGAGCGGTCGCTCTGCGTCGTTCCCGACGCCGTCTGCGGGCCTTTTCCGCGCTGATGGGTGCTGTGCACCGGCCGGGGGCGGGGTGGAGCGAATGGCTGACCGGCGACACGGAGGTCTGCCGTTGCGAAGAAGTCACCGCGGGCCGGATCCGTACCGCGTGCGAGGAGCTCGGAGCCGGTGACACCAGGACCGTCAAACTGCTCACCCGGGCCGGAATGGGGTGGTGCCAGGGCCGGACCTGTGGATTCGCCGTCCGCGAACTGGCCGGCGCGCACGGCAGCGGACACAGCGCCGGTGAAGAGCCGGACGGCCCCGACCGGCGCCCGCTGGCCTGCCCGGTAAGGCTGTCCACGCTCGCCGACCTGGCCGACCCCGGATAGACCCGCAGCCACTCCCCGACACGCCTCGGCCGCGCCTCGGTACTTCGCGCCGCCGGCTGTTGCCCATGCTTCCCCCCACGCCGTGAATGTCACACCACTCAAGGAGCCACGATGCAGACGAACGCCCACCCGCGCACCCGCCCCTGGCACGGGGTCATGGTCGCCACCCCGCTCACATTGCGCGAAGACTGCACGATCGACTACGACGCCTATGCCACGCATGTCCAACAGCTCATCGCGGAGGGTTGCGACGGTGTGGTGCCCAACGGGTCACTGGGGGAGTACCAGACCCTGACCGACAGCGAACGCGAGCAGGTGGTCCGGGTCGCCGTCGCGGCGGCAGGCGACGGCAGCCGCGTCATGCCGGGCGTCTCCGCCTACGGCAGCGCGGAGTCGCGGCGCTGGGCGGAACAGGCGGCAGAGGCGGGCGCCGGTTCCGTGCTGCTCCTGCCGCCCAACGGATACCGCTGCGAGGACGCGGCGGTCCGAGCCCACTACGCCGCTGTGGCCGAAGTCGGGGTTCCGGTCGTCGCGTACAACAACCCGTACGACACCAAGGTGGATCTGACACCGAGCCTGCTCGCCGCTCTCCACCAGGATGGCAGCATCGTGGCAGTCAAGGAGTTCAGCGGCGATGTCCGACGGGCCTACGAGATCGCCGAACAGGCGCCCGGCCTCGACCTGCTCGTGGGCGCCGACGACGTACTGCTGGAACTGGCACTCGCCGGGGCCGTCGGCTGGATCGCCGGCTGTCCGAACATGCTGCCGTCCTGCTGTGCCGAGCTGTACCGGGCCGCTGTGACAGGTGACATGGCAACTGCCCTGTCTCTGTACCGCGAGCTGCATCCCCTGCTGCGGTGGGACTCGAAGCCGGAGTTCGTCCAGGCCATCAAGGCATCCATGGACGTTGTCGGACGCCATGGCGGCCGTACCCGTCCGCCACGTCTTCCCCTGTCCGCCGACGACGCGGCCGCCGTATGTGCCGTGACGGAGAAGGTACTGGCCGCGGGCCTCGGCTGAGCGCCGTTTTGCTGTCGCACGTCCGGTCAGTGCCCGGCCCAGCCCGTTCTTTCCGTTCTTCGTGTTCACCGTGACGAACCAGGAGGAGCCTTGCAGACACGTCACATCTTCCACGCAGTCGACTCACACACCGAGGGCATGCCCACCCGCGTCATCACCGGCGGCATCGGCACCATTCCCGGTGCCACGATGGCTGAACGGCGCGCGTACTTCCGGAAACACCGGGACGCCGTGCGAACGCTGCTCATGTACGAACCGCGCGGCCATGCCTCCATGAGCGGCGCGATCCTCCAGCCGTCGACCCGGCCCGACGCGGACTTCGGCGTCCTCTTCATAGAGGTTTCCGGGTATCTGCCGATGTGCGGGCACGGCACCATCGGGGTCGCGACCGTTCTGGTGGAGACCGGCATGGTCGAGGTCACCGAACCCGTCACCACCGTACGGCTGGACACCCCAGCCGGACTCGTCAGCGTCGACGTCCGGGTGAGGGACGGCGCGGCCACCGCTGTCACCCTGACCATGGTTCCCGCGTTCAGCGTCGCACTCGACCGGACGGTGGACGTACCCGGCTACGGACCGGTCCGCTACGACCTCGCCTACGGCGGAAACTTCTACGCGATGGTGCAGCTGTCCGACCTCGGGCTGCCCTTCGACCGGGCGCGCAAGGACGACATCCTGGCGGCCGGACTCGCCCTGAAGGATGCGGTCAACGCCGCTGACCGGCCCGTTCACCCGGAAGATCCCGACATCCACGGCCTCAAACACGTGCAGTTCATCGCACCCGGCTCCGATGCCCGCCACTCCCGACATGCGATGGCCATCCACCCCGGCTGGTTCGACCGGTCGCCCTGCGGAACCGGCACCTCGGCACGCATGGCCCAACTGCACGCACGCGGTGAACTTCCCCTGGACACCGACTTCGTGAACGAGTCCTTCATCGGAACGAAGTTCACCGGGCGTCTCATCGAGAAGACCACCGTGGGCGGACTGCCCGCCGTCGTCCCGACCATCACGGGCCGTGCCTGGATCACCGGTACCGCACAGTTCTTCCTGAACCCGTCCGACCCCTTCCCCGAAGGATTCCTGCTGTGAACCTGCCCCTGCTCGGCGCCGACGACATCGAGGCACTGGGACCGACCGGAGCCTTGGACGCCCTGGAGGCGGCGCTGAGCGGGGGACTCGATCCGGAGACGTCCCCGGCCCGGCACCATGTCACAGTGCCCGGCGGAGAACTGCTGATCATGCCCGCCACCACCCATCAGGTGACCGGAGTGAAGATCGCCGGAGTCGCCCCCGACAACCCGGCACGCGGCCTGCCACGGATCACTGGAAGCTATCTGCTGCTCGACGGCCCCACCCTGCTGCCGCTCGCCCTGCTCGACGGGGCCGCGCTCACCACGCTGCGCACACCGGCCGTGTCGGCACTCGCGATCCGCCACCTCACCCCGCCCGTCCTGCGCCATCTGGTGCTCTTCGGAACGGGCCCCCAGGCGTACGGACACCTTGCCGCGGTGCTCGCGGAACGGCACGTCGAACGTGTCACCGTGGTCGGCCGTACCCCGCGCCGGGTCGCCGCACTGGTAGAGCACGCCCATCAACTCGGCGTGGACGCCCGTGCGGGTGAGGCGCACGGGACCGAGGAGGTCGCCACGGCCGATCTGGTGCTCTGCTGCACCACGTCCGCAACCCCGTTGTTCGACGGCACCCTGGTACCGGACGGGGCGACGGTCGTCGCGGTCGGCTCGCACACCCCGGACGCCCGGGAGGTCGACACGGCTCTGGTGTCACGCTCCGCCGTGATCGTCGAATCGAGGGCGGCAGCCCTGTCGGAGGCGGGCGATCTGCTGATCCCGATGGCGGAAGGAGCCTTCGGCGCCGAGGACATCGCCGGCAACCTCGCCGACCTGGTGACCGGTCGGATCCTCGGTGAGAAGCCGGCCGCCTTCGAGCGCCCCCGGTTCTTCAAAAGCGTCGGAATGGGGTGGGAAGATCTCGCGGTCGCCGCGGCGGTGCACCGGAAGTCGGCGCCCTGACCGAGTTGTCCACAGGTCAGGAGCGACGGGCCCGAGCGGAAACGTGACATTGTATTCTGAGGGCCCGTACGGCGTTGGAGGAACAAACATGGCCCGCCTGTCGACGCTCAATGTCATCTCGGCGCAAGAGCACTTGCGCGATCAGGTGGCGAACGCTCTCAGGGCGGCCCTGATCGCCGGAGACCTCCGTCCGGGCGTGATCTACTCCGCCCCCGCGCTCGCTGCCGAATTCGGGGTGTCCGCCACCCCGGTCCGCGAGGCCATGCTCGACCTGGCGCGTGAGGGCCTGGTCGAAGCGGTCCGCAACAAGGGTTTCCGCATAACGGAGCTGACCGACCAGGACCTCGACGACTTCACCGAACTCCGCGCCATGATCGAGGTACCCACCGTCGGCCGCATTGCCCGGATGGGCAAGGTCAGGGAGCTGAAGGCACTTCGGCCGCTCGCCCTGGCGATTGTCGCTGCTGCCGCCGAGCACGACATCATCGGTTATCTGGAGGCCGACCGCCGCTTCCATCTCGAACTGCTCAGTCTGGCGGGCAACCGCAGGCTGGTGGAGGAAGTCGGCAACCTGCGCAAGCGATCGCGCCTCTTCGGGCTGAACCGGCTTGACGCAACAGGGCAGCTGACCGCATCGGCCGAGGAGCATGTCCAACTGCTCGACCTCGTGATCGCCGGTGACGCCCAGCGCGCCGAGGCCTGCATGCTGGCCCACATGTCACATGTCAGGTCGATATGGGCCGAGGAGGGCGGCGACGACGCCGGCGCCGGAGGCACCCGGGGCAGAAGGTCGTCGCTGCCGGTCGCAGAGGCCTGAGCCACCGGTTTCGTCCCGGAGCCTCAAACAGTACTCCGTCCTCCACCGGCCGCCCCCGCCCCCGCGCGGGGGCGGCCGGTGGAGTGGGTCGTCCGGTTCAACCGTCCAGCACGGCGGCCATCCACTCCTCGATTCCGTCGGCGGTGCGCGGCAGTGCGGACGACATGAGGTGTGCGCCGTCGGCCGTGATCACGAGGTCGTCCTCTATCCGCACCCCGATTCCGCGCAGCGACGGGGGCAGCGTTTCGTCGTCGGGCTGGAGATAGAGCCCCGGTTCCACGGTCAGTACCTGGCCGACTTCCAGGCGCCCGTCCAGATAGCGGTCGGCACGCGCCTGGGCGCAGTCGTGAAGGTCCATACCGAGCATGTGACCGCTGCTGCAGAGCGTGTACCGACGGTAGAAGCCGTTGTCGGCGTCGAGAGCCTCATCGGCGGACATCTGCAACACGCCCCATCCGTACAGCCCTTCGGCGATGACCCGCATGGCCGCCAGGTGGAAGTCACGGAATCGTGCCCCAGGGCGCAGGGCTGCGATGCCCGCTTCCTGCGCGGCGAGCACCAGCTCGTAGACGCTGCGCTGTACGGGGGAGAAGCGGCCGGACAGCGGCAGGGTGCGGGTGATGTCGGCCGTGTAGAGCGAATCGGTCTCCACCCCGGCGTCCAGGAGCAGCAACTGGTCGCGTTCCAGGGGGCCGTCATTGCGGATCCAGTGCAGGACACAGGCGTGCGCCCCGGCCGCGGCTATCGTGGAGTACCCCGGACCATTCCCCTCCAGCCGGGCCCGCAGATCGAAGACGCCCTCGATCCAACGCTCACCGCGCGGGTGTCGCAGCGCCTGCGGAAGGCTCCGCACCACATCCTCGAATCCTGTCACCGTCGCATCGACGGCTTGCTGCAACTGCCCGGTCTCCCAAGGGTCCTTGATCAGTCGGAGCTCGCTGAGCACTGCTTCAAGTCCTGCCGGCGCCGACCGTCGGCGCTGGAACGAGCGGCAGGAACGCAGTAGTTCGTCGACGGCAGGGTCCACCCCTCCCAGCGCCCGTACCGGTGGCTGTGGCCCGGTCAGCAGCTTCTCCCAGTCGTCCAGGTGTGCACAGCGGATGCCGGTCATCCGGGCGGCTTCCTCCAGATCGGGTCTGCGCCCGACCCAGAACTCCCCGTATCGGCGGTCGCGGTAGAACTCGCGGCCGGTGCGAGGTGACCGAGGCCGCAGATACAGCACCGCCTCGTGCCGCTCGTCGCCGTCGGGTTCCAGGACGAGGACGTGTCCGGCCTGGTCCTCGCCGGTGAGGCCGGTGAGCCAGGCGTAGCCGGTGTGCGGCCGGAAGCGGTGGTCGGTGTCGTTGGAGCGGACCGCGAGCGCGCCCGCCGGAATGATCAGGCGCTCGCCGGGGAAGCGGGCGGCCAGCCGGGCCCGGCGGGCCGGGGTGACGTCGTAGGAGGGGACGCGGGCGTCCGCCGGCAGGGGGGTGTCCGCCCACGCCGTACTCATGAAGGCGTCCAGTGCCGGCGACACCGGCAGGTCGTGGCTGCTGGTGCAGGGCGCGGAGAAGGAACGGGACACGGGCATTGCTCCTCGGGGGCTCTGTGGGACCGGGGTCGGGGCCGGAATTCCGGATCTCCGGGGACACGGTGGTGCGGTGGTCGGGAAACCGGTGGTGGCGGCCGGTGCGTTCGGGGCCGCGCGTCATATCCCTTGCCGCGACGAGAAGTTGTCGCGCAGATGAATGTGTGTGAGAGGGGTTCCAAAGAACATGTGACATGTGCCATTGTACAGCGCGCAAGAGGAAAGGAGCCGTGCTCATGTCACGACGTGAGTGCACTTCAGATCCGGTCCGGCACCGACCTCTTGCATTCCCCCACAACCGCGCCCTGTCGCGCGGTCACCACTCCGCTGGAGGCGGCACGTGAAGAACCTGAGGGTTCGGCAAAAGATAACCGGATTGTCCACTGCGGTCCTGGCAGCATGCCTGGGTGTGGGCCTGTTCACGGCACCGAGCCAGGCCGTCGAGCAACGCCCCGCCGTGTCGACCGTGACCCCCCACTTCTCGGACGCCGCCCAGAAGCGGGCGGAACCCCGGACCGAGGACCCCGGCGGCCCCACCGCCGAGGCGCTGACGGCACCCGCCGACGATGCCGCTCACGTCGAACGAAAGTCGCTCAAGGCCGCCGACCTGCCGCCGCTGTCCGCGTCCAAGGACGCGCTCAAGCGGGACTACGACGACCCGTCCACCGCGCTTCCGAGCCACCAGGCACCTTCGATGAAGGCAGAGAAGCGCCGCGCCAAGAAGCTCGGTACGGCCGCTGCCGAGTGCAACGTCACCGATTTCACCAACAACACCGGAAGCGCCCTGGTCGAGAAGGTCAAGGCGGCGACCACCGACTGTGTCAACACACTGTTCCGTATCCAGGGCCAGGACGGCTACAACGCCTTCCGTGAGGACCAGATGGTCACCATCGCCAATGCGATGCGCGACGCGTCGGCCTCCTATCCGGGCGACGACAGCACCGGCATGCCGCAGCTGATCCTCTTCCTCCGGGCCGGCTACTACGTGCAGTTCTACGACCCCGACACCGTCGGGGAGTACGGGCCGCGCCTGCGCACCGCCATCCAGGGCGCGCTCGACGGCTTCTTCGGCTCCTCGCACGCCTTCGACGTCACCGACGCCAACGGCGAGAGCCTGTCCGAGGCGATCATCCTGATCGACAGCGCCGTGGAGAACGCCCGCTACCTGAACATCGTCAAGAAGATGCTGGCCGACTACGACGAGTCGTACAACGCCTCGTGGTACATGGTCAACGCCGTGAACAGCGTGTACACGGTCATGTTCCGCGGTCACCAGGTGCCGGAGTTCATCAGCGCCATCGAGGCCGATTCCAGTGTGCTGACCTCGCTGCGCGACTTCGCCGCGAACCACCTCGACCTGCTGGGCACCAAGAATTCGTTCCTGGCCGCCAACGCGGGGCTCGAGCTCGGCCGCTTCCTCAAGGAGGACTCGCTGCGCGACAAGGCGAGCCCGCCGGCGATCGACCTGATGGGCAAGAGCTCCATCGACGGCCCCACCGCCCCGCTCTGGGTCAACCTGGCCAAGATGGTCGACGCCTACGACAAGGACAACTGCGCGAAGTACGACGCCTGCAACCTCGCGGAGCGTCTCGAGAAGGTCGTCCTGCCGGTGAAGCACACCTGTAGCGACAGCATCACCATCCGGGCGCAGGACATGGCCGCGGAGGAGCTCGAAGCCAGCTGTACCAGCCTGCGCGACCAGGACGCCTACTTCCACGAGGTGGCCCGGGACAACGGCGCGGTCGCCGACGACAACAACAAGACCATCGAGGTCGTGGCCTTCAACTCCAGCGCCGACTACCAGACCTACGCCGGAGTGATCTTCGGCATCGACACCAACAACGGCGGCATGTACCTGGAGGGCGACCCCAAGGCCGAGGGCAACCAGCCCCGGTTCATCGCCTACGAGGCCGAGTGGGCGCGTCCCGACTTCCAGATCTGGAACCTCAACCACGAGTACACGCACTACCTCGACGGCCGCTTCAACATGTACGGCGACTTCGCCGCCGGAATGACCACGCCGACCGTCTGGTGGGTCGAGGGCTTCGCGGAGTTCGTCTCCTACTCGTACCGCAAGCTCGACTACGAGGCCGCCATCGCCCAGGCCGCGAACCGCACCTACCGCCTGAGCACCCTGTTCGACACCACCTACGAGAACGCCGACCAGACCCGCGTGTACAACTGGGGCTACCTGGCCGTCCGTTACATGCTCGAATCCCACCGCTCTGACGTCGACACCCTGCTCGGCCTCTACCGCAAGGGCGACTGGGACGGCGCCCGCACCCTGCTCACGTCGACCATCGGCAGCCGTTACGACGCCGACTGGGACACCTGGCTGGCCGCCTGCGCGGCTGGCGCCTGCGGCAGCGGGTCCACCAACCCGCCCGGTGAGATCACCGAGTGCAAGGACACCGACACCAGGCTGCTGGGCCGGAATTGCATGCGCAGCGAGCTGAAGGCCGTCAAGGGCGACTACGCCTACCTGACCGTCCTCATCCCGGCCGGCACCACCCAGTTGAAGATCACCGCCTCCGGCGGCACGGGTGACGCCGACCTCTACTACAGCGCGAAGGAGTGGGCGACCACCGAGGTCTACACCGACAAGTCCGTCGGGGCGGGCAACGAGCACACCCTGACCGTCAACAACCCGGCGCCGGGCTACCACTTCATCAGCCTCTACGGCACCGAGCAGTTCGACGGCGCCAAGGTCACCACCGAGTTCTGATCCCTACGACCCCCATGGCATCGGCCGGCCGAGTGATGATCCCGCTCGGCCGGCCGGTGCCGTCCTCCGGGCCGCGTCCGCCGGACACGGCCCGGGGCTCACGACAGCCGCAGCCCGCCGGGCGCCGTTCCGTTCGTCAGGGCCTCCACGAGCAGGTCGAACAGGGTCGGTCCCTGCCCCACCAGCGCCTCGTCCAGCCGCTGCTGGACCGCCGCGCGGTTTGTGGGATGCACCCGGCTCAGGCTCTGCCGCAGCCAGCGCGCCGTCTCCTCATGGCCCAGGGCCCGTGCGGAGAGAGCGTGGTCCCGCCACTCGAAGACGAAGTCACCGTCGTCCGGAGTGCCCATCCCGCCGCCGAGGCAGTCCGCGAGCGCGTCGAAGTTGCGGCCGAAGTACCCGCCCGGGCCGTTCACGGCCTCGCCGATCACTTTCCAGAACTGCTCCAGGCCGGTGACCCGGGAGCCGTCGATCACATAGGTCACGGTCATGGGGGGAGGGTACAAGTCCGGCCGCTTCCGACAGTCCGTGATCCGCGCCGCAGGTGGGGGGGGCTACGGCGCGGATCGGCTCGGAGGACCGGGCTTCAGCAGCCCTGGTCGATCAGGTCGAACGTGGCGTAGTGGTCGCTGGTGTAGTAGTCCTCCTGCACCTCTTCACCCGTGACGATCCGACGTGCGCCCCGGGTGGGGGAGCCGGGGGTGATGACCGTGTACTCGTGGTAGTAGCCGGTGCTCTGGCTCGGCAGGACGCCTTCACGGTTCTGGAACACGGCACCGTCCTGCGAGTAGGGGAACGGGCCGCCCGCGTCGATCAGGTCGAGGGTGTCGTGCGCCTGGGCAGGCAGCGCCGAGTAACAGATGCTGCCGACCGAGGTGGTGGCGGCCGTTGCGGTCGTGGGGACCGGGCCGCCGATGAAGAGGACGGACAGGAGGGCGGCAGCGCCACCGAGCGTGGTGATCCGTGGGGGGATTCGCATGGCCACCATGATGACGCGCGTAGACATGGTCCCGTCAACGTCAACCGGTGTGAATTTTTTGGAAGTTAACCGGGGAGGCAGAAATGTGACATCGATGTGTCCGCCGCTCCGGTCCGTGCCGCCCGTTCTCCGTTCACTTATTGATGAGTCGACAAGCGTGGCGGCCCGCCTGTGGGGCATGCATCCCCAGGCGACGAGAAAACGAGATGTCGAGAAGGGGGCGATTCACTGTGCGGGCGGGGGAAACGATGGAGCGTCAGGGAGATGCCGATTCCGTGGCAGACGGGGCGGCGCACGAGCCAGGGGCACCGGGGCAGCAGTCGGTCCGGCTGCGTCGCAGACTGGCCCACACAGATCTGGCGGCGGTAAGCGAAGTGCGCTGTGCGCTGCGGGAGTTCCTGCGATACCGGTGGCGGGCCGAGTCGGCCGAGGTGGCGGAGCTCCTGCTCAGCGAGCTGGTGACCAATGCGCTGATCCATACGAGGCACGGCGCGGTCGTCACGGTGAGTGTGGCGCCCGCGAAACTACGGGTGGAGGTTCGGGACTTCGTGTCCGGAATGCCGCTGTCCTACGTACCGAACGCCGACGACGGTACGCATGGCCGAGGTCTGATCCTGGTGCAGAGCCTCGCGGACGCCTGGGGGGTCAGCGCACGCGCGCTGGGCAAGGTCGTCTGGTTCGAGCTGGACGGCGAAAAGCCCTGAGAGCCCGGAAGAGACCGGGCCATCAGGGCCTTTTGTGGCAGATCAGCCGAATTGCTGCTCCAGGTCCTTCAGTTTCCGCTCCAGCGAATCGAGCCGGGGCAGTGCCTGGGTGTCGTCCTCGGCGGTGAGGTCGACGGTGACCGGATCATTGGAGTTCCGGTCCGAGGCGCTGGAGCTCGGACCCGTCACGGCCTGCAGGGACGGCCGGGAGCGCAAGGGCAGTTGACCCGGCTCGGATATGGCGGGCTCCATGACGGACTGCGCGGAGCCCGTCGCGGGAGCGATGGCCTGAACGTCCACCTGGGTGCCGCCCCGGCCGACCCTGCGCCAGGCCCGGTTCTGCCGGTTCAGCGCCTTGATGTGGGCCCGGTCCAGCTTCTCCTGGTCCTTCCGGCGGAGACGGTTCTGCTCCTTCTCCCGCCGGTCCTCACGTACCTCTTCGACCGCTTCGTCCAGGGTGCGTACGCCCTCCAGCAGCATCAGCGACCAGGCGCCGAAGGTCTCCCGGGGGGCGCGCAGCCACCGTACGATCCGGATCTGCGGCAGCGGACGGGGCACCAGGCCCTGTTCGCGCAGAGCGGCCCGGCGGGTCTGCTTCAGTGCCCGGTCGAAGAGCACGGCTGCCGAGAGCGACATCCCCGCGAAGAAGTGCGGGGCGCCCGCGTGGTCGATACCGCGCGGCGCGTGCACCCAGTTGAACCAGGCGGCCGCGCCGGCGAACGTCCATACGAGCAGCCGGGATCCGAGCGCCGCGTCACCGTGACTGGCCTCGCGCACCGCGAGTACGGAACAGAACATCGCGGCCCCGTCGAGGCCGAACGGAACGAGATACTCCCAGCCCCCGGAGAGGCCGAGGTTCTGCTCGCCGAAGCCGACGAGCCCGTGGAAGGAGAGGGCGGCAGCGACCGCCGCGCAGCAGAACAGCAGGACGTACGAGGCGGTGGCGTACAGCGCCTCCTTGCGTCTGCGCCGCTCCTCGCTGCGCTCCCAGCTGTCCTCGGCCGCGGAATTGTCAGCGGCGCGCTTGCCGCGTGCGACCACCGCCACCGCCGCCAGGACCCCCACGAGCAGCACGGCGCCCGGAAGCAGCCAATTCAGCGATATGTCGGTAAGTCTCATGCGCGGTCCCTTGCGTCGCGTAGGGCATTTCGGGCGCCATGATTGCCGAAACCCCGTCGCACTCAGGGGGTTTCGGGGCAAGAGAACGCCATTGGGTTGGCAGGGCATGCGGATAGCCGGGATCTGATCGAATATCCGTATGCGGCCAGTGATCTGCGTTCGAATAGTACTACTCGTACGAGCGGTGTCGATCAATGAGTGGGCGTCAGTTTCCGTACCCGCTCGGCGTCACAGGTGCGCGGGCAGGTGACGCAGGTGTCCTCGGGGCGCAGCGTGTAGAAGAGGCAGCAGCTCGCCCGGTCGCGGGTGGGCAGCGACTCGCCGTTCGGCCCGGTCAGTTCACGGAAGCCCGCCGAGCCGACGTAGGGCTTCGTGGTGCCCGGCAGGAGCGCCTCCAGCTCGGTCATCGCACGCCGCTCCTCGCCGAGCAGGTGGGCGATGTACCAGAGGCCCTCGACGACCTCGTCCGTCGCCATGCCCCACAACGCCCGCCTGCCGCGCCGCATCCGCGGTCCGAAGCCGTCCAGCACCGGACCGATGTGGTCGGCCACGGCGGCAAGTACTTCCGCCCGCAGCGCCGCCTCGTCCGGGACCACCCGGGCGCCCGGCAGTCCGGCCGCCGGATCGCCCGGAAGACAGGTGAATTCCCTTATGCGGACGGTCAGATGGCCCAGAGCCCGCTGGAATGCCACATCCTCGACGGGGATCCGGGGCACCCGCCGGTGCAGGAACCACGGCACTGTCACCAGCAGGCAGGCGGGCCAGGCGTACCGGTGCAGCCCGAAGCTGGCCACCACGTCGGGCCGGGGCTGCTGCCCGTAGTCCCGCAGCACCTGCGCGTGGTCCCAGGCGAGGAAGGCGTCGAGTGAGGCGCCCCCCGCCGCGAGCTCGTCCGCACCCACCCAGCCGCCACCTCGAGGGGCGGTCCTGCCGTCCTCCAGCACCTCTGCGCGGAGCCCGGGGAAGACCTCGGCCAGACGTGCGTACGCGCCCGTCACGGCGGACGCGGTGGTGCCGGGAAGCAGAGTGGCGAGTGTCATGCAGGGCCCACCGAATCGCGGTCGTTTGCAGGTAAGCCTTACCTTACCCGAATGGATCGATGTTTGAACTGCGGCCTGTGCCGCCTATCGTGCAGAGGGGCATGGCGCACGCGAGCCGCGCCCACGGCAGGCCGAGGAGGTCCGAGTGGAGCAGGGCAGAGCGCGTGAGCAGGCGCGGCCGCCGTACGCGTCCGTCGCGTCCGCGACGACCCCGGCGTCCGTACGCGTGCCCGAGCAGGCACGTGGCGGGCCGGTACATGGCGAGCAGGTACGTGGCGAGCACACCCACAGCGAGCCGCCCGCCCCGCGGCCGGCGGTGCAGCGGCACTCCGTGCGCGGCCAGATCCTCGACGCCCTGCGTGCCGCGCTGGTCGACGGTCAGCTGGTTCCGGGGCAGGTCTACTCCGCCCCGGCTCTCGGTGCCCGCTTCGGGGTCTCGGCGACTCCCGTGCGCGAGGCGATGCAGCAGTTGGCCGTCGAGGGCGCCGTCGAGGTCGTACCGAACCGCGGTTTCCGGGTGTCCCAGCGGGGCCCGCGCGAGCTGGCCGAGCTGGCCGAGGTACGGGCCCTGATCGAGGTCCCCGTCATGCTGCGGCTGGCCCGCACCGTCCCCCCGGCCCGCTGGAGCGCCCTGCGCCCGCTGGCCGAAGCCACGGTTGCGGCGGCCGCCGTGGGCGACCGGGCGAGTT
Source organism: Streptomyces sp. R-74717 (assembly GCF_047305335.1). Taxonomy (NCBI): domain Bacteria; kingdom Bacillati; phylum Actinomycetota; class Actinomycetes; order Kitasatosporales; family Streptomycetaceae; genus Streptomyces; species Streptomyces sp. R-74717. The sequence goes on along the minus strand of NZ_CP102361.1, from coordinate 2,267,174 downwards.
ACGCCGAGTCCGACCGGGCCTTCCACAGCGCGGTCCTCGCACTCTGTGGCAACGAGCAGTTGGTGATGGTCGCCGACGAGCTGCACCGCCGCTCCCAATGGCCGCTGGGAAGCACCCCCGCCACTCGCCGCGCCGACCTGCTCGCCGACGCCGCCGAGCACACCGCCCTGCTCGACGCGCTCATCGCCCAGGATCTGAACGTCGTGCAGTCGCTGGTACGGGAACACTTCACCGGCGCCGAGAGCTGACGTCACACCGGCCCTGCGGGGCTCAGTTCGCCTCGGCCGTCTCCGGGGGCGGTGGGTCCAGGTGCGGAGCCAGCCATGTCGGAACGCCCCCGAGCAGCCGGAAGAGCCGGCCCGCCTCGGCGCGCAGCCGGTTCGCCGCCTCCGGCTCCGGCTCGGAGTCCGCCAGCGCGATGAGGGCCGGAGCCGTACCGATCAGATAGCCCAGCTCCTCCCTTATCCGCAGGGACTCGGCGAAACCGTGCCGCGCCTCCGCCAGTTCGCCCTCGCGCAGGGCGAGCAGGGCGAGATGGCGCCAGGTCGAGGAGAGCAGCAGCGCGTCGCCCTGGGCGGTGGCGCCGGCGTGGGCCCTGCGGTACGCGGCACGCGCGGCCTGAGGCGAGTCGGCGATGTTCTGCGCGATCAGGCCCCGGCGGAAGTCCAGCAGCGGGCGTCCCGGCGCTGACGGGGCGAGCAGCGCGGCGGCCCGGCTCAGGGCGACGCTGGCCTCGTCGGCCCGGTCCCGTACGCCGAGAAGCGTCGACGCGTAGGCCAGATGGCCACGCTCACAGGCGGCTGCGCCGCGTTCGGCGTCGTCGTGGGCCAGCGCCTCGGCGGTGCGCAGGGCGTCCTCGGCGTCGGTCCAGCCCTGCCCGGTGTACAGGCAACGCTCGGTCAGCAGGGCGGTGCGCTGGAGTGCCGCTGCCGGATCGGTGGCGGCGTCGTGTTCCAGCAGCGCGGCGGCGTCCGTCCAGCAGGCGCGTGACCGCAGCCGCCATACCGCTGTCTGGAGCGGCGGATCGTCATCTGCTGTCGTTCCGGAACCAGACATGGCGGTATGCGCCACATTGCCCTCCCCGAGCGCGCCATTGAGCTGTTGGGTCTGGCCGCATCTCAGCACGGAATGGCACGCCGGGCCAAGGGGTCGGGTCAATGTCAGGTGAAAGATTTCACAAACGCCCCAACCCGCCGAGAGTCGTGGCAGGGCCCGGAAGTCAGCTCATACGCAGGGCGAGGAAGAAATCGAGCTTGTCCTCCAGGCGCGAAAGGTCACGCCCCGTCAACTGCTCGATTCGCCCGACCCGGTAGCGCAACGTGTTGACGTGCAGATGGAGGCGGGACGCGCAGCGGGTCCAGGAACCGTCGCAGTCCAGGAACGCCTCCAGCGTCGGGATCAGCTCCGCGCGATGGCGCCGGTCGTAGTCGCGCAGCGGGTCGAGCAGCCGTGCGGTGAACGCACGGCGCACGTCGTCGGGGACGAATGGCAGCAGCAGTACGTGCGAGGCCAGCTCGTGGTGCCCGGCCGCGCAGACCCTGCCCGGGCGGGCCGCCGCCACCCGGCGGGCGTGCCGGGCCTCCTCCAGTGCGCCGCGCAGACCTTCGGGGGAGTGCACGGCCGCGCTGACACCCAGTGTCAGCCGGCCGTCGTCGGCGAGGCCGGCGGAGAGCGGTTCGCGGACGGCGGCGAGCAGCACATCGGCGTGCAGCGCGGGATCCTCGTCGGCGGATGCCTCGGCGGGCGCCATGTCCGGGGCGGAGTCGGGGGCCGCTGCGGGCGCGGAGACGGCGGGCAGGGGTACGAGGGCGATGGCCTCGTCGCCCGTGTGGGCGACCGCGATCCGGTCCGCGGAGTCGGGGCCGGTGACCGCGGGGTCGACCAGGATCTCCTCCAGCAGCGCCTGGGCGACCGGGCCGCCCGCGACGGCGGAGCCGGAGGCGACGGCCGGGGCGCCCGTCGTTGCGGACCCCTCCGCGACACCCCATTCGACCCGCGCCACCACGACCTGCCAGTGCGGCGCGGTCCCGAGACCCGGGAGCAGCACCGGGGCGGCGACCCGCAGCCTGGCGGCGATCTCGGCCGGCGGGGCGCCCGTCTGGACCAGTTCAAGGACTTCCTGGGCGAGCCTGCGGCGTACTGTGCGGGCCGCGTCGCGCCGGTCCCGTTCGACCGCGATCAGCTGGGTGACGCCCTGGAGCAGATCCAGCCGGGCGGGCGGCCAGTCGCTCGCGTCCGCCTCGACCGCGAGCAGCCAGTCGGAGAGCACCGACTCGCGCACATCGCGGGAGGCGGGGACCGGGCCCCGCCCGGCGTTCCGGATCGGGAAGAGCGAATACGTGGTGCCGCCGACCGTGGCCCGGTGCGGGGCCGGGCGGCCGGTGCGGGTGGCGGCCAGATGGTGGCCGGCGAGCGCCGCGCCGACCGGTCCGGCCAGCGGTGTATCACCGGCGCCCGCGATCTGCCGGCCGGTGGGGGAGAGCACCCAGGCGTGCAGGTCGAGGTCGGAGCCGAGCAGATCGAGGACCACCTCGGGCCCACCGCCCGCCGGGCCCGAGGTCATGAGCCTGCGGTGCCGGTCCACGACCGCGGCCAGATCGCCCGCACGCTCACCGGACACCTGGCGCACCACATGTTCGGTGATCGTTGCGAACGCGACGGTCTCATGGACGGCGAAGAGCGGCAGCCGGTGCCGCGCACATGCCTCCACCAGATCGCCGGGGATGTCGCCGAGCTCCGCCTCGCCCGCCGCGAGCCCGGCGACCCCGGCGCCCGCCAGGATCCGTACGAACGGCTCCGAGTCCGTCGCGTCCCGGCGCCAGGCCAGGCCCGTCAGGACCAGCTCGCCGCCCGACAGATATCGGCTGGGATCCCGCAGGTCGGTGGTCATCACGCCGCGGACGGACCGGTCCAGCTCGTCCTCGCCGCCGAGCAGCCGCAGGCCCAGCGCGTCGGTCTCCAGCAGTGCGCGCAGCCGCATCTCGTCGCCGCCGATCTCTTTCGTTGGTGCGGGTGAAAACTGGGTATTGCGGTGAGGTTACTGACCCCCACCATTCGTTCGAATCTACAAGACGAGGAGATCGACCAGCCAACTCCTTCATGGTTTCGGTGACTGCACCGGGTGGAGCACGGCTTGTGTACTTGGCCCCACACCGCGTTAACAACCCATGAACGACCAGTCGAGGGCTGGCCGTCCCCAGCCCCAGCGAACGACCCGATTGAGAAGAAGAGAGCCACTCATGGACTTCCTTCGCCCCGCCAGCTGGGAGGAGGCGCTCGCCGCCAAGGCCGAGCACCCGACGGCTGTGCCCATTGCGGGGGGCACCGATGTGATGGTCGAGATCAACTTCGACCACCGGCGGCCCGAGTACCTCCTGGACCTGAACCGCATCGGAGAGCTGTTCGAATGGGAGGTGGGCCAGGAGAACGTACGGCTCGGCGCCTCCGTGCCGTACAGCCACATCATGGAGCACCTGCGGGCCGAGCTGCCAGGACTGGCGCTCGCCTCGCACACCGTTGCATCCCCGCAGATCCGCAACCGCGGGGGCGTCGGCGGCAACCTCGGCACCGCATCGCCCGCCGGGGACGCCCACCCGGCGCTGCTCGCCGCGGGCGCCGAGGTCGAGGCCGCATCCGTACGCGGGACCAGGATGATCCCGATCGACGCCTTCTACACCGGCGTCAAGCGCAACGCCCTCGCCCCGGACGAGCTGATCCGGGCCGTGCACATCAAGAAGGCCGACGGGCCGCAGCAGTACTCCAAGGTCGGCACCCGCAACGCGATGGTCATCGCCGTCTGTGCCTTCGGCCTGGCCCTGCACCCCGAGACCCGCACGGTCCGCACCGGTATCGGCTCGGCCGCCCCCACACCCGTACGGGCGACGGAGGCCGAGGAATTCCTGAACGCCGCGCTCGAAGAGGGCGGATTCTGGGACAGCCGCACGATCATCACCCCGTCCATCGCCAAACAGTTCGCCGACCTCGCCGCCGGTGCCTGCAACCCGATCGACGATGTACGCGGCACCGCGAGCTATCGCAGGCACGCGGTCGGGATCATGGCCCGCCGCACCCTCGGCTGGACCTGGGAGTCGTACCGCGGCAACGGCCGCAGCACCGAAGGAGCTGCCTGATCATGCGCGTCAATTTCACGGTCAACGGCCGCAGGCACGAGGCGGACGACGTCTGGGAGGGCGAGTCCCTCCTCTATGTGCTGCGTGAGCGGATGGGCCTGCCCGGCTCGAAGAACGCCTGCGAGCAGGGCGAGTGCGGTTCCTGCACGGTCCGGCTGGACGGTGTCCCGGTCTGCTCCTGTCTGGTCGCCGCGGGCCAGGTGGAGGGCCGCGAGGTCGTCACCGTAGAAGGTCTCGCCGACTTCGCCGCCCACCGCTCCCAGGCACACCCCGGCAGGGGGTACCTCCCACACGCGGAGCGTAGTGGGGGAGGCTGTGCCTCCGGCGCCTGTGGCACCGCACTCGACAAGGCCCGGCAGTGGGAGGCCGAGCCGGCCGGCGAGGAGACCCGGGACACCGGTGAACTCTCCCCGATCCAGCAGGCGTTCATCGACGCGGGCGCCGTCCAGTGCGGCTTCTGCACCCCCGGTCTGCTGGTCGCCGCCGACGAGCTGCTGGAGCGCAACCCGGAACCGTCCGACGCGGACATCCGCGAGGCGCTCTCCGGCAACCTCTGCCGCTGCACCGGCTACGAGAAGATCCTCGACGCGGTCCGTCTCGCGGCCGCCCGCGCGGAAGAAACGGTCTGACGATGGGCGTTACCGGCAACCCCACCAGCATCAACCAGGGCACCCGCACCAAGGGCGGCATCGGTGAGTCCACGCTGCGCCCCGACGGCATCCTGAAGGTCACCGGCGAGTTCGCGTACTCCTCCGACATGTGGCACGAGGACATGCTCTGGGGCCACACGCTGCGCTCCACGGTCGCGCACGCCGAGATCGTCTCCATCGACACTTCGGAAGCGCTCGCCACGTCCGGCGTCTACGCCGTACTCACCTACGACGACCTGCCGACCTCGGTGAAGAACTACGGGCTCGAGATCCAGGACACCCCGGTCCTCGCCCACGGCAAGGTCCGTCACCACGGCGAACCGGTGGCGCTCGTCGCCGCCGACCACCCGGAGACGGCCCGCCGCGCCGCGGCGAAGATCAAGATCGACTACCGCGAGCTGCCCGTCATCACCGACGAGGCTTCCGCCACCGCTCCCGACGCGATCCTCGTTCACGAGGGACGCAGCGACCACCACGCCGGGCACGTCCCGCACCCGAACATCGTCCACCGCCAGCCCATCGTCCGCGGCGACGCGGACGCGGCGGCGGCCCGCGCCGATGTCATCGTGAGCGGGGAGTACGTCTTCGGCATGCAGGACCAGGCCTTCCTCGGCCCCGAGTCCGGTCTGGCCGTGCCCGCCGAGGACGGCGGCGTCGACCTGTACGTCGCCACCCAGTGGCTGCACTCCGACCTGCGCCAGATCGCCCCCGTCCTCGGCCTGCCCGAGGACAAGGTCCGCATGACGCTCTCCGGCGTCGGCGGTGCCTTCGGCGGCCGCGAGGACCTGTCGATGCAGATCCACGCCTGCCTGCTCGCCCTGCGCACCGGCAAGCCGGTCAAGATCGTCTACAACCGCTTCGAGTCCTTCTTCGGGCATGTGCACCGTCACCCCGCCAAGCTCTGGTACGAGCACGGCGCCACCCGCGACGGCAAGCTGACCCATATGAAATGTCGCATCGTACTGGACGGCGGAGCTTATGCCTCCGCTTCTCCGGCCGTCGTCGGCAACGCCTCCTCGCTCAGCGTCGGCCCTTACGTCGTCGACGACGTCGACATCGAGGCCATCGCGCTCTACACCAACAATCCGCCGTGCGGCGCCATGCGCGGCTTCGGCGCGGTCCAGGCATGCTTCGCCTACGAGGCCCAGATGGACAAGCTCGCCGCCGAACTCTCCATGGACCCGGTCGAGTTCAGGCAGCTCAACGCCATGGAGCAGGGCACCCTCCTGCCGACCGGACAGGTCGTCGACTCGCCCGCGCCGGTCGCCGAGCTGCTGCGCCGGGTCAAGGCCAGGCCGCTGCCGCCCGAGCGCCAGTGGGAGGTGGCCGGCGAGCAGGCCGATGTACGGGCCCTGCCCGGCGGGCTGTCCAACACCACCCACGGCGAAGGCGTCGTACGAGGCATCGGCTACGCCGTCGGCCTCAAGAACGTCGGCTTCTCCGAGGGCTTCGACGACTACTCCACCGCCCGGGTGCGCATGGAGGTCATCGGCGGCGAACCCGTCGCGACCGTGCACACCGCGATGGCCGAGGTCGGGCAGGGCGGCGTCACCGTCCACGCCCAGATCGCCCGTACCGAACTCGGCGTCGCCCAGGTCACCATCCAACCGGCCGACACCCAGGTCGGCTCGGCCGGCTCCACCTCCGCCTCCCGGCAGACGTATGTCACCGGCGGCGCAGTGAAGCACTCCTGCGAGGCCGTCCGCGAGAAGGTCCTGGAGATGGGCCGCCGCAAGTTCGGTACGTACCATCCCGCCTGGGCCACCGCCGAACTGCTCCTGGAGGGCGGCAAGGTCGTCACCGACGGCGGCGAGGTGCTGGCCGATCTGGTCGACGTACTGGAGGACGAGGCGGTCGACATCGAGCTGGAGTGGCGCCACCGGCCCACCGAGGCGTTCGACCTCCGTACCGGACAGGGCAACGGCCATGTCCAGTACTCCTTCGCCGCCCACCGCGCGGTCGTCGAGGTCGACACCGAACTCGGCCTGGTCAAGGTCATCGAACTGGCCTGCGCCCAGGACGTCGGCAAGGCCCTCAACCCGCTGTCCGTCGAAGGACAGATCCAGGGCGGTACCACCCAGGGCCTGGGCGTCGCCGTCATGGAGGAGATCATCGTCGACCCGAAGACCGCGAAGGTGCGCAACCCGTCCTTCACGGACTATCTGATCCCCACCATCCTCGACACCCCGACGATCCCGGTCGATGTGCTCGAACTCGCCGACGACCACGCCCCGTACGGGCTCCGTGGCATCGGTGAGGCCCCCACTCTCTCGTCTACCCCGGCCGTTCTCGCGGCGATCCGGAACGCGACGGGCCTGGAGCTCAACAGGACGCCGGTACGCCCCGAGCACATCACCGGCACCTGAGACCGACCGGCAAATGGGGGGCGGCGTCGCGGGGCTGGGCACGCACTCCCCCAAGGCCTTAAGGGCCAGGGGGGGACCCCCTCCGGCGTTGTCGTCAATCACCAACTTCCCCAAGCTCTCGGCTTCGCTCGAGCAGGGGAGACCCCATCGCGTTGGCTCAATCCTCCGCCTTGCAGCTGCACGCACCCAGCCCCGCTCCTTCTCCCACCCCCCATTTGCCGGTCGGTCTGAGTCACCGCTCCCTCCTGATCTCTCCGGGCGGTGCGCGCCTCCCAGGAACGTCACACTTCCGCCGCCCGCACCGCCCGGAGTACCCAAGTGCCATACCGCTCGCGGCCATTGAGTCCACCACGCACCGAAAGGGCAGTACTACGCAGTCCCCGTAGTCGCAGCACTGCAGCACCAGCAGTGCGGGTGACACCGCATGCAACACGGCACACGTCACACGTCGCATTCCACTCTGCATCAACAGTTCGTCTCGGGCCGTCCCCCGGGTCGTGCCGCCGGCGCAGTCATCCCAAATCCCGCATATCGATTCTTCATCGCGGGTGCCCCTGTGAACCTTGGGAGTCAGGCATCATGACCCAGCAGTCAGTGGAGCCCAGGACCAGTGCGGAGGATGCGGGCCCGGGCTCGCGCGTCCCCGCCGGAAGATCCTGGCTCGACCGGTACTTCCACATCTCCGACCGTGGCTCCACCGTCGCACGCGAAGTGCGCGGCGGCATCACCACCTTCATGGCGATGTGTTACATCCTTCTGCTCAACCCGCTCCTGCTGTCCGGCCCGGACGCGGCGGGCCACCGCCTCAGCCACGCCGGGCTGATCACGGCGACCGCGCTCGCCGCAGCCGTCTCCACCCTGCTGATGGGTTTCATAGGCAAGGTGCCGCTCGCTCTCGCCGCGGGGCTCTCCGTCTCCGGCGTGCTCGCCACTCAGGTGGCACCCCATATGACCTGGCCGCAGGCCATGGGCATGTGTGTGATGTACGGCGCGGTGATCGTGCTGCTGGTCGTCACCGGGCTGCGCGAGATCATCATGAACGCGATACCCCTGGCACTGAAGCACGGCATCACCATGGGCATCGGCCTGTTCATCGCGCTGATCGGCCTGGTCAACGCCGGCTTCGTCGGCAAGGGCGCCCCGGTCACGCTCGGCGTGGGCGGGCAGCTCTCCGGCTGGCCCGTACTGCTCTTCTGCGTCACCCTGCTGCTCATCTTCATGCTCCAGGCCCGTAATGTGCCCGGCGCGATCCTGATCGGGATCGTGGTCGGCACGATCCTCGCCGTCGTCGTCAACGCGGTCGGTGACATCAGCCCCAAGGCATGGGGCGGCAGCGCACCCGAACTGCAGGGCAGCGCCGTCTCGATGCCGGACTTCGGGCTCTTCGGCCATGTCGAGTTCGGGGGCTGGGGCGACATCGGCGTCATGACCGTCGGCATGATCGTCTTCACCCTGGTACTGGCCGGCTTCTTCGACGCGATGGCGACCATCATCGGCGTCGGTACGGAGGCCGGGCTCGCCGACAGCAAGGGCCGGATGCCGGGCCTGTCCAAGGCACTGCTCATCGACGGCGCGGGCGGGGCGATCGGCGGTGTCTCCGGAGCCTCCGGCCAGACCGTCTTCATCGAGTCGGCGACCGGCGTCGGCGAGGGGGCCCGCACGGGTCTGTCCTCCGTCGTCACCGGTGTGCTCTTCGCCGCCGGACTGTTCTTCACCCCGCTCGCCCAGATCGTGCCGGGGCCGATCGCCGCCGCCGCGCTGGTCGTCATCGGCGCGATGATGATGCAGAACGCCCGCCATGTCGACTGGAGCGACCGCTCCGTCGCGGTGCCGGTCTTCCTGACCGTGGCCCTGATGCCGTTCACGTACTCCATCACCGCCGGAGTGGGTGCCGGGGTGATCTCCTTCGCCGCGATCAAGGCGGCGCAGGGCAAGTTCCGTGAGGTCGGTGCCTTCATGTGGGTGCTGACCGGCGTGTTCGTCGTGTACTTCGCGCTCAGCCCGATCGAAAGCTGGATCGGCGCCAAGTAGGACCGGCCCGCACAGGCTCTTCCGCCCCTCCGCACACCCGTAGAAGGAGAAACGCCATGCTGGACATCGCCGAAGAGCTCAACCGGTGGGTCGAGCAGGGACGCGACTTCGCCGTGGCCACTGTTGTGGCGGTCGGCGGCAGCGCGCCCCGGCAGCCGGGAGCCGCCCTCGCCGTCGACCGCGACGGCACGGCGATCGGATCGGTCTCCGGCGGGTGTGTGGAGGGCGCGGTGTACGAACTGTGCGGGCGGGCGCTGGACGACGGCATCACAGTGCGCGAACAGTTCGGCTACAGCGACGAGGACGCCTTCGCGGTCGGACTGACCTGCGGCGGCGTCATCGACATCCTGGTGACACCGGTCCGTGCGGACGACCCCGCCCGGGCGGTGTTCGCCGCCGCGCTCGCCGCCGCCGCACGGGGTCGGGCGGCGGCGGTCGCCAGGATCACGGACGGGCCCGCGGAACTTCTCGGCCGCCCCCTGCTCGTCCACCCCGACGGCTCGTACGAGGGCGGGCTCGGCGGGCACCCGGAGCTGGACCGCACCGCTGCGGCCGACGCCCGCGCGATGCTGGACGCGGGCCGCACCGGCTCCGTCACCATCGGCGCCGAGGGCTCGCGCTGCGGGCAACCGCTCACCCTGCTCGTCGAATCGAGCGTCCCGCCGCCCCGGATGATCGTCTTCGGGGCCATCGACTTCGCCTCGGCGCTGGTCCGGGCGGGAAAGTTCCTCGGGTACCACGTCACATTGTGCGACGCTCGCCCCGTCTTCGCCACGAAGGCCCGTTTCCCGCAGGCCGATGAGCTGGTCGTCGACTGGCCGCACCGCTATCTCGCGACGACCGACGTCGACGCGCGCACCGTCCTGTGCGTGCTCACCCACGACGCCAAGTTCGATGTTCCGCTGCTGGAACTGGCGTTGAGGCTGCCGGTGGCGTATGTCGGAGCGATGGGCTCGCGCCGTACCCATCTGGAGCGCAACGACCGGCTGCGTGACGTCGGCGTCACGGAGCTGGAACTGGCCAGGCTGCACTCGCCGATCGGCCTCGACCTCGGCGCCCGTACCCCTGAGGAGACCGCGCTGTCGATCGCCGCCGAAATCGTCGCCGACCGGCGCGGCGGCAGCGGCGTACCGCTCAAGGGCGCCCACACCCCGATCCACCACGAGGGCGGCCGGCCGTCGACGGGATTGATCACGTCCGTGGCCTGAACCGTCCCGTGAACCATGATGGTCCGTGGGCGGGTTGCCGCCACGGCGGCTTCACGCCAGGTGTGAACTCAACCGTAGCTTCGGTTTTGCCTCTAGACCTGCTGCATGACATTCACAGCTTCCTCCGCTTCCGGCCGGGCGAGATCCGCTCGTGCGGGACGCAGGGCTCTGCTCATAGCGACTTCGGTCGCCCTGGTGAGTGGTGCACTGCTACCCGCAGCGGGCTCCGCTTCCGCCGCCGCAGGTCAGTCCAGGCCCCTCGACCGCCAGGCCGCCGCCCCCGTCAAGGAGTACGACATCACCCTGCTCACGGGTGATGTCGTGCACTACTCGGACGGTGTCGGCAAGCAGGACACCGTCACCGTGGACCGCCCCGACGGAGCGGTCGGCGGCGTGCATGTCCAACAGGCAGGTGACGATCTGTACGTACTGCCCGACGAGGCCAACTCACTTCTCGCAGCGGGCAAGTTGGACCGTCGGCTGTTCAATGTCTCGGCTCTGGCCAAGATGGGGTACGACGACAAGAAGTCGGGCGGCATTCCGCTGATCGCCACCTACTCGGCGAGCCCAGGCCGTTCACTGCCCGCCGTCCCTCGTGGTGCGAAGAAGACCCGCACTCTGGAGAGCATCCACGGCGCCGCGCTGAAGGCCGAGAAGGACACCACCAGGGCCTTCTGGAACGACATCGCCCGTACCTCCACGGCCCGTTCGCTGGACAACGGCATCGCCAAGCTCTGGCTCGACGGCCGGGTGGAGGCCGCGCTCAAGGATTCCGTGCCGCAGGTCAACGCCCCGCAGGCGTGGGCCGAGGGCTACGACGGCAAGGGCTCCAAGGTCGCCGTCCTGGACACCGGCATCGACGCGACCCACCCGGACGTCAAGGACCGCATTCTCGAAACCAAGAGCTTCGTGCCGGGCGAGGAGGTCGTGGACAGGAACGGCCACGGCACGCATGTCGCCTCCACGATCGCGGGCTCCGGCGCTGCCTCGGAGGGCGTCAACAAGGGCGTCGCCCCCGGCGCCGGCCTGATCGTCGGCAAGGTGCTCAACGACGGTGGTTCCGGCGCCGACTCCGGCATCATCGAAGCCATGGAGTGGGCGAAGGCCGAAGGCGCCGACGTCGTCTCCATGAGCCTCGGCACCAGTATCCCGGACGACGGCTCCGACCCGATGTCCCAGGCCGTCGACGCCCTTTCCGCCGACGACGGCCCGCTGTTCGTGATCGCCGCGGGCAACTCCTACGGCGCGGGCACCATCGGCTCGCCCGGCTCGGCGGAGAAGGCGCTCACCATCGCCGCCGTCGACAAGCGGGACAACCGTGCGGACTTCTCCTCGATGGGCCCGCTGGTGAGTTCCTACGGCCTCAAGCCCGACCTGTCCGCACCGGGCGTGGGTATCAACGCGGCCGCCTCGCAGTCGGTCCCGGGCGTCAGCGGGATGTACTCGACGAAGTCCGGCACATCGATGGCGACCCCGCATGTCGCGGGCGCCGCAGCCATCCTGAAGCAGCGTCACCCCGACTGGTCCGGCCAGCGGATCAAGGACGCGCTGATGAGCTCGTCGAAGAAGCTCGACGCGTACACCCCGTACGAGCAGGGCACCGGCCGACTCGATGTGAAGGCGGCGGTCGACAGCACGATCGAGGCCACCGGCTCCGTCGAGGTCGCCTCCTACGACTGGCCGCACTCCGCGTCCGACCCGGTCGCCCAGCGGACCGTCACGTACCGCAACACCGGTACGAAGGACGTCACCCTCGACCTGGCCACGGACACGGACGCCGACGCCTACACCCTGTCGACGAAGCAGCTGACCGTCCCGGCCGGTTCCACCGCCGAGGCCGTGCTCTCGCTGGACCCGTCGAAGGTCGCGAACGACACCCGGTTCTCCGGTCAGGTCATCGCCAAGGACGCGGCGGGCTCCGTCGTGGCGCACACCGGCTTCGCTCTGAACAAGGAGCAGGAGCTGTACGACCTGACGCTCAGGCTCCGTGACCGCGACGGCAAGCCGATGGACGGCCGGGTCGTCCTCGGCGCGCTCGGCGACCCGAACCTGGGCGTCGTCCAGGTGTCGGGCGAGACCACGCTGCGACTGCCGCCGGGCAACTACACCGCCTGGAGTTCCGTCGCCATCGCCGGTGACCGCCCCGACTCGAAGGCCGTGGCCTTCCTCGCCGCCCCCGAGACCATCCTCGACAAGACGACCACGGTCACCCTCGACGCGTCCAAGGCTCGCAAGGTCAGCGTGCGGACGCCGAAGGAGACCGAGACCCGGCAGCTGCGATATGACATGGCACGTACCGCACCGGACGGCACCGTCCAGCGCGACGCGTACCAGATCCCTTTGACGTATGACCAGCTGTGGGCCAGCCCCACCAAGAAGGTCACCCAGGGCAGCTTCTCCTTCCTGACCCGCTGGCGGCAGGGCGAGAAACTGATAGACGTCACGGCCGAGGGACATGACGTGCGGGTTACCCCGCAGGGCGGTGCGGCCATCGCCGAAGACAGCGAGAAGCAGCTGGCCGGTGTCTTCGCGGGCAACGGCGCCGTGGCCGACTACAAGGGCCTGGATGTCAAGGGCAAGGCCGTCGTGATCCGCCGCAGCGACGCGGTCGCTCCCGCCGACCGGCTCGCCAATGCTGTGGCCGCAGGCGCCGAGGCGCTGTTCGTCGTCAACGACGGTGACGGCGTCCTGATGGAGAGCTACACCCCCTACGGAACCAAGGGCACCATCCCGGTCGCCTCGGTCCAGCGCCTGGCGGGCGAGAACCTGATCAAGTCCGTCCAGCGTGACGTCGAGCTGACGATCGATCAGCACCGGTTCGCACGCTACATGTACGACCTGGTCGACCGTCACGACGGCGTCGTCCCGGACCGCTCGCTGGAGTTCGCCCCCTCGACCCGTCAACTGGCGAAGGTGGAGAACACCTTCTACGGCCACAAGGACATGCTCGGCGGCGGCTACCGCTACGACATCCCGGACTACGGACCCGGCCTCGGCTTCCGGGAGTACGAGAAGTTCCCCAGCACCCGTACCGAGTGGGTCAATCCGCTTCCCGGCGCATCGTTCTGGTACGAGGACCACTCGATCTTCAACGCGGACCAAACGGACTTCGCGCAGGAGGTACGCAGCGGCGACCTGGACTACCAGGCGGGCCGCACCTACCCCGCCGAGTGGTTCGGGCCGATCACCCGCCCGCGTCTGGGCACCGGCTACTGGGGTCCGTTCCGTACCGTCCGCAACGAAATCCAGTTCAATCTCACCCCGTGGACGGACTCGGGCGCGGGCCACTCGGGCTCCATGCTGAACGAGTACGGCACCACCACCACCGCCTTCTACGAGGGTGACGCCCTGATCAAGAAGGTCGCGGGCCGGGCCGGATACGCCGGGCACCTCTCGCCCGAGAAGCTGCCGTACCGCTTGGTGCTCGACTCAACCCGGGACGGCGATGTGTGGAAGACCTCCACCCGCACACACACCGAGTGGAACTTCGTCTCGGGTGCCATGGACGAGAACGGCCCGTACCAGGCCGACATCCCGATGCTCCAGCTGGACTACCAGGTCGACACCGACTTTGCCGGTGACGTCGAGGCCGGCCGGTGGACCGAGATCGGTCTCACCTCCGGTACGCAGGAGTGGCTGGACGGTGCCGTGAAGGCGACGAAGGCGTCGCTGTCGGTCAGCTACGACGACGGCAAGAGCTGGAACGCCGTGGAGCTGCACAAGACTTCCGAGGGCAACTGGACCGCCCGGTTCAAGACCCCCGAGAAGGCCGGCGGCTTCGTCTCGATCAAGGCGCACTCCGAGGCCGGGGACGGGCTCGGCATCGATCAGGAGATCATCCGGGCGTTCGGCCTGAAGTGACTTTCTGAGGTGCGCACTTGAGGCGGCCGTACACCCCCGATCGGGGTGTGCGGCCGCCTCTTTTGCCGACCGGTACGTCTCCCCGCAACTGGAGTGACGGGTCATCACCATGGTGTGGACCGGCGGGGTTTCCCCCACTCGGGGCGGGGGTTTGCCCCATGGTCGCCACCGGACACGCCCGGATAGCCTGCGCTGAGCACCGGCCCCGAGCGGGCCGGAGACCAGGCTGATCGGGATCCAGGGGGAGATTCATGCGTCACCGGCTCAGGGCGTTCATGGCGGCAACGACGGCAGGTAGCGGTCTGATCGCGCTCGGCGCATGCGGCCTGATCGACTGGAACACCTTCGAGGACGACGCCCACGTGTCGCAGAAGATCACCTCCGTCCGGCTGGATCTCGGCTCCGGCCGGGTGAATCTGCGGGGCGTGGCGAAAACCGCGGACGTGTCCCTGCATCGCTCGGTCCGCTACCGGGGGGACAAGCCCGAAGGCGCGTCGCACCGGGTCGAGAACGGCGTCCTGGTGCTGAGCGGCTGCGGCAGTCGGTGCTCGGTGTCCTACACCGTCGAGGTGCCCGAGGGCCTCCCGGTCTCCGGCCGGACCTCGTCCGGATCCGTGGTCCTGGCCCGAGTGGGGCCGGTTGACGTGACCACGCACTCCGGACGGATCGAGCTGGACGGAGTGACCGGCCCGGCCGATGTGCGCACCTCCAACGGCCGGATCGAGGGGCGTGGACTGGCTGGTCCCATCCGGGCCAAGACCTCCAACGGCCGGATCGAACTGACCCCGGTGAACCCGCAGGATGTCCGGGCCAGGACATCCAACGGGGCCATCGTCGTCACTGCGCCGACGGGCCGGTACGTGGTCGCCGCCGGCACTCACCACGGTCACAAGGACATCGGCATCGCCAATGACCCGGCGGGCGACCACAAGATCGATCTGGCCACCGCCAACGGTTCCATCACGGTCAAGAACGGCTGACCGCGCCGCGCGCCACCGCAGCCGCACACAGCAGCGCAGGGACCGCCGCGACCGCGAAGCAGACGGCCGGCGGCAGACGGTCCACCAGCACACCCACTGCCGCGGTGCCCGCCGAGGAACCGGCATTGACCGCGGTGTTGACCCATGCACCCGCCTGTGTGCGGCTGTCCGCGCCCACGGACTCGTCCGCGACGAGATACGCGGTGGTCAAGGCCGGGGCGACGAAAACCCCGGCGGCCGTGACCACCGCGACCAGCACGTACACATTGGGCGACATCCCGGCCACGACCATCGCCACACCGAGACCGGCAGCCGGTACCGGCAGCCGCACCCGGTTCGACGCACGCCATGGGACGGCACCGTAGGCGAGCCCACCGACCGCGCTTCCGGCGGAGAGTGCGGCCAGCACCCACGCCACCGCCGCGCCCCGCTGATGCTGCTCGGTGGACGCCACCACCAGCAGATCAAGCGCCCCCAGGCACAGCCCCACGGCGGCTGCCACGATCGCGGCGTGCCGCAATCCGACGATGCTGAGCAACCGCTGCCTGCGGGGCGTGTCCTGTGACGCAGCGGCCTTCTCCGTCGACGGTGGCGCGCCGATACCGCGCACCGCGGGTGAGGACACCAACGCCGTCGCGCCCACCAGCACGAGCGCGGCACTGATCGCGACACCTGCCGCGGGGACGGTGAACCTCATGACCAGACCCACGAGCAACGGCCCGGTGACGAACAGCAGTTCCTCGGCGACACCGTCCAGGCTGTACGCACGCTGCAACAGCTCACGGTCGGGAACGAGAATGCTCCACAGGGTCCGCATCACCGGTCCCAGTGGCGGGGTGCAGGCGCCTGCCGTCACGGCAAGCGCCCCCAGCAGGAGCGAGGAAGCCCCCGGCCGCCAGGTGACGTAGGCCAGGGCGGCGAGCAGTGCGGCGTAGACACCGGCCATCGGCGGCAGTGCCCGCCGCGGACCGTACCGGTCGATCAGCGCGGCACGGGCGGGGGAGAGGAAGACACTGGTCGCCCCGAACAGAGCCATGACGGCGCCCGCGACGGAGTACGAGCCGGTGGCGTCCTTCACCGCCAGCATCAGGGAGAGGGAGACCATCCCGTACGAGAGCCGCCCCAACAGAGCGGCACCGAAGGTGCGGGAAGCGTGAGGAGTGCGCAGGACGGTGGCATACGAAGGGGCGCGCGAGGGCGCGGGTGACGGCGAGAGCACAGGGACGTTCCTCGTGAGGGCAGCGCGGCATGCGGCGCTGCGGGCATGCGGGGACACCGGAGTGCCGCACCCTGTGGGACGGGGTGCGGTCAGTACGGGGTCCTACGCACGGGAGAGGAACATGCCGGCCAACTTATCAGGGTGACAAACGTGTTGTGGAGAGTCGCTTCAGGGTCGCATCGGTCAAAAATCGCTGTGCGGTGTGACAGCGCATCGAGTAGCCTCGGCGCCCATGTCGCCTTCCCCTTCCCGTAATCGCCCTCCCTACGACGCGGACGAGCGGACTCAGCTCGTCGGCTGGCTCGATATGCAACGGGCGGTCGCCCGCTGGAAGTGCGAAGGGCTTTCCGAGACCGACGCCCATCGGTCCGTCCTGCCGTCCTCGCCCCATATGACGGTGGCGGGTGTCCTGTCACACCTTCGATGGGTCGAGCACCTCTGGTACGAGGTCGTCCTGCTGGGCCGCCCGGCCGTCGGGCCCATGCTCGACGGGCCCGAGGACGCCGACATGATGGTCGAAGGTGTCCCGCTCGCAGAGCTCCTCGACAACTACGACCGGCAGATCGCGGTGTCGAACGAGATTGTTGCGGCGAAGTCGCTCGACGACGTAGGCCGGCACCCGGACTTCGACGCCTCGGCCGCGAGCGTGCGCTGGATCATGTTCCATATGATCGAGGAGACTGCCCGGCACGCGGGCCATCTTGACGCCATCAGGGAGATCCTGGACGGCGAGACGGGCTACTACTGACCCGGTTTCCGCCGCCTCATCCGATGATGTCGGTATTGGCCGCCAGGATTTCCTCGGCGGTCTGCCTCAGCCGCGGGAGGAAGCCGATGACTTCCTCGGCACGGTGGAGAAGGTCACCGGTGGAGGTGACACCGAGGTCGGCGACGGCCTCCCGGAACGCCGGGAGACGTGCGAGGTGCTGGTCGGGGGCGTCCGCGGCCAGGACGGTGTGACATCGGGCGAACGTCGCGGTGATCCAGAAGACGGCTTCGCAGTGGTCGCCCCGCTCGATGAGGTGCCGGCTTCCGTCGATGGCGATCGGCCGTGCCGCGGCGGTGATGTCACTGGTGAAGAAGAACGGGGTGCGGGCGACCTGCGCGGCGACGTCGAAGGTGCGGGCCAGCTCGTCCAGATGATGCCCGGTCCTTTCGGCGGACAGCCGCGCGCACCCCAGGAGTTCCAGCAGCTCCGGGTACCGGCGCGCCAGTCCGTGGTCGGTGAGTACTGCGCGCGCCGCCGGGTACCGCAGCCGGACCGTGGGGTTGCGCAGGGCGGCGACCAGCAGGACGTGGGTGGTCACCCCTGTCGGGAACAGCCAGGCCGTCACCTGTTCATGGAACGGCGCCGAGGCGTCGAACGCGGCGAGGCGGGTCCCGATCCGGCGCTCCGCGTCCAGGCATCTGCGACGCACCCAGGACCGCTCGGCGAACCGGCGCGACACGTCAGCCCGCAGCCCGCGCAGATGGCCCGTCGGGTCGTCGATGACCGTGTCGCAGCGGAAGCTCCCTGCCAGGTGGTACGAGGAGAGCACACCGTCCGCCGAGGAGAGGTCGTCCCACGACAGATACGTGACTTCCAGCAGCGCACCGCGGAAGCGGAGTTTGCCGGGCTTGGCGGGCGGGTCAGGCTCGGCGGTGACGACGACGATGTCCACGTCGGAGAAGGGGGACAGCTCGGCGTCGTCCGGCAGACCGACCGTCGAGCCGCTGAAGTAGGCGCCGCGGAAGCCGGAATCGGGCCGGGCGTGCTCTTTGACCCACTGCACCGCGGCTGCTCGGGCTGTACCGACTCTCACACCAAGTCCCCCTGAGTGGGCCCCGGACACCAACCGGTCGGAGTACCGGTCTGATGGAATCAAGGCATGACGAAGCTGCTGCACCGAGTCTTCCACGCACTCGAACGCTTCCACGCCGCCCATCCCTGGGACCACAACGCCCACTACCACCGGTGGATTCTGCGTCAGCTCCCCAGCAGATGCGACAGCGCCCTGGACGTCGGCTCCGGCAGCGGAGAACTCGCCCGGCTCCTGGCGACACGGGCGAAGACGGTGCACGGAATCGACTCGGACCCGGACATCGTGGCCCGGGCCGGTGAACTGACCGTCCCGGCCGCTCCGGTGACCTTCACCGTCGCGGACGCGCCCGCGGGGATACCGCCCGGCCCGTACGACGTCATCACCTGCGTCGCCACCGTCCACCATCTGCCGTTCACCGACGCTCTCACCCACTTCCGCGAGCATTTGGCGCCTGGCGGGACCCTGGTGGTGGTCGGCCTCTCCTGCGAGGCGACGCTCGGGGATCATCTGCTGAGTCTCGCCTCCATTCCGCTGAATGTTGCCATGGCCTTGATCAAGAACAAGGGGCGCAGGGCGCTCCGCCCCGACTCGATGACTGCCAGGACCCGGCCGGCGGAGATGACCTTCTCCGGCATCGTTCGCGAGGCGCGTCAGGTGTTGCCAGGCGTGCGGCTCAGGCGTCGACTGTTCTGGCGCTACACACTCGTCTGGTGCGACGGCTCCGGCGAGAGAGGACTGCGATGAGAAATGAGAGAGGACTGCTCCACTGCTCCACCGGGATGAACTCCTCGAGCCCACGGTGGCAGGACCGCTGCATTGCCGGGCCATACGGGGAGCTCTCCCCGTATAACTGCCGAACCGTCGCGAGATCTCACGAAAGGACCGGCGAATGACACTCGGAGCCGAGGATCGCCTGGCCATCAATGAACTGATCGCCCTGCAATGGCACCTGGTCGATGACGGTGAACTCGACCGACTGGACGAGCTGTTCACCGCCGACGTCGTCTACGACGCCTCCGACCTGGGCCACGGATCGATGCACGGGCTGGAGGCCTTCCGGGACGCGGCCAGGGCGATGGGGCAACGCGGCCCCGTCAGTCACCACGTCACCAATGTCGTCCTCGTCGAGGTCGGTGAGGATCAGGTGCGTGCCCGGTCCAAGGCGATCGGAATCAAGGCGGACGGTACGAGCGGAAGTGTGACGTACGAGGACGTGATCGTGCGCGGTGAGACGGGGTGGCGCATCAACCGTCGCAAGGTTTCCGTACGGCGCGCGCCTGCCGGTGCGAATGACGCGAACAAGCGGCCCGAATGAGATGTCACATGTCCCCGGATGCCGCGGGTGGATACTGACGGCGCCCCTGCACCGGCAGGGGCGCCGCCGCCAACGGATTCCGGGCGACGCGTCAGGCGTTCAGCATCCCCGACGTGTCGATGACCTGGCGGATCGCCCGGCCCGAAGCCAGCTCCTCCATCGCCGCGTTGATGTCGGCCAGCGGAAGCGTGCCCGTGTGCATCTGTTCCACCGGCATCAGGCCCGCCCGCCACAGGTCCAGGAACCTGGGGATGTCACGGCGCGGCACCGCGTCGCCCATGTACGAGCCCAGCAGGGACTTGCCCTCGCCCGCGAACGCCAGGGCCGGGACCTCCAGCACCCGGTCGGGGGCGGGAAGGCCCACCGAGACGACCCTGCCGCCCCGGGCCACGACCGTCAGGCACTCGGCCATGACCTTGGGGCTGCCTACCGCCTCCACTGCCAACTCGGCGCCACCGGAGGTGAGTTCGCGGACCGCCTCGATCGCGTCGCCGGGGCCGTACGCATGCGTCGCACCGAGTCGGATGGCCAGGTCGCGTTTCTCCTGGACCGGGTCGACCGCGATGATCGGATACGCCCCTGCCGCGCGGGCGCCCAGGACCGCGGAGAGGCCTACGCCGCCCAGGCCGTAGACCACCGTCGACTGGCCGGGGCGCAGGGTCGCCGTGTTGATGACGGCACCGGCACCCGTGAGGACCGCGCAGCCGAACATCGACGCGACGGTGAAGGGGATGTCCTTGGGGATCGGCACCACCGACTCCTGGGCCAGCACCGCGTGTTCGGAGAACGCGGAGACGCCCAGCTGGTGGTGGACCGGGTCGCCGGAGGCGTCGGTCAGCAGCGACGGGCCGTGCAGCAGCGCGCCCGAGCCGTTCGCCGCCGCTGCCTGCGCGCACAGGGCCGGGCGGCCCGCCGCGCAGTCGCCGCAGAAACCACAGCTGGGCACGAAGACGAGGGCCACATGGTCGCCGGGGGAGACACGGCCGACGCCCGGTCCGGTCTCCTGGACGACGCCCACCGCCTCGTGACCCAGGGCCATCGGCAGCGGGCGGACCCGGTCGCCGTTGACCACCGAGAGGTCCGAGTGGCAGAGCGAGGCGGCCGCGATACGGACCAGCACCTCGCCCTCGCGCGGGGCACCCAGCTCCAGCTCCTCCACCTCGACCGGGCGGGTCCCGGAGTAGGGGCGGGCCGTCGATATCCCCCGCAGGACCACCGCACGGGTTTTCACGACTGCACCTGTGCACGCGGAGCGCAGCGCAGCACGTCGCGGCTCTCCAGCAGCGGGACGACCTTCCCGAGCACGATCTCCTGGAAGTGCGGGGTTGCGCAGTGCGCGGTGAAGTCCGCCTCGGAGGCGTACTCCTCGTACAGCACGATCGCCTGCGGGTCCTCGATGCCCTGGTGGACCCGGTAGGCGAGATTGCCCGGCTCCTTGCGGGAGGCGGCGGCCATCGTGTCGAGCAGGGGAAGGACGGTGTTCTCCTCACCGGCCTCGGTGCGGTAGCGGGCTACGACCACATATGTCATGGGGGGATTACTCCTGGGGTGCGGCGGGCCTCTTCAGGGCGGCAGGCGGGACGGGTGGCAACTGGTCCCGGCGCAGGTGCCAGAGGCGGGGGTCGGACGTGGCGGCCGCGGCCGACCCGAGGGCCAGCGCGAGCGCCACGTCCGCGGCGGTTTCCACGAAGCCGGCGGCGACCGACGGGGACATCGCGCGTTGTGCCTGCGCGCTCATCCGGGCGACGATCGGGGCGGGCATGATCTCGACCAGGTCCGGTGCCCCGCGCGAGATGGCGTCCGTGGAGCGGCGAAGGTTGGACCGGTCGGTGACGAACACCTTCATCATCGTCAGCAGGCCGAGCGGGCGGCCCTTCTCTATGAGGGAGAGCCGGGTGCTGACCACGCCGTGCGCGCCCATGTTCTTGATGAACTCCAGCGCGCCCCGGTCCTGAGCCAGACCGGGGCTGCTGTCCACGTTCACGAACACGGTCTTCCCCGCCCGGCCCAGCGCCGGCACGACCTGGGGCAGCTGCCCCACCGCGAGCGACGCGAGGATGCACACCTTCGCCGGTGCGGTCAGGAACTGCCGCAGCGGCTGGGTGCCGACGACCGACGCGACGACCGGCACCTCGGCGAAGGCCGAGACGAGCCGGGGGTCGAGTGCGGCACCGGACCGGGACGGGGAAGGAGTCATGGCAAGGGCCTGCCTGGGGAAGGAGGATTCGTGGCTGCTGACGTCAGTTCAGCGGGGACGTACCGAATCGGCTGGGAAGGCCCAGTTTGCCAGGGTTGAGAATGCCGGCCGGGTCCAGGGCCTTCTTCACCGCGACGAACGTCGCGAAGCCCGCCCCGAGGGACTCCTCCAGGTAGGGGCCGCGCAGCAGACCGCAGCCGTGGTGGTGGCTGAGCGCCGCCGCGTGCTCGATGAGTACGGCGTTGGCCGCGTCCCACACCGAGCGGTACCAGTCGCGGCGCGACTCGGGCGCCACGTCGCCGCGCAGCGAGAAGTAGACGCAGGCGCCGTCGGTGTACGCGTGGGACTGGTGGGCCGAGGCGGCCAGGGTGCCGGGCACCGACTGGATCGCGGCGACCACCTCGTCGTAGATGACCGGGAGGTCGGTCCAGGACGCGGCCATCTCCAGGGTGTCGGCGACGAAGCCCGGACCCGGCTTGAAGCCGTCGGCGGACTTGCCGACCAGCATCCGTTCGTCCAGCCAGCGCTCGAAGACCGCTTTGCTGTCCAGCTCGGGGCCGTACGCCCCGCAGACCTCCCTCGCCACCTCGATCGAGGCGTCGACGATGGCGGGGTCGCCCTCGTCGGCGATGAGCAGGAGGTTGGTCTCCGGGTGGCCGAAGTGGGTGCCCGACTCAAGGGTGTCGTACAGCCGCAGGACGGCCGGGGTCGCACCGCGCTGCATGATCCTGCGGCAGGCGTCCAGGCCCTGTGCGAAGGTCTTGAAGCCGAATGCGACGGCATTGGCGTACTCCGGCAGCGGGTGGACCCGCAGACGCGCCGAGACGATGACACCGAGGGTGCCCTCGGAGCCGACGAACAGCTGGCGCAGGTCCGGGCCGACCGCGGCACGGGCGTAGTCGCCGTACGTGGCGCGCGTACCGTCGGCGTGCACGACGTCCACGCCGACGACCATGTCCTCGATCTTGCCGTAACGGGTGGAGAGCTGACCGGCGCCGCGGCAGGCGATCCAGCCGCCGACCGTGGAGACGGCGAACGCGGACGGCCAGTGGCCGGTGGTGACGCCGTACTCCTCCTGGAGCTGCTTCTCGAAGAGGTCGCCGAACATGCCGGCCTGGACGTCCACGATGTTCGACTCGGCGTCGAAGCCGGTGATCCGGTTCAGCCCGCAGACATCCAGGACGACGCCGCCGAAGACAGGGAGCGCCGCGCCCGTGACGTTGGAGCGGCCCGCGGACGGGGTGACCGGGATGCCGGCCTCGTGGCAGATCCGCAGCACGGCCGCGACCTGGTCGGCGTCGGCCGCCTCGACGACCACGGCGTTCGGCGTCGCCGGACGGCCCTCGGTCTCGCCGATCATCGAGCCGGCCCACCAGTCACGGGTCCGGGTGACGACCTCGTCGCGGGAGGTGTGCACCGCGTGCGCGGCCTCGCGCAGCGCCTCGACCACGGTCTCGGGGACCTCGACCGGGTCGGTCTGGAGGGCGGCCTCGCCGTCCCCGATCGGGGTGTTCTGCGCCCACTTGGCGAAGCTGGGGGCGCCGATCGTGTAGTTGCCCCGGTTGAACGGGTGGGTGATGGTCTGACGGCTGATCATGCTGCTGCCCCTTCGAGGAGTACGGACTTTTCATGGCGGACGGCTGCGAGGTACTCGGCGACCGAGCGGTCGGCCTCGGCCTGGGAGAGGTTCAGTTCCTGGCCGAGGATCGCGCCGACGGCCTCGGCTGCGTCGACGGAGGCGTCCCGGGCGAACAGACGGGCGCGCATCCGGCGGGAGAGCACATCGTCGACCGAGCGGGCCAGTTCGGCACGGGCCGCGTACACGACCTCCGCCTTGGTGTACGGGAGTCCCGCGACGATCGGCTCGGCCAGTGCGGGGTCGTCCTGGATCAGGTCGCCGACGAACCGGGCCTCGGTGCCGAAGCGTTCGCCGAGATGGGCGGCGATGCCACCGGATGCGGCGACGGCCTCGGCGTCGTAACCGGCGCCGCCGAGCAGCGGGAGATCGGTGGTGCGGCTCTTCCCCTTGCGGCCGAGGACGCTCATCACCTTGTCGATGACGAGTTCGCCCATGTGGCGGCTGGTGGTGAGCTTGCCGCCGGTCACCGTCACCATGCCGGTGCGGCCGACGGTGATGTGGTGGTCGCGGCGCATGTCGAGTGTCGCGCCCTCCTTGCCGCCGACCAGCGGACGAAGACCGCCGATGGAACCGACCACGTCGTCCGGGGTGAGCTTCCCCTCGAATGCGGTGTTGGCGCCCTCCAGCAGGAAGTCCATCTCCTCACGGGTGCAGTGCACATCGTCCGGGGAGCCCTGGTAGTCCTCGTCCGTCGTGCCCAGCACGACACTGTTGCCCCAGCGGGTGCAGGTCGCGCGGCGGGCCCGGCCGGGAATCGGCACGGTGACCGTGCAGTTGATCCGCACCTTGTCCCACGGCACCACGATGTGGACGCCCTTGGCGGGCCGGACCTGCGGCTTGTGACCGTCGTCCGCCTTCGCGTCGAGTTCGTCGGTCCACACCCCGGTGGCGTTGACGACGGCCCGCGCACGGATGTCGACGGTGTCGCCGTCCGCCGAGACCCGGGCACCGGACACCTTGCCCGTCTGCATCAGCAGCCCCTCGGCCCTGGCACCGTTGAGGACCGTCGCGCCGAGCGCGGCGGCGGTGCGGACGATGGTGAGGACGAGCCGGGCGTCATCGGTACGGGCGTCGAAGTACATCAGCCCGCCCTTGAGGTTCTCGGCACGCAGCGTCGGCGCCTGGGCGAGGACCTCGGGGACGGTGAGCCGCTGGTGGAGCTTGCCGATCCGCCAGCCGCCGACCAGGTCGTACGTCCACAGCAGACCCTCGAACCCCTTGGCGAGGCGGGCGTCGAAGATGCCCTCCTTCTCCAGGATCGGGAAGAGGAACGGCAGCCGGTGCACCAGATGCGGGGCGTTCTTGCGGAAGCGGTGACGCTCCAGGAGCGAGTGGCGGACCAGGTTGACGTTGCCCTGCTCGATGTAGCGCAGGCCGCCGTGCACCATCTTCGACGACTTCGACGACGTGCCGGATGCGAAGTCGTCCTTCTCGATCAGTGCCGCGCGCAGCCCGCGCGAGGCCGCGTCGAGCACGGCGTACGCCCCGGTGATGCCGCCGCCGATGACGAGCACGTCGTACGTGTCGTCGGCCAGCCGGCGCTTGAGGGCTGCCCGGTCGAGCAGCAGGGGCGCTCGGCGGGTCGCCGCGGCGCTGCGCCGCGGTTTCCGGGCGGGCATGGTGATCACAACATCAACTCCTGGTGTTTCGGTGCGGCGGCCGCGTGGTCGGGCACGGGGCGCCAGTGCGACGGTGAGGGGCCGTCAATGGGGGGTGTGAGGCTTGGGTGCGGGATCCTTCAGAGGGAGCAGTGCGGGGTCGTCGAGGTGGGCGATCAGCACGTCGCGCCAGGCGGACCGCTGTGCGGCGCGCTCGGCCCCGGTGATCGCGGGCTCGAAGATCCGGCCGTGCGGCTGCGCCTCGACGACCTCTTCCAGCGAAGACCACAGGCCCTGGGCGACACCGGCCAGATAGGCGGTGCCGCGCAGGCTGGCGGTGGCGGAATCGGAGACCCGCTCCAGCGGCAGGCCGGTCAGGTCGGCCTGGATCTGCATGAGCGGGTCGCTGCCGGAGACGCCGCCGCCGACCCGGAGCCGGGTAAACGGCGTGCCCATGGTGTCGGCGACCCCGTCGATCAGGTCGCACACCGAGTGCGCGATCCCGTCCAGCACGGCGCGCGCGAGGTCGGCGCGGGTGGTGGCGAGGGTGAGCCCGGTGAGGGATGCGGTGGCCTCCGGGTGCCAGACCGGCGTACGGACCCCGGCGAGTGCCGGGACGAAACGCGGGGTGCGGCCCGGCCGGGTGGGGACCCGGCCCGCCTCCTCACCGAGCTCCTTCGGCGATGCGAACAGGCCCAGGTCGTCGCAGAGCCAGCGCAGCGCCGAACCCGCCGTGGAGGTGTAGGCCTCCAGGCTGTAGTGGCTGGTGTCGCCCTGCCGCCGGCCGGGCTGGGCGAGCACCCCGGAGATGTCCGGCCGGGGCAGGGCGGGCGTGGTGCCGGTCGCCGCGTCGACGAAGGCGCCGGTCCCGTACACGCACATGCCCTGCCCGGCGGCGAGACCGCCGAGCGCGACGAGTGCGGCGTGCTGGTCGCCCATGGAGGCGGCCAGCGGGACGGAGATTCCGAGGGCGGCAGGGTCGGTCGTACCGAATCCGGCGTCGTCGGAGCGGAGTTCCGGCAGCAGGTCGAGGGGGAAGCCGAGGTGGCTGATCCACTCCTCGTCCCAGGCGTGCCGCTTCAGTAGATAGCCGCCGGTGGATGCGGCGTTGGTCGGTGTGGTGGCGTGCACGGCGCCGCCGGTGAGGCGCCAGATCAGCCACGTGTCGACGGTGCCGAAGAGCAGCCGGCCCTCGCGGTGGGCGGCGGCCACCTCCGGGTGCGAGGCGATCTGCCGGGCGGCCCAGAGGAACGGGGCGCGGGCGCCGACCGGCCGGCCCTGACGGGCCAGCAGGGCGGCGTCCCACTCGGCTTCGTACGCGGTGAGCTCGGTCGCGTACCGCCGGTCCTGCCACACCACCGCGGGCAGCAAAGGCCGCCCGCTGACCCGGTCCCACAGCATCGCGGTGGCCCGCTGGGTGGAGAGCGCGACCGCGGTGATTGCGATGCCCTCCTCGCGGGCCCGGCCGACGGCCCGGCGCGCCACCTCGACGGTGGCGGTCCAGATCTCCATCGGGTCCTGCTCGACCGAGAGGTCGTCCGGATGGCCGACCTTGATCGACCGGTAGAACACCTCGTGGGCGGCGCCCGAGTCGAGGACGACTCCGGCCCGGGTGCCCGTGGTGCCCTCGTCGATGGACAGCACACCGCGCCGTGGGGCGGCGCCGGGGAACGTCTGCGTCATTGCAGCCCTTTCATTGCGAGCATCGCGAGCTGTGCGGAGGGGATACGGAGGCGGTACGGGAGAGGGGACCATCGTGTGATGTGACGGGTCCGGTGGCCGGTCAGCGCGCGGTCACGGACTCCGCGGATTGCGTCGAGCCGGCCCGGGCGCCGGCCGCGGCCCGGTCCTGTCCGGCGACCTCGTCGGGCGAAGCGGCCTTCGTCGGATCCCACTTGATCGCCAGACAGGTGATCAGGCCGAGCAGCGGTACGACGGAGAGCACCAGGAACGTGTCGGCGAGCCCGAGCGAGTCCTTGATCTGCGGGAAGACGTACAGCCCGACGACACTGCCGAAGCTGCCGACCATCCCGGTGACACCGGTGCCGAGCGCACGGACATCGCTGCTGTAGGAGAGCGCGGCGATGGACTTGCCGTTGGCACCGGGGCCCGAGGAGTGGCAGAGGATGAACAGGACCGGCAGCAGGAATGCCACGGCGGTGGGCACCTTCTCGAAGGTCAGACCCATCGCGAGCAGGGCGACGAAGACTCCGGCGAATCCGGCGGCGGAGCTGAGCCGCAGTCCGAGCCGACGGCCGAAGTACGCGGACAGGAGCCCGCCCGCGATACCGAAGGCGTTGAAGACCATCGAGCCGATGGTGGCCTTCTCGAAGCTCTCACCGAAGATCGTCAGGCTGATCAGCGGGAGGTACCAGCCGACCGCGAAGTACTGCATCGACTGCCCGAGCGATATCACCGAGGAGAGGACCGTGCGCGGCAGGTAATCGCCCTTGAAGAGCAGTCCGGCCTGGCGGAACCCGATGGCGGGAGCGTCGGTGGCGGCGCGGGTCGCCTCGTCGGGATTGCCGGCGACGGCCTTGATCTTGTAGATCCTGTCCAGATTGACGACCGCCTCGTCCAGACGGCCCTTGCTCGCCAGCCAGGTGGGGCTCTCCTTGAGCATCAGCCACTGGCCCACGAGCAGCGCGGCGGCGACGACCGCGGCCGAGCCGACCGACCAGCGCCAGATGTCCGCGCCGACGTCCAGGTTGAAGAAGAGCAGGGCGAGCGCGAGGTTGCTGGTGGTGGCGACGTACCAGACCGCCTGCCACAGGTTCAGCCGGCCACCCAGTTTCGCGGGGGTGTACTCGGCGAGCAGCGCCATGGCGACAGCGAAGTCGATGCCGTACGCGACACCCACCAGGACCCGGCCGAACCAGACGACGGTGAAGTCACCGGCGAAGGCGGCGAGCAGGGCGCCCGCGATGGCGAACACCTTGGCGATGAGCAGCGGGGGGACGCGGCCGATCCGGGTGGCGAGCCAGCCGCCGACCGGGTTGAAGATGATCGCCAGGGCCGGAGCGGTGGCCGTGAGGATCGAGACCTGGGTGCTGGTCAGCTCCATCTGGGACGTCATCGGTCCCAGACCGGCGCTCAGCGCGGCATTCGAATAGGCGTCGAGAAACAGCCCGCCGAACACGAGAAACCAGATGACTTGCGCCCGGCCGGTGATCTTTCCCAGCCCATCGATGAGCGCAACGACGTCGGCGACGCCTTTGACGCTCGGACGTTGTGCCATGAATCCGCCTTCGAGGAAGACCCATCGGCGGCACGGGGAGCACAAAAAAACAGGCATGACGAAACCACCGACAGGTGGTCTATGTCTGTGCCTGTCAAAACACTGCGGAAAGCGCCGCAGCACGTGAACTGCAAGAAGTACGTACTACGCAGTGAGGTTAAGAACGAGTCAGGAGAAACGTCAAGGGTTTCCGGCAGGTTACTCAAACGTGACGCGGGCCTTGACGATGCTGGTGGGAGTGTGCTCCAGCGGCCTGTGACGGCCCCCGGAGCACCATCCGTGCCCGGTCAGGCCGCAGCGGTCGCCCGCTTCGGTGCGGCGGCCGGCTCCGGGGCGGACAGGTCGTCCCGGTGACTCTCCCGCGTGGGGGAGATGGCCACGGCGCTGACCACGCAGACGCCCGCCAGGACAGGGAGACGGTGCCGGTGTTGGTGCCGCCGCCTGCCGCGGAGAGCAGGCTGGTGACGATCAGCGGGGCCGGTCCGGCGCCGAGCGTGGTGGCCGGCTGATAGCCGAGCGAGGCGCCCGTGCAGCGGGCCCGGGTGCCGAACATCTCACTGATGAAGGCGGCCATGGGCCCGTACATCGACGCCTGGAGCAGCAGGTTGCCCATCAGACTCATGGTCAGCACCAGCATCGACTCGCGGCCGACCCGGTCGCCGAAGTGTCCGAAGACGATGCCCCCAGCGGGCGCGCGACATAGCCGGCGGCGAGGGTGCCGAGCGCGGCGGCGGTGCCGGTCATCGGGTCGAGGCTGGAGAAGAACAGTTCGTTGAAGACCAGCGAGGCTGCCGCTCCGTAGATCAGGAAGTCATAGAACTCGATGGCGCTGCCGACAAAGCTCGACAACGCGACTCTGCGGGCCTGGGAGTGACGCACGGCATCGTCGGTGGACATGCGGCGGCTGCGAATCGTGGACATCGCGGAGGAGCCCCTGACAGCCTCCATGTGCATATTGCGCACGCTTGCCTGTAGATAACGAACGCAATCGGGGCGTCATGGTGTCCTGTCAAGGGTTGTGAGGGCGGGAGGGCGATGCGCGGCACGAGACAGGGAAGCGCGAGCGGCATGCGAAAGGCGGGGTGGTGCGTGATCCGCACCACCCCGCCCGCGCCCGTGAGGTTTTCGTCAGTGCCCCAACTGCAGCGCCGCCCAGGTGTTCGCCCCCACGACGCCGTCGGTCGTCAGGCTCCGGCTCGCCTGGTAGCTGCGCACCGCCGTCGCCGTCGCCGTGCCGAAGCTCCCGTCGCTGCCGACAGTCGAGCCGAGCGCCGCGGTCAGCGAGCGCTGGAGCCGCTTCACTCCGTCGCCCGAGTCGCCCTGCTTGAGGGTGGTCGTCGGACCGGCCGACAGCAGCGAGGTCCAGGTCCTGTCTCCCACGACGCCGTCGGCCGGCAGTCCGTGGTTCGCCTGATACGCCATCACCGCGTTCTTCGTGGCCGGGCCGAAGCTGCCGTCCACCGCGCCCACCATGTAGCCCTGCTCGCTCAGCAGCTGTTGAACCGCCTTGACCTGGGGGCCCGTCGAGCCGCTCCGCTGGGTCGCGTACGCGGTGAAGCTCAGCGCGTCACCGCTCTTGCCGCCGCCGGTGCCCCCGCCCACCAACTGCATATAGCGATTCCAGTCCCAGTACGGGCCCGGGTCCGTGTGGTCGTTGCCCGGTGCCTCGCTGTGCCCGATGATGTGCGCCCGGTCCTTCGGGATGCCGTACCGGTCGCAAAGGTGGCGGGTCAGGGCCGCCGAGGAGCGGTACATCGTGTCCGTGAACCAGGAGGGGTCGTCGATGAACCCCTCGTGCTCGATGCCGAGCGCCGAGGCGTTCTGGCCCCGTGCGTGGTATGCGGTGTCGCTGTCGCGCACCATCTGGGTGATCTGGCCGTCGGAGGAACGCACCACATAGTGGGCACTCACCTCGGCCGTCGGGTTCTGGAACCAGCTGATCGAGCCCGCGTACGAGCCCTGCGTGACATGGATGATCACCTTGTCGATCTCGGCCGTCCGGCCCACGGTGAAGTTGTTCGCATTGGCCGGAACCCACAGGGCGGACGGGTAGTCGGTGCTCTGTGTGCGTACGTCGGTGGTGTCGAACGAGCCCTTCTGCGGTGAGACCGGACGGGCCGTCACCGAGATGTGCTCACCGCCGGGGACGGTGGCGTAGAGCCCGTGGGCCAGGAAGGTGTACACGGCGTCGGCGTAGAGGGTGGCGGCGGGTCCCGTCGAGCCGCTGTACCGGGCGACGGCCGGGTACCAGGTGTTGACGTCGTCGCGCTCCCGGTCGTCGAGGCCGAGCTTGTCCGCGTAACTGCGCAGCACCGCCGCGCCGCCCAGGATGTTGGCCTCGGTGTCGGTGCGGAGGTCGGCGAGGGGTTCGCCGGTGAGGGCGGCCGCTCGCTCCAGCGTCGGGTTCGTGGGGTTGCTCACCAGGTGCATCACGCCGTACCCGTTTGCCTGGCTGGGGTGCCCGGAGTGGCCGTCGAGATGGGTCTCGCCGTACCCGACGGCGGCGAGCAGATCACGCGGTACGTCGAACTTCGCGGCCGCCTGTGCGAACGCCCGGTTCATGGAGTGGTCGTCGGCCGGGGCGGCGAGGGCCGGGCTTCCGGTCGCGGCCAGGGCCGTGGCGGCGAGGGCCGCTAGGACGGATGCGCGGCGCTTTGTGTGGGCGGCGGCTCGTCTGGGCATACCTGCTCCTGCTCTGTGGGGGAGAAGAACGGCCCCCGGGCCCGAGTGGGGTGGGCCGAGGGGCCGAAGCCCGCACAGGGTATCGGCGTGTCCAGGGCATGACAATCACTTGATCGTGTGTCGAACTCCCTTTCACTCCAATGCAGTTGAGGCGCAGGTCGGGGCCCTGTCGGGTGACCTGTTCGGCGGTCACCCGGCAGGGCCGACGGTCGTCGACCGTATCGGCTCGACGCCTGATGATCGTGGCCGGATGCCGGGCCGCCGACACCGGCCGGCCCGGACCGCGCTGAACACCCGGGGCCGGGCCGGGCGCCGTCCTACCAGCGGTCGCGGTGGATGACGTCCGCCACCGGACGGCGCCGGACCGGACCGAAGTTGCCCTGCGGCCACCCGACCGGAATGGCGGCGAAGGTGTGCATGTCCTCGGGGATGCCGAGGGCCGCCTTCCACTCCTGTTCCAGCATCAGGTGCCAGATGGTGATGTTCGCCGCGAGCCCCAGCGCCCGTGCGGCAAGAAGGATGTTCTGCACACCCGGATAGACGCAGGAACCCTCGGCGAGCGCCTGGAAGCGTGTCCGGGTGTTCATCATGTGCTCGGTCCCGGCCGGGCCGAGCGCCTGCGCGGAAGCCAGCAGCCCCTCCTCGTCCAGGCGCGGCTCCGGGAACCGGTAACAGGGGACGATCAGTGCGGGTGTATCGGCGAAGTGGTCACGCTGGTACTCGATCGCGGCGACCATCCTGCCGTACGCCGAGTCGTCCATGCCCTTCGGCGCGTACTTCCCGGTGGTCGCGAGATAGGCGTCCACGCACCGCTTCCACAGCGGCGCGAGGCGCGCCATCACCTCGCGGTCGGTCACCACCACGTACTCGTAACACTGCATGTTGCCCCCGCTGGGGCCCCAGACGGCAGCCTGTACGAGCTGCTCCAGCGTCTCGTCGGGCACCGGTTCCGACTTGAGGCGGCGCATGGCACGCATGGTGGACATCGTCGGAAAGAGCGCAGGTCCCTCGGTCCCGGCCGCGCCTATCGGCATATTTGTCGTCATGATCGCGGAGTTTACGGGCGAAGCCCCGGCAGGGGGAGGCATGTTGGCCGGTCTCCGGGCGGCGGCCCGCACGATCCGCCTCCCGCAGTCGCGGCGGTGCACCGGGCGTGAGAGGCGGGTCCGGGCAGTCGGTGCGGGCCGGCCCTGATCCACATTTCGACGCAGGTGGGGCCGCCCGGCGACCGGACGTCCCCACCTGCGGCTCGCGCGCTCGCGCAGACTTCGGAGGTCAGTGCCCGCCGTGGCCCGGGGCGTTGACGTCCACCCGTACGATCTGCGGGTCGTGGTCGCTCGCCTGGTCGGCGAACTCCGCGTTGATGTGCACCACGTCGTAGTCGAAACGGCGGACGCCGGGGCTGGTCAGGATGTGGTCCAGCGTCTGCGAGTTGCCCTCGTACACATAGCTGTACTGCTCGCTCGCAGGCAGCGTGGTGATCAGTGGCTTGAGTACCTCGCCGCTGGTCAGCGCGTCCATCGTCGGGGAGAAGGCGAAGTCGTTGAGGTCGCCGAGCGTGATGACCCGGGCCGAATCGTCCGCGGCCAGCAGGGACTTGACGAAGGTGTTCACCTCTGCCGCCTGCTTCACCCGCTTGGTCTCCGAGCTGCGCCGCGGCTCCTGGTACCGGCCGTGCAGGGGCTGGTCGCCGCCCTTGGAGGTGAAGTGGTTGCCGATCACGAAGACCGGCTTCCCGTGGAAGCGGAACTCGCCGACGAGCGGCTTGCGGCTGTCGGCCCACGCGTCACTGGTCGGGGCGATCCGGCCGGGCGACGCCGAGAGCGTCACCCCCTTCTTCGTCTTCACCGCGGTCACGGCGGTGGTCGCGTCGCCGCCCGCGCGGTCCACGAAGTCGACCCTCTCGGGATTGAAGAGGAAGACGTTGCGGATGTTGCCGCCGGGTTCGCCGCCGTCCCTGCCGTTCTCGGGGGCGACATACCGCCATGCGTACTGCGGACCGCCCGCGGCGACGATCGCGTCGGTGAACCGCTTCAGCGTCGCCTCGGAGCCGACCGTGCCGTCGTTCACCGCACCGTTGTCGTCCTGGATCTCCTCCAGCGACACGATGTCCGGGGAGGAGAGGTTGGCCGCGACGCCCTCGGCGAGGGTGTCGAACTTGGCCTGCTCGTCGAGGGCGTCCAGGTTCTCCACGTTGTACGTGGCGACGGCGAGCTCCTTGCCCTTCTGCTTCCGGGTGACTTCGCGCCCGAGGTTGTTGTCGGTGAGCGTGCCGAGCTCGGTGGCCTGGAGGTTGTAGCCGCCGAACGACGCGTAGTCCATGACACCGGTGGTGGCGCCGGACAGCACATCGCCCACGTCGGCGACAGGGACGGGCCGGTCCGGGTCGAGCGACATCACCTTGATACGGCCGGTGTTCTGGTCGTCGTAGGAGGAGTAGAGCGTGCCGCCCCGCCGGGTCCGGTTCTCGTCCGGCTTGACGCTCACCCAGACCTCGTCGTACGCGGTCGTCGCACCCGTCACCCGGGTGTCGGAGATCTCGACGCGAGTACCTTCGAGCGACTCGTAGAGATCGAGGGCGTACGCCGACGGGTCGAGGGTCAGCGAGTCGATCGAACCGCCGTCCGCCGAGGGGACGTAAGCGTCCGGCACCGAGGCCGCATCGAGCACGACCGGGGCGGGCAGCGCGTTGCCCGAGGACAGGACCGTCGTCTTCGGGGCGGTGATCTCGGTGATCGACTGGGTGGTCGACGACGGGTAGTACTCGTCCACCTTGCCGCTGACCAGCACCGAGTCGCCCACGGCGACATCCGGCGTGGTGGAGCCGGTGTGGACGAACACGCCCTCACCGGTACGGGCGTCCGTGTCCGGCGCGGTGTCCTGGATCCAGAAGCCGCGTGAACCGGTGGTCCGTACGCCGGTGACGATGCCGGGGACACCGGTCACCGGGCGGCCCTCCAGCGGCGACACACGGGTGGTGCCCTGGATGTCGTGGATCCGGACGGTGCCGGGTTCGGTCGGGCCGCCGGGGTCCTGCGGACCGGAGCCGCCGGATGTCTCACCGGCCGAGTTGACCGGTGCCGGGGTGCCCGCGGTGAGGTCGGCGGCGTTGTTGTCGGTGTCGACGAGGGACGCACCGCGCGCCACCGAGGACGTGTTCGATGCCCCCGTCGCCGGGCCGCTGCCCTCACGTACGACCGCGGAGCCGTAGCCGACGAGATCCACGATCCGTGTGTCGGCCGCGCAGTCGGCCGCTGTCTTGCAGGTCAGCGGAGTCGTGCCGGAGACCAGCGCGACGGTTCCGCCGCCGGCCGCCATCGCGACTGTGCCGGTGGCGTCCGGCGTCGGCAGGGCGACGGTGCCGCCGGTGCCCGCGGCCTCGGCGACGAGGTAGCGGCCGCCGGGGGCGACGGACCCGCTCAGTGCGGAGACCTGCCACAGCGAACCGGCGGAAGGAGAGGCCGGCAGATACTGCACGCTGAAACCGGACAGGTCGTACGAGGCGGAACCGGCATTGGCCAGTTCGATGAAGTCCCGGGTGAGCGTCGCACCCGAGTTGCCCCCGCCGCCGTACACCTCGGAGATCACGGCGGTCGAGGACGGAGCCGCGAAGGCGGCGGGCAGCGCGGTGGCCGAGAGCGTCACGGCGACGGCGCCGGCCAGCAGGACGGAACGGGGTCTGGATATGTGCACGGTGGGCTGCTCCCGAAGTGTGGTGAGGGCAAAAGCTATGCGCGTAGAACCGGCCGTGACAAGACATCAGAAGTTAATTCCAGAAATCGTTCCGGCGGCCCCGGAGCGATGGGGCGAGGAGCGTGGAAGTGTGGTGGGTGTCTTCGGGCCGGCCCCGCTCGGCATGCAACCAAAAGGTTGCCTATGCTGCAAAGGGGCCGAGAACGCGAACAGGCGATGGTGACCGCGATGGCGGCGATGGACCCGATATTCAAGGCGCTCGCCGATCCGAGCCGCAGGGAACTGCTCGACCGGCTCAACGCCCGTGGTGGTCAGACCCTGCGCGAGCTGGGCGAGGGCCTGGGCATGAGCCGGCAGGCGGTGAGCAAACACCTGGCGGTGCTGGAATCCGCGCTGCTGGTCACCGCCGTGCGCCGGGGCCGGGAGAAGCTGCACCACCTCAACCCGGTGCCGATCCAGGAGCTCGCCGACCGCTGGATCGGCCGATATGAATGCCACCGCCCGACCGCGCTGTCCCCACTCGAACAGACCCTGGAAGGAACGGTCATGGACAAGCCCGAGTTCGTCTACGTCATCTACATCCAGACCACCGCCGAGAAGCTCTACCAGGCGCTGACCGATCCCGAATTCATCGAGATCTACATGGGCGGTTACGGTCCCGAGTCGACCTGGGAGGTCGGCGCGCCGGTCCGCTGGAAGATGGACCCCGACGGCGAGTTCGAGGAGGTCGGCCAGCGGGTCCTGGAGGCGGAGCCCGGCAAGCGGCTCTCGTACACCTGGCACACCCTGCAGCCCATGCACCGCCAGATGTTCGACTTCGCCTCGGACGAGGAGTGGGACAAGGCCGTCCAGGAGCGGTCCGAGGTCACCTTCGACATCGAGCCGGCCGAGGAGCCCGAGATGGGCATCAAGCTGACGATCACCCACGACGGGTTCGACAGCCCGGACAGCAAGATGCTGGAGGGTGTCAGCGGTGGCTGGGTCGTGATCCTCTCGTCGCTCAAGACCCTTCTGGAGGGCGGGAAGTTCCTCGACGAGCCGGCATGACGACCAGGCGGTCCGGCGCGCGCCGCGGCAGCGCAATGCGCGGGCAACACGCGGCAGGCGCAGGCGCGAACACCTGACTGTGCGTCAATCGATACTGTGCGTCAATCGATTGGCCGGCTCGGCGGCGGCCACGGTCACCGTACCTTTCGCCGGTACGGCGGAACGCTCTGCGGCCCCGCGCCCCGCCAACCCGCTGTTCGAGACCGTCGACCGCGGCGACGGTCGCCTCGGCATCGGACTGGCGGAGCTCCCGTGACGGCTGTCTCCTGCCCTCGGCTCAGGCTCCGGGTACCCGGTCGAGGAAGCCGCTGACCGAAGTGATGCGTCCGTCGTCGGCGAGTGTGACTACGTCCGACCCGGCGACAGGCGCCGAGCCGTCGGCGGTGGAGACCAGTTCCCAGCTGAAGCGCACGATGTCGTGGTGCCCGTCCGGGGTGCCGGTCAGCCGGAACTCGAAACCGGGGAACTGCTGATGGGCCCCGTTGATCGCGGCCGTGAGCTCCTCGTGGCCACGCACATCGGCCAACGGGTCGGTGTAGGTGGCGCTCTCGGTGAAGGCGGCCGCGACGGCCTTCTCCAGGTCCTCGGGGGTGGCCGCGTTCCAGGCGACGAAGTAGCGCTGAACGGCGTCCTCGTATGCGGTCATCGTGCTGTCCTCTCCTCGCTTCCCGGCCTCTGGGGCCGGGCTCCCGTGTGCTCGTGAGGAACACGATGTCCGATGGCGCGGAAGGCGTCGATTACCTCCGAGGTCATGGTCGGAGCGCCGCCGGTGAGATGCCGCATCGTAGTAATGCGGAAGTAAAGAATTCCTGGCGTCAATGTATTTCCGCCGGTGCATTCCTGGCGTCGGTGCAAAGGGAAGAAGCGCCTCCTCACCCCAGGTTGTCCGGGACGACATGCATGGCGGCTTCCTCGGCCGATGCTGCCGCTCCGTCGATCCCGACGTCCTCGGCCGCCAGGGTGTCCGGCTCGTTGATGTCCAGCTGCCGGGTCAGTCGGCCGGCGCGTAGCGTACCGACCTCCGCGTCCCAGAGCTCGCCGTCACCGTCGGACAGATCTCCCAGGTCGTCGCCGTCGGCTTCGGTGACATCGGGCAGCTCCCGTGCCAGGCGGCCCTCCAGCGGCTCGCCACTGTGCTGTTCGGCGGCCGTGGTGCCCAGATCCTCCACCGCCCACGGTCGCTCGGGCGGGGAGTAGCCCTCGTCGAGCAGGTCGGTCAGTCCCACCCGGTTGTCCAGGGTGTCCTCGATGTCGAGCTGCTCGGTGAGGTCGGAGGCCTCAGGCTGTTGGGGCTGGTAGACATCGTCTCCCATGTCGGCATCCTTCATGGTGTGTCCCTTCCCGGTTGTGGGGATCCCGGTCGTGCGTGCCGCACACGCGACTCGGGGGAAAGGGGGGCATGTATTCGGTAAGCGCCCGAGTGCCGTTGAACCGCCCGTATGGGTTCAGGATAAGTGGCCCGGGTGTGAGCCCGCAGCCGTGGGCCGCTGCCCGGGCGTGGCAGGCAGGTCCGAGGGGCGATGGAAGACGCAGGCGGAGCATGCCCCGCCCCATTCCGTATCGGGAGATGTGCTGCCGGAATCGTTCCGGAACGCCAGTAGGTTCCTGACCGCTGGAACAACACCCCACGAGAGCCCAGAAGGCCTCTCGGCCCCGAACCCGTGCAGGTGCGGGTCCGGGAAGCGACGGTCGGTTCAATTAATTGAAAATGCGACCGTTTGGGACTCGTGATCATTTCGGTCGTCGCCCGAGCCAACGTGGCTTGACCAGCGACTACCCGACCGACCAGTCCTCAGATCGCGGTCTTGGTTTTGATGAGCGGCGCGTCCCGCGTGAACTCCCGGAACCCGACGCTGTAGTACAGCCCGCGCGCCTGGGGATGCCCCGGCGCGCCCAGGCAGGCGACCGTCATTTGAGTGGCGCCGGCCGCCCGCGCCAGATGCATCCCGTGCAGAAGCATCGCCCTTCCCAGCCCCAGACGCCGGTAGTCCCGATGCGTCCCGACCGGCTCGAACTCGGCGGTCTTGTTCGCTTCGTCGAGCCACATGATCGTCGAGGATGCCATCGTTCCGTCGGGCGCCTCCACCAGGATGTGCAGGTCGCCGCGGTACGTCGCCGTCTGCCGGACGCCCTGGTAGCCCTCGGCCGTGTACGTCGAGGGAGCCCAGGCGTCCAGATGGGCCTGGACCGCGGCCTTCGGACCGGCCTCGTCGGCGGTGCGGAACCGGAATCCGTCTGGCAGTGCCGGCTGTTCCACGTCGTTGAGATCCCGCTGGTTGAGCTGGGTCCAGGACCCGGCGTCGCCGAGCGAGGCCGGGTCGGTCTCATAGCCGTGCGCCGCCCATCGCTTCAGGGCGAACTCATCGGCGGCGCTCGGCATCACCGTACGCTCGATGTCCGCCGCCGTACCCTCGTACCAGTCGATCACCTCGTCAACCAGCCCGGCGTGGTCGGGATGGACCTGATACGCCAGATAGGCGCCGGTGACGTCCTTCACCGACCCGTCGCTCCGCCTCGCCCGGTGCGGAAGACAGGCCCAGCTCCACGCCACCAGATCACCGCCGGAGAACCACAGCCGACGCGGCCAGCTCGCGCCGTGGCCGGCGTGCCCCTTGCCCCAGTTCCAGGCCAGCTCGCCGAACGTCGCGTCGCCGTTCACCAGGTCCGGGCGGGTGGCGGTGACACGCTGCGCCAGACCCTGCATGAGCTGCACGTCCGCGGCGGTCACAAGCTCGAAGTTCGCCATGGTGCGCCATTGTGTCAGGACCCCGAAAAGCCGTCGAACGGTTTTCCGGGGCCGCCGATCGCGGCAGTCAACAGCACAACGCGCGAAGCGCATCGTCGTGGCGGCGGAGCCGATGGCAGGCCGGGCAGCCATGTCGGACGTACGCGCATCTCTTCGCCGAGGCGGAAGAGCGGACGCGGGATGCTCTGGATGCGGCGTGGGGAGTGCCGGAGGAAACTGGGGGTGAGGCGGAATCTTCTGCGGCGAGCGGAAGGATTCCGGAATCCCGGCGGGCTGGGGCGTCTGTTTCCCGGCTCAGGGCGTGATTGGGGACATCCGCCATGGATTACCCGGAGAGCTACCAGTTGGTATTTCAGGCGTCCGCCGTGGAGGACGACACGGTGATCGTCCGGCGTACGGCGCAGTCGGGGGCGGGTGGATACCCGATCTACGAGGACGAGACCGGAATCGTGCGCGCGGAGATCAGCGACCGGGGAGAGGTGCGCATGCTGGCCAGCGGTGGACACCAGGTGCTTGGCACCCCGCTGGTCGTGCGGGAGCCGAGCGCCTGAATGAGCCGGGGCCCGTCCGGCGGATCATGACCGGACGGTCCCCGGCACTACAGGTAAGGCGGGCCGGTGCCGCGCCGTCCCGTCAGCCCTCGGTCCAGCCGTGGTTCTTGGCGAACTGCAGCAACCCGCTTCGGACCTGAAGGATCTGAGCTCCCGTCAGCGAGGGTGCCGACTCCAGCAGCACGTCGGTCACCTCCCTGCTGTACTCGGCCGCACTGAGCACATCGCACAACGTGTCGTCGTCCGCCGACCCGGAAACGCTGACCGAGGCGGGCCTCGGAGGGGTCAGAGGCTTCCCGTCGGGACCCTCTGCGAGCCGGACGGACGAGGCCTTCAGCCCGCGGTCACCGTCCTCGATCTCGAACTCGACCGCCGTTCCCGTGTGCACATAGGACTCGGGGATCAACATGTCGTTCACATGCAGAAACACATCCTCACCGCCGTGATCGGGTGAGATGAAGCCATATCCTCGTGCGCCGTCGAACCGCACCACGCGACCAGAAACCACACCAACCCCCAAGAAAGAACCGGGCCCCTTGCCCGTTTGCCACACATGGCTCGACCGGAGAATAGCCCTGTGCGGCCGGGCGGCGCGACCCTGCGGCGGGAATCGCCCGGATCGGGGCGCGAATCTGCGACGGGGCGGCGGCAGGCTCACCTGAGTCTTCGTGCGGGCGGGGGCGCGGTTCCGGACGCCAGCGGGGAGCGGGCCAGCTCGGTGCAGCCCACCGCGATCAGGGCGAGCGCGACCAGTTCGGGCAGCAACCACCACCCGGTGCGCAACTCCTCGCCGAACAATGTCACCCCGTACAGGACGCTGATCAGCGCGTCGCCGAGGGTCAGCGGCGGCTGGACGGCGACCAGCATGCCCGCCTGGAGGGCGTTCTGGAGGAGGAACAGTGCGCCCACTCCGGCCGCGGCGGTGGCGTACAGCTGCCAGGACGTCAAGAGCGCCACCGCTCCGCCGCCCCCTTCGAGCCGTGCCATGGCGTCCTTCATGAGTGCGGCCGTGAGGGCATACCCGCATGCGGCGGCGAGGCCGAGCAGCGCGCCCCGGGGGTTGCCTCGCGTGCTCAGGGCCGCGCCGATCAGTGCGGCCTCGAAGATTCCGGTCACGATCAGTGCGGTGACCCAGGCCGCTCCCCGCACGGACGTACTGCCGCCGCCCGGGGCCGCGGAGGCCATGCCGAGCGCCAGCCCCAGCGTCACGGCCGCCACCGCGTACCAGATCTGCCGGGGGATACGGACCCGCAGAACGAACCCGGCCATCAGCAGTGTGGCCGGCAGCTCGATCACAAAGATCGGCTGGACCAGGGCGATCGGCCCGGTGGCCAGCGCCACGGCCTGGCAGACGGCCGCGACGATCACCAGGCCGATCCCGGCGAGCCACACCCTCCGGCGCAGCAGATGCCCGATCAGCGCCAGACGCATCGCCTCGCTGTCGGGCACGGTGCGGGCGGCACGG
The DNA here is from genome assembly GCF_047305335.1 of Streptomyces sp. R-74717. Classification (NCBI taxonomy): domain Bacteria; kingdom Bacillati; phylum Actinomycetota; class Actinomycetes; order Kitasatosporales; family Streptomycetaceae; genus Streptomyces; species Streptomyces sp. R-74717. Next base: position 2,226,756 of record NZ_CP102361.1, on the reverse strand, counting down.
CGCTGGAGAACGGAGGCCGCGCCGTTGCTGATCGCGGTCAGGATGGCGAACAGGACACTGATCACCGACCCATGATGCGGGTGGCGGGCCCACGACCCGGGGTCCTGCGGGGCGGCGGCATGGCGGGCATGCGGATCGGAGCACGTCACCCGATGAGGACCGAAGATGTCCGCAAGTCCGCGTAGCGTGCCGTCCATGGCCGCGAAGAAGAACCCCGCAGCACCCGCCGTGCTCTCCCCGCGCACGCTGGGCCGCGCCACGCTGGAGCGGCAGTTGTTGCTGCGCCGGACCGTGTTGTCCGCGAAGGAGGCGGTCGGGCATCTGGTCGGCCTCCAGGCGCAGAACACCAAGCCGCCGTACTACCAGCTCTTCGCCCGCCTCGACGGCTTCGACCCGGCCGAGCTCGCCGGGCTGATGGAGTCCCGCGAGGTGGTTCGTATCGTCACCATGCGCTCCACCATCCACCTGCACACGGCCGCCGACGCGCTCACCCTGCGCCCGCTCGTCCAGGCGGCGCGCGACCGGGAGCTCAAGATGTTCCGCAAGGGGCTCGCCGGGGTGGACCTGGACCGGCTCGGGGCGGTCGGCAGACAACTCGTCGAGGAGCGGCCCCGCACCCCCAAGGAGATCCGCGAGGCGCTGCTCACCGAGTGGCCCCACGCCGACCCGCAGGCACTGGGTGTGGCCGCCCGCTGTCTGCTGCCGCTGGTCCAGGTCACCCCGCGGGGGGTGTGGGGAAAGAGCGGCCGGGTCGCGCTGACCACCGCCGAACACTGGCTCGGCAGCCCGTCGGGGCCGGTCCCCGCACCGGACGCCACCGTGCTGCGCTATCTCGGAGCCTTCGGACCCGCCTCCGTGCAGGACATGCAGACATGGGCCGGACTGACCCGGCTGCGCGAGGTCTTCGAACGGCTGCGGCCGCAGCTCATCACCTTCCGGGACGAGAACGGCGTCGAACTCTTCGACCTGCCGGACGCCCCACGCCCCGACGAGGACACCCCCGCCCCGCCACGTTTCCTGCCCGAGTTCGACAATGTGCTGCTCGGCCATGCGGACCGTACGCGCGTCATCCCGCCGCAGTACCGGGGGCGCAACGGGAACGGCAATCAGGCGTACGGCACGGTGCTGGTCGACGGATTCCTCGCTGCCATCTGGCGGCTCGGCAGCGGTACCGGTACCGCCGCCGGCTCCGGGGCGACGACCCTCACCGTGCAACCGCTCGGCAGGCTGAGCCGGGCCGATCGAGACGCCGTCACGGCAGAGGCCGTACGGATGCTCCGCACCATGGCGACGGCGGGCACCGACGCGCACGGATACGACATCCGGTTCATGACGTTCGTCGACTTCGAACGGTGAGCTCCCGCCGTCGCGCTACGGCAGCAGCCCCGCCCGCCGCGCCGCCACCACCGCCTCCAGACGTGTGTGCGCACCCAGCTTGCGCATCGCGGAACGCAAATACCCCTTCACCGTCTCCGGCCGCAGCCCCAGCCGTTGTGCCGCCCCGGCGTTCGTCGTCCCCGCCGCCACACAGGCCAGCACGTCCACCTCGCGCGGCGCCAGGTGCACCCCGCAGGGCTGCGGCGCGCGGGCACCGGCCGCCGAGGCGAGCCGCCCGCACACGGAGAGCAACTCGTCGCGCAGCGCCGGGTCCACGACCTTCGGCACCAGGGCACGCAGTTCGCGATGGGCCTCGCGGACGTCCTCCCACGCCTCCGGCGCGGCCCTCGGGTCCGCGACCTGTTCCCGGGTCACGGCCAGGAGCTGCTGCACCTCGTCCCGTACGACCAGGGCCTGTTCCACGTCGCGGGCAGCGGCGACCGCCGCGTCGAACGTACGGTCCCCGAGCGAGACCGGCTCGCGCAGCGCCCCGTACAGCACACCGCGCACCTTGCGCCGTACGACGACGGGCACCGCGACCACCGAGCGCAGGCCCTCCGCCGCCACCGCCATGTCGTACTCGTGGCTGATGTGGCGCGAGGAGCGGTAGTCGGTCACCGCGCACGGCCGGGACAGGGCGATCGACTTGCCGCCGAGCCCGCTGCCCGCCGAGATGACAAGACCGCGCAGGGCGGCGGTCTGCGCCCCGTTCAGCTCGGCGATCCGGGCGTGACGGGCATCCGAGAGCAGCCCGCCGAAGGCCACGGGCAGCCCACTGGTCCGGCGCAGCCGCAGCAGCGCTGCCTGCATCTCGACCGCATCGACGGATTCCGGCACGTTGACGCCCCTCTGCCCGGCTCCGGAGGCTCGGCAGCCTCCGCCTGCTGCACCCCCGTTCGGGGGTGGTGAGACCTGGGTCACTGTTTACATGATGTTAAGTGACCGGTCCGGTCCGCAATGAGGAGGGCACATGTCGGCAATCGGCGCGACGGAGACGTTCCGGGCCGCCCGGGACTTTCTGCTCAAGCACCGCGAGGACTACCACGCGGCCTACGAGGGCTTCCGCTGGCCCCGGACCGACCATTTCAACTGGGCGCTCGACTGGTTCGACGCCATAGCCGAGAGCAACGACCGCACCGCTCTGTACATCGTGGAGGAGGACGGCGGCCGCACCGAGGTGTCCTTCGCCCGGATGTCTGCCCGCTCCAACCAGGCCGCGAACTGGCTTCGCGCCCAGGGGGTACGCGCCGGGGACCGCATCCTCGTCATGCTCGGCAACCAGGTCGAGCTGTGGGAGACGGCGCTGGCCGCGATGAAGCTGCGCGCCGTCGTCATCCCCGCCACCCCGCTCCTCGGCCCGGTCGATCTGCGTGACCGGGTGGAGCGCGGCCGGGTCCGGCACGTCCTGGTACGGGACACCGACACCGCCAAGTTCGACGAGGTGCCCGGCGACTACACCCGGATCTCGGTCGGCGCCGATGTGCCCGGCTGGCTGTCGTACACCGGCGCCGACGATCAGCCGGAGACCTTCGGGGCGGACCGGGAGACCGACGCCGACGAGCCGCTGATGCTGTACTTCACCTCCGGTACGACCGCCAGCCCCAAGCTCGTCGAGCACACCCATGTCTCCTACCCCGTGGGCCACTTGTCGACGATGTACTGGATCGGCCTCAAGCCCGGGGACGTCCATCTCAACATCTCCTCGCCCGGCTGGGCCAAGCACGCCTGGTCGAATCTCTTCGCGCCCTGGAGCGCCGAGGCGACCGTCTTCATCTTCAACTACACGCGCTTCGACGCGGGCCGGCTGATGGCCGAGATGGACCGCTCGGGCGTCACCAGCTTCTGCGCCCCGCCCACCGTCTGGCGGATGCTGATCCAGGCCGACCTCTCCCAGCTGAAGACCCCGCCGCGCGAGGTCGTCGCGGCAGGTGAGCCGCTGAACCCGGAGGTCATCGAGACGGTACGGCGCACCTGGGGCGTCACCATCCGGGACGGCTTCGGCCAGACAGAGACCGCCGTCCAGGTCGCCAACACCCCGGGCCAGCTGCTGAAGGCCGGGTCGATGGGCCGGCCCAGCCCCGGTTTCAAGGTGGAGCTCCTCGACCCGGTCACCGGTGAGCCCGGCGCGGCCGAGGGAGAGATCTCCCTCGATCTGTCGGACCGCCCGGTGGGTCTGATGACCGGCTACCACGGTGACCCGGACCGGACCGCCGAGGCCATGGCGGGCGGTTACTACCGCACCGGTGACATCGGCTCCCGCGACGAGGACGGCTACATCACCTATGTCGGCCGCGCCGACGACGTCTTCAAGGCATCCGACTACAAGATCTCGCCGTTCGAGCTGGAGAGCGCCCTGCTGGAGCACGAGGCGGTGGCCGAGGCCGCCGTCGTCCCGGCCCCCGATCCGGTACGGCTCGCGGTGCCGAAGGCGTACATCGTGCTCGCGGAGGGCTGGGAGCCCGGTCCGGACACGGCGAAGGTGCTTTTCGAGCACTCCAGGGCGGTCCTCGCCCCGTACAAGCGGGTCCGGCGGCTGGAGTTCGCCGAGCTGCCCAAGACCGTCTCCGGCAAGATCCGCCGCATCGAGCTGCGCGAGCGCACGGCCCAGGGCACCGGCACCGAGTACGACGAGGGGGATCTGCGATGAGCGAGCTGTCCTACGCGCACGGAACCGGCACCACGGCGCTGCTCGGCGACACCATCGGACGCAATCTCGACCGCGCCATCGAGGCGTTCGGTGAGCGCGAGGCGCTCGTCGACGTCGTATCGGGGCGACGTTGGACGTACGCCGAATTCGGCGCGGCGGTCGACGAGCTGGCGCGTGCGCTGATGGCGTCGGGGGTGGCCAAGGGGGACCGGGTCGGGATCTGGGCGATCAACTGCCCCGAGTGGGTGCTCGTGCAGTACGCCACCGCCCGCATCGGCGCCGTCATGGTCAACATCAACCCGGCCTACCGGGCACACGAGCTGGAGTACGTGCTGAAGCAGGCCGGGATCTCGCTGCTGGTCTCCTCGCTCTCGCACCGCACCAGTGACTTCCGCACCCTGGTCGACCAGGTCCGCGCGGGCTGCCCCGACCTGCGCGCCGTGCACTACATCGGTGACCCGTCCTGGGACGGGCTGCTTGCTTTGTCCGGATCCGTGAATGCCGGGCAACTCGCGGCCCGGGAAGCCGAGTTGTCCTGCGACGACCCGATCAACATCCAGTACACCTCCGGCACCACCGGCTTCCCCAAGGGCGCCACCCTCTCCCACCACAACATCCTCAACAACGGCTACTTCGTGGGGGAGCTGGTCGCCTACACCGAACAGGACCGGGTCTGTCTGCCCGTCCCCTTCTACCACTGCTTCGGCATGGTCATGGGCAACCTCGGCATCACCTCGCACGGTGCCTGCATCGTGATCCCGGCCCCCGCCTTCGAGGCGGCCGCCGTGCTCGCCGCCGTTCAACAGGAGCGCTGCACCTCGCTCTACGGCGTCCCCACCATGTTCATCGCGGAGCTGAACCTCCCCGACTTCGCCTCGTACGACCTCTCCTCGCTGCGTACCGGCATCATGGCCGGATCGCCCTGCCCGGTCGAGGTGATGAAGCGGGTCGTCGCCGAGATGCACATGGACGAGGTGTCCATCTGCTACGGCATGACGGAGACCTCACCGGTCTCCACCCAGACCCGCCGCGACGACGACCTGGAGCGCCGCACCGGCACCGTCGGCCGCGTCATGCCGCACATCGAGGTCAAGGTCGTCGACCCGGTGACCGGCGTGACCCTGGAGCGCGGTGCGGCGGGCGAACTCTGCACCCGCGGCTACAGCGTGATGCTCGGCTACTGGGAACAGCCCGAGCGCACCGCGGAGGCGATCGACGCGGGCCGCTGGATGCACACCGGGGACCTCGCGGTGATGCGGGAGGACGGTTACGTACAGATCGTCGGCCGGATCAAGGACATGATCATCCGTGGTGGGGAGAACGTATATCCGCGGGAGATCGAGGAGTTCCTCTACGGCCACCCGAAGATCGCGGATGTGCAGGTGGTGGGCATACCGGATGACACCTACGGCGAAGAGGTCCTGGCCTGCGTCATCCCGAGGGACCCGGCGAGCCCGCCGACCCTGGAAGAGGTGACGGGCTACTGCCGTGGACAGCTGGCGCACTACAAGATCCCGCGGCGACTGCAGATCCTGGAGACCTTCCCGATGACGGTCAGCGGGAAGGTCCGGAAGATCGAACTGCGGGAGGGCTACGGGCAGTAGGACCGGATCGCCCCGGGCGTTGTCAGGCGGCCTCGATGATGTCGCCGGCAACGCCCCGGGTCGCGGCCGCCCATTCGATCAGCAGCACTTCGTAGGCGGCGGACTCCACGGAGGACCAGTCCTGTCCGGCGCGCGCGTCGACCAGGGCCCGTATCGCCTCGTTCGCCTCGGCGGCGGACGGGGACGTCGGGCGGGTCGTGCGCAACGGGTCGACAAGTGGTGTGTGCCGTGGAGTTAAAGCCATGTTCCCTACCTTAAGGCCCGACACTGACAACCGGCCGAACATTTGTGGCCCTCGGCCCGAACGTGACCGATTGCACTCACTGTTGTCGGTCGGTTCCGCTGAGGCGCGGGTCGTGCCAGGCGCGCGGGATCTCGCGCCGCATGCAGACCCTCGGCCAGCGGTCCAGGCCGTGTTCCGCCTCCTCCGCCCTGATCTTCCTCAGCCCGTCGGTGAGTTCGGCCTCGCCCAGCGTACGGAAGCCGAGGCGGGCGTAGTACGGCGCGTTCCACGGGACGTGGGAGAAGGTCGTCAGCGTCAGCGCGTCCAGCTGCCGCTCGTGCGCCCACCCGGTGAGGTGGTCGATGAGCGTGCTGCCCAGACCGCGTCGTGCGGCGGACGGATGGACGGAGACCTGTTCGATGTGGGCCGCGCCGTCGACCGGGTCGGCGATCAGGTAGCCGACCGGGCGGTCGTCGGGGTCGGCGGCCACCCAGGCGCGGCCGGCCCGGCGGTAATCGTCCAGCAGTCCGAGCGGCGGGGGATCGTCGTCCGCGATGGCGGACATACCGAGCGCGCGGAACGGTTCGCCGGCGGCGCGCTCGATGTCCTGAAGCAGCGGAAGATCGGAGCGGCGGGCGGTACGGATACGCATACGGCCAGTATGGCGCCCCGGGCTCAGGCGCCGGTGCTGATCAGCTCGTCCGCGGGGCCGTTGAATGGCTGCGGCGTTCCCGTGCGGTCCATGACGAAGAGCGGCATGCCGAGGCCGTCCGCGCGCGCTTCGGCATCCTGTGCGTACCCCGCGAGCGAGAAGAACACGCTCGTGACCGATGCGCTCAGCGCGTTCAGCCAGAGGCACTCGACGTCGCGCAGGACGGTCGGGCGGGAGATAGCGTCGACCTGGGCGATCAGCCCGGTGGCCCGCAGGTCGATCCGCGCGGGGGAGCGCTCCGCCGGCTGTACGACATCGTGGTAGCCCAGCCACTTCAGATACAGGGCGGCGCTCGCGACCGCATCGTGTGCGGTACGGATCGGCAGGGGCTGGAACGCCGGCCGGGGCGGCGGCGCCGTACGCGGCAGCGGAATGTGGGACGGCCGGTCGGGCCGGGCCCCGTCGGCGGGTCCGGGGGTGCCATCGGTTTCCGTCACCGGCCGGACCGGTATCCGCAGCACCGTCCCGCACGGGCAGCACAGCTCCGGCTGCGGCCACTGGTCGTGGCGCCCGCAGGTGCGACAGCGCACCGTCACCCAGTCGTCGTTCCAGGTGCGGTGCGTGATGGGTACGACCGGGGCGCCGCGTAGCACGGGCGGGGCGCTCGGCGCACCGCACGGGCAGGGATAGACCGGCGTGCTGTACGTGTGGTCGCGGCGGCAGGCCGGGCAGCGTACCGGCACCGACTCCACCATGAACTCCCTCCGGCCCCGGTCGCGCGCCGCGGCGACTGCCACCTCGGCGCACCCGAGCGCGTCGGCGCCGACCGATGCGGGTCGACTCCGCTCCGTATCCCCATGGTCCACCAAGAGCGAGGTCCTGGGGAGTGACTCGGCGTACTTCGTGGACCGGTGCGCGCATCGGCCGCCCCACGCCCGCTCTCTTGACGGTTGCCCGGTCGCACTTTAGATTGACTTCCGTATAGCAGAATCAACTTTCCGCAATGCGGAATCAATGCGGAATTGGTGCTCTCAGGTGGCGCGACAGAGCCCGACTCCACCAGGTCCGAGCAGGAGCACTCAATGCCACGAATGACCGCTGCCCGAGCGGCAGTTGAGATCCTCAAGCGCGAAGGCGTCGGCAACGCGTTCGGTGTGCCGGGCGCGGCGATCAACCCCTTCTACGCGGCCCTCAGGGCATCCGGCGGGATTCATCACACGCTCGCCCGTCATGTCGAGGGCGCCTCCCACATGGCGGAGGGCTACACCCGGGCGCGCCCGGGCAACATCGGCGTCTGCATCGGTACGTCGGGACCCGCCGGCACCGACATGATCACCGGCCTCTACTCCGCCATCGCCGACTCCGTCCCTATCCTCTGCATCACCGGGCAGGCCCCGACCGCCGTGCTCCACAAGGAGGACTTCCAGGCGGTCGACATCGCCTCGATCGCGGCGCCCGTCACCAAGGCCGCGACGACCGTCCTCGAAGCCGCCCAGGTCCCGGGTGTCTTCCAGCAGGCCTTCCACCTGATGCGCACCGGCCGCCCCGGCCCGGTCCTCATCGACCTGCCCATCGATGTCCAGCTCACCGAGATCGAGTTCGACCCGGACCTGTACGAGCCGCTGCCGGTGCACAGGCCCGCCGCGACCCGCAAACAGATCGAGCGGGCCCTGGAGATGCTGAATGCCTCCGAGCGCCCGCTGCTCGTCGCGGGCGGCGGCGTCATCAACGCCGACGCGTCCGAACTCCTGGTGGAATTCGCCGAGTTGACAGGCATCCCGGTCGTCCCGACCCTGATGGGCTGGGGCATCATCGCCGACGACCACGCGCTGAACGCGGGCATGGTCGGCCTGCAGACCTCGCACCGCTACGGCAACGCGAACTTCCTGGAGTCCGACTTCGTCCTCGGCATCGGCAACCGCTGGGCCAATCGCCACACCGGCAAGCTGGACGTCTACACCCGGGGCCGCACCTTCGTCCACGTGGACATCGAGCCCACCCAGCTCGGCAAGATCTTCGCCCCCGACCTCGGCATCGCCTCCGACGCCAAGGCCGCGCTGGAACTGTTCGTCGAGGTGGCGCGCGAGCTGAAGGCGGCCGGAAGGCTCAAGGACCGCTCGGAGTGGGCCGCGTCCACCCAGGAACGCCGGGCCACGCTGCAGCGCCGTACGCACTTCGACAACGTGCCGCTGAAGCCGCAGCGGGTGTACGAGGAGATGAACCGGGCCTTCGGCCCCGAGACCCGGTACGTCACCACGATCGGCCTCTCCCAGATCGCCGGTGCGCAGATGCTGCACGTCTACCGGCCGCGCCACTGGATCAACTGCGGCCAGGCGGGCCCGCTCGGCTGGACCATCCCGGCCGCGCTGGGCGTCGCCACGGCCGACCCGGACGGCTCCGTCGTCGCACTCTCCGGCGACTACGACTTCCAGTTCATGCTGGAGGAGCTGGCCGTCGGTGCGCAGCACCGCATCCCTTACGTCCATGTCCTGGTGAACAACTCCTACCTGGGGCTGATCCGCCAGGCGCAGCGCAACTTCGACATCGACTTCCAGGTCAACCTGGAGTTCGAGAACCTCAACTCGCCGGAGATCGGCGTCTACGGCGTCGATCACGTCAAGGTCGTCGAGGGCCTGGGCTGCAAGGCGATCCGCGTCACCGAGCCGGAACAACTGCTGCCGGCGTTCGAGGAGGCGAAGAAGCTGGCTGCGGAGTTCCGGGTCCCGGTGGTGGTCGAGGCGATCCTGGAGCGCGTGACGAACATTGCGATGAGCGGTACGGATATCGCGTCCGTCAACGAGTTCGAGGACATCGCGACGGACCCGTCCCACGCACCGACCGCGATCCGCCCGCTCACAACGTCCTGACGACCTGCCGGCCCGCCCGTGGCCCCGTCTCCGAGAGTTCGGGGGCGGGGGCCACAGCCGTTCTCCGGCCTGTCCGGCGTTCGAGGACGGAACCGTTCCTGGGCAGTGAGCAGGAGTGAGTCCTGCCTCACCGGCACGCCCCGAACGGTGTTGGGCGCACTGGCCCTCCGCTTTCACGTCCTGGGCGGCGACGCATATCACGTATGCGGTCCGTCCCAGGTGGGCGGAATCCCTACGACCTGGCCATGTGGGTGTGGCCAGAGGCGACGGGGAGGCCCCGAACCATCACTCCGGCGACACGGGGGCCCCGACTGCTGACACCACACCCGGCGTCCCAGATCGCGTTACACACGTTACGCACACCCAGTCAGACACACCCACAGACCGGAACACCGTTCACTCAATCGTGCCCATGTTCGCCAAAACAAGGTACTGGACCAGCAGTTGTGAACCCTTGCGGCGGGTCCGGCACCCTGGGCGCGACCGGTAACGCCGAGAAGGGCGCGGAGCACGGACCGGGCACCCCGTGCGCCGGCGCCTCATGTCGCGTTCAGAGCGACGGTCGGGTGGAGACGGGAGGCGCGGATTGCCGGGTAGAGGCCCGCGGCCACGCCGATCAGGAGGGTGGCGGCCAGGCCGCCTGCCAGGGACCAGAGCGGGACCACCGCGGTCCATCCCTGGACCCGTGCGAAGCCGTATGTCGCTGCCGCGCCCAGCAGTGCGCCCGTCGCGCCGCCCAGCGCCGACAGCAGCAGCGACTCGGTCAGGAACTGGAGCCGGATCGCGCCCCGGGTAGCGCCCAGCGAGCGGCGCAGGCCGATCTCCTGGCGGCGTTCCAGGACGGAGATGACCATGGTGTTGGCGACGCCGACACCGCCGACCAGGAGGGCTACCGCGCCCAGGCCGAGCATCAGGGTCGTCAGGCCCTCGTCGGTGGCGGCCTTGGCTGCCAGTGCGTCCGAGGGGCGGGAGACCTTGACGCTCCCCTCGTTGCCGGGGCTGATGGTGCGGGCCAGGATGGCCCGTACGTCCTCCACCGAGGCGTCCGTGGAGCGCTCGAAGATGGTGGTGGGGTGGCCGTCGAAGCCGAAGTAGCGCTCGGCGGCGGGGAATCCGACCATGGCCACCCGGTCCAGGTTGGGGACCAGTTCGAGCGGTTTGAGGATGCCGACGACGACCACGCGTGTGTCGTTCATCATGATCGTCTCGCCGGTGCGGGTGATGCCGAGGCGTTCCGCCGCCACCGCGCCGAGGACCGTCGTCGGGAGGCGTTCGCCGGCCGGATTCAGCCAGACGCCCTTGTCGACCTCGCCGCCGAGCGCGGACAGCAGGTCGATGCGGGCCGCCTGGGTGGTGACGCCGGCGGTGCGCTCCTCGGGGACCACGTCGCTGCGGCGGATGCGGGCGTCGACGTCGGCGGTGGCCGTGGCGTGCTGTACCGGGCCGATGCGCTCGACCATCGCGACCGCGTTCTTGGGGAGCTTGATCGGCTGCCCCAGGGCGTCCTCGCCCGCCTCGGCGGTAAGGAGGTTGGTGCCGAGGCGGTCGAGCTGGGCCATCAGGTCCGCGCGGCTCGACTCGGACAGGCCGACGACCGCGACCATGGTCGCGATACCGATGGCGATGCCGAGCGCCGAGAGCACCACGCGCGCGCGACGCGCGCGGAGGCCGACCGCACCGACGCGGAGGATGTCGCGGGGTGAGAGGCGGGAGGGCTTGAGGTCGTTCTTCATGAACCGGCCTCTTCCGTACGGGAGGCGGAACGCGCGCCGGAACAGGCGTCGACAACGATCTCGCCGTCCTTGAAGCGGACCCGGCGCGGCAGCGAGTCTGCGATCTCGTTGTCGTGGGTGATCACGCAGATGGTGGTGCCGGACGCGTTCAGCTCGTGCAGCAGCTCCATGACGATCTCGCCGGACGCGGTGTCCAGCGCCCCGGTCGGTTCGTCCGCCAGCAGCAGCCGGGGGTCTCCCACCAGGGCGCGGGCGATGGCCACGCGCTGCTTCTCGCCGCCGGACAGCTCGTTCGGCGTGTGCGAGTAGCGGTGGTCCAGTCGCACCTTGGCGAGCGCTTCCCGCGCACGCGCGCGCCGTTGTTTCAGCGGTACGCCCGCGTACAGCAGCCCGTCGGCGACGTTGTCCACCGCGTCGCGCCCCGCCGCCAGGTGGAAGTGCTGGAACACGAAGCCGATGTGGCGGGCCCGTAGTGCGGAGAGCCGGGAGTCGGAGAGCTCGGCCACGTCGTACCCGGCGACGCGGACGGTGCCCGTGGTGGGCTTGTCGAGGGTGCCCATGACATTGAGCATCGTGGACTTGCCGGAACCCGACGGGCCGACGACGGCGAGCAGTTCGCCCTCTTCGACGGTGAGGTTCACTCCGCGCAGGGCGTGGACGCCGCCGGGGTAGGACTTGGTGGCGTCCCGCAGTTCGATCACCGGGGCCGACGTCATGACTTCGCCACTCCGACCTTCATGCCCTCGCGCACGTCCGGGCCACTGACCTCGATCTGTCCGTCGGTGGTCATGCCCGTCTCCACCCGCACCATCTTCGAGGTGGCGCCCTGGACGACTTGGAGGCCGTAGCCGCCCATCTCGCCACGCAGGGCGACGACCGCCTCGACGGGGACCGCGAGGACCCCCTTGCGCGCCTCGCTGACGAACTTCACGCTCGCCGACGCCTTGGCGTCCTCGCCGGACGCAGCGCTCACCCCGCCGTCCAGGACAACCTCGACCGTGATGCCGTCCTGCGCGCCTGCACCGCCCCCGGAGGCGGTCTCCTCGGGACGCACCGTCCGGGCCACTTTGCCGGCCACGGTCTTCCCGCTCGGCAGGGTGACCTCGACCTTGGTGCCCCGGGAGGTGAGCGCGCCGTCGGTCTGCTCCAGCTGCGCCCGTACGACCGGCTTGGTCGAGGCGACCGTCAGGACCGCCCCGCTCGGGCCGACCGAGTCGGCGAGCGCCGCGTCGGCGGAGACCACTTTGACCGGGCCCGGCTGGAAGACGACGTCGCCCTTGCCGACCCTGCCGGTGGCCTCACGGTTCAGCGACTTCTGCCACTGCTTGACGGCGGCCTCGGTGTCCTTGCCGTACCAGATGTCGACGTACAGATTCGCCCCGTACCCCAAGTCCCGCAGGTTCCGCTCCAGCTGCAGCACGTCGCTGCCCCGGTCACCCGCCTTCATCTCGCGGAACATCGGGACCGGCCCGTACAGGAGGGTGACGGGCTTGTCGTTCAGCTCGTACAGTGCCTGCCCCATCGTCACCGTCTCCCCTTCGGAAGCGGCCACCGTGACGGTGCCCTCGACGGCGGACTTGACGGGGCGGCGCTGCGCGAAGTCGAGCTTTCCGTCGACCGTCTTGGACTGCACGAGGTCGGTGCGTACGACGGTCGCGGTGGCGGGCGGCAGGTCGCCGCCCCTCCCGGAGGCACCCGCGTCGCCGCCGTCGCCGAGGAACAGGACTCCCCCGGTGACGGCGGCGACGGTCGCCGCGCCGAGCGCGAGGAAGGCGGTGCGGCGCTTCACTGCCTGCCTTCCAGACCGTCGAGCAGCTTCGACTTGCACGCCTCGCGGGCCTGCTTGTACGACGGCGACTCCGGGTCGATGGACGGGGACGCCGGGTTCGGGTCGCCGCCCGGCTGGGCGTTGCCGCTGCTCATGGTCGGGTTCGTGAACTTGGAGACGCCGTTGTCCCGCATGCACTTGGCGTGCGCGAGCATCGACTCGTAGTCCTTTTGCTGGTCGCGCTTGGGCTCGGCCATCATGGCGGCCTGTTGCGCGGGAATGCAGAGACGGTCCTTGCCGTCCTTGGTGCCTATGTTGCGGCCGAGCCGGGAGGCGAGCTCGTCGATCTTCGTCGTGTCGAGATACCCGCTGAGCGTGGGGTCGGGGAAGTCCTTGTAGCCGGCCTTGGTACGCATGCACTGGACGTACTTCATCTGGGCGTCGTAGAAGGCGCTCTTGCCCGCGGGCCGGGTGCTCGCCTTGTTCCCGCCCTTCGCGGCGCCCGCGGTCGGAGCGTCCGGTACGTCGGCGATCGCGTCGTCCTTCTTCGCTCCGCCGGCGCTGTCGTCACCGCCGCCGCAGGCGACGGAGAAGGCGAGTACGGGCACGGCCACGAGGGTGGCCATGCGCAGCCGGGCGGGGGTTCGAGGGTTCGTCCTGAGGGAGCTCATGGGTTTCACGTTCGCCGCCGCAGATGATGGCCCGTCCATGGCCACATGATGGGAACGTAACAATGCCCCCGACCTGCGCGTCCACCCCCAGTCCGGAGTAGGCGGAAACGGTCCCGTGTGCCCATAATCGGCCCCATGCCGCATGTACTGCTCATCGAGGACGACGCGTCCGTACGGGACGGAATGGAGCTCGTGCTGCGCCGTCACGGATACGGCGTGGACACCGCCGCCACCGGCGAGCAGGCCCTTGCCCTGCTGGCCGGGGAGCGGGGCGCCAGGGTCGAGCTGGCCGTACTGGACCTGATGCTGCCCGGCATGGACGGCTTCGAGGTGTGCCGCCGTATCCGCGCCCGCTCGGCGACCCTGCCGGTCATCATGCTGACCGCGCGCGGCGACGACTCGGACATCGTGACCGGCCTGGAGGCGGGCGCGGACGACTACGTCGTCAAGCCGGTCACCGCGCCCGTCCTGGAGGCCCGCATCCGGGCCGCCCTGCGGCGCGCGGAACCGTCCGCACGACAGCGTTCGGACGCCGATCTCGCCGGGCTGGTGATCGACCGCGCCGGGCTGACCGTCACCAAGAACGGCACACCGGTCGCGCTGCCGCCCACCGAACTGCGGCTGCTGCTGGAACTGTCGGCCTCCCCCGGCCGGGTCTTCAGCCGCGAGCAGCTCCTCGAATCCGTCTGGGACCACACCTACCTGGGCGACTCCCGGCTGGTGGACGCGGCGGTCGGACGGCTGCGGGCCAGGCTCGAGGACGTACCGGCGAAGCCGCGGTACGTACAGACGGTGCGGGGCTTCGGCTACCGCTTCGGGCCACTGTGAGCAGTTCCGACGAGGGCGAGCGCGGCGTCGCCTCGAAGCGGCGCTCCCGGCGGCTCGTCGGCGGACTGCGCACCCGGCTCGTCGTCGCCTTCGTCGTCGTCGCCCTGATCAGCGCGGTGACCTCGACCGCCCTCGCCTACCGGGACGCCCGCACCGCCGTCCTCCAGCGCGCACAGAACGCCGCCGTGAACGACCTCCGGGAGCGGGTCGGCACGGTGGCCGCCGACTTCGACGTACCGCCCGACCAGCAGTCGCTGTCCCGGTTCGCGGCGAAGGTCTCGGACGGCATCGGCGGGAAGATCGTGGTCGCCCGCTACCAGGACCTCACCGCGGTCTCCGACTCGTACGCCGATACGGAGAGCCGGATCACCACCGAGCTGCGCGCCGCCGTCATGACCGGCGACGACGCCAAGTTCCAGCGGGTGCAGTGGCGGGGCGAGCCCTACCTGGTCGTCGGTATGCCCGTGACATACGCCGACGGGGACCGCCGCACCTCCGGCCTGGACGTCTTCACGATCACCGATCTGCGGGCCGAACGCGACGACACCGCCGCCCTGCTGGACTCCGTACGGAAGGGCACCGTCCCGGTGGTGCTGCTGGCCGCCGTCCTGGCGCTGCTGGCCGCGGGGACGGTCCTTCGTCCGGTACGGAAGCTGGGCCGGGCCACCCGCGAGCTCGCGACCGGAGACCTCGGCAGCCGGGTCGCCGTCACCGGGCATGACGAACTCGCCGACCTGGCAACGACGTTCAACGAGACCGCCGACGCGCTCCAGGCTTCCGACACGGAACTGCGCGAGCAGGAGGCGAAGGCGCGCCGCTTCGTGGCGGACGTGTCGCACGAGCTGCGCACGCCCCTCGCGGCGATGACGATGGTGGCAACCGTCCTGGAGGAGGACGCCGACCAGCTGCCGCCGGACGCGGCACGGGCGGCCCGTACCGTCGGCGCGGAAACGGCACGGCTGTCCCGGCTGGTCGAGGACCTGATGGAGATCTCCCGCTTCGACGCCAAGGCCGTACGGCTGAACGCGGCCGAGACGGACCTCGCCGACACCGTACAGGCGTCGCTGGCACTGCGCGGCTGGACGGACCGGGTGCAGACACACCTCCACGAGGGCGTACGGGCGGTGGTCGACCGGCGCCGCATCGACGTGATCGTCGCGAACCTGGTCGGCAACGCGCTGCGGCACGGAGCCCCGCCGGTCACCGTGACCCTCGGGACGGTCCGCGAGGCGGACGAGGAGTGGGTGACGCTGGAGGTCGCCGACCACGGTCCCGGGCTGCCGCCGGGGGCTCGGGAGCGGGTCTTCGACCGGTTCTACAAGGCGGACGCGGCCCGCACGCGTGGCACGGCCGACGACAGCGGACAGGGCAGCGGCCTCGGCACGGCGATCGCGCTGGAGAACGCACGGCTGCACGGCGGCACGATCGACGTGACCGACGGACCGCAGCGCGGCGCGGTGTTCACGCTGCGGCTGCCCCTGCGACGCACAGAAGAGGGCACGGAATGAAGGTCCGACAGGGGGTCGTGGTCGCCGCGCTGGGGATCGCTCTCGTGGGCTGCGGCGTCCAGCCGACCGGAGTGATAGGCGCGGGCGAGCCCGCGTCCGGGCTGACGCGCGGCATGCGGCTGTACTACGCGTCCGACAACGGACTGCGCGCAGTGCCCCTGCCCGACAAGGAGGTCAAGAGCCTCGACGCGGTGGTGAAGCTGCTCACCACGGGGCCTTCGCCCGCCGAGCAGCGCGACGGGCTCACCTCTCTCGTTGAGCAGCTCCTCGCCTACTCGGTGACCGGAACGGGCACCCGCGTCACGGTGCACCTCGACGGCCCCTATGCGGAGTCGGGACGCGACCAGGGCACGGGGCAGCTGGTGTGCACGCTGGCGCGCGCCCAGTCCGTACTCGACCCGAAGGTCAGGACCGACGACGTCGAGGTCACCCTGCGGCCGTCCGAAGGCGCCGCGCTGGGCCCCTACCGGTGTGCGGAGTTCCTCAACACGTGAGGCGGGCGAGTGAGTTCGCGGCGGCGTTCCGGGTGGGCGTCCGCGCAGCCGTCCAGCGGCGTCGGCCGCGGCCGACGGCTGCTCTTCCAGGACGTACCCGAGGGCAAGTCCGGCGAGAACTGCTTGCACCTCGACGTCCACAGCGAGCCCGGCGGCCTCGACGACCTGGCGGCCAGGCTGGAAGACCTGGGGGCAGCCCGCGCACGCGAGGTCGACAAGGGACCTGCCGGGCACTGGTGGATCATGCAGGACCCGGAAGGAAACGAGTTCTGCGTGGCATGAGTCGGGCCGCGGTCTGCTGCGGGGAGAGCGGCCATGCCCCCGCTCGGGCCGTCTGCCAAGCCCCAGACGGTTGTGGGCCCGACGCTCGTCCTCGATCTTGAAGGCCCCAGGCGTCAGTCCGCACCCTGGCGCGGGTGAGGCAGAACAAGGGTCGCGGCGGCGGCGATCGGGCTCAAAGCCTCGTCTCCTTCAGGTCAGGAGACGGGAGACCCCGGGCCCCCACCACCGCACTGGTGTCGCACAGCCGCCGCGACCTCGTCCTGCCCGCGCCGCATGACACCCCTCATGCGGGTACACGGCGCGAGCAGGGTTCAGCGGGAGGCTCAGTCCTCGCGCAGGGCGCGGACGGCCTCCTCCACGCGCTTGCCGTAGTCGGCATCGGCGGCGTGGAAGTGGGCGAGGTTCTTCTCGATCACGTCGTCGCGGGTGACCTGGGAGAGGCCTCCGGCGATGTTGGCGACCAGGCGGCCCTTCTCGTCCTCGGACATCAGCCGGTACAGCTCGCCCGCCTGGAAGAAGTCGTCGTCCTTGGTGTGGGCGGGCGCCTCGTGGGTGCCGGTCCAGCCGTGGATCGCGAGCGGGGCGGAGAGCGCCGCGCCGGTCTGGGCGGGGCCCGCGTACGAGTTGGGCTCGTAGTTCTTGTCGTGGCGCGCACCGTTGCGCGTGGCGTGCAGTCCGTCGCGGCCGTAGTTGTCGACGACGGCGGTGCGCGGCGCGTTCACCGGGAGCTGGGTGTGGTTGACGCCCAGCCGGTAGCGGTGCGCGTCCGCGTAGGCGAAAAGCCGGCCCTGGAGCATCTTGTCCGGGGACGGACCGATGCCGGGCACGAAGTTGTTCGGGGAGAACGCGGCCTGCTCGACCTCGGCGAACACATTGTCCGGGTTGCGGTCGAGGACCAGCCGGCCCACCCGCTGCAGCGGGTAGTCGCTGTGCGGCCACACCTTGGTCAGGTCGAACGGGTTGAAGCGGTAGTCCGCGGCCTCGGCAGCCGGCATGACCTGCACATACAGCGTCCAGGACGGGTACACCCCGCGCTCGATGGCCTGCAGCAGGTCCGTCTGGTGCGAGTTGCCGTCCTTGCCCGCGAGTTCGGCGGCCTGCTCGCTGGAGAGGGAGCGCACACCCTGGTTCGTCTTGAAGTGGTACTTGACGAAGAAGGCCTCGCCCTCGGCGTTCGTCCACTGGTACGTGTGCGAGCCGTAGCCGTTCATGTGGCGGTACGAGGCGGGGATGCCGCGGTCACCCATCAGCCAGGTGACCTGGTGCGTCGCCTCGGGCGCGTGGGCCCAGAAGTCCCACACGTTGTCCGGCTCCTGACGGCCCGTGAACGGGTCGCGCTTCTGCGAGTGGATGAAGTCGGGGAACTTGATCGGGTCCTTGATGAAGAACACCGGGGTGTTGTTGCCGACGAGGTCGTAATTGCCCTCGTCCGTATAGAACTTGAGGGCGAAGCCGCGCGGGTCGCGGACGGCGTCCGCGCCGCCCAGCGAGTCGGCCACAGTGGAGAAGCGGATGAACGTCTCGGTGCGCTTGCCGACCGCGGAGAGAAAGTCGGCGCGGGTGAAGGCGGTGACGTCGTCGGTCACTTCGAAGTAGCCGTACGCGCCGGAGCCGCGGGCGTGGACCACGCGCTCCGGTATGCGCTCCCGGTTGAAGCGGGCCAGCTTCTCCAGCAGGTGCTGGTCCTGGAGGAGGATCGGGCCACCGACGCCGGCGGTGGCAGAGTTCTGGTTGTCGGCGACCGTGGCGCCTGACTCGGTCGTAAGCACACGCTGCGTCATGGTGTCGGGGCGACCTTCCGTACGGGAGCTGCTGAGCTGCTGAACTGAGACGGCTTGAGGCTCCAGGAGCGTAAATACGCCCCGAACCGGACGTCAACAGTTTGTTGAAATTTGGAGTCTGGTGTTCCGGACGGCGCCGACGCCTGGGCGCGACAGGACAGGTGTCAGCGCCGACGCCATCCGGAAGTCTCTGGGTGGCCGATCCGGGTTGCCGATCCGGGCCGGACCGGTCAGGCCCGGACGGGCTGCCCCGACAGGCGCTCGACCGAGCGCAGCAGTGCCGAGTGGTCCAGGCCGCCGTCGCCCTGTGCGCGCAACGAGGCGACGAGTTGCGCGACCACGGCGCCGACAGGCAGCGCTGCACCGACATTGCGGGCGGCGTCGGTGACGATGCCCATGTCCTTGTGGTGCAGGTCGATCCGGAAGCCCGGCGCGAAGTCCCGCTTCAGGAAGTTGTCCTTCTTGCGGGTCAGCACGGTCGAGCCGGCCAGTCCGCCGTTCAGCACGTCGAGCGCGGCGCCGAGGTCGACCCCGGACTTCTCCAGGAAGACGACCGCTTCGGCGCACGCCTGGATGTTGACCGCGACGATCAGCTGATTGGCGGCCTTCACCGTCTGGCCGGAGCCGTGCGGACCGCACAGCACAATGGTCCTGCCGAGTGCCCGGAGGATCGGCTGCGCCGCGTCGAAGTCCGGCTGCTCGCCGCCGACCATGATCGACAGCACGGCCTCGATCGCACCGGCCTCGCCGCCGGACACCGGGGCGTCCAGGACCCGTATGCCCTTCTCCTTCGCGTTCTTCGCGAGGTCCACGGAGGTCTGCGGGGTGATCGATGACATGTCGATCAGCAGCGCGCCGCGCTTCGCGTTCTCCAGGATGCCGTCGGGGCCGTACGCGATGGCCTCGACCTGCGGGGAGGCGGGCACCATCGTGATGACGACATCGGCGTCTCCGACCGCCTCGGCGATCGAGCCCGCGCCCGTGCCGCCGGCCGCGACCAGCCGGTCGATCTTCTCCTGCTCCAGGGTGTGACCGGTGACGTCGTACCCGGCCTTGATCAGGTTCTCGGACATGGGGGAGCCCATGATGCCGAGTCCGATCCATGCAACCTTGGGGAGGTTGTTGCTCATGAGGGTGCCTTCCGATAAGCGTGTGTACGAGGGGGAGTCGGCCGCCCTCAGCGGGCGGCCCGCGCGGTGGCCGGGAGCCACTCGAAGGCCTCGGCGCTCGGCCGGTCGCCCGGCTTGTACTCCAGGCCGACCCAGCCGTCGTAACCGGCCTTCGTCAGCTCGTCGAGGAGCTGCTCCAGCGGGAGCGAGCCGGTGCCGGGCGCGCCGCGCCCCGGGTTGTCCGCGATCTGGACGTGGCCGGTCTTGCCTGCGTACGCCGTGATGACCTGGCCGAGGTCCTCGCCGTTCATCGACAGGTGGTACAGGTCCAGCAGGAACTTGGCGTTCCCGAGTCCCGTCGCCGCGTTGACCTTGTCGACGATCTCGATCCCGGCCGGTGCGCTCACCAGGGGATAGCGCGGCGATTCCGGCTCATTGAGGGTCTCGATCAGCAGGACCGCCCCGATCCGGTCGGCCGTACGGGCGGTGACGACCAGGTTCTCCAGGGCGAGTTCGTCCTGCACGGTCGGGTCCACACCGTCGACGCGGTTGCCGTAGAGCGCGTTGAGCGCCTTGCAGCCGACCGAGGCGGCGAAGCCGGCCGCCACCTCGATATTGGCGCGGAAGCGGTCCGACTCCGGGCCGGGCACGGAGAGCGCGCCGCGGTCGGGGCCGGGCAGCTGTCCGGCGTAGAAGTTCAGCCCCACCAACCGGGTGCCTGCGTCGTCGAGCGCCTTCTTGAGGGCGTCGAGCTCGGCCTGTGGCGGAGTGGGGGTCTCGATCCATGGCCACCACAGCTCGACCGCGGTGAAGCCGGCCGCGGCGGCGGCCGCGGGACGCTCCAGGAGCGGGAGTTCCGTGAAGAGGATCGAAAGGTTCACATCGAAGCGCTGGTCCGGGTAGCCCATGAGGGTTTCGGCGCTCCTTCCGTATCGCGGAAGTTAGTTTCTACGTAACGGAAGATTGCCCGGAGCTGGGAAAGCTGTCAAGGGGGTGTCCGGAATTCGGCCCGGTGCCTTCGTGCGGGTTGTGCAAGGTGCAACCGGAATTGCGCCGCTTGCCGAGGGGGTGCGGGGCGGGTCAGGGTGGCTGGTGCATCCGATGCAGCCGACCCCCACACGAGGTGCCTCGCATGAACCACGCCACCAGCCGCCGCGCCGTCCTCGGGGCCCTGTTCGCCGGTGCCGCCCTGACCGTGGCCCCCGCGCTGCCCGGCTCTCCCCGGCCTGCGCCGGACTCCGCACCCACGGTCGGTCCGCGCCCGCGCGCCACCCGGCAACTGCTGCTCGGTACGTACACCTCGGCCGAGGGCGGCGGTAAGGGAATCGGCACGGCCTCGTACGACGCCACCACCGGGGAGATCTCCGCCGGCCCCGCGATCACCGGCATCGACAACCCCTCGTACCTGGCCATGCACCCCTCGGGCGCCACCGTCTACGCAGTCGACGAGCAGGACCGGGGCGGGGTGACGGCCGTCGCCCTGTCACCGGACGGCGGCCACCGGGTGCTGGGAACCCGCAGCACGGGCGGGGCGGGGCCGACCCATCTCTCCGTCCATCCCACGGGAAGGTGGCTGCTCACCGCGAACTACACCTCCGGCAGCGTCGTGGTGCACCCCATCCGGGGCGACGGCTCGCTGGGGGAGCGCACGGACCTGGTCGCCCACACCGCGCCGCCTCCCGGCCCCGGCCAGGACGGGCCGCACGCCCACCAGATCGTCACCACCCCGGACAGCGACCACATCCTCGCCGTGGACCTGGGCAACGACTCCGTGTACACGTACCGGCTCGACGAGAGCCGCGGCACGCTCGACCAGGTCTCCTGTGCGACCCTGCGCCCCGGGGCCGGGCCGCGCCACATCACATTTCACCCGGGTGGCCGCTTCGCCTACCTGGCCTGCGAGGTCGACAACACCGCGGTCGTCTGCGGCTACGACCCGGCCACCGGCATCCTGTCCCCGGGCGCCCCGCAGCCCACCGGGACCGGCGCCGGCACCAGCTATCCCGCGCAGTTCCTGGTCACCGGCGACGGCCGGTTCGCCTACCTCGCCAACCGGGGCCACAACAGCCTGACGCGATACGCCGTCGAGGACGACGGCGCCGTGCTGCGGCTGCTCGACACGGTGCCCGTAGGCGGCGACTTCCCCCGGCAGATCGCCTTCTCGCCGGACGGGAAGCTGCTCTTCGCGGCGAACCAGAGGTCGAGCACGGTGACGGTGTTCCGGGTCGACGCCCGCAGCGGCGGTCTGACCCGCACCGGTGACGCCTTCCCCGCCCCGGTGGCCGTCTGCGTGCTTCCGTACCGGAGTGCGAGCCCGGCCGGCGATTGAGGGCGAAACCGTCACCGGACGGCGCCGGCATCCGTCCGTTAGGGTCGGGCCCGAGCCGCGGGTTCACGAAGACGTGGCGAACGCATGAGGGAGACACAGTGCGCTTGAGAGTGGAGTTCACCACCGAGCCCTTCGATCTCGACGAGGCGCCCGCCCACGCGGTCGTGGCCCGCGAGGTCATCCAGACGGCCGATCTGGAGGCCGTGGATGTCGGCCCCTTCGGCAACACGGCGGAGGGCGGCGCGGACCAGGTGCTCACCGCGGTGGACTCCTTGCTGCGCAGAGCGCTGGCATCGGGTGCCACCCGGGTGTCGCTCCAGGTCAACGTCATCGGGGAGGGCTCGAAGTGACCGAACCGGCGGACCACCCCCTTGTCGCCGCGGTCAAGCCGCTCGTCGACGCCATGGGTGCCGAACTGCTCGGGACCGAGCAGGCGCAGGCCGATGACGTCGTGCTGGCCTGGGAGGGCGAGGACGTCATAGCCGTCCGGCTGCCCCAGCTCTCGGAATCGCTCGACCACATCCTGGCCGCCATGGAGCGCCGGCACGGCATGCCGCTCGCCGAGCTGGACCGCAAGGCCAAGCAGTCGGTGGTGCGAACCCTGGAGGCACGCGGCGCCTTCTCCGTACGGCACGGCGTGGAGACGGTGGCGGGTGCGCTGGGGGTCAGCCGCTTCACCGTCTACAACTACCTCAACAGGGAAAAGGAAGCCTGATGTGGAAGCGATATCCACACAGGTGAAAGGCTCGAATCTCGTAAGACCGCGGGGGCTTTCGTCATGCCGCTTCGTACCGGTGCGCCCGCCGGCCGCGCCATTCAATCCAGTGCGGGTCGTCGAGGAGATCCCAGGCGTCGTCGAGTCCGGCCCGCCTCAGGAATTCGACGAGGTCGCGGTCATCGTGGGCGAGCCCGGCAATCTGCCCGTTGATGGCGACCCTCCGCCCGCCAGAGCGGGACAGACCGTGGACGACTATCGGGGCACTCATGTCTTCAGGGTGCGCCCGCTCGGAGGCTGGTGCCCGCTGGGCGGGGTGGGCGCGTGGCGGTGGGGGCTGTGGAAACCGCCAGCTTGGCCCCTGGCGCGCTTGAAGTGCCGTTGGTGTCGAGGTAGCCCCCGTCGCCCTGATAGAGGTTCTGCAGGTGCAGCCGGTCGCCGTAACGCAACTCGTTCGCCATCACTGGTCCTCTCTTCGATGGATCCGCGTTGAGCCGGTTCTCGCGCTGGTGAGCAGGCGGGGCCCGACACTTCGGATGGTGTCGGCGGCAGCGACGACGCGCCCCGGCGATACATGCAAAACACACCTTCAGATGAATTGCGCTGATAGCGCGCGTACTGCACCAACAGTCCTTTCAGGACAAAGGTGCGAGCAGGCGTATCCCCTTGTCGGCCGCGTGCGGACACGGAAGAAGTGGCGAATGGAGCCCGCCCCACGCCTTCGGCGTATGTGGAACTGGCCAGCCAGAGGTCCAGGACCGGAGTCATGTGTGGGACAGCGCGAGTCCATAGGCCCCCAATCCGCTCGCCAACTGCGGTGTGCAGCGCCGCAAGCAAGGCGCTACGCGTCAGCAGGTCAAGCTGATCGGATTCAAGTTCCTGTGGAGACCACCTTGCGCGCCCGCCTCCTGCCGCACTGGCCGTGGCCCGCCGTCACCGCGGGCCGCCCCGGTTGTCATACCGGCCCAGTACCGTGGACTCATCACATTCGGGCCTATGGCTGGGCGCAGCTACGAGACCGCCCCGCCCGGAACGGCGCCCGGGTGGGGCGCACGTGCGTTAGCCCTCGGAGCCGCGCAGGTCAGGCCGCTGTGACGACGTCAGCTTGGACTGCGGCTTCCCACTCCACCAGCAGCCGCTGATACTCCGCCTCACCCTCCGGCGGCAGCGCGTCGGCCGCCCACAGTGCGCGGATGTCCGCGTTCACCGCGGCGGGGGAGCGCACAGGGGTGGCAGGCGAAGGGGTGATCGACATGAGAGAAGGCTACGAGGTGGGACTGACAACCGCGCCGACCGCGTCGAGGGCGAGATGCCAGAGGTACGCCTGCGGGTTGCCCTGCTTCGGAGGGTGCGACTCGTGCCCGTCCGGCCCGTCGAGGAGGACCACGCCTTGGTTGCGGAGGTCAGCGATGCTGCGGGCCACGGCCGGCTGGGCGCCCTGTGCCTGCCACTTCCCAATCCGGGGACGCTGACCTGGGACCAGTCCATGGGCCGCGCCTGCATCTGGTGCAAGAAGCCGCTCACCACTGGTGCGGTGAGTGCTGGGATCATCCGCGACCGGCTCGGCGTGCATGTCCTGGACACCGAGGTCTGGGCGGGGCCGTGCCGCCAGGGTGATGAATCGAACATGTGTTCGTAAACGCGGCTTGGCCGTCGTCCGGAGCATCGGGCGACGGCCTTTTGCATTCGCGTAATTTCAACAAACTGTTGACGTGGTGTTGTGGAGGGCGTTAGCTATCCGCAGCCCGACCGACGTGACGCGAAGAGACGCACAGCGAAAACAGCCACGGAGGTTCCCGTGACTTCGAGCTCCACACCGGGCCTCGCCCGGTTCAACACCCTGGCGGACGACGAGGCCGCCGCCGCGTTGCACGAGGTGTGTGCCAGTGCGGCATGGGGGAGAGCGATCCTCTCCCGACGCCCGTACGCCACCGCGGAAGCCCTTCTCCTTGCCGGTGACGCCGCCACGGCGGCGCTGACCGCGGAGGACCTGGCCGATGCGATGGCCGGTCACCCGCCGATCGGCCGCCCGAAGCCCGGAGATCCGACCTCTTCCCGCGAACAGCGGGGGATGGCGGACGCCACCGAGGAACTCAAGGCCGAGATGCTCGAACTGAACCTGGCCTACCAGGAGCGGTTCGGACATGTCTTCCTGATCTGCGCCACCGGAGCCACCGGTGAGCGGATGCGCGACGCGGTGAAGTCCCGGATCGGGAACTCTCCCGAGCAGGAGCGCGACATCGTGCGCACCGAACTCGGGAAGATCAACCGAATCCGGCTGACCCGTCTCGTGGAAGAGGACAAGGACTGATGAGCACCGAAACCACCGCATCGGTGTCCACGCACATCCTGGACACCAGCGTCGGACGCCCCGCCGAGGGTGTCGCCGTCTCGCTCGCGGCCCGCTCGGGCCGCGAAGGCGCGTGGGTGGCGCTCGGCGGCTCCGCGACCGACGCGGACGGGCGGTGCAAGGACCTGCCGGCCCTGCCGGAAGGCACGACTCACGTGCGACTCGACTTCGAGGTCGAGACGTACTTCTCCAAGAAGCAAGCCGAGGCGCAGCAGGACGCCCCCCGCGTAAGGGACAGCGGTGCGTTCTTCCCGGAGGTGGCGATCACTTTCGCCGTCAGGCCGGGCGAGCACTATCACGTACCGCTGCTGCTCAACCCGTTCGGCTACTCCGTTTACCGAGGGAGCTAGCACCGACATGACCGCCGATTCCCACCGCCCCCGCCCTGTGATCCTCGGCCAGAACCAGTACGGCAAAGCGGAGAACCGCGTCGTCAGGATCACGCGGGACGGCGACACCCACCACATCAAGGACCTGAACGTCTCCATCGCCCTCTCCGGCGACATGGACGATGTCCACTACTCCGGCTCCAACGCCCACGTCCTGCCGACCGACACCACCAAGAACACGGTGTACGCGTTCGCCAAGGAACACGGCATCGAGTCGGCCGAACAGTTCGGCATCCACCTCGCCCGCCACTTCGTGACGTCGCAGGAGCCGATCAGGACGGCCAGGATCCGGATCGAGGAGTACGCCTGGGAGCGCATCGCCACCTCGGACGCCAACTCACAGTTCATCGGCGCCGACGAGGTCAAGCACTCCTTCGTACGCAAGGGCCAGGAGACGCGCACCACCCAGATCACTTTCGACGGCGAGAAGTGGCAGATCATCTCGGGGCTCAAGGACCTCGTGGTGATGAACTCCACCAACTCCGAGTTCTGGGGCTACGTCAAGGACAAGTACACGACGCTCAAGGAGGCGTACGACCGCATCCTCGCGACCGAGGTGTCCGCCAAGTGGCGGTACAACTGGACCAGCGACGACGCTCGGATGCCCAACTGGGAGAAGTCCTACGAGCAGACGCGCAAGCACATGCTCCAGGCCTTCGCCGAGACGTACTCCCTCTCCCTGCAGCAGACCCTGTACCAGATGGGCTCGCGCATCATCAACAGCCGCAGCGAGGTCGACGAGATCCGCTTCTCGCTGCCGAACAAGCATCACTTCCTGGTGGACCTGGAGCCGTTCGGTCTAAAGAACGATACCGATGACGGCGCTGTCTACTTCGCGGCGGACCGCCCGTACGGCCTGATCGAGGCCACCGTGCTGCGGGACGGAGTCGAGCCGCAGATCCCGGTCGACATGACCAACCTCTGACGCGGCGCCGAGCCGGTCCCCGCCCGCACACAGCCGGGCGGGGACCGGCCGGACCGAAGGGAATCCCCATGACAAAGGTGCGCAGCCGCTATGTCGTCGCGGGCATCATCCCGCTCGCCGCGCCCGGCTTCTACGCGGGATTCCCGTCCTGGGCCCAGACCGTCCTGGGCTCCGGCATCAGCGCCGGAGCGCTCGCCGCGGTCCTGCTCAATCTGTTCTTCCACCATCTCGGCACCCACGGCCGCCCGGCTGTGGCACTCAAATCCTCCTAGGGTCCTGCCGTGCCCGTATCGCCGGAAAAGAAGAGGAAGCACCATGGCAGCATCGGCAGCTCCTGAGCACGTGGAACGCATCGTCATCGAGAACTGTTCGATCGCGACCGTCGACGCCGACGACACCGAGTACGCCTCGGGCCATGTCGTCGTCGCGGGCAATCGCATCGAATTCGTCGGCGCGGGCCGGGCACCCGAGGGCCTGGAGAACGTCGTACGCCGCATCGACGGCACCGGGCATCTGGCCACCCCAGGCCTGATCAACACGCACCACCACTTCTACCAGTGGATCACCCGCGGCCTGGCCACCGACCACAACCTGTTCGACTGGCTGGTCGCGCTGTACCCGACGTGGGCGCGCATCGACGAGCCGATGGTCCGTGCCGCCGCGCAGGGTTCGCTCGCCATGATGGCGCGCGGCGGCGTCACCACGGCCATGGACCACCACTACGTCTACCCGCGGGGGACCGGTGATCTGTCCGGCGCCATCATCGGGGCCGCCCGTGACATGGGTGTACGGTTCACCCTCGCCCGCGGCTCCATGGACCGCAGCGTGAAGGACGGCGGGCTGCCGCCGGACTTCGCCGTGGAGACCCTGGACGGTGCGCTCGCCGGAACGGAGGCGACCGTCGACGCGCACCACGATGCCTCGTTCGACGCGATGACCCAGGTCGCCGTCGCACCCTGCTCCCCGTTCTCCATCTCCACCGAACTGCTGCGACAGGGAGCCGAGTTGGCCCGCCGCAAGGGGGTGCGCATGCACACCCACGGATCGGAGACCGTGGAGGAGGAGAAGTTCTGCCACGAGCTGTTCGGGATGGGTCCGACCGACTACTTCGAGTCGACCGGCTGGCTCGGCGACGACGTATGGATGGCGCACTGCGTCCATATGAACGACTCCGACATCGCCGCCTTCGCCCGCACCGAAACGGGCGTGGCGCACTGCCCCTCGTCCAACGCCCGGCTCGCCGCAGGCATCGCCCGGGTGCCCGACATGCTCGCCGCGGGCGTCCCGGTCGGCCTCGGTGTCGACGGCACCGCCTCCAACGAGTCCGGCGAACTCCACACCGAACTGCGCAACGCCCTCCTCATCAACCGCCTCGGCGCCCACCGCGAAAAGGCCCTGAATGCCCGTCAGGCCCTGCGCCTGGGAACGTACGGCGGCGCCCAGGTACTCGGCCGCGCCGACCAGATCGGCTCCCTGGAGCCCGGCAAGCTCGCCGACCTGGTGCTCTGGAAGCTGGACACTCTCGCCCACGCCTCCATCGCCGATCCGGTGACCGCACTCGTCTTCGGCGCCGCGGCGCCCGTCACCCTCTCCCTCGTCAACGGCAAGCCGGTCGTCGAGGGCAACCACCTGATCACCGCGGACGAGGACGCCATCGCCCGCGCCACCCGCGACGAGGCCCGCCGCCTCGCGCAGATCGCCGCCGGAGCCTGACGCTCCGGGGCACCCCCCGATACCGGCCGGCCGAGGGGGACGGCCCTCGGCCGGCCGCCGTGGACCCGAGCGGGGCCCACGGCAACCGGTGCAGGGGGCGGGTACTTGCACGTACGCGCCCCCGTACCGGTGAACAAAGCTGCCCGCACCAGCTGCACGACCTGCCCCACCTGCACCAACGCACCACTTGCATCACCTCCCTGACACCCACGTCGCCGCAGACGTGCACCCGACCGGAGGAACCGCCGTGGCAGCTACGCCCAGGTTTCGCAACGACGCAGTCGCAGCACCCGATGCCGACCCCCACCTCGACCCCGTCCGCGATTCGGCCTCGGCAGACCGGAAACACCCGGTCGACGAAACACTTCCCCCGCTGAGGATGTTCACCAGCGGCCTCCAGCACGTGGCCGCGATGT
Organism: Streptomyces sp. R-74717; assembly: GCF_047305335.1. Classification (NCBI taxonomy): domain Bacteria; kingdom Bacillati; phylum Actinomycetota; class Actinomycetes; order Kitasatosporales; family Streptomycetaceae; genus Streptomyces; species Streptomyces sp. R-74717. The sequence goes on along the minus strand of NZ_CP102361.1, from coordinate 2,198,375 downwards.
ACGCGGGTGTGGTGGCCCCGCCGATGATTCTGGGACCCGCCGTGGGCCTCACCCCCGAGGAGACCGCCTTCCTGATGGGGGCGAGCCTCTTCACCGCGGGCCTGGCCACCCTGCTCCAGACCCTCGGCTTCTGGCGCATCGGCGCCCGGCTGCCGTTCGTCAACGGTGTCTCGTTCGCAGGGGTGACCCCGATGGTGGCGATAGGAAAGGACCGCGGACACGACGGCATCGCCGTCATCTTCGGCGCGATCATCGTCGCCGGCCTGCTCGGCTTCCTGCTCGCCCCGTACTTCTGCAAGCTGGTCCGCTTCTTCCCGCCCGTCGTCACCGGCACCGTGATCACGCTGATCGGCGTCTCGCTGTTGCCGGTCGCCTTCAACTGGTCCCAGGGCGGCAATGCCACGGCCGGCGACTACGGCTCGACGACCAACATCACCATGGCCGCGGTCACGCTGGTGATCGTCCTCGCCCTGCGCAAACTGCTGCGCGGCTTCCTCCAGCAGATCGCCATCCTGCTCGGACTGGTCGTCGGCACGCTGATCGCGATCCCGGTCGGCATCACCGACTTCGGCGCCATCAAGGAAGCCGACCTGGTCGGCTTCCCGACGCCGTTCCATTTCGGGGCACCGCAGTTCGAGGTCGCCGCGATCGTGTCCATGTGCATCGTGATGCTGGTCTGCATGACCGAGTCCACCGCGGACATGCTGGCTCTCGGCAGGATCGTCGGCCGTCCGGCGGACGAGCGGACCATCGAGGGCGGCCTGCGTGCCGACACCCTGGGCAGCGCCATCAGCCCGCTCTTCAACGGCTTCATGTGCAGTGCCTTCGCCCAGAACATCGGGCTGGTCGCGATGACCAAGGTCCGCAGCCGCTTCGTGGTGGCCGCGGGCGGCGGCATCCTGATAGTGCTCGGGCTCGTCCCCGTAGCCGCATCCGTCATCGCGCTCGTCCCGCTGCCCGTCCTCGGCGGCGCGGGCATCGTGCTCTTCGGTTCGGTCGCCGCGAGCGGCATCCAGACACTGGCGACCGCCGCGTTGGAGAAGGGCGAGAACGCGCTGATCGTGGCAGCGGCCGTGGGCATCGGCCTGATCCCGATCGCCGCCCCCGACTTCTACCACGCGTTCCCGAAGGATGCGCTCGTCGTGCTCGACTCCGGGATCTCGACCGGATGTGTTGTGGCGATCGTGCTCAACCTGGCCTTCAACCACCTCGGCAGGAAGCCGGATCCGGATCCGACGCCGCAGGAGCAGAGCCCGGAGGCCGCGGCTCCGGTGGCTGCACACTGACCGGAGCCGAATTCGGCCGGTACGGCGCTGTGGCGCGTACGCAGACCCCGACGGGTACTGCCGTACGCGCCACAGGCGTGACCCGGGTGTGCGTCAGCCGATGTGGTAGCTGTCGCCGTACACCTTCCAGTCGAGCGGCGGATCCAGGTTCAGATTGCCCTTCTTCAGGAAGACCCGCTGAGCGGTGTCCACCCGGCTGGTGTCCGAGTGGGCCTCCTCCTGCTGCATCGCCCAGACCCGGGCGTCCAGGAAGGCGTTGAGATACGTGACCTCGTTGCCGCCCTGGGCCGGCGGCTTCGCCTTCGCCAGGGCCCGCTTGCGGATGGAGCTGAAGCTGGTGCTGTCGCCGCCGTCGCCGTGCATCACGATGGCGTCGTAGTACGCGAACTGGCCCAGCGTACCGATGCCGTCGGCCTTGCCCTGCTTGACGGCCGGGTTGAAGTACACCCGGTCCCGCTCGTCGTCCTGCGCCTTCTTGAACGCGGAGTCGGAGGCGGCCTTCGCCCAGTCCTTGGTGAAGTTCGGGTCGAGACCGCTGTGCGAGGGGGTGCCGTTGACCTTCCGCAGCGCGGGGAGGTACTTGGCGAGGACGTTGTCGGACTTGCGCTCGGTGTACAGCTCGACGAGGTCGAGCATGTCGCCCGTACCGGAACAGAAACCGATGATGCCTGCGGTGTAGCCGCGGTCGTCGTCGATGTCCTCAATGTACTTGTACTGGGACTTCCAGTTGAGGGAGGAGTTCTCGGCGCTGGAAACCAGCTGCATGGCGATTTCCTTCTTCGCCGGATCGTCGAGCCCGGTCGCGGCGGCGTGCTGAACCACCGCCGTCTGCTGATGTACCGCCGGATGCGTGGGTGCACCGGCGTAGGCCGTGACGGGTATCGCCGTGAGGGTCAATCCGACCGCGATGACCGCGATGCGCACGGAGCGGGTGTTGCGACGTGCGGTGCGTGTGTGGGGAGTGTGCACCAGTCCTCCAAGGGGAGTTCGTCGTTCCATCAGTTTGTTAGGAAGCTTTCCTATCAGAGTTGAGCGAGTGCCGTACACCCCTTTGACGCAAGGGAGTTGGGAACGTGCCCCGGGACACAGGAAGGCCCCGCACCGCACGGAAGGCGGACGCTGTCGGTTGATTCGGTGCCTGCTTCGGCCCGTCGGTCGTTTGATCGGCGGGGCGAAGTGCTGCGAAGCGGCGGGTGCGGGCGCGGGTGCGGGCGCGGGCGCGGGGTGTGTCGGTGAGGTGGGCGCCGACGCGGGCAAGGTTGATCGCTGCTCCGGTGAGCTGGTCCTGGCGAGCCCGCGGCAGCGGGATCTGCGTAGGCCGCAGCGTCGAACGCCGTGGGAAATTGTGCCTTCGACGCCGGCACGCATCTTGTCACGCTCTTTCCACCGCGTGGTCTGCTGCTCGGCCCGGCGCTGGTGCAGGACCTCAGGCCGCCCGTGCCACCCGCACCGTCTCCGCCGGAACCCCACCCGGTCCACTCGGCCGCATCGACATCGACACACTCCCCATACGGCAACGTCGGTTCCCAGGACCACAACCAGGTCTTGGGAACCGACGTCAAACGAGGCCTCGAATTAGCCAACAGTGTCCGCAAAAGGCGCGGTGCGGGGCACAGTGCTGTTTCGGGTGAGCCTGCGGCCTACTTGTCGGCCTTGTCCAGGCGCCAGGCCACCATTCCTGTGGCCCCCGGCATTCCCTCGGTGTCGATCCTGATCTTGGCCGCTGAGGCTGTGAGGCGCTGGCGAAGTGGGACGCCGTCGCATTTCACGGTCTGGCGGACGGTGTTCTTCAGGGCTATGGACAGGGTGATCTCGCCCTTTCCGGCGCAGGCGACCGCCAACTTGTACGAACGCCCTCGCATCAGCTCCGGTTCGGTGTGGAGTCCATCGCTGACACGTTCAAGGCCGGCCTCGACAAACAGCGGATCGCTGTCGCTGACCTCCTCTGTGTCGAGAGCTTCTTGGACCTGCTTACCGAGTCTCTCCTCAGCGCGGTCGGACGTTTCGGAGGGGTGCTTCCGTTGCTGCCCAGGACTGCTTTCCGGCGTGCTCGGCCCGGTTGGCCCGCCGGAGTCGCTCATGCACCCAACGGTGAGGGCAACGCACACTACGGAAACGCAACAGAGGGCGAGGCTACGCCGCAAGGGGCGCGGTTGGGGCGTCATGAATTCGTCGTCCAGAATCGCCAACCGGTCTCCGTGGTAGGAAGCTTCGCAGTGCCTGAGCCAATCTTTACCTTTCTACAACGGTCGGAACTGGTCTTGTACTTTGCCCAGTTCACCTTGTAGCCCCAAGAACCGTACTGCAGGTGACCGTACTTCTTTGCGGGGATGGCATGCGTGTATGAGTGCCCCACGGTGACCCCCACTTCCGCAACCACCTTGACGCTGTACTCCGCCTTGACCTCAGCGATAATGGCACTGAAACTGGCCCCCCCCGGTGCCACTGACCTCGCCCGCCTTCTCGACGCTGACCCTCATCGATCCGCCCGGACCGTCCTTGAAGCTGGTGCCGTTCCACCAGGACGGAACGTGGTAGGCCGTCTTGCCGCTTACTTCGTACCACTGCTTGACCGGGTTGTCGCAGCGCATGGGCCCGATATCACCGTCGGCGCTCACCTCAGGCAGAGCAGCAAGGGCACGATCGGCGGCAGCCTCGACGGCCGACTTGGAAGGGCCCTCCACCACGCTGTCAGCTGATTCCTGCGTGGCGATCTGGTCGGCTGTGACAGCTTCAGGTGCTACATCGGCTGAGGCCTCTGTTGCGTCGGCTGCGGTAGCCAGTGCCGCAGTGAGGATCAAGGCCGTGACTGGAGTGAGAACGCACCGCATTGTTGCTTTTCGCACGTGGATTCCCCCTGTGGGTGACACCCATTTGACTGGTCGGGTCTGTACACAACCTATGCAACTTCCCTGGTTTCATTGGGTGCTTATCGTATTTTCTGAGGAAGGCTTGAGGGGGCGGATCCGGGGCGGCATATGTCATCAAGCGGTGAGGAGAAGGTCGATGGCGGAGGCATCGGCCGTCCAGGCGGCGGTCGCAGGGACGACGAAGGAGGTCCTTGGGGGTGCCGAAGTAGATCACCGCAGCAGGAGGGCCAGCTCCAGAACGGTCAGCTGCATGCACCTGTAGTCGCTCACCATCGGTTCCATTCACCGTCCGCGCCAGGCTTCGGGGCGGCCGGGCGCGGCTGCTACGGTGGAATTCTCACTCCAAGAGCGACAACGACCCCCGCCACTGGCGGGGGTCGTTGTCGTTACCGGCTCAGCTGTTCGACGGCTGGGTGTTGTACAGCGGCGCCTTCGCGTATCCGAGCAGCCAGCCGAACCGCGGGCTCACCTGCTTCTCGGCCAGGCAAAACAGGTACTAGTACACGAACACGGCGGGCCTTGGGGCAAGGCCCGGCGGTGGGCGTGAGGATGCCGCTCACCGCGCCCTTTCGAGTTCGAGTCCGATGGTCGTAGCCCGGGTGATCACACCCGCCCGACCACGGCGGGACTCCGGTGCGCAGTAGCGATACGTACAGATACGGATGCGGTGCGACGGGGCCAGTCGCGGGTCTGCCACTGAAGTGCCGGGTTCTGGTCTCGCCAGTTACTAGCAGACAGGTTTGACGAAGCATCAGGTTGTCATCGCCACCGATACCCGCCGCCTGTCGCTCTCCTGCGGATGTGCCCCGAGTCGGCGTTCTCGACGGCCAGGACAGGGCCGCGGTCGTCGCGCCGACGGGCTCCTGGTGGAGCTGGCTGACGTCGACTACAGCGGTCGGGCCGCACCCGGGGCTGGCCGCGCCCCGGATCTACCGGGCGAGTCGCTGGTCGCGGATCTCGGCAGCCGGGCGGCGAGGGGTTCGGGCCGTTCACCTGCGGGTGTGACCAGGCGGTCACGGAACTCCGACAGCACCGAGAAATCGAAGCCCGGATCAGCCAGGTCCAGCCCGAGGGCGTACTTGAAATCGATCCTCGCCCGCAATGCCTCCGTGGCCTGCCGGTCGGTGAGCCCCTCCACAAACTGCATGACCGGCATCAGCGCCGCCCGGCCCAGTGACCGAGCCTGCTTCCCCCGCGACGGGAACAGGTCCGCGAACTCCTCGCCGCTGAACAAGGGCCCCAGCTCGTCCCGGCCCCGGATTGCCGGACTGCCCTCCGGGAAGGCCGCCCGCCACCCGCACTGTCTCCGCCGGAACCCCAACCGGTCCACTCGGCCGCATCGGCATCGGCACACTCCCCCTACGACAACGTCGGTTCCCAGGACCACAACCAGGTCTTGGGAACCGACGTCACACGTGCGCCGTCCTCAGCAGTCGAGGTAGGCGGCGTGGATCCAGACGCCTGTGGGGCCGCCCCACAGGTCGCCCATGACCCAGTTGCCCTGCCGGCCGCGGTAGTTGAGGTTCTGGCCCCGGTTCACCTGACCAAGAACCGGGTACTCGGAGCCCGGTCCGCCGCGGAAATTCACCCCGTTGTCGTTGACGGTGCAGACCGCGGCCGGCGCCTTCGCCGCCTGCACGGCGGCGGGGCTCTGCACGGCCTGGGCGGTGGGGCTGAGGGCCAGCCCGAGACCGGCGGCCAGGACCGTCGCGGCCAGCATCATCTTCTTCATCATGCGGAACTCTCCTCCGTATTCCGGCCCACATCCGCGTGTGCCGTTCGTCAGCCTCAACTGAGCCGCAGACCGTCGGGTCACGGGTCCGGATCGCCCTGCGTGGAGGAGTGAAAGCGCAGGTCAAATGACATGTGCACCGGCGTACGCAGTCAGCGGGGCGGACGCTTCCCGCGCCCGTCGATCACGGGTTTAACGGGCGTCGATCCGGTAACCGTCGCCGTACACCCGCCACCGCAGCGGTGTCTCCAGCCCGAACCTGCCCTCGCTCACGAACACCCGCTGGGCCGTCTCGATCCGGCTGGTGTCGGAGTGCGAGGGCTCCTTGCGCATCGCTGCGACACGGGCGTCGAGGAAGGCGTTCAGATAGGCCGCCTCGTCCCCGCCGCGCGCCGGTGGCGCAGCCGCGGTGATCGCCTCACGACGGATCGTACGGAAGCCGACCGTGCCGTCCGTGTCGCCGTACCCGTGCATCACATAGGCGTCGTAATAGATGAACTGCCCCAGGGCGCCGAGTCCGTCCGCCTCGGCCCGGACGACCGCCGGGTCGAAGTACGACCGGTCGCGCTCGGCGTCCTGCGCGGACCGGAAGGCGGGGTCGGCGGCCGCCGCGGCCCAGGCCTCGGTGAACGGGCGGCCGAGCCCGTCGTGCGCATCGCTGCCCCGTACGGCGCGCAGGGCGGGGAGGAACCGTGCCAGCGGATTGCCGGGACGTGCCGCCGCGTACCGCTCGACGACCTTCAGCATGTCGCCGGTGCCGGAACAGAAGCCGATGATGCCGGCGGTGTAGCCGCGGCCGTCGTCGATGTCCTCGATGTACTTGTACTGGGCTTTCCAGTCGAGCGAGGAGTTCTCCGCGCTGGAGACCAGCTGCATGGCGATTTCCTTCTTCGTCGGATCGTCGAGCCCAGCTTCCGGCCCGCTCTCGGCGGACCCGGCCGCCGAGCAGCCGGAGAGCACGGAGACGGCCATGACGACAGTGGCGACAGCGATGAGCAGCGGGCGGGGAACGATATTCACCCCTCAACCCTGCCAGGCCGCGGGGAGCCGGGGGTGAAAGGTCTTCGCTCATTCGGCTGTAGCGTCATGGGTATGGAAGATCAGTCTGTTGTGGATGTCGGCGATGTACGGCTGGCGTATCGGACCTGGGGCGACCCCTTCGGCTCGCCCGTGGTACTGCTGCACGGCCTCGGCGGCTCCGCCGCGAGCTGGGAGGCGGCCGGGAGTCTGCTCGGCGAACAGTGGCGGGTGTACGCCATCGACCTGCGCGGTCATGGCGAGAGCGACTGGCCGGACGAGTACTCCGTCGAGCTGATGCGGGACGACGTCCTCGGCTTCCTCGACGAGTGCGAGCTCGACCGGGTGGGCCTGGTCGGCCACTCGATGGGCGGTGTCGTCGCGCATCTGCTCGCCCAGGAGCACGCGGACCGGGTGGAGCGGCTGGTGCTGGTGGAGACCCCGCCACCGTTCCCGAGCGAGCTGAAGCCGGCCGCCGAACCGGAGGGGCCGGTGGACTACGACTGGGCTGTCGTCGCTCCCATCCGGGCCGAGGTGGCCGACCCCGACCCCGAGTGGGCGGCCGGCCTCGGCGAGATCGTCGCGCCGACGCTGATGATCGCCGGCGGCCCGGAGTCCACCATGCCCCAGGGGCGCCTGCAGGACATGGCCTCGCTGATCCCGGACTGCCGGCTGATCACGATCGGGGGCGGTCACCGGGTGCATGAGGTCCACCCCGACCAGGTCGCCCAGCAGATCACGGAGTTCTTCACCAGCTGAAAGACCTGCGGCTGTCGGCCCACCGCCCGGCCCCGCCGCGTGTGCTGCCCTTCGGCTCCGCCCGCGGCCGGGGCGTTGTCAGTGCCGGGTGCCATGATCCGTTCCATGGAGCTCGCACTGTTCTTCGCCGATGTCGACGCCCAGCCGTGGGCCGAACTGCAGCATGCCTACGGGAGCGCCGCCGACGTGCCCGACTGCCTGCGGGCACTGGCGGGGGACGACGCGGATGCGGCGTCCGAGGCGATCTCCGAGCTGTACGGCAGCATCCTGCATCAGGGTTCGGTCTACGAGGCCACGGCTCGTGCCGTGCCGTACATCGCACAGCTCGCCGGGGCCGGGTACCGCACGGAGGACCTGCTGGTGCTGCTCGGCGGGATAGCGGAGGGCGGCGCGGACCACGGCGACACGGACGAAGCCGCCTGCCGGTCGGCCGTCGTCGGCCAACTGCCCCTGATTCTCACATCGGTCGACGCCGAGGAGTCCGGGCTGCGGCGGGCCGCGGTGTGGGCCGCCGCGATGACGGGGGCGGCTGATCGGGTGCTGCCGGTGCTCCGGCGGCGCCGGAGGCAGGAGAGGGATCCCCTCGTACGCGCCGAACTCCTCGGGGCCATGGCGCATCTTGATCCGGCGGGGACGGCTGCCGCGGCAACCGAAACCATGGGCACGGACGAGCCCGGCGAGGTGAGGATCGCAGCGCTGCTGGCCTGTGTGGACGCCGGACTGCCGTGGACCTCCGCGCACCACGAGGCGATGCTGTCCCTCCTTCCCGCGGACGAGCTCGTCGAGGGCCGCCTCGACCTGGAGCGGAACGAACCGCTGCAGTATGTCGTCGAAGCGCTGCTGCTCCGCGACACCGACGCGGATCGCGAAGCGGTGTACAGCCTGCTCGACGCCGCACTGCGCAGCGCGGTGCCCGAAGCGCGTGCGGAGGCGCTCTGGGCGGCCGAGACGGCCTGTCAGCTCTCGCGTAGCGCCCCGGAACGGCTGGTCGCCCCCGTGGTGGCGTCGGTCGCCGACCCGGCCTCTGTACCGCCGGCGTACTCGCTCCTCAAGAAGCTGGGCACACATGCCGTGTCGGCTGCTCCGGTGCTGGCCCGGCTGGCCGAGGGAGAGGGCGATCCCGCGGACCGGGCCCTGGAAGCGCTCGTCGCCGTGGCCCCGGACCGGGCCGCGCCCCTCCTGGCCCGTGACCTGGGGCAGCGCCCGCGTGCGCTCGGTGCGGCGTGCGGCTTCCTGATCGGAGGGACGGCCGACACCTCGTTCCCGTACGACGCCGCACTGCTGGACGCGATCCGTGCCCGGCTGGGTGCGGACGACCTGGACGGCAATGAGCCCATCCGGCTCACGGCCCTGCTCGGTGCCTGGGGGAGCCGGGCGTCCGCCGCCCTGCCCGAACTGCGGTCCGCGCTGCCAAGATTCCCGAGGGTGGTGCCGAAGGCGCTGGCCGCAGTCTGCCCACCGGAACACCGCGCGGCGACGGCAGAACTCCTGACCACTGCGGCCCGCTCCGGACCGGAGGACGGCCGGCTCGCTGCGGCACAGGCCGTGCGCCGACTGACCGGGGAGACCGGCCCCCTGCTGGCGGCGGTTGCCGCCCAGTTGGCCCGGGGCGGCCATGACGTCCGCGAGGCTGCGGGACTTGCCGCCGAGTTGGGCCCTGAGGCGGCCGGCCTGGTGCCCGCCCTGCGGTCCGCGCTCAGCGCGCCGGAGGAGGACCGCAACATTCCGCAGCTCGACAGCGACGTCGAGATCGCCGCAGCCCTGTGGCGCATCACCGGTGATGCGGAATTGGCGGTGCCGGTCCTGGCCGGTGTGCTCGCCGAGGACGGGCCGAGGTGGATGCGCTGGACGTTCAGCCGTGCCGCACGGGCAGCGGCCCGCATGGGCGCCGCGGCCCGGCCGCTGGTTCCCGCGCTGGAGGGCTTGCTGACGGACCGGCTGCAGACTCCGGCCGCCGTGCTCGCGCTGCACGCGATCGGACCCGAATCCCTCGACGGCCCCCGTCTGGCGGGTCTGGTCCTGGACTCCGCCGAGGAGGACGCCGACGCCGTGACCGCGCTGGAGGCGCTCGTCGCCCTCGGCTGCACCGCCCTCTCCGAAGACCACCGCCGCCGCCTGACGGCTCTTGCCGAGCGGGACCTCAGGGTGACGGCCTCGGGCCTGGAATCGGGGATGGCCCCGGCCGACGAACGACTGCGCGAGCAGGCACGTGAGGCGGCGCGCATGCTGAGCTGACCCGGGCCGGGTCCGGCCACCGGCCGTCCCGGCCCAGCGCCTCGGGCCGCCCCGTTTCGCCCCGGCCCAGCGGCCTCAGCTGCCCACCGCTCAGTCGCCCGGCTGCCAGTCCGGGCGGCGGCCGCTCATGGCGACGGCCCGGTCGACCAGGGGTGCGTCGGCCGGGACCGGAACCGGCGGACCGAAGATGCGCTCGGACCGGGGGACGGTGTCGCTGGGGGTCAGCATGGCCAGCGAGACGCGCAGGCTCGCCTCGTCCGCCTCATACTTCTGGCCGGTCGAATGGGCCAGGTCCCAGCCGTGGATCACCAGCTCGTCCAGCACGACCGCCGCGGCCACCTCGCCCGGCATGTCGACGCCGCCCGCCCTGGTCATGCCCTGCCGGGCGGCAGGATCGCGCCAGGCCGTCACCAGCTCGTCCAGCAACGGCGGCAGCGCTTCGCGCCAGCTGTCACGCAGGACCGGAAGTGCGGCGTCGGGGGCGGTGTCGGTCGTCGGTCCGAAGTCCTTGCGCGCCGCGTCGCGGAAGGCCGTGGTCAGCCCGACCACGTGGGCGAGCAGCTCCCGTACCGTGTAGTCGGGACAGGGCGTCGGGCCGGCCAGCTGCTGTTCGTCGATACCGTCGAGCAGGCCGGCGATCTGCCGGGCCGCAGGCTCCAGATCGATCGTGGGAATCGTGGGTGTCGTCTCCGTGTGCGTATCCATACAGTGTGGACTGCTCCGGCGCCCGGAACTCATCGCTCATCGCACGACGCGTCCCCGGAGCACGATCCGGCTCGGGTGATCCAGCGCGGCAGAGTCCAGGGTCGGGTCGGTGGCGTACGCGACGACGTCGGCGGGAGCGCCGTCCACGAGCCCCGGCAGACCGAGCCAGGCCCTCGCCGTCCAGGACGCCGCGCCCAGCGCTGCCTGGGCCGGCAGCCCGGCCCGTACCAGCCAGTCCATCTCGCCGGCGACCGTCCCGCACGGGAAGGAGTCCGTCCCCGCCAGCACCGTCACATCCGCCTCGTGGGCCGCGCGCACATTGCTGAGCATGGTGTCCCAGCCGGCCAGCCAGAGATCACGTCGCACGCTCGGCTCCCGCGCTCGCATCGCGTCCACCTTCGCGCCGAAGACGCTCAGTGTCGGCCCGAACGCCGTGCCCTGTGCGGCCATTTGGTCCAGCAGCGCCGGGTCCAGATGCATACCGTGCTCCAGACGGTCAGCGCCCGCCAGTACGGCATTTCGCGTGCCCTCGGCGGTCTGGCAGTGCACCGCCACCTTGCCGCCGGCCGCGTGCACCGCCTCCACCACCGAGGTCAACAGCGGCGGCGGTAGGGCGGGTTCGTCAGCGTGCCAGTCACCGATGACCTTGCACCACCCGGACGACGCGGCCGCCTCCTCCACGGCCGCGCGCACCAACTCGGCCTCGCTCACATCCCGTCCGAACCCGGGGAAGAACCGGCCGGGCGTCGCCAGCCACCGCCCCGCCGATGTCACGCGCGGCAACTCAGGGTCCTTCTCCACCCACGCGGGCATCCGTTGCGAGGTGCCAGGGGCGCGCACTCCCGCATCCCGGTGCTCGCCCAACTGCCTGCGCAGCTCCTCGTCGAAGGGGGTGCCCGGCTCCAGCGCCCCGGGATGCGTGTGTACGTCGACGAGTCCGGGCAGCAGCCAGCCAGCCGCCGTCGACGATCGTCTCCGCATCCCGGCCCGCGAGCCCGCCCGGCGGCCCGCCGGCGCGCAGTACCTCGCCGTCGATCCGGAACTCGCGCTCCTCGCGCTCCGACAGCACAACCCCGCGTATGCACAGCATCAGCCGACCGTACGTCACATCCGCCACCCCGCCAACGGACCGCCGACGCACGATCGCCCGCGCACACCGGCACATTGCGGAACGTTCCGCTCGACCCTCTTGTCGGCGACCCCGCGCCATGCGATACAGGTCTGGACCATTGCTGCCGGATGGAAGGCACGACCGTGCAAAGCCCCCACGCAACCGCCGCGTCGGCCTGCTCCGCCGCCCTGCTCCTCGCCGCGCTCACCGCCTGCGGCTCCACCCCGGAAGCGGACACCCGGAAACCCACGACACCGGGCCATGTGACAGCACGGGCCAGCAGCGCCACCTCCGTGCACGTCATGTGGGAGCCGGCCACCGACAACAAGGCGGTCACCGGCTACGAGGTCTACCGCAAGGGCGAGAGGGTGAAGTCCGTCGCGGCGACCAAGGTGATGATCGACGTCGACGGACTGACCGCCTCGACCGCCTACACCTTCACCGTCCACGCCCGTGACGCCGCCGGGAACCTCTCCGCGCCGAGCGCCGCCGCGACCGTCACCACACCCGCCCCGACCCCCGCCGACCACGAGCCGCCGACCCGCCCGGTGAAACTGCGCGGCACGGCGGACGGCAGCCGGGCGGCGAACCTCTCCTGGGGCGGCTCGACGGACGACGTCGGCGTCACCTCGTACGACATCTACCAGGAGGACTCCCGGATCCACAGCGTGCCCGGCACGCAGACCACGGCGCATCTGACCGGACTGCGCCCCGGCACCGTCTACACCTTCACCGTCCGCGCCCGCGACGCCGCCGACACCTCCTCGCCCGACAGCAACGCCCTCGACCTCACCACCGCGTCGGCGCCGGGCGCACCGGCCGGTACCGCCCCCACCGACCTGCGGATCAGCAACCACGCCCAGGGCAAGGAGTACGCCATCGACCTGGATTGGAAACAGCCCGGGACGGGCGGCGAGATCCCGGCGTACCAGCTCTTCATGGACCGCCGGCTGACCACCACGATCGTGTGGGGCTCCACCCCGCCCACAGGCCGGGCGAGTTACCGGCTCACCGTCAGCGACCCTCGCGGCACCCGCTATTCGATGAAGATCCGCGCCAAGCTGCCGGACGGGAAGTGGGGTGACTTCTCCGCCCAGCGCACGGTCGTCCTCGGCGACTGAAGCCACATACCGTCCGCTGTCCCCGGGGCGGGTGCAGTGGGTGACGCGACGTCCCGGCCGGCCTCAGGAGGTGACGCGCACGGTCTCCACCCACCTCGGGGGCTGCGGGGCGTCCGGGCCGATGAGCGCCGCGACGAGCCGGCACGAGGGGGCCTCGTCAGGCCAGGGCGTACAGCCGTCGGTGAGGACGACGACGATGTTCGGACGGTCCCGCGCCGCGAGGGCGGCCGCGATGCCCACCCGCATGTCCGTGCCACCGCCCCCGCTCAGCGTGATCTGCTCGGCGGCCGTCACCCGGGACACGGTCTGTACATCGGCGTCGCAGGCCAGCACGGTGACGCGGTTGCCCCGGATGCCCACCTCCCGCAGCACTCCGGTGACCTCCGCCAGTGCCGAGGCGAGCTCCTCGTCGCCCATCGACCCCGAGGTGTCGATCACGACGGCGACACGGGGCAGCGGACGGCGCAGGCTGGGCAGGACGACGCCGCGGAGCGCCGCGCTGCGGCGGGACGGGCGGCGGTAGGTGTAGTCGATCGCCCCGGCGGCCCACGCGGCGGCCTCCCGTACCGCGCCCGCGAGCGCCTGCCGCCAGTCGACCGTGGGCTCCAGGACCTGGTCCGCCCAGCGCTGCCAGCCCGCCGGGAGGCTGCCCCGGCTGCGCCGGTGAGCGCGCATGGCCTCCGCGGTGTGGCGCCGCAGCGCATCCGCCTCGACCGGGCCGAGACGCGTCGGCCCGTCGGCCCCGGTCAGCTCCCAGAGCGCCGGTTGTCCATGGGCGCCGGACCCGCAGTTGTGCGGGGGCGGGCCCGGCGGCAGACCGGGGAGATACGCCTCGAAGAGCTGCCCGTTCGGCAGGCCGAAGAGCCGCGGCTCCATCCGGCCGGCCGGCAGAGGCAGCCCGTCGGCGATGAGGTCGTCGTTGATCTCGCAGTCCTGGGCGACATTGACGCGGTGCGGGTCACGCTGGTCGGCGGCGGGCAGCCGCTCCGCCCGCCCGTGGTGATCACGCAGCAGGTGCGCCACCTCGTGCACCCACACCGCCGCGAGCTCCGCCACCGGTGTCGCGTCGACGAAGGCGGGTGACACATAGCAGCGCCAGTGCCGGTCCACGCCCATGGTCGGCACCTCGGTGCTCGCCACCACCGACAGGGCGTACAGCGCCGAGGCCAGGTAGGGCCGGTCGCTTGCCGCCCGGTAGCGGGCGGCGAGCAGCTTCGTCATGTCCAACTGGGGCCGCCCTGGGGCGGTTTCCGGTTCCGGCACCGACGTGCCCGCCTCAGCCGCTCTGCGGCAGGGCGCCGGACAGCTGCAGCAGTTCCACGAAGGCGTCGATGCCTTCCGGCACCGGCCAGTCGGCGTCCCGCATCGCCGCCAGGTCCACCGCCGCCCTGGCCGCCACATCGGGCACACCCGTGTCCACGGCCTTCGCCAGCACCGCCCAGCCGGCCTCCCAGCGGGAGCGGGTGAGGTCGCCCTGGACGGCCGCGACGACCGCGATGAGGAAGGCAAGTTGCCGGTCGCCGCGTTCGGGCAGGGCGAACGCGGCGGGGTTCGCCAGTACGCGGTCGGGGTCGGGCAGATCGAGGTTCTCCAGGTAGGACAGCAGCTCGATGCCCGCACCGTCCCCCACGGCCCCGGTCAACGCGGCCGCCATCGCCTCCCGCCCGGTGTCCGTCGCGTACCCGGTGGCGAGCAGCCGCAGCGCCATGTCCCAGGTCCGCGGGGACGGCCAGGCCCGGCCCCGGCTCTCCGCGTCGGCCGGAATGTGATGGACGAGGCCGGGGCGTGCGGTCAGGAAGCCGGAGATCGCACCCCGGGCCCGTGCCGCCGAGCCCGCGACCCTGGCGGCGTCGACGACCGGCACCGCGGCCTTCGGCCACGTACCGGCCATGCCGCGCGCCACGGTGCGCGGATCGTGCGTCCACTGGAGGTGTACGAAACGGTTGGCGAGCGGTGGGCTGAGGTGCCAGCCGTCCGCCGCGCTCGACGGCGGATTCGCCGCCGCCACGATGCGCACGGACTCCGGCAACGCCAGACTGCCCACGCGGCGTTCGAGCACGACGCGCAGCAGCGCCGCCTGCACGGCCGGGGGAGCAGAGGACAACTCGTCGAAGAACAGCAGTCCCCGGCCCGTGCGCGCGAGCCGGACCGCCCAGTCCGGCGGGGCCATCGGCACCCCGGTCACGGCCGGATCGTCGCCGACGACGGGCAGACCGGCGAAGTCGGAGGGTTCGTGCACACTTGCGATGACCGTTTCCAGCGGGAGGCCGAGCCCGGCAGCGAGCTGCTCCATGCCGGCCGACTTGCCGATGCCCGGCTCACCCCAGAGCAGTACCGGCTGATTGGCCGTCACTGCCAGTGCCAGTGCCTCCAGTTGGGGAACGGCGGCCGCTTCCGTGCGCGAGGTGCGCAGCCTGCGATTCAGCTCGTCCGCGGCGTCCAGCGGTCCCGGTACGGTGGCCGGAGGCGGCGGTACGGGCGGCTGGCCGGGTGTGCTGGAGGCGATGGTACTCACCCGTCCTCATCCTCTTCGTCTTCGTCGTCCTTCTCTTCCTCCCACTCCTCCCACCAGTCGGCCCCGATGCCCGGATGCTCCTTCTCCACCCGTTCCCTGAGGAAGTCCAGGTCCGTCCGCCGGTACTGGCGGATCAGCTGGTCCAGCGAGAGTTCCATCTGGTCGACGACGTCGATCCGTGCCCCCGCCTCGATCAGCGCCCTCACGAGGCCCGGAGAACCGCCGCCGTTGACCGCCGCGTAGAGCGGAGTACGGTCCAGGTGATCCGTCGCCTCCAGATCGAGACCGGCTGCCAGGAGCCGGGGCAGGAGGAGTTCGTGGTCGAGCAGATGCAGCACATGGAGCAGGCTGCGCTGTCCGCCGTCCCGCACCCGGAGGTCGACCCCCGCGTCCAGGAGCTCCAGAACCCCCGGCGTGTCCCCGTGCTGGACGCGCAGAAAGAGTTCCCGGCGCTGCGCCTGCAGGGCCTTGGGCAGCCGTCCCGTGCCGGACATGCACGCGTGCTCCACGGCGAAGCAGCCGGTGACCGCGCCGCCGAAGGCACGCAGGGCGCTCTCGCGCTGTCGTTCCTGCGGGCTGTGCGGGGAGTCGAGCCGCCCGTCGCGGAAGACGACCTCGTGCCATTCGCCGCGGCACCTGACCCGTACCGGTGCGGGAGGCGTCGGCCCCGGCGGGCCGGCCACTGTGCCGAGGCCGGTGAAGAGGGAACCGGCGACGAGCGGGTGCAGCTGGTCGGGAGACGCCCCGCCCGTCCGCAGCAGATCGAAGTCCGGCAGCCGGCGCCAGACCGCCTCGGGCACGAAGGCCGCGCCGTCGGCCTCCCCCCGCCCGACGAGCCTCATCCGCAGCGGTCCGCGGGCCGTGAACTCCAGCAGGATGTTGGCCCGCCAGTCCTCACCGATCTGGAAGCGCTGTGCCGGGCTGTGCTCCGCGAACCGCCGGACCGCTGCCTCCAGGCGGGGAACGTCGAGCGCCAGCCCGGCCACGATCGATTCGGGAGTCGCGCCGTACCACGCCGGCATCTGCGGTGGTGTCGGATCCCACTCGATTCCTGCCGCCGCCAGGGACTCGGCCACCCGGCCGTTCTGGTGCAGCAGCGTCAGCCACTCGGCGCGGGCCACCGGATCGCCGGAGCCCGGGTCCGCCGTGGGCAGTTCATCGGCGGCGCGCGGTGTGCCGTCGGCGTGGAGGAAGGGCGGCCGGTCCGCGACACCGACGTGTGCCCGCAGTTCGCCGGTACGGCGCGCGTCCCACAGATACCGGGCGGTGCGCCAGTCCTCGATGCCCGAGCGGAACACGCCGGGCGCCGACTGGCTCCCCTTCCCGGCCGTGCCGAACCGGAGGGCGATCCGCTGCGGTCCGTCGACCATCGGGAGTGTACGGAGGTACAGATACGGCGACGCCGGCCCCGGTCCGTCCGGCGTACGGCCGTAGCCCGCCAGGATCACGATCCGGTCGGTGGCCAGCGTCGAACGGCCACCGAGGATGCGCGGCAGATGCCAGCGCACCAGGTCGGGGACGAGATGTCGGAGATCGGCCCCGAGCGCCCCGGCCACGTCCGGACCGTAGCGTACGGACACCTGGGCAAGGTCGAACTTCACGTCGAACCGGGCCGCCGCGCAGGCGCCCTGCCAGTCACCGGCCGCCCGCCGCTCGGCCGACTCCTCGATCATCCACCGGGGCACCGCGTACCGGCGGACCTGACGTCGGCTCGCCATCTCGTCCGGCGCGAAGTACCCGGCGACCGTGCCCGGGCTCACCGGTAGACGCTCCTCACCGCGCGCAGGTCCGCATGGGGCCCGCCGTCCGGGCGCAGCCGCGCCGCGAAGGACCGCTTCACCTTGCGCGGCAGGCCCGGCCCCAGCCCCACGTACTCCAGACGCGAGTCGGCGTCGACGGCGGCGAGCAGAGTCTTCGCGCCCCGCCCGGTGAGCCCGGTGTGGCACAGCTCCAGCCGCCGCAGGGGACTGCCGCGCAACGCCCCGGCCAGCGCATCGGCTCCAATGTCACCGGTGACATTGGACCGAGCCCCGAGACTGCGCTCCGAGGGCGGCCGCCCCAGGTCGAGCGCCTCGATCCCGTCGAGCGCGTCGGCCAGGGCACGCGCGCCGGCGGGCCCGATCCCGTTGCCGCCGAGACCGAGCCGGACCGGACGGGCGGGGTCGGCCGCGGCCGCCAGCACGGCGGCTCCGTCGTCACCGAGGTGGTTGGCCGGAAGGTACAGCTCCCGTACCCCGGCGTCGCGGATGAGCGCGGCCAGCAGCCCAGCCGCCTCGGCGCCGAGTCCGTTGCCTCCGAGGAACAGCCGCTCGACCGGCCGGGACCGCTGGCTCAGTACGGTGAGCAGCGCCGCGAGGCCGTCGGCCGTGAGCCCACTGTTCACCAGGTCGAGGGTGCGCAGAACGGTGTTGCGGCGCAGCATCGGAACGAGCGCCCGGACACCGGCGTCGCCCAGGGGATTGCGTTTCAGCCACAACGCCCTGACTGTGTCGTCCTCGCTCAGCGCACCGGCGAGCGCCGTGACCCCGTCGGCTCCGATGCGATTGCAACCGAGGTAGACCGTTCGCAGCCCGTGGCCGTCCCGGCCGAGCGCGTCGGCGACGGCCCGCGCTCCTTCGTCGCCCAGCGAGTTGGTGCCGAGCAGCACATGCGCGGCGTGCGGGGAGCGGGCGACCGCGGGCATCACCCGGACCGCGCCCGCTGCCCCGAGCCCCTGCTTGCAGAGATCGACCCGGCCGTCCATCCGCAGCGTGCCGAGCGGAAACGTCTCGTCGGCCTCGACGGGATGTACCGATTCCAGCCGCTCCAGCAGCGGGTCCAGCAGGGCCGCGTCGGCGAGCGGAATGTCCGGGTGCTCGATCGCGGGACAGCGCACGGGCATCGGCTGCAACATCACTACTCCCCAGGTCCCCCGTCGGCACCCGGCCAGGAGAGGGCGACCGCGTTCTCCGCCCGCTCAGGACGAACCGACGCCATCGACTCTCCTCCACGAAAAGGTGGCAAGACCGGTCGGATTCGAACCGACGTCCTCCAGCTCGCTGCTAGGGCGCGACGACCTCTGCGCTACAGCCTTGCCGTGCGTGATCCTAGCCGTATCGATGCCGAATTCGCACACCAGTACCTCTGTTTGAGCACCTCGCCACCTCGCCGCCTCGGCCCGCTGTACGACGACCACCGCAACCATCGGCGGACTGTCGCCCTCGACCTGGTACCCCGGTGGCTCCTCTTGATCAGGGCGCTCATCCGCTGGGCCTCTTCGGTGGTCGACTGGAGACCCGCCAGGAGCATGGGTATCACCAGGCGCCGGGCAAGGAGTTCGTTCTCGGAGGTGACCTGCGGCCGACGCATGACCGAGAGGTTGGTCCGTCGCGCAACAGCGTCGGGGCCGGCCAAGCCTCGGCATCGGTCTACGTCTGCTCGGCGGACCACCGGGCGGCCTCGTGTTCGCCGGCACTGACCAGCCCTGTCTCGTAGGCGACGATGACAGCCTGGACACGGTCACGGAGTCCGAGCTTGGCGAGGATGCGGGCGACGTGGGTTTTGACGGTCGCCTCGGCCAGGTGGAGGCGGGTGGCGAGCTCGGCGTTGCTCAGTCCTCGGGCCAGCAGGCCGAGGACCTCCAGTTCGCGCGGGGTGAGCGAGGCGAGGTCGCGGTGGAGGGCGGCGGTGTCGCCGCCGCGCTGGGCGAACCGCTGCACGAGGCGGCGGGTGATGGCGGGCGCCAGGAGGGCGTCGCCGGTACGGACCGTGCGGACGGCCGCGGCCAGGTGCTCGGGGGTGACGTCCTTGAGGAGGAAGCCGCTGGCCCCGGCGGACAGTGCCGCGTAGACGTACCGGTCGAGATCGAAGGTGGTCAGGATGATGACGCGGGGTTTGTCGGGGAATGGGGTCTCCCCTGCTCGAACGGAGTTGAGAGCTTGGGGAACGGTGAGGATGCGGCGGGTCGCCTCCAGGCCGTCCATCTCGGGCATCCGGACGTCCATCAGAACCACGTCGGGCCGCGTGCGGCGGACCGCTTCGACCGCTTCGACTCCGTTGGTCGCCTCGGCGACGACGTCGATGCCGTCGGCGCTGAGGATCATCCGGAATCCGGTGCGGACCAGGGTCTGGTCGTCGGCCAGGAGGACACGCGGCGGCTGCTCGGTCACGGTGCCTCCAGGGGGATCAGCGCTTCCACACGGTAGCCGCCGGTCAGGCGTCGGCCGGTGCTCAGGGTTCCGTCGTAGACGGCGAGGCGCTCGCGCAGGCCGATCAGGCCCCGGCCGTTTCCGGTGTCCGCGCCCGCTCCCGGGCGTCCACCGGTGTCGGTGACTTCCACCCGGAGCCGTTCCGGTCCGTATTCGACGGTCACGGCGGCGGTGGCGCCGGACGCGTGCTTCACGGTGTTGGTCAGGGCTTCCTGGACCACGCGGTAGACGGCGAGCTCGATGCCGGGCGGGATCTCGCAGGGTGGGCCGGTTACGGTCAGGTCGACCGGCAGTCCAGCGTCCCGTACTCGTCCGACGAGCGTGTCCAGCTGGTCCAGGCCGGGCTGGGGGGCCAGCTCCGCCGCCGTGTCCGCCATGTCCGCACCTCCGTCCGTCTCCTCGCCCTCGCCGGCCATGGTGAGCAGTCCCATGACATGACGCAGCTCGGTCATGGCCGCCCGCCCGCCCGCCTCGACGGCGAGCAGGGCCTCGCCGGCCTGCTCGGGGGCGGTCTCCATGATCTTGCGGGCGGCGCCCGCCTGAATGACCATCACGCTGACGTTGTGCGTGACGACGTCGTGCAATTCGCGAGCGATCCTCGCGCGCTCGTGCTCGACCGCCCGGCGCAGTGCCTCGGCCTGTTCGCGTTCCAGAGCGGAGAGCCGGGTCCGGCCTTCGTCGGTCCGGAGTTTCCAGGTGCGCAGCCCGAGGGCGGCTCCTGCCATCGGGACCAGGATCAGCAGGGCGATGTATTCGTTGGGGACGATCGGTGTCACCGAGTTCCCCGAGGTGCCGACCAGGAGGACCGACACCGGCAGCGCCGCCAGGGTCGTCACCCGGTAGGGGCTGTACACGGCGGCGCTGTAGACAGCGATGACGAACGCGTAGAACGTCAGCCGCAGAACGCTCTGCGGTGTCGCCAGTACCGCGGCCGTCACGATGCACAGCACGGCGAGCGGGAAGCGGCGGCGCAGCGCCACGGCACCCGAGGCGATGACCGCGAGGGTCACCATGAAGGCCATGCCGCCGGGGCCGGACGGGCGCGGCACGACGTGCTCCACGCCGGGTGCGATCTCACGCACCACGATGTTGTTCGCGTTGTCGATGCCGTAATAGACAGTGGTGATGCCGAGCGCCAGCGCCACCAGCACGTCGAACTGCCAGGCGCGACGGCCGAGCCGCAGCGGCGGACCGGTCGGGATCCTGGCGTCGCGGACCCCCTCGCGGGCCAGGACCCACAGCCGCTCCAGCGTCGTACGTACGTTCATCACCGGTTCATTGTCGTCGCCGCCCGAACCCTCGGAGTCCGCCTCAGTGGTCGTTCCCGGCGCCTCGCATACATCGGGCGCCTACATCGCAAGGATGACGTTCCGGCAGATCATCCCGATGCGGTACGGCAAAGGGTTCGGGCGGGCGACGCGCAGAGGCCGGGCGCGCTCCTAGCGTCCAAGGAGTCTGATGCCCGCATTGAAGGAGCCCTTTCATGACCATGCCGGTGATCGAACTGCGCGAGGTGAGCCGACGATACGACGACGGCCCGCCCGCACTGCACGACGCGTCGCTGACCGTGCAGCCCGGCGAGGCCGTCGCGATCCTCGGCCCTTCCGGCAGCGGTAAGTCCACGCTGCTCAATCTGATCGCGGGTCTCGATCGGCCCGATACGGGGACCGTCACCGTGGACGGAGTGCGGGTGGATCAGCTGGGCGAGGCCGGATCGGCGCTCTACCGGCGGTCGAAGATCGGCATGGTCTTCCAGTTCTTCAACCTGCTCGACGATTTGACCGTCGCCGACAATGTCGTCCTGCCCGCGCGGCTCGCGGGCACGGCACGTGTCGAGGCTGACCGCCGGACGGCGGAACTCCTGGAGAACCTCGGCATCGACCAGCACGCCGACGCCTACCCGGGGCGGCTGTCCGGTGGCGAGCGGCAGCGTGTCGCGGTGGCCCGGGCGTTGATGAACCGGCCGGCGCTGCTCCTGGCCGACGAGCCGACCGGGGCCCTGGACACGGCCGCCGGACAGGACGTCAGCAGGCTGCTCACCGGCCTCAATGCGGAGGGCCAGACCATCGTCGTGGTCACCCACGACCTGCCTTTGGCCCGGTCCTGCACGAACCGTACGGTCCGGATCGCCGACGGCCGGATCAACGAGGACGTCCGGTCGCAGGCTGTCGCCTCGGAGGCCGTCCGATGAGCGTGCTCGGCAAGGTGGTGCGCTCGGGGGTGGGACGCCGCCGGGTGCAGACGTTGGTGATCGGGCTCGCCACGATGATGGCGGTGGCCGCCTCCGTCCTCGGCGGATCGCTGCTCGTGGTTTCCGGCGCGCCCTTCGACGACGCCTTCGCCAAGCAGCACGGCGCGCATCTGTCCGTCCAGTTCGACGGGGGCAAGGTGGGTGCCGCGCAGCTGTCGAAGTCCAAGGATGCCGAAGGGGTGAGCAGCGCGGCCGGGCCGTTCCGTACGGCGACGGTCACCCCGCGGTCGGACGGGGCGGGCCCCGGGTGGCCGATGACCGTGGTCGGCCGGGGCGATCCCGGTCGAGATGTGGACGAGGTGGCACTGCTCGACGGGCGGTGGCCCACGCACTCCGGCGAGATCGTGCTGTCCGCCAACTCCTCGCTCTTCCCGACCATTGGCATGACGCTTGCCTTCCCCGATCTGTCCGGCGGTCCGACACTGACGGTGGTCGGTGTGGCCCGCTCGGTCACGCAGACCGCTGACGCCTGGGTGGTTCCGTCCCAGATGCCGGCGCTCACCGCGCCCGGCAGTGGTGGCTACCAGATGCTCTACCGCATCACCGACGCGGGCACTGCCGCGCAGATCACCGCGGGCGGCAAGGCCGTGACGGAATCCTTGCCGCCGGGAACGGCCGTCGGCGAACAGTCATGGCTCACCGTCAAGAAGACCGCCGAGCGCGACACCGCCCTCTACGTCCCATTCCTCATCGCGTTCGGCGCCCTGGGCCTGGTCATGTCGGCGCTCGTCGTCGGCAACGTCGTCGCGTCGGCCGTCGGCACGGGAACGCGCCGCATCGGCATCCTCAAGGCCGTCGGCTTCACCCCGGCCCAGGTCGTGCGGGCCTACGTGGGCCAGGCGCTGATCCCGGCCGCCGTCGGCACGGCCCTCGGTGTCCTCGCGGGCCACCTGCTTGCCGTCCCGGTACTGGCCGAGGCCGAGGAGGTCTACGGCACCTCGTCCCTGACCATCGCCCCCTGGGTCGACCTGGCGGTGGTCGCCGGGGTGCTCGGCCTGGTGGCGGCGACCGCATGGGCGAGTGCCTGGCGGGCCGGCCGGCTGCGTACGGTCGACGCGCTCGCCGTCGGGCGTACCGCGTCGGCGGGGCGCGGCCGGTGGGCGGCCCGCCTGGCCGGCCGGCTGCCGCTGCCGCAGCCGGTCGCCCTGGGCCTGGCCCGGCCCTTCGCGCGGCCCGCCCGCGCGCTGGCCATGGGCACGGCAGTCCTGTTCGGCGCCATCGCCGTCACGTTCACCGTGGGGATGGGCGCCTCGCTCGGCGAGGTGATGAAGGCAAAGGCCCACGCCGCCGCCGATGTCGTCGTGCCTGCGCCCTTGCCCGACTTCGGACCCCAAGGCCCTGTACCCGATAAGCAGCCCAGGGCCGATCCCGCCCAGGTCGCCGCGGCGATCGAGGCCAACTCCGGGACCGGGAAGTACTACAGGGCCGCGACGACACGGGCGACCGTCTCCGGCATGACCGGCATCACCGACGTGATCGCCTTCACCGGCGACGCCTCCTGGGGCGGCTACACGATGGTTTCGGGCCGCTGGATCGACGAGCCCGGCGAGGCCGTGGTCCCGACCCAGTTCTTGGCCGCCACCGGCACCCGCATCGGCGACACCGTCACCCTGAACGGCCTGGCCGAGCCGGTGACGGTCCGGATCGTCGGCGATGTCCTCGACCCCCGCAACGACGGCATGCAGGTCTTCACCGACGCCGCGACCCTCGCGGCTGCACATCCCGACCTGACGGAGACGAGCCACCACATCGCGGTCACGTCAGGCACCGACGTGACCGGCTACGTCGACGCGCTGAACAAGGACTTGGCACCGCTGGGGGTCAGTGCCCGGGCCGGCGGGCTCGACGCCGGTGGTGACATGGTCGTCACGCTCAACGCGCTGTCCTCGATTCTCACGCTGATACTCGTCGCCGTCGCAGCGCTCGGCGTGCTGAACGGCGTACTGCTCGACACCCGCGAACGCGTCCGGGAGATCGGTGTTCACAAGGCGCTGGGCATGACCCCCCGGCAGACCATCGCCATGGTCCTCACCTCGGTCGTCGTGACCGGACTGGCTGCCGGCGCTCTGGGCGTGCCGCTCGGCGTAGCCCTGCACGGCTGGGTGATCCCCGCGATGGGCGACAGCGCGGGGCTCCGCCTCCCCGACTCCGTCATCGCCGTCTACCACGGGGCCGAACTGTTCCCGCTCGCACTCGGCGGCCTGCTCATCGCCACCCTGGGCGCGTTCCTGCCTGCCGGCTGGGCCGCCAGGGCCCGAACCGCTACGGCCCTGCGCACCGAATAAGAGGCCAGGTTCCGAGCTCCTGGCTCCGACCCCCACCGCAAGCAGCGGTGGGGGTCACTTGGCTGGTTCCCTCCAACTGGCGCGGGACGCCGGAGTTCCGGAGCTCCTTCAGGGGGCCAGCCACGGTGAGGCCTAAAGCCGCAACGGCTCCGCCGTGATCTACGAGGTACCGCCTTCGAGCTGGCGCGGAACGCGGGAGACGCGTAGTTCGCGCAGGTCGGGGATGTGGTTGTAGAGGGTGCCGGAGGAGACGCCGAGGAGTTTCGCGATGGACTCGATGCTGTTCTCCCGGTCGGGGAGCATGTCGCGGGCCGCGCGCAAGAGCTCGGGCGTGATGACCGAGGGGCGCCCACCGGTTCGGCCGCGGGCGCGGGCGGCGGCCAGGCTCTCGTTCGTCCCCACGACGATGAGCTCGCGGATGAACTCCGCGAGCGCGGCGAAGACGTGGAAGATCAGACGCCCGCCAGGGGTGGTGGTGTTCAGGTTCTCGTGAAGCGAGGTGAAGCCGACACCCCGCTCGCGCAGCTCGGCGACCATCGTCACGAGGTCCTTGAGGGAGCGGCGGTGCGGTCGAGGGAGGGCACCACGAGGGTGTCGCCCTCGGCCAGGAAGGCGTGGCACGCCATGAGCCCGGGGCGCAGGCCGTACCCAAGACCACCATCACCGAGAGCTACTTGTCACTTCGCCGTAGCTTCGGGAGAACAGGGCCTCGAGGCCCGCGAGTTCGCGAAAACTGAAGGCTGTTCAGCAGGAACCCGGGGTCCGGTGCCCGGATTCTAGGGGGTGGATCCTCGGGTTCGTGGTGAAGTCGCGGGGTCGGCTTCCAAGGGTCGTTCCAGGATCTGGCGTGCGGCGGCCGCGTAGCGGATCGCCGTTGTCTCGTCGAGGCCGAAGACTTCGGCGAGGTGGAGCGGGTCGGGGCCGTGGGTGAGAGCTTCTTCGAGCTGCCGGTCGACGCGGAGCCGCTCCAGGGTGGCAGCCTGGCCGCGGAGGGCGTTGGTGATCCAGACGCCGCTGACCGGGCAGGTGTCCATGGCGGTGTGCTGGCTGACGATCAGGTGTGGGTTGGTGGTGTTGGGCCATCGCTGCCGCCGGTGATCGAGCCAGGCGAGGATCGCGTCGCGGGTGAGGTCGTCGAGCGGACGGACACGGCCAGCGAGCGTGAGGCGGCGGTTACCCAAGTCCAGGTCTTCCAGGAGAAGTTCGCGCACGGTCTTGGGGCGGGCGGCATGGATGGCGGCGAGAGCCAGAGCGAGCTGGGCGGCCGGAGTGGTCGAGGCATCCACCGCCGCACGGACCTCGTGCGGATCGAGGGGGAGAATGACGCCGTAGTCCTGACGGCCGACACGAATCCGGCTGGTCGGATTGCGGAAGTTGGTGCCGTTCTTCTTGCAGTGCCGAAACAGCGACCGCAGGACGCTGAGGGTGTGGTGCCGCTTGGCCCCTTCCAGTTGGTCGCGGACGGCCAGGACATCGTCGCGGGTTACTTCCCGCAGATGGTCATAGCGGGCAGACCAGTCCAGCAGCACCGGCCGGGCTTCGTTGAGGTAGGTCCAGACGGTGGACAGGTCGCGCGGGCGGCTGCGTGGTCCGCCGTCCCGAAGGGTCCTGATCCAGTCCTCGGCGTCCTGGCGGATCCCGTCGGTGAGGCCGTCGAGCTTGCGCTCCAGCCAGGACTCGAAGGCCGGGATGCGGTCGTCGTCGAGGAGGTCGAGCTGACCGAGGACTTCGGCGGTGCGTTTGATGTTGAGGCCGAAGTGCCTCAGCCCGTCGAACATTTCCGAGTACCTGATCTTCTCGCCCGGTAGGTGACCGGACAGCAGGATGACCAGAGCCCGGTTGACTTCCAGCGTGACCCACCGGGTCCAGCCGCGGGCCTCGCCGATGGTGCGGGCCCGACGGCGGGCCAGATCCAGGGTGGGGTTGGTCAGGTCCCGGCGGCGGTGGTCGTACCGGCTCAGGACACGAGGGGCTTCGGCCAGCCTCAGCTGGGCCCACGGAGTGCGAAGCTGCACCGGCTCGGGGACCGGTCGGGGCTTGAGGACGCGGCGGCCTTCCTTGCCGACGGGCGGTCCGCCGTTGCGGGGCCGCTGCATGTTCGCGAAGAACAGTTGCTGATGGCGGACTTGCCGAAGGAACGGCATGATCGAGGCTGCTTCGCCGGTGACACCGGCGGCTTTGATCGCCCACGTGGCCTGGGCCTTGCAGAGACGGCAGTAGCCGTAGTCCTGGTTGACTGGCACCCGTCGCCGGCATCCCGCGCACTCACCGACGGCGTGCTGCTGTCCGTAGGTGTAGCAGCCTCGGCAGAAGCGACCCGGCAGCTGCCCCCAGGCGAAACATCCTGCGCAGGAGGCCGCCGGCTTGTCGGCGCTGATCTTTCCCATCGCGATGGTGTCTCCGTCACATCGGCGGCAGGGACCGGCCGTCACGGCGCTTCGGCACGACCACCGGGGCCACCGTCGCCCCGACCGCCGCTTCCCGGCCCTCGCTCTGCTGGCCGGGACGGCTGACCTTGCCCGGCTCGGGGATCAGCAGGTCTCCGATCTCGCAGCCAAGGACGACGCAGATCACGTCCAGATCCTCCAGCTTGAGGGAGACGGGATGGCCGGACCAGAGCCCGGACATCTTTCCCGCCGAGATCACCAACCCGTGCTCGGCCAGGCTCCGTTGCAGCTCGGATGCCTTCCAGACGCCCTTGTTCGCGGCCGTCAGCCGCAGGTTCCACTTCATCGGATCAGTCCTTCCAGCCGCTTCGCGGCCCGCTCTTGTCCGGCGGCCCAGGCATCTTCGACCCGGGTCTGCTGCACGTGGACGTACCGCATCGTTGTGGCGATCCAGGAATGCCCCAAAACCTCCTGAATCGAGATCAGGTCGAGCCCGTTCAGATAGAGCTGCGACGCGCAGAAGTGCCGCAGGACGTGCGGCGTCAGCTTGTCCGTCCAGCCCGGCAGGTGGGCCTTGGTCGCGTCCGAGAGCCCGTTGCGCAGGGCGTCGTCGCCGACCCGGCGTGAGGAGCCGTCGGTGTTCTTGCGCTCGGAGGGGAACAGCGGGGCGCCGGGCCGGGTGTGGTCGTCGCCGAACTGGCCCCACACGTCCTCGATGAACCACCGCAGGGTCCGGCCCGCACCGTTGATCAGCGGCACCATCCGCTCTCGCGGACCCGAACCGCGTTTGCCCTTGCCGTAGCGGACATGGAGCTTGCCGAACCGGCCAAGGTTCCACTTGATGTCGTCCAGGTCCAGCCTGCGGGCCTCGTTGACTCGCAGTCCCACCTCGGACATCAGCTTCGAGGCGGTGTAGTTCCTGGCCATCGGGGCGAACTTCCGGCAGGTGGCCAGCTCGCCGGCCCAGCCGGTGAACAACTGCCCGACCTCCGGCTCCAGCGGCGGGATCCGCAGCTGGGCGTCCTTGGACCCGCGCGGCCGGTTCATCTCGTCGATCGGGCACTCGACGACCCGCCCGGTCATCTGGTGCAGCTCGACCTTGTGCCTCAGCTCCAGGAAGGCGAAGTATGTGGTCAGCGCCTGCGACCGAGCGAGACGGGTGCCGCTCGGAGAGTTCCGCAGAACCTTGCCGAAGTACGTGTCCGCGTCGGCAGGTTCCATGTCCCACAGTGGTCGGCCGAACCAGGTCCGCATCTGTTCCAGGTGACCGACGTCCCCGCGGATGGTGCCGTCTGTCAGCCCGGCTGATGCCCGCGCGAGCACGAACCCGGCCAGCGCGTCGGTCTCGAACTGCTCCAGCTCCTCGACCGAGACCGGAGCGCGTACATCGCGGAGATCCCGCACGACTGCCAGCGCCGCCAACCCGAGCCTCCTCGCCTTCAGCCCGACTACGGATCGGTCGGACGAGGTGAGAACGCTTCAAGAATCCCGAAGTTACGTCACAAGCCCACAGAGCACACGAAGGAGGAAGAACCCTCTGGCCACAGGGCCAGGGACTCAGTGGGGCTCAGGGGAACTCACGGGATGTCGCACATGCCCGGCCATTCTTCACAACCTGCTGAACCCGTGGGGCCGTTGCCCGGTTACGGTCACCGTGCTGCTTCCTCCCGGGGCTGCCCCCGGCCGGCGTCCTGCCACGGGAAGGGAGCGAGGTCGGGCTCGATCCAGTCTGTCTTCGCCTGTGAGGAGGCCAGCGTCGACGGGCGGTAGAAGCGGGCTGTCAGGAGTCGCTTGTCGAGCAGGGCGGGGTGGTGGTCGGCGAATGCGGTGAAGTCGTCTTCGTCGTGTTCGGCCGCGTGGTGACCGACCAGCTCCACCCAGGCCCGGCTGACGGTCGCGTGGTACTTCTGGGGCGCCCCCGCATAGCGGGCGGTGCGCTGGATGCCGTCGCTGACCAGGCCGACCGCCGCGCGCACACCGACTTGCCGCACGGCCAGCCACGTCAGATGGACATGTTCCCGGTGGCCGAACCGCTCGGTGGTTGCCATTACTTCGGCCATCAAGGCCTCGAAGTCGGGCGCGTTGGCAGCGTGCGGGGGATGAGCGGTCATGAGGGCACCTCCGTCAGGGCCTGCAGGGCAGCGCGCAGGCCTGCGATCGCGTCCTTCGGCAGGCCGTCGAGCGCGCGATGCTCCAGACCGGCGATGGCCTGTCGGATCGTGGTGGCGGTCAGCTGTCCGGAGGGGGTGAGTTCGATGAGCACCGCGCGGCGGTCTCCCGGGCTGGCGCCACGGGTGATGTGGCCGCGTCGTTCCAGGCGGTCCAGGACGCTGGTCAGTGTGGTGGGGCGGGTGCCCACGGCCGCGCCGAGTTCGGACACGGTCCGGCCGCGGCCGTCGGCCAGGTTGGCCAGTGCGTTGATCTCGGAGGGGGTCAGGTCCAGGTCGACGAGCTCTGCGGCGAGCACGTGCAGGGTGGCGTGGGTGGCCCGCTGCAGAGCAAGCAGGGCCGACCACTCAGATGGCACGGATTCGGATTTCACGATTTCGAACTATACGATTTCGTACTACCTGCTGCAAGCGAGACCGGAGCCATGTTCGGCCTCAATCGCCCCCCACGTCGTAGGGGCTGCTCCGTGGATGACTTGTCCGCTGACGTGTACCGACGGCTGGGAGACGCAGGTCACATTCGTCCATGTCGCAGGGGGGCGGGCTACCCCGTCTCAGGGGGTGTAGCCACTGACGACCACAGAGGAGCACACCGTGGACGCGCGACTGAACTGCTTCGCCGACCCGACCGCCGGCAAGGCCGGCAAATACTTCATGTCGGCGGGCAAGGCGCTCAAGGACTTGGTGCTGCCGACCGCCACGCAGGAGCTGGTGGCGCTTCGCGTAAGCAAGATCAACGGCTGCGCCGTCTGCATCGACATGCGCGCCAAGGAGGCCGCCGATGCCGGCGAGACCTCGGTGCGGCTGAACCTGGTGGCGGCGTGGCGGAGGCCACGGTCTTCACCGCGGTCGACGTGGTGGTGGCGGCGTCTCTGGTGCCGGTGCCGCCCATCGAGTCAGTACGCGACCCCATCAGCATGTGCGGGACAGCCCTCAGGCGACGACGCCCAGCTCGGACGTTTCGCTGTTCAACACGCTCCACTTGGCTGGGAAGGTCGCGCGTACAGCCGCGTACAGAGGGCCGCCCGCAGCGGGGCGGCCCTCTTCCGGCAGGTCAGCCCCGGGCGGCGAACTCGACGAAGGCGGACCAGCCCCGCGCGGTCAGGGAGAGGACCGGTCCCGTGAGGTCCTTGGAGTCGCGGACGTGGACGACGCCGGGACGGGTGGCGACTTCAAGGCAGTCGCCCCCTTCGGCGCCGCTGTAACTGCTCTTGAACCAGCGCAGCGCGGCGGGGGAATCGGTGGTCTCTTCGACGTTCATACCTCTCCCAGCAACTTTTCGATGAAGGCCAGGGACTCGCGCGGAGTGAGAGCCTGCGATCGGATGATCCCATAGCGGGCCGCCAGTGCGCGGACCTCCTCCCGGTCGGTCATCAGTGTGCTCCTGCCCTGCACCTCCAGGTAGCCGATCTGGTCGCCGTTCTGCCGGGTGATGACGGTGAACGGGCCGTCGACTCCCGCGTTGTCCTCACGGTCCGCGGGCATGACCTGGAGCTCCACATTGCGCTTCTGGCCGATCAGCAGGAGCTGTTCGAGCTGGCCCCGGCGGACCGCGCGGCCGCCGAGCCCGCGTGTGAGCACCCATTCCTCCATCACGAAGCTGAGCAGCGGGGCCGGCCAGCGGCCGAAGATCTCCTGCCGGGCCTGCCTGGCCGCGATCCGCTGCTCGATGGTCGCCTCGTCCAGCAGCGGACGCCGCTCGACCAGCAGGGAGCGTGTGTACTCCTCGGTCTGGAGCAGCCCTTTGACGACCAGGGTGTCGTAGGCGCACAGCTCCACCGCCTCCGCCTCCAGGCGTGCCGCGTCGCGGAAGAACGCCGGGTGCTGGGCGCGGGCCACCTCCTCCTTGGCTGCCTTGAGCACGCCGTGCGCGTTCAGCAACTCGTCCGCCTGGTCGATGAACCTCGGCGGCGGAATCCGGCGACCCTGCTCGAAGGAGGCGATGGTCGAGGCGGAGTAGCCGGTCATGGTCCCGAACTCCGCCCGCTCCAGACCCGCCGCCACCCGGAACAGCTTCAACTGCCGTCCGAAGAAGGCCAGAATGCCCGCCCCCGGCTCGTACGTCTGCTCCGGCCGCTCCTGCTCCGGCATGCCCCACACCTCCGCGCTCGCCCGCACCGCCGCACCCGGTCACGCGACGTGCCGTGTACAGCCCACACCGCACGCGCGTACAGCCGATCGCCGTCCGCGCGTCCGTCCTGGTCAACGCTACGCATGCGCCGCGAGGGTTTTCCTCATGAACGAAGCAATTGACCCGTCCGTGCGAGGCGCGGAACCAGGCGTGCGGGTACGGGAGTTCGCCATGTGCTTCACCGCCACCGCGCGCGGGGCACGGCTGGCCCGCAGGCTGGTCTCGCTCCGGCTGGACGAATGGGGGTACCCCTACACCTCGGAGCCGAACGAGACGATGACCCTCATCGCGGCCGAACTCGCCGCGAACGCGGTGCGTCACGGCCGGGTGCCGGGGCGCGACTTCCATCTGCGGCTGACGGAGACGGGTGGGCGCACGCTGCGGATCGAGGTGACCGACACGCGCACCGAGCGCCTCCCCCCGGCCGGGGTGCCGCAGTGCCCGGCGGCGGACGAGGAGTCCGGGCGCGGCCTGCTCCTGGTCTCGCGGCTCGCGGACCGCTGGTGTGCCGTGCCGCGCACCGGAGCCCCGGGCAAGTGTGTCTGGGCGGAGGTCGGCCTGGACACCGGAACGCGCTGAGGCCGCCTCCTCGCGGGCCGGCCCGACGCATCCAAGAACGCCCCGGCACTCCGCCCCCGGTGCTGTGCGGTACCGGGGGCGGAAGCGGGGGCTCAGCCCAGCTGCTCGTACGCCGGCAGCGTCAGGAAGTCCGCGTAGTCCTGGTCCAGGGAGACCTGGAGCAGGAGGTCGTGCGCCTGCTGCCACTTGCCGGACGCGAACGCCTCCTCGCCGATCTCCGCCCGGATCGCGGCGATTTCCTCGGCCGCGACCTTGCGGGCCAGGTCCGCCGTGGCGTGCTTGCCGTTCTCGAAGACCACGTCCGCGTTGATCCACTGCCAGATCTGCGAGCGCGAGATCTCCGCGGTGGCCGCGTCCTCCATGAGGTTGAAGATGGCGACGGCGCCCATGCCGCGCAGCCAGGCCTCGATGTAGCGGATGCCGACCGCGACGGCGTTGCGCAGGCCGTCGTACGTGGGCTTGGCGTCCAGGGTGTCGATGGCGATCAGGTCGCCCGCCGCCACCGAGACGTCCTCGCGCAGGCGGTCCTTCTGGTTCGGCTTCTCGCCGAGGACCGCGTCGAAGGAGGCCATGGCGATGGGGACCAGGTCCGGGTGGGCGACCCAGGAGCCGTCGAAGCCGTCGTGGGCCTCGCGGTCCTTGTCGGCCTTGACCTTCTCGAAGGCGACCTTGTTGACCTCGGCGTCACGGCGGGAGGGGATGAAGGCCGCCATGCCGCCGATGGCGTGCGCGCCGCGCTTGTGGCAGGTGCGGACGAGGAGTTCGGTGTACGCGCGCATGAACGGGGCGGTCATCGTCACCGCGTTGCGGTCCGGGAGGACGAACTTGGCGCCGCCGTCACGGAAGTTCTTGACGATGGAGAAGAGATAGTCCCAACGGCCCGCGTTCAGCCCGGAGGCGTGGTCGCGGAGCTCGTACAGGATCTCCTCCATCTCGTACGCGGCAGTGATCGTCTCGATGAGGACGGTCGCGCGGACCGTGCCCTGCGGGATGCCGACGTAGTCCTGGGCGAAGACGAAGATGCCGTTCCAGAGACGGGCCTCCAGGTGTGACTCCGTCTTCGGGAGGTAGAAGTACGGGCCCTTGCCGAGGTCGATCAGGCGCTGGGCGTTGTGGAAGAAGTAGAGGCCGAAGTCGACCAGCGCACCCGGCACCGGGGTGCCGTCGAGCTGGAGGTGACGCTCGTTCAGATGCCAGCCGCGGGGACGGGTGACGACCGTCGCGAGCTCGCCGGCGGGCTTCAGGGCGTACGACTTGCCGGACCTGGGGTCCGTGAAATCGATGTTACGGGTGTAGGCATCGATCAGATTGAGCTGGCCGAGGATGACGTTCTCCCATGTGGGGGCGGACGCGTCCTCGAAGTCGGCGAGCCAGACCTTGGCGCCCGAGTTCAGGGCGTTGATGGTCATCTTGCGGTCGGTCGGACCGGTGATCTCCACCCGGCGGTCGTTCAGCGCGGCCGGGGCCGGCGCGACCTTCCAGGAGTCGTCCGCGCGGATCGCCGCCGTCTCGGGCAGGAAGTCCAGCGTGGAGGTACGGGCGATCTCGGCGCGGCGCTCTCCCCGGCGGGCGAGCAGCTCGTCACGGCGGGGCGTGAACTGCCGGTGCAGCTCGGCCACGAACGCGAGGGCCGCGGGGGTCAGGACCTCATCCTGCCGGGGCAGGGGCTCGGCATCGACGATGGCCAGCGGGGACGGCGCTGGTGCGGACATGAGCTGTCACTCCTTCAGCGGGCGGTGCGGGCGGCTTCTCGCGGCCGCCGGGTCGCCTGAAACGGCACGGCGTGCCAGGGCTCCGGGATACGGCCGCAGGCGCCGTCCGGGGTGCAGAGGGCTTCTGACCAGTGGATAGTAGTTTCCTCATAGTGGAAGTTCAATGGTTTGTTGATGTCGAGATTCTCCGGGTCGACAGAAGTGGGGCGGTGCCGGTGCCGGGTGCCAGTAGGTTCACTCAAGGTGCTTGAGGTCCTCCACCGTGTCGATGTCGTACGCCTGAGCCACATCGGAACACTCGACGAGCGTGATCGCATCGCGGTGCGCCCGCAGATACGCCCGAGCGCCCCGGTCGCCCACCGCTCCCGCCGCGATGTCCGCCCACCGGTCGGCCCCGAACAGCACCGGATGGCCGCGTTCACCGTCGTACGAGGCGGCCACGAGACTCGTCCGGGAGCGGTACGCCGATCGCACCCGCGCCACCGCGTCCGCGCCGATCCCCGGCTGGTCGACCAGGAGGACGAGCGCCGCGTCCGCTCCCGTACCGGAGAGCGTCCCGAGCCCCGCCCGCAACGACGAGCCCATGCCCTCGGTCCACCCGGGGTTGACGGTCACCGTGCAGCCGGCGAGGTCGGCGCGTGCTCGTACCTCTTCCGCCGCGGCGCCCAGGACCACATGGACGCGGTCACAGCCGCCCTCCCGCAGCACGCGTACCGCGTGCTCCACCAGCGGCCGGCCGCGGTGTTCGAGCAGTGCCTTGGGCTGCCCGCCGAGTCGCCGTCCGCCGCCCGCGGCGAGCAGCAGCCCGACGACCATCGGGGTCTGTGTTGTCCGAGTCATGCGGACTGGATACCTCAGATGTGCCCTCCTCGCGCAAGCGGGCCCCAGGAGGGTACGGACGGGCGGCGCCGTCCCCGGAGCCACATGCACGTCACCCTTACGGGACACCCTGAATTCTGCCTGCGGAGTGGCGCTCGACACCTGTCATGGCGTTAACTTGCGGGCGTCCCCGGACACTTGGCCGCGGTCCGGGACCCGGTCGGAACACTGGCACGAGGATGTGCGAGGGGGAGTGCTTTGTTGCGAAGCGTGGGGCAGACGCAGGTGACGAGCAGTGGTGAGGATCCGAGGGCGACGGAGCTGCGTACGGCCGTCTCCCGACTCCGCCGAGAGCTGGCGGGGCATCCCGCGGAGTTCCCGGACCGGGGGATCGCCGAGGACGAGCTGGCCGCGCTGGATGCGATGGCCGTCAGTGGCGCACCCGAGATTCCGCGCCTGCGCCGTTCGCTGCTGCTGATCGCGGGGGCGATCGGCTCGGTCAGCGCACTGGCCTCCGCACTCAGGGACGTACGGGTCGCCGTGGATCTCTTCGGCGAGCCGCAGCGCCGCTGACGTACGGCGGCCGGGGATCAGCGGCGGATCAGCCGACGGGCCGTCGCCGCCGCGACCGCAGAGGTACGGGAGTCCACGCCCAGCTTGGCGTAGATGTGCACCAGGTGGGACTTCACCGTCGCCTGGCTCAGAAAGAGTCTCTTGCTGATCTGCAGGTTCGAAAGGCCCTCGCCGACCAGCTGCAGGACTTCCAGCTCGCGCTTGGTCAGGGCCTCGGCCGGAGCCCGCATGCGGTCCATCAGCCGGTGGGCGACGGCCGGGGCGAGCGCCGACCGGCCGGCCGCCGCGGTGCGTACCGCCGCCGCCAGTTCCTCCGGCGGGGCGTCCTTCAGCAGATACCCGGCGGCGCCCGCCTCGACCGCGGCCAGGATGTCGGCGTCCGTGTCGTACGTGGTGAGGATCAGGACCCGGGGCCCGTCCGGTTGTGCCGTGATGGCCGCGGTGGCCCGGGAGCCGTGCATGCCCGTGCCGAACTGGAGGTCCATGAGGACGACGTCGAACTCGCCGGTCGCGGCGAGCGCGACGGCCCGCTCGGCGGTGGCCGCCTCGGCGACCACACAGAAGTCGGGTTCGGCGTCGAGCACGGCCCGTAGCCCCGCCCGTACCACCGGGTGGTCGTCGGCGAGCAGCAGCCTGATGGGAGTGGTCATGCGGCGTCCTGTCCTGGCCGGCCGTCGGGGAGCGGAACGGGAAGCGGAAGGGTGAGGGCGACCGCCGTGCCCTGACCGGGCGCCGACTCGACACTCAGCGTGCCGCCCAGCGAACGGGCCCGGGAGCGCATCGCGGGCAGGCCGAAGCCGCCGGTGTCGGTGTGCGCCGCGACCGGCCCGCTCCCCGGGGCGAAACCGCGGCCGTCGTCGACGACGTCCAGCGACACCGAGGTGTCCATGAAGCTGAGAGTGATCTCCGCGCGCCGCGCCCCGGAGTGCTGCACCGTGTTGGCCAGCGCCGACTGGGCGGTACGCAGCAGCGCCACCTCGTACGGGGTGGGCAGCTCCACCGGTGAGCCGCTGACCGCGAACTGCACCGTGAGGCCGGGGGCCGTGGTGCGGGACGAGAGGCGTTCCAGTGCGGCCGCCAGGGAGCCGTTCTCCAGGTCGGGCGGCGACAGGGCGCGTACGAAGCGGCGGGCCTCGGCGAGATTGTCCTGTGCGGCCTCGCGGGCCCGGCGGACGTGCGCGGTGGCGGGGGCGTCGGCGGACAGGGTGCGCTCGGCGGCGCGCAGCAGCAACTGGATGCTGGACAGGCCCTGCGCCAGGGTGTCGTGGATCTCGCGGGCCAGCCGTTCACGTTCGGCGAGCGTTCCTGCGGTGCGTTCCGCCTCGGCCAGCTCCGCGCGGGTCGCCATCAGCTCCTCGATGAGCTCGCGGCGCCGTTCGTTCTCCCGGAACAGCGCGTCGTACCCGAAAACCGTCGCGACCGCGACCGCCGCGCCGAGCACCGGACCGATGAAGGTGCCGGGCGTGACGGCCTGGCCGTGCAGCACGAAGCCGGCGATGGCGGCGGCAGCGGTGACCGCGACGGCCGGCAGGGCCCAGCGCGTCGGCAGCAGATGCAGCTGCAGGAAGTAGAGCGGGAACGCCACCCACAGGGCGTCGGGCGACAGGGCGAGCAGCACCAGCCAGACAGCGCCCAACAGCGCCAGCCACAGGGCGGCCGGTCGGCTGTGCGGCTGCACGGCGGGGATGAGCGCCCCCGCCGCGTACACGGCGGCCATCACACAGGTGACCACGATGACGGCGGCGGTGTGCGGGGCGCCGTCACGGACGGCTTGTACGGCCGCGAGCGCGAGCAGCCCCACGAGCAGCGCATGCAGGCACAGCCGCAGCGCGGCGGCGACCGGAGGGTGGGCACGGGAATTCATGATTCGTCCAGCGTAGACGGACGGCGCCGGCGCCCGGTCAATCGAAAGGTTGATGTCAGGCCCCACCGCCGAGCGATGTCTCCGAAGGCCGGCGTACCGAGACTGGGAGCATGTTCGTCGCATGGAGAGATCTCAGGTTCGCCAAGGGGCGGTTCGCGCTCATGGGCACGGTCGTGGTGCTGATCACGCTGCTCGTGGGCTTGCTGTCCGGCCTGACGGCCGGTCTGGCCCGGGAGAACACCTCGGCCGTCACAGGGCTCAACGCGGACCACCTCGCGTTCGCCGCCCCGCCCGACGGGCAGTCGGTGTCCTTCACCAACTCGACCGTCGGGGAGAGCACCTGGCAAAAGTGGGCGGAGCGGCCCGGTGTGAGCGGCGCGGAGCCGCTCGGCATCCGCATCCTCAACGCCGCCACCGTCGAGGGGGAGCGCACGGCCGCCGTCTCGGCCTTCGGTGTCGAGCCGGACGGGGACCTGGCACCCATCGGTGGCGCGCGGGTCGGCACGGGGAAGGTGGTGCTGTCCGAACAGGCCGCCGACGACCTGGGCGCCGGGGCCGGAGACCGGCTGCGGCTGGGCGGCACCGAGGTGTCCGTCGTGGCGGTCGCGGGAGATGCCTCGTACAGCCATACGCCGGTCGTGTGGACCTCGCTCGACGACTGGCAGCGATTCGGGGCGGACGGCGACGGCCGGGCGCAGCACGCCACGGTGATCGCCCTGACCGCCACCGCCGGCGCCGACCTCGCCGCAGGCGACAAGGCGGCGGGCACCAGCACGCTCTCCCTCGAGGAGTCGCTCACCGCGATCGGCTCCTACCAGGCCGAGAACGGCTCGCTCCAGATGATGCGCGGCTTCCTCTTCGCCATCTCCGCCCTGGTCATCGGCGCCTTCTTCACCGTCTGGACGATCCAGCGCAGCGGTGATGTCGCCGTCCTCAAGGCGCTCGGCGCCTCCACCTCGTATCTGCTGCGCGACGCACTCGGGCAGGCCGTCGTGATGCTCGCCATCGGTACGGGGGTGGGCACTGCGCTCGCCTCGGGCATCGGTGCGCTGGTCAGCGGAGGGGCCGTGCCGTTCGTCCTCGACGCGGCGACCGTCCTGGTCCCGGCGGCCGTGATGATCGTCCTCGGCGCCGCCGGGGCGGCCCTGTCCATCCGGCGGATCACCGCCGTCGACCCGCTCACCGCACTCGGGAGTGCCCGATGACCCTCACCCTCGCCGATGTCACCCTCACCTACCCCGACGGCGACGGCCGGCTCACCGCCCTGGACCGCGTCTCGCTGGATGTGCCCGCCGGTTCGCTCACCGCGGTCGTCGGACCGTCCGGCTCCGGCAAGTCCAGCCTTCTGGCGGTGGCCGCGACCCTGGTCACCCCGGACGAGGGACAGGTCGTCGTCGCCGGTACGGACACCGCGGGCCTCGGCCGTGCGGAGAAGGCGGCGATGCGCCGCGAACGCATCGGCATCGTCTTCCAGCAGCCCAACCTGCTGCCGTCCCTCACCGCGGCCGAACAGCTCCAGGTGATGACCCATCTGTCGGGCGGCGCCGTACGCGGAGCCCGCGGCCGGGCGCTGGAGCTGCTGGACGCGGTCGGCCTCGCGGACAAGGCCGACCGCAGGCCCCACCAGCTGTCGGGCGGACAGCGTCAGCGGATCAACATCGCGCGGGCCCTGATGAACGATCCGGCGGTGCTGCTCGTCGACGAACCGACCAGCGCGCTCGACCACGAGCGGGGTGCGGCAGTGCTCGAGCTGCTGGTCAGGCTGACGACGGAGCGGTCGACGGCGACAGTGATGGTCACGCACGACCGGGCCCATCTGGACCGGGTGGACCGCACGGTCACGATGGACGACGGCCGTCTGACGGTGCCCGCACCGGCCTGAGAGGTGTGGGAGGGACGGCCGGGGGGCCGCCCCTCCCACACCTCTCAGCCGGTGGGACCGCTGCTGGCCAGCGCGTCGGACAGCTCCTTCGCGGCCTGCTGCAGAATCGGCACGATCCGCTCCGTCGCCGCCTCCGTCACCCGGCCCGCCGGACCCGAGATCGAAATCGCGGCCGAGGTGGGGGAGTTGGGTACGGAGACCGCCAGACAGCGCACCCCGATCTCCTGCTCGTTGTCGTCGACCGCGTAGCCGACCCTGCGGACCTGCTCCAGTGCGTCGAGGAAGCCGTCAGGAGTGGTGATCGTCTTCTCGGTGGCGGCCGGCATTCCGGTACGGGCGAGCAGGGCCCGTACCTCCTCCGGGGGCGTATTCGCCAGCAGTGCCTTGCCGACCCCCGTGGAGTGGGGGAGCACCCGGCGGCCCACCTCGGTGAACATGCGCATCGAGTGCTTTGACGGCACCTGCGCCACGTACACGATCTCGTCGCCGTCGAGCAGCGCCATGTTCGCGGTCTCGCCGGTCTCCTCGACCAGACGCGCGAGATACGGGCGGGCCCAGGTGCCGAGCAGCCGGGACGCGGACTCGCCGAGCCGGATCAGACGCGGGCCGAGCGCATAGCGCCGGTTCGGCTGCTGGCGTACATATCCGCAGATCACCAGCGTGCGCATCAGTCGGTGAATGGTCGGCAGCGGGAGTCCGCTGCTCGCGGAGAGTTCACTCAGCCCGACCTCGCCCCCCGCGTCCGCCATCCGCTCCAGCAGATCGAAGGCGCGCTCAAGGGACTGCACACCACCGCTGGAAGCGGCGGGCTTGGAGTCGGATGTGCTGGCGTGGGACGGCGGCACGTCAACGGTCCTTTCGAGGCGGAAGAGCAAGGCAGCAGCCTACCGGGCGGTTCCCGATCGGCCCACTGCTCCGGGTGCGGCGTCCTGGCCGGTCAGAGCCTGTTTGTCCCGGTGTCTGCAGTCGGCGGGGCAGTTCTGCGGCGCCGCACTGGTCCCATGTTACGTTCCGCTCTCCGAAATCGGTCTTTTGCTTTGTGGAAATCTCCAGTTGTGGGCGCGGGTGGTCCACCGGCTGCCCGGCGGGGAAAGTGGGGTCTTGACGGGCCCGAATCCCGAGTGAAGACTCCTTCAACAGTTCGTTGAATTTGTCAGTGGCCGAAAGTCCGAAGTGAGGAGTACGGGTGTCCGGTGCGGACGTGAATCTGGTACTGCGCTCGACGCGTGTCGTCACCCCGGACGGGACGCGTCCCGCGGCGGTCGCCGTCGCCGACGGGAGAATCGACGCCGTCCTGCCGTACGACACCGAGGTGCCGGCCGGTGCCCGGTCGGAGGACTTCGGTGACGACGTCCTGCTGCCCGGACTCGTCGACACCCATGTCCATGTGAACGACCCCGGCCGCACCGAGTGGGAAGGTTTCCACACCGCCACCCGCGCCGCGGCGGCGGGAGGCATCACCACCCTGCTCGACATGCCGCTCAACTCCCTCCCGCCGACCACGACCGTCGGTCATCTGCGCACCAAGCAGCAGGTGGCCGCCCCCAAGGCGCACATCGACACCGGATTCTGGGGCGGAGCGATCCCGACCAACGTCAAGGACCTGCGCCCGCTGTACGAGGCCGGGGTGTTTGGCTTCAAGTGCTTCCTCTCGCCCTCCGGCGTCGACGAGTTCCCGGAGCTCGACCAGGAGCAGCTGGCCAGGTCCATGGCCGAGATCGCCGGCTTCGGCGGGCTGCTGATCGTGCACGCCGAGGACCCGCGCCATCTGGCCTCCGCACCGCAGCGCAGCGGGCCCGCGTACGCCGACTTCCTCGCCTCCCGGCCCCGTGACGCCGAGAACACCGCGATCGAGGGGCTCATCGCGCACGCCAGGCGGCTGAACGCCCGGGTTCATGTGCTGCACCTCTCCTCCAGTGACGCGCTGCCGACGATCGCCGCCGCCAAGCGCGAGGGCGTACGGATCACCGTCGAGTCCTGTCCGCACTTCCTCACCCTCACCGCCGAGGAAGTCCCGGACGGCGCGACGGAGTTCAAGTGCTGCCCGCCGATCCGGGAGGCCGCCAACCAGGACGCGCTGTGGGACGGGCTGGCCGACGGGACGATCGACTGCATCGTCTCCGACCACTCGCCGTGCACCACCGACCTCAAGACGCCGGACTTCGCCTCCGCCTGGGGCGGCATCTCCTCCCTCCAGCTGGGGCTCCCCGTCATCTGGACCGAGGCCCGCAGGCGCGGCCACTCGCTCGACGACGTCGTCCGCTGGATGTCGGCCGCCCCCGCGGAGCTGGCCGGGCTCACCCGCAAGGGCGCCATCGAGGCCGGCCGCGACGCCGACTTCGCCGTCCTCGCCCCGGATGAGACCTTCACCGTCGACCCCGCCGACCTCTTCCACCGCAACCAGGTCACCGCCTACGCCGGCAGGACCCTGCACGGCGTCGTGAGATCGACCTGGCTGCGCGGCGCAAGGATCGCGGCGGACGGCATCGTCACCGAACCCACCGGACGCCTCCTCGAAAGGAACCACTGACCATGACGGCGACAGCCCGCTTCACCGGCGACGCGAACCCGTACGGCGGCGGCGATCCGTACGCCGACTACCGCACCGCCGACTT
Organism: Streptomyces sp. R-74717; assembly: GCF_047305335.1. Taxonomy (NCBI): domain Bacteria; kingdom Bacillati; phylum Actinomycetota; class Actinomycetes; order Kitasatosporales; family Streptomycetaceae; genus Streptomyces; species Streptomyces sp. R-74717. Next base: position 2,157,571 of record NZ_CP102361.1, on the reverse strand, counting down.
CCCCTTCACCGACCTCGTCGACCTCGCCGACCGGCGGCTCGGCGCGGGAGTGATCGCCGCCAACGACGAGTTCTTCGCCGAGCGCGAGAATCTGCTGAAGCCGGAGCCCGCCGAGTTCGATCCCGAGCGCTTCGGCCACAAGGGAAAGATCATGGACGGCTGGGAGACCCGCCGCCGCCGCGGCGCGAGCGCCGACCGGCCGCACCCCACGGACGAGGACCACGACTGGGCACTCGTACGGCTCGGCGCGCCCGGAGTCGTACGCGGCATCATCGTCGACACCGCCCACTTCCGCGGCAACTACCCGCAGGCCGTCTCCGTCGAGGCGGCCTGCGTCCCCGGCTCCCCGTCGCCCGGGGCACTCCTCGCGCCCGGCGTGAAGTGGACAACGCTCGTACCACGTACGGCTGTTGGGGGGCACGCGGCCAATGGATTCGTCGTCGCGGCCGAGCAGCGTGTCACCCATCTGCGGGTCAATCAGCACCCCGACGGCGGGATCGCCCGGCTCCGGGTGTACGGCGAGGTCGCCCCCGACCCCGCCTGGCTGGCCGCCCTCGGCACCTTTGATCTGGTCGCCCTGGAGAACGGCGGCATGGTCGAGGACGCCTCCGACCGCTTCTACTCCCCGGCCACCAACACCATCCAGCCGGGCAGGTCCCGAAAGATGGACGACGGCTGGGAGACCCGCCGCCGACGCGACAAGGGCAACGACTGGATCCGCTACCGGCTCGTCGAGCAGGCGGAGATCCGCGCAGTCGAGATCGACACCGCGTATCTGAAGGGCAACTCGGCGGGCTGGGCGAGCCTTTCCGCATGCGACGGGGAGAGCGGCGAGTGGACCGAGGTGCTGCCCCGGACCCCGCTGCAGCCCGACACGAACCATCGCTTCGTCCTGCCGGAGGCGGTGCGGGCCACGCACATCCGGATCGACATCTTCCCCGACGGCGGCATCTCCCGGCTGCGGTTGTTCGGCTCAGCGACACAGGAGGGCGCCACGCGACTGGCCGCGCGCCACCGCGAGCTCGGCGGTTAGGGTCTGTGGCCCACCCGAGAGCCGGACGGGCCGATATCCAGCCCGTCCGGCTCCATCCGGGTGTGCCCGATCGGTCCTTATCCAAGGCATATGGGACCCTGGGGGCATGATCTTCATCGCCGTCAAATTCACCGTCCACAGCGCCGACCGCGACAACTGGCTCCCGGCCGTCGAGGACTTCACCCTTGCCACCCGGAAGGAGCCCGGCAATGTGTTCTTCGAGTGGTCGTACAGCGTCGAGAACCCGGACCAGTTCGTCCTGCTGGAGGCCTTCGCCTCTCCCGAGGCCGGGGAGGCCCATGTGAAGTCGCAGCACTTCGCCGCGGCGATGGACACGATGGCGGATCTCGTCGCCCAGACTCCGGAGATCATCAACGTCGAGGTGCCGGGCGAGGGTTGGTCCCGGATGGCGGAGCTCACCCCGCGCGCGCGGTGATCCGCACGTCGGTGTGTCCGTGCCGAGTGACGCGGACACGGCGGCACGGACACACACCGACGCGACAGGCCCCTCAGAACTCCTCGTGCACCTCGGGATCCCCGCCGAACCGCTGCCGCGGCCCGGCCGAGATGCGGGTCAGCTCGTCCGCCGTCAGCTCGAACCCGAACAGGTCCAGGTTCTCGCGCTGGCGCCCCGGATCGGCCGACTTGGGGATCGGTACGGCACCGAGCTGGGTGTGCCAGCGCAGCACGGCCTGAGCGGGCGTCACACCGTGCGCGTCGGCGACGGCGACCAACTTCGGGGCGGCCGGCAGATCGCGCCCGCGGCCGAGCGGGCTCCAGCTCTCCGTGACGATGCCCTTCGCGGCGTGCGCGGACCGCAGCTCGTCCTGCGGCAGGCGCGGGTGCATCTCGATCTGGTTGACGGCCGGCAGCACCCCCGTCTCCTGCTCCAGCCGGTCGATCTGGGCCGAGGTGAAGTTGGAGACGCCGATCGAGCGCACCAGACCGTCCTCACGGAGCCGGATCAGCGCCTTCCAGGTGTCGACGTACAGATCGAGCCGGGGCAACGGCCAGTGGATGAGATACAGATCCACGTACTCCAGCCCGAGATTGCGCCGCGACTCCTCGAACGACGCCAGGGTCGGCTCGTAACCGTGATGCCGGCCCGGGACCTTGGTAGTGACGAAGACGTCCTCCCTCCGCACGCCGCTGCGGGCGATCCCGCGGCCGGTACCGGTCTCGTTGCCGTAGCTCAGTGCGGTGTCGACGAGCCGGTAGCCGAGGCCCAGGGCCCCGGCGACGGCCTTCTCCGCCGCGTCGTCGCCCAACGGCCAGGTGCCGAGCCCGACGGCGGGCATGGCGCGGCCGTCGTTCAGGGTGTGAACCGGGGTCTCGGTCATGATCTCCCTTTTCGTTCGGAAACCTTACTGGCCACGGTAGGACGGACCGGGGCGCGAGACATGGACCGTGCGGGTGAGTCCGGCCCGCAGCCCGACGAGCCCTGCGCAGTTGGGTGACGGCCTCGTCGCCCCGGTCATGGCCGTAGCCCCGCCGGATCAGGCCGAGGGCCGGGAGACCGGCCGGCGGGTTGCCACTGCGAAGCCGGGTCAAGCGGTGTGGCCCCCGTCCACCGTCACCTCCGTACCCGTGATGTACGCCGCCTCGGCACTGGCCAAGTAGGCGATCAGGGAAGCCACTTCGTCCGCGGTGCCGAACCGGTCCAATGCGGTCGCGGACAGCTGTCCGGCGGCGAGCGGGCCGTCGGCCGGGTTGAGGTCCGTGTCGACCGGACCCGGCTGGACCAGGTTGACGGTGATGCCGCGCGGGCCGAGTTCGCGGGCGAGCGGCTTGGTCAGGCCGGCCAGCGCCGACTTGCTCATCGTGTAGAGGGTGGAGCCGGGACCGCCCGCGTGCCGGCTGAGGGCCGTGCCGAGGGAGATGATGCGGCCGCCGTCCCCCATCAGCCCTGCCGCCGCGCGGCAGGCCAGGAAGACCGCCCGTACGTTGACCGCGAGCACCCGGTCGACGTCGGCGGGGGTGAGGGTTTCGATGGGGCCGAGGACGCCGATGCCCGCGTTGTTGACCAGGATGTCGAGCCGGCCGAGCGCGTCAGCGGCACGGCGCACGGCCGCCGGGGCGGCATCCGGGTCGGCCGAGTCGGCGCGCAGCGCGATTCCGCGACGGCCGTACGACTGGATCTTCTTGACGACCGCCTGTGCGCCGTCCTCGTCCCGTACGTATGTCAGCGCCACATCGGCGCCGTCCCGGGCCAGCCGCAGGGCGGTCGCGGCACCGATGCCCCGGCTGCCGCCGGTGACGAGTGCGGCCCTGTCCGAGCCGGTGGTCGTGGTGGTGCTGGTCATGGTCATGGTGGGTCTCCTGGTCCGTGAGGCCGGGTCCTGCGCGGCGTCGGGTCCTGCGACGCCCGTGTCTTTCGACGCCCGGGTCTTTCGACATGGACAAGGAAAGATCTTCTGCGCGGCGGAAACCGGCGGGAATCGGACGCCCACCCCGATGCACCCGGGAGCGGGGGCGTCCCGTGCGGCGCGGCGTCCGCCGTTCTGCCCCTCAGCCGGAGGCGTAGCGCATCGCCAGCGCGCGTACTGTCGCGGCGAGCGCGGCCCTCAATTCGGGTGGGCCCAGTACCTCGACATCCTCGCCCAGGGCCAGGAACACGCCGTGGGCATGGTCGAGTGACTCGACGGGCAGCACCGCGCGGATCCAGCCGTCCGGATCCGGCGTTCCGCTGTCGGCCAGCGCCCGGGCCGCCGCCCCCATGAGGCGTGACGCGGCGTGCGGTGCGATGCGTACCAGTGCCTCCGCCTGATGGAGGCGGGCGTGGAAGTCCGCCTGATGGCGCTCCCAGTGTCCGGCAAGGTCGAAGTTCTCGGGAGGGGTGAACTTCTCGTCGAGGACGGTGAGCCGGAGGATCTGGTCGACCCGGTACGTACGCGGTCCCGGCCCGGCGACGACGTACCAGCGTCCTGCCTTGAGTACCAGCCCGTACGGCTCCAGCCGCCGGTCGACATCGGTCGGCTGCTGCCAGCGGCGATAGCGGACGTCGAGGACCCGGCTGTGCCACACCGCGTCGGCGACCTGCTGGAGGTACGGGGTCTCCTCGTCCTGCGCGTACCAGCCGGGCGCATCGAGATGGAAGCGGGCGCGCATCCGGTCGGCCTGCTCGCGCAGTTCGGGCGGCAGCGCCGCGCGCAGTTTGAGCTGGGCCGCCGCCAGGGGCGCGCCGAGACCGAGATCCGCCGCGGGCCCGGGGATGCCGGACAGGAAGAGGGCCTCCGCCTCGCCCGCGCTGAGCCCGGTCAGCCGCGTGCGGTAGCCCGCGAGCAGATGGTAGCCGCCACAGTGCCCGGCATCCCCGTACATCGGAACGCCCGCCGCGTGCAGCGATTCGATGTCGCGGTAGACGGTCCGCACGGACACCGCCAGCTCCGCCGCGAGCTGTGCGGCGGTCATTCGGCCCCGGGTCTGGAGCAGCAGGACGATCGAGAGGAGTCGGCTGGACTTCACTGACACAAGGTGTCAGTGAAGTCCGTCTACGGTCCAGCCATGGCCTTGGAGGAAGACCCGGCCGGGATCGATTTCCGGGACGAGGAGGGGTAGCCGCTGCCCCTCCCGCCGGCCTTCTTCCACCGACCCTTTCCGACGAACCGCAGGAGACCTCTCGTGAACGACTTCGACTTCCTCGCCGGCACGTGGGACGTCACCAACCGCCGGCGGACCGACTTCCTCGACGAGACGAGTGCGTGGGAGGAGTTCCCCGCCGTCAGTCACGCCTCGCGTCACTTCGACGGCGGGGCGAGCTTCGACGAGATCGACTTCCTGGAGCAGGGGCACTGCGGGCTCACCCTGCGGCTGTACGACCCCGAGCGGGAGCAGTGGTCCCTGTACTGGTCGAGCAGCCGCACCGGAGCGCTGTTCCCGCCGGTCGTGGGCCGGTTCGAGGACGGCCGGGGCGAGTTCCACGGAGACGACACGTACGACGGAAAGCAGGTCCGGGTGCGATTCATCTGGTCGGGGATCACCGCGGAGTCGGCCCGCTGGGAGCAGGCGTTCTCCTTGGACGACGGCGAGAGCTGGCTGACCAACTGGATCATGGAGCTGACGCGCCGCTGACACCGACGGCGAAGCACGGGAGGACGGATGGGACGGGTATTCCCCGGGCCGGGCACTGCCCGGTACGGTGATCGTTCCGCGTGCGAGCCGTCGAGGTCTCCACAGCGTTCGCGCATCATTCCCGCCGTGGAGAGCCAGGAAGCCGGCGGCCGCCTCGACCACGGTCCGAAGCCGGACGGGGGCTTCGGCATCTGGGCCTGGCTGCCGTGGTCGCCCTGATCGCCGGACGGTCCGGGGCGGACGCAAGGATTCCCGGCGCATCCGGTGTCCGGACCTGACCACGGTTGGCGTCATGACCGCCCCGACCGTTCCTAACCAGTGCGCATGAGTGAGTCCTGGACCCACTGATGTGTACTGGGCGCATCCCGAACGGTGTTGGATGCGCTGGGTTCCCGCTTTCTCGTCCCGTTCGGCGGCACGCCTCCAGGGGCGTGATCCGTTGCGGGTGGGCGGGTTCCCTCACGCCCCGGGGTGCCGAACCCGACCTGGACGGTCCGATGCCCCGCACGATCACTCCGGTCGTGTGGGGGCGGTGCCGTCCGACGCCGGACCCGGTGCCCGAGGGCGCGTCGTCCGATCGCGATGCCGGCGGCATCATGACGGGACATTCTGCGGTGCGGGGTGGCCAGTGGCTTCTGCCAGTGCTGGGCACCCCACAGGGAGGTGTAGGCGGGGTCGACCGCGACAATGCTCAGGCCCTGTTCGGCTGCCATGGAAACGAGCCGGGCCTTGAGTTTGCCGGTCGGGATGCCGGAGATCAGCTGCCGGAACCGCTTTTTGCGGCCATGTTTCTCATGGGTCTTCTCGGCGGTGAAGTCGAGGTCTTCGATGCCGATTGCGGCGACCCCGACGTGCTTGGCCCAGTTGATGAGGCGGGTCAGTGCGTGGCGAATCTGGGCGTCGCGGTGCGTGGCGGTGCCGGACAGGTCGTAGCCGAAGCGGTGCGGGTCGCCGATGGGGTTGCCGTGTGGGTCGAGGTGGTAGGCGGCGAAGTGGTCGGCGTTGGTGTCGACGCCGATCACACCGAGGGCGCGGGCGGCCTCCAATGGGATGGTCTTGACGATGGGGCGTTGCCAGGATGCGGTGAGGTACCAGCGGCGACGGTCCACGTCGAGGTGGATTCGGTAGGCGACAGCCCGGTTCGTGGTGACGCGGTCGGCCCACTCCTGGCCCCGGTGCGCGAACCCGATACGGGTGGCGAGGATGTACCGGCCGTGCCGGGCATTGGCCAGGTGTGCGAGCGGGGCGGGCAGCTTGATGGACACTTCGCCATCCGGGGTGACGCGGATGGTCTCGTTCCCGAACCTCTTCCCCGACTCACCATCAGCAGCGATGAACCAGCGCTCCGCCTCCCAGCGTTCCCGCCACTGCTCTTCGGTGAGCCGGGCGTCGGCGAGGTGGTGGCGGGTGTTCAGGAGACGTCTGCCGCCGCGCACCACACTCACCCGTCCGGCTTGCCGGTCGGCGACAACGGCCGCATGGCGTGCCTCCAGTGCAGCGAGGCGACGGGACTTGCGAAACCACTCACCCCTGGAGCGGTAGCCGCCCGCAACCCGCTTCGTTCCTCGCTCACCGATCGGGAGGGACAGGCGGTGCCGCAGCGTCCTGATCCCGGCCTCCAGCGTCTGGATGTGCGCGGCCTGGCAACGGCGCGCAAGCGCCCACTGATCGTGCGTGGCCTTGGTAATCGCACCCGCGATCCGCGACGACGACTGTGCCGTCAGGTCCCGCTTACGCGACGCCCAACTGTCCGCACCGTGCTCCAGACCGTCCGCACAACGGGCCCTGAGATCACGGGAAGCGAGCGCCCCCTGATGCTCACCGACCAGGCGGAGCACGTTCTCGTCCTGGGGCGTGAGGTGCTTGAGGCGGTCCCGGATCGCCACCCCGCACGGCCCGGGCACCACGAACGGCGCCGCCAACTCCCGCAATCCACCCACCACAACACCCCCTCCCCAAGACTGGAAACCTGCCACCCAGCCCAACGAGCAGCAACCGCCAAGGTCACCCATTCGGCCCCAGAACCCCCGTTCCCACCACCACGCACCCACCGACAGGACTCACTCCCACTCACTACAACGCATTTCAACTCAGCAAACCGACAGCAGCTCGCAACCCCTCCGGACCGGATCGTCGACTCGGTGCGGCGGGTGGCGGCCGGTGATCCGGTGCTGTCGCCGGCGGTGACCCGCAGGCTCATGGCCCGCGCCGCCGAGACCGGGCCCGGCGGCGGCCGGGACGGCCGGGTGGACCGCGCCGACCGGGCACGACGGCGGATCGCCACGCTCGCCGACCGGGAACGCGAGGTCGCGATCGCCGTCGGACGCGGCCGCTCCAACGCCGAGATCGCCGCCACGCTCCATCTGAGCGTGGCGACCGTGAAGACCCAGGTGTCCCGGATCCTGGCCAAATTCGATTTCAACAACCGTGTCCAGATCGCGCTGTTGGTGCACGATGCGGGCCTGCTGGACGACGACGGTGCAGGCCCGGCGGCATAGGCTGAACCGGTCGATCGCGAGCGATCGAGCCGACCAGACCGGGAGGGGCGATCCCATGTCCGATGCCAGCAGCCACGTCGATGTCGATCTGCGCGGGGTCAAGGACTTCACCGCGAATCCCTATCCGTACTACGAGAAGCTGCGCGCCGCGGGTCCCGTGCACACCATCCGTACCGACGAATTCGAGCGGATCTGGCTCGTGGTCGGGTACGGCGAGGGCCGCGCAGCCCTCGCCGACCAGCGGTTCGGCAAGGAGTGGCAGGGGCTGGTGGACCGGCCCGAGGGGAGCGATCCGATCTTCGCCAACATGCTGGAGCTGGACGCACCCCATCACACCCGGCTGCGCAAGCTCGTCACCCGGGAGTTCACCGCACGCCGGGTCGAGGCCCTGCGCCCGCGCGTCCAGCAGATCACCGACGAGCTCCTCGACGCGATGGTGCCCGCCGGGCGCGCCGATCTCGTGGACGCGCTCGCCTTCCCGCTGCCGATGACCGTCATCTGCGAACTGATCGGTGTGCCGGACCTGGACCGGAACACCTTCCGCAAACTGTCGAACGACGTCGTCACCCCGTCCACGCCGGAGCAGGAGCGCGAGGCGGTGGCCGCCATGGGCGTGTACCTCGCCGAGCTCATCGAGGACAAGCGGTGCTCGCCGGGTGACGACCTGATGAGCGCCCTGGTCAGGACACGTGACGAGGAGGGGGACGGGCTGTCGCCCGACGAGCTCGTGGGCATGGCCTTCCTGCTGCTCGTCGCCGGCCATGAGACCACGGTCAACCTGATCTCCAACGGGGTACGGGCATTGCTTCAGCACCCGGACCAACTGGCCGCACTTCGCGCGGACTTCGGCCTGATCGACGGCGCGGTCGAGGAGATGCTGCGCTATGACGGACCGGTGGAGACCGCCACGTTCCGCTTCCCCCGTGAACCGGTCGAGATCGGGCAGAGGGTCATTCCGGCGGGCGAGCCGGTTCTGATCTCCCTGGCGGGCGCCGACCGCGACCCCGGCCGCTACCCGGAACCGGACCGCTTCGACATCCGCCGCGACGCCCAGGGCCATCTGGCGTTCGGGCACGGCCTGCATTTCTGTCTGGGTGCGCCGCTGGCCCGGATGGAGGGCCGGATCGCGATTCGTACGCTGCTGGAGCGGTGCCCTCGTCTCGCACTGGACGCGGATGCCGGGGAGCCGGACTGGCTCCCGGGGATGCTGATCCGTGGGGTCCGCGAGCTGCCCGTCCGCTGGTGAGGTAAGAAGTTCTGTCATGACCGGACTTGATTTGCAGATGGCGCAGAAGGTCCTCGACAGCCAGCCGTTCAGCGGGCTCGTCGGGGCGCGGATCACCGCCTTCGGGGACGGCGCCGCCACACTCGAAGTGGACATCCGTCAGGAACTCCAGCAGCAGAACGGCTTTCTGCACGGCGGAGTCCTGGCCTACGCCGCCGACAACTCGATCACCTTCGCCGCCGGGACGACCCTCGGCCCGGCCGTGCTGACCGGCGGTTTCTCCATCCAGTACATACGGCCCGCCACCGGCCGCACGCTCATCGCCCACGCCGATGTCGTGCACACCGGCCGCCGTCAGGCCGTGGTCCGCTGCGAGCTGTTCACCGCGGGGGAGGACGGGGCGAAGGCCCTCTGCGCGGTCGCCCAGGGGACCGTACTGTCCGCCGCACCGTCCTGAAGTGCCTTGACCGCGCCGCCGGCGCTCGGCCGGCGGCAGTTCATCCCGCGGCGCGAGCGCCGGACCGGACGGCTGCTGCGTCGGCGATCTCCGCGATCAGCACGGGGCGCCGCTCCCGGCGGGACACCTCGCACGCCTCCGCGATCAGCAGCGCGTACCACGCTTCCCGCCCGTCGCACGGATTGGGCAGCTCGCCCCGCACCACCCGTACGAACGCGTCCAGTTCCGCCTCGTACGCCGGGGCGAACCGCTCCAGGAAGCCCGGCCAGGGGCTGCACGGTGCGGCGGGGCCCTGCGGCTCCGCCGAGGTGACCGGTGTCCGGTCGTCCAGGCCGACCGTGATCTGGTCCAGTTCGCCCGCCAGTTCCATCCGTACGTCATAACCGGCGCCGTTGCAGCGGGTGGCCGTCGCCGTGGCCAGAGTGCCGTCGTCGAGGGTCAGCAGGGCCGCCGCCGTGTCGACGTCGTCGGCCGCCCGGAACATCTCGGGCCCGGCATCCGATCCGGTGGCATACACCTCGGTGACCTCGCGGCCCGTCACCCACCGCAGCATGTCGAAGTCATGGACCAGACAGTCCCGGTACAGCCCCCCGGAGAGCGGCAGATACGCGGCGGGCGGCGGTGCGGGGTCCATGGTCATCGCCCGTACGGTGTGCAGCCTGCCCAGCGCCCCTGCCCGCACGGCGGCGCGCGCCGCTCCGTACCCCGCGTCGAACCTGCGCATGAAGCCCAGCTGGAGGACGCTCCCCGCCCGGTCGACCTCGCACAGCGCGCTCAGTGTCCCCGACAGGTCCAGTGCGATCGGTTTCTCGCAGAACGCGGGCAGTCCCGCGCGTGCGGCCCGCCCGATCAGTTCCGCGTGCGCCGAAGTGGCCGAGGCGATCACCACGGCGTCCACCCCCGTGCCGAACATCTCGGCGGCGCTGTCCGCGGCCGTCGCGCCGACGCGGTCCGCGACCTCGGAGGCCCGAGCCCGGTCGGTGTCCGTCACCACCAGGGCGTCCACCTCGGGATGGCGGGCCAGCACGCCCGCGTGGAAGGAACCGATCCGGCCGGTGCCGATGAGTCCGATACGCATGGACCCAACGTGCCGCCCACCGACTGCTCTGTCAACTATATGTCCTGACAAAGTGAGGGTTTGTTCGGTGTTCATGCTGTCCGGACAACAGAACGACCTGACTACCGGAGGTTCTGACGTGGGGGATACCCTCCACGCGTGCCCAAACCCACCGCCGACCCGGCCGCACTCGAACTCGGCGTCGACCGATCCAGTCCGGTTCCCCTCTACTACCAGCTCGCCCAGCAGCTGGAAGCGGCCATCGAGCAGGGCCGGCTCGCCCCCGGCAGCCTCCTCGGCAACGAGATCGAACTCGCGGCCCGGCTCGGCCTGTCCCGGCCCACCGTCCGCCAGGCCATCCAGTCACTGGTCGACAAGGGGCTGATGGTCCGTCGCCGCGGCGTCGGCACCCAGGTCGTGCACAGCAGGGTCAGGCGCCCACTCGAACTGAGCAGCCTGTACGACGACCTGGAGGCCGCGGGCGGGCACCCCACGACCCGTGTCCTGCGCAACACCGTCGAGCCCGCCGACGCCTCGGTCGCCGACGCACTCGCAGTCGCGGAGGGCACCGACGTACACCTCGTCGAGCGGCTGCGGTACGCGCACGACGAACCGCTGGCATTCCTGCGCAACCACCTGCCCCTCGGGATCGTCGACCTGGGCACCGAACGGCTGGAAACCACCGGCCTCTACCGGATGATGCGTGGCGCGGGCATCACCCTGCACAGCGCCCGCCAGACCGTCGGTGCCCGGCTCGCCACCGCCGACGAGGCGGCCTCACTCGCCGAGGCCGAGGGGGCCGCGCTGCTGACGATGGAGCGCACCACCTTCGACGACACCGGGCGGGCCGTCGAGTTCGGCTCCCACATCTACCGGGCCTCGCGCTACTCCTTCGATTTCCAGCTGCTCGTACGTTGACGACGGCCACGGGGCCCGTTGACGTCGAAGGCGCCCACCGCTAGAACTGCCGCCAGCCGCATTCGGGCGGCGGGGAGAGAGGGCGGACCCACGATGCGCAGCTTTCGCAAGTCGGCAATCCTGATCGCCACGGCCGCCATCGGCATCGGCCTCACCGTCACCGGATGCAGCAGCTCCGGAGGCAAGAGCACCGAGGAGAAGCCCCAGGACGCAAGTGGCGGCGGGGGCAAGGCTGTCTCGACTCCCCGGATGAAGATCGCGATGGTCACGCATTCCGGGGAGGGCGACACCTTCTGGGACATCGTGCAGAGCGGCGCGAAGCAGGCGGCGGCCAAGGACAACGTCGAGTTCCTGTACTCGGCGAACAAGGAGGGCAAGGAACAGGCCCAGCTCGTCCAGGCCGCCATCGACCAGAAGGTCGACGGCATCATTGTCACGCTCGCCAAGCCGGAAGCGGTCAAGGACGTCGTCGCCAAGGCCGTGAAGGCCGGCATACCCGTCGTGACCATCAACTCGGGCGCGCAGTTCTCCAAGGAGATCGGCGCGCTCGGGCACATCGGGCAGGACGAGAAGGTCGCGGGTGAGGCCGTCGGCGAGGAGCTCAACGCGCGGGGCCGCAAGAAGGCCGTCTGCGTCATCCACGAGCAGGGCAATGTGTCGCTGGAGGAGCGCTGTGCAGGTGTGCGCAAGACCTTCAGGGGCACCGTCGAGAACCTCAACGTGGAGGGCACCAACATGCCCGCCTCCACCTCCTCGATCGAAGCGAAGCTCCAGGCCGACAAGGGCATCGACGCGATCGTCACCCTGGGCGCACCCTTCGCCGCCGCCTCCGTCAAGGCCAAGGAGGGCTCCGGCAGCAGGGCGGAGGTCGACACATTCGATCTGAACGCCGAGGTCGTCAAGCGGCTGAAGGCCGATGAGGTCGGCTTCGCCGTCGACCAGCAGCCCTACCTCCAGGGCTATCTCGCCATCGACGAACTGTGGCTGAACAAGACCAACGGAAACGTCATCGGCGGCGGAAAGCCGGTGCTCACCGGCCCGGCTATCGTCACCGCCGACGACGTGCCGCAGCTGGAGGAATACACCGCGCGCGGCACCCGATGACGGTCCCGCGCGCTGCTGTGCACACCCGGTGCCGACACACGTGCCCCGCCCCTGCCGGGCGGCGCCGTCGGCGGCTCGGGGATACTTGGCCAGCCGGGCAGGGTGTGAATCGTCCCCGGCCCCACCAAGCAGCACAGCGAGCAGCACAAGAAGGGCACGGCGTCGTGGCAAGGGTTCGGACAGGGGTACGTGCGATGGGCGCCGTGCTTGCGGCGGTGCTCGGGGCTTCCCTCGTGGGATGCAGCAGCACCGGTGGCAAGCGGGCGGAGGAGCGCGCGGCCCAGGCCGCCGCCGAGGGCCGGTCCGCGGTGAACACGCCCCGCTGGACCTTTGCCATGGTCACCCACTCGGGCGACGGCGACACCTTCTGGGACATCGTCCAGCGGGGCGCCGAGCAGGCGGCCGTCAAGGACAACATCAAGTTCCTGTACTCGCACAACGACGAGGCGCAGCAGCAGGCCCAGCTCGTCCAGGCCGCCATCGACCAGAAGGTCGACGGGCTGATCGTCACACTCGCCAAGCCCGACGCGATGAAGGACGTCGTCGCCAAGGCCACCAAGGCCGGTATCCCGGTGATCACGGTGAATTCGGGCTCCGCGGAGTCCAAGCAGTTCGGCGCGCTCACGCATATCGGCCAGGACGAGTCGATCGCGGGTGAGGCCGTGGGCGACGAGCTCAACGCGCGGGGCCGCAAGAAGGCCCTGTGCATCCTGCACGAGCAGGGCAACGTCGGCCACGAGCAGCGCTGCGCCGGAGCGAAGAAGACGTTCGACGGGCAGATGCAGAACCTGTACGTCGAAGGCACCAACATGCCCGACGTCCAGGCGTCCATCGAGGCCAAGCTCCAGGCCGACAAGAACATCGACGCGGTCGTCACCCTCGGGGCGCCGTTCGCGGACGCCTCCGTCAAGGCGAAGAAGACCGCGGGCAGCAAGGCCGAGATCGACACCTTCGACCTGAACGCCAAGGTCGCGACGGCGCTCCAGGACAAGACCCTCGGCTTCGCGGTCGACCAGCAGCCCTACCTCCAGGGGTACGAGGCCGTGGACCTGCTGTGGCTGTACCGCTTCAACGGCAATGTGCTCGGCGGCGGACGCCCGGTCCTCACCGGCCCGCAGATCATCACCTCGAAGGACGCCGCCGAGCTGGCGCAATACACGAAGCGGGGGACCCGATGAGCACGGTTGCAGGGCCATCCGCCCCGGCCGGGGCCGACGAGCGGCTGCTGCGCACCTCGCCGCTGCGCAAGCTGCTCGGCCGCCCCGAGCTCGGCTCGGTGGTCGGTGCCGCGGCGGTCTTCATCTTCTTCTCGATCGTCGCCGAAAGCTTCCTGCGTGCCTCCAGCCTCGGCACGGTGCTGTACGCGGCCTCCACCATCGGGATCATGGCCGCGCCCGTGGCGCTGCTGATGATCGGCGGCGAGTTCGACCTCTCCGCCGGTGTGCTGGTCACCAGCTCCGCGCTGATCTCGTCGATGTTCAGCTATCAGATGACGGCCAACGTCTGGGTCGGCGTCTTTGTGTCACTGCTGGTCACGCTGGCCATCGGGGCGTTCAACGGCTTCATGCTGACCCGTACCAAACTGCCGAGCTTCATCATCACGCTCGGTACGTTCCTGATGCTGACCGGCCTCAATCTGGGCTTCACCAAGCTGATCAGCGGGACCGTGTCGACGAAGTCCATCGCCGACATGGAGGGCTTCGAATCGGCCCGGCAGGTCTTCGCCTCGCAGTGGACCATCGGCGGCGTCGAGCTGAAGGTCACCATTCTGTGGTGGGCCGTGCTCGTCGCGATCGCCACCTGGATCCTGCTCCGAACCCGCTTCGGCAACTGGATCTTCGCGGTCGGCGGCGAGGCCGACGCGGCCCGCGCGGTCGGCGTCCCGGTGATCCGTACCAGGATCGGGCTCTACCTCGGGGTCGCGTTCGCCGCCTGGGTCTCGGGGCAGCATCTGCTGTTCTCGTTCGACGTGGTGCAGTCCGGCGAGGGCGTCGGCAACGAGCTGATCTACATCATCGCGGCCGTCATCGGTGGCTGTCTGATCACCGGCGGCTACGGCTCCGCGATCGGCTCCGCGGTCGGTGCCTTCATCTTCGGCATGACCAGCAAGGGCATCGTGTACGCGGAGTGGAACCCGGACTGGTTCAAGTTCTTCCTCGGAGCCATGCTGCTCCTGGCCACCCTGCTCAACGCATGGGTACGCAAGCGCGCGGAGGCGACGAAATGACGGCCCCCCAGGCACCGGCCGACCGGGAGACGTCCCACCGGGCGCTCGTCGAGCTGGATCACGTCAGCAAGTTCTACGGCAACATCAAGGCCCTGACGGACGTCTCGCTGGAGGTGCACGCGGGGGAGATCTCCTGTGTCCTCGGTGACAACGGCGCCGGCAAGTCCACCCTGATCAAGATCATCGCGGGGCTGCACCGGCACGACGCGGGGACCTTCCTCATCGAGGGCGAGGAGACCACCCTCGCCAACCCGCGCGACGCCCTCGACCGCGGCATCGCCACGGTCTACCAGGACCTGGCCGTCGTCCCCCTGATGCCGGTCTGGCGGAACTTCTTCCTCGGCTCCGAGCCGACCACCGGCGCGGGCCCCTTCAAGCGCCTCGATGTGCGGCTGATGCGCGAGACGACCCGCTCCGAGCTGCTGCGCATGGGCATCGACCTGCGCGACGTCGACCAGCCGATCGGCACGCTCTCCGGCGGTGAGCGCCAGTGCGTCGCCATCGCGCGGGCCGTCTACTTCGGCGCCAAGGTCCTGGTCCTGGACGAGCCCACCGCCGCGCTCGGCGTCAAGCAGTCCGGGGTCGTCCTCAAGTACGTCGCGGCCGCCCGCGACGCGGGGCTCGGCGTGGTTCTCATCACGCACAACCCGCACCATGCGTATCTGGTCGGTGACCGGTTCGTCCTGCTCAAGCGGGGCGCCATGTCCGGCAGCCACACCAAGGCGAGCATCACTCTGGACGAGCTGACCCGCCAGATGGCGGGCGGCAGCGAGCTGGAGGAGCTCAGCCACGAGCTGGAGCGGGCCCAGGGTCCGACCCATCTGGGCGGCCACCCGGTCGCCGACGACCCCCGGTAGTCCCGGGCCGGTACCGGCCCTCAAGAACCCGGTCCGCCAGCCGCGGTGCCCCGGCAGTGGCAGAATCGAGGCCGACGGGCGCAGTCCGCCGCCGGGAGCACCGCCCCCGGCCCCCCAGACCCCGCAGGGACGATGAGCACGTACCGCGACTTCACACACCGCGGCTCCGCCCGCGCCACCGTCCTGCGGACCGTAGGCACCCGGGAGCGGCGCTCGCACCTCACGGCGCCGCGGGTACCCACCGTCGGCATCGACATCGGGGGCACGAAGGTGATGGCCGGCGTCGTCGACGCCGACGGCAACATCCTGGAGCAGCTGCGCACCGAGACGCCGGACAAGTCCAAGAGCCCCAAGGTCGTCGAGGACACCATCGTCGAGCTGGTCCTGGACCTCTCCGACCGGCACGATGTGCACGCCGTCGGCATCGGGGCGGCCGGCTGGGTCGACGCGGACCGCTCCAAGGTGCTCTTCGCCCCGCACCTCGCCTGGCGCGACGAACCACTGCGCGACGCCCTCGCCTCCCGCCTCGTCGTCCCCGTCATGGTCGACAACGACGCCAACACCGCCGCCTGGGCGGAGTGGCGCTTCGGCGCGGGCCGTGGCGAGGACCACCTCGTCATGATCACGCTCGGTACCGGCATCGGTGGCGCGATCCTGGAGGACGGTCAGGTCAAGCGCGGCAAGTACGGCGTCGCCGGTGAATTCGGCCACATGCAGGTGGTGCCCGGCGGGCACCGCTGCCCCTGCGGGAACCGTGGCTGCTGGGAGCAGTACAGCTCAGGCAACGCCCTGGTCCGCGAGGCCAAGGAGCTGGCCGCGGCCGACTCCCCGGTGGCGCACGGCATCATCGAGCGGGTCAAGGGGAACATCCCCGACATCACCGGGCCCCTCATCACCG
Organism: Streptomyces sp. R-74717; assembly: GCF_047305335.1. Lineage (NCBI taxonomy): Bacteria > Bacillati > Actinomycetota > Actinomycetes > Kitasatosporales > Streptomycetaceae > Streptomyces > Streptomyces sp. R-74717. The sequence goes on along the minus strand of NZ_CP102361.1, from coordinate 2,141,226 downwards.
AACTGGCCCGCGAGGGCGATGCGATGTGCGTCGAACTCCTCCAGGACATCGGCCAGTGGCTCGGCGTCGGCATCGCCAATCTGGCCGCCGCGCTCGACCCTTCCTGCTTCGTCATCGGAGGCGGCGTCAGCGCCGCCGACGACCTCTTGATCGGCCCCGCCAGGGAGGCCTTCAAGCGCCACCTCACCGGCCGTGGCTACCGCCCCGAGGCCCGCATCGCAAAGGCGCAGCTCGGCCCGGAGGCAGGTATGGTCGGCGCCGCCGACCTGGCCCGGCTGGTGGCCCGCAGATTCCGCCGTACCAATCGTCGCCGCGTCGAGCGGTACGAGCGGTACGCGCAGATCTACGACCAGGCCGCGAGCACCATCCGTAATACGCGCAGCACTCGCACCTCCTAGGGATCTTCACAGACATGACCGCAGCCGAGCACCCCGTCCTGCCGCGCCAGTCCTCGCCGCCCGACGACGACAAGCCGCCGCAGGACCGGCGCCGGGTGATCCGCCGCCGCCTGATCACGGCGACGATCATCGTGCTGCTCATCGGCATTCCGGCCGGCTATCTGCTGATCTCCGCGGGGCAGAGCCGCCGCTCCGGCCAGAACAAGGAGGCCGAGGCCTCCGCACAAGGGCTCAGGGAGGGCTGGCCGTCCCGGATGCAGCGCCGGATCTTCGAGCTGCCGATGCCCGGCAACGCCCTGGACGTGCAGTACTACGAGACCAACAACTGGAAGGCCAGCCGGCTGTACGTGGAGTTCCGTACCACGTCCGCCGGGCTCGACCGGTTCCTGAGTCGGCTGGGCAGCGGCCGCGCCGCCCTGGAGACCGGCAAGGTCAGCATCGGCGACCGCGACCAGAAGATCACGGGCTGGAGCTTCGGTCCCGGCGTCGAGTGGGCGGGCACCACGCACACCAACAAGGACCCGCGGCCCACCCAGGACATCACCGTCAACATGTCCGATCCGATGAACCCTGTCGTATATGTCGTATCCGCGGCGACCCCCTGACCGGAAGCCGACAGACCGCTCAAGGCCCTGCCCGCCGACTTGCGGACGGTCCGGGGGCTCGGTACCCCGCCGAGCTGCGCTCGGACGAGGCAAAGACCTCTGCCCGCGACCTCAATCCGCCTCGCAGCGCGGCGGGGGCAACGGCGCTTGGGCTATGGGAGTGATTCCGGCAGAACCGTCGGGTCGCAGTCCACGCGCTGCCGGAGGATCGGTGCGCCCTTTCGCTAATGTCCAGGGCGCCGCGCCTTCGCGGGCGTACGTGCAGGCACCCCAGCTCATCGATTCCCACAGCAAGGAATGATCATCCATGGCCGTGTGCGAGGTCTGCCACAACGACTACGAGCTGGCATTCGAGGTGCGTGCCGCGGGAGGGGCCGTCCACGTCTTCGACAGCATCGAGTGCGCCGCCCAAAAAATCGCCCCGACCTGTATCAACTGCCAGTGCCGCATCCTCGGCCACGGCCTGCAAGCCGACGGACGGTTCTTCTGCTGCGCACACTGCGCGCGTGCGAAAGGTTTGTCCCGGTCCCAGCTCGTGGATCACGCCTGAGCCCCTCGACCCGGTCGCCGGACCACATCCGACCTTTGCGGGACACCTGCGCCAGCTCGCCCGCCGCGCCATGGCCTCCCCGTCATCGTGGCTCTCCGGGGCGGCGTGACCTGGCGCCTCGCGATGCTCCAGACCCCCGTTCCAGGTCTGAATCGCACCGTTGGATCTTCCTGAGCGCGACATTCCTGAGACGGCCATCTCGATTCCTGAAGACTGACGCCGCGGGCCGCCGGGGGCGCGTCGCCGGGCTCATCCATGCACGGTCAGGACACATCGATCGGGCATCGAGGGCTTCTCTTTGGCTGCCGAGTGTGACCAACCGAGCTGGGCCCCCTGTAGCCGGGTGGTCTTCTGGTCCCGGGGATTGACCAGTTCGTCGGCGAGGTGACGTACTCATCGGACGAGGCCGGGACCCGGACTGGTCGGCTGCAGGATGCTGATGTCCTGCAAGCCCTGCCCCTACTCCATGCTGCGACCGCTGTCCCGGGTCGCGGCGGAGTCTGCAGCCTTCGGCGTATCTGCTGCACAGTCCGGGTCTTCGCGGCTGGACAGGCGTGTTCGTCGGAGTTTCGATGGATATCTGCCGTACTTGGAGCGGTTGTGCGGCAGAGGGGTGGCCGAGCCTCGGGCACGTCGGCATGTGAGGCCCGGCACGCTGACGTGGGGAGCCTGTGTGCATGGGTATTGCAACGGCCGGTCGTGCGGCCCTCGTCAGATGATCCCGTGGCACGTCCGCCGTCTGGATCGCGCCCATTCTGTGCACCCGCCCGACAAGGAGGTGTTCCCGCCATGGAGCGAGGAAGCAGCCGGCTCAGCCCCCATGAGGACGATCAGCGCAAGCACGAACTGCAGGGATTCCTGCGGTCCGGCCACATCACCCGCGTAAGCGAGGCGTACGACCCCGAGCCTCCCGCCGACGACGACGTGCGCGTTGACCCGGGCGGCCCCGTCCCCCCACCCGGTGAGGAACGAGAGCGGGCGCGCGCCGAGGCCGAGGCCGAGGAGCTCAGAGCCGAACTCGCGCGTCGCCTGAGCCGCACGGTCTTCCCTGCGGATCGCGCGTCCCTCCTGCGCACTCTTTCCGGCTCGTACGCTCCGGACGCGCTGATGGACGCGGTACGAGAACTTCCCACGGACGACCGGTATGCGAACGCCGGAGAGATCACAAGAGCACTGGGCTACCGGCCACGCGTCTGAACCTCGGCAGGGCAGATCTGGGTTCACATGGGCAGGCGTACGGCGAATTCAGGGAAGGGAGTGTCATGGGACACGGCGGCGATGTGATCGCGGAGCTCACGGCAGATCATCGTGAGCTGGAGGCGCTGTTCGCGCAGATCGAAGCGCAGCCGGTCGACCATCCCCAGCGGCGTGAGCTGGCGGACCGGCTGACCGCGGAACTGGTACGGCACTCGGTCGCCGAGGAGTTGCACCTGTATCCGGCGGTACGCAAGCACCTGTCGCACGGTGCGGTACTGGCGGACAAGGAACTCGCCGATCACGCCAAGGTCGAGCAGATGCTCAAGGACCTCGAAGGCCGTCACGCCGACGATCCACAGTTCAACGACATCGTCGCGAAGCTGAAGTTCGAGGTCGCCTCCCACGTGCGCGGGGAAGAGCACGAGCTGTTCCCGAAACTCGCAGCGTCCTTCCCGCCCGAGAAGCTGGACGAGCTCGGGCGGCTGGTGCGCCGGGCCAAGGAAAAGGCTCCCACTCGCCCCCACCCTTCCCTCCCGAACACCCCGCCCGCCAACAAGCTGCTCGTGCCCGGGGTCGGACTGGTGGACCGCGTACGCGACCTGCTCAGCAGCCGCACGACCACAGACTGACCCCCGACTCCGGCATACCTCACCGTCCGCCACGCATCCGGAGGCGCTTCGAATGCCGACCCTCGAAAGAATCATGCCGGTGATCGGCGCGCCCTGCTGGGTGCATCTGATGGCAAAGGATCTGCACGCAGCACAGTCCTTCTACACCGATGTCATGGACTGGAAGTTCAGGACCAGCACACTCGGCAGTAACTTCTCGGTGGCTCTGGCGCACGGCAAACCGGTCGCCGGAGTCGGATGCTGCTCACCCGGTGGTCCTCCTGCCGTCTGGACCCCGTACTTCGCCGTCAAGAACGCGGATGACACGGCGGGCCGGATCAGCGAGCACGGCGCCACGCTCGCCGTCGGCCCTCTTCCCCTGGGTGAGGGCCGCGCAGGGATCGCCGCCGATCGGGACGGCGCCACGTTCGGATTCTGGGAAGGCCCGGCACTGGCCTGGTCCGTGGGGCGGGGCAGCGCACCCGCCCGGCTGGACCTGCAGACCCGCGACGCGTTCGAGGCCGCCGTTTTCTACGCGGAGGTCTTCGACTGGGCCCAGCCTCCCGGCGGCTGCACGGTCGACTACGCGCATGACCACGTCCTCATCCAGGCCGCGGGGCACACCGTCGCCACCTTGCGAGGCGGTGGTATCGAGAACCACCCGGACCCGGGAATCAGACCACGGTGGGTCGTCGACTTCCACGTCGAAGACAGCAAGCGGGCCGCGGCGGCCGCCGTCGCGGCCGGGGGCGATTCCTCACCGGTTCCCTCACTCGCCGGTGCCCCGAACGACGCCTTCATCATCCGCGACTCCGATGGCGCCCTCTTCACCGTGTCCGACAATTGACGGCAGCCACCTCATCCAGCGTAATCACGTCGACTGCACCGCCGACCGGGTGCGCGGCTGTAGCAGCGCACGCACCATCCAAATCCGAACTCGGGGTCCGACCGGCACAGCGCATGGCGGACGTTGCGCTTGCGGGTCATGGATGTCGCGCGAGTCGGACTTGGGCGGACGCCGGTGCGTACAACTGCGTGAAATGGGTGCCCTGTTGCGCGTGCGGGCGCCGCTTCTCGCAGGCGGACGACAACCAGGGCGATGTCGTCACTGGCGCCTCTGCTGACGCCGAGGTGAGTCAGGAGAGTGTCAGCGACGTGTTCCGGATCGAGCCCGGTGCACCTTTCCACGAGGGCGTCGGTCAGTCGGTGAATGACGGTGTCGTTCCCGAGCAATCCGGGCAGCAGCTTGTCCTCGATCTTGCCCTCGCGGTCCTCCGAGACCAGTTCGGCACCCCAGCTCCCCGGACGCAGGTTGCCCGGCTGCGACATCCGATGGAGGAAGTCGCCCATCTCGCCCCACAGGGGAAGCCCGGCCTGTGTCCGGTCGTTCATGGGCCCGAAGGCGTTGAATCCGGCACTGGCCCACTGCAGGAGCCGTTCCTTTCCTTCGTCCTCGGGCCACCCCAGCAGATCTGGTACCACGGCCAGTGGGAACGCGACTGCGAAGTCCCGGACGGCGTCGAACGACCCCCGCTCGACGAGTTCCCGCACCAGCCGATCCGCCCAGGAGGTGACGTACTCCGTGATGTCAGCCATCGCACGGGGCTTCAGGTGCCGCGCCACCAGACCACGTACGTAGGCGCGGTACGGCGGGTCACTGGTGAAGCTGCTTCCCTTCTGCGCCTTGTTCAGGGCGTCCGTCAAACCCACGCCTTCGCCGGACACGAACGTGCTGTGGCGGTGCAGAGCCGAATACACCTCGTCGTAGCGGGCGGCGCAGTGAACCTGATGGGAAGCCAGAAAGACCACCGGCGCAGCATCGCGAAGAGCGCTGTACACCGGATACGGGTCGGCGATCGACAAGTCGGTGTACGGATCGAGATCGGTCCGAGGGATCGTCAATGTCGAAGTCACTGCTTCACCTTCCCCGCGCGACGAGGTCTTCGATCAGCGGAACCATGCCTATGGCCGTTGGCGCGGTTGCGGCCTGCTGTGCCAGATCCCGGGCCCTGGAGCAGTACGAGGAGTCCCCCAGCATCTCCTTGACGACCCGCGCGATCGCCTCAGGAGTGCCTTCCTCACGGTAGAGCGTCCGCGCGCATCCGTAGACCGTGAGGCGTTTCAGGGCCGGGACGAAGGCCTCGAACGGGTTGAGGATCAGCTGCGGTGTGGCGGTGTTGATGGCGTTGACCGCCGTCAGGCCGCCCGCCGGATGGATGATCACCTCACAGGTGGGCAGGATGGCCTCCAACGGAATCCAGCCCGCTCGAACCTGCGGGTACTTCTCCTCGATCTGCTTCCCCTCCGCCTCGCCGATGGCCACGACGACTTCGACCTCGAGTTCCAGCAGCTCCTCCACGATGGCCGAGATCCGGTCCATCGCACCCGGGAAGGCGAACCGAAAGCTCCCCATCGTCAGGCACACCCGCCCCCTGTCCGGCGCTGAGCAGGAGGCGCTCTCTAGGAGGCGCGGGTCTGTCCGGCGTTGACTCCGGCGTCCGGCGCCACGCCGTTTGCGTACTCCTCTCCCCACTGCTGGGCATCCGATTTGGGCCGGGGGATGAGGAAGGTCGCCAGCATTCCGAGTGCTAGCAGCGCGGCGCAGGTATAGCCGTTGATCTGGATCGCGTGGGACATGGCATCACGAGCGGCGTCAGCGGCGGATGCCGTCTGCGGGTTCTCGCTCAGCCCGGAGATCATCGCGCCGGCGCTGTCGGAGACCGCCGAGGACAGCTGGTCCGCTCCGGATGCGGGCGTTCCCTGCTTGACAAGCCGATCCGACAGATCGGAGGCCAGCGCCGTGAAGAACGTCGACGTCAGAATCGCGATGCCGAGTGCGGAGCCGAGTTGGCGCGCGGCGCTCTGGATTCCGGATCCCTGGCCGGCCTGCTGCGGCGGTACGTCCGCCAGGACGACGTTGGTGACCTGCGCAGTGGCGAAACCGACCCCCATGCCGTACAGGAACAGGGCGATTCCGATGACCCACCACTGGGAGTCGCTGCTGGCCAGCAGGCCGAACATCAACAGACCGACGGCCTCAAGGACCAGGCCGATCCGGACCAGGCCGATAGGACCGGCCTTCTCGGCCATGCCGAAGCTCGCACCGCTCGCGAAGAAACTGCCGATCGCGACGACGAAGACCAGCAGCCCGGTCTGGACCGCGGAATACCCCAGGGTGTACTGGAGCCACAGAGGCAGCACAGCGAGCATGCCGAACTCGGCCAACGCGATGATGAGCGTCGCGATATTTCCCGTACTGAAGGAATTGATGCCGAACAGCGAGGTGTCCATCAGCGGCGCCGTGCCGTTTTTCCGGGTCAACCGCACCTGCAGGAACAGGAAGAGTACGAGGCATGCCACTGCGATGACCAGGGCGACCGGGATGACCGACAGATTCACCCCGTCCCTGAAGGGACCGAAGTTCTTCCGCGGCTCCCACCACCCGTAGTTGCGTCCCTCGATCAGTCCGAACGCGAGAAGTCCCAGGCCCAGCACCGACAGCACTCCGCCGGCAGCGTCGATCCTTCCTGGCTGCCGAGGGGACTTCTGCAGGAACTTCATGACGCCGGCAAGGATCAGCAGTACGACAACGATGTTGATGCCGAAGGCCCACCGCCAGGAGTAGTCGGCGAGCCAGCCGCCCAGCAGCGGTCCGACCGCGGCGGCCGCTCCGATCGTGGATCCCCAGATGGCGAAGGCCTTGCCTCGGTCCGGGCCCCGGAAGGTCATGTTGAGCAAAGCCAGCGACGTCGGCATGATGATCGCGCCACCGATACCCTGCGCGAACCGGCTGGCGATCAGCAGATCCCCGGTGGGCGACAGTGCTGCGGCGATGCTGGCCAGTCCGAAGATCACGGTTCCGATCAGGAACAGTCTGCGCGCTCCCAGGATGTCCGAGAAGCGGCCCATCACCAGCAGCAGAGCGGCCAGAACGATCGCGTAGGACTCCTGGATCCACTGGGCACCGAAAGCCGAGATCTCCAGGTCATCGATGATGGGCGGCATCACCACATTGACGATGGTGAAGTCCACGACCACCAGCGAGACACCGAGGGAAATGGCGACCAAGCCCAACCAGGCGTCCCGGTTGGTCGGTGAGGGCCGAGTTGGATTCTCGGACACTGCGTACCTCCGTTCTGTTCGATGCAACGCACCCGGATCGGTCGCCGAGGGCGAGGTACTGGGGTTGGCGGGGGACGCGTCTCGCCCCCGAGCCAGTGCTACCTTGACGGAAGAAGAGGACGCATTCTGACCTCTACTGACACCAATCCGGAGGGCAATCCGTGATCGCCAACCGAACGCTGGAACTTCTCAGTCTGCTTCAGGCCCAGAAGGAGTGGACCGGCGACGGTCTGGCCGAGCGGCTGGGCGTGTCCCCGCGGACCGTCCGGCGCGATATCAATCGGCTGCGCGAACTCGGTTACCCCGTCACGGCGACGAAAGGCCCTTCCGGCTACTACCGGTTGTCCCGCGGAGCGCGACTGCCTCCGCTGATAGTCGACGACGAGCAGGCCATCGCCATCGCGCTGGCCCTCCAGACGGCGCCGGCCTCGGTGACCGGCATGGGGGACGCCACGAAGCGTGCGCTGAACTCCATCAGGGAGCTCCTGCCGCCCCACCTGGCCCGCCGGCTTGCGACCTTCTCGATCGAACAGATCGAGAACGCCTGGGAGCTTGCCCCGCCCCAGGTCGATCCCGCACTGCTGGCGCAACTGAGCGCCGCCGCGCAACAACGTGAACTGGTGAGGTTCTCCTACCGTTCCATCAACCTCGACTCGGTGGAGGACAGCGAGGTCCTGGCCGAACCCCACCGGCTCGTCGTCTGGTCCGGACGCTGGTACATGGTGGCTTACGACCAGCACAGGAACTCCTGGCACACCTACCGGCTCGACCGCATCAGAGATCTGGTCCCCACCGCTTGGCGATTCGGCCGGCGGGACGTTCCCGAAGCGGACATCACCCGCTTCGTCCAGGGCCAGCCCGATCGTGGAGATACCGCGGACGCCTGGCCCTGCTGGGGCACCGTCCTGATGGAGTGCCCCGCGACGCTGGTGGCGAAATGGGCTCCGGGCGCGGCGAGTTTCGAAGCGATCGACGAGCGGATCACCCGGATTCGGATGGGAGCGTGGTCGTGGTCAGCGCTCATCGGCTTCCTGGTCACCTTCAACTGCCGTTTCACCGTCGAAGGCCCGCCCGAACTCGCCGAAGCGGCCCGCGAAGTGATCGGCCGCCTCGACGTCGAGATCCCCCTGACCGGCGAGCACTCGGGGCCGTCAGCCGGAATCCCCGCCTGAGAGGGCGTTCGCGTTACTTTTGTAGAGCTTTGAGGACCTTTGCCTCTTGCCGTGATTGGTCGTATACGGGGGAAGCAAGCGAAATGTCGCAGCTATTGAAGCGGGCCTGACTTTGCGCTTCGTGCGGGTTGGAGGAGATAGCTCCTGTCCGGTTCGAATACGTAACGGATAGCCGCATTCGTATCGCTCGATCGAGCGATATGCCGGAACAGGGACCGCATGCGTCAGTATCCCCATGACCTCACCTCAGCAGCGCAAGCCGTACCCGAGCGACCTGTCCAACGCCCGCTGGGCCCTGATGGAACCGGTCCTGACGGCCTGGCGAAACGAGCGGCAGAAGACCTCGCTCAACCTCGGCGGCAAGGTTACCGACCTGCGTGAAGTGATGGACGCGATCCTCTTCGTCAACCGCACCGGCGTCCCGTGGCGCTACCTGCCGCACGACTTCCCGCCGCACACCACCGTGTTCAGCTACTTCAGCGCCTGGTCGGCCGACGGCACGATCGAGAAGCTCGGCGTTCGCCTGCACCGACTGGTCCGTGAGCAGGAAGGACGCGCCGCCGAGCCGACCGCCTGCGTCATCGACGCGCAGAGTGTCAAGACCGCTCCCAGCGTGCCCATCGACACCCAGGACACCGACGCCGGCAAGAAGATCGTAGGCCGCAAGCGCAGTATCGCCGTCGACACGCTCGGCCTGTTGCTGCTGGTCATGGTGACCGCGGCCAGCGTCTCGGACAACGAGGCCGGCAAACAACTACTCACCCAGATCTCCGGTTCCCACCCCACGATCACCAAGGCGTGGGTCGACACCGGCTACAAGGTCCAGGCCATCGAGCACGGTGCCAGCCTTGGCATTGACGTCGACGTCGTCCCGCGGAACACCCAGGTCAAGGGCTTCTCAGTAGTCCCGCGACGCTGGGTGGTGGAACGCAGCTTCGGATGGATCATGATGCACCGCCGCCTCGCACGCGACTACGAGACCAAACCCGCCCACTCCGAGAGCATGATCCGACTCGCGATGATCTCGAACCTCGCTAAACGAGCAACCGGCGAAACGCCCATAACTTGGCACAATCCATGAACCATTCCTCATTCAAACGGGACGTCCTCGCAGGCCGGGCGGCCAGCCCCGACATCACCCAATCAAGTTCAGTAGATTCCCCCGGCGATGTGAGATCTCGTGAGATAGGGGAGCGTGGGCAGGTGAGTGAGACGGCGACTGAAACCCTGCGATACCGCTTTGACGGGCCGGAAGACGCACCGGTCCTGGTCCTGGGCCCCTATCTCGGTACCACATGGCACGGGTTGTAGATCGTTTCCTGTGCGGTCCAGGTGGTCCATGTGAGGCGCGTAAGTGCAGGTCAGGTCTTTGTGGTCCAGGTGCGTCGAAGCTGTTGGTGATAGGCGTGTGAGAGGTGGCGAGCCCCCGTCGGATTGTGCCGGCGGGTCCGGCTCTGGGGAGCTCGATGCGGTCTTGTCGGGCTCTGGTCGTCCACGTCGCTCCTGCTGCGGGCAGGCGGTGACGACGCTGTGGTGCGTTCAGCGAGGGTGCCTTCTGCGGATGGGGAGGACGCTCAGGGCCATGATGGTGCCGTCGTTGTGGAAGGAAATCGGCCCGTTCCATCTGCCGGTTCCGTGGGTGTTGTGCGGGGTCGAGCGGCTCTGGAAGGCGGCCTGACGGTATTCCTCCACACGGCCCTTCTTGATTAGTTCGTACAGGTGCTCGGCCATGCCGGAGAATGCCTCGATGCGTACGGACCCCATACGGAAGACATGGTCCGTGCCGACGAATTTCGTGCCGCCGACTTGGATGTCTGCGTCGTCAACGCTTGATGTGGCGGCGAAGGTGGGCACGTCGTAGTGCTGTCGTCCCCTCGAGCAGGTGACCGACGCGCACCACCGCCTCGCCCTGGTCCTCGCGATCGTCAAGCGCAGCGACGACATGCGTGGCTTCGTGGTGCTGCCCAGGCGGTGGATCGTCGAGCGCCTCTTCGCCCACCTGATGCGAACCCGTCGCCTGGTGCGCGACTTCGAGCGCCGCACCACCAGTGCCGAGGCGATGGTCTACTGGTCGATGATCCTGCTCATGACGCGCCGCCTGGCCCGGCCACACCCTGCGCGAGCGTGAACCGGCCCGGTGCCAGCTCGGTCAGCCAGCCGCGCGCGACCAGTCGTTTCGCCTTCGACCGCAGGGCCTCCACCCGCGCCGGCACCACCTCCATGCCGAACATGGCAGCCATCTCCTGGCAGGTCAGCGGACCTTGCCCGAGCCGGAGACGGTCCGCGAGGGTCTGCAGGATGCACTGGTAGTCCACCGAAAGCACCGACCAGGAAAGGCCCTCACGCCACACCGGCACCTGCGACTTCGACTTCGCCGCATCCCGTGGACCCGGGGCGTCCTCCGTGTCGGCGGTGCCGCCGCCATGCGGAGCCAGCACCGTATCGACCCGCCTGCGAGCGATCGCCCACTCCTTCCATTCCTGCTCGGCCACGGCCAGCTCGGCCTGGATGCGGTCGGCCTCCTCACGCAGCCCGTCGACCCGACGGCGAGCGGCGAGCTCGTGCTGTTCCAGCAGTCCGACAACCGACGGCATCCGCGATCTCCCAGGGAGCGACAACACGACAGGCCACGACTCCCACGGAATCACCACCCCTATGCCTGACCAGCGAAAACGCCGTCCTCAAGTCCGGAAAGACAACAGCTTCTCAGCGCGGAACGGTTGGTTCGGCTCTGATGCGATGGGCCCAGATCTGGGCCCATCGGGCACTGGCCTGGATCTGCTCTGGCGTCCCGGCCTGCCAGTGGTAGTAATTGTCCAGGGTGACGTGTTCTCCCGGACACTCCATCTGTTTGGCGACGCCGGGCCCGGCGGAATGTCGTCCTGCCCCGCGCACGTCGTTCACATCGCCAGCAGGGACCACGACGGCGCCGAGGCCGCCCTCGCGAAGAGACCTGCCGATCGTCACGACTCGCCGTCACCATTGGCTTGCCGACACCGGGCACCGCGGGGATCGCCGTGCAGTCCGGCCCCGCTCAGCCCAGGGCGCCGGGTCCAGGACAGGTAATACGTCTGGTAAGCGCAGATGAACCTGCGATGACACATGCGCCCAGCGCGGAGCGTCTCGTCGCCCGCATCGCGAGCCGGCCGCGCACCCGGGTCCATGCCAGTGCCTGCGCCTCCCCTCTCACCTCGCCCTCACAACCGGGTCAGCCCAGCAGTGCGCTCAAAGAACCCTCGGTGGTGTGCTGTTCGCGGCGCATCGCGCCCCGGGCCAGATGTACCAGCTCTTCTGGCGTGAGGGCGGTGAGCGTGCGGTGAAAATGTGCGATGAGGTCGTTCGTGGCCCCGGTCAGCGCTGCGTCGTCGTTGGGCCGGGCGGGCAGTCCGCCGCCGTCCAGCAGGAGTGCCTCAAGAACGGCGTACAAGTGGGCGGAGCCGGCCTCGCGGACCGTGAACGAGAGGTGAGCGGACGCGCTCCCCCCGGCGGCTTCGGCCACATGCGCGAACCCCCTCGGTACGTAGAGGACTTCGCCCTGACGCAGAACCACGTCCAGCAGCGGATCCCCCGGGTCGCCGTCCACGCGCTCGGGCTGCCAGTTCCCGCCGGGCGGTCCCGGATACACACGCCACCGCTTCGAGCCGTGTATCTGCACGGCCAGCACGTCGGTGTCGTCGCGGTGCACAGCACGGCCCTGCGTCCCTGGCGGGGTGAGAAAGAAGAACGCCTCCACCTGGCGTTGAAAACACTCCGCAAGCCCATCGGCCAGTTCCCGCACGCCTGCGTGCCACTGGTCGACGTACCGCAGAAGGAGCGTGGCTCCCTCATCGCCGATCAGTCGGCGCACCGCCCCGGCATCCACGTAGCGGTTGTCGATCCCGCCCAGGACGACACGGGGGGAACAGTAACGCTCCTCCGGTACAGGACCGTCCTCGTGCACGAGCGTCGCGTAAGGGGTGGTGAGGAGACCTGCATCCAGGATGCTGTCCAGCTCTGCAACCGTCAGCATCTCCATCGGGGGTGTGCGGGGATGCAGTACAGCGGGTGTGCGGCGCCACAGGGTGTGATGAAATGCCTGCTCGTCGTCCACAAATCGTGCAAGCGGGTCCATCGTTGCCTCTCCATGTTCCATGCCGTCGGCGTGATCAGACAGTCTGACGGTTGCTGTACGCACGCGGTCGTGCCCGGCCGATGACATCATCCGGGGTGACTGCGTCTAGCCGCGCGCTGAGATGGTCCAGGAGGTCGGCCGCGGTGCGCAGTAGGGCGTCATCGTCCAGCGGACGGCCCGGCAGAGCCAGGCCGTCGACGATCCCCGTCAGGAGAGCGGTGCGCAGATGCTCCGCACCGGCTTCCCTCACCACCACTGTCAGATGAGCCGACGAGGAGTCGCCCACGGCCGCGGCGGTGTGCGCGAAACCTCTGGGCACGTACAACACTTCACCGGCCTCAAGGACCGTGTCCAGCAGTGGCGCTCCCGGATTCTCCTCGCGGACCGGCGCCCAGTCGCCGTCGGCCGGCCCCGTGTACACCTGCCAGTGCTTGGCACCGCTGAGCTGGATCGCCAGCAGGTCCCCGTCGTCCCGATGCACCGGACCCCGGCGGCCGGGACGACTCAGGAAAAAGAACGCCTCGACAAGACGGCCAAGCCGCTCGGCAACGCCCCTCGTGAGTTCACGCACCGGGGGATGCCATTGGTCGACGTAACGGAACTGCAGGGTCGCCCGTTCCTCATCGATCAGTCGTCGGACCGCCGCCGCATCAACGTACCCCTGGGCAGGGCTCCCGGTGATGACGCGCGTCGGACAGAAACGCTCGTCGGCGATGCTCCCCTGTGCGGTGTACAGGCCGACATACGGAACGCGCAGCAGCCCCGCGTCGAGGAGCGCGTCCACGTCCGAGAGTGTCAGCACCTCCAACGGCGGGTCCTGCGGCCGCAGAAGCACCGGTTCCTTCCGCCAATACGTACCCAGGAGCTGCTCCACGTTCGGTACGCACCGTTCCAGCCAGTCCATTGTTCCGTCCCTCTCTGAGCGGACCCGCCGGTGTGAGCACCGGCGGGTCCCGGACGCGCTTGCGCGCACTCGCGTGCGCGTCGGTCAGCCGATCACATGACGTCGGGGTAGCAATCCCCGCACCCGGCCTCGATCTTCTGGTCCGAGGTCGGGGACGCGGCGGCATCCCCGACAGACGGCACGAAGAACGCCCCTCCGGCAACGGCGAGCGCCGCCACGCTCAGCGCGGCACGCTTGGAGATCTCCGCACGCTTCAACGGCTCTACGGCCTGGGAATACGACATGACCACTCCTTTCCCCGGCAGCGGTTTCCGCCGCGCCCGGGTGTTCACTCGGCCCCGGTTCCGAGGCCGAGACAGATCTTGCGTCGGCCCACGTACGGAGGAGAAGCAGCACTGACGTATTCCATACGCCACTTACGGATCTCTGATGCGCCCTCTCCCTCTCCTTCGGTGTCGCAGAGGGTGACGGCGAGTCCGAGGACGGCGAGGTAGTTGCGGGGGGTGGCGTTCGTAGCGGTGGTTGAGTCTGCGGTAGCCGGTCAGCCAGGACGTTGGGTCGGCCGCGGCCGAGCAAACGAGGAGGGCGGACCCGTAGCACCACCGTCCAGCAACTGGCAAAGGGCGCCGAGCTGACCGAAGGCATGCACATCGGTCCGTGGAATACGACGCCGTGCCTGATCCTGTCCACAGAACTTATGGGGCAGGGCGGAATCGTGGTCAATGCCCTGCAGGTGCGAGGCGAATTCCTTCTCCCTCTCCGCACACCGGGTGCCCCGGGAAACGCCGATGTAGAGATCCGAGACAAGGCCGGCATCCCCTACCCGAACACCATTCACATACCCGCCCGCGACGGGAAACGGGCACGGACCGTCGACGGCTTCCAAGTAGCCGAGGCCGACCGCGATTGGTTCGGTCAGCTCCTGGCCCGTACCGGAGCTGCCAACCTGACCGCTCTGGCTGGCGGAGGACCCCAAACTGTCTCCTCCCCAGAAGCCGAGAGCGCCTTCATCGTCAGCGTGTCCGACACCCTGCAGGAGGCGCTGGCCTCGGCAACGCACGCTTCCCTGGCCGAGGCCGCTGGGCCGTGGTCTGAGACCGATGAGCTTCGGCAGTACGGAATCACCGCCGAAACCGCGACCGGGGTGTTGGACCTTCTTTCGGGCCTGGCCAGTCGCGCACTCTCGGCAGGATGTCGCCTGTAGGCGGGGCTCAGCGGTTCCTGTCCGCGTTCAGCGGCATCTCGCCCCACTTCCGCCCTCACCGCCACCTGATGACAGCCTCCGACCACCGAGCCGAGACGACCGTCCGCTTCGCGATCCGGGACCAGATCACCCAAGCTGCCAGCCGGCCCACCACGGCCTGACCACAGGCCCGGACCGCAACCCCACCATGCCCCAACGCGCCGTCAGGCACCGACATACTCAACAACTTGACAGCGCCTCGCTGGCGGGTCACCATGCTGAGCCTCTGGCCCGCGGACGACCGCACCGTGCCGCCTGCATACGATCAAACAAGGCGTGATCGCGCATCTTTTTTTTGCAACAGGGCCTTGCCTAGTATGTGCCCAGCCATTTAAATGTGGGCACTCGATCGAGGCGTCTTGGTGGCCACTGTGGGCCACATGGCGGCGGCCGATCGGTCAATGACGCGACCGGAAGGCCTGCAGCAAACACCGAGTAGATCTCCTCCGGCTCCGCGTCCGGGGAGTGTGACAACGTTGTCAATTCGTAGTTCCCACCCTGGAGGCATTGGTGATCGCCAGTCGGTATCCGGACAGTCCGGGGAGAGCCCCGGCCCGGACTTCGCTCGTGAGGCACGTGAAGTCGGCCCCCAGGGGGCTAGCAGCCCTGATCACGGGCGGACTGCTGGCCGCATTGGTCCCGTGGATCGGCGTGACAGTCCCGGCGGCCGCAGCGCCGTCTGGCGTGACTGCGGCGTCCAACGTCGAGCATGTCGATCCCTTCATCGGGACGACGGGCGCCAGTAGCAGCGAGTACGGGGGCATGATCCCCAGTACGGCGCTCCCTTTCGCGATGACCCGATGGTCGCCGATGACCCGCACCAACTACGTCAGCAGGCTGCCCTACCACCACAACGACACGAAGATCACCGGGTTCATCGGCACCCATCAGCCGGCGATCTGGATGGGCGACTCCGGCTATGTGGTGGGCATGCCCGGAATCGGCGCAGTCAAGACGGCCGAGGCGGATCGAGGCCTGCCCTTCACTCACTCCGATGAGACTGCCGCGCCGGACAAGTACACGGTGAACATGACCCCTGCGCCCGGGCAGGTACTCAAGGCCGAACTCACCGGAACCTCCCGGGTCGGGCACCTGCGGCTGACCTATCCCGAGGGGGCCGCGACGAACTTCGTGATGCAGGCCACCCGGTCCGGCATCACCGGGAATGTGCACATCGACCCGGCCAAGAAGGAGATCACCGGCTACAACCCCGACCGCCAGGACAGCAAGCTCGGCCCGTCCAGGGCACCCGGTTTCAAGGGGTACTTCGTCGCGCGGTTCGACACCGCCTTCGACAGCTACGGCACGGCCAAAGGTGCGACGCAGTTCGACGGGGAGGCCGACCGTACGGACCAGGACCTCGCAGGCTACGTCCGGTTCCCCGCCGGCAGCGAGACGGTAAACGTCCGGATCGCGACCTCGTTCATCTCGGTGGACCAGGCGCGGGCCAACCTCAATGCAGAGGTTCCCGACGGCCAGAGCTTCGATGCCACCGCGGCCAAGACCAGGGCCGCCTGGGCCGACAAGCTCGACCGCGTCGACATCTCCGGCGCCACCCCCGATCAGCGCACCACTTTCTACACCAGCATGTACCACGCGTTGCAGTACCCCTCGGAGATGTCCGAGCAAGGCCGCTACTACAGCGCCTACGACGACAAGGTCCACGAGGGCGTCAGCTACACCGGATACTCGCTCTGGGACACCTTCCGGGCGCAGAACGCGTTCCTCACCCTCTTCGCTCCGGAACGCATCAACGACATGGTCACCTCGATGCTGCAGGACTACAAGCAAAGCGGCTGGCTTCCCATGTGGAAGAACTTCGCCGAGACCAACATCATGGTGGGCACGAACGCCGACTCGATCATCGCGGAGAGCATCGCCAAGGGCTTCGACGGGTTCGACCTGGACCTCGCCTACGAGGCCGTCCGCAAGAACGCGATGACACCTCCCGACAAGGACACCGAGTTGTGGTGGGGCGACCGGCAGGAGGGAACGCCCGCCGAGGCACGCGCAGGCCTGACGACGTACAAGCAGAACGGCTGGGTCGCCGCCGACCGCACCGCGGAAGCAGGCAGCCGCACCCTTGACTACGCCTACGAGGACTGGGCCGTCGCACAGGTCGCCAAGGCCGTCGGCAACACCGACGACGCCCAGTTCTTCCTGGACCGCAGCAAGAACTACAAGAACCTGTACAACCCCACGACGGGCTTCATGCAGGCCCGCAACTTCGACGGCTCCTGGAACAACGGCGGCTGGACCGAGGGCGACAAGTGGGTATACACCAACGATGTCATGCATGACGTCCCTGGCCTGATCGCTCTCAAGGGCGGCGACGCCAAGTTCGCCGAGTGGCTCGACAGCTACTTCGACGGCGGGCACAACAACCAGACCAACGAGCCCAGCCACCACTCTCCCTACCTGTACAACTACGCCGGCCGGCCATGGAAGACCCAGGAACTGGTCCGCCAGATCGCAGACGAGCACTACCACGCCACCCCCGACGGTCTCTCCGGCAACGACGACTGCGGCCAGATGTCCGCCTGGTACCTGTTCTCCGCGATGGGCTTCTACCCCGTCAACCCGGCCTCCGGTGAGTACGCGGTGGGCAGCCCCATGTTCGACAAGGTCACGCTTCGGCTGCCCGGGACCACCAAGCCGCTGGTGATCAACTCCAAGGGCGCAAAACTCAAGCCGTACGTGAAGGGACTGAGCCTCAACGGCAAGCGCATCACCAAGCCGTTCCTGAGCCACTCCGACCTCACCGGCGGTGGAAACCTCAAGTTCACCATGAACGCGGCGCCGCAGAGCTGGGGCGCTTCGACCACCCCCCCGCCCGCGAAGCCCGTGAATCTCGCCGCCCACAAGCCGGTCACGATGATCAACGGCACCCCGGCAACCACCTGGGGCAAGCCCACCGAGAACGCCGTCGACGGCAATCTCACGAACATGGCACAGTCGACCACCAGCGATCCCTGGAGCCTGAAGGTCGACCTGGGCGCCAGCACCGCGGTCCGCCGGATGGAGGTCAACCCCGACTGGGAGAACTACCCGGCAAGTTATGACCTCAAGGTCTCGCAGGACGGCACCAACTGGAAAACAGTGGCCGGCGAAGCCGACTCCGGCGGCACCACCGACTGCGCCGCCCACGGCGTCCAGAAATGCGGTCAGCCGCACTCGTACACCTTCCCCAAGGTGAAGGCCCGCTACGTGCTCCTGAGCGTCAACAGCTGGGTCTCCGCCAAGACCGGCGCACCAGCCAACGGATGGGGCTGGGGCCTCAACGAGTTCGGAGTCTTCGCCACCAGCTGAGGACCGGCCGGACAGCTGCCTGCCGAGCAGCTGTCCGGTGCTGTTCGCCGGCACGAACATGAGCAACGCCACCGAGGGCACTGTCACGTTGGCTGACGAGTGGGATGATCTTCGGGTTGATCATGGTGGAGGGGGTTGTCCGTGGCCAGTACGCCGCCGTCGTACAAGGGGCACCGGTACCCGGTCGAGGTGATCTCCCACTGCGTGTGGCTGTACTTCCGCTTCCCGTTGTCATTCCGTGAGGTGGAGGAGCTGATGGTGCAGCGCGGCATCATCGTCTCCTACGAGACGGTCCGCCGCTGGTGCCTGAAGTTCGGACAGGCCTATGCCGACGGACTGCGCCGCCGTCGGCCACGGCCCGGGGACAAGTGGCACCTGGACGAGGTCTTCATCAAGGTCAACGGCGAGCTGAAGTATCTGTGGCGGGCCGTCGACCAGAATGGCAACGTCCTCGACATCCTCGTCCAGAATCGGCGGGACAAGACCGCGGCAAGACGCTTCTTCCACCGCCTGATAAGGAAGACCCGTACGGTGCCGAGGGTGGTCGTCACCGACAAGCTCCGCTCCTGCAGTGCGGCGCACCGCGAGGTCAGGCCCTCGGTGGAACACCGCTCCCACAAGGGCCTGAACAACCGGGCGGAGAACTCCCACCAGCCCACGCGGCAGCGTGAACGCGCGATGAAGGGATTCCGTTCCGTAGGCGGGGCCCAGCGGTTCCTGTCCGCGTTCAGCGGCATCTCGCCCCACTTCCGCCCTCACCGCCAGCTGATGACAGCCTCCGACCACCGAGCCGAGATGACCGTCCGCTTCGCGATCCGGGACCAGATCACCCAAGCTGCCAGCCGGCCCACCACGGCCTGACCACAGGCCCGGAGCGCAAGCCCACCATGCCCCAACGCGCCGTCAGGCACCGACATACTCAACAACTTGACAGCGCCGTTCCGTGCACTCGTTGTCGTCAGCGGGCGCCAGTTGGCGAATGGTCGCCGCAGGCGGTCGGGTTTGAACGCATCTTTTGATGCGTCGTGTTGGGCGGGACGATGGGTGGGTGCTGTCCTGGGTCCGGGGTCTGACTCATGAGACGTTTGACCGGGGTGTCCTTCTCACACAGCGTCGACTGTGGTCCGGGGATGGTGCGTTGTCGGTACCGGGCTGGCGGGGTGTGTCTCGATAGGGGCTTGCCGATCAATCAGGCGTCATCACAATTCTGACCGCCCGACGCGGCCCGGTGCCGGCAACGCGATGAGCCATCGGACCGGAAGGCGAACGGGTATGCCCAGACAGAACACGTCCAGTACGTCCCCTGCCCCGCGTGCCCGCTGACGCCGGCCAACGGGGGAGGTGATCCTCGGGGTGGACACGCACCGGGACACTCATGTGGCTGCCGTCCTCTCCCCGCTCGGGGCAGTGTTCGGCACCGAAGAGTTCCCGGCCATCGCCGCCGGATACCGCGGGCTGCTCGCGTGGGCCGGCGACTTGGGCACGGTACGGCGGGCCGGGGTGGAGGGGACCGGGTCTTTCGGAGCGGCCCTGTCCCGCTACCTGCTGACCCAGGGCGTGGAAGTGTTCGAGGTGAACCGGCCGGACCGGACCGACCGTCGTCTCCGTGGCAAGTCGGACCCCTTCGATGCCCAGAACGCCGCCCGGGCGGTACTGAGCGGGCGGGCACGCGCCCGGGCCAAATCAGGCGACGGACCCGTACAGATAGCCCGGATGTACAAACTCACCAAGGGGTCGGCCGTCAAAGCCCGTACCCAGGCGATCAACCAGCTCAAGGCCGTCCTCATCACCGCTCACCCTGACCTGCGGGAAGAGCTGGCCGGGCTGAACAACCCGGACCTCTTCCGTGCCTGCGCACGGTTCGCCGAGGGCAGCAAAGACGACGAGGGCGAGGAGGAGACGGTGCTGCAGGCCACCCGCACGACTCTGCGCTTGCTGGCCCACCGGATCGAGCAACTCACCGAACAGATCCAGGACGTGGAGCACCGCTTGACCCGGCTCGCGGAACGCCACGCCCCGCAGCTGCTCGCTGTGGTGGGCATCGGCCCGGACACGGCCGTGACTCTGCTGATCACGATGGGGGACAACCCGGAGCGTCTGGCCAGTGAAGCGTCGTTTGCCGCACTGTGCGGGGTCAGCCCTGTCGAGCGTTCCTCAGGCGCGAGGCAGTACCGTCGCCTCAACCGCGGCGGCGACCGGCAGGCCAACGCCACCCTGCACCGGATCGTGCAGACCCGCCTGCGCTGCGATCCACGCACCCAGGAGTACTGGTGCCTCAAACGCTACGCCGCCCGTGAGGTGTTTCACCTGGTCAGGGCCATACAGTCGTAACCCAGTCATAGAGGCTGTTGTGAGATGTGGGAGCGTGGGCGGGTGAGTGAGACGACGACTGAAACCCTGCAATACCGCTTTGACGGGCCGGAAGACGCACCGGTCCTGGTCCTGGGCCCCTATCTCGGTACCACATGGCACATGTGGGACCGGCAGATACCGGAGCTCACCCAGCACTGGAGAGTCTTCCGCTTCGACCTCCCCGGCCACGGCGGCGCCCCCGCCCACCCCGCGACCGCCGTCACCGAACTCTCCGACCGGCTGCTCGCCACCCTCGACGGGCTCGGCGTCCAGCGCTTCGGGTACGCGGGCTGCTCCATCGGCGGCGCAATCGGCGCCGACCTCGCGCTGCGCCACCCGCACCGGGTCGCCTCGCTCGCGCTGGTCGCCGCCTCGCCCCGGTTCGGCAGCGCCGACGAGTTCCGCCAGCGCGGGGTGGTCGTCCGCACCAACGGCCTGGAGCCGATGGCCCGCACCGCGCCGGAGCGCTGGTTCACCCCCGGTTTCGCCGCCGCCCAGCCGGCCATCGTCGAGTGGGCCGTCCAGATGGTCCGCACCACCGACCCCGGCTGTTACATCGCCGCCTGCGAAGCCCTCGCCGTCTTCGACATCCGCGGCGAACTCGGCCGTATCACCGTTCCGACCCTCGTGCTGGTCGGCGCCGAGGACCGGGTCACCGGACCGGGCGACGCCCGCACCCTGGTCGCGGGCATACCGGACGCCCGGCTCGCCCTCGTCCCCGGCGCCTCCCACCTCGCGCCGGTCGAGCAGCCCGGAGCCGTCACCGATCTGCTCCTCACCCACTTCTCCACGGCCTGGCAGGACACCCTCGCCGCCATCCCCGCCCCGCCCTTCGCCCCGCAGCTCTCCGCCCCGGTGCTGCCCATCGCGGAGATCACCGCAGCCACACCGCAGCCCGAGACCGGGACCACCGGACGCGCCGACCCGTACGAGCCCGGCATGAAGGTGCGCCGCGAGGTGCTGGGCGACGCCCATGTGGACCGGACCATGGCCGCCTCCGACGATTTCACCGACGACTTCCAGGAGCTGGTCACGCGCTACGCCTGGGGCGAGGTCTGGACCCGGGAGGGCCTGGACCGCCGCACCCGCAGCTGTGTCACGCTCACCGCGCTGGTCACCTCCGGCCATCTGGAGAGCCTGGCCGCCCATGTCAGGGCCGCGCTGCGCAACGGCCTCACCCCGGCCGAGATCAAGGAGGTGCTGATGCAGACCGCCGTGTACTGCGGCGTACCGGCCGCGAGCGCCGCCTTCTCGATCGCCCAGACCGTGATTCAGGAAGAAACGAAGCCCCGCCCGTAGCAGGATGGAGTCCATGAACGCCGTGAACCCCGTGCACCTGACACTGACCAAGAAGACGCACTCCTGCATCCGTCTGGAGAAGGACGGGCGGACGCTCGTCATCGACCCGGGCGGCTTCTCGGAGCAGGACGCCGCCGTCGGCGCCGACGCGATGCTGGTGACGCACGAGCACCTCGACCATTTCGACGAGGGGCGGCTGCGCGCCGGTATGGAGGCCAACCCGGCCGCCGAGATCTGGACTCTTCGCAGCGTCGCCGACCAGCTCTCCGCGGCCTTCCCGGGTCGTGTCCACACCGTCGGCCACGGCGACACCTTCTCCGCGGCGGGCTTCGACGTACAGGTGCACGGCGAGCTGCACGCGGTGATCCACCCGGACATTCCGCGGATCACCAACATCGGCTTCCTGGTGGACGGCTCGATCTTCCACCCGGGCGACGCGCTCACCGTCCCCGACCAGCCGGTCGACACGCTGATGCTCCCGGTGATGGCCCCCTGGAACAAGATCTCCGAGGTCATCGACTACGTACGCGAGGTCAAACCGCGCCGCGCCATCGACATCCACGACGCGCTGCTCACCGATCTCGCCCGCCCGATCTACGACACCCAGATCGGCAACCTCGGCGGCACCGACCACGGCCGGCTGACCCCCGGGGATTCGACCGGCCTGTGACCGCCGCCGGTCCGGCGACTGTCAGTGGGAGCCGCTAGGTTTACGTACATGCGCATCGCCACGTGGAACGTCAATTCGATCACCGCCCGGCTCCCGCGGCTGCTGGCCTGGCTGGAGAGCACCGGCACGGATGTGCTGTGCATCCAGGAGACCAAGTGCACAGCCGAACAGTTCCCGGCGGACGAGCTCCGCGAACTCGGCTACGAGTCCGCGGTCAACGCCACCGGCCGGTGGAACGGGGTCGCACTGGTCTCCCGGGCCGGCCTGTCCGACGTCGTCCGGGGACTGCCCGAGGGTCCCGAGTACGACGGGGTGCAGGAGCCCCGGGCGATCTCCGCGACCTGTGGCCCGGTCCGTGTCTGGTCGGTGTACGTGCCCAACGGCCGCGAGATCGAGCACGCGCACTACGCGTACAAGCTGCGCTGGTTCGAGGCCCTGCAGAAGGCCGTCGCCGCGGATGCCGCGGGCTCGCAGCCCTTCGCGGTCCTGGGCGACTTCAATGTGGCCCCGACCGACGAGGATGTCTGGGATCCGGCGCTGTTCGAGGGCGCGACCCACGTCACTCCGGCCGAGCGCGCCGCCCTCGCCGCACTGCGCCAGGAGGGCTTGTCCGACGTCATGCCGCGCCCGCTCAAGTACGACCGCCCATACACCTTCTGGGACTACCGGGAGCTGCGGTTCCCGAAGAACAAGGGCATGCGGATCGACCTCGTCTACGGCAACGGGCCCTTCGCCGCGGCGGTCAAGGACAGCTATGTGGACCGCGAGGAGCGCAAGGGCAAGGGTGCGTCGGACCACGCCCCGGTGGTCGTGGACCTCGATCTCTGACGCCTCGGACGTCGGCCGTCGTTGTCAGTGGTCGCCGATACGGTGGTCGATGTCCTTATCCCGCTTGCTGGCTGCTTGCTGTGACCAGGACAGCCCCGCCCGTTCAGCGCCGGGCGGGGCTTCATTCATCGCCGGTCAGACCGCAGGGACTCCGTCCCGACTCCGGTCGGCGGCCCGGCGCATCCCCTGTGACGCCCCGGCGGTGCCCAGCGCCAGGACCATCAGGAGTGCGCTCACCCACAGCGGTGAGCGGAAGCCGAACCCCGCGTCGATCGCGAGCCCGCCGAACCAGGGGCCGAGCGCGCCGCCCACATTGAACGCGGACGTGGCGAACGAGCCGGACAGGGTCGGTGCGTCGGCCGCCAGCCGGAACACCCACGAGATCAGCGCCGTCCCGGTGCCGAACGCAAGCATGCCCTGGACGAAGACGAGCGCGACCGTTGCGAACGGGCTTCCCGCGGTCAGCGCGAACCCGGTCCAGCCGACGGCGAGCGAGAGCAGACCGGCCGTGGTGAGGGCGACCGGCCGGGCATCGATGAACCGGCCGGCGACGGTGACCCCGACGAACGAGCCCAGGCCGAACAGCGCGAGCAGGGCGGGCACCCAGGCGGCACCGAGTCCGGTGACATGGGTTGCGAGCGGCTCGAAGTAGGAGAACGCGCAGAACGTCGCCCCTTGCACGAGGGCGCTCGTCAGCAGGGTCAGCAGCAGCAGCCGCGGACGGGCCAGGGCCCCCAGCTCGTCGCGTGCGGGTGCGGGGGTGGACTCCGGCCGTGCCCCCGGAATCGTCCTGGCGATCACGACGACAGCCGGTACGGAGACGAGGGCCACGGCCCAGAACGCCGACCTCCACCCCCAGTGCCCGCCCAGCGCCGCACCGGCGGGCACCCCGGCCACACAGGCGATGGTGACGCCCCCGACCACCACGGACGTGGCGCGTGCCCGGGCCTCGGGTCCGACCATGGAGACCGCCGCCACCAGGGCCACGGCCCAGAAACCGGCATTCGCCAGCGCCCCGACGACCCGCGTCGCGAGAAGCACCCCATAGCTGGGGGTGAGTGCGCCGATGACATGGACGGCGCTGAAGACACAGAGGAAGAACAACAGGGCACGGCGGCGCGGCCAGTTCCGGCTGAAGAGCGCCATCAACGGCGCCCCGACGACCATGCCGATCGCGAAGGCCGAGGTGAGCAGCCCCGCAGCCGGAATGGATACGTGGAGGTCGGCGGCGATGTCCGAGACCAGACCGGACAGCATGAACTCGGATGTGCCCTGGGCGAAGACGGCGAGCCCGAGCGCGTAGACAGCAAATGGCATGAAGAAACCCCATGGACGGCTGATGGATGGACCAGACAGGGGGTGTGGGCCGCGCCCGCCCGTCATGACGAGCGGCAACACGGAGGAACGTCCGGGGTGTTCAAGGACGGGACTCGACAACTCGGCCGACGCCGCAGCCGGAGAATCTGCGCACGAGTGCGTCACGAGCGCATACGGGAAAGCGCAGCCCACACAGCGGTGGTCCTGCGGCGGCAGCCCGACGGCAGCGAACCCACGACCGGTACTCGGCCGTACGGGATCAACTCGACAATGGATCAGCCACCGGTGGACCGGTGGCTAGTCTCTGTCGGACTCGGGGCTGGACATGATCGCGAAGCTACCAGCTCGGATCTCCTCGCTGCCACCCCTTTTGCCGCCGGAGCACCGGCGCGTCGGCACATCTCGGCCACGTCTGTTGCCGCGCGTGCGGAACTCCGCCGCCAGGCAGGCCCGTCGGCGGAGTCACCGGTGCGGACTCAACCCAATGATGCGGACTCAACCCGATGACACGAGGCGCGCGCCACCGTCGGACTCGATGACCGTGCCCGTGGTGTTGGCATTGGTCGCGGCGAGAACGACCACCTCGGCGATGTCCTCCGCGGTGCCGACGCGCCGCGTCGGCAGGACCGCGGCGACCTGCGCGAAGTACGCCTGCTTGGCCTCCTCGGGCATGACGTTGCACCACGGGGTGTCGACGACCCCGGGCGAGACCGCGTTCACCCGTATCGGAGCGAGTTCCGTCGCCAGAGGCTTGACCAGGGACTCGACTGCGCCGTTGATCGCCGCGACGCCCGAGGTCCCCGGCAGACCGGCGCGGGCGGTGATCGCGCCGAGCAGAGTGATCGAGCCGTCCTCGGCGAGATGGGGCAGGGCGGCCTTGACCGTGGTGAGGTGCGCCCAGAACTTGGCGTCGAAGGCGCCGCGAAGCACCTCCAGGTCCAGCTCGGCGATCGGGCCGATGCCCTCGCTGCCGCTCAGTGTCAGGACCGGCCAGTCGATGGTGCCGATGGACTCGGCGAGGGCGCCGATCTCGTCGGCGTTCGAGGCGTCGGCCCGGTGGCCGATCAGCTCGGGGTCGGTGGCCGCGACCTCGCCGAGACGGCTCTTGCTGCGGTCGGCGAGGTGCACCGTCGTACCGCGGCGGTGCAGCAGCCCGGCCGAGGCGAGACCGATGCGGGAGGCTCCCCCGACAACGAGTGCGGTGCGCAGAGACATAGGACATCTCCTGATTCGAACCGTGGCGTCTCGTATTGAGCCAGCAGCATGTCGACGGAGAACACACCCCCCCACCGCGGCCCGCCCCGGCCGCAAGCGGAGCGAAGAGAGCCGGGTGGCGATTCTGGCCGCCGCGTTCGAGCTGATGAGCGATGTCGGATACGCGGGTCTGACCATCGAAGGCATCGCAGCCCGGGCCGGCTGCGGGAAGCAGACGATCTACCGCTGGTGGCGGTCGAAGGCCGATGTCACCTCCGGTTCCTGGCCCGTCCGGTGCGACCGGGCGGGCCGGGGCCGACTCCACTGTTCCGGGACCGGCCGGACCTGCGGGACCGCCCGGTCCTGCAGGGAAGGACAGCGCCGCAGGGACGGCACGAACGGCCGCGATGGCATCAACGGGCAGACCTGCCCGGCCGGGTACAGCCTCCAGCCACCGCCGGACGATCCGGACGCGCTGGTCTGCCGCCGCGATACGCCGAGCAGCCCCGGCTCCAACCCGAGCCCTGCCATCTACGGACTTCCGCCGGACCGCCGCCGCTCATGAACCACCGCCCCCTGCCCGGCTTCGGCCGGGGCAGGGGGCTTTCGTCATGCTGCTTCGTACCAGTGGGCCCAGCCGCCCTGCTCCACCACCCAGTCCGGTGCCGCCGGCCGCCGCTCCTCGCCCTGCTGCTGCTCGGCTTCTCGCTGCTCGGCCGCCGCGATTGCTTCGTCGATCCGACCCAGCCACATGGCGTACCAGGTCCGCAGGGTGCGGAGGCGTGGCAGATCAGACGGAAGATCGTACATGTGTTCGGGTCTCTCGCTGTGCCAGCTGCACGGAAGCCGACGAGCGGAGCTGGCTCCTGTCGCACCAAACCTTGAGCGAATCTCACCGAAGCCTGACGGATTGCAGTTCGTCTCATCGAATATTGAGCACACAGGGCAGGACGTTGCCGAAGCCGGCACCACCATGGCCGGAGCGCGTCATGCCCTTAGCGGAAGTCTCCTGAGAGCCAAGCCAGGAGGCGCGACCTGTCGTCACAGCCCCGGAGCGTGTCGGCCGCCAGGTGGTCGCTGTACCGCACGGGTGCCGTCGGCACCTCGCACCGTGAGGGCAGGACGGGCTGTCCCAGGTACCAGCCGGCCGCGAATACGGCAGCCAGGACGGTGGCGGTCATCAGGCGGTGCGGGGTGAGCCATGCGGGTCTCGGTATACGCATGATCAGCGAGCCTACGGCCCCTGGTGATGAGCGCGGCACGCGGATGTTCGTACTCACCTGCCGAAGGCCGCAGCACCCCTTCGCTCAAGGTTGATCGAGATCGCTCAAGCTCGGGTGAGACAGGACAGGAGCCGCATGGACGCCGCCGGCTTGCTGCGGGCCCTCGGCGTAGCGCGGCCGCCGTATGCCCCGCCGTAGACTTATCAGGGAGCTTGAGCCTTGCCAGACGTCCAGTTCAGGCGGGCCCCGCGACATTGATCCCGCCAAGGGTAGCGGGATTGGAGTTTCCCACGGCTCCTGCCATCGCGGGCTCTCTCTCAAATGAGCGGAAGCCTCTGCCTCGCTTTGTGAGCGGTGGAATCCCCTCAGGAAGGACGTGGGCCAGATGATCCACCATGTGAGCCAGGTGCCCATCAGTGACATCACAGTGGCCGCTTCGGCTGTGCGCTGGATTTTCCCCGTCGGCATAGCAGTGGTCGTAGTCGCTGTTCTGATTGGCCTCGTCTGGTGGGACGCGCACCGTCGGTCTCGGGTACGACAGCAGGGACCACGGGCCGAGCCTTCCTCCCGAAGCGACGAAAACTTGAGGGCTGCAGATGATTTCGGGGAAGGTCTCAGCCCATATGAGCTCAACCGGCCCTCTTCGCCGAGGGACGCACGCAAGGATGACAACGGTGGGGCTTTTGGCAGTGGAGGACCCGGCGGCTGACGGGTCGGCGACATAGGCGGCACTTGCCGAGATCATCGCGCGGTCAAGATCTACTTTCGTAGTGAACAGAGCCACAGAAGAGGCGGACTGATACCGCCCCAACTGTCGACGGCGTCTGGAACACTGGCCTTGGCCCTGCTGCATCCCCCGTCGGCGGGGCCACCTGCTGCCCAGCCCGGTTGTCATACCGGCCCAGTACCGTGGACTCATCACATTCGCGCCTATGGCTGGGCGCAGCTACGAGACCGCCCCTCACCCGGAACAGCGCCCGGGAGAGGGGCGGACGTGCATCAGCCGTCTTCCGGCTTCGGAAGCAGTACTGCCTTCTTCACGGCCATCTCCAGCTCGGACTGGGACACACCAGTTGCCTCGGCGTGCGCGGTCACCGCGGCCTGGAACTTCGCCGCCGCCTCACGCCACGGCGCCCACGCCCCCTCCACGTACGGCTCGGCCAGGGCCTTGCGCTGATCTTCAACGGCGGAACGTTCCAGCATGATCAGATCTTCAGGGATATCGATTGCCACGGCCGGATCGTGAACGGCAGCACTGACAATCGACCGAAGCCGCGCAGGTCAGGCCGCCGCGACGACATCCGCCCGGACCGCGGCTTCCCACTCCACCAGCAGCCGCTGATACTCCGCCTCACCCTCCGGCGACAGCGGGCCGGCCGCCCACAGCGCGCGGATGTCCACGTTCACCTCGGCGGGGGAGCGCACAGGCGTGGCAGGCGAAGGGATGATCGGCATGAGAGAAGGCTACGAGGCAGGACTGACAATCGCGCCGACCGCGTCCAGGGCGAGATGCCAAGGAAAGCCCTCAGGATGCCGTTCGCCCGGCTGGTTCGGCTCGAACCCGCCCGGCCCGTACAGCACGGTCACCCCGGCCCCGCGCAGGGTCTCGACCGATCGGTCAAATTGCGGATGCTGCACATAGGCCGCGTTCACGCACGGCATCGCCACGGTCGGGATCCTCTTTCCGATCCCCTCGGCGACCACCCCGACGACGAATGACGACGTCAGCCCGAGTGCCCAGGCATTGACCGTGTTGAAGGTGGCCGGCGCCAGCAGAATCGCGTCCGCTGGTGGCCACACATCCGGCTCCCCGGGCAGTTTGTACTCGGAGCGCACTGGATGCCCGGTCAGCCGCTCCAGTTCCGGGAGTTGCTCACCCAGCCACCGGGCCGCCGTCGGCGTCAGCCCGAGGCACACATCCCACCCGCGGGCCTGAGCGTTCTCAATGACCTCGGCAACCTCGAAGACGGGTGGGGCGGCCGGGCCGAACAGGTACAGAGTCGCCATGCCGCCATCCGACCACACATGCAACCGCCCCCGAACCGGGTGGAATCGGGGGTGAGGCGGGATCCAGCGCGCGGACGCGCGGGTACCGTTCCGGATGACGAGTCAGGAACGGAGACCAGTATGCCCAGACTGGACGACGACCACACAGGCGCCCGGATCAAAGAGCAGCGGAAGCTTGCCAGGCTGACACAGCGGCAGCTGGCCGACCGGCTCCCGTACTCGTACAGCCTCCTCAATCAAGTTGAGTGCGGCGCCAAGCCCGCCAACCTTGACTTCGTCGCGGCGGTTGCCCAGGCCCTTCGGATCGACGTCACCGTGCTGACGGGACAGCCCTACGTGACCGAACTGCAGCAGGACCGCCTCGCCGAACTCGTGCGCCCCATCCGGGAAGCGCTCGACCTGTACGACCTGGGGGCCGACGACGCCATCCCTGACAGGCCCGCCGAGCGGCTGATCGCCAACGCCGAAGACCTTTGTGCCCAGGTGCGGGCTACGCGCTTGAGGAACGCGGCCCGCCTGCTGCCCGCCACGATCGCGGAACTCACCACCGCGGCTTGGCGTAGCCAGTCGACGGAGCTGTGGCAGGCGCTGGCCTCGACGTACCGCACCGCACACGACATCTCGGTGAAGCTCGGTTACTACGACCTCAGCTCAGTCGCCCTGGACCGTATGGACTGGGCAGCGCACCGAGCGTCCGATCCGTGTCTGGCCGCCATCCGCCAGTACATGCGGGCTCTGGTGTACTTCCGGGAAGGTGAGTACACGATTGGGCAGCGCCTCGTTGCCGCCGGCCACGGCATCGTCGGCGCGGCAGAGCAGACTCGGGAGGCAGTGGCCGTCACCGGGCAACTCCACCTCGGGGCGTCCGTCATCGCAGCCCGCGCCGACCGGCAGACCGCGGTCGACACCCACATCGCCGAAGCCCGCGACTGCGCCAGGCAGACCGGAGACGCCTCCGAAGTCCACTGGCTCAGCTTCGGGCCGACGAACGTCGCGCTCCACAAGATGTCGGCCGCGGTCGAGATGCGGCAGTACGACGAAGCCCTCACCCAGGCCCGGCAGATCACCCTGCCGACGGCGCTGGCCACATCGCGGCGCGCCCACTTCCTCATCGACAAGGCCCGCTCGGAGATGGAAACCGGCCGGACCGAGGCCGCGCTCAGTAGCATCGTCGACGCCCGGCACGCCGCCCCGGAGCAGACGCGCTATCACCCCGGGGCCCGCGAGACCATCAAGGGCCTGGTGCACATCTCGCGCCGCACTCCGGACACCCTCGGCCACATGGCTGCCTGGATCAGCCTGTAGCCGCACTCACGCCCTGACCTGCCAACGCTCACGAATCTGTGAGCGTTGAGCCCCTTCCCGCCCATCACGCTGGTCTCGTACCTGATCAACGACGAGCCGGGGACGCCATAACCGTGAGGGACTTACCGCCAGTCGGCGAACTGACGGAACAGCAGCAGCGCGGATGGTCCTGCGTCTGGTGCAGGACCGCTCTCACCGTCGGCGAGGACATGGACCTCGGCGAGAAGCGGGCCCGGCCCGAAGGAGGCGCCGCGTACAGCTGGTTCCCGAGGGCCTGCTCGGATGCCGCCGCCTGCGCCGCCCGGGAGACAGGCAAGATGCCGTGACGGCCTTGGCTGAGGGCCCAGGCCCAGCGTCCCGGCCGCTCCCTGACCCGGGGACGCTGACGTGGGACCAGTCCGCCGGCCGCGCCTGCATCTGGTGCATCCAGACGCTCACCACTGGTGCGGTGAGCGTCTGGATCATCCGCGACCGGCCCGGGGCCCACAACCTCGATACCGAGGTATGGGCCGGACCTTGCTGCCAGGGCGCGGGGCCGTAAGCGGGCTGCTACTCGCCGAGGAGCGCGCCGACTGTGGTGTCGAGCGTGTCGGCGATGCGCCTTGGGTGGCTGATTCGAGCGTCGTTCTGGGCGCCTTCGATGCGCTGGATCGTGTCGCGGGAAATCTCGGCCCGATGGGCGAGCTGCTCCTGGGTGAGGTTTTGGTGCATGCGCCGGTCACGGATGCGGTCGCCGAGAGTACGGCGGTGTTCGAGGATCCAGGGCGGCAGGTCGGCAGGCACTCGACAAACGCTGTGACCTGCAAGGTCATACGTCAGCAGCTACTTTCCGGCATTTTTTGATCTTGAATGATCGCCCCATCCGCCGAAGGGCGGGCTGAAACCGCCCTGCGGCCTCCTGGCATATGCCGCATGGCTACCAGTACTGTCGCGGATTCGAACGCTTGTTCACTTGAGTGGGTGGCCAACGGGAAGCGATCTCCATCGTTGGTCATATTGCCGGTCTCGGGTCGCAGTCCACACCCCCCAAGGTGCAGCGACCCGGGGCCGGTTTTGTGTCATGGTGGGCTGATGTTCGCACTTCGCTACGTTGACGCGATGGGAGCCCGGTGGGAGTCGAGTGGGAGATGATCATGGGGAACGTGAGCGAACTGACGCCGACTGGAGCTGGCTACTCGACGTTGCCTGCGTGCGACGCCGCTCAGGCCGGGGCTGTATTCAGCGGCGACGCGTCAAAGGGGAATCGATCATGAACATCCCTTTCTTGGACAACTGGCGTAAGCGTCACGACGGTACGCGAGGGGTGGGGCTCGCAGCCGCCGTCGCGGCTGATCCTGAGGGCGTGGCCGAGCTCCTCGCCGAGTGCGAGCTGCTGCGTGTCCGGGCGGGGCAGCGTGGGCTCGAACTCGATGACAGCCCGGCCTCGTTGGCGGCTCTCGACCAGTTGCCGCCGCGCTGGCGCGACGATCCCGAGGAGTTGCCCTGGCTGGGCAACGACGCGGGGCTGTACCTGGGCACGGTTCTGGTGCGCAACGTCCCCGGTGCGGTCTGGAACATCTGGCCGGGCGGACAGCCTGTGGTGCGGCTCGCCTCGGGGCGGGAGATCGATGTGGTCGAGGCCGGGCTGGACTGGGCGATCGCGGGCAGCCCCGAGCTCTCGCAGGTGTACTCGGAGTCAGCCGAGGGGCAGAATTTTCACTAAAACCAAATAAGACGCCTTATGTCCCATTTATGCGTGTCGGAGGCGAAGTCCCTTTTCGCGCTGGATAGTTTGCGCTGACCTCGACATAGCGACAAGTGGGTGGGGCAGCGTATGGCCGTCGATCCGTTGATCGAGCTGCGGGACGTCAACAAGTTCTACGGACAGTTGCACGTATTGCGGGACATCAATCTCACCGTCGGCCGCGGGGAGGTGGTGGTGGTCATCGGCCCCTCCGGCTCCGGCAAATCAACGCTCTGCCGGACCATCAACCGGCTGGAGACGATCGAGTCGGGTCACATCGCGATCGACGGCAGACCTCTTCCGGAGGAGGGGAAGGGGCTGGCCGAGCTCCGGGCCGAAGTGGGCATGGTCTTCCAGTCGTTCAACCTGTTCGCGCACAAGACCGTGCTGGCCAATGTCTCGCTCGCCCAGCTCAAGGTCCGCAAGCGGAAGAAGGACGACGCCGACCGGCGCTCCCGGGAACTGCTGGAGCGGGTCGGACTCGCCTCGCAGGCCGAGAAGTTCCCCGCCCAGCTCTCCGGCGGCCAGCAGCAGCGGGTGGCCATCGCGCGCGCCCTCGCCATGGACCCCAAGGCCCTGCTCTTCGACGAGCCGACCTCAGCGCTCGACCCGGAGATGATCAACGAGGTGCTGGAGGTCATGCAGCAGCTCGCCCGGGACGGCATGACCATGGTCGTCGTCACGCACGAGATGGGCTTCGCCCGCTCCGCCGCCAACCGTGTGGTCTTCATGGCCGACGGCCGCGTCGTCGAGGACCGCACTCCCGAGGCGTTCTTCACCGCTCCGGAGAGTGACCGCGCCAAGGACTTCCTGTCCAAGATCCTCAAGCACTGACGGGGAGCTCCGTGTTGCGTACGAGAAGAGTTCTGGCCGCCTGCGCCGGTCTCCTGCTGGTCGTGCTCGCCGCCGGTTGCGGCAAGGAGGGCAGCCCGCCGGTGAAGGGCCCGAAGCCCGAGCAGTTGCCCGTATACAAGGTCGACACCAGCTTCCGGCTGCCCGAATCACCGACCTGGAAGAAGGCGAAGAAGCGCGGATACCTCAGGGTCGGGGCCAAGGAGGACCAGCCCTACCTGGGCGAGAAGGACCCGGCCACCGGCGTCTACTCCGGCTTCGACATCGAGATCGCCAAGATGATGTCGGCCGCACTCGGCTTCGACCCGAAGACGATCCGCTTCAAGACCATCGCCTCCGCCAACCGCGAGACGGCGCTTCAGAACGGCCAGATCGACTACTACGTCGGCACCTACACCATCAACGCCATGCGCAAGAAGCTCGTCGGCTTCGCCGGGCCCTACTTCATGGCCGGGCAGTCGCTGCTCGTCCGCACCGACGAACACGACATCAACGGCCCTCAGGACCTGGCGGGCAGGACGGTCTGCTCGGCAGCCGGATCGACCCCGTACCAGCGCGTCGCCGCCGACTACCCGAAGGCGATCCTGGTCGCCTACGACACGTACTCGATCTGCGTGGACAACCTGCTGACGTACCAGGTCGACGCCGTCACCACCGACGACGCGATCCTGTTGGGCTTCGCCGCCAAGGCGCCCAAGGAGCTGAAGGTGGTGGGCAAGCCGTTCTCCGAGGAGCCGTACGGCATCGGCGTCCCGCGCAGCGACAACGCGCTGCGGTTCGCCCTCAACGACGCCCTGGAGGCGAACGAGAAGAACGGCAACTGGAAGAGGGCGTTCGAGGCCACACTCGGTCTGTCCGGGGTGCCCGCGCCGACTCCGCCGCCCATCGACCGCTACCCGGCGACCTGAGAGGGCGGGCATCGACCATGGACGTACTCACACAGAACTTCTCGCTCTACGGCAAGGGTTTCCTCGGCACGGTCGAGCTGACCGTCTACTCCTCGATCCTGGCCCTGCTCCTCGGCTTCTTCATGGCCTCCTGCCGGGTGGCTCCCGTCGGCTCGCTCCGGGTGTTCGGCACGGTCTGGGTGATGGTGCTGCGCAACACCCCGCTGACGCTGCTCTTCTTCGCCGTCCTGCTCGGACTGCCGCGCTTCGGCCTGGTGCTTCCCTTCAAGGTCTTCGCGGTCCTCGCGCTCGGCTGCTACACCTCCGCGTTCATCTGCGAGGTGCTGCGCTCCGGCATCAACACCGTGCCGACGGGGCAGGGCGAGGCAGCCCGCAGCCTCGGTATGACGTTCGGCCAGACGCTGAACAACATCGTGCTGCCGCAGGCGTTCCGTTCGGTGATCCCACCGATCGGCTCGACGCTGATCGCCCTCGCCAAGAACTCGGCGATCGCCGGGGCCTTCAGCGTCACCGAGCTGCTCGGCACCTACAAGACCCTCAATGAGCTGGGTTACAGCATCATCTGGACCTTCGTCTGGATCGCCGTCGGCTACCTGATCATCACCCTGTCCATCAGTGCGCTCTTCAATGTGCTGGAGAAGCGCTGGGGAGTCGCCCGATGACCACCCACACCGCGCCGTCCCCCACCGCGCTCTACGACATCCCGGGCCCGGTCACCCGTAAACGCCACCGCTTGTACGGGATCGTCTCGACGGTCCTGATCCTCGCCCTGGTCGGCTGGGTCATCTATCTGCTCTTCGATACCGATCAGTTCACCAGCGCCAAATGGACACCCTTCGAGTACAAGGGCATTCAGGAGCTGCTGCTGCGCGGACTGGGCAACACCCTCAAGGCGTTCGCGTACGCCGCCGTGCTCTCCCTCGTGCTCGGGGCGGTGCTCGCCGTCGGCCGGCTCTCCGACCACCGGGTCGTGCGCTGGGTCTCTACGCTGCTGGTCGAGTTCTTCCGGGCCATGCCCGTTCTGGTGATGATCTTCTTCATCTTCGTGGCGCTGAAGGTGCAGCCGCTGCTCGCGCTGGTCACCGGTCTGACCCTGTACAACGGCTCGGTGCTCGCCGAGGTGTTCCGTACCGGAATCAATTCGGTGGAGCGCGGCCAGCGCGAGGCCGCGTACGCCCTGGGGATGCGCAAGACGCAGGTCACCACGTTCGTACTGGCCCCGCAGGCGGTGCGTGCCATGCTGCCCACGATCATCAGCCAGCTGGTGGTGGCTCTGAAGGACACCTCGCTCGGCTATCTGATCACTTACGAGGAATTCCTCCACGCGGGCAAGCTCATCGCGTCCAACCTCGACTACGATCTTCCCTTCATCCCTGTGGTGATGGTGATCTCGCCGATCTACATCGGGATGTGCATGCTGCTCTCCTGGTTCGCGACCTGGGTGGCCAAGCGGGAGCGGCGCAATCCGAAGACGAAGGCCGTGGAGGTCGCACCGGCCGAACCAGGAACGCTGCTGCCGGGAGTGCAGTAGCCGGGACCCGCTGCGAAGCGGTCCCCGAGGGGCAGTGCCCGCCCGGCAGCAGCCGGTGATCACTTCTCGCGCAAGGGAACGGACACGTACGACGGGTCCGCCTGGGGCGAGGAGAAGGTCAGCTGTGAGCCGTCAGGGTTGTGCTCGATGTACAGCGGGTCGACGGTGTCGATCACCAGGGCGAGTCGGTGACCGGCCGGGACGTCGTAGGCGGTGGAGAACAGCTCCAGGTCCACGGGGAACGGCTGGTTCGGCGTCTGCCCGTGGAAGGTATAGGGGGCGTTACTGACCAGCTTGCCGAGGCCGAGCGGCCCTTCGTCGTAGAGATACGCGACGAAGGTGCCGCTCTCCTTGTTACTGGTCACTGTGGTGTGGAGCCTGGCCGTGCCCCGGATGTGCTGCTCCGACGCGTACTTCTCGGACTGCCAGACACCTGCGAAGGTACGGGGCAGCAGCGGGATCGAGGCGAGCGGCGGCAGCTTCACGAACTGGTCGAGGGCGTTGGACAGCATGGTGATGCCGCCGTTGGCGCCCGAGTCGATATTCGCGTAGATCTCCTTCGTGCCGCCGAGCGCGATCCGTTCCTCGGCGGCGCCGACGGACTTCCAGTCCGGATAGCCCTCGTAGCCGTCGTCGTTGCGGGACTTGAGCTGGACCGGCAGCTCCTGGTCGATGCCGTTGTGCTCGCCCTTGAGGTAGCGGTCGAACCAGCGGTGGGCGTCGGTCCAGGTGTCGTTGGGCAGGCCGAGCAGTCCGGTGGCCTCGGCGGTGGCGTGGTCGCCGGGGCGGAACTCCAGGCGCTTGGGGCCGGTGAGCTTGTCGTAGAACGAGGCGTACTGGTTGGGCGGGAAGATCGTGTCGCCCCAGGCGTTGCCCATCATGATGGCGGCGCCGTTGGCGTTGATCTCGTCGAGGTGGGTGGCGGGGGAGCGCTTCTTCCCCCAGGCGATCATGTCCTGTTCCTTGGCGAGGTTGGAGCCGAGGAAGTCGGTGAGTGTCCGGTTCAGTTCGTCGCCCGGGCGGCCGGTGAGCAGGCCGAGGCCGCCGAGGAGGGCTGCGGCCTGGAGGTGCTGGGTGCGGCCGCTGTAGATGGAGCCGATGAGATCGGCCCAGCCGCTGAGGGCGACCACGGCCTTGATCCGCTTGTCGTGCCCGGCGGCGAGGAGGCTGATGCCCGCGCCGTAGGAGACCCCGCCCATGCCGATGCGGTCCGGGTCGGACGGGGTGTTGGCGAGGGCCCAGTCGATGACCGAGGAGGCGTCGGCGAGGTCGGGCGGGCCCGCGACCTCGATGTTGCCGCCGGAGAGCCAGAAGCCCCGTGAGGTGTAACTGACCACCACGTAGCCGGAGTCGGCGAGCTGCTGGGCCTGGGCGAGGTACTCGACCTGCGGCAGGCCCCAGCTGGTGGGCAGCACGATCAGTGGATGCCGCTCGCCCGGCTCCGTACCGGCGGGCGTGAACACATTGCCCTTGAGCGTGATCCCGCCGGAGCCGGGGATGTCGTAGAACTTCAGGCTCGGCGCGCCCGCCGCCACGGCTGCGGCGGCGGGCCGGGCGGCGGCCGCCGGGGCCGCGCCGAGGGCGGCTCCGGCGATCAGGGCGGCGACTGTTCCGAGGGAAGCGGTGGTGCGCAGGGCCGGGTACGGGCGTGCCACGAGTCACTCCTCACGCGTGTCGATGCAAAGTGACCCGACGGTAACCCCGACTCCTTACTTGAGGTAACTCGTCGGTAAGTTACGTGAGAGTAACGATTGTTGGATGTGATGTCAGTAGTGCGACGCGGCTGTGCGGCTCACTTCAGCGCGCTCTTCGCCTGCCAGTCGGACCATGCCACATTCCATGCCCCGTACCCGTTGCCCTCCGCGACCGTGCCCTTGGCATCCGCGCCGGTGATCTCGAACGGGTCGCCGACCCGCACCTGCTGGTACAGCGCAGCGGCATTGGCGTCACTCATCCCGACACAGCCCGAACTGTGGTTGGCCACCCCGAAGTAGGCGGCGTTCCACGGCGCCGCGTGGGCGTACATGCCCGACCAGGTCAGCCGCATCGACGAGTCGACCATCTTGTCGTAGGCGTCGCCCAGGCCGACCGTCTCGGAGCGCATGTTGATCGTGCCCTCCTTGGCCATCAGCACGGCCGTCCCGCGCCAGGACGCCTTCTCGCCGCCCGGGGTGCCGGCCGACATGGGCACGTCCACGACGGTCTTCCCGTCCCGCCTCAGCGCCAGCCGGTGACGGTCGAGGTCGACCTTGACCACCTGGTTGCTTCCGATGGTGAAGGTGGTCCTGTAGTCGCGGACGAACCAGCCGCCGGACGGGCCCGAGTCGATTCCGTTGAGGTCGGCGTCGAGCGTGACCTTCGTACCGGACTTCCAGTACTCCTTGGGCCGCCAGTCGACGCGGTCCTTGCCGGAGTAGTCCTGCAGCCAGCCCCAGGAGCCCTCGGTGTTGTTCGAGGTGGAGACCTTCAGAGCCTTCTCGACCGCGGCCCTGTCCTTCACCGGGTTGTCGAAGACGATCGACAGGGGCTGCGCGATGCCGACCGTGGTGTTCTTGCCGGGGGCCAGGGTCAGCTTGTTGACCTTGTCGGCCCCGGCGGTGGTGAACCCCGCCTTGCCGCTGCCGCCCTCGGTGTCCTTCGCCTCGACGCTGTACGTGGTGCCGGGCGCGGCCGGCCGGTCCGACGTCCAGGTCCTGCCGTCGGCGGATATCCGGCCGGTGAGCGTGTCCCCCTCGGTCGCGCTCACCGTGACCGTCTTCAGCTTGCCGCTGTCGAGAGTCACCTTCACCGGCTTCCCGGGGGTGGCACTGCCGCCTTGGAGGTTCACGGAGATCTTGGTGTCCTGCGCCGATGCCTCTCCGGCCACGTGCCCCGATCCCTTGCCCGAGTCCGATGCGGACGCGCCGGAACAGGCAGTGAGCGTGGCGCCGAGCACCGCGGTACCCGCGATCAGGGTGAGCCGGACCGGGCGGCCGAGCGGGGCGGTACGGCGTATGCGCCGGCGTGCAGAGATCAACGGAAAAACCTCCAAGGCATTGCTTCTCGTCGGTGGAGAGGTATTCACCCGACGATAGGTTCCGCAAATCGGCCGAAAACCGGGAAATCCCCTGTGTGACATGGACCGCAGCGCAACGGTCATCGGCCGGTCACATTCGCCGCTCGGCTCCGTCACGGACCGCTGTGAGCATCCTGTGCAGCCCCGCAGAGCCGACAACGGGGCGGACCAGGGAGGGCCACGAACATGTCAGCGCTGCTCGCGACCGGAGACCGCAGCCATGACCACGAGCTACGGATACGCAGCCTGACCGCCGCCGAGCACCGGGCCTTCGTGTCCACCCGTACGGAGGCAAGCTTTCTGCAGTATCCGTCCTGGGCCTCGGTGAAGGACCAATGGACGTCCGAAATGGTCGGCTGGCACAGCGACTCGGGTGAACCGGCCGGGGCCGCGCTGGTGCTCTACCGGCAATTCCCGGGAACCCGCAAATACTTCGCATACCTGCCTGAGGGGCCGGTGGCCGACTGGGCCGACCCCGACATCGACCGCTGGCTGCGGCCGCTCATGGCGCACCTGCGGAAGTCCGGCGCGTTCGCCGTACGTATCGGCCCCTCGCCGGCGTACCGCCGCTGGGACACCGCCCGCCTGAAAGCCGCCACCGGTCCCCGCCGCAAGGTCGGCGACGTACTCGCGACGGAGGTGGACCCGCTCGGCGCGGCCGTCGCCGACCGGCTCCGGGCCCGCGGCTGGCGCCGGTGCGGCGGCGACGGGGGAGGGGACGCCGACGCACAGCCGCGCTATGTCTTCCAGGTGCCGCTCGCCGGACGGACCCCCGGCGAACTGTGGTCGGGACTCAATCAGGAGTGGCGCCGCAATGTACGCAAGGCCCAGAAGGCCGGGGTGCGGATCGTCATCGGCGGCGCGGCCGAACTGCCGGAATTCCACCGCCTGCTGCGGATCACCGAGGAGCGCGACGGCTTCCGGCTCGGCCGCTCCCTCGCGTACTACCAGCAGCAGTACGCCGTACTCAACGCCGAACACCCCGGCCGGATGAAGCTCTATCTGGCCGTCCACCAGGGCGAGATCCTGGCCGCCCACACCATGATCAGCACCGGCCGGCGGGTCTGGTACCAGACCGGCGCCTCCGCCGACCACCGCCGCGAGGTCCGCCCCAGCAACGCGCTGCAGTGGAAGATGATGCTCGACGCCCATGGGCTCGGTGCCGATGTGCACGACATGCGCGGGGTACCCTCCACCCTTGACCCCGACGACCGCCCCTTCGGGCTGCTCCGTTGGAAGCTCGGCACCGGAGGCCAGGTCGTCGAGACCCTCGGAGAGTGGGAGGCATCGGTGGGCGGAGCTGCCAACAACACCCTGTACCGGGCGTTCCAGGCGTACCTGGCGCGCCGATGACGGCCACCGAGGCGGCCTCCGCGAAGGCCGCAGAGCGCAAGTCCGGCTCGGTGCTGCGCAGCGGCGCCGTCATGGCGTCCGGCTCCATCGTCTCCCGGGCGACCGGCTTCATTCGCTCGGCGGTCGTCGTCGCCGCACTCGGCACCGGACTCCAGGCGGACGGGTACACCGTCGCCAACACCGTGCCCAACATCCTCTACACACTGCTCATCGGCGGCGCGCTCAACGCCGTCTTCGTCCCCGAGCTGGTGCGGGCCGCCAGGAACCATGCCGACGGCGGCGCCGCGTACACCGACCGGCTGCTCACCATCTGCACGATCGGGCTCCTCGCCCTCACCGCGCTCACGGTCGTCGGCGCCCCGTGGATCGTCTCGGTCTACGCCCCCGACTACCACGGCGAACAGGCCGATCTCACCATCGCCCTGGCCCGCTACTGCCTGCCGCAGATCCTCTTCTACGGACTGTTCACCCTCCTCGGTCAAGTGCTCAACGCCCGCGACCGGTTCGGCGCGATGATGTGGACCCCAGTCCTCAACAACGTGGTGATCATTGCGGTGTTCGGGATCTATCTGGCCGTCGCGGCAGGCTCCGACGGTACGTTGACCCCGGCGCAGGCCCAGTGGCTCGGCTGGGGGACGACCGCCGGGATCGCGGTCCAGACGCTCGCCCTGGTGCCCGCGCTGCGCGCCGCGAAGTTCCGCTGGCGGCCGCGGTTCGACTGGCGGGGCAGCGGACTCACCCGGCCGCTGCGCGCGGCCGGCTGGCTCGTCATGCTCGTGGCTACCAACCAGATCGCCTACTGGGTGGTCACCCGGCTCTCCACCGCCACCGGTCAGCACGCCGTGGAACAGCATGTGCCGGGCGGCGTCGGCTACACCGCGTACAGTTACGCCTTTCAGCTGTGGGTGGTGCCGCACGGCATCGTGACCGTCTCGCTCGTCACCGCGCTGATGCCCCGGATGAGCCGGGCGGCGGCCGACAACGACCTGACGGGTGTCCGGCGCGATGTCTCGTACGCCCTGCGCACCTCGGCCGCGGTCGTGGTCCCCGCGGTGGCCCTGCTGTTCGCGCTGGCACCGTGGGTGGTGGGGGCCGTGTACGGATACGGGCGCACCGGCGACGCGGACATTGCGGTGATGGCGGGGATGATGATGGCGTTCGCGCCGGGGCTGATCGCCTACTCCGGGCAGTACGTGCTCTCCCGCGCGTTCTACGCGATGAGCGACACCCGCACCCCGTTCCTCCTCAATCTGGTGATCGCGGCGCTCAATGCCGGGCTCTCGATTGCCGCGTATCTGCTGCTGCCGGTCCGCTGGGCCGTGACCGGGATGGCCGGGGCGTACTCGGTGGCGCTGTTCGCGGGCTTCGGCATCACCGCGTATGTGCTGCACCGCAGGGTTTCCGGCAGCGATGCCGCCCGTCCCTCACTGGTGCGTTCGCCCGGGCTGTGGGCGCAGCTCCGGCTGGTGGCGGCGTGTGTGCCCGCCGGGGTGCTGGGATACCTGGCCGCTCGCGCCTGCGAGGGGTCCGGGGACTTTGCCGCCGTGGGGGCGGGCGCTGTCGTACTCCTGCTCACGGTGGCGCTGCTGGCACGGCCGTTCCGGCTGCGGGAGGTCAGTGCCGTGATCGCGGCGGGCCGGGGGCGGCTGCGGCGGGCGTGAGCCCCGGCGCACATTCCGGTCACCGGTTCGAATCCATTCCTTGATCGCTGGGATACTGCTGCCATGCCTCGCGTGTTGCTGATCGAAGACGACCCCTCCGTACGGGAAGGGGTCGAGCTGGGGCTGCGGCGGCGCGGTCATGAGCTGCGGGCCGTCGAGACCGGTGAGGAGGGCCTCGCCGCGCTGGGCGAGTTCCGGCCCGATCTGGTGCTCCTCGATCTGATGCTCCCCGGAATGAACGGGGTCCAGGTCTGCCGCCTGATACGGGAGACCAGCCAGCTGCCGATCATCATGCTCACGGCGCGCGGTGACGACTTCGACGTGGTCGTCGGGCTGGAGGCCGGCGCCGACGACTACATCGTCAAGCCCGCGCGTACCGAAGTGATAGAGGCCAGGATCCGCGCCGTACTGCGCAGGCTCGTCG
This sequence comes from Streptomyces sp. R-74717, assembly GCF_047305335.1. Lineage (NCBI taxonomy): Bacteria > Bacillati > Actinomycetota > Actinomycetes > Kitasatosporales > Streptomycetaceae > Streptomyces > Streptomyces sp. R-74717. The sequence continues at coordinate 2,099,305 of NZ_CP102361.1, read as the reverse complement.
AACCCGCGGGGCGCGGCGGCATCGAATTCCACGGCGAACTGGCCGTCGACCGCGCCGGGCTCTCCGTCGCCAAGGCGGGGCAGCGCATCCTGCTCGCGCCCTCCGAACTGAAGCTGCTGCTCCACCTCTCGGCCTCGCCCGAGCAGGTCTTCAGCAGGCAGCAGCTCCTCGAATACGTCTGGGAGCACAGCTACCACGGAGACGCGCGCCTGGTCGACGCCTGTGTGCGGCGGCTGAGGCAGAAGATCGAGGACGTGGCCGGCAGCCCGCGAGATATGTGCGGGCGATCCAGCCCAGCGCTGATACCGGCGGCTATCACACCCAGCACGATGTTGCGTACGTCGTCAGTCGGGCGGGCATGTCAGCGGGCGATCGGCCCCGGGTCCACGGCGGTCCTGACGAGGTGGGCGGGGCGGCGTTACCCTGCGGCGGACAATCCTTCACTGGAGGTGCCCATGCGACGTCTCGTCGCGCGGAATGTGTCGTTGCCGCTTGTTCTCGCCGCTGTCGTCACGGTTGTGGCAGCCGCCCCGTCCTCGTCTGCACCACCGACCGCACCACCGCCCAAGTCGCCTGTCGCGGTGGGTTACGGAGGGGCGGTCGCCAGCGTCGATGCGGATGCCTCGGCCGCCGGTATCGAGGTGCTCCGCAAGGGCGGCAATGCGGTGGACGCCGCGGTGGCGACCGCGGCGGCGCTCGGTGTCACCGAGCCGTACTCGTCAGGTCTCGGCGGTGGCGGCTACTTCGTCTATTACGACGCCAGGAAGCACACCGTGGAGACGATCGACGGCCGGGAGACCGCACCGCGCAGCGCGGACTCCTCGCTGTTCCTGGAGAACGGCAAGCCGCTCGCCTTCGCCGACGCGGTCACCAGTGGACTGAGCGTGGGCACCCCCGGCACCCCGGCCACCTGGGACACCGCGCTCGACACCTGGGGCAGTAAGTCGCTGCGGCAGGTGCTGAGGCCGGCCGAGCGGCTCGCCAGGGGCGGCTTCGTCGTCGACAGCACGTTCCGCTCGCAGACCGAGGGGAATCAGGCCAGGTTCGCCGACTTCCCCGCGACCAGGAAGCTCTTCCTGCCGGGCGGTCAACTGCCGGCGGTCGGGTCCGTCTTCAAGAACCCCGATCTGGCGCGTACGTACGAACAGGTGGGCCGTAAGGGCATTGACGAGCTGTACAAGGGCGAGCTGGCCGACGACGTCGTACGGACCGTACGCAACCCGCCCGTGGACCCGAAGGCCACCCGGGTCGTGCGTCCCGGCGACCTCACAGACAAGGACCTGCGGTCCTACCGGGCGCTGCGGCAGGCTCCGACGAAGGTCGGCTACCGCGGTCTCGACGTGTACGGCATGGCACCCTCCTCGTCCGGCGGCACGAGCGTCGGCGAGGCACTCAACATCCTTGAGTCCACGAACCTTTCGAGGGCGAGCGAGGCGCAGTATCTGCACCGCTACATCGAGGCGAGCCGGATCGCGTTCGCGGACCGCGGGCGATGGGTCGGCGACCCCGCGTTCGAGGACGTACCGACGCAGGGGCTCCTCAGCCAGCGGTTCGCGGACGCGCGGGAATGCCTGATCAGGGACGACGCGGTGCTCACCAGTCCGCTCGCGCCGGGAGACCCCGGCCATCCGGCCGACTGCAAGTCCGGTGGCACGGCCGCCCCGACGACGTACGAGGGGGAGAACACCACACATCTGACGACGGCCGACAAGTGGGGCAATGTCGTTGCGTACACGCTGACGATCGAGCAGACCGGCGGCAGCGGCATCACCGTGCCCGGGCGCGGCTATCTGCTCAACAACGAGCTGACCGACTTCTCGTTCGCGCCCGCCAGTCCGGCGGTCCACGACCCGAATCTGCCGGGTCCGGGCAAGCGTCCGCGCTCGTCCATCTCGCCGACGATCGTGCTGAAGCACGGTGAGCCGGTGCTGGCCCTGGGCTCGCCGGGTGGCGCCACGATCATCACGACCGTGCTGCAGTCGCTCATCGGCAAGGTCGACCGGGGGCTGCCGCTGGTCGACGCCATCGCGGCGCCGCGCGCCAGCCAGCGCAACTCGGCGACGACGGAGCTCGAACCGGGGCTGTGGAACAGCCCCGTGCGGGCGGAACTGGAGTCGCTGGGGCATGTCTTCAAGCTGAACCCGGAGATCGGGGCGGCGACAGGTGTGCAGCGGCTGCCGGACGGACGCTGGCTGGCGGCCGCGGAGAAGGCGCGCCGGGGTGGGGGCTCGGCCATGGTCGTGAAGCCGAGCGGACGATCATGACGATGCGTCAATAGTCCTATGTAGAGGGCTGGTTCCTCGTGAAGCTCCACGAGGAACCAGCCCCCGGTCTTGACGGGTACATGACTTCGGGTCCATCTTGGCCACGTTGGTAAGGAAAGTTTCCTATTAGAAGGGCATCCCCACTGTGCGTACTCGAACGCTCGCCCTCGCTGCTGCCTCCGGCGCCGCCCTGCTCGCGGCCGCCACGCTGACGCCCGCCGCCCAGGCTCGCCCGGCCTCGGGCGCCGTCACCACTGCCGCCGCGCCCCGCGCGGATTCAGGCGCCGCCGACCGGGCCGGGGCCGGCGTCAAGGAGGGCTCCGTCAGTGCGGCCGATCTGCTGGCCGAGGTCACCTCGTGTTCGCAGATCTCCAACGGCAAGTACCGTACGGACGAGGAGACTTCGGCGACCGTACCGGTCTGCGGCAAGAACGGAGCCGTGTTCTGGAAGGCCGACATGGACATCGACTGCGACGGCCAGATCACCACCGCCTGCAACGAGAACACCGACCCGTGGTTCCAGGACGACACGGCGTTCCATACCTCCGGCGACAAGCCGCTGAACGCCGAGAAGCTGCCGTACGTCGTCGTGCCGAGCAGCAGCAGCATCTGGGACTACAGCAACGCGGGAATCAAGGGCGGTGGCGTCGTCGCCGTCATCTACAACAACAAGGTCGAGTACGCCGTCGTCGGCGACACGGGCCCCAACAAGATCATCGGCGAGGCCTCGTACGCCACCGCCAAGGCGCTGGGCATCGACCCCGACCCGGAGACCGGCGGCGCCGAATCCGGCGTCACCTACATCCTGTTCAAGAACTCCAAGGTGTCGCCGATCGAAAGCCACAGCGCCGCCGTCACCGCCGGTGAGGCCCTCGCCAAGCAGTTCATCCAGAACAACTGGACGTTCGCGAAGGAGGGTTGATCACAGCGCGGTCAGGATGCGCGGACCGTCGTCGGTGATCGCCACCGTGTGCTCGGCGTGCGCCGCCCGGCTGCCGTCGGTCGTACGCAATGTCCAGCCGTCCCGGTCCGGATGGAACGCGTCCTTGCCGCCGCCGATCAGCATCGGCTCGATCGCCAGCACCATTCCGTGCCGCAACGGCATGCCGCGGCCCGGTCGTCCCTCGTTGGGGACGGCCGGGTCCTCGTGCATCGACCGGCCCACGCCATGGCCGCCGAACCCCTCCGGAATGCCGTAACCGGCGCTGCGGCACACCGTGCCGATCGCATGCGCGATGTCACCGATCCGATTACCGACGACCGCCGCCGCGATCCCCGCCTCCAGCGCCGCGAAGGCCGTGTCGATCAGCCGGGTGTCCGCCGGCCGGGCGCGCCCGACGGTGAAACTGATCGCCGAATCGCCCGCCCAACCACCGAGCGTCGCGCCTGCGTCGATGCTCACCAGATCGCCGTCGCGCAGCCGCTGGTCGGTCGGGATGCCGTGCACGATCGCGTCGTTGACCGATGCGCAGATCACGGCGGGAAACGGGGTGGGGGCGAAATGCGGCCGGTAGTTCAGGAACGGCGACCCGGCGCCTGCCTCGCGGAGGACCCCGCGGGCGACCTTGTCGAGTTCGCGCAACGAGACGCCGACCGCCGCCGCTTCCCGTACGGCCGTCAGTAGCTGCGCCACGCCCCGGCCGGTCTCGCGCATCGCTTCGATGGATGTGTCTGTCTTGAGCTGCACCATGCCAATTACTATACCGGTCGCAGCGGTATTAGAATGACGGCATGGTACGAACACCCCTGACCCCGGAAGAGCGCCGTCGCGGCGAACGCCTCGGAGCGCTGCTCCGCGAGGCGCGTGGCGGGCGCAGCATGGTCGAGATCGCGGCGAGCGCCGGAATCTCCGCCGAGACGCTGCGCAAGATCGAGACCGGCCGCGCCCCGACCCCCGCCTTCTTCACCGTCGCGGCACTGGCCGGGGCGCTCGGACTCTCGATGGACGAACTGCTCACCCGCTGTGCCCCGGAGCCGGACGTGGTGCCGCTGGCGGGGTAGGTCCTGTCAGGCCCCGGCCCGCCGGGATGGGCCCTGATCGGCCGGGTGGGCGCTGGCGGCGGTGGCTCGGTCGTCGAACGAGTCCCTGCCCGGGGCGTGGGGGTTGGCGTGTGTCCCCGCAGGGGCGCTCAAGGGGGGTGTGCGCCGCACGGCGCTTCGGCCGCACCGCAGTCGAAAAGCGCGCGTAGCCGTGCCGTAACAAGGCTGAGGTCGAATGCCTGCGGACTGGAAGGCTCCAGTCGACGTTGGCGAGGGCGACGATGACGGTGCATCAAGGTGCTTGGGAAGTACGGGATTTCACGAAATACCTACGGGATCTGGTGGCGCTGCTGGACCCCGGGAGCGGCTGGTACGGCGTCTTCTGCCGACGGGATCCCGCAGGGATGCGCGCCTGTCTCGACGGTGCCGAGATTCCGCCCTGGGACGTGATGGAGTCGCTTTTCCAGGACCTGGCGGCCCTGCGCGGCACAGCGTACGCACAGCGGGAGTCGGTACGGGTCGCCGAGCTGTACTCCGCCTCTGTGGCCGCCCATGACCGACGGCCCGGTGGACGGCAGGTGCTCGTCGAACGGCTGGAGCTGATGCTGCGGGAGCAGACGTACGCGGCCCAGCGACTCCGGGCGGCCGGAGCGGGCGCAACGACGATCCCGGACACGGAGGAGGTGGCCTGGGCCCGGGACGACCACGAACGCGCCACCGCCCGCTGTACGGAGCTGCGCAGGCGACTGGCCGCGGTGACCGTGCCGAAGGGCTGGTTCCGCACGGAGGAGCCGGCACCCGACCGGGACCGGGACCGGGATCGGGACCGGGAACCCGAGCCCGAGCGCGGCTTTGACGCGGCACCGCGAACTCCTCGGCCGCCCGCCCCCAAGCGCAAGAAGCCGCGCGGCGCCCGGTTCGCCGGCCTGGACGTCGACGAGGCCGATGACGACGGAGTTCTGGTCGCACCCGTCCTGCCGGTACCGCCGACGACGGCCTCCGTACCACGCGGGGCCCGCTTCGGCGCTGCCCCGACCGGGGACGACACGCACGTGGTACCGGCCTCCACCGGCCTGGACCCCGAGGCGCACCGGGCCGCCGCCGACGCCGTCGAATGGCTGCTCCAGCTCCGGGCCGAGAGCCGCAGTGGCGAGGCGCACGTCGTGCTGTGCGAGGCGGCCGGCTGGCCCGCGGACCGGCTGCCGGTGCTTGCCGTCGAGCTGCACCGGGCGGGCCTCGACGCGGACTGGGCGACCCTGTTGTGGGAAGTGTCCTCGCTGCCGCCTGCCGAACTCGCCGCGGCTGCGGGCGCGCTGGCCGCTGCGCGACGCCCGGACGACTGCGACCGGTTGCTGCGCCAGGGGGTGGCGCGGCCGGCCGCAGAGATCGCCGATGCGGTGGTGGCGCTGGACCGGGCAGGGCGAGGGCCGCAGGCGCAGGCGTTGCTGGGCGCCTTCATCCGCGTACGGACTCCGCAGGACGCGGCCCGGGTCGCAGCGGGCGATCCGCGCCAGCTGGTACCGCAACTGCTGGCCGCAGCCCGTGCGGTGTCGCCGGCGCGGGAGTGGGATGTCGTCCATGCACTGCGGGTCGCGGGCATCGTGGGTGCGCCCTAGCCAGGCAGGGTCCTGGAGATCAGCCGGTGAGAGCCGAATGGCTGCCACATCCGGAGGACGGTCGGTTCCAGAGCAGTCACGGCACCTCAGCTCCGTCGCTTCGCTCGCTGTGGTCGAGCCGGGTCCCCCCGAGCTCCCCCGGTGACGGATAGAACCGCCGGGCCCAGCGCCGGAACGGGCCGATCGGCCCGTCACCGGGAGCGAGCCGGGGCGGCTGCTGGTACTGCTTGTGATCCCAGATCGGAAAGTCGGCGGCGGTGAACTCGCAACTGGAACGGAAGACGGCGCGGTCCAGCAGCCGGGCGGCGGTTCGGCTCACCACCCGTGCGAGCGGGGCCGGCAGCCGGGCCGGTTCCGTGAAGGCGATGCGGTTCTTCTGCCGGAACTGCATCCGGTTGGGCGCGATCGCCGTCGGCATCACCATCGTGCACATCCGAAGCCCGATCCGAGGCGTGTACACATCCGCGTGCAGGCAACCGAGTCCGTAGCCGTCCACCTCCACCTCGACGACGAAGTTTCCCAGCAGCGGCGCCGACTCATGGGCCCGCATGGACACGTGGAACGCGGCATCGTCGTAGACGACAGGCCCGCCGATCTCGGCCTTGGCCCAGCCGTGCAGGGTGGCGAAATGCCCGAGGTCCACCGAGTTCTCGATGACTTCCTGGACATTGCCGGCCAGCTCCCAGGCGGCGCTACGGGCAGGCCGGTGGCCGATCTCGTGCCAGTCGGGGATGAACCAGTCCGGTGCCCGGCCGTCGTGGTGCCGCCAGACGAAGACAGCACCGTTGACCTCGTGCACCGGCAGTTGCGTCAACGGCGACCTCGGCGGCTTTGTGTCGTATCCCGTGCGCACGCACCTGCCGTCGGGGCCGAACGCGAAGAAATGGAAGGGACATACGAGATCGTCCCCGTCGACCTTCGCCAGACCGAGATGGGCGCCGAGGTGCGGACAGTACGGACGGATGGCGCGGACACCCCCGGTACCGAGCCGGTACAGCACCACGTCCTGCCCCGCCAAAGGCCGGGTGAGCACAGCGCCCGGCCGCAGCTCCTCGGAGAAGGCCAGCGCGGACCAGCCGCTCGGACAGGGCAGGGCAAGCGCCCCCGCAGCATCGGCCGGCGTCGGCCCCTCACTGATGCCGCGCCCGTACTCGTGTGACAGTCCCACGACTTCCCCTCTCAGGATCGGTCTCCGGAGACTGCCCAGACCGCTCCGAGATCCTCCCGACACGCCGCACATCACCCGAACGGGAAGGGAAGTGAAAGGCGTTGACGGTACGTGATGGCACGGTCCATGCAGTCCGCTCGGTGACGCAGAGGGTCTCCGCCTACCGCTCCGCCGCGGAGTCGATGGCCTCCTGCACCACTTCCAGCAGTCCGGCCAGGCCGGGCAGGTCACCCCACTCCGCGGCGGAGTACTTCCACATGTGACGCATCCCCGGTGCTTCCGGCGGGCCATGGCTGATCTCCACGATCCTGGCCCCCTTGCGGTCCGGGCCTTTGACACAGAGGTGCATATGGCACACGTGGAAGCGGACGGCGCTGCCGCCGAAGACCTCCAGCACGCGGCCGTCGAAGGAGTAGAGCTGTCTGCCGACCGTGGTCGTGATCTCGCTGTCCATGCCGCGACGCTAGCCGCGCCGGCGGCCGGCTGACAGTGGCATGCCGCAAAATCCGTCGATCACCTCCGCCGATCGCAAGTAATCTCCGCGCATGGCCGATGAGGTGGATGCCCGTGAGCTTTACAAGGCTTTGGGAGACCACGACGGGGCGGACGCCCATGACGTGATCGTAGCGCCGTGGCTCGATCGGGCCCGGGGCGATTACCGTGCCTTGCTCGCGACTGCAGCTGGAGACGGGGCCTGGTGGTCCGGGGAGGGACCTCAGGGGAGCGAGTACCTGCTGCAAGAGCTCTACGCTCTCAGCCGCGTCAGCGATCTGCTCCTCCTCGCCTTCCAGCCTCCTGCTGACGAGGCGCCCGAGTGGCCGCGGGGCAACAGACACGATCCGCTGAACCAAGGGCCGGTGCTCTCACAGCACGAGTACCTCGACTTGTTCACCGCGCTGGGCATGACGCCGTTCGACGACACCGTCTTCGACCCGTTCCTCCACGAAATCGTCGACGTCGAGCAAGCCGACGACCCGCACGCCCCGATTCGGATCACCCAGGTCGTCTGGCCGGGTCTGATGCTCGGACAGCTGCTCTTCAGCCGGGCCGGAGTCCGTGTCCGCGCCGGAGCCAACCATGCGCAGCGCGGCGTGGCCGACCGGTCCCCGTTGTACTGGACGTACCTGCGACGCCACCGGCCGACAGTCGACCTGTCGCACGGCTGGGGGCACAATTCACAGTGGGCCACCGATTTTCGCCTCGACTACCGGACGCCGACATCCCGGCGACTCAATGCGGCAGGACGCGTCGAAATCGACGGCGCCGAGGGCCTCAGTCCGGATCACCCCAAGAACCTCAGCCCGCAGGAGAGGCTGTTGACCCCAGGCGAGCGACGTGAACTACTGCGTCACCGCTGCCTTCTGCGGGTTCCCGAGGCTGCCGGCACACTGGCCGTGGCGCCGGGGTGGCAGATGGATCTCTTTCCCTTCGACTGGCGGCTCCCCGGTTCGGAGCAGTGACACACTTTCCCCGGCCCGTCGGACCACCTGGTCTTCGAGAGCACGGGCCCTGCTGATGGCAGTGCACTTCGAATTCGGCACGCTCCACCCAAGGTCACCGGAGATGCCTCCGTCACGCCGAGCGCGTCATCTCCGGCCAGGCTCGACGGCCGGCGGAATCGGGTGTGCCAGCGCGGCGAGCGGCCCCTCGTCGACAAATTTTGCCATCATGGCATCTGCTCTCCGAGCCGGAAGGCGAATGAACATGTGGACCGCACGGGTGTGAAACGTGATCGACTCCGCCGGTTCACGGCGATGGTCTTGCCCCGCTGTGTGACGGGGCTTACGTTCTCCTCTACGCACGTATCTACGGGCGTAGAAACGCGTAGAGGCTCTCTGACGCCGCGTCGAAGGAGCAGCTCATGTCCCAAGTCGTACGCGCCGCACTCGTCCAGGCGACCTGGACCGGCGACACCGAATCCATGATCGCCAAACATGAGGAGCATGCGCGCGAGGCCGCCCGTCAGGGCGCGAAGATCATCGGCTTCCAGGAGGTGTTCAACGCCCCCTACTTCTGTCAGGTGCAGGAACCCGAGCACTACCGCTGGGCCGAGGCCGTCCCGGACGGGCCGACCGTCCGGCGGATGCAGGAACTCGCCCGCGAGACCGGCATGGTGATCGTCGTGCCGGTCTTCGAGATCGAGCAGTCCGGCTTCTACTTCAACACCGCCGCCGTCATCGACGCCGACGGTTCTTATCTCGGCAAGTACCGCAAACATCACATCCCGCAGGTCAAGGGGTTCTGGGAGAAGTACTACTTCAAGCCCGGAAACGTCGGCTGGCCCGTCTTCGACACCGCCGTCGGCAAGGTCGGTGTCTATATCTGCTACGACCGGCACTTCCCGGAGGGCTGGCGTCAACTAGGGCTCAACGGAGCTCAGTTGGTGTACAACCCGTCCGCCACCTCGCGCGGCCTCTCCAGTTATCTCTGGCAGCTGGAACAGCCTGCGTCCGCCGTCGCCAACGAGTACTTCGTCGCCGCGATCAACCGCGTCGGCCAGGAGGAGTACGGCGACAACGACTTCTACGGAACCAGCTACTTCGTCGACCCGCGCGGCCAGTTCGTCGGCGAGGTCGCCAGCGACAAGGAGGAGGAACTCCTCGTCCGAGACCTCGACTTCGGGCTCATCGACGAGGTCCGCCAGCAGTGGGCGTTCTACCGGGACCGCCGACCCGACGCGTACGAAGGACTGGTGGAGCCGTGAGCAGCCTGCACCAACGCCATCTCGCCGTCAGCCCCGACTGGTTGGCCCTCTACTACAAGAACCCCGTGGAGATCACCCACGGCGAGGGCCGCCATGTCTGGGACGCCGACGGCAGGCGCTACCTCGACTTCTTCGGTGGCATCCTCACGACGATGACCGCCCACGCCCTGCCCGAGGTGACCAAGGCGGTCAGCGAGCAGGCCGGGCGGATCATCCACTCCTCCACGCTCTACCTCAACCGGCCGATGGTCGAGCTGGCCGAACGCATCGCCACGCTCTCCGGCATCCCGGACGCCCGGGTCTTCTTCACCACCTCCGGTACCGAGGCCAACGACACTGCCCTGCTGCTCGCCACCACGTACCGCAGTTCGAACCAGATCCTCGCGATGCGCAACAGCTACCACGGCAGATCCTTCTCCGCGGTCTCCATCACCGGTAACAGCGCCTGGTCGCCCACGAATCTGTCGCCGCTGCAGACGCTCTATGTGCACGGCGGCGTCCGCACCCGGGGGCCGTACGCGCACCTCAGCGACGCGGAGTTCATCGCGGCCTGCGTCGCCGACCTGGAGGATCTGCTCGGCCACACCCGCGAGCCCGCCGCCCTGATCGCCGAACCCATCCAGGGCGTCGGCGGGTTCACCTCTCCGCCGGACGGTCTGTACGCGGCCTTCCGACGGGTCCTCGACCGCCACGGCATCCTGTGGATCTCCGACGAGGTGCAGACCGGCTGGGGCCGCTCCGGCGAACACTTCTGGGGCTGGCAGGCGCACGGCGAGAACGGACCGCCGGACATCCTCACCTTCGCCAAGGGCATCGGCAACGGCATGTCGATCGGCGGTGTCGTGGCCCGCGCCGACGTCATGAACTGCCTCGACGCCAACTCCATTTCGACCTTCGGCGGCTCCCCGGTCACCATGGCGGCCGGCCTCGCCAACCTCTCCTACCTCCTCGAACACGATCTGCAGGGCAACGCCCGGCGAGTCGGCGGACTGCTGATCGAGCGGCTGCGAGCGATCGGCGTGGCCTCGGAGTGTGTGCGGGAGGTACGCGGCCGGGGACTGATGATCGGCATCGAGCTGGTGAAGCCCGGCACCGACGAGGCGAACCCGGAGGCGGCCGCCGCCGTACTCGAAGCGGCCAGGGAAGGCGGCCTGCTCATCGGCAAGGGCGGCGGCCACAACACCAGCGTGCTGCGGATCGCACCGCCGCTCTCGCTGACCATCCCGGAGGCGGAGGAGGGTGCGGAGATCCTGGCCGAGGCTCTTCGATCGGTGGAATGAGAAGCGACGGATGAGCGACGGGGGTGTGGGCGGCGGCCGGTACGCGGCTGTGTAGCTTGGCCGCCATCACACCCCCGTGCAGTCATCGCACCCCCGTGTCCGCCCAGGAGCACCACCATGCCCGAGAACACCCTCCCTCTCCCGTCCACCGCCAGGCCCGGCGCATCGGCGGCCGACGCCGACGCCGTCTGGGCCGTCCTCACCGGAATGTACGAGGCGTACGACGCCGGCGACCGGTCGAGGATCGACCAGGCACTCGACCCCCGGGCCACCGTCTGGGACTCCGCCGCCGACCCGCTCCTGCTCGGCAAACCCGACCTGGACCGGATCCGCGACGCCCGCCCGGAAGCCGGTGAGGGACCGCAGGAGACCGGCCTCACCGCGTACGACCGCACCATCGACGTCTTCGGCGACATCGCCGTCCTGCGCTACTGGCTGCGCGTCGACTTCGCACCCGCCCCGGACGGCACCCCGGGCCGCCCCGAGCTCATCCGGAACACCGTGATCCTGCACCGGGCCGGGGAAACCTGGCGGATCGTCCACCTCCACGAGGACGTGCGGCAGCCGGGCCCCGTCGGCTGACTCGGCCAGGACCCAGCGCTGCGCACGGGCGGACCCTCCGCACCGTGCGCAGCGCACAGCCGCCGGCCGCGCCCCGTCGATAGCGTCACGCCATTCCCTTGAGAGAGCCGGGAGGCGGCATGACTTACCGGGTGGCCATGGACATCGGTGGCACATTCACCGATGTCGTCGCGTACGACGAGACGCGCGGCACCTTCGACGCGGCGAAGACCCCCACCACGCCGGGAGACCTCGCCGAGGGCGTCTTCTCCTCGCTGGGCCGGGCGGTGGACGACCCCGCCGACATCTCCTTCTTCGTCCACGGCACCACCCAGGGCCTGAACGCCCTGCTGGAGCGCAAGGGCGCCCGCGTCCTGCTGCTGGCCTCGGCCGGGCTGCGCGACGTCTACCAGATCGCCCGCGGCAACCGGGACCGCATGTTCGACCTGCACTACCGCAAGCCCGTCCCGCTCGTGGACCGGCATGCCACCGCCGAGGCGGGCGGCCGCTTCGACTCGCGCGGCACCGAGCTGGTCCCGCTCGACGAGGACGCCGTACGGGCCGCGGCCCGCCGCGCCCGCGACGAAGGCTTCGACGCCGTCGCCGTCGCGCTGCTGTTCTCCTACGTGAACCCCGCCCATGAACTGCGGGCCGGCGAGATCCTCGCCGAGGAGCTCGGCGACGACGTGATGATCGTGCTCTCCCATCAGGTGGCGCGCGAATGGCGTGAGTACGAACGCACCTCGTCCGCCGCCCTGGAGGCGTACACCGGTCCGGTCGTACGCCGCTACCTCGGCCGGATCGAGGACCGCTTTGCCGCACACGGGCTGACCGTACCCGTACAGGTCATGCAGTCCTCCGGCGGCGTCGTCAACGCCTCATTCGCCCGCCGCCACCCCCTGCAGACCCTGCTGTCCGGACCGGTCGGCGGCACCATGGGCGGCGTCGCGGCCTCCGCGCTGCTGGGCAGGCCGAACGCGATCTGCGTCGACATGGGCGGCACCTCCTTCGATGTGTCGCTCGTCCTCGGCGGGCGGCCCAATGTCTCCAACGAGGGCGCAGCCGACGGCTTTCCCGTCCTCATGCCGCTCGTCGACCTGCACACCATCGGTGCGGGCGGCGGCTCCCTCGCCTACGCCGAGGCGGGCGGACTGCGCGTCGGCCCCGAATCGGCGGGCGCGGTACCCGGACCCGCCTGCTACGGGCGTGGCGGCACACAGGCCACCGTCACCGACGCCAACACCGTCCTCGGCCGCGTCGACCCCGACTGGTTCGCCGGCGGGCACATGACCCTGGACACCGAAGCGGCCCACCGCGCCGTCGCGGAGCTCGCCGGCGCCCTCGGCCTCGACCCCATCGAGCTGGCCGGCGGCATCTGCGACGTCGCCAACGCCAAGATGGCCCAGGCGATCCGTACCCTCACCGTCGAACACGGCCTGGAGCCCCGTGAGTTCGTACTTCTCGCCTTCGGCGGCGCCGGACCCATGCATGCCGTGGAGATCGCCCGCGAACTCGGCATCGAGGAGGTCGTCGTACCGCGCTTCCCCGGCGCGTTCTCCGCCTGGGGCATGCTCGGCACCGAGGTCCGGCGCGACCTCACGCTCCAGTTCTTCACCCCGGGCGCCGACCTCGACGGCGCGGCCATGGCGGACGCCCTCGCCGGTCTGCAGGCCGAAGGCTTCGAGGCCCTCGCCGAGCAGGGCGTACCGGCGGCCCGGCACCGTATCGAGCATGCCGTCGACATGCGGTACGAAGGCCAGGACTGCACCCTGACCGTGTCGCTGTCCGGCCCCGCCGAGCCCGCCGCCGAAGGCTTCCTCACCTCGGTCGCCGAACGCTTCGCCCGGCTCCACGAACGCCGCTACGGCCACGCGACCCCCGAGGCGCCCGTCGAGTTCGTCACCCTGCGCACCACCGCGCTCGGCGGACTCCCCGAACTCGCCGCCGTCCCGTACGCCGCAGCACCGGGCGAAGCCCCTGAAGTCCCCGTCAAGCCGGTCGTCTTCGGTGGCGCCGCGCACGACACCGCGGTGCTGCGCCGTGAACACCTCGCCCCCGGGCAGCACATCCCCGGCCCCGCCGTCATCGTCGAGGCCACCTCCACCACCGTCGTCCCGCCGGACGCCACGGTCACCGTGGACGACAACGGATTCCTCGTCATCAAGCTCGGAGGCGTCGCATGACCAGTACGGCCCAGGCCGCCATCGACCCGACCACCCCGGTCGCCGTCGACCCCATCACCAGGAGATCATCCGCTGCGCGCTGCTCCAGGCAGCCGAGGACATGAACACCACCCTGATCCGGTCCTCGTACACCCCGACCATCTACGAGGCCAAGGACTGTGCCGTCGCGCTCCTGGACCGCGACCACCATGTCCTCGGCCAGTCCTCCGGCCTGCCCATCTTCCTGGGCAACCTGGAGGAGTGCACCCGTGCCACGGAGCAGATGTACGGCGCCGGGGTCTGGCGGCCCGGCGACGTCTGGGTGCTCAACGACTCCTACATCGGCGGCACGCATCTCAACGACGTCACCGTCTACGCGCCGATCTTCGTCGACGCCGAACTGGTCGGCTTCGCCGCCTCCCGCGCGCACTGGATCGACATGGGATCCAAGGACCCGGGCGGTTCCATGGACTCCACGACGATCCATCAGGAGGGCCTGCGCATGGGCCCGTTGAAGATCTACGAGGACGGCGAACCGTGCGTACTCGTCCATGACCTGATTTCACGTCAGGTCCGTTTCCCGCACCCCACCCTCGGCGACATGCGCGCCCAGGTCGCCTGTGCCCGCACCGGTGCGCGACGGCTCGCGGAGATCGTGGGACGGTGGGGCATGGAGACCGTGCTCGCCGCCCGTGACACGATCTTCGACCAGACCGAACGGCTGGAGCGCCAGGAGATCGCCGCGATCCCCGACGGTGTGTACGAGGCCACGGGGCATCTCGACAACGACGGCATCGACCTCGGCACGCCGCTGCATGTCACCGTCCGCATCACCATCGACGGCGACCGCATGACGATGGACGTCACCGACTGCGCCGACCAGGCCACCGGACCCGTCAACTGCGGTGCCGCACAGACCGTCGCGGCCTGCAGGGTCGGCTACAAGCTGCTCGTCAGCGGCGAAGTCCCGCTGAACGGCGGCTCGTTCAAGCCGCTCGACGTGCTGACCCGGTCCGGCACCATGCTCGCCGCCGTCGAACCGGCCGCCTGCCAGTACTACTACTCGCACCTCGGTCTGGTCATCGACCTGGTCGTCAAGGCGCTCGCCCCGGCCGTCCCGGACCGCGCCGCGGCGGCAAGCTACGGCGACTCGATGATCGTCCAGTTCACCGGCACCGACCCGCGCAGCGGAAAGCTCTTCGTCTCCCAGGAGGCGACGGTCGGCGGCTGGGGCGCCTGGGAGGCCTCCGACGGCGAGTCCTGCCTGATCAACAATGTCAACGGCTCGCTGCGCGACATGCCGGTCGAGGTGCTGGAGACCCTCTTCCCGGTGCGCGTCGAGGAGTACGCGCTGCGCCCCGACTCCGCCGGTGCGGGCCGTACGCGCGGGGGCAACGGTGTGGTGCGCCAGTACCGGTTCGCCGCCGACCAGCAGCTCTCCCTGTGGTGGGAGCGGTCGGTCACCCCGGCCTGGGGGGTCTTCGGCGGTACGGCCGGTGCACCGCCGCAGGTGACACTCAACCCGGTGCGTGACGGTGAGCGTTCACTGCTGAAGGTCAATGCGCTGGCCGTGCGCGAGGGTGATGTGCTGCGCTGCGAGAGCGGTGGCGGCGGCGGATTCGGCCCCGTGGGGGAGCGGTCCGCCGAGGCGGTGGCCGAGGACGTGCGGCAGGGGCTGCTGACGGCGGGGTATGCGGCGGCCGTCTACGGAGCCTGACGGACCGACGGCGAGCCGGGCCAGGCGCGGGAGCGGCCGGCGCGCGAGAGCCTGCGCAGCAGCCGGGAACTCCGCAGGCGCGGCGGCCGGTGAGTCGCTCAGTGCTCGCCGTCGCCGTCCCCGGACAGCAGCACCCGGCACGCCAGATGGAGCGCCAGCCGCTGTGAGGCATCGTCAGGATCGAAGCCCAGTGCGCGGATACGCTCCAGCCGGGCCGCCACCGTGTTGCGGTGCACCCCGAGCACCTCGGCCGCCGCCGTCGGCGACGCGCCCGCGTCGAGGACGACCGCCAGCGTACGCAGCAGGGTGCCGTCCCGGTCCGCCTCGATCAGCGGGGCGAGCACCACCTCCGCAGGGCCGCGCAGCAAGTCCGTCGGTACGGCGGACAGGAGTTGGGCCGCGCCCATCCGGTCCCCGCGCACCACGCTGCCCGGATCCCCGGCGGCCGCGACCCCGGCCGCCGCGCACGCGTCGAGGACGACCGCCAGCGTACGCAGCAGGGTGCCGTCCCGGTCCGCCTCGATCAGCGGGGCGAGCACCACCTCCGCAGGGCCGCGCAGCAAGTCCGTCGGTACGGCGGACAGGAGTTGGGCCGCGCCCATCCGGTCCCCGCGCACCACGCTGCCCGGATCCCCGGCGGCCGCGACCCCGGCCGCCGCGCACGCGTCGGCGAGGACCGGGCCGAGGGCGGACAACGAGGCCGCCGTGCCCGCCACACCGCCCGCGACCGGCACATAGGCGGCCAGGGCACAGAGGGCGTCGGCCAGATGCCGGCCCGCGTCGTCTAGCGGGTCCGCGCCGTCCGCCGGGGTCACCGACTGCCAGGCCACCCAGCAACCCTGGTACGCGACCAGCGGCCCACCCGGACCCGCCGCCGCCCACACCGCGCGCAGCGCAGGGCCGGGGTCGGGCCCGGCCCGGCCCGCGACGGGGCGCAGCGCGTACGCGACGAGCGGGCCACGGGCCGGCCAGCCCAGCGCCGCCGCCTCGGCACGCTCGTCCTCGCCCGGCCCCGCCCCGGGCCCGTCGTCGCCCGTAGCCCCGGCATCCGCCTCCAGCAGCCGGTGTAGCAGCAACTCCGCGCGGTGGCCGGTCCGTTCGTCGTCCAGGCGGCGCACCGCGCACCACGCCGTGAGCGGAGCGACCGCGAGGCGGAGCACATCCCGGACCGTCTCTCCCCACCCCGCGACGCGCGAGCCCGACCGGGCGAGCAGGGCGCCCAGCGAGCCGCCGCCGCAGTCCGGGACCTCCACCCGGACGGTGAGCGCACCGCCCTCCGCCGAGAGCGCGGCCCGTCGGCCCGCCAGGACCTCACCGGTCGGCCCGGTCAGCGCCACCGCCGCGGACGGCAGTACCGCGTGCAGCGCGGACAGCACCCGCCCGGCGTGCGGTCCGGCGTCGGCGAGCGCCCGGGCAGCCTGCGCCACCAGAGCGGTCCGCCCGGCGTCCGGGCGGGCGACGGCGGAGGCGATCCGGACGGCGGCATCCAGCGCGTCCTCGTCGATCACCAGCAGCGGCACCCCGAGCCGGTCGGCGAGCGCCCCCACCGAACCCGGCCGGCCCGCGGACTCGGTGACCACGACACAGGCCGCGGCGTGCTCCCACGCCTTGCGCAGCGCCATCTCCACGGTCCAGCCCGCGGCGGCCACCCGGCCGGTCAGTACGACCGCCGTGTGCGGTTCGAGGGTGTCGAGCGCCGTCGTACGGTCCACGATGCGCACCGACCGCACCTCGGTGTCCCGGCCGCTCGCCCCGGACATACGGACCCCGGCGAGCCGTCCCTGCTGGACGAGTTCGGCGACGGTGAGCGCGCCCTCGCGGACCGGGCGGCCGGATGGCCGGTTCACCATGAGTCCTCCTGTGTGCCGTGCGGATCGACCGCGCCCGCATGGGCCAGCCGACGGCCCTCGGGTGTCTGCCAGGCGGGCGCGGCGGGGATGACCACCACTTCGACCTCCACGCCCGGCACCGCCCGCTCCACGTCCAGCACGCGCCGGTCGGCGGAGGCCGACAGGATCAGGATCTGGTCCGGGGCCGCGGCGACAGGCGCCCCGTCCGCCAGCGCCAGCAGCACCTCGTTGTGCGCCTCCAGACGGAAGTGGCGGCCGAGCCCCTCCGTCTCGGCGACCAGCACACTCGTCGGGCGCGACGGCAGCGCGGGCCACGGGGACGCCTCGGGGCCGGTGAGCCGGCTGTACGGTTCCGGCGCCCCGTAGCCGTACTCGTCCGCCGGGTGCTCCACCGCCGTGATCCGGCCCCGGCACAGCCGCCGCAGCGACCAGGGTGCGAACAGATCGCGGGGCGCCGCCGTGCCCGCGCGGATCGCCCTGCTCACCGTGCCCGGCACCACACAACCGGCCAGGACCTCGCCCGGCATCGCGTAGCAGACGGCCACCGCCCAGCCGCCCGCCGCCGGAACCAGCGGCCGCACCAGGTCCTCCACGCGTCCGCCCGCGGACTCCACCACGACCACATCGCCCGAAGGGGTCGCCAGCGCGAGTGGTGCCGCGGACACCCCGGCCAGGGTGAACGTCGACTGTTCCAGCAGCGGCAGCACCCGCCCGCAGCCGTCACCGTCGACCAGCGGGAGCCCGCAGTCCGCCGCGGCGGCCACCGAGAGCAGGGCGTTCTCCGCAGCCGTGTTCAGCGCGACGACCGCGTCCGCCCGGGCGCCGAGCAGCCGTTCCAGAGCGCGCACCGCCCCTGCCGTCTCCGCACCCGTCGGCAGCTGCTCGGCGAGGGCCGCCGACGAGCCGATCAGGGTGACGGTCACACAGAGCCGCAGCCCGCTCAGCTCGTCGGGGACCAGCAGCCGCACCGGCCCCTGCGCGGCCACCGACGCCCGCGCCCAGTCCAGCGCCACCCGGAACGCCGACTCCGCCGTGCCCGCCGCCAGCACCAGCGCCCCGGCCGCCAGCTGCTCCAGCACGGCCGCGTCCACCCGGAGCGGTTGTCCGCTCATGACGTCGCTCCCGCGGGTGCGCCCACGGCCCGGACCCTGATGCGGTGCACCCCGCCCGGCAGATACGAGACGGGCGTGTGGACCGCCCGTGCCACCCGGGCCCCGCCCGGCGCCGCACCCGCCGACACGACCCGCGCCAGTGCCTGGTCGCGGGCCAGCGCGATGAGCCGGTCCAGTTCCGCCCGGCCCGGTGCGACCACCACCTGCTCCAGCTCCACCCGGGTGTCCGCGCGCGCCGCACCGTACGCCGCCGCCGAGATCGCATCAGGGGCACCGCCGAAGTGCGGGGCCGCGCCGCCCGCGTACAGCACCGTGCTGCCCGGCGAGCGCTCCAGCATCCCGGCCACCAGCGCGTCGACCCGGGGCCGTGCGTCGGCGGGCAGCTCCTCGCCGCCGAACGGCAGGGTGTCCAGACGGGGCCTGCCCACATCCATCCAGAGCCCGCAGGGCCCCGGGCCCGCGTCCCCGGCCTCCAGTTCGCCGTCCGTGACAGCCGAGCAGCGGATCGAGGAACCGGCCGCGTCCACCACGACCGCCCACTCGGCGCCGGCCCGCAGCGCGGCGCCACGCAGGGCGCAGGCCGTGGCGGAGACCGTGGCGATCACCGGGTAACGGCGGACGTACTCGGCGGAGACGAGACCGGCGTCGTCCCGGGCGAAGAACAGCGGGGCGGTGATGCCACAGGCGCGCAGTGCCCGTTCGGCGGTGGTGGTGAGGTGCTCGGCCCAGTGGCCGAGCGCGGCATTGGCGGCCGCGGCGTTCTCGCGCTCGCGCAGACCGGGGGAGCCGATCTCGTACGAGAGGGTGATGTGCGCACCGGGCAGGTGGCGGGCGATCACGGAGGCCGCGGTCAGTTCCGGTTCCGGGCGGGCGGGCGAACCGGCCGCGCAGAGTGCGAACGAGGTGATCGAGGCAGCCGCCGCGTCCCGGGCGAACGCCTCGACCCCGGCCCGGTCCAGCGGCGCCAGCGGCCGGCCGGTGAGCGAGGACCCGCCCGCGACCACGCGGGTCAGCCCGCCCGGGTGCGGGGACGGGCCGAGCGCGGGATGGCTGGGAGGCGATATGCGCAGCACGGCCACGGGCGACGGGGTGTAGGGCGTGCGGTCCAGGTCGGTCGTGAGACAGACGACCCCGACACGCTCGTACGGGGCGTTCGTGACGGGGGCCAGCGCGTCGAGGACATCGCGCAGCGAACGGCCGAGGGAGGGCGACGAGTCCACCACGGCGTGGGCCGACGTGGTGCCGTCGGGGCCGACAAGAACGGCGACCGTCGTTGTACGTCCCACGTCCACACCGAGTCTCACCTGCATCATCCTGCCATCAGACCCTGGGGCGCCGCGCTGTGGAAACCGTCCGCCGGGCCGGTACGAGGAGACCTATTCCAGGTCCCGGCCCTCGGTCTCGGGCAGCGGAGCGGCGAAGAGCAGCGCCACCACCAGGAAGGCCGTGATGAACAGGATCGTCGTCGAGAAACCGGTCGCCTGCGCCAGGAGGAAGCCGACCACCGAGGGGGCGAGGGACGTGGCGACCAGCTGGGCCGCGGTGGCCCAGGAGTACCCCGTACCGCGCAGCGCGGTCGGGAAGAACTCACCGTTCCAGGTGTTCCACACGCCCCAGGCGCCGAGGCTGAAGAAGGAGAGCGCGAAGTTCGTGATGTACAGCTCCGTCATCGAGCCGGAGTAGGCGAAGAGGATTCCGCTGGCCGCGGCGAGCGCGACGTACGGCAGGAAAACCTTCTTGCGGCCGAAGCGTCCGGTCAGCAGTGACGCGGACACATAGCCGGGGATCATGAACAGCGCGCTGAGGGCGACGAAGCCGAGGCTCGCCGACATGCTCAGGCCCTTGTCCTGGAGCAGCGTCGGCAGCCAGGTCTGCAGACCCCAGTATCCCCAGTTGAAGGTGAAGTTCACGACGAGCATCAGCAGCGTGATCCGCAGCAGCCTGCCGCGCAGCAGCTCCACCGGACGCCCTGCCCGCTCGGGGGCTACGACCTCGAAGCGGGTGCCGGCGGGAACGTCGGCACCCAGCCTGCGCAGTACGGCCGCCGCGTCGTCATGCCGGTTCTGCGCGGCCAGCCAGTACGGGGACTCCGGCACCCAGGCGCGGATCGCGAACACCCAGAGCCCGGCCAGGGCCGAGGCGATGGCCACCACATGCCAGCCCAGGCCGGCCAGCAGCTGCGTCACGCCGACCGCGGCCAGCACACCGATCGGCCAGCCGATCGACAGATAGACCGCGGCCCGGCCACGCATCCGGGACGGCAGCAGCTCCAGGAAGTACGGGAAGGTGACCGTGTAGATCCCGGCGAGCGCCAGACCCGACAGTACCCGGGTGACCAGCAGGACCGTGAAGTTCGGCGAGAAGGCACTGGCCAGCGCGATGACTCCGTACGCGGACAGGCTCCACAGACATACCGCGCGCCGGCCGATCCGGTCCGAGACCGGACCCCAGACCAGCGCACCCGGGATCATGCCGAGCGCGACGGCGGAGAGCACCCAGCCGATCCGGCCCGCGTCGATGGAGAACGCGTCACCGAGATCGCCGGAGACATAGACGAGGGCGAGCTGTTCCCACGACTCGATGACGAAGGCCATGAACAGGGCCAGCGCCGCAAGGACATGGGCGCGGCCGAACGGCATGGCCTCGAAGTAGGAGCCGACGGGGCGGAGCCCGGCGGCCTCGGCCTTGCCCGGCCCCGGGGCCAGGGGTTCTCCGGTTGCACCGGAACGTGCAGTTGTCGCGCTCACCGGCTGTCCTCCAGGCTTTCGTACCGACCGACTCACCACTCAGCGGGTGGGGATGGCGGCACAGTAGACAGGCCCGGGAGCGGGAACCTGTGCGCAGCGCACAGTGGCGTGGGGAGCCGCTGTGCTGTGTGCCCCGGCGGCCTGGGGAGGCCGCACCGGCGGGAACTGCCACGGTAACCCGGTGCGGGAGCGGCGTGGCCGGGAACGACGGTGGCGGCGGCCAGCACCGTACGCGCGGAGCGCGACAGGGACACGTGATCCTTCCGGATCGGTCAGTGGACACCGGACATCGGGTTCGTCCGGTGATGCGTCCGAGACTCGCCGTCGGTGGTGATCGGACCACGCCGCGTAAGGGACGAGCGCATGAACCATACCCAACATTTGGACCAGACCCTTCATCGTTTCGATACCTTTCGGCGTCGCTATCATCGGCCGATGAACTACCGGCGCCTCCTCTATTTCCTCGCCGTCGTCGAGGCCGGGACCATCACTTCCGCCGCTGCCACCCTCCATGTCGCCCAGCCGGGACTGAGCCGTCAGCTCAAGACGCTGGAGCGCGAGGTCCGGATGACGCTCTTCGAGCCGCGCGGCAACCGGCTGGTGCTGACCGCCTCCGGACGCGCCTTCGTCCCCCTTGCCCGTCGGGTCATCGCGGAGACCCGCCAGATGGAGGCCGCGGTCGAGGGGCTCCGCTCCGGGCGGGTCGCGCAGTTGACGGTCGCCGCGACTGCGGCAACCATCCGGGGCTTCCTCGCGCCGTTCATCGCCACGACGGGCCCGGACGATCCGCCGCTGATCACCCGGCAGGCCGGCCACTTCGCGCTCAACGACGAACTCCTGGACGAGGCGGACTTCATCGTGTCCCCGACGCCGATGGTCGAGGGCTTCGAGACCGTCGACCTCGGCGGCACCGCGCTGAAGGCGCATGTCGCCCCCGACCACCCCTGGGCAGAGGAAGGCCGCACGGAGGTCGGCCTCGCCGAGATCTGCGGCGACCGGCTGTTCGCCCACTCGCGTTCGAGCGTCAGCCGCGCCGTACTCGACAACGCGCTCGGCGCGGCACATCTCGTTCCCGAGCGGCTCACCGAATGCGAGGACGGCCCGACCGTGGAGGCACTCGCGGTGGCAGGGCACGGGATCGGGGTCAGCACGGATCTGCCGCGGTACGGGGCGCATGCGCTGTGGATCACGGCGGAAGAGGCCGGGCGCGGGGAGGTGCTTCAGGTGCCGCTCCATGTGGCCTGGCTGCCGGGCCACTTCGCGGCCGACACCATTCGCGCGACGGCGGTGCGGCTGCGGGACTTTCTGGTGGGACAGGGGGACGCCGTGATCCCGGCGCCCCCGCGTCCCTGACGGTTCCGCGGAGGCGTGCGGATGCGCGAGAGCTACGGTGTGACGCGGTCGAACTTCACCCAGCCGCCGTGGTTCTCGTCGTCCGTGCCCCAGACGGCCCGCCCACCGGGCAGGAACGCGATCGCTTCGATCTTGCGGTCGTCCTGCTTGGTGAAACGGCGGAGCGGGGTGAGCTCGTCGGCCGTTCTCAGCCGCAGCACGGCGTCGTGCGCGCCGTTCACGGTGAGCCGTCCGGCGTTGTAGACCGCGGAACTGAACGGCCCGTCGTCCACATTGGGATCCGATGCCGACGACACCAGGACGGTCCCGTCCGCCAGGACCTTCAGGTCACTGATGTGCCGCACCTCGTCCTCGTTCGGATACGGTACGGCGAACTCCTGCCCAGTGGTGGGGGAGCCGAAGCCGAGACCACGTGCGTCGATGGTCGCCGACGCCGCGCGTACGACGGCCTTCCGTTCGCCGCTGCCCCGGGTGGCCCACACCGCGAAGACCTTGCCCGACTCGTCGCGGTGCAGTGCGAAGCTCTCGTAGTTGTCGCCGTCGTGCCTGCCCGGCACGGTGACGGGACCGGCCTGAACGGTCGCGCGACCGTTCGCCACGACGATGTGGTACGCGTCGCCGTTGCTTGCCAGGGCGATGTAGTGGCCGACGAGGCCGGGCACCGCGTCGAGCGCCTCCAGATCCTTCGGCAGTACGCCGAGCCAGGGCAGTTCGGTGGTGACGGGTGCCCTGCCGGGCCTCAGCCGCACGGTGGCCACCCGGCTCTCGCGGTCCGCCTTGTTGTCCCGCACGATGACGGCATCGGCCCCGTCGGGGTCCACGGGTGCGCTTTCGGCCAGCGCCATGCCGCTCACGCCGCCCTGGATGCCGGTCCCGACCTGCTTCCATCCGTCCGAAGGGGCGGCCGCCCAGGCCCCCAGAGCTGCTGCGGCGATCGAGGCACAGGCCACGGCCGACATGATGAATCCATTTCTGATCATGGGACCGAAGCTAGGCCGCGGGCTCGTCCACGGCCCGGACCGGTTCCGTGCCGCCCGGCAGATTCCCTCGCCCGGTGGCCACGTCGTACGCCACCTGGCTTTCATGCTCAATGGTTATGGGCGGGTTGCCATTTGTGTATTGGGCGGCATGACCGATGCCTTCCGATACTGAGGGACCTGCCGAGCGCATCCGTATCCGCAGTTGCGCCGCACCTCCCCGAAGGACCCGTCCGTGACCGTCATGTCACCCGCTTCCGCACGCCCCGGCACCGACCGCGCCCGCACCCGCTCCGCCGGTCACGCCATCGTCGAGTCCCTTGCCCTGCACGGGGTCCGGCGCGTCTTCGCCGTCCCCGGCGAGAGCTACCTCGACGTCCTCGACGGGCTGCACGACTCCGACATCACCACCGTCGTCTGCCGCCACGAGGGCGGCGCCGCCTATATGGCGGAGGCGCACGGAAAGCTCACCGGTGAGCCCGGCGTCGCCATGGTCACCCGCGGCCCCGGCGCCGCCAACGCCTATGTGGCCGTCCACGCCGCCTGGCAGGACGCCACACCGCTCGTTCTGTTCGTCGGCCTGATCCCGAGCGACCACCGCGACCGCGAGGCCTTCCAGGACTTCGACCCGCGTGCCTGGTTCGGTACGCAGGCCAAGCGCGTCCTTCTCCTCGACCAGCCCGAGCGCGCCTCCGAACTGGTCGCCGAGGCCTTCTTCGCCGCCCGTTCGGGCCGTCCCGGGCCGGTCGTCGTCGGGCTGCCCGAGGACATCATCACCCGCCCCGCACCGCCGGAGCTCCACCCGGTCGTCCCGGTGACGGACGGCGGCGTCGCCCCCGCCGAACTCGACGCGCTGCGCGAGCTGTTCGTCCGCGCCGAACGTCCGCTCATCCTCGTCGGCGGCCCCCGCTGGACGCCTCGCGCCGCCGCCCGGCTCACCGCCTTCGCCGAGCGCCACCGCATTCCGGTCGCCCAGGACTGGCGGGCCTCCGACCGGGTGCCCTTCGGCTCACCGGTCAACACAGGCCAGTTGGGATATGGCCGGCTCGACTCGCTGGCCCGCCGGGTCGAGGAGGCCGACCTGCTGCTCTGTATCGGCGGCGTACTGACCGACGTGCCCAGCGACGGCTACACGCTGCGCCAGTCCCCGTCGTCCACCACCGTCGTCGCCAACATCGACGTCACCCTGCGCGGTCGCAGCGGAGCCCTCACCCGGCAGATACTCGCAGCCCCCGACACCTTCACCGAAGCCCTGGCCGGCCTCGACCTGACCGGTCACCCCGACTGGACGCAGTGGACCGCCGGCGCCCGCGAGGAGCAGGCGCGGCACGCAGCGCTGCCCGCCGAGGCCCGCACCGGCGCCGGGCTCCCGGCGACCGCACCGGGCACCGCCCACATGACGAGCGTCGTCGCCGAACTCGTCGAACGGCTCCCCGACGACGCCGTCTACACCTTCGGCGCCGGCAACCACTGCATCTGGGCCCAGCGTTATCTGCCGACCCGGGTCTTCCCCAGCCAGCTCAGCATGCGCAACGGCTCCATGGGCTACAGCGTCCCGGCCGCCCTCGCCGCCTCGCTGGAGAGCCCCGGCCGGCTGGCCGTCGCCATCGCGGGCGACGGCGAGTTCCTGATGAATGGTCAGGAAATCGCCACGGCAGTGCAGTACGGTGCGGCCTTTCTCGTGATCCTGATGGACAACCGGCAGTACGGAACGATCCGCGAGCACCAGGAACGCCACTATCCGGGCCGGATCAGCGGCACCCAGCTCGCCAACCCCGACTTCGCCGCCTACGCGCGTGCCTTCGGCGCCCACGGCGAGACCGTCACCGCCGACGGCCAGGCGGCCGGAGCCGTCGAGCGTGCGCTCAAGGCCGTGACGGACGAGCACAGGCCCGCCGTCATCCACGTCGTCGTCGACCAGAACATCCCCCTGCCGTAAGCGAGTACACACCATGACCACCACTCAGTACGCCATCGTCGACCCGGCCACCGGAGCAACGGTCCGGCACTATCCGCAGGCCACCGACGCATCGATCGCCCAGGCCCTGACCGCCTCCGCCGCCGCGCAGACCGACTGGCGCGGGCGCCCCGTCGAGGAACGGGCCGCCCTGCTGCACCGCGTCGCCGATCTGCTCGCCGAACACAAGGACGACCTGGCCGCCCTGATCACTCAGGAGATGGGCAAGCCCGTCACACAGGCCGGGATCGAGATCGACATCGTCGTGTCGATCTACCGCTACTACGCCGACAACGGCGCCGCCTTCCTCGCCGACGAGGAACTGGCCGTCGTCGCGGGCGGCACCGCCGTCGTCCGCAAGGAGGCGGTCGGGCCGCTCCTGGGGATCATGCCGTGGAACTACCCCTACTACCAGGTCGCCCGGTTCGCGGCGCCCAATCTGATGCTGGGCAACACGATCCTGCTCAAGCACGCCCCCCAGTGTCCCGCGTCCGCGCTCGCCATGGAGCAGATCTTCCGTGACGCGGGCCTGCCCGGGGGTGCGTACATCAACCTCTTCGCCTCCGACGAGCAGGTGGCCGACGTCATCGCCGACCCGCGGGTGCAGGGCGTCTCGCTGACAGGCTCCGAGCGGGCGGGCGCCGCGGTCGCCGAGATCGCCGGAAGGCACCTGAAGAAGGCCGTACTGGAGCTCGGCGGCTCCGACCCCTTCCTCGTGCTCGGCGGCGCCGACCTGACCCGCGCCGTCCAGCAGGCCTTCATCGGCCGGTTCGGCAACGCGGGCCAGGCCTGCAACGCCGCGAAGCGCATCATCGTCCTCGACGAGCAATACGACGCGTTCGTCGAGCAGTTCACCGCCGAGGTGCGAGCGATCGAGCCCGGCGACCCCACCGACCCCGCCACCTTCCTGGGCCCGCTCTCCTCCGTCGCCGCCGCCGAGGGTCTCGCCGCCCAGGTCGACGACGCGGTGGCACACGGCGCGACGGTCCTCACCGGAGGCCGCCGCATCGACCGCCCCGGTGCCTGGTACGAGCCGACGGTCCTCACAGGGGTGACCGACCGGATGCGCGCCTTCCACGAGGAATTGTTCGGCCCCGTCGCCCTCATCCACCGAGTGGCCGACGAGGAAGAGGCGATCGCGCTCGCCAACAACAGCCCGTACGGCCTCGGCGCGGTCGTCCAGTGCGACGACGAGGCGCACGCACTGCGAGTCGCCGACCGCCTGGAAGCCGGGATGGTGTACATCAACGACGCCCCCGGCACCGCCGCCGAGCTCCCCTTCGGAGGAATCAAGCGGTCCGGGATCGGCCGTGAACTCGGCAGGTACGGCATGGACGAGTTCGCCAACAAGAAGCTGATTCGAGTCAAGCGCTAGCCAGGGCCCCTCGAACGTCACCCGTCGCCCGGACGCAAACCGCCACCGCCGTCCGTTACCTGCCTGTTCGCCGTCGGCGGCGCACGTATACAACGCGGCGCCGCGCCGTTCCCCACCCGGGATCGGCGTCGCGCCGCGTCGCGCTGTGGGCCGGTGGAGTGCCAGGCGGGTGAAACAGAAACGTCTTCAGCGGTTAGCCGCAGCGGTATTGCCACAGTGGGTAACCCACTTCTACGTTCTTCACCACGCACCTTGTCTACGTGCGTAGACCCATTCCGCCACAGTGAGGAGGGGTACATGAGCCGCACCGTCATCCACGGTGGTCTCGTCATCACCGCGTCCGACGAAATCCATGCCGACGTACTCATCGAGGGCGGCCGCATCGCCGCCCTCGCGGCGCACGACACCGATACGGCCGAGAGCTGGAGCGCCGACCGAAGGATCGACGCCACCGGCAAATACGTCATCCCCGGCGGTGTCGACGCGCATACGCACATGGAGATGCCGTTCGGCGGCACCTACGCCGCCGACACCTTCGAGACCGGCACCCGGGCGGCCGCCTGGGGCGGTACGACCACGATCGTCGACTTCGCCATCCAGTCCGTGGGCCGCGCGGTCCGCGAAGGGCTCGACGCCTGGTACGCGAAGGCCGACGGCAACTGTGCCATCGACTACGCCTTCCACATGATCCTCTCCGATGTGAACGAGTCCTCGCTCAAGGAGATGGACCTGCTGGTTTCGGAGGGCGTCACCTCCTTCAAGCTGTTCATGGCCTACCCCGGTGTCTTCTACAGCGACGACGGCCAGATCCTGCGTGCCATGCAACGGGCCTCCCACAACGGCGGCCTGATCATGATGCACGCGGAGAACGGCATCGCCATCGACGTCCTCGTCGAACAGGCACTGGCCGAGGGCCGCACCGACCCGCGCTACCACGGCGACGTCCGCAAGGTGGCGTTGGAGGCCGAGGCCACCCACCGCGCCATCCAGCTCGCCCGCGTCGCCGGATCCCCACTGTATGTCGTGCACGTCTCCGCCGACGAGGCCGTCGCCGAGGTCGCCGCCGCCCGCCACAAGGGACTTCCCGTCTTCGGCGAGACCTGCCCGCAGTACCTTTTCCTCTCCACCGACAACCTCGCCGAGCCCGACTTCGAGGGCGCGAAGTACGTCTGCTCGACCCCCTTGCGCCCCAAGGAACACCAGGAAGCACTCTGGCGGGGCCTCAGGAACAACGAACTCCAGGTCGTCTCCACCGACCACTGCCCCTTCTGCTTCTTGGGACAGAAGGAGATGGGACGCGGCGACTTCTCGAAGATCCCCAACGGCATGCCCGGCGTGGAGAACCGGATGGACCTCCTCCACCAGGCGGTCGTGGACGGTCACCTCTCGCGCCGCCGCTGGATCGAGATCGCCTGCGCCTCCCCGGCCCGGATGTTCGGCCTCTACCCGAAGAAGGGCACCATCGCCCCCGGCGCCGACGCCGACGTGGTCATCTACGACCCCGCGGCCGAACAGACCATCTCCGCCGAGACCCATCACATGAACGTCGACTACTCGGCGTACGAGGGGAGGCGCATCACCGGCCAGGTCGAAACGGTCCTCTCGCGCGGTGAAGTCGTCATCGACGGAAGGAAGTTCACCGGCCGGGCCGGCCATGGAATGTACACCCCGCGCGCCACCTGTCAGTACCTGGACTAGGAGCACCCGTCATGGACTTCGGACTCGTCCTCCAGACCGACCCGCCCGCCTCGGCCGTCGTCGGCCTGATGCGCCGCGCCGAGCGCAACGGCTTCCGCTACGGCTGGACCTTCGACTCGGCGGTGCTCTGGCAGGAGCCGTTCGTCATCTACAGCCAGATCCTCGAACACACCGAACACCTCGTCGTCGGCCCCATGGTCACCAACCCGGGCACCCGCACCTGGGAGGTCACCGCCTCCACCTTCGCCACCCTCAACGACATGTTCGGCAACCGCACCGTCTGCGGCATCGGGCGCGGCGACTCGGCGATGCGCGTCGCGGGACGCAAGCCCAACACCCTGGCCCGCCTCGGCGAGGCCATCGACGTCATCCGCGACCTCGCCGAGGGACGGGAGGCAACCGTCGACGGGCAGCCGGTCCAGATCCCCTGGGTGAAGGACGGCAGACTGCCCGTCTGGATGGGCGCGTACGGCCCGAAGGCGCTCGCTCTGGCCGGACAGAAGGCCGACGGCTTCATCCTCCAGCTCGCCGACCCCTTCCTCACCGAGTGGATGGTCAAGGCCGTCCGGCAGGCCGCCGCCGAGGCCGGCCGCGACCCCGACGCCCTCACCATCTGCGTCGCCGCCCCCGCCTACGTCACCGCCGACGACTCGGCCGGGGCCCTCGCCCATGCCCGCGACCAGTGCCGCTGGTTCGGCGGCATGGTCGGCAACCACGTCGCCGACCTCGTCGCCAAGTACGGCGAGCACTCCGCCATGGTCCCGCAGGAGCTCACCGCGTACATCAAGGACCGGCACGGCTACGACTACAGCCACCACGGCCGCGCCGACAACCCGTCCACCGACTTCGTCCCCGACGAGATCGTCGACCGCTTCTGCCTCCTCGGCCCCGCCGAGGCCCACATCGAGAAGCTCCGGCACCTGAGGGACCTCGGCGTCGACCAGTTCGCCGTCTACAACATGCACGACGCCCGGGAGGCGACCATCGACGCGTACGGCTCCCACGTCATCCCGTCATTCAGCTGACTCTCGCCGGGGGCGCGGGGCCGACGAGGGAGTCGGCCCCCAGCAACTCGGGTTGTTGGCGATCCTCTTGCGGATACTCAGCCTTGATCCACCGATCCGATGGCTGTGGATGACTCCCACTTCTCGGTCACCACCGGGATGAACCCCTCCATCAAACGGGCCATCCACACCCTCCCCGACCAGGCCTGGCAGCAGATCATGTACCCCACCGCGGTGCCCGACCCCGCCACCGGCGGACTCATCTCGGACGAAGCCCTGAACGAGCACCTGCTCTTGATCCAGGAAGCCGGTGTTGCGACGACCGATTGAGTCCGGGCAGTACACGAGCCGGTCCTTCGCCGACGCCTGCCGCAGGGCCGGCGTCCGCCAGAGCATGAGCGCGGTCGGCTCCAGCGCGGACAACGCCGCCGCGGAATCGTTCAACGCAACCTTCAAAAGGGAGACGTTGAAGGGGCGAAAGGGCTGGGCAAACGAACGTGAGGCCCGACTCGACGCCTTCCGATGGCTGTCCCGCTACAACACCCGACGTCGGCCTTCCCGGCTCGGCCGGCGATCCCCGATCGCTTACGAGAACACCTTCCACTCGACATCAACTACCCTGACCCGAGCCGCATAGACGTGTTCAAGATCCGGGGGCAAGGCCCCGCAGCTCTTCCACCCGCTGCCGGGCCGCCTCCTCGTGCTGCTTCAGCAGCGCCAGCAGCTCCTGCTCCACGCGCCCCTCCCGGCGATGCCGCCGACGCGACCGCGTCTAGCTCAAACCCCGCACCACCCAAGGACATACCGGTCTTCCAGAACGCGAAACTCCTCGCGATCAACGTCCCTCAAACCGAGCCGCACCCAAGTTACTTGTGCGGCGCGGGCCCCGTTGTGGAGCGGATCACCAGTTCGGGGTCGAAGAAGAGTTCTCCCGTCGGTACTTCGCGGTTGCTGACGAGCGACAGGATGCTGCGGCCGACTTCGAGGGCGAGCCGGTCGGCCGGCTGCCTCACGGTGGTCAGGGGCGGATCGACGAACTCCGTGATCATGGAGCCGTCGTAGCCCACGACGGAGACATCCCCAGGGACCGAGAATCCCTGTCGGCGGATGCCGCGGATCGCGCCGAGGGCCATGTAGTCGCTGGCTGCGACTATGGCGGTGGCACCGAGCTGTAGCAGGGTCTGCGCGGCTGCCTGACCGCCTTCGACGGTGTAGGACTGCCTTATCACCCAGCGTTCGGCGTCCTGGCTGCCCCGTTTGGCCATGGCGTCGAGGAAGCCCTGCACACGTCGGTCGGCCGGGAGGTTGCCGGCCGGCCCGGATGCCATGCCGATGGCGCGGTGACCGAGACGGTGGAGATGGTCCACGGCCAGTTCGGCGGCCAATGCGTCGTCGGTGGAGAAGACGGGCGCGGGAACGTTGTCGGCGAACCCCCCGTTGACACCGATGTACGGGATGCGCCGGGAGCGGAGCATCTCGTACGTTTCGGTGTCGGCACCCTCCACGGTGTTGGACGAGGACAGGAACACGACGGCCGCGATGCCCTTGTCGATGATCGAGGCGATGAACTCCCGTTCCTGGACCCCTCCGGGAAACGCCGGGCACAACACGGCCTTGAGTCCGTGTGGTGCCAGTGCCGCCTCGATGCGTTCGGCGACGTCGGCGAAGAAGGGGTTGGAGACGTGCTCGGTGATCACCGTGACCAGTTGGCCCTCCACGGGCCTTTCGTAGCCGAGTTCTGCCATGGCCTTTTCGACGGCGTCCCTGGTCTTCGTCGCCACTCCTTGACGCCGGTTGATGACCCGACTGACGGTGGCTTCGCTCACACCCGCCCGGGCAGCGATCTCAACGATGCCGACCTTCATTCGTCCCCTTTTCGCTGGCAGGGTCATGCGGTTTTCCTGATCAAGGCCAGCCCCATGTTCGGCACTGGCAGGATGTGCAGGCCGGGGGTGAGCGTGATCCGGGTCTGCTCGATGATACGGCCGGAGGGATCACGGATCTCGGCCTCCACCTGCGCTCCCTCGTCCTGGACCTCCAGCACCAGTCGGTTCTCGGCAGTCGCGTTGATCAGGACCGTCTCGCGATGGACCGCAGGCTGCACCGGTACGGTCCGGTCGCTGAACACGGACACCACGTTCACCCCGTCCGCTCCGGCCTGCACCAGGGTGTAGAGATCGTCAGGGCGGCCGGGCTCGACCGTTCCGTCGAGCAGTTGGGGGCGCAGGCGGCGCCACTGGGCCAGCCAGAAGCGGACCGCTTCGGCGTGGTCCTCGGGGAGTGCGTCGAGGCGCACGGAGACCTGCGGAACGGAGTGAAGTGCCCCGATGAGCTGCCGTGCGGCGGTCGCCGCGGGGGCCGTGGTGTCCCACAGCAAGGGGTCGGAGTGGACGACACCGCCAACGGCGAGCAGCGCGGTGTCGATCGTGCGGACACGGTTAGCCGTGGAGTCGGCCGGGCAGTCGAAGGATCTGAGCATGTTACCGAACGCGGCCATGCCCGGACCGACGTAGGGTTGACGCAGTTCCAGTAGCAGATCGGACCGCTCGGCGAGCAACGCGGTGCGCAGTTCGGTGAGCAGGAGTGTGAGTGCCTGTCCGACATCGCCCCTGCCGTCGCCTGCGTAGGCCATGGCTTCGTCGAGGAAGTCGACCTTGAGTCCGTCGAGACCGTAGTCGCGCACCAGACGCACGCACAGGCGGACGACGTGGGAGCGGACTTCGGGGCTGCGGGGGTCGAGGACGTGAGCACCGGGAACCTTGGCGAGGGCCGGGGCGTAGGAAGCCCACTGCTCGTAGCAGTCGGTCCGGGGGCCCAGGAGCAAAGGCGCGACCCAGGCCATGTAGCGCAGTCCGAGTCGGCGTACGCGGGCGACGTGAGTGGCGAAGTCGGGGAATTTGTCGGGGTCGGGGAGCCAGTCCCCCACACCGGCGTATCCGCGGCCGCTGCCGAAGCGCTGCCAGCCGTCGTCCAGGATGAGCGTGCCGAAGCCCATGTCCGCGGCGAGTGCGGCCTGCCGCTCGACGGCTGTCGCATCGACCTGCTGGTTGAAGGCGTACCAGGTGCAGTACAGAGGCAGTCGGGCCGCTTCGGGAACTGGCATGGCAGCCGGGGTCTGCTTTTCGTACCAGCCGCGCAGCAGGCGCATGGCCCAGGCAACTGACGGGCTGCGTGGTACGAAGAGGATGCGGTGCGGTGTGGTGGAAGGCGGCAGTTCGAGGTGGACGACGTGGGTGTCGTTCTCCTCGGACACTCCGAAGCGCAGGGCGACCTCGGGGACGGGGTCGGCTGCGGCGAAAGCGAGCAGTGTGGCGCCCGAGTAGTCGTAGAGGCAGCCGGCGGCGAGGCCGTCGATGAGGCTGACCCTGGACCTGCCTTCCCAGTCGGCGACCAGGGTCCGGCTCCAGCCTGCCTTCGGGTGCCAGTAGCCGGCCGTATCGCCAAGCGGGGCGGAGAGTCGGATCTCCACCGGTGAGCCGGGGGCTTCGACATGCAGCATTCTCAGGCCGCCGGGCACTTCGGACAGTGTCCAGGCGGGGTCGGCGCCCGGGGCCAGGACGGCGATCTCCACGGTGTCGAGCAGTGGCTCGAAGGTGGCGGGTGCCAGTTCCGCAGTGGTGACGGCCTCGGTGGACAGGGTGCTCACGATCACTCCTTGACAGCGCCGGCGAGCAGGCCGGAGACGAAGTGGCGTTGAAGGGCGAGGAAGACGATGATCATGGGAATGGCGGCGACGGCCGTTCCGGTGAGGATGGCCCCGTAGTCGGTGTCGTCGACGCCCTGCAGCGAGGCGAGTGCGACGGGAATGGTGAGGGAGGCATCGTCGCGCAGCACGATCAGGGGCCAGATGAAGTCGTTCCACTGGTAGAGGAACAGGAAGATGCCCAGTGCTGCCAGGGCGGGCCTCATTGGCGGCAGGACGACCCGCAGGAACAGACGCAGTTCGCCGCAGCCGTCCATGCGGCCGGAGTCGAGCAGCTCGTCGGGCAGCGCAGCCATCGACTGGCGCATGAGGAAGATGCCGAACGGCAGCGCCAGATTCGGCATGATCACGGCCTGATACGTGTTGAGCCAGTGCAGCTCGGCCATCATCTTGAACAGCGGAACCAGTGTGACCTGGGTCGGGATGACCAGCCCCAGCATCAGCATGCCGAAGAGTGCATCACGGCCCTTGAAGCGGTACTTGGTGAAGGCGTAGCCGGCCAGCGTGCAGACGGCTCCTGCACAGACTGTGTAAATGACCGCGATGAGCAGAGAGTTGAGCACGACCTGCCCGAAGGATGCGGTCTCCTGCAGGCTGGAGAGGTTCTTGCCGAGGTCCCCGCCGGGTAGCAGTGGCGGTGTGGAGTCGAAGATCTCGTCAGTGCTGTGGGTGCTGGCGATGACGAGCCAGTAGAAGGGAAGGAGCACACCGGCGAGCACGATGGCCAGCCCCGAGGTCAGCAGGATGCCGCGGCCTGGGCGGTGCAGGCCGGTGCGTGGTGCGCGGGCGGCGCCACGTGCGGGGGTCGTCATGATTTGTCTCCCAGGACCCGGAACTGGATCAGGCCGAGGACTCCGATCAGCACCGCAAGGACGTAGGCGATGGCCGACGCGTAGCCGAAGTCGAAGTACGTGAAGGCGTTCTGGTACAGGTACACGCCGATGGTCAGCGTCGCGTTGTCGGGGCCGCCGCGTGTGAGGATGTACGGCTCGTCGAAGATCTGCAGGGTGCCGATCGTGGAGAGCACCGTGGCGAGGAGGATCGCCGGACGCAGTCCCGGAAGCGTCACGTGACGGAAGGACTGCCAGGCTCCGGCCCCGTCGACTGAGGCGGCGTCGTACAGCTCCTTGGGAATGGTCTGCAGACGGGCCAGCAGAATCACCGCGTTGTAACCGGTGTAGTGCCAGGTCAGTGCCAGACAGAGGGAGATCTTTGCCCACAGCGGATCAGTCAGCCACGGCACTTCGCCGATTCCGACGAGCGAGAGCAACCAGTTGACCAGCCCGTACTTCTCGTTGAGCAGGACGGAGAAGATGACACCGTACGCCACGAGGCCGGTGACCATCGGCATGAAGAATCCGAGCCGGAACACCGAACGTGCCCGCAGGAAAGCCGAGTTGAACGCGACCGCCAGGCCAGTGGCAAGCGCCAGCATGATCGGCACCTGGACCACCAGGATGACTGCCGTGTTCTTCAGTGCCGTCCAGAACAGCGGGTCGTCCAGCAGCCGCTTGTAGTTGTCCGCTCCGACGAAGGTGTCGACGCCGTCGACCGTCTTGTGGAGGCTGAGAACGAACGACCAGCCGATCGGGTAGAGCTTGAAGGCGGCGAACAGCAGCACGGCGGGCAGGACGAAGGCGTACGGCGCGAGACGGCGGGCGCTCAAGCGCGGTGGCCGGGAGTCGCGCACACCCGCCGATCGCACCGTACGGGTCGGGGAAGTGACAACGCTCATCGGGCGACCTTGCGTCCGGTCTGGGAAGCGAGCTGGTCCGCCGCCGCATGCAGCACTTTGGCCGGGTCGGCGCCCTTGAGCAGCACCTTCGTCTGGGCGTCGGTGACCACCTTGAGCGCTCGGGCGTAGTCGGAGGTGTAGTTGTACGCCGGCGAGGGCGCCTTGAGGGCACCGAAGAAAATCTCACCCTTCTTCTGACCGCCGAAGAACTTCGACGGCTCGTGGAAGACCGGATCGTCGTACGCCTTCAACAGGGCCGGGGCGATCCCCTTGCCCCGGTAGATCGTGACCTGCGACTCGGGCCGCGTCAGCACGAACTCCACGAAGTTCCAGGCCGCGGCCTGGTGCTTGCTGGTACCGGCAACGGCCAAGTGCGTGGAGTTCACGGTGGCCGCGGTGGTCCCACCGCGGCGTACGGACGGGGGCAGACGCACACCCCACTTGCCCGCCTGGTCGGGGACCGTCTCCTCGATGATGCCGCCGAACCAGGTCGGCCACGGCAGGACCGCCGCCGTTCCCTTCTTGATCGAGCTGATCAGCGCGTTCCAGCCGCCGGAGATGTCGCTGACGAGCCCGGCGTCGTTCATCTTCTTGATGAGCGACATGGCACGCACGGCCTCGGCGGAATCGAGGGTGATGTCGCCGTCGGTGTTGAAATAGAAGCCGCCCTGGAGCTGGAGCAGCAGCTGGAAGAAGTTCGCCGAGTCCGGCTGCGAGGCGGGCTTGTCGATCCCCAGAAGGTACTTGCCCGTCTTCTTCTTGATCTTCTTGCCGGCTTCGATCGCGTCGTCCCAGGTGTCGAGCGCTTCGACATCGACACCGGCCTCCTCGAAGACATCGGCGCGGTAGTAGAACCCGGCCGAGTTCGCCTCCCACGGAAGCGCGTTCACGCGCTCGCCGTTGGGCGAGACCGTCTCCCACAGGCCCTTCGCGAAGGCGTCCTGGTACTTGTGGGCTCCCAGCTTGCCGAGATCGGCAAGCTGGCCCGGGAAGCGGTCCACGTATCCGGGCAGGTAGTCGACGCCTATGTGCAGTACGTCCGCGAGGCCCGCCCCTCCGGCTGCCATGCCCGTGGTGATCTTGTCCCAGATCGCAGGGTTCCCGATGTCCTGCACGGTGACCTTGATGTCCGGGTACTTCTTGTTGAACGCCGGAACCAGTGCCCGCATTTCCGCCGCCGGGCCCTGCCAGCTCCACACCGTGATTGAGCCCTTGGTGGCGTCACCGACACCGCCTCCCGGAGCGCCTGTGCTGCCGGTGCCGGAGCAGGCGGTCAGGCCGCCGAGGCCCGCTCCTGCGGCAAGCACGCCGCCCACTCCAAGAACTCTGCGACGACTCATGTCCATGAGATGACCACCTCTACATGCGGCTCGGACATCGACCGAACGCCAGGTCGACTGGAGGGAAGTTAGCAACCAGCCAATGCCACTTGCAATGGTTGATTGAAAATTTTCCGACGGATTCCGCATCGCAAGTCTGCAGGACTCTTGCAACCCGTCGCGTGCCGCTGCTAGCTTTCGGCCACTCATTCGAGCCCCGCACTGGAGTACGCCATGAGGCATCGCCGTCCTGCCCGCCTGGCAGTCGTAGCCACACTCGCCATACTCGCCCCGCTCACACCACTGACCCTGGGCAGTCCGGCCATCGCAGCCACCTCAGCGCTGACCCTCAGCAATCTCGGATTCGAGGACGGCACCCCGGGCTGGACGTTCACTTCCGGCACCGGAGTCGCCACCAACGCACCGCACGGTGGCTCAAAGCTCGCGTACCTGGATGCCGGAAGCGGTAACAAGGTGGCGCAGGCCATCACGGCGTCCGGTGACGGTACGTACGACTTCTCCGCCTGGATCGCCACAGGCGGCACGGGGGGAAGGTTCGTCGCCCGGGTGAACGGCGCGCAGGCCGGTGCGGTGGATCTGCCCAGCCGGTCCGGCTACGCCCGGTACACGATCAGCCGGGTGTCTCTGAAGAACGGCGACAACCTGGAGCTCGCCTTCGAATCCGGCAGCAACTGGATCAACGCCGACGACGTCATGGTCTCCCCCGCGGCCCCGGTCGACCCGGAGATTTCGTCTTCCGACCCGAAGATCGTCGAGATGTTCAACTGGTCGAAGCGCAAGGCCAACAGCTGGGTCCAGCTGCCCGGCGCGACCGGTCCGCTGAATGTCGACGAGAACCACCTGTCCGGCACCGGAACCGGGACCTACGGCCCGTCCTACTGGGCCGGATATGCGCATCGCAGCGCCTACTACTCACGCGATATGGCCCACCAGCTCGCCGGCGCCTCCATCCTCGGACTGAACGACGCGAACAAAGCCATGCTGCGTGCCTTCGCCGGCTCCGCGACGCCCGAGCACAAGTACTACCCCGTATGGGCCATCAACTTCGACAACAAGACATACCTCTCGATCGACTACCGGAGCCCAACCTCCTTCGTCCGAGAGGTCCCGGCCACGTTCGAGCTGGTGGAGAAAGCCAAGCACGCCTACCGCTGGAGTGGCGACAGCGCCTACGTCAACGACGGCACGCTCTGGGACTTCTACAAGCACGCGACCAAGGACTTCGTCGAACTCCACGACGCCAACAAGCCGAACGGCGTCGCCGAAGGCACCGGCAACGGCATCTTCGCGGGCGCCGCCAGCTACAACGAGGTCGGAGAGGAGCACCTGGCCGAGTCCGGGGACTCCATCGGATCCCAGTACCAGGCCTACCGGGCGATGTCCGACCTGGCCGCCGCCAAGGGCGACAGCACCCTGTCCAAGAAGTTCCGGCAGAAGGCCGACAGCCTCAAGGCGTACTTCAACGACACCTGGAGCGGCTCCGGCTCAGGGGCCGACATGGTCCGCGGATACACCACCGACGGCAAGGCGCTCACCGGCTGGGGCAAGGAGAACAGCTGGTTCATGCCCATGAAACAGATCATGAATCCGGGAGCGCGCGCCGACGCCTACCTGGACTACGTCGACGAGCAGGCGAGCGGCAGCGGCAAGCCGTCCAACGTCGAGGCGATCAGCTACCTGCCGGACACCTTCTTCGCCTACGAGCACAACGACACGGCCTGGAAGTGGATGCAGTACGTCTACGACAAGCGGAACGACCAGCACCCGGCGTCCAGCCAAGGCCCCAACGGCGACTATCCCGAAGTCTCCTACACCCTGCTGAGCCAGACCGTCGAGGGCCTCATGGGCGTGCAGCCCAACGCCCCGGGGCGCGCCCTGAGCACCCAGTCCCGCATGCCCGCCGGAATGGGCTGGCTGCAGATCAAGGACATCAAGATCGGCGGCAACACCTTCACCCTGCGTCATGACGGTGCCACCAAGTCGACCCTGACCAACGCCTCGGGTTCGGCCCGCTACAAGTGGGAGGCCCGCTTCCCCGGCAGCCACTCGACGATCAAGGTCAACGGCGTCCCTCAAGCAGTCAAGACGAAGACCGTCAACGGAAAGACCTGCACCTACGCAAAGGTGTCCGTCGCCCCCGGACAGAAGGTCACTGTGCACGTCTCGTAACGAAGGAGTGTCATGAATCAGTACTGCAGCGGCGCTTGAGGTGACGAGGTCGCAGTTCATGAGCTGTGGCCTCGTACACCTGGACGATCTGGAGCACCGACGAGCGCGCGGGTGTCTGGGGTGAGAAGCAGGCCTTCGCCAGCGAGTCCGGCGCCCTGTGCGAGCTCGTGTACCGAATGCGACTGAGCCTCGATCCACCGATCGTTGCCCGTGGATAACGCCTAGGAATCTGATCGCGCATGCCGGGCTGGTCCCGGTGATGCGGCTGGCCGAACGGTGCGGTCTTTCGCGACTGGTGACGGAGAAGGTGAAGCTGACCAGGGCGAAGAATGGTGCGGGCGCCTCGGCGGACGCCGAGGTCATCAGCATCGTGGCCGGCATGGTCGCAGGCGCGGACAGCATCGACGACCTTCATATCCTGCGCCACGGTGCGATGCCGACCCTGTTCGGCGGCATCCGTGCCCCGTCCACGCTCGGCACGTTCCTGCGCGCGTTCACCCACGGTCACGCACTCCAACTCCACGCCGTGCACCGCAGATTCCTGGCCGCACTGGCCTCGCACACCCCATTGCTGCCCGGTTCCGGCAAGAAGGCGTTCATCGACGTCTACTCCACCCACAAACGGACCTACGGCCGGGCCAAACAGGGCGCCGAGTACGGCCGGTTCAAGGGCGCTGACGGCAAGGGCGCCCCTGTCTGATCGGCGCGGGGCGGCCTTCTGCGGGCACGGCCCAGCCCCCGAGTACGTCGCCTGTGCCGACTGGACCGACGAGATCGTCCAGCTCGCCAAGGCTCTCAAGCAGTGGGTTCCGGCGCGGGCTCTGCGCGATTGTCCGGCTTTCTGGGCGGGTAACGGAAGTCGCCGGAGGGGCACCCGGCCGTCCATCGGTGAGTACTGGAGCCGGATCGGCGGGCACGCTGGGACACGAGAGACGAGGGACAGTGTGGAAGCGAAATCGATGACCCTGCGCGACCTGTTCGGGCCGGACCGGAGACTCGTCGTACCGGTTTTTCAGAGGCCGTACGTCTGGACGGAGGGCCGGAACTGGCGCCCGCTGTGGGAGGACGTCACCGCTCTGGTCTACCAAAGGATGGCGGATGAGGAAGTCCATCCGCACTTTCTTGGCGCGGTCGTGCTGGATCAGTTGCCGACACTCACGGGGTCAATGCCCTGCTCTCGGTCCTGGTCACCTCAGGCTCACAGGCCGTGTACGGGGAGGTGATCTGGCATCCGGTCCAGCTCTTCGCCAGGACCGACAACGTCTTCGGTCTGCTCTACGCCCTGGTCACGGTGCTCGTCGCGACGGTCTCCGTGAACATCGCGGCGAACGTCGTGTCACCCGCGTACGACCTGGCGAACCTCGCACCCAAACTCATCAACTTCCGTACGGGTGCCCTGATCACGGGTGTCGTCGGCGTTCTCATCATGCCGTGGAAACTCACAGAGACCCCCGAGCTGTACATCTTCACCTGGCTCGGTCCGGTCGGTGGACTGCTCGGTACGGTCGCGGGCATTCTGATCGCCGACTACTGGATCGTCCGCCGCACCGCGCTCGACCTCGCGGACTTGTACCGGCGGCCGCTTCTGGTACGCGAACGGCTGGAACTGGCGGGCGGTCGTCGCGTTCGCCGTCGGCGGCATCCTGGCGATCGGCGGCTCCCACTCGGCCCCCGGCACGGGCCCGTTCCCGGCCGACGGCCTGATCCCGTTCCTCAAGCCGCTGGCGGACTACGGCTGGGCGGTCGGGCTGGCCTCGTCGCTGCTGCTGTACGTGGTGCTCAGCGGTCGGTCCGGAGTCACACCGGCGACATCGGACGGCTCAGTAGCGCGCTGATGTCGTACGTCTGGTCCGGTGGCGGCGTGGACTTGGGCACCGGCTTGTCGAAAGCCGAGAAGCCCATGACCGCGCTCGCCCCACCACCCTGCACCATGATCCTCAGCGGGTACGGCTTGCCCGTGGCCGCGACGTACGTCGTCAGCGTCCTACCGTCCCTGAGCCTGGTCAGCGGTACCACCGAAGCCCCGTCGAGCGTGGTCTTCCTGCCCTTGTTCAGCGTCCCACGGTCGTTGTTCGCGTGGTCGCTGACCAGCTTCTGGAAGGTGTCCAGATCGCAGCCGTTCACCAGTTCGCGCAGTCTCGGGTCGTCGGCCGAGCCCTTCATGTACCGCCCGTTGAGGATTGCGGCGAAGGCCGAGCCGACGCCGGGAACCTGGCGCTTCCAGAAGTTCGCATCCGGCTTGACCCAGACGTCGTCGCCGCGCTTCACGATCCGGGCCGAGCCCTGATCGTTGCCGAGGTTTACCGAACCGTCGCAGTTGCCATCCCGGTCCAGGGTGAGCTCCAGGGTGGGCGCAGGGCTGCCGCTGTCGTAGTGGCCACGCGCGCTCAGGTGCAGGGAATGGACGCTCAGCAGCGCGTCACGTGACCGGTCGGCGATCTGCTGGGCGGGGAGCGTGTCGATGTCGTTGTCCGCCCGTGCCACACCACCGCCGATGACGCTGCCGCTGGTGATTCCCAGTACGAGGACCGCCGCCCAGGCGGCCCGGCGTGTGCCGATGAGTTGGCCGGTCACGGCGCCTCCCTCGAAAGGCCCGTCGGGCCTGTTCAGGTGTGCGATCCGATCCTCTTGAGCGTACGTCGGGGCGGGGCGGGGCGCGCGACGGAGGGGGCCGCCGGACCGGCCGTCGGCCCCGGTGACCGGTCCTGTCCTCATCGCTGCCGGGCGCTCCGCTCCA
Organism: Streptomyces sp. R-74717; assembly: GCF_047305335.1. Classification (NCBI taxonomy): domain Bacteria; kingdom Bacillati; phylum Actinomycetota; class Actinomycetes; order Kitasatosporales; family Streptomycetaceae; genus Streptomyces; species Streptomyces sp. R-74717. Next base: position 2,058,096 of record NZ_CP102361.1, on the reverse strand, counting down.
GCAGTCGTGGAAGCGCACCCGTCAACCGCTCCCGCAGCCGGCCCGGATCGCCGTCCACCCACGGATGGACGGCGTGGAAGGTGGCCCAGCCCACCAGCCGGTCCAGCACCGTTCCGGACGTGAACCGTTCCGCGTGCGGGCCGAGCACGGTGCGCAAGAGGCGGGGCGACAGCCGGGTCGACGGGTGCTCCGCGAGCAGCACCGCGTCGTACAGGTCCTTGGCCGCCGACCGGCCCTCGGGCCGTGCACGGCCTTGGGTCACTGCTGGACGACCTCCGAACGTAGCAAGCGGCACTGACAGCCTCCGGCCACTCTCCGCCGAACGGTTGAGCGGACCGCCCACTACTCGTTACCCTCCGGTAAGTTCGTTCGGGCGTACAGGTGCGGGCGCGCGCACCTGCCGATACGAGGAAGGCAGGCAGCCCATGTCCTCAACGGAAGCCGTCGAAACGACCGAACCGGCCGGCCCCATCGGACTGGCCGACAGCGCACTGGAGCTGGCCGAAGGCCGTACCACCTCGACCGAGCAGGTGTCCGCCGCCCTGAGCCGTATCGAAGCGAGCCAGGGCACCCTCAACGCGTTCAGGCACCTGCGTGCCGAGGCCGCACTCGCCGAGGCCGCCGAGGCCGACCGCCGGCTCGCCGCGGGGGAGCGGCTGCCCCTGCTCGGGGTTCCGGTCGCCGTCAAGGACGACACCGATGTCCTCGGGATGCCGACCTACTTCGGCTGCGACGGCGATCTGCCCGCCGCCACCGCCGACAGCGAGGCCGTACGCAGGCTGCGGGCGGCCGGGGCCGTGATCGTCGGGAAGACCAATTCCTGTGAGCTGGGCCAGTGGCCGTTCACCGAGGGCCCGGCCTTCGGCGCCACCCGCAACCCTTGGAACACGGGACACACCCCCGGCGGCTCGTCCGGCGGTTCGGCTGCGGCCGTTGCGGCCGGGCTCGTACCCGGCGCGCTCGGCTCGGACGGCGCGGGATCCGTCCGTATCCCCGCAGCCTGGACCCATCTCGTCGGCATCAAACCGCAGCGCGGCCGGATCTCCGTCCACCCGCACAGCGACGCCTTTCAGGGCCTGACCGTCAACGGCCCCCTGGCCAGGACCGTCGCCGACGCCGCCCTGCTGCTCGACGCGGTCGCCGGACCACACCCCGACGACCCGCACCGCCCGCCCCCCGTCGAGGCATCGGCCGCAGCCCGCCGCGACCCGGGCAGACTGCGCATCGCCGTCGCCTGGCGCCCCCCGCTCACCCTCACCGGCTCCACGCCCCACCCCGATGTGCGGAGGGCCGTCACCGCACTGGCCGAGGCCCTCGCCCGCCTCGGCCACGACGTCGAGGAGGCCAGGCCCCGCTACGGACTGATCGGCCTCGGCTTCGTGCCCCGCGCCACCGTCGGGATCGCCGAACTCGCCGCCCGCCACCCCGACCCGGCCCTCCTCGACCCGCGCACCCGCAGCGCCCTGCGTACCGGCACCCGACTGGGCGGCCGGGTGGTGCGCGCGGCCAGGGAGCGGGAGGTGCGCCAGCACCGCAGAATCGGAGCGTTCTTCCACACGTCCCGGGCCGGCGCCGGGTACGACGTACTGCTCACTCCGACGACCGCCCTGCCCCCGCCCCCGATCGGCAGGTTCGACGGGCTGAGCGCCTGGCGCACCGATGTGACGATGGCCGAGGCCTGCCCGTACGCCTGGCCCTGGAACGTACTGGGCTGGCCCGGCATCAACGTACCGGCCGGGTTCACCTCCGACGGGCTGCCCGTCGGCGCCCAGCTGCTGGGCCCCTCCCGCAGCGAGGAACGGCTGATCTCCCTCGCCGCCCAGCTGGAGGCCGACCGCCGCTGGTACGAGCACCGGCCCCCCGCCGCTCCCGCCTCGGTCAGACCGGGCGGCGGGCGCTGACCAACCACACCCCCGCCCGCATCAGCACACCCTCCGGGGTCGGGCCCGTTCCAGGAGCGGCGCCGAGATGTCCACGCCGGTGACCCGCCCCTGCGGGGCGCGCCGCGTGGCCATACGGGTCGTGAGGCCGCTGCCGCAGCCGATGTCGAGGACCCGTTCGGCGGAACCGATCGCCGCCACGTCGAACAGCGGCGCGTCGAATTCGGCCAGCATGGCGTTGTAACGCTCCGGATGGTCGGCCCAGTGCAGGCCGAGCGGACCGTTCCAGGCGTCGGCGACAGTCATGCCTGCTCCTTCATGGTGGTGGTGAGGGTGGCCTCGATGCGTTCGACTGCGCAGAACGCACCGAAGGCGATCAGATGGACCAGGCAGTGATCGGTGCGCGGCGGTGCGAGCCAGGCGGCCACGTCGTCGTCGTTGATCCGGTACGGCGCACGGGCCGCGAGCAGCGCCAGCCGGGCGCCCGGCAGCTCGTCCCGGTCCGGCAGCTGTGCGCCGCGCAACGGCAGGCGAGTGACACCGTCCCAGGCCGCCACCGATTCCCGTACGACAGCCAGCTCCTCGTCGCTCAGCAGCCCCGCGCCGAGATGCGCCGCCGTACGCAGCGCGCCGAATGCCGTGCCGATCGCCGTGCCCGCCGCCCAGCACGGTGACTCGCCCTCCGTTTCGAGCAGCGCCAGGCTCTTCCCGGACATCAGCTCACGGCGTACGGTGCCGGCCAGGGAGCGGCCCGCCACGGTCCGCACGAGGCGGTACTTCTGGGCGCCGCCGGGCAGCATGTCCTCGGTCAGCAGCGACGACACGATCCGGTTGATGAAATGGAAGGCGAGCGCCGTCCCGATGTACTCCGCGGCCTGCTCGGCCGGGAACGGCTGTGCGGTACTCATGTCCTTTCCCCAGGCGAGCAGTTGGCGGTGTACGGGGTCTTTCGGCTGCTCGCCGCGCACGATCGTCTCGGCCAGTCGATGGTCGCCGGTGGCGTGCAGCAGCACGGTGTGCGCGACCACACAGAACGGGCAGCGGTTGGCGAGCGACACCCCGGCAGCCACCACCTCCTTCTCCGTGCGCGGCGCCCGCCCGGCCAGCAGGGACTCCCGCATCACGGCCCAGGCACCGGCCAGCAACGGTGGCGCGGCGGACAGGACGACAAAGGTAGAGGCACGTTCGATGCCGAAATCGATGCCCAGTTGGGCGTACACATCGGCCACCGTGCCGGTCGCCGACTTCGGCGGTACGGGTGAGGTGTAACGGAAAGGTCCGGTCATGGCGACGATGCTCGCCCGCCGCCCCGCCCCCGGTCGTCGTACACCCGAAGGCGGTTTCCACTGATCCCGCGTGATTCACCGCCGCCGCGACTACTTCCCCGGGAGTAGTCGTGTCCCCGTCCCTGCGGGTGATGCCGCCGCAGTCGTACGGAGGTTAGGGTGCCGCACATGCGGGGGGAAACGAAGGACATCGACCGGCGAACCAGCCTGCTGGACACGGCACTTGCCGTCGTCGTCGCCGCGGCGGTCACCGCCGCGGCCCTCGTCGCCTCGACGCCCGGCGTCCTCGACCTGCTGCTCATCGCGGCCGGCGCACTCACACTGGCCGGGCACCGCAGCGCCCCGCGCGCGGTCCTCGCCGTCACCACGCTCTGCATGCTCGGGTACGTGATTCACGCCCATCCGGGAAGTTGGGCGGCGTTCCCCGTGCTGGCCGCCGTGCACGCGGCCGCCCGCAGCGGACACCGCGCCTGGGGCGTCGGCGCGGGCGCCGTCTTCCTCACCTGCTACTTCACGGTCCTCGCCGTCACCGCACCGGCCCCCCAGGACACCGTCGAACGTACCCTTCTGCTGCTCGGCTGGTTCCTCTGCGCAGGCGTCACCGGACTCATCGACCAGAACTGGCAGGCGTATCTGCGCCAGACCGAACAGCGGGCCCTGGACGCCGAACGCAGCCGGGACGAGACCGCGCTGCGCCGGGCGGGGGAGGAGCGGCTGCGGATCGCCCGCGAGCTGCACGACTCGCTCACCCACTCCATCTCGATCGTCAAGCTCCAGGCAGGAGTCGCCGTGCACCTCGCCCGCAAACGGGGCACCGAGGTGGAACCCGCACTGCTCGCCATCCAGGAGGCGAGCGGCGAGGCGATGCGTGAGCTCCGGGCAACACTGGAAGTGCTCCGGACCGACGTCGTGGAGCCCGGCACCGGGCTCGACCGCATCGACGAGCTGGCCGAGCGGGCCCGTACCGCGGGCATCGCGCTCGCCGTCACGGTCAGCGGTGACGAACGGCCCCTGCCCCCGGCCGTCGACCGGGCCGCGTACCGCATCGTGCAGGAGGCCCTCACCAATGTCGCCCGGCATGCCGACCGTGCCACGACGACCGTCCGCCTCACCTACACCGAACGGGCCCTGACCGTGCACGTCGACGACCAGGGCCCCCGTGTCGCCGGTGACACCGTCACCGCGGGCACCGGCCTCACCGGCATGCGGGAACGCGTCACCGCACTCGGCGGGATCCTCGACGCCGCACCCCGCCCGGCCGGTGGCTTCTCCGTACGCGCGGAGCTCCCCCTGCGCACCGCCGGAACCGTCGGATGACCGACGGGGACGCCCCGACGATCCGGGTGCTGATCGTCGACGACCAGGCGCTGATGCGGGCCGGATTCCGCGCGCTGCTCGAAGCGGAGGACGGCATCGAGGTGATCGGCGAGGCCGCCGACGGCCGCCACGGCCTGGAACTCGCCCGGCTGCACACTCCGGACGTCGCCCTCGTCGACGTACAGATGCCGGTGATGGGAGGCATCGAGGCCACCCGCGAGATCGCCGCCGACCCCCTGCTGGCGGGCGTCCATGTCGTGATCCTCACCAATTACGGCCTCGACGAGTACGTCTTCGACGCGCTGCGCGCCGGAGCCGCCGGTTTTCTCCTGAAGGACACCGAGCCCGCCGAACTCCTGAGGGCCATCCGCGTCGCGGCCGGCGGTGACGCACTGCTCTCGCCCGCCGTCACCCGCCGGCTGATCGGCGAATTCGTCGCCAGACCACCCGACCGGAGCACTGCGCCCGGCTTCGAGACCCTCACCCGCCGGGAGCGCGAAGTCAGCGCGCTCGCCGCCCGTGGACTCACCAACGAGGAGATCGCCGCACACATGGTGATCAGCCCGTTCACCGCGAAGACCCACATCAGCCGCGCCATGACGAAGCTGGGCGCCCGCGACCGGGCGCAGCTCGTCGTCTTCGCCTACGAATCGGGCCTCGTCGCACCCCGGGAACCCCGCCCCTGAAGGCGGCGCGACAGCAGCCCCGCCCGCGCGGTCCATGGTGGCGGACGTTCGCACCGGAGCGCAGCAGGCGGGAACATGGACTGGAACGGAGTGGATGGGTGGTGACCAGTATGGCGTCCGAAGGCCCGCAGTCGGCGTCCGGAGCCGAACCGTCGCAGCCCAGGACCCCCCAGCACTTCTTCGACACGGCGAACGACGCGACCGCGGTGGTGGCCGCTACCGGAACGGTCATCGGCTGGACGCACAGCGCACAGGACCTGCTGGGGTACCGCGCCGCCGAGGTGGTCGGGCGGTCCGCCGGTTTCCTCCTCGCGATGCCCGAGGACCCGGTGAGAGTGGCGAGGATCGCCGAACGGTGCCGTGCGGGCGTGGGGTGGAGCGGTGTGGCCGACGTGCGGCGGCGCGACGGCGGGCGGATCAAAGTGGATCTACGGATCTCGGCCTCGTTCCACCTGGACGGCCGGGAGTGCTTCCTGGTCTCCGCGCGCGAACGGCGACCGGTACGGACGGTCGGGCAGTCGGTGCTCGATGCCTTCCTGACCAGCTCGCCGATCGGTATGGCGGTCATGAGCCCGCAACTGCGCTACGTCTGGATGAACGAAACCCTGGAACGCATCGGCGGCGTCCCGCGTGAGCAGCGCGTGGGCCGCCGGATGGGCGAAGTGTTCCCGGGACTGGAGACCGACGCCATAGAACCCCTGATGCGCCGTGTGCTGGACACCGGGGTCCCCGTCATCGACTTCGAGTACCGGGGCTGGAGCTGGGCCGATCCGCACCGTGAGCGCGCCTACTCCACGTCGTTCTTCCCTCTGACCGACGCCGACGGCACCGTCACCGGCATCTGCTACATGGTCCTGGACGTCACCGACCGGTGGAAGGCCCAGCAGCGCCTGGCCCTGGTCAACGACGCCGGAGCCAGCATCGGCTCCACCCTGGACGTGATGCGCACGGCTCAGGAACTGGCCGACTTCGCGGTGCCGCGGTTCGCCGACTTCGTCACCGTCGACCTGCTGGAGCCGGTCGCCAGCCCCGAGGAGCCCGGCCCATGGCCTTCGGGCACAGCGCCTTCCGGTACGGGAGGAGCCGCTCGCTCCGGTGGCGGTGGTGCGTCGTCCCGGCCGACGATGCGCCGGGCAGGGATGAGCTCGGTGCGGGAGGGCTGCCCGGAAGCGGTCTACCGGATCGGGGAACAGGTGGATTCCCTGCCCCCGCCCCACGACGTCCGGTTCCTCAGCGACGGCGAACCCGTTCTGATCCCGGCCCTCGACACCGTCAGGCATCTGTGGGCGGTCGAACAACCCGCCAGGGAAGCGACCATCCGCGAGTTCGGTTTCCACTCCCTCATCGCCGTTCCCATGCGGGCCCGGGACACGGTGCTCGGCCTGACCACCTTCGTGCGATCGGTGAACCCGGCCGCTTTTGAGCCGGACGACGTGCTTCCGGCCCGCGACCTGGTGGCACGGGCGGCGGTGTGCGTGGACAACGCCCGCCGCTACACCCGCGAGCACGCCGCCGCGCTCACACTGCAGCGCAGCCTGCTTCCGCACACGCTGCCCGGAGGCATGGCCCTGGACGTGGCCTCCTCGTACCTCCCGGCGGATGCCAAGGACGGTGTCGGGGGCGACTGGTTCGACGTGATCCCGCTGTCCAGCGCCCGGGTCGCCCTGGTCGTCGGCGATGTCGTCGGACACGGCATCAGCGCCGCCGCGACCATGGGCCGGCTCCGCACCGCGGTGCACACCCTCGCCGACATGGACCTTCCCCCCGATGAACTGCTGGCCCACCTCGACGACCTGGTGATCCGCCTGAGCGACGAGGAACCCGAGGGCGAGTCGAGCGGCACGACCGTGCTGGGCGCCACCTGCCTGTACGCCGTCTACGACCCGGTCACCCAGCTCTGCACGATGGCGCGAGCCGGCCACCCGCCCCCCGTCGTCGTCGCCCCGGACGGGCGCGTCAACTTCCCCGAACTGCCCGCAGGCCCCCCTCTCGGCCTGGGCGGGCTGCCTTTCGAGACAGCGGAGATCGAGCTGCCGGAGGGCAGCCTGATCGCCCTTTACACCAACGGTCTCATCGAAGGCAGGGACCGGGACGCCGAACTCGGGATGTCCCGCCTCGGCGGTGCCCTGGCCCAGCGCGGACTTCCGCTCGACACACTGTGCGCGACGGTCGTGGAGCAGCTGCTTCCCGTGCCGCAGCCCGACGACGTCGCCCTGCTCCTCGCCCGCACCCACGAACTGAGCGCCGACCACGTCGTCTCATGGGAGGTGCCCTCCGACCCGGCAGCCGTCGCGGGCATCCGGGCCCGGACGGCCCGACTGCTGAGGACCTGGGGCCTGGAGGAGCTGCAGATGACGACCGAGCTGATCGTCAGCGAGCTGGTCACCAACGCGCTGCGTCACGCCACCGGCCCGATCCGGCTGCGGCTGCTGCGCCAGTCCGTCCTGATCTGCGAGGTCTCCGACGCCAGCAGCACCTCACCCCGGCTGCGCCACGCCAGGACCACGGACGAGGGCGGTCGCGGCCTCTTCCTCGTAGCCCAGCTCACCCACCGCTGGGGTACCCGCTACACGCCCGAAGGCAAGATCATCTGGACCGAGCAGGAACTGCCGGTGACGGGAATGTGAGAGGGCTACGGAACCCGGGCCGTCCACTCGGATGTACCGAACTTGGTGCGTACGAGTTCCTCGGCCCGGGCCATCTCCTCAGGGGTGACCTTGCCGGGGGTGAGGCCGTGGCGCTTCCGAAAGGATTCGATCATGTTGTCGATGACGGTCCGGCGCGGGAGACCGGTCTGCCGACGGAGGGGGTCGACGCGCTTCTTGGCGCTCCTGGTGCCCTTGTCGGACATCTTTTCCTTGCCGATGCGCAGGACATCGAGCATCTTGTCGGCGTCGATGTCGTAGGACATCGTCACGTGGTGCAGCACGGCGCCGGGCCCGCCGTCGGGGCCCACGATGCGCTTCTGGGCGGCTCCGGCGATCTTCCCGATGTCGGTCGCGATGTCGTTGAGGGGCTGGTACCAGGCCTTGATACCCATGTCGCCGAGAGCACCGAGCACCCAGTCGTCGAGATAGGCGTAGCTGTCGGCGAACGAGAGGCCGGAGACGAGGGACTCCGGGACGGAGAGCGAGTACGTGATGGTGTTGCCGGGCTCCACGAACATGGCCCCACCACCGGATACGCGGCGGACGACCGTGATGCCGTGGCGTTCGGCGCCTGCCGGGTCGACCTCGTTGCGCAAGGACTGGAAGCTGCCGATGATCACGGCGGGCGCGGCCCACTCCCACACCCGGAGCGTCGGCGGGCGCCGGCCCGCGGCGACCTCGGCGGTGATGACCTCGTCGAGGGCCATGTGGAGTGCGGGGGACTGCGGGGCCTCATGGACGAGCTGCCAGTCGTAGTCGCTCCACTCGGTGGCGTGCGCGAGGGCCCGGCGCACGGCGACGGCGACGCCCTCGGAGGTGAGGCCGAGCATCACGGTCGAGGCGGGGAGCGCCGCGTCGATCCGGGCGGTGAGACCGGCGGTGCCGGTGTTGGCAGGGGCGCCCTCCAGCGCCGCGTCGATCGTGAGGATCGCCTCGTCCGGCTCCAGGAAGAAGTCCCCGGCCACCCGCACGTTGCGCAGCGCCCCGCCCTCGACATCGAGATCCACCACGACGAGCTTGCCGCCGGGGACCTTGTACTCACCGTGCACGGCCATGCCTCCAGTTCCGCCCGACTCTCATCTCCACGAATCGGCTTCGTTCAGGGACAACCCCGCCGCCGTACGGTTTAATCCGCACCTTCGCGGTGACGGACGTGCTGTCCAGGATCACGCTGCCTGCCGTACGGACGTGGTCCCGTTGACGCATCATGTGGAGTGCGTCGCCATCCTCGAACCGGCCGCGAAGGGATCCTGACCTGGTATTTTGCTGGTGCGTGTGGTGTGCGGTGAGGTTCCCCCGAGATGCGGCGCCTTTCCACCGGGCGAGCGTAGACCACCCGGCCCATCGGAAACCCTGTAGGCCATTCAGACGAAGCACACCTGATTCCTGGTAGACCCAGGTTCTCGCGAACATGCGAGCGCGAGCAGTGGGTGACGGCATCAGGCGGTCTGCGTCGTCGACACGGTCAGTGCGGAGAGCAGCGCCAGGTCGGCCTGTTCGAGGCTGTCCAGCAGGGTGATTCGGTCGGCCTTGGCGATCGGCACGGTGGAGGGAACGGCCACCACCGAGCAGCCGGCGGCGCGCGCGGAGGCGACCCCGGTCGGAGTGTCCTCGACGGCCACGCAGGTCGAAGGGTCCAGCCCGAGTCGATCAGCGGCGGCCAGGTAGGGGGCAGGGTCGGGCTTGGTGCGCTCGGTGTCCTCGGCGGCGAGGGTGACGGTGAACCAGTGATCGCCGAGGCTGCCGAGGACCAGGTCTACTACGCGGCGGGGGGAGGCCGAGACCAGCGCGGTAGGCACGGCGGCGTCGCACAGTTCGGCGAGTAGCGCCAGTGCGCCGGGCCGGGGGACGACCTCGGCGGCGACCTTGCTGCTGAACGCGTCGCTGAGGAGTTCGGCCAAGGTATCCGCAGTGAAGCTGGTCCGGGTCATGCGGTACAGATGGGCGGCGGTGTGGTCGACGGCGCGGCCGAGCACCTCGGGCAGGTCCTCCTCGGTGAGGGTGTGGCCGAGGCCGGCGGCGAGTTCGGCGGTGACCTGGAGCCAGAGGTGCTCGGTGTCGACCAGGGTGCCGTCCATGTCGAACAGGACGGCGGCGGGGAGTGCAGGCACGGCGGTCCTACCTTTTTTGGTCGTGGGTTGGCTGATCACTTGAAAGGTCGGTGGCCCCGGGGCTCCATGGCCGGCATGGTGGAGCAGATGGAGTGGTCCGTCCCGGAGGGTCTTGGTCAGTCACCCGTTCGGGGCCTCAGCCGAAGAGTGAGGATCTGGAACGGGCGGAGTGCCAGGAGCACCCTTCGACCGTCCGCTTGTACGGCGTCCACGTTCTCGCGCGGGTCGAGTTCGCGCTCCAGCAGATCGGTCTCGGTCGCCGACGCCAACGGGAAGCCGGCGGTCAGGACGGTTCGGGCGCGTCCGCGGTGGGCCTCGTAGAGGCGTACGACGATGTCGCCGGAACGATCGTCGGCAAGTTTGACCGTCTCGATGACGACGGCCTCGTTGTCCGCGGTGACGAGCGGTTGGACCTCGGTCGAGCCGGGGAGGCTGCGCTCCGGCTGGTTGAACGTGTAGCCCTCGCGGACGCTGTCGGCGATGTCGGCGCCGATGACGAACCCGTAGCGCAGGCGGTGGTGGCCCTGGTCGGCATCCGGGTCGGGGAAGCGGGGAGCGCGGAGCAGAGAGAGCCGGACGGTGGTGGTGGTGCCGCCGTCGGCGCGGACGTCTCGGGTGACCTCGTGCCCGTAGGTCGAGTCGTTGACCACAGCCGCGCCCCACCCCCGTTCACCGAGGTGCAGGAACCGGTGGGCGCAGATCTCGAACTTGGCGGCGTCCCAACTGGTGTTGGTGTGGGTGGGGCGCTGGACGTGTCCGAAGGGGATCTCCGCACTGGAGTGGTCGGCCCGTACGTCGAGCGGGAAGGCGGCCTTGAGGAGCTTCTCCTTCTCGTGCCAGTTGATCTCGGTGTCGATGTCCAGACGTCGGGAGTCTTCGGGCAGGGAGACCAACTGTTCGATGCGGGAGTCGCCGAAGGTCCGCACGATCCGGACACCGCCTTCCTCTGCCCCGACCGAGTCGGCGTCGAGGAGGTTGTGAACGGTGTTGCGGTAGAAGGCGTCGATGTCCCAGGCGTCGTACTCGTTGGGGAAGTCCTGGTGCAGCTGGAGGAGGTTGGCGGCGGCGCCGGGGGCCAGCGCTTCGCGGTCGGCCGCGATGTCGTACGCCGAGGTCACCAGGCCCTGGGCGTCGATCCGGACGCGGACCAGGCCGTTGTCCAGCACGAAACCGTCCCCGCAGGGGACCGGGGCGACGGGTCGGCTCGGCGGCAGGGTGCGGAGCGTGGCGCCGAGGGCGGGGACACCGTCGCGGGCGAACGGAGCGGCGTTGAAGACCACGGGCAGATCGCCTTCGCCGGCCAGGGCGCGCTGGGCGGCCTCCGTGATCGCGCACAGCTCGGCGGTGACGGCGGCGTAGGTCTGCTCCGCCTCCCGGTGCACCCAGGCGATGGAGGAGCCGGGCAGGATGTCGTGGAACTGGTGCAGCAGGACCGTCTTCCACAGCCGGTCCAAGGCCTGGTAAGGGTACGCGAATCCGGTGCGCACGGCGGCGGTCGCCGACCACAGCTCGGCCTCTCGCAGCAGGTGCTCGCTGCGCCGGTTGCCCTGCTTGGTCCTCAGCTGGCTGGTCAGCGTGCCGCGGTGGAACTCCAGGTACAGCTCCCCCTGCCACACCGGCGCGTCGGGGTATTCGGCGTGTGCCCGCTCGAAGAAGTCCGCGGGGCTCTCGATGACGACCCTGGCCGAGCCCTCCAGGTCGACGAGACGCGCGGCCCGGGCCAGCATCTCCCGGGTGGGGCCGCCGCCGCCGTCTCCGTAGCCGAACGGGAGCAGCGAGCTGTTGGCTGCCTCCTTGTCCTGGAAGTTGCCGACGGCATGGGCGAGTTCGGCGCCGGTGATCTCGGCGTTGTAGGTGTCGACCGGCGGGAAGTGGCTGAAGATCCTGGTGCCGTCGATGCCCTCCCACCAGAAGGTGTGGTGCGGGAATTTGTTGGTGGTGTTCCAGGAGATCTTCTGGGTGAGGAACCACCGGATTCCCGCCAGTTTCATCAGCTGCGGCATGGCCGCGTTGTAGCCGAAGGTGTCGGGCAGCCACATCTCCTCGGTCTCGACACCGAACTCGTCGAGGTAGAAGCGCTTCCCATGGATCAGCTGCCGGGCGAGGGCCTCACCGCCGGTGATGTTGGTGTCGGGTTCCACCCACAGGCTGCCGACAGGCAGGAACTGCCCCTTCTCCGCCTTCTCCTGGACCCGGGCGTAGACCTCGGGGCGGTGCTCCTTGAGCCAGGCCAGCTGCTGGGCCTGGGACATGGCGAAGAGGAAGCCCGGGTGTTCGTCCATGAGATGGGTGACGTTGGAGAGCGTCCTGGCGACCTTGCGGACGGTCTCGCGCAGCGGCCACAGCCAGGCGGTGTCGATGTGGGCGTGTCCGACGGCGGACATGCGGTGGGCGCTGGCGGCCGCGGGGGCGGCGAACGCCGGGCGCAGCACCTCGCGGGCGGCGGTGGCGCTGCCGGCGATGTCCTGCAGGTCGACTGCGTCCAGGGCCCGCTCGATGGTGTGCAGGAGCTGCCAGCGGCGCGGGTCGGCCTCGGGCAGTTCGCGCATGAGCCCCCCGAGGACGTCCAGGTCCTGGGCGAGTTCCCACACCTGTGCGTCGAAGACCGCCAGATCCAGTCGGAGCAGCTGGTACAGGGGCGCGCACTCGGAGCCGGCTCCCGTCATCCAGGAGGGCTGGTCCCCGGTCCGCGTAGGGATGTGGTCGTCGACCAGGTTGGGGTTGGCGGCGGCCTCGACGTAGTAGGTGAAATCCTCGGCGCCGACCGCCGGGTCGGCGACCGGGATATAGGCGTTGCGGGGGTTGAGTGCTTTCACCACGCTGCCGTCCGCCCGGTAGACCAGGCCCTCGGCGGAGAAGCCCGCGCCGGTGACGTTGAAGCCGAGGTCGATGACCGCCTCGACCCGCAGGCCGGCCCACTCCTGCGGAACCCTGCCGCTGATCCTGAACCAGCTCGTGGACCAGGGCGGCCCCCACCGGTGCCCGAGCGTCACGGGTTCGTACGGTGCGGCCAGGCCGTCGGCCACGGGGACCGGCTCGCCCGGCACGGTCCAGATCGCGATCTCGACCGGGACGGTACGGGCGTGGACCGCGGGCCGGATGCGCTGGTTCAGCACCCGGTCGAGCCGCTGCTCGGTGAGGCGTCGCTTGCTGTGCATGGAATCCTCTGTCGTCGGTGGAGGACGGTGATCTTGTTGCGGTCGGCCGTCAGGAGCGGTGCGGGAACGGGGGCGTCAGACCGTCCACCACACCGTGGTGTTCGCGGCCAGATCGAAGCTCGCGCCGTGGGAGCCGTTGGTGGGACCGACCGGGGAGCTGGCGAGCAGCAGACGCCCGGGTGCGGGGATGCGTACCGCCTCATCGGTGGTGTTCATCGTGCAGACGAAGCCCTGGCGACGGAAGACGAGCACGCCCGCAGGCGCGTCGGTCCATTCGACGGTGTCACCCGCGCCGAGCCCCGGATGCGCCCGCCGTACCGCGAGCGCGCTGCGGTACAGCTCAAGCGTCGAGTCCGGGTCGCCGGTCTGGGCTTCGACGCTGAGGGCCCCCCAGCCCTCGGGCTGCGGCAGCCAGCTGCCGCCCGTGCCGAAACCGTACGAGGTGCCCTCGACCGTCCACGGGATCGGTACCCGGCAGCCGTCGCGGAAACCGTCCTTCCCCTGGGTGCGGGCGAAGGTCGGGTCCTGGCGGACCCGGTCGGGCAGGTCTGTGACCTCGGGGAGTCCCAGTTCCTCGCCCTGGTAGAGGTACGCGGCCCCGGGTAGCGCGAGCATCAGCAACGTGGCGGCACGAGCCCGGCGCAGACCGAGTGCGTGGCCCCCCGCCTCAGGGAGCTGGTTGCCGGTCTGTGGTCCGGCGAAGCGGGTGGAGTGCCGGGTAGTGTCGTGGTTGGACAGCACCCAGGTCGTGGGAGCGCCCACGCGCCGCATGGCGTCCAGCGCGGCGTCGATGACCTCGCGGAACTCGTCGGCGCCCCAAGGGGCGCACATGTATGAGAAGTTGAACGCCTGGTGCAGCTCGTCGGGGCGTACGTAGCGGGCGCTGCGCTCTTCCGTCGGCGTCCAGGCCTCGGCGACCGCGATCCGCTGCCCCGGGTATTCGTCGAGGATCCGGCGCCAGGAGCGGTAGATCTCGTGGACCCGGTCCTGGTCGAAGGACGGCATTTCCTCGGTACCCAGCATCTTCCGCTGGTCGGCGCGCCCGATGTCGGGCAGGCCTTCGGCCTTGATCAGGCCTTGGGCTACATCGACGCGGAAGCCGTCGACGCCCATGTCGAGCCAGAAACGCAGGATCGAGCGGAACTCGTCGGCGACGGCCGGGTGTTCCCAGTTGAAGTCGGGCTGCTCGGGAGCGAAGAGGTGGAGGTACCAGACGCCCAAGGTGCCGTCCGGGTTCTTCGTGCGGGTCCAGGCGGGGCCTCCGAAGACGGACGTCCAGTCGTTGGGAGGCAGCTCACCGTTCTCGCCCTTGCCGGGGTGGAAGTGGTACCGCTCCCGGAACGCCGATTCCGGGCCCTCCTCCAGCGCGCGGAGGAACCACTCGTGCTGGTCGGAGGAGTGGTTGGGCACGAGATCCACGATGATGCGCAGCCCGAGCCCGTGGGCGTCCCGGATCAGCGCTTCGGCGTCAGGCAGCGTGCCGAGCGTGGGCTCGACCGCACGGTGGTCGGCGATGTCGTAGCCGGCGTCGGCCTGTGGGGAGGCGTAGAAGGGGTTCAGCCACAGGGCGTCGACGCCGAGTTCCTTCAGATACGACAGCCGGCTGCGCACGCCCGGGAGGTCGCCCATGCCGTCGCCGTTCCCGTCGGCGAAACTGCGCGGGTACACCTGGTAGATGACGGCTTGTCTCCACCAGTTCGCCGGGGATCCGGCCGGGGCGGCGATGTCATGGGCGCTGGCAGGGGGCTGGGGCATTCTCGGTCCTTCTGGAGGTTCATGTCGGCGTGGCCGGTAGGTCCAACTGGCTGAGGCCTGTTGTCCGGTGTCACGGACGTCAGTCCTCGACGGGGCCCAGATCGGGAGTGCCCCGCAGTTCCACCGTGCGGGTGGTGGCGCCGTGCAGTTCGAGGACCGTGATCTCGTTCCGGCCGGCGTTCAGGATCGGTGCGGGGACGTAGAGAGTGGTCTGCGGTCCTCGGGACCAGTACCGGCCGAGTGCGAAGCCGTTGATCCAGACGTGGCCCTTGGTCCAGCCGTCCAGGGCGATCCAGCCGTCGGCCGGCTGCTCGATGTCCAGGTGTCCACGGTGGAACGTGGGGCCGACCGGGGGCGAGGCGGGCTCGAACGCGGTGAAGGACAGCCGGCTCAGATCGTCGAGAGGCAGCGGCCGGCTGTACCAGCTCTCCGGCGCCAGTGTGTTGACGGAGACCTCGCCGAGCAGTCCCTTGCGGTCGTGCATGCCCCGCCCGTAGTTGACCCTGCCCTGGTTCTCCACCAGCACGGCCAGTTGTGCACCGTGCCGGGGGGTGTGGAAGGCGAGGGCGTGCTCATGGTTCTCGCGTTCCAGGACGCCGACCGGCTGGCCGTCGACGAAGACCTGGGCGCGGTCGTGCACCTCGGCGATGCGCAGGACGGTCGGCCCGGCCGCCGGGAGCGCCGTCTCGTACAGGATGAATCCGAAGGACTGGCCGAGCTGTTCCATGACCTGCGGGCGGTCGGCGTGCACCGCGCTGCCGAGCCGCTCGCGCTGGTCCAGGAGGCCGGCGCATGCGGTGAGTTCCACGGCGGCCGGGGCGAGCTTGGGCACGGGGTCGGGTACCGGCTCCTCGGGGACGGGCGCGTGCCGGGCGATGACCTCGCGGAAGGCGGCGTATTTGGGGGCGGGATCGCCGGCCTCGTCCAGAGGCGCGTCGTAGTCGTACGACGTGACGGTGGGGCGGTACGTGCCCTTGTCGTTGGCGCCGTTGGTGAATCCGAAGTTGGTACCGCCGTGGAACATGTAGATGTTGACCGAGGCGCCGGCCGCGAGCAGCCGTTCGAGGTCCGCCGCGGCGTCGGCCGTGCTGCGGGTGACATGGGTGCCGCCCCAGCGGTCGAACCAGCCGATCCAGAACTCGCTGCACATCAGCGGCCCGGACGGCTGATGCGTGCGCAGTTCGGCGAGCCCGGCGTCCACCCGGCTGCCGAGATTGACGGTGCGCAGGACGCCGTCGAGGCCGCCGCGCTCCAGGTCGGAGGGCTGGTCGCAGGTGAACAGCGGTACGTCGACTCCGTGCCGGTGCAGCAGCTCCGCCAGATCCTCCAGGTAGCCGGAGTCGTCGCCGTACGCACCGTATTCGTTCTCCAGTTGCACGGCGAGGATCGGGCCGCCACGAGTGGAGAGGTAAGGAAGGACGGGCGGCAGCAGGGCAGCGAGGTAGTCGTCCACCGACTTCAGGTAGCGCGGGTCGCGGCTGCGCAGTTCGATGTCCTCGTCGGCGAGCAGCCAGGAGGGCAGGCCGCCGCCCTCCCACTCGGCGCAGATGTACGGGCCGGGGCGGAGCAGTACGTGCAGGTCTTCGGCGGCGGCCAGATCGAGGAACCGGGGAAGATCGAGACCTGCGTCCAGCCGGAACTCTCCCGGATGGGGCGAGTGGAGGTTCCATGGGACGTAGGTCTCGATCGTGTTCAGTCCCATCAGACGCGCCTTGCGAAGCCGGTCGGCCCACTGTTCCGGATGGATCCGGAAGTAGTGCAGCCCGCCGGAGATGATCCGCAGCGGTCGGTCGTCGAGACGGAAGCCGTCTGCGGCAACCTCGAGTCGTGGCATGGCCGTGGTCTCCTCGATGATGGAACTGATGGAACTGATGGAACTGATGGAACTGATGGAACTGATGGAACTGATGGAACTGATGGAACTGATGGAACTGATGGAACTGATGGAACTGATGGAGGTGGGTCAGCTCAGCGGACGGCAGAGCAGTGCGTCGGGAACGCCGCCGTGGTTCCACTTCCAGGTGAAGGCGACGCCGGCGATGTACTCGTTGTCGGCGCACTGACCCTTGTAGTAGCCGGGAGCCCAGTCGCTTTCGACCGAGCCGCCGGTGGCGGGGCGGTTGTTGCCTTGGTCGAACCAGACGTTGCGGCCGTTCAGCGGCAGCGGTGCGGCGGACGGCGCACAGAGCAGGCCGGCCATGGAGTTGCCGTTGACGCTGTAGCCGACGGCGAAGGTGTTGTCGGGGCACTGGAGTTTGTTGTAGCCCGAGGCCCAGTCACCGGTGACGTAGCGCTCGTCATGGACGGCCACCCAGTCACCGGCTCCCTTGGCGGGCTGGTTCGCGTCGGTGCACAGGCCGCGCTTGTCGCTACGGCCGAGGCCGGTCAGGCGCTGGCTGTCGGGGCAGTTGCCCTTGCGGTAGCCGGGGCTCCAGTCGCCCTGGGCGAGCATGCGGGAGGAGACGTTGTGGTCGCGGAAGTCGAGGTTGAGCATGTTCCAGTGGTCGACCTGTGCGACCGGACCGGAGACGCCCGAGGCGTTGACCAGCTTGTTCCAGTCGGCGGACCGCCAGTCACCGGAGTCGCTGAGACTCTGTCGTTTGCCGGTGGTGTCGTAGGAGATCAGGGCCCAGGTGTCCTGCGGCGCGCCGTTGGCGCCGGTCCATCCGACCAGCGGCCAGATGGCGAAGTCGGTGTCGTTCTCGACCAGGATGTCGGTGAAGTTGCCGAACCAGGTCTTCTCCTTGGTGTCCTGCGACCCTCGGCCGCCGGCACCGAACTCGCTGATCCAGACGGGGGCAGTGAAGTGCTGGCCGGACTGGGTGACGAACAGGGCCTCGTCGTGAACCAGTTGCTTCAGCTTGTCGAGCGGGAAGTCCTCGTACGGCCAGTCGTTGGTATGCCCCGGTCCGCTGTCGGCACCCGTGTAGTTCGGCCCGGTGTAGCCGTAGAAGTGCGCGGCGTAGACCAGCTTTCCCGAGGTGATCAGGGTGTTGGAGAGTTCGCGGACCGGGGTCAGCATCGGCCTGCCGTAGTTCAGCCCGTCCAGCGGGATGCCGTACCAGTTGATGCCCTCCATGATGACCAGCATGTCGGGGTCGGCTTGCAGGATGCGGGTGCCCGCCAGCTCGAAGGCCGCGTACGTGTCGTGGTCGTCACCCCAGCCCCAGTTGGGGTCGTCCCAGGTGTCGCGGCGGATCTCGTTGCGCAGGTCGGCGCCGACGACACGCTTGTTCGCCTTGTAGCGGTTCACCAGGAAGAGCCAGTCGTCCTGCCACTGCTGGGCGGACTGTCCGCTGTTCCAGCGCTCGTTGCCGTCCAGGCCGCAGCAGAAGCGGTAGGAGGTGGTGTGGTTGTTGAGAATGACCGCGAACCCCTCGGCGGTCAGGGCCGCCACCACCGCGTCGAACACCTGCAGCGGGGTCTTGCCCTTCAGCTGCGGGTTGGCCGCGACCGCGGAGTCCGGTACGACCGTGGTGTCGCGCATCATCGCGTTGGCGAACGGCAGCCGGATGCTGTTCAGCCCGAGCTCGTGGAAGTCGGCCATGATCTGTGTCATCGGCGCGCGGTCCAGGCCCAACGGGAGGTTGTGCGACATCTGGTCCGCCTGGTGGTTCGCGGGGTCGTTGACGTCGCCGCTGCCTTCCCAGGTGCCCTGGGCACCGGCCCAGTTGCCGGCCTTCAGCTTGAAGCGGTTGCCGTTGGCATCGACGATGTACCGCCCGCGGGTACTCAGCGGCCCCGTCCAGGAGGCTGCCAACTGCGGTCCGGTCATGGGAGTGGCGGTGTTGGTGGCGCTGGGGGGCGCCGCGACGGAACCGGAGGTTCCCACGAGGACGAGGGTAACCGCGGCTGCCGTGGCGGGCAGGATTCGGGAGAAGAATCTCCTGACGGCGGGAGCCGACCTGTCGGATCTCATGATTGTCCCCTCCAAGGGTGGGGTGGGTGTGGGGGTTGGATCTTCAGGTGGTGCGGCCCGGACCGGTGGTCCGGAGTCAGGTGCGGCTCAGCCCTTGAGGCCGCTGGTGGCGATGCCTTCGACGATGTAGCGCTGGGCAACCAGGAACATGGCCACCAGTGGGGCGATGGTCACGACGGCTCCGGCGAACAGGCCGGGCAGGTTGATGGTCTGTGAGGTGAGGAACGTCGACAGGGCGATCTGGGCCGTCCACGCGGACGGGTCCTGGCCGATGACCAGCGGCCACAGGAAGGCGTTCCAGCTGTCGATGAAGGCGAGCGCGCCGAGCGAGGCGAGCATCGCTCCGGACGACGGCAACGCGATCCGGCGGTAGAGGCCGAGCCAGCCGAGCCCGTCCAGGCGTCCGGCCTCCTCGATCTCGCTGGGGAACTGGAGGTAGAAGTTACGGAAGAGCAGAACGGCGAAGGGGTTGAACAGCCCGGGTGCGATGATTCCCCACAGCGTGTTGACCCCGCCCATGGAGCCCACGACGACGAAGGTGGGGACGAACGTCACCGAGCCGGGGATCATCAGCGTGGCCACCACCAGGGCGAGCAGGACGCCGCGTCCGGGTACCGGGATGCGCGCGAGGGCGTATCCGGCGGCCGAGGCGAGGAGCGTCGACACCGGGGCGGTGATCGCGGCGATCAGCAACGAGTTGCCGAGGGCCTGGCCCATGTGCACGCTGGGGTCGCTGAAGAGCGAGGTGAAGTTCTCCCAGTGCATCGTCGACGGCCACCAGGTCCAGTCCGGTGACGTCAGGCCCTGCGTGTCCATCAGCGCGTTGCGCAGCATCAGGTAGAAGGGCGCCAGGAACACTGCCGTCAGCAGGCCGGCCAGCACGCCGCGCACGGACCGGCGCAGCACCTGCGGCAGGTGTCGGGCGGTTGTCATGTTGCTCACTCCTCACCCTTTCCGAAGCCGGTGATCCGGCCCTGGATCAGGGTCACGCAGACGATGAGGGCGGTGAGCACGAAGGCTCCGGCCGACCCGAGGCCGTAGTTCTGGGAACCCATCGCGGTGTCGTAGAGATAGCCCAGCGGGGTTCGGATCGGGGCCGCGAGTGCCCCGGACAGCCCGCTGTTGAACAGGTTGTAGAACTCGTCGAACGCCTGGAACGCGGCGATGAACTGCAGCATCAGGACGGCCACCGAGGTGTTGCGCAGCATCGGCAGGGTGATCCTGCGCAGCAGGCGCAGGCCGGTGGCGCCGTCGAGGGCGGCGGCCTCGTACATCTCCTTGGGGATGCCCTGGAGTCCGGCCAGGAAGAGCACCATGTAGAAGCCGACCTGGAGCCAGAGGCGGAGGGTGACGAGGGCGACCCAGTACAGCGGCGGCGAGGTGGTCTGCAGCCATGGTTGGGCGTCCATGCCGAACCAGCCGCCGAGGGTGTTGGCGATGCCGCTCGGCAACCCGTTGAACAGGCTCATCTTCCACAGCAGGGAGGCTGCGACGTAGGAGACGGCGGCCGGGATCAGGAAGGCGGTGCGCAGTACGGCCCGGCCGCGCCGGATCCGGTGCACCAGCAGCGCCAGTCCCAGCGAGGCGGCGAACGTCACCGGCACGATGACCACCGTGAACAGCAGGATCTGGACGAGCGACTTGCGGAACACCGCATCGGAGAGCAGCGCCTGGTAGTTGTCCAGGCCGACCCAGTGCCCCAGGGAGATGGTGCCGCGGGCCTCACTGAGGCTGAGCAGGAAGCTCCAGCCGATGGCGACGTACTTGAAGAGGCCCAGGCCGATCAGCAGGGGTCCGGCGAGCAGCGCGAACGCTCCCCAGGCACGCCAGTCCGTGCGGGAACGGCGGAGGGGGGCGGTGCCCCGCGGCTCAGCCGCGGGGCACCCGACACGCTCGTGGTGAAGCGTGGATGGAGGCGCGGACGTCATGATGCGCGCTGCTTGTCGATGTCACTCTGGGCCCGCTTGGCCGCGTCGGCCAGGAGCTTTTCCGCGTCGCCCTGCCCGCTGACGACCTTCGCCGCAGCCGCGGCGAAGAGGCCGCTCACGGTTTTGTTCCAGGTGCTGGGGTTGTTCCTGCCGTACTTGGCGGCCAGCTCGACGGTCTCCTTGGCGGGGCCCTGGGTGAGCTTGCTGGCGGTGGCGGCGACGGACTTGCGCGGCGGGATGTGGAGGCCGTAGCTCTGCGACCAGTCCGTCTGGAGGTCGGTCTGCTGGACCCAGAGCCACTGGACGAACTTCTTGGCCGCTTCCACGTGCTTGCCCTTGGCGTTGACGCAGGTGCTCCAGCCGCCGACGCGGACCACGGGCTTGCCGCCGGACTTGAAGGCGGGCCAGGGCAGGACGCCGAAGTCGTCGCCGAGCGCGGTCTTGATGGCGGGCATCGACCAGAGGCCGCCCCACTGCATCGGGACGACGTTCTGGGTGAGGGCGGCGGGATCCCACCAGTCGGTGGTGAATCCGAGCAGCAGGGACTTGTCGTCGTGAAGGCGCTTGAGCCCTGCCACGGCCTCGGCGGCCTGGGCGGAGCCGAAGGCTGCCTTGCCGTCGGTGGTGACGAGGTCGCCGCCGTTGGAGAAAACGGCCAGGATGGCGCTGTCGCCCAGGCCGTCCTGGCCGACGAACAGACCCTTGGTCTTCTTGGAGCTCAGGGCCTTGGCCGCGTCGGCGAGCGCGTCGAAGGTGGCGGGCGGGGTGATGCCGGCCTTGGACAGCACGCTCTTGCGGAAGTAGAGCATCATGATGTCGTCGAGCGTCTTGACGCCGTAGAGCTTGCCGTCGACGGTCACCATCTCGCGGGCGCCCGGGTTGAAGTCGGACTTGGCGCTGCCGTAGATGTCGTCCAGCTGGGCTATCTGGCCCTGCCGGGCGAAGCTCTCGCTGAAGTCGCCTATCTCGAAGACGTCCGGGGCGGAGTCGGTGAGCAGGGTCGCGTAGAGCTTGGCGGAGTAGTCGCCAGGGGTCCAGGTGACCTTGACCGCGATGTCCGGGTTGGCCTTGGTGAACGCCTTGGCATAACGGGTGAGGGCCTGCTGGGTGCCGGCCTCGCCGTAGGCGTGGGACCAGACGTTCAGGGTGGTCTTCGCCCCGGAGGAGCCGCCGCCGGTCGGGTCGGTACTGCAGCCGACCGCCGCTCCGGCGACGAACAGGATGGATCCGCCGAGGAATCCTCTGCGACTAAGCTTGGAGCTCCGTGCGCTCACTTCGCGTCCTTCAGGTTAAGAGGGTTGGGTGTACGTCTTGTTGTCCGGCGCAGCCGGTGTCCGGCATTCACCGTTGGCAGACAGTGATGGACATCGGTTGCGCCGGAAGCTTGGGCCGGCGAACAGGATGGTGACGCTCGTTCAGGGGAAGAGGGCCTGGATGCCGACGACGGCGGCTCCGCGGGCCCACTCCTCCCAGGGGAGCGGACGCAGGGTCAGCGGGCATTTCGCCGCTGCTTTGAAGCAGTGCGCTTCGTAGGCGTCCCTGATGTGCATTCCGAAAAGGTCGTAGGTGTCAAGCCCCTCGCCTGTGACGACGACGCGCTCGGGACCTACGAGGTTCACAAGTGTGGCGATGCCGACGCCGATGGCGTGGCCCGCCCTCGCGAAGACGCCCTGCGCGGCGGGGTCTCCACCACGGGCGAGCTGAACGGCGCCGTCGAAGTCCAGGTCCGGGTCGTCGGTGGCACAGCGGATGGCGGCGAGGACGGCGTCGCTGGAGGCGATGGCCTCGACGCAGCCGACCTGGCCGCAGTGGCACCGTGGCCCGGCCGGGTCGATGCTGATGTGCCCCATTTCTCCGGCGACGCCGTACGCGCCGGCGACCAGCTCACCGTTGATGACGATCCCGGAGCCGATCCCGGCTCCGATGGTGACCAGCGCGAAGTACTCGGTGCCGATGCCCTCGCCGAACCAGTGCTCGGCGGCGGTGATGGCCTTGACGTCGTTCTCCACGGTGACGGTCAGGCCGGTCGCCGCGGCGACGGTCTCGGCCAGCGGCACGTCGCGCCAGTTGGGGAGCACGGAGTAGCGGACACGCCCGCAGGGGCGGTCCACGTCGCCGGAGACCGCGATGCCCAGGTGCCGGGTGCGGGCCCGGTACTCGGGGTTCGCGTCGAGGAGTTCGGCGACGAGTTCGGCCAGCAGCCCACATACGGCGGCAGGGTCGCGGTCGCCCAACGGTCGGCTGGCGGTGGTGCGCATGTGGGCCCGCAGGTCGCAGACCGCGCCGAAGAGGGTGTCGGCACTGATCTTCACACCGACGACGAACTCCCGGTCGGGAGTGACGGCCAGCGGGTTCACGGGGCGTCCGGCCCCTGGAGCGGTGCGCTCCGGGGGAAGTTCGTGCAGGTAGCCGTCGTCGATGAGTGGTCGCGCGGCCTTGGTCACAGCGGTCGAGGACAGACCCGTCCGGCGGGCCAGCTCCACCCGGCTGAGCGGGCTTTCGGCCAACAGCAGGGTGAGGATGGCGGTTTCGGCCGGTGCCGTCACCAGTGGTCGCGAGTGGTTTGGAAACACGGCGGCAACCTACGATAAATAAATAACTTCGTCCAGTATTGATTTTCTCGTTCGAGCGGCCCTACGCTCTGGCCCAACTCCGGCCACTTCAAACGTCATTCGGCGTTTCCGTTTGCCCGGGTCCTCACCGACGCTCGACACCCCTCGGGACCTCCTGTGCCTCCCACGCCCTCATCCGTTTCCTTCGACCCCACCCGCGGGCTGGTGGTCCTGCGGACCCCGAGCAGCGTCTACGCCGTGCGCATCGGTGCCGACGGCAGCCCCCGGCATCTGCACTGGGGGGAGAAGCTCGACACCGACGCCCTCTGTGGACTGCCCGCAGCCACCTCACCTGCCGCGAGCAGCTTCGAGACAGACCCCACCCCGGACGAATTGGCCCCGCAGACCGGTGCGCGGTTCGGGCCGGCCTCCAGGTGCGGTTCGCCGACGGCACCCGCGGCGCCCAGTGGTCCTTTACCGGCCACACGGTCCGGGACGGAGAACTCCGCCTGCAACTGGCCGACCGCCGCTACCCGTTGGCGGCCGAACTGGGCTATCGCGTCCGTCCCGGCAGTGACGTCATCGAGCGCTGGGTGGAACTCACCCACACCGGAGCCGACGACTCGGGCCCCATCACCGTCGACCGGCTGGACTCGGCCTCCTGGACGCTGCCGGCACTGCCCGACTACCGGCTCAGCCACCTCGTGGGCGGCTGGAACAGCGAGTTCCAGCTACAGCGCGACCGGCTCCCGGTCGCCGAGACCGTGCTCACCAGCCGCCGCGGAGTCACCAGCCACCACGCCAACCCCTGGCTCGCCCTTGACGACGGCACCGCCGGCGAGGAACACGGCGAGGTCTGGAGCACCGCCCTGGCCTGGAGCGGAAGCTGGCGCATCACCGTGCACCGCGACCCGGTCGGCCGGACCACCTGGACCGGCGGCTTCGGCCACGAAGGACTCAGCTGGACCATCCAGCCCGGCCAGAGCCTGCACACACCCGTCTTCGCCGGCCTCTACACCCCCGACGGCTTCGGCGCCGCCAGCCGCGCCTGGCACACCCACATCCGCACCGGCATCCTGCCCACCTCCGACCAGGACCGGCCCGTCGTCTACAACTCGTGGGAAGCCACCGGCTTCGACGTCGGCCAGCCCGGCCAGCTGCACCTGGCCCGGCTGGCCGCACGTCTGGGCGCCGAACTCTTCGTCCTCGACGACGGATGGTTCGGCGGCCGTACCAGCGACCGGGCGGGCCTCGGCGACTGGACACCCCGGCCCGAGGCGTTCCCCGACGGGCTGCGCCCACTGGCCGACGAGGTGCACCGCCTGGGCATGGCGTTCGGGCTGTGGGTGGAGCCGGAAATGGTCAACCGCGACAGCGACCTCTACCGTGCCCATCCCGACTGGGTCGTCCATGCGGCGACTCGGGACGCGACCGAACTGCGCAACCAGCTCATGCTGAACTTCGCCCGCCCCGAAGTCGAGGCCTGGGCCCATCGGACCCTGGACCAGTTGGTGCGCGACCACGACGTCGACTGGTTCAAGTGGGATGCCAACCGGGTCGTCACCGAAGCCGGATGGGCCGGCCATCCGGACCCCGACCGGCTGTGGATCGACCACACCCGCGCCGTCTACCGGATCATGGACCGCCTCCGTGCCGACCACCCCGGCCTTCGCATCGAGGCCTGCGCGGGCGGCGGCGGACGGGCCGACCTCGGCATCCTCGCCCGCACCGACCAGGCCTGGACTTCCGACAACACCGATCCCGTCGACCGGATCAGCATCCAGCACGGCTTCAGCCAGCTCTTCCCCGCTCAGGTCATGGCGGCCTGGGTGACCGACAACCCCAATGTCACCACCGGCCGCACCACCCCTCTCCGGTTCCGCTTCCATGTCGCCATGGCCGGAGCGCTCGGCCTCGGCGGGGATCTCACCGCCTGGTCCGAGGAGGAGCTCGACGAGGCCACCGCGCTCGTCATCCGCTACAAGCAGATCCGCCCCCTGGTCCAGCACGGCCGCCAGTACCGCCTCCACGGCCCCGACGGAGTGACAGCCGTGCATTATGCGTCCCAGGACGACACCGAACACGCCGTCCTTGCCTGGCGCCCCGCAACCCGCTTCGGCCACCAGCCCCCCGGGCTCGCCCTGCCGGCCCTGGACCCCGCGGCCCGCTACCTCGACATCGACGAGGGCATCACCCACAGCGGCGCCGTCCTGACCCGGCGGGGCATCGACCTGCGGCTGCCCGCCGGCGACTACGCCAGCCGCCTGATCCGGCTGCGCCGCACCGTCTGACCCCCGCCCCCTTCTCTGCCCGACCCACGAAGGAACCGAGAACATGCCCACACCCCGCGTCCTGGTCGTCGGAATCGACGGCGTCCGCCTCGATCTGCTGCCGATGCTGGAAACGCCCAACCTCGACGAAATCGCGAACACCGGCTTCCTCGCGCCCGTCCACATCGACGACGACACACCGACCATGTCGGGCCCCTGCTGGACCACGATCGTCACCGGTGTCGGCGTGGCCAAGCACGGAGTCTGGGGCAACAACTTCACCGGAAACCGGCTTGGGGTGTTCCCCGACTTCACCACCCGGCTGGCCGCCGAGCAGGGGCTGCGGACCTTCGCGGCCGGCGGTTGGGAACCCCTGTTCCTGGCCCGGCAGGGCGGCCCGGTCTTCGCGGCCCCGAGCAGGCTCGCCTACATCGCTCCGCGCGAGGACACCCCGCAGGGCTGGGAGGAATGCGACCAGAGCGTGACCGACGAAGCCGTAAGAATTCTCAGCTCCGGCGAAGACCTCGACGCCTCCTTCGTCTACCTCGGCGCTGTCGACGAGACCGCCCACTTCCTCGCCTGCGGAGCCGAGTACCGAAGCGCGATCGAGACCGCCGACCGGCAACTCGGACAGCTTCTCACCGCCGTACGTGAACGTCCCGACGCCCGGTCCGAGGAGTGGACCATCATCGTGGTCACCGACCACGGCCACCGCGACGAAGGCGGCCACGGCGGTCGCAGCACATTGGAGCGCACCGCCTGGATCGCTGCGAACGGCCCCGGTATCGCCTCCACCACCCCACCGGACAGCCTCCGCCACGCCGATGTCGCCGCCCACGTCTACGCCGCCCTGGGTATCACGCCCGACCTGCACTGGACGCTCGACGGACGGCCCTTCCACTCCCTCACGCCACAGACCGCCTGACGCCGGCAGGAAACCGCCGGCCGGCGACCCCAAGGCGCGGCAGCCAACCACAAGGACGCCCCAGTCGCGTCCCGCAGAGAGGTCCCCTCCGTGGATACCACGTCCCTCGACTCCATCGGCTTGGCCGCCTTCGACCCCGGCCAGTGGGAAGACGGCGCGAACACCCTCGATGTGGGCGACACACGAATCAGCCTGCGTACCCTCGCCGACAGCGCCACCCTGACCCTGTCGCACGACGACGCTGCCGGGACCGATGCTCTTGTCACGGCAACGGCGGACGGCACCGTGACCCTGCGCCTGGACGTCCCACTGGGCGACGCCGCGGGCTTCTGGCACCCCGACGCCGGCTGGGAGCGCACCCTGCCCGCCGACTGGTCGGCATGGCGCGGCCTGTCACTCGTACGATCCGCACCCGTCGGCTGCCTCTACGACACCGCGGGTCGCAGCCTGCTCGCCCTCGCCACCGACCGCACCGTCCAAGAGACCTGGATCCGCTTCGGTGTTTCCGAGGAGCGCAAGCGCTTCGGCGTGTGGCTGCGCCTCTCCCTCGCCGCCGGGCAGACCTGCCGACTCCGCATCCCCGCGCCGGGAACCACCATGGCTGCCGCCCTCCGCCGGCTCCGCCAGTGGCTCGCCTGCCTGCCCGACGGAGAGCCGCTGCCCGTTCCGGAGTTCGCCCGGACGCCCGTCTACTCGACCTGGTACGCCTTCACCCAGGACATGACCGCGGCCGAGGTCGAGGAAGAGGCCGCTCTCGCCGCCGTCCTCGGCTGCGGCCAGCTGTTCCTGGACGACGGCTGGCAACTGCACGGCAACGGCCGCGGCTACGCGGGCTGCGGCGACTGGCAGCCGGACCCCGTCAAGTTCCCCGACTTCCGCGCCCACATCAGAACCGTTCGCCAGACCGGACTGCGCTACACCGCCTGGATCGCCCCGCTCCTTCTGGGAGAGCACTCCTCCGCCTACCAAGCCTGGGCACCGTACGCGCCGCATTACGTCCCGCACCTCGACTGCCACATCCTCGACCCCCGCCACGCCGAGGTGCGCGCGCACATCGCGGACACCTGCCGCACCCTGGTCGACAAATACCAACTCGACGGCCTGAAAATCGACTTCCTCGACGAGGCCATGACCTACGCCGCCGCACCCGCACCCGACCAACCGGCCCCCGGTTACACTCCGGACGTCGGAGAGGCGATGGCCGCGCTGCTCGCCGACATCCGCGACGCCCTGCGGGCCCTGCGCGGCGACCAGTTCGTCATCGAGCTGCGCCAGCCCTACACCGGGCCGGCCATGACCGCACTTGGCAACGCGCTGCGCGCCACCGACTGCCCGGCTGATCCCGTCGCCAACCGCATCCGGACGCTGGACATCGCGCTGCTCTCACCCGGCGGAGCAGTCCATTCCGACATGCTGATGTGGGATCCGCAGGCAACACCGGAAAGCGTGGCCCGCCACTTCCATGGGGCCCTGAACTCCGTGCCGCAGATCTCCACCCGCCTCACCCGGCTCTCCCCGAACCACCGCGACACCCTCGCATTCTGGCTCGCCACCTGGCGTCGACTGGCTCCCGTCCTCACCTCCGGCCACTACGAACCCGGCCGCCCGGACGAACTCTTTCCCCAGGTAACGGCCACCTGCGAAAACCAACGGGTCATCACCAACTACACCGACAAGGTCGTCCCCCTCCCCACTGAGGCCTGGCGTTCTCTCTCCCTCATCAACGCCTCCACCGCTTCACGGATGGTGCTCGACGTGTCCGGACCACGCCGCCGGGTCTGCGTACAGACCTATGACGCCCAAGGTCGATTGCAGCAGGCCACGGCTCTCCTTCTCACACCAGGCATCCACACGATCGAGGTGCCGCCCTCCGGATTGTGTGTCCTCGACGGGAGTGTCATGAATCAGTGCGGACTCTCCACGAAGGAGTCACCTGATCGAGTCCGCTGAGGGCGTGTCGCTCGACTCGCCCTCCCATTGTCCGTGCCGGTCCCGCCGTGCATCGTGCTACCGCTGCCCATTTCCGTTGCCGAGTGGTGGCCCCCCTCTCGCGCGGGAGACTGGGATCAGGCACAGCTCGAACGGACGAGGCTGGTGGCGATGGGTGCGGTAGATGTTACTCATAGTAGTGGCGGATGCGGCGGGCCATCGGCGGCGCGGGCCTGGGCTCGTGTCGTGGTCGACATGAGAGGCGTGGTGGCCGGATGGAGCGCCGCGGCCGAGCAGCTGCTCGGCCACACAGCCGATCGGGTGCTGGGCCGGCCGGTGGCCGAGCTCCTGGCCACGGCGGGGGAATCGGCTGCCGAAACGGGGAGCGGGGTGGTCGTCCTACGTCATCGCGACGGCCGGACGGTGTCCTGCCGGCTCGGCATCCGCCCCGAAAGGGGCCCCGGCACCGACGCGGGAGCCGACGCCGGACGGTGCTGGGAGGTGATGCTGGCCCCGGCCGGCCGGCCTGACGGACGCGGCGGCAGGTCCGCCGTCGGAAGAGGAACTCGACCGGGCGCTCCTGGAGGCGCTGTTCACGCAGTCCCCTGTGGGACTGTTCGTCCTCGACCCTCAGTTGCGTTTCAGGCGGTTCAACACTGCCGCCGAATGGATGCGGGGCACCCGGGTCGCGGAGGCACTGGGGAAGCGCCCAGCAGAGATATGGCCCGACTCCGACGCCGGACTGACCGAACGAGTGATGGGCCAGGTGCTCGCCTCGGGGCAGTCGGTGACCGGATTCGAGAAGCGCGGCCGGCCTCCGGTCGACCCCGGTCGCGAGCACGTCTACTCGGCCTCCGCGTTCCGGCTCCATGACGCGCACGGCCGGATTCTGGGGGTCGCCAACGCAGTCGTCGACGTCACCGACCGTCATCTGGCTCAGCAGCGCCTCGCCCTGCTCGCGGAAGGCGGTGCCCGGATCGGAACCACGCTCGATGTGCTGCGCACGGCCCAGGAACTGGTCGATGTGGCGGTGCCGCAGCTCGCCGACAGCGCCGCGGTCGAGGTCCTGGAACCCGTACTCACAGGCGAGGATGTCGCACCCGGGCCGGTATCCCCGGGTGCGGAGCTGCGCCGGGCGGCCTCCCGTTCCTCCCGGTCCGATGTGTTGCCCGGCGTGTACGAGGTCGACGAGGTGAGCACGCTCCCGTTCGCCGCACGGGGCGTCCCGGTACTTGCCGACCTCCGGCCCCGTCTGGTCAGCCCGGTGCAGACCGACAGCGAGTGGGTGATCGGCGATCCGGTCCGCGGCGGGCGGATGCTGGAGGAGCGGGTGCACTCGGTCATGTTCGTGCCGCTGGTCACCCAGAACCATGCCCTGGGTCTCGTCGCCTTCTACCGCTGGGGAGAGCAAGGCCCGTTCGACGAGAACGATCTGACCCTGGCCACGGAGCTCGCCCGCCGCACGGCCGTGTGCATGGACAACGCCCGCCGCTACCTGCGCGAGCGCAACTCCCTCGTGGCACTGCAACGCAGTCTGCTTCCGGGGGAACTGCCCCATCACAATGGTGTGGAGGTGGCCCACGAGTACGTGCACGCCGGCGCGGGCGGCGACTGGGTCGAGGTCGTACCGCTGTCCGGAGCCCGGGTCGCGCTCGTGGCCGGCAGTGTGCCCGGTCGCGGCGTGCACACCACCGCAGCCATGGGGCGGCTCCGCGCCGCCGTACATACGCTGTCGGACCTGGATCTGGAGCCCGACGAACTGCTGGCCCGCCTCGACGACCTGGTACGCCGCCTTGCCGGGCGCGACGGAACGAGGGGCACCGGCGCCGGGGACGCACTCGACGAACCGGAGCGGGAAACGAGGTCCGGGCTGCCTCCGATGGGTGACGAGGCCGGGTGCAACTGCCTGTATGCGGTCTACGATCCCATCTCCCAGCGCTGCACCATGGCCGGCGCCGGGTGTCCCGACCCCGTCGTCGCCTTCCCGGACGGCACGGTCAGGGCTCTGGACCTGCCCGCCTCCAGGCCCCTCGGCAGCCCCGGACCTCCGTTCGAAAAGACGGACCTCGAGCTGCCCGACGGCTCGACGCTCGCGCTCTACACTGCCGGGCTGCTTCAGGCGCAGCCCGGCGGGTCGGGTCGGGCCGGACTCGTGGGCCTGCTCGCCCGCTCGCCGGGCTCCGTGCGCGAGATCTGCCGCATGCTGACCGAATCCCTGGTCCCCGCCCGGCCTCGCGAGGACGCAGCGGTGCTCGTCGTCCGTACGCACGCACTGGGCCCCGGCCGGGTGGCGTCGTGGGACCTGTCGAGTGACCCGGCCGTCGTCTCCACCGCCCGGTCACTCGTCACCCGCCAGCTCGGATCATGGGCCCTGGACGAGGCGGCCTTCGCCACCGAACTCATCGCCAGTGAGCTCGTCACCAACGCCATCCGGCACGCAAAGGCCCCCGTACGGCTGCGGTTGATCCACGACGACGTTCTGACCTGTGAGGTCTCTGACGGCAGCAGTACTTCACCACGGCTGCGGCATGCCCGCACCACCGATGAAGGCGGCCGTGGGCTGCTGCTCGTCGCTCAGTGCTCGGAACGATGGGGCACCCGCTACACAGGCGAGGGCAAGACCATCTGGACCGAACAGAGCGTCGAGATCGTCGCGTGAGAGGTGGCGCGCCGGCCGACTCCACCCGGACCACTACTACGGGCCGCGGACGGCATCGGTGATCCAGCGTGCGTCCGGTGATTCGCCGTCCGGGTGAATTCGACACCGTACAGCTCATTTGCAGTGTCATCGGAAGCACTGGTGGGGTTGTCTGGTGATCCGGAGTCCGGCGGGAGGTGTGCACATGGTGCCCAGCAGCGGCAGTGCGATGCGCCTGCTGTCCCGTGCCCTCTGTGCGATCACGCTGATCACTCTGGCGACGCTGGTACACGCCGTCTCACTTCCGGCCTGGCAGCAGCCGACGTCCTCGCACATCGGCCTGGAAGGCCGAACCGTTCACACCGTGACCGAGGACATCGACAGTGCCGCTCTCCCCGCAGTGGGGTCCGCCGTCCCGGACTCCGGAGGTCACGCGGGCGGCCATGGCTGGCGAGTGGGTTCGACTTCCATGGGTAAGCCGAAGCATGCTGCCGACCTCGCGGGTGCTTCCTCCGTCATGTCGCACGCGGTCCGCCGGGATGCAGAGGCGGGCAGCGGAACTGCAAGGCCCGCTCCTGCCGCAGCCGCGGGCGCTGCCGGGTTCTCCTCAGGGTGCGCCCTGCGCTGCTGAGCGAGCCCGGCCTCTTCGACGTGCCTGCCAGTGGGCGCGGTGCCACGGAAGAGGCCTGCCGTCACAGTAGTTGACGCTCATCGACTGCGCAGGAGCACTCCGTCATGCCCGCAGACGTCTTTGCGGCCATGGGCGCGTTGGTACGCGCCGAGGCCGCCCGGAAAGTCACCTCACCTGCCCCGCCTGTGAACATCGCCCCATCTCCAGTCGGCGACGGGTCCGTTCACGGCCCCGGTCCGCTTCCACAGGCACCACGTCCTACGAAGGCGCCGTCCGGGTGGTGGCGCCGGGTTGTGGTCACGCGGCACCCCTGGTGTGTCACATTGTGCCGCCACGACCCCATCGGGGACGGCTCACCCGAACCCCGCCTCTGACTGCGTCCCGGCGGTAGGCGGGCCCAGCGGCGTACGCCGCACCGGTCTCTTCTGCCGGGGTGCATTCATCCAAGTCACAGACGCGCCCCGGGGCGCATTGGGGACACCCGCCTGACATGCAATCCTGCTACGAATTCCACATCGGTACCGTGCTTGCCCATCGGCCGCACGAAGACGCGTTTCTCGCATTGTGACCGGCACCCGCGTACCCGGCCGCGATCGGCACCCCAGGGGCAGGGGGGACGACCCCGCAGTCGGTAAAACGCGCGCCGGAGCGGTGGGACGCGAGGCGGCGGCGTCCTTCGTCGTCTTCCTCGTGGCGCTTCCCCTGTGCGTCGGAGTGGCGACTGCGTCCGGCGTTCCGGCTGAACTCGGCCTGGTCACCGGCATTGTCGGCGGACTGGTGGTCGGCTGCCTGCCTGGCAGCAGCCTGCAGGTGAGCGGCCCGGCGGCCGGCCTGACCGTGCTGGTCCACGAGGCGGTCAGCGCTTATGGCATCACCGTGCTGGGGGTGATTGTCCTGGCGGCAGGCGTACTGCAGCTGGCCATGGGCCTGGCCCGCATCGGAGGATGGTTCCGGGCAGTCTCTGTCTCCGTCGTACAAGGAATGCTCGCCGGAATCGGGCTCGTGCTGATCGCCGGTCAGCTCTACGCGATGGCGGACGCGACGGCACCGAGTACAGGCCCGGCAAGGATCACCGGCCTACCGGGACTGTTCGTGGGAGCAGTGGGTTCGTTCGAGGCACAGGCCGCACTCGGACTCGGGGCCACAACCATCGCGGTGATGACCGTGTGGAGACATCTGCCGCACGCTGTACGACGAGTACCGTCTCCGCTCGCCGGGGTCGGTGTGGCCACCGGACTGGCGGTTCTGTCCGACGCCCCTGTGACGAAGGTCGAAGTACAGGGGGTGTTCCAGGCCATTCAGCCTCCGACCGCAGACACCTTGGGGCAGTTGGCCGGGGTGAGTCTGGTCGGCACCGTGCTCGCCTTTGCCCTGATCGCCTCGGCGGAAAGCCTGTTCAGCGCAGCGGCTGTGGACCGGCTGCACGACGGGCCGCGTACCGACTACGACAAGGAGCTGATTGCCCAGGGCGTCGGAAACACGGTCTGCGGGATGCTCGGCGCCCTGCCGTTGACGGCAGTCATCGTGCGCAGCGCGGCGAACGTCCAGGCAGGTGCGCAGACCAAGGCTTCCCGTGTACTGCACGGCGTCTGGCTGCTGCTGTTCGCTGCGATCCTGCCGTCCGCCCTCTCCGCGGTGCCGCTCGCCTCCCTGGCCGGGGTCCTGATCTACTCGGGCGGCAAGCTGATCCCCGTCAGGGAATGGCGCGGACTGTGGCGCGAACAACGTGGAGAGGCCCTGATCCTCGTAGCAACGGCAGCCTCGATCGTCGTGGTCAACATGTTCGAAGGCGTGCTGATCGGTTTGGCGTTCGCCGTGGCCAAGACTGCTTGGGACACCTCCCACCTGCGCTTGGAGGTGTCCGATCAGGGCAATGGGCCGGTCAAGGTGTCCCTGATCGGCAACGCCACCTTTCTGCGACTGCCGAAGATGCTGGACGCGCTGGAGGCACTGCCCCGAAACCGCAGCGTGGAAATCGACCTGACGGGCCTGCGGCACCTTGACCACGCATGCCGCACCGCATTGTCCACATGGGCGGAGCCGCGCAATGAAGGACGCACCCAACCGGTCACCGTCATCGATGCCTCATGACCCGGCCACGCACTCGGGGTCATCCGACAGTCGACGAGTGTTCCGCCCGCAGACCGGCAGTGTCGGGGAAGTCCCGTCGGGGCGGGCGAAAGGCAGCCGGACCATGCCTGCGGTGAGAGCGAACAGCCCCGGGACGATGAGGGACTTGGGTCCGAACCCGGTGACCAGACGCGGCGCCGGAGCTATCAGGGCAATGAGGGTGCTGAGGCAGAACACCAGGGCCGGCCGGCGTACCGGGTGATGACCGCGCCGAAGAAGACGCAGGCGGAGCGCACCGCTGGGCTCACCGGCTGAGTTCCTTAGCAGATTCGCATTGCTCGTACCGGCTCGATGAGGTATTTCACCCTTACCTCCCCATAAATGCGCATCGATTCCTGTTCGGCGATACGGTCGGGGGCGTGCCGTCCGTTGTTGCCCCGGGGCCGGGTGTTCGCCGCCTCGTCATCACTCTGCTCCTGAGCCTGGCGATCGCCGCCGTGGCCCACGTGCTGACATGTGGTGTGCAGGCGCAGGACGGACACCACGTGTCGCTCCTCAGCGGTCCGCTGCCCGCAGCCGATCCCCATGTGCGGGACACGGAGCCCGTGTTGGACACGGCGGAAACCACCGACCGCGACGTGTCCGAGACCGGGCATCATCCAGCGACTCCCGGCGGATGCTGTGACTCGGCGGTGCTCCTGGTCGAGGCGCCGACGCGCTCCGGGCTTCCCTTCCTGGCGGCGCTGCTGCTCACCCTGGCAGCGTGGGGACTCATGGAGGCGGGTCTCTCGAGTCTGCCGTGGCGCCGTCCCGTCGGTCTCGCAGCCGACGGGCCGCCATGCCCCACGGGATTCTCTCTGCTGCATCTGGTCTGCGTCAGCCGGACGTGAAACGGCTCGGTGCGCCCGGCCGCTCCCGCGACCGCCCGCACGAGCCGCCCGTACCCGTACCGCTCTCACGCGACGGCCCCGACCCGGTTCGTGGCCGTGGAAAGACCAGGTTGCCATGACCGCTGCCATGCGCAGCATTTCCACCGACGACGTGCACGCCTTCGTGGCGGCACACGAACTCCCCGAACCGGCAGGTGCGCCCCGCCGCACCCCCGCCGGCATGGTGGGCAACACCCCGGTCCTCTGGGTCGGAAGCCCTTTCACTCCCGCCGGCCGAGGCTTCTGGGCCAAGTTGGAGGGCGCCAATCCCGGCGGCATCAAGGACCGCCCGGCCCTTCACATGGTCGCGGCTGCCCGAGCCCGCGGAGAGCTCCGGCCCGAGGC
This sequence comes from Streptomyces sp. R-74717, assembly GCF_047305335.1. NCBI lineage: Bacteria > Bacillati > Actinomycetota > Actinomycetes > Kitasatosporales > Streptomycetaceae > Streptomyces > Streptomyces sp. R-74717. Next base: position 2,023,119 of record NZ_CP102361.1, on the reverse strand, counting down.
GCCCGTCATCGAGTCCACCAGCGGGACGCTCGGACTCGGTCTCGCGCTCGCGGGCATCACCTACGGTCATCCGGTCACTCTGGTCACCGACCCCGGCATGGAACCGCTCATGGTCCACCAGCTCCGTGCCCTCGGCGCCCGGGTGGAGGTGGTGGCAGAACCGAGTCCGGCCGGCGGCTGGCAGCAGGCGCGCAGGAACCGCGTCCGCTCCCTGCTCGCCGCGCATCCGGGCTCCTGGTGCCCCGACCAGTACCACAACCCGGACAACCCGGCGGCGTACGCGAATCTTGCCCTCGAACTCACCGTGCAGCTCGGCCGGGTGGACGTGCTGGTGGCCGCCGTCGGAACGGGCGGGCACTCGGCCGGGACCGCCCGTGCCCTGCGCGCGATCTCGCCGGGCGTGCGGCTGGTCGGCGTCGACTCGGTACGTTCCACCATCTTCGGCCAGCCCGCCGGTGTCCGCCTGATGCGGGGCCTGGGCAGCAGCATTCATCCGCGCAACGTCGACCACGCCGCCTTCGACGAGGCCCATTGGGTCGCACCGGACGAGGCGGTCCGGGCGGCCCGACAGCTGGCGAGGCACCACTGTGCGAGCGGCGGCTGGAGCGTCGGCGCCGTTGCGCTGGTGGCCGGCTGGCTCGCCCGCACCCTCACCCCGGGTACCCGCATCGCGGCGATCTTCCCCGACGGAGTCCACCGCTACTGGGACACGGTCTACAACGACGACTACTGCCGCACGTACGACCTCCTCTCACGCCGGCCCGCTGACGACCCCGATGAGATCGCCCATCCCGGCGAGCGCGTCGTGGAGCGCTGGACGCGCTGTGTGAACATCACCGCGCCCCGCGCCGACGAGGAGGCCACACGATGAGGGAGCTCGCCCGGGAGTTCCGCTCCTTCGACGGTGCCGTACGGCTGTTGATGGTCCAGCAGTTCACCATCAACACGGCGTTCTACATGCTCATGCCCTACCTTGCGATCCACCTCTCGGGTGGCCTGGGCATGGCAGCCTGGGCGGTCGGACTCGTGCTCGGCGTAAGGAACTTCAGCCAACAGGGCATGTTCCTCATCGGCGGCACGCTCGCGGACCGGCTCGGCTGCAAGAGCGTGATCACCGCCGGATGCGTGCTGCGGACCGTCGGATTCGGACTGCTCGGTTTCGTCGACTCGCTGCCCGCGCTGATCGTCGCGTCGGCGCTGACGGGCTTCGCGGGGGCGTTGTTCAACCCGGCTGTGCGGGCCTTGCTCGCACGGGAAGCGGGGGAGCGACGGGTGGAGGCGTTCGCGCTGTTCAACGTCTTCTACCAAGTGGGCATGTTCGCCGGCCCCTTGATCGGTCTTGCCCTGATCGCACTGAATTTCCGGCTGGTGTGCGCGGTGGCGGCACTGCTCTTCCTCGGACTCACCCTCGTACAGGTCAAGGTCCTGCCCGGCCGCTGGCGCCCGCCGGCTGCGAAGGAGCGGCGCCAAGGAGTGCTCGCCGACTGGCGCACTGTGGTGTCCAACCGCCCCTTCCTGCTCTTTTCCGCGGCAATGATCGGTTCGTACGTCCTGTCCTTCCAGGTCTACCTGGCGCTGCCGTTGCAGGCGCAGCGGGTGGCGCCGGGGAGCGGGGACGGCGTCAGCACGGCGCTCTTCGCCGTATCGGCGGGTGTTGCCGCGGCCGGACAGCTGCGCATCACCGCCTGGGCGCGGGCGCGTTGGTCTCCGGGCCGGTCCGTCGTCTACGGCTTGACGCTGATGGGCGGCGCCTTCGCACCGCTCCTTGTCGCGGGCGCGCCGCCCCGGGGCGACGGACTGCTGATCCGGGCGGTGGCCCTGGCACCGCTGGTCCTTGCGGCCGCCCTGCTCGCCCTCGGTACGGCCCTGGTGTATCCGTTCGAGATGGACACCGTCGTCGCGTTCTCCGGCGAGCGGCTGGTCGCCACCCACTACGGCCTGTACAACACGATCTCGGGCGTCGGGATCACCGTCGGGAACCTTGCGACCGGCGCCGTGTGGGATGCCTCCACTGAGCAACCGCGTCTGCCCTGGCTCGTGTTGTGCATCGTGGGCGTGGTGTGTGCCGCAGCGATCGCCGGCTTGACGCGCACCGGGAGACTCGGGCCTCTCCGGGTCGGCCGGGCGGGCGAACCGGTTCCGCAGCGGTGAGGCAGTGCCGTCCGGCGCGATGGCCTGCTCAGCTCGCCGGGAAAACTGCGCTCATGAGGAAGGCGGCCTTGACGTGGTCCTGCCGTTCCTCGGTCAAGCTGATCGACCTGGTCGTCTCCGTGGCCCGACCCGGGCCGGCCCGCTCGTCAGAGGGTCGTCAAGGACGGACCGGCCCTCTTGAGGTCTTTGTGGGCGGGCGAGTTGGATGAACCATGTGAACAGCAGTCTGCGCCATGACGACCGGCCGCCGCATACGGTGCCGCCGGTCCTGCACGCTGCTCACCTGCCGGTGCGTTGAGGCAGTCGCTCTGAACGCCTGACGGCGGCCGTTCCTCTGCATGCGGGCCGGCCGTACGCACCACCATCCTCCGCATGGCCGACGCACTTCCCCTGCCCGAACAGGAGAGAGCTGCGCGGCCGTGCCCGTTTCCAGGAATCGATCATGTCTTCTTCCTCCCTGTCCTCCCAGCCTTCCCTTTCCGGACGGACCGTGCTGGTCACCGGGGCCACCTCCGGCATCGGTCGGGAGACCGCGCGCCAGTTGGCGGAGCGCGGCGCCACCGTCCTCGTCCACGGCCGTACCGCCGAAGAGGCGCGGGCGGTGTCCGACGAGCTTGCCGCCGTGGCCGGCATCGACAGTGGACTCCTGTGCTCCTTCGCGGCCGACTTCACCTGTCTCGAGGAGGTCGAGCAACTCGCTCACCGGGTGGCCGAGGAGCACCCGAGCCTGGACGTTCTGGTCAACAACGCGGCCATGGCCGCCCCCGAGCGGCACACCGTCACCACGGACGGCAACGAGATCACGTTCCAGGTCAACTTCCTCGCCCACTACCTGCTCACCCACCTTCTGGAGCCCGCCCTCACTCGCACAACCGGCGGCCGGGTCGTGAGCGTCTCGTCCTCGCTGCACCGCACTGCCTCGGTCCGGTGGAGCGACCCGAACCGCTCCCGTAACTACTCCCGCCTCGCCGCGTACGCCCAGTCGCAGTTGGCTCTCACGGTCTTCGCCGCCGACCCGCGCGTGACCGCGGTCTCCGTCCACCCGGGTGTCTGCGACACCGCTCTGCTGCCTCTGTACTCCCTCAAGGGGGCTACGGCCGCCGAGGGCGCCGCACATGTCGTGCGGCTGTGCGACCCGGCGACCGAGATCGTCAACGGTGCCTACTACGACCGGGATCAGTGCGTCGATCCGGCCCCGGCCGCCACCGAGACGCGCACCGTCCAGCGACTGAACAAGCTCGCCTCCCTGCTCGTCGGCCAGAGCGCCTGAAGGAGGCACAGATGTCCAAGCGCGCACGCAGGAGGAAGGCCTGCCGCAAGAGGAAGGCCAACCACGGCAGCAAGGCCGGCCAGTACTAAACCCTGTGTGGGGCGGCCCCATCAGGGCGGCCCCACACCCGAATCAGGTGGTCTCTCCCGTGATCCAGCTTCAGCCGAACAGTCTTCCCGCCCTCGCCCGGTGCTTCCCCGCGGGGGCGCCGGGCCCCGCAGCTCTGGCCGAACACGTTCTGCGCACCGGCGCCGGGCACTGGTGGGCGGACCACGCCGTCGAGCCGCAGGCCGTTGCCGTCAGCTGCGCAGACCATGTACTGCTGCGTGGTGACCCGCGAGCCCTCACCCCCGGCTCCCTGGCCCCGCTCGCAGGCAGCTACATCGAGACGCCCTCCCGCTTTTTGCCGGCCCTGGGCGCCTCATTCAGCAGGATCGTGCCGGGGGAGCGGATGGTGTACATCCACCGTGCCCCCGCAACATCACCGGCACCCCGGCCACCGCGGGGCGTGACGATACGCCCGCTCGTCCCCGAGGACGCCCAGGCACTCGCCGCGCTCGGTCCCGACGCGGCCTGGCTGCACAAGAGCTGGAACGGCCCATCGGGTCTCGCCGCCTCCGGTCTCGGCCGGGCCGCCTTCCACAAGGACCGGATTCTCGCCGTGGCCTGCACGTACTTCCTCGGCAGTGAGTACGAGGACATCGCCTGCTTCACCGTCCCCGAACACCGCCGCCGGCACCTGGCCCACGCCTGCGTCGCCGGCCTCTGTGCGGACATCGCGGCCCGCGGACGCATCGCGAGCTGGTCCTGCTCCCGCGGCAACCGCCCCAGCCGCCTCCTGGCCTGGACCTCCGGATTCCGGCTGGAGCGCGAGTACGTCCACTACGCCACGGGGAAACCCACCGCGTCGCAACTTCCGAAGACGAGCATCCCCGCATGAGCGGATCCAGGAACGCCCGCCCCTCGTCACCGTGCCGGTCCTCGACGGCCGCCACGAACTCACGGTGCACGGACTGACCGTCCTCGACGACTCGTTCACCCTCCACTACACGGTGCCCCCTCCCCCTCCGGACGAGGCCGACGGACCTCCCGTACTGCTGATGATGCAGGCCGAGGACGATGTCGACACCGCGTACCTCGACCGGGGCGGCGCCTTCGGTACCGGCTCCGACGACTCGTACACCGACGGCAGCATCACGGGCCGTCCGGCCTTCCCGGCCGAGGCAGGTGTCCTCACGGTGCGGATCGCGCAGCCCTCCCGCGCGAGGTGTTACCGCATGGCCGGAGCAGATCCGGAGGGACGCCGGTCAGAGCCAGCCGGCACGGCGGAAGCTTCGGTGGATGACGAGGCAGGCGGTAGCCATGACTCCGAGGGCGAGGGGATACCCGTAGGTCCAGCGCAGCTCCGGCATGTGGTCGAAGTTCATGCCGTACACGCCGCAGACCATCGTCGGTACGGCGATGATCGCCGCCCATGCCGTGATCTTGCGCATGTCCTCGTTCTGCGCGACGGTCACCTGGGCAAGGTGGGCCTGGAGGATCGAATCGAGCAGGGCGTCGAACGACGTGATCTGCTCGATGACGCGGGCCAGGTGGTCGGCGACGTCACGGAAGTACGGCTGGATGTCCGGGCTGACCGGCGGCATGGGCCGGGTGGCCAAGGCCTGCAGTGGCCGGTCCAGCGGTGTCACCGCACGCTTGAGCTCCAACAGTTCGCGCTTGAGCTGGTAGATCCGGCCCGCGTCACCACGAGCGGCGTGCCCACTGAAGACGTCGGTCTCGGCGGCGTCGATGTCGATCTGCACCGAGTCCGCCACAGCCAGGTAGTCGTCGACCACATGGTCGGCTATGGCATGCAGTACGGCTGCGGGCCCCTTGGCCAGCTGCGCGGGGGCAGCCTCCAACGCCTCGCGGAGTGGACCGAGTGAACCGTGCGCGCTGTGCCGGACGGTGATCACGAAGTCGGCACCGGTGAAAATCATCAGCTCCCCGGTGTCCACCACCTCGCTGGTGGCGGTGAGCTCCTCGTGTTCGACATAGCGGCAGGTCTTGAAGACGGCGAACAGCGTCTCGTCGTAACGCTCCACCTTCGGCCGCTGGTGGGCGTGCACCGCGTCCTCGACTGCCAGCGGATGCAGGCCGAACAGCTCGGCGATTCCCGCGAATTCTGTCTCGGAGGGCTCGTGCAGCCCGATCCACACGAAGCCGCGGCCGGACTTGCGGACCCGTCGCAGAGCTTCATCCACCGGGCAGGCAGCGGGCTGCCGTACGCCGTCTTCGTAGATCACGCAGTTGACCACCGCGCTGCCCAGCGGAGAGCGGGCCGGGTGGCTCAGGTCGACCTTCCGGCGGTAGGCGCGGCGCACCGCACGTCGGAGATTGCGGATCACCGGCACATCGAGCTCCTTCGGACAGCAGGTCGCCAGTGTGCCACCGGCCGTTGTGGGCCCGGGGAGGAGGAGGGGCGGGCGTATGGACAAGCGGGGGGTCGGCCGATCTCCCGGTCCATGGGGTCAGAGCCAGTCTCGGCGCTTGAAGACCACATAGAGCCCGAGACATACGACAGCCATCAGCGCGATTGCGAAGGGGTACCCGAGGACCCAGCCGAGCTCCGGCATGTGCTCGAAGTTCATCCCGTAGATGGTCCCCACCAGTGTCGGCGCGAACAGAATCGCCGCCCACGACGAGATCTTCTTGATCTCCTCGTTCTGCGCGTGGCCGGCCTGCGCCAGCTGCTTCATCTCCTCGTTCTGCTGCTGGCTGACCAGCGTGGCATTGACCGCGAGGATGTCCTGCAGCGCCAGGCGGAAACCGTCGACACGTTCGGTGACATGGGTGGAGTGGTCGGCCACATCGCGCAGGTACCTGCGCAGTTCCTCGTCGATTCCGTACTTCTCGAATCCGGCGCTCAGTCCTTCCAGGATCCTCGTCAGGGGACGGGTCGCGCGCGCGAACTCCACCACTTCCCGGGAGAGCTCATAGATACGGCGGGACACCTTCGGGTCACCACTGAAGACCTCGGTCTCGATCTCGTCGACGTCGTTCTCCACGCCGGCGACCACGGGCGCGTAGCCGTCGACGACCGCATCGAGGATCGCGTACAGCACAGCCTCGGGGCCGCGCTTGAGCAGATCCGGGGTGGCCTCCATGCGACGCCGGACCGCTGCCAGATCCGGGGCGGCCCCGTGGCGCACGGTGATGACGAAGTCGGGTCCGACGAAGACGTGCAGCTCGCCGAAATCGACCTCTTCGGCGTCATCCAGGTAGCGGGCGGCGCGCAGCACCACGAACAGGGTGTCGCCGTAACGTTCCAGCTTGGGGCGCTGGTGCGCCTCCAACGCGTCCTCGACCGCGAGTGGATGCAGATCGAACTCGCCCGCAACGGACAGCAGTTCGGCCTCGGTCGGCCGGTGCAGGCCGATCCAAGCCATGCCGCCGTCCGCCTCGCGGAGCTTCTGGAAGGTCTCGGCGAGCGAGTCATGGGTGCTGGTGCGACAGCCGTCGTGATACAGCGCGGCAGTGATGACGCTGGTCTCATGGGGCTGCTGCTCGGCCGATGCAGCCGCGCCGGGCTGCTCATCAGCGGGGCGGGGGCCGGCCGGGCGCTTGGCCGGCTTCTTGAACGCGCGCAGGGCACGCAGACGACGCTCGGACATGACGGAGTCCTTCCGCAGGCAGGAAGTAGAAGGCGTAGGGATGGGCGAGGGCACGCCGCAGACGTCGCCTTCGGATCCGGCTAGGGTCCGGTCGTGGCAGCGTCCCGCGGCGTGCGACTGGGAGGTTCACCACACATCGTGGATCTCACCTGCCTTTCTGTACGCACGGGACGGGGCCGGTGAGCAGGCTATACCTTGCCGGGACTCTCTGGACCGGTGATCACGGCGCCATGGAGTGCGCCTGCCAAGGCGAACCGCCTGCCTCTGGTGTGACCGAGGCCGCGGCCGGCTCGTCGCTGCCCGCCGGGGTAGTGGTGACGAGCCTGTACGGCGCCGGCCTCAACCGCCTGCTGTGGCGCCGCCACCACCGCCTCGCAGAGGCCCGCTGCTCAGTCGTGCAGGGCAGCGCCGCCGAGGTGGTGGTCGGCGAGGTTCAGGACTTCGTCCACCACGCGTCGCAAGTGCCCGTTGGACAGGCCGTAAACCATGCGCCGACCCTCCTTGCGTACGGACACGAGCCCCGCCAGTCGCAGCTTGGCCAAGTGCTGACTGACCGCCGGACGAGCGGCTCCGCAGGCTGCCGTCAGTGTGGTGACATCCGCTTCACCCTTGCCGAGGGTGTGCACCAGTGCGAGCCGGGTGCGGTCGGCGAGCAGGCCCAGGACCGCGGCGGCGTGGGTGAGCTGTTCGGTGCCTGGATCCAGCGGGTGCATACCGTGTGCAGGTGATAGGTGCATGCGTGCGCTCATGCGCACATAATGGGTCAGGGCGCCTTGTGGTGTCCACATCCCCGTCCCGCGTCGAAAGGCCGGACCGTGAGCGAGCAGCCCGGACACAGCCACCACCCGCACGAGTACCGGCACATTCGCGACCATGAGCACGGGCGGGACAGCGGGCATGCCCATGGACACGGTGGCACCGGCCGCCGGGCGCGGTGGCGGCATCGGCTCGGCCACCTGGTGAAACCGCACTCGCACGAGTCCACCGACAAGGTCGACCGTGCCCTGGAGTCCTCCGCGCAGGGCATGCGGGCGCTGTGGATTTCTCTGGCGGTGCTCGGTGCCACGGCTGTGACGCAGGCTGTGGTGGTCGTCCTGTCCGGCTCGGTTGCTCTGCTCGGCGACACCGTGCACAACGCGGCCGACGCGCTGACCGCACTGCCGCTGGGCGTGGCCTTCGTCCTGGGGCGCCGGGCGGCGAACCGCCGCTTCACCTACGGCTACGGGCGGGCCGAGGACCTGGCCGGCATCGTCATCGTGCTGACCATTGCGGCCTCCGCATTCTTTGCCGCCTGGACCGCGATCGACCGGCTGCTGAACCCGCAGGGGATCAGCTACCTGCCCGCCGTCGCTGCCGCGGCCGTGGTCGGCTTCATCGGCAATGAGTGGGTGGCCCGCTATCGCATCCGAGTCGGACGCGAGATCGGCTCGGCTGCCTTGATCGCCGACGGACTGCACGCCCGAACCGACGGATTCACCTCGCTCGCCGTGTTGTTGGGCGCAGGCGGTGCCGCGATCGGCTGGCGGCTTGCCGACCCGATCGTGGGTCTGGTCATCACCGCTGCGATTCTGCTGGTGCTGCGCGACGCCTGCCGGGAAGTCTTCCGTCGGGTGATGGACGCCGTCGATCCCGCCCTGGTCGACGCGGCCGAGCACGCGCTGGGACGAGTGCCGGGCGTAAGGGCGGTGGGTGAACTGCGACTGCGCTGGATCGGCCACCGGCTGCGTGCGGAGGTCGCGGTCGTCGTCGACGGCGAGCTGAATGTGCGTGAAGCCCACCAGGTGGCCGTGGAGGCCGAGCATGCCCTGCTGCACGCCGTACCGAAGCTGACCGCAGCCTTGGTCCATGCCGACCCGACTCCGGCGCCGGGTGCCCCGGACCCGCACCTGGCCCTGGCGCACCACGGGACCTGAGCCGAGAAAGCCGGCTCGATCTGCGGGACTCGGTCACCGGCTGGATCTCCGGCCCGACCTGGGCAACGTCGGCTACATCATCGTCTGTGATCGGAAACGGTCCGGGGCCGCGCGGTGAGTTCACACCGTGCGGCCCCGGACCTTCGGAAAAAAAGGGGGGAAGTGCAGCTGGACGGCGGGTCAGCCCTTGCGGGACTTGACCTCGTCGGTGAGCTGGGGGACGACCTGGAAGAGGTCGCCGACGACGCCGTAGTCGACGAGGTCGAAGATCGGGGCCTCGGCGTCCTTGTTGATCGCGACGATCGTCTTGGACGTCTGCATGCCGGCGCGGTGCTGGATCGCGCCGGAGATGCCGGAGGCGATGTACAGCTGCGGGGAGACCGACTTGCCGGTCTGGCCGACCTGGTTGGAGTGCGGGTACCAGCCGGCGTCGACCGCGGCACGCGAGGCGCCGACGGCCGCACCGAGCGAGTCGGCCAGCGCCTCGATGATCGCGAAGTTCTCCGCACCGTTGACGCCGCGGCCGCCGGAGACGACGATCGCGGCCTCGGTCAGCTCGGGGCGGCCCGTCGACTCGCGCGGCGTGCGGGACAGCACCTTCGTGCCGGTGGCCTGCGCGGAGAACGACACCGCCAGGGTCTCGACCGCACCCGCCGCCGGGGCGGCCTCGACCGGAGCCGAGTTCGGCTTGACCGTGATGACCGGGGTCCCCCTGGAGACACGGGACTTGGTGGTGAACGACGCGGCGAACGCGGACTGCGTGGCGACGGGACCCTGCTCACCGGCCTCCAGGTCGACGGCGTCGGTGATGACGCCCGAACCGATCCGGACCGCGAGACGGGCCGCGATCTCCTTGCCCTCCGCGGAGGACGGGACCAGCACCGCCACCGGGGAGAGTGCCGCGTGAGCGGCCTGCAGCGCGTCGACCTTCGGCACGACCAGATAATCGGCGAACTCCGGCGCATCAGCGGTCAGGACCCTCACCGCACCGTGCTCGGCCAGCACCCCCGCGGTGCCGGCGGCACCCTCGCCGAGCGCGACCGCGACCGGCTCACCGACCCGACGCGCCAGCGTCAAAAGCTCCAGGGTCGGCTTGCGGACGGCACCGTCCACGTGATCGACATAAACGAGAACTTCAGCCATGGGACTTCAATCTCCTGCGAGTAGCGAAGAAACGACGGGGGACGGACAAGGGGGTCAGATGAACTTCTGGCCGGCCAGGAACTCGGCCAGCTGCCTGCCGCCCTCGCCCTCGTCCTTGACGATCGTGCCCGCCGAACGGGCCGGACGCTGCGCCGCGGAATCCACCACGGTCCAGGCACCCGCCAGACCGACCTCGTCCGCCTCGATCTCCAGGTCCTCCAGATCCAGCGACTGAACCGGCTTCTTCTTCGCCGCCATGATCCCCTTGAACGACGGGTAACGCGCCTCACCCGACTGGTCCGTCACCGACACCACCGCCGGCAACGACGCCTCCAGCCGCTCCGAGGCCGTGTCACCGTCCCGGCGGCCCGTCACCGTGCCGCCCTCGACCGACACCTCGGACAACAGCGTGACCTGCGCAACCCCCAGACGCTCCGCCAGCACCGCCGGCAGCACACCCATCGTGCCGTCCGTCGACGCCATCCCACAGATCACCAGGTCGTAACCCGTCTTCTCGATCGCCTTCGCCAGCACCAGCGACGTGCCCATCACATCACTGCCGTGCAGATCGTCGTCCTCGACGTGAACAGCCTTGTCCGCACCCATCGACAGCGCCTTGCGCAACGCGTCCTTCGCATCCTCCGGACCCACCGTCAGCACGGTGATCTCCGCATCGTCCGCATCGTCCGCGATCTGCAGCGCCTGCTCCACCGCGTACTCGTCGAGCTCCGACAGCAGACCGTCGACATCCTCACGGTCCAGCGTCAGGTCATCGGCGAAGTGCCGGTCGCCGGTGGCGTCGGGCACGTACTTCACACAGACAACGATCCTCAAGCTCACGCCGGCTCTCCTACCTGGGTGTGGTTCGTATCGACGACAATATGGCACTCAGTACCCTCTGTAAAGGAACTCAGTGCCAGAAAGGGCCTTCCGGTGCTACGTTCCCCGCATGACTGACGCACGCAGACCAGCGAAGAAGCCCCCCATGCGGGAGGTGCTCGCCCAGGCCGCCTTCCAGCTCTTCCTGGAGCGGGGCTTCGAGCGGACCACGGTGGACGACATCGTGGCGCGGGCCGGGGTCGGGCGCCGGTCGTTCTTCCGGTACTTCCCCTCCAAGGAGGACGCGGTCTTCCCGGATCACGAGCGCTGCCTTGCCGACATGACGGCGTTTCTTGCGGCGGTCGGTGACACGGAGCCGGTCGACGCGGTGTGCGACGCGGCCCGGCTCGTGCTGCGCATGTACTCCGCAAACCCCGAATTCTCCGTTCAGCGCTACCGGCTCACCCGGGAGGTGCCCGGGCTGCGTACCTACGAACTGTCCGTGGTGCGCCGTTACGAGCAGACGTTGGCCGGTTATCTCCGTGACCGGTACGGCGAGTCGGGGGGCGGTGCGCTGCGGGCCGAGGTGATCGCCGCATCCGTGGTCGCCGCGCACAACAACGGGCTGCGGACCTGGCTGCGTTCGGGCGGTGAGGGGGACGCGGAGGCCGCGGTGGATCACGCACTCGCGCTGGTGCGCCAGGTGTGGGGGAGTGCGCCGGCCGAGGGTGCTTCCCCGGCCGCCACCGATGGTGACGTGGTTGTCATGGTTGCCGCCAAGGGGGCCCCGATGTGGCGCGTCGTGCAGCAGATCGAGTCGGTCATCGGCCAGGGCTGACACCGCAGCCGAGCTCGGTATGGCACTGAGTGCCTTTACGTTTCGGCACTCGGTGCCCTATGGTGCGGACGCGCCGACGCGCAGGTGCGGCGCATCCGAGCCGAGCGCAGGGGGTCGAAACGTGTCCCAGTCATCAAGTGGCACCGTGCAGACGGTGCATGAGGAAGCCGGCCTGTACTACCACCGGTGCCGATGGTGTGGCACGGCCTCCTTCCGGAGGCTGCTGTGTCCGGTGTGTGCGTCAAGTGATCTGAAGCCCGAACACAGCGCCGGTCTGGGCGTCGTGGTGAGGTCCGGCGTCGTGCATCGCTACACGGACGCGGCGCGCAACGAGTCCCTGGTCCGGCTCCCGGAGGGCTTTGTGTTCCGTTGCCGCGTCGTGGGCGCCGCACCGCACGAAGTGTCGGTCGGCGCGCGGGTGCGCCCGGTTGCCGGCGGTGATCGGGATACGGGCGAGGTGGTCTTCGAGCTCTGTGACCCGCCCAGGTGTGACGACTGGTTCTGAGGCTGCGCGGGAACGGCCTGCGCGTCGCCGCCGTGGTCCGCGGCGGCGACGCCCTCCCTCTATCTGCTGAATATTCGGCCTCGTCGGCGAGTCCGCAGTGGCAGGTCGACCGTCGGCCGCTGTGTCGTACGCCTCGACGAACCCACCGGCGGCACCGTCCACATCAACGGCACCGACGTCACCCACCTCTCCCGCCGCGCCCTGCGCCCCCTGCGCAAGGACTTCCACCTGGTCTTCCAGGACCCGTCGTCCTCGCTCGACCCCCGCATGACCATCGGGCAGATCATCGCCGAACCGATCAAGCTGCACCGTCAGGCCCGCGGCGAAGCCGTACGGGCACGGGTCGAGCAGCTCCTCGCCCAGGGGCACGCGCCAGGGCTGATTCAAAGTCTCGGTGACCAAGCCTGTGTGCGGCACCCTGGCCGCGGTGCGCGCTGGGCGCCGCACTCACCGGAAGTCCGTTACTGGACGATGACGGCCCACCGCGTGTCACTGATTCCTGTCTTGATGCGCAGCAGCGCCGTGCAGAACGTTTGCGACTGACCGAGGCAGGACGGGAGGGCCCGCAACGGCCCCGGTACCGGCGGGACGAAGAAGCCCGTGCCCACCTGGGCCCGCGGCCCTTCGGGTGAGCCGAGCCGGCTGGCAGCCCTTCCCGCCCGCTCGGCCGCGGTCAGTCGGCGGGCCTTCTCCCGGACCGAGACGCGCCGGCGGCTTTCGCTGGTGAACAGCCCCCGCTTCCACGCCTCCGGCCGGTCGCGCAGCCGCAGCCCAGCAGGGCGTTCACGGAGAAGCGCGACCCGGTCCGGTCCGGGCACCGAGCGCGTCGCGGGGGAGCCCCGGGGCGTGATCGTCGGAATCCGGTATCCCTACGCTGCCACGGCCCGGCAGCCGGTAGCCGCACTCGGCTCGGCCGACGCGACGGGCTCGCCTCATGAACCGCCGTGCGCCGCGGCCGTGCTTCCGCGTTCGATCAGCCCGGGCAGAGGTACCTGTACGGTGCGAGCAGCGCCGCCGTCGAGCAGCGAGGTCAGCTCCCGCGCGGCGATCCGCCCGAACGCGATCGTGTCCCGGGACAGCGCGGTCAGCCAGGGGGCCGTCAGCCGGCACAGCGCGGAGTCCTCCCACGACACGATCGAGACATCGGCGGGGACGCAGTGGCCGAGGCCCGCGATGACCGCGGCTCCGGCCGCGGCCATCACATCGTTGTCGTAGATGATCGCGGTCGGCGGGGCGGACTGTTCCAGCACCCGGCGGGTGACGGCCGCTCCCTCCGTGTCGGAGTAGTCCGTGGTCACCGAGTGGGCCTCGGCCAGCCCGCGCCGGTCGGCCTCGATCCGCAGGGAGCGGATGCGCCGGTCGGTGTGGGCGAGCGAGGGCAGACCGGCGATGTGCACGATGCGCCGATGGCCCAGCTCGTGGAGCCGGCCGACGATCGCCGCCATCGCGCCCGCATCGTCCGCGCGTACCTGCGAGAGGCCGGGATGCGGACCGGTGTCGCTGCCGGGCAGTGCGCCGATTACGACCCCCGGCAGCCCGAGTTCGTCCAGCAGGTCGGTCCGGGGGTCGTCGGTCCGCGGATCGACGACCAGCACCCCGTCGACCCGGTGCTCCGCCCACCAGCGCCGGTAGACGGCGCACTCGGCCTCCACATCCTCCACCACCTGGAAGAGCAGGCCGAGTTGGCGCTCGGCCAGCACCTCCTGGATCCCGGAGATCAACTGGAGGAAGAACGAGTCCACGCCCAGGCTCGCCGCCGGGCGTGCCACGACAAGCCCCACGGTCGCCGACCCCTCGCCCGACAGTGCGCGGGCGGCGGTGCTCGGCCGCCAGCCCAGCTGCTCGGCGACCCGCCGAACGCGGTCCCGGGTGATCTCCGAGACGCCGGGGCGGTCGTTGAGGGCGAAGGACACGGCGCTCTCCGACACTCCGGCACGCTGGGCGATGTCCTTCATGGTCGGCCGTCGCGCAGGTGTGCGCCTGGTAGGCGGAGTCTCTCCGGCCGGCGGCCGCTTCGGTGTCACCCGGTGCTCCTCTTCCTGCGTTGCCCGTGGTCCCTGGGAGGTGCGGTGTTTCCTCGCCCCCGCGGGCATCGTAAGCCTTCCGATCGTATTGGTCGACCGAAGTTCACCGGCGACTAAAGCGCTTGAGTGAAGGTGGCCTAAAGCGCATTAGTCATGCATCGCCGCAGCCTGCTCATACCCATCTGACCTGCAAGGATGGTGAAAGGTGAAGTAGTTTTGAGCAAATGTATTGACTTTGCGCCGTGTGCATTGGAAAGTCTGCTGGGCATACGCAGCCGGTGGGCCCACGTCCCGGCTCGCTGTCCGCACGCCTGGTCCGAGCAAAGGAGCCGTTCACCGTGCGCATCTCCCGCAGGGCAGTCGCCGCTGCCGCCGTTCTCGCCACCGTCCTGCCGCTGAGTGCCTGCGGCGGTGGATCCGATGGAGGCTCGTCCGATGCCTCCGGCAAGGTTGAAGGCAAGATCACCTTCCAGACCTGGAACCTGCAGGCGAACTTCAAGGACTACTTCAACGGGGTGATCGCGGACTTCGAGAAGAAGTACCCGGGGACCGAGGTCAAGTGGGTCGACCGGCCTGGCGAGGGCTACGCGGACAAGATCAGTGCCGACGCGGCCGGAGGCACCCTGCCGGACGTCGTGAACGTCTCGCCCGACCTGGTCGCACCGCTGGCCAAGGCCGGGATCGCACTCGACCTCGACAAGGCGGCATCGAAGTACCGCAAGGAGTACCTGCCGGGCGCCTGGCGGAGCCATCAGATACCGGGCACGGAAGGGACGTACGCCTTCCCCTGGTACCTCAACACCGGACCGCTGTTCTACAACAAGAGCCTCTTCAAGGACGCCGGACTCGACCCCGAGAAGCCGCCGGCCACTTACGACGAGCTCTTCGACTCCGGTCTGAAGCTGGCAGAGAAGAGCAAGGGCAAGATCGCCACACTGGCGAACGTGCCCGCCATCGAGGACTTCGGCCGCTATGGCGGGCGGCTGATGAACAAGGAAGGTACGGGCTTCGCCTTCAATGACGCCAAGGGTGTTGAACTCCTCACGCACTACAAGGAGTTGTACGACGCCAAGGCGCTCGACCCGCAGGCGCTGACCGCGACCCCTGAGTCGTCGGGCCACAAGTTCCTCACCGGGTCCGTGGCGATGAACCCCGGCAGTGCGCTGGATCTGGACCACTTCAAGAAGCAGGCCCCGAGTCTCTACAAGAACATCGGGATCACCGACCAGATCAGCAGCACCGGCAAGGCCAACATGTACGTCATGGGCGTCATGGTGAATGCGCAGACGAAGCAGAAGCCGGCGGCCGTGGCCTTCGCCCACTACGTGACCGACGCGACCCGGCAGGTGGAGTTCGCGAAGCAGGTCGCCATCTTCCCGAGCACCGCCGGGTCCCTCGACGATCCGTACTTCTCCAAGGAGGACGGCACTGACGAGACGCGCGTCCGGGTGGCCGCCGCCAAGTCCCTGAAGACGGCCGTCAATTACACACCGGTTCTCTTCAGCGAACAGATGAAGACCGAGTTGCGCAACCAGATCGCCAAGGCGCTGCAGGGCAAGCAGAGCCCCAAGGAAGCTCTTGACAACGCTGTCAAGACCTGTGACCGGCTACTGCAGCAGAGCTGAGCCCCTCGTGAAGACCCTCACTGTGAAGACCCGCGGCGTCAACACGCGCACCGCAGCGACGGCGACAGGGCCGGATGCCGGCGAGGCGGGACCGGCGGCCCGGAGTGCGTGCTCCGGCAGCCGCCGACCCGCCGACCGGATCAGCCGTCATCTTCCCTTCAGCCCCTGGCTGTTCGCGGCACCCGGCCTGTTCGTCGTCGGCGCCTTCAGCCTGTTCCCGTTCTTCAGCACCCTGGTCAACGCCTTCACGGACCGTCGGACCCTGATACCAGGGAAGTTCGTCGGCCTGGCGAACTTTCAGGAGCTGATCCACGACGAGATGTTCTGGATCGGACTGCGCAACAGCGCGCTGTACGTCGTCGGCGTCGTCCCCGCGCTCGTCATCCTGCCGCTGCTGCTGGCGATGCTCGTCCAGCGCCACATCCCCGGCATCACCTTCTTCCGCTCCGCCTTCTACACCCCCGTCGTCGCTTCCATTGTCGTCGTCGGTCTGATCTGGGTGTGGATGCTCGACGACCGGGGGCTGATCAACGCGCTGCTGGAGGCCGTGGGGATCGGCAAGGTCGGCTTTCTCAGCGACCAGTGGCTGCTGCTGTTCAGTGCGATGACGGTGACGGTCTGGAAGGGGCTCGGCTACTACATGATCATTTATCTGGCCGCGCTGGCCAGCGTCCCCCGGGAGCTCCACGAAGCCGCCTCTGTGGACGGCGCCGGAGCCGTGCGCCGCTTCTTCACCGTGACCGTCCCCGCTGTCCGCTCCACCATGGTCCTGGTCGGAGCGCTGGCGTCGGTCGCCGCCTTCAAGGCCTTCTCCGAGGTCTACCTGATGGCCGGCCCCTCCGGCGGCCCGGCAGGCGAGGACACCACGCTGGTGATGCTCGTCCAGCGCGTCGGTACCGGACTGACCGGGCGGGTCGGCTACGCCTCCGCCATCTCGGTCGTCATCTTCGTCGTGACGGTCGCCCTGATGCTCCTGGTGCTCCGCGCCGACCGCAAGGAGGACGCGTGAGCTTCCTGAGCATCACCGATGCCGAAGGCCGCCGCATCCCGGTCTGGCAGCTCCTGCTGCGCTACGTCCTGCTGCTCGCCGTACTCGTGCTGACCGTCGGACCGTTCCTGTGGCAGCTCTCGACGTCGCTCAAGGGGCCCGGCGAGGACATCTTCAGCTCGCCGCCGAAGTTCTTGCCCAGCCATCCGACCCTGGACAACTACACACGGGTCGCGGACACCATCCCGGTCTGGGACTACGCGCTGAACTCCCTCAAGGTGGCCACCGCCAATGTGGTCACCAACTGCGTCGGCTCCGCCCTGGCCGGCTACGCGCTGGCCCGGTTGCGCTACCGCGGGCGCAGGGCTGCCACGCTGGCGTTCATCCTCGCCATGCTCGTACCCGTCGAGGGCATCATCATCGCCCAGTTCACCACCATGCGTGAGCTCGGTCTGAACAACACCCTGATCGGTGTGCTGCTGCCGGGATCCGTCGCGGCGATGAACGTGCTGCTGATGCGCAACGCCTTCCTCAACCTTCCGCACGAGGTGGAGGAAGCTGCCTTCATCGACGGCGCGAACGTCTGGCAGCGCTTCTTCTGGATAGCTCTGCCCTCGGTCAGAGGGACCCTCGCCGTCGTCGCGATCTTCGCCTTCATGGGGGCCTGGGACGACTTCCTGTGGCCGCTGATCGTGCTGAGCGACCCGGCGAACTTCACCCTGACGATCGGGTTGAACTATCTGCACGGCACGTTCGCGAACGACGAACGGCTCGTCGCCGCTGGCACGATCATTGCCGTGCTCCCGCTCATTTTGCTCTTCGCCTGTCTGCAGCGCTTCTTCTTCCGGGGGGTCGGCGAAGGCGCCGTCAAGGGCTGACCGATTCGCCGCCACCCGCACCACAGAACCAGGACACCCGTACCGTATGAGCAACTCCACGCCGCGCTTCGGCGTCAACTACACGCCCAGCCAGGGCTGGTTCCACCACTGGCTGGACTTCGACCTCGACGCCGTGCGCGCCGACCTGGACTCGATCGCCGCACTCGGGCTCGACCACATCCGGGTCTTCCCGCTCTGGCCGCTCTTCCAGCCCAACCGCACCCTGATCCGGCCGCGCGCCGTCGAACAGCTCGTCCAGCTCGCCGACGCCGCGGCGGAATGCGGCCTCGACGTCAACGTGGACGGACTGCAGGGCCATCTGTCGAGCTTCGACTTCCTGCCGGCCTGGACGCAGACCTGGCACCGGCGGAACATCTTCACCGACCCCGATGTCGTGGCCGGCCAGGCCGAGTACCTGCGTACGCTCGCGGCCGCTCTCGCCGACCGCCCCCACTTCATCGGCATGACGCTGGGCAACGAGATCAACCAGTTCTCCGGCCCCCCGCACCCCGACCCGGACGCCATCACCCCCGAACAGGCGGGCAGTTGGCTGCGCACCCTGCTCGACGCCTGTGAGGGGGGAGCACCGGGGAAGCTCCATCTGCACGCCGAATACGACGCCGCCTGGTACCAGGACGACCACGCGTTCACCCCCGCCCACGCGGCCCGGATCGGCGCCCTCACCGCCGTGCACTCCTGGGTCTTCAACGGCACCGCCCAACGGCACGGCCGTACCGGAACTGCCACCGAGCACCACGCCGCGTACTTGATCGAACTGTCCAAGGCATGGGCCACGGACCCGCACCGACCGGTCTGGCTGCAGGAGGTCGGCGCCCCGTCCCCGCTCATTCCCGCCGAGCATGCCGCCGCGTTCACCGAGGCGACCGTCGCGAACGCCCTGGACTGCGAGGACGTGTGGGGCGTCACTTGGTGGTGCTCCCACGATGTGTCCCGCTCTCTGGCCGACTTCCCCGAACTCGAATACAGCCTGGGTCTGTTGACCAACGACCGGCAGGTCAAACCGGCCGGCCGGGCCATCGCCCGGATCGTTGAGGAGCAGCGGGCGAGGGCCGACCGGCCAGCTCCCCGCACCACGGCCCTGGTGGTCGACACCGGTGACGACGAGACCGCGCCCCGCCGTTCGACCTGCGCCCCCGGCGGCACGTTCTTCGAAGCGTTCGCCCGGCTCACCGCTGACGGGGTCCGGCCCACGGCTGTCCTCGCGAGCCAGGCCGGGAACAAGGAACACCTGGACGCCCGCGGGATCACCGACGTCCTCAAGCCCGACGAGGTCCGATGACCGCGCACCCGCACCTGTATCCGCCCCCGCACCCTCATCCAGCTCGGAGCCACCCTCATGCATGACGACCGCAACCTGGTCGAAGCTC
This sequence comes from Streptomyces sp. R-74717, assembly GCF_047305335.1. Taxonomy (NCBI): domain Bacteria; kingdom Bacillati; phylum Actinomycetota; class Actinomycetes; order Kitasatosporales; family Streptomycetaceae; genus Streptomyces; species Streptomyces sp. R-74717. The sequence goes on along the minus strand of NZ_CP102361.1, from coordinate 2,003,921 downwards.
GTCTCAAGCGCGTCCTCGACGAGCGCATCCGGCCGGCCGTCCACCCGGAGTCCATACCGTTGGACGTCGCCGTCTGGAACGCGCCCGGTGAGCCCGTTCCGGTCACCGAGGGCCTCGCCGCCCCGACCGAACCGATCGCGGTCGGTGACCGGTGGGGCGCGCCCTGGGGCACCTGCTGGTTCCGGATCTCCGGGACCGTCCCCGAGGCGTGGGCGGGCCGCACCGTCGAGGCGATCCTCGACCTCGGCTTCGACGAGAACATGCCCGGCTTCCAGTGCGAGGGCCTGGTCTACCGGCCCGACGGTACCCCGGTGAAGGGCCTCAACCCGCGCAACCAGTGGGTGCGCATCGGCGCCCCGGTCGCGGGTGGCGAGGATGTGCTGCTGCACATCGAGGCGGCGTCCAACCCGGTCATCCTCGACTACCACCCCTTCCTGCCGACGCAGCTCGGCGACAAGGAGACCGCCGGGAGCGAACCGCAGTACACCCTCGCCCGGATGGACCTGGCGGTCTTCGACGAGAACGTGTGGAACCTCGTCCAGGACCTGGAAGTGCTGGGCGAACTGATGCAGGAGTTGCCCGTCGAGGGGGCCCGCCGCTGGGACGTCCTGCGTGCGATCGGCCGCGCCCTCGACGCGGTCGACCTGCAGGATGTGAACGGCACCGCGGCCGCCGCCCGCGCCGAACTCGCCGCCGTCCTCGCCACGCCCGCGGAGCCGACCGCCCACCGCATCAGCGCCGTCGGCCACGCGCACATCGACTCCGCCTGGCTGTGGCCGCTGCGTGAGACGGTCCGCAAGGTCGCCCGTACGACGTCCAACATGACCGCGCTCCTGGAGGACGAGCCCGACTTCGTCTTCGCGATGTCGCAGGCCCAGCAGTTCGCCTGGATCAAGGAGCACCGTCCCGAGGTCTACGCCAAGGTCAAGAAGGCCGTGGCGGATGGGCGGTTCGTGCCGTCCGGCGGCATGTGGGTCGAGTCCGACACGAACATGCCCGGATCCGAGGCGATGGCCCGTCAGTTCGTGCACGGCAAGCGGTTTTTCCTCGACGAGTTCGGCATCGAGAACGACGAGGCGTGGCTGCCCGACACGTTCGGCTTCGCCGCCGGGCTGCCGCAGATCATCAAGGCCGCAGGCTCCAAGTGGCTGCTCACACAGAAGATTTCGTGGAGCCAGACCAACAAGTTCCCGCACCACACCTTCCAGTGGGAGGGCATCGACGGCACACGGATCTTCACCCACTTCCCGCCTGTCGACACCTACAACTGCTCGATGAAGGGCAGTGAGATCGCCCACGCGGCGAAGAACTTCAAGGACAAGGGCGTCGCCCGGCACTCCCTTGCGCCGACAGGCTGGGGGGACGGCGGGGGTGGCACCACTCGCGAGATGATCGCGAAGGCCGCCAGGATGCGCAGCCTCGAAGGCTCGGCGACCGTGACCTGGGAGACGCCCACCGACTTCTTCACCAAGGCGGAGGCGGAGTACCCGAATGCGCCGGTATGGGTCGGCGAGCTCTACCTGGAGCTGCACCGCGCCACTCTGACCAGCCAGGCGAAGACCAAGCAGGGCAACCGCCGCAGCGAACATCTGCTGCGCGAGGCCGAGCTGTGGGCCGCCACCGCCGCCGTACGGACCGGTTTCCCCTACCCGTACGAGCAGTTGGACCGGATCTGGAAGACGGTCCTGCTGCACCAATTCCACGACATCCTGCCCGGTTCGTCGATCGCCTGGGTGCACCGCGAGGCCGAGAAGACGTACGCGGCCGTCGCAGAGGAGCTGAACGGCATCGTCGACGCTGCGATGCGCGCCCTGGCCAAAGACACCCCGTCGGGGGAGACGCTTGTCTTCAACTCTGCGCCGCACACCCGCGGAGGGGTTCCGGCCGGTGGCGCCGCGGCCGTCACCGTCGGCAGCGGCGGGCGGCTCGCACCGCGCGAGGACGGCGGATACGTACTCGACAACGATCTGCTCCAGGTGGAGATCGACAGCCGTGGTCTGGTGGTGTCCGCGTACGACATCGGTGCCGAGCGCGAGGCCGTGGCGCCCGGCCAGGCCGCGAACCTGCTGCAGATCCACCCCGACTTCCCGAACATGTGGGACGCGTGGGACGTCGACGCGTTCTACCGAAACACCGTCACCGACCTGACGGACCTCGACGAGCTCACCCCCGTCGAGGAGGGGGGAGTGGTCGGCGTACGCATCGTTCGCAGCTTCGGCGACTCGAAGGTCACCCAGCAGCTGACGCTCTCCCCGGGTGCCAAGCGGCTCGACATCGACACCGAGGTCGAGTGGCACGAGACGGAGAAGTTCCTCAAGGCGGCGTTCCCGCTGGACATCCACGCCGAGAGGTATGCCTCCGAGACGCAGTTCGGGCACTTCTACCGGGCCACCCACACCAACACCAGCTGGGAGACTGCCAAGTTCGAGGCCTGCAACCACCGCTTCGTCCACCTGGAGGAGCCGGGCTGGGGCGTTGCGCTCGTCAACGATTCGACGTACGGCCATGACGTAACCCGGTCCGTCCGCGACTGCGATGCCGGGACGACCACCACCGTCCGGGTGTCGCTGCTGCGCGCCCCGCGCTTCCCCGACCCGGAAACGGACCAGGGCGTGCACCGCTTCCGGCACGCGCTCGCGCCGGGCGCGGCGATCGGCGACGCGGTCCGCGAGGGCTTCCGGATCAACCTGCCGGAGCGCCGGGTCGTCGGCGAACGCGCGGTGGCTCCGCTGGTGACCGTCGACAACGACGCGGTCGTCGTCAGCGCCGTCAAGCTGGCGGACGACGCGAGCGGCGATGTCGTCGTACGGCTCTACGAGTCGACGGGTGGCCGTGCCAGGGTCCGGCTCGGTACCGGGTTCGAACTCGTCGGCATGACAGTGACCGACCTGCTGGAGCGGCCGCTCGCCGTGGGGAACGTGCCGGTGCGGGTGGACGGCGGCGTACAGCTGTCGCTGCGCCCGTTCGAGCTGGTCACGGTGCGTCTGACGCGCGGCTGAGCGGAGCCGGGCCCGCCCCTCGGCAGGGGGGCGGGCCAACTCCGATCAGTAGCAGGGCATTCGGTGCCGTCCGCCCGTCCGCGCTCGACGCCTTTCCGTTATCGATCGTCAGCAAAAATCGTCCGCTATGTGGGAACCCCTCTTGCCTTGCGGACTGTATGCGAAATACGGTCTGCGATATTCCTTGAGGCGGGTCGCGAGGGGCGATCGATAGCCTGCTCGACGACCAGGTGAACGAGTCGGCAGGGTCGAACTCCCCAGATTCTCCCAAAGGCCCGATTGTGAGCCTTGATTGGTTCGCTTGATACGTACAAGCAGCAAGGTGACGCGCATGTTCACGACCCGGCCGACCCTTCAGGGCACCTTCGGCATGGTGTCCTCCACCCACTGGCTCGCCTCGCAGTCCGCGATGGCCGTCCTGGAGGACGGCGGCAACGCCTACGACGCCGCCGTCGCGGCCGGATTCGTCCTGCATGTCGTCGAACCGCACCTCAACGGCCCGGCCGGTGAAGTGCCGATGATCGTGGCGCCGAAGGACGGCGAGGTGCAGGTGCTGTGCGGCCAGGGCCCCGCCCCCGCCGGTGCCACCGTCGCCCACTACCGCTCCCTCGGCCTCGACCTGGTCCCCGGCACCGGACCGCTCGCCGCGGCCGTGCCGGGCGCGTTCGACGCCTGGATGCTGCTGCTGCGCGACCACGGCACCAAGACCGTCGCCGAGGTGCTTCGGTACGCGATCGGGTACGCGGAGGACGGCCACGCGCCCGTCGAGCGGATCGGCCAGACCGTCGAGACCGTCCGCGAACTCTTCGAGACCGAGTGGCAGTCCTCCGCCGACGTCTACCTGCCCGGCGGCAAGTCGCCGAAGACGGGCGAGCTGTTCCGCAACCCCGCACTCGCCGCCACCTGGCGCCGGCTGATCGCCGAGGCGGAGGAGACCGGCGGCGAGGACCGCATCGCCCAGATCGACGCCGCACGGAAGATCTGGAGCGAGGGCTTCATCGCCGAGGCCATGGTGCGCCAGGCAGCCCGCCCCACCATGGACACCAGCGGCTCCCGCCACACCGGTACCCTCACCGCTGCCGACCTGGCCGGCTGGTCCGCGTCGTACGAGGCGCCCGCCACGTACGACTGGAACGGCTGGACGCTCGCCAAGGCCGGTGGCTGGAGCCAGGGCCCCGCCTTCCTCCAGCAGCTCGCCCTGCTCCCCGCCGAGCTCCCGCAGTACGGCTCCGCGGAGTACGTACACCTGCTCATCGAGGGCTGCAAGCTCGCCATGGCCGACCGCGAGGCCTGGTACGGCGACGCCGCCGACGTACCCCTCGACGTGCTGCTCTCGGAGCCGTACAACGCCGAGCGCCGTGCCCTCATCACCGACGAGGCCTCGTGCGAACTGCGCCCCGGCAGCCCGGACGGCCGCGCCCCCGTCCTCAGCGAGCACGCCCACGCCGTCGCCTCCGGCGAGGCCGGCTTCGATGCCATGGGCATCCCGGCGGCGGGCGTCGGCGAGCCGACCGTGGCGAAGAACCGCGCCGGTGCCGGCGAGCCGACCGTCGACAAGGACGGCACGACGCGCGGCGACACGTGCCATGTCGACGTGGTCGACCGCTGGGGCAACATGGTCTCCGCCACCCCCAGCGGTGGCTGGCTCCAGTCCAACCCGGTCGTGCCGGAGCTCGGCTTCCCGCTCGGCACCCGGCTCCAGATGGCCTGGCTCGACGAGGGCCTGCCGAACTCCCTCACCCCCGGCCGCCGCCCCCGCACCACCCTCACCCCGTCCCTCGCCCTGCGCGACGGCGTTCCGGTGATGGCGTTCGGCACGCCAGGCGGCGACCAGCAGGACCAGTGGCAGGTCCACTTCTTCCTGGCGGTCGCCCTGCGCGCCGAGGTCCGTGGCGGCCTCGACCTCCAGGGCGCCATCGACGCCCCGAACTGGCACAACGACAGCTTCCCCGGCTCCTTCTTCCCGCGCGGGATGCGCCCCGGCAGCGTCACCGTCGAGGAGGGCATGGACCCGGAGGTCGTCGAGGAGCTGCGCCGCCGCGGCCATGACGTCAGCGTCGGCGACCCGTGGTCCGAGGGCCGGATGTGCGCCGTGGCCCGTGACCCGGAGACCGGAGTGCTGTCCGCAGCCGCGAACCCGCGCGGCATGCAGGGGTACGCCGTCGGACGCTGACCGGCCACCTCCCCTCATGACCAGGTCGTCGGCTCCGCGGTGGACCGTGCTTAGCTGGGGTCATGATCGATGAATTCCTTGCCGGAGACCTGACCGAGGTCGAGGCGGCGGTCCGTGCAGCGGCCGCCGCCGAGATCATGCCGCGCTACCGGCAGCTCGCCGCGCACGAGATCGTCGAGAAGAGCGGCCCGCACGACCTGGTCACCACCGCCGACCGACTCGCCGAGGAACACCTCACCGCGTCCCTGACCAGGCTCCTGCCCGGCTCGGTCGTCGTCGGCGAGGAGGCGGTCCACGCCGATCCGAAGGTGTACGACGCCCTGGGCGGCGACGCGCCGGTGTGGGTCGTCGACCCGGTCGACGGCACCCGCCAGTTCGTCCGCGGCGAACCGGGCTTCTGCACCCTGGTCGCCCTCGCCCACCGCGGCGAACTCCTGGCCTCCTGGACGTATGCCGCGGCCCTGGACGAGATGGCGATCGCCGTCCGCGGCCGCGGTGCCACGCTCAATGGCAAGCCGATACACTCCGGCTCGCCCGCGCCCGGGGCTGTGCTGCGGGTGGCGATGTCGCACCCCGACTACACCACCGAGGCCCAGAAGCGCGCCCTCCTGGGCCTGCGCACCGAGGGCATCGATGCCCGCCCCTGTGGTTCCGCGGGCCTCGAATACCTCGCCGTCGCCCGCGGCGACCAGGACGCGGTCGCCTTCAACTGGGAGTACGCCTGGGACCACGCGGCAGGCCTGCTCCTGGTCACCGAGGCGGGCGGCGCCCAGGCCACGCTCTTTGGCGCCCCGTTCCGTATCACCGGCGGCAACGCCCTGCCGTTCACGGCGGCCCGTGACGAGGCGACCGTCGAGCGCGTCCTTCAGGCGCTCCGCGGCGAGGCCTGACCGACCGCCGCCTCGCCGTTGCCGTGCTGGACCAGGCAGAACGGATGCCCGGCCGGGTCCGCGTAGATCCGCCACGGGCGCCCCGTCCCGGCTCCGTCGTCGAGGACCACCGCACCGGCCGCCACTGCCTGTGTCTGTGCCGTGTCCAGATCCGGGACGCCGAAGTCCAGATGGAACTGCTGCGGGTGCACCGGGTCCCCCCACCGCGGCGGCCGGTGGTCCGCCACCCGCTGGAAGGCGAGGACCGGCCCGGCTGCCGTGTGGAGCGTCGACCAGCCGTCGCCGAGGGCCCATCGCCGGTCCGGCCGGTCGACCTCCCCGCCGAGCAGACGGTGGTAGAACCCGGCGAGGCGTGCGGGATCGGCGCAGTCGAGTACCACGCACTGGAGTTCGGCGATCACGAACAGCTCCCGGGTTCTCCGGCGCCGGTCGCCAGCACCGATCGGACGTCCCGCACCAACTCCGCGGCCCTCCGCACCGCCGCCGCGTCCAGCCCCCGCAGGGCCTCGCCGACCCGTTCGGCGAAGTCCGCGGGGGTGTCCGGCAGGGCTGCCGCAGCGGCCAGCGCACCCTTCTCGTTCAGACACCAGGTGCGGTGGTGGGCGTGGAGCGACTGGGTGAGGATGCCGAACGCCCGCGACAGGCACAGGGCGACATGGAGCGGGTCCCCGGCAGGGGCCGACTTGCGGGCGGCCGCAACCGAGAATTCCGCCTCCCACGCGGCTTCGACGAGCGCGGTGCGCAGGGGCTCCGGATAGGTCCGGGTCTCCTGCTGAAGCACTGCCAATTCGTTTCGGGGATCGGCGAGTACCCGCCCGAGCGCGACCTCGCCGGGATAGGCGGGGGACCAGAAGCCGAGCGGGTGCCCCGGCTGCACGCCCACTTCGAAGCGGCCTTCGAGGCAGTCGGACCAGACCGCCTCCACCCGGTCCAGATCGCGCAGGATCCAGTCCACCGGGGCGCCGTCCACCCGCAGCCAGGCTCCGCCGTCGACCCAGGGCCCCCAGCCGCCGGGACCCGCGACCTCTGCCGGGGAGCCCTGCACCTCGGACGCCAACGCGGTCAGTGCGGCCAGGTCAGGAGTGCCGCGGTAGTACACGCCCAGATCCCAGTCGGAGTCCGGGCGATGCGTGCCGCGGGCCCGGCTGCCGCCCAGGGCGACGGCCCGGATGCCGGGCAGCGCGGCGAGCCGGGAGGCCATGTCCGCGATACGGACGGGCGTGACAGAGCCGGATCGCGCCACTGGCGCGGTGGGAGATTTCGGCGTGTTCATCGAGCGGCGACCCTACCCGCGACCGGGCTGTCGGCGCCTCGGAATATCCTGGGTGTCCTGGCCGCCGGCTGACGAAGGAGTCCGAAGGTGCCGTCGATGCTTGATGCTGTCGTCGTGGGGGCGGGGCCCAACGGACTGACCGCCGCGGCCGAACTGGCCCGCCGTGGTTTCGCCGTGGAGGTCTTCGAGGCGGCCGAGACCGTCGGAGGCGGTGCCCGTACCGAAGAGCTCACCCTCCCCGGCTTCCGCCACGACCCCTGCTCCGCCGTTCATCCGCTGGGCATCGGCTCGCCCGCGTTCAACGCGATGCCGCTGTCCCGGCACGGCCTGGAGTGGCTCCAGCCCGAGCTGGCGCTCGCCCACCCGTTCCCGGACGGGTCGGCCGCCGTGCTCACCGGGTCGGTGGGGGAGAGCGCCATGTCGCTCGGTGCCGAGGACGCCGGGGCGTACCGCAGGCTCGTCGCCCCCTTCCTCGGACACTGGGACACCCTCGCCGAGGACTTTCTGCGCACCCCGTGGGACGGGCTGCCCCGTGACGCGTACCGCTGGGTGCGATTCGGTCTCGACGCGCTCCAGCCCGCGACGCTGCTCTCCCGCCGTTTCCGCGGTGCGAAGGCGCGCGGTCTGATCGCCGGGCTGGCCGCCCATGCCATAGCGCCCGTCAGCGGCGTGGCCACCGGCGGGATCGCCCTGCTCTTCGCCCTCGCCGCGCACGAGAAGGGCTGGCCGGTGCCGCGCGGCGGATCGCAGGCCATCTCCGACGCCCTTGCCTCGTACATGCGCGAACAGGGCGGCACGATCCGTACCGGCACCCAGGTCAAGCGCCTGGACGAGCTCCCGCCCGCCCGCGCCTACATCTTCGACACCTCGCCGACCGCCCTCGCCCGCATCGCGGGGCTGGGCCACGCCTACAGCGGCTATCGGTACGGGGCATCCTGCTTCAAGATCGATTACGCGCTGTCGGGCCCCGTCCCGTGGACCGCGAAGGAGGCCCGCCGCGCCGGAACGGTCCACATCGGCCCCACGGCCGGCGAGATCAACTCCGCGCTGAGCGCCGCGGTGGCGGGCCGCGACCCGAGCGTGCCGTTCCTGATCACCGCACAGCCCAGCCTGGTCGATCCGTCCCGCGCGCCCGAGGGCCGGCATGTCTTCTGGGCGTACGGACATGTCCCGGCGGGCTGGGAGGGCGACGCCACCGATGTCATCGAGCGGCAGCTGGAGCGCTTCGCCCCGGGCTTCCGCGACCTGGTGCTCGCCCGAGCGGTCGCAGGGCCGCCCCAACTCGCGGCGCGCAACGCCAATTACGTCGGCGGCGACATCGCGTGCGGCGCGTTCTCCGGCCTCCAGACGGTGATACGGCCCAAGCTCGCACGGGTTCCGTATGCGACGGCGCATCCGGCGGTGTTCCTGTGCTCCTCGGCCACTCCGCCCGGCCCGGGCGTGCACGGCATGTCCGGTCACCATGCGGCGAAGGCCGTCTGGCGGCGGCTGCGGGCGGCCTGAGCACCTCAAGCCCTTCCGGAGCGCCGGGGGAACGGGGCGCCGCGCCGTTCGGAACGCCACGTCCAGGCGCTCGGTTGTCGGCTGCATCGACTTGCGCTTCCCGTCCAGCATCAGCCCGCACAGGTACAGCTCGCCCTTGGCCCGCTGATCCCGACGGACCGGCGAGCCCACCATCTCCGCCGCGAAGGACCGAGAGCGGGCCGGCGAGCGAGAACGACGTGGCCCGCGCCCATGAGGCAGGTCCTCCTGCGGTCGCGACCGTGGCAGTGCCGTCGATTGCCGATGACATTTGCCGTAAGTCGGCGGGGTGCGGCAGCCGTCCGGCGGGAAGGCATCGTCCGTAACGTGGTTGTCGTAGCGAGCTGTCGAGCTCCAGCGCGAGGGAGGTCGGACCGGAGTGCGTTTCGGGAAAGGGGCATGACCGCTCGCGCCACGGGACGTGCTTTCACGCTCGCCCAACATGAGGAACCAGTGGTTCCTCCATGCCCGGCCTCCTCCTGTCTGCATAACGTCGTCCCAGACGGGCGAGCCCGTCAAAATAGGATCGGTACGCTGACGTGTCTGTTGGCCAATCGGTCGTGGGCCGAGGCTGACTTCACATGAGAACAAGGGATGTTATCGGCATGACAACGCTCAGTGGCCCTGTCGAGGCTTTCACCCAATGGATTGTGGAACATCAAGAGATGCTCGTCGAAAATATCCTCACGGCGGTTTGGCGTGACGGTCTTTCGGACAGTCCTTTCAGTAGGGATCCCGCGCTGGTGACGGTGGTGCGGTCGGAGACAGCGATGCTTGTCGCGCGTTTTGTGAAAGGGCTCCAGAGCGGGCAGCAGGAGCCGATCTGGTCACCCGAGGCGCAGCACATCGCCCGGCTCGCGGCACTGCACGAGATACCGCTGGACGCGCTCATAGCCAGTTACCGGGTCGCGCAAGGGGTCGTGCAGGACGCCTTCTTCCAAGCCGCGCAGGAAGCGGAGATTTCGGCGACCGAGGTCGTGCACGTCTTACGGTTATGCTGCAGTCAGCTGTCCCAACAGATAAAAGTAATCCTCGAGTTCGTTACGGATGAGTACATGGACGCGCTGGAAGCGAGCAGCGCGGACGAGAACGCGATACGTCTCCGGGTGGTCCGCTCCGTTCTGAACCAAACGGGCTCCGCCATCGAATCGCCTTTCTACGATCTGAACGCCGAGCACGTCGCGGTAGTGGCCTGGGGTGCGGCGGCGAGGGCGCTCGCGGCATTCGCGCGCGAATGCGGAAACTCCGCCGTCTACGCCTTCATCGACCGCGGTGTCATGTGGGCGTGGTTCAGCTCGGTGGGTCCGGACCAGGTGCACGAAGCGGTGCTGGAACGCACCCCGCGCGGTCGGCTGGGAACCGGCGGATCGGGCAAGGGAGTTCTGGGCTTCAGGCAGTCCCACCTCGAGGCGCAGTCCGCCTACCGCGTGTGCGAGCGGACCGGGCGCCGGAACGCGCATTTCCCCGAGGTCGCCCCCGAGGCGATCGGGCTGGCGGACCTGGACGTCGCACGCGGCCTCGTCCACCGGCACCTCGGTCAACTGGTCGGCGGCGACAGCCGGCAGAGCGAGCTGCGCAAGACGCTGGAGGTCTATCTCGCGTCGAGGCACTCCGCCCGCTCCGCAGCCGTCAAGCTCGGGCTGACGGAACGCACAGTCGCGAACAGAATGCAGGCCGTGCGGGCGCTGCTGCCGCCCGACACGGAACTGTCCTCGGTCGAACTCGCCCTCGCGCTGCGGCTGCGGACCCTGGTGATGGGCCGGTCGGCGGAGTCGTAGCCCGATCGGCCGCCCGAGGCGTACAAGCGGCCGGCCCCGCCCGTGGGCGCCTTCCCCCGGGAGGAGCCCGGGGGAAGGCGGGGCTCGTCGCGACCATGGCCGGCCCGGTCGGCACGGCGGGGGAGCGCGTCGCCCGGCACGGGTCTCCGCCCTGCCACCGGCCGGCCCACCGAGTCCTCTGAGCGACCGGGCCGACGATGGGCCGGGGTCGTGAAACTCCGGCCACGACACCGTCGTCGGCCCGGTCGCCCACCCCCGATGCCCTTCCTGGAACGGGAAGATCGCGGGCGGATGTTTCACATTGCTGTCATTGTCCGCACACGCTCCGTGATGCCAAGCTGGTCGAGATCGGAGCCTGCAAGGGGCGTCCGGAGACCTCATCAACCCACAGGTATTCCGACTCATCACTCCGAGGACACGGAATGGCGTACATGACCACTGGCTTCAGCCCGGTGTCATTCACCGGACCTCGAAAATCCGCCATCCAAGCACTGCCGGGAATCACCGCTCCCGGTTCGTCCGGCCGATGTTGCGCCGGTGGTCTCCCCCGGTGACTTCTCTGCCGGTTCGGGCCATCGAGCGGCAGGCGATGTGCAGATGCTTCCCGGCGCGGGTCGGACGGTACCTCCCCGATCGAGGCACCCGCGCCCGGGTGGGCGAGTGAATCCGACTCACGACACGTGGATGGGAACATGGCGGACAGGCCCCTGCTGAACCGCGCGCCGGCCGGACTGGGCACGACGATCTTCGCGGAGACGTCCGAGCTCGCGGCCAGAACCGGATCCACCAACGGCGGCGCCCGGCACCAGCCGATCGTCTCGCTGCCCGAGCGCTGTGGCGTCATGGCCATTCCCGACCAGATCTTCTACGCCGATCCGCAGGCCGGCCGGCCGCTGGTCCGCTACGCCTTCCGCAAGCGGGCCGACGTGCTGCAGGAGGCCGTCACGCGGCTGAAAAGGACTGTTCTCCGGACCCGTCCTGCCCTTCGTCATCCCTTGAGCGGCGGCCGCGCGCAGTCCGCTCGGACCAGAGGAGAGCCATGACCACACGTCCCGCCCACACGGCCACGGTGCCCGGGCCCGCGACGTCTCTGCCCGACGGCCGGGTGCGGTCCATGCCCGCCGCCTCGCTCGCCTGGTCCGACGGGGCCATCAGCATCGTCGACCAGCGGGCGCTTCCGCACGAGACCCGGTGGCTGCGGCTGGAGAGCGTGGACGAGCTCGTCGATGCCATCCGCACGCTCGCGGTGCGCGGTGCTCCCGCGATCGGACTGGCCGGAGCCCTGGGCGTGGCCCTGTCCGCGTACCGGCACACCACGCCCGACGGCTCCACCGACGAGGCCGCGGTCCGCGCCGACGCCGAGCGGATCGCCACGGCACGGCCCACCGCGGTCAACCTGGCCTGGGCCGTCGGCCGGGTGGCCGAACGGATCCCCGAAGGCCCCGACGCGGTGCTCCACGCGGCGCGGGAGGCGATCGACGAGGACATCGCCACGACCCGCGTCTGCGCCGTCAGTGCCGCCGACCTCGTCGCCGGGCTGCTGCCGGACCGGCCGCTGCGCGTGCTCACTCACTGCAACACCGGCCGCCTGGCCACGGCGGCGAGCGGTACCGCCCTCGGCGCCATCCTGGAGCTGGCCGCCCGCGGCCGGATCGCCGAGGTGCTGGTGGACGAGACCCGCCCTCTGTTGCAGGGCGCCCGGCTCACGACCTGGGAACTCCAGGAGGCCGGTGTGCCGTACCGGCTGTGCCCCGACTCGGCGGCCGCCGCCGCGATGTCGAGGTCCCTGGTGGACTGCGTCCTCGTGGGCGCCGACCGCATCGCGGCGAACGGCGACACGGCCAACAAGATCGGCACCTATGCCCTGGCGGTGGCGGCCACGAGGCACGGCATCCCGTTCGTCGTCGTGGCGCCGGAGTCCTCGTGGGACCCGGAACTGCCGGACGGCTCCGGGATCGTGGTCGAGGAGCGCGCGGCCGACGAGGTCACCACGCTGGCCGGCGTCCGGGTCGCCCCCGAGGACGCCCGGGTGTTCAACCCGGCGTTCGACGTGACGCCGCACGAGCTGATCACCGCGCTCGTCTCCGAGGAGCGAGTGCTGCGCCCGGCCACCTCCGCCGCGCCGGCGGTCCTCGCCCCGGACAGTGCGACGGGGGAGCACCGGACGCGTGCGGCCGTTGGCCTCGCCGACCACTCCCGCGACCTCTACCTGCGCGGGTGGATGCCCGGGACCTCCGGCAACCTCTCGGTCCGACTGCCCGGACCGTCCCCCCACGCGCTCATCACCGGCAGCGGCCTGGACAAGGGCACCCTCGGCCCGCGGGACATGGTGCTGGTCGACGCCGTCACCGGGCAGGCCGCCGGACCGGACGGCGACGGGCCGCGGCCTTCGGCGGAGACCGCAATCCACGCGGCCGTGTACCGGTCCGTCGAGGAGGCGGGCTCCGTCGTGCACGCGCACTCCCCGTACTCCACCGCCCTCGCCTGCCGTATCGGTGTTGCAGGCCGCCTCTCCTGGCTGCCGCTGCGGGACCTCGAACTCCTCAAGGGACTCGGCCTCACCGACCCCAGCCGCACCGCGCTGCCCGTCTTCCCCAACTGGTCCGACGTCGCCCGTATCGCCCACGACGTGGCCGGTCATCTGGCGAAGTCCCCCGAGGCGCCGCCGGCGCTCCTCATCGCGGACCACGGCATCACGGTCTGGGGGCGCGACCTGGCACAGGCCCGCAATCGGCTGGAGTGCGTCGAGGCCATGTGTCACCTGCTGCTGCTCAGCGGCGAGCCGGATCCGAACCGCCTGGCCGCATGACTCCTCCCGGAAAGGAATCACTGCTGTGACCCTGCTTCAGATCATGCCCGAAGACGCCCCCCGGAAGGTGCTGCTGCGCACCCGCGACGACAAGGAAATCACCCGCGAACTCGCCTCCTACGGGATCACGTTGCGGCACTGGCCGCTGCGCACCGATGACAGCGCCGCCCTCGACGACCAGACCCTGCTGAACCTCTACCGCGAGGAGATCGAGGAGGTGTGCACCCAGGACTCGATGAAACTCGTCGATGTCGCCCGGCTGCACCCGGCTCCGACCGAGGAGTGGCGCGAGCGCGCCGCGAAGGCCAGGTCGACGTTTCTTGAGGAGCACCGGCACAGCGAGGACGAGGTCCGATTCTTCGCTCACGGTTGCGGCCTGTTCACGCTGCACCTCGGCGACCGCGTCTTCGCCGTGCTGTGCGAGGCCGGCGATCTGCTGTCGGTGCCGGCCAGTGTCCTCCACTGGTTCGACATGGGCGAGCGCCCCGACTTCGCGGCCATCCGCTTCTTCCGTGAGGAGGACGGCTGGGTGGGCGACTTCAGCGGCGCGCCGCTCGCCCGCCGCTTCCCGGGGCTGGACGACCTCACGGGGTCCGGCCGGTGACCAATCTTCGTGCGGATGCGGTGGTTCTCGACATCGAGGGCACCATCGGATCCCTGACGCACGTACGGGACGTGCTCTTCCCGTACGCCCGCAGGCGCCTGGCGGACTGGTTCGGGCGCCACCGTGACGACCCCCGGCTGGAAGCCCTGCTGCATGCCGTGCGGGAAGAGGCGGGACGTCCGGAGCTCGATGAGACGGGTGCCCTGGCAGTACTCGTCGCATGGTCGGACGCGGATGTCAAGGCCGCCCCGCTGAAGACGGTCCAGGGCTGGATCTGGGCCGAGGGGTACGCCGAGGGCGACCTGCACGGGCACGTGTACTCGGAGGTGCCCTCCGTGCTGCGCCGGTGGCGGGCGGACGGGATGCGTGTCTTCACCTACTCCTCGGGCTCCGCCAAGGCTCAGCTGGACTGGTTCGGCCACACCGCGTACGGCGACCTGACCGGACTGCTGGACGACCGGTTCGACCTGGAGAACGCGGGCCCCAAGAACGACCCCGGCTCCTACCGGCGGATCGGCCTCATGATAGGTGGCTCCGCCGTGCCGCCCGTCTTCCTCAGCGACACCGCCTACGAACTCGACGCGGCGGCGGCCGCAGGTTGGACCGGCGTCGGCGTACGCAGGGACGACGACCCCCGCGGAACCGAGGTGCCCGGACACGTCACCGTAACCGCCCTCGACCGGCTCCACCTGGGGCCGGCCCCCGCAGCCACCCGTGCCCACGACCAGACCGTCGGAGAGGTGTTCTTCTCATGAGCACATCACAGCAGTCCGCCGCCCCGGCCCGGATCGGGGTGATCGGCGGCACCGGCTTCTACGAACTGCTGTCGGATGCCACCGAGGTCACGGTGAGCACCCCCTATGGCGACCCGGCCGACACGCTGACCGTGGGCATGGTGGGCGGACGCCGGGTCGCCTTCCTGCCCCGGCACGGCCGCGGCCACGCCCTCCCCCCGCACCGCATCAACTACCGCGCGAACCTCTGGGCGTTGCGCTCGGTCGGCGTCCGGCAGATCCTCGCCCCGTGCGCCGTCGGCTCGCTCCGCCGCGACCTCCTGCCCGGCAGTGTCGTCGTCCCCGACCAGGTGGTGGACCGTACGAGCGGCCGGACGGGAACCTTCTTCGACGACACGGTCGCGCACGTGTCCTTCGCGGACCCATACTGCGACGTGGGCCGGTCGGCCGTCCTGAAGGCGGCCACCGACTGCCGGTTCGAGTCGATCAGCGACGGCGGGACGATGGTCGTCGTCGAGGGCCCACGCTTCTCCAGCCGCGCCGAGTCCCGGTGGTACGCGGCGGCGGGCTGGTCGCTGGTGAACATGACCGGCATGCCCGAGGCCGCGCTGGCCCGTGAACTGGCCATGTGTTACACGTCGGTGGCCCTGGTCACCGATCTGGACGCGGGCATCGACGCCGAGGAGAGCGTGGCCCAGGAGGACGTCTACGAGGTCTTCGCCCGGAACGTCGAGCGGCTGCGCGGTCTCGTCCTGAGTACCGTCTCCCGGCTTCCCGAGGACCGCGACTGCCGTTGTGCACAGCAACTGGACGCGGCCGACGCGCTTTTGGCCCCGCCTTCCGCGTAACCGCGCGCTCGGTGGCACCGGTCGGCGCCGGACACGAGCCGGCCGGTGTCAGACGAGCCGGCTCTGCGGATCCGGCGAGGGGCGCGTCGGCACCGGCGACGGACGGTGCCAGCCGCGGCAGTAATGGATCAGGGGTGGTGCGGCGGTGAGCGTCACCTTCTCCAGCCGGCCGACGAGGATGCTGTGGTCGCCGCCCGGCAGAACCTGCTCGCGCGAGCAGAGGAACCTGGCCGACGCGCCGGGCACACCGGGCAGGCCCCCCTCCAGGGGGACGAGTCCGGCCTCCGCCTCGGCCCGATCGTGCCGCGCGAAGGCGGTCGCCACGTCGGCCTGCTCGTCGGTGAGGACGTTCACCAGGAAGTGGCCGGCCGCAGCGAACACGTCATGGGTGCTCCCGGTCCGGTTCATGCAGACCAGGAGCAGGGGCGGGTCCGCGGAAAGGCTGCAGACCGCGCTCGCGGTGAACGCACGCGGTTTTCCGTTGTCCTCCATGGCGGTGACCACGGTAACGGGAGAGGCGAGGTGGGACATCGCCTCGCGGAACACTTCCGCGGTCACGGCCGTCCCGGGCGGAGCGGGGCCGTCGCCGAGGAGGACGGAGCGCATCCGCTCCGCGACGCCGGCGGCCCGGCCGTCTCCGGCGGCGTGCGGTCCGCCGACCACCGGCAGCCGAGTGACCGGGCCACTGGTGAGCTCGGCCCACAGGCCCGCGTCCCGTTCCGGGGCGTCGGCCTCCTCGTCACCGGTGAACACGGTGACCGGACAGTCGAGACGCGGGACCCGGCCCGCCTCGCGATACCAGCTGTGCCACTCCTGGTCCCGGCGGATCCGCGCGTCGGCGTAGGAGCGAGCGTCGTTGAGCTCCAGGAATTCCCGGGGCACGCAGACCGCGCCCGTCAGGGCCGCCAGGAACGTGAGGTCGGGACGCGTGTGCTCCCCCGTCCTCCCGTTCTCGCCGCGCCGGCCGTGCGGCAGGGTTCCGGACACGAACATGTGCCGCGGGGACCGGTGCCCGGCGGCCACGAGGCGGCGCGCCGCCTCGTACCCGATCAGTCCGCCCGTGCCGCAGCCGTAGACGGCGTACGGAGCGTCACCGACCTGCCGTGGGATGCGGGCAGCGAGGTCGTCGACCGCCTCGGCGAACCTCTGGTACGGCCGGTCCTGGCCCCGGTCGCCGGGGCCGTCCGGTTCGATCGTGACGACCTCGACCCCCGGGCCGAGCGTGGCCGTCATGGCTGGGAAGGGATGAGCCGGCTGATCCCCGCAGGGAATGCAGAGCAGTTTCATGGGCACGTCCGAAGTGATGTCGGGGACAGGGAGCTGCTGCTCGTCGGCGGCCCGGATACGTGGGGCACTTTGGCTCGTGACAGGCAGGCCGGGGTGCGGCCCGGGGGCCGATGCTGCGGGTTCCGGGCCGCACCGCCGCGCCCCGTTCCTCCGGCCGACGTCGGTGACTCGGGGCGGAGCCGGTACGGGCGCTACCGGTAGGACCCGGCGCTCGCCCGGACGGGCCGTGGCTGCGGGCGCTGTTACGGCATGACGAGGGGGTCCCCGATGATGAACCGGTCGAGCGGCTCGGCCATGGCGCTCCTGGCCGGCGGGTGGAACGCCATGGCCCGGGCCGACGTGAAGAACGTCGTGCTGAAGCCGCTGATCATGTAGGATGTTCCGCCGAGCAGTTCGGTGGCGTGCGCAGCCACTCGCTCGACGGTCCGCTGTGCCGAGTACCGCACATACAGTGCGCGGGCCACGCCCAACTGGTCTGCGCCGCCGGCCATCGCCGTCCGGGCGACGGCCTCGAGGGAGGCCATGGTGGTCTCCAGCTCGCCGACGAGTTCCACCCGCTCCGCGGCGGAACCCCGGCGCTGTCGGAGCACCTCCTCGACCAGACCACTGGCCGCGCCGACGTAACTCGCCGACATCAGAACCTCGAAGACGTGGAACACCGTAGCGAGCGCCGCGTTCAGGGACTGCGGGTCTCCCAGGGAGGATATGTAGTCGTCCGGCACGTCGACGTCGGTCAACACCACCTCGCACGTCTCCGAGCCGAGCAGCACCGGCGAGTCCCCGAGCGGTCGTACCTCGATGCCCGCGGTGCCGGCCGGGATGATCGCGAGGGCCATCTCCGTATCGCTCGTACCCGGGGACGTCAGCATGACGCTCGCCGTGAGGTAGTCCATCGACTTCGAGAGGCTGCATGGCTTCTTGGTGCCGTTGAGGCGCCATCCGCCGCCGTGGCGTTCCCCCTTCACCAGGGGTTTGAGAATGCTGGCGGAAGGCTTGCCCTCACCGAACGCGGACGCGAGGTACAGGTATTTCCCCGCGACCGCACCGAGCAGTTCCTCGGTGGCGGGACACGGCGGCATGGCGATCACCGTGCACACGTGCATGTTCGCCGCGAGGGCCAGCGACGGCGACCGCGCACCCAGCACCCGTTGGACGTGCAGGGCATCCACGAGGGTGGCGTCCAGACCGCCGAGCTCCTTGGGGACCATGAGGGCCGGCCCGCCATACTCACGGAAGATGGTCAGCGCGGGGGACCTGTCGGACTCCAGCTCGGCCACCGGGAATTCGCGAAGCCTCTGGTCGAGACCGGGGAACAGCCGTTCTGCAGTGGTCAGTTCCTCGACCATGAAGTTGATGGGCACGTTTCAACCTCTCATTTCACATGGCATCGTCCGACGGTCCGCCGTCGTCGATGAACTCAGTGATGCGCTCGGCCAGCCAGGCGGGCTCGTCGAGCGAGACGAAGGCGCGGGAGTGCTCAGCGATCGCCACCGAGCTGTGCGGGAAGCACGCGGCCAGCCGCTGCGCGTGGTCGAACGGGAAGAGGGGATCCTTCCGGGACCAGACGACGAGTACGCGCCCCTTGAACCGGTGCAGCTCCTCGGCCACCGCGCTGGTGACCTCGGGCCGCAGGCCCCGCAGCAGCTTGGTGAAGTCCCTCTGTACTCCCCGGTCGTAGGGCAGCGCGCCGAGCAGTTCCGCTACGGTCCCCGACGCCACCTTGCTGCGCGACACGAGCATCATCATCGCCCGCTTGACGAAGCCCAGACGCAGGGAGAGCGACACGGCCCGGATGGCGCCCGGGACGGCGGCCAGGCCGCGCATCGGGACCAGCAGTTTCGGCGGACAGTTGTCGAAGGCGTCCGAGGGAAGGAGCACCAGGCGGTCGAACAGCCCGGGTTCACGCGCCACGGCGATCTGGGAGATCGCCCCGCCGGTGTCGCTGCCGACGAGCACGATGGGCCCTGACAATTTCCGCGCGATCTCGATCACACGCGCAGCGTGTGCCTCCAGGCTGCAGTCCGCGCTCGGTTCGAGCGGTGTGCGGTGCCCGCCCAGCGGCAGGTCCGGCACAACCATGTGGAACCGGTCGCGCACAGCCGCGATGAGCGGGTCCCACAGGTGCCCGTTGACCATCAGCCCGTGCACGAGCAGGAGGGTCGTACCCTGCCCGAAGTGCCGTAAGTCGATCGAGCCGCCGGAGGTCTCCACCCGGGATGTCTCGTCATGCATGCTGGACGTCTTCCTTTCGATCAGCCGGTCAACGTGAGCACCTCGATGTCGTAGACGAATGCTTTGTCGTCATGAGTGAGCGACGAACTGAGCACGTCGTCACGGACCAACGTGGACCGTGCCTCTTCCGGCACCTGGTGCTTGGCCAGGAAATTGCGGTAACACACCCGTCCGTCGGGCCGGCCGACGCGCACGATGTGACGCATGATCCGATCGAATCCCTCCTGGCCGATACAGCTTGTCACATCGGACAACGAGAACTTGTCGAGCGATCCCTCGGGAACGTTCGCCAGGTAGTCGATGAGGTTCTCGGTGACGATCTCGACCTTCGTGCGCGCGGCGCGGATCGCCTCGTAGTTCTCCCGCAACAGGTAGTGCGGGAGCGTGTCGCGGTCCGGGTAGCGCCCGAGGAACGTGAACGCGAGCCAGTGGTTGTCCTTCGCGAGGTGGTTCATGAAGGAGTGGTGGACGCGTTCGAGCACGTAGCCGCCCACGGAGTCCACGTCGATCGTGATGCGGTAGCCGGGGTCGTTCAGCACGGTTTTCAGCACCCGCTCGGAAAACCCGAACCGGACCAGCGACCGCCACAGGACGCCGTCGATCTTCCCGAGGTAGACGGCCCTCTGCTCGTCGAGCGTCCGGGCCGAGAACAGGTCGCGCATGGCACGGCCGTACAAGACCCGCATAGCCGGGGCGACGACGCGCCGATAGAACTTCTCGTGCCGCCCCGACATCACCAGGCCGCTCTCGATTTCCCCGCGGTGCTGCGAGAAGTAGTGGAACGCTTTGTAGCTGATCTTTCCCTGGAGTTCCGAGAACAGCCGCCAGCGGTCCGGGCACGGGTCGATGCCGAGGAACGCGAGCAGCGAGTCGTACTCGAAGTGCCTGATCGCCGCCAGTTTCACCTCGAGCAGATAGTTCTGGCCGGGCGCGGTGTCCACCGACACCACCGAACGCGGGTCCTTGGCGACCAGGCTCAGAGTGCGGCAGCCGCTGCCCGTGACACTCAGCACGTCCTCGCCGGCCGAGACGCCCAGAGCCCGCATCTCCGAGTCGGAGTCCTCGTCACACGTGCTGTACAGGATCCACTTCTCCGAGCCCTTCGAGCTCATCATCACCATTCCTCATTCGGGCTTGATGGGACCGTCCGCCGGGTGTTGCGGGCCGGACTGACTGCTGACGTGCTGCTGCCGCGGCGTGCCGGCGCTCACGACACGAAGAATCCGTCGTCGGCCATGTCCGCCACGCTGAGGTCGAACGCTTTGCCGGTGGTGGCCAGGTCGTCGTCGGTGTGGGCGGTACTGAGCAGGAAGCTGTGCAGCTCCGGCATGTACACCCCGTGCCGGCGCATGTAGTACGCGAGCGCGATGGTGGCCTTGAAGTTGCTGCCTGCCATCCGGTCCCGGTAGACGCCCGCCGACCGGTGGCTGAAGTTGAGCGAGAAGATCGACCCGCGGGCGTTGATGCGACAGGGGATGCCGCGTTTCCCAGTGCTTTCCATGAGTTCGGCGCGCAGCCGCTGCGTCTTCGCCTCCAACTCCTCGTACAGGTGCTGGTTGGCACGCAGGTGGGTGAGGACCGCGGTGCCCGCCCGGCAGGTCATGGAGTTCCCGCTCAGCGTGCCGCCGGCGAACGCCTTCTGCTCGTAGTCCAGGAACGGGTCCTCGGAACTGCGGCACATCTCGACCAGCCGGGCCCGTCCCACCACCGCACCGCAGGGCAGACCACCACCGATGATCTTGCCCAGGCAGGTGAGGTCCGGTTCGATCCCGGCCAGTGTCTGAGCCCCGCCGTACGCCACCCGGAAGCCCGTGACGACCTCGTCGAAGACCAGCGGGACACCCGACTCGGTGCACAGCTTCCGCAGGGCGGCCAGGAACTCCTGGTCGAAGGTGGTCGTCGAGGTCGGCATCGGCTCGACGATGACGCAGGCGAGGTCGTCCAGACGCTCACGGAGTCGTTCGAGGCCGCCGATGTCCCCGTACTGGAGCACCAGCGTGTTCCGCACGACGTCCTCGTTCGAACCGAGGGTGCCCGCGATCGGCTCCGGCGCGTGCTTGTCCCCGGTGAAGCGGAACCACGAACTGACCATGCCCTGGTCGGAGAACCCGTGGTAGTGGCCCTCGAACTTCACCACCGTCTTGCGCCTGCGGTACGCCCGGCACAGACGGATCGCCAGCAGGACGGACTCGGTGCCGGAGTTGCACAGCAACGCCCGTTCCGCGGAGGGGAAGGCCTCGACGAGCGTCTCGGCCAGTTCGACCTCGGGCGCGTGGCCGATGCCGTTGAGCATGCCGGCCGCGATGCCTGAGCTGATCGCCTCGTTCACCACCGGGTGGGAGTAGCCCAGGATGTGCGGCCCGTACCCGCCGGAGAGGTCCACGTACTCGTTGCCGTCGAGGTCGCGGACCCGTCCGCCCTGCGCGTCCTTGACGAAGATGGGGTACGTGCTGGGGAAGAAGTAGCGGTGGATGTGGGTGGGCGCGACGAGCGAGAGGTTTGCCCGGTCACGCATCTCCAGCGAGCTCGGGATCTGGTTCTTGAACTGCTCGTCGAATCGCTCGCGGACCTCCTTGCTCATGTAGGGGGAGTAGCGGTCCGTGAACTTGCGGGCGTTGTCCCAGATGTTGATGTCCGGGTCGAGTTGGGTGGCGAACCCCTCGCAGGAGAGGAAGACGAGCTCGACCTTGGTGAAACTGGTGGTGTACCGGGCACCGTACTTGCGCAGGATGTTGCTGACGTCCCGGAAGTAGCTGATCGTCGACCAGCGGTTCGAGACGGTGTCGAAGTGGTGCTCCAGCGCCGCCTCAAGCTCCTCCCGGTACTCGTCCCAGCGCTCATGAAGCTTCTCGGTGCCGGTGACGAAGTGGGCGGTGAAGCGCTCCACCGCGATGTCCCAATCCTTGCGAGTGCACGCGTAGTAGAAGGACGAAAGGCCCCATTTCTCGTCCTCGCTGAGCTCGACCGTGATCCCGAAGTCGAGCAGGATCAGCTCACCCTCCTCGGAGAAGAGGATGTTGCCCGGGTGAGGGTCGCCATGGGACAGGCCGTGCATGTAGAGCATGGTGTAGATCGTGTCCTGCAGGCGCCGGGCCAGCTGCGCGGCCGGCAACCGCACCCGGTGAGCGTCATTCCCGCGGATGCCGTCCATGAACTCCATGGTGAGCATGCGGGGCGTGACGAGGTCCGATATCACGCGCGGCACCCGCACGTAGGGGTGGCCCTGGAAGTTGCGGTGGACCGCCTTCTGCCGGGCCGCCTCCTGGAGCATGTCGGCCTGCGAGCGGAACAGGTTCGCCACCTCGGCGAAACGCCGGGCGCCGTCGGAGTCGGCGACGGTCGGGACCATCTTCTCGGCCAGGCGCACCCCCCTGGCTATCATGCGCAGGTTCTGGTCTATGTGCTCGGGCACTCCGTCCTTCACCAGCTTCACGGCGACCCTCTGGCCGTCCAGCAGCCGGGCCCGGTGGACCTGGGCGACCGAGCCGCTGGCCACCGGTTCGAGGTCGAACTCGCGGAAGACACTGTTCATCGGAGCGCGCAGCTCCCGCTCGACGACGGCACGTGTGGTGGCCGCGTCCATGTGGGGAGCGTCGTCCTGGAGCATGCGCAGGGTCTGCACCCACTCGCCGGGCACCAGGTCGGACCTGGTGGCAAGCAGTTGGCCCATCTTCATGTAGATCGGGCCGGCCTGGACGAGACAGTCCAGCAGCCGCTCGGCCTCCTGGGTCCTGAGGTCCTCGCGCGGGTTCCGCAGACGCGACACGGAGTATCCGAAGAGGTGGCCCAGCGCATTGGTGACTGGTTTCATCGGGAGAGTGGCCATGGTGTTCTCCGTCCTCCTGGTCAGTACACGAACGAGAACGCGCTGAAGGACATGCCCGCGCTGCCGAGCCAGCCGATCGCGCGGTCACCGCGCTTCAGGCGTCCTTCGCTCACCGCGGTCGCGATGGCCGTCGGCACCGAGGCCGAGACAATGTTTCCGGTGTTCTGGAAGACGTGGAAGATCTTGTCGCCCAGGCCCACGCCGTCGGCCATCTCCTGCCAGAACCGCTTCGAGGAGGCATGCGTGAACACGGCGGTCGCCTCCTCCTTCGGGGCGTCGAGCCGCTTGAAGACCTCCGTGGCCTCGACCTGGGCGGCCTCGTGCAGTTCGAAACCGAACGAGGTGAAGCGGTGGACGCCGTTCCTGGCAGTCTTCTCCGACGGCCGGCTGAAGTCCGCATAGCCGTCCAAGGGGATGTTGCACAGGTCGGCGAGATCGGGCCGCGAGGAGAATTCGAAGGACCACGGTTCGTGCCCGTCCGCCGTCAGGATGGTCGCGGAGGCGGCCTCGCCGAGAGTGAATGCCGGAAAGCTCCAGGTGATCGCGTCGGCGTTGGGCAGCGCGAACACACCCGGGTAGACCGGCCCGGTCGGACGCATGTTGAACTCGGCGTTGACGACCATCGCGGTGCGGCACGCACCCGAGGCGAACAGGCCCTCGACGATCTGCAGTGCTCTGGTCCAGCTCATGCACGCGTCGAGGACGTCGAAGCACTGGGCGCGCTTGATGCCGAGCGCCGCGGCGGCGTGGTACGACCCGCCCGGTTCGAGGAAGCCCCTGCCGATGCCGGTGTAGATGACGACGTCGATGCTTTCCCGCGTCACTTTGGCCTCGTCGAGCGCCTCCTCGGCCGCGCGGGCCAGCAGGTCGATGGGGCGCTCCCCGTCGTCGGCCCAGACACGGCAGTCGGATCCGGAGTACGCGAGCCAGAAGCTGATCTTCCGAAGGGCCTCTTCGATGTCGCCCTCGAAGACGTCGGCGCTGTGCTCGCGGACGAGGTCGAGGACGTCGTCGTTGGTGACGCGGCGCGACGGCAGGGCGGCGGATACGGCGGCGATCCTCATCGGCCCGCCCCTGCGGTGGAGTCGGCGGCGGGGCTGGTCAGACGTTCCACGACGAGTGTGACCAGTTCGTCGATCGATCCCGACTCCCACATCCACTCGGGAGGCAGCCGCGTTCCGGTCCAGTCCTCCAGACTCTGGTGCAGTTCCAGCGTGTGCAACGAGGAGAGTCCGTAGGCGGACAGGGGTTCTTGGGCGTCCACATTCCTCATGCCTTCCAGCACCCTTTCTGTGATCCAGCTCTCGATGTGTGCACGGCAGCCCTGGTGGAGCGACTGGGCCGCGGAGGTGAAGGCCGGCCGCGCGGCCGGACCGGGCGTCTCGTCGGGACCGGCCGAGCCGGCGTCAAGACGGGCACGGACGACGAGGCGTCCCGCAAGGAAATCGGCCTTGCAACGGGTCCGCTGGATCTTGCCGCTCGTGGTCACGGGGACCGTTCCGGTCTCGGCGACCACGACCGTGGCGGTGAACTCGTGGGTGCGCCAGACGGCTTCGCGGACGGCGAGGGCGACCTCCTCGGGGGAGCTCTTGTCGCCTCGGGCGCATTCGGCGACCACGACGACGCTCTCCCGGACCCCCTCGGTGACACCGAAGGCCGCAGTGCGGCCGCGCCGGACGGCGGAGTGGCTCTCCTCGACGGTCCGTTCGATGTCCTGGGGATAGTGATTGACCCCGTTGATGATCACGACGTCCTTGATCCGTCCGCAGATGTAGAGCTGCCCGTCGTGCACGAACCCCAGATCTCCCGTCCTGAGGTGGGCGCCGGTGTCCTCGCCCCTGACGCGTACGTCGAAGGTCTCCGTGCTCTCCTGGGGGCAACCCCAGTAGCCACGGGAGACGATGGGGCCGGTCACCCAGATCTCTCCGGCGTGGTCGTCGGGAAGGCGCTGCCCCGTCTTCGGGTCGACGACGGCGACGCGGGTGTCGGCCACGGTCGTGCCACACGCGACGAGCGGACGCACGGCCTTGTCGGCGGGCAGTTCCACCACTGGGCTGCCGGGGGTGACGGCGCCAAAGGTGCCCCAGACCAGCGGCTCGTCCGGCATCGTGTTCGTGACCTTCAAAGTGGCTTCGGCGAGACCGTAGGAGGGACACAGGACACCGGGCCGGAGGCCGTGTTCGGTAAACGTCTCCTCGAAGCGCCGCAGCGTGTCTAACTGCACGGGCTCCGCGCCGTTGCCGGCCGTGACCAGTGAGCTCAGGTCCAGCCCGGCTCGCTGGTCCTCGGTGGTGCCTTCGACGCAGAGGTCGTAGGCGAAGTTCGGGGCGCCCGTGTGGGTGCCGCGGTACTGCGAGATCGCCCGCAGCCAGCGGACGGGCCTGCGGATGAACGTGGTCGGCGCCATCAGCACGCACTGGGCGCCCGCGAAGACCGGCAGCATGATCGAGCCGATCTGGCCGTAGTCGTGGAAGTGCGGAAGCCACGAGACCCACCGGCTTTCGCTGTCGACCTTCCAGGAGAGCGCTGCCTCGGCGCACTGCCGGACCGCGTTGGTGTGGTCGACGATCACGCCCTTGGGGGCGGATGTGGAGCCGGAGGTGTACTGCAGATAGGCGATCGTGTCCGGGGCGATGCCGTCGGGGTCCAGCGGGGAGATATCGTCCAGCGGCACATCCGTGGCCAGCCAGGGCAGGTTCGCCGACCGTGTGTCCTCGCCGAAGAGCGACTTCTGCTTCGTCCCCCGCTCCGTGGTCAGTACGGCGGTGGCCGCACAGTCCCGCGCGATCGCCTCGACCGTCGAAACGGTGCGTTGCTGCGGGACGTACAACGGAACGCCGATGATCCGTGCGTACAGGCAGGCGTAGAACGCTACGGCGTAGTCGAGGCCGGCCGGGTGGAGCAGCAGAACACGGTCTCCGGGGGAGACCGTCCGAGCCAGCCGGGCGGCCAGCCGGCCGGCACGGTCGTGCAGCTCTCTGTAGGTCAGCGTGCCCACTACATCGAGATCGCCCTCAAGGAATGTGAATGCTAAACCATGCGGGTCGTCCTGGGAACGTTTCTGCAGTATCTGGACGAAATCGGTTTCCAGCGCGGGTTCCACGGGGTGCTACCTCATTCTGACGGTGACAAGTAGACATGCCTGCCGGCTGCGACCGTTGGTATATCGAAGGCATTTGATGATTCGCCGGTGGAGTGGGAAGGAAAGCGGTCCGCCTCCCGCGGAGGCGCCGCTGCGGTGCGCTTCGATCAACGAGCCTGCCACCGCCCGGCGCGTACGGGCAATGACAGCAGTCCGAAAGATCTCCGTGTGATCTTCGCAATGCGGGAAGACGCTCCGCTGAAACGTCAGCGGGCTGAATTATTGAGGAACAGTTCCCGCGCGCTGTGCCTCCGGCGGTTCCCCGACCCCCTTCCCGGCGCGCATTCAAGCACCCGCTTTTCCTGTACTGGGAAAGACGGATCGGGCGTTTTCCGATTCCTGACCTTGTGCGCCCGCGCCTGCCGGTGACAGGCTCCTTGTGCCCTGGGAGCGGTCATATATCCCCGGGCCTGTTTCAGGAAGCTGCCGCGGCTTCCGTCGGCCGTGGAGCCGAAACAGTGCCGGACGGGCGCACGACGCTCGTCCGGCGCCAAACGGCCCGGGCGGGCCGTCCCCTGCCACGACATCGTCCCTGATCCACCGTCAGCGGAGCAGCACCGGCCCTGGCCGATTCGTCACCCGATCCTCAGGACCACGGAGTCAACTGGTATGACGTACCGATCCCCTCGTGCTGCGGTTCTCACCGGCCTCGGATCCTGGCTGCCGCCCGACACGGTGACCAACGCGGACCTGGAGGCCACCCTCGACACCAGCGAAGAATGGATCCGCAGCCGTACCGGCATCGCGAGCCGCCGCCGCGTCTCGCCAGGCATGTCGACCTCGGACCTCGCGGTGGAGGCGGGCCGGCGGGCGCTGAAGTCCTCCGGCTCCGGTCAGGCCGACGCCGTGGTGCTGGCCACCAGCACGCCCGACGAGCTGTGCCCAGCCACGGCGCCGGACGTCGCCTCCCGGCTCGGCCTGACGGGCGTGGCCGCCTTCGACGTCTCCGCCGTCTGCGCGGGCTTCGTCTACGGGCTGGCCAGCGCAGCGGGCCTCGTCGCCACCGGCGTCGCCGACCGCGTCCTGCTCATCGGGGCCGAGGCGTTCACCACCCTCATCGATCCCGCCGACCGCACCACCGCCGCCATTTTCGGCGACGGCGCGGGAGCCGTCGTACTACGCGCAGGCGATCGGGACGAGCCCGGCGCGCTCATCTCCCTCGTGCTCGGCAGCGACGGCGGCGGGAACGCCCTCCTGAACGTGCCCGCGGGCGGCGCGCGCCGGCGCGTCCCGACCGAGGACCACTCCCGGTATCTCCGGATGCAGGGGCGCGAGATCTTCCGCTTCGCTGTCAGACACATGACGTCCGCCTGCCGCACGGCCGCTGAGCAGGCGGACTGGCGGCTCTCCGACATCGACCGCCTGGTGGCCCACCAGGCCAACGCACGCATCAGCAACGCGCTCGGCGACGCACTGGGCGTCTCGCATGAGGCCCGCGCCTCGAACATCGAGCTCGTGGGCAACACGGCCTCGGCCTCGGTACCACTGCTGCTCGACCAGGACAACGCTTCCGGTGCACTGACCGAGGGCCAGCGGGTGCTGCTCACCGCGTTCGGCGGCGGACTTGCCTGGGGCGCTGCCACCCTCGTCTGGCCGTCGCTCACCAGCGTTCCCTGAACCGGCGACCTCCGCCCCACGGTCACGGCAGCACGCCCCGCTCTGGATTTCCAGCCCGCCCGGTCCCACCCGGGTTCCCCGACACCACGTGCAAGGAGCTGACATGAACGGCTACGACACGCTCAAGAAGATCATGATCGAGGACCTGAAGATCTCCTCAGATCTCGTGAGTCCGCAAGCCTCCCTGGAAGATGTGGAGTTCGATTCCCTCACCCTGGTGGAGCTGACCGTAATCCTGGAGCGAGACCTCGGCGTGGACATCCAGGACCAGGAGTTGCGCGACGCGGCCACCCTGGCCGGCATGGGCCGTCTGGTGGAGGACCGGGTCACCCAGGGCCAGGCATGACGGTCCGCACCGACATCGCGGTCACCGGCCTCGGGCTCGTCACGCCGGCCGGAGTCGGAGTGAAGCGCAACTGGTCCGAGGTGTGCGAGGCCCGGGGCACAGCGGCGGCTCTCGACCCCGAACTGGAGGGCATGCCGGTTCCCGTGGCCTGCCGCGTCCCGGACTTCGACGCCGACGTGCTGCTGGGTGGGCGGCGGGCACACCGCCTTGACCGCTTCGTCCAGTTCGCGCTGGTCGCGGCAGGTGAGGCCCTGGCCGACTCCGGCCTGAACCCCGCCACCTGGGACGGTGCGCGGGTGGGGGTCGTGCTGGGCAACGCAGGAGCCGGCCTCCACACGTACGAGGCACAGCACCGCGTGATGCTCGACCAGAAACCCCAGCGCGTGACACCCCTGCTGCTCGCCATGTATCTGCCCAACATGCTGGCGGGGCAGGTGGCGATCGAGATCGGCGCCACGGGCCCGAACCTGGTGGTGGCCACGGCGTGCGCCTCCGGGACCACGGCCATAGCCACAGCCTGCGACCTGCTGGCCCTCGGGCGCTGCGACGTCGTCCTCACCGGCGGCAGCGAGGCGATGGTCACCCCGCTGGCCATGTCCGGATTCGCGAACATGGGGGCCCTCTCCAAACGCAGCGAGGCCCCGGAGGGAGCCTCCCGGCCCTTCGACGCCGACCGCGACGGATTCGTCGCCGGTGAAGGGGCGGGACTGCTTGTCCTGGAGCGCGCTCCGGAGGCCCGCGCCCGCGGAGCGCGGATCCGGGCCCGGATCGTCGGGCACGGCTCGACCGCCGACGCCCACCACATCACCGCACCGCCCCCGGACGGCCGCGGGCTGGAGCAGGCCATGCGGCTGGCGCTCGCCGACGCCGGCGCCGCCCCGCAGGACGTGTCCTACGTCAACGCGCACGGCACCTCGACTCCGCTGAACGACCTGGCGGAGGCCAGGACACTGCACCGGGTGGTGCCCGGCGGCCCGCTGGTCAGTTCCACCAAGGGCGTCACCGGGCATCTTCTCGGGGCAGCCGGGGCGATCGAGGCCGCCTACACCGTGCTCGCCGTCGAAAACGGTCTGGTGCCGCCCACGGCCAACCTCCTCACACAGGACCCGGAGATCGACCTCAACCTGGCGCGAACCCCGACCTCCCATGACATCGGATTGGCGCTCAGCAACTCGATGGGCTTCGGCGGCCAGAACGCGGTCCTGGCGCTGAGCCGGGCGTGACGTGACCGCGTCAGCGGTGTCTGCGTACGGGCGCCTTCGTCAGGGCGGCGCGCGTCTTACGCCGCGTCGACCGCACCCAGGTCCACCTGCCCGCCGCGATGAGCCTCGCCCTGACGGGGGCAGAGGACCCTTCACCCGAGAGGTAATTCCATGACACGACCGGTCGCCTTCCCGCAGGACCGCACCTGCCCCTACCAGCCGCCCGCCGGCTACGCACCGCTGTCCCGCCCGCTCTCCCGGATCACCCTCTTCGACGGCAGCGAGGCCTGGGCCGTCACCGGTCATGCCACGGCCCGTGAACTCCTCGTCGACCAGAGGCTGTCATCCCGCAGCGACTGTCCGGGCTTCCCGATTCCCAGCGCTCGCCTCGTCGGATTCCGCGAGCGCAGCGCCGCCCTGGTCGGCCTGGACGACCCGGAGCACAATACCCAGCGACGGATGCTGATCCCGAGCTTCTCCTTCAAACGCACCGCCGCCCTGCGGCCACGGATCCAGGAGACGGCCGACCGCCTCCTGGACGCCATGGAGACGCAGGGCACGTCCGCCGAACTGGTGAGCTCCTTCGCGCTGCCCATGACGTCCATGGTGATCTGCGCGCTGCTCGGCGTCCCGTACGCCGACCACGACTTCTTCGAGATCCAGTCGCGTCGGCTGCTGCGCGGCCCCGAGGTCACCGACGCCGAGGATGCGCGCTTCCAACTGGAGCACTACCTGGGCAACTTGATCGACCGCAAACAGAAGGAACCCGGCGACGGCGACGGTCTCCTCGACGAACTGGTCCACAACCAGCTGCTCAAGGGCCGGACGGACCGGACCGAACTGGTCGCGCTCGCCCTGGTCCTGCTGGTCGCCGGGCACGAGACGACGGCGAACATGATCTCGCTCGGCACCTTCACCTTGCTGCGCCACCCCGAGCAACTGGCCGAACTGCGAGCCGATCCCGCTCTGGTGCCCGCCGCCGTGGAGGAGCTGCTGCGGTTCCTGTCCGTCTCCGACTGGCTGCTGCGGGTAGCAACCGAGGACATCGAGATCGCCGGTACGACGATTCGGGCCGGCGACGGTGTCGTCTTCTCGACCTCCGTCATCAACCGGGACGCCGGCTGGGTGTCCGACCCGGACACACTCGACTGGCATCGCTCGGCCGGCCACCACGTGGCCTTCGGATTCGGCATCCACCAGTGCCTTGGCCAGAACCTGGCCCGCACCGAGATAGAGATCGCTCTGCGCAGCCTCTTCACCCGCTTCCCCGGACTGCGCCTGGCCGTGCCGGCCGACGAGATTTCCTGCAATCCCGGCGACACGATTCAGGGGATGCTCGAACTTCCCGTCGCCTGGGAGTAAAGGGCTTGCTTTGCACATCGGTGCCGGCCAGTGCGTGCTGACCGCACGGAACGTGTTCACCTGCGACGACAACGGCCTCAGCGAAATCCTGCTTCGGTAGGACCAGATATAGGTAAAGGAAAATCGGCAACGTGACACAAAACGACTTTGCCCAGCGGAGCTACGTTCATGGACACGCACCTGCGGAGCAGCAGCGTCTCATAGACCAGGCCGAATTGTGGCAGGACAGACTGATCCTGGACGGTACGGCTCTCGTTTCCGGTACTCGTCTGCTGGAGGTGGGCTGCGGGGTCGGCGCGGTACTGGGAACCTTGGGCAACTCGTTTCCCGATGTGCGGTTTTCCGGCGTGGACATCGAACCCGCCCAGATCGGTTTCGCCCGTAAGCATCTCGCGGATCGCGGGGTGGTTGCCGATCTCCAAGTGGCCGATGCCCGGGAGCTTCCTTACGACACAGCATCGTTCGACCATGTGTGGATGATGTGGGTGCTGGAACACATGACGGAAGACGACGCGAAGGCGGTGCTGCGCGAGGCGCGACGGGTACTCAGCCCGGGAGGGAGGATTACCTGCATCGAGCTCGACTACGCAACGATCAAGGTGGGTCTGCCGACTCCTGGCCTGGATGCACTGATGACGACATTGGTGCAGGCGATGCGAGCATTCGGCCAGAGCGACGCCGGAACCCAGCTGTGGGGATGGCTGGACGAGACGGGTTTTTCTCAGATAGACCCCGGTGAGCGGCTGTTCTCATTCCGCGGAGCAGAGGCGGTGCCGTTGGCTCGTTATTTGGCCGATTCGGTGGAAGGCGCGATGACCGCAATCATGTCACTTCCTGGTATCGCTGAAGAGGAGACCCTGCGACAGGGGCTGACCGAACTGCGCGCCTTCGGCGCCGATTCATGGCTGCGATGCGTGACCCACAAGGCCCAGGCGCTGGTCTGACGCAGTGACAGGGCGGCTGGCGCTCCCCCGTGGCACCGATCGCTTCCCAGGAGTGGGTCCGCTCAGGCGGGCGGGGCGCCCGGACGACGAGGCCGGTCTTGTCGAGCCACCGCCACGGCCTGGGCGTGGCCGTCCAGGTCCAGCTTGGTCGCGGTCCGGTTCAGGTGGGTCTTCACGGTCGCCCCGTCCCCCTCGCCCCAGAGGAGCAGTGCAGAGAAGAAGTGATCAAGAACTGAGGCCGAGGCCATGACTGAGGTCCTGGCAGTGCAAGGTTGATGTCGGATTTTCGCCAGCCTCCAGGTGCCCCGTGGCCGATGCTTGAGTCATGCACACCGACACCGAGCGCTGCGTGCGGGCCGTCCAGTCCAAGGACTCCCGCTTCGACGGCTGGTTCTTCACGGCGGTCCTGACCACCCGGATCTACTGCCGCCCCAGCTGTCCCGTCGTGCCGCCCAAGGTCGAGAACATGACCTTCTACCCCAGCGCCGCCGCCTGCCAGCAGGCCGGATTCCGGGCCTGCAAGCGGTGCCGCCCCGACACGAGCCCCGGCTCCCCGGAGTGGAACGCCCGTGCCGACTCCGTCGCCCGTGCGATGCGACTGATCCGGGACGGTGTCGTCGACCGCGAAGGCGTCCCCGGCCTTGCTGCCCGGCTGGGCTACTCCGCCCGGCAGATCGAGCGCCAGCTGCTCGCCGAGCTGGGCGCCGGCCCGCTGGCCCTGGCCCGTGCGCAGCGCGCCCAGACCGCGCGGCTGCTCATCGAGACGACCGGGCTCCCCATGGCCGAGGTCGCGTTCGCAGCCGGGTTCTCCTCGATCCGTTCCTTCAACGACACCGTCCGTGAGGTCTTCGCGCTGGCCCCGGGCGAGCTGCGCAGCCGCGCCGCCCGGTCCGCGACACCGTCGCCCATTCCGGGCGTGATAGCCCTGCGGCTGCCGTACCGGGCCCCGCTCAACCCCACCAACCTCTTCGGCCACCTGGCCGCGACCGCGGTCCCCGGCGTCGAGGAGTGGCGCGACGGCGCCTACCGCCGCACGCTCACCCTCCGGTACGGACACGGCATCGTCGCCCTCACCCCGCACCCCGACCACATCGCCTGCCGGCTCTCCCTCACCGATCCGCGCGATCTCACCCTCGCGATCAGCCGCTGCCGCTGGCTGCTCGACCTGGACGCCGACCCCGTGGCCGTCGACGACCAGCTGCGCGCCGATCCACTGCTCGCCCCCCTGGTCGACAAGGCACCGGGCCGACGGGTGCCGCGTACCGTCGACGGTGCGGAATTCGCCGTACGGGCCGTGCTCGGCCAGCAGGTCTCGACCGCGGCCGCCCGCACCCACGCGGCCCGCCTGGTCACCGCCCACGGCCTCCCCGTCGACGACCCGGAGGGCGGCCTCACCCATCTCTTCCCGACCCCCGGGTCCCTTGCCGCGCTCGACCCCGAACAGCTCGCCCTGCCGCGCAGCCGCCGCACCACCCTCACCACACTCGTCGGCGCACTCGCCGACGGCACACTGCGACTCGGCACCGACACCGACTGGGAGAAGGCGCGGGCCGAGCTGACCGCCCTGCCCGGCTTCGGCCCCTGGACCGTCGAGGTGATCACGATGCGGG
Organism: Streptomyces sp. R-74717; assembly: GCF_047305335.1. NCBI lineage: Bacteria > Bacillati > Actinomycetota > Actinomycetes > Kitasatosporales > Streptomycetaceae > Streptomyces > Streptomyces sp. R-74717. The sequence goes on along the minus strand of NZ_CP102361.1, from coordinate 1,970,724 downwards.
CGCTCGGAGACCCGGACGCGTTCCTCCCCACCGACCTCGGCATCCGGCGCGCGGCCGGGCAACTGGGCCTCCCGTCGACACCGGCAGCGCTCACCGCCCGCGCGGCGGCCTGGCGGCCCTGGCGGGCGTACGCGGTCCAGTACCTTTGGACCGTGGACGATCACCCCATCAACCACCTGCCCGCATGAGCAAGTTGGGAATTTCACTCATGACCGCGACGCATATGCGTGACGTGACCCGGCAGCACACGGTCGTCGACAGCCCGTACGGTCCGCTCACTCTCGTCGCCACCGACGGAGTCCTCGCAGGCCTCTATATGACGGACCAGCGGCACCGTCCGCCCGAGGAGACCTTCGGCGACCGGGACCCGCACCCCTTCGCAGAGGCGATCCGTCAGCTCGACGCCTACTTCGCCGGTGAACTGCGCGAGTTCGACCTCCCGCTGCATCTGGACGGCACCCCGTTCCAGCGCAGCGTCTGGGCGCGGCTCCAGCTGATTCCGTACGGCGAGACCCGCTCGTACGGCGAACTGGCCGAGCTCCTCGGCAAACCGGGCGCCTCACGCGCGGTGGGCCTCGCCAACGGCAGGAATCCGGTGGGCATCATCGTCCCCTGCCACCGTGTCATCGGCGCCTCCGGCAGCCTCACCGGCTACGGCGGCGGGCTCGACCGCAAGCAGCGGCTGCTGGCCTTCGAGAACGGTACGCAGGACGACACCCCGGCACTCTTCTGACGCCGCCCGTGGGAAGAACGCGAGGAGACGGGCTCGGAAGACCTGGTCCGAGCCCGTCCGGAAACCACGTACGAAAGAGCCGAAGCAGCGCCGTAGCGGCGCAGGCGTCAGCCGGTGAAGATCTCCACGAGGGTCCAGATCGCCAGCCCCAGCATGCAGAGCCCGCCGATCCGCTGAACCGTCTTGAGGGGCACCCGCTTCGCGATGAACCGCCCCGCGAGGAGCGCCAGCGCCGAGACGGACATCAGGGCGGCCGCGGACCCGATCGCCGTGGACCAGGTGCCGTTGCTCGCGGCCAGATTGGCCGTGGTGATCTGGGTGAGGTCGCCCCACTCGCTGATGAAGACCGCCATGAACGCGGTCGAGTAGACCGGCCAGAAGCCGGTCACCGTCTTGGTGCCGCCCTCCTCCTCGTCATCGCCGCCGCCGTTGCGCAGCAGCATGAACGCCCCGAACGCGAAGAGGGACGCCGAGACGAGCTTGACGATCCAGTCGGGCAGCAGCCCGATCAGGCTGCCTGCCCCGACGGCGATGGCGACGTGCACGATGAACGCGGACGACGTACCGAACCAGACATACAGCGGTCGCATACGGGTGCCCATGGCAAGCGACGCGAACATCGTCTTGTCGGGGAGTTCCGCGAGGAAGATCAGCCCGAAGGCGGTGAGGATCGCCAGGGGGTCGAGGTGCATTCCGGGTGGCTTTCTGTAAGAGCCGGTCCCCGGGCCTTCGCGAAGCGCCATTCGGGCTTTTCGGAGGACCACTCGGCCCGGCATGACGTCAGCGCCCACGGGGCGCGGGCGCGTCATACCTGACCGAAGGTCTCGCCCGCCCGTAAGGATCTACGGGCCCGGCCACCGGGAACCCGAGGGATCCAGTGTGTCGACGACCGGTTTGCGGGGCTACTCCCCTTCGCAGCCATCCACTCTACCTCACCGGCCGGCGGGGTAGAGCGGGTGTTCGACCCGGCAGCAGGGATCGGTAGAGTCGCACGGTGATCATCCGCGCAGGCACCGGAGGCGTCCCCGCATGAGCCGCCGCACCCGCGAGGCCGACCCCGCCCAGGGCACGCCCCGCCCCACCGTCAGCGTCTGCCGCGGCTGCTGCTGCGGGACACCGAAGATCCCGGACGTCGACCACGCCGGTCAGCTCGCCGAGCTGCGCCGCTCGCTCGGTGAGGCCGCCACGGTCCGTGCCGTCGAGTGCCTGGACGCCTGCGAGCAGGCCAACGTCATCGTCGTACAGCCTTCCGCGGAGGGACGCAGGGCGGGCGGCCGCCCGGTCTGGCTCGGGCTGGTCAACGACCCGGACGCCGTGACGGACATCGCCGCCTGGGCCGAGGCGGGCGGCCCGGGGCTGGCGGACCCGCCCGAGATCCTCGGCCTGTACACGTTCCGCCCCTCGCGCCGCATACAGCAGGGACTCGATCACTAGGGCCTTTCGCTCGGATCAGGCCGTGTCCACCGCCCCGTCGGGTACCGACCACTCAGCCCCTGGAGCCCGTACCCGCGTCCGGGCCCGCGGCCAGTCGCTTCAGCAGTGCGGGAAGCGCCGTGCCGATGGGCTCGCGGATGGTCTCGTCGGCCAGTTCGTCGTACGGTGTGGGCTCCGCGTTCACCACGATCAGCCGCGCCCCGTTGTCCACCGCGATCCCGGCCAGCGAGGCGGCGGGCTGCACCTGCAGCGTCGTACCGACCGCGATGAACACCTCGCAGGCCTTGGCGATCGACATCGCCTCGCCCAGCACCACCGGATCGAGCCGCTCGCCGAACATGACCGTCGCCGATTTCAGGATGCCGCCGCAGACGCTGCACGGCGGGTCGGCCTCGCCCGCCTCCACCCGGGCCAGCGCCTCGGCCATCGGGGAGCGGGCATGGCAGCGGGTGCAGACCGTCTCGCGCGCTGTCCCGTGCAGTTCGAGTACCTTGCGGGCGGTCAGGCCGGCGAGCTGATGCAGACCGTCGACGTTCTGAGTGATCACCCGCACCGCGGCGCCGGACCGCTCCAGCTCCGCCACAGCCCGGTGGGCCGCATTCGGCTCCGCGCCCCAGGTCGCGCTGGTGCGGCGCATCTGCCAGGAGCGGCGGCGGATCTCCGGATCGGCCATGTAGAAGTCGTACGTGACAAGCTTCTCGGCCTCCGGATCCTTGCGCCAAAGCCCATGGGGCCCGCGGTAGTCGGGGATGCCGGAGTCCGTGGAGATACCGGCGCCGCTGAGGATCGCGACGAGAGTCATGGCACGAGCGTACGCATCGCCGACCGTCTCCCGCGAGGTCATTTCACCCGGTGCGGTGGTCCCGGCCCATGGCCGAGGCCACCGCAGGTCCCGATGCGGAACTCGTGGTGGAAGTGACGGTGCTCGCGGGCGACGGCAGCCCGCAGGACACCGTCGAACTCGTCGTGCGCGACTACGTCGCGCGAGGCCACCGCACCGGAGCGCGGACTGCCGCGCGCGGTGGACGTCAAGCCGCAGGACCAACAGGGCTGAACGGTGACGGGGTCCGGCCTGTCCAGGTGTTCAGCACGGCGCGGGCTGTCTGCTTGGTGACGCCGCCGTCCTGGACCGTGCCGCTCCGAGCGACATAGAACCGCCCGTCGTCGAGCGAGATCAGCCCGTACTGCCCGTACTGTCCCGGCACCGGCCACCCGTACGTGCCGGTCGCCGCATCGTGTGCCCCCTCGCGCAGCAGAGGGAGCAGCAGACCGTGCTCCGGCTTCTGCTGACCGAGGACGGGGCCGCGTACCGGCTTCCTCGCACCGTCCAGTGCGAAGACCGAGTAGTTGGGGAAGCCCGGCTTGGTGCCCTTGTAGACGGCCATCAGCCAGTTGCCGCTGTAGCCGTCGTACTCCAGGTTCTGCACGCCGTACGTGGTGTTTCCGGTGTACGCGAAGAACTTTCCGTCGACGTGTGCCGGGCCGCTGGTGTGCGGGGCGGACTCGGTCAGCGGGCGCTCGTACTTCTTCCACCGTGTGACGTCGTACTGGAGCAGCACCTGGTGGTCGTTGTCCGTGCGGCCCGTGTTGGCGTACACGCCGTACGCGACCGTCAGCTTCTGCCCCCCGCGCTTGCCGCGACGGTCGCCGAACGCCGGGCCGAACGCGACGCCGTCGATGCCGCTGCAGCCGTAGCGGTGATCGGCGTATTGGCCGTGTCGCCGTCGAAGACGCCGTCGCCGTTCATATCGGCGGTGAAGTCCTTCACCACCTCCCTGAGATAGACGGTCGACACGACACCCGTGGACTGGGCGTCCATGCCCATCCGGGTGATGCGGTCGACGTCGAGGATCGCGATGTAGAAGGACTTCGCCTCCTTGTACTCCAGCGAGCCGTAGACCCTGCCGTCCTTCTCGTTGAAGTCCAGATCGCCGAGATGGCCGGTGAATCCGGTGACCGAGCCGACCGGGTTGCCCTTGAGGTCGGTCTTGACCAGCAGGTTGGTCATCGAGAAGTACATGAAGCCCTTGCGGCGGTCGATGGCCATGCCCTGGACATGCCCCGACTGCCACGCGCCGCCGTCGACCGACAGCGGCACCTTGCGGTGTGCGGCCGGGGCCGACGCCGGCTCCGCGGTCGCGGTCGACGCCGTGGCGACAACTGCCGTACAGGCGAACGCTGCGACGATCGTGGCCAGCAGCCCGCCGAGGTGTCCCGTGTGCGTACGCATGATCCCTCCGCTGTCGTGGAGTTCGGATGATGCCGGTCGAGCGTGCACTGCGGACAACCGACACATGAACTCGGGTGTCCGGCAGCTGCCGACCGGACTATCAGCCGACGACCTGTCAAGACAACGGGACGCAACGGAAATACGGGCCATACGGGACGGGGGGTGTGCGACGGGAGCGGGCGCGTACGTCAGCCGGCCACCGGGCGGCCGTCCTCCAGCTCCACTGCACCGCTGCTGGAATCGAGCACATCCAGTGCCGCCCTCAGGCGCAGCGCGAGACCGCCGTGCAGATAGCGGTCGAGGTCGTCGCGCTCGACCAGTTCCCAGGACAGGAGTTCCTCCTCCTGCAGCCGGATCGCCTTCAGCTCCGCCTCGTCCAGCACTCCGCCGTCGTACAGATACGCGGCGATCGGTGGCCGCTTCGGGCCGCGTGCCCAGTCGATCGCGAGCAGCCGTCCCGGCTCCAGATCGAGACCGATCTCCTCGGCCGTCTCGCGTCGCGCGGCCTGCCGAGGACTCTCGCCCTCGTCCGACTCGACTGTTCCGCCGGGCAGCGCCCAGCCGTCCCGGTAGTTCGGCTCGACGAGCAGCACTCGCCCGCGGACGTCCCGGAACACGGTGGCCGCGGCAGCGAGAACCCGGGGGAGTCCCGCGATGTAGGTGGCGTAATCAGTGGTGGTCACGCGGGCAGCGTAGTAGGGGCGGAGCCGGTGCGAGGACGGCTCTGGGCAGCAGGTATCCGCTGCGGATAGGGTCAGGGGCGGCGCGACTGCCTGTTCGAAAGCAAGGGATTCAAGGTGGCGGACGGAGCAGTGATGGAGACCGCACGCGTGCTCGTCGCGGCGGACAAGTTCAAGGGATCGCTCACGGCCGTACAGGTCGCGGAGCGGGTGACGGCCGGGCTGCGGCGCGTCGTCCCCGGGGTGCAGGTCGAGACCCTGCCCGTGGCGGACGGCGGCGACGGCACGGTGGCGGCGGCGGTGGCCGCCGGGTTCGAGCGCCGCGAGGTGCGGGTGACGGGGCCGCTCGGGGAACCGGTGACCGCGGCGTACGCGCTGCGCGACACCACGGCGGTGGTGGAGATGGCCGAGGCCTCGGGCCTCCAACACCTCCCCGCAGGGGTGTTCGCCCCGCTCACGGCCACGACATACGGCTCCGGCGAACTGTTGGCCGCGGCGCTCGACGCGGGTGCCCGGACGATCGTGTTCGGCGTCGGCGGCAGCGCGACCACGGACGGCGGCGCGGGCATGCTGGCCGCGCTCGGAGCCCGTTTCCTGGACGCGGACGGAAAGCCCGTCGGCCCCGGGGGCGGCGGCCTCGCCGACCTGGCCGAGGCGGACCTGTCCGGCCTCGACCCGCGAATGGCCGATGTGGACCTGATCCTCGCCAGCGACGTGGACAACCCGCTGACGGGCCCGAAGGGCGCGCCCGAGGTCTACGGCCGGCAGAAGGGCGCGACCGAGGACGACATCGCGACCCTCGACGCCGCGCTCGCCCACTACGCGTCCGTCCTGGGCCCGGACCACGCCGGGCTGCCCGGAGCAGGCGCCGCGGGCGGCATCGGCTACGGGGCGCTGGTCGCTCTCGGCGCCCGGTTCCGTCCCGGCATCGAGGTCATGCTCGACGTCCTCGGCTTCGCCCCCGCGCTGGCATGCGCCACGCTGGTGATCACCGGGGAGGGTTCGCTCGACGAGCAGACCCTCCACGGCAAGGCCCCGGCAGGTGTGGCCGCGGCAGCCCGTGCCGCGGGCGTCGAGGTCGTGGCGGTCTGCGGCCGCCTCGCCCTGCGGCCGGAGGCCCTGGCCGGCGCGGGCATCAGCCGCGCGTACGCCCTCACGGACCTGGAACCGGACCCCGCGGTCTCCATGGCTCAGGCAGGACCACTACTGGAACGGGCGTCCGAGGCGATCGCGCGCGACTTCCTGCTGTAGTCCGCCCCGGTTCCGGGAAGGGTGGGCAGGGGACAGCCCCTTCCCGGAACCGCACCCCCACCTCACCCTCCGCGTCACCCCACAGAGGGCGCCGCCCCCTGACCGTCGGTCGTGTCCGCGTCGGGACGGTCCTCGTCGGCGAGCAGCTCCGCCAGACACCGCAGCTCCGCCGGCAGATCACGACGCCACGCCATCGTCACGAACGGCGCAAGAATGATCATGCCGCCGTCCAGATGGGGCTTGACCGAAACGGTGACCATCGTTCCCTGCCGGCTCGGACTCAGCCGGAACTCGAGTTCCGGGGAGTGGCGGCCCAGCGGGGTCCACATACGCGCACCGCGGAAGGCCAAATACTCGACAGGTGTACTCGCGGTGCACGTGAGGCGATGCATCCGTCGCCTGCCCGGGAACTTGCAGGTGTACTCGTCGCCGAGTTCCGTGGTGATCGGGCCCTCGATCACCTGATCTATGCTCGACGACCACACGGCCAGATTCCGCGGATCCCGGAGAAACGAGAAGATCTCGTCGGCGGGTCGGGACACATGGACGTTCGCAGACACATGGGGCATGGCTCCACCTCTTATGGCGCCCGTCCGCCGAGTTTTCGCGTCCGGTTGCCCTCGTTGCGGTGCCGTTCGCCCATCAGCTTGCTTCGGATCGCAGGTCCCCGCACTCTTCGCACGGCCGATGGAGTGAATCAGGTGTCCTGCTGCGACACCTTCTCGGTGAGTTGCACACAGAGTCGCTTGATCTCCTGGTATGTGCGGTTCCGTTCGGTGACGACCGCCGCGAGGAGCAGAGCTGTGAGTGAGGTGGCTCCGTTGAATGCCTGGAGCGTGATCATGTTGGTGAGGAGACCGTGGTGGGCGAAGGGGCCTGTCATCCGTCCGGCGGCGAGGATCGCGAAGATGGACACGCCCAGTGCGCAGCACGCGGCGCCGGCCCGCTCGAAGCGGAAGGCGGCCCAGATGAGGAACGGGAACACGAGGAAGAGCAGGGAAGCGTTGGGGGTGTCGGTCGCCAGGACGGTGACGGTCACCGTGCACGCCACCAGCGCGGTGGCCTCGGCCCACCTGGGCAGGCCGACGCCGTGCGGCCATCGGGCCCTTCGGACGACGAGCAGGAACGGCGTGACGACCATGACGCCCATGGCGTCGCCCGTCCACCAGACCGACCAGGTCGGCCGGAAGTCACCGGCCGGGAGCGCCCCCGACAGGACCAGGATGCCGGTGCCCACGGTCGCGCTGATCAGCATGCCGCACAGTGCGCCGAGGAAGACCAGCGCCAGCGCGTCCCGCAGGCGGTCGAGGGCGTTGTGGAAGCCGGCACGGCGCAGCATCAGGTAGGAGCAGATCGGGGCGAGGGTGTTTCCGGCGGCGATGAACAGGACGGGCACGACGGAAGGCCCGATGAAAATGTTGACGACGAGGGCGCCGAGCGCGATTCCCGGCCAGATCCGCATACCGAACACGAGCAGCGCTGCGACCGCGATTCCGGTCGGGGGCCACAGCGGCGTGACCTGGCCGCGCACCACCTCCTGGAGCAGCCCCAGACGGGCCGTCGCGAAGTAGCAGACGGCCACCGCCAGGAGCGTCAGGACCGTGACCGTGTGCTGCCGGAGCTGTGAGCTGTCCACCACCACAGCATCAGACACCACGTCGAGGCGGCCCGGCCGGTCAGGCACGCCGACGCCACACCGATGAAGTGGACGAATGAGGTACGTCCCTGCCGGGCAGCCCGGGTTGCCCGCCGTGGCCGACGAACGAGGACGTCCCGCTAGCCGCCGCCCCGCACACCGTCGTAGCGGACGACGATGACAGCGGCGTCGTCCTCATGACCGGTCAGGTCCGCCACCTCGATCACTCGCGAGGCCAGCTCGCCGGGATCGGCCCCGTCCGCCGTACCGACCAGCGCGGACACCGCAGCCAGCCCCTCGTCCATCGGGTAGGCCGGTCCTTCCACAACCCCGTCGGTCACCATGACCAGATACCCGGGCTGCTTCAGCCGCCGACGGGTCACGGGGTACTGCTGGCCGGGGAGTATCCCCAGGGGCACCCCGCCGGCGTCCAGGGAGATGCCCGAGTCGCCGCCGTCGCTGCCCCAGACGATCGGGACATGCCCGGCCCGGGCGACGCAGAACTCACCGCTCTCCGGGACGATGCTCAGCAGGCAGCAGGTCGTGAACAGGTCACCGCCCAGTGAGATCAGCAGATCATTGGCGCGGGCCAGCACCTTCCCCGGGTCGACCGTGACGCTGGCGAGGGCCCTGAGACTGGCACGGGCCTCACCCATGAAGGCGGCGGCCTCCACCCCGTGACCCTGCACATCACCGATGGCGATCTCCGCCACTCCGTCCCTCATGGAGAACGCGTCGTAGAAGTCGCCACCGACAGCCAGACCGTTTTGCGACGGCGAGTACCGGGCCGCGATCCGGATGCCCGGAAATTCCGGAAGCTCGGCCGGGAGCATGTGCCGCTGCAGCGCCATGCCCAGCTCCGCCCGGGCTCGCTGCAGCCTGATGTTCTCCAACGCCTGATCGACCAGATGCCCAAGGGTGACCAGGAGCTCCTGGGTGCTGTCCGGTGCGCTGCGGTGTCGGTGCATGACGTCCCCGGGCGTTGTCGGTGCGCCTCTGTTGAAACCTTAGCCCTCCTGCCGTCACATGCAGGAGGGCGCGGTTGGACACGGTCGAAGCCCCACGGCGGTCCGGGCTCGGGGCTGTGGCCGTTTGCTCGCACATGGACAACGTGCCGGTTGCCTCTCCGGCTCCGCCGCCGCACGCTGGATGGGTGGATGTCTCCGCGTCCGTCCCGGCTGAGCAGAGCGGCTGGGCCGTCCGGGCACCCGGTCCGATCGGCACCGGGCCCTTGGCACGCGTGCACCGCACGATGCCTGCTCCCGGTCCCGGGGAGCTTCTGCTGAGCGTGGAAGCGTGCGGCGTCTGCCGCACGGATCTCCATCTGGCCGAGGGCGATCTCCTGCCGCGCCGTCCCTCCACGGTCCCCGGTCATGAGATCGTCGGCCGGGTGGCGGCCGTCGGCGACGGGGCCGGCCTCTTCCGTATCGGCGACCGGGCGGGTGGAGCGTGGCTGCGCGGAACGTGCGGGAGCTGCCGGTACTGCCTGGGCGGCCGGGAGAACCTCTGCCCGCGGTCCACCTATACGGGATGGGACGCGGACGGCGGCTTCGCCGACACGGCGCTGGTTCCGGAGGCGTTCGCCTACCGGCTCCCGGAAGACCAGGACGCCGTCCGGCTCGCACCACTCCTCTGCGCGGGAATCATCGGATACCGGTCGCTGAGGCGCAGCGCGCTGCCGGAGGGCGGGCGGCTGGGAATCTACGGCTTCGGCGCGTCGGCCCATCTGGCTGCGCAGGTGGCCATCGCCGAGGGAGCCACCGTTCATGTGCTGACCCGCTCGGCACAGGCACGCGCGCTCGCTCTGGACCTCGGCGCCGCGTCGGCGGGCGGTGCCTACGACCGCCCACCGGAGCCCCTGGACTCGGCGATCCTGTTCGCACCCGTCGGCGACCTGGTGCCGGTGGCGATGGAGGCGCTGGACAGGTCAGGCACGCTCGCCATCGCCGGAATCCATCTGTCGGACATTCCCGTGCTGAACTACCAGCGACATCTGTTCCAGGAACGCAATCTGCGCAGCGTCACCTCCAACACCCGCGAGGACGGCCGCGATTTCCTCGCTCTGGCCGGGCGCGTGGGCATCCGGGTCACGGTGAGTGCCTACCCGCTCAGCAGGGCCGACCAGGCACTGGCCGATCTGGCGGCCGACCGGGTGAACGGGGCCGCCGTGCTCGTACCCGGCTGAGAGCCGGGCGGTGCGCAGCGGGCGGCAGCACCGGGACACGTGCGTCAGCGGGTCCGCGCACCGGCACACGCAGAGGGCCCCGGGTGCTGGGGAACACCCGGGGCCCTCTTACGTATCCGCTGTACCGCTACGGCAGCTGCGCCGCCCGTGCCTCACGCCGGTTGTCGCGGAAGGTGTTCACCCGCCGTGCCGTCGCGAAGAGCGGGATGACCGCTCCCAGGACCACCTGCAGCGCACAGCCGGTCTGGAGAAGCAGCTGACCGCCGGGGGCGTCGAACGCCCACGCGGCGAGGAGCCCCATCGCGGCCACGATCCAGCTGAGCATCGCCACCGCGAGGACGCCCCGCGGTTTCGGGTACTCGACCCGGCTGACCATCAGCCACGCCACTCCGACGATCGCGAGCAGCGTCAGTGGGAAGGGCAGCTCCAGCAGCACGATCGAGACGACCGTGAGCGCTCCGAAGGGGCTCGGCATGCCCTGGAACATGCCGTCCTTCATGGTCACGCAGGAGAATCTGGCAAGTCTGAGCACCACAGCCAGCAGCACCACGATCGCCGCCAGTGCCGAAACCCGCTGGTGTGCGTCGTCCGCGACCATGCCGTACACGAGGACGAAGTACGCCGGGGCGAGTCCGAAGCTGATCAGGTCCGAGAGGTTGTCCAGCTCGGCACCCATCGGCGAGGAGCGCAGCTTGCGTGCCACCAGCCCGTCGAAGAGGTCGAACACCGCGGCCATGAGCATGAGGATCACGGCGGTGGCCGCGGAATGCCGGGCCATTCCGCTCTCGTCGCTGCCCGTGAGGTGCGGGATGAGGATTCCGGTGGTGGTGAAGTACACCGCCATGAAACCGCACGTCGCGTTGCCGAGAGTCAGGGTGTCCGCTATCGACAGCCGCAGAGAGAGCGGCATGTCCTCGCCGGCGTCCTCCTCGGACTCCGCCTCCGGCACCCAGCCTGCTTGCGTGTCAGGATCAATCACGGTCAATTCGAGTCACCCCCGCGGTGGTGGCCTGGCCGACCTCGACCGCGACATCGATACCTTCCGGAAGGTAGATGTCGACCCGGGAGCCGAAACGGATCAGGCCGATGCGCTCGCCCTGTTCCACCTTCGTGCCCTGCGGGATATAAGGGACGATGCGACGGGCGACCGCACCCGCGATCTGCACCATCTCGATGTCACCGAGCTCGGTGTCGAAGTGCCAGACAACGCGCTCGTTGTTCTCGCTCTCCTTGTTGAACGCCGGAACGAACCCACCGGGGATGTGCTCGACCGAAGTCACAGTGCCGGCCAGGGGCGCACGGTTGACATGGACATTCAGCGGGCTCATGAAGATCGCAACGCGGGTGCGCCCGTCCTTCCACGGCATGATGCTCTGCACCACACCGTCGGCCGGCGAAATGACCCGACCCTGGGTGATCTCACGCTCGGGGTCGCGGAAGAACCACAGCATGCCCGCCGCGAGCGCGGTGGTGGGCACGGCCACCGCGGCCCAGCGTCCGGACTTGCGGGCCCGGGTGAGGCTGAGTGCCGCGGTGGCGACGGTCGGGAGGAGCCACGGCGAAGCTCCGCGCGCAAGGCGGACTCCGCCGCGTGGTGCAGAGGTTTGGCTGTCGGGCATGGATGACCTTCGTAGCGGATGATGCCGCGCTGGCAACGGGGGACGGCGGCTTTTCCGGCGATGTTATCGGTTGCGAGCCACAACTGGGCAAGCCAGCAGCCGAGTCGGACGGCTTGAAGGCGCCGCCTGAGGGTGACAGGGTGTGATCTTCTTCGCGGCTAAATCGCCTCGAAAGGGGCAATCACCCCTGGAACCGGTACTCCTCGAGGAGTCGGCGCCCAATGATCATTTTCTGGATCTCGGCGGTACCTTCACCGATCAGCAGCATCGGGGCCTCCCGGTAGAGGCGCTCGATCTCGTACTCCTTGGAGAAGCCGTAACCGCCGTGGATCCGGAAGGCGTCCTCGACGACTTCCTTGCAGTACTCGGAGGCGAGGTACTTCGCCATCCCTGCCTCCAGATCGTTTCGTTCCCCGGAGTCCTTTTTGCGCGCTGCATTTACCATCATCGCATGGGCGGCCTCGACCTTGGTGGCCATTTCGGCCAGCTTGAACTGGATCGCCTGGTGCTGGGCGATCGGCTTTCCGAAGGTGTGACGCTGCTGGGCATAGGAAACACCCAGCTCGAATGCACGCTGTGCGACGCCACAGCCACGCGCAGCCACATTTACCCGGCCGACCTCGACGCCGTCCATCATTTGGTAAAACCCTCGGCCGGTGGTGCCGCCCAGTACCCGATTGGCCGGAATGCGTAGCCCGTCCATGATGAGTTCGGTCGTGTCGACGCCCTTGTAGCCCATTTTGTCGATTTTGCCGGGGATGGTGAGACCGGGCCGGACCTCGCCGAAACCGGGCTCCTTCTCCACCAGGAACGTCGTCATCGACTTGTGCGGGGCGGTCCCCTCGGGGTGGCCTTCGTCACTCCGGCACAGCACGGCGACGAGCGAGGACGTGCCACCGTTCGTCAGCCACATCTTCTGGCCGTTCAGGACGTACTCATCGCCGTCCTTGACGCCCTTGGAAGTGATCGCCGCGACATCGGAGCCCAGCGCCGGCTCGGACATCGAGAACGCACCCCGGACCTCGCCCAGCGCCATCCGCGGCAGGAACGTGTCCTTCTGCTCCTGCGTGCCGTGCTGCTTGAGCATGTACGCCACGATGAAGTGCGTATTGATGATTCCCGACACGCTCATCCAGCCGCGGGCAATTTCCTCCACGCACAGCGCGTATGTGAGAAGCGACTCACCCAGGCCCCCGTACTCCTCGGGAATCATCAGCCCGAACAGGCCGAGCTCCTTGAGCCCCTCGACGATCTCGGTCGGGTACTCGTCACGGTGCTCCAGCTGGGTCGCGACCGGAATGATCTCCTTGTCGACGAAGTCCCGGACCGTGGAGAGAATTTCCTGCTGGACATCGTTGAGACCGGCAGTCTGGGCAAGTCGCGTCATGGCTACTTCTCCACGTTCTTCTGCGAAGGCTGGTTCAGCTCGGGGCGGCCGGGCTGCTCCCCGCCGCGCTCCTTGATGTACGTCTCGGTGGGGACCATCACCTTGCGACGGAACACGCAGACCAGCGTGCCGTCCTGCTTGTACCCCCTGGTCTCCACATAAACGATTCCACGGTCGTTCTTGGACTTTGACGGAGTCTTGTCCAGGACGGTCGTCTCGCCGTAGACCGTGTCCCCGTGGAAGGTCGGCGCGACATGCTTCAGCGACTCGACTTCGAGGTTGGCGATCGCCTTTCCGGAGACATCCGGAACGGACATTCCGAGCAGCAGCGAGTAAATGTAGTTGCCGACGACAACGTTCTTCCCGAAGTCGGTCGTCCTCTCCGCGTAGTTGCTGTCCATGTGGAGCGGGTGATGATTCATGGTCAGCAGGCAGAAGAGGTGGTCGTCGTACTCGGTGACCGTCTTTCCGGGCCAGTGCTTGTAGACCGCACCGACTTCGAACTCCTCAAATGTGCGTCCGAACTGCATGATCAGGCCTCCGGTGCTTCGAACTTGGAGGTGCGCTGCATACCGGCCGCGCGGCCCTTGCCCGCGATGACCAGGGCCATCTTGCGGCTCGCCTCGTCGATCATCTCGTCGCCGAGCATCGCCGAACCCTTCTTGCCGCCCTCCTCCGAGGTGCACCACTCGTACGCGTCGAGGATCAGCTCCGCGTGGTCGTAGTCCTCCTGCGACGGCGAGAACACCTCGTTGGCCGCGTCGACCTGACCGGGGTGCAGCACCCACTTGCCGTCGAAGCCCAGCGCCGCCGCACGGCCCGCGACCTCGCGGTACGCGTCCACGTCGCGGATCTGCAGGAAAGGACCGTCGATCGCCTGGAGGTCGTGCGTACGGGCCGCCATCAGAATGCGCATCAGGATGTAGTGGTACGCGTCCGCGCCGTATCCGGGCGGCTGCTGACCGACGACCAGGGTCTTCATGTTGATCGACGCCATGAAGTCTGCCGGGCCGAAGATCAGCGTCTCCAGGCGGGGCGAGGCGGCGGCGATGTCGTCGATGTTCACCAGGCCCTTGGCGTTCTCGATCTGCGCCTCGATGCCGATCTTCCCGGCCTCGAAGCCCATCGTCTTCTCGATCTGAGTGAGCAGCAGATCGAGGGCGACGACCTGCTGGGCGTCCTGGACCTTCGGCAGCATGATGCAGTCGAGGTTCTGGCCGGCGCCCTCGACCACCGTGATCACATCGCGGTACGTCCAGTGCGTCGTCCAGTCGTTGACGCGCACGACCCGGGTCTTGCCGGTCCAGTCGCCGCTGTTCAGCGCGTCGACGATGTGGTGCCGGGCGCCCTCCTTGGCGAGCGGGGCGCAGGCGTCCTCGAGGTCCAGGAAGACCTGGTCGGCCGGGAGGCCCTGGGCCTTCTCCAGGAACCGCGGGTTCGAGCCCGGCACGGCCAGGCAGGAGCGACGTGGACGCAGACGGTTCACAGGCTGGGTCATGCGGGGACCTCCAGAGGGTCGAGCTTGTTCGCTTTCCGGATCTCGTCGACGATACGGCCGATGATCTCCGTGATGCCGAAGTCCTTCGGGGTGAATACGGCGGCGACGCCCGCCTCGATCAGCGCGGTGGCGTCGGCGGGCGGAATGATCCCGCCCGCGATGACGGGTATGTCGTTGGCGCCGGCCTCGCGCAGCCGGTTCAGCACGTCCGGCACCAACTCGGCGTGCGAGCCGGACAGGATCGACAGGCCGACGCAGTGCACGTCCTCGGCGAGGGCGGCCGAGACGATCTGCTCGGGGGTCAGCCTGATCCCCTGGTAGACGACCTCGAAACCGGCGTCACGGGCCCGTACGGCGATCTGCTCGGCGCCGTTGGAGTGCCCGTCCAGGCCCGGCTTGCCGACCAGCAGCCGCAGCCGCCCGGCGCCCAGGTCGGCCGCGGTGCGGGCGACCTTCTCGCGGACCAGGGCCAGCGGTGTGCCGGCCTCCGCGGTGACCGCGACCGGAGCGGACGAGACGCCCGTCGGAGCCCGGAACTCGCCGAAGACATCGCGCAGCGCCCAGGACCACTCGCCGGTGGTGACACCCGCGCGGGCGCACTCCACGGTCGCTTCCATCATGTTCTCGGTGCCCGCGGCGGCCTTCTTCAGCGCGGCCAGCGCGTCGGTGGCACGGGCCTCGTCGCGGTTGTCGCGCCACTCGTGGAGGGCTGCGGTGACCCTGGCCTCATTGGCGGGGTCGACCGTCATGATCGCCCCGTCGAGGTCCGCGGTGAGCGGGTTCGGTTCGGTCGTCTCGTAGATGTTGACGCCGACGATCTTCTCCTCGCCGCTCTCGATCCGGGCCCGGCGGGCGGCGTGCGAGGAGACCAGCTCGGACTTCAGATAGCCGGACTCGACGGCCGCCATGGCACCGCCCATCTGCTGGATCCGGTCGATCTCGGCGAGCGACTCGGTGACCAGCTCGTCCACCTTGGCCTCGATGACATGCGATCCGGCGAAGATGTCCTCGTACTCCAGCAGATCGCTCTCGTGCGCGAGCACCTGCTGGATACGGAGCGACCACTGCTGGTCCCAGGGCCGGGGGAGCCCCAGTGCCTCGTTCCAGGCCGGCAGCTGGACAGCCCGGGCGCGGGCGTCCTTGGAGAGGGTGACGGCCAGCATCTCCAGGACGATGCGCTGGACGTTGTTCTCCGGCTGTGCCTCGGTCAGGCCGAGCGAGTTGACCTGGACGCCGTAGCGGAAGCGGCGCTGCTTGGCGTCGGTGATGCCGTACCGCTCGCGGGTGACCTGGTCCCAGATGCGGCCGAAGGCGCGCATCTTGCACATCTCCTCGATGAAGCGGACGCCCGCGTTCACGAAGAAGGAGATCCGCGCGACCACATCGCCGAACTTCTCCTCGGGCACCTGACCGGAATCGCGTACGGCGTCCAGGACCGCGATGGCCGTCGACATCGCGTACGCGATCTCCTGGACCGGAGTGGCTCCCGCCTCCTGCAGGTGGTAGCTGCAGATGTTGATCGGGTTCCACTTCGGGATGTGGCTGACCGTGTACGTGATCATGTCGGTGGTCAGCCGCAGCGAAGGACCGGGCGGGAAGACGTGCGTCCCGCGCGAGAGGTACTCCTTGACGATGTCGTTCTGCGTCGTGCCCTGGAGCTTCGTGGCGTCGGCGCCCTGTTCCTCCGCGACCACCTGGTAGAGCGCCAGCAGCCACATCGCGGTGGCGTTGATCGTCATCGAGGTGTTCATCTGCTCCAGGGGGATGTCCTGGAACAGCCGGCGCATGTCACCGAGGTGCGACACGGGCACGCCGACCCGGCCGACCTCGCCGCGGGCGAGGATGTGGTCGGGGTCGTACCCGGTCTGCGTCGGCAGGTCGAAGGCGACCGACAGGCCCGTCTGGCCCTTGGCGAGGTTGCGCCGGTAGAGCTCGTTGGACGCCTCGGCGGTCGAGTGACCGGCGTACGTCCGCATGAGCCACGGGCGGTCCTTCTGGCGGCCCGTCATGTCAGACATTCCTGCTGTGCTCGTCGGTCCGCTCCGCTGACGCGTCACGGAACAGGTTGATGGCGTCGATGTGCTTCTCGCGCAGTTCCTCGTTGCGTACACCCAGACCCTCGCGGGGGGCCAGTGCGAGCACGCCGACCTTGCCCTGGTGGAGGTTGCGGTGGACGTCGTATGCGGCCTGACCGGTCTCCTCCAGCGAGTAGACCTTCGACAGCGTCGGGTGGATCCTGCCCTTGGCCACCAGCCGGTTGGCCTCCCACGCCTCGCGGTAGTTGGCGAAGTGCGAGCCCACGATCTTCTTCAGCGACATCCACAGGTAGCGGTTGTCGTACTCGTGGTTGTAGCCCGACGTGGACGCGCAGGTGACGATCGTGCCGCCCTTGCGGGTCACGTACACCGAGGCACCGAACGTCTCGCGGCCCGGGTGCTCGAAGACGATGTCCACGTCCTCGCCGCCGGTCAGCTCACGGATGCGCTTGCCGAACCGCTTCCACTCGCGCGGGTCCTGGTTGTGTTCGTCCTTCCAGAACTTGTAGCCCTCGGCATTGCGGTCGATGATCGCCTCGGCGCCCATCTTCCGGCAGATGTCCGCCTTCTGGTCGCTGGAGACGACACAGATCGGGTTGGCGCCACCGGCCAGCGCGAACTGTGTGGCGTATGAACCGAGTCCGCCGCTGGCGCCCCAGATCAGCACGTTGTCGCCCTGCTTCATGCCCGCGCCGTTGCGCGAGACGAGCTGACGGTACGCGGTGGAGTTGACCAGGCCCGGAGCCGCGGCCTCCTCCCAGCTGAGGTGCTGCGGCTTCGGCATCAGCTGGTTGGACTTGACGAGCGCGATCTCGGCGAGGCCGCCGAAGTTGGTCTCGAAGCCCCAGATGCGCTGCTCGGGGTCGAGCATCGTGTCGTTGTGGCCGTCCGAGGACTCCAGTTCGACCGAGAGGCAGTGCGCGACGACCTCGTCGCCCGGGTTCCAGGCGTTGACGCCGGGGCCCGTGCGCAGGACGACGCCCGCCAGGTCGGAGCCGATGACGTGGTACGGGAGGTCGTGGCGCTTGGTGAGCTCGCTGAGCTTGCCGTAGCGCTCCAGGAAGCCGAAGGTGGCCATCGGCTCGAAGATCGAGGTCCACACGGAGTTGTAGTTCACCGAGCTGGCCATGACGGCGACCAGCGCCTCGCCGGGCCCGAGCTCGGGCACCGGAACCTCGTCGAGATGCAGCGACTTGCGGGGGTCCTTGTCGCGGGTGGTGAGCCCGGCGAACATCTCCGTCTCGTCCTTGTGCACGGTCACCGCGCGGTACGACTCAGGGATGGACAGGGCCGCGAAGTCTGCGGCGGTGCTGTCCTGCGATTGGATCGCGTCCAGGATTTCCTTCACGGTGTGCCTCCGGCGGGTGGGGGCGCTGAGGGAACGCTTGAGCATCCCTGCAAGCTGAGGGGGAGCGGTGTGGTGTGGAGGTGCTGCCGTCGGTTCGGCTGGTAAGGCTTCGGCTTGCTCTGTGGAGCAGAAGGGGTTGCCTGTGACGCAGGCGTCCGGGCGCGCAGGCACATTGCTTGCGGGGACAGCCGGCGTACGTGAGGTCTCAGCACGCCGGCCGCCCGGACAACTTCAACGTATGGCACTCCGTGACACGTGGCAAGGCACTCGGTGCCAACAATTTCTCCCACTTGTCACCCGCCGGGCACGCATGAGCAACACAAGAGGTGTTTCAGGCGGTTCCGTCCCGCCGGATGCGGTCAGTGCGAGGGCCGGTACACGTAAGGAATCGTGGTGCTCAGGGCCAGGAATCCGAGTCGCTGGAGGATCGGGCTGCTCTGATCGGAGGCGTCCACCTGAAGGTAGCCGTAGCCGCGCTCCGCCGCGATCCGGGTTCGGAAGGCGACCAGGGACCGGTAGATGCCCCTCCCGCGCCACGCCTCGACCGTTCCGCCGCCCCAGAGCCCCGCGAACCCCGTGCCCGGGTACAGCTCCATCCTGGCCGAGCTCACCGGCTCGTCGCCCGCCATGGCGAGGACGCCGACGAAGCTGTCCGGGTCCTCGGTCAGCCTGGCCAGCACCTGCTGCCGCAGCCGCGACCAGTCCGAGCCGAATGCCTGCTCATGGGCGCGGGCCATCAGCTCCACATCGTCCGCGTCGCTCACGGTGCGCAGCCGGACGCCCTCGGGCAGTTCCACCGCCGTCGAGAGGCCCGCCACCGGGGCGACCAGCAGGGTCTCCGGCTCCTCCGCCTCGAAACCGGCCGCCAGCAGCCGCTCCGCCAGATCCAACGGCCGGTCGTGCGCGTACAGCTTCCACTCGAACTCGTCGTGCCCCAGCGCCGTGTAGTGCGCCACCTGTGCCGCGATCGCCGCGTCCGCCCGTACGGCATCGAGGTCCGGGGCCGACCACACGACACCGTTCCAGTCGTCGGCCGCGCCGACCTGCCGTACGACATCACCGGCGCGCTCGACTCGGACGCCGGGGCCGTCGGGGCGGGCGTGCTCGCGCATTTCGCGGTCGAAAAGGGTCAGAAGTGTGTCGCGATCATGATTCATCCCCATACCACAGCACCGAGGTGCGGGCGCGGCAACCGGGTTGTTCGGGTACGGGCCGGGAACCGGCCCCGCCGGTCGAGCGGGGCCGGGCGGGCCGGCACGTCCCCGTTCAGCGGCTCTTGAGCGCCTGCTGGATCGTGCGCATCACTTCTTCGAGGGGCGCGTCCGTCCGCGCCACCGTGACGAGCACCTCGCCCTGGGACGTCACCGAAGCGGCCGGCTGTTTCGCCGGTTCGGTGCCGACGATCCGGCCCGCCCCGATGCCGGTCCCGAACGTGTCGCGGACGATCGAGAAGGCGTGGTCGAGCTGGGCCTCCACATCGCCCTCACCGCCCGCCCGCAGCCAGCGGCGCAGCACATGGTTGTGCGCGGTGACGACGGCGGATGCCGCGACCTCCGCGAGCAGCGGGTCGTCATTGCCGACATGGTGGTCGCGCTCGTCGAAGTGGCCCAGCAGATACCGCGTGAACAGCCGCTCGTAGCGGGCCACCGAGGCGATTTCGGCCTCGCGCAGTGTGGGGACCTCACGGGTCAGCTTGTAGCGGGCCACGGAGACCGCGGGCTTTGCCGCGTACATCTTCATGACTTCCTTGATGCCGCGGCAGACGGTGTCGAGCGGGTGCTCGTGCGCGGGGGCGGCATTGAGGACGGCCTCGGCCCTGACGAGGGTGTCGTCGTGGTCCGGGAAGATCGCCTCTTCCTTGGAGCGGAAGTGCCGGAAGAAGGTCCGCCGGGCGACTCCCGCGGCGCCCGCGATCTCATCGACCGTCGTCGCCTCATACCCCTTCGAGGCGAAGAGTTCCATTGCCGCGGCGGCCAGTTCGCGGCGCATTTTGAGCCGTTGGGCGGCGGCACGGGTACCTGCGGCACTCTCCTGGGTGTCGGGCGCGGCGGAGACACGGGGGGACCTGGCGGGCTGGGACATGGTGTGAACGTACTGCATCGGTGCAGGGGAATGCGCCCGTGGGGGCGGGCCGCCCGAAGGATCGAGCAGCCCGCCCCACCCGGCTCCCGGCTCAGCGCCGGGCATATTCGCGGAAGCCGCGCCCCGTCTTGCGACCGAGGCAGCCGGCGGCCACCAGATGCTCCAGCAGCGGAGCCGGGGCCAGACCCGGGTCGCGGAACTCGCTGTGCAGCACCTTCTCGATGGCGAGCGAGACATCGAGTCCGACGACATCGAGGAGCTCGAACGGGCCCATCGGGTAGCCGCCGCCCAGCTTCATCGCGGCGTCGATGTCGTCGAGGCTCGCGTAGTGCTCCTCGACCATCTTGATCGCGTTGTTGAGGTACGGGAACAGCAGCGCGTTCACGATGAAGCCGGCCCGGTCCCCGCAGTCCACCGGGTGCTTGCGGACCTTGACGCACACCTCGCGGACGGTGGCGTGGACATCGTCGGCGGTGAGCACCGTACGGACGACCTCGACCAGCTTCATCGCGGGCGCCGGGTTGAAGAAGTGCATCCCGATGACGTCCTGCGGGCGCGCGGTGGCCCGTGCGATCGCCACGACCGGCAGCGACGAGGTGGTGGTGGCGAGCACCGCACCCGGCTTGCAGACCTTGTCCATCGTCCCGAACAACTGCTGCTTGACCGACAGGTCCTCGGCGACCGCCTCGACCGCGAGATCGACATCGGCGAAGGCGTCCAGCGAACCGGATGCGGTGATCCGGGCCAGGGTCTCGTCCCGCGCCTCGGCGGTCAGCCGCCCCTTGGTGACGGAACGCTCCAGGGACTTGGCGATCCGGCCCTTCGCCGTGTCCGCCTTCTCCTGGCTGCGGGCGGCGAGCACCACGTCGTAGCCGGCCTTCGCGAAGACCTCGGCGATCCCCGAGGCCATCGTCCCGGAGCCCGCGACGCCCACCGACCGCACCGTGCGCCCGTCGGCCGCCGACGCGCTCTCCTGCGGGGTCAGCGCGTCCGGCACCACGGTCTGGCTGCCCGATTCCGTGTACGTGTAGAAGCCGCGGCCCGACTTGCGGCCGGTCAGCCCCGCCTCGCTGAGCTGCCTGAGGATGGGGGCAGGGGCGTGCAGCCGGTCGTGCGATGCGGAGTACATCGCCTCCAGGACGGTACGGGCGGTGTCGATCCCGATCAGGTCGAGGAGGGCGAGCGGGCCCATCGGCAGGCCGCAGCCCAGCTTCATCGCCGCGTCGATGTCCTCACGGGAGGCGTAGTTCGCCTCGTACATCGCGGCGGCCTGGTTGAGGTACCCGAACAGCAGCCCGTCGGCGACGAAGCCCGGCCGGTCGCCGACCGCGACCGGCTCCTTGCCCAGGCTGCGGGCGAGCGCGGTGACCGCCTCGACGGCGGGCGGCGCGGTCAGCACCGAGGAGACCACCTCGACCAGCTTCATCGCGGGCGCCGGGTTGAAGAAGTGCAGACCGAGCACGCGCTCGGGATGCAGCGATTCGGCGGCGAGCCGGGTGACCGACAGGGCATTGGTGCCGGTCGCCAGGATCGCGGTGGGGGAGACGATCGCGTCGAGCTCCCGGAAGAGCTGCTGCTTGATCTCGTACGACTCGGGCACGACCTCGATGACCAGCTCCGCCTCCGCGGCGGCCTGGAGGTCATCGAAGGTACGGAACCGGGCGAGGACGTCGCTGCGCTCCTCCTCCGTGATCCGCTCGCGCCGCACGGCGCGGGCGGTTGCGGCTTCCAGGGCGGCGACGGCCTGACGGGCGGCCGCGTCGCTGATGTCGATACCGATGACCTCGTGGCCGGCGCGGGCCAGGACTTCGGCAATGCCGGTGCCCATGGTGCCGAGACCGACGACGGCAATGGTGCTGAGCGGGGTGTCCATCACGGGACTCCAGAGAATGAGTGACGACTGTGAGGAGCACGGCGCGCGCTGAAGAGGCGAACTGGCGCAGAGCGTGCGGGAATTGCGTGTCGTGGTGCTCAAGGCCTGGGCGTGATGGGCACGCCCGGACCGGGAAGGGGCGACGGACTCTGTCCCGGAGTCGCGTCTCGCAAAGCTGCCGAACCGACAAGCACTCCGGGTGGCTGCGTCACCAGGCCACCGGAACCGGCGGGGAGTGTGTCCCGCTCACATGAGCTTAACCGGCGAGTAACGAGCACGCCAGCCCCGAGTTGCTGTGGTCCGGCTCACACTCGCTGTCATCGCCGATACGCTGACGGTCATGGATGAGGAGTTCCGGTCGTTGACGGACCGGCTGGCGGACGAGGCGGGGGAGTCGGCGGCGTACCGCAGACTGCTCGCCACCGACGACGACGAGGAACTGGCCCGGGTCCTCGTGGAACGCGAACGCCCGCTCTGGGCGCGGGAGATCGCCGCGTTCAGGCTCGGCTGCGGCGGCGACCGACGGGCCTTCGAGGCGCTGGTCCTGCTGCTCAACCACCGAGACCCGGAGCGCTGCGTCTGTGCCGCCCACGCCCTGGTGCGCCTCGGTGACCCCCGCACACCCCGGGCCGCCGCCGCCCTGGCAACGAACAAGCTGCGCACCGCGTACGCCCTGCAGCCGGTGCGGCTGCTCACCGCGCTTCGGGCCCCGGAGTCCGTACCGGCGCTGATGGGCACCCTGGAGCGGCTCCTGGCCCCGGACGATCCGCACTGGCGGGTGGCGCTCGCCTGTGTGGAAGGGCTCGGGCAGCTCGGGGACGAACAGGCCCGCCCGCTCCTGGAGGCGGCGCTGCCGCACCCGAGACTGGGCGGCGCGGCACGGGACGCGCTCAGCCGCCTGAGGGGGGCCTGAGAGCGCGGACCTCTGCCGGCCGGTCCGGCGCCGACGCGTTCAAGGGGTGCCGAGGGCGCGCACGTACCGCACCTCGGGCACGAGTACGCCGTCCACCTCGAACGGCTCCTCGGCGCCGTCGGGGAGGAAGCCCGAGCGCTCGTAGAAGCGGCGGGCCGGGGCATTCTCCTTCAGCACCCAGAGCGCCAGGTCCGGGAAGCCGTCCGCGGTGGCACGGGTGAGCATCTGAGCCATCAGGGCGCGGCCGGCCCCGGTCCCGATCTGCTCGGGCAGCACATAGATCGCGTACAGCTCGCCCCGCGCCGGCCGTCTGCCGTTCTCGCGGTACGGGCCGTAGCAGGCCCAGCCGATCACACCGAGGCCCGCCCGTTCGGCCACCACATTCACGACCTGGTTGCCCTCGGCGAAGAATCCGCGGCGCCGTTCCGTGTCCTCGGCGATGTGCATGGCGTCCAGATGCGACTGCGGCATCAGTCCGGCGTACGCGGCCTGCCAGCCGCGCACCCGGACTCTCGCGACCGCCTCGCAGTCGTCGACACTCATGTCCCGTACGAGCACATCGGGCGTGTTCCGTATCGTCATACGGGTCATCCTGACGCATGCGTCAGGATGACCCGTACGGGAATCCGGCCCGGGTTCGCAGGGCGTCAGCCGCGGAAGCCGAGCAGGCCGTGCAGGATGCTGCCCCTGCTGCCGGAACCCGTTCCCCGGGCCGACTCCACCGCCGCCCTGCCGGTCAGCGGCTTCGGGTCGGGGGACTTGGCGCAGACCGCGTCCGCGTCGGCCCCGCTGCCTTTGCCACGCGGGACGGTGCCCTTGTCGAGATAGTCCGCCAGATAGGTGTCCAGGCAGTCGTTGCCGCTCAGTGTGATGCCGTGATTGCCGCCGCCCTGCTCGACCACCAGGCTGGAGTCGCGCAGCTTGCGGTGCAGCGTGACTCCGCCCTCGTACGGCGTGGCCGCGTCCTCGGTGGCCTGGAAGAGCAGCGCCGGCGGCAGGCTGTCGTTGGAGACGCGTACCGGGTTCAGCGGCTCCACCGGCCAGTCGACGCACGGGGCGTTGTACCAGGTGTTGTTCCAGGTGAAGAAGCGTGCCTTGTCGTGCACCTTCCAGCTGTCGTTGCGCCAGGTGTTCCACTGGCGGGGCCACTGGGTGTCGCGGCACTGCACGGCCGAGTAGACCGAGTACCCGTTGTCGGCCTTCGCGTCGACCGCGCCGAACTTCTCGTACGCCGTCACGAGTGCGTCCTGGTCCTGGTCGTTCACATACGCCGCGAACGCATCGGCCAGATAGGGCCAGTAGCCGTTGTAGTAGCCGCCGGGCAAGTAGGTGTCCTCCAGCTCGCTCGCCCCGACCTTCCCGCCCGCGGGGTGCGCCTTGACGGCGGCACGCATCGCGTACCAGGCATCCTCGACCTTCGCCGGGTCGTTGCCGAGCCGGTATGTGGTGTCGTGCTTCGCGACCCAGGCGGCGAACGCCTTGTGGCGGGCGTCGAAGGCGTAGTTCTGGCCGATGTTGTCGTCGTACCAGACGCCCTCCGGGTCGACGTTCGAGTCGAGGACCAGACGCCGCACCCGCTCCGGGAACAGCTTGGCGTACACCGCGCCGAGGTAGGTCCCGTACGAGTACCCGAAGTAGTTGAGCTGCTGGGAACCGGTTGCCTGCCGGATCACGTCGAGGTCCTTGGCGGCGCTGACCGTGTCCATGTACGGCAGCAGGTCGGGGTACTTCTCGCCACATGCCTGCGCGAACGAGCGGGCCCGGTTGCGGTTGGCCTCCTCGACCGCGAGCGAGTCCGGCACCGAGTCGGGGCGCAGCGGATCGAAGTACTTCGGTACGCAGTCCAGCGCCGGCTCGCTCTCGCCGACGCCGCGCGGGTCGAACCCGATCACGTCGTACTGTGCGGCAACCGACTTCGGCAGTGAGGACGCCACGAAGCCGGCCATCGAGAGGCCGCTGCCCCCGGGGCCGCCCGGATTGACGAGCAGGGGACCCTGAAAGGTCTTCGCGGTGTGCGGGATCCGGGACAGGGCGAGGGTGATCTGCCGACCCGACGGATCGTCATGATCGAGCGGTGTACTGACCGATGAGCACTGCAGGCTCGGATACGACTTGGTGCCGCAGTCGGTCCATCTGAGCTCGGCTGCGGTGTGCCGCGCACCGTTGTCGGCGGTCGCCGGGGACGGGACGGCGGTCACCAGACCGGCGACCGTCGCACCGACGGCGAACAGAATTCCTGGACGATTCGTCATATGGCCTCCCGTAGTGGGGAAAAGACGGCTGCGCGTGGCGAAGCCCCCGCCGCATGCTGCCCACATTCGCGCCCGGAAGGACATGTTCTGTTGAGAGTTGACCCGTTTGCCCGCGTCGGATGCGCCGGGCCCGCCCGTGTCGGATGCGCCAGGCCTGCCCGTGTCGGCTGTGCCGGGTCAGAGCAGGGTCAGCTGGGTGGGCCCGGGGCCGTCGAGCGGTGACCGCTGCTCCTGACGCACGGGGAGCCGACGGGCCGAGCCGCGGTGCGAGGGGCCGATGCCGAACTCGGTCGCCAGTTCGTGGACGTACCGCGTGATGCGCCGCTGGTACCACTTGGGCGCATAGGCCCCCTCGGCGTACAGCCGCTCGTAGCGCCGTACCAGATGGGGGTGGTGCTGCCCGAGCCACCGCATGTACCACTCCCGGGCGCCGGGCCGCAGATGAAGGACGAGCGGGGTCACCGAGGTCGCCCCGGCGGCGGCGATCGCCCGGACCGTGGCGCGCAACTGGTCCTGGTGGTCGCCGAGGAACGGGATGACGGGCGCCATCAGCACGCCGCAGTCGATGCCGTGCTCGCTCAGTGTGCGGACGGCGTCGAGGCGGCGCTCGGGGGAGGGTGTGCCGGGCTCCACGGTGCGCCACAGCCCGTCGTCGACGAAGCCCACCGAGACGGAGACGCCGACATCGGTGACCTCGGCCGCCTGCCGCAGGAGTTCCAGATCGCGCAGGATCAGAGTCCCCTTGGTCAGGATCGAGAACGGGTTCGCGTGATCGCGCAGGGCCGAGATGATGCCGGGCATCAACCGGTAGCGGCCCTCGGCGCGCTGATAACAGTCGACGTTGGTCCCCATCGCGATATGCGCGCCGTGCCAGCGGCTGGACGCCAGCCGGCTGCGCAGCAGCTCCGGGGCGTTGATCTTGACGACGATCTGGGAGTCGAAGCCGATTCCGGTGTCGAGGTCCAGATAGCTGTGGGTCTTGCGGGCGAAGCAGTACACGCAGGCGTGCGTACAGCCCCGGTACGGATTGACGGTCCACTCGAACGGCATCCGCGACGCGCCCGGCACTCGGTTCACGATCGAGCGGGCCCGGATCTCGTGGAAGGTGATCCCCCGGAATTCGGGGGTGTCAAAGGTGCGCGTGGTCACCGCGTCAGAGGTGAAGAGCGCGCCGGCCCCGGTGTTGGTGGGACTGGTGGGGTTGTCGGCCAGATTGTCCCAGCGCATGGACGCCTCCTCGGTAGCACTGGACAGAGAATAGAACACTTGTTCCCTTGATCGTTTTCTCCCCTTCGTCCCGGCCCGGATTTTGAGCGGCGTCCCGGAGGTGGTTGGCTCAGCACACCCCCGAACAACCGAGTGCTGGAGGAACAGCCATGGCGCAGGTCGAGGCAACGACGGAGCGAGTCATCGCGGCGGACGCGGAGACGGTGTTCGACGCGCTGGCCGACTACGAGGAAGTCCGGGGCAAGGTGCTGCCCGGACACTTCAGCGAGTACGAGGTGCGTGAGGGCGGTGACGGCGAGGGCACCCTCGTCCACTGGAAGCTCCAGGCCACCAGTAAGCGGGTGCGCGACTGTCTGCTGGAGGTCACCGAGCCCACCGACGGCCGGCTCGTGGAGAAGGACCGCAACTCCTCGATGGTCACCACCTGGACCGTCACTCCGGCCGGTGAGGGCAAGTCGAAGGCGGTCGTGTCGACCGTCTGGAACGGCGCGGGCGGCATCGGTGGATTCTTCGAGAAGACCTTTGCGCCCAAGGGGCTTGGGCGGATCTACGACGAGTTGCTGCAGAACCTTGCTGCCGAGGTCGAGAAGTAGCTCCGACGTCTCTCGACCGGCCTCACCGGTTCGGGTGGTTTTCTCGGCCCGTCGGTTGTGCGCCGTAGTGGCTCCCACCGGGGGCTAAGCCCCCCGAGTGCGCCGTCAGCGCCCCCCGTCGCGTTTGCCCTCCCTTGTCGCGCAATGCAAGAAATGGGCGGCGCAGATGCGACGAGGGGAGCGGCACGTGGTGGGTGGGATCACTCTGTTGGAGGACGAGCCGAGCGGTGCGGGGGCCGCCGAGGTGGCGAACACGCCGCCCTCGCCGCCCTTTGTCGCGAACAAGATGCAAGAGGCGGAAGAAGCCGCGGCCATCGCGCCTTCCGCCGTACCGGAGACCACGCCCCGCCACATCCGGCTGGTCTTCCTCGGGCTGATGCTCACGCTTCTGCTCGCGGCGCTCGACCAGATGATCGTCGCCACCGCACTGCCGAAGATCGTCGGCGAGCTGCACGGCCTGGAGAAGATGTCCTGGGCCGTCACCGCGTACCTCCTCGCCTCCACCATCGGGCTGCCGATCTACGGAAAGCTCGGCGACCTCTTCGGCCGCAAGGGCGTCTTCCAGTTCGCCATTGTCGTCTTCGTCATCGGCTCCGCGCTGGCCGGCTGGTCCCGCACCATGGACGAACTGATCGCCTTCCGTGCCGTCCAGGGCATCGGCGGCGGCGGGCTCATGATCGGCGTCCAGGCGATCATCGCGGATGTCGTACCGCCCCGGGAACGCGGCCGGTTCATGGGGCTCATCGGCGCAGCCTTCGGCCTCGCCTCCGTCGCGGGTCCGCTGCTCGGCGGCTTCTTCACCGACCATGCCTCCTGGCGCTGGTGCTTCTACATCAACGTCCCGTTCGGCCTGATCACCCTCGCCGTCATCACCGTCGTCCTGAAACTCCCCAGGCCCACCGTCCGGCCCCGCCTCGACATCCTCGGCGCGCTGCTGCTCGCGGCCGCCTCCACCTGCCTGGTGCTGCTGACCAGCTGGGGCGGTACGGAGTACGCCTGGGGATCGCGCACCATTCTGGGGCTGGCCGCCGGAGCCGCCGGAACGGCCCTGCTGTTCATCGTCGTCGAGCACCGGGTAGCCGAACCGATCATTCCGCTGCGGCTGTTCCGTGACTCGATCTTCAATGTCACCGCGGTCGTCGGCGCGGTCGTCGGGGTCGCACTGTTCGGCGCCGCCAGCTATCTGCCGACGTTCCTGCAGATGGTCGACGGCGCCACGGCCACCGAATCCGGGCTGCTGATGCTCCCGATGATGGGTGGCATCGTCGGCGCGTCCGTCGTATCCGGTCAGCTGATCTCCCGCACAGGCCGTTACCGCGTCTATCCGATTCTCGGCAGCGCCGTCTCGGTGGCCGGCATGTGGCTGCTCTCCCGGCTCGAAACCGACACCCCGCGGTTCGAATACAGCATCGCGCAGGCCGTGCTCGGCATCGGGATCGGCCTGGTCATGCCGGTACTCGTGCTCGCCGTGCAGAACTCCGTGGAGCCCGCCGACCTCGGAGCCGCCACCAGTGCCAACAACTACTTCCGGCAGATCGGCGGCAGCGTCGGCGCCGCCGTCTTCGGGACGCTCTTCGCGGGCCGCCTCGCGGACGCGCTCGCCGTCCGTCTGCCGTCCGGCGCCGACCTCCCGGACCCCGAGTCGATCACCCCGCAGCTGGTCCATGCCATGGAGCCCGCGCTGCGCGACAGTTACATCCAGGCATACGCCGACGCGATGCCGCGGATCTTCCTCTATCTTGTGCCGGTGCTCGCGCTCGGCCTGTTCTTCGCCTTCTTCCTCAAGGAGAAACCGCTGGTGTCCCACCACAGCCCGGAGTCCGCCGCCGAAACCGCACCGATCCCCACCGCCCGCACCGCTGCCGCTCCGCCGCCTGTGTACCTGTCGGGTGTGCCGGTGTGCGGCAGCGTCCAGCACCCCGACGGTACGAAGGTCCCGCGCGCCGCCCTCACCCTCATCGACGTCCAGGGACAGCAGGTCGGACGGGGCGCGAGCGGGGACGACGGGCGGTACGCGCTGAGCGTGCCCGGCGCCGGCTCGTACGTCCTCATCGCCGCGGCCGGTGGCCACCAGCCGCAGGCCGTCAGCGTCACCGTGGGCGAACGGCCCGTCGAGCTCGATGTGGTGCTCGGCGGTGCGGGACGCCTTGCCGGGACCGTCGTCACCGCCGACGGCATCCCGGTGCGCGACGCCGCCGTCACCCTCACCGATGTACGCGGCGAAGTGGTCGCGTCCACCCGCAGCGGCCGCGAAGGCGGCTATGTGATCACGGAGTTGGTGGCCGGCGAGTACACCCTCGCCGCCAGCGCGCCCGCCTTCCGGCCCGCCGCGCTGCCGGTGAGCGTGCAGGCGGCCAGGGAGACCCGGCAGGACATCGAACTCGCCGGCGGAGCGGTGCTGCGCGGCGTCGTGCGGGCCAGCGGCGGCCGGCCCGTCGAGGACGCCCGGGTCACACTCCTGGACGCGGCGGGCAATGTCGTCGACACGCTCACCACCGGGCCCGACGGCGCATTCCGGTTCGTGGACCTGTCCACCGGTGAGTACACGGTGATCGCGGCCGGGTATCCGCCGGTGGCCACCGTCCTCCAGGTCGCGGGTGGCGGACGCACGGAACGCGACCTCCAACTGGGCCACGAGGACTGACCGTTCCGAGGAACGGGCCGGCCGGTGGCTTCGCCGGCCCGCCACCGCAACGGCGCCGTTCCGTGCGCGGCCGGGTTCGCCGGGCGCACATCCCGCCCGTGCTGGTCCGCGCCGAGGACGGCCGGGCCGAACTCCTCGACCTGCCCACCGGTGCACCCATCGGCGTCGACGGTGTCGCCTTCGGGACCGCGGCCTTACGGGTGCGGCCGGGCGACCGTCTCGTCCTGTGTACCGACGGTCTTTTCGAGGTGCGCGGCCAGGACATCGGCGCCGGGCTCGCCTCCGCGGGCGGTGGATGCTGTGTGCGGTCTTGCCGCGGCCGCCCCGGGGCGGTAGTCCGTACCGGAGCAAAGTGCCTCAGGAAAAGCGGACTCGGGAGTGCATATGGACGTGTCACAGCGTTACCGTGAGGCGTGGGAGGGCTTCTGGTCCGCCACCTCGGATGCGCCCGGTGCGGCGATCTGGGACGCCGACCCCTCCCTCAGCTCCGCACCCCACAGCGAGCTGCTCCTGCCGTACGCCGACACCTCGCTGCCCGTCGTCGACCTCGGCTGCGGGAACGGCACCCAGACCCGCTATCTCGCCACCCGCTTCCCCCGCGCGATCGGTGTGGACCTCTCGCACGCGGCGATCGCGCACGCACGCCGCGCGGACCCCGACGGCGTAGCCGAGTTCGCCCAGCTCGACCTCGTCGACGCGGAGGCCGTGGCGGCCCTGCACGAGCGGATCGGCGACACCAATGTCTATATGCGTGCGGTGATCCACCAGAGCGAGGCCGAGGCCAGGCCCGCCGTCGCCGCGGCGATTGCGACGATGGTGGGGGAGCGGGGCCGGGCGTTCGTCGCCGAGCTGACCCCAGCCTCCAAGGAGGTGCTCCAGCAGGTGGCGCAGGGACCGGACGGCCCGCCCGAGAAGCTGCGCAGGGTCCTGGACCACGGTCTCAAGCCGGCCAGTGCCACGGAGGAGGAGGTGCCTCAGCTGCTGCGGGCGGCCGGACTGACCACGCTGGCCGGCGGTGAGACCGCCCTGGCCCAGACCGAGTATCTGCCCGACGGAACCCGTATCGACCTGCCCGCACGCTGGTTCGTGCTGGCCGCGTCCTTGGCCGTCGGCTGACATCGTCCACCGGCAGCACAGGGAGCGGCGGGCGGGGAAGTCACGGCAGTAACCGTGGCCCCCGCTTCGCCGCGAGGTCCTCGACCCAGCCGAACAGCGCCACCGCCGCGGCGATCAGCACCCGGGCGACGGCGAACTGGAACCACATGCTGTCCAGCGGAAGATCCCGTTCGAGGGCCGGCACGGACTCGGCCGGTTCCCCCGACACGTACAACCTCGCCTTCGTCATCGCCGACGGCGACCGCTGCACCCCGCTGTGGGGTGGCACCGCGAAGGCCGGCGACAAGGCGGTGGCCTCGCGCATCGCCGCGCTCACCGCGACCGGCGCGGACGTCCGGGTCTCCTTCGGCGGGGCCGCGGGGAACGAGCTCGCGCTCGCCTGCGACAGCGCCCGGGAACTGGCCGATGCCTACGCGCGGGTGCTCGACGCGGTCGGCGCGAACAAGGCCGACTTCGACATCGAGGGCGACGCACTCACCGACCAGGCGTCGATCACCCGCCGCGACCAGGCGCTGCGCCTGCTCCAGAAGGAGCGGGACCTCGATGTCACATACACCCTCTGTTCGCACCGCCCTCGCCCCCTGCCCTCACAGCCCGCCGTCACTTCGGAGCAGCGCCATCAGTTCCCGCGCGCCCGGGCTCATGGCCCGGGCCGCGGGCAGCACCACGACGCTCTCGTAGTAAGGCTGTCGGGGCCCTTCGAGCTCCACCGCCACCAGTCCCCGGGCCTCGGGCTTACGGGAGAAGTGGTGCGGCACCAGCGCGACCCCCAGCCCCTCGTGCACCAGCTCCAGCAGGCTGTGTACGTCATTGACCTCCAGCCCCACCGTGCGACGCACCCGCGCCTCGGTGAACGCCCCGTCCGCCGCCCGCCGCGGACCCCAGTCCGGATGGAAGTCGATGAAGGACTCACCGGGCAGCTCGCCCCACGCGACGCGGTCCGCCGTCGCGAACCGGTGACCGGGTGCACAGAGGACGACCATGGGCTCACGCGCCAGCGGGATGAGCTCGCCTCGCCATTCGACGGAACTGACGGTCGCGGCGAAGGCGGCATCGAGCCGCCCGCCGGCCACCCCGTCCACCAGACTCGTGGTGCCCTCCTGGCGGAGCCGGATCTCCATGAGCGGATGCTTACGGTGAAAGGCCGCCAGCAGACGCGGAAGATGCACCCCGGGCACGCACTGCTCGACGCCCACCGACAGCGTGCCGCGCAGCAGTCCCCGTACCGCATCGACGGCGTCCCTCGCCGCTCGCGCCCCCGCCAGCGTGCGCTCGGCCTCCACCAGCAGGGCGCGCCCAGCCTCGGTCAGCCGCACGCTGCGCGTGGTGCGGCTGAACAGCGGTGTCCTGAGCTCCTGCTCCAGGGCCCGGACGGAGGCGGAAAGACCGGACTGCGACACGGCGAGGCGCTCGGCAGCACGCGTGAAGTGCTGTTCCTCGGCGACGGCGACGAAATGTTCCAGCTGACGCAACTCCATGATTGAGAAATATAAGCGCTGAATCCAAGCAGAATCTCCTGTTGGACTGCTGGATCGTTGTAGGCGAACCTGGACCCTGCGCACCGCAACCGCCCCTCTTCCGTGGAGCCCGCATGTACCTCCCGTCCGCCGACCGCTACCAAGTCATGCCCTACCGGCGCACCGGACGCAGCGGACTGCTGCTCCCCGCGCTCTCGCTCGGCCTGTGGCACAACTTCGGCGGCGACCGGACGCCGGAGATCCAGGGGCAGATCCTGCGCCGGGCATTCGATCTCGGCATCACCCACTTCGACCTCGCCAACAATTACGGACCGCCGCCCGGCGCCGCCGAGACCGCGATGGGCCGCGCACTGAGGACGGATTTCGCCCGGCTCCGGGACGAGCTCGTCATCTCGACCAAGGCGGGCTATCTGATGTGGGACGGCCCGTACGGGGAGTGGGGGTCCAGGAAGAGTCTGCTCTCGTCGCTCGACCGGAGCCTCACCCGGCTCGGCCTCGACTACGTCGACATCTTCTACTCGCACCGCCCCGACCCCGACACCCCGCTCGAAGAGACGATGGGCGCGCTCGACTCGGCGGTACGTCAGGGCAAGACGCTCTACGTCGGCATCTCCAACTACTCGCCGGAGCAGACTCGGGAGGCCGCCCGGATCCTCAAGGAGCTGGGCACCCCGCTCCTCATCCATCAGCCGCGCTACTCGATGCTGGACCGCTGGGTCGAGGACGGCCTGCTCACGGCGCTCGACGAGCTGGGCACCGGATCCATCGCCTACTCGCCGCTGGAGCAGGGCATCCTCTCCGACCGCTATCTGCGCGGCATCCCGGAAGGCTCGCGCGCGGCCGGCAGCAGCCCCTTCCTGACGCCCGATTCGGTCACCCCGGAGCTGGTGGACCGGCTGCGGGCGCTTGACGAGGTGGCTTCCGCGCGCGGGCAGTCCCTCGCGCAGATGGCGCTCGCGTGGGTGCTGCGGGGCGGCCGGATCACGTCCGCCGTGGTCGGGGCGAGCAGCGTCGCCCAGCTGGAGAACAGCGTCGAGGCGGTCCGTGATCTGGAGTTCGCCGAGGAGGAACTGGCCCGGATCGAGGAGATCCTCAAGGGCCCGGACCTCCGCTGAGCCCTCGGGCCCCGCGAATTGTCGGGGCGTACGGCTGTCGTGCTTGGCATGATGGCTCGATGCAGGATGACAAGAGAATCTACCCTCCGCGGGTGGGCGACGAGCGCGCGTCACTGAGCGGCTTCCTCCAGTTCCAGCGCGAGACCCTGGCCATGAAGTGTGCCGGGCTCACCACCGAACAGCTGAGGCAACGGGCTTTTCCTTCCACGGAGTTGAGCCTGCTCGGGCTGGTCCGCCATCTCGCCGAGGCGGAGCGTTCCTGGTTCCGCCGCGTACTGAAGGACGAGGTCGCGCCGCCGCACTGGCCGGGGCCGAATCCCGGCGAGTTCGCCGAGTTCGACGTCGAAACCGCCGACCCGGACGAGGCGTTCAGAATCTGGCGCGAGGAGTGCGCACGCTCCCGCGCCACAGTGGAGGCCGCAGATTCCCTTGAAATCGCCGGGAGTTACGGCGACGAGGTGTTCTCGCTGCGTTACATCCTCACTCATATGATCGAGGAGTACGCGCGACACAACGGCCACGCGGACCTGCTCCGGGAGGCCATCGACGGAGCCACCGGGGCGTAGATTCCCTCCCGGTTCCATGGCGGCGCGGCCACGTCCGTGCTCAAGGCGCCGCAGGTGTCCGTGCCTCGACCCGGTCGACGTAGCGGTGGGCCCAGGGCAGGGCCTCCTCCAGGGCCGCGGATACGCCGAGCAGGAGATCCTCGCGGCCCCATCCGGCCGTGAGCGAAACCCCGAGCGGCAGGCCCTGGGAACTCCAGCCCAGCGGAAGGCTGATGGTCGGGAACCCGGTGGCGTTCCCGATCACGGTGTTGCCCGTGAAGGCGGTCATCGCGGCCAGCTCCGCCACCGGATCCGCGTCGTTGCGGAGTCGTCCGACGAGCGTCGGCGGGGTCGTGACGGTCGGGGTGATCACGATGTCGGCGTCCGCGTAGTCGAGCGTCCAGGCCCGCGCGCGGGCCTGGACGACACCGATCGAAGCGGCCAGCTCGCCCGAGGTGAACTGCTTCGAACCGGCCCGGAGATGGCGGACGATCGGACGCAGCGCCGCCTCGTCGAACGCCATGGTCCTGGCCCCGACCAGCGCGGTGAACATCACCCGGAAGCCCTCGGTGAACTCGGGGTCCGGCGCCTGGTCCCGGGCGAAGACGGAATGGCCGAGCCCGGCCAGCGTACGGGCGGTGAGTTCGGCGGCGGCGGCGACCTCGGCGTCCACGGGCGCCCCCGAGACCGAGCCCTGCGCGAGTGCCACCCGGAGTCGCGGGACAGGTGCGTCGCAGGCGCGCTCGTAGCTGTCGACGCGGGGCGGATGTACGGTGCCGACTCCGGTACGGGTGGTCAGCGCATCGAGAAACGCCGCGGTGTCGCGCACGGTGCGGGCGAGCGGGCCCCGTACGGAGAGCCCCATCCCGTCGTTGCCGTCCGGGCCCGCCGTGACGAGCCCACGACTCGGTTTCAGCCCGACCACACCGCAGGCGCTCGCGGGGGAGCGTACGGAACCGGCGGTGTCACTGCCCTGGGCGATCGGCACCAGCAGCGCACCGACCGCGGCCGCCGCACCGCCACTGCTGCCGGCCGCGCTGCGGGTGAGGTCGAACGGGCTGCGCGCGGGGGCGGACACCTCGGGCTCGGTGTAGCAGGCGGCCCCGAACTCGGGAACGGTGGTCTTGCCGAGGCTGATCAGCCCGGCGTCGGCCATGACATCGACGATCTCGTCGTTGTGGTCGGGAATCCAGTCGCGCAGCAGCGCGGAACCCAGCGTGGTGCGTACGCCCGCAGTGGCCTCCAGGTCCTTGACGGCGGTGGGTACGCCGAACAGGCGCGGCAGTTCCGTGCGGTCCGAGGAGCGCAGGGTGCGTCCGGCCTCGGCCGCGGCGGCGCGGGCCCGGTCCGCCGACACGGTGGTGAACGCACCCACCCGGTCGCCGTCCTCGATCCGGGTCAGTAGATGGTCCACGACTTCGGTGGGAGTTGTGTCTCCGCGCTCGTAGGCGGTGGCCAGTTGGAGAGCCGTGAGGTCGTGCAACTGCGGCATGGATGCTCCCATTGCTGTTTCGTTACGCGTATCGATACGGTGACGGCATGGTGGTCGAGAAGGCAAGCACTCCGAAGAACGGCCGTCCCCGGGCGGTCACGCTCGACGCGATCCTGGACGCGGCGACCGAGATCGCCGACGACCGGGGTCTCGACGCGGTGACCTTCCGCGTGGTGGCCGACCGGCTGGGTGTGTCACCGATGGCGATCCACCGCACGACGGGCGGCATCGACGCGCTCCAGCACGCGCTGGTGTCCCGGATCGTCGGCGAGGTGACCCGGTCCGTGGACTGGCCGCACGACTGGCGCGGCGTCGTCCGGCTGTTCGCGGACACGCTCCATGACCTGCTCATGCGGCACCCCGTGATCCTTGAGGCGCACCGCCGCGCCTCCCTCGTCGGGCCCGGCGCGGACGACGTCGCACTGCGGGTCGTCGAGGCGCTGCAGACCGCGGGACTCGACGAGGAGGCCGCCGTGTACGCGTACGGCGCCCTGCACGACTTCGTCACCGGACATGTGGCGATCCGTCTCGGCCGCGGCGATCCGGAACAGCTCCGACTTCCGCCCGAGCGCCGGGCCTTGTCGGTGTTCGCCGACCACCACGACTACGACCGCCGGTTCGCCTACGGTCTCGACCTCGTCATCGGCGGGATCGCCGCTGCCGCCGCCCCCGTATCGCATGAGGAGCAGAGATGACCCCCTCCTTGCAGGATCTGCCCGAGACGGTCCGTCTGACGGCCCCCGGCGGGCGCCGTATCGCGTACTGCTCTTACGGGGACCCCGCCGCCCCGCCCGTGATCGTGCTCCACGGCACCCCAGGCAGCCGTTTCGAGGGGGTCGCACTGCGGCAGGCGGCCACGGACGCGGGCCTTCATCTGGTCTGCCCGGACCGTCCCGGATACGGCGAGACCGATCCCGTGCCCGGCCGGGGCTTCCACCGCTGGAACGACGACTTCGTGGCCCTGCTCGACCACCTCGGCCACGAACGGGCGCCGCTCGTGGCGATCTCGGGCGGCGGCGGATACGCGCTGTCCGCCGCCCAGGCGCACCCCGAGCGGGTGACGAAGCTGATCCTCGCGTGCGCCGCCGTCCCCGGAGCACCCCGACAGGCGTACGCACGCCGGATCCCGATCGTGAAGTGGCTGGACCGGCTGGTGCGCTGGGCCCCGGTGATCGCCCGGCCGATGCTCGCGGGGACGGGGATCTTCAAGCGCATGAAAAGCCGTGATCCGCACCTCGACGCCTGGCCGCTCGCCGACCAACTGATCATGAAAGAACCGGAGTTCCAGGAGCTGTCGGAGCTGGACACCACCGAGGCCCGGCGCCAGGGCATGGACGCGGCCATGGCCGATCTCGCCGGATACTCCCGGCCGCTGCAGGAGTCGCTGGGATCGATCCGGGTGCCGACCGTGTTCATCCACGGCGAGGCGGACGGCAACGTCCCCATCGAGGTGACGCGTTGGGCGCACGCGCAGATCGACGGCGCCGAACTGCGCGCCGTCCCCGACGGCGGACACCTGTTCCTCCTTGAGGACCCGGACCTGCTCCTGCGGGAAC
This sequence comes from Streptomyces sp. R-74717, assembly GCF_047305335.1. Lineage (NCBI taxonomy): Bacteria > Bacillati > Actinomycetota > Actinomycetes > Kitasatosporales > Streptomycetaceae > Streptomyces > Streptomyces sp. R-74717. The sequence goes on along the minus strand of NZ_CP102361.1, from coordinate 1,933,801 downwards.
TGACCGGCCCGCATCGCGGCGCGACTGTTGCGAAAGGAGACGGGGGGCAGCACTGACGATCCCTCTCCTGCCGGTGTGCTCGTCAGGGTCGCTGCGGGGCCCGTGCACGGCGACGGGGCCCCGCGCGGTGGATCACGCCGTCGGCCGGTATCGCATGGCAGCAGAGTTCATCGGGCTCAGGGCTCACGCTCTGCGCCGACACGAGCAGATCGGCCTGATGCCGCAGGTGGAGCGGTCGCACGCCGGTCGGCGCCGCTTCAGCAACAGGGAGCTGGAGGCGAACTCACTTGCCCGCCTCACGTGTTGAGGAACTCCGCACACCGGTAGGGGCCCAGCGTGGCGCCTTCGGACGGCCGCAGGGTGACTTCGACGTCGTCGGTCCTGACCTTCGGGTCGAGTACGGACTGGGCGCGCGCCAGTGTGCACACCAGTTGGCCGGTGCCCTGGTCGCGTCCCGACTCCGCATAGGGGCCGTCGAGGTGCACCGTGACGCGGGTGCCCGTTCCGGTCACCGAATAGCCGCCGAGCTGCTGGACGAGAGAGGTGAGCCCGTCGCGCTGCTCGGCGGGCGAAGGCCCCACGGCGAGCAGCTTCACCACCGAGTTGAGGTCCTTGACCTCCTTGTCGGGCAGGGGCACTGCGCGCAGTCCGTTGTCGGACGCGTAGTACAGCCGTATGCCGCGCGTCAGTCCGGACGCGGGCTCGCCCGCGCCTATCACTCCGGTCGGCTGGACGCCGCAGCCCACGAGAGCGGTCGCCAGCGCGGCGATCACGACCCCCTGTCGGACCTTCATTCCATGGCCTCTTCTGTGCGTCGCAGGGGCAGCCGCAGCGTGAACACCGCGCCGCGCTGCGGTCCGTCGGTCACGTCGATCGTGCCGCCGTGCAGCCGTGCGTTCTCCAGCGCGATCGCCGTGCCGAGGCCGCTGCCCGGTCCGCTGTCGTCGGCCGTGCCACGCGTGCGGGCCGCGTCCGCCTTGTAGAACCGGTCGAAGACCCGCTCCGCGCTGGAGGACGGCGGTGCGGGCGTCCCGGTAGGCGAGGGCGGTCGAGGTCACCGCGCTGATCAGGGCGACGACGACGAAGGCGACGACGAGCCGGGTGCGCAGTCCGCCGACGAGCCGCCGGGAGCGCCGCTTCGAGGCGACGCCGCGCTCGCCCTTGTCCATACGGTTCACAGCGGCTTCGTCCGTACGGTTCACAGTGGCCCGAAGCGGTAGCCGAAGCCTCGCACCGTCTGTACGTACCGCGGTTTCGCCGGTACGTCCTCGAGCCTGGCCCGCAGCCGTCCGACCGCCGCGTCCACCAGCCGGGAGTCGCCCAGGTAGGTGTGGTCCCAGACGGATTCGAGGAGCTGCTCGCGGCTGAAGACCCGGCCGGGGGAGGCCGACAGTTCCAGCAGCAGCCGCAGTTCGGTGGGCGGCAGCGTGACCGGTGTGCCGTTCTTGGTGACGGTCAGCCCGGCGCGGTCGATCACCAGCCCGGCGAGATCGGCGTCCGAACGCTGTCGTGCGGACGGTTCCGCACGGCGCAGGGCGGCCCGGATGCGGGCCTCCAGGACGGGTGCGGTGACCGGCTTGACGACGTAGTCGTCGGCGCCCGCCTCCAGGCCGGTCACGATGTCCGAGTCGTCGCCGCGCGCGGTCAGCATGATGACCGGCAGGGTCGCCGAGCGGGCGCGGATACGGCGGCACACCTCGAAGCCGTCCATGCCGGGCAGCATCAGGTCCAGTACGGCCAGCTCGACCCGCGCGCCCCGCTCCCCGGCCAGCAGGGCAAGGGCCTGCTCGCCGGTGGCGGCGGTGTCCACGCCGTATCCGTGACGGCGCAGCACGAGCTCCATTCCGTCCCGTACGGACGCGTCGTCCTCGATGAGCAGTACGTGCGGCATGGGGCCGATTATGGGTACACGGGACCGTTTCCGCCTACTCCGGACTGGGGGTGGACGCGCAGGTCGGGGGCATTGTTACGTTCCCATCATGTGGCCATGGACGGGCCATCATCTGCGGCGGCGAACGTGAAGCGCATGAGTTTCCTCAGGACGAACCCTCGAACCCCCGCCCGGCTGCGCATGGCCACCCTCGTGGCCGTGCCCGTACTCGCCTTCTCCGTCGCCTGTGGCGGCGGTGACGACAGCGCCGGCGGAGCGAAGAAGGACGACGCGATCGCCGACGTGCCGGACGCTCCGGCCGCGAGCGCCGCGAAGGGCGAGAGCAAGCCGAACACCCGGCCCGCGGGCAAGAGCGCCTTCTACGACGCCCAGATGAAGTACGTCCAGTGCATGCGTGCCAAGGGTGGCTACAAGGACTTCCCCGACCCCAAGCTCAGCGGGCACCTCGACTGGACGAAGGTCAACGAGATCGGCTCCCAGCCCGGTCGCAACGAGGGCATCAAGGGCGGCAAGGACGGTGCCTGCGTCACCGAGTTGCAGGCCGCCATGACGGCCGAGCCCAAGCGCGACCAGCAGAAGGACTACGAGTCGATGCTCGCGCACGCCAAGTGCATGCGGGACAACGGCGTCTCCAAGTTCACCAACCCGACCATGAGCGGCGGCAACGCGATTCCCGGCGGCGACCCGAACCCGGGGTCCCCGTCCATCGACCCGGAGTCGCCGTCGTACAAGCAGGCCCGCGAGGCGTGCAAGTCGAAGCTGCTCGACGGTCTGGACGGCATGCAGTGAAGCGCCGCACCGCCTTCCTCGCGCTCGGCGCGGCGACCGTCGCCGCCGCCGTCACCGGGGGAGTCCTGTTCCTCGGCGACGGCGGCGACGCGGGCGCCTCCGGGAAGGGCGGCGACCTGCCGCCCGCCACCGCGACCGTCGTACGCACCGACCTCGTGCAGTCCAAGACGGTCGACGGAAAGCTCGACTTCGCGCAGCGCCGACCCGTCAAGTCCGCCGTCGAGGGCACCGTCACGGTGGCCGCTTCCGAAGGGAAGACGCTGACCATGGGGCAGGCACTGTACGAGCTGAACGACAAGCCCGTCACCCTCCTCTACGGCCCGGTCCCGATGTTCCGCGAGATGAAGGCGGGCGACCGGGGCAGCGACGTGCTCCAGCTGGAGCGCAATCTGCGCGATTTGGGGTACGGAGCGAATCTCTATGTCGACGCGCGGTACGACGAGGACACCGAGGCCGCCGTCAAGCAGTGGCAGAAGTCGCTGAACCGTGAGGCCACCGGCAGGGTCGGCAAGGGCGATGTCGTCTTCCAGCCCGACCGGGTCAAGGTCGTCACCGCGGACGCGGCGCTCGCCGACCAGGTCGGCCCGGACACGACCGTACTGACGGTCGCCTCGACCAAGCCGGTCGTCCGGGCGCAGCTCGACCAGGGCGACGGCGCGCTCACCTCCCGGGGCACCAAGGTCGAGGTCACCCTGCCGAGCGGGAAGACGGCGACCGGCAAGGTGGCCCGGACGGTGCGCCCCGAGGCGTCCGCAGGGGAGAGCGATGCCGCGCAGGACGGCATCACGGTCGAGGTTGTCCTGGACGGCGGGGTGAGCGCTGCGTCCGGCGAGGACGCCAAGGCGTCGGCGAGCGTGAAGTTCGTCAGCGAGGCGCGCAAGGGAGTTCTCGCGGTCCCCGTCGAGGCGGTCGTCGCCCTGCGTGGCGAGATGGGCGGCTACGGCCTCCAAGTCGTCCAGGGCGCCACCTCGAAGATGGTGCGGGTGGAGACGGGCATGACCACCGACGGACAGATCGAGGTCAGTGGCCCGGACGTGCGCGAGGGCATGAAGGTCGGAGTGGCGAAGTCATGACGTCGGCCCCGGTGATCGAACTGCGGGACGCCACCAAGTCCTACCCCGGCGGCGTCCACGCCCTGCGCGGAGTGAACCTCACCGTCGAAGAGGGCGAACTGCTCGCCGTCGTCGGCCCGTCGGGTTCCGGCAAGTCCACGATGCTCAATGTCATGGGCACCCTCGACAAGCCCACCACGGGCACCGTCCGCGTCGCCGGGTACGACGTGGCCGAGCTCTCCGACTCCCGGCTCTCCGCACTACGGGCCCGCCACATCGGCTTCGTGTTCCAGCACTTCCACCTGGCGGCGGGGCGCGACGCGGTGGACAACGTCGCCGACGGGCTGCTGTACGCGGGCGTACCGCTGAAACAACGGCGCGCGCGTGCGCGGGAAGCGCTCGCCAAGGTGCGACTGGACCACCGCTACTCGCACACGCCGAACGAGCTGTCCGGCGGCGAGAAGCAGCGCGTGGCCATCGCCCGCGCCCTGGTGGGAGACCCCCGGCTGCTGCTGGCGGACGAACCGACCGGGGCGCTGGACACCGCGTCCGGCGAGATCGTCATGGAGCTGCTGCACGAGCTGAACGCGTCCGGCACCACCATCTGCGTGATCACCCACGACAACGAGATCGCAGACTCGCTGCCGCGCCGGGTCCGCTTCAAGGACGGCGAGATCGTTGTCGACGCCTGTTCCGGCGCGCGTTCCGCCTCCCGTACGGAAGAGGCCGGTTCATGAAGAACGACCTCAAGCCCTCCCGCCTCTCACCCCGCGACATCCTCCGCGTCGGTGCGGTCGGCCTCCGCGCGCGTCGCGCGCGCGTGGTGCTCTCGGCGCTCGGCATCGCCATCGGTATCGCGACCATGGTCGCGGTCGTCGGCCTGTCCGAGTCGAGCCGCGCGGACCTGATGGCCCAGCTCGACCGCCTCGGCACCAACCTCCTTACCGCCGAGGCGGGCGAGGACGCCCTGGGGCAGCCGATCAAGCTCCCCAAGAACGCGGTCGCGATGGTCGAGCGCATCGGCCCGGTACAGCACGCCACGGCCACCGCCGACGTCGACGCCCGCATCCGCCGCAGCGACGTGGTCCCCGAGGAGCGCACCGCCGGCGTCACCACCCAGGCGGCCCGCATCGACCTGCTGTCCGCGCTCGGCGGCGAGGTCGACAAGGGCGTCTGGCTGAATCCGGCCGGCGAACGCCTCCCGACGACGGTCCTCGGCGCGGTGGCGGCGGAACGCCTCGGCATCACCCGCACCGGCGAGACGATCATGATGAACGACACGCGCGTGGTCGTCGTCGGCATCCTCAAACCGCTCGAACTGGTCCCCAACCTGGACCGGGTGGCCATGGTCGGATTCCCCGCCGCCGAGCGCTACTTCGGCTTCGACGGCCACCCCACCACCATCTTCGAGCGCTCCACGGACGCCTCGGTGGAGGACGTACGGGCCATCCTGGCCCGCACCATCAGCCCCGGCAACGAGGGGAGCGTCAAGGTCTCCCGCCCCTCGGACGCGCTGGCAGCCAAGGCCGCCACCGACGAGGGCCTGACGACCCTGATGCTCGGCCTGGGCGCGGTAGCCCTCCTGGTCGGCGGTGTCGGCGTCGCCAACACCATGGTCATCTCCGTCCTGGAACGCCGCCAGGAGATCGGCCTGCGCCGCTCGCTGGGCGCTACCCGGGGCGCGATCCGGCTCCAGTTCCTGACCGAGTCGCTGCTGCTGTCGGCGCTGGGCGGCGCGACGGGCGCACTGCTGGGCGCGGCAGCGACATACGGCTTCGCACGGGTCCAGGGATGGACCGCGGTGGTCCCGCTCTGGTCCCTGGCAGGCGGCCTGGCCGCCACCCTCCTGATCGGCGTGGCCGCGGGCCTCTACCCGGCAATCCGCGCCTCCCGTCTCCACCCGACCGTCGCTCTGAACGCGACATGAGGCAGCGGCGCACGGGGTGCCCTCTTGAGGCGGCGCCCCGTACGCCCCACTTGCCCCACGCCGAACGGTCGTGGGTGCGACGACGTCATGACGACTGTCCCGATGCGGCGGCGTGTGGGGCGACCGTGCCGGTGATGAACCGGCGGAACGCGGTGAGCTTCTCGGAGCGCACGGCCCTCTCGTACGCCTCCGGCAGCGTCGCGGCCGGTGTGAGGATGGCTGCCATGACATGGACGGCACCCCGTATCGAACGTACGACAGCCGACGGCGACCAGCTGAACGTCCCGAGCACCGCGGACGAGCGAGCCATGCTGGAAGGCTGGCTCCGATGGCACAGGGAGACGCTGCTCACCAAGTGCGCCGGACTCGACCCTGCGCAGCTGGCGCACACCGCCGCCGAACCGTCGAACCTCACTCTCCTCGGCCTGGTACGGCACATGGCGGAGATCGAACGTTGGTGGTTCCGGCGGAGTTTCGCAGGTGAGCCGATCGGTGACGTCTTCACCGGCCTGGATGACGGGGACGAAGGCATCGACGGCGTCGACGCCGCGTATGCGGAACGCGATTTCGCCGCGTACCGCGCCGAGGTCGAGGCGTGCGAGGTCGCCGTGGCGGGGCGCGGTCTCGACGAGACATTCATGTCGACGACCCGTGGCCGGCTCGTCAGCCTTCGCTGGGTGTACCTGGTGATGATCCAGGAGTACGCCCGCCACAACGGCCACGCGGACCTGCTGCGCGAACGGACCGACGGCGCCACGGGCGACTATCCGGCGTCGGGTTGAGCGCGGTTTCGTACTCCTCGGTGCGAGGAGTACGAAACCGCCCCTCAGCCGTCCCTCAGCCGTCCGTCTCGGACGGATACACCGCCGCATAGGCCGAGCGGAACAGGGCGGTGACCTCCTGGCCGCTGAGCCCCTGAGACCGTGCCTCGTCCAGCCACCGGGCGAGCGAGGCGCGCAACGGGGAGTCGGGTCCCTCCTGGGCCGGGGCGAGGGATCGGGTGATGAAGGTGCCCGCTCCCTGCCGGACCTCGGCCAGGCCCGCGCGTTCCAGCTCGCGGTACGCCTTGAGGGTCGTGTTCGGGTTGACCTTGGTCTCCGCCGCGACCTGCGCGGCCGTGGGCAGCCGGTCGCCCTCCTCCAGGGCGCCCATCCGCAGAGCCTGTTCGACCTGTCGCACGATCTGGAGGTACGTCGCCACTCCGCTGCGTCTGTCGATTCGGAATACGACCACGGTCTTCACCTCCTTTTGAACTGCCGAAACGATACGTACCTGCTGCGGTTTGTCCTAAAGGGGGCTCCGGGACACCCGCCACAGGGTGAACACGGTGAGCACGGCGGTGGCCGCGAGCAGGATGCCTGCCCCGGTCCACTGCATGGCCGGCATCTGGTCGTAACCGAGGTACTCGACGACGTTGTTGACGATGCCGTGGTCCTTGATGCAGGCGCTCGAGGCCGCTTCGGTGGTCTTGGCGCACAGTCCCCAGCCGTAGAGATGGCCGTCGGCGGAGCCGATCCAGCGGTCCAGCTCGTGCGACTCGTTCAGCCGTGCGGGCATGTCGCCGTCGAGCGGGTAGGTGAGCATGCGTGACGGGGCGAGATATACGCGCATCTCGCCCCAGACGACCTCGGTGATCGCGGCGAAGACGAACGTGACCAACATGGACGCGAGGACACGGCGCAGCAGCATGCCGATGGTGATGCCGGCGGCGGTCAGGAAGAGGCAGAGCGCGGGGAGCACCGGACCGGTGTTGTCGAAGACCGGCCCCTCCGGCCACAGGCTGGGGAACACCGAACGGTAGGGCTTCCACCACCAGGTGAAGAACGCCGAGAGCACCGCACCGGACACGACCACCGCCGCGTAGCACCAGACGATCTTTGCAGTAAGCCAGCGACGGCGGGATACGGACTGGGTGGTGACCAGCTGCGCGGTGCCGTGCTCCTGATCGCCCGCGATCAGCGGGGCGCCGAGGAAGACGGCGAGGATCACGGGCAGCGCGCTCAGGGCCGTGACGGTGAAGTTGAGTCCTGTCGAGATGAATGTCGGCTGCGCCAGCTCCTTCTCCGGCCAGCCCGCGGCTTCGAGCGTCTGGCTCATCCGGCCGTGCTGGTACGCGATCCAGATCGAGCCGAGGACCATCGCGGCGAGCACGGCGAGCAGCGCGGCCCGGTGCTGACGTACGACGAGCCAGTTCAGCCCGCGCAGCAGACGGGGTCCGGGCGCCCGTCCGGTTCGGGGCGTCTCGGTCAGGGTGGCGCTCATGAGGTGTGGATCCCTTCGGCCTCGATACGGGCACCGGGTGTGAACAACGGGGGTGCGTCCGGCGAGCGGAGATGCGCCAGCAGCACTTCCTCCAGGCTGGGTTCGGCGACCACCCAGTCACCCGGCAGCGGGCCGTTCGGTCGCACCAGCGCCTGGAACTGCCTGCCCTGGACACGGGCTTCGACCACCGTGTGGGGAGCCAGCGAGGCGGCCGGGTCCCCGCCGGTGGCGAGTCCCGTGACCAGCGCGTGGGCCGGGACGAGGGCGTCCGCGTCGCCCGCCATCCGGATTCTGCCATCGGCGAGGACCAGCAGGTAGTCGCACATGTCCTCCAGCTCGGACAGCATGTGCGAGGACATCACCACCGTGGTGCCGCGCTCCACGGCCTCCGACATCAGGAGGGCGCTCATGTCGTGGCGGGCCAGCGGATCGAGGTCGGACATCGGCTCGTCGAGCAGCAGCAGGTCGGGCCGCTTGCCGAAGGCGAGCGCGAACGCGACACGGGTGCGCTGACCACCGGAGAGAGTGCCGACACGGGCGTGCATCGGCACCTGGCCCGACCGGACGATCCGCTCCGCCGCGGCCATGTCCCAGCCGGGGTTGAGCTCGCTGCCCAGACGTAGCGTCTCCGCCACGGTGAACCGCTTGAACAGCGGTTTGTCCTGCCCGAGGAAGGCGAATCTCGGCATCGCCGCGGGATCGTCCACCGGCACGCCGAAGACGTGGAGTTCGCCCTCTGTCGGCTGCACCTGCCGGGTCGCGAGTCCCAACAGGGTGCTCTTCCCTGCCCCGTTGGGGCCGACGAGACCGCAGATCCGCCCGGCCGGCAGCCGGAACGAGCAGTCGCGCAGCGCCCAGCCGCGACGGTAACGCTTACCCAGGCCGCGGGCCTCCAGCGCCCATGCGCCGGACGCGCCGCCCGGAGTGAATGCCTCTGCCATGCACTTCGCCTCAATTCCATTAGTCAATTAATGGAATCATGGTCTTGGTGAAGGAGGGCTGTCAAGGAACCTCAAGCCGGCCTGCGTGCCGACCGGGCGCGCGGCGTCCGGAATGTGCCTGTTCGAGGTGCAGGACGCACTCTCTTCGGAGGACTGGACCATTGAACGTAACTGCGGCTCTGGCCTGGCGGTTCCTCGGCGCGTAGCGTGAGCCCGCATGAAGATCCTGATCAGCGCGGACATGGAAGGCGCCACCGGCGTGACGTGGCCGGCCGATGTGCTGCCGGGCACCCCGCAGTGGGAGCGGTGCCGTTCCATGTTCACCTCCGACGTGAACGCGGCGGCGCTCGGTTTCTACGACGGCGGCGCCGACGAGGTGCTCATCAACGAGGCCCACTGGTCCATGCGCAACCTCCTGCTGGAGCAGCTCGACGACCGGGTCCAGATGCTCACCGGCAGGCACAAGTCCCTCTCCATGGTGGAGGGCATCCAGCACGGCGACGTCGATGCCGTCGCCTTTGTCGGCTACCACACGGGCGCCGGTACGGAAGGAGTCCTCGCCCACACGTATCTGGCGAACTCCATCACCGGGGTCTGGCTCAACGGCGCCCGGGCCGGCGAGGGGCTCCTCAACGCGCATGTCGTGGCCGAGTACGGCGTTCCCGTCGTCCTCGTCACCGGCGACGACCTGACCTGCGTGGACGCGGACGGGTACGCCCCCGAGGCCCGCAAGGTCGCCGTGAAGGACTATGTGTCGCGGTACGCGGCGGTGTGCCGCACCCCGGCCCGTACCGCCGCGGACATCCGCGCGGCGGCCAAGGACGCGACCGCGCTCGCCGTGCGGCACACCCCGGTGGAGGGCGGCCCCTTCACCGTCGAGCTGGAGTTCGACGCCGAGCATCTGGCCGCGGCGGCCACCGTGGTCCCCGGCGTGGCGCCCAGCGGTGAACGGCGCGTCGCCTACACCAGCGCGACGATGTACGAAGGTATCCGCACGTTCAAGGCGGTGACGACGATCGTGTCGTCCGCCGTGGAGGAACAGTATGGCTGAGGCGACCCGTCCCCGGGAGAGCGCCGAGAGCGCCGAGAGCGTCGACGAGCGGGCGCTCGACGAATCGGTGACGTTCACCTCCGAACTGATCCGGATCGACACCACCAACCGCGGCGGCGGCGACTGCCGGGAACGACCGGCCGCCGAGTACGTCGCCGAGCGGCTGGCCGCCGCCGGACTGGAACCCACCCTGCTGGAACGCACCCCGGGGCGCACCAATGTGGTGGCCCGGATAGCCGGAACCGACCCGTCCGCCGACGCCCTGCTCGTACACGGCCATCTCGACGTCGTCCCGGCCGAGGCCGGCGACTGGACCGTGCACCCCTTCTCCGGGGAGGTCCGCGACGGTGTCGTCTGGGGGCGCGGCGCCATCGACATGAAGAACATGGACGCGATGGTCCTGGCCGTCGTCCGGGCCTGGGCGCGCACCGGTGTCCGGCCCCGCCGCGACATCGTGATCGCGTACACCGCCGACGAGGAGGCCAGCGCCGAGGACGGCTCCGGCTTCCTCGCCGACCGGCACGCCGAACTCTTCGAGGGGTGTACGGAGGGCATCAGCGAATCCGGCGCCTTCACCTTCCACGCCGGTCAGGGCATGTCGCTCTACCCGATCGCCGCCGGTGAGCGCGGTACCGCCTGGCTGAAACTCACCGCGCGCGGCAAGGCGGGGCACGGCTCCAAGGTCAACAAGGCCAACGCGGTCAGCGCACTCGCCGCGGCCGTCGCCAGGATCGGCGAGCACCGGTGGCCGGTCCGGCTCACCCCGACCGTGCGCGCCGCGCTCACCGAGATCGCCGCGCTGCACGGCATCCGCCCCGACCTCGATGCCCCGGGCTTCGACGTGGACGAGCTCCTCGACAAGCTCGGACCGGCCGCCGCCCTGGTCGAGCCGACCGTCCGCAACAGCTCCAACCCGACCATGCTGGAGGCCGGGTACAAGGTCAATGTGATCCCCGGCCATGCCACCGCCTTCATCGACGGCCGGATGGTGCCCGGCGGCGAGGACGAGTTCCACACCACTCTGGACCGGCTGACCGGACCCGATGTCGACTGGGAGTTCCACCACCGCGAGGTCCCGCTGCAGGCCCCGGTCGACTCGCCGACCTTCGCGAAGCTGCGCGCCGCCGTCGAACGCTTCGACCCGGACGGCCACGTCGTGCCGTACTGCATGTCGGGCGGCACGGACGCCAAGCAGTTCTCCCGGCTCGGCATCACCGGCTACGGCTTCTCACCGCTGAAGCTGCCCGCCGGCTTCGACTACCAGGCGCTGTTCCACGGCGTCGACGAACGCGTCCCCGTCGAGGCACTGCACTTCGGCGTCCGCGTCCTCGATCACTATCTGCGCACGGCCTGACCCGGTACGGGGGGAATTGATCATGAAGTCCACAGCGGCCCACGGAACGTGGCCGTCACCGATCGACGCACGACTGGCCGCCTCCAACGACGGCCGTCCGGAATACGTCGGTGTGGTCGGCGACGAGGTGTGGTGGACGGAACCACGCCCCGCCGAGGCGGGCCGCCGCGCCCTGATCCGCCGCCGGGCGGACGGGACCAGCACCTGTGTCCTGCCCGCTCCGTGGAACGTACGGAGCCGGGTCATCGAGTACGGCGGACAGCCCTGGGCCGGGGCCGCACGCGCCGAGGGCGGCCCGCTGATCGTCTTCGTCGACTTCGCCGACCAGCGGCTGTACGCATACGCCCCCGACGGGCCCGGCGAACCCTGGCCGCTCACCCCGGTCTCGGCCGTCGGCGGCGGACTGCGCTGGGTCGACCCGCAGCTCCACCTCGACCGGGGTGAGCGGGGCGAAGTGTGGTGCGTCCTGGAGGAGTTCACCGGCGAGGCACCCACCGATCTGCGCCGGGTGATCGCCGCCGTACCCCTGGACGGCTCGGCGGCCCACGACCGCTCGGCGGTACGTGAACTCACCGACGACAGCCGCCGCTTCGTCACCGGACCGAAGCTCTCGCCCGACGGGCGACGGGCGGCCTGGATCGCCTGGGACCATCCGCGGATGCCGTGGGACGGCACCGAGGTGATGCTCGCGGACGTCGCCGACGACGGTACGTTCCACCACACCCGCAGTTTCGTCGGCGGCCCGGAGGAATCGGTGCCGCAGATCGAATGGGGCGCCGACGGGCAGCTGGTGTTCGCCAGTGACCGCAGCGGCTGGTGGAACCTGTACCGCGCCGACCCGCACCGGGGCACGGTCGCGCTCTGCCCCCGGGAGCAGGAGTTCGCCGGACCGCTCTGGAAGATCGGCCTCAGCTGGTTCCGGCCGCTGGAGAACGGCCTGATCGCCACCGTCCACGGCCGGGGCACCACCACGCTCGGCATACTCGACCCGGAGACCGGTGAACTCGTCGACGTCGCCGGGCCCTGGACCGAATGGGCCGAGTCGCTCGCCGTGCACGGCAGCCGGATCATCGGCATCGCCGCGAGCCCGTACAGCGCCTACGAGATCGTCGAGTTGGACACCGCGACCGGCCGCACCCGGATCATCGGCACACCGCACGAGGACGCCGTCGACCCCGCCTACTACCCGCAGCCCGAGGACCGCACCTTCACCGGGCCCGACGGCCGGGAGATCCACGCCCACATCTACCCGCCGCGAAACCCCGACCGGGCCGGCCCCGACGGCGAACTGCCGCCCTATGTGGTCTGGGCGCACGGCGGCCCCACCGGCCATGCCGCACTCGTCCTCGACCTGGAGATCGCCTACTTCACCTCGCGCGGTATCGGCGTCGCCGAGGTCAACTACGGCGGCTCCACCGGCTACGGCAGGACCTACCGCAACCGGCTGCGCGAACAGTGGGGCGTCGTCGACGTCGAGGACTGCGCGGCCGTCGCCGAGGCGCTGGCGGCCGAGGGCACGGCCGACCGGCAGCGGCTCGCCATCCGGGGCGGCAGCGCCGGCGGCTGGACCACCGCCGCCTCACTGACCGGCACCGATGTCTACGCCTGCGGCACGATCATCTACCCCATCCTCGATCTGACCGGCTGGGGCACGGATGAGACCCATGACTTCGAATCGCAGTACCTGGAGTCCCTGGTGGGCCCGCTCGCCGAAGTCCCGGCACGCTACCGTGAACGGTCGCCGGTCACCCGCACCGGCCGACTGACCACGCCCTTCCTGCTGCTCCAGGGGCTGGATGATCCGATCTGCCCACCCGTCCAGTGCGAGCGGTTCCTGGCCGAGGTCGCGGGGCGCGGCATCCCGCACGCGTATCTCACCTTCGAGGGGGAGGGGCACGGGTTCCGGCGCGCCGACACCATGATCCGCGCCCTGGAGGCCGAACTCTCCCTGTACGGACAGACGTTCGGCATCGACTGTCCCGACGTACCGCGGCTGGAGCTGAAGAAGTGACCCTCGCACCCCTGACCCGCCCCGCCCGACTGCGTCCGGGTGCCAGGATCGCCGTCGTGTCACCGAGCGGGCCGGTGCCCGCCGACCGCCTGGAGGCGGGCCTCGACGTACTGCGCGGCTGGGGCCTCGACCCCGTCGAAGCACCCCATGTCCGCGACGTGCACCCGGAGTTGGACTACCTCGCCGGTATGGACGCGGTGCGGGCCCGGGACCTCCAGGAAGCCTGGTGCGATCCGTCCGTCGACGCGGTGATCTGTGCCCGCGGCGGGTACGGCGTGCACCGCATGGTCGACCTGGTCGACTGGGCGGCGATGCGCGCGGCCGGGCCCAAGGTGTTCATCGGCTACAGCGACATCACCGTGCTCCACGAGGCATTCGCCCAGCGCACGGGGCTCGCCACCCTGCACGGCCCGATGGCAGGCACCGAGACCTTCCTCAAGGACCCGGACACCCAGGAGTCCCTGCGGGCCACCCTGTTCGAGCCCGAGTCGGTACGCACCCTCGGCCTGCCCACGGCGCGGGTACTGGTCCCCGGCAGGGCCCGCGGCATCACCTACGGCGGCTGTGTGAGCCTGCTCGCCGCCGACATCGGCACCCCGCACGCCCGGACGTCCGCCCGGGGCGGGCTGCTGGTGATCGAGGACACCACCGAGGACCCGTACAACATCGACCGCATCCTCACTCAACTGCTGAGGGCCGGGGCGCTCGACGGGATTGTTGGGGTGGCCTGCGGTTCCTGGGCGGGCTGTGGTCCGTACGAGAAGGTGCGGGCGGTCCTCGCCGACCGGCTCGGCCCCCTGGGCGTACCCGTCGTCGAGGAACTGGGCTTCGGGCACGGACCGACGGCGCTCACGATTCCGCTCGGCGTGCCCGCCGTGCTGGAAGCACCGGCCGACGGCGGCCCTGCCACGCTTACCATCGAGGTGCCCGCGCTGGTCTGAACGGCTTTGAATCGCGAAGAAGTTGGGCAGCCTTCAGGATCCTGCGCCCCGAGCGTTGCCGGGACACGCGCCGCCGACGACGGCACGAAGGCCGACTACGTCACCAAGGACGGCAAGGGCGCCCCCGGGGTCGGCATGATCGGCGGCTCGTACGGCGGCGCCATCCAGATGGCCACCGCGGTCGTCGACCACCGCGTCGACGCCCTCGTACCGCTGATCACCTGGAACGACCTTTCCTACGCGCTCGCCCCCGACAACACCGTTACCCGCAAGGGCGTTTCGTCCGACACCGCAGGTGTCTTCAAGTGGCAGTGGACCAACGGCTTCTACCTGATGGGGGAGGGGCAGACGATCCTCAACGCGAGCCTCGACCCGTCCCGCTTCGGCAGCCTCACCTGTCTGTACCTCGCACCACAGGCCTGCGACACCATCCGGCTGCTCAACTCCGGCCGCTACCCCGCGGACAGGACCGCCGCGATGCTCGACTACGCGCGCAGCGTCTCACCCGTCGACTACCTCAGCAGGGTCAAGGCACCCACCGTTCCTAGCCAGTGTGCATGAGTGAGTCCTGGACCCACCGATGTGTACTGGGCGCATCCCGAACGGTGTTGTATGCGCTCGGTCCCCGCTTTCGCCGTGCAACTGCCGGGCATCGTCCACCGGTACGAGGCGGGGCACAAACTCGAATTCGTGATCGCGGCGAGCGACAGCGCCTACTCGGGCAACCCAGGCATCAAGCCCGTCACGGTCGTCAGCGCCCCTGAGGACACCGGTGTGCTGGAGCTTCCGGTGGTCGGCGGCCGGGTGGAGCGAGGCGCAGAGGGGATGATCGGCCACGTCGACACCCCCTAGGCTGGCCGGATGTCCGAAACCCACTATCTGGCCGAGGGACGGCGCACGGCGATCCGCCCTTACACCCGAGCGGACGGGGAAGAGTTCACCACCCGTGCGAGGGAGAGCAGGGGCATGCACAGCCCCTGGCTCTTCCCGCCCGACGACGCACGCGCGTACGCCGCCTACGCGGGCCGGCTGATCGAAGACCCCACAAAGGCGGGCTTCCTGGTCTGCGAACGCGGGGCCGGCGAGGGTGCCGGTGACAGGATCGCGGGGTTCATCAACATCAACAACATCGTCGGCGGAGGGTTCCGCTGCGGCGCGCTCGGATACGGGGCCTTCGCCCATGCGTCGGGGCGCGGCCTGATGAGCGAAGGGCTGGGACTGGTCCTGAGGTACGCCTTCGGGCCGCTCGGCCTGCACCGTCTCGAAGCCAACATCCAGCCCGCCAACGAGGGTTCGCTCGCCCTCGTCAAACGGGCCGGATTCCGCCTGGAGGGATTCTCGCCGGACTTCCTCTTCATCGACGGAGCCTGGCGCGACCACGAGCGGTGGGCGATCACGGCCGAGATGCTGAGCCGGGGCGGCGTCTAGGAACCGGGCCGGGCCGTACCCACGGTCGCGGACACCACGGCGGCGGGCTCGGGCCCGGCCTGTACGGCCGGGGTTCCGTCCGGTGCCCAGAGGCCGGAGCCGCCCGACGTGCGGGCGTACACCCCACTCGGTCCCGCCGCGGTGGCCAGCACCGCCCACACACCATGGGCGAGCGCCGCCCGGTTCATGTGCCCGTCGCGCCGGGCGGCCTGCTCGGGTCCGGGGCCGTACAGGGTGCTCGCGACATACGCGTCGATGCCCATGGCGGCAGTGGCGGCGGCGTGCTCGGGAACGGCGGCGTCGTAACACACCGCAAGCCCCAGCCGCAGACCGTCGATCACCAGGACCTCGGGCTTCTCTCCCGGGGCGAAGCGGTCGGACTCCTCGCCATGCAGCCACATCTTCCGGTAGACGACGCTCGCGCCCTCGCCCGTGACGGCCAGGGTGGCGATGTACTCACGCCCGTCCGCGCCGCGCACCGGCGCCCCGACCAGGGCCGTTGCCCCCGCCTCGCGGCACGCCGTGACGATCGGCCGCAGACGGGGGTCGTCGGGCGACACGGCCGGAGCGGCGAGGTCGTAGCCCGTGAGCGACAGCTCCGGGAAGACGACCAGCCGTGCCCCCGACCGGCCGATCGCCTCCGCATGAATTACGGCGTTGGCGGCGACGTCGAGATGAACACAGTCGGGCTGGGCGACGGCGACAGTGAGCGGTATGGGCACGAGGTACTCCGGATCAGCCGGTCGGCCGGGCACTTTGGGGGCGGACCGCCCGGGGAGACACCGCAGGTCACCGACACGAACAAGGTCGTGACCAGCCTATAGAGCGGCTCAACCGGAGCAGCCGGCCGGGTCCGCCGGACGGAGCGGTCAGCCGGGCCGGTCCAGCCTGCGCGGTTCAGCAGTGGCCAGGTCTGGCGTACACGGTGATGCGCGCCTGCGTGACCGTTCGGCTCGCGCATTCCTCGAAGTGCGCGTCGAGGGTGGAGCGCTTGACCGCCTCACGCGCGTTCGCGTCCAGCGGCTGGCCCTCCAGGTCGCGCACCGCGATGACGCGTGCGCTGTTCAGGATGCGCTCGCGGATCCGGTCCGGTGGCAGTTCCCTGCCGAACAGTGTGTTGGAGGCGACCGGTGTCTGTTCCAGGGCGCGGTCGGACAGGGACCGGAAGGAGTCCGGCCGGGCCAGCGTCCATACGCGTCTGCGTGACGGCATGAACAGCAGGCCGTCTCCCGGCTCGGCGATGTCCTGGACCGCCCGGGCGATCGCGACCGCGTCGTTCTTGCGGCTCCCCGGCTGCCGCAGCGCGGTGCTCACGGGTACGAGGGTGGCGAGCACCGCGGCCAGTGCCACAGCACATGCCACACGTTGCGTGGTTCCGGCACCGCGTGCCGACACCCGGAGCCGGTCGAGCATCGAGCCCGCCAGGAGCGCGAAGCCGATGGCGGAGGCCAGGACATAACGGTCCACGTACAACGGATGCAGCGGGCTCGTCAGCATGAGCAGCGTGCTGGGCAGGATCAGCAGCGGGAGCGCGAGCGCGGACACGGTGACCGGTCCGCGGGCACGGCCGGCAAAGCGGGCGAGGGCGACGCCCAGCAGGGCCGTTGCGACGAAGCCCAGCACTTCCCCGGCGTCCGGCACGCCGATCCAGTCCACCTGCGCGGACTGCGTGGTGCTGAAGGCGGCGAGCGGGAGGAGGCCGGCGAGCACCCCACCCGCCGCGATGCTCCACGCCCGCGTCACCGGCCGCGCCAATCGCGCTCGGAAGACGGTCACACCATGGGCCAGGAGCATCAGTACGGCGAACTCGTGGAGCAGACAGGCCGTCAGTATCACCGCGCCGTACGCGACCCAGCCCCGTCTTCCCGGCCGGGAGAGGCTGCTGACCAGGAGGCAGCTCGCCCACGTGATCAGTGCACAGATCAGGGCGTAGGACCGGCCCTCCTGCGCGTACCGCTGCACCGGCGGGAGCAGTGGAAAGACGAGGCCCGCCAGCAGCCCGGTCCACGTCCCTCCGAGCCGCTGCCCCAGCCGTACGATGCCGACCGCCGCCGCGGCGACCGCCAGTACCGACGGCAGCCGCAGCGCCACCAGGCCGCCGTCCCAGAGGCCGAACACCCCCCGCATGATCAGGTAGTACAGGCCGTGCACGATGTCGACATGGCCCAGCGTGTGCCAGATCTGCGGCACACTCCGATGTGACATTGCGAAGGTGACCGCCTCGTCTCCCCACAGGGTGTCCTGGCGACGGATTCCCCACGCCCCGATGAGCAGGGCCAGCAGGCCTGGGGTCCACGGGACCGCCCGGCGCAGGGCGCTCCGGACCGGTTGCGGGAGATGTTCCGTTCGCGAATCGACGACGTGGGCGGTGCGCTGGATGAGAGAGATGACGTGCTCCGTCCGAAGAGAGGTCTCTCGCTCAGTCGATCGTCCGTCGTATTGATGGGCAGCCCCCGTAGGCGGTGCCGATCAATTTCATCTGCGCTGCTCAGCGCCGGCGCGCAGCCGCCTCCTCGGAGTCGGCAGCAGCCGAGGAGCAGGGGAGGGCAGGCGCGCCATACCCGGTGCCGGCTCCGCGTCACCACCCCCTACACCGCCCTGCGCACCTACCCGCTCGCTCCGTCCCGGTCGGCCGCCGCCGTCTGCTCACGCTCCCGGGGCGGTCTCTCGGAGGAGGAATGGAAGGCGCATCTGCCCGATGTGGGGTATCGGACCATCTGCTGACCCGCAGGGTGCACCCCACTGGCCCACCCCGGATTGGGCAAGTCTTTGCCTGTGGCCGATTCGGGCTGCCCGCCGCGCCCGTAGGCCTTTCCCGTACGGGTAGCGGAGCGCAGCACCCCGTATAGGAACGGAAAAGTGGCGGCCGAAAGTGTGAGGGGCCGGCGCCCGCCGATGTAACGACCGTGTTGACCGTACGCAATCGCAGGCAGAGGCTCGTTACATAGCTGCTAAATACAACTGGTTCTGCCGGGCCTTCGCTTTCGGCATGCCGCCCGGGGGGCGGCACCGTGCGTGCGACCGCTTTCCCGGCCGGGACCGAATCGGGAGGACGCGTATGTGTGGCATCACCGGCTGGGTCTCCTTCGACCGTGATCTGCGGGCAGCCGAGGACGTCGCGACGCTGGACGCGATGACGGAGACCATGTCCTGCCGGGGCCCCGACGACCGGGGGACCTGGATCGCCGATCACGTGGGGCTCGGACACCGGCGGCTCGCGATCATCGACCTGCCCGGCGGACGCCAGCCCATGACCGTCGGCACACCCGAGGGGGACGTAGCCCTCGTCTACTCCGGTGAGGCGTACAACTTCACCGAACTCCGTACCGAACTGACCGCCCGCGGGCACCGCTTCATCACCGACTCGGACACCGAGGTCGTGCTGCACGGCTATCTGGAGTGGGGCGAGTCCGTCGCCGAACGGCTCAACGGCATGTACGCCTTCGCCCTCTGGGACAGCCGCCACGACAGGCTCGTCATGATCCGCGACCGGATGGGCGTCAAACCGTTCTACTACTGGCCGACGCCCGACGGAGTGCTCTTCGGCTCGGAACCCAAGGCCATCCTCGCCAATCCCGTGTCCCGGCCCCGGGTGACTCTCGACGGGCTCCGGGAGCTCTTCACCCTCGTCAAGAACCCTGGCCATGCCGTATGGGACGGCATGTACGAGGTGGAGCCCGGCACGGTCGTCACCGTGGACCGCGGCGGCCTGCGCAAGCACGTCTACTGGCAGCTCAGGACCCGTCCGCACCCGGACGACCGGGACACCTCGATCGCCAACGTACGGTCACTGCTCGACGACATCGTGCGCCGCCAGCTGGTCTCCGACGTACCCCGCTGCGTCCTGCTCTCCGGCGGCCTCGACTCGTCCGCGGTCACCCTGCTCGCCGCCCGGCAGCTCGCAAAGAGCGGCGAGAAGGTCCGCACCTTCGCCGTCGACTTCGTCGGACGCACCGAGAACTTCGTCGCCGACGAACTGCGCACCACCCCCGACACCCCGTTCGTACACGACGTGGCCGACCAGGCGGGCACCCTCCACCGCGACATCGTGCTCGACCCGAACACCCTCGCCGACCCCGACGTACGCGCCCGGATGATCCGGGCCCGGGACATCCCCGTGGGCCTCGGTGACATGGACGCCTCGCTCTATCTGCTCTTCCGGGCCATCCGCGAACACTCGACCGTCGCGCTGTCCGGCGAGTCGGCCGACGAGGTCTTCGGCGGGTACCTCCAGTTCTTCGACGAGGAGGCCCGCAGCGCCGACACCTTCCCCTGGCTGGTGCGGTTCGCCGAGCACTTCGGTGAGGACGCGGGCATGCTCCGCGACGACGTGAACCAGGCCCTCGGCCTGGAGACGTACATCCGCGACAGCTACGATTCCGCCGTCGCCGGCATCGAGCGGCTCACCGGTGAGAGCGACTTCGAGTACCGCATGCGCAAGATCTGCCATCTCCACCTGACGCGGTTCGTACGCATCCTGCTCGACCGCAAGGACCGCGCCAGCATGGCCGTCGGCCTGGAGGTCCGGGTGCCGTTCTGCGACCACCGGCTCGTCGAGTACGTCTACAACACCCCCTGGGCCCTGAAATCCTTCGACGGCAGGGAGAAGAGCCTGCTGCGCGAGGCGACCGCGGATCTGCTTCCCCGGTCCGTGTACGAGCGGACCAAGACCCCCTATCCGTCGACCCAGGACCCCAAGTACGCCGTCGCCCTCCAGGAGCACGCCCACGACCTCCTCGCGCGCCCGGACCACCGGGTCTTCGACCTCATCGACCGCGCCCGGCTGCAGCGGGTCGCCGACCACGATGCGCCCCGGATCACCTCGGCGTCCCGCCGCGGCCTGGAACGCACTTTGGACCTCGCGATGTGGCTGGACATGTACGAGCCGGAGGTGGACCTCGGCTGAGCGGTCCGCCGCCTCCGGCCCGTCGCGCGGCGGCCGCTGCTCAGTCGCGCCGGCCCTTGTAGTTGATCTGTATCCGCGAGGATGCAGTGATCATGGTCTGACCTGCGGATCAGCGTTCAGAATGCACCTCCCGAGTCGCGCCAGGGGCTTTTCAGGGATTTCCTACCCGTGGTCTTGGACGAGCCACGAGTCCATGGCTGCGAGCTCTCGCTGCCCCGCCCCGGGCATGAAGTGCGCGTAGTTTTCGAGCGTGATCTCGGCGGATGAGTGGCCAAGCCACTGCGACACGCTCACGATCGATTCGCCAGCCTCCAGTTGGACGCAAGCGTATGTGTGGCGGAGCACGTGGAACATGTCCTGCCGAGAGGATTCGAAGACTGGGGCCTTACGGTCGCGCCCCGAGACCTCGCGCTGCTTACCGCCTTTCGGCAAGCAGAAGCATGGTCGTCCCTTGACGTCCCAGCGCAGCTGACGGCGTACGTGCACGGTCTCGCCGTCGAAGTCGAATTCGGTCTCAGCGAGGCCGAATGCTTCGCCTTGGCGAAGACCGAGTCCCAGCCCAAGATCCATGGCAAAGCGCTCCCGCTCAGGTAGCTCGGCCCGCACGGCGCTTACGGTTGACCGCTGCCATGCTTTGGCCTTCCTCCGTGTCAGCTTCGGGGACTTGACCGTTCGATGAGCCGTGCAGGGGTTTTTCGGAAGGCGCTTGTCGTCCACCGCAGCGTTGAAGATCGTGACCAGGTTGCGGATCCGCTTGCCCGCGAGCCACCGGTCCAGCCACTCGCCCACGGTGAGGCTGCCGACGAGGTCCTGGCCGGCCTTGAGACGCCGCCTCGTCTCCTCCACGTCGGGGAGAGGCAGCGCCATTGGCCGTCGGGAGGGACGTCTCGCGCTCTGCTCACAGGCCGGGTGCCTGGAAGCCGTTCAGGTACCAGAAGGCGGCGGCGTACCAGATCAGGGCAATCGCGGTGACGAGGGTGCCGCCGGCCAGGGGGAGTGCCCAGCCGGGCCAGCGGCGGTGGCGGACCACGATGACCTTGGCGACGAAGGCCCCGTAGAGGAAGCAGCCGGTGAGCGAGTGCAGTGCCAGGCGGGTGTCGGTCAGCTGGACGCCGTAGGCGGTGATGCAGTGCCGGGCGATGGGGAGGGAGAGGAGGAAGGCGGTCAGGCCGATGAGGCGGTGCGTGGTGTGGACCCGATGTGGTGCGGCTCGCAGTGTGGGCAGGCGGCCGTACATCCAGAGGGCGAGCAGTAGCTGAATCAGCGCCAGGCATAGGAGCGCGGAGCCGAGTTGGGCTTTGAGCAGTCTGGCGTCGTCGCCGCGCTGCCCGAAGAGGCTGCTCTCGTAGTTGGGGGTGTGTACCCGGCCGTACCAGTAGAGGCCGACCGTCACTGCCACGGGCAGGAGCCACCACAGGACGTCGTGGAGCCGTCGGTGGTTGGCAGGGTGAGCGAGGCGGTCCACGTGATCAACCGCCCCCGCTCTCGATTTTGCCGCCATGGAGCTGGACGGCACACCACGTGGTGCCGAGCGCGGCGGTGGGAGTTCCGGTGGTGCGGGCCGATGGCCGGGAGGCGAGGTGAGGATCGGTGCGGGCGGATGCGACCGCCGGTGCGGGCTGCCGGCACACGCCGATCGTTGCCGCGCTGCCGCCGGAGCAACCGCCACGCACCGTGGCACGCATGGCGCCAGCGGCGACCGAGGCGGTCGCGAGGCGAGGGTTTCTCAACAGGTTCTCCAACCGTTGTGGGCCGATCTCGCCAGTACGTCCGAAGAGTCCCTGCCGGGTCCGGTCGGCGCGCCAGCAGGTACGCGAATCGAGAAGAGCGGTTGGGCCGGACAGCCGATGAGAGTGACATGCCGACCCAGGTGAAGGACGGGCCGTGTTCGCAGAGCCATAGGTGACCGGGTGTTCGGATCGCCTGCGGCATCGGCCGGGACGACGAGGGCGAGCGGGCGGACATCGCCGAAGTGCGGTCCTTCGCAGGTGCACGACGGCGATCGGAGCGCTTCGAAGCGGGCCCCGGCGCGGACGACCGGGCACCTTCAGGTGCGCCGCCGCACGCCCCCGGCGACGCGGCCATGCTCGTCGCCCGCGGCGGCGATCCGGAGTAACACGGGTGCAGCCAACAGGAGGAATGAGGCAACGGCGAAGGCGGCGCTGGCCTGCAGCAGGAACAACGGGCCGATGACGTGGATAAACCGGTATCCGTCGATGTAGAGCTGGGCGTGGATGTATCCGCTTGCCGCGAGCACCAAGCGCAGTGCGAGGGCGGGCAGGCTCCGGGTGTTCACGTGAGTTTCTCGTCCTTGACGGCCAGTGCATGGCTGCCCTGCTGGTAGTTGACGGTACGGATGCCGAGTGCGTCCTTGAGGCGTCCGGCGGGCAGCACTTGTGGAATGGGGCCGGGGCCCTGGCCGGGTTTGGGAAACGGGTAGCAGGTGGGGGCGGCCGAGTGGAAGGTGATGTTGCCCTCGGTCTTGGTGAACAACTGGTGGACGTGCCCGTTGAGGCACGTTACTGAGGAGAAACGGCGCAGCATCGACAGCACCTGCACCGCATCGTCGGTGCCCCAGCCCCACTTCGGATACATCGCGAACAGCGGGATGTGACTGAAGACGACGATTGGGGTGTCCGATGACAGGCCGGCGATGTCCTTGCGGACGAAGTCGATCTGATCGCTGCCCAGGTGGCCGAGTCGCTCAAGGTGCAGGGTGTTGACCAGCGCGATGAAGTGCACACCATGGGTGTCGAAGCTGTACCAGCCGTCGCCGAGGGTGTTTTTCGCGAAAGTCTGTCGGTATGCGCGTCCGTTGTCTCCGATCGAGTCGTGCTCGCCCGGCACGGTGAAGATCCGGTCCGTGCGCAGTTGCGACAGCATCTGCTTGACCTGGTCGAACTGGGCGGGGGTGGAAAGGTGTGTCAGGTCGCCGCTGTGCATGACGAAGTCGGGCCGGAATCCGAGGGAGTTGACCTGGGTGAGCGCTGCGCTGAACGTTCCGGCGACATTCATGTTGGGCGGGCCATGGAAGCCGATGTGGCTGTCGGAGACCTGCACGAATCGCAGGTCTGCGCTGCCTGCCGGAGTGGGGTCCGGCGAACCGGCGATATGGCTGACCACCTCTCCCCCGGTGACTGTCAGGATGACGGCACCACCGAACCAGGCAGAGTGCCGCATGAGCTGACGGCGGGTCATTCCGTTCTCGCCGCCGCCGTTGGAGTCGTGTGTGGGCTCGGTCATGGGGTCACCTCCACGGTGGCGGTCATGAACGGGTGGATGGAGCAGTAGTAGGCGTAGGTGCCGGGTTTGGTGAACGTGTAGCTGTAGGTGGCGTTGGTGGCCAGGCCCGCCGACTTCAGCGGCCCGCCCGATCCTTGCTTGCTGGTGACGGTGTGAGTGTCGGGGTCGGTGTTGGTCCAGGTCACCTTCGTGCCCACCTTGACCGTCAGTTTGGCCGGGGAGAACGCAAAGTTCTTGATCGTCACCGCGTTGGCGGCCGCCGGAGCGGACGGTTGGCCGGTGGTGGGTGAGGTCGAGGGCGTGGCTGGTGGTGGGGTGACCGTACCGCCCGTTCCGGAGGCGCCGGGCGTTCCAGGCAGGGTCTGGCCAGGGCCGGGACTCAGTGCGCCCGCTGGCTTGGGGTGTGGCGATCCGCCGCATGCACTGAGCAGTCCCAGTGCTCCGACAACGGCGACAGCGGCCAGGCACGCCGTACGCGACCGCCGGACCGGCCGAGAGGAGTTCGCATTCATGGTCATCGTTCCTTCTACGCGTCCCCAGCCGCACGGGCGGGTGTGATCCAAGACCGATCCGGGATCGGTCTGTTTCAGGCAGATAGGCGACCGCGTTATGCCCCCCTATAGGGTATTTGAAGGGGCGTAACCCGGTTGGTTAATTTATGTGAGCGGACAGGAGCTTCCATTCAGCGAAACGAATCCCACAGCGAAGTCTTCGTTGTTTCACTGTGACGGCGGGTAGTACGCCTGGAGCCAGGGGCTTTTTGCGGTGTCCGTACCGGACCGCAGGCGAAGTCGGACAAGCACCGCACTTCGAGGCGACCGAATACCTGCTGCTCCGTCAACCGACGCCCGCACTGGTGCGTCATGAGCGCCGGAGCCGCGATCGCCTGTCGGTCCGCCGCACCCCGTCCGTATCGGCAACGCCGGTATCCGTCGGACCTGACCGATGCGGGGCCGGCTGAGGCACCGAGGCCGGTCGGAGCGAGCGGGCATGAAACAGGAGACTCAGGCTCGCTGGGGCATCGTCGGCTTGCCCATCCCTGCGGGCGGGCGCCCGGCGAGCCCGTGAAGCGGCCCGCGGCCATACGTCACCCGGCAGCCGGCTGTTCCAGCGGCACATCCGGGTCGGCGAGCCTGTCCCGGTCGATCTGCTTGCCGGAGCGGACCAGGTGCTGGATCGCTTCGTTGACGTCCCAGATGTTGACGTTCATGCCGGCCAGCACGCGACCGTCGGCCACCCAGAAGGCGATGAACTCCCGGCTTGCCAGATCGCCGCGCACCACCACGTCGTCGTAACTGCCGGGCTCGGCGTAGCCCGCGTACTCCATGCCCAGGTCGTACTGGTCGGTGAAGAAGTACGGGACGCGGTCGTAGAGCGCACGCTCGCCCAGCATCGACCGCGCGGCCGTCCCAGGCTGGTGAAGGGCGTTGGCCCAGTGGTCCACGCGGATGTGCTTGCCCAGCATCGGGTGAAGGGCGTTGGCCACATCGCCGGCCGCGTAGATGTCCGGGTCGGAGGTCCGCAGGGAGGCGTCGACCACGACGCCGTTGTTGACCTGCAGACCGGATTCGGCGGCCAGTTGGGTGTTGGGAGCGGCGCCGACGCCGACCACGACCGCGTCTGCGTCAATACGGGTGCCGTCGGCCAACCGAACGCCCGCGACCTTCTCCTTCTCGCCGACGATCTCGGTGACCCGCGCACCGAGCCGCAGGTCCACGCCGTGCCCACGGTGCAGGTCGGCGAAGACGGGCGCGATCTGCGGGCCCAGGACGCGCATCAGTGGCAGTTCGCCTGCCACCAGTACGGTGGCCTCGACGCCTGCCTCCCGTGCGGCGGCGGCCACCTCCAGGCCGATCCAGCCCCCTCCGACGAGGACGATGCGGGACGCGGAGCGGAAGGTGCGCTGGATGCGCTCGCAGTCGCCGACGCGGCGCAGGTAGAGCACGCCGTCGAGGTCCGCACCCGGTACGGCCAGGCGGTGCGGGGAGGCGCCGGTGACCAGCAGCAGCTTGTCGTAGCCGATCGTCTTGCCACCGGAGACGGTGACTGCCTTCCGGTCGCGGTCGATGGCCGTGACCATGGTGTCCAGCCGCAGGTCGATGCCCTGATCGGCATACCACTGCGATGGGTGGACGAAGATCGTTTCGCGGTCTTGCTTGCCCATGAGGTAGCCCTTGGACAGCGGCGGACGCTCATACGGTGGGTCCGGCTCGTCCCCGATGAGCAGGATCCGGCCGTCGAAGCCGTTCCCGCGTAGCGCTTCAGCGGCCTTGGCTCCGGCCAGGCTCGCCCCGACGATCACGAACGTGGATTGCGCCATCACACCTTCTCCTTGCCACGGTCTGTGCGGTGGGACTGGCCGCTGTCGGATTCGTGCGGGCTGACCGCGAGTTTCTCAACCAACTCATTCCAGCTGGCGCCGGGCTTCTCCACGCCCTCGTCCTCCAGCACCTGCGCGACGTCGGCGTACTCGACGCCGAGGGCGGCGAGTTCCTCCAGTACTTGGTGCGCTTCGCCACAGGTGTCGCGGATACTGCCAACCGGAACCGCGCCGTGCTCGGCGACAGCGTTCAGTGTCGCCTCCGGCATGGTGCTGACCACGCCCGGGGCGAGCAGGTCCACGACGTACCGCGTGGCGTCGTATGCCGGGGCCTTCACGCCCGTGGACGCCCGCAACAGCCGCTGCGGTCTGGCGCCAGCCCGCTCCAGCAGCTTCCACCGCTCGGTGGCGAGCATGCGTTCGTAGTGCTCGTACGCGATGCGGCCGTTGGTGACGGCCTCGCGCCCGTGCAGCGCGGCGGGCTGACCGCCGCCCAACCGGTCAGGCCGCCGGTCGGTCTCGGTATCCACCCGCGAGACGAAGAACGACGCCGCGGACGCGATCCTGGACAGGTCGCGCCCGGTGTCCTGTGCGCGTTCCATCCCGGTCAGGAACGCCTCCGCCGCCGCGTCGTAGCGGTCGAGGGAGAACGGCAGCGTGACGTTGATGCTGAGGCCCTCGGCCGGACATGCGCTCATCGCTTCCAGGCCCTGCTTGACTGCGGGGATCTTGACGAATCACCATGTGCCTCCTTACCCGGGCACGGGCGTGGCGCTACGCGAAAGGCTCCTTGCGTCAAGGCTCACCCATCAAGCGGGGCGGCGCACGTCGACCCCTGCCGGCCTCTTACGACGCATTGCACCGGGTAGCCGAACAGACACCCGTCAAACCCGGACTCACCGGTACAGGCGCCGCAGCAGCACGGTATCGACGTGGAAAAGGTCTACTGCCAGGATTCCTACGGACCGGCTGCGCAGGAACTCCGCCCAGGTCGGGCCTGAGCGGCGGGGTGTCGGGTCGATCCCGGCCTTGTTCAGGATCGCCCAAACTGCAAAGGCGCCAACGGTCCAGCCCGGCCGGGCCAGTTTGCGAGTGATTCACAGAGCCGAAAGGTGAGAATTTCCTGATCAGAGCCCCTGCAGCAGCTGCCGACGCGGCGTCACGCCGCCCCTGAGCCGCGCCGTCCCTTGTAGTTGATCTTCATGGTGTCCATGTCCGTCGCCGTGGACCGCAGTTCGCCATGGCCGTACCCCTGCTCCTTCAGCAGCGTCTCGGCCCGGTCCTCGGCGATCGCGGACGCCATCTCCTCGCCGTCCCCGGCGTCCGACACGACCACGAACCGGAAGCTGAAGTGCTTGAGCACACGGTCGTACGTCAGCGAACCCTCCTCGGTGAACTGCATCGCGCTCAGTCCGTGCAGGTCCACCTCGGACAGGAGCCGGGCGCGCGCCTCGTCCGTCAGACCGTCCCAGGTACCGCGCACGATCACTCGGTAGGTGTGCTGCGTGCTCATCGTGTTTCCCGCTCCGCATTCCGCTCGTGAACCGTCGAGGGCCAAGGTTACGGCGGTGAGGGCGGGGCGCACGCGAATTATCGCGGGGGCGGCGGCCCCGGCGGCAGTGCGGGGAGGGCGACCCCGGCCGTCGCCTCCGTGGGCCTTTGCCGAAGTCTGACGGCGACGCCCCTGGCCGGGCCGCTGTCCAGCGTGTTCCATGGTCATCGGGGGCGCCCGGACCTGCGGCGGCCCGTGTGAGGGAGCGAGGTTGCCTTGGCCACGACCGTACGACGTGCCGTACTGACTCTGCCTGCCGCACCACTGGGCCCGGAGAACCCGCTGCCCGCATTGCGGCCGCTCGACGAGATGCATGTCGTCGACGACCGCGACCGGGCCGGACTGCCACGTGACATGGCACGCCAGATCGGCTACGAACCACTGGCCACCGTGCTCCCGGTCCGCATCCTCGACGGGTACGGGCGCGATCGCGTCCCCACGGAACTGGACGCGATCATCATCGAGAACGACCGGCTGCGGGCCACCGTGCTGCCCGGGCTCGGTGGCCGCATCCACTCCCTCCACCACAAGCCGAGCGGCCGCGAACTCCTCTACACCAACCCCGTCCTGCAGCCCGCCGACTTCGCGCTCAACGGCGCCTGGTTCTCCGGCGGCATCGAATGGAACATCGGTGCCACGGGCCACACCACACTGTCCTGCGCCCCGGTCCACGCCGCCCGGGTGCCCGCACCGGACGGCGGTGAAATGGTCCGCCTCTGGGAGTGGGAGCGGCTGCGCGACCTGCCGTTCCAGGTGGACCTCTGGCTGCCCGAGGACTCCGACTTCCTGCACGTCGGCGTACGGATACGCAACCCGCACGAACACACCGCACCCGTCTACTGGTGGTCCAACATCGCCGTACCCGAGGGCGCGCGCACCCGCGTCCTGGCCCCGGCCGACGAGGCATGGCACTTCGGCTACGAGCGGACCCTGACCCGGGTCCCGGTCCCCGGGACCGGCTCCGTCGACCGTACGTACCCGCTGCGCGGCGACTTCCCCGCCGACTACTTCTACGAGGTGCCCGAAGGCGCCCGTCGCTGGATCGCCTCCCTCGACGAGGACGGCCACGGACTCGTCCAGACGTCGACCGATCTGCTGCGCGGCCGAAAGCTGTTCCTGTGGGGCAGCGGCCCGGGCGGGCGCCGCTGGCAGGAGTGGCTCACCGAGCCCGGCACCGTCGGATACGCCGAGATCCAGGCCGGACTCGCCCGTACCCAGCTGGAACACATCCCCCTCGAACCGGGCGCCGAGTTCAGCTGGCTGGAGTCGTACGGACCGCTGTCCGCGGATCCCGGGGCCGTGCACGGCGACGACTGGGCGGCGGCCCGCGCCGAGACCGAGCGGCGGCTCGCCGAGGCGCTGCCGCGCGCCGATGTCGACGCCGCGTACGCCGCCTGGCGCCCCTGCGCCGACAACGAACCCGGTGAGCCGCTCGCCACCGGATCCGGCTGGGGTGCTCTCGAAGTCCGGCGCGGCAAGTACAAGCTCCCCGGCACACCCTTCGCCGAGTCGACCCTTGGCGAACAACAGGTGCCCTGGCTGGAGTTGCTGGACCAGGGCACTTTCCCCGAACCGCGCAGGGCAGCCCCGCCCGGCCCCTCCCTGGTCTCCCCGCACTGGCGCGACATGCTGGAGACGGCCTTGGCCGAACCCCTCACGGAGTATCACCTCGGAGTCGCCCAGTGGCACGCCGGCGACCGCGCCCAGGCGGTCCGCAGCTGGGAACGCGGACTGGCCCTCGCCCCGTCCCGCTGGCCGCTGCTGCGCTGCCTCGCCCTCGCCGCCGAGGAGGGCGGCCAGCGGGACCGGGCGGCCGACCTCTACACCGAGGCGTTCGACGACCTGAGCGCGGAACGTCGCGACGACGGCGACGCCTGGACGTCTGCCACGGCGGCGCTCGGCCGCGAGGCGTTGGAGACACTGCTGACGGCAGGGCGCCCCGAAGCGGCCCGGACGGTGTGGGACGGCCTGCGCGCGGCGGTCCGACAGCGAGGCCGCTTCCGCCTGTTGGAGGCCCGGCTGCTGATCGCCGAGGGCGACCGCGCCGCCGCCCGGGCCGTTTTCGACGAGGGCTTCGAGGTCGCGGATCTGCGCGAGGGTGCGGAAATCCTGGATGAGGTGTGGGCCGAGCTCACCGACGAGCCACTGCCGGACAGATACAACTTCCGGATGCGCCCCAGTACTTGATTGGGCCAATGCCGTCCGGCCCGCGACCACCTCTTCCGGCGCGGGTCAGACGACCGCGGGTCAGACGGTCAGGTTCCGGTCGACGTACTCGAAGACCGAGCCGTCCGGATGCACCGCGATCAGATTGCGGCCCACCGGCGTCGGTACCGGGCCTGCGAGGATCCGGGCGCCGACACGGGTGAGGGCGGCATGGGCTTCGTCGACATCCTTGACCGCGATCGTCGCCGTCACCTTGCGCAGGATCTCCAGCTCCGACTCCGGGCCGCTCATCAGCAGAAAGCAGCTGATCGCGGCGACCGAGACTCCGCCGCGCTCGAAGCGCAGCGCGGAACTGGCCGTGAGGTCCTCGTAGAAGGCCACCGCGGCCTCCAGGTCGTCGACGCAGATGCGCAGCGTGGTTCCCAGAATGTCCATGCGGGCAAGGGTAGTTGGCGGTGCTCAGGCCCGGCAGAGCACCTCGCCGTGCGGGACCATGAACCAGGCGTCGTCCTGTGCGCCCCACTCGCGCCAGGCCGCGGCGATCGCGGCCAGCTCCTCGGTGCTCGCGTGGCCGCCGTCCACGGCCAGCTTCGCGTACACCGAGCCGACCGTACGGTCCGCCCACAGACCGCTCCACCAGGCGCGGCTCTCCGGGGTGGCGAAGCACCAGTTGCCGGCGGTCGGGGTGATGTCGGTGAAGCCGGCCCGGCGGGCCCAGGAGAGCAGCCGGCGGCCCGCGTCCGGCTCGCCGCCGTTGGCGCGGGCCACCCGCCCGTACAGTTCCTGCCAGTCGTCCATGCCCGGTACCTCGGGGTACCAGGTCATCGCCGCGTAGTCGCTGTCGCGGGCCGCGACGATGCCGCCGGGGCGGCAGACGCGCCGCATCTCACGCAGCGCCTGCACCGGGTCGCCCACGTGCTGGAGCACCTGATGGGCATGGACGACATCGAAGGAGTCGTCGGGGAAGTCCAGGGCATGGACATCGGCGGTGGTGAACTCGGCGTTCTCCAGGCCGCGTTCGGCCGCGACCTCGGCCGCCCGGTCCAGGATCTCCCCGGTGGTGTCGACGGCGGTCACCCGGCCGGGGGCGACCAGCGCGGCCAGATCCGCGGTGATGGTGCCGGGTCCGCAGCCGACGTCCAACACGGTCATGCCGGGGCGGAGTTCGTCGATCAGATACGCCGCGGAGTTGGCGGCGGTGCGCCAGCGGTGCGAGCGCAGCACCGACTCGTGGTGGCCGTGGGTGTAGACGGCGGTCTCCTTCGGCATGGCCGTGGATCCTTTCTCGAAACGCAGAGCGCGACAGGCGAACCGCGAAGCGCTGATCGGTACGGTCACCGTACGCTCGAATGTCGAATGATGAGATATGCGTCTTGGTATACGGACACGCTTATATCGACCGGCGTGCGGAAGGACGGCCAACCGGCAGTGAGCCGCCCCTTGTTCGCTCGCGCGTGGCTGATTCCCGGACGCTTCTCTACACCGGCATCGGGCAGTACACCGTCAGTGCCTCCGGAAGCTTGGCGATCACCAACTCACGTCGGCTGTACGCCACCTCGCCGTCGTACGCATAGGGTGTGCCGGGCTTCAGGCCGGCGATCTGCACCCTCCGGCGCCGCTCTGACGCATGTACGGGCGAGCGGGTCAGCGGGCCCGCGACGGCTGCCGCGAGCAGGCGCAGGCCCGGCGTGCGTCCGCCGTGCACCACCCGTACGTCCAGCAGGCCGTCCGCGAGATTATGCCGGCGGCCGAGTGCCGGACCCACCCGCTGGAACAGGCCGTTGCCCACGAACAGCAGCCACAGCGGGCGCCGTCGACCCTCCAGCTCCGCCTCCAGCGGACGCTCGCCACGCAGCACCTCCCATGCCGCGACCAAGCCCGCCGGCCAGCCCCCGATACGTGGGGCCCAGCGCTCACGGGTCCGTACCAATTCCGGATAGACGCCCAGGCTGAAGGCGTTGAGAAAACAGCCGTGCCCACCATCAGGCCCCTCGGGCCCGGGCCGGAACCGGCCGAGGTCGACCCGGACCGCATCACCCGCGGTCAGCGCGGCGCAGACGTCGCGCCGGTGAACGGGGTACGGCGTGGTGCAGACATTGGGACAGCGAATACCCCGCCCGGACGCGCCGAACCAGGAGGCGCGCTCGCGCACCCGTCACGGGCCGGGGAGAGTGGACCCCATGGCATCTGTCCCCACCAGCGAAATTCTCGACCGCCACGGCGAGGCGCTCCGGCTCTTCACGGACCGGGTGCATGCCGTACGCGACGACCAGTGGTCCGCACCGACGCCGTGCACCGAATGGACCGTCCGCGATCTGGTCACCCATCTCGCCTCCGAGCAGCTCTGGGTGCCGCCCCTGCTCACCGAGGGCCGCACCGTCGCCGAGGTCGGTGACGCCTTCGACGGCGATGTGCTGGGCGAGGACCCCGTAGCCGTGTGGGACCGGGCGGCGGACGGGGCGCGCCGGGCGTTCGAGGCGCCCGGCGCCCTGGAGCGGACGGTGAACCTGTCGTACGGGAACAGCGCCGCCGGTGCCTACTGTGCGCAGATGGTGGCCGACGCGGTGGTGCACGCCTGGGACCTCTCCCGGGCCATCGGCGCCGACGAGCGGCTGCCCGCACCACTGGTCGCGTTCACGCGCCGCGAGGTCGGACCGTATGCGAAGGATCTCTCGCAGAGCGGTCTGTTCGCTCCGCCCGTCGAGACCCCCGCGGACGCCGACCCGCAGACCGAACTGCTCGCGCTCCTCGGCCGACGGGCCTGACCTCACCCGAGGTCACCGGCATTGTCGCGGCAAGTGCCACCCGATTACCCTGTGTTCGTGAATCCGGTCATCGGCCGGAGTGTCGAACGCGAGAGATGGGTGCACGACCATGGGGCGACTCGTCCCCGCGGTGACCAGGGCTCCGGACGTACTCGAGCCCATGATCCGCTGGACCGAGGAGCGCGAAGAGGAACTGACGAGCCTCGCTGTCGGCGGTGCCGCCGCGCTCTCCGGCCGGCTCGGACACCACGAGGGGCGGCAGTGACCACCACACGCCTGGATGTTGCCGTACATGAGCGCGCCGAGCTCGGCGAGGGACCGACCTGGGATCCCGTCACCGGCCGGCTGATCTGGGTCGACATCGTCTCCGCCCGCGTGCACACCTACGACCCGGTGAGCGGCCGCCGTACGGTGATGGCCACCGAACAGCACGTCGGAGCCGCCAAGCCGCGTGCCGGTGGGGGACTCGTGGTGAATCTGCGCGACGGCATCGGCCTGTACGGCCCCGACGGCGCCTTCCACTGGCTGGTCCACGACCCGGAGCCAGGACGCCGCGGCAATGACGCGGCGGTCGCTCCGGACGGGGCGCTGTGGGCGGGCACCATGCGCTACGACGGCGCGGAGACCGGCGGCAGCCTCGCCCGAGTCGCACCCGAGGGCGCGGTCACCCCGGTGCTGCCCGTCGTGGCCTGCGGCAACGGCATCGGGTGGAGTCCGGACGGGCGGCTGATGTACTTCATCGACACGCCCACGCGCCGTATCGACGTCTTCGACTTCGACGGTCAACACGCTGTGAACCGGCGTCCGTTCGCCACCGTCGAGCCGGGTGCGGGATTCCCCGACGGGCTGACGGTCGACGCCCGGGGAGCCGTCTGGGTCGCTCTGTGGGACGGCGCTGCGGTGCGCCGCTACACGGCCGACGGCGTTCTGGACCGGATCGTCGAACTCCCCGTACGGCGCCCGACGGCCTGCGCCTTCGGCGGCAGGGACCTGCGCGACCTCTACATCACCTCGGCCCGCACGGGGCTCGCCGCTCCGCATCCGCTGTCCGGTTCGCTGCTGGTGCTCCCGGACGCGGGGCACGGGATGCCCGGGTCGGCCTTCGCGGGCTGAGCCCGCCTCCCTCGGCCGTTGTCCATGGCCCGCCGCCGGGCGGGCGCCTCGACGGCTCGGTTGGGCGGGCGCGGTCGGCCGAACCCTCGTATAAAGGGCCCTGAGTGCGAGACGACGGGACGGGGCGGCGGCGAAGGAGGCCCGGATGGCGCGGAAGCGGACCGAGCGGACCGGACGGGCGGGGCGCAATGAGAAGGACGGGAGTGGTGCGGGTTCCGTGCGGGAGGACCGCGGCCCTGTCCGGTACGGGCCGCCCGCCCCCGATCCCGGTCTGCCCGTCCTGCCCGAGCTGGCCGAGGTGCTCGCCGCCGCGGCCGGCCGCAGCGAACCCGAACCGACCGGCGGCGGAGACGCCCTGCGCGAGGCCGCGACCGCCTACTGGGAGCGGCGCGGACTGCACGGCAGCCCGGAGAACATCGCCGCCGCCCCGGGCGCCTCGCCGCTGCTGCTCGCGCTGATCGCCGCGCACGGCGGCGACGTGCTCATGCCGCGCCCCTGCACAGCCACCTGGATTCCGCAGGCCAGGCTGCTGGGCAGGCCCGCCTATCATGTGCCGACCCCGGCCGAGTGCGGCGGTGTGCCCGATCCGTACGCGCTGCTGGAGACCGTACGCAGAGTGCGCGCCGAGGGAGGCAGACCCCGGCTGCTGCTGATCTCCGTCGTCGACGACCCGACCGCCACCGTCGCCCCGCCGGAACTCGTGCGCGAGGCGTGCGAGGCGGCGGTCGCCGAAGGGATGCACATCGTCAGCGACGAGACCTGGCGCGACACCCTGCACCGGCCGCACGACACGGTCCTGCTCAGTCCGGCCGAAATGTGCCCCGACGATGTCACGGTCGTCTGTGATCTCGCCGGTGCGCTGACCCCGTCCGCCTGGCCGGTCGCGGTCGTCCGGTTCCCGGACACCGAGCGGGCGGCGGTGCGCCATGCCCGTACCCTCGACATCCTCACCGCACTCGGCGCGCACGTCGCGGGGCCCGTCGCCATGGCCGCCGCCCACGCGCTGCGCGAACCGGACTCCGTCACGGACCGGGTCCGCCGGGCCGCCGCGCTCCAGGCGCAGGTCGCGGCAGCGGCCCACCGCGCGGTCCTGGCATCGGGCGCGCTGGCCAGACCTCCGCAGGCCGGCCGCCATCTCTACGCCGACCTGGGGCCGCTCAGGTCCCGGCTCGCGATGCGAGGTGTCACCGACTCGCTCGAACTGGAGGAGTACCTGACGGAACGCCTCGGCGCACCGGCGCCCGGCGGCCACCGGTTCGGCGACGAACTGGGGGCGCTGCGCGTACGGCTGGGCACCGGGACGCTCCTCGGGTCTACCCCGGAACAGCAGATGGAGTCCCTCACCGCTGTGGCGCCCCTGGAATTGCCGCATGTGGCTCAAGCCCTGAGCATCTTCGGAGAGGCCCTCGACGAACTCCGATGACGAACCGAGATGCCGAACCGGCTCCGAATCATCCCGTTGACCTCGATGACCCCGATGGCCCTGGACAACTCCGGTGCCGAACTCCGAGACGGGAGTCCCTCGATGACGGAACAGACCGAGCGCTCCCTCTCCGGGACCGCGCACCCGCACCAGGTCTCTCGCGGCAAGGTCGTGGGACCGCGTCCGCTCGGCGAGCTCCGGGTCTGGCCGAAGACGTTCGCCGACCGGCTCACCGCACCGCTCCCGGGTGTCATGAGCATGTCCCGACTGGCCCGTGACCGTGCCCTGCGGCCCGACGCGGAGGGACTGCGCGGCATCCACCGGCTCCCGTACGCCCCCGAACCCCTGCCCGCCACCCCCGCAGGCACCGCATCCGTGACCTGGGCCGGGCACGCCAGCTGGATCGTGCGCACCGGCGGGCTGACCGTCCTCACCGACCCAGTCTGGTCCCGGCGCATCCTCGGCACCCCGGCCAGGATCACACCGGTCGGCGTCCGCTGGGAGGACCTGCCGCCCGTCGATGCCGTCGTCATCAGCCACAACCACTACGACCACCTCGACGCCCCCACCCTGCACAGACTGCCCAAGGACACCCCGCTGTTCGTGCCCGCCGGGCTCGGCCGCTGGTGCCGCCGTCGCCGCTTCACCTGCGTCACCGAACTCGACTGGTGGGAATCGGCCCAGCTGAACGACGTGCGCTTCGATTTCGTGCCCGCCCACCACTGGTCCAAGCGGACCCTCACCGACACCTGCCGCTCCCTGTGGGGCGGCTGGATCATCGACACCGGCCGCGACGGGCAGCGGATCCACTTCGCCGGGGACAGCGGGTACGGGCACTGGTTCGGCGAGATCGGCCGCCGGTACCCGGGCATCGATCTGACCCTGCTGCCGATCGGGGCGTACGAACCGCGCTGGTGGCTCGGTGACGTACACATCGATCCGGAGGAGGCCGTGCAGGCGTACGAGGACCTGGGCGCCCGCGCGATGGCGCCGATGCACTGGGCCACCTTCCTGCTCTCGGCGGAGCCCGTACTCGAACCGCTGACCCGACTGCGTACCGCCTGGCAGCGGGCCGGACACCCCCGCGAACGGCTCTGGGACCTGCCGATCGGCGGCTCCCGCGTGCTCGAACCGGAACCTCGCACGATCAGTGGCTGAAGCGGAACCTCGTACGATCAGTGGCTGAACCGCGCCCGCATCCGGCGCCACGCCGCGGGCGCCCCGCTGATCAGCAGCGTCAGACCCACCGCCGCGACCACACCCTGCCACGGCTCGGGGAAGAGCGAACCGCCCAGAATGCCGATCAGCTGGTACGTCGCCGCCCACGCCAGACAGGCCGGCACATCTCCACGGGCGAACCGGTGCAGCGGCATCCGCCCCAGCAGGCAGGCCAGCATCACCGGAATCCGCCCCGCCGGTACCAGCCTCGACAGCACGAGCACCATTGCACCGTGCTCGTCCAGCTTCTGCTGCGCCTGCGCCAGCCGCTCCGGGGCGGCCCGGTCGCTGATCGCCTGCAGCCACTTCGAACCGTTCTTCGACCGCACCCCGCGCTGACCGAGCCAGTACAGACAGATGTCGCCGAGGAACGCCGCGGCCGACGCCACCCCGAAGACGATCAGCAGCGAGAACGGCGACGACTGATGGAGCGCCACCACCGCGGCCGAACTCACCAGCGCACCCGTAGGCACCACAGGCACCAGCGCGCCCAGTGCCACCAGCAGGAACAGCGACGGATAGCCCACCGCCTGCTGCGTCGACTCCGGGGGAAGCTGCCTCACGACCTCCTGGATCACCTGGCGGCCTCCGGCCGCACATGTTCGCCGTGGGACAGCCGGTGCACCGCCACCTCCGGCGCCAGCAGCGCCGCCTTGCGGACGAACTCGTCACCGGGTGCGTGGAACTCGTGCGGCCTGACTCCGTCCATTCCGATCGGCCAGTACGTGCCGTAGTGCACCGGCACGGCCGACCTCGGCGCCAGCCGGGCCAACGCCTGCGCGGCCCGGCCCGCGTCCAGATGGCTGTGGCCCAGATACGGACCCCAGCCGCCCACCGGCAGCAGCGCCACATCCACCGGACCCACCGCCTGGGCCATGTCGTC
Organism: Streptomyces sp. R-74717; assembly: GCF_047305335.1. NCBI lineage: Bacteria > Bacillati > Actinomycetota > Actinomycetes > Kitasatosporales > Streptomycetaceae > Streptomyces > Streptomyces sp. R-74717. The sequence continues at coordinate 1,896,565 of NZ_CP102361.1, read as the reverse complement.
GAAGAGTCCGGTGTCACCGGCGAAATACGTCCGTGCCTCGCCCTCGACGACATAGCCGAGCGCGGGGGAGCGGTGCGGGCCCATGGGCAGGCGCCTGCCGTCGTGCAGTGCGGGAACCGCCCGTACCAGCACCTCGCCGACCCGGACCTCGTCGCCCGGCGCCACCTCGGTGATCCGCAGCCCGCGCACCGAGCGCAGCACCCGCAGCCCCGGGACGGAGCGCACCGCACCCACCGGCACGATCAGCAGGCTTCCGGGGGCGAGCCGGGCCAGTGACGGCAGATGCAGATGGTCGGAGTGAAGATGCGAGACGAGCACCACATCGGCGACCGTGGCCTCGGGGCCGGGCAGCTCGCCGCGGCGGCGGCGCAGATGCGCGAAGCGCCGTACGAAGAGCGGATCGGTCAGCACACGGACCCCGGAGTCCTCGATCGTGCAGGTGGCATGACCCCACCAGGTGACTTCCACCGGCACGCGGTGCCTCCTCGTTCCAGGGTTCCTTGTTCCGGCCCTGGCATCGAGCCTAGTGCCGTGACCGGCCCGGGTGACCCGGCTCCGTCCGGTCCTTGCCATCCGGCCGGTCACTCTCAGTCGGTCAGGCCCAGTGCCTGCGCCGCCTGGATGGCCGGCCAGACCTCCGCCCGGGCCCCCCGTGGATGCCATAAGCGCGTCATGACGTCGCTCTGACCCACCCGTCCGATGCGCGCCCCGCCCCGGCTCCGTCCCGGGGCGGGGCGGGGGCGCACCGGCGTTCCGTACTCCGCGCTCCTCCCGTCCCGACATGCGCCTGTTTGTACGGGAGCCGGAGCGGTAGGGTCGCCCGTACGCCTAGCACGGGGGGAACGGCCATGGGGGACGCAACGGACGTACGGGTGGCGGCCATCGCCAGTCTCACGCCGCTCGAAGAGCTCGACAGCGATCCGTTCCTCGTGGACACCCGCAGCCAGCACGAAATGTGCGCCCGCTGGGCCGCCGACAAGGGATACGTCGTCACCCGGCAGCTGCGCTTCTACGGGCTGCGCCCCGACCACCACGCGCTGTGGACGGATGTCGAGAGCGGAGCTGTCGAACTCTTCGTCGCCGCCAACGACCGGGTGCTGGCGCGGGCTCTCACCTCGGTGCCGGAGTTCGCCGCGGAGTGCGAGCGGCGCGGCGTACGGCTGGAGATCGCGGGACTGGACGAGCCGCCGTACAACGCCCGTACGAAGGCGAGTGTGCACCGCAGGCTCTCCATGCCTACCGCCGGATACGACGGCTGCTGACCGGCCTCCTGCCCGCTGCTGTCAGTGGGCCGCGGCCGCGCTGTGAAAAGCTGAGGGGACAGGGCCCGGAACGGCGGGGTCCGGACGTGAGGTGGAACGGCGTGGGTGACGGGCGATGGCGAACAGCCGGCAGCGCCCTGATGCGAGTGGTTGTGGTGTGGGCGGTCTCGACGCTCACGATGCTGGCGCTCGCCGGGATTCTGCCGGACTTCCAGCTCCAGTCGGACGACGGCGACAGCATCACCAAGATCGCGTTCACCGCGGCCTGGGGCGCCGGAGCGTTCGGTCTGCTCTCCGCGCTGGTCTGGCCGGTCCTGGTACGGGCACTGCTCATCGTGCCCGCACTCGTCCTGGGGATGCTCGTCTTCTTCCTGAACGGCTCGCTGCTGCTGGTCGCCCTGCGACTCATCCCGGACGGGCGCGGCGCCGCCAACCCGGAGACCGCGGTCGTCGTCGCGGCCGTGATGTCCGCCGTGGCCTCCGCGACCTCCACGGCGCTGGCCGTCCGCGACGACAACGCCTACCGGCGCCGGCTCTCACGGCTCGCCGACCGCCGCCGTAGGCGCAGCGGTGCGGACAGCGGGCGCAGCGGACCGCCGGGCACCGTCTTCATCCAGCTCGACGGCGTCGGCCACGACGTGCTCGCCCGGGCCGCCGACTCCCGCCTGATGCCGACCGTCGCGAACTGGCTCGCCGACGAGGAGGGCCACCGGCTCACCCCGTGGCGCACCGACTGGTCCAGCCAGACCGGTGCCAGCCAGCTCGGCATCCTGCACGGCAGCAACCACGACGTCCCCGCCTTCCGCTGGTACGAGAAGGAGACCGGCGACATCATGGTCTCCAGCCGCCCCGCAAGCGCCATAGAGCTCCAGCGCCGGGCCATCGCACGCACCCATGACGGCGGGCTGCTCACGCTCGACGGTGCCAGCCGCGGCAACCTCTTCAGCGGCGGCGCCGACCAGCTGGCGCTCGTCCTGTCCATGGCGGCCCGGCTCGGCAAGGGCCGCCGCTCCAGGGCGGGGTACTTCGCCTACTTCTCCGATCCGGCCAACGCCGTGCGCACGGCGCTGTCGTTCGTCGCCGAGGTCTGCCGCGAGATCGGGCAGTCGACCCGGGCGCGGATACGGAAGGACACGCCCCGGATCAAGCGCGGTGGGCTCTACCCCTTCATCCGGGCCTTCGCGACCGTCGTCGAACGCGATGTGGTGGTCGCCGCCGTCATCGGGGACATGTTCGCCGGACGCACCGCCGTCTATGCCGACCTGGTCGCGTACGACGAGGTGGCGCACCACTCCGGACCGCACAGCCGTGACGCGGAGAAGGTGCTCGCGCGCCTGGACCGCTCGCTCGCCCTGATCGTCAAGGTCGCCGAACACACCCCGCGCAGGTACCGGATCGTGCTGCTCTCCGACCACGGTCAGAGCCCTGGCGAGACCTTCGCGGGGGCGTACGGGCTGACGCTCAAGGACCTGGTGCGGGCGGGCTGCGGGCTGCCCGTACCCCGTCGGGCGCAGCGCACCCGCAGCGGTTCGGAGGCGCGTGACGCGGTACGGATCGCCCTGCACCGGCCGGTCGAGGAGGGCGAGGTGGAACGCCGTGCGAAGCCGTCCGACCCGGTCGTCCTCGCCTCCGGCAACCTCGGCCTGATCTCCTTCCCCGACATCGAGGGACGCGCCTCGCGCGAACAGCTCGACCGGAGCCGTCCCGCACTGCTCGGTACCCTCGCCAACCACCCCGGCATCGGCTTTCTGCTGGTTCGCAGCGAGCGGCACGGATCGGTGGTGCTGGGCCGTGGCGGCACCGAGGTCCCGGTGTCGGATCTCAAGGACGGGGAAGGGCCGCTGGCCCCCTTCGGCCCGGGCGCGGCGGCCGCGGTGCGCCGCACCGACACCTTCCCGCACGTCGCCGACATCATGGTCAACTCGATGCATGACGGGGCCACGGGCTGCGTGCACGCCTTCGAGGAACAGATCGGCTCGCACGGCGGTCTGGGCGGTGAGCAGTCCCGGCCGTTCCTGCTGTGGCCGGCGGATCTGTCTGCGCCGGTGGCGGAGGGCGCGGAGCTGGTGGGGGCCGAGCAGGTGCACGAGGTGCTGCGGCGCTGGCTGCGGGAGTGCTCGGGACCGCAGATCCCGCTGGCACAGCCGGGCGCGGTGGGTGGCGCCGACGAGGCGGGTGGGGCGGTTCAGGCGGCCGGCTGAGGGGCGTTGTCAGTGGTGGGCGGCAGGATGGGGGCCATGACGAACTCAGCTGTTGTGCTCGCCGATACCGCCGCCTACGCCGCCGCGGTCGAAGAAGCGTCGCAGGCCGCCGCCGCGTACTACGCCACGGGCGAGAGCACGCTCGACGACGATGCGTACGACCGGCTGGTACGAGAGATCGCCGCATACGAGCAGGGGCACCCGCAGGAGGTGCTGGAAGCGTCCCCGACCGGCAAGGTGGCGGGCGGCGCCGCGAGCGGGGACGTGCCGCACACGGTGCCGATGCTGTCCCTGGACAACGTCTTCTCGGCCGAGCAGTTCGCCACATGGACGGCGTCGTTGGAGCGCCGGATCGGCAGACCTGTCGCCGCGTGGAGCGTGGAGCCGAAGCTCGACGGCCTGGCTGTCGCCGCCCGCTACCGGGCGGGCCGCCTGGAGCAGCTGATCACCCGGGGCGACGGCACCGCGGGCGAGGACGTCTCGCACGCGATCGGCACCGTGGTCGGCCTTCCCGAGCAGCTCGTCGAGCCGGTGACGATCGAGATGCGCGGCGAGATCCTCATGACGACCGAGCAGTTCGAACAGGCCAACACCGTGCGCACCGAGCACGGCGGCGCCCCCTTCGCCAACCCGAGGAACGGCGCGGCGGGCACACTCCGCGCCAAGGACCGCGCGTACACGGTGGAGATGACCTTCTTCGCCTACGGTGCACTGCCGCTGCCCGATTCCGGAGAGCTGACCGACACCCTCGCCGAACTCCCGCACAGCGAGGTCCTGGAGTACGTCGCAGGGCTCGGCGTGCACACCGCGGCGGACACGGATGTGGCACCGCGCACCGTCACCACCGTCGAGGGGGTGCAGGCCCGGGTCGAGGAAGTCGCCGCCCTGCGCGCCTCGTTGCCGTTCGGCATCGACGGCATCGTGATCAAGGCCGATCTCGCGGCCGACCAGCGCGAGGCCGGTTCAGGGACCAGGGCGCCGCGCTGGGCCATCGCATACAAGCTCCCGGCCGTCGAGAAGGTCACCCGGCTCCTCGGCGTCGAGTGGAACGTCGGCAGGACCGGCATCATCGCGCCACGCGCCGTGCTGGAACCGGTGGAGATCGACGGCTCGACCGTCAGCTACGCCACACTGCACAACCCGGCCGACATCACCCGCCGCGATCTCCGCCTGGGCGACCGTGTGATGGTCTACAAGGCGGGCGACATCATCCCCCGCATCGAGGCGCCCGTCGCCCATCTGCGGACCGGTGACGAGCAGCCCATAGTCTTCCCCGAGGCATGCCCGCAGTGCGGCTCCGGGATCGACACCAGCGAGCAGCGCTGGCGCTGTGTCCGGGGCCGCGACTGCCGCCTCGTCGCCTCCATCTCATACGCGGCGGGCCGCGATCAGCTCGACATCGAGGGCCTCGGCGCCACCCGGGTCGTCCAGCTCGTCGACGCCGGGCTGGTGGCCGACTTCGCAGACCTCTTCACCCTCGGCCGCGAGCAGCTGCTCGGCCTGGAACGGATGGGCGAGACCAGCACCGACAACCTCCTGGCCGCCATCGAAACGGCACGGACCCAGCCGCTCTCCCGGGTCTTCTGCGCGCTGGGGGTACGCGGTACCGGGCGCTCCATGTCACGGCGGATCGCCCGGTACTTCGCGGACATGGACCGGATCAGGGCCGCCGACGCCGAGGAGCTCCAGCGCGTCGACGGCATCGGCAAGGAGAAGGCCGCGGGCGTCGTCGCGGAGCTGGTGGAGCTGGCCCCGCTGATCGAGAAGCTGGTGGCCGCCGGGGTCAACATGACGGAGCCCGGTGCGACGCCGCCGCCGGAGCCGGGCGAGGAGGGCACGAAAGAGACTGCCGCCGCCGACGGGGAGGGGACCGTCGGCCTGCCGCTGGACGGGATGACCGTGGTGGTCACCGGCGCCATGACCGGCGTGCTGGAGAAGCTCTCCCGGAATCAGATGAACGAGCTGATCGAGCGAGCCGGCGGGAAGTCCTCGTCCAGCGTCTCCAAGCGCACCACGCTCCTGGTCGCCGGGGAGAAGGCCGGATCCAAGCGCACCAAGGCCGAGGACCTGGGTGTCCGGATTGCCGCGCCGGACGAGTTCGCCGAACTGATCGCCGGGTTCCTGCCGTCGGAGGTGTGACGCACGACGGAGACCTCGCCGCGCCCGAGCCCTTGGATTTTGCCTGGGAGTAGCTTTCTTTGCCTCCCTATTGCATAGTGAGGGCTCGGCCATGCCTCGCTATCAGCGGGTCAATGGGTGTGTGAACGGCCGCGTCGGCAGGCCGGTGGGAGGGGCGATGCGTTCGCTGCACAACGGACCGCGACTCGGCCGGTCCGTCCGCCAGGAGTACCGGGGCGTCACCCGCGGCCTCGCCTTCGACCTCGGCAGCTCACGGACCCGCGCCTGGATGCCCGGACACGGCGTCATCGCCGACACCGACGCCTGCAGCGACTTCGGCGCCGGGCCGGGGCACGGCCGCCCGGTCCGGCGAGGACGCATCGTCGACCCCGTGTCCTGCGGCCGCATGCTCGGCCGTATCGCCGACAGAGCCCTGGGTGCGGACCGCACCGACACCGTGATCCTCCTCAGCCATCCCGTCCTCGCCGGGCCCGAACACCGCGCCGCGGCGAGGGAACTGATCGCCGCACTCGGGCCGACGAGCGTCATCGCCCTGGACAGCGCGAGGGCCGCCGCCGCATACGCCGGACCGCAGGACGGCGGCCCGCTGCTCGTCGTCGACATCGGCGCCGAGCTGACCGAGGCGACCCTCCTCGTCGACGGACTGGTCCGCGACGCCCGCCAGGCCGAGACGGGACTGAGTGACCTCGACCCCTGCGAGCCGCCCACCGCCGTCGTCCGCACCGTCCTGGACATGGTGGACGAGATGTGGAAGCAGGACCGGCACGGCGCCGTCCTCGGGGCCCTGCGCAAGGGCCCGTTGCTCGCCGGGGGAGGCGCCGCCCGCCCCGACATCACCGACCGGGTCGCGGTCCGCCTCGGCGTTCCGGTACGTCTCGCCGACGACCCGGCGACCACCGTCGTACGCGGCGCCGGGCTGATACTCAGCTCCGTGCTCCGCCGAGCCGGTGCGACACCGGCCCTGCCCGGCCGAACGAGGTGACCCCCCTCCCGGGGCCGCCCCCGGGGAACGTGCCCCCGAGGGCATGGCCGGGCGCCCCGGCGCACCACAGAACCGCACAGGCGGCCCGGCAGGTCTTCGTCGCCCTCCTTCTCGCCGTACTCACCGTCGTCGGCGGCGCCCCCGCAGCCGCCGGATCCGTACTCCCCGACCGGCCGTTCGCCGGTGTGCCGCCCTCCGCCGCGTACTCACCCGGCGCCCATCAGCCCACCCCGCACACGGACCGGACCGCCCGCACGGGCACCGTCCACGACACCCGGCGCACCCGCACGGCCACGGCGACCGACCGCCACCGGACCGCGCCGACGACCGGACCCCTGCCCAGGGCCGGCACCGACCACGCCCGGACCCCGCACCCTCTCCCGCCGCCCGCCCCCTACTTCCTGCTGCCCGGCGCACCGGGCATCCGCGCACCGCACCACGCCTTCCGGCGGGCTCCCGCCGCACCCGCTCGTGCCACCGACCGCTTCCGCGCAGCACTCCCCGTCGTACGCGGTCCTCCGAGGCCGGCCGTTCACCGGCCACCGGTCCTGCCACCGGCCCCGTCCCACAGACCCGCCGGAACGTCCTCGCCGAGGTGAGGGCGCCCGGCGCCCCCTCGGAGGAAACCCATGACTCGCGCCACCACGGTGCGAGCGGTTCTGGCTGCGGCCGTCCTGCTCGTCTCCGTGCTCATCACGCTGACCATGTCACCCAGACTCGGCCTCGACCTTCAGGGCGGCACCAGACTGGTGCTCCAGGCCAAGGACTCCGACACCGCGAAAGCGGACCGGGAGAGCACCGACCGCACCCTTGAGGTGCTCCGCCAGCGCATCGACTCCCTCGGCGTCACCGAACCCACCCTGACCCGCTCCGGCGAGGACCGGATCATCGTCGAACTCCCGGACGTCCAGGACCCGCGCAAGGCCGCCGAAGTCATCGGCAGAACCGCCCAGCTCAGCTTCCACGCGATCCAGGGCCCCGCCGCGCAGAACGACGAAAGGGCGGACGCCAAGGCCGACGCCAAGGCCGACGCCGAGGCCGGCAACGGGCCGACGCTCCCCGACGAGCAGGGCCGCTCCCTCGACCTCGGCCCGGCCCGGCTCTCCGGCGCGGGCGTCAAGGACGCCACCACCGCTTTCGACGCCCAGCAGGGCGCCGGCTGGACCGTCTCCCTCGACTTCCACAAGAAGGCCGGCCGGGACTGGACCCGGCTGACCGGTGAGGCCGCCTGCCACCCGGTCCAGGACGACCGGCGCCGCGTCGCCATCGTCCTCGACCAGCAGATCATCTCCTCGCCGGAGGTCTCACCCTCGGTGGGCTGCAACGTCGGCCTGCCGTCCGGGTCCACCCAGATCACCGGCTCCTTCAGCGCCGACGAGGCCCGGGAACTGGCCCTGCTCATCAAGGGCGGCGCTCTGCCGCTCCCCGTCGAGATCGTCGAACAGCGGACCGTCGGCCCGACGCTCGGCGCCGCCGCCATCGACGCCAGCGCCCGGGCCGCCCTCATCGGCGCCGCGGCCACCGCGCTCTTCATCACCATCGTCTACCGGCTCTTCGGCGCGCTCGCCGCCGTCGCGCTCGCTGCCTACGGGTTGATCTCCTACGCGGCCCTGGTCGCCCTCGGAGTCACCCTCACCCTGCCCGGCCTGGCCGGGTTCGTCCTGGCCATCGGGATGGCGGTCGACGCCAACGTGCTGGTCTTCGAACGGGCCAGAGAGGAACACGCACAGCACCCGGGCCGCTCCCTGCGCTCCTCGCTGACCGCCGGATTCCGAAACGCCTGGAGCGCCGTCGCCGACTCCAACGTCACGACGCTGATCGCGGCCGGGCTGCTCTTCTTCCTCGGCTCCGGGCCCGTGAAGGGCTTCGGCGTCACACTCGCCATCGGTGTGCTCGCCTCGATGTTCTCCGCACTCGTCATCGCCCGCGCACTCACCGACATCGCCGCACGCTCACGATTCGTCAGCGACTACCGGGGCATCAACGGCATCGCCGCCCCCGGCCGGGTGCGCACCTGGCTGACCCGCCGCGATCCCCAGCTGATGCGTTCGCCGCGCCGCTGGCTGCTGATTTCCACGGCACTGATCGCCGTCGCGGTCCTCGGCATCGTCGTACGCGGCGTCAACCTGGGCGTCGAATTCACCGGCGGCCGGCTCGTCGAGTACTCGACCAGCCGGCCCGTCGACGTGGAGCGGGCCCGCACCGCCCTCGCCGACGCGGGCTTCGATGACGTCGAGGTCACCACGGCGGGCGAGGGCGACCTCTCCGTACGCACCGGAGAACTCGACAACGACGGCGAACACGCCCTGCGCGCCGCCCTCGCGGAGGAGGGCGGCGAAACCACCAAGGTCCGCGACGAACTCATCGGCCCCAGCCTCGGCGACGAACTCCGGCGCAACGCCCTGATCGCGCTCGGCATCGCCGTCCTCGTACAGCTGGCGTATCTGGCGATCCGGTTCCGCTGGACGTTCGCCGTGGCCTCGGTCGTGGCGCTGGTCCACGACGTCATCATCCTGGTCGGCGCCTTCGCCTGGCTCGGACGCACCGTCGACGGCATCTTCCTGGCCGCACTGCTCACCGTCATCGGATACTCCGTCAACGACTCGGTGGTCGTCTTCGACCGGGTGCGGGAACTGTGGGCGAAGGCCCGTCGCGTGCCTCTTGCCACGGTCGCCAACCGGGCCGTTCTCCAGACCGTCCCGAGAACGGTCAACACCGGAATGGGTGCCCTGTTCATCCTGACCGCACTTGCCGTGCTGGGCGGCGACTCCCTCGCGGACTTTGCGCTCGCCCTGCTGATCGGCATCTGCGTCGGCACGTACTCCTCGGTGCTGACCGCCGTACCGGCCGCGCTCCTCCTGGAGCGGAGCAGCAAGGCCCCGCCGCCCGCCCGGAAGCGGGCTCCCGGACGCCGGTCCGGTACGAAGGCGGGGCGCCGGGACCCGCTCGACAACGGGGCACGCGTATAGCGGCTCCGGAACGCACATCGCCCCCGCCCCGGGAACCGGCCTCCTTCCGGGCGGGGGCGATGTGCGTCGGTCGTGGTGTTCCGTGCGCCCGGGGCGGCACAATTCCGACCACCCACACCGTGATCGGAGCGTGGCCGTGTCCGTGCGCGTCGTGCTGCGTGAGGCATGGTCCACCGTCGTACCGGACATGAACGACCGGCATGGACCGCTGCCGCCCATGATGCTCGCCCTGACCGTCGTCAGCTGGTCGACGCCGTCAGTTACCTGGAACTCGGCCGGGTCTTCGTCGCGAACATGACCGGCAATGTGGTCTTCTCCGGCTTCGCGATCGCCGGAGCCCCCGGATTCTCGCTCGTCGCGCTTGCCGCGTTCGCGATGGGGGAACTGCTCGGCGGCCTGATCGTGCACCGTGCCCTGACGCATCGCGGCCGGATGCTGTTGTACGCGCTCCTCGTCGAAACCGCCTGTGTCCTGGCCGCGCTGATCGTCACTCTGGCTTCCGGCCATCCGTTCGTGGGCGGGGTCCGCTTCGCGCTCATCGCACTGCTCGGACTCGGACTCGGTGCGCAGAACGCCATCTCCCGGGCGCTGGCGGTCCCCGACCTCACCACCACCGTGCTGACCCTGACCATCACCGGCATCCTCTCCGACAGCCGCTTCGCCGGCGGAGGCGGCAGCAAGGCCGGACGGCGGTGCTCTCGGCCGCCGCCATGATGACCGGAGCATTCGTCGGAGCCGTGGCCGTACTGCACGGGCACCCGCGACTTCCCCTGCTGCTCGCCGTGGTGGTCCTGGCGGTCGTGACCACGGCCGCGATTGTCCTGGCGCGGGCCGACGCCCCCTGGATCCGCCCGATCGTCAGGAAGTGAGGGACCGCAGATGGTCGGCGGTCGCCCGGTCGGCGGGCAGGAACGTCTCGATGGCCAGCTCGGCCACCGTCACATCCATCGGGGTATTGAACGTCGCGATGGAGGAGACGAACGAGAGCACCTGCCCGCCGTGCTCGATATGCAAGGGCAGCGCGAACGGCAGGGGCGACGCGGGGCCGGCTCCCGCGTTCTCCCCGGCGCCCCCGCCGCTCCCCGCTGCTCCGGCCCCCTCGGCCCTGTCAGCACCTTCCGGTGCGGGATAGCCCGCGACCTCCTCGTACAGCTCACGCAGCTCCGCAGACCGGGCCAGGGCGATCTGGCGGTCCATCTGCGCCAGCAGATCGGCACGCCACTCCCGAAGATTGCGGATGCGTGGGGCCAGGCCCTCCGGGTGGAGAGTGAGCCGCATGGCATTCAGCGGCGGGGCCAGCAGATGCCCGGCCACTCCCTCCAGCAGCATTGCGATGCCCCGATTGGCCGCCACCACGTTGTACATGCCGTCGACGACGAGCGCCGGGTAGGGGTCGTACCCCTGGAGCAGTCGCTCCATCCCCTCGCGCAGCGCGCCCAGCGCCGGGTCGTCGAGCGCGGTCTGTGCGTAGCGGGGCGCGTAACCGGCCACCACCAGCAGGGCGTTGCGTTCCCTGACCGGGATGTCGAGATGCTCGGCCAGCCGCAGGATCAAGTCCTCGCTGGGGCGGGAACGGCCCGTCTCGATGAAGGAAATGTGCCGGGCAGAGGAATCCGCGCGGAGCGCCAGCTCCAACTGGCTGATGCGACGCTGCTCCCGCCAGCTGCGCAGCAGCGGCCCTACCCCCGTGTCAAGCGCGACAGTTGTCATACGAAGACCGTAACGTCACCGGCACCGCCGACCGGCACCGATCGCTCGTAGGGAGTCGCAGCATGCCCGCCGCACCATTGTCGCAGAAGGAGATCGAGGACCGTCTGGGTGACCTGCCCGGCTGGTCGCTGGAGGGAGACCGGATCACCTGTACCTACCGGCTCCGCACGCACTTCGCCGCCGTCGGGCTGACCGTGCATGTCGCCCAGATCCAGGACGAACTGAACCACCACTCCGATCTGACCCTCGGTTACAACACCGTCACCCTGTCTGTGAACACCCACGACGCGGGTGGTGTGGTCACCGAGAACGATCTGAACCTGGCCGCGCGGGTGGTGGCGATCGCCGCCGGACACGGCGTGAGGTAGCCGGACGGGCGGGCACGCCGCCGAACACCGGGCCGGGGGCCGCGGGGGGCGGGCGACGTGCAGCCGTGCCGCGGCGCAGGCCGCTCATGCGCGATGACATGTCACATTGCAGAGTCGAAACGGGGTGCATGACGGCATGTCACATCGCAGCGCCGAACCGTGGATGCGTGCTGGTACTGCGTGCGAGAGGCCGAGACGGTGGCCGCTTGCCCCGACCGCGTCCGGGGCATCGGCCCAAGGGGTGCCGGTGCGCTGACTTGCCGAACCGGCAAAGAATCTTGCCAGGGGGTTGATGTGTGGTGAGGCTGTCCCCATGAGCCAGCACACCGACCACGGTCACCAGCACGACACCGCCGGCAGCCATCGGCGTGACACCACCCACGGTCATCACCACGGCAGCACACCGGGACACCAGCACGACACCACCGACATCGACTGGGGCGTCATGGGCCCGCGGCTGGAGCAGAACGCCGAGCTCAGCCGCCCGCAGTACGAGGAGGCGGCCCGTTGGATCGCCGGCCTGCCCACGGCCCCGAAGGTGCGCAGGATTCTCGACATCGGCAGCGGACCCGGCGTGATCGCCTGTCTGCTCGCCGAGGTGTTTCCCGAGGCGGAAGTCGTCGCCGTCGACGGCACCCCGGCGCTTCTGGAACGCACCCGGGCCCGCGCGCAGCGGCTCGGTCTCGGTGACCGGGTCCGTACACAGCAGGCCGACATCCCCGACGGCCTCGCCGAGCTGGGGGAGGCGGATCTGATCTGGGTGGGCAACGCCCTGCACCACATGGGTGACCAGCGCGCAGTTCTCGCCGGGTTTGCCGCGCTGCTGCGCCCCGGTGGGACCGTCGCCCTGGTGGAGGGCGGTCTGCCGCCCCGCCAGCTCCCGCGTGACATCGGCATGGGCCGGCCGGGTCTGGAGGCCAGGCTCGACGCGATCACCGCGGACTGGTTCGAGGACATGCGGGCGTCACTGCCCGGCACCAAGCGGGAGACCGAGGACTGGAGCGCCCTGTGCACCGCGGTGGGTCTGGACCCGCAGGGCACCCGCAGCTTCCTGCTGGACCTTCCGGCGCCCCTCTCCGAGCCGGCCCGCGACCATGTCATCGCAGAATTCGCCCGTCGGCGCGAGATGTTCGAAGAGTCCCTGACGGCCGACGACATCGCCGTACTGGACCGGTTGCTCGACCCCGAGGACCCGGCCGGGCTGCACCGCCGCCCCGATGTCTTCCTGCTCACGGTCCGTACGGTGCACCTGGCCCGACGGGGGTGACCTGTGCTGACCTGCTAGGTTCCCGGGACACGGCGGACCGGGCAGACCGGTGCGCGGGAACCGAGGGGGAGACGAACGCATGGGCGTATCCCTGAACTGGCTGACCCGCCGCCACGAGCTCGGACTGACCGTGCTCGCGGGCCGCAGCGCACTCGACCGCGAAGTGATGTGGGCGCACAGCATCGAACTGGCCGACCCCACCCCTTGGCTCAGCGGCGGCGAGCTGCTGCTCACGACCGGCCTGAGGCTGCCGGGGACACCCGCGGGGCAACGTGCCTACGTGGCACGACTGGCCGGTGCCGGCGTGGCCGCCGTCGCGTTCGGTACCGGCCTGTCCCATGCGCAGGTCCCGGCCGCCGTGGTCGAGGCAGCCGAGGAGGCCGGACTGCCGCTGCTCGAAGTACCGCTGCCCACGCCCTTCGTCGCGATCACCAAGGCCGTGATGGAACGTCTGGCGGAGCAGAGTTATGAAGGGGTCGTGCGCGCCTCCCGGATCCAGCTCCGGATGACCCGTGCCGCGCTGCGCGGCGCCGCCCGGGCGGTCGTGCGTGAACTCGCTGCCTCGACCGGTACCCAGGTGCTGTACATGGACGGGGCGGGCGCCGTGCGGGCGTCTCATCCGCCGGGCTCGGCAGGGCCGGAACCGGTCGTTCTGGCGGAGCTGCGTGCCCCTGGAGCGGGCGACGGGGCCTCGGCGGCAGTGAGCACCGGGCCGCAGGGGAGCGTCGTGGCACAGCAGGTACGCGTCGGGCCCCGGGCCCACGGCCGCCTTGTGCTCGTCACCGGCCGGGAGCTGACCGCCGTGGACCACCTCCTCCTCGGCCACGCGGCGTCGCTCATCGCCCTCCACGAGGAGAAGCCGCTGCGCCTCATGGACGAACAGCACCACGTCAACGGCCTGTTCCTGCGCATGCTCCTGGACGGGACGGTGTCCGCGCCCACGGCCCACGGCCATCTCACGGAGGCCGGGTTCCCCGTGCGGGACGGAATCAGCGTGCTCGTGCTGCGCGGTGGCAGCCCCCGGCGGGCACTGGACGCGGCGGGCAGCGATCTCGCCGAGCGGGGTCTGCCCCGGTTCGGCACCGTTCGCGACGGGTGCGCGGTGCTGCTTCTGCCGGGCGACGGGTCGGTGCAGGCCCGTGCGCTCACCGACGGTGCGGCGGCCCGGCTGAGGCCGAGGCCCCATGCCGGGCTGAGCGACAGGCACGGTCTGGACGCGGTGCCCCAGGCGCTGCGCGAGGCCGCCAACGCCGCCGCGGTGGCCGAGGCACGCAGCGGGCACGAACTCGTCCCCTTCGCTTCGCTGGCGGGTCAGATCCTGGTCACCGCGCCCGAGACCCGTGGTCTGCTGCGCGAGCTGTCCGCGGTCCGCATCGCCCCGCTCGCCGACTACGACCGGCAGCACGGCACGGATCTCATCGCATCGCTCCGTGCGTTCCTGGAGCATCACGGCCAGTGGGGCGCGGCCGCGACGTCCCTGGGAGTGCACCGGCATACACTGCGCAGCCGCGTCGACCGGATCCACGCGCTGCTGGACGTCGATCTCGACTCCGCCCACGTACGGGCCGAGCTGCTGCTGGCACTGTCGGCCTGGCCAGGGGAGAACGCCGATGCGGATGGGGCGGTCCGCACCTCCCGGCCGTGAGGATCAGCCGCCAGTGACACCGCGGCACCGCTCCTACACACCAGTGCCGCACTCCTGCGCGATCACCTCACCGAGCAGCCCCAAGCCCTCGTCAAGGAGTGTGTCCGGGATGGACAGCGGCGGCAGGAACCGCAGTACGTTGCCGTAGCTTCCCGCGGTCAGCACCAGCAGGCCCCGGTCGTGGCAGCGCCGCGCGATACGGGCCGTCAGCTCGGCGGCGGCCGCGCCGACCGACGGCGCCCAGCGGCAGGCCACCGCCCAGGCCCGTGGCCGTGGTCAGGCCGGTCCCGGAAGTTCCGGAGGGGCTGGAAGGGACGGAAACACCAGGCATGTGACCTCCTGCGAAGAGTGGGGTGCCGGCGCACAGCGGCGCGGGCTGCCGAGCCAACCAGTCGTCCGGGCGCACCGCCCATGGACGGATTGGAGTGCCCTGCGGCATCGGCGCGGGACATCTCGTCCACTGCGGGGACGCGTGCCGCGTGCCCAAGATGTGGCTTCGCGATCCCGGCCGTCACCGGCCAGGCACTCGGCAGGTCGCCTCGCGCAAGGATGCGTATCGAGAGGAAGGCACATGCAGCACACCCCAGCCACCGCCCGCGCGGCGGATCCCGCACCGGATCCCGCGCAGCAGACGCCGTTGCTGCGCCACCTCGTGGTCGGCATTCTGCACTTCAACTCCGAGACTGCCGGGGCCGACCCGCATGTGCCCTTCGGCGGATCACGGCACAGCGGCTTCGGCCCGCGCGAACAGGGACGCGCAGCACGGGACTTCTTCACCACCACGACCACGGTGTCCATACGCGGCTCCCGGACGGTGATCCGATGAACGCCTCCGTTCCCGGCCCCCTGTCGGGTGTCGTGGTCGCCGACTTCGGACGGGTGCTGGCCGCCCCGTACGCCACGATGCTCCTCGCGGACCTGGGCGCCGATGTCATCAAGGTGGAACGTCCGGGCACCGGCGACGACACCCGGGCCTGGGGCCCGCCGCGCGCCCATGACGAGACCACCTACTTCCTGTCCGTGAACCGCAACAAGCGGTCCTTCGCCGTCGATCTCGGCACGGAGGAAGGACGCCGCGACGCGCACGAGCTGGTGCGCCGCGCCGATGTGCTCTTCGAGAACTTCCGCCCCGGCACGATGGACAAGTACGGGCTCTCCTACAAGGAGGCCCATGCGCTCAACCCCGGCATCGTCTACTGCTCGGTGACCGGATTCGGAGCCGGTGAAGGCGCCTCGCTCCCCGGCTACGACCTGCTGCTGCAGGCGGTCGGCGGGCTGATGAGCATCACCGGGCCCGCACCTGGGCAGCCCGTCAAGACGGGCGTGGCGCTGGTCGACGTACTGACCGGCCTGCACGCGGCCGTGGGGGTCCTGGCGGCGCTGCGCCACCGCGACGCGACCGGCGAAGGCCAGCACGTCGAGGTCAGTCTGCTGTCCTCGCTGCTGTCGAGCATGGTGAACCAGGCGGGCGGGTACACCCTGGCCGGCCAGGTGCCGGGCATCCTCGGCAACCGTCACCCGTCCATCGCCCCGTACGAGGTGTACGGGGCTGCGGACCGGCCGCTGGTCGTCGCCGTCGGCAACGACCGGCAGTTCCTCGCCCTGTGCCGGGGCCTGGGCGCAGACGCGCTCGCCGCCGATCCCAGGTTCGCCTCGAACGCGGACCGGGTCGCGCACGTCGATGCGCTGGCCGAGGAGATCTCCGCACGGCTCGCCCTGCGTACCGCCGCCGAGTGGGTCGACCTGCTCACCCCGCTCGGGGTGCCCTGCGGTCCGGTCAACGACCTCGCAGACGCCTTCGACCTCGCCGAACGCCTGGGCCTGTCCCCGCGGGTCACACCGGCCGACGCGGACCCCGACGACCCGATGCGCCTGGTGGCCAACCCCATCGGGCTGTCCCGTACCCCGCCGCGTTACGAGCGGCGCCCGCCGCGGCTCGGCGAGCACACCGAGGACCTCAGGCGCTGGCTGGACAGCTGACCGCCCGTCCGGCCCGCCTCCGTACCCCGCACTCATTCCGATCGACACCGGCAGCACGTACCGAAGGAGTTCCCCCATGCCCCCGGCCAAGCGCCTCAAGGACCCGCTCGACCTGCTGGACATCGCCTCCCTGCTCACCGACGAGGAGTGCGAGATCCAGGCCACGGTCGCCCGATTCCTGACCGAGCGGGTCCGTCCGCACATCGGCCAATGGTTCGAGGACGCACACTTCGCCCGCGAACTGGCGCCCGAACTCGGCAAGCTCGGTGTGCTCGGCATGCACCTGGACGGCTACGGCTGCGCGGGCACGGGCGCGGTCAGCTACGGACTCGCCTGCCTGGAGCTGGAGGCGGCCGACTCGGGTCTGCGCAGCTTCGTGTCCGTCCAGGGATCCCTCTCCATGTTCTCGATCCGGCAGTGGGGATCGGAGGACCAGAAGCAGGAGTGGCTGCCGCGGCTCGCCGCAGGTGAGGCGATCGGCTGTTTCGGGCTGACCGAGCCGGACTTCGGCAGCAACCCGGCCGACATGCGTACCCGGGCCGTCCGCGACGGCGGCGACTGGATCCTGAACGGCTCCAAGATGTGGATCACCAACGGCGGTATCGCCGATGTCGCCACCGTCTGGGCGCAGACCGAGGACGGGGTACGGGGCTTCCTCGTCCCGCGAGGCACTCCCGGCTTCACCACCAGCAACATCAAGCAGAAAATGTCGCTGCGTGCGTCGATCACCTCCGAGCTGCACTTCGAGGACGTCCGCCTGCCCGGTTCGGCCCTCCTGCCCGGGGCCCGGGGACTGCGAGGCCCGCTGTCCTGCCTGAACGAGGCCCGCTTCGGGATCCTTTTCGGCGCGGTCGGCGCCGGGCGCGACTGCCTGCAGGCGACGCTCGACTACGCCGACTCGCGCATCCAGTTCGGCAAGCCGATCAGCGCCTTCCAGCTCACTCAGCGCAAGCTGGCCGACATGGCGCTGTCGCTCGGCAACGCCGCCCTCCTCGCGGTGCATCTGGGACGCCTCAAGGAACGGGAGACGCTGCGGCCCGAGCAGATCAGCGTCGGCAAGCTCAACAACGTACGCGAGGCCCTGGCCATCGCCCGCGAATGCCGGACCGTACTCGGGGCCAATGGCGTCTCGCTGGAGTACTCGCCCCTGCGGCACGCCAACAACCTCGAATCGGTCCTGACCTACGAGGGCACCAGCGAGATCCACACCCTGGCCGTCGGCCATGCCCTCACCGGGCAGGCAGCCTACCGCTGACACACGGGGCGTCATGACGCTCCCTCTGCCCGGCCGCGCTCCCGCCGGCCGGGCTTCCCCTCTCCAGCACCCCAGCCAGATCCCGCCCAGGACACATCGGCCCGGCCGCCGTACTGACCTACGTACTGGCAGGGGCCCTCATCGTCTCGTGATCCGGATGCTCGGAGAAATGGCATCCGCGAGCCGTGCTCGCCAGCACCGCCATCGGCTACGCCTGTGTCGTCGCGTTCGTCGCGTTCGTCGCGTTCGTCGCGTTCGTCGCGTTCGTCGCGTTCGTCGCGTTCGTCGCGTTCGTCGCGTTCGTCGCCGACAGCCGCTAGCAGCTGTTGATGAGCCTCCTGGCCTGGGACGTCGCGCTGCTTGCGTACGCTGCGGGCCGGGCACTGCGCTCCGGACGGAGGGGCGCACCGGATGCGGCCGACATCGCCGTGGAATGAGCGCTCACCCGCAGCCACGGGGCACCCGTCGACCCGGGGAACGTTCTTCGGCACGCACCATCGGCGCGTCACCGCAGGTCAGGGCGGGTGGGACTGTGGATGACGGGCATTCAGGGCGGTGGCGTACGGCTCCCGCCAGGGCCGTGTCAACAAAGACACGCTGCCATCAGGGGTGAGAGGGCATCAGGAAGTCGCCTGGACAGGCTAATGCCACATCAATTCGCCCATAAATAAGGGTGATTGGCAGCTTGTCAGATTATCTGGAAATGGCATTTGGGTGTCTTGTGTACCCCGATTGGCGCCCCGGCCCCGCCCCTTCCAACGTGTCCGATATGACAGCTATGGGGGCCGTTAGTACGTTCAATTACGGGTCGGCTGCTCGGCCGGCCTCTCTGAGACAGGAGAAGTGACATGGTTACGCGTTCCACTGTCGTTACTGCCGCACTCGCGGCTGCCGCGGCCTTGGCCGCCACCGGCATCACGTACGCCTCGGCTGCCTCCACGGAGCCGGCCCAAGCTGCCCCGGTCGTCCAGCAGCAGGCCGCCGCCCCCGTGTCGGCCCCCAACGGCGGCAACGGCGGCAACGGCGGCAACGGCAACGAGGGCAACGGCAACGAGGGCAACGGCAACGAGGGCAACGGCAACGAGGGCAAGGGCAACGAGGGTAGGGGTGGTGGTGGCTACGAGAACAAGGGTGGTGGCCGCGAGAACAAGGGCCACCGGGAACACTTCAGGGGCCGGATCCAGATCAACGAGCGCACCTACACCGCCGAAGGCGGCGGCTGCATCACGGTGGTCAGCGGTCTCGGTTCCAAGACCCTCAACATCCGCAACGAAAGCCGCCGGACCGTCGAGGTCTTCCGTGGTGCGACCTGCGACAACGGCGCCCCGCTGGCGACCGTCGGTCCCTGGAGCTCCAGCGACGGCGTTCACCCGGGCCGTGTCCGGGGCGGTGTGAAGGTCCACAACGGAGTCGTGGGCAGCTTCCGAGTGATCGAGCGCCACCACGGCGGCGAAGGCGGCGGCGGCGACTTCGGCGGCGGCGACTTCGGCGGCGACTACTGAAACCGGTGATCGAGCACCATCACAACGACTGGTGACCGAGCACCACTACAAAGGCCGGTGATCGATTCACCCGCCTGGCATAGAACCCCGGCCCGCCGGAATCGGGCCGGGGTTCCAGTCTGGATACTTCTGCCACGCCATACTAGAGCCGGACGGTGAGGCGCTGCCAGCCTGGCTGGACAGCCGTGCCGTACGTGGCCTTCGAGCCTTTGGCAGGACCCGGCGACCGGGGCGGCAGAACGTGGCGCCGGCGCGGCAGACGCCGCCCACGTCCCGGCCGCCGGGAGCCTGGCCAGGCATGGGGCCGGATTCCCGATGGCTTTACCGGGCCTGCGATCGAATCCGAACGAAAACGGCTCAGACCATGGGGGTGTCCGACACCGGCTCCAACTGCCACCACTGGCCGGAGGAGTCGGTGTCCTCCCACTGCTGGACGCGGGCACCGTCCACCGTGCTGCCATCGGCCACCTCGAGGACGAGCCCGCTGATGAAACTGACCAGGGTCACCACCCCCGGCGCCTCCAGGTGCTGCTCGATCAGCCATTCCTGGGCGCCGTAGTTGTTGGCTCGCCACTGCTGGACCACGGCGCCGTTCTCGGTGGAGGCATTGGCGACGTCCAGCCGCTTGCCGCTGTGGACATTGACCAGGTGGTACAGCGCGGCACCCTCGTGCACGGGCGTCAGCTCCCAGTGCTGGGCCGCCGAACCGCTTTCCTTACCCTGCTGCACCGGGGCGCCTGCGCCCTTGGCGGAGCCGTACACCTCCAGCAGCAGCCCGCTGCCCACATTGCGCAGCCGGTAGCGACCCGCTGCGACGACGGGCGCGGTGTCCCCGTTCATGTTCCGTTTCCTTCCTGGGCAGCAGACCGCCGCCCGGCTCGGCAGGCGGGCGGCGATCTGTGTACTTCAACGGCGCAGCGACACGGCTCAGGCGCCGAGGTTGAACTCGCCCGGGTTCGGGCCGAGACGCTTGCCCTCGTCCAGTGCGGCGAACGCGGCCAGGTCGTCGGCGTCCAGCTCGAAGCCGAACACATCGAGGTTCTCCACGATCCGGGACGGCGTCACGGACTTCGGGATCACCACATTCCCGGTCTGGATGTGCCAGCGGAGCACCACCTGGGCCGGCGTGCGGCCATGCTTCTGGGCGATCGCGACGACCGTCGGGACTTCCAGGAGGCCCTTGCCCTGGCCCAGCGGCGACCAGGCCTCGGTCGCGATGCCGTGCTTGGTGTGGAAGGCGCGGGACTCGGCCTGCTGGAGCTGCGGGTGGAGCTCGATCTGGTTGATCACCGGGACCACGGAGGTCTCGCCGAGCAGGCGCTCCAGGTGCTCGGGCAGGAAGTTCGAGACACCGATGGCCTTCGCACGGCCCTCGGAGTAGATCTTCTCGAAGGCCTTGTACGTGTCGATGTACGCGTCCTTGGCCGGCACCGGCCAGTGGATCAGATACAGATCGACGTAGTCCAGACCAAGTTTGTCGAGCGAGGTGTCGAAGGCGCGCAGGGTGGAGTCGTAGCCCTGGTCGGCGTTCCACAGCTTCGTCGTGACGAAGAGCTCCTCGCGGGCGACACCGGAGGCTGCGACGGCCCGGCCCGTGCCCTCTTCGTTCTCGTAGATCGCGGCGGTGTCGATGCTCCGGTACCCGGACTCGATGGCTGTCGCGACGGCCTTCGCGGCCTCGTCGTCCGGTACCTGCCAGACACCGAAACCGAGCTGCGGCATCTCGACGCCGTTGTTGAGGGTGATGGAGGGGACCTTGCTCACGAGCGGTCGATCCTTACGTCGGCGGTTGGCATTCTCATGCTCAACGATCACAGGGCGCGATGCATTCCCTGCCGACCTGACGTTCAGCAACCCCTCACTGCCCCGACCGGGATCGACGCGACACCGACTCGATATTGCTCCGACCTTATTCGTCCGGGCCATTGACCGAGTCCCGTCAAGGCGTAACTCTGAAGCACATCACTGAATGATGAACACTCTTGTGAACGCAGCGTTTGGTGGCTGCGGAGAAAAGGGCCACACCCCACTCAATCCTGAACCCCCACCTCAGGAAGGCTGGTACGGCTTATGTCTGATCGCAAGAAGACATCGGAGCACCACCCGGACGGCATGATCGGCCTGAGCTTCAACAGGCTGGACAGCATGCAGGCCGGCCGCCCTCTGTTCCGAGCGAGGTCGAAGCGATGAATCCCTCCAGGCGAGCCTTACTCGGTGCGGCAATCGGCGGCGCCGTGGCGGCCACCACCGGCCCCTCTGCCACCGCGCACGCGGCGAGCTGGCGACTGCGCTGGTCGCCCTCGGCGAGCAGCGGCGGACTCGGCGCCTTCGAGACCGTCGAGGACGACCGGGCCGACTCCCATCCGGCGGGGCAGCCGCACATCCTCACCGAGGGCGACAACTTCCGGTTCAACATGCACACCGTCGACCGGGACACCTCGACGGACCGTCAGCGCCAGGAAGTGACCGGACTGCGCACCAGCGGCAGCTCCTACCTCAAGTGGCTGCCCGGAGAGACCTGGCGGATCACATACCGGATGTACATCCCCGGCTCGCTGAAGGCGACCACCACCTTCACGCACATCATGCAGATGAAGCAGCCGGGCAACGGCACCTCGCCGATCGTCGTGCAGTCGCTGCGCCGGGTGAACGGCGTACAGACCATCGAGCTCAAGCTCGCCGTCGCCGACATCCTCGTCGGCCGCACCGACCTCGTACCGCTGCAGAACAAATGGATCGACGTCGACTTCCGGATCACGGTCGGCGACGGTACGGCGGGCTCGGTCCGCTGGATTCTGAAGGACGGTTCGACCGCCGTCATCGACAAGTCGAAGTCCGGTGCCGACACCTACCTCGCCGACCGCGTACGGCCCAAGTGGGGCATCTACCGGTCGCTCGGCGACACCTCGGGATCGCTGCAGGACACCCATCTTCTGCTCACGGGCATGCGCGGCTACCAACTGGTCTGAGGGGCTGATCCATGAACACCGGCAGACGTCCGCCCGTCCGTATGCTGCTCGTCGTCGCGCTGCTGCTCGGCGCTCTCAGCCTGCAGGCACCGGCCCGGGCCGAGCTGCAGAACCCCCGTCAGGACTTTCTGCGCTCCGCCACCGCGGGCCTCTTCCTGCACTGGGGTGAGCGCACCGCACCCGCGCACACCGACTGCGCCGACTGGGAGTCCGACGTCACTTCCGGCGGCTGGAACCCCGACTACTGGGTCACCGAGGCCCAGAAGCTGCACGCCCAGTACCTGGTGCTCGCCACCTTTCACAGTCGCCTCGGCTACGCCCGCCCCTGGCCGTCCAGTATCCCGGGAAGCTGTTCCACCGAGCGTGACTTCCTGGGCGAGACGATCGCAGCCGCCAAGGCGAAGGGGCTCAGGACGATCCTCTACATGACGGACGACCCCAAATGGCACAACGAGGGCGGGCACGAGTGGCTGGACTCGGCCGCGTACTCCGCGTACAAGGGCGGCTCGGTCGACCTGACCACCCGGGACGGCTTCGGGGAGTTCAGCTACGACAACTTCTTCGAGGTCATGGACCGCTATCCGGACCTCGGTGGCTTCTGGATCGACAACGACAATGCGTACTGGGAGAGCCATGACCTCTACGCGCAGATCTATCGGAAGCGCCCCCACTACACGATCAGCAACAACAATGAGGACACGCCGATCATGGACATGGTCAGCAATGAGCAGAAGACCGGGATGACGCCGTCGTACGACTATCCGCAGGCGGTCTACACGGCACAGCCCCGGCTCACCGAGGCCGACTTCAAACTGCCGTCCACGGGGGCCTGGTGGTACGACGGCTCCGATCCTGCCGTGGACAGGAAGCTCACCCTCGGACGGCTGATCACCAACGCGGGCTCCTCGGTCAAGGCGCTGATGGCCGAGACGGCTCAGGTCAACGGCGTCTTCCCGGCCAATCAGGCCGCGTTCAACACGTTCGCCGACTCCTTTCTCGACCCCATCTGGGAGTCGCTGCACGGGGTCGAGGGCGGCGGATACATGTACGGCGGGCTGAAGCCTGGCTTCTGGAACGACGGTGCCCACGGCGTCACGACCGTCAACCGGGCCCACCCCGACCTGAGTTACATCCATGTCCTCACCCCGCCGTCCACCTCCACGCTGAAGATCCGGGACAACGGGTACCGGGTGAAGCGCGTGACCAACCTCCGTACGGGAGCCCGCGTCCGCTTCGAGCAGTCGGAAGGCACCCTCAGCCTCACCGGCCTGGGGGCCTGGGATCCGTACGACACGGTCTTCAAGGTGACCACGGCCGGGCGCACCGGCATCATCGCGCCCTCGTCGTACACCATGACCGCCGGTACCTCGGCGCCCGGGCACGCGGCGGCGGCCGCCGCCGACGGCAGTTACCTCACCTACTGGGACAACGGCAAGTCGCTCCCCGCGCGACTCGACTACGACCTCGGATCGGCCGGGAAAGTGCGGTACATCGGTATCAACCAGCGTGAGGACTCGGTGAGTTACGCGCGATCCGATACCGAGCAGTCCGCACGGATTAGGGACTACAGCGTGTACGTCAGCAGCGACGGCACCGACTGGGGGAGTCCGGTGAAGTCCGGCACGCTGCCCAGCGCGCGCGGGGTCGCGCTGATCGACATCCCCGCGACCCGTGCCCGGCACGTCCGGCTGGAGGTCACCAGCACCTATGCCGCATCCACGGACGCGAGCCGCTACCAGCGGTTGCGGATCGACGAGACCTGGATCGGCACGGCCTACCCGGGCGGCAACGCGACATCGGCGTCCGGCACCGGACGGGTCACCGTGCCCGACCCCGACCACCTCGACAGGAGGTAGAGCGCCCTCTCGGACACGGGGCGGCGGGGTGATCCCGTCGCCCCTCCGGGCTGCCTGCGGTCCGCTCAACCCACTTGCAATGTTCCGGGATTTGGGCCCGCGCGGGGCATTGACAGAACGGGCCCCAGGGAATCCTATGCAGTGTTGGTTAGGAACCTTTCCTAACGTCGAACCGGAAGGGATCACCGTGCACCCTGCCGCACCCCCACGCCGCATCGTGGCCGTCTTCGCCGGACTCAGCTGTCTGCTTCTGCCCCTGCTCGCCCACCTTCCGCAGGCCTCAGCCGCCACGGCCGCGTACGAGGCCGAGAACGCGAGCCTGTACCGGGCGGCCGTGGCGACGAACCACACCGGCTACTCCGGCACCGGCTTCGTCGACTACACCAACGTCGCCGGCTCGTCGGTGGAGTTCACGGTGGACGCCACCGCGGGCAGCACCTCGCTCGCCATCCGCTACGCCAACGGTACGACCACCAACCGCCCGATGGACATCAGCGTCAACGGTACGGTCGTCGCCTCCGGGGCGGCCTTCAACGGGACCGGCTCCTGGGACACCTGGGCGACGAAGACCATCACCGCCCAGCTCGTCGCCGGAACCAACACGATCCGTGCCACCGCGACCACGGCGAACGGCGGCCCCAACCTCGACTACCTGGACAGCGCAGACCCCGCCGCCGGTGGTCCCGCAGTGCCCTTCGGCAGCCACCGATTCCCGTACGCCGCAGGGACGCTGAAGCCGTCCGGCTCACAGTCGGCGCTCGACCAGGCCGTGATCAAGACGTACAACGCCTGGAAGTCCGCGTTCGTCAGGAAGAACTGCGGCAACGGCTGGTACGAGGTCATCTCGCCGGACGCCGACCACCCCTACGTCGCCGAGGCCCAGGGCTACGGCATGGTCGTCACCGCGACGATGGCAGGAGCCGACCCGGAGGCGAAGACCGTCTTCGACGGCATGGTGAAGTACATGCTCGCGCACCCCTCGGTCAACAACGCCAACCTTCTCGCCGCCGAGCAGGACGCCTCCTGCAAGAGCGTCGACGGCTCCGACTCGGCGACGGACGGGGACCTCGACGTCGCCTACGGGCTGCTCCTCGCCGACAAGCAGTGGGGATCCACGGGCACGTACAACTACAAGGATCTCGCGGTCAAGCACATCAACGCCATCATGAAGAGCGAGGTCAACCCGACCACCCACCTCATGCTGCTCGGTGACTGGTCGGACTCCGGTGAGTCCCACTACTGGATGACCCGCTCCTCGGACTGGATGATCGACCACTTCCGCGCCTTCAGGACGGCCACGGGCGACAGCACCTGGGACACCGTGCGCACGGCCCATCAGAATCTCATCACCACTCAGCAGACCAAGTACGCGGCGAACACCGGCCTGTTGGCCGACTTCGTCGTCAACACGAACACCACGCCCAAGCCCGCTGCGGGTGAGGTGCTCGAAGGCCCCAACGACGGCGACTACTCCTGGAACGCCTGCCGCGACCCGTGGCGCATCGGCGCGGACGCCGTCACCAGCGGGGACGCGGCCTCGCTCGCCTCGGCGCGCAAGCTCAACTCCTGGATCAAGTCCAGGACCGGCGGCGACCCGAACAGGATCGTCACCGGCTACCACCTGAACGGCACGGCGTTCGACAGCGGCGACGACATGGCATTCACCGCCCCGTTCGTCGTGACCGCGCTGACCGACCCCGGCTCCCAGGCCTGGCTCGACGCGCTCTGGAGCAAGCTCGCCGCCACCTCGATCGACCCACAGCTCTACTACGGCGGGAGCGTCCAGCTGCAGTCGATGATCGTCGCATCCGGCAACTACTGGGTTCCCTGACGGAGGTTCAGATGAAGGCCAGCACACTCACCACGTTACGAGGAAGAGTGGCCGCGCTCGCGGTCGTGCTGCTCTGTACCGGCCTGGTGCAGGCGGTGCCGCAATCCGCCTCGGCGGCGCCCACCCGGTACGAGGCGGAGTCCGCGACGATCGTCCAGGGCGCCGCGGAGTCCAATCACTCCGGCTACTCCGGGACAGGCTTCGTCAACGGCGACAATGTCGTCGGCAGCTATGTGGAGTTCACTGTCACCGCGGCCTCTGCCGGGACCGGACAGATCGCCATCCGGTACTCCAACGGCACGACGGCCGGCCGGCCCGCGGATGTCGCCGTGGGCGGCACGGTCGTCTCGGCCGCCCGCGCCTTCAACGCCACCGCCGACTGGAACACCTGGGCCACCTCCACCCTGACCACCCCGGTCAAGGCAGGCAGCAACAAGATCCGGCTGACGTCCACGACGGCCGACGGGCTGCCCAACCTCGACTACATCGACTTCACGGTCACCTCATCGGACACACAAGCACCCACCGCACCCGGCCGGCCCAGCTGCTCGGCGATCACCGAGGACAGCCTCACGCTGAACTGGGACGCCGCCACCGACAACGTGGGCGTCGTCGCGTACGACATCTACGAACACGGCAACAAGTTCGCGGAGGCGGCGGGCACCGCCACGACGGAGAACCTGACCGGGCTCATCCCCAATACCACGTACAACATCACGTTGTTCGCGCGTGACGCGGCCGGCAATGTGTCGTCGGTCAGCCCGATCGTGGACTGCACCACCCTGCCCAGCTCCGACACCACCGCACCCTCGGCACCGGGCACCCTGTCCACCTCGGGCCTCACCGCGAACAGCGTTGTCCTGAACTGGGGAGCGTCGACTGACAACAAGGCCGTCACCGCCTACGAGGTACGCAGCGGCAGCACCGTCTACAAGACCGTGACCGGTACCCCGCCGGCCACCACGACCACCCTCACCGGGCTCGCCTGCGCCAGCCCGTACACCCTGGACGTCGTCGCCAAGGACGCTGCGGGCAATGTCTCGCCTCCGGGCAACACGGTCACCTTCACCACCTCGGCCTGCGCCACCGACGGCGGCGTACCGTCGGACATCGCCACCGTCTCCACCGGCTGGTCCATCCCCTGGGGCACCTACTGGATGCCCGACGGCAAGACCGCGCTGGTGACCGAACGGGACAGCTTCAAGGTCTTCAAGGTCACCCCCGGCGGCACCAGGACCCAGGTCGGTGCCGTGCCGGGCACCGTCACGACCACCGGTGAGGGCGGCCTGCTCGGCGTCGCCGTCGACCCCAAGTGGTCCACCAACCACTATGTGTACTTCATGCACACCGCGTCCGAGGGCAACCGCGTCGCCCGCATGACATACGACGGCAGCTCGCTCGGCGGATACACGGTCCTGCTCCAGGGGATCAAGAAGAGCAGGTACCACAACGGCGGACGGCTCGCCTTCGGCCCCGACGGCTACCTGTACGCGTCGACCGGCGAGGCCCAGACCCCCGACCTCGCACAGGACAAGAACTCGCTCAACGGCAAGATCCTCCGGATGACCACGGACGGCAAGGCCGCCCCCGGCAACCCGTTCGGCAACTACGTCTACAGCTATGGCCACCGCAACCCGCAGGGCCTCGCCTTCGACGGCAAAGGACGCCTGTGGGAGGCGGAGTTCGGCGACAGCAAGAAGGACGAGCTCAATCTCATCAAGCCGGGCAACAACTACGGCTGGCCCGTCTGCGAGGGCAGCTGCTCCACCGCCGGCATGACCAACCCGAAGAAGACCTGGAACGTCTCCGAGGCCTCGCCCAGCGGGATCGCCATCGTCCGCAATGTCATCTACATGGCCGCGCTGAAGGGCGAACGGCTGTGGCGGGTGCCGATCAGCGGTGACACCGAGAACCTCGGCACGCCGACCGCGTACTACGTCGGTACGTACGGCCGGCTGCGTACGGTCACCAAGGTGCCCGGCCAGGACGAGCTCTGGCTCTCCACCACCAACTGCGACAACAACGGAGGCGAACCGGACGGCGCGGACAAGCTGTTCCGCATCTCGATCACCTAGCAGGCGCTCAACCGCTGAGGCACCGCCGTGCCTCAGCGGTACAGCGCGTCGACCTCCGCCGCGTACGCCGTCTCGATCGCCTTGCGCTTCAGCTTCAGGGACGGCGTGAGCAGACCGTGCTCCTCGCTGAACGGATGCGCCAGAATCCGGAACGTACGGATCGACTCGGCCTGCGACACTGCTGTGTTGGCGGCCACCACCGCGCGCCGGACCTCCATCTCCAGCTCCGGATCCCGCACCAGATCCCCCGGCCTCATGGGCGGCCGCCCCTGCATGGAGAGCCAGTGGTCCACCGACTCCTGGTCGACCGTGACCAGGGCCGCGATGTACGGCCGGTCGTTGCCTACCACGATGCACTGCGCGACCAGCGGATGTGCCCGCACCCGTTCCTCCAGACCGGCCGGCGAGACGCTCTTGCCGCCGGACGTCACCAGGATCTCCTTCTTCCGCCCGGTGATCGTCAGATAGCCGTCCTCGTCG
Organism: Streptomyces sp. R-74717; assembly: GCF_047305335.1. Taxonomy (NCBI): domain Bacteria; kingdom Bacillati; phylum Actinomycetota; class Actinomycetes; order Kitasatosporales; family Streptomycetaceae; genus Streptomyces; species Streptomyces sp. R-74717. Next base: position 1,868,074 of record NZ_CP102361.1, on the reverse strand, counting down.
AGCGCCCCCAGATCCCCGGTGGCCAGCCAGCCGTCGCGCAGTACCGCGTCGGTGGCCTTCGGGTCGCCGAGATAGCCCGTGAACACATTGCCGCCGTGCACCCACACCTCGCCGTCCTCGGCGATGTGCACGGTGGTGCCGGGGATCGGCTGCCCGACCGTGCCGTACCGGGTGCGCTCCGGCGGATTGGCGGTGGCCGCCGCGGTCGACTCGGTCAGCCCGTACCCCTCGTACACCGTGACGCCCGCGCCTTCGAAGAACAGCCCGAGCTTCCGCTCCATACCCGAACCGCCGGACATGGCGTGCCGGATCCGGCCGCCCATCGCCTCGCGCACCTTCTTGTACACGACCTTGTCGAAGAACTGGTGCTGCATCCGCAGCCCGGCGGACGGCCCTGGACCGGTCCCGAACGCCCGCGCCTCCGTCGCCTCGGCGTACTTCACCGCGATGTCCACGGCCTTGTCGAACGGCCCGGCACGGCCCTCCGCCTCGGCCTTGCGCCGGGCAGCGTTGAAGACCTTCTCGAAGATGTACGGCACCGCCAGGATGAACGTCGGCCGGAACGACACCAGATCCGGCATCAGGGCCTTCGCCGACAGCTCCGGCTGATGGCCCAGCTTCACCCGGCCGCGGACCGCCGCGACCTCTACCATGCGGCCGAAGACATGCGCCAGGGGCAGGAAGAGCAGGGTCGCCGCCTCGTCGCCCGGCTTGGAGTGGAAGACCGACTCCCAGCGGGCGGCCATGGTGTCCGTCTCGAACATGAAGTTGGCATGCGTGATCACGCAGCCCTTGGGGCGTCCCGTCGTGCCCGAGGTGTAGATGATGGTCGCCACCGACTCGGGCGTCACCGCGCGCCGGTGGCGGTGCACCACCTCGTCCTCGACACGGGCGCCCGCGTCGAGGAGCTCGGTCACCGCGTCGGCGTCCAACTGCCAGAGCCGTTTGAGCTGCGGCAGCCGGTCGATCACCGACGCGACCGTCATCGCATGGTCCTCGTGCTCGACCACGATGGCGGACACATCGGCGTCGTGCAGCATCCAGAAGACCTGTTCGGCCGAGGACGTCGGATAGACCGGTACGGACTGGGCGCCGACCGTCCACAGCGCGAAGTCGAGGAGCGTCCACTCGTAGCGCGTACGTGCCATCAGGGCCACCCGGTCGCCGAATCTGACGCCGTGCGCGATCAGCCCCTTGGCGAGCGCCAGCACCTCGTCGCGGAACGTTGCCGCAGTGACGTCCTGCCAGCGTCCGCGCGCGTCTTTTCGGCCGAGCGCGACCCGGTGCGGATCTTCCTCGGCGTAGTCGAACACCACATCGGCCAGCCCGCCTACGAGGGGCGCGGCCGCCATGGGTGGGACAGTGAACTCGCGCAATGACCTGCTCCTTGTGGCGCTCCGCACAGCGCCGTGACGCTACCCCACCGGGCGGCGTGGCGGGAGGGCCCCGTAACGGCGGACAACGTGGCATATGCACAGGTCAGCCACCGAAATCCGGCCAGATGGGCAAGGCTCGGGCGCGGCTGAGACCGCGGAGTAAGAGGCCGGCGCCGGAATCTCCACCGAATCTGTACGCCGCTGTCACTTCCGTTTCGAGCAGGTACGAGGGTATTGGTCCGCAGGCGGGCCCGCACATGTCCGATCCGGCCGGGCCGGGCGCGGAAGTGTGGCTGTCGTCCATTGTCACCGTACGGGCGTGCGGTCATGCGCCGTCCCGGCCACTGATCGAACCGACCGTGCCGACACCGCGGATCAGCCGGTCGCCGCCCGCCAGGATCGCCGCCGCCAGGGCGTCCGCGGCCTCCTGTGCCCCGTCCCGGCGGCGGCCGTGCAGCAGGACGAAATCCACATCGCCCAGCTCCGGCAGACCCGCTCTGGCAGGCACCGGCGCCAGACCCGGCGGGATCAGCCCCCGGCTGTGAGCCATCACGCCCAGGCCCGCATGGGCCGCAGCGATCAGTCCGCTGAGGCTGGTGCTCGTACACGCGACCCGCCAGGACCGGCCGTGCTCCTCCAGGACCTCCAGAGCGCGGGCCCGGGTGATGCCCGGCGGCGGGAAGAGGATCAGCGGAACCGGACGGTCCAGGTCGATCCGCAGCTGCGGTGAACCGATCCAGGTCAGCGCGTCCTGCCAGACCAGCTCGCCGTGCGTGTCGCCGACGCGCCGCTTGGCGAGCAGCAGATCGAGCCGGCCCGCGGCCAGCCGCTGGTGCAGCGTCCCGGAAAGCTCCACCGTCAGCTCCAGCTCGACCTCCGGGTGGTCACGGCGGAACGACTCCAGGATCTCCGGCAGCCGCGTCAGCACGAAGTCCTCGGAGGCCCCGAACCGCAGCCGCCCGCGCAGCCGGGTGCCGGTGAAGAAGGTCGCGGCCCGCTCATGGGCCTGAAGAATCGTCCGGGCGAAACCGAGCATCGCCTCACCGTCCACGGTGAGATCGACCCGGTGCGTGTCCCGGGCGAACAGCTGCCGCCCCGTCGCATCCTCCAGGCGCCGCACATGCTGGCTCACCGTGGACTGCCGCACACCCAGCCGGCGGGCCGCCTGGGTGAAGCTCAGTGTCTGGGCGACGGCGAGAAAGGTACGCAACTGCGCGGGGTCGTACATGGGGTCCAGGCTATCTCGAATCGTGATGACAGTGAGAGCGGTATGCCGGATTCCCGATCACGATGATCAAGAGCAGGATGGAGAGGGCACGACCGGAACCAAGAGAACATGTGGAGCACATGAGCCGCCGCACCCTGAAACTGCCGTCCTGGCTGCCGATCGACGCGTACATCCTGGCGCTGATCGGCACGGTCGTGCTGGCGGCGATACTGCCCGCATCGGGGACCGCCGCCGATGTGGCGGGCGGTGCCTCGACCGGAGCCGTCGCCTTTCTCTTCTTCCTGTACGGCGCCCGCCTCTCCACCGCCGAGGCACTCGACGGCCTCAAGCACTGGCGGCTCCACCTCACCGTCCTCGTCTGCACCTTCGTGGCGTTCCCGCTACTAGGTCTCGCGGGCAAGGGGCTGGTGCCGTACGTCCTGACGCCGCAGCTCTACAGCGGCTTCCTCTTCCTGTGCCTCGTCCCCTCGACGATCCAGTCGTCGATCGCCTTCACCTCGATCGCCCGCGGCAATGTGCCCGCGGCGATCTGTGCGGGCTCCTTCTCCTCGATCGCCGGGATCTTCCTCACGCCGCTGCTCGCCGCCGCGCTGCTGGGCGACGACGGCGGTGGATTCTCGGCCGATGCGCTGCTGAAGATCGGGGTCCAGCTGCTGCTGCCGTTCGTCGCCGGGCAGCTGCTGCGCCGCTGGATCGGTGGCTTCATCACCCGCCACAAGAAGGTCCTCGGCCATGTCGACCGGGGCTCGATCCTGCTCGTCGTCTACACGGCGTTCAGCGAAGGCATGGTCGCGGGCATCTGGCGCCAGGTCACCCCGGCCAGGCTCGGAGCGCTGCTCGGTGCCGAGGCCGTGCTGCTCGCGCTGATGCTCGCGCTGAGCTGGTACGGGGCGAAGCGGCTCGGCTTCGACCGTGGGGACCGGATCGCCCTCCAGTTCGCCGGCTCGAAGAAGAGCCTGGCCTCCGGGCTGCCGATGGCGAGCGTCCTGTTCGGGGCGCAGGCGTCCCTCGCCGTACTGCCGCTCATGCTCTTCCATCAGATGCAGCTGATGGTGTGCGCGGTGATCGCCAAGCGCCGCTCGTACGATCCGCAGGAGGAGAACCGGGAGAACAGCGCGGTGTCACGGGAGCCCGTCACGGTGAGCTGAGGGTGCGTCCGGAGCCCCGCCCGGGGTGGGACCGGCCTGCGCAGGGGGCGCTCCCCGCCGGCCGGATCCCTGACCCGTGCAGGACGGGCGAGGCGCCTCAGCCCCGGTCGACCGTCGCCTCCAGGGCAATGCGGTGCTCACCCGCGTACACGTTCATGGAAGGACCCCGCAGAAAGCCGACCAGGGTCAGTCCGGTCTCGGCCGCCAGATCGACTGCGAGGGACGACGGTGCCGAGACCGCCGCGAGCATCGGGATCCCGGCCATCACCGCCTTCTGGGCCAGCTCGAACGATGCCCGCCCCGACACCAGCAGAATCGCCCGGGACAGCGGCAGCCGGTGATCGGTCAGAGCCCGGCCGACGAGCTTGTCGACCGCGTTGTGCCGGCCGACGTCCTCCCGGACGTCGAGCAGCTCACCCGTCTCGGAGAACAGCGCCGCCGCGTGCAGACCCCCGGTCCGGTCGAAGACCCGCTGCGCGGCGCGCAGCCGGTCGGGGAGGGTGGCGAGCAGGGCGGGCTCGACCCGGACCGGGGGAGCGTCGGCGATCGGATGCCGGGTGGTGGTGCGCACCGCGTCGAGGCTCGCCTTGCCGCACAGCCCGCAGGACGACGTGGTGTACACATTGCGTTCGAGTGTGATGTCGGGGACCGGGACGCCGGGGGCGAGCTTCACATCCACGACGTTGTACGTGTTGACGCCGTCCGCCGTGGCCCCGGCGCAGTAGACGATTCCCTGCACCTCGGAGCCGTCACCGATCACGCCCTCGCTCACCAGGAAGCCCGCCGCCAGCGCGAAGTCGTCGCCCGGCGTGCGCATCGTGATGGCGAGCGGCCTGCCGTTCAGCCGGATCTCCAGGGGCTCCTCGGCGACGAGCGTGTCGGGGCGCGTGGAGACGGCCCCGTCCCGGATTCGGATGGTGCGGCGGCGCTCGGTGACCCGTCCCATAGCGGTTAAACCCGATTCTGTACGTGTTGGAAGCCGAACCGGCCCTTGATGCAGAGGTTGCCGTGGGTCACCGGATTGTCGTGCGGAGAGGTGACCTTGACGGTCTCATTGTCCTGCACATGGAGTGTGACCTTGCAGCCGGCACCGCAGTACGCGCAGATGGTGGTGGTCTCCGTCTGGGCCTGTTCGTCCCAGGTCCCGGCCGTGCGCCTATCGAATTCGGTCTTGAAGGAGAGCGCGCCGGTGGGGCACACCTCGATGCAGTTGCCGCAGTGGACACAGGCCGAATCGGTGAGCGGTGGACCGGGCGAGGGGACAGCAGACGATGTCAAGTCGACAGAATATTGTCTGCAGTATGCTTTCTGTGGTCAAGGCTGTTGCCAAGTCTCCAATGGCCGGGTGGTAATCCTGTGGGATCACGTGCCCCTGTACCGGGCGGTAGCGACCAAGACTGGTTGGTTCCTGCCATATGTAGCGAGGGGATCTTGTACATGACCGGCTCACGTGTCGTGGCGCTCGGCCACTATCAGCCCGCCAAGGTGCTCACCAACGACGATCTGGCGGCCATGGTGGACACCAGTGACGAGTGGATCACCAGTCGCGTCGGCATCAAGACCCGCCATGTCGGAGGCCCTGACGAGCCGGTGGACGAGATGGCCGCGCACGCGGGGGGCAAGGCGCTTGCCGCGGCGGGGCTGCAGCCCGCCGAAGTCGATCTGGTTCTTGTCGCGACCTCCACCGCGATCGACCGTTCACCGAGCATGTCGGCCCGGGTCGCCGCCCGGCTCGGCATGGGCTCGCCCGCGGTGATGGACATCAACGTCGTCTGCTCCGGCTTCACGCACGCCCTCGCCACCGCCGACCATGCGATCAGGGCGGGCGCGGCCGAGCGCGTCCTCGTCATCGGCGCCGACAAGATGGCGGACATCGCGGACTGGACCGACCGCAGCACCTGTGTCCTGCTCGGCGACGGAGCCGGTGCGGCGGTCGTCGTCGCGGACGTCGACGGCGGCGACCGGCCCGGGATCGGCCCCGTGCTGTGGGGCTCGGTGCCGGAGATGGGGAACGCGGTACGGATCGAGGGGACGCCCCCACGGTTCGCACAGGAGGGGCAGTCCGTATACCGCTGGGCCACCACGCAGCTGCCGCCCATCGCCCGCAGGGTGTGCGAAAAGGCCGGTGTCGCCCCCGAGGATCTGGCCGCGGTGGTACTGCATCAGGCCAATCTGAGGATCATCGAACCGGTCGCCAGGAAGATCGGTGCCGTCAACGCGGTCATCGCCCGGGATGTCGTGGATTCCGGCAATACATCCGCGGCGTCCATCCCGATGGCCCTGTCCAAGCTGGTGGAGCGCGGTGAGGTCCACAGTGGCGGGCCGGTGCTGCTTTTCGGCTTCGGCGGGAATCTCTCGTACGCGGGTCAGGTGATCCGCTGTCCCTGAGGGGCATTGTGCTCGGTAGACTGTAGACAATAAGCAATTGCTCGTCGCTCGGAGGGGGATCGCGATGTTGTCCACAGGGCTCCCGCAAGGGGCTGTGCCGAAGCTGGAGCGGCCCGGTCCGCTGCGCGAGCGCGTGTACGAGGCGCTGCTCGAGCTCATCACGACGCGTGTGCTCCGTCCCGGCCGGCATCTGGTCGAGAGCGAGCTGGCCGGCCATCTCGGAGTGTCCAGGCAGCCGGTGCGGGAGGCATTGCAGCGGCTGAACACCGAGGGCTGGGTCGATCTGCGGCCCGCCCAGGGTGCGTTCGTCCATGAGCCCACCGAGGAGGAGGCGGACCAGCTGCTCTCGGTCCGCACCCTCCTGGAGGCCGAGGCCGCCCGTCTTGCCGCGGCCAACTCCCCCGCCGCCGGGATCGCCGCCCTGGAGGAGCTCTGCGCCAAGGGTGAGCAGGCCGTCGCCGACGACGACGTGGACCTGGCGGTCGCCACCGACGCGGCCTTCCATGCCAAGGTCATGGAGCTGGCGGGCAATGTCGTCCTCTCCGAACTCGCCGGGCAGGTGGACCGCCGGGTGCGCTGGTACTACGCCCCGGTGGCCCGCCGGCGCGGCACCCAGTCCTGGATCGAGCACCGCTCACTCATCGCGGCGATCTCCTCGCGCGACGAGCGGCGGGCCACGGAGATCATGCGGGCGCACACGGAACACACGCGCAAGACGTACCACCAGCGCGAAGAGGGCTAGCGCGCGGCCGGACAGGTCGAGCGGTGTGGTGAGGGAAGGGTCTGGGCCTTGAGCCCAGGCCCTTTTCTGCGTTCCGCGCCGTCCTGGATCCTGGAGCCTTTCGGGTTTCTCACAGTCAGGTGTTCAATCGAACATCGATGTGTTAGAAATGAGTCATGGGTGTCGCCAATCGTCTGGACCTGACCCTGCGATTGGTGCAGGGCTCCGACCGGGTTTCCGTGTCGGAGCTCTCCCATCGCCTGGGAGTCTCCGAAATGACCGTCCGCCGGGATCTCGACGCACTGGAGCGGCAGGGGCTGGTGCGCAGGGTGCACGGCGGTGCGGTCGCCACGCGTGCACGTGAGGAGGGCGCGGGCTTCTCCGCCCGTGAGCCGTGGCAGGCCGCGACGAAGGACCGGCTCGGTGCGGCCGTGGCCGCGATGGTGGAGCCGGGATCGCGGGTGCTTCTCGACGCGGGCACCACCACCGTGCACGTCGCCGAGCACCTGGCCGAACGGGCGCCCCTGACGGTGGCGGTGGTCAGTCTTCAGGCCGCGGTCCGCCTGGCGGACCGGCCCGGGATCGAGCTGTTGATCATCGGTGGCCGGTCCCGCCCCGGTGAACAGTCGCTGGTCGGCCCGCTGGCCCTGCGCACCATCGAGGCGCTGGCCTTCGACTGCTTCGTACTGTCCATCGGCGGTGTGCACGCCGAGTACGGCTGGTCGGAGTTCTCGCTGGACGACGCGGCCGTCAAGCGGGCCGCGCTCGCGCAATCGGACCGGACCATCGCCGTTGCCGACGCGACCAAACTCGGGGTGCGCGCGTTCAGTCAGGTCGCAGCCGTGGGCGCGGTGGACGTGTTCGTCACCGACGGCGCGGCACAGGACGCCGCCACCCACCCCAATGGCCCGCTGACGCTGTCCGCCCTGCGTGATGCGGGCGTCCACACCGTCCTGGCCTGAGAACCGGATCCACCGCGAGGAGCGCACATCATGACCGCAGGCCTGGACACCCCCGACCGCCGCGGACGCACCGGTCTGGACCGGCACGGCCGCGACCTGACCGGCAATCCGCGGGTGCGCATCAGTGAGGTGGAGGTGCTGTCCTGCGACTGGTACGTCCTGCGCAGGACGACCTTCGACTATCAGCACAGCGACGGCCATTGGAGCCGGGAACAGCGCGAGACCTACGACCGGGGCGACGGAGCCACGATTCTGCTGTACCACCCCGGTCGCCGCACCGTTCTGCTGACCCGTCAGTTCAGGCTGCCCGCCTACGTCAACGGGCACCACGACGGGATGCTGATCGAGACCGCCGCCGGGCTGCTCGACGGCGACAGCCCCGAGGAAGCCATCCGCAGGGAAGCGGCCGAGGAGACCGGACACCTCGTCGGAACGCCCGAGCGCGTCTTCGACGTCTACATGAGCCCCGGATCGGTCACCGAACGCCTGCACTTCTTCGCCGCCCCCTACCGCTCGACGGTTGACACCGTCGGCGCGCACGGGGTCGCGGCCGAGGGCGAGGACATCGAGACCGTGGAACTCCCCTTCGAGGAGGCTCTCTCCATGGTCCGCTGCGGGGCCATCGCCGACGCCAAGACCATCATGCTGCTCCAGTGGGCGGCCCTGGACGGCCCGTTCCGGCACCGCTGACTTCCGACCCGACCCACCCCGGTGCACGCCCCGGACGTCACCCGCGCCGGTGGCCGGCCGAACAGCTTTGTCCTCGGTGTGGAGAAAGTTGTGGTGGATTCCTGCGCAACTTCTTCCCACTCCGGGCAACCGCTGCTACGTTCCCCTCGAAAGCCCGACGGACAGGCCGATGTGGCGGGGAGGGGCGCGTGAGACGTATGACGGCACGACCCGCGAATGCGCATCAGGCGCGACTGCTCAGGCTGTTGCGCGACGGCGGGCCCAACTCACGGGCACAGCTGGGGGATCAGGTCGATCTCTCCCGCTCCAAGCTCGCCGTTGAGGTCGACAGGCTGCTGGAGACCGGACTCGTCGTGGCCGACGGACTCGCCGCATCCCGCGGAGGACGTCGCTCGCACAACATCAGGCTCGCCCCGCAGCTGCGCTTCCTCGGCGTCGACATCGGTGCCACATCCGTCGATGTGGCCGTCACCAACGCCGAGTTGGAGGTCCTGGGCCACCTCAACCACCCCATGGACGTACGCGAAGGTCCCGTCGCCATCTTCGAGCAGGTGCTGTCCATGGCGGCCAAACTGCGGGCCTCCGGGCTCGCCGAAGGTTTCGACGGCGCGGGCATCGGCGTACCCGGACCGGTCCGCTTCCCCGAAGGGGTACCGGTTGCACCGCCGATCATGCCCGGCTGGGACGGCTTCCCGGTCCGCGAGGCGCTCAGCCAGGAACTGGGCTGCCCCGTCATGGTCGACAACGATGTGAACCTGATGGCGATGGGGGAGCAGCACGCGGGCGTCGCGCGCTCCGTGGGCGACTTCCTCTGCGTCAAGATCGGTACGGGTATCGGCTGCGGCATCGTCGTCGGCGGCGAGGTCCACCGCGGTACGACGGGCAGCGCCGGAGACATCGGCCATATCCAGGTCGAACCCGATGGACGCGCCTGCGCCTGCGGCAACCGGGGCTGCCTGGAAGCCCACTTCAGCGGTGCCGCGCTCGCCCGGGACGCCGAGGACGCGGCGCGCGCCGGGCAGTCGGCGGAACTCTCGGGCCGGCTGGAGGCGGCCGGAAAGCTCACCGCCGCCGATGTGGCCGCCGCCGCGGCCGCCGGTGACGCGACCTCGCTCGACCTGATCCGCGAAGGCGGCAACCGGGTCGGCCAGGTCATCGCGGGACTCGTCAGCTTCTTCAATCCCGGACTGGTGGTGATCGGCGGCGGTGTGACCGGCCTCGGTCACACGCTCCTCGCCAGCGTCCGGACCCAGGTCTACCGGCAGTCGCTGCCGCTGGCCACCGGCAATCTTCCCATCGTGCTGGGCGAGTTGGGACCGGCCGCCGGAGTGATCGGCGCCGCCCGCCTCATCAGCGATCACCTGTTCTCACCGGCCTGACCCTCGGGCCGGCAGTACATCGGCACAGTCCGGAAACACCCGCACCACCGCACCTGGTACAGCCCTGCCCGCTCACCGGCCTTCCCCAAGCTCTCGGCTGCGCTCGAGCAGGGGAGACCCCACTCGCCGAGGGGATTTGCCATGGCACCGGAACCACCCCTGCTCACCATGTCCGGCATCACCAAGTCGTTCCCCGGAGTACGCGCCCTCGACGGCGTGGACCTGGAGGTCCAGGCCGGCGAAGTCCACTGTCTGCTCGGGCAGAACGGCGCCGGCAAGTCCACCCTCATCAAGGTGCTCGCCGGGGCCCATCAGCCCGACGGTGGCGAGATCACCTGGCGCGGCGAACCGGCCGCGCTCAAGTCGCCCATCGCCGCGATGCGCCTGGGCATCGCCACCATCTACCAGGAACTCGACCTGGTCGAGGGCCTGTCGGTCGCCGAGAACGTCTTCCTCGGCCATGAACCCACCACCGCCCGCTTCGTCGTCCGCACCCGCGAGGGCCGCACGGCAGCCGCCGCACTGCTGAAGCGTCTCGGCCACCCGGAGATCGACCCGGCCAGGGCGGTCGGTGAACTGTCCGCCGCCCAGCAGCAGATCGTCTCCATGGCGCGGGCGCTCTCCCACGACGTACGGCTCATCGTGATGGATGAGCCGTCCGCCGCACTCGACCCCGACGAGGTCGACAACCTCTTCCGTATCGTCGCCGCCCTCACCGCCGACGGGGTCGCCGTCGTCTACATCTCGCACCGCCTGGAGGAGATCCGCAGGATCGGCGACCGGGTGACCGTGCTCAAGGACGGCCGGGCCGTCGCCGTGGGGCTGCCCGCCAAGTCCACACCGACACGAGACATCGTTGCCATGATGACCGGCCGCAATGTCGAGTACGTCTTCCCGCCGCGCACCACGGGCAGCGCGGGAGCGGCAGTGGCGGAGCCGGTACTGAAGGTCGAAGGACTGGCTAGGAAGGGCGAATTCGACCCGTTGGACCTCGAGCTGAGGCCCGGCGAGATCGTCGGCCTGGCCGGACTCGTCGGATCGGGGCGCTCCGAGATCCTGGAGACCGTCTACGGCGCCCGCAAGCCGAGCGCCGGACGGGTCACCGTGGCCGGCAAACAGCTCCGGCCCGGCAGCGTCCGCGCGGCCGTCGCCGCAGGCATCGGCCTCGCCCCCGAGGAACGCAAGGCACAAGCCCTGCTGATGCTCGAATCCGTCACTCGCAATGTCTCCGTCTCCTCCATGTCCCGCTTCTCCAGGGCAGGTTGGATCGACCGGGGGGCCGAGCGCCGAGCGGCCCGCATCGCCACCCGCGAGCTCTCCCTGCGCCCCGACAACCCGGACACCCCCGTCCGCACGCTCTCCGGCGGCAATCAGCAGAAAGCCGTCCTGGCCCGATGGCTGCTGCGCGGCTGCCGCGTGCTGCTGCTCGACGAACCGACCCGCGGTGTGGACGTCGGCGCCCGCGCCGAGCTCTACGCCGTGATCCGCCGGCTGGCCGACGAAGGCCTCGCCGTGCTGCTCGTCTCCAGCGAGGTACCCGAAGTGCTGGGCCTCGCCGACCGGGTGCTGGTGCTCCGTGAGGGCCGCGTCGTGCATGCGGCGGACGCCCGGGAGCTCGACGAGCACCGCGTACTCGACCTTGTGATGGAAGGGAGCCCGACGTCATGACGCAGCCCGTTTCCTCGGCGCAGCAGGGCGGGCCGGACAAGGGGGCCGTCCCCGCCCCGGTCGCCGAACCCCGTAAGAAGGACGGACCTTCGCGCACCTTCGGCCTGCGCGCGGACGTCCGTAACCTCTCGCTCCTCGGCGTTCTCGCCGTACTTGTCGCCGTCGGCGGATTCACCGAGCCCGATGCCTTCCTGGACACCGGAAACCTTCAGCTGATCCTGACCCAGTCGTCCGTCATCGGCGTCGTCACCGTCGGGATGACCTTCGTCATCACCAGCGGCGGCATCGACCTGTCGGTCGGTGCGATGGTCGCGCTCGCCTCCGTCTGGGCGACCACGCTCGCCACCCAGGAGTACGGCTTCGCAGGAATCCTGTTCACCGCCGTGATCGTCGGACTCGGTGCCGGGCTGGTGAACGGGGTGCTCATCGCGTACGGCCGGATGGTGCCGTTCATCGCGACGCTGGCCATGCTCGCCTCGGCCCGCGGGCTCGCCCTCCAGATCACCGACGGCAAGACCCAGATCGTCACCGTCAAGTCGGTCCTCGACCTGGGCCTGCCCGACTCGTATGTCCTCGGCATCCCGCCCCTGGTCATGATGTTCGCCGCGGTGACCGTCATCGGCTGGCTGGTGCTGAACCGCACGACCTTCGGACGGCGTACCGTCGCGGTCGGCGGCAACGCGGAAGCGGCCAGGCTGGCCGGTATCGACGTACGACGGCAGCGGCTCTACCTCTATCTGCTCTCCGGCCTCTGCTGCGGCATCGCCGCCTTCATGCTGATCATCCTTTCCGGCTCGGGACAGAACACCAACGGCAATCTGTACGAGCTCGACGCCATCGCCGCCGCGATCATCGGCGGCACCCTGCTCAGCGGCGGACGCGGCACCATCGTCGGCTCCGTGCTCGGTGTCCTCGTCTTCACCACCATCACCAACATCTTCGCTCTCAACAATCTGCAGAGCGACGTCCAGCAGATCGCCAAGGGCGCGATCATCGTCGCCGCCGTCCTGGTCCAGCGCCGCACATCGGCGCACGGGGAGACCTGAGCCCCCGGGCGCACTCCCGGCAGCTCCGCTTCTCCATACCGCCCACCGTCCCGAACGCCATATGTGACATGTCACGCACCGGATGAAGGGTTTGACAGCCATGCCAGAAACCAGCCGCAGAGGACTGCTCTTCGGCACCGCAGCCGTCTCCGCGGGCGCCCTCCTCACCGCCTGCACCAGCAACGAGCCCAAGAAGTCGGAGACCGCGCAGAGCAATCAGCCCGCCGCCGACGACAAGCCCGGCAAGCCCGTCACCATCGGCTTCGCGGGCCCGCAGGCCGACCACGGCTGGCTCAACGCCATCAACGAGAACGCCAAGTCGCGAGCGGCGAAGTACTCCGAGGTGACCCTGGAGATCACCGAGGGCTCCAACGACACCGCCGCCCAGATCGGCCAGGTGAAGACCCTCATCAACAAGAAGGTCGACGTCCTCGTCATCCTCCCCGCCGACGGCAAGGCGCTCACCCAGGTCGGTCTGGAAGCGATGAAGGCGGGTATCCCCGTCGTCAACCTGGACCGGATCTTCGCCTCGCCGCAGGCGTACCGGTGCTGGGTCGGCGGCGACAACTACGGCATGGGGCTGAATGCCGGTACGTACATCGGCGAGCAGCTCAAGGACAAGGCGAATGCCAAGGTCGTCGAGCTGGCCGGCATCGACAACCTGGAGCTCACCAAGCAGCGCAGCCAGGGCTTCGCCGACGCGCTGAAGAACTACCCCAACATCAAACTGGTGGCCCGTCAGGCAGCCGATTTCACCGTCGAGTCGGGCCAGGCGAAGATGGCCCAACTCCTTCAGGCGCAGAAGAAGTTCGACGCCCTGTGGAACCACGACGACGACCAGGGCGTGGGCGCGCTGCGCGCCATTCAGCAGGCGGGACGCGACGAGTTCCTGATGGTCGGCGGCGCGGGCGCCAAGTCCGCGATGGATGCCATCAAGGCCGACAACAGCGTGCTGAAGGCCACCGTTCTCTACCCGCCGACGATGGCCGCGTCCGCCATCGACCTGGCCCGCGCCCTCGGACAGGGCAAGGGCATCGGCGGCCTGGCCGAACTGGAGATCCCGACCAGTCTCACCCTCTACTCGGCCGTGGTCACCAAGGAGAACATCGACCAGTACCTGCCGACGGGCTTCAGCTGATACGCCCCGCAGGAGGGTGCTGACCCTCCTGCCGCACCCATCGAACGACCGACAAGGAGGAAGCCCGGATGGCCCGTAGGGAAGAGACGGATCAGGAGGCCGCAGCGCCGCCGCCGACATATCGGCCGATGACGAGTGCGCCGACGCTCGGAGTCGGCATGGTCGGATACGCGTTCATGGGCGCCGCCCACTCTCAGGGGTGGCGCACCGCCGGACACGTCTTCGAGCTGCCGATGAAACCGGCTCTCGCCGCGATCTGCGGACGCGACCGGGCAGCGGTCGAGGCGGCGGCCGCCCGTCACGGCTGGGCGGCGGCGGAGACCGACTGGCGGGCCCTCATCGCCCGGGACGATGTGCAGCTCGTCGACATCTGTACCCCCGGCGACAGCCATGCCGAGATCGCCATCGCCGCCCTGGAGGCGGGCAAGCACGTGCTGTGCGAGAAGCCGCTCGCCAACACGGTCGCCGAGGCCGAGGCCATGACCGAGGCGGCACAGCGCGCGGCGGCCCGCGGTCAGGTGGCGATGGTGGGCTTCAACTACCGCAAGGTGCCCGCGATCACCTACGCCCGGCACCTGATCGCCGAGGGGAGGATCGGCACCCTGAGGCATGTCCGCGCCACCTACCTCCAGGACTGGCTCGTCGACCCCGATTCCCCGCTCACCTGGCGGCTGAAGCGGGAGCACGCAGGCTCGGGAGCGCTCGGCGACCTGGGGGCGCACATCGTCGACCTGGCCCAGTATCTGGCGGGGGAGCTGCTGGTCGGGGTGTCGGCGGTCAGTGAGACGTTCGTACGGGAACGGCCGCTGCTCGCCGGTTCGTCGGCCGGGCTCTCCGGCGCCGCGGACTCGGCCGCGCGAGGAGCGGTGACCGTCGACGACGCGGCCCTGTTCACCGGCCGGCTCGCCTCCGGGGCGCTGGCCTCGTTCGAGGCGACCCGGATGGCGGCCGGTCGGAAGAACGCGCTGCGGCTGGAGATCAACGGGGAGCGCGGCTCGCTCGCCTTCGATCTGGAACGGCTCAACGAGCTGTCCTTCCACGACCACACCGAACCCGCCACCACGGCAGGGTTCCGGCGCATCCTCGTCACCGAACCCCAACACCCCTACCTGGAGGCGTGGTGGCCGCCGGGCCACGCCCTGGGCTACGAGCACACCTTCATCCACCAGGCCCGTGACCTGGTGCGGACGATTGCCGAAGGGACTGCTCCCGCACCGTCGTTCGCCGACGGACTGCAGGTGCAGCGGGTGCTCGCAGCGGTGGAGGAGAGCGCCGAGAAGAACTCCGTACACACCCCCGTAGTTCTCTAGGAGGTCCTGCGCATGCCCCGTCCCTTCACACTCTTCACCGGCCAGTGGGCCGACCTGCCGCTGGAGGAGGTCTGCCGGCTCGCCCGGGACTTCGGGTACGACGGGCTCGAACTCGCCTGCTGGGGCGACCACTTCGAGGTCGACAAGGCTCTGGCCGACCCCGGCTATCTGGACGGGCGGCGGCAGCTGCTCGACAAGTACGGACTGAAGTGCTGGGCGATCTCCAACCACCTCGTCGGCCAGGCGGTCTGCGACAACCCGATCGATGAACGGCACCAGGGCATCCTGCCGGCACGGATCTGGGGCGACGGTGAACCCGAAGGGGTGCGCCGACGGGCCGCCGCTGAGATCAAGGACACCGCCCGCGCGGCCGCCGCCTTCGGGGTGCGTACCGTCATCGGCTTCACCGGCTCCTCGATCTGGCACCTGGTCGCGATGTTCCCGCCCGTCCCGCCGCAGATGATCGAGCGGGGTTACGAGGACTTCGCCGAGCGCTGGAACCCGATCCTGGACGTCTTCGACGCGGAGGGCGTGCGGTTCGCCCACGAGGTGCACCCCAGCGAGATCGCGTACGACTACTGGACCACGCACCGCGCTCTGGAGGCCGTCGGTCACCGGGCCGCGTTCGGGCTGAACTTCGACCCCAGCCACTTCGTCTGGCAGGACCTCGACCCGGTCAACTTCCTGTACGACTTCCGGGACCGGATCTACCACGTGGACTGCAAGGAGGCCCGAAGGCGGCTGGACGGCCGCAATGGTCGCCTCGGCTCCCATCTGCCGTGGGGCGACCCGCGGCGCGGCTGGGACTTCGTGTCCGCCGGGCACGGTGATGTGCCGTGGGAGGACGTCTTCCGGATGCTCCGGTCCATCGAGTACGAGGGGCCGATCTCCGTCGAGTGGGAGGACGCGGGGATGGACCGGCTGGCGGGTGCGCCGGAAGCGCTTGCCACGCTGAAGCGGTATGACTTCGAGCCGCCGTCGGCGTCGTTCGACGCGGCGTTCGGGGGCGGGGACTGACGGGTCCTCCCGGGGGCGCTGCCCCCGGGCCGGGAAGCGGCGGGGCGGGGGTGAGCCCGCCGCCACCCCGCGCTCACCCCTGCCCTCACCCCGCTTTGTCCTGACGCGGGAAAAAGTTCAACAAGACCGCTGCGTAAGGACTTTCCGTCCCGGACGAACAGGTCTACCGTCCCCAACGTGTTCATGACATGACCAGGGTCACCGGCGCCCCACAGGCCCCGCAGGACCTGCGCGGCAGTCCCCGCGCAGAACGGCACGGCAGCACCCGCCCGTACAACCGGCACTCTCCGGAGGACACTCGTGCACAGAACCAGAAGCAGGAGCAGAACGCGGCTCCGCGTCCGTAAATCCCTCGCGCTGCTCACCGGCGGACTGCTCGCGGCGGCCACCCTCGCCCTGGGCGCCTCGCCCGGAGCGGCCGCAGCAGGACCGTCCTCGCCGGCCGCCGCCGACGCGGCGGCCGAGGACTTCCAGCAGGTCACCCTCGCCAAGGGCGCGGCCGAGACCGGCGAGCCCATGTCGCTGGCCGTGCTCCCCGACCGCAGCGTGCTGCACACCTCGCGCAACGGCGAGCTGCGGATCACCGACAGCGCCGGCAACACCAGGATCTCCGGTGTCCTCCCCGTCTACTCGCATGACGAGGAAGGCCTCCAGGGCGTCGGCATCGACCCCAAGTTCAGTGAGAACCGGGCGGTCTACCTCTTCTACGCGCCCCCGCTGGACACCCCCGCGGGCGACGCCCCCGAGACCGGGACCGCCGCCGACTTCGCCAAGTTCGACGGAGTGAACCGGCTGTCCCGCTTCGTCCTCAAGGAGGACGGCACCCTCGACCTGGCCAGCGAGAAGAAGGTCCTCGACGTCAAGACGTCGCGCGGCATCTGCTGCCACGTCGGCGGCGACATCGACTTCGACGCCCAGGGCAACCTGTATCTGTCCACCGGCGACGACTCCAACCCGTTCGCCTCCGACGGCTACACCCCCATCGACCAGCGCCCCGACCGCAACCCGGCGTTCGACGCCCGGCGCACCTCGGGCAACACCAACGACCTGCGCGGCAAGATCCTGAGGATCAAGGTCGCAGACGACGGTTCGTACACCATTCCGGACGGCAACCTCTTCGCGCCGGGTACGGACAAGACCCGCCCCGAGATCTACGCGATGGGCTTCCGCAACCCGTTCCGCTTCAGCGTCGACAAGGCCACCGGCATTGTGTACGTCGGTGACTACGGCCCCGACGCGGGCGCGGCCGACCCCAAGCGCGGACCGGCCGGACAGGTCGAGTTCGCCCGGGTCACCAAGCCGGGCAACTTCGGCTGGCCGTTCTGCACCGGCAACAACGACGCCTATGTCGACTACGACTTCGCGACGAAGACCTCCGGCGCCGCCTTCGACTGCGCAGCCCCGAAGAACACTTCGCCGCACAACACCGGTCTGGTCGACCTGCCCGCGGCGCAGCCCGCGTGGATTCCGTACGACGGCGGCTCCGTGCCCGAGTTCGGTACCGGATCGGAGTCCCCGATGGGCGGTCCGGTCTACCACTACGACCCCAACCTCGACTCCCCGGTGAAGTTCCCCGAGGCGTATGACGGGGACTTCTTCGCCGGAGAGTTCGGCCGGCGCTGGATCAAGCGCATCGAGCAGGACGACAACGGCACGGTCAAGTCCATCAACAACATCCCCTGGTCAGGCACCCAGGTGATGGACATGGCCTTCGGCCCCGACGGGGCACTGTACGTCCTGGACTACGGCCTCTCCTGGTTCGGCGGCGACGAGAACTCCGCCCTCTACCGCATCGAGAACGCCACCGGTGGCCGTTCACCCGTCGCCGAGGCGGCGGCCAACAAGACATCCGGCACCGCACCGCTGAGGGTGCAGTTCTCCTCCGCGGGCACCACGGACGGTGACGGCGACGCGCTCACCTACGCCTGGGACTTCGGCGACGGCGGAACCTCCACGGCCGCCAACCCGACGTACACGTACAAGAAGAACGGCACCTACACCGCCACCGTCACCGCCAAGGACCCCACCGGGCGCACCGGCGCGGCAAGCGTCCGTGTGACCGTGGGCAACACGGCACCCAAGGTGAACCTGGAACTCCCCGGTGACGGGCAGCTGTTCGACTTCGGGGACGACATCCCGTTCAAGGTGACCGTCACCGATCCCGAGGACGGCACGATCGACTGCTCCAAGGTCGAGGTGCGCTTCGTCCTCGGCCACGACAGCCACGGACACCCCATCACCACCGTCAACGGGTGCTCCGGCACGATCAAGACCGCGATCGACGGCGGACACGACCCGAACGCCAACATCTTCGGAGTCATCGACGCGTCCTACACCGACAACGGAGGCGGCGGCCAGGCCGCGCTGTCCGGGCACGACCAGTCGCAGCTCCAGCCCCGCCACCGGCAGGCCGAGCACTTCACCTCGTCGTCCGGCATCAAGACGTACGACAAGGCGGCCGCCCACGGCGGGAAGACGGTCGGCGACATCAACAACGACGACTGGATCGCCTTCAAGCCGTACATCCTCGGCGACTCGGCCAAGCTCACCGCCCGGATCTCCTCCGGCGGGGCGGGCGGCTTCCTCGAAGTACGGTCCGGATCCCCGACCGGCACGATCCTCGGCTCCGCACCGGTGCCGGTGACCGGCGGCTGGGAGAACTTCCAGGACATCGACGTGCCGCTGCGCGGCGTTCCCAAGAAGGCCACGGAACTCTTCCTCGTCTTCAAGGGAGGCGCCGGAGCGTTGTACGACGTCGATGACTTCGAGCTCTCCAACAGCGCCCCCGACCGGACCGCCAAGCGGGTCCTGGTCTTCTCGAAGACGGCCGGCTTCCGCCATGACGCGATTCCGGACGGCATCGCCGCACTGAAGGAACTCGGCAAGGACAGCAACATCACCGTCGACTCCACGGAGGCGGCCGGCCAGTTCACGACCAGCAACCTGGCGCGGTACGACGCCGTCGTCTTCCTCTCGACGACCGGTGATGTGCTCAATGCCGATCAGCAGAAGGCATTCGAGAACTATGTGGCCACCGGCGGCGGTTACATGGGCGTGCACGCTGCCGCGGACACCGAGTACGACTGGGCGTTCTACGGCGGACTCGTCGGTGCGTACTTCGCCGGGCACCCGGCGATCCAGCCCGCCACCGTACGCGTCGAGGACCACAACCACCCGGCGACCGCACACCTCGACGACGCCTGGGACCGTACGGACGAGTGGTACAACTACCGCACCAACCCGCGCAGTCAGGCCAAGGTCCTTGCCACACTCGACGAGACGACCTACACCGGCGGCACCATGAAGGGCGATCACCCGATCACCTGGTGCCAGAGCTACCAGGGCGGCCGCTCCTTCTACACCGGCCTCGGCCACACCAAGGAGTCGTACGCCGAACCGGCCTTCCGTCAGCTCCTCCTCGGCGGCATGCGGTACGCGGCCGGTCAGGTGAAGGCCGACTGCAAGCCCGACACCGGCTACCGGTCGATCTTCAACGGCAAGACGCTCGAAGGCTGGAAGCAGGCCGGCCCCGGGAAGTTCAACGTCGTCGACGGTGAACTGCGCTCCGAGGGCGGCATGGGTCTGCTCACCTACCAGGCCAAGGAACTCGGTTCGTACTCGCTCAAGCTCGACTGGAAGATGGAGGGCGACGACAACTCCGGTGTCTTCGTCGGCTTCCCGGAGTCCGACGACCCCTGGTCCGCGGTGAACAACGGCTATGAGGTCCAGATCGACGCCACCGACGCGCCCGACCGCACCACGGGCTCCGTCTATACCTTCAAGGCGGCGGACATCAAGGCCCGTGACCAGGTCCTGCGGCCGCCCGGCCAGTGGAACAGCTACGAGATCAAGGTCCAGGGCGAACGTCTCCAGGTCTTCCTCAACGGAGTGAAGATCAACGACTTCACCAACACCGATCCGGTACGGAGCCTGAAGGACGGCTACATCGGCATCCAGAACCACGGTGCCAATGACCATGTGTCCTTCCGCAATATCCAGTTGAAGGAACTGCCCTCGGCGTAGGGCGCACTTTGGCCGACGGCGGGCGGGGGAAGGACATCCTCCCCGCCCGCCGTCACCACCCGATCCCGTCCCCTCGTCGCGCAGCGCCACTTGTTCTGCCCAGCCAGGACCCCCAGCCAGGGAGGCAGCCCGTGTCAGCATCCGCCGTTCGTACCGGAGTCTGGTTCATCGGAGCACGCGGCTCCGTCGCCACCACCGCCACAGCGGGGTGCGCGGCGGTCGCAGCAGGGCTCCACCCGGCGGCAGGCATGGTCACCGAAACACCGCCGTTCGCCGAGAGCGGGCTGCCCACCCTCACCTCACTGGTCTTCGGCGGACACGACACCGTCGGCTGTCCGCTGCCCAAACGGGCCGAGGCACTGGCCACCGGGGGAGTGCTGCCGCACGGCCTTCCCTCGGCGGTACGCTCCGAACTCGCCGCCGCCGACGCGGAGATACGACCAGGCGGGCCACTGCCCGGCGACACCCGCAGCGACGAGGAGCTCATCACCGCCTTCGCCGCCGACCTCGCGGACTTCGGGCACCGGAACGACCTGGCCAGGACGGTCGTGATCAATGTCGCCTCCACGGAACCGGTCCCGGCCCCCGGCGAGCGGAGGTTGCCCGCCAGCTCGCTCTATGCCGCGGCAGCGCTCCGGGCCGGCTGCCCGTACATCAACTTCACCCCGTCCACCGGGCTGCGCACCCCCGCCCTCCAGGACGCCGTCGCGGGCTGCGGACTTCCTCACGCGGGCCGCGACGGCAAGACCGGCCAGACGCTGCTCCGCTCCGTACTCGCCCCGATGTTCGTGCAACGCGCCCTGCCTGTACGGGCCTGGTCGGGCACCAACCTGCTGGGCGGCGGGGACGGAGCGGCGCTGGCCGACCCGGCCGCGGCCGCGGCCAAGAACGCGGGCAAGGAACGCGTCCTCGCAGACACGCTGGGAACCGCGCCCGAGGGCGAGGTCCACATCGACGACGTACCGGCCCTCGGTGACTGGAAGACGGCCTGGGACCACATCGCGTTCGACGGATTCCTCGGGGCGCGCATGGTGCTCCAGACGACCTGGCAGGGGTGCGACTCCGCACTGGCCGCACCCCTGGTTCTGGACCTGGCCAGACTGGTGGCCCGCGCCCACGAGAAGGGGCTGACCGGCCCCTTGCCCCAGCTCGGCTTCTACTTCAAGGACCCGGACGGCGGCCCTGCCGCGCTCTTCGAGCAGTACATGGCGCTGCTCGCCTTCGCCGAAACGCTGCGGGGGGAGAAGTGACGGTACGGGCCTGGGCGGAGCTGCTGCGGGTGTCGGCGCTGTTCACCGTCCCTGGTGACGCACTCGCCGGGGCAGCGGCGACGGGCAGGCGCCCCGACCGCGGCACCGCGCTCGCCGTCGGCGCCTCGCTCTGCCTGTACGAGGCGGGCATGGCGCTCAACGACTGGGCCGACCGCGACGAGGACGCCGTCGACCGCCCGCACCGGCCGATCCCCTCGGGCCGCATCGCTCCCGGCGCGGCCCTCGCGGCGGCGGGCGCACTGACGGCCGCAGGACTGGGTCTCGCCGCGAGGGCCGGCCGACCGGCCCTCGCGGTCGCCACGGGGCTGGCGGCGACGGTCTGGGCGTACGACCTCCGCCTCAAGCACACCCCGGCGGGACCGGCGGCGATGGCTGCGGCACGAGGACTGGATCTGCTGCTCGGAGCCACCGCCACCGGCGCGGCGAAGAGGGCGGCGAGCCCGGGGGCGCGTACGGCCTCGGCGTCGCGCACGGGCTCGGCTTCCGGTTCGCGCACGGGTTCGGCTTCGGCTTCGGCTTCGCGCGGCTTCGTCTCCGGCGCCCTTCCGGCCGCCGGCCTGCTCGGGGCGCACACCTACGCCGTCACCGCCGTCTCACGGCACGAGGCGCAGGGCGGATCCACCACCGCGCCCCTCGCCGCACTCGCGGTCACTGCCGCACTGGGCGCCGCGGCCCTGCGCGAGCAGCGCGGACCCGGGGACGCGACCCCGGATGCGGAACGCGGCAGGAAGGGGGAGTCGCACCGGCCCCCGGCGCCCCCCGCCTCCACCGCCCCCCGCCTCCTGCTCACCGCGCTCACCGGCTCCTACTTCCGTACTGCCGCCGGTCCCCTCCTCCACGCCGCCCTCAACCCGTCCCCGCCCCTCACCCAGCGCGCCGTCGGCGGCGGCATCCGGGCGATGATCCCGCTCCAGGCAGCCCTCGCCGCCCGCGCCGGAGCAGCAGGAACGGGGCTCGCCGTCATGGGACTCGTCCCGCTCGCCCGCACCCTCGCCCGGAAGGTGAGCCTCACATGACGATCCGCCTCGGCTACGGCACCAACGGGCTCACCGACCTCCGCCTGGACGACGCCCTCGCACTCCTCGCCGATCTCGGCTACGACGGGGTCGGGCTGACCCTCGACCACATGCACCTCGATCCCCTCGCCCCCGACATTGCCGCACGCACCCGCCACGTGGCGTCCAGGCTCCAGGAGCTGGGCCTCGGCGTCACAGTGGAGACCGGGGCCCGCTACGTCCTCGACCCCCGTCGCAAGCACGGCCCGTCGCTCCTCGACCCGGACCCCGAGGCCCGTGCAGCCCGCACCCGGCTGCTCGTCCGGGCCGTCGGCATCGCCGCCGACCTCGGTGCGCACGCCGTGCACTGCTTCAGCGGCATCACCCCACCGGACACCACCCCCGACACCGCCTGGCAGCGACTCACCGACTCCCTCGCCCCCGTCCTGGACGCCGCCGACCGCTCCGGCATCCCCCTGGCGATCGAGCCCGAGCCCGGACACCTCCTCGCCAACCTCGCCGACTTCCACCACCTGCGCGTTCTCAGCGGCGATCCACCACCGCTCGGACTGACCCTGGACATCGGCCACTGCCAATGCCTGGAGCCCGCCGCGCCCGCCGACTGCGTCCGCGACGCCGCCCCCTGGCTGCGGCACGTCCAGATCGAGGACATGCGCCGAGGCATCCATGAACACCTCCCGTTCGGTGAAGGCGAGATCGACTTCCCGCCCGTACTCGAAGCGCTCGACGCCCTCCCGGACACCGGCTACCGCGGCCTCACCGTCGTCGAACTGCCCCGTCACTCCCACGCCGGCCCCGAACTCGCCCGCACCTCCATCGAGTTCCTCCGCAAGCACAGTCCGTCGAGCCGCTGAAACCGCCGAAGGGAGCAACGCCATGCCGATGACCCCGACGACCACCCCGCTGCTGACCCACAAAGAACTCGACGCACAGCTCGGCGGAGCCGCGCGCGCCTGGCTCGACGAGGCCCTCGCCGAGGCCGAACACGCCGCCTCCCACCAGGAATCCGAACAGCCCGGCGGCCCGTACGCCGTACCGTCGTGGGAATTGCGGTACGCCGCCGCCGGCCGGTACTGCGGACTCGAACACGCCGACTCCGTACGCGCCCTGCTGCTCATCGAAGCCCGCGCCGCACTGCCCGCCCTGACCAGGCTCTACGAGCAGGGCACCGCCGCCGAACGACGCGCCGTCCTGCTCACCCTGCACCGGCTGGACCTCGGCCCCACCGCTCTTGTGCTCGTCGAGGACGCCCTGCGCACCAATGACACCCGGCTGGTCGCCGCGGCCGTCGGCCCGTACGCCGCCGCCCATCTCGACGCGCACAACTGGCGCCACGCCATTCTCAAATGCCTCTTCACCGGTGTCCCCGTGGATGCCGCCGACCAACTGGCACGGCGCTCACGCGGTGACGCGGAACTCGCCCGCATGCTCGGCGACTTCGCGGCCGAACGCATCGCCGCGGGCCGCAGCGTCCCCGCCGACCTCACCCGGGTGCTCGATCTCACCATCCCCGGCCCTGCCGCCCCCACGGAGGAGTCCTGATGCGCATCTTCGACCCCCACATCCATATGACCTCCCGCACCACGGACGACTATCAGGCGATGTACGACGCGGGTGTCCGCGCCCTCGTGGAGCCCTCCTTCTGGCTCGGCCAGCCCCGCACCTCGCCCGCCAGCTTCTTCGACTACTTCGACGCCCTGCTCGGCTGGGAACCCTTCCGCGCCGCCCAGTACGGCATCGCCCACCACTGCACGCTCGCCCTCAACCCCAAAGAGGCCAACGACCCCCGCTGCACCCCCGTCCTTGACGCCCTGCCCCGCTATCTCGTCAAGGACTCCGTCGTCGCCGTCGGCGAGATCGGCTACGACTCCATGACCCCGGCCGAGGACACCGCCCTGGCCGCACAGCTCCAGCTCGCCGCCGACCACGGCCTGCCCGCACTCGTGCACACCCCGCACCGCGACAAGCTCGCGGGACTGCACCGCACCATCGACGTCATCCGCGAATCCCACCTCCCCCCGGAGCTGGTCCTGCTCGATCACCTCAACGAGACGACCGTGAAGGACGCCAGGGACAGCGGCTGCTGGGCCGGCTTCTCCATCTACCCCGACACCAAGATGGACGAGGACCGCATGATCGCGGTACTCAAGTCCCACGGCACCGAGAAGGTCCTGGTCAACTCGGCCGCCGACTGGGGAAGGAGCGACCCTCTCAAGACCCGCAAGGTGGGCGACGCGATGCTTGCCGCCGGGTTCAGCGAGGACGACGTCGACCAGGTGCTCTGGCGCAACCCCGTCGCCTTCTACGGGCAGAGCGGCCGGCTCCAGCTCGACATCGCCGCGCCGGAACCACTCCACGAGGGCAACTCCATCCTGCGCGGCGGGGAGTGAGGCGATGCGCTTCCGCCACCCCGACGGCTCCACCGTCCACCTCTCGTACTGCACCAACGTCCATCCCGCAGAGACACTCGACGGGGTCCGCACCCAACTGCGCGACCATTGCGAACCCGTCCGCAAACGCCTCGGCCGGGACAGACTCGGCATCGGCCTCTGGCTCGCCAGGGACGCCGCCCGCAGCCTGATCAACGACCCGTCCCAGCTGCGCTCCCTGCGCGCCGAACTGGACCGCCGCGGCCTGGAAGTCGTCACCCTCAACGGCTTCCCGTACGAGGGATTCGGTGCCGACGAGGTCAAGTACCGGGTGTACAAGCCGGACTGGACGGACCCGGAGCGGCTCGCCCACACCACCGACCTCGCCCGGCTCCTGGCCGGTCTGCTCCCCGACGACGTCACCGAAGGGACCATCTCCACCCTCCCGATCGCCTGGCGCACCCCGTTCGACTCCGACGCCGGGGCGGCCGCTCTCGCACACACCGCGCTCGCCACCCTCGCAGACCGCCTCGACGCGCTGGCCGAGCTCACCGGCAAGTCCATCCACATCGGCCTCGAACCCGAGCCGGGCTGCACGGTCGAGACCACCGCCGACGCCATCGCACCGCTGACCGCCGTCGGACACCGGCGCATCGGCATCTGCATCGACACCTGCCACCTGGCCACCTCCTTCGAGGACCCCGACACCGCCGTCGACGCCCTCGACGCAGCGGGCATCCCGGTGGCCAAGGCCCAGCTCTCCGCCGCACTGCACGCCGAACACCCCCACCTCCCCGAGGTACGCACCGCACTCGCCGCCTTCGCCGAGCCCCGCTTCCTCCACCAGACCCGCACCAGCACCGCCGCCGGGCTGCGCGGCACCGACGACCTCCACGAGGCGGTCACCGGCCGGGCCCTGCCCGACGGCGCCCCGTGGCGCGCCCACTTCCACGTCCCTCTGCACGCACCTCCCGCACCACCGCTCACCTCCACCCTTCCCGTGCTCCGGTCCACACTGACCCGGCTGGTCGGCGGCGCACGGCCCCTCACCAGGCACCTGGAGGTCGAGACGTACACCTGGCAGGCGCTCCCGGCCGCACTGCGCCCCCGCACCCGCACCCAGCTCGCCGACGGCATCGCCGCCGAACTCACCCTCGCCCGCGACCTCCTGGTCGACCTCGGCCTCAAGGAGCTCCCATGATTGCGGCCGAGCAGGCCACCACGCCCATCACACCCACCCCGCTTCTCGTTCTCGACGTCGTCGGCCTCACCCCTCAGCTCCTCGACCACATGCCGCACCTCAAGGCCCTGGGGCAGTCCGGCACCCACGCCCCTCTCGGCACCGTGCTCCCCGCAGTCACCTGCGCGGCCCAGTCCACCTTCCTCACCGGCACCACGCCCGCAGAACACGGCATCGTCGCCAACGGCTGGTACTTCCGCGAGCTCGGTGACGTCCTGCTCTGGCGCCAGCACAACGGTCTGGTCGCCGGGGACAAGCTCTGGGACGCCGCCCGCCGCGCCCACCCCGGCTACACCGTCGCCAACATCTGCTGGTGGTACGCAATGGGCGCCGACACCGACATCACCGTCACCCCGCGCCCCGTCTACTACGCCGACGGCCGCAAGGAACCCGACTGCTACACCCGGCCGCCCGCCCTGCACGACGAACTCACCGAAAAACTCGGTACATTCCCCCTCTTCCACTTCTGGGGCCCCGGCGCCGACCTCGTCTCCTCCCAGTGGATCATCGACGCGACCCGGCACATCCTCGGCACCCGCCACCCCGACCTGGCCCTGTGCTACCTCCCGCATCTCGACTACGACCTGCAGCGCTACGGCCCCGACGACCCCCGCTCGTACCGGGCCGCGGCCGATCTCGACCGGGCCGTGGCGCCCCTCCTGGACGACGCCCGTCGCGAAGGCCGCATCGTCGTCGCCCTCTCCGAGTACGGCATCACCCGCGTCGACCGGCCCATCGACATCAACCGGGCTCTGCGCCGCGCCGGCCTCCTGGAGGTCCACACCCAGGACGGCATGGAATACCTCGACCCGATGGCCTCCCGCGCCTTCGCCGTCGCAGACCACCAGCTCGCCCACATCTACGTACGCCGTCCCGAGGACCTCGAAGCGACCCGCGAAGCCCTCCAGGACCTCCAGGGCATCGAGCAGCTCCTCGACGACGAGGGCAAGAAGGCGCACGGCCTGGACCACCCGCGCTCCGGCGAACTGGTCGCCGTCGCCGACCCGGATGCCTGGTTCACGTACTACTACTGGCTCGACGACGCCCGCGCGCCCGACTTCGCGCAGCTCGTCGAGATCCACCGCAAGCCCGGTTACGACCCCGTCGAACTCTTCCTGGACCCCCAGGACCCGTACGTCCGGGTCAAGGCCGCCGCGGCCGTCGCCCGCAAGAAGCTCGGCATGCGCTACCGCATGGCGGTCGTACCGCTGGACCCGTCACCTGTTCGCGGCAGCCACGGCCGCCTCCCCATGAGCGACGAAGAAGGTCCGCTCATCCTGTGCTCCACCCCCCACGCGTTCACCGGACCCGTCCGGGCCACCGAGGTGAAGTCCTTGCTCCTCACGCTGGCCGGCCTCGTATGAGACCGGTCCGCACACAGCGTTTCGAGCATCTTCGAGAAGGAGAGAGACCGTGACCGCGTACAACGACGAATCCGGAACGGACGGCGCCCTGCGCCGCAGCCTCGGCGTCAGCCGCCGCCGTTTTCTGAGCACCTGCACGGCCGCTGCGGCAGCGGCGATCGCCGCGCCCGCCTTCGGTGCCTCGCCGGCCCTCGCCCAGACCGCCTCCGGAAAGGGGCAGGGCGTCGGCCAGGCGCTGGTCCCGGCGGAGCGACGAGGAATCATCCTGTACACCGTGCGCGACGCCACAGGCCGGGATCCGCTCAGCACCGACCTTCCCTCGGGCTTCCGTGAGGTCTTCAGGGAACTGGCCCGCTACGGCTACCGGCAGGTCGAGTTCGCCGGGTACGGCCAGCACACCAACGCGCCCGGCGGAAGCAATCTCGAATCGGTGGAGGGCGCGAAGCTGCTGCGCTCGTGGCTGGACGACTACGGTCTGCGCGGCCAGGGCAACCACGGCTTCATCCCGTCGTCCTGGCCGCTGAACCAGAGCGACCTGGACCAGTTCAAGCGCCACCTGGAGATAGCGAACATCCTCGGCATGGAACACATGGGCACCGGTGGCGACCCCACCGGCAGCGCCTACCGCGGCGACTGGGACGTGGCTGCCGACAAGTGGAACACGCTGGGACGGATCGCTCAGGGTGCGGGCATCAAGCTGTACACCCACAACCACGACGCGGCCTACGGCTTCCTGCTCGACGGCGGTCCGCTGGACGCACAGGGCCGCCCCACCCGCAGCTCCGGCATCCGCAAGCTGGAGTACTTCCTTCAGGTCACCGACCCGAAGTCCGTATGGCTGGAGATGGACATCTTCTGGGCGCACGTCGCTCAGTACAAGTTCCACACCTACACCGCGCACGACGGATCGCAGCAGGAGAACATCTTCGACCCGGCGGCACTGGTCCGCTGCAACACCAAGCGCTACCCGCTGTTCCACGCCAAGGACGGCATCGTCAACACAACCAGCGGCCAAGGCTACGACATGGTCCCCTTCGGTACCGGAGTCATCGACTACCGGACGTTCTTCCGCCGCGTCGGGGCGAAGAACTACCACAACCCGATGGTCGAGCAGGACAACGCGCCGAGTTCGACCGTCCCCGCGCAGTCCCTGAACCATGCGCGGACCGGCTACGACAACTTGGCGGCGCTGCGCAAGTAGGACCATCGGCGGCACCGGAGGGGCGGTCCGCGCCTGACCCCGAATTCCTGAAGACCGGGGAACAGCGCAAACGCCCGCCCGGTGACGTCAGGCACCGTACGCTCCACGGCAGTCACCAGGGGCGTACGGTGCCTGACCAGCACCCCGAACTGTGCGATGAATCCGGGGGACCAACCGCAGGACGACCCCCTGCCGCCGGGCGGCCCGGTCTTCGCGGCAGCCGGACGCCGCCCGGCGATCCGCCGGACGTACTGCACGTGCACGAACGACGACAGACCGTACACGCGCCAGGCCAACCGCTTCCGTATGCCCGCCACACCCCACTGACCACCGAATATGCAGGTGAGAGGCACCCCAAACCCCTGGTATTGTTTTCTTTGTCGCCGCGGGAGACCGGGGCGGATCACCTAGTCCGGGTGGCGGAATGGCAGACGCGCTAGCTTGAGGTGCTAGTGCCCTTTATCGGGCGTGGGGGTTCAAGTCCCCCCTCGGACACTTATGCACACGGATGACGCGGGTTGTGACTCTACAGTCACGGCCCGCGTTTTCGTGTTGTAGGTCAGCGTAAGGCCGAAGGCTTGGTAGATGGCGGCTTCCCGGACGTAGACGGTCAGCGGGTGGTCGAGGGCTCCGCTCTTCGCGTATTCGGAGGGGTAGCGGTAGTGGGGTGGCCGTGGTTGAAGGTGCCCTGCATCTTGCGGCCGCCCCGGACGCCGGCGCGGCCCGGGTGCGCGGCCGTGGGCGGTCGGCGCGCGGCCTCTCGGCCGTCGCGCGCCGACCGGGCCGCGCACCCGGGGCGCCGTACTCAGTTCGTCGCGTCCGGCTTCACGATGTCGGGAAGCTTCGCCTCGAACATCTCGTCGAGCTTCATCGATGGCAGGATGTGGCCCTGGTTGGAAGCCTCGTTGGCGACGCTCGCGCCCCATGTGGACGCCGCGAGGCGCTGGTTGGGCGTGCCGTGGTGCCCGTTGCTCGTGAAGCTGCAGTCGCCGACCTGGTAGAAGGACTGGGCGGAGCCGAGCACCCGCTTGGTGTTGAGGGCCTCGCCCCGCGAGTGCGTGAGGAAGTACGTGCCGAACGCGTCCGCCATCAGCTCGGTGCGCCGGGTGGCCTCCGGCCCGGTGAGCGTGGTGTTGTCGAACAGGTTGTCCTCGTACTGCACGTGGTGGCCGAACTCGTGGGCGAGGATGGCGCGCGGGGCGGTGTCGCCCAGGCCGACGGCCTTCGTGGCCTCCAGGATGCCGTCGCCCATGACGATGCGGTCGGAGATGCCCAGCGGCTGCGGGTCGCCCTTCTCGGAGTAGGCGAACGCGTTGAAGGTGAAGATCGGGTTGGCGCCGCCCTTCAGTACGGGCTCGGAGTCGACCAGCGAGATGAAGAGCTCGGCCAGGCCGAGGTTGCTCTCGGTCGTGCCGCCGTACAGCACGGACAGGGTGCGGGCGAGCCGCTCCGGGGAGGAGAAGACGTCGGCGCCGTGCATCGGCATGAGCTGGATGTCGTCGGAGTAGATGTCCCAGAACCTCTTGAGGTCCTTGGCTTCGGACGTCAGCTGGTTGGTGTATTCGCCGTTGACACCGTAAGTGTTGGACTTGGACTCGCTGCCGAACAGCAGCGCATCGTACGTGGGGAGGTCGAACCCGCCGAACAGAGAGAGGATGAAGATCGTGAAGGGGTCCTCGGCGCCCTGGAGCAGATTGTTCGCGTAGGCCGTCAGCTCCGTGCTCTGGCACTGGTAGTCGCCCGGGTTGATGACGCTGTTGCGGATGTCCGTCCACTGGGCGTCGCCCATGCCGTACTTGGCGTTGGCTGCCTGGAGGCGCGCCTGCCAGTCGGCCGGCAGCTTGGCGAGGATCTCGTCGACGAGGGCCTTCGTCTGCGGGTCGAGCTTGGAGGTGTCGATCGCGGAGCCGTTGGACGCGGACGCGGCGGCGGTGGCCGTCATGTTGTCCGCGGCCGTTGCCGGCAGGACGGTGCCAAGGGTGCACGTGGCCGCGGTCACGAGGGTGACGGCCCAGGCGAGGGACTTCTTCACAGTCAACTCCTTGGTGGGTCGAAGCCGACGCGCCATTCGCCCTTGTGGGACGGGAGAGGCGATCGGATTGCCATGAGCCAAGAGTCTGCAAAGAAAGCACTCTCTGGAGAAGCCGTCGGTGCTGTCTGAATCCGGCATGGCAGGAAGGTGACAGATGCCATGCAGCCACGTGCACGCGCGATGTGACCATCCCTGATCTGACGATATGTCACTCCTGGTGTCCCTACCCGGCGGTATTCACCATGTGGACACGATCTTCACATGGAGTACATCGCATATACGTGCAATGCTTGCAATATGCATCCGCTCCGCGCCATCGGCCTCACTGCGACCGCCGAGGACGTCTACCTCGCGCTCGTGCAGCGTGACCCGACGACCCCGGCCGCGCTGGCGGGCATCCTGCGCGTGACCCCGGATGCCGTTGTCGAGGCGGCCCGCGAACTGACCGAACTGGGCCTGGTGGAACCGGACGACGAAGGGCTCGTCGCCTGCCCCCCGCGCACCGCGCTCGACGCCCTCGCGGAAATCCGCGCCAAGGAACTCGGAGCCCTGCGCGACAGCGCCGACGAACTCGCGCGGTTCTGGCGCGACCACCACGCCGAAGGCCCGGGATACATCGAGATAGTCCGGACGGACGAGGCCGGTGAAGCGCTTGTCCGGCGTGTGCAGGACGAGGCGACGCACCAGGTCCGCGCTCTGTCCATCGGCCCCTCCGGCCGCCTCGCCGCGCCCCCGACCGTGGCGCCGGGCTGTCTGGAGGCACTCGCGCGCGGCGTCGCGTACTCCGTGGTCTACGGCACCCAGGTGTTGCGTGACCCGATAGGCCGGGAGGCCATCCAGACCTGCGTCAACCTCGGTGAACGCGCCCGCGTCTTCCCCAATGTCACGCTGAACCTGAAAATCTGTGACGACCGCTTCGCCGTCGTCGCCGCACCCGCGCGCGATCACCAGCGACGCCACCACATCGCCGTGCAGCGATCCGCCCTGCTCGACGGCCTCATTGGCGTGTTCGAGTCGTACTGGCAGATGGCCGTTCCGCTCCCCGCCGGCGACGAGCCCATGGACGACGTCGGTGCCGCCCCCACCGACGACGCCCGGCAGCTTCTCACCTACCTCAGCGGCGGACTCACCGACGAGTTCATCGCCCGCGAACTCGGCGTCAGCGAACGGACGGTGGCGCGTCGCATCGCACGCCTCCAGGAAGTCCTGGGCGCGCAGACCCGCTTCCAGCTCGGCGTCCAGGCCAGCCGCCGCGGATGGCTCTGAGCGAGCAAGCCCCGTCGCCCGATGCTGCTGTCCGGAAACGTTCGCCGGGTGTGATGTCGTGCCGGCAGAATCCCTTCGTGGATATTTCTGAGGGCTTGGCCGACTGGACTGACCGGGCCTCCTCCACGATGCGCGGCAGGAACAGCAGTGCCGAGTCCGCGTAGCGCACGTGCAGGCGGCCGGGTTGTTTGCCGGCGGGCAGAGCAATGCCGTGATTGCGAAGGAGTTGTGGGTCAGCGTCCGATCGGTCCAGCGGTGGCGCTTCATCCGGGGTCTCTTTGCGTTCCGGGCGGGTAGCACGGGAACGGTTGCTCCCGCGGAAGGTGTCTCCGCGGGAGCAACCGCCGATACCGAGGGCCGTCAGGAGTCCTTGCGCTCCTGTGCCAGGTCGTTCACCCGGCCTCGGACGACGAACCAGCCGCCGACCAGCGCCGCCGCGATCAGCGGCAGGCACAGCACGGTCGTACGGCCCACTCCGCCGCCCCACCACATCAGGAACACGACCGCGGCGAGGAACGCCAGCGTGACGATCTGTGTGTACGGGGCCCAGGGCAGCCGGTACGAGGGGCGGGTGACCCTGCCGTCCCGCGAGCGGTGCCAGAACAGCAGCGAGCAGAGCATGATCATGCCCCAGGTGCCGAGGATGCCGATCGACGCGAAGTTGAGGACGATCTCGAACGCCTGGCCCGGCATGACGTAATTGAGCACGACGCCCAGTACACCGAAACCGGCGGTCAGCAGGATGCCGCCGTAGGGCACCTGGCCCTTGTTCATCCGGCCGGTGAACCTGGGCGCGGAGCCCGCCAGCGCCATGGAGCGCAGGATGCGCCCGGTGGAGTACAGACCGGAGTTCAGGCTGGAGAGTGCCGCGGTCAGCACGACCAGGTTCATCACACCGGCCGCGCCCGGGATACCGAGCTTGTCCATGACGGTGACGAAGGGGCTCTGGTCCGCCGAGTACGAGGTGTACGGCAGCAGGAGGGCCAGCAGTACCACCGAACCGACGTAGAAGAGTCCGACGCGCCACATGATCGAGTTGATCGCCTTGGGCATGATCTTCTCGGGGTTCTGCGTCTCACCCGCGGCGACGCCGCACAGTTCGACGGAGGCGTACGCGAACACGACGCCCTGGATCACCATCAGCAGCGGGAGCATGCCGGTGGGGAAGATGCCGCCGTTGTCGGAGATGGTGGAGATGCCCGGCGTGTGACCGTCCACCGGGTGCTGGGTGACCACCAGGAAGATGCCGATGAGCATGAAGGCCACCAGGGCGGAGACCTTGATGATCGCGAACCAGAACTCCATCTCACCGAAGTACTTCACCGAGATGAGGTTGGCGGTGAGGACGACGGCAAGGGCGATCAGCGCGAGGATCCACTGCGGGATGTCGCTGAACATCGCCCAGAAGTGGGCGTAGGTGGCGGCCGCGGTGATGTCGGCGACGGCGGTGGTCGACCAGTTCAGGAAGTACAGCCACCCGGCCGCGAAGGCGCCCTTCTCGCCCATGAACTCCCGGGCGTACGAGACGAAGGCACCGGAGGAGGGCCGGTAGAGCACCAGCTCGCCGAGCGCGCGGACGACGAAGAAGGCGAAGACACCGCAGACCGCATAGGCGACGGCGAGCGAGGGACCCGCGCCGGCCAGTCGACCGCCCGCGCCCAGGAACAGGCCGGTGCCGATCGCGCCGCCGATGGCGATCATGTTGATGTGACGGGACTTGAGGTCCTTGCTGTAACCGGCGTCGCCGGCGTCCCGGTGGGGGGAGCTCGTCGCCGGTGGGGCGGCGGCGAGCGTATCGGCCGCAGTGGTGCGGTCACTCATGGAGGAGATTCGCCTTTGTGAGGGGAAGGTGGGCGGTCCCGGCCATGGCCGGCCAGGGAGTCGTCACCGTGGCACGGCTCAACGACACATCATCCGGGAATCCTGTGATTCTGGCAGTGCCCCACATCACTCAGGAACAAATCTGAGGCACTTCAGAGGTTACGGGCAGGTAAGCAAGGGTGCCCTCACGAGGGACAGGTCGACCCACGTGCCCGTGCCCCGAACCTGGCGAACGCCTTCTCGGCCTGTGCGAGGAGTCCGGGCGGGGTGTGGCCCACGAGGGGTCCCTGCGGCGGGTCGGTTCCCGGGACAAGGGTGAGGCGGAGTGCCGGGGGCGGGACACTCCGCCTCGCCCTTGTCCGATCGTCCGCCGAAGGCGTCCCGCTACCGCGCCGCGGAAGCGATCAGCGGGTAGTGGTCGGAGAGGTTCGTGTGCGTGTAGTCCGTGCCCCGGCTGGAGACGGTCCAGGGCGCGCTCTGCTCCTTGATCACCTCGTTCGTCCAGCCGGCCGGTTTCGCGTGCCCGGCGCGGTGCAGGACGTGGTCGAGGTCCTCGCGGGGGTCGTCGGGGTAGCGGTCGGCGGCGATCGAGTTGTCCTGGGTGTCGAAGGAGTATGCGTGCCCGGTGCGGGCGTCGGCTCCGGTCAGTCCGGCGTCGGCGAGCATCGACGCGTACTCGGGGGAGCGGGAGTCGACGTTCGTGATTGCGTTGCCTCACGCGATCCTGGCTGCCGCCGCCCGGCCTTCACTCCGCCTCCCCTTTTAGTCACAATCCGGTCTCGGAGGCCAGGGGAGGTCTTGTTTTCGGCCATGTAATCGATTCCAATCATCGCTGTAATCGATTCCACGGCTCTGGACCGCTGGTTTCGAGGCTCACGGAAACCACAAGGAGGTGGTCCGGAAATGGCGAGCATCAAGGATGTCGCGGCCGAGGCGGGAGTGTCCGTCGCCACGGTCTCCCGCGTTCTCAACAGCCATCCCTCCGTCAGCCCCGACGCGCGCAGACGCGTCCTCGCCGCTGTCGACGTCCTCGGCTACCGGCCCAACGCCGTCGCCCGTTCGCTGCGCACCGATCAGACGCGCACCCTCGGCCTGGTCATCAGTGACGTACTCAACCCGTACTTCACCGAACTGGCCCGCTTCGTCGAGGAGGAGGCCCGCGCACTCGGCTACAGCGTCATCATCGGGAACGCTGACGAGCAGCCCGACCTGCAGGAACATCACGTCCGCACGCTCCTCGACCGCCGGATCGACGGACTCCTCGTCTCTCCCGCCGACGGGAGCTCCCCGCTCACGCCAGGCGCTGCGGGCAGCGGCACACCGATGGTCTTCGTGGACCGTTGGATCCAGGGTGTGGATGTCCCCGTGGTACGTGCCGACGGCCGCGACGCCATCCGGGACCTGGTCGCCCACCTGCACCGCCTCGGCCACCGCAGGCTCGCGATCATTGCGGGCCCGGCGGCCACCACCACGGGCAACGAGCGAGTCGAGGCCTTCCGCGAGGCGCTGCGTGAGCACGGACTCGCGCTGCCCGAAACCTACATCGGGCAGGGCGACTTCCAGGCGGACAGCGGGCGCCGCGCCACCGAGCGCTTTCTGGCCCTTCCCGAACCGCCCGAGGTCGTATTCGCCGCCGACAATCTGATGGCACTCGGCGCATTGGACGCGATCCGCGCCCGCGGGCTGCGCGTCCCGCAGGACATCGGGCTCGCGGCCTTCGACGACATCCCGTGGTTCCTGCACACCGACCCGCCGATCACGGCCATCGCCCAGCCGACCGGCGAACTCGGCCGAGCCGCCGTGCGGGCGCTGGTCGACCTCATCGAGGGACGGTCCCCGCAGTCCGTCACCCTTCCCGCCCGCCTTGTCGTACGCAGTTCCTGCGGCGAGCACGCTTCGAACCCGAGGAGCAACCTGTGAGCACTCAGGACGAGTTGCTGCGCATCGAAGGCATACGCAAGGCCTTCCCCGGCGTGGTCGCGCTCGACAGCGTCGACTTCGACCTGCGCGGCGGCGAAGTGCATGTCCTGCTCGGTGAGAACGGAGCGGGCAAGAGCACCCTCATCAAAATGCTCTCCGGCGCCTACCGCCCGGACAGCGGCCGGATCTTCGCCCAGGGGCGTGAGGTCCGCATCCACAGCGCACAGGACGCCGAACGGCTCAAGATCGCAACGATCTACCAGGAGTTCAACCTGGTACCCGATCTCACCGTCGCCGAGAACATCTTCCTCGGCCGGCAGCCGCGCCGCTTCGGGATGATCGACCGGCGCCGCATGGAGGCGGACGCCGAGGTGCTCCTGCGCCGGGTCGGCCTGCACGTCTCACCGAAGGCCAAGGTGCGTGAACTGGGCATCGCCCGGCTGCAGATGGTGGAGATCGCCAAGGCGCTCAGTCTCGACGCACGCGTCCTCATCATGGACGAGCCCACGGCGGTCCTCACGTCCGAGGAGGTCGAGAAGCTCTTCCGGATCGTGCGGCAGCTGCGCACGGAGGGTGTGGGGATCATCTTCATCACCCATCACCTCGAAGAGATCGCCGCGCTCGGCGACCGGGTCACGGTGCTGCGCGACGGTCGCAGCATCGACCAGGTGCCCGCCTCGACCCCCGAGGCGGAGCTCGTACGGCTGATGGTGGGACGCAGCATCGAGCAGCAGTACCCGCGGGAGCGCCCGAAGGCCGGAGAGCCCCTGCTCGCCGTCCGCGGGCTGACCCGGAACGGCATCTTCCATGACGTCAGCTTCGACGTCCGGGCGGGTGAGGTCGTCGGCCTCGCCGGCCTCGTCGGCGCCGGACGCACAGAGGTCGCCCGTGCCGTCTTCGGCGCGGACCCCTACGACGCGGGCACCGTCGACGTACGCGGCGAGCGGCTGGCCAAGTACGACGTGACCGCGGCCATGGGCGCCGGGATCGGCCTCGTGCCCGAGGACCGCAAGGCCCAGGGCCTGGTCCTCGATGCCTCCGTGCAGGAGAACCTCGGCCTGGTCACCCTGCGCTCGGCGAGCCGGTCCGGGCTCGTGGACCTCAAGGGACAGCGCACGGCCGCCGCCCGGATCGCCGAACAGCTCGGGGTACGGATGGCGGGCCTCGGTCAGCATGTCCGCACCCTCTCCGGTGGCAACCAGCAGAAGGTCGTCATCGGCAAGTGGCTGCTCGCCGACACCAGAGTGCTGATCCTCGACGAACCGACGCGCGGCATCGACGTCGGCGCCAAGGTCGAGATCTACCAGCTCATCAACGAGCTGACGGCCTCCGGCCACGCCGTGCTGATGATCTCCAGCGACCTGCCCGAAGTCCTCGGCATGAGCGACCGGGTGCTGGTCATGGCCCAGGGCCGGATCGCCGGAGAGCTCCCCGCGCACGAAGCGACCCAGGACGCGGTGATGGCGCTCGCCGTCAGTACCGCCCCCACAGCAACTCCCGTAACGACTCCGGCAACGACGCCGGCTGTGAACGAAGAGGAGAGCCCCCGTGGCCACTGACACGCTCAAGAGCAATACGGGCGCGAGTGGCGCCGCAGGACGTACCGTCCGCCGCCTCCTGCTCGACAACGGCGCCCTGAGCGCCCTGGTCGTCCTGCTGGTGGCGATGTCGCTGCTCTCCGGTGACTTCCTGACCACCCAGAACCTCCTGAACGTCGGCGTGCAGGCCGCCGTCACCGCGATCCTCGCGTTCGGCGTCACCTTCGTCATCGTCTCGGCCGGCATCGACCTGTCCGTCGGCTCGGTGGCCGCGCTCTCCGCGACCGTCCTCGCCTGGTCGGCGACGTCGGAGGGTGTGCCGGTCTGGCTGGCGGTGATCCTTGCCGTCGCCACGGGCATCGCCTGCGGATTCGTCAACGGCGCCCTCGTCTCGTACGGCAAACTGCCGCCGTTCATCGCGACACTGGCCATGCTCTCCATCGCGCGCGGTCTGTCCCTGGTCATCTCCCAGGGCAGCCCGATCGCCTTCCCCGACTCGGTCTCCGTGCTCGGCGACACGCTCGGCGGCTGGCTGCCCGTCCCGGTCCTCGTGATGATCGCGATGGGCCTGATCACGGCACTGATCCTGACCCGTACCTACATCGGCCGTTCCATGTACGCGATCGGCGGCAACGAGGAAGCGGCCCGGCTCTCCGGACTGCGCGTCAAGCGACAGAAGCTGGCCATCTACGCCCTGTCCGGCCTCTTCGCCGCGGTCGCGGGCATCGTTCTCGCCTCCCGTCTGACCTCCGCGCAGCCGCAGGCCGCGCAGGGTTACGAACTCGACGCGATCGCCGCAGTCGTCATCGGCGGCGCCAGCCTCGCCGGCGGCGTCGGCAAGGCGTCCGGCACCCTGATCGGCGCGCTCATCCTCGCCGTGCTGCGCAACGGACTCAACCTCCTGTCCGTGTCCGCCTTCTGGCAGCAGGTCGTCATCGGTGTCGTCATCGCCCTCGCGGTGCTGCTGGACACGCTGCGCCGCAGGGCCGGGGCCAAAGCCGCCTCCTCGACCGGTTCCTCCGGCGCACCGGGATCCGGCGGGAAGCGAGCGGGAGCGGCCAAGTTCGGGATCGCCGCACTCTGCGTGGCCGTTGTCGTGGGCGCGGTGTCCTACTTCAACTCCGGCTCCTCCGGCGGCAACACCAAGGTGGGCATGTCGCTCTCCACGCTCAACAACCCCTTCTTCGTGCAGATGAAGGCAGGCGCACAGGCGGAGGCGAAGGCGGCCGGGGTCGACCTCACCGTCACCGACGCGCAGAACGACGCTTCACAACAGGCCAACCAGCTCCAGAACTTCACGAGCTCCGGGGTGAAGTCCATCATCGTCAACCCGGTGGACTCGGACGCGGCCGGCCCTGCCGTACGGAGCGCCAACAAGGCGGACATTCCGGTGGTCGCCGCGGACCGGGGCGTCAACAAGGCGAAGACCGCGACGCTCGTTGCCTCCGACAACGTCGCGGGAGGCAAGCTCGCCGCCGCGGCGCTGGCCGACAAGATCGGTGGCAAGGGCAGCATCGTCATCCTGCAGGGCACCGCGGGTACCTCCGCCAGCCGCGAGCGCGGCGCGGGCTTCGCCGAAGGGCTCAAGGCGTACCCCGGCATCAAGGTCGTGGCCAAGCAGCCCGCGGACTTCGACCGCACCAAGGGCCTGGACGTCATGACCAATCTGCTCCAGTCCCACCCCGGTGTCACCGGCGTCTTCGCCGAGAACGACGAGATGGCGCTCGGCGCGGTCAAGGCACTCGGCAGCAAGGCAGGAAAGTCGGTGTCCGTCGTTGGATTCGACGGAACTCCGGACGGCCTGAAGGCGGTCGGGGCAGGCACGCTGTACGCGTCCGTGGCCCAGCAGCCGAAGGAACTGGGCAAGATCGCGGTGCAGAACGCGGTGAAGGCCGCAGAGGGCAAGAAGGTCGACAGCACGGTGAAGGTGCCGGTCAAGGTAGTCACCGAGAAGAACGTCGCAGACTTCTCCTGAGTGGCGCCCGAACACTGCCCGACCACGGAAAGCAGGAACAATGCACGAGAACGACCACGACCGGTACGACCTGCTGGTCGTAGGGTCCGCCAACGCCGACCTGGTCATCGGCGTGGAACGCCGCCCCGCACCCGGTGAGACCGTGCTCGGTTCCGATCTTGTCGTCCATCCGGGCGGCAAGGGCGGAAACCAGGCGGTGGCCGCCGCCCGCCTCGGGGCCGTCACTGCCCTGCTGGCCCGGGTCGGCGACGACGCCCACGGCCGCCTGCTGCTGGAATCGCAGCGGGCGGCGGGTGTGGACACCAGCGGCGTTCTCGTGGGCGGGGCACCGACCGGAGTCGCGCTGATCACCGTGGACCCCTCGGGTGACAACAGCATCGTGGTGTCGCCGGGGGCCAATGCCCGGCTGACCCCGGAGGACATCCGGGGGGCCGGAGATCTGTTCGGGGCGGCGCGGGTCGTCTCCGTACAGCTGGAGATTCCGCTGGAGACGGTTGCCGAGGTGGCCGGTGCAATGTCACCCGGCACCCGGCTGGTCCTGAACCCGTCCCCGCCCGCACCCCTGCCCGACCATGTGCTGGCCGCCTGCGACCCCTTGGTGGTCAACGAGCACGAGGCGCGCTACATCCTGGGCGAAGCCGCAGGCACCACGCCCGAGGAGTGGGCGCGAGCACTCCTCGAGCTCGGCCCGCAGTCGGTAGTGGTCACGCTGGGGGCGGCGGGCGCACTCGTCGCCGACAGCCGCAGGGCCGACGTCGTACGCGTACCGAGCCCCGAGGTCGAGGCCGTGGACACGACCGGGGCGGGTGACGCGTTCACCGCCGCCCTGGCCTGGCGGCTCGGCCTGGGCGAGGAGCTCACCGATGCTGCCGCGTTCGCCGTCAGGGTGGGCGCGGCGGCCGTCACCAGGCAGGGCGCACAGGCGTCCTTCCCGACCGCAGAGGAAGCCTCCGCGCTGTGAAGAAGGCAGGAATCCTCAACCGCCATCTCGCCGGAGCACTGGCCGAGCTGGGCCACGGCGACGGGGTACTGATCTGCGATGTGGGCATGCCCATCCCGGCCGGCCCCCGGGTCGTCGACCTGGCCTTCCGGGCCGGTGTCCCGTCGTTCGCCGACGTGCTCGACGGGCTGCTGGACGAACTGGTGGTGGAGGGCGCGACAGCGGCGCACGAGGTGCGGGAGGCCAACCCGGAGGCCGCACGCCTCCTGGACGAACGCCTCCCGGAACTCGCCCACGTACCGCACGAGGAGCTCAAGGCGCTTTCGGCGGGTGCCCGGCTGGTGGTGCGGACGGGGGAGGCGCGGCCGTACGCGAACGTGCTGCTGCGGTGCGGGGTCTTCTTCTGACAGAGGCCGGCAGACACCGGGCGTGCGGATCACGGACGACGGGTCTGCGCGGTGGTCACCGCGGTCTCTGGCGCGATCACCGCGCGGTCCGCGCAGCTGATGGGCCGCATCCCTCTTCGGGAGCGGCCCATCACGTGTATGCGCTGACGCGGATGGTGAGGATCCCAGTGAACCGTCGACAGTACTGATGGTCCACTTGCCCGACCCATCCCTCTCGTGACTCAGGGTGCACCCGCGGGTCGGCCCGTGCGTCCCACGATGCCGGCTCCTCAAGACAGATCCGTATTCCGCGACCCGGTGGTGGACTCGGCCGGTGCGGGGCCATCCACTCCGTGACCCGCCCGACGGAGATCTGTTCGGATGAGGAACGCACCATCAGTAACACCCGGTGGCGGTTGCTTTGGGGCGAGCGTGACGTAGCGTTGCCCTTTTGGTGGTGTTCGGAAGAGCATCGCGAGGCACCGTTGTGCCCTCATCAGTCATGGGGGCACCGAGGGGTATTGGGATGAAGCTCTGCTTCCTCGTCGAAGAGCTGTACCGGCATGACGGCATGCCGCTTGATGTGGTCCGACGACTGTCGTCGTGGGGACACCAGGTGGACGTGGTGCGCCCCGGCGGCTCGCTACTGCGGATCTCGGAAGAGGTGCGGGCGGGGACCCATGACGCCTGGGTACTCAAGACCGTGTCCGGCGGCCCCGGGCTCACCCTGCTGGAGGCCGCAGCGGCTGTGGGCCTGACCACGGTGAACGATGCGCGGGCGATCCGCGCGGTGCGCGACAAGGTCCTCACATCGGTCATCGCGCGACAGCACGGGCTACCGGTTCCGGTGACCTATTCGGCACCGAGGGCCACGCTGTTCGCGGATGTCCCCGAGGAGCTCTTCCCCCTGGTGGTCAAGCCAGCCGACGGCAGCTCGGGGCGCGGGGTGCGGCTCGTGCCGGACCCCGGGCGCCTGGCGGAGGCGGAGCAGGCGGGGGAGGGTCAACTCATCGCACAGCCCTACGTGTCCAACCCGGGCTCCGACCTGAAGGTCTACTGTCTCGCGGGCGAGTTCCACGCGACCTTGCGCCGCTCCCCGCTCCACCCGGACGGGCCGGTCGACGAGGGAGCCGTCCCCCTGCCCGCCGAGGTGGCCGCAGCGGCGGCGAAGGTGGGAGCGGTCTTCGGCCTCGATCTGTACGGCATCGACGTGGTGCTCGGCCCCGACGGTCCCGTGATCGTCGACATCAACGACTTCCCGAGCTTCCGTCAGGTCCCCGACGCCGTATCCCGGTTGGCCGGGGCCGTCCTCGACCTGGCCAGGACGGGCGGCGCTGCCAGGGCGGGCGTGTTCGCCCCTGCTCCGCGCATTCCCGCGCAGCCGCAGACCCCCCACGGACAGCCCCACCCGCACCCCGAAGCGGACATGCTGGCGGCCGCACCGGGAGCCGCCCAGATATGAGGGTGTGTCTACTGACCGACAAGCCGGATCATCCGCTGCTCGCCGCAGCCTCTTCCGCACTGATCGAGGCGGAGCACCAGGTGACGATCCTGAACCCGGACACCGGAACGGGATCCCCGTCGG
The DNA here is from genome assembly GCF_047305335.1 of Streptomyces sp. R-74717. Classification (NCBI taxonomy): domain Bacteria; kingdom Bacillati; phylum Actinomycetota; class Actinomycetes; order Kitasatosporales; family Streptomycetaceae; genus Streptomyces; species Streptomyces sp. R-74717. Next base: position 1,826,056 of record NZ_CP102361.1, on the reverse strand, counting down.
AACTGGTGATCCCGGATGATCTCGCCGACGTCTACCTCCTCAAGGCTCATACCTCCCGCGCACTGGTGCTGGCCCGTTTCCTCGAAGCACACGGCGCCCGGGTGGTGAACTCCGCCGCCGCGACGGAGCTGTGCCAGGACAGGAGCTGGATCGCCGCCGTGGCGGAAGGCGCCGGCCTGCCGATGCCCCGGACCAGAACCCTGGACTCGCTGTCCGAGGCCCTCCACGGAGCGGAGCGGCCGGAGAGCGGCTATCCGCTCATGGTCAAGAGCCGCCACAGTCGGCGCGCGGACCTGGTCGCCCGCGTGGACGGTCCTGCTGAGCTCCAGGACCTCGCCGCCGAGTGGTCCAACGAGCCTGTCGTCCTGCAGGAGTTCGTCGCGAACAGCGGCTGGGACCACAAGCTGTGGGTGATCGCGGGGGAGGTGTTCGCGGGAGTGCGCCCCGCACCGGTGGGCGCCCCGCCGGACGGTGCGCAGCCCGTGCCACTGGTCCGTGACCTGCCGCCGGCCTGGACCGGACTCGCCCTCCACGCGGGAGAGGTCTTCGGCCTGGATGTCTACGGTGTCGACCTGCTGGACCGCGAGGGGGCGCCCGTCGTCGTCGACATCAACGCCTTCCCGGGCATCCGCGGACCGAAGGGCGCCCCCGCGGCGCTGGCAGCCCTGGCACTGCGACGCCCCCGGCCCGGCCCTCCCGCTTACGGGGCCTGACACACCCCGGCCTCCACCAGGAACTCGCTCGGGGTGCCCGACCACGACACATGCAGCCCGTCCCGCGCCCGGTGCGTGCTTCCCCGGATGAAGACAGGGGGCCTAGGTCCCCCCTCGAACCGGGGTGGCAGGCCCAATGATTCCGAAGCCTCCTCACAGCAGACTCGTCTCCGACGGGATCGAGGGAGCCCGCAGGAGGAGGCCGGAATGAAGAGGGTCGCATCACCCGCACTTTGGCAGCCGCCGTTGCGCGGGCTCGCGCTGGCCGCGCAGAAAGTGCCGCAGGCGGCCCTCTTCGCACTCATGGTGTTCTCGTCGGCCTCTCTCGGCCTCGGCGCGGGCGTCCTGCTTCTCCCCGTCGTCGTGGCGGCCGTGCGCAGGCTGGCCAACCGTTCCCGCAGGCTGGCCCACGACTGGTCCGGGGTGACGATCGCGCAGCCGTACCGTGAACTGCCCGAGCCGGGGCCCGGCCTCGCGGGACGCTGGGGGCACTGCCTGCGGCTGCTCCAGGACCCGGCCACCTTGCGGGACACGCTCTGGACAATCGTCGACCCCGTGATCGGCACCGTGCTCGCGCTGCTGCCCGCCGCGCTGCTGGTGTACGGACTCGAGGGGCTGGTTCTCCCGTTCTTCTGGGACGCCCTCGTCTTGGCCGGCTATCACGACCACTACGCCGGACTGATCGACGTGAGCGGCGAACGGGGTGTACGCACCTGGCTGATGCCCCTGTTCGGTCTCGGTTTCATCTGGCTCGGACTCCGGACGGGACCCCTGCTGCTCACCGCCCACGCCCGCTTCACCCGCAAGCTGCTCGGTCCGCGGATCGGTGACGAACTCACGGCACGCGTAGGTCACTTGACGCGTACCCGAGGGGCAGTGGTGGACAGTCAGGCCGCCGAACTCCGCAGGATCGAACGCGATCTGCATGACGGCGCACAGGCCAGGCTGGTCGCGATGGGAATGAACCTGGACGCCGTCGGTCAACTGCTGGACACCAACCCCGAAGCCGCCCGCGCACTGCTCCTGGAAACCAGGGAATCATCCTCCAAGGCACTTGGTGAACTCCGCGATCTGGTAAGGGGAATTCATCCGCCGGTCCTCTCCGACCGGGGACTCGGCGACGCCGTACGCGCCCTGGCGCTGGACAGCCCGTTGCCGGTCGATGTCGCCGTCGATCTGCCGGGCCGGCCCGACGCCCCGGTGGAGTCGGCCGCCTACTTCGCCGTCAGTGAACTGCTCACCAACGCGGCGAAGCACGCCCGGGCCGATCGCGTCTGGATCGATATCCGCCACGAACGCGAGGCCCTGCGCATCAGTGTGGGCGATGACGGATGTGGTGGGGCGACGGTATCGGCGGGAACAGGGCTGGGGGGAATCGAGAGCCGCATTGCCGCATTCGACGGAGTGCTTTCCGTCAACAGCCCTCAGGGCGGACCGACCATGACCACGATGGAGATTCCGTGCGCATTGTTCTCGCCGAAGACCTCTTCCTTCTGAGAGAGGGGCTCGTCCGGCTTCTGACGGCCCACGGTTTCGAAATCGCCGCCGCAGTGGACAACGGTCCGGAACTCCTGGACGCACTGGTCGAGCACCGGCCGGATGTCGCACTGGTGGATGTGCGGCTCCCGCCCACCTTCACCGACGAGGGACTGCGCGCCGCCATCGAGGCCCGGCGCAGGGTCCCCGGACTGCCGGTGCTGGTTCTCTCGCAGTACGTCGAGCAGCTGTACGCCCGCGAGCTGCTGGCGGACGGCACGGGCGGGGTCGGCTATCTGCTCAAGGACCGGGTCTTCGACAGCGGCCGCTTCGTCGACGCCGTGCGCCGGGTCGCGGCAGGTGGCAGTGCGATGGACCCGGAAGTGGTGGCAAAACTGCTCAGGGGCAACGCCCGGGACAAACCGCTCACCCGGCTCACCCCACGGGAGTACGAGGTGCTGGGACTCGTGGCGGAAGGACGTTCCAACGCCGCCATCGCCGGCCGGCTCGGGGTCAGCGAGAAAGTCGTCACCAAACACACATCGAGTGTTTTCACCAAACTCGATCTGGCGCCGTCGGACGACGACAACCGCCGGGTCCTTGCCGTACTCGCCTATCTGAACTCCTGACACCCTGCCGGGTCGAAAGCGAAACAAACGCGTAGTCGCGGCGTCACGATGCTGCGGCCATGCCATTCGCCGAACAGGCGCCGCGCAGCCGTAACGGCTCGCTGCGCCCGATGAGTCATGCCCGCACCTGGCCGGAACACACGGCACATTTCCCACTCATGCACGAGGAGTCCCCCATGACAGGACCGCGCAATTGGGCCGACCGGCTTCTGAGACTGCCGGGCGGACGAAAAGGCAAGTGGCTGACGCTGATTGTCTGGCTGATCGTCGTGGTGGCCGCGGTGCCGCTCGCCGGACAGCTTTCGGAGCTCGAGAAGGACGGTCTCACCGTCGAACTGCCCCGTGGAGCAGAGTCCACCGAGGTGGCCGGGCTCGCCGACCGCTTCGCCGAGGGCAGGATCTCGCTCGGCATCGTCGTCTACGTCCGCGACAGCGGACTCACCGCGCAGGACCGGGCCAAAGTCGCATCCGACATCGAGGAGTTCGCCACCCTGGCGGCAGGAGCGGTCGAACCGGCCCGGCCTTCCGAGGACGGCAAGGCCCTGACCGTGTTGGTCCCCCTCGACAAGCAGGACAGCACCGCACTCGCCGACAACGCCGAGAAGGTGCGCGACCGCGCCACCAGCGACCGGCCCGACGGTCTGAAGGCCGAGCTGACCGGGCCCGCCGGTAACTCCCTGGACGCTGCGGACGCCCGGGAGTCCACCGGTCGTGCGCTCACCCTCATCACTGTCGTGGTGGTCGCCGCGCTGCTGCTCATCACCTACCGCAGTGCGATCCTGTGGCTGCTGCCCCTGCTCGTCGTGGGTGTCTCCTTCCTCACCACCCAGGCGGTCTCCGCCCTGCTCGCCAAGGGGTTCGGTCTGACCGTCGGCGGCGGGAACGAGATCGTCGTCACCGCACTGCTCTTCGGCGTGGGCACTGACTACGCGATGCTGCTGCTCGCCCGCTACCGCGAGGAGCTGTGCATCCACGAGGACCGGCACCACGCCATGCGGACCGCCCTGCGCAGGGCCGTACCGGCCATCGCCGCCTCGGCCGCGACCGTATGCATTGGGCTGCTCTGCCTCACCCGGGCCGACGTCGGGTTCAACCACACGCTCGGCCCGGGCGGTGCCGTTGCGATCGTCTGCGGACTTGCCGCGATGACCACGCTGTTCCCTGCCGTGCTCGTCCTGCTCGGCCGATGGGTGTTCTGGCCCCGTGTGCCGCGCGCCGGGGCCGCTGCGAAGAACGCCGACCGCCTGCTGTGGGACCGGATCGGCGGCCGGATAGCCCGGCGCCCGCGTCTGGTGTGGACGGGCTCCGCCCTCGTCCTCACCGTGCTGGCACTCGGCTCCCTGGGTCTGAGGACCGGGCTGGACGACGAGCACCTCGTCATCGGCAGACCCGGCTCGATCGCCGGCCAGGAACTCCTCGCCGCCCACTACCCGGCCGGGCAGAGCCGGCCCGCCGAGGTGATCAGCAGGGCCGAGGCCGCACCTGAGGTCGCCGAGGCACTGAAGCACATCGACGGGGTCGCCGAGGTCGTGCCCGCCACCATCTCCACCGACGGTGAACTCGCCTGCACCAAGGCCGTGTTGGAGGCGGACGCGGACAGTTCGGCCGCAGCTCGCACCGTGGACCGGATCCGCGCCGCCGTCCACGACATCCCCGAAGCCGACACACGGGTCGGCGGTCCCACCGCCATGGCCCAGGAGAAGGCCGAGGCGCAGGCACACGACCGCAGGGTGGTCATCCCACTGGTGCTCGTCGTGGTCTTCGTCATCCTGATCGCACTGCTCAGGGCCGTGGTCGCGCCGGTATTGCTGATGGTGACCGTGGTGCTCTCCTACTTCGCCGCACTCGGCATCAGTTGGCAGCTGTTCCAGCACGTCCTGGGCTTCCCCGCCGTCGATACCCAGGTCATGCTGATCGGCTTCCTGTTCCTGGTCGCCCTCGGCGTCGACTACAACATCTTCCTCATCCACCGCATCCGTGAGGACGTCGGGCATCACGGCCACCGGAGCGGGGTCCTGACCGGCCTCACCTCCACCGGCGGGGTCATCACCGGCGCGGGCGCGGTCCTCGCGGCGACGTTCGCCGCCCTCACCAGCGCTCCACAGGTGGCGTTCATCGAGATCGGCATCGTGGTGGCGATCGGCGTACTGATCGACACCTTCCTGGTCCGCTCCGTCCTCGTTCCGGCGCTCGCCCTCGACGTCGGCCCCGCCTTCTGGTGGCCGGGCCGCCCGGTGGGCCGGGACACGGCAGCGCAGACCGTCGACGACGCGCCCAGGGAGGCGGTCGCGGTCGCCGTCAGCTCCGGGCGGCGTACACGATGAGGTTGTCCACGGGATGGCCCTGGGCGTCGAAGGCGCCGTCGCAGGTGATGAGACGCAGGACGCGCTTGTCGGTGGCGCCGTAGACCCTCTTGGTCGGGAAGGCATTCTTGCTGACGGTCTCCGTGCCGGTGACCCTGAAGTGGAGCTCCGCTCCCCGGTCGTTGCGGATCGCGATGTCCGCACCCTTGCCGATCTTCTTCAGATCGTGGAAGACGGCCTTCCCGAAGCGCGTGTTGTTGTGCCCGATGAGGACCGCGGCGCCACGCTCGCCGGGGACGGCGCCACCGGTGTACCAGCCGGCCGTCATGCCCTTCTCGGCGGGCGGGACCTGGACGGTGCCGTCCTCGTTCAGACCGAGCCGCATCAGCGAGCTGTTCACCCCGATCGAAGGGATGCTGACATGGGTGGGGCTCGCCGCGGACCTCGGCTTCCCGGACTTCTCGGGCCTCTGCGTCCCCTCGGGCTCCGTCTCCTTCGGAGAGTTGAGAGAGCCCGGGGCGCTGGGTGAACTGCCGCCGGCGCGTGATGCGACGGATGAGCCATCCACGGCGCCGGAGGAGCAGCCGGTGAGGGCGAGACAAGCGAGCACCGGAAGTGTGACATGCCAAAGCGACATGGACGTACGGGACATGGGGGCTCCAGAACGGGACGGAGATGGGCAGTGGCGCCGCCCGGGACGGGGCGGCGCCACAAGGGAAGGTCAACCGCTGAGCGCGGTCAGTTGTGGTGCGCGGTCAATTGCCTTGCATGTCAGTGACCGTGAAGGGACTGACGCGTCGGCAGTTCAGCGGCCCTGCTGTGCGGCGGAGCGGCGGCGCAGCACGACCGTTCCCGCTCCCGCGACCAGAACGGCGGCTGCGGCCGACCCGGCAAGGGCGGTGGTGCTGTCACCCGAGGTACCGGCCGGTCGCTCGCCCGCGGCGACGCCACCGCGCGGAGCGGCGGCCGCGGCACGCTCGCCCGCGGCCGAAGGCTCGACCACGGCCGGGGCGGGACTGTCGCCCGCGGCAACACCGCCACGGGGCGCAACCGACGGCTCCGAGCCCCGCGCGGGCGCGCCGGTGACACCGGCCGGGGCGGCTGCGGCGGACCGCTCGACGGACGGCTTCGGTGCGGGCGTGCTGTCGGCGAAGGCCGCGGTCGACGGGACGAGTACCGCGCCGGCCGCGACAGCGGCAAGGACGGCGGTACGCAGGGACAGACGGTGGGGCATGGGCATGGCTCCATTCCAGGTCGGCCTCGGTGGTGCCCGGAAGCCGGTTCGCACCGGGCACAAGGCATGCCGACAGGCTGGCGTGAAGTTATGAAGAAACTGTCAGATCGCTGTAGTCATCGCATCAGGCCTGGCCCGCACCGCTTCCACGGCCGCCCACGGCACGCTCGGGTCCGCCCGCGCCGCTGCCGCGCTCGCAGCCGCCTGCCGTGCTCCCCGACACGCTCGTCGAGGCTCCTTGGGACTCGCCCGACCCACCAGCCTCTCCGCATTCATCCGACCCCGTCTGCGCAGGATCTGCCGGCAGCCGGAGCGTGAACACCGAACCCTGCCCCTCGACGCTCACCGCACTCACCGAGCCGCCGTGGGCCTCGACGAGTTTCCGTACGATCGCCAGGCCCAGCCCGCTGCCGCCGGTGCGGCGGCTGCGGGACTTCTCCGCGCGCCAGAAGCGGTCGAAGACATGGGGCAGATCCTCGGCCGAGATGCCGCCGCCCGTATCCGTGACGTCCACCACGACCAGGTCTGCGCACTCGGAGCCGTACGCATGCAATGTGACATTTCCACCGGCCGGAGTGTGACGCACCGCGTTGGAGACGAGGTTGCCGATGGCCTGACGCAGCCGGACCGGATCGGCAGTCAGCTCGGGACCGGAAGCGCCGGCCGTCGCCGTGAGGACGGCCAACGTGACTCCAGCCGTCTCCGCTCCTGCTTGGTGGGCCGCGGCGACCTGGCTCAGAACGTCCTCGACGCGTACCGGCTCGGGGTGCAACCGCAGCGCACCCGCGTCGGCCGCGGCCAGATCCTGGAGATCGTCGATGATGTGCTGCAGCTGAACGGCCTCCGTGTGGAGCGAGGAGATGAACGCCGGGTCGGGCTCCGCCAGACCGTCCTGCGCTGCCTCCAGCCAGCCGCGGATATTGCTCAGCGGGGTGCGCAGTTCGTGGGCGACGTCGCTGACCATGTCCTTGCGCTGTCCTTCGAGGCGGGCGCGGTGGGCCGACATGTCGTTGAAGGCCGCGGCGAGCCGCCCGATCTCGTTGTCGTCGGTGACCAGCACCGGGGCGGAGTCCTCACCGTCCCGCATCCGTTGTGCCGCACCGGTGAGGGCGTGCAGCGGCCGTACGAGCCGGGCCCCGGCCAGCACGGTGGCTCCGACCGTGAGCGCCAGGACGAGCGCCGCGGCACCCGCGATCTTCGCGGTGTTCGCCGGGGAGAGGTCGAAGCCGGGCACGGTCGTGCCGCCCTCGTCGCCGATGAACAGCAGTGCGGGCGAGGCGACATAGGAACTGAGCTGCTCACGGCGGGCCGTGCCCACGCAGGATGCGGTGGCCCGGTCGTCGTCGCCGGTGCGGACGCTCGGCGCGGGAGCGGGCGACGGGGTGGAGACACCGGCGCTGGGCATCGGCTCGGGACCGCCGCCCCAGGACAGGTCCAGATTGAGCTGTACGCCCGTGCGGCCCTGACGTTTCAGGCAGGCATCGGCGAGCTGATTGAGCGCCCCCAGCGCCTTTCGCTCGGTCGCTGTCGGTTCAGCCAATTTGTCGGATGCGCACCTGGTGCCCTGCACCCGGTCGGGATCGTTGCCCACGACCTCGATGCGCGGACGCCCACTCGGGCCCCGGACCACATCCGCCGCGACCCCGGACCGATTCAGGCACGCCACACTCCGGTCGGCGACACGCTGCAACTCCGTACGCTCGGACGCGGGCAGCCGGAACGGACCGACTGCGCGCGGGTCGACACGGTCGGCCGTGACGCCGGCCCGGCCCACCGTCTGGGCCAGCGCCGTGTCCACGGACAGCGGATCCACGATCGCCGATGCCTCGGGCGGCAGCGCGGGCAGGGACGGCCGTGTGGCGGAATCGGCGAGTGGCCGGCGCTGCTCGGTGGTGAGGGCGATCCGCCGACCGGACTGCCGCGCCAGGTCGCGCACGGTGCTGTCGACGCCGTCCCAGGTCGGGTGGGTCGCGGCGTATCCGAGCAGGGTGTTGTAGATCCGGGCGTCCGCGGTGAGGTTCTGCCCCTGTTCCTGCTTGATGGCACCGGAGGTGGTCTGTACGGCAAGCCAGGCCGTGGCGGCCACCGAACACGCCGCCACCAGCGCCGATACCGCCAGCAGACGGCCGAACAGACTCTTGCGGAGCGGCAGCCGCGCCCGCTGCTCACGCCGAAGGGGCACACCACGCACCCGGCTACGACGACGCACGCGAAGCACTCCTCGCCGGGTCCGTCAGCTTGTAGCCGACACCGAAAACGGTGAGCAGCCGGGCCGGCCGACGCGGTGCGGGCTCGATCTTCTTGCGCAGGTTCATGATGTGCACGTCGACGGTACGAAAGCTGATGTACCGGTCGAAGCCGTGCAACTCCTCCAGGAGCCGCTGCCGGGTGAAGACCCGCTCGGGCCCGGCCGCCATGGCGGCGAGAATCCGGAACTCACCGGGCGTGCACTCCACGAACCGGCCCTCGACCGACACCTCGTGCCGGACCGGATCGACCACGAGCGCACCCACCGTCAGTACCTCATCCGCAGCGGGATCGACACCTGCCGCAACGCGGCTGGTGCGACGAAGCAGCGTCCGTACGCGCGCCATCAACTCACGCGGGCTGTACGGCTTCGTCACATAGTCGTCCGCACCGAGATCCAGACCCAGCAGCAGATCGTCCTCTGTGCTGCGGGCCGTCAGCATCAGCACCGGCAGCTCCCGGTGCTCGGCGCGCAGCACACGTACCACGTCCAGACCGTCGGCCCGCGGCATCATCACATCGAGCACCAGCAGATCGGGCTCCCGGTGCCGGACCTCGGCGAGGGCCGCCAGGCCGTCCCCGACGACCGTGACCGCGTGGCCCTCGTGTTCCAGATAGCGGCGTACGAGTTCGGCCTGCTTCTCGTCGTCTTCGGCGACTATGACGTTTGCGCACACGTGGTTGATCGTAGATGAGGTGACGCAGACCCCTCGTGGCACCGGACGGTGCCGGACACCGTGTTCCGCCACGGAGCGGATCACCGGGCCAGGGTCTGGACGGGCAGACACCGGGTCGGTCGGGGAGGGAGTACGGGTGCTCAGCTCCGGCTCGGAGGACGAGGGGGCCGTGCACAACACCCTCTCGGGCAACGCGGTGGTGGCCGGACCGTTGCTCATGGCCGGCGGCGGTCGTCGGCTTCTACGCCGATGCGGCGGCACACGCGGACGCCCTGATTCTCGGTGCTCGTCTTCGGCTGCAGGAACCGCCGGTCCGCTCGCCGGCCGAACTTTCCCTCGGCGCACCACTCTTCACCGACCGCGCCAGTGCCCTGGACCGGCTGGACGCCGAGCGTGCCAACCTTCTCCATGCGCTGCGACTGGCCGACGAGGAACAGTGGTACAACGCCGTGTGGCGGCACACACGGTCACCAGCAGGCTGTACTCCACGAGAACTGGCGACAGCTGAATAGGAGAGTCCGCCAGTATCACACCCGGACTCGGTACGGCCCGGACGCGATGCGTGCCTCCCATGGGCCGGCATGGCCCGGAGGGATGACGTCGTACGCGCGCCGAGCCCGTTCCTCGGCCGAAACCGTGGGCACGACCGGGGGCCGGCGATGTGTTCGGAGGACGACCGTGGAGGCGTACGCACAGTTCCCGCTGTCTCCATCGACGGCTCCCGTCGGGGCGAACTACTGAGCGCCCGCCCTGCCGTTCCTCGTGGACGGATCGTCGAGGAGGTCGGTGAGGAGATCGTCGAGGACGGACTCCTCCTCGACACGTACCCCCAGTTCGACGAGCGCAGGGCGCAGTCCGGGGTCCCACGGGGAGTCGACAGGCCGGCCGGTGAGCGGGGCGAGCGGCGTGGTGCGGCCCACGGCCGTACGGTATTCGGTGGCCGTGTACCGCCATGGCAGCCAGGCCACATGCCGCAGCAGCGTCGACGCGATCCGCAGTCCACCCCAGTCGAAGTCGCCGTGGTAGAGCAGCGTCGAGCCCTGTGCGTGGAGCGTGCCCAGCAGGGCGAGCGCGGCGGCTGACGGCTGGCCCTGCAGACAGATCAGTGGGGCGCAGCCCGTGCCGTGGGCGTCGGCCGCAGCGGCCACGACCGCCGGGTTTTCGCAGATCCTTACGGTGGTCGGCCGCGTGCGCGGCGATGAGGGGTGACGAGTGAGCTGGCGCAGCGTCAGCACGACGGGTTCACCCGCGTCGGCGTGCAGGTCGAGAGCCGGTGTGCCGCGCACGTTCAGGGCGAGGACCGTCGACGACAACTCGTCTCTGACCAGCCCCGCCGAGGCCCAGGTCTCCCGTCGCCACTGCGCACCGCTGCCCGGTGGCCGGCCGCTGAGCCGTCGCAGGGCGGACAGTACGAGCGTGGCGAGGGCGGTGCCGTCGTCCAGGGCGTGCGCGTTGCCCAGTGCACGCGCCGCGAAAGCCGGGAGGGACATGGCCGGTTCGACGGGCAGGCCGTCCAGGGCGGACGCCGTGTCGGCGAGCAGGGCCGCGGCCAGTCGTGGCTCAGGAGCCAGGCGTCGTACGAGCCCCTCGCCCCGCATCCGGTTAGCCCACTCCGCCAGCTCGGGGCGGCGCGTCACCAGAGCGTCGAGCGGGGCATACGCCTCGGCCCAGGCCCGCGCCTTCTCGTCCCGCTCGGCCCGCACCGGCACTACGGGGCCGGTCAGCGCGCGTACGGCCGCCGCGAGACCGTCGGGGCTGATGCCGGAACGGCGCAGGACGTGGTCCACCGCGTCCAGCCGTACGGAGAGGGACCGACCGCGACGAGGCGCCCTGCCCAGCAGCCGTTCGACCGCACCACGCCCTGCGGCGTCGGGATCGGCGAGGGACACCGAGCCGGTGAGGGGTTCCTCGCGTTCGAGCCGTCGCCGGATCCGCTCGACGAGCCACGCCAGCTCCGGTGCGCCGAGCAGGCGGCGCAGGCGCACGAGGTCGATCGGCGCCGGACCGGGATGCGTACGCCCGTCGTCCCGGGGCCGGTCCCCTGCGTGTGTTGCCCAGCCCGGGTCCGGTGACGCCGCCTCGCCGGGCGGAGGAGTTACTGCCACGCGCAATCCTGGAGAGTCGCGTTCTGCGCACCGGAGGCGGCGTCGACGGCCGGGCCCGCGACCGCCGTACGGGCCGGAGAGTCCGGCGGACCCGGAGCCGCCGACACCGGGTCGGCTCCGACGCCCACTCCTTCCGCGCCCGCGGGCCCCGGTGCCGCCGTGTCCGGTTCGGCCCGGGTACTGATCGGTCCGCGGTCCGGCTCGAACCCCCGGGCGCGCTCCGTCCCGTCCCATTCCCAGCGGGTCACCAGTACAGCCGCCACCTCGTCGATACGGGACAGCTGAGCGATCGCCACCCCCGGAACCTGGGGATAGCACGCCCACTCCCGTTCGCTCGTCATGACGACGTCCAGGTCGAAAGCGTGCAGCAGCCCGAGGCACTTGGCGCGCGAGTCGTCGTCGACGCCCGCGAACGCCTCATCCAGGGTGACGAGCCGGGGTGCGTGCGGACTGGCGGCCGTCGCGTAGTGGGAGGAGGCCGCGGCGAACAGCGGTACCGACACCGCGAGCACCCGCTCGCCACCCGAAGCGGGGCCGGTGGCCGACACCCAGCGGCCGTGCTGATGGCGTTCGATCCCGAACTCGTGCCAGGCCCGGTAGTCCAGCGCCGCGGTCAGCTGCTCCAGTCGGCTGCCCGATACGTCGGCCGACTGCCGCAGAGTGATCTGCGACTGCAGGAACTCGCCGACCGCCGCGCGATCCTCCGGTGACCAGGCGTCGGCGGACTGCCGCAGCTGCTCGCGTGCGCGGGCCAGTCCCGTCGGCGCCTTGCGGGACGACCGCCACACCAGGCGCAGCTTCATGCCCGTGGAGGTGGGCCGCTCCTCCAGTTCCGCGTTCATCGCCCGCACCTGACGCTCGGCCGCGCCGATCAGCTCCTGGAGGGTGCCCGCGACCTCCGTGAGCAGATGGGTCTCCAGGATCTCCCGCTCATGAGCGGACAGGATGCGCTGCAACTCGCCGACCTCGGTGGCGAGTGCCTCCGCCAGCTCGGGTACGGCCCGCTCGCGCCCCTGGTAGACGATGTCGACGACCATCCCGTCCTCCACCATCCGGGCCGACGCGGTATGGCCGTGCCGGGACAGTGCGTCCTGCAGGGACTTGAGCTCCTCACTCAGACGACGCTGCACACGCTCCCAGGATCCGTCCGAATCGTCCGCCGCCGACAACTCCGCCTCGATGCCACGGGCGAGCGCGACGGCCGGAGTGACCGCCCACGCGCCGTCGTTCAGCGGCGGTAGCACGAGCTCGGGGACGGCCACCCCGATCAGTCCCGTGGAAGCGAACCGGCGCAGCGCTTCCACCGCATCCGTCCGCGCGGCGGAAGCGGTGTCGAGATCGGACTCCAGCTGTTCGATGCGTCCCTCGGCGTGACTGGCACGCCGGTCCGCCGCGGCGCGGGCCGCGGCCGACTCCTTCTGCTGCCGGACACAGCGGCCGAGCTCCCCGGCGGTGTCGGCGAGACGCTGTTCCAGCTCGGCCACCGCCGCTCCCACGGTGGAGCGCAGAGTGCGGTGATGTTCGTCGGCCGCGGCTGCCGCGTGGGATGCGGCTTCCGTACGTTCCGTCAGCTCCGCGACCCGGGCCTGCGTCTCCTCGGCATCCGACTGCTCCTCCGCAAGGGCCTGCCCGGCCTCGGTCCGTTCGCGGAGCGCCGGCCAGACCTCGGCGAGGGCCAGCCGGTGATCGGCCAGACCGTCCCGTACGGAGGCCAGCGTGCGGCGCATCGCCGCCGGAGCGAACGCGGGATCCACGGACATCGGCGGCCCGTCCGCCGTGGCCCCGGCCGTAGCCGGCGTCGGCTGCTCGGTCGCCTGCGGGGAGAGACCGACATCCGCAGCGGTCTCCACAAGTTCACGGACGGCCGCACGGTCGCTGTCTGCCGCATGCGCCAGATCCGCCGACCGTTCGTCCCGCCTCAGGACGGCCCGACGGGCGGTCTCGCGGGCCGCGAAGGCACGCGCGTGTGCCTGCCTGAGCCCGCCGTCGTCGGGGAGCGCGGCGAGCTCCTCGTCGAGCAGCCCTCGCTGCGCCGCAACAGTCGACCGGTCCTCGGCGAGTGCCTCCGACTCCCTTTCGATCGAGGTCAGTTCGTCCCTGAGCGCGGACAGCCTGACCCGCCTCGCCGCTTCCCGGGCGCCCTCACCGACGTACTCAGCGGCCTCCTTCGACCAGCTGCCGGTCAGCGCGCCCACCCGGAAGCGGCCGTCCACGGCCACCCACGTACCGCCGTCGTACCCGAGCGGCCGCTCCGCGCCCAGTCCGACGGAGACCAGCAGCCGGCCCACCGTCTCCTCGCCCACGGCCCGTGCGCGCTCGTCCTCGTGATCCACGGCCGGCCGCAGCGCCTGCGCCAGCGATGTGCCGGCCACCGGCGCCCCCGGAGCGACCAGGACATCGTGGTTCCCCGCTGCCGGACCGGTCAGTGCCGACACGGCACTTCCGTCCGGGCACACCCAGGCATCCAGCAGCCCCGAGGCCTCCAACGCCGCCTCCAGCAAGGCGCGTTCCCCCTGCGGTACGTGATCGTGGAAGTCCACGAGACGCCACAGCGGTGCACCGGTGGCCCGCTCCCGGACCCCCGGCGTTCTCGTGTACGGGACCTGCGGTCCGCGCCCGCCTCCGGCCTCCAGCGCCGCCAACTCCCGCTGTACCGCGTCCCGGCGTGCGGCCAGCGCCGACTGCTGCTGCACCAGCCGGGCGGACAGATCCGCGAGAGCGGCCGACGCGGCACGATGGGCGTCCGCCGCATCCACCTGTGCCGGGCTCGGCCCGTTCAGGTGCGACAGCCAGTCCTGCAACCGGTCCAGCAGGCCCACCGGGTCGGGAAACCGCAACTGACGGCATTCGCACACGTGTTCACGCACCTGGGCCAGCAGAGCCTCGCCGGCGGCGGTCACCGCTTCGGCCGTCTGAGCCGCCAGTTCCCCGGCCTGCCCCACCTCGCCCTCCGCATCGTCCAGGCGCCGCGCCGCATCCAGCCGGGCGGCGGCTGCCCGCTCGGCCCGGCCGGTCAGGCCCGCCACCAGATCCACCGTGCGCTGCCGGCGCGCCAACGCCTCCTCGACCGAGCGCCGCAGCTCGGGCTCCGGAACGTCCCGGGTATGCAGCTCCGGATCGATCCGCGCTGTCTGCGCCGCCCGGCGGCCCCGCAGCCGCGCCGACGCGAGCCGTCCGTCCGCGGCGCTCAACCGGTTCTGCGCCGTGCCGACCCGGAGCACAGCCCGCCGGTGCGCGGCCACGGCGAGGTCGCGGTCCGCCGCGGCGCGGTCGTGGTCGTCGCCGGTCCGCAGGGCCTCCCTCCCGGCCTGTTCCAGCTCGCGCGCACTACGCATCTCCGGCCCCGCCCGCAGTGCGGCGTCCTGGGCCTTCAGCCGGGCCTCGGCTTCTTCCAGCGCCGCACCGCGCTCCTGTGCCGACGCCCGCTCCTCCAGCGCCTTGCCCCGCTCGGCCTGTGCCGCCGAAAGGTCACGCTGGAGCCGCTCGTACCGGGCGTGCTCGGTACGCGGCAGACGCGCACGACGCCGCGAGGCGATCCGCGCGTACCGCCGGTAGTGCTCCAGGAAGGCCGCGGCCGCGCGCTCCGCCTCGCTCGCCGCGCGGAGCTCCTCCTTCTCCTCGTCCAACGAACGGAAAGCCTCGGCCACATCGGCGATCACCGCCTGGTCCATCGGAGGCAGGGCCTCCGTCAGAGCGCGCGAGAGGGCCGCTTCGTTGGGACGCTTCGACAACTGTGGCTGACGCAGCTGGACGAGCAGGTCCACCAATGCCGCGTACCGCTGCTCGCCCAGCCCGAACAGCGCTTCGTCCACCGCCCTGCGGTATGTCCCGGCCTGGTCGTACACCGTGCCGCGCCCGGCGACGGCGTCGGCCAGCCGGTCCCGTGACAGGGCCGTTCCCGTTGCGTCCAGCAGGCTCAGCTCCGGGCCGATCCGCTGGTCGGTGACAGCGAACCAGTGACGGGCGATACCGCGTCCGGACACGGCCTTCAGCCCGCACATGAGCGTACGGAAATGAGCCTGGCCCCGCTCGTCCAGCCGGCCGAACTCCACCCAGGTGTAGCCGAGCCGTTCCGGGTGCGGATGTTCCCCGCCCAGCAGCAGATTCCACTCCATCCGCTTACTCGGATCGGCATCCGGTTCCACCCTTCGTGCCGACAGGTCGCCGTCGAGCAGGAACGGAAGGGTGAGGGCGAGCACCTTGGACTTGCCGGTTCCGTTGTTGCCCCGCAACAGCAGCCGGCCGTCACGGAACCAGAACTCCTCGCGGTCGTAGTAGAAGAGGTCGACGAGCCCGATCCGCAGCGGCTGCCACCGGCTGCGCGCAGGAGCGGGAAGGGCGGTTCCGGCCGTCGTCGGGACGCCTCTTCCCGCCGCCTGCTGGGCGGGAACGAGAGGGGCGGTCGCGGGGTCGTCCGGGAGGATGCTCAACGCTTCGGCGCCTTTCGGGTCGTGGACACACCGGGGTCGAGAACGACGGCCTCGCCCACGGCATAGCGGGCGAGTGCCGGGCGCGGTGCGACGCCGTCGGCCGTACGGGACACGAGCCCCAGGGCGGTCAGCCGCTCCACGGCCTGTTCCACCAACTCCGGTTCGGATCCCGGTTCCCGGGCCGCCTTGGACCAGAACCCGCCATGCACCGCGGCAAGTTCACGTACCCACTGCTGGAGCTCGACGAGTGACACCGGGCCCGCGACGGCTGCCAGACGCTCGGTGAGCAGCAGCGTGATGTGACCACGGGTGCCCTGCTCGGGCATCCGGAGGTCGGCGAGGTCGTCGTACGGATCGACCATGGCGATCCCTTCGGCCCGCACCTCCGCCACCAGCCCGGTGATTTCCGTGATACGGGCCGTCAGAAAGCCGCGTTGCCGGGTGAGATAGGCCAGTTCGGTGTCCGTGAGCTCGTCGTAGTAGAGCACCGGATCGTCCAGCAGTCGACGGGTCAGCGAGCGCCGCAAAGCGCGGAAACGCAGGTCGTCGCTGTCCAGTGCCGTTTCGGCGGTGAGCTCGGCCAGCCGCTCGTCGGCACTCTCGGCGGCCACGAGCGACGGCCCCACACGGGTGGCCAGCATTCCGGCCAGTACCCGGCGCTCCACGTCATAGAGAACATCGCCGGACCCGCTCACATAGGCGTCCTCCTCACCGGCCACCCGGCGCAGCACGCCGTACCGGAGCAGTAGCCGTACCACTGCCGCAAGGTCCAGACGCTCGTCGCGCCGCTCAAGGGTGAAGGCGACACCGGCCGCGACGAGTTGCGGATCGGCGGCATCCAGGACCACCTGCTCGGCGAGACGGCCCAGCGCGATCTGATTCTCGCCGCGTTCCAGACAGGCAAGCGCCAGGCACAGAAGCACATAGCGGCGGCGGGTGAACGGCACTGCGGCGCGGCTCGCCTCGCGCGCCGGATGAGAGGCGTCGTCGAGGGTGCCCGGTGTCCGGTACAGCCGGGCGGTCTCCGCATCCACCTGAAGGCGCCAGCCGGTGTTGCGGTCGAACCATTCCCGCAGTTCGGAGGCGTGCTGTCGGACGAGCCGGAACGCATCGGCACTCGGACCGGCGGCCCGCAGCAGCGGCTCCTTCAGGAGGGCGCGCGCCGCCCGCCTCACCTCGGCGGCACGCTGTCCCTCCAGCACCTCGGCGAGAGGGGTGGTCATCCTGCCTCCCGGGGTGTCGTGGCCGCCGCCGTTACCGGCGGGCCGGCCGCCGGCCGTCGGGACACCGGCATGGTCAGATCGGTGATCTCGACGCCGTGGTCGGGCCCGGTGAAGACCCCGTCCGGAGTCTCGATACGGGCCGTCCGGCCGTCACCCAGGGCGGTGAGCCGGATCTCCATGGAGCCGTCGTTGCTGGTCACCGCAGTCGTTGTCATGCCCGGCCGCCACGAGGCAAGAGCATCGCCCAGCAGCTGGAGGAACAACCGGAAGGAGAGCGGGTCCAGCGTACCGAGTCGTGACAGACGGGTTTCACCTCCGGTGGCGAGCAGCGCACGGGCCGTTTCGGTCTCCTGGGTCTGTTTCCTCGCCAGCGCGGCGAGCAACTCCCGGGCCTCGGTCCTGTCCTCGACCTTGCGTGCCTTTCCACGCCTCTCGTAACTGCCGCTGCGCCGAAGCTGCGGACTGATCCGCAGCGGCTCCGCCTCGGCCCAGGGGGTCGAGGCCGGAGTCGGGGATGCCTGGCGCGAGGCGAGGGAGTCCGCGTCGATGCTGAGATGACGGGCGGGATAGAGGCCGAAGGCCACACGCCACAACCGGTGCCGTGTCTCGTCGTCGGGCGCTTCGGCGAACCAGCGGGCCAGAGTCCGGAAGTCCGCGGACCGGTCCGAGCGCCCGGCCCGGCGTTCGGTCAGCGAGCGGACCACGGCCAGCAGTTGCGGAATCGCGCCAAGTGCCCGGCCGCGCAGCAGCCGGGCCTGCGACTCGCGGCCGTCCCGGGACAGGAACCAGGAGGCGAGTCCGGACCAGCGGCTCTCCCACTGCCCGAACGCTCGGGCTTCGGCCTGCTCCGTTTCTCCGGGCGAAGCATCGGCGGCCTCTCGGGCGGCGGCCAGCCGCAGCAGCGGTTCGACCCGGTGCTCCAACTCCAGGACGAGCCGGGCGATGCGCGCGCCGAGCGTGATCAGGTCCTGGATGAAGCGTTCCAGATACTGGATCAACTGGTCCTTGTACGCGAGGAACGTCTCGACTTCGACGTCGTGCAGGTCGATGGTGCGCTGCAAGGAGCCCATGAATGCCCGCGCGTTGTCCGCGAGTGCCGCAAAGCGGCTGGTCAACGTGAACAGTGCGAGATGTGTCTTGGCCGGGTCCGGCGCGTCGTCCGCTGCGAGGACGAGCAGGGCGCGCAGCTGCGTGATGATGTCACGCAGGGCGACCGCCTGCAGAGCCCCAGGTCGTCCCAGCGATTCGTCGTAGGCGGCGAGCGCCGTCTCGGCCGCCTCGCCGGACGCGGTGAGCTGGTAGATGAACCGCTTGCGGTAGAAGTCCTCGACAGCGGTCACCCGCGCGGTGTCCGGATCGGCCCGCAGATTTTCCCATTCCACCAGCTTGTCCAGGGCCTTCACCACGGTCTCGGTCTCCGGCGGCCGATGCTCGGACGGCAGAGCGGCGTACACGTCTTCGGGACGCAGATGCACCGCAAACCGCTCCTTCGCGGCGAGGAATGCCGCCATCACCTGCCGGTAGAGAGCCGAGTTCGGGGCGGTGAGGTGAGCGAAGGCGCTGTAACGGCTGGGACCCGGGGGAGTGCCGTTCTGATCGGGGGCCGGTGGTGTCGCTGTCATTACCACTCATTCTGGCCTATGAACCGACGGGACCGTCTCCTATGGCCACGTATGAGCGGAGGGTGATGGTGGGGTGGCGACTCGCAGCAGGGCGGGAGGCATGTCTTACCCTGAATCCACCGGCTGTCCCGGGTCCTGGTAGATAGAGAAATGAAGAGAGGTGCCTGCTGACCTGCGAAGATGGGAGTTACCACACCACCATCACGCACTATCAGCAAGGCACCTCGTAGATGAAAGTTTCCCACACCCCGGCGGCGGTCTCTGCTGCGTTCGATGACCGGAATCTGATCGCGTATGCGGGGCTGGTCCCGGTGATGCGGCTGGCCGAGCGGTGCGGTCTTTCGCGCCTGACGGCGCAGAAGGTGAAGCTGACCGGGGCGGGCAACGGCGCGGGTGCGGCGGCGGACGCCAAGGTCACCAGCATCGTGGGCGGTATGGCCGCAGGCGCGGACAGCATCGACGACCTTCACCTGCTGCGGCACGGTGCGATGCCGGCCGTGTTCGACGGTATCCGTGCCCCGTCCACGCTGGGCACGTTCCTGCGCGCGTTCACCCACGGCCATGCGCTCCAACTCCACGCCGTGCACCGCAGGTTCCTCGGCGCGCTGGCCGCACACACGCCGCTGCTGCCGGGCGCCGGTGTGACGGCGTTCATCGATGTCGACTCCACCCACAAGCGCGTCTACGGCCGCACCAAGCAGGGCGCGGAGTACGGCCGGTTCAAAGGGATACGCACCCTGCACCCGCTGCTCGCCACGATCTGCACCCCGCACTCCCGGCCGGTGACCGCCGCGGTCCGGATGCGCCGCGGCAAGGCAGCAGACGCCCGCGGCGCCCCGAAACTCGTGAGCGAGGCCCTGGCCACCGCCGTCGAGGCGGGCTGCACCGGCATGCGGATCCTGCGGGCGGACTCCCAGTTCTACAACGCCGGTGTGATCGCAGCCTGCCGCCGGGCCGGAGCCCGCTTCTCCATCACCACTGGCATGAACCCGTCCATCAAACGGGCCGTCCTCAGCATCCCCAACGATGCCTGGCAGAAGATCAGTTACCCGAACGCGGTGGAAGATCCAGACACCGGTGATCTCATCTCGGACGCCGAGGTCGCCGAGATCCCCGCATACACCGCGTTCGCCAGCCGCAAGAAGAGTGAGCGCGTCACGGCCCGGCTGATCGTGCGCCGGGTCCGTGACCTGGCCAAACCCGCCGTCGTGGGAGAACAGGGCGAGCTGTTTCCCGTCTGGCGCTACCACCCCTTCTTCACCGACAACCCCGCCGGGACACTCCAGGCCGAACGGGAACACCGCCACCACGCGGTGGTGGAACAGGTCATCGCGGACAGCAAAGCCGGCGCTCTGGTCCACCTGCCCTCCGGGCACTTCCACGCCAACTCGGCCTGGCTCACGCTGTGGGCGATGGCCTACAACCTGCTGCGGGCCGTCGGAGCACACGCCTCGGCCTTCCACGCGAAGGCAACCACCGCCACACTCCGGGCCCACCTGGTCCACGTCCCGGCCCGGATCGCCCGCTCTGCACGGCGCATCACCCTGCACCTGCCCCACAACTGGCCCTGGCAGCAAGCCTGGACGCATATGTTCGCCATCACGCACGGCCCACCGGGACTGATCTGACACCCCTGTCCACCCCGCCCTCAAGGCCCGACCGGAACCGAACCCGTGGAAAAGCTGGGCAGACCAGCAGATACCACCTGCCCCAAACCGAGCACCGACCCGGCACCAGCTCAGAAAACCGTTAGAAGATCCTTTTCAATCCAAGGCGGTGGATTCAGGCTTACGGCCCGTGCGGTGGCCGGACGAAGGGAGCGATCGGGCGCCGCCGCCGATCGCGGATGTCGGTGTGGACGTGGACCGGCCGCTCCAGGACCTGGTGTCGGCTCTGCTGGCCAAGCGTCCGAAGACCGCCCCGCTTCGGCGGCCGAGGTGTACGCCACCCTGTCCCCGTACCTCCCGCTCCCGGAACACACCTTGGCAACCCGCCGTACACCGCCGGAAGATCCGCGCCGTCCGTTCCTTGTCCCACAGGGGCCGCAGCCCCTGTGAATGTCCGAGGCGGCAGCCGGTCGCGGCGTACGAGCCGGCGCAGCAGCATCGCCACATCCGTGCCCTGCGCCCCGTCGTACGTATGGAACTCGTCGAGCACCACATACGTGAGATCGGCGCCCTCCCACAACGGCCGGTCCTCGGCACGCTGCAGCAGCAGATCCAGCATCTTGTAGTTGATGATCAGCACATCCGGCGGCGTCCTGCGCATCTCCTCGTGCCGCGTCATCACCCGCCGGAAGTCGGTGTCCGGCCGGTCCCCGATACAGAGCCCCGCCGTGACCTGCGCCAGCTCCGGCTGCGCCAGATACTCACCGATACGTCCGGCCTGATCCGTCGCCAGCGCATTCATCGGATACAGCAGCACGGCCTTCACGCCCTGGCGCCCCAGCGCCTTCTGCCGACGGCAGTGGTCCAGTACGGGCACCAGGAACGACTCGGTCTTGCCCGACCCCGTCCCCGTCGTCACCAGCGTCGGCTCGGCCGCCCCGCGCAGCGTGCTCAGCCGCTCCCACGCCTTCGCCTGATGCCGGTACGGCGGGAACCCGGGCTCCCACTCCAGCGCCGACTGCCATCCGTCGTCCGCCATATGGAACGTCGTACGGATCCGGAGGAACGGCCCCGGAAGATCCCCGCCTCCGGGTCATCGAGAAACCGCTCCAGCGCCAGCCTGGTGTCCTCGTCGGCCAACGCATACGTCGTCGTGAGGTATTGGGTCGGACTGCCGCGCAACTGCGCGGCGGCCAGGGTGGGCTTCACGACGGCGCCTTTCGTGGTCGCACTTCTGCGCAGGGTCGGCCCGTCGGGCTAGCCGGCTCCGGATACCGCCGGGGCCAAACGGACGAGGGCCGCTATGGCAAGCAGGACGTGTCCCAAAAGAGGCGCGAGCGC
Organism: Streptomyces sp. R-74717; assembly: GCF_047305335.1. NCBI lineage: Bacteria > Bacillati > Actinomycetota > Actinomycetes > Kitasatosporales > Streptomycetaceae > Streptomyces > Streptomyces sp. R-74717. The sequence continues at coordinate 1,804,449 of NZ_CP102361.1, read as the reverse complement.
CGTCGCCTGAAAAACGGCGAGCGAGACGCTGCGCTGTTGCCCGGGACGAGACGAGCCGCCCGTGGCCGTGAGCCAGATCCCGGACACGGCGAAAATCAGCGGAAGGAACGCGAGGAAGGCCGGGACGGCCTGGAGCAGAAAGGCCGGGACAAGCAGGATGTAGGCCCAGCGCAGATGTTGTGCCGACTTTTTGTTCTCCGCCTGCTTCTGCGCCTGGTCGGGAGCCACGCCGACGCTGTGGTTCCACCCCACGACTGGCGGAACGGGCGCCGTGGTCGGCCCCGATACGAGGTCACCGTCGTGGGCCGCATACGCGTCCGCGGTCCGAGGCTGGGCCGGCTCGACCAGTGGCTGCGGAAAAGGGTCCATCGACGTGACCACAGCCGTGGGCGCCGGGGCCGGCACGGATCGGACGGTGCCCGGCTGCGTCACCGCGTTGCTGAGCTGCTCGCCAACGTACTCGGTCTGCGCGCGCATCACGTGTGCGTCCTGGAACCGGTCTTCGGGGCTCTTCTCCAACGCGCGGGCCACCAGCGCCTCAACCGGCTCCGGTACCCGGATACCCATGGATGCCAGCGTTGGCGCCGCCGTGGTGGCGTGCAGGTACCCGATCGAGATGTACGAGTCGCCGTCGAAGGGCAACTGCCCGCTGATCAGCTGGAACAACATGACGCCCACCGCGTACAGATCGGATCGGCCGTCGACCGCCCGGCGGCCTTCGAACTGCTCGGGGGACATGTAATGGGGAGTCCCGATCGCGCTACCAGTGGCGGTCAGGACGGTCCTCCCCGCCTCTGATCCCGACACGTCCAGTGTGCGAGCGATGCCGAAATCCATCACCTTGACCGCTCCGTCGTCGGCTACGACGACGTTGGAGGGCTTGATATCGCGGTGCACAATTCCCGCTGCGTGACTGGCCGCCAATGCGGAGAGTACCTCCGTGGTCAGATGGAGGGCGGTGTCGAGTGGTATGCCACGACCGGATCCCGCGGACTCTGCGAGTAACGCGCTCAGCGTGGCGCCTCGCACGAACTCCATGACGAGGTAGGGAATCAGCTGTCCGTCTTCGAACTGCTCCTCACCCGTGTCGTGCACCGCGACCACGCAGGGGTGACTGAGCCTGGCCACCGACTGGGCCTCACGCCGGAACCGTGCACGGTACTGCTCGTCGTGGGCCAAGGTGGCCAGCATGGTCTTGACGGCGACCGTTCGGTTCAGCGCTGTGTCGTGCGCCTTGTACACGGCGGCCATCCCGCCCTGGCCGACCTGCTCCTCGATGCGGTAACGCCCGCCCGCCAGTGCCACGCCTGTCCGGATCGGTCCGGTCGCCCCCGCCACTTCGTTCTCCCCCCGGTGGCCCAGCCACGAGTCACCGGGCGGCGACGAACGGGCCGACTGGCCAACGAGTATATGGGCGCAACCGCTGGAGGTGCGCAAAGGAGCCAGGTGCCCTGTGGCAGGTGCAGATGACGGGTGTCTACATACGTACCTTCCGGGTACCGTCACCCCGGGAGCCCGCGCCTCATCTGCGCCGAACGCCGTCAACGGCTCCAGCAGCGCCGCGGGCCCCGTGGGTGATCCGTGACGAGGTCCGCGGCCGGGCTGCGCGCATCCGGCACACAGACGCGGTCGAGGCGGGGAGAAACGTGGAATCAGTGACCGGACACGATGTACGAGGCACGCTGCCCGAAGGGCTCGGCGAGGCGATACGCGCCACCGCCGAGGAGATCGCCGCGGTGCTGCGCGGGGTTGCCGACACAGGTGTTCCGGTGCCCGGCTCGGAGTGGACCCTCGGGCAGGCGGCAGCGCATCTGGCGCAGGCCAATGAGCTGATGGCCGACATCGCGGCCGGGCAGGAACGCAGCTACGGCGACGGAACGCCGCAGAGTCTGGCCGACGCCAATGAGCGCGCGCTCGCCGGCTTCGGGGAGCGGGACGCCGATCCGCTGGCCGAGATGATCGTGACGCACGCGGACGCATACCTCACGGCGGTGGACCGGTGCACCACGGACGCGAACGTGGTCACCCCGTTGGGCCCGATGGCCAAGGCGGTGCTGGGCTCGTACCTGCTGACACACATGCTCGGCCATGGTTACGACCTCGCCCGTGCGCTGGGCCGCCCGCACATGCTCGACCGCACCCGCGTCGAGCTGTCGTTGCCCTTCCTGATCACGGCGATGCCCCGGGTGACCGATGCCGCTGCGATCGCCCGGCTGACCGCCCGCTACACGATCCGACTGTGGGGCGGCGCCCGCTTCGGCGTCACCTTCACCGACGGCGTCGTATCCGTCACCCCGCAGCCGCCCACCCGCCCGGACTGCACCATCCTCATCGAGCCGGTCACCTTCCTCCTCATGGCGCTCGGCCGGTGCAACCCATGGGGAGCCATGGCCCGCGGCCGTGTCCTCGCCTGGGGTCGCAAACCCTGGCTCGCTCCCCGCTTCCCGGAGCTGTTCAAGGCACCCTGAGGGGCGGGCGGATTTCCGGCGTCGAGCCAGGACGGTCATCATTGCCACGTCCAAGGGATGGCGACCCGTCTGACGCTAACGTTGATCCGTACGGTGGCAGCGGCGGTGCCGGGGAGGGCGCACCGCGCGGAACACCGGGAACGAGGAGTGCGCGACATGCTCGATCCCACTTCGGTGGCGGCTATTTCGGCGGTACTCGGCGCAGTTGGCTCGGGGATGGCCAACGAGGCAGGCAAGTGGGCCTGGGAGTCGACCGGCGGCGTCGTACGGAAGATCGTCGGGCGGGAGGTCCCCGCGCCCGTCGCCCCGGAGGAACGGGACGACGTGGCCCGCATGGTCTACGAGCAGATCCGTACGAACCCACAACTCGCTGCCTCCTGGAGCGCGTTCGCGTCCAGAGTGCACGGAGGACCGAATCCGGCCCGAGCCGCGCAGTCTCACCTCCCCGCCTCCATAAGGTTCTTCACGGACCGCAAGGAAGCGATGAAGCAACTCCAGCGAGAGGCAACCCGCCGCGCGGACGGAAGGCCCCGGCTCGCCCTGGTGCACGGCCCGAACGGCATGGGTTCCAGCGCGCTCGCCGTGCACTTCGGATCCCGGCCGACCCGGCTCTACCCGGACGGCCAGATCTATGCCGACCTCGGCGGCGGGGGCGCCGGGAGCGCACGCGACGTCGGAACCGTACTGCGCACACTGCTTCGCCAACTGGGCGTGCGGGACGAAGAGATGCCGACCGCCACCGACCGGCTCGGTGAGTTCTTCCGCCATTGCGCAGCGGACCGCAAACTCCTGGTCGTGCTCGATCACGCGCACTCCGCAGCGCAGGTCAGACCGTTCCTCACGTCGGCGCCCGGGGTGTTCACGATCGTCGTCGCCCGGACCCCGTTCCCCGGCCTCGACGCCGTAAGGGTTCCCGTCGGTCCGCTCACGGACAAGGACGCCGTGCGCCTGCTCACCGATATCACCGACAAATCCACCGTCGCCGCGGCCCGCGCCACGCTGCCTTCGCTGCTCGCACGATGCGGCGGATCGCCGTACGCCCTGCGCGCCGCAGCGGACCGGCTCTGTGCCCCCACGCTTCCGCCGCGTCAGGCCGTACCGGACAGCGATCCGGTACAAGGGGCGGCGGAGGACAACTACCAGCTCCTGACGCCGGAATCCGCCAAGCTGTACCGGCTGATGTCGCTGCGCAGCTGGCCCGCTTTCGACGCCGCGACGGCCGGACGGGCCACCGGCCAGGACCCGGCAGTCACGGCGGAACTCCTGGCGGATCTCGCCGACAGGATGCTCCTGGAACGCAGCCGGAGCGGAACCGACAACGGCCGCTACCACTACCGCCCCGGGGTCCGCGCACACGCCGAGGCGACAGCGATCCGCGAGGACGGAATCGCGGCCTGCTCCGCAGCTCTCACCCGGACGCTGCTCGCCTATGCGGACCTGGCGACATCGGCATCTCACCAGGCACTCCCGGAGAGCTGGCGCGTCCCGGCACCCGCCGAGGACCGGATCGGGCAGAGGTACGAGGACCGGGGCGCCGCCCTCGACGCGCTGCTCGCGGAGCTGGGCAATCTGGTCGAGGCCGTTCGCTGCGCCGAGGAGTCCGGCGACCCGGAAACCGCCGTACGCCTGAGCCGTTCGCTGTGGCCGCTGCAGCTCAAGGCGGGCCACCACGAGATGCTGCTGCCGGCGCTGCGCATCGGAGCGCGTCTCGCCGACGCCCATCTTCCGGGAAGCCTCGATGCCGGAGCACTCCACGCCCAACTGGCGCACTCGCTGACCGAGTTGGGGCGTTGGGAGGAAGCGGAGACGGAGACACTGGCGGCTGCGCGGGCCGAGGAGTCGGCCGCCCACAAGCGAGGCCACGCCTCGGCCGTGGAGTTCCTGGGACTGCTCAGACTGCGTCAGTGGCGTTACCAGGAGGCGTACGAGTGCTTCGACGAAGCGGGCGCCATCCTGAACACGATGGGCGCCCATGACGAGGGAACCACCGACCTGCCGCGTGCCCAGGCCCTGTTGGAACGCCATCGCGGCCGAGCCCTGCGCGGGCTCGGACAACGCGGCGAGGCCCGCGAGAGGCTGGAGACCGCACTGCGCCACTTCCGGGCGAGCGGCGATACGTACAACACGGCCCGGACGCTCACCGATCTGGCCGAGACCTGGTTGGACGAAGAGGACACCGAAGCCGCACTGCCGCTGATCGACGAGTCGATCACAACGCTCGACGGCCAGCGCGCGGAATACCACCTGTCGCATCTGCGACGCATGAGAGAACGCTGCGTCACCCCGTAAGCCCTCTTTCCGCCTCTGACATCCCCGTCATTCCGAGGGGTGTCAGAGGAACAACCCGCACGCGGTGAAGCCGAGTACCTGTCCGCACGGAGAGCCCGTCAGCCATGGCTTGCATGAGGCGCTTGTCGGCTGCGGCCGCGTCGGGGCTTCCGGTGGCCAGCCAGGCGTACAGGGCAGAGGCGTACGCGGCGGGGTCCGGACCGGATATGCCTCCCGCATCGGCACCGGGCGCCGCCACCACCCGGAACGGCTCCTCGCCACGCACCCGGACCACACACGCGGACGGCCCGGTCACATAGGCCGCAAGGGAACAGCCCTGATGACGCCGGAGCACCTCGGCGGTCCAGACCGACGGAGAGTCGAAGCGCGGGTCGTCGGGTGCCCCGTCCCGGAAGATGACATCTGCCAGATCCAACTGGTCCACGTCACGGGTGTCCTCGTGCACGGCGACATGCAGTTCCCCGTCGTGATCCGGGCCCGCCATCGGCCGCGGGCCCGCCCGGCGACTGACCGCAACCTCTCCGGGCCCGAGGACCTGCGACAGTACGTGAAGGGGGACGGTGGTCGTTCCGGCCTCGTAGTCGGGCAGCGGGAGAGGCTTCAGTGAAGCCGGCCAACCGGGCTCCGGCGCACCCATCATCGAGTAGAAGAGCCTGCGCAACCGGACCGCTGATTCACCCGGCACGGAGGTGGTGAACCCGGCAGGCCCCGACAGCGGCCGGTGACGGCGGATGAGTCTCTCGATCTGCGCCGACAGCGACGCGTCGGGGTCGAGCCGCGGAGCCTCCCGCATGAAGGCGGAGATCGGCGCATCGGGATCGAGGGCGTCGAGCGGCGCGGCACCCAGGAGCACAGGAGTGCCGAGGGCGGCAGCGTAGTAGGTGACGGAACCGTGGTCCCCGATCACGGCATCGGCGGCCAGCAGAGCCTGCCGCCACCCCTTCAGCGGATCGATCAGCGCCAGCCCGGCGCGCCGCGCGCGATCGAGCCAGGCGCGGATCTGACCGGGTCCGTGACCGTGCCAGATGTTCGGGTGCAGTACGGCGGCGAACCGGTACTCGTCCACGGGGAACTCGGCAGAGACCCGGTCCAGCAGCGCAGCCACGACATCACCGCCGCCCCTGCCGTCACCGAAGAGCGACTCGGAGTTCCAGGTCGAATTCAGCAGGACCAATTGCTGCCCAGGTCGCACACCCAATGCACGGCGGAAGCGCTCGCGATAGGGACGGGCGGCGAGCATGCGGTCGAAGCAGGGGTCCCCGGCGAGTACGGCTGTCGGTGCCGCCTCGGGACAGGCGATACGCAACCGTTCGTACTGCTCGGGATGGGAAAGGACGAGCGCGTCCGCGACAGGAGCCCCCTGTGACAGGAGCCACTCCGGCGCAAGCCCGAAAACGGGCGCAGGCACCGCCGCCCCCGCCCCAGACCCGGTGTCCGGTGTTGCCAGCCTCTTAGTGTATCCAACACCGTGCGACAGGATTGCCAACTTCCCCGAAAGCACGTCCAGTTGGCCGCCAAAGCTGGCGGAGACGACCAGGTCCGCCTCTGCCTCGGCCGCCTGCTCCCACGGCAGGACCGGCACCCCGGTGTCGGCCAGCAACTCGGCGGTGCCGGCCGCGAACGCCGACGAGCCCGTACAGGTCACCAGCAACTGGACGCGCCAGTCGTCGTCGAACAGGGGCAGCACATCGAGGAGCCGGGTCGCGGCGGTCACGTTGTGCACGACGACGAGGACCCGCAGACACTTCCCCCGGGTCGCCCACCGCGCCGCATCATCCCCCACCGGCACCCGCACCCACCCGGCCCGCCCGTACTCCATCCGCACGCCCCTCATCCGCCCCGGCCCACCCGTGGGACCCATGCCGCCCACGCGACCGGCCACGATAGTCAACCAGCGCGATCACCGCGCCGACCACCGGGGCGGAGCAGAGACGACAGGAGATGACGGAGCGGCGCGCATCCGACGGACGCCCCGGGCGCCACCCCTCACGCAGCCATTGCCACCGCAGCCTTGCTCAGCGAGTCATCGCGCGACCGGGTCTGCTTCCGGTCGCCGAAGACGACGACCCGCAGCAGCGCGAACCGTCCGATCCCCGCCAGAGCGGACGCCGACAGATAGACCGTCTGCTCGACCAGGGCCGAGGGCTCGGACCGGACGGCGTACAGACAGAGCAGCGCCCCCGTCGTGAACGCATAGCTCACGGCGACCGTCACCCCGGACTGAAGATGGACCCCCCACCCCTTCCGCTCGCTCCGGAAGGAGACCCGCCCGTGCAACTCGGTCGCGATCACGGTGGAAACGACGGTGACCAGTGCATTGGCAACAGCCATCGGTATCCGGTCGCTGAGCAGTACGAGTGCCCCGCTCGACGCGAGCCCGACACCGCCACCACACACGACGAACCGCACAAAGGCCGCGACGAGAGGGTGAAGGGTGCGCGGCTGCCGGCGCGATGGGGCGGTCACTAGGGGGCCTCCGTAGGCTGATGTGTGGAGCGGTGTTTCAATCCCACCGCAGAACCTACGGAGCCGGCGTCGTCCGGGCGACCGGATAAACCCCGGACTTCAGTGGGGGAGAACCCCGAGAGATCCCTGGGTCCGACACCCGAGCACAGAGACAGCAGGCGCGGGCGCCCGGCGGCGTGGGTTCTGGTGTACCGGCGTCCGGATTTTGCCGTGCTCGCTATTCCTCATCCACACCACATCGCGCGGCTTCCCCCGCGTGGTCAACAACCTCTGCCTGCAATCTCTCGTCTCCACGTTCGCCGCCGGCAGGTGCAGGTCCCTCGTCGACGAGAAAGCCGCCCAGTCCGCCGTCACCGAAGTCCTCGACTGACATTCCACCCCCTCGAAGCTCGATGTCGGTGGCGCCGGATACCTTGCATCCGACGATGCACAACACTGGAGGGGACATGCCGTCTCAAGGAACAGTTCTCGCCGCGCTCACGGTGGTGATGCCGCCACATGACGGGGCCGATGAGCAGGTGGACTGGGATGCGATCCGGCGGGCTTGGGGAGTCGGCTTCCCCTCCGATTACATCGCCTTCATGAGCACGTACGGAGCCGGCGGCATCGACGGCGCGCTGAGCATCGTGACCCCCGAAGCGAGCACGCAGCCGGCCGACAGCCCTGACCTCGGGGGCATGGCGGCCGAGACAGCCAACATGCGGCACATGTGGGAGTCCGAAGGAGGACCGGACGGGGTCGATGCCGGACCTGATTCTGTTGTCGCTTGGGGCGTCAGCTGCGGAGCCGACATCCTCGGCTGGCTCACCGTTGACCACGACCCCGACAAGTGGCCCATTGTCGTGTGGGAACGGCATGGCCGGCCCTACTGGAAAATCTACGACTGCGGAATGGCGGAGTTCCTCCGGCGCCTGTTCACCAAGGGCTTCGACGAGTGCCCACTCAGCGACGCCTCCCTCTGGGGAGAGCCCTCTCCGCACTTCCTCCACTGGCGCGAGGAACGACGACGGTGGGAGTCCGGCGTCGACCCCTATGCGGGCGAACCTGACCCATACTTCGGCATGAAGCCCTGTTCGGCACGGAACTCATCGAGCAGCTCAAAGAACAGCTCGATCGCAGGCCGGCCCGTGGCCTCGGCCGCGCGCTCGATCTCCACCGCCCAGCCCAGGGAGCTTTCGTAGTCATACCCCAGCTGCGGCCACAGCCAGTCGGCGAACGGGCCGCCCTGCCGGAAGTCAAGCTCTTCCTTGGCGCCGTGAACCTTCAAAGCCACGTGATAGCCGAACAGCATGGAATTCAGATGCTGCAGCGAACTCCCTCGCACCCACATCCCCGGGCGCAGTCGCACCTCCTCCAGGAGGTCGTACACATCGCGCATCTCGGTTAGCTGTCTGGGCGCCCGCCGGACCATCTCCGCCTCTGCCATGCGGGAACCTTACTGTCACATCGAGGACCACCGAACAGGGCAGGGGCTTTCGAACGGCGAGACGAAGCCGTCCCGGGGCATGAGATCGTCTAGGTCAGACGTCAAGCACCACCCGACGCCGAATCGTCAAGCTTCACCTGAGTCTCGACAAGCCACCTCGGGGCGCTAGTTGCGGAACCGTGGTCAGTGCCCGAGAAAATGACATGACCGTGAGACAGAAGGCATGCCAACGGTCGTGAGACACCGCGAGAAACCGCAGGTCGAAGCATCGGGCTATGCCACGGGCCGCGAGATCCTACAGGCCCGGTCCGCGCTCGGACCGAGCCGGACCCCCGTATCGTCGGGCCCGGTCCGCGTACCGTACGAACCGGCCGGGCGGCGGCGCATCGACGGCGGCCGGCGGACATGGGGACACGACACACCCCTGCGCCCCGCACCTATGGCTGCCCACCCCATGGGAAGGTCCCCCGCACCGCCCTACCGTGGCGGATTCGGACCACTGAGCCCACCCCGGACGGGAGAGCCGCAATGCGCAGAGCAACGAGCACCCTGCTCGGCCTGCTTCTCACACTGCTGAGCCTCGGAGCAGCCACCACACAGGCCCACGCCGCCCCACCCGGCTACCTCACCCTCGAAGCCACCTACACCACCGTCGCCAACGGCTGGGACCGCGTCGACCGCTACCTCGACACCACCAGCGGATTCCACTCCGAGCAGTACCCCCAGGACGGCCGTGGCGACCAGGACGGTCAGCGACGCACCCTCTTCGGCGGCGTCAAGCAGCCCTACTCCGGCCGCTTCCTCCTCTACTCCGCGCCCGGCTGGAACAGCGGCAGTCACCAGACCCCCGTCCTCCTCGTCCACGGCGCCAACGACAACGCCGACCGCGCCTGGGCCAACCCCGGCGAAGCCGGTGGCTACGGCTGCGGTACGGCCTCCTGCCCCAGCACCGGACTCATGCAGTACCTCGCCGCCCGCGGCTACCGCGTCTTCGCCGTCAACTTCGCCCATAAGCAGGGCGACAACCTGATGCAGGCCCAGCAGGTCGGCGACGCCATCGCCGTCATCAAGGACCGGCTCGGCGTCGGCCAGGTGGACCTCGTCGGCTGGAGCAAGGGGGAGATGTCCACCCGCGCCTACGTCTCCTCACTTCGCCCCACCTGGGGACGCCCCTATGCCGGAGACGTACGCCGCCTCATCACGCTCGGCGGCCCCAACGGCGGCTACGACTACCCCTATGCCCACGGCTGGGCCCATGACTTCAGCATCTGGCCCCAGTGCGGCGGCAGCGTCAACGCCCCCTCGCCCCACCTCTACATGACCTGCTACGGCACCTACACCGCCCATCCCGAATTCGCCTTCGCCCCCACCAGCGGCTACGACGTCTATCCCGGACAGCGCCAGATGCTCGCCCGCTGGGACGCCACCTACGGCATCGACATGACCCAACAGGACTGGTACACCACCTACCACGGTGGCCAGGGCTTCTACACCTCCGGCAGCGGCATCCAGACCGCGATCGACGCGGGCTCCCTGATCACCCCCCTCCACAAGGCAGGCATCCCCGGCTCCGTCGCCACCTACCTCCTCGCCGGCGGATCCCCCAGCGTCCTCGGCATCTACAACGAGAACCGCGGACCCAGCGACGGCGTGGTCTTCGTCAACAGTGCCCTCGACCGCACCGGCATCGCCAACGTTGCCGATACCGCCCTCATCTCCACCGCCAACCACCTCCAACTCGGCTGGCACTCCTCCGCCGGCGCCCAGATCGCCGCCTGGCTCGGCTGACCCTGCCACTCCCAAGGACGGACCATGACCTCGCCCGCACTCCTCCCCGGCATCCACGCTCGACGGATCACCACCCCCCGGCTCACCCTCAACCTCCTCGAACTCCCCGACCGGACCGGCGAACCCGTCCTCTTCGTCCACGGCAACGTCTCCGCCGCCACCTTCTGGCAGCAGACCATGCTCGACCTGCCGCACTCCTACCGCCCCCTCGCCGTCGACCTCCGCGGCTTCGGCGACACCGACCCCCTCCCCGTCGACGCCACCCGCGGCGTCCGGGACTACAGCGACGACCTCACCGCCCTTTGTGACACCCTCGCCCTCGACCGCGTCCACCTCGTCGGCTGGAGCATGGGCGGCGGCATCGCACTCCAACACCTCCGCGATCACCCCACCGCCGTCCGCAGCCTCACCCTCGTCAACCCCGTCTCCCCCTACGGCTTCGGCGGCACCCACGGCCCCGACGGCCGACTCAACCACCCCGACGGCGCCGGCTCCGGCGCAGGCACCGTCAACCCCGAATTCGTCCAGCGCCTCAAAGAAGGCGACCGCAGCGAGGACTCGCCACTCTCCCCCCGCGCCGTCCTTGCCTCCAGCTACGTCAAACCGCCGCTCCGCCCCGCTTTTGAGGACACCTTCGTCGACGCCATGCTCTCCACCCGCACCGGTGACGACCATTACCCCGGCGACACCTGTTCCAGCGACCAGTGGCCCGGCACCGCCCCCGGCCCCCGAGGTGTCCTCAACGCCATGGCCCCCACCCACTTCCGTATCGACGACCTGCACCGGATCGACCCCAAACCGCCCATCGGCTGGATCCGCGGCACCGACGACCTCATCGTCTCCGACACCTCGCTCTTCGACCTCGCCCACCTCGGTGCACTCGGCGCCGTCCCCGGCTGGCCCGGCGCCGAACGCTGCCCGGCCCAACCCATGCTCGCCCAGACCCGCCACGCACTCGATCACTATGCCGCCACGGGGGGCTCCGTACGCGAAACCGCCATCCTCGACGCCGGCCACGCCGTCCACATCGACAAACCCAAGGAGTTCACCGCCGCCCTCCTCGACACCCTCACCGCGGGCCGGTGAAACGGCCGGGCTGTCCCCCGTGAGGACCTGGATCAGCCGCCGCGTGAGCTGCTCGCCGAGGTGGGGAAGCCGGCCCGACTGATGCTGCGGGACGTTGGCGAAAACGCATATGCCCATAACTCTTTTGACGCCCAGGTAGGTTGAGGCCATAGCTTGATCACTTTCGCGTCCGGAGGCCTCCATGAGTGAGCAGCAGTCATCCGTCACCCCGCCCGCCACGCCGGCGCCGGACCGGATCGACACCACCAGGCCGCACTCCGCCCGCTTCTGGAACTACTTCGTCGGCGGCAAGGACAACTACGAGGTCGACCGTGAGATCGGCGACCAGATCAAGACGTTTTTCCCGGGCCTTGTCGACGTCGCGGTAGCGGGGCGACAGTTTCTGCGCCGCTCGGTGAGTCACCTGGTGGAGGATCGGGGTGTCCGGCAGTTCCTGGACATCGGGACCGGCCTGCCCACTGCCGACAACACCCACCAGGTGGCCCAGGGCATCGCCCCCGAGTCGCGCATCGTGTACGTGGACAACGACCCGCTCGTGCTGGCGCACGCTCGTGCGCTGCTCACCAGCTCACCCGAGGGGGTCACGAACTACATCGATGCCGACCTCTACGAGCCGGACGTCATCCTTGCCGAGGCCGCGAAGACACTCGACTTCGACCGGCCTGTGGCCCTGATGCTGCTCGGCATACTCGGTCACGCGGGCGACTTCTCGCGGGCCCGTGAGGTGGTGGGCCGGCTGATGGCGGGCCTGCCGTCCGGCAGCCACCTCGTGGTGTACGACGGCACGCGTACCAGTGAGGGCATGATCGCCGCGGAGAAGGCATACATCGAGAGCGGCGCAGTGCCGTACTACGTCCGCGAGCCCTGCGAGATCGTCACGCTCTTCGACGGGCTGCGGATCCTCGACCCCGGATTCGTCCGGCTCAGTGAGTGGCGGCCCGACGCCGACAGCGCGACCGTTCCCGCCGATGTCGATGCCTTCGGTGGAATCGGCGTCAAGGAGTGACGCGCAGGCGCTGTCGGCGTCGGGCCGCACGTGAACCCTATAGTGAACCCGCGTTGACCGTCCGACCTCAACGCGCGAGGCCATCGGCACAGGAGAGTCCGCACGATGACGACGCCCGCATCCGGCGTGCCCGAGCGCTCGTCCGTCCCCGTGTCAGCGCCTGGCGGAGGTTGCCCAGCGAGCGCCGTTGCGTCCGCCGTACGGCTCAGCGGTCCCGAGTTCCACACCGAACCCCATCTCGTCTACCGCGCCATGCGGAGCGAACACGGGCCCGTTGTGCCCGTCGAGCTGCCCGGCGGATTTCCTGCCTGGCTGGTCATCGGGTACCGCGAACTCCACCAGGTGACCAGTGACGGCGAGTTGTTCCCCAGGGACGTCGGGCTGTGGAATCAGTGGGAGCACATCCCGGAGGACTGGCCGCTGTTGCCGATGATCGGCCGGCCGATGCCGTCCATCTACTTCACAGCGGGGGCCGAGCACCGGCGTCACGCCGCGATGGTGGGGCAGGCCCTGGATGAGGTCGAGCCATTCGAACTCCGGGGAGACTGTGAGCAGTTGGCCGACCGGCTCATCGACGGGTTCTGTGAACGCGGTACGGCCGATCTGATCGCCGATTTCGCCGTACCGCTCCCCGTACTCGTCCTCGCCCGTCTGGTCGGCTTCCCCGATGAGGATGGGGCGCGGATCGCCGGCGTGTTGAGGGATCTCGCCGACGGCGGACCGGGTGCGCAGGAGGCTCATCTGCGGTTCGGGGAGCACATGCAGCGGCTGTTGGCGGCCCGGCAGGCCGTGCCGGGGAACGATGTGACCTCCCGGATGCTGGCGTACCCCGGCGAGTTCACCGATGAGGAGTACGTGCTCGACCTGATGGCCATCACGGCCGCGGGGCACCTCACCACCGCCGACTGGATCGGCAACTCGCTGCGGCTGATGCTCACCGACGATCAGTTCGCCGTCGCGCTCTCCGGCGGACGGCACAGTGTCGCCGAGGCCATGAACGAGGTGCTCTGGGAGGAGGGTCCGACGCAGATCCTCGCCGGTCGCTGGGCGGCCCGTGACACCCGGCTGGGCGGCAGGAGCATCCGTGCCGGTGACATGGTGCTGCTCGGTCTGGGCGCCGCCAACACCGATCCGCACATCCGGCAGCATCTCTCGACCACGGCGGGGATCTCCGGTCAGGGAGGCAACAGCGCGCATCTGGCGTTCAGCCACGGCGAATACCGCTGTCCCTTCCCCGCGCAGGAGATCGCAGAGATCATCGCCCGTACCGGCATCGAAGTGCTGCTCGACCGGCTGCCCGACCTGGAGCTGTCCGTGCCGGCGCAGGAGCTCGTCCGGCGACAGTCCGCCTTCCTGCGTGGGATGACTGCGCTGCCCGTCCGGTTCACCGCCGTACGTCCGACAGGAGAATTCGCTTGAACTGCCCGCACGCTGCTGCCCAAGAGGCCACTTTGCGTGGCGGGGTCGTCGTCATCGACCCGCTGGTCCAGGATCTCGACGGTGAGACGGCGCGGCTGCGTGACGCCGGTCCGCTCGCCAGGATCGAACTGCTCGGCGTTCCGGCCTGGACCATCACCCGGCATGCCGTGGCCCGTCAACTGCTCGTCGACCCCCGCCTGGTGAAGGATCTCGACGCCTGGGGGCTCTGGCAGCGCGGGGAGGTCACGCACGCCTGGCCGCTGATCGGCATGATCGATGCAGGGCGTTCCATGTTCACCGTGGACGGGTCGGAGCACCGACGGCTGCGTACCAAGACCTCCCAGGCACTCACACCGCGCCGGCTGGAGGAGATACGCCCGGAGATCGAGAAGTTCACCGAGGAACTGCTCGATGCCCTCGCCGAGCAGAGCGAGAAGAACAAGGGCGGTGCGGTCGACCTCAAGTCTGTGTTCGCGCAGCCATTGCCGATGCGGGTCGTCGGCATGCTGATGGGGGTGGACGAGGCCGAGCACCCGATGCTGATGAAGCGGTACAAGGCGTTCTTCTCCATGCTCACACCGCAGGAGGAACGCCTGGCACTGCTGGCCGAGTTGGATGTCTTCTACGCCGCCCTCGTACGCGAGAGGACCGCCCGGCCGGCCGATGACCTCACCAGCGCGCTCATCCTTGCCGAAGAAGGCGGAGAGCCACTCACCGAGGAAGAGGTGGTGGGCAATCTCAAGGCGATGGTGGCCGCCGGGCACGAGACCACCATCGGGCTGATCCTGAATGCCGTACGCGCCCTGCTCAGCCACCCCGAACAGTTGCGCAAGGTTCTCGACGGCGAGATCCCGTGGGAGACGGTCATCGAGGAGACGCTGCGCTGGGACACCCCCACCACCCATCTGCTGATGCGGTTCGCCACCGAGGACATTCAGGTGGGCGACGACGTGATCGCGCAGGGCGAGGGCGTGGTGATCTCCTACCGCGCCATCGGACGCGACATCGAGCAGCACGGGCCGGACGCCGACGCTTTCGACATCACCCGGCCGGCCCCGATCCGCCACATGACCTTCGGCCACGGCCCCCACATCTGCCCCGGAGCGGCGCTCTCCCGTGTGGAGGCCGGCATTGCCCTGCCCGCACTGTTCCGGCGCTTTCCCGGACTGCGGTCGGCCATTGCGGACGAGGAGATCCGCAAGCTGCCGGTGATGACGCAGAACGACATGGAAGCGTTCCCGGTCCTGCTGCACGGCTGACGCGTATCGAGGAGACACCGAGGGTCGCCCGATCCGCCCGGGCGGCCCTCCGGCCTGTCCGGGCGGATCGGGGCCGGACCGGTTACCGAGGCCGCGCCCGCCGCGCACCCCCGTTCGTCGGTTGCTGTTCGGCGGGGCGCCACCGTGCCCACACCACGTCGCTCTTTCGCAGCCCGGCGGACTCTGGAACACTCCAGTCGCTTGCGCCCCTACACCTCCTCACCCCACAGAGGCCCTCACCCATGGCTGAACTCGACCGACGCCGCTTCATGCAACTCGCCGGAGGCACTGCCGCCTTCACCATGCTGTCCAACAGCATCGCCCGTGCCGCCTCCCTCCCGGCCAAGGGCGCCACCGGCACCCTTGAGGACGTCGAGCACATCGTCGTGCTGATGCAGGAGAACCGCTCGTTCGACCACTACTTCGGCACGCTCAAGGGTGTACGCGGCTTCGGCGACCCGCGTCCGGTGACCTTGCCCAGCGGAAAGCCGGTGTGGCACCAGTCGTCCGGCATCAAGGAAGTGCTGCCGTTCCGGCCCGCGGCCGACAACCTCGGGCTCCAGTTCATCCAGGACCTCAACCACGACTGGGCGGGCAGTCACTGGGCGTTCAACAAGGGCAAGTACGACCAGTGGGTGCCCGCCAAGTCGGCGACGACGATGGCCTACCTCACCCGCGAGGACATCCCGTTCCACTACGCCCTCGCCGACGCGTTCACCGTCTGCGACGCGTACCACTGCTCCTTCATCGGCTCGACGGACCCGAACCGCTACTACATGTGGACGGGATACACCGGAAACGACGGCACCGGCGGCGGTCCCGTGCTCGGGAACGACGAGGCGGGGTACGGGTGGACGACGTACCCCGAACGACTGGAGAAGGCCGGGGTGTCCTGGAAGATCTATCAGGACATCGGTGACGGGCTCGACGCCGCAGGGTCCTGGGGATGGATCAGCGACGCGTACCGCGGGAACTACGGCGACAACTCGCTGCTCTACTTCAACAATTACCGCAATGCCAAGCCCGGCGACCCCCTCTACGACAAGGCGCGCACCGGCACTGACGCCAAGAACGGCGACGGGCTCTTCGACAGGCTCAAGGCCGATGTGAAGGCCGGTACCCTGCCGAAGGTCTCCTGGATCGCCGCCCCGGAAGCCTTCACCGAGCACCCCAACTGGCCCGCGAACTACGGTGCCTGGTACATCGCGCAGGTGCTGGACGCGCTGACGTCCAACCCGGAGGTGTGGGGGAGGACCGCCCTGTTCATCACGTACGACGAGAACGACGGCTTCTTCGACCACATCGTGCCGCCGTACCCGCCGTCCGGGGCCGCGCAGGGGCTGTCCACCGTGGCGACCTCCGCCGACTACTTCGCGGGCAGGATAGGTTACGCCGCAGGCCCGTACGGTCTGGGGCAGCGCGTGCCGATGCTGGTCGTCTCGCCGTGGAGCACCGGAGGGTTCTCCTGCTCCGAGGTCTTCGACCACACCTCGATCATCCGGTTCATGGAACGTCGCTTCGGGGTGAAGGAACCCAACATCTCGCCCTGGCGTCGCGCCATCTGCGGTGATCTCACCTCCGCCTTCGACTTCGGCCGTACGGACACCGCCCCGGTCGCCCTGCCCTCCACGGCCGGGTACCTGCCCCCGGACCGCAATCGGCACCCCGACTATGTGCCCGCGCCGCCCGCCGTCGGCAGCATGCCGAAACAGGAACCGGGCTCCCGGCCCACCCGGCCGCTCCCGTACGCGCCGTTCGTGGACGGCTCGGCGAACCCGGCCACCGGAAAGTACGGCCTCACCTTCAGCGGTGGCGGCGCTGCCGGGGCGCAGTTCCTGGTGACGTCCGCCAACCGTACCGACGGACCGTGGACGTACACCACCGAGGCAGGCAAGAGCCTCTCCGACGCCTGGAACACGGCCTATTCGAGCGGTGTGACCAACCTCAGCGTGTACGGTCCGAACGGCTTCCTCCGCACCTTCAAGGGACCCGGCAAGGCGGCGGGGCCCGAGGTGACCGCCCGCCACAACGCCACCAACGGGCATCTTGACCTGACGATGAATCATGCTGGTTCCGTGGACGTCCATTTGACGGTGCGCGACGCATACACCGGATCAGTCCAGACGTTCACGGTACGCGCGGGCGCGACCGTTACCCACTCGGTGGACCTGCGGGGGAGCAGCCGCTGGTACGACATCTCGGTGGTCTCCGACACGGACACCACATTCCTGCGCCGCTTCGCCGGCCACGTCGAGACGGGCGAGGCGGGTACGAGCGATCCGGCCCTGATCACCGGCTGAACCGCAGTTCGGGCGGGGCCGCGGGCGGGGGCAGGTGCCCATGCCCCCGCCCCGCCTGTCAGCCCAACGCGTCCGCCAGGGCGCTGTCCGCCGCAGCGCGCGACTCCTGCCAGAGCGTGGTGACCGGCACCCACACATGGACACCCCTGGGCATGCCCACGGTGGCCGCACGGAAGGTGACGCCCAGGTGGGAGGGGTCGGCCGAGACGGACAGGCTGCCGACGACATGCCCTTCGGTGGCCGCCGGGTCCGCAGTGCGGACTGTGGCGTATGCTCGCTCGCCCCGCGCGAGGATGTAGGGTCCGCTCTCGGCAGGTGGCACGGCTTCGGCGGAGCCGTCCAGACCCCGGAAGGTGATCGTCGGGATCCGGTCCACGACACAGGCCCGGTCGCCATGGTTGGTGACGCTTATACGGGCGACGTTCTGCTGCCCGCCGGGTGAGGCATGCACATCGAGGGCCTTCTCCGGACAGATCCCGGGGAGGCTCACGGCCCGGGTTGCGGCGCTGCCGGTCGTGGCCGACGCTGCGGTGGCGGTCAGCGTCAGGGCGGCTGCGACGGTGAGTGCGGAGGCGAGAGCAGAGCGGAGACGCATGGTGTTTCTCCCGTTGGATCGACAGCCTGCGGATGCGGCCGGACGGCCCCGCGGTCGGTGAGGCCGACATCGCCAGTGTGACCGGTATACCCCGACCCTCGCGACAGATCAGACATATTGGTTCGATATGTCTGGCGTTGCCACGAACCCATTCGCCCGGGCGTTGGCGTGCTGCCCGGGGAACGGGGCGCTGGGCGAGGGTGCGGGAGACCGCCGCGGCCACCCCATCCCGTACGCCGCTACCGCGCCCGGACCGTCGCCATCACTTCGCGGTCCGGCTGCAGCGTCAGCGTCGGTACGGGGTTGACGCTGCCCGGGTCCACCTCCAGTTCGAAACGGCGTGCCAGCACGGCAAGGATCAGCACCGCCTCGACCATCGCGAACCGTGTGCCCAGGCAGACCCGGGGGCCGCCGCCGAACGGGAACCAGGCGTACTCCGCGATGTCGTCGCCCTCCTGCGGATCCCAGCGCTCGGGACGGAATTCCTCCGGCTCGGGAAACCACCGCTCATCGCGGTGCGTCGCCCACTGGCTGGTCCACACCCTGGTGCCCTCCGGCATCGGCACACCACCGATCCGCGCACCCTCCTTGGCGACGCCGGTGACGAGCCAGATCGTCGGGTAGAGGCGCAGGGTCTCCTTGACCACCGACTGGGCGTACGTCAGCCGGGCATAGTCGTCGAACTCCGGCTCACGGTCGCCGAGTACCCGGTCCAGTTCCTCGGTGAGCGCGGCGCGCGTCCGCGGATTGCGGGACAGCAGATACCAGGCCCACACCAGAGTGGAACTGGTCGTTTCGTGCCCACCGATGTAAAGGGTGACCGTCTCGTCGCGTATCTCCTGGTCCGTGAGGTGCGCACCCGTCTCGTCGACCGCGGTCAGCAGCCGACTCAGCAGATCGGGGCGATCGTCCCCGCCGTCGCGGTGACGGGCGACGACCCGGCCCACCTCGGCGTCGATGACCGCGGCGGCCTTCCTGATCCGGGCCCGGCCCGGCGTCGGCACCCAGTCCGGCAACAGCGCGCCGATACCGGCGAACTCCTTGCCGATCTCCTGCTGCGCCACATCCATCGCCCGGCCCATCGCATCGGCGTCGGCCGGGGTGTCGACGCCGAAGATCGTACGGACCGCGATCTTCTGCGTCAGTGCCGCCATCTCGCGCTTGATGTCGATGCGGTCACCGCCGGACCAGGTGTCCGCCAGCTCCACCGTGCTGCTCGCCATCGTCGCCGCGTACGACCGCACCTGCTTGGGGCGTACGGAAGGCTGCACCAGTGACCGCTTCCGCCGCCAGTCCGTACCGCGGGCGACCACGACGCCGTTTCCCAGCACGGTCCGGAACGCGACACCGAGTGCGGGCTGGTCGAAGGTGCGTTCCGTCTCGGTGAGCAGCTCGCCTATGCACTCCGGATCGGCTATGTACACACACGGGTTGGGGCCGAATCGCCAGCCGACCATGTCGCCGTGACCGCGCAGTCGCTCGAAGAAGGCGAGGGGATTCTTTCCGAACTGTGGCAGGTTCCCGAGAAACGGCAGCCCCTTCGGGCCCGGCACGATCGTGTGGCCTCGCGGCTCGGCATCGACGGCCGGGCCGGTCTCCGTGGACATGAAAGTCTCCGCTCCCTTGTGGCGCATCCGACTTGATGCGCAGCGACCTGACTTCAGCAGTACCGCATGGCGTGGAAGGTGTCATCGGCCTTGTGCGGTACGTGAGTTGTCGAGGGTAGCGGCCGCCGTGCCGAGAACGTACGGGTGGCTGGGCGGTCGACGGGGTGTGTCCGCCGTCGCCGGACGGGCTTGGGCCCTGAGCCCGTCCGGCGGTGCGGTCCGGTGGGCTCGTGGTCCGGAGCCCGTTGCGCGATGTGCGGGTCAGACGCCCGGCGGGACCCGGGACGGGCGGCCGTTGCCGCGGGTGAGGGAGTAGCCGAAGACGGCCGCGAGCGCCCCGAGTACTCCGCCGCCGACCGTCCACAGCCAGCGGTCGGTCCACCAGCCGGAGGCCCAGCCGTCCTCGGGCTCACCGCCGCGCCACACCGTGGACGGCGAGCCGTCGCCACTGGCGGCCGAGCCGGTCGAGATCTGCTCGATGAAGGACGAACCGGGGTTCAGCGGCTCGGCGAGCGTGCCGTCCACGTCGCCGGCGCCGCCCTTGTCGACGGCCGTGACCTCGACCTCGGTCTGCACCGGAAGACCGAGGTCCGCCGAGGGCAGGTCGACGACCGTGAGACGTAGGTAGTAGTTGCCCGGCAGCGGGTCGTTGGCCCACGGCTCGGACCAGGCGCGGACGGTCCGCAGCACGCAGGTCAGCTCGACGGTCGACGAGTCGGCCGCCGCCTTCCCGGTCTGGCGGCCGTACATGCAGGCCTGGCGGCGCCGCAGCCCGTCGTACACATCGACCTGCCAGGTCGACGCGCCGTGCCGGGTGGCGCTCTCCGGCAGGGTGATCTTCGCCTTGACGGTGGCCCGCTGGCCCGCGTCGGCGGGGAACACCCAGTACAGGTAGTCACCTGTGGAGGCCCCGGCGGTGGCGCGCTGGTTCTGCTGGACCGCGGTGGCCGTACGGAAGGTGGTGCCGGCCTCGGTGGGGCCGGACCCGCCGTCCGAGGCGCTCGGGCTCGGGCTCGCCGACGGGTCGTCGGCCGCGGCGGCGCCCGCCGAGGTCAGCAGGGCGAGGCCGGTCAGCAGCGCACCCGCGAGTACACGTGTCGTACGCATCAGTTGGTCCTCCAGACGGCGATGCGCCAGCGCGAGATCCAGCCGGTCAGCAGACCCGCGACCAGTCCGGTGAGGACCAGTACGCCCAGCAGCCACCAGCCGCGGCCGAGACCGAACGCGGCGACATCGGCCGCGTCGTCCGGGGCGTCCACCAGGTCCACGGTCAGTTCGAGGGGCATGCCCGGCGCGGTCTTCACCGAGGCGGGGGCCGAGTAGGAGTTGCTGACCTGGAGGCACACGGTCTCGGCGGCGGGCTTGTCGCCGCTGTCCGTGTCGTCCTGCTCGGGCTTCGGGTAGCGCAGGCCGGAGGAGATGGCATCGGTGCGGCCGGTGCCCGACTCCGAACCCCGGACGATTTCCCGGCCGTGTACGGTCACCGCCCGCAGCAGCACGCCGTAGTCATTGTTCACGGCACGGTCCGCAAAGACGCTCACCGAGGCGCGCAGCTCCTGACCGGGCGGCACATCCACCCGGTACCAGCGGTGCTCGCCGAACTTCTCCCGGTCGGTGTACAGGCCCGCCTTGAGCTGTGGTGCCGTGGAGCAGCGGTCCGCTCCCTTCGTCTCCACCGGTGTGACGACGGGCTCGGCGGCCCGGTCGACCAACTGCTTGACACGGCCGGAGAGTTCATCGGTGTGCTGGACGGCGGTGTAGGTGCCGCCGGTGGCCTCGGCGATACAGGTCAGCTGCTCGCGGATCTTCGCGTTCGGCACCAGGCCCAGCGTGTCGATGACGAGGTGGATGCCACGGGCTGCAATGTCACGTGCCACCTCGCACGGGTCGAGCGGGCCGCAGGTGTCCTCGCCGTCGCTGATCAGCACGATCCGGCGGGTGGAGTCGCCGCCTTCGAGGTCGTCGGCGGCGCCCAGCAGGGCCGGGCCGATCGGGGTCCAGCCGGTGGGGGCCAGGGTGGCGACGGCGGTCTTCGCCTCGGTGCGGTCCAGTGGGCCGACCGGGTAGAGCTGCTTGGTGTCCTTGCAGCCGACCTTCCGGTCATCGCCCGGGTAGTCGGCGCCGAGCGTCCGGATGCCGAGCTCCACCTGCTCGGGCACCGCGTCCAGGACCTCGTTGAACGCCTGCTTCGCCGCGGCCATCCGGGACTGGCCGTCGATGTCACGGGTCCGCATGGAGCCACTGACGTCGAGCACCAGCTCGACCTTGGGGGAGGCTTTGGTGGGGGTTTCATCAGCTGCGGCGGGGAGCGCCGAACCGAGCCCGGCGGTCAGGGTGGCGAGCAGGATGCCCACCCCGACCGTCAGCCTTCTTCTTATGATCATCGCCGGATACTAGTGAAGATCGCTTCGCTTCCCCAAACCGGTCCGGAGGCGGCCGGGGGCCGTCGTCCGGGCCGGTCGAAGGGAAGTGACAGCCGGTCAGTGCTCCTTGCGGGGTGTGTGGGGCCGGCTCAGGCGTGCAGGGCTGTGCAGCGGCCAGGGGCTGTTGGGTGTACGGGTGTCAGGCCCTGCCCAGCAGTGGGCCCGCGGCCCGCTCCAGTACCGAGCCGACCCGCTCCCAGGTTGCCGAGTCCCGCTGGACGGCGGGCAGTTGGGTGTCCTCGCCCATGTTCCAACCGGTGGCGATCGCGACCGGGTCCTCGCCGGTTGCCGCGGCGGCGGCCAGCGCGGCCGCCCCCAGAGCCACCAGTTCGCCACTTCCGGGCACGATCACCGGCCGGCCGGAGAGCCGCCGTACCGTCTCCACCCAGGTGCGCCCCTGGGCGCCGCCGCCGATCAGGCGCAGCGGCCGGGCGGCCACCTCGGGGTCGGCCGGGTCGAGGCCGCAGGCCCGCAGGAGTTCGTCCAGGGCACGCAGCACGGTGAAGACCGCGCCCTCGTAGGCGGCGCCCAGGAGTTGCTGCGGGGTGGTGTCGTGCCGCAGCCCGGTGAGCAGGCCGGAGGCGGTGGGCAGATCGGGGGTGCGTTCGCCGTCGAGGTAGGGGAGGAGCACCGCCTTGCCGCCGGGGGCCGCGTCGTCGCGCTCCAGGCCGAGCAGTGCGGCGACCTTGTCCACGGCGAGGGTGCAGTTGAGTGTGCAGGCCAGCGGGAGATACGTACCGTCCGCCGCGGCGAAGCCGGAGAGTGCCGTCGACGCGGGCCGTGTCCGGGAGGCGGCGAAGACCGTTCCCGAGGTGCCGAGGCTGAGGACGGGGTGGTCCAGCAGTCCGGCGCCGCCCAGTCCGAGGCCGACGGCGGCGCTCATGTTGTCCCCGGTGCCCGCGGCCACGGCGATTCCCGCCGGCAGGCCGAGCGCGTCGGCTGCGCGGGCGGTCAGCGAACCGATGCGGGTCGCACCGGTCCCGGCCACCTCGGGCAGCAACGCGACGTCCAGACCGAGGAGTTCGAGGAGTTCGGGGTCGTACGCACCGGTCGCGGTGGAGTACCAGCCGGTGCCCGAGGCGTCACCGGGGTCGGTGACGGCGGTGCCTGCGAGGCGTTCGGTCAGGAAGTCGTGGGGGAGGCGCAGGGCCGCGGCCGCGGCGGCGTTCTCCGGTTCGTTCTCCCATAGCCACTGCCACTTCGTCGCGGTGAGGGAGGCCACCGGAACGGATCCGGTCCGCGCGGTCCAGGCCTCGGCCCCGCCCAGTGCCGCGGTGAGGGCGGCGGCCTGCGGGGCGGAGCGGGTGTCGTTCCACAGCATCGCGGGGCGCAGTGGACGCCCCGTCCGGTCGAGGGCAATCAGCCCGTGCTGCTGCCCGGCGACCGCGATACCGGTCACGGCGGAGGCGGCGACGCCGGACTCCTTCAGCCCGGCGGCGACGGCGTCGCACAGCGCCCGCCACCACACCTCCGGGTCGCTCTCGCGGGCACCCGCCTCGCCGGTGACGACATGCGGTGCCCGGCCGACGGCGAGCAGCCGGCCGGTTCCGGCGTCGACGAAGGCGGCTTTGGTGGACTGGGTGGAGCTGTCCACACCGATGACGACGGTACGCGGCGGCATGGGTGACCTCATTCCTGAGCTGCGGGAGATGGCTGCGGGGGAGACGGATGCAGCGAGATGGCTGCGGGGCATGCATCGCTTCGGGGTGTGGTTGCTGGGATGCCGCCACAGAAATTTGATCGTACGGAAAACAAATTACGCGATCGAGTGTGCCGGAAACAGGGGTCTCTCCGGATTTCTGGCTACTGGGGGGTTTCGTGCCGAACGCGCTCGGTGCATGATTAGTCATGACAGTAAACAAATGGGGTTCGGCCGCCTCGACCGGTCATGGAACCCGACAGCACTGAAGGCGGCCAGACGATGACGGAACGCTTCACGCCCACGCCCGACGACAAGTTCACCTTCGGACTGTGGACGGTGGGCTGGCAGGGTCGCGACCCCTTCGGCGATGCGACCCGCACGGCGATCGACCCGGTCGACTCCGTGCAGAGGCTCGCGGAGCTCGGTGCGTACGGTGTGACATTCCACGACGACGACCTGATCCCGTTCGGCTCGACGGACACCGAGCGTGAAGGGATCGTGAAGCGGTTCCGGCAGGCGCTGGACGCGGCCGGACTCGTCGTCCCCATGGCGACGACGAACCTCTTCACCCATCCGGTGTTCAAGGACGGCGCGTTCACCGCCAACGACCGGGACGTACGCCGCTACGCCCTGCGCAAGACGCTGCGCAACATCGACCTCGCCGTCGAGCTCGGCGCCACCACCTATGTGGCCTGGGGCGGCCGCGAGGGCTCCGAGTCCGGCGCCGCCAAGGACATCCGGGTCGCCCTCGACCGTATGAAGGAAGCCTTCGACCTGCTCGGCGACTACGTCAACGAGCAGGGGTACGACCTGAAGTTCGCCATCGAGCCCAAGCCGAACGAGCCGCGCGGCGACATCCTGCTGCCGACCATCGGTCACGCCCTCGCCTTCATCGAGCGTCTGGAGCGCCCGGAGCTGGTCGGCGTCAACCCGGAGACCGGGCACGAGCAGATGGCCGGGCTGAACTTCCCCCACGGCATCGCACAGGCACTCTGGGCGGGCAAGCTCTTCCACATCGACCTGAACGGTCAGTCCGGCATCAAGTACGACCAGGACCTGCGCTTCGGCGCGGGTGACCTGCGCCAGGCGTTCTGGCTCGTCGACCTGCTGGAGACGGCCGGTTACCAGGGCCCGCGGCACTTCGACTTCAAGCCGCCGCGGACCGAGGACTACGACGGTGTCTGGGCCTCGGCCGCGGGCTGCATGCGCAACTACCTGATCCTCAAGGAGCGCGCCGCCGCTTTCCGCGCCGACCCCGCCGTGCAGGAGGCGCTGCGCGCGTCCCGGCTCGACGAGCTGGCCCGCCCCACCGCCGAGGACGGCGTGGCCGGGCTGCTGGCCGACCGGTCGGCGTTCGAGGAGTTCGACGTGAACGCGGCGGCGGAACGAGGCATGGCGTTCGAGGCCCTGGACCAGCTGGCGATGGATCATCTGCTCGGGGTCCGCTGATCCCGGCCCGCAGCGACGCGGGGCCACGGGTGTGGGCCGGGCACCAGGTGTCCGGCCCACACCCTTTCGCGTTCGCGTGGAGCGGCCGACGGTCCGGGCCGTACCCGGTGCGGGCGGATCGGCCGGGTGTCCGGTCCGTGCCCGTGCGGGCGGATAAGCCGGTTGCCGGCCCGCTCCCGCGCAGGGGCGGATCAGCCGGTTTCCCGGCCGTCCGCGTACGCCACCGGGTCGGCCAGTACCCCCGTCATCACCAACGCCGCAGCGCCCCGCGCCGCGTCACCCGCCACGGACGAGGCGCGCAGACGGCCGCTCCCGGGGGCCCAGAGCCCGGACACCACCCGGCCGGTCAGCTCCTCGTCGGCGGGCGGTGACAGCCACGGCATCAGGTTCCGGTACATGCCGCCGAGCACCACCGCGTCCGGGTCCAGCAGATTCACCGTCCCGGACAGCACCCGCCCCAGCATCCGGCCGGCCTCCGCGACAGCGGCCACCGCCTGCTCGTCCCCGGCCCGGGCGCGCCGTTCCAGCTCGGCCACCCCGGAGCCGCTGCCGGAATCCTGGATCCCGGCGGCCCGCAACAGCGCCGCCTGTCCCGCGTACTGCTCCAGACAGCCGCGCGAGCCGCACCGGCACTGCGGTCCCTCCGCGTCCACCACCACATGCCCGATCTCCCCGGCGAACCCGTGCGCCCCGCGCAGGAGTTCACCGTCGATGACCAGGGCGCCACCGACGCCGATCTCGCCCGTCAGATAGAGGAAACTGCGGACCGTGTCGAGTCCGCCGAACCAGAGCTCGGCCAGCGCCGCCAGATTGGCCTCGTTCTCCGAACTCACCGGCAGCGCCTCGTGACGGGGTTGCTCGGCGGCGAGCGAAGCGGCGAAGAGTTCCTCGGCCGGAACCTGATTCCAGCCCAGGTTGGGCGCCTGGCGCACCGCACCGCCGGAGACCAGACCGGGCAGGGCGA
Organism: Streptomyces sp. R-74717; assembly: GCF_047305335.1. Taxonomy (NCBI): domain Bacteria; kingdom Bacillati; phylum Actinomycetota; class Actinomycetes; order Kitasatosporales; family Streptomycetaceae; genus Streptomyces; species Streptomyces sp. R-74717. The sequence goes on along the minus strand of NZ_CP102361.1, from coordinate 1,778,262 downwards.
GCACCACCCCGACCGGGAACAGTTCCTGCTCGCGCGCCGACTCCAGGGTGCGCGCCGCGATCCCGGCCGCCCGCGCCAGCACCTCCGCGGGCGGCGCGCCGCGGTTGTCGAGGTGCTCGGTGAGCCGTACCCGGCCGGTGCCCGCCAGATCGACGACACATACCGACACATAGTCGATGTTGACCTCCACACCGAGCCCGGCAGGCCCCGTGCGCGCCACTTTGAGCGCGGTCCCGGGGCGACCCGCCTGCCCGCTGAAGGTCTTGCCGGACTCGGTGAGGAACCCGATGTCGATGAGCTGCTCGACGAGCGAGGACACCGCGGCCCGGGTCAGCCCCACCCGCGCGGCGACCCCGGCCCTGGTCGCTTCGCCCTCGTCGCGGACGGCCCGCAGCACCAGACTGAGGTTGCTCCGGCGCACGGTGTCCTTGTCGGCCTTGGGCCCCAGCGGTGTGAGGTTGCTCTTCATGTTGGATCCGAGCCTATGCGATCCCTTGTGCGATCAGTCCTGTGAGCTGGTGAGCTTTTGCGGCCGGCACGTCCTGACGCCGTTCGCCGTCACATCGCCGGGGGCGGCCCGTTCGCAGGAGGAGGGAACCCGCCGCGAACGGGCCGCCGGTGAAGGTGAACCCGTGCGCGCGCCCGCACGGGCCGTCGGAACGTACGGCGCTCAGGCCGTCGAACCGCGCTCCTTGAGCATGTCCGCCATGAGCGCGATCTCGGACTGCTGGCCCTGGACCATGCCCGCCGCCAGATTCCTGATCTCATCGGTTCCGGCCGCGGCGGCCGCCGCCTGTGCCATCTGCGCACCGGCACGGTGGTGCGCGGTCATCAGCTTCAGGAACAGCACCTCGGCGTCCTTGCCCTTCGCCGCCCGCAGTGCGTCGAGTTCGGTGTCGGTCGCCATGCCCGGCATCAGCGAACCGTCGCCCCTGGGCGTGACGGTGTGCCCCATCCATTCCATGGGAGGTGCGCTCGAAGACTTCGCCCGGCCCCACATCTCCAGCCAGCCGAGCATCATGCCGCGCTGATTGGCCTGGGTGTTGATGATGTCGTACGCGAGCCGGCGTACCGCCACGTCGGACGTACGGTCCCGCACGATGAACGACATCTCGACCGCCTGCTGATGGTGGATCGACATGTCGCGCGCGAACCCGACATCGGCGGACGTGTCCGAGGGTGCGGCCGCCGGTGCGGCGGAGCCCGCGGAGGGCGACGGCCGTACGAGCATCAGCGCGACCAGGCCCAGCGCCAGCAGCAGCACCACACCGCCCGCCATCATCATCGGGCGCGAGGATCGGACCGCGGACGTCACTGGGCGACCCCGCCCGTGCAGGCCGCGCCCGGCTCCGGGGTCTGCGGACCCTGCACGTACTTGGTGAAGAACTGCGCCACGCGTGCGTCGGTGGCACTCGTCACCGTCACCTGCTTGCCCCAGGCGCTGAGCATGAGCGGGGCGGCCTGGTCCTCGACCGGGCTCATCAGGGAGTAGGGCGTTGCCTCGACCCGCTCGCCCAGCTTCTTGATGTCGGCCGGCTTCGCCTTGCTCGTGTACGTGACCCAGACCGCGCCGTGCTCAAGGGAGTGGACGGCGTTCTCCTTCGGTATCGCCTCGGTGTAGACATCGGCGTCGCAGTTCATCCACACCGGGTTGTGGTCGCCGCCGACCGGCGGGTTCATCGGGTAGCCGACCTTCTTCCCGACATGGTTCTGGGAGAGCTTGTCCCAGGTCCGCTCGCCCTGTACGGGCGAGGACTTGGCCTCGACCTCGGCTTCTTCCTTGTCGTTGGCGGCGGACATCAGGTAGCCGCCGCCCGCGACGAGTGCGGCGATCGCGGCGACGGACGCGGTGAGGGTGATGATGCGGCTGCGCCGCTCGCGGGCCCGCTCCTTGCGGCGGGCCTCTTCCAGCTTGGCGCGGCGTGCGGCGGCAGGGGTGTTCTGCTTCTTGGCGGAAGCCATGGAGAGTCGTCCTTCGGTTCAGCAAGACTGACGGAGTTGAGGGCATGCGGGAGAACGTCCTCGGTGTCCCGAGGAACGGGCCCTGCCTCTAGATCCGTTGAACCTGCAGACGCAGATGGTCGACTTCCCGCACGGCGTCGTTGGACGGGCCGCGGATCGCGGCGGCGCCGGTGAGCGGGGCGACGGGGGCTGTGGCGGTCACACCGGGAAGGGCCACGGGTGCGCTCTGGCCGGGCAGTACGACCGGTGCCGCATGCTCGGAGGTTCCGTGGCAGGAACTGCCCATGCCCCGGTCCTCAGGGGCATCGGCCACCACGGTCCGTACGACCACGGCATGCACGGGCGTCATGGCCCGGTCGGCGACTGCGGTGCGGGTACCGGACTGGTGCGAGGCCGAGCCCGGGGCCGTGACCGAACAGCACGAGACCATGGCGAGCAGTACGAGCAGCCAGCCGAGAACGGCCGACGCGTGGGCGCCCTGCCGTCGTCGGTGCGTCCGTTCGCTCAGCCTGTTCATCACCGCCATCGTACGTGGTGCGTGAAGTTTCAACGAGGGGTGCATGGCTGTGGATGTGCGGGATGCGGACTCCCATTGTCGGAGGGGCGGGATAGTGTGCCCCGGTGACAACGCACTCGAACGTATCTGCGGGCTGGTATTCGGATCCGCACGGCGCGCCCCAGCTGCTGCGCTACTGGGACGGTTCCCAGTGGACCGAGCACACGCACCCGGCCGGTGGGCAGCAGCCCCAGGCCGCGGCTCAGGCGCAGGCGGCGCCCGCTCAGGCCCAGGCGCCCGCTCAGCCGCAGGCTCAGATGCCGCAGCAGCAGGCCGCCCCGCAGCATCAGCAGGTCGCTCCCGCGCAGCAGGCCGCGTACCAGCAGGCGGGGGTTCCGTCCCAGCAGGTCGCTCACCAGCAGCCCGGGGTTCCGCCGCAGCAGGGGGGTGTTCCCGGCGCAGGCTCGCTCTTCAATCAGCAGGTCCTGGTCGTGAGCCAGAAGGCCAAGCTGATCGAGGTGACGAACGAGTACAGCGTCTTCGACCAGCACGGCAACACCGTCGGCTCGGTCGTCCAGGTCGGCCAGAGCGCGCTGCGCAAGGTGCTGCGCTTCCTGAGCAGCATCGACCAGTACCTGACCCACCGCCTCGAGATCCGTGACGCGTACGGTCAGCCGCAGCTCCTGCTGACCCGCCCGGCGAAGTTCATCAAGTCCAAGGTCATCGTGCAGCGACCCGACGGGCAGCCGGTCGGCGAGATCGTCCAGCAGAATGCCCTCGGCAAGATCAACTTCGCGATCATGGCGGATGGGCGGCAGATCGGTGCGATCAAGGCGGAGAACTGGCGCGCCTGGAACTTCGCGATCGTCGACCACAACGACGCGGAGATAGCCCGGATCACCAAGACCTGGGAAGGCCTCGCGAAGACGCTGTTCACCACGGCGGACAACTATGTGCTGCAGATCCACTACCAGCTGCCCGAGCCGCTGCTGAGCCTCGTCGTCGCAACGGCGCTGACCGTCGACACCGCCCTCAAGCAGGACGCCCGCGGCTTCGGCTGACGCGGGTACGCGGGAGCCCCCTTGTGCGATCTTCCGCGCAAGGGGGCTCCCGTGTACCGCCGGAACGGGTTCCGCCCCGTGCGATGATGCGCCCATGCCGTACTTGGTGCCGCCCCATATCCCTCCGGGGCGCCTCGCGGACTCCGTGCAACCCGCTCTGCCCGTCGCCGACGACCTGCTCCTGCGGCCGTGGCGGTACGCGGACGCACCGGCCGTCCTCGCCGCCTTCGCCGACCCGGTCATCCAGCGCTGGCATCTGCGCCGGGCCGACTCCGAGGACGAGGCGCGCGACTGGATCGACCAGTGGCAGAGCGCCTGGCACTGTGAGACCGGAGCCCACTGGGCCGTCGTCCGCCCCGCAAGCGCGGCTGACGGAGCCGAGGAAGTGCTCGGCCGGGTCGCGCTCCGCTCCCTGACGCCGGCCATCGGTCATGCCGAATGCGCCTACTGGATGCTGCCGGCCGCCCGCGGACGCGGCGTCGCGCCCCGAGCCGTCTCGGTGCTGGCGCGTTGGGCCTTCGACGAGATCGGGTTCGAGCGCCTCGAACTCGCCCACTCCGTGCTGAACGAGGCGTCCTGCCGAGTGGCGGCCAAAGCGGGCTTCGCCCTGGAGGGCACCAGGCGCCGGGGCATTCTGCATGCCGACGGCTGGCACGACATGCACGTCCATGCCCGGATCCGCGGGGACGACGTCCCTCGTTGACCGGTGTGGCGAATGAGCGGCGCCACCGGGTGGCGGACGGCGAGTGCGGTCATCCGCGGTCCAGCGCACGGTCCGTGAGGGCACCTGCGCAGCCGGTGTACCGGGCGGGTTCGGTCAGGTCGGAAAGATCGAGACCGGCAAGTTCGGGCTCCTCGTCCAGCACATCGCCGAGGACATCGGCCAGATCCGTGGTCTCCGCCCGGGCCCGGGCGGCGGCGCTCACCAGAACCTCCTTGGCGCGCTTGCGGCCGATGCGCTCGGCGAACACGGCGGCCAGCCGCTCCGAGACGATCAGCCCGTCGGTGAGCTGGAGATTCTCCCGCATGGCGTACGGGACGACGCGCAGTTGGTCGGTGAGTTCGGCGGCGTCGTTCGCGGCCCCACCGACGAGCCGCAGCAGTTCGCGCAGCGGCTCCCACTCGGCGTGCCACGACCCGGCCGGCCGCTCGTCCTCGGCCGCGAGCGAGCCGTACAGCGTCGCCGCCAGGCCGGGGGCGCGACGGGCGGCCGCGGCGATCAGCGTGGCGCGCACCGGATTGGCCTTGTGCGGCATGGTGGACGAACCACCGCCCTTCCCCTCGGTGACCTCGCCGATCTCGGTACGGGACAGGGTGAGCACATCGGCCGCCAACTTGCCGAGCGCACCTGCCGTGAAGGCGAGCGCGCCCGCCAGATCGGCGATCGGGGTACGCAGGCTGAGCCACGGCAAGAGCGGTTCGGCCAGACCGAGTTCGTTCGCGAATGCCTGGAGCACGGTCAGTCCGCGGCCGTCGGCGTCGGCGACTTCGGCTTCGTCGATGGGCGCGAAGGTATTGAAGGCGGCCAACGTTCCTGCCGCGCCACCGAGTTGCGCGGGAAGTGATTCCCGTACGGCCGAGATCCGGTCCCGTGCGTCGAGGATCAGCGCACGCCACCCGGCTGCCTTCAGCCCGAAGGTGGTCGGCACGGCGTGCTGGGTGAGCGTACGGCCGGCCATCGGGGTGTTGCGATGTGCGAGTGCGAGCCGTGCCACCGCCTCCGCGGACCGCGCCAGATCGTCGAGCACCGGTGCCAGGGCCCGGGCGGCGATCAGCATGGCGGCCGTGTCGAGGATGTCCTGGCTGGAGGCGCCCCGGTGCACGTACGGCCGGACGTCCTGCTCGACGGCGTCGACCAGGTCGAAGACCAGCGGGGTGACCGGATTGCCGCTCGCACGTGCGCGCAGCGCCACATCCCGCACATCGAAGCGGCTCGCGTCGGCCGCCGCGGTCACCGCCCGCCCGGCCTCGGCGGGGGCGAGCCCGCAGAGGGACTGGGCGCGGGTGAGCGCGGCCTCGGCGTCGAGCATCGCCTGCAGAAAGGCGCTGTCGCCGGTGGCCGTCTCGGCGGGTGAGCCCGCCCGGGGGCGAGCAGTCCGACATCGCTCTCGTACATCAGCTGAACTCCAGGAAGACCGTTCGCCGTGCCCCCGCAGGCGGAGGCCGAACCGGTGAGTGCGCGGGTCCGTGGGTGTCGCGATCAGTGTGGCCCGGTGCTCGGCGTCCAGCGACTCCAAAAGCGTTTCACCTGCCGGAACCGCGACGGAGAGGTACGGGGCACCGCCCGGCGGCAGGGCCCGTACCACCCGATTGCCCGTCGGTGTCCGTCGACATCCGGTCCCGCCCGGCGTCCGGCTCCGGCGAGAGGCCCTGGCTAGCCCTCGTCGCCCGCCCGGTGGATACCGAACACCGCGCCCTGCGGATCCCGGACCACCGCGATCCGAGGTCCGTCCGGAACGCTCGTCGGGGGCATCAGCAGTTCGCCGCCCGCCCCCTGCGCGGTGGCCGCCGCCACGTCGACGTCCGTCACGGCGAAGTACGGCAGCCAGTTGGGTGGCGCCTCCGGCGGGAACCTGTCGTCCATGATCAGCATGCCGCCGAAGTCCTCGCCGGCCACGCCCCACTGCGTGTAGCTCTCCGCAGCGGTGTTCACCGTCCATCCGAGGACCGCTGGGTAGAAAGCGAGCGACTGGTCGGCCTCCCGGGTGACGAGTTCGACCCAGCCGAGCGTGCCCGGGTCGTTCAGCCGCTCGGCGCCGGCGAAGGCGCGGCCCTGCCACAGCGAGAACACCGCACCGGACGGATCCGCGACCACCGCGAACCTGCCCTGGTCGAACACGTCCATCGGGCCGACCAGGAGCGAGCCGCCCGCCGACTTCACCTTCTCGACCGTGGCGTCCGTGTCCTGGCTGGCGAACGAGACCGTCCAGGCGGGTGGCTGTCCCGGCTGGTAGACCGGACTCAGTGCGGCCACTCGCGCATCTCCGAGGTGCGCCATGGTGTAGCCGCCCGCCTCCTCACGCGGATCGGTCTCGGAGCGCCAGCCGAAGAGCGCCGCGTAGAACGACTTGGCAGCCGGGATGTCGGGGGTGCTCAGCTCGATCCAGCAGGGACCGCTGGGCACCGGTTTGGTGAGCTTCATTCAGATTCCTTAGTGCATGCATCGAAATATGCCTGTTTGTCCTCGCGTGGTTGAACGCTATGGGTTCGCGGAGGGGGCGGCCATCGGCGCCGCGGCAGCGTGATAAAGAAATTGTTTTACAGGTGTAATACCTGCTAAAGTATTTGGGTGAGCGATACAACCATCCGATCCCGGCAGCCCTCGGTGCGCAGACTCCCGCTGGCCGCCCCCCTGCGCCTCGCCCGGCCCTCGGACATGTGGTTCAAGCCGGCGCTGAGTGTGGTCGTCGCCACCGCCGTACCGGATCTGCTGCTGTTCGCCATCGACCGGCTCGACCTCGTGATGTACACGATGGCCGGTTCGCTCTGTGCGCTGTACGGCCACAACCTGCCGTACGCCCGCCGCGCCCGAGCCGTCGCGGGGGTCGTCGTCTCCATGGTCATCGGCATGGCGATATCCCTCGTCGCGGCCTCGCTCACGGGATCGACCGCCGTGCTGATCGCGGTGGGCGCGCTGCTCGCCGCCGGACAGAAGATGCTCTGCGACGCCACCCGCATCGGCCCGCCAGGGCCGGTGATCTTCACGTTCGTCACCTCGGCCGCACTTTTCGCCCCGCAGCACCTCGGCCAAGTACCCGGCCACCTCGCGCTGACCCTGGCCGCGGGCGTGATCTCCTGGCTGGTCACGGTCGGCCCCGCGGTGATCCGCAGGGAGGGCCCGGAGCGCCGGGCGACCGCCCGCGCACTCGACGCGGCCGCGGCATACGTCACCGCCCCCGGCCACCGCACCCGGCGCGCCGCGGTCGCGGCCGTGCACGCGGCCTGGCAGGCGCTGCTCGCCGCCGGACGCCCCACCCCCGTACGCCGGGCTCTCGAACGTCTCGTCGTCCACGCCGAGGCCGCCCTCGCCGGGGGCGCCCGCGGCGAGGCCCCGATCGCTCCCGCCTCCGACCCCTTTCCCGCCTCCGCCCCCGAGCGGCTCCGCGCCTGGGCCCGGCAGACCCGTGCCCGTGGACCCGTCCCCACTCCGCCGCCCGCCCCCGGCACGTCCGATGAGCTGTTCGGTATCGACGTCGAACGGGCCGCCCGGCGCACACGAAGCCGCCGCGACGCCCGCCGCGCGCTGCTGCGCAGCCTCGCCCCGGGCTCCCCGCTGCTCCCCATCGGCGCCCGTACGCTCATCGGCTGCGCCCTGGCCGGATATGTCTCCCAGGCGGCCGGTGTCGGCCGGCCCTACTGGGCGATCGTCACGGCCGCCTCCCTGTACCAGGCCAACGTGACATTGTCCTGGAACCGGGCCCTTCAGCGGACCCTCGGCAATCTGCTCGGCGTCCTCGTCTTCGCCGCCGTCCTCCCGGTCAGCCGCACCGGACCGCTGGCCCTCATCGGCTTCTGCCTGTTCTTCGGCTTCGCGGCCGAGGCCCTGATCACCCGCAACTACTGGCTCGGCTCCATCGCCGTCACGCCGATGGCCCTGCTGGTCCTGGAGTTCGGCGGCACCCACCCGGCCGGTGAGCTCATCGGCGACCGGGTCCTGGACACTGTGATCGGCGCCGGGGTGGGCATCCTCGCCGCCATGCTGGTGACCAACCGCCGGGCCGCCGGACGCCTCGAAAAGGCCCTGGCCGCCACCGACCGGGCCCGCGCCCACGCCGTACACGCGCTCGCCGCCCCGCAGCCCACGCCCGCCGCCCTCGACGCCGCGCGCCGCAGGCTGACCGGATCGCTCGTCGAGCTGCGCGAGGCCGACGACACCGCAGCGGGCGAATGGTGGCAGCGGGCCCTGCCCCAGGAGCAGGTCCTCGCGGCCGAGCAGGCCGGACACCGTACGCTCGCGGCGACAGCAACACGGCAGGGGCTGATCGCCCCCGCCCAGGAGAACGGAGCGGTGTGACCGACGACATCGTCGCCTCGGTGGTGCGGCAGTGGCAGGCCGTCAACCCGGAGCTGGACACCGGACCGATGGAACTGATCGGCCGTATCAACCGCTGCGCGGCCCTGCTCCAGCAGGCGGAGGACGCCCCGCTGCGCGCCGCCGGCCTGACCCGCGCCGAGTTCGACCTGCTCGGTGCCGTACGCCGTACCGACCGCGAACTCACCCCGGGCGAGCTGGCCAGGGAGACGTTCTCCTCCGGCGCCGCCGTCACGAAGCGTCTGCGGGTCCTTCAGGAGCGTGGGCTCGTCGACCGCCGCAGCGACGCCCGCGACCGCCGCGTCGCCCATGTCCGCCTCACCGAGGAGGGCCGCGACCTGGTCGACCGGCTGCTGCCCCGGCAGCTGGCGTACGAACGCATGGTGCTGTCCGGTCTCGACGAGCAGTCCCGCACCCGGCTCAGCACCCAGCTCAGCGAGTTGCTGGTGCAGCTGGAGGGACGCATCGGCGGCGCCCGGCGCTGAACCGGGGGCCGGGACTCCGCCGGGTCGGCCCGCGGTCGGGACCGGCAGCACCGCACTGCCAGGCACCACTGGAAATAAATCCCGCGCGGACATCGGTACGTCGCTGCTAACGTCCGCCGCATGAAGAAGCGCGCTGCCATGACGACGACGCCGGAGAGTGTCCCGGCGCGCTGACAGCTGTTCAGTCCGAAGCCCCGGGGCGAGTACCCCGGGGCTTCGCGCTGCGGTCACTCGTCCGACGACCGCGAGGAGACCGTCATGAACGACCACCGCAAGCTCGGTCGTGAGCTGGACCTGTTCGACACCGACCCGCTGATCGGCGCGGGACTGCCGTACTGGCTGCCCGACGGCGCAGTCGTGCGCCACACCCTGGAGGAGTACATCCGCACCGCCGAACGGCGGGCGGGTTACCGGCACGTGTACTCGCCGGTGCTCGGCAAGCGGGAGCTGTACGAGATCTCCGGGCACTGGTCGCACTACAGCGACGACATGTTCCCGCCGATGGACCTGGGTGGGGAGCAGGTCGTGCTGCGGCCCAGCCTGTGTCCGCACCACGCGGTCATCTACCGCTCCCGCTCCCACAGCTACCGCGAACTGCCGCTGCGCATGGCCGAGCTGGGCGGCATGTACCGCTCCGAACTCTCCGGAGTGCTCGGCGGACTGACCCGCGTGAGGGCCATCCAGCTGAACGACGCACACATCTTCTGCACCCTGGACCAGGTGGCCGAGGAAGCTCAGGCCGCGCTGGAGCTGATCCGCCGGGCGTACCGGGCGCTGGGCGTCCGCCCGGCCCTCTTCCGGCTCTCCCTTCCGGGACCCGGCGGGAAGTACGTCGCCGCCCCCGAGATGTGGCAGCGGTCGACCGCCCTGCTGACCGAGGTCCTCGACCACTCCGGCCTGCCCTACGAGGCGGCCGAGGGAGAGGCCGCGTTCTACGGCCCGAAGATCGATGTCCAGGTCACCGACAGTGCGGGCAGGGAGTCCACCCTGTCCACCGTCCAGGTCGACTTTCACCAGCCGGCCCGGTTCGACCTGCACTACATCGGCCCGGACGGCGGGAAGCACCGGCCGGTCATGATTCACCGCAGCATCATCGGCAGCGTGGAGCGAGCCGTCGCCCAGCTCATCGAGGAACACGGTGGGGCCTTCCCAGCCTGGCTCGCCCCCACCCAGTTGGCGATCCTCCCGGTCTCCGAAGCCGAGCTGTCGAATGCCGAGGCGCTCGCCCGGCGGTGCACCGGTCTCGGGCTGCGGACCGAGATCGCCGGACCGGAACGCGGCAGCCTGGGCGCCCGCATCCGGGACGCCCGCCTGGTGCCCTATCAAGCCGTCATCGGTGCCAGGGAAGCCGCCGACGACCATGTCGCCCTGCGCCTGCGCGACGGACGCCGGCACGATCCACAGTCCGCTGCCGAGGTCCTCGCCCGCATCGTCGCCCTGGTGGACGCCCACAGCACCGGCCTCTGGGACCAGGGAGAGGTGCCGGGCCCCGGAGCAGGCCGCCTGCTCAGGCGCCGACGAGCAGCACGATGAGGACGTATCCGATGCGGTGGAAATGACGGCGTATCCACCGGGCGGGGTGATGGCCTCCGGCTTGGTACGGAGCCCGCTTCAGAGTTCGCCCAACAGCGCGGCGGACCGTCGCAGTTCCTCGGCGCGGCGGATGAGTGCCGCGTCGTCGCCGCGGTCGGCGGGCGCCGATGCCATCAGGGCCAGCCGGTCCCGCCAGCTCGCCCCGGCCAGCGGAACGGCGACGGCGTTCATGCCCCAGACCGACTCCCCGCGGTTGAGGGCGTATCCGCAGGAGCGGATCTCGTCGAGCTCCGCGAGCAGTGCGGACCGCGAGGTGAGGGTGTTCGGGGTGACCTCCGGCAACTCCTCCTGCGGGTAGAGGGCGCAGACCTGTTCCGTCGTCATCCGGGAGAGCAGCATCTTGCCGCCCGAGGTGGCGTGGGCGGGATGCGTACGGCCCATCTCCAGCATCACCCGCACCGGGTGCGACGACTCGCGGCCGTCGGTGATGATGATCTGGTCGCCGATCAGCGCCGCACTCTGCACGGTCTCACCGGTGCGCCGTACCGCGTCGTCCAGTACCGCTCCGAGCTGTTCGCGGACGGCCGTGCCGAAGCCCGCCGGGCGGCCGAGCCGTACCAGTTCGGGACCGGCGGAATAGCCGCGGCCCGAGGAGTCCCGGATCGCGAAGCCGCGTCCCTCCAGGGTGCTGAGCACCCGGTGGGCGGTGGACCGGCCGACGGAGAGGAGCTCGGCGGCCTCGGAGACGGTCAGCGTGTCATGGGTGAGGAACAGCTGCATCAGCCGGAGCCCGGTGTCCAGCGATTCGATGGTGTAGCCCCGCGTCGGCCCCATGGTGTGTCCGTTCTTCTTCGTTTCCGGTACGTCGCTTCTTCGGTTTCCGGTACGTCCTGCGACGGGACGCACCCGGACATGATCCGGGGTGGTGGCTCAGGCCGCCGTCCACGACGAGTTCGGTGCCGGTCACGAAGCGGGATTCGTCGGAGGCGAGACACAGCACCCCGTACGCGATGCCCTGCGGGGAACCCCGGTGACCCATCGGGGTGGAGTCCAGCATCCGCCGGGCATGGGCGGCGGTCTCGGGGGAGGGGACGGCCGAGAGCGACCTGCTCAGCTCCGTCTCGATGGAGCACCGATACCGCCCGCACCGCCCGTCACTATGGCTACCTTGCCGCGCACCCGTCCTTCAGTCATGAAGGTGCTCCTTTCGATCCGTTTCGATCACATGTGCCCGTGTCCCTAACTGCGGTACGGAATGGATCGGCCTTGGGGTCGAGTCGTTCGGCTACTTCTCCTTCTGCCGTACTGATTCCGTAAGAGTGCTCGAATCGGCTTTCCGGGCGCCTTTGTGATTGTCCCTCTGTGAGGTACGAAGTGTGCTCCGCCTCGCGAAATTCCCCCCACTCGTTACTCCTTGTGTACGCGTGGAGGCGGTGCGTGCAAAAACTCGTGAGTGTATTACCGCGGGGGCGCTCGCGCAGGGGGTTGGGTGAATGTGCCGAAGCACTGTTCCGATCTGACTAAGCTCACGCGCAGCGAAGTCGAGTTGATATGAATTCGAGCGCTTGTTCCCGAGTGTCCTGCAAGCGCGTATACCTCCAGAATCAACCGCCAGAGGTTTTAGATGGTTCGTGTTGAATCACCGCCGATCGAACGAGAAACCCCCGTCGTTCGCGCCATGTTGCTGCCCGTGCTCCTGATGGGCGGTGCCACCGCCGCCGCGGTGGCACTGGTTTCCGCGGCCGCGCGGATACCAGTCGTCTGGTGCGGCGCGCTCGCTACCGTCGTGGTCGCCGCACTCACCCTTCAACTCGCCCGCCGGGCACGCGATCTGCGCACCCAGCGTGCGGTGTACGAACGGCGCTTCACCGACCTGGAGCGGCGCATCGCCACACACGACGACGAGACCGTGCGGATCAGCAAGGAGCTCCTGCCGGCCGCCATCCACCGGCTGCGCGTGGGCAATTCACCCGAAGAGGTGCTCCGGGACGTCGTCGACGCGGACGAGCTGTACCGCGACCTGCCCGACGCCCAGCGCACCCTCGTCTACACGGTGCTGAACATCGTCGACAACGAAGAGGCGATGCGTGACTCCGCGCAGCGCGCCTTCGTCAACGTCGCCCGGCGCGTCCAGGCGATCGTCCACCGCCAGGCGAGTGAACTGCGGGAGATGGAGGAGCACCACGGGCGCAACCCCGACGTCTTCGACGACCTGCTCCGCATCGACCACGGCACCGCACTGATCGGCCGCCTCGCCGACTCCATCGCGGTACTCGGCGGCGCCCGCCCCAGTCGCCAATGGCCCAAGCCCGTACCGCTGTTCAGCGTGCTGCGCGGCGCCATGTCGCGCATCCTGGAGTACCCGCGCGTCGATCTGCACTCGATCGCCAAGGTCGCCATCATCGGCACGGCCGTCGAACCGCTCATCCACGCCTGCGCCGAACTCCTCGACAACGCCACCCGCTACTCGCCGCCGCAGACCCGGGTGCACGTCACCGCCGTCGAGGTGCAGACCGGCATCGCCATCGAGATCGAGGACGGCGGCGTCTCGCTCAGCGAGGAGGCCCGCGCGCGGGCCGAGAACATGCTCGCCAGGGCCCAGGCCGGCTCCAACATGAACGACCTCGGCGAGTCCCCGCGACTCGGCATGGCAGTCGTCGGACGGCTCTCGCGGATGTACGACCTCCAGGTCTCGCTGCGGCAGTCCGCGTACGGCGGCGTCCGCGCCGTACTCATCGTGCCCCGCGCCATGATCACCACGGGACCCGCTCCCGGCATCGCCCACGGCATCGGCGCCACATCGAGGCCCACCAGCGACATCGACCAGGAGGCCATGAAGCACGTCGTGCCGGCACGACGCAAGCCCCGCCCCGTGGCCCAGCGACCCGCCACCGGACCGGTCGCACCCGTCACCCGGCCGGTCGTCCCCGCGGCCGCCATGGAGGACGACGTCCCCGTGGTGACCGAGTGGACCGCGGGCGGTCTCCCGCAACGCCGCAGCCGCGGCCGCGCCCCCCTGGGCTCGCACAACCTCCCCGCGCAGGCCGTCGCCCCCACCGCAGGACAGCGCAACGGCCACACCGGCGGCCACGGCCAGGGGAACGACAGCGGCAAGGCGCAGCCCCCCGGACTCTGGCTGGAGGCCTTCACCAACGCCGTCAACGGTGTGCCGCAGGAGCCGAAGACCGACGAAGACTCTGACGATGCCTGGGACAAGGGAGACCTGAAGTGATCCAGCAGCGGGGAAATATGGACTGGATGCTCAAGGAACTGGCAGACGACGTGCCGGACATCCACCAGATCGTGGTGCTCTCCGCTGACGGTCTGCGCATCGCCCGGCACGGCGGCGACCCCGATGTCGCCGACCGCCTCGCGGCGGCCTGCGCGGGGCTGCAGAGCCTGGCCGCCGCCGTCGCCTCCGAAATCCCGTACAGCGACGGCCTCATGCGCCTCGTCGTCATTGAAGTCACCGGCGGATTCTTCTACTTGATGGCCGCCGGAACCGGCGCGTACCTCGCGGTCCTTGCCGGCGAGACGGTCGACGCGGGGCTCGTCGGGTCGCGGATGCGCGACATGGTCGTCAGGATCGGTGCCCACCTGACGAGCCCGCCGCGCCATGACGGGCAGGCCGGATGAATTCTCCCCGACGAGAACGCCGAAAGGCCGATCCGGCACTGAGCGACCCGGAACGGCTGTACGTGATCACCGGCGATCCCGACGGCAGCGAGCGGGCGCCGCTCGACCTGGTCACGATGGTCGTCGCGAAGGCCCAGCCGACGCCGACGGTCCAGCCCGAGCAGGCCGTGATCCTGCGGCTCTGTCAGGCGCCGTTATCCGTCGCCGAGATCTCGGCGTACCTCGGTCTGCCCTTCAGCGTGGTGACATCGCTCCTCACGGAACTCCTCGCGACCGAACTCATCGAATCGCGCGCGCCCATCGTCCGCGCCACTCTCCCGGACAGGTCCCTTCTCGAAGCGGTGATGCATGGACTTCAGAAGCTCTGACACGATCACCGGCCCCCGGCGCGAGGACGTCCTTCCCACCACGGCGACAGCCGCGGTGAAGGTCGTGATCGTCGGAGGGTTCGGGGTCGGCAAGACGACCATGGTCGGATCTGTCAGCGAGATCCGGCCGCTGACCACCGAAGAGACCATGACCCAGGCCGGAGTCGGCGTGGACGACAACTTCGGGGTGGAGAGCAAGACCGCCACCACCGTCGCCATGGACTTCGGCCGGATCTCCATCAGTGAGGAACTGATCCTCTATCTGTTCGGCACGCCGGGCCAGGAACGGTTCTGGTTCCTGTGGAACGGCCTGTTCGAAGGCGCCCTCGGCGCGGTGGTCCTCATCGACACCCGCCGCCTCGAAGTCAGCTTCGACGTCATCGGGCGGCTGGAGGAGCGCGGCGTGCCGTTCGTCGTCGCCGTCAACACCTTCCCCGACGCCCCGAAACACCCCGTCGAGGCGCTGCGTGCCGCTCTGGACCTCTCCGAAGAGGTCCCGATGATCGACTGCGACGCCCGGCTGCGTGCCTCCAGCCGCGACGTACTGATGACGCTGATGCGCTATCTGCACAGTCTGGCCCTCCCGCTCGCCTGACAGCAGTACACACCCCCGCGCGTCCCATCCGTCTGGTCCTTGGAATCCTGATCCCTGGAGCGATCGTGACAACCCCATTCCACTACGAGCCCGGAGCGGCTCAGGGGCCGGTTCCGCCCCCCGAGTGCCCGGCCCACGGCCTCGGTATCGGTCCCGGCGGACTGCGTCGGCTCTACGGCCCGGAGGCCGAGCGGGACCCCCACGGGCTGTACGACAAGCTGCGCGCCGAACACGGCAGCGTGGCCCCCGTACTGCTGCACGGAGACGTACCCGCCTGGCTGGTACTCGGGCACAGCGAGAACCTGCACCTGACTCGTACCCCCTCGCAGTTCTCCCGCGACTCCCGGCGATGGCGGGCCCTGCAGGACGGCACCGTCGCGCCGGACCACCCACTGGCCCCGATCTTCACCTGGCAGCCGGTCTGTGTCTTCGCCGACGGCGCCACCCATGAACGCCAGCGCGGCGCGGTCACCGACAGCATGGGCCGCATCGACACCCGCGGGGTGCGCCGCCACGTCAACCGCTACAGCAACCGGCTCGTCAACGACTTCTGCCAGGAAGGCCGTGTCGACCTGGTCAGCCAGTTCGCCGAGCGGCTGCCGATGATGGTGATGTGCGCGATCCTCGGCATGCCCGAGGAGTACAACGACCGGATGGTCCAGGCCGCCCGCGACATGACCCGTGGCACGGCGACCGCGGTCGCGAGCAACGCCTATGTCCTCGAGGCGCTGACCCGGCTCGTCCAACGCCGCCGGCGCGAACCCGCGGACGACTTCGCCACCTGGCTCGTCGAGCATCCGGCAGGAATGAACGACCAGGAGGTCAGCGAGCATCTGCGGCTGATCCTCATCGCCTCCTACGAGGCGACCGCCAATCTGATCGCCAACGTCCTGCGCATGGTGCTCACCGACCCCCGCTTCCGGGCCAGGCTCAGCGGCGGTCATATGACGGTGCCCGAAGCGGTCGAGCAGACCCTGTGGGACGAACCGCCGTTCACCGCGGTCTTCGGCCGCTGGGCGGTCGGCGACACCGAACTGGGCGGTAAGCAGATCAAGGCGGGCGACGCCCTCATCGTCGGCATCGCACCGGCCAACGCCGATCCGGTGGTGCGGCCCGACTTCAACGCCGACATGGAAGGCAACCGCGCCCACCTCGCTTTCAGCGGCGGCCCCCATGAATGCCCGGGGCAGGACATCGGACGCGCCATCGCGGACGTCGGTGTCGACGCCCTGCTCATGCGGCTCCCCGACCTCGAACTCGCCGTCGACGAGAGCGAGCTGAGCTGGATCGGGAACATCATGAGCCGGCACCTGGTGGAGCTTCCGGCGGACTTCGCCGCGCGTGAGCCGCAGGACGACAAGGAACCGCCGTCCATGGGGAGGCCGAACCTGCCGCGCCAGGACTGGGAGGTGCAGTCCACGGTCCGGCACACCGCCCCCACACCCGGACGCCCTCCCGGTGCGGCACCGGCGCCTGCCTCGATGGGTGCGCCTGGTGCGCCTGGTGCGCCTGGTGTGACGTCCACTGCGACGGTGACCGACGAGTCCGGTGGCACGTCCGCCGGGCGGTCCGCCGCAGGCCGGATCCCGCAGCAGCGCAGCGAAGCCGCACCCACGAGGCTGTGGCGGGCCGTTTCCCGCTGGTGGCGCGGCAACTGAACCGGTGGGAGCCGAGACGAATCACCGGCCCGGTGGAGAGCTGCCGTCCGGCGTCGCCCGGGCCCCGTCCGGGCCCGCCCACGTACCATGCGGAAGCGTGAAGCTGACAATTCTGGGCGGCGGCGGATTCCGGGTTCCACTCGTGTACGGGGCGCTGCTCGCCGATCACGCCGAGGGCCGCGTGAGCGCGGTCACCCTCTACGACACCGACGCCGACCGGCTCACCGCCATCGCCCGGGTGCTCGGCGAACAGGCCGGGAACGTCCCGGACGCGCCCGCCGTCACCGCCACCACCGAGCTCGACGAGGCCCTGAGCGGCGCCGACTTCGTCTTCTCGGCGATCCGCGTGGGCGGCCTCGAAGGACGGGCCGCCGACGAACGGGTCGCCCTCGACGAAGGCGTACTCGGCCAGGAGACGGTCGGGGCGGGCGGCATCGCGTACGGGCTGCGCACCGTGCCCGTCGCCGTCGACCTCGCGCGACGCATCGCGCGGCTCGCCCCGAACGCCTGGGTCATCAACTTCACCAACCCGGCCGGCCTGGTCACCGAGGCCATGTCCCGTCACCTGGGCGACCGGGTCATCGGCATCTGCGACTCCCCGGTCGGCCTCGGCCGCCGAATCGCCCGGGTGCTCGGAGCCGACCCCGACCGGGCCCGGATCGACTACGTCGGCCTCAACCACCTCGGCTGGGTCCGGGCACTGCATGTCGACGGCCGCGACGAACTGCCGCGGCTGCTGGCGGACCCGGAACTTCTCGGTTCCTTCGAGGAAGGCAGACTCTTCGGCGTCGACTGGCTGCAGTCGCTGGGCGCCATCCCCAACGAGTACCTGCACTACTACTACTTCAACCGGGAAGCCGTACGCGCCTACCAGGACGCCGAGCAGACCCGGGGAGCCTTCCTCCGTGAGCAGCAGGAGGGCTTCTACGCCCGGGTGAAGGACCCGGCCGCCCCCGCACTGCCGGCCTGGGACCGCACCCGAGCCGAACGCGAAGCCACCTATATGTCGGAGAACCGGGAGGTCGCCGGAGTCGGCGAGCGCGACGAGAGCGATCTGGAGTCCGGCGGCTACGAGAAGGTGGCGCTCGCCCTCATGCGGGCCGTCGCCCGCAACGAACGGACCTCGCTCATCCTCAACGTCCGCAACCGTACGACGCTTTCCGTGCTCGACGCGGACGCCGTCATCGAGGTGCCGTGCCTGGTCGACGCGAACGGCGTCCGTCCCGTCGCCGTCGACCCGCTTCCGTATCACGCCGTCGGACTGGTCACCGCGGTCAAGGCCGTCGAGCGCGCGGTACTGGACGCGGCGGAAAGCGGCTCACGCGCCACCGCCGTGAAGGCCTTCGCGCTGCACCCGCTGGTCGACTCGGTGACCGTGGCCGGACGACTCCTCGACGGGTACACGAAGGCCCATCCCGGGCTCGCCTATCTGAACCGGCCCTAGACGGGTGCCGAAGCGGCTACGAACTCCGGTCGGAAGGACCGGAGTTCGCTGCTTACCAGGAGATGGAGCTGGGCTTCCAGCCACGCATCGGAGCGGGTGGCGAGGCCCTCCTCGTTCGGCGCGGCGCCGTTGTCCAGGGCGTCGAGGAAGGCGCGCAGCAGGGTCGCGGCACGGGTCAGGCCGGTGCGTGACAGCGCAGTCGCCGCCTCGTCGATACGGGAACGGGCGGGGCTGCTCAGATGGCGCAGTCCGCTGTGCGGCACCGCCGCCATGGCGGATATCGCCTCGTCCAGCACCGCCGTCAGCGGATCGGACGGATGGTGCGCCGCCGCCGCCAACGCCGTGGAACCGTCACCGGGCGCGAGATCGGGCACGACCACCCCGGCCGGGGTGAGCACCGCGATCGGATCGATCCGGATTCCACCGCCGGAGCGGTGCACCGAACCACTGACGTGCGTGGCGCCGCCCTCCAGCGCGTCGGCCAGGGCGTCCAACGCACCGGGGCACTGCGCCCGGTAGCCCGACGTCACCAGCGCGGGGGTCCCCGAGGCATCGCGCACGACGGCTTCGAGGCGCTGCTCAGCTGGGTCGTAACCGACGCTCTCCACCTGTGACAGGGCGACGACATGGACCGCCTCCGCCTCGATCCGCGGCCGGATCAGCCGGGGCGGCCTGCCCTCCCAGCCCGCCGTCAGCGCGGACAGATCCCGTACGAGCAACGGCTCCGGAAGCTCCGTCCAGGCGGCGCCGACGGGCGTGATGGTCGTCGTGCGCAGCCGGCCCCGGGTGACCGACAGCGCGCGGCTCGGCGTGCGCCGCACGCTCTCGCTGACCAGGTTTCCGGCAGCCAGTGAGCTCAGGGGCGTGGCGAGGACGCGGCGGGTGGACAGCAGATGGCCGGTGAGCTCCTTGCCCTCGGAAGCCGTCCAGGTCTTTCGCAGGACGAGGACGGTGCCCGCGCCGGGATGAGCGAAATACACCTCGCAGATCAGGGACTGCGGTGTGCCGTGGACACGGCAGCCGAGCGAGGTGAGCCGGACCCGGCGCAGCGGGGTGTCCCCGGTCTCGCGGGTACCCAGTACGCCGGGGAGCGCGGCGGCCCGCCTACGGGCGTACAACTCGGTGAGCAGGGCGGCGACCAGCTCCGGGCGGTAGTGGGCGTTGCGGTCGGCGTACGCCGTGAGCTGGTCCGTCAACTCGGCGAGCGCACCCGCGGGCCAGTGCAGCGACTCGGCGGTCAGCCCGGCACCGGCCCGTGCCAGGGCTCCGCCGTGGACCGGTCCGACATGGGCCACGCCCTCCGCCAGCAGCTCATCCGCCAGTCCGACGGCCGCGTCGAGCGCGGGCCCGACCGTGGACGGGGCGGTGGCGCGTCCGCCGACCTGGACGGGGACGGACCGCTCGTCGGTCCCTGCTGCGTCGGCGGCCCGGAACGCCCATACCGCGAGCGCCACCACCTCGCCGCGCAGCGCGGCTGCCGCATCCGTCAGCGCGTACGCGATCTCGCCGGGGACCGGGAACCGCACTGTGCAGGTGGGGAGTTCGACCCGGGGCTCGGGATGGTCCGGGGACGGACGGTGAACAACGGCGGCGTAACCCCGCTCGAAGGTGCGGCGGGCCGCGGCGAGCGGACGGGCGCCGACGGCTTCGGCCAGGGCCGCGTCGTCGGTGCTGCCGGGGGACCAGTCGGCGACGGGGGCGGGGGCGCCGCCGTCCGTTCGGGCCTCGGCCCGGCGCTGATAGGCCAGCACCAGGGCGATGAGGTGGCGGCACACGCCCGGGGCGATGCAGCTGCACTCGCGGTCGTCCAGACCCCTGCCGGGCGGCAGCACCGTGGTGGTGCCGTCGCCGAAGCGGGCTCGCACCGTGGTGTCCGGGTCGGTCGTGAGAGCGGGAACCGTGCCTGCGTCCAGCTCCTTCGTGGCCCGTTTGACCAGGCCGCGGTTGGCCAGTGCCGCGAGCGTGTCCGCAGTGAGGGCGAGCAGATCGGGGCGTGCGGCGACGGCGCCGCTCATTGTGTCGGTCATCGCCCCAGCCTCTCGGCGACGAACTCGGCGAGGCGGCCCGGTGTCATCGCCCCGATGTGCGCCCCGGCCGCTGCGAGCCGTCCGGCCAGTTCACGGTCGTACTCGGGGTTGGCGTCCTCATCGAGCGCGGCCAGCCCCAGTACGGTGCTGCCCTGCTCCACCAGCGCACGCACCGTGCGCAGCAGCCGGTAGGGGTCGCCGCCCTCGTAGAAGTCGGTGATCAGCGCGACGATCGTGCGCCGCGGATTCTCCACCAGACCCGCGCCGTACTCCACGGCCCGCGCGATGTCGGTGCCGCCACCCAGCTGGACCCGCATCAGCAGTTCCACCGGGTCGGTCACATCCGAGGTCAGGTCCACCACCTGGGTGTCGAAGGCCACGAGGTGCGTCTTGAGGCCGGGCAGGCCCCACAGACACGCGGCGGTCACCGCCGAGTGGATCACCGATCCGGCCATCGAGCCCGACTGGTCGACCAGCAGGATCAGTTGCCACTGCGTCACATGACGTTGGGTACGGGAGTGGAAGTGGGCGCGCTCGATCAGAAGACGCCGCTCGCCCGGCTGGTAGTGGGCGAGGTTGGCCCGTACGGTCTGCCGGAAGTCGAAGTCTCTCGCCAGCGGCACCCGGCTGGGTCTACGGGAGCGGGTGCCGTGGAATGCCCGGCGGATCTCCGGCCGGAGCTTGGCAAGGAGCTGTTTCACCACCGATTCGACGATGCGCCGGGCCAGTCGCAGCACCTGCGGGTTCATCAGATGCTTGGTACGCAGCACCGCCCGCAGCAGGGTGGGGCTCGGCTCGACCCGCTCCAGCACCGCGGGGTCGGTGACGATCTCCTGGATGCCGTACCGCTCGACGGCGTCCCGCTCCAGGCGCTCGATGGTCTCCTTCGGGAAGAGCCGGTGGATGTCGTCGAGCCAGTCGACCGCGGTCACGGCGGACGGGCCGTCACCTCCCGTACGGGGGGTGGTGCCGGAGCGGCGCACACCGCGTCTGGCGAGGTCGGGGTCGCGGCCGTAGAGCCAGTCGAGTGCGGCATCCCGGCCGGCGTTGCCCGGCCCCAGCGGTCCGGTGTGCCGTTCGGCGGCGGAACCGAGGACCAGCCGCCAGCGTTCCAGCCCGGCGTCGGGAGCCGTGTCGGCTCCTTCCCCGGGCGTGGGTGCCCGGCCGGGTACGTGTTCGGGCGTGGTCATGGGGTGGCTCCCAGTTCATAGCGGGCCAGCAGTCGGGACACGGACTCCTCCAGGGAGCGGGCCCGGGCGATCAGCAGCGGGTCCTCGGTGGTCCGCAGCAGGGAACGCGACGAGCCGCGCACCCCGCGCCGTTCCAACAGGCGACCGGCGATCCGGTCGCGTTCGCGTGGCGGGAAGAATGCGAAGGCCTGACGCAGAGCGGGCAGCCCCGACAGGAATTCGTTGTCGGGCAGCGCGCAGACCAGGCTGTCCAGCACATCGATCAGCGACTCCGCGCCACCGCCGCGCTCGTTCCGCACCGCGCCCGTCACCTCGTCGCGGGCGAGCGCGAACAGTCCGGCCAGCCAGTCGCCGAGCGCATCAGTACCGGCCGTCACGACCGTGCGTACCGCCTCGGCAGGGTCCCCGGAGGTGTCCGGGGCCTGCGCCAGGGTCCGGCGCAGGCCGAACGCGGCCCCGCGCAGATCGAGCGGCGCCTCCGGATCACCGCTGATCCGCCACGCGATCGCGGCCGCCGTCTCCCGCGGGACGGAGAGCAACTCCGGCGCGTGCAGCAGGGCGTCGCGCACCGCGACCACGGCCCGCAGACGAGGGAAGTCCACCCCCGACGCACCGCGCGCCCCCTCCAGAAGCCATAGCAGCCGACCCGTCGCCCCGTCGATCACAGCGGCGAGCAGCGGACCGTGCGCCACCCCGAACACCCGGTCGTGCCGCCACAGCCCCAGGGCCGTGGAGAGTATGTCGCCGAGCGATCCGGCGTCCTTCAACTCTCCTACGCCGGAGGCAAGTTCACCGAGCAACTGCTCGGAGAACCCGTCCATCCCGCACAGCACGGCGTCGAACAACGCCCGGGCCAGGCCATCGGCCTCGGCCGCGGCGTCCTGCGTGCGCTCGGTGAGCGTGGCCGCCGCCGCCTCCGAAAGGGTCGCGCCGTAGGCCCCCGCCTCCACCAGCGCGGCCTCGCGCCCCGAGACGGACTGCGCCTCCCAGCGTTCCGTGAAGACCGGGTCGATTCCGTGCTCGGGACCGGCCGTCCGGCCGTGACCGGGAATCCCCAGCACCCGCAGCCGGTGCAGCACCCGGCTGCGCTCCAGGTCGGTGGAGTCCGTGAGATCGAGGCGGTACGAGGCCTCGGGGCCGCCGTCGAGCGCCAGCCCGGCCAGCTGCGCCGCCACATCGTGAACCAGTGGCGGCGCCGGAGTGCGGGGATGGAGTTGCCCGGTACGGTCGCCGCTGCAGGCCGCCACCATCTCGACGACCGCAGGATGGGCCCCCGTCGTCAGCGTGCCCCGGCTCGTCCACGGGAGCGGGCGGTCCAGGTCGTCCGTGATCAGGGCGCCCGCGAGACCGTCCAGCACATCGATCCTGGCGGGGCGCGGATGGCCGCGCAGCGCCGTGAGCCCCTGGGCCAGACTCCGCGCGGCGATCAGATCGGCGGTGGACACCGGGAATCCACGCGCCCGCAGCCGCTCGACGACCACGCGCAGCAAGCCGTCCGCCGCGGCTTCGGGGCCCGCCTCCCACACCTGCTGGTAGTAGCCGGGAGACGGCATCCCCGACTGGTACCCGGCAAAGGCGTCCAACTGCCGGAAGGAGTAGGGCACGAGGAAACTCCCGGCCATGGCCCCGTCCGGCGGGGCGGGCACCTTTGGCCACCCGTCCGCGCCACGCTCCCAGCCGTCGCCGCCGGCAGCGCTCTCCCCGCCGGACCCGGTGAGCGCCCGGAGCGCGGGCTGGTGGAAGCCGCCGGTCACCACCAGCACCGGCCGGTCCCCGGCCTTGGCGACCGCCGCCCGGACCCACGTCGCCATGTACGTTTCGCGCGCCCGGTCGCCGGCATCGGCTTCCGCGTCCCCGCGCACCAGCGCGAAGTACGCGTCGAGCCGTTCGGCGAGACCGTCGTGGGGCTCGACCTCGAAAAGGCGGTCCCACAGGGCGTCCGAGGAGTCCACCGCGAAGTGCCGGCACAGCCGCTGTGTCGCCTGCGCGTAGCGGACCTCCGCATCGGCGTAGCGGTTGGTGCGCTCGGCGAACGCCGGGTGCCAGGCCGGCAGATCGATGAAGCGGACCTCCGCCCCGGCCGCCCGCCCCGCCCGCAGCGCGACCCACTCGGGCGAGTAGTCGCAGAGCGGCGCCCAGGACGTAGCGGACCGCTGCCCGTCGCGGTAGTGGCTGAACACCGCGACCGGCAGCTCATGCCCGAGCCGCAGCTCGTCCAGCCGTCCGTTCATCTCGGCGGGACCCTCGATCAGCACCTGGGCGGGCCGAAGCTCCTCGACGGTCCGCTCGACGAGCCGTGCGCAGGCGGGGGAGTGGTGACGCACCCCCAGGAACACCGCGGACATCAGTCGGCCAGCAGATGGCGTGCGTCGTACAGGGCCTTCCAAGCCGGGCTTCGACGGCGCGGCACCTGCTGCTCCAGATAGCGGCGCAGGCGGGCCAGGTCCTCCGGGCTGTCCTTGGCCGCCGTCCCCGCCAGACACGCCACCACATCGGCGGCACTGCCCGGCTCGCCGCGCAGGAACCAGCCGCGCACGCCCACGGCATGGGCGACCGAGACGGCCTCCGCGGTACTCATCACCGCCGAAGGACGGTCCGAGCCCCCACCGGGTCCGCCCTTCTCGCCGGCCCCCGCACGCAGCTCCCGGAACGTACCGACCAGGACCTCCAGCACATCCCGGTCCGGCGGCGGTTCCACTCCCGAACGCCGCAGGAGAGTGGTCACCTCCGCTTCGACGAGCGCCAGTTCGGTGTCCAGATCGGGGATCGGGAACACTGTCTCGAAGTTGAACCGCCGCTTGAGCGCCGCACTCATCTCATTGACGCCCCGGTCCCGGGTGTTGGCCGTCGCGATGACATTGAAGCCCTGCCGGGCGAAGACCATGCCGTCCGGCCCTGTCAGCTCGGGGATCGCCACCACCCGCTCGGAGAGCAGCGACAACAGCGAGTCCTGCACCTCCAGCGGACAGCGGGTGATCTCCTCGAACCGTACGAGCCTGCCTTCCGCCATGCCGCGCAGCATCGGAGCCGGGACCAGCGAGCGGGTGGAGGGACCCTCGGCGACCAGCAGTGCGTAGTTCCAGCCGTACTTGATCTGGTCCTCGGTGGTGGCCGCGCCACCCTGAACCGTCAGTGTCGAGTCCCCGCTGACCGCGGCCGCGATCAGTTCGGACAGCAGCGACTTGGCGGTGCCCGGCTCCCCGACCAGCATCAGCCCACGGCTTGTCGCCAGCGTCACCAGTGCCCGGTCCACCAATGAGGGATTGCCGACGAACTTCCGGCTGATACCAGCGTCCGCGTCACCGATGACGAAGCGGCGCGCAGCGCGCAGGCTCAGCTCCCAGCCCGGCGGCCGCGGATCACGGTCGCCGGCCCGCAGCGCGGCCAGCTCCTCGGCGTACCGCACCTCTGCCGGTGGCCGCTGCACCGGAGCCGGACCGCCGTCCGGTGTCTCGAGGCGCGTCTCGTTCCGTGCGGTCATGATGCGAGGCCCTCGGTGAGTTCCGTCAGGTCGCCGAGGAGTTCGGACACGGTCACCGCGTCCAGGTCGGCGAAACGGAGCAGGTGGCTGCGACTGTCCCAGTGATCATTGGGCTGTCCGTCGAGCCAGACCGTTTCGAGGATCTGGTCGGGGAACATGTCGACCACCCCGACCGCGATGCCCTCGTACAGCGCGATCACCAGGTAGCAGTCGTCGGTCAGCCGCTTGGAGATCCAGCGCTCCACTCCGGCGTCCTGCGGCGCCCCGCGCTCCCAGCCCCGCCGCTCCAGCCCCAGGACCTTCCCGGTCGGCACCTTGAGCCCCTCGAACCTGGTGAGCCGGTAACCCGACCTCTCCTCCTCGGACAGCTCGAACACGGTGCGTCCGAGCTGCGCGAACGGCTGAAGGATCTCGTAGTCGGCGAACACCTCGGACCAGGTGGTCAGTTCCTCCCCGAGATGCAGCGGGTGTGCGAGCCGCACGGTCGCGTCGTCGGCCAGGGCGAAGACATCGTCCTCCGCGTCGGCGAGCGTACGGTCCTCCGCGACCCGGAACGCCGTGCGCACGCCGTCGTCCGTCTCGCTCAGCCACACCAGCCGGCGTACCAGATGCCACAGCAGCGGATGACCGACGAACAGCTCCTGGAACTCCTGGGCCGTCCAGGAACGCCCGGTCACCATCGCGGCCTCGAGCCGGCGCACCTGGTCCGAGGCGATCGTCCGGACGTCCTTCTTGAGCGCCATGAACCGCTTGCGCTCCGCCGGGGCGAGCTCCGCGTCGTCCCGGGCGCCGGGCTGCGGCAGATCCTTGCGGCGCTTGCCGTCACCGTCCAGCACATAGGGCCGCAACTGCTCGTCGAAGCCGACCGTGAACGAACGGGTGCCGTAGTCGACGACCGTCGAACCGTCCGCGTCCAGACCGAAGTCCGGCACCAGACGGTCGGAGAGCTGTTCCCCGGTCAGTCCGAGCCCCGCGGCAACCTCGGCGATCTTCTCCTGGGCGCGTGCCTTCAGCGCCTTGAACTTCACCCGCTGCGAGATGCCGTGCAGATGCAGGAGCGCGACATCGGTGCCGATGGACGCCAGCACATCGAGGCCCTCCACCGCCCGGTGGTGCGCGCCCTCACCGGGCCAGGAGCGGATGACCGGTGTGAGCCGGCGGACCGTCTCGTCGTTGCCCAGCAGTCCCAGCGCGTGCAGCGCCCACGACTCCTTCGCGGGCAGATTGGCCAGCTGCCACTGCTCGAACAGGGCCCATGCGAACTCGGAGAGTGAAGCGGCATCGGCCGTCTCGACGAGCGAAGCGACCCCTGGGTACACCTCGCCGGGCTTCGACAGCGCCAGCATCGTCAGGGCGTGGCGCACCGACTGCACCGGCAGCGCACCGCCGGACCGGACCGTGATCTGGGGCAGCAGCGAGGGCTCCGCCCAGCCCGGCAGCACAGGCATCTTGGCGGGCAGCGCCCGCTCCAGCGGGTCCGCGGCCAGCAGCGCCTCCACCGCGGCAACCGTCTCCGTGCCGTACGCCCGAGCGGCATCGCGCACCACGGTGTCGCCGTGCACCGTGGCGATCAGCGTCAGTGCCTGTTCGGCGGCGCGCCGTGCGGCGCCCGCCTTGCCCACGGCGTCCGGCACCAGGAGCGGGGCGGCCGCGACGCCGTGCCGGGTGAACCAGGAACGGGCGGTCGCCGCAGTGGACTTGAGCCGTGCCGCCCAGTCCGCCATGTGCCGGGCGACCTGCGCATCGACGAACGGGAGCAGCAGCGGGGCGAGCGAACCGGGCTGCCGGGGCACGGCGCGCAGCAGCAGTGGCAGCGCTGCGAGGCCGAAGCGGGCGGCGATCGGCTTGAAGGTGTCCTCGCCGTCCCACAGGTCGGTCGGATCCCAGGTGGCGAGCAGCGGGGCGACCAGTTCCTCGGGCCCGTGCACGAAGACCCAGGCCGGCTGTAGACCGCCCGCGGCCAGGTCGTGATGCAGGGTGGCGGTGTCCTTCTCCCAGTCGCCGTTGCTGTGCCTGGCCGTGTACCAGGAGGAGCTGGCCGCCCATGCCGACTGCTCCTCGGGCAGCCACTCCAGCGAGGTCTCGGACACCGCGGCCAGCCCCGTCACCACCGCGGCCTTGGCATGGGTGCGGGGCCGGGACCACGGCGGCGCCGTCAGCACGGTCGGCAGGGCGTCCACGGGTGCGTCGGCGATCAGGTCCGCAGGGTTGAGCAGCGGTTCGACGATCTCCACGACCTCGGCGTCCAGCTCCCCGAGCGCGAGCGAGACCAGTTCGTGGTGGGCGCCGATATGACCGCGCAGCAGTTGCAGCGTCCGGCTGGACGACGCGTCCGAGCTGCCGCGAACCTCGGCGGCCAGCAGTCGCACCGCACGCACCGGATAGCGGCGCATGGCGTCGAGGAGAGCGGGGCGGACGTGCTTCGAGTCCGCGTGGGCGAGCAGAGCGAGGAAGGCCTCGTCGGTGGGAAACTCGACCAGGGAGTTGGCGGCGAGCTTCACGCCGTCGGCGTAGTAGTGGTTGCCGTTGAGGGAGTCGGCCAACAGCGGAGCGATCGCCGGTCCGATGCCCTCGGCGACCGTCGCGATGAACGCGACTCCGTCGGTGAAGTCCGGCCGGTAGGGGAATTGCGTCATCTGGTCGGCCGAGTTCAGTGAGCTGAACACCATGGTGCGCAGGGTGCGGTCCTGCTCCGCGCTCACTTCGGGATCCGCGCAGAGCTCGTCGACCCAGCCGGTCTCGCTCGGTACCAGATAGGAGACGATGATCTTGCGCAGTGCGTCGGTGCGGCACTTGGCCAGCATTTCGACCGTCGCCCGGTAGGTCTCCTCGTCGGCCGCCGCGAGCAGCGCACGGACCCGGTCCATCGGCAACCGTCGGTCCCTCGCCCAGTACGCGTGGCGCGGGCCTGCGAGCGCCTCCAGCCGGGGCGCGCTCCGCCGGTGGCCGCTCTGGTGCCAGTCGGCGTCGACCGAGAACATCTCGACCGCGGCTCGTGCGGCGAACGGCAGTCCGTAGCGCCCGGACCAGTGGTCCGCCCACGCGGAGTCGGGCACGGGAAGCCTGACGACCGAGGCCATAACGGCCGCTCCGACCGGCGAAGGGCTTCCGGCGGCATGCGCCCGCAGATGGTCGGCCAGTCCGGCATCCGAACGCGGCGCGTCCACGAACTCCTGGATCCAGGCGGCCTCTTCGGTGATCCGGTCCTCGACCTTGCCGAGCGCCTCCTGCCGCGCCTTGCCGGGCACCCGGTGCACTCCGCCGCGCCGGGGGTGGAGCGTTCGCCGCCAGTTCGCGGGAAGAACAAAGGTGTCCTCGTCGGGCAGAACAAGAGCGTCCGCTTCGGGAAGCCCGGAAGTGTCCGCTCCGGGAACCGCGCCCGGCGCGGCCGCAGTCGCCGCGGCAGCCCCTGTTGCCGTTGCGGTGCCCGCAGCCGACGCCCCCACCTCGCGGTACCCCTTCTTCTCCTTCTCCGCGATCGTCTTGCGGACCTGCGCCGACGCGGCCTCGGCCGACGCGTACTCCTTCGTCTGCGTACGTCCGTCGCTCCCGCACCGCCCGTAGCACACCGTCACCACGGCACCCTCGGCCTCGGTCTCCCAGAACTTCGAGGCACTGCCCTCGACGTACTCCCAGCGGCGCACAGTCCCGCCCCCTTCACACCCGGACAGCCCGCCTGCCGCGGGCTTTTCGATCAGTGGTGCCACAGTAGAACGCACCACTGACAACGCAGCGTGACCGGGGTGTCCGGCAAGTGAAGCAGCAGGTCAACCGCTGTGTGAAAGCTCTTCCCTGCGCACGGAGCGAGCGAATGGCAGTCCCGAGGCCAGCCGCTCTGACGTTCCGTAGGCGAGCGAGCAGAGGGGGGCGGGGTGCCTGAGGGAAACCCCGCCCCCTCTCAGGGCCGGGTCAGGGAGCGGAGACGGCCCGTGCACCGCCGGACGGTGCCCACGACGGCGTCACACCGGTGACCTGGCACACCATCAGGAAGAGCGGGATGGGCGGGGTGTACGGCGTGCGGTTGTCGGGCTGGTGGATCAGCCGGGGCCGTACTGCCGGAACGCAGGCCCCTTTCGCATAGGCGGCCTGCGCGGGCCAGTCCAGATCGAGGTCGGAGCCGGCGGGCACGATCCACCACCAGCGGTCGGCATCCGCGAAGACGCAACCGGTGCGTGGCAGATGAGACATGAGCCGGAAGCCGTACCGGGACGGCACCCCCACCGCGTCGCAGCCCAGGCTCGCCGACAGTGCGGGCGGCAGCGGCAACTGCACTGTGTCCGTGGCGACGGCGATCTGGGGCTCACGGGAGCGGCGCGCTCCGAGCAGATGGGACATGGCGTTCTTCAACATGACCGCTCCGAGCCGTGCGGCAGTTCTGCCCAGACGATGCGGCCCGAGCCGTAGCCCGCGTCGCGGGAACCCCAGGAGCTGCTCATCGCGTCGACGAGCAGCAAGCCGCGTCCGTGCTCGTCATCGGCGGTGCGGCACAGCTGCGGCCCGCCGGGCTGGTGTCCTTGGTCCTGTACGGCTATGCGGAGCCGTCCGTCGAGGCAGTGCAGCTCGCACACGACGCGAGCGCTCTCGGTGTGCACCACCGCGTTGGTGACCAGTTCCGAGACGATCAGGATCGCCGCCTCGTGCGCGTCCTCGTCCAGCCGCCACTCGTCGAGCCGAGCCCTCGTCAGCCGCCGTGCACCGGCAACCGATTCGGGGCGCGCAGGCAGCGCGAAGCAGTACCGGAGCGCTTCCGTCCCGGGGCTGAGATCCATGAGCCGGGGGATAAGCGCACTGCCAGGTGCCACAACCGATTCCTCACAGTGGGGGCTGCGTCACACTCCGCGGTCCCACGTAAATGAGGGCGGTCGTGACTACGTGAACTGGTTCACTCACCAACTCTCCCCCTGTCGAGAACACTTGGCAAGGGGCACTCTGAAAATTTCAGAGTGCCTGTGTCTTGGGCGGCCCGCGCATGGCACACTGCTGGCAAACAGCGCATCGGGAGGTCTGAAGTGAGCGAACCGCGGTCCGCCCCGACCGTGGGTCAGGTCGTTCTCGGCAAACGCCTGCAGGATCTGCGGGAGCGTGTCGGCCTGAGCCGTGACCAGGCTGCCAAGGTGCTGCGGGTCGCACCTGCGACGATACGCAGGATGGAGACCGCCGAGGTCGCTCTCAAGATCCCCTATGTCCAGCTGCTGCTGAAGGCGTACGGGATCGCCGACGACGAGGCCGACGCCTTCGTGGAGCTCGCCGAGGAGGCCAATAAACCCGGCTGGTGGCAGCGCTTCCACGATGTGCTGCCCGACTGGTTCAGCATGTACGTCAGCCTGGAGGGCGCCGCGAGCCTCCTGCGCATGTACGAGCCGCACTTCGTCCCCGGACTGCTGCAGACCGAGGACTACGCGCGCTCGGTGATGCGCACCGGAGCCGTCGGCCAGACCAGGCCCGAAGACATCGAGCGCCATGTGGCGCTGCGGATGGAGCGTCAGTCCCTGCTGACCAGGCCGGACTCCCCGAAGCTTTGGGTGGTGATGGACGAGACGGTGCTGCGCCGTCCCGTCGGCAGCGCCGACGCCATGCGCGGGCAGATCGACCGGCTGCTCGAAGCGACCGAGATGCCGCATGTGACGCTGCAGATCGCGGAATTCTCGACCGGCCACCATCCGGGCACCTACGGCCCCTTCGTCCTCTTCCGCTTCGGCGTCCCTGAACTCCCCGACATGGTTTACAGCGAGTACCTGACCGGAGCCGTCTACTTCGACGCGCGCCCCGAGGTGGCCTCCTACCTCGAAGTCATGGACCGCATGGCGGCTCAGGCCGCAACTGCACAACGCACGAAGGAAATCCTCCGGGACTTCCGCAAGGAGCTGTGATGGAACCCATATACAACGGCATGCCGGCCGCCGAACTCGGCTCCGAGGGCTGGTACAAGCCGTGGAGCGGTGGGAACGGAGGCAATTGCGTCGAAGCCATGAAGCTGTCGGACGGCAGAGTCGCCGTGCGCCAGTCCGCCGATCCCGACGGCCCCGCCCTGATCTACTCCCACCGTGAGATCGCCGCCTTCATCCAGGGGGCCAAGTCCGGCCAGGCGGACTTCCTTCTCACCTGAATCCGCAGCGCCGAAGTCCCTCCCTGCCCCACACTCTTGCTGTTCGCCGACCTATGGACCCATGGAGCGCGCTATGACCGGGCACGAGCCCCAAGCCATCGAGATCGACACCAGCAAGCCGCATCCCGCCCGGATGTACGACTGGTTCCTCGGCGGCAAGGACAACTACCCGGTCGACGAACAGATGGCCCAGCAGTTGCTGGCCCTCGACGCCAGAGGGCGCGACATGGCCCGGGTCAACCGGGCCTTCATGCACCGGGCCACCCGGTGGCTGGCCGAGAACGGCATCCGCCAGTTCCTCGACATCGGCACCGGCATCCCCACCGAGCCGAACCTCCACCAGATCGCCCAGCGGACCGCCCCGGACGCGCGCATCGTCTACTGCGACAACGACCCGATCGTCCTCGCGCACGCGGCGGCCCTGCTGCGCTCCACCCCACAGGGCGCCACCGAGTACATCCAGGCCGACGCCCGCAAGCCGGAAGTCATCCTGGAGCAGGCCGGCAAGGTTCTCGACTTCGACAAGCCGATCGCGCTGTCGCTGCTGGCCCTGCTGCACTTCCTGGACGACGAGGACGGCGCGGCCGAACTCGTCGACCGTCTGGTGGAGCGGCTCCCCTCCGGCAGCTATCTGGTGCTCTCGCACACCACCGGGGACTTCGACCTCGAGGGTGCGGCGCAGGCGTCAGCCCTGTACAAGGCCCGCGGGATGACGCTGCGCCTGCGTTCCCACGCCGAATTCACCACGTTCTTCGACGGACTCGAACTCGTCGAGCCGGGTGTCACACTCTCCGCGGACTGGCATCCGGAGCTCGGCGAGGCCATCGACGTCCCCGGCGACGAGCCGATCCCGGGCTACGCCGGCGTGGCCCGCAAGGCCTGACCGCCCGGCCCGGCGCCTGTTCGAAGTGACAGCCGGTCAGCAGCACCGCGTACTCGGCCGTCGCGTACCGCACGTTCAGGGAGCCCGAGACGCGTGCGCCCGTCACACGCAGCGCGGCCACCTCGCCGTCCTCCTGCCGGCCGCTGATCAGCAGGGCCCGCAGTACCTCGCGCCGACACCGTCATCGTGCCGAACCGCCCCGACCCGGAGACCGAACCCGATCCGGTCGTCCTCGACGCGATCAGACGCGCGGACGCCCGGGGGGCCGGGCTGGTCAGCTCCTGTACGGGTACGTTCACGCCGGCCGCCGCCGGAGTGCTGGACGGCCGACGGGCCACCACCCACTGGCGCTGGGCCGACGCCTTCACCGCCCGTCACCCGTAGGTCCACCTCGACCCCGATGTGCTGTTCGTCGACGACGGCCGGGTGATCACCGCAGCCGGCAGCGCCGCCGCCCTGGACACCGGTCTCCACATCATCCGCACCGACCACGGCGCGGAGATCGCGGCCGCTGTGAGCCGCCGTCCGGTCTTCGCGGTCCACCGCGACGGCGGCCAGCGCCAGTTCGTCGAGTACCCCCTGCCCGACGTCCCCGACAGCTCGCTCCGCCCGCTCCTCGACCGGGCCGAGGGACACCTCGGCACGGACCTCACCGTGACCGGCCTCGCCGCCCGCGCCGCCGTCAGCCCGGCCACCCTGCACCGCCGTTTCCGCGCCCAGCTCGGCACGACCCCGCTCGGCCGGCTGACCGAACGCCGGATCACCCTCGCCTGCCGGCTGATGGAGCGCGGCGAGGAACGCCTCGACGTGGTCGCCCGCACCAGCGGACTCGGTACGGCGACGAATCTGCGGACCCAGCTCCGCCGCCGCACCGGACTGCCCCCAGCGAGTACCGTCGCCGCTTCACCCCGGCCGGCTGAACCGGCCGGCCCGCAGGTGACAATGGACGCATGTCACGACGCACCACACGACCGAAGCGGTCCGCCACCGCCGGAGCGCGGACGCCCGCGATCACCGCGGAGTCGCCGTGCCCGTGCGGCCTGCCCGCCACCTACCCGGACTGCTGCGGCCGCCTGCACGCCGGGACCGTCGCAGCGTCGACCTGCGAAGCGCTGATGCGCTCCCGGTACGCCGCATTCGTCGTCCGGGACGAGGCGTATCTGCTCCGCACCTGGCACCCCGACACCCGGCCGCCCGCCGTCGAC
This sequence comes from Streptomyces sp. R-74717, assembly GCF_047305335.1. Taxonomy (NCBI): domain Bacteria; kingdom Bacillati; phylum Actinomycetota; class Actinomycetes; order Kitasatosporales; family Streptomycetaceae; genus Streptomyces; species Streptomyces sp. R-74717. The sequence continues at coordinate 1,745,100 of NZ_CP102361.1, read as the reverse complement.
TTCGATGCCGGGATGCGCTGGGTCCGCCTGGAGATCCTGGAGACGACGGACGGCAGCGCGTTCCACACCACAGGAACGGTCACCTTCCGCGCGCACTACACCGACAACGGGCGGCCGGACTCGCTCCACGAGAAGAGCCGCTTCGTCCGGTCCGAGGGCGCCTGGGTGTACTCGACGGCGGTCTTCGTCGACTGACCCGGCCGCGCGGTGACCGGGCCCGTTCAGATGGCGGCCGCCACCCGCGGCTTCTCCGGCGAGAGCGCCTGCGTCAGGTCCTCCGCCAGCAACCGCTTGGCGATCACATCCACCGCAACCCGCAGCTGCCGGTCGTCCGGGCGTGCCCCGCTCTCGTCCAGGCGCTCATTGAGCCACCGCGCCCACGCGTCGTTGATCGCTGCGGCCTCCCGTCTCCCGGCGGCCGTATGCATGAACAGATGACCGTCGCCGGTGAGATAGCCCTCCTCGATCATCCGGTCGAAGACCGGCACCAGCACCTCCGGCGGAACCCGGTGCCGGGCCGCGATCAGGTTCAGACCCGCATGGCCGACCATCCGGGTGAACAGCTCGACCTGCATCACCGCCCAGGCCCCTGCCATGTCCAGCCGGGTGTCCGACTCCGCGACGATCCGCCGTGCCGTGTCCCCACGCGCTCCGTGCAGGATCTTGGCCACGGAGAATTCCAGGAGCTTGGCCGAGTCGCCGGCGCCGGGCTGGGCGAACCCCTCGCCCATGTCCGTAGAGCCGACCCGCGCCGTGTCGCGCAGCTTCACCTGCTTCAGGAAGAGCGCCACGACGAACCCCAGGACCGCGACCGGCACCGTCCACAGGAACACGGTGTGCAGTGTGTCGGCGTATGCCTGGGCCAGTGGCGCGGACTGCGCGGCGGGCAGTCCGTGCAGCCCCTGCGGGCTCTGCGCGGCCTTCGCCAGCACCGCGGGGTCGCCGCCCGCCCGGGCCGCCGCCGCGACGCCGTCGGTCAGATTCGGCTTCAGCGCATTGGCGTAGATCGTGCCGAAGACCGCCGTACCGAAGGAACTGCCGAGCGTACGGAAGAACGTCACGCCCGACGTCGCCGTACCCAGGTCCGAGTAGTCGACCGTGTTCTGCACCGCGATCGTGAGCACCTGCATGCACAGGCCGATGCCGACCCCGAGCACCAGCATGTAGAGCGATTCCAGCCACACCCCGCTGTCCGGGCCCATCCGGGAGAGCAGAAACAGCCCGACCGCCATGATCAGCGAGCCCATGATGGGGAAGATCCGGTACTGGCCCGTCTTGGAGACCACGTTGCCGCTGAAGATCGAGGCGACGAGCAGCCCGATGACCATGGGCAGCGTCCGCACACCCGACAGGGTCGCCGAGTCGCCGTCGACGTACTGCAGATACGTCGGCAGGAAGATCATTGCGCCGAGCATCGCGAAGCCCACGATGAAGCTCAGGATCGAGCAGACGGTGAACACCGGATTCCGGAACAGCCGCATCGGCAGCATGGGTTCCCGGGCCCGGAACTCCACGAGGCAGAAGAGCGCCAGCGCCACGGCACCGCCCGCGAAGAGACCGATGATGACGGGCGATCCCCAGGCGTACTCATTGCCGCCCCAGCTGGTCGCCAGGATCAGTGCGCTCGCGCCGACCGTGACCATCGTGATGCCCAGATAGTCGATCACGGGCCGCCCGGCGGCCTTCACCGACGGGATCGTCCGGGCGGCGGCGATGACCACCACGATCGCGATCGGCACATTGACGTAGAACGCCCAGCGCCAGCTCAGATGGTCGGTGAAGAGCCCGCCCAGCAGCGGCCCGATCACCGTCGACACCCCGAAGACCGCACCCAGCGCACCCTGGTACTTGCCGCGCTCGCGCAAGGGGATAACGTCGGCGATCAGCGCCATCGAGGTGACCATCAGCCCGCCCGCGCCGATGCCCTGCAGTCCGCGCCAGACGATCAGCAGCGTCATATTGGTCGCGAGGCCGCACAGGAACGAGCCGGTGATGAAGATGATCGCCGACAGCTGGAAGATGATCTTCCGGCCGAACAGGTCGCCGAACTTTCCGACCAGGACCGTCGCCACCGTCTCGGCGAGCAGATACGCGGTGACCACCCAGGACATATGCGCGGCGCCGCCGAGATCCGAGACGATCGTCGGCAGTGCGGTGCCGACGATCGTCTGGTCCAGGGCGGCCAGCAGGATCCCCAGCACGATCGTTGCGAAGACGATGTTCCTGCGGCGCGGATCGAGTACGGGTGGCGCGGCGGCACTCTGCGCGGCGGGGGCGGTCTCGCTGGCAGTGGTCACGCTTGCACCCTCACACCGGCCCCCGTCCCCCGCATGTGGGGGACGGCCGGACGTGGCGTCAGGTCAGCAGATCCCGCACGGAAGCCTTCATACGGGTCACGAACGCCTCCCGCACCGGCTCCGCCACCCGGTGCAGCGAGAGATACGGATTGAGGTCCTCCAACTCGACGAGCAGCAGCTCGCCCGCCGCGGTCCGGCAGGCGTCGACCCGCTGGATGCCATGGCCGAGACTGTTCCACTCCACGAAACTCCGGGCGAACTCCAGATCCGCCGCGCTCGGCTCGTACGGCTCCAGCACCCACCGCTGCTCCGGATGCGGTGCGTACAGCGCGTACTGGAAGTCGCGGTCGATGAAGTAGAACGACACCTCGTAACGGAAATCGATCCGCGGCTGGACGAGCAGCGTGCCGTCCTCGCTCGCCGGCAGCGCGGCCTCCCGTATGAACCGCAGCCCGACCGAGTCCGCCCCCAGTTTCGGCTTGACCGCATACTCCGCGGCCGCGGGCAGCAGCCCCAGATCCGCCGCCCGGTCCACCGTGGGGATCACCGGATATCCGGCCCGGCTCAGATCGACCAGATACTGCTTGCCCGCCATGTCCCCGCGGCCGTGCAGCGGGTTGTAGACGCGTACGCCCAGTTCCCGCGTCCGCGCACGGAACGCGTCGTACGCCTCCTGGTAGTGCAGCACCGGACCGCTGTTGCGTACCACGACCGCTTCGAAACCGTCGAGCAGCGCGGCGGCGTCCCGGGGGTGGCAGAGCGCGACATCGAATTCCTCGCGCAGCCGCGACGTCAGAAAGATGTCCTCGTCGCAGTAGCGGCGACCACGGGCCTCGTAGGAGAGGTCGGTGACGAAGAGGACGGACGGGCGCGGGCCGGCGGGCATGGCGTTCCCCCATGAGGTGTGTCGGCGGACGGTGGACCAACGACGTCGACGGCGTTGCCCGGCACGGACCCGGAGGTGATGAGGTCCGCCCCGAACGAGTCGACCGCATCGCAATCGCCGCCACTGCCCGACATTCTCACGCCGGCCGCGGCCGATCCCAATCCGGGCGGTGACCCGGATGCGGCCGGAGATGCCGGGGCGCGCGAACGGGCGCTCCCTGCATCCGTGCAGGAGTGATCAGCGGATGGGGCGCCCGGAGATCGCCCGCGCGATCACCAGCTGCTGGATCTCGCTCGTCCCCTCGAAGATCGTGTAGATCTCGGTGTCGCGGTACATCCGCTCGACGGGATGCTCCCTGCTGTACCCGGCGCCGCCCAGGATCTGGATGGCCTTCTCCGTCGCGGACACCCCGAGTTCGCCCGCGCGCTGCGGGGGAGGTGCGGGCGGCTCACCAGGAGCTGCCGGGGTGCACCGGCAGCCGGGGGTGGTGGGCGGCGAGGATCTTGTTGGCGCGGGCCAGCTCGGCGAGTGCCTGCTCGCGGTCGGCCTGGTCCTCGACGCAGAGCCGCGGGCCGCGGAACCTGCGCACCTCGCGTGCTGCGCATTCGGCATCGAACTCCGCCTCCACGATGTGCGGCGGGATGCAGGACCCGATCAGCGCGGCGACCCGGTCCGGGATCGGCACGGGGACGAGGAGGTGCGAGGCGGTCATGGGGCGTTCCCTCTCGGATGGTTGGCCAGGAGGCGGTTCTCGGCGCGGCCGCCGGGTGGGCGGCCGGCTTCTCCATGTGTACGGGACGCACTTCCGGGTTTCTCGTTGAGAACGTCTCCGTGTGGCAACCGTTTGGGAGTGACCGGCTATTTCCCGTTACGGGTAAGTAAGTTGACTCCGCGTGAGGAACGTGCTCGGGTCGGGATCCGCGCTGCGCCGGTCAGAGTGGTGTGTCGTCGCCGCGGGCGCGCAGCCGCATCGCGCGGAGCACGGCCTCGGTCGAGAACCGGGACTCGGGGTCGACGAGTTGCTCGCCGAAGATGGATTCCAGATTGCGCATCCGGTAGCGGACGGTCTGCGGGTGTACGTCGAGCAGCTCGCCCATCTGGGCTGCGGTGCCACGGGTGTCGAGCCAGATCCGCAATGTCTCGGTCAGCCGCTCGCGCCGATTGGCACTGATACCGGCCATCGGGGCGAGTTCACGCCGTGCGAGCTGGTCCAGGAGGACCGGGTCGGAGAGGAGCCACAGGGTGATGAGGTGGTCCGCGCAGAGAATGACGGGTGCATCGTCGATGACGCCTGCGTCGACGAGTTCGAGCACGCGACGGGCCCAGCGGATCGAGTCCGAGGCGAGGGCGGTGGGAACGGTCAGGCCGATTGCGGCGCGGGCACCCGGGAGCGCGTGATCGAGCATGCGTCTTCGCATCTCGTCGAACGGTCCCGGGATCAGTAAGTGCGGCTGCGGGTCGGTGAAGTCGACGAGGATGTCGCGGTCGGCGCCGAGCCGCCCGAGGTCCGCCGAGTGGCGCACCGCAACGAGAGTCACCTCGTCTGGCAGCACCCAGCCGGTCCGCTCACAGAGTTCGGCGATGGCGGTACGGGGCACGGGCCGGCCGGCGAGTACCAGATGCAGCAGACGCCGCCGAAGAGTGTCCGTGTGGTCGCCGGAGGCCGCCCGGACCTCCAAGTAGCCCTCGCGGGACAGTGCTTCGAGCTCATCGACGTACGAGAAGAGGGCGTCGGCGAAGGTGAGCATCATCGTGGGGGAGAGGTTGTAGCGCCGGCCCACCTTCTTGGCCCGGCGCAGCGCGATCCGGGCGCCCAGTCGGTATGCGCCCTGCAACTGGTCCAGGCTGCGCCCCTCGTACGCCTCGAACCTGCCGAACCTGCGGCACATCTCGTCGCGCAGTGCGGAGGGAGCGGCCGGCTCGGCGACCTGGTCCACGAAGACGGAGATGCTCTGCTCCACGCCGACCCGGATGCCCTGGCCGTAGGGGCCGTCGAGCAGTCGCGCATACTCGGGGTAGGCGCGCGTCACCTCCAGCCCGATCTCCTTGATCAGGCTGGGGAGTTCGGGCCGCACGATCGCGGCGAACTCCTGCGGCAGCGGTCCCAGTGGTTCTCCGAGGTCCGAGGGCTGTACAACTCCCGGCATGCCTGCATCCCTTGCTCTCCGGCGCCCGATGGGTGGTGGGCCGTGGGAGGAGCGCTCCCAAGCCGTCAGGTGCGTACCAATGTGGGCTGCTGAAGATAGTCCAAGCAGAGGCGCGTGGACACAGTCGTGACAGCACGAGATGCAAGGGGCACGTATCGCCGTGCCGGGTCCGGGCCGCACGTGCCCCGGGACGGCCGGAGTTCCGGCGGCCGGAGCGGGCCCGCAATCAGGTTCGGCGCGGGGTGACAAGAAATTCCCGGAGCGCCGGGGAATCCTTGTACGGCCGTCACCTGTAATGGAGAGCGAGTCGCGATCGGTATTCCGATGGTAATTCGACTGTGCGGGCGCGGCGAAGTCAAGGGCCCTCGCTCCGGCGACCGCGCAGCGCGCCGGCCGGGACTGGCATCGTCTCGTAGTAGTGGTCGTGACGTGGGGCGTTGCCGGGTGGTCCGGTCGCCGACCGGCCGATCCGACGGGTGCGCGCCGCACCACCGTCGGGCCGGAACTACTCACTTCCGGATAAGAACCCATGAGCCCGTACTCGCCCCGGAACAAATTATTGAGCGACGAGGGTGCATTCGGAGATTCTTCGTCCCGAGTGTTGCGAAGCAACATTACTCGCCCGTAGCGTCTTCGCCGAACGCAAGTGGTCGCGCAGTCGGTCAGGTCGGACTGCCACTTCTCTGTCCTGTGACCCGGCCCCGGAGTTCCGCCCCATCCGGCCGGAGGCGAGTCCCGGCACCGGGTCACACATCCTGAAGGGATACGGATCCGTGAACACCCTTGCACGCAGAGCCGCAGTCGTAACCGCCGCCCTCGGCGCGGCCATCGGAATGACGGTGTCGTCGGCCTCGGCCGGTGCCGCCTCGTCGTGGTCGGTCACGCCGTCGGGCGCCTTCACCGCCCATGCCGACGGCCCGACGCTGGACGTGCCGCTCGCGTCCCTCTTCTGCGATTCCTCCGACGCCGGCGGAACCCTTCTGGCGAGCGACAGCGACGGCCTTGGAATCGGTGACATCAACACCATCAAGTTCAACACGTGTGATGTGGCCGGAATCTCCTTCACCGTCACCATGAAGGCGTCCCCCTGGAAGATCGACGCCCTGTCGGTCGACTCCGCGAACCCGAACAGGGTCAAGGGCAATGTCAGCTCCATCTCGGCCCACGTCTCGGGGGTCGGCTGCAGCGCCGACTTCACGGGAACGGTCCACGGCTACTACGACAACAGCGCAGGTGACCTGGTCATCGACGGCACCGGAAACAACCTCGTCGCCTCGAACGCCAGCTGCCTCGGCCTCATCACCAACGGCGACGTCGCCAGCTTCAACGCGTCGTATCACGTGACCATGACGTCGACGGGCACGTCCCCGGTGATCTCCACTCCGTAATACGTGCCGTGAACAATACGTGCGGTGAACATGGGCCGGGCCGTAGGTGCGCAGATTCTGCCGCCTTCGGCCCGGACCGTTCAATGTCCCGGCGCCGTGGGCACGGCGCCGTACAAGGCAACACGCTGGACGGCAGGAAGCAGAGGACAGGGCCGACATGACCGTAGAGACACCTGTATCCGCCGGCAGACGGTCCGTACGCCTGGCCTCGGTTGCGGCGGCCGCCACGCTGGCGGGGCTGCTGTCCGGTCCCGGATCGGCCGCAGACCAGTCGGATGCCGTTGCCGCGGTGTCATATGACTGCCAACTGCCCTCCGGCCCCGAGCAGGTGTCGGTGGAGGTGCGCGCGGACTTTCCGGAATCCGGAGAGGTGGGCGTGGAGATGAGTCCGCATGACGTGAGTATCACGGTGGAACTGGCGGGCACCGACCTTGCCTCGCTCCTGCCGTCCGACGCCACCACGGTGGTGAGTTCGGCGACGCTCGATGTCGAGGTGGCGCAGAACAATCAGGCGGCCCAGGCGCAGTGGACGGACTTCGCTTCCCCCGCCACGTCACTGACCGCCGACGAGGACGTCCGGCTGGTCCATGCCGGACAGGTCCCCTCGGTCACTGCCGGTGCGACGGGCGATGTCACGTTCACCGCGGGGAAGCTGACACTGGAACTGCACGTCGCCGCCGACGGGCAGAGGACCGAGGCCGATCCCGTCGTCCTGCAATGCGAGAGGGGCGCAGAGGAGTCAGGGCGCCTCGGCGCGGTCCCGGTAGTGGGTGAGGAGCCATCGGGAGCACCGCAGACCACGAAGCCGGGCGAGCCCGGAGACGGGAGCGGCGAGAAGAACAACGCCATCACGGTGACGCCGCAGGACGAGCCGGCCGAGGACCCGGCCAATCCGTGTCCGGTCGACCCTCCCGTGGGCGAGATGGACACCAGCGACGCGCCGAAGCCTGCCCCGGGCGCCGACCTCGTCGTGCGGGACCTGCCCGGGGTCTACCCCGGTTGTGCGTACGCCGTGGGGGTGGCCAATGTCCGCAAGCTCAATGGCGCGATGATCATCAATGATCCGGCGAAGAAGCCCGCGCTGATCAGCGTCTACGCGAACAAGCGGTCGTCGACCCGTCGGCCGACACAGGCAGGGGGAGCGTTCACCCAATTCGACTCGATCGGCAATCTCAAGCTTCCCGACGCCGAGTCCACCTTCCTGACTTTCGGGTTCCAGCCGGTCTCCGCCAAGGTGGAGTTCGAGAACGGACCCTTGACGATCTCTACGGGAACCGCGATCCCTCATCCCCCCGTACGGGAGAACTTCGCGGTGGCTTCCTTCAAGCAGTCCTTGAGGCTGTACGACGTGAAGGTGAACGGTGTCGCCCTGGATGTGGGGAACGACTGTCGGACCGCTTCCCCCTTCAAGGTCGTTCTTCGCGGAGATTTCACCAAGGATCCGAAGTACACGAATGTGCTTCAAGGCGGCTTGATGAGCGGCGTGGTGACCATTCCGGCGTTCTCCGGCTGCGGAACAGGTGGTGAAGACCTTGACTCTCTGTTCACTGCCTCCATCTCTGGTCCAGGAAACGCGATCATCATGAATCAGGGCACCACCTGTATTCCCATTGAGCCCTCGACCATCTGTCCGGCGACCATGCCGGTGATTCCTGGCGCAAAGCCGTGAAGCGTCCGTCCGCGATGCGCTCGTACGCCCCGGTGGGGCCACCTCCGCCAGGAGCGTGACCCCACCGGGGCGTTGGGTACGGCACGGGCAGTGGCTAATGGGCCGCCGAGTGCCAGTACTGCGACAGCAGCTTGCCCGCGTCGGGGGCGACGCTGCCGGGGTTGTTGATCGTCGCGACGTACGTCTGGGCGTTGTTGAGGACCACGTTGTTGTTGCCCGAGGCGGACGGCAGCCCGGTCTTCAGGTTCACCGCCCAGTTGAGCAGGCCCAGCCCGCAGCCACTGGCCCCCGGGACCGCGTACGTCGTGTCGGTCTGGTTGGCGCCCACGAGGCTGATCCGGCCCATGGGGCCGGTCGCGTCGGTGGTGCCGTCGCCGGCGAACTGCTGGGTGCTGATGGCCGGGCGCGTCAGGTTCTGCGGGCGCAGCAGGATCGGCTCCGAAGCGGAGCCGATGTAGCACGAGTTGCCGAGGAACGGGTTCTCCAGGTGGATACGTACCGGCAGCGTGATGATCGGCTTTCCGGTGGTGGTTCCGGCGAGGAGCTGGAAGTCGCTGGGGCTGTTGACGGACTCGATGGTGGCGATCACCCGGTTCAGAGTGTTGTCGGTCAGCTGGTTGCAGATGCCGGTGATCACGGGAATGTCGCTGGGGCACATCAGGCCGAGGAGCCCGCCGGGGATCTGCGCGGAGTCGGCGACCAGCGCGCCGCCCGGAGGCGAGACCACGGTCGCCCCGCCGCCCGGATGCGTGACCACCCCGACCTGGAGGTCGCTGGCGCCCACCGGCACCACGGTGTTGCCGAGCTTGATGGAGCCGCTCGCCGAGTGTGAGGAGACGCAGACGGCGGTGTCGGTCGCCCCGTCCGCGGCCAGCATGGCGGGAGCGTCCACCGGACAGCGGGTGAAGGGCGCCCAGTTGCCGTTCAGGCTCGTGGCGGCGGTGGCCGACCCCATGGACGCGAAGGCGGCAAGTGCGGTGAACGAGGCCAGCAGCCCCACGCGCGCCCGGTTCGAACCAGATCTCATGTCTTCCCCTTTTTGAGGCAGCCGTCATCGAGGCGGCCCCGGTGAGTCCGGAGTTGCTCGGTCTGCCTGCGGCGCCCCGAAGCAGGCATGGTTCGGTCATGGCGTGAGGGGTGCGCAGACCATAGGTGTGCGGAATGCGGGTGCCGGGGTCCGGAGCGACCAATGCCGGTTCGGACTCCCCATTCACCGAGCCGTGAGGTTACTGGCGAGAAACACTGGCGCACAATCCCGCCGTTTGAGAATCTGCCCGCGAATGCGACTTCTCGTCCGCGGGTGAGTACGGCGCAAGGAGACCTTGTCAATCGGTGCGCATGGCCCCAGGACGGAACTCGACGGCGGCGCGACTCGTGACCTATACGGAATTCGGTCTCCCGCTTGTGTGTTCACGCCGGTCCGTGCGGTCGTCGGGCGGTCGGCCGTGATCGCTGAGATCTCGCCACCAGGGCTGAGGAACTTGTCACTTGCCGCTAAATTCCCCGGGGCTCCTGCTCAGACAATGCAAAGAACTCGACGGCTCTGAGCGGGCTCGCGAAAACTTGGAGAACTGGTATTGCGGGCCAGGTTACTCAGCCGTAACGTCGCCCTCGTCGGCAGCTCGGGCGGTGCGTCCGGAGATTGCTCACCCGTCAGAAAGGAACTCTGTCGTGGCCCCCCACGCCGGGATTCCCTGCACGGGAGCACCCAGTCCCGTACCTCCAGGCGGGGCGGTGTTCTCACTCCGGGGCCCCGCGGCTCCGGCCCTCTGGGTCGTGCGGCTCCAGCCTGCACCGACTGTTGCGAATGCGCAGTTCTTTACAAGGTATGAGTGAAAGTTTGTCACTGGATGACAAGTGGGTCGGTCGTTCATGAATTGGCTGTTCAAGGGCTTGTCCTGGCGGTGTCGGTGAACTTAACGTGCGCCCCTCGGCGCACTTCTGTCACTTCGTGAGCGCATGCAGGAGGTGGGATGGGAATCGAAGTAGTGGTCGAAGGCCTTACCAAGTCTTTCGGCAAGCAGAACATCTGGCAGGATGTGTCGCTCACGCTCCCCGCCGGCGAGGTCAGCGTCATGCTCGGCCCGTCGGGTACGGGAAAGACTGTCTTCCTCAAATCCATCATCGGCCTGCTGAAGCCCGAACGCGGTCGCGTCCTCATCAACGGCGTCGACATGGTGAACAGTCCCGAACGAGACATCATGGAGACCCGTAAACTCTTCGGGCTCATGTTCCAGGACGGTGCCCTTTTCGGATCGATGTCGCTGTTCGACAACATTGCCTTCCCCCTGCGCGAGCACACCCGGAAGAAGGAATCCGAGATTCGCCGCATCGTCATGGAGCGGATCGACATCGTCGGGCTTCTCGGTGCCGAGGGGAAGCTGCCCGGTGAGATCTCGGGCGGCATGCGCAAACGGGCCGGTCTCGCCCGTGCGCTCGTCCTGGACCCGCAGATCATCCTCTGCGACGAGCCGGACTCCGGACTCGACCCCGTCCGCACCGCCTACCTCTCCCAGCTCCTCATCGATCTGAACGCGCAGATCGATGCCACGATGCTGATCGTCACCCACAACCTCGACATCGCGGCGACCGTCCCCGACAACATGGGGATGCTGTTCTGCCGCAACCTCGTCACCTTCGGGCCGCGTGAGGTACTGCTCACCAGCGACGTGCCGGTCGTCTCCCAGTTTCTCTCCGGACGCCGCGAAGGCCCCATCGGCATGTCCGAGGAGAAGGACGCCGCCACCCTCGCCGCCGAGCAGCTCAACGGCAACGGCAACGGTTACAGCTCCGCCCCGCGGACCGTCGTACCGCAGCTGGAACCCTCGCCCGGGATGCCGGTCCGCCAAGCCGCCCTGCGCCGCCGGGAGCGGGTCCTCGGCATGATGGGCCAGCTCCCGGAGGCCGCCCGTACGGCCATCATGAACAGCTACACCCCGGCCGCCGGCGGTGCACGCCCGTGACGGCCGAGATTCCGGTGCGGCCCCCCGAGCCGCCCGCCACGGATGCGACGCCCCTGCAGCAGACCCCGGTGCAGAAACAGCCGACCAGGCTGCTCGCACCGCTGCGCGAGACCGGGAAGCTGTTCGCGCTCGCCCTGTCCGTGACCCGCTCGGTCTTCCGAAGACCTTTCCAGGTAAGGGAGTTCATCGAGCAGTTCTGGTTCATCGCCAGCGTCACCATCCTGCCCGCGGCCCTCGTCTCCATCCCGTTCGGCGCGGTCATCGCCCTCCAGGTCGGCTCGCTCACCGAGCAGCTCGGCGCCCAGTCCTTCACCGGCGGCGCCAGTGTCCTCGCCGTCATCCAGCAGGCCAGCCCACTCATCGTGGCGCTGCTCATCTCGGGAGCGGGCGGATCGGCCATCTGCGCCGACCTCGGGTCCCGGAAGATCCGCGAGGAGCTCGACGCGATGGAGGTCATGGGTGTCTCGCCCATCCAGCGCCTCGTCGTCCCGCGCGTCCTGGCCACCATGTTCGTGGCCGTCCTGCTCAACGGCCTGGTCTCCGTCGTCGGTACCCTGGGCGGCTACTTCTTCAACGTGATCATGCAGCACGGGACCCCCGGCGCGTACCTGGCCAGCTTCTCCGCCCTCGCCCAGCTGCCCGACCTCTACATCAGCGAGTTCAAGGCGCTGATCTTCGGGTTCATCGCGGGCATCGTCGCCGCCTACCGCGGGCTGAACCCGCGCGGCGGTCCCAAGGGCGTCGGCGACGCGGTCAACCAGTCCGTCGTCATCACCTTCATGCTGCTGTTCTTCGTGAACATGGTCCTCACGGCGATCTATCTCCAGATCGTCCCCGCGAAGGGGAGCTGAGAGAAGATGTCCATGCTCGGCTGGCTGGATCGCTCAGGCGATCAACTCACCTTCTATCTGCGCGCGTTGATCTGGATCCCGCGGACCCTGCGCCGCTACCTCAAAGAGGTGCAGCGCCTCCTCGCCGAAGTCGCGTTCGGCAGCGGCGGCCTCGGTGTCATCGGCGGAACCATCGGCGTGATGATCGCGATGACGCTCTTCACGGGGACGGTCGTCGGTCTCCAGGGGTACGCGGCTCTCAACCAGATCGGCACCTCCGCCTTCACCGGCTTCATCTCCGCGTACTTCAACACCCGTGAGATCGCCCCGCTCGTCGCCGGACTCGCTCTGTCCGCCACTGTCGGCGCCGGCTTCACCGCCCAGCTCGGAGCGATGCGGATCAACGAAGAGGTGGACGCACTCGAAGCGATGGGCGTGCGATCCATGCCCTACCTCGTCACCACCCGGGTCATCGCGGGAGTCGTCGCGATCATCCCGCTGTACGCGATCGGGCTGCTCTCGTCGTACGTCGCGTCCCGTTACGTCACCGTCCTGTTCAACGGACAGTCGGAGGGCACGTACGACCATTACTTCAACCTCTTCCTCTCTCCGGACGACGTACTGCTGTCGGTACTCAAGGTGCTGATCTTCAGCGTGATGGTGATCCTCGCCCACTGCTACTACGGATTCCGGGCCGAGGGCGGGCCCGCCGGGGTCGGTATCGCCGTCGGGCGGTCGGTGCGCAACGCGATCGTGCTGATCAGCGTCACCGACTTCTTCCTCTCGCTCGCCATCTGGGGCGCCACGACGACCGTGAAGGTGGCCGGATGATGAACCCGCAGACGGTACGCCGCCGGCTCGCCGGAGTCAGCTTTCTGCTCGTCCCCGCCGTACTCGTGTGGGTGTCGGTCGCGGTGTACAACAAGGACTTCACCCACGACGCCACCGTGACCGTACGGACCGGGACCGTCGGCAACGAGATGCACGACAACGCCGATGTGAAACTGCGCGGCGTCGTCGTCGGCCAGGTCCGCAACATCGCGGCCGATGGGGACGGGGCCCGGCTCACCCTCGCCATCCAACCCGACAAACTCGACCGGATCCCGGCCGACGTCACCGCCCAGATGCTGCCCACCACCCTCTTCGGGGAACGGTTCGTGGCACTCGTACCGCCGGAGATTCCCTCCGCGCAGTCGCTGAACGCGGGGGCCGTCATCCCTCAGGACCGCTCCAGCAACGCCATCGAGCTGGAACAGGTCCTCGACAACGTCCTGCCGCTGCTCACCGCCGTACAGCCACAGAAGCTCTCCGCGACCCTCACCGCCGTCTCCCAGGCACTCGAAGGGCGGGGCGACAAGCTCGGCGAGACCCTCGTCACGCTCGACGCCCACCTGAAGAAGCTCAACCCCCAACTGCCCGAGCTCAACGCCGACATCAAGGAACTCGTCAAGGTGAGCACCGTGTACGCGGATGCGGCACCGGACGTTCTCGACGCGCTCACCGACTTCACCACCACCAGCGGCACCCTCGCCGAACAGCAGGCCGGGCTCGCCGACCTGTACGGGTCCACGACCGCCTCCGCCCAGGACGCCACCACCTTCCTGCGGAAGAACAAGGACAACCTCATCCGGCTCTCCGCAACAGGCAGACCGACGCTGGAGATCCTCGCGAAGTACTCGTCGGAGTTCCCCTGCACCCTGCGCACCATGGCCGGGTTCGTCCCGGCCATGGACAAGGCACTCGGCAAGGGCACCGATGAACCCGGTCTGCACGTCACGCTGAAGACCGTGCCCTCCAAGGGGAAGTACGTGGCCGGGAAGGACACCCCGGTCTACGACGCGACCGGCGGACCGCACTGCTACTCGCTGCCCTACATCGGCAACACCGTGCCGACCGCGGACGCCCGTGCGGGGGCCGGCCAGGACACCCGGGCGGATTCCGCGCCCGGCGCCCCCGAAGAAGTGGCGGCAGCCGACGCGTCCCTCGGCATGCCCAACTCCCCGCAGGAGAGCCGGCTCGTCAACGAGCTGGTGGCTCCCTCACTGAAAGTCCAGCCGCAGGCCCTGCCCGAGTGGAGCAGCGTGCTCATCGGTCCGGCCTTCCGCGGTGCGGAGGTGAAGCTCAAGTGAAGCGCCGCTCCCTCGCCGGGCCACTCGCGAAATCGATCGTCTTCATCCTGGTCACGGTCCTGGCCACGACCGTGCTGGCCCTGTCCATCGCCAACACGGGCGTCGGCAGCACCGCTGCGTACAAAGCCCGGTTCACCGACGCGACCGGACTGATCGTCGGCGACAGCGTCCGGATTGCCGGGGTCAAGGTCGGGCAGGTCGAATCCATCGAGGTCGCCGACAGGCGGCTCGCCGAGGTCGGCTTCAGCGTCCAGAAGGGCCGGAAGCTCCCGGCGTCTGTGACCGCGTCCATCAAGTACCTCAACATGGTCGGCCAGCGGTACATCGACCTCGACCAGGGGGCGGGCCCGGTCGGCGAGAGCTTCACCGCCGGCTCGACCATTCCGCTCTCCCGCACCACCCCGGCACTCGACCTCACCCAGCTCTTCAACGGTTTCCAGCCGCTCTTCGAAGGGCTCTCCCCGCCGGACGTCAACGAGCTCGCCGGCTCCATCGTCCAGGTGCTCCAGGGCGAGGGCGGCACCGTCGACAGCATCCTGCAGCACGTCGGCTCGCTGACCGGCACCGTCGCCGCCAAGGACAAGGTGATCGGCGAGGTGATCAAGAACCTCAACACGGTCCTGAAGACCGTCAACGACCGCGAGGCCGGCTTCAACGACCTCGTCGTCACCCTTCAGAAGCTCGTCACCGGCTTCTCCGGGGACCGCAAACCGCTCGGCCGGGCGGTCACCGCGATGGGCGCGCTCACCACCGTCACCGCGGACCTGCTCAACGAGGGCCGGGGGCCGCTCAAGGACGACATCAAGCAACTCGGGCGCCTCTCCGACCGGTTGGCGGACAACTCGCCGAAGATCGAGAACTTCCTGGAGAAGACCCCGGCCAAGATGGCGGCGATCAGTCGCCTCGCCTCGTACGGCTCATGGCTCAACCTCTACCTCTGCGAGGCCAGGATCAGCGGTGTGACGACCAGCGACGGCAGCACACCGCCCACCGGCATCGAGATCACCCAGCCGAGGTGCCTGTCATGAGAATCAAGCCCGTACGGGAACGCAACCCCGTCGCCGTCAGCATCGTCGGCCTGCTCGTCCTGGCCTTCGTCGGACTCGCCGCCTACCGCGCCGACTCGCTGCCCTTCATCGGCAGCGGCACGACATACAGCGCCGACTTCACCGAATCGGCCGGCCTCGCCGACGGCGACGAAGTACGGATCGCCGGAGTGAAGGTCGGTGAGGTCACCGGGATCTCCCTCGACGGCGCCAAGGTGAAGGTCACCTTCCGGGTCAAGGACGCCTGGATCGGCAACTCCAGCACCGTCGGCATCGCCATCAAGACACTGCTCGGGGAGAAGTACCTCGCCGTCGACCCGCTCGGCAACGCCCCGCAGGACCCGCACGAGCGCATCACGGCGAGCCGCACCACATCCCCGTACGACGTCACCCAGGCGTTCAACGGCCTCGGCGAGACCATCGGGGAGATCGACACCGCACAGCTCGCCAAGAGTTTCGAAACGATCTCCGCCACGTTCAAGGACTCCCCGCCGGACGTGAAGAGCGCCGCGAACGGGCTCACCGCACTCTCCAGGACCGTCTCCGAACGCGACGCCCAGCTCGCCACCCTCCTCAAGGGCAGCAAACAGCTCACCAAGACCCTCGCCAACAAGAAGAGCAGCTTCGAAACCCTCCTGGAGGACGGCAATCTGCTCCTCGGCGAGATTCAGGCGCGCCGCGACTCCATCCATCTGCTGCTGACCGGCACCCGCGATCTGGGCACCCAGCTCACCGGGCTCGTCGCCGACAACAACAAGCAGCTGAAGCCCACGCTCAACGCGCTCGGCCGGGTCACCGCGGTCCTGCGAAAGAACCGCAAGAGCCTCGACAAGGTGCTGTCGCTCGCCGGGTCGTACAACAGGCTCGTCGGCAACACCCTCGGCAACGGCCGCTGGTTCGACAACTACGTCTGCGGTGTCGTTCCGAAGAACTACCTGCCCGCCGACACACCACCGGCGACCGGGTGTATGCCTCCCAAGCAGGAAGGCGGCAGCTGACATGAGACTCACGCGCATCGTCGGTATCGGCGCCGGACTTGCCGTCCTGGCCGTCGCGGCCACCACCGGGGTCATGGCCCTGGACGAAGAAGGAACGACGACTGTCACCGCGTACTTCGACCAGGCCACCGGTGTCTACGCCGGATCGGACCTCCGGATCCTCGGTGTGAAGGTCGGCACCGTCGATTCGGTGAAACCGCGCGGCAAGGAGGTCAAGGTCGTCCTGCGCGTCGACAAGGGCATCAAGGTCCCCAAGGAGGCGCACGCCGTCGTCGTCGCGCCCAGTCTTGTCGCCGACCGGTACATCCAGCTCGCACCCGCCTACAACGGGGGAGCGGTCCTGGCAGACGGTGCCGAACTGCCCGCAGCGAACAACGCGACGCCGGTGGAGGTGGACCAGTTGTACGAGTCCATCACCGAACTCGCCGGCGCGCTGGGACCGGATGGGGCGAACGCGCAAGGAGCGTTTGCCGGGCTCCTCGACACCGGGGCGAAGAACCTCAAGGGCAACGGCAAGGACATCGGGGACTCCATCGAACAGTTCGGCAAGGCCACGAAGACCCTCGACAAGAGCAGTGGGGACCTCTTCGACACACTGTCCTACCTGCAGACCTTCACCACGATGCTGAAGGAGAACGACGGCAATGTGCGCGCCGCCGAGCAGCAGCTGAACTCCGTGACCGGCTTCCTGGCCGACGACAAGAAGAACCTCGGTGCCGCGCTCAAGGAGCTGGGCACCGCACTCGCCCGGGTCAAGACCTTCATCCAGGACAACCGCGGGGCACTCAAGAAGAACGTGGACGCCCTGGTACCGCTCACCCAGACCCTCGTCGACCGGCGGGCCTCGCTCGCCGAGTCCCTCGACACACTGCCGCTCTCCGCGGGCAACGTCATCAACGCGTACGACCCGACGAACCGGACCCTCAACGGTCGGACCGACCTCAACGAGCTCAGCATGGGCGGGCCGCTCACCGAATCCACGGTGAGTCTCGACGGACTCTCCCCGGTGACCGCCGAACGGCAAAAGACCCTGCCCTCGCTGCCGCTCCCGGCCGTGGGCACCGTCTACGGCACGCCGGAGGACACCCGGACAACGAAGAACAACGAGAACAAGGGGGCGAACCGATGAGCCGTACCCTCCGCAGACCCGGAGCCCTCGCGACCACCGGTGCCGCCACCCTGATCGCCTTCGGCCTCTGCTGCGTCCTCGTCGTCAGGGGCTGCGAGCCAGCGCGATTCAGCGGCATCGAACAGCTGCCGCTGCCCGGTGGCGCGGACCTCGGAGACCATCCGTACGAGATCACCGCCGACTTCGCGGACGTACTCAGCCTCGCCCCGCAGTCCTCGGTGAAGGTCAACGACGTCTCCGTCGGTCGCGTCACCAAGATCTCCCTCGCCCCGGACAGCTGGCAGGCCAGGGTCACCATGCGCGTCAACGGGAAGGTCGGACTGCCCGCCAACGCGTACGCCCACCTGGAACAGTCCAGCCTGCTCGGTGAGAAGTACATCCAGCTCTCATCACCCGCGACCGGCACCGCCCGGGGCACACTCACCGACGGTGCGAAGATCCCGCTCACCCGCACCAACCGGAACCCCGAGGTCGAAGAGGTCCTCGGCGCCCTGTCGATGCTCCTCAACGGCGGCGGCATCAACCAGCTCAAGACCATCACGACCGAACTCAACAAGGCGTTGGCCGGGCAGGAACCACAGATCCGGTCCATGCTCAGCCGCGTCGACACCCTCGTCACCAACCTTGACGACCACAAGAAGGACATCACCGAGGCACTCGACGGCGTCAACCGGCTCTCCACCACCCTCGCCACCCGCAAACAGGACGTGGGCAAGGTCCTCACCGGGCTCAGCCCCGGGATGAAGGTCCTGGAGAAGCAGCGCGGCTCGCTCCTCACCATGCTGCGCGCACTCGACACCCTTTCCACCGTCGCCGTCGACACCGTCAACAAGAGCAAGGCGGACACGATCGCCGACCTGAAGGCCATCGCCCCCACGCTCAAGGCGCTCGCCGACTCGGGCAACGACCTGCCGGACTCCCTCCAGGTGCTGCTCACCTACCCGTTCACGGACGAGGTGCTGCGCGGTGTCAAGGGCGACTACCTCAACGTCTACCTGGACATGACCGCCGCCCCCGGGACACAGATCATCCCGGCCTACGACCCGGACGCCGGCACGGCGACCGGAACGCCGGCAACGGCCAGGTCGGCCGGCCCGGGACTGCCACTGCCGCTTCCCTCGGTCACCACTGAGGGAACGACCACGACCACGCCGTCCGGAACGCCTTCCCGGGAGCCGTCCCAGAGGCCTTCGGACAAACCGTCGGACATGCATTCGGCCTCGGAGGGGAGCCACGGATGATCACCCTCGCCATCCGGCTGAAGAACATCTCCTTCCTGATCATCGCAGTGCTGGTGCTCGGCTATCTGGGTGTCCGCTACGCCGACCTCGGCCACTACATCGGCATGCGTGACTACTACACCGTCAAGGTCCAACTCGTCCGGACCGGAGGACTGTTCACCCACTCCAACGTCACCTACCGGGGGGTCTCCGTGGGCCGCGTCGGCCCGATCGAACTCACCGACGACGGTGTGGAGGCCGAGCTGCGCATCGACAAATCCGCACCCCCCATCCCCGACGACCTGAAGGCCGTCGTCGCCAATCTCTCCGCCGTCGGCGAGCAGTACGTCGACCTGCGGCCGACCCGCACCGACGGGCCCTACCTGGAGAACGGCTCGGTCATCGACCTGGCCGACACCACCGTCCCGGCACCGGTGACGAATGTCCTCACCAGTGTCAACGACCTCGCCGGTTCCGTCGACCTGGAGTCGCTGCGGACCGTGGTCGACGAGTTCGGCACCGCGTTCGGCGGGCGCGGTGACGACCTCCAGGTCCTCCTGGACACCGGCAGCGAATTCGTGCAGGCGGCCGACGACGCACTGCCCACCAACACCAAGCTGATGGCCGACGGCGAGATCGTGCTGCGCACTCAGGCCGAACAGGGCGAAGCACTCAAGGGATTCGCCTCCGGGGCCAAGGAGCTGGCAGCTCAGCTCAAGGGCTCCGACACGGACCTCCGCAAGCTGATCGCCGCCGCGCCCGATGCGACCGAGCAGATCAGCGGAGTGCTGCACGATCTCGACCCCGGTTTCGGGATCGTCGTCGCGAACCTCCTCACCACGTCCGAGCTTGCCGTCACCCGGCAGCGCGGAATCGAGGAGCTCCTCGTGAAACTGCCCGCGGTCGCCGCGGCCGGTGCCAGCGCCGTGGACGAGGACGGCGCCCGGTTCGGTATGTCGGTCACCTTCTTCGAACCGCTGCCCTGCACCGCCGGGTACGGCGGTACGACCTATCGCAACGGTCTCGACACGACAACCGGTCCCGAGGTCAACACCAAGGCGCGCTGCACCTCCTCACCCGGCACCGGCATCAACGTACGCGGCAGCGCCAACGCGCCGAAGGGCCCAGCCGTACCCGAACCCGCCAAACCGGGCTCCATGCTCCTGGGCGCCGACGCGGGAGGCACGCTCCCGGGCGCACTCGGGGCCACGGCGAACACGTCACCCGCCACGAACGGCATGGCCGGGCTGCTGGGACTGGAGGCCGGCGAGTGAACTCCCGTACCAGGGGTCTCATGGGCTGGGCGGTCGTGCTCGCCGCCGTACTGATCTGCGCCTTCGGCGTCTCGTCGTACACACAGGCGCGTGGCGACGACACCCTCGCGTACGCGAAGAGCCGCGACGCGGCCCTGGCAGCGGGCAAACACCATCTCGCCCGGCTGAACAGTCTGAACGGCAAGGACGCCACGAGCGTGGACGCGGGGCTGCGGCAGTGGCTCGAGGTCTCCACCGGGCCGCTGCACGACCAGCTGAAGCGGACCCGGAGCAAGGATACGAACGACCTGAAGAAGAGCGGCAGCACGGCCCGCGGCACGGTCACCGACATGGCGCTCACCGCGCTCGACGAACGTGCCGGTACGGCAGAGCTGATCGCGACCGTCGATGTCCGGATCACACCGCGCACCGGCGCGGCCGGCACCGAGCGCAAACGGTTCGAGGCCACGCTCGCCCGTACTCCGGACGGCTGGAAGGTCAAAGCACTCACCGCGATTCCGGTGGGTGCCGCATGAGGCATGGGGGAGGACGGCGATGGTGAGCACCGAGGAGAAGACCGAAGCCGGGGTGGAGGAGCCGCAGAGCCCGGAGACCACCGGGGACGAGCCCGACGAGGCCGGGGAGTCCGGGTCCACCCGCCGCCTGCGGCGCACCGCGGTCGTGCTGCTGGTCGTCGCCCTGGTCGTGACGGGAGCCGGATTCTTCGTCCGGGCCCAGCAGTTGAGGGACACTCCCGCCACTGACAATCTGGCGCTCAGCGACACCGGGACGACGACCCGCGTCGTGGGCGACGTGAGCAGCGCACTGGGCAAGGTCTTCTCGTACGGTCCACAGGACACCGCAGGCACCAAGGAGTCCGCGAAGCAGCTCCTCGGCGGAAAGGCGCTGCGGCAGTACGCGGCACTGTTCGGCCAGGTCGAGAAGCAGTCCAGGGACCAGAAGCTGACCCTCACCACGCATGTCGTACGCGCCGGGGTCAGCCGGCTCTCCGGCACCAGCGCCCATCTTCTCGTCTTCCTCGACCAGGTTTACGAGCGCCGTGGCAAGCCCGCCACCACGGCGGCCGCCCAGCTCTCCGTCACCGCCGAACTCCGGGACGGGAACTGGCGAATCGTGGACATCACCTCCAGATAGCCAGGGCCGCAGCCACAGTCCATCGGACATCCACCGCTCAGCTCAGCCGGCAAGGGAGAGACAGCAATGGCACGGGTACGGACGACGAAGAATCCGCTGGTGGTGGCGGTGATCGTGCTGACGGCCCTGGTGGCCGGCAGCGCGGCCTGGGGCGGTTGGTCCTGGTACGGGGCCGCGCACGACGACTCGGCCGGCTACGGGCAGACCCGCGACGACGCCCTGGCGGCGGGCGAGCAGGCCGTGCAGAACCTGAACACGCTCGACCATCAGAAGCTGGACCAGGGTCTGGACAGGTGGGAGGACTCCACCACCGGCGATCTGCATCAGCAACTCGTGGACGGACGCAGCGGGTTCGAGAGGCAGATCCAGGAGGCGAAGACCGTGAGCACCGCCAAGGTGCTGTCCGGTGCGGTCACCGAACTCGACGACCGGACCGGGAAGGCATCAGTGATGGTGGCCTTGCGGATCACCGTGACGGCACCGAAAGGAAAGCCCGCGGTGAAGGAGAGCCGGATGCTCGGCCGGCTCACCCGCACGTCCGAGGGGTGGAAGCTCAGTGCCCTCGGTCAGGCGCCGGTCGGGAACACGGCCGGCTGAAGCCACCCGGTTCCCATCCGATCCATTCCATCACCGAGAGGAACTCCGGACATGTCGACGACCCGCCACCTCGTGAACCGTCAGCGCCGGTTGGCGACCGTGGCCGCCGCGGAGCGCACGACCGCATCACCGCGAAGGAAAGGGCGGACCGGCGAGGACGAGCAGCAGTCCGTGGTCACGCCGGACCTCGAGGAGTCATCGGATTCCCGCGACGCAGAGCAGACGGAGGAAGAGGAGGCGGACGAGGCGCGGGGTGAACCGCCGCGCACCATGCCCCGCCTGCGGATCCGGCTCCCTGTCGTGCTCTGCGCACTCACCGTCCTCCTCGGCGCCTTCGCCGCCTGGTCGTTCACCGCGGCCGACGGGCTGCGCGGCGACGCGAGCCGCCGGAACACCGCGCTCACCGACATCGGCCGTACCAGTGAGGTGAAGGGACAGATCTCCGAGGCGGTCGGTGCGGTCTTCTCGTACAACTACGCCGCCACCGCCAAGTCCGAGCAGGCGGCGCGGACTTACCTGGTCGGCAAGGCCGTTCAGCAGCACAAGGACATGCTCGCGGAGGTACGGGCGCAGGCACCGAAGCAGAAGCTCGTCCTCACCACGACCGTCACCGAGAGCGGTGTGGAACTCCTCGACGGCGACCGGGCCCGGCTGCTGATCTTCGCCGACCAGAGCAACACCCGTACCGGCAAGTCGGACGAGACGACCTACGCGGCGGCCATGTTCGCCGTGGACGCTGTTCGCCGCGGCCACACCTGGCGGATCTCCGCCATCGATACGTTCACCCAGTGACCCGGGGGAGAGGGGAGCACGCATGAGGTTCAACGGCACCATGCGCCGCGGAATCGGCGGCACGGCAGCCGCGGTCGCCGCGATGGCCGCGCTCGCCGCGTCCCAGGCACCGGGACTCGTCCGCCACGAACAGACCGCGAAGGAGCGCCAGGAGGCCGACGAGATCAAGTGGTCGCATGTGCCCAACGACGACTCCTACCACACCGAACTGCCGCCGCTGCAGCAGCCGAAGCCGCCGAAGGCAGGTGTGAGGCAGAGCCCGGCCGTCGCCCGGTCCTGGGCCGAGGCGGGCATCCCGGCCACGGTGCTCGCCGCCTACCGCAAGGCGGAGAGCGTGCTCGGCCGCACCGACCCCGGATGCCGCCTGCCGTGGCAGTTACTCGCGGCGATCGGCAAGGTCGAGTCCGGCCAGGCCGGCGGGGGCCGGGTCGACGCCCACGGTACGACGCTGAGCCCGATCCTCGGGCCGGTGCTCAACGGCTCGGGCTTCGCCAACATCCCGGACACCGACGGCGGCGCGTACGACGGTGACAGGACGTACGACCGGGCGGTCGGCCCGATGCAGTTCATCCCCTCCACCTGGGCCCATTGGGGCAAGGACGGAAACGGCGACGGCCGCCGCGATCCGAGCAACGTCTACGACGCCGCCCTGGCCGCCGGGTACTACCTCTGTGCCGGACCGCGCAATCTGTCGGTGAAGGCCGATCTGGACCGGGCGATCCTCAGCTACAACCACTCGGACACCTATCTGCGCACCGTGCTGTCCTGGCTGGAGTTCTACCGCAAGGGCATCCACCCGGTGGCCGACGGCAAGGGCCCCGCACCGAAGAGCCCCGGCGCGGGCGGACCGAACAAGCCGACGCACCCGGTGGGCGGCCCCGGTGCCCCCGGCGGCGGCATCATCGTGGGCCCGCAGCCCGGCGGTTCGCCCGGCCCCTCGTCATCGGCGTCCCCGAAGCCCACCGGATCGCCGACCGGTTCCCCGGACCCGAGCGGTTCCCCGGACCCCACCGATCCGGGCGGCTCCCCCGATCCGACCGACAGCGGACCGGCCTCCCCGGACCCCGGTACGTCGAGCCCCGACCCCAGTACCTCGCCACCCGACCCGGGCTGTCCGACGGACTCCGCATCCCCCGATCCGACCGACTCGGCCGGAGCCACCGAGTCCCCGTCGCCCGACCCGGGAACCAGCGAGGACCCGTGCGCCACGCCGTCGGGCTCAGCGTCCGCCGGCTGACAGCACCTCGGCCAGGTCGTACCGCACCACCTCTTCCAGCTGCGCGTAGGTGCAGCTGTCCGGGGCGCGGTCCGGCCGCCACCGGCGGAACTGGGCGGTGTGCCGGAAACGGTCGCCCTCCATGTGGTCGTACGCCACCTCACAGACCCGCTCCGGGCGCAGCGCCACCCACGACCGGTCCTTCTTCCCGGACCAGCGGCTCGGCGTCCCGGGCAGCCGGGCGTGCCCGTGCGCCTCGGCGTCCGCCCAGGCCGCCCACGGATGGCCGGCGAATTCGATGCGCAGCGGCTCCAGCTCCGCGACCAGCTCCTCGCGCCGCTTCATCGAGAAGGCCGCACAGACTCCGACGTGCTGCAGTGCGCCATCGGAGTCGTACAGGCCCAGCAACAGCGAGCCGACGACCGGGCCGCTCTTGTGGAAGCGGTATCCCGCCACCACGCAGTCGGCGGTCCGCTCGTGCTTGATCTTGTACATCACCCGGGTGTCGGGGCGATACGGCAGATCGAGCGGTTTGGCGACCACACCGTCGAGCCCCGCGCCCTCGTACCGTTCGAACCACTCCTGGGCGAGGGCCGGATCCGTGGTCGCCGGTGCGAGATGGACGGGTGCCGACGCACCGGACAGGGCCGCCTCCAGAACGGCGCGCCGGTCGGACTGCCTGGTGGAGAGCAGCGAATCGTCGCCCACCGCCAGGATGTCGAAGGCGACGAGACTGGCCGGGGCCTGCTCGGAGAGCAGCCGCACCCGGGAATCGGCGGGGTGGATGCGCTCGCTGAGCCGGTCGAAATCCAGCCGGCCGTCGTACGCGATCACGATCTCGCCGTCGATCACACAGCGCGGCGGCAGATTGTCCCGGACGGCGGTGACCAACTCGGGGAAGTAGCGGGTGAGCGGCTTTCCGGTGCGGCTGCCGATCACCACCTCGTCGCCGTCGCGGTGCACGATCGCTCGGAAGCCGTCCCACTTGGCCTCGTACTGCATACCGGGCGGGATCTTCGAGACGGACTTGGCGAGCATCGGCTTCACAGGCGGCATCACCGGCAGATCCATGGCCCCGATTCTTGCCCAAGGGTGGACATACGTCTCCCGATATGCGGCATATGTGAGCCAGGCCTACCGTGACCGTCATGGGTGCAGCGGGGAAAGCGGTGGAGCTGGAAGCCGACGGACGGGCCGTAAGGCTGTCCAGTCCGGACAAGGTCTACTTCCCGGAGAAGGGCTACACGAAGAGGGACGTGGCCGAGTACTTCCTGGCCGTGGGCCCCGGCATCACGCGCGCCCTGCGCAATCGGCCGACCACCCTCCAGCGCTTCGTGGACGGTGTCGAAGGCGAGTTCTTCTACCAGAAGCGGGCCCCGAAGAACCTCCCCGACTGGATCCCCACCGCCAGGATCGCGTTCCCCAGCGGCCGGCAGGCCGACGAGATCTGCCCCACCGAGCTCGCCGCCGTCATCTGGGCCGCCAACCTGGGCACGCTCACCTTCCACCCCTGGCCGGTCCGGAGCGCCGACACCGACCATCCGGACGAGCTGCGCATCGACCTCGACCCACAGCCCGGTACGGACTACGCCGACGCGGTGAGGGCCGCCCATGAGCTGCGGTCCGTGCTCGACGACCACGGTCTGCGCGGCTGGCCCAAGACCTCCGGCGGCCGGGGCATCCATGTCTTCGTACCCATCGAGCCGCAGTGGACCTTCACCGAGGTCCGGCGCGCCGCCATCGCCGCCGGGCGCGAACTGGAACGCAGGATGCCGGACCGGGTGACCACCGCCTGGTGGAAGGAGGAGCGCGGCGAGCGGATCTTCGTCGACTTCAACCAGACCGCCCGCGACCGCACGATCGCCTCCGCCTACTCCGTACGCCCCTTTCCGCACGCCCCGGTCTCCGCCCCGCTGCGCTGGGAGGAGATCGACGACGCCGAACCGGGCGACTTCGACATCAGGACCATGCCGAAGCGCTACGCGGAGGTGGGCGACGCGCACGCGGACATGGACGAGCACGCCTTCCGGCTCGACGGGCTGCTGGAGCAGGCGGACCGGGACGAGCGGGAGCGCGGCCTCGGCGACATGCCGTACCCGCCGGAATACCCGAAGATGCCGGGTGAACCTAAACGGGTCCAGCCGAGCAGGGCCCGGCACGACGCGGACGGCGATGCATGAGCGCACCCGACCTGGAGCCCTCCGCACCGCACGGAGTACACGGCCGGCCGCCGAGCCGTGGCCAGAGATGGGCCGCGTACAAGAACTCGCCGTACTTCCCCGCAACCGTCCTGCTGTTCATCGTCGCTGCCGCCGCGGGACTCTTCGCCGGCTCCTACACCTACGCGATGGCCAACCCGACCCCCCACCAGATCCCGACCGCCGTGGTCAGCCGGCCGGAGACGGAGCGCGGCAAGGAATTCGTCGCCGCCATGGACAAGGCGCTCGACGCCTCGCTCGTCATCCACGTGTTCGCGACACCGGCACAGGCCCGCGAATCACTGGAGGAACAGGAGGTCTTCGCGATCATACGGTCGAACAACCGTGGTGTGGCACTGGACGTCGCCGGTGCCTCCGGTGCCGCCGTCGCCCAGTTGCTCACCGAATCCGCGGCGAAGGTGGGGTCCGAGCTCGGTGTGCCGGTTGCGGTCACGGACGTCAAACCACTGCAGAAGGGTGACCCGCGCGGTCTCGCCCTCTTCTACATCTCGCTCGCCGCCGTCATCGTCGGCTTCGTCGGCGCGATCCAGCTGAATGTGCACGTCCCCGATCTGATCCCGCTGGAACGGATCGCGTTCACCATCGCCTACGCCGTGCTCGGCGGGTTCGCCATCACCGCGGTGGTGGACTGGTGGCTGGGCGCGGTCGATCTGCCGTTCTTCGAGTCCTGGCTGATCCTGTTGTTCACGATGTTCACCTCGGGCATGGTCTTCACCATGTTCAACACCCTGATGGGGCGCTGGGCCATGATCCCGACCTGGGGCCTCATGGTGATCCTCGGGAACCCCTCCTCCGGCGGCGCGGTGTCCTGGCCGCTGCTGCCGTCGCTGCTCGGACGCATCGGGCGCTGGCTGCCGCCCGGTGCCGCCGTCAACGCCCAGCACACCGCGGTCTACTACCAGGGCCACCAGCGGATCTTCCCGTTCCTGGTCCTCGCCGGCTGGTCGCTGGTCTCCTGCACGGTGTTCTGGGTACGGCGCCACCGGCACCCGGGAGGCCGTGACCACATGCCTCAGCATGCGGTCACGGCCACCTGACGCCGGTCCGGGCTACAGCTCCTTGACCCGGATGTCGCGGTACGAGACCACGTCCGTGGTGCTGTGGACCTGGAGTCCGATGTAACCGGAGGCGTACCGCCGGCCGTCGGTGCCCGGATCGTCGCCCCGCGGCGGCTCGAAGACCTGGCCGCCGTTGTTGTCGAACTCGTTCAGCAGGACACCGTTGCGGTAGACCGAGTAATGCTGGTCCACCACCCGGATCTCGTAGTCGTTCCAGGTGCCCTTGGGGGTGACCCCGGCACCGGCCAGACCGATCCGGTCGAAGCCGTAGATCGAGCCGGTCTTGTACATGTCGCCGTCCGGACGGTCGAGGATCTGCACCTCATGGCCGTACTTGATGGCGACCCACTCCGGACGTGACTCCTCCGGGTTGTCGTGGACGTTCGGGAAGCGGACGAACACACCGCTGTTGGCGTTGCCCGTGCCGGGGGCGTCGTCGCGCCACTGGAGCTTGAGCGAGAAGTCGCCGTACTGCCGGCCCGGGAACCAGAGCATGCCCATGCCGTCCACCGTGGTGGAGCTGGTGATCGTGCCGTCCGGATTGAGCCCGAACTTGCCGCCACCCACGTGTTGCCACTTGGCGAACGACTCCGCCGTGCCGTCGAAGAGCTTCTTGTAGCCCTCGTCCTGGCCCGGCTTGCCGATCCCCGACTGCTTCGCCGCCCGGTAGATCTTCCTGTGCTCGCGTGCGTCGATCACACCGGCGGCGAGCAGCTTGTCGAGGACGCTGTCGACGTGCTTGAGGAACAGGGCGTGCGACGACCAGTCCTTCTCGTCCTCGATCAGCTCATTGATCGTGCAGCGGTTGCCGGTGATGCGGTTGGGCACCCCGGTGTCGACCGTGCCGACGATGACGGTGAGCCGCTCGTCGAACTCCGGGCAGTTCGGCGCCGGTACGCCCCCGCTCTCCGCGACGGTGAACGACACCTGCTTGGCCACGGAGGTGTTGCCGGCCCTGTCCGTCGCCCGGTGGGCGACGGTGTGATAGCCGACGCGGTCGACGATGACGGTGGTGGTGTACGCGAGGTACGGGCCACCGTCGAGCGAGTACTCGACCTTGTCCACGCCCGATTCGGCGTCGGTCGCGGTGACCGTCACCTTGGCGCTGGTGATGTAGGCGTTGTCGGAGTTCTTGTCGCCCTCGACCTCGGCCGAGGTCTCCGGCGGCGTCTTGTCCTGCGTCGGCGGTGCGACGACCGTGAAGTCGACCGACTTCTCGGCCGCCGCGTTGCCGGCCTTGTCGGTGGCCCGGTAGCGGACCTGGTGCGTGCCGGTCTCGTGCACCATCACGGGCGCGGTGTACGGCTGCCAGGCGCCGTCGGCCCCGATTGCGTACTCGATGGTGTTGACGCCGGACCCGGTGTCGGAGGCGGTCACGGTGACCGTCGCCATCCCCAGGTACTGCCCCTGGTCGTCCTTCTCACCGGACACGGTCGCCGAGGTCTCCGGCGGCGTCTTGTCGTCCGTCGGCGGCGCGGCGACCGCGAAGTCGACCGGCTTCTCCGCTGCCGTGTTGCCTGCCTTGTCGGTGGCGCGGTACCGGATCGTGTGCGTCCCGACCTCGTTCACCACGATCGGTGCGGTGTACGGCTGCCAGGCGCCGTCGGCCCCGACCGCGTACTCGACGGTGTCGACACCGGAGCTGTCGTCGGTCGCCGAGAGAGTGACCGTCGCCTGACCGATGTACGCGCCGTCGGCGTTCTTGTCGCCGTCGACCTTCGCAGAGGTCTCGGGCGCGGTGGTGTCCGTACCACCGCCGTCCGTCACAGTCAGAATGCCCTGCATCGCCTCGTGCCCCGGCATGGTGCAGTGGTAGAAGTACCGGCCGGGGGAGAGCGTGACCTCGGCGGTGTGCTTGCCGCCCTGGTCGTCTGCCGGGTTGGCCAGGATGTTCAGCGCGACGTCGTCGTTGAACTCCGGGTCCGAGACGCTGAAGGTGAGGGTGTGCGGCATCCCCGTGGTGTTGCCGGTCGCCGCGCTGTTCTCGAAGACGATGGTCGCCTTGCCGGCCACCGCGGTCTTCGGAGCGGACAGATAGTGGTCGATGGGGTCGCCCGCCGTCCAGGTGAGGACCTGGTCGGCCGCCGCAGCGGCGGGAGCCGCCGTACGGCCGTAGGCCGCCGTCGAGGTCAGCCCCAGCACCATCAGGAACGAACCCAGCAGGGCGAGCCACAGCCGCTTGGGCCGGTGCCGCTGTCGCGAAAAGATCGAACGGTGTCTCACTGCACTGCCGCCTTCCTGGCCAGATCCTCGGCGGCCGGGGTCGGACCGCCGCCCTTGTACGTCACACGCCACAGCGCGGACTTGGAGTCGGAGGTGAAGAAGCCGCGCCCGTAGTCGAGGACGTACAGCGAACCGTCCGGGGCGAACTTCCAGTCCATCAGGTTGCGGATGCCGTCCGCGCCGACCGGGACGATCTTCTTCAGGGACTCGGCGTGTGTGGGCAGACCGCCCTTGCCGACCGTCTTCGGGTCGGTGAGCACGGCGTGCCGCGGCTGGGTGCCGTCGTAGAAGTCACCGACGAACCATTTGCCGTCCCAGTAGGAGGGCCACTTGTCGGCGCTGGTGCTTGCCGCGTCGTACCGGTAGACCGGGCCGTTCATCGTGGCCTGACCGCCGCCCTTGAGCCACGGCAGCAGCTCCTTCTGCTCCTCCACCTTGTAGCTCGGGATGCCGTTCGCGTCGCGCGGATAGTCCACGCCACCGCCCTGCGGCGAGTACCAGATGGTGTTGGACGTGATCGGCGGCAGGTTCACCAGGCCGTCGTTGTTCGGAGACTCGTTCTTGGGGTGGTCGCAGTCGTACCAGCCGAGCGGCTTGCTCGGGTCGGGCAGATTGCGGTCCCGGTAGGGCTGCTTGTTGCCCATGCAGTACGGCCAGCCGTGGTTGCCCGCCTTGGTGATCGCGGCGAACGTGTCGTACTTGGCCGGACCCCAGGTGGCGCTCGGCGAGCCCGCGTCGGGGCCGACCCAGCCCGCGTACAGCGTGTCGGTGGTCTTGTCGACGGAGATCCGGGCCGGGTTGCGCACCCCCATCACATAGATCTCTCCGCGGGTCTTGCCGCCGCCTTCATCGGGCTCCTTGCCGGTGAAGAGATTGCCCTCGGGCAGTGTGTACGTGCCGTCGTCCTCGGGGTGGATCCGCAGGATCTTCCCGTTGAGGTTGTTCGTGTTGCCCGCGGTGCGCCGGGCATCGGCGAAGGAGACGCCCTTGTAGTTCGGCTGCGGGTTGTTTCCGGAGTAACCGTCGCTGAAACCCGAGGAGTTGTTGTCACCGGTCGCGATGTACAGATTGCCCTTGGAGTCCCAGGCCATCCCGCCGCCCGCATGGCAGCAGCTGTGGATCTGGACGGGCCAGTGCAACAGCACCTTCTCGGAGGACAGATCCAGCTTGTTGGTGGCCGGATCGAGGGTGAAGCGGGAGACCTGACGTACCGCCATCTGCTTGTCGCGGTCGATCTTCGAGTGGGGCGTGTAGTGCAGATACACCCAGCCGTTCTTCTCGAAGTCCGGGTCCAGCTCGATCCCGAGCAGCCCCTCCTCGACCTTGACCAGTTCGTCGCCGCCGCCCTTGTTGCCGAAGATCGTCAGCTCACCGGCGAGGGTGACCTTCTTGGTCTTCGGGTCGTAGACATGGATCTGTCCCAGACCCTTGCCGATGTCCTGGTTGTTCCAGTCGGTGACGACCGGCTTGCTGCTGTCGGCGCCACCGCGCCCGATGTACAGCACCCGTCCGTCCGGGGCGACAACCAGGCCGTGCGGCTCGCCGATCTGGTCGTTCTGGCCCGGCTGATTGGGCTGGGTGACGCGCTCCGCCTTGTAGTTGGAGGTGATCGTCGCCTTGCAGTCGGCCTGCGAGATCCGCGTCGTCCAGTCGAGCGCGCCGCGCAGATGGTCGCGGAAGTCGGTCTCCGCGAAGCTGTCGGCCGTACCGCCCATCGCCGTGTAGAAGGACCTGCCGCCGTCGTAGTCCCGGCACCAGGAGACCGGGTGGTCCCAGCCGTTGGCGCTCGTGCCCGGCTTGTACGTGATCTCCCGGACGCGCGCCACGGTGTGCACATCACCGGACGGATTCTTCGTCCAGTTGAGCCACTTGTCCGGGCGCTTCCACTCCAGCGGCAGGTTCTTGGTCGCCGGATGCTGCCGGTCTCCGATCTCAACCGTCGCACGTTGCACGTTGGTTGGACTGCCGGCTGCCGGACGGGCTCCGATCAGACCGGTGAACCAGTCCGAGTACGGCTCGGTGCGCGCCGCGTCGTGGATGCCGAGGAATCCGCCGCCCGCCTCCATGTACGCCTCGAGGCCGGCCTCCTGCTCCGGGTCGAGCACATCGCCGCCACCGGTCAGGAAGACGACGGCGTTGTATCTGCCGAGCTGCTTGCCGTTGGTGAAGACGGCAGGGTCGTCGGTGGCGACGGTCCGGAACCGACCGGCCTCCGGCCCGGTGAGCCCGATCTTCTCGATCGCCGCGATCCCGGCGTCGACGGTCGGGGACTCCTCGGTGGCGGAGGCATGGAACACCAGCACCTTGACGTTGGCGCCGCCCGGTGGCGATGGCAGCGACAACGTTGTCGCAAGGCTTCGCGGAGGTTCCGGATAGGGTCTGGCGCTGGCGGCGTTGCCGCCGAGCAGGGAAGCGGTCAGTGCGCCGGCTGCCAGGGCCGCCGCAAGTCCGCGTCGCGATCTGGACCTGTGATGTGGTGTGCGCTGCATGTGGTCACCCACCCCTCTTTGGTCACTGCAACAGCGGATGAAGCTAGACCTCTTTTCGCGGCTCGCCAATAGTTATGGCAGCAATGGCACGAACTTTGTCCTGGGTGTGGATAAACGAAGATCCCCCGGCTACGGTGTGGGCCGTCCGGGGGGCACGTGTGCCCCGCCAACCTCTGCTACCTCTGAAGCCGCCGCAATCCCCGTAACCTCCGTAATCTCCGCGGTCTACGCAGTCTCCGCGTTCTGGGCAAGTTCGCAAAAAACTCCGTAAATTCCTTAGTGCAGTGGGGAGTTCGACATGGATAGAAGGAGCTTCAACCGGCGGATTCTGGTCGGCGGTGGGGTGGCGGCCGCCACCGGCGTGACATCGTTGTCGCTAGGTACGATCGAGGCCAGCTCGGCGGAACCCCCGCCCAAGACCGCCCCGGCCGGAGGCGTCGTCCGCCATCTCAAGCTGTACGCGGAGAAGCTGGCGGACGGTCAGATGGGATACGGCCTGGAGAAGGGCAAGGCGTCGATCCCGGGACCGCTCATCGAGATCAACGAGGGCGACACCCTGCACATCGAGTTCGAGAACGTCATGGATGTGCCGGCCAGCCTTCATGCGCACGGCGTCGACTACGACATCGCGAGCGACGGCACCCGGATGAACAAGAGCATCGTCGAACCGGGCGGCACCCGCACGTACACCTGGCGCACCCATGCGCCGGGCCGGCGCAAGGACGGCACCTGGCAGCCGGGCAGTGCGGGCTACTGGCACTACCACGACCATGTCGTCGGTACGGATCACGGCACCGGCGGTATCCGAAAAGGCCTGTACGGTCCGGTGATCGTCCGGCGCAAGGGTGACATCCTGCCGGACAAGACGATCACGATCGTCTTCAACGACATGACGATCAACAACAAGGCGGCCCACAAGGCACCCGACTTCGAGGCCACGGTGGGGGACCGGCTCGAAGTGGTCATGATCACGCACGGCGACTACTACCACACGTTCCACGTCCACGGTCATCGCTGGGCGGACAACCGGACCGGTCTGCTCACCGGCCCCGACGACCCGAGCCGCGTCGTCGACACAAAGATCGTCGGCCCGGCGGACTCCTTCGGCTTCCAGGTCATCGCGGGCGAACACGTCGGCGCCGGTGCCTGGATGTACCACTGCCATGTGCAGAGCCACTCCGACATGGGTATGGCCGGACTGCTGCTGGTCGCCAAGGCGGACGGCACCGTGCCGGGGTACGACCCGCACGACATGACGACCCACGACACGGCCGCGCCGGACAAGACGGCGCCGGACAAGACGGCGCCGGACAAGACGGCGCCGGACAAGACCGCGCCGGACAAGACCGCGCCGGACAAGACCGCGCCGGACAAGACCGCGCCGGACAAGACCGCGCCGGACAAGACCGCGCCGGACAAGACCGCGCCGGACAAGACCGCGCCGGACAAGACCGCGCCGGACAAGACCGATTCGGGTGACACCGCGCCCGGCAAGACGGCGAAGGAGTCGGCCGCCCACGGCCCGGCGGCGCACGGGTCCTGACGCAGTCAGTTCTCCGACACCGCTCCGGCTGCTTCGGCCGTTCCGGTGGTGAGGCGCAGCTGTTCCTCCTCGACGATGCGTCGGGCCAGAGCCCCGTCCGACACATCCATGGCGTCCGGCGTCGTCTCGGCGACGTCGCTGCGCCGTGCGTACAGGTCGAACAGCCGCTCCTTGCGGGCCAGGATGTTCAGCATCCGCTCGTCGACGCTGTCGGCCGCGAGGAGCCGGTGCACCTGGACGGTCCGTATCTGACCCATCCGATGCGCGCGGGCCACCGCCTGGTGCTCCATCGTCGGCTTGATCTGCGGTTCGCAGATGATGACGACGGAGGCAGCCTGCATGTTCAGTCCGACACCGCCCGCCTGGATCTGGCTCAGCAGGACGGCATGGCCCTCGACGGCACCGAACCGGTCGATCATCCCCTGGCGCCGGGCAGCCGGGAGACTCCCGGAGAGCGGCCCGAACACACCCGTTCCCAGGGCCCGTTGGACCGTGAGCAGCACTTCTCGGAAGTACGAGAACACGATGACCTTGAGGCCGTTGTCCGCGGCCTCTGCGACCAGCTCGCGCAGCCGGTTCAGTTTCGCGGACGTGGCGGGCCGGGCGTACGCGGCACGGCGCATTCGCATGAACTGCCCGGCGCCCACCGCCTCGCGGTAGGCATCGAGATCGTCGTCGCTGAACTCCTCCCACTCGTCGACCTGCACCAGCGCCGGGAGTTCGGTCAGCACATCCTCCTGATTGCGCCGCAGATAGGCCGGGGCGACGGCCCTGCGGAACGCGTGCGAACCGGCGGCCCCATGGGTGGTGTGGATCGAGGGCGCCAGTTCGGGCTGAAGATGGCGGACGAGGCTGCGGAACTCCTCGACCCGGTTCTCCATCGGCGTACCGGTCAGGAACAGCACCCGTTCGGTGCGTTGCGTCCAGCCGGACACCGCCCGGGAGCGGCGGGTCTCGGGGTTCTTGACGTAGTGCGCCTCGTCGACCACCAGCATGCCGGGCCTCATGCCGCAGTCCCGGGGGGCCGGCAGGGTGTGCAGGGCATCGAACGTGGTGAGGGCGACCCCGCCGGTCTCGCGCCACTCGGCGAAGGCGCCGTGCCGCTCGGGGCCGTGCACCGGCAGCGCGCGCAGGGTGGAGCGGGAACGGACCTCGCGCGCCCAGTTGATGAGCACGCTCGCCGGGCAGACCACCAGGAAGTGTGTCTCGCCCCGCGCCGAGAGGTGCGCGAGCGCGGCAATGGCCTGGACGGTCTTGCCGAGCCCCATCTCGTCGCCGAGGATCACCCGCTTCTGCGCGAGCGCGAACCGGGCGCCGAACGACTGGTAGCCGCGCAGGGAGACGCGCAGATGGGCGTCGTCCAGCCGCAGACCGCGTACCCGGTGCGCGATTCCGGACGGGAGGAACCCCTCGGCCGCGTCCCGGTCGGGGTTGGTGCCCGACATCTCGGCGAGCAGGCTGTAGTACTCGGCGGACCGCAGCTCGAAGTCGACCCACGCCGCGACGTCCGACTCCGTGTCCCGCAGCAGATCGACCGACACCTGCCCGAACAGCAGGGGAAACCCGCGCGCAGCCGCTTCGGCGACGGCGGCCCGTACCGAGGCGACGGCCTCCAGTGCCTGGGCGCGGGCGTGGCGCCGGGTGAACAGCATGCGCAGCCGCCCCCGCGCAGGCCCGGCCGCGGCGAGCAAGGGCTCAAGACGCCCGATGAGCCGGCCCGCCGCATCGACGGCCCGGCGGACGTCCGGACCGGCCTCGACCAGCCGGTGCAGTGCGGTGACCAGCGCGGTCGTGGATTCGTCCGGGGTGTCCACGTCTATCCGGACCGCGACGGTGTCCCGCACCGCGTGGGCGATCTGCCCGGCCGCGGCCAACGCCTGGTCGGCGGTCTGAGCACCGACCCCGGGGATCTGGCGGAGCTCGTAACGGTTCGCCTCGTGGACCTGGCCGACGGTCGTGAAGCCGGCCTGTTCGACCGCGCCGAGCCGCAGTCTGCCCTCGGTGACGTCCTTGAGTCTGGACACCGGGATGGCCGACAGTTCGCGACGGATGAGCGAGTCGAGCAGCGGAGTGAGCGCTGTGTGCACCGCATCGACGGCGCGGGCATGATCGGCCAGCACCGCGCGCGCCGTGTCCAGCAGCCGCTCGGCCTGCGCCAGCAGCTCCCGGGCGTCCCTTCCCGCGGGCGCCCCCGCCTCCGTCGGTCCGGCCTCTGTCATGTACGTTCCTCTGTCCGCGCAGCCCGGCTGCCGTCCTGCCCGGCACCTGCCCCGAGCGATTCATATCGTGCCACGCGGCGCCGACAGTGCCTTCGGTTCAGGGCGTGGGCGGTCGGCGTTCCGCCGGGGACAGCAGCAGGATCTCCAGGGCCCGCGCACAGGAGCGGGCCTGCGACAGGAACAACTCGGTGCGCGCTTTTGTGATCACCGACGGCGTGGCCCGGACCGCGAGAGCGAAGCGAGGTCTTCGATGCCGATGGCGGTGACACCGGCCTGTTTGGCCCAGTTGATGGGGCGGGTCAGGGCGTGGCGGATCTGTGCGTCGCGGTGCGTCCTCGGTCAGACGGACGGACTCCATGGTGCTCCTCGGCAGATTGCGTGAACGGAAGGCTGCGGACATCCGCAGGGACCGGCGGCGCGTTGGCCGAGGACCGGAGGAAGGGCCGCCTACGCGGCATGAGCCTTTCTGGTGGTCATGACGGAGATCATCCATGGGGGCCTGTGCTCGTACGCAATGCGGCGGCGGATACGGGCCATCCGTGTGCCGCCGTTGTACGGCGTACGGCAGCGCGGCCCGCCCGCAGGCCGCGGGCTGCGGTTGTCAGTGCCCGGTGCAAGACTCGGAACGTCAGGAAGGATCGCTGCCACCGCAAGAACGGGCCTCATCGAAGGAGCTCGCCATGCTCACCACCCGTTTTGCCACCGGAGCGCCCAACTGGATCGATCTGGGCACGCCCGACCTCGACGGGGCCATCGCGTTCTACACCGGTCTCTTCGGCTGGGAGTACCTGGCCGGAGGCCCGGAGTCCGGCGGCTACGGCATGTTCACGCTGGACGGGAAGACGGCCGGGGGCGCGATGACGGTCACCGAGGAGCAGGCGAAGCCGTCCTGGTCGGTGTACTTCCAGTCGCCGGACGCCGATGCCACGGCGAGGGCGGTCGAGCTGGCCGGCGGCAGTGTGCCGTTCGCCCCGATGGATGTCCTGGAGTTCGGCAGGATGGCCGGTTTCAAGGACCGGGCGGGGGCGTTCTTCGGCATCTGGGAGCCGAAGGAGAAACCGGGCCTCGGCGTGGTGGGAGTCGCGGGCTCCCTGTGCTGGGCCGAGTTGTACACCCCGGACGTCCCGGCGGCCGCCGCGTTCTACGACTCCGTATTCGGTTGGGAGACCGCGCAGACGCCGTTCCCGGGAGGCGGTGGGTCCTATACCGTGATCCGGACCAGGGACGGTGGCGAGGACGCGAGCTTCGGCGGTCTGGTGCCGCTCAACGCCGTTGCCACACGAGCGGTCGCCGGGCCGCACTGGCTGCCCTACTTCGAGGTCGACGACTGTGACGCCGCCGTCGCGGACGTGGAGCGGCTGGGCGGCAAACTGACGCTGGAACCGATGGAGATGGAAGGCGTGGGCAAGTTCGCCGACGTCGCCGATCCGGACGGGGCGGAATTTGCTCTGATCAAGAGCGCGCAGACGCCGGAAGGCTGACCGGAAGTTTTCGGCGCGCCGCATTGATGAGGCGTTGATCAGTCGTTTATCGCGACCGGGCACTGTGACTTCCATGCTGATCAACACCGCGGCCGACCCCGCGCTCGCCTGGCAGGAGACGGCGCTGTGCGCGCAGGCGGGGCCCGAGTTCTTCTTTCCTGCTCCCGGCAGCTCCACCCGTGAGGCCAAGCAGCTCTGCAACGCCTGCGAAGGGCGCGAGGCCTGCCTGGAGTACGCCCTCGCCAACGACGAGCGCTTCGGCGTATGGGGCGGCCTCTCCGAAAAGGAGCGGGACCGGTTGCGCAGAACCGGTCGCGAGCGGGCCTGAACTCACCCTGCCCGCAGGGCGATCCGGCCTGCCCGGGGCACCGGCCGCCCCCGCATCACCAGGCCGGAGCCCCCACGGCCGGACGGGCACTGCCGGCCTGGGACGATGTCCGCATGAATGATCACGACAGGGACGCTCTGCTCGCAGCGGCGGTGCGGCTGCGCACCGACGGACGGCCCGAGGAAGCCCGACAGCAGCTGCTGTCCCTCTCCGCCGCCTTCCCCGCCGATGCCGAAGTGGCCTACCAGACCGCCCGGGTCCACGATGTGCTCGGTCTGGAAGCCGAGGCCGTGCCGTTCTACGAACGCTGCCTGGACGGGACGGGGCTGACGGAGGAGGACCGCCGGGGTGCGCTGCTCGGCCTCGGAAGCACCCATCGGGTGCTCGGACAGTACGAGAGAGCCGTCGAGGTCCTGCGCAGCGGTGTCGAGCGGTTCCCCGATGACGGCGCACTGCGGACGTTCCTCGCCATGGCGCTCTTCAACACCGGCGAGCACTATGAATCCATGCAGCTGCTGCTGAGACTGCTCGCCGCCACCAGCGAGGACCCGCATGTGCGGGAGTATCGACGGGCGATCGAGCACTACGCTCAGGACCTGCACGAAACGATGTGAGCCCGGCGCGGGGCGCTGTGGCCCCGCCCCCGGCCCTTCCGGCGGATCAGGGTCGGACAGGCCCTCGGCCGCCGGACAGGACTGCGGAGCAGTGGCCCGGCCGGCGGCCGATGACAGCCGTGCGGGCCGTCAGGCCAGGGCGCGCGCCGCCAGCCGTGCCTTGCGGGCCGCCAGCTTCTCGTCGAACTTGGCAGCCTCGCTGTCCAGGCCGCCCATGTACAGGCCCAGCTCCTCCTGCGCCTTCAGGCCGTCGGGACCCAGGCCGTCGATGTCGAGGACCTTCAGGTAGCGCAGCACGGGCTGGATCACGTCGTCGTGGTGGATGCGCATGTTGTAGATCTCGCCGATCGCCATCTGCGCGGCGGCGCGCTCGAAGCCCGGCATGCCGTGACCAGGCATCCGGAAGTTGACGACGACATCGCGCACGGCCTGCATCGTCAGGTCCGGAGCGAGCTCGAAGGCCGCACCGAGGAGGTTGCGGTAGAAGATCATGTGCAGGTTCTCGTCGGTCGCGATCCGTGCCAGCATGCGGTCGCAGACCGGGTCGCCCGACTGGTGGCCGGTGTTGCGGTGCGAGACACGGGTGGCCAGCTCCTGGAAGGCGACGTACGCCACGGAGTGCAGCATCGAGTGACGGTTGTCGGACTCGAAGCCCTCCGCCATGTGCGCCATCCGGAACTGCTCCAGCTTGTCCGGGTCGACGGCGCGCGAGGTGAGCAGGTAGTCACGCATCACGATGCCGTGCCGCCCCTCCTCCGCGGTCCAGCGGTGCACCCAGGTGCCCCACGCGCCGTCGCGGCCGAAGAGGGATGCGATCTCGTGGTGGTAGCTGGGGAGGTTGTCCTCGGTCAGAAGATTCACGACCAGCGCGACCTTGCCGATGTCGGTGACCTTGGACTGATCGGCCTGCCAGGCCTCACCGTCCTCGAAGATGCCGGGGAAGTTCCGCCCGTCGGAGAACGGCACGTATTCGTGGGGCATCCAGTCCTTGGCGACCTTGAGATGGCGGTTGAGCTCCTTCTCCACCACCTCTTCCAGGGCGTACAGCAGTTGGGCGTCGGTCCACGCCTTCGGGCTGCCGAGGTGGGGAGCGCTGATCGTCACGGGGACTCCTGGGGACGGGAGAATTACCTACGGACACGTAGGTTACGAGACCGTAGGTTAAAGCGGCGGTAAGGCCATCGCCAAGCCCGCCCCCGCGATGCCCGATTACGTAACGTTATGTGCGCAGGTCGCGGGGGGTGGGGCGTCCAGAAGCCCGCTCGGCTGCCGGGTGTACCGAACTCGCTCATATCCACCAATACGTGGCTGTGTCGTGCTCTGTGGACTCGGAAAGTGCCCTCAAGTCCCGGCGCCGGGGCGCTCCAGGCCCAGATCCCGGCGCAGATACTCGGCCGTGAACGATGTGCGATGGCCGAGCAGCGCCGCCGGGGTCCCCTCGAAGACCAGCTCGCCGCCGTTTCTGCCGCCCTCGGGGCCGAGGTCGACCACCCAGTCTGCGCGCTTGAGCACCTCGAGGTTGTGCTCCACGCAGATCACACTGTTGCCCGCGTCGACCAGCCGGTCCAGCAGATCGACGAGCGTGCCGGTGTCCGCCATGTGCAGTCCGGTGGTCGGCTCGTCCAGCACGTACACGCTGCCTGTCCGGTGCAGCCGGGTGGCGAGCTTGATGCGCTGACGCTCACCACCGGAGAGCGTGCTGAGCGGTTGCCCCAGTGTCAGATAGGTCAGGCCGACGTCGTCGAGCGTGTGCAGCTTCCGCAGCAGTGCCCGGTCGTCGAAGAGCTCGGCCGCCTGAGTGGCCGTCATCTCCAGTACGTCGGCGATCGAGGCGCCACCCACTCGGTGCTTCAGCACGTCGTCGTGGAAGCGTCGCCCCTCGCACACCTGGCAGGTGGTGGTCACCGGGTCCATGAATGCGAGATCGGTGCAAATGATGCCGCGGCCCGAGCAATGCCCGCACGCCCCCGATGAGTTGAAGCTGAACAGGCCGGGCTCGACGCCGTTCTCCCTGGCGAAGGCCTTGCGGATGGAGTCCAGTGCACCGAGGTACGAGGCCGGGGTGGAGCGGGACGACGCGGTGATCGCCCCTTGGTCGATGACCACCGCGTCCGGGTACGCCGCCGTGAACACCTTGGAGACCAGCGTCGACTTGCCGGATCCGGCCACCCCGGTCACGACCGTCAGTACACCTTCGGGGAACGCCACGTCCACGCCCTTGAGGTTGTGCAGCGCGGCGCCCGTCACCGGCAGCTGCCCGGTGGGGGAGCGGAAGGTCTCCTTGAGCGGTGTCCGGTGGCGCAGGCATTGGCCGGTGAGGGTGTTCGCCTCGCGCAACCGGTCCACCGGGCCTTCGAACACGACATGTCCGCCGTCGGTGCCCGCTCTCGGGCCCATGTCGACGATGTGGTCCGCGACAGCCATCACATCCGGGTCGTGCTCGACGACGATGACGGTGTTGCCCCGGTCGCGCAGCCTTACCAGAAGATCGTTCAGCCTGCTGACATCACGCGGATGCAGGCCCACGCTCGGCTCGTCGAAGATGAACGTCAGCCCGGTCAGTGAACTGCCCAGATGCCGGACCATCTTGAGCCGCTGCCCTTCGCCGCCCGACAGCGTTGTGGTCTCCCGGTCCAGGCTGAGATAGCCGAGCCCGATGCCCACCAGGCGCTCCAGCCGTTCGCGGGCGGCCGAGGCGATCGGACCGGCCACCGGATCGTCGATCCCGGCCAGGACGCCCGCCAGATCGGCCACCTCCATCCGCCCGTAGTCGGCCACGGAGAGCCCGCCGACACGGGTGGCGAGCGCGGCCGCGTTCAGCCGGGCGCCGCCGCAGGACGCGCACACCGTTTCGGTCGTGAAACGCCGGGCGGCCTCGCGCCGCCGCTCGGAGAGCGCCTCGGTGTCCCGCTTCAGGAAGAGCCGGGTGAACCGCTCGGCGATCCCCTCGAACCGCATGTCCGCAGAGGTCGACTTCAGCTCCAGACGGACGGTGAACCCACCGCCGTACAGCAGGAGCTGGAGCTCTTCCTCGGTGAACTCCGCGAGCGGCTTGTCGTTGTCGAAGCGTCCCGAACCGGCGTACAGCTGCCACTCCCAGCTGCCCACCGAGAGCCCCGGCAGCAGCAGCGCACCCTCGTTGAGCGACTTCGTGACGTCGATCGCCCGGTCGATGTCGAGGCGGACCGTGCGCCCCA
This sequence comes from Streptomyces sp. R-74717, assembly GCF_047305335.1. Taxonomy (NCBI): domain Bacteria; kingdom Bacillati; phylum Actinomycetota; class Actinomycetes; order Kitasatosporales; family Streptomycetaceae; genus Streptomyces; species Streptomyces sp. R-74717. The sequence goes on along the minus strand of NZ_CP102361.1, from coordinate 1,704,014 downwards.
CACCGTCGCACTCCGGACACATCCCGCCGGGGTCGTTGAAGGAGTACGAGGTCGCCGGGCCGGCACTCGGTGTCCCGTATCGCGAGAACAGCACCCGGATCACCGACCAGATGTCGGTCATCGTGCCGACGGTGGAGCGGGCATTGCCGCCCAGCGGCTTCTGGTCGACGACGATTGCGACGGAGAGGTCGTCGATGGCGTCGGCATGGGGCCGTTCGTACTTCGGCAGCCTGTTCCGGATGAACCAGGTGAAGGTCTCATTCAGCTGCCGCTGCGATTCCACGGCGATGGTGTCGAAGACGATCGACGACTTGCCCGACCCGGAGACTCCGGTGAAGACGGTGATCCGCCCCTTGGGGACGGTGAGGGAGACATCACGCAGATTGTTCGCGCGTGCCCCGGTGATGACGATGTTCCGGTCCGTGTTCCGATCCATGCCGCCGAAGCTAACCGCGATACCGGACAGCTTCTGTCTGGATTTTCCGGGCGATCGGGATCTTCTGCGGGGCCGGGCCGGCCCCCGTCGGCGGAGCACTCGGAGCTGTCGGCGTACTCGGAGCGGACGCGTACGGGGGCGCGGTGCGGTCGGGCGGTCAGAGCAGATGGTCCGCCGCGCCGGACTTCACCGCGGAGATCAGCGCCCGCAGCGCCTCGATGGAGTCGCTGACGTAGGCGGCGGTGTCCGTGGTGGAGCCGATGTACGCCCTGCCCTGGTCGTCGAGTCCGAAACGGAAGCAGTTGGCGCCCTCGCTGCAGAAGGCCTCGTCCCAGCAGATGTCGGTCATGATCTCTCTCCTCAGAGGTCCTGGGCTATGGCTCGGATGAAGTCGCGCGATTCCTCGACCGGCAGTGCGAGCGTGCGCAGACGCTCCAACAGGCCTCGGTACCGGCGCAGTTGCATATCGGAATCCAAAAGCATCGAGCCGTGCGAGGAATCGAGCTGCACGGTGTCGAGCTGGGGTACCGCAGCGCCCACATAGGTGAACGACTGTCCGGCGCCCGGGAAACCGCCGGCGGCGAACGGGATCACCAGGACCGTGATCCGGTCCCGCTCGGACTGGCCGACGATGTGGTCCAGTTGCGCCCTGGCCACCTTGGGGCCGCCGAACTGCATGCGCAGAGCCGCCTCGTGGATCACCGACTCGTAATGTGGTGGGCGGTCCCGGTTCAACACCTCCTGGCGGCGCAGCCGCAGGGAGAGCCTGGCCACCAGATCGGGCCCGGGCAGTTGCGGATCGGCGGTGTCGAAAACCGCCCGCGCATGCTCCTCGGTCTGCAGCAGGCCGGGGATGTGCGTGGTGGTCGCCGTTATCAACTCCAGTGCGTGGTACTCCAGTTCGGCGATGTCGAGCAGTCCCGGCAGCAGTAGTCCGCGATGTTCCTCCCACCAGCCCCTGGCCCGCTCCTGGGTCATCTCGGCGAGCAGATCGACCAGGCCGGTGTCCGGACAGCCGTAGTTGAAGGCAAGGGTGCGAACCCGCTCGGCGCTGATGCCGAACCGGCCCGACTCGATGTTCGGGATGCGGGTGCGGTCGACGCCCAGCAGCGCGGCGGCCTGCTGCGTCGACATCCCCGACTGCTTACGCAGCTTGCGCAGTTCGTACCCGAGACGCTGCTGCCGGGCGGTCGGGGTGCTTCTGGGCGGCACGGCAAATGTCCTTCCGAGGGCGGAGGTTGAGTGAAATGACCGGAACCACACAAGTAGTAGCACTGTGCTCCAGTATGCGCTACGGTCGGTAGCGCAAGTCTCACACGGGGCGACCGCGCCTTTGTGTGATCATTAACGCAATTACCGGAAATGTGAGCATCTTGATGAAGGGCGCACCGCGTTGTCTCCCGGCTCTCGCACCAGCCGGACCCCACCCGCCGGCGGCGGACAACCTCAGTTATTCGTTCGCACTGCCGGGCGGCGCCTTCTGCGCCAGCCTCGCGCGCAGCGCCGTGGGTGAACTCCTCACCCGGCACGGCCTCGCGGAACTCCGTGAAACAGCCGTACTCGCCGCCTCCGAACTGGTCGCGGCCGCCTACCGGTTCACCCCGGACCGGGAAATGCTGCTGCGGGTCCACTGGCAGTTCGATGCGCTGCGCATCATCCTCTACGACCAGCACCCGTCCCACGGCTCGGCCGAGAAGTCCGAGGAATGCCGCGAACGCCGTAGCGAAAGTATGTGGCTGCTGGCAGCAGCGGTCGATTCGCGCGGCGGGGACTGGGGGCTGACCCCCGCGCTGACCCAGTCCGGCGGCTGCAAGGCCTGGGCCTTACTCCACCGGTGACCCCGCACCGACCTCGTCCCCCACCGATCACACTCCCGCGCGTCCTTCCTCGGCCGCGATGTCACTCAATTCCCTGCCGGGCAACAGCGTCACCTGCGCCGTACGAAATCGCCTCCCGCCCGACGCGGGGTCAGCAGGCCCCGCCGAGCAGATCGGTCAGGCTCCGGTCGAGATCCAGGAACCGGTGCTCGTCGCCGGCCGGCACCAATTCCTGCGCCCGCTCGAGAAAACGGCGCAGCTCCGCGGTGCGGACGTGCACCATCGCGATTCCCTCGGTGGCATGGAACTCCAGGACAGTGCGGTCATATCCGAACGGCCTGATGCGCACGTCCCCGACACCGGCGGCCGAGTCCACTCCCGCCGCGAGCAACTCGCGGGAGAACTCCCAGGAGACATCGGTGCCTTCCAGGGTCGCCGTCGCGGGGAACGCCATGCGTACGGCGAACGGATCCCTCCGGTCATACTGCAGGGTGGCGGGAAGGGTCTCCATCCGCGGTGCGGATGCGACCATGCGGGCCTGCACGGACTGCTCGATAACGGTGGACAAGACCTGCTCCCTTTCTCGGCCAGATGAACGGTTCCCGGCACTGATGTAGACGACGGAACTGCCTCATCCGTGCATCGGAAGGTGGCGTGAGCTGTATCACCGCACGCCGCCGGTACCGATCGAGTGCCCACTTACCGCCGATGCGCCCTGGACGGAGCGCAGCTCGTGGGCTAGCTTCCAGCGCCATGAGGGCCAAGGGGAAGATGAGACGACTGATGTCATGGGGGCTCTGTGCGGCGGCGCTGACCGCAACACTGGCCACACCGGCAGCCGCGGCTGCACCGGGGGAGTGGCACCGGCCCGGCGAACGGCCGGCCTGGACGCTCACCGAGACAGGGGCCGACGCCCGCTTCCGCGGCCTTGCCGCCGTCAGCCGTCGCACCGCCTGGGTCGCGGGTTCGAAGGGCATGGTGCTGCGCACCTCGGACGGCGGCCGTCACTGGCGCGATGTGTCACCGCCCGGTGCGGCTCAGGAGGCGCTGGAGTTCCGTGACATCGAGGCATTCGACGCCCGGCGCGCGGTGGCACTGGCCATCGGGGAGGGCGAGGCCTCCAGGGTGTTCCGCACGGACGACGGGGGAGCGACCTGGACGGAGTCGTTCCGCAACACCGATGCCCGCGCCTTCTACGACTGCCTCACCTTCTTCGACAGCCGGCACGGACTTGCGATGAGCGATCCCGTCGACGGGAAGTACCGCATCCTGTCGACCGCTGACGGCGGCCGGAGCTGGCGGGTGCTGCCCAGTGCGGGCATGCCGGATGCCCTGGCCGGTGAGGCGGGGTTCGCCGCCAGCGGTCAGTGCCTGGTCGCATCGGGTCCCGAGGACGTATGGCTGGCGACCGGGGGCGCCGCCACCGCACGGGTGCTGCACTCCGCCGACCGAGGGCTGACCTGGACCGCGGCCGAATCCACGATCCCGGCCGGCGACCCGGCACGCGGCGTCTTCGGTCTGGCCTTCCGCGACCGCCACCACGGCATCGCGGTCGGCGGCGACTACCGGGCCGGCCTGCCGTCGCCGAACGCCGCGGCGGTGACGGGCAATGCCGGCCGCAGCTGGAAGCAGTCCGCCACCCCGCCGACCGCCTACCGCTCGGGCGTCGCCTGGCTCCCGCACAGCAGGTCGGGTGCGCTGGCGGTCGGCCCGACCGGCACGGACCTCACCGTGGACGGCGGCCGAACCTGGCGCACGGTCGACACGGGGTCGTACGACACGGTCCACTGCACACCGGACGGCGGCTGCTGGGCCGCGGGCGAGAAGGGACGAGTGGCGCGCGCGGGGTTCTAGCGCCCGGTGGATCAGGGCCGGGTGGGTCACCGCTCCGGCCCGTCCGGCGATCGAGGAGCGGTGCCTGGGTACCCGGGTGGCGGATACCCGCTACCCGGGCAACTGCTGCCGGTGCGGGGCGAGTTCGTCCGAGGTCTTCGTCGCGATGAACTCCGTGATCCGGTACGTGCACACGCCCTGTGCCGTGAACGGATCCTCCGCCGCGATCTTCTCGACCTGTGCGCGGTCGTCCCCGACGGCCAGGATCACCCCGCCGTCGCGCGGGTTCTTGCGGCCCGACGCGATGAACACCCCGGCCGCGTACTGCGTGTCCAGCCAGGCGACATGGTCCTGCAGCAGCGCGTCGATACGCTCGACCGGCGCGGTGTAGGTCAACTCGAGTACGAACATGATCTCCAGGCTACGGGACGAGGGCGCGCCGGCCCCGGGCCGTGTCCGCGAAGTCCCGACCGGCCCGCTGCCGAGCCGCCCGCCGTGCCCGTTGCCTAGACTCGACAGCACTATGACAACGCTCCCGATGCCCGCCGACGAGGCCGAAGCCCGAGCCCTTCAGGACGCCCTGCGCCCCCGGGTGGTGCTCGACGAACCCGGCCCGCCGCCCGGCAACGGCCGGGTCACGGGGGTCGACGTGGCCTACGACGACGAGCGCGATGTCGTCGTGGCGGCAGCGGTCGTCCTCGACGAGGCGACGCTCGACGTGGTCGCCGAGGCCACTGCCGTCGGCCGGGTCACCTTCCCGTACATCCCCGGACTGCTCGCCTTCCGGGAGATCCCGACCGTGCTGGCCGCGCTGGAATCCCTGCCGACCGACCCGGGACTCGTGGTCTGTGACGGCTACGGCCTGGCGCACCCGCGCCGCTTCGGACTCGCCAGTCACCTCGGGGTTCTCACCGGACTACCGGTGATCGGCGTCGCCAAGAACCCGTTCACCTTCTCGTACGAGCAACCGGGCCCCCGCCGGGGTGACTGGTCGCCGCTGCTCGACGGCGAGGAGGAGGTGGGCCGGGCGCTGCGCACCCAGGACGGCATCAAGCCGGTCTTCGTCTCTGTCGGGCACCGGATCGGCCTGGACAACGCGTGCGCCCACACCCTGCTGCTGGCCCGCGACTTCCGTCAGCCGGAGACCACCCGCAGGGCCGACGCGCTCTGCCGTCAGGCCCTGCGGGAAGCGACTGCCTGAGTATGTGTACGGATAACGTCCGTCGATCACGACGGGCAGACTGGTACGTATGACCGAACATCGAACGTCCACACGACCGGGAACCGTCTATCTTGCTCAGCGCCGGGTCGCGGTGGGGATGACTCTCGGCATTCTCGCGGGAGCGGTCTGGGCCGTCTCGATGGTCTGCACGCTGGTGTCCTGGGCACTCTGACCCGAGAGGGCGCGCCGCCCCGCCGCCGCGGCTACTTGTGCTGGTCCGGGCCCTGGGCGTTGAGCAGCGCGCGCCAGGTGTCCTCGTCCCCGATGCCTGTCACGGGCAGGTCCCGGGATGCCTGGAACTTCTTCAGCGACCGCATGGTCGAGGGGGTGTACGCGCCGGTGGGGAGTGGTCCCACCAACGGGCCGCCGGATTCGGCCCTGCGGTCGGATCTGCCGATACGGGCGTGCCGGTGACCGCCTCCACCGAATCGGTTGCGGCGGACGCCCGATCCGGCGACGCCGTGGGCGCCGGGCGGTTCCTGGCCGGCGGTGCCCCGGCTGCCGCATCGGCCAGGGCGCACGCCCGGACCAGGTCGTCGGCCGGCGCCCGCAGCACCGCGTGCAGCTGCTCGACGATCCTGCGCGGTGCGTTGGAGGCGTGAGCGGGATTCAGATAGCGCGACAGGGTGGTCTGGTCGACCCGCAGCCGTTTCGCGAGGGAATTCTGAGTGGGTTTCTCGCGGCCGCCGCGCACGGACGACTCCCACCAGTTCCTCAGCAACTCGGCCAGAGCCCGCCCCGGATGGTCCTCCCGGCTCGCCACAGTGCTGTCCGTCATCGTTGCTCCGCGACGACGGGGAACCAGCGGGAGGCGGCGATCGACTGGAACCGCGTGGCCGCCTCGAACAGCTTTGCCTTCCTCAAGGCCACGCAAGGGGTGCCCGGCAAGGACGGCTGGTTCGCCCGCGAGCAGGTGCCCGGCGCCTGGGCGGCACTGCTCTCCCGCCGATGAAGCCCGCACAGCCCGCACGGCCCGCACAGCTCATGTAGCTCATGAGGTTCATGGAGCTCATGTGCGAAACCCGCCCGCATTCCTCTTCCCAGCGGAATGATCACCACCACTCATGACGCGGAGTCACCCATGTCCGCATTGCCCACCCAGCCCCGCCGCTCCGCAGTCCGCCTCCTCGCCGGCATCGTCGCCTTCGGCGCACTGACCGGCCCGGCGGCCTCCCTCGCCGCCGCCGGTGAAATCCGGACGGCGGCCCCGACCACCGTCGAGCGGACTGCCCGGTACGTCGCAGCGGGCTGGCCGACCTTGGCGGCTACGCCCTTCAGTACGGGACGGGTGCGGACGCCGGGTGGGTGAGCATCCAGGCCGTTTTGAACCAGTCGTACGGACTTGGAGGGGAGTGCCCACTCGTCGCGGGCGCGGGCGGCTACCGGATCTCGTTCGATATGAAATTCAAGGCGTTGCCCTCAACGCTGACCGAGCACGCGGGCGTCTACCTCGGTAAGACCTCAGACGACGTGTACCGGTCCGGTACCGCGAACACCTCGGGCGGGTACCACGTCGTGATCAGGGCGAACGGGCAGATGCAGCTGAACCGCCACACAGCTGGTTACGCAGCTGTAGGCGACGACTGCGCCTCTGGATTCGCAGTCGGCGCGATCTCCTTGAGCGTCTCGATCAGGATCACCAGGGGGTGTGTCCTATAGAAATCCGTCGAAAGCAACGTGATCCAGCTCGCTGTGTGCGCCCCGAAGCCGTCACAGCCGCGCACACCGACTTCGCCGCCCTCCAGGCCGCCGGGGGCCTTCCGGGACAGGCGCCGGGAAGCGCGAAGGAGTCGGCCGGCCTCCACGGGCCAGTTCAGAGACCCTGATCAATCTCAGCGCTGCATCCTGTACCGCAACTACTCGCACCCGTGATCCTTCCCGTGCCGAGATCCGTGGAGCTCCGGCAGAAGCAGGTTCCCACCCTGCGCGAGGAGCCCAAGCGGCACCGAATCATCGGAAGGAATCCCTCCGCGGCGAACAGTGGTTAGTGTCCGTCGCATGACACATATGAGGAAGATCCAGGCGCGACGGATGACGGTGGCGCTGGTCGGCGCGGCCGCCGCGATGGTGCTGGGTGTGGGTGGGGCGATTGCCGTGGCCGACCAGGACGGCGGAGCGTCCGGCCCGACTCCTGTGTCCGCGGAGACGTCCGATACGGGAAGCGGCGGTCTCGCGGGCGGCGGGGACACCGGCGCTGGGGACAGTGGCTCCGTCAGTGGTTCAGGTGGCACTGACGGCGGCAGCTCCGGCGGTACGGATGCGGGAGGCTCGGGTGGTTCGGATGCGGGCCCGTCCGAGTCCCCATCTCCTACGGACGGACCGACATCGCATCCCACGGCTCCGGCAAGCCTGGACGACCTGGCGGAACGCATCGACGGTCTGGAGAAGAAGGTGGATGAGCTGCCCACCAAGAAAGAGTTGGCCGATGCCCTCCGCGCCTTCGCCGACGCGTTGGAGCAGCAGGACTGAGCCCACGGAACATGCTGCGGCGCACCCAGGGCGAGGCCGTACCGAAGGCTGATCCGGGCAGATCTGCTTCGTCGCGTGCTCGTGTGCGACATCCCGTGAGTTCCTCTGAGCCCCGCTGAGTCCCTGTCCCTGTGGCCAGGAGGTTCTTCCTCCTTCGAGTGCTCTGAGGCTCTGTGACGTAACTTCGTGATTCTTGAAGCGTTCTCACCACGTCCGACCGATCCGCAGTCGGGCCGAAGGCGAGGAGGCTCGGGTTGGCGGCGCTGGCAGTCGTACGGGACCTGCGTGAGCACTGGGCGCCGACGTCGGCGGAAGAGCTGGAGCGGTTCGAGACCGACGTACTGTCCGGGTTCGTCCTCGCGCGAGCCTCGGCGGGCCTGGCGGACGGCACCATCCGCGGGGACGTCGGGCACCTGGAACAGATCCGCGCGTGGTTCGGCCGGCCGCTGTGGGACATGGAGCCCGCCGACGCCGACGCGTACTTCGGGAAGGTCCTGCGGAACTCGCCGAGCGGCACCCGACTGGCCCGGTCACAGGCGCTGACCACCTACTTCATGTTCCTGGAGCTTCGGCACAAGGTCGAACTCCACCGCATGACCGGCCGGGTGGTCGAGTGCCCGATCGATGAGATGAACCGGCCGCGCGGGGCCAAGGACGCCCAGCTGCGGATCCCGCCGACCGAGCCGGAAGTCGGGACCCTGTTCACCGGCTGGGGTGGCGAGCTCGCCACTTGCCGCAATTTCGCCCCGACCGCCCGGAACTACACCGCCTCGAAGCTGATGTCCCAGGTCGGCCTGCGGGTGAGCGAGGCGTGCAAGCTCGACCTGGACGACATCAAGTGGGAGCTGGGCCGCTTCGGCAAGCTCCACGTCCGTCACGGCAAGGGCGCCCGCGGCTCCGGGCCGCGCGAGCGGATGGTACCGCTGATCAACGGCGCCGACCGCACACTGCGGTGGTTCATCGAGGACGTCTGGGGTCAGTTCGACGACGACCACACCCGCCCCGGCGCCCCGCTGTTCCCCTCCGAGCGCAAGAACGCCGACGGCTCTTCGCGTCGGGTGGGCGACGACGCTTTGCGTGGCGGGCTCAAGGAGGCAGCCAAGGCGCACCTGCCGGGGTGGGGCGAGAGGCTGACGCCGCATGTCATGCGGCATTTCTGTGCGTCCCAACTCTATGGGAATGGGCTGGACTTGCTCGCGATTCAGGAGGTTTTGGGACATTCCTGGATCGCTACAACGATGCGATACGTCCACGTCCAGCAGACCCGGGTCGAGGACGCCTGGGCCGCCGGGACCGAGCGAGCCGCGAAACGGCTGGAAGGGCTGATCCGATGAGGTGGAACCTGCGGCTGACGGCCGCGAACAAGGGTATCTGGAAGGCGTCCGAGCTCCAACGGGGCCTGGCCGAGCACGGGTTGGTGATCTCGGCGGGGAAGATGTCCGGGCTGTGGTCCGGCCAGCCGGTCTCCCTCAAGCTGGAGGACCTGGATGTCATCTGCGTCGTCCTCGGCTGCGAGATCGGCGACCTGCTGATCCCCGAGCCGGACAAGGTCCGCCGCCCGGGCGAGGAGACCGGCCAGCAGGCCGCCGCTGCGTCCGGTCCGGCCCCGGCGGTGGTGCCGCGTCGGCGGGACGGCCGGTCCCTGCCGCCGATGTGACGCAGTGAGTCCGCGCAAGGGCTACCGCAAGCCCGCTACCAGCTGTGACGGCTGCTTGGCCTGGGGCGTGTTCACGGGCAGGCTCTGCCCGGCGTGCTGGCAGTTTGCTCACAAGCACGCCGCCGACGAGTGCGGGGCCTGCTGTCGGTGACAGCCGCTGAAGTCCGGCTACTGCCGACTGTGCTGGTGCCAGGCCCGCCGCAATATCCGTCTGGCGACCGGCAAGCCGACTTCGGCCGGGCACGTGATGGCACCCTGGCTTCGTCAGGTCGGTGACCTTCAGCTGTTCTTCGTCGGCATGCACCACCACCGCGGCTCCTCCGCGGCCCCGTGGCCAGGCACGACGGGGGCGCCCACGCAAACCGCCACCGCCCGCTGCAGTCCGTCCGGTCAGCCGCTGGCGCCAGCCGGTCCTGTTCGACGGCGTCCCCCGCGACTACAGCCGCTTCGCTCACGATGTGCACGCGAATCCCGAGAACCCCTGGCTGGCCTGGGGACGCTACCTCGCGCACGGCCTGGCCGAGGCCCGCGGCTGGAGCCGCCGCGTGCGTCTCGACGTGGACCGGGCCCTGGTCGTGCTGCTGTCCCCGCACACCGAGGGCGACGTCATCCGCTACTCGGAGATCATCGCGCCGCTGCGGGCCCTCGACAGCAGCATCGAGCGAACCGCCGAGGTCCTGGAGGCGATGAGCATCCTGGTCGACGACCGTAGGCCGTCCTACGAGGACTGGCTGGAGAAGCGGCTCGACGGCCTCGCTGCCGGGATCCGCCGGGAGGCCGAGCGCTGGAACCGCACTCTGCGTGACGGCGGACCACGCACCCGCCCCCGCGACCAGGCCACCGTCTGGGCCTACCTCAACGCCGTACGTCCCGCCCTGCTGGAATGGTCCGCGGGCCACGACCACCTGCGCGAGGTCACCCGCGACGATGTTCTCGCCCACGTCAAGACTCTCCACGGGCACGAACAGCGCCCGACTCTCGTCGCCCTGCGGTCGCTGTTCGGCTGGGCGAAGAAGAACGGCATCGTCTTCCGCAACCCGACCGCCCGCATCAAGGTCGGTACGTTCGAGTACTCCGTCCTGCAGCCCCTGCTGCCCCAGCAGGTGACCCGGTCCGTCGAAGCGGTCCGCAGCCCAGCCGCCCGCCTCGCCCTCGCACTCGCGCCTCCCACGCCGCCCGGGCCGGAGCCATCCGCGCTCTCCAGTTGGACGACGTGGACTTGGGCAACCGCCGGCTCACCATCGCCGGACGCACCCGCCCCATGGACGACCTCACCCACCAGATGCTGCTGGCCTGGCTGGACTACCGGCGCCGGCGCTGGCCGAACACCGCCAACCCCCACCTGCTCATCAACCAGATGACCGCGCTGGAGACCGGGCCGGTCAGCGGCTGGTGGATCAAGCACGAACTCCACGGCCAGGACGCCACCCTGGAACGGCTCCGCGTCGACCGCCAGCTCGAAGAAGCCCTCGTCCACGGTCCCGACCCGCTCCACCTCGCCGAGGTCTTCGGCCTGGACGAGAAGACCGCGATCCGCTACGCGGTTTCCGCACGGGCCCTGCTGGAGCAGGCCGCCGAGGTCGGCCCTGTTGGGGCTCCTCGAAAATTCGAAAATCTCCAGGGCCGCTCGCGTTCTCTACTTGATTGAGGGGCTCAACAACAGGTCGGGGCCTCTCCTCGTGGCGCCCCTGTGACCCTAGCTGGGCGTCATCGTTTGGGGGCGGCGCCGCCGGTTGTCTCAGCGGCTGGTGGGTGCGTTCCAGTCGACCAGTTGGACGATGACGCCATTGGGGTCGCGGACCTGAAAGGCGCGCTCGCCCCACTCCTCGTCGGTCAGCGGCATGGTGATCGTGACGCCTTCGGAGCGCAGGCGCGCCAGCTCGCCTTCGAGGTCCTCGACGACGAAGGCAAGGATCAGACCTGCGGTGTGCTCGTCGCGCTGGTCTGCCGGGAGGGTGTCCAGCCCCCGCCGCAAAAAGATGACGTTCATGCCGACGTCGTCGCGCGTCAGGGACGCGAAGCCGTCGGCGGCCATCTCCTCGCGGAACCCGAAGTGCTCAACGAGGAAGGCGCTGGCTGCGGGGACATCGTCGACGTTGAGCGACACGGCGCTAGAGGTGATCTTCATGAAAACTCCTCCGAGATCCACTGAGCATATTCTCTGTACGACGTACAATGTACATTGTACAGAGTTTGGCTGGGAGAGGATGACTCCATGCCAACGGAACGAACCAGCTCGGGCGACCCGGCCCACACCCTGCAACTGCTGTGGCGCGGCTCCTCCTCTGACCGTCGCCGAGGACCGCGACGGGGGCTGAGCATCGACGCGGTGGTCGAGGCTGCCACCGCCATCGCCGACGCTGAAGGCCTGGACGCGGTGACCATGCGCCGGGTGGCCAAGGAACTCGGCGTGGTGCCGATGACGCTGTACACCTACGTCCCCGGCAAGGCCGAGCTCCTCGACCTCATGCTCGACGCCGCCTACGCCCGCATGCCCCGCACCGACACCACCGGACAGCCCTGGCGCCAACGCGTCACCGCTATCGCCGAGGAGAACAAAGCCCTCTTCGAACGCCACCCGTGGGCCGCGGCCGTCTCCACCGTCAGGCCTCCGCTGGGGCCGGGGCAGATGTCAAAGTACGAGCACGAACTGTCTGGGCTCGACGGCCTCGGCCTCAGCGACGTCGAGATGGATGACTGTCTGACCCACCTACTCACCTTCGTGCAGGCATGCGCCCGCACCGTCGCCGACGCCCGCGCCGCACAGCACGACAGTGCCCTGAACGACCAACAATGGTGGGAGCTGAACGCCCCGCTCCTCGCCCGGGTCCTCGACGAGAACGCCTACCCCACTGCCGTCCGCGTCGGCGCAGCCGCAGGCGCCGCACACAGCAGTGCCTACGACCCCGCCCACGCCTACTCCTTCGGCCTGCAACGAGTCCTCGACGCCTTCGCCGCTCTGATCGACCGAAGCGGAGACGCGAAGACATTGACTTCATCGCACCGGCACGACGCCATTGCCCCGTGAGCCTGCCTCGTGAGCCGGAGCACCTGTCGCCGATGCTCCGGCTGGGGAACTCGGGGAGGAGGTCTGGCTCTTCTCCGAGCACGGGGTGGTGCAATCAGCCTCATCACTCCAGCGAGTTGAGTACGAACCCGCGGGCTCATCGCCCAGAATCAGGGGGTCGCACCCGCGGGTTCGCGTTGAAGTACCTTCAGTTTCCATGAACCCGCGGGCTTCTCGGGGGTCGAGTAGGAACCAAGCAGAGAGTGCAGTTTGATGTCACATGATTTGACACTCCGTCATCTACTGGTCTTTCGATGCGGTGCATGTGTTTGAGCCGGGCCTGGTGGAGGTGGCGGCCTGCGATGAGGAGACGGCGCCGGCCGCGGTCGCGAAGATGGGTGAGCGGTGGGCGACGTCGGGGCCGTCGGAGGTGTGGCGGGTGCCGGGTGAACCGGGGGTGCGGGTACGGACGTACGCGACGGTGCGGCCGGTGCCGGCTCCATGCATGATGACAACGCCGCAGGCCCCAACGCTCTCGTTCTGCGGTGTCACGGTATAGAGGCTGAGTTGTTCACCGCCAGCGTGAACCGTTTTATGTATGACGGCACCCATTGCATCTCCCGACGTAGTGGTACAGCAGAAGTCCGACGCTCAGACGGCCACCGTGGGGCGAGGCGTGATGTGCGATCAGGCGTTGCCTCGTAACGGTCAGCAGTACGGTGGCTGGTTGGTCAGGGACGCCGCTACCCGCATCCACACCCCGAACAACCGGTAGAGGCTGGGCAGAGTACCCCGCGCCTGGACGGTCCGCGTGTCCTTCGATGTGACCCCTGGAATTCCCAGGAGGGTGGCGGCCACTGAAGCGGACTGCCAGCGGACGGTGAGGGTGGATGGATCCGAAAGGGGTGCTGTAGCCGTCCGTCGCGTAGAGAGACTGGCGGCGACCTCATCCTCAATTGCCGTGCGTGCCTCCTCGGTCGGGCGCAGATCTGCCGCGAATCGGTCCCGCGCATACTTCACGGCCACGGTGGATACAGAGGCATCCCATTCCTTCATCTCCGCGCAGGCGTAGTCGTCACCGGTGAGGACCACCACCCGAACACCGATGGCTGCCGCGGTCGTGTGAGCCAGACCGATCTCGCCCACCGGTCGGCCGTCCAGCCACATGTCCTCGATCTCGTGGCCCATAAAGCTGTGGCTCAGCACCCCGAGCGCGCCGGCCCGGGAGTGATAGCCGACGCAGACCATGGCATCGTGCTCCGACGTCAGGCCTTCCAGCATGCCCATGTGTTTGGGCTTGCCGCGGATGAGGCGGGCGGCCGGGTGCAGGGTCTCCGGAAGGATGTTGCGCATCGGGCCGTGCGCGTCGTTGACGGTGATGTCGGTGGCGCCGGCCGTGAGGGCGCCCCGGACGGCAGCGTTGACGTCCTGCGCCATCATCAATCGTCCACGTTCGTAGTCCCGGCCGCCGGGCTGGACATCGTCGGCGTCGACGAGCCCGGTGACGCCTTCCATGTCCGCGCTGATGTAGATCTGCACTGTTCAAACTCCTCAAGCTTGATCGCTTGGGAGACGTCAGCCGCACATCTCCGGTTCCCCGTCGGACAGACACCATCCGGCTTCGGTACGGATCCACACAGCAGCCTGATCGCTCAAAGCCACGCCCAGAAATCAGCCGTACCGCTGGAAGAGCGCGAGACAGTGGCCAGCGCGGCGCCGCCATGGCCACCTGAGGATCACATACCGAGGGGCCAGGGTGCTTCTTCCTGGCCCCTCGGTATCCCTCATGCCTTGAGGAGCCGTGGCTTTGTTCGTGAGTTGTGAGAGCGCGTGCCGCTCGGCGGGCGTGCGATAGGTTGCCCGCCATGACTGAGTTTGGACCCGTCGCCTGGCCACCTGCCCCGATAAGGACCGAGCGGCTCGTGCTCCGTGAGCCCGAGGCCCGGGACCGTGCGGCGTTCATCGAGCTGTTCGCCTCGCCAGAGGTGGGTACCTACATCGGTGGCCCTCGACCGCGTGATGAGCTCGAGCGCGCGGTGCCTGAGGTGCCCGGGCGGCGCCCTGGCCTTTTCGTGATCGATCTCGACGGAGCGATGATCGGCATGATCACGCTCGATCGGCGCGACGCAGAGCGTCCGGGGCACGTCCGTCCGGATGCCGGGGAGGCCGAGCTCGGCTACATGTTCCTGCCGGAGGCGTGGGGACGCGGGTACGCCGCCGAGGCGTGCACTGCGGCACTCGACTGGTTCGCCGACGCGCTTCCCAGCGAGCCGGTGGTGCTCTGCACCCAGACCGCCAACGACCGCGCGATGCGCCTCGCGGCGAAGCTGGGGTTCACCGAGGTGGAGCGGTTCGAGGAGTACGGCGCCGAGCAGTGGTTCGGCGTGTGGTCCTCCGTCACGCCGTCCGGTTGAACTCGTGCTCGACAGCGCGGATCTCCACGAGGCCACCGATCGGTCGTCGGCCTCGGCGCGCCGCTTGACCTCGTAGGGTGCCAGTCCGCCTCGGGTGTCCAGGGAAGGGGTGATGTGCCGGCAGTCAGGCGTCGATCTCGCGGGGCAGTAGCGGCCGGTCCTTGACCCGCCGACGCGAGAGCGCGGGCAGGCGGCGCACCGCCTTCAGGATGCGCCGCCCGGACGGGGCGGCGCCCAGCGCGTCCGACTCACCCAGCAGGGACAGGAACGGGCGCACGGTGTTGTAGCGCAGGGCCAGCTTCTCCCGCATGGCGGCCTCGGCCGACCCGTCATCCTCGGGCACCAGGGCCTCGACGGTCGCGACCGCCCCGGCCACCGCCGTATGCGGCAGCGCCTCCTCCACCGCTGCCCACAGCGCCGCGACGTCCAGGTCCGCCTCGTGCTCGGCGACCAGGTCCAGCTCCTCGGTGAGGATCTTCGACGCCTTCGCCAGGATGCGGGCCGCCTTCTCCAGCTGCGGCAGCATCGCCAGCCGCTCCCGGTCCGACGCCCGCCGAGCCGGGCTGATCAGCCGGTTCGCCATCAGCACCGCGAACAGGTCCAGCGCATCGTCGACCGCCTGCGCCTCCAGCTGACGCACCACCGCCGTCAGCAGCGCGTTCCGCCGCGGCTCCGGCGCCCGCTCGATCGTCTGCGCCTTGCTCAGCTGCGCGTACCGGGCCGGTGTGGACAGCCGGTTCACCGGCACCCGGGACAGGTTCACCCGCCCCAGCGCGAACGCGGAGATCTCCTCCACCCGCTCCATGGCCCGCATCATGGCGGTGCCCGTCGACTTCGTCGGCGGGGTACGCAGCCGCTCCAGCTCCGAGACGTGCTTGCCCTCCGGCACCGCCAGCCGCTCAGCCAGCGCCGGCGCGAGCGCGGGATCGGCCCGGTGCGCGGCGCGGGCCACTGCCTCGTACAGGCGCCGCTCCGCTGCCGTGCGGGCCTCCGACACCTGCCGGGCCAGCACGCTCACCCCGGGCAGCAGCACCCGGTTCTTGCGCAGCCACGCCACCGCGTGGTTGAACAGGGCCACCGGTCCCTCGGCGTGCGTCCACGCCCGCCCGTACAGGAAGCCACGGAACTCCCGGCCCCATCGCCGGTCGGTGAAGTCCCGGTACTGGAACCGCTTCTGGATCTCCGCCGCGTGCTCGTACACCGTCGAGCGCCGCTCCGGGTGCCGCTTCACGTATGAGGCATCGGCGATGCCGAGCTGCCCGGCCAGATACTCCACGGCCTCCCAAGGCACCGCGAGCGGGTCCTCGCCCAGGAACCGGCCGATGTGCCGGATCGTGCTTCTCTGCACTAAGTCAAGCGAGGCGATCACGGTTGTCGACCCCGCACCCCCAGCTCTGCCTCAGGAGCAAAGTAACCAACAGGTAACTTTCAGTTGGTCGGGCGCGCCGTTTCCCTCCCCTTGTCGCCTCATTGGGCTGTCCGGGTGAAGCCCGAGGCCGACGAGGAGAGCGAGCGTGCGGGTGGAGTGGTCGCCTGTGAATCGCACCGTGCGAGCCCTCGAAGGGGTGCTGGAACGGGCGAAGTCTCACTCAGGTGTCGCTTGCTGACGGGGGCTCGGCGAAGGCGCTGGCGGCTGCGGCGAAAGCGGCGGTTCTGGCCGCATGGCCGGGCAGTTGCGGGTCGGGGGGCGTGCGGAGGAGTACCAGCTGGTGGTACAGCGGCGCGGTGGCGGCGATGAGGAGTCGCCGAGCGTCGGTGTGCGGCAGAAGTTCACCGCGCCGGACCGCTCGGCTGACGATGATCTCGCAGCGGGCGTACCGGTTCTCCCAGAGCCGCTGTTGCGCGTGGGCGGCTTTCTCGGAGCGGAACGAGGCGGCGATCAGAGCCGCGACGATCGGCGGCTGTGCAGTCAGGGCTGCCTGGATCTCCTGGTTCAGCGCTGCCAGGTCCCCTTCCAATGAGCCGGTGTCCGGTGGCAGCCAGTCGTCGTCGCTCGCCGCGTCGAGAACGTCGGCGAGCAGGCCGCCGACGTCCCCCCAGCGCCGGTACACCGTTGTGCGGTGCACGCCCGCGCGGGCGGCGACGGCGTCCATGCTGAGCCCGTCATAACCGTGTTCGCCGAGCTCCGCGCGGACCGCGTCGAGCACCTGCGTACGAATACGGGCGGTGCGGCCCCCGGGTCGGCGTCGCGTCGGCGTTGGCCGGGTGCCTTCCGGCCCTGGGGCTTCGGGAGTCATAGCTGGTAATCCGTTGCTCAGGGGGACGGTGTTATGGCAGCATCTTAATGCATCAGTTGTCGAACTAGTGGGGTTATCGATGCTCTTCCGAAGCGTTCGCCCGGCCCTGCGGCCCTTGACTGCCGCCTCGTCCTCGAATGCTTTGGAGTCCCCCCATGCCTACACAGATCACCGCGCTCGCCGTCAGCAAGTCCTTCAACGGCAGGCTCGTCCTTGACTCGGTGACCTGCTCGCTCGCCGCGGGCGAGCGCACCGGGATCATCGGTGAGAACGGATCCGGCAAGACCACCTTGCTGCGCCTGCTCGCCGGGCGTGAACGGCCCGATCAGGGCGAGGTCGTCGTCCAGGCCGCCGGTGGCGTCAGCTATCTCGCGCAGGACGAGCGGCTGGCCCCGCAGGCGACCGTCCAGCAGATCATCGACCGGGCCCTGAGCGATCTACGCGCCGTCGAGCAGCGAATGCGCCGTCTGGAGGCCGCGATGGCCGATGGCGACGAGTCGGGCATGGCCGAGTACGGCGAACTGATGACAGTCTTCGAGCTGCGCGGCGGCTACGACGCCGACGCCCGTGTGGAACGTGCCCTGCACAGCCTGGGTCTGGGGCTGGTGAGCCGTGACCGTACCGTGGGCAGTCTGTCCGGCGGAGAACAGGTCCGGTTACGGCTGGCGGCCGTCCTGGCGGCCGCGCCGGAGGTGCTGCTGCTGGACGAGCCGACCAACCATCTCGACGAGGGTGCCCTGAGCTGGCTGGAAGAACACTTGCGCACCCGGCGGGGCACCACGGTGACGGTCTCCCACGACCGCGTCTTCCTCGAACGTGTCGCCACCAGCCTGCTGGAGGTGGACGCCGACCGGCGCCGCGTCGTCCGGTACGGCAACGGCTACACCGGCTACCTCGCCGAGAAGACGGCTGCCCGGCAGCGCTGGGCTCAGGCGTACGACCAGTGGCGGGAGGACGTCGACCGGCTCCGCGAGGCCGCCGCGACCACCGCCCGCCAGGTGGCCCCCGGCCGTCCGATGAAGGACGGCAACAAGATGGCCTACGACCGGGCGGGCGGCCGAGTGCAGCAGTCGCTGGCCAGCCGGGTGCGCAACGCCGAGGAACGGTTGCGCCGCCTGCTTGCCAACCCGGTCCCGCCCCCGCCGGAGCCGCTGCGCTTCACCCCCGTACTGCGGGCCCGCCGCCTGCAGGGCGTCGTACTCGACACCACAGACATCGCCGTCGCCGACCGGCTCGACAGCACGAGCCTCACCGTCACGGCGGGCGAACGCCTGCTGATCACGGGGCCGAACGGAGCGGGCAAGAGCACCCTGCTCCGTGTCCTGGCCGGGGAAGTCGCCCCCGACAGTGGGTGCGTCACCCGCCGTGGCAGGATCGGCTACCTCCCCCAAGAGCCGCAACCCGGGGAACCGGACGAGACCGTGCTGGCCGCCTTCGCCCGTGGACGGGCGGGGGAGGCCGCCGGGCACACCGAACGGCTGCTGTCCCTCGGCCTGTTCGACCGCGACCAGCTCACGGTGCCGGTCGGTCGGCTGTCCACCGGGCAGCTGCAGCGTCTCGCCCTGGCGCGATTGCTCAGCGAGCCGTCAGACGTCCTGTTGCTCGACGAACCCACCAACCATCTGTCGCCCGCCCTCGTCGAAGAGCTGGAAGCCGCTCTGACTGGGTACAACGGCGCCATCGTCATCGTCAGCCATGATCGCCGGCTGCGTCGGCGCTGGCGGGGCGCCCACCTGGCCATGCGCGCGACTTCGACGCCCGCCACCAAGTGCTGAGGTCCTCCAGACCCGCAGACATCCCTTCAGAAAGGAAGCATTCGTGATGCCACCTGTTCCCGCCGACCCGACCGTGGTCCATCCGATGCCCGAGCAGCCGCGGGTGGTACTGCTGAAGCCACTGGTCACCTCGCCGCTGATCGAGGTCGGAGAGTTCTCCTACTACGACGACCCCGATGATCCGACCGCCTTCGAGACTCGCAACGTGCTGTACCACTACGGACCGGAAAAACTGGTCATCGGGAAGTTCTGCGCGCTGGGAGAGGGCGTGCGGTTCATCATGAACGGCGCCAACCACCGCATGGACGGCCCCTCGACGTTCCCTTTCCCAATCATGGGCGGTTCCTGGTCCGAGCACTTCGACCTCACCACCGGCCTGACCGGACGGGGGGACACCGTGGTGGGCCATGACGTCTGGCTCGGTTACCGGGCCATGGTGATGCCCGGCGTCCGCATCGGGCACGGAGCGATCATCGCTTCCGGCTCCGTCGTCGTCGACGACGTCCCCGACTACGGCATCGTCGGCGGCAACCCCGCCCGTCTCATCCGCCGCCGCTACAGCGATGCGGACGTCAACCGCCTCCTGGCCCTGGCCTGGTGGGACTGGCCGCTCCAACGCATCACCGAACACATCCGCACGATCATGTCCGGCAGCATCGACGACCTGGAGAACGCAGCGGCCGCACAGGCGGCAGAGGTACCTCAAGACCCGCCGCCGGGCCGTTGAACGGTCCTGGCAGAGGACGACCGGCCCTGCGAAGGCCGGGCTCCTCTTGGGGAAACGCTACGTGCGGTGAGGCCGAGCGGATTCACCGCCATGTCGCCGAACGCCGATGGGCGCCCTATATACGGTGATCCGCTCCCGTATCGGCGATCCCTTCACATTCCAGCACCGAGAATCGAGCTGTCAGCATGCCTGCTACGTCCCACCACAACCCGTTCGCCGACTGGCTTCGCGCCCATGCCGTCCCGCTCACCCACCTCGACCCCGCGGCGCCGCTCGATGACCTGGAGCCGCTGCGCGACATCGCTGGCGAAGCCCGCGTGGTCGCGATCGGCGAGAGTTCCCACTTCATCAACGAGTTCGCAGCCATGCGCCGGCGCATCCTGCGGTTCCTGGTCGAGCGTTGCGGCTTCACCGTCCTGGCCTTCGAATACGGCTTCAGCGAAGGGTTCCTCCTTGACGCGTGGGCCCAGGGCGAGGGGATGGACGATGACCTGTCGGCCCACCTTGCCGCGGCGATCCCCGTGGGAGTCGATGAGCCGCTGCGCTGGATGCGCCGACACAACCGCACCGCCTCACCACCGGTGCGTTTCGCCGGCATCGACATCCCGGCGGCCGGTGGGTCCTTGCTTCCCGCCCTGGCCCCGGTCGCTGACTACCTGCGCCACACCGATCCCGAAACCCTGCCGGCGGTCCAGACGGCGATGCGGATCGCCGAATCGTTCGCCGGCGGGTCGGGGGCCGACACCGCGCCCGCGTGGGCACGCCTGTCCACTGCCGAACAGGACGCCCTCAGCGCTACCTTGGTGCGGCTGCTCATCCGCTTCCGCTCCGTTGAACCGCTGTACGTCTCCCGCGGCGGCCGGTCGAGCTATGACATCGCCCTGCGACGCCTCGAAGGCGCCTGCCACGCCGACTACACCTTCCGCGCCCTGGCTGACCTCTTCGCCGGCAAAGGGCTGACCGCCGACACCTCGGCCCGGGACATCTACATGGCCGAGTCGGTCCTGTGGCACCTGGAGCGCTTCGAACCCGGCACCCGAGTCGTTCTGGCGGCTCACAACGCCCACATCCAGAAAACACCGGTCTCCTTCAACGGCCACCTCACGGGGTTCCCGATGGGACAGCACCTGCACCGCGTGCTCGGCGACGAGTACGTCGCCCTCGGCCTGACGAGCACCACCGGACACACCGCGGACATGCCCCGCGACGAGAACGCACGCTTCGGTTTCACCATCGACACCACCGCGCTGGAGCCGCCCGAGCCGGGAAGTATCGAAGCGGCCTTCGCCGATGCCGGCCTCGGGCTCAGCATGGCCAATCTTCACCGGGCACCCTGCGAGGCCCCCGGCAGCGCCGACCTTGCCCCGGGCCCCGACCGCATCCGGATACAAAGCGCCTACCTGCACACCCCCGTCCTCGACGCGTTCGACGCCATCCTCAACACCCCGACCTCCACCGTGGCCGACAACCTCGAAAACACGTGAGATAGGCCAGTGACCAGGGCGGTGAGGCCGAGAAAGCACACCCGGCTGAGGTCAGAGACAGGAGCCCGGGCAAAGTCACGTGGATTGGGGGCGAATGGTCGAGATGACGGTGCCCAGGAGGTACTCGGCCAGGGCAACGCCGGACACAGCCGCCATGTGCACTGCGGCTGGACCCGCTGACCCCGATCCGCAGAAGGTAGGAGAGGCGTCCGGCCACCCCGCCCGGGGCGGCCGGACACCGGCATGACGGCCGCGCCGACCCAGCCGGGCGCCGGTCCGCTCAGCGGGCCGCCGCGACCCGGAAACGCAGCCCGGCCGCGCGCAGCCGCTCCAGCAGTGCGTCACCCATCGCGACGGCCGTGGTGATCTGCCCCGATGTCGAAGGAAGTTCGTCCAGGGCGAGGCAGAGCGCGGACTCGGCGAGCATCTTCGCCGTTTCGTCGTAGCCGGGGTCGCCGCCCGACACCTCGGTGAGGACCCGGTGCCCGCCGCCTCTGCCGACGAAGCGCACGGTGAACCAGCTGCGCCGCCTGCGCTCCGCGTCCGGGCCATCGCCCGGCTCGTACCGGTCCATCAGCCAGGACCGCGCCGCCGGTACCTGCGCGGCACCCAGGAGGGCGCCGATCGCGGCCGTGCCGCCCAGCGCCACGGGCAGATGCTTCACGGAGGCGAAGTGGCGGTAACGGAAGTCGGGGCCGTACCGGGCGAGCACCCGCGCCGAACGCTCGATGACCTGCGGGTCCAGCGTCGGAAGCGGCAGCGCCCAGGTGCCGGTCTCCGTACTGAAGTGCGGGGCGCCGAGCCGGGCGCGGGCGCGGCGGGCCACCAGACGGGGTTCATGGAGCCGGCGTTCCTGCGCGGCGCGCAGCATGTGAGGGCCGCGGCCCATCGCGGTGAGCGCGGAGGCGAACGTACCGCCGGAGAAGACGGCGTTGCTGCGGACGAACCCGTCGATCGTCAGCGGCACGTCCTGCGGCAGCTGCCGGACGGTGAAGTACGCCCCGAGGTCGTGCGGTACCGAGTCGAAACCGCAGGCGTGCACGAGCCGGGCTCCCGTCTCGCGGGCCCGCGCGTCGTGCTCCAGATACATCCGGTCCACGAACTCCGCCTCGCCGGTGAGGTCCGCATAGTCCGTCCCGGCCTCGGCGCAGGCCGCGACCAGCTGCTCGCCGTACCAGACGTAGGGGCCGACCGTCGTGGCCACCACATGGGTGGATTCGGTGAGTTCGCGCAGCGAGTGCTCGTCCTCGGCGTCGGCGTGCAGCAGTGGGAGATCCGCGCAGCGCGGGTCGATCGCGGTGAGGCGTTCGCGTAGTTGCTCCAGTTTGGCCCGATTGCGTCCAGCTGCGGCCCAGCGGCAGCCGGTGGGTGCGTGGGCGGCGAGATATTCGGCGGTGAGGGCGCCCACGAAGCCGGTGGCGCCGAAGAGGACTACGTCATAGGGGCGTTGTGCCCCGTTCTGCCTGTTCACGAGTGCCTCCGCAGGGGCCGGCGCCGATGTGGCAGGCAGAGGTTAGCGGAGGGGTTCGTGGCGCTGTGCGGCCGGGCGGCGATCGTGGGGGAGGATCCAGGGGAAAGAACTAAGCGCTTGCTCGGCCCAAAGGGTTGTGCGGAGCGCGGTGCGTTCTTAGCATCATCGCTGTTACATCAGTTGTGTCACACCGCTGGGGGTTTGATGGCAACGACAGAGCACGGCCCGCTGGCAGGCGTGCGCGTGGTCGAGCTGGCAGGCATCGGCCCCGGCCCGTTCGCCGCGATGCTCCTGGCCGACCTCGGCGCCGATGTCGTCAGGGTCGACCGGCCCGGCGGCCCGGGGCTCGGCATCGACCCCGCGTACGACCTCACCAACCGCAACAAACGCTCCGTGCTCGTCGACCTCAAGGCCGAGGACGGGGCCGCCAAGGTGCTCGATCTGGTCGAGCGCGCCGACATCCTGATCGAGGGCTACCGGCCGGGCGTCGCCGAACGCCTGGGTGTCGGGCCGGCCGCGGCGCTGGCCCGTAATCCGCAGCTCGTCTACGGACGGATGACCGGCTGGGGCCAGGACGGACCGCTCGCCGAACGAGCCGGACACGACATCGCCTACATTGCCCTCACCGGCACCCTCTCCATGATCGGCAAACCCTGTGAGCCGCCCACCGTCCCGGCCAATCTGGTCGGCGACTACGCGGGCGGCTCGCTCTATCTCGTCGTCGGTGTCCTTGCCGCCCTCCAGTACGCCCGCACCCCCGGCGGCGGAGGCCAGGTCGTGGACGCGGCGATCGTCGACGGCGCCGCCCATCTCGCCACGATGATCCACGGCATGCTGGCGGCCGGCGGCTGGCAGGACCGGCGCGGTTCCAACCTCCTGGACGGCGGCTGCCCGTTCTACGGTTCGTACGAGACCGCCGACGGCCAGTACATGGCGGTCGGCCCGCTGGAGCAGCGGTTCTACGACGAGTTCAGCAAGCTCCTCGGCATCGAGGACGAGGCCCCGGACCGGGCGGACATCGCCCGCTGGGAGGAGCTGCGCACGCTCGTCGCCGACCGGTTCAGGACCCGAACGCGCGCGGAGTGGACCGAGGTGTTCGAGGGCACGGACGCCTGCGTCGCCCCCGTCCTCTCACTCCGTGAGGCGCCCCGCCATCCGCACATCGCCGCCCGCTCGACCTTCGTCGAGCACGGCGGACTCACCCAGCCCGCCCCCGCACCCCGCTTCTCCGCCACCCCCGCATCCGTACGCAGCGGGCCCGCGCGGCCCGGCACGGACACCGAGGCCGTCGCCGCCGACTGGGACGTACCCAGCATCACGAGGACCCGGAAGGACACCACCGACTGATGGAACTCTCCCTGCCGCTGAACTACGCGGGCGACCCGCGCGAAGCCTGTGACCAGGTCGCCGCGCTGGAGCCCGCCGGACTCGACGCCGTCTGGGTCGCGGAGGCGTACGGCTTCGACTCGCCCACGATCATGGGCTATCTGGCCGCCCGTACCGAACGCATGAAGATCGGTGCGGCCATCCTCAACGTCTACTCCCGAACCCCCGCCCTCATCGCCCAGACCGGTGCGGGACTCGACGCGATCTCCGGCGGCCGGGCGCTGCTCGGGCTCGGCGCGTCCGGGCCGCAGGTCGTGGAGGGATGGCACGGCAAGGCGTACGACAAGCCGCTCGGCCGGACCCGCGAGACCGTCGAACTCTGCCGCCGGATCTGGCGCCGCGAGATCATCGATCACCACGGCATCACCGACATGCCGCTGCCGAAGGAGAAGGGCGGCCGGCTCGGCAAGCCGCTGAAGATCCTCACCCGACCGGTGCGCGAGGAGATCCCGCTCTACATCGCCTCCCTGGGCCCCGCCAATGTCCGGCTGACCGCCGAGATCGCCGACGGCTGGCTGCCGACGCTCTACATCCCGGAGAAGGCCCGGCAGGTGTGGGGCACGGCTCTCGCCGAAGGCGCGGCGAAGCGCGACCCGGCACGAGGCCCCCTCCGGACCGTCGCGGGCGGACTCCTCGCCATCGGCGACGACGCCGCCGCGCTCCGGGATCTGGCACGCCCGCAGATCGCGCTCTACGTCGGCGGCATGGGCGCCAGGGGCAAGAATTTCTACAACGACCTGGCCGTCGCCTACGGATACGAGAAGGAAGCCGCACTCATCCAGGAGCTCTACCTCTCCGGGAAGAAGAAGGAGGCCGAGGCAGCCGTCCCGGACGAATTCTGCGAGCTCATGTCGCTCTGCGGCCCCGAGGGTTACGTACGCGACCGCATCGAGGCCTTCCGCGAGGCCGGCGTGACGATGCTCAACGTCACCCCCGTCGGCGCCGAACCGGCCCGGCTGATCTCCACCGTCAAGAACTGGCTCTAGGAGGCTCGCAGTGCAGCGGCAGATCTTCACCGAAGAGCACGACGCGTTCCGCGAGACCGTCCGCACCTTCCTCACCAAGGAGGTCCTCCCCCACTACGAACAGTGGGAGAAGGACGGCATCGTCTCGCGCGAGGCCTGGCTCGCGGCCGGCCGGCAGGGACTGCTCGGCCTCGCCGTACCCGAGGAGTACGGAGGCGGCGGCAACACCGACTACCGCTACAGCGCCGTCCTCGCCGAGGAGTTCACCCGGGCCGGCGCCCCCGGACTCGCACTCGGGCTGCACAACGACATCATCGGCCCCTACCTCACCGGCCTCGGCACCGACGAGCAGAAGCGGCGCTGGCTGCCCGGCTTCTGCAGCGGCGGGATCATCACCGCCATCGCCATGACCGAACCCGGCGCGGGCTCCGACCTCCAGGGAATCCGCACCACCGCTAAGGACAAGGGCGACCACTGGCTGCTCAACGGCTCCAAGACGTTCATCTCCAACGGCATCCTCGCCGACCTGGTGGTCGTCGTGGCGAAGACAACTCCGGAGGGAGGCGCGAAGGGGCTCTCGCTGATCGTTGTCGAACGCGGCGCGGAGGGTTTCGAGCGGGGCCGCAATCTCGACAAGATCGGCCAGAAGGCCCAGGACACCGCCGAGTTGTTCTTCAACGACGTCCGTGTTCCCAAGGAGAATCTGCTCGGCGAGCGGGACGGCGCCTTCATCCATCTGATGACCAACCTGGCGCAGGAGCGCATCGGCATAGCGGTCGCCGGAATCGCCGCCGCCGAACATCTGCTCGAGATCACCACGCAGTACGTCAAGGAGCGCGAGGCCTTCGGGCGGCCGCTCTCCAAGCTCCAGCACATCCGGTTCGAGATCGCCGAGATGGCCACCGAGTGCACCGTCACCCGCACCTTCATCGACCGGTGCATCGTCGAACACTCCGACGGTGGGCTCGACGCCGTACACGCCTCGATGGCCAAGTGGTGGGCCACCGAGCTGCAGAAGCGCGTCGCCGACCGCTGCCTCCAACTCCATGGCGGTTACGGCTACATGACGGAATATCCGGTCGCGAAGGCGTTCACCGACGGCCGTATCCAGACCATCTACGGCGGCACGACCGAGATCATGAAGGAGATCATCGGCCGCTCGCTGCTCGCCTGACCTCTGACGCACAACCACCCTCGAAAGGCTGCTGTCTTGAGTACCGAAGCGTTTGTCTACGACGCGATCCGCACCCCGCGCGGCCGCGGCAAGGCCAATGGCGCCCTGCACGGCACCAAGCCGATCGACCTCGTCGTCGGCCTCATCCACGAAATCCGCAGCCGTTTCCCCGGCCTGGACCCGGCGGCCATCGACGACATCGTCCTCGGCGTGGTCAGCCCGCTCGGCGACCAGGGCTCCGACATCGCACGGATCGCCGCCATCGCGGCCGGCCTCCCGGACTCCGTCGCAGGCGTCCAGGAGAACCGCTTCTGCGCCTCGGGCCTGGAGGCCGTCAACCTGGCCGCCGCCAAGGTCCGTTCGGGCTGGGAGGACCTGATCCTCGCGGGCGGCGTCGAGTCGATGTCCCGCGTCCCGATGGGCTCCGACGGCGGTGCCTGGGCGATGGACCCGATGACCAACTTCGACACCGGATTCGCCCCGCAGGGCGTCGGCGCCGACCTCATCGCCACCATCGAGGGCTTCTCCCGCCGTGACGTCGACGAGTTCGCCGCGCTCTCCCAGGAGCGCGCCGCCGAAGCGTGGAAGGACGGCCGCTTCGCGCGCTCCGTCGTCCCCGTCAAGGACCGCAACGGCCTCGTCATCCTCGACCACGACGAGCACATGCGGCCGGGCACCACCGCCGACTCGCTCGCCGCGCTCAAGCCGTCCTTCGCCGCGATCGGTGAGATGGGCGGCTTCGACGCGGTCGCGCTGCAGAAGTACCACTGGGTCGAGAAGATCGACCACGTCCACCACGCGGGCAACTCCTCCGGCATCGTCGACGGCGCCGCGCTCGTCGCGATCGGCAACAAGGAGATCGGTGAGCGGTACGGACTCACACCGCGCGCCCGGATCGTCTCCGCCGCCGTCTCCGGCTCCGAGCCCACCATCATGCTGACCGGCCCCGCGCCGGCCACCCGCAAGGCCCTCGCCAAGGCCGGGCTGACCATCGACGACATCGACCTCGTCGAGATCAACGAGGCATTCGCCGGCGTCGTGCTGCGCTTCGCCAAGGACATGGGGCTCTCCCTCGACAAGATCAACGTCAACGGCGGCGCGATCGCGCTCGGCCACCCGCTCGGCGCCACCGGCGCGATGATCCTCGGCACCCTCATCGACGAACTGGAACGGCGAGAGAAGCGATACGGCCTCGCCACCCTCTGCGTCGGCGGCGGCATGGGCATCGCCACCGTCGTCGAGCGTCTCTGACCGTCCCCGGCCACCCCTGCTTACGGAGAAGAAAAGCAATGACCGAGAGCACGACCATCCGCTGGGAACAGGACGAGACCGGCGTCGTCACCCTCGTACTCGACGACCCGAACCAGTCCGCCAACACGATGAACCAGGCCTTCAAGGACTCCATCGCGGCCATCGCCGACCGCGCCGAGGCCGAGAAGGACTCCATCCGCGGCATCATCTACACCTCCGCCAAGAAGACCTTCTTCGCGGGCGGCGACCTCAAGGACATGATCAAGGTCGGTCCGGAGAACGCCCAGCGGGCCTTCGACACCGGCACCGCCATCAAGAACTCGCTGCGCCGCATCGAGACCCTCGGCATCCCCGTCGTCGCCGCCATCAACGGCGCGGCGCTCGGCGGCGGTTACGAGATCGCGCTCGCCTCCCACCACCGCGTCGCCCTCGACGCACCCGGCTCCCGGATCGGCCTGCCCGAGGTCACCCTCGGCCTGCTGCCCGCGGGCGGTGGTGTCACCCGCACCGTACGCCTCATGGGCATCGCCGACGCACTGCTGAAGGTCCTCCTCCAGGGCACCCAGTACACCCCCCGGCGCGCCCTGGAGAACGGCCTGGTCCACGAGGTCGCCACCACCCGTGAGGAGATGCTCGACAAGGCCCGCGCCTTCATCGACGCCCACCCCGAATCCCAGCAGCCCTGGGACGTCAAGGGCTACAAGATCCCCGGCGGCACCCCGTCCCACCCGAAGTTCGCCGCCAACCTGCCCGCTTTCCCGGCCAACCTGAAGAAGCAGCTCGCGGGCGCCCCGATGCCCGCACCCCGCAACATCCTGGCCGCCGCCGTCGAGGGCTCGCAGGTCGACTTCGAAACCGCGCTGACCATCGAGGCCCGCTACTTCACCGAGTTGGTCACCGGCCAGGTCTCGAAGAACATGATCCAGGCGTTCTTCTTCGACCTCCAGGCCGTCAACTCCGGTGCCAGCCGTCCCAAGGGCATCGAGGAGCGCCAGGTCCGCAAGGTGGCCGTGCTCGGCGCCGGGATGATGGGCGCGGGCATCGCGTACTCCTGCGCCCGCGCGGGCATCGACGTCGTCCTCAAGGACATCTCCGCCCAGGCCGCGGCCAAGGGCAAGGCGTACAGCGAGAAGCTCCTCGACAAGGCGCTCTCCCGGGGCCGTACCACCGAGGCCGAGCGCGACGAGCTGCTGGCCCGCATCACCCCGACCGGCGACCCGGCCGAACTGGCGGGCTGCGACGCCGTCATCGAGGCGGTCTTCGAGGACACCGCGCTCAAGCACAAGGTGTTCCAGGAGATCCAGGACATCATCGAGCCGGACGCCCTGCTCTGCTCCAACACCTCGACCCTGCCCATCACCGTCCTCGCCGAGGGGGTCTCGCGCCCCGCCGACTTCATCGGGCTGCACTTCTTCTCGCCCGTGGACAAGATGCCGCTGGTCGAGATCATCAAGGGCGAGCAGACCGGCGACGAGGCCCTGGCCCGCGCCTTCGACCTGGTCCGCCGGATCAAGAAGACGCCGATCGTCGTCAACGACTCCCGCGGCTTCTTCACCTCGCGCGTCATCGGCCAGTTCATCAACGAGGGCGTCGCCATGGTCGGCGAGGGCGTCGAGCCCGCATCGGTCGAGCAGGCCGCGGCACAGTCCGGCTACCCGGCCAAGGTGCTCTCCCTGATGGACGAGCTGACCCTCACCCTGCCCCGCAAGATCCGCAACGAGACCAGGCGGGCCGTCGAGGAGGCCGGCGGCACCTGGGCCGGGCACCCGGCGGACGCGGTCATCGACCGGATGGTCGACGAGTTCGGCCGCCCGGGACGCAGCGGCGGCGCGGGCTTCTACGAGTACGACGAGGCCGGCAAGCGCACCCGTCTCTGGCCCGGGCTGCGTGAGCACTTCACGAGGCCCGACACCGGCATCCCCTTCATCGACATGAAGGAGCGGATGCTGTTCTCCGAGGCACTGGACAGCGTCCGCTGCCTGGAGGAGAACGTCCTCATCTCCGTCGCCGACGCCAACATCGGCTCCATCATGGGCATCGGCTTCCCGCCGTGGACCGGCGGCGTACTCCAGTACATCAACGGTTACGAGGGCGGCCTGCCCGGCTTCGTGGCACGCGCCCGGGAGCTCGCGGAGCGGTACGGCGAGCGCTTCCTGCCGCCCGCGCTGCTCGTGGAGAAGGCGGAGAAGGGCGAGACCTTCCACGACTGACGCCGACCCTGCGGGCCGCGTTCACCGAGCCGTGAACGCGGCCCGCAGCTCCTCCTTCAGCGACCGCTGGAACGCGGTCACCAGCGCCTGCACCACCATCGGCTGCATATCGGCCGACAGCGACTTCATCGCCGCCACATGCTCCGGGTCCGACTCCCGCTCCCCGTACGGATTCCACACCTCGTCCCGGAACAGCCGGGTCAGCTCCTGCGCGGCGGACCGGGAGTGCTCCAGCAGGACCGTGCGCGCGGCCAGAATCGTCTCGTGCGCGATCGGTACACCGAGCAGCTCGACCCCGAGCCGCAGCAGCCCCGGGTCCACCCGGTAGCTGCCATCGGCCGGCTCCGCACGCTCCAGCACCCCCATGGCTGCCAGCCGCGCTATGTCCTGTTCGGTCAGCGCCCGCCCCGCACGCCGCTCCAGCTCCGCCCGCGTCGCGTCCTCCGCCGAATCCGGCGCCCAGGACGCCACCAGCGCCCGGTGGATCGCCAGATCGTGTGCGCTCACATCCGGCGGCAGCTGCTCCAGATAGCGTTCGATCGCGGCCAGCGTCATGCCCTGGTGCTGGAGCTCCTCGATGAGCGCGAGCCGGGACAGATGCTCATGCCCGTAGTGCCCGACGCGACGCGGCCCGATCACCGGAGGCGGCAGCAGACCCCGAGTGCTGTAGAAACGCACGGTGCGTACGGTGACACCGGCGCGCGCCGCCAGTTCGTCGACGGTGAGCGTCGGGTCCTCGGTCCCGGTCGCCATGTCTGCTCCTCGCGTTCCGACCCAGCGGCGAACTGCTGCGTCTGCACCAATCAGGTTCAACAGTATTGCTGTCTCACCACTGTTGTGAAAGTGTCCGGCAGCATCCAAGCGCAGTCCCACTCCGGTACGGACCCGCACGGTCCGGCCGATGGTGACAGGAGGCGGCCGTGACCACGATCCTGCGACTCCCCGCGGAACCCGGGCAACTCACCCTGCCCGCTCTGCTCCTGCGCAACGCCGAGGACCACGGCGACCGTCCGGCGCTCTCCTGGCGCGCCGGCGGCGACGGAACGGAATGGACGACCCTCACCTGGCAGGAGGTATGGCGCAGGACCGCCGTACTCGCCACCGGGTACAGCGCACTCGGTGTGGAGCGCGGCGAACAGGTCCTCATGATGATGGGCAACCGGCCCGAACACTGGCTGTCCGACCTGGCCCTCACCCACCTGGGGGCAGTCCCCGTCAGTGTGTACGGCACCGCGGCCCCCGAACAGATCGCACACATCGCCCGGCACAGCCGCGCCCGGTTCGCGATCGTCGAGGGCAGCCGCGAACGGGAACGCTGGGAGCCGCTGCTCGCGGAGGACACCGTACGGCTGGAGAAGCTGGTCGTCGTGGAGGCGGCCGAGGCCGGACCCCACCGTGCCTACGGATCATTGCAGGCCACGGGCGCCCGCCTGCACCGGCCCGACGTGTTCGAGAAGGCCTGGCGGGAGTCCCGCGCCGACGACCTGCTCACCGTCGTCTACACGTCCGGCACGACCGGCGATCCCAAGGCGGTCCCGATCACCCACCGCAGCGTGGTCCTCAATGCCCTCGCACTGGACCGGGTCGTCGAGCTCCCCGACCACGTCGAGCACATCTGCTACCTTCCCTTCGCCCATATCGCGGAGCGGATGCTCGGCATCTATCTGCCGGTCTTCCGCGCCTCGCACGTCCACCTCTGCTCCGACCCGGCAGCCGTCGCGGCCACGGCACGAGCCCTGCACCCGGCCCAGTTCTTCGGCGTACCGAGAGTCTGGGAGAAGCTCGCAGCCTCCCTGCAGGCCGCCCTCGCCGCCCTGCCGCAGGAGCAGCGTGCGGCGATCGACGCGGCGGGCGGGACGGCCCGGCAGCATGTTGCGTACCGGGAGCGCGGCGAACAACCACCGGCGGCGCTCGAAGCCGCGTACCAGCATGCCAAGTCCACGATCCTGGACCCGCTGCTGGCGCCGGCCGGATTGGACCGGCTGGCGTGGGCGGCGAGCGCATCGGCACCGATGCCACTCGACGTGGTCCGCTTCTGGACCGGCTTCGGCATCGTGATCATGGATGCGTGGGGGCTGACCGAGACGGTCGGGGTCTGCACCTGCAACAGCCCGTCCGCCTTCCGGCTCGGCTCGGTGGGGCGGCCCCTGGAAGGCCTGGAACTGAAGATCGCGCAGGACGGCGAGATCCTGGTGCGCGGGCAGACGGTCTTCACGGGCTATCTGCGTGCCGACGGGACGGTGGACGACGCCCGCGACAAGGACGGCTGGTTCGCGACCGGGGACATCGGCCGGATCGACGAGGACGGTTATCTCTGGCTCAAGGACCGCAAGAAGGAAATGATCGTCACCTCGACGGGCAAGAACGTCTCACCGGCCCTGGTCGAGAACACCCTCAAGGAACATCCCCTGATCGGCCAGGCCCTCGTCCACGGCGACGGCCGCTCCTACCTGGTCGCGCTGTTGGTCCTGGACTCCGAAACGGCGCCTGCCTGGGCGGCGGCCCACGGCATCGACGCCGACCCGTCCGCGCAGGCCGGCCATCCGGCCGTACGGGAGGAGATCGCCCGAGCGGTCGAGGCGGCCAATGCCCGGCTCAACAGCACGGAACAGATCAAGCGCTACCGGCTGCTCTCGGAGGAATGGGGCCCCGAGACAGGCGAACTGACCCCCTCGCTGAAACTGCGCCGACGGGTGATCCACGACAAGTACGGCGCGTTGATCGACGCGCTGTACGGGGAGGGCGGCCGGGACTGACCGGGCCCGGGGCGCTTGTCAGTGGTGGCTCCTACGCTGGTGTCATGTCAGGGATCACGTATGTACGGGGGGACGCCACCGCCCCGCAGGGCAAGGGCGTCAAGCTGATCGCGCATGTCTGCAACGACCTGGGCGGCTGGGGCAAGGGCTTCGTCCTGGCCGTCTCG
This sequence comes from Streptomyces sp. R-74717, assembly GCF_047305335.1. Taxonomy (NCBI): domain Bacteria; kingdom Bacillati; phylum Actinomycetota; class Actinomycetes; order Kitasatosporales; family Streptomycetaceae; genus Streptomyces; species Streptomyces sp. R-74717. Next base: position 1,671,556 of record NZ_CP102361.1, on the reverse strand, counting down.
CGCCGCTGGCCCGAACCGGAGACGGCCTACCGCCGCTGGCACCGGGAGCGCGCGGGCAACGACTTCGCCCTGGGGGCGACGCAGTTCGTCCAGGTGAGTCCATACCTCTGGGTGGCGAACATGGTGGGCCAGCGGGGGATGCGCACGGGCAGCAAGGGGGTACCCGTGCGCTACGAGGCGATCGACACGGCGTTGGGGGCCGTGGCCGACCGGGCCGTCGAGCTGGGGGCTTCGGTCCATATGCCGCGGATCGGCTGCGGGCTGGCGGGCGGAAAGTGGTCCCGGATCGAGCCGCTGATAGAGAAGCGGCTGCTGAGCCGGGGAGTAGCGGTGACGGTGTACGACTTCGACTAGTGCACTGTTCGCTCGGATGCGGAGGCGAGCTCTGCCGACTGCTGGGGGACCGCACCGGTCCGCTCAGCGCAATTGCTCGGTTCCGGTCCCTGCCGGTTCTTCGTGTGCTCCGCGCCTGCGAGGAGTCCTGAGCGCACATCTCGCGGTGGAGGACGCAGGCTGCGTAGCGGTCGACTTCTCGGGACGTTCCCGCAGAGCGGGTCGGTTGCAGTGGGGTGACGGCCTGGCGGCGCCCAGGGGCTTCGGTCATCGTGTCCGGGCTGTGGTGAGCCCGGCGTGCGAGTCACTTGGCCGTCCGCCCCGGCATCTATCGTCTTTCCTGCCTGGCCGCCGAAGGCTAGTGTTCGGGTTCGGAGAGTGACCCACGAGGAGCTGAGACATGCCCGGTCGTCCGAGCGCGCGTTGACGTTGTAGGCCGTGATCGGCCTGTCATCGCGTGCTGCCCTTGATGTTGCGGCACAGCGAGCCTTTCCCCCTGCCTGAGCCATCGGTGCGCCTGTTGTGCGCCGGGTGACGGGCCTCGTTGTCGGCAATCCAAGGGATCCCCGTGCCGTCCGCTTCCTCCGCTGTATCCGATTCCAGTCGACCTGTCCCTTCAAGTCTGTGGCGGGATGGCGACTTCCGCAGACTCTGGGTGGGTCAGACCGCCTCCCAACTCGGCGAACACGCATGTCTGTTGGTGTTGCCGCTCTTCGCCGTCCTGACACTCGACGCCGGTGCCGGCCAGCTGGGCGTCCTCCGCGCGGTGGGGCAGGCGCCGATCCTGTTGCTCTCGCTCTTCGTCGGCGCGTGGGTGGACAGATGGCGGACCCGCACGGTGATGGTGCTGACGGACGTCGGCCGGACCCTGGCACTGGGCGTCGCCGCGCTGGCCGGCCTCCTCGGTTGGCTCGGCCTGCCCGCGCTGCTCGTGGTCGCCTTCACCGTCGGGGGCCTGTCAGTGTTCTTCGATGTGGCATACCAGGCGTCTGTCGTACGGCTGGTGAAACGCGATCAGTTGGTGCGAGGTAACAGCGCGCTCGAGGGCAGCCGGTCCGCGGCGCAGATCGGCGGTCCCGCCCTCGGCGGTGCGTTGGTGTCACTACTGTCGGCGCCCATCGCTGCCGCCTCCGGCGCGCTGTTCTTCGCGTTGTCGTTCCTGTCGATCCGACGGATCCGTCGCCGCGAATCGGTCCCGGAGCGCTCGGAACGTCCCCCTCGCATATGGCGGCGGATTCATGAGGGCCTCCGTTTTGTCGTCAGCGATACCTCGCTGCGGACCGTGTGCCTCGCCTCGGCCGCCTTCCAGTTCTCCTTCGCGGCCATGATGACCGTCTATCTGCTTTTCCTGCCGCGGGAACTGCACCTGTCGGGCACCGCCGTCGGGCTGTCCCTCGCGGCGACGGGGCCGGGCGCGCTCCTGGGCTCGCTGCTGGCCGCCCGCCTGCCGAGCCGGTTCGGTCATGGCACGGTGCTCGTGTCCGCGGCGGCACTCGGCGACGGCGCGTTCCTGTGTGTGCCCGCGCTGCACCGCTCCTCTGTGGTGACGGTTCCCGCGCTCCTTGCGGTCAACTTCGTGTTCGGGACTGGCGGCCAGTTGGTGACTGTCACGGTCATGGCCGTCCGGCAGGCGGTCACTCCGGACGGGATGCAAGGCCGTGCGGCCGCGACGATCACGTTTGTCGGCATGGGGCTCACCCCACTCGGCTCTCTGCTCGGCGGATTCCTCGCGGAGGAGTGGGGGTTGCGTACCAGCCTCCTGGTGACGGCCGCAGGCATGATGCTGTCCCCAGTGCTGATGGCCCTATCACCGCTTGCACGCCTGGGACGGGCGCTTCCGGCTCTCGCAGGAGGCGCCGCCGACCCACGATCTCCTGAATGTTGATCAGATTCCCTCTTGAGGGGAGAGCCCTGGAGCGGGAGAGAGTTACAGAGAAACGGGGCAGGCCACTGTGTATCGGATTTTATGGTGGGGGTTGTGAGCTGCTGTCGGTTTGCTGAGCTGAAGTGCGTTGTAGTGAGCAGGGGTGGGTCCTGTCGGCGGCTTTGCGGGGCGGGAACGGTAGTTCTGGGGCCGAATGGGTGACCTTGGCGGCTGGTGCTCGTTGGGCTGGGTAGTGGTTGTCCGGTCTTGGGGGAGGGGGTGTTGCGGTGGGTGGTGTGCGGGAGCTGGCCGCGCCCTTCGTGGTGCCCGGGCCGTGCGGGGTGGCGGTCCGGGACCGTCTGAAGCACCTCACGCCCCAGGACGAGCGTCGGACGGCACCGCCCCCACACGACCGGAGTGAACGTGCGGGGCATCGGACCGCCCAGGCCCCACCAGGCACCCGAGGACGTGACGGAACCCGCCCACCCGCAACGGACCACGCCCCCAGAGACGTGCCGCCGAACGGGACGCGAAAGCGGCAACCCAGCGCATCCAACACCGTTCGGGATGCGCCCAGCACGCAGCAGTGGGTCCAGGACTCACTCATGCACACTGGCTAGGAACGGTGGAAGCGGCGGAACGGGGAGGGCCCATGGCGGCACGGAGAACGAGCGAGACGCTGCTGGCTCGGGCGCTCAGCGAGACGCCGCCGTCCGACGCGCTGAGCGAGCAGATCCTCGACGCCGCGCGTGAGCAGTTCATGACCTTCGGGCTGCGCCGTTCGACCGTCGATGACGTCGCCAAACGCGCCAGGGTCTCGCGGGTCACCGTGTACCGGCGGATCGGCAACAAGGACAGCTTGGTCTCGGCCTGTCTGCTGCGCGAGTACCGGCGCTTCGTCGTGGAAGTCGACGATGCGGTTGCCGCACTGCCCACGACGGAGGACCGACTGGTCGAGGGTTTCGCCGCCGTCCTCGGGCACATTCGTGAACATCCGCTCATCGGCGGGCTGTTGAGGCTGGAGCCCGAGATCATGCTTCCCTTTCTGACCCTGGAGAGCGGGCCGGCCTTCCTCGCCATCCGTGAGTACCTGGCCGACCGGCTGCGCCATGCCCGGCGTGCGGAAGGCCGGCCGGTGAGCGATCCGACACCGATTGCCGAGCTGATGGTGCGGATCACGGTCTCTTTCCTCCTCAACCCCGTCAGCTGTTTCGAGCTCGACGACGACGCGCAGGTGCGGGCGTTCGCACGCCGATATCTGGTGCCGCTGCTTGCCGCGGGCTAGGCCGCTTCGTCCGGATCACAGCCGGAACCGGCTGATCACGTGGCGCTTTGTGCCTGCGTATCCTGACGTGCGGGGAGGAATGCAACTCCGGATCCACCGCGGTCTCCGCGCGCGCGGTACCAGCGCCGCCCCCGGGTCGACCGCCGAGCGGGTCTCGGCGGCCTTACGCGTCCGTCGTCGGCCGGGCCCTCGGATGATCCGAAAGAATCGTTCTGGAGTCGTCGGTGGTGGGGAAGGGGCCCGCCTCGTCGGGCAGGGGCTCCAGGGGACGGCTGCGCGCCCAGTGCGGGCCGAGATCGTCGAGCCGCCAGCCGAAGGGGTACGAACGAGGCTGCGGGCGCGAGGGAAGCCAGTGCGGCCGGGCCGGCAGCCACCGTATGCAACGCGCACGCAGCCGCAGAGCTGCCGCGGCCGACGACCGCACCCAGTGCGGCTGCGGACGGAAGCCCAGCGCCGCGAGCAGCCGCTTGTCCAGCACGGCGAGTGAGAACCGCGCCACGAGGGGGCGCAACGGTCGCGGATACCAGCCGGCCATGATCCGGAACGTGGCGTTCGCAACCCTTCGGTTGGCCGGGTCGTACGCGAACATCCGCTCCTCGTACGAGTCGAGGAGCCGCTCGAACCCGTCGTACGACTCGGGAGCCCCCTCGATGCCCATCATCGCTGCCATCTTCCGGCCGACCTCCGCCAGTGCCTGGACCTCCTGCGTGCACAGCCGGCGCCAGCCGAACCGGTCGATCCAGCGTTTCGGGCCCACGACCGTCGTCGCGAGGACATAGAGGAAGTCCTCGTTCGGGATGCGGTACTTGCCGTGGATCCGATTGAGATGACGTGCCGCGGCCCGGCCGCGCTCCGAGTCGAAGCCGTCCGCGGCCATCTCGTACCCGAACAGCACCGTGTCGTCGTACCGCTTCTGCCCGGACCGCTCGAACTCCTGGGTGCGGTCGAGGAGCACGGAGATCCGGGGGACTCCGTAGTCGCGCAGGAATGCGACGCTCACGCCCTGCCGGTAGTCCCAGGGGAACTCGTACTGCGAGATCAGCCGGAGGATCTCGGCGTAATCGCGCGCGGGATCCATCCGGCGGATCTCGCGCAGACGGCTGTAGCGGCCCATGGTGCGCCCTCCTGTCCGTGTGCCGATTTCGTGCGAGCCCTGCCTCTTTCGTCTCCCCTTTTGTTCAACTGCCTTGATCTCCAAGGAATCTGACGGTTCATCGCATCCAAGGAATCAAAGATACAAATACTATCGACTTGTTTCATCGGTTGCGTCAACACCGTCAACGCGCAAGCGACGAAGAAGGCATCCCGGGGGCCTGTGCGCACCGGACCGGAAGCGATCGCATACTGGATCACACAAGGGTCGGGCATCGAGCCGCACGCCCCGCCGACCGCCGGGAGCACCGCATGAACACCGAAGCAGCCAGAGGTGACACTCCCGTCCCGCCGCCGCCCGGCGGTGTGCTCTGGAGCCTCTCCGGCGACATCCGCGCCCTCCTGATGCTGCCCGCCGCCCTCACTCTCCAGGTCGCACACCCGGCCGTCGGTGCGGGCGTCGACGAACACTCCGTCTTCCGTACGGACCCGTGGGGGCGCGGCGAGAGGTCCCTGAGATCGCTCCAGCTATGGGTGTACGGGGGTGAGGCGGCCGCCGAGGAAGGCCGCAGGCTCCGCACGCTGCACCGCACCATCCAGGGCACCGACACCCGGGGGCGCCGTTACCATGCGTTGTCCCCCGCGAACTATGCGTGGGTGCACGCCACGGGCTTCCCCGTCTACCAGCACGCCGCGCGCTATCTCGTCCGGCCGCTCACCGACGCCCAGGAACGGGCCCTGTACCGGGAGTGGCTCCAGGTGGGCAGGATTCTCGGCATTCACGACCGGGACATGCCGCAGACGATCGAGGAGTTCTGGCCGTACTTCCGAAAGGTGCTGGCCGACGAGATCGAGCTGACCGTCGTCGTCGAGGACCTGATCGCCACCGACCGCCCCGTACCGCCGCCGGACCGTGGGGCGCTGCCCGTCCGGCTGCTGCTGAAGGCGCTGTGGCCGGTGCTGCTCCCGCCGCTGGCCCGGTTCCGCCGCTTCGTGACCATCGGGCTGATGCCGCCGGACGCACGGGCGGCGATCGGGCTGGAGTGGACGGATGCGCAGGAGCGGAAGCTGCGGCGGCTGTGCGGGGTGGTGCGGCGCGTCGTGCCCGTGCTGCCCGAGCGGCTGCGCTATCTGCCGTACGCGCGCAGGGCACGGGCGGCGCATCGCGAGGCCGTCCGGGGCGACGGGAAGCTCAGGCGGAAGCCCGGTGCACCAGCCGGGTCGGCGTGATCACCGATTCGACCTCGTCACCCTCGTCCTCGCCGTTCAGCCGCCGCATCAGCATCCGCACCATCAACCTTCCCATTCCCTCGATGTCCTGACGGACCGTCGTCAGTGGGGGCTCGGTGGTCTCGGCTATCGACACCATGTCGTCGAAGCCGACCAGGGCCACCTCCTCCGGCACCCTGCGGCCACGCTCACGCAGCACCCGCAGGGCGCCCGACGCCATCAGGTCGTTGGCGGCGAAGACCGCGTCCAGATCGGGGTGGCGCTCAAGGAGTTGCGTCATCGCCCGTGCGCCGCCCTCGACGGTGAAGTCGCCTTCCGCGAGCAGTGCCGGATCGCCTTCGGGCAGCACATCGCGGTAGCCGTCGATCCGGTCGAGTGCCGAAGTCTGGTCGCCCGGTCCGGCGATGTGCGCGATCCGCCGACGGCCGAGGGAGACGAGATGGCGTACGGCCTCGGCTGCGCCGCCCCGGTTGTCGCAGTCGACGTAGGGAACGGCCAGTTCGGACGCAGCACCCGGCCGGCCGGGGCGGCCGCCGTAGACCGTGGGCACCCGGAACCGGCGGATGATGGAAGGGAGCTCGTCGTCCATGTGCAGCGAGAACGCCAGTACGCCGTCCACATGGCCGCCCGCCAGGTAGCGGGCGACCCGGTCGAAGTCCCCGCTGCCCTCCACCAGGAGCAGTACCAACTGGGCGTCGTACACGTTCAGTTCACGGCTGATGCCGCGGACCTGCTGGGAGAAGAACGGGTCGGAGAAGATCCGGAACTCCGGCTCGTCGATGATCACGGCGACCGCGCCGTTGCGCCGGGTGACCAGGGTCCGCGCGGCGTGGTTCGGAACGTAGCCGAGCTCGTCGACCGCCTTGCGTACCTGTTCCACGAGCGGCTTCCGCACCCCCGCCCCGCCGTTCACCACCCGGGAGGCCGTCGCCCGTGAGACCCCGGCGAGGGCCGCCACGGCTTCCAGTGTGGGGCGGACATCGCGAGAGGAATCGGGGGTCGGGCCGGGCAAGGGACGCTCCTCGTACGCGCGGGATCGGGCCGGATGCGGCCGGGGCCGGCCGGACAGCACCGACGCCATCAGCCTAACCGTCCGCCCCGGCCGTCCGCCGGGCTCCGTCGCCCCGCCGAGGAGAGCGTGGCGACGGAGCCCGGAGCTGATCCGCGGACCGTCAGCGGTGGTCGTGAATCGTGTTCGTGGCCGCTATCTGCTTCCATGAAGCGGGCTGAGCGGGCTGAGCGGGCTGCGTGGACGCGCGCAAGGAGTGCGCCGCGGCCTCCGCCGGGGCCTGCGGCCGCGTCGGCTGGAACAGCCAGGTGTCGAAGAAGTCGGCGAGCGGCCGGCCCGAGACCCGTTCCGCGTACGTCACAAAGTCCCCCACGCTCGCGTTCCCGTAGGCATGCTCGGCCGGCCAGCCCTTCAGCAGCTCGAAGAACGTCTCGTCGCCCACCTTGTTGCGCAGCGCCTGGATCGCCAGTGCACCCCGGTCGTAGACGGCCGCGTCGAACTGGTTGTCGGGGCCCGGGTCGCCCGGCTTCACCGTCCAGAAGGCGTCGTCCGCCGGATGCTGGGCGTAGGTGTAGTCCGCCAGTTCCTGCGTGGTGCCCTCGCCCTCCTTCTCCGACCACAGCCACTGGCTGTAGCGGGCAAAGCCCTCGTTGATCCAGATGTCCTTCCAGCCCTTGACGGACACGCTGTCGCCGTACCACTGGTGCGCCAGCTCATGGACGACGACCGAGACGTTCGCACCGTTCGCGAACTGCTTCGGGCTGTAGAAGGGCCTGGTCTGTGTCTCCAGCGCGAACCCGCTCTTCACATTGGGGGAGTAACCGCCGAGCGCATCGAAGGGATACGGTCCGAAGACCTCTGTCAGCCACTCGGCGACCTCGGTGGTCCGCTCGATGCTGGCGCGTGCCGCACCGCCGTTGGCGCCGAGGTCCTTGCTGTACGCGTTGACGACCGGCAGCCCGTCCGACGTGGTGTCCGTGGTGATGTCGAACCTGCCGATCGCCAGCGTCGTCAGATACGTCGCCTGCGGCTTGCCGGCACGCCAGTTGAAACGGGTCCAGCCGAGCTTCGAACTCTGCGACTGGAGCACGCCGTTGCTGATCGCCTGGGTGCCGTCGGGCACGGACACCGAGATGTCGTACGTGGCCTTGTCCAGCGGGTGGTCATTGCTGGGGAACCACCACACGGCCGAGTCCGGCTCCTGCGCGGCCACCGCGCCGTCCGGGGTACGGGCCCAGGAGGTCCAGCCGTTGATCTTCAGCTCCGACGGTTTCCCGGCGTACCGCACGACCACCGAGACGGCCTTGCCCTTCGCCAGGGCTGCAGCAGGGGTGATCTCCAGTTCCTGGTCGCCACTCCTGGCGTATCCGGCCTTCTTGCCGTTCACCCGCACCTCGGAGACGTCCAGCCCGAAGTCGAGGTCGAAACGGGAGAGTTCCTGGGTGGTCGTGGCGAGGATCGTCGCCGTGCCCTCCAGCAGGTCGGTCGCGGGCTGATACTTCAGCCGCAGGTCGTAGTGGGAAACGTCGTAGCCGCCATTTCCACTGGCCGGGTAATAGGGGTCGCCGATGCCCGGGGCGCCCGCGGTGCCTTCGGCGGCCGAGGCCGGGATCGCCAGCAGCAGGGAGGCCGCAAGTGCGCTCGGGACGATGAATCTGCGGTGCACGAATGCTCCAAGTCGTCGGGGCGAATGATCTTTCGAACCGTCACGTCGACACTATTCAGCGACTGTCACATCAGTCGTGTCCATGGCCACAACTGTCACACGATCGCCATTCGGCCGACATGGCACGCGGTGAGCGATACGTCATGGGCACGTAATGTTCACGGTTGATCGCCCCCTGTTGCCCAGGAGTTGACCGGGGTACCTTCCGCCCATGCCGATACGTGCGCGGGGCACCCGCTTGACGTACAGATCGCTGGTGGTGGCGGCTGTCGCCGCCCTGATGACCGTCCTGCTCTCACCGGCAGGTGCACAGGGCGCCGCACGGCCCCCGGAGAGCAGCGCCCAGCAATCCAGACCCCTGGAGAGCAGGCCCGTCTACTCGTACGAGAACGCCGTCCGCGAATCAGTCTGGGTCGACACCGGGCTGGACGGCGACGGAAACGGGAGGAGCGACCGCGTCGCCGTCGACATCGTCCGGCCGCGTGAACCCGCCCGACAGGGCCGGAAAATCCCCGTGATCATGGATGCCAGCCCGTACTACTCATGCTGCGGCCGCGGCAACGAGAGCCAGCTCAAGACGTACGACACCGACGGCCGGCCCGTCCAGTTCCCCCTCTACTACGACAACTACTTCGTGCCGCGCGGCTACGCCTTCGTCGCCGTCGATCTGGCCGGTACCAATCGCTCCGACGGCTGTATCGACGTCGGCGGCCGCTCCGATGTGCAGTCCGCCAAGGCCGTCATCGACTGGCTGAACGGCCGCGCCCGCGGCTACACCACGCGTACCGGCGGCGACCGCGCCACGGCCGGCTGGTCCAACGGCCGCACCGGAATGATCGGCAAGAGCTATGACGGCACCATCGCCAACGGAGTCGCGGCGACCGGAGTGGACGGGCTGCGGACCATCGTGCCGATCGGCGCCATCTCCTCCTGGTACGACTACTACTTCGCCCAGGGTGCCCCTCTCTACAACAGCGGCCCCGACTGGCTCTCCGACTATGTCGAGAGCCCCGAGGCGCGCGGGCGCTGCGCCGCCGTCCAGCAGCAGCTCGTCGACCAGGCGCCGCGCACCGGCGACCTGACGAAGCTGTGGAGCGACCGCGACTACGTGAAGGACGCCCGCAACGTGCGGGCCAGCGTCTTCGCCGTACACGGCATGCAGGACCTCAACGTCCGCACCAAGCAACTCGGCCAGTGGTGGGACGCCCTCGCGGACCAGGGCGTGGAGCGCAAGATCTGGCTCTCGCAGACCGGACACGTCGACCCGTTCGACTTCCGGCGCGCCGAGTGGGTCGAGACGCTGCACCGCTGGTTCGACCACTACCTCCTCGGATACGACAACGGCATCGACCGTGAACCGATGGCCGACGTCGAACACCGTCCCGACCAGTGGTCCACCGACAAGGTCTGGCCGCCCCGCACCACGCACACCACCACCGTGCGCCCCGGCTCCGGCAGCGCGCCCGGCGTCGGCACCCTCGCCCTGAAGCCCGCCCGCCCCGGCGCCACCGAGACGTTCACCGACGATCCGGCGCAGAGCGAGACGGAGTGGGCCGCCGACCTGGACCGGACCACGGGCGCCAAGGCCGGATTCCGCACCGCGCCGCTCACCCGGGACCTTCGGCTCTCCGGATCGTCCACGGTGACCGTCACCGCCACCCCGACCACATCGACCGCCCATCTCTCCGCGGTCCTCGTGGACATCGGCCCGGACACCGTCCGCGACTACGGATCGTCCGGCGAAGGCATCACCACCCTCGACGACCGCACCTGCTGGGGCGCGAGCAGGACCGGGGACAGCTCCTGCTTCAAGGACACCCGGGCCGACACGGTCATGGTCGACCGGACCGTCATCAGCCGCGGCTGGGCAGACCTCGGCACCTACGCCTCCGCCGGACACGGCCGCCCCCTCACTCCGGGCAGGGCCTACACGATCACCATCGATCTGGCGGCCACCGACCATGTCGTCCCGGCCGGACACCGCCTCGCTCTGATCGTCGCCGGCACCGACCGGGACCTCATCGACCCGCCTGACTCCAAGCCCACGCTCACCCTCGACCTGGCCCGTACGTCCGCGAAGCTGCCGTTCGTCGGCGGCGCCGGAGCCTTCGTACGTGCCACCGCGGGTTCCGCACCCGCGACAGCCACCCCCCGCGCAATCCACTCCGAGGGCGTGGCGCCGCCGCGTCCCGCCCATCGCATCCCGGGAGGCAGCCGCACATGACACCCCGTATCCCGACCGCCCATCGGCCCGTCCGCCGCAAGCTGATCCTGACGGCCGTGGCCGCCGTTCTGGCCGTACCCCTGGTCACCGTGCCCGCCGAGGCCGCGCACGCCCAGCCCCGTACCGGCTTCGAGATCAGCAACGGGGCCCGCTGGACCGGCCAGCCGGAGGAGCAGTCCTTCCTGGCAACCGTCGACCGGGCCAGCGACCGGGTCTCCGTCGACCGGATCGGCACGACGAAGCAGGGCCGCCCGCTCCAGCTCGTCCGCATCGGCAACCACCGACCCACCGCCGGCACGATGCTGCTGATCTGCAGTCAGCACGGCAACGAACCGTCCGGCCGCGAAGCGTGTCTGACGACCATTCGCGATCTGGCCTACGCCCAGGACCGGTCGACCCGCGCCTTCCTCTCCCGCACCAATGTCCTCGTCGTGCCCACCGCCAACCCCGACGGGCGCGCCGCGAACACCCGCGGTAACTCCGACGGCGTCGACATCAATCGCGACCACATCGCGCTGCAGACCGCCGAGGCCCGTGCCATGGCGGCGGTCATCCGCGACCGGAAGCCCGATGTGATCTACGACCTGCACGAGTACGGGGCCACCCCGCCGTACTACGACAAGGACCTCTTCGTCCTGTGGCCCCGGAACCTCAACGCCTCCGACCGGGTGCACGGTGAATCGCAGACCCTCGCCGAGAGGTATGTACGCCCCACCGCCAAGGAGGCCGGCTACAGCAGCGGCCTCTACGGCATCTGGACCGACCCGGTCACCGGCGACCCGATCAAACAGACCGCGGGCGACGGACAGGAGCGCATCCTGCGCAACACCTCCGGTGTCAAGCACGCCGTCGGCCTGCTCATAGAATCCCGCGTCGACGCGCTCACCGATGCCGAGAAGGCCGACCCGGCACTCAACAGCCGACGCCGCGTGAACTCGCAACTCGTCGCACTGGACGGCCTGTTCACCTTCACCGACGAGCGGCGCGGCCGGATCGAGGCCGCCACCGCCGCATCCCGCGCCGCGGGGCTCAAGGACCGCGGTCCCATCTATCTCGGCGGCGCCGACAACGAGTCACCCCAAGCCGGTCAGGTCCTGCAGGACCCGCCGTGCGGATACCGGCTCACCAAGGCCCAGTTCGACGACATCAAGGACGAACTCGCCCTGCACGGCGTCACCTCCCGGCCCGACGGCGACGGAGCGTACGTACCGCTGCGGCAGTCGGCCCGGAATCTGATCCCGCTCCTCCTGGACGAGCGGGCGACATATCACCTCACAAACGGTCAAGCCGATACCGCTTGTTGATCCCATGAGATGAGCGCCGCGTGTGGTACTGCCTACGGAGAGTGAAATCACAGCTTCCGTGAAAGGTGCCCTTCGTGTCGCAGGACGAACAGAGAGCGGGTGGCCGGGGGGATCTGCCGGTGACGGCGGACCTCCCCGGTGACCCGGACCGGGACCGGCACCCCACGACCGACCGGGTGGTGTTCTCGGTCACCGCCGTCCTCACTCTCGCCTTCGTGGTCTGGGGAGCCACCGCCACCGACTCGCTGGAGGACGTCTCCAGCTCCATGCTCAACGCTCTGATCCACAATGGTGGCTGGGCCTTCATGTTCGCCGCGTCCGGCTTCGTGGTCTTCGCCCTGTGGCTCGCCGTCAGCCGCTACGGGAAGATCGCACTCGGGCAGGAAGGGGAGGAGCCCGAATTCCACACCGTGTCCTGGGTCGCCATGATGTTCAGCGCCGGTATGGGCATCGGCCTGATGTTCTACGGAGTCGGCGAGCCGCTCGCCCACTTCACCAGCCCGCCGCCCGGCACCCACCCCACCGACGCCGCCGAGGCGATGCAGACGGCGATGGCCACCACCCTGTTCCACTGGACGCTCCACCCCTGGGCGATCTACGCAGTGGTCGGCCTTGCCATCGCGTACAGCACCTTCCGGCGCCGCAGAAGGCAGACGGTCAGCGCCGTCTTCGAGCCGCTCATCGGTTCCCGGCACGCCCATGGCGGTCTCGGCCGGCTGATCGACATCCTCGCCATCTTCGCCACCCTCTTCGGCTCGGCCGCATCGCTGGGTCTCGGCGCCCTCCAGATCGGCAGCGGATTCCATGAGCTGCACTGGAGGGAGAAGACCGGCACCGGACTTCTGGTGCTGATCATCGGGGCGCTGACCGTCGCCTTCGTGGCCTCGGCGATCTCCGGCGTGGAGAAGGGCATCCAGTGGCTCTCCAACACCAATATGGTGCTCGCCCTGACCCTTGCCGTCTTCGTCTTCATCGCGGGCCCCACCATCATCGTGCTCGACCTGCTGCCCACCTCGATCGCCGCCTACTTCGGCAATCTGGCCCAGCTCGCCGGGCGTACCGAGGTGACCGGCAAGGGCGAGGTGGCCGAGTGGCTCGGCAACTGGACCGTGTTCTACTGGGCCTGGTGGATCTCCTGGACACCCTTCGTGGGCATGTTCATCGCCCGCATCAGCCGCGGCCGCACCATCCGCCAGTTCATCGGCGGAGTCATCCTGGTGCCCAGCACCGTCAGCCTGGTCTGGTTCGCGATCTTCGGCGGTACGGCGATCAGCCTGCAGGAGGCCGGCAAGCTCGGTACCGCCGTCACCCAGGAGGCCCAGCTCTTCGGAGTGCTCCAGCAGTTCCCGATCGCAACGGCGATGAGCCTGCTGGTCATGATCCTGGTCGGCATCTTCTTCGTCTCGGGCGCGGACGCCGCGTCCATCGTGATGGGCACGCTCTCCCAGAAGGGCATCCTTGAACCGGCCAAGTGGATCGTCGTCTTCTGGGGCGTGGTCACCGGAGCGGTGGCGGCGATCATGCTGCTCGTCGGCAACGGCAAGGGCGATGCGCTCGCCGGACTCCAGAACCTGACGATCCTGGTGGCCGCACCGTTCACCTTCGTGATGATCGGTATGTGCGTTGCGCTGATGCGGGACCTGCGCCAGGACCCGCTGATCGTACGACGTGAGTTCGGCGTGGAGGCCGTCGAATCAGCGGTCATCGAAGGGCATGCGAAGTATGCCGGTGACTTCGAGATCCGGATCGGCCCGGGCGGCAGCCGGATCACCACCGGGCTCCACGAGGACCGGGGCCCGGGACCGGGCCCCGCAGGCCCACCGAGCCCGCAGGACGAGTGACGACGCCCACTGTCCGACCAGCAGCCCGGCGGTCCGCCCGCCCCGCCCCCACTGTCCGCGCCCGCACCTGTACCTGCTCTGCGAACCGTGACCGGCCGGGCTGCTCCGCCCTCCCCGGCCTCCGATTAGGATCGACACCCTGATGACTGCCACTCTCGTCGCCAAAGACCTCGCCGCCGGACACGGCGACCGCACCCTCTTCGCCGGACTCGACCTCGTCGTCGCGCCCGGTGATGTGATCGGTCTCGTCGGTGTCAACGGCGCCGGTAAATCGTCCCTGCTCCGGCTGCTCGCCGGACTCGACCGGCCGGAGGAGGGTGAGCTGCGGCTCTCCCCGCCCACCGCCACCGTCGGCCACCTCCCGCAGGAGCCGGAGCGGCGTCCGCAGGAGACCGTGCGGGAGTTCCTGGCACGCCGCACCGGCGTCGCCGACGCCCAGACCGCGATGGACGAGGCGACTCAGGCCCTCGTCGACGGGGCGCCGGGCGCGGACGACGCGTACTCCGAAACGCTGGAACGCTGGCTGGCTCTCGGCGGCGCGGACCTGGACGAGCGCGCCGAGGAGGTGGCCGCCGACCTCGGACTGACCGTCGGCCTCGACCTGCCGATGACCGCACTCTCCGGAGGCCAGGCAGCCCGCGCGGGCCTGGCTTCCCTCCTGCTCTCCCGCTACGACATCTTCCTGCTCGACGAGCCCACCAACGACCTCGACCTGGACGGCCTGGAGCGGCTGGAGCGTTACGTCTCCGGGCTGCGCGCAGGCACGGTCGTCATCAGCCACGACCGCGAATTCCTGATGCGTACGGTCACCAAGGTCCTCGAACTGGACCTGGCCCAGCAGCAGATCAACGTGTACGGCGGCGGATACGCGGCCTATCTGGAGGAGCGCGAGCGGGCTCGCAGGCATGCCCGTGAGGAGTTCGAGGAGTACACCGACAAGCGCTCCGCCCTCGAAGGCCGCGCGCAGATGCAGCGAGGCTGGATGGACAAGGGCGTCAAGAACGCCCGCCGCAAGGCCACCGACAACGACAAGATCGGCCGCAAGTTCCGCAGCGAATCGAGCGAGAAGCAGGCCGCGAAGGCCAGGCAGACCCAGCGCATGATCGAACGGCTCGATGTCGTCGAGGAGCCGCGCAAGGAGTGGGAACTGCGGATGGAGATCGCCGCCGCACCCCGTTCCGGCTCGGTCGTGGCAACTCTCCGCGAAGCGCAGGTCGTACGTGGCGACTTCGGCTTCGGCCCGGCATCCCTGCAGATCGACTGGGCGGACCGGGTCGCCATCACCGGTGCCAACGGAGCGGGCAAGTCCACCCTCCTCGCGGCGCTTCTGGGCCGCCTCCCGCTGGATGCCGGGCATGCGACGCTCGGCTCGGGAGTGGTGGTCGGAGAGGTCGACCAGGCGCGCAAGCTGTTCCACGGCTCGGAGTCGCTCCTGGAGGCGTTCTGCGCGGCCGTCCCCGACACCGAACCGGCTGAAGTCCGTACGCTGCTCGCCAAGTTCGGCCTGCGTGCGGACCATGTGATGCGTCCCGCGACGACACTCTCGCCGGGCGAACGCACAAGGGCGGCGCTCGCTCTGCTCCAGGGCAGGGGCGTCAACCTCCTCGTCCTGGACGAGCCGACGAACCACCTCGATCTGCCCGCGATCGAGCAGCTGGAATCGGCGCTGGAGTCGTACACGGGGACGCTGCTGCTGGTCACGCACGACCGCCGAATGCTGGAAGCGGTACGGACGACGCGGCGCGTCGAGGTGGTGGACGGCAAGGTGAAGGAGCTGTGAGGGGCTCCTCAGGCATTTTCGGCCCGTCCGCCGTTCGAGGACATCCTTTGAGCCCCTCCGGCATTTGAGGAGCGGGGTCCGGGGCAGAGCCCCCACGCGGCGGAGCCGCATATCGGTACTGCCGGGAAGGGGCGGGTGGAGAGGGCCCCGCGCAGCGGACCGCACCCCACCCCCCCGCCCCCGACGTCAGCCCCTCTTACCGCCCTGTTTCGGATCCGTCAGCCCGGCCCGCCGCAACGCATCCGCCATCGCGCTGTTCACCGGCGCCGGCGCCGGACGGGCAGAGCCGCCACCACCGCCACCGCGCCGGTCACGGTCCTGACCGCCCTGCCCCTGCCGCTGCCGCGGCGGCCGGCCACCCTGGCCACCACCCTGGCCGCCTCGCTCGCCCCGCTCCCGCCTGGGCCCGCCGCCCTGGGACGTGCCCCCCGCCGACGCCTCGTCGTCCAGCCGCAGCGTCAGCGAGATCCGCTTTCGCGGAATGTCGACATCCATGACCTTGACCTTCACGATGTCGCCCGGCTTCACGACATCCCGCGGGTCCTTCACGAAGGTGCGCGACATCGCCGACACATGCACCAGGCCGTCCTGGTGCACACCGATGTCCACGAATGCACCGAACGCCGCGACATTGGTCACGACGCCCTCCAGCACCATCCCGGACGCCAGATCACCGATCTTCTCGACGCCCTCCTTGAAGGTGGCCGTCTTGAACGCCGGACGCGGGTCACGCCCCGGCTTCTCCAGCTCCTTGAGGATGTCGGTGACGGTCGGCAGACCGAACTTCTCGTCCACGAAGTCGTCGGCCCGCAGTGACCGCAGCACACCCGTGTTGCCGATCAGCGAGGCGACATCACTGCCTGTCCGCTTCACCATCGCCCGCACCACCGGGTACGCCTCCGGGTGCACGCTCGACGCGTCCAGCGGATCGTCGCCCCGGATGCGCAGGAAGCCCGCGCACTGCTCGTACGCCTTCGGGCCCAGCCGCGCCACGTCCTTGAGCGCCTTGCGGGACCGGAACGGCCCGTTCGCATCACGGTGCGCGACGATGTTCTCGGCGAGCCCCGAGCCGATCCCCGAGACCCGTGAAAGCAACGGCGCCGACGCGGTGTTGACGTCGACACCGACACCGTTCACACAGTCCTCGACGACCGCGTCCAGCGAGCGCGACAGCTTCACCTCGGACAGATCGTGCTGGTACTGGCCGACACCGATCGACTTCGGGTCGATCTTCACCAGCTCAGCGAGGGGGTCCTGCAGCCGCCGCGCGATCGAGACGGCGCCGCGCAACGACACGTCCATGTCGGGGAGCTCCTGCGAGGCGAAGGCCGACGCCGAATACACCGACGCGCCCGCCTCCGACACCATCACCTTGGTGAGCTTCAACTCGGGGTGCTTGTCGATGAGTTCACCGGCGAGCTTGTCGGTCTCGCGGGACGCCGTACCGTTGCCGATCGCGATCAGGTCGACGGCGTGGGCCTTCGCCAGCTGCTCCAGCTTGGCCAGCGACTGGTCCCACTTGTTCGCCGGGACGTGCGGGTGGATGACATCCGTCGCGACGACCTTGCCGGTCGCGTCGACGACGGCGACCTTCACGCCCGTACGGAAACCGGGGTCGAGCCCCAGCGTGGCCCGAGTCCCGGCCGGCGCGGCAAGCAGCAGATCGCGCAGGTTCGACGCGAAGACGCGTACCGCCTCGTCCTCCGCCGCCGTGCGCAGCCGCAGCCGCAGATCGATACCGAGGTGCACCAGGATCCGGGTCCGCCAGGCCCAGCGCACGGTGTCGCCGAGCCACTTGTCGCCGGGGCGGCCGCGGTCGCCGACCCCGAAGCGCCGGGCGACCATGTTCTCGTACGTCGAAGGGCCGGGCGTCTCGGAGGGCTCCTCCGGCTCCATGACCAGGTCGAGCACGTCCTCCTTCTCGCCCCGCAGCATCGCGAGCACCCGGTGCGAGGGCAGCGCGGTGAACGGCTCCGTGAAGTCGAAGTAGTCGGCGAACTTCGCCCCCGCCTCCTCCTTGCCGTCCCGCACCTTGGCGGCCAGCCGCCCGCGCGACCACATGCGCTCACGCAGCTCACCGATCAGATCGGCGTCCTCCGAGAACCGCTCGGTGAGAATGGCGCGGGCCCCCTCCAGCGCGGCCGCACCGTCCGCGACGCCCTTGTCGGCATCGACGAAGGCGGCTGCGGCGGCGAGCGGTTCCACCGACGGGTCGCCGAGCAGGCCGTCGGCGAGCGGTTCGAGCCCCGCCTCCCTGGCGATCTGCGCCTTCGTGCGCCGCTTGGGCTTGAACGGCAGATAGATGTCCTCAAGGCGCGCCTTGGTGTCGGCGGTCCGGATCTGCGCCTCCAGCGCCTCGTCCAGCTTGCCCTGTTCGCGCACCGAGTCGAGGATCGCCGTACGGCGGTCCTCCAGCTCCCGCAGATACCGCAGCCGCTCCTCGAGCGTGCGCAGCTGCGCATCGTCGAGCATCTCGGTCGCTTCCTTGCGGTAGCGCGCGATGAACGGCACGGTCGACCCGCCGTCGAGCAGCTCGACGGCCGCCTTCACCTGCCGCTCGCGTACGCCGAGCTCCTCGGCGATCCTGCCTTCGATGGACGTCGTCACGGTTCTACCGACTCGCCTTCTCGTACTGGCTGTGCTTACCGGGGCGGGGCCCCTTCGCCTGCATTGTGCCGGGTGGCCGGGCACCGTGTCGCCCGACCACCCCTCTTGTCCGCCGGTCGGCGGCTCAGTCCTTGCCGATCAGATCGGCCGGGAAGGCGCCCGCCGAGGCCGCCGTGAACAGGAATCCGCGCGCCAGCTCGGTCAGCCGCGCCACACCCTCCTCGCCCAGATGCTCGTACGGGGCCTGGTCCATCCGGTCGGTGGCGTCCTCCAGGTCTGCCCGCAGTGCGATACCCGCCTCCGTCAACTCGCCCTCGCTGTTCAGGAGTCCACGCCCGCGCAGCCGCTCGGACGCCTCCTCCCAGTCGCTGCGGCGCCAGCCGCGGGTGGCGAGGACCCAGCGCGGGGACATTCCCTTGCCGGTCGCCGTGTGGCTGACCAGGGCCTCCACCGGGTCGAGACCGGCAGTGAGGAGAGCTGCGAGATGGCCGTCGCCGCGGTGTTCGCGCAGCAGCGTCCCGGCGTGCCAGTACGCCAGATGCGGTTGCTCGGGGACCGGAAGATCGGCATGGGCGGCGTAGAGCGGCCGGGCGTGTCGGGTGCACGCCTCGGTGGCGCGGAGCGCCAGTTTGGCCGCCTCGGCCAGTTCGGGGGAGGCGATGATCTCCTCGCCCAGCAGTCGGCGCAGCGTGGAGTCGGCGGCGCGCAGCCGGGCGTCCAGGACCGCCTGCGGTGAGGCGACGGACCACACGGCGGGCAGGTGCCGGGCGACGAGGTCGTGGTTGAAGTTGTAGAAGGCCGCGGTGATCGTCCCGGGGCCGACAGCGCCCAGCGCTGCCCCGCGCGCGGCGAAGTAGGCGGCGTTCGAGTCGTCGATGCCGAGCTCTCCGAGCTCCTTGCCGAGGTCGGGGGAGAAGTAGACCGTCGAGTGCAATGGGTTGATGGCGTTGTGGCAGCGGCGTCCGGCGCGCGGCGGCAGAGTACTCATACGAGAACGTTACCGACTGGTCGGTACGTCCCGTAACCCCGGGGTGACACCCAATCCGTGCAAGCCCCGGCATGGCAGAAAAGGTGGGATTTTCGTCATTGCGGCCATGCTCCCGGTTGCCCAGGATGGCAGTCATGACGCAGCGATCCGTACTCGTCGTTCTCTTCGACGGCGTCCAGAGCCTCGATGTGACCGGCCCGGTGGAGGTCTTCGCCGGGGCCTCCCACTTCCCCGGGGCCGGGTACGAATTGCGCACCGCCTCCCTCGACGGCGCCCCGGTCCGTACCAGCAGCGGCCTGACCCTCGTCCCGGACGGCGGCCTCGCCGACGCCGAACCGCCGCACACCCTCCTCGTCCCGGGCGGCCAGGGCACCCGGACCCCCGACCCGGCGCTCGTCGACTGGCTGCGGGGCCACGCCGCGCACGCCGAACGGCTTGTCTCCGTCTGCACCGGTTCGCTGCTGCTCGCCGCGGCCGGACTGCTGGACGGGCACCGGGTGACCACGCACTGGACGGTCTGCGAGCACCTCGCCCGCAGCTACCCGGCCGTCGAGGTCGACCCGCACCCGATCTTCGTACGCGACGGCAGGCTGGCCACCTCCGCCGGAGTCACTGCCGGTATCGACCTCGCCCTCGCACTCGTCGAGGAGGACCACGGCCGGGACATCGCGCTCACCATCGCCCGCCACCTGGTGGTCTTTCTGCGCAGACCCGGGAACCAGGCCCAGTTCAGCGCCCAGCTCACCGCCCAGACCGCCCGGCGCGAACCGCTGCGCGAGGTGCAGCACTGGATCACCGAGCACCCCGGCGACGATCTCTCCGTCGAGGCGCTCGCCGCCCGCGCCCGCCTCTCGCCCCGCCACTTCGCCCGCGCCTTCCAGGCCGAGACGGGCCTCACACCGGGCCGTTACGTCGACCGGGTACGCCTCGAACACGCCCGTCGGCTGCTGGAGGACACCACCGACGGCATAACCGGCATCTCACGCGCCTGTGGCTACGGCACCCCGGAGGCCATGCGTCGCGCGTTCACCAAGGCCCTCGGTACGGCGCCCGCCGAATACCGCCGACGCTTCCGCACCCAGCCCGCCATCGACTGATTGAACGAAAGGAACCCCATGCAGATCGCCATCGTCCTCTTCGACCGCTTCACTTCGCTCGACGCCGTGGGCCCCTACGAAATGCTGGTCCGTACCCCCGGGGCCGAGACGGTGTTCGTCGCCGAACGGACCGGACCCGTGCGCAACGACAACGGCAACCTTGCGCTCGTCGCCGACAAGGCCTTCGCCGACGTACCGGCACCGGATGTGATCGTCGTCCCCGGCGGCCCCGGCCAGAGCGACCAGATGGAGAACGAGACACTCCTCGGCTGGCTGCGCACGGCCGACGCCACCAGCACCTGGACCACCTCCGTCTGTACCGGTTCGCTGCTGCTCGCCGCGGCCGGACTGCTGAAGGGCCGCCGCGCGACATCGCACTGGCTCGCGCTGGACATCCTGAAGGGCTTCGGCACGGACGCGACCGGCGAACGCGTTGTCTTCGACGGCAAGTACGTCACGGCAGCGGGCGTCTCCTCCGGCATCGACATGGGGCTCACCCTGCTCGGCCGGATCGCGAACGACGAGCACGCCATGGCCGTACAGCTGCTGACCGAGTACGACCCGCAGCCGCCGTACGACGCGGGCTCACCGGCGAAGGCCCCGGCGGCACTGGTCGAGGAGTTCCGCACCAAGAGCCGCTTCGTCCTTGAGCAGTAGCCGCGGGGGCGTCACGACCCCGTCGTCCAGGTGAAGCGCGGCGCGCGCCGCTCCAGGAACGCGGCGACACCCTCCGCGGTGTCGCCGCTGCGCCGCGCCTGCTCCGCCCAGTACGCGTCGCGGTCCTCGCGCCCGGTGGCGAACTCCTTCGCCGCCGCCTGCGTCAGCCGCGAGCGCGCTGCCAGGGTGCGTACGTACGAGTCGACCCGCTTGTCCAGCTCACCGGCCGGCAGCACCTCGTCCACCAGACCGGTCCGCAGCGCCCGTGCGGTGTCGATCAGCTCACCGGAGAACAGCAGATGCTTCGTGGCGGCCGGGCCGATCAGCGCCACCAGCCGCCGGGTCGACGACGCGGCGTACACGACCCCGAGCTTGGCCGGTGTCACGCCGAACGACGCACCCTCCTCGGCGAACCGCAGATCGCAGGCGGCCGCGAGCTGGCTGCCGCCGCCCACGCAGTAGCCGCGGACCGCCGCCAGCGTCGGCCCGGGGAATGCGGCCAGCGCCTCCTCGGCCGCCACGGCGAGCGCCTGCGGACCGCCCGCCGGATCCCGGAGCGAGGAGATGTCCGCACCGGCACAGAAGGTGTCCCCGGCGCCCGTCAGCACCAGAACCCGGACCGCGGAGTCGGCGGCCAGCCGCTCCAGCAGACCGGGCAGCGTGCTCCACATCGCGGCCGTCATCGCATTGCGTTTGGCGGGGTTGCTGATGACGACAGTGGCGACACCGCCCGCAACGGTGTGCTCCAACCGGGGTTCCGCACGGTCCATGCGCCGGATGCTATCCGTACGGTCCGAACCTATGATCAAGAAGGGGTCGCCGGACAGGCACGCACCGTGAGGAGCTTCCCATGGCCGGTCCCGCAGTCGAGGGCAAGAAGCTGAGCCGCAGTCTCGGCCGGCTGGCGCTGCTCGGCACCCTTCTCGCCGTGGCCGGTCTGGTCGGCCTCGTCTACACCGGCGTCGCGACGCTCACCTCGATGCTTCTCTTCGACGGGCTCGGCCTGATCGCGATCGGGATCGGCGGCCGCCGCATCGTCTCCATGGTCTCGGATCAACACGTGGCCGGAGAGCTGCCGGACACCCCCACCGGAGAGGATCAGAACCGGTCCAGGAGCTGATGGTTTCGAGCTTGTCCGATCAAAACCTGCCGATAGAAGTCGACTTTTGTTCAGTAGCACGGTCCGGACCAACTACGCCCCGCACTCTGTACTCGACGTGCAGTCACCATCGAGTCGAGAGCGGGTACCGGACTATGGAGAGCTGCGGGAGTGTCCCCGCCCGGCCCGTGTCGTACGAGGGAGTCTGGCGGTTCACCGCCCCGGCCGTGGACGTCTCCGTACCGCAGGCCAGGCACGCCGTACGCGATCTGCTGAACCGCCAGGGCGTGCCGATGGACGACGACATCGCCGAGGGCCTGCTGCTCATCGTCTCCGAGCTGGTCACCAATGCCGTGAAGCATGCCGCGCTGCTCTCGCCGGAGCTCGCCGTCGAGGTGGCCGTCGGCGCGGAATGGGTCAGAGTGTCCGTCGAGGACAACCATCCCTACCGTCCGACGGCCCTGGAGACGGACTACGCGCAGACCGGAGGGCGCGGCCTGCTCCTGGTCCGGGAGATCACTCGGGAAGCGGGCGGCGCCTGCGATGTGGAACACACCGCAGGCGGCGGAAAAATTATCTGGGCGGCACTGCCGCTGCGCCCGCAGCTCTGACCACCCGCATTCACTGCGGCACCCGGTGCCCTCGCGCCCGCTACCAGCCGGCGGACGGTCCGGTCAGCTCCCTGATCGCCGGCCGTGCGGCATCCAGCACCGTCATGAACCAGGCCGAGAACGGCGCCCGGGCATGCTGTTCGGTCAGCTCATCGGCTGTCACGAACGCGGTCTCGCCGACTTCCTCCGGGTCCGGGTGCAACTGGTCCTGCGCCATTCCCACGAAGAGATGGTTGAACTCCTGCTCCACCAGGCCGGAGGCCGGATCGGGGTGGTTGTAACGGACCGTGCCCGCCTCCGCCAGCAGGGAGGGCGAGACCCCCAGCTCCTCGTACGTACGCCGGGCGGCGGCGGCGAAGGGCGCCTCCCCCGGGTAGGGGTGGCCGCAGCAGGTGTTCGACCAGACACCGGGGGAGTGGTACTTGCCGAGCGCGCGGCGCTGCAGCAGCAGCCTGCCCTGCTCGTCGAAGAGGAACACCGAGAAGGCCCGGTGCAGTTGACCGGGCGGCTGATGGGCGGCGAGCTTCTCCGCCGTACCGATGGTGGTGCCGTTCTCATCGACCAGTTCGAGCATGATCGCTTCTGCTGTGCCGTTCGACGAGCTGTTCGCCGCGGTGGCTGGTGTGGTCGGCATACCCATCCTTCGCTATGGTCCCGGCCTCGTGCGCCGGTCCCGTCGAGTCCGCTCAAGTCTGCCGTACAGAAGCCGCTTGTCCGCACTTCGGGTCCTGGCATGTCCGGCCCCACCGCACCACGGGGCACGGCGGGGCCGGACGGCACATCAGACGCCGAAAGCCGCCGGGTAACGGATCGTGCCCTGCGGCACCGGCACGGAGTCGTCGAGCACCAGGGCCATCATCGTTTCGTCCGGGACGTCGAAGCTTGGCCGGATCCCGTACCGGGACGCCGGTACGAAACCGAACTTCGGGTAGTACTCGGGATGACCGAGTACCAGGACGAGCGGCTCGCCCCGCAGCCGTGCCGCGTCGAGCGCGGCCCGCACCACGGCCTGTCCGGCACCCTGCCGCTGACGGTCCGGGGCCGTCGCCACCGGGGCCAGCGCGAGCACCGGCGCGTCCCCGACCCGGCACCGGGTCAGCAGCGCGTACGCCGCGATGTCGCCGTCCGGGCCGTCCAGCGCGACGTACCCGAGGCCGGGCAGCCAGGCCGCCGGATCGGAGCGCAGCGCGTCGACGAGAGCGGCTTCGTCCGGCGTCGGGAACGCTGCGGCGTTGACCGCGTGCACGGCCTCGATGTCCGCCGCCGTCTCCGGCCGGGTCGTCCAGCGTGGGTCGGCGGGGCGCAGTACGTAGCAGGCGTAGCCGTACTCCGTACCGTGGTCGCGCCGCATGGCCAGCTCCTCGCGGCTCGCCGCGAGCGCCCACTCCATACCGGGAGCCGACGTGTCGGCGGCCTCGACACGCTCGGCGAGCGGGACGTAGTACTCGTCCCAGTCGCTGTCGGGCTGCACCCGCACCCCGAGGACGTGGTAGCCGGCCGCCACGGCTGCCGCGGTGTTGGCCGCCACGGGGCGCAGCGAGGTCTCCTGCTCCCAGAAGGCGCGGGCTTCGTCCGTCGGCGCGTCCGTCGTCCAGACGCACTCGCTGACGACGAGGGAGCCGCCCGGGGCGAGCAGCCGCTTCCAGCCACGCAGAGCGGTGTCGAAACCGATGATGTACGCCGACCCCTCGGCCCAGACGAGATCGAACGATCCGTCCGGGAAGTCGGGACCGGAGAGCTCGGCCATGTCGGCCCGGACCGTATTGATAAAGTCGCCGAGCCCACGAGCTTCGGCCGCCTCGCGCAATTCGTCGAGGAACGGCTCGTGGAGATCGACGGCGGTCACCTCGGCGCCCGCCTCGGCGGCGAGCAGCAGTGCGGCGCGGCCGGGCCCGCAGCCCAGATCCAGGACGCGCGGACGGCGCGGCAACGGGCCGGTGAGCTTCAGCAGCCGCCGGGTGGTGGCATCGGAGCCGGGGCTCTGCCGGGGCAGGTTGTGATGCAGGGAGAAGAACGCCTCGGAACGGACGGCGTGATCGTTGTCGGTCAACGTGGGAAACCCTTGTGTGCGAGGGCTCCGGCCAGCGAGTCGGCCCGGTGCGAGTCGGGCGCTAGCCGAGAACCCGGGAGATGAAGAGGGACCGGGTGCTGCGCCGGGCAGGCGCCTTCGCGACGGTCATCAACCTCAGCTCCTCTCTCGGACACGGGGGCCCACACGCTCCGCCGAACACCCTACACGGCTCTGCTGAACGGCAGTTCAGTGGCAGAGCTTGGCCTCGTGCTCGGCATGGCCGCTCGGCTCCAGCTGGAATGTGCAGTGCTCCACGTCGAAGTGGACACCGAGGCAGCCCTGCAGTTCATGAAGGAGCTTCTCGTGACCGATCGAATCGAGCATGTCCTGGCGCACCACCACATGGGCGGAGAG
Source organism: Streptomyces sp. R-74717 (assembly GCF_047305335.1). Lineage (NCBI taxonomy): Bacteria > Bacillati > Actinomycetota > Actinomycetes > Kitasatosporales > Streptomycetaceae > Streptomyces > Streptomyces sp. R-74717. The sequence goes on along the minus strand of NZ_CP102361.1, from coordinate 1,646,444 downwards.
CACCGGCATCCCCGACGTGATCGTCCAGGCATGCAGGTCATGGACGTCCAGCACTCCGGGCAGGGCGGTGATGTGGGCCCGTACCTCGGCCATGTCGACGCCCTTGGGCGCCGCCTCCAGCAGCACATTGAGCGTCTCTCTGAGCAGCTTCACCGTGCGGGGGACGATCATCAGGCCGATCACCAGCGAGGCGATCGGGTCGGCGGCCTGCCAGCCCGTGGCCAGGATGATTCCTGCCGAGATCAGCACGGCGAACGAGCCGAGCGTGTCCGCGAGTACCTCCAGATAGGCGCCGCGCACATTGATGCTGTCCTTCTGGCCCCGGAGCAGCAGCGACAGGGAGACAATGTTGGCGACCATGCCGACCAGGGCGAAGACGATCGTCAGTCCGCCCCTGGTCTCGGCCGGGGTGATGAAGCGCTGGATCGCCTCGAGGAGCAGAAAGCCGCCCACGCCGAGCAGCATCAGACAGTTGGCCAGGGCGGCGAGGATCTCGGCGCGGGCGAAGCCGAAGGTCCGGTTGAGTCCGGCCGGCCGGTTGGCGAAGTGGATCGCCAGCAGCGCCATGCCCAGACCCAGGGCGTCGGTCGCCATATGGGCTGCGTCGGCGATCAGGGCGAGCGAGTCGGAGAGCAGCCCCCCGACGATCTCCATGACCATTACGGTGAGCGTGATGCACAGCGCGATCCGCAGCCGTCCCTTGTACGCGGCAGCTGCCGTGCCGGTGGGCGGTGGTCCGCCGTGTGTGTGCCCGTGGTCGTGCCCTGCCCCCATGGGGACGCCTCCCGGTCGTCTCGCGGACTCGGACGCGATCTGCCCGAGCACTGCCAGTGAACTACGGGTGGGGGGTATCGGGCAACACGGCACTGAACACCGTTGTCATATGCCCTGACCTGCGGAAATGGTTGCAGGTCAGGGCCGTGGGGTGATTGCCTGCGGCTCAGTTGCCGCGTGCCTCGGGGTGGTGCAGGCACCAGCCCTGCCAGGCCGACTCGACCATCTCGCGTACCCCGCGCCGGGCCGTCCAGCCGAGCTCCTCGGACATCCGGACGGCGGAGGCGACGGCCTTTGCCGCATCGCCGGCGCGGCGCGCCTCGATCTCCGGCTTCTCCGGCCGGCCACTGACCTCGCCCACCAGATCGGCGAGCTCGCGCACCGAGACGCCCTCGCCGCGGCCGATGTTCACGGTCAGGTCCCCGGCGTCCTGCTCGGCCAGCCTCCGGGCGACGGCGAGATGCGCGTCGGCGAGGTCCGCGACATGGATGTAGTCGCGGATGCAGGTGCCGTCGGGTGTCGCATAGTCGTCACCGAAGATCCGGGGGGCCTCGCCACGGGTCAGCCGGTCGAAGAACATCGGAATCACATTGAAGACACCGGTGTCCGAAAGTTCCGGCGTGGCCGCTCCGGCCACGTTGAAGTAGCGCAGACAGCCGGTGGACAGGGAGTGTGCCCTCCCGGTCGCCCTGACCAGCCATTCCCCGGCGAGCTTCGTCTCGCCGTACGGATTGATCGGAACACAAGGAGTGTCCTCGGTGATGAGTTCCACATCCGGTACGCCGTACACCGCGGCCGAGGACGAGAACAGGAAGCGCCGCACACCGGCGGCGACGACGGCCTCCAGGAGGACGGTCAGCCCGGCCACGTTCTCCCGGTAGTACAGCAGCGGCTTCTCGACGGACTCGCCGACCTGCTTCTTCGCTGCGAGATGCACCACACCGGCCACGTCGTACTGAGTCAGTACCCGGTCGAGCAGCGCACGGTCGGCGGCCGAGCCCCGGATCAGCGGAACATCTGCCGGGAGCCGCTCGACGACACCGGTCGAAAGGTCGTCGAGGACGACCACCCGCTCACCGGCACCCACCATGGACCGCACTACATGTGCACCGATATATCCCGCTCCGCCTGTGATCAGCCATGTCATGCGGGTCAGCCTAGGTGTATGCCATCGCGTTTTGTCAGCCGAGGCGGGGATCGACGATGATGATCGCGGACGGCGCCGCATGGTGCCGGTCCACCCCGAACGGAGCACAAACGGGCGGTGAACTCCCGCTTCCGTTCATCCGATAGCCTCTGCCGACGTGCCGCCGGCCCGCTTCAGGGCCGCACTGTCGCGCGCCGGCCCCGTCAGCACCAAGGAGTGAGTTCGTCTGTCGACCGCCATCCTCACCGGTGCACCGGTACCCGGATCGTCGCTCGTGGACGATCTGCGGTCACTGGGCTTCGACGTACAGATCGCCGCAGATGTGACCGAGGCCGCACGGCTGCTCTCGGCCGTCCCCGCCGACCGCCGCGTCGCACTGGTCGACCCCCGTTTCGTCGGCCATGTCCATGCCCTCCGGCTCGGGCTGACCGACCCGCGTTTCCCCGCCGCCGCCGTGCCCGGTGCGCTGACCGCGCAGCCGGAGGCGCGCCCCGCGCTCGTCCGCGCTCTGAGCACCGCCGCCGCCGCGGCCGTCGGCGCAGGCGCCCCGACCGGCCCGGGCGCGACCACGACGACGGTCACCGACCGCACCGTGCCGGGCCGCCTCGCCGTCACCATGGACGCCGAAGGCACCGCTGTGCAGCGCCCCGAGCTCGGCTCGCTGGTCGCCGCCGTCCCGGTCGACGAGTCGGCCCGCACCACCGCGCAGAGCGCCGTCGCCGCGGTCGACGACGAGGCGGTACGGCTGCGCAGCGCCGTGAAGGCCCACGACGGCTTCTTCACCACGTTCTTCATCAGCCCGTACTCCCGCTACATCGCCCGCTGGTGCGCCCGCCGCGGTCTCACTCCGAACCAGGTCACCACTGCATCCCTGCTCACTGCGCTGATCGCGGCGGGCAGCGCGGCGACCGGCACCCGCGGCGGCTACATCGCCGCCGGACTGCTGCTGCTCTTCTCCTTCGTCCTGGACTGCACCGACGGGCAGCTCGCCCGCTACTCGCTGCAGTACTCGACGATGGGTGCCTGGCTGGACGCCACCTTCGACCGGGCCAAGGAGTACGCGTACTACGCGGGCCTCGCGCTCGGCGCCGCCCGCGGCGGTGACGACGTATGGGCACTGGCCCTCGGCGCGATGGTGCTCCAGGCCTGCCGCCATGTCATCGATTTCTCGTTCAACGAGGCGAACCATGACGCGGTGGCCAATTCGAGCCCCACGGCAGCCCTCTCCGACAGGCTCGACAGTGTCGGCTGGACGGTCTGGCTGCGCCGGATGATAGTGCTGCCGATCGGCGAGCGCTGGGCGATGATCGCGGTACTGACTGCGGTGACCACTCCCCGCATCGTCTTCTACGCCCTGCTCATCGGCTGTGCCTTTGCGGCCTGCTACACCACCGCGGGCCGCCTGCTGCGCTCGCTGACCCGCAAGGCGGAGCGCACCGACCGCGCCGCCCGGGCACTCGCCGACCTGGCCGACTCCGGTCCCATTGCGCAGATCGTGGCGGTACGGGGCCCCCGGATCAGGGGCGCCTGGAGCGCACCTGTGATCGCGCTCGTCGGCGCGGGGGCACTGATCGCCGCCGCTCTGCAGCAGCCGTTCGGCAGCAAGCAGATGATCTTCGCCGCAGTGTTCTACGCGATCTGCTCGGGGACAGCCGTGGCCCGCCCCCTCAAGGGCGCGCTCGACTGGCTCGTACCCCCGATATTCAGGGCGGCGGAGTACTGCACCATCCTCGCTCTCGCTGCCCGCAGCGATGTCCCAGGAGCCCTTCCGGCAGCCTTCGGGCTGGTTTCGGCCGTCGCCTACCATCACTACGACACGGTGTACCGCATTCGCGGCGGCACCGGCGCGCCGCCCCAGTGGCTGGTACGCACGATCGGTGGGCACGAGGGCCGCACTCTGGTGGTGGCCGTACTCGCCGCCGTACACACTCAGCATTCAGCGTTCACCGTGGCACTCACCGCTCTCGCGGTGGCTGTGGCACTGGTGGTGCTCGTGGAGTCCATCCGCTTCTGGGTGTCCTCCGGAGCACCAGCCGTACACGACGAAGGAGAACCCGCATGATCGGCCTCGTACTGGCAGCCGGTGCAGGACGGCGTCTGCGCCCCTACACCGACACGCTCCCGAAGGCTCTCGTGCCTGTGGGCCCTGAACAGGACGGCGCTGCGAAGACGGTCCTGGACCTGACGCTGGCGAACTTCGCGGAGGTCGGCCTCACCGAGGTCGCCGTCGTCGTCGGCTACCGCAAGGAAGCCGTGTACGACCGCAAGGCCGAGCTCGAGGCGAAGTACGGCGTGACCCTCACCCTGATCGACAACGACAAGGCCGAGGAGTGGAACAACGCCTACTCCCTGTGGTGCGCCCGTGACGTCCTGACGCGCGGCGTCATCCTGGCCAACGGCGACACCGTCCACCCGGTCTCCGTCGAGAAGACCCTGCTCGCCGCCCGGGGCAACGGCCAGAAGATCATCCTCGCCCTCGACACGGTGAAGCACCTCGCCGACGAGGAGATGAAGGTCATCACCGAGGGCGACAAGGGTGTGCGACGCATCACCAAGCTGATGGACCCGGCCACCGCGACCGGTGAGTACATCGGCGTCACTCTCATCGAGCCCGAGGCCGCCGCGGAGCTCGCCGACGCCCTGAAGACTACGTTCGAGCGCGACCCCGACCTCTACTACGAGGACGGATACCAGGAGCTCGTGAACCGCGGCTTCACCGTCGACGTGGCCCCCATCGGCGAAGTGGCGTGGGTCGAGATCGACAACCACGACGACCTCGCGAAGGGCCGTGAGATCGCGTGCCTGTACTGACCCGGCTCATCCCGTCCCCGGTCGTCGTCGACATCCGCCGCGGGGCCCTGGACGATCTGGCCGGTCTCCTCGCCGACCAGCGGATCTCCGCCTCCGGCAAGCTCGCCGTCGCGATCAGCGACGGTTCGGGGCGCGCCCTGCGCGAGCGGCTGGCCCCCGCGCTGCCCGGCGCCCACTGGTACCCGGTCACCGACGGCACCCTCGACTCGGCCGTCAAGCTCGCCGACGACATCAAGGGCAACCGGTACGACGCCGTGGTCGGCCTCGGCGGCGGCAAGATCGTCGACGTGGCGAAGTACGCCGCGGCGCGCGTCGGCCTGCCCCTGGTCGCGGTGGCGACGAACCTCGCCCACGACGGTCTCTGCTCGCCGGTCGCGACACTGGACAACGACAACGGCCGGGGCTCCTACGGGGTCCCCACCCCGATCGCCGTCGTCATCGACCTCGACATCGTCCGCGAGGCACCGGCCCGCTTCGTACGCTCCGGCATCGGCGACGCGGTCTCCAACATCTCCTGCGTGGCCGACTGGGAACTCGCCCACGAGGTCAACGGCGAGGAGATCGACGGACTCGCCGCGGCCATGGCCCGGCAGGCCGGCGAGGCGGTGCTGCGCCACCCCGGCGGGATCGGCGACGACGCCTTCCTCAAGGTGCTGGCCGAGGGCCTCGTGCTGACCGGCATCTCGATGTCGGTGGCCGGGGACTCCCGGCCGGCCTCGGGCGCCTGCCACGAGATCAACCACGCCTTCGATCTGCTGTACCCCAAGCGTGCGGCGAGCCACGGCGAGCAGGTCGGCCTCGGTGCCTGCTTTGCCATGCATCTGCGCGGTGCGCGCGAGGAATCGCTGCTCATGGCGGTCACCCTGCGCCGCCACGGACTGCCCGTCCTGCCCGAAGACATCGGTTTCACCGCCGACGAGTTCGTCCAGGCCGTCGACTACGCCCCGCAGACCCGCCCGGGACGCTTCACGATCCTGGAACACCTCAACCTGTCCACCGACCAGATCAGGGACGCGTACGCCGACTATGCAAAAGCCATCCATAGCTGAACTCCGTCCGGTCGTGCACCCTCCGGGCGTGAAGGACCGGCGCAGCGGCGAACACTGGGCGGGTCGGCTCTACATGCGCGAGATCTCCCTGCGCGTGGACCGGCACTTGGTGAATACCAAGGTCACGCCCAACCAGCTGACCTACGTGATGACCGTCGCGGGCGTGCTCGCCGCGCCGGCGCTGCTCGTTCCCGGCATTCCCGGCGCGCTGCTCGGCGTCCTCATGGTTCAGCTCTACCTGCTGCTCGATTGCGTCGACGGCGAGGTGGCCCGCTGGAAGAAGCAGTTCTCACTGGGCGGGGTCTACCTGGACCGGGTCGGCGCGTATCTCTGCGACGCGGCCGTACTGGTCGGCTTCGGCCTGCGCGCCGCCGACCTGTGGGGCTCCGGACGGATCGACTGGCTGTGGGCCTTCCTGGGCACTCTTGCGGCCCTCGGCGCCATCCTGATCAAGGCCGAGACCGACCTCGTCGGCGTCGCACGCCACCAGGGCGGTCTGCCGCCGGTCAAGGAGGCCGCCTCCGAGCCGCGCTCGTCCGGCATGGCGCTCGCCCGCCGGGCCGCCGGTGCGCTCAAGTTCCACCGGCTGATCCTCGGCGTCGAGGCGTCACTGGTGATCCTGGTGGCGGCCGTCCTCGACGCGGTCAGGGACGATCTGTTCTTCAGCCGTCTCATGGTCGCGGTACTGGCCGGCATCGCCCTGCTGCAGACCTTGCTGCACCTCGTGTCGATCCTGGCATCGAGCAGGCTGAAGTGAGCACCCCCATGAAGCTCGGCGCGGTCATCATCACGATGGGCAACCGCCCCGAAGAGCTGCGCGCACTCCTCGATTCGGTCGCCGAGCAGGACGGCGACCGGATCGAAGTGGTGGTCGTCGGCAACGGCGCCCCCGTACCGGACGTCCCCGCGGGTGTACGCACCGTCGAGCTGCCCGAGAACCTCGGCATCCCGGGCGGTCGCAACGTCGGGATCGAGGCATTCGGCCCGTCCGGCGCCGATGTGGACGCTCTGCTCTTCCTCGACGACGACGGACTGCTGCCGCTCACCGACACCGCAGAGCTGTGCCGGCAGGCGTTCGAGGCCGATCCCGAACTGGGCATCATCAGCTTCCGTATCGCCGACCCCGACACCGGCGTCACGCAGCGCCGCCACGTGCCGCGGCTGCGTGCCGCCGATCCGATGCGCTCCTCGCGCGTGACGACCTTCCTCGGTGGCGCCAACGCCGTACGCAGCAAGGTCATCGCCGAGGTCGGGCCGCTGCCCGGCCAGTTCTTCTACGCGCACGAGGAGACCGATCTCGCCTGGCGGGCACTGGACGCCGGCTGGATGATCGACTACCGCGCGGACATGGTTCTCAACCACCCGACGACCGCCCCGTCGCGGCACGCGGTGTACCACCGCATGGTGGCCCGCAACCGGGTCTGGCTGGCCCGGCGCAACCTGCCCGCGCCGCTGGTCCCCGTCTACCTCGGCGTGTGGTTGCTGCTGACCCTGCTGCGCAAGCCCTCCGGCCCGGCCCTCAAGGCATGGTTCGGCGGCTTCCGGGAAGGCTGGTCCACGCCGTGCGGAACCCGCCGTCCGATGAGGTGGCGCACGGTATGGCGGCTGACCAGACTCGGCCGCCCTCCCGTGATCTGAGAGGCTCTCCTCTGAGAGCATGAGTCGTACGTTTTCTCCACGGGACCTGTCCGCTCCGAGCCGCGCCCGCGACTGGCTGCGCATCCTGAATACGAGAGTTTCATCTGGTGAGTGACACAACCCATGATGGTGCGGTCGCATTGAGCACCCCACCATCCGCCGACGACGGCCTGAGCGCGGCCGAGATGGCCACCAAGTACGGCCTGACGGTGAGCGGCGCCCGGCCGGGGCTCTTCGAGTACGTCCGGCAGCTCTGGGGCCGCCGCCACTTCATCATGGCGTTCTCCAGGGCGAAGCTGACCGCCCAGTACAGCCAGGCGAAGCTCGGCCAGCTGTGGCAGGTGGCCACACCGCTGCTCAACGCCCTGGTCTATTACATGATCTTCGGGCTGATTCTGGGTACCAGGAAGGGAATGACCCAGGAGGTCTTCATCCCGTTCCTGGTGACCGGTGTCTTTGTCTTCACCTTCACCCAGAGCTCGGTGATGGCGGGTGTGCGGGCCATCTCCGGCAACCTCGGACTGGTCCGGGCGCTGCACTTCCCGCGCGCCTCGCTGCCCATCTCGTTCTCGCTCCAGCAGCTCCAGCAGCTGCTGTTCTCGATGATCGTGCTCGCGGTCGTGGCCGTCGCCTTCGGCAGTTATCCGAGTCCCTCCTGGCTGCTGATCATCCCGGCGCTGGTGATGCAGTTCTTCTTCAACACCGGCCTGGCGATGATCATGGCCAGGCTCGGCAGCAAGACCCCCGACCTCGCCCAGCTGATGCCGTTCGTCATGCGGACCTGGATGTACGCGTCGGGCGTCATGTTCTCCATCCCGGTGATGCTCAAGGACAAGCCGGACTGGATCGCCAACGTGCTCCAGTACAACCCGGCGGCCATCTACATGGACCTGATCCGCTTCGCGCTGATCGACGGCTACGGCTCGGAGAACCTGCCGTCGCACGTCTGGGTCGTGGCGCTCGCCTGGGCGGTCCTCGTCGGCGTTGTGGGCTTTGTGTACTTCTGGAAGGCAGAGGAACGGTACGGCCGTGGCTGACGACAACACTTCGGGGCGCGTCCCCACCGTCATCGCCGACGATGTGCACATCGTGTACCGGGTCAATGGCGCCGGCGGAGGCAAGGGCAGCGCCACTGCGGCGCTGAGCCGGATATTGCGCCGCGGCAAGGGCGAGTCGCGCGGTGTGCGCAAGGTGCACGCCGTCCGCGGAGTCTCCTTCACCGCCTATCGCGGCGAGGCCATCGGCCTCATCGGGACCAACGGCTCCGGCAAGTCGACCCTGCTGCGGGCCATCGCCGGTCTGCTGCCGACCGAGCACGGCAAGGTGTACACGGACGGCCAGCCGTCGCTGCTCGGCGTGAACGCGGCGCTGATGAGCGATCTGACCGGCGAGCGCAACGTGGTGCTCGGCGGTCTCGCGATGGGTATGTCGCGCGAGGAGATCCGCGAGCGCTACCAGGGCATCGTCGACTTCTCCGGCATCAATGAGAAGGGCGACTTCATCACCCTTCCGATGCGGACGTACTCCTCCGGTATGGCCGCCCGGTTGCGTTTCTCCATCGCCGCCGCGAAGAACCACGACGTCCTCATGATCGACGAGGCGCTGGCGACCGGTGACCGCAAGTTCCAGATCCGCTCCGAGAAGCGCATCAGGGAGCTCCGCAAGGAAGCGGGCACCGTCTTCCTGGTCAGCCACAGCAACAAGTCCATCAGGGACACCTGCGACCGGGTGCTGTGGCTGGAGAAGGGCGAGCTGCTGATGGACGGACCGACGGACGAGGTCCTCAAGGCGTACGAGCGCGAGACGGGGAAATAGCTGCTCCCGGGTCCCGTGGCACCGAGGCGGCCTCCATCGGAGAGTTCCGGCGGAGGCCGCCTCGGTGTCCGGAGCGCGGACTCCCAGCGGCGCCCACCACCCCCGGCGGTACGCCCTGCACAAGATCTCCTCCCGTCGGATGACGTCAATTTCCTTGCGCACGGGGAAGGTTGGCGGGGCAGGGCTCGTTGTTCTTCCGGGCGTAACACCCCGACGTATCGATGAGCGTTGTACAACGTAAGCTGTAGCGGTGCTGATTCGTTGCAAGTGGGGCGATAGTGCCTGGCCATACGGCCTGGCGGCGTGCTCCGCACTCGGTAGAGCGGGCGGCGTGTCCGGAATGGGATGTTTTGGGTCAGCAGTGTAGAACGGGAGATGTGACGGCTATGACGGAAAATCTCCAGCTCCGAGGTGCTCACGCCGTCCCAACGCCGGGCGGTCGGTGGTGACCCGTACCCAGCAGGTGCACCCCGATGCCGCCGTGCCCAGCACCCTCGACAAGGCCGCGGACGAGAATTTCCCCGTAGCCCCCTTCTTTCTGCCGCGCGCCTGGCGCGACGACCTGATGGCCGTCTACGGCTACGCCCGTCTCGTCGACGACATCGGTGACGGCGATCTTGCCCCCGGCGGTGCGGACGCCCGCCATCTCGGGCTCGACCCGGCGCGGACCGAGGACCGGCTCGCCATGCTCGATGCCTTCGAGGCCGATCTGCACCGGGTCTTCGACACCACGGGCGACGGCCCGCGCCACCCCCTGCTGCGTGCCCTGCGTCCCACTGTGCGGCGCTGCGCGCTCACTCCCGATCCCTTCCTCGGCCTCATCGAGGCGAACCGGCAGGACCAGAAGGTCCGCCGCTACGGGACGTACGAGGACCTCGTCTCCTACTGCGAGCTCTCCGCCAACCCCGTGGGCCGCCTTGTCCTGCAGATCACCGGAACCGCCAGCCCCGAACGCATCCGCCGCTCCGACGCCGTCTGCACGGCCCTGCAGATCGTCGAGCACCTCCAGGACGTCACCGAGGACCTCGGCCGCGGCCGGATCTATCTGCCCGCGGACGACATGGCCCGGTTCCATGTCCGCGAAACCGATCTGGCCGCCCCGTCGGGGGGCGCATCGGTGCGATCACTGGTTGCGTACGAAGCAGAACGCGCTCGGGAACTGCTGAATGAAGGCACCCCCCTGGTGGGTAGCGTCCACGGCAGGCTCAAGCTGCTTCTCGCCGGATTCGTGGGAGGGGGGCGTGCCGCCCTCACCGCGATCGCGGCCGCCGGGTTCGACGTACTGCCCGGACCGCCCAAGCCCACCAAGCCCAGCCTGCTGCGCGAAGTGGGAGTTGTCTTGCGAAGAGCGCGTAGAGAGGGGTGAGCCGGACCGTGGAGGGACAGACGACGTATATGTCGGCACCGGTACAGGCCGCATACAGTTACTGCGAGGCGGTCACCGGACAGCAGGCGCGTAACTTCGCGTACGGCATCAGACTGCTGCCGGCCGAGAAGCGACAGGCCATGTCGGCGCTGTACGCCTTCTCCCGTCGTGTCGACGACATCGGTGACGGCGAGCTGGAGCCGGAGACCAAGCGGACCCGCCTGGAGAGCACCCGCACACTGCTGGACCGGATCCGCAACGGCGTGATCGACGAGGACGACACCGACCCGGTGGCCGTCGCGCTCGCCGACGCCGCGCGCAGATTCCCGCTCCCGCTCGGCGGCCTCGACGAACTCATCGACGGCGTGCTGATGGATGTGCGCGGTGCGACGTACGAGACCTGGGACGATCTCAAGGTCTACTGCCGCTGTGTCGCGGGCGCCATCGGCCGCCTCAGCCTGGGCGTCTTCGGTACGGAACCGGGCGCTCCCGGCGCCGACCGGGCCGCGGAGTACGCCGACACGCTCGGCCTCGCGCTCCAGCTGACCAACATCCTGCGCGACGTACGTGAGGACGCGGGCAACGGGCGTACGTATCTGCCCGCCGACGACCTCGCCAAGTTCGGCTGCTCGGCCGGCTTCCACCGGGCCACCCCGCCGCCCGGCGCCGACTTCGCGGGCCTGGTCCACTTCGAGGTACGGCGCGCCCGCGCCCTGTTCGCCGAGGGATACCGGCTGTTGCCGATGCTGGACCGGCGCAGCGGCGCCTGCGTCGCGGCCATGGCGGGCATCTACCGGCGACTGCTCGACCGGATCGAGCGCGACCCCGAGGCGGTGCTGCGCGGCAGGGTCTCGCTGCCCGGCCACGAGAAGGCGTATGTCGCGGTGCGTGGACTGTCGGGCCTCGATGCGCGATACATCTCCCGCCGCACGGCCAGGGGGCGTGTCTGATGCGCCGTACGGACATCTCGCGCAACATGTGCATCACGGTGAGTCGCGTCGATCAGCGGTCAACCCTCTGGTGTACTGACGCGTCCCTGACTGAAGTGACCTGGCGAAAGGAGGACGCATGACCGACGACGCCCCGCGTTCCTCGCGCGCGGTCGTGATCGGCGGCGGACTCGCCGGCATCACCGCGGCCCTGCGTCTCGCCGACGCCGGGCTTGACGTGACCCTGCTCGAAGGGCGGCCCCGGCTCGGCGGACTTGCCTTCTCCTTCCGGCGCGGCGAACTGACGGTCGACAACGGACAGCATGTCTATCTGCGCTGCTGCACCGCCTACCGCTGGTTCCTCGACCGCGTCGACGGGACACGGCTGGCACCCCTGCAAAACCGTTTGGACGTGCCTGTTCTCGATGTCGGGCGCCCCTCCGGCCCCCGGCTGGGACGGCTTCGCCGCAACGCACTGCCGGTGCCGTTCCACCTCGCCGCCGGACTCGCCGGCTATCCGCATCTCTCGCTCACCGAGCGGGCGAGCGTCGGACGCGCCGCACTGGCGCTGGGCCGGCTGGACCCGGACGACCCCGCGCTCGACGCCGTCGACTTCGGCAGCTGGCTCGCCCGTCACGGGCAGTCGCCGCGCACCATCGAGGCCCTCTGGGACCTGGTGGGCGTCGCCACACTCAACGCCACCGCCCCGAACTCCTCGCTGGCCCTTGCCGCGAAGGTCTTCAAGACCGGACTCCTCTCCGAACCCGGCGCCGCAGACATCGGATGGGCGAGCGTGCCGCTCGGCGAGGTGCACGACACACTGGCCCGCAAGGCCCTCGACACCGCCGGGGTACGCACCGAGCTGCGTACGAAGGCATCCTCCATCACCCGTACGGAGGACGGCTGCTGGACCGTCGACACCGGCAGCGAACGGATCGAGGCGGACACCGTCGTCCTCGCCGTCCCGCAGCGCGAGACCCACGACCTGCTGCCCGACGGCGCACTCGACGAGCCGGAGCGGCTGCTCGACATCGGCACATCGCCGATCCTCAATGTGCACGTGGTCTACGACCGCAAGGTGCTGCGCCGCCCGTTCTTCGCCGCGCTCGGCTCCCCGGTCCAGTGGGTCTTCGACCGTACGGACGCCTCGGGTCTCACCGGACCCGGCCAGTACCTCGCGTTGTCCCAGTCCGCCGCCGACGAGGAGATCGACCTCCCCGTCGCCGAGCTGCGAAAGCGCTACCTGCCCGAGCTGGAGCGGCTCCTTCCGGCCGCCCGCGGGGCCGGGATCAGGGATTTCTTCGTCACCCGGGAGCGCGCGGCGACCTTCGCCCCCGCCCCCGGCGTCGGCCGACTGCGGCCCGGAGCCCGCACCCGTACTCCCGGCCTCAGTCTGGCCGGAGCCTGGACGGCCACCGGCTGGCCCGCGACGTTGGAGGGTGCCGTCCGCAGCGGGTTCAGCGCAGCGGACGCCGCGCTCCGGACACTCGGCCGCACCCATGAACATCCGCTGCAGGAGGCGGCATGAGCAGTACCACCGGAACAAGAGGAGAGTCAGTGACCCCGGCGAATCCGGCTTTCGACACCGTGGCCGACACCACGGACGTCACCGCGCTTCTGGAGCGCGGACGGGCCCTTTCCGTGCCGGTGCTCCGGGCCGCCGTTGACCGGCTCGCACCACCCATGGACACCGTCGCCGCCTACCATTTCGGCTGGATCGATGTCCAGGGACGGCCCTCCGACGGCGACGGCGGCAAGGCCGTGCGCCCGGCGCTCGCCCTGCTGTCCGCGGAGGCGGCCGGAGCTGCGGCCGAGGCCGGCATCCCCGGCGCCGTGGCCGTCGAACTCGTGCACAACTTCTCGCTGCTGCACGACGACCTGATGGACGGTGACGAACAGCGCCGTCACCGCGACACCGTCTGGAAGGTGCACGGCCCCGCCCAGGCGATCCTGGTCGGCGACGCGCTCTTCGCGCTCGCCAACGAGATCCTGCTGGAGCTCGGCACCGTCGAGGCGGGCCGCGCGGCCCGTCGGCTGACCGTCGCCACCCGCAAGCTCATCGACGGGCAGGCCCAGGACATCTCCTACGAGCACCGCGAGCGGGTCACCGTCGAGGAGTGCCTGGAGATGGAGGGCAACAAGACCGGCGCCCTGCTCGCCTGCGCCTGCTCCATCGGTGCGGTGCTCGGCGGCGCCGACGACCGGACCGCCGACACGCTGGAGGCATACGGCTACCACCTCGGCCTCGCCTTCCAGGCCGTCGACGATCTGCTCGGCATCTGGGGCGACCCCGAGTCCACCGGCAAGCAGACCTGGAGCGATCTGCGCCAGCGCAAGAAGTCCCTGCCGGTCGTCGCCGCGCTCGCAGCGGGCGGACCGGCCTCGGAGCGCCTCGGCGAACTGCTCGCCGCCGACGCCAAGAGCAGTGATTTCGACAGCTTCTCCGAAGAGGAGTTCGCCGCCCGTGCGGCGCTCATCGAGGAGGCGGGCGGCCGCGAATGGACCGCCCAGGAGGCCCGTCGGCAGCATGCCGTCGCCATCGAGGCACTGCACCGGGTCGACATGCCGCAAACCGTGCGGGCGCAGCTCACAGCGCTCGCGGACTTCGTCGTCGTACGAAAGAGATGATCACCATCTGCTCCATATGACTCGCAGTCGCCGGCCGGTGCCCGTCCCGGGCGCCGGCCGACGGAGACCCCAGCACAGCAGAGGAACAACTGCACGAAGGGGAAGCCATGACAGCGACGACCGACGGAAGCACCGGGGCTGTGAGCCCCCGCGCAGCCTCGGCCAGTAATCCGACCGATACAACCATCGCCGCGGACGACCTACTCGCCGCCGCGCGGCGGGCCGCGGAACGCTCGGTGGAGCATCTCCTCGGCAGGCAGGACGAGCAGGGCTGGTGGAAGGGCGACCTCGCCACCAACGTCACCATGGACGCCGAGGACCTGCTGCTCCGTCAATTCCTCGGCATTCAGGACCAGGCCACCGTATCGGCGGCCGGCCGTTTCATCCGCGGCGAACAGCGCGGCGACGGCACCTGGGCCACCTTCCACGGCGGCCCCGGCGAACTCTCCACCACCATCGAGGCGTACGTGGCTCTGCGGCTGGCCGGAGACCGGCCGGACGAACCGCATATGGCCCGCGCTTCGGGATGGATCAGGGGACAGGGCGGAATCGCGGCGAGCCGCGTCTTCACCCGGATCTGGCTCGCCCTCTTCGGCTGGTGGAAATGGGACGACCTGCCGGAACTCCCGCCCGAGCTGATGTTCTTTCCCAAATGGGTGCCGCTCAACATCTATGACTTCGGCTGCTGGGCCCGCCAGACCATCGTGCCGCTCACCGTCGTCTCGGCCAAGCGGCCGGTACGCCCGGCCCCCTTCGCCCTCGATGAGCTGCACACCGACCCACGCCACCCGAACCCGCCCAGGCCCGCCGCTCCGGCGGCGAGCTGGGACGGGGTCTTCCAGCGCCTGGACAAGGCGCTGCACGCGTACCACCGGATCGCACCTCGCAAGCTGCGCCGGACCGCCATGAACGCCGCGGCCCGCTGGATCATCGAACGCCAGGAGAACGACGGCTGCTGGGGAGGCATCCAGCCGCCCGCCGTGTACTCCGTCATCGCCCTGCACCTGCTCGGCTACGACCTGGACCACCCGGTGATGCGGGCCGGACTCGCCTCGCTCGACCGCTTCGCCGTCTGGCGCGAGGACGGCGCCCGGATGATCGAGGCCTGCCAGTCCCCGGTCTGGGACACCTGCCTCGCCACCATCGCCCTCGCCGACGCCGGGGTCAGCCCCGACCACCCGGCGCTGGTGAAGGCCGCGGACTGGATGCTCGGCGAGGAGATCGTGCGGCCCGGCGACTGGTCCGTGCGCCGTCCCCGGCTCAATCCGGGCGGCTGGGCGTTCGAGTTCCACAACGACAACTACCCGGACATCGACGACACCGCGGAGGTGGTCCTCGCGCTGCGCCGGGTCCGCCACCCCGACAAGGCGCGCATCGAGGCCGCCATCAGGCGCGGGGTGCGCTGGAACCTCGGCATGCAGTCCCGCAACGGGGCCTGGGGCGCGTTCGACGCGGACAACACCAGCGCGTTCCCCAACCGGCTGCCCTTCTGCGACTTCGGTGAGGTCATCGACCCGCCGTCCGCCGATGTCACCGGGCACGTGGTCGAGATGCTCGCCGTCGAGGGGCGGTCCGGGCACCCCGCCACCCGGCGCGGTATCGAGTGGCTGCTCGCCGAACAGGATGCGAGCGGCGGCTGGTTCGGCCGCTGGGGCGTCAACTACGTATACGGCACAGGGTCGGTGGTGCCCGCACTGGTGGCCGCCGGACTGCCCGTCACTCATCCGGCGATCCGCC
Source organism: Streptomyces sp. R-74717 (assembly GCF_047305335.1). Taxonomy (NCBI): domain Bacteria; kingdom Bacillati; phylum Actinomycetota; class Actinomycetes; order Kitasatosporales; family Streptomycetaceae; genus Streptomyces; species Streptomyces sp. R-74717. Next base: position 1,630,550 of record NZ_CP102361.1, on the reverse strand, counting down.
GCGCGGTCGGCTGGCTGGAGTCCGTACAGAACGACGACGGCGGCTGGGGCGAGGACCTGCGCTCGTACCAGGAGGACAAGTGGATCGGGCACGGCGCCTCGACCGCCTCGCAGACCGCGTGGGCACTGCTCGCACTGCTTGCCGCTGGACGGCGTGACAGCAAGGCCGTGCAGCGGGGAGTGTCCTGGCTCAGCGAGACGCAGCAGGCCGACGGATCCTGGGACGAGCCGTACTTCACCGGAACCGGCTTCCCCTGGGACTTCTCCATCAACTACCACCTCTACCGGCAGGTTTTCCCGCTCACCGCACTCGGACGGTACGTGCACGGCGAACCGTTCGCCGACCGCACGGTCACCCGCAAGGGGGCCTGATGGGCGATGGTCCGGGGCCGGCCGGCCCTGCAGCGCCGCTGCTGATCGCCTGTGCGCTCGGGATCGAGCAGTTCGCCCTGCGCAGCGGCAGAGGCAGGGCCGGTGACGCTCCGGGCCCGGTGACCGTACTCCGTACGGGCATGGGCCCCAAGGCCGCCGAGGCGGCCGTGTCACGGGCGCTCGGTCAGGACCGGGCGCCCGGCACAGCAGTGCTCGCCTCCGGATTCTGCGCCGGGCTGTCACCCGGCATGCACCCCGGGGACCTGGTGGTCGCCGCCGAGACCAGGGAATCCGGGGACTCGACGGTCTGCACCGGCACGGGCCTGCTCGCCGAGGCCCTCGCCAGTGCGGTCTCCGGCCGCACCGTCCACACCGGTCCGCTGACCGGCTCCGCCCATGTCGTACGCGGACATGAACGGGCCGAGCTGCGGGCCACCGGAGCGATCGCGGTGGACATGGAGTCCGCCGCCACTCTCCGCGCCGCCCTGCGGTCCGGGCCACGCCCGGTTGCCGCCGTACGGGTGGTCGTGGACGCTCCGGAGCATGAGCTCGTCCGCATCGGCACGATACGCGGTGGAATATCGGCTTTCCGTGTTCTCCGTGCCGTCCTACCGGCTTTCTACGAATGGCACCGATCTCTGCTGCTCCCCAGGAGGTGAGCTAGATGGCCATGCCGCTCCGCCAGACCATCAAGGTTGCGACGTACCTCATTGAACAGAAGCTCCGCAAGCGGGACAAGTTCCCGCTCATTGTCGAGCTGGAGCCTTTGTTCGCCTGCAATCTGGCGTGCGAGGGCTGCGGGAAGATCCAGCATCCGGCCGGAGTTCTGAAGCAGCGCATGCCGGTGGCCCAGGCCGTTGGCGCGGTACTGGAATCGGGCGCCCCGATGGTTTCCATCGCGGGCGGCGAACCCCTGATGCACCCGCAGATCGACGAAATCGTGCGGCAGCTGGTGGAAAAGAAGAAGTACGTCTTCCTGTGCACCAATGCGATGCTGTTGCGTAAGAAGATCGAGAAATTCACTCCGTCGCCGTTCTTCGCCTTCGCCGTGCACATCGACGGGCTGCGCGAACGGCACGATGAATCGGTCGCCAAGGAAGGGGTGTTCGACGAGGCGGTGGCGGCGATCAAGGAGGCCAAGCGCCGCGGCTTCCGGGTCACCACGAACTCCACCTTCTTCAACACCGACACCCCGCAGACCATCATCGAGGTCCTGAACTACCTCAATGACGATCTGAAGGTCGACGAGATGATGATCTCGCCCGCCTACGCGTACGAGAAGGCACCCGACCAGGAGCACTTCCTCGGCGTCGAGCAGACCCGAGAACTGTTCAAGAAGTCGTTCGCGGGCGGCAACCGGTCCCGCTGGCGACTGAACCACTCGCCGCTCTTCCTGGACTTCCTGGAGGGCAAGGCGGACTTCCCGTGCACCGCGTGGGCGATCCCGAACTACTCGCTCTTCGGCTGGCAGCGGCCCTGCTACCTGATGAGTGACGGGTACGTCCCGACGTACCGCGAACTCATCGAGGAGACCGACTGGGACAAGTACGGCCGGGGCAAGGACCCGCGCTGCGCCAACTGTATGGCGCACTGCGGTTACGAGCCCACCGCCGTCCTCGCCACCATGGGATCGCTGAAGGAATCCCTGCGCGCCATGCGCGAGACCGTCTCCGGGAACGGGTGACGTCATGACCGCTGGAGAACCGGTCGCACTGGGTCTCCCCGAGCTGCCGGCCCGGCCGCTCGCGATGCGCCGCCACTCGCGGCGCATCCAGGTCGGGTCGGTTGCGGTGGGCGGGGATGCGCCGGTGTCGGTGCAGTCGATGACCACGACGCGTACGTCGGACATCGGTGCGACGTTGCAGCAGATCGCGGAGCTGACGGCGTCGGGCTGTCAGATCGTGCGGGTGGCGTGTCCGACGCAGGACGATGCGGACGCGTTGGCGACGATCGCGAGGAAGTCGCAGATCCCGGTGATCGCGGACATTCATTTCCAGCCGAAGTATGTGTTCGCGGCGATTGATGCGGGCTGTGCGGCGGTGCGGGTGAATCCGGGGAACATCAAGCAGTTCGACGACAAGGTGAAGGAGATCGCGCGGGCCGCGAAGGATGCGGGTACGCCGATCCGGATCGGTGTGAATGCCGGTTCGCTGGATGCGCGGCTGCTGAAGAAGTACGGGAAGGCGACTCCGGAGGCGTTGGTGGAGTCGGCGTTGTGGGAGGCGTCGCTCTTCGAGGAGCACGGTTTCCGGGACATCAAGATCTCGGTGAAGCACAACGATCCGGTGGTGATGGTCAATGCGTACCGTCAGCTGGCGGCGCAGTGCGACTATCCGCTGCATCTGGGTGTGACGGAGGCGGGGCCGGCGTTCCAGGGGACGATCAAGTCGGCGGTGGCGTTCGGTGCGCTGTTGAGCGAGGGGATCGGGGACACGATCCGGGTGTCGCTGTCGGCGCCGCCGGCCGAGGAGGTCAAGGTCGGGCTGCAGATCCTGGAGTCGCTGAATCTGAAGCAGCGGCGGCTGGAGATCGTGTCGTGTCCGTCGTGCGGTCGGGCGCAGGTGGATGTGTACAAGCTGGCGGATCAGGTCAGTGCGGGTCTTGAGGGCATGGAGGTGCCGTTGCGGGTGGCCGTGATGGGCTGCGTCGTCAACGGTCCGGGTGAGGCCCGTGAGGCGGACCTGGGTGTCGCTTCCGGGAACGGCAAGGGGCAGATCTTCGTGAGGGGCGAGGTCATCAGGACCGTGCCCGAGTCGGAGATCGTCGAGACGCTGATCGAAGAAGCCCTGAAGATCGCCGAGGGCATGGACGACGCAGGGACACCATCGGGGGTTCCCGCCGTCACCGTGAGCTGAAACAGAACCAGAGAGGGGGCCCGAGCGTGACGATTCTGGAGAACATCCGGGGGCCGCACGATCTCAAGGCGCTGAGCGAAGCACAACTCGACGAACTCGCCGAGGACATCAGACAGTTCCTCGTCCGGGCGGTGGCGAGGACCGGCGGTCATCTGGGGCCCAACCTGGGGGTGGTGGAGCTTTCCATCGCCCTGCACAGGGCCTTCGACTCGCCAGTGGACCGCATCCTGTGGGACACCGGGCACCAGAGCTATGTGCACAAACTGCTCACCGGGCGGCAGGACTTCTCCAAGCTGCGGGTCAAGGGGGGCCTTTCCGGCTATCCCTCCCGCGAGGAGTCCGAGCACGACGTCATCGAGAACTCGCATGCCTCGACCGTCCTCGGCTGGGCCGACGGCATCGCCAAGGCCCATCAGGTTCTGGGGCGGAGCGACCATGTCGTGGCCGTCATCGGAGACGGGGCCCTCACCGGCGGGATGGCCTGGGAGGCGCTCAACAACATCGCGGCCGCGAGGGACCGGCCGCTGATCATCGTGGTCAACGACAACGAGCGCTCCTACGGCCCCACGATCGGCGGTCTCGCCAACCACCTCGCCACCCTCCGTACCACGGACGGATACGAACGCTTCCTCTCCTGGGGCAAGGGTGTGCTCCAGCAGACACCCGTCATCGGACAGCCGTTGTACGAGTCGCTGCACGGCGCGAAGAAGGGGTTCAAGGACGCCTTCGCCCCGCAGGGCATGTTCGAGGACCTCGGGCTCAAGTACGTCGGGCCGATCGACGGTCATGACATCGCGGCCGTCGAATCGGCACTGCACCGGGCAAAACGCTTCCACGGCCCGGTACTGGTGCACTGCCTCACCGAGAAGGGCCGCGGCTACCCGCCCGCGCTCCGGGACGAGGCCGACCGCTTCCACACCGTGGGCGCGATGGACCCGCTGACCTGCGCACCGCTCGTCCCGTCCGGAGCGCCCTCCTGGACCTCGGTGTTCGGGGACGAGATCGCCGCGATCGGCGCGGAGCGGCCGGATGTCGTGGCCATCACCGCGGCGATGCTGCACCCCGTCGGACTGACGAAGTTCGCCGAGGCGTTTCCCGACCGGGTCTGGGACGTCGGGATCGCCGAGCAGCACGCGGCGGTCTGCGCAGCGGGACTCGCCACCGCCGGACTGCATCCGGTCGTCGCCGTCTACGCCACCTTCCTCAACCGGGCCTTCGATCAACTGCTGATGGATGTCGCGCTGCACAAGTGCGGGGTGACCTTCGTCCTCGACCGCGCCGGAGTCACCGGTCCCGACGGACCCTCGCACAACGGCATGTGGGACATGTCCATGCTGCAGGTCGTCCCCGGGCTGCGGATCGCCGCCCCGCGCGACGCCGACGAACTGCGCGCCGAGCTCCGCGAGGCCGTCGACATCGACGACGTACCCACCGTGATCCGGTTCCCCAAGGAGTCGGTGGGGGAGCCGGTCCCGGCCATCGACCGGATCGGCGGAATGGACGTACTGCACCGGGCGGACGACCCCGACGTGCTGCTCGTGGCCGTCGGTGTGCTCGCCCCGGTCTGTCTGAAGGCCGCAGACCTGCTGGCGGGCGGCGGCATCCGCTGCACCGTCGTCGACCCGCGCTGGGTCAAACCGGTCGACGAACAGCTGGCCCCGCTCGCCGAACGGCACCGGCTGGTCGCCGTCGTCGAGGACAACAGCCGGGCAGGGGGTGTCGGTTCGGCGGTCGGGCAGGCGCTGCGGGATGCCGGGGTCGACGTTCCGCTGCGGACGTTCGGCATCCCCGATCAGTTTCTCGCCCACGGCAAGCGCGCCGAGGTGCTGGCCGACATCGGGCTCACCCCGGTCGAGGTCGCGGGGCGCATCAGCGCCGCGCTGGCCGCCAAGGAAGCAGCGACAAGGACCGAGGAGAGCGGGGCATGAAGGACGACGGGCCCAAGGGCTTCGACCTGGCACAGCTCCTCGCGGAGCGCGGCGGCGAGCGCTACGAGCTGCACACGAAATACCTCAACCCCCAGCTGCCCCGCATGCTGCACACCATCGGCTTCGACAAGGTCTACGAACGGGCCGAGGGCGCGCACTTCTGGGATGCGGACGGCAACGACTACCTCGACATGCTCGCCGGGTTCGGCGTGATGGGCCTCGGCCGGCACCACCCCGTCGTACGCAAGGCCCTGCACGACGTCCTGGACGCCTCGCTCGCCGATCTCACCCGCTTCGACTGCCAACCGTTGCCCGGGCTGCTGGCCGAGAAGCTGCTCACGCACAGCCCGCACCTGGACCGGGTCTTCTTCGGCAACAGCGGTACGGAGGCCGTCGAGACCGCCCTGAAGTTCGCCCGGTACGCCACCGGCAGGCCCAGGATTCTCTACTGCACCCACGCATTCCACGGGCTGACGACCGGCTCTCTCTCGGTCAACGGGGAGAGCGGCTTCCGGGACGGCTTCGCACCGTTGCTGCCGGACACCGCCATCGAGCTCGGGGATCTCGACGCACTGCGCCGTGAACTGAAGCGCGGTGATGTGGCGGCACTGGTCGTCGAGCCGATCCAGGGCAAGGGCGTCCACGCCGCGCCGCCCGGCTTCCTGCGGGACGCGCAGGAACTGCTGCACAAGTACAAGGCACTGCTCATCGCCGACGAGGTGCAGACCGGCCTCGGCAGGACGGGCGATTTCTACGCGTACCAGCACGAGGAGGGTGTCGAACCCGATCTGGTCTGTGTCGCCAAGGCACTCTCCGGTGGCTATGTGCCGGTCGGGGCGACCCTCGGCAAGGACTGGATCTTCAGACGCGTCTACTCGTCGATGGACCGGGTCCTGGTCCACTCCGCGAGCTTCGGCTCCAACGCCCAGGCGATGGCGGCCGGGCTCGCGGTCCTCGCGGTGATGGAGGACGAGGAGACCGTCGCGGGTGCGCGCCGCACCGGTGATCTGCTGCGCGGGCGGCTGGCCGCACTGGTCGACCGCTATGAGCTGCTGCACGAGGTGCGCGGGCGAGGGCTGATGATCGGCATCGAATTCGGCCGACCGTCGTCACTGAAGCTGCGCAGCCGCTGGACCATGCTGCAGGCGGCCCGCAAGGGCCTCTTCGCGCAGATGGTGGTGGTGCCCCTGCTGCAGAAGCACCGCATCCTCACCCAGGTCTCGGGCGATCATCTGGAAGTGATCAAGCTGATTCCGCCGCTGGTGATCGGGGAGCCGGACGTCGACCGGTTCGTCACGGCGTTCACCGCGGTGATGGACGACGCGCACAGCGGCGGCGGGCTGATGTGGGACTTCGGCAGGACCCTGGTGAAACAGGCCGTCGCCAACCGCTGACCCCGCGCGCCCGGCAGGGCCCCTCGTTTGCCTCGGAGGCAAGAAATTTGCCTCTGAGGAAAGCTCCTGGCCCAATGGGTACATGAACACTCCAGACGGAGGGGTGGCCGACGAGCTGCCCGGAGTCGCGCCACGCCTGCGCGATCTGCGCCGCAGTCGTGGTCTCACCCTGGAGACCGCCGCTCAGCGGGCGGGGCTCTCACCCGCCCATCTCTCCCGGCTCGAAACAGGCCGTCGGCAGCCTTCGCTGCCGATGCTCCTCGGTCTTGCCAGGATCTACGGTACGACGGTCTCCGAGCTGCTCGGCGAGACGCCCCCGGAACGGGAGGCGATCATCCGCGGTGGGGAGTTCGATGGGGCCGAGGCCGACGGCTGGATGTATCAGCAGGCCGGCGGCTCCGGCCGGGCGATGCAGGCGCTCCGCGTCCGAGTTCCGTACGGCGCACAGGGTGATCTCGTGCGCGTCCATCCCGGCGAGGAGTGGCTGTACGTGCTCGCCGGACACCTCCGGGTCACACTCGGGGACACCGTGCACGATCTCGCCCCCGGTGACAGCGCGCACTTCGACTCGCTCACCCCGCACCGGATCGCGGCCGTCGACCGCGACGGTGCCGAGCTGCTCTTCGTCCACACCCTGCTGCAGAGCCCCGCCGCCGAGCTGTGCCTCGGCAGCGGCATCCACCGTCGCTGAGACCGGTCCGTCCGGATACCAGAGAGGACTGTCATGTCCGATTCAGAGAACTTCGACCCGCTGGGGTCCAGGAAGAACTACGAAGCCCAGGAGCGGAAGTTTCCGCGCGGCGTGGTGATCCGGCTGTTCGCCTACCTCATCGCCGGACACATCTTCGCGGCCTTCCTCTACCTGCTCTTCGCGGTGGCCGGCAAGGGCTGACCATTGCCGACGGGCGGGTGCGGCTACGCCTCGTCGAGGAGCCGGTCGCGCAGCTGCTCACGGGTCTCGGGCGCGAGCTTCAGACCTTCGGAGAAGTAGCGGTCCGTGCTGCCCCAGGTCTCCTCGATGGTGGCGAAGGCCGCGGCGAGGTAGTCGGCGTGGGCGCCGAAGAGCGGATTGAGCAGCTCCATCACCTCTGCCGACATGCCGTCCGCCGAGGTGTCGCTGCGCTGCACCTTGTAGCGGCGATGGGCATCGTTCGACTTCAGGTAGTCGGCCTCGATGGCGTCGCGCTCGACACCGACCGCGAGCAGTGACACCGCGATCGACAGGCCGGCCCGGTCCTTGCCCGCCGCGCAGTGCATCAACGCGGGAACGCTGTCCTCGGCCAGGGCGTGCAGAACCCGGCTGTGTTCGGCGGTACGGTCCCGGATGATCTCGCGGTACGAGGCGATCATCCGGTTCGTTCCCCTGTCGTCGGCCAGGATCGAGCGCAGCTGGTCGAGATCGCCGTCCCGGACCATCCGCCAGAACTCGGCGCCGTCGGCGGGGTCGGAGAGCGGGATACTCACATTCCGTACGCCCGGCAGCTCCACATCCAGGCCGTCGAGCCGGTGGTCGGCCGCATTGCGGAAGTCGAAGACCGTGTGCAGACCCAGACCGCCCAGAAAGGCGGCGTCCTCGGCGGTGGCGTGCGCGAGGTGACCACTGCGGAAGAGCCGTCCGTACCGTACCCGCCGGCCGTCCACGGTGGGCAGTCCGCCCACATCGCGGAAGTTGCGGACACCCGCCAGCTCGGGTTCCGTCGACGGGATCTGCGGCAACTGCTGCGTCACAGTGACTCCTGGAGTGTCTGGTGCCGGCGCGAGTCGCCGACAAGGCCACTCCCGCGACGATACGACATTGATTCCTCAGGCAATCATCTCGGCCTTTGCTTGTCGATATTTCCACCAACCCCGGTCCCTCTGCGGCGAATCCGCCCGGTGAATTCCGAATTCCTTGCAAGGCCGTTGCCCACCCACCGGTGATGGTCGATGATGTGCGGAACTGTTGGAATGTGGGGATGCGATGATCGAGACTGGCGGCAAGGGCCGGACCTGGCTGCTCACCGGGGCGAGCAGCAGCTACGCATTGCGACTCACCGAGCGGGACGAGCTGGTCCATCTGCACTGGGGGCCGCGGATCCCCCTTGCCGCGGTCGAGGCCCTGGCCGCAGTGCCGGAGCCACCCTTCAGGGGCTTCGAGTCCCAGCTCGACGGCCGCGAGGAGTACCCCGTGGAGGGCGGCCCCCGGTTCGTCCGCCCGGCCCTCTCGGTACGCACCCCCGAGGTCCGCGGCACCGAGTGGGTCTTTGTCGACGCCACGGTGGACGGGGACGAACTCCGTATCGGATTCACGGACTCCGTGCACCGGCTCGCCCTCACCCTGCACTACCGGATGCGGGACGACTCGGATGTGATCGAGCGCTGGGCCACCGTCGCCCACGCCGGGCCGGACGGTCCGCCGCTGGAACTGCTGCGCGCCGACGCGGCAGCCTGGGCGCTGCCCGCCCGCGACGGCTGGCGGCTGAGCCGACTGCACGGACGCTGGGCGGCGGAGTCGCAGCTCGCACGGGCGGAGCTGACGTACGGCGAGAGCGTCATCTCCAGCAGGCGCGGTCACACCGGGCACCAGTCCCTGCCGTGGGTCGCACTCGATGCCGACGGTGCGGCGACAGAGGAGAGCGGCGAGGTGTACGGCTGTGCGCTCGGCTGGTCCGGGTCGTGGCGGATTTCGGTGCAGCAACTCCCCGATGGGCTCGTGCAGATCACCGGCGGCGCCGGCTACGACGACTCGGGGCTGCTGCTGCTCGCGCCGGGGGAGTCGTACACCACCCCCGTCTTCGCCGGTCTGTGGAGTGCGGAGGGGTTCGGCGGGGCGAGCCGGGCCTGGCACGCCTGGCAGCTGGCCCGTGTGATCCCGGACGCACAGAGCTTGCGGCCGGTGCTCTACAACTCCTGGGAGGCGACCGGCTTCGACATCTCGCAGGAGCAGCAGCGCGCCCTCGCCGAGCGCGCCGCCGCGATGGGCGTCGAGCTGTTCGTCGTGGACGACGCGTGGTTCGGGCGGCGCACCAGCGACCGGGCCGGGCTCGGCGACTGGACGCCGAATCCGGACCGCTTTCCCGGCGGACTGAAGCCGCTCGCCGACGAAGTGCACGGACTCGGCATGCAGTTCGGCATCTGGGTCGAGCCGGAAATGGTCAATGCCGACAGCGATCTCTATCGCGCACACCCCGACTGGGTGCAGCATTTCCCCGGGCGGGCGCGGACCGAGTTCCGCAATCAACTGGTGCTCAATCTGGCCCGCACCGATGTGCAGGACTATCTGTGGGAGCGGCTGGACACACTGCTCTCCAGTACGCCCGTCGACTATGTGAAATGGGACTTCAACCGCAGCTTCACCGACGCGGGCTGGCCGGGTGAGGAGTATCAGCAGAAGCTCTGGATCGAGCACGTGGACGCCCTGTACGCGCTGATCGACCGGCTCCGGGCCGCGCACCCCTCCGTCGCATTCGAGTCCTGCTCGGGCGGCGGCGGCAGGATCGACCTGGGGATTCTGTCCCGTACGGACCAGGTGTGGACCTCCGACAACACCGACCCGCTCGACCGACTCGCCATCCAGGAGGGCTTCGGCCAGATCCATCCGGCCCGGGTGATGGCCGCCTGGGTCACCGACAGCCCGAATGCCCAGCTCAACGACAGGGTCAGCTCACTGCGGTTCCGTTTCGTGAGCGCGATGGCCGGTGTGCTCGGGGTCGGTGGGGACCTCACCGACTGGAGCGAGGAGGAGCTGGCCGAGGCGCGGAACTGGGTGGATCTCTACAAGGAGATCCGGCCGGTGGTGCAGCACGGCGCGCTGTACCGGCTGCGCGCCCCGCGCGGCGGACTCAGCGCGGTCCAGTACGTCCACGGGGACGAGACCGTGGTCCTGATGTGGCTGGAGGCACAGAGGTACGGAGAGCGGCCCCCGGCCCTGCGGCTGCGCGGGATCGACCCCGCAGCGAGGTACACCTGCCTGGACACGGGGGCGGTGCACCACGGTTCGGTACTGCTGCATCAGGGGCTGCACACCGGGCTTCGGGGGGATCTCGACGCGCGGGTGCTGAGGCTGCGACGCGAATGACAGGCGCAACATGTCCGCAATTAGTGCATTTAGCTCAATATGCCCCGCTTCTACGGGAGATGGTCGCCCGCTCGTGAGCGGAATCATATCCGTGACGGTGTGTGGTGGCGGGGCAGTTGGGTATTCCGTGCGCGGCGCGGAAAGCCAAGATCCTTAATCCACGGAGTGTGACCGGAATTCTGCGCTGATTTCCGAGCGCGGATTCCGGTACAGAAGCAGTGGCTTGTTATCGCCGTCCCGACTCGCTTACGGTCACCGTCAATCCGGACGGACCGCCTAATCCTGCCGCCGCCCGGAATTCGCACCCACTCATCGTGTGGCAGGAGCGGGGGAACCAGGTAGGCCGCCGATCGGAGAAATCCGGCCGGCTAGGGGTGAAGCCGCGCTCAGTGCGGCCGGGCATCTCCAGCCCGAACCCGACAGCTCACCTCGCAGGCGCCGGAGAGGAAGCACGTCATGCCCATATCGGGTAAGCATCGTCGTACGAAGTCCAGCGCCATCGCCCGTGGCGTCGCCGCCGCAGGCGCCGGTGGTGCCGTCATCGCACTGCCGCTGCTCGGTGCCACCGGTGCCCACGCCGCGCCGCAGTCGGCCCCGACCACCGCGCCGCAGTCGGCCTCCGTCGCCGCCACGCACGCCGCCCCGGCCAAGCCGGTCGCGCAGAAGCAGGCCGCCACCACGACGTACTCCGTCGTGTCCGGCGACTACCTGTCGAAGATCGCCACCGAGCACAAGGTCAAGGGCGGCTGGCAGAAGCTGTACCAGGACAACCGCAGGGTCGTCGGTGAAGACCCCGGCCTGATCTTCCCGGGCATGAAGCTGACGCTCGGCGGCAAGGCGTCGGGTGACGCCGCGTCCACCGGCGCCGGCGCGGGTGCGGCCCTCCCGTCGAAGGCCCTCTCGGTGCCCTCGTCGATCGTGGAGAAGTCCGCCCCGGCCAAGTCCGCCCCGGCCAAGGTCTCGACGGTCACGGAGTCCAAGACCTCCGCCCCGGCAGGTCAGAGCAACAGCTCCGGCTACGCACATCCGGTCCCCGGCAACCACACCACCGGATACCGCGCCTCCGGCTCCAACTGGTCCAGCGGCAGCCACACCGGCATCGACTTCCCCGTCTTCACCGGCACCAGCGTGAAGGCCATTGCCTCCGGCACCGTCGTCACCGCCGGCTGGGGCGGCGCGTACGGCAACCAGGTCGTCATCAAGCACGCCGACGGCCACTACTCGCAGTACGGCCACCTGTCCTCGATCTCAGTCTCCGCGGGCCAGACCCTGAGCACCGGTCAGCAGGTCGGCCTCTCCGGCGCCACCGGCAACGCCACCGGCCCGCACCTGCACTTCGAGGTTCGCACGGGCCCGGCGTACGGCTCGGACATCGACCCGATCGCGTACCTGGCTTCTCACGGCATCTACGTCTGAGCCGAACAGCCGGGCAGTTGAGCAACAAAGCATGACCTGAACAAAACAGAAGGGGCGGTGCGCGGCGGCGCACCGCCCCTTCTGCTTATTCCCCCTTTACCAAAAACTGACCGGGTGGTCTATCTCGCCACCCGTCAACCCCTTATTACGGTCGCGTAGGTCACATTCGTCGGTGCAGGATAAGCGTTTGTGGCAGACGATTCGAGAAAAAATCAACGTGGCGTCATCAACCGACATGGCGTCATCGGGTCGTACGCAGCGATTGGCGACAGCTTCACCGAGGGAGTCGGCGACCCCGGCCCGGACGGAACCTTCGTCGGCTGGGCGGACCGCTTCGCGGTGCTTCTCGCGGACCAGCTCCCGGACCCCGATGCGGGGACGAACACCGAAGGCTCCGCTCACGGGAATTTCAGGTACGCCAATCTCGCCGTACGCGGACGCCTCCTCGACCAGATCGTCGAGGAGCAGGTGCCGCGCGCCAAGGAGCTCGCACCCGACCTGGTGAGCTTCTGCGCGGGCGGCAACGACATCATCAGGCCCGGCACCGACCCCGACGACGTGGCCGAGCGCTTCGAGCGCGCGGTCGCCGAGCTGACCGGATCGGTCGGCACCGTCCTGGTCACCACCGGCTTCGACACCCGAGGCGTTCCCGTGCTGCGCCATCTGCGCGGCAAGATCGCCACCTACACCGCCCATGTGCGGTCCATCGCCGACCGCTACGACTGCCCGGTCCTCGACCTGTGGTCGCTGCGGTCCGTCCAGGACAGGCGCGCCTGGGACGACGACCGGCTCCATCTGTCGCCCGAAGGACACACCAGGGTCGCGCTGCGCGCCGCCCAGGTCCTCGGCATCGATGTGCCGGCCGACCCCGACCAGGAATGGCCCCCGCAGGCACAGCGCGGCACGCTCGAAGTACGGCGCGACGACATCCACTGGGCGCGCGAGTACCTGGTTCCGTGGATCGGCCGGCGGCTGCGCGGCGAGTCCTCCGGCGACCATGTCGAGGCGAAGCGGCCGGACCTCCTGCCGCTCTAAGCGGCCTCCGCCACCGTGGTGCCCTCGCTCGCCGGACGGGCTGGAGGTTCAGGTTCGTCCGGCGAGGGGCAACAACGTGGACGCCGGTATGCGTTCCAGCACACCGCCCGCGAAGACGTCGTACAACGGCAGCGTCTCCAGATGCACATAGCCGATGTGGCAGTCGCAGACGGCCAGCGGACAGGCCCGCGGGCCGAGAGAGCGCCGGTAGCTCCCGTCGTAGAGGTTGCCGAGCTCCACCGGTACGAAATGGCAGCGCCGCACCGTGCCGTCGCCGTCCACCGAGATGACCGACTCGCCCGTCCGGCAGGGCAGCCCGGCCGACCGGTGCGGATGCCGGCTGTACGGGAAGAGCGGGTCGAGGCCCGTCCACCGATCCGCTTCCTCGTCCGTATAGGTGTGCCCCTCCGCGGCGTTCACCCAGAGATAGACCTCGTCCGGCAGGGCGGCCCGCAGCCGCCGCGCCTCGTCGAGATGGTCGTCGAGACCGACGACACCGACGCTGTGGCGGATGCCGAGCGCGGTCAGCTCCCGGCACTTGGTGAGGAACCGCTCGTACGGCGTCTGCCCCGGGTGATACGTGCACCAGAGCGCGATCTTCTCGCGGCCGGCGTCCCCCGCCTCGGCCAGCCACCCCGTACGGGTGCTGAGATTGGTCTGGATCGCGACCCGGCCGATGTGCGGCAGCTGCGCCAGCTCGACCAGCGCACGCCGGTACCAGGAGCGGACCAGACCCTCGCCCCACGGGGTGAACAGGACCGAGATCCGGTCACCGGTCTGCGCCGCGGCCCACGCCGTGAACCGCTCCAGCGCGGCGCGGTCGGCGTGCAACTGCTCCCGGCTGTCGCGCCGCTTGGCGAACGGGCAGTACGGACAGTCGTAGTCGCAGGACGCAAGCGGACCGCGGTAGAGAATGGTCAGGTCCATGGGCGCGCTCACTTCAGTTCGTACGCGGCCATCGCGGCCCGTACGCCGGGAGAGAAGAGTTCGGGGCCCAGCGCGTCGGAGTGGGCCAGGCCCTCGGGGGAGAGCCGCAGCGGGCCGGACGCCCCGGCCGTCGCGTCGAGCCAGCCGCGCGCCTCGAACCGGGCCAGTTCAGCGGGGAAGTCGTCGGACGGGGAGGTACCGAACCGCTTCCGGTAGTCGGCGGGTTGCAGCCCCTCGGCCTGGAGGACGGACTGCAGAACGTGGCGGCGGCGCGCCTCGTCGTCGCCGACGTACCGTCCGACCTCGGCGCGCGAGAAGTCCTCGGTCGCGGTGTAGCCGTCGATGATCGCTCGCACCTCACGCATCTCCACCGCGTAGTCGAAGGAGTAGTGCAGCTTCGAGGTGTACGAACGGGCGCCGCACCCCAGCCCGATCATGCCGTCGGTCTGGCAGGCGTGGTCGGCGGGGCCGTCCGTCCGCGGGGCGTCGGCGCGGCGGAACATCCGCATGGACACCTGCTCGTAGCCGTGGGCGAGGAGATGGTCCCGGCCCGTGCGGTACAGCCGTAGCCGCTGCTCGTCCCAGGCGGCGTCCGCGGCTGCCTCGCCGTCGGCGCCGAGCCGCCCGAGCCCCGTCAGTGGGCGGACATACAGCGGATAGAGATACAGCTCCTCCGGCTGCCAGCCGAGCGCCGCGTCCAGCGAGGTGTGCCAGCTGTCCTCGGTCTGCCCGTCGATGCCGTAGATCAGGTCGATGTTCAGGATCGGGATGCGGGCATCACGTATCCGGTCCAGCGCCGCCTCCACATCCGCGCGGCGCTGCGGTCGCACAGCGGCACGCGCCTCGGCTTCGACGAAGCTCTGTACGCCGATGCTGATCCTGGTCGTCCCGCGGTCGGCGAGGACGGCCAGCCGGTCGGCCGTCGCGGTCGACGGCGACGTCTCGACCGACAGCGGAACGGACCGCAGATCGGCCCCCATCCGCTTCTCCGCGATGTCGCAGAGCCGCTCCAGCTCCGCCGCGGTCAGGAACGTGGGGGTGCCCCCGCCGAACGCCGCCGCCGCGAAACGCACCGGCTCGGCGTCTCCCAGCGCGTCGCGGACGGCGGTGGCCTGCCGGTCCAGAGCATCGAGATACCGGGTCGTCAGCTCGTCGGGAGCGCCGATCCGGGTGAAGAGATTGCAGAATCCGCAGCGGACCTCGCAGAAGGGTATGTGGAGATAGAGCGAGAGCGCGTCCTTGCGCTCTCCCGCCCACAGCTCGCGCAACGCCGGCCGGTCGGCCAGGGGGCGATAGGCGGTCTTGTGCGGATAGGCGTAGACATAGCTCTGGTACGGGCGGGTGGTCTGCGAGACGGTCGTGGTGCGGCTCATGGTGCGGTGGTCCCCGGTTCCAGGAAGAAGTGCGCGTACGGAACGGTCCAGACGGACTCGTGACCGAGCCGGTGACCGGTGTAGCCGTCATCCCCGTACGCCGTTCCGTGGTCGGAGCAGACGATGGCGAAACAGCGGCGGCGGCTGCTCGCGGCGGCGAAGAGCCGGCCGATGTGGGCGTCGACGTACTCCAGGGCGGCGGCATGGGTGGCGCGGGAATCGCCCGCCTCGCGCGTGGCCCCCGGCTGGTGGAACCAGTTGGGCTGGTGCATGGCGGCCACATTGACGAACAGGAACAGCCGCTGCTCGGCAGGGAGTTCGGCGACGACCTGCTCGGCACGGGTCACCTGCGCCTCGAAGGAAGTGGGCGACGCGACGCCGAACTCCGGTTCCCAGTGGCTCTCCTGGAACATGCCGGGCAGTACGGAACCGAGCGGCCCCTGCCGGTTGAAGAAACCGACGCCGCCGATGCACACCGTGCGGTAGCCCGCATCGGCGAGGCCGGACAGCAGATCGGGGGTGTCGAAGACAAAGGTGCCCGAAGCGGTGGACTCGCTGCCTGCGAAACGCGCAGCGAACAGCCGGGGGTGCGGCCCCTGGCAGGCCGGTGTCGGCAGGAATCCCGCGAAGATCGCCTGGTGGGAGGCGTAGGTGAAGCTGCCGGGCGCATGCCGCTTCTCCCAGACGCCGTCCGGTAGATGACGCGCCAGATGAGGGATGCGTCCGGCAGCGGCGAGCTCCGCCGCCACGTCGTAACGCAGTGTGTCCAGGGTGATGAGCAGCAGGTCGTGGCTGCCCACGATCTCGCTCATGTCGGGGTTCCGGGCGTCCGCGAGGGCGGGCGCGGTGTCAGCAAGTGGCGGTTGCACGGTGGTTCCTTGCTCTGTTCAGTACGGCGGCGACCTGCGCCGCATAGGTGTCCAGGCCCTCGGCGCCGCTGCCGGCAAGGCCGGTCAGCCGTGGCAGCAGATCACCGAAGGCGTTGACCTCGCCGACGGCGAAGCGCCGCCAGCCGGTCGCAGGCAGCAGATCGACGCCCACACACAGCGTGTCCGGGAAACAGGCCGCTGCCCGTTCGCATATGGCCAGGGCCTCGGCCCAGCTGCCGCCTGCGGCCTCGACGGCCGCACGGACGTCGTCGAGACTTCCGCGCTCGCCACCGAGGTGAAGATTGGTCATGGGGGAGTGGCTGGTGCGCACGACGGCATGGGTGGCGCGGCCGGCCACCACGACGACCCGCAGATCCGCCGCGCGGCCGCGCTGGGTGGCCTTGGGCAGCCAACGCTCGATGTGCAGCCCGTCCGGTGCGAGTGCGTCGACGATCGCCGCGACCTCCCGCTCCGTCGTACAGCGACGCACCCGCAACGAGTTGAAGAGCCGACCGGCCGCGTCGCGCTCCACCGATGTGGTCGCCCTGACCCTGCCGGGTCCGGCCGTCTCCACGGCCAGCACCCCCGAGGCGGACGAACCGTGCGCCGGTTTCACAAAGGCCCGGGGCATGCCATGGGCCGCCATCCGGTCGCGTACGTCCGCCCAGTCGCGCACCGCGGGGGCCGCGGCTCCCGAGGTCGGCGACGCGGGCACGGGCACTCCGGCGCCGTCCAGTACGGCATGGCAGAGCCGCTTGTCGAACAGCACCGCGACGTCGTCGGGGTCGTCGAGCAGAACGGCACCGGAAGCGGCTGCCGCCCGCGCCACTGCCCGTACAGCCGAGGTGAACCGGGCGTACCACAGGGCGGTCCCCTCGACCCTGGCCGGATCGCCGACCGCCCGTAGCAGCCGCTCCACCTCGGCGTCCTCACCGGGCGAGTCCATCCGAACGGCCTCGCCCGGCCGGAAGGCGGCCTCGCCCCGCAGGACGTCCAGCCAGGGCACGACCCGCGCGGGCGGCAGCCCGGCGGCGCGCACGGCGTCCTGGAAGAGCGCGACCCGGCGGTTGCCGGGCACACCCACGACGACGAAGCGCGGCGCCGGGCCGCCCGTACTACTCGGCGACGGCGACATAGCGGTCGTCGTCCTCTTCCGGGTCCCAGTACTCGACCTCATGGATCTCGCCGTTCACCCGGTCGGAACCGATCAGGTTCCTGAGGCGGTCCACCAACGCGTCGCTGATGTAGTGATGGTGCAGATCCAGTGAGGTCAAGTGGGTGAGCGGCTGGCCCGCGAGCAGCGACCCGGCGCCTTCGTCGCCCAGGGTTCCCATCGCGAGGGAGAGCGACTCGAGCTGGGCGACGACCGGGGCGGAGGCAACCGCGGCCGCGATCTCGTCCTGGATCTCGCTGTTCTGCAGCCCGAGATGGCGCAGCGCCGGGAGCGCCGCACCCGACAGCAGCGGCGCGAGATCCTCGACCGTCGCGTCCCCGCCGTACTCGGTGACGCCGAGCCAGAGTTCGAGGTGCTCCAACGAGGGCAGCTCCGACGCTCCGATCGCCCGCACGATCCCGGACGGCAGTCCGCCCGACTCGAACCGCAGTGACTTGAGCGCCTTGTGCCGCACCGGCCGCAGGCCGAGCGTCTCCTTGCCGTCGATCGGTTCGCCGCACCCGCGTACCGTCAATTCCTCCAACTGTCCGAACGCCTCGATCACCGGGGTGATGTCGGACATCTCAAGCCACGACAGTTCGCACTCCTCGCTGACGACATCGGCGAGGAAGAGCGCCTTCAGGGCCGGAAAGCGGTCCGCATGGCCGGCCAGCAGCTCGACGACGGGCGCGAAGGATTCGTACTCCTCCTGCCACCAAGGGCCGATCAGCAGCGCCCGCACCCGCGAAGTGTCGACCGTGTCGAGAAAGTGCTGCCACAGTGCGGCGAACGTCAGATCGCCCTGCCAGGCGCTCTCCAGCCGCCACGCGACCGAATCGGCGGCCGGAAGAGGGTCGGTGCGCGATTGGTCCGGTCCCGGCAGGGTCAGGACGGGCAGGCCGTGAAAGGTCTCCGGGTGTTCGATGTCAGTCATCGCGCATCACTCCGAGATCGCGGTGTAGCGGCCTTCGGCACCGCGACCGCCCCAGGGCTCCTCGCGCTCCGACACATCGACCTGCACCCCATGGGGTTCCAGCGCCTGAGTGATCCGGCGCTCCATCGGCTCGGTCATGAAGTGGTGGTGCAGATCCAGCCGTTCGAGATGGGTGAGCGGCTGGCCGTCCAGCAGCGCCGCCGCGCCCTCGTCGCCCAGCGTGCCGTGCGACAGGTCGAGGGTACGGAGCTGGGCGACGACCGGGGCACCCGCGACAGCCGCCGCGATCTCGTTCTGCACCTCGCTGTTGCGCAGACCGAGGTGGCGGAGGCGGGGGAAGCGGGAGCCGGAGAGCAGGGGGGCCAGGTCCGCCACATCGGCGTCGCCCCCGTACGCGGAGACGCCGAGCCAGAGGTCGAGCCGCTCCAGCGCGGGCAGTTCGCTGTCCAGGATGCCGCGGATCACTCCGACCGGCAGGCCGCCGGTCTCGATGGTCAGCGAGCGCAGCCGCTCGTGCTTCGTGGCGGAGAAGACCAGATCCGTGCCGCCGCGCACGCCCAGCTCCAGCAGGCCGGGGAAGGCGGTCAGCAGTGCGGTGACATCGGACTGCTCGATCCAGGAGATCTCGTTCTGCTCCGGGGTGATGTCGCCGACGAAGACGGCCTCCAGCGAGGTCAGACGGTCGGCCGCGGCGATGACGAGATCGATCGGGTAGGACGAGGTCTCCTCGTACGACTCGCCCCACTGACCGATGATGAGCGCCCGCACACCGGCCGGGTCGACCGCCGTCACAAACGCCTGGAACGCCTCCTCCCAGGTCATCTCGCACTCGTCGTCGTACGGGTCGACCGAGATGCGCCAGGCCGCCGCATCGGCGGCCTGCACCGGTGTTTCCTTCGTCGCGTGCTGGAAGTCGACGGCGGGAAGGCCGAGCAACTCGTGCAGATGGTCCACACCGGACATGACCCTGGGCTCCTGGTACTGGGGGACGGCTGATGTCCGCAAGGTTTATCAAGCCGCACTGACAACGGCGCGACCGGGGACCGTCCGTGACATGTCCACCGACGCCGTGGGAGCCGGTCGCCGTTCGATTGTCAGACCCTCCCCTTAGCGTTTTCTTCGTGGCCGGCACAGCGGGTGCGGCCATCGAGGGGAGACTTCTGTGTACCGGCAGGGCGATGTACTGATCGTGTCGTTGGAGGAGTCGGCGGTGCCCGCGCATCTTGTGGACGCGCCGGGCGAACCGAGGGACGGCCGGGGGCGGATGGTCCTCGCGCTGGGCGAGGTCACCGGCCATGCCCATGCGGTTCAGGGGCCGGGCCGGCTGATGCGCGAGGCGGGCGCCTTCGGGCCGATGCTGCTCCATCTCCCCGAAGGCGGGCGGGTGGTTCACGAGGAGCACGCGGCGATACCGCTGTCGAAGGGCTGGTACCGAGTGGTGCGCCAGCGGGAGTACGCCCCGGGGGCGGTCCGCATCGTCGCGGACTGACGCCGCCGGGCCCATCCGGCAGCAGCGGATCAGGGAGCCGGATCAGAGATCCGGAGCACGCACACACAGAACACCGAACGACACGGAATCAGGGGACGGGGAAGACCGATGCAGTACGTGGACTCATGGCGGGCCGTGGCAGCGGCGACCGGCGCGGCGGACCGGGCCGCGGCCGAGGACGGGCTGCGGCTCGCCTACCGCAGCGCAGGACTTGCCGAGCCGGAGCAGATCGTCTGGGTCGATTCGCCCAGGGCCGCCGTGGAGGCCGTCGAGAAGCTCGTCGACGCCGGACGCTCGGTGCGTGACGAGGTACGGACCCGGCCCTGGGCGCAGGAGCGGCGCCGGATGTACGACGAGCTGGGCCCGGCGGGCTGGTCCGCCCTGTGGTCCGCCACGGGGGCGCAGCTCTGGGAGACCACGGCGGCGCTCGCCGAGCGGATCAGGGCCGGTGTCGTCGCGGACCTCACGGAGCGCCCCGAGGACGAGTCCGCTGTCCGGCTCGTGCTGCTCGATGCGGTCCTGGGCCAGCACGATGCGGCCTGGCTCGCCGCGTTCGACGGCCGGGGCGAGCGGCTTGACGGTCTGGCCGAGGTCGCGAGGCACGCGGGCTGGTGGTGGCCGTACGAGCGTGTGGTGGTGATCAGCGAGCGCCCCGAAGCGCTCCACCGGGACGAGGCGGGCCGGCTCGACCGCGGGGACGGCCCGGCGCTCGCCTACCGCGACGGCTTCGCGCTCCACGCCTGGCGGGGCATGCCCGTGCCCGCCGAATTCCTTGCGGAACTGAACTCCCTGACCCCCGAACGGATACGTGAGGAGGAGAACGCGGAACTGCGCCGCGTGATGCTGGAGTTCTACGGTTACGACCGCTACCTCACCGAGTCGGGCGCCGAGCCGGTCCATCGGGACGAGACGGGCATCCTCTGGCGGATCGCGCTGGACGGCGACGAGGACGTGGTGATGGTCGAGGTCGTCAACTCCACCCCGGAGCCGGACGGAACCCACCGCACCTACTGGCTCCGGGTGCCGCCCGGCACGAGGACCGCGAAGCAGGGTGTGGCCTGGACCTTCGGACTCCAAGGGGATGCGTATGCACCCCTGCGCCAGACCTGACCTTCGTCGGCCGAGCAGGCGGAGCGCCTTTCAGATCCCGGCGTCGAGGTGGGTGCCGATCCGTATGAAGGCCTGGACCAGCGGCGCCGGGGGGACCGAGGGCGACATGACCTGGGAGGCGAAGTGCACGATGACCAGGTCCAGTTTGGGGGAGATGAACAGGCGCTGCCCGTGGATGCCGCTGGCCATGAAGGACTCGTAGGGATCGTTCAGGATCCACCAGAGGTCGTGGTACGAGAGCGTAGCGGGCGAGTCCGGGGGTGCCGCCGGGAAGCGGACCCGCCGGGGATAGCCGTCCGGGGTGCTGGTGGCGATCGTCGTGGCGATGCTTTCGGGCACGATCTGACGGTCACCGACGGCGCCGCCGCATCGGATCACCTCGCCCAGCCGGGCCACGTCACGCAAGGTCGCGCTGAAGCCGCCGCACGCCGCCTCGGTTCCTTCGGAGTCGAGGATGTAGTAGGCGTCCTCCTCCGCCCCCAGCCGGGACCAGATCACCTCGCTGAGCAGCGCGGACGTACTGATGCCGGTGACGCGGCGGAGGACTTCCGCGAGGGCCTCGACATTGCCGTTCTCGTAGCGGAATTCCGTGCCGGGCTTGCCGGTGGCCCGGGCGGTGGCGAGGTGTTCGCGAATGCTGGTGGGGCCGTTGTAGCCGTAGGGGCGCAACTGAGGGGCGAGGATGGCGAAGTACCGCTGGGCCTCGATCGCCTTGTCGAAAGGCCGGCCGGCGTAGCTCATCAGGGTGCCCATGTGCAGCAGATCGTCGACCCGTGCCTCTCCGAACGCCGTTCCCGTGAGTTCGGGGACGTATCGGGTGACGAGGGCGTCGCGGTCGAGCAGCCCCTGGTCCGCGAGGATCGCTGCCAGGAGGCCGATGTACGACTTCGCCGCCGAAGCGTTGAAGTGCGGCACGTGGGATTCGTATCCGTGCAGGTAGCGCTCGTAGACCACGGTGCCGCGGTGCATGACCAGGAAGGCGTCCGTCTGGGCGGCGGCGAAGAGCGCCGACAGGGTCAGTGACCGGCTGCCGGACGTGGTGAACTCCAGCGCTTCGAGATCGTGCGGTGCGCATGGTACGTCGAGCGGCTGCGTCCTGCCGCGCCATACGCGCCGGCTGGGCACGGTCTCGCGGCCGGACGTGGTGTGCCGGCGGACCCAGGCCGGGTCCGTGAATCCGCGCGCCCAGGTCAGTTCGGTCAGCGAAGGTGTTTCGGTCATGCGCCCACTCCTGTCGGTGTTGCCAACGGAGCGTTACCGTACAGTGTGTCCAGAAACGTGGCCAGGCCCGTTCCGGTCGGCAGACCTATGCACCCGACTCGGTCGCCGGGGGGTCGAAGGCGCCCGGAGCGTCGGACGGGGCGAGTCCGGAGGCCCAGACGCGGCCGTACACGGACAGATCCCGGAGATGTCCGGTGATCTCGGCGGCGCTGTAACCGGTGTCGTTCTCGACCCACCAGGTCAGCACGCCGATGAGCTCGCCGGTCCAGGCCCGGGCGATGACGTCGAACGGGATGCGCGGTGTGACGCCGAGCTGCGCCGCGCGCTCTCGGAAGACGGTCTCGACGCGCTTGCAGATGATCGCGGAGAACTCGCGCAGAGCGCGCCCGTCGCCCTCTCCTCGGAGAATGACCTGGTAGACGCGCCTCTCCTGCTCCGCGTGCCGGAAGATGTAGAGCACCGGAAGGCCGGTGAAGCCTTGTGTCTGCGCCTGTTCGACGGCGGGCAGAAGGCGCTCACGGTCCTCTGCCAGATCCCGGACGATGCCGAGGAGCAGGTCCTCCTTGTCCCGGTAGTGCGCGTAGAAGGTCGCGCGGGCGACATCGGCGCGCTCGGCGATCTCTTCGACGCTGAGCGCGTGGAATCCCTTCTCCAGGACGAGGTCGACAAGGGCCGCGCGCAGGGCGCGGTGGGTGCGGCGGACACGGCGGTCACCTGCAGTCTTCATGCCCTGGATTATTGCGTCTTCCTTTCGAACCGTTGACCGGCAGGCTGCCGCGCGTTACGTTTCCCGCCATCGAGATCGTTAACAGACAGACTGTTCAGTTACGGAGTCGTCATGAACCTCGGGCGATATGTACGCAGGACCAGCAGCCACCATCCCGAAGCCGAAGCCGTCGTCTGCGGCAGCACGCGGCTCACCTATGCCGCCCTCGACGAGCACAGCGACCGGCTCGCCGCCGCGCTGCGCGCCCTCGGCCTGACGGCCGGAGACTGCGTCGCGACACTGGCGGCCAACCGCGCCGAACTCGTCGTCGCCGAAGTGGCCCTGTACAAGGCCGGACTGGTGCGCGCCCCCGTCAACGCACGCCTCGGCATACAGGAAGTGGCCCATCTGCTGCGCGAGTCGCACGCCCGGGTGCTTCTCGTGGACGCCGCCCACGTGGAGGCGGCCCGGCAGGCCGTGCCGGGCAGCGAGGTGAAGAGCGTGATCGGTTTCGACGGACCGGGCGAGTTCGGTCCCGGCTACGCCGAGGTCCTCGCCGCCACCCACCGCGAGCCGGTCGATGTCGACTGCGACGAGGGCGACACAGCCGTCCTGCACTTCACCTCGGGCTCCACCGGCAAGCTCAAAGCGGCGACACAGACGTACGGCAACCGTCTCGCCCTGATGCGCAAATCCGTGATGAACGCGCACACCCGGGTCGGCCCCGGGGACAAGCAGATCCTGGCCGGCCCCGTCACCCATGCCTCCGGCATGCCTCTGATGGGCATCTTCTTCGCCGGCGGATGCGCCGTAGTCATGGAGCGCTGGGACGCCGAAGCCTTTCTCACCACCGTCGAACGGGAGCGCGCGACGCATGCGTTCGTCGTACCGACCATGATCAATACGGTGCTCGCACTGCCCGGCCGGGGCGCCTACGACGTCTCCAGCCTGCGCCAGCTCATGTACGGTGCCGCACCGATGTCACCGGCGCGGATCCGCGAGGCGTGGCAGCTGTTCGGCCCCGTGCTCTCTCAGGGATACGGCTGCGGGGAGACCACCTCCGGCGTGCTGTTCCTGTCGACCGACGACCACCGGCGTGCGATCGAGGGCCTGGACGAGGAGCTGCTGCTGTCCTGCGGCCGCCCCCTCACCGAGGCCGAGATCAGGATCGTCGACGACTCCGGTGCCCAGGTCGCCGACGGCGAGATCGGTGAGATCGCCGTCCGGGGCCCCGACGTCGTACCCGGTTACTTCAACGAACCCCACCTGACCGCCGAGACCTTCCACGACGGCTGGTTCCATACCGGCGACCTCGCGCGGCGCCGTGGCGACGGCTACATCTTCATCGTCGACCGCAAGAAGGACATGATCATCTCCGGCGGTTTCAACATCTACGCCGTCGAGGTCGAATCCGCCCTGCACCAGCACCCCGACGTGTTCGAGGCGGCTGTCGTCGGGATCCCGGACCCCGAATGGGGCGAAGCCGTCAAGGCCGTCGTCGTCCTGCGCGACGGCGCGGAGCTTCAGGAGAGCCGGCTCATCGACTTCTGCGCGTCCCGGCTCGCCCGCATGAAGAAGCCCCGCTCCATCGACTTCACCGACGCCCTTCCCCACAACCCCAACGGCAAGATCGACCGCCGTGCCATCCGCGAACGCTACTGGACCGGCGTCGAACGCCGCGTGCACTGAACGGACACCCCTCATGACCTTCACCCTCGAACCGTCGTACGACGACAACCCCCGTCTGCAGGAGCTCGTCGAAAGGCTCCGCACCTACCTCCGCGACGAGTTGATCCCCTTCGAACAGGAGCGGGGCATCACTCCCGAGACCAAGGTCGACCGGCCCGTCCTCGAACAGGTATGGAAGCGAAGCCGTGAACTCGGTTTCTATGGCATCAACCTGCCGCCGGAGTATGGCGGGCAGGGCCTGTCGCTGGTCGAACTGTGCGCACTCAAGGAGGAGCTGACCGCCTCGGGCGCCGCACTGTCCCACTCGGTCCTCGGCGACATGGGCGGCCCGCTGCGTGCCGGAGCGATCCTCCACCATGCCACCGAACACCAGCTGCAGCGCTACCTCCTGCCCGTGATCCGCGCCGAGCGCGCCTGCTGCTTCTCCATCACCGAGGACGACGCGGGCTCCGACGTCCGGCGCATGACCACCACCGCGACCCCGGACGGCGACCACTACGTCCTCAACGGACGCAAGGTGTTCAGCTCCGCCGCGCCCTTTGCGGACTTCGCCGTCGTCGTCGTCAGAATGGCCGGCACCGAGGAGTCGTACAGCGCTTTCCTCGTCGACCTCGACACCCCGGGATGCCAGGTGCTGGACGGCGAAATCCCCATGTCCGGCCAGCAGATGGAGGGCGACCTCCTGTTCGAGAACTGCAGGATCCCCGCCGAGAACCTCCTCGGCGAGATCGGACAGGGACTGCGTATCGGCATCGGACGCATCACCCTCAACCGCCTGTTGCACTGTCCTTCCGTGATCGGCGCCGCCCGCCGCGCCTGGGACCTGTCGGTCGACTACTCCAAGAACCGGGTCGTCTTCGGCCGGCCACTGCTCGCCCTCCAGGCCATCCAGCACAAGCTCGCCGAGATGGCCACCGACATCTACGCCGCCCGCTCCATGGTGATGGCCACCGCGGCCAGGGCCGACGGGGGCGCTGCCATCGGTGTCGAGGCGAACATGTGCAAGCTGTTCAGCTCCGAGTCCTGCTTCCGCGTCGCCGACCAGGCCGTACAGATCCATGGCAAGGCCGGACTGACCCACGGTCACGAGGTCGAGCAGATCTTCCGCACGCTGCGCATGTTCCGCATCGTCACCGGCACCACCGAGATCCACAAGAACGCCATCGCCAAATCGCTCGTGTGACCCGGCGGGCCGGGAGATCCCGGGCCCGGCCCGCCCACCGGCTCTGCACACGCCCACGAGCACGGCACAGGCTCGTGCGGCCCTTCGACACACCAGCTGGGCCCATCTTGCACCCCCGCACCCGCGCAGGAGTCCCCCATGGTCACCCGCCCCACCGAGCCCGTCACCGGCCGCGCAGCCCCGCACCCGAGCATGCCCGAGCCCCGCTACAACCCCCGCCGCGCCTGGCTGATCACTGCCCTGATCGTGGCCTTCATGGTCATCAACTACGCCGACAAGTCCGTTCTGGGCCTGGCCGCTGTCCCGATCATGGACGAACTCCACATCAGCAACAGCACCTACGGCCTGATCTCCAGCTCGTTCTATCTCCTGTTCAGCCTCTCCGGACTGCTCGTCGGCTTCACTTCGTCCCGCATATCGAGCCGGATGCTCCTGTTCACACTGACCGTCCTGTGGGCCGTCGCCCAGCTGCCGGTCCTCTTCGTGGCAGCCGTGCCCACGCTCATCGCCGGCCGGGTGCTGCTGGGAGCCGCCGAAGGGCCCGCGGCCCCGATGTCCATGCACGCCCTGTACAAGTGGTTTCCCACTACCGGACGCGGACTGCCCTCCGCGCTCCAGATCGGTGGAGCGGCTCTCGGCACACTCATATCGGCGCCCCTGCTCACCTGGCTCATCAGCGACTTCGGCTGGCGCTCGGCGTACGCGGTGCTCGCGCTGGTGTGTGTCGTCTGGAGTCTGGCCTGGCTCAGGCTCGGTCACGACGGCCCCTTCGGGCAGGACGGCTCCTTCGGACACGCCCCCGAACCCGCAGCCGCCGCAATCGCGCCGTCGGGCCGTTGCCTGCCCTACCGCAGACTCCTGCTGAACGGGACCGTACTCGGCTCCATAGCCAGCGCTTTCGGCGCCGCCTGGGCCCTCTCACTCAGTCAGGCATGGCTCCCCGCCTATCTGAGAACACAGCTGGAGATGACGCCCGCCCGCGCGGCCACCACCATCAGCGTCATCTCCGCCTTCAGCCTCGTCCTCCTGCTGACCCTCTCCCCGCTCGTCGACGCCCTGAAATCGCGCGGGGTGTCCAGCCGCTGGTCCAGCGGTTTCCTGCAGGGCACCGCCGTGGTCGTCGCAGGTACCGCGATGGCCGTCTTCCCCTTCGTCGATGCGTCCGGTCCCCGCCTCGTGCTGATCGGGGTGGCCTTCGGCGGACACGCCATCGCCATCCCCCTGCACTACATGACCACCGCGGAAGTCGCGCCCCCGCGCCAACGAGGAGCACTGTTCGGCATCGTCGCGGCCACCGGCACGCTGCCCGGCCTCGTCGCACCCTTCCTCACGGGCCGCATCATCGACACCGCAGGCTCGGAATCGGCCGGCTATCTGGTGGCCTTCCTCATCGCCGCCGCGGTCATGCTCACCGCCGGGGTATTCGCCATCGCCGCCATCCGGCCCGAACGCGACGCCGTACGGCTCGGCATCCCCCACCCGGACCGCCGGGAATCCGGCACGCCGGAGTGATCCACCAGGGGAGCGCGTTTCAGGCCGTCAGTGCCGCACGGTCGATGCCGAGTTCGCGGGCGAGGGCCTCGTCGGTCCAGGTCAGCATCGTGGCCCGGGAGAGCGGACCCGCATACGACGTCATTTGTACGGCCAGGCCGTCCAGCAGGGCGGTCAGCCGCCAGGCCACGGACATCGGGTCGTCGCAGTGGAACTCACCGGCGGCGGCGCCCTCTTCGATGACCTCGGCGAGCTCCGCCTTCCACTGCTGGTCGAGATCGCCGGCCACATTGCGCAGCGCCGGGTCGCGCAGCGAGGCCGCCCAGCCCTCGATCCACAGCCGCCAGCCCTTGGCCTGGCCCGTCGGGGCGTACCAGCGGACGGCGGCGCGCAGCCGCCGTACCGCACTGGTGCGGCGGCTCAGCAGCTTGCGCAGATGGGCGAGGTCGGCCTCGGCGGCATGCGCGAAGGCGGCCGTGACCAGCTTCTCCTTGGTCGAGAAGTGGTAGAGCACGAGCGCATTGCTCACACCGAGCACGGCGGCCACGTCGGCGATCCGTACCGCTGCGACCCCTCGCACCTCGATCTGTTCGACGGCAGCGCGCAGGAGCTCCTCACGCCGTTCCGCCACGCTCAACCGCACTCTTGCCACTGCGCCACCCTAACGAATGCGCGGGGCCCGGACAGGCCGGGGGCGGAGCCGCGTACGGCCCCGCCCCCTGTTCATCCGACGCCCGTGGCGCCGGCCTGCACCGTCAGCACCAGATGTCGGCGCAGCCGGAGTTGTACGCGTCGATCAGGGTCTCCGTCAGCGAAGCACCGGAGGTGTCCGTGACGGTGGACCTCAGATCGACCTTGGCGGTCCCGAGGGTCGGCACGGTGACCTTCCAACGGCCGTCCGCCCCGCGAGCCGCCGCGGCCTGCTTCCAGTCGGTGCCGTCCGTTGCGTACCAGACCTTCAGCGAGGCGATGGGAAGTGCATTCCGGCTGCCCTGCGCGGAGAGACCGACCGTGTAGTCGAGCGGTTTCGCGGGGTCGGCCGCATTCTCGCCGGTGAGCGGCAGCCGGTAGTCGAGATCCAGCAGCCGGGCCGGTGCGGCCGACTTCTCGTGCCCGGAGCGAAGACGCCACTCGCTGGTGACCCTCGTCCCGAGCATCCAGGTCACCGGATCCGGCGACGTACGCGTGGCATCGACGGTCAGCCGGTACCAGCTCTCCTTGCGCGGCAGGTCGAATGTGGCGCGTCCCGGTGCGGCATTGCGGGCCAGCACCTTTCCGCTGTCGTCCGCCAGGACCGTGCTCCCGCTGTCCGCACCCGGTGCCGTCTCGGCCCGGTGCCCGGCCGCGTCGGAGAACACCGGGAGCGCCACCTTCAGCTTGTCGCCCTCCCTGACGACCTGGGCGGCACCGGCCCGCTTGCCGAGCGCCGGGTTGAAGGGGGCGGACATCCAGTCGTCCCGGTAGTCACCGTCCTTGCGGTACACGGTGGGTGGACCGCTCAGCGTCCCCAGCGGGTAAGTGCGGTGGCCGACGTCGTACTGGTAGTGGAAGGTCGCCGTCGTCCACGCCACGTCCGGGGAGAAGTACAGCGTCTGCTCCGACGGCGGACGGTAGCGGGTGACCTGCTGATAGAGCGTCAGCCCGTGCCAGGTGGTCCAGGCGTACATGCCCTTGGGATCGGACGGGTAGCCATGGGTGCGCTGTGTCGTCCGCACCTCGGCCAGCTCGGACCGCCGGTCGAACCAGTCGGCCCCGGCCGGGACCCGGCCGTCGACCGAGTGGTGCAGATAGTAGGCGTCCGCTCCGGTGTTGACGCCGTCGAGTGTCAGGGTCAGCGGCCCCTCGGCCAGCCGGTCCCGCAGCGCGGGCACGCTGGTCTGGTCCAGCCGGAGCACCGGTGTCGGCTTGTAGACGGAGAGTCCGTAGCCGGCGTACATGATGGCGGCCGTGCCCGCGTCGGACAGTCTCTGGTAGAGGGCGTTGTTGATCGAGGTCTGGCTGGTCGCGGGCGTCCACAGCACGATCTTGCCCTTGAGGTCCATCGCCGCCGGGTCGGTGTCCGCCCCGGTGCCGATGTCGACGACCTCGCCGGTCGCGGTGCCCAGCCACCTGTAGATGCTGTACTGCGACAGCAGCAGCTTCAGCGCGCTCGCCGAGGAGCTGGGCTCGTGCGCGTCGACCTCACGCTGCTGCCAGCTCAGCCCGCCGAAGAAGGTGAGCCCGTCCAGCGTGCCGCCGGTGGTGGGTACGGCCTCGACCCGGTACTGACCGGCGGAACTCGGTGCGATCAGACCGTTGTCCACGGCGCCGGAGCCGGTGTCGATCCGCGAGGCGATTCCGGTGGCCGACTGGAGGGTCACCCGGGCGGACCCGTCGTCCACCCCGATCCGTACCGGCTTCGCGCCCTTGGTGTCCAGCGTGGCCGAGGTGTCCTGATTCACCGTCACCCGCCGGGCGAAGTGAATCGCCGTGCTGCCGACGACGGTGTTGTCCACCTTGTCGTACTCCCAGGTGTGCCCGAGGGCGCGGTAACTGCCGCGCGGCAGCGTCACCTTCCTCGGCGTGGTGCCCGTCAGCCCGATGATCTGGGACGCACCGGTCCTCTCGTTCTGCAGCACCACACCCGTCGAGGTGGCCTCGCTGCCCTCACGCGGCGCGGGACCGGTCAGGGTGAGGGTGTACGTCTCCGGATCGGCCTGGATCGAGACGGGTACGGTCGCCCGTCCGCCTCCCGGCCAGGTCGCGGTCACGGCACCGCCGTACGTCGTGCCCGCCTCGACCCGCGACGGTTCGAGGGTGACCTTCGAGACGGCGGAGGAACGCGCCGGCACGGTCAGCGTCTGCGCGTCGAGGCGTACCGCGGAGCCCTGCCCCGCGGAGAGCCGCAGCCTCACCGGCTTGTCGGTGGTGTTCGTCCACGTCAGCTCGCGACTCTGCGGCTCGGCGGAGGCGTTCGGGTACGTGGTGCGGGCGGCCAGCGTGGCGGGCTCGGCGACCACCGCGGTGGCCAGCGCAGCCGGTACGTCGGCGAGACCCGAACCGGTGTCGGAGACCGTCGCACCGTCCACCGGCGCGGCGCTGCCGATCAGTGCCGCCTTCAGCCGGGCGCCGGACCAGTCGGGGTGCCGCTGCGCCAGCAGGGCCGCGGCGCCCGCCACATGCGGGCTCGCCATCGACGTACCGGAGAGCGAGGCGTACCGCTCGGTGACGGCGGCGTCGTCAAGTGTGCCGGCGGCACGCGCGGCGACGATGTCGCTGCCGGGGGCGGAGATCTCCGGTTTGACGGCGGGCCGGCCCTGACGCGGTCCACGTGAGGAGAACGCCGACATCTCACCGGACTTGGTGACCGAGCCGACCGTCAGAGCGGCGTCGGCGGCACCGGGTGCGCTGATCGTCCGGTCGCCGCTGTTGCCCGCGGCGATGACGAAGAGCGTGCCGTGCTCGGCGGAGAGCTTGTCGACGGCGGCCGACAACGGGTCGGTGCCGTCGGACGCCACGCTCGAGCCGAGGCTCATGTTGACGACCTTGACGTCCTGGTCGACAGCCCACTGCATGCCTGCCAGGATCCAGGAGTCGTAGCCGTAGCCGTCGTTGTTGAGCACCTTGCCCTCGACGAGTTCCGCACCCGGTGCCACACCCGCGTACCGGCCCTCGGAGGCGGCCCCGGAACCGGCGATGATCGAGGACACATGGGTGCCGTGGCCCTGCACGTCCTGCACGTCGCCGTCTTCGGTGAAGTCCTGCGAGGCGACGACGGCGCTCTTCAGATCGGGGTGGTCCCGGTCGTAGCCGGTGTCGAGAACGGCAACTCTGGTGCCCTTCCCGGTGATCCCGGCACGATGCGCCCGGTCGGCGCCGATCTGCGGTACGGATCTGTCGAGCGTGGCCCGCACCCTTCCGTCGAGCCAGACCTTGCCGATGCCCTCGGTGCGGGCCCGCGATTTTGTGCCGAGCTGTTTCCAGACGGTGCCGGCCGACTTCTTCGGCACATTCAGCGCGGTGGTCTGCGTGGTCGGGAAGGCCGCGGCGATCCGTGCGCCCTTCGGGGCGTCGGGGCTCCCGGACGACGATGCGGCACCGCCGACGAGGATGCGCAGCGAGTCCGTATCGGCGTCCGCGTAGCCCGAGGCGACGAGCTCGGTCACATCGAACAGCCGCTGGTCCACACGGCCCCGGGAGATCTGGCCCATGGCGTCGATCGGTACCGCGTACTCGTGGCCCCCGGCCCGGAAGCGGGTGAAGCCCATGCCCTCGCGGCCGGTTCCCGGCACGATCGAGCTGATCTGTACGCCGTCCCCACGGCCGGAGTACGTCACCACGTCGCCGGTCAGCAGGGTGACGGTGCTGCTCCCGCCGGCCGTTCCCGGGGATGTGGACGGTGCGGCGAAGGCGGGTGTGTTGTCGGCGGCGGCGGGCAGTGTTCCACCGGCAAGGGCGGCGGCAAGCGCGGTGGCGCAGACCGCCGCCCATCTGGTCCGTCTCATTCTCACCTCGTGAACTCGTGTGTTTTCAGGGGGTGGTGAGGTGAGAATGTCAGGAGCATGACGGATTGGAGCTGGGTCGGGGCTGGCGGATAGCTGCCATGGCAGCTATCCGCCGTTGGGCTCAGCGGTACCAGCCGAACCGCTGCGCCATCACCGGCAGACGGTCGGCGACGATGGCATGGGCGGCGGCCCGCGGGGTGCAGTCGTCGGCCTCGGCGCGGGCCAGCATCAGGTCGATCAGGGCTCGCATCGAGCGGCGGGTGTGTCCGAACGCCTCGTCGGCGTCAGCGCCGATGTCACCGAACAGCGTCCACCACCACCAGGCGTTCGTACCGGAGTTGACGACCACATCCGGCAACACCGTGATCCCGCGTGCCGCGAGCAGTGCCTCCGCCTCCGCAAGCACCGGCATGTTCGCCGCTTCGACGACCCAACGGGCCTGTATCCGCGCCTGGTTGGCGGCATCGATCGCGTACGAAACGGCTGCCGGTACCAGTATCTCGGCCTCCTGCTCCAGCCATGCTTCCGCGGACAGCTCCCGGTCCCCGTCCCGGAGCGCGCCGCGGTCCACCGTTCCGTACCCGTCCCTGGCGGCCAGCAGCGCCTCGACATCCAGGCCGGCCGGATTGGCGATCGTGCCCTTGACGTCGGCCACGGCGACCACCGTCAGCCCGGCCCGCGCCAGGAATCGCGCTGTCGCCCCGCCCATGGTGCCGAGCCCCTGTACGGAGACCCTGGCCTCCCGGTACGGGACGCCCGCCCGGTCCAGCGCCGCGAGCGCCGACTCGGCGACACCGCAGCCGCCGACCAGCTCGTCGAGCCCGATGCCGTCCACCTCGACGGCGAACGCGTCGGCGAGACGCTGCCGGGCCGCCGTCTCGTCGTCGAGCAGGGGATAGACGGCCTGGATCGAGGAGACGAGCCCGGCCTCGGCCGCCGCCCGGTCCACGATGTCCTGGGTGAGCCCCAGGTCCTCGCCCGTCGTCCACACGTTCTCGATGTACGGGCGCACGGCCCGCAGATAGCGCACCAGAACGCCGTAGGCCTCCGGGTCGCGCGGATCGCAGTCGATGCCGCCCTTCGCGCCGCCGAGCGGTATGTAGCGGGCCCCCGTGTCACCGGCGTTGAAGTGGAGGGCCTCCTTCATCGTCATGCCGCGGGCCAGCCCCGCGACCTCGTCGAGCGTGCAGCCCGCCCGCATCCGCAGTCCGCCGCTGGACACGCCGCGCACCAGCCGGTCGACGACCAGGTGCCCCTGGCGGCCGGTGATGTGGTCGGTCCAGGTGAGCGAGATCAGGGGGGCGGACGGGGCAGTGGGACGGGACACCGCAGGTGTCGTCATCGGGGGGTCTCCTCGGTCACAGTGATCACGGTGGGCCCGGGGGTGGTCAGGGCCAGGGACAGGGCGCGGGCGAGCGCCTCAGGGGTGTCGGCGCGGGTGCCGCGGCCGCCGTACGCCCGCGCCAGCGCGGGCAGGTCGACGGACGGCAGATCGACGCCCGTGGGAGTGTCGCCGCGCGCAGTCATTTCGTCGCGGATCTCTCCATAGCCGCCGTTGTCGAACACCACGACGGGCAGCGGCAGCCGCAGCTGGGCCGCCGTGGCGAGCTCCTGCACGGAGAACTGCAGCCCGCCGTCCCCGCTGAGCGCCACGACCTGCCGGTGTGGGTACGCGGTCTTCGCGCCGATCGCCGCCGGCAGCGCGTAGCCGAGGGTGCCGAAGCCGGTCGGGTGCAGATAGCGCCCGCGCGGGCCGACGGGCAGGTGGGGCAGGGCGCCGTAGTAGCAGCACTGCGCACTGTCCGAGGTCCAGATCGCGTCGGCGTCCAGCACGGCCCGTGCGGCCCGCATATACGGCACCCAGCGGGCGTCGCGCTCCGCGGTCTCGGCGTCCCGCGCGGCGCGCAGCGCCCGCACCGCGGCGGCACCGTCCCGCGCGCCCGAGTCCCCGGTGGCCTCCTCCAGCGCATCCCGCAGCGCATCCAGCGTGGGGCGCGCCGCGCCGACCAGCGCCAGATCGGCGGGCAGTCCCGCGTACATCTGGGCGGGGTCGATGTCGACCCGGATCAGCGTGCCGCCCAACGGCGGCGGCGCGGACCACAGATCGGACTCGGCCAGCTCGGTGCCGACCGCGAGCACCGCATCGCAGTCGGCCAGCCACTTCTGTACGGACGGGCTGTGCAGCGACACCCCGAGCGACAGCGGATGCGTCTCGTCGACGATCCCCTTGCCGTTGGCGGTGGTGACGACCGGGGCGGCCAGAGCCTCGGCGAGTGCCCGGCACCCGGCGGACGCGGACCGAGCCCCTCCGCCGAGGACCACGGCGGGCCGCCGGGCCGAGCGCAGCACCCGGGCCGCGTCCCGGAGCGAGGGCCCGGCCGGGCCCGGGGTGGACAGCGGTGGCGCGAGCCGCACCGGTCCCGCGGGCTGCGCCGTCTCCAGCAGATCCAGCGGTACCTCGATATGGACCGGGCGCGGCCGCCGGGTACGGAACAGGGTGAACGCACGCGCCACCGCCGAGCCGATCTCCTCGACCGTCGACACCCGGTGGCTGAATGCCGCGACCGCGCGCAGTGCCTCGGTCTGGCTGCGCATCTCGTGCAGCAGGCCGGTCGGCTGCCGGGGGTGGCGCAACGGCATCCCCGGCGACACGACCAGCAGCGGCACGCTGTCCGAATACGCCTGACCGACCGCTGCCGTGATGTTGAGCAGGGCCGGCCCGGTGGTGGTGATCGCCACCCCGGGCCGCTCGGTGACCCGTGCGTACGCATCCGCCGCGTATCCCGCGCCCTGTTCGTGCCGGGGCGTGACATGTGCGACGCCGTAAGGGGCCAGATGCCGGTAGATCTCCAGGTTGTGCGTTCCGGGAATCCCGAACGCCCTGGTGACCCCATGCGCCGCCAGGGCCCGGACCACGGCTTCACCGCCGGTCACGGACGCACTCCTCGACTGTTCGGGCACGCCGGCTCCCTCCACTGACAGGTCGATTTCAACGGGTCGATTTACTGAATCGCCGGTCAGTATCGGGAGGCGGAGGCAGCCCTGTCAATGCGGCCGCTGCTGAATCGTCGTTCAGTGGTCGGACCGCATCGGTCGGCGGCCTGCGGGTCGCTCCACCGCGCACCGGTCCTTTCGGCCCGGATGCCGTCCAGCGGCGCCGCGGGATGCCGTCGGCGGGCTGCGTTCACGCGGGTGTGACGGACGGGGGTCCCCCGGATGTGACACGGGAGTGCGGCCGAATGCGGAATCCTGTGGCGGGCACGGACGTTGGATTCGGCATGACGGGATTCGATGCACAGCAGGAAGCGCTGCTCGGGCTGCTCGGCGAGGAGAGCGGCGGCGTACTTGTGACGCTCAAGCGGGACGGCAGGCCCCAGCTGTCCAATGTCAATCACTTCTACTACCCCGACGAGCGCATCGTCCGCGTCTCGATCACCGAGGACCGGGCGAAGACGAAGAACCTCCGCCGTGACCCGCGGGTGAGCTACCACGTCACCAGCGCGGACCGTTGGTCGTGGACGGTCGTGGACGGCACGGCCGAGCTGACCCCCGTCGCCGCCGATCCGCACGATGCGACGGTGGAGGAGCTGATCACGCTCTACCGCGACGTCCAGGGCGAACACCCCGACTGGGACGACTACCGCAATGCGATGGTCCGGGACCGCCGCGTCGTGCTGCGGCTGCGCATCGAGCACGCGTACGGGCAGCCGCGTGACTGATGGAGCCCGGTCCGGCGATCAGCCCGTCGGCCGTTCCGCTCTCGCACTGTCGTACCCCCCGCCCATAATGAGACGACACCGACTCCCTCAGGAGATGCTGTGACCGGCGCTGACCCCTTGCCTCCGCTCCGCACCCGGCTGCGTTCGCTGCGCCCCGCCGCATTCGGCGCCGATCCGGGCGGTGCCCGCATGGAGCGCATCCGCCGCTCGCCCAACTTCGCCGACGGCGTCTTCCAGAACCCGGTGGGGGCACGGACCAGGCCGTCCGGATCCACCCTGGAGTTCGCGAAGGTCTATTTCCGCAAGGAGGAGCGGGCGCGCAGGGCGCCGACCGGCACCATGCCCGTCCACGCCACCACCTACGCCGACCTCGCCGAGCCGCCCGCCACCGGGCTGCGGCTCACCTGGATGGGCCATTCCAGTGTGCTCGCCGAGATCGACGGCCGGCGGGTGCTCTTCGACCCGGTGTGGGGCGAGCGCTGTTCACCCTTCGCCTTTGCCGGGCCCAAGCGGCTGCACCCCGTGCCACTGCCGCTCGCCGCGCTCGGACCCGTCGACGCGGTGGTGATCTCCCACGACCATTACGACCACCTCGATCTGCCGACGATCCGCGCCCTCGCGGGCACGGACACGGTCTTCGCCGTCCCGCTCGGCGTCGGCGCCCATCTGGAGCGGTGGGGTGTGTCCGCCGACCGGACGCGCGAACTGGACTGGAACGAAACCACGAAGATCGCCGGAATCAGCCTGACCGCCACCCCGGCCCGGCACTTCTGCGGCCGCGGTCTGCGCAACCAGCAGCACACGCTCTGGGCGTCCTGGGCTGTCGCAGGGCCCGAGCACCGGATCTACCACAGCGGTGACACCGGCTATTTCCCCGGCTTCAAGGACATCGGCGCCGGGCACGGCCCGTTCGACGCGACGATGATCCAGATCGGCGCGTACTCCGAGTACTGGCCCAAGAACCACACGGACTGTACCCCACTCCCCGGTGGGTGGCCCGACATACATATGACGCCCGCTCAGGGGATCCAGGCGCACCTTGACCTGCAAGGGGGCAAGCCGCACGGCGTCATGATGCCCATTCACTGGGGCACCTTCAGCCTCGCCATGCACCCGTGGGCAGAGCCCGGCGAGTGGACCAAGGACGCCGCCGAGGAAGCCGAGCAGTCAGCCGCATTTCCCCGGCCGGGCGAGCCCTTCGAACCCGCGGGAACGCTTCCCCTCGATCCCTGGTGGCGGTCCGTGGCTGCCCCGATCGCACACCCCTGGCGCCGCAGCGAGGCAACGGACGTTGCTCAGGGTCAGGACAATCGCGATCTTGATCTCGCAGGTGAGCGGTGACTCGGGGCAGGGACGGAAGCCTGAACGCAATGACGCAGTCGCTGCCGCACCGAGGCCCGGTTGAGGATCGCGACCTGGATCACCGGGTTCTACAACACGCATCGACTACACAGCGTGTGCGGATACCGCAGCCCGATCGACTACGAACAAGACCATCCGGCCGACTCCGCTCTGAAGCTGGCCGCATAGAAGATCTCCACAGTTCGAGGGGATTGACAGAACCAAGATTCCCTAGGTTGCAGGAACCAAGAACGCTCTTCGTCTACCGGTGGTGAAGGGCGTTCACGCCGACCGAGTCTCGCTCGCCCCGCATGAACGCCGTCAGCTCTCCGGTCCGTCGCCGGTCCGCCGGAGGGCGGCCTGTGCCGAGGTGAGGCGTTCGGATTCGTTGCGGCCCGTGGTCCTGTCGCCCGCGACGTCGTCGGCCCAGCCCAGCAGCCGGTGCAGTTGTGGGTCGGTCGAGGACACGGCGATGCGGGGCTCGCCGACGACGACCTCTCCGCCCGTTCCGTCAACGGCGATGAGGGTGCCTTCGGGCAGGGTGCGTCCGCCTGCCCGGACGCAGCCGTCGGCGGCGTCGACGGTGAGGTTCGCGGCACCCACGACGGCGGGTTTCCCCATCGACCGCGCCACCACGGCCGCATGACTCGTCGGGCCGCCGCGAGCGGTGACCACCCCGGCGGCGGCGGCCAGGCCGTGCATGTCGAGCGGGGAGGTTTCGGGGCGCAGCAGGACGACCGGCCCTCCCGCGGCGAGCCGGGCCGCGCTGTCGGCGGTGGTCGCCACTTGGCCGACAGCGACTCCCGGGGAGGCGCCCAGCCCTCGGGTGAACAGGTCGCGGGGTTCGATCGCCGTGATCCGAGGCGTACGTACGTGGGTGAGGTGCTGCGGTGAAACGCGGAGCAGCGCCTCGTCGCGCCCGATCGTTCCCGCGTCGGCCAGGTCGACCGCGACCCGGACTGCGGCGCGCCCGACGAACCGCCCGCGGCGCACCTGCAGGATCCACAGTTCGCCCGCCTCGAAGGTGAACTCGACGTAGCACGCGTCGCGGTAGTTCTCCTCGAGCCGGGTCAGGGCGGACAGCAGGCGGGTCCACACCTCGGGTTCCCGGTCGGCCAGTTCGCTCAGAGGCTCGGTCAGTGACGAGCCCGAGACGACGTCTTCGCCTTGGCGGCCGAACAGGGCCTCACCGAAGGGGACATGCTCGCCGGTGTTGGGATCACGGCTGAACGCGACGCCCGTCCCGCTGCGTTGGTCACGATTGCCGAACACCATCGCCTGTACGGTCACGGCGGTGCCGAGGTCGTGCGGGATGCCGTGCAGTTCGCGGTAGGTCTTCGCGCGCGGTGTGTTCCACGACGAGAACACGGCCTCGACGGCGAGCTCCAACTGGCGGGTGGCGTCCTCGGGCACGCTGTCGCCGCTGCGTTCTGCGATGAGCTGCTCGACGTCCTGGATCGCCTCGGCGAGGCGGCTCGTGTCGGTGTCCTGTCCTGCGAGCGCACGGTCGATGCCCGCCAGGCTCTCCGGGCCCACGCCGGCGACCTCGGAGGCGAAGCTGGTCAGAAACCTCAGCCGCGAGTCGAGTGCGAACCGCAGGTCGCCCGTCTCGTCGGCCAGGGTGGTGGTCGCCTCGGTGGTGAGCCCGAGGTTGAGGACGGTGCTCATCATGCCGGGCATCGACACGCTGCCGCCGGAGCGGACGGACACCGCAAGCGGCCGCCGTGGACCGCCGAGCCTGCGGTGCGTGGCGGCTTCGAGGCCGGCGACGGCGGCCGCCAGTTCGGCGTCGAGGCCGCTGGGCAGCCGTCCGGTACGGAGGAAGGCGCGGCACGCCTCCGTGCTGATGACGAAACCCGGCGGCACGGGCAGTCCCAGACGGCGGAGCACGACGAGACCGAGTGCCTTGCCGCCGAGGACTTCCGCCGTCTCCTCGACCTCAGCCGAAATCGGGTGAATCCAGGTCATTGCGTGGTCATCTCTGCGTCGCCTTTGCTGGTTCGGCTGCGGGTCCTGCGCCATGCGCGGGGTGGCGGACGGCGGATTCAATGGCGCGGGATGCCGAGGGTCGCCAGCAGGTCCTCGTGCAGCTGGAACCACACGGTGTGATACGAGGACGTGCTGTCCGTCACGTACTCCAGAGCGCCGGCCCTCGCCCGGGCGAGCGCGTCGGCGAGCCGGACGGGGTAGCGCTGGAAGCGGAGCAGCGCCGCGGACAACTCGGCGCAGAGGGGCTCGGCACGCTGGTGGAACTCCGTGAACCGGTCGAGCACCCGGGCGTCGTAGGAGGGGTCGCTGTGGTCGTTCATCGTCATGGAGCCGTCTACGGTGCGGGTCTGCCACGCCGTGCAGAGATCGAGCAGCTCGGGGTTGAGCACCAGGAACCGGTCGAACGCCGCGGTCAGTCGGGCCCGCGCTCCGGCTTCCTCCAACTCGTCGGCGATCCGCTCGGCGTCCGCGGCTCGGCCCTCCTCCGTAAGGCCCCATCCGCCGAAGTCGCCCGCGGCATGGGTGACGAGTCCGGCCACGGCGAGGTCGATCAGTTCCGATTCGACGTCGGACTCGGGGAGTCCCGACGCCCTGGCCACCCCGGAGAGGCCGGAGAAGCCGATGCAGCGGAGGGTGTGAAGCACCAGCAGGTCGGTGCTGGTCGCGTAGGACGAAACAGGCTGGGTCATGGCGCGGCCCCATCGGGTGTGGTGTGGGAGACATCTGCGGTCGTGAGATCGAAGGTGGCCGCTCCATGGGCGGCACCGGGTCCTTGGGCTCGGGTGACGATCGTGCCGTGCTGCACGCGTAC
The DNA here is from genome assembly GCF_047305335.1 of Streptomyces sp. R-74717. Classification (NCBI taxonomy): domain Bacteria; kingdom Bacillati; phylum Actinomycetota; class Actinomycetes; order Kitasatosporales; family Streptomycetaceae; genus Streptomyces; species Streptomyces sp. R-74717. The sequence continues at coordinate 1,591,005 of NZ_CP102361.1, read as the reverse complement.
CGCGTACTCGGTGGCGTCGTCGGCATCCGGTACGCCGACGGCCGACGCCAGCAGACCGCGCTCGTCCAGGACGAGGCGGAGACGTGGCCAGGCGCCGGGTTCGAACACGCGTCGCAGGCACCGGGCGAAGTCACCGGCCCTCAGCTGTACGAGGCGGCCGGTCTCGGCCGGGTCCGCCGTCGTGACGACCACGGTGATCCGGTCGCCGGTCCGTGCGGCGCGGACAGCCTCCTCGGCGGCTTTCAGGCGGTTGGTGCCGAGGAGCGTGATCACCCCGTCCTCGGCGAAGCCGACGGGGCGGTGCGTGATGAGATCCTGCAGCTCCTGCGGCGGGGACCAGCGGTCCCGGCAGGCTCGGGCCGGCGGGACGTAGGGCAGGTGCGGAGGGTTCCAGGCGTCGGCGAGGGCGAGCCCGCCCAGATGCGCGCAGGCCTGAACGATGTCGAAGGGGTCGCCGAAGCCGAGCGCCGAATCCGCCGAGGAACCCGGGCCCTCCAGCAGCCTCAGGACCAGCTGGGCCCGCCGGACTTGACGCACGGACGGGGCGTCGGCGGGCGCGTGCGACTCGAGCGCGAGTGCCAGCAGCAGAGCCTCGAGGTGGGTCATCTGTCCGAACGCGTCGCGGATCGGTTCGTCGTCGAGAACCCCGGCCGGCGAGCGGAGATGCACCCGGCCGAAGGAGGGGGTGCCGTCGGCCAGGGGCATTCGTTCGAGCCAGGTCCGGGCGAATGCGCCCAACGCGTCGGCGATGGATCCCGCAGACGGTGTCGGAGGCTGCGGGACCGCGCTGGTGGTGTCGGACTCCGCGATGGCATTCTGCTCCGTCGTGCCGCTCCGCTCCGCGGTGCCGCTGTGCTCAGCCGTGGCGGCACGCTCGACCATGTCGACCAGCACCGCCAGATAGAGAGCGCGTTTGCTCGGGAAGTTCGAGTACACCGCGCCACGCGTCAACTCGGCCCGCTCGGCGATCTCGTCCACCTTTGCCGCCGCGTAGCCGCGCTCGGTGAACTCCGCCTGCGCCGCGGCGAGTACGGCCGCGCGCGTGCGCTCCTGCTGCTGAGCCCGGGTCAGACGCACCATCCGCGACACCTCCCTGTCCGTTCGCCGCCGTTCGCAGCAAAAGATACACGGAACATCCTGATGATGAGACCATCCGAGTCCGGTGCGACGCGAAACGGGACGGCTGTCGGCCGACCGGTTCAGGCTGCCGGTCGCTCAGGCCCGTAGGGGCCGGCCGGGCGCGCCGTCAGAAAGCGCCGACCAGACCGGTTCATCGTGCGGTCGCCGTATTTCTCTATGGGTTCGTGAAGCTCCCTCCCCGCTGGGATGCACCGACTTCGGGATGCGCCAAGTTAAATCCTTGTCAGAATCTTCAGGCGCTGAGATCCTCGATCGATGGCCGCACCTTATGAATTACTCAGCCGTAACGAGATCGAAGTCATTTCTCGCTGTGCCGTTCTCGGTGCATATGAGCCGCGACCGCGTTATTGTTTCGGGCTTTCTTTCATGGCGGTGGCTCCCGGAATTTCGCTGGTGGTGTGCCGTATAGCCTTCCGGCTCGCGCGTCGGCGTCTGCTGCGCCGGCTCCATCGGTCCCACGGCGGCGTCCGGTTCGAGTGGCCGGACCTGCTCGCCGAGGTGCGCCGCCGTGATCGGAACACCTCCTTCCGCACGTGATGACCGTGCGTTTTGTCCTCCGGGTCCACCGGGATGATGGTCCGGTTCGAAGGGTCATCATCGCTGTGTCGCCCTTGCGGCGCCAGGCTTCGACGGTGTCGGTGGCCGGAGAAATGGTCAGCCCGCAGCGGTGCTGCCGAATGCCCTGTACAAGTTCTTCATCTTGACAGACATGGACCGAAAGCGATCAAATTTTCGCAGTGTCACGGTGCTCCGTGACCGAAGGGCGAGCAAGGAATCCGCTAAACGCGGATATTGTGCCACGGGGGGCGACTTTCGTATGCGAAGGCTGTGCGATCTGCGCTTTTTCCACCGCCACGACTATTGCTGTCGTCCCCTTCCCGCACCAGATCCGCGCGCGGCGACACGACGCCGAAAAGGCATGGGAGAAATCCCATCGGTGCGCCCGCGCGGCGCCTGATTCCGCTTTCGCCGGTTTGGCTCGGTGAGCCACTGAGCCAAACCGGAAGCACCCACCACAGCAGCCCTCCCGGCTGCTCATTTCCTCCGACGCACGATCGCCCTCCGGCCCCCAACACGCACCCGAGGTGATTGATCAATGATCGGTAGATTGAAAGCCCATGCCGCGCGCACGCCGGAGGTGTCCGGCTTCGACGTGCCGGGACGGGGCAGCGGAACGGGTACGTCCTCGGCCGCCGGGGCCGCTCAGTCACCGGCCGTCGAGTGCGTGTCCGTCGCAGCCCTGACGACCTCGGACACCCCGAGATCCGGTGGGGAGGACGAGGAGCACGTCCAACTGCTCGCAACGCTGCAGACACGGCTCCCGCCCATCGTCGTGCATCGTCCCACGATGCGCGTCATCGACGGTGCACACCGGTTACGCGCAGCGGTCGTGCGCGGCGACGACCGGATCATGGTCCGCTACTTCGACGGCGCGGAGGCGGACGCCTTCGTGCTGGCGGTCCGGCTGAACAGCGAGCACGGACTGCCTCTGTCGCTCACCGACCGGAAGGCCGCGGCGGCCCGGATCGTCGCATCGCACCCCCAGTGGTCCGACCGCAGGATCGCGGAGGTCGTGGGGCTGGCGGCGAACACGGTGGGGGCGATACGGCAGCGTTCGACTGCGCAAAATGAGCAGCCGAACGTCAGTATCGGCCGGGACGGACGCATGCGCCCCCGCAACGGAGCCGAGGGACGGCTGCGCGCCGGGGAGTTGATGAGGGCCAACCCGGACGCCTCGCTGCGGGAGATCGCCAGGCTCGCCGGGATCTCGGCGGCCACGGCCAGCGACGTCCGGGCCCGGCTCAACCGTGGTGAGCCGCTGGTCACGCCGCAACAGCAGCAGGCCGGTGCGCGCGAAAGCCCTGCGGGTTCGGTGGCCCGGCGCTCCTTTCGGCCGGGCTGCCCAGCCAGCGACATCCTGCTGGTGAGCCTCAGCAAGGACCCCTCGCTGCGGCTCACCATGGCGGGCAAGATCCTGCTGCGCGCGCTGCGGGCCTCCTCGGTCGACGCCGACGGATGGTCCCGGATCGTGGACGCGGTCCCGCCCCACCGTCAGGAGGTCGTGGCCCGTCTCGCCCGGGAGTGCGCCAACTCGTGGCAGCTCCTGGCGGATCGGCTGGCGGAACGTACGGCCGAGGGATCGACGGAGGCGGGTTGAAGCAGGGCACCGGCGCCACGCCGGGACGCGGACCGGGCTGTGCGTCCGGTCCCGGCGTGCGTGCCCGTCGCGCTCAGGGGGCGTCGAGGAAGGCGCGGACGTCGTGGACGAACTCCGGGGCCGCCAGGATGTTGTGGCCCCGTCGCGGGTACCGCACCAGCCGGGCCCCGGGTATCCCGGCGGCGGTCTCGTCGAACATCTCCGGCGGCCACATGTGGTCGCGGCCGCCGCACAGCACAAGGGTGGGCGCCGTCACCTCGGCCAGCCGGTCCCGGACATCGAAGGAGTCCTCGGCCAGCAGCATCGCCTTCATGTCCGAGGGGTCCGGCGGCGGTGGAGCCAGGCGGCCCGCGAGCCACAGGGGGGCCACCAGCAGGCGTTGCAGCACCGGGTTGCGGGTGATGGCGGGAGCGGCCCGGTGCATGCCGGAGCGGCCTCGTTCGGCCGCCGCGAGCAGGTCCCGGTGGAAACGCCTGCCGGCCGACCCCAGGGCGTACGCGGTACTGGCCAGGACCAGCCGGTCCACCGCTTCGGGGTGATCGACCGCCACTTGGAGGGCGATCGAGCCACCGGTCGCGTGGCCGAGTACGGGAACGGGGCCGGAGAACCGTGTGCGCAGCGCCTCGGCGTGCTCGTCGGCCAGCTCACCCATCGTCGTGCCGACCGGCATGCCGGGGCGGCGGTTGGTCCAGAAGACCTCGTACCCCGCGGCGACGAACGGAGCCACCAGCCGGGCCGCTCTCCTGCGCTGCGGCCCGGGCGGCGGCACCGTGTGCGTCATCGTGAATCCGGACAGGTAGACCAGCGGCTTCCCGGAGCCGAAGGCCAGATGGGGCAGGCCGGTGCTGAATGTGCCCTGCCTGGTCGGAAAATCCATGGGAAACCTCTCGTTCTTGTTCTGACGTTCCGAGCGTTCATGGTCACATCTCTTATGCGCGGCTACGCTGACGTTCGGAACGGGGCCACCAAATATCGCATGAATGAAACGAGTTGGTCATCGGGCCGATTGTCCGGCTGGTTTCAGAGAAGAGGCGAGGTGTCGGGGTTGTCCGCCGTACTGCATCTGCATCAGCTGGGTCCGTTACCGCAATTCATGACCGGCGCTTTCACCGCTCCGGTGAAACGCATACGGACCCCGCCCGGCGACGCCATGTGGTTGGTGAGTGACTACAACCTGGGCCGCCGGGTGCTGTCCGACCGACGGTTCAGCCGGGCCGCCGCGGTAGTCCCCGGTGCCCCACGGCTGAACTCGGCGGCCCCGTCCCCCACGTCCATCATGAGCCTGGACGGCACCGACCACGCCCGGTTGCGCAGGATCGTCGCGGCGGCCTTCACCACGGGGAAGGTGGCCGCCCTGGCCCCGCTGGTGCAGCGGACCGCGGCGGACCTTCTGGAGGGTATGAGCCGCTGCGGCAGCCCCGCCGACCTGGTGACTTCTTTCGCCGAACCCCTGCCCGTGGCCGTACTGGGCACCCTGCTCGGGGTGCCCGTCGAGGACCGGGAGATCTTCGACTCCTCCGTGGAGGTGCTGTTCGACATCACCGCCAGCAGCGATCTGGAGAAGAGCCGGCAACGGCTCCAGCTGGTCGACTACATGTCCACCCTCATCGACCGCAAGCGGCAGCGTGACGACAACGACCTGCTGACCGACCTCATCCGGGCCCATGACGGCGACGCCCTGTCCAAGGCCGAACTCGTGAGTCTCGGCCTGGCACTGCTCACCGCCGGCTATGAGACGACGGTGGGGCAGATCAGCCTTGCCGCACTGGCGATACTCCAAGGAGGGGTTCCCAGGGAATTCGTCAAGGATGAGTCACGGGTGAACGCATTGGTCGAAGAATTGTTGCGCGCCAACCCGTCCACGGCCCTCAGTTTTCCGCGGGTGGCTCTTGAGGACGTCGAACTCGGTGATATCAGCATCCGGGCGGGTGAAGCGGTGGTGGTTTCCTTGCTGCACGGAAACCGCGACGACAGGGCATTTACCGAACCTGAACTTCTGCGGGAAGACCGGTCGGCGGCCCACCTCACCTTCGGGCACGGAATACACCGTTGTCTCGGAGCACCGCTGGCGAGGCTGCAGGTACGAACGGCGCTGCTGCAGCTGTTCGCGTTCTTCCCCGCGCTGCGGTTGGCCGAGGACGAGCCCGCGGCGCGTTCCGCCGTGGTGTGGAAGGACGGGCTGATCACGCGGGGGCTGGACTCGTTGCGCGTGACCTGGTGAGTCGTCAGCCGGACAGCCCACGGCCGACCGGAGAGCCATGAGGGCCGGGGCGCGGCTCCTGAGAGACCGGTAGCTCCAGAAGGCCGGCGAAACCAAGGCAGGCAGAACCAGAAGGACCAGAAGGGGCGGAGAACCGACAGTGGCTGTACACGTGGCGGACGGCATCGCAGAACCGGGAACGACGCGGGACGAGGCGATCGCGATCATCGGCATGGCGTGCCGCTTCCCGGAGGCACCCTCGCCGGGCGACTACTGGCGTCTGCTGCATGACGGCCGCTCTGCCATCAGCCGCTCGCCCGGGACCGGCAGGCACGAGGGGACGCTGCCCGACCGGGACCGGTTCGACGCCGGCTTCTTCGGCATATCGCCGCGCGAGGCGAACGCCATGGACCCGCAGCAGCGGCTGACGCTGGAACTGAGCTGGGAGGCCCTGGAGTCGGCGGGGCTGCTCCCCTTCGACCTGCGCGGTAGCGACACCGGGGTCTTCCTCGGCGTCTCGGCCGGCGACTACGACGGTGTCGTCCGGCGAGAGGGTGCGGCGCCGCTCACCCACCACGCCATGACGGGGACCCACCGCAGCATCATCGCCAACCGGGTGTCGTACGCCCTCGATCTGCACGGTCCGAGCATCACCGTGGACATGGGGCAGGCCTCCTCCCTGGCGGCCGTGCACCTGGCCTGCACCAGCCTGCGCGGCGGGGAGTCGTCCCTGGCCCTCGTCGGCGGTGTGCAGTTGAACATCACCGAGGAGGGCGCCGAGCTGGCCGCGGCCTTCGGCGGCCTGTCCCCGGACGGTCGCAGCCGTGCCTTCGACGCGCAGGCCAACGGCTTCGTCCGGGGCGAGGGGGCCGGCCTGGTCGTGCTCAAGCCGCTGGCCCGGGCGCTCGCCGACGGCAACCGCGTCCACGCGGTGATCACGGGCAGCGCCGTCAACCACGGCGGCAGGGGCGCGGGACTGACCGTACCCAGCGCGGCGGCGCAGTCCGACGTCATGCTGGCGGCTCACCGCCAGGCCCGGGTCGCTCCCGAGGATGTGCAGTACGTCGAGCTCCACGGCACCGGAACGAAGGTGGGCGACCCGATCGAGGCAGCGGCCCTCGGCGCGGTGTTCGGCGCGGACCGGCGAGGCCGTGGCCCGCTCCGGGTGGGCTCGGTCAAGACCAACATCGGCCACCTGGAGGCGGCGGCCGGCATCGCCGGACTGCTCAAGGTCACCCTGGCACTGGCCCATGGTGTCATCCCGGCGAGCCTCAACTTCGAGACGCCCAACCCCGAGATCGACCTCGACGGGCTCGGCCTGCGGGTGCAGACGCGGGCAGAGCAGTGGCCCGCGGCCGAGGGTGCGAGCCTGACGGCGGGGGTGTCCTCCTTCAGCATGGGCGGCACCAACTGCCATCTCGTGGTGTCGGCCGCGACCCCGGTCGCAGCCGACGCCCCGGCCGCTGCGGGTCCATCGGCCGACGACGCCGTCGTGCATCGCCCGCACCCCGCCCCGGTGCCGTGGGTGCTGTCGGGACGCAGCGCCCAGGCCCTGCGGGACCAGGCCCGACGGTTGCGCGACCACGTGGTGGCGAACCCCTCCCACACGACCGCGGACATCGGCTACTCGCTGGCCACCACCCGAACCGCTTTCGCACACCGGGCGGTGGTGCTCGCGGCGAACCGGGCGGACTTCGTGGCGACCCTCGACGCGTTGGCCCTCGGCAGTGACACGGGCACGAGTACGGCCACCGGCACGGAAGCGGACAGGGGCAGGGGCGCGGTCGCGTTCGCCACGGGCAACGTCGTACCGGACCAGGAGTGGCTGATGCTCGTCTTCCCCGCCACGGCTGACGCGTGCCTCGACGCCGGGCGCGAACTGCTCGCCTCATCCGAGGAGTTCGCGGACCGGCTGGCCGAGTGCGACCAGGCGTTCGCACCGTACGGCCTGCGGTCCGTCGCCGACGTGCTGCGCTCCACCGCAACCCGCGTGCCGGGGCCGGGGGAAGCGGAGGCGTGCGTCTTCTCCGTCATGGTGGCGCTTGCGGCGGTCTGGCGGGCGTACGGAGTCCGGCCGGACGCGGTGAGTGCCGGGCCGGGGCCAGGCGTGGTGGCCGCCGCGGTCGTCCGGGGCCTGCTGACGCCGGAGGAGGGAGCTCGCCTCGTCGCGGCGGATGGTGTGCCGCCGGGTGACGAGGAGATCACCGGTCCTCCTGCCGCCGACACGCTGTGGCTGGACGCGACGGGACGGCTCGGTGTCCGCACGCCGGACACCGGGGCATGGAGTACCCCGGACGGGGCGGCGGCCGGGCAGGGCTTCGCAGTGGCCGCCGGGCAGCTGTATGTGCGGGGCGTGCCGGTCGACTGGAGCCCCGCTTTCGCCGGCACACGGCCCCGGGACGTCGAACTGCCCTCGTACGCCTTCCAGCGGGAGTCCTACTGGTGGCCGGCGGCCGAAGCCGGAGCCGCCGACGATGCGGCACCCGAGTCGTCGAGCCGCTCCGAAGTGGTTGCCGAGGAATCCGTCTTCGCTGTGGTCCGCGAAGTGCTGGGCGGTGATTTCGACGGACGGGTGGCTCTTCGGGACCTGGGTTTCGATTCACTGATGCTGGCCGCACTGCGGGACAGGCTGTCCGAGGTGACGGGCCTGGACTTTCCGTCGACGGCGGTTTTCGATCACCCGACGCCACAGGCTCTGAGCGAACTCCTGACCACCCTGCGAGAGGATTCCAAGGACGTTCGGGAAGGTTTCGCCGACCATTCGGCTATGTCTTCCGGCACCTCGAACCCCGGCCCCGGGCAGGTTCCCGCTGCGGCTTCCCGGAAATCTTCCGCGGATGATCCTGTGGTGATTGTGGGGATGGCTTGTCGTTTTCCGGGTGGGGTGGTGTCGCCGGAGGGTTTGTGGGATGTGGTGGTGTCGGGGAGGGATGTGGTGTCTGGTTTTCCGGTGGATCGGGGGTGGGGTGTTGGGGTGTTGTCGGGTGAGGTGTGTGGGGTGCGGGAGGGGGGTTTTGTTGAGGGTGTGGGTTTGTTTGATGCGGGGTTTTTTGGTGTGTCGCCGCGTGAGGCGGCGGGGATGGATCCGGCGCAGCGGTTGTTGTTGGAGGTGTCGTGGGAGGTTTTGGAGCGGGCGGGGGTGGCGCCGGGGTCTTTGCGGGGGCGTGGTGGGGTGGGGGTTTTTGTTGGGGGGATGGGTTATGAGTATGGGCCGCGTTTGTGGGAGGGGGGTGGTGGGTCGGATGGTTATTTGTTGACGGGGTCTGCTGGGGGGATGTTGTCGGGTCGGTTGGCGTATGTGTTGGGGGTTGAGGGTCCTGCGTTGACGGTGGATACGGCGTGTTCGTCGTCGTTGGTGGCGTTGCATTTGGCTGTGGGGTCGTTGCGGTCGGGTGAGTGTGATGTGGCGTTGGTGGGTGGGGCGACGGTGATGGGGACGCCGGGGGCTTTTGTGGAGTTTTCTCGGCAGGGTGGGTTGGCGGGGGATGGGCGGTGTCGTTCGTTTTCTTCGGATGCTTCGGGGACGGGGTGGTCTGAGGGTGTGGGGATGTTGTTGGTGGAGCGGTTGTCTGTTGCGCGGCGGTTGGGGCATCGGGTGTTGGCGGTGGTGGCGGGGAGTGGGGTGAATTCGGATGGGGCGTCGAATGGGTTGACGGCGCCGAGTGGTGTGGCGCAGCAGCGGGTGGTTCGTCGGGCGCTTGTTGATGCGGGGGTGTCGGCGTTGGAGGTGGATGTGGTGGAGGGGCATGGGACGGGGACGGTGTTGGGGGATCCGATTGAGGTGGGGGCGTTGGTTGAGGTGTTTGGTCGGGGGCGGCCGGTGGGGCGGCCGTTGTGGTTGGGGTCGTTGAAGTCGAATATCGGGCATGCGCAGGCGGCTGCGGGTGTGGGTGGTGTGATCAAGATGGTGGAGGCGTTGCGGCGTGGGGTGTTGCCGCGGACGTTGCATGTGGTGGAGCCGGTGGGTGGGGTGGAGTGGGGTGGGGTGCGGTTGTTGACGGAGGAGGTGCCATGGGTGCCGGCTCCGGGTGAGCCGCGGCGGGCGGGGGTGTCCTCGTTCGGTATTTCGGGGACCAACGCGCACGTGATTTTGGAGGAGGCGCCTGCGCTCGACGGTGGGGAGAAGGGCACGGATGGGGCGGGTGAGGGGGAGCATCCGTTGCTGGTCCTGCGGGAGCCGTTGGCTGGTGAAGGTGCTGGGGTGTTGCCGTTGGTGCTGTCAGCGAAGACCCCGACGGCTCTGCGTGCCCAGGCCCGCCGCCTCCACGACTTCCTTTCGGGCGATTCCGGGAACCCGGACCAGGCAACGGGCGGGAACACCGGTGCGGATGCCGGGCATGCCTCCGTCACCGACCCCGGACGCGAAGCCCCCCTCGATCTGTCCGCCGTCGCCTACACCGCAGCCTGCGTCCAGTCCGGGTTCGACCACCGCGCCGCCGTACTGCCGTCCGAGGGCGGGGACTACCGGGCCGGGCTCGCGGCCCTGGCGACGGGACGGGCGGACGACCTGCTGTCGGCCGGGACCGCGAGCGGGCGGAGCCGGGCCGTGTTCGTCTTCGGCGCTGGTGCCGGCATGGGCGCGGACGCAGCCCATGCGAGCCCCGACCTCGCTGCCCAGGCACGGGAGTTGATGGCCGCCTCACCCGTGTTCGCCGGCCGGGTGCGCGAGTGCGCCGACGCACTCTCCCCCCACCTCGGCCGGTATGTGGGCGATATGACACCTGCCGACCCGCCGGAGGCCGTGGCGTTCGTGGTGGGGGTCGGTCTGGCCCGGCTCTGGGAGCGGTGCGGCATCCGACTGGACGCGGCAGTGGGCCAAGGGGTGGGCGAGATCGTCGCGGCCCATGTCACCGGGGCGCTGAGTCTGGACGAGGCGGCACGACTCTGCGCGGCCTGCGTGCGCGGTGGCTCCGTGGAGGAACTGCGTGCAGCCCTCGCCGGAGTGGTCCCGCGCCGGATGAAGACCGACTTCTGCTCGTCGCGGACCGGGCGGCCGCTCGACGCCGACCGGGAGTTGATATCCGACAACTGGCTCCGCGGCCTGCGGGAGACCACCGGCCTCGACACCGCGCTGCGGCACCTCATGGAGAACGGCCACCGAACGCTCGTGGCGATGCCCTCCGTCGGCCGGCTCGTCGGAACGCCGCACGACCAGGACGCCGGCCCTGCGGTCGTCCTGGACGCCCTGCGCCCCGGCGGGACCGGTGCGGCCGGGCTCCTGGAGGCGCTGGCCGCCGCCTACGCCTGTGGGCTGCCGGTGGACTGGAAGGCCGTCCTCCCCAGGCGGCCCCCGGTGGTCCTGCCGACCTACCCGTTCGAGAGGCGGCGGTACTGGCTGAACGCCGAGGCGCCCCGCCCGCCGCAGAGCGGCGCGCATCCGCTGCTCGACACCGCCGTCACCCTCGCGGACCGCGACGCGCGGGCGCTCACCGGTGCCCTGTCCACCTTCACCCATCCGTGGCTGGCCGATCACACGATCGGCGGGGAGACGGTGGTGCCGGGAGCCGCACTGGTCGAACTGGCCGCACACATCGCCGCGCTCGACGGCGCCGCGACGGTCACGGAACTGACCCAGGAGGCGCCGGTCCGGCTCCCCGCGGACGGGAAGACGGTCGAGGTCCAGTTCGTGGTCGGCGCGGTCGGTGCCGCAGGGGAACAGCCGTTTACCGTGTACGCGCGTCCCGGTCGTGCCCAGGAGACGGCGCGGGGCGCCGGAGAGGACCGGGCGGCCCCCGACTGGACCCGGCATGCGACCGGAGTGCTCGCACCGCGCGCTCCCCGGACACCCGCGGACTTCGACCTGGCCGAATGGCCGCCCCCCTCCGCCGAGCCCGTCGAACTGGACGGCGTCTACGAACGGTTGGCCGAGGCCGGGTACGAGTACGGTCCTGCCTTCCGCGGACTGCGGGCCGCCTGGCGGCTGGGCGTGGACATGTATCTCGACGTACGGCTGCCCGCCGGAACCGACACCTCGGGGTACGGCCTGCACCCGGCGCTGCTGGACGCGGCGCTGCACGCGACCGTATGGCAGGCCGCGGCCGACGGTCGCGTACGGCTGCCCTTCTCGTGGAGCGGCGTCCGGCTGTACGACGGTGGCGCGACGGAGCTGCGCGTGCGGGTGTCACCCGCCGGCCCGGACGCGGTGGCGTTGCGGATCGCGGACCAGCACGGCACGCCGATGGCGGCCGTGGACGCGCTGGTGCTGCGGGCAGCCGCGGCCGGACCCGTGTACGACGGACTCTTCCGGGTGGCGTGGCGCCCCCTGTCCGGCAACTTCGCGGCGGATACGGCCCCGGACGCCGATGCGTGCTGGGTGCTCGGCTCCGCCGTTGGGACGGGCTTCATCGCCGTCCCCGATGTGGCGGAGGCGGGTGCGCGTATCGAGGCCGGTGTCCGGCCGCCGGCCGCCGTACTCGTGCCCTGTCTACCGGCGGCCGCGGTGGACGGGGGCGCGCAGATACCCGACGACGTCCGCCGCGCGGCCCGCGGAACACTGGAGCTGCTGCAGAGCTGGCTGGACGACGACCGATTCGCCGACACCCGGCTGGTGTTCGTGACTCGGGGGGCGGTGCGCACCGGCACCGGATCGGACGAGGCACCGGTAGATCTGGTGCATGCACCCCTGTGGGGGCTGGTCCGCACCGCGCAGTCGGAGGAGCCGGGCCGCTTCGTGCTCCTCGACCTGGACGAGGGCCTGGACACGACCGACCTCGGGCACGACGTCCTGGCCGCGGTGGCGACCGGCGACGAGCCGGAACTCGCCCTGCGCGGCGGCGCGTTGCTCGTACCCCGACTGAGCGGGGTGGCGGAGCCCGACACCGCTGCCCCCGCTTCGGCCACGGCTCCTGCCCCGGACCTGGCCCCGCAGGGGACCGTCCTGGTGACCGGCGGCACGGGCGCCCTCGGTGCGCGCATCGCCCGGCATCTGGTGACCCGGCACGGCGTACGGCATCTGCTGCTGACCAGCCGCAGGGGCGCACACGCCCCGGGGGCGGAAGAACTGGTCCGGGAACTGGGGGAGATGGGCGCCGAAGTGCGCATCGCCGCCTGCGACGGTGGTGACCGTGAGGCACTCGCCACGGTGCTCGGGTCCGTCCCCGCCGCTCACCCGCTGACCGGTATCGTCCACGCCGCCGGCATCGTCCAGGACGCGACTGTCCGCTCGCTGACCGCCACTCAACTCGACGCCGTGCTACGCCCGAAAGCCGACGCCGCCTGGAACCTGCACGAACTGACCCGTTCGGCCCCGCTCGCCTTCTTCGACCTCTTCTCCTCCGCTTCCGGCACGCTGGGCGCCGCCGGACAGGGAAACTACAGCCTGGCCAACACCTTCCTCGACGCCCTCGCGCAGCACCGCTTTGCCCTCGGTCTCCCGGCCCGTTCGCTGGCATGGGGCCTGTGGGACCTGCCGGACGGGATGGCGGGACGGCTGACGGCGTACGACGTCGAACGCCTCGCGCGCCGCACCGGTCTGCGGCCGATCGACCCCGCCCGCGGCCTGCGCATGTTCGACGCCGCTCGCACCCTGGACCTGCCGACCGTGGTGGCCGCCGCACTCGACCCGGCCTTCGCGCCGGTCAACGGCCCCACCACCACTGCTGCCGCAGCGGCCACGGACGCCGATCCGACAGGGACCGCGTGGTCACAACGGATCGCCGGACTGCCGGAGGGAGAGCGGGCGGCGGAGAGCCGCCGGCTGGTCATGTCGATCGCGGGCGAAGTGCTGGGCGGGGGCGCATTCGACGGCGGGCTGGCATTCCGGGACATGGGATTCGATTCGCTGCTGGCGGTGGAATTGCGCAACCGGCTGTGCGAGGTGACGGGAGTGCGGTTGCCACCGACGGTGGTTTTCGATCACCCGACGCCGCTGGCGCTGGGTGCGTTCCTGGGGTCATTGCTCGTGGACACCCCTTCCGACGTGTCGTCGGCCGATGCGGCTCCGGCGATTTCCCCGGTGCCCACCGGCTCGGGGAATTCCGATGCCGCGGATGATCCTGTGGTGATTGTGGGGATGGCTTGTCGTTTTCCGGGTGGGGTGGTGTCGCCGGAGGGTTTGTGGGATGTGGTGGTGTCGGGGAGGGATGTGGTGTCTGGTTTTCCGGTGGATCGGGGGTGGGGTGTTGGGGTGTTGTCGGGTGAGGTGTGTGGGGTGCGGGAGGGGGGTTTTGTTGAGGGTGTGGGTTTGTTTGATGCGGGGTTTTTTGGTGTGTCGCCGCGTGAGGCGGCGGGGATGGATCCGGCGCAGCGGTTGTTGTTGGAGGTGTCGTGGGAGGTTTTGGAGCGGGCGGGGGTGGCGCCGGGTTCTTTGCGGGGGCGTGGTGGGGTGGGGGTTTTTGTTGGGGGGATGGGTTATGAGTATGGGCCGCGTTTGTGGGAGGGGGGTGGTGGGTCGGATGGTTATTTGTTGACGGGGTCTGCTGGGGGGATGTTGTCGGGTCGGTTGGCGTATGTGTTGGGGGTTGAGGGTCCTGCGTTGACGGTGGATACGGCGTGTTCGTCGTCGTTGGTGGCGTTGCATTTGGCTGTGGGGTCGTTGCGGTCGGGTGAGTGTGATGTGGCGTTGGTGGGTGGGGCGACGGTGATGGGGACGCCGGGGGCTTTTGTGGAGTTTTCTCGGCAGGGTGGGTTGGCGGGGGATGGGCGGTGTCGTTCGTTTTCTTCGGATGCTTCGGGGACGGGGTGGTCTGAGGGTGTGGGGATGTTGTTGGTGGAGCGGTTGTCTGTTGCGCGGCGGTTGGGGCATCGGGTGTTGGCGGTGGTGGCGGGGAGTGGGGTGAATTCGGATGGGGCGTCGAATGGGTTGACGGCGCCGAGTGGTGTGGCGCAGCAGCGGGTGGTTCGTCGGGCGCTTGTTGATGCGGGGGTGTCGGCGTTGGAGGTGGATGTGGTGGAGGGGCATGGGACGGGGACGGTGTTGGGGGATCCGATTGAGGTGGGGGCGTTGGTTGAGGTGTTTGGTCGGGGGCGGCCGGTGGGGCGGCCGTTGTGGTTGGGGTCGTTGAAGTCGAATATCGGGCATGCGCAGGCGGCTGCGGGTGTGGGTGGTGTGATCAAGATGGTGGAGGCGTTGCGGCGTGGGGTGTTGCCGCGGACGTTGCATGTGGTGGAGCCGGTGGGTGGGGTGGAGTGGGGTGGGGTGCGGTTGTTGACGGAGGAGGTGCCATGGGTGCCGGCTCCGGGTGCGCCGCGGCGGGCGGGGGTGTCCTCGTTCGGTATTTCGGGGACCAACGCGCACGTGATTTTGGAGGAGGCGCCTGCGCTCGACGGTGGGGAGAAAGGCACGGATGGGGCGGGTGAGGGGGAGCATCCGTTGCCGGTCCTGCGGGAGCCGTTGGCTGGTGAAGGTGCTGGGGCGTTGCCATTGGTGCTGTCAGCGAAGACCCCGACGGCCCTGCGTGCCCAGGCCCGCCGTCTCCACGAACTGCTGAGCGCACCCGCCGGATCGCCGGACCTGCCGGCCGAGGCGACCAACTCCCCCGATCCGGCCGCGGTCGCCTACACCGCCGCCCGCGTCCAGTCCGGGTTCGGCCACCGCGCCGCCGTCGTCGCCGAGGGCGGGGCAGGCCTCCGCGCCGGCCTCGCCGCACTGGCCGAGGACCGCTCCGCGACCGGTATGTCCCGAGGCGTGGTGAGTGCTGTGGACGAACGCCGGGTCTTCATGTTCGCCGGACAAGGGACGCAGCGGCCGGGCATGGGCAAGCAGCTGTACGAACGGTTCCCGGTGTACGCGGAGGCCTTCGACGAGGCGTGCGCCGCGTTCGCCCCGCACCTGGAACGCCCGTTGGCCTCCGTCGTCCTCGCGCATCCGGCAGCCGCGCAGGCAGCGGCACTGCACCGAACCGGCTTCACCCAGCCCGCACTCTTCGCCACCGAGTTCGCGCTGTTCAAGCTCGTGCGGTCCTGGGGAGTCCGGCCGGACATCGTGCTGGGACACTCCATCGGCGAACTGGTCGCCGCCCATGTCGCGGGCGTCTTCTCCCTGCCGGACGCGGCCGAACTGGTCGCAGCACGCGGCCGGTTGATGCAGTCGTTGCCGCCGGCCGGCGCCATGGTCGCCGTACGGGCGGGGCTCGCGGACGTGGAACCGCTGCTCGCGGACCTGGCGGACGAGGTGGGCATCGCCGCGGTCAACGGCCCCGAGGCGGTGGTGGTCTCGGGCGCGAGCGAGGCGGTGTCCGCGGTGGTCACGTACTTGCGTGCCGCCGGGCACCGGACCACGGCGCTCACGGTCAGCCACGCGTTCCACTCGCCGCTGATGACGCCGATCCTCGACGAGTTCAGGGAGATCGCGGCGGGGCTGACGTACCGGCGGCCGGTGCTGCCGATCGTCTCGAACGTGACGGGCCGGATGGCGGAGGCGGCGGAGCTCATGTCGCCGGACTACTGGGCCGATCACATACGGCGCCCGGTTCGCTTCGCGGACGGCATCGCCGCGGCCCGCGCGGAAGGAGGGCGGCACTTCGTGGAGATCGGCCCCGACAGCACGCTGTCGTCCATGGCCTCGGCTGTGCTCACCGGTCTCGCCGAGGACCGGGACGCGGACGAGGCACCGGGCCGTCCCGTGGTCGTGCCGCTGCTGCGCGGCGGCCGCGACGAGGCGCGGGCGGCGGCGGACGGACTCGCCACCGCCTTCACCTCCGGGCTCGACGTGGACTGGCCCGCCGTGGCGGCCGCCTGGGGCGGCGAACTGACCACGCTGCCGACCTACCCCTTCGAACGCCGGCGGTACTGGCTCAACCCGACCGAGCCCGGGACCGAGCACCCCGCCGGGGCGCCGGCGGGACCGGGCGCTCCGCGCTCCGGAAGCCACCCCGTGCTGGGCCGGCCGCTGGACCTGCCCGACTCCGGCGACCTGGTGTGGTCCGGGTACCTCGACCCGGCCCGGCTTCCGTGGCTGGCGGACCACGTGGTGGCCGGACGGGCCCTGGTGCCGGGTGCCCTGCTCGCCGAACTGGCCTGCCATGTGGCGCGGGACGCGGGCTGCGACCGAGTGGAGGAGCTGGTCCTGGAGAGCCCGCTCGTCCTGCTCGACGGGGCAGCGGTCGAACTCCGGCTGGTGGTACGCGCAGCGGACGGCTCGGGCCGTCGTCCCTTCGCCGTCCACGCACGGACGCCCGGCGGCCCCGGCGCCGACTGGCAGACCACGGCCACCGGCATACTGGCCGCCGCTGCGTCCGGCTCTGCCGCCCCGGTCCCTCCGGCCGCCTGGCCGCCGACCGGCGCGGAGCCCCTCCCGCTGCACCACGAGGGCGACTACGCCGGCCTCGCCGCCCGCGGCCTCTCCTACGGCCCCGCCTTCCGCGGGCTCCGCGCCCTCTGGCGTACGGCCGACGGCATCTGTGCCGAGCTCGAACCGCCCGCCGCCATCGCCTCGCAGACCTCGCTCTTCGGCCTGCACCCCGCCCTGCTCGATGCGGCTCTGCACCCGGTCGAACTCCACGGTCTCGCCGGCGAGGTGGGCGCTCCCGGCATCCGCGTCCCCTTCACCTGGCGCGGCATGACCCACCACGTACCCCCGAACACCACGCGGCTGAGGGTCCGGCTGACGGCGGTGGGACGGGACGAGGTCGCGGTGGAGCTGTTCGACACGGACGGCAACCCGGTCCTGTCGGTGGAGGCGCTGAGCCTGCGCTCGCCGTCACCGGCGGACGACAGCCGGCTGCGTCGCCTGAGCTGGACGGCGGCCGACCGGTGCTCCGAAAGCGACCGGCTCTCCGAAGACGAACGGCCCGAACACCCGGAAATGCCCGAGCGGTTCGCGCTGATCATCCCGGGCGGTGCAACGACACCTCCGCCGAACGACGCCCTGCACACCCTGGACGCCGAGCACCGCACCGACGTCGCTCAGCTGGTCCGGCAGGCGTCCACCGGAGTTCCCGACGCGGTGGTGGTCCCCTGCCCCGCGGGCGCGATGGGCGATGTCGGCGAGGTGGTCGGCGGTGTACTGGCCGTCGTCCAGGAGGTGCTGGCCGAACCGGCGCTCGCGCGGTGCAGGGTCGTCGTGGTGACCCGCCACGCGGTCGGCACCGGCGAGGACGATCCGGCCGGGGACGCGGCGGCCGCGGCCGTATGGGGGCTGGCCCGGTGCGCGCAGCGGGAGGAGCCGGGACGGGTGCAGCTGGTGGACATCGACCCGAGCCGGGAGTCGGCCGAGTCGCTGGGGCGCGCCATCCGGTCCCGGCTCTCCCAGGTCGCTCTCAGGAAGGGCGAGTGGCTCACCCCGGAGCCGACTCCCCTCACCGATCGGCTGCTCGACGCGCCGGCGGCAGGGCCTGGCGGCTGGACTTCGTCGGACGAGGAACACCCGACGACCTGGCTCTGGTGGACTGGCCGGACGCCGACGCGCCCCTCGGCGAGGGCCAGGTGCGGGTGGCGCTGCACGCCGCCGGCGTCAACTTCCGTGATGTGCTGCTCACGTTGGGCGTCGTCGAGCCCCATGCGGGCGTGCCGGAGGGCGAAGGGCAGCAGAGCGTGGAGGGTGCGGGAGTCGTCGTCGAGACCGGCCCCGGCGTCGACAGCGTGCGTCCCGGCGACCGTGTGATGGGTCTGTTCGACGGGATCGGACCCGTCTCGGTCACCGACGAGCGGCTGCTCGGCCCGGTTCCGGCGCACTGGTCGTTCGCCCAGGCGGCCGCCGTACCGGTGGCCTTCCTCACCGCGTACTACGGTCTGGTCGAGCTGGGGCGGCTGGGAGCCGGGGAACGGGTCCTCGTGCATACGGCGACCGGCGCGGTCGGCTTCGCCGCCCGGCAACTCGCCCTGCACCTGGGAGCGGAGGTCTTCGCCACCGCGAGCCCGGCGAAATGGCCCGTGCTGCGGTCAGCGGGTCTCGACGCCGACCACCTCGCCTCGTCCCGCGACGACACGTTCGAGACGGCCTTCCGCGCCGCGTCCGGGGGCGTGGGCATGGACGTGGTGCTGAACTCGCTGGCCGGCCCGCTCACGGACGCCTCCTTGCGGACCCTCGCCCCGGGCGGACGGTTCCTGGAGATGGGCAAGACGGACCCGCGCGACCCCGACGAGGTGGCCGCCGCGCACGGCGGCGCCGCGTACACCGTCTTCGACATCCGGCAGGCCGGGCCCGACGGTATCCGGCGGATGCTCGCCGAGCTGCTGCGGCTCTTCGAGGACGGGACGCTGACGCCGCCGCCGGTCACCCTCCGCCACGTGCGCGACGCCCCGGCCGCCTATCGGTACGTGGCGGAAGCACGGCACGTGGGCAAAGTGGTCCTTGCCGTGAGGGACTTCGACACCGACCGCGCGGTGCTGATCAGCGGTGGACTCGGCACGCTGGGCGCGCTCGTCGCCCGGCACCTCGTGACGCGGCACGCGGTGCGCGACCTGGTGCTGATCGGCCGACGCGGACCGGAGACCCCGGGCAGCGCCGAGCTGGCCGCCGAACTGCGCGGGCTGGGGGCACGCGTCACCGTGGCGGCGTGCGACGCGGGGGACCGGGAAGCGCTCGCGGCACTTCTGGACGAGTTGGCCGAGCGCGGTATCCGGATCGGCTCGGTGGTGCACGCCGCGGGCACCACGAGGGACGCGGCGATCGGCTCGCTGACCCGGGACGCCGTGACGGAGGTGCTCCGGGCCAAGGCGGTGGCCGCGCTGAACCTGCACGAACTGACCGCGGACCTCGGCCTGTCGTCCTTCGTCCTGTTCTCCTCGGTGGCCGGGGTGACCGGCTCGGCGGGCCAGGGCAACTACGCCGCGGCCAACGCCTTCCTGGACGCGCTGGCCGAGCACCGCCGCGCCCGGTCGCTTCCCGCCCTGTCGATCGCCTGGGGACTGTGGGAGCCGGCGAGCGGCATCACCGGGCGGCTGCGAGCCCAGGACCATGAACGGCTCGCCCGCCAGGGCATCCGCGCCCTGTCGGCGGAACGCGGTCTGGCACTCCTCGACGAGGCCCTCGCCACCGGCGCACCCACCGTCGTCGCGGCCCGCCTCACCCTGCCCTCGCCGCCTGACCACGCGAACGGCGCCGCTGTACGCACGGGCGGCACCGTCGCCGAGCCGCAGGGGAGCGGCACCGCCGTACCGGCGAGCACGGCCGCGGCCGTGAACGGCGCGGGTTCCGCCCTGTCATCCTCCCCCGTCCGGCGCCGGTCGCTGCTCGAACTGGTGCGAGCCGAAGCCGCCTCCGTACTCGGCCACGACTCGCCGGAGGCCGTCGCGCCCGATGCGCTCTTCCCGCAGCTCGGCTTCGACTCGCTCGGGGCGATCGAGCTGCGCAACCGCATCGTCGCGGTGACCGGCATCCCGCTGCTGTCCACCCTCATCTACGACTTCCCGACCCCCAACGCGCTGGCAGGCCATTTGCGGGAGGAGTGCCCGGACTGGGCGGAGGGGCCGGAAGACGGCGAAAGCGCGGCCGACGCCATCCTTGAGAACCTCAGAAAAGTTCTCGCCGAGAATCGACTCGATGCGAAGGAGTCGGCCGTTCTCGCCGAGCGGCTGCAAGCGATGGTGACCGGAAACGGAAACGGAAACGGATACGGGAATGGATACAGAAATGGGCGCCGGAGCGGGAACGGCACCGGCATCGGCACCGACGATGAAACCGTGAATGGCCCGGGAAGTGGTGGCGGAAAGGAAATCGACGACGTGCGAGGGGCGGACCATGACCACTGATGCGGGCCGCTGGACGATGTCCTTCAACCCGGGCCCGGAATCCCGGCTCCGCCTGGTCTGCTTCCCGCACGCCGGCGGTTCGGCCGGCTCCGTCTTCCCGCTGGTGCGCGCCGCGCCGCCCGGTCTCGAGGTGGTCGGCGTCCAGTACCCGGGGCGGCAGTGGCGTCGTACGGAGCCGGCCGTCGCCGACATCCACGGGCTGGCGCGCGGCGCGGCCGACGCACTGCTGGCCGAGCGGGATCTGCCGACCGCCGTCCTCGGCCACAGCATGGGCGCGCTGGTCGCCTTCGAGACCGTACGGTTGCTGGAGGAGAAGCGGCCGGGGGCCGTCACCCACCTCTTCGCGTCCGGCAGCCGGGCGCCGTCCTGCCACACGGACGAGGCCCGCCCGGCGCGGTGGAGCGACGAGCGGATCATCGCCGAGTTGCGCGGACTGGGCGGGACCGGCGACCGGCTCATCTCCGACGAGGAGGGACTGCGGTCGGCCTTGCCGGCGCTGCGCGACGACTACCGGGCGCTGGCCGCCTACCGCCCGGCGCCCGGCGCCCGCGTCGGGGTGCCGCTCACCGTGCTCGTAGGGCGTGGGGACCCGAAGGCGGGGCCGGAGCACGCCGCCGACTGGCAGCCGCACACCGATGCGGCATTCGATTTCCGGGTATTCCCCGGTGGTCACTTCTTCCTTAACGAGAACGCCGCCGAACTGCTGAATCTCGTACAGAGCAGCCTTGTTATGCCGCAACGCCCGTGAGACGCTTTTCGGCGTCACCATAAGCGTCACTGCCAATGTCGCAAAAATAATGTCGCAAAATATGCAGGGAAAAGAATCGGAGAAGTGATGTCGAATCCGTTCGAGGATGAAAGCGCGTCGTACGTCGTATTGATCAACGATGAACTGCAGTATTCGTTGTGGCCGGTGGTCATCGACATTCCCGAAGGCTGGCGCCCGGTGTTCGGCGAGGCCGAGAGGAGCGCGTGCCTGGAGTACATAGACCAGCACTGGACGGACATGCGCCCCAAGAGCCTGGTGGACGCGATGAGCACGGCGGCCGGTGACACGGGCCGCCGCACCGGGTGATGACTCCGGCCGGCGCGGACCGTCCGGCCGCGCCCCGGCCCCGGGTCCGGACGGACCTGGACGGCCTGCCGCTGTTCCGGGGGCGGGCTGCCGAGGGCGGGATGATCGGCCTGGACTGCAACGAATCGCCGTTCGCACCGCCCGTCGCCGTCTCGGACGCGATATCCGCGGCTGCGGGAGAGCTGAACCGCTATCCCGACAACGCGGCCGTCGACCTCACGGTCCGGCTCGCCGAGCGGTACGGGGTGCCGCCCGCCAACCTCATGCTGGGCGCCGGTTCGGTGGGCCTGTGCGTGCAGCTGATCCAGATCGCCTGCGCGGCGGGTGACGAAGTGATCATCCCCTGGCGCTCGTTCGAGGTCTATCCCGCCATCGCGCGCACAGCGGGCGCGGTGGTGCGCCGGGTCCCGCTGACCCCGGAACACACACTGGACCTCCCGGCCATGGCCGCGGCGATCTCCGACCGTACCCGGCTGGTCTTCGTGTGCTCGCCCAACAACCCGACCGGGTCGGCCGTGTCCCGCGCCGAGGTGGAGCGGTTCCTCGCCGTGGTGCCGTCGGACGTCCTGGTCGTCCTGGACGAGGCGTACGCGGAGTTCACCACGGGCGACGCCGACCCGCTCGACGGCTTCGGTCTCGTGCGCGACCGGCTGAGGCAGGGCCGGAACAATGTGGTCGCGCTGCGTACCTTCTCCAAGGCGTACGGACTGGCCGGGCTGCGGGTCGGCTACTGCCTGTCCGCCGTGCCGGTGGCCGAACTGCTGGGCCGGGTGGCTGTCCCGTACGCGGTCGCCACCCTCGCGCAGCGGGCCGCGGTCGCGGCACTGGACTGCGAGGAGGAGGTGCGGGGGCGCTGCCGACATCTCGTGGGGCAGCGGGAGCGGGTGCGTGCCGCGCTGCTCGATGCGGGCTGGGACGTGCCGGTCAGCGGCGCGAACTTCCTGTGGCTGCCCATCGGTTCGGCCGCGGAGTCCTTCGCCGCGCACTGCCGTGGACGGCGGATCCTGGTCAAGGCCTTCCCCGGCGAGGGGGTACGGGTGACGGTCGGTGCGGACGCCGAAAACGACGCCTTCCTGGCCGCTGCGGGGCAGTTCGCCCAGGTCGGCGCGGTGGACGTCGTCCGGCCGGCCCCGCTCGGCTGAGGAGACTCGCCCGACACCAACCGCAGGACTTCAACTTCTGGTTGACAAACTTCGGTTGAAGTAGCCAGTATCCTCCCATGACCGATCATGCGGAGGGGCCTGACGCCCTGAGCCGTCCCGAAGACCCTGACCACGCCCGTGCCCGCCGGGAGCATGTGGCGCTGCGTCATGTGGCCGAGCGGCTGGCCGGCACCGGCGAGCCGGAGCCGGTCGATCCGGCGGGTCGTCTCACGGCTCAGGAGGCCGTCCACCTCATCGCCTCCTGGGCCGGAGGGAGCGGGCGGCCCGGCGCCGCGCCCGAGATAGGCAGGACCGACGTCATGGCCGCCCTGACGCTGCTCCCGCGGGCCCGCGCCGACCTGGACGTACTGGAGGCGAGCCTGCTGTTCGTCGCCCGGGAGCTCGGGCTGACGTGGCAGGACATCGCCTACGGTCTCGGGCTCCGGTCCCCCCAGGCGGCGCAGAAGCGGGCCGGACGCGGCGTCCAGAGCCCGGGCGCGACCACACCGGCCCGCCCCACGACCCCAGCCGCAAGCGACCCCAAGGGTGAATGTGAACACTGAACTCGCAGTGGAGACCGTCGGCGTGGTGAAGTCCTTCGGGGCCACCAAGGCCGTCGACGGCCTTGATCTGGCAGTCCCGGCCGGTGCCGTCTACGGAGTCCTCGGGCCCAACGGCGCAGGCAAGACCACGACCCTGCGCATCCTGGCGACGCTACTCGCCCCCGACGCCGGCAGCGCTCGGGTCTTCGGCCACGACGTCGTCCGCGATGCGAACCGGGTACGGGAACGGATCAGCCTGACCGGCCAGTTCGCCAGCGTCGACAACGACCTCACGGGCGTGGAGAACCTGGTGCTGCTCGCCCGGCTGCACGGCTACCGCCCGGCGGCCGCCCGGGAGCGGGCCCGTGACCTGCTGGAGGCGTTCGACCTGGTCGAGGCGGCCGAGCGCCCGGCCCGGGGATACAGCGGCGGCATGCGCCGCCGGCTCGACGTGGCCGCCGGGCTCATCGTGCGGCCCCAGCTGATGTTCCTGGACGAGCCGACCACAGGACTCGACCCGCGCAGCCGCAACGAGGTCTGGGACATCATCCGGGCCACCGTCGAGCGGGGCACGACCGTTCTGCTGACCACCCAGTACCTCGAAGAGGCCGACCAGTTGGCGCAGCGCGTCGCGGTCATCGACCACGGAAAGCTGGTCGCCGAGGGCACCCCCGGTGAACTGAAGGCGTCGGTGGGACGCGGCTCCCTGCGCATCGAGTTGCGAGACCCCGCCGACGTGCCGGAGGCGAGCCGCATCCTGGTCGGCGCCCTGGGAGCGCCCGCCGAGAACACCGGCCGGGCCGAACTCACCGTGCGGGGCACCGATCCGCGAAGCGTGGCGCGTGCGCTGGGCGAACTCACCCAGACCGTCGAGGTGGACGACTTCTCCATGGACCGCCCGAGCCTGGACGAGGTGTTCCTCGCTCTGACCGGGCGCCCCGCCACTTCCGAGGTCCCCCCGGCCCGGAAACCCGGCCGCAAGCAGGGCGGCAGGGACGCCGGACCGGCCCGCAGGGACACCAGGGCCGGCCGCTCCAAGGGCCGTGCCGACACCGCCGCGACGACGACCGAGGAGACCCGATGACGACCGCCACGCGCACCGTCGAGGCGGACGAGAGGCTGCGCCGGGTCCTGGGTGAGGACACCCGTCCCGAGCAGCGTCCCGGCGCCCTGTCCACGTCGCTGGCCCTCGGCTGGCGGGCGCTGGTGAAGATCAAGCGCTCGCCCGGACAGATGTTCAACGCGACCATCACCCCGGTGATGTTCATGCTGATCTTCACCTACCTCTTCGGCGGTGCGATCTCCGGAAGCAGCCGCGAGTACCTGCAGTTCCTGCTGCCGGGCGTCCTCGTCCAAGGGGTGCTGTTCATCTCCACGCAGACCGGCGTGGCGCTCACCACCGATCTCCAGCAGGGCATCTTCGACCGCTTCAAGTCGCTGCCGATCTGGCGGCCCTCACCGCTGACCGGCGCACTGATCGGCGACGTGGTGCGGTACCTGATCTCGTCGGTGGTCGTGGTCGCCGTCGGGCTCGCGCTGGGCTTCCGGCCCGACGGCGGACCGCTCGGAGTCATCGGCGGGGTGCTCCTCGCCGTCCTCTTCGGCTTCTGCGTCTCGTGGATCTGGACGTTCCTCGGTCTGGTGCTGCGCACCCCGCAGGCCGTCTCAGGCCTCGGCATGATGCTGCTGTCGTTGCTGACCTTCGCCAGTAACATCTTCGCCGAGCCGACCACCATGCCCGGGTGGCTTAAGGCATTCGTCGACATCAACCCCATCGGATACGTGGTCACCGCCTCCCGCTCCCTGATGAACGGGGACGGCACGTCCGACGTCGGCCCCGCGCTCATCTCCTGTGCGGTGCTGCTGATCGTGTTCGTACCGCTCAGCCTGCTGCGTTACAACAAGAATGAATAAGAAGCAGGATTAATTTCGCAACTCTCGTACGGCTGCTCCCCCAATAAAATTCGAACGTTTGCCGCCGGTGTGGACCGTGGATAACATCTTCCCCACCGCATCGGAAATCGTCCGAAATTTATTGGGGGAGCGCCGTGCTCAACAGTGAGAATGCCCGGATCGACATCCCTGAGATTGCCATGATCGACCCCGAGGTGCTGCACGATCCGATTTCCGCCTATGGGCAGGCCAGGGAACGGTCCCCCATAGTGCGGCTCATGGCACCCGGTTACGGCTCGATATGGGCGGTCACCCGCCACGGCGACGCGAAGGCCATGCTCAGCGATCCGCGCCTCGCCATGACCGCCGACAGCTGGAACCAGCGCATACCGGATGACATCAAGCCGTACATGCTGACGATGTCGCACATGGACGGGGCCGACCACGGCCGGCTGCGCAAGCTCGCCGTGCGGGCCTTCACCGCCCGCCGCGTCGCCGCCCGCCGCGACATGATCCTGAAGAGCACCGAACGGCTGCTCGACGCCCTGCCCGGCCATGCCGAGCAGGGCACCGTCGACCTGCTGGAACACTTCGCCCGGCCGCTGCCCACCTTCGTGGTCGGCGACGTGATGGGCATCCCCGAGGCGGACCGGCCCCTGTGGCGCGCCTACGTCGCCCGGATGAGCTCCGGCCAGACCTACGACGACGCCCTGCGCGACGCCGTCGCCGGAGCCAAGCAGGTCGTCGCGCTGCGCCGCGAGGAGCCCGGCGACGACCTCGTCTCCGACCTCCTCCAAGCGCAGGCCGAGGCCGCCGACCGGATCACCGACACCGAGCTGGTCACCATGGTCTGGCACACCGTCTTCGCAGGCCAGGACAACCTTGCGAACTTCATCGCCAACTCCGTGGTGGCCCTGCTCTCACATCCCGAGCAGCTCGCCGCCCTGCGCGCCGACCCGGGCCTGATGCCCCGGGCCGTCGAGGAGCTGATGCGCTGGCGGCCCCCGCTGCTGCTGACCGCCATCCGCTACGCCCTGGAGGACTTCGAGCTGTGCGGCGCGCCGGTGCGCCGCGGGGACTCCGTGGTGGCGGTGATCGCCTCGGCCAACCGTGACCCGCGGGTCTTCGCCGACCCGGACACACTCGACATCACCCGGCCCGCCGGCACCGCGGTCCAGTTCGGCTTCGGCCACGGCCCGCACTACTGCATCGGCGCATCACTGGCCGCCGTCGAGGCGGAGGTGGCGCTCGGCGTACTGCTGAACCGCTTCCCGGACCTCGCGCTGGCCGTCCCGCCGGAGGAGGTGCCGCGGCTGCCCAACCCCGGCAGCTGGCACCTGACCGCGCTCCCGGTCACCCTCTGAGCCGTACGCCGAAAACAGCCCGCAGAATTGCGGAATCGGCAGGCGTTGCATTCAGCAGGTGTTCGGATGATTCGTTGACGTCAGTCGGAGCGAACCATAGATTGACGACTGCCTGAATTTCCCGCCTCCCGAAAGGCGATTCATCGCGCCACTCCCGAGAACTTCGGCGAGTGAGGGAGGTGCCGCGGGAAACGGGCTATGCAGGGGAGGTGAATCGATATGCGTTACCTGCACTGAAAGTAGAAACGAGACCATAGGTCGTAGCCCGGCATGGCCAGCCTTGCCGGGCTACGGCGCCGTTGACGGGGGTTGCAGAATGGCAGGGCCCGCAGACACCGATATACCAGGCTTGATCGCACGCGCCGAGGAATTCATTCGGCTGTACTGTTCGGAGAACGCCGTCGACCGCCCGTCGGCCGACCGCATAGCGGAGATCCGCCACGAGATCCGCCAGTCCGGCAGCTATGTGCACACCGCCCGGGAACTAGCCTTCGGCGCCCGGGTCGCCTGGCGCAACAGCAGCCGCTGTATCGGCCGTCTCTACTGGCCCAGCCTCGTCGTACGGGACCTGCGCCACATACGGACCGCCGAGGACATCCACCGCGAGTGCGTCGAACACCTGCGGCTGGCCTACAACGGCGGCCGGATCCGCCCCATGATCAGCGTCTTCGCCGCTGACGGCCCGGACGGCACCGGCCCGCGAATCCACAACCCGCAGCTCATCCGGTACGCCGGCTACCGGGGACCCGGCGGCCGCATCACCGGTGACCCCGCCACCACGGACCTCACCGACCGGGTCCGGGCCCTGGGCTGGCCCGGCGGCCCCGGCACCCGCTTCGACGTCCTGCCGCTGCTCGTCCACACGCTGACGGAACCGCCCCGGCTCTTCGACCTCCCGCCCGATGCCGTGCGGGAGGTACCGCTGCGCCACCCCGACCACGACTGGTTCGCCGAACTCGGCCTGCGCTGGTACGCGCTGCCGGTCATCTCCGACATGGTGCTGGAGATCGGCGGCATACGGTACGGCGCCGCCCCCTTCAACGGTTGGTACATGGGTACCGAGATCGGTGCCCGCAACCTCGTCGACCAGCAGCGCTACGACCTGCTGCCCGAGATCGCCGACCGGATGGCCCTGGACCGCAGCACCGACCGGACCCTATGGAAGGACCGTGCGCTGGTCGAGCTGAACGTGGCGGTGCTCTGGTCCTTCCAGCAGAGCGGCGTCACCATCACCGACCACCACACCGAATCGGAACGGTTCCTGCGCCACCTGCGCCGCGAGGAGAAGGCCGGACGCACGGTGCCCGCCGACTGGTCCTGGATAGTGCCCCCGGTCTCGGGCGGCGTGACCCCCGTCTTCCATCGCTACTACGACGACCACGAGTCGTCGCCCGCCTTCCTGCCACCGCCGGCCACCGGCCGCTGCCCGGTCACCGGACACGCTCCGGCGACCGGCGGCGTGCGGAACGGACCGGACCCACAGCCGCCCGTCAGCGTCGGCGCCAACACCGGAGACAGCCGTGACCGTATCGCCCGCCCCTGAGTACACCGACCCCCTGTTCAGCCCCCTCGACCCCGCGGTGCTCGCCGACCCCTACCCGGTCTACCGGCGCCTGCGTGAGACCCAGCCGGTCTACTGGCACGCCGGCCTCGACTCCTGGCTGATGACCCGGCACGCCGACTGCACGGCGATCCTGCGCGACCCCGGCCGGTTCAGCACCGACTTCCGGAAGATCGACATCCCCACCCCGCCGACCCTGCTCAGCCTGCAGACCCTCGACCCGCCCGACCAGACCCCCTTGCGGCACCTCGCCCTCGACGCGGTGCGCGCCCAGGACCTCGACGCCCTGCGGAAAGAACTCACCTTGTTCGCCGACCAGTTGCTCGACGAACTGGCCGGCCGGGAGTCCTTCGACTTCATCCACGACTACGCCGACGTGTTCACCCTGCGGGCCATCACCCGGTTCATCGGCGTCGAACCACCCGAGACCGACGAGGCGTTCGCCCGCTTCAACGACGACCTCGACCACAGCATGGACGCCCAGCTCGACCCCGACGCCGAGGAACCCGGGCTGCGCGCCCGCGCCCACTTCAACGACCTGGTCCGCAGCTGGCTCGCCGACCCCGGCCCGCACGGCGTCCTCCCCGATGTGGTGCGGCTGCTCCCCGGGTCCGGCGTCGAGGCCGACGATGTCCTGGTCAACTCCGTACGCGCCTTCTTCCACGCCGGCTTCGAGGTGCCCAGCCGCTTCCTCGGCAACGCCCTGGCCGCCCTGCTCGCCACGCCCGGCGCATGGGAGCAGCTGGTCCGCGGCGACGTGGGTCTCGACACCGCCGTCGAGGAACTGATCCGTTACGTCGGCCCGGTGCAGGCCCTGGCCCGCGCCTGCCTCCAGGACACCGAACTGGGCGGGGCGACCGTCAAGGAAGGCCAGGTGGTGACCGCGCTGATCGGCGCGGCCAACCGGGACCCCGACCAGTTCCCCGACCCCGAGACGCTCCGGCTGGACCGCAAGCCCAACAACCACCTGGGCTTCGGCCGCGGCGCGCACTCCTGCCTCGGGCTCAACGTCGCCCGCATCGAGGCACATGTGACGCTCGGTGCCCTGCTGCGGTACCCCAGTGTCCGCTCGGCGGGAGAGCCGGTGGTCCGGCCGAATGGCACGCTGCGCGGGCTCTCCCGGCTGCCCCTCACACTCGGTTGACCCGAAGGAGTATCGGCAGCGATGAAGACGGCGAGCGGGACCAGCGAGGCAAACATGGAGTCGCCCCTGTCGGCCGGTGCCGCGGGCGCCGCACGCCTGGCCGGGCTGGCGACCGGCCTCGGCCTCGGCGACCGGAGCGGCGTGTGCGTCGACACGTTCCATGCCATGACCCGTTCATGGGGCGCGGCCACGGCCGGGGAACTGCCCGAGTCCGATGTGTCGTCCGACGGATCGCCCGTGGAGTTCGCGGTCGGCTTCGACGACGACCCCTCCCTCCAGTTCGCGGTGGAGGCCCTGAGCCCCGGAGACTGCCCGGTGGACCGGGTCGTCTCCGCCCGCGCCACGATGGCCCGCCTGGTCCGCCGGTACGGAGCGGACGAGCGGCGGTGGGCGCAGGTCGCCGACCTGTACCTGCCGGAGAAACCCGCCACCGAACACGTCGCCATGTTCGGTGCCGAGGTGCGGCAGCACGGGGACGCCCAGTTCAAGGTCTGGTTCTACCCGGCCGTCGGAGGTCCCGAACGGGCGGCGGAGCTGTGCGAACGAGGGCTCGCCGCCGTCGGCCTCGGCGCGGCATGGGACGCGGTGGCCGCCCACATGCCGCGCGGCGAGAGGCTCGATCGGCCGGTGATGTTCTCGCTCGACCTCTCGGCGGCCCCCGAGGCGCGGGTCAAGCTGTACTTCCGGCACTACGCCACCGATGCCGGCCGCTTGGCCGAACTCATGGCGCCGTACCCGGGCTTCGGGGCCGGCCCGGTCCGGGAGTTCTGCCAGGTGATGGTTCCCGGGGCGGCCGCCGACCTCTCCGCCCAACCACCGGTCACCTGCCTGTCGTTCACCGGCGCGCGCCCCGCCGCGGTCGGCGGGGCGACCGTCTACCTGCCGATGTGGACCTACGCCCCGGACGACGAGGTGGTGCGCCACCGGATGAACGACGCCCTCGCCGCCTGCGGCCGGGCATCCGCACCCTACGAGCGGGCGCTGCGCGAGGTGGCGTCCCGCCCGCTCGGCACGGGCCGGGGCATTCACAACTACGTGGCCTGGCGGCCCGGCCCCGGCCGCCCCCGGCTCAAGGCGTACTTCTCACCCGAACTCCGGCACGCGGACCCGGCCGCACGGTACGCCCTCGACGGGCAGGGCTGACCGGTCGGCGCGCTGTGACACGCTGCTGACGGCGTGCCATAATCGGGAATCGTGTATGAGCCTGTGGTCGACGCGTGGAAGCGATATTCGGGATTGCTGAACAGGCCCGGTACCCCCTGGCGTGCATCGCCGGGTGTGATGGCGGAAATTCATACCCGCTTCGGGCAGCTCGACATGTTGATGGAATCCATCGTCACGGTGCTGGACTCCGCCTCGTGGTCGCCCGCAGATGAAGGGGAGACCGCCGGCGACGAGCGCCGACGTTTTCTTCAGGCATGGGACTGGGCGTCGGTGTACACCGACGCCTTCTACTTTTTCGGCTGGCGCACCGTCGATCTGCTCAATGGTGCGGTGGACGGCCCATTGCCGTGTCTCGAACCAATTCGGCCGACCGGTCTTCTCGCCGTCCGCGATTTCCTGCACGACCACCCCGAAGGCCAGGGCGACTACTACCGGCACGGATTGGAATTCCGGGAGGAGGCGCTGGAGAAGATCAGCCGTGCCGCGGACGCGCTCGAAGCGGGCGGGGGCGGCACGGAGCCGGGTTCGCGGTGATCCCGCTCACCCGGCATCCGGTCCGCAGGGTCACTTCAGCAGTTCGACGACCGGGGCGAACTTCTCCAGCCACGGCTCCAGGACCACGATGTAGCTGAAGCCGAACCGCTCCCGGTACTCCGTCAGCCGATCGGCGATCTCCCGCTCCGTCCCGATCAGCCAGGCCGGCGCCGCGAGCAGCTGTTCAGGAGTGAAGTGCGCCAGCGGATGCCGGGCCCACTCCTCGGCGGTGCCGCGCGGGTCGTCCGTGACGATCACCTGCTGCACCAGCAGATTCAGCTCCACCTCGGCCGCCCTGGCCCCCAACTGCCCGCGGACCAGAGCCACCCGATCGTCCAGCTCCTCCGGGCTCGCCAGCTGCGGGAACTCCCCGCGCCCCGCGAAGATGCCGGTGAAGCCGATGATGTCGGCATGCTCGGCGGCCAGCCGCAGCACCCGGTCGCCGTTCCCGGCCACCAACAGCGGCGGCCCCCCGGGCTGCACAGGCTGCGGGGAGTGGTCGGGGTTCACCATCAGCCCGCGCAACTCCTTCACCGTGCGCTCCAGCCGGCTGACGCGTTCTCCGGCGGAGGGGAACGGCACACCGTCGGAGCCAGTGCCCGCCCGGATGGACCCGGCCGCCAGACCCACCTCGAGCCGGCCGTCGGTCAGCAGGTCGGTACCGGCCACCTCCCGGGCCAGGAGAACCGGGTTGTGGAAGGCCGCGTTGAGGACGAAGGTGCTCACCCGTATCCGCTCGGTGGCCTCGGCGGCGGCCACCAGGGCGGGGAACGGAGCGGGCGCGCCCAAATGGTCGGGCACGCCCAGCACATCGAACCCCAGGTCCTCGACCTTGCGGGCTTTTTCCGCCCATTCACGCCGGGGAGCGGGGGTGACGAGATTGACGCCGAAACGGAACGGTCGATTCTCGGGAAGACTCATAGGGCGACGTTAGCAGCGGAGTCGAAATCCGAAAATGTTTCTGTTCTGCCGCCGTGGCCGAAACTCCGGCGGCCGCTGTTCAACTCCGACGACCTTGACACAGGCAAGTCAGGTGATCGATTCTCGGTGTGAATGTCGCCTGTCTCACTTTATTTCTCGTGCAGGGGGAAGGGATTTCCGTGGGTTCAGAACAAGCGCACACAGAAACAACTGTGGAAAAATCGACGCCGCCCCCGCCCTATTCCAAGGACGACGGAAAAGCGCTCCAGGACTGGTTCCGCGTCATGCGGGACGAGCGGCCCGTCCACCAGGATCCCGCGACCGGCGCCTGGATGGTTCTCCGGTACGCCGACGTCGTCGCGGCCAGCCTGGACCACGCCACGTACTCCTCGGAGCTGTGGCGCGCGTACCCCGCCGAGTGGGGAAAGGGCGACGCCTGGGGCGAGGGCAGGCTCACCGAGATGGACCCGCCGAAACACCGGCTGCTGCGGGCCGTGATCGGCAAGGCGTTCACCAACCGGACGGTCGCCGGCCTCGCACCCGAGATCGAGGCCACCGTGGAACGCCTGCTGGACGCCACAGACGGTCGCACGGAGATCGACGTGGCCCGCGACCTGGCCGACCCGCTGCCGGTCATGGTGATCGCCGAGCTGATCGGACTGCCCTTCGAGGACCGCGAGTTGCTGCGCGGATGGGCGGACCGGCTTCTCTCCTTCGAGGCCGGCGACCTGGCCGGCGAGGACCTCGTCAAGGCGATCGACGCGGCCGGCGCGGAACTGCTCGCCTACCTCCGCGAGCACTACCGGCTGCGACGCGCCGCCCCGAAGGACGACCTCTTCAGCAGGCTGGCGACGGCGGAGGTGGAAGGCGAACGGCTCACCGAGGACACGGTGGTCAACCTCGGCAAGCTGCTGCTCATCGGCGGACATGCCACCACCGCCTGCTCACTGGCCAGTCTCGTCTTCGAACTGCTGCGCCACCCCGATGCGCTGACCGCCGTACGGCAGGACGCCGACCTGATACCGGCCGCCATCGAGGAATCGGTCCGCTACCGGCCCGCCGTGGTGAACAGCCTGCGGCTGACCACACGTGAGACCGAGCTCGGCGACGTCACCATCCCCGCCGGACAGTTCGTCTCGCTCTCCGCGCTCTCGGCCAACCACGACGAGCGGCAGTTCGACGCCCCCGAACGCTTCGACATCCACCGGCAGCACAACCAGCACGTCGGCTTCGGCCAGGGCGTCCACTACTGCCTGGGCGCACCACTGGCCCGTACGGAGATCCGGATCGCGCTCTCCGCGCTGCTGCGGCGGTTCCCGGTGCTGGAACGGACCGACGGCCCCCTCCAGTACTACCGCAACCCGAGCATTGCCGGACTCAGGTCCTTCCCGGTGGCCGTCGGCCGAGGCTGAGGACGGCCGCCGACGACAGCTCTCACCCCGGCCACCTCCACTTCCTCCTCACCGCATCCACCACAACTCCGCGGCATCGCACACCACTCGGACCTCAGGGGCAGAAGGATTCATCATGCGATACGTTGACGAGCCGAACACGAGCGGACGGTCCGAGGACGGAAGCGCGAACCCGGGGCCGGCACTCGCCCCCACCACGCTGCCGGACATCTTCGAAGCCCGGGTGGCGGCCACCCCGCAGGCCCTCGCCGTCACCGAGGGCGCCCTCACCTGGACGTACACCGAACTCGACGCGCACGCCAACCGCATCGCCTGGTGGCTCATTGGCCAGGGCGCAGGCCCCGACGACCGGGTCGCCGCCGCCGTGCCCCGCGGCGCCGAACACATCGCCGCCCTGCTCGGCATCATGAAGGCCGGGGCCGCGTACGTACCGCTGGACCCCGAGCAGCCCACCGAACGCCTCACCCACCTGCTACGGGACATCGGCCCCAAGGCCGTCCTGCTCCACGCCGACCTCGCCCGCCGCCTCCCCGCCGGCGACGCCCGCCCCCTCCCGCTCGACAGCCCCGACACCGGCGCCGCGCTCGCCGACTGCCCCGGCTCCGCCCCCCGCGACACCGACCGGGCCCGGCCGCTGCTCCCGCAGCACCTCGCGTACGTCATCCACACCTCGGGCTCCACCGGCACCCCGAAGCCCGTCGGTGTCCCGCACACGGGCTTCGCCGCCCTCATGGCGACGGCGGCCCACCATCAGGCCACCGCCGGCGGCTCCCGCGTGCTCCAACTGGCCCCCGCCACCTTCGACGTGGCGATCTGGGAGCTGCTCACCACCTTCGCCGCCGGCGGCACCCTCGTCATCCCCGAACAGGACCGCCTGCTCGGCGAGGAACTCGCCGACGTGCTGGCCACCGAACGGATCAGCCACGTCACCCTGCCGGTGTCGGTGCTCGCCACCCTCCCCGCAGGCACCGAGTCCACGCTGCCCGAGCTGCGCCGGGTGCACGTCGGCGGCGAGAGCTGCCCGCCCGACCTCGTACGCCGGTGGTCCGCCGACCGTGAACTGGTCAACGGATACGGCACCACCGAGTGCTCGGTCGCCACAACCCTGACCGAACCCCTCACGGCTCCCCGGACCGCCCCCGACGGCAGCACCGCACAGGTCCCGATCGGAACCCCGGTGGCGGAGGTCCGGGTGTTCGTCCTGGACGACACGCTGACCCCGGCTCCCACCGGCACCGCAGGGGAGCTGTACGTGACCGGTCCGGGCCTGGCACGCGGGTACGTGGGGCGGTCCGGCTTGACGGCGGAGCGGTTTGTGGCGTGCCCGTTCGGGGTGGCCGGTGGGCGGATGTACCGGACGGGTGACGTCGTGCGGTGGAATACCGAGGGGCAGTTGGAGTTCGTGGGCCGGGCGGATGACCAGGTGAAGGTCCGTGGGTTCCGGGTGGAGCCGGGTGAGGTGGAGGAGGCACTGCGCCGGCTGCCCGCGGCGGCGCAGGCCGTGGTGGTGTCCTTCGTGCACGCGACGGGCGACACCAGGCTCGTCGCCTACGTCGTTCCGACGGCCGGCGCCGAGGCGACGCCCGCGTCGCTGCGCGCCGAACTCGGCGCGGTGCTGCCGGGGTATCTCGTGCCCTCCGCCGTGGTCGTCCTCGACGCGCTGCCGCTGACGCCGAACGGGAAGGTCGACCGAGCGGCCCTGCCGACCCCGGAGTACGGCGGCACCGGAACGTCCCGCGCACCGCGCACCCGGACCGAAGAGGTGCTGTGCGGCCTGTTCGGGGACATTCTGGGGGTGCTGTCGGTCGGGGTGGACGACAACTTCTTCGACCTGGGCGGTCATTCGCTGCTGGCGACGCGGCTGGTGAGCCGGGTCCGGCGGGTGCTGGGGGTGGAGCTGCCGTTGCGGGTGCTGTTCGAGGCGCCGACGGTAGGGCAGCTCGTGCGCCGTCTGGACGCGGGTGAGGTGCGTCCGGCGCTGGTGGCGGCTCCGCGCCCGGAGCTGCTGCCGCTGTCGTTCGCCCAGCAGCGGCTGTGGTTCCTGCACAAGTTCGAAGGCCCCTCCGCCACGTACAACATGCCGCTGGCGCTCCGGCTCACCGGCGACCTCGACCGGGCTGCCCTGGAGGCGGCGATCAACGACCTGGTCGCGCGGCACGAGCCCCTGCGCACCGTCTTCTCGGAAATCGCGGGCCGCCCCTGCCAACGTGTCCTCCCCGTGGACCGGGCACGCCTGAGCCTGCACACATGCACCGTCGACGGCGACCGCCTCGACGACGAGCTCCGCACCGCCGCCCGGTACCCCTTCGACCTCGGGACCGAGATCCCCGCCAAGGCCTGGCTCTTCCAGGTCGAGGGCGATCCGGCCGCCGCCGTCCTGCTCCTCGTTCTGCATCACATTGCGGGGGACGGGTGGTCGGCGGGCCCGTTGGCGCGGGATCTGGTGGCGGCGTACGGGGCGCGGTTGGGTGGTGGGGTGCCTGGGTGGTCGGTGCTGCCGGTGCAGTACGCGGACTACACCGTGTGGCAGCACGAGGTGCTGGGTGACGAGGCGGATGCGGCCAGTGTGGTGGGGGAGCAGCTCGGTTACTGGGCCGAGAGGTTGGCGGGGTTGCCGGAGGAGGTGACGGTGCCGGGGGACCGGCCGCGTCCGGTTTCCGCGTCGTACGAAGGTGGTGTGGTGCCGTTCGAGATCGGCCCCGAGATGCATGCGGGACTGCGGGAGCTGGCGCGATCGGCGGACGTCACCGTGTTCATGGTGCTGCAGGCGGGTCTGGCCGCGTTGTTGTCGCGGTTGGGCACGGGGCCGGATGTCGTGGTGGGTTCGCCGGTGGCCGGCCGTACGGACGAGGGGCTGGACGACCTGGTCGGCTTGTTCGTCAATACGTTGGTGATGCGGACGGATGTGTCGGGGGATCCGTCGTTCGGTGAGTTGTTGGAGCGGGTGCGTGAGGTGTGTCTGGAGGCGTACGCGCACCAGGATGTGCCGTTCGAGTTGGTCGTCGAGCGGTTGAACCCGGTGCGGTCGGGTGGGCGGCATCCGTTGTTCCAGGTGGCGTTGGTGCTGCAGAACAACGAGGAGGCGCGGTTCGAGCTGCCGGAGCTTGAGGTGCGTTCGGAGTCGTTGGCGACGGGGACGGCGAAGTTCGATGTGACGCTGAATCTGTGGGAGACCTTCGATGAGGAGGGCAGTCCTGCGGGGCTGTCGGGGTTGATCGAGTATGCGACTGATCTTTATGACCGGGGCACTGTGGAGGCTCTGGGTGGGCGGTTTGTGCGGTTGTTGGGTGGGGTGGTTGCGGATGCGTCTGTGCGGGTGGGTGCGGTGGATGTGTTGGGTGGGGTGGAGCGTGGGCGGTTGTTGGGTTGGTCGGGGGGAGGTGGTGGGCCGGTGCCGGTGTTGTTGCCGGGGTTGTTTGCGGGGCGGGTGCGGGAGTGTCCGGGTGCGGTGGCGGTGGTGTCGGGTGATGTGTCGTGGACGTACGGGGAGTTGGCGGGTCGGGCGAATCGGCTTGCGCGGTGGTTGATCGGGCGTGGGGTGGGGCCTGGGGATGTGGTGGCCGTTGCGGTGCCGGCCGGGGTGGAGCAGTTGGTCTCGGTTCTGGGTGTGGTGGCGTCGGGTGCTGCGTTTGTGCCGGTGGATGTGGAGTATCCGGGGGTGCGGATCGGGTGGTTGTTGGAGGATGTGCGGCCGGGTCTGGTGTTGAGTACGCGGGTGGTGGAGGGTCTGCCGGAGGGTTTGTCGGTGGATGTGGTGGCGGTGGATGATCCGGCGGTTGTGGAGGCGTGTGGGTTGCTGTCGGGTGAGGAGGTCGCTGATGGGGAGCGGTGCAGGGCGTTGGGGTTGTCGGATGTTGCGTATGTGATCTATACGTCGGGGTCGACGGGGCGTCCGAAGGGTGTGGAGGTTACGCATGCGGGTGTGGCGGGGTTCGCGGCCGCTCTGGTGGACTGTGTGGGTGTGGGTGTGGACAGCAGGGTGCTGCGGACGGCGTCGCTGAGCTTTGACGCCTCGGTGCTGGAGCTGGTCCTGGCCTGGGGCTCTGGTGGTGCGCTGGTGGTGCCGGGTGGGTCGGGGCTGGCGGGTGAGGAACTGGAGCAGGCGTTGTCGGCGGGTGGGGTGACGCATGCGTTCCTGCCGCCGTCGGTGGTGGCGACGTTGCCGGAGGGCGCTTGGGACCGGCTTGGTGGGCTTGTGGGTCTGGTGGTGGGGGCGGAGGCGTGCCCGGCGGAGTTGGTGGCGCGGTGGGTGTCGGGTGGGCGTCGGGTGGTCAATGCTTATGGTCCGACGGAGATCACGGTCGCGGCTGCGATGAGTGATCCGCTGGTGGCGGGGCAGGGGGCGCCGATCGGCCGTCCGATCCCCGGCGCACGGCTGTTCGTCCTGGACGAGCGCCTCGACCTCGTCCCGCAAGGCGTGCCCGGTGAGCTGTATGTGTCGGGGGCGGGGGTGGCGCGCGGCTACACCGGCCGCCGCGCCCTGACGGCAGGCCGCTTCGTGGCCAGTCCCTTCGGCGGCCCAGGCGCGCGGATGTACCGCACCGGCGATGTGGTGCGCTGGAGCGCCGACGGGCAGTTGGAGTACCTCGGCCGTGCCGATGACCAGGTCAAGATCCGTGGCTTCCGCATCGAACCCGGCGAGATCCAGGCGGCTTTAGAGTCTGAGCCGGGAGTCTCCCAGGCCCTGGTCGTCGCCCGCCACCATGACGAAGACACCCGCTTGGTCGCCTACATTGTGCCGGCGTCCGAGGGTGTGGGCGGTTCAGTGGGTGAGCAGGTGGAGGAGTGGCGCGAGATCTATGACTCGTTGTACGGGGAGGCCGGGCCGGGTGTGCTGGGGGAGGGGTTCGAGGGGTGGAACAGCTCGTACTCGGGTGAGCCGATCCCGTTGCGGGAGATGCGGGAGTGGCGGGACTCGGTGGTCGAGCGGATCCGCGACTTTGGCCCCCGCCGCGTGCTGGAGATCGGCGTGGGTTCCGGGTTGTTGATGGGGCGCCTGGCGGCGGAGGTGGAGTCGTACTGGGCGACGGATTTCTCGTCGTCGGTGGTGGAGCGGTTGCGTGGTCAGGTGGCGGGGCTCGGTTGGGACCATGTGGAGGTGCGTTGCCAGGCGGCCGACGATGTGTCGGATCTGCCGGCCGGAGCATTCGACACCGTGGTGATCAACTCGGTGATCCAGTACTTCCCGGGCTGGGAGTACTTGGAGCGCGTCCTCGACGGGGCGTTCGGCCTGCTGGCCGAGGGCGGTCGGCTGATCGTCGGAGACGTACGCCATCGAGGACTGCTGCGAGCGTTCCAGACAGCAGTGCATGCACGTCAGGCAGATGTGCAGGACACGGCCAGGCTGCGGGCGCTGGTGGAACAGGCCGTCGTGAACGAGAAGGAACTCCTTCTGGATCAGGGCTTCTTCACGGCCTGGGCGGCGGAGCGTTCTGAGGTGGCGGGCGTGGATGTGCGGTGGAAGCGGGGTGCGGCGCACAACGAGCTGACGCGACACCGCTACGACGCGGTACTGCACAAGGCCCCCGTCCAGCCGCTGTCCCTGGCCGACGCACCGGTCCTCACCTGGGGCCGGGACATCCACGGCCTGGAGGACGTGTCAGGGCTTGAGCTGCCCGTACGGGTGTCCAGGGTGCCCAACGCCCGGCTGACGGCGGAGGTTTCCGCGGCGCGTGCGGTCGCCGCGAACGAGCCGATCGAGGACGTCCGTGGCCTGCTGGAGGCGGAGGTACGGACCGGGGTCGATCCGGAGGAGGTGTGTGTCTGGGCGCAGGGGCGGGGCTGGGATGCGGTGGTGACCGTCAGCCCGCACGAACTCGACGCTTTCGACGTGGTGTTCGTGCGGGGTGGGACAGGCGCGGTGACCGGTGCCCATGGCCCGGTAGCCGTCCGGTCGCTGTCCGGTCTGGCGAGTGATCCGGTGCGGACGCGGGTGGCGGGTGAGCTGGTGTCGGTGTTGCGTCGCCGGCTGGGAGAGCGGCTTCCGGCGTACATGGTGCCGGCCGCGTTCGTGGCACTGGAGGCGCTGCCGCTGACGGTGAGCGGGAAGGTGGACCGGGCAGCGCTGCCCGCCCCGGAGTACACCGTAGGTGCGTCCCGGGCGGCGCGGACTCCGCAGGAAGAGATCGTGTGCGGTCTGTTCGCCGAGGTGCTGGGGCTGCCCGAGGTGGGCGTGGAGGACAGTTTCTTCGAGCTGGGCGGGCATTCGCTGCTGGCGACCCGGCTGGTCAACCGCATCCGTGCGGTGCTCGGTGTGGATCTGGCTCTGCGGACGCTGTTCGATGAGCCGACCGTGGCGGGGCTGGTGCGGCACCTGTCGGATCCCGGTTCGCGTCCGGAGCTGGAGCGGCGGAAGCGGCCCGAGTGGCTGCCGTTGTCGTTCGCGCAGCGCCGGTTGTGGTTCCTGTACAAGTTCGAGGGCGCGTCGGCGATGTACAACATTCCGCTGATGCTGCGGCTGACCGGTGAACTCGACGTCCCGGCACTGGAGGCGGCGCTCAACGACGTGATCGCCCGGCACGAGCCGCTGCGAACGGTCTTCCCCGACATCGACGGGGAGCCCTATCAGCAGGTCCTCGCGCCCGAGGAAGCCCACCTCACCCTTACCACCGAGGACGCCGGGTCGGCGGAGCGACGGCAACGGCTCGTCCACGGCATGGCCCGGTACGGGTTCGAGCTGGATCGGGAGATCCCGCTGCGCGCGGCTCTGCTGACGGACCGACAGGAAGAGTCGGTGCTGATGCTGGTGATGCATCACATTGCCAGTGACGGCTGGTCGATGACGCATCTGGCCGAGGACCTGGTGGCCGCGTACGCGGCCCGTCGAGAGGGCGAGCGGCCGCAGTGGTCGCCGCTGCCGGTGCAGTACGCCGACTACAGCCTCTGGCAGCACGAACTGCTCGGCGAGGACACCGACCCGGACAGCCTGCTGCGACGCCAAGCCGCCTACTGGACCGAGCACCTGAGCGACCTGCCCGACGTCGTCTCCCTCCCCACCGACCGGCCGCGGCCGTCCGAGGCGTCCCACCGCAGTGAGACGCTGCCGTTCGAGATCGACGCCTCGACGCATGCCGCGCTTCGGGAGCTGGCGCGGTCGTCGGACGCGACGCTGTTCATGGTGCTGCACGCGGGGCTCGCGGCGCTGCTGTCCCGGCTGGGCGCCGGGTCGGACATCGTGGTGGCTTCGCCGATCGCGGGCCGGACGGACGAGGGTCTGGACGAACTGATCGGCTTCTTCGTCAACACGCTGATCGTGCGGACCGACACCTCGGGGCGCCCGGCCTTCGCCGATCTGCTGGGGCAGGTGCGGGAGACGAGTCTGGCCGCGTACACCCATCAGGACGTGCCCTTCGAGTACCTGGTGGAGAAGCTCAACCCGCAGCGCTCGCCCGCTCACCACCCCCTCGTCCAGATCATGCTCACCCTCCAGAACACCGCGGAGGCCCACTTCGACCTGCCCGGTCTGCGGGCGCGGTTGGAGAACCCGGGGCGGGGCAGCTCGCAGTTCGACCTGCTGCTGAACATTGGCGAGACCTTCGACGAGAACGGCAACCCCGCAGGGATCACCGGTTTCGTCGAGTACGCCACCGACCTCTACGACCCCGCCACCGTCGAGGTGTTCGGCGTGCGGTACACGCGGTTGCTGCACGCCGCAGCGGCCGGCCCCGACCGGCCGGTCGACACCCTCGACCTGCTTGCCCCGCAGGAGCGTCGGCGGCTGCTCGGTTGGTCGGGCGCGCGTGACGCGGCCACCGTATCCGGCGCCGACCCCGTCGGCCCCATGTCCGGCACGGCCCCGAGCCGCACGGCCCTCGAACCACTCACCCTGCCCGGCCTGTTCACGGAAGCCGTACGGCGCGCCCCGGCGTCGCCCGCTGTCGTGTGCGGCGACGAGGAGCTGACCTACGCCGAACTGGACGCCTGGTCGAACCGCATCGCGTGGCTGCTGAGCGGCCAGGGGCTCGGACCGGGCCGGCGCGCGGCGCTGCTGATGCGCCGTGGGCCCGGTCTGCTGGCGGCGCTGCTCGGCGTGATGAAAACCGGCGCGGCGTACGTGCCGGTGGACCCGGACTACCCGGCCGAGCGGCGGGCGTACATGCTCGGTGACGCGGCACCCTCGGTGGTGCTCGACGACGAGTGGGCACGGCAGGACTTCGCCGACTGCCCCGACACCGGTCCCGGCATCGCCGTCGACCCGACGTACACCGCGTACGTGATCTACACCTCCGGCTCGACCGGCCGCCCCAAGGGCGTCGAGGTCACGCACGCCGGGATCGCGGGTCTGGCGGCGGCCAAGCGAGCCGCCTTCGAGCTGCGCCCCGGAGACAGGGTGCTGCAGTTCTCGCCGTCCAGTTTCGATGCCATGGTCTCCGAGATGGTGACCGCCTTCGGCGCCGCGGCCACCCTGGTGGTGCCCGAGGAGACCGGGCTTGTCGGACTGGAACTGGGCGAACTGCTCCACCGCGAACGGATCACGAACGCGACCCTCCTGCCGTCCGTCCTGGCCACCTTGGAGGACACGTACGGGCCGGACCGGCTCACCGACCTGACCACGCTGGCGGTCGCGGGCGAGGCATGCCCGCCCGACGTGGCCGCGCGGTGGGCCCCGGGGCGCCGGATGATCAACGCGTACGGTCCCACCGAGTCGACCGTGGGCGCTGTGATGAGCCCGCTGTTGACGGGGCGGGAGACCGGCGCGGTCCCGATCGGCCGCCCCCTGCCGGGGCTGACCGCACTGGTGCTCGACGACCGGCTCGACCTCGCGCCGACGGGCGTACAGGGCGAGTTGTACGTGTCGGGAGCGGGCCTCGCGCGCGGATATGTCGGCCGCTCAGGGCTGACGGCCGAGCGGTTCGTCGCCTGTCCCTTCGGGTCGCCGGGCGAGCGGATGTACCGCACGGGCGACCTCGCCCGCTGGAACGACGAGGGACAGCTCGAATACCTCGGCCGTGCCGACAACCAGGTGAAGATCCGTGGCTTCCGGGTCGAACCCGGCGAGATCGAGGCCGTACTGCGCGGCGGGGCCGAGGTGGCCCAGGCCGTGGTGACCGCGCACGAGCACCAGGACGGCGTCAGCCGACTGGTCGCCTACCTGGTGTCCGAAGGGGGGAGCGAACTGTCGG
This sequence comes from Streptomyces sp. R-74717, assembly GCF_047305335.1. Classification (NCBI taxonomy): domain Bacteria; kingdom Bacillati; phylum Actinomycetota; class Actinomycetes; order Kitasatosporales; family Streptomycetaceae; genus Streptomyces; species Streptomyces sp. R-74717. The sequence goes on along the minus strand of NZ_CP102361.1, from coordinate 1,549,002 downwards.
TCGCCGCGGTACGGGACGCGGCACGCGACCGGCTGCCCGAGTACATGGTGCCCTCGGCCTTCGTCGTGCTCGATGCCATACCGCGTACACCGAGCGGCAAGCTCGACCGGGCGGCACTGCCCGCGCCGGAGTACGCGGTCACCCCCCAGCGGGCCGCCCGCACCCCGCAGGAGCAGGTCCTCGCCACCCTCTTCGCGGACGTGCTGGGTGTTCCGGTGGTGGGTGTGGACGACGACTTCTTCGATCTGGGCGGTCATTCGCTGTTGGCGACGCGGTTGGTGAGCCGGATCCGCAGGGTGCTCGATGTGGAGTTGCCGTTGCGGGCGTTGTTCGATGCTCCGACGGTGGCGGGTGTGGTGCGGCACCTGTCGGAGGGGGGTTCGCGTCCGGTGTTGGAGCGGCGTGAGCGGCCCGAGCGGCTGCCCTTGTCGTTCGCGCAGCGCCGGTTGTGGTTCCTGTACAAGTTCGAGGGCGCGTCGACGACGTACAACATGCCGCTGGTCCTCAGGCTCACCGGCGATCTCGACCGGGCGGCGCTGGAGGCTGCGCTCAATGACGTGATCTCGCGGCACGAGCCGTTGCGCACCGTCTTCCCCGACACCGACGGACAGCCCTATCAGCAGGTGCTGGATGTCGCCGACGCACGGGTCGGGCTGTCGGCGGAGGAGATCTCCGAAGGCGGGCTCGACGCACGGGTGGAGGAGTGTGTCCGCCACCGCTTCGAACTGGACCGCGAGATCCCCATCCGGCCCAGGCTGCTCAGCACCGGCCCGGGCGCCCACGTACTGGTGCTGACGATCCACCACATCGCCGGCGACGGCTGGTCGCTCGGCCCGCTCGCCGACGACCTCAAGGACGCCTACACCGCCCGCCGCGCGAGCGAGCCGCCGAGATGGTCGGCGCTGCCGGTGCAGTACGCCGACTACAGCGTCTGGCAGCACGAGCTGCTCGGCGACGACACCGACCCGGACACCCTCTTCGGCCGCCAGACGGCCTATTGGGAAAGCCACTTGGCGGACCTGCCCGAGGTCGTCAGCCTGCCCACCGACCGGCCTCGGCCCGCCGTCGCCTCCCAGCACGGCGCCCAGACCGCGTTCACGCTCGACTCCTCGACGCATGCCGCGCTGCGGGAGCTGGCGCGGTCGGCGGACGCGACGCTGTTCATGGTCCTGCACGCGGGCCTGGCGGCCCTGCTCTCCAGGCTGGGCGCGGGGTCGGACATCGCGGTGGGCTCGCCCATCGCCGGACGCACCGACGAGGGCCTCGACAACCTGGTCGGCTTCTTCGTCAACACCCTGATCCTGCGCACCCACACCTCCGGCGATCCCGCGTTCACCGAACTGCTGGGGCAGGTCAGGGAGACCAGTCTGGCCGCGTACACCCACCAGGACATCCCCTTCGAGTACCTGGTGTCGAAACTCAACCCGCAGCGCTCCACCGCCCATCACCCCCTCATCCAGGTGATGTTGGCCCTCCAGAACAACGCGGACCTGCGCTTCGACCTGCCCGGCCTGCACACAGAGCTCCTCAACCCGGCCCCCGGCGGCTCGCAGTTCGACCTCACGCTCAACCTGATCGAGAACTTCGACGCGGACGGCACGCCCGCCGGTCTCACCGGCACGATCGAGTACGCCACCGACCTCTACGGCCCTGCGACCATGGACGCCTTCACCGCCCGCTGGGCCCGCCTGCTGACCGCCGCCGGGCAGGACCCGCATCTGCCCATCGGCGCCCTGGACATCCTCGGCGAGGACGAGCGGCGCCACCTGGCCACCTGGAGCGTCTCACCCCTCACCACGGCCGAGGCGACCCTGCCCGAACTTTTCGAGACGCAGGTCCGGGCCACCCCGGGGGCGCCGGCACTGATCGACAGCGAAGGAACGGCCTCGTACGCCGAACTCGACGCACGGGCCAACCAGATCGCCCATTGGCTCATCGCTCAGGGCGTCGGTCCCGAGCGCACCGTCGGTGTCGCGGTCGACCGCTCCCGGACCCAGATCGCCGTGATCCTGGGCATCCTCAAGGCCGGAGCCGTGTACCTGCCGATCGACCCCGAATATCCCGCCGAGCGCATCGCATACCTGATCGCCGACGCCCGGCCCGCGCTGGTACTGGCCACCGGGCCCCTGGACGTCGCGGTGCCGCTCTTCGCCGTCGATGACCCTGCCGTCGTCGCAGCGTGGTCCAGCCGGCCGACCGCCGCACCCGGGGACAGCGACCGTACGGCACCCCTGTGCCCGCGCAACGCCGCGTACGTCATCTACACCTCGGGCTCCACCGGCACTCCGAAGGGCGTGACCGTCACGCACGCCGGCCTGGCGGGCCTGACCGCCACGGCCGAGCACTTCGGCCTCGCCGAGGGCAGCCGCATCCTGCAGTCCACCTCCTCCAACTTCGACGTGTCCGTGATGGAACTCCTGACGGGCTTCACCGTCGGTGCGGCCCTCGTCCAGACCGGTTCCGCGCACCTGGTGGGCGATGAGCTGGTTGCCGCGCTGGCAACCCACCGGGCCAGCCACCTCTTCGTAGCGCCGTCCGTACTGGCCGCCCTTCCGGCCGGCACCGAGTCCGCCCTGCCCGACCTCCGCTCCCTCGTGGTCGCGGGCGAGGCATGCCCGCCCGCCCTGGCCGAGTGCTGGTCCGCCGGGCGCCTGATGATCAACGCCTACGGCCCGACCGAGGCCACCGTCTACGCCACCACCAGCCGGCCCCTCACCGGAGCGACCGCCCCTATCGGCGAGCCGGTCGTCGGCGCCCGGGTGTTCGTGCTGGACGATCGCCTGGCCCCGGTGCCGCCCGGCGTACCGGGCGAGTTGTACGTGACCGGTCCGGGCCTGGCACGCGGGTATGTGGGGCGGGCCGGGTTGACGGCGGAGCGGTTCGTTGCGTGCCCGTTCGGGGTGGCCGGTGGGCGGATGTACCGGACGGGTGACGTCGTGCGGTGGAATACCGGGGGGCAGTTGGAGTTCGTGGGCCGGGTGGATGACCAGGTGAAGGTCCGTGGGTTCCGGGTGGAGCCGGGTGAGGTGGAGGAGGCACTGCGCCGGCTGCCCGTGGTGGCCCAGGCGGTGGCGGCGCCGTTCGTCCACGGCGGTGAGACGCGGCTGGCCGCGTACGTCGTTCCGGTCACCGATGCCGAGGCGACGCCCGCTTCGCTGCGCGCCGACCTCCAGGCAGTGCTGCCTGGTTACCTCGTGCCGTCCGCCGTGGTCCTGCTGGACGCGCTGCCGCTGACACCGAACGGAAAGATCGACCGGACCGCACTCCCCACGCCCGAATACGCCGCCGGCCACACCACCACGGCGCCCCGGACACCACAGGAGGAGATCCTGTGCGGCCTGTTCGGGGACATTCTGGGGGTGCTGTCGGTCGGGGTGGACGACAACTTCTTCGACCTGGGCGGTCATTCGCTGCTGGCGACGCGGCTGGTGAGCCGGGTCCGGCGGGTGCTGGGGGTGGAGCTACCGTTGCGGGTGCTGTTCGAGGCGCCGACGGTAGGGCAGCTCGTGCGCCGTCTGGACGCGGGCGAGGTGCGTCCGGCGCTGGTGGCGGCTCCGCGCCCGGAGCTGCTGCCGCTGTCGTTCGCCCAGCAGCGGCTGTGGTTCCTGCACAAGCTCGAAGGCCCCTCCGCCACCTACAACATGCCCTTCGCACTCCGGCTCACCGGCGACCTCGACCGGTCGGCGCTGGAGGCGGCGATCAACGACGTGATCGCGCGGCACGAGCCGCTGCGCACGGTCTTCCCCGAGAGCGCCGGCCGACCCTACCAGTGTGTCCTGCCAGTGGAAGAGACCCGTGCATTCCTCACCGTCGAGACCGTCACGGAGCCCGAGGTCACCCTCCGCATCACCGAGACCATCCGGTACGGCTTCCGCCTCGACCGGGACATCCCGATCCGCTCCCATCTGCTCGACATCACCGAAAGCCGTGACGCGGTGCTGGTACTCGTGCTGCACCACATCGCGGGAGATGGGTGGTCGGCGGGTCCGCTGGCGCGGGACCTGGTGGCGGCGTATGCGGCCCGGTTGGGTGGAGAGGCACCGACCTGGTCGGCGTTGCCGGTGCAATACGCGGATTACACCGTGTGGCAGCACGAGGTGCTGGGTGATGTGGATGACCCGTCGAGTGTGGTGGGAAGCCAGTTCGCCTACTGGGCCGAGCGGTTGGCCGGTCTGCCGGAGGAGGTGACGGTGCCGGGGGACCGGCCGCGTCCGGCCTCTGCCTCGTACGAGGGTGACGTCGTGCCCTTGGAGATCGGCGCGGACCTGCACGCGGGGCTGCGGGAGTTGGCAAGGACGGCGGATGTCACGTTGTTCATGGTCCTGCACGCCGGGCTCGCCGGCCTGCTGGTGCGGTTGGGCGCAGGGCCGGATGTCGTGGTGGGTTCGCCGGTGGCCGGGCGTACGGACGAGGGGCTGGACGACCTGGTCGGCTTGTTCGTCAATACGTTGGTGATGCGGACGGATGTGTCGGGGGATCCGTCGTTCGGTGCGTTGTTGGGGCGGGTGCGTGAGGTGTGCCTGGAGGCGTATGCGCATCAGGACGTGCCGTTCGAGTTGGTGGTGGAGCGGCTGAATCCGGTGCGCTCTGGTGGGCGGCATCCGTTGTTCCAGGTGGCGTTGGTGCTGCAGAACAACGAGGAGGCGCGGTTCGGGCTGCCGGGGCTTGAGGTGTGTTCGGAGTCGTTGGGGACGGGGACGGCGAAGTTCGATGTGACGCTGAACCTTTGGGAGACCTTCGATGCGGAGGGTGCTCCGGCGGGGATCGATGGGTTCATCGAGTATGCGACTGATCTTTATGACCGGGGAACTGTGGAGTCTTTGGGTGGGCGGTTTGCGCGGTTGTTGGGTGGGGTGGTTGCGGATCCGGGTGTGCGGGTGGGTGCGGTGGATGTGTTGGGTGGGGTGGAGCGTGGGCGGTTGCTGGGGTGGTCGGGGGGAGGTAGTGGGCCGGTGCCGGTGTTGTTGCCGGGGTTGTTCGCGGGGCGGGTGCGGGGGTGCCCGGGTGCGGTGGCGGTGGTGTCGGGTGGTGTGTCGTGGACGTATGGGGAGTTGGCGGGGCGGGCGAATCGGCTTGCGCGGTGGTTGATCGGGCGTGGGGTGGGGCCTGGGGATGTGGTGGCTGTTGCGGTGCCGGCCGGGTTGGAGCAGTTGGTTGCGGTGGTGGGTGTGCTGGTGTCGGGTGCTGGGTTTGTGCCGGTGGATGTGGAGTATCCGGGGGTGCGGATCGGGTGGTTGTTGGAGGATGTGCGGCCGGGTCTGGTGTTGAGTACGCAAGCGGCTGTGGGTGGTCTGCCGGAGGGTTTGCCGGTGGATGTGGTGGCGGTGGACGATCCGGCGGTTGTGGAGGCGTGTGGGTCGCTGTCGGGTGAGGAGGTCGCCGGCGGGGAGCGGTGCAGGGCGTTGGGGCTGTCGGATGTTGCGTATGTGATCTATACGTCGGGGTCGACGGGGCGTCCGAAGGGTGTGGAGGTCACGCATGCGGGTGTGGCGGGGTTCGCTGCTGGTCTGGTGGATCGTGTGGGTGTGGGTGTGGACAGCAGGGTGTTGCGGACGGCGTCGTTGAGCTTTGACGCGTCGGTGCTGGAGCTGGTTCTGGCCTGGGGTTCTGGTGGTGTGCTGGTGGTGCCGGGTGGGTCCGGGCTCGCGGGTGAGGAGCTGGAGCAGGTGTTGTCGGCGGGGCGGGTGACGCATGCGTTCCTGCCGCCGTCGGTGGTGGCGACGCTGCCGGCAGGAGCCTGGGACCGTCTTGATGGACTGGTGGGTCTGGTGGTGGGGGCGGAGGCGTGCCCGCCGGAGCTGGTGGCGCGCTGGGCCTCCGGTGGGCGTCGGGTGGTCAATGCTTATGGTCCGACGGAGATCACGGTCGCAGCCGCGGTGAGTGATCCGCTGGTGGCGGGGCAGGGTGTGCCGGTCGGCCGTCCGGTCCCCGGCGCCCGTCTGTTCGTCCTGGACGAGCGCCTTGACCTCGTTCCGCAAGGCGTGCCCGGTGAGTTGTATGTCTCCGGTCCCGGCCTGGCGCGCGGTTACAGGGGGCGGCCCGGTCTGACGGCCGGCCGTTTCGTGGCCAGTCCCTTCGGTGCTCGTGGTGAGCGGATGTATCGGACGGGCGATGTGGTGCGGTGGAACGCCGACGGGCAGTTGGAGTACCTCGGCCGTGCCGATGATCAGGTGAAGATCCGTGGCTTCCGGATCGAACCGGGCGAGGTTCAGGCGGCGTTGGAGGCCGAACCAGGGGTTTCCCAGGCCCTCGTCGTCGCCCGGCGCCACCACGACGACGACCTGCGCCTGGTGGCGTACGTCGTTCCGTCCGCCGACGAAGCGGGCGGTTCGGTAAGTGAGCAGGTGGATGAGTGGCGCGAGATCTATGACTCGGTGTATGGGGAGGCCGGGCCGGGTGTGCTGGGGGAAGGGTTCGAGGGGTGGAACAGCTCGTACTCGGGTGAGCCGATCCCGTTGCGGGAGATGCGGGAGTGGCGGGACTCGGTGGTCGAGCGGATCCGCGACTTCGGCCCCCGCCGCGTGCTGGAGATCGGCGTGGGTTCTGGGTTGTTGATGGGGCGCCTGGCGGCGGAGGTGGAGTCGTACTGGGCGACGGATTTCTCGTCGTCGGTGGTGGAGCGGTTGCGTGGTCAGGTGGCGGGGCTCGGTTGGGACCATGTGGAGGTGCGTTGCCAGGCGGCCGACGATGTGTCGGGTCTGCCGGCCGGCGCATTCGACACTGTGGTGATCAACTCGGTGATCCAGTACTTCCCGGGCTGGGAGTACTTGGAGCGCGTCCTCGACGGGGCGTTCGGCCTGCTGGCCGAGGGCGGTCGGCTGATCGTCGGAGACGTACGCCACCGAGGGCTGCTGCGGGCGTTCCAGACAGCAGTGCACGCACGTCAGACAGACGTGCAGGACACAGCCCGGCTCCGGGCGCTGGTGGAGCAGGCCGTCGTGAACGAGAAGGAACTGCTCTTGGACCCTGCTTTCTTCACTGCTTGGGCGGCTGGGCGGCCTGAAGCGGTGGGCGTGGATGTGCGGTGGAAGCGGGGTGCGGCGCACAACGAGCTGACGCGGCACCGCTTCGACGTGGTGCTGCACAAGGCCCCCGTCCAGCCGCTGTCCCTGGCCGGTGTGCCGGTCCTCACCTGGGGCCGGGACATTGCAAATCTGGATGCCCTGAATGACGTGGTGTTGCCGGTGCGGGTGGTGGGCGTGGCCAATGCGCGGCTGGGGGCTGAGGTCGCTGCCGCTCGGGCTGTGGCCGACGGTGAGCCGATCGAGCGGGTGCGGGGTCTATTGGGGGAAACGATCGGGGTGGATCCGGAGGAGGTGTGTGTCTGGGCCCGGTCGCGGGGCTGGGTTGCGGTGGTGACCGTCGCTACGGGCGGGCTCGACACGTTCGATGTGATCTTTGTGCCGGATGGCGTGGGCTCGGGTGTGGTGACGGGTGTGTATGTGCCGGTCGGGGGGCGGTCGCTTGCGGGGCTGGCGAGTGATCCCGTGCGGACGCGGGTGACGGGTGAGCTGGTGTCGGTGTTGCGTCGCCGGCTGGGAGAGCGGCTTCCGGCGTACATGGTGCCGGCGGCGTTTGTCGCACTGGAGGCGCTGCCGCTGACGGTGAGCGGGAAGGTGGACCGGGCCGCGCTGCCCGCCCCGGAGTACACGGTGGGCATGTCCCGGGGGGCGCGGACCCCGCAGGAAGAGATTGTGTGCGGTCTGTTCGCGGAGGTGCTGGGGCTGCCCGCGGTGGGCGTGGAGGACAGTTTCTTCGAGCTGGGCGGGCATTCGCTGCTGGCGACCCGCCTGGTCAACCGGATTCGTGCGGTGCTGGGTGTGGATCTGGAGTTGCGTGTGCTGTTCGACCAGCCGACGGTGGCCGGTGTGGTGCGGCATCTGTCGGGCGTGGGTTCCCGTCCGGTGCTGGAGCGGCGGGAGCGCCGTGAGGTGTTGCCGTTGTCGTTCGCGCAGCGCCGGTTGTGGTTCCTGTACAAGTTCGAGGGCGCCTCGGCCACGTACAACATTCCGTTGGTGCTGCGGTTGACCGGTGATCTCGACGTGGCGGCCCTGGAGGCTGCCCTGAATGATGTGATCGCCCGGCATGAGCCGTTGCGGACAGTCTTTCCCGACATCGACGGGGAGCCCTACCAGCACATCCTCACGCCCACCGAAGCTCACCTCACCCTCACCGTCGAGACGGTGACCGAGGACACGATGGCCTCCCGGATCGGAGCATGCGTACGGCACGGCTTCGAGCTGAACGGCGAGATTCCGTTGCTGGCCCGACTGATGACCTCGGGCCCGGGGGAAGCCGTCCTGGTGCTGGTGATGCATCACATCGCCGGTGACGGCTGGTCGATGACGCCGCTCGCTGCCGATCTGGCATCCGCGTACGCGGCCCGGCGCGGCGGTGAGGGGCCGGAGTGGGTGCCGCTGCCGGTGCAGTACGCCGATTACAGCCTCTGGCAGCACGAGTTGCTCGGCGAGGAAACCGACCCGGACAGCCTGCTGCGACGCCAAGCCGCCTACTGGACGGACCACTTGAACGGCCTGCCCGACATCGTCTCCCTCCCCACGGACCGGCCGCGCACCGCGACCCCTTCCTACCGCAGCGACACGGTGAGCTTCGCGCTCGATGCCTCGACGCATGCCGGGCTGCGGGAGCTGGCCCGTTCGGCGGACGCGACGCTGTTCATGGTCCTGCACACGGGCCTGGCGGCATTGCTGTCGAGGCTGGGCGCGGGATCGGACATCGCAGTGGGCTCGCCCATCGCCGGACGCACCGACGAAAGTCTGGACGACCTGGTCGGCTTCTTCGTCAACACGCTCGTCATCCGGACGGACGTGTCGTCTGACCCCACGTTCGGAGACCTTCTGACACAGGTCCGTGAGGCGAGCCTCGCCGCGTACGGCCACCAGGACATCCCCTTTGAGTACCTGGTGGAGAAGCTCAACCCGCAGCGCTCACCCGGACACCACCCCCTCGTCCAGATCGTGCTGGCACTTCAGCACAACGCTGATCTGACGTTTGAACTGCCGGGAGTACGAGCCGAGTTCGAGGACCCGGGGGCCGCCGGATCGCAGTTCGACCTCACTGTCAACGTCGGGGAGACCTTCGATGCGGAGGGTGCTCCGGCGGGGCTGTCGGGGTTGATCGAGTATGCGACTGATCTTTATGACCGGGGAACTGTGGAGTCTTTGGGTGGGCGGTTTGCGCGGTTGTTGGGTGGGGTGGTTGCGGATCCGGGTGTGCGGGTGGGTGCGGTGGATGTGTTGGGTGGGGTGGAGCGTGGGCGGTTGCTGGGGTGGTCGGGGGGAGGTAGTGGGCCGGTGCCGGTGTTGTTGCCGGGGTTGTTCGCGGGGCGGGTGCGGGGGTGCCCGGGTGCGGTGGCGGTGGTGTCGGGTGGTGTGTCGTGGACGTATGGGGAGTTGGCGGGGCGGGCGAATCGGCTTGCGCGGTGGTTGATCGGGCGTGGGGTGGGGCCTGGGGATGTGGTGGCTGTTGCGGTGCCGGCCGGGTTGGAGCAGTTGGTTGCGGTGGTGGGTGTGCTGGTGTCGGGTGCTGGGTTTGTGCCGGTGGATGTGGAGTATCCGGGGGTGCGGATCGGGTGGTTGTTGGAGGATGTGCGGCCGGGTCTGGTGTTGAGTACGCAAGCGGCTGTGGGTGGTCTGCCGGAGGGTTTGCCGGTGGATGTGGTGGCGGTGGACGATCCGGCGGTTGTGGAGGCGTGTGGGTCGCTGTCGGGTGAGGAGGTCGCCGGCGGGGAGCGGTGCAGGGCGTTGGGGCTGTCGGATGTTGCGTATGTGATCTATACGTCGGGGTCGACGGGGCGTCCGAAGGGTGTGGAGGTCACGCATGCGGGTGTGGCGGGGTTCGCTGCTGGTCTGGTGGATCGTGTGGGTGTGGGTGTGGACAGCAGGGTGTTGCGGACGGCGTCGTTGAGCTTTGACGCGTCGGTGCTGGAGCTGGTTCTGGCCTGGGGTTCTGGTGGTGTGCTGGTGGTGCCGGGTGGGTCCGGGCTCGCGGGTGAGGAGCTGGAGCAGGTGTTGTCGGCGGGGCGGGTGACGCATGCGTTCCTGCCGCCGTCGGTGGTGGCGACGCTGCCGGCAGGAGCCTGGGACCGTCTTGATGGACTGGTGGGTCTGGTGGTGGGGGCGGAGGCGTGCCCGCCGGAGCTGGTGGCGCGCTGGGCCTCCGGTGGGCGTCGGGTGGTCAATGCTTATGGTCCGACGGAGATCACGGTCGCAGCCGCGGTGAGTGATCCGCTGGTGGCGGGGCAGGGTGTGCCGGTCGGCCGTCCGGTCCCCGGCGCCCGTCTGTTCGTCCTGGACGAGCGCCTTGACCTCGTTCCGCAAGGCGTGCCCGGTGAGTTGTATGTCTCCGGTCCCGGCCTGGCGCGCGGTTACAGGGGGCGGCCCGGTCTGACGGCCGGCCGTTTCGTGGCCAGTCCCTTCGGTGCTCGTGGTGAGCGGATGTATCGGACGGGCGATGTGGTGCGGTGGAACGCCGACGGGCAGTTGGAGTACCTCGGCCGTGCCGATGATCAGGTGAAGATCCGTGGCTTCCGGATCGAACCCGGGGAGATCCAGGCGGTGTTGGAGGCCGAACCAGGGGTTTCCCAGGCCCTCGTCGTCGCCCGGCGCCACCACGACGACGACCTGCGACTCGTCGCCTACATCGTCCCCGAGGACCGCCTCGGCCGCTCCCTCGGTGCCCTGCGCGAATCGCTGAGCCGTCAACTGCCCAGGTACATGGTGCCGTCGGCGATCGTCGCGCTGGACGAGTTCCCGCTCTCCGTGAGCGGGAAGCTCGACCGCCGCGCGCTGCCGGAGCCGGAGTACGGCGGTGTCGGCACGTTCCGCGCGCCGCGCACGCAGACCGAAGAGGTCGTGTGCGAGCTGTTCGCCGGGGTGCTGGGCGTTCCGGTGGTGGGTGTGGACGACGACTTCTTCGATCTGGGCGGTCATTCGCTGTTGGCGACGCGGTTGGTGAGCCGGATCCGCAGGGTGCTCGATGTGGAGTTGCCGTTGCGGGCGTTGTTCGATGCTCCGACGGTGGCGGGTGTGGTGCGGCACCTGTCGGAGGGGGGTTCGCGTCCGGTGCTGGAGCGGCGTGAGCGGCCCGAGTCGTTGCCGTTGTCGTTCGCGCAGCGCCGGTTGTGGTTCCTGTACAAGTTCGAGGGCGCGTCCGCGACGTACAACATGCCGTTGGTCCTCAGGCTGACCGGGAAGCTGGACGCCGGTGCGCTGGAGGCCGCGCTCAACGACGTGATCGCCCGGCACGAACCGTTGCGCACCGTCTTCCCCGACGTCGACGGACAGCCCTATCAGCGGGTGCTCGGTCCGGAGCAGGCGCGGATCGAGGTCGCGGTGGAGGAGATCGGCGAGGAGCAGGTGCCCGAGCGGGTGGCGCGGATCGTGCGGCACGGTTTCGAGCTGGACCGGGAGATACCGGTCCGGGCCGGGCTGCTCCAGACAGGACCCGACGCGTCCGTACTGGTCGTGATCATCCACCACATCGCCGCCGATGGCTGGTCGATGGGACCGCTGGCACGTGACCTGGTCGCCGCGTACACCGCGCGCCGCGACGGCGCACGGCCCGAGTGGGCGCCGCTGCCGCTGCAGTACGCCGACTTCACGCTCTGGCAGCACGACCTGCTCGGCGACGGGTCCGATCCGGACAGTCTCTTCGCCCGGCAGGCCGAGTACTGGTCCGCCCAGCTGGCCGGGCTGCCGGAGCTGGCCACGTTGCCCCCGGACCGGCCGCGGCCGGCGCTCCCCTCGTACCGCGGCGACGTCACGCAGTTCCACATCGGTGCCGACACGCATGCCGGGCTGCGGGAGCTGGCACGGTCGGCGGACGCGACGCTGTTCATGGTCCTGCAGACGGGCCTGGCGGCTCTGCTCTCGCGGCTCGGCGCCGGGGACGACATCCCCGTGGGTTCGCCCATCGCCGGTCGTGGCGACGAGGGGCTGGACGATCTGATCGGGTTCTTCGTCAGCACACTGGTGCTGCGCACGGACACCTCCGGGGACCCGACCTTCGCCGAGCTGATGGCACGGGTGCGGGAGACCTGCCTGGCCGCGTACACCCACCAGGATCTGCCGTTCGAGTACCTGGTGGAGAAGCTCAACCCCCAGCGCTCGACCGCTCATCACCCGTTGTTCCAGGTGGTGTTGGTGCTGCAGAGCGACGACGGCGCCCGCTTCGAGCTGCCGGGACTGCTGGTGGGGGCCGAGAAGGCGGGTGCCGGGTCCGCCAAGTTCGATGTCTTCGTCAGCGTCACCGAGACGTTCGACGAGGCCGGTGAACCGACCGGGCTCACCGGCCTCGTCGAGTACGCCACCGACCTGTACGACGCGACGACCATCGACGCGTTCACGGCGCGCTGGACGCGGCTGCTGGACTCGGCGATCGGCGACCCCCGGCAGCCGGTCAGGTCGCTGGAGATCCTCGCTCCGGGCGAGCGCGGAAGGCTGCTCGCATGGTCCGGAGCCGACCGGGCCGACCTGCCGCCGGTGACCCTGCCGGAGCTGTTCGCCGCGGCGACCCGGCGGGCACCGGAGGCGGTGGCGACAATTTCGGGCGAGGGCGAGATGTCCTACGGCGAACTGGACCGCCGCTCGAACCGTGTCGCCCACCATCTGCTGCGTCTGGGCATCGGCCCCGGGCAGCGGGTGGCGTTGCTGATGCGGCGCGGTCCGGAGCTTGCCGTCACCATCCTGGGTGTGATCAAGACCGGCGCCGCGTACGTGCCGGTGGACCCGGACTATCCGGCCGACCGGATCGCGTACATGCTCACCGACGCGGAGCCTGCCGTGGTTCTCGACGACGGCTGGGCGGACGGGGTGGACCAGGAGGCGGTCCCCGACACCGACCCGGGTGTGCCGATCCATCCCGCGCACACCGCGTACGTCATCTACACCTCCGGCTCCACCGGCCGCCCCAAGGGCGTCGAGGTGACCCACGCCGGGTTCGCCAACCTCGCGCGGGCCCAACTGGACGCGTTCGCGCTCACGCCGGACAGCCGGGTGCTGCAGTTCGCCTCGCCCAGCTTCGACGTGTCCGTGTGGGAGCTGGTGATGGCCTTCGCCTCGGGAGCGGCCCTCGTGGCGGCCTCCGCCGATGCGCTGGCCGGCGAGGCGCTGGCCGGGACGCTGAGCGGGCGGCGGGTGACGCACGTGACGCTGCCGCCCTCGGTCCTGGCGACCCTCGACGCGCGGGGGCCCGGCGTACCGTTCCCGGACCTGGCGGTGCTGCTGGTGGCCGGTGAGGCGTGCTCGCCGGACCTGGTGGAACGCTGGGCGCCCGGCCGCCGCATGATCAACGCGTACGGGCCCACCGAGTCCACCGTCGGCGCGGCCATGAGTACCCCTCTGACCGGCCGTGAGACCGGGGTGGTCCCCATGGGACGGCCACTGTTCGGCCTCTCGGGCTACGTCCTGGACGCCGGCCTGAACCCGGTGCCGCAGGGAGTCATCGGTGAGCTGTACGTGGCCGGGGCGGGCCTGGCCCGCGGCTATCTGGGCCGGCCGGGGCTCACGGCCGAACGGTTCGTGGCCAACCCGTTCGGCGGCCCGGGCGAGCGGATGTACCGCACCGGTGACGTGGTCCGGTGGAACGCCGAGGGTCAGCTGGAGTACCTCGGCCGCGCCGACGACCAGGTCAAGATCCGCGGTTTCCGGGTCGAACCCGGCGAAGTGCAGGCCGAATTGCTGCGACAGCCCGGCATCGTCCAGGCCTATGTGATCGTCCACCGGCACCGCGGCACGGATCCGCGGCTGGTCGCCTACGTGGTGCCCGAGGAGCTCGACGGCTTCTCCGTGACCGCCGTACGCGAGGCGCTGCGCGACCGGCTGCCCGGCTACATGGTGCCCGCGGCGGTGACGGCCCTGCCCGAACTGCCGCTCAGCCCCAACGGCAAGGTGGACCGCAAGGCACTGCCCGCACCCGATTACGGCGGTCGGGCCGGCCGCCCGCCGCGCACTCCGCAGGAAGAGGTGCTGTGCACGCTCTTTGCCGAGGTGCTGGGCCTGCCCGGGGTGGGCGTGGACGACGGGTTCTTCGACCTCGGCGGCCACTCCCTGCTGGCCACCGGGCTGATCAGCCGGATCCAGACGATTCTCGGCGTCGACCTGCCGCTGCGGATCCTCTTCGAGGCGCCCACCGTCGCGGAACTCGCCCAGCGGCTCGATCATGACGTGGACGAGGGGGCCGGCCGAAGCGAGAGCTCCAGGGGACCGTCCAGCGCCTTCGAGGTGCTGCTGCCGCTGCGCACCAAGGGTGACCGGGCGCCCCTGTTCTGTCTGCACTCGGGCGGCGGGATGAGCTGGAACTACGCGAGCCTGCTGCCGCACATCGGCGCCGATATCCCTGTCTACGGCCTCCAGGCGCGTGGCCTGTCGGATCCGGACGACTTGCCGGGGTCGGTCGAGGAGGTGGCCGACGACTGCATCGAGGCGATGGTCCGGGTGCAGCCCGAAGGGCCGTACCGGCTGATGGGGCACTCCTTCGGGGGCATCGTCGCCCACGCGGTGGCGGCCCGGCTGGCCGAGCGCGGTCAGCAGGTCGAACTGATCGTCTGCCTCGACGCGAAGCCCGCCGAGGACGAGGAGGACATCCCCGAGCACGGGCACGAGGAGTACTACCGGGGGATCCTCGAACTGCTGGGCGTGAGCACCGCCGAACTAGCGGCGGAGGACCTGACGTTCGAGGAGTTCGCAGCGGTGGCCCGGACGACCAACACCGTCCTCGGCAGCATCGAGGAGAGCGAGTTCCTCACCATCATGCGGGTCATGGAGAACAACATCGAGATCACCAAGGGCTATCGGCACCGACAGGTCGCAACCGAGATGATGCTGTTCGCGGCCACGCAGGAGACCGACACCGTCCTGGAGCCGGACGTGTGGCACGAGTACCTTGCCGGGCCACTGGAGTACCGGCGCATGGACTGCTCCCACGCCGGCATGCTCAAGCCGGAGGTGCTCAGCCAGATCGGCACGTTGATCCAGGACCGCCTGCGGCGCGGACCCGCCGGTTCCCGGTAGGCCAGCGGTACGTCGTGCCTTCGGGCACTTCGGCCGCTCTGCCCAAGTCCTGGGCGGAGCGGCCGTGGACGCTGCCGCGCGGACGAGACCCCTGAGGAGCGGGAGTCCGCGAGGCGTGCAGCGCAAGGGCCGACCCTATCCGGCGCGCAGCCGGACGCGGTCCGGCGTGAGGTCCTTGACCGAGGTGGCGCCGAGCAGCTGCATGGTCTGCCGGACCTCCGTCGAGAGGATGTCCAGCACCCGGCGCACGCCGGCCTCACCGCCCGCCATCAGGCCGTAGAGGTAGGCCCTGCCGACGAGGACGGCCGTGGCACCCAGGCAGACCGCCGCCACCGCATCCGCGCCGGACCGCACGCCTCCGTCGAGGTACACCTCCACCGCGCCGTCGACCGCTTGCACCACGGCGGGCAGCTCCTCCAACGGCACAGGCGCGCGGTCCAGTTGGCGCCCGCCGTGGTTGCTGACGACGAGTGCGTCCACGCCGAGGCCGGCCATCACCCGCGCGTCCTCGGCCGTCTGGACGCCCTTGATGATGAGCCTGCCGGGCCAGACCTCCCTCAGCCAGGCCACGTCCTCGGCGGTCGCCCCGGGATCGAACATCAGGTTGCCGAGATCTGCTGCGGTGCCCTGCCACTGGCTGATAGAGGCGAACTCCAGCGGCGGGGTGGTCAGCAGGTTCATCCACCACCACGGCCGCAGCGCCCCGTCCAGGAGAGCCCGCGCGGTCAGCGCCGGCGGAATGGTCATGCCATTGCGCACATCCCGCAGCCGGGGTCCCGCGACCGGTGTGTCCACGGTCAGCATCAGCGCCTCGTACCCCGCTTCCGCCGCGCTGAGCACCAGGTCCCGGCTGCGGGCCCGGTCCCGCCACAGGTACAGCTGGAACCAGCGGCGAACGCCGGGCACGGCAGCGGCCAGCGGCCCGGCCGCCGTGGTGCCCATCGTGGACAGCGTGTACGGCACGCCGTGATCCGCCGCGGCCCGGGCCACGGCCGTCTCGCCCTCATGGTGCATCATCCGGGTGAAGCCGGTCGGGGCCAGCGCGATCGGGAGCGCGGACACCTCGCCCAGCAGGGATGCCGAGGTGTCGACCGACGAGACGTCCCGCAACACGCTCGGCCGGAACTCGATCCGGCGGAAGGCGGCCTGGTTGCGGGCGAGCGAGAGTTCTTCGCCCGCGCCCCCGTCCGTGTAGTCGAACACGGCTCTGGGCGTACGCCGGCGGGCGACCGCTCGCAGGTCCGCCACGTCGGCAGCGGCGGCGAGTCGTCGTCGGGCGCCGGCGAGCTGCGGTCGTCGCGGCCGCAGCAGTGGAGCGAGTTCCGCCGGGCGCGGGATCCGGCGCCGGGGGCGGTCACCCACCGGTGGTGACGGGTAGCTGTCCATGGCCCCTCCTTCTTCTCAGGGGCCCCTCGTGGCCGGCCACGGGCGGCGCCCGGGAAGACCCGGGGGCCGGTCCTGCCACGTCACGGGCACTGTACGTCTGTGATGCGGCACGCGACGACAACTGTTCGGCTGCGCAGGCCCGCCGGAATTCCGCGGGGCCCGCGTACTGCTCGGGGAACCCGCACTTCGTCGCAGGGCCCGGTGCGTTCCGGGGCGGGGGAGGGGCCCTGTTCGGCCCGATGTCCGGCCGGCCCGGGGTCCTGTTCCGCGAGATGTCCGGCCGGTCCCGGGCGGGGCCCCTGTTCAACTGCGCAGGGGCCCCGCGGACCCCGCGCCTATCGTGACGTCATGGTTCTTCCCGAGGTGATCCGGATCGTCTCCCGTGACTCGCCCATGGCACTGGCCCAGGTCGAGCGGGCCCGCGCCGAACTCGCCGCCGCGTACCCGGGAACGGCGACCGAGGTGGTCCCGGTGCGTACCACCGGCGACCGATGGCTGGGCGACCTGTCGCTGGTCGAGGGCAAGGGTGCCTTCACCAAGGAGGTGGACGCCGCTCTGCTGGCCGGAGCGGCCGATCTCGCCGTGCACTGTGTCAAGGACATCCCAGGCGACCGCCCGTTGGCGACCGGCACGGTCTTCGTCGGCTTCCTGGCCCGCGACGACATCCGTGACGCCTTGGTGGACCCCGGTGGCCGCACGCTCGACCAGCTGCCGCCCGGCACCCGTATCGGCACCTCCTCCGTCCGCCGCACGGCCCAACTCGCCGCTTCCCACCCGCATCTGGAGTGCGTACCGATACGCGGCAACGCCAATCGGCGCCTGGCCCGCATGGCCGCGGGTGACGCCGACGCCCTGCTGCTGGCGGTGGCCGGCCTGGAGCGGATCGGCCGCCCCGACGCCGTCAGCGAGGTCATCGATCCGGAAGTGATGGTGCCGGCGCTGGGCGCAGGGGCACTGGCGCTTCAGTGCCGCGAGGGCGACACCGAGCTGATCGAGGCAGTGGGAGCCATCGGTGATCGTGACACGCGTCGGGAGGTGACCGCCGAACGGATGCTGCTGCACGTCCTCCAAGGCCACTGCAACAGCCCGATCGCCGGATTCGCCCGGGTGGCCCGGGACGGCGCCCTCTCCCTGCGGGCCTGCGTCTTCAGCGCCGACGGCAAGACGATCCTCCAGGCTTACGAGCGGGCCGAGCCCCACGCCGCCACGGATCTGGGCGCTTCGGTCGGCGCGGCACTGCTCCGCCAGGGGGCCCGCGACCTGATCGACGGCATCGGGTGCGGGCAGAGCCAGTCGGGGCGCGGGCAGAGCCAGTAGGGAGACCCGACGCACCGACGATGGCCGACCGGACGCGATCCCGCGGGTTCAGGGCCGGACGCTGGGACCGAACCCCGTCCAACGAAGCTCCGCCGGCAGATGGCTCATGTCGTTGTACAACAGCAGTGACGGGGCCGCGCCGGTGTAGTACTCGATCGCCGTCACCGCCGCGTTTCCGCAGCTCAGCCCCAGCCATCGTTCCCGCGGCGCCTCCAGGGCGTGCCGGAGGAGCCACGCCACCTGGTAGGCGTGGGTGACCAGGACCTCGTGCGTCTCGACCTCGGCATCGCGCGCGAACCGGTCGGTCAGCGCGTCCGCGAGACGCTCTCCCTTGGCCGCTTCTGCGGGGTCGTACCCGTCGAAGACCCCTGCCCACGCCGCCGGCGGTTTCTCCGGCACGTGCGGGATGTGGTCGATCAACTCAGGCGCTTCTTGCACAGGGACCCCGCGCAGCCGTTCGCCGATGAGCTGAGCCGACCGCACGGCCCGCGGCAACGGCGAGTGCCATACGGCACCGATCGGCAGGCGAGCCAGGCGCTCCGCGAGCAGCTCCGTCTGTCGCTGTCCGACATCGGTCAGAGCCCCGAACGCGTCCGCCGCGCCGTGCCTGACCACGTACAGACGCCGAGTCGCCATGAAAGTCCCTCCACAGGGGGGCAGTCGGATGCTCTGGACATCTGGATGGTACTAACATTTCGGCTTCGGGTCATGGCGGAGAACGCGGCCTGAGCGAGATCACCCGTTTCGATGTGTTCCTTGAAGTCGAAGCAGACGACCGCCGCAGGTGAATTCATAAGCTGTGTCCGGCAGCATCACCACGGAATCCGCTCTGTCCGGGTGAGCGACCTACTTCAGAAGCGCGGCGCCGTCGTGGCTCGGCCCTCCGTCCAGCCGTGCTTCTTCGCGAACTGGGCCGGCCCACCGCGGACCGCTGGCCGGTGAGCGAGGGCGCTGCCGTCAGCAGAACCTCGGTGACCTCCCGGGTGAACTCCTCATCGCTGAGCACGTCGCAGAGCGAATCGTCGTACGGGGTTCGGCCTGCCGGTCTCCCCGGGAGCGAGACGGACCCCTGCGGCCTTCGGTCCCCGCTCACCGTTCTCGAACTCCAAGCGGCCCAATGTGCGCGGCCCGGCCGGCCTCTACCTGCTCCCCGGCCCGTCGTCTCCCGTCCGCTCGCCGCTCGCCGGGCGTGGGGCTCCACGGTGCAGGCGGATCACCGCGTACGTCTCTCCGTTCCTGGGCGGCCGCGTCCAGGAACGGGTGGCGAACGTGTGCAGCCGTCCGTTTACGATTGCGTGACGCGGCAGATGGGCACCGAACTCCACGGTCACCGCTTCCAGCAGCGACCGTTCCGCCTCGGCGCCGTCCTCCAGGTCACCGAAGAACAGGCTCGGGTCCAGTGCCCGCGGTATCTCCCCGCTTTTCTGGATCTCTCCGTCCGCGTACGTGAATGCGTACTGCTCGGCGCCGTCTCGCGCCACCGAAAGGTGGAAGAACGGCTCCCCGTGCCACGTCCTCAGGCCGCTCCACACCACCACCGCGCGGGTGCCCGCGCTGGCGGCCGCGGCCGGGGAGACGAACCGCTGCCGGTGGAACGGGGCAGGGTCGCCGTCGAAGGCGAAGCTCCAGCCGGTGCCGGCCCGGCCGACCGCCATGAGAGCCCTGTCGTCGTAGGACGAGAACTCCCTCTGGTCGTGCAGCGAACCGCGGCGCGCCTCCCAGAAGGGCACGGGTTGGTTCAGCACGGTGCCGTCCCCGTCCGCGAGACGTCCGGGCAGCTCCTCCGGCTCCACCCCCTCCACCAGGACGAACCGGTAGGACGTGCGGTTGTCGCCCGGGTCCGGCTCCGCGAGCCACGCCAGGTCGCCCGGGTCGAGCCCGGACGCCGGCCCCGGTGCCTCACCCGCCTGCCCGCCCCTTGGCGTGGACAGCAGCTCGCGGCCCCGCTCCGGGGTCAGCAGCGGCCCGAGCAAGGGGTCGGCCACCCACCCCAGCGGCGCTAGGTGGTCCGGGCCCAGCGGCTCCCACAGGGGCACAGCGTTCTTCAGTGTCCGCCACGCCCCGTCGGTGTCACCCCACCGCGCCAGCTCCCGTGCCCGCTCGACCGCCTCCCCGAACGGGCCGGCCGCCGCGTACCGGTATGTGCCACTCCTCACCTGGTCCAGCGTCGCGTAAGCCAGTGACACCAGGTCGTCGTCGGCGCCCCGCAGATGGAACGTCAGCGTGGAGTCGTCCCGGTACGAGTGCGCCGCGTGCTCGGCGACCAGCGGCGGCAGCAGATCGGGCGCGTACCGCGGGTCGGTCACCAAGTCCTCGAAGTACACCATGTAGGTCTGTCCGAGCAGGCGGCGTATCTGGTCACCCAGCCCGGCCGCCCGCGGTCTGCCGTACTCCTTGGCCTCGTCCAGCGCCTTCTCGGCCCGCTCCCAGCCGCCGCGCAGCGCCTCCGGTCGGGCCTCCTCCACCTGGGTGTCCAGCTTTCGCGTCGTGTCGTTGACGAACACCGGCTCCCCGTCGCTCCGATCCGACCGCAGACTGTGGAACTCCCGGTACATCTCCCGCATGAAATCGAGGAAGTTCGCGTGCCGCTCGGGCGGCGCGGCCCGCCAGCTCGCCCACGTGTACACGGCCCACTCACCGTCCTCGTCCACGTCCTGGGGGTCCAGGAGGACGTGCGTGATGTCGGACTCCACGTCGAGCTGCAGCCCGCGCCGCCAGATGTCGACCTCCAGCCGCTCCTCGGGCCCGGCGTCCTCGTCCAGGTACTCCTCGAACATCTCCGCGAGCCCCGACTCGTCGTTGTGCCAGCGCGCGTCCTCGGTCCCCGCCAGCAGCCACACGAACCCGCCCGCGTGCCGCCACCCGTCGCTGACCTTGAGGAACTCCCGGTACGACGGGGGCATCCGTCGGCCGAGGCGCTCCTCCATGGCTGCGATCCGCTCTTCGGACGCGGGCGGGAACCCCAGCCACCGCGCCCGCCGCGCGGCCTCGTCGTCCTCGCCCCGCGCCTCGCCGTCCGGCAGGGAATCCGCCCACTCCCCGCTCCACCTGAGCAGGAAGGGCCGCCAGTCGAATGCCGTGGTGTCCGTCATACGCCCGATGCTGCCACCCGCCACTGACAGTGCTCCGTTACCTGCTGCGGCCAACAGGACCCTTTCGGACGCGACCGGCCCGGCAGGCTGTGCCGGGGTGTCCGCGCCTGCTTGGTCGATAAAGAAGCCGGCGAACTCCGCGTCGGTGAAGGCGTTACCAAGGCCGTGGCCGCGTCCACCCCCGTCCCAGAAGTTGGTGTGCCCCGGTCCACGGGCGGATGGTCGCCCTGCGCATCGACGGCGGCGGCCTTTCACCGGCGAGCACGATGGCTCTCTCCAGGGCGGATCTCGCTTTCGCCGGTGCGAGTGGCTGGAGCTTGGCCGAGTACGACTTCGAAGACGGCTTCTACACCGTGAGCTGCCCCCACTGCGACCTGCCCGTCACCCTCTCGATCGGCGATTTCGGCCGGTACTCGGCCTATCGGGACTGGGACGAAGGAGATGTCCGCCGCCGCCTTCTCCACCCGTCCCCTGCTGATGAACTCAGCGGCCTGGGTAAGCGGATGTACGACACGGCCCGCGCCCTTGGCCTCGCCGAGATGGCCGAGGGTCTCACGTACCTCTTCGGCCGTGCCGAGTGCCCAGACTGTGCCCGCATCTTCATCGTTGCTGATCAGTACGCAGCCGACAACGAACCTCATCACTCATCTGACGACCCTGTGCCGGCGGGTGGCTGGTGACGAGACGAGGAAGGAGTCATTCGCGCCAGCTAGCCGGTTCTGATCAACGTCCTCGTGTGACGTGCGCGTAGCGGCGACCCGCGGGCGTCACACGGGCATCAAGGCAAGCGGGTGCCAGCCAGGAACTTTCACAGGCGGGGCGTTCTATCAGCTCCAAGAGTCAAGAGCAAGGTGTGGCCCGACATTCATATGACACCGGCCGAGGGCATGCGGGCCCATCTGGATCTCCAGGGCGGCAAGCCGCTCGGCGCGATGCTCCCGATCCACTGGGCCACCTTCAATCTCGCCCCGCACGCGTGGGCAGAGCCCGGTGAGTGGACCAAGGACGCTGCTGAGGAAGCCGGGCAAGCGGCCGCACTTCCGCGACCGGGCGAGCCCTTCGAGCCCGCGGGAAGGCTTCCCGTCGATCCCTGGTGGCGTGCCGTGGCTGCCCCGATCACACACCCCTGGCGCCGTACCGAGCCGACGGTCGTTGCTCCGGACAACCTCGATCGCGACCTCGATCTCGCAGGCGAACGGTGACGCGGGACAGGGGCGAGAGCCTGCACGCGATAACCCAGGCGTTCGCCAAGTTGACGGAAGCCGGACAGCAGCAGGTGATCCAGGCTATTGATGGTCCCCCCTCGACGGGAGAAGGCTAAGGAGGCACGGCAGTACGTTCCGCTGCCGACTTCGCGAAAGGCATCCGGTCTCCGTGTAGAGGCCCGCATCGTCACGTCCTGATGCCGAGCGCCCCACTCCTTCGGCTCAACGTGGGGGTGGGGCTGCCTTGTGCCCGGACCCGCGTCATGATGCGGTCTTGCACTCCGTCTCGTCGCGGCGGGGCTCGACGCCGTTTCGGGCAGGGAGAGCTCAGTCGACCGCAGAGCGTCGGACGGCTCGGCCCGTGCGGCTTGACCGGACGGGCCGAGCTGTTCCGTGTGTTCAGGGGTTCGCTCCTGTAGGCCGTTCGGGTGTCCGTCGACCAGGTGCCAATGCGGAGAAATCGCTCTCTCGTGCGAGAGGTCATACCAGAGCGGGACGGATGGCGGGCAAGTTCGACAACTGCCCGTCGCACCTGCGCGCTTGACGACTACCGTGTGTGTCCGGTGATCAACGGTGGGCTCACATCTTTCGAGCCTGCCCGACCGATGAACCGAGCCTGACCGACCACCGTAGGTGCCACCGCATGAACGCCGATTCCTGGTGCCCCACGTACCGAGGACACTGATGTCTCAACTTCGCGCACCCGAAGCGCGACCGGAACGCCGAGAGGGCGGACGGCACGGCCGACCGGGCGCCCGTTCCCACTCGGCCACGGCCAGGCCGCGTGCCGCCCAGCCATCCCCCGAGGCGCGTATACGCCCCCAACTCCTGCGCACCGCGATGCTGCCGACCGTCGCCGCGGTGCTGAGCGGAGCCGCAGCGGTCATCTTCACCGTCCGCTCCACCGGAGCCCGGCCGTCCACCGAACTGTGGACCGCACTGGGCGGGGCCGGTGCACTGGCCGTCGCCGCCGTGCTGTCCGCCTACTTGGCCGCCAACCGAGTCGCCACCACCGTCTTCGGCCGCTGCCTGGCGCTCCGCCGCGCCAGCGCACAGGGCCAGGCCGAACTTCAGCGGGTGGTGGAACAGCTCCGCAACGGCGAATCCGTGCCCGCACGCAGGCCCGCGCAGCCCGCCGCGCCCGGCAGCGACGCCTTCGAGCTGCTCGCGCAGGAACTCGGCCGCCAGCAGGAAGTCGCCGTGGCCGCGGTCATGCAGGCGTCCCGGCTCTCCGACCGCACCGGCGAGGACCAGAAAGTCGAGGTGTTCGTCAATCTCGCCCGCCGGCTGCAGTCGCTCGTACACCGCGAGATCCAGCTGCTCGACGAGCTGGAGCACGAGGTCGAGGACCCCGATCTGCTCAAGGGCCTCTTCCATGTCGACCATCTCGCCACCCGCATCCGCAGGCATGCCGAGAACCTCGCCGTCCTCGGTGGCGCCGTCTCCCGGCGCCAGTGGAGCAACCCGGTCACCATGACGGAGGTGCTGCGCTCGGCGATCGCCGAGGTGGAGCAGTACCCGCGGGTCAAACTGGTACCGCCGATCGACGGCACGCTGCGCGGACACGCCGTGGCCGATGTGATTCATCTGCTGGCCGAACTCGTGGAGAACGCCACCGTGTTCTCCGCCCCGCACACCCAAGTGCTGCTCCGTGCCCAGCAGGTCACCGCCGGACTGGCCCTGGAGGTCGAGGACCGGGGCCTGGGCATGCCGGGCAACGAGCAGAAGCGGATGAACGCCCTGCTCGCCGACCCCGACCAGGTCAATGTGTCCCATCTCCTGCAGGACGGCCGGATCGGCCTGTTCGTCGTCGCGTCACTCGCCCGACGGCACGGCATCGCGGTCAGGCTGCAGAGCAACATCTATGGAGGCACGCAGGCCGTACTCGTTCTCCCGCAGTCCCTGCTGGGCGTGGACGGGGATGCTCCGGCCGAGGTCGACGCAGCTCCGGTCCCGCCCCCGGGGCCTGCACACCGTCCGCCGGCCGAGGCCGACACCGGAAGCCACCGCAAGCCGAACCCGACCCTGAATCCCGGTCCGGGCCCGTCACCGGCCCCGCAGGCGAGCGCCGACCGGCAGCCGTACGTACCCACTCAACCGCTCCGCCTGCATCAACCGCCCCAGCAGGCGAGACGCGAGGGAGAAGCCCCACCGCTCCCACTGCGCGCCGAGCGCCTCGACCGCCCCACTCCGGCCGATGCCCGTCCCGGAATCCGGCGCACGGACGAAACCGCTACGGCGCTCCAATCCGAGCCCGGGGTCGTACGCGGGACCATGGGCAGGCCCCAACTACCCAGGCGCGCCAACCAGGAGCACCTGGTTCCGCAGCTCAGAGAGGCACCGGCCCCGCGCACCGAGGGCGAACAAGCCCTGCACGACCCGGGACTCATGGCAGCCTTCCGTCGGGGCATCGAACTCGCGGAGGCCCGTAGCGAATCCGAGGCGGACACCGAACGGGTCCCGGACACGAGCCGCGAAACGGTGGCCCCGCAGACCTGGCAGGCCCAGACCCCGCCCGGACCGCTGCCGGTCCGCGGACTCATCGCGACCGCCGCGCCGCATCACCCGGTCCCGGATCCGGCCCTGGATCCTTCCCTGGATCAGGGCGTGGCCCCAGCCACCGACCCCCTCGAAGCGAATACCTCCAAGGAGTAGATGCACCATGGCGACCGATATGCCGTCCGGTCAGGTCTCGGACCTCGACTGGCTGCTGAGCGGACTGGTCCAGCGCGTGCCGTACACACGCAGCGCAGTCCTCCTCTCCGCCGACGGGCTGGTGAAGTCCCTCCACGGCATGGACGCCGACAGCGCCGACCACATGGCGGCGCTGGCCGCCGGCCTGTACTCGCTCGGCCGCAGTGCCGGCGCGCGCTTCGGTGACAGCGGCGACGTAAGACAGGTGGTGGTCGAGCTCGACTCCACGCTGCTGTTCGTATCCACCGCCGGGTCGGGCACCTGCCTCGCCGTTCTCGCCGGCCGCGAGGCGGACGCGGCGGTGCTCGGCTACGAGATGACCATGCTGGTCAAGAGCGTCCGGCCCTATCTGATGACTCCGGCGAGACAAGCGGCCGGGACATCGAGCGCCGCGGGGTTGTGAGGGTGTCGGTTCCGCAGGACGGGCCGTTGCTCGACGACGCGGCAGGCCGGCTCATTCGCCCGTACACCGTGAGCGACGGCCGTACCCGTCCGACGACCGTGCTCGACCTGCTCTCCCTGGTGATGGCCACCGGGACCGAGCCGCAGATCCATCTCGGTCCCGAGCACTCCGTCGCGCTGGGGCTGTGCGGCGGCCCCACCTCGGTGGCCGAGATCGCCGCCCATCTGCGGCTGCCCGCAGTCGTCACCAAGGTGCTCGTCTCCGACCTGGTGGACTGCGGGGCAGTCACCGCGCACCCGCCCGCCTTCCATGACATGCCCACCGACCGATCTCTGCTGGAGGCAGTGCTCGATGGCTTACGACGACAGCTCTGACGGCTTCGGCAGCTCCGCCGCGTACGAGAACAGCGCAAGCTCCGAAGGCTTCGGATGCCACGCAAGCCACGCAGGGCATGGCCATCCGGAAGGCTACGGCGCCCCCCGTGGCGCCTATGTCTCCGGCGGTACCTATGGCTCCGGTGGAGCCGCCGGGATCAGCGGTGCCTATGACTCCGGTGGCTCCGAAGGCTTTCCCGTCGCGCTCAAAGTGCTGGTTGCAGGCGGGTTCGGCGTCGGCAAGACGACCTTCGTCGGCGCGGTCAGCGAAATCGCACCGCTGAGCACGGAAGAGCTGCTGACCCAGGTCAGCGCCGCCACCGACAGTCTCGAGGGCATCGAGTCCAAGACCTCGAC
This sequence comes from Streptomyces sp. R-74717, assembly GCF_047305335.1. Classification (NCBI taxonomy): domain Bacteria; kingdom Bacillati; phylum Actinomycetota; class Actinomycetes; order Kitasatosporales; family Streptomycetaceae; genus Streptomyces; species Streptomyces sp. R-74717. The sequence continues at coordinate 1,523,142 of NZ_CP102361.1, read as the reverse complement.
CACTGTGGCGATGGACTTCGGCCGCATCACGCTCGACGAGCAGCATGTGCTCTATCTGTTCGGCACTCCCGGCCAGGAACGCTTCTGGTTCATGTGGGACGAGCTCTCCCAGGGGGCGCTCGGAGCGGTCGTGATCGCGGACACCCGCAGGCTCGCGGAGTGCTTCGCCGCCGTCGACTTCTTCGAGCGGCGCGGCATCGGATTCATCGTCGCGGTGAATGAGTTCGACGGCGCCTACCGCTACGCACCCGAGGAGGTACGGGCCGCGCTCGACCTGGGGCCGGACGTACCGGTCGTGCTCTGCGACGCCCGGATCGCCAGCTCTGGCACCGGGACACTGGTCACACTGGTCCAGCACCTGATCAACGCCACCTCCGCCCCGGCCCCGTTGTCCGGCTTCGGAGCACACCCGTGACCCTGCATGCCGGCGGCCGGATGCTGCTCACGCCTGTCGACCGCGACGCCCTCGTCCGTACCCAGCGGCTACGGACCCTGGGTCTCGGGGAACGCGCCGATGCCTCGTTCGACAACTTCGACGCCTTCGCCGACCGGGTGGCCGAAGTGACCGAAGTGCCCTTCTCGATGGTCACCTTCATCGACGGGAACCGGCAGTTCCACGCCGGACTGCACACCCCGGCCGGCGCGCACAAGGGCTTCGACCTGGGCGCCACGGCCGCGGGCAGCCGCGGCGGCCGGTATGTGGCCCTCGACCGCGGCTACTGCCCGCATGTCGTCGTACGGCGCAAGGCGCTCGTGCTGGAGGACGTCTGCGACTACCCACGGTTCGCCGGGAATCCAGTAGTCGACGAAATAGGCATCCGCTCCTACCTCGGCGCGCCTCTCATCGATCGCACGGGCATCGCCCTGGGCGCCGTCTGCGCGGTCGACACCGTGCCCCGCCCGTGGGGCAGGGCAGGGCTCGACACGATCAAGTCCCTGGCGCAGGAACTCGTCGGCCACATCCATCGGCGGGAGGACAACAGCATCGGGATCTGACCGGGCGGCCCCCGGCGGCCCGGTCCGTGAACAGTCTCCGGCCGCGATCAGACCTTGACCACGACGTGACCTCGACCGTCTTCAGACCTCGACCGTCGTACCGTCCAGGAACGTCAGCACCACCGAGTCCGCACCCGCTCGTACCCGCACCGAGTCGCGCAGCGCCTCCGGATGAACGGTGTCCTGGGAAAGGGCGACGAGCGATACATGGATGCTCTGCCCGCCCGGGTGCGGTCGGCTGCACAGATACGGGATCGCGGAACGCGGTCCGTACGCATTTGACTGGACGTCACGTGCCACAGCGGCCCCTTCGGTACCACCGTCCCAGCCGTACAACGCGATCAGGGCGCTGCTCAGACCGTCGGCCGTACGGGCGAGCGCCCAGTCGGGACCCGACAGGGCGAACGGGCTGTCCGCATGAGCGACCGCGTGACCGCCCTCCCGCACCACCGCACCCTCGGGCGCTTCGACCCGGTGCACCCGGATCTCCCACGGCCCGTGCAGCACACTCGTCGTCTCGATCCGGTACGGACGGTCGTCACCGGGCAGCCGGGCCGCGTACCAGGAGGCGGCAATGCGGTCCTCGCAGCGCAGCGGATGGATCCGGCGGCGCAGCGACGGCGTGCCGTCCGGGGCGACGAGTGCCAGATGGCCGTCGATGGAGCGTGTCACGGCGTGCGGGGCGGCTTCGGGGGCCGTCGCCGTCGAGTAGGCGAACTTCGCGTAGTGCGGATCGTCCGCACCCTCGGACGGGTCGGCCGCCTCGTCGTACGGCGGATTGTGGTCGCTGCCGTGATTGACCAGCCGCACGATGCCGTCGTCGCGGGTTCCGTGGAGCAGCCAGCCGGGTGCGGGCAGCGCGGTGTACTGGTCGGACTCCTCGACGGGCAGCGGGAGTTCCCGTGCCGTCCACACCGGATGGTCCGCCGGGAGCAGCAGCCCGAGGAAACCCTTGCTCGCCCAGTACGGTGAGGCGGGACCGGAGTACGGCTGGGTGCTCGGCAGGAACGTGTCGTACCAGCCGAGCGTCAGCAGCCCCCGCTCGTCCGGCACGCCGCGCTCTGCGAAGTGCCGCATCGTGCCCGAGGCGAGCCGGCGGGTGAGCCCCGGCGCGAGCGGGGTGCAGTCGGCCAGCGCCCCCATCCACACAGGTGCGAGAGCGGCGAACCGGTATGTCAGTGAACGGCCCTGGTGAACCGGTGCACCGTCGGAGCCGAAGAAGTGCGGGTAGTCCTCCAGGAACCGGCTGAGCCGCTGCCGGTAGACCTCGCTCCTGCCCCCGTCGTCGGCGCCCGCGATCCGCGACCACAGCAGCGGGTACAGATGCATGGCCCAGCCGATGTAGTAGTCGAAGTTCCGGCCGTCGCCGTCGGTGTACCAGCCGTCACCGACGTACCAGTCCTCGATCCGGTCCAGATTGCTCTCGATGTCGGAGCGGCTGTAGGGGGCGCCGACCGAGGCGAGGAACTGCTCGGACACCACCTGGAAGAGGCGCCAGTTGTTGTCCCAGGTACGCCCGCCGACGAACCCGGAGAACCAGTCCACGACCCGCTCCTGGACCCGGGCGTCCAGCCGGTCCCAGATCCACGGCCGGGTCTCGTGCAGTGCGACCGCGACCGACGCCGCCTCCACCATCTGCTGCGAACAGTCCGTCAGCCGCGGCCAGGACTCACCGCTGCGGGGGTCCGTGCCCGCGGCCAGGCCCGCTGTGTACCGCTCGATCAGTGCGGGGTCGACCGCCCCGCCCGCTCCCGCGATCCGGCAGGCGGCGAGCAGGAACGACCGGGCGAAACCCTCCAGACCGTCCGAGACGACACCCGACCAGCTGTTCCGGCCGGGCAGCCGGTACTGCGCGAAGCCGGGTGTCGCGTACGGCACCAGCGCGTCCAGCATCCGGTCGGCCGTCGCCTCCCAGTGGGCCCGGGTCCAGCCGGTACGGGAGGACAGGATCCGGTCGGGCGGCGGCAGTTGCAGATGCGGTGCGACGGACATGGTGGTGCTGCTCCTCGGAGGGGGTGCGAAGGGGTGGATTACCGGCTGAGTTCGGCTCGGTGGGTGTGGCCGCGCGAGCCGCCGACGGCGACGGTGAGTACGGGCCTGCGGCCCGGGACGAGGCTCACCGTGTCATCGGCGTCCACCACCGACCGTACGGGGAACGGCAGCTCGACCGAGAGCGTGGTGAGCGTCCGGCTCGGGTCGGCGACCGCGACAAGGACGTGTCCGCCCCGGCGCTGCACGAGCACCGACGCCGGACCGGAGGCCGTGATCCCGGCCGCGGTCCCGGCGACCCAGAAGTTCACCGCGGTCAGTCCCGCCCGGCGTACCTCCACGGCCTGCGCGGTGGCGTCGTTCGCGACGATCCGGACCGGCCGGGAGTGCGACCAGACCGCGGTTGCCGCCGCCGATGCGCCGGGCAGCAGCACATAGGCGTACCGGGCGTCGGTGGGGGAGCTGCCGTGATCGGCCCGGAGCGTGAGATAGCGGCGGGTGACGGGATCGGTGCTGCCGCCTGTGTCCGCCCCGGTGTCGATGGCCCGCCAGGTGCCGGTGCGCTGCTCACGCAGGGCGCGCAGGGCGGTTCCCTCGGGGAAGACGTAGCCGCCCACGCCGTCGATGTGCGCCCAACGCGCTCGGTCGAAGTCCCGGGCCCAGCCCTGCTCGACGGGCTGCCGGACGCCGTCGACCAGCAGCCGGTGGCTGCCGTCCGTGCCGAGGTTGCGGTTCTCGACGATCGTCTCCACCGGACGGCCGTCGCTCGCCGTGATGCCCGCGCCGAGCGCGATCACCGCGTTGTCCAGCAGGAACCAGGACTTCTTCGTCCGCAGGGTGGTGCCCTGGGCGCCGATCACCTCCATCGCGGCGGCGCCGTACCGGCCGTCCAGCACGGCGCCGCCCGCCACGGCGTTCGTGGGACGGTAGGTGGACGTACCGGCACCCGTGCCGAGATCGGTCCGCTGCCGGGTGTCGACCGTGGTGCCGGGGAGCCGGTACGGATCGACGGTGGGCCAGAAGCCGTTGTTGAACTGCCCCAGGTCTTCGCCGTCGTACAGATACGTCATGCCGTCGCCGGTGTACCAGCCGTGCAGATTCTCGCCGTTGCCCGCCTCGTACGCCGAGATCCGCTTCGACGAGAGCGACAGCGCGCAGGCCCAGCCGGGACGGCGGTGCACGACGCGGTCCATGTCGGCGAAGACGAAGGTGCCGGTCGTACGAGCCTCGGCCTTCACGGTCCGGTCGTTCAGGACGGCTTTCGCCAGGGCGAGCTGGGGAAGCGTCGCGAGAGCCGTGAAGGGAGTGGTGCGGTTACGGGTCAGCCAGCCCTTGACCAGCGCCCGCCAGCGCCCCGCGTACTCGGCGGGTGCGCCGGTCGCGAGGAGCAGGATCGCGGCGACGGCCGTCGCACCGTCGCGGTGGTCCCCGGCGCGTTCCCGGGAGATCGCCCGGCCGCGCACAGAGTCCATCATCAGCCCGTCGAAGACCACCGGCGCGAAGGTCCGCTCGACGGCCTCGTACATCACCGACACCTTCGGGTCGGCGACCGCCCACTCGGAGCCCGCCAGCAGCGCCAGCAGATAGGCCGTGCCATTGAGCAGCACGATGCCGTAGGAACCGGTGTACGCGACCACCTCGTGCTGGACGAACGAGCCGTCCTCGTAGAAGCCGTCACCCGAACTCGTATAGCGGAAAAGGCTGTTGCGGCCCGAGTCGCGCACATCGGAGAGCGCGTCACGGGCGGAGGCGAGCTTGCCGGCGTCCTGCCCCAGCAGTCCGCGCAGCGCCACGATGACGGCCTTGTCGGTGCGGTTCGCGCCGGTCTCCGCGAGCGACGGGGAGTTGGTACGCCGGTCCGCGTCCGGGCAGAACCGGTCGACGACCGAAAGATAGTCCGTCAGATCGGCTGCGGGAAGCCGGTCGCGGAGGACGACGGAGCAGTCCATCAGGGCACGCGGGGCGCCGATCTCCCAGAACCACCAGTTGCCGGTCTCGCGCTTGGCCGGGTTGTACGCGGTGTCGTACGTGAAGCGCAGAGCGGCTACGAGGGCGTCCGCCACCTCTGTGCTCCCGGTGAGGGAAGTGCCCTCGGTCGCCCAGGCGACCGCGATCGTGCGCAGCCGGGTGTAGCTCTGACCGAAGTTGCCCGGGTCGGTGAGCGGTGCGAGGTCGGGCCAGAGCGCGGTCCGTCCGGCGCTGCGGTCGAGGGCGTCCCAGAGCCCCTTGGCCGTGGTGGACAGGGCGGCGAGCGCCGCTGTGAAGTCGGTGTCGGCCGGGTCGAACTCACCTCCGGTGAGCAGCGTTTCGGCCCGTCGGAGGAGGGTGTCGAAGTCGGCGGTCACCGCGGCTTCGGCGGATGCGGCCGCGACGGGCCGTGCGCGCGCGGCGCCGGCCGACGTCATGAGCGTCGTCGCGGCTGTGACGGCCGTGGCGCTGCTCGCCGCGAGAAGGGTTCTTCTGCTGAGGTTCACAGTGGCTCCTTGTCGCCGGTGGTCAGTCCGACAGCGTGGACGGGTCGACGGAGGGCTTCGGCAGGTTCAGCGCGGCCAGCTCGGCCTTGCCGGTGGCGTCGATCGGGAACGCCCAGGTGTTCACGAAGAAGTCCGTGAGGTCGTAGCCCGCGATGCGGCTGGAGTAGGTGGCGAGGGCCCGGTAGCGCTTGTCGTTCTCCGTGTACTGGGACTGCGGGTTCTCCTCGCGCACCAGCCTGTGCAGCCGGGGCCAGAAGTCGTCGCCGAAGGCCAGCTCCAACTGGCGCAGCGGGACGAGCTTCTCGTACGCGCCGAAGGACTTCTCGTAACTCAGCCCCGCCGTACCGAACTTGCGCTGTGCGGACTGGAAGTAGGTGAGCCCCGTCGTCGCGTCGACCGTGAGGAGGTTGGACGGCTGCTTCAGGGTGCGCTGTGCGGCCAGCGAGTAGATGTTGACCGTGACCTCGGTCAGGCCGCCGGGCTTGTAGGCGAACTGCTGGTGCAGATGGCCGAGTTCGTGGTAGAGCCCCCAGCCGCGGGTCCGCAGCCCCTCGACGGTCGTGGCCCGGTCGAGGTAGGCCCGCGGGAAGCCGTTGTAGCCGTGTGTGGCGTAAGCACCGACACCGGCCGGGACCTTGCTGACCTCGGTGAAGTGGTACGGCCCCGCCTTGCGCCGGTGCACCGGCTTCGAGCCGTCGAGTCCGCTGATCCGGGCATGCGAGTCGGTGATCGTCTCGACCAGCCCGAGCAGTGCGGCATGGTCTTCGCCTCGGTACAGCAGCGCGCCCTCGCGGGTGAGCGTCATGATCGTGTGCGGCGCGTGGAGTTCGACGTACGGCGATGCGGTGAACGTGTCCAGCTGCTGCTGGTAGTCGGCCTCCGAGGTTCGGCCCAGGGCGAAGACGGGCATGGGGACGGCGCCGGAGCGGACCAGCACACCGGCCCGCTCGCCACGGCCCGCCAGGGTGAGACAGGCCGGGCCGCCGTGCGGGTCCGTCACGGTGTTCGCACCGGCGGTCAGCGGATAGCTGCGCGGCTCGGTGATCTCGCCGTAGTAGTCCCACGCGCCGATCCAGAGGGTGGGCAGCAGATCGTCGTACGGCTGGACGGTGAGGGAAAGGGGCGCGCCGGCCGGGACGTACAGGCCGGTGGGCTGGAACTCCGAGCCGCGCAGGGCCTGTCCGAGCCGCAGCCGCTCGGCCTCGGCGGCGGGCCGGGCAGTCACGGTCAGGTGGACCGGGCGTGCCCCCTGCGAAACGGAGGTGTCGGCCGTCGTGGCCCGGGCCGTGCCGGTGCCCAGGGCGATCGCCGCTCCGGCTCCGGCCGCGGCGGCGAGAACGGAACGCCTGCCGACGAGGGAGGAAGCGGAGGAAGGGGCGGTGGAGGGGCCGGCGGAGTCTGTGGGCATACGCATGCGGAACTCTCCCTGCAGAAACGAGTGAGGGGCGGAAGCGTGCGGAACGGGTGCTACTCGGCGCCAGCATGTAAGCGGTTGCTATCAAGCCGCAAGAGGAGTCAGGAAGTTACTGTGATTTTCTATGGCCAACTGTGGACAGGGGGGAAGTAACCGGTCACATCCGGGTGGACCGGCCGGGCCGTGGCGCAACGGAATCGCGGACCACGATGTGGGTGCCGAGGCGCAGTGCACCCGTGGTCGGCTCGCGCCAGTCGTCCTCGTCCCCGCCGGTGACGGCCAGTCGTACCGCCTGGCGCCCCATCTCCTCCAGCGGCACATGGACAGTGGTCAGTCGCGGCCGCAGCTCCTGGGCCACCGGAATGTCGTCGTACCCCACCAGGGACACGTCCTTCGGCACCCGTACCCCGGCCTCCTCCAGAGCCTGCGCCGCGCCTGCCGCCACCATGTCGTTGGCGGCGAAGACAGCGGTGAAGTCCGGTCCGTCCCGCAGCAGTTCGGCCATCCGCCGGTACCCGAAGTTACGGCTGAAGGCGCCGGGCCGCACCAGCTCGGGGTCCGGGGCGATGCCGCGCAGCTCAAGGGCCCGCTGGTGCCCGGCCAGCCGGTCGCGGGTGGTGGAGAGCTTGGGCGGGCCGCCGAGGTAGAGGATCCGCTCGTGCCCCTGCATCAGCAGATGGTCGGTGATGGCGAAGGCGCCGCCCTCGTTGTCGTACTCGACCGCGACGGTCGGAGCCTGCTCGCCCAGCGGTGGCCTGCCGCACAGCACCAGCTTCGATCCGCCCGCGTCCAGCTCGCGCGCCCTGCGGGCCAGCTCGGTGGTGTAGCCGCGGTCCGCGATGGAGCCGCCGACCACGACCACCGCGTCCGCCCTGCGCTCATGCATCAGATCGATGAAGGCCAGCTCGCGCTGCGGGTCGCCCTGGGTGCAGCAGACCAGGCAGAGCCGTCCGCCGAGTGCCGCCTCCCGCTCCACGCCGCGCGCGATGTACGCGTAGAACGGGTCGATGACCTCGTTGACGATGATGCCGACGGTGCGGTTGGAGACACCGGCCAGCGCACGGGCATGGGCGTTGACGACATAACCGAGCTCGCGCATCGCGGACTCGACACGCTCCCGGGTCGCCTCGGCGACCGGGTAGTTGCGGTTGAGTACGCGGGAGACCGTGGCCGTCGAGACGCCCGCGCGCCGGGCGACATCGGTGACCGTCGCGCGCCGTTGTCCGTCCGCGGCTGTGCTCTGCCGGCGCATCCGGCTCACCCCCTGGTGGCTGTTGTGTGACGTCGAGCCTAGTGCCCCTCCCGGCAAGCTCTGCCCCGTCGCGCCGCCCATCACGCACGCTCGCGGCGTTGGCCAAAAGCCCTGGTAGTTCCGCTACAAGGGCTTCCGGCCGCCTTGCGATCGCACGCACTGGACGACGCTCCTTCCGGGCAGACCTTGCCGGTCACGGCACTGGCCCGTGCCGGGACGGAGCTCATGCGATCCTCCCCAGGTCGGCCCGGTGCACCGGGTGGTCGAACGGTGTGCCCTGCGCGTACCGCGCGAGCTCGTCCACTGCGAGCGCACCGAGCCGTCCCACCTCGTTGCCCTGGGCGCCCGCGAGATGCGGGGTGAGGAAGACGTTCGGCAGGTCCCACAGCGGGTGGCCGTCCGGCAGCGGCTCGGGCGATGTCACATCGAGGACGGCGTCCAGCCGCCCGCTGACCAGGTGCCCGGTCAGCGCCTCGGTGTCCACCAGGGGGCCGCGGGCCGTGTTGACGAGCAGGGTGCCGGGCCGCATCAGGCCGATCCGCCTGGCGTCGATGATCCCGCGGGTCTCCGGCGTGTCGGGGGCGTGGACGCTCACCACGTCGCTGGTCGCCACCAGGGTGTCCAGGTCGGTCGGGGTGACACCGAGCAGCTCCGCCTCGGCCGCACTGACATACGGGTCGTACAGCAGTACCTCGGCATCGAGGACGCGGAGCAGTTCGATGACCCGGCGGCCGATCCGGGACGCCCCGACGATGCCGATGGTCAGGCCGTGTGTGCCGAGCCAGTGCTGGCGGTCGAGGTCGGCGCCGGTGCGGTGGGTGCGCCGGGTGCGGAAGAGCCCGGCCAGCGGAAAGACCCGCTTGGCGCCCATGATGATCGCCGCCAGGGTGAACTCGGCGACCGGTACGGCATTGGCGGCGGCGGCCGAGGAGACGACGATCCCGCGGTCGAACGCGGCCGGGGACAGAAACGTTTTCACCGTGCCGGCCGCATGGATCACGGCGCGCAGCGCGGGTGCCCGGTCCAGCAGCGCGGCGTCGACGGGTGGGCAGCCCCAGCCGGTGAGCAGGACCTCGGCCGCATTCAGTGCCGCGGAGGCGTCCGAGGAGTCGAACTCGCTGATCACGAACGGGTTGAGGAGGTCGGCGGTCTCCTCGAGACGGGCCCGCACCGGTGGCGGAAAGACGTCGTCGAGCAGTCCGGGGCTCATGGCCAGGACCGTGCGCGGCCGTCGCGGGGGCGGTGCCGCAGCATCGCTACCGGAATGAGCCGGCGCCTCTTCGGTGGTTCGCACCCTGCCTCCGGATAGTAATCGCGTTCTATGGAATGACCGGAACGCTAAGGAGCGCGATGGTCGACCGTCAAGCTCACCGCCGCCCCAACTGTCCGCTTGAGAAGTATTTTTGTTGATTCGTTGGGCTGGATTTGATGGTGAGGACATCGCGTCTCAACGACATTTACCTGGATCTCTTGACGCTCGGGTTAACCGCTTACTAACTTGCGGCCCCAGAAGGCTCACCATGCGCCACCCAGCCGAACAGGACGCACCATGGCTGAAACAGCACCCTCGTTGCCGCGGGAGAAGCGGCAGCAGAAGGCTGAAATACCCTCCCCGCCCGCTGCCCAGGCCGTTGTCGCACAGCACCGGCTGACGCTCTGGCAGCGGATCAAGCGGGACCGGGTGATGCTGCTGCTCACCCTGCCCGGCCTGCTGTACTTCGTCGTTTTCCACTACGTACCGCTGCTCGGCTATGTGGTGGCGTTCCAGGACTACCAGCCGTACCTCGGCTACATGCACAGCGTCTGGGTGGGGTTCGCCAACTTCTCCGCGGCGTTCGGCGAGCCGGCCTTCTGGTCCGCGACGTTCAACACCCTGGAGATCGCCCTCGTCCAACTGGTGTTCTTCTTCCCGGTCCCGGTCGCCCTGGCCCTGCTGCTCAACAGCATCGCCAGCGACCGCATCAGGCGCTTCGTGCAGAGCGTCGTCTATCTGCCGCACTTCATCGGCTGGGTCATCATCGTCTCGATCTTCCAGCAGATCCTGGGCGGCGCCGGGCTTCTGCCCGACGTCCTCGGCGGTCTGGGGCTGCCGCGCTACGACATGATGAGCGACCCCGACGCCTTCCCCTGGCTGCTGACCCTCCAGGTGGCCTGGAAGGACGCCGGCTGGGGCACGATCATCATCCTCGCCGCGCTGCTGAACATCGACCGGCAGCAGTACGAGGCCGCCGCGATCGACGGCGCGGGCCCGCGGCGCCGCCTCTGGCACGTGACCCTGCCGGGCATCGCCCCCGTACTCATCCTGCTGCTCATCCTCAACCTCGGGCAGATGCTCTCCGTCGGCTTCGAGCAGATCCTGCTCCAGCGCGACGCGGTCGGCCCGGACGCCGGTGAGGTCCTCGACACCTACGTCTACTACCACGGCATCAAGGACAACGACTGGGGCGTCGCCGCCGCCGTCGGACTCGTCAAGGCGGTCATCGGCACCGCACTCGTCCTGGGCGCGAACAAGTTTGCCCACCGACTCGGCCACGAAGGGGTGTACCGCGGTGCTGACCGCTGAGAAAACGCGCGCCACATCGGAATCCACCGCCCCGGCGCCCCGGCCCGCCACCGTCCGCAAGTCCGACGGCCGACCCCCGTGGATGGAGCGGCCGACCCGCATCGGGCAGATCGCCAAGGCGGTCGCCGTCGTCGTGGTCGTCCTCGCCGTCGCCTACCCGCTGGTCGGCGTCATCGGCACGAGCTTCGCCTCACAGACCGACATCATCAAGAGCTCCGGCCTCGTCCTGTGGCCGGACCACCCCACCCTGGACGCCTACCGCACCATCTTCACCGGCGGAGTCGTCACCCGCGCGCTGATCGTCTCCGTCGGCATCACCGTCCTCGGCACCCTCGCCAGCCTGCTCGTCACCGTCGGCATGGCGTACGGACTCTCCCGCCGCGACGTCACGGGCTCCCGCTTCATTCTGATGACGGCCCTGTTCACGATGCTCTTCAACGCGGGCATCATCCCGAACTTCCTGCTGGTCAAGGGACTCGGGCTGTACGACACCTACGCGGCGCTCGTCATGCCCACCCTGGTCAGCGCCTTCAACCTGGTCGTTCTGCGATCCTTCTTCATGAACCTGCCGGAGGAGCTGTACGACGCCGCGAAGGTCGACGGGGCCGGAGACTTCCGCATCCTGGTGCGGATCGTCCTGCCGCTGTCCAAGGCCGTCCTCGCCGTGATCAGCCTCTTCTACGCGGTGACGTACTGGAACGCCTTCTTCAACTCGCTCCTGTACCTGGGCGACTCCGACAAGTGGCCGCTGCCCATGGTGCTGCGCACCTATGTCCTGCAGGGCCAGAGCCTGAACGCCGCCTCGGCCGGTGAGGTGCTCGCCCCGCAGCAGGCCGTACAGATGGCGGTCCTGGTGATCGCCGTCGTACCGATCCTCTGTGTCTACCCGTTCCTCCAGCGCTACTTCACCAAGGGCGTGCTCACAGGCGCCATCAAGGGCTGAGCGCAGCCACCGCCCCCCCCACTCCTTCCTTCCCCTCTCTCAAGGAGATTCAGGTGTCGAGCTCCACCCCCATCAACCGCAGAGCACTGTTCCGCATGGGTGCGGGCGTCGGTCTCTCACTGGCCGCCGCCCCGCTGCTCGCCGCCTGCGGCGACGGCGGCACGACCGCGAAGGCGGAGGCCAAGAGCGCCTCCCTGCTCCCGGACACCGCGGTCCGCAACATCGGCCTCAAGCCCGACCTGGCGGGCACCGCGGCCGGTGTTCCGCAGGGCTGCTTCAGCTACCCGGCCAAGCCGCTGCGGGCCACGAAGGGCACCCCGCTCAAGGGGGCGAAGCCGATCAGCGCGACGATGGAGACCTTCTCCCCGCCGCCGCCCGCCCGCGGCAAGAACGCCGCGTGGCAGGAGATCGAGAAGCTCCTCGGTGGCCAGGTGAACATCACCGCCGTCCCCGCCGACGACTACGGCACCAAGTTCTCCACCATGGTCGCGAGCGACAGCCTGCCCGATCTCTTCATGTACCCCGAGGTCGGAGGTGTCGACAACAAGGCGGCCTTCCTCCAGGCCAAGTGCGCCGACCTGACGCCGTACCTCGCCGGGGACAAGGCCAAGGACTACCCGAACCTGGCTGCCATCCCGAAGGGCGCCTGGCAGGCCGCGATCTTCGGCGGGAAGCTGTACGGCATCCCGATCGCCCGCACCGGCACCGGCGGCGCCGGCTTCTACCGCCACGACCTTTTCGAAGAGGTCGGCGTCACCGACCTCGCCCAGATCTCGGGCCTCGACAGGTTCGTCGAGGTCTGCAAGGAGCTGACCCGGCCCAAGAAGGACCAGTACGCGATCATCGCGGGCGCCACCACCATGCTTGCGATGTCTGCGGGCGCGCCCTACTACTGGCGGCTCGACGCCAAGACGGGCAAGTTCACCACCGACCTGGAGACCCCGGAGTACCGCAAGGCAGTGGAGACGGCCCGGCTGCTGTACAAGGCGGGCTGTTTCTATCCGGGCACCCTTCAGATGTCCGGGGCGCAGAAGGCCCAGTACACGGACATGTTCAAGAACGGCAAGGGCGCATACGTCTACGACGGCATGCCCACCTACCTGGCGCCCGGCGTCGGCTACATCGCCTCCATGCAGGCGATCGACAAGAAGTACGACCCGCGCCCCTTCGTCCCGTTCGGCAAGGACGCCATCGCCTGGATGGACAACGTCAAGCTGGAGAACACCCATGTGAAGAAGGCGTCCGGGGACCGGGTCAAGGAGATCCTGGCCCTCGCCGACTTCGCCGCCTCTCCGTTCGGCAGCCAGGAGTACACGCTGATCAACTACGGCGTCGAGGGCAAGGACTTCACCCGTGACGCCAAGGGCAACCCGGCCCTCACCAAGCAGGGCACCCAGGACGTCACCGTGCCGTGGAAGTTCATGGCCTCCGCCGTCCCCGCCATCTTCAGCGCCGACTCGGAGCAGGGCGTCCGCCACGTCCACGACGCGTTCACCAAGATGATTCCGATCATGGAGCAGGACCCGACCCTGCAGTACTCCTCGCCCACCTGGGACTCGAAGGGATCCGGCAGCCTCTACACGTTCAAGCAGGACGCGCTCAAGGACATCATCTCGGGTCGCAAGCCCATGTCCGCCTACGACCAGCTCGTCAAGGACTACCTGGCCAAGGGCGGCGAGCAGGCCCGCGGCGAGTTCGAGGACGCCTTCCAGAAGGGGAAGAAGTGACGACGCGACGCTCGGCCCTCAGACTCGGCGGCGCGGCAGTGGCGGCGGCCGTCGCCGTACCCGCACTCGGCTCGAGCGCCATCGCACAGCCGCACGGCTTCGAACCGAAGCCCGGCTCCGACGGCGTCGGCGACCCGCTCTTCCCCACCCTCGGCAACGGCGGCTACCAGGTCGTCCACTACGACCTCACCTTCGACTTCACCCCGGTGACCTACGACTTCACCGCCGTCGTGAAGATCAACGCCAAGGCCACCCAGGACCTCTCCGCTTTCAACCTGGACACCGACGGCCACACCATCGGCTCCGTCACCGTCGCCGGCCGCCCCGCCGACTGGGAGCTCTCGCCCGGCAAGAGCGGCCAGGAGCTCACCATCACCCCCGCCCGACCGCTCCACAACGGGCAGGCGTTCACCGTCGAGGTGCGTTACCGCGGCAACGGCAAGGCGCCCCGACTCGGGCTGACCGGCTGGAGGTTCGGCACCGACGGCGGCTTCGCCTCCGCGGCCCAGTCCTCCCGCGCCGACACCTTCCTGCCCTGCAACGACACCCCGTCCGACAAGGCGACGTGGACCTTCCACATCAGCGCCCCGCAGGGCTATGTCGCCGCCGCCAACGGCGAACTGCTCCACAAGACCCCCCGGTCCGACGGCTCCACCGTCTGGCACTTCGCCCTGCGCGAGCGCATGGCGACCGAACTCATCGGCATCGCCGTCGTCAAGGGCACCTATCTGTACGGCACCGGCCACCGCGGACTCCCGCTGCGGCACATCGTCCCGCAGGGACAGGAGGACAAGTACGGTCCGGTCGTCGCCCGTACCGCGGACCATCTGGACTGGCTGGAGGCGAAGTTCGGCCGCTACCCGTTCTCCGTCTACGGCGTCCACATCTACGACGGCTACACCGACGCCCTGGAGAACCAGACTCTCTCCCTGTTCTCCACCAACTGGTTCAAGCTCAACGCCAACGGGCAGCCCGGCTACGAGACCACCATGGTCCACGAGCTCGTCCACCAGTGGTTCGGCGACTGGGTCACCCCGAACGACTGGCAGCAGGCATGGCTCAACGAGGGCCCCGCCGTGTACTACGCCGGCCTGTACGGTGAGGAGCGCGGCTGGTCGGTCTTCGAGGACAAGATGAAGGCCACGTACGCGAAGCTCGACGCCATCCGCGCCACCGACGGCCCGCCCGGACTCCCGAAGGCGCTCGGCGGCACCAACATCTACGACGGTGGCGCACTCGTCCTGTACGCCCTCAGCCTTCAGATCGGTCAGCGGCGGTTCGACCGGGTCATGCGTGAGTGGGTGAAGCGCTTCAAGGACTCCACCTGCACCAGCGAGGCCTTCATCCGGCACACGGTCGACGTCACCGGCGACAAGTCCCTCGACCCGTTCCTGCGCGGCTGGCTCTTCGGAGCCGTGAACCCGCCCATGCCCGGCCACCCCGACTGGAAGGCCTCCGCGTGAACCGCCGCTCCCTGAACGTCGTACGAGGTACCGCCGCTGCCGCCACCGCCGCCTTCCTGGCCGCGCTCCTCGCCGCCCCGACCGCCCAGGCCGCACCCGGCCCCCGCACCCTGTACGCGGCCCCGGACGGACACGGCACCTCCTGTACGGTCGCCCGCCCCTGTACCCCGGAAGGCGCCCGCGACCAGGCACGCACCGAGACCGGTCGCGACGTCCGCGTACTTCTGAAGAACGGTACGTACAAGCGCGACGAACCCCTGAAGCTCGGCGCCGCCGACTCCGGGAAGGACGGCCACACGGTCACCTGGACCGCGGCCCCCGGAGCCCGCCCCGTCCTCTCCGGCGGACAGGACATCACCGGCTGGCGGGAGAGCGCCGACGGCACCTGGACCGCCGACGTCCCGGCCGGCGTCACCCCCCGCCAGCTCTTCATCGACGGCAGGCGCGCAACCCGCGCCCGGGGCGCGGCCTGCGCGGCGAGCACCTGCGACGCCACCAGGACCGGGATGACCGGCGCCGTCGCCACCGGGATCGACCGGTGGCAGCGCCCCACCGACGCCGAAGCCGTCATCCGGGTCCGCTGGCGCAACTACCACTGCCGGATCACCGGCGTCAGCGGCGACGTCATGACGTTCGCCCAGCCCTGCTGGACCAACTCGGCGAGCGGCACCAACCGCACCGGACCGGCCTGGGACTCCACCACGGTCGACTCCACCCGCTACAGCGGCGTCGCCTTCTTCGAGAATGCCCCCGAACTCCTCGACCAGCCGGGCGAGTTCGTGTGGAATTCGCAGAACCGCGCCGTCACGTACCTGCCGCGCAAGGGCGAGAACATGCGCCATGCGCAGGCTGTCACTCCGCACACCGAACAACTGCTCGTCGTCGACGGTGCCCACGATGTCACCGTGGACGGGATCGGCTTCGCGTATGCGGCTTACCGCCGGCCGGACACGGATGAGGGCTACGCGGGCATGCAGGCCGGTCTCACCCTGACCGGAGCCACCGGCCCCGTCGACCACGCGGGCCGCTTCTACACAAAGCCGTCCGCCGCGATCATTGTCCGCGGCGGACAGCACATCAGCATCGAGAACGCCCGGTTCAGCCGGCTCGGCGGGGCGGGCGCCATCCTCGAAGCGGGTACCAAGGACAGTTCCCTGATCCGCTCGTCCTTCACCGATCTGTCCTCCGGCGCGGTGTACGTGGGCGACACCGAGCCGATGCCCGGGGCGGCGCTCGCGGGGGAGCGGAACACGATCGCGTACAACACCATCACCCGCTCCGGCGTCGAGTACACCGACTCGGTGGGCATCTGGGCCGGTTACGAGGCAGCGCTGACCGTCGACCACAACAGCCTGGACCATCTTCCGTACTCCGGGATCTCGGTCGGCTGGGGCTGGAACCAGCCCGAGGCCCAGAAGTCCGTGCTGCGCGACAACAAGGTGACCGACAACCGCATCACCAATGTCATGGAAGTCGACCGGGCGCAGCACGACGGCGGCGCGATCTACACCCAGGGCGCGCAGCCGGGCACGGTCGTCTCCGGCAACTACATCAACCGCTCCGCCTTCGGCAACACCGAGCGCGACGGCAACGGCATCTACCTCGACGAACAGTCCTCGCACATCGTCGTCGAGAAGAACGTCATCACCCGCATCGGCTACAAGTGGGTTTCGAACTGGGCGGATTACGGCATCCAGAACACCGCCCGGGGCAACTGGACCGACACCGCGGCGCCGGCACTCGGCGGCACGGGCTCGGTCATGACGGACAACCTCACCGGTCTGGACCGGCTGTCGGCCGAAGCCCTCGCCGTCGCAGCCCGGGCAGGCGCCCACGGCGGCCCGGTCGAGCAGCTGCGGACCGACCTGGCCCGTACCGGCACCGCGACCCAGTCCTCCACCGAGGGCACGGCGGCCGCGGCGCTCGCACTGGACGCCGACACCAACACGGACACCCGCACGCTGTCCGAGGCGGGCGCCTGGTGGCAGGTCGACCTGGGCAGCGAGCAGCGCATCCGTCAGATCGAGATCTGGAACAACTCCTCCTCCACGACAGCCGACTTCGATGTCGTCACCGACGACGCGACGGTGCACGTCAGCGGGAAGGCGCTGCGCCCGACGGTCCTGAACCTGGACAGCCGGACCCGCACGGTGAAGATCGTGACCTCCGGCACGGGACGCGTGGCACTCTCCCAGGTGCTCGTCCACCCGTAGACCGACCGGCAAATGGGGGGCGGCGTCGCGGGGCTGGGCACGCACTCCCCCAAGGCCTTAAGGGCCAGGGGGGACCCCCTCCGGCGTTGTCGTCAATCACCAACTTCCCCAAGCTCTCGGCTTCGCTCGAGCAGGGGAGACCCCATCGCGTTGGCTCAATCCTCCGCCTTGCAGCTGCACGCACCCAGCCCCGCTCCTTCTCCCACCCCCCATTTGCCGGTCGGTCTTTGCGGTCCGCCCTCCGTCGCCGGGCGAATCACGGTGGAGGGCACCTCGGCACCCGAATGCCGCCGCTCACCCGACCGGCGGCGTTCCCGTGCTCGCCCGCACCACGACATCTCCCGCCACCCGCACCACCCGGGCCCGCCGTCCCGCGGACGGCTCCCGCAGCGCCAGGGCGATCACGTCCTCGCCCATCGAGGTCAGCGGCAGCGCCACCGTGGTGAGCGCCGGCGACAACTCCCGTACCAGCGGAATGTCGTCGAACCCGGCGAGCGAGACATCCTCCGGCACTCGCAGCCCCTCCTCCCGCAGCGCGGCGAGCGCACCGACCGCCATCACATCGGTGACCGCGAACACACAGGTCGGCCGCGGCCGGCCGCAGGCCAGCAACCGCCGGGCCGCCGCGTACCCGCCGTCGCGAGTGAACGCGCCCTCCACGACCCGGTCGATCCCGATTCCCGACTCCGCGAGCCCTTCCCGGAAGCCAGTGAGCCGGTCGGAGACAGTGGTCAGCGCGGGTGGGCCGGTGAGCACCGCGAACGTGCGGTGCCCGAGCCCCACCAGCGTCCGGGCGAGCGAGGCCGCCCCCGCCCGGTTCTCCGGCTGTACGGTGTCCACCCGCAGGCTGCGATGCCTGCTGACGACGGCCACTCGCCCCCCGCCCCGTACGTAGGGCTCCAGTTCGGCATCCAGGGCCCGCTCCCACGCCCGGTCCTGGAAGCCGGAGCCGATGAGCAGGATCGCCCGGGCGCGCTGAGCCCGCAGCATCGAGACGTAGGCGATCTCCCGGGCGGGTTCCCGGAAGGTGGAGGCCAGCATCACCAGCAGATCCTGCTCGGCCGCGGCGCGCATCACGCCACTCGACACTGCGGCGAAGTACGGGTCACCGACGTCATGGCAGATGACTCCCACCGTACGGTTGTTGGTCGAATTCGCGAGTGCCTGCGCATGGGCGTTCGGGATGTAGTCGAGCCGGTCCGCCGCCGCCCGTACCCGCTCTCGCAGATCGTCGCGTACCCGGGTCGTGCCGTTGAGGGCGCGCGAGGCGGTGGCGGGGGACACCCCGGCCTCCCGGGCCACGGCGTCGAGCGTCACATGCGCCGCTGCGGGAAGGCCGCCGCGCCGCTGCGGGTGGTGCGGTGTTCCCCGTTCACTCAACTCG
Organism: Streptomyces sp. R-74717; assembly: GCF_047305335.1. Classification (NCBI taxonomy): domain Bacteria; kingdom Bacillati; phylum Actinomycetota; class Actinomycetes; order Kitasatosporales; family Streptomycetaceae; genus Streptomyces; species Streptomyces sp. R-74717. Next base: position 1,504,724 of record NZ_CP102361.1, on the reverse strand, counting down.
ACCCCCAAGGGCGCGGTGGTGGAAGGCCCCGAAACTTGTCGACGACCTATTGACCGTGCGTGCAGGCAGTCATTAGCGTGGCGAAAACCTTATCAGAAAGCGCTTTCTGAAAGCGCCTTCTCGTCATCGCAGGATCGCACAGCTCTCCAAAACTGCACCCGAAGCGGCGGGAGTTCACAGTGAGCCAGAGCGCGTTGACCAAAAGTCCCCCTGAAGTGGAGGGAGTTGTCCGGCGGGCCGGTCCCTCGGCGGGGGAGCGGTTCGCGCGGGCGGCCGAGCGGAGCTGGCGGCCCGTCGCCCTGCTGCTGGCCTGTTTCGCCGTCTGGTGGGTGATCTCGGCGGCGGAGCTGGTGAAGCCGTATCTCATGCCGTCGCCCGGGGCGACCCTCGATGTCCTTACCGGCAAGGCCGGTTATCTCTGGCAGCACACCTGGGTGACCACATACGAAACGCTGCTCGGCTTCCTGATCGCCGTGGCCGTCGGTGTACTGGCGGCAGTCGTCATGGTGTACTCCGCGACCGTCGAGCGCACGCTCTATCCCATTCTGCTGTTCGCCCAGGTCGTACCGAAGATCGCGATCGCGCCGCTGTTCGTCGTCTGGCTCGGCTTCGGTATCGAGCCGAAGATTCTCATCGCCGTGCTCATCGCCTTCTTCCCCGTCGTGATCTCCATGGTCACCGGCCTCAAGGCGGTCGACCCGGAGATGCTCCAGCTGTCGGCGACCATGGGCGCGGGGCCCTGGCAGACCTTCCTCAAGATCCGCTTTCCGGCCTCGCTCCCGCATCTCTTCTCCGGGCTCAAGGTCGCGGTCACCCTGGCGGTCACCGGTGCGGTCGTCGGTGAGTTCGTCGGCGCCAACGAGGGCCTGGGCTACGTGATCCTCCAGGCCAACGGCAACCTCGACACCCCGATGCTCTTCGCCGGGCTGCTCGTGATGTCACTCATCGGCGTCGTGCTCTTCGTCGCCGTGGAGATCGCCGAAATGCTGCTGCTCCCGTGGCACGCCAGCCGCCGGGACGCCTCCGCCACCACCACGTACTGACTCCGTCATACCGACTTCGTCGCGAGAAGGGCCAGCCCATGCATGCGCGCAGACTCCTGATCGGTGTCGTACCCCTCGTCCTGGTGGCCACGGCCTGCGGTGGCAACGACGCGTCGACCACAACGAGCGACTCGGGCAAGAAGCTGGACAAGGTCACGCTGACGCTCAACTGGTATCCGTACGGCGAACACGCGCCGTTCTACTACGGCAAGCAGCAGAAGATCTTCGAGAAGCACGGCATCGACCTGAAGATCCAGGCGGGTCAGGGCTCGCAGAAGACGGTGCAGGCCACCGCCGCGGGTCAGACCGACTTCGGCTGGGCCGACACCCCGGCGCTGCTCGCGGGCGTCGACCAGGGCGTCCAGGTGAAGAGCCTCGGGGTCTTCCTCCAGACCACCCCGGCGTCGGTGCAGTCCTTCGACGCCGAGGGCATCGAGTCGCCTGCGGATCTCAAGGGAAAGACCATTGCGGGGACCGCCGGTGACGCGCTCTCCAAGACCTTCCCGATCTTCCTGAAGAAGAACAACCTCGACGCGTCGGACGTCAAGGTCCAGAACACCGACCCGGCGGGCAAGATTGCCGCGGTGATCTCCGGGAAGACCGACGGACTCCTCGGCTACGCCAGCGACCAGGGCCCCACCATGCAGGACAAGGCCAAGAAGAAGGTCTCGTACTTGCGTTTCTCCGAGAACGGGCTGAACTTCTACTCCAACGGTCTGCTCGCCGGACAGAAGATCCTCGCCACGAAGTCCGAACTCGCCGGACGCATGGTGCAGGCGGTCAGCGAGTCGTGGGCGGCCGCCGAAAAGGCCCCCGGGCCGGCGGTCGCGGCGATGGACGGAGCCTCGGAGCAGCTGCCGCCGACCGCGGTCCTGGCCGAGCAGTTCAAGACGACGCTCACTCTGCTGCACACCTCCTCGACCGAGGGGAAGGCGCCCGGAGTGAACGACGAGGCCGACTGGCAGCAGACCATCGACGTCTTCGCCGAGGCGGGCATGGTCAGCAAGCCGAAGGCCGTCGCGGACTACTGGGACGAGAAGACGGCGCTGAAGGGATGACGATGCCGGAGCAGTACACGCCGCGGACCAAGGCACCGGTTCCTGCCGCGGCCGCGGTCGGACTGTCCGATGTGGCGGTCCGGTTCCGCAGCAGGAAGCGCGATGTCACCGCGTTGCGCGAGGTCTCGCTCGATGTGGCGCCCGGTGAGTTCGTGGCGATCGTCGGACCGTCCGGATGCGGCAAGTCGACCCTGCTCAAGCTGGTCGCCGGACTGCTGAAGCCGTCCTCGGGCGAGGTCCGGCTCGGCGGCGAGCAGGTCGACGGTGTGCGGCACGACATCGGTTACGTGTTCCAGCGCGCCGCCCTCCTGGAGTGGCGCTCGGCGCGCCGCAACATCCTGCTCCAGGCCGAGATCCGGAAGATGCCTCCGTCGCAGGCGCGCGGCCGGACCGACGAGCTGATCCGGATGACGGGCCTGGCCGGCTTCGAGGACGCGTATCCGCATGAGCTGTCCGGCGGAATGCAGCAGCGAGTGGCATTGTGCCGGGCGCTGCTGCACGAACCCCCGGTGCTCTTGATGGACGAGCCGTTCGGCGCGCTCGACGCGCTCACCCGCGAGCAGATGAACATGGAGCTGAACCGCATCTGGCGGGAGACCCGCACCACCGTCCTGCTGGTCACCCACTCCATCTCGGAGGCCGTCTATCTGGCCGACCGCGTGGTGGTGATGAGCCCCCGTCCCGGCACGATCTCCGAGATCATCGAGGTGGGCCTGGATGCGGAACGGGAGTACGGCGAGACGCTGGGCCGCCCGGAGTTCCGGGACGCGGCCGCCCACATCCGCGACCTGCTGGGTGCGGCTTCCGCGCACGACTGACGGTGTCCTCGGCCGCCGGACGGGCTTGAAGACCGAGCCCGTCCGGGGCGATGAAGGACAGGACGGCTGTTCCGCTCACTCCAGCCCGAACGCGTCCGCCAACATCTCCGTCTGCGCGCCCAGCAACGTGGCGCCGCTGTGGCCCATGCCCACGAACTGCCCTGCGGCCTCCAGTCCCACAGAACCGTGCAGCTGTGCCCACGCCAGCACCGCACCCGCCAACGCCTGTGCCGACTTCCCGGTGTCCCCGGCCGCAGTCGGTGCGTACTCGGCCACCCACGCGCCCACAGCCTCGTCCGTGCCCAGCCACGCGGTCATCTCCGCCGCCGCCGCAGCGACCTGGGCTCCCGGTGTCCCGTCAGCGAAGACCGTCAGGAAAGGCCCGAGAACGGCACGGGCCCGGTCCAGAGTGTCGTCCGGAGCGACATAGCCCGGCACGGGTGCGCCCTGGATCAGCAGATAGCGGTGCGGCTCCTCGACTGCCCAGGCCCGATAGGCATCGGCGAGCGTGTGCAGCCGTCCGCGAGGGCCCTGCGATACGGCCGATGCGTCGGCCGCCGCTTCGCCCATCGCCGCTGCCGCATCCTCGCGCCCCGGCACTGACCACCCGACAGATCTTCGCGATGATCGAGGAACGCACGCCGCCCCCTGAGCATCACGGTCGTCGACGAACCGCGTCCGTTCGGCCCCTTCGACGAGGTCTTCATGGCGGAGTACGCCGAGATGTTCTACCAGCACACGGAGGCGCAGATCGTCGACTCCTCGGCGATCGAGAAGGCGTACGGCCTCGTCCCCAACCCCCTTTCCGCCACGGTGGATTCGACGCTCGACTGGTACGGGGAACTGCTCGCCGCCCGCTGAATACGCAGCGGCCCCGGGCTGCGGTACGCGCAACCCGGGGCCGCTCCGCGTGCCTGCCCGCTCAGTAGCGCAGCCGGGACAGATACGTATAGCTCGCGAGCGCCGAGGCGAACGGGTCAGCCGGCGCGTCGTGCTCCACCAGCCACTGCTTCACACCGCCCTGCCGCGCCGTGTCGAACATCGCCGGGAAGTCCAGCACCCCCGAGCCGACATCCGCGAAATCTCCGTTCGGCGCCATGTCCTTCACATGGAGTGCCGGGAAGCGTCGCGGATGCCGTACGAAGAGCTCCCCGGGCGCCGAGGCGCCGCCGTTGGCCGCCCAGTACAGATCCAGCTCGAAACCGACCAGTTCCGGGTCGGTTTCGGTGAGCAGGATGTCGTAGAGGCTGACGCCGTCCACCACCTGATGGTCCGTCCCGTGATTGTGGTAGAGCAGCTTCAGTCCGGACTCGCGGGCGGCGAGCCCTATGCGGTTGAACTCCTTGGCCACTTCCCGGTATCCGGCCGGACTGTGCAGCGAACCCGGCAGGCTGGGCACGACGATCCACTTGCCGCCCAGGGTGTGGATGTCCTCCAGTGCCTGGGGGAGTCCGGCCCCCTTCACGATGTCGTAGCCGACATGTTCGAGGACGGCCCGCAGCCGGGTCCCGTCGAGCATCCGCCGGATGTCGGCCGCGCTGTGGCCGTGCCGGCCGCTCACCCCGACCGTGGCATAGCCGATCTCCGCGAGCCGCTCCAGGGTGCCCCTGAAGTCCGTCGACAACGGCGTACGCATGGTGTAGAGGTGCATGCCGAGCCCGGACGGCGGGATGCGCCGGCAGCGGCGGGCCTCGCTGGCGGACGCGGGGACGGTGCCGAGCCCTGCGGCTGCGGCGATGCCCACGGCCGTGCCGAGGAAGGTGCGTCGTGTGCGGTCCATGCGGGTCTCCCCTCTCAACTCACGTCGATGCGTACATAACCGGTGCTGGTGTCGCCCTTGTCGTCGGTGACCGTCAGATGCGCGGTGTACGCACCCTTCCGGTCATAGGTGTGCGTGGCAGTCGCACCCTCCGCTTTGGTGTTGTCGCCGAAGTCCCAGTGGTACGAGGCGATCGTGCGCCCGGCCACCGGCTCGACCACACTGCTCAGGGCCACGGCGAGCGGTGCGGTGCCCGTCGCCGGGGCCGCCTTCACCGCGACCTTCGTACCGTGCCTCTTCTCGACACCGGGACCGTTGAAGTGCAGCCAGTCGACCGCGAACAGATCGGCCTTGTCGCTGATCCACTCAGGGTTGCTGAACACCGCGTACAGCTTCATGCTGCCGCCGGGATCCGTCAGTGCCGTCGTCGGTGAGACGACCTTGCCCCAGTCACCGGTGTTCGGGACGGTCACCTTGCCGAGCAGGGTGCCCGTCGGCGATCCGGCCCGGAATTCGACACTTCCGCCGATCCCGCCGGAGGCCGCACCGACGGTCACCGAGCCGATGTTCTTCAGGTTCACCGGATCGAAGCTGATCCAGTCGCCGTCCTCGATCTCGGTCAGCCGTTTCCCGCCGGAGGCATCGGCCCTGCTCCCGATCACCGCGCCGCCGTGTGCACCGCCGGTCGCCGTGAAGTGCTCGGCCTCTCGGAAGGCGGTACGCAGAGTGAGCGAGGTGGAACCGGTCAGCGCGGGTGCGCCCGGAGCGCCCTTGTCCTCGTACTGAGCGGTGATGCCGTAGTACAGGTTCTGTCCCGGACCGTGGCTGTCCCCGGCATCCGTGACGATCTCCCCTGTGCAGCCGGTGTAGTTGTCGAGCGGATGCAGATGGGTGTCATGGCCGAGCTGCGACTGCACGACCACCCGTGAGCAGTCGATCGGCCCATTCTTCCCGTCCTCCTTGTCCTTGACCTCGACAGTGAAGGGGATGGTGTCGCCGAAGCTGAACACCCCGCCGTTCGGGGGCTGTTTGATCGTCACCTCCGGACGGGCGTTGCCGACGGTGATGTCCTGTACGGCCTGCGCCGTGAGACCGCCGGGCCCGGTGACCGTGAGCCGCGCGGTGACCAGTCCCTTCGTGCGATAGGTGTACGAGGGGTTCGCGTCGGTCGAGTCGGTGGTGCCGTTCCCGTCGAAGTCCCAGGCGTACGAGACCGGCCGGTCGCCGGGCAGTCCGGAACCGGCGCTGGAGAAGTCGACCGTCAGCGGCGCCGGACCGTTGTCCCGGCTTGCGGTGATCTTCGCATCGGGCAGCCGTCCGTCACCGACGTAGTCGATCCGGTAGATCCCGGCACCCTCGTTGCTGCCACCGCGGCCCGTACCGCTGCCGAGCCCGAAGTCGATGACGTACAGCGCCCCGTCGGGACCGAAGTCGGCATCGAAGGGCTGGTTCCACTGCATGTCCTGGAAGATGCCGTTGATGGACTGGAGTTCACCGGCCTTGACGGGAGCGAACCGCGGATCGTCGAACGTCTGGTCCTTCTGCTGGAAGGAGAACGTCTTGAACCACCGGCGGGTCAGCTCGTAGTTGATCCACTTCCCCTCGAAGTACTCCGGGAATTTGGTGCGGTAGGTGTTGTCCGGGTCGTAGTCGTAGACGGGACCGCTCATCGGGCCGCCACCTCCGGTGCCGAGCTCCGGGAATTCGGCGGATGCGGAGTAGGCGTACCAGACGGTGGCAGGCTGGGCGGGCGGCAGTTCCCGCAGCCCGGTGTTGTTGGGTGAGTCATTGACGAGCGCCGCGCAGTCGAACTTCGGACCCGACTTCTTCGTCGTGAAGTCGTAGTCACTGAAAGGAGTGTTGTTGCCTATGCAGTACGGCCAGCCGAAGTTCCCCGCCTTCGTGATACGGGTGTACTCGACGGTCCCCTCCGGCCCGCGATCGGCGACCGCCTCCTTGGCGTCCGGACCGTAGTCGGCGACCATCAGCGCGCCGCTCAGCGGATCGGTGGTGATCCGGAAGGGATTGCGCATCCCCATCGCGTAGATCTCCGGACGCGTCTTCTCCGTACCGGGCGCGAAGAGATTGCCCTCGGGAACGGTGTACGTACCGTCGTCCCTGGGTGTGATGCGCAGAATCTTGCCGCGCAGATCGTTCGTATTGCCCGCTGTGCCCTGGGCGTCCCAGGCGCGTCGGCCCGCGCTTTCGTCGATCGGGTTGAAGCCGTCCGAGGCGAATGGATCGGTGTTGTCCCCGGTCGCCGCGTACAGATTGCCGGCCTTGTCGAAGGCGAGCGAACCGGCCATATGGGAATTGGCCCGGCCCTCGCCCCGCCACGTCGGAATGGTCAGCAGCCGCTTCTCCGACGCGGGATCGACTGTATTGCCGGTGACGGTGAACCGGGAGAGATTGAGTTGTTTCTGGGTCTTGTCGGAGTGCAGCAGATAGAGCCAGTTGTTCGTGGCGAAGCCCGGGTCGAGGGCGAGGCCGAGCAGTCCGTCGGACTGACTGGTCATCTCCGGTGTGTACGCGAAGTCCAGCGCAGTCGACACCTTCATCGTCTGCTGGTCGATGACCTTCAGCTTCCCGGTGCGCTGGGCGAAGAACACCCGGCGGTCGGGGGCGACGGCCAGTTCGAACGGGTCGGCGAGGTCGCTGGTGGTCAGCGCGGTCCGCTGGAACGAACCGGTCCGAGTCGCCGTGCAGTCACCGGGCTTCGCACCCGCGGCCCATTCGATACCGCCGAGAAGGTGCTGGACGAAGCCCTCCTCCTGGAACGCCGAGGACGCGTGCCCGCCTGCGGTGAACCAGGAGCGGCCGCCGTCGTAGTTCTGGCACCAGGACCACGGATGGTCCACGTCCTCGTCGAGCCCGGTGACGCCGTCGCGCACCTTGATCTGCGCGAGGGTGTGCACCCTGGAGGTGGGATTGGTGCGCCAGTTGTACCACTCCTCCGTACGCTCCCAGAGGTCCAAAAGGCCCTTGGTGGAGGGGTGCGCGTGATCGAGGACCTTGATCCGGCCGGTCTGCACGGCCGGGTGCTGGTCGAAGATGGCACCGACAAGACCCTCGTACCAGCCCCAGTCGCGCTCACTGGCGGACGCGGCATGCAGACCGACCCAGCCGCCTCCCGCACGGATGTACTTCTGCAGGGCCTCCCGCTCGTCGGCGTTCAGCAAGTCACCCGTCTCCGGTGTGGAGTTGGTGTTGTTGAACACGACCGCCTGGAAGCGGGCGAGATCGGTGTCATTGAAGACGGCGGAGTCGTCGGTCGCCTCGACCTCGAAGCCGTTCTCGGCGCCCAGCTTCTTGATCGCTTCGATCCCGGCGGGAATCGAGTCGTGAGGGAAGTTGGTGACCTCGGAGTAGACCAGGACCCGGAAGGAAGCCGCGTGGGCCCGGGGCGGCGAGGCCACCAGAACACCGACGACCAACGCCAGGAGCGTGGTGACGGCGATGAGCGGTGACGGAAAGCGGTGACCTCTTAACGGGAGGCTTTGCAACGTGTGATGACGATGACTCATGGGCGCTCCCTGTGCGGTAGATGCCGACTGCGGGATTTAGAAAGCGCTTTCTGGAGTGCATCGCTCAGAGTAGGTTCAGGTCTTGATGGGGTCAATGGACCGGGAGCGCACTCTGTGACTTCGTGGTGACTTCCTGCTCCCGGCGCTGCCGAGGGAGAGCGGTTGCCCCGGTCCGAGGGCCGCTGCCCCGGTCATCGGCGCAGGAAACCGCCGATCCGCTCCCGCAGCCCCCGCGGATCCAGACCATGGGCGGCGAGGTGCTCGTCCATTTCCCCGTACTTGCGCAGCTCGGCCCGCCCCACCCCGAGGCCCAGCACGCGGTGCGGCAGCTCGGCGAGCGCGTCATTGGCCGCGGCCGTGGACGTGCCTGCCAGATACGGTTCGACGATCACCACATCGGCCGCCCCGTGATCAGTGACCGCCCGCCGCAGCCCGGCCGCGTCGAAGGGGCGCACCGTCGTCGCGTACAGCACGGTCACATCGAGGCCGTCGGTCGCCGCGAGGACATTGTCGAGCATCGGCCCGACCGCGATCACCACCGCGCCCTCCCCCTCCCGCACCGTGGTGAACCCGGTCCCCGCGCCGACCGGTCGCGCCCGGTCGTTGGACTGCAGCGACAGCCGTACGTACACCTTGCCGTCCCCGGCCGCAGCCTGCCGCAGCAGCTCCTCGGCCTCGTCGGGGTGGCCCGGGACGTGCACCGTCCAGCCGTCGAGGGTGTCCATGAGAGCGACATCGCCCGGTGACATATGGGTGAAGCCGCCGGCCGGCCAGTCGTACGAGCCACCGGCACTCACCAGCACCCCGCCCACTCCCTGATGGCCGAAGTCCAGCTTGACCTGCTCGAACGGCCGCTCGACCAGAAAGCTGGCGAAGGTGTGCACGATCGGCCGCAGGCCGGTGAGCGCCATCCCGGCGCCCGTCCCGATCAGCAGCTGTTCCCTGATTCCCACATTGATGACCCGGTCCGGATGGGCCCGCGCGGCCCGGTCGAAGCCGTCCCGACTGATCTCGGCCAGCACCAGCGCGAGGCGGGGGTCCTCGTCCAGCAGCTGTGAGGTGGTCGAGATGAAGCGGTCACGCATCGTGTCCATGTGAAGTGTCCCTCTCCGGTTTCGTTGCTTCTGTCTCTTCGGTTTTCGCCCGGTGCGTTCAGCTCTTGGGGTCGACATGCGCGACCACGGCCCGCGGCCGCCCTGGGTGTGGTGCAGTGAAGGCCGCGTGCAACGCCTCGTGGTCCCGTCCGTCGACGGAGTCGACCGACCAGCCCGCAGCCTCGAACCGGGCCGCGATGCCACCGGGCCGGCCGTAGGACGCCGACGCGTTGTCGATCACCAGGGTGTGCAGCTGTTCCAGCCCGGCCGGGCCCGCGTAGGCGAGGGCCTCGTGATTGCTGCCCTCGTCCAGCTCGGCGTCCCCGATCAGCACCCACACCCTCGGGTCGGTCAGCCCCTGCGCCCGTAGACCGAGCGCGCTCCCCACGGCCAGCGGCAGCCCGTGCCCCAGCGACCCGCTGCCGATCTCGATCCCCGGCGCCAGCGTCCGGTCCGGGTGATGCCCGAGCGGCGAGTCGTACGCCCCGAACCCGGAGAGCAACTCCTCGCCGAAGAAGCCGTGCGCGGCCAGGACCGCGTAGTACGCCATCGGGCCGTGCCCCTTGGACAGCAGGAAACGGTCACGGTCGGGCGCGTCGGCGGTGCCGGGCGTCACCCGCAGCACCCGGTCGTACAGCACCCAGAGGGCATCCAGCGTGGAGGTCGCGGCGGGGCCGTGCTTCTCGTCCCCCGTCATCAGGCTCATCAGCCGGTTCATGTCGCGGTAGTCGCCCCTAGGCGCAGCGGTTGTGTTCGTCATGGATCCAGCGTTGAACATCAAGTTTGGTTGAGGTCAAGCCGGGAAAGGTGTTCGTGACCACCCGTCGAAGTGCGGTATTGTTCTCATGCGCGTTCGGCCAAGGGGAAACCCCAGGTCAGGCGGGTATCGGGACGTGGCGCAGCTTGGTAGCGCACTTGACTGGGGGTCAAGGGGTCGCAGGTTCAAATCCTGTCGTCCCGACTTGTGTTTTCGCAGGTCGCAGGCGGTATCGGAGAAATCCGGTACCGCCTTTCCGTGTTTCTTGGGGACCAGTTGGGGACCACGGGGTCCAGCGGCGCCGTCCTGCTGCCGGCTGGACGCGAGGGTGAGGGGTGTGCGGATGGGGTTGAGGTGTGCGGAGGGGTAGAAGGGCTTCGCCAGGCGCCTGCAGGGCATTGACCACGATTCCGCCCTGCCCCATGAGTTCAGTGGACAGCATCAGGCAGGGCGTCGTGTTCCTGGCAGAACGCCTTCCACCGCCTCGCCCGCTGCTACGAGCGGCGCGCCACTGTTATCGACGCGTTCTTCGACCTCGCCGACACGATCATCACCGCGCGTAGCCTGATCCGACAGGCATGGACGACTCACCGCTGGGCCGAACGCCCGAACCGCCGACCATGACCACACGCCAACCCGCGCGGGCTCTCACTCGCGGGGTCTCCTGACGGTGTGGCCGGCACGTATGTGTGAGGACTCAGCGGCGGTGGCCTCCGACGACGACCAGTCGCAGCAGGGTGAAGCGCGCCACGGTCACCAGAGCGAAGCTGGGTACTAGCACCAGGGTCTCTCGTGCAGGTGAGGCGGTGGGCCGGTAGTGGTGGAAGAGCAGGACTGCTCCGGATGTGACCAGGTATGCCAGGACGAACAAGGCGCCTGCCGCAAGGTGCGCCTGGACGGCACGGACCGGAGAGCCGCGGAAGGTCAGCCGCCGGTTCGCCTCGGTGTTGAGGACGGTGACGACGCCGAGCGAGGCGAGATTGGCCACGAGAGGAGGCGACCAGTGGCGCAGCACCCAGTACAGCAGGGCTTGACCCGCTGTGGAGGCGACGCCGATCACGAGGACCAGCCGGCCTGCCTGGTCAGGGTGGCGTGGCCGGGCCGGTCGGAGGCGCTGTGCCGTGCGCTGCGGCGTCGCACCTTTCCATCATGACCCGGGGCACGGGGACCTGGGGGACTGGCTGAAGCAGTTGTTCGACCGTTCGGCTGGTGACAGACACCCGCATGCACCTCAGGCCCGGTCAGCCGGCCTGGCCTGTGTCAGCTTGTGAATGTCTTGTCTGTCAGGCACGGGGCGAGGTATGGGACCGCCCCGTCGTAGAGGCCGCTCAGCGACTGGAGGAGAGGGCCGATGGAAAGTGGCGGACGGCCGTCGGGGCCGGCACCGTCCGGTGGGCCGCAACGTCGGGGATCGGACGGAGAGCGCACGCGGGCGTGGCGTGAGCGCATGGAGGCTGCTCTGGCGGCTGCCACCGCGCGTACCCGGGCGACAGCGCGGCGCATCGGCCAGATGCCCCCGCCACCGGGTCCGTTCCGTCCCGGGTTCTGGCGTAGTCCGATCCGCGGGCCCTGGCTGACCTCGGTGTTCGGCCTGGTGCTGCTGATCGGCATCCCGCCGCTGTTCGTCACCGGACTGCTCTCCTACGCCTCCTACAACCCCGGGCTGAGCCCCCTCAATGACAAGACTCCCGACAAGGGCGTGCTGGGCTTCTATCTGTTCAGCTGGCCCACGCACCCGTACTGGCTGTACCGGCTGCTCCAGGGCGTGCACGTGACGCTGGGTGTGGTCCTGGTGCCGGTGCTGCTGGCCAAGTTGTGGTCGGTGATCCCGAAGCTGTTCGAATGGCTGCCCGTGCGCTCCGTCGCCCATGGACTGGAGCGGCTGTCCTTGCTGATGTTGGTCGGCGGGGTCATCTTCGAGTTCGTCACCGGCATCCTCAACATCCAGCTCTACTACGTCTTCCCGGGCTCGTTCTACCGCCTGCACTTCTACGGCGCCTGGGTGTTCATCGCCGCATTCGTCGTCCACGTGGGCCTCAAACTCGCCCGGATGACACGTGCCCTGCGCTCTCGCAGTCTGAGCGCCGAACTGCGCACCGACCTCGCCCACACCCTGCCCGAACCCCCCGACCCCGACGGCCTGGTGGCAGCCGCCCCCGCCCCGCCGACGATGAGCCGCCGCGGCGCGGTGGGCATGGTGGGAGCGGGATCGTTACTCCTCCTCGCCGTGACCGCCGGACAGAGCATCGGCGGCCGGCTGCGCGGCACGGCGCTCCTCGCACCGCACAACCGCGATCCGGGCAGGAGCCCGAACGGCTTCCAGATCAACAAGACGGCGGCGGCCGTCGGTGTCACTCCCGCGCTCGTCGGACCGGACTGGCGGCTGGAGGTTCACGGACGCGGAGCGCCACTGGTCTTCACCCGCGAGCAGCTCCTGGCCATGCCGCAGCATGCCGCCGCACTGCCGATCGCCTGTGTGGAGGGATGGTCCACCGACGACCAGCACTGGAGCGGCCTACGGCTGGCCGACCTCGCCGCCATGACCGGCATGTCCGGCGCCGGAAGCGTCCTGGTCGAATCCATCCAACCGTCCGGCCCGTTCACCAGAGTGGTGCTGCGGGGCAACCAGATCCACGACCTCCGAGCGCTGCTCGCCCTCCGCGTCAACGGCGCACATCTCTCGCTCGACCACGGATACCCGGCCCGCATCATCGTCCCGGCCAACCCCGGTGTGAACAACACCAAGTGGGTCCACCGGCTCACCTTCAGGGCGTGACCATGGCGCGATTCGTCCGCTGGTACGGCTCAGGCCCCCTGCACCTTCTCGTCCTCATCGCCTCGTTGGCGCTCACCGGCTACGCCATGGTGCGCCTGTTCGCCGTCCGGCCGCTGGAGGTGGCGATCTGGTTCGTCGGCGCGGCCATCCTCCACGACTTGATCCTGCTGCCCCTGTACTCGCTGGCCGACTTGTCGGCGCTCTCCGTACTACGGCATCGCGCTACCGCCGGACCGACGGTGCCGTGGATCAACCACCTGCGCGTCCCCGCCTTCCTGGCCGGTCTGCTCCTGCTGGTCTGGTTCCCCCTCATCCTCCGACTGGCGGTCCCCTACCCCGGTTACACCGGGTTGTCCTACGACGTCTACCTCGGCCGATGGCTGGCGATCACCGGCGTGCTCTTCGCCGCCTCCGCAGTGGCCTTTGCGATCAGGCTTCGCCGCGTCCTCCTGGCCGCCCGCGCCGACGAGGAACGCCCACCGCTCGACCCCGACGGTCCCCCGTGACGACCGAGGAGAACCGACCCGCACGCCAGGACCCCTACGCACTGGCCCTGCGGACCGACGGCGGGCCGGTGTACCTACGGCTGACGGACGGACGGTGGACCTGGTTGCCGGTGCACCGCTGGTACGCACAACCCACCAGGGCCGACGAAACCCTGCTGGAGCGCTGCGCCGGCCCCGTGCTGGACGTCGGCTGCGGACCGGGCCGGCTGTGCAGGGCGCTCCTGCACCAGGGCATCTTCGCCGTCGGTATCGACGTTGCCCCGCGGGCGGTCGCCCGCACCATCGCTCTCGGTGGGACGGCACTGCGCCGGTCGGTGTTCGCCCCCCTTCCTGGTGAGGGAGCCTGGCAGACCCTCCTGCTGGCCGACGGGAACATCGGCATCGGCGGCGACCCCCGGGCCCTGCTCCAACGGTGTACACAGCTCATCGCACCGACGGGTGTCCTGCTCGTCGAGGTCGAGCCGATCGATGTTGCAGAGCGCTGTACCGCATGGGTGGAAGACACCCATGGCCATCGGGGTCCGCCGTTTCCCTGGGCACGTCTTGGCGCTCCGGCGCTCAGCCTCATCGCGCCAGAACTCGGCCTCGGCGTCACCGACGAGTGGCAGGGCGATCACCGGAGTTTCCTTGCACTGAGCCCTCAGTGCACTGCCCGGGGGCGTCCCAACTGATGGGGGATCGGCGATCCGGTTGCGAGGACATCGGCCGGGCTCCGGTGACTAACGAGCAGGTGGCCTCGCCGGATCGTGGCACTCCGCCATGACAACAGCGACGACGGGAGGTCCGGCCCGCCGATGGTGCCGCTCGAGTGAGGTCAGTTCGCTGCGCAGGGAGGCTGTGATGGATCACCGACCGGCACCTGAGGTGGGCCTGCCCCGATGGCGGCGGCTCAGACCGTCCTGGCCGAGCCCGGGGCAGACGGGCTGCGGTCGGTGAGCGCGCGACCGATCGGTGACCATGCCCTGCTGTCCGACTGCCGCTCGGCCGCGCTGGTCACCTCCGAGGGCTCGGTGGACTGGCTGTGCCTTCCCCGCTTCGACAGCCCGGCGATCTTCGCCCGGCTCCTCGACGAGGACGCCGGCCACTGGTCCATCCGTACCGCCGGACCCGCCGACGTCAGCCGCTGCTACGTCGAGGAGACCCTCGTCCTGGAGACGACCTTCCGGGCAACTGGCGGCACGGCAGTTGTACGCGATGCGCTCGCCCTGGGACGGCGCGAGCGCGGACACGCACTCGGCGAGGCCTCCCCCGGAATTCTGCTGCGTCAGGTCACCTGCACCGAAGGACATGTGACCCTCGACATCGCCTACGCGCCACGCCCGGAGTTCGGGCTGATCCATCCGCTCCTGACACCGGTCCGGGGCGGGCTCGCGGCGTACGGCGGCGCCCACGTGCTCCTGTTGTCCAGCCCCGTCGAGCTGATGGTAAGCGGTTCCACCGCGCACGGCCGGTTCACACTGCGGGCACCGGACCGCCTCGGCTTCGCATTGCATGTCGGGCCGGCGTGGGGAAGCGAGCCGGTGCGCTGGCGGGCGGGGCGCGTCCGGCGGCGCCTGAACGACACCGTCGAGGGCTGGCGCTCGTGGTCCCGGCAGCACCGGGGCTACGTCGGCCCCTGGCAGAACGAGGTGGCACACAGCGGACGCGTGCTGCGGGGACTGACCTTCGCCCCTACGGGAGCCATCGTGGCAGCGGCCACCACCTCACTGCCCGAACGCCCCGGTGGCACACGCAACTGGGACTACCGCTACACCTGGGTCCGCGACGCGAGCTTCACCCTCCAAGCACTCGCCACCGCCGCCTGCGAGAAGGAGAAGGACAAGTTCTTCGGCTTCCTCGCCCGCGCCGCGGCAACCCAGCTCCACCGCGGCGTGAACCTGCAGATCATGTACGGCATCGGCGGTGAACACGACCTCAGCGAGCGGCTGCTGCCCCACCTGGCCGGCTGGCGAGACAGCACCCCCGTGCGCACCGGGAACGACGCCTGGCGCCAACGCCAGCTCGACGTCTACGGCGAACTCCTCGACGCCGCCCACGAGACCCTCCCAACCGGAGAGCGCCTGGACCCACCCACCCGTGCCTTCCTGGTCGAGGCGGCCGACACGGCCGCCCGTCGCTGGACCGAGCCCGACCAGGGCATCTGGGAGAGACGCGGACCGAGCAGACACTTCCTGCACTCGAAACTGATGTGCTGGGTCGCCCTGGATCGCGCCATTGCCATGGCCCCGGCGCTTCAGGCCGACGAACACGTACCCCACTGGTGGCGTGAGCGGGACAACATCCGCCAAGCAGTCGAAGAGCGCGGCTGGAACGCCGGATTGGGGGCCTTCGCCCAGGCGTTCGGCAGTGACGAGCTGGACGCATCGGCGCTGATGCTGCCCATCGTCGGCTTCCTGCCTCCGCACGACCCGCGCGTCCTGTCGACCGTGCTGGCCGTCGCCACCCACCTCACCGACCGCAACGGCCTGGTCCGCCGCTACCTCGGCGACGAGATCGAGGAAGCGGAAGGAGCCTTCCTGCTGTGCACCTTCTGGCTCGCCCACGCTCTCGCCCTGACCGGTCATGTCGTCCATGCACGGCAGGTGTTCCAGACCGCCCTCGCACACGCCAACGATGTCGGCCTGCTCGCCGAGGAGACTGACCCCGTCACGGGAGAGGCCCTCGGCAACTTCCCTCAAGCTTTCAGCCACATCGGACTCATCAACGCCGCCCGCGCCATCCGCGATGCCGGGCAGCAACCCGCACCGCAAGGAACCGAACACCGGTCCCCGGCATGAATCGACGACTGCCGTGTGTACGCCGTCAGGGGGGCGGACCAGGCGCGGATGACTCATCCTGCGCGCCCGTCTCCCTAGCCAGCCCCAGGCCCCGCAGACAAGCAGGACACCGGCCCACCGACGCCAAGAATGAGACCGTCGAACGGCCGACGGGGCTGACGTGGCCGCTCCCTGAGGGCACTACGAATCGGCCGGAGTGCCTGGTCGTCGTCAGGAACTCCACCCGAGACGGATATCGTCACTCAGGCAAAGCCGCACATGGCATGAGCCTCCTCGGCGACAGTGGTACCCGGCGCCACCGCACCGTCCGCCGCCACCGCCTGCCCCTCGCCGTCCACGACGAAGCCCGCCGGGCCCACGCGGCCCTGCTCCGGCTGCGCAGCGGGGCGCACGACGAGGAGTTCCGCCGCGCCTGTCTCGCGGACACGGCCGAGTGGTACCCGGACATGGCAAGGACCCCCGATCTCGTCCTCCCCCTGGACCACCACCACGACGACGTCGCCCGCCGCGCGAAGGAGGCCGGCGAGCTGTGGCCCGACCTGGTCGTGGTCCCCGACCGTTCGCTTCCTCCTCGCCCAGCTCCTGTGGTGCCCCACGGCCGAGCACGCCCAACGGCTCACGGAGCTCTCCACACGCGCCCAGCGCCGACAACTCGCGCTCGTGGGGGAGACAGCGGAGAGGGAACCGCAGAGGGCGGTGTGAGGCGTGGCCCCGGGGGGCGGGTGAGCCGATCGGGCCCGTCCGTCCCCCCACCTCCGCTCGGGGCACGCGGTGGCGCGCGTGTGCCGCGTGTGCTCAGGGCTTGTCCAGGGGCTGCTCAGTGGCGTCCACCAGGGGCGGAGGGGGCCTGTGCGATGTTTGACTACATCAGGTAGCAGGTGAGAAGGGCGGATTCCCATGGCTGAACAGCCCGCTGTGAGCGTCGGCGGCGTCACGTACCGGGTGACTCCCGAGTACTTGGCCAACGCCTCCAGTAACACGGCCCGCACGGCGACCGAGATCGCGGGGCAACTCGCGGAGCTCAAGGCGTATGTGACGAGCCTGGAGGCGAGCTGGCAGGGCATCGCCCACACCCAGTTCCAGACCCTCATGGCCGAGTACGACGTCTACGCGCGAATGCTCCACGACGCGCTGGAGGGCATCTCCAAGGGCCTCCAGGGCAACTACGTGAACTACAAGGAATCCGAGCAGCAGAACCTCAACAACCTTGCCGCGCTCGGCCAGGACGTGCCGAAGATCCCGTCGGGGACCAACTTCAACTGATCCGCCGCCCCGGCCGGTTCGCGCACACCGCCCCCCGGCGGTCCGCGCGCGGCCACCGGGCCGGGCGCATCCGAGGAGGAGCCATGGCCGATATCGACGGCACACCGATCTACGTCGGTGAGGGACTCGCCGCCGCGGGCGGCACGCTCAACGCCAGGGCCGGGGAGATCTCCGGTGAACTCCAGGCGCTCAAGTCGCAGCTCGCGCCGCTCGCCGACGCCTGGCGCGAGAGCCAGGCCGCGACGTACTACCAGGATCTCCAGAACGAGTGGGACCTGGCCGCCGACGGCCTCTTCGGGCCCGACGGCGTGCTCGGCCGCATCGCGCAGGCCATGCATGTCAACTGGAACAACTACAGTGACGCCGAGTGGTCGAACATGTCGACCTGGCGGCACTGAACCCACCGCGGCCCGCGGGCCGGTGGCCTCATACGCCCACACCGAGGCGGCCTCGTACGCCCCACACCGAAGGAAACGTCCGTGCCCGATGAACGCTGCCGGGTCACCGTGGTCGGCGAGCGCAGGCGCGTCGACCTCGCGCTTCCCGCGCAGGCCCCCATCGCCGAGTACACCCCCCGGCTCGCCACCCTGTGCGGCCAGCCCGAGCCCGAGGACCTGGCTCCGGTCTGGTCGCTCGCCGAGTCGGGCGGCCTGCCCCTCGCCCCAGGCGTCTCGCTGGCGGCGGCGGGCATCCTCGACGG
This sequence comes from Streptomyces sp. R-74717, assembly GCF_047305335.1. Lineage (NCBI taxonomy): Bacteria > Bacillati > Actinomycetota > Actinomycetes > Kitasatosporales > Streptomycetaceae > Streptomyces > Streptomyces sp. R-74717. Next base: position 1,486,649 of record NZ_CP102361.1, on the reverse strand, counting down.
CGCCGTGCTCTACCTGCGCGACCAGCGCGCCTTTGAACGCGAGGAGTTGAGCGTCACCGACCTCGACGAGCAGGTCGCGGAGGCCCGGGGGGACGGCTCGCTGTGGAGCGCCCGCCGCCGTGCCCAGAGCGTCGTGCTCGCCGGGCTGTTCGTCATGTTCGCCTCGGCGGTGTGGCTCGGCGCGTACCGGCTCTCCGGCGCCTCCGCCGCCCTCGTCGCGGTCGCGGCGCTGGGCAGCGCGCTCCTCGCCTGGTACGCCACCCGCAAGAACTGGCCGCTGCCGCTCGCCGTGCGGCGGCTCATCGCGCTCGCCGCCTGCCCGTTGATGGCCTGCGCGGGGCTCGGCGCCCCGGTGCACGGGCCCGTCGCGACACCCGTGCTCGTCGCGGGTACGGCCGTGATCGGCGCGCTCGCCGGGCTCCTCGCGCTGCCCTCGGCCGCCACCGTGCTGCTCCAGCTGTTCACGCTCGTCGCCGCGGCGTTCGTGGTCCCGCTGACCGTCCTGCACGCCGGTCTCGCCGGTTCCGCCGCCGTGGTCGCGACGGTGCTGTTCCTGCTCGCCGGGCTCCTGCCCCGGGTCACCAGCCAGATCGCGGTGCTCGTCCCCTCGGGACGGGACACCGGCGCCGCCGTGATCGACTCCACCGACGTCGCGGACATCGTCCGCCGCGGCAACCGGCTGCTGACCACGCTCAGCGCCGTGTCCGCCGCCGGTCTGGCCGCCGCGCTGCTCGTCCTCGCCGCACACGACGACGTCTACGGCCTCGCGCTCGCCGCTTGCGTGAGCCTCGGCCTGCTTCTCCACGCCGGGACCGTCCGGGTGCTCAGCGCCGTCGCCCCCCAGCTCGCGGCCGGTGTCGTGGGACTGCTGGCGCTCGCCGTGCGCGTCCCCGAGTACGCCCTCGACTCGCGGACGGCCGGGCCGCTGGCCGCCTTCCTCGCCGGGCTCGTCCTGCTCGCCTGCGGTCTCTTCCTCGCCTTCGGCGCGGCCCTGCGCCCCGTCGAGCAGGAGCGCCCGAGCTGGCCGGGCGGCCTCGCGACCTTCCTCGCGGTCGTCTGCGTGCCGCTCGCCGCCGGGGTCTTCGGCCTCTTCGACAAGCTGGCCAACCTCGGGAGCAGCCTGTGACGGTCCGTCAGGGGCGCGGCTTTCCCGTACCTTCCCCGTCAGCCGCCCCGTCCGGCGGCCACCGGACGGGGGCCCGGCGGAGGCAGGCACGGTGAGGCTCGCCGCAGAGCGCGTGGCGCCCGGGAGCTGGGGCGGCCACCGCACGATCGGGGCGGCGGTACGGGCGGCGAAGCCCGGCGCCCTGATCACCGTCCAGGCCGGTACCTACACCGAGAGCCTGGTGCTCGACAAGGACGTCAGCCTCGTCGCCAAGGGCACCGTGCGGCTCGTCGCCGCCCGGGGGCCCGCCCTCACCGTGCACGCGGGCCGCGCCGAGGTGCGGGGCTTCGCCCTCGAATCCGACGCCCCCCGGGACCCCGTCGTCCTGCTGCGCGGCGGCGAGCCGGTGCTGCGCGACTGCGAGATCACCGGCGGGCGCGTCGAGATCGCCGGGACGACGAGCGCCCGGCTCGGCGGCTGCACCGTGCGGCGCGCCGGGGCGGCGGCGGTCCGCCTGACCGGCACCGGCCACGCCGTCCTGGAGGACGTGACGCTCGCCGGGTGCACCGGTGAGGGCCTGCGCGTGGAGGACGAGGCACGGGCCGAGGTCTCCGACTCCCTGATCGACGGCGTCACCGGGCACGGTGTCCTGGTGAGCGGCGGGGCGCACGTACGCCTGAGCCGCTGCGAGGTGCGCGCCAGCGGCGAGTCGGCCGTCCTCGTCGGCGGCCACGCCACCGCGAGCCTCGACGAGTGCCGCCTCCACGGGGCGGGCGGCCAGGGCCTGTGGACGCGCGGCACGGCGGGCCGTCGCGCCCCCGCGGCAGAGGGCGCCGCGCACGAGGCCGGGGACCCGGGCCACGGGGTGCGGCTGCGGGACTGCGAGATCTTCCGCACCGCCGGTGCCGGGGTCCTCGCGGAGGACGGCAGCGCGGTCCGCCTCCACGGCTGCCACGTGCACCACACCGAGGGCGCCGCCGTGCTCGTCACGGGCGAGGCCGGTGGCGAACTCGTCTCCGTACGGGCCGTCGACTGCGCCGACAGCGCCCTCGTCGTGAGCGCCGCCGGGCAGGTCACCGCGCGGGACTGCACCTTCGCCCGTACCGGCGCCAACGGCGTCTACGCGGTGGGCGAGCCGGACCTCGCGCTGACCGGCTGCACCGTGCGCGACACCGCCTACACGGCCGTCCACCTGGGCGGCTCGGCACGCCTGAGCGCCGGCGACTGCACCGTCACCGGCACCCCCGAGTACGGTCTGCGGGTCACCGCGCGCGCCGAACTCCTCGCGACGGGCTGCGAGGTGAGCGGCGCCGAACTCGCCGGAGTGGTGGTCGAGGACGGCGACGCCGCCCTGCGCGACTGCCGCGTCTCCGGCGGCCGGGACGGTGTCCGGCTGCGCACCAGCCACCGCCCGCTGCTCGCGCGGTGCGCGATCGAGGGCAGCGCCGAGACGGGCGTCAGGGTCGGCCCGGGGACCGGTGCCCGGCTGGAGAACGTGACCGTCACCGGCAGCGGCGGCGCGGGCCTGCTCCTCGAGGAGGACAGCACGGCCGTGATCGAGGACGGCATCGTGGACGCCCCCGGCGGCAGCGGGGTCGTCGTCCGCGCCGGTGCCAGGCCCGAGGTGCGCGGCCTCACCGTCGAGGGGGCGGCGAAGAACGCGCTCTACGTCGACGAGGGCGGCGCGGGCCGCTACGAGGACTGCCGGCTCACCGGCAGCCGCTTCCCCGCCGTCTACGCCGCCGCCCGCTCCCGCGTCCTGCTGCGCCGCTGCGCCGTCACCGGCACCGAGACCGACCTGCTGCGCGCCGAGGACGCCGAGGTGCGCGCCGAGGACTGCCACGTCGAGGACGTCGCGGAGCCGCTGCTGCCCTCGCTCGCGCCGCCGGGCGAGGCGCGCGCCGTCCTCACGGCCGTGCCCGCGCACCGCGCCCCCGCGAGGACCGGGCCGGGCGAGGACGAGGAGGGCGCTCGCGACCCCGAGGAGGCCGCGGCCAAACTCGCCAAACTCCACGCCGAACTCGACCGCCTGGTCGGGCTCGACGGCGTCAAGCGCGAGGTGCTGACGCTGACCAGGCTCATGCAGATGGTCAAGGTGCGCCAGGACGCCGGGCTCGCCCCGCCGCCGCTCAGCCGCCACCTCGTCTTCGCGGGGAACGCCGGTACCGGCAAGACCACCGTCGCCCGGCTCTACGGCGGCTTCCTCGCCGCCCTCGGCCTGCTCAGCCGCGGTCACCTCGTGGAGACCGACCGCGGCGACCTCGTCGGCGAGTACGTGGGCCACACGGCGCCCCGTACGACCGCCGTCTTCAAGCGCGCCCTCGGCGGGGTCCTCTTCATCGACGAGGCGTACTCCCTCGTCCCGCAGGGGCAGATGACGGACTTCGGCTCCGAGGCCGTCGCGACGCTCGTCAAGCTCATGGAGGACCACAGGGACGAGGTCGTCGTCATCGTCGCGGGCTACCCGAGCGAGATGGACCGGCTCCTCGGCTCCAACGCGGGCCTCGCCTCGCGCTTCACCCGCACCCTCCACTTCGACGACTACTCCCCGCCCGAACTGGTGCGCATCGTGCAGTACCAGGCCGCGCGGCACGAGTACACCTGCGCGCCCGAGACCGTGGAAGCGTTGCACGACTACTTCGAGACCCTGCCGCGCGGCGAGCGCTTCGGCAACGGGCGCAGCGCGCGGCAGGTCTTCCAGCGGATGACCGAGCGGCACGCCGCGCGCGTCGCGGAACTCGACCTCAGCCCCGCCGGACTGGCCGCCGCCGAGCCCGACCTGCTCACGACGCTGCGGACGGCCGACCTCCCGCCCGAGGGCGCGCTGTGACCGGCGCGCCCCTTCCCCCCGCGCGCGTCCCGTACGCCGCGCCGCGACCGCAGACCCCGGAGGACCGGGGGAGAGGCAGGTGTGCCACGGATGGCTGAGGAGATCACGTTCGAGGAGTTCAAGGCGGACCTCGCCGAACTGAGGGACACGCTCGGCTACGTGCGCAAGGCGTCCGGGCTGGTCACCGAACTCATGCAGGAGATCGACCACGCCATGAAGGGCGTCGGCGAGCACTGGAACACCCCGGCCTACGGGACCTTCGACGAGATCGAGTCCTGGTTCCACAAGTGCCAGCACGACCTGGAGCGGGTCCTCGCCGACATCGTCGTCAAGATGCAGACGAGCTACGACAACTACCACGCCGCCGAGGAACAGAACGAGAAGAACCTGCACGGCGGGGGCTCCCATGGCTGAGCGCTCGCACCGCGCCGCCGGTACGGCCGTGCCGCGCGGGGCGCTCGCCGCGCCCGGGGCGCCGCTGCCCGTACGGCCGCGAGCGGGCGCCGTGCCGCGCCGCCGCCCCGCGCGGCACGCGGGGCGGGGCGGGGCCGGGCACGCGCCCCGCTCAACCGGCGGGCGGCGGCGGGAAGCGCGACTCGCGGTCGGTGTGCGCGTACACCTGCCCGGAGTGGTTGAGCAGGGCGATGTACTCGCCGAACTTCTCCAGCGCCGAGCCCACCTGAAGCAGCGCGCGCTCCATCGCCGGGTTCATCTCGGCGGCGAACTCCCGGGCGGCCGGGGCGAAGGGGTTGTCCGAGTCCTCTTGCGGCGGCTTGTAGCCGCTGGCCAGGCTCGTGTGCCCCTCACCGGTGTCGGCCTTGTCCTTCGCGGTCTGGCCGAAGACGGTGTCCTTGACCGAGGCGACGTGCGCGCGCACCTCCTCGTACTTCGCGACCGCCTCGCGCGCCTCGACGAGCATGGACTTCTCCGCCGTGCGCAGCGAGGCGAGGTCCACGCGCAGGTTTCCGGAGGGCGGTCCCGGCTTCGGCTCGGGGGGATTGGAGCCGCTGCTGTTGACGTCCTTCGGGTCGAGATTGAAGGAGGGCGGGGTGTCCCAGACGACCTTGTCCTCCGGGACCAGGCCGCTGAGGTCCTTGCCGTTGTCGGCACTCGGCTCCGGGTCCTTGCCGTCGGCCGGTTCCTCCGGCTCGGGCAGGGGCGTCGTGTCGTACTTGGAATCTATCGGGCCGCTCACGGTCTCTCCCTCGTCTGTCCGGCACCGTCCCGGTGGCACGCCGGCCGGGGACCGGTCCCCGGGAACTCTGCCAGGTTTATCACTTGTGTGCGGAATTGTCAGTGCGGACGCGGTGGCGAGTACGGGAACAAGTCCCGTACCGGGCACCGGGTTTCGCCGGAAAGGTGCGGCATGGCCGATAACGGCAAGACCGACTACGACACCTCCCTCCTCGACGTCTCCCCCCAGGGGATGGCGTCCTCGGCCAAGCGGCTCCTCGACCTGAGCAAGGAGGTCTCGGAGACCACCCGGGCCATCGGCGACCGGATCTTCGGGCTGCGCCTGCGCTGGGAGGGCAAGGCAGCCGCCGACGCCCAGGCCGTCGTGGACGAGTGGAACCGCGTGATGCGCGAGCTGTTCGGCTTCAAGGACGACCCGACGCCCGCCGTCCTGCCCACCCTCGCCGACGGCGTCGGGAGCGCCGAACACAACTACAGCCTCGCCGAGGACGGCATCACCGGCGCCTTCGGCAAGTTCCACGACGCGCTGACCGGCGGCGGGGACGGGGAGGACCCCAAGGACACCCCGCCCGGCGCGGAGACCGACACCAACAAGACGGCGATCACCATGACCTTCCCCCACTGAGCCGCGGCGCCCGTGACCGCGCGGGCGCCCCGCGTCCGCCCCCGCGCGCACCCGTGCCCCCGCCAGGGCCGCGCCCGCGCCCGCGCCCCGCTCCGTCCGCCGACAGCCCGCTAGGCAGCCACCGTGAGTCGAATCCCCTTCCACCGCCCCGTCCGTATGACGCCGCCCCCCGTGCCGGAGGGCGGGACGACCCTCGCCGCCCCGCCCCAGCGACCCCAGCCGCAGGGCGCGGCGGGCTGGCTCATGCTCCTGCTGCCGCTGCTCTCCAGCGTCAGCATGGCGGCCTACATGGTCGCCTACGGGCGGGCCTGGATGATCCTGCTCGGCATGGCCTTCGTCGTGGTCTCCATCGGCATCACCATCGGCGTCCGGATGCAGTTGCGCGGCAGCCGCCGCCGCAACCAGTTCCGCCAGCGCGAGCGGTACATGGAGTACCTGTCGGGGATGCGCAAGCAGGCGCTGCACTCGCGCGCCGAGCAGCGCGCCGCCGACGCCTGGCGGCACCCGCACCCCGACCGGCTGTGGGCGCTGGCAACACGCCGCCGCCGGGTGTGGGAACGCCGCCCCGGCGACGACGACTTCCTCCGCCTGCGCCTCGGCACCGGCACCGTGCCGCCCGCCGCGCCGCTGCGCCTGCCCGAGCAGAGCGACCCGACCGTCGAGCTCGACACCGCCTGCCGCCACGCCGCCGTCGAACTCGTCGGCCAGCACGCCGCCGTCGACGACCAGGCCGCCTGGCTCGACCTCGGCAACTCCGGCGTCGTCAGCCTCCTCGGCCCCCGCGCCCGGGGCCGGGAACTCGCCCAGGCACTCCTGCTCCAACTCTCCGTGCTGCACGCCCCCGACGACGTACGCGTCGCCGTCGTCACCGGCGGGCACTCCGCCTGGGACTGGGCGAAGTGGCTGCCGCACGCGCAACCGGCCGAGCAGGAGGGCGGGGCGCGCGAGCAGGAGGTCGTGCCGATGCTCGCCGACGACCTCACCGGACTCAACGACCACCTCCGCGCCGTCCTCGACCAGGCCGTCACGGCCCGCGCCGAGCGCGGCAACCGGCTGCTCACCCAGCGCGGTGCCGCCGCGCGACGGCACCTCGTCGTCTTCATCGACGACTACGAGCCCGAGGCCGTCTGGGCCCTTTCCGCGCTCCTCAACGAACTCCTCACCGAGGCCGGACCCGAGATCGGCCTGCACCTCGTGTGCCTCGTGGACGAGGAAGGCTCGGAGCCGGGCCGCGTCGACGTCCGCGCCCGTACGAACGCGCGGGGCGGACTCGTCCTGGAGGGCCGGGACCCGGCCCTGCACACGAGCGTCGAGAAGGCGAGCGCCGACGAGATCGCCCCCGGCGTCCTGGAGGCCGCCGCCCGCGCCCTCGCCCCGCTCCAGCTCTCCGGCGAGCGCGAGCAGGTCCTCTCCGCGCACGTCTCCCTCTCCGGAATGCTCGGCATCCCCGACATCGCCTCCTTCGACCCGGCCGACCGGCGCCGGGCCCCCGACGACCGGGACCTGCTCAGCGCCCCCATCGGCGTCACCGGCACCGGCGAACCCCTCGTCCTGGACCTCAAGGAGTCCGCGCAGGGCGGTGTCGGGCCGCACGGCCTCGTCGTCGGCGCCACCGGCTCCGGCAAGAGTGAACTGCTGCGCACCCTCGTCACGGGGCTCGCGCTGGTGCACTCCCCGGAACACCTCGCCTTCGTCCTGGTCGACTTCAAGGGCGGCGCGACCTTCGCCGGGGTCACCGAACTCCCGCACGTCTCCGGTCTCATCACCAACCTCGCCGACGACCTCGCCCTCGTGGACCGGATGCGCCAGGCGCTCCAGGGCGAGCAGCAGCGCCGCCAGCGGATGCTGCGCGAGGCCGGGAACGCCGACTCGGTGCGCGAGTACCAGCTGCGCCAGGCGGCGGGCGGCACCGACTCCGAGGGCAGGCCGCTCGAACCGCTGCCGCACCTGCTGATCGTCGTCGACGAGTTCGGTGAACTCCTCTCCCAGCGACCCGACTTCATCGACCTGTTCGTCCAGATCGGGCGCGTGGGCCGATCGCTCGGTATGCACCTGCTGCTCGCCACCCAGCGCCTGGAGGAGGGGCGCCTGCGGGGCCTTGAGTCCCACCTCTCGTACCGGATCGGACTGCGCACCTTCAGCGCCGCCGAGTCCCGGGCCGTCCTCGGCACCCCGGACGCCTACAGCCTGCCCGCCATCCCCGGCTCGGCCTACCTCAAGGTGGACGAGACGGTGTACGAGCGTTTCCGCGTCGCCCACGTCTCCGCGCCCTACCGAGGCTTCGACCCCGACGCGTCCCCCGCGGCCCTCGCCCCGGTGCCCTTCGCCGTGCACGGCGAACTCGCACCGCTCGCGCCCGAGGCGGAGGAGAAGCCCGCCTGGGAGTGGACCGGGACGGGCGGTACGACCGAACTCGCCCTCGCCGTCGAGCGCGTGCTCACCAAGGACACCCCCGGCCACCAGGTGTGGCTGCCCCCGCTGCCCGCGCACTTCGGTCTGCTGCCGCTGCTCGGTGAGCCCGAGGAGGACCCGGAGCGCGGGCTCGTCGGCCCGCTGTGGCCGCTCCCGGGGAGCCTCAAGTTCCCGGCCGGTGTCATCGACGTACCGGCACGCCAGGAACAGCGCCCCATCGGCATCGACCTCACGGGCCGCCAGGGGCACCTCGCCCTCGTCGGCGCCCCGCAGAGCGGGAAGTCCACCTTCCTGCGCACCGCGATGCTGAGCGCGATGCTCACCCACACCCCCGACGAACTCCAGTTCTACGCGATCGACATGGGCGGCGGCACTCTCCACGGGCTCGCCGACGCCCCGCACGTCGCGGGCATCGCCGGACGCCGCGACGAGGAACGCGTACGCCGGGTGCTCGCCGAGGTCGGCCGGATCGTCACCGCCCGCGAGACGATGTTCCGCGACCTGCGCATCCAGTCCGCGGCCGACCTGCGCGCCCGCCGCGTGAGCGGCGAACTGCCCGAGGGCGTACGGGCCGCCGACGTCGTCCTCGTGGTCGACAACTGGGCCGCGCTGCACGCCGCGGAGGATGAGGCCGCCGCCACGCTCACCGACATCGCCGCGCGCGGTCTCGGCGTCGGCGTCCACCTGTGGCTCACCGCGAACCGCTGGGCCGAGATCCGTGTCGGGCTGCGCGACAGCATCCCCGGCCGCCTCGAACTGCGCCTCAACGACCCCGCCGAGTCCGAGATCAACCGCCAGGCCGCCCGCGCGCTCGGCCAGAGCGTCCCGGGCCGGGGCATCCTGCCGCCCGGCCTCACCCACCACGTCGCGCTGCCCCGTCTCGACGGCGTCGACTCCGTGGACGGACTCGCGGAGGCGGAACGCGCGCTCGTCGCCCGGATCGCCGCGAGTTGGAAGCGGCCCTCGGCCCCGGCGCTGCGCGTCCTGCCGCAGCGGGTCACCGTCCGCGAACTGGCCGCCGCCGCCGTGCCCGTGCCCGCCGACCACTGGGAGGGCCACGGCCCGGCCCTCACCGGCCGCGAGGTGCCCATCGGGCTGCGCGAGTCCGACCTCACCCCCGTCGGCCTCGATCTCACGTCCGGCGAGCCGCACTTCGTGGTCCTCGGTGACTCCGGCTCCGGCAAGACCGCCTTCCTGCGCGCCTGGATGCGCGGCCTCGCCGCCCGCCACTCCGCGCGCGACGCCCGCTTCATGGTGGTCGACTACCGGCACAGCCTCCTCGACGTCGTCCCGCCCGAGTACATCGGCGCGCGCGGCGGCAACGCCGACCTCGTCGCCGGGCAGGCCCAGGCCCTCGCGGAGACCCTGCGCAACCGGATGCCCCCGCCGGACGTCACGGCCGCCGAACTGGCCGGGCGCACCTGGTGGCAGGGGCCCGAACTGTACGTCGTCGCCGACGACTACGACCTCGCTGCCGGCGGCATGGGGCAGGGCCCGCTGGCCCCGCTCGCCCCGTTCATCCCGCAGGCCGAGGAGCTTGGCTTCCACCTCGTCCTGGCCCGCAGGGTCGGCGGCGCGGGGCGTGCCCTCCTCTCCGACCCGCTGCTGAGCAAGCTCAAGGAGAACGGCACGAGCGGGCTGCTGCTTTCCGGCGACCACCGCGAGGGCGTCCTCATCGGTGAGCAGCGCGCCCGGCGCGGCGAGCCGGGACGCGGTCTCCTCGTGCGCCGGGACCAGGGCCCCACCGTCGTCCAGATCGCCCTCGACGAGCGCGACCTTCCGGAGGAGGCCGCCGGGGACCCGGCCGCCGCCCCCCGGGAGGACGGCCCGCCGCACCACGAACCCGTCGCCGCCCGCAGCTGACCGCGCCGGTCGCGGGGCCCGCCGGCCCCGCGTCCGTCCTCGCCCCGACGCCCGATCCCCAGCAGTACGCCCGAGGAGGGCGCTCCCATGGCTTCCGCGGAATCCGTACTCAACACCATCAAGCTTGAGGACATCTACGCCCTGGGCAACGCCTGGATTCAGCTCGGAGACGAGCTCCACGAGCGCCGGGTCGCCGTCAACGGGCACGTGGAGGGCATCGAGTGGAAGGGCGCGGCGGGCAACGCGGCCCGTCTCGCCTGGTCCGACGCGGCTGCCAAGAACCTCGACGACGCGATCGAGACCGCCTGGACCATCGGCCAGTCGATCAACCGGTACGCGGACAAGCTCCACGAGGCGGCGGAGGAGTACGCGAAGAAGCTCAACGCCATGATGTGGGCGGACATCCTCGGCGCGATCTTCAGCGCCGTCTTCTTCTACCTCGGGCCGCTCCTCGAAGGCCTGCTCGCCATGATCGGGCAGCTCATCGCCCGGCTCATCCCGGTGATCGCCTCGATGGTGGGGCGGCTCGGCCCCGTCGGCAGCGCGGTGGTCGGCTCGATCGGCGGGGCCGTCATCGGCTCCGCCTCGGGCCTCGCCTTCGACCTCGGCATCGGCGCGGCGGGCGCGGCCATCGCGCACACGGACTACGACATCGACTGGGGCGCCGAGGCGCTGACCCTCGGCATCGGCGGCGGTTTCGGCGGCATCGCCGGAGGGCTCGGCGGCTACCACGGCGTCCCGAAGGGCATCACGCCCGACGGGGTACCGAAGGCGGGCAGCCCGCCGCCGCACTCGCCGCCGGTGACGAAGCCGGGCGGCTCGGACGGGTTCGCGCCCATCGGCGGGAGCGGCGGCAAGAACACCTTCACGCCGCCGCCCGCCCAGACCCGCCACGGCGGCGACCACACCGTGCCCGTCCCCGGCGGCCCGGGGAAGGGCGAGGGCGCGCCCCCCGTCACGGGCGGCGTCTCCGCCAAGGAGAACCACCCCACGAGCAGTGGCCCGGCGGGCGGCCGTCCGGGCGACGTCGGTATGCCGCCGCCGCCCGCGCGCGGCGAGGGCCCCGGCACCCACACCCCCACCGGGGCCCCGGTCCCGCTCAGCGGCAGGCCGAACCCGCAGGGCGGCTCGCACCCCACGCCGTCCGACCGACCCGCCGGTGGCGACGGTTCTCGTACGGCCCCGCCGCCCACCCCGGCCCCGCAGTCGGGAAAGCCCCACACCGTCACGGCGGGCGAGACCCCCGGCAAGCCCGTCCCGGGCGCGCAGGGCGGCGGCGATCGCGCCGGTTCGGACGCACCCCCGCGCGGGGAGGGCTCCCGCACCGGCTCCGCGACACCCAACCCGCCGGTACGGGGCGAGGGCCCGCGTACGGAGGCCGCGCCGAACCCGCCTGTGCGGGACCAGGGTCCGCGGTCGGTGCCGCCGCCCGCCCCGGAGTCGGGGAAGCCGCATGTGGTGGGTGGTTCGGAGACGCCGGGTCGGCCGGTTCCGGGGGGTCCTGGCGGGGATCGTGCGGAGTCGCAGGGGCCGCGTGGCGAGTCGGCGGCGCCGAATCCGCCCCTGCGGGAGCAGGGTTCGCGGTCCACGCCGGTTCCCCGTGGCGAGGCTCCCGGCCAGACACCGCACTCCGGCACGCCCGCGCGGCCGGGGCCCGGGCGGTCCGAGGGGACGGACGCGGGCGGTCCCGTTCCGCACGGCGACGGCGGAAGGCGTACGGAGACGGGCGGTTCCGTGCCGGCTCCCGTGGGGGAACGGTCCGAGGGGCCCGGTTCGCGTGTCACCGACACGGGGAGCCGTGGCGGCGACGGGAACCAGGGGACGGGACGGCCGCCCGCGGGCGGGCGCTCCGAGGCGGTCGGCGGCGAGGGCGTGCAGAAGCCGCCCGCGAGCGGGAATCCGGCCGAGGGCGTGACCGGTGGCGTACGGCCCGGGTCCGGCACGGATCACGTCGCGCCGCCCCCCGCCGGGCGTCCCGGTGGCGACCACGCCACCACGGGCGACCCGGCGCGGCAGCCCGCCGCGCCCGGCGGCACCCCGCGCGGCGGCGAGCAGCAGGGCGCGGTACCGCCGGGCGGCGGCGGGCGCGCCACGGACGGACCCGGCACGCGGGACGGGGTGCGCCCCGGTGCCCGTCCCGGGCAGGGCGATCACGCGGAGACGCCCGTACCCGGACAGCGGCCCGGATCGCACGATCCGGCGGAGGCGCCCGCCCCCGGGCAGCGCCCCGGGACGGACGAGCACCCGCGGACGACCCATCCGGGTGAGGAGCCCGGGTCCACCACCCCCCGCCCCGGCGGCGGGCACGAGACGCACTCGGCCCCGCCCCCGGCGGGCGGCGGGCGGCGCCAGGACGGCTCCGGCGTGGACGGCGCCGACGGTTCCAAGACGGCCGGGAAGGGCGGGAAGGGCGGCGGTGGCCGCACCCCGATGCCGCACGAGGAGCTGAAGGACTGGCAGAAGCGTTTCGCGGACGCGGACGCCTCGGGCGACGAGCAGGCACAGCGCCGCGTCGAGGACGCGTACGACGCGCGCATGGACGAACTGGAGGGCGTCAAGAGCAAGCCGTCCCCGGACAGCCCCGAGGGCATCGCGAAGACCGCGGAGGCGATGGAGAAGTACGCCCGCGACCACGGCGTACCCGCGCCCGAGGCGAAGCAGCTCTCCGACCAGTACGCGAAGGACAGCCTGTCGGGCGACCCGGGGGCCCGCCAGAAGGCGGTCGACAAGTACAACGAGGCCGTGGGGGACGCCCGCCGCGATCAGCAGTTCAAGGAGTGGATCGGGGACCGGGCCGGGCGCGGGAAGGGCGCCGGCGGAGGCCGCGGGAAGATGCCGCAGGAGGAGCTGAAGGACTGGCAGAAGCGCTTCGCCGGTGCGGAGGACTCCGGCGACAAGGACGCCGTGACCCAGGCGGAGCACGACTACGGCAAGCGCCTCGACGAACTGGACGAGGCGGCGCGCGGACCGGTCCCGGACAGCCCCGAGTGGATCGACAGGCGCGCGGACGCCATGGAGAAGTACGCGCGGGACCAGGGCGTACCGGGCGAGGACGCGAAGCAGCTCTCCGACCAGTGGGCGAAGGCCGCGGCCTCCGGCGACCCGGGGGCGCGCGCGAAGGCGGGCTCGGACTGGAACGAGGCCGTCACGGACGCGCGCCGCGACCAGTGGATCGACGCCTGGAACAAGGACCGGGCCAAGACCGGGGTCGGCAGCGGCGACCGCGTCCGCATGACGCCCGGCGAACGGAAGAACTGGTTCGACCGCTTCGAGGAGGCGGAGTCCTCGGGCGACAAGGACGCCCTGGCCCGCGTCGAGCACGACCTCGACGCGCGCCTCGACGAACTGGACCACTCGGCGTACGTGCCGCACGACCTCGACACCTCCGCCTCGGCGGGCCCGGACGTCACGAGAGGCCCGAAGACCGGCGGCGAGGTGTCGGACGGCGTGGCGACCCCGGGGGACCGCCCCGGCGGCACCCGGGGCGGCGGTGACGGTTCGCGGGACACGCGTACGGGGCGTGGGGGCGGCGAGGACGGTTCGCGGGACAGGCGTGCGGGGCGTGGGGGCGGCGAGGACGACTTCCGCGACAGGCGCGCCGGGCGCGACTCGGACCAGGATGAGCTGGGGGACGGCTCCTGGCGCTTCCTGGGCGGGGACGACGGTCTCGTCCCCGAGCAGCCGAAGAACGTACAGGTCGCGACCGCGTACCCCGAGCCGTCGCGCCGTCCGGACCTGTGGAGCGCCATCAACGACAAGGGGCGCGGCGACCTGTGGGACGCGATCAACGAGCACAAGGGCGTTGACGCGGACGGCGGCCCCGCCCCGGCCCGGGAGACCGGCCCGGCGGACACGGCACCGCCCGCCCGTACGGGCGACGACGCGGCCCCGGTCCCGGGTACGAAGGACGGCGACGACACCGCTCCGGTCCCGGGTACGAAGGATGGCGACGACACCGCTCCGGTCCCGGGTACGAAGGATGGCGACGACACCGCCCCGGTCCCGGTGAGGAAGGACGGCGACACCGCCGCCGCGCCTCCCGTCCCGGAGCGCGAGGCGGGCGGTGACCGTACCGAGGGCGGCAGGGCCGCACCGGCCGTGGCGGAGGACGCCCCGGCGCGCGCTCCCCAGCCCGGGAAGGGGACGGAGACGCCGCAGGCCCCGTCCGGACACCAGGTCTACGAGGGGCTGTTGCAGGGGCAGGGCCTTCTCGGCGAGGGGCAGGGCGTGCCCCGCTGGAACCGCCACGGGGTCCACGAGTTCTCCCCCGAGGGGAACCTCCGCTCCGAGACCACGAGCCCGCAGCGCGACCGCGTCGCGCAGGTGACGCCGGACGAGTGGGGCGAGGCGATGGAGCGGTACGCCTGGGGCCAGGGCCTGAGCCCGCGCGAGGCGGCCCAGTGGGGCCAGGCGTACCGCGAGGCGCGTATGCACGGGGACGAGAACGGATGGAGCCACGTCGAGGACGGGGTGGCGAGCCGTCTCCTGGACCGTGAGATCGACCAGCGCGTGGCACAACGGACCCCGGAGCAGTGGGGGCAGGGCGTACGGGACATCGGCCGGGATTCCGGGATGTCCCCGGAGGAGGCCGCCGACTGGGGCAAGCGGGCGGAGGCCGCCTGGAGTCCGGGTGGCGACCGTGGCGCGTTCCACGGGAAGTTCCAGCAGCGGCTTGAGGAGATCCAGGCGGCGAAGCAGCAGGGCGGGGGCACGGGCGAGAACGCACCGGCACCGGACGGTACGCGCGAGACCACCGGCGCGCCCGCCACGACCACGCCTCCGGCCCCCGAGCGCGACGCGCCCGCCGACCGGACCGAGAACACGAGGCCGGCTCCGGCGGCGGGCGAGGACACGCCCGCTCCGGTGGCGGAGAAGGACGCCCCGACCCCCGTTCCCCAGCCGGTGAAGGAGCCGGAGACGTCGCAGGCTCCGGCCGGACACGAGGTCTACGAGGGGCTGTTGCAGGATCAGGGGCTCCTCGGCCGTGGCCAGGGAGTGCCGCGCTGGGACCGGCACGAGGTGCACGGGCGGACCGGCGGGGCCAATCCCCTGGCCGGGACGGCGCAGCACCAGCGGGACCGGGTCGACGAGGTGACGCCCCAGCAGTGGGGCAAGGCCATGGAGCGGTACGCGCGGGGACAGGGCCTCAGTCCGCGTGAGGCGGCCTTCTGGGGCGACTCGTACCGCGAGGCGCGTATGCACACGGACGAGACGTCGTGGAGCCGCGTCGAGGACGGCGTGGCGAGTCGGCTCCTGGACCGTGAGATCGAGCAGGGCGCGGCACAGCGCACCCCGGAGCAGATGGGGAAGGGCGTACGGGACCACGCCCTGGATCGCGGCATGTCCCCGGACGAGGCGGCCGACTGGGGCAGGCGCGCGGAGGACGCGTGGGCCCCGGGCGGCGACCGTGGCGCGTTCCACGGGAAGTTCGAGAAGCGGCTTGAGGAGATCCAGGCGGCGAAGCAGCAGGGCGAGGGCAAGGGCGAGAACGCGCAGAACCCCGAGGTCACGGGGGAGAAGGACGCCGGTACGGAGTTCGCGCCCGCGCGTACGGAGGAACCGGGCGGCGTACCGCGCGGTGAGCACGAGAGCACCGACGCGCCCGTCACGACCACGCCTCCCGCCCCGGACCGTGACGCGCCCGGCGGCCGGACCGAGGACACGAAGCCGGAACCGGCCGTGGCGGAGGACTCCCCTGCCCCTGCCCCTGCCGGGCACCAGATCTACGAGGGGCTGTTGCAGGATCAGGGGCTCCTCGGCCGTGGCCAGGGCGTGCCGCACTGGGACCGGCACGGGGTCCACGAGCTGACCGGCGACGGCAGGCCGTACGCCGGGTCCGGGGACCTCCAGCGCGAGCGGGTCGCGCGGGTGACGCCTCAGCAGTGGGGCGAGGCGCGTATGCACGGGGACGAGAACGGATGGAGCCACGTCGAGGACGGGGTGGCGAGCCGTCTCCTGGACCGTGAGATCGACCAGCGCGTGGCACAACGGACCCCGGAGCAGTGGGGGCAGGGCGTACGGGACATCGGCCGGGATTCCGGGATGTCCCCGGAGGAGGCCGCCGATTGGGGCAAGCGGGCGGAAGCCGCCTGGAGTCCGGGTGGCGACCGTGGCGCGTTCCACGGGAAGTTCCAGGAGCGCGTTCAGGAGATCCAGGCGGCCAAGCGGGCCGCGCCGTCGGACCACGCCACGAACAGCGGCCCCGTACGCGACGAACCGGGCACCGGGGGACACGTGTCCCCGAAACCGGCCCCCGAGGAGGGCAAGACCACCCCGGACACGGTGGAGCCGACTCCTGTGACGGGCAGGCCGGTTCCGGGTGGCGTGGAGCCGACGTCTGAGGTGGGCAAGCCGGTGGGCGATGTGGTGGAGCCGACTCTTGTGACGGGCAGGCCGGTTCCGGGTGGCGTGGAGCCGACGTCTGAGGTGGGCAAGCCGGTGGGCGATGTGGTGGAGTCGACTCTTGTGACGGGCAGGCCGGTTCCGGGTGGCGTGGAGCCGACGTCTGAGGTGGGCAAGCCGGTGGGCGAGCTCGTGGAGCCGACGCCCGGGACAGGAAGGCCCGTTCCGGGCGCCCTGAAGCCGATTCCCGGCGATTCCGGGCAGATCCCTGCCCCGGTGGAGAAGACCCCCGACCCGGTGGAGCAGCCCCCCACCACGACCACCCCCGCCCCCGACACCCCCGCACAGTCGTCCCGTGGGACGCGTTCCGTGCCGCCGGCTTCGGAGGAGGTGCGGTTCGCGCCGCTCGCTCCCGGGCAGGCGTCCTTGGGTGACGCCGGCCCGTTCGGCCCGGTGATCAACGCGCGACCGGCGGTGGCCGCCGGGCAGACGCCGCCCGAGATCATCACCGACTGGGTGCGGCAGTCCGGCAGCTCCCGCCGCTCCGAACCGCTCCAGGCGGTGGACCTGGCCGTACGGGCCCTCGTCAACGGCTGGGGCGGCGAGCAGGAGGCCACGCACCGCACGCGGGTGCTCCAGGCGATCACGGCGTGGAAGGACTCCAAGAGCGGCAGGAGCGCGCGCGACGAGGCGATCGCGCGCCTCGGCCAGGCGGTCGTGGACCGGGGCACGGCGCTGACCGCCGCTGCCCCCGCGACCCGGCGCTCGCTTCGGGACATGGGCCGGCGGAGCCCCCGGCCGCTGGTGCCGGTACCGCCGCACCAGCAGGAGGCCGAGGGCTACGGCCCCGCCCGGGGGTTCGAGGTGGAGGTCCACCTCATGCGGGTGCGACTGCCCCGGGGGGAAAGCCACCAGACGTACGACCAGATCGTGAATGTCCCCGGCCTGCTCGACGTCACCCTCGACAGTGCGGGCGGCCAGCCGGTCCTGGAGATCGTCTCGGCCCCCACCCGCTCCCTGGTCCACGGCGCGCCCGACGGGCGGGCCGAGCCCGAGGCGGTGGCCAACGCCTTCCTCGACTCGCTCCACCGCATCACGCACGCCGCCGGCAGCACGCGCTTCCCGGGCGTCTTCCCCGCGTCCCACGGGTACGTCGTCGACGACGACGCGGCGGAGCTGTGGCTCCAGGAGAACCCGTCCCCGTCCGCGCAGATCCTCGTGCACCACACGGTGGCCGTCCCGCTCTCCGGCTTCGTGCCCCTCCTCCGCCATGTGCGGGGCCGGATGCGCCCCGCCGCCGGTGAGACGCTCGGTGCCGCGCACGCGGACAGCGACCGGGCGATCGCGTACGGGGAGAGGGGCGGCGAGCGATTCGCGCGCTGGATCGACGCGCACCCCGCACAGCGCGCGCAGGTCACCGCCTTCGACGCGCCGGACCTCGTCGGCGTGCTCACCCTCGGCTTCGCCCAGGTCGTAGCGGCGCTGCGGGGCCGCGCCCCTGGCGCGGACTACCCGAAGGACTGGACGGCCGCCACCTCGCGCGACTCCCTCGCCGCCGTCCGCGCCGGGCTCGGCCCCGTGCCCCGCGCCTTCCTGGAGGACCAGGCGGACGTCCTCGCGCAGGACTTCGTCGCGGCCGTCCCCTTCGACGGCAACCCGCTGGAGCAGCGGCTGCGGGACGTCGGCAGGGGACAGAGCGCCACGGTCGGGGAGTACCTCGACAACCTGCTCCTTGAGCGCCCCGACCGCGTCGTGGACCAGTACGAGGCACTCGTCGTCCGTTCCAACTTCGACGCGCTGGACAGCAACCCGGACGAGGACGGACGGCCGCGCATCGTGCCGTCAGTGGTCCGCGTCGAGGTGCGGTCCTACGCGCCGGTCGATTCGCGGGACGTCGATGTCCTCACCCAGTCCGACGCGCTCGCCGAGGTCTCCCTGACCACGTACAACGAGGCGCGCGTCCGGCGTGGCCTGCCCCCCGTCGGCCCCGCCGTCCGCCCCGCGCCGCCCGCCCCGGTCCTCGACCGGCCCGCCCCGGCCGCCGCCACGCCCGCCGGTACCGCCCCGGTCACCGCGCCGCGCCACGCGCCCGCCCGGCCCCGGCCCGCCGTGCCCGCGCCGGGCGCCGGGCTGCCGCCCGCGCTCGCCACGCTCGCGGCGGAGCTGCCCCGCCTCCCCGCCGCGGAACGCTCCGCGCGGGTCGCCGCGCTCTCGCCGGGCGAGCGCGCCGCGCTCGTCGCCGACCCCGGTCTCGCACGGGAGATGCGCGAGGCGCTGACCGGCGAGGAGTTCCGGGAGCTGGCGGCCGAGTGGCTCGTCGTCGTGCCCGAGGGCGTCCACGAGCCCGCCGACTCGCGGGCCGAGGCCGAGCGCCTCGTCGGGGAGATGACCGCCGACCCCGACGTCGCCGAGGCGCTCCTCACCGGGGGCCGGCAGCTCCTCGTGGTGCCCCGTGACGTCCCGTTCACCGGCCTTGAGGCCTTCCATGGCCTTCAGGGCGCCCCCGGCCGTTCCCTCGGCACCGCGCGCGGCGGCTTCGCCAGGGGCTACGCGGGCGTGCCGGAGGAGAACCTGCTCGGCGAGCCCGCCGCCGTCCACGGTGCGGGCACCTACGCGGACGGCTACTCCAGCGCCCGCCACGAGTGGGCGCACGCCGTCGAGTCCGTGCTCGACCCGGCGGACCAACAGTGGATCAAGGACGTCTACGAGGCGAAGCGGGCCGCCGAGGCGGCCGGCGAGACCGTGCACTGGCCCGACGGCCGCTTCCCCAACTACTCCTCCTCCGACGCCCACGAGTACTTCGCGCAGCTCACGACGGCCTACCACGCCGCGAACGCCGGGGTGGACGAGCTGTCCGGCTCCCGGCGCAACAACGGCGCGGACTGGGTGGAGCAGCACGACCCGGCGCTGCTGCCGCTGCTCCAGCGGGTCTACGGGCCGGGGCGCCCGGCCGCGCGCGACGGGCTCGACAACCCCGTCGTGCTCAACAACTTCCGGGCCTTCTGGGGCCGCGTGGAAGGCACCGCGGACACCTCCTCCACGCCCCTCGCCGAGCAGCCCGCCGCCGCGTCGCGCGAGGACGGCGCGGCGGACGTACGCCGGGACGGGGTGCCGGGAGACGCCGGGCAGAACACCCCCGGGCGGCGGACCGCGCCCGGCACCCCCGGGCAGCGGCTCGCCCCGCCCGCCGGGGAGGGCACCGCGACGCGCCCCGCCTTCGACCCCCGGCTCGTGGGTGTGCTGCGACGTGCCTTCGGTCCCGGCATCGAGCAGACCGGGCAGTTTTCCGGGCTGTACGGCGCCCTGCACACGCTCGTCGGGGCGTACGGGGCCACCCCGCGCTTCAGCGGCGTCCCGTTCGACCTGGACACCGTGACCCGTCACGTCCTGCGGACGGACCCGGCCGAGGACATCACCCCGCAGCGGCGCATGGAGCTGTTCCAGACGATCTCCAGCGCCGCCCGGGCCGGTTGGGCGGGCGGGCTCCCCGGGCTCGTCGCCTACCGCGTGCGGCGGATGGGCGCGCTGGGCCCCGCCTCGGTCCTCACCGACGCCTCCGGCAACTTCCTCGGCCGCAACCTCACCGGCCACGCCGGGCTGACGCTCGACGCCGGCCAGGTCCTGAGCCCCGGCGCGGACGGCAACCTGCGCTCCGCCCCCGCGCCTTGGTCCGAGGAGCACCCGCACGTCGTCGTCGCCGAGCGCGAGGAGGACACGGGCCGCGTCCTGGTGGCCGTCAACGGGGGCGGGACGGTCCCGCTCGACGAGGAGGAGTTCGCCGCGCTCGTCGCCGAGGACCCCGACCGTTCCCCCGGGGCGCCCGTCGCCGTGGGTGTCGGGCCCCGTCAGGGCGGCACGTCGGAGAGTCTGTCCCGGCTGATCGCGGACGGCACGGCCACCCGCGCCTGGGGCGTCACCCGCCCCTTCCGGCTCCAGCCGGTGCCCGACGGGGCCCGCGCCTTCGCCTTCCCGCCGCCCGAGCCGGACGAGCAGCCCGTACCGGTCGGTTCGTGGTTCCCGAGCGACCCGGGCCTCGTACCGGCCGGGCCCGAGGGACGGGTGACGGCGAGCGACGGCTCCACGTACCCCGACTCGGACGTGCGCTCGTACCCCATCGTGACCTCGGACGGCCAGGAGCTCACCGGCCGCGCCTATCTCGACGAGGCCGACATCGCCCGCCGAGAGGAGGCGCTGCGGATGGTCTCCGAGATGATGCACTACTACAACGAGAGCGAGGCGATTCCCGGCCTCTCCACCGCCCGGCGGGGCCCGTTGATGCTGCTGCCGCGCGGACTCGCGGACGCGTACGTCACACTCGGGCACGGCGAGGGCGGCCGGGTCGTCCTGCCGATGCACAGCACCGGGCGCAACCACCAGGTCGCGCCCACGGAACTGGGCCGCGAGCTCCGCCGCCGCCCCAGCGTGCAGCGGCTGCGCCCGGATGTGCCGCTGTGGCTCCTGTGGTGCGAGATCGCCATGGTGCGGCCCGGCTCGGACCCGCTCGTCCGCCCGGCGGCGGCGCAGGAGGTCTCCAACCAGACCCGGCGCCACGTAGTGGCCTCCGACGCGCTGGTCGCGCTCGACGAGGGCGACGAGCAGCAACCCCCGGGGCTCATCAAGACCGACGACCCCGACCGGCCCCGGTACGAGTGGCACCAGTTCCTGCCGGAACCCCTCGTGGACCGCCTCATCGCGCTCGCCGACCACGCCGGGCTGCCCGGGGACGTGGCGCGGCGCACGACCCGGGTCCTGCGCTGGGTGCGCGCTCTGCGCCTGACCTTCGGCTTCGACATCGACACGCGCCCCGATCGCCAGGAAGAATTTCTCGCCCTCGTCTCGGACTTCGGCGCGCTGGAGCAGCAACGCCTGTGGCAGGGCGGCGCGGAGGGGGCCGAGCCGCTCACGTGGCGGGTCCTGGAGGACCTTACGCAGGCCCACGCCCAGCAGTCGGGCCACGCGGCGGGCCCGGTGACCGCCGGGACGCTGCACGGAATGCTCAGCGCGGCGGGCAACGGCACGCTGCGGCTCCCCGCACCGCGCGAAAGCGACGCGGTGCGCCAGGCGCCCCCGGCCCCGGGCCGCGCGGCCCCCGGCCCCTCCTCCCGCGTCCTGCTCGCTCCGCCCACGCCCACCCCCACGGCCCCGGCCCCGGGACGGGAGGCGGCGCCCGGCCGCTCCCGCGTCGCCGAGCTCGTCAGCAGGTACGAGGAGATGGCGCGGGCGTTCGACGACCACGAGCGGCGGGGCACACTGCCCGGACAGGAGCAGGAGCAGGAGCAGGAGCAGGAGCAGGAGCAGGAGCAGGAGCAGGAGCAGGAGCAGAAGCAGAAGCAGGAGACGGAGACCCCCGCCCCCGCCCCCCTGGACGAGCACCGCGCTCCGGCTCCGGTGGAGGAGGTGCCCGCTCCGGTGCCCGCTCCCGTGGCGGAGGTCCCCGTTTCCCCGGACGCCTACCTGGAGGAGCACGGGCTGGCGCCGGTGCACATCCTGCCGGGCGGCGACACGCTCGCGGACGTGCTGACCGCCGTCGCCCCCGTCGAGGCCGGCCGGCTCTCGCGGGGCGAACGACCCGCCACACCCGGTGAGTTGCGCGAAGGGTTCGCGAGCGCGCTCGCCACCGAGTTCGCCGCGCCCCCGGCGGAACGCACGCTCGGGCTGCCCGCGGAGGGCCCCCGGCCCGGCACTCCGCTCCTCCCGGCCGGGGAGCCGGACGCCCTCGTCCAGGGCGTGCGGACCGGCCAGGGACCCGGCGCGTCCGAGTGGCTGACCCTCGCGGTCGCCGCCCCCGTACTGAACCTGCGCCTCACCGTGCTGCTGCCGGACGGCAGGACATGGACCGCCGGTCCGCGCGAGGGCCGCGCGGCGGTGCTGCTCCACCAGGAGAACCCCCCTCCGCACACCTCGCCCTGGCTCGCGACGGAGCCCGCCGACGCCGCCGCCCGGGAGCCCGCGCGCACAGTCGCCGCCACGCCCCCCGTGCGTACGGCGGCGGCGCCCCCGCCCGGCCGTACGGCGCCCGAGGTCTTCTTCGGCGTCGAGACCCGCCCGGTCCGCGAGGACCCGCGCCCGGCCGAGACCGTCCCCACCCCGCCGCCCGCCCGCACGACGCTGCCCGAGCCCCGTACCGAAGCGGTCCCGCCCGTGGAGACCGGCACCACGACGGAGACGGTGGTCGAGGACGAGACCAGGACGGTGGTGCCGCCGGTCGAGGACGAGACCACGACGGTCGCGCCACCCGTCGCAACGGAGACGGTGCCCGACTTCTCGCCGTACATCCAGACCTACGGTGCGCGGCACGACGGCTCGGTCGGCTTCGTGGCCTACGAGGTGCCCTCCGACGAGGTCCTGCACGGCCTGCGCGAGCAGGTCATGGCCGCGCTCGGTGTCGAGGCGGGAAGCCCGCACGAGGAGGCGGTGCGCGCCCATCTCGACCGCGCGCTCGACTCCACCGAGATCGCCGGGAACCTCCCGGCGGTCCGCGGCCCCCGGGGCCACCGCGTCACGGTGCCCGTCGGTGACGTGGAACGCACGGTGGACGTGCGCCTGCGGCTGACCGGGCCCGGCCCCGACGCGCGTACCGGCGTCAGCCGGTCCCTGCCCCGTACGCGGCGCCTTGAGCGGCAGAGCGAGGGCGTCCAGGCCCTCACGTCGGCGCAGAACTCCGGTACCGCGCGCACCGTGTCCCTGCCCTACCTTGCGCTCCCCGAGATCGCCGCGGGACCGCTGCGCTGGGTCTCCGTCACGGTGGCGCCCAGCCTGACGCTCCGGCAGCGCTCGCTCAACATCGGCGTCAGCGAGAGCCTTTCGGTCAAGATCCTCCAGCGCGCGGGCGACGACGCCCGTTCGGTACGGTTCGACGGGGCCTGGCAGGTCCGCGTGGACGCCGAACCGGCCGCCGCCGACGGCTGGGACACCGAACAGGTCCACGGCCCGCTGCACGTCTGGTTCCCCGGGAACCGGGTCGGCGCGGAAGGGGACGCCGCCGAACTGCCGCGCGCCGCCGGGCTCGACACCTTCCCCCTGTGGGGGGTCGAGGACATCCTCGACGCGGGCCCCCTGACACGACAGGTGCTCGACCATGAGGACCTTCCCGCGCAGCGCGACCTCGGTGCGGAGTCCCGGGCGGCTCTGGAGGACTTCCTGGACGAGCAGCTGACACGCGGCTCGCTGCACCTCCAGCGCGACCGGGGGGTCATGTCCCCGCTACTCACTGACGCCGACGGCACCGTCATCGGCTTCGTCCTCGTCCGCGCCGTCGTCACGCCCGGCACGCCGTACCACCGGACGGCCGACGGGGACAAGGCGCTGGAGGTCCGCTTCACGCACAGCTCCGGCACCGACCGCTCGGCCCGTGTCGTCAGCGGCGCGGGCATCGGCGTCGCCTTCGCCCCGATGTTCACCTCCCGGACGGAGCAGGGCCACCCCGGTGCCGCCGACCACTGGGGTGGAAGGTTCCAGTTCAGGAGCGCGCCCTCCTGGCAGTCGGGAGACGCGCTCAACACCGGTGCCAAGTCGGGCATGATGCACGGCCTCACCACCTCCAGCGGTCAGCTGCTGACGCCCGCGGAGCTCACGTACGAGGTGACGTTCGTCCGGGCGGGCGGCGGGACGCAGGGCCCGGTCCGGATCGCGCGCGGCGAGGAGAGCGTCCAGCTGCGGCTGCTGCCCCACGACACCGTCGCGGGGGCGGCGCCCACGGAGGAGGAGCGGCGTGGGCTGCCGCCCCACCTCGACAGCCTCTCCGCCATCGGGTACACCGCCGTCCCCCTCTCGCTGGAAGGGGCCGACGAGGTCTTCGACCGGGCCGAGGCGCGGCTGCGCGCCCTCCACTACCTGCCGCCGCTGGAGCACCAGCCCTGGGAGGGCCGTATCCAGCGGCGGCGCGCCCGCGCCCAGTTGGTGAACCTCCAACGGTTCGAGCAGCTGCGCTCCGGCATCGGCCGGGCGACCGCGCTCCCGGACGGCGTCGAGGGCGGCAGGCCCGTCTGGTTGGACCTGCCCGGTCTGACGGGCGGCAGCACGCGCGTCGAACTGCGCATGACCATCACCCGGGACCGCACCCCGCGCGCCGGGGAGACCGGACCGCCCGCCGCGACGCACGAGCTGCGGCTGCCGGACGTCGAGACCGTCGCCACCGGCTCCCACGAGGCGCGCGGCACTCGCGAACGGTCCACCGCGCTCGGTCTCAACCTCAGCATCGGCGGAGGCCCGCGCCAGCCCGCCGGAAACTGGTCGGTGGACTACCTCGTCGACGGCACCTACGCCCGCACGTGGGCGCGCTCCGCCACCGCGGGCTCCGCCGTCGCGAGCGAGCAGGCCAACACGAGCAAGAGCAGGGGGACGGAGATCTTCGCCGTACCCGCCCGGCTCGCGCTCGACCTCTACCAGGGCACCTCGCAGGTGCCGGTGGCCCGCTTCGCCGAGCCCCCGGCGCCACCGCGCCCCGCGACGGACACCGCCCCCCGGCCGGTGACCGCCGCCGGTACGGACACCGACACCGAGGTCCCGGGCCTCAGGGACGTCCCGCCCGGCACCGAGACCGTCCCGCTCAGGGACCTCGCCCCGGAAACGGAGACCGCACCGCGTACGGAGACCGCGCCGCGTACGGAGACCGCACCGCGTACGGACACCGAGCCCGGTACGGACGCGGAGCCCCGTACGGACGCCGAGCCCCTTACCGACGCCGAGCCCCGTACGGAGGACGCCGATCCCGAAAGCGGGATCGTGCCTCCGCAGGGGGAGGCGCAGCCTGCCACGGCGCCCGTCGTCGTCCGGCTCGCCGTCGCGCACCACCGCACCCTGCCCCGCCCGGCGGACGTGGCGCCCGCCGAGGTCCCCGAGGCCCCGGGCTACACGATCCGCGCACCGCGCACCGGGACCGGAGCAAACAACGACCGCACGCTTCTCGGGCTCGTGGACGAGGAGGGGAACCCGCTGCCCGGCGTCACCAAGCTCCTCGACGAATCCAACGTGGACCTCTTCCGGGCCACGGAGGCGATCCAGGCCGCTCTGCGCCTCTTCGCCTCCGGCGACTACCCCGGCCGGCCGGAACGCGGCACCTTCGGCCAGCTGTCCGAGTGGGCCCGGCAGGCCGCCGCCCTGCCGGGCGTGCGCCCGGTGAGCGAGCGCCTGGTGGGCCAGGACCTGCGGGACAGGGGCACCTTCGCGAACGAGGCGGCCTACCAGCAGACGCGGGTCTCCAGCCTCCTCGGCCGCGCGCACCAGATCCTCAACGGCGTCTACACCGTCGAGGGGATCGTCCTGCCGGGACTCGGCGCCGACCAGCACCTCGCCGTGGACGTGGAGGGATACCTCCACCACCCCACGCTCGACGAGGAGTTCGCCACCCACGGCCAGAACGACGTGAACGCCACGGACATCGCCGCCGAGCGACGTACGACGAGCAGTTCCACCACCCGCGCCTTCGGGGTGACCGGCCTGCGGGGCGCGCCCCGCCCCACGCCCGAGGGCACGGTCGCCCGCATCGTCCGGGGCAACATCGGCGGTACGGGCTCCCGTACGCACCACGGCGAGCACGTCGAGGACACGTCCTCCAGCAGCGCCACCGTGCGCGGCGGCACCGAGGGCGCGGCCCAGCACCCCATCACGGCCGACCTCACCCTGCTGCTCACCATCCGGCACGGCACGGCCAACGTCGTCGGCAACGCGGTGGGACTCGGCAGCGGGAACGACATCACGCTCGCCATCGACGTGCCGCGCGCCGTCCAGTTCCGGCTCTACCCGGGGCAGCTCATACGCGAGGCGCGGTGGTTCAGCGGGATCGAAGGGCTCGTCGTGCCGACGGCACCGCAGTACACGGTGTCGCTCCCGGACGACTTCGTCCGCACGCGCGAGCCGGGATTCGGCGCCGTCCTCTCGGTCACCCAGCTCGACGACCCGGTCACCCGCCGCCCGCGCCGCAACCGCATGTGGCACGAGGTCACCCGGCTCGTGGAGCGCGTGGCATCCGGCGTCACCCGGCCCGGGAACATCGCCCACCTCCCCGGCGTCGCCGCCCTCGTCGCCGACCAAACCTCGCCGACGCGTCTGCGGACGCTGCCGACACGCGGTTCGGTCAGCCTGTGGTTCCGGTACGGGGCCCGCGCCGACGCCCACCTCGTCGAGGTGATGCTGCGCGCCGAGCCCGAGGCGCAAACTCCGGGCCTGCGCGAGATCCAGGGCCGCCCCGCCGGGGAGAAGACGGGCGTGGAGCAGCAGAACACGCACGCCCCGGACAACAGGATGGAGAGCGACACCGTCTCCCGTACCGTCACGGGGCTCCTCGACCTCGGGCTGCGCGACCCGCGTCCGGGCACGTCCCGCTACACGGACCGCTGGTCCCTGCTGCCCTCGGCCGTCCAGGAGCGCGCCCTCACCCGGCGCTCCGACCGCACCGCCGACGACCGCTTCTGGCAGCGCTCCGACAACGTCGCGGACTTCGACCGCGTCGGCTACCGCTTCACCGTCTCGGTGCGCACCAGCCTCATCCCCGAATCGCTCTTCGACCTGGTCGGCGGCCTCCTGGGCCGGGGGCTCGCGTCGATGGCGGACCGGGGAGAGCGCTACTGGCTCCCGGCGTTCCTGAGCGGCTTCTTCCACGGGGCACCCGCGCAGGAGGTGGTCGTCCCGGCCGACGTGGCGCTGCGCTTCGCGGGCTCCGACAGCGTCGCCCGGACCGACACGGGGCACACGGCGGACGGCGTCCGCGAGTGGACCCCGCTGCCCGCGCGGGTCACGGAGAGCGACCCGCTGCTGACCCCCGCCGAGGAGGAGACCACCCCGGCCGGGGCGCGCACCCTGAGCGCGTACCCCCGGTTCGTGCCCACGAGCACCACGCCGCTGAGCCACTTCAACGCCTTCCCGGAGCTGGCCGAGGCGATCCGGGCGGTCTCGCCGGGCATCGAGGGCCACTGGGGTCTGACGGCCGACGCCCACCCCGACGCGGGCAACGCGCGCCTGACCGAACTCGCGCAGTCCGGGCGCCCGGCGGCGCTGACCGGACCGGCCACGGCGGCCGGTCTCCACCCCCGGATGCCCGGCGGCTGGCCCGTGATCAGCGGCACCGAATCGCCCGTCACCCTCCAGGTGACCGTGCACGACCCGCGCCCCTTCGCACCGGGGGCGGCGGACATCGCGGCGGACGGCGCCAGGACCCGTACGCGCGTCGCCGTGAGCACCGCCACCAACAGCCGGGGCCTGGAGCTGGGGCAGCGCTTCGCACTGAGCGCCACGCCGCGCAACGACCATGTGGCCGGTACCGGTCAGCCGTTGCTCTCCGCGCAGCCCGCCACCCGGGGCAGCGACAGTTCGGTGACCACCGGGAGCCAGAACCGGGTCAAGAACGGCACGACCTCGGCGGGCGACACGTACACGTACCTGGCGCACGCCGACGTCGTCGTCACCGTGACCGGGCCCGAGGGGGTCCGGTGGGTGACCGGCAGCGCCACCGTGCGGGCCGGGGAGCGCGACCTGCTCGGCTACGGCGTCGTCACCACGCCGTCCGTGCCCTGGGCCTACGACCTGCCCTCGGTGATCCGCGAACGCCGGGCCGCCGAGGACCGGGCGCGGCGCGCCGCGCCGGACGAGGGGACGGCCCCCGCGCCCGCCCGGACCCCGGCGGACCCCGGCGCCTGGCGCACCGAGCCGGTCACCGAGCTGCCCGCCCTGCTCGCCTCCGGGATCGACCCCGAGCAGGAGGCCGTGCAGTTCTGGCTCGACCTCGGCGCCGACCCGGACGCCTCCGCGCTCGCGCACGCGCTCTACGTGGGGACCCGCGTCGCCGCGATCTCCCACCGCCGCGTGGAGCTGGCCCTACGCGGCACCACGGGGCTGCGGTTCTGGCCCATCGAAGCCGACGGTTCCCTCGCGGACGTCACCCCGGCCACGAGCGGCGGCTGGGAGCAACTGCGCCGGGCCGTCGACGCGTACACCCGGGCGGTGGACCGGGAGGCCGCGGCCGTGGCGGCCCAGCAGCCGCTGGACGCACGCCTGCCGGACCTGCGCCAGCAGGTCGCGGAGGCGGACGGGAACCGTCGGCAGCGGCAGTCCCGGATGGAGGAGGCGGAGGCGCTGTACACGGCCGCCCACGACACGCACACCGCCCTCGTCACCGAGCGGAACACGCGACGGGAGGAACTGGGGCAGGCCGGGCGCGACCTCACGGAGCGGCAGGCCGAGGTGACCGCCGCGGAGCGCGACCTCGCGGCCGCCGACGAGGACGTGCGCGCGGCGGCGCGGGCCGTCGCCCCCGCACCCGACGGCACGCCCGCCCCGGAGTCGGCCGCGCACGCCCTCCCACGCGCCGAGGGCAGGCAGCGCGACGCGGTGCGCGCGCTCGGCGCCAGGGAGGAGGGGGAGCGGACCGCGCGGCGCGAGGTGGACCGGCTCACCACTGAGGTCGGCGGCCTGGACCGCGCCATCGCGAACGCCAAGCGCGTCATGGACGACAACCGGCAGGAACGCGACAGGGCCCGGGGCAGGCGCCGGGACGCCGTCGCGCGGTACGAGACCCTGGACGGCGAACGCGCGCGGGTGGAGGAGCGCTTGGAGGCCCTGCGCGGGGACCAGCAGGCCCACGCCCAGCAGGCACGCGACGCCTGGGCGAACATGCCGGGCCCGGCCGGGCGGCTCAGCGCCGACCGCTGTGCCGAGCGGACCGGAGGCTCCGGCTTCCCGCTCGACACGCTCACCCTGGGACCGCGCGGGCGGTGAGCCGGGGGCGGCCCCGGGGTGACCCCCGGGGCCGGTGCGCCGCCGCGCGGTCGGCACCCGGCGCGTCGTACGCGAAGGCCCCGGCGGGAGATCCCCGCTGGGGCCTTCGCGACTGCCCGGGTCGTTGCCCCGGACCGGTGCTGCCGGGTCAGCCGACCACGGTCCAGCGGCTGTCGGCGTCCGTACCGCAGTCGTCGAGCTGGAGCTGCGTGGCGCGGGCCATGGAGTCGTCCCTGACCTCCATGCACAGGTGGTTGCTCGCGTAGTTGCGCACGCGCACCGTGCCGTCCCCCACCGGATCCAGCCACCACAGCTGGTTGTCCCGCGTCGAGCCGTCGCAGCGCGCCTCGATGAGCTTCGTCGCGGGCGGCTGCGCCCCGAACATCGGGACGTCCAGGCACAGGCCGTCCTTGACGTTGGCGAACAGCACGAGGTCGGCGCCGCCGGGCCCCTGGCCCGCGCCGCGCACCGACATGCTCCAGAGCTGGTTGTCCTTGTCGGTGCCGTCGCAGTAGTACTGCATGATCGGCTGGTTCACGGCGCCCTTGCCGTAGCCGGAGACGTCGGCACACATGCCGCTGTGCGCGTTCTTCAGCAGCACGCGGGAACGGCTCGCGTCCGCGAGCGTGCCCTGCTTCTTCTCCTTCGGCGCTTCCTCCTCCTTCTTCTCCGCCTCCGGGGAGGGGGAGGTGACGGTGCCAGCCCCCGCTCCGGCGACGACGGGGTGCTCCGCCGGCGCCTTCTTCCCGGTCTCCCGGCCGCCGGTCGGCGAGGAGGAGGCCGAGGGGCTGATCCGCCGCTGCTGGGCGGCCTCCTTCGCGGCCAGGTGCTGCTGCTTGCCGTCCTCGTCGGACTGGTAGCTGCGCCACGCGCCGAGGCCCAGGGTGGCGCCCGCGGCGAGCGCGAGCAGGGCCGTGGCCCCGGCGATCCTGGTGCCCACGCGGGAGCGTTCGCCCGGTTGCTGGGCGGTCTTCGTCAGCGCCTCGACGAACCGGGCCCGCTGTCGTCGTTTCGCGTCGTCCTGCTCGGTGTCACTCAACGCTCGTCCCCAAGTCAACGATGGTCCAACTGTCGGCAGCCGGTCGCTTCCGCCACTGCCGCCCCGCCCCCGTCCGGTCCGTGCGCCAGTCAACCAGCGCGCCCGCCGCCCCGGGTGGCACGCCGGACGCGGTGGGCACGGGATGGGCACGAACTGGACAGGGCCCGCGCGGCACGCCCACCCCGGGGGCGGGGCGCGCGTCCTTTCGCGCGAATCCGCACGGCGCGAGTCTTTCACGGACCGCGCCCCCTGCGCGGCCGGGCGGTGCCCGGTACGGCCACCCCGCGTTCACCGCGCCGCCGTCCCGTACAGCTCCCGGTCCCGCAGCAGTTCGGCCGCCTTCGTCAGCGCCGCCGAGAGCCGCCGCCGGTAGGTGCTGAAGGACAGTCGCGCCCGGCTCGCCGCCGCCTGCTGGCTGCGCGGCCCGCTCAGATACGTGATCTCCAGGACCTCGCCGAGCTGTCGCTGCCCCGCGTGCGCGCGCAACTGCTCCACCGTCTGCGCGAGCAAGTCGCGCAGCGCCGCCGCGTCCCCGCCCGGCGCCACCAGCCGGGTGCCGAGGAGCGGGTTCTCGGCGAGCTGCCGGAGGTCCTGCGCGTCGCGGTAGGCGTGCTTGACGGCCTCCGCGAACGCGGGCCACGGCAGCTCCGCCCCCGGCGGGCCGCTCGCCGGGGCGGGCAGCGCCGAGGGGTCGTCCGTCAGCAGCCGCTCGCACAGCGCCGCCGCCCACGCGTCGAAACCCGTGCCCCGCCAGTCCTGTACGTACGGGAGCACCGCCTCGCCCTCCGCTCCCGGTACGGGGGCCTCGCGCAACTGCCCGTAGAGGCCGAGCAGCGCGGCGAGACCGGGCCGGTCCTGGACCGTGCAGGTCCAGCTCACCGCGAGCCTCGGCACCGTCGCCCACAGCGTCGTCAGCGCGAACGCCGCCGCCGCCGGGGGACCCGTGCTCCACCGCGCGAGGAGCAGGCGCTCGCCGCGCCGCAGCGGGGCCCGCTCGCGGGTACGGGCCAGCGCGGCCCGCGCCACCGGGTCATCGGGCAGGCCCGTCATGCCCGCCTCCAGCCAGGGGGCGACGAGCACGGCCACGAGCCCGCCGCCGTCCTCCGCGAGGGAGAAGGCGGACGGCTGCCGCTCCCACCACGCGCGGGCCGTCGCGGCGGCGACCTGCCCGTGCTCCTTCGCGAGCGCGGCCAGCACCGCGTCCAGGTCCCCCGGGCGGCCCGTGCGCACGTGCAGACGGTCCGTCCCCTCCCAGTCCACCGCCTCCCGCACCGCCCGGTTGACCCGCCCCAGGTGCGCGAGCCCCGCCCCGAGCGCCCAGCGCCCCCCGGTGCGCTGGGCCAGTCGCTCCGTCAGGTGGGCGTGCAGCCTGCGGTGCAGGCGCTCGTACTTCTCCAGGCCGCGCCAGCGCAGGTCCACCACGAGCGCCTTCCGTACGAGCGGGTGCGGCACCAGGCCCTCGGCGGTGCTGCGCACGAACGACAGCCCGCGCAGCCAGTCGCCCAGGGCGTGCGCCTCCGCCACCGGCACGCCCAGCGTGTGCCGTACCAGCTCCTCCGTCGTGACCCGGGCCAGCGCGAGCACCGCGAGGGCGTCGCGCCTGGCGGGGGAGGGGTTCTCGCGCAGCAGCAGCCGAAGCAGTTCGCCCACGAGTTCCGGCGCGTCCTCCAGCGCGGTGCCAGGGCCAGCCCCCCCGGCCTCCGAGCGCTGGCGCGCCTCCGCGAAGAGCGCCAGGGCCAGCGGCAGCCCGTG
This sequence comes from Streptomyces sp. R-74717, assembly GCF_047305335.1. Taxonomy (NCBI): domain Bacteria; kingdom Bacillati; phylum Actinomycetota; class Actinomycetes; order Kitasatosporales; family Streptomycetaceae; genus Streptomyces; species Streptomyces sp. R-74717. Next base: position 1,454,776 of record NZ_CP102361.1, on the reverse strand, counting down.
TGCGGCCCGTGTCAGGGCCGGTACGGCCGTCTCGGGGACGTCCCGGTCGCGCAGCAGCCGGGCCGACTCGGCGTCACTCATCGCGCCGAGCACGGCGGTGTGCAGCAGGTCCCACCACTGCGGATCGGTGCGCCACTCGGCCGAGGGGGGCCGCCGCGCGCCCACGAGGACCGGCCGGTCGGCGGGCAGGCCGGGCAGGAACACGTCCCGCAGCCACGCCTCCAGCGGGCCCAGCAACTCCCCGGAGTCGATGACGAGCAGTTCCGTCCCCGCCGGTGCCCCCTGCGCCTCCAGCGCGCCGAGGAAACCTTCCGGTGTCGGCGCGGTGCTGCGCATGTCGATCACGCGGACCGTCCTGCCCTCCTCCTTCGCCTCGGCCACGAAGCGGCGCAGGAGCGTGCTCTTGCCGACGCCCGCCATGCCGTGCAGCCACAGCACCTGGCAGCCGGGCTGCTCACCGAGCAGCGACTCCCGCAGTAACCGCAGTCCGGCGACCCGGCCGGTGAAGAGCCGACGCCGCCGGGCCGTCGCCACCCCCGCGGGGGAAGCGGCGCCCTGCGCCTGGGTGAGGGGGGGAATGTGCATGGTCTACCTGTCGGACTGCTTCAGGGTCGCCGTCGGGAGGCGTGGCGGCGCGGGAGGGACGGGGAGGGGGGAAGGGACGCCCGGAGGGGGGGCGCGGGGCGGGCGGCGAACGGCTCGCCGCCCGCAGTAACAGACGACGCAGGCGGCCCGCCGGTTGCACCCGCGGAGCCCCCTCGCGTGTGTGGATCGCATTCGAAACACGCGAAAGGGACCGTACCCCTCCCGTTTCACCCCCCACCCACCGCGCACACCCCCGTCAGCCCCCTGACGTTCACCACGACATCGTTCCGCGCCGGACGTCCCCTGGGCACGGCGTGAGGCGAGCCCTCCGGGAAGCGGACGCCGTGCCCTCGTCACGATGGTGCACGGGGGCGCGGATCGCGCCGGAGGAGTGTGCTCACGCCGTGCTCTCCCGGGCAGCAGAGGGTAGTGGTGGGGCTTCGGGCCGGGCGTCCGAGAGGGGCGGGAGCAGTGCCCAGGGTCAGATGTCGAGGAAGCGGACGTCCTTGGCGTTGCGCTGGATGAAGTGGCGGCGGGCTTCGACGTCCTCGCCCATCAGGACGGAGAAGAGGTCGTCGGCGACGGCCGCGTCATCGAGGGTGACCTGGCCCAGGGCCCGGTGGTCGGGGTCCATGGTGGTGACGCGCAGTTCCTCGGCGTTCATCTCGCCCAGGCCCTTGAAGCGCTGGATGGAGTCGTCCTTGATCCGGCGGCCGTCCTGCCGGCCCCGTTCCAGGAGCATGTTGCGTTCGCGGTCGGAGTAGGCGTATTCGACGTGGTCCCGGCTCCACTTGATCTTGTACAGCGGGGGGCGGGAGAGGTAGACGTGGCCCTTCTCGATCAGTGGGCGCATGAAGCGGAACAGGAAGGTCAGCAGCAGGGTGTTGATGTGCTGGCCGTCGACGTCGGCGTCCGCCATCAGGATGATCTTGTGGTAGCGGAGTTTGGCGATGTCGAAGTCCTCGTGCACGCCCGTGCCGAATGCGGAGATGATCGCCTGGATCTCCTGGTTGTGCAGGATTTTGTCGATCCGGGCCTTCTCCACGTTGAGGATTTTGCCGCGGATCGGGAGGATCGCCTGGTACTGCGGGTTGCGGCCAGATTTGGCCGAACCGCCGGCGGAGTCTCCTTCCACGATGAAGATCTCCGACATCGCCGGGTCATTCGACTGGCAGTCGGACAGCTTGCCCGGCAGCGCCGCCGTTTCCAGCAGGCCCTTGCGGCGGGTCAGGTCGCGCGCCTTGCGGGCCGCAACCCGGGCCGTGGCCGCCTGGATGGCCTTGCGCACGATGTCCGCGACCTCGTTCGGGTTACGGTCGAACCAGTCAGTCAGATGCTCGTGGACGATCTTCTGCACGAAGGTGCGCGCCTCGGTGTTGCCGAGTTTGGTCTTGGTCTGGCCCTCGAACTGCGGCTCGCCGAGCTTGACCGAGATGATCGCGGTCAGGCCCTCGCGGATGTCCTCGCCGGAGAGGTTCGCGTCCTTTTCCCGCAGCAGCTTCTTCTCCCGCGCGTAGCGGTTGACCACGGTGGTCAGGGCCGTGCGGAAGCCCTCCTCATGGGTGCCGCCCTCATGGGTGTGGATGGCGTTGGCGTAGGAGTACACGCTGTCGGTGTACTGGCCATTCCACTGCAGCGCGACCTCGACCGACAGCAGCCGTTCCGTGTCCTCGGCGGCGATGGTGATGACCGAGGGATGGACCGGCTCGCCCTTGCGGGCATTGAGGTAGGCCACGAAGTCGGTGATGCCGCCGTCGTAGCGGTAGGAGACCGTCTTCGCTGCCGGGTCCGAGTCGGCTTCGTCGGCCGCGGCCGTCGCGCGCGCGGAGGGCCGTTCGTCGGTCAGGGTCAGAGTGAGCCCGCGGTTGAGGAAGGCCATCTCCTGGAAACGCCTGGCCAGCGTCTCGAAGGAGTATTCGGTGGTCTCGAAGATGTCGCCGTCTGCCCAGAACGACAGTGAGGTGCCCGTCCGGGAGGTGGCCTCGTGGCGGGCCAGAGGGGCGGCGGGAGCACCGTCCCTGTAGTCCTGCGTCCACCGGTAGCCGTCGGTCCGGATCTCCGCCGACAGCCGGGTCGACAGCGCGTTGACCACCGACAGACCCACACCGTGCAGACCGCCGGAGACCGCATACCCGCCGCCCCCGAACTTCCCGCCCGCGTGCAGCACGGTCAGCACCACCTCGACGGCCGGCCGCTTCTCCACCGGGTGCATCCCCACCGGGATGCCGCGGCCGTTGTCGACCACCCGCACGCCACCGTCGGCCAGGATCGTCACGTCGATCCGGTCGGCCACCCCCGCGAGTGCCTCGTCCACGGAGTTGTCCACGAGCTCCTGCACCAGGTGATGGAGCCCCCGCTCTCCCGTGGAGCCGATGTACATCCCGGGCCGCTTGCGCACGGCGTCCAGGCCGTCCAGAACAGTGATCGCGTTGGCGTCATACGACGCCGCCCCCACATGGCCGGGCTGCTGGGACCCGGGGGTACCGGTGGCGGCGCGAGTGTCGTAAGTGGTCACAGATGCTCTCTTTCGGGCATGGCAGACCGCGCTCCCGCACCACGGTGCGGGAGCGGCCGGACAGCTGGCGGAGACAGGGCAGGCAGCCCAAACAAGGCCCCGGAGGCTCTCCGGCCTCGGGACCGTTGACTGCCGGGACGCTGTCCAGGATACCGGAGATGCCCCTTACTGGAGGGGCGAGAACGCCTTCACGCGCCACTGTGCGACCCTTACTCCATACAAGCCAATCCCCCCTGCCTTGGCCCCTTGAAAGTGCGACAGGGGGACGCTCAGGGGCTTTGGTGGCGCCTTGCTGCGTAGAGCCCCAGGCGCTATTTCTGGCGTGACCCTCCGCGGTCACCAGTCGCGCTGCGTCAGGCCGCCAGCACCCGCCTCCCGACGAACGCTGCCCGGTGGAGGGTGCTGCTGGAGGCGGCATCAGGCGTTTATGGTTGCCGCTGGTCGATGGTGCTGGCGAGCTGGTCGGCGTACTCCGTCAGGATTCGGTGACCGGTGGGAAGCGTTCGCCGCGCGGTTCGAGAGTCAGGGCGGCTGCCTCGTCCGTCGTGAGCCGGGTGCTGTGGGCGAAGAGCTTGAGTCGGCTGCCCAGGGTCACCAGCAGCTGGCCGGGGACGGAGGCGGCCGGCGGCTTGACTGCTCCTGCGCGGGTCAGCACTTGGAGGGGTGACATGTCCAGCCGGTGCGACGAGCGCAACAGAAGGCCGGGCAGGCCCTCGCCGGGCAGCGGTGCCAGCGCGCGGGGCCCTCCCGGTATCTCTTGGCCGAGCGCCGGGAGGGCCGTGTAGCGCGCAGAGGCGCTGTGCTCACGGTAGAGGCCGACCCGGCGCGGGTCGAAATGCGGTTGGCTGCGGGCGAGTTGCTCTGCCCGTCCTGTGAGGGGCTGCTGAGCCGGTGGGGCTGGGCACGTTCGCGTGTACTGCGAGACGCGGCGGGCGGGCTGGTGGTGGTGCGTCCGCGACGGACCAGGTGTGTCAGATGCGGCATCTCACATGTACTCCTTCCGGTGTTCGCACTGGTCAGGCGGGCGGACGTGGCAGAGGTGATCGGGGCGGCCCTGGCGGCGAAAGCGTCCGGGGCCGGGGTTCGGGTGATCGCTGAACAGCTCGGCCGGCCGGTGGAGACGGTGCGGGGGTGGCTGCGCCGGTTCACTGCCCGGGCCGAGGCGGTGCGGCGGTATTTCACAGTGTTGCTGGTGGACGCCGGAGTTGACCCGGCACCGCCTGGGACGGGGCGGACGCAGTCGCCGCGGTGGTCGGGGCCTGGTGGTCGATGACGTCGAGGTGGCCGGGCGTCGGCAAGGTGTCGCCCTGGGTGGCAGCCTGCGCGGTTACCGGCGGGATACTGCTGGCCCCCGCCTGGCCTGCGGAAACGATCAACACGAGCCGCCCCTGACGCCACGCCGGTCACTCCTGTCAGCCTCTGCGTGTGCGTCTGTCGACGCCGTGATCGAGAGGCAGGTGGGCGGGTGGCAGGACAGGAAGACCAGACGCGTCTGGAGCGGGCCCAGGCGATCGGGCTGTTTCGGTACATGCTGATCAGGGAGGCAGCAGATCCGACCTTGTCGCGCCGCCAGTGCGGCGCCTTGGTGCGGGAGTTGGCGGCGGTGGCACATACCGATCCGGACGGCCGGACGGTGCGGATTACGCGGTGGACGCTGGACCGGTGGATTATGGCGGCGGACGAACGCACCCGCGGGGGAGCCGGCATGCAGTTCGGCGAGCTGTTCGTAGACGATGTTGAGCAGTTCGGGGACGCCCCGGCGCACGCCCATGGCCATGCCAGCCAGCCGTTCGATGTCCGCGGCCGGACCGGAGGACCGCCGTCCGAGCCGCCCGGCGAGCCGCTCCTCGCACGCCATGACCTCCCTACGGGTCGGCAACAACTTCTCCAGAGCGCCGAGGAGTTGCTGCCGTCCGCGGCCTGCAGCGGGGGCAGCGACAGGCGGAAGACCGGGGAGTTCGGACTCGATGGAGGAGAGCCCGATCGCGTACATCGCGGCGGGTGGGGCGTACTGCCCGGCCGGTGCGGGGTACTCCCCTCGCGCGCGGCTTTCGTGAGCGGCGACGACTAGCCCGACGACGGCCTGTCGCTCCCTGTCCCACAACGGCCCGCCGCTGAATCCCTCGGCCACAGTCCCGCCCAGGACGTCGAGCGCGATCCAGGGATGGGAGGAGACACGTGGCATCGCCCGGAGGGTGGGCAGGGCGTGTCCGCTCGCCCACTGCGCGACGACCTCGTTGCCGTCCCGATGGGTTAGGAAGGGCGCCGGTTCGGCGCCCGGTGGGGCCTCGGTGTCCAGTTCGATGACCGCGAGATCGCCGTAGTACGGAAGGGCGCCGACTCCGGGCGGGCTCGGGTGGTCGGCCTCGGGGCGGCTGCGCGGCGGCCGCCAGCAGTGCGGCAGCACCCTGCCGATCAGCTCGCGCTCCCGGTCGACATGCGGGAACCGCAGCCCGATCTGCTGCCCCCGCGACGGCAGGGGTGCGTCGAAGCGGTGCCGGCCGAGTGCGCTGTTGATGACATGTGCACAGGTCAGAACCAGGGTGGGGGAGAGTAGTACGCCCGCACCGACTGGCTGGTCCCGCCCCAGGACGGACACGAATGCCCGGTGCTGCGGTGCGTCGGCGAGTGAGGGGGCCACGTCCAGCCGCATACGGGTCAGGAACCGTTGACCTGGCTGGGCAGCCCTGCGGGTGGGTGCGTCGGCGCGGCTTCTTCCGTGCCGTTGAGGTTCCAGGTCGCTGAGACGGTGAAGCTGGCCTCGCCGCTCCCGGAGAAAACGCCGAGACTCAGGTCGCTGCCCAGCGTGACACCGAACTCGACCGTGACCTCGTCGGGAAGAGCGGCCCGCCGTCCACCGGCAGGCCGCGCTGCTCACCGCCGTGCTGCGCGACCCGGCCCGAGTGCGTGCGTACGAGCAGGCGCGCGGCGCGTGCCCGCGTCACGCCCTGATCGGCGCATGCGTCGCGCCGCCCTTCAGGTCAGTTGCCCGCCGTCCACAGAGCCGCCTGCGGGGCCGACTGTGTAAGCGTCCTCTCGCCCGTCCAGTCGATGAAGGAGGTGCCGGGCAGATAGTCCTGTTGGAGGAAGAACGCCCGTGTGATCCGTGTGACCGTCACGGACGCACCGGTCTCCTGGACGGGCGTACGCAGCCCGACGACCTCCGCGACGTCCGACGGCTTCGTCCCCACAGGCAGCTCGACCGTGGTCGCCGCCGCGCCATTGCGGGTGATGGACCACGAGGTGACGTCGTGGTTGGACGTGTACAGCTTGTCGCTCCCCTTCAGCCGCACCCCGATGGACAGGCCCACGTCACCGGCCTGGTCCGACGGCGAGGTCGTGTGGGACACCGCGAGGTACAGGTAGGTGCGCTGATCGCCGAGGTCCGGAGTATCCGGGTCCGAGGGGGATTCGATCTGGCCCTCACGTGTCATCTCCTGCCCCATGATGGGGTAGAGCCACGGATTCGTGTCCATGATGTGCTCCCGCGTCCGACCCGCGGGCAGCGACTCGATCGGTGCGAGGGAGAACCGCATGGGGTCGTCGACCTTGTCGCACAGGTTGTTGTTGGAGGTGCAGGTCTCGAGCAGCGGGCGGCTGTTCTCGTACGCGCCGGCGAAATTCAGCGTTTGGTGGTTGGGTGCCTGGTAGACGCCCGTGCCGGGGACCGGCTTGCCCTCGGCGTCGACTTCGACGCGGTAGGCCCACTCGATGTCGGTGGTCCGGCCCCAGCGTGCCATCAGCGCGGGCGAGTTGGTGCCGCCGTCCTCGTTGCTCCAGATCACCGTGTACTGGATCACCTTGTGGCCGGCGGTCTGCGCCGGGGAGATCTCGTGATAGGCGAAGACCGGGGTGTCGGTCGTGCTGCTCTGGAACCGATCACCCAGATCCGGCAGGTTCCGGCCATAGAGTATGGGTGCGTTCTTCAGCACGAGTGCCTCATCGCTCTCCTCCCCGTAAATCCGGACCGAGACGTCGTCGAGCTGCGCGCTCCCTGCGGAGAGCGGTCGTCGGCGAAGCGGAACCGCAGCTTGTGCGGCCCCTTCTTGAGGTGGCCCAGGGTGAAGCTGCGGGTGATCGGCTGATCCGAGGGGATCACGATGTCGGTCGCGTAGCGCCCGTCGACGTATGCCGATACGACCGCGGACCCGCTGCCCTTGATCCCCCAGGAGACCCCGGACGCGCGGGAGTTCAGCGATACCACAGCCTCCCCGCCCGATCCGCGACGAAGGGCAGGGTCCGTGCGGGCTTTCCGCGCTTCACGGTGACGGTGGGTGTGTCCGCCTTCCGCACGTCTGTTGCCGCGGCCGGAGGCGTGAACAGCCCGACAGCCGATACGGCAAGGAGGACCGCTGCCGCGCCGCTCCCCAGCCCGACCGAGGCGGTACCGAGCCGTGACACGCGAGTGTCGTTCATCGTTGAGTTCCTTTCAGGTCTTCTTACGCATGAAGCCCTTACGAGGGTGCAGCAGACCGGCGTCGGCCGGGCCATGTGAACGCCAAGCGCAGTTGAACATCCCGGTCGGCGACGACGTGACTTCGCACAGGTTCCAAGAGGGTGAGCCAGGCGCGGTCACGGCAATGCGATGCCGTGCACGACGCCGTCCTGATCACCCACCACCAGAGTGTTGTTGACGACCGCGGGGCTGCTGAAGGTGAAAGCGAGCGTGTGCTGCAGCCACCCCGCCGCGTGCCGTCGGCGATTGGTAGGCCGATGAGTTTGCCGTCCACGGATTGGATCCAAGCGGTGTTCTCATGGACGATCCCGCCCGCGTTGAACACTTGGACGTCCAGGGAGGCGAAGACCTGTTTCATCCACCCCGTGCGCTGGGGGGGGGCGTGCACGTCGAGGTGCGTGTCGGAGACGAGGCCGAACCGCAGCCCACCGTCGGATTCCCGCGTTGCCGCGCCCGCCGGTGCGGCCCCAAGCAGCGTTGCCAGACCGGCCGTTGCCAAGGCGGCACCGCCGAGACCGAGGAGCGTGCGACGGTGCATTGCGTGCGAGCACGGCTCGTGGCCGTTTGTGACCATCATCGGGTGTTCCGCCCTCGTCGGATGATCTGCGGCGAAAGGCTCGCTCGATGAGGTGAAGGGCGGCTTACCGGGCGTCACTGGTTACGTGAATGGCCCGCACCATCGGTCAAGACGACGGTTGCGGACCGCAGTGTCGACGAACCGGGAGCACACTGCGAAAACGCCCGGCCTACGCTGTCAGGCATGCCAACAGACAACCGGCCATTCACCGTGAACCACGATGTCGAGGTGCCCGTTTCTGTACCCGGAGCGGTCTGGACCGTCGGAGCGGTCATCCTCAACCAGGACGGCGAAGCCTTCGCCCAGAAACGAAGCCCGGATCGCCACCTCTTCCCCGACACGTGGGACATCGTGGGCGGCCACGTCGAGGCGGACGAAACCCTCCTGGACGCTCTCGCGCGAGAGGTCGAGGAAGAGGCGGGATGGCGCCTTCGCCACGTGCGCCGATTCCTGGGCACCAGCACCTGGACCGGAGACGACGGAGCTGGACTCCGTCACGAGGCCGACTATCTCGTCGAGGTCGACGGCGACTTGGACCACCCCACCCTGGAATGGTCCAAGCATTCTGCCTACGGCTGGTTCGGCCCTGACAACCTCGCTCGCCTGAGAGAGAATCGCGCGCCCGGAGAATTCTTGATCCACGACCTGATCGCGCGAGCTGTGCAAGATCGCCCGGAGAGTTCCTCACGCGGGCTGGAGCGGCGTGGAGGACATGTCCTTCACGCAGAGACCCTGGTCAACCACAAAGGAGACTTCGTGAGCTGGTCATGAACCAGGGCCTTCCCCGGTTCTACCGGTCCGGTGTCCCGCGAGGCACCGCGCCCGGCGCCGGGGCGTAACCGGTGGCCCGGGTGGTGAACGTTCCCCGGCCCTGGGTCCGGCTGCGCAGCCGGGTCGCATAGCCGAACAATTCGGCCAGCGGCACGGTTGCGGTGATCGCCGACGTGCCGGCCCGCGCGGTCGAGCCCGAGACCCGGCCACGCCGTGCCGCCAGATCGCCGAGCACCCCGCCCACGGCGTCATCGGGCACGGTGACCGTGACCTCCACCACCGGTTCCAGCAGCACCATCACGCTGTTGCGCAGCGCCTCACGGAGCGCGAGCCGGCCGGCTGTCCGGAACGCCATCTCCGAGGAGTCCTTGGAGTGGGTGGCCCCGTCGGCCAGCGTGACCCGCAGTCCGGTCACCGGGTGTCCGCCGAGGGGGCCCTCGGCCAGGGCGTCCCGGCAGCCGGCCTCCACCGCCCGGACGTACTCCTGCGGCACCCGGCCACCGACGACGGCCGACCGGAACGCGAAGTCCACCGCATCGCCACCGCCGTTGTCACCGGCGGCTTCCAGCGGTTCCACATCGAGGACGACATGAGCGAACTGGCCGGCACCTCCGTCCTGTTTGACGTGCCGGTACACCAGTCCGGACACCCCTCGGCCGACCGTCTCCCGGTAGGCCACCTGCGGCCGGCCGACGCCGATCTCCAGCCCGTGAGCACGACGGATCTTCTCCACCGCGACCTCCAGATGCAGTTCCCCCATTCCGGACAGCACCGTCTGGCCGGTCTCGGGGTCGGTCCGGACCGTCAGCGAAGGATCCTCCTCGACCAATCGCGCCAGCGCCGACACCAAGCGTTCGGTGTCGATGCGTCTGCGGGCCTCGACCGCCACGGAGACGACCGGATCGGCAACGGAGGGAGGTTCGAGAACCAATGGCGCAGCGGGTGTGCACAGGGTCGCCCCGGCACGGGCGGCTTTCAGCCCGATCACCGCGACGATGTCCCCGGCCACCGCCTGCTCCACGTCCGAGTGCTGTCCGGCCTGTACCCGCAGGATCCGGCCGATTCGCTCGTTGCGTCGCGCGCCCACGTCCAGCACCGCGTCCCCCTTCCGGATCGTTCCCGAATACACACGCAGATAGGTCAGCCGCCCCGTGGCGGTCGAGTTCACCTTGAACACCAGCGCGGCGAACGGTGCCGCCGGGTCGGCGGACCGCTCCTGCACCGCGCCGTCCAGGGTGCCGCGTACCGCAGGCACATCCAGCGGCGAGGGCAGGTAGGCCACGACGGCCTCCAGCAGCGGCTCGATCCCTCGGTTGCGGTAGGCCGAACCGCACAACACCACAACGCCCTCACCGGTACGGGTCAGGTCGCGCAGTGCGGCGGACAGAGTCTGTGCGGAGACCGTCGACTCCGCACAGAACTCCTCCAACGCGACCGGATGGAGTTCCGCCACCGTCTCCTCGAGCAGCCGGCGGCGCCGGTGCGCCTCTTCCCACAGGTCGTCCGGCACCCGGCCCTCCTCGAACGTGCCGCGGCCGTCGGCCCAGACCAGCGACCGCATACGCAGCAGATCCACCACCCCGGTGAACCCGTCCTCCTTTCCGATCGGCAGCTGTACCACCAGCGGGACCGTGTGCAGCCGCGCCCTGATCGACGCGACCGCCGCGTCGAGGTCGGCGCCGGCACGGTCCAGCTTGTTGACGAACGCGATGCGCGGGACCCCGTGCCGGTCGGCCTGCCGCCACACCGACTCGCTCTGCGGTTCGACCCCGGCGACAGCATCGAACACCGCGATCGCGCCGTCGAGCACCCGCAGCGAGCGTTCCACCTCGTCGGAGAAGTCGACGTGGCCCGGGGTGTCGATCAGATTGATCCGGTGGCCGTTCCAGGCACAACTCACCGCAGCGGCAAAGATGGTGATCCCACGGTCGCGTTCCTGGGAGTCGAAGTCGGTGACGGTCGTCCCGTCATGGACCTCGCCCCGCTTGTGGGTGGTGCCGGTGAGGTAGAGGATCCGTTCGGTGACGGTGGTCTTGCCGGCATCGACGTGGGCGAGGATGCCCAGATTACGAACGCCGGTCAGTGGACTGGTGAGATGACGGTGCAGATCGGTACGCACGGCCCATGGCCTTTCGGGGTGATCCGGATCGGGTCGGCGCGATTCCCGGACGAACCGGCCTGTGGTCAGGCCCCGCAGAAACCCCTGATGCGGTGCACCGCATCGGTGCACAGCCGATCGGGCAGCTCAACGCCACTCATAATGGGGTCAGTTGTTCGTCACGGACATCCGGTGCCGGCCGCGCAGCAGGCACCGGGCACACGAGGACACCAGGATCACCTCGTACCGCGACTGGGGGACAACAACAGCGGTGCGGTAACGCACGGCCGGTCTCCCCTCACTCGTCACGGTGCGCGCTGCGATGTTGTTGCAGCGTGCGATTGGTGGCGAGTGTAGTGAACCCGGTGCCGGCAGTTCACCGGATTTTTCTGCCTGACGCCGTATCCGATTGGTCGTTGAAGGCCGCTGCGAATGATGAAACGATCCCGAGGAAGCCGCCAGGGCAACGGGAGGACCCACATCGATGGACGAGGACCACGGCCACCCGGCCGCGCGAGTGTTCGACGCTCTGGGTGCCGAGTACGAGCGGGCGTTCGCCGACTCGGCCACCCACCACGCCTCGCTGAACTGGCTGTTGGAGCACATCGCACCGCACAGCCGGGTCCTGGACGTGGGCTGCGGAACAGGCCGGCCGACCGCGCAGACCCTGGTCGACGCCGGTCATGATGTGCTGGGTGTCGACGTGTCGCCCGTCATGGTGGACCTGGCGGCCCGGCAAGTGCCCGGTGCATCCTTCGAGTGTGTCGATATTCGCGAACTTCCCCTGGATGAGGGGAGTTTCGATGCGATCTGCGTGTACTTCTCGTTGCTGCAGATGTCCCGCGACGACCAGTCCCGACTCCTGGGGAAGCTGGGGCGACTGCTGGTCCCCCGAGGCCACCTGGTCGTCGCGACGGTGCCGCTGGACGTCGAGGACGTCAGCGTCGTCTTCATGGGACAGGAGGTGCAGGCGACCAGCTTCGGCGCCGACGAATTCACCGAGCTGGTCGCCGGGGCCGGATTCACGGTCCTCTGGGAGCACAGCAGCCTGTTCACCCCGGCCTACGAATCGGCGGTGGCCGAGCCCCAGTTGTTCCTGCACTGCCGACGGGACTGACATACCGCGGGCCTGCCCGGAGGACAGGCCCGCGGTATGTCAGTGCTCACGCAGAAGCACCCCGGGCCGTCGTGGGCGACGTACCCCGGGGCGCCGCTGCACAAGAGCGCCCGGGCGCTTGTAGGTGTTCAGCGGGCCCTTCCACCTGCGAAGCGCATGCCTGCCGCATCTGCGCCACTGCGCGGGCGAGATCGGTACAGGCTGCCCACCCCTGGTGACCATCGCGTTGACCGGCGTCATCGGATCCGTCGCCATGGTCTTGGCCAGCAGCACGCCGATCACCAGCGGGGCCAAGGTCACGGCAAGGGCCGTACCGGCGGTGGCGACGTGCTGCATGCGGGGGCGGGGCGGTGCGTCAGGAGCCATGGATGTCATTCGACCAGCGATGGCCCGGTGGGAAATCGGACGACGTACTCAGTCCGGTCGTCCTGTCGTACTCACCGGTGCACGACGCCCGCCCCGCCGGCGTGATCGTCCGCCACGCTCCTACGCGGTGGTGCCGGGACCGGAGCCCGTTCCCGATGCGGCCTTGATGCCCTTGGTGATGTCGTCCATGACGGAGAGCTCCGGCGCCTTGGTGTTGATGTCGAAGCCGGAACGGACGACGATCAGTGTGTCCTTGGAGCGGGGGGACGGGAACGCCAGCGACTGGACGTAGCCGTCGTCGCCGCTCTTCGTCACCACTTTCCAGCGCACCAGATAGCCCTGCTCACCGGCGACGGTGACCGCCCCCGACTTGAGCTCCTGATGCGAGGTGATGCCTCCGTAGATCTTCTCGCCGTAGGACTCCGTCGCATTGGCGGAGATGTCCTTCGTCGCCGTGGCCTTCGCCGATGTGGTGTCGAGCTTCAGGGCCTTCGCCGGCATGGAGAACACCCCGCCGCGCACGCACTGCTGGGACGTGTCGCCGGGACAGGGGTACTCGCCCGTGGTCACTCCCGCGCCCGCGATCCCCGACTTGCCCGTCCAGCCGTCGGGCACCGGGAGGCTGATTCCGCTGACCAGGTCCGTGGCGTAGCCGTCCTCGGTCTGCGGTACCTGCTGCTCGGGCGCCTGGCCCTCATCGCCGCCTCCGGGTGCGCCCGGCCCGCGGCCGGGCGCATCGGAAGGCGCGGTGGACGGGGCAGTGGACGCGTTCTCCTTCGAATCGCCGGAATCGTCCGACAGCAGAAAGAGGCCGCCCCCGATGGCGGCGAGCACCACCACACCTGCGGTGATGCCGATACGCATCCGGCGGCGCCGGATCGTGGCGGGCGGTACGCGGAGATGGTCGGTCCACTGATTGCCGTCCCACCAGCGTTCCTGAATGGGGCCAATTCCTGTATACCCGGGGTCTGGATGCCAGCCGGGCGGGCTCATCTGGGTCACACGGTCCACCGTAGAACGGTTGCGTGAGAATCAGATGAATCCATGGGACCGGATGAATCAGGTGAATCGGGCGAACACGGTGAATCGCGTGAATCAGGTGAGGAAACGCTCCGCCCACAGCCGCAGCATCTCGTCCCCGAACGCCGGGTCCTCGCGCAGCACGCCTGTGAGCGCCGGCCCCCGGTGCAGCACCGGCAGCGATTCGCAGAGCATGGCGAAATCGTCGCGCGCAGCGACCTTTGGCCCGAAGATGTCTGAGATCACGGCGCGCTGAGCGGCGCCCACCTCCCGTTCCGCGGGCAGCAGGGCCGCCTTGAGGCCGGGATCGGTGCGGGCCCGGCACCATGCCGGCGGCACCTTCGTACTGCCGTACTGGGTGCGGGGTGGCGCGTCCGTCGTCCTCGGCGGCTTCGACCCGGACGAGTACCTTGCCGCCATCCCCCGGTACGGGGTGAGCGCCGTCAACCTCGTCCCCACCATGCTCGGCATGCTCTTCGCCGAAGGGCGGGCCGAGCGCGCGGACCTCGCCCGGCTGTCCACCGTCGTCTATGGCGCGAGCCCCATGCCGCGCCCGCTCATCGAGCACGCTCTGGACGCCTGGGGCCACGGATTCGTCCAGTACTTCGGCCAGACCGAGGCGCCGCTGTGCCTCACCGTGCTGGACAAGGACGACCACGCTGAGGGCGGCGCGCTGCTCGGTGCCGCCGGGCACCCCGCCGTCGATGCGCAGCTCGCCCTCACCGACGAGGGCGGCGCCCCGGTCGCGGCCGGTGAGATCGGCGAGGTGCGCGTCAAGGCCCCCTTCACCATGACCGGTTACCACAACGAGCCCGGGCTGACCGCGCAGAGCCTCGACCCCGACGGCTGGGTCCGCCCCCGCGACCTCGAACGCTTCGACGACCGTGGCTACCTCCACCTCGTCGACCGCAGCAGCGACGTGATCATCACGGGTGGCTACAACGTCTGCCCGCGAGAGGTCGAGGACGCGCTCGCGAGCCACCCCGCCGGCGCCCAGTGCGCCGTCGTCGGCGCCCTCGACCCCATCTGGGGCGAGGCCGTCACCGCCTTCGTCACCCTGCGAACGGGGGCCGAGGTCTCCGAAGCCGCCCTGCGCGAACATGTACGCGCCCCGCTGGCTGGGTACAAGGTTCCGAAGACCGTGCACTTCGTGGACACTGTTCCGTACTCCCCGGTCGGCAAGATCCTCCGCCGGGCCCTGCGCGATCCCCTGTGGGAGGGCGAACGATGAGCGAGAATCCTGCGGTACGGACCGAGCGTGACGGCCCCGTGTTCACGGTGATCCTCAGCCGGCCCGAGGTTCGTAACGCCGTTGATGGTCCGACGGCGGACCAACTTGCCGATGCCTTCCGTCAGTTCGAGGCCGACCCGGATGCGGCCGTCGCCGTGCTGTGGGGCGAGGGTGGCACGTTCTGTGCCGGTGCCGACCTGAAGGGCATCGGTACGGAACGCGGCAACAGGGTCCTGGCCGAGGGCGACGGGCCGATGGGCCCGACCCGGATGCGCCTGAGCAAGCCCGTCATCGCGGCGGTCGCGGGGCACGCGGTGGCCGGAGGGCTGGAGCTGGCTGTCTGGTGCGATCTGCGGGTGGCCGAGGACGATGCGGTGTTCGGGGTGTTCTGCCGCCGCTGGGGGGTGCCGCTGGTGGACGGCGGGACCGTGCGGCTGCCGCGTCTGATCGGTGAGAGCCGGGCCATGGACATGATCCTCACCGGGCGGCCGGTCCCGGCCGCCGAGGCGTACGCCATCGGGCTCGCCAACCGGATCGTCCCGCCGGGCGAAGCCCGCCGTGCGGCGGAGCAACTCGCCCGGGAGATTGCCGCGTTCCCGCAGCTGTGTCTGCGCCACGACCGGCTCTCGGTGCGCGAGCAGCACGGTCTGAGCGAGCCGGACGCCCTCGCCTCGGAGTACCGGCACGGCCTGGTGCCACTGACTGCGGGGGAGACGCAGGCCGGTGCCGACCGCTTCGGGGGCGGCGCGGGCCGCCACGGATCCTTCGCCGAGTGAACGGCGGGTCGCCCCGCGCGACCGGGGCGGCCTGCGTGACCAGCACCCGGACTGGTCCAGGCAACCTGGAGATCCTGTCCTGGCCGCTGATGGCCGACCGTGAGATCCAGCCGGTCGCCGCCTACGAGGGCCGGGTGCTGTTCCTCGAAACGTCCGAGGAGATGCCGTGCGCCGAAGAGAGCGGGTCCTCCCGCATGACCGGCCTTTGGTCCGACCATACGTGATGTGTGACATAGTTGGAGATCGGGCAACAGACACGACGGCAACCGGACGATTCCGGCCGAGGCAGGGGGTGACGGATGCCCGTCGAGTGGCAACCCGTACGGCAGTCCCGTACGCATGAACTCGTGCTCCAGAGCATCGAGCAGCGGGTGTTCGCCGGTGAGCTCAGGGCCGGTGACCGGCTGCCGCCCGAGCGTGAGCTCGCGCCCGTTCTCGGGGTCAGCCGGTCCGCGCTGCGTGAGGCGCTGAGGGTGCTGGAGACCATCGGTGTGCTGGTCGCCCAGCCGGGCCGGGGGCCGGACGCCGGGGCGCGGATCGTACGCAACCCGGACGACGCCCTCGGCCGGCTGCTGCGTCTCCACTTCGCCCTAGGCAGCTACAGCCTTCATGACGTCCTGGAGGCGCGCGTCGTGCTGGAGAGGTCGAGTTTCGAGGCGGCCGCGCGGCATGCCTCGAAGGAGGACCTCGATGAGGCGGAGGCCCTGGTCGTACGGATGGGGGAGCCGGATGTCGAGGTTCCCGAGTTCAACGACCTGGACACCCGGTTCCATGTGCACATCGCCCGCAGCTCCGGCAATGAGCTGACCTCCACGCTCACCTCCGCCGTGCGCGAGTCGGTGCGCCCGCTGATCCTGCGGGCCCTGGAGGAGGCCGAGAACTGGCCGGCCACGGCCGCCGCACTCAACGCGGAGCACATCGAACTCCTGCGGCTGGTGCGCGCGGGCAAGGGTGCGAAGGCCGCCGACCTGGTCGAGCAGCACATCCGCAGCCTCCACGGCACGCTGGTCGACGAGAGCTCCGAGCGGCTGTAGGGGCGATTGTCGACGACCAGCGCGTCGGTCTTCGGAAGAGATTGTCAGGGGCATGACTACGCCTCCCTGTCGCTCCCGGCGTGCCGCGCCCTTCATGTTCCGGACCGAGGCTAGTATGGTCGGACCATAAAAATGGAGAATCGATCGGAGAGACCCCATGCGCATCGGACTCTTCGCCACCTGTCTGGGAGACACGCTCTTCCCCGAGGCGGTGAAATCGGCTGCGGTCCTGCTCGCCCGCCTGGGCCATGACGTGGTGTTCCCGCCGGGACAGACCTGCTGCGGTCAGATGCACGTCAACACCGGATACCAGCGCGAACCCGTGCCCCTGGTGCGGAATTTCGCCGAGCAGTTCGGTGACGCGTCGATCGAAGCCGTCGTCATGCCGTCCGGATCGTGCGCGGGCTCGGTCCGCCATCAGCACGAGATCGTCGCCGAACGGTACGGGGACGCGGCGCTGCGCGCGGGTGTCGCCACCGTCAAGGCCAAGACGTACGAGCTGTCGGAATTCCTCGTCGACGTCCTGGACGTGACCCAGGTCGGGGCGTACTTCCCGCACCGGGTGACGTACCACCCCACCTGCCACTCCCTGCGCATGCTCCGGGTCGGCGAGAAGCCGCTGAAGCTGCTCCGCGCCGTCGACTCCATCGACCTCGTCGAGCTCCCCGATTCCGACTCCTGCTGCGGATTCGGCGGCACATTCGCCGTCAAGAACGCCGAGACGTCGACGGCGATGCTCCAGGACAAGATGCGCAACATCGCCACCACAGGAGCCGATGTCTGCACCGCGGGCGACTCGTCCTGTCTGATGCACATCGGCGGCGGACTCTCCCGTATCGCCTCGGGCACCCGCACCCTGCACCTCGCACAGATCCTGTCCTCCACCCGCACCTCGCCGTACGTCCCGACGGAGGCCGTCCGATGAGCAACACCTTCCTCGGCATGCCCGCGACTCCGCCCCGTTCCCCGTACGGAACCGGAAATCTGCGCGGCGACCGGACGTTCCCCGAGGCCGCCCACGACGAACTGCGCAATGAACAACTGCGCCGCAATCTCGGCAGAGCCACCCACACGATCCGCGCCAAACGCCTGAATGTCACCGGCGAACTGCCCGACTGGGAAGAGCTGCGCGACGCCGGCTCGGCCATCAAGACCGACACCATGAACCGGCTCCCCGAACTCCTGGAACAACTGGAGCGCAAGGTCACCGAGCGGGGCGGCACCGTCCACTGGGCGCGCGACGGCGTCGAGGCCAACGAGATCGTCACCCGGCTGGTCAAGGCGACGGGCAGCGGCGACGTCATCAAGGTCAAGTCGATGGCCACCCAGGAGATCGGCCTCAACGAGCACCTCGAATCGGTCGGCATCACGCCGTACGAGACGGACCTCGCCGAACTGATCGTCCAGCTCGCGCACGACAAGCCGTCGCACATCCTGGTGCCCGCGATCCACCGCAACCGCGACGAGATCCGGCAGATCTTCCTCAAGGAGATCCCGGGCGTCGACCCGGGCCTCGACAACGTACCGGCGCATCTCGCCGCCGCGGCCCGCGCCTATCTGCGCGAGAAGTTCATGACGACCAAGGTGGCGGTCTCCGGCGCCAACTTCGGTATCGCCGAGACCGGCACCCTCTGTGTCGTCGAGTCCGAGGGCAACGGCCGCATGTGCCTGACCCTGCCCGACACCCTGATCACCGTCATGGGCATCGAGAAGGTGCTGCCGCGCTACCAGGACCTCGAAGTCTTCCTGCAGTTGCTGCCGCGTTCCTCCACCGGTGAGCGGATGAACCCGTACACCTCGATGTGGACCGGTGTGACACCCGGCGACGGACCGCAGGACTTCCATCTGGTCCTGCTCGACAACGGACGCACCGCCGCGCTCGCCGACCGGATCGGACGCGAGGCGCTCAACTGCATCCGCTGCTCGGCCTGTCTCAACGTCTGCCCGGTGTACGAACGGGCCGGCGGCCATGCGTACGGATCGACGTACCCCGGACCGATCGGCGCGGTCCTCACCCCGCAGCTCGCCGGGATGCACGCGGCCAAGGACGACCCCA
Organism: Streptomyces sp. R-74717; assembly: GCF_047305335.1. Classification (NCBI taxonomy): domain Bacteria; kingdom Bacillati; phylum Actinomycetota; class Actinomycetes; order Kitasatosporales; family Streptomycetaceae; genus Streptomyces; species Streptomyces sp. R-74717. Next base: position 1,436,174 of record NZ_CP102361.1, on the reverse strand, counting down.
ACAGCTCTTTGCCGTACGCCTCCAGCCTCTGCGGTGCCTGCTTCGACGCCTGCCCGGTCAAGATCGACATTCCGTCGCTGCTGGTCGAGCTGCGCCATCAGCACACCGAGGAGTCCGGTACGACGGCGGAGAAACTGGCCATGAAGGCCGCGGCCGGAGTGATGAGGAGGCCGAAGCTCTACACCGCCGCGCAGAAGGGTGCGGCGATCGGCCGCGTCATCGCCGGGCGGGACGGGAAGATCTCGCATCTGCCGCCGCCGTTCAACGGCTGGAGCGACAGCCGCGACACCGCCGCCCCGCCGAAGCAGACCTTCCGCTCCTGGCTGGCATCGGCCGAAGGTGCCGCGACGATGCGGGCCGCCGCCGACGAGCACGAGAAGAACCGGAAGAAGGAGGAGGAGAAGTGACGACCGCTCGCGAAACGGTGCTGGGCAGGATCAGGGACGCCCTGGCCCTCGCCCCGACCCAGGACACCACCGTCCGCCGCGCCTACCGCACCGGCCGCAGCCTCCCCGACGACGAGCGCCTGGCCCTCTTCACCGACCGGCTCGTCGACTACAAGGCACAGGTGCACACCTGCACCGCGGACCGCACGGCGCAGGTCGTCGCCGAGGTGCTGCGGGAGCGCGGCGCCCAGCGGATCGGTGCGCCGGCCGGACTCGACGCGGCGTGGCTCGGCGCGTACGACGGTGAGGTTCAGCAGGACTCCGCCGACATTCCGGCTCCCCGTCTCGACGCATTGGACGGGGTCGTCACCGCCTCGGCCGTCAGCTGCGCGGAGACGGGCACCATCTTTCTGGACGGCTCACCCGACCAGGGCCGGCGGGCGCTGTCCCTCGTCCCCGATCTGCATGTGTGCGTCGTCGATCTGTCGACGGTCGAGACCGGGGTGCCGGAGGCGGTGGCCCGGCTGGTGCCGGAGCGGCCGACGACGCTGATCAGCGGTCCTTCGGCCACGTCCGACATCGAACTGGAGCGGGTGGAGGGCGTGCACGGTCCGCGCACACTGGCCGTGGTGATCAGGACAGACGTGTAGCGGAGGGCGGGGTTGCGCGGCCCCGCGGCCGCGCAACGCCGGTGCTCACCCGTGCGTGACCGTCAGCGGCTCGAAGCCGATACGTGTCGTCGCCGCATCCTCCGCCCAGCAGACCTCCACCGTGTTCCCGTCCACATTCACCCCGCTCACCACCGCATCGAGCGGCGCCGCGTCGGGCTCCGCGGTCAGCGAGGCGAGCGCCACCAGCACCGCCGTGCCCTCAGCAGCCGCGGACAGCCGGGGCACCACCGCCCAGCGCGTGTACGCCGTGCCCTGCGGGGCCCGGATCCCGTCCCGCGTCTCCCAGCCGTGCAGACCGTGCAACGCGGAGGTCACCGCGTCGTCGTGACCGGTCGCCCAGCCCGTCTGCTCCACCCGGGCCCCTGCCGGTGCGCCGAGCACGCGGTGCACCCTCAGCTCGTACCGGCCGCGGACCACGGTGACGCTCTCGACCCGCATCCCCGGCACCATCGGCGCACCGGACGTGAACACCGGGCGGTGCCAGGAGGCGGCCCAGCCCCAGCCGTCGCTCCCACCGGCGCCCAGCGGACGGATGGCACGGCGACCGCTGCGGACCCCGGCGACTACCACGGCCAGATGGTTGTCCGCCACGTTCGCCTGCGACGTGGGGCCGGTCACCGTGGAGTACGACTGACGGTTGTACAGAGGATCGTCCTGCACACCCGACTCGCCCTCGTGCGGGTGCACATGGTCGCTGCCGTGGTTGTGCAGCCGTACGATTCCGTCCGCCCGGGTGGACTGCACGAGCAGTCCGGGCGCCGGCAGTGCGAGCACCCGGTCGGGGCCCTCGCTCGGCGCGGGCTCCTCGGTCGCGGTCCACAGCGGATGACCGTCCGGGGCGAGCAGCGAGACGAAGGCCTTGGACGCCCAGTACGGCGAGGCGGGGGCCGAGTAGTCCTGCAGCGTCGCCTCGTGCGGGCCGTGCCAGCCCAGGCTCAGCAGCCCGTCCGTACCGGTCGCACCCCGGTCCAGGAAGTAGCGCAGCGACCCGTTGATCACCCGACGCGAGGCGCCGGGCGTGAGCGGGGTGTGCCCGGTGACGGCGCCGAGCGCGACCGACGAGGCGGCCGCGAAGCGGTACGTCAGCGAGCGGCCGAAGTGGATCGGCGCACCGTCGCCGCCGAACAGCAGCGAGAAGCCGGCCAGATGTTCGCGCAGCCGGTCGCCGTAGTGCGCGGACAACTCGGCGTCACCCGACAGATGTGCGTCCAGTACCGGGTAGAGGTGCAGCGCCCAGCCGTTGTAGTGGTCGAACGCGCGGCCGTCGCCGTCCGAGTACCAGCCCTGCCCGCGGTACCAGCCCTCCAGCAGGTCGAGGGCACGCTCCTTCGCACGGGCCGTCTCCGCGTCGCCACGGCCCACGGAGTCGAGGAACGCGGCCACGGAGTAGGGGAACAGATACCAGTTGTTGGGAGCGGGGGTGTGCCGCAGCGCGCCGCGCAGCCACGCCTCGGCACGGTCCTGCACCCCGGACTCCAGCCGTTCCCAGAGCCACGGCCGGGTCAGCCGCAGACCGATGGCGACCGACGCGGACTCGACCATCGGCTGGCCGAAGACGGTGTGGTCGCGGATCAGCGGCCAGGACTCGGCATCGTCCCGGCCGGGGGTTCGGGTACCTGCGGTGAGCCCGTCGGCGTACCGGTCGAGCCAGCCGTGCGGGTCCTTGCCGTCCGCGCCCGCCACCCGGAAGGCGGCGGCGAGGAACGTACGCGCGTACCCCTCCAGACCGTCGGAACGCACGCCGGATGCGGACGGCCGGCCCGGCAGGTCCAGCAGCGCGCCGCCTGGAGTGGCCCACTGCCAGGCGGCCTTGAGCAGTCCGTCCGCAGCTGCCTCCCAGTGCGCACGGGTGTAGCCGGTGCGCGGGCTCAACGCCCGGTCATCGGCGGGGAGTTCGAGGGTAGAGCTCGGATGGGGTGCGTTCATGCGAGGAATGCCAGCCTTTCGCGTCGTACGGGGTGGGCGAATCCGCCGCCCGCGGCCCAGCGGCCGGCCTCGCCGACCGCCAGATCGACCAGTCGCCGCCACTCGTTGCCCTGCGAGCCTGCGAGGTGCGGGGTGACGGTCACGTTGTCGCACTCCCAGAGGGGGTGTGCGGCGGGAAGGGTGTCGGGCTCCGTGACGTCGAGGATCGCCCGGATCCGGTCCTGCCGCAGTACGTCGACGAGCGCGTCCTGGTCGACGACGGCGCCCCGCGAGGTGTTGATGAGCACGCCGTCGGGGCGCATCGAGGTGAGCAGTTCACGGCTGACGAGCCCGCGGGTGGCCGGCAGCAGGGGGGTGTGGACGCTCACCACGTCACTGCGGGCGAACAGTTCACCGAGGCCGACGGGCCGGACGCCGAGAGCGGCGGCCTCCGCCTCGGGGACGTACGGATCGTGGAGCAGCACCGGCAGGTCGTACGGCCGCAGCAGTTCGATGACGCGTCGGCCGATCAGCGAGGCGGACAGAATGCCGACGGTGCGGCCGTAGTTCCCGACCTCTGTCGAGGTGGCGAGCCAGTTGTCGCGGCGGCGTTCGGTCCGGTAGTCGCGGGCCCGTTCCAGGACCCGTTTGCCGGAGAGCAGGATCATCGCGACGGTGTACTCCGCCACCGGCAGGGCGTTGGCGGCGGCCGCCGACGACACCTCGACGCCGCGTTCCCAGCAGGCTTCGGTGATGTGTCCGCGGATGGTGCCCGCGGTGTGGACGACGGCGCGCAGATGCGGCGCCGCGTCCAGGGCCGCACCGTCGAGCGGCGGACAGCCCCAGCCGGTGACCAGGACCTCCACGTCGGCCAGTACGGCGCGGGCCCGGTCGGTGGTGAAGTCGTCGAGAACGGGCAGGGGAGCGAGGTCGCACACCTCGCCGAGCGCGGCCAGGGACCGTGCGTCGAGGAGGGCGGCCGCGGCGTCCGGCTTCATGGCGGCGGCGGCGCGTGGCCGGTTCCGCGTGCCGGGGGAGGTGCGGGCGGTGCTGGGCATCTTTCTCCTGGTACGGGGGTGGCGGCGCGGCTGCTTGACGGCGCCCGCGGTGAGCCCCGACTTCCAGAACCGCTGGAGCAGGGCGAAGGCGAGGATCAGCGGCAGGACCGCGAGCAGCGAACCCGTGATCACGGCGATGAGCTGCCGCTGCCGGCGCTGAGCGCGCCTGTCAGAGGCAGGGCGGCGATCGTGGCGAGCACGGATCGACGACTCTGTCGACCGGGCATGTGCGCCTCCCGCGGCTCCTGATTCGGGTCACGGGGAATCCTGATCGACTGATCGGTAGTGGTCAATAGATCGCTCAGAAGAAAATCAAAGCGGTCAAACGCTCATTCGGTGGGAGGGGTGAGGGCCTGCGCGGATCCACGCTCCTTGAGCGTGGGCAGCAGCTCCGTCCGGCATACCGGGCCGCTCGCGCCGACGGCCCCGGACAGCCGGTGGAGCAGCAGTTCGGCGGCGGCCCGCCCGATCTCCGTCTTCGGCGGCGCCACCGCTGTCAGGGGGGTGCTGCCGAGGGCCGCGACCACATCGTCGTACGCCACCACCGAGCAGTTCCGCGGCACCTCGACACCGCTCTCCGCCAGCCGCTGCACCAGCATCAACGCGTCCACATCGCCGTGCAGCACCGCCGCCGTGGCGCCCCGCTCCCGCAGCAGCGCGGCCAGGTCGAGAGCGGTGCGGTCCTCGGTCGCGGGCGGGGCGGCCTCCACGGCGGCGGCTCCCACCGCAGGAGAGTCGGGGCCGGGGCCGGGCACCGCCTGCGGGGAACTCAGCACCACCGACCAGTCCTCCACCTCCGGGCGGGCCGCGGCGATCTCGGTGAACGCGGCACGGATGCTGCGCGCCGTCGGGCTGTCGTCGCGGGCGGCCAGCACGATACGGCGATGCCCCAGTGACACCAGATGCTCCACGGCGAGATGCGTCCCGTACCAGTGATCGGAACAGACGGAGTCCAGGGCGTGCAGCGCGCTGCCCGGCAGGGGCCGCCGTTCCATCAGCACGGTCGGCACTCCCAGGTCCGCCAGCCAGTCGTAGTCAAGCTCCTCCGAGCGGGCATTGCGCCAGCGCGGCGCGATCAGCAACCCGCGCGCCCCGTCCGCCAGTGCACGCTCCACCAGCGGACGTTCGGCGCCGGCCGACTGGGGCGCGATGTGCAGGGCGATCCGCATCCCGGACTCCTCCAGGACGGTCCGGGCGCCGTGCAGGGTCTCGTACAGGTACGAATGCCGCTCCGGGACGACCAGGGCGACCGCCCCGCCGTCCCCGCCGGGCTCCTCGCCCCTCGAAGCCGGGACCGCGGCGGGTGGCTGCGCCTCCCGTACCGGCCGGGCCACCCCGTGCCCGCGCCGCAGCCGCCCGATCCGGGTCAGCTCCTCGACGTCCCGCCGGATCGTGACCACCGAGACGTCGAGTTCGGCCGCGAGCACGCTGACCTTGACCGCGCCGCGCGACTCCACCACCGACAGGATTCGCTGCCGCCTGAGTTCAACCGGCTCCCGCATGCTGTTGGCCCCCTCGCCGTACCGCTGCGCGTTGTTCGTTTGAACGCTTTCTGTGAGCGCTTGGGGCGCAGCATAGCGATCACCCCTTCGCCACCGCCCGTTCGCGCTGCTCTGCGGAGAACAGACAGCCAGCTGGGTGGGGCGCCAGGTCACCACCCTGGCGCTCGCGCTGTTCGCGGTGACCCGGCTGGACGCGGGCCCGTTCGGCGCGTCCGCTCCGATGGCGCTGAGCTATCTCCCCGGAGCGCTCCTCAGCCCGTTCGCCGGTGTGCTGGTCGACCGGGCACGTCTGCGCGGCCTGACCGTGCTCCTCACCGTCCTGCAGGTACTCGTCGTCGGTTCCAGGGCCGGGTTGCCGGGGTTCTCCAGGCCGCACTCATCGGCACGGTGCCGAGCGGCGCACTCGGCGGTGGTGCGCTCGCCGGCTGGCTGGGCAGCATCCCGGTGCTCACGGGCGGAGCGGCGGTGGCGCTCCTGGTCGCCGCCTGTCTCTGGCTCCCATAGGTGGGCCTACCATCTGTTCCTGGCATGGACACTCTCACACTCTGGCAACTGGCCGCGCTCGCCGCGGCATCCGCTCTCGTCGGCTTCTCGAAGTCGGCCGTCAGCGGCGCCAATACGATCAGTCTGGCGGTCTTCGCGGCCGTACTCCCGGCCCGCGAGTCCACCGGAGTACTGCTCCCGATCCTCATCGCAGGCGATGTGCTCGCCGTTCTCATCTACCGGCGGCATGCCCACTGGCCGACTCTGCTGCGGCTCTTCCCCGCCGTAGCCGCCGGCGTGGTGGCGGGAACGGCCTTCATGATGTGGGCCGACGACGCGGCCGTACGGACGTCGATCGGCGCGATCCTGCTGTTCATGGCAGGTGTCACCATCTGGCGGCGGAGGCCCGCGGTCACGGGCCGGGAGGCCACGGAGGAGTCCGGCGCACCGCCGATGCGAGGCGGCGGCAGGTTCAAGGCCCGCTCGTACGGGGTGCTCGGCGGTTTCACCACGATGGTCGCCAATGCGGGCGGCCCCGTCATGTCGCTCTATCTGCTTTCCGCCGGCTTCCGGAAGCTCGGCTTCCTGGGGACGTCGGCGTGGTTCTTCCTCATCGTCAACACGTCCAAGGTGCCGTTCAGCGTGGGCCTGGGCCTCATCGACGCACAGTCGCTGCTGCTGGACGCCTGCATGCTGCTGTTCGTCCTCCCCGGTGCCTACATCGGCCGCAAGTGCGTGGACCGCATCAACCAGAAGCTCTTCGAGCAGCTGGTGATCGGCGCGACCGTCCTCGGCGGACTCCAACTGCTCCTGGGCTGACCGCACACAGCGTTCCGTACCGACACCGCATACGCGCCTCAGCCCTCCCCGACAGCTGCTCGCTGCGACCGGGGAGGGCTGAGATCAAGGCGTGGACGGGGCGGGGTCAGACGATGCCTTCCTCGATCTCCGCCTGCTCACGAGCGTTCCCGTATGCCGAAGGCGTGCTGTACGAACGGCGCGCGACGAACCACCACACGGTGGCCAGGACCAGCACCGCGACCAGCGCGATCGACGCGTAGTTCATCGAGTCGACCGTCACGGGGGACGACTGCGGGAGCAGGAACAGCACGGTCACGATGGCGACCCACACCACGGCGATCCAGCCGATCGGCTTGCTCCAGCGGCCCAGGTGCCAGGGACCGCGTTCGAACCGGTCGCCGGAGCGCAGCTTCAGGAAGATCGGTATCGCGTAGGCGGGCGTGATGCCGATGACATTGATCGCGGTCACCGCACCGTAGGCGGTGGCGGAGTACAGCGACGGCAGCGCGAGCACTCCGGCGATGACGACCGACAGCCACACCGCGTTGACGGGTGTCTGGGTGCGCGAGCTCACCTTGTGCCACAGCGCCGAGCCCGGCAGTGCGTTGTCACGGCTGAACGCGAACACCATCCGGCTGGCGGCGGCGACCTCGGCGTTGCCGCAGAACAGCTGCGCCGCGATCACGATCAGGAGCATGGCCGTGGCCCCGGAGGTGCCCAGCGCATCGATGAGGATCTGTGCCGGAGGCACCCCGGTTGCGCTGTCCTGGGTGCCCGCGTAGTCCTGGATCGCGAAGGTCAGCCCGGCGAGCAGTACGAAACCGGCGACCCAGGAGACCCAGATCGCGCGGACGATGCCCTTGGCGGCTGTCACCGAGGCGTTCGACGTCTCCTCCGACAGGTGGGCGGAGGCGTCGTAGCCGCAGAAGGTGTATTGCGCCAGGAGCAGGCCGATCGCCGCCACGTACAACGGGTTCTGCCAGCCCGTGTCATTGACGAACTCGGTGAAGACGAACGACGGCGACTGGTGGTGCGAGGGCACGATGGCCAGCACGGCGACGATCACCGCGACACCGGCGAGATGCCACCACACACTGATGGAGTTGAGCACGCTGACGAGGCGGACACCGAAGAGATTCAGCACGGCGTGCAGCAGCAGAATGCAGACAAAAATGATCATTGTCTTGCCCGGTGTGGGGGTGAATCCCCACTGCAGATTCATCAGCGCACCGGTGAACAGCGCGGCGCCATAGTCGATACCCGCGATCGCACCGAGCAGCCCGAGCAGATTCAGCCAGCCGGTGTACCAGCCCCACTTGCGCCCGCCGAGCCGGTCGGCCATGTAGTACAGCGCTCCCGAGGTCGGGTAGGCGCTGGTCACCTCGGCGAGTGCCATGCCGACGCAGAGCACGAAAAGGCCGACACCGGCCCAGCCCCAGAGCATCACCGCCGGGCCACCGGTCGACATGCCGAAGCCGTACAGGGTCATGCAGCCGGACAGGATCGAGATGACGGAGAAGCTGATGGCGAAGTTGCCGAATCCGCCCATGCGGCGGGCGAGCACCGGCTGATAGCCGAGTTCACGCAGTCGCTGCTCCTCGTCCATGGGTGGGGTGGTCTCCGCACCCGACTGGGTCGGGGTGGATATGGACATGGGAAGAACCTCCGTGAGCGGGATGGGGAAGGGACGGAAAGGGATCGGTTGCGAAGCGGGGAGGGAGGCCGCGCGGCGTCACGGCGCCGTGGCTCAGCCGTGCGGCCCCCGTCCGGGGTCGCGGGACACGGCGAGACAGCGGCTCCGGGCGCGCAGGAAAACCTCCTCGGCGCCTCCCGGGGCCTTGGGATCACGGGCGCGGTACACCCAGGGAACCGAGGTGAAATAGGGGCCGAGCTCCTGGAACACCGGTGCGGCGTCCGCGAATTGCAGGGCTCCCCACAGGGCGTGGGCCAGATGGTTCAGGTCGAGCAGGGAGTGGGAGATCGGGGCCGTGCGACGGAACCAGAGCTCCAGGGCCCGGGCCGCGTCCCGCTCGGCATCCTCGGTGACCCAGTGGAGATCCAGGGCCTTCTCGTGACCGTGCTCACGGCGATAGCGCTCGACCCGCACATACAGCGGCAGCACATGCAGCGCGGAGCCGTCGGGGGCGGAAGAGGCCGCCCACTGCACGAAGTTGACCGCTTCCGAGAGGGTTCCGCCGGCCTTTCGCGCATATACGAACTGGAGCATCCGGTGGTAGGCCTCGCGGTTGTACGGATCGCGCTTGTCGGCCTCGGCCAGCAGCCCCCACGGGCCGGGGAAGAGCATCGGTCCCGGCGGATGCAGCCGGTGCTCCTCCAGCTGCTGCCGCTCGTCGAGCTGGGACAGAGCCAGCAGGCACACCCATGGCACCGGGTCCGCGGGCGAGGTGTGCGCGGCAGTGCGGCAGGCTCCCCACGCTTCCTGCCACAGCTCCTGTGCACGGGGATGGCCTTCGCGGTGGGCCCGCACGGCCCGTTCCACGACGACCCGTGCGTGCATCACGGCAGCGGCGACACTTCGGGGCTCCTCGGCCAGCCAGGCCTGCACCGCATCAGAACCGGCGGCGATCGCCCCGAGTACCTGTGTGCGCTGGGTCCACAGGGTCCAGTCGGGCGTACTCTCCAGTAGATTCCGCATGGACAGCCAGCGTCCGGTGCGCAAGTCCTGTAACGCGACACGCAATTCGTTGTCATGGCCGGCCGGGTGATAGACCGGCCGGAAATCACTGTTGGCCATGGACTCGCCCTGCCCCCGTTCGACGGGACGGCATGCGACGGATGGCGGATCTCCTCAGCACGTCACGCAACCCGGCGGTGGCATGGAACCCGTGCAGAAGCGGAAGGCCCGGGAGCCGAGATGTTGGTGTTCGGAGCGGAGTGTCGGTCTCATCAATCCTCAAGGACGTGGGGGGCTAAGCAGCTGTTGAAAAACGAACTGCTCGAAAGCGTCCGGTTGTTGTTCGGCGGTGAGTGTAAGGCCAGTTGCCCCGAACTCCGGACCGATTCGCGGATCTTACTCAAGTCATCTGATTTCTCCGGACGTTGACCGGCATCCGGTCGTTCCGGGCGTCAGTCCGTGCAGCCCTTGACGTACGCGGTGGTCTGCACCACTCTGGGCGTCGGAGATCAATGATCACGATTCCGTTCAAGCCGCAGAGCTTCCGCACAGCTGGAGTGTCGATGACAGGCCCGGTACTCGCCGTGGACCAGGGCACATCGGGAACCAAGGCTCTGGTGGTCTGCCCCGAGCGTGGCGTGATCGGTTCCGGTTCGGCGCCGGTGCGGCCACGTCACGGCGCCGGGGGAGTGGTCGAGGTCGACCCCATAGAACTGCTGGACTCGGTCGTCGACGCCGGGCGACGGGCGCTGCACGAAGCGGGTGAGCCGGTGGCGGCCGTCGGCCTCGCCAACCAGGGCGAGACGGTGCTCGCCTGGGATCCGGACACGGGTCGGCCGCTCACCGACGCGATCGTCTGGCAGGACCGCCGCTCCGTCCAGCTGTGTGCCGAACTCGCCTCGCGCGAAGATGAGTTGAAGCAACTCACCGGACTTCCGCTCGATCCGTACTTCGCCGCGCCCAAGATGGCCTGGATCCGCCGTGAGCTGACCCGCGAAGGCGTCGTCACCACCAGCGACTCCTGGCTCGTCCATCAGCTGACCGGGGCGTTCGTCACGGACGCGGCGACCGCAGGACGCACCCAACTGCTCGACCTCGACCGGGTCGGCTGGTCGCCCGCGGCCCTGGACATCTTCGGCCTCGGCGACGAACGCCTCCCGGCCGTCGTCGACTCCGACGGAACCGTCGGTACCACTGCCGCCTTCGGTGGTGAACTCCCGCTGACCGGACTCCTCGTCGACCAGCAGGCCGCCCTGCTCGCCCAGAACGCCCTGGACCCGGGCAACGCCAAGTGCACCTACGGAACCGGTGCGTTCCTGCTCGCCCAGACCGGGCCCGCCCCGCGCCGCGGCTCCACCGGACTGGTCAGCTGTGTCGCCTGGCGGCTCGGCGGCCGTACGAGCTACTGCCTCGACGGACAGGTCTACACCGCCGCGTCCGCCGTCAACTGGCTCACCGACCTGGGGGTGATCTCCGGCGCGGTCGACCTCGACCCGGTCGGTGCCACCGTCCCCGACTCGGCCGGCGTCACGTTCGTACCGGCGCTCGCCGGACTCGCCGCTCCGTGGTGGCGCGGCGATCTGCGCGGATCGGTGACCGGCCTCGGCCTCGACACCACCGCGGGCCACCTGGTGCGCGCCCTGTGCGAGGGCATCGCCGCGCAGGTCGTCGAACTCGCCGAAGCGGTCGCGACCGACCTGGGCTCCCCGCTGACCTCGCTCCGCGTAGACGGTGGCCTGACCCGCTCCGCACTGCTCATGCAGACCCAGGCCGATCTGCTGCAACGCCCCGTCGAGGTGTCCGCGCTGCCCGATGTCACCGCACTGGGCGTCGGAGCCGTCGCCCGCCTCGGCCTCGACCCCCGGCTTCCGCTCCGGCAGGCCGTACCCGAATGGAAGCCCGCCGCCGTGTACGAGCCCCAAATCGGCGCCGACGAGGCGGCCGAACACCTCGCCGGATTCCGTGCGGCCGTGCAGACCCTGCTGGAACATGCCTGATACGTACGAGAGTCACGCGATGAACTGCACGATCACCACGGCCGGAGACCTGGCGGCCGACCTGCCCGGCGAATCGGCGTACGAGCCGGCGGGCGCGCAGGCATATGACGTGACCGTCGTCGGCGCAGGCGTCGTCGGCGCCGCCATTGCCCGCGAACTGGCCCGCTACCGGCTGCGTACCGCCCTCGTCGAAGCCTCGGACGACATCGGCAACGGCACATCGAAGGCCAACACCGCCATCCTGCACACCGGTTTCGATGCCGTACCCGGCTCGCTGGAAGCCCGGCTCGTGCGCGAGGGCCGGCACAGACTCCGTGCCTATGCCGCCCGGACCGGCATCCCCGTCGAACGCGTCGGCGCCCTCCTCGTCGCCTGGGACGAGGAACAACTGGCCGCACTTCCCGGCCTGTTGGCGAAGGCCGAACGCAACGATTACCACGCGGCACGCCTCCTGGACGCCGACGAACTGCGGGCCCGCGAACCCCATCTGGGGCCCGGCGCCCTCGGCGCACTCGAAATCCCCGACGAAAGCATCATCTGCCCCTGGACGACCCCGCTCGCCTACGCCACCCAGGCCGTGCGGGCCGGAGTCCATCTGCACCTCAACTGCCGGGTACAGCACATCGACAGCGACGACGACATCCACACCCTCACCACCACCCGCGGGACACTGCGCACCCGCCATCTGATCAACGCCGCGGGACTGTACGCCGACGAACTCGACCGGGAACTCGGCCACGACGTCTTCACCGTCACCCCGCGCCGCGGCCAGCTCATCGTTTTCGACAAGCTCGCCCGCGATCTCGTCAGCCACATCCTGCTTCCCGTACCCACCGCCGCCGGCAAGGGCGTCCTGGTCGCACCGACCGTCTTCGGCAATGTGCTGCTCGGCCCCACAGCCGAGGAACTCGACGACAAGACCGCCACCGGATCGACCGCGGAAGGCATCGCCCTGCTGCGCGAGAAGGGCCGCCGCATCCTGCCCCAACTGCTCGACGAGGAAGTCACGGCCGTCTACGCCGGACTGCGCGCCGCCACCGGTCAGGAGGACTACCGCATCCAGGACTACCCGGACCGGCGCTACATCGCCGTCGGCGGCATCCGCTCCACCGGACTCACCGCCTCGATGGCCATCGCCGCGCACGTCTGCGAACTGCTCAGCGGCTCGGGCCTCGATCTCGGTACGCCGTCCGAACTGCCGCCCGTCACCATGCCCAACCTCGGCGAGGCATTCCCCCGCCCGTACGAGAACGACGGACTGATCACCGAGGACCCGGCCTACGGCACGCTTGTCTGCCACTGCGAACGGGTCTCCGCAGGCGAGATCAGAGACGCCCTTTCCGGCACGATCCCGCCGCTCACCCGGGACGGCCTGCGCCGCAGAACCAGGGCGGGCAACGGGCGCTGTCAGGGGTTCTACTGCGGGGCCGCGGTCCGCGCGCTGATCGAGGAGGCCCGGCCATGACCCGGCGCGAGCGGACCGTCGACGTTCTGGTCATCGGGGGCGGTCCGGCCGGTCTCGGCGCCGCGGCCGAACTCGCCGCATCGGGTGCGGGCCGGGTCGAGATCCTGGAGCGCGAACAGATCGCGGGCGGCATCCCGCGCCACTGCCTCCACGGCGGCTTCGGAGGCCGTGCCACCGGGGGAGGAGTGACCGGACCGGCGTACGCCCAGGAATGCGTCGCGGCGGCCGAACGGGCCGGAGCCACCTTGCGTACCGGGGTCACCGTCACCGGCTGGGCCGGACCACTCACCGTCGACACCACCGCACCGACCGGACTCGAACGGATCACGGCCCGCGCAGTCGTCCTCGCCACCGGCGCCCGCGAACGCCCCCGCAGCGCCCGCCTGGTCCCCGGCACCCGCCCGTCCGGCGTCTACACCACCGGCGAACTCCAGCAGGCCGTCCATCTCCACCGGCAGCGGATCGGCACCCGCGCGGTCGTCATCGGCAACGAACCCGTCAGCCGTGCCGCGGCCGACACCCTGCGCGTCGCCGGACTGGACGTCGTCGCCCTGGTCACCGACCAGCCGCCCTCCCGCCTCACGGCCCTGACCCGGCCCCGGGACCGCACCCCGCTCCTCACCCACGCCACCGTAACCGCCCTGACAGGCCGGGAACGGCTCACCGGAGTGACGCTGCGGCACCACGACGGCCGGACCACGACCCTGCGCTGTGACACCGTCGTCTTCACCGGCGACTGGATCCCCGACCACGAACTGGCCCGGCGCGGCGCGGTCACTCTGGACCCCGGCACCCGCGGCCCCGCGTACGACGCCTCGTACCGCACCACCGAGAACGGAGTCTTCGCCGTCGGAAATCTGCTGCACGGTGTGGAGAGCGCCGGCATCGCGGCCGCCGAGGGACGGGCCGTCGCCGCACCCGTACTGCGTCACCTGGCGGCGGACGCCTGGCCCGTGGACCGGCCGTCCGTCGCGGTCGATTCCCCGCTGCAGTGGATCGCACCGAACCTCATCGGTCCCGGAGGCGACGCCCCGCTCCGTGGCCGCTTCACCCTGCGCACCAGCCGGAGGCTGTCCTCGCCGCTGCTCGTCGTCCGCCAGGACGGCCGTGTCCTCCACCGGCAGCGACTGCTGCTGCCCGCCGCACCGGGCCGTCCATTCCATCTGCGCGCCGGCTGGCTCGACCGAGTCGATCCGCACGGCACGACCGTGCGGATCGCGGCGCGCTGACCGTACGTCAGGGAATCAGCAGCCAGTCCGAACCGATAGCCGCCAGCAGGCCGACGGCCAGCAGCCAACTGCCGAGCCGGGTACGGCCGTTCCTGCTGAGCTCGATCACGATCCCGCACAGGATCAGCGCCAGCCCGTACACCCCGACCACCAGCACGGACGACCGGCTGGCGATCCGCAGCGCGAGAACGACCGCCATCGCCGCCATGCCGACCGACGAGAGAACGATCCGCAGCCGCCTCGCCTGACGAGGTGTCAGCCTCTGGTTCCCGGTCTCGGCAGAGGCCTCTGCAGCGGTCTCGGTAACGGCCTCGGAATCGGTCTCGGGAACGATATCCGAAGCGGCCTCGGAATCGGGTTCCGAAACGGCCTCGGGACCGGCTATCGGGGTGTCCACGGCCTGGTCCTGGTCAGAAGTGCTCATGACGCCGGATCGTAATGGCTGCGGGCCGCCCTGTTCACCGCTCCGGGCGGCGGGCGGCGAAAGTGACGTAGGTTCGGTGCATGCCCGGCCACATCCTGATCCTCGGCGGTACGACCGAAGCCCGGCAGCTCGCCGCTGAGCTGACCGGGCCCGGCGGCGACGCGACGGTGCGCATCACCACGTCGCTGGCCGGCCGGGTCGCCCGGCCCCGGATGCCCGCCGGCGACGTACGCATCGGAGGCTTCGGCGGCCCCCAGGGCCTCGCCGACTGGCTGCGTACCCACAGTGTGGACACCGTCGTCGACGCCACCCACCCGTTCGCCGGCAACATCAGCGCCAACGCCGCCGCGGCCGCGCATGCCACCGACATCGCACTGGTCGCGCTGCGCCGCCCCGGATGGACGGCGGGCCCCGGTGACCGCTGGCACCCGGCCGACGACCTCGCGCACGCCGCCGCTCAACTGCCCGCCCTGGGCCGCCGGATCTTCCTCACCACCGGCCGCCTGGGCCTGGCTGCCTTCGCCACCGCCCCGGGCGCGGACACGCTCCACTTTCTCGTACGGTCCGTGGAGCCCCCCGAGCCACCGCTGCCCCGCGACACCGACGTACTCCTCGACCGTGGCCCGTACACCGTCGAAGGAGAGACGGCGCTGCTGCGCGAGCGCGCCATCGACGTCCTCGTCACCAAGGACAGCGGCGGCCCCGCCACCGCGGCGAAACTCACCGCGGCCAGGAACCTCGGCCTGCCCGTGGTCGTGGTCCGCCGCCCGCCACCGCCCGAAGGCGTGCCCGTCGTGCACGATGTGGCGTCGGCGCTCCAACTGCTGTGCCAGGAATACTGATTCAGCCGCGACGCAGCAGATACGTATCCATGATCCAGCCCTTGCGGGCGCGCGCCTCGGCCCGCAGCTCCTCGATCCGGTCCGACACCTCGGCGAGGCGCCCGGAGACCAGGATCTCGTCCTCGGTCCCCACGTACGCGCCCCAGTAGATGTAGAGGTCCTGGTCGAGATGGCGGGTGAACGCCTGTCGTGCGTCGAGCATCACCACCACGTCGTCGACCCCCTCGGGCCAGCCCTCGGCCAGCCGTCGGCCGGTCGTGATCTGCACCGGCCTCGCCACCCGGTTCAGCCCCGTCCGGTGCTTGGCCAGCAGCGCGGAGACACTGCTGATCCCGGGGACCACCTCGTGGTCGAAGGCGACCGAACCGCGGTCGAGGATCTCTTCGAGGATGCCGAGCGTGGAGTCGTACAGCGCGGGATCACCCCACACCAGGAACGCCCCGCACTCGTCCGCACCGAGATCCTCCGCGATGAACCGCTCGTACAGATCCGCACGGCGCCTGCGCCAGTCGTCCACCGCGGGTGAGTAGTCCGACGTCCTGCGGTCCCGCTCCGGATCCCGTGCCTCGACGAGCCGGTACGAGGTGCTCTTCACATGCACATCGAGGATGTCCCGCCGCAGCCCGGTCAGATCGGACTTCTCCTCACCCTTGTCGAGGATGAAGAACGCATCCGCCCGGTTCAGCGCCTTGACGGCCTGGAGGGTCAGATGGTCGGGGTCGCCCGCGCCGATACCGATGACATAGATCTTTCTCACCGCACCGAGTCTGCCCCATGCCCCACCGCCCCGGGCGTCGGGGCTATCGGCCCCCGGGCCGCAGGCACGGCGCCTCGCCGGCCGCGTCGACGGGCCGCACACGCGCCGCGTCCGCGCCGCAGGCCTCTTTTGCCTCGACCCGCCCCGCCAGCTCCTCGGCCCAGCCGATCAGCCCGTCGACCCCGATCCCGTGAGGGCGGGTGGCCCCGAACCCCGCGAGCGCCGCCGCGCCCCGTCGCAACAGCCGGGCCCCGCCCGTCGTATTGCCCCGCGCCGCGTGCGTCAGCCCCACGGCCAGCTGCGCAAGACCGCGCCACAACTCTCGTTCCGCCACCGGGCCCGACTTCCACGCATCCTCGAACACCTCGTGCGCATGGAACGGCATCCCCGAGTCCAGCAGCCGTTGCGCCTCACGCAGGGTCTCCTCGGGGGTACGGGTCACACCCTCGGGCTGCCGATCCACTCCCGGTGCCCCGTACGGCAAGGGGCGTCCCAGCCCGTCACGGGGGCGCGCGTTGCGCGCACGGCCCTCGGCGTCGCGGTCCCTGCGAGTCTCGTCCACCCCTCGATTGTGCCCCGCACCTGCGGCGAACTGTCCGAACCACTGTCCGTGGACCCCCACGCACGACTAGTGTCGACAGTCATCCGCACCACTTTGGGGAGGGTAGGGATGAAGCAGTCCCGGCCGCTGTACGAGCGCGAACCGGAGCTCGCCGCTGCCGCACAAGCCGTGGACGCCCTCTGCGGCGCCCAGGCGGCAGGCCGGCTGCTGATCTTCAGCGGCGAGGCAGGCATCGGCAAGACAGCACTGCTCGCCGAGATCCAGGCGATGGCCGCCGACCGCTGCACGGTCTGGTCCGCACGCGGCGGCGAAACGGTCACCTCCGTGCCGTTCCACGTCGTACGCCAGCTGCTGCAGCCCGCACTCGACCAGTTCCGGCCCGACGAGGTACGGGCCCTGTTCGGAGCCTGGTACGAGATCACCGCGCCCGCACTCGGACTCGCCGAACCGAGCGGTCCCCAGCCCGATCCGCAGGGTGTGCGGGACGGCCTCGACTGGGTCGTCTCCCAGCTGGCATCCCGGCTGAGCCACCGTCCGCCGGTGCTCATCATCGACGACGCACACTGGGCGGACGGCGAATCCCTCGCCTGGCTCGCCTCGTTCACCGCACGCCTCGGCGAACTGCCCGTCCTGGTCGTGCAGGCCCACCGGCCGGAAGAACTGGCAGCGCGGCAGAAGGAGAGCGGATCGGGCGGCGCCCACCCCTCCCAGGTCCGGGTCGCGCTGCGCGCCCTCACCCCGGACGCCACCGCGGAACTGGTCCGCGCAGGCCTCGGCGAACACGCCGACGACCCGTTCTGCCGCGAGGTGTGGGCCGTCACCGGCGGCAACCCCTACGAGGCGGTCGAACTCGTCGCCAAGGTCCAGGACCGCGAACTGGCGCCCCTGGAGGAGTCGGCCGGGTTGCTGCGCGAACTCGGTGCAACGGCCCGCGGCAGCGGGCTCGTCGCCCGGCTCGAACGGCTCGGTACCAACGCCAACCGGTTCGCCTGGGCCGCCGCCGTGCTCGGCACGGACATCTCGCAGGATCTCGCCGCCACCCTCGCCGGAATGAGCCCCGCCGAGGCCGCCGACTGCACGGCGCGGCTGCGCGAAGCCCGTATCGTCACCGGCTTCGACCCGTTGGAGTTCGTCCACCCGCTGATCGCCACCGCGGTGTACCGCTCCATCCCGCCGGCCACCCGCACCGCCATGCACGGCCGGGCCGCCTGGGCGATCACCCGTGCGGGACTCGGCGCCGCCGCGGCCTCCCGGCACCTGCTCGAAGTACACCCCGACGACGACCAGGAACTGGTCGAGCAGCTCCGCGAAGCAGCGAGACAGCACCTCGCGGTCGGTGCCCCGGAGGCCGCCCGCCGCTGCCTCGAACGTGCCCTGCAAGAACCACCGCACCATCGGGTCAAGGCCACTCTGCTGTACGAACTGGGCTGCGCCACGCTGCTCAGCTCCCCAGCCACCACCGTCCAGCATCTGCGGGCCGCCCTTGAGATGCCCGGACTCTCCGACGACCAGCGGGTCGACGCCACCTTCCGGCTCGCGGCCGCGCATTCCCACAACAACCAGCTGAAGGAAGCGGCACTCGCCCTCGCCGCCGAGGCCGCACACACCGACCCCGGCCCCGGCCTGATGCGGCTCCAGGCCGCCCACTTCCTCTGGGAGGGCATGCAGGCCGCCGAGGACGACGGACCCGCCCGTTCCGCCAGGCTCGCCCGGAACGCCGACCATCTGTCCGGCCGCGACAACGCCGAGCGCGCCCTGCTCACCATCCGCGCCTTCGACGCCATGATGCGTGGCGAGAACTCCCAGCTCATCGTCGACCTCTGCGAACGCGCCCTGGTCGACGGCCACCCCGCCCGCGGGCTCGGCTGGACCGACACCGAGTGGGGCTTCGAGCTCCCGACCCTCGTCGGCATCACCTACGCCTTCACGGATCAGCTCGACCGGGCCGAGGGACTCTTCGGCGAGGCCGTCCGCGCCTTCGAGATCTCAGGCTGGAGCGGTGCACATCTCGCGTTCGCACACACCCTGCTCGGGCTGGTCCACCGCCGTCGCGGCCGGCTGGCCGAGGCGGAGGGCTTCCTCCGCGAAGGACTGCGCCTCGCCGACCGTGTCGGCAGTGGACTTCCCGTCCACTGGGACGCCGCCTGTCTGCTGATCGACACACTGGTCGCCCGCGGCCGTGTCACCGAGGCGCGCGAGATCGCCGACCGCTACGACTTCGGCTCGCCCTACCCCAGCGCGATGGTGCTGCCCGACGCACCGTGCGTACGCGGACGGCTGCTGCTGGCCGAAGGCCGTACGAAGGAAGCGGTCACCGAACTCGAAGCGGCCGGTCAGGCCCTCGAACCCCGCGGCAGGTTCAACGGCGTATGGGCTCCCTGGGCTGGCGATCTCGCCCGCGCCCTGGCCGAGGAGGACCCGGGTCGCGCCGCCCAACTCGCCACCTCGGCCCGGGTGCACGCCGAACGCTTCGGCACGGACACCGCGATCGGTGAGGCTCTGCGCTGTGTCGCCCTCTTCGCCCGCGCCGAGGACGCCACCCATCTGCTGGCCGAGTCGGTCCGCCACCTGGAAGCGTCCCCGTCCGCGTACGAACACGCCCTGGCCCTCGTCGACTACGGCATCGCGATCCGCTCCCCACGCGAACTCGCCAGAGCCCACAAACTGGCCACGGCGTGCGGCGCCGAATCCCTGGCAAACCGCGCCCACCAGGCACGGGCGTCGATCCGGTCCTCGGAGTGAGGTAATGTTTGTCCTGCGCAGCCGCCCGGGAACGCCGGGGGGAATCGCATCGGGACGTGGCGCAGCTTGGTAGCGCACTTGACTGGGGGTCAAGGGGTCGCAGGTTCAAATCCTGTCGTCCCGACTTGTGTTTTCGCAGGTCGCAGGCGGTATCGGAGAAATCCGGTACCGCCTTTCCGTGTTTCTTGGGGACCAGTTGGGGACCACGGGGTCTAGCGGCGCCGTCCTGCTGCCGGCTGGACGGCGAGGGTGAGGGGTGTGCGGATGGGGTTGAGGTGTGCGGTGAGGGCGTGGCCGGCGTTGGTGATCTGGGTCATGTCGGGGTGGAGGTAGCGCTGGGTGGTGAGGAGGGAGCCGTGTCCGGCGATTATGCGGAGGACGTGGGCGGGGACGCCGGCGTCGGCGAACCAGGTGAGTCCTGTGTGGCGGAGGTCGTGGCGGCGCAGGTGTTCGTGGCCGAGTGAGGTGACCACCTCGTCCCAGTGGGTTGCGTCCCGTAGGACGGCGGTGGAGATGCGCCCGCCGCGGGGGCCGGTGAAGAGCCGCGCGTCAGGGTTGGGGCCGACGGCGAGGATGCGTTCGGCGATCATCGGGCGGATTTCCTCGATGAGGGGGACTTGGCGGGCGCGTTTGCCTTTGGTGTTCTTGTCGGTGAGTCCGCCGGGTGCGGGGGTGGTCTGCCGGCGGACGGTCCAGATCCAGTTCTCGGTGTCGATGTCGCAGGCGCGGACGCCGGAGACCTCGCCGATGCGGGCGGCGGTCGCGGCGGCGAAGACGACGACCTCGCGCCATCCTCGGTAGTGGTCGTGGGATCGGTCGGTGAGTGCCTGGGCGAGGCGGAGCAGGGTGGGCCAGTCGCGCAGGGCGAGGGCGCGGGGGTTGTCGAGTTCGTCCTCGGCCTGTTTGTACTCGCGCTGCCAGCCGGTGACTCGGGCGGGGTTGACGGTGATGATCCCGTCGCGGACGGCTTGTTCCATGACGCGGACGAGGACGGCGAGGCTGTTCTTGACGGTGGAGCGGCTGTGTTGGTCGGCGATCCAGCCGTGGACGGTGCGGTCGACGGCGCCGTTGGTGATCATCCGGACGGGGAAGTGCCCGAGGGCCGGGACCACACGGCAGCGCCAGCCGGCGAGGTAGGGATCGAGCGTCTTGAGCTCTAGGCCCCGCAGGGCCAGGTCCATATTGCTTGCGCCGTACTCGGCCAGGGACATGGTGGCCACGTTCGGAGTGATACCGACTTGGGCGGCCTGGAGGATGCCGGAGATCCACTCCTCGGCCTGGTCCAGCGTCTCCCTGCCCTCGGAGAGGGACTTGCGGCGTTTGGAGACGGGATCGAACCAGCGGACGCGGGCACGGTAGGGGGAGGGGCGGTCGGGGCGGTGCTCGATGTCGCTGGACACGCGCACACCGAGCGGAACGGACTCGGTGTAGGGCATCAGACCACCGGACCGGGGATGACGCGGCGCTCGGTGAGCCAGGTCTCCACATCGCGGGCGCTGTAGAGGACGACGCGGCTGCTCACGGGGATGTACGGGGGGCCTTGACGGGGGTGCGCGGTACGCCAGCGGCGGAGAGTGGAGGGATCGACACGGAGGAGGCGGGCGAGCTCCCCGGTCGAGTACCAGGTGCCGGGCAGTTGCCCGTCGGGCTCGGTGTGGGTGAGGTCGAGTGGGGCGGAGGGGATGGGCATGGAGTCCTGGGAAGAAGGCGGGCGGGTGACGGCGGGAGAAGACACGAAGGGGGCGCGTGGGGGTAGTTCACCCTTCAAGTCTCCGAACGTTCCCCGGTTACCCAAACCGGCGATCGCCTGCTATAAAGCCTTGCGTTCTCAGGACAACCAGCATCAGACGACGTAAGGCACGTGGTCATCCGGGGTGGCAATTCCTAAGCAATCTGGAAACGGGTTACGCGAGTCCGGGCAGAGCTGGTCAGCGATGTGTAACGAGCTGGAGTGGGTGGCCGGAGATACCGATTGTGATGGGCATCTGCTGCTGCTGATGTTGAGTCGTACCGGCGCATGGGGGCCTGGTGCTGGAGGACGTTCCGGAGATGGTGGTGGACTTCGTCATGAAGTTGTCTACCACGTTGCGCTGACCTGGAGCGATGCAGCTTCAGTCGCCTCTGACCAGCGCAGATGGATCTTTCAGGGTCTTTCAGGGTCTTTCAGGGGCGTGCAGTCATATGTAGTCGATTCTCCCCAGACGCTCCCCAGCAGCGCTGATCCTCCCCAGATTCTCCCCAGGGAGGGCCGCCGTGACGGGCGGCGGGAGATGAAACTTGGCGCTGTCGCAGGCACGCTGAGTGACTGTAGCGGGCGCTCAGCCGGCATCCCAGGGGCGATCTCGGCTCCAAGATCTCTGCCCTGTGCGTACCCGTCCCTCCGAAGGAACTGCGTCCGGCCACTGATAGCGAGATGGCTGCCCGCCCTGGGCCGTGACGGTCCAACCTGGCACAGGTTGTAGATCGCGTCTTGTGCGGTACAGGGTGGTCCAGGCGACGCGCGTAAGTGCAGGTCAGGCCCCTGTGGTCCAGGAGCGTCTACGGTGTTGGTGATAGCCATGTGAGAGATGCGTACCCCCGTCGGCAGGTGCCGGCGGGGGTTCTGCGTGTCGCGGCGAGTCTTTCTGCGGGGCGATCGATGTGGCCTGTCGGGTCGGGGCGTCTACGTCCCTTCTGCTGGGGGCGGGCGTTGACGACGCTTCGGGTGCGTTCACTGAGGTTGCCGTCTGCGGATGGGGAGGACGCTCAGGGCCATGACGGTGCCGTCGTCGTGAAAGGAGATCGGCCCGTTCCATCGGCCGGTTCCGTGGGGGTTTTGCGGGGTGGAGCGGCTTTGGAAGGCGGCTTGATGGTATTCCTCCACACGGCCCTTTTTGATGAGTTCGTACAGGTGCTCGGCCATGCCGGAGAATGCCTCGATGCGTACGGACCCCATACGGAAGACATGGTCCGTGCCGACGAATTTCGTGCCGCCGACTTGGATGTCTGCGTCGTCAACGCTTGATGTGGCGGCGAAGACGGGCACGTCGTAGTGCTGTCGTCCCTGGCGCGTGGTGAGGTACTGGGCGGTTCGGGGTCCTCCGCTGGCCAGAGCGGTCAGGTTGGCAGCTCCGGTACACCAACGACGCGGCAGGCAACACCACACGCTGTGACCTGGCCGAAGTCACCCAGGACCTGATCTGGAACCAGGAGGACAAGCTCACTCAGATCACGTCCGACGGCGTCACCACCAAGTACGTCTGCGACGCCGAGGGCAATCGCATCCTTGAGAGCACCCCCTCGGGCAGCGTGCTGTATCTCGGCGAGACCGAACTCACCACCACGGCCGGGAAGATCACCCGGGCGACGCGTTCCTATGTGCACGAGGGCGCACCGACCGTGGTCCGGTCGACGGCGCCACCACGGGCCACAAGCTGACCGTGCTCCTGGCGGACCCCCTCGGTACGGCGACGACCGCGGTCGAGCAGTCCGCGACGCAGCCGGTGACCCGCAGGGCCTACAAGCCCTACGGTGAGAACCGCGGTACCCAGCCGACGAGTTGGCCCGACAAGCGCAGTTACCTCGGCGTGGGCATCGACGACGCCGGCACCGGACTCATCCACCTCGGAGCACGCGAGTACGACCAGTCGACCGGACGCTTCCTCTCCGCCGACCCGGTCAAGGACTTTGCCGACCCGCTCCAGTTGAACGGGTACGCGTACAGCCACAACAGCCCGGTCAGCCGCAGCGACCCCTCCGGTCTGTACGATCCCGACCGCGCCGAGGCGAACCGCCTGAAGGCCAAGAAGAAGAAGCAGGCGCAGAGCTGGCGGAAGATGTGGGCGAACCGCCACGACACCGCCGTGTACCTCCGGGCAGTTTTCCTGCAGGTGTGGGACTTTCTCCACAACGCCGGGCGCGGCCGGGTCACCACCGAGCGCACCAGCAATTACATCAAGGGCGGCTCGTACAAGAACCCCGGAAAGAAGCCGGGCTACGCCGGACCTGATCTGCTGGACCGACAAAACGGTCTACGTGTGGGAGATGAAACACAAGGGCGGAGAGGCGGAAGCCCAGGGTCCGGCGCAGTTGGAGAATTATCTCGTGCGCCTCAGAGCTCAGTTGAAGGCCAAGGGTGACAACCGCAGGGTGGTGGCCGGATTCCCCTTCGTCACACCGGGGGTCGCGCCGAACAAGGCCAATCCCAAGGAACTGATCACGGTGACCTCGTCCCCCGCGACCCAGGGCCTCGAGGTCTACACGTGGGGCAAGCAGAAGGACCCGAAGGGGGAACCGAAGACGAAGCCGGCCGGAGACGGTGCCGGAGAACGTGCCGTTGGTGGAACCGGCGAAACCGCTCATCGACGCCGGAAAGCTGTGGGAGGGGGCGCAGGACTGGTGGCACCGCAACGTGGAGAACCGCGACTGGTCCAACAATCCCTTTACGCCGAATCCGGGAACCGGTCCGCTGCCCATGCCGCTCATTCCGGTCTTCTAGCGGTGGTTTGTTGACGGCGGGTCAGGGCCGTAGTAGGCCGGTAGCAGAGGAACGTCGCCTCGCCGCCTGGGGGCTTGTGATGACTCGCCGTCTGCCGTGTCCGCCCGCTCCGGGCCCGCTGGAAGCCTACGCCGCGCGCTTCGATGACCTGCTCTCGACGTTGGCACAGCGCCGCGGGTTCCGCGAGTACCTCGCGGGGCTGCTGCTGCCGCGGGACCGGAACAAGACGCTGACCTGCCTGGCCGGCGCCGAACCCGTCGTCGGGGCCCAGCGCGCCTCGGTACAGCGGCTGCAGTTCTTCCTGTCCGAGTCGTCCTGGGACCACGAGCAGGTCAACGCCCGCCGACTGGAACTGCTGCTGACCGATCCCGCGACCGCCCCGCACCCAGGCGGGGTGCTGGTGATCGACGACTCGGGCGACCGCAAGGACGGCAAGGCGACCGCGCACATCGGACGGCAGTGGCTGGGCGTGGGCAAGACCGACAACGGCATCGTCACCGTGACTACCTGCTGGGCCGACGAGAACCTCTACTACCCGCTGCACGCCGTGCCCTACAGCCCCGCCCATCACTTCCCCAAGGGCAAGAGCGACCCCGGCTTCCGCACGAAGCTGCAGATCGCCGCAGAACTGGCCCGCACCGCGAAGGCTGCCGGGGTGGCCTTCCGCGCCGTGGCCGCCGACTGCGCCTACGGCGACCAGGACGGCTTCCGCAGACAACTCGCCTCGGCAGGACTGCCGTTCGTCATGGCTCTCAAACCGAGCCACGGTACCTGGGCCTACGGCAAGGATGCCTACACCCCCGTCCATGCCGCCCACGCCTTGACCTGGACGGACCCCGAGCACCCGGGTGACTGGACCTCCGTCGAGCGCACCTTCCGCGACGGACACACCGAGACCTGGTGGGCCGCCGACGCGACCCTTGGCTGGTGGGGACCCGACGGAAACGTCCGTCTCGTCGTGGCCACCACCGACCCGGCCACCCTTCCCCCGCAAGCCACCTGGTACCTGGCCACCGACCTGCCCCGCCCCGGCGGACCCCGCGAGGCCGACAGTTCCGAACCGGCCGCCGACCTGCATGAAGTCGTCCGGATCTACGGCATCCGACACTGGATCGAGCAGAGCTACAAGCAGATCAAGGACGAACTGGGATGGGCCGACTTCCAGGTCCGTTCCGATACCGCCATCCGCCGCCACCAGACCCTGGTGAACTGCGCGTTCTCGTTCTGCTGGGACACCTGGTTCGCTCAACCTCCGGACCGGGAGCCCGCCGTCGTCCCCACGGCCCCGCCGACTGTCACAGCGGTGGGGCCGGCTGAGAGGGGGCCCCAGCAGACCCCACCAGCCCCAACCGGCCAGCTGGCCGCAGGCGATTCGCGCCGTCCGGGCCTGGCTTGAACCGCCCCGGCTCGAATGGAGACTCGATTTCATGAAAGGATCGAGTCATGGCACGACCTTCCCGTTACCCGCTTGAGCTCCGCCGCCGCGCGGTGCGCATGGTCGCCGAGGTGCGCGACGACTACCCGAACGAGACGGCCGCTCTGCAGGCGGTGACCGAGAAGCTCGGTATCGGGTCCCGCGAAACACTGCGGAACTGGCTGAAGCAGCACGAGATCGACGCAGGCACGCGGCCGGGGACGACGACGGAGGAGTCCGCTCAGCTCAAGGCGTTGAAGAAGGAGAATGCCGAACTCAAGCGGGCGAATGAGATCCTGAAGGCCGCGGCGAGTTTCTTTGCGGCCGAGCTCGACCGGCCACACACACGCTCGTAGCGTTCATCGACGAGCACCGGGACCGCTTCGGCGGCGTCGAGCCGATCTGCAGGACGCTCACCGAGCACGACTGCAAGATCGCCCCTTCAACCTACTACGCCAACAAGAAACGACAGGCCGCTCCGTCAACACGTTCAGTGCGGGACGCGGAGCTCAAGGAGCTGATCAGCCAGGTCCACACCGCCAACTACCGTGTCTACGGGGCCCGGAAGATCTGGCGCGAGCTGAACCGGCAGGGGCATACCGCAGCCCGCTGCACCGTCGAGCGTCTCATGCGCGAACTCGGCATCCAGGGCGCGATCCGCGGCAAACGCGTGATCACCACGCTCCCCGGCGGGCAGGTCGACCGGGCCCCGGACCGCCTCGACCGTGACTTCGTCGCCCAGGCCCCGAACCGGTGCTGGGTGGCGGACTTCACCCACATCAAGACCTGGTCCGGCGTCGTCTATGTCGCGTTCGTCTTGGATACCTTCTCCCGCCGGATCGTCGGCTGGTCGGCCGCCACCGTGAAGGAGACCGTCTTCGTCCTGGACGCCCTGGAGATGGCCATCTGGCAACGTGACCGCGACCAACACCCCATACAGCCAGGTGAGTTGATCCATCACTCGGACGCCGGGTCGCAGTACACGAGTTTCAGGCTCGCCGAGCATCTGGACGCCGCCGACATTGCCGCCTCCATCGGCTCGGTCGGCGATGCCTACGACAATGCCCTGATGGAGAGCGCGATCGGCCTGTACAAAACCGAGTTGATCAAACCCCAGCGGCCCTGGAAGACACTCTCCCAGGTCGAGCTCGCCACCGCCGAGTGGGCCGACTGGTACAACCATCGCCGGCTCCACGGAGAGATAGGGCACATCCCACCCGTCGAGTACGAAACCAACTACTACACGGAACTCACGAAACCCCAGGTCACAACCACAATCTGAGATCTCTATCGAACCCGGGGCGGTTCACTCCTTCAGGCCGCCGAGTACGACGCGGTGGTATCGGTCACCCGGGCCGGCCCTGCCTACTTGTTCTCGGTGTCGTCGCCGCGAGGCGCCCGTGCAGACGCCGCAGCGGACCAAGCAGCCCACGATGTGCTGGTGGCCCTGTACCCGGCCAAGCGCGCAAGCGTGGACCGACGGCTGAGCAGCCAGTTGTCCGCGATTCCCAACGGCCCCGGTAAACAGGCGGGTATTCGCGTGGGAGCCGAGGTCGCCCGCAGGCTGATCAGCCTGCGATCCCATGATGGGTCCTCGACCAAGCCGCCGCCGTTCAGTCCCCGCAACGTGGCCGGCGGCTACCGGCCCACACCGCCCGACTTCCCCACACCGGTGTTCACCAACTGGGGCTCGGTCAAGCCGTTCGTGCTGGCCAAAGGAAGCCAGTTCCGCCCGGCGCCGCCGCCGGCCGTCAGCACCGCCGAGTACGCCACAGCCTTGAATGAGGTCAAGAGCCTGGGGAGCAAGACCAGTACCACCCGCACCCCCGATCAGACCGCAGCCGGGAAGTTCTGGGCGGCAGCGCCCGTCTGGAACGTCTGGAATCAGATCGCGCAGGGCCTCGTCACCTCCCAGCACGCAAGCCTGGAGAAGGCGGTGAAAGTCTTCGCCCAGCTCAACCTGTCCCTCGCCGACACCGCGATCGCGATGTACGACGCCAAGTACACCTACCGCGTATGGCGGCCCGTGACCGCCCTCCGGCTCGGTGGTACGCACTACAACCCGCGCATCGCCGGCGATCCCAACTGGACCCCCCTGCTGCCGACCGCCCCGGATCCGTCCTACCCCGCCGCCCACGGCGCTCTCAGCCAGGCGGCGGCAACGACGCTCACCAGGTTCTACGGTGCGCAGCACCACCTCGTGGTGACGTCGAAGGGGGTCCCCCGAACCTTCGCCAGCTTCCAACGCGCCGCCACCGAAGCGTGGCTCAGCCGGATATGGACCGGCCAGCACACCTCCATCGACAACCGGCAGGCCAACAACTCGGCACGCAGGTCGCCGATTTCGTGGCGCAACACATCTGACTGCCCGCACCCGTGCAGCGTCAACGCGCCGCATGGCTGTGGCCAAGGGCCAGCTGTACCCAGCGTATCGGGTACAGCTGGCCCGAACATTGTGCTAACCATGGGCTTTCATGTGGGCGAGTGTCCGAGGTGTGATCGGAAACGCGAAGAGTGCTCCTGAACAGCAACGATGGGACTTGTCTAGGGTCCAGGTCGTCGCATGGAAAGAAGCACTCCTCAAGTGAAGAAGCGTATCGGGGCCTACCCGCGTGTCCGCGTCGAGGGAGGCGGCCAGGCAGTGGTCTCCCAGGCCGGGGGCGTCCTGCTGGTCGAGACGGTCCGCAAGACCGGGTTGGATGCGTCGATATCGGCGGCGCTCGCGCCGTGGCGGAAGGCTCGGGCGGTGCACGATCCGGGCAAGGTCCTGCTGGACGTGGCCCTCGCGGTCGCCCTTGGCGGGGACTGCCTGGCCGATGTCGGGATGCTTCGGGCCGAGCCGGCAGTGTTCGGGCCGGTGGCCTCCGACCCGACCGTCTCCCGCCTCATCGATATCCTCGCCGCTGCCGGGCCGAAGGCTCTCACCGCCATCCGGTCCGTACGGGCCAAGGTCCGCGAACACGTCTGGAAGCTGACCGGGAGCTCGTCGCCGGACGCTTCGGGCCAGGTGATCGTGGACCTGGACGGAGTGCTGGTGCTGGCCCACTCCGACAAGCAGGACGCCGCCGCGACCTGGAAGAAGACCTACGGCTGGGCGGCTTCCGATATCCGGCGTTATGTGCGACCAAAGAAGAATTTCAGTTTGGGGCGACGGCTATTCGGTCACCCACTGGACGAGGTGCCGCTCTCAAGGATACTGACAATGGAATAGAGTGAGAAACAGATCGCTCCCAACCCAACGAGCACCCGTGCGGCTATGAACGCGTTTGAGTCGACCACCGCTACTTGGAACACGAACGCCGCCAGGAAGAGACAGGCGAGTGCCGTGAGAATCGGGATCAAGGGCACCCGATTGGCAAGGCTGAACGTCCGGCGCCACACGAGGGCGAGCAAACCCACCTTGCTGAGAATGCTGAAGCAGACAAGCCCCAACCCGATCATTACGAAGCCAGGCGTCAAGTAGGACTCGTTGTCGAAGACGAGCACGACGATCCCCCAGATCATGCTGAGCGATCCCATGGCAATCACGAGCCAGGGCCACATGATCCGATCCCGTTGGCCGTACGTGTTTTGCACCTGGCGGAGGATGGTCAGGACCAAAGCGATCAGGCTCGTGCAGATTGCGGCCAGACCGGCGGTGATGTGGCCTACCGTGAACCGTCCTGGTGTGGTCGACATGGCCAAGTTTTCGATCGAGTAGTACCAAGCGACGATCGCCAGCACGACGGGTATGGCGCTCAGCACCGGCACGGCAGCCTGAGGGAAGGCTGCCGGGGGAACCTGGTGTTGTCCTTCGGCTGACTGCGAGTTCTCCGGAATGAGCGAGAACTTGGTGGAGACCATTGCGACCGTCGCCACGCAACCGCTGATCAATCCCAGTCCGAAGACAACTTGACCGGCCACGTATCGCTCGTGCAGGCCGGTGCTCGGCGCTCCGACGAAAAGGTACGCGCCGTATGCAGCCGTCCCCGCCGCCGCCACGTAGCCAATCGTCGGGAAGACGACCCGATCAAGAGTGTCGTAGCGGCCAATCAATTGGCGAATGATGGTCGCTGCGGTGCAGAAGAGGCACAGGCAGATCACACCGAGAAACGTGACCACCCGACCAGCGACAAAGTTCCCAGACGCCCCTCCTGCAGTCCAAACGTACAGACCAAACCCGACGCAGACGGCCGTCATGGCAAGGGGGATCGCCCGGAATATAACGCTCACCACATAGTTCACAGCTCGGCACCCTTCAGCGATTCCATGAATTCACGGTCACGACCATGGGTAAACTTCAGCACATCACCGAGTGTCGATTGTCGGCTTACTGTGAAGGCAGCGAAGCGCCGAACCTCAAGTGCTCGTGCCAGTAGATTCATGCCGCGCTCCACTCACGGAGAGGCTATATAGCATGAGCCTGGTCAGCCAGAAGCCCGTGTGACGTCCAGTCGACTCACTCACCATTATCCCGCGGCGGTCAGGTTTCGCACTCCGGACGCCGATTCTCTGGCGGGTGGTCAGCTGCGCCGGGTGCTGTCTGCTGGCCGATTGCGAGGCGTCCGGTCTCACGAGGGTGCGTCGGTGGATGTATCGGATAGCCGCCTCTCGCCGGTCCGGACTGCTCCGAAGAAAAGTCGAAAGCCAAGACCTAGGACGAGGAGATCGAGCAGCATCTGGACGGTGACGATCAGGTGGGCGGCTTCGCTTGTGGCGGTGATATCGCCGAAACCGACCGTGGTGAACGTCGACACCGCGAAGTAGAGGGCCTCGGTACGGGTGAGGGTGTGGGAACTGAAGTTCGCCGGATTGTCTTGGGCGAGGATGAAGTACGCCGCGGCGAACAGCAACAGGAATAGCGGTGTGGTGACCGAGAGTGCCTCGACCGCCCGGACGGCGGGGTAGTCGGCACGGGTGATCGAACGGACCTGCCAGGTCACGGCTCCGGCAAGGACCAGCAGCGCGACGGACAATGACGCCGGGACCGGGACCGACAACTCATCGAGTTGGTGCAGCGGGGCAAGGTAGTACACCGCGACCAGGCCGAGCGCGGTGGCCAGGATGCGCACGAACGCCAACAAGGTCAGCCGCCGCCGCTGTGCCGGGGCCAGGGAGCGGAGTGGTTTCGGGATACGCATCTAGCGGCCTCCGGTTCACACGATCGCGTCCTCGGAGCGGTGTAAAAGCTCGACAAGGTAGGTGCCGTGGAGCGCATATTACGCGGCGTCCGTGAGTGTGTTGTTGATCTCGGCGGCGGTTCGCCTGATCGAGGTCGAGGGTTCGAGCAGGGATCGGCGGAGGCCATGGAGGCCGGCGGGGGTCATGGTCCGGTGGCTATGGGTGGAAGTCGGCGGCCCTGTTCGTCGAGGAAGTCGTCGCACACAGCGACGAGGTCGTCGAGGTCGGCCATCTGCGGGAGGTCGATGACCGGCTGCTGCTCGGCGAGGAAGAGTGCGGCCTCCCGCACCATGTGCTGCTCGTCGGTCTCCGGGAGTCGGAGTTCCTCCAGCACCGCCGGGCTGGCCTGGAAGCGTGATTCGATGACTTCTTCGCTGAGGTGGGCGCGCACGAGGTAGTCGTGGTCGCCCAGTGGCTCGACATCGAACTGCTCGGCATGGATGACCCTGATTCAGCTGCTGGACGCCGGAGACGGGCCGAGCCCCAGAGGCGGTGTGGCCGACGTCGGGCAGGCCCTGGCCGCCCGTACCCTCCGTCCCCAGGGGTAACCGCGGGGACGGAGGGTACGGGTCTGCCCAGATCAGTCGCGGGGGCGCAGGGGCGGGATGGAGGGGACCTCGGCTGTGTTCCCGATGTCCGCGGGCGTCAGCCGGAACTCCTCGGGGTAGTCCTCCCGGCGGGTGCGGCGGGTGGGTTCGCTGGTGCGCCACATGTACAGGCACTGCTCGCAGCGCAGTACCTCCCACACGCCCGGGACGGGTGAGGCGAAGACGCGCTCGACGGCCTGGTGCGCGCAGCGGGGGCAGATCACGGAGTCGGCCATGGCGGCACTTCCTTTCCGTAGGTCGGGAGCCGTTCCGTGGAACGGAACGGACGGGGTGTCAGCGGCTGGTGGCGATGCGCCGGAGCCGGTCGAGCCAGGCGTCGGCCTCCGGCAGGTCGCGGACCGGGGTGCTGTAGTGGCCGCGCCGGTCCGGGGCGGCGGGCGTGGTCGCGTCGATGATCAGTTTGTCGACCATGCCGGGGATGTCGGCCTGCGGGGCGAGTTCCACGACGGACAGGTCGGGGATCCTGATCAGGTCCCGGGCGGGGTTCATCTTCGTCGACAGCGCCCACATCACCTGCGGCAGGTTGAACGGGTCGACGTCCTCGTCGACGACGATGACCGTCGCCGCGTAGCCCAGGCCGTGCGGGGTGGTCAGCACCCGCATGCCGACCGCCTTCGCGAAGCCGGCATAGCGCTTGTGGGTCGAGACGATGGCCACCATGCCGTGTGTGTACATGGCGTTGACCGACTGGACCTCGGGGAAGTCCTTCGTCAGGGCCTGGTGGATCGGCACACAGGTGTTGGCCGCCATCAGGTAGTCGATCTCGGTCCACGGCTTGCCGAGGTAGAGGTGCTCGAAGATCGGGTCGCTCCGGTAGGAGATCCGGTCGATGCGCACCACGGGCAGGCTGCGCCCGCCGGAGTAGTGCCCGGTGAACTCGCCGAAGGGGCCCTCGATCTCCCGCTTGCGGCCCTCGACGACACCCTCGATGACGACCTCGCTGCCCCACGGCACCGGCAGCCCGGTCAGCGGGGCCCGGGTGATCGGGGCCGGGGCACCGCGCAGCGCGCCCGCCATCTCGTATTCGTTCTCGTCGTACTTCATCGGGGTCGAGGCGACGATGGAGATGACCGGGTCGTTGCCGATCGCGATGGCGACGGGCAGGTCCTCGCCGCGTTCCTCCGCCGCGCGCAGTTGCAGGGCGAGGTCGTGCACGGGCACGGGCTGCATGGCGAGCTTGCGCGGGCCCTTGACCTCCATGCGGTAGATGCCGACGTTCTGCTTGCCGCTGTGCTCGGGGTCGTCGGGGTCCCGGGAGACCACCGCGGCCTTGTCGATGTAGAAGCCGCCGTCCCCGTCGTTGAGGCGGATCAGCGGCAGCACTCGGAAGATGTCGGCCTCGTCGCCCTCCAGGGTGTTCTCGACCCACGGCGGGTTGTCCCGCCACTCGGGCGTCATGGGGAACTCGCCCCACCGGCGGATGAACTCGGCCACCTGGTCGCGGGTGCCGGTCTCCTTCGGCAGCCCCATTGCGAGGGCGTGGTTGGCCCACGAGCCGTGCACGTTCATCGCGATGCGGGCGTCGGTGAAGCCCGTGACGTTGTCGAAGTACAGGGCGGGGGCCGTGTCGCCCAGGCGGGTCACGGCGTTCGCGGCGGCGGCGATGTCCGGCTCGGGCATCACCTCCTCGGTCACGCGCAGGAGTTGGCCTTCCCTGTCGAGGGTGTCGAGGAAGCTGCGGAGGTCGTCGTAAGCCATGGGCGGTCCTTGGGTGATGTAGTGGTGTTCTGTTCAGACGGCGGGGCGTGCCGCAAGGGGTTCGGACGGCGCGGGGCGTGCCGCACGGGCGGAGCGGATGCCCGCCCAGCGTTCGGCCGCGGGCGACGGCAGGTTGAACTGGTCGAGAATGCGGGCGGTGATGTGGTCGACGATGTCGTCGACCGTCTCCGGGTGGTTGTAGAAGGCGGGCATGGGCGGCACGATCGCCACGCCCATCCGGGACAGCGCCAGCATGTTCTCCAGGTGGATCTCGTTCAGCGGCGTCTCCCGCGCCACGAGGACGAGCCGGCCGCGCTCCTTCAGGACCACGTCGGCCGCGCGGCCCACCAGTCCGTCGGCGTACCCGGCGCGGATGCCCGCCAGGGTCTTCATGGAGCACGGGGCGATGACCATGCCGTCGGTGCGGAAGGAACCGGAGGAGATCCGGGCGCCCTGGTCATCGGGGGAATACACCTCGTCGGCGAGGGCGGCGACCTCCCGCACCGCGAGCCCGGTCTCCAGCTCGATCGTGGTACGCGCCCACCGGCTGAGCACCAGATGGGTCTCCACCGAAGGCAGCTCGGCCAGATACTGCAACAGCCGCACGCCGAACACGGCACCCGTCGCGCCCGTCATGCCTACTACCAACCGCACGCTTGTCTCCTTCGTCGGGTCCTCCGGGCCGGCCGCAGGGTCTGGAGGTGTCGGGACGGAGCGCGGACTGTTTCAGACGCCGCCGTCTCATCGCGTTCCACGCTAGGCGCGAAGTACGAGGACAGAGCGCTACGCTGAAGACAGGCCATGGACAGAAACGGACAGCGTGACGTCACGGAGGTTCCCTACACCTCGTCGGTGGGAGCCCCACCGGGGGTAGAGGTGTTCGATTTCCGTGCCCTCGTCGAACGGGCCGCATCGCATGACGTCGACCCGTACTCCCCGGTCCGGGTGGCCTTCCACGAACTGATCACTGTGCGCAGCGGCGTCCTGCGCTATGCGCTGGACTTCGCCGACGAGGAACTGTCCGAGGGCGCCTGGATGTGGGCCCGGCCCGGCCAGATCCACCAGTTCCGTTCCGACCTCACCGCGGTCGACGGCGTCGTGATCATGGTCGATCCCGGCTTCGTGGGCACCGCCACCGCCCAGGCCGCCGGTCTCGACCGCTACCCCGAACAGGGGCCACTGTTGCCCGACGCCTCCGCCGCGGCCGCCCTTCGCGGCATCCTGGAACCCCTGGAGAGTGAGTTCCGTGCCCCGCGCGACATGCCGCTGGAGGTGCGCGTCGAGGTGCTCCGACACCTGCTCGCGGCGCTCCTGCTTCGGCTGTCCCACGTGCCCGGCGCCCCGGGGGACGCCGCAGCCGGCGACGAGGTCTTCCGCCGCTTCCGGCAGGCCGTGGAGCGCAACTACGCCCACAACCACCGCGTGGAGGACTACGCGAAGGAGCTCAGCTACAGCGTCCGCACCCTCACCCGGGCGACCCGGGCCGCCGCCGGCCGCGGCGCCAAGCGCTACATCGACGACCGCGTCCTGATGGAGGCCAAGCGCCTACTGGTACACACCGACCTGTCCGCCACGGCGATCGGGGAGCGGCTGGGTTTCCCAGGTGCCACGGTCTTCACCAAGTTCTTCCATCGGCGGGTCGGCATGACGCCAGGCGCCTTCCGGGCCTCCGCGAGGGGCACGCCCGCGCCGAGTCCCGCGAATCCCGCAGCCCGTAATTCCCCAGGTACGAGGGCATCCGCTTCAAGCTGAAACGCCTGGTCAGCAGAGGCATCCTCACCGAGACCGAACCCGACCTGTTTACCCAGCCCGCCCATAACCCCTCGTCGCGGATCCCCGACCAGCGAACCTCACCCAGCCCGGATGCGTGAGGGACGACCGTCGTACAGGATGCGGCACGCCAGGTTCCAGATGTTCGACCCGGGCGCGCGAAGGGCGACCCTGTCCCTCGTCAGAATGCCGCACGTCGGCCCCTACCGGGGGCATGCTGTGCAGCAGTTCCAGTCGGCGTTGGGCGGCTTCGACCGCCCCGCAGCGCCGGCCAGGTACGTGGCTGAGCAATGAGACCAGAGGTGGGCCGAGTTCCCGGGCTTGCTGCGGGTCGCGAAGTTCTTGCCACTGGTGGTGGGCGCAGTCCACGGCGTCTTCTACGGCTGGTCGACCGGGGGCTGTTGCCGGGCGAGGCGGGTGTTGGCGGCAGCGATCCACAATTCGCAGCTGTGCCGGATCGTCGGCTATGCGAGCAAGGTCGGCCCGGACCCCCAGCCAGGGGGTGGCCTGCACGAAGCCCGCGCCGTAGGTACGCAGAGCCCCGGCGATCCGGTCGATCCGCAGCAAGGTGCCGTCCAGGATCACGAACGCCTTCGTCCGGGCTGCTGTCATCGCCTCGGCCAGGGCGGGACCGAGGGCGGCCAGAATGTCGACGGCCTCGCGTATGTAGCGGTACACGGTCGCGATTCCGATGCCGAATCCTGCGGCAAGCTGGGCGTAGGTATCGCCGCAGCGCAGGGAGTTGAGAGCTTGGGGAAGGGTAGACAACCACACGGAGCTCCTGGCAGATGGTGAATCTTGGTCGTGACGCCGTCTACCAGGAGCTTCGTCGTCCCGTCAGGCCGTCCAACTCGTGGGCCGCCACGTCAGGTTGGAAACGGCTCCGTGACAGCAAGCATCAGCCACTCTTCCTATGTTCGAGCGTTCAACGGATGAGTGTCTATCTTCATGCCCCGCTGCCCTGAGCAGTCGATCGCACGACGAGCCGATCGCTTGCCCTCATTCAAGCGGCCCGCCATAAGAATCGACGTGTTACCCCACGCCGCGTACCCGTCGACTCGCGCGAACCGTCGGAGGTCGTCGCCACCGCCTCCAGTTCGCCGCTTCCCCGGTCGCCACGCGAACCAGCGACCCGTCACGGGCGAGACCGAGGCGCAGACCATGTCGTTTGCTCGCCGAATTGACAACCCTCTTGACGCCGTCCCCATCACCCGCTGAACTGTCAGTGGTTTAAACCAATTTCCCAACCGTGACCCTGTATCCGCCAGCTCACGTGAGGAACACGATGAGGCCCCTGCGGTTGCTCTTCCCTGGCGCGCTCGCCGTGGCCGTCGGGTTGGCCGCCACCATGGCGATGGCGCCCAACCCGACGACCGCGCAGACCGCCCCGAATCCCAAGCCCCAGACGATCCCGGCCCAGTAAAGACCCGCGGATCCCGACCGGATCCGCGGCGGCTGTCCTGTCCGGCGATGGGCGTCCCTTCCCGCCACCGGACACGACACGATTCCAAGCCGCCGTCGCACGTGGCCTGATCACCCCTCGGAAGGAACCGAGATGAAGCCCTTGCTGTCGCTTTTCCGCAGCGTGCTCGCCGTTCTCATCGGGCTGGCCGCCACCGTCTCGGTGGCAACCGTCCCGGCAAGCGCGCAGACCACGCCCAACCCCAAGCCCCAGACGATTCCCGCGCTGCAGGAGTGGACCGGCGGCACCGGGGCGTTCACCTACTCCAGCGCCATCAGGATCGTCCGCGCCGCCGCGAACGCGAGGGCGCTGGCGACCACCAGCGAGGTCTTCGCCGACGACCTGCGGGAGCTGAACGGCTACCCCGTCACCCAGGTCATCGGCACCACCGCCAGCCTGCGGGCCGGCGACATCTTCCTGTCTCTCGGCTCCACCGACACCGCCCTCGGCACCGAGGGCTACGCCCTCTCGGTCACCGACAAGATCACCATCACCGCCCGGGACGACCGCGGCGCCTTCTACGGCACCCGGACGATCCTGCAACTGCTCAAGCAGAGCACGTCGATCCCGCAGGGCACGGCCCGGGACTGGGCGCTCAAGCCCGAGCGCGGACTCATGGTGGACATCGGGCGAAAGTACTTCACCCCGCAGTGGCTCAAAGACCACGTGAAGGAACTCGCCTACCTCAAAATGAACTACTTCCAGCTGCACCTGTCCGACAACCAGGGCTTCCGGATCGAAAGCACCTCACACCCGGAGATCGTGTCCTACGAGCACCTCACCAAACAGGAGGTCAAGGACATCATCGCACTGGCCGCCAAGTACAAGATCACCGTCGTCCCGGAAATCGATGCGCCCGGGCACCTGCGCCAGATCCTGAACGTCCACCCCGAACTGCGGCTGGTCACCAGCACCGGCACTCAGCAGTCGGAGTACATCGACCTGAGCAAGCGCGGGACCTACACGCTGCTCAAGGACCTCTACAAGGAGTACTTGGCGCTGTTCCCCGGCCCGTACTTCCACATCGGCGCCGATGAGTACAGCATCGGCAGCTTCAGCCAGTACCCGCAGCTGGAGCAGTACGCCAAGGACACCTACGGCGCCGACGCCACCGTCAAGGACGTCTACCTCGGCTTCATGAACTGGGCCAACGACATCATCCGCGCCGAGGGCAAGACCGCCCGCGCGTGGAGCGACGGAGTGGGCGGCGGCACCGCCGTCACGGCCAACCCCAACATCATCCTCGAGTTCTGGTACAACCTCGGTCTCTCACCGCAGGCGCACATCGACAACGGGCACCTGATCTCCAACGACAGCTGGAGCCCGACCTACTACGTTCTCGGCTCGGGTGGACCAAGCGGACCGGGCAGCCAATGGGGCTATGACACCTGGAACCCCGACCTGTTCCAGGGCAACCAGACCATCACCGACGCCTCGAAGTCCAAGAGCCTCGGCTCCAAGCTCCACGTCTGGTGCGACCGCGACACCGCCACCCAGGAACGCGTCGCCAACGACATCAAGGACGGCCTGCGGATGGTGGCCCAGCAGACCTGGGGTTCACCCAAGCTGGTGACCCCGTGGTCGAGCTTCACCACGACGATCAACACCATCGGTCGCAACCCGGCCTGGCCGACCGACGCCCAGCAGGGCAACGTCGCCGCAGGCAGGCCCGTGACCGTCTCCAGCACCGAGGCCAGAAGCGTCGCGGGTGCGAACGCCGTGGACAGCAACTACACCACTCGCTGGTCCAGCCGCCACAGCGACAACCAGTCGATCACCATCGACCTCGGTATCCCCAAGCCGGTCAGTCGGGTGAAGCTGCACTGGGGGAACGCGTACGGCAAGGGCTACCAGATCCAGGTCTCCAACGACGCCACCACGTGGACGACGGTCTACACGACCACCACAGGTGACGGCGGCATCGACGACCTGACCGGGCTCACGGGCACCGGCCGCTACGTCCGCATGCAAGGCACCGCCCGCGCCACCGGCCACGGCTACTCGCTGCACGAGTTCGAGGTCTACGCACCGGTCATCCAGTCCGGAGCCACCTACCAGCTCAAGACCGGCGGCAAAGCCATGGACATCCCCTTGACCAATACCGACGGCACCCAGCTCACCGTGGAGAGCCCGCACTCCGGCGACAACCAGAAGTTCGTCATCACCGCCAACCCGGACAACACCTACACGCTCAAGAGCGTCTACAGCGGACTCTGCGTCGCCATCTCCACCAACTCGAACACCGGGGGTCAGGCGATCATCCAGACCGCCTGCACGTCGACCGCCGCCCAGCGCTGGTCGCTCTGGCAGACCGCCGCCACCGGCTACTCACTGGTGGCGACGACGGCCAGCGCCCAGGCGATCACGGCGGAGTCGGCCACCAATGGCGCCAAGGTCATCTCCCTGGGCATCATGGCCGCGCCCCTCCAGTCCTGGACCTTCACCAAGGTTTAGGACCGATCGGAATGGCGAGCCCTGCCGGTGGCATCTCTTGTCACCACCGGCAGGGACTCCCTCTTTCAGCCCTGGAAACTGTGACGGGTGCGATGGACGTGCGCGGCCGCCCGGCACGGGCCGCGGCGGCGTCACCCCGGCGGACGGCGGCGCAGACGGCGGTGTGCTCCTCGAGCGCCAGCTCGACCGGGCCGCCGCTGCAACCGCCGAACGCGATCGCGACGACCTCGCGCCGACGAGTCGGCGGCCTCGACGTGGCCTCTGTCAGCGGCCGGGCACCGGTCGCCCGACGGGTGCCCGGCAGACGGTCACGCCGAGGGTTCTTTCCCTCGGCGCGTTTGCGCTCGTAGAAGACCCGCGAGTTTGGCTCGCAGAGGACGCTGGTCAGGGCGGACATGTAGAAGACGCACTGGAGGCCGCGGTGGTAGTGGCGGGGGCGGTGGAGGTTGCCGCTCTTCTTCCCTGAGTCGTGCGGTGCCGACGCGAGTCCAGCGAAGGCGGCGAGGTCGCCCGACCCACTACGCCCACCGCCGCTGACCCTGGAGATCGGGGCTGCTGGATTCATGCGGAGATAGCGGAGCGGCGGGTAGCGCACCCTACGGGATCACGGAGCCGTGGCCAGAATTATGGCGGCGGTAGGGGAACGCCGGTCTCCACTCCACCTGCCTAGCTTGTGC
Source organism: Streptomyces sp. R-74717 (assembly GCF_047305335.1). Classification (NCBI taxonomy): domain Bacteria; kingdom Bacillati; phylum Actinomycetota; class Actinomycetes; order Kitasatosporales; family Streptomycetaceae; genus Streptomyces; species Streptomyces sp. R-74717. The sequence continues at coordinate 1,396,995 of NZ_CP102361.1, read as the reverse complement.
GCATGGCAACCAACCCGATTTCTCAGCGTGCCGTGATCTTCCACGAGGACGGCTACGCCCGCATGGGAGAACTGCTTTCTCCGGCAGAGGTCGATCTGTACCGGGCGATCTACGATCGGTTTCTGAATGGCGAGATCGACTGCGGTGACAAGCGCTCCGACCTCGGCGCCGGCAGCGCCCGCAGCAACGGTGCCGCCGAGAACATCACACAGATCATGTGGCCCTCCGCGCTCTACCCCCGCTTGCTGGGGCTGCCCTTGCACGAACGGGGTCTCGCGTTGGCCCGGGAGTTGATCGGTGACGACGCCGTTCTCGACTTCGACATGTTGATCGACAAGGCACCCCACACCGCGGTGCCGACTCCGTGGCACCAGGACGCCGCCTACTGGGTCGGTCTCCCTGACACCCGGGCTGTTTCGATCTGGGTCGCGTTGGACGAGTCGACGTTGGACAACGGCTGCATGTGGTACGTCCGAGGCTCGCACGAGACTCCGATCCGGGCGCACCGGTCGGCCGGCACCGGTGGCGGCGCGATCGAGTGCGAGTGCTCGGAGGACGAGCCCGAGGCCATGCCTGTACCGCTGGCTCCCGGCCATGCGGCGGCCCACGCCGGCGGAACACTTCACTACTCCCGCGGCAACACGACCGATGGGCACCGGCGCGCGTACATCCTCAACTACCGCCCGGCGGACATGGTCCGGCTGGAGCGGGAGAAGGGGATGGACCACGGTCTGCAGGACAACGCACGGACCGTGCGGAACGCGGCCGCGAGGTGATGATGGAGGAGAAGACCAGGCAAGTCCCTTGGGCGCACCACGGAGTCGCGGCCCTCGCCGCGCCGGCCGGCCGGGACGGTGCCTTCCGCTGTCCGCACGCGATGGTTCAGGACAGCGGCCGGGTCATTCTGGCGGATCGGGAGAACGACCGTCTGGTGACCCTCGATCCAGCGGGGCAGCTCGTTGGGACGTTTGCGGACCGTCTGCGCAGGCCGAGCTGCCTGGCCTTCCGTTACGAGACGCTCGTGGTCGGCGAGTTGTCGGCGTCGGTGGCCCTGCTGGACCCGGACGACCGGCTGACGGGGCGCTACGGGGCCGACGACGCAGCTGTCGAGCGGCCGGGATGGCCCAACGCCCTGAGTACCGGCGGTGCGACGATCGCCCCGCAGGTGCCGGCGGAGCAGTTCAAAGTCCGCACGCGGTCGCTGTCGACACGGCAGGACGGATCCACGTCGTCGAATGGGTGGTGGGAGGCCGTCATGTCCGCTTCGATCCCGACGAGTCGGGGCCCGCGACGGTGTTGTGGCCAGCCCCGGTGGACGTCTGCACGTCACCGCCGGGACGCCGCGGCGCCTGACAGCTGATGCGAACTCCAGGCTGTGCAGGGCTTCGACCAGGTCCTGGCCGCCGAGGCCACCCGCACGTCCAACCGGATACGCGGCCTGCTCACCCAGTTCCACCCAAGCCTGGAGCGTGTCCTGGGCCCCCGTCTCGACCACCAGGCCGTCACCTGGCTTCTTGAACGCCACGGATCCCCGGCCGCACTGCGAAAGGCCGGACGCCGCCGCCTCGTCGAACTCGTCCGGCCCAAGGCCCCGCGCATGGCCACCCGGCTGATCGACGATGTCTTCGACGCGCTCGACGAGCAGACCGTCGTCGTGCCAGGGACCGGCACCCTCGACATCGTCGTTCCCTCTCTGGCCCGCTCGCTCGCGGCCGTCCAGGAACAGCGCCGGGCCCTGGAAGCCCAGATCAACACCCTGCTGGAGGCTCACCCTCTTTCCCCGGTCCTGACGTCGATGCCCGGCGTCGGCGTCAGGACCGCCGCCGTCCTGCTGGTCACCGTCGGAGACGGCACCAACTTCCCCACCGCCGCCCACCTCGCCTCCTACGCCGGCCTCGCCCCCACCACGAAATCGTCCGGCACATCGATCCACGGCGAGCACGCACCCCGAGGCGGCAACCGGCAACTCAAACGCGCCATGTTCCTCTCCGCCTTCGCCTGCATGAACGCCGATCCCGCCTCCCGCACCTACTACGACAAGCAACGCGCCCGCGGCAAAACCCACACCCAGGCCCTCCTCCGCCTCGCCCGCCAACGCACCAGCGTCCTGTTCGCCATGCTCCGAGACGGCACCTTCTACGAGTCCCGAACCCCCACCGTCACCCTCGCCGCATGACCAGGATGAAAACCCTCAAAACCGGCAGCACGAACTTGACGAAGGACATAGGTGCGCCGTGAAGCGCGAGTTGTTCGAGTGGCGGTGAAAGGACGCCACCGCCGCCCTGTCGCAGCAGGGCGGTTGAAGCCGAGGGCAGCCCGACCCGGGAGGTGCCGGGAAGGGTGGCAAGCGGCCCTGAAAAAGCCGGGACGTATCAGCACTGCCAGATGGTGCGGGTCCGGCAAGCGAGACGGAAAGGAGTACGCGAGGAACCGGCGTTGACGCCTCCTTACTCGTCACCAGCTCGAACCTGGTGGATCTGGGCTGGATGCGGTGAGTCCCTGTCTTGCTTTGAGGGCGGGGAACTTCCCGGGTGGTTGCTATGTGTCGTCCGGGGAGGCCACGACGAAGTGCTGCGGGGTAGTCGTGGCGATGCCGCGGGGGTATAGCCGGGCTCCTACTCCGTCGATCGAACGACACGTGAACACGGGAACTGTTCCGGTCCTGACCTGGGGCAACGCCTCCAGTGCGGTCGCAGGCTGGGCCCACCGTCGGCCGATCGGGCCGGGACAGGGCGGAGCCGCCGTAGTACTCCGAGCCGGGGAGAGCCCGGCACATGGGGAAGGGCGGCAGCGGAATCGAGAAGGGAAGGAGGCTGCAATGCCGAAAGACGCGCCGCTGAACAGCGGTGCACCAGAGGCCCCGATGGGGTCTCACCAGCGGGTATCGGGGATGCAGGCCAAACTTCACCGTTGGGCGGCGGCCGACGACGGCCGCAGGTTCGACGATCTGTTCAACCTCGTGTGCGACCCGGCGACGCTACTGGTGGCGTTCGAACGGGTCGCGGGAAACAAAGGGGCTAAAACGCCCGGGGTTGACGGCGTCACCGCCGTCAACGTCGAGCGCGATATTGGCTCCTACGGGTTCCTGGAGGACCTTCGCCACGTACTGAAAACGGGTGAGTTCCGCCCGCTGCCGGTACGCGAGCGCAAGATCCCCAAACAGGGCGGCTCGGGCAAGGTCAGAAGCCTAGGCATTCCGACCATCACCGACCGCGTGGTCCAGGCAGCCCTCAAGCTGGTGCTGGAGCCGATCTTCGAGGCCGACTTCAAGCCGATCTCCTACGGCTTCCGGCCCCTGCGGCGGGCACACGACGCGATCGCCGAGATCCACTTCTATGGCACCCGCGGCTACCGCTGGGTCCTGGACGCGGACATCGCGGCGTGCTTTGACTCGATCGACCACACGGCCCTGATGGACCGGGTGCGAGCGCGAGTCAAGGACAAGCGCGTGCTGCGGCTGGTCAAGGCGTTTCTCAAGGCCGGCGTCCTTACTGAGGACAACAGCCGCGAGGACACGCTCACCGGCACCCCGCAAGGCGGCATCCTCTCCCCGCTCCTGGCGAACATCGCCCTGTCGGCGCTCGACGAGCACCTGACCAGGCCGTGGGAGTCGGGCGGGGAGATGGCCACCGGCAACCTGCGCAGGCGTCGCCGTGTTGCCGGACATCCGAACTGGCGCATCGTCCGCTACGCGGACGATTTCGTGGTTCTGGTCGACGGCGAGCGCTACGACGTCGAGGCGTTGCGCGAGGACATCTCCGACGTGCTGCAACCTCTCGGTCTTCGTCTCTCCGAGGCAAAAACACAGGTGGTGCACATGTCGGCTGGGTTCGACTTCCTGGGGTTCCGCATCCAGTGGCGCCGCAAGCGAGGAACGGACAAGTGGTACGTCTACACCTTCATCGCTGACCGGCCCATCCGGCAGCTGAAGGACAAGATCCGTGCCCTGACGAACAGAACGTCGCAGCAGAACCCCAGGGACGTGCTGATCAGGCTCAACCAGATCATGCGCGGCTGGGCCAACTACTTCAAGCACGCAGTCTGCAAAGCCACCCTGAGCTCCCTGGCCAAGTTCACATGGCACCGGGTGATCAGCTGGTGGATGGCACTGCACCGCTGGAAGTGGAAGGACATTCGCCGACGCCTCACCGACCACAACGGGCGGTGGCAAAGGCCCTCGGCAGATGGGATCGAACTGTTCGACCTCCAGGCGGTGACGGTCACCCGCTACCGCTACAGAGGCAACAGGATCCCCAACCCCTGGACACGTCTCAACCACGCCTGAACGGCAGAGTCCGTGGAGAGCCCGGTACTCGGAGACGGGTACGCCGGGTTCGGCGAGCGGCACGGAGAAACGGACTGGCGGCAACATCGGCACCGCGCTCCGTGCCGACTCAACAGGCACCCCCCCCGTGGGGCGGCACCGGGGCCGGCCGCTGTCTACACCCCGGCTCCGGGCTCATCCATGTCCACGGTCCGAAGCGGCTGGTGGCCCTGGCCGTCGAGCTGGGCGAGTTCGCAGGCGCCATCGAGCACCGGCTGGACTTCAGCAGGCGTACTCAACTTCGTCCGCACACGCATCGCCCGCCCGCACAGCTGCGCGGCGCCGCGCAGGCGGGCAGAGTGCAGGCCCTGTCTGCAGTCCGAGACCTCCGACGGAAAACAAACTGACTTGATCCGTCAGCTCGGGGCGATGTCCTGCAGGCAGACGACACATGGCCTGCACTCAAGGGCCCACCGCACGGCCGCGCCTCGCTTCCGTTCGCGGCGAAGTAGACCGCTGCTCTCCCTCATTCGGGGCCAACTCCGCAACCGCGTGGGCGAGTAAGCGCCGGGATGACTGGCACTGCGCAAGCCCAGGTCCAGCCCTACGAGGCCGCCTTCACCTCCTCCGGCTCCTCCTCCCGCTGCGCTGTCTGCGGCCGCAGCATGGTAGCGGCCAGTGCCGCGGTGGCCACGAGGACTGCCGCGGCCGCACCCGCGACCGTGGTGAAGCCCTGGTCGTAAGCGTGGCGGGCTGCTGCGGTGAGCCGGACCGCTGTTGCCGACGGGAGTTGGTGCAGGACTTCCTCTGCCGAGGCGAAGGACTCCCGCGCGGTGTTCTGCTGTTGTGCGCTCAGGCCGGGCACATCCGGCAGCGACGTGCGGTAGGTCGCGGCCAGCGCGGTGCCCAGGATGGCCACGCCGAGTCCGGCGCCGAGTTCGAAGGAGGTCTCCTGGATCGCGGCGGCCTCCCCGGAGCGTTCGGGGTCCGCCGCGGCCATGATGGAGTCCGCCCCCAGCGTCATCACGACCCCCGCGCCGAGCCCGGCAGCGATGAGGGGCAGTACGAGCCTGGTGTAGTGCCCGGTGTCGCCGGTCAGCGCAAGGGCGGCCGCCGCGGCGGCGAACAGGCCGAGCGAGCCGGTCAGCGCCCAGCGATTGCCCCAACGAGCCGAGGCCCAGGGCGCGCTCGTGGCGCCCACGGCATTCGCGGCGGCCAGCGGCATCAGGGCGAGCCCGGCCCGTACCGGCGAGAACCCGCCGACTTGCTGGAACCACTGGGTGAGGAAGAACAGCAGCGCCACATAGCTGCCGAAGCAGCCGATCACACACACCGTCGCGGTGGAGAAGCGGCGGTCGGCGAAGAGCGAGAAATCCAGCAGGGGTTCGGCCAGCCGTCGCTGCCGCCGTACGAACAGGAAGAGCAGCAGCGCGCCGCCGAGGGCTGCGGCCAGGATGAGCGGGTCGACTCCCACACGCTCTCCCGCCTGCTTGAGCGCGTACACGACCCCCGCGAGTCCGGTGATCGACAGGGCGACGCTGGCCATGTCCCAGTGGCGCGGGGAGGGATTGCGGGACTCGGGCACCACCCGGGCGCCCACGACGAGGATGACCAGCACGATCGGCACATTGACCAGGAAGACCGCGCCCCAGCCCCAGCGTTCGGTGATCAGGCCGCCGAGCAGCGGGCCGAGGGTGGCACCGACGCTGTGGGCCGAGGTCCAGATGCCGATCGCGATGGCCCGTTCCCGGGCGTCGGTGAACACGACGCGGATGATGGCCACGGTCGACGCCATGATCATCGCAGCGCCGATCCCCAACGCGACGCGGTCGGCAATCAGTTGGGGCGTCGAGTGGGAGAACGCGGCGGCCGCCGACGCCAGCCCGAACACCGCGAAGCCGCTGAGCACCATGCGCTTGCGCCCGATCCGGTCCCCGAGGGTGCCGCAGGTGACCAGCAGCGAGGCGAGCGTCAGCGAGTAGATGTCGACGATCCACAGGAGTTGCACCCCGCTGGGATGCAGATCCAGTGCCATGCTCGGCACCGCGGCGTGCAGGACCGTCAGGTCGATTCCGCACAGGAGGAGGCTGGTGGAGACCACCGCGAGGACCAGCCATTTGCGGCGCTGCGAGGTGACATCCGGCTCGGCCGAGTCTTTCGCAGGGGCATCGCTATTCGTCATGCTCGCACTATCGTGGGATACGAATGCCAGGCACAAGTACGGTCTTGAATGTGACGTAGTATCAAGATGTATACCGTGGTGGAGGTGGAGGCGTGCGTGACCGTACGGAAGAGACGCCGGAATACTGCGCGATCGAATGCGCCATGGAAGTCCTGGGCGGTCGATGGAAACTGGCCATTCTGAAGGAACTCCTGGCTGGGACAAGGCGGTTCAGCGAGCTGAAGCGCGCGCTGCCCCGCATCACCCAGCGCATGCTGACGCGTCAGTTGCGCGAGATGGAGACCGACGGTCTGGTGATAAGGAACGTTTACCGGGAGGTGCCGCCGAAGGTCGAGTATTCGCTCACCGAAATCGGACGCAGCCTTGACGGCATCGCGGAGCAGCTCGATACCTGGGGACGCTGGTACCGGGCGAGCCGGGCCGCGGAGACAGGTCCCGACGGGAAACTCCCGGTGGCCGATTCGCGCGATGAGGGTACGGACCTGCCCGCCGTCCGCGCCTAGCCCCGATCTTTCGTGATGGCCTCTCCGCATGTTCCGCCCCGGCCGACCCGGTCACGTGGCGTCTACCGGAGCCAGAAGGCGGCAACGACGAGAAAAGCGATGCCCACACCGAAGAGGAGGCTCAGCGTGGTGACCTTGTAGGACAGCGTGTCCGGCCGCCCGGGCAAGTAGACGACACGCACGCGAGAACCCTCTGCGGGATTTCGCGCGGAACTGGTCAGTCTGCTCCGGAATTCCCGGGGGTTGCCGCGTTCGTCGTGATAGGCCACCACGGGCGCGTACGTGGTGGAGTTGTCCTCGTGTCCGGTGATCTCATGGCGCAGCACCATGCCTTCGGCATGGATCCCTGACCGTCGCATCCGCGACAGGCCCCGGATTTCCCGTAGTCCGCCGCCGATCGCCAGTAGCCCGCCGATGATGAGTAGCGTCTGCCCAATGCCGTTCATACGTGGAACACCTCGGATCCTCTCCGCGCCTACGCGTCCGGCCCGCTGCCGACCGCCTTGAGGATCGGGTCTGTTGTCCACGGACAGAGCCCCACACCTCCCGCACACCCCAACTCGCCGACCACACCAACAACTTGATGCGATGAAGGAGCGGGGCCTCCCGCTCCGGCCGGGTGCGGACGATGCTCGGTCCAGGAGAAGAACGACCGTCCACAGGCAGGAGGCCCCTGATGGACCAGCAAACAGACTACGCCTGAATCCACCGCCTTGGATTGAAAAGGATCTTCTAACGGTTTTCTGAGCTGGTGCCGGGTCGGTGCTCGGTTTGGGGCAGGTGGTATCTGCTGGTCTGCCCAGCTTTTCCACGGGTTCGGTTCCGGTCGGGCCTTGAGGGCGGGGTGGACAGGGGTGTCAGATCAGTCCCGGTGGGCCGTGCGTGATGGCGAACATATGCGTCCAGGCTTGCTGCCAGGGCCAGTTGTGGGGCAGGTGCAGGGTCATGCGCCGTGCGGAGCGGGCGATCCGGGCCGGGACGTGGACCAGGTGGGCCCGGAGTGTGGCGGTGGTTGCCTTCGCGTGGAAGGCCGAGGCGTGTGCTCCGACGGCCCGCAGCAGGTTGTAGGCCATCGCCCACAGCGTGAGCCAGGCCGAGTTGGCGTGGAAGTGCCCGGAGGGCAGGTGGACCAGAGCGCCGGCTTTGCTGTCCGCGATGACCTGTTCCACCACCGCGTGGTGGCGGTGTTCCCGTTCGGCCTGGAGTGTCCCGGCGGGGTTGTCGGTGAAGAAGGGGTGGTAGCGCCAGACGGGAAACAGCTCGCCCTGTTCTCCCACGACGGCGGGTTTGGCCAGGTCACGGACCCGGCGCACGATCAGCCGAGCCGTGACGCGCTCACTCTTCTTGCGGCTGGCGAACGCGGTGTATGCGGGGATCTCGGCGACCTCGGCGTCCGAGATGAGATCACCGGTGTCTGGATCTTCCACCGCGTTCGGGTAACTGATCTTCTGCCAGGCATCGTTGGGGATGCTGAGGACGGCCCGTTTGATGGACGGGTTCATGCCAGTGGTGATGGAGAAGCGGGCTCCGGCCCGGCGGCAGGCTGCGATCACACCGGCGTTGTAGAACTGGGAGTCCGCCCGCAGGATCCGCATGCCGGTGCAGCCCGCCTCGACGGCGGTGGCCAGGGCCTCGCTCACGAGTTTCGGGGCGCCGCGGGCGTCTGCTGCCTTGCCGCGGCGCATCCGGACCGCGGCGGTCACCGGCCGGGAGTGCGGGGTGCAGATCGTGGCGAGCAGCGGGTGCAGGGTGCGTATCCCTTTGAACCGGCCGTACTCCGCGCCCTGCTTGGTGCGGCCGTAGACGCGCTTGTGGGTGGAGTCGACATCGATGAACGCCGTCACACCGGCGCCCGGCAGCAGCGGCGTGTGTGCGGCCAGCGCGCCGAGGAACCTGCGGTGCACGGCGTGGAGTTGGAGCGCATGGCCGTGGGTGAACGCGCGCAGGAACGTGCCCAGCGTGGACGGGGCACGGATACCGTCGAACACGGCCGGCATCGCACCGTGCCGCAGCAGGTGAAGGTCGTCGATGCTGTCCGCGCCTGCGGCCATACCGCCCACGATGCTGGTGACCTTGGCGTCCGCCGCCGCACCCGCGCCGTTGCCCGCCCCGGTCAGCTTCACCTTCTGCGCCGTCAGGCGCGAAAGACCGCACCGCTCGGCCAGCCGCATCACCGGGACCAGCCCCGCATACGCGATCAGATTCCGGTCATCGAACGCAGCAGAGACCGCCGCCGGGGTGTGGGAAACTTTCATCTACGAGGTGCCTTGCTGATAGTGCGTGATGGTGGTGTGGTAACTCCCATCTTCGCAGGTCAGCAGGCACCTCTCTTCATTTCTCTATCTACCAGGACCCGGGACAGCCGGTGGATTCAGGCTAAGCCTCAATACCGGTAACTTAGCGCTTTGGTGTGCGTTTGACCCGTTTGGGTTTGGTGGCGCCAACGAGGGTGATAGCCGCGGCGGTGGGTGGGCGGTCTGCAGTCCGGTGGGCGGCACGTTTGAGGGGCCAGCCAGCGACTTTGCGTTTGGTGACGCGGGGGTTGGATCGGCGGCGTCTCGGCGGCAGGGGGCGTTCGAGGATTTCAGCGCGGGTGGCTCTGACCGCACGAGCGAGTCTGCCGGGGGGAAAATGCCGCCTGGCCGGTGACCTGGCGGCGCACGACACGCAGTGAACGGGTGAAGGAGATCCGGTCGGGGTCCTGGTCGGCCTGTCGCGCGGCCTGGTGCATCAGGTGTCGGATGGCGTGGTGGACGAGCAGGAAGCCGTAAAGTTCCTGCTCGGCTCCGTCAGAGTGCTGCGAACGCAGCACCAGGCGTGGACCGCCGAGGTGGGTCTTGATTTCGTCGAGGGTGGACTCGAACTCCCATCGCTGGGCGTAGAGTGCGGCCAGTTCCGCGGCTGGGGCCTTGTCCGGGCCGAGGATCGTGGTGAGGAGCCAGTAGACGCCCTCGTGGCCGGTGATGGTGTACTCCACCGCGCGCACCGGCACCCCGCGACGGGTGTTGTGGATGTCGCTCCGGTCGAATATCTCGGTGAGGTAGGAGCCGTCCGACAGCTGCTCAACGACCGGCAGTACGAGGTCTTTGCGGACTCGCCACAGCAGATCCGCCCCAGTTGCCGCGGCTTTGCACCACAGTTCCACGCCGTAGAAGCCACGGTCGGCCAGCAGTAGCATCCCTGGTCGCAGAGATACCAGGACTGCCCGGGCCAGAGTCTGCTCTCCGGTGCGCAGGGCTCCGGTTGCGGCGTCGAAGATGGCATGGGTGCCGCATTCCACCAGGCCGACCATGCGCAACTGCGGGCAGCCGACGTTCTGTTCACCCCGACCGGATCGGGGCGGACGGCCGAACGCCTCCACGTTCGCCTTCGTGTCAGACAGGTCGAACGTGGTGCCGTCGATCGCGGTCAGCCGCCTCCTCGACGTACTACCGGTGGCGCCGGACGGAGAAGGAGCCGTGCGAACGGCGCCGCCGGGACGCGGAGCTGACCGAGCAGATCCGACAGATCCATGCCGCATCCGGCGGCAACTACGGCTCGCCGCGCGTGCACGCCGTCCTCAAACGTGACGGCGTCTACGTCGGCCGCAAACGGGTCGAGCGGTTGATGCGCGAAGCCGACATCACGGGTGTGAGCCCACGCCGAGGAGTTCGGCGAGGTCGCGGAGGCCGTGCACGGGGCGCTGGGCGCCAACCCCCGTAAGGGTGCGTCCCGCACCTGGGCGGACGTCCACAAGGAGCTGTGCGACGTTATCGTGACCAGCATGGTCGCGCTCGTGTCGTGCACGCCGGACGCGCGCAAGCTCCTGGACGATCGCCACAGAGGACACCGCCTTACAGGGCCGTCGTGAGCGTGGTGGTGGCCGCCTCTGTCACAGGCGTAGGACGACCAGGGCGGTGTCGTCGGTGGCGCCGGCAGGTGGGGTCAGGTCGGCCAGGAGGGCGTCGGCGAGCGTTTCGGGATCGGCGCTCTGGTGGCGGGTGAGGGAGTCGGCAAGCCGGGTCAGGCCGACATCGATGTCCTCGCTGCGGCGCTCGATCAGCCCGTCGGTGTACAGCACAAGAGTGGCCCCCTCGGTGAACGCGGTCTCGGCCTGGGGGCGGGGGATGTGTTCGGGGCGGGCGCCGAGCGGGGGGTCGGTGGCCTGGTCGAGGAAGTCCACGGTGCCGTCGGGGTGCAGCAGGGCTGGTGGAAGGTGGCCGGCGCTGCTGTAGGCGATGGTGCGGTTGGTGCCGTCGATGACGGACAAGACGGCCGTTGTCGATTCCGCGCCGTCGACCGAGCGGGCGTACAGGCCGAGGGCTTCCAGGGCCTGGGCGGGGCCGTCGGCGACGCGGGAAGCGGCGCTGAGGGCGCTGCGCAGCTGGCCCATGACGCAGGCAGCGGCGAGGCCGCAGCCGACGACATCGCCGACGGCCACCGCGATGCGGTCGCCAGGCAGGTCGACGAGGTCGTACCAGTCCCCGCACACGTTCAGCCCCCCGACCGCCGGGCGGTAGCGCACTGCTGCGCGGTGATGCCTCACAGGCCCGGGGGCGGGCAGCATTGCCTCTTGTAGGCTCAGGGCGACTTCGTGTTCGCAGGCGTGGGCCTCACGTAGCCGTTCGTTGACCCCCTGGAGTTCCCCGGCCCGGGTGTACAGCTCGGCTTCCAGTACCGTCGGCCGGTCTCCGCTGCCTCGGGCGCTGAGGGTGCGAACTAGCTCGGTGATGTCCTCCTCCCGGTGCAGCAGCAGCGCCACCCGCCCGTCCGGGCCGAAGACGGGGACGTTGACCGGACTCCAGTACCGCTCCTCCCACACCCCGGGCCGGTCCGGGTACTCCACGTCGTAGCGGTGCAGCGTCATGGCGTCGCACTCCCCGGTGGCAGCCACCCACCGCAGCGATGCCTGCAGCTTGCGCATGCCGGTCACGGCGGCGTCCTTGGGGTCGTCGGGGAATGCATCAAACAGGTAGCGGCCTACCACCTGGTCACGGGTACGCCCCATGCTGCTCAGGAACGCCTCATTGACGTCGACGTACACCAGGTCCGTGGTGAACAAGGCCACCGCGCTCGGCAGCGCCTGGAATACCGCCTCGTAGTCGATCCCGGATGCGTTCACGATGCCACCTGCCCACGACGCTATGTCGATCGTGTGCTCTTTCACGATAGGCACCAGCGGCGCTCTGGGCAGGTCAGCACTCCAGGGCACCGCAACCGCTGGGCGTGGGCGCGGACGAAAACATCCCAAACCAGTACTTGACCGGCTCGTCCTCGCCCTCGGGCCATTGCGCGATCAGCCATGTCAGGCCGATGACACCGTCGGCCGCGGGCTTTGGACGGCGTCCCGCGAGCCGGATGCGCAGGAACATGAATCGGGAGGGCACCGCGGCCTTGGAGCCCTTGCGCCAGGTGGACCGTCACCGCCTTCTTACGCCCGGCAGCCAGGACGTGTTCACGCAGGTTGACCGGGCGGGTGCGGTAGCGGGGCAGCGGACGCGGGCCGAGTCGCGCACGCGAGCAACTGGGAAAGAGGCTTCGATCCCGGTGGATCAGTGTGGCGAAGTGCCGCAGTGCAGTGGGGATGTGGCCGCGGGGTCCGCGCAGGCCGAGGGGTGCCAGGTGGGATAGGGCGGGACGGAAGCCGGTGCACCAGATGATCGCGTCGGCTTCCGCGTGGGTGCCGTCGGCCCACTCCACACCGATTGTGGTGAGCCGGGTGAACAGGGACTGTAAAATGATCGGCTCTGTCGCACATCCGGTGGTGACGGACGGTGACGATGGCGGTGGATGGACCCACCGATCAAGGAGTCGCAGGTCCGCACGTTGCAGCGATCGCTGTGTGGAGTCGGCCGACGGGCACGGTGCCCGCCGATGTGAGCAGGCGTGCCGGGACGGCAGTCCCCACGGCAGCGCCGTCTGCTCGTGAAACATCGAGGTCAGGGCGTCGATCGCACGCCCTGCAACTGGCGGCGGCGGATACTCACACTCCGTCACCACCGGATGTGCGACAGAGCCAAACGATCGGTGTAACTCCTGATCAAGGAAGATGCACCGGTGATCAGTGAGAACGGAGCGTCGGACATCGCCGGTTCCGGTTCTTCCTCTGGAGCCCGCCTCTGCCCGGGCAGGGACAAAGGTCCCGGTGCGATGCCGGCGCCGGCACCAGCCACCACACGGTTCGGCGCCCCCGCCGCGCCGCCGACCGCTACCGGCGCTGTGGTGCGCAGCAGCGACAGCACCTCCTGAACGTCGCGGCGCAGGCCTTCGAGCCCGCCGTGTGCACCCAGCCCGTACCCGCCTTCACCCGACGACCCCGCACGTACTGCACCACTTGGTGCGCCCGCCGCGCCCCCCATCTCCGCCGCAAGTGCCTGCTCCCCGGCGGGCCCGGGCCTGCTGTTCCCCCAGCGGCACGAGCAGCGCCTGGAGCCCCCAGGAGACGCGGAGATTGTGAGCCTCACACCGCATTTGCGCAGGTAGACGCATTGCGCAGCAAGGCTGTGTGCGACTGTGAGAGGGAGCTCGCGGCTGCACTCTCCTGCGTTCCGGTCGCGGGCTTTACCGGGCCGCCGCTCGGCGCTTCCCCGTCCCCGGCCTTGGCGGTTGGGGACGGCTCGGGGGAGGCTGGAGAGGGGCTCAGGAGGTCGTCATGCGCGTCCAGGACATCCGGATCGGCGAGACCTACCAGGTCAAGGTCCCCCAGCGACTGCCGCCGGCTCTCCGCCACCGTATCCCCCGCACCCATGCCGATTTCGCCGCCGACATGCGACTTAACCTGCGCCGCGGCGACCGCTTCGACCTCACCGTCACCGGTACCGACCCCGAGGGCGCCACCGTCGACGGCTACGAGGCCACCACCACCAACCGGGTCACCCTGAGCCTCACCGCCGACCAGACCGTACTTCTGGACCTCCCCGCCGGCCCCGAGTACGAGATCGACGGCTTCGTCACCGACACCGACGGCAACGAGGTCACCCTCCCCGCCGCTAACACCTACACCGCCCTGCCCGCCGTCTGGCTGCATCCCCTCGAAGAACCCATCCCCCTCGCCCCCAGCACCGCCCGGTTCTACCGCGCCCGGGTACAGGCACAGGCCACCGGGATGACGGTCCAGGACGTTGCTCGCGCCGCTGAGGACGCACAGGAATACCAGCGCGACATCGCCGGGCAGGCACTGGACAGCTACCGAGCCGAGGAATGGCTCCGCACCGCCGAAGTGGAACACCAGGAATGGCGCCGGATCTCAGCACTCATGACAGACAAGGCAATGAAGACGTACACCCCGCAGAACGACCCGCAAGGAATGACACCCCACTCCTGAGAAGCACGCTCCCATACCCCTGACCGTCGCGGCTGAGATCGCTTCGCGCGCCAGTGCGCCAGGTCAGCTGCGCGGCCGTATCCAGTGAGGCGGACAGGAATCGTAGGTGTGCGCCGGCCGCCCCCGCGCGCTTTGAAATCTGTGAGTCTCACAGCCCATTTCCCCTGGTATTGCGTCCTGAACGCGAGAAGGAGTTGGTAGTAGGGCAGCTTCCGATAGCGATGCTGTGCGAAAGATGAAGGATTTGTGGCCCTTCGGAGTCGCCCTGTGGGGGGAGGCTTCAAACCGCCTCACGCTGCGTTGGCTGAAGACCGTCGTGGTGAGCGATGAGGAAAAGGCGTCGTATGAGGCGTCAGGTGGGGACCGGGAAGACGAACGTAAGTGAATCGCTGCTGACGTGTCGCAAGGAAAACAGACGACATCAAAACCGGGGTGCTACCTGAACTCCGGGATGAGCCTGGCGGGTGCCCGCTTATTGGCCAGGCGGTGTCCGGCATGCAGGCGACGTGAGCCCGGTCTGCGGCTTTCGCACGGAACAGGAGAAGGCGCGCTCTGATACTGCCCGCCGCGCTGCGGCGACGAGAGGGAGTGCCCCGAGCAGACGCAACTGTGAGGGGTCGAGTACCGAGGCAGAGCACGCTGGCGGACCGGCTCGTAGTAGCGCTGAGGCCCCTGTAATGGGGGCGGAGCAAAGGGGCCGGGTCGTTCGTGACTGAGTTGATCACATCAACCGGACGGTGTCCGGGAGGAGTGCGATGGGCCAGTTGAAGTCATCGACCAAACCGTTTGATATCTCGAAGTGGGAAGTCAAGGAGGCGTGGGAGGAAGTCAGGGCAAATAAAGGCGCACCGGGCGTAGACGGGCAGAGTATTGAAGACTTCGAGAAAGACCTGAAGAGTAACCTTTACAAGGTCTGGAACCGAATGTCGTCGGGCTCCTACTTCCCGCCGCCGGTGCGTGCGGTGGCCATTCCCAAGCCGCACGGCGGGGGCACAAGAATGCTTGGCATTCCCGCTGTCGCCGACCGTGTGGCCCAGACCGTGGTGGCACGGCATCTGATGCGAAGGGTGGAACCTGTTTTCCATCCGGACAGCTACGGATACCGGCCGGGACGGTCCGCTTTGGACGCAGTGGAACGGTGCCGGGAGCGCTGCTGGAAACGGAATTGGGTGGTGGAGTTCGACATCGCCCAGTTCTTCGACAGCGTGCCCTGGGACCTGCTGGTCAAGGCGGTGGAAGCGCATACCGACGCCGTCTGGGTGAACTTGTATGTGCGGCGGTGGCTCGAAGCGCCGCTCGCCATGCCCGACGGCTCCCTGCTGGAGCGGGAACGCGGGACCCCGCAAGGGGCCCCGGTGTCTCCCGTCCTGGCGAACCTGTTCCTGCACTACGCGTTCGATGCCTGGATGGACCGGGAGTTCCCGTCCGTCTGGTTCGAACGCTATGCGGACGACGCGGTGCTGCACTGCGTCACCGAGCGCCAGGCCCGCCAGGTGCTGGCGGCGCTCGCGGACAGGATGGCCGAGGTCGGGCTGCGTCTGCACCCGGCCAAGACCCGGATCGTCTACTGCAAGGACGGATTGCGCACGGGCTCCTACGAGCACACGGCGTTCACCTTCCTCGGATACACGTTCCGCGCCAGAAAGAACCGGAGTCGGCACGGGAACCTCTTCCTGGGGTTCGACCCGGCGATCAGCAAGGACGCCCTGAAGAAGATCAGCAGGGAGGTGCGGGGCTGGCACCTGCACACTCGCACCGATCTGACCTTCCAGGAGCTCGCTCGCAAGGTAAATCCCAAGGTTGCGGGCTGGATCAACTACTACGGCCGGTTCCGGCCCTGGGAGCTGATCCCTTTCATGACGCGCATCAACACCTACCTGTTGCGCTGGATCCGCAAGAAGTACAAACGGCTCGCGGCCAAGCGGAAGGCGCTGGCGAAGTTGCAGGAGATCGCTCGGCGATACCCCCGCATGTTCGCGCACTGGCGCCTCTCTCCGTCTCAGAGTGCCGTGTTGGTCTGATGATCAGGACGACAAGAGCCGTGTAACGGGAGACTGTTAAGCACGGTTCTGTGAGGGCCGGGGGATGAGATTCCCCCCGGCTACTCGGCGGTGCGCTGCCCTGTGAGGTGCGATAGGTGTGAGAGCAGCCGTCGGCCAGGGCCTGCGGCTGCTGCATGGTGCTGCTGCTGATCGTGGTGGTGGCTGGGATGGTGGTCCGTGGTGCAGCGCAGCATTTGCACGACCCGGGCGGGGCGAGGGTGCTGCTGCTCCGCAAGATGACCGCGCCGCAGCCCCCTACCTGATCGGCCTCCGCGACACGGCCGCATTGCTGACCGGATTCGCCCTCGCCGCCTGCACCTCCGAGGCACGGCTCCTCGGCTGGGCCGACGTCATCGAGGTCGAGCGGGGCCTCGAATTCCAGCTCTGGCGGCCGAAGGTCAACAAGGACGACGCGCACGGCGTACCGTACGGCACGTTCCCCGGCATCTGCCCCGTGGGCGGGCCCTTCGCGCGTGGGTGGCGAGCCAGGTCAGCT
Source organism: Streptomyces sp. R-74717 (assembly GCF_047305335.1). NCBI lineage: Bacteria > Bacillati > Actinomycetota > Actinomycetes > Kitasatosporales > Streptomycetaceae > Streptomyces > Streptomyces sp. R-74717. Next base: position 1,380,205 of record NZ_CP102361.1, on the reverse strand, counting down.
GGCGGCTGCCGAGGGCGGGCTGGGTGAGCTGGGCGTGGATCTGTCCGAGGCTGGGAGCCAGTACTCCGGGCATGTCGTGGGCCGTCGAGGCGGCGACGACCTGGTGCCACGAGGCGGCTTCGGTGTCCGAGGCGCGCTGGAGCGGAGTGACGTGTGCAGATGGGGACACTGTGATGGCTTTCGTGGTAGAGGTCGAGGGGCGTATTTCGGCCGGGCGATGGACCGCGAGGGCGGCGGGTGGTGAAGGTGTGTCAGGCCGTGGTGCCTGGACTCCAGCGGTCGAGAGCGGTGTAGGCCGGGATCCATCGGGCGGTGCAGGCGGCGTACGCGTGCGCGGACAGCTGAGCGAGGAGCCTCGTCATGGTCGGCTTGTCGGCGCCGTCCAGGAGCCACGGCAGCAGAAGTGGTGCGTCCTTGCCGATGTGCTGAGCATGGACCTGGCTGAAATGGGCCCACTGCTCGGCGGTCAGCGTCCGCCGCATCAGCGGGAAGGCCGTGTCCTCTTCGTGCTTGAGGTGTCCGTCCAGGCCGCGGGTCAGCGCGTCGGTGAGCTGGCCCAGCCGCAGCCGGTTGTCTCCGGGCTCGGTCAGCAGCTCGTCGATGGCCTGGATCACCGGAGCAATGGCGGCGTGCTCGGCCTCCATCACCTCCAGCAGCGCCAGGTCCTTCGGGCTGCCGGCCAGATTCTGACGCAGTGACGGCCACAGCGCGCCGTCCTCGGCAGTGTGGTGCGCGCGGAGGGCCTGTTTGAACAGTGTCCATCCGGCAGCGGTGGCCAGTACACCCACGGGGTCACGGTCCGCGGCGGTGGTGACCCGGTCGAGCTGGGCCAGTTCCCGGCGCAGGGCGCCATGCATCGCGTACATCATGGTCAGGTCGATGGCGTCGCTCATCGGGCCGGACGAACGCGGCGTTCTTCACGGATCCTCATGCGTGCATGCATGTCTCAAACGATCTTGCGATCCGCGCATATGATCAAGCCAAACTTCCACGCGGTTCGATAACCGCTGGGTTATCGACACGGGGGCGGGGGCCGGTGGAGCTGCGGGACATCGAGATCTTCCTCGTACTGGCGGAGGAGCTGCATTTCGGCCGGGCCGCACAGCGGCTGCACGTCTCCCCGGCACGCGTCAGCCAAGCCATCAAGAAGCAGGAGCGGCGCATCGGGGCCGAGCTGTTCGCCCGCACCAGCCGCACGGTTCGTCTGACGGAGGTCGGCCGGCAGTTCCGCGACGACCTACAACCGGTCTACGCGGGCCTGCACGAATCCCTGGAGCGAGCCCAGCTGGCGGCCCGCGGCATCACCGCACAGCTCCGCGTCAGCCTGATGCCCTTCAACGTCGTCGATCTGCACCCCTACTGGAAGGCGTTCCGCGCGCGCCACCCGCAATGGGGCCTCCAGATCCGCCAGGTAACCTTCACCGATCCGTTCGGCCAGCTCCGCAGCGGCGCCATGGACGTCATGATCGTCTGGCTGCCGGTGGAGGAGCCGGACTTCACCGTCGGGCCGACCTTGTGCACCGACTCGCGAGTCCTTGCCGTGGCCGCCGACCACCGGCTCGCGGCACGGGACTCCATACCGGTAGAGCTGCTCGCCGAGTTCCCACACGCCACTGCCCTCGGCATGCCGGACTACTGGGAGGACAGTTACCTGCCTTTCTCCACCCCACGCGGCCGTTCGATCGAGCGCATCACGGCCGCGGCCTCGGACAACGCCGATCAGCTGATCAGCCACATCGGCATGGGCGACATCATCCATACCTTCCCCGGCCATGTCACCAAATACTGGGGCATGTCGAACATTCGATTCCTCCCCGTCCCCGAGATGGCCACCCTGACCTTCGCTCTGGTCTGGCGGACCGAAGCCGAAAACGACCTCATCCGCGCCCTGGCCGACACCGTGCGCGACCTGGGTGTATTCCGCTTCTGACGCAGCCTGCCGACTCCACCACGTCGTAGGCGCCGCAGCCTGGCGGATCGTTCACCAGGCCCTCGACAGCGGGCTCCCAGGTAGCTGCGGCGGGCGACCTCCTCTGACGGTACGAGCGAAGGACCGGAGCGTGTGGACGCCGTTCGACGACGCCCGGATCCCCCAGGCCTTGCAGTCGTTGCGGTTCCCGGCGAGCGGCCGGCCGACCACGACGACCAGTCGGGTGTCGGCGTCGATGACGACCTGGTGGTTGGTGGAGTACCGGTAGTTCTAGGACTGCTCGGCCACGGAGTGGTCGCGGGTGGGGACCAGGGTGCCGTCCACGATGAGCACGGTGCCCTTGGCGAACCGCTTGCGGGGCTGGAGAGCAAGCATCGGCCCGAGGTGGTCGATGATCCGGTCCGCCGCCGACTTGGACACCCCGAACAGCGGGGCGAGCTGCCGCATCGTCAGGTTCGTGCGCCAGTACGCCGCGACCAGCAGGGCCCGGTCCTCCAACGGCAGGCCCCACGGCCGTCCCTTGCGGACCGCGTCCGCACCCTCGCGCCGCAGAACTGTCACCAGCTTTCCGAACTGCCGCGGGCTCAGCCCGGTGAACGGGGCTATCCAGGACGGCTCGGACGCCGTGATCACACCAGCCACAGCGAGATCGTCTCAAAGATCGACGGCATGGCACGATGACCGCCATGTCAGGTCAGGTCTGGGTGTCACTCATATCGCTGGGCGGCGTTGTCCTCGGCGGCTCGTTGTCCTACCTCGTCCAGCACAGAACTCAACTCTCGGCGGAACGCGCTGAACAGCAACGGCAGCAGATCGCCTTGTCGGAGGCCCGGCGCGGGGAACGGCTGGCGCTGCTGGAGCGGTTCATCGAGGTGGGGGCCGAGGCCGAACGCTCCGCCTTTAGGACTTGTCCGGCCGATCATGTGACGTGCCCACCGGCTGATCGTTCCGTTCGCCATGGAGCCCGGCGATCTCACGGACACGGACACGGACGTGGGCCTGGCTGGGCTCGTGCGCGCCTTGCTGGATCGGCACGAGTCCTGGTTGGCAGTGGCGGGTTGTAGCCTCGGCCCATGGCAATCACTGACGAGATGATCACACGACTGCGGTCTGGTGCGGTGGCGGGCGATGCCCATGCCGCACTGCAGTTGGGACGATTGTTGTGTCTGACGGCATCGGATCCACAGGAGCCCGGCGACGGTGAGCCGACCTGGCCTGAGGAGCACTGGCTGCGCGTCGCTTTGGAGGCGCACCCCAATGACGTCGAGGCCCTGACGATGTTGACCGGGCGTGTGGCCCAGCAGATCTCCTACTGATCAATTTCCATCCTGATTTCGCAGGTCACGGGGCTGGCGTGAGTCGATGGCGGGGTACTCGGGCTGGTCTGGAACATGATCGGTAGCAGGTGATCGATTGCCACGGGCCTCGTTCGCGGAAGTCGCCGTACGGGCGGTTGTCTCCTCGTAGGGTCCGGAAGGAAGATCCGGCCCGGGGAGGGGAAGTTCATGGTGGATGTACTGACATGGACGGTGGAACGGCGGGTCCTGCTGGCCGACCGCGCCGAGCGGCTGCGTAAGGAACTCGCCGAGATCGATGTCGAGGTGGCCCGGCTGGAGGCCGCGGAGGTGGTGTTCGGCCAGTACGCCGAGGCGACGGACGGCGGCAGGCGGGACGATCCGGTGGTGGAGCCCGATCCGGTGGAGCCGGATCCGCCGGCGACGCAAGCGTCGGGAGCCGGCGGGATGCTGCTCGTGCCGCACCGCGTCGAGGAGATGAGCGAAGAGGTGCTGCCCGCCGACTATCAGCGGATTGTGCAGGTGGTCGCGGGTGCGTCCGACGGGCCGGTCAAGACCCGAGAGGTGTGCGAGAAGCTGGGGCTGGGCGTGCTGCCCGCGCAGACCGAGGCGATGCGGGGCAAGCTGAGGCGGCTCGCGGACCGGGGCTGGCTGCACCGCACCCCGTCAGGCCGCTACGGACCGCGCTGACACCAGCCCGGCATCCGGCCGCAAAGTGGCCGATTCCTGCCACAACGCGAGGGCCCCCGGCGGGAGTTGGCGTGTTTTGTGAAGAACAACCAGCCCGCCGAGGGCTCTCAGGATGCTGTCTACCAGGTTCGCCTTCCGGTGTCGAAGTCGACCATCGACCTCGTCGCCGACCTGATACGCAAGCAGCGCAAGAGGCTGGGCACCCGCTGGCGCAAGGTCACCCCGGGAACCCAAGCGATCATCGTGCTCGCCGTTCTCCGTCATGACCAGCGCCTTCTGGACATGGCCGGCGGCAACGACGTCTCCGCCTCGACCGTGCGCCGATGGGTGATCGAAGTGATCGGCCTGCTCTCTGCCCGCGCCCCGCGCCTGGACCGGGCCCTGAAGAAGATCGCCGACGATGGCGGGGTGGTCGTCCTGCTGGACGGCACTCTCGTGCGCACCCGCCGCCGCACCGGGACAGAGAACCGCAAGAACTACAGCGGGAAACACAAGTCCCATGGCCTGCTGTTTCTTGCGCTCACCGACGAGAAGGGCAACCTGATCTGGATCTCCGCGGCCAAGCCCGGGCGGTCCAGCGAGATCACCACCGCCCGCCACAGCAAGCTCACCGAGCATCTCCGCGAGGCCAAACTCGGGGCCCTGGCCGACCTCGGCTTCGTCGGCCTGGACGACGACCCTGACAACCCGGTGATCATCACCGGCCGCAAGGCCACCCGCAACCACCGGCTCACCGACGCCGAGAAGGAGGCCAACCGCCTGCTCAGCCATGAACGCGCCGCCGTCGAGCACGGCTTCGCAAACCTGAAGACCTGGCGATTCCTCAGCAAGGTCCGTATGAACACCCGCCACGCGACCACCCTCCTGCGGGCCCTACTCGTCCTGGCGAACAGCGAAGTGCAGAGGCGTTGTTGCCGCATCTGGACGAGCGTCAGCGCCGGTTGGCTATGGGGGCGGAGGCCCGGTCGTTGGGGCATGGAGGGATCCGGGCAGTGGCCCGTGCGGCCGGGGTGCGCGAGGGCACTGTCTCGCGTGGAGTGGCAGAACTGGATTCCGGGGTGGGCCCGTTGGGCCGGGCCCGCCGGGAGGGCGGAGGCCGCAAGCGTGCGGTGGATCTCGATCCTGGGCTGCGGCCTGCCCTGCTGGCCCTCGTCGAGCCGGACATGCGGGGTGACCCGATGTCGCCGCTGCGCTGGACGACGAAGTCGACCCGCCACCTGGCCGACGAGCTGACCCGGCAGGGCCACCGCATCTCAGCGGAGACCGTGGCCGACCTGCTGCGCGAGGAAGGTTTCAGCCTGCAGGGCAACGCCAAGACCGTCGAGGGCAGGCAGCACCCGGACCGCGACGGCCAGTTCCGCTATATCAACGAGCGGGCCAAGGAGCACCAGGCTGCGGGGGACCCGGTGGTCAGCGTCGACACCAAAAAGAAGGAAGTTGTCGGCAACTACAAGAACGCCGGCGCCGAGTGGCACCGTGAGGGCGGACCGGTCCAGGTACGGACGCACGACTTCCCGGACCCGGAGCTGGGCAAGGCCATCCCGTACGGGATCTACGATCTGGCAGCGAACACCGGATGGGTCAGCGTGGGCACGGACCACGACACCGCCGCGTTCGCCGTGGAGTCCATCCGCCGCTGGTGGAACAGCCAAGGGCGCGACGTCTATCCGCACTCCCGGCGGCTGCTGATCACCGCGGACGCGGGCGGCTCGAACGGCTACCGCACCCGCGCCTGGAAGGCCGAACTGGCCGCTCTGGCCCTGGAGACCGGCCTGGAAATCACCGTCTGTCACTTTCCACCAGGTACTCAATGCCGTTGTTTGACTACTGAACTATCGCCGCCTGCAGTGTGATGGTTCTGGCGGGTACGTGGCGTGGTGGGGCTTTCGGTTTGTTCTTCGGCCGGTAGGAGTACAGCGAGTTGGGCCGTTTGAGGAAGCGGTCTGCCTCTCGCAGTCGGCGGGTGCCGTTGTCGAGTTTCCGGCGGACCTTCGCCGCCAGTGCGGTCAGGAACCTGCGGATCTTCGGCGGGGTGTCGGCGAGCTGGCGGACCACGCTGCGTCGGGTGTGCTTGAGGACCTTAACGAACGAGATGCGGTCCGGATCGATGCCGTTGCTGTCGGCGAGTTGCATGATGATGCCGGTCAGGCAGTGGTGCACGACCAGATGCGCCCACACTTCCTGGCGCACCAGCTGTGGGTCGGTGGATCGCAGAACTTCCTGCCGGCCCCGCTGGAAGGTCTTGATCTGCCGATAGGCCGATTCCACCTCCCACCTTTCGTGATACAGGACCGCTAACTCCCTTGCTGGGTAGGCGTCGTTGTCGAAGAGGTCGGTCAGTAGCCGGATCACTTCGCCCCCGTCGACGCGGTACTCGATCACGCGCACCAGCACACCGCCCGGATGGGCGCCCTTCTGCCCCGCGAGGTTCATGCGCGCCAGGTAGGTGCCGTCCGGCAGGTGTCGTACCGGGCGGTGTGCCACACACGAACGGGCCCGCAGCAGCAGGTGGGCACCGGCGCCGATATACGCCTTCCACAACTCCACCCCGGGGAACCCCCGGTCCATGATCACGAGCATCCCGGAGGCCGAGGCAGCCATCGCCACAGCTGGGTCGCGTTCACCACTGTTATAGCCGCCCACCCTGGCGTCGATGGAAGAATGCGTGCCGGTCTCGGTCAGCGTCACGACTCTCACCTGCGGAAACCCGCCCGGTTTCCCGCTGGAGTCCTTCGGGCCGCCGAAGGCGCGCCGGTTGGCCTCGTTATCCGGCACGTCCAGCAGAAACCCGTCGACCGCAGCGAGACGCATCCCCCGGTAGAAAGACCCGGCCAGCCCCGCAGGGGCCAGCGGGCCGGCCAAGCGGTGGAAGATCCGCTCAACAACCTCCGGTCCCAGGCGCTCCCGAGCCCGGGTGAAAGACGCCTTGTGTGGGATACACCCGCTCAACTCCTTCATTCCACCCACTAGTTGTTCTGCCACATCGTCGTAGGAGTCCTGATGGAAGAGCGCAAGTGCGAGTGCGAAATAGACCATGAACCCCGCCGGCAACGCTCCCGGCCGACGGTCCCGTTTGCGACACTCCGACAGGACCTCGTCCACCAACTCGGGCGTCACCCACTGCGTGATCAAGCCCAACCGCACTCGTTCAGATACCCCGCTCCATGGATGCACACCCCGCATAACGGCGCGACGCTCAGTCCGTCACCACCAACTCAATGAACCTTCAAACAACGGCATTGACCAGGTACTTCAAAATGGAACAAGGTGGAGCACAGGCTGTTCTCCCACATCACGATGAACTGGCGCGGCAGGCCCCTGACAAGCCACGAAGTCATCGTGAACAGCATCGCCGCGACGACCACCGGCACCGGGCTGACGTTGCACGCCGAACTCGACACCACCGCCTACGAGACCGGAGTCCGGATCGTCGACCGGCAGATGGATGCCCTGCCCCTGCACCGCCACGAGTGGCACGGCGACTGGAACTACACGCTGCGGCCCGAGGCGTATGACCAAGTCAGTGACGTACCGGACCCCTTCGACCAGCCCAGCCCCGACCTTGCGTGGCTGTGTCACCCGGCCCTGACCGGAATGCCGACCGAGGAGTGGGACACGCTGATCACCACACTCACTGCCCTCCACGAGGACCAGCGGGAAGCGCACCTGGACAAACGGCGCGGTCACCGGCCCCGCCTGGCGGCCCCGGGCACCGGACGGCGCCCCGTCCTCACCCTCGCCGACCGGCTCCTGGCCACCCTCCTCCATTACCGGCTCGGGCTCCCGCAGGTCGCCGTCGCCCGCCTCTTCACCGTCACGCCCTTCACCATCAACCGGCGCATCCGCGACATCCGCCAACTCCTCAGCACGGCGGGACACATCATCCATCGCACTGACCAGCAACTCACCACCCTGGAGCACCTTTACGACCACGCGAGCGCGGTAGGCATCACCGTCCCGCTCAAGATCAAGACAGCGAGTTAATGATCCGCAAGCCCTAAGGGCCCGTAAAGAATCAACACGTTGGTTTGGTCTCTGTCGTGAGGGTCGTGCCGTGTGCGGTGGCGTGGACGAGGAGTCCTGCCAGGGTGCTGAGGTGTGCTGCTGGGGGCTGGGGTGTGTGCGCGTGCTGGTCCATCAGTCGTCGGATCTCGCTGGTGGTGTGGCGGATGGTGTCCTTGCTGACGTCGAAGAGGTGGGCCAGCACTGTAGGCGGCAGAGCGAGGTTTTGTTGCAGCACGGTGGCCAGGACCCGGTCGGCCAGGTCGAGTTTGGCTTTGCGGCCGCCGCCCGGGGCCCGGCGCCTGGTGCCGCCGTCGCGTCGGGTGGCCGGGTCCTGTTTCTGCAGCGCCTGCCAGCCGGGGGTCAGGGTCTCGGTCAGCTCGGTCAGTGCGGTGCAGGTCATGCCGGTCAGTACGGGATGTGACAGGGCACCACGGTCGAAGACCGCCGTCGGCCCGGGCGTCGGCCTGGTAGGGCCTGCCGGGCTGGCGGGGCGGGGGTGCACGGTGTAGTTCCATTCGCCGTGGAAGGCATGCCCGGTGACCGGCACCGCGTTCAGCTCGGCGTCGCTGACCTTCACACCGGTGGGATAGGTGCCGGTGTCGAGTTCCGCCTGGACGGTGAGACCAGTGCGGGTGGTGGTCGCGGCGATGGACTGCACGACGACCTCGTGGCTGTTCAGCGGTCTGCCGCGCCAGTTCATGGTGATCGCGGAGAACAGCCGATGCTCCACCTTGTTCCAGTGTGTCCTGAATGCAGAGGGGAATTCGATGTAGGACGAGTTTCTTGAAGCAGTGCTGCGTGACCGATGAAGGATTGGCCCTTCGAAGTCGCCCTGCGGGGGGAGGCTTCAAACCGCCTCATGCTGCGTTAGCCGAAGACTGTCGTGGTGAGCGATGAGGAAAAGGCGTCCAAGAGGCGTCAGGTGGGGATCAGGGAGACGAACGCAAGTGAATCGTTGCTGACGTGTCGAAAAGATTCCGACGACATCAAAACCGGGAAGCTTGGAACCGTCCCGGGATAAGCCTGGCGGGAGCCCGCCGACTGGCTAGGCGGTGTCCGGCATGGAGACGACGTGAACCTGATCTGCCGCGGTCATGTGGAACAGGAGAAGGCGCGTACCGATACAGCCCGTCCTGGTAGGGCCGGGCGAGAGGGAGCACCCCGAGCGGTTGTGCCGCGAAGGGGCCGAGTACCGACGCGAGACGTGCCGGCGGACCGGCTCGTAGTAGTGGAGAAGCCCCTGTAACGGGGGTGGAGCGAAGGGGCCGGGTCGTCCGTGACTGTGTTGATCGCATCAACCGGACGGTGTCCGGGAGGAGTTCGGTGAGCCAGTTGAAGTCACAGGCCAAGCCGTTTGAGATTTCTAAGTGGGAAGTCAAGGAAGCATGGGAGGAAGTCAGGGCTAACAAGGGAGCGCCGGGAGTGGACGGGCAGAGAATCGCCGAATTCGAGAAGGACCTGAAGAACAATCTCTATAGGGTCTGGAATCGGATGTCGTCGGGCTCCTACTTTCCTCCGCCGGTGCGTGCGGTGGCCATTCCTAAGCCGCATGGCGGCGGTGAGAGGATCCTCGGGATTCCTGCCGTCGCTGATCGTGTGGCTCAGACCGTAGTGGCCCGGCATCTGGTGCGGAGGGTGGATCCTATTTTCCATCCGGACAGTGAACCGCCCCGGCTCGAATGGAGACTCGATTTCATGAAAGGATCGAGTCATGGCACGACCTTCCCGTTACCCGCTTGAGCTCCGCCGCCGCGCGGTGCGCATGGTCGCCGAGGTGCGCGACGACTACCCGAACGAGACGGCCGCTCTGCAGGCGGTGACCGAGAAGCTCGGTATCGGGTCCCGCGAAACACTGCGGAACTGGCTGAAGCAGCACGAGATCGACGCAGGCACGCGGCCGGGGACGACGACGGAGGAGTCCGCTCAGCTCAAGGCGTTGAAGAAGGAGAATGCCGAACTCAAGCGGGCGAATGAGATCCTGAAGGCCGCGGCGAGTTTCTTTGCGGCCGAGCTCGACCGGCCACACACACGCTCGTAGCGTTCATCGACGAGCACCGGGACCGCTTCGGCGGCGTCGAGCCGATCTGCAGGACGCTCACCGAGCACGACTGCAAGATCGCCCCTTCAACCTACTACGCCAACAAGAAACGACAGGCCGCTCCGTCAACACGTTCAGTGCGGGACGCGGAGCTCAAGGAGCTGATCAGCCAGGTCCACACCGCCAACTACCGTGTCTACGGGGCCCGGAAGATCTGGCGCGAGCTGAACCGGCAGGGGCATACCGCAGCCCGCTGCACCGTCGAGCGTCTCATGCGCGAACTCGGCATCCAGGGCGCGATCCGCGGCAAACGCGTGATCACCACGCTCCCCGGCGGGCAGGTCGACCGGGCCCCGGACCGCCTCGACCGTGACTTCGCCGCCCAGGCCCCGAACCGGTGCTGGGTGGCGGACTTCACCCACATCAAGACCTGGTCCGGCGTCGTCTATGTCGCGTTCGTCTTGGATACCTTCTCCCGCCGGATCGTCGGCTGGTCGGCCGCCACCGTGAAGGAGACCGTCTTCGTCCTGGACGCCCTGGAGATGGCCATCTGGCAACGTGACCGCGACCAACACCCCATACAGCCAGGTGAGTTGATCCATCACTCGGACGCCGGGTCGCAGTACACGAGTTTCAGGCTCGCCGAGCATCTGGACGCCGCCGACATTGCCGCCTCCATCGGCTCGGTCGGCGATGCCTACGACAATGCCCTGATGGAGAGCGCGATCGGCCTGTACAAAACCGAGTTGATCAAACCCCAGCGGCCCTGGAAGACACTCTCCCAGGTCGAGCTCGCCACCGCCGAGTGGGCCGACTGGTACAACCATCGCCGGCTCCACGGAGAGATAGGGCACATCCCACCCGTCGAGTACGAAACCAACTACTACACGGAACTCACGAAACCCCAGGTCACAACCACAATCTGAGATCTCTACCGAACCCGGGGCGGTTCACAGCTTCGGATACCGGCCCGGACGGTCCGCCTTGGATGCCGTGGAGAAGTGTCGGGAACGCAGCTGGAAACGGGACTGGGTTGTCGAGTTCGACATCTCACAGTTCTTTGACAGTGTGCCCTGGGGCCTCCTGGTCAAGGCGGTGGAAGCGCACACCGACGCCGTTTGGGTGAAATTGTATGTGCGGCGGTGGCTTGCCGCCCCGCTCAAGATGCCCGACGGCACCCTGCTGGAGCGGGAGTGCGGGACGCCACAAGGAGCCCCGGTTTCTCCCGTCTTGGCGAACCTGTTCCTGCACTACGCGTTCGACGTATGGATGGCCAGGGAGTTCCCTGCTGTCTCGTTCGAACGCTATGCGGACGACGCGGTCGTGCACTGCGTCACCGAGCGCCAGGCCCGCCAGGTGCTGGCCGCGCTCTCGGACAGGATGGCCGAGGTCGGGCTGCGTCTGCACCCGGCCAAGACCCGGATCGTGTACTGCCAGGACGGATTGCGGCGCGGCTCGTACGAGCACACGTCTTTCACGTTCCTGGGGTTCACGTTCCAACAGCGCCAGATGCGGGACAAGAACGGCCGCATCAGATGGTCGTTCCGTCCCGCGGTCAGCAGGGACGCCCTCAAACGACTCGGCGAGGAGGTCCGCTCCTGGCGGCTCCACCGGCGGGTCAACCTCACCGTGGAAGAACTCGCGCAGCGGATCAATCCGATCGTCGCGGGCTGGATGCAGTACTACGGCCGGTTCTACCGATCGGCCTTGTATCCACTTCTGATGCGCATCAACGCCTACCTGGTGCGCTGGCTCCGCAACAAGTACAGACGGTTTCGCGCGATGAGGAAGGCCATCGCGGCCTTCCAGCGGGCAGCCAAGCGCCGCCCGGGGATGTTCGCGCAGTGGAGATGGGTCAGTTCCCCCTCCTTGGCCTGGTGATCAGGACGACAAGAGCCGTATGACGAGAGATCGTCACGTACGGATCTGTGGGAGCCGGAGGGTGCGAGTCCCTCCGGCTACCCGACCTTCGATGTGCCCGGCGGCATGTGGCAGACCGTGACGGCCAGGCCGGTCCGGGCGGCGAACGCGGCCAGCTCGGTCTTGAAGGCCCGGGTGCGGTAGCCGTTGGAGCCGCCGGCATCGGCAGTGATCAGCAGACGTCTGGCCTGCGGGTAGTCGAGGCTCCCTTGCCCGTTCCACCAACGGCGGATCGATTCGACCGCGAAGGCTGCGGTGTCGTGATCCGTACCGACATTCACCCAGCCGGTGTCCGCCGCCAGATCGTAGATGCCATAAGGCAGGGCCTTGCCCAGTGCATCACCGGGGAAGTCATGGACGTCAACCCGCACGGGTTCACCGGCCGGCCGCCACTGACGTCCCACATTCTTGAACTCCCCAACGACTTCCTTCTTCTTCGTGTCCACACTGACCACCGGCTCGCCCTCCGCCTGATGGTCCTTGACCTGGTCGTTGATGTACCGGAACTGCGCGTCCCGGTCGGGGTGCTGAGCGCCCTCAAGGGTCTTGGCATTGGCCTGCAGACTGAAACCGTTCTCCCGCAGCAGCCTGCCCACGGTCGGCGCTGACGCGGCATGGCCTGCCGCGTCAGCTCCCCGGCCAAAGACCGCAGCGACTTGGTCGTCCACCGCAGCGGCGACATCGGATCGCCCCGCTCATCCGGCTCGACCAGCGCCAGCAACGCTGGAACGAGCAGCCGGTCAAGCTTCTCGGCGCTCTTGCGACCGCCGCCGTCCCGGCGGACCCGGCCATCGGGCAGTGGGTCCTCACCGCCCTCCAACTCGAAGACACCCTTCCGCACCGTCGTCTCGCTCACCCCTGCGGCACGCGCGACGGCCCGAACCCCGCCGTGCCCCAGCAGCCGGGCCTCGGCGGCCAGCGCCAGCCGCTGCTGCCGCTCATTCAGATGAGGGAACAACACTCCGAATCTCAGGGCAAGTTGGTCACGAACCTCGCTCGGTATGCGCATACCACACCAACGACAGGGAGGTCGTGAAGCAACGTGTTGATTCTTTACGGGCCCTAACCGGCAGGAACGGCCGCAACCGTTCCCACTCGGCATCACTCAGATCACCCCGCCCCATGCCCACACCAACGACCCGGACACGGCGCAGTCACATGATCGACCGGATAAGTCCTAGGCGGCGAAGGCGTCGAGCTGGATGCCGGCGGGGTGATCCCCCGGGGCCTGCCAGCGGATCCAGCGGCCGTCGACGGTGTGCTCCCAGCCGGCGTCGGCCAGCGGGCGCGTGGCCTCGCCGATGGTCGCTTCCGAGACCTGGCTGCCCGCTGCGATCTCCGCCGCGTCAGCGGAGGCGAGGCTGTCGAGGAGTACACGCATGATCTCCACTGGGACCGTGGTGATCGCGGTGGCGTGCCACAGGCGCTCGCCGACCGGGCTCTTGTACGCGGCGATCTTCCAATGGGTGTCGTCGGGGTCGGCTTCGTGGACGAACTCCGCGCGCAGGACGAGAGATTCGTGGACGGCGTGGGTGGTCTCGTCCGACCAGGTTTTTTCCCTGTCAAGTTCAGCATGTTGAAGTCGGACGGAGATCGGAAGGGAGAGTAGAACCGTCTGGTCCTGTGTAAACCATGTGTCCGGTAGTGCCGTGCGGTGCCTTGTAGCATCTGAGAATCGTTCACCGCAGGGGGAATCTTGATCGAACTGTCCGAGATGATCCGTGAGTTGAGGCAGCAGCTGGCTGAAGCCCTGGCCGATGGGGAGGGCGAGACCGTGCGCTTCGAACTCGGGCCGGTGGAAGTGGAGGCGACTGTCGCCGTCAGCCGGGAGGCAGGCGGGGACGCCAAGGTGCGACTGTTGGTTATCGATGCTGGAGCGAACGGCAAGTACGCGCACGCCGAGACACAGCGCATAACGCTCACCCTGACACCGAAGACCGTACCGGCGGACGGCGGTGTCCCGGGCACGGCGCTGATCGCGGGCGACGAGGTCGAGGGTGAGCGCTGAGCAGGGGCTGGTTCCGGATCGGGTCGCCGAGGTCATGGTCACCCTACCGGGAGGGGGTGCGGGCAGGCGCGGCTCGGGCTGTCTGGTCGTGCAGGGGAAGGTGCTGACTGCCGCTCATGTGGTGGAGGGCGCAGAAATTGTCCGGGTGCGCTTCCAGGCCGACCGGCCGGGGGAGCAGGCCGTCGATGCAGCCGTGGAGTGGCGGCATGAGGGTGTCGACATCGCTGTTCTGAGGCTCACCGAGAACGACGGCATCGATCTCCCGCCGGTCCGGTTCGGTCGCCTCGGCGAACAGGACGCCGTACTCCGCTGCACCGCGCTGGGCTTCCCGCGCTTCAAGCTCCGTACGGACGAGACCGGTTCACGCATCCGGGATGCCGAGCACATTCAACGGGCTGCTATCCATGGCGGATGCGGCCGAGAAGGGCAATACCATGCGCACTCGAGCCTTCACCCTCGTTGCCGCAGTAGTGGCGTCGGTGACTGTCCTGACCGGTACCGCTACGGCGGCCCCGGCGGACTTGAACGCTCCCTATGCCCGAGCCGCTGCCCGGGTGGGCGCGGACGGAACGCTCCTGGCGACCAAGAACGTCTCGTCGGCGGCGCGGTTCAACGGTCAGTCCGCTGGCTACTACTGCGTGCAGGTGTCCGACCCCACCGTTGACCTGCGCAACGCGGCAGTGGTCGCCACGGTCAACAATTACCGGGCCGTGATCACCGCCATCCCGAACAGCAACTGCAACGGCCTGACCCGTACCATCACGGTCGTGACGACCGACTCCAACAACAACCTGAGGGACGTTCCGTTCACGGTCGCCGTTCTGTAGCCGACGATCCGGGAAGCACCTGGTCGGCAAGCCCGCCCGCCGACCGGGTGTGACCGATTCCAGCGACACCCCGGCATCACCGGCATGGCTTACTGACCGTTTCAGAACGAGATTCTGAGCGACCCATGCCTCAAGGTCTTCTGCCCCGCCAGCGCGCCAGGCTGGCGGAGGAGTGTGCGGCGTCGGCATGGCCCTTCGCGAGGTGGCGGCAGCGCGCCAGCGTCGGTGACCGCGTTGGCTACGGCCTCTACTCGGTGGACGAGTAATTCCGACTTACCTCGTCGTGGTCTGCCACGACGAGGCCCAGGTGCATCGCCAGCCGCAGGCAGCCGCCGCCTCGCGGGACGCGGGATGTTCAACGTCCCCCGCTCCACGGTCTACCGACACCTCGACCGCGAGAAGACCGTGCCCCGCCAGCCGAAGAAGACCGCCGCGGCAAAGCCCTGAAAGCTACCGGCGGGTTACTTGCTTCCTGGTGTCCGAGCTAGGACTACGGGGCCGACCGGGCCCGCGCCCGCCGGCCTTCGCCAGCACCCAGCCGGACGGGCGGCGCGGCCCCAGCGCCTGCTGGACGACCGTGGGCGGCTCCAGGTACTCGGTGGGCACGGCGTCGTACAAGACGCCGTCCACGGGCAGTACGTGCTCCGGCGCCCGCACCCAGACCGGTACTTGGCAGGCTCCACACTGTCCCCGGCCCCGTTGCGGTAGGCCGGGAGACCGACCTCGTACAGCCAGTCGTCGCGCAGCTGGCGCCGGGACCACAGGTGCGCAACGACCGCCTGGTCCCCGGGCAGCAGCACCCGGATGGGAACCGGCACCGGCTCGGGGGTGGAGGACGTCGTCATGCCTCCCACCGTACGGACGGACGCCGATGTGTCTTTGCACGGTAGTTGGCCAGCCGTCCGCCGAGCGGCACAGGTCTGAGTCGAAACGTTGACTGCTATCTGGCCAGAACGTTGATCGGTAGTTGGCCACTCGGGGCCCCGGACCGCGGGGTTTCCCACAGAAGACCGATGGAGTGACTGAGCGGTCGAGGTCGGCTGATGAATTGCTCCGCCTGGCGGGAGGGACGAGGAGCAGCCGGCCCGAGTGCGAAGGAGCCCTGACGGCTCGTGTAGGCCGTCAGGGCTTCGTGTCGTGTGCCGCCGGGGTGAGGCCGGCTGGGGCGTGGGGGTCAGGGTTGCGGTCGCAGGACCTTCCAGAAGGCGACGTCGGCGTTGGCGCGGTTGGAGTAGGCGCTGGTGTCCACGTCGTACCGGGCGCCGGTCGCGGTGCTGACGTCGTTGGTGTCCAGGAAACCGCCCCTGTTGTGGTAGGTGCTCCACAGCTGGACGGTGTCGTTGAAGCGGACGAGGCCGTCCAGGGGCGCGGAGGTAGTGTCGAAGATCTGCCAGCGGCTGCTGTTCTCGTCGCGGTCCTTGCCCCAGGCGGTGGTGACGTCGTAGATGCCGCCGGAGCTCTGTTGGGCAGCGCTGGCTGCGCCGTTGACGTCCAGGTAGCCGCCGTTACCGTCCCAGAGATTGCGCAGGTAGATGATGTCGCCGCTCTTGACCGGTGCGCCGGCGGCCTGGCAGGAACCGGAGACGATCTCCCAGGTACCGGTGCCCGGCGCGCGCGTGGCGGTGGGGGCTGTGGAAACTGCCAGCTTGGCCCCTGGCGCGCTGGAAGTGCCGTTGGTGTCGAGGTAGCCCCCGTCGCCCTGATAGAGGTTCTGCAGGTGCAGTCGGTCGCCGTAACGCAACTCGTTCGCCATCACTGGTTCCTCTCTTCGGTGGATCCGCGCTGAGCCGGTTCCCGCGCTGGTGAGCAGGCGGGGCCCGACACTTCGGATGGTGTCGGCGGCAGCGACGGCGCGCCCGGGCGATACATGCAAAGCACACCTTCAGATGAATTGCACTGATAGCGTGCGTACTGGGCGAACGGTCTTTTCAGGACAAAGGTGCGAGCGGGTGCATCCTCTTGTCGGCCGCGTGCGGACACGGAAGAGGTGGCGGATGGGACCCGCCCCGCGCCCTTCGGTGTATGTAGAACTGGCCAGCCAGAGGTCCAGGAACCGGAGTCATGTGTGGGATAGCGCGAGTTCATAGGCCCCCAATCAGCTCACCAACTGCGGTGCATAGCACCACAAGCAAGGCGCTACGCGTCAGCAGGCCGGCACCACCGGCTGCGGCCGGTGAACATCGGCTCCCGCCGCGGGCAGCGGGACACGGGCGGCCTGTTGAGGACGTCGCCTCAGCGAAGGTCGGGGAGATCCGGTGACCGCCAGAGACCCGTCTTTCGTCCTTCGGGTCTCCTTGAGTGTCAGTTGTGGAGAGGAGAAGAGCAGCGCACTGCTGTGGTACAGCTCGTACTGATACGACGTGGTCCGCTCCAGGTCGCGCCGCTGCATTCACCCCAAGGCGGCGGAGCGCTGGGCGGCTTTCGCCGGTGGGAGTTGGACCGACTACTTGGCCATCGTCCGAATGAAGGACTGTCAGGAGAAATCCGGGTCGTCCAGGTCGGAGGCATGAACCGGCACTCGTGTCGATCCCCCCTGGGCGGGACAGCACTTCCAGCCGAAATGCTCCGGGCCGAGCCGCTCCAGCTCTCCACCCCGCAAGGCGACAAGAAACGAAACATTGATTTACTGGCTTGTTTGGTAATAGAGCAAGCATGCACCCGCCTTATCAGCTCATCAAATCCTCGAAGATGGAAGCCAACACCGGTTCGATGAAGGGGATTTCGGCATGGCGGATTGGGTGAAGGTCGCAGGCAGTCTCACCGCGATTTCGGCGGGGTCCAGGACAACCGTGTGGGGTGTGAACGCGGCGAGCAGCATCTTCCGGTACACCAACTACGACGCCAACCCGTGGATCAACATCGTGGGGGCGCTGAGTGACATCGGCGCTGCGGCGGACGGCACCGTGTGGGGTGTCAACGGCGGCAACCAGATCTTCCGGTACGCCGGGGACCAGGGGGCTTCGAACCCGTGGGTGAACATCTCCGGCAGCCTGGTCCGCATCGACGCGGGATCCCGGACGAATGTGTGGGGGGTCGACTCCGCCAGCGCCATCTACCGGCACACCAACTACGACACCAGCCCGTGGATCAAGATCCCCGGGGCGCTGAGTGACATCGGCGCGGGCGCCGACGGCACCGTGTGGGGTGTCAACGGCGGGAACCAGATCTTCCGGTATACCGGGGACCAGGACAGTTCGAACCCGTGGGTGAACGTCTCCGGCAGCCTCAAGCGCATCGCGGTGGGCTCCCGGACGAATGTGTGGGGCGTCGATCCCGCCGGCAGCATCTACCGGTACACCAACAACGACGCCAGCGGCGTCAACCCGTGGATCAAGATCCCCGGCACCGCCACCGACATCGCCGCTGGTGCCGACGGCACCGTGTGGCACATCAACAGCGGCGCCGAGATCTACCGGTACACCGGAGACCAGCCGAGCTGATTCCCGCTCCGCCATCCTTGCGGGCCCCTGCGTCTCCAACCCCACCTCGGCACCGATCGAGGTGTCGGTCATGGCCAATCCACACATCGCCGAGGCGGCGCTTCCGTCCAAGTGGGAGTGGGATCCCCCACGGCCTGCCGCCAGGCCATGGGACGGCGGTGGGCCCCCGCAGTCAGCCAACCGCACCTTCACCGGGCACGTTCTCGGATCGAACCTGCTGATATCGGACAGCGACTCTTCGGGGGTGACGGCATTCGCGTTCCGCCCGCCGCCCACGTTCACTCGACATCGTCATGGAGGTGGGCGAGACCTCGTCGGGGAAGCCGCTGGAGGACGTCTCCGACGGCAAGAAGGTCGTGGACGCCTGCAACTCCACGCTGAGGGCTTTCGGAGCGACTTTCAGCACCGCCCGGGCCCTGGACGCGCTCGCGAGCGCTCCGGCCGACGAGCGGGCCACGGCCCTGCTCCACGCCTCGTTGTGGGGCAACCGTGCGGATCTCGGCTTCCGCGTCTCGGCGGGGGAGCCGGCGATCGGTGACGCCGCTGCCTCCGCGTTGGTGGCCGATGACAGCGCGGTGGTGTGGCAGCTCCTGCCCGCCGGAGCGTCCTCCACAGTCGCCGTTGTGGCGGACAACGCTGGACGAGAGCTCATCCCGGATCTGCTCCTCATCGACCACCTCCTTGAACACCGGCATGCCGAACGGGTCGTGCTTCACGTCAAGCCCTACCCCTACTACGTCTCCGACGCGATGACGGCTGACGTCGTCGACTGCCTCCATCGCCTCACCGAGGCGCCCGGCGAAGCCGGCCGGATCGGCGGCCGACTGTGGAAGGCCATGACGGCAGGAAGCCTGGAGGTCCGCACCCACCCTTTCTTCTGCGCTCCGCTGCCGTACAAGGAGATGCCCGAGGACCTTCGCGGCGAGTTGGCGAGCGTCACGCTCACCATCCTGAAGGGCGACCTCAACTACCGTCGCCTGGTGGGCGACCAGCTGTGGCACCCCACGGTGCCCTTGGCCGATCTCGCCGCGTACTTCCCGGGGGCCGTCGCGGCGCTGCGGACCCTGAAGTCCGACGTCATCGTCGGCCTTGAGCAGGGAACGCTGGACGCTCTCGAACGGTCCGGAGCTGCCTGGCGTACTAGTGGAACTCACGCGCTGATTCAGGTGCGACGGTAGGGGGAATGCCCGTGACGATAGAGGCCCAGACAGCAGTCGCCGCTGCCATCGTCGTTCAGGACGAGCGAGTCTTGCTCGTGCGGCGACGAGTCGCGGAAGGCGTACTCTCGTGGCAGTTCCCGGCAGGGAAGATCGAGCCTGGCGAAGCTCCCGAAGAGGCTGCAGTGCGTGAAACCCAGGAGGAGACGGGGCTCCTGGTGACCCCGACCAGTGTGCTGGGACAACGGGTTCACCCTGTGACGGGCCGGGAGATCCACTACATCGCATGCCGACCCCTCAGCGGCACGGCGTTTGTCGCGAGCGTCGAAGAGCTCGCCGAACTGGCGTGGGCCACTCACGGCCAAATCCCGCAGTACGTTCCGTATGGGCTATTCGAACCAGTGCAAAACTACCTCGACGAGGCTCTGCTCTCGTGAGCACCCATGGGTCAGCTCCCTTGAGCACACGAGAGCGCGTTGTCGTTGTGGGTGCTGGGGTGGCAGGGCTCACCACCGGCATCGTTCTTGCCGGGGCCGGGGAATCAGTGCACGTGATTGCCGAGCAGGTGCGGGGCGTCACGTCGCTGGCGGCCCGGGGCGATGTGGGGCCCGTACCTGCCTGGCGTGAGTACCCGCGACGCCGGGGAATCCGGCACACGATCCCGGAGAAGACCGACAGCCGGGCCGCCCGCCTGCGCAAAGGCTCACGCGGCGGACGGCCACCCTTCAAGAGCCGTCAGAAGCGGTCTGGGCATGCTGCTGGCCATCTGCCGGGGAGAGCCAGGTGGGGCGGATCCAGCGGGCCTTGAGGAGTGAGGTTCTGACAAGGGTTTCCCGAGGCGTGAATACTGGGGCCTCAGACCCGCAACCATGGTCGTGTTGCTCAAGTCCTTCGTTGTACACGGGAGATGGATCCTCGCACGGGCGAGATGACAGGAGGGGTGCGTGGTGGCGGCGTTCGCACCGTTGACTTCGGGGGACCCCGAACAGGTCGGCCGATACCGGCTGGCGGGACGGCTGGGCCAGGGAGGCATGGGCCGGGTGTACCTGGCCCGGTCGCCAAGCGGACGCATGGTCGCGGTGAAGGTGGTACGGGCCGCCTTGGCGGACGACCCGGGGTTCCGGCGGCGGTTCGTTCGGGAGGTGGCAGCGGCCCGCCGGGTATCGGGCTTCTTCACCGCCGCAGTGGTCGACGCCGCCCCGGAGGGCCGCCCGGCGTGGCTGGCCACCGAGTACGTCCCCGGACTGTCCCTGGCGGACGCTCTGGCCAAGCACGGGGTCTGGCCGGAGCAAGCAGTGCGAAAGTTGGGGGCTGCGCTGGCCGAGGCGCTGGGAGCCATCCACCGTGCAGGCGTGGTGCACCGGGATCTCAAACCGTCGAACGTGCTGCTGGCGGCGGACGGACCCCGGGTGATCGACTTCGGAATCTCGGTAGCGGCCGAGGACACCTTGCTCACAGAGGCGGGCGTGGTGATCGGCACCCCCGGGTTCATCCCGCCCGAACAACTGCGTGGCGAGAAGACCGGCCCGGCCGCTGACGTATTCGCTCTGGGTGCGGTGCTGGCGTATACGGCGACAGGCACGGGCCCGTTCGGAAACGGCGCGGGGCATGCGGTGAACTACCGGGTCATGCACGAGGAGCCCGACCTGGGCGGCCTGCCGTCCGGACTCGCCGAGGTGGCGGCCCGATGCCTGGCGAAGAACCCGGACAATCGGCCCGCAGTGCCAGAGCTGCTGAAAGAACTGGCGCAGGTCCCGGGCCACCGGCCCGACGGCCATTTCACGGAGGCCGACTGGCTGCCCGGACCAGTGGCCGATGCCATTGCCCACATCCAGGCCGCCCCGCTGCCGGACGCCGCCGCACCCGCCCAGGAGGAGAGGGCCGCCCTCAAGCTCGCTCCCGCGACCGCCCCGCCCGCGGCGGAGCCCGCTGACGCATCTGCCGCTGCGCCACCTGCCCCCAGCGGCCCGAGACGCCTGGCCCGGCGCCGCGTTCTGGCGGGCCTCGCCATCGCCGCGACCCTCGCCATCGTCACTACGACAGCACTCCTGAACGACTTCGGGCGTGGCGACGACGAGAAGTCTCCCAGCACACCGAAGGCGAAGGCGAAACAGCTATGGTCCCGCCCGTTGGACGGCAAGCTGACGCTGGATGCTGTGGCGGACGGCGCGGTCTACCTCAGCAGCGGAGACCAAGGCACCCTGCGGGCCCTGGACGCCAGGGACGGCAGCCGGCTGTGGCAACGGCAAGCGGAAGGGGACGACACGAGTGTCGTCTCCGCCTCCGGTGGGACGCTCTTCTACATCAGCGGCCGTGCCCTGTACGCCGCGGACGCGGACAGCGGCGAGACACGCTGGAAGGCCAAAAGCATCCTGACCTCCCCTGCCACCCTCGACGACGCGGCGTACTCCGTCATCGTCGGCTTCCTACTGGCCCAGGACCTCGGCACCGGCAAGATCCTGTGGACCTACCAGCTCGGCGCCGGGGCAGTAGAGGGGGATTTCGCCGTTGCCGGCAGCAGGGCCTACGCCCATGGCGACCAGGAGCTGTTCGCCGTGAACACCGGCACCGGCAAGAAGCAGTGGACGTTCGAGGCCGACAGTGCCCTGATCACGGCACCGGCCGCGGCGGGCAACACGGTCTACTGCGGTGGCCGGAACGGCACCCTGTACGCCGTCGACGCCCGAACCGGCCAGAAGGTGTGGCAGCGCGGCTTCAGCGGGAAGCTGTGGAACCCCCGGATCGCGAGCGGGGCGGACACCCCGGTCGTGGCCGATGGGGTCGTCTACTTCGAGAACGACGCCTACGTGTCGGCCTTCGACGCCGGCACCGGCAAGCCGCTGTGGCGCCACCGCCAGGACACGGATGAGATCGACACCTTGTCGGTGGCCGCCGGCACCGTCTACTTCACCGACGAGACCGGGACGCTGTACGCCCTGGACGCCCGCAGCGGTCGACCGAAGTGGCAGGAGAACCTGATGACCTCCAGCGGTCAGTGGCGCCCGTACATCGTCAACGGAACTGTCTACTTCGAGGACGGCGACCGACTGCGCGCCGTCTCGCTGGTGAACTAGCCCTCAATGAGCGAGGGTGCTGTGGAGCGACGTACCCAGTGATCTGGCACCGGTCGGAGCGCGCACCTGCGAGCCGTCGCCAAGTCGTCGGCGTACCAGCGAAATCGGACACGTCGATCCGTGCCGCGCACGGGACAGTGAGGGAGGACAGGTGGCGGCGTTCGCACCGCTGGAGGCAGGAGACCCCAGTCAGGCCGGCCCGTACAGGATCGTCGGCCGGCTTGGCTCGGGTGGCATGGGCCGGGTGTACCTGGCCCGGTCGCCGGGCGGCCGGACGGTCGCGGTGAAGGTCGTCCGGGAGGAGCTCGCGGACGACCCCGGGTTCCGGCGACGGTTCGCCCGCGAGGTCGAAGCCGCACAGCGCGTCACGGGCTTCTTCACCGCCGCCGTGGTCGACGCCGCGCCGGAGGCCGACCCGCCGTGGCTTGCCACTGCCTACGTGCCCGGCCTGTCCCTGACCGAAGCAGTCGCCGCACATGGCGCCTGGCCGGAGCAGCCGGTGCTGACGCTGGGCACCGCGCTGGCCGAGGCACTGGAGGCCATCCACAGCGCCGAGGTGGTGCACCGCGACCTGAAACCCTCGAACGTGCTGCTCGCCGACGACGGCCCACGCGTCATCGACTTCGGGATCTCGGTGGCCGCCGACGACACCAAACTCACCCTGACCGGCACTGCCGTCGGCACCCCCGGCTACATGCCGCCCGAGCAACTCGTCGGTAGAGACGTCGGGGCCGCCGGCGACGTGTTCGCCCTCGGCGCGGTCCTGGTGTACGCGGTGACCGGGAGCGGACCCTTCGCAGGCGGCGCCGCGCACGGCGTGGCCTATCGGGTCGTCCACGAGGAACCCAACCTCAGCCACGTACCGGTCCGACTCGCGGATGTCGTCGCCCGGTGCCTCGCCAAGGATCCAAAGCAACGCCCGTCGGTGCCGGAACTGGTCGACAAATTGGGCCAGTTGTCGGCGGCTCGCCCGACGGAAGGTGTGATCAGCGGTTCGGGCTGGCTTCCCGCGCCGGTGGCCACCGAGGTCACCCGCATTCAGGCGACGCCGCTGCCGGAGACGGCCACCGGCACCGTACCCCTCACAGCGCCTCCTGCCGGCGCCCCACCCGCCGCCGAACAGTCCCCAGCCGGTGGCGTGTCCCGAACCGCCGTCGACACCGCGGCAATCGGGCCCGCCCCGGCGGCCGGGCTCCTCGCGCCGCCTCCTCAGCCGGTTTCCGCCGGCCGACTGCTGGGCCTGCCCCGGCGCCACGCCCTGATCGGCCTCGCCGTCGCCGCGGTCCTGGCGGTCCTCGCGGCCACACTGCTCCTGCCCGACGGCCTCCCCGACGGGGACCAGAGCAACGCCCAGGGCAAGGAACCCACCGCTGCGGCAACGGAGCTGGCCTTCCAAGAGCTGTGGTCCTACGAGGAGGATCCCGCCGGCCCTCCGTTGATCGTCGACGGGAAGGTCTACTTCGGCGACCAGGGCGGCACCCTGCACGCCCTCGACACCGCCGGCGGCACTCAGATCTGGAAGTACGACGGGTTGCAGGGGGCACGCCCCGTCACCATTGCCGACGGGGCTGTCTATGCCTTCAGCGGAGCCACAGGCGCGCTGCACTCCGTGGACGCGGACACCGGTGACAGACGGTGGAGTTTCAAGATTGACGACGCCTCAACTGGCGCCGCTCCCAAGGGAACCGAATACGGGATCACCAATGTCGCTGCTGCCAAGGGAACCGTCTACCTACTCACCCTCCCCTGGCCGAAGGGGCAGCCCGCCCTCTACGCGCTGGACGCCGAGACCGGTGAGGAGCTGTGGAATCGCCCGGTCAGCCCCGGCCTGTCGACCGCGCTCACCGTGGCAGACGGAGTGATCTACTGCGGCCTCGGAGGAAAGGACTACGAGAACTACCTCTACGCCCTGGACGCGGACACCGGCGACCAGTTGTGGCGGATCAAGACCGGCGGCAGCAACAGAGGCAAGGTCACCTCACTCTCGGTCGCCGAAAGCACCGTCTACTTCGGCAGTGAGGAGGGCACGTTCTACGCCGCAGACGCCTCCAGCGGCGAAGTGCGCTGGAAGTACCAGTCGAAATCCAAGGACGCGGAATGGAACGGCCCGCCCCTCGTCGCCGACGGCGTCGCCTACGCCAGCGTCAAGGCCAGATTCAACACCGCCGACAGCGCCGGCCGCGTGTACGCGTTCACCGCCAGCTCCGGCAAACGGCTGTGGGAGTATGGAACGACCGGCGCGGCCTCACCACCTGTACTCACCGGCGGCGCGCTCCACTTCAGCGACGCCGGCACCTTGCGGGCCCTCGACCCCCGCACCGGAAAATCGCTGGGAGACGCCCCCCTGACCACCGGCACGGACCCGCTCCTCACCATCTCCGGTGACCGCGCCTACTTCGACGGCGGAGACGAACGCCTGCACGCGGGGAGGATCTCCCTGACCGAAAGCTGAGTACCCTCGCACCAGCTGAGTCAGTCTGCCGTCGCGCCGATGTCGTCGGGTTCTTCCCCGACCGGGGCGCGGTCCTCCGCCTGGTCACCGCGGTCCTGGCGGAGTAGACCGACGGATGGACCGGACAGCGCCATATCAGGCCGGACGTCCTCGCCGAGTGCCTCTCCGGCAAGTCAGCCGAGCGCGGCGCACCCGAGTCCGAGGGTCGGCCGCCCCGCCCTCGGGCATTGAGCGATGTGGGGGGATCGCCTCCAGCGGCCTTCACGTCCTCAGCCGTACACCACGTCCGTGGACGTGAACGACTTCGGCTGCCCCTGCCAAGCAACCGCGACCTAGCTGACATCGCCCGTTGGGGTAGCCGGCGATCGTCGAAGCTCACCCCGCACCCCGGAACTTCCCGCAGAGAACATGGAAGACGCGTCCTTCCTGAACCCCGACGGCCCTCGACACCAGGGCCCGCTACCGGCGGTGACTACCACTCAGAGCCTGGCAGGCGATTCTGCCCATGCTCAGCCGACGCGTGCGCTGCATCATCAGATGCGGATTCTGGTGTTTCCGCAGGAGTCCGTGCTCACGAAGTCGCGCTCCCTACAGCGGCGACGCCTGGCCTCGCTCGCGGACGCCGGCCCGGCCCCGTGATCGTCAACTGCGTCGGTCTCGGCGCCCACGAGCTGGTCCCGGTCCCGAACCTCTGGCCCATCCGCGGGCAGCACGTTGTCGTCACCCACCCGGGGCTGACCGAGTTCTTCTCCGAGGACACCGGCCTCCCTCCAGATCTGCTGTGCTTCTTTCCCCACGGCGACACCGTCGTCCTGGGCGGCACAGACATTGACGGCGAGGGTGGCCTCGCCCCCGATGACAAGGCGGCAGCCGGCATCCTTGCCCGCTGCTCCGAGCTCGAACCCCGCCTCGCCCAGGCCCGCGTCCTGAAACACCGGATCGGCGCCCGGCAGACCCGCGCCACGGTCCGCGTGGAGGCGGAGCGGCGGGAGGACAGCACCGTGGTCGTGCACAACTACGGGCACGGAAGGGGCGCCGGTCACGACCAGGGAGCCGTCGGCCGTCCTCCGGGTCCCACCGAGCATCAGGAACGGGGAGCGGTAGAGCAGCGCACCGTCGCAGTACAGCTCGTACTTATACCCCCGACTGCCCTCCAGATTGCGCCGCTGCTGTGGACCGGCGTCCGGCAGGGGCAGCTCGACGGGTCCGCGGCCCTCACGCAGGACGCCCTGGGAAGCGATGTGCCCTGTGAGGGTGCATCAAACGATGTCCTCGCAGTTGGGAAGGATTTCTGCCTGGGGCCGGACCTGGTCGAAGATCTCGGCATCGGCATGCATCACGTCGGTGTTGGCGTCGGCAGCAGCCGTGGCGGCGCCGAGGAATTCCCTGGCCCCGCGGAGTCTGATGCTCAGCCGACGTTGCGTGGCCTGGCTGTTGAGGCGTACGTCCAGGGCTCCCAGGAGGTGCGTGTCCGCGCGGCGGCCGGCGGGCAGTAGGGAGGGGTCGACGCCGTCGCGTCGGGCGATGAGCACGCCGAGTGCGTAGCGGCTGAGGGCATCGCATCCAGCCAGGTGGAAGACGCCGGCTGCGTCGGACACCGCAAGCTCCCACAGGGCAGCCGCCAGGTCGGCGACATGCACAGGGCAGCGGATGTCGTCCGTGAACAGGGCTCCCTCCCGCGCGCCGCCGGCTAGCTCGTGCACTACTCGTTCGTGCGCGGATCGGCCATCGCCGATGATCAGCGAGGTGCGGGCGACGACCGAGGCCGGGTGGAGGAGTCGCACGGCGGTCTCAGCGGCGGCCTTCGCGGCCCCGTAGGGGGTGATCGGATCGGGGAGAGCCGTCTCGTCGTAGTGCACGTGGGACCCGGAGAACACGGCGTCGCTGGAGACATGCACGAGGCCGATCCCCCGCCTCGCCGTCGCCTCGGCGAGGCGGACGGGGCCATCCGCAGTGACTGCCCAGTCGGCCTCCCCGCTGGACGCGTTGATCACCATGCTCGGTGCCACTGTGTCGATGATCTCGTCGAGTCGACGGGGATGCCGTAAGTCCAGGTGGTGCCACGAGGTGCCGGAGGCGTCGCCAGGGCGTGAGTTGAACGTCGCGGCCGTGACGCGACCTGCGGACGTCGCCTGGTGCACCAGCTCGGTCCCCAGAAACCCGCTGGCTCCGATGATCAGCACAGTCATGCCGGTACACGGTAGTTGCTGCCCCGCGGTGGAACGGGGAAGCACGCGAAGAGGCGACCTACCGGCATCCGTCACGTGGATCCGCAGAGGCATGGCCGGAGCGCCCGCGTAGCCAGCGGCGCTTCCCCCGGCGCGTGAGCGTCAAGGAAGTCGTCGAGGAGGACATCGTGGTCGCCAGCATCGGCCGCGTACGCCGGGACAGTTTCCGGTTCTGGGCGTGCGGGTTCAGGCTGGACCGCGGGTATGGCGAGCGGGGTTCGGGCTTCGGCGGCGGCGTGCTCGGCGTTGGTCATGGGCGCCGGGCCGGGGCGCATGTCGGCACTGTGGAACTTCTCGAAGGCGACCAGGGCTTGGGCGGGCGAGTCGAAGACGTCAGCGACCTGCCGCAGGTGGTTTTCGCCGTGGTAGACGCTCTTGCCGCTGCCGAGGTAGGTGCCGACTGCGACGGTGGTGTGGCTGTCCTTGGTGTGGGCGGGGATGAGGAGCTGGACGTGGCGGATGTCGTCGTGGATCTTCTGGGCCTCGTTGGAGACCTCGCGGATCTCGCTGCGGGTGCACCAGGGCATCGGGTAGTCGGCCCAGGTCCATTCCTCGTCCATGGCTTCCCCGGAGCCGGGGGGTGATCTCGACGGTGATCCCGTCAGCGGTCAGTTGCTGGGCTGCTTTCTTGACCCAGTAGGGCTCCTCGTGATCGATGCGGGCCTGGGAGCCGGTCAGCCTCGCCGTTTCACTTGGGTACGGCGGCTGGGGGGCGAAAACGCGAAGGTGCTGCGTCGGACCAGCTCGCGTGTTCAGGTCGAGAAGTACCGGCAGAGGACCTGGTGCAGGTAGTCCGCGCCTGAACCGAGGCACGCAGCCTGCTCGGCCGACGACACGAAGGCGATCTCGTCGAGCTCGGGTACGTTTCCACGCTCCGTCTCCGACACGGTGAGATCCGCGTGCCGGCGACGCACGAGAGCGCTGGGCACGGACGGGGCGAGGAAGTGGAAGCCAAGGCTGCCGAACCGTGCTCCTCGGGTGAGGTCCCACAGCCGCAGCTTCTCGTCGGCGGCGTGGATGCCGAGTTCCTCGGCCAGCTCGCGGGCGGCATGCCGACGGAGTGACGCCATGTCCAGGGGGCGGCCGGCCGCAGGCGGTTCCGCTGTGCCGCCGGGGAGGGTCCAGCGGCCGGGCGTCGCGGTGGTGGGGGAGCTGCGTCCGAGCGCGAGTCCGTCCTCGGTGGGCAACAGGACGGTGACGAAGACGGCCCCGGGGACTTCTTCGGTCGGCCGGAGCTGCCCCAGGGCCCGGTGCCGGTACGTCATCCTGGCCCACCGCACCACCAACGGGCCGGGCCCGGGCAGGTCGATGCCCAGGCTCGCGACGAGGGGGCCGTCGAAGGTGGTGGGGTTGTGGGCCTTCGTTTCCTCCCAGAGACGGTCGACTTTTCCCTGTTCCTGCGGTGACAGGGCGGGGGGAGGGTGCTCGATGAGGTTGATCTGGTGCGCGTCGAGGAACTCGACAGGGAGATGTCGGGGCTGCATTGGAGGTCCTTCCCGTCCGTCCGGGCGTTCGGCTCGGTCGAAAGTGGCCGGTACGCGCTCCTCGCTTCCTGAAGATTGCCAAGGCCGTCCCTACCGGCAGGTCCAGGTCATGGCCGGCGCGGGAATGGGACGGAAACCGAGTTGGGCGTAGAGGGGGAGCCCTTCGGGGGAGCGCGTTGAGGCGGACGGAGGAGCAGTCCTGGGAGGCGAGCCACTGCATGGGGGCGGTCACGACGGAGGCCGTAGCCGCGTCGGCGCCAGGCGGGGTTGGTGGCGACGGAGTGGATCTCGCCGTGGAACACGGAGCGTTGCTGGGTGGGGGCTGGGGAAGCGGGGGACGTAGGTGCCGACCGCGCAGGAGGCGAGACCGGCACCGTTGGGCGCGTTGACGACGAAGGCGACGAAGCGGGGTGCTCAGAGGAGGTCGGCGAAGGCCGCCTCACGGGGTGAGCCATTCGCCGTCCGGTGCGCGCCGCGTGGTGTCGAGCATGATGCGGCGCAGCCTGGTGAGCTGGGCTGCGTCATGGCGGTCGGCACGGCGGACATCCAAGGTGCTCCTCCTGCATCATGAATCGGGTTGACGACGGGGTGGTGGGCCGAGCGGTTCGCGGCCTGGCGCCGGGGCTACGGGGCGGTGAGGGCGTGGATGATGTCGTAGAGGTGGGTGCCGTGTGCCCATCTCTTGAGGTCCTCGCGGCCGATGGTGATGAGACGGTGGCGGGCGGCGAAGTCGAGCGCGGGCTGGGTGAATCCGTTGAGCCCGATAATGATGGCGTGGTCGGCGCCGTGCTCCGGACGGGCTGTGCCGTTGAACTGCTGCATCGCCGGTGAGTTGACGGGCCGGCTGAGCTGCTTGCACTGGACCACGACGGTGAGGCCGTTGGGGTCGCTGGCGATGACGTCGGCGCCGAGGTCGCCTGAGCCGCCCACTCGCCGGGAATGGAGGAAACCGTCCCGGGCGAGGAGTTCGGCGCAGGCGTGCTCGAACCCGGTCGGGCTCATGGCTTCGAGCTGCTTCATCCGGTAGGTGAGCAGGGTCGGCTCCGGCTCAACGGGTGTCGCATCCACGCTGACCGCGACGGCGCGTGTGGTGAGAAGGCCGAGGACGGCACCGGCGAGCCGGGCGAGGAGCAACAGTGTAGTGAGGGAGCCGAGCACGACGAGCGTGGTCCACCAGGGGTGCTCGGTGACCGCGCCCCACAGGTCCACGGTGATCCAGTCGATGACGGTGCCGGTCAGCCACTCCCAGAGCATCTTCCCGGCGGCCAGGACCAGCACGGCATACAGCAGGACCTTCAGGAAAGGGTCGAGGGAGCCGTCTTCATCGAACACCGTTCGTCCTCCCCTCTGAGGTTGTCCGTCCGTACGGAGCGGGGAACGGTTGCGTGCCGGGAAGCCGTCGGCGCACGAGGGTGGGCAGTCGCAGGATCTGATGGAGTGGCACGCCCAGCTCTGCCCACGAACGCAGTCGCTCGCGGTCGGCCCAGCCGATCGTATGCCGGTCTCCCCACTCCCTGGCGTCGCGGGTGAAGCTGCCGTTCGTCACGACCACTGCCGAGTTCGCCCGGTGGACGGGGCCGGCTGTCCCCTTCACCTGATACATGACCTGGGAGCCGACCTTCGCGGCGACCTTGGTGTGCTTGGCCTGGACGACAATCCGCCCGTACGTGGGGTGGCCGGCGATGACGTCGGCGGCCTGGTCGCCCTGCTGCCCGACCTGCCGAGCCGACCAGCCGTCCCGTATCAGCAGGTCCCGCAGCGCGAACTCGAACTGCCGGTCGTCCATCGCGTCGATCTCCGCCAGGGTGAACCGCAGCACGGACAGACGCTGTGCTCGTGCCGTGCGCTCGCGCGCGGCTGCCGCAGCGCGCCAGGCGCCAACCGCGATACCAAGCAGGGCGAGCACGGCCACGACGGGCCACCACCGTACGAGCACCTCGCCCACCCACACGAGCAGCCGCACCACCAAGGAGACCGCTGCGGCGGCGACCAGGGCCGCCGCCCCGTACTCGACCACGCCACGCGGCCGACGGATCGTAAAGCGTCGCCGGCTCATCAGCGGCCGGCCGACGGCGTCGCCGTCACCCCGGGCGTGGCGGGCTGTGCCGGCGCGGCCGCCTCGAACCCGAAGAACTGCCCCCACAGCACCACCACGGCGGCGATCCCGGCGATCAGCCACGGGCTCATCTTCTTCGCGGACCGCCGGGTCGGATTCCGGCGAATGTGGCCGCGCACCCGGTGATAGCCCTCAGGCGTCATGAACTGTCCCCTCCCGGAACTGACGGCCGCACCAGCGCGGCCCTTCTGACATGGATGTAGCAGCGACCACCGACACCAACTCGGCAGAACCGCACCGCGATCACTCCAAACCGGCCACCACCGTGCACGGCCTTCCATCCGCAGCCGAACGTGAGGTGAATGACCAGGTGACCATGGAGAACCGAGCGCCGCGACCGCTGAGTGCGCCCGACCAGGCACCGCACGGCAGCCGACGAAACCGCTGGTCGGAGCGGATCTGCCGGGTGGGCCGAAGTTGGCGAGAAAGACAGGGGGTGCGCTCCCGCGTATGCGCCCGTGCGCCCCCACGCGACGTCGCCCGGATGCGGCGCCGCGACGCTTCTCGACTACCCGCCGGACACAGCAGACCTCCGATACGGAAGAGTTCGGTGATCGGTCGGCGAGGGGAACGGGGCAGGCCGAGCCGGGCGCGTTCCTCGTGGAGGGCGCTGAGCTGGTTGGCCGCGCTGGGGCCCCAGTTGGACAACTCGGTGCCCGAGACCAGCCAGTCGGCACGGGCGGAACCCGCCCTTGTTCCTCTTCCCTCGAGGAGGAGCGGGGGCACCCTGCACCACTGTCCCAATCCCGTCCTACTGCCATGCGGTGGACACGGGTTAACTCAGAAGTTCGCCCGGAGCCGGGTGGGACAACCGAAGGGAAGGGCACAAGATGGCAGATAGGGCATCCACGCAGGCGGGGACCAGCCCCGAGCTTCTGATCGCCGTGGAGGAGCTGGCGACCGCGCACGACCGCAGCGAGTCCGAGCGGTCCGACGTCACCAGCTCGCAGAACAGCGCGGGCGATGACGGCGACAACCGCGATCTGAACCTCCCGAAGGAGTAAGGGGAACCCATGGAGCACCGGCTCGTCACCCACATCGAGAAGGCTCTCGGCTGGGACGGGCCGGGTTCCGTGGGGACCGCGTTCGCACGCGGCCGACTCACGGACCCGGAGCTGCCCGCCCGCCTGCTGACACCGCACAAACTGCTGGACCTGATCAAGCGCCGCCACCTGGCCAACCCGCAGCTGCGCTGCTACGCCGAGGGCGACGAAATTCATCCGTCCACGTTCCTGTCCACCAACGTCAACCGGCGCAGGCAGGCCGTGAGTCAGGCAGACATGGCGGCCCTTGGACGGATCCTCAACGACGACGGCACTGTGGTCCTGGACCACGTCGACTTCTTCGACCCGACGCTGGAAGTCGCCTGCCGGGCCCTGGGCTGGTGGTGTGGCGAACTGACCTCTGCCAACGCATACCTCGCGGTCGGTGACACCGACGGATTCCATCTGCATTGGGACGATCACGAGGTCATCGCCGTGCAGCTTTCGGGCGAGAAATCGTGGGAGGTGCGCGGACCGTCCCGGCCGGCGCCGATGTACCGCGACGCCGAACGCAACCGCACGCCCTCCGAAGATGTGCTGTGGAAGGGAACTATGCGGGCCGGGGACGTCATGCACATCCCGCGCGGCTTCTGGCACACCGCCACCCGCCTCGGCTCCGGTAGCGGCGGACACTCGCTGCATGTGACGTTCGGGTTCACCAAACGGACCGGCGTCACATGGGCCAACTTCCTCTCCGACGCCGCCCGCGCCGACGAAGCGTTCCGCCGCGACCTGGAGGGCGCCGAAGAAACCGCGCACAAGATGCTGACGGACAAGCTCAGCGCTCTGGCCGCCACCCACAGCCCCGAGCGGTACCTGGACGAACTGCGGTCCAACACCCCGCCCGCACGCCACATGCCGCATGTGGCTGCCTTCGGCCGCCCGGAGAAAGTCGCGGCCGTCACCGAGTTCGCTCCCTCCATCGTCCGCTCCGGCGCCACGGTCCAAGTCTGCGGCGGTGGCAAGCGGCTGACCTTCCACGAACGCGCAGAACCGGGCCTCCGCGCGCTCCTGTCGGGCCACCCGGTCTACCTCGACGGCGCCCCCGACGACATCACCACCCTGGCCGACCTGCTGATCACGGAGGGGCTGTGCGAACCACTGACGGAAATATCGTCCTCGGGCTATACCGGTCTGGTCACGCCCGTGACCTACTCGAAGCAGCCGCCGCTTTCGGCGTAGCACGCCTCGACACCGCGTCCAACTACCTCAGCCATCGCTCCCACGAGGTGCTGAAGACGACGGCCGGCGATCTCCTGCCGAAATTCTCGGTCTCCACCAAGGTCGGGTATTTCCCCGAGGGCCACAGCCTCGCTCCCACCCGGCTGCGCGCAGCCGCCGAGCAAGCCATCAAGGACCTCGGGCAGGAGCCGGATCTGGTACTCCTCCACAACCCGGAGCACTCGGCACCCGACGCCGAGACGCTGGCACAGGCATGCGCGGTCCTGGCCGACGCTGCACAGGCAGGGCTCTGCCACTCCTGGGGCGTCTCGACCTGGGATCCGCGCCCGCTCATGGACCTCGACGCTCCGCGCCCTGATGTCCTCATGGTCCGGGCGGGCCTGCTGGTCGGGGTCGACGTCCTCGAAGCCGCCGAGGCCCTGGCGAAGCGATGGTGTCCGTCGCAGGTATGGGGCATGAGCCCCTTCGGCGGAAGTACGGCCAAGGCAGTGTGGGAGCGCTTCGATCCGCGGGTATTCCTGCGGAATCCCCCATCAGCCACGAAGGTCCAGGCTGCGTTCCGCTCCTCCTACGGCCTGCCCCGGGTTGACGCGGTCGCGGTCGGCACCGACAACATCAATCACCTGCGGGAGCTGACCGAGGCCCTGACGTACGAGGTCGACGAGAAGGTAGTCCGGGAGTACCGACAGCTCCTCAAAGCCCGTCAGCTCGCCTGAAGCTCCCGCAGCAGCTGCTCCGCAGCCTTCCTCGCGGGGCCCAGGCGGGGGTCCTCGGGATCGGAGTAGGGGCCGAGGATCTTCGCGGCGACGAACAACGTCATCAGCTTGCCGTCCCGGCTCTCCAGATCCTCACGCCGCTCGCTGCGGACGCGATCGGCCAGAGCCGGGACGGCGAGGGAGGCCCCCCACAGGTTTGCCGCGTCCAGGCCGCACGGGGCCATGCCCCAGTCCTCCCAGTCGAACACGCAGAACTCCGGCGCCGTGATATTCGCCCAGTTGAAATCCGCATGGGCCGGACGCCATTCGGTCACGGACGTATCGACGCCGGGGAAGGTGCTGTGGACCGTTCCCGTGACCAGTTCCTGTGTGAGGGTCTCGGTGTCCGGTGTAGCGATGCGGTTGGTGTGCTGCGCGGCGAGGGCATCCAGGGACGCGTTCAGCGCGGCCCACCACTCATCGGACAGCTGCGGACCCTCCGCCACCACGGCGCTGCCCACCGGCGGCCCTGGCAGCAGCTCCGTCTCGTCCGCCCGCCACATCACCGCCTCCGTCTCGTCCCGCCATGCGACGCCGGCGAGCCAGGCCGGTTTCGCGATCCCGAGCAGGGCCTCGGCGGACGCGGTGCCGTCCCCGCCCTGGACCCCGATCCGGTCGAGTCCGCGACGCTCGATGCGCACCCATGTATCGCGGTCCGTACGCGCGCCCAGAGACCGGCGCTTACGCACCACCGTCCCCTGGTCCAGGCGCACCCCCAGCGACCGCTCCACACGGTTCAGTACGGCTTCCACGGGTTCCTTGCGTAGATCCACCGAACGCAGCGTCATACGCCTGAACGTACCAAGTCCCAGTTGCACTTTGAAGGAGATCTGGGGCAAGGCATAGCTCTCGCCGGGAGCGGGTCGGCAACCCGCTGTCAGAATTGTCGGTGCATGGGTCTTGACCGACGTGGAGGGTGCACGTTAAGGCTTCCGGGTGGTGCAGGCGAGCCGCCGAGGACTCCAGCCAGCCGTCGGCCGAGGCCGTGGTCATGTCGGCGTGTAGCTGGCGGACGCGCTCGACCCCGATGAAGACGGGCAGGAACTTGTGGGCGTCGACGCCTATCCCGGCGGCGAGCGGCGGGGCCTCGCTGAGCCCGCCAAGGGCTTCGGCGAATCGCGCTTTCGCCTCGTCCGGCGAGCGGGCCAGAGCGGTGTCGAGGACGGCCTGTGAATCGGGACGTGGGTAGTAACTCTCCCCGCTGGCACCCCACTTCGAGACTGTGCGGTCGCTGATGCCCAGGTGGGCGGCGAAGTCGGGGAGACTCATCTGCATCGCTTCGCGAAGCATCCGGGACTCCCGGCCCGACCGCCACTGCACCCTGACCGCCACCGAACCTCCGTCCGCCGTCTCGCGTGGATGCGCAACACCCGGCGTAGCTACGGATGTTCGGCAGTGATGCGGTGTTGGTGCAGCGCTTGTACGTCACGCACAGCACGTGCGGTCCACCATGCTGAGTCCGCAGGCCCGGAGTGCAGCCCCGCGAACTCGGAGGCGTTCCCCTCCCAGTGTCACGACCAAAAGGAGCAATCGGCATGACCGACATCGTCAAACGCAACGCTCGCGCGATCCTCCTCGACGGCGACGAGCTGGTCTTGATCAAGCGCACCAAGCCAGGCAGGGAGCCGTACTGGGTGTCGGTCGGCGGCGGCGTCGAGGACGACGACGCCACCATCGAGGCGGCCCTGCATCGCGAAGTGTTCGAAGAGCTCGGCGGCAAGTTG
This sequence comes from Streptomyces sp. R-74717, assembly GCF_047305335.1. Lineage (NCBI taxonomy): Bacteria > Bacillati > Actinomycetota > Actinomycetes > Kitasatosporales > Streptomycetaceae > Streptomyces > Streptomyces sp. R-74717. The sequence continues at coordinate 1,344,837 of NZ_CP102361.1, read as the reverse complement.
GAGCATGCCGAGCTCGTCCACCTGATCACCGACGAGTTGGAGGGCGGCATCGGCGTCCAGCACATCTTCGCCGCGCGCCTGGAGTCGATGGACCTGGCCGCCCGGACGGGCACAGAGTTCGCCAAGCCGGAGCGGGGCGGGTACGAGGTGGTCCGGGTGCCCTTTACGGCCGAGGCAGTCCGCGAGCTGAACCTGATGCCGCCGGAGCTGGCCGATTTCATCGCCGCCAACGCCGACGCGATCGTCTCCGTGCTCGACACCCCGATCCGCGAGGCGTGAGTGGCGATGCAGGGAAGGATGCCGGATTTCGTCAGCCTCAACGGCCCTAGGGTCGGTTTGGCTGTCCAGGGAGCGTAGCCTCGCTCAGGCTGCTCCATGCCAAGCGTCGGCGAGGGCACGCACGGAGGGAAACCTCGCCGGTGGATCTGCTGCCGTCGCTCGCCGGATCACGGACAGCTGGTGGGGGGTGCCGCGCCACTGGTCCTCCACGTCGCCGGCGTCGAGGAGGAGACGGAGGGCTCTGCTGAGGTTGAACACTGTTGTCCGGATGTCGATCACTGAACCGCGTACGAACTCCTCCGGCGCCATGTATCGCCGGGAGCCGGGAAGCCGGTCCGCCCCCAAAGTGAACGGACCTGGTCGGTACTCATCCAGGTCGCACAGCATCATCCGGTGATCTTCGAAGTCGTACAGCATGCAGCCGTCATAGAGGTCAACGGCAACGAACCCTGCCTGTTCCACGGTGAGGTGGGCGTCCAAGATGGCACCCAGGGCGGCGTGGATCAAAGGGAGAGGCAGCCGTCGGAAACATGCCATCGGGCTATCGGGCGCAGCCCGGCCTCCGTGATGGGACACGGTCGGGTGGTAGAGAACCTGGCCAGGGACCCATGGGTAGACGAGGACCAGTCCGTCCTGCGTCGAGAAACTGTGCAGCAGTGGCACGATGGTCGAGTGGGTGACGGCCTGGTGCACGGACTCAGCGCGGTGTAGCGACGACACGGCTTCCGGTGTTGAGGCCGTTTTCACGAACCAGCTCTGCCCGTCGACCAGTACTCCGTATGAGGTGCACCCGGAGTCCTGATCGGCGAACGTTCGGAAGATCGTTCCAATGTCTCCAACGTAGGTCTCGAACGCGGCCACGTGGGTGACGTCTAGGAGTGGGTGTGCCGTCATGCTCGGGATGGTGCCACTTCTGGGCCGACTCTGCGGGCCGATTGGGGACGTGATCGAGGGAGCCCCGGGACGTGTGGCTCGGAGGTATGGCCGGAGGCCCCCTGCGATTCCCCCACGGCCGACGTGGCCCTGGGTGTGGCTGACCATTCGGTCAGCAGGATGTCGGTAACTGCTTCCTCGTAGACGGCCCGGTCTTCCCTTTCCATGGCTTCGGCGAGCTCTGGGTCCCAGACGGTGGGTTGCTGCCGTCCGCTGAGGTGGACGTGATCGCTGTCTGCGCGAACTGCGCTGAGATAGTCCGAGGCGGTCATCCGCCAGGGTTCCGCCTGGTAGCGGATGCGGAGCTGGTTCGTCATCTCGATGCCGGGCCAGTCGAAGTCTCCGACGTTTCTCCGGGGCGCCGCGAGCGCGCGATTGGAGTTCACGCAGCTCAGAAGCGGTCGGGACGACCATAGCGGGTGCAACAGGTGTGGTGCACGGAACCTGGCGCAAGATTCACTCGGCGGGAGGTTGACCGGGGTCGGCTCGTGCTCAACGCTCAGGTGTTCGTGGATCGCGCGTCGTTCGACTTCTTCACGGGCGGGTGCCTGTCGATGGACCTCAAGGGGGCGGTGGACCTCGATGGCCTCACGCACGATGGCGCCAGGATGTCGGGCGGCATGCCTCGGCCTGGGTGGTGGCGGTGCCGGAGAACGAGCGCCGGCCGGTCGCACCACTGGTCCCGGCTGCGAAGCAACGGGCAGGGACCAGCGGTTGGCTGGATGTCAGCTGCTGCTACGGCCGCGGTGGACACACAGCAGGTGGTCCTGGGTGCCGTTCTTATCGCGGTACGCGATCAAGGCGGGCCCGGCACCGGTCAGATGGGTGCCGTTGAACTTGTCGTCCGGGGTCCAGGTGCTGCCGTCGAAGCGGGTCAGCCACAAAGGTTCAGGCACGGATTCCGTGAAGTGGATCAGGCCGCCTGAGGGTCCGTCACGGTCTGTGGTCGGCCCGATTCTTCCCCGGACGCCGAGACCGGGCGACTCGCGGTGAGAGAGAATGCTCGGCATGACGACTTGAAGAGCACCGGCCGGGCGACAGCATTGGCGAAAGGTCGGGGGCTGGGACACGATTCCCGACGGCGATCAACTGGTCTGCGCCGCCTGCCGAACGTCCGCCTGCTCGTACCAGTATCGCTTCCATCCGCCCGGGTCCTCCATGTTCGAGCGCTGCATCGGACTCGCCTGGTGTGCAGGTTGCAGGATCTACTCCGGCAACATGGTGTACGTCCCGCGGAAGCGAGTCCTGGTCGACCTCCTCGCCTCTCTTCCTCCTGAGCAGCGAGAGCGGCTTCTACGTTCGGAAACGCGAGTGATCGAGTTCCTGGACCGCCAGGCCCGAGGCGGCAGAGGTTAGGGTCGGCGGCTGGCCGCGATCAGGAGGAGCCGCTTGCGCAGCAGCGGTGGTTTCGCTCTGCCGAACATGCTGCGCTTGAGGGCTTTCAGGTCGTTGACGCGGCCCTCGACGGGCCCGGAGGACCAGTCGGTGCTCATGCCGTAGACGACGGCGTCGAGGTCGGGGATCAGTCCGGCGGCGAAGCCGGCCAGGCCGCACTGCTCGTCCGCGCAGACGTCGGCGATCCAGTGCCGCAGCCGGTCTCCTTCGCGGTTCGTCATGATGGTCGCGAAGGTGCGGACGTGACCTGCGGCGGCCGTGAGCTCGGGTGAGCGAGCCAGCAGGTTCTTGAGCTGCTGCTGGTCGTCTTGGCGTAGGTGGTCCGGGTGGCGCATGATCCAGCCGGTGGCCTCGCGGGGTGAGGGCGGCCTCGCGATCGGTGGTGGGCTCCCGGCAGCCCGACGGTCGGAACGTAGCGGCCGGACGTAGTCGCGCAGAGTGCTGTAACTGCAGCGTGCCCCGCGTTCTTGCAGCTCGCGATGGAGCCGGGACACGTTCGTGCAGCCCTCGGCGATGCGCTGATCGAGGTAGGGCTTGAAGGCGTCGAGCTTGCTGGTCCGGTTCTGCCACTGGCTGTGCAGCATCGCCTCTGGACTGGCCGCGCGGGCGTACTTGCGGACGGTGTTGCGCCCGAGACCGAGGCGTCTGGCGATCTCGCGCAGACTCAGGCCCTGCTCTACCTGGGCCCGGACGGCGGCGTGGGTGTCGCGGAGCCGGTCGAGGAACTTCCCCTGCGGGTAGGGCTCGGACGGTTCCTCGGCCGCTTTGACCGTCTCGACCTGTGCGGGCTCTGGTTCCGGTCGCTCGGGTTCAGGGGAGGTTTCGACCAGGTCGCGCAGTAGGGCGCGGTGGCGGGAGACGAGGCGTTCGACGGCCTCGGCGAGGTTGTGCCAGACGTGCCATTTGTCCGCGCAGTGCTGGGCGTTTGGGGCGCCTGTGCGGGCTCCGTCGGCGAAGACCTGCGCGCGGTCGCGGCAGATGATCTCGATGCCGGGGTGCTCGCCTAGCCAGGCGGCGACGCTGTCCGCGTCGCGGTCGGGCAGCAGGTCCAGGGGCTGGTGGGACTCGCAGTCGACCAGGATGGTGCCGTACCGGTGGCCCTTCCTGGTGGCGAACTCGTCGATGCCCAGCACGCGCGGGGTCGTCCAGGCCGGGTCCGGCAACGCCATGACCAGGCGCAGGACGGTCGTCCGGCTGACCACGATGCCGAGTAGCAGCGCCAGACGGGCCACGGCGCGGGCGGCCAGGACGACGCCCAGCGCGGCGAGCATCCGCTGCAGGACGGGCGTTCGCCGACCGTAGCGGCTGGTCAGCCCGTCTATCTGCTCGGCGAACGTCACCCGTCGGCACTCGCCGTTGTCGCAGAACAGCCGGCGCACCGACAGTTCAATCACCACGCCCCGCCCGCCGCACGGCGCGTCCGCCAGGCGCCGTCCGTACCGGCTGTGCACCCGGCCAGACGGTGCCTGGCAGCCCGGGCAGAGTACGGGGACGTCTTCCGGCGTCGACGCTTCGATCACCACGCGGCCGTCCCGCACCTCCATGCACTCGACCTGTATCCCGGCGAGATGCGGAAGCAGAAGGAAGAGTTCTTCACACGCGGCCAGCATCCGCCCGAAGATGACGGGGCGTCACCGGCGCACAGGAGCACGATCGACTTCACGGAATCCGTGCCTGAACCGGTGAACGGGAGCCACTGCATCGGCGAGTTTGGGAGCCACTTTGCTCCATCTGTGACGAGGATGGGCCCGACACAGGTCCATGATCGTCAACGGGTTCGGGAGCCACCCCTGTCGGGTGACATCACGCCTGTGGATGTGGAGTGTCCGCCGTGGTCCGGAGGTGTTTGGCGATAGTTTGGTTGCCCCGGGTCCTGCTGCTCCGTGTCCCTGACAGGCGCGGTTCGGCAGGGCCCGGCCTCGCGTTCGGCCGGCTATTGGTCGGCGGTGTGCTTAAGGACGTGCGCTCAGCCGTCTACGGGGATCGGCCGGTTCGGTGGGCCGTCGGTCAGCAAGGACGCCAATAGTTTCGGCAGCTCAGCCGGCCGCAGCACATCCGAGGTCGCGGCCAGTTCCGCTATGGTCCACCAGCGGTGCCCGGTGATCGCGGCCTTCTCGATCTCCTCGAAAGCCGAGGTATCGACCTGGAACGCAGGCGTCCGGGCCATGTAGTAGCGCTGGCGAACCTCATAAGCGACGCCGCCCCGGACCGCTGTCCACGGACGCCCTCGCCAAATCTCCGGACCCAGCGAGAGGTTCGTCAGCCCGGTTTCTTCTCGCAACTCCCGCAGGGCTGCCTGCTCGTGGCTTTCGCCTGGCTTGAGTCCGCCTCCAGGGGTGAACCACCGAACGGAACCGTCCCCCTTGTTCAGGGCAGAGAACAGCAGTAGCCGACTGGCGTCGTCCAGCAACACCACGCGCGCGCTCGGGCGCGGCACCAGGCTCCCCTCCGGTTTCATCACCTCGTCAGATTAGAACCGCGGGCACTGTCACGTTGACTGACCGGGTGGGATGATCTTCGGGTTGGTCATGCTGGGAGGGGGCGTCCGTGGACAGCGCACCGCCGTCGTACAAGGGGCACCGGTACCCGGTTGAGGTCATTGCGCACTGTGTGTGGCTGTATCACCGCTTCCCGCTGTCGTTCCGCGAGGTCGAGGAGCTGATGTTCGAGCGCGGTGTGATCGTCTCGTACGAGACGATCCGACGCTGGTGCGCCAAGTTTGGGCAGGCCTACGCCGGCGCCCTGCGCCGCCGGCAGCCCCGGCCCGGGGACAAATGGCACCTGGACGAGGTCTTCATCAAGATCAACGGAGAACGGAAGTACCTGTGGCGGGCCGTCGACGCCGACGGCACCGTCCTGGACATCCTCGTACAGTCCCGCCGGGACAAGGATGCGGCGCAGCGCTTCTTCCGCAGGCTACTGAAGACGACCCGCACGGTGCCACGGGTGATCGTCACGGACAAGCTCCGCTCCTACGGCGCCGCCCACCGCGAGGTCATGCCCTCCGTCGAGCACCGCTCACACAAGGGCCTGAACAACCGGGCCGAGAACAGTCATCAGCCGACGAGGCAGCGTGAACGTGCGATGAAAGGCTTCCGTAGTGTCGGCGGAGCCCAGCGGTTCCTGGCCGCGTTCAGCGGCATCTCACCCCACTTCCGGCCCCGCCGCCACCTGATGACCGCCCCCGGCTACCGCACCGAGATGACCATCCGCTTTGCGATCTGGGACCAGATCACCGGCGCCGCCGGCCAGCCCGCCGAGGTCTGAGCACCGGCCCGAAACCCGGCCCCCACCACGCCCCGAAGCGCCGTCAGAGACCCACGCACCCAATAATGTGACAGCGCCCTCGCCAGCGTTCGGGAGACTGATTGCGTTGCAGGCGCAGCATCGCGTTGCGCACCACGTCGTGGTAGAGGCAATGGCGCTGTCCGCTCCCGCCCACCCGTACCTGGCCCGCGACTGCGAGCGGGCCGTACGGGAAGCCGCAGGCATCACGCCACGCGAGGGCGGGATGCGCGAGGCACTTCAACAGCAGGTCGCCAAAGGGCTACTGATGTCCGTACTCACCGTCGGCCGCCAGACCATGGTCGAGCCCGAGGAATGGCCGGACGAACTGCCAGCCACGGTGCTCGGCGCAGTGCGGAACTCGAAGCGCATCAAGGCCGACCCGACCATGGCGAACCTGCGCGATTAAGGGCTCGCGCAGATAGGCGCGGTGGGGCACTCGGGAGTAGAGCAGGCACAGGGCCTAGTGATCATGGAGTTGCGACGCTCTGTGATCACCGGGAGACCTGTGCCTGCGCTGCCATCATGGCTGACCGAACTCCTCTGGGACCAATTCGCGGCGCTGCTGCCCCAGCGGCCGGTCTACGATCCGGCCCACCCACTGGGCTGCCACCGCCCGCGGATCAGCGACCGGATCATCTACGACAAGCTGCTCCAGCTCCTCCGCTTCGGCTGCTCCTACCAAGCCATAGCGGACACCACCTGCTCAGCCACCACGATCCGCAACTGCCGTGACGAGTGGATCCGGCTGGGCGTCTTCGCCCGGCTTCGGCACATAGCCCTGGAGGCATACGACCGAATCGTCGGCCTCGTCCTGGACCAGATCGCCATCGACGGCTCGATCGCCAAAGCACCCGGAGGCGGAGAAGCCGCCGGACGCTCACCGGTCGATCGAGGCAAACAGGGCCTCATACGCTCCGGAATGACAGACGGTTACGGAATCCCGCTGGGCCGGGTCCTGGCCGGAGCGAACTGCCATGACTCGCCACTGCTCGCCCCGACCCTGGACCTGGATGAGGGCTCCCGAACTGAAGAACGCCGCGACCGTGAGGAGCACCAAGAGCTTTGCTCAGTTCATGGCAAACAGGGTAGGGCGATCAGGTCTGCCAGAGGAACGCTGCCGCTCCCTATCGCACCCCAGGTCGTTACCCACCGGTGCCCGGCCCGGTACCGGAACGTGCACTTCTCGGCCTCCGCGATGGGTAGGATCACGCCGCACGCTGAGCGGGCGGGTCGAGCCGCGCCGCGCACGGCACAGACCGAAACATCGGGGGTGCACGGCATGAGTACGGACGGCAATGGTTACTGGGGTCCGACGGGCGGACCCGGACCCGGCCCCGGTGGACAGCCGGGCCCAGGTCCCGGCCATCAGCCCTACCCTGGGGCCGGACACCACCCGTACCCCGGCGGTCCCGCCGTGGGGCCCTACCCGCCGCAGCCCGCGCCCGTGCCGCCGCAGGGGTACCCGGGACATCCGCAGGGCTGGGGCCCGTACCCGCCACAGCCGCACGGCGGTGGCCCGCAGCCGCCGTTCCCGCGCCCGCCCCAGCCGCCGCTGACGCGCAGGCAGCGGATCCTCAAGTGCGTCTACAACCCGTTCTACGCCGCCCAGCGGGCCTTCCGCCCCTCGCGCCCGGGCGCCGTCGAGGACCTGACGGTGCGCAAGATCCAGATGTGGCGGACCGGGCTCGGCATCGCCGCCTGGCTCGTGCTGGTCATGTCGTACAAGCCGGTCAACACCGCCAAGGGCGTCGAGACCGTCGCGGGCGACAAGTTCGACCAGAGCTGGATCAGCACACTCGTCCTCGTGTGCGCCTTCCCCTTCGTGATCGCCCTGTTCGCGTTCGCCGCGCAGGGTGCGCTGCGCGGGCTCTACCTGCGTCGGTCCCTGAAGTCCTTCGGGTCGGTGGCGGCTCTGATGGGGTCCATGGCCACGTTCCCCCTCGCCGTCGCGCCCGATCCGGAGACCGCCGGCTTCCGTGACGCCATCGGGACCCCCGGCATGGTCGTCCTCATCACCCTCTGCGCGTGGTCGCTGGGCTTCGCCCTGTACGGGATCGCGCTCTGCCTCATGCACGTGTTCCGCACCGCCGACATCCACGAGGTGCTGCCGCCGATCCTCGCCACCTTGCTGGTGTGGGTGATGGCCGCCCTCGACGTGATCAACAACGAGAACGCCGAGGTTCCCGTCCTTGCCCAGATCGTGTTCCTGCTCGGCGCTCCGGTGTCGGTGACGGTGTTGTCATGCTGGGAACTGTACCGGCTGCGGAAGTACCACAACCTGACCGTGCGACAGGCCCTCGGCCGCTAGGTCATCTCCGCGTCGCTAAGAGGTGGCGCGGATAGGGGTGCGGTCATGGTCGGCGGTTCGGGCGTTCGTCCCAGCGGTGAGTTATCCAGGCCCGCCGGATCAGGCTGCGCACGGTGATGATCGTGTCGGTGAGGTCGAAGAATGCGTCGACGACGGTGGGCCGCGAGGCTGCCGCCGCCTTCATCGCCGTTATGAGCGCAAGCCGGAGCACTTCCTCGCGTTCGTCGGTATCGCTGCCGTCCTCATCGGCTACCGGCGACTTTGATGCAGACTCGGACCTAAAGATCCACGCACCGGGGCCGGGCGTCTTCTCGCCCGAACGCCAGTACTTGGACGAGCACGTCGCGCATCCGCTCGATGTCCTCGTCCGGCACATCGAGCTTTGCTTCGATTCTGGTGTCCTCCAAGCCCAGATTGTCCAGCGAAGCGGGGTCCAGTGACACGGTGAGCAACCCGTTCGACAGGGTCACTTCCCGGACACAGCCGTAGGCCGTCCCTTGGTCCTGCGTCACCAGGCAGTGGGTGTCGTGCCCCAGAGTCACGTCTTGACGGGACGGCTCGCCGATATTGCTCATGAAGAGCAGGAAGAAGCCATCGCCAGCCTCATCCTCGGCGACGCCCGCTTGGATCACGTCGTTGTCGAGGTCAACCCCTGCCGCTACTACACGAGCGGTGAATCTGTGTGTCATGGCCGGGTTCTAGCAGGTGCTCCAAGCCAGCCAGCAGGCAGGGCCCACGCCATAAGAAACGACGTCTAAGGATCAAGTGGAGCCAGGGGGCGGGTGACGGCTGCGGTCATAGGATGCGTCCGAGACGGCGGAGGGGGACCATGGACGCTGGTATTGCCTCATTGCTCAGTGGACTTGCTGGCGCAGTGGCCGGAACAGGCGGCACCCTCATCACAATCCGCGGCCTGAAGAGGCAGTCGGACCAGCAGCATCGTCGCGAGCGTATTGAGAAGCAGCGCGAGGCATATGGCGCTCTGAGCCGTGCAGCTCACGAGTTCGAGACCGCAGCCCTCAAGGTGTTATTGCAGCTCAGAGGCCTTCCGTCGATGCCCGACCCGGAGCCGGAGTTCATCATCGCCTATCGCGAAGCGTACTGGTCCATCGCTCACTGCATTGAAGACGTCGTCCTCGAAGGGCCTTCATGGCTGGTCCCCTATGCAGAAGCCATCCGTGAAGGGCGGGAGGAGATCCACTCGCTCACCTTCACTCCAGACCAGAAGCTCCGCTTTCCGGTCGATGAGCAGATGACCTCGCTGACTCTGCTGAGCAAGGTCGCTGTCATGTCGGCGAAGACACGTTCCTTCAATGAGGCCGCGAATAAGCACATAGAGACGGGTCAAGGCTGACCAGCGCGGAGTCGGCGATGCCAGATTGTGCCTACCCGTCCTGCTGTGGCGCCGCCGTCGCGGCCTGCGCTGCGGCGTTGAGATCCTCGGCCGCCCCAGAGGGCGAGCGCCACAGGACGTCGGGTCCGCCGAAAGACTTCATGACGATGGTTGCGATCCTCGGTCGTCCCGGAGGACGACCGCCATAGCCAGAAGCCGAATTCCTCCTGCTCGGCGTTGTCGTTACGATCCTCGGCCGCCCCGAAGGGCGACCGCCACCCCTGGGACATGAGTGCGGGAGTCGTCACCGACGTGGCGATCAAGCGCAAACTCCGCAACACCGTCGCCCTCATCAACGCCGGCAAGCCCGGATACGACATCTACGTCGAGGCTGGCGTCGTCTTGAACGCCCAGCACGAACGCGCTTACAACGAGGGCGGCGTCACCAACGAGACCGACGCCCGCACGTGGATGTGCCAGACCTTCTACGACGTGCGCATGTTCGGTGCGGTCATGACCACCGGAAGGGAAGCCAAGAAGGGCGAGGGCCGCAAGACCGCCGGGCGCGTGCAGGGCCCCATCCAGCTAACCTTCTCCCGCTCAGTCGACCCCATCACCCCGTTCGAAATCGGCATCACCTGCGTCACCCCAACCCGCATCGAGGACATCGAAGCCCTCAAGAACCCGACGGAGAAGAACCGCGGCAAGGAAACGGAGATGGGCAACAAGCACATCGTCCCGTACGGCCTGTACCGCGGCGAAGGACACTTCAGCGCCCCCCTCGCCGCCAAGACCGGGGCAACCTCGGAAGACCTGGCAGCATTCTGGCGAGCGTTCGCGATCATGCTCGACCACGACCACGCCTCCGCTCGCGGGGAGATGAGTCTCCGCGGGCTGTACGTCTTCACCCACGATGACCAGTACGGCCGCGCCCCCGCCAGACAGCTCCTCGACCTGGTCCACGTCAAACCCCTCGGGAACGCTGCGGCACGCGAGTTCAAGGACTACGCGGACGGCATCACGATCGATGAGGCCGCCATCCCCGACGGCATCACCCTGACCCGTCTCGTCGGCTGACCGGCATCGGTACAGGTCACTAGGCCAGCATTGCCCCCCGGCAGCGGCTCACTGGTTCGGCCGACCCGCCGCCCGGCCGTCGTACACAGGCCGGCGATGAGCGCGCAGATGCGCAGTGCGGCCACGGCAAGAGCGAAGCGTCGGCTCATCTCTTCACACGATCGGATGGATCTACCCAGACAGGCAGCACGACACCGGATCGAGTCGGACCGGCGCGATATTGGGGTCGGCTACTCGCGGCGCGCGAGCTCTTCCGGGGCGGGCCGGTGCCGGGTGACGTACGGGTGGCCGGCCACCGCCGACGAGACACGGACCCTGCACCTGCGCCCCGTCTCCCCCGCCCACCGCACCCCCAGCGGCACCCACGAGTCCGGCCTCGCTCCCCTCATCCGCAAAGCCGCCGACCGCCAGACCCAAACCCTCCGCCACCACCGCGAACCCGAGAAGAACTTCACCGAACCCGCCGCCCAAGCCGAACTCCTCCAGACCCAAGCCCAGCAGCGTCGTACCGAGCCCGACGGAACACTCGAAGACAGCATCCGCAACGACCTCGCCCATAGACGCCGGGGCGTTTTCTCGCACCCACAGCCACACCCCCGCTCTCCAGAGCTTCCTGACCATCACGCAGTCACGGCATAAGCCGGACTAGGTCGTGTTCCGGCGAATGCCGCCGCATTTGTCAGTGCCGGGCTGCACAATGCTGCGAAGTCATCCATCTGGAGCAAGGGAGCACCATGGACCGGCGCCTCATCCAGACTGCGGTTTTCGGAAGTTCGGACTCGGACGAGCCTGCTGTGTGCCCGGAGACCGTGGAGGAGCTGGAGGCTTTTCGGCGAACGCACGAGAACGACACCATCTGGTGCGGCACCAAGTTCGAGGGCGGCTGCGGGCGGCGGCTGACGACGCGGCTGTGCACCGACAAGATCTGTCATTTCGCGCATTACGCTTCCAACGGCTCGGTCGAGCGCTGCGGCCGGAAAGCGAAGGGCAAGGACAGTGCCAACCACTTGTTCGCCAAGGCTCACCTGGCGGCATGGCTGCACACGCAGGGCCTGACCGCCGAGTTCAGCTACCCCGAACCGCTGGGCTCCGCCGTGCTGGTACATCTGGAGGACGGGCGGATCCTCTTGGTCCACCTCGACCGCAACCGGCCCGTCAGCCGGGACGACAGCTCCTGGGAAGTCATCCTCGGGCCCGGCGTACGGATCGCTCCAGGCATCCTGGAGCAGCGCGGTTACGTGCAGCGCATCCGCTTCGAGGACCGGCCCGGCGGCGGCCGTGTCATGCGGCTGGGCACAGAACACCCGGGGGTGGGCACCACCTGGGACGGCCTGGAGGACGTCGAGCTGACGTCACGGGGCCTGAACACCTCGACCAGGCCCGACGCCGTCCGCGCGCCCATGGCCACGGGGCTGCGGCACAGTGAGTCCGGGGGGCGTTCGATCGTCAGTGTCGCGCCTTCCCGGTCGCGGGCGGCGAGCACCGCGCGTCAGGACGACCCGGTCAAACGCGCGCTGATGCATCTCGACCGCGCCATGCGTGATCAGCCGGACCGTTTATACAGCGCGGTGAGAACCATCCAGCAGCTCCTGGAGGCAGAGAAGGTCCCGGAGAACATCGCCCGGCTGCGCCTGGCTCTCGGCCGCGGTCAGACGCAGCTCGAAGAACGAGCCCGACAACGCCAGACCGTCCTGGCCCGGCTGCAGGAACAGCCCACATCCCTCCTCCTCACCAAGGCCACCCAGCTGATGAGGGATCTCGACGTGACGGCCGAGGAGCGGGAGGCGGTGCGTGTCGCACGGGTCCGGCACGACCAGGAGCAGGCCGCGCTCCGGCGTGAGCAGGAGGAGCAGCGCGCGGCCCGCCAGGCTCAGCGAGAAAAGGAATGGCGCGAGCAGACGGAGCAGCAACTGGCGGAGCAGCGTGAGCGCAACGAGGCCGCCCGACGGGAGCCGGCGGAGCGGGCGTTGGCCGTGCAGCGTGAACAAGAGGAAGCAGCGGAGCGCCAGGCACAGCGGAAACGCGCCGAGAGACTCGGCTACCTGGCGCCGTTCGTCATGGGGGCGCTGAAGAAGGCGGCCCGTGAGGAGCCGGTCACCACCTGGCGCGAGATGGGAGACAAGACCGGACAGCATGAGCTGAGCCGCCTCACCCACCAGGACAAACTGACACTGCTGGAGACAGCGGAGAACAAGACCCTCCCGGGCAGTCCCCTGTGGTCAGCTGTCCTGGCCGCCACCGGCAGCGATGACGCGCTGCGCCTGCACCGGGACCTGCTGCACCGCTTGCAGCGCCCCGCGCCCGCCGACGACACCGACCTCCTCGCCCAGATCACTGCGGAGTGCGTCCAGCTGCGCCGCCAGTGGTAAGAGCCTCAACGGCTTCTATAACTCCCGGCGCATCCAGAAGCGGCTCGGCTACCTCAGTCCGGTCGAGTTCGACGAGAAGCACTACGCCGACCAGGCAACGGCCAAACGGACGAACCTGAAACCCCGTCAACCCGCCCTGACCAGCTGATCAGCACCTCCCGCACGCCGGGGGAACCTCAAGGCGGGGAAGTCCGCGGGCATCGCCCGCCAGGAGATCCCGCCCGCGACCAGGTAACGGATCGCGTCCAGCATCTGGCGGTGGCAGTAGCCCTCGGGCTACCCGCCCTTCCCCTCCAGCCAGACCGGCACCGGCAACAACGGGCGCACCGCCGCCCACTCCACATCCGTCATGTCCGAGGGATACCGGCGTACCCGATCCGGATGATCAGCCGCATTCCCGTACACATGCGCGAGACAATCGCACGACACGACGGACGAGTTGAAGTCGAAGGGCGCGGGCGCGTACAACTGCGACAACAGGGCCTCCAGGAACCGCTCGGATGGGATCGCACCCCCGAACTACCGAGAGGCCCTACCTTCATGCGCCGACCGGCCGTAGATCACCCACGCGGGAAACTTGTTCGACCTGCACGTTCCAACATCGGTTGAGATACGGCTTGTCAGAACTGAGACTTCTGAAGGCGGATTGGAGTGAAGGGGTTACCCGGACCGTGGAGCACGTTCTGCACCACGGCTTCGAAGTCAGTACCAGAGGGGAGTACCACTGACTCATACTGATCAGCTTGGCCAGCCACTTCGTACGTGGGACCGTCCCCCAGAGTGATCGGGTACCAGCCATCCTTGCTTCCGCTGGTGACGTTTACCTCGACTCCGAATTTGCAGTCCTTCTTCCCTGCGAAGAAGTAGAGGTCGAACGACCTGGCGTCGGCTTGCTCTCCGCCGTCGAGATAGATCCCCTTCGAGAACGCGTTCCCCTTGATCTGCCACACTTCGTCGCTGTCTGCCGACTCTGAGATGACCCGGCCTGCGTTGATTCGCGGCCGCGGTACGGGCTCGGTGAGATCGAACGCGATGTCAACCGGAACCACTTCATCTCCGCCATCCCCGATGGGCGGAGGGACGACGGCAGTCCCTGCATACTTCGTGGGCTCACACTTCAGATTTGTGAGCCGCATGTTTTGGATTACTACGGTCCCCTTGTGCAGCGGGGATAGCGTGACACGCACCACCTCTACACCAACCTGAACTGCCCGATTCTTCGTGAACCAGTTCGTATAGGCAGCCGTTCCGTAGACTGCCTGCTCGCCTTCTCCGAGTTCGAGAGTTCGCTCGGGAAACGCGTAGCGGGTGCTGTAGAAGGCTGGGCTACCACCTGCGGCGCTTTGGATCGGCGGCCCAGCTTCCTTCGCGTCTTCCTCATCCTTTTCTGCCTGGTCACGCGCTTCCGCCTTCTGATCCGTCTTGGAGCCGTTCTGGCCTTGGATCGTCACGACAAGTCCCCAGACACTGACCACCGCGGCCACGACTGCACCGATGGCGATCATCCACGGGTTCAACCTCCGGAACCACTTGGGCTCCGCGTCTGGACTGTCACTGTTGGCGGCAGGCGTGGAGGGGGCCTGCCCGGGTGTCGGCTGAGTTGCGGGGGTGGTGCCTTGGGGTGGGTGCTTGGGGTGGCAGCCCTGTGCCTGGTTGAGCTGGTGCTTGAGGCGTCGATCCGGCTGTCTGCGATGGTGACACCCACCCCGAAGGGGGAGGTTGCGACGGAGGTCCAGCGCCAGGCGGCGGATTAGGTGGCGATGCAGACATGGGCCCCCCGTAGATCCTTCTTTGGTGGCGTTGGAAGCGTGTTTTAGCAGAACTGATGTCGGCCTTCAACTCGGCCTATGGACCTGAGTTGACTTTCAGTCACTACGGGCCCCGAGTTGGACAGTTCCGCCGCCGGTTCCCCTCCGCCTGATCTCTCTGGCCGCTCGTGGCCAGCTGCGGTAGCGAAAGAGCCCGGCCGGGCAGAAGCCGTCGCCTGGCCACGTCTGTGGTCGAGAGTCGACACCGTTGGCCCGAGAGGCTGGTCCCTCCCCGACGCGGACTGCCCGCGCGGCCGCCCGGTGCGGTATCCACCGGCTGGGCCTGTTTCACCACCGGTGATCAGCTTTTCACCCCAGCCCCCTGTACCCCGGATCAGCGCTCTGGCCCGGGGTACAGCCGTGTCTCCACCAGCAACGCCGCCTGGTTCGGCACTCTGTGCGCATGACCGACGTCTTTGACCACGCCCCGCAGGTATGGAACGCCGCGCAGCTCCGCGCAGCACTCAAGGACCTGCCCGACGACACCCCCATTCACATTGGTGTCGCCGAAGACCCCGGCGACTTCGGCGGGTACCGCGAATCCGTCCTCGTCGACGCCCACCACGTGGAGAACTGGTGGCCGGCCACTGGCACCACACCCGAACGGGCAGAGAAGGAGAAGGCGCTCACTCTCTTTGCCGACTGGACGCCCGGAGAGTACGACCTGCTCGACTGAACCCACGACGCCGCAGGCGAAGGACGTCGTGCCGTACGTGCAGTCCGACGAGGAAGGCGAGCGCCCCTAAAGCGTGTTGCACCTCAATCCCCGCATCGACGACCAGTTTCTCAACCTTCGGTAAGAATGCTCAGCCTTGTTGGGGCGACGGGTGACCTCTCGCAGCGAAGGTTGAGCGTTTCTCAGCGAAGATTGAGTGGGGTCCAGGGCTTCGGAGCGGAGGAGGTATAGCCGATTCGTGATTTTGAAGCGTCTGGGATGTGTGGCGGTGGGCGCCGTCGCGGAAGCTTCTTCTGAGAGGGGCAAGAAGAGGCTCGGTGAACACCCGACAAAAGCGGTGCGGAGAATGTCGGGTGATCGGGACCGGTGCCGCCGCACGATGGGGGCATGGATGACACGACCTTGGTATCCCGCTTCCTCCACGACGGCTTCGTGAAGTTGGAGGGCGCCGTCGCGCCGCGCGTGGCCGCGGACTGCGCGCGGCTGCTGTGGCGAGAGACGGGCTGCGACCCGGACGATCCAGCAACGTGGACGCAGCCCGTGCACTGGGTGGCCGGCATGGCACAGGGGCCGTTCGCCGCCGCACCCAACTCCCCGTCCCTGCAGCGCGCGTACGACCTGCTCGTCGGCGCGGAATGCTGGGAGCCGCGCTACTCGCTGGGCACGTTCCCGCTGCGCTTCCCGCACGAGGAGGAGCCGGACGACGCGGGCTGGCACATCGAGGGGAGCTATCTGCCGGAGGGCGAGAGCTGGTACTTCACAAATCTGCACTCCCGGGGCCGGGCGCTGCTGATGCTGTTCCTGTTCAGCGAGGTCGGTGAGGAGGACGCCCCGACCCGGATCCGGGTCGGCTCACACCTCGACGTGCCGAAGGTGCTGGAGAAGTACGGGGAGGACGGGGCGAGCGGGCTGACCCTTGCGCCCGATCTGGTGGCGGCGTCCGACCACAGGCCACTCGCCCTCGCCACCGGGTCCCCGGGCGACGTCTTCCTGTGCCATCCGTTCCTGGTGCACGCGGCGCAACCGCACCATGGCGTGCGGCCGCGCTTCATGGCCCAGCCGCCCCTGATGCCTGCCGCGCCATACGAACTGGAGCGGGCCGACGGCGCGTACTCACCCGTGGAGATCGCGATCCGTCGGGGCCTGGGACAGGACACCCCCGGTCCGGACGGGGACGGCACCGACCGCAGCGCCGGGTAGACATGCCTCATCCGTACCTAGAACAGGGCGGAGGACCAGTGCCCGGCAGCGGCACGTCCGGCAGCGCCGCGCCCCCGGCGCCTGACGCGGTGCGTCGGCGCAGTCCGGAGTCAAAGAAGTCCAGGTCGAAGGCGCCAAGCACAGGATCGCCGTACGCGAGAACCGGCTCCCCCACCGTCTCCCCAGACAGCCAGGCGTCAACGGCCACTCAACCTTCGCTGGGAATCGCTCAACCTTCACTGTGAGAGATCAACGGGGTGCGGGTCTGGGGCTGGGGTTTCGGCGCGCCATTCGCATTCAAAAATCGAACATGCATACCATTGTCGCGTGCCCACGTACGCCGACTTTCCTGAAGATCTCCGCGCAGCCCAGGTCGCTCTCCTCGAGACCCGCACCGCGTACGAGCAGTACGCCACCACCCTGCCGTGGTCAGCCGAGCCGATGCCCGGCTGGGAGAGCGACAAACAGCTGCACAGCACCTACGTGTCCGCGAAACCGGACAGCCCCGGGTACACGGAAGAGCAGGCCGCGGAAGTGTCGCGGTTCCAGGCAGAGCTGCGCCGGCTGAGTATCGAGGTGGTCACGCACCCGTACTGGCAGTCGTTGGCCGGCCCGGACCTGGTCGAGGCCCGCATGGTGCTGCGGCACGCCCACGAGTCCACCGAGGATGAGGCCGCGTAGCCATGTCTGTGCCCGGAGCCATATCGGACCTGGACAAGAACCGGGCCCTGGCCGACTGGCTGGAGTGGCAGCTTCGCCAGGTCAGGGGCCGGATCCGGGAGCTCGAAGCCAGGACGGAGCAGGAGCGGCGTGCCCGGGAGCGGGCACGTGCCGAGCAGTCGTGGAAGATCCAGCCCCGGCGTTCGGGCGAGATGGCGATGCTGCACCGCGGAGGGTGTGGCTTGTACAGCGCCCAGCTCGGGTTCCTCACCCGGGAGGAAGCGATGATCGCTTTGGCTGAGCCGGACATCGAGCCGTGCCAGATCTGTAACCCGCAGACGGGGTTGGAGCAGGCGTAGGCCGTACGGCCCGCTGCTGTAGCGCGATACCCCGCGGCCGCCACCCGGCTACTGGAGCGGGGCGGCTGGCGTGTCACCGGTCCTCTGGACGCAGACTCCACCGTCGTCGGACGGCCCTGTACACCGCGACTGTCGAGAAGGCCGGCGAGCAGCCGTCGGAGGTTAGGCGCTTCTGGGTTTTCGGCTGCTCGTCTTCTTCTTCGCCGGGGTCTTCTTGGGCGGGGCTGTTTTTGCCGCCTTCTTGCGGGGCTTCATCTCGTGGACGGTGGCGTGTTCACCTGTTTCTCCGCGGGATTCTCTGGCCTTCTGCACGCTGGCGTTCAGCAGGGGCATTGCGTGATTGGGATTGGTCCGGTTCGCCGGTCTCGTGAGTGACGTGGCGTCATGTCCGTTGTGCGGCAAGGGGGCCGGGAGAGCAGAGCAGGCACGGTGCTGGTGATCATGTGGTTGTCGAGACCCATGAGAACCGAGCGAGACCGTGCCTGCCCGAACATCATCGCCCATCCCATCCCTTCCGCACTGGAGCAGCTGGGCTCCCTGACTGATCCCCTTACCTCAAGCGATGTCGCTGACCTGCGGCGTTTCCTGATCCTGGTCGCCGATCCCCGCGATGCGCGAGGGCTGCGGTATCCGGCCCTCGCGTTGCTGTGCGCAGCCGTCTCGGCGGTGCTGACCGGGGCTCGCTCGCTCATCGCGATCAGCGAGTGGATCACGGATGCCCCGCAGCATGTGCTGGGCGTCCTCGGCTTCGCTGCCGATCCACTTACCGGTCTGCGGCCGGTGCCGCACGCCGCAACCGTGCGCGGCCTGCTGCAGCGTGTGGACGGTGACGCGCTGGACGCGGCGATCAGCGCGTATCTGCAGGCCAGAACGCCGCCCCCGGTCGAGCCGGAGGCGGAGATAGGGCCGGTGCGACGGGTGATCGCGGTCGACGGCAAGGTGGTCCGCGGATCGCGAACCGCAACGGCCGCGGCGATCCAGTTGCTGGCGGCGGTGGACCACTACGGCGTGGTCCTGGCCCAGCGGCAGGTCGCTTCCAAGAGCAACGAGATCCCCTCCTTCGCGCCGTTGCTGGACGGTCTCGAGCTGGAGAACACGGTGGTGACCGCCGACGCCCTGCACACCCAGCACGACCACGGGGCCTATCCGACCAGTCGCGGCGCGCACTACGTGGCCGTTGTGAAGAAGAACCATCCGGGCCTGTACGCCCAGGTCAGGAAGCTGCCCTGGCGGGACATCCCGCTCGGGCACCGCACTCGCGACCACGCCCACCACCGCGACGAGATCCGCCGGCTCAAGGTCGCCGCGTTCAGCCACCTCGACTGCCCCGGCGCCCGCTAGGCGATCCAAGTCGTACGGTGGCGACGCGACTTGAGCACCGGGAAGCTGACCATCGAGCGCGTCTACCTGATCACCAGCCTGAGCGTCTTCGACGCCACCTGCACCGAGCTCGCCACCTGGATCAGAGGCCACTGGGGTATCGAGAACCTCCTGCACCACGTGCGGGACCGCACGTTCCGCGAGGACGACTCCAAGGTCCGCACCGGCACCCTGCCCCGCGCCATGGCCTCCCTGCGCAACCTCGCCATCAGCGTCTTCCGCCAGGACGGCCAGACCAACATCGCCGCCGCCCTCCGTCACACCGGCCGCGACTACCACCGGCCCCTACGAGCCCTCGGTCTCACGTGACGAACCCAGACAGATCTCGATCATGCAATGACCCTGACTGGGCGGTGAAGACGACGGGTGGAAGCCGCCGCTTCGACCGCTCCAAGTGCTCCTTGAAGAGAAGGGGCTGAGGCAGGTTGGCGGGAAGAATCCAGGCCAGCGAGACAGCCACCTGCGCCATTCCGGCCGGGAGCGCCTCGCAGCGATGACTTCCGACATAGCTCTACAGGCCGTAGGCCACTCGGCTCTGCCTTCGCCGCCCCTCCCCTCCGGGCCGACTTCTTGCCGGGCGGCCGGACACCACTGCGGGCGCGTGGAGGTGGTGCAGGGCTTCGGCGTAGTCGCGTGACGTCCGGTTTGTGATTGTGGCTGAGTGCTTCACCTGGCGGCTGCGAGCCCTTCATCTGGCGCGTTCCTGTGCCGGGCATCGAGCGCGAATGCCTACTTCTGTCTCATCGAGCACCACGATCTTCGTGCCGTCGCAGGCGGCATCGGTTCCCTTGTCTCATTTCCCGAGCCCCGGGGTCGGCGCTGTGGCACGGTGCTCCGTCGGAGTGGTGCCGCGGAGGCGTTTGAAGGCGACGCTCAGCGCGAACGTGTTGGCGTAGCCGACCTTCCGGGCGATCGAGCCGACCGTGGCGTCCGTCTCGCGCAGCAGGTCGGCCGCCAAGTCGATGCGCCAGGAGGCGAGGTAGGTCATCGGCGGTTCGCCGACCTGTGCGGTGAAGCGGCGGGCGAGTGCAGCGCGGGACAGTCCCGATTGGGCCGCCAGGTCCGCCACGGTCCATGGGCGGGCCGGATCGTCGTGGAGCAGCCGCAGAGCGTGGCCCACCGCCGGGTCGTCCATCGCGCGGTACCACGTCGGTGCATGCGCCTCGGACTGGTCGAACCAGATCCGCAAGGTGGAGAGGAGCATCAGGTCCAGCAGTCGGTCGCGCATCACCTGCTGTCCGGGTTTGTCCCTGACGATTTCCTCGACCATTAGATCCAGCAGCGGGCGGTGATAGTCGGCGTCGGGGATCACTAGGACGTCGGGCAGCGCGTGGAGCAGCCGTTCGCTGATCTCGCCCCGGCCGGTGTAGGCGCCGCTGAGAAGGAGGGCTGAGCCGTCCGGACCTTCGCCGGTCTCGCCGTCGTAGGTGCCGCGAAGACAGTAATCGGTGTTGTTGACCACGACCTGCGGTGGGGTGGCCGGGTCGTCCGCGACCGTATACGGCGCCCGGCCGCGGATGATCGCGATGTCTCCGGTGCCGACCGGCACCGGCTCGCCCTCCGCGGGGACGATCCATGCCCGGCCGCGCAGCATCGTGGCCAGCGTCAGGGGTGAGCCGCTGGCGAACCGCAGGGACCACGGCCGGTTCATGACTGTCCGCCGGAACAGGGCACCCCGTGCCCTCACCCCGTCCAGCAGTTCGGAGAGCACATCCACACCCCTAGTGTAGACGCGTAGACATCGAAGTGAGCCTCCGAGCCATGGATCGTCTCGCGAGAAGCGTCTTGACTGGCCTCATGACCAAGCATCCGATTTTGGTAACTGGCGGCACGGGCAAGTCCGGCAGCCGGGTCGTGTCCCGACTGCGAGCGCAAGGGGCTCCGGTCCGCGTGGCATCGCGCTCCGGCGAGCCGCAATTCGACTGGCTCGACCGCGCCACATGGGACTCCGCACTGGAGGGCGTGAAGGCGGTGTACCTCGTGCCGATCGATGGGGAGCTTCTCACCCGCCCCCTCATCGAGCGCGCCGTCGAGCTCGGTGTCGAGCGCGTCGTACTGCTGTCGGGGCGCGGTGTGGATGTGCCGGGATACTCCGGCGAGGCCAGCATCGCCGGCGCCACACACGTGGACGGTGAGTGCGCGGTGCGCGACAGCGGTATCACGTGGACGATCCTGCGACCCGCCTGGTTTGCACAGAACTTCAGCGAGGGCATCTTCCTGGACGCGATCCTCGCCGGTGAGCTGAGGCTGCCGGCCGGGGACGGCGCGGCCTCCTTTATCGATGCCGAGGACATCGCCGCAGTCGCGGTCGCAGCACTCGCCGAGGACGGCCACGGCGGGCAGAGCTACGAACTCTCCGGGCCTCGGGCCCTGACCATCGCCGAAGCCATCGCCGAGATCTCCCAGGCCACCGGCCGTGACATCCGCTACGTCCCGCTGTCCCCCGAAGCGTTCGTCGCTGAACTCACCGGACAGGGATGGCCGGCCGCCGAGGCGGAGGACTACGCGGAGGCGGTGAGCCCGATCCGGCGCGGAATGGACAGCTACATCTCTGACGGAGTACAGCGCGCACTGGGCCGGCAGCCGCGTGACTTCTCCGACTACGTGAAAGCGTCCGTCGGAGCGTGGCGCGACTGAGCACCCCCGCGCCCCGATCCCGCCGCCGTCCCGGCGTCCCCGCGCCCAGCGCGGCCGCGCCCCGCCAGCCGGTCGACCGGGCGAAGGTCGGCCGCAGCTCGGTCCGCCGGTGCGCCACCGGCATGACCGCCACCGAGGCCGCGGCAGCGCTCGAGGACGCCCGGCTGCACCAGCACCTCGACCGCAACCGCGAGGACCTGGCCGACGACGAACGCGGCCCCGCCGAAGTCGCGGAGTGGGAACGCATCGCGCAGCTGCTCGCTACCACTGGCGGGACGTACGACCCGCAAGCCGACGCCGTCGTCCAGGACGAGCTCGCCGCCGAAGCCGAAGACGAACTCCGGGACCTGGAGCTGGAGCAGGAGCGCCAGGAGTGGCTGCACTCCAACGGACTGCCCGAACGCGCCGACATGCTGAGGGCCCTGGAGGGAGCCGGCCTGCTCGATGCGGCCGGGGCGTACGGCGCCGAAGGCCCGCTCGTGCTGCACGAGCCCGAGGACCACTTCGCGCTCGACCACATCAACGAGTACGGCGACTGGCGCCTGTTCGCCATCCTGGAGAGCCACGACCTGACCCCGCCGAAGGACATGGAGGCGGTCCCGGCGTCGGTGCGGGCACACAGCGCGCTGCTGCGGACCATGGCCCGGACCGGGAGGCTGGAAGGCTTCGACGCGGGCCACGCGGTGCGCCTGGCGCAGGCCGACCCGGACGCCGTCCTCGCGCTCGCCGCCTGGATCGACGGCCGCGGCCGGAGCGCCCAGTGAGCGCCGACGGCCCTGTGGTCGCCACGTGGGTGCAGTCGACGGGCTGCGGAACCCGGTACCGGGAACGGCGATGTGCCTTCAGAGGGGGCCAAACACGGCCGGAACAGGCAACCGTAGTACACACCGTGCCCCTGATCTTGCCCGGAGCCGCGTATCCGCAGGTCGCAGCAGCCCACTCGGCAGGCCGCCCGTGACACGCCTGTGACCGGAACTGTGGCCTACACCACAGCTCGGCGCTCGCACCCCTGATGGGGTGACCTGATGTGCAAAGTCACTTCTCTCCTTCCGGCCCTCGCCGCACTCCTGCTGCTCACGGCGTGCGGATCCGAACAGGCGGGCACCCCCGGCGCAGCCACCCCCGCGTCCGGGACCGCCGTCACCACCCAACCCGTGGACGGCGTCCGGATCACTTCGGTGACCATTCCCTCCGCCACGCCCACCCCCAACTCCGACGGGTTCTCCGTCCACGCCGACCCCCTCCCCACCGGTGACTCCGGGATCTCGGCCGCCTACGAAGTCACCAACAACGGCACCGAGGCGCTGACGTACACGATCCTGTTCGACTTCACCACGGACACCGGCGAGGTCATGGGCAACAGCCACGAGACCGTGCGCTCGGTCGGCCCCGGTGCGACCGAGCGCGGCACGGTCCGGCTGGGCGTGCTGGCCCCCGGAGCATCCCGGGTGACCCGCGTCAAGGTCTCCCGGGTGACCAAGGTGCCCGCCGCCGAGGCGCCGCCCGCGTCCGGCGAGTGTCCACCCTCCGGCATCCGCCTCACCACCGATGACGGCGACGCCGCGATGGGGCTGCGCGTGGTGGGCTTGCACCTGGAGAACTGCGGGAAGCGCGACTACTCACTTGACGGCTACCCGCTCCTGGAACTGCTGGACAAGGATCTGTCACCCGTCCAAGGCGTCCGGATCGTACATGGAAGCGGCGGCATCAGCACCGGTACCGGATTTGACGAGGCCCGCCCGCTGGTCCTGAAGTCGGGCGAGAGCGCCCTTTCGGGCCTCATGTGGCGCAACACCACCGAGTCCGGCGCCGCCGTCAACGTCCCGTACGTCAGGGTGCGGGCCGAGCAGGGCGCCGATCCGGTGACCGTGACGCCCCACCTCGATCTCGGCACCACCGGCAAGCTGGCCGTCCGTGCCTGGACGCGCCCGCCGAAGTAGGACCCCCGCACGGTCTCAGCGCCTCCGCTGCGGCCATCAGAGGGGGGTTGGTGGGAGCGGCGCCTGATCGTGGACGGGGGCCAAGGGGCAGGGGGCGGCCCCAAGGGCCCTACTGAGCTGCACCGACCAGATTGGTCGAAACGCCTGAACCGAACCACATCAACTGAGACGAGCAGCACGAGCAACGCGCATCTGACCAGATCAGCCGAGAATCCGGCTCCCGCCCCGTCTCAACCGATCTGGTCGCCGCTGGTCGGGCCACATGTCGTAAACCAGATCCGTTGAGATGGGACAACCCCCGTTCCAGGCCCGATCCGGCGTGACAGCGTGACAGCGTGACACCCCTGCCCGGCGGCCCAGCCGGGTGATCACGCTCCGTCCCCATCCGAGACCGGCGCCGACGCCCTCCTGGCGGTGTGGGAGCACCCTGGAAGGGTGCGCACGAAGGATGTCCGGATCGGGAAGACGTACCGCTGCGAAGTGCCGTTCGCGCTGCCGGCCGCTCGGTACCGGCCGGAGACGCTGGGCAGCTCGTGGTGGGCCCTGAGCTGGCTGCGCGGCACGTACTTCCCGATGACAGTCGTCGACGTCGACCTCCAGGCCCGGACAGCGGAGGGCCTGCGCGTAGCCGCCACCACGCGCATCACGGTCGGCCTCACCGACGACCAGGTCCAGGCCGTCGGCCTGCCGCCCGGCCACGGCTACCAGGTCATGGGCATGCTGCTCGACGTCGAAGGCGAGCCGGTGGAGCTGCCCCGGGTCGCCTCGCTCACCGTTCCGATTCGCTGGCTGCACCCGATGGACGAGCCGGTCTCTCCCAGCCACCACGACGCCTCCCTCCGCGGCGGCTGATTCCCGGCGGCCCGGTTCGCCCGTACCCGGCTCCAGCGTTCCGCCGCGGCGATACCGTGGTGGAACACGCCAGATGACAGCCCAGGAGCCCCGGATGAGCGAGCAGCCAGCCCTCGTGCCCGACCGCCAGCCCCTCGATGAGCACGCCGCCGCGTCCGCCCGCGCGTACGCGGCCGACCAGCGCGCGCGGGTCGACGTCCTCGCCTCGGTGCTGGAGGACATCGCCGCCCACGGCTACCCGTCCCCGGAGACGGGCGTGCTGTGGGAGGAAGCCCGCGACGCCCACCTGGATCACCTCGCCGGTGAACAGCCCCGTGTCGCCTGAGCACGCACCGCGCCGGTCCCAGGTCGTCCTGGTGGAGCCCGCGCTGAGCCAGCTGACAAAGCTCACGGCGAGCGAGACGCACCGCCTGGACCGCGCAATCGTCGCGATCAGCGTCAACCCCGAACTGGGCACCCCGGTGCCCAACACCCTGCTGCGCGACTACGTCGACGACGTCGACGGGGTCCGCGTCATCTACTACGTCACGGCCCTTCGACAGATCACCATCGTCGCGTACGTCGAGGCGTAGGAGCCTCCCGAGCACCCGTGCAGCGCCCCGGACCACTGGCTGGTCCGGGGCGCTGCTGTGTCTGCTGCCCCCTGCTGTGGGTGCGGCGATCGTTATCTAGGGTTGTCAAGCAACCTTGCTGGTAGCTGGGGAATAGCCTTGTAAGGCAAGTTGGGCACGTTCCTAAGCGACCGTGATCATGATCTTGCCCCGGATGCGCGCTGCCCGAGGGCAGCGCGCATCCCGAGGCTGCGGGCGGGCTGAGTGGTGCTCGCGGGGGAGGCGAATTCCAGGGCACTGCGCCTCTACGAGTCGCTGGGCTTCCGCGAGTACGGCCGCCTGCCCGCCTTCGTCGCCGTCGGCACGCTCCGCTTCGACAAGGGGTTCTGCATGCTGGGCCTCCGGCCAGAGCAGTAACCCACGCGCGAGCAAGGAGCCCGTCCTCTGCGTGCCGTAGGGGCAGCGGGGTGGGCTCTCTTACGGCCGTGCCTGCGAGGGCAGGGTGAGGATTTCGACTCCGTCGTCGGTGATGGCGATGGTGTGCTCGCTGTGTGCGGTCCGGCAGCCCGTCGCGCTGCGCAGCGTCCAGCCGTCGGCGTCGGTGACGAGCGTGGCGGTGTCGGCCATGACCCAGGGCTCCAGGGCGAGCAGCAGGCCGGGGCGCAGCTTGTATCCGCGGCCGGGCCGTCCGGTGTTCGCGACGTGCGGGTCCTGGTGCATGGTCGAGCCGATGCCATGGCCTCCGAACTCGGTGTTGATCGGGTAGCCCGCCTCACTGAGGACCGTGCCGATGGCGTGGGAGAGGTCGCCGATGCGCGCCCCCGGCTTTGCGGCGGCGATGCCGGCGGCGAGCGCCCGTTCGGTCGTCTCGATCATCGCGACGCTCTCCGCGGGCCTGGCCTTGCCCACCAGGAAGCTGATCGCGGCGTCCGCGGCCACCCTGCCCCTGGCGACGGCCAGGTCGAGGGTCAGCAGGTCCCCGTCGGCCAGCGTGTAGTTGTGGGGCCGCCCGTGGAGCACGCTGTCGTTGACGGCCGTGCAGATGTAGTGACCGAACGGGCCGCGCCCGAAGGGAGGCGCGTAGTCGACGTAGCAGGACTGCGCTCCTGCCTCGGTGATCATCTCTTTGGCCCACTGGTCGATGTCCAGCAGGTTCGTCCCGACCGTGCTGCGCTGCTTCAGCGTGTGCAGGATGTCTCCGACCAGGGTGCCGGTGCCCCTCGCCCGCTCAAGCTGCGCGGAGTTCAGGATCTCAATCATGGGGGCCTCTCACGTACGTCCAATAACTATCCCGGTCTAACTGTACCGGTATTAGAATGGGGGCATGGTCAGGTTGCCGCTCACCCCCGCCGAGGTAGAACGCGGACAGCGCCTCGGCGCCCTGCTCCGCCGAGCCCGGGGCTGCCGCTCGATGCTCGACGTGGCACTCGCTTCGCACATTTCGCCGGAGACTCTTCGGAAGATCGAATCCGGCCGTGTGGCCACCCCCGCCTTCCCGACCATCGCAGCGATCGCCGACACCCTGGGCCTGTCTCTCGACGCGGTCTGGGCCGAGATCAGCCAGCCGGAGCGCACCATCGAGGATCAGTCGGCCCTGTCTGTCGCACGGCATGCATCGCTGGTTTCGTAGGGCCGCGCTCAGAGGGGCAGCGGTTCACCCACCGCGCTGTGCCGGTACGCCTGCCCGCATGCTGATCACCTCGTCGACCAGCGAGCACGCGCCGGTGCAACACTTACCGCCCATCACCTGGTCGAGGCTGTGCCTGACACCCATCGGATATCCGTAAGGCACGGGGGTTCAGAGCTGCATGCCAAACATGCCTGACTATCAATTCGCACCCGAGATACCAGGGACGTGGTGGGCGGTGCTGCACGGGTGCCAGAGAGCGATGACACTCCGCGGCCGGCGCCCCAGGCGGCACACGGGTGCTGCTCGTGCAGCGGGGCTCGTGCGGTGCGGGTCGTGGACGGTGCGAGTCAGGGCAGGCAGCAGCGGGGGAGGGTGCCGCTGCCGCCGGAGGATCTGCGGGTCGTTCTGGCTCCGGTCGACCTGGTGTGGGCGCGGCTGGAGCGTCCGGCCGCCCGCCGCCTGGTGGAGGCCGCCGCCCGCAGCGAGCTGGCCCGGGTGATCGGGTTCGCCGGTCGAACGGATGCTCCGCAGGTCCTCGCCGACCGGCTCGCCCGGCGCCTGGCCGACCAGATGCGGCTGGCCGGGCCGATCAAGGACCCGGTGGGCTGGCTGATCGGCCTGGCCCTGCCCCAGCGCCAGCAGTGCGGCGACGTGCGGTGCGACGACCGCGTGCTGCTCGACTCCGGCCAGGACTGCCCGCGCTGCGAGGACCGGCAGGCCGACCGCCGTGCCCAGCGCCACGCGGTCGCGGCCGCCGTCGACGCCGCGATGCCCGGGGCCTCCGAGGCGGAGCGTCGCGCGGCCACCGACCGGCAGTTGCACGAGACCGTGACGGCCAGGGCGTGGGCGAAGGCGTACGAGTGGGAGCAGCACCGCGCCCGGCAGGCCGAAGCGAAGGCGGCCCGCGCAGAAGCCGCCGTCGCGCAGCCGGTCGCCGATGTTCCGGCCGTGCCGGTGGCCCCGGTCGTGCTGCGCGCGCCGTGCCCGGCCGCCGTCGTTCTCGCCCCGGAGCCGGAACCCGCCGACGTCGACGACCAGGAGCTGGTCCTCGAGGACCTGACCCGCGAGCAGGTACGCGACTGGCGGGTGCGGGCGATGAAGGACCACCAGGTGGTGTTCGACCACATCGACCGCTACGGCGAGCCGTTGGCCTGGCGCCTGTTCAGCAACCAGCTGGTCGACCAGGCGCAGCACCTCTCTCGGCTCGGGCACTTGGACCTCGGCTACGCCACCGGGGGGCAGTCGTGAGCGGCGGCGAGGTGTCCGGCGTCGACCTCGCGCGCCAGGCCCTGCTCGCGGCCCGGGAGGCGGCAAAGAAGAACGGCGCTTCCCGGAAGGAGAAGCCGAAGCGGCGCACCGGCGCGGCTCTACGCCGGGACGGCCGCGAACCGCTCGGACTCGGCAGCGCGATCATCCGGATGACGACCGAGCGCGGCATGGTCGCCCCGGCCGTCGGCGGAAGTATCCTCGCGCAGTTCGACGACATCCTCGCCGCGGCCGTGCCCGAGCTCGCCGGGCGGGCCCAGGCCGTGGCCTTCGACGTGGACACTGGCCGCCTGGACGTCGCCCCCGACGCCCCGGCCTGCGGCACCAAGCTGCGCTGAAGCGCGCCGAAGCTGATCGCGGCGGCCAACGAGAAGGTGCCCGGCGGATGCGTCCGCGCCCTGCGCGTCCTGGCGCCCGCACCCGTGAAGGCCGGCCCCGCCACAGCGGCCGCCGACCCGGACCCGCAGCAGGCCGCCCCCGCCGCGCCGGTGGAACGCCGGACGTCGCCGGACGGCTATCGCCGCGCGATCGAGGCGCACCGCCAGGCCGCGCCGCCGTCCCGAATCGACCCGGACATCACACAGGCGGTGGAGCGGCAGACCGCCGCGATGCGGGAGCTGTCCCGCCGCGCGTTCCCCGAGCCGCCCACAGTGCCGCACCCCGGGCAGGGATCCGGTTCCCCAGGAGAGACGCCAGGCCCGCCTACTCCTCTCGCCCGCGTGGGCGGCCCTCCCCGAACCTTTCTCGCTGGCTGGTGCGGAGGCTCCTATTCCGAAGATCGGATTCAGGTCAAATTTCCCCAGTAGTTACCAGCAGCATATGCAGCGTTTGTGTGCACGCATCGGTTAAAGGGCCAGATTGGTGCACCGTGATCGGTTTTGAGCCTTTGGAGGTCAACTCTTTTCGTGTGCACCGCACTTGCCTACGGTGATCACTGCGTCACGTTGGGGCCCCGGCTTAGACGTCACCAGGGCTTTGCATCAACCGGCGATCACGCCGCTGATGCCTCTCTGGTATGCCCTGTTTTCTTTCGACATCTTCATCTGAAGGAGTGCACACGAATGACGAGGACGAAGTTCATCGCTGCCGCGCTGCTCACTGTGTCGCTCGCGGTTCCTACGGCCACTGCCGTTGCCGCTGACGCCGTCGCCGTCGCCAAAGGCGCCCATGCCTGGTCTCCGGCTGACGGCGGTGACAGCGGGAAGATAGCCGTCAAGGACAACAGCAGTGATGGGGACCCGGTGAAGGCCGAGTACTACCGGGTGGACAGCTCGGAAACGAAGCGGACCCTGTGGAATCACAGCGGCCCGGGAACCACCGTCTATTCCGGTGACGGCTCCAGAATCTACAAGTTCAAGGCGTGCGACGAGAACTACGGCGCGCCGGACGACTGCTCGGGCTGGGTCATCCCGTAAGTCTGCTCTCCATGCCCAATATGCCGCGCCGGCCCGGTACGGGCCGGCGCGGTGTCCCCATTTTCTGACAAGAGGCAAAATTCTGTGAAGCAAAGCGATTCGCCGGGGCTCCGCGTGAGCGGCCTCTGCTACCGGGTCGAGGGACGGACTCTCCTCGACAGCGTGGAGTTGTCCGTGTCCGCCGGCGAGTCGGTCGCGGTGACCGGCCCCAGCGGGTCCGGCAAGTCGACGCTGCTCATGTGCATCCTCGGCCTGATAAAACCGCAGGCGGGCACCATCACCGCCGGGGGCCGGGAGATCACCGGGCTCAGGTCCACGCAGCTTGCGCAAGTACGGCGGGAGGCTCTGGGAATGGTGTTCCAGTTCGGTGAACTTCTTCCCGAGCTCAGTCCGGTAGAGAACGTCGCCCTGCCGGTTCTGCTCGACGGAGGCCGCCACCAGGACGCCTACCGACGCGCGGAGGAGCTCCTCGACGAGCTCGGCGTCCCCGTCGGCTCTACCCCGACCGGCATGCTCTCCGGCGGCGAGCGCCAGCGCACTGCCGTTGCCCGGGCTCTGATCACCGAGCCTGACGTCCTCCTCGCCGATGAGCCCACCGGCGCCTTGGACCCCGACGCCAAGGAGGAAGTCGCCCGGCTGCTGTTCACGACTGCCCGCGAGCGGGGCTGCGCACTGCTGCTGGTCACGCACGACCTGACGGTGGCTGCTCGGGCCGACCGCCGACACGAGCTCCTCGGCGGGATCCTGGCCGAAGCAGGAGCCCTCTGATGCAGGAAAGAGTCCGAACCACAGGAAAGTTGTTCAGGATCGGTCTCGCAGCGGGCCGCTCCACTCCCGGCGACCGTCTGCGCTGGTGGGGTCTGTTCTGCGCCGCGGCCGCGGTCGCCTTTGTCACCTTGGCGACCGTGGCCACCGTTGCGACGTATCACGGCCGTGAGACCAGAGCGGACGCCAGAGGGCCGGTGATCACTTTCAGCAAGGACGCCACGCTGCTGTACCGGGAGGGGATCGACTCTGTCGGCTCCAGGCCCGTATCCATCGTGTTCGTACACCCCCTCACACCCGAGGCTCCTCTTCCTGCTGGTGTGGCCCGCTGGCCGGATCCGGGCGAGGTCCTGCTTTCTCCCGAACTCGTCAGGACCGGGCGCGGCGAGGGAATCCTGAACCGGTACGGACGGTTCGCCGGAACCATCACCAACGATGGGCTGGTCACTCCTTCTGAGCGGATCGCGTATGTCCGGGTGGCGGACAGTCCGCCGAAGGGCGATCCCAGGTGGATGGGGGTGTCCGCCTTCGGAAGCGGCGGCGGAGCGACGGGAGAGATGGCCGATCAGCCCTCTGTGACCTCCCCCGTCCTCGCTCTCTGGGCGCTGACCGGGCTGCCCGCCCTCGCCCTGGCTGTGGTCGCTGCTCGGGTCGGCTCCCGCACCCGTGACCGGCGCAGCAGCCTGCTGCAGGCCCTGGGTGGGACATGGCGGCACCGGATGATCGTCAACATCGGTGAAGCCGCGATTCCTGCGGTACTGGGAACGCTCACCGCGTTCGTCCCGTATGCCGTGGCCTCCGTATGGGACACCCGCCTTGCGCCCACCGGATACATCCTCGACCACCGTGACGTGTGGGCGGCATGGCCGGCCGCCATGGCGTCGGCGGCTGTATCTCTGTTGGTCGTGCTGGGCATCGTGGTGGGTACGCACCGCATTGCCCGGGACGGTACGTCCACCCGCCCCGCCTCTTTCACCTCCCGTGTTCCCGCGTGGCGCCTGGTCGCCTGTGGTGTCGGCGTCGCGCTGGTCCTGACGAGCCAGTACGTGCCCCGGAAGGCCCAGCTCGTCGTGTTCACCTGCGGGACCGTCGTGATGTGGGCCTTTCTTTCCTCGGTCGTGGCACTCCTCACCCGCCACCTGGGCTCCTGGCTCGCCGCCAACGGGAAGCGCAGGGGGCATGCGGGCCGCATGATCGGCGGACGGTGGACGCACGCGCATCCCGGCGTGATCGTGCGCCTCGCTCTGGCCATGGTGATCGGTATCGGGATTGTCGCCCAGATGCAGGTGTGGACCAGCAGGCTCGGAGCGCATTCACAGGCGGCAGCCGCCACGCACCAGCGGATCAAGGACACGGTGATCGAGGTGACCGCGAGCGGCATGACCGCGCCGGAGACGGACCGGTTCCGCTCATCGCTTCCGGCCGGTTCGATACTGCTGAACCGGACTTTTTACGATCCGGGAGCGTCCAGAGACCCCTGGACGACCATCGGAGGATCCTGCCGCGACCTACGTAGGCTGCATGTGACCTGTGACGGTGACACGAGGGCAGTGACGGGAGGCAGTGCCCAGTTGGCCAAGGTGGAAGAGATGCGCCGCTGGTACGGCGACCTCAGATTCACGCAGGTCCCCCGGATCAGCGTGAAGCCGGACGGCACACAGTCCCTTCTCGTCGTGACCCCCGCACCGGGGCAGCTCGCAGCGGTGAAGCAGGCCGCGTTCACACTTCCCAATCCCTCGGTGCAAGTCGAGGCCCTGGGTGGAAACTGGCTGGGGTCCTCGCGTTCTCGCCTGCCGAACTGGATCCAGCTGTTCGGCGTCACTGGCATCCTGTTCATTCTCGTGGCCGGTTCGATGAGTGCGGCGGCCGAGTTCGTCCGGGTCCGCCACGCTCTCGCCCCGCTCTCCGTCCTGACCGGCCACCGCCGGGTATTCCGCTCCGTGACCTCATGGCATCTGACCGTCCCGTTGCTCATCTCCACCGTTGTCACCGGGGCCGTGACCGCATGGCATTCGGTGTTCTTCATCGCCCTGGTACAGGAAGGCTCCGTGTCCTGGACGATTCTCGGATACGGGATCACAGCGTGTGCTGCGGTTTCCCTGACCGTCGGGTTCCTCGGCGCACGAGCGGCAGCCCGGGAGGCCAACCAGTGGCGACCCACCGCCGACTGAACGAGAGCACACCGGGCTTTATAGACGTCGCTTCTTATGGCCTGGCCGCGTGAATGAGGGCAAGCGATCGGTTCGTCGTGCAATCGGCTGCTCGGGGCAGCGGGGCATGAAGATAGGTACTCACCCGTCGGGGACCAGGTCGACGGACCGGGGTAGCCATCGGCGTCCTCTCGTTGTCGGCCGTCACCGCACGCCTGCCGGATCTCTCGCCCCACCGCCCCGCTCGCCGCCACGCGAGCGGGGCGGCGAAAACCGACACGTTCCCGGCCCGCGTGCCACACCGATGCAGCCCCGCTGGCCCTGGCGCAAGCCGTGGACTGGCCGGTGGCTCACCCTGCTGCGATCGCCTGGCACGCGGTGAAGGCGGGAGAGCCGCTCACGGTCCTGTCGCTGGAACCCGAGCTGTACGCGGGTACCGGCGTCACTCCGCTGAACCCCACCTGACCTCGTATCTCGGGCGGGGCGCCGCGGTGGGTAGCGGTTCAGTCCAGACGGTCGTATGCGCCCGGCTCCCAGTCGGCGAACAGCGTCAGTGCCTCCGCTGTCTCGGTACGTTCCGGCGCCGTGACCGTGGCCGGCCACCAGTTCTCCACCTGATGCGCGTCCACGAGGACGAAGTCCCGGTATCCAACGAAGTCGCCGGGGTCGCCTGCTACGCCGATGTGGATGGGCGCGTCATCGGGCAGGTCTTTGAGCGCGTCGCGAAACTGCGCGGAATTCCAGACCTGCGGGGTGTGCTCGAAGACGTCGGTCATGGGCACAGAGTGCCGGACCGGACCGCGTTGCCGGTGGAGACACGGCTACGACGGGTGCCAGAGGTCGAGCTCGGGCCAGGCTGGTGACCGTACGGCGACGCCTTGGCGGACCGTGAGGTCAATACGCCTGTGACGGAACGAAGACGTCGCGGAGGACCGCCTGTGACTCGGTGCGAGATACAAATACTTCCGACCACATGCACCGCGCTACTCCTGGGGGAACACCGTGAAGTACACCCGCATCACTGCTCTCGCCGCCATCGGCGTCGCCGCCACCCTCTCGCTCACCGCTTGTGGCAGCGACGGCACCGGGAAGGACTCGTCCTCCAAGAGCTCCTCATCCTCGTCTTCTTCGTCCTCGGACAGTGGCTCGAAGTCGCAGGGCGGCTCAGGCTCCGGCGGCTCGGAGGCCAGCAACGCAAAGTCGGGCTCCGGTGAGGAAACCAAGGCAGAGGCAGCCGCAAACGGCGCGACGAAGACCGGCGGCAAGGTCACGTTCTGCAAGACGGAGGACCTGGCCATCGACGCCACGGACGCCGCGCCCGACGAGAACTCCGGCAGGATCGACATCACCATGATCAACCGGGGTTCGACCACCTGCTCGGCGACGGGCTTCGCGGGCGTCGACATCAAGGACGCCGACCACACCTCGAACCCCATCGAGCGCGGCCACGCCCAGCCGCGTATCACCACCCTGAAGCCCGGCGACGCCGCTGTCTTCAACCTCGCCTACGACATCGACAACAGCGGCAACAGCCTCGCGTCCCCGACCAACATCCTGGTGACGCCCCCGAACGAGACCCACACCGTGAGCCTGAAGTGGCCCGCGGGCGCAGGGGACATCAAGGGCGCCTACACCGACGTCGAGGTCTACCCCACACACACGACCAAGTAGGGGTGGTGCCCGCGGGCTGCTCCTGGCGGCGGGCCTGCTGAGGAATCACCGGCCCGGACTGCGCGGCAGGTGCCGCGCCGCGGTACGCGGCGGCCGCCGCCCGCTTCAGCGCCGCGCACCGTGCCGCCGCACGGCCGTCTCGGGTGGATCCGGGTATCGCGGCAGCGGTGGAACGGCAGACCGCCGCGATGCGGGAGCTGTCCCGCAACGCGTTCCCCGAGCCCAACGTCGTCGCGGACGATGCGCCGGCCCGTTCTAACCCTGCACTATTCAGTCGGGCCAGCAGGCGCCACTCGATGTCGCGCACTTGGACCGCAGGCGCGCGTCCTGTCGGTACGCACGATGCCCCGGGCTGCCTGAGCCTCACGCGCCCACGCGCCCGGCACGCCCCGGGGGGCGAGGGCCGGGGCGACGGCGGACTGAGGGCTGCGGCCGGGGGTACAGGTCGCGGTCGACGAGGTTACGAACCCTCCGTGAACGCGGTGGCGTGGTCGACGGCCCACTGGCGAAACGTTCGCGGAGCCGTCCCGAGGATGTCGGCCACCGCAGTGGTGATGTACGCAGGCTGTCCGACCGCCGCGCTCAACGCGGCGAGCAGCATGTCGACGACCGAGCTGGGCACCGTACCCTCCGACAGGCTCCGGAACTCGTCCGGCGTTATCTCCTCGAATGCGATCCGGCGCCCCAGGGCGTCACCGATGACGTCCACCTGCGCGGCTTGGGTCAGCGATTCGGGGCCCGTAAGGACGTAGTCGCCTCCGACGTATCCGCCCTGATAGAGCGTCCGCGCCGCGACGGCTGCGATGTCGCGGTCGTCGACCGGTGCCGACTCGGCAGCGCTGTAAGGCCACCGGACGACTTCGCCGGCCCGGATCGCGGGCGCCCACCAGGCCAGCGAGTTCGACGCGAACATCCCCGGCCGGATGATCGTCGACTCGAGTCCGGTGGCCGCGATGAGCCGCTCGATGTCGGCGTGCAGCACCGCCATGGCGGGGAGGAGAGGAAGACGACCCGCCGCACGTGGGCTGCCAGCCGCTCGACGACTGCCTCGGCGGTCTGAGGTGGGGCGGTCCAGACGAGGAAGACCGCACCGGCGCCATTCAATGCCGGGTCGAGCGACTCGGGCACAGTGAGGTCACCGGCGAAGACCTCGACCTTCGCCGGCAGCGTCGCCGCCGCCTCAGAGCGACGGGTGAGGGCACGGACCGGCACGCCCGCGTCGAGGAGTTGGTCGATGACGACGCGGCCGACCCGGCCCGTCGCCCCAGTGACGAGCACGGGAGAAATGTCTATCTGATTCATGCCGCCCATGAAAACGTTACTCGGTTAAAAACGCAACCCGGTCGTAAATGTTACGGTGGTCAGATGAGCGAGTTGACGGGACTGCGGGCCCGCAAGAAGGAGCGGATGCACGACGCCATTGGAGACGCGGCCGTCTCGCTGTTCCTGGAGCGCGGCTTCGACCGCGTCTCGGTCAACGACATCGCCGCGGCGGCCGAGGTCTCCAAGCCGACTCTCTTCCGGTACTTCCCCACCAAGGAAGACCTGGTGCTGTACCGGTTTGCGGACCACCAGGGCGAGGCAGCACACGTCGTACGTGACCGTAAGTCCGGCATCAAGCCGGTAACGGCGCTGCACCGGCACTTCCGGGCCGGCCTCGATCGGTACGACCCCGTCACCGGCCTCAGCGATCATCCCGAGGTGGTGGTGTTCCATCGGCTGGTGTTCACCACACCAAGCCTGGCAGGACGGCTCACGTGGTACCAGCTCGAGGACGAGGAGGCACTGGCGGACGCCCTCGGCGAAGGCATCCAGGCACACCTGCTAGCCGCCCAGGTACTCGCGGTCCAACGGGTGCTCGCCCGGACCAACTGGCAGAAGATTGCCGACGGTCGCACCGCCCACGACGTCCACCCCGAAGCCGTAGCCGATGCCGACCAGGCATTCAACCAACTGCCGTGACAGACGACGCTCCCAGCCGAAGAAGGCTCCGCGGCCCGGTGCAGGCACGGCCAGATAGCTCCCTGTGGCCGC
The DNA here is from genome assembly GCF_047305335.1 of Streptomyces sp. R-74717. Lineage (NCBI taxonomy): Bacteria > Bacillati > Actinomycetota > Actinomycetes > Kitasatosporales > Streptomycetaceae > Streptomyces > Streptomyces sp. R-74717. Next base: position 1,308,861 of record NZ_CP102361.1, on the reverse strand, counting down.
CGGTGGGGGAATCTGAACCGGCCACTGATCAAGATCCCTCCGACGATCCCGCTTCGTCGTTGGAGCAGGCAGAGAGGTAGTCCGTCCAGCTGTCCTGGGCGAACCGAGCCCACCTGTGGGCGCTGCTTGCGCTGACGCCGAAGAGGTCACTGATCACGATCGGAGGAAGGTCGGCGACGGCTTCGAGCATGGCGGTGTTGCGGGCGCTGATGACTTCCAGGCCGTGTTTTCGCAGCTTGTTCACGATCCTCTGCGCCGTGATCGGACGGTGGGCGGGCACTCCCGGAAGCAAGTAGGTGGGGCGACCGTCCTGTGGCGGCCGGAGCATGGAGCGGACCGTCGGTCGTGCGATCTGTTCCTCGATGAGCAGTGCCAGCTTGGGCGGCAGGAGCACGGGGTTCCGTTCGATGGTGCGGTAGGCGTCGTCCCCAGTGCGTTCGAATCGGTCAGTGGTCAGTTCGACCAGGCGAACGACGGGCAGGCCGTAGAGCCCGATCAGCCCGCCTGCGATTCGGACGTGGGGGGGGTGCCTCTATGTCCTTCGTCAAGGACGTGGTGCCGGGTGTGCGGGTTTTTGGGGTGGTTATGCGGCCAGGATGGCGGTGGGGGCTTTGGACTCGTAGAAGGTGCCGTCGCGGAGCATGGCGAACAGGACGCTGATGCGTTGGCGGGCGAGGCGGAGGAGTGCTTGGGTGTGGGTCTTGCCGCGGGCGCGCTGGCGGTCGTAGTAGGTGCGGGAGGCGGGGTCTGCGTTCATGCAGGCGAAGGCGGAGAGGAACATCGCGCGTTTGAGCTGCCGGTTTCCTCCTCGTGGTGCGTGTTCGCCGTGGATCGAGGTCCCGGACGACTTGGTTGTGGGGGCGAGGCCGGCGTAGGAGGCGAGGTGGGCTGCGCTGGGAAACCCGGTGCCGTCGCCGACCGTGACCAGCAGGACGGCGGCGGTCCTGACTCCGACTCCGGGCATCGAGGTCAGGACCGGGTGAAGAGGGTGGGCCTCCAACAGGGTGGTGATCTGGGCTTCGAGCGCTCTGCGCTGGTCGTGGACCGCTGCGAGCGAGGCGGCCAGGGACGGGATCACGATGTCGAGGGTGCCCGTGCCGGGAACGATGACGGTCTGTTCGTCGAGGGCGTCGAAGATGTCGTCGATCAGCCTCTGTGCCATCCGCGGGGCCTTGGGCCGGATGAGTTCGACGAGTCTGCGGCGGCCGGCTTTCCTCAGGGCGGCCGGGGATCCGTATCGTTCGAGGAGCCAGGTGACGGCCCGGTGGTCCAGTCGTGGGCCCAGGACGCGCTCGAGGCTGGGGTGGAACTGGGTGAGCAGGCCGCGTATCCGGTTGCTGGTGCGGGTGGCTTCCGCGGCGAGGTCCTGGTCGAAGCCGGTCAGGACGGTGAGCTCGGCGGTGATCTCGTCGGTCAGCTCCAGCGAGCGCAGGGTGTGGGGCATCGTCCGGGCGGCGTCCGCGATCACCGCCGCGTCCTTCGCGTCGGTCTTCGCCTCGCCGGGATACAGATCGGCGATCCGCCGCATCGCGAGTCCGGGCAGGTAGGCGACCTGGCAGCCCGCGTCCCGGGCGACGGTCAGGGGCAGAGCACCGATCGATGCGGGCTGGTCGACGATCACCAGCACGGTGCCGAACTTCGCGGTCAGCTTGTCGAGGACGGCCCTCAGTTTCGGTTCGCTGTTGGGCATCGGCTTGTCGAAGACCTTCTTCCCGGCCGGGGTCAGCCCGTGGCCGTGATGGGCACTCTTGCCGACGTCCATGCCCAGGAAGACGCCCACATCGCCGGTGTCGAACATCGCACCCCTCCCAAGTGGTTGACCTTGCCGGCCTCGGCGGTGGCACCGTGCTCGCGCATCCACGTTATGCAGACCTGCCGCCCGCGAGCTGCCCGGCATTGCACCGGGCCAGGCGGTGGCCGGACCTCTCATCAGCGTCTCCGACGGCACCCCACGGACCCGGCGACACCACCCCCCAGGTCATCGCTTCGACAGAGGGGACACAGTCATACCGGGCCCGGAGGCCAACGGCCCCATTGCAGGACCGCGAAAAAGATAACGGGGGAGCTGGTCGTCGTTCAGGCAGCGTTTCAGTTGTTCGTTCAGCGCGGCCTCGGTGATGAATTGGGATGGGAGGCCGGTTCTCTCTGCCGTGAGGGCCGCTGTGGGATCGCACGCGACAGCTGGCCGCCCAGGAGATCCTCCAGACCGCGTAGCGCCTGTTCACGCAGCAGGGATACGACGAGACGACCATCGCGCAGATCGCCCGCGAAGCCGGCGTCTCTCAGCGCACCCTCTTCCGCTACTTCGGCACCAAGGAGGACCTCATCGGCGGCAGCGAGGAACAGTTCGTCACCCTCCTGACGGAAACCATCCGCAACCAGCCCATCGGTGCCGGCGCCTGGGAGGCGCGTGCCGCGTTCAAGGCCGCGCTCTGCCTCCACACGAGTCCTGAGGAGGCGCTGGAGCGCTTCCGCCTGGTGCACCACACCGACTCGCTGCGGGCCGCCTACCTTGGGAAGCGTGTGCGCTGCCAGGAGGAGCTGCTGCCACTGCTCGAAGCCAGACTGACGCCCTCGAGGACGGACAGAGGGCAGGCCCGCGCCATCGTCGCGACCGCGTTCGCATGCTTCGATGCCGCCACTGCGACGTGGCTTGAGGGCAACGGACAGGGCGACATCCTTGACTTGTACGACCAGGGCCTGGCTGCGGTACGCGGCTAGCGTTCGCGCAAACGTTCCTTTGCGCGAACAAGATCAATAACGGCCCGCCGGCCCGCCGCCGATCCCGGATTCGTTCACACAACCCGTTCTCACTCAAAAGCGGGGCAGACCCCCTTCTGAGACTCGCATTATGCGAAAGGCCGGGCCCATGACGGACCCTCAGCAGCCCTCCCCGGCCGAATCGGAGAAGTACCTGGGCCCCGCCCCGCTCTTCCTGGCCAAGCGTCACTCTGATTACAGAGAGCTACTTGTCACTTCGCCGTAGCTTCGGGAGAACAGGGCCTAGAGGCAATACCGGTGATTTAGGTCTTTTTCCGGGAGGTCGGGGCTGGTTTGGTGGGTCCGACGAGGGTGATGACTGGGGTGTCCAGCCTGGGCTGGTTGTTGTGTTCGGTGCGTTTGAGGGCCCAGTTGGACATCTTGCGTTTGATGACACGGGGATTGGAGCGTAACCGCCTTGGTTCCAGGAGCCGTTGACCGATTTCAAGCAGAGTCTGTGCGAGGGCCCGCGTGAGTCGGGAGGGGGGAAAAACCCGCCTGGGCGGTGACCTGGCGGCGGACAACGCGCACGGCGCGCGTGAAAGAGATCCGGTCCGGATCGTGTCCCTCCTGTCGTGCGGCTCCGTGCATGAGGTCCCGCACGGCATGGTGAACGAGGAGGAACGCGAAGATCTCCTGCTCGGCCCCGGCCGGGTGCTGGGAGCGCAAGACCAGCCGTGGCCCGCCCAGGTGGGTCTTGATCTCGTCCAGCGTGGTCTCGATCTCCCAGCGTTCGGCGTAGAGCGCGGCAAGTTCCGCCGCCGGCGCAGTGTCCGGGTCGAGGAGGGTGGTGACCAGCCGGTAGACGGTGCCGTCCTTCCCGCGTGGGCCAAGGGTGTACTCGATGACGCGGACCCGGGCCGGGTCGGCCCGCCGGTTCCTGTCACGGGCGGCGACGATCTCCGACAGGTAGGAACCATCGGGCAGCGACTTCACCACAGGCAGCACCGCGTTGCTCTTGACCCGCCAGAGCAGGTCGGCGCCGGTTGCCGCGGCGGCCCGCCACAGGTCGAATCCGAGGAACCCGCGGTCGGCCATCAGCAGCATCCCCCCGGTCAACGAAGAGAACAGGCGCCCGGCCAGCACGGTCTCGTGCACCGCCAGCGGACCGACCTCGGCAGCAAAGACCGCATGAGTGCCGCACTCGACCAGAGCCGCAACCCTGGCCTGCGGATACGCACTCCTGCCCTGACCACGACCTGTCCCCGGACGCCCGAAAGACCCGGCATTCGCCACCGTGTCCGGCAGATCGAACGTCGTCCCGTCCACAGCAACCAACCGCAGCCCCCGAAACCACGCGCCACGCGACCCCGGGACCGCCACCGGCCGACACACCCGGGCGAACAACGCCTTCAACACCTCCGGCCCCAGCCGCAGCCGCGCCCGCCCAATCGCTCCGCTCGTAGGCACCCGCCACCCCTTTGCCCAGCGGCCCTGGCGCTCCAGACCCTGCGTGAGAAGACGCCCGACCTCCTCATACCCCTGCCCCGAAAACAGGCACATCGCCAGCACGAAATACACCACCACCCGAGCCGGAAGCAGCCGCTGGCGCTGCTCAACACGCCCGCACTCCGCCACCACCTCGTCCACCAGATCCGGCGTAAACGTGCGCGTTAACACTCCGAGAGCGATGCGATCCGAAAACCGCTCGCCCCCGACCGACTTCACCTGTCCCGGCCTTGGCACACTCAACACAACGAACCGACACCCTCAAAGTCACCGGTATTGGGCCTAGAGGCCCGCGAGTTCGCGGAAACTGAAGGTTCTTCACGCGAACCCGAGGGTGCGGTGTCCCGATTCTTGGGGATGCACCCGCGGGTTCGCGGTCAACCCGCAGGGTCTGCCTCGGCTGTCTGCTCCAGCAGGGCGCGTGCGGAGTCCGCGTAGCGCATCGCGGTCTTCTCGTCGAGCCCGAACACCTCGGCGAGGTGGAGCGGGTCGGGCCCGTGGGTCAGGGTCTCCGAGGCTTGGGTCGCTTCCGATCTAGGCTGAGCTCGCACCGCCGCCCCCTCTGGGACTGGAGTCTTCATGCGTGTCTTCGTCGCTGGCGCCACCGGCGCTGTCGGCAGTCTGCTCGTCCCGATGCTGGTTGCGGCTGGGCACGAGGTCACCGGGACCTCACGGACCCTGGCCGGGATCGAGCGGATCAGAAGCCTCGGAGCGACGGGAGTCCAGGCGGACGCGCTCGACGCGGACAGACTGCGGCGCGCGGTCTGCGCGGCAGCACCGGAGGCAGTGATCCACCAGCTCACCGACCTCTCCGGCGCGGACGGGGCCGCCAACGGCCGAATGCGCCGAGAGGGTACCCGGAACCTGGTGGAGGCTGCGAAGGCGGCTGGGGTCGGCCGGATCGTCGCACAGTCGATTTCCTGGACGTACGCGCCGGGCGAAGGCCCGGCCGAGGAGGTGGTACCGCTCGACAGCACGGCTGCTCAACCTCGAGCCCGGATGGTGGCCGCCGTCAGGGCCCTGGAGGAGACGGCAGCCGAGTTGGAGACAGCGGTCTTGCTGCGCTACGGCCTGCTGTACGGGCCCGGCACCTGGTACGCACCGGGCGGCGCTGTCGCGGCGGCCCTGGCGGGCGAACGGTCGGCGCCCTTCCTGGGGAGCACCGTGGCGAACGATGCGGTGAGCTCCTTCGTCCACGTCGCCGACGCGGCAGGCGCGGCGCTGGCCGCGCTCGACTGGCCAAGCGGACCGGTCAACATCGTGGACGATGAGCCCGCCCCCGCCCGCGAGTGGCTTCCGGCCCTGGCCGAAGCCCTTGGCCTGCCCGCACCCGCCCCGGTGGCGGGTCGGCAGGAGTGGGAGCGCGGCGCCCTCAACACGCTTGCCCGCAGCCGGGGTTGGCAGCCCGAGTGGCCGACCTGGCGGACCGGTTTCGCCGCCCAGCGCGACGGTGGTCGTCGGTGGGGTCGTCGATCCCGGTGACGAACAGGCCCTGGTGGGCGATGAACCCGTTGTCGGCGGCGTCGTCGGCGCAGGGGGTCCAGAGCTGTTCGGCCGGCTGCGTGGTGCCGTCGTCGGCTTCGCTGGTCTCGATCTCGTACAGGGCTGTGGTGGTCATGCGCTCGCTCCGGTGCTGGTGTCGGCCGCCTTGAGCACGCGCGGCAGATGGACGTGGAGGTGTTCGACGTGGATCTGGCGGCCGCGGTCGTGGAGTTCTCGGGCAAGCAGTTCGGTGAGACCGGATGCCCTTTTCCGGACTAAGAGGTCGTCCTTGGCTGTACTCGGCGCAGGGCCCGGACGGCTTCGAGGGTTCGCCCGCCGTTGCCGGTGACGGGCTGAAGCGACTTCATTTGTGGTCGCGCAGGAAGGTAGGGATCTCGTCGCGGGTCGGGGAGTTCGGCAGGGGTGCTGGCTTGTCCTGAAGGAACGCAGCGATGACGGCGGCGGCCCGGTCGTTGTTGTCGTCGAGGCCGTTCCACATGTGGTGTCCGACTCCGGGCACGTACTGCGTGCGTTGGATGGCGGGGTCATTGGCAAGGATGGCGGTCGCCCATTGACGGACCTGGGAGGAGCACTCGGCGATCATCAGCATCGCGGGGGTCCGGGACTGCCTCAGTTGCGAGGCGATGGAGGGTGAGTCCTTGACCGTCTGCTGGATGCGGAGGCTGGCGGCGGGGCTGAAGGAGAAGTTCTCTGCGGTGTCCTCGGCAGGGATGCGGTGCGCGTCGCGCGCGCAGTAGGCGGATGCGGTGTCGCTGCCGAGGTCGGCGGCGGTGAAGGCATTGTCGCCTTCGGCCTGTCCGATCAGTCCGGTGTCGGGGGTGAGGATTCCGAGTCGCATGAGGCCGAATGCCACGGCGTACCGGGGGACGTGCGTCGATCGCGGCCCGGTCATGGCCGGCGCGAGGCCGCGCGCGGATTCTCGGCCTTTGTGCCCGGTGATGTGTGCGGTGGGGCCGTCCATGGGGCCGGGCTCGGCGATGATCGCCCGGTGCAAGCGTGCGGCGACGCTCGGGTCGGCCAGGGCTCGGGTGAGCACGGCCCCGCCTGAGGAGAATCCGAGGATGTCGACCTTGCCCTTGTTCAGGCGGTCGACGAAGGCGGCGAGGTCGCGGACCGACCTGGAGATCGCGTACTGGCCCATGGGGAGCAGGTCGCTTCGTCCGCCACCGGCCTGTTCGTAGGCGTAGACGTCGTAGCCCTGGCGTGCCAGGAGTTGCAGGAACCGGTGGTCGAGCACCGAGATGTCGCGGACCGGTCCGCCGTTGAGAGACACGAGCGGGATGGGGTGCCGGGTGCCGGGGTGCGCGGGCGGGTAGTGGTACACCGCTACCCGGCTGCCTGTGGCCAGGCTCCAGTGCTGCGTGGCCACGAAGGGTAGGGCGGGCGGGTACCGCCGGGCCGTCGGCACTGTCGGGATGCAGATCGTCGCTGTCAACGCCGCCGCGACGACTACCGGCAGGAACGGCACGAGCCGCGCCGGCCAGGTGCGGTGCCGGCCCCGCCACATGGCGAGGACAGTCCCGGCCCCGAGGGCCGTTAACCATGCGGCGAGCCCCGAGCCTGCCCCGTCTGTGAGGGCGATCAGTGCGAGAAAGGCGACGACCAACGTCGCGACGGCGGCCAGGGCCAGCAGTAAGCGTCCGGTGAAGCGGACGAGGCGTATGGCGGACGTGGGCACGGCGGACCTCCGACAGTTTCAGAACGCTGTTTCAAAACGACGTTATCAGAGGGGGTAGGCTGCTGGCCGTGGGTAGGCCGAGAACAAACGACGAGGTCGTCAAAGAGCGGCTTGTGGAGTGCGCGACCGAGATGCTCGCCACCCGTCCGCGAGAGTCAGTCACGGTCCGCGCCGTGGCCGCTGCTGCCGAGGCGTCGACGACGGCGGTGTACTCCTTGTTCGGTGGTAAGGACGGGCTGATCGGTGCAGTGCGCGACAGAGCCGTCACCGGCCTGTTCCAGGACCTGTCGGCGGTGCAGACCTCCGTGGACCCTCTCGCCGACCTCTACGCGCTGGCCGTCGCCTACCGTCGTTGGGGGCGCGGACACAGCCACCTGTACACGGTGCTGTTCGGTGGTGTGCAGTCCTTCGACCCGTCGGGGGAGGCCGGTGCCAGTGACCCGATCCGTCCGCTCCTCGCGGCGATCGATCGCGCCTTGACGGCGTCCGTCCTCGTCGGCGAAGCAACGTCGATCGCCCTGTCGATCTGGGCCGCCCTGCACGGGCTTGTGACTCTCGAACTGGCCGGGGCCCTCGACGCCGCCACGGCCGAGGCCGCATTCCGCTCGTCGATTCACGCCACGCTGCGCGGATGGACGACCGCGGAGGTGTTCCGCAGTCTTCGCCAAGCCGAACTCGCTCTTTGACAAGGATCAGGGCCGGTATCCGGACCCTCCCGGTCCCTGCCGGGGCGGGGGTGCGTGGTCGGTGAAGACCGGCATGCCAAGGTCCACCAGCTGCGGCCGACCATCGGTCGGAGCCCGTTTGAGGCTGTTGAGCTTGGCCATCGCAGCGTCATGAAGGGGCCGACTCGCACGGCGATGTCCTGGCAGCGGCCGGGCGTCCAGGGCTCCGGGGTGCGGAGGGCGGCGAGCATCGCGCGGAACGCGTCGACGACGGCCTGGTCCTCGGGGGAGGGGGCGCCGGGCGCGTGGCCGGATCGGCGGAACAGCTGGGCCAGTCGCTTCATCGGGTGGGCTCCTGGTCGTGGGTGAGGCGGGTGGCGGTGTGCTGGCCGAGTACGTAGCAGCGCAGGTCTATGTCTGCGGGCAGGGCGGGCGCGTGGTGACCGAGGAGTGCGGCTCCGGCTGCGACGGTGAAGGTCCGGTTGACGGCGTCGGAGCCCTTTTTGGTGCGCGGTGCCTGGAACAGCAGGTACCGGGCGGTCACGAAGTCGGCAGGGGTGAGGTCGGGGTCGGCGAGGATTTGCAGCGCGGCGGCGAAAAGGGTGTCGCTGTTGGCGGGGTCCGGGGTCGCTGTGTACATGGGATCGCCGCCGGTCTCCATGCGTGAGACGTCCAGGCCGCGGGCGGCGACTCGTGCCGCGAGTTCCGCGCCAATGGTGTGGGCGGCCTCGCCGCGGATGATGCGGTTGCCGGCCACCCGGCGCCCGTCGGGGAGTTCGACCCAGTTCTGGAGCACGTCTCCCTCGATGTCCTCTGAGGCGAACCTCGCGGCGGCCTCCTTTCCGTAGGTGGCCATCGCGTCGTAGGCGGGTGTTGCCGTGCCGCCTCGGTAGGTGTGTGACGGGCCGTCCCACGTCGCCCCGTCACGCAGCCGGCCTACCGGGCCGAGCCGGTCGTAGTTGGTGGTGCTGGCCGTGATGGGGGTCCGGAACCGCTCGGCGCTGTAGGCGATCCCGGTGCCGAGCCGGCCTGTGGCGCGGGCCGCCAGGTCTTCAGGAGGATGTCCCGGACGGTGGCGGCGGCCGTGGCCTGTTCAGCCGCGAACAGCCTGACCCGGGCTTGTTTGGCGGGGTCGGCGGTACGAAGCGCCAGCGGTGAGGTGGGGAAAAGATCAGCGGTGATGGTCGTCACAGGGTCTCCTGGGTGAGCGAAGAGCGGCAGTGGTGGGCCGTGCCGTGGGTTCGTGGAAGGCGTCGACGTTGCGGGCCGCGACGGCGGGTAGCGGGGTGGTGGCATCCGGGGCGGCCGGGCTCGTGGCCGGCGGCCGCCCCGGGCCGGACAGACGAAGCGGCCGCCGGCAGGGCGGCCGCTTCGTGATGGTGGACGTGTAGGGGGAGTGCGTGGTGAGGGGCGCATTGGACGTGGAAGGGTGGGGTGCGCCCCGGGGTGTCTGGCTGGCCACATGGCTGGTGACGGAACGGATCTCCTCGGGGCATTGCCGTGGTGTCAGGCGTGGCCTTGCGGCACAGCGCGTAGGGCGCGGGCCAGGCGAAATGCGTCCGTTGCGCCAGTCCAGGAGTTGGACCGGCGCAACGGATGGCTCGGGCCTCGCGGGTACGGGGTGGCGCCCGCGGTGGTCATGGCCGCAGGTGGGGCAGCTGCTGCAGCACTCGGGCGACCAGGTCCGGCGACGGCTTCCAGGGACCGAGCTGCCCGCCAGTGAGAATGGGCAGGGCGAGGGCCTGGACGTCGGCGAGCACCAGGTGGTGCTCGCCGACCTGTGCCCAGGGGCTGCACGGTTCGGATCTGTCGGGGTCTTGGTGGCAGCTGGTGATCCGGGCAACGCCGATCACTGCACCCGTTGGCAGTTGCAGACCGCGGATCGTGCGGGCGACCAGCGGGACCCGGACCAGGTCGAAGCCGGTCATCTCGCTGACACGAACTCAACCTGACCGCGACCGCGTAGCGCGTCGGCCCACCTGCCGGTCCACGCAGGACGACCGTCCCAACCTCAACGCCGCCATCAGCGAGACGGAAACCGGCGCCTGAACACGCGCCACGAGCCCGTAGGCACTTCTGGGCGGCACACCCTGTACAGCCGATAGTCCGAGCCCCCACGCCGCCGGGCTGCGACTCACTCCCGTGCTTCGGCTGGCGTCATGATGTCGAGCAAGAGGTGAGCGCTGTACCTCCTGGCTGCGGTCACGCTGTTGGCTGGACGCGGCCGGCTCGTTCGTCGGCGAGCCGCTTGAACGCGCGGGCCTGGCTGGCGCGTCGGCCGACGGCGCCTGTGTCGGGCCCGCTCGTGCATCTGCTCCAGGGTGCCCAAGCCGCGGCCGCCCAACGTGCCTACGGCCCGTGTTCCCGGGAAAGCCGGCACGGCCTGCCGCCCTCTTTACGGTGCGTGACGCTTACCTCAATATCGGTTATCACAGTGGATTCTGGGGTGGGGAGAAAGCCATGGCAACGGGCACGGACAAGGATTATTGGGCTTCACAGGCGCTGCCGAGCGTTCTCAAGCACAAGCTGCTGGGCCAGTACATTCCCCGCTTCGGCGGGATGACCGGCTCGCGTGGTCGGCACCAGGTCGTGTACCTCGACGGCTATGCGGGCGAAGGGCGGTACGAGAGCGGCGACCGCGGCTCTGCGGAGATCGCGATGCAGGTGGCCGCTCATCACCTGGAGAAGAACGCGCTGTTATGGAACTGCTTCTTCGTGGAGCAGAAACCCGATTCCGTTGCTCGTCTGGACCTGGTTGCTGCCCACTACCGCGCCCTGGGCGTGGACGCGAGGGTGCACCACGGCGCGACGCCCACGCAAGGCGTCCACGTACGACAGCTCGACGTACGGCTCCGCAAGATCCACCCCGGTACAGCTACCTGCCACCCCCAGCACGATCACCCGCACGACTAGTCGTGGAAGGCCGTGGTCGCCTCGAGCGCGGCGCGCCCAGTCGTCACCCGGTTCACTGGCGCGGTCTCATCGGCATAACCGAAGGAGATGCCCACGAGCGGCTTTCCTCCGGTGACGCCGAGCTCGCCTCGGACCGTGTCGGCGTAGAAGCTGAGCAGTCCCTGCGGGCAGCTGTCCACGCCGTACGCAGTCATCGCCAGGAGAAGGGTCTGCATGTAGCCGCCGACGTCAGCGGCCAGCCGTGGCCCGCCGTCACCGTTGACGAACAGGAACGCCGCGTGTGGCGCGCCGTAGAAACGCAAGCTCTCCGCGTCGTAGGCCGCACGTGCCGCATGGTTGTCAGGGTCGATGCCCAGCGCTCCGTACAGCTCGGCTCCGAATGCGGCCCGGCGAACCTGCTGCACCTGCGCGTACATGTCCTCGGAATACGGGAGGTCCGCCGAGGTGCGCTTCTCGGCGTGGGCCGCCTGCAAAGCATGCGCCAGGCGCTCACGCGTCGCGCCGCTCACCACCTCCACCTGCCAGGGCTGCGCATTGGAGTTGGACGGCGCGGCGCCGGCCAGGGAGAAGATCGCGCGCATCGTGTCCACAGGCACGGCCTCCGGACGGAACGCGCGTGTCGCGTGACGGTCGCGTATCAGCTTCTCCGCGCAGCCACTCAGCTCGGTGGGGTCGGCGGGACCGGCGGGGACTGGCCTGTTCATGGAACACTCCTCAGGGACAGCGCATGTAAACGGAAGCGTTTACTTGGGGGCAATCCTAGCGAGCCGACCCTGCCGAGGTAAACGCCTACGTATACTTGCTTCATGGGTACGACGACTAGCGCACTTCGACGAGGGGGGCGTGGGGGCCGGGAGCGCATCCTGGCTGCCGCCGCCCAGCTGTTCGCGGCCCAGGGGATCAATGCGACCGGTATGGAACAGGTCGCGGAGGAAGCACCGGTGTCCAAGCGCACGCTCTACGCGCACTTTCGGACCAAGAGCGACCTGGTCATCGCCCACCTGCAGGACCTCGTGTCGTCGGGCGCCACCCTGGAGAGCGTGCTGACCCGCGAGGACATCCCCCCAAGGGAGCGGATCCTCGGACTGTTCGACCAACCCGCGGCGGACGCGGCTCTGGTGCGCGGATGCCCGTTCATCGATGCCGCCGCGGAGTTCCCCGACCCGAAGAGCGCGGTCCATTCCCACGCCCGCGAACAGAAACTGCGGATGACTGAGCTGGTCACTTCCTTGGTGAGGGAGCTGGGCTGCCGGGAACCCGTCGCACTCGCCGAACAACTGGTCACCCTCGCGGACGGTGCGGCCAGTCGCGCCATGGTCCTGGGCGAAGCGGACTACGGCCGCCACGCGCGAGCAGCAGCCGAGGTCCTCCTCGAACGCGCTCTACCGGGCACGAACTGACGAGGAAGAGGGCCGCGCTGGACAAAGGTCCACCGAGGCATCGCTCGACGGGCCTATCACCTGCGTGACGGTTTCCTGCTCGATGACAGGCCCGGCCAGACAACGCCAAGTCGGGCTCCGGCGGAGGCGAGTAATTGTCAAGACTTGTGGATAGCCGCTCGACGGTTGTCCCGATGACGGAGGACGTGACCGCCGCGATCTGACGGGCTGTGACTCGTTTTTCGCCGCTGCAGCGGCTGCCCCTGCGGTGATCGAAATTGGATCGTCTGCGGCTCGTGGTCAGCCGTAGGGTGCGGCAATGGACTGGAACGCCTGGCATGGCAAGTACGACGTAGCGGACTCCTGGATGGCACGGAGGCTGCGGACCGTTCAATCGCAGACCCGGGCTGCCCTGGACGATGCCCCGGCCGGGCCGCTGAAGGTGATCAGCTTGTGCGCCGGGGACGGTCGTGACCTCCTCCACGTCCTGTCCGATCATCCGCGCCGCCACGAGGTGCGGGCGCGGCTTGTCGAGTTGGACGCCTGCAACACCGCCGCGGCTTCGGAGACGGCCCGCCTGGCAAAGCTGGACCAGGTCGAGGTAGTGACGGGCGACGCCTCCCTCATCGACCAGTACCGGGACATGACCCCCGCGGACCTCGTTCTGGTCTGCGGTGTCTTCGGAAACATAACCGACAGCGACATCGAGGGCACCATCGGCGCCTGCAACCAGTTGTGCAAGACCGGTGGCACCGTCATCTGGACCCGCAACCGTGCCGCCCCCGACCGAGTGCCCATGATCTGCCAGTGGTTCGACGAGCAGGGTTTCGAACTGCAGTGGCTGTCCGAACCGGGTGCTGGCTACGGGGTCGGTGTGCACCGGTTCACCGGCACGCCTCGACCCCTGCACACCGGCACCCGACTGTTCGAGTTCGTGGGCTACGACGTGCTCCGTCAGCGTGAGACTGCACAATCCGGCTGACCTCTGTCATGGCAGCCCCACTCCTGTCTGAGTAATTGCCCTATCCGACCAGCCGCCACAAGATCAGGCAGCGCCCCGCGAACCTTCGACCAGGACGCCACTCTCGAACCGGGCGCCCGTGCGAACCAGGGGCACGAGGTGGGCTCCGGTGATCGCCCGCCAGCGGGCCTGGGCGGACTCGACGACTTTGAACACCATCGCGAGAGCTGCGGCGGGGCTGCCGGCGCCGCGGGTGACCTTGGTGCGGAGCTTGACGGTGGAGAAGGTCGACTCGATGGGGTTCGTGGTCCGCAGGTGGATCCAGTGCTCGGCCGGGAAGTCGTAAAACGCCAGCAGCTCGTCGCGGTCGTCGGTGATCTTCGCGACGGCCTTGGGAAACTTGGCGCCGTATGTCTTCGCGAAAGCCTCGATCGCCTTCTCGGCGTGGCCGCGGTCCTCGGCGTTGTAGATCTCCTGCATCGCCTTCGTCGTGCTCGGCTGCGCGGACTTCGGCAGCGCGTTCGTGATATTCCGGGCCTTGTGGACCCAGCACCGCTGGTGGCGGGCAGCCGGGAACACCTCGGCCAGCGCCTTCCACAGGCCCATCGCGCCGTCGCCGACGACCAGCTCGGGATCGCGCATGCCGCGCCGGCGGCAGTCGCGCAGCAGATCCGCCCACGACTCGGTCGACTCACGCAGCCCCTCGGCCAGAGCGATCAGCTCCTTGGTGCCGTCCAGGCGCACGCCCATCAGCACCAGGACGCAGGAGTGCGCCTGCCCGAGCCGGACCTTGGGGTGCACCCCGTCCGCCCACACGTACACGTAGTCGGACTCGGCGAGGTCGCGCTGCTGGAAGGCGGCGTGGTCGTCCTGCCACTGCTTGGTCAGCCGGGTCACGGTGGCCGGCGACAGGCCGGCCGCCGAGCCGAGGAACTGCTCCAGCGCGGGCACGAAGTCCCCCGAGGAGAGCCCGTGCAGGTAGAGCAGCGGCAGTACCTCGCTGACCTTGGGCGACTTGCGGCACCACGGCGGCAGGATCTTCGAGGAGAACCGCATCCGCTCGCCGGTGGCCGCGTCCACCCGCCTGTCGTTCACGCGCGGGGCTGTGACCTCGACGGAACCTGCGGCAGTGGTCACAGTCCTCGGCCGGTGGTGGCCGTTGCGGACCACTAGGCGGCGCCTGGCCTCGTCCGTCACCGCGGCCAACTCGGCTATGTACTGGTTGACTTCAGCCTCCAGCGCGGCGGCGAGCATCCGCCGGGCGCCCACGCGGACGATCTCGTCGATCAGGGAGCCGGACTCGGTCGAACCGTCGGCGTTCACTACGCTGAGCACGGGCGTGCCTTCCCGACCCGCGCTGCGAACGCGGGCCTACTCGGTGACCATCACAGGATCATTCGGGAAGATACGCCCTCCGCGTCCAACCCGAAGTCGATCCACAGGTCTTGAGCATTGCTCCCGCGGGCGGTGAACTGCTGTCCACCGTGAAGTTCATGGTGCAGACCCTCGCCGCCGCCGGCGAACTCCAGCGTGACCTCCAGCGCGAGCTGACGTACGACGGACTGCGCGCCGCCGAGGCCAAGGGCAGCAAGGGTGGGCGCCGCCCCGCCGTGGCGGCCGCGACCGACAACGTGCGCACCGCGTACCTGGAGGGCCGCTCCATCGCCGCCCTCGCCCGCGACCACGGCGTCAGCCGCGGCGCGATCCGCACGGCCGTCGCCGACCTCATGCCCGACACGTCCTCGTTCAGAACCGGCGGGACAAGGCCGCAGCCAGGCGATTCTTCCGCAGGCTGATGACGAAGACGGGCAGGGTGCCGCGGGTGGTCGTCACCGACAAGCTGCGTTCCTACGGCGCCGCTCACCGCGAGGTCATGCCCTCGGTGGAGCATCGCTCGCACAAGGGCCTGAACAACCGGGCCGAGAACAGCCACCAGCCGACGAGGCAACGCGAACGGGCGATGAAGGACTTCCGCAGCGTGGGCGGGCCCAGCGGTTCCTATCCGCGTTCAGCGGTATCTCACCCCACTTCCGGCCCCGACGCCACCTGATGACCGCATCCGAACACCGAGCCGAAATGACCATCCGCTTCACCATCTGGGAGCAGATCACCGGCGTCATCGGCCGACCGGCCTCGGCCTGAGCCCAGGCCGGCACCCGGCCCCACCACACCTCGACGCACCGTCAGACACCCACGCACCCAACAACGTGACAACGCCGTACGAAGTAGTCCGGCGCGTGCGAGACGGACTTGCCCCGCTCGTTCTCCCAGAACAGCCACAGCGGCTGCGAGGCCAACGCGGTCACAGCCGGGTCGAAGTCGAGGACCATCGCGTGATCGCGCTCCAGCCACGACTCGTATCCGACGTGCGTGCCGACCGTCGCGGACCAGTACAGGCCCGGGTAGTTCCGCTGCCCGCGGTACGAGGGGAACTCGCGTACCGGACACCCGTCCTCGAACCGCACCCCTGCGGCTCTGGCCAGCGGCACCCGGCGTTCCACCCCGTCACCTCCCATGTAACCCACCTCGAAGCCCTCGACCCGGGCGGGCGCCGCCCCGGAGACGGCCGACAGCCGCGTCACTGGACCTCGCCCCCGTTCGGCGGAGCTGTCCAGGCCATAGCCAAGGCGAAGCCGAGGTCATCGAACCGGGCCCCGGGGAAGACGCTTCCGTAGAGCTCGCGGAACTGTTCGCGCGAGAGGTAGTGGTCGCTGAGCAGGTGGGCCAGCCAAGGTCGGCTGTGCCAGAAGCGCAGCTGGAACCACGCGTCGCGAAGACCCACGCGTCGGATCTCACCGGGGAAACCCCACAGTGCAGGCCAGGTGTATGCCTTGCGCGGCGGCGTCGGATACAGATCACACACGTTATCGATCAGCGCGACGGTGCCGCCAGGCCTCACGAGGCCCTTCAAGTGCTCCAAACCCGCGCGGTAGTCCTCCAGATGGTGCAGCATCGTGTGGCTGTAGACCAGGTCGAAGCCACCTTCGTCTTCCAGGTCGAACAGGTTCTCCACCACGTAGCGCACGTTGGGCCGCGCCCTCTTGGCCCTGGCGATCTCGATCAGGGGACCGCTCAGGTCCAGGCCGATGACTTCCTCGAAAGTCGTCGGCCAGGGCCTCGACCGCGTGCCCCGAGCCGCAGCCGGCATCCAGAGCACGTTTGCCCTTCAAGCCAAGACCGAGCAGCCAGGCGGTGTTTCGCCCCGGAAGCAGGCTCACGAAGCGGTCGTAGTCGAGGGCGAACCGGTCGAAGGACTGAGGATCAGCTATCTGCGTCATACCTCTCCCGTACACGGTATGGCCCCGCGAGCGCAGAGGATCGCCAGAACCCTCGCCAGATCGAATGAGAACTCGCCACGGTTCTCGCCAGATCACGTGCGCACTCGCCACATCACACGCGACCACCTGACCTCTCGCAGTGAAGGTTGAGCTTTCTCACCGAACATTGAGCGCAGGAACACCGCAGGCCAGAGGCCCCGTAGAGGCTCCTGAGCGGGCGTGTGCAACACAGACCGAGCCGCAGCGGCCAGCTCTTCCGCCGGGGCGGCGCGACGCTCTGACCTGCGTGCTTAACCATCGGTGAGAAAGGTTGCCGGTCACCAGCCTTCGCTGAGAATCGCTCAACCTTCACTGCGAGAGGTCACGACCCGACAGTTTCGGCCGCCATCCCTGGCAACACCACGCAACATACATTGACCGAACGGGTTAAATGTACAGGCTAAATTGAATCTTCCGTCAGGGTTAAAGTGTGCTAGTGTTCAGGGTGGAGGTAGACAGATATGGCATCCGAGGAAGAGCTGTTCGCGAACATCGACGCCCTGCTGGCAGAGGAGCCGCAGCTCCCGCCCCCGGCGGAGCGCGCCCGGCTCCGTGAGGCCGCCGGCATCACGCAGGCCCGTCTCGCTCAGGCCCTGAAGTCGACGACCCAGACGGTGAAGAACTGGGAGAACGGCCGGAGCGAGCCGAAGCCGCCACGCCTGGAGGCGTACCAGCGGCTGCTGAACGGCTGGGCCGCGAAGTACCCCGCCCACGGATCTTCCGCCGCCATGCCCGCCCCGGTGGCCACGCCGCCGCAGCCGGCGGTGCCGCAGACGTTCACCGGCCCGGCCGCGACCGAGCCCACGGAGGCCGCTGCCCCGGCACAGGCCCCGGCCACCCCGGCCGCGGCCGAGCGTCCCCGCCCGGTCGCGACGTCGAGGCGCCCCGCAGCGAAGAAGGCGGCGGCGCCCGCGACCAATCCGCGGTTCCCGCACGGCCCGCTCGCCGTACTGGACGGCGACGGCTCCGCGTACGGCGTCGACGGCATCGTGCTCGACTGCCCCGCGACCACGATCCCGCAGCTGGTGGAGTGGACCCTCAAGGAATCCGGTCTCGGTGCGCCGAAACTGCACCGCAACGGCAAGGACTCCGACCCGCTGATCGTGCTCACCGCGGCCGCCGCCGTGAAGCTCGGACTGCCGGAGCGCCTGGAGGGCCACGAGCAGCGCCGCTCCCTGCGCCTGCCCGAGGACCACCCCGTGGTCAAGCAGGTGACAAAGGCGAAGTGGCAGCTCACGCAGCGGGGGTTCGGCCCGTGGGCGAGGATCTACCGCAAAGCCACCGGAACCCAGCGCCAGTGCGTGCAGCTCGCCGTCCTCTCGTGGGACGCCCTCGATGAGCGGTCGTGGCCGGGGGTGTCGGAGATGGAGCCGGCCGACGTCGCCCGTGTGCTCGGCGTCTACGCTCAGCGGGTCATCACCCCGCGCGGCAGCACGGCCGTGTCCGGGCTGGAGCTGATGACCGCGCTGCGCCCGCCAACCCGGGCCGTGCAGGACAAGGAGACAGGGAACTGGGTCTCCGGCCACAACCCCGGGTCGCTGGGCACGGAGCCGATGGATCCGGCGCCGCCGGAGGCCCGCCCCGAGCACCCCGTGGTCGTCAACTCCGGCTGGACCGGCGGCTTCCTGAACGAGGAGGCGTACCAGTGGGTGCGCGACGTGTCGCTGCTGTCCGATGAGGAGTGCCTGCTGCCGTGGGCGGTGGGACTCGACTTGAACACCGCGTTCCTCGCGGCCGCGGCGAGGCTGACGGTGGGGCTTTCTGCGCCCGACCACTTCCACGCCCCGACGTTCAACCCGAAGATCCCCGGCTCCTGGCGGGTGGACCTCTCCCACATCGAGCTGGACCCGCGCCTGCCCTCGCCGTTCACGCCGACCGGCGAGCGCCCGACGGGACCGGCCTGGTACCAGACGCACGCCGTCGCCTACGCCCAGGAGCTCGGCTACAACGTCGCCCCGATCGAGGCGTACCTGCGCCGGGAGACCGGTGCGTACCTGGACCCGTGGCACGACCGGCTCAAGAACGCCTACGTCGACACGCTCGCCGACCTGGGCGTCACGAAGGACCTCACCGACACCGAGTTCCTCGCCGCGATGGAGCAGCACAAACAGGTCGACCCGGCCCTGGCGGCCGTCCTCGCCGCCATCAAGGGCACCGTCAAGGGCGGCATCGGCAAGCTCCGCGAGGGCCCGCAGGGCAAGCAGTACCGCGACGGCGAGACGTGGCCGGCCCTTCAGCGGCCGACCTGGCGCCCGGACATCCGGGCCGCCGTCATCAGCAAGGCCCGGGTCAACATGCACCGCAAGCTCAACAACATGGCCAAAATGACGGGCCTGTACCCGCTGGCCGTGCTGTCCGACTGCGTCGTCTACCCCTCACCCGGGGCCTCGCCGATGGACTTCCTGCCGTACGCCGCCTCCGGCAAGCCGCAGCCGGGCGGCTTCCGCCTTGGCCCCACCCCGGGCCTGGCGAAGCTGGAGGGCGTCCAGGAGATGGCCTGGGCGGTCGACCTGATGGAGAAGGGCCTCAACCCCGCCCGCCACATCAAGGGCGGCGACGCCGTCCTCGAAGAGGGCGAGTAGGCCGTGCCCGACGCCGACACCGGCACGACGTCCCCGGCTGGAGGCCGGTGCGGAGCTGGAGCGGACGCTGGACCGCCTGCAGGCGCGCATGGAGGCCCTGCAGTTCTCCATGCGCGCCCACCGCGCCTCGCCGCGGTTCGAACTGCGGCGGCATGACCTGCGCGAGACGCGCGAGACCTGGTTCCGGCTCGTCGACCCCGACGGCCGGGGCCCCATCCCCGAAGGGAGCTGAGCGAAGCCGTGGGAGACATCGAGGACGCCATCGAGCGGGCCGACCGGGAGGCATTCACCCGGGAGCCGCCCAAGACCCTCCAGGGCCGCATCAACTTCCTGATGAAGCAGCTCAAGACAACCAAGGCCGTCGCGGCGGAGCTCGGGGTCAGCCAGCGGTCGGTGGAGCGTTACCGCAAGGGCGAGCGCAAACACCCGCCGAAGGACATCGCAGCGAAGATCGACGGCGCCGTCCGGTCCCGCTGGCAGCCCCAGGTCCGCAAGCGCCGGCGCAAGCAGGCCGCCGCC
This sequence comes from Streptomyces sp. R-74717, assembly GCF_047305335.1. NCBI lineage: Bacteria > Bacillati > Actinomycetota > Actinomycetes > Kitasatosporales > Streptomycetaceae > Streptomyces > Streptomyces sp. R-74717. The sequence continues at coordinate 1,289,135 of NZ_CP102361.1, read as the reverse complement.
GCGACCGGGATCACGGTGGAGACCAGGGCCCGGTTCGGCTACACCGCGCCGATCGGCACCACCGACGACGGCCGCTTCCGCCGCCTCACCGTCCACCTTCCCGCGACGTACGCGCAACGCCTGTTCGACGCCCGCGACGCCGGGGCCAGCGACCAACAGATGCGCGACATTATCGCCGAAGGATTCAAAGACGTGTATTTCCAGGACGGCGGAGGCCGCGCCATGGGAATCTCAGACGTCGCTATCAACGACATCGACTATTTGGATCTGGATTTCTGATCGGATAGCCAACCACAGCGGATACGACAACGCCCCGTTCCCGGCAGGTCCAATGCCGGGGACGGGGCGTTTCGCATCGTAGCCACCGCCGTATCCAGCCGGGCGACAACGCGTATCCACTCGTATTGCCAGAAGGCAGGCCTGCCTCCCGCGCGGCTGGCTTTGTTCACGAGAACCGGTTCTGGCTCAGGTTCTGTGGACCGGCCACGCTGAGTCACGGATCGGCACGTGGGGGCGCTCACGGAGGGGCACTGCTCCGGAGAGCATGAGCCCGGAACCGGGGCCCAGCTCGGGTGAGGCTCCCTCAGCCAGGGGCGACCTGATATGAGTTGATCATGAATGCTGAAACTCTTGACCCGATGGAGCGCCTGCTCGCAGAGCGGGCCTGTGAGCGGCTGGTCGTCGAGTTCGTCCACCGGCTCGACCTCGGGAACCCGAGCTCGGTGGCGGACCTGTTCACGCGGGACGGCACCTGGGTATGGCCCGCCGGCGACCGCCGCATTGCGGGTCGCGACGCCCTGCGCATCTACTTCGGCGACCGGCCCGCAGACCGACTGTCACGCCGTATATGTACCAACATCCTGGTTACCGTGGCCTCTGCGGATACCGCCTCCGCCACCACCTACTTCACCACGTACCGTGTCGACGGCTACAGCGAGGGCCTTGTACCGCCGCGGCCCCCGGTTCAAGTGGGGCACTACGAAGATACGTTCCGCAAGGTGGACGAAACCTGGCTGCTCACCACGCGGACTCTCTTCCTCTCCTTTGCCGGTCCCACGGAACGCCTCGACGGGCCCGGCCAGTCATGAGCTCGGCTCCCGGTCGGCCAGCCGTCAAGGGTCCTGCGCCACGGGGAGTGACACTCCACAGAACCTGAGCCAGAGCCGGTTCTCGTGAACAAAGCCACGCGGCACCCACCGAGACCGGAACACCCGAACTGGCACAGCGCTCACCCCACAGCGGTAGGGGGTGGCGAGCACCGCCGCGCGTTACGCCCCACCAGGCCCGACAGCGACATGGGTGCCCTCAGTGCGGGGTGCGGCAGTTCGGGTCGGTGCAGCTACCGGCCAGCGCCAGCGTGCGGTCCTCGGGCGGCGAGTCCAGCCACTCCGCGCGCATAGCCTGGAGCCGGGTGACGTCCGAGGCCAGGTCCGGAACCTCGGCCCGCAGGTTCTCGGCCCACTGCTGGGTGAGCGCCCGGCCGTTGACGTACAGCTCGCCGTCCCGGCCACCGACCGCGAACAGCACGCCGTTCTGAGCGGGGATCACCATCGCGCCCACCGGCTCGGAGACCTTGCCCTGGCGCACGAGCACCGCGGTGGCGGCCTGAGCGTCGCCCAGAGCTTTCTCGTCCAGCGGAGGCATCGGGTCCGGGGCGGCCGCAGTCGGCAGAGGCATCACGCCGTCCTCGGGCGCTCCGTCCAGGCCGCGGCCAGCGAGCTGGTTGTTCTCGTAGAAGGTGATCAACCCGGCTAGCAGCGGCATTTCCCTCCGCAGCCGCTCCGCCATCGATGGGGTGAGCCGCTCGCCATTGGCCAGCACCTGCCCGCTCCGGCCAACCGCGACCGACAGCACCTTGCCGTCCGGGGTGAAGTGGTACTTCGTCTCTGTGCCGCTCTTCATCAGCCCGGTGTCCACCGCCCGGTCCCAGGCGCGCAGGACGCGCTCCATCTCGGCCTGCGGGAACGGCGGAGCTACTCCCGGCCGTACTCCAGACTGACGGCGCACGTCCCGCTCGGTGCGCTTCTTCTTGATTCGCCCCATCGGCAGCCTCCTCGCTCATCGGCCCCCGTGCGACCAACGAGCACCCCGCGTGCCGGACACGACGTGGCATCCCCCGAACGGCCCCACGTGCTCTACAGCGGGTCAGGGCCGCACATGCCGCACAGTCGCTTGCGGCAGCCCTTGAGCCGCAGTTCCTGCGCGGTGTAGAGGTCGGGCAAGCGCGACCAGTAGAGCCCACCGGCCTTACGGGCATAGGGGCGTGAGAGCTCCAGTTGCGCCAGGCTCTTCTCTGGTGAGTTCAAACTCGGACAGTCCCAGCGGTGCAGCCGGGTAGCCTGCCGCCCAATGGCGTAGGTAGCTCCCTCGTCTCGCTGCCTCTTCCAACGGTCGATGTCCTTCCGGGCCTCCTCCTCGGCGCGGCCGATCTGGTCACAGATACGGCAGAGACCCTTGGTGTGCTCGCAGGAACACTCACCGCACCGCCCGCACGGGACGCACCCGTGCGTACGGCGTTCCTGCGACAGCGGGGACTGGTAGACCAGGATGCGGGGCGGCCGGCCGTGGTGCGGGCGACTCTCGACGAGCCCGGCGTCGATCAGCTCGTCAAAGAACGGCCGCACCCGCTGCACGTCCTCCAAACCAATCAACGGGGCCACGTCCTCCACGCTGATGCCGTCATCTACCCGGGCCTGCAGAACGACGTAAAGCAACCGGCTGGTGACGCTCAACTCGATGTTGAGAACCACGTCCTGGTGAATGGTCACCAACGGCGAGCAGTTGTCTCGGTACACGGGCATGATCATGCTCCGGACGTAGAGGTCGGACACTGGCGCGGGTCAGGCACCCAGGAATAGCTGGGGCAGCTGCTCGACCGTCTCCAGGGCCACGGCGTAGTTCTCCCGGGCCTGCTTGATGCGGCGAACGTCCGCGACCAGATCGGCATACAGATCCTGGGCACTGCGCTCACACTGCCGCTGCAGAGCCTCTGCGACGGCTTCCAGCTGCTTCTCGGCCGTCGCGGCGGCCTCGGCAGCAAAGCCAGGGACCTTGGGGTGCGTGGGCCAGCCCGTCGAGGAGGCGGCCCGTTCTGTTGCGGCGCGATGATCCTTCCTGGCGGTGCGCAGCTTCAGCACGGCGGCGGAGCACGACAGGTAGACCTTGGTGTCCTCGATCGTCGCCGCGATCTGATCGTCGCGGATCAGGTCGAACACCTTGCCCTGGAAGAAGTCGGTGGAGCCCCGGTGGGTCTCCAGGGCGCAGGCGTCCAGGAACTCCTCGTCGACACGGGAGCGCGGCTCGTACGGGCCGCCGGCGATCAGGTTGTACGGAGCGTTCTTCGCCCCCTGCGGCACCTTCCACACAGCCAGCTCGCCATCGTGCTCGAACACGACGTGCCAGTGCGGCTGACCGGCCAGGCGCATGCTGTGGCAGCACTTCGGGTCGACCACGATCCCCCAGAGCCTCCCCTGTGTCGTGCAGTCGTGATCAGTCAAGGGACTACGCCGGGGCAGCTGGTTGTAGATAGCCTTCGACATCCGCTTGCTGCCCACGGACAGGACCTTGATGGTCACCGCGCCGCTGGGACCCTGGCATGAATCAGCAGCACCAAGACGAACGGACGCGCATCCGCGGGGCCATGGACCGGCTCCTCTCCGGTCAGGCCACCGCCTCCAATGGCAGTCTCACCGTCGTTGCCCTCGCCGCCGAGGCCGGTGTCCACCGCATGGCCCTCCTCAAACGGCACGTCGACCTGAAGAACGAGTTTTACGAACGTGTTCGCAACGAGACGCAGCAGATCCCGGAAACGGAGAAACGACTCAGGGAAACCGTCACCAAACTCAAAAAGACCATCGCCGAGCAGAGAACCGAGATCCAAGAGCTCCGCGACCTGGTCACTCGCCTGACCCTCGCCAGTGCCGTTCTCACGCAGGGGAAGGCAGCATCAGCAGAACCGGCCTCCGACAACGTCATTCCGTTCCCTCGATCGACAACGTGACAGGGCTGCTCTGGTCGGTAAGGCTCGCAGCGTGCCTGCACAGCATTGGCACTTCCTAGACGGTCGAGCAGTCCAGGAGTCGCCCGTCGGTGGTGCCAATGAGCAGTCGGCCGGGTTCGGTAACGGTCAGTGCGGTCGCCACGACGGGAACTCTGGCAACAGTCAGGTGCTGACGCCAGCGGACGTTGCCGTCACGTAGATCGAGTCCGACGATCTCGCCATCGTCGTACGTGACATAGACGGTCTCCATGTCGTGGTCGAGGTCCGTGGCCTTCCGGTCTGTCCGAAAGACCCAAGTCGGCTCTGCACTGGCCACCGCGCGCCGTACGACGAACGAGCCGCCGGGCTGCAACCCGTGGCCGTGATAGGCGGTGCCGGCATAAATCAGGTCGCCGTCGGCGGTCTCCACGCCGGGGCCAGCGAAGTGTGTCTCACCTGGCTTCCAGGAGTAGGGAAACAACTGATTGACCTCCGCCCCACTCGGCTCACGCGGACGTTCGGCAACCGGTATGGACCCCAGTTCCGCTGCCGCAAGCCAGGTTTCACCTGGTCCAGGCTTCTGCCCGCCCTTCGTGGAAACGGTTTCCTGAAAGTAGATCCGGCTGCCACGCCGGATACGCAACCTGCTCCGCTCCGCGTTCCGCCCAGCGGGTGCGAGGGCGGGCAGGCCGTCAGCACATCGCACCAGGGACACTGAGCTGGAGGGAGTGAGGTGGTCGAGCTGCGCCCCGTCCTGGAGCGCGAGTCGGACCACGGCCTGAGCACGCTCCTCCCACGGAGGGCGCACCAGACCAACCCAGGCCGATCGCTCATCTGCGGCGATGACAATGTCACGGCCGCCACCATCGTCGTCCCGGACAGCCCACTGCCGTCGCCCCGAGGGCAACCAGGACTCCAACTGGACCCCGTCGAGCGTCGCCACGATCCTGCCGTCGGACAGTTCCTCAACCGCGCGGACGTTGCGTCGTGGGTCCCAGGTCGTACTCAGACCGGAGACCGTCTGGCGGGCATCCTCTCGACGGTCGGTTCGCGGGGCCGCTACCCGTGGTCCGGCCAGGTCATATCCGGTGATCGACTGGGGCGGTACGACCCTCCAGTCGGGCCGATGAACCACTGCGATGTGCCCTTCGCTCCACGCGTTTTTGTCCTGCCAGTCGTCAGGCGGTGCCATCAGCACGCGTAGTTCCTGTTCGCTGAGCCATTCCAGGCCAAGGACCTGGCGGCCGAGTTCGTGTTCGATGAGCGACGTGGCGCTGCCCGTCTCCAGGTCCAGTAGGAGCAGTTCCCCTTCGAAGAAGTAGCCGCCGTCGTAGTCGCCCGTACCGACTGCAAGGAGGGGGAGCCTAGGGTGGAAAGCCATCGCGTGCACGGGATAGCGCGCACGGAGAAGGGCGCGGCAGGCCAGATCATCGGTGCCGTAGACACCAACCGGCGTAGTACTGCCGAACCAGTGCACGCCCGCCACTGCCACGTGCGTGCCTGCCACTGCTAGCAATCCGCGGCCCTCGTCATCGACGGCGAGGACGGGATCACCGACCTCGGCGAAGGGACGGTCACCGAGGATTCGGTCGATGCGGAACGAGATGGTCATGGTGGTGATCTTCTCAGCGGCCAGAAGCTGCGTGAAGCCACGGACCTCAAGAAGCCGAACAGAAGAACTTGACGGGGAAGTGCGCTGAGGACTGGATCGCCGCGAACCCGGTTGAGGCCCGCCTCGGCCGGTTCGCCTCCGACGCCCAGCCCAAACGCCGGCGCGACGACGACCACGCCTGACTCCTCCACCTGGAGGCCCCCCATGAGCAGCAACCCAAAGCACGACGTCGACCACCTCGCCTACCCCGAGCCGCGAGCCCGTCCAGGACGTCTCCGGGCCCGGCACCGCGCTCATGGAGCTGGACCTTCTCTGCACCAACTCAGCGGGTAGGAAGAGAAAGCCCGGTTCGCTTCTCAGACGATCACTTGCACGCAATCCGGCTTGGGGAACGGCATCATCTCCCAGCCCGAGGGCCAACCCCGTTCGCGGCGTTCTCCGGCTTCACCCTCAAGCAGTCGAGGGATGCGCCACTTCCACCACTGGCTCTCTTCCTCCCCCCGACCGGGCCACTGGATCGTTGCCGCGCGGAACCGCTCGTCAAGTTCATGCAGTGGTGATTGCTGGATGAACTGGACGCGCGGGGGCAACAGGGGCCAGACGCGCGCCAGCGCACTCCGACACCAGATGTCGTTGTCGAGCTCTGGCGCGCACTTTGAATAGCCCTCTTCCAGCTCTGCCACAACATCACTCCACCGCGTGAGCAATGAGTTGAGCGTGCATGGCTGTCCGCCAGCCCAGCGGCCAGCACCAGCAGATACCGCGGCATGCACTGCCTCGTACTCCTCCTGAGACAGGAGCATCCCGTCGCTGTGCTGGGGCGTTCGATCCATTCGTCGACTATCCCAGGGATGTCAATGTCGTTGAGGCGGGATAGAGGGAATGCCCAGGTCCATGAGGGGAAGCTGCTGCGAGCGGTGGACCTGGGACCACCTATGAAACGCTGATATCCAGCCCGTCGGCCGAAACGGGGGACACCTTCCGTCGTTGCACCGGTCACGGCGACGACTCATCTGTGGGCTTGCGACGTTCCCGAGGTTCCGCCAGGGGCTGCTTCAGTGGACCCAACCGTTATCCAGCGCTCGGTGCCACGGCCAATGCGTCGACCTCGACCCGGAAGTCTGGGTGAACCAGGCCAGCGACCCTCACCAAGGAGCAGGCGGGCGGGTGTTCTGCGTCCTGGTATTCGTCTCGCACTTTGCGGAACGCGCCCAGATCGTCCAGATCAGTCAGGTAGACCGTCAGTTTGACTACGTGCTCCAGGCCGGAGCCCGCTGCCTCCAGCGCGGCGGTCAGATTCGCGTAGACCTGCCGCACCTGGGCCTCAGCGTCCTCTTTGCCGACCAGATTGCCGTCGCCGTCCACCGGAACCTGGCCCGAGACGGCGACCATCGCTCCGGTGAAGGCGACCGCGTGGCTGTAGCCGTTGACGGGCGGTGAACCGTTGGGACGTATGAAGTGCTCCATAGCGCCGATCATGCCACGACCGGAAATCGGCTCCTTACCGACACAGGGGGGTCACCAATCAAGGTTCAGACCCAGGCACTCACGGATCAGGCGGCCTGGCCGAGGCCGGCGGCAGTGAGGTCCTGCTTGCGCAGCGGGGTGAAGTCGACGTGGGCCTTGACCCCGGATTTTGAACACGTCTATGCCGCTTGGGCCAGGGTAGTTGCTGTGGGTTGGAAGTCGTTCTCGTAGGCGATCGGAGATCGCTGACCGAGGCGGGAGTGCCGGCGTCGGGTGTTGTATCGGGTCAGCCAGCGGAAGGCTTCGAGTCGCGCTTCACGCTCGCTCGACCAGCCTTTGCGGCCCTTGAGCGTCTCCCTCTTGAAGGCGGCATTGAAGCTTTCCGCAGCGGCATTGTCCGCGCTGGACCCGATCGCGCCCATGCTCTGCCGGACCCCTGCTGACCTGCAGATTTCAGCGAAGGCCCTACTCGTATATTGCGAGCCGTGATCGGTGTGCATCACTGCTCCGGCCAGGCTCCCGCGGGTCCGCTCGGCGGCCGCCAGGGCGTCGATGACGAGCTCGGTCTGCATGTGCTCAGCGATCGCCCACCCGGCCAGCCGGCGTGAGGCGAGGTCGATGACGGTCGCGAGATAGAGCGGCTTCGCGCCGCTGACCGGCAGGTATGTGATGTCGCCGACGTACTTCGTGTTCACCGCGGCCGCGGTGAAGTCACGGCCGATCAGATCCGGCGCCTTCGGCGCCGCCTGGTCCGCGAGCGTGGTGTGGTGCCGGGGGCGCAGACGGACTCCCTTGAGCCCGATGGTCCGCATGATCCTCGCGACGAGCTTGTGGTTGACCACCGGGCCGCCCTCGTCACGGAGCTCGGCGGTGATCCTGGGGGCTCCGTAGGTGCCGTCGGAGTCCTGGTGGACCTTGCGTATCCGGGCTGCGAGCCCGGCCTCGGCGGTCTGCCGGGCCGGGCGCGCGGCCGCGGTGCGACGCCAGTAGTAGAAGCTCGACCGGGAGAGGCCGAGAATGTGAACCGCCCCGGCTCGAATGGAGACTCGATTTCATGAAAGGATCGAGTCATGGCACGACCTTCCCGTTACCCGCTTGAGCTCCGCCGCCGCGCGGTGCGCATGGTCGCCGAGGTGCGCGACGACTACCCGAACGAGACGGCCGCTCTGCAGGCGGTGACCGAGAAGCTCGGTATCGGGTCCCGCGAAACACTGCGGAACTGGCTGAAGCAGCACGAGATCGACGCAGGCACGCGGCCGGGGACGACGACGGAGGAGTCCGCTCAGCTCAAGGCGTTGAAGAAGGAGAATGCCGAACTCGAGCGGGCGAATGAGATCCTGAAGGCCGCGGCGAGTTTCTTTGCGGCCGAGCTCGACCGGCCACACACACGCTCGTAGCGTTCATCGACGAGCACCGGGACCGCTTCGGCGGCGTCGAGCCGATCTGCAGGACGCTCACCGAGCACGACTGCAAGATCGCCCCTTCAACCTACTACGCCAACAAGAAACGACAGGCCGCTCCGTCAACACGTTCAGTGCGGGACGCGGAGCTCAAGGAGCTGATCAGCCAGGTCCACACCGCCAACTACCGTGTCTACGGGGCCCGGAAGATCTGGCGCGAGCTGAACCGGCAGGGGCATACCGCAGCCCGCTGCACCGTCGAGCGTCTCATGCGCGAACTCGGCATCCAGGGCGCGATCCGCGGCAAACGCGTGATCACCACGCTCCCCGGCGGGCAGGTCGACCGGGCCCCGGACCGCCTCGACCGTGACTTCGTCGCCCAGGCCCCGAACCGGTGCTGGGTGGCGGACTTCACCCACATCAAGACCTGGTCCGGCGTCGTCTATGTCGCGTTCGTCTTGGATACCTTCTCCCGCCGGATCGTCGGCTGGTCGGCCGCCACCGTGAAGGAGACCGTCTTCGTCCTGGACGCCCTGGAGATGGCCATCTGGCAACGTGACCGCGACCAACACCCCATACAGCCAGGTGAGTTGATCCATCACTCGGACGCCGGGTCGCAGTACACGAGTTTCAGGCTCGCCGAGCATCTGGACGCCGCCGACATTGCCGCCTCCATCGGCTTGGTCGGCGATGCCTACGACAATGCCCTGATGGAGAGCGCGATCGGCCTGTACAAAACCGAGTTGATCAAACCCCAGCGGCCCTGGAAGACACTCTCCCAGGTCGAGCTCGCCACCGCCGAGTGGGCCGACTGGTACAACCATCGCCGGCTCCACGGAGAGATAGGGCACATCCCACCCGTCGAGTACGAAACCAACTACTACACGGAACTCACGAAACCCCAGGTCACAACCACAATCTGAGATCTCTACCGAACCCGGGGCGGTTCAGCCGCACCCTGGCAGCCTCCCCGGCATCGGTAAGCTGCAGGCGCTGCCCGGCGTCGATCCGGAGCCAGCCGCGGTGGAACAGCTGGTCGATGACACGAGCGATCGCATGCGGCCCGTCCGCGAGGGGCGTCAGCTGGATGACGACCTCCTCGCGACTCGGCGCCGCGGGGCCGCCGTTTACCCGGTTGAGCACCCAGTACTGCGGCTGCGTGACGTCGATCCTGGCCATAGCGTCACGCAGATGCCGGGTGACGGCTACGTGGGCGAGGCCACTCCAGTAGCCAATGGGCTGGGTGGCCAGCATGTCGTCGGTGGCGGCCGGATCAGCCGGCGCCTGGTCGGTGGTGATGTCAGTCAGCGTTCCCATGACCGCGACGCTATATCCCCCAACGCTCACACACCCCCATCCGAGGGACGAATAGTCGTACCGGGCAGGGAGGTCAACTGTCCGCGCACAAGGATCTGAGATGTCCGCTCACCCGGACGGCCCGCTGTCCGTTGACAGTGGAGAGCTGTACGGAGGCGGTGGATGTGGTCGCGCGGTGGTCGCAGCCATGCCGGCCGGGGCGGGCGGCCAGCGGATCGTGCCGCCGTGGTGAGGGTGTGGTCGATGGTGTCAACGGCCTGGTGTGCAGCCTGTTGGGTGAGGTGGCTATAGAGGTTCGCGGTGGTCGACAGGGTGGAGTGCCGCAGCGTTTTGGAGACCACGGTGAGCGGGACGCCGGCGGTGATCGTGATGGTGGCGGCGAGGTGGCGCAGGTCGTGGACCGTGACCCGGGGGACGCCGGCTTCCTTGGACAGTCGGCGGAGCCGGTCGAGCACTTGGTGCGGCCCGAGCGGGCCGCCGTCGGGACGACAGAAGACCAGCTCCGCGAACGGGTCGTTGGGGTCGCCGCGGGTTCGGGGTGCTGATCGTGCTCGGCGGCGGAGAGCGGTGGCGACGCGGGGTGAGATGGCGACCCAGCCTCTGCTCGACCGGGTCTTGGGTGTGGTGATGACGAGATGGTTGTTGTCGACGGCGGAGAGCGCGCAGCGCACGTAGAGCGCGCCCTGGTCGAGGTGGATGTCGTCCCAGTGCAGGCCGAGGGCTTCGCCCTTGCGCATGCCGGTGCCGATGAGGACCTCGAACAGATCGGCCATCTCGGGGTCGGCCTGGTGGCAGTGGGCGAGGAAGCGGGCCGCCTCGTGCGCCGTCCAGATCCGCCGCTCCGGCGACGGCGGCCGGCGCAGTACTGGGGGAGAGGCCGGGTTGTGGGGGAGGCGATGTTGGCGGACGGCGTCGCCAAGGGCGCTGGAGAGGGTGGCCAGGCACCGGTAGAGGGTGGTGCGTCCGCGGCCGGCGGCGAGCTGCCTGGTGACGAAGGCCGAGATGTGTCGGTGGGCGAGCTGGTCGAGCCTGAGGGTGCCGAATGCGGGGACGAGGTCGTTGCGAACGTAGTCGCGGTACCGGGCCATCGTCGTCGGCTTCAGCACGAGCGCCTTCGCGGCCAGCCACGCGTCCAGATAGGAGGTGACGGTCTGGTTCGGGTCGGCATCGAACCCGCCGGCCTCACCCTCGAGGAACCGCCGCAAGGCCTCTTCGGCCGAGTCCTGGCTAGCGAAACCGCCTCGGCGCACCGTCGTCCGACGGTGGCCCGGGGCGGGTACATCGACGGCGAAGGTCCAGGTCCCGTGCTTGCTGTCGGCGAGCAGATGGGGACAGTGGGCACCGATTTGGTGGCGGTGGGTGTCCCGGCAACCGCAGCGACGGTAAACACGGCCGCGGCCGGCGCTGGTACGCCTCCTGGAGGCGGAGAAGAATCCGTCACCCTCAGCGTGCGACCACATGCGACCACCACGCCTGCCGGAGGCACCCTGATCAGTATGTTTCCCTTGTCTGTGCGCTCCGCAGACGTCCAGCAGATTCTTTGTCTGCTGGGTGTACGTGCATATTGATCAGAACTGACGGGATTCTGATCAGTATGTGTGTGGCGCAGTTGCCTGCCGTCGTGCCCTCTGCTGGGCACCTGCCGCATCCGTCTTCCTGGCACCTTGGGGTCTCGTGACAGGGCTGGTCCTGTTGTGGCGGAAAGGTGGCGGGTGACGTGTCCGGATCGGTTGTGCGGGCTGAAGGCGCTCTGTCTTGCGATGCGGTGGGCAGGATGCGTACGAGGACGGCCGAGTTGTTCGTGGAGGTGCAGCGGGCCGACACCAAGGCGACCGTGCTGTGCGGTTTGGACGTGGCACTCCTGGCCGTCGTGGTCGCGGCGCTGCCGGTGGCCGCGGAAGCCGGCTGGGTGGTGAGGACGACCCTGGCGGTGATGTGCGCGGGGGCGGCCGCTGCGCTCGTCGCGGCGCTCCTGGCTCTGCGCCCCGTCCTGCCGGGTGGTACGGCGCTTACGGGGATGGACGGACCATGTCCCGATGAGGTTCCTGAAGCCGTCGTGTCCGCCGCAGCGTGGCAGGCCGCCGGAGGACGGCACCAGGCAGACGCCCGAAACGTGGCGCGGCTGGCCGCTCTCGCGCACCGCAAGTTCCGGATCATCAAGGTGGCCGTGGACCTGACGGTCATCACCCTGGGGGTGGCCGGAATCGGTGTGTTGATCAGCTGCTTCGTCTCCTGAGAGCATCCCACCTCTGACGCTTCCTCACATCGGAGGTGCTATGTATCAGCCGCACGCCGCCGTGTTCGACAAGGTCTTGTGGGCGAAGCTGCGTGGTTTGGCTCCGTTGCGGTCACGGCCCGCCAGGAGTGTTCTTCTGCGGCAGGGGGATCCGGGGACGCATGTCCTGCTGCTGGAGTCCGGCTCCGCGATCGTGACCCTGACCGGTGAGAACGGTGAGCGGACCCTGCTGGCCGTCCGGGGGGCGGGTGAACTGCTGGGGGAGCTGGCCGTGCTGGACGCCCAGCCGCGCACGGCGTCCGTCATCGCGGCGGAGGCGTGCCAGGTCCGGGTCATCCCCGCTCCCGAGTTCCTCGGTTTCGTCGACGAGCACGGTCTGACGGCTTCGATACTGCGCCATGCCATCGCTCGTGTGCGTGAGGCGGAGGCGGTGCGGCTCGAACTCGCGACCGCTCCGGTACCGGCGCGACTCGCGTCGGCTCTGGGGCGGCTGGTCCAGTCGGCTTCCTGCAGGGCCGGCCACGTCCATGTGCGCCTGACGCAGGTGGAGCTCTCCCAGCTGATCGGGGCGTCGCGGAACGCCGTCGGAACGGCGATCAAGGCGTGGCGCGATCACGGATGGCTGGAGACGGAGCCCGGGGGCGGCCTGCTGATCAGGGACATCGCCCGGATCAAGACCCATCCCCTCGGTCGAGGGTGACGGAGCGCACCGGCTCGGTGCCCAGTAGTGGGCACCGAGCTGCCTCCGACCCGGCCAGCATGGTGCGCCAGCCGCGAAGGTCGTGGCGGAAGGGCTGGTGTTCCTATGAGGTCTCCTGCGCAGCCGGACCCGGTCGACGTACCACCGGAGCACGCGCTGCTGGTCGTCGACATGAAGGGTTACAGCCGGATCCCCGAAGCGCGGATGGCACCGGCGCGCTTCGACCTGAACAGCATCCTCGACACCGTGTTCGACCAGAGCGGGCTGGACATGCCGCGGCGGGTCGACGGTGCGTTCGGTGACACCGGCGACGGCGGCATCTTCGTCCTGCCAGCTCGGGACACCACGCGGTTGGTCGATCCGCTGCTCGGACACCTCAACGCGGCCCTGTCCCGGTATGACAAGAACGCGCGCCTGCACAGCGGACCGGAGATCCGTCTGCGGGCCAGCGTCCATGTCGGGCCGGTGTCACTGCCCGGCCGCCGCAATCGGGCCGTCGTCGAGGCGTGCCGGCTGGTCGACAGCGAGGCGGTGCGGGAAGCACTGGACGCGGCCGAGGCCCATGGCGCCTACTTGGCCGCCGTGGTCTCGGAGATCGCTTTTCGTCGGACGGTGAGGGACGGCCGCACACTCGATCTCGACGAGCGCCACTTTCTGCGGGCCACGGCCCGCGTGGACGGTAAGCCGGAGTTCGAGGAGCCCTGCCGGCTTCTCGTCCCCGGGGTGTCACCCGTACTGCTGGGCCCCTCCATCACGGACGCGGCCGGTCCCCGGCCGTCGCCCGCTCCGGCCCCTGCGCCGGCGCACGGAGCTGCGAACAGCTCCTCTCCGGAGGCGGGCCACCGCGGTCCTGTCCTGAACTTCCTCGGCGCCATGGACCGCCCGACGGTCATCGGCGAGCTCGACACGCTCAACCTCGACCAGCGTCAGCGCTGACGGGCACGCGCCGTCCTACCTCCTTCCCCTTCCAGAAGAGGAACCAATCCATGGCAGAGAACGCCTTCACCTCGCTCGAACCTGACGAACCCAAGAATCCGGAATCCGATGGCACGTCTCCGGATCTCACCTCCCCCGCTTCCGTCCCCACCCCCCGGCCCGGCGACTTCCACATCCAGCAGGTCGGCGTGGCCGCCGCGCACGTCGATGAGCTGAACGTGCTGCAGGAGTTGCGCAAACGGGACGTGCTCGAGGGGGTGGAGCGGGATCGGCAGCAGATCATCGAGCAGCCCTTCATCCTCGCGGGGCGCTGGAAGGAAGCCTGGGACCAGGTCGTCGACGGGGAGACGCACCTTCTGCGACCGCGCATCCTGCTGGTCGTGGCACCGCGCTCGTTCGGCTCCACGACCTTTGCTCTCCAGCTGCTGGCGCGCCACACCGAAGCGGACACCACGCTGGTGAAGCTGGACGCCGACTGGAGCGCGCCCAGCCGGGGCCGACTTCCGGTGGACCACCGGCACGCCTACCAGGTCGACCTGAAGGACACGAGTACGGATCGACTCTCGGCCGACTTCCTCGACTCCCTTACCCGGCATGCCGAGGACCTCGCGCCGGCGCGTTCGTTCCTGGTGATGACCGTGGCGAAGGAGCTCTGGCCCGACCACTACCTCAGCCCGCGCGGCGACGTCAGGGTCGTGCACATCGACGAGCCGCCGGAGGCGGAGCTCGTGGTCGAGGAGCACCTGGAGTACCACGGACATCCTCAACTGGTGTCCCACTTCCAGTCCCTCGACGAGGCGGTCGTCTCCCTGCGCGGGCTCAACGCTGTCGAGGCGGTTCGGGCCGCGCTCACCGCCATGACGGTGTGGGAGGAGTGTCACGGCGGGCAGCCCCACCTGTCGGTCGCCGCCGTGCGCACGGGTGGACAGGAGCGGCCCGCCGGCTTCGCGGAGCGTCTGACGGCCGCGCTGTCGGACTGGAGGCAGAAGCTGGACGGCCTGTTCGGGGAGACGACCACCACGTACGACGGGCGAATCCCCTCACTCACCCTGGAGGACCGCTGTCTGCTGCTGGCTCTGGCCGTCCGCCAGTCCGCGCCCATGACGGAGGTGGCGGCCACGGCGGGCAGCCTGCGGACCCTGCTCGCGGTGCCGAACGGCGACAAGCCCGCCACCGAAGCGCTGGTCCAGTCCGTCTTCGCCGGGCGCGGCCTGCGCCGCCGTATCCATGACGTGGGCGCACGCGTGAACACGCACGACTCGGTGGTCTTCGACCAGCCTGCCTACGGGCGGGCCGTCCTGACCTATGTGTGGGACAACTACGAGGTGATGCGCGGGCCCTTGCTCATCTGGCTCACTCAGCCCGGCGACGGCTCCGTTTTGGCCCAGCCGATGGTCGACGCCCTTGCCGGTCTCGTCCTGCGGCACGGCACCGCCGACCATCTGGACACGCTGGGAAGCATCGCCTGTGCCGAAAATCCCGAGCTGCTCGGCGCCGTGCTACTGCGCGCCGTGGGAGACGAGCACGTCGGTCGCGCCGCCTGGGCCACGCTCTATCGGTGGGCCGGACAGCAGGAGTACACCCGCACGGTGGTCGACACCTGCCGCAGCGTGCTCCTGGACGAGACCTCGGGCCCGTCCGCAGCCAAGATGGCCTTGGTCCGGCTGCGCCGGGTCGCCCGGAAGAGCGACGATCCCGCGACTCGGCTCGGTGTCCTCTCGGCCTTGAAGGAGCTGGTCTCGCGGCCGGCCCGCACCGCGATGCTCGTTGCCGAAGTCGCCGCTTGGCAGGCGTCCAAGGTCTCCGTCAGGTCCGGCAGCCTCGCCTTCCTCGCTCTGATGGAGAAGGAGCACACGAAGGTGCCGTGGCTCATGTCCGAGGAAGCGGCCGGCATTGACGTCGACCGCGCGTTGCGGGACCTCCTCGGCGACGCCGCCATCGCGCAGGAGGTCATCCCCCAACTGACGAAGTGGATCGGCCCGTACGCCACCGACGCCGTCGGGTACGAGCGCTTGCGCGACCGGCTCGTCCACATTCTGCGGGGCAACGGCATGTTCCAGGCGTACTGGGCGTTCATGCGGGCCCTGGCCGACGCACCCGTGACCGTCGAGGGGGTCGACGTGGCGGAGGACTTCCACCGGCACCTCGTCGACCCGCGGCTCCACTCGGTGTTCGCGCTCGAAACGGGGTCCGCGTGAGATGGCCCTGGCAGCGCGTGGAGCGCATCAGCGACTGTCCCCACCAGCGCCTCCTGCCGAGCGCCACGGCCGGAGTCCCCTTCGACGCGGTCTTCGTCATCGTCTGGCGGCCGGCGTGGCGTACGGGCTCCAATCTCGAGGACCTGGTGCGCTTCCGGGTCCACGCGGTGGTGGCCGAAGCCGCCGGACGCTGCGAGGCGGCCGATCCGCATGCCGCGCAGGACGCCGTCAACGCTGCCCTGCGTGATCTGCGTGGGACCACTGGTGGGTCCTATCGGATCCTGCACGCGCGTGTCACGCTGCGGTTGTCCGCGGAAAGCCGTCAGGCCGTCGCCCAGAGCCGGGCCGACGAGGACCGGGTCCGGCGTCTGCGGTTCCTCAAGGCCCAGCTGTACGACCATCCCGACCTGGTGGTCCTGGACCGGCTCGAACAGCGCCCCGGCACGCTGGCGGACGAGCACGTTGCCGAACTCCAACGCCTCGCGCGGTCCATCAGAGCGTGTGGGAGCTGGTGGCAGCCCTTGCTCGAACAGTGGGAGGAGGTCGGCCGCGGCTTCAGCGACGCCGACCGGCAGCAGCGGGCGATGCTCGCCCTGCTCGATTCCCTGCAGGCTTTCACCGGCGGATCGGCGTCCCTCCCCGCCGAGTCCGGTCCGCCGAGCCCCCTCGTGGCGTCCGGGGAGTCTGAGCGGGGGGCCTCCCGGTGAGCACTCTGCTCTGGCGGGCGCTGCTGGCGCCGTTCACCAGCGTGCGGGCGTTTCGCCTTTGGCGGCGTGGGAAGGGGGCGCTCTCCTACGACACCGCGTGGCGCGAGGCCCGCATGGTCACGTCTCCGGACGAGATGGTGTACCGCCTGCACGGCCATCACCGGCCCCCGCCGTGCGCGGCATGTGAGGGCGGTCCGTGACTCTGGCGAGACGGATCCTCTGGTCAGCGTCGCAGGGACGCGGCGTCTCACATGGCGATCACGGGGCGCAGAGCGGGGCCGAGGGCGAGGAGGAGTTCCCTCATGTGTGCCTTGGACAGGCTCACGCAGCCCTGCGTGGGCCCGCCCGTGGTCGACATGGACCCATATGCTGCCGCCCTTGTCGGCGCCGACAGCGGTGCCTGCACCAGATGGCGCGCGGACCGTCCGTCGGCCCTTCACGACGAGGTGGTTGCCCGATGGAAGACAATGGACACGAGCCCTGCCACACATAAGAGCGACGGGCACGCTTGACCGATGCCAAGCGTTAGACCTCGCCTTCTGCTCCTGGGCGAGGCGATGCTGACGAGGCGTCAGCCGCCAGCCGCACACACACGTGAGGTGACCGGACGGATCAGGCAGGAGCCTGGTCGCCGGCGCAGCGAGTCTGGGGACCAGTTGGGGACCACACGATGTGCGCGAAGGCGCACGATAGACACTGCTGCACACAACTTGCGCCTTAATTAAGCCGGTTATATCCAGAAAATACCCCCGACTCTCACTCCTGGGGGTCAAGGGGTCGCAGGTTCAAATCCTGTCGTCCCGACTCGAAAGAGTCGCAGGTCGAGGGGCCGTTTTGGAGCAATCCGGAACGGCCCCTCGACCATTTTCGGAACCAGTTGGGGACCAACCCGCTTGACCGCTTCAGCGGACGGCGGCGATGTGCACTGGCAGCGGGCGAGCGGCCGACACGTGCACCGCACCTTCAACAGCGCGGTCAACGCCCCCCAGCAGGGACGGTGCCATCCGGCTGTCGTTCGCGACCGACCTGGAAACGTGCGACATGGGAATCGACCGGATCACGTCCACGCTCGTGCGACTTCGCGAGGAACGGGGCCCCGGCCGCTGACAGCAGCAGCGTCGCGGGGAGGGCGAGAGCCAGAGCCCTCAGTAACGGGCGCGGCTACCTCGGGCGACGAGTCTCAGGCCATGACGATCGAGCGGGCGGTGGCGGCCCGCACCTGCCTGTCGACGCCGGACCGGCCCGCGGGCGGCCCCGATGAGGGCGCCGGCATGATGGGCGAACTCGTCGGCGGCTATGGGCAGTCGGCGAAGGCCGTCACCCCCGTACTGAGCCGGATCGGGGCCGCCGAGAGGTACTGGCCGGATCTGGTCCGCGTCAAAGGCCGCCGGCAGCCGCCGCATCCTTCGGTCGCGCCGGAATGGGGTCAATGAACTCAATGTCCGGGACGATCCCCGCAGTACCTTGCGACGACCTTCGGCAACGACCCCTCGGCCTGAAGACGGTGGCCTCCTCACGGAACATGCGGCCGGTGCGACCGCATCGGCGGCCTCCGTCATGAGTGTCAACAAGCCGCATGACCGGCGCGCACGCAACTGTCGGCACTTGCGGCTGCGGCGTCGGTGAGCGCGTCGAGCAAGCCCCGAAGCGCGGGCTGGGCGAGTGAGACTTCGCGCACCGCCGCATGGATCGCCCTGACCGGCTTCGGGTTCTGGACTTCGCGCACGACGACGGCGGGATGGCGGTTTCCCAGACCCATGAGCGGGATCAGGCCGATACCGAGACCGGCCGCGACGAATCCCTGTGCCGTGGCGTAGTCCTCGCTCTGCACCACGAAGTCGGGGGTGAAGCCCGCCGCGGCACAGGCGTCGATCACGGGATCCAGGCAAGGCCCCGGCGGCTCGCTGCCGACCCACGGTTCGTGGGCGAGTTCGGCCAGGTCGAGCACTTGCTTCGCGGCGAGGGGATGTCCCGCGGGCAGCACGGCAGCGTACGAGTCGTCGAGCAGGTGCACGAGACGGATGCCGTCACCGGGCCGTCCGTCCCGCGACCGGACCATGATGGCCAGGTCGGCCCGGCCCTGCTCCACCTCCGGCAGTGGGTCCTCGGGTTCGATCAGCTTGAGATCGATCCGTACGCCCGGGTGCTCCTTGCGGAACCGGGTCACGGCGGGCGCCACCATGGACGCTCCCGCCGTGGCGAAGTAGCGGATCGCCAGCAGCCCCGTGCGCCCGGCGCGCAGTTCGGCCAGTGCTGTCTCCGCTTCGGCAACGTTCTTGCTGATGATCGCGGCGTGCTCGGTGAGCAGCCGCCCGGCGGCCGTCGGCCGCACGCCCCGGCCGACGCGTTCGAGCAGCGCGATCCCGGCCTCCTTCTCCAGCGCTGCCACCTGCTGGCTCACAGCGGACGGTGTGTAGCCGAGATGCGCTGCTGCCGCGGTGACCGACCCGCTGCTGACCACCGCGCGCAGAACCTGCATACGCCTCACATCAAGCATGTAGGAGAGCTTAACGAGGGTGCACTTCTTTTCACTTGTCCTGTCAGATCTCCTCGGGCACCGTTCCTGGGGACGGACGAGCAGGGAGACGGATCATGATCAACAGACGACCCGGAACATTGGCCTGGGCACGGGTAGGCGTGCTCGCACTGTTGTGGGGGTCGACCTTCCTGTGGATCAAGCTGGCTCTGAAGGGTCTGTCGCCCGCCCAGGTCACCGTCATCCGCTGTGCGCTCGGCGCGCTTGTCCTGGCGGTGGTGTGCTTGTTCATACGGCAACGCCTGCCACGCGGCCGTGCGATCTGGGGTCACCTCTTCGTGGCCGCCTTCTTCTGCAACGCTCTGCCGTTCACGTTGTTCAGCATCGCTCAGCAGACCGTTGACTCCGGCCTGGCAGGCGTACTGAACGCGACGACTCCGTTGTGGTCGCTGCTGATCGGTCTCGCGATGGGCACCGAACGCGGACTCCACCCGATCCGGCTGAGCGGACTCGTGGTCGGACTCGGGGGAACGGTGCTCATCTTCGCCCCCTGGCAGCAGAGCGGAGGCGTGAGTCCGGGTGCTGTCGCCATCCTCGGCGCAGCGGCGAGCTATGCCGTCGCCTTCGCCTACATGCAGCGCAATCTCGTCGGCAAGGGCGCTTCCACCCTCTCCCTCTCCGCGGCCCAGCTCATCGCCGCGACCGGACTGACCGCGCTGAGTTTGCCCGTAGGCGGCCCGGCGTCCCTGCACATCGGCCCGACAGCCTTGACCGCCGTTGCTGTCCTCGGGATATTCGCGACCGGGATCACCTTCCACCTCACATATCGGATCATCGCTGACGAAGGCGCCACCGACGCCGCCACCGTCGGATACCTACTGCCCGTGGTCTCCCTGGTGCTGGGCGCGATTGTGCTCAACGAGGAAATCGGCCTCCGTGCTGTCACGGGAATGATCGTCGTGCTCGCCGGTGTGGCCATGACGCGGCGACGGCGACGGACACCTCCACAGTCGGCCGCTGTGGCGGCCGCGGCTCCGGTCGCGCAAGAGAGCTGACACCGGACCGTGCCGCGCCCGGCCCGGCCGTACCCTCGCCCTCTGGATGAACGGACCATGCAGCCCAACTCCCCTTTTCGGACAGTTGATTTCCGCACCCTCTTCACCGCGACAGCCCTGAGCCGGCTGGGCACCCACACCGGCTACGTCGCCGTCCCCCTCATCGCCCTGTCCGCCCTGGACGCAAATCCTGGCCAAGTCGGGGCACTCGCCACCCTGAGCACCGTCGCCTTCCTCCTCATCGGTCTGCCCGCCGGGGCGTGGGTGGACCGGATGCGCCACAGGCGTGTGCCGATCACGGCGGACCTGGTGCGTGCAGGGCTGTTCGCCTCCGTTCCCGTGGCCTGGTGGCTGGGGTGCCTCACACTCTGGCAGCTCTATACGGTGGTCCTGTTGAACGGCTGCGCCACCGTGTTCTTCGACGTCGGCTCGCAGAGCGTGCTGCCGCAACTGGTCGGTCGCGACGGCCTCATCCAGGCCAACGCTGCCGTGGTGAGCCTCATGGCCGTCGGCAATGTGGCCGGGCGGGGCGCGGGCGGAGGGCTCGCGCAACTGCTCACCCCACCTGTGGCCGTAGCGTGCACCGCCGTGAGTTACCTGGCTTCGGCCCTTCGGTTCACCGCCGTCCGTCGCACGCCGGCGCCGAGCCCGCCCGTTCCCGGGCGGCGTGCCCCGCTGGGAGCGCAGATTGCGGCGGGGCTACGGCATGTCTTCGGCAACAAGGAACTACGGGCGCTCGCGCTCACCGCGGCCCTGTCCAATCTCGGCTCCCAGATCATCAACACCATGCTCCCCGTGCTGTTCGTCCGCGAACTCGGCCTCCCGGCAGGTGCGCTGGGGCTCTTCTGGGCGGTGGGCGGAACCGGTCTCCTCCTCGGAGCCCGGTGCGCCCGCCCCATTGCTGTGCGTCTGGGCCACGGTCGTACCCTCGGCCTCGCCGGCCTCTGCCTGGCGCCCGCAGGACTCCTCGTGCCGCTCATCGACCGAAGTGCCTGGCTGTGGCCGGCAGGGGCCGGCTGGCTACTGGCCATGCTCAAGACGGGTATGGACAATGTGCTCGGCGTCAGCCTGCGCCGGCGCATGACGCCGGACTCCCTCCTCGGCCGAATGAACGCCACCTTCCGCTTCCTGCTCACCGGCGCACTCGCCGTCGGTTCCGCGATCGCGGGCCTGAGGTCGTACCGGATGTGTCATATACGACTCCGGCCCGTTCTCGTGCCCTGCCCCTCGGCTTCAGTCCGGCTGGTGAACCGTCTCGTCAGGAGCTGATCGCGAAGGCCGGCGGGTGCACCGTTCCGTGGGCGGCTTCGACGGTCAGCGCGGAGCCGAGCACGAGGTCTTCGCGGTGATGCGGGGCGACGAACTGCACCGCGCAGGGCAGTCCGTCCGGCCCCAGCCCTGCCGGGACGCTGATCGCCGACCCGCCGGGCTCGGCTCGCGACGCCCTTCCCCTGGGTGGCGCCCCGGGCCCATTACGCTGGGGCATATCGCTCAGAGCGGTTCAATTGTGTGTGAAGAGGCGCGATGCCCTACGGGAGGCATGATGAGCCAGCAGCCGGTCCTCCTTCCCTACGCCGACCCGGCCTTCGTGGCGGATCCCTTTCCGCTCTACCGACAGCTTCGCGATGACGGCCCGGTGCGACGCGCCGTCATCGCAGGAGGCCTGGAAGCCTGGCTGGTCACGCGGTATGAAGACGGCCTCGCGGCCCTGTCCCACCCGCAGCTGAGCAGTGACGTCCGCGACGCGTCGGATCCCCGGCTCATCGAGCGGCTGCCCGCCACCGACCGCGAGTCCGTGCTGCGCAACATGCTCCGCTCCGATCCGCCCGATCACACCCGCCTGCGCCGCCTGGTCTCCAAGGCGTTCACTGCGCACAGGGTGGCGGAACTGCGGCCCCGCGTCCAGGGGATCGCCGACCGACTGCTCGACGAGATCGTGCCCGCCGGTCGCGCCGACCTCATCGAGACCTACGCGCTGCCGCTTCCGGTCACCGTGATCAGCGAACTGCTCGGGGTACCCGCGACCGACCGGCACGACTTCCAGCGGTGGACCGACGACATGATCCTGCGGGGGATCGAGCCGCCGGACCCGGCCCGGGTGGACGGGGCGTGGCGGCAGATGCGGTCATACCTGACCACGCTCCTGGAGGCCAAACGAGCCCGGCCCGGGGACGACCTGCTCAGCGCGCTGATCGTTGCCAGGGACGAGGAACAGCGGCTGGACGAGGACGAGCTGATCGCCATGGCCTTCCTGCTGCTGGCGGCCGGATACATCACCACGGTCAACCTGATCGGCAGCGGTATTGCCGCACTGCTCGCCCACCCCGACCAGCTTCGGATGCTGCGGGACGACCCGGCGCTGCTGCCGGGCGCGATCGAGGAATTCCTGCGCTACGACGGCCCCGTCAACCCCGGCATCGCCAGGTTCGCGCGCAAGGACATCACCATCGCCGGGGTGAACATCCCTCGCGGCGCGACCGTGCTGGTCGCCTCCGCCATCGCGGACCGCGACCCGGAGCACTTCCCCGAACCCGACCGCCTGGACATCGCCCGGCAGGACAACGCCCACCTCGCGTTCGGACACGGCATCCACTACTGCCTGGGTGCGCCGCTGGCCCGGCTCGAGGGCCAGATCGCCATCGGCACCGTGCTGCGCCGCCTTCCACATCTCGCCCTGGCCGTTCCCCCGGACGAACTGCGGTGGCGGCCGGGCGGATTACGTGGCCCCGAACACCTGCCGGTCACGTTCACATTCGATGACGCGACCGTCGGCAGCCGTTCCTGAGCCGCGTGCCGGGTGATGGGGCGCCCCGGGACGAACGGCATCGGCCGGACGCGTTGCGTGTCCGCCGCTCAGAGTGATCGGGCGAGCCGGAACCCGAGGTCGTCGATGCGGAAGGTCGGGTGACTCTTGCGGCGGCACGACGCCCGGCACCCTCGGGGGTGATCGTATCCACCTCCGCCACGGAACACGCGGTACGGGCCGTAGACCCGGGGATCGTAGACATCCCAGCACCACTCCCACACGTTGCCGATCAAGTCGTGGAGGCCCCACGCGTTCGGCGCCTTGGTCGCGACATCGTGCACCTCGCCGCCGGAGTTCCCGCGGTACCAGGCGATCTCGTCCAGCTCTCCGTAGCGCGCACCGGAGGTTCCGGCCCTGCACGCGTACTCCCACTCCGCCTCCGACGGGAGCCGATAGCCGTCGGCCTCCCAGTCGCAGATCACGCCCTGCCCGTCCGGGTCGTCGTCGATCGAGTAGCAGGGTTCGAGTCCCGTAGCCTGCGAGAGCAGGTTGCAGAATCGAACGGCTTCCTTCCAGGAGACCTCGGTCACCGGTGTCCGCGGCCCCGCCGAACTCGCGGGCGCCTCGCCCCGAACGGCGTGGTACAGCTCGCGGGTCACGGGATACGGTGCCAGCCGGAAGGCGGCGACCTGGACGTTCCAGTTCGTCTGCGTGCCCTCGTCCCGCAGGACGATCTCCCCGGCGGGGATGCCCCTCATGCCCTCGGCGACCGCCTGTCGGAGCAGGGATTCAGGGCTCATCGCAGCTCCTCATGTGCACCAGCGGATCGGACCGACGCGCCGGCCTGTCAGCAGCCCGGAGGACGGACCGTGCCTCCGGACTTTCGAACAAGTGACGATACAGGCCCAGAACGTCACGTCGGCGCACAGTGGTTCAGATTGTCCCGGCAGATATCGGAATGTCTCCCGCTCTGCGTGCCGGATCATCTCGCCGGTGCAGGGGTGTACTTGAGGTCCATACGTGTGGTTCCCTTCTCCGTCGGCGCCGTGACACTCACCCGGGGAGGGTGAGTGTCACGGCGCGTGGCGGCGGCCGTCGCGTGGGGCGAAGGCTTCAAGGGCGTCTTCGTCCGTTGCGCGGGCGTGCAGGAAGTAGTCGGCCCACTCGGTGATTTCGGGGTAGGTGGAGTCCCGGCCGATCCGAGTGGCGGCGGCCTCGATGCCGAAGTCCGTGGTTCGCAGTTCGACGCCCGGGCGGAGGATGGCCCAGTGGGCTCCGGCCCTTCCGTACGGCATGCCGACGCTGCCGGGATTGATCACGAGCCGGCCGTGGGCGAGGCGCACGAACGGCATATGGGTGTGGCCGCAGACGACGGTGCGGACATCGGCATCGAGTCCGCTGAAGACTTCCTTCCAGCGGTCGAGGCGGGAGTCGACGAGGACGACCAACCGCGGCGAACCCGCGACGGACTGGGACACCTGTCGCGAACCGTGGACCGCAGCCCTCCAGTACTGCGGCGGCTATGACCCGCAGACCGCCGAGCAGACTCTGCACGCCGTTCTGCCGGACGTCCTGCGCTTCGACCGAACCAGGCCCGCCGCCTACCCCAACGGCCGCACTCTCACCGACGACGTCACCTCTGCCCGCCTGGCCATGCTCACCAACGGCAAGGTCAGCAGCGACCACATCGGCCCCCACAGCGACCTGCTCCCCGAAATCCCGTACCTCGGCGCCCCTCACCCGGCGCCGCCGGCCGGTCAGGTCCGGGCGGAGGCGGAAGCCGGAATCAGGAGGCCCGACGATGACGTATATATGGATATTTTGGGTGGTACGTTCAAATTTAGGGCCTGGAGGGGGAGCGACAGGGAGCACAGGTGAAGGAGAGTGGGCGCACGGCGGCATGGGCCGGTTGGCTGCTCGTCGTTCCGGCCCTGGTCTCGGGCGTACTGCTGAACATCCTCGCGCCCCAGCCGTACATGGGACTTCCGCTCCTGGCCGCGGCGCCGCTGATCGCCGGAGCGATGCTGTCGTTCCGGGCCGGCGTTCTCGTCGCGAGCCTCGCCTGCGCGGTCTCGGTGGGGTTGGATTACGTCCAAGGGCGTTCCGCTTCTGAGACTTTCGTCGATCTCGCCGTGATCGGCCTCATCGGAATTCTGGCCCTCGCCGTCAACCTGCTGTTGCGGCGTCAGGGGCGGGATCTCGCGAGGGCGCGGGTCATCGCTGAGGCGGTGCAGCTGGCGGTTCTGCCGGATCCGCCGTCGCGGGCCGGGCCGCTCGCCGTCGCCGCCGGATACACCCCCGCACAGGCCGAGGCCAGAATCGGCGGCGACCTCTTCGCGGTGCAGGAGACTCCGTACGGCGTGCGCATGATCATCGGGGATGTGAAGGGCAAGGGACTCCAGGCGGTCGCATCCGTTTCGGTGGCGATCGGTGCGTTCCGTCAGGAGGCCGAGAACGCCCCCACGCTGGCCGAGCTGGCGCAGCGCCTGGACGACGCGCTGAGCAGGGAGTCGGGCCGCTGCGGAAGCGAGACATCGGGCGAGGACTTCACCACGGCCGTGCTGGTCGAGGTCCCCGGCGACGGCGAGCTGCTCCGCCTGGTCAACCGTGGTCATCCGGGCCCGTACCTGATCCACGACGGCGCGATCGTACGGCTTGATGCGACCCGTCCGCAGCTGCCCCTGGGCATGGGGCTGGGGGCGGTCCCGGCACCCGACGGCGAGGCACTCACCGATGTCTTCCCGATGCCGCCCGGAGCGCTGCTGCTCTTGATCACGGACGGCGTCACCGAGGCACGCAACCGGACGGGCACCTTCTACGATCCCTGTGCGTCCGCCGTGCTCACCGGCGCCCGTTTCATGGATCCCGGCGACCTGGTCCACGCGGTGACCGCGGATGTCGCACGGTGGAGCGGCGGCGGTCACCAGGACGACATGGCCATCCTCGCCGTCGCCCGGCGCGGCGGCCACCGGCTCGGCTGAAGCCGACTCCGCCTGCGAACCCCGGGCACCGGGCTGAGGGGCCAGGGCTACGAGCCGTCTCCGGTGGCCGAGACCGTCAGCCGGTGCGCGGGAGGGTGCTCGATCGAGAGATCCGGGCGCCAGGCCGCGAGTACCTGCGCCGAGGGACCGAACAACGGACCCGGCAGAGCGTCGAGCGCGGTCCACTGCCAGGTGCTGATCAGATGGGGCTCGGTCACCCGTGGGCTCCCCGATTCCAGGGTTGTCACGGCAGCCATCGACACCCGGTTGATCCCCGCAACCACATCGTGGAGCATGGCGAAAACCGTCATGCTGTCCACGTCGACCTCCAGGCCCGTCTCCTCGCGGAGCTCACGCACGGCCGCCGCGGCGATGGACTCATTGGTCGGGTCGACCTTGCCGCCGGGAAGCTCCCAGGTTCCGCTGTGGTGCCTGCCGAGCAGCACGCGCCCCTGGGTGTCCTGCACGATGACGCCCACGCCGAGCGCCGCCTGCGCCAGCGGCGGACGGGCATTGCGGGAGAGGGTGTCCGTGGAGGTGGTGTCCATGGTGCTCCTAGTGGTTGGGCGTGGGGGTGCCGCGGGCGTGAGGCCTCGGCGTTCCGGTGTACCCGGCAGCCTACGTACCACCGCACGCGGCCCCATCGAGGTGGCCCGCTGCCCGGCGGAGGCCCGGTGTTCGCCGCGGCCGGTCAGCTGCCATGTCGGGTGAGCAAGCCGTACTCGCTCGCATACCGGCCCGGATGGAGCCGGCTCGTTGCCCCGCTCAGATCCATCAGCCGCTTGATCCGCCGCTGGACGGTCCGCGCCTCGAGATCGAGTTCCTTGGCCACACTCACATCGGTGAGCCCGGCCAGCAGAAGTGAGAGGATCTGCAGATCGACGGCGTCGGGGCCCGGCTCCTGTGCCATCACGGCCTGTTCTCCGCTGCTGAGGCTTAGCGGCAGCGCATGACGCCACACCGACTCGAACAGCGCGGCCAGCGATACCAGCAGACCGCTGGAGCGCACCACCAGAGCGGCCGGTTCCGCGGGCAGGGCATCCAGGGGAAGCATGCCGAGCGAGCCGTCGGCGATGACGAGCTTCGTCGGGATCTCGTCCGCCATCCGGACCTCCATACCCCGCCCCAGGGAATCGGCCAACTCGGCCGGCTGGAGATGATGACCGGACAACATCTCGCGTCCGATCACGACCGGTAGTTCACCCCGCGCGACCGAATCCGACGCGGTACGTCTGGCCGCACTTCCCGATGTGGCCGAGGTCGCGGCGCCGGTCACCTACGAGGCACCCCGTCGCCGACGCCCGTCTCGGCGGAAACGGCACGCCGGGCCGTCGCGGACGCGGCCCGGGGCGATGGGCCCGGGACCAGGGAGAGTTCGCCGTCCGGACGCGAGGTGCGAGGTCCGGGCCGTCAGACGGTCAGTCGCAGCGATGTCGCCGAGATGCCCAGCCGTACCGTCTGACCCCATGTCAGCTCCAGCGCGTCCGTCTCCATCCCGTCGCCGAAGACCACGACCCGGTCGGACTCCACGGTGAGTCTCAGCCGCTGTCCGCGCCCCAGTTCGCCCGCGACCAGTGAGGTGCCGGTCGCCGGTGACGGCCAGGCCTCGCGGACGAACCAGAGCAGCCGCGGGTCGGTGGGTGCGGGGAGCCGCAGGGCGCTGTGGCGTTCCTGCCACAGTGAGCGGAGCCAGCCCGTGGCGCCGGTGCCCGTGCCGACCAGGACGCCGGACGAGGCCTGTGGTTCGGTGGGAGCATCGGGCGCGTCGGGGCCGAGCCGGTAGCGGGCGGTCTGGTGGCCGGGCGGGCCGAGGTAGATCTCGTTGAGGGCCAGGAGGCGCTGGGTGTCGTCGGTGACCGCCTCGACCATGGTGAGTTCGTCCGCCGCGCCGCCGGGGGATGCGGCCGCCCGGAGCAGGGCGGCCGCATCGGAGGGCCGGTGGCGTACGAGCACGCCCGGATTGCGTCCGGGGTCGGTGTCGATGCCCACGACGGTCTGGCCGGACAGGTACTTGGCGGCATTGGCGACGAGTCCGTCCTGTCCGACGATGACCACCACGTCCTCGGGCGCGAACAGGAAACGGTCGAGATCGGCGCGTTCCACCCGTGACTGACGCCACTGGAGCGGTACGGCCGCCGCCACGTCGGCGAGCGCCTGCTGGGTCTGCCGGTGCCGCAGGGCCACCTCGTCGATGGACCGGCCACGGCTGGAGAGGAAGAACGCGGCCTGGCCGTGAGTGCCGTGCCGGGCCAGCAACTCGTCGTACTCGGTGGTGCGGTGGACCAGCACAGCGCGCGGGGCGAGGCTCATGCCCGGGGCCCCGGGCCGGTCCTGCCGAGTTTGCTGAGCAGGCCGGTGAGGACGTCGGGGGAGAGGGTGAGGCTGTCGATGCGCGGCAGGTTCTCGGCGAGCCTGGTCGCTGCCAGGGCGTGCAGGGTCGCGGCGTCCACCTCGCCGTGTACCCGCAGCCAAGCCGCCTGGGACTCCGCGCGTGCGGCGCCGACCTCGCGGGCGGCTTCGGCCTCGGTCCGGGCCAGCCGCACCTTGCGTGCCGCTTCGGCCTCGGCGCGTACCCCGTCGGCCGCGGCGTTCTCCTCGGCCTCACGGCGGGTGTTGGTGCCGCGTTGCTCGACCAACTGTTCCTCGCGGCGGGCCAGTTCGATCTGGCTGGCGAGCTCGTTCTCGGCGATGGCCCGTTCCCGTTCCACGGCCACGGCACGGCGCTCGTAGGTGGCCCGGTCGGCCTCCTGCTGGATCTGCTCGCGGGCGGGGGTGCGCAGCGCGCGCTCCACCTCGGCCTCGGGACGGATGGCGACCACCCGCACCGCGACCACGTCGATGCCGGTGGCGGGCAGCCGGGGTTCGGCGGCAAGCCCTGCTGCGACGCGGTTGCGTACCGATGCGACTCCGTCGACCAGGGCCTCGGCCAGCGCTGTTCTGGCCAGCACGTCCAGAGTGTGCTGCTGGGCGGTCTCCGTGAGCAGCGTGGCGATCTGCTCCAGTGGCGCGCCGCGCCAGACCCCGGTGTCGGGGTCGACGGAGAAGTCCAGGCGGGCGGCGGCCTCGGCCGGGTCGCTGATCCGGTACGTCACGGTGGCCTGCACGGTGACGTCCTGGAAATCGGACGTGCGGGCATGGAAGGCCATGGCCAACTCCCGGTCGTTGACCGGCACTTCAGAGAGTGCGGCGGTCAGTGACCGGTACCAGAAACTCAGCCCGGGTCCGTCGTGCGCGAGCCGGCCGCGCTTGTGGTGGCGGATGTGGGCAGTGGGTGCGGAGCGCAAATGGCGCCAGCCGAAGCGCCTGGTGATGTCGGCCATGTCGGAATCCCCCTCATTCTCGTCATGGAGACGATAAGGGGGTCCGCCGATATCGTCAAGGGGACGAGAACGATCGTCCGTGTGCACGTCCGCCCTTCGAGGCCAGGAACCTGGCCGGCATCTCGCCCCCGCCGTGCACCGCCAGATCGGCCCCACTGACGTACTCGGCCAGGCCGCCCGCCAGGTACAGGCAGGCGCGCGCAACATCGTCCGGTACGGCCATCCGTCGCATCGGAATCACCTCGGCGACGGCGGCGCCGCCGTCCTCCCCGTACACCGGTGCCGCGCTCTCGGTGCGGATCAGTCCGGTCGTGATGTGGTTGACGCGTACCTTGGGCGCCCACTCGAGAGCCAGCGCCCGGGTCAGTGCCAGCAGTCCGGCCTTCGCCGCCGTGTAGGCGGCCGTGCCCGGCTGCGGGGTGTGCGCGGAGACGCTGCCGATATTGATGACCGAGCCGCCCTCGTTCTGGCCCTGCATGATCCGGTTGGCGGCCTGCGCCACATAGAAAGGGGCCAGCAGATTGAGTGCGACGACCCTCTCGACGAACCGCGGCGAAGCGGTGGCCGCGTCGCTGGCGGGGGAGCCGCCCGCGTTGTTGACGAGCACATCCAGCCGCCCGAACCGTTCCGCCGCCGTGTCGACCAGTGCGGCGGCGGCTGCAGGGTCGCGGACATCGGTTGCGCGGAAGTGTGCCTGCCGGGCGCCGCTTCCCGGCAGTTCCGGCGGTTCGCTGCGGCCGCAGACCAGTACATCCGCACCGGCGGAGAGAAAGGCCTTGGCGATCGCGGCGCCGATGCCCTTCGTGCCACCGGTGACGAGCACTGCCCGTCCCGTGAAGTCGATGGGATTGCCGATGTCCATGGTCCGCCTCTGCTGTGGCCGAAGTGCACACTGGTCGATTCCGTAAAGCTACCAATCGTTTGTTTGGTAGAACAGTCGCCGCTTTGGGCGGGTGGGGCGAGCCGCGGGGAAAGAAGCGCGGGCGGCCGGTGGCTCCCTGAGGAGTCACCGGCCGCCCGGATGGTGCGCCGCCCCCGTCCCCACGGTGCGGCGCGAGCGGGCCGTCGTCATCCGCTCGGACAACGGCCCACGTCTCTGGGGGCTAGGGCGCGGACGCCTCCAGTCCAAGTGCGGGAAGGACGGCGTTCTCCACGAAGCGGGTGAGATATGCCTCATCCGCGAACTTCCCCTCCAGCAGCGGCCGGGCACGCACCACGCCCAGCAACTGCGCGGAGATGAACTCGGCCGCGGGAGTGTCCGCCGGAATCTCGCCGCGCTCCGCTCCGCGCCGGACCATCGCTTCGATCGCCGCGATCTCCGGCAGGATCAGCGCCTCGCGCAACGCGCACAGCAGCTCGGGGCTCTGCAGCGCGGCGTGGCTGAGCGCGTGCATCAGCGGGGTGTCGCGGCCCGAGCCCGCACCGATGGCCTGGGCGGCCTCGCGCAGATCCCCTGCCAGGGTGCCGGTGTCGATGTGCGGAAGCAGCACCCGCCGGGTGCCGTGCAGCGCCGCCACGACCAGTTCGGGCTTGGAGCCCCACTGCCGGTAGAGCGTGGACTTGCCGCAGCGCGTCCGCGAGGCGACCCCTTCCATGGTGAGGGCCTCATAGCCGGACTCTCTCAGCATGTCGAGCACGGCCGCGTAGAACTCCTGCGCCCGCTCCGGCGTGATCTTCGAGCGACGTGGCGTGTGTGCCGTTTCCTGCGCGGCTTCCTGCGGCGACATGCGTTTTCCCTCTCAGCGATTCTGCGACGAGGTCCATCGATACGCCAGTGTACCGAAACGCACGTGTACCGATACGTTCGCGTATCGGTACACTGGCGTATCGATGCGGCGTGGACTGGACCATGCCGCCGCAACACTGCTTCGTCAGCAAAGGGGCACCGGGTGATGTACGCCGGTAGCGAGCCCGCAGATCAGGAGCCGGACAGTTCTGCCCGACCGCCCCTCGTCCGCGAGCTTCTTCTCGTCGTAGGGCTCTTCGTGATCTACAAACTCGGCCGGCAGGCCGCGAACGGTCACGTCGAGGAGGCGTATCGCAACGCCGGAAACGTCTGGGACTTCGAACGGTCCGTGCACCTGCCCGGCGAGGGCACTGTGCAGAATCTGCTGCTGCACAACGAGACGCTGATCCACCTCGCGAACACGTACTACGCGACCGTGCACTTCCCGGCCACGCTGCTCTTCCTCGCGTGGCTCTACTGGCGCCGCCCGCGCCACTACGTCTGGTCGCGCCGCATCCTCGCCGCGTTCACCGGTGCCGCGCTCGCACTCCATCTGCTGTTCCCGCTCGCCCCGCCGCGGCTGCTTGCCGCCGCCGGACTCGTCGACACCGGCCAGGTGTACGGACCGACGGTGTACGCAGCGACGCCGGCGACCGACTCGATGGCGAACCAGTTCGCCGCCATGCCCTCCCTGCACTTCGGCTGGGCGATGATGGTCGCCGTCGGGCTGATCGTCGCCACCCGCACCCGGTGGCGCTGGCTGTGGCTGCTGCATCCGCTCATCACGCTGCTGGTGATAGTCGGCACGGCCAATCACTACTGGCTCGACTCGATCGTGGTCTCCGCGCTCCTCGCGGTGGCGTTCGTGGCGCTGCCGCTGAAGGGCGCGGTGCCGGTACGGGCACACATCCCGTGGCCCTCCACGGCGAACGAGCCCGCGCCGACGGCCGTGCCCCGGCCCGCCGAACCCGCCGTGTCGACCGCCGGCGCCGAGCCGCAGACCCACTCCGCCCGCTCGTACGCCTCGTCCGGGACCCGGCGATGAACGCCACCCTGATCGCCGTCGCGCTGTCGCTGGTCTCCGCCGCCGCGTACGCCTCGGCCGCGGTGGCGCAGGCCCGGCTCGCCGGGCGCACCGAGTCGGACGCCGGGGTCCTGAGGCTGCTCGGGCGCGGCGCCTGGTGGTCGGCGGTCGGACTGAACGCCGGTGGCGCGCTGCTGCATGTCGCGGCGCTCAGGTACGGCCCGCTCACCCTTGTCCAGCCGCTCGGCGCCCTCACCCTGGTTGCCGCAGTCCCGCTGGGCGCGAGGGTCGCCGGACGCCGGGTCACCAGGATCGAATGGCGCGGCACGGTCCTCACCCTGCTCGGCCTCGGTGCCCTGCTGATGACCGCGGGCGGCACCGCCCCGCACGAAACGCTCAGCCTCCCCGAAGCCCTGGCCGTCGGCGCCGGGACCATGGCCGTCGTCGCCGGACTCAGCCGCCCGGGAGCACGCCCCGGCCTGCGGCATGCGGCGGCGTCCGGCATCACCTCCGGGGTCGCCTCCGCGCTCACCCAGACCCTGACCGTCTCCGTCACCGACCACACCGGCCCGCTGTTCGGCTGGCGCCTGGTGATCGTCGCGCTTCTCGTCTCCGTGTTCGCGATGAGCGGGCTGCTGCTCTCCCAGACCGCCTACCGGGGTGGTCTGGGCGCGCCGCTGGCCGTCGTCACACTCGCAAATCCGGTGGCCGCGGCCGCCATAGGACTGGCCCTGCTCGGCGAACGCCTCCAGGGGGGCACGATCAGCCTGGTCCCGGCAGTGCTCGGCACGGCAGCGGCCGTACGGGGCGTGATTCTGCTCAGCCGCGCACAGGCGGAGACCTCGGCCGTCGCCGACCGGGCCACGGCCGAGCCGAAGCCCGGGGCCGGATCACCGTCTCGCGTCGTGATCGGGAGCCGAGGGCCGATGGACCAGCCGACGCTACGACCGGAGCTGGGCCGGATCCCGGTGGGCGGACCGTAACGAGTGGATGCGACGCCCGCCGCCCGCCGGGGGCATGCCGCGAAGACGTGACATGTGCCCGCCGAACTGTCACGTACGGGAACAACCCGACTACGGACTCGGCTGCTCGTCCTGGGCCAGTGCCCGCGTCAGCCAGCCGATCCAGAAGTTCTCCAGATCGATGCCGCCACGCAGCACCAGATGCCGCAGCCGGTCCTCGTCGGAGTTCCGCTCGGGCGGGAAGTCCCGCTTCTCGATCTCCAGGTACTCCGCCAGCTGCCGACGGTGCAGCTCCAGATGGCGGCGCAGCTCCGCATCCAGGCCGGTTGCCCCGACGACCGCCGCCGCCCGCATCCGCAGCAGCAGCGGATCCCGGATCTGTTTGGGGTCCTCGGAGCGGACCACCCATGCGGACAGCGCCTCGCGGCCCGCGGGCAGCACCTCGTACTCCTTCTTCTGCCCACGGGCGGGCTGCTCCGACGGCAGCGCCCGGATCTGCCCGGCCTGCTCCAGCTTCCCCAGCTCGCGGTAGATCTGCTGGTGCGTGGCGGACCAGAAATAGCCGATCGACCGGTCGAACCTGCGGGTCAGCTCCAGCCCCGACGACGGCTTTTCGAGCAGGGCGGTGAGGATCGCATGCGGGAGTGACATGGGGTGCATCCTAAGGACGGCCGGGC
This sequence comes from Streptomyces sp. R-74717, assembly GCF_047305335.1. Classification (NCBI taxonomy): domain Bacteria; kingdom Bacillati; phylum Actinomycetota; class Actinomycetes; order Kitasatosporales; family Streptomycetaceae; genus Streptomyces; species Streptomyces sp. R-74717. The sequence continues at coordinate 1,255,616 of NZ_CP102361.1, read as the reverse complement.
AGTGGCCCCATGGCGGAGGGGCCGGGCCGGTCGGGAACCCCCGGGCCGGGGGGTTCCCGTATCCGTCACAGCGCAGCGGCGAGCTCCGTGCCCTGGCGGATCGCGCGCTTGGCGTCCAGCTCGGCGGCCACATCGGCGCCGCCGATCAGATGCGCCGGTCGGCCCGCGGCGAGCAGCTCCTCGTACAGCTCGCGGCGCGGCTCCTGGCCCGCGCAGAGCACTACCGTGTCGACCGGCAGGAGGCGTTGTTCGCCGTCGACCGTGAGGTGCAGCCCGTCGTCGTCGATCCGGTCGTAGGCGGCGCCCGAAGTCATCGTGACGCCGCGGTGCCGCAGCTCGGTGCGGTGGATCCACCCGGTCGTCTTGCCCAGCCCCTCACCGACCTTGCTGTTCTTGCGCTGGATCAGATGGACGGTGCGCGGCGTCTTCGGACGCTCCGGGGCGCGGAGACCGCCCCGGTCGCGGTAGTCGGTGTCGACGCCCCACTGCCGGAAGAACACCTCGGGGTCGAGGCTTGCCGCATCGCCCGAGTCGGTCAGGAACTCGGCGACATCGAAGCCGATACCGCCCGCCCCGATGATCGCGACCCGGTCACCGACTGGTGCCCCGTTACGCAGGATGTCGAGGTAGCTGACCACGCTGGGGTGGTCCAGGCCCGGTATCGCGGGGGAGCGGGGCGTGACACCGGTGGCGAGGACGATCTCGTCGAAGCCTTCGAGCACATCGGCCGTGGCCCGTGTACCGAGCCGCAGCCCGACCTTCTCCTCCGCGAGCCGGGTACGGAAGTAGCGCAGTGTCTCGTTGAACTCCTCCTTGCCGGGAACCCTGCGCGCCACGTTCAGCTGGCCGCCGATCTCCTCGGCAGCGTCGAAGAGCGTCACCTCGTGCCCGCGCTCGGACGCTGCGACGGCGCACGCGAGACCGGCGGGCCCGGCGCCGACGACCGCCACCCGCTTGACGGTGCGGGTCGCAGACAGGGTGAGTTCGGTCTCGTGGCAGGCGCGAGGATTGACCAGGCAGGAGGTGACTTGGCCGCTGAAGACGTGGTCCAGGCAGGCCTGGTTGCAGCCGATGCAGGTGTTGATCGCATCGGCGCGGCCCTCGGACGCCTTGACGACGAAGTCGGGGTCGGCGAGGAACGGCCGGGCCATCGACACCATGTCCGCCCGTCCCGAGGCGAGGATCTCCTCGGCGACCTCGGGCGTGTTGATGCGGTTGCTCGTCACCAGCGGTACGGAGACGGCGCCGCGCACCTTTTCGGTGACCCAGGTGTAGGCGCCGCGTGGCACCGAGGTGGCGATGGTGGGGATACGGGCCTCGTGCCAGCCGATTCCCGTATTGATGATCGTCGCGCCGGCGGCCTCGATCTCGCGGGCGAGCTGCACGACCTCCTCCAGCGAGGAACCGCCGGGCACCAGATCCAGCATCGAGAGCCGGTAGATCAGGATGAAATCGCTGCCGACGCGCTCACGGACCCGGCGCACGATCTCGACGGGGAACCGGATGCGGTTCTCGTACGAGCCGCCCCAGCGGTCGGTGCGGTGATTGGTGGCGGCGGCGATGAACTCATTGATCAGATAGCCCTCGGAGCCCATGATCTCGACACCGTCGTACCCGGCATGCCGCGCGAGCTCGGCGGCCCTGGCGAAGTCCTCGATGGTCTCCTCGACCTCGTCGTCGTCAAGGGCGTGCGGAGTGAATGCGCTGATCGGCGCCTGGATCGAGCTCGGCGCAACCAGGTCGGGATGGTGTGCGTACCGGCCGAAATGCAGGATCTGCATGGCGATCCGGCCGCCCGCCTCATGCACGGCGGCGGTGACCCGCGCATGCTGCTCGGCCTCCGCCTCGTTGGTCATCTTGGCGCCGCCGGGGAGGGAGCAGGCACGGGCGTTCGGAGCGATGCCGCCGGTGACCATCAGGCCGACGCCGCCCCGGGCACGTTCCGCGTAGAAGGCGGCCATCCGCTCGAAGCCGCGCTCGACCTCCTCCAGACCGATGTGCATCGACCCCATCAGCACCCGGTTGGGGAGGGTGGTGAACCCGAGGTCGAGCGGGCTCAGCATATTCGGGTACGGGCTCATGGGGCGGCTCCTCGCGCGGTGTCGTTGCGCCAGTTGTAGACCACCGAAACACCATTGTGCAACAAGTTGCACAATGGTGTTCGTCGCAGAGCCGGGAGTGCGGTCGTCCCCCGGACGGCGTAACACCAGGACACGTCGGTGCCCCGGGCCACGGAAAGTGGAAGCGTGGCATCTGTCCGCCACGGCGCGGGTGGCGCGTCGAAGCCCACCGACCCCCGAACCCTTGCGGAGGCTCTCATGGCCTGCCTCGACCGGCGTGACCTCGGCCTGCTCGTCCTGCGCGTCGGTACCGGTGCGGTACTGGCCGCGCACGGTACCCAGAAGCTGGCCGGCTGGTTCGGCGGCGGAGGCATCGAAGGAACCACGGCCGCGATGGAGGCCATGGGCTTCCACCCGCCCAAGCACAGCGCGGTCGCCGCCGGGCTCGGCGAGGCGGGCGGCGGCGCACTGCTGGTCCTCGGTCTCGCCACCCCGGCGGCCGGTGCGGCCGCGGCCGGGGCGATGGCGGGCGCCGTGGCCGTCCACGCACCCGCCGGATTCTTCGCACAGGGCGGCGGCTACGAGTACCCGGCCTTCCTCGGCTTCACCGCGGCGGCGATCGGCCTGATCGGCCCCGGCCGGTACTCCCTCGACCATGCCACCCGGCATGTCTTCAACCAGCCATGGGTGGTCGCCCTTGCCTTCGCGGGCAGCGCGGTCGCGGCGGCAGCCGTCGTCGGCAGGCGCGCCAAGGGCCGGGCCGCGGTCGACCCCGACGCGACCTGACCATCTGGCAGGACAGGGACCGGACGGCACCCCAGGGAGGGAGCCGCCCGGTCCCGGCAGCGTTACTTGCCGAATGTCAGCGACGCGGCCGGGGAGGCGCGCGGTGCCGCACCTGTCCCCGTGGGGCGGCACCGCATCTCTCGTCGCCGTACCGGCGACCCCACCGACGTCGCATCCAGCTCGACCTCGCGGCCGCAACCAGGCCTCAGGCCGTACGGAACCGGTAAGTCCGCGCCCAAGTACCCGGTCCGGGTCCCATCCGGTCGGACGCCTCGCTGTCCCGCTCGCCCCCGTCGAGGCCGCCGTTTTGGTGTCGTGGATGTGATGCCACCCATAGGAGCTGTGTCACATCCTAAGGCGGGTAGTAGGGCCGGGGGTCGCCCGAACAGTGCGTAAGCGCCATAGAACGTGTCATTTCGGACATTTGTCCGATGTTGGGTAGTACGTCACATCATTGCGTTCCGCCGTGCACGTCGCTAACCATGGCTGTCGTTGCGGGAAGCCGCGACAGGGCCGGGTGGATTCCTTCGGATCCGTTCGCTCCGGCCCGCAGCGCGGGGCACTGCCCCGCGAGCCACCGCAACCGGTCGGCAACACCGTGACGTCCCCCATTTGGAGAGTTCCTTCCGTATGACCACGCACATGCAGACCCGCACCAGCCGCATCGCCCGCTTCCGCACCATGTCCGTCGCGGGCATCGCCACCCTCGGTGCCGCGGCCGCCGCCCTCACGCTGACGTCGACATCCGCGCAGGCGGCCGAGGCGGCACCGGCGAGCGTCTCCGTGGTCAAGGCCTCCGCGGACGGCGCCCAGGGCGCACCGGCCGGCAGGGGCTACGCCAACAACCTCGACGGCTGGATCAAGGAGTCGCTGGCCATCATGAAGGCCAAGGGCATCCCCGGCACCTACGAGGGCCTGCACCGCAACATCATGCGCGAGTCGAGCGGCAACCCCAACGCCCAGAACAACTGGGACGTCAACGCGCGCAACGGCATACCCTCCAAGGGTCTGCTCCAGGTCATCCAGCCGACCTTCAACGCCTACCACGTCGCCGGCACCGCGCACGACCTCACCAACCCCGTCGCCAACATCACCGCGGCCGCCAACTACGCCGCCCACCGCTACGGGTCGATCGACAACGTCAACTCCGCCTACTGAGCCACAGACTCAGCACCCACCTCGCGAGCCAGGACCGGCACAGGCAGCAATACCGCTGCCCATGCCGGTCCTTCGGCAACTGGTGTGGCAGACCGCCCGGCGGGGCCCGATGCAGCAACCCCTCGGTTCTTCCGGCTGCCAACCGCCGGGCGTCGGTGCGGACGCGGCCCGTCGCCGCCGGCCGGTGCAACGGTGTTCGGATGCCGGGAGGCGGCGAGCGTGCGACGGGTGAACACATCTGACGTTCGGGGTGGGAATGCTCATGGCGCTGATCCTTCCGCGTCGAGGATCAACAGCGGCCGCACGGCGCGTACAGGTGATCGGGAAAGCCCCCGAAGGATGACGACAGGTCTCCCGCGAGGGACATCTCAGCGGACTCCCGCACATCGATTGCGCACGCGGTGAGCCGCCCGGGACGGGGCTGGGGATTCAACGGGCCGAAGCCGTCCCGGCTGCGGACGAACTCTGGGCTCGCCGCATGGGGTATGCCCTGGGACCGATGCTCGTGCAGTTGCTCCGGCCGTGGCCGTGGCCGTGGACGGGGATCCTTCCGCTGATGGTTCACAGGTGATTCAACTCCGTTCACCTGCGCTGCCCAGGATTCGCCATGGGCATGTCGGGCATCTTCACGGCGTGCCCTTCACCTTGCAGCGATCAGGAAGGACGGCTGCTGATGCGGCCAGCAGAGCGGCGAACACGGCCGGGTGGCAGATCGGGCGGACGACGGCTCGCGGGGGTGGCTCTCACCACGCTGCTCCTCGTGAGCGGCAACCTGACGACGGCGTACGCCGATACGGGTTCGGAGCAGCGCACACCGGGGCAGAGCGGGTCGGCGGACGGCACGAGTCTGCCTGTCCTCACCCCGGGCGACGGGGCGTATCTGGAGGGCACGGAGAAGGCCGCGGCCACGCCGACGCTCGCCGGTGACTCCGTGACGGGGCTCGCGGTCGACGGGAAGGCGATCGACGCCGAGCGGACGGTCGGGGTGTCCCGGCTCAGCTTCGACGTCGGGTCGAACTCGACGGAGGCCCGCTACCACAACTACGTGCTGGTCAACGGCGAGTACAGGGCCGAGATCGGCGACCTCGTCAACGAGCGGGGCACGATCGAGATCCCGAACCAGCACCTGGTCAAGGGCGAGAACAAGATCGAGATCCTGGCCGGCGCGGTCGACAGCTCGTGCGGCACCAACCACGACGACTTCGTGCTGTCCGACATCAGCCTCGACCTGCTCGGCGAGGTCGCGGACGGCGAGGAGAACGAGTACACGTACTCCTTCGGCGACGGCAGCTGCGGTTCCAACACCTCGCTGCTGACGAAGGCCACGCTCAGCTTCTTCGTACTGGGCGACCCGCAGGGCACCACCGGCCTTCAAGCCGACCTGGACACCACGAAGTTCGCCAACGGCGAGCACGCCCTCACCGCGAGGACCGTCTCGGGCAAGACCGTCAAGAACACCGTGACGGTGAACAACGCCCCGGCGGGCGCCCCCCGGCTGCTGCCCAAGGACGGCACGCTGGTGAGGGGCCGGCAACCGGTGTTCGCGAACTTCCCGGCGGGCGCCGAGGGCGACGTCGAGTCGCTGACCGTGGACGGTGACACGCCCGTCACCGATCCGCACCTCGGCAACGGCGCGGCGACCTTCTCCTTCGACGTCGGGTCGAACTCGATCGACGACCGGAACGACAACTACCTGCTCGTCAACGGCAAGCGCATCGACCTGGGCGGCACCTGGGTGAGTCAGCGGGTCGACATAGCGATCCCGGCGCGCCACATGGTGCCCGGTGACAACACCATCACCGTCGTCACCAGCTCGTACAAGGAGAGCTGCGGCAACAACCGCGACGACTTCGACATCGCGCGGCTCGCCCTCACCCTCGACGGCGCGACTGTCACGGGCCAGGACATCGCGGACTCGTACGCCATGGGCGACGGCACCTGCGGCAACAGCGACACCCGCCTGCGCGAAGTGGAACTGCACTACACGATCGATGCCCCGGCCGTGCGAGTCTCCGACACCCTCGGATCCGGCAACGCGACCCTCGGCTTCACCGTGGGCAGCAACTCGATCGAGGCCCGCTACCAGAGCCACATCCTGGTGAACGGTCAGAAGCACGTGATCGACAGCGACTTCGTCAGTCAGCACGTCGGCCTGACCTTCCCGAACGAGTGGCTGGTCCCCGGCTGGAACACGGTCGACTTCGTCACCGGTACGTTTCCGACCTCGTGCGAGGACAACCGCGACGACTTCGCCGTCTCCGACATCACCCTCACCCCGGCGAACGGCACCGCCACCGGCCGGATGGTCAAGGGCTCGTACAGCTTCGGCGACGGCAACTGCGGCGACAACGTCAACCCGCTGACCGAGATCGACCTCGAGTTCTTCGTCGAGGGCCCGGCCCAGGGACTCCGCGCAGACCTCGACACCACGAAGACCGACGACGGAAAGCACACCCTGGCCGCGACCTCGAAGACCGGCAGGACCGCGACCCGCGTCCTGGTCACCGACAACTCGGCGCCCCAGGTTTCTGCCAGCACCCCCGCCGCCGGTCAGAGGATCACCGCGTCGGTCGTCCTCGACGTCCGGCTGGGGGACCTCTCCGGCGTGGTGGACGGCCCGGACGTGAAGCTCGACGGCAAACCGATCCAGCTCGGCGCCTCCGTGGGCCCCGGTCTGTCCGCCGGCGAGCACACGCTGTCGGTGTCCGGCACCGACGGCGTCGGCAACAGCGGCACCCGCGAGGTGAAGTTCACCTCCGCCGGCATCCCGGACACCCCCGCCGACCTCACTCCGAAGTCCGGCACGACCGACGCGGACAGCAATGTCAAACTGTCGGCGAAGGTGGCCGAGCCCGACGGCGGCACGGTGAGCGCCACCTTCTCCGAGGCCGAGATCCTCACCCCCGACCAGGTGTACATGGGAACGGCCACATCCGTTCCCACGACGCTCAAGGTCAAGGGCGAGAAGAAGGTGAAGGCCGACGGCCTCGCACCCGCCGACGGCAGGACGCTGGACGCGCCGGCCGCCGAGGACGTCACGTACCAGCGGTTCGACGTCCAGGTGAAGGGCCATGTCGACGCGCCGGTGCTGCGCTGGGAGGGCGTCATCGACCCCGAGCGGCTCGCCGCGCTGCGCGTGTGGAACACCGGGACGAAGCAGTGGGATGTTCTGACCAGCGCTCGCGGAGCCGCCGACGGCGACACCGTCCTGACCGCCGTCGTCGACCGGAAATACATCGACCGGCAGCAGGTCCACGTCATGGTGACCGGCGAGGACCCGTTCGCCGACGACATCGACGCCGGTGACCCGAAGGGGTTCGCCGACCCCGACTCGTACGACTTCTCGATCGTCCACTACACCGACACGCAGTACCTCTCCGAGGGCGCGGTGGAGCAGGAGACGCCCGAGGAACGCGCGGTCTGGGAGAAGGCGTACGGCGACGTCTCACGCTGGATCGCGGACAACAAGGACGAGCGCAAGATCGCGTACGTCGCCCACACCGGCGACATCATCGAGAACAACATCCGCAAGCCCGTCGACGAAGCCACCCGGCGCCAGGTCACCGGCGAGCTGGAGGTGTCGTCGAAGCAGCAGAAGATCCTGGACGACGCGGGTGTGCCGAACGGTGTGATCGCGGGCAACCACGACAACCAGTCCGGCACCGAGAACGGTCCGGACGCGATCTACAACCAGTACTACGGGCCCGAGCGCTACCAGGCGCTCTCGAAGGGCTGGGAGCACGCCGAGTACGGAGGCCCCTGGCGCGAGGGCGACAACCAGAACCACTACGACCTGTTCTCCGCCGGCGGCCTCGACTTCGTCGTGGTCGGCCTGTCCTACGGGGTGACGCGCGAGGAAGCCGAATGGGCCGACTCCGTCTTCAAACGCTACCCCGACCGCAACGGCATCCTGCTCTCGCACGACTACCTCGCCCCGAGCAGCAACCCCGATGGACGTGGCGCCAAGTTCTCCGCGCCGGACGGCTCGATGCTGTACAAGACGGTGGTCCAGGACAACCCCAACGTGTTCCTGATCCTCGCCGGTCATGAGCACGGCGTCGGCACCAACGTGAAGCCGAGGGTCGGCGAGGTCGGTCACGACGTCGTCGAGCTGCTCGCGGACTACCAGTTCTACACGGTGTCCGCGGACCGGCTCGGGCTCACCGAGATCGGCGGCTACCGGCCCGACGACCAGCTGCAGTTCGGCGCGAGCTTCTTCCGCATGCTCCAGTTCGACGTCGACCGGTCCGAGCTGACCGTGGACACCTACTCCCCGCTGCTCGACGAGTTCGGCGCCACCGAGTACGACACGAACCACCGTTACGACGGCACCGAGGACAACATGGTCCTCCCGATCGACCTCAGCACCCGCAAGACGACCTTCAAGACCGACTCGCTGGCGCTCTACAACCCCGTGAGCGTCATCGGGAAGACAAAGGCCGGCTCCGGTGAGGTCGCCTCGGTGACCTGGAAGGGACTCAAGCCCGGCACGACCCACGCGTGGTTCGTCACGGCGCGCTCCACCGGCGGCGGCGTGACCGCCTCCGCGCCGAGCGCCTTCGTGACCAAGGACGCCCATGGCCGGCCCGGCACCTGGGGACCGGACGTGCCCGCCTACCCGTGGTTCACGTCGTCCGCCGACCGGCGGTGACCGGTTGACCCGTCGGTAGCACCTGTTCGGCACCCACGCCCGCCGTACCGGACCCGAGCGGTCCGGTACGGCGGGCCCACCACTGCCCGGCCCTTGACAACGAGAACCGAGAACTCCATGCGCCCCGCCCCCCTGCCCCTGCCGGCGCCCCTGCCCTCCTCCTGGCTGTCCCGGCTCCGGCAGCGCCGGCTGCTCGCCGCCCTCCTCGCCACCGTCGCGGCCGTGGTGGCCGTGCTCGTCGCCGGCCTCGCCCACCCGGCCCCCGCCGCCGCGCACGACGCGACCTCGACCGCGTACGTCGAGGTGGAGGGCACCGGAGCCCGCGTCGAGGCGACCCTCGACCTCGAATACGACCTGCTCATGAAGTCGGCCTGGCTGTACGCCGAGGCGTACGAGGCGAAGGACCGCGCGGAGCAGCTGCATCAGCTCGACACCCATGCCGAAGCGGTGACCGAGTACGTCACCGGACGCTTCGCCGTCACCCGCGACGGCACCTCCTGCACCCCCCGCCGCGTCGGCGACGCGGACGTCCGCACCCGCGGCACCCGGCCGTTCGCCGTCCTCACCCTGGCCTATGACTGCGCGGGCGGCGCCGACGGTACCTACACCATCTCCAGCGCCCTGTTCCCCGACGCAGAGAGCTTCGTCCACAGCACGGAGACGATCGTCCACTACGACATCGACGGGCAGCGGGGCTCCCAGGTGCTGTCCGCCGCCGAACCGGCCGTGGAGACCGGCGGACACCACGAGTCGCACCAGATCGTGGAGTTCTTCCTGCTCGGCACCGAACACCTGCTGTTCGGTCTGGACCACATCCTCTTCCTGCTGTCGCTGCTCATCGGCGCCCGCGGCCTGCGCGACGTCGTCCTCACGGCGACCGCCTTCACGGTCGCGCACAGCGTCACGTTCCTGCTGGCGGCCACGGGCGTGGTGAACGTGCCGGGCTCGGTCGTGGAGCCGGTCATCGCGGCCTCCATCGCCGTCGTGGCGCTCGCGGGCGTCGTCCTTCGCGACCGGGAGGGGAGCGGACGCTGGCGGCTGCCGGCCGTCTTCCTGTTCGGCCTCGTCCATGGTCTGGGCTTCGCGGGCGCGCTCGGCATCGACGAGAGCTGGTCCTGGGAGCTGCTGCTGTCGCTGCTGAGCTTCAACGTCGGCATCGAGGCGGTGCAGTTGGGCATCATCGCCGCAGTGTTCCCGCTGCTGGCCCTCCTTCGCCGGACTCCCGCACACCGCTGGGCTCTGCCCGCGATGACCGCGCCCATCGTGATCGTCAGTCTGTACTGGGTCTGGGACCGGGTAGCAGTCACGGCGTGACCTGGGTGTATTGATCACGAGCGCCGTTGGACCGGGACATCGAAGTGATCGAGTCGCCGGAGGCACGCATCCACCGGTCAAGCGGGCAGCCGCGGCACGCTTTCGACGAGGCGTCGCGTGTACGGGTGCGCGGGAGCGCCCAGCACCTGTGCGGTCTTGCCCTGTTCGACGACGTGGCCGCTCTCCAGGACGGCGGTGCGTTCGCACAGCGAGGCGACCACCGACAGGTCGTGGGAGACCATGACGAGAGTCAGGCCCTGATCCTGCTTCAACTCGTTGAGCAGATCGACGACCTTGACGCGAGTGGTGACGTCGAGCGCGCTGACGGGCTCGTCGGCGAGCAGCACTCGTGGGTCGCACACGGTCGCGCGGGCAATCGCGATGCGCTGGCGCTGGCCGCCGGAGAACTCGTGCGGATAGCGCTCAGCGGCGTCGGCCGGGAGACCGACCCGCTCCAGGGCGTCGGCCACCTTGGGCCCGGCCGTGCTCCGGCTGTCGATGCCGAGGGAGCGCAGTGGTTCGGACACGATGCCGCCGATGCGCTGACGCGGGTCCAGCGACGAGTACGGGTCCTGGAAGACGCACTGCACACTGCGCCTGAAACGTCGCATCTGCTCGCTGTTGCGCGGTTTCAGCTCTTCGCCGTCGAACCGGACGGTGCCGGTGGTTGCCCGGGCGAGCCCGAGCAGCAGCCGCAGCAGAGTCGTCTTGCCCGCGCCCGATTCGCCGACGAGGGCGAGGCTCTGCCCGGTCTCGACGGTGAGGGAGATGTCCTCGACGACGGGCGCGACGTGTCCTCGGTAGCTGAAGGAGGCCTTGTTCAGTTCCAGTACGGGCGTCATCGCGCGCTCCTCAGGTCCAGGGCTGATTCCAGCTGCCGCGCGCTTTGCACCAGCGCCTTGGTGTACTCCTCACGCGGGGTGCGCACGATCTCGCGGACGTCGCCCTCCTCGACGGCGCGGCCGTCCTTCATGACCAGAACGCGATCGGTGACCTTCGCGACGACCGCGAGGTCGTGGCTGACGAAGAGGACGGCCATGTCCCGTTCCCGTACGAGGGTGTCCAGCAGGTCGAGCATGTCGGACTGCACGGTGACGTCGAGGGCGGTGGTCGGCTCGTCCGCGATGAGCAGCTTCGGGTCGCAGGCCAGCGCCATGGCGAGTGCGACGCGCTGGCGCTGTCCGCCGGAGATCTCGTGCGGAAAGGCGCGGGCGATGCGGTCGGGCTCGGGCAGCCGCACTTGCTCCAGAGCTGCTACGACAGCCCGCTTCAGTTCGGCGCCCTTCAGCCCTCGCCTTCTGCTCAGCGGTTCGGCGATCTGCCTGCCGACGCGCATCAGCGGGTCGAGCGCGGTGAGTGGCTCCTGGAAGACGATGGCGGCGTCCTGGCCGCGCACACCCGTGAGCTGTTTCTCGCTCGCGCCCACGATCTGGGTGCCGGCGAGCTCGGCGCTGCCGGTGACCGTCATCCCGTCGGGCAGCAGGCCGAGCACGGCGAGGGTGGTCAGCGACTTCCCGGAGCCCGACTCTCCGATGAGGCCCAGGCGTTCGCCGGGGGACATGGTCAGCGAGAGGCGGTCGACGAGGATGCGCCCGTCGGCCGTACGGATCGTGAGGTCGCGTACGTCGAGAATGTTCACGCGCGCCTCCGCCGGGCCGCAGGGTCGAGGGTGTCGCGCAGTCCGTCGGCGATGAGGTTCACGCCGATGACGAGCAGGACGAGAAGGATGCCGGGGGCCAGCGCGCCTGCCGGGGCCGTGGTGAAGGTGGCCTGCGCCTCCTGGAGCATGCGGCCCCACGAGGCGTTGGGCGGCGGCGCTCCCAGACCCAGGTAGGACAGGCCGGCCTCGGCCAGCACCGCGAGCCCGAACTGGAGGGCCAGGTTCACCACGAGCGTCGGCCAGATGTTGGGCAGTACGTGCCCGGCCACGATCCGCGGCCACGACGTGCCCGAGGTGCGTGCGGCCGTGATGTAGTCCTGCGCCAGGACCCGCTTGACCAGGATCCGCACCAGCCGTGCCACGACCGCGCTCTGCGCGAGGCCGATCGCCAGCACGGCGGACCCCAGCGTGGCCGAGCGGGCGGCGACGATGAGCATGGCCAGCAGCAGCGTCGGGAAGGCGATCAGGATGTCGAGGAACGCGGAGAGCGTGTCGTCGAGCCAGCCCTGCGCGAACGCGGCCAGCACACCCAGCGTGCCACCGAGGGCGGCCGCGATGAGGACCGATCCCAGGCCCGCTTCGAAGGCGATGCGGGAGCCGGTCATCAGCTGGGTGAACAGATCGCGGCCGAGTTTGTCGGTGCCGAGGAGGTGGCCCGCGCCGGGGCCCGTGAGCCGGCCGCCGGAGGTGTCGTCGGCGGCGTACGGGAGCCAGAAGAGCGAGACCAGCGCAAGCACGGCGATCAGGCCGGCCAGGACGCATCCGACGGTCAACGTGTACGAGCGCTTCGCCGACTGCTTCATCGGGCACCTCCCGAGAGCCTGCCGCGCAGCCGCGGATCGATGATCCGCTGTGCGAAGTCGGCCGCGAAGCCGATGATCAGCACTGCGAGCGTGGAGACGAACAGCACGCCCTGGATCACCGGATAGTCGTGCTGCGCGATGCCGGTCGCGAGCAGGGAGCCGAGGCCCGGGAGCGCATAGACGGACTCCACGACCACCGCGCCCAGCAGTGTGGACGCCAGCTCGATGCCGAGGATCGAGATCACCGGTACGGAGGCGTTGCGCAGCCCATGCCGCCACATGGCCTGTCCGAACGACGAGCCCATGGCTCGCGCGGTGCGCAGGTAGTCGCTGCCCAGTACGTCGAGTGCGGCCGACCTGACGTAGCGGATCAGCGAGGCGCTCATCACGAGCGCGATGGTGATGACGGGCAGGGCGAGTGAGCGGATCGCCTCGGCCGGCTGCGACCAGCCGTCCTGCGGGAAGCCGCCCGCGGGAAGCCAGCCGGCGTTCAGGGCGAAGACGGCTATGAGGATCATGCCGAGCCAGAACACGGGGACGGCGATGCCCAGTTGGGACACTCCGTTGAGCAGCGCGCCGTACCAGGTCCGGCGCCGGTGCGCGGCCAGGAAGCCGACCGGAACGGCGATGAGCACCGCCAGGACGAACGCGGCCAGTGTGAGCGGGATGGTGACGTTCAGCCGGGAGGCGATCTCGGGCCCGACCGGCAGCGAGCTCACGAACGACGTACCGAGGTCACCGCTCGCCAACTGCCCGATCCAGTGGATGAACTGTTCGGGCAGCGGCTTGTCGGAGCCGATGGAGTGCCGGGCGGCCGCAATCTGCTCGGGGCTGGCGCCCACTGAGGTGAGCGCGTTGGCGGGGTCGCCCGGCAGCATCCGCAGCAGGGCGAACAGGACCACGCTCGCGAGCGCCAGCGACACCAGCAGGAAGGCGAGACGGCGCAGGAGATACCGGCCCATCAGCCCTTCTTGATGTCGTAGGCGAAGAACTGGGAGTTGAGGCCATTGACCGGGTAGCCGGACAACTTGCTGCCGGCCACGACGATCTGCGGGTACAGGTACAGCCAGTCGCTGGCCGCGTCCTCGGCGGTCTTGCGGTTGACCTTCTTCAGGAGTTCGGTCTGCTCGGAGGTGCTGGACGCCTGCTCGGCCTCCTCGACCCACTGGGTGACCTGTTTGTTGTCGTAGCCCCAGTAGAAGTCGGGGTTGCCGTACCAGACCAGGTCGCGGTCATTGACGTGTTCCTGGAGCGTCGCCGTGAAGTCGTGGTTCTTGTAGACCTTCGTGTACCACTCGTCCGGCGTGATCGTGTTGATCTCGACGGTGATGCCGACCTTGGCGAGCTGCGACTTGATGAAGGTCGCGGCGGTCGGGTGCGGGTCGTAGTTCGGGGTGTCGAGGGTGAAGCTGAAGCCGTTCTCGTACCCGGCCTCGGCGAGCAGCTTCTTGGCGCGCGCGGTGTCGTACGCGTTGACCTCGGTGAGATCCTCGTACCACGGGTCGGTGGGCGGCACCATGGAGCCGATGGGCTTGCCGTAGCCGCCCCAGACCGACTCCAGCAGCTTCTTGTCGTCGATGGCGGCGGAGACGGCCTGGCGGACCTTGACGTCCGTGAAGGGCTTGGCCTTGTCGTTGAAGGCGAGCAGCAGCTTGGTCGTCGAGTTGCCGTCGTTGACCTTGTAGTTCTGGTTGCTCTTGAACTGGTCGAGGGCGTCGGGCGACTGCTCGCTCGTGACGACATCCACTGCGTTGGTGAGCAGCGCGTTGTTCAGCGCCGTGGCGTCCTTGTAGTAGTGGAAGACGACCTGCTTGTTGGCGGCCGCGTCGCCCCAGTAGCCGGCGAACCGGGCGAGGCTGAGAGCGGAGCCGCGGGTCCACTTGTCCAGCGTGTACGGGCCGGTGCCGTCCTCGGTCGTCTTGAGGCCCTTCGCTTCGGAGTTGATGATCCACACGTAGGAGAGGTTGTAGACGAAGGAGATCGACTTCTTCGACAGCTGGACCTCCACCGTGCGCGGATCAGGCGTCTCGACGGATTTGATGACCTCGAGATTGCTCTTGCGCGCGGACTGCGAGTCCTTCGCGATCACCTTTTCGAGGCTGTACTTGACGTCCTGGCCGGTGAGCTTCTTGCCGCTGTGGAACTTCACACCGTCGCGCAGGGTGAAGGTGTACGTGAGTCCGTCGCTGCTGACCTTGTAGTCCTGGGCGAGCAGATTCTCGACCTTGCCGTTGTCGGTGAGCTTGAACAGCCCTTCGTACACGTTGCCGTTGAGTGCCTCGGTGACGCCCTGGCCGCCGCCTGCGGTGTTGTCGAGATTCTGCGGCTCGTAGAGCGAACCGATGTTGACTGTGGCGTTCTTGTCGTGCGCCCCTCCGGCGGCGCCGCCCGCGTTGGAGCCCCCGCCGCAGGCTGTGAGGGTCAGGGCAAGGGCGGCGGCGGTGGCTCCGCCGTACAGGGAAGTCTTCTTGATGCTCATGAGGAGTACGCGCTTTCGTGCTGCGAGGCGGGGGAGTGCGGGGGCGATCAGTGCTGCGCGGGGAAGCCGTCGCGGAAGACGGGCCGCTTCTCTCCGGCCTCTACGGGCAGGTGGAAACGGTTCTGTCGCGGCGGCATCGGACAGTTGTACTGGTCGGAGAATCCGCAGGGCGGCACGAAGGCACGGTTGAAGTCGAGCAGGACGCGGCCTTCGCCGGTGTGGGTGACGAAGAGGAAGCGCCCGGCACCGTAGGTGGTGTCGCCGTTGGTGGGGTCGCCGAAGACGAGCAGCAGGGTGCCGTCGTCGTCGAAGGCGCTCAGTGTGTACTCCCGGCCGTCCAGGGTGAGCTCGATGTCGCCCGGCACGACGAGGTCACGGCTGCCGCCGTTGTCCCGGATGTGCTCGAATCCGACCCGCCTGGCACCCGACACCGGGGTGTACGAGGCCTCCAGCACCCAGGCCGGGTCGTACGGGAAGACATCGGTGCGATCGAAGTTCTGGATCGCGGGGGACTGCGCGTCCCAGAAACGGAGACCGTACTCGGGCTCGCCGGTGACGAAGTCGGTGCGCTCCACTGTGGTGACGGTCACAGAATCCGGCTGTCCGGAACGTGCCGCATCGAGGTCGGGGCGCTCGCCGGCCGGGGCCCAGCGGGTCTCGACGAGGGCGAGATTCCCGGCGGCCGAGGTGACAGAGCGCCGCCGCTCGGCGCGCCATGCCTCCCAGTCCCCGGCGGGGTCGGACGGCTGGTCGGGGACTACGGCGGCGTGGGACACGGCATTACTCATTCACGTAGACGTTCGTCGGCTGCCACGCCTCGAATGTCACGCTGCGTGAATTTCAGCCCAAAGGACCTTCTTTATCTTTCATAAGGCAAGCTAATGTCAAGTTTGGCTGAATAGTGAGACCGGGGCGGAGCCGGTGGCCCGAGCCGGCCGCCCGTGGCCAGGCGGCAGCACTCGGCCGAGCCGTGTGAAGCCGGGCCTCGGCCTGCGCCGGAGGGGCCCGCCGGGCGCTCGCCCTCCTTCGTGTGCAGACGGAGCTCAGCTGGTGGAGCACGGCGCACCCACGAGCGACTTCATAACCTTCCTGCCGGGCTCGGCCCCGGTGCACTGGCGCGAGATCTTCCAGGACGACGAACCGGCAGCCACGTCGGCGGCCATGACGCCAGGGGCAAGGCCGATTCCGGCATCGTCGCGAAGGAGCTGGAGCGCAGCTTGACCGGTGCGCAGGAAGGCCCGCCTCGCGGAGGGACGGACAGCCGGTTCCCGATGCCGTCGCGGCCCGTGGCGACGCGAGCGTGACCTGCCGCCTGCGGAGCCGAGAGCGTCAGCGCCTCCTCCGGTTTAGCGAGCGTTGCCGCATGACCGAGGAGACCGGGCACGCCGCCCGAATGCAGGAAGACCGTGCGTTGCCCGGGTACCACGTCGCCGTCCTCGACCGCCGCGATCGGGCCGGCCATGGTTCCACCGGAGCCCACCGCGACGACGACGGTCGCCAGGCGTGGTGCCTGGACGAGGAGTTCACGCCCGCACTCGGCGTAACGTACGTCAGGATCGCCGGTGCGCCGGCGGCGCGGGGCTACCGGCGTGAGCGCCAGGTCGACCTGTGTTCGCACCGGCGCATCCACGCACGTGCGGACAGCTGCCGGTAGGTGGAGAGCGTGCGCGCAGACCTCGAATGAGGTGCCCGGCACGTCATTCGAGGGGTGGCCCTGCCATGCCGATCCGGGTGTTGGCCCAGGCCATCAGCTCCGGGTCACCCAGGGTGTTGACCCATAAATCGACCCGGTCCGCACCCCGTCCGGCAGGGCGGGGGCCGGTCCCCAGCACGCGCAGGCCTGCGCTTCGCGCCGAGTCGATACCGGTGACGGAATCCTCCACCGCCAGTGCGTCCTGCGGGCGCACGCCGCAGAGATCTGCCGCAGCGGCATAGACGTCCGGATAGGGCTTGGGCCGCAGTGTGTCGCCCGCGACGACGATGTGGCCGAAGTGGCCCAGCAGTCCGGCCCGGTCCAGGCTGGACTCCACCATGTCCAAGGGGCAGTTGCTGGCAACCGCGAGTGGGAGATGGCGGGCGGCCAGACGGACCAGCGCTGCCGCGCCCGGCATGGTGACGGGGTCTGCGGCGACCAACGCCGTGAAGTGCTGGAGAAGCGAATGGGTCATATCGCCGGTGAGGTCAGGCTTTCCGGTCGCCTCGGCCATGAGGCTCCCGCACTCGGTGTAATGCACGCCCTTGGCTCGCTCGGCGAATCCGGCCGGGGGCTTGAGGCCGAACTCTCTGAAGACTCTGTTGCGTGCGTCCTGCCAGTGGCGTTCGGTGTCCATCAGGGTTCCGTCGCAATCGAAGACGATAGCGGCCGGGGACCAGTCAAAGATGCGATGAGCTGTCATATCTCTGCCGTTCTCGGAGAGTTTGCCGACTCCGTTCTGTCGTCGGGTTCGTGAGATGTCGGACTGCGGGAGAGATGCTCTCGACTGTTCGGCCTGGGCTGCCAAATGGTCTTTCTTGACCGCGCGCGAAGGCGGTTGATCCGCCTGCGTGGGGCCCACCGCTCCGGACATAGTCCGTCTCATGGGTCGAGCCCGAAAACATCGTGGCCACTACGTTAATTTTGTCCGAAGAGGGACGCAATCACTCCTTCGAGTGTTTGACGGCAGGTCAGTTGCAGGTTAGACGCGAGGGACGGGACGGCCTGAGGTGGGCTGTGGAGTGCCACGAGACCGATCAACTGCGTTGCGGGTGAAGTCAGTTGATGAAAGTCGTGCCGTAGTGACCGTATGAGGGCAGTCCCGTTCGCGGAGCCATCGGGATGAGGTCGCAAATTTCACCGATGTCACCCACATGCACGCACGGTCGAAGAATAATAAAAGCTCCGCGGTCGGCTGCGCAGTGCCGCCAATGCGCGGGCGCACTACCCCCCTGTACCAAACTCATTGCATGAATGAACGAAGGTGGAACATACGTGCAAGACAGGGCGAGAGCGACCCGGAGATCCCTACTGGAAGCCGCAGCACAACTTTTTGTCGAACAGGGATACGCAGGCACCAGCATCAACGACATAAGTGGCCGCTCGGGGAAGACCAGCGGAGCCATCTACTTTCACTACTCCAGCAAGGAAAAGCTCGCCCTCGCCGTCGTCAGTGAACAGTTCGCCGCATGGCCGCAATTGGCCCGGTACTACACGGCCCCGGGTATCCCGCCGCTTGAGAAGCTCGTCGCTCTGAGCTTTGAAATCGCCAGAGTCCTGCGCGAGGACGTCGTAGCCCGCGCCGGCGCCCGCCTGTGGGCCGAGCGCCGGGGCATCGACGCGCCCGTGCCCGCACCGTTTGCCGCCTGGACCGTGGCCGTCACGAGACTTCTGGCCGAGGCCCGGTCCAGGGGTGAACTCGCCGAGGGGATCGAGCCGTCGGGCACTGCCACGACACTCGTCTGCGCGCTCTTCGGTCTGTACAGCCTCACCGACGAGGTGGCAAGGGAGCAGGAACTCGGGTTCCGGCTCGACCAGTGGTGGCTCCTGGTCCTGAACGCGCTGCAGGCGCGCCCCGACCCCGCCGCCCTGATCGCACGAGCGCGAGCACGGTTTGCCGTGAACGGCCCGCCCGCCCGGGCCGAGTGACGGTCCGGCGCCCAGCGGGGTAGATGGCGTCGGTTGCCGTGGCGCCGTCGGGCGGCCTTGTCGGGCTGGTTGACCTCGGTCACCCAGATGCCTTCAGCCCGCAGGTGCCGTGTCAGGGCGGCCCCGTAGGAGCCGGTGCACTCCCTCCGGCGCGCCGCAGCACGCCGAACGAGCGGGCCCGATCATTTCCCATGTTGCGCGACCGCCGCCCATACGCGCCGGGGAACAGAACCTGTGCGCTTGCACCCCTTGATCTCCTGCACCACAGGACGACCGTGGCCCAGAGCCCAGAGCCCAGAGCCCAGAGCCCAGAGCCCAGAGCCCAGAGCCCAGAGCCCAGAGCACTGAGCGGCGCTCCAGTCTGCTGGGCCTCCTCGCTGGTGTCGGGCCGCCTGTCCAGCCCGTTCCGGCCACCGAGGACCGAGAGGTGGCCTTGATCTGGTACGAAGCACTTTATGCGCAGGGTGCTGCTGCACACTGTCGGCCAGGTCGGCGTAGAACGGTTGCCTGGACCTCGGGCGCACAAGGCCGCGGACGCCAAGCTGCCTCAGCCGCTTCGGTGCGGTAGCAGCAGCTCTGCCAGGAGGCCCCCGCCGGGTGTTTGGGACAGCTGGGCGCTGCCTCCGTGGAGTTGGGCCACCCAACGGACGATGGCCAGGCCGGTTCCGGTGCCCGTGCTGGCAGTACCGGTGACGTGGCGTTCGAAGACCCGGGCGCGGTCCTTGGCGGGCACGCCCGGGCCGTGGTCCCGTACGCAGACCCGGTCGGCGGCGACCTTCACCTCGACCGGGGTGCCACCGCCGTGCCGCAGGGCGTTCTCCACCAGGTTGCGGACAGCCTGGGCCAGCAGTTCGGGATCTCCGTCGACGACAGTGGGCTCGGTGCTCACCGTGACGCCGCTTCGGTCGGGCAACTCCTCGACGGTCTGCTCGACCAGCTGGTCGAGCCGTAGGGGGATCAGTTCGATCTCCTGGGTACCGGCCTCAACCCGGGCCCGAGCCAGCAGCCCGGTGACCAGCCGGCCCAGCCGGTCCACCAGCCGGACCGCTTCGTCGAGGGTTGCGGGCGCCCGGCCCGTGGAGGTGCTGCCGGCCTCCACCACCAGACGCAGAGTGGCCAGCGGGGTTCGTAGTTCGTGGGCCGCCTCCGCGAGGAACTGCTCCTGCTGTTCGAGTCCTCGCAACGCGGGCCGCGTCGCGCGCCCACTCAGCAGATGGCCGACCACCGCCGCCACCAGCACCAGGGCCGCGCATCCCAGGGCCAGCCGGCGGACCAACCGGGTGTGGTCCGTCCGGCTCTGCGTGGGGTCGGCCCCCACCAGCACCGTGGCGCGAATGGTGTCGTTGTCCCAGACCGGGGTAGCGGCCCATTGGTACTCCTGCCCGCTCACGCTCCGCGCGGTGTAGAGCACTGTCTCTTGGTCGTGCTGAACCTCTTTCCAGATCTCGTCGAGATCGTCCCGGCCGGGCAGGGAGGCGGGGGAGGTGTTGGCGTGGCGGATTCGCGGTCGGGCGGCTGGGGGCGCCTGGAGGATACCGAAGACGTCGGCGCCGTGAGCGAGCTCGTCGTCCTGCAGTGGTTCAAGGTGAAGGACGCCGCCCGCGTCGTAGAACACAGCGCGGGCCAGTCCGTCGGCTCGGCGGCTGACGTCGTTGTCAAGATTGCTGGTGCGCGAGTGGGTGTCGGTGCGAACAGCGATGGTGGCGAGTACCAGCAAGCAGGCCGCGGTGGCCGCGGCGAAGAGCAGGGTCATCGCCCACCGGGCGCGGTGCAGCCGGGCGGCGGCGGGGGTGCGCGACCTCACCGGCATGTGTCCGGGTCGGCGATCCGGTATCCGATGCCGCGCACTGTCGCTATCACCTCGGGCGGGCCCAGCCGGCGACGGAGCTGGCTTATCAGCACATCGACCACGTTGGAGAGCGGTTCGCTCATCTCGTCCCAGCAGCGTTCGATGAGCTCAGCGCGCGTGACCACCTCGCCGGCGCGCAGCAGCAGGACTTCCAGGACCGCGAACTCCTTCGCGGTCAGGGTCAGCAGGACGCCGGCCCTGAGGACCCGGCGACGCGGCACATCCAGCTCCACGTCGCCGACCCGCAACACGGGCAGTCGGGCAGGCTGACCGCGGCGGCACAGGCTGCGCACCCGTGCGGTGAGTTCGGCGGAGGCGAAAGGTTTGACGAGGTAGTCGTCGGCGCCATGCTCGAACCCGGCCACTCGGTCGCTGACTGCGTCCAGGGCGGTCAGCAGCAACACCGGCAGCATGGAACCGGCCTTGCGTTGGGCAGCGAGCAGGGTCAGGGCGTCACCGTCAGGCAGCATACGGTCCGCGACGAGGCAGTCGTAGCTGTTGACGGCGAGCTTGAAGTCGGCGTCGGCGAGATCGACGGCGAAGTCGACAGCGAAGCCGGCCTCACGCAGTCCCGCCGCGATCGCCGGGCCGAGTTCGGGGTCGTCCTCCAGGACCAGTATGCGCATCGTCGGTGAGCGTAGTGCAACTGCTACGGGTGTCGGGGCGGTCGAGATAACTGTGATCGCTCGTACCAGACCTTCGGGCTCACACTTCGAGATCAGCCGGTTGCGCTCTGCACCAGCTGCCGCCATGAACGAGCAGCTCTCTGCCTGCCAAGGAGAGCAACACCGAACGCTGAGACCGCTGACCGACTCGGCCTCGTAGTGTCCGCCTCAGGGCCTGTGGGATCCGCCTGCGTGCGTGCGGTCGCCTCATGATCTCCTCATGAACACGGTGCCACTGTGCGGACATGCCAAAGATACGTACTCGCACGGTCGGCATCACCGCTGCCGGTGTCGCCACGGCCGTCCTCGCCGTCTACTGCGTTCAGTCTTCGCAAGGAGCCACACCCGCAGCCGGATCGCCCGGCGCGGTCGTGCGCGTCGACCAGGTCGGCTACACACCCGGCGAGGCCAAGCATGCCTACCTGATGACCTCCGCTTCCGTGTCCAGCACTTCCTTCCGAGTGCGGGACGCTTCCGGCAAGGAAGTCCTGACCGGAAGGACTGGTCCCTCGACCGGAGGATGGAACAACACCTATCACTCCGTTCACACCCTGGACCTGTCCCGCCTGACCACGCCCGGCACCTACCGGGTCGAAGTGTCCGGCCCGGATACCGCGACCTCGCCGCCGTTTCGTGTGGCGCCCGCCGACGAACTGTTCGGCAAGCTGATCCAGGACAATGTCCGCTTCTTTCAGGCGCAGCGCGACGGAGCCGATGTCGACTCCACAGTGTTGAAGCGCAAGCCCTCGCACCTGGCAGACCGTGAGGCAACGGTGTACGACACCCCTGCCTACGACAGCGAAGAGAAGCAACTGCTCGCTCCGCTCAAGCCCGTCGGCGGTCCGGTCGACGTCTCCGGTGGCTGGTCCGACGCTGGTGACTTCCTCAAGTTCACGCACACCGCGTCCTACTCCACCGCGAGCCTGCTGCTGGCCCAGCGCACTACCTCGGCGGGCGGGGAAAAGCTGGCAGCCGAGGCCCGCCATGGGCTGGACTGGCTCGACAAGATGTGGGACGACAGCTCCCGCACCCTCTACGTCCAGGTCGGGCTGGGCAAGGGCGACACCGAGGACGGCAGCGGCAAGATCCGCTCCGACCACGACGTATGGCGGCTGCCCGAGGCCGATGATGCACTCCAGGTGGAACCCGGTGACCCGGACTACACGATCAAGCACCGCCCCGTCTTCCGCGCGGCTCCACCCGGCGAGCCGATCAGCCCCAACCTTGCCGGGCGGGTCGCCGTAGCCTTCGCCCTGGCCGCACAATTGGACGCCGCCGACCATCCGGACCGCGCCCGCGAGGAGTTGGAAAAGGCGTCGCACATCTACGCACTCGCCGACACCACCCCCCATGGCGAACTGGTCACCGCCTTCCCCCACGGTTTCTACCCAGAAGAGTCCTGGCAGGACGACATGGAATTCGGGGCAACCGAGCTGGCCCTGGCCGGACAAGCCCTGGACGACAGCCGAGCGGACCAATGGATCCAGCAGGCCGGCCACTGGGCCAAGGAGTACCTCGGCTCGGACTACCTCGGCACTCTGGGCCTGGGTGACGTCAGCGCGCTCGCGCACGCAGACCTCGCCAAGCTACTTGGATCGGGCACGTCCAGTACTGAGGTGAGCCGCGACGAACTTGTCGCCGACCTCAAGCGACAGCTCAACGACGGCAGCATCCGCGCACACCGCGATCCCTTCCGCGCCGGCGCCGTCTATACCGACTACGACTCCGTACCCCACTCATTTGGCCTGTCCGCCACCGCCCAGCTCTATCACCGCGTCACCGGCGACTCCCGTTATGACGCCTTCGCCACCCGGCAGCGCAACTGGACGCTAGGCGCCAACGCCTGGGGATCTTCCTTCGTCATCGGGGCGGGGACCACCTTCCCACACTGCCCCGAGCACCAGGCAGCCAACCTCGCCGGCAGCCTCACCGGCGAAGGCGACATCCTCGCCGGTGGCGTCGTCAACGGCCCCAATGCGGCAGCCAAGCTCAAGGACCTCAACTCCTTCCCGACCATGCGAAAATGCCCGACCACTCAGGGCAATCCCTTCGCCCCCTTCGACGGTCACGGCAGCGGCTACATGGACCACGTGGGCGCTTGGCAGACCGTCGAACCCGCCGATGACTTCACCGCCACCGCTCTGCTCTCCCTCACCCTCTCCACTACGCCCAAGGACACCGAGAGCGAGGCCGACCAACCGTAGACCAAGCACACTCTGCCCGGACTGCGCATGTCACCCGTACAGGGCGACAACCATGAAACCGGCCTCGCACCCCTCATCCGCGAAGCTGCGGACCGCCAAACCGAAGCCCTCCGCCACCACCGCGAACCCGAGATCGCCTTCACGGAGGCGGCGGCCCAGTCCGAAATCCTTCAGGCCCAGGACCGCCGTACCGAGCCGGCCGCCGGGTCGTTGGAGGACAGCATTCGAGCCGCCCTCGCCTACAAGCGTCGGGGAGCCCCCGCATCGGCGCCCGCGCCCTGGCTCTCCAGGGCGTCATGACCACCCAGGGAGCCAGCGTGAAGGCCCGTACGGATCACTCATCCGTGCGGGCCTTCACGCTGCTGTCGTCCCCAGGCGCGGGTCCGGCCTGCGGCTACTCCTTCTTGTCCTCACCGTCAGCCCGTTCACCGATTCCGTGGCCGGAATCGTCCTGCGGCGCATCCGAAACACCGGCCGGGCCCTCAGCCGGGGCATCCGGGGAACCGGACGGCGTGCTGTCATCGGGTGCGACGCGGTCGTCCAGCGTGATGGTGACCGGCCGGCCCGCCGCAGCGAGCCCGGACAAGCTCTCCTGGACCCGCTCGTAGAGCGCGGTGGCAAACTCCTGGTCGCCGTCCCCCCGACCGCGGTCTCCCGGACCGAGTGCAACGCGATCAGCAAAGCGATCAGCGACCGCCCGGACAGTGCCGCACGGATACGCTCCTCGCCCTTGTCGAGAACCTGAGCAGGCACCAGGAAGTGCGGCTGCCGCCCGGCATGAGCCGTGATGAACTCCCACGCATCCCGATGACACAGCACCGTCGCCGACGACACCCGGGCCGCCTCCCGCAGCAGACCACTGTGCTCCTCGGTCACCGCAGTCGGCTTCCCGGCAGTCTGCCGCTCCAGCTCGGCCCGCCAACTGGCCGCCCACGGGCTAGGACGCTCCCGCGGCGGTCTTACCACCAAGCTGCACCTGGCCGTCGAACAGAGGCAGAAGCCCATGTCCATCGTGATCACGGCCGGGCAGCGCGGGGATTCTCCGCAGTTCGAGGTCGTGCTGGGCCGCATCCGGGTGCCCCGACCGGGGTGCGGCAGGCCCCGCGTGCGCCCGCGACGGGTGCGGGCGGACAAGGCGTACACGTCCCGCAAGAACCGCGCCTACCTGCGGCGTCGCGGTATCCGCTGCACCATTCCGGACAAGGCCGACCAGGTCCGCAACCGCAAGAAGCGTGGGTCCAGCGGTAGCCGGCCACCGATTCCTAATGCCGTTTGTCAAGCCGTTCTGGTTGGGCGCGTGGGGGTTCAGTCGGCCGATGTCTCGCACCTCTCGATCTTTGTAGCGACTGATCGGCGTTGCAGCCCGTTGGCAATGAACTCCATCTCGACCAGCGTGCCAACCAGGCCAGTCTCTTGGAGCGTGCTGGCCATCACCCGTGCCTGGCCCAGGGACAGGCAGAGCATTTCGCGCAGGACTCGCAAGACGGGGACGAGGCTCGACTCGTCGTCCGCGAGGCGAAGCCGTGCGGGCCCATGCTCTGCCAGTAGGGCATTCCTGATCTCTTCAGGAGTCGCTCCGCCTGTGTCCTGCTCGCACCACCCGTTGGGGCAGGCAGTACATGCACCTTCGGTGCCCCACCACAACTGCCCATGGTCGATGTACTGGCCAACGTCGAGTATCAGCACGCCACCGCAGTCGTCGCACCGCGCCGTGACCTTTACTCCTTGAGTGATCACCGGGCTCCTCACCGTCGGGTACCAACAAGCGGATACTCCCGCGAGCCTGCCAGTCAGTCGACCTTGTTACCGCTGATCTGGCAGACCCCGTCGTGGGGCGTCGGGCGGCCAACCGATGGAAGCCACAAGCGGCAGAAGCTTGAAGGCCACACCCGATGCCCCTGGGTGGGCCAACCATACGAAGGGCTCGCCCTGTCCCGGGGAAGAACGTAGGGAAGTTCGACCCAGAGGACTACAAGGCCCGGCACGCGGTCGAGTGCGGCATCAATCGCCTCAAGAGACATCGAGCCGTGGCCACGAGGTACGACAAACTCGCGGTCCGCTACGAGGCTACCGTCCTCGTTGCCGCCATCAACGAGTGGTTGTGACGTACTGGTCCGACGACAACTCGAACACCCGTACTCGCCGACCGCAGGTGGGATTGACGGTCTCACGGACCGGATGCATCCCCAGTTTGGTCATGATCCGTTCGGAGGCGTCGTTGCCCACTTGAGTGATGCTGACGATCCGCTCCAGCCCTCGCTCTTCGAACCCGAACCGTACAGCGGCCGCAGCGGCCTCGGTGGCCAAGCCCTGCCCCCAGTGGGAACGTCCCAGCCGCCAGCCGACCTCAACCGCCGGCAGTACCTCCGGCAAGAAGTCGGGCACCGAAAGGCCGGTGAACCCGGCCAGCTCGCCAGTGGACCGGATCTCCACGGCGAACAGGCCGAAGCCCTGTGACTCCCACTCGCTCTCCCATGCCTGGACCCCGCCGCGAGTCTGCTGTTCGTCACGGACGCTGCCGTCACGGATCCACCGCATGACCTCGGGGTCGGCATTGACGGCAGCCATGGGCGCAACGTCTTCCTCGCGCCAGCGACGCAGGATCAAACGGGGAGTCTCAAGCGTGACCATCCAATCATTCTGGATCACAAATGGGCTCTCCGTCATCCTCACCAGGCACTTTCGATACACGCCCCTAGTAGGGCTTTGTTAGGTCCTGTGGTGTGGTTCTGGTGTCGGTGCGGATTGGCCGCATATCGAGCAGGCGCCGGTCCAGGTGGCCAGGAGGGCCTGAAGCGCGCGGAGGACCGCGTAGAGGGTCAGGCCGGCGCAGGCGCTTTTGGGTCGAGCCTGAGCATGGTGCAGAACGCCTGGGCGAGGGAGGCGAGGGTGACGTGGCGGTGCCAGCCGGGGAAGTTGCGGCCCTCGAAGTGGTCCAGGCCCAGACCGTCCTTGAGCTCGCGGTAGTCGTGTTCAACGCGCCAGCGGATCTTGGCGATGCGGACCAGTTCGCGCAGCGGGGTGTCGGCAGGCAGGGTGGAGAGCCAGTAGTCGGTGGGCTCGGCGGTGCCGGGCGGCCATTCGGCCAGCAGCCAGCACTCGGGCAGGGAGCCGTCGGCGGCTCGGCGGATCGTTCGGTTTGCGGGTCGGACCCGCAGCGCCAGGAACCGCGAGCGCATCTCGGCGCGGGGGTTGTGCTTCGTGGTCTTGCTGCCCTGGCGCCAGGTCACGGTTCGTGCCGACGATCGCCCTGTGTTCAGGGCGAGTTGGCGCAGAGTGCTGTGCTGGACGGGGTAGGCCGGTCCGGGCGGGCGGCCCTGGCCGCTGTAGCGCGGACGGTCGGGGACGGCGTCGCCCGGGTAGGCGGTGGTGGTGCCCTTAACCGCGACGGCGTAGGTCAGGTCGCGCTCGGTCAGGCCCTCGCGGAAGCCGGTCGCGTCGCCGTATCCGGCGTCGGCGACCACCGGCAGGTCAGGAAGTTCCCAGCCCTCGCGGACCTCGTCGAGCATGTCCAGGGCCAGGCGCCACTTCTCCTTGTGCCGCTCGCTGTCGGGGATGGCCGCCTTGGCGCGTCGGCGCTGGATTGCCCCGGTCAGCAGCGCATCGCCGGTGTTCTTCGTGTCGTCCCAGCTCTCGGGCAGGAACAGGCGCCAGTTGACCGCCGAGGAAGCGTGGTCGCTGACCAGATTGACGCTGACGCCGATCTGGCAGTTGCCGCGCTTTCCCAGCGCGCCGCAGTACATCCGCGCCACACCCGGTGAGTCGTAGCCGTCCTTGGGAAAGCCCACATCGTCGATCGCGTACGCCTCCGGCGAGATGTGAGCGGCAGCCCAACGAGCCATCCGCTCACGGACCTTGGCCCAGTCCCAGGTCGAGGAGGCCACGAACTGCTGGAGCTGCTGGTGGTCCACGCCCAGGCGCTCGGCCATCGGCTGCATCGACTTGCGCTTGCCGTCCAGCATCAGCCCGCGCAGGTACAGCTCGCCCTTGGCTCGCTGATCCCGCCGGGCCAGAGAACCGAGCATCTCCGCCGCGAACGCGTCCAAGCGTGTGCGGACCGTATCCATCTCCTCGGGTGTCACACCTGAAAGAACATCACAACCTATCTGGAGATGATCAATCGGGGTACCTAACAAAGCCCTACTAGTGCTTCGCCATCTGCGCTGGTCAGAGGCATGATGTGGCCGCTCGGTAAGCAGCGCGATGAAGCCGAATACGGCACTCAAGATCCACCGGGCCATCGTCAACCCAGGCCGATCCACACTGCGTGGGATCGGCGACCGGCCCGTCCGGGCCCCTACCGGGCTCCGACTGGTGGCTCGGTCCCCGGGCCGTCACGGTCTGACCACCGACCGACCTGTCGGCGACCGCCCGGTGTCCTGACCACCAGGCCTGAGGCGACGGAGACCGAGGCCCCCGTCATGGCGGCGCAGGAGAGGAAACGAGGCTGCCCGGTGCGGAATTGGATCAAAAGGAGGGGACAATGTCCGTGCAGGGCAACGTCGTTGGGTCACGGGGAGAGGGACAAGATGCTGGAGGAACTTATTCTGGTCGGGGGAACCACGGTCGTCGCGGCCATGGCCACCGACTCGTGGACGGTCGCGCGCGGCGGAGTCGCACGGCTGTTCCGCCGCCGCGGACAGGACCAACAGACCGCCATCGAGGCCCAGCTCGACAACAACGAGGCCCTCGTCGCGAGGGCCGACGACGCCGAGCGGGTACGTCAGAGCCTGCTCCCCGTGTGGATGCTGGAACTGGAGTCGCTCCTGGGCGAGTACCCGGACGCCGCGGACGAACTGCGTGAGCTGACCGAGGAGATCAAGAAGCGGTTGCCCGAGACGCGGCAGCCCCAGGTGCAGAACAACGTGGCCAAGGACAACGGACAGGTTTTCGCGGCTCTGGGCGGCAATGTCATCGTGCACCCGGCGCCTCCTGGACAGGCGGGAGGCGCCGGAGCCGCCCAGTGAGTCGGCCCGGAGCCGGGCCAAGGCAGACGGTCCGCGTCGACGGCGGGTTCGGCTACGGCGTCATCGGCGCCGACCTGCACGTCTTCCCCGACCGAGGCCCGGTCTACCTGCTCTCCCGGTATCGACCTGCTCCGGGCCTGGCCCCCGCCCTCTCACTCGGGGAGAGGGACACGGCCGGACCCGCCTCCCAGCCCAGTCGGCTCCTCAACGCCCGCTTCCAGGTCGTGGATTTCACCGGTCGGGCCGATGAGCGGGCGGAGCTGGCCGCATGGCGGGACGGTGACGGTCCACGCGCCGCCCTCTGGCTGCACGGAGCCGGCGGCCAGGGCAAGACCCGGTTGGCTGCGCAGTTTGCGGCCGACAGCGCGTCAAGGGGCTGGAAGGTCGTCTCGGCCACCCACGGCGCCGGCACGATCCACCCGCACCCGGGAAGCCAGGACCTGCGGCTCGATGGCGCTGCGGGGCTCCTCCTGGTCGTCGACTACGCCGACCGCTGGCCCCTCTCCCATCTGACCTGGCTGTTCAGTAACAAGCTGCTGGACGGGCCCCTGCCGACCCGACTGCTGTTGCTGGCCCGGTCCATCGCCCCCTGGCCCGCCGTGCGCTCCGCGCTGGAGGACACCGGGACGGAGACGGGCGCCCTCGCACTGCGACCGCTCGATGAGCGCCGTGGTGGACTCGACGCCCGCCGAGCCATGTTCACCGTCGCCCGCAACTGCTTCGCCGCCCACTACGGTCTCGCCGACCCGAACGTCATCGCCGTACCCGGCTATCTGGACCGGCCGGACTTCGGCCTGGTTCTGGCGCTGCACATGGCCGCGCTGGTGGCCGTCGACGCCCACGTCCGCGGCGGCAGCCCGCCGAAGGACATGGCGGGCCTGTCCGCATATCTGCTCGACCGCGAACGCAGGCATTGGACCCGGCTCCACGAACTCCGCCTGGAGGGCCTGGAGTACGAGACCCCGCCCGGCGCCATGAGCCAGGTGGTCTTCACCGCCGCGCTCATCGGCGCGACCACGCACCACGACGGCACGGCCCTGCTCGGTGGCCTCGGCATGGAGCGCCCCGCGCGGCTCCTGGCCGATCACGCCACTTGCTATCCGCCCGAGGAGCCCGGCGCGGTCCTCGAACCCCTCTACCCCGACCGGCTCGCCGAGGACTTCCTCGCCCTGGCCCTCCCCGGCCACGATACGACCGGCTACCCCACGGCTCCCTGGGCGCCAGATTTCATCGGCACGCTCGTCGCCCGCGACCCGGACGGCTCGCCGCCTGCTCATCTGGCCCGTGCCCTGACCTTCCTGGCCTCCACGGCGGCACCGCACCGCTGGCCGCACGCCGCCCGGTACCTGGAAACCCTGCTGCGCACGGACCCAGCCCTGGCCGTCGCCGCCGGCGGCGCGGCCCTGACCGCGCTGGCCGCGGTCGGTCGTGGAGGTCGTACGGGAGCGCTGGGGCGTCCTCCT
Source organism: Streptomyces sp. R-74717 (assembly GCF_047305335.1). Lineage (NCBI taxonomy): Bacteria > Bacillati > Actinomycetota > Actinomycetes > Kitasatosporales > Streptomycetaceae > Streptomyces > Streptomyces sp. R-74717. Next base: position 1,225,935 of record NZ_CP102361.1, on the reverse strand, counting down.
GCCCACCGACGGTCTCATCGCCCGTTTCACCGAACCCGGTTGGACCTACGAGGAGGAGGTAGCACGCCTCTGCCCCGAGTGCGACGGCCGGATGCACTCGCTGCGCAGACCGTACGAGTCGGCGGGGAAGGTCTACCGCTACGTGGCCGTCGTCTGCCCGGTCTGCCCGGCGGCGTACACCCTCGCTGACCTGGGCGTAAAGACCTACGAAAAGCTGTGCGCGCGGCCCGGTACGGCGAAGTCGGACGTGGTGGAGCCCGGCGAGGCGAACGAGTCCGGTGCCGTGCCCCCGGCGCGGGCGTCTCGCCGGACGGGCGCGGTGGGGCCGACGGGGTCGCGTGTCAGGGTGACAGCACGGACGAACTCGGCATGGGTGTCCGAAGGGGCACGAAGATTCGAACGGTTCCTCGGCCCTTGCCCTACCGGGCCGGGCGTCACCGTCACCGTTGTCGCGGCTTCTCCCGCCCCTGCCTGGCCGACGGATCTGCCGATGCCGACCGAGCCGGAGAAGCGCCACCTGTTCTGGTGCAAGGTCACCGACCCTGCCTGGCGGCCGCCCGAGGGGGCGGTGACGGCGGCCGATGACATCCGAATCATCCTGCCCGAGGGCCCCGCCTTTGACGACCTGCGCGCCCACCTGGCCGAGCGGGGCATTGCGTTCCGCAGCGTCCGGCACTGGGTGGAGGACGAACAGGTCGGCACGGTGGGCGAGTTCGGCAGTCCCACGCATCTGGTGGCCCACCCAGCCCGCGCATTTGCGGGCCTGGGTTCCCCCATGCCGCCCACGCCCGTCGCGGGACCCGGGGCGCACGCCGCCCGGGACGCGTTCGAGGCCCAGTGGGACGCCCTGGCGGACCTGCCGGACGCCGACGAGGCCTCGTACGTACCGGTCGCCGATCTGGTCCCCGAGGACTGGACCCGGCTGTTGCCGCACCCCACCTTCAACCCGGCCCAGGCCGACGCCGTTCCCGCCCTGCTGGAGGACGACGGCCATGTGATGGTCGTCGCCCCGACCGGCGCGGGCAAGACACCCATCGGCATGGTGGCCGCGCTGCGGGCCCATACGCAGGGCCGCAAGGCGGCCTGGCTCGTCCCCCAGCGGTCGCTCACCGACGAACTCGACCGCGAACTGGAGAACTGGCGGCGGCACGGCATCGGGGTCGTCCGGCTCACGGGCGAGTACGCCACCGACACCGAACTCGTCCGCGAGGCCGACATCTGGGTCGCCACCACCGAGAAGTTCGAGGCGATCTGCCGAAACGGGTCGCTGGGCGGCGTCCTTGCCGAGGTCGGCTGTCTGGTCGTCGACGAGATCCACCTGCTCGGTGATCCGGTGCGGGGAGCCGTGCTCGAAGCGGTGCTCACGCGGGTACGCGAGGACAGTGCCCGGACCCGCATCGTCGGACTGTCGGCGACCGTGGCCAACGCCGGCGAGGTCGCCGACTGGCTGGGGGCCCGGCTGATCCGTACGTCATGGCGGCCGACCCGGCTGACCTGGCAGATCCCCCTGCTGCCCGCCGCACGCTCCATGCGGTCCACCGCTGCTCGGACCTCCGCCGCCGTGCGGCTGGTCCGGACCGTGACCGACGAGGATGGCAGCGTGCTCGTCTTCTGCAGCAGCAAGCGCGGAGTGCGTGCGACGGCACTTGCCATCGCCGCGGACCGCGGGGCCCCGACACGCGGCGTCGACGCGGACGACACAGAACTCGTTGAGCGGCTGTGCGGCAGCGCCGGCGTCGGACTGCACTACCGCGACTGGCCGTACAAGCACGAGGCCGAGAAGGCGTTCCGGGCCCGTGAGACCGACGTCCTGGTCGCGACCTCCACTGTGGCAGCCGGGGTGAACCTCCCCGCCCGCGCCGTCGTCGTGCGCGACGGCCGCCTTGGCCAGAATCGGATCGAGGTGTCCATGGTGCAGCAGATGTTCGGCCGCGCCGGACGAGTCGGCGCGGGGGAGCGGGAGGGCTGGGCCTATCTGCTGGCGGACGAGACGGAGCGCCCCGTGTGGCAGGCTCGGCTGACCGTCGGCTACACCGTGCGTTCGCGTATCGGTGACCGGCTGCCCGACCACCTGCTAGCCGAACTGGTGCAGGGACGCGTGACCTCGCTGGAGGACGCCGAGGACTGGTGGACCGACACATTCGCCTTCCATCAGGGGCACGACAGTGTCGAGCCGCTCCATGACGCCGTGGACTATCTGGAGGAGGCCGGCTTCCTGCGCCAGCATGCCGGACCCGGGGGCGACACTTTCCTGGAACCGACCGAACTGGGTACGCTGACCAGCCGCTTCATGGTGGACGCCGTCCTGGCGCACGAGCTGTCCGAAGCGGTACGCAACCTGCCCGTACCGGAGGACCCCGACCACGCCGAACAGGCACTGACGAGGCTGCTGGCCACCCGGCTGCCGGAACTGGCGGAGGCCGCGTTCAGCGACCGCGCCCGTGCCACCCTGCGCAGGGTGCTGCGCCACCAGGGCCGGACGGAGCAGCTGGAGATTGATCAGGAACCACCGGACAAGGACGAGGGACTGCTGCCGGGAGACCTGGCCCACGCGGTGCTGCTGCTGGTCGCCACCAGCCCCCAGGCGTTCGCCGCGCGCGCCGGGTACGTGCTCGGCATCCCGGCCGAGAGCCTGACGGCCGTCCTCGACGAGGCCCAGCGCTATCTGGCCTGGCTGGGTGCCCAGGGAGAGCTGGGCACCGTTCACCCCTGGGCGGCCGTCGTGGCCGCCGACCTCGCCGAACGCATTCGCTGGCGCGCCCTCGGCCCCGATCGGGGCGCCGGCCGGCTGCTGTGGATGTGCGGCCGGATGGCTACACCGCGGCTGGCACCGCGTCTCGTACCGCGCATGTGGCGCGCGGCGCGAGATCGCGGTATCGGTGCCCCCGACTGGACGGGGACCACCCCGCCGCGCGACAGTGCGATCACACCGGCGCGATACCAGGCGCTGCTCAAGCAGCGGGCCACCGGAACCGCCCTCACCCGGCACTCCGGATCATTGCGTGTGGAAGCCCCGCACGGCGCGGTGATCTGCCTCTGGGACGGCGCGACGACGATCCGGTACGTCTCCGACGGCACCCCCGCCATAGTCGACTACCCGCCGGGCAATCTCGATGACTCTTCAAGAGGCCGACGAGGAGGCGCCGTCTTCACTCGCGGCGACCGCCACGCCGCAGGGTGGCTCGCGCCGTACAACGGGTACTCCTGACAACGGGTTTCACAAGGGACTTCTGAGCACCGGCAATGGATGCTCCGAACGCTGGCGACGTGACGGGGATCTCCCCGTGGTGAGGGTGATCCTTTGCTCAGCACCACCGTTACCGGAGGAGTTACCGGCGACCTCATGTCATCCAGACCGATCACACCTCGAGTCCGTCACCGTGCTGCTCGATCAGGACCCACGCCTGCGATGCCGTGGGAGCGGATCCGTGAGAACAGATCAATGACCCCCGTCAATCTGAACTGGCGTGCCGTCAGACAAGTCAGTCATTGGTCAGCTTCAGTACCGCGAAAATGGTCGACCTCCTCTACGCAAGGCGTGCCGTTGTACAGTGAAAAACGCCTTTGACCTGCAGTAAGCAGGCAGGGAGCCGACCTGTAGGAGCACAGAATGCTGCGCACCATGCTCAAGTCCAAGATCCACCGGGCCACCGTGACCCAGGCCGACCTGCACTACGTCGGCTCCGTCACCGTCGATGCCGAGCTGATGGAAGCCGCGGATCTGCTGCCCGGCGAGCTGGTGCACATCGTCGACATCGACAACGGCGCCCGCCTGGAGACGTACGTCATCGAGGGCGAACGCGGCTCCGGTGTCATCGGTATCAACGGTGCCGCCGCCCACCTCGTCCACCCCGGTGACCTGGTCATCCTGATCAGCTACGCCCAGGTCGACGACGCCGAGGCCCGTGGACTGACCCCGCGCATCGTGCACGTCGACGCCGGCAACCGTATTGTCGCGCTCGGTGCCGATGCCTCCGAGCCCGTACCCGGCACCGCCACCGAACGGAGCCCGCACGCCGTCCCCGCGGCGCGCTGACCCGGCTCGACCATCGAGGGGGCACCCGTCATGGCAGAACAGACCGACCGGATCGAGCTCGACATCCGCGACGACCGCGTGAGCGGCAACCTGCTCGCGTACGAGAACGGCAAGGCCGTTGGAGTCATCGCGTACTTCGTGATGGACGGCGACCCCGCCGCGTTCGTGGTCGTGCACACCGTCGTCGAACCCGGCCACCAGGGCAAGGGCATCGCCGGCGCCCTCGTCCAGGAGCTGTACGCCATGGCGGGCCTTGAGGGTGTCCCCGTCGTCCCGCTCTGCCCGTACGCCGCGAAGTGGGTGCAGCGCCACCCCGGCCAGGCTCCCGAAGCCCCGGCCGAACTGGTGGAGCAGGCGAAGGTCCAGCTGAAGTCCCACCCCGAACTGTAGTGATCCCATCGGCCGGGAGGTGTACCGTTCGGCCGATGACGCTCGCCCTGTTGCACACCTCCCCGGTCCATGTGCCGGTCTTCGACGCGCTCCGGGACACGGATCATCCTGGACTCGGCCTGCGTCATCTCGTGTACGAGGACCTGCTCACCCGGGCGAGGGAATCGGGCCCGGAGGCAGTGTCGGGCACGATCAGGGCGCTGCTCGCGGGCGCCGTCGCCGAGGGTGCCTCCGCAGTGCTCTGTACCTGTTCGACGATCGGCGGGGTCGCGGAGTCGGCCGCGGCGACGCTCGGCGTTCCCGTGCTGCGTGTCGACCGCCCGATGGCGGCCGCTGCTGCGGAACGGGAACGCGTGGTGGTGCTAGCGACCCAGTCCGCGACCCTGGGGCCGACCCTCGCGCTGCTCGCCGAAGAGGCGGGGGACCGGCCCGTCGAGGTCCGTGCCGTGATGGTCGACGGCGCCTGGGCGTGCTTCGAAGCCGGTGACCGTGACGGCTGTCTGGACCTGGTCGCGGCCGCGGTCGATGCGGTGACGGACGCCGATGTGATCGTTCTGGCGCAGGCGTCCATGGCCGATGCGGTCACCCGTACGGCCACCCGGATCCCGGTGCTCTCCAGCCCCCGGCCGGGCCTCGCCGCCGCGGCCGCCGCCGTGCGCTGACCTGCCGTTCGGGTTCCGGACCTGCGCGGATCATTCGGAACCTGTACGTATGGACTCACCAGGCGCGTGCAGCCGCTCCGAGGGACGGTGGAAGGAGATCCACCCCGAACCACTCGGAGGCCCCCGATGACCAATCCCTACCCCGACCCCGTGCCACCGGCGCCCACCCCGGGACCGATGCCGGGGCCTCCGGCGCCGCTGCCGGAGCCGCCGCCCCCGCCGCCGGGCCCCGTCCCGCCCGGCCCGTCACCGGATCCGATTCCGCAGCCGCCCACACCCGAGCCGCCGCCGGCGCCGGAGCCGTCACCCCGGTCGGCCGGATGAGTCGGCCGGATGGCCGCTGCCCGGTGCGCTTCGCGGGCTCTGTTCCCCCGGGCGGGTACGCCTCAGGCCCCGGCCAGGACGGCGTTCGCCCGCGCGGTGACCTCGGTGAGTACGCGGCCTGCCGTTGCCAGGTCCTCGGCCGGCAGATCCGCGTACAGCCGGGCCGTGATGTCCGCGATGCCGGCCCGGTGCGCCTGCCGGCGGTCACGACCTGCGGGCGTGAGGCCGACGCGGGGTGTGCTGCCCGGGACCTCCTCCAGCAGCCCCGCGGCGGACAGCTCGGCCACCGTCGCTTCGGCGACCTCTGCGTCGATCTTCAGCGTGCCGGTCATACGGTCGACGAGCCGGCCGCGCTCGATCGCCTCGCCGCTGTCCGCGATGACGTTCAGTGCCACCGACTGATGGAACGTGGTGCCGGTGGTCGCCAGCAGCCGCTCGAGCACGGCCCGGGTGGCGTAGTGGGCCTGGCCGATGACCTGGCCGTTGACGGTCGGTGTGACAGACATGGCTACTCCTTGGTCGATTTGGTCGATGAACTCGGAATCGCGGGAACCGGTGCGTCGAGAAGTGCTGTCAACGTGCGGGTGAATGCCTCGGTGTCCGCGCCGTCCAGGCCGCCCAGCGGGGCCAGTTGCTGATCGAGGAGCTCTCGTACGACATCGACCGCGCGGAGCGTGACCGCGCGCCCCTCATCGGTCAGCGAGAGCTGGACGGCCCGGGTGTCGCCGGGATCGGTGGTGCGCTCGATGAGGCCGGTGGTCTCCAGGGTGCGGGCCAGCTTCGACACGTAGAGGGGTTCGAGCCCGGTGTGGTCCGCGAGCCGGCGCTGGCTGGGCCGCAGCCCCGACCGCTGCATCCCCAGCAGGGATCCGAGCAGTGAGTACTGCGCATGTGTCAGGCCGAGCGGCCCGATCGCCCGGTCCACGGCCACCCGCCACTTCATCGACAGGCGCCAGACCAGGAAGCCGGGGGTCGGTCCCTGGGGTGCGTTGCTCATGAACAGATAAAGTACATGGCTACTATGTACTTGGCCAGTATTTACGCGGCTGCTGAATTGCCCACGCGGGAATGGTGATTGCGTGGGAAGCGAGCTCCTTGCCATGGCGGCCGCGCACGACACCTACGAAAGAGTCTGGACCGGCGTCGCCACCGACGCCGACTTCGACGCCGGAGCCCCCTTCTTCTACGGCCGTAGGAACGCGGGTGCCGAGGAACATGCCGCATCCGAGGTGGAACAGACCAACGAGGAGGCCGCGGACATCTACGCGTCCGGCGGCGCTTTCCACCCCGAGGCGGCCCGCGCCGCCCTGACCGCGTGGGACACGCCGGTCCTCGTCCTTGCGGGCGGATTGGACGGCGGCCCGCTTCCTCGTATCGCCGCCGACATCGCGGAGTTGTTCCCCCGGGCCGAACTGGCCGTCCAGCCGGACGCGGGTCATTACCCCCCCTGGCTCGACGACCCACGCCGATTCACCCGGACCGTCGAGGCGTTCCTCACCCAGGGAGGGGTGTGGCGGGCAGGTGGTCTGACTCGACCGGACGGAACTCAGGCGGTGGGCGGCCGCACCGGCGCCGGTCCCAGCGTGGTGCTGCCGGGAGAGGCCCGGTGCCCGAGTCCGGTCCGGTACGCGTCCATCGCCGCCTCGGTCCGGCCCAGGCGTCGTAGCAGATCGCCCAGGAGCCGGCAGATGTCCGCGAGATCACCTGCGGCGCCCGCCCGCTCCAGCAGGGCCAGCGCGGTGACGTAATGCTCCTCGGCGGAATCGAGGTCGCCCTGCTCCTCGTGGATGAGGCCGAGAAGCCGGTGCGCGCCGCCGGCATGGACCGATCCCCGGTCGGGGTGCAGTTCACCCAGGAGACGACGCAGCAACTCCTGGGCCTGGGACGCCTTGCCGCGCCGGCGCAGTACATCCGCCAGCTCCACCTCGACCTGCGCCGTGTACAGGGGGGCCCGTTTCGACGCCAGCATGTCGCGGGCGGCGCGCAACTCGGTCTCGGCGTCGGACAGGTTGCCGTCCTGTGCATGGACATAGCCGCGCATCCAGTGGCAGTGCGCCAACTCCGTACGGATCTGGAGCTGTTGGTAGATCTCGGACGCCTTGGCGAGGGAGGCGTCCGCTTCCGTGGTGCGGCCCGCCGCGATGAGCGTGCGCGCGACGCTCCGGTGCAGTCCGGCGACCAGCTCCGGATCGGACACCTGCGGTGCGAGAGTCAGTGCCAGCTCACCCGCCTGTGCGGCGCGGGCATGGGCGCCCATGTCCATGTACGGTGCGATCACGGCCGTGTACAGCAGCAGGAGTGCGCCGGGGTCCTGCAGGCCGGAGGCGTTGAGCTCGTCGATGGCACTTTCCAGCAGGTAGCAGGCGTACCGGAGTTCACCTGCCAGCAGGTGGGCGACCGCCCGGCCGCGGACGGCCGGGGCGCGCCGGGGGAGCGGTGCGTCGGCGAGAAGCCTCTCCGCGGCCTCGAAGCGGCCGCGGGCCACGGGCAGATCGCCCGTCTCCAGTGCGCACTGACCGAGCCCGAGCAGGGCTGCGGCGCGTTCGCTGTCGAGTCCGTGCCCATCGGCCTCGGCGAGCAGCCGGGTGTAGGTGGCGGCGGCGTCCTCGGCGGCGCCGGTGGCCAGTGTCCGTTGGGCCTCGACGAGCTTCAGCCGCAGCTCGGTGGCCAGATGGGCGGGGCGTCCGGTCGCCAGTTCCTCGTACGTCACGCCGAGCCGGTCCGCGAGGTGGCGCACGGCCGCTTCCGACGGGCGGACCCGGCCCGCCTCCAGGGTGGAGATATAGGCGGGGGTGTAGGAGGGCTCGGCGAGCTGCCGCTGGGTCAGTCCGCGTTCGGCGCGCAGCCTTTGTACGCGCCGGCCGACGGCCCCGGGATCGTCGTGGCCCGGCCCGTGCGCGTCGTCCGGCCCGTGGCCGGAGCCGGCTCCGGTGCCTCGTCCCGTTGTGCGCTTCTCGTTCATCGCGCCGCCCCTTCTGCCTCGCACGGCCTCGAAATGCGGCCCATGCATCGTAAATGCCCGGTTATGAGCCTCAACCACTCGGACCCTGGGTCTTGTTCGGGGCCCCGCACCCTTCTAGGTTAAGCATCACATTAAGTCCACTTAACCAGCGAGTTATGTGCTGGTCGTGCCCCGGAAGTGCCCGGGAAACCACAGGAGTTGTCCATGCGCATACGCCCCCACTCGCGCCGAACAGCAGTATCGATGACGGGACTTGCTCTCGTCGGCCTCCTGGCGGCAACCGCCACCACCCCCGCGTCAGCCACCCCCACGGGCACCGATGGTGGTCGGCGCGTCGAGGCCGAGTACTTCACCGACCCCGGCGGCCCGGGCAGGACCGTGGAGGTCCCCGCCGCTTCCCCCACTCGGAGGGGCAGAGCTGCCGCCGCCCCGCTGAGCGCCGCCGAGGCCGCACTCGACGGCACGGTGGGCAAGCAGGCCGTGACCGGTCCCACCGACGACCGCCTGGACATCGTGATCATCGGCGACGGCTACACGGCCGGCCAGCAGGACGACTTCCACGCGGACGCAACCGCCAAGTGGGCCGACATCACTGCCCTGGAGCCGTACAAGAGCTACCAGGGTCTGCTCAATGTCTGGACCGTCGATGCCGTCTCCAACGAGTCCGGCGTCAGCGGAGACCCCGGAGCGGACACCGTCAAGGACACTGCACTCGGCAGCTACTTCTGGTGCTCGGACACCGAGCGGCTGATCTGCACCGACATCGACAAGGTGGCCGCCTACGCCGCCAAGGCCCCGGCCGCGGACCTCGTGGTCGTCATCGCCAACTCCACCAAGTACGGCGGCGCGGGCTACTCCGGACTCCAGGCCGAGGGCTACCCCTTCAACGGAGTCTCCACGCTCTCCTCCGACCACGCCTCGTCCAGCCTGATCGCCGCCCATGAGATCGGGCACTCGGTGGGCCTGCTCGACGACGAGTACACATATCAGGCGTACGGCACCTGGACCGGAGGCGAGCCGGGCGGAATCAACTCCACCACCTACACGCCCGCTCAACTCACCGAGAAACAAGCCAAGTGGTACCGCTGGCTGGGGCAGAGCGACCCGGCGGGCGGCACGGTCGGCACGTACGAGGGCAGCGCCTACTACCCGTTCGGCATCTACCGCCCGACCGCCTCATCGATCATGCGCGAGCTGAGCAACACCGAATTCAACCTGCCGGGACGCGAGGCGATGATCGCCGGGTTCTACCGCGCGGGCAACGCACTGAGCAGCACCGTCGACACGGACGCCGCCGTCGGACCCGGCCGACGTATCGCGGTGACCCCGGCGGACCTCACCACCGTCGGCGCCAAGCCCCACACGTACGGGCGGCCCGATGCCGCCACCGGCCTCGCCCGGACCGATCTGCGGTGGTACGTCGACGGCGTCGAGAAGGTCGCCGCCCGGGGACGTACCTCCGTCACCCCGGCCTCGCTCGGAGTCCACGCGGACGGTCGAAGCCACAAGGTGACCGCCGAGGCCGTGGACCGTACGGACGCCATTCGCGACCCCGCCGCCCGCGCCCTGGCCACCGACACCCTCACCTGGAGCGTCAGGCCGACCGGGCACCGGTAGCAGTTCCTCAGGCGATGATCGGGACGACGGCCTCGGGCGTCAGCATCCGGAAGGTGAACGCCTGATGGAAGTAGAGCCGGATGCTGGTCGCGTCGTGGTCCTGATAGCCGATCGACAGATCCTGGCCCAGGCACAGTTCGAAGTCGCCGCCACGGGTGGACAGAAGTACACCACCCGCGACGGCGGGCGCCCAGAGGATCTGGTCGTCGAGCAGCCGGGCCAGATGGGTGGCCACCGGATATCCGTGGTCGGAGGTCTCGGTCGCCTCGGTGAAGGCGTCGGCACCGAGCAGCAGCCGGTACGGCCCGTCGACACCGGCCAGCCGCAGTCGGGTGAGTGCCTGACTGACGGTGGCCGGGTAGTCGCGGGCGTCGGCCGGCAGCGGCAGCGGGGAGTGCGAGGAGCCGTCCCGAAGTCCGGTGATGCCGGCCGACGCGTACCCGTCGATGATCGCCATGTCCTCGGCGAACGCACAGGTGCGGGCCGCGTCCTTGACGGGCTGCCAGTCGCTGTCGTGGGAACCGCGCTCGACGTCGTCCACGGCCGACCGGGTCACCGTGAACGGCACCCGCCAGTCGATGACGGGCACCGAGGTGCGGGCCCGGGCGATCACGTCCGGCGTGGGGGGATCGATGTCGCGCAGATGACCGTCGCCGATGGCCGCCAGCTCGGGGCCGTCCGGACCGGTCACATCGACGACACGGCGGCCCGCCAGATGGCGGCTGAAGGTGCGCCGGGCCTCTTCTTCGATCTGGTCCCAGGCGGCATCCGTGACAGGGGCGAGTTCGCGGTGGAGGTTGTTCATCACTGGGCGCTTTCTTGCAGGCTGCCGATGTGCAGCGAACCGTCGTCCGAACGGACCGGGACCGGAGCCTGCGCCACCGCCGGCGCGGACGCCGGCTCCGGCAGGGCCTCGGTCGCGGTCACTGCGGGCGACGGCGGCGGGGCGTCGAAGAAGTCGGCGCTGGGGACGTAGAAGAGCGTGCCGGTGACCGCCGTCGAGAAGTCGAGGATGCGGTCGTACGTGCCGGTGGGATTGCCGAGGAACATATTGCGGAGCATCTGCTCGGTCACGCCCGGGTCGGCGGCGTATCCGATGAAGTACGTGCCGAACTCACCCTGTTCGAAGCTGCCGAACGGCATGTTGGCCCGCAGGATCTCGCGTTCCGTGCCGTCCGGGTCGGCGATCGTATTGAGGGCGACATGCGAGTCGGCGGGCTTGACATCGTCGGAGAGCTCGATGTCGGCGAACTTCGTACGGCCGATGACCCGCTCCTGCGCCTCGGTGCTCAGCGTGTTCCAGGACGCGAGGTCGTGCAGATACTTCTGCACGATGACATAACTGCCACCCGCGAACTCCGGATCCTCGGCGCCGACCAGGGCCGCCGACCGTGCACCCGCCCCCACCGGGTTCTCGGTGCCGTCCACGAAGCCGAGCAGATCCCGGTGGTCGAAGTAGCGGAACCCCTGTGTCTCGTCGACGACCATCACCGCGCCGCCGAGCCGGTCCAGGAACCGGGCCGCCCACTCGTAACACACGTCCATCCGCTCGGCCCGGATGTGGAGCAGCAGGTCCCCCGGAGTGGCGGGGGCATGGTGTCGGGCACCGTGCAGCTCCTGGAACGGGTGGAGCCCCGCAGGGCGCGGCCCCGCGAACAGCCGGTCCCAGGCGTTGGAACCGAAGCCGGTCACGGAGACGAGGCCGGTGCCCGGGAACCGGAATCCGATGGAGCGGGCGATCGCCGCGAGATCGGGCAGCACCTCGCGTACGACGGGCTCACCACCGGGCTCGATCGTGGCGACCAGGATCAGGGCGGCGCTGGTCAGCGGGGCGACGACGGGCTGGGCCGCGACCGGTTCCGGTGTGGCGTCGGGCATACGGGGGCTCCAGGGATCGTCAGCGGTACGGAACGGCAGCGGGCTCGCGGGTGCGGGGGCGACAAGTGGGCCCGCTGCTACTTACGCATACGTACGACAGCGCCGCACCCCGGGTCACCTGACCGGGCGACCGTGCGCGGGGACCTGAGATCCCCCTGGCCTCCGCCGCGCTTCTGGCCGTCACGCAGGGCGGCTACCAGGTGCGACCGGCGCGCAGGAGGTGATCGTGGACCAGATCGACATGGGGATGGGGAGCGGAGCCCGGTCGGCGTACGAGACAGGCCGTGTTGATCGGCGGGTCGTCCGGGGCGTGCAGGAGGGTCAGGGTGCCGGCCGCCCGGCTTCACCAACGCCGAGGAGCGCCGGGCCCGTTTCGCCGACAAGGCGAAGTGGCTGCTCCAGGACCGTCTGGTGGAGATCGGCGCAGATTTCCAGGAGGGCGAGCCACGGGCCCCGCACGTGGTCCTCGACCGCAACTCGGTCGCCGGCCGGAACCCGTCCTCCTCGGCTCCGCTCGCGGCGGAACTCCCGAAGAAGCCGGCCTTGCGAGGGGCGCCCGCACCCTCGGGGTGGACGGCGGCACAGCCTGGGCACGGTGACCGGCCGTCCCGGACCTGGGCGAGGCCATCTCGAAGGCGTCCGCGAGCCGAGGTCGTGGAGCGCGCACCGGCCCCCCTGGCATCAGCCGGCCTCGACCTCCGACCGGTCGCCGCCCCAGAGCGTGTGGAAGGAGCCCTCGCGGTCGGTCCGTCGATAGGTGTGCGCGCCGAAGAAGTCGCGCTGCCCCTGGGTGAGCGCCGCGGGCAGCCGGTCCGCGCGCAGCCCGTCGTAGTACGAGAGCGCGGCTGCGAACCCGGGCGTCGGCACCCCCTGCCGTACCGCCTCGGCGACCACCGTGCGCCAGTCGTCCTGCGCCGCACCGATCTCCTCGGCGAACTGCGCGTCAGAGAGCAGGCTCAGCAGGTCGGGGCGGGTGTCGTAGGCCGCCCGGATCCGGTCCAGGAACGCGGCCCGGATGATGCACCCGGCCCGCCAGATCGCCGCCACCGCGCCGAGGTCGATGTCCCAGTCGTAGGCCTCGCTGCCCGCCCGGATCTGGTGGAACCCCTGCGTGTACGAGACGATCTTGGACGCGTACAGCGCCTGCTCCACCTGGTCGGCGAAGGCTGCAGCCGCTGACTCGTCGAGCGCCTCGGGCGACGGGCCCGCCAGGCCCTGCGCCGCTTCGCGCAGATCCGCGTGGCCGGACAGCGAGCGGGCGAATACGGCCTCCGCGATACCGGAGACGGGCACCCCCAGATCCAGCGCGATCTGCACCGTCCAGCGGCCCGTGCCCTTCTGCTCCGCCCGGTCCTGCACGATGTCGACGAAGGGCTTTCCGGTGGCCGCGTCGGTGTGGGCGAGGACCTCCGCCGTGATCTCGATCAGATACGAGTCCAGGCGGCCGGTGTTCCAGCTGCGGAATGTCTCGGCGATCTTGGCGGGGGAGTAGCCCGCCACCGCACGCAGCAGGTCGTACGCCTCCGCGATCAGCTGCATGTCCGCGTACTCGATGCCGTTGTGGACCATCTTCACGAAGTGCCCGGCACCGTCGGGGCCGATGTGGGTGGTGCACGGGGTGCCGTCCTTCGCCTTGGCGGCGATCTTCTCCAGTAGCGGCCCCAGCGATTCGTACGACTGGGTCGAGCCGCCCGGCATGATGCTTGGCCCGTTCAGCGCGCCCTCCTCACCGCCCGAGATGCCGACGCCCACGAAGTGGATGCCGCGCTCGCGCAGCTGCTTCTCACGGTGACGGGTGTCCTCGAAGTGCGCATTGCCGCCGTCGATGATGACGTCGCCCTCCTCCAGGAGCGGGGCGAACTCCTGGATCACGGCATCCGTCGGATCACCCGCCTTCACCATGATGATCAGCCGACGTGGACGCTCCAGCGCCGCGACGAACTCCTCCGGTGTACGCGCGGCCACGAAGGAACCCTCGTCGCCGAACTCCTCGACCAGGGCGTCCGTTTTCGAGGTCGTCCGGTTGTGCACGGCGACCGTGAAGCCGTTGCGGGCGAAGTTACGAGCGAGATTGCGGCCCATGACCGCGAGTCCTGTGACGCCGATCTGCGCAGTGCCGCTCATCTGTGTGCTCTGCAATCTGTCGGGAATGCCGGGATCTCCAGTATGGATACGGGGCGCGGGGACGGCCTGTTCGGGATGGGCCGTATGGGCGCCCCGCGAGCCCGCGTCACCGGGTGGAAAGGGGAACCAGGTTGATGTTGAGCACGTGGGTGCCGAGGGCGCCGGCCACGCCGAGGAAGAGCAGGGCGAAGTGCCCCTGCCCGCGCGCGGTGGTGATACCGCCCAGATCCATCCGCGACGACGCCGGCCGGCCGAGGTCGTCGAGCAGCCGGCCGACGGTGCGCTTGGCCTCGGCGTCGTCGCCGGACAGGAACACCGTGCTCGGACCGTCCAGACCGCCCGGGTCCGTCATCACGGACGCGGTCATGGTGCAGAGGGTCTTGACCACAGGGGTTCGGGGAGTAACTCCTGGATCTGTTCGGCGAGGCAGCTTTCGACGTGGGCGAGCCCCATGTCATCGGTCAGACCGACGCCGACGTCGATGAATGGTTTCCCAGCCGGCGCCGACGCGCCGAACGTGGCCAGTATCTCCAGGGACACCGTCCCGGGGGTGGCGTTGACGAGTACCTCACCGTGCTCGGCCGCCTCGCGCAGACCCCCCCCGTGACGGGAATGCCCGGAGCTGTTCGGCCCTTCGGTCGACGCGATCCCATGACGACGTCATGTCCCGCGGTGGCCCAGGCCGTTGCCAGGGCCTGGGCGACATTGCCGCTTCCCAGTAGTCCTAATCGCATGGTGAGACGCCGGACGTGGCACCGCCGGACCGGATCAATCCGGAGTCCGGGACGAGACCGGAACCATGGACGTAGTTCCACGGACCGCGGGGATCCCCGACCGGGGAGCGGCTGCGGCCAGCGCGGTCACCTCGGCCCGCGCCGCGGCCAGCGAACTCGTCGCCAGCGGCCGGAAGCGGTCCAGATGCGGGACAAGTCCGGCCGTGGTCATCTCGGCGCTGACGAAACACAGGTTCTCGTCCGCCACCCCCAGCCCGCCGAAGTACGTCCGCAGGTAGGGCGTTTGGAAGTCCCATCCCTCCCGCGGGGTACCCGGGCCGTAGGCGCCGCCCCGTGTGCAGATCACGACCAACCTGGTACTCCGCAGCAGGCTGTCCCCGGTGTCCGGGTCGGTGAACGCCCCGGGAAAGCCCACCCGGTCGATCCACGCCTTCAGCGAGGCGGATACCGAGTAGTTGTACATCGGGGCGCCGATCAGCACGGTGTCGGCCGCCAGCAGTCCGGAAATCAGCGGGCGAGTCAGCGCCCACTCCCGTTTCTCGGCCGGGCTCTCGATCAGCGTGTCCACTTCGGCGGGCGGGACGAGGCCGTGCCGCTCCACTCGCCGCCCGAGCGAGCAGTAGGCGGTATCCAGCGGCGGTACCGGGTCGGCGGTCAGGTCCCGGTACCGATATCCGGCCGAGGCGTGCGCGGCCCGCCAGGTGTCCGCGAACAGCGCGGTCAGTCGTCTGCTGACCGACTCGCCGGAACGATTGGCGCTGGAATCCAGGTGCAGCAGGGACGTCATCGGTTCTCCTGTCACTTCAGTCACGTTGCGATCGTCATGAGAGCTGACGGGGCGGGACGGAGAAAGGTGACCGGTGGACGAGCGCGATGGACTGGCGGAACGATTCGAGACGCAGCGCGGCCGGCTGCGGGCCGTCGCCTACCGGATGCTCGGCTCACTCGACGAGGCCGATGATGCCGTGCAGGAGGCATGGCTCCGCCTCGGCCGGGTCGATGCCGACGATGTGGACAACCTGGCCGGCTGGCTTCGCACCGTGGTGACCCGTATCTGCCTCGACACGCTGCGCTCCCGCAGAACGCGGCGGGAGGACCTGACCGAGCAGGAAGTGCTCGACCAGCTCTCGAACCCTTCGCAGGGGAGCCCCCCGGAGGACGAGGCGCTGCTGGCCGAATCGGTGGGCCGCGCCCTGCTCGTGGTGCTGGATACGCTGAGCCCCGCCGAACGGGTCGCGTTCGTGCTCCACGACATGTACGCCGTGCCGTTCGACCGGATCGCGCCCATCGTGGAGCGCACGCCCGTCGCCACGAAGAAGCTCGCCAGTCGCGCGCGCCACAAGGTACAGGGCAGCCCGGTGGTCCCGGCGGCCGAGCTCGCCCGGCACCGGCAGGTCGTCTCGGCGTTCCTGGCCGCCGCGCGGGCCGGTGACCTCACTGCGATCCTTGCCGTGCTGGCCCCCGATGTGATGCGCCGCGCCGACCCCGCGGCCCTGCCGCCGGGCGGAGCGACCGAGGTCCGCGGCGCGCGGGCCGTGGCGGAGGGGACAGTTGCCCTTGCCCGCAGGTCGCAGCTCGCCGAACTGGCCCTGGTCGACGGCGCGGTGGGAGTCGTCGTGGCCCCGCGCGGCCGGCTGCTGTTCGCGCTCGCCTTCACCATCGAGGACGACAGGATCGCCGAGTACGAGGTGATCGCCGCCCCCGCACACCTCCGGCGACTTCACCTCGCAGTCCTCGACTGACGGGGGAAACCGTGGCTGCCGAGACCTCGGCTGCGCCCTGTTCGGCTTCGGGTCCGGCTTCGGGTTCGCGTTCGTCGACGCGCCGATCGATCACACGGCTGTCTCCGGCAGGCCGGTCCCGCGCGTGCCTATGTATATTAAGAAAATACCTAGGGTGTCTAGGTAGCGCTCCGGTGGAGGTGGCGGATGGTCCGCGCGGGTCTCACGGCCGAACGCGTGGTGGAAGCGGCGGCTGATCTGGCCGATTCCATCGGCTTCGACAAGGTCACGATCTCCGCACTGGCCCGCGGCTTCGGGGTCAAGGACGCCAGCCTGTACTCCCACGTCAGGAATCTGAACGATCTGCGGACCAGGGTCGCGCTGCTGGCCGCGGGTGAGTTCATCGACCGGATCGGCGCCGCGGTGGTGGGCCGGGCCGGGAAGGACGCCCTGGTCGCGTTCGCCGGCGCCTACCGGAGCTTCGCTCTGGAGCGGCCCGGACGGTACGAGGCGACGCAGATGCGGATCGACCCCGCCGTCGCCGCCCGGTCGTCCGCGTATCACCGCACCATCGAGACCACGGGCGCGATGCTGCGCGCCTACGGCCTGGCCGAACCCGATCTCACGGACGCGGTACGGCTGCTGCGCAGCACCTTCCACGGCTATTGCGCCCTGGAGGCGAGCGGAGGCTTCGGCGCACCCCGCGACGTACAGACGTCCTGGGAGCGGTCCGTTGAGGCCCTGCACTTCCTGCTGGAGCACTGGCCATCCGCGACGAACAAGAACAAGGACGAACAAGAACAAGGGGGAGAACGATGACTGACGGCACGACACCGGCCCGCACCGGCCGTCTGAAGGTGCCCGGAGCGACGCTGTATTACGAGGTGCGCGGCGAGGGCCCGCTGCTGCTGATGATGCCCGGCGGGAGCGCCGACGCAGGGATCTATGACCGGATGGCGGCGCGGCTGGCCGACCGGTGGACCGTAGCCGCCTTCGATCCACGCGGATACTCGCGCAGCGTGCTCGACGGGGAGACCGGCGATCAGCGGGTGGAGGTGCAGAGCGAGGACGCCCATCGGCTGATCGAGCTGCTGTCGCCGGACGGCGGGCCCGTGGCCGTCTTCGGTTCCAGTTCGAGTGCCGTCGTCGCCCTGGACCTGCTCAGCCGCCACCCGGAGCGGCTGGACCGGGTCATCGCGCACGAGCCGCCGATGGTGGAGCTGCTGCCCGATCCGGAACAGGGGCGGAAGCTCTTCGCCGCCGTACGCGACTCCTACCGCAGGGGCGGGGTGGAAGCGGCCCTGGCCACCATGACCGAGGGCCTCATGGGTCCGGAGGCGGACCGTCCGGCCGAGGGCGGGCCTCGGGCGGCTGCGGCCGAACCGTCCCCGCGGGAGGCCGAGACGTTCCGGCGGATGCGTGCCAACCTCCCGGTCTTCCTGGAACACGTGCTGTGCCCGTTCAGCGGCTACGTGCCGGACCTGGAGGCCCTTGGGCGTGGCGCGGAGAAGCTGACCATCGGGGTCGGGCAGGACTCCCGCACCCTGCTCACGGCCATTCCGGGTGCCCGGCTGGTGGACAGGGCCGGCGGCAGGCTCGTGGAGTTCCCCGGTGGACACACCGGTTGCACCGAGGATCCTGATGCGTTCGCCGCGCGGTTGCGAGAGGCGCTGCTCGACTGAAACGGGTAGGTCAGGGGGTGATGACGGGTTCGTTCCAGGTCCCGTGCCGCACCCCCGGAGCAACTACCTGCGCCGCTTCGAGCCGGCCGAGGCGGCGGCCAGACCCGTTGTGACCTTCTCGGGCGGTATGCGGCGCAAGCTCGACCTAGCGATGGCCCTGGTCGGTGACCCGCGCATCATCTTCGTCGACGAGCCGGCCACCGGACTCGACCCGCGCAGCCGCCGCACCATGTGGGAGATCGCCGCAGCCTGGTCGCCGACGACGGCGTCACCATCTTTCTGACGACGCAGTACCTGGAGGAGGCCGACCAACTCGCCGATCGCGTCGCCGTCCTCGCCCTGCTCGCAGTGGCACTCACCTGGCTGGCCGCCGCGATCGGGCCGGCAACAGCGGGCTCATCGCGCTCGCCCGGTGCGTCGGGATGAGCCCGGTCGGCCATCTATGGGTGCGGTCGGTCTTCAACCGCGACGCCACACGCTGGGTAACTCTCCTCCGGCGAAGGCCGGATGACCGGTGCACTCGTCAGCCCTCGTACCCGACAAAACGGTACGAGGGCTGACGAGTGCACCGGCCACGGCCTCGGGCGGCGGTGTCCCCTGGGCCGTCCGTGACGGGTGAGCCGCTGTCGCTCCCTTGTCATCGGCCTTTGTCTGCCCATAAGTTGGGCGCTTGCGACGTGTCCTACAGCCAGTGGGGGAGCCAAGTCATGGCCGCAAACGGACGGCACCGCAGATATCAGCCCAGCCGGCTCAACCGTGCCTCGCTCACGGTCACCGTCGGCGGTGCGGGCATCGCGCTCCCGCTCATCGCAGCCGCCTCGGCAGGCGCCGCCTCGACGGATGTCTGGGAGAAGGTAGCCGCCTGCGAGTCCACCGGCAACTGGCACATCAACAGTGGCAACGGCTACTTCGGCGGCCTTCAGTTCACCCGGTCGACGTGGGCGGCCTACGGCGGTACGGTCTACGCCCCGCGCGCCGACCTGGCCACCAAGGACCAGCAGATAGCCATCGCCGAGAAGGTGCTCGAAGGGCAGGGACCCGGCGCCTGGCCGGGCTGCTCGACACGGGCGGGGCTGACCAGCGGCGGGGAAGCCCCCGGCATCAACCCGCAGTCGGAGCGGACCAGCCACTTACAGGCGCCCGGGAAGGCTGCCGCCGGGAAGCCGGAGACGAAGCGGACGTCCACGCCCGCCAAGCCGACCACTGTGCCCGGCAAGCGCGAGTCGTACACCGTGGCCGGCGGTGACTCGCTCTCCGCGATCGCGGCGAGCGAGCATGTCCGGGGCGGCTGGCAGCACCTGTACGCGGCGAATCGCACGATCGTGGGGGACGATCCGGATCTCATCTTTCCCGGACAGCGCCTGAGCCTCGATGTGGCCCGGGCACCGAAGGCGGGTTCCAAGACGGGTTCGACGCCGGCCGCGCAGCCGAAGACCGCACCGCGACAGAAGGCGAAGCCGCAGCACCGGACCACCGAGCCGAAGCAGCAACCGGCCACGTCGCAACACCAGGCCGCGAAGCCGCAGCACCGGACCACCGAGCCGAAGCAGCAACCGGCCACGTCGCAACACCAGGCCGCGAAGCCGCAGCACCGGACCACCGAGCCGAAGCAGCACCCGAAGAAGGCCGAGAGCCACAAGCCGCAGCGGGCGGAGAAGCACTCCGACACTCTCGTCGCGCCGGTTGCGGCAGGTATCGGTACCCCATACCACCGGGCCGGCTCCTGGGCCAGTGGCTATCACACCGGTGTCGACTTCCCCGTCCCGACCGGCACTTCGGTGAAGGCGGTCGGCTCCGGCACCGTCGTCTCGGCGGGCTGGGCGGGGGCGTACGGATACCAGATCGTCATCCGGCACAGCGACGGCAAGTACAGCCAGTACGCCCATCTGTCCGCGCTTCATGTGCGTGAGGGCCGGCATGTCTCCGCAGGCCAGCGGATTGCGCGCTCGGGCTCCACCGGGAACGTCACCGGTCCGCACCTGCACTTCGAGATCCGTACCGGCCCCGGTTACGGCTCGGACATCGACCCGCTGGCCTACCTCAGGGCGGGCGGCGTCAGGGTCTGAACGACCCCCTGGGGCCCGGCTGTGTCAGCCGGCGCGGCAGGCTCCGCGGACACGCCGCCCCGCCGTGCCGCGGTGCCGGTGTGCGACGACCGCCCGGGCCCGAACTCCACCTGCCCGAGGCGACGCTCCAGAGGCATCATCAGAGGCATCACAGGGGCTGCCGAGAACGTTTCCGCGATCGTCTCGACGGCTGCGGCGGGCGTCGGCGGTGCGGGCTCGGGAAGAACGACGACCTTCTGCGTCTCAGCCGGCCGGGCCGGACCCACCGCCGGTTCCGCAATACCTCCGGCGCCGGGCTCCGCGTCCGCCCCGTCCCCCAGAGCGTCCGGGTACTCGCTCCCGGCCGGCTGCCCGGCGCGGTGCTCCGCGCCCAGCCGCTCCGTCGTGAGAAGTATCAGCCCGCCCGCGGCGACCACCCCGCAGGCCAGCGCGAGCATGGTGCCCGCCGTACCGTGCCGGAACTGCTCATCGAACATGGTGATGCCGACAACCGCGGCTATCACCGGGTTCACCACGGTCACCGTGGCCAGTGGCGCGGTCAGCCCGGCGCCCCGGTACGCGGCCTGGGAGAGCAGCAGCCCGGCGGCCGCGAACGTGCCTATCGCCAGCAATGGCGGCATTCCGGCTCCTGTCGCACCGGAGGTCCACTGCACGGCCACCGTCTTCGTGAACACCGAGGCGATACCGAAAGCGACGCCCGCGGCCCCGGCCAGGATCACGCTCC
This sequence comes from Streptomyces sp. R-74717, assembly GCF_047305335.1. Classification (NCBI taxonomy): domain Bacteria; kingdom Bacillati; phylum Actinomycetota; class Actinomycetes; order Kitasatosporales; family Streptomycetaceae; genus Streptomyces; species Streptomyces sp. R-74717. The sequence continues at coordinate 1,205,015 of NZ_CP102361.1, read as the reverse complement.
GTACCACCGGCCGGTGCAAGCCCTTGGAGATCAGGAAAAGCGCTGCGACCGCACCGAGCGTCACGCCGGCGAGCGTCAGCTGATCCGGGCCGCTCAGGGTGTGCGACTCGGCGTTCCCGGTGAGCGCGAGCAGGCCCGCCAGACCGACGGTCGCCATGATCGCGCCGCGCCATGCGATGGCACCTGCCCGGCGGCGTACGAAGAGAGCCGCCATCGGCAGGGCGAAGACGATGGTCAGCGCACCGAGCGGCTGGACGAGACTGAGCGGACCGTAGGCCAGCGCCACGACATGCAGTACCGCGCCCACGCCGTTCAGTGCCACGGCGGCCCACCAGACACGGTTGCGCAAGGGTGCGAGCGAGCGGCCGTCTCCAGCCGTGGCCACGCGCTCCTGGACGATCGCCCCGGCCGCGTAGGCGACCGCGGAGACCAGTGACAGCAGCACGGACAGCGCAAGGGAACTCATGTACACCACGATGTCCCTTCAAAGCCGCCGCGTCGTCGTCCTTGAGGCGGCAATCCTGCGTACTGCTTTGGTAGTACGTGACTACTCCCAGTGTCCTCCTCCCGACGGTAGTACTCCCCCCGGAGGGCCCTGGAGCGATCACCCCGAGGGGTTACGGTGAACGGCGGGTCGCGGTATTCCGGGTGCTCGCGATGTCACCAGTGGCGGCCGGGGAGCCGAGAAGGAGCAGGGCGATGGACGAGTCGGCAGCGGCCTCTGTGGGCGGATTCTTCGCACTGCGTACCGCTTCACCGCCCGACGGAGCGCACCGCCCGCTGGCACTGTTGTACGCGGGGCAGTCCGCACCGCTCACGGCCCGTATCGACACGGTCGCCACCCGGCTCCGTACCCCTGAGCGCAGAGTCGCCGCCTCCGTCGCACACCTGGGGCTGGCCTCCCGTCTCTGGTCGATCGCACTCGGCCCGGCGGCCCTGACCGGCCGTTTCCCCGATCTCTCGCCCGATGCCCTGCACTGGGACCCACGGCTCACAGCCCCCGACGACCTGTGGCTGAGCACCGCCGAATCGCTGCCCGCCACCGCCGCCCGGATTCGGGAAGCCGTGCAGTACGCCCATCTCGTGCCGCTCGCCGAGGCGATCCACCGCGACGGCCCCCTGTCGAACGGGCTGCTGTGGGGCAACGCGGGGTCGGCGCTGGCAGGAGCCCTGCGCGAACTGGTCACCTGGGCCCGCACCCACCGCCGCCCCGACGTGTCAGGCCGGGCCCGCGCCCTGGCCGCCGAACTGTTCGACCACCCGGACCTCCGGAACACCGGCGCCCCGCACGATCCGGCGTTCCGCCGCCGCAGTTGCTGCCTCTACTACCGCTGTTCGGGCGGCGGTCTGTGTGGCGACTGCGTCTTCGAGAACGTCTGACACCCGGACGCGCCGGAGCCGGGCGGGAGGCCGGGGCACCCGCCGGGCACCACCTCGACGGAGCCGATGTACTCCTGGGTCTCCTCGTCGGGGAGCCGCACGGCCTGGGCCCAGAAGTAGATCACCAGGCTGAACGCGGCGATGAGCACGACGTCCCACCACAACGGCACGGCATCGGTCGCACCGCAGGACGCTGACGACGCCGGGCCGGTGCTGCAGAAGCCGCCCTGCCAGGAGATCAGCCCCATGCCCACGAGGTACACCGGCAGCCACTGCGCGGACCGCCAGTCCATGTGCGGAACCTTCGGGTTGAGCTTGAGCAGCGCGGAGCCGCCCAGCAGCAGATAGCCGAGCACGATGGCCAGGCCGAGCCGCCACAGGGTGTCCCAGCCCGCCCAGTAGATGATCAGGTTCGAGACGATGAAGGCCACGGGTGCCCAGAACATCCCGCCGGGCAGCCGGTACGGGCGAGGCCGGTCCGGGTCCTGTTTGCGCAGGCATCCGAAGGCGAGCGGCGCCCCCGCGTACATCAGCACACTCGCGGACGTGACGAAGCCGACCAGCTTCTGCCACGTGGGGAACGGCAGGAACACGATGAGGCCGACCACGAACGCGAAGAGCAGGCTGAACCACGGGACGCCGCGCTTGGTGGTGCGCTCGAAGACCGCGGGGACGTAGCCGTTGCGGGACAGGCCGTAGGAGACCCGAGAGGTGGCGGTGGTATAGATCAGGCCCGTACCGGACGGTGACACGACCGCGTCGATGTACAACAGCGTGGCGAGCCAGCCGAGTCCGACGGAGGTGGCGAGCCCGGCGAACGGGCCCGCCTTTCCGCTGAAGGAGAGATTGGCCCAGCCGTGGGCGAACGCGCTGTGCGGCAGGGCGGCGATGAAGACGACCTGAAGCGCCACATAGACGAGGACGCCGATGAGGATGGAGCCGATCACCGCCCGCGGGATGTCCCTGGCCGGGTTACGGCTCTCGCCCGCGAGCTGGTCGGCCTGCTCGAAGCCGAGGAGCGCGAAGATGATGCCGCTGGTGCTGATGGCGGAGAGCACGCCCCCGGCGCCGAAGGGGGCGAAGCCCTGGTAGCCGAAGTTGCCGCTGTGAAAGGTGGTGGCGGCCAGCACGATGATGGTGAAGACGGGGACGGCCACTTTCCACCACGTCGCCACGCTGTTGGTGTGGGCGAGCCATTTGATGCCGAGGAAGTTGACGACGACGAAGAACGCCATGAACGCGACAGCCAGCCCGTACCCCGCGGGTGTCAGGTGATTCTTGCCGGTCTGCAACCAGGGGGCGTGGACGCTGAGATAGTTCAGCGACGCCATGACCTCGATCGGCGCCACGGTGACGGCCTGCAGCCACGAGAACCATCCGAAGGACGCACCGGCGGCACTGCCGAAGGCATAGTGCGGGAAGCGGGCGGTGCCGCCCGCGACCGGGTACATGGCCCCCAGTTCGGCGTGGACGAACGCCAGCACAATGATGGCGAGTGCCCCGATTCCCCAGGAAATGAGCGCCGCCGTGCCGGCTGCCTGCGCGGCGAACAGGGCGCCGAACAGCCAGCCGGACCCGATGATGGACCCCTCCGAGGTCCAGATGAGACCGATCAGCCCGATTTCCCGCTTGAGGCCCGGATTCGTGGGCGCCGTGGGTGCGACCGGCTTGGACATCCGCATGCGGCATGCACCCCTTGTTCCGGTGGGGATGAGGCGTGGGGTGTACGTCTGCGTCCAGGAGGACCTCAACAGGATGCCCCGATCTTCGTGAATCGTTCCCGGAGCACGCGGAAGTTGCGCCAGTCGGCTCGCACCTGAGGTCGTCGCCCGATGGTGGATCCGAACGACCCGGAGAGGGATGTGTCAGACGTTGTGCGGCGTGGACAGCACCGATCCGTCGATGCGGCCGGTCTGGATGACCGGCCCGTGCTGGACGCCACCGCTGATCACGTTGTGCACGGCGGGTGACGCCTGGCTCCGGGGCGGTTCACCGAGTGAGTAGAGCAGCGAGCGGAGTCCGTCCGAACCCTTGACGCGCATCACCCGGGAACCAAGAATGATCGCGCTTTGACAACGTTGTCCAAGGAGGAGTACCCCATGCACCGGACCCCACGGCCGCGACTTCGCGGCCCGGCGGCCGTACTCGCCGCCGCAGCGCTCCTCGGCGGTGTCCTCACCACCGGGGCCACGGCCCAGGCCGCGCCCCGCGCCGACGAACAACTGACCGACCTGGTCAACCCGTTCATCGGCACCCAGAACGAGGGCAACACCTACCCCGGCGCCTCCGTGCCGTTCGGCATGGTGCAGTTCTCCCCGGACACCGGCCACAACACCGGCTACGACTACGGCGAGAACCACATACGCGGCTTCTCCGCCATCCATCTCTCCGGTGTCGGCTGCGGTCTGGGCGGCGATCTGCCGACCCTGCCCACCACCGGAGACGTCACACAGACCGACTACGCCAAGTACGCGGCGGAGTTCAGCCACGATGACGAGAAGGCGAGCCCCGGCTACTACAAGGTCGGGCTGAAGACCGGGATCGACGCCGAACTCACCGCGAGCAAGCGCACCGGTGTACAGCGCTACACGTTCCCGGCCACCGACAAGGCCAACGTCCTGCTCAACGCGGGCCAGTCGCTGCACCGGACGCTCTCGTCCAAGGTCGAGATCCTCGACAGCCGGACGGTACGGACCGAGATCACCGGCAGCGGCTTCTGCCAGGACACCAAGCCGTACACGCTCTACACGATCACCCGCTTCGACCGGCCGTTCACCACCTCCGGCACCTGGAACGGCGATACCGTCACCGAGGGATCCAAGGAGTCCTCGGCCGGTGGCGCCCGCAACGGCGCGTGGCTGCGCTTCGACACAACGAAGGACCGCACCGTCGAGGCCACCACCGCCCTGAGCTACGTCGACGCCAAGGGTGCCGCTCTCAACCTCCGCACCGAGGGCGGCCGCAGCTTCGACCGGGTCGAGCACGCCGCTCAGCATGCCTGGGAGGGGCGGCTCGAAGGCGTGAAGGCGCAGGGCGGCAGCGACCAGCTCCGCCGCACCTTCTACTCGTCCCTCTACCGGTCCTTCCTCGCTCCCAACATCGGCAGCGACGTCGACGGCCGCTACACCGGCTGGGACCAGAAGACCCACCACGCTGTTGCTGCCGACGGGGTATTCACGTACTACCAGAACTGGTCGCTCTGGGACACCTACCGCACGCAGGCGCAGCTCCTCTCGCTCCTGGCCCCGCGCGAATCGCGCGACATGGCGATCTCGGTCCTGCGCATCGACGCCGAGAGCGGCTGGCTCCCCAAGTGGGGGTACGGCACGGTCGAGACGAACATCATGACGGGCGACCCCGTCACCCCGTTCCTCACCAACGCCTACCAGCAGGGGCTGCTGAAGGGGCACGAGGAAGAGGCGTACCGGGCCCTGAAGAAGAACGCCGACGGGGTGCCGCCCACCGACTCCGCGCCCGTCGGCCGCGAGGCCAACGTGCAGTATCTGAAGAACGGGTTCGCCCCCTACATCAAGGACCGTCAGCACGCCAAGCCCGGTGACTCGGACTTCGATCACGGCGCTTCCGCCACCCTGGAGTACGCCCTCTCCGACGCGATGCTCGGCGAGATGGCCCGCGATCTCGGCCACGACGCCGATGCGAAGCGGTATGAGGACCGAGCCCAGAACTACCGGAAGATCTTCGACCCGTCGACCGGCTTCTTCCGCGCCCGCGACGCCGCCGGGGCCTTCACCGGACCCGCCGACCCGGCCCAGAGCGAGGGCTTCCACGAGGGCACGTCCTGGCAGTACCAGTGGCTCGTTCCGCAGGACCTGCCCGGCATGGTCGGACTGATCGGCGGGAAGGACGCCGCCAACCAGCGGCTCGACTCCTTCTTCGCATACGACAAGCTGCTCGCCGACCCGGCGAAGACCGCCCGTGAGGTCTGGGTCAACGGCCCGTACGCGTACTACAACGCCGACAAGTACAACCCGCAGAACGAGCCCGACCTCATCGCCCCGTACACCTATCTCTCCACCGGCCAGCCGTGGAAGACCACCGACGTGGTGCACGCGGCCCTCACCCTGTTCACCGACACCCCGACCGGCATGACGGGCAACGACGACCTCGGCACCATGTCCGCATGGATGGTGCTGTCCTCCATCGGCGTCTTCCCGGTCCAGCCGGGCACCGACACCTGGGGCCTGTCCACGCCCGCCTTCGAGCGCGTCGACATCAAGCTCGACCGCCGCTACTACCCGCGCGGATCGCTCACCGTCAGCGCACCGGGCACTTCGGACACCGACCGCTACATCCGGTCGGCCCGGCTCGACGGGACCGCGCAGTCCCGCACCTACCTCACCACCGACGACATCCGCTCGGCCCGTTCGCTCTCCTTCACGGTGGGCAGCGAGCCGTCGGACTGGGGCACTTCGGCCGCGGACGCCCCGCCCGCACTGGGCTGACCGTGGTCGTGGGGCGGGCGGCGTCCCGCCCGCCCCACAGCTCAGCTGCTCAGCTCGAACTCGGCCCGGATGCGCTTGCCCACCGGCACGCGCTCGGCGGTCAGCCGGTCGCACAGCGCCACCACGATCTCCATGCCGTGCCCGCCGGGGCGCGTCGGGTCGGGTGAGTAGAACAGCGGCAAGGCCGTGCTGCTGTCGTACACCGTGACGCTGACGCGCTCCGCGGTGCCCTCCAGCTCCAGCAGATACGGGCCCTGGCTGTAGCGGTCCGCATTGGTGACCAGCTCGCTCACGGCCAGCATCAGATCGCTGCGGGTGTGCTCGCCGAACACCGCGAGCCACTCCGCGGCCAGCCGGACCAGAAAGCGGTCGGCCAGGGCCCGCGCCTGCGCGATGCAGCCGGGCTCGCCGTCGAACACCTCGGCGCTGTGCAGAACGTCCGTGAGCCGGTCTCCGCAGGGGCGGCCGGTCGGTCGCGAGGTGACCTGTTCGTTCATGTGCTCCAGCCAGGGCGACGCAGGGGTGTTCGATGACAGCTACTCGACGTTCGCCTACCCGCGACGAACGGTCCCACTCCGGGGAAAACCCGGCAGATCTCAGCCATGGCCGGGCCGCCCCACGACGGATTCCGCGACGAGTGGTTCAGCAGTGGTGTGCGCGGGTGCGGCGGGGGTGACCGGCAACGTGAAGCGGATACAGGTGCCTTCGGCTGCCTCCGGCTCCAGCCAGATCCGTCCCCCGTGGAACTCCACGATCTTCCGGCACAGGGCCAGACCGATGCCCGTTCCCTCGTACTGCTCCCTGCCGTGCAGACGCTGGAAGATGACGAACACCTTCTGCGAGAACTCCGGCGCGATACCTATGCCGTTGTCCGCAACGGAGAAGTGCCAGTCGTCGCCGTCCCGTACACAGCCGACCGTGATCCGGCACGGTACCTCGGGGCGGCGGAACTTCACCGCGTTGCCGATCAGGTTCTGCCAGACCATGGAGAGCGCCGTCGCGTCCCCGGTCGGTTCGGGCAGCGGGCCCTCCCGGACGACCGTGGCACCGGACTCCTCGACGACCAGCGCGAGATTGGCCAGCGCACGGTCGAGGGCGCGGTCGAGGTCGACCGGCTTCCACTTGTCGTGCACCCGCCCCATACGGGAGAAGGTGAGCAGATCGTTGATCAGCACCTGCATCCGCTTGGCGCCGTCGACCGCGTAGTCGATGTACTGCCGCGCCCGGTCGTCGAGCTCCGCGGCGTACCGCTTCTCCAGAAGCCGGCAGAACGAGGCGACCTTGCGCAGCGGTTCCTGCAGATCGTGCGAGGCGACATAGGCGAACTGCTCCAGTTCGGCATTGGACCGGCGCAGCTCCTGGGCCTGTTCCGCCAGCAGCGTCCCGCGCTCCTGGGATTCGGCGAGCTCCTCGACGATGCGGCGGCGCATGTCCTCCACGGCCGCTGCCACCGCCCGCACATCGGACGGTCCGTCGACCTCGATCCGGTTACGGAACGCCCCCGAGCTGACCGTGTCCGAGGCGGCGGTCAGCCGGCGCAGTGGCCGGCCCACCATCCGGTTCAGCAGCAGACTCAGCGAGACAACCGCCAGCAGAAAGCCCACGACCAGCGAGATGAATACCTGGTCACGGGTGATGCGGGCCGTGCTCAGATCGGCGCGGGCCCGGTCACGCGCCACATCGAGATGCGCCTGCTGTGTCGTGTACAGCCGCCGCAGAGTGTCGAATTCGCCCCTGCTCCGCCGGATCGGGGCCGAGGACTCGGACGCCGGGCCGTCCCGGCGGACCGCGGCGACCAGCGGCTCGGCGTGCCGGCTGCGCCAGTCCCGCGCGGCTGCGGCGATCCGGTCGAGATCGCGGGCGAAGGGCTGCTCGTCCCCGACGAGGGCACGCACCTTGGCCAGCCGCAGCTTCTCGTCCCGCATCCCCGCCTCGTACGGCCGCAGGAAGGTCGAGTCACCGGTGAGCGCGTATCCCCGGACCCCGGTCTCCTGGTCCAGCAGGGCGTTCTGCAACTGGAAGGACGATGAGCGGGCGGGCTGGATGCGGTCCACCAGCTCGGTGGTGCGGTCGGATATCCGGGACAGCACCAGGCCACCGACGGTCAGCCCGGCGCAGACGACCAGTACGAAGACAGCGAGAATCAGATGGACCCAGTTCTGGACCGACAGGCGAGAGGCGAGGCCGCGCCGACGGACCGGCGATGCGTCCCGGCCGCTCATCGCGGCTCCCCCCGTCCCCAGCCCAGATGGAGCACGGCCACGTCGTCGGCGAGACCGCCGTACGGGGACGCGGCCCCGGCGGCCTCGTCGACCAGGGTGTCCACAAAGGCACGGGCCGCCAGCGACCCGTGCCTGCGGGCCATGGCGAGCAGCCCGTCCTCGCCCAGCCGGGAACCAGGCCCCGTGCGCCCCTCGAAGAGGCCGTCCGTGAAGAGGACGATCCGGCCGTCCCCGGGCAGGGACAGCTCCGAGGCGCTCCACCGTCCCGCCCCCGGGAGCAGCCCCAGGGCCATCCCGGGCTCGGGCTCGACCCAGCTCACCAGGGCGCCGCTGCGCAGCAGCAGCCCGGGGTGACCGGCCCGCACCACCCGCACCCGACTGCGGTCCGGCGCGAAGGACAGCGAGGTGAGGGTGGCGAAGACATGCGGGTCGGAGCGTTCGGCGACCAGGATCTCCTCCAGCAACCTGACGCGTTCGAGCTGGCCGGTGGCGCACAACACCGCGGTGCGCCAGGCCACCCGCAGACAGACACCCAGCGCCGCCTCCGCCGCCCCGTGCCCCGACACATCGCCGATCACCGCGTGCACCGTGCCGTCGGACGTCTGCACCACGTCGTAGAAGTCACCGCTGAGCAGGGCGTGGGCCCGGCCCGGTGCGTATCGTGCCACGGCTTCGAAGGAGTCGTCGCGCAGCAGGGGCACGGGCAGCAGCCCGCGTTCGAGGCGGGCGTTCTCCTGCGCCATCAGCCGGTTGGCACGCAGCGCCGCGGCGGCGCGCTCGACCTGCTTGCGCTGGAGGGCGTACCGGACCGAGCGGCCCAGCGCCTCCGGATCCAGCCGCCCCTTGACGAGATAGTCCTGGGCGCCGGTCGCCACGGCCGACAGGCCCGTATCGGCCTCGGCCCTGCCGGTCAGCACCACAATGGCCGCGTCGGGCGCCGACTCGACGATCTGGGTGACGGCGTCCAGGCCGTACACATCGGACAGGTGCAGATCGAGCAGTACGCAGCACGGGGTCCGGCAGCCGGCCAGGAACCGGCGCGCCTCCGAGAGCGTCCTGCACCAGGTCAGTGCGGAGTCCAGCTCGCTGTCTGCGAGCATCTCCTCGACGAGGAGCGCATCACCGGCGTCGTCCTCGACCAGCAGGATCATGGCATCGACGTCCCACACCGAACTGTTGCCGACCGGCACAAGTCTGTTCTGTACAGGGATGGCGGCCGGGCGCACATGCTGCGCCGGAGAGCCGCCCGAAGGGAGTTCAGCCACTCTCCACCCCCCTGTAAGGACGGCACAGCTCAACCCTGGCCGTATCGCAGGGAAGCATATGTGACCGATCCGTGGAGGAGCCGTCGGGGCGGAGGGGCGCAGCCATGCACACGCGCGCCCGCGAACTGCGGCAAAGCCCTGTGAAGTCACGCGAACGGAGCAGCATCCGGTGCATGGCAGACTTGATCGGGGCGTTCGGCCCGGCAGGAGCATGTATGGCGGTCGGCGCCACGAGTGACAAGCGACAGAGGAACGGCAATGACGGTGACAGAGGACAGCCCGGAGCTCGCTCCCGGTACTGAGGAGTTCGGTCCCGGTATTGACCCGGAGAGGCTGGCCGTCTGCCTGAGCGTGCTCGACGAACTCGACAACATCGAGGTCGACCACCCCGACGCCATCACCGTGCGCCGCGCCACGGCCGGGATCTACCGGACCGTGAAGCAGCGCCGTCGTCAGGAGCGCCGCGCCGCCAAGACCGCGCACGACAAGGCCGTCACCGAGGCCACCGCGACCGGCTCGGCCGACCGCATCGACGACGAGACCCAGGGGGTCCTGCCGTCGTCCTCGGCCCGTGCCGAGATCGCGGGAGTGCTCCAGCGGCCCCGGTCCTGCTACATCTGCAAGACCAGGTACGTCGAGGTGGACGCGTTCTACCACCAGCTCTGCCAGCAGTGCGCCAAGGAGAACCGCTCGCGCCGCGACGCACGGACGGACCTCACCGGCCGGCGCGCGCTCCTCACCGGCGGCCGCGCGAAGATCGGCATGTACATCGCGCTGCGGCTGCTGCGCGACGGCGCGCACACCACCATCACCACCCGTTTCCCCAACGACGCGATCCGCCGTTTCAAGGCCATGCCGGACAGCGACGAGTGGATCCACCGGCTGAAGATCGTCGGCATCGATCTGCGCGACCCCGCCCAGGTCGTCGCGCTCGCCGACTCGGTCGCGGCAGAGGGCCCGCTGGACATTCTGATCAACAACGCGGCGCAGACCGTGCGACGGTCCGCGAACGCGTACAGCGAACTGGTCAACGCCGAGTCCGCCCCGCTCCCGGCGGGCGAGCTGCCCGCCGCCGAGGTCATCGGCACCTTCGGCAGCGGCACCGTCGACCGTGTCGCGGCCCTCCCGGCCGCCCGCAAGGAAGGCCTGAGCGCGCAGGACGTCACCGAGCTCGCCCTGGTCACCGGGTCCGCCTCCCTGGAGCGGATCGCCGCCGGAACGGCGATCGACGCGGGCGGTCTCGTACCCGACCTGCATGACACCAACAGCTGGATCCAGACCGTCGAAGAGGTCGAACCGATCGAGCTGTTGGAAGTCCAGCTCTGCAACTCCACCGCGCCGTTCATCCTGATCAGCCGGCTCCGCCCGGCGATGGCGGCGACCGCTGCCAAGCGCGCCTATGTGGTCAACGTCTCCGCGATGGAGGGCGTGTTCAGCCGTGGCTACAAGGGCGCGGGCCACCCGCACACCAACATGGCCAAGGCCGCGCTGAACATGCTCACCCGCACCAGCGCCCAGGAGATGTTCGAGAAGGACGGCATCCTGATGACCGCCGTCGACACCGGCTGGATCACCGACGAGCGCCCGCACCCCGACAAGATCCGCCTTGCCGAAGAGGGCTTCCACGCCCCGCTCGACCTGGTCGACGGCGCCGCCCGCGTCTACGACCCGATCGTGCGCGGCGAGGAGGGCGAGGACCTGTACGGCTGCTTCCTCAAGGACTACGCGCCCGCCAACTGGTAGTCAACCGGTGGCGCTGCGTTCGTGCGGCGCCGTGGACCCGGCCCGGGACTGGTTCCCGGCCGGGTCTTTTCCGTACTCGATGGCCGAAAGTGACCCAGTGCACACATTCCATCGAGCGGGATCGCGCTCATTTGGTTACTCTGATGCGAACGGACGTCATCGAGGAGTCCACAAAACCTCCTCGACCGTCCTGGGACAGACTTGTCAACCAAGTCGCCGTCCCGCCCCGTACCCGGCGCCACCGCGACCGAACCGTTCTTGCCCCTGCCCCTCGCGGGTGGTCGACTCCCGGTATTGAGGCCGGGGCGTCGGCGACGCCCGGGGTTACGCGACACTAAGGAGTGCGCGGTGACGACACCAGAACTGACGAAGCGCGAGAAGCGACCCGCCGAACGGCACGGAGAGCGGGCCCGCGGGCCCGAGAAGCTCCGGAACATCGAGGTCTGGGCCAGGTCCGCACCGATCCGGCTGGCCGGCTACGAGGACGACCTCGCCGAGCCGCACATCCTGCCCAGCGTCGACTGACCGCTTCACACCTTCACAACCCGAGCTCCGGCCGCACCCCGCGAGGGGTGGGCCGGAGCTCGAGTGTTTGGGGGCGTCCACTGTTCGGGGACTGCCCGCCACAGACATCAACTCCATTCAGTCATCCGATGGTTGCGGGAACAGAGTTTCCTTCTGTCGGGAAGATTGCATTGACAGGTTCGCGTCATGCTCCAATCGTCGGACGTCATGACCGAACTTCCTGCTCGACATCGGGCCGAAGGCCGACGGCGGCACGGATGCCGCAGCTCGGCGAGGATCTGCGGTTCACCGCACGGCCGGACAAGGCGTTCTACATCCACTCCCTGGCACAGCCGGGCGCGAGCCTCACCGTGGAGGCCCCCGTGCCGATCCGCAGCGGTGACCGGGTCACCCTGCTCGGCCACGACCGGCCGCTCAGCTGGCGCACCACGGGTGGCTCGCTGGTGATCGACGTACCGGCGGCCCGCAGGATCGGGAAGCACGCCTGGGTGTTCAAGATCGCCTGGTCGGGCTGAGCCAGGAGGGACCGAGCGAGACGGGGGGCATGTAGTCCCGCACGTAAGTGCGGTGCCACCAGCGTCCCGTGGCCCGCAGTTCGCGCCAGGTCGTATACCGGTAGTGGTACAGCCTGGCGCGGACATGCGTGGGCGGGGTCTCGGGGAACGGGTTGTGACGCAGCAGCCGCAGCGTGTCCCGGTCGTTCTCCAGCAGTCGCTCCACGAACTGGCCGAACCAGGGGCCCGCGTACGCGGGGGAGAGCGCCGCGAACCACATCAGCCAGTCGAGCCGCAGATGGTACGGGGCGAACTGGCGGGGCAGCCGGCGCGGATCGCCCGGCTTGCCGCGGAAGCCGTACTCCCGCCAGACCGTGCCGTCGTGGAGCACCTGCTCGTCGGTGCCCTCTACCACCACCTCCAGCCGGACCCGGCTGATGCTGCCGAACGCGCCGTAGGTATTGACCAGATGCAGTGGGTCGAACGAGCGGTTCATCACCTGGCGGCGGGAGACCAGATTGCGCGCCGGGCGGTAGCTGAGGAACGCGACCAGCGCGGTGACCGCGATGACGACGATCTCGTACCAGAGCGGCGGCGCGGACTGCGCGGGCGGCGCGGCGAACAGGGACCAGTCGACGGCGGACAGGGCGAGAGTGATCGTCACCCAGTTCAGCCAGGCGAAGTTCCCCGAGACGACCAGCCACAGCTGGGTGACGATCATCAGTCCCGCGGCCGCGCTCGCCACCGGCTGCGGAGTGAAGAGGAGCACCGGCACCAGGAGTTGAGTGACATGGTTGGCCGCCACCTCGGCCCGGTGGACGGGCCTGGGCAGCCGGTGGAAGAACCAGCTCAGCGGTCCCGGCATCGGCTGGGTCTCGTGGTGGAAGTACAGACACGTCAGCTTGCGCCAGCACTCGTCGCCGCGGATCTTGATCAGCCCGGCGCCGAACTCCACCCGGAACAGCACCCAGCGCAGCAGCCACAGCACCAGCACGGGCGGCGCCGTGTCCGCGTTGCCGAGAAAGACGGCGAGGAAGCCGGTCTCCAGCAGCAGGGACTCCCAGCCGAAGCCGTACCACGTCTGGCCTACCTGGACGATCGACAGATAGAGCGCCCACGGCAGTGCCCAGAGCACCATCGCCGCCCAGAGCGGAACATACGCGTCCACGCCCGCAATCAGTGCGACGGCGAGCGCGCAGCCGGTCCAGCAGACGAGGGCGAAGAAGCGGTCGGAGTAGTGGAGCCGGAAGAGGCCGGGCGCGCTGCGCCAGTCCGTACGCCGCAGGAAATCCGGTACGGGCAGCATGCCGCGTTCGCCGATCAGCGCCCGGAACTGGAGCGCGGCGGTGAGAAACGCGACCAGATAGATACCGGCCAGAGCCCGCTGGAAGATCAGCCGGCTGAGCCAGTACCCGTCTGCGGTGAACCACTCCATCATCTTCAGTATCGGTCCGGTGACGCGGCTCGGCCCTTCAGACCCGCGCTCACCGGCCTTCGGTGACGATCCGGCGCAGCGTGGTGCCGAGCCGGCGGGCGTACCACCGCTGGATCACCGGTACGACGGGCCCCGAGAGCCGGGTGTGCCAGGCGGCCGGGCGGCTGAACGCCATGACGGTGAACCACACCGCCCCGTCGTCCGCGAGCTCCACCACGAATGACTCCTCGCCGCACTCGGGGTGCCGGACCAGCGTCCCGTAGGCGAATCCGATGCGGTCCTTCTCGTACGTGGCCCAGACGACCCGGCAGGGTGCGGTGAACCGGAACGGGCCGATGCCCAGCGACACCCGAACCGAGACCCCGGCCTCGGCGCGGGCCGCCGACGCACGGACCCCGGCTCCGCTGGTGCGATGCATACGCCATTCGGTGACCGCCGCGCCCGCTGTCTCGAAGTCGGCCCGGCCGCGCCCGACCCGGGTCCGGTGGTGGAGGTGGTGGTAGCCGTCGGGGAGCGGGCCGAGGCGAGTGGCTCCGACCTCGGGGTAGGTGAAGGTGCTCATGCGGTCCTGCCTTCGTGATCGGTGTGGTTCCGGAGCCTGCGCCAGGCAAGCATGGAGCAGAGTGCGAAGCCGAGTGCGTTGCCGAGACCGTGGGTGGCGGCCATCCACGTCAGCGTGGGGTGAGGGAGCCCGGTGGCTTCTCCCAGTGCCCAGCTCAGCGCGAGCACCATGGTGACCACGAGCACGGCGGACGAGGCGGCGAGCAGCAGCCGGGTGATCCGGTCCCGTTGCCCGCCGCGGATCGATCGCCAGGTGAGCAGGGCGACGGTCCACATGCCCGCTGTCAGAGCGACGGCCCCGGCCAGCTCGGCCCAGTCCCCGATGAAATAGCCGATCAGGACGAGCAGGGTGCCCAGCGGCACGCTCAGCGCAGCGAACCTTCCTGCGGCGCTGTCGACGACCCGGCAGACGAGTCCCGAGACCAGCGCGGCGGCGAATCCGGCGAAGTGGAAGTGCGGCACGGTCAGTGCCAGGATGCCGAGCCCGAAGCCGAAGAGTGTGTGCCCCGAGCGTTCTGCGACCAGCGCGATGGCAGCGATCGACGGGGTGATCAGGGCGGTGAGCAGGGCGATCTCGGTGGGTGTCACGGCGGAGGTTTCGGACGCTGCGAGGTTACGGAGCAGCCGTGGCGGGGCGTGCAGGGCGAGGAGCACGGCACCGAGCGCGTAGCAGGCCGCCAGGATGGTGGCGGGCCCGCCTCGTGGCAGCCAGAGTGCGACGGCGCCTGGCACGGCGAAGAGCGGCCACAGACGGCGCACCCGGTCCAGCTCGTGCGCACCGGTCAGCCGCAGCCCCATCGGAACCACCACCAGCATGCCCAGCATCACGATCAGACCGACCAGTACTGACATGACCACCCCCCGACTTGAACATGTTCAAGTGTGCTCGGTGACGACTCTACGGCCTCTCTTGAACGCGTTCAAGAGAGGCCGTGGGGTGGGGGCTGGGGAGGCCGGTCCGGTCACGGTGACAGGACGCCCGGTACGGAGATCATCCCTGGACGCGGCGTCGGCCTCGTCACGATCGGCTGTGGGCGGGTGACCTGGACCCGGCGTCCGGAGAGGACGACGAACGGGCCGTCTGCGAGGGCGTGTCCGTGGCGCCGAACACCTGATTCAGCGGCAAGTGGCAGCTCCCGAAGGGCCTCACAGCACTCCCCGGCGCCACTCCCGTACCAGCAGCCAGCCGAGGTACACCCCCCCGATGGCCATCGTGTAGATACCCACGGGCAGGTTCTCGAAAAGCGGCAGTTGCTGGGCACAGAGATCCGCGATCACCAGCAGCAGCGCGCCGGTCAGCGCCGACAGCAACAGGTGCGGGCCGGAGACCCGGGTGATCCGCTTGGCGATCTGCGGAGCCGTCAGCGAGACGAACGCGATGGGCCCGGCGACACTGACGGCGCCCGCCGAGAGCACGATCGCCAGCACGACGGCGATCGTCTTCGTGCTGCGGGGCTCGGATCCGAGTGCGACCGCGATGTCGTCGCCCATCTCCCCGATGTCCAGCCGCCGTGCGATCAGGGCGGTGAGCGGGGCCACGATCAGCAGCACGAGCCAGATCGTGGTGGCGTCGTCCCAGGACCGCGCCGACAGGCTGCCGTTGACGTAGGCGGTGAGGACGGCGGCCCGGTCCCGCTCCATGGCGTAGACGACGTACTGGGTGACCGCCGTGCCGATCGCGGCGACACCGATCCCGGCGATGACGAGCCGTGCGGGGTTACGGAACCCGGTGCCGGTCGACACGTAGACCAGCACCATGGCGAGGATGGCACCGAGCAGTGCGCCGAGGGCCACCGGCACGGTGCCCGGGAACATCAGCGCGGTGATCGCGGCGCCCGCGCCGGCGCCGGACGCCAGCCCGATCACATCCGGGCTGCCGAGCGGATTGCGGGTGACGGACTGGAACAGTGCCCCGGAAAGACCGAGGGCTGCGCCGGTGCCCATGGCGACCACCAGACGCGGGCCGCGCAGGCGTTCCAGGACGAACGCGTGTCTGCCCTCGGCCCCGCCCGTCACCGCCCCGGCGAGATCGGCGAGCGGAATGCCCAGCCGCCCGAGCGACAGCGTGGCGACGGCGGCCACCAAGAGCAGCACGAACAGCACGAGTGCAGTCAGCGCGGACACTCGCCGGAACGGCAAGGCCACCGTCCTGCCGATCGTCAGGAACACCCTGGGCGAGACGGTACGGAATCCGGCCTGATGCGACGTCATGCGTTGCCCCTCATCCTGCGTACGGCAATGAGCAGTGCGGGCGCTCCGATGAACGCCGTCACGACACCGACCATCAGTTCCTGCGGGCGCATGACCACCCGCCCCACGACATCCGCGAGGAGCAGCAGCGCGGGACCGGCCAGCGCCGAGAAAAGGATCTGCATACGGAAGTCGACACCGACCAGGGCCCGCACCACATGCGGAACGGCCAGGCCGACGAAGGCGATCGGGCCGACCGCCGCAGTTGCCGCGGCGCTCAGCAGCGTGGCCGAGAGCAGCCCGCCCGCCCGGACCAGGGCCGGATTCGCCCCGAGGGACGCCGCGGTCGAGTCACCGAGTGCGAGCGTGTTGAGGCCGGGCCCCAGCACCGCGGCTATTACCAGTCCGACCACAGCGAACGGCAGAACCGACAGGAAGACGTCGAAGTCCCTGCCGCCGAGCGCGCCGACGACCCAGTACCGGTAGCTGTCGAACACCTGCGGCCGGCTCAGGGTCACTGCCTGGATGAACGCCATCAGCACGGCGGAGAGCACCGCCCCGGTGAGCACGAGCCGCACCAGTCCGCTGCCCGAACCCGCTGATCCGATCGCATGGACGAGCAGACCGGCGATCAGCGCACCGGGCAGCGCCCACCACATGGTGTCCGTACTGCCCGACGCCCCCAGGAAGGCCGTCGCGGCGACGATGCTCGCCGAGGCGCCCGCGTTGATCCCGAGGAGACCGGGATCGGCCAGCGGATTACGGGTCACGCCCTGCATGAGCGTGCCCGCGACGGCCAGACAGAGACCGGCGAGTACACCGAGCGCGGTCCTCGGATAGCGGCTCTCGACGATGGTGGTGACATTCGGATCGGCGGTGCCGGACAGGACGTGCAGCACATCGCTGAACGAGGTGGTCCGGCTGCCGAACATGACGCTCGCGAACACGGCGAGAACGAGGACGACGACTGCGATGACGAGGGAATACACCCGCCGAGCGGTGCCGGCCCGTGAGGTTCCGGCACCGCTCGGCGGTGCGTGTGTGGTGGTGGCCATGTGTGTGGTGGTCAGCCTCAGTTGTTGTCGGCGGACTTGATGGCCTTGTCGATCAGCGGCAGGTAGCGGTCGATCACCCACGGCACGGTGAGCGGGTTGATGATCGAGGAGGCCGTGACGAAGGAGTTGTCCTTGCTGGAGACCACGGCGCCGCTCTTGACCGCGGGGATCGCCGCGTACAGCGGCTGAGCCTCGATCTCCTTGCGGGACTTGTCATCCATGTAGAAGGTGAAGACCAGGTCGCTGTCCTTCAGCTTCTCGGCGTTCTCCAGACCGATGAGCGCCGAGTCGGTGCCCTTGGTCTCCTTGAAGGTGTTCACCACCGGGTCGACGGTGAGGCCGAGGGAGGACACCATCTTGACGCGCTGCTCGTTGGGCTTGAACACGCCGAGGGTGCCGGGGCCGGTGTTGTAGATGTACGAGAACTTGTAGTTCTTGTAGTTCGGCCGGGTCGCTGCCGCGTCGGACAACTGCTTCTCGATCTTCGAGACGAGGGTCTTCGCCTGGTCCGGCTGTCCCAGTGCCTTGGCGATGATGTCTATCTGCTGGTCCCAGTCCGTGCTCCACGCCAGATCGGGGTAGGCGACGGTGGGGGCGATGTCCTTGAGGATGTCGTAATCCTTCTGCGTGATCCCGGACCACGGCGCCAGGATGACATCCGGCTCCAGCTCGGTGATGGCCTCGAAATCGATGTCCTCACCGCCCGTGAACTGGGTCGGCAGCTTGTCGCCGGACTTCTTCACCGCCTCGTGGATCCAGGGCAGATAGCCCGTCTTGTCGCTGCCCCACTCGTACTTCTCCATGCCCACCGGGGTGTGGCCGAGCGCTATGGCGGTCTCGGCCGAGCCCTGGCCGAGGGTGACGATCCGTTCGGGCTGTTCCTTGATCTCGGCCGTGCCGAGCGCGCTCTTGATCGAGACGGGGAACGCTCCGTCGCTCTTCCCGGATGCGCCGGAGGTCTCCTTGCCGTCGTCGCTCGACGAACAACCACCGAGGACGAGAACGAACGCTGCGGCGGTGGCAGTTGCGGCGAGCGTCCGGCGACGCACGCGGGTGAACCGGGACATGGATGTTCCTCATGGGTTGGTGGACGGAGCAGTTGGATCCCGCGCGGACTGCGAGGATTTAGGTAAGCCTAAGCTAAGTCAACTTCCGTCTACAACCGGCCTCCGGTTATCGGCATCCGCCCTCGACTCGGAGCCATTGATGAAAGGTCTGAACCAACCTGCGTTGGGCGCGTCGTGGTGCGCGGAGCTTCGCAGTGAATGCCTGTCAGGGTTCTTGTCGGGAGCATGACAATCATCCCCGGGTGTGGCGTCAGCAGTCGGAGCCCCCGTATCACCAGCGTGATGGTGCGGGGCCTCCCCGTCGCCTCTGGCCACACCCGCATGGCCAGGTCGTAGGGATTCCGCCCACCCGGGACGGATCGCATACGCGATATGTGTCGCCGACCAGGGCGAGAAAGCGGAGGACCAGCGCGCCCAACACCGTTCGGGGCGCGCCGGTGAGACAGGACTTGCTCCTGCTCACTGCCCAGGAACGGTGGACGTTCGGGGACAATGTCCGGGCGCTGCAGGGCCGTTGAGTGAAATCGCGGGCCGGGCAGCTCCGCCAAGGTGGGCGGAGCTGCCCTTCCGCCCGTACGGACCGTACGGTCAGAAACGTCCGTACCGTCAGCGGCGGGGCTCGGAAGCGTCCAGCATGGCGTCGCGCTCCACGACCTTGATCCTCTCGCGTCCCTGCTCCGCGCCCAGGGCCTGCTCGTGCGCGTCCAGGCGGTACCAGCCCTCGCGGGTGGTGTAGCGGACGCCGCGCTCCTCCAGGAAGGCGGTGACGGCCTCCGGCTCGGGCTGCGCCGGGGCGGCCAGCCGGCCGGTGGCGTGGTCGTCCAGGAGGCAGGCGACCGTCTCGTTGGCATCGCCCTTGGTGTGGCCGATCAGACCGATCGGGCCGCGCTTGATCCACCCCGTGACGTACACCGACGGCATGGGCTCCTCGCCGTCGATGACACGCCCCGCGGCGTGCGGGACGGTGCCGGAGGCCACATCGAACGGGAGCTTCGGGAGCTCCTGCGAGTAGTAGCCGACCGCGCGGTAGACGCTCTGTACGTCCCAGTCGGTGAAGCGTCCGGTGCCCTTGACGTTCCCGGTGCCGTCCAACTCGGTCCGCTCGGTGCGCAGACCGACGACCCGGCCGTCCTCGCCGAGGATCTCGGCCGGGGACTCGAAGAAGTGCAGGAACAGCTTGTGCGGCCGGTCGCCCACGTCGCGGATGGCCCAGTTCTCCAGCGTGGAGGCGACCATGTTGGCCTGCTTGTTGCCGCGCCGGGTCTCGATCGAGCCCGCGTCGTACTCGATGTCCTCGGGGTTGACGATGACTTCGATGTTCGGTGAGTGGTCCAGCTCCCGCAGCTCCATCGGGCTGAACTTGGCCTGCGCGGGACCGCGACGCCCGAAGACATGCACTTCCAGGGCCTTGTTGGCCTTGAGGCCCTCGTAGACGTTCGCGGGTATCTCGGTCGGCAGCAGTTCGTCCGCCGTCTTGGCGAGCATGCGTGCCACGTCCAGCGCCACATTGCCCACCCCGAGCACGGCGACCTTCTCCGCATCCAGGGGCCAGGTGCGAGCCACATCAGGGTGTCCGTCGTACCAGGAGACGAAGTCGGCCGCGCCGTGGGAACCGTCCAGGGAGCCGCCGGGGATGTCGAGCGCGCGGTCCGCGTCGGCGCCGGTGGAGAAGATCACCGCGTCGTAGAAGGACCGCAGATCGTCCAGGTCGATGTCGGCGGGGTAGTCGACGTTGCCGAACAGTCGCAGCTGTGGCTTGTCGAGCACCTGGTGCAGTGCCTGGACGATGCCCTTGATCCGCGGGTGGTCAGGGGCCACTCCGTAGCGGATCAGGCCGAAGGGGGCGGGCATCCGCTCGAACAGGTCGATCGAAACACCCGGGTCCTGAGCGGCCTCGGATTTCAGCAGCGCGTCCGCTGCGTAGATTCCGGCGGGGCCGGCTCCGACTATGGCGACGCGGACGGGGCGGGTCATGGAGTGCAGGTCCTTAGAACGGGCTGACGCGGGCAGTACGGCGCAGGGTAGAAGTAAGGATGGGCTTACCGTGCTCCATGGGACACGGTATCCGCTGCTGACCTGTGGCCTCTGGGCGGGCGGCCCTCCGGACGGTCCAAGGCGCTGAAGCCCGGTGCCGGGTGGGGGGTGCCTGTTGAGTCGGCACGGAGCGCGGTGCCGATGTTGCCGCCAGTCCGTTTCTCCGTGCCGCTCGCCGAACCCGGCGTACCCGTCTCCGAGTACCGGGCTCTCCACGGACTCTGCCGTTCAGGCGTGGTTGAGACGTGTCCAGGGGTTGGGGATCCTGTTGCCTCTGTAGCGGTAGCGGGTGACCGTCACCGCCTGGAGGTCGAACAGTTCGATCCCATCTGCCGAGGGCCTTTGCCACCGCCCGTTGTGGTCGGTGAGGCGTCGGCGAATGTCCTTCCACTTCCAGCGGTGCAGTGCCATCCACCAGCTGATCACCCGGTGCCATGTGAACTTGGCCAGGGAGCTCAGGGTGGCTTTGCAGACTGCGTGCTTGAAGTAGTTGGCCCAGCCGCGCATGATCTGGTTGAGCCTGATCAGCACGTCCCTGGGGTTCTGCTGCGACGTTCTGTTCGTCAGGGCACGGATCTTGTCCTTCAGCTGCCGGATGGGCCGGTCAGCGATGAAGGTGTAGACGTACCACTTGTCCGTTCCTCGCTTGCGGCGCCACTGGATGCGGAACCCCAGGAAGTCGAACCCAGCCGACATGTGCACCACCTGTGTTTTTGCCTCGGAGAGACGAAGACCGAGAGGTTGCAGCACGTCGGAGATGTCCTCGCGCAACGCCTCGACGTCGTAGCGCTCGCCGTCGACCAGAACCACGAAATCGTCCGCGTAGCGGACGATGCGCCAGTTCGGATGTCCGGCAACACGGCGACGCCTGCGCAGGTTGCCGGTGGCCATCTCCCCGCCCGACTCCCACGGCCTGGTCAGGTGCTCGTCGAGCGCCGACAGGGCGATGTTCGCCAGGAGCGGGGAGAGGATGCCGCCTTGCGGGGTGCCGGTGAGCGTGTCCTCGCGGCTGTTGTCCTCAGTAAGGACGCCGGCCTTGAGAAACGCCTTGACCAGCCGCAGCACGCGCTTGTCCTTGACTCGCGCTCGCACCCGGTCCATCAGGGCCGTGTGGTCGATCGAGTCAAAGCACGCCGCGATGTCCGCGTCCAGGACCCAGCGGTAGCCGCGGGTGCCATAGAAGTGGATCTCGGCGATCGCGTCGTGTGCCCGCCGCAGGGGCCGGAAGCCGTAGGAGATCGGCTTGAAGTCGGCCTCGAAGATCGGCTCCAGCACCAGCTTGAGGGCTGCCTGGACCACGCGGTCGGTGATGGTCGGAATGCCTAGGCTTCTGACCTTGCCCGAGCCGCCCTGTTTGGGGATCTTGCGCTCGCGTACCGGCAGCGGGCGGAACTCACCCGTTTTCAGTACGTGGCGAAGGTCCTCCAGGAACCCGTAGGAGCCAATATCGCGCTCGACGTTGACGGCGGTGACGCCGTCAACCCCGGGCGTTTTAGCCCCTTTGTTTCCCGCGACCCGTTCGAACGCCACCAGTAGCGTCGCCGGGTCGCACACGAGGTTGAACAGATCGTCGAACCTGCGGCCGTCGTCGGCCGCCGCCCAACGGTGAAGTTTGGCCTGCATCCCCGATACCCGCTGGTGAGACCCCATCGGGGCCTCTGGTGCACCGCTGTTCAGCGGCGCGTCTTTCGGCATTGCAGCCTCCTTCCCTTCTCGATTCCGCTGCCGCCCTTCCCCATGTGCCGGGCTCTCCCCGGCTCGGAGTACTACGGCGGCTCCGCCCTGTCCCGGCCCGATCGGCCGACGGTGGGCCCAGCCTGCGACCGCACTGGAGGCGTTGCCCCAGGTCAGGACCGGAACAGTTCCCGTGTTCACGTGTCGTTCGATCGACGGAGTAGGAGCCCGGCTATACCCCCGCGGCATCGCCACGACTACCCCGCAGCACTTCGTCGTGGCCTCCCCGGACGACACATAGCAACCACCCGGGAAGTTCCCCGCCCTCAAAGCAAGACAGGGACTCACCGCATCCAGCCCAGATCCACCAGGTTCGAGCTGGTGACGAGTAAGGAGGCGTCAACGCCGGTTCCTCGCGTACTCCTTTCCGTCTCGCTTGCCGGACCCGCACCATCTGGCAGTGCTGATACGTCCCGGCTTTTTCAGGGCCGCTTGCCACCCTTCCCGGCACCTCCCGGGTCGGGCTGCCCTCGGCTTCAACCGCCCTGCTGCGACAGGGCGGCGGTGGCGTCCTTTCACCGCCACTCGAACAACTCGCGCTTCACGGCGCACCTATGTCTTTCGTCAAGCGAGGCGTGGGGTTCGGGGTTCGTAGAAGGTGCCGTCGCGGAGCATCGCGAACAGCACGCACTTCAGGGCGGCCTGCTCGTTCGGGAAATGTCCGCGGGCTTTGACCGCCCGGTGGGTGCGCGGCGTTGACCGACTCGATCGCGTTCGTCGTGCAGAGCCGTCTCGGATCTTCACGTGGCCCTTGCGTGGAATGGGGGCGTGACACAAGGCAGGTGCTGCGTCACCTGGAGGGGACGATAGGGCTGCGGCAGACAGAGTTCCTGGTGGCTGTGGCAAACGGCGGGCGGTCACGTCCGCGACCGCGTTGTAAGAGTCTCGGATGGAGGTGCTGTCCATCCGGCCAGTATGCGAAACGCCCACAAACCCTCGGCCAGCTGGCACTGCAGGGACCCGCAGCAGCTTGTCGCCGATTCCGCGTCGTGGCAGCCCAGTGAGTGAGCCGGATCGAACCATCACAGAGCGTCGCAACTCCATGATCACGGAACCTGTTGCCTGCCCCGTCCGTCAGCCAGCCCCCGCTCACCACCTATCCGCGCGATCTCTACCTCGTGGGGCAGCCCCTTCCCTTCGATAGGGTGATTTCCAGACACGAAGGAGGATGCGCTGTTGTGGGCGATTCACTGCTGGAGACGCTGGGTCCGTTGCTGCGGGGGTTCAGGCATGCTGCGAGGTTGACCCTGGAGGAGCTGGCCGAGGCGTCCGGCGTCAGTGATCGGGCGATCGGTGACATGGAGCGCGGCCGCAGCCGGGGGCCGCAGGCGCGTACGGTTCGCGCTCTCGCTGACGCCCTGGGGCTGTCGTCCGAAGACTCCGACTGCCTGCTGGCGGCGGCGCGGGAGGGCCGGCGGCGGGTGTACCAGGAGAGTGACCGTGGCAAGGCGCTGTATGATCTGCCGCCGTTGATCCGGGACTTTTCCGGCCGGTCAGTTGAGCTTGCGTGGCTGGCGCAGGGCGGGAACGGGGACGCCGGGGCCCAGGCGGGGATTGTGTCCGGTGGTCCGGGGCTGGGCAAGACGAGCCTGGTGGTGCAGGCCGGGCACCAGCAGGCGGAACGTTTCCCCGATGGCCGGTTCTATGTCAATCTGCGCGGTCTGGATCCCAAGCCGCTGGATCCGCAGGATGTGCTGGGGCGCCTGCTGCGGGCCTTGAGGGTCATGGAGCGCGATCTGCCTGCGGACCGGGACGAGCGGACCATGCTGCTGCGGCGGTTGGTGCGCGACCGAAACGTGCTGGTGATCCTGGACAACGCAGCCGACGAGGCGCAGATACGGCCGCTGCTGCCGGGTGAAGGGCGGTCTACGTTCTGGGTGACCAGCCGGCGCGCGCTGACCGGGATCGAGCATGCACGGCGCCTGCCGCTGGCGCCGCTGCCGATGGAAGCCGCCACCACCCTGCTGGCGGCGATCACCGCGGACCGGACCGCCCTCACCCCCACTGCGAGGCAGACCGAGGGGGCTGCGGCGGCGGATGCTGCGGCCTATGCGCGGATTGTTCAGTTGTGCGATGGGCTGCCGCTGGCGTTGCGCATCGCGGGCAACCGCCTGGTCAGCCGTCTCGCCTGGAGCCCGGCGAACCTCGCCGACCGTCTTGCCGCTGAGGACCTGCGTCTGGACCGGCTCACCGCCGGCGACCTGCGGGTGAAATCCGCTTTCACACTGTCCTACGAGCAGCTCACCCGTCCGGCCCGTCTGCTGTTCCGCCGACTGTCCCTGGTCCCCGGCCCCGACTTCGACGTCTCCCTGGGCGCGGTGCTTACCTCACTCGCGCTGGGTGAGGTCGAGCAGATGCTGGACGAACTGATCGAACTCGGCCTGCTCAACCCCGCGACCGACGGTCGCGCCTCCTTCCATGACCTCGTCCGCCTCTACGCCCACCAGCGCCTGACCCAGGACGAGCCCGTCGAGGCGCGAGAGGCGGCCCGTTCGGCGATGAACACTTGGCTGCTGGCCACCGCCCAGGCCGCCGGGCAGTGGTTCGAACCGGGCGTCACTCCGCCTCCCGCTCCCGGCGGTCTGGTCGAGTTCACCGACCAGCACACCGCTCAGGTCTGGCTGGAGACCGAGAGTGCCAACTGGTTCGCTGCCCTGCAGGACGCGGCCGCCACCGGACAGCACCGCACCGTGACCAACGTGGCGCAGTCCATGCACTACTTCTCTGACCGCTGGCGCCACTGGGGCAACTGGCACACCGCCTTCGAACTTTCCCGTAACGCCGCCCACGCTCTCGGCGATCCCGTGCTCGAAGCCACCCACACGAACTACCTCTCCTGGGCGTACGCCGCCTGCCTTCGTCGGCCGGAAGCCGCCTTGAAGCTGGCATTCGAGGCAGGAGAGCTGGCGCAAGCGGCAGGAGATACGGTTCAGGAGGCATGGTCCCTCACATACGCTGCGTGCGCATGGCGGAATCTGGAGATGCACGAGGAGATCATCACCGAGGTCGAGCGAGCAGCTGAGATCTTTGCCGCGGCTGGAGACAGAGAAGGCCATTCACACGCGCTGTACATCGTCGCAGTGGCTTTGCGTGCCCTGGGACGCCTCCAGGAGGCCCTCGACACGTTCAACCGCGTCGTGGACCTGGTCACCGACCCGCGTACCGCTCCGGCCATGCACATCGCGAACTGCACGGCCATGAATGCTTTGAATGGGGGCGCCCGGACCCTGGTGGGCCTCGGACGCTGGCAGGAGGCGAAGGAGGCCGCCGACC
This sequence comes from Streptomyces sp. R-74717, assembly GCF_047305335.1. Lineage (NCBI taxonomy): Bacteria > Bacillati > Actinomycetota > Actinomycetes > Kitasatosporales > Streptomycetaceae > Streptomyces > Streptomyces sp. R-74717. The sequence continues at coordinate 1,179,574 of NZ_CP102361.1, read as the reverse complement.
GCGCACTCGCCCTGGACTCCCGCGTAGGTGTTCCCGCACTGCACGGTGCGGCAAGCCTGTACAGGGCACGTGCTCTGTGGGGCCTTGGAGAAAAGACGGAAGCCCGCCACGTGGTGCAGGACGCCATTCACTCCTTTACAGCAGCCGGTGACACGCACTGCAGCGAAGAAGCCAAGGCCCAGCAGGAGCAGTGGTCGACTGCCATGGAACAGGGTGTCTCGGGGTGAAGGTCCTCGTCCGCCTGCACCACGGTCACCGTGACCGCGACGTTGGCTGTCCTGCCGTAACGGTCTGGGCCACACGCGCGGTCTGGCCGCCCGTTTCCGATTCCTGAATGGCCGATCATCGGCATCCCGCCCGGATGCGGGACCGTCCGCGTCGTCGGCAACCGGTCCAGATGGCAGGCATCGACCTGCGCGCGCTCCCGCGGTGTGCATGGGAGATGAGCTGTAACCGCTGTACCGCCGGTCGATGAGCTTCCCGCCACTGCCTTTCTGTGCCGCTGCTCAGGGCAATGCATGACCCAGGCGCGACGGAGGTGACGTAGGCGCTGTCACTGAAGGGGCTGCCGTTGGGCACGGGGGAGCCACCGCGTTCAGTCCTCTTGGAGCAGCAGTGGGATCACCGCTGGGTAACTGAGGGCGCCGCGTGTCTGGACGACTCTCGGGGTGGGGGGACATGACATGGCGGATCTCCTTGTGCGGCAGGTCGACCAGATGCCGGCGATCACGGCGAAAGCCGTCGGATCTGCCGCGCAGGCGCGACGGCGGATCCAAGGCGCATGGCGCCTTGGAGAAGGGGTCACACGGATACCAACCGACGATATGGCGGTGACTGGAGTGACGTTGACCCACAGTGCACCCCTTCATGTCCTGGGGTGCACTACCGCACCCGTTCCGGGAGCACGGACAGACGCCTTGATCAGCCTTGCCCGGTACAAAAACCGTGCCTGCCCGGAGAGGAGTCACACCCTGCGCACGGACCCGGTCCAGGACCCGCGCCCGTCCGACGACTCGACTCCGGCTGTGGCCCGGAGCCGGCTTCGGACACGGGCCGATCTCCAGTCCTGACTCCGGACTCGCCTCTTCCATCGTGCGTATCCCGAGACCGATCTTGATGTCGTGACCCTGTCCGAATCCGACACGGCCATCGCCGCCGTCCGGTCCGGGACGATCGACCCGACCTTCCGCGCCGTGACCCGGCCGGGCCGGTAGCTCCCCGACGGCATAGAGGCCACTCCGGCCTTTGACGAACCGCTGCACCTGTTCACCGGGCATTGATTGTCCGCTTGGGCGCCACGAACCGCAGCCCGTCAACCGACGCCAGCAACGCAGCCATCCGCTCCGGCGGCTCGGTGCTGTGGTCCGCCAGAACAGCCAAGTGACAGGTCGTCTGTGATCGCATGTTCCGCCTGCTGACCCCGAGGACGGAAGGGACCGCCGCGCCGTCCCGTCCCCCCGCCCATGGGGACGGCACGGCTGGCGGGCGCGGGACGGGAGCCTGGTGGTACGTGTCGGAAGACCGAAGGAAGAGCAGTTCTTCCTGTTGTCCTTCCTGGTGCGTGATACCGGGAAGCGGTGGGATGAGGGCGGCAGGCCGAGCCATGTGACGCGGCGATCGACGGGTCGGCGGCACGGTGCGTGCACCGTGCGTCCGGATGGCTGTGTGGGATCCAGTGATCCACCCCGTCGGTGCGCCACTTCGTTGCCACGAGTGAATAAGGAGTTGCAGTGCCCTCCGTTCTGTCGACCTCGTCTATCGCCGTATCGGAGCGCGCCGAGTTCTGGCGCAACGCCGTCGTCACAACGTTCGTCCCGCTCGTCGTCGATCTGCACGAGGAGGAGCCCTCCACCGCCACGATCAGCAGCCGCCAGCTCGGGACGCTGCAGGTTTCCCAGGTCACAGCCGGCCCCCAGACGGTCGTACGCAGCCGACGAATGATCGCCAGAGGCAGCGCGGAGTACCTGACCCTGACGATGCAGCACCGGGGTACCGCCCGGCTCGAACAGGACGGACATACCGCGCTCGTGCGTCCCGGAGAGTTCTCGCTGCGCGACTCCAGGCGCCCCTACACCAAGGAGCTGACGGAGGCGTTCGGTTTCACGGCGTTCCAGCTGCCGCGGGCCGCGCTGGACGTGGCGGACAACGACCTGCAGACGCTCACGGCGACGGTGCTGTCCGACGGCTCGCCCAGCGCCGCGCTCATTGCGACCTACCTGCGGGGCCTGGCGCGAAGCGCGGGTGACCTCGCCCCGGTCCTGGGCAGCGGGCTCGCCGCCACGACGTGCGATCTCCTGGCCGTCCTCATCCAGGAAAGGACGGGACAGTCGGCTCCTGAGGCCCCGGAGACGGCCCGAGCCATGCTCGCACGGATTAAGGACTACCTGATCAGGCACCTCTCCGATCCTGACCTCTCGCCGGAGGCCATCGCCGCCGCCCACCACATCTCGGTGCGCTACTTGCATAAACTGTTCGAGCACGAAGAGACGACCATATCCCGCTGGATTCAGCGACGGCGGCTGGACATGTGCCGACGCGAACTCGAACGGACACCGGTCGTATCGAGCGTGTCGGCCGTCGCCCACCGATGGGGATTCGTAAGTCCCGCACACTTCAGCCGGGTGTTCCGTACCGCCTACGGGATGTCCCCTCGGGAGTGGCAGGCTGCCGCGCGTGCCCAAGGAGTGATTCGGCGAACGCTGCAGGTGGAAGCAGCAGCCTGAGGCGTGGTCATCCGGCCCCGCCCGGGACCGGGCCAAATGGGTCACGTTGCCCGTCCCTGCGTCGCCTCGATGGCGTCACGGATCAGCCGGAACACCTTGCCGGGACGGGCGAGCATGACGAGGTGCGAGGAGTCGATCTCATACCGGGTCATGCCTGCCCGCTGGTAGCCGTAGCGTTCCAGGTCGGGGTCGATGGCGCGGTCCTGCGTGGCGACCAGACCCCAGGAAGGCTTGGTCTGCCAGGCCGCGGCCGGGGCGTCTTCGGTGAGGGCCCGGGCGGCCAGCGGGCGTTGGGACACCGCGAGGACCCGGGCCACGGTCGTGTTGATGTCGGCCGCGAGCAGTGCGGGGAAGCGCGCGACGTCCACCGACATTTCCGTCTCCGTTCCGCCCGGCCTGCGGCCGGAGACCTGGGTATGGACAAGGGCTCCGGACAGCGGGGAATCGGGGAACTTGCCCTGTAACTCATTCAGACACTCGCCCTCGTCCGGGGCGTAGCCAGCCAGGTAGACCAGGGCTGTCACGTTGTCCTCCACGCCAGCCAAGGAGATGACCGCGCCGCCGTACGCGTGCCCGACCAGGACGACGGGGCCATGTATCGCGCGGACGACGGAGGCGACGTAGGCGCTGTCGCCGACAAGGCTGCGGTTGGGCACTGCTGGAGCCACTACGTTCAGTCCCTGCTGCAGCAGTAGTGGAATTATCGCTGCGTACCCGGAGGCGTCGGTGAAGGCGCCGTGTACCAGGACGACCGTCGGGTCGGCGGGACATGACATGGGGTCTCCCTCTGCGGCAGGTCGATCACGGTGCCCGGCGGTCATGGCGAATTCCGTCGGATCTGCCGCGCAGAGCGACGGCGGATCCGAAGGCGTATGGAGCCTTGGAGCCTTGGAGAAGGGGACACACGCAGACCAGCCGACCGTATGGCGGTGAGTGGAGCGACGTTGCCCCACAGTGCATCCCTTCATGCCGTCGGGTGCACTATTGCACCGTTCCGGGCAGCGGCAGACAACCCTCCCTGGGATCTGCGGCGGGAGTAGACGGACGTTGTTGACGTTGTTGGGCGCGATCTCGACGTCCATTGCCTCGCACACCGCCCGCGCCCGTAACGGGGCGTCGGCTGTGGCGAGCACCGCCATGATCTGCTGGTAGGCAGGATGATCCGGCAGCTTCGGGGCCGCGGCGTGGGTGGCCGCGGATCGGGCAGCTCCAACAGCGTCTTGCGAGTGATCCGGGTCTCCTCGGCGGCCGTGTCGAACCCGTCCAGCAGCGCGGTCAGCTCCGCGATCTTCTCCCGGGCCGCCTCGGCCTGTGCGACGATCTCCCGCTCTTCCAGCCGCGCCAGCGCCGCCCCCAAGGCCAGCTCTCCACCGGTCATGCGCCGCGCCAGGTGGGAGCGGAGGTCCCGGTCAGCATCCTCGACATGCGGTCGCTTATGGCCCAGTACACCCTCGACTCGGCCGAGGCGGGCCGATGCTCGTAGTCGCGCACCAGCCTGCGGTGCAGCATCACGACCCGGAGCGGGCCAGGGGCGGCACCACGACATCCAGGGTGCCGGTGCCGGGCACCACGACGGTCTGTTCGTCGAGCGCGTCGAAGACCTCGTCGGTCAACCGGGCGGCCATGCGCGGGGCCTTGGGCCGGATCACTTCGACGAGCCTGTGGCGACCGGCTTTCCGCAGTGCGGCCGGAGAGCCGTGTCGCTCGAGGAGCCAGGTGACCGCCTGGTGGTCGAGGCGGGGGCCGAGGACACGTTCGAGGCTGGGGTGGAACTGGGTGAGCAGGCCGCGTATGCGATTGCTGGTGCGGGTGGCCTCGGCCGCGAGGTCCTGGTCGAAGCCGACGAGGACCGTGAGCTCGGCGGTGATCTCGTCGGTCAGCTCCAGCGAGCGCGGGTGTGTGGCATGGTGCGGGCGGCGTCCGCGATCATTGCCGCATCCTTGGCGTCGGTCTTGGCCTCGCCCGGGTAGAGGTCGGCGATGCGCCGCATCGCCAGGCCGGGCAGTTAGGCGACCTTGCAGCCGGTGTCCCGGGCGACCGTCAGGGGCAAGGCTCCGATCGAGGCGGGCTGGTCCACGATCACCAGCACGGTGCCGAACTTTGTGCGAGCTTGTCGAGCACGTCCCGCAGTTTCGGCTCGCTGTTGGGCAGTTGCTTGTCGAAGACCTTCTTGCCGGCCGGGGTCAGCCCGTGGCCGTGGTGGGCGCTTTTACCGACGTCCAGGCCGAGGAAAACGCCCACGTCACCGATGTCGTACAACCCATCCTCCCGAGCGGGGTTCGTGCGGTGCTGGCCAAGGCGTTGGCGCCGTACGCGCGCAGCCACGTTATGCAGACCTGCCGCCCGCGAACGGCCGGGCATTGCACCTGGCCAGGCGGTAGTCGGACCTCTCATCAGCGTCTCCAACGGCGCCTCTCGGCCCGGTGACACCACCCCCAGGTCATCGCTCGACAGGGGGACACAGTCATGCCGGGCCCGGAGGCCAGCGGCCCTCTTGCAGGACCGCGAAGAAGATAACGGGGGGCGGGGAGGTGCTCCGACCGCGCGACACCGGATTCCCCACCGGTGCGGGGTTCGCTCGAAGAATCGGACAAATAATGGCAGAGTGACCCACATGGATGATCGGGTAGCGGGTGCCCCGTCACTCCCGGACGACTGGCCCGCCCACCCGGATCTCAGTCTCGCCCTGAACCGCATGGGCAGCTTCGACTGGGACCTCGACAGTGGCCTCATGCACATGGACCGGCCCGCACTCGATGTGTTCGACCTGCGGGCCGAGGAATACGACGACCGGCCGGAGTCGCTCGCGCCGCGGGTGCCGCCGGACGAGGGCGTCCGGCTCGACGCGATGGTCGCGCAGGCCCTCAAGGGCGGGCAGAGAAATTACGGCGCGTATTTCAGGATCCTGAGGCGTGACGGCACTCTGCGCTGGACCCATACCCAGGGCTTCATCCAGCGCGACGGGGTCGGCCGGCCCCGTCGCATCATCGGCATCGTCCGCGACGCCACCCAGGAGCTGGCCGACTCCACCGCCCGCCGCGAACTGGACATGGAGCGGCAGCGCCGCACCAGCCTGGTGGAGGGCACCACGGCCGCGCTGGCACACGCCCGGACGGTCCGGGACGTCATCGACGTGCTGAAGAACTCGCAGGGCCTGGCGCATCTCGGTGCGACCAGCCTGGTCGTGGGCCTGATCGAGGCGGGACGCATCCATCTGGTGGCGGACGGCCCGGAGGGCTCCTTCGTACCCGGTACCCGTTACACCCGGACGGACGAGCCGTACCCGATGAGCGAAGTGGTGACCACGCTCTCGCCCCGCTTCATCGAGTCCGCCACGGATTTCGCCACCTCGTACCCGATTCTGTGGCCCCACATCAGCCATCTCGGCATCACGTCCGCCGCCTATCTGCCGCTGATCGCCCAGGCCCGGCCCATCGGCGCACTCGGACTGCTCTACAGCGAGAAGGACGGCTTCACCGGCGACGAACGCAACCTGCTCGTCGCGCTCGGCAGCTCCATCGCCCAGAGTCTGCAGCGGGCCATGCTGTACGAGCAGGAGCACGATCTCGCCGAGGGCCTCCAGCAGGCCATGCTGCCGCGCCGGATCCCGGACGTGCCGGGCGCGCAGGTCGCCGTGCGGTACCGGTCGGCCCGGCTGGGCCGGGACATCGGGGGCGACTGGTACGACGTCATCCCGCTGCCCGGCGGCCGGGTCGGGGCCGTCATCGGGGACGTACAGGGCCATGACACGCATGCCGCGGCTGTCATGGGGCAGCTGCGCATCGTGCTGCGCGCCTACGCGGCGGAGGGGCACAGCCCCGCCACGGTGATGGCCCGGGCCTCCGTGTTCCTCCATGAGCTGGACACCGACCGCTTCGCGACCTGCTCCTACGCCGAGGCCGACCTGACGACGGGGGTGGTGCAGCTGGTCCGGGCCGGCCATGTCGATCCGCTGGTGCGCGACACCGACGGCAGCTGCCGCAGGCTGCCCGCGGAGGGCGGGCTGCCGCTGGGCCTGTCGGCCGAGTTCGGGCGGCTCGAATACCCGGTGAGTACGGTCGAGCTGGACCCCGGTCAGACACTGGTGCTGTTCACCGACGGTCTGGTGGAGCTGCCCGGAGCCGATCTCGATGAGGGCATGCAGCTGCTGACGTCCATGGTGCGCAACGGTCCGCAGGACCTCCAGCGGCTGGCCGACCAGCTCTGCGAGGAGGTCGACGAGCGTGGCGGCGAGGACGATGTGGCGGTCCTTCTGCTGCGCCGACAGGCCGCTCACGCACCCCGGCCGGGCGGCCGGCTCCAGCAGCATGTCGCGCAGGGCGACCCGGAGGCGCTGAGCTCCGCGCGGCACATGATCCGTGCGGCGGTGCGGGCCTGGGGCGCCAGGACGCGGGCCGACGAGGTCGAGCTGGCCGCCGACGAGCTGGTCACCAACGCGCTGATGCACACCGACGGCGGGGCGATCGTCACGATCCGGGTGCTCACCGGGCCCGAGCGGCGGCTGCGGGTCGACGTCGAGGACCGTTCCAGCGCGCTGCCCCGGCGCCGGGACGCGGGGCAGGCCGGGGTGTCCGGTCGAGGGTTGATGCTGGTGGACCGGCTGGCGGACCTGTGGGGTGTGGAGTCGCGGGGCTGCGGCAAGTCCGTGTGGTGCGAATTCGTCATTCCGGAACGCGAATGACGGCAATGTTGAGTACTACCCGACAGTAACAGAACGTAATATGTATGTGCTTGACCGTAACCGACTGCGAACGATTGACTGCGACTCCGTCAGTCGTTGTCTCCGATGACATGAGGACCCGTTGGGCACTGAGCTACTGGCACCTCTCGATCTGGCCTTCTGGCATCTCGAATCCGATGCCCACCCCATGCACCTCGGCGCGCTCGCCGTCTTCTCGCCTCCGCCCGACGCGGCGCAGGGCGCCGGGCCGGAGACCGTGCTGGAGCTGCTGGGCATCCGCGCCGCCGCGATTCCCCGGCTGCGGATGCGGGTCAGGGACGTACTGCTGCCGGTCGGCGGTGCGGCCTGGTTCGTGGACAAGGACTTCGATGTGCACCGGCACATCGAGTGGGTGCGGCTGACCGAGGCTGAGTCGCGGGGCGAGGACGGCGGATTCATGGCGGGCGCCACCCGGCTCGCCGGTGAACTGATGGAGCGGCCGCTCGAACGGGGTCTGCCGCCCTGGCAGATGTATGTGATCGGCGGCGCCGAGGGTGGCCCCTTCGCGGTGCTCGTCAAGCTCCACCACGCGCTCGCCGACGGAATGCGCGCGGTCGCCATCGGAGCCGGGATCTTCGACGAGATCGCCTCCGTCGCCGGTCGTGCCCGCAGCGGCATGCCCGCCCGCCGCGCTCGCGCGGTCCCGCCCCGCTCCTGGATGCCGGGTCCGCGCCAGGTCGCCGGTCTCGCGCTGGGCCGGATCGAGGATCTCGGACGGGCGTTCGGGGTCGGTGCCTCCATGGTGCGGGCCAGTCGCCTCGATCTGCGTGGCGCGCCCGCGCTCACCGCGAGCTCCAGCGGCACCCGGCGGCTGGTCACTGCGGATCTGGACCTCGACGCCGTCCAGCGGATCCGGCGGGCCGCCGGAGGCACGACCAACGATGTCCTGCTCGCAGTCGTCGCCGGGGCGTTGCGCCGCTGGATGCTGGAGCGCGGCGAACCGCTGCCCGCCGAGGACCCGCGCGCCCTGGTGCCGGTCTCCCGCCGCAGACCGGGCCAGGCCGCCGCGAGCGGGAACAAGCTGTCCGCCTATCTGCTCGGGCTCCCCGTCTCCGAGCCCGACCCGTGGAAGCGGCTCCGTACCGTCCGCGCGGCCATGGACCGCAACAAGGCTGCGGGACCCTTCCGCGGCGCCGGCGCGGTTGCCGTACTCGCCGATCAACTGCCCTCGCTGGCCCATCGCTTCGGCGCACCGATCGCCGGGAACGCGGCCAGGATGCTCTTCGACGTCCTGGTCACCAGCGTGCCCCTGCCGCGTTCGGCGCTCTCGCTCGGCGGCTGCCCGCTGCGCGCCGTCTACCCCATGGCGCCGCTGGCCCGCGGGCAGTCCCTGGCCATCGCCCTGTCCACATACGGTGGCCGGGTGCAGGTCGGGCTGGTGGCCGACGGCAAGGCGCTGCCCGATCTGGAGCGGCTGGCGGGCTGCGCCGACGACGAGGTGGCGCAGCTGCTCGCCCTGCTGCCCGCTCAGTGAACGGCCTGCGCCCCGATCGGCCATAGATCGGACAGATTTCTGGGAATGTGCCGCGGCTCATGGTGCCTGAGGTGTTGACGTGCCCAAGTGATCCGATGAATATTCGCTGTGTGCAGGAAGCGATCAACGGGGAGGGCGGCGGAAGCATGCGGCGCAACAGGCTGGGAAGCAGCGCGGTCGAGATCACCGAGCTGTCCTTCGGAGCGGCTGCCATCGGCAATCTCTTCACCGCCGTCGACCCCGCGCAGGCGGCGGCCGCCGTCGACGCCGCATGGGACGAGGGCGTCCGCTACTTCGACACCGCGCCGCACTACGGGCTCGGCCTCTCCGAACGACGGCTCGGCGAGGCCCTGCGCGCCAGACCCCGCGACTCGTATGTGCTGTCCACCAAGGTGGGACGGGTGCTCGACCCGCTGCCCGCCGACACCGGTACGGCCTGCGAGAACATGTCCGACGGTCTCTCCGAGGGCTTCGCCGTACGGGCCACGCACCGCCGCCGCTGGGACTTCAGTGCCGAAGGCGTGCGCCGCAGCATCGAGGACAGCCTGGAACGGCTCGGCCTCGACCGCCTCGACATCGCGTATTTGCACGACCCGGACGACCACGCGGAGGCCGCGTTCGACGAGGCATACCCCGAACTGGAGAAGCTGCGCGCACAGGGCGTCATCGGCGCGATCGGCGCGGGCATGAACCAGACCGCGATGCTCACCCGCTTCGTGCGCGACACCGATGTCGACGTCGTGCTCTGCGCGGGCCGATACACCCTCCTCAACCAGTCCGCCCTGACCGAACTGCTGCCCGAGGCGGCCGCCCGCGGCCGCAGCGTCGTCGTCGGCGGGGTCTTCAACTCCGGGCTGCTCGCCGACCCGCGCCCCGGTGCCCCATACGACTACACGGCCGCACCCCTGGCCCTCCTGGACCGGGCGCTGCGCATCAAGGCCGTCACCGAGGGCCACGGCGTCCCGCTGCGGGCCGCGGCCCTCCACTACCCGCTCGCGCACCCGGCCGTCGCCGGAGTGCTCGTCGGCACCCGCTCCCCGGACGAGGTGCGCGACGCCGCCGCCCTGCTCCGCCGCGAGATCCCGGACGCCCTCTGGGACGACCTGCGCGCCGAGGGCCTGCTGACCGAGGACGGACACTGACATGAGAATCGCCCTGCACACCAAGGTCCGCGCCGACCGCATCGAGGAGTACGAGGCCGCGCACCGCGAAGTCCCCGCGGAGCTGACCACCGCGATCCGCGCAGCGGGCGCCACGTCCTGGACGATCTGGCGCAGCGGCACCGATCTCTTCCACGTCATCGACTGCGAGGACTACGCCGCACTCCTCGCCGAACTGGAGAAACTCCCCGTCAATGTCGCCTGGCAGGCGAGGATGGACGAGCTCCTCGACGTCGCGCACGACTACTCGGCGGACGGCGCCGAAGCCGGTCTCCCGGTCGCCTGGGAGCTGTGACATGACCGGTCAGCAACGGATCGTCGACGCCCACCACCATGTGTGGGATCTGTCGGTGCGCGACCAGGAATGGATGACCGGCGACGGACTCGCCCCGCTCCGGCGTACGTTCACCCTCGCCGACCTGGAGCCCGAGGCGCGCGCCGTCGGGGTGTGCGCCACCGTCCTCGTCCAGACCGTCACCGTCCCCGAGGAGACGCCCGAGTTCCTGGCCCTCGCCCACGACAACGCCCTCGTCGCGGGCGTCGTCGGCTGGTGCGACCTCACGGCGCCGGACGTCGCCGACACCCTTGCCGCGCTGCGTGAACTCCCCGGCGGCGACCGGCTCGTCGGTATTCGCCACCAGGTCCAGGGCGAACCCGACCCCGAGTGGCTGCTGCGCCCCGACGTCCGGCGCGGACTGCGTGCCGTCGCCGACGCAGGGCTCGTCTACGACCTCGTCGTCCACGCCCACCAGCTGCCCGCCACGGTCGAGGCCGCAGCCCTGCTGCCCGGGCTGACCTTCGTACTCGATCACGCCGGCAAGCCGCCCGTCGCCACCGGTGAACTGCAACCCTGGGCCGACGACCTCCGGGCCCTCGCCGCCCGCCCCAACACTGTGTGCAAACTCTCCGGCCTGGTCACCGAGGCCGATGTGCACTCCTGGACCGTGAGCGATCTGCGCCCGTACGCCGACACCGTCCTGGACGCCTTCGGCCCCGGCCGGATGATGTTCGGCTCGGACTGGCCGGTGTGCCGGCTCGCCGCGACGTACGAGGAGGTCGTCGAAGCGGCACACACCCTGACCGACGCCCTCACCGAGGACGAGCGGGCTCGCGTCCTCGCCACCACGGCCGAGCGCGTGTACGGCCTCTGACAGGCATCCGGGCGACGGCTTCGGCAGCCTGGAACCATGCCCGAACTGCCGGAAGCCGAAGCCCTGCGCGTCTTCCTCGACCACGGCCGCCACCCCGGCGAACTCCGCCGCCATGAGCCGGGACCGGGCACACTCCGCCAGATGCTTCTCGAACCGGAAGGCATCGGCGGCGCCGAGTACACCCAGTGCATGGGCGCCGACATCACGACGAGGTTCCAGGGTGCGCATGCTGTCCGGTACGGAAAGAAGCGGTGAATGACTCAGCGCGGAACCCCCGTGTACGCCCTAAACTCCGCCCCATGCTGCGCGTACTCGCCGTCGACGACGAAGAACCCGCCCTGGAGGAACTCCTCTACCTCCTGCGCGCCGACCCCCGCATCCGCAGCGCCGAGGGCGCCACCGGGGCAACCGAGGCGCTGCGCCGCATCGGCAGCGCCGTCGAGGCGGGCCCCGACGACCCGTCCGCCATCGACGTCGTCTTCCTCGACATCCACATGGCGGGCCTCACCGGTCTCGACGTCGCCCAGCTGCTGGCCGGATTCGCCGCGCCCCCGCTCATCGTCTTCGTCACCGCACACGAGGGCTTCGCCGTCCATGCCTTTGACCTGAAAGCCGTCGACTACGTCCTCAAGCCGGTACGCCGCGAACGCCTCGCCGAAGCGGTACGGCGCGTGGCCGAACAGGTCGGCGACCGCTCCGCACCCGCACTCGACACCGCGAACGACCAGATACCGGTGGAGCTCGGCGGAGTGATCCGGTTCATCCCGATCGACGACATCGCCTACGCCGAGGCCCAGGGCGACTACGCCAGGCTGCATACCGACAACGGCAGCCACCTCGTCCGCGTCCCCCTCACCACCCTGGAGGAACGCTGGCGCTCGCGCGGCTTCGTACGCATCCACCGCCGCCATCTCGTCGCGCTGGGGCGGATCGACGAACTCCGCCTCGATGCGGGCAGCATGAGCGTGCGCATCGGCGCTGCGGAGCTCGCCGTGAGCCGTCGCCACGCCCGTGCGCTGCGCGATCTCCTGATGCGCCAGACCGGCCGCTGACCAGGCCCTGCCCGGGCTGGAACCCCTTCCCACGACCGTCCGGTGCTGCGTACACTCCGGGCCCATGTCCGCAGATCCAACGCCCCGGCGTGAAGTGGTGACGGGGGAGCCCCGGCGGGTGCGCCCGCTGCCGCGCTACCGCACCCAGTCGGAGATCGACGAGCAGACCGCACTCGGCGGCGCCTACGTCCGTTCGCTGATGCGCAGCCAACTGCGGGCCGGACTCACCGCGTTCACCGTCCTCGCCGTGGTCGTCGGCACGCTGCCGCTGGTCTTCGAAGCGCTGCACAGCGCCGCGCTCGTCTGGGCGGTCCTGGGGTTCGCCGCCTATCCGCCACTGACCCTGGCCGCCTGGTGGTACGTGCGACGGGCCGAGCGCAACGAACGCGACTTCGCCCGGCTCGTGGAAGGCCGCCCCGCACAGTGAGCCGTACGTACGCGGTGGCGGCCGTCGCGGCCGTCGTCGTCGCGACCGTCCTCGTCGGCGGTTTCGGACTGCGCATCTCCCGTACCACCTCCGACTTCTACGTCGCCTCACGCACCGTACGGCCCCGGCTCAACGCCGCAGCGATCAGCGGCGAATACCTCTCCGCCGCCTCCTTCCTCGGGATCGCCGGCCTGGTGCTCGTGCACGGCCCGGACATGCTCTGGTACCCGGTCGGATACACCGCGGGATATCTGGTGCTGCTGGTGTTCGTCGCCGCACCGCTGCGCCGCTCGGGGGCGTACACCCTGCCCGACTTCGCCGAGGGGCGGCTGGAATCGCGGCAGGTGCGCCGGCTGGTGAGCGTCTTCGTCGTCGCGGCGGGCTGGCTCTATCTCGTACCGCAGCTCCAGGGTGCGGGACTGACGCTCAAGATCCTGACCGGGGCGCCCGGCTGGTTCGGCGATGTGCTCGTGGCCTCCGTCGTCGTCATCGCCGTCGCCGCGGGTGGCATGCGGTCCATCACCTTCGTACAGGTCTTCCAGTACTGGCTGAAGCTGACCGCACTCCTCGTTCCCGCGATCTTCCTGGTGCTCGCCTGGCAGGGCGACGGGCAGCCCCGCGTCCACTTCGACGAGCAGCTCTCCGTGTTCCGCGCCGACCATCCGCTGTACGCCACCTACGGGCTGATCGTCGCGACGTTCCTCGGCACCATGGGCCTCCCGCACGTCGTCGTCCGCTTCTACACCAGCCCCAACGGCCGCGACGCCCGGCGCACGACGGTCGCTGTTCTCGCCCTCATCGGCCTGTTCTATCTGCTGCCGCCGGTCTACGGTGCACTGGGCAGGCTGTACGCCCCCGAGCTGATCCACGGCGGGGACGCGGACGCCGCCGTGCTGCTGCTGCCCGAACGCGTCATCGGCGGGCTCGGCGGGGACGTGCTCGGCGCGCTCATTGCGGGCGGCGCCTTCGCCGCGTTCCTGTCGACCGCCTCCGGCCTCACGATGGCCGTCGCCGGCGTCATCACCCAGGACGTGCTCCCGTCGCGCGGGGTACGGCACTTCCGGCTGGCCACCGTCCTCGCCATGTGCGTACCGCTGGCCGGTTCGCTGATGGTGAGCCGGGTGCCGGTGGCCGACTCGGTGGGGATGGCGTTCGCCGTCTCCGCGTCCTCCTTCTGCCCGCTGCTGGTCCTCGGCATCTGGTGGCGGCGGCTCACCCCGCCCGGCGCGATCGCCGGTCTGCTGCTCGGCGGCGGCTCCGCGTTCCTCTCCGTCGCCATCACCGTCAGCGGCGCCGTACGCCCGCCCGGCTGGCCGCACGCCCTGCTCGCCTGGCCCGCCCTCTGGTCGGTGCCGGTCGGCTTCCTCGCCATGGTCCTGGTGTCCCTCGCCACGCCCGGCCGCACACCTCCTGGTACGAATGCCGCCATGACCCGCTTCCACCTGCCGGAAGCGCTGTGAGGGCCGGGCAGCGGGCTTCGCGGCGTCGCGGGGCCGGGGCACACACCTCGCGGCATTGCCGTCAATCACCAACGCTCCTTCCCCAAGCTCTCGGCTGCGTTCGAGCAGGGGAGACCCCATCTGCCCCAATCCTCCGCCTTGCGATGCACCCACCCGAGCCCCGTTCCTTCACCCGCGCTGCCCACTGCCGGGCCCTCCTGACCTCGTGGAGACACCGATGACCGGGGCCGGATACGCCGTACTCGTCCTCCTGCTGCTCGGCGCAGGCTTCCTGCTCGGCCGCCGCACCGCCCGCCCGGTCCGTACCAGCGACGTCGGAACCCCCGTCGAGCACGCCACCTTCGAGACCCTGCACACCGCCTCGCTCGCCGCGCCCCCACTGCGCGCCGGACTCACCGAGGAGAGCGCCCGAAAATCCGCCCGCAGGCTCCGCTCCCTGCTCGGCACCGACGCCCTCTGCCTCACCGACCGCGACCGGGTGCTCGTCTGGGACGGCGAGGGCGAACACCACGGCCTGCACGTGATGGACCAGGTGCGAGACCTCCTCGCCAGCGGCAGGGACACCGCCTTCCACAGCGACTGCGACGACCTCGACTGCCCGTTGCGCTGGGCCGTCGCCGTGCCGCTCACCGTCGACCACCGGGTCCTGGGTACCCTCATCGCCTACGCCCCGCGTGAATCCGCGGTGCTGGCGAGAGCGGCCGGAGAGGTGGCCCGCTGGGTCTGCGTACAGCTGGAACTCGCGGAGCTCGACCGCTCCCGCACCCAGCTCATCGAGGCCGAGATCAGGGCGCTGCGGGCCCAGATCTCCCCGCACTTCATCTTCAACTCACTGGCCGCCATCGCCTCGTTCGTCCGCACCGACCCCGAGCAGGCCCGTGAGCTCCTGCTGGAATTCGCCGACTTCACCCGCTACTCGTTCCGCAGCCACGGCGACTTCACCACCCTCGCCGACGAACTCCACTCCATCGACCAGTACCTGGCACTGGTACGGGCCCGCTTCGGAGAACGGCTCACGGTCACCCTCCAGGTCGCCCCCGAAGTGCTGCCCGTCGCCCTGCCGTTCCTCTGCCTCCAGCCCCTGGTCGAGAACGCCGTCAAGCATGGCCTCGAAGGAGCCGTCACCGTTCCCCGAGTTCCCGACTCCGTTCGAGCGGAGGAGACCCCGACCCGCATCACCATCCGCGCACTCGACGCCGGTTCGGAGGCCGAGGTCGTCATCGAGGACGACGGCACCGGCATGGATCCGGAACGCCTGCGTCACATCCTGCGCGGTGAGGGCGGCAAGTCGACCGGAATCGGGCTGCTCAACGTCGACGAGCGGCTGCGCCAGGTGTACGGGGACGACTACGGGCTCGTCATCGAGACGGGCATCGGCGCCGGGATGAAGGTCACGGTACGGCTGCCGAAGTACCGTGCGGGGGTGCACGGTTCCTGACCACCCGGTGGGGCGGCGATCAGTGCAGATGGATCGCCAGATGCCCCAGCGGCAGCCCCAGCTGCCAGGCCGGCGTCCACACCTGGGCCGCCTCCTCCGCATCCGCCCCGTCGCTCATCGGTTCCCAGGGCGGCGGACCGATCGTATCGAGGTCGGCCGCGAGCAGTTCGGTCTCCTCCAGCCACCGCCAGGCCGCGCGGGCCAGCGCCAGATCTGGATCCGCGTCGCCGGGCGCGAGCCGCGGGGCCGCCTCAAGTGCGTCGAGCCGCTCACAGACCCAGCCGCGCCAGGCCGCCCCGTACGCCGTCAACAGCCGCAGCTCGTCCATCCGGGCCGCGGGCAGGGCATCGGGCACCCCACCGTCGGAGAGGAAGACGGTGAGCGCGAGCGCGTCCCGCCCCGCTCGGTACTCCAGGGTGGACGGCTCCATCAGATCGCCGGTCCGCAGCAGCTCGTCGGCGATGTACTCCGCGTACAACCAGGCCATCGGGACCAGCAGCCCGCCCCCACTGGTTCCATCCTGACGTTCCGGGCGCATCCCGTCTCGCCTCTTTCTCTTCTCGGCACCGGGCTTCACGGAGCATTGAACCGGGGGAGCGCGCCCTACGTGGCCAGAAAGACAGGATCCGTCATGACAGGATCCGTCCACGACACGAGGATGCGATGACCGTCGATCACGGAGAGGGCGCGCATGTGCGGCAGTCGCTCGGCGCCTATGTTCTCGATGCGCTCACGGCCGGGGAGACCCGAACGGTCTCCCGCCATCTGCAGTCCTGCGACCGCTGCGCCGCCGACTACATGGAGGTCGCGGAGGCCGTGTCGCTGCTCGCACTGATCACCACGGAGGACCTGCTGGAGTAGCCCGGCAGGTTACGGGAGAGCTGACGCAGCGCATAGTGGGACCGGGACTTGACCGTGCCCGCCGGAATACCGAGAGTCCGGGCCGTCTCGCCCACGCTCAGCCCGCGGAAATATATCTGGACGAGGACCGCGCGGTGTTCCGGGCTGAGGGTGCGTACCGCATCGCGTACGTCGAGGGCCGAGACCGTGGACTCGGCGGTGTCCTCCGCGCCCGCGGCGGCCTCCAGCACGATGTCGCTGACCTCGGTCGGCCGGGCCTGCCTGGAGCGGCGCGCATCGATCGCGAGGCGCCGGGCCACGGTGAAGAGCCAGGGCCGCATCGAGGCGTACGGAGCGTCGAAGGCCTCCGGGTTCTGCCAGGCCCGCACCAGCGTCTCCTGGAGCAGATCCTCGGCCCGCTGCCGGTCGCCGAAGGTCAGCCCGAGCAGGAAAGTGAGAACGGCGGGGCCGTGGTCCCGCTGGAGATCCGCCAGGGCCCGCTCATCGGTCGTCGTGGTGGTCATCGTGAACGCCCTTCCCCGCAGTGGCCACTTGCCGCTTCGCTGCCGACTGGCGTATACGAACGCATCGGGGCGCCGAGGAACAGGCGACGGGCGGCTCCGTGCGACGAGCGGTCGCACAGTGCGGCGAATGGTGCGGTGAACGGTCGGGCGGCGGTCGGCCGGGTGTTCTCACAGGCGATGGATCAACCCGTACCTGTACTCGCCCCCGTACCCGTCTCCGGTGTCTTCGCCATCTCCGACTTCCGGTACGAGTAACCGAAATAGATCACCAGACCGATCAGGAACCACACCGCGAACCGTACCCACGTCTGCCACTGCAGAAAGGTGATCAGCCAGATCGAGAACACCACACCCAGGGCAGGCACGAACGGCATGCCGGGGGTGCGGAACGTACGCGGCAGATCAGGCTGCTTGTAACGCAGAACGATCACCGCGACGCACACCACCACGAACGCGAGCAGAATGCCGATGTTCGTCAGCTCGGCAGCCTCGCCGATCGGCAGGAACCCGGCGATCACCGCCGAGGCCGCGCCGACGATCCAGGTCACCCGGGTCGGTACGTGCCGGGTCGGGTGGGTCTTGGCGAACCACTTCGGCAGCAGCCCGTCGCGGCTCATCGAGAACCACACCCGGGTCACGCCGAGCATGAAGGTGAACATCACCGTGAGGATGCCGATGATCGCGCCCACCGCGATCACATCGGCGAGTCCGCTGAGCCCCACCGACTTGAAGGCCGTGGAGAATCCGGACTCCGGGTCGATGTCCTTGTAGCTCTGCATCCCGGTCAGCACCAGACAAGCAGCCACATAGAGGACCATGGAGATCCCGAGGGAGTACAGGATCGCCTTCGGCATGTGCTGCTGGGCGTCCTTGGACTCCTCGGCCGCCGTCGACATGGCGTCGTACCCGAACACCGCGAAGAACACCGTGGCCGCACCGGTGAAGGCACCGCTCACCCCGAACGGGAAGAACGGGTTGTAGTTGGCGGTGTTGATGTGGAACACGCCGACGCCGATGACCAGCAGGACGACCAGGACCTTCAGGACCACCACGACCGTTTCGAAGCGGGCCGCGTTCTTGATGCCGAGGGTCAGAAGGTACGCCACGAGCAGGCAGAGCAGCGCGGCGAACAGGTCCACGCGATGGCCCGACCCGGTGCCGGGCGCGCCCAGCATCCACTTCGGCAGTTCGAGCCCCATCTCCCCGAGCAGAAAGCTGAAGTAGCCGGAGATGCCGATCGCGACCACGGCCACGATCGCCGTGTACTCCAGCAACAGGTCCCAGCCGATGAACCAGCCCACCAGCTCGCCGAGTACCGCGTATCCGTAGGTGTAGGCGGAGCCGGCCTTCGGGATCAGGCCGGCGAACTCCGCGTAGCTGAAGGCGGCCGCCGCGCTCGCCACACCCGCGATCAGGAAGGAGATCAGGACCGCGGGCCCGGCGGTGCCGTTCGCCACCGTGCCGGCGAGGGTGAAGATACCCGCGCCGATGATGCCGCCCACGCCGATCGCCGTGAGCTGCCACAACCCGAGCGTTCTGGTGAGCTGAGTGGTGGCGTCCCCCGCCGGCCCCTTCTCGTCGATCTGCTCGATCGGCTTGCGGCGCAGTACACCCTCGCCCACTCGGAGCCTTGCCATGAGTCACCCTCTCCGCTGACGGCTGTCCCTGACGGGCGCTCATGATGGCCCAGGTGGGTCCGGTGCGAAAGACGGCGTGCCGTCCGATCGAGGTGAGGATTCCGCGACGGTTACGGCACCACTGTGACGGGCCAACGGCCCGCCTTCACCAGCCGGATCGCCACCGATCCGATGAACCGGTGCCCGGCCGACTCCGACGCTCCCACCACGACGGCATCGGCCTTCAGTTCGTCCGCCGCGGTGACGAGTCCGTTGTAGGGATCACCGCGGAAGGTGTGGAACTCCCAGCGCACATCCCATATGTCCTTCATCCGCTCCGTCGCCTCCCGGATCTCGTTCACCAGCCCCTCCGCGACCTCTCCGGTCGTATCGGCGACCGGTGCACCGAGCGCGGCCCCCGCGGGCAGCACGGGCTGGACATAGACGAGGGCGAGCATGGCCCCCTGACGACGGGCGAGCCCCGCCGCGTACGCCGCGGCATGCATGGAGGAATCGGACCCGTCCAGGCCTGCGACGATCACTCTCGGGCCGTCTGTGCCACGTTCGAACTGGTGGGGCTGTTGGTCTGTCACGGCAGTGAGGCTATCCGGTCCCGGCACCGACCCCGGCCCGGGCCGTGGCAACGTCCCGGACAGGGCCGTCGCCGGGTACTCCGGGGGCTGCCCGATGGACGTCGACCGAAGTGGCGGCGGCCGGCCGGGGAGGGCCCAGGGAGAAGTCCGCGCCGTTCTGCATCAATGCCAGGCCGGTGAGCAGCACCAGGGCGAGGGCGCCCCACGGCGAGTGCCTGGTCCGTTCGACGCGCCAGTTGTCCCGGCCCATGATTCTCCCTTCGTCGCGACGCTTGGAACGCTAAGCGCGGGACGGCCGGGCGGCGATCAGTGAAGGGCGAACGGGTGGTGCCGGCCCGATACGCCCGTCGCCCCGAGTCCTCTTACAGGACTCGGGGCGACGGGCGTATCGGGCCGCACTGCCCTGCTCTCAGTGCGGGCGGCTCCCCTTGCGCTCACGTACGACATAGATGGTGCCGGTGGCCGTGACCACCGCCAGCGCCGTTCCGGCGGCGATCTCCGCGGCGTTCATCCTGTCGATGCTGCCGCCGAGTCCGCCCTGTACACCGGCCGGCGAGACCGGGGCACTCTTGGCGGGTGCGTCGGAGGCCGCGCGGACCGTGAGTGCGGTCCGCGCCGTGGAGCCGGGCGACGTATTACAGATAAATGTCACTTCGTAGGCGGCGCCAGGTATTGCGTCCCGGTCGACCGTGGCCGCGACGGCCGCGCCCCTGGGAATGGTGACCGTGTCGAAAACTCCGGAGCCGGCTGTGGCGGTTGTGGAGCACCCCCGGGCGGCCAGGACGACCTGGCTCCCCGGCGCGATCACCGACGGAGTGACGGTGTATCCGGTCGCGGAGGACGCGCCTCCCGACGTCGCGGCGTATGCGGTTGCAGCCGGAGCGGTCAGGGCGAGAGCGGCGACGCCGAGCAGGGCGACGGGTGCGGCACCTATTGCACGCATGGGTGAATCCTCCGGGTCCCCGAGGAGCAGTTGCGGAACGGATTTCCACATGGCGTCAGAAATGCACCTCGACGCACCAAACGCTATAAGTTGCGCATTTTGCCCGCGATCGGAGTGCGCCGCCCGGGGCACCCGTTTCCCCCGAGCGGCGCACCGCCGGCATGTCGGCGGACCGCTATCCGCCCGCCGCGCCCGGGAACAGATCGAGGAACGGCGCCGCGGTGGCCGAGATTCCCCGGCCGAAGGGGGAGTCGAAGTCCCAGATCAGGAAGAGGAGAAAGGCGATCAGGACGCTGAAGAGGCCGGCCAGCAGCAGTTCACGGAAGGTTCTGCGGATCTGCAGCGTGAAGATCAGCCCGACGGTCACGAGCGCCCCGGTGATCAGGCCGAACCAGACCACGCCAGGCATGGTCGCACCGGCACTCTGTCCGCGTGCGTTGCGTGCGTCGTCGGCCGCGGCGACCTGATCGACCAGTGGCTGATATGCCTGGCCCTCGTGATCGTTCCTCGGCCGGTAGTCGGTGACATCGGTGCGCACCTTGCCGAGGAGCCGGGCCCCCTCGTCGGTGAGAGAGCCGTGCTCGGTCATCGACCGCCACTCGTCGTGGACGACGTGGCGGACGTAGGCGTCGACATCGGCGCGGATGCGCGTACGCGCCTCGGCCGGGTAGACGGCGGAGCGGACGTTCACCTCGTGCAGTGCCTGGGCCTCCTGGCGTACGTACTCCTGGGCGGCGCCGCGGCCCTCCCAGACGCCCGCGATGGCGAGGCCCAGCACGATCGCGTAGACCACGCCGATCATCATCGTCATGTACTCGATGACGTCAGGGGTCTCGGACGGGTCGTCATCGTCTCCGATCCGGCGGTTGTTGAGTACGGCGATGGTCAGGACGACAGCGCTCGCCGCGACCATGGCGAGGGTGAGAACAAGCCATTCCGACATGGGTTCCTCCGGAGGTCATCGGGAGCGGGGACGCAGCACGGCGACGGCGAACACCGCGGGGGCCGTGATCAGCAGGGTGAGGGTGACCAGGGAGGTGCCGCGCCGCGGGACCTTGCGCGGTGGCTTGCGGTAGGCGGGGAGCGCCACGGGCCGGGGTGCCAGATGCGTGGGGCGTACGGAGGGCGAGGGTGAAGGCGGCGGTGGCACGGGCTCCGGTTCCGGTTCCGGTCGTGGTGGTGCGGGGGGCGGTGGTGCGGGAAGGGGCGGCGGGGGTGGGGGTGGGGGTGGAGGAGGCGGGGGTGGAGGTGCGGGCGGTGGAGTCGGCTTGGGTGCCGGGCCCGCGTGACAGTGACCGTTGCCCGACACGGCGACCGCCGAACTCCCGCCGCCCTCCCCGATGGAGGCGTACGCGCAGTTGTCCGCCACCGCGGGTGCCGGGGCGGTCAGCAGCCAGAGAAGTGCGACGGCTGCCGTGAGCCGCCCTATGAGTGATCCGTACACGACGGGGAGCATGTTCCGGCCGGTCGCAGCGCACGCCGGGTGCGGACCGGATTCCCCTGAAGGTGGGGACATGGGGCGCCGGGTGTTTGCGGCTCAGGGCAATTCTGTGAACGCGTTGAACAAAGAGGGGGCCGCCGCCCGTACCCAAGGCCATGGATGACGCGAAGACGCGTCACAACTCACTTGGCATGAACGGGAGGTGACATGAGCACCTGGCGGAACGCCTCGCTCGCTGTGACGGTGGGCGGCCCTGTAGGCGCTGACGACGGCGTGCGGTCAGGAGAAGGGAACCGAGACCCCCAAGGGGCAGATCGTGGGCAACGCCGACCCGGCCGGACAGGAGACGGGAAGCGGCTACGGATCGGACAACGGTTACGGCCCCGGCAGCGGCTCCGACGGCGCGGAGCAGGGCGGCACGGGCAAGCAGGCCGGCCGGCTCGGGGTGTGGAACAGCAAGAAGCTCGGCAAGGTCCTCACGGACAGTGAGGGTTTCACGCTCTACCGCTTCGACAAGGACACCGCGAGGCCGCCCAAGTCGCATTGCGAAGGCGAGTGCGCGAAGATCTGGCCGGTGGTGCCCGCGGGCAATGTCACGGCGGCGGCCGGTGCCGATCCCGCACTGATCGGCAAGGTCACCCGCTCCGACGGCAGTCGGCAACTCACCATTGCGGGCTGGCCGATGGACCGCTATGTCAAGGACACCGCGCCCGGCGACGCCCATGGGCAGGGCGTGGGCGGCACCTGGTTCGCGTCCGCACCGGACGGCAGGAAGGCCGGGGTGAACGCCGACAGCCCGGCCGGCGCCGAACCGGCCGAACTCGCGGGGCTTTTGGTCCGCAAGGATCCGAAACTCGGGGACATCGTCGTGGACAAGCGCGGCATGACGGCCCATCGGTTCAAGAGGAACGTCGCATGGCCGATGAAGTCGGCCTGCACAGGTGCCTGTCTCTCGAAGTGGCCGGTCGTTGCTCCATTGGCAAAGAAAGCCGCCAAAGGCGTCACGACCAAGGGTTTTGTCACCTTCAATCGGCCTGACGGAATCAAGCAGCAGGCCATCGACTGTTGGCCGGTCCATACCTTCTCCGGCGATGTGAAGCCCGGAGACACCAACGGCCAAGGCGTCGGGGGTACATGGTACGCGGTGTCCCCCGACGCCAAACTGGTGGGCGCCCCCAAGTAGCCCGGTAGTGCCTCTCCGGGGCCGGTCCGTCGTCGAATGTCACACGCAGCGACGGACCGGTTGCACATGCCACTGGTGTGTGACCAATAACGGACGGGTAATTTCCGTTTCCGCTCGCTCTCCTGGCGGTCGATCAGTAGCCTCTGGTCAACACTGACCATGAACATGGCCGGATCGCCGTGGCGACTTGTTGGAGACATCGATGGAGCGTCCCGCCTGGGCACCGCAAGGCATAGACATTTTGGTGCCGAGCGTGTCCCGCATGTACGACTTCTATCTGGGCGGATCGCACAATTTCGAGGTGGACCGGGAAGCGGCTCGCAAGGCCATGGAGTTCATGCCGGGACTCCCCAAGATCATGCAGGCGAATCGCGCCTTTATGCGCAGGGCCGTGCGTTATGCGGTGAGCGAGGGCATCACCCAGTTTCTGGACATCGGTTCCGGAATACCGACTTTCGGGAATGTGCACGAAGTCGCCCAGGCTGCCGACCCCGAGGCCCGGGTGGCGTATGTCGATCACGACCCCGTTGCGGTCGCGCACAGCCGGGCCGTACTCGAAGGAAACGACCGGGCGGTGATCGCCGCCGCGGATCTGCGCCGCCCGCAGGAGATCGTGAAAAGCCCGGCGATCTCCCAACTGCTCGATCTGGACCGACCGGTGGCTCTGCTGCTCGTCGCCGTACTCCACTTCATCGAGGACTCCGACGACCCGCACGCCGCGGTCGCCGAACTGCGCGAGGGACTCGCCCCCGGCAGCCTCATCGTCATCACCCACGCCTCGTACGAGGGGATTCCGCTCACCCGGGAGGAGGCGGGTGGCGCGGTCGGCGTCTACAACAACATCCGCAACCCCCTGGTCATGCGGTCGCGCGAAGAGATCGCCCGCTTCTTCGAGGGACACGAGATGGTCGAGCCCGGACTCGTGTCGATGCCGAACTGGCGCCCCGACACGCCCCATGCGGTGGAGCACGAGGACCCATTTGCCTTCTCGGGCTTCGCAGGGGTGGGACGCAAGGCGTGAGCATTCCCGCCCAGTCGTCCGGGACGCCCGACACGGAGCCCGGCGGGCCCGAGGACCGGCTCCGGAGATTCGCCACGATCTGGAGCCGGGCCGTCTTCCCGTCGACGGCCACCTCCATGACGCGCACGGAGTTCGAACAGCATCTGCTGCCGCTGGCCCGCGGGCTCAGCGACATCCTGCACGCGCGGCCCTTCGAGGCGACGCCCGCGAGCGAGGTGGGCGTCGCCCTCGTGGCCGCGCACTGCACGGATCCGGACGCACTCAGCAGCACGCTCGGCGTCATCGACTCGTACCTCGTCCTCTACTGCGGAAGCAACGGCGCGACGGCGCTGTCGACCGAGGACAGCAGAGCCCGCTGCGCCCGGATACAGCATGCCCTCGCCGGCGGCTTCACCCAGGCGCTGCGCGAGCGGACCCTCGCCGAACAGGAGGCCATCGCCCGCTCGGCGCTCACCGCCCGCTCGGACGCCGAGCAGGCTCTGCACGCCACCGAGGCACGCTTCCGCGCCGTCTTCAAGGACGCGGCCATCGGCATCGGGATCGCCGATCTGGACGGCAATGTGCTGGAGGTCAACGACACGCTCACCCGGATGTTCGGCGGGCTCGAACATCATGTGCGCAGCCACAAGATCAACGAGTGGGTCCACCCCGAGGACTCACCCCAGGTATGGAAGTACTACAACGAGCTGGTACGTGGCGAACGCGAGCACTACCGGGTCGAAAAGCCGTACTACCGCAACGACGGCACCGTGCTGTGGACCAATCTGACGGTGTCGCTGCTGCGCGACTCCGAGGGCAGGCCGGAGTATCAGCTGGCGCTGTTGGAGGACACCACGGAGCGCCGGCTGCTCAACCTGCGCCTGCGGTACGAGGCCACGCATGACGCGCTCACCGGTCTGCCCAACCGGACGCTGTTCTTCGAACGGCTGGAGAAGGCGCTCTCCGCCCACGACGGCAGCCGCTTCGGCCTGTGCTACCTGGACCTCGACGGCTTCAAGGCGATCAACGACAGTCTCGGCCACGCGTCGGGGGACCGGCTGCTGGTCGAGGTGGCCGACCGGCTGCAGAGCTGTGCGACCGCGCCCGGCGAGATGGTGGCTCGGCTCGGCGGCGACGAGTTCGTGGCCCTGACCACCGGCCCCGACACCCGGACGGAGGTCGACGAGCTGGCCTGCCGCATCCTCGGCGTGCTCGGAACCCCGATCCGGCTGGAGGGTCGTGAGCTGACCGTACGCGGATCCATCGGGGTCGTCGAAGGGCCGGCGAACGCACCGCCGCCGAGGTACTGCGCAGCGCCGACATCACGATGTACCGGGCCAAGTCGGCGGGTGGCAACCGCTTCGAGCTCGCCGACGCCGAGGCGGATGCCCGTGCCATCACCCGGCACGGGCTGACCACCGCGCTGCCCGCCGCACTGGAGCGCGGTGAGTTCTTCATCGAGTACCAGCCCCTCGTACACCTCGGCGACGGCACGGTGCACGGTGCGGAGGCACTGGTGCGCTGGTGCCACCCGCAGCACGGGGTGCTCGGTCCCGACCGGTTCATCCCGCTCGCCGAGCACACCGGGCTGATCGTGCCGCTCGGCCGCTGGGTGCTGGAGGAGTCCGTGCGGCAGGCCCACTTCTGGCAGGAGCGGCACAGCGACGGCGGTCCGCTGCGGATAAATGTCAACCTCTCGCCGACCCAGTTGCACCATCCGCGGCTGGTCGCCGAGACGGTGGACGTGCTGGAGCGGTCGGGGCTCGAACCCGGGGCCCTGTGCCTGGAGGTCACCGAGTCCGCGCTCATCGGCGCGGACGACGATCTGCTGAAGCCGCTGCGGCAACTGGCGGAAATGGGCGTCGACATAGCACTCGACGACTTCGGCACCGGGTACTCGAACCTGGCGAACCTGCGCAGGCTTCCGGTGAGCGTCCTCAAGCTGGACCGTTCCTTCACGCAGGGCATGCAGCAGCATCCGGCGGATCCGGTCGATCTGAAGATCGTCGAGGGAATCGTCTCGCTGGCCCACAGCCTGGACCTCGCGGTCACGGTGGAGGGCGTGGAGACCGGGGCCCAGGCGGAGCAGCTGCGGGAGCTGGGGTGCGACACGGCCCAGGGCTGGTACTACGCCCGCCCCGGTGCGCCCGACCGCATCCACTCACTGGTGCTGGCCGACGCGGTGTGAGGGGGCGGGGAGTGAAGGCGCCGAGGCCGTCCGGTCGACGTCTCGTCCTCAATCGCGAAAATCAAGCCCGTCCGGCGATTGAGAACGAAGCGCGGCCGGAGGCCGCGTAACCGGCGGCCCGGCGCCGGCTCAGGCCCGTCCGGCGGCGAGTACCACCTTCTGCAGCTCGCGCGCCGCGCGCGGTGGTGCCACATCGCTGCGGTGCGCGAGCGCGATCGTGCGCCGCAGGCCCGGGCGGGCCAGCGGTGTGGTCCGCAGGTCGTGGCCGGCCCGGACGGCGACCATGCTGGGCACCACAGCGATCCCGAGTCCTGCCCGGACGAAGCCGAGGACTGCGTCCATCTCCCCGCCCTCCACCGTGAACGACGGCTCGAAGCCCTCCGCCCGGCAGGCGGCGACCGTCAGTTCGCGCAGGTCGTAGCCGTGCCGGAACATCACCAGGGATTCCCCCTGCAGGTCGGCGATCCTCACGCTCCCGCCCCGGCCGGGGCGCGGCGCCTGTGCCGATGACACCACGACCAGGTCCTCCTGGAGCAGCTCGACCGTGGTGAGCGCGGGGGACGCCGCGGGCAGCGGCAGCACGATCAGGGCCAGATCGAGGGCTCCGCGCGCCAGCTCCCGTACGAGGTCGAGCGAGCCGCCCTCCTCCAGCAGCAGTTGGATTCCCGGATGCCGGTCGTGGAAGGCGCGCAGTACGTCGGGGAGCAGGCCCGTGCAGAGGCTGGGCGTGGCGCCGAGCCGGACCCGGCCCCGGCGCAGCTGAGCCAGCTCCTGCACCTCGTGGCGTGCGGTGTCGGCATCCGCGAGGATGCGCCGGGCGAGCGGCAGCAGGGCCTCGCCCGCATCGGTCAGGGTGATGTTGCCGCGGGCCCGGCTGAACAGCTCCGCCCCCAGCTCGTTCTCCAGCGCTCTGATCTGCTGGGAGAGCGAGGGCTGTGAAACATGCACCTCCTCAGCGGCACGGGTGAAGTGACGGGTCTCGGCCACGGCCACGAAGTACGTCAGCTGCTGGAATTGCATACACTCAGCATAGCGGCCACGATAGTCCATGCCTATGAAGATGAGCTGCTCCATGTCTTGGACTGATGGGGCCTTTCGGCCCTAGCGTCGTGTCCATGGCATTGGCAACGCGGACGGACCGACGGCCGTCCATGACGCGTACGCTCTGGGACTCGTCCGTCGGCAAGAAGACGATCATGGCCGTGAGTGGCCTGATCATGCTGCTCTACTTGGTTGTTCATATGATCGGCAACCTGAAGATCTTCTTCGGGTCCGGCGAGTTCAACCATTACGCGCACTGGCTGCGGACCATGGGCGAGCCCTTCCTGCACTACGAGTGGGCCCTGTGGATCGTCCGCGTCGTGCTCGTCGCCGCCGTGGTGCTGCACGCCACCTCCGCGTACCAGCTGAGCCGCCGCGACATCAAGGCACGGCCCAGCAAGTACGTCCACAAGAAGCCCCGGGCGAGCTATGCCACGCGGACCATGCGCTGGGGCGGGATCATCCTCGCCCTTTTCATCGTCTGGCACATCCTCGACCTGACGACGGGCACCGTGCACTCCGGCGGATTCCAGTCCGGGCACCCGTACCAGAACGTCATCGACACCTTCTCCACCTGGTACGGCAACACCATCTACATCGTCGCCATGCTCGCCCTCGGACTCCACGTCCAGCACGGCTTCTGGAGCGCCGCCCAGACCCTCGGCGCGGGTAACGCGACCCGTGACCGTGCCCTCAAGACCATCGCCAACGTCCTCGCACTGGTGCTGACGGTGGGCTTCATCTCCGTACCCGTCGCCGTCATGACCGGAGTCGTGAGCTGACATGACCGATTACTCGCACTACGAGACGGGCGCGCCCGTCGTCGACACCAAGGCCCCCGAAGGCCCCGTCGCCGAACGCTGGGACACCCGCCGTTTCCAGGCGAAGCTGGTCAACCCGGCCAACCGCCGCAAGCACACCGTCATCGTCGTCGGCACCGGTCTCGCCGGCGGTTCGGCCGGGGCGACGTTGGCCGAACAGGGCTACCACGTTGTCCAGTTCTGCTTCCAGGACTCGCCCCGCCGCGCCCACTCCGTCGCCGCCCAGGGCGGCATCAACGCCGCGAAGAACTACCGCAACGACGGCGACTCGATCCACCGGCTCTTCTACGACACGGTCAAGGGCGGCGACTTCCGGGCCCGTGAGTCCAATGTCCACCGGCTCGCCCAGATCTCCGTGGAGATCATCGACCAGTGCGTCGCCCAGGGCGTCCCGTTCGCCCGCGAGTACGGCGGCCTTCTCGACAACCGCTCCTTCGGCGGCGTCCAGGTCTCCCGCACCTTCTACGCCCGCGGCCAGACCGGGCAGCAACTCCTCCTCGGCGCCTACCAGGCACTGTCCCGGCAGATCGCCGCCGGCAACGTCGAACTGCACGCCCGCACCGAGATGCTCGACCTGATCGTCGTCGACGGCAAGGCCCGTGGCATCGTCGCCCGCGACCTCGTCACCGGGAAGATCGACACCTATTTCGCCGACGCGGTCGTGCTGGCCAGCGGTGGCTACGGCAACGTCTTCTACCTGTCGACGAACGCCATGAACTCCAACGCCACCGCCATCTGGCGCGCCCACCGCCGCGGCGCGTACTTCGCCAACCCGTGCTTCACCCAGATCCACCCCACCTGCATCCCGCGCACCGGCGACCACCAGTCCAAGCTGACGCTGATGAGCGAGTCGCTGCGCAACGACGGCCGGATCTGGGTGCCGAAGGCCAAGGGCGACAACCGCCCCGCGAACGAGATCCCCGAGGACGAGCGCGACTACTACCTGGAGCGCATCTACCCGGCCTTCGGCAACCTCGTGCCGCGTGACATCGCCTCGCGCGCCGCGAAGAACGTCTGCGACGAGGGCCGCGGCGTCGGCCCCGGCGGACAGGGCGTCTACCTGGACTTCGCCGAAGCCATCCAGCGGATGGGCAGGGCCGAGGTCGAGGAGAAGTACGGCAACCTCTTCGACATGTACGCGCGGATCACCGCGGAGAACCCGTACGAGACCCCGATGCGCATCTACCCGGCCGTGCACTACACGATGGGCGGACTCTGGGTCGACTACGACCTCCAGACCACCATCCCCGGCCTCTTCGCCATCGGCGAGGCCAACTTCTCCGACCACGGGGCCAACCGGCTCGGCGCCTCGGCGCTGATGCAGGGCCTCGCCGACGGCTACTTCGTCCTGCCGTCGACCATCAACGACTACCTGGCCCGCAACCCGCACCACGACGAGGTCGACGCCTCGCACCCGGCCGTCGAAGAGGTCGTCGCGGACACCGAGGACCGGCTGAACCTGCTGCTCTCCATCGACGGCGACCGCACCCCCGACTCCTTCCACCGCGAGATCGGTGAACTCATGTGGGAGTACTGCGGCATGGCCCGCACCGAGGAGGGGCTACGCAAGGCGCTCGACCGGATCCCGCGGATCCGCGACGAGTTCTGGCGCCGCATCAAGGTGCCCGGCACCGGCGAAGAGTTCAACCAGTCGCTGGAGAAGGCCAACCGCATCGTCGACTACCTGGAGCTCGCCGAGCTCATGTGCCTCGACGCCCTGCACCGTGCCGAGTCCTGCGGAGGCCACTTCCGCGAGGAGTCACAGACCCCGGACGGCGAAGCCGCCCGCCGGGACGAGGAGTTCTCCTACGCCGCCGCCTGGGAGTTCTCCGGCACCGGCGAGGCACCCGTCCTGCACAAGGAAGACCTCGTCTTCGAGTATGTCCACCCCACTCAGCGGAGCTACGCATGAAGCTCACTCTGCGCGTCTGGCGCCAGAAGAACGCCGACGCCCCCGGCGCCATGTCCACCTACGAGGTGGACGGCATCTCGCAGGACATGTCGTTCCTGGAAATGCTCGACACTCTCAATGAGGAACTCATCCTCGCCGGCGACGACCCCGTCGCCTTCGACCACGACTGCCGCGAAGGCATCTGCGGCGCCTGCAGCCTCGTCATCAACGGCGATGCCCACGGCCCCGAGCGCACCACCACCTGCCAGCTCCACATGCGGTCCTTCCAGGACGGCGACACGATCGACATCGAACCGTGGCGCGCCTCCGCCTTCCCGGTCGTCAAGGACCTGGTGGTGGACCGATCGGCCTTCGACCGGATCATCCAGGCGGGCGGCTACATCTCCGCCCCGACCGGCACCGCCCCCGAGGCGCACGCCACACCGGTGCCCAAGCCGGACGCCGACTTCGCCTTCGAACACGCCGAGTGCATCGGCTGCGGCGCCTGCGTCGCGGCCTGCCCCAACGGCTCGGCGATGCTCTTCACGTCGGCGAAGATCAACCACCTCAATGTCCTGCCGCAGGGCGCCCCCGAGCGCGAGACCCGGGTGCTCGACATGGTCGGGCAGATGGACAGCGAGGGCTTCGGCGGCTGCACACTCACCGGCGAGTGCGCCACGGCCTGCCCGAAGGGCATCCCGCTGCCGTCGATCTCGGCCATGAACAAGGAGTGGCTGCGGGCGACCCGGAGGGTGCACCGCTGAGACCACGGCCGAGTTCCTGGCCCCGGAGGCCGCCCACCTCAGGGGCCAGGACGTCTCAGATGCTCAGGCAGGTCACGACGTCACCGAGATGTCGTCGCCGTAGACCGTGCCCTGCCCGTACCAGCCGTGCAGCTAGACGGTCACCGTGCCGGTCGAGCCGGTGGTGAACGCCACCGACTGCTTGGCATAGCCGCTCGACGAACCCCAGGTGCTCGCTGAGGCGTCGCCCCGCACACCGAGGTAGCCGTAGTTGCCCTGCACCCAACCGCTCAGTGTGTACTTGGTGTTGGGGGACAGGGTGAGCTGCGTGCACTCGCCCGTCAGGGACGAGCCGGCCGCCGCGGCGAGCGCGTGCGAACCGCCGTGCACAGGAGTGGAGACGACCGCGCCGCCGGTCTCACAGGTCCAGGGGCTCAGCGAACCCGTTCTTTGCCTTTTCATTTCCCATTGCTTGCCTGATGCGGCAACTCGCGGTGGGAGCGGGCGAGTTGAACTCGATCGAATCCTCAGGCCAGACGGAGGGACGCCCTGAGGTACGCCGCCGTACGGCTGCCCTCCGCACACGCGACCTCGGCGGGTGGTCCCGCCGCCACGATCCGGCCGCCCCGGTCGCCGCCGCCGGGACCGAGATCGATCACCCGGTCGGCGCCCGCCACCACCGCCATGTCGTGCTCCACGACCACAATCGTGTTGCCCGCGTCGACCAGACCGTGCAACTGCCGCATCAGCACCTCTACATCGGCAGGGTGCAGCCCGGTCGTCGGCTCGTCGAGCAGATACATGGTGTGGCCCCGGCGGGTGCGCTGGAGCTCGGCGGCGAGCTTGATCCGCTGGGCCTCACCGCCCGACAGCTCCGTGGCGGGCTGACCGAGCCGCAGATAGCCGAGCCCGACGTCGAGCAGTGTCCGCAGACTGCGCTCGGCCGCGGGCGTACCGGCGAAGAAGCCGGCCGCCGACTCCACCGTCAGGTCCAGCACCTGCGCGATGTCGAGACCGCGCAGGGTGACCTCCAGGGTCTGAGGGTTGTACCGCGCACCGTGACAGTCGGGGCAGGGTGCGTACGTACTGGGCAGGAAGAGCAGTTCGACGGAGATGAACCCCTCGCCCTGGCAGGTCTCGCACCGCCCGCCCGCCACGTTGAACGAGAACCGTCCGGCCTTGTAGCCGCGCTCGCGCGCCGTGTCCGTCTCGCTGAACAGCTTCCGTACGACATCGAAGAGCCCGGTGTACGTGGCCAGATTGGACCGAGGGGTACGGCCGATGGGCCTCTGGTCGACCTGCACCAGACGGTCCACCGCCTCCAGTCCCTCCGCCGACGCGCACCCGGGTGTGGGACGCTCGGCGGGAAGGCCGGCGGTGGCGGAGGCCTGTCGGTCGGCGAGGACACCGGCCAGCACCTGACCGACCAGGGTCGACTTCCCCGACCCCGAGACACCGGTGACGGCCGTGAACACCCCGAGCGGAAACTCCGCGTCCACCCCTCGCACATTGTGGCGGTCGACGCCGTTCAGCTTCAGCCACCCCGACGGCGTACGCACCTCCCGCACCGGAGCGGGCCCGTCGTCGAAGAGGAAGCGCCGGGTCGCCGACTCCGTCACCTCCGCAAGTCCGGCCGGGGGACCGCTGTGCAGCACCCGGCCCCCGTGCTCACCGGCCAGCGGCCCCACATCGACCAGCCAGTCCGCCCGGCGCACCACATCCATCTGGTGCTCCACGACGAAGACGGAGTTCCCGGCCTCCTTCAGCCGGCCGAGCACCCCCAGCAGCGACTCGGTGTCCGCCGGGTGCAGACCGGCCGACGGCTCGTCCAGCACATAGACGACACCGAACAGGCCGGAGCGCAACTGGGTGGCGAGCCGCAGCCGTTGCAGCTCGCCGGAGGACAGTGTCGGAGCCGTACGGTCGAGGCTGAGATAGCCGAGTCCGAGCTCGGTGACCGTCTCGATCCGGGCGAGCAGATCTGCCGTCAGCACCCGCGCCGTGTCATCGCCGCCCGCCTCGCGCAGCACCTCGGCGAGCGAGGTGAGCGCAAGCCCGGCGAGTTCGGCGATCGAACGGCCGGCGAAGGTGACGGCCATCGCCTCCGGACGCAGCCGGCTGCCGCCGCAGACCGGGCAGGGGGCACTGGTCAGGAAGCGCTCGGCCTTCGCCCGCAGAGTGCGGCTCTTGGAGTCCGCGAAGGTGTGCATCACATAGCGGCGGGCGCTCATGTACGTACCCTGGTAAGGGCGTTGGATGCGCCCCGCGTCACGCACCGGATGGACCGTCACCACCGGCTGATCATCGGTGAACAGGATCCACTCCCGGTCCCCGGCGTCGAGCTCGCGCCACGGACGGTCGATGTCGTAGCCCAGTGCGTCCAGCACATCGCGCAGGTTCTTGCCCTGCCACGCCCCCGGCCAGGCGGCGATCGCACCGTCCCGGATCGACAGCGAGGGGTCGGGGACGAGCAGTTCCTCGGTGGTGCGGTGGACAAGGCCGAGACCGTGGCATTCGGGACACGCCCCGGCGGCGGTGTTCGGTGAGAAGGAGTCGGAGTCCAGCCGTCCGGCACCCGCCGGGTAGTCCCCGGCGCGCGAGAACAGCATGCGCAGGGAGTTCGAGAGCGTGGTGACCGTCCCGACGGACGATCGGGCACCGGGCGCCGAGCGGCGCTGCTCCAGCGAGACGGCGGGCGGCAGCCCGGTGACCTCGCCGACCGCGGGCGCACCGACCTGATGGATCAGCCTGCGGGCGTACGGGGCGACGGACTCGAAGTAGCGGCGCTGGGCCTCGGCGTAGATCGTCCCGAACGCGAGGGAGGACTTTCCGGAGCCCGAGACGCCGGTGAACACGGTGAGTGTGTCGCGCGGGATGTCGACCGAGACGTCCTGGAGATTGTGTTCACGGGCGCCGCGCACCCGGACGTACGGATCGTGGGGGGTGGACATGTGCGCGGGGACTCCGTACGGATCGGGGCAGGGCGGCGGCCTGGGTACAAACACTCCGATTCTAGGCGTCAGGAGTGGCTCAGGAGCGGCGAGGCCCGTAGGTACGGGATCGGTCGGCGCAGGGTTGTCGGACCATTTCCCGGCCCGGGACGACCGGAGGCCGGTCCTGCCGGACCGGCCTCGGATCAGGTGTGGACGGGTCCTAGCGCGACGGACGCAGGGCGCGCTTTATGGGCCTTCCCACGACACTGCGGGCCCGCTGGTACGTGGAGCGCTGGACGGGCAGCGCGGTGCTCTTCGCGAGCTTCCGCTTGAGCTGGGTGTTCTGGGCGGTGAGATCCGTCAGCTGGGACTGGAGCCAGTTGAGTCGCGCACCCATCGTGGAGGCGTCGGCTCCGACCCAGGGGCGGATGCCCGGAGGGAAGGCCAGCGTGCTCATCCGTGCCTCGAAGGCCGCACCGCCGTCGCCGTGGGTGAAGGTGTTCTCCAGGCCGTTCTTGTCGAGGAAGTTCATGAACCGGTCGAACCGCTCCCGGTGACCGCGCAACAGCGGCCCGAAGTCCGCCTCGGCGCGGAGGTCGGCGGGGTCGAGGTCGAAGGGGACCTCGGTGAGCATCCGGTGCGGGATCTCGAAGTAGCGGCACAGCTCCAGCGTCCGGGAGTCGCCGCAGAGCACGGTGGCCGGCGTTCCGGCCAGCAGCGCCGCGATGTTGCCGTGGATCCGGGAACCGAAGGAGAAGTCGAAGCCCCGCAGGTCGTCCATCCAGGTGACCGGGTCGATGTAGACCCGGACCTTGTCCTCCCCGTACATGGGGTGGTCGGGGTGGGTGGGGATGTCGGTCAGCGAGGCGTTCTGATGTGACAGGTCGCGCCAGTGCAGCTGACGTGCGTCGGAGAGGTTCTGGCCGATGAACCGGAGGTGGGGGTAGCGCGCGTGGGTGCGGTTGATGATCTGCCCGAGCTTGTGCTTCCGCACGGCGTCGTGCGATCCGTTGATGGCGATCCGCGACTCGGGCCCGAGTGCCCGGCCGGTCTCCCGGATGTCGAGCCTGCTGCCGTTGAGGAACATCGAGGGACAGCCGATGACGTCCACGTCACGGAAACCCATGTCCCGCAGATACCGCTCGGTGAACTCCCCGCGCACGCCGATGGAGGCGCTGTGGTCGAGCACGGCCGAGACGAACGCGTGGACCGTCGGCTGCATGGGCTTCAGTCGGTCCGCGGAGTAGTTGACGCCGGTCTGGGCACCCACACCTGGGACCACGACCGGGATCTTCAGTTTCGAGATCAGCTGCGTCAGGCGCTCCAGCTGGCGCTCGAAGGACGGCCGGAAGGCGTTGGCGAGCGGGATGACGAAGACGTCGTACTCGCTGTTGATCCGGTCGGCGTCGGCGACCCTGGTGGCGATGCCGTTCGACACCACCTTTGAACGTGGCGTCTCCAGGATCTTGTGAGCGGCGTCGCTGAAGATCAGGTTGCCTGAGTTGGTGGCGAACACGTCCTCATGGAGAGCTCGCTCGACAGGGACGACGTCGTAGGGGCTCTTCCCTGAACGCAGGAGTATTCGCTTCACATGGTTAACGTTGGATGCCACAAACCTGAATATAGCTTTACAAGCGCTTTTGGTTCCATGCGCATCCTGTACAACCTTTTGCAATCTGCGTGGAACGTAGAGGCATGATCACACATCCGCGTGCGTGCGTGCGTGCGTGCGTGCGTGCGTGCGTGCGTGCGTGCGTGCGTGCGTGCGGGCGCGGGCGTTGTGTAACGGACGTCTCGGGGCGGTCCTCGTGGGGTCCTCGCGACGCACTTTTGAGTGCCGGACGGCCCCGCCCGTACGTTGCGTCCTGCGCACGGGCGCGCCTACCGGGGAGGTGGAAGCGCCGTCATGGCCGACTCGCTGTCCGAGGACGACATCCTCGAAGCGATCGCCCGGCACACCGGCGGGCCCGGACAGGGGCCGCAGCTGCGGCGGACCGGCGCCGACATCGCTCAACTCCCGATGCTCGACCTGTGAATCGTCCGGTGCGTGGAGACCCGTACCACGCGGCCGGAGACCAGGCCCGGCACCTACGACACGTCGGGGCTGCCCACGTACGAAGGTGATCTGCGCGACCATCCGGTCGAGCCGCCGAAGGACCCGGCGGTTTCGCGGACGGTGGAGTTCGTGCTCCGTGGCTCGGTGGGAACGGTGCCCTGCGACTGTGACGAGGGGCGGCAGCCGTGCTCGCGGTGCCGGGCCAAGGGAAAGCTGCGCTGTGACACCGGCCCGATGTGCCCGGCCTGCAAGGGTGTCGCGCCGTGCACCTGGTGCGACGGCACGGGTGAACGCCGCAAGGACCGCATCACGGCCGAGTTGGCGCGGGAGAAGCCCGCTGCCGGGCGGGCCACCTGTGTGAAGTGCCGCAAACCCCGCACTGCTTGTCCGAAATGTGGTGTGGTCGTGCTGGTGCTCCTGGTGCTCCTGGTGGTTGCGCTGGTCTGATTTGCTGGGGGTGTGAGAAGCAACCACCGGCCCCTGGCCGTATTCGACTTGGACGGCACACTCGCGCACACCGGCCACCGGCAGCACTATCTGGAGGGGCGACGGCGCGACTGGAACAGCTTCTTCTCCGCGGCCGTCGACGACCCGCCGCTTCCCGAAGGGGTACGGCTGGTACTGAGCAGCGCCGAGGAATGCGAGGTCAGGTATCTCACCGGGCGGCCCGAGCGCTGCCGCCGGGACACCGTGGCCTGGCTGGCGGAACAGGGACTGCCCGAGGGGCGGTTGTACATGCGTCGCAACGACGACCGCAGGCCGGCCCGGCACACCAAGCTGGAGATCCTGAAGCGGCTGGGCCGGGAACATGAGGTGCGGATGCTGGTCGATGACGACGAACTCGTCTGCGATGCGGCGGAGCAGGCCGGCTTCGCCGTGGTGCGGGCCCGCTGGGCGAAGGTGTCGCCCGCGCTCAAGGACGCGCAGGAGTGTGAGGGCCGTACGTGATTCCGGCGTGGCGGAACCGGCCGGACGCGGCCCTGATCCGGTCGCGCGGGATCAGCTCGTCTCGTCGAGTCGGAAGCCCACTTTCAGGCCCACCTGATAGTGCTCGATCCGGCCGTCCGTGATCTCTCCGCGAACCTGCGTGATCTCGAACCAATCGAGATTGTGCAACGTTTCCGAAGCTCTTGCGATGCCTCTGCGGATGGCGTCGTCGACGCCTTCGTGAGAGGTTCCCACGATTTCCGTGACCCGATAGGTGTGATTCGACATCTTATGTCTCCTCTCGTCCCTACCACGGTGCCCCACCCGGCCCGGGTGCGCGAGAGGTCGGTGTGCAGAATGCGTGATGAACGGGACTTGACCAGAGCAATGGTCCATACCAAAATCCAGCCACGCCCGTGCGAGCGCCGCCCGCAGTCCCCCACACCGGGTTCTGAATTTCGTCGTGCCGTTTCGCAGAGGGTGAACCTGGTGAAGAACCGCATACTCGTCGGAGCCGTTGCGCTCGTTTCCACCTTTGCGCTGGGCGGATGCGGCTTTGTCCCGGGCTCGGAGGCTTCCAGCAGCAAAAAGGTCACGATCTGGCTGATGAAGGACAGCGTCTCCGCCGATTTCCTGAAGCGCTTCACGAAGGCGTACGAGGACGAACACCCCTCCATCGAACTCGAGTTCAAGATCCAGAGCTGGAGCGGCATCGGCCCGAAGGTCACCGGCGCGCTCAAGGGCAAGGACACCCCGGACGTCATCGAGGTCGGAAACACCCAGGTCCCCCAGTACGCGGAGAGCGGCGGGCTGCGCGACCTCACCCTGGAGTCCGTGCGCGACCTCGGCAGCGAGGACTGGCTGCCCGGTCTCGCCGACCCGGGCAGCATCGGCGGCGTCCAGTACGGCATCCCCTGGTACGCGGCCAATCGAGTGGTGATCTACAACAAGGACCTCTTCGAGCAGGCCGGTATCAAGACCCCGCCGAAGACTCGGGACGAGTGGATCGCGGACAGCGAACAGCTGAACCGGAACGGCAATCAGGGCATCTATCTCGCGGGCCAGAACTGGTATGTCCTCGCCGGATTCATCTGGGACGAGGGCGGCGAACTGGCCGAGGAGAGGGGCGGCGACTGGGAAGGCGCCCTGGACAGCCCCGGCGCAATCAGGGGCATGAGCTTCTACAAGGAACTCCAGGCGCTCGGTGACGGCCCCAAGGACGCGGACGAGGAAAGGCCCCCGCAGGCCAAGGTCTTCGCCAAGGGCGATGTCGCGCAGATCATCTCGGTGCCCGGCGCCGCCGCGCAGATCGAGCAGCTGAACCCCGAACTCAAGGGAAAGCTGGGCTACTTCCCGATCCCGGGCAAGACCGCGAAGGCTCCCGGTTCCGTTTTCACCGGTGGGTCCGATCTGATCGTTCCGGAGAAGGCGAGTCAGCGCACGGCGGGGATAGATGTGATCAAGGCGCTGGCGGGCCGGAAGTGGCAGGAGGAACTCGCCAGGACCATGAGCTACGTGCCCAACAAGCCCGGTCTCGCGCGTGTCATCGTGGGACAGGAGGGCACCGCGGCGATGGCCCAGGGCGCCACGAAGGGGCGTGCGACGCCCAACTCGCCGCAGTGGGCGAATGTCGAGGCCGTCAACCCGATCAAGCCGTACATGACGGCCGTTCTCCAGGGCGGCGACCCGCAGGAAGAGGCGAGGGCCGCCTCGGAGAAGATCACCGACCAGCTCTCGGACGGCTGACACACTCAGCACCGATCCTTTTCGTCACACCCGGGATTCAGCCTTCGCACATCCCGGCTCTCCCATGCGGTCATGTCAAATCCAGCCGGTCACGGAAGAAGTAAGGGGCCGGGCCTTCACAGCAGTGCGAAGGCCCGGCGGCCGCCCTTGCCGATCCGTCCCCGGAGACCGTCATGAACGCGCTGCCCGTCACCTCTCTCCCCGCCGCCCCCGTCGTTCCCGCGCAGCCCGCCCCTCCCGCCCCGTCGCGCTACCGGGTGTCCCTCGCCGTCGACCAGGAAGACGTGCGTGCCGCCCAGCGCCTGCGCCATCAGGTTTTCGCCGGTGAGCTCGGTGCCAGGCTGGAGGGAGCCGAACCCGGTCTGGACAGCGACGCGTTCGATGCCTACTGCGACCATCTGCTGGTACGGGAGGAGACCACCGGCGATGTCGTCGCCACCTACCGCCTGCTGCCGCCCGACCGGGCGCGGATGGCCGGGCGCCTCTACGCGGAGAGCGAGTTCGACCTCGGGCGGCTCGGACCGATCCGCGACGACCTGGTCGAGGTCGGCCGGTCCTGTGTCCACCCGGCCCACCGGGACGGCGCCGTCATCGCGCTGATCTGGGCCGGACTTGCCCGCTACATGGAACGCACCGGGCACAACTGGCTGGCCGGCTGCTGCTCGATACCCCTCGCCGACGGCGGCGTCGCCGCGGCCGGGGCCTGGGAAACCGTACGGACGAAGCACCTGGCGCCCGAGGACCACTGGGTCACCCCCCACCGCCTCTGGCAGCCCGCCGCCGGATCCGCAGGCCGCGGAGACGTGCCCACCGGACTCTCCACGCTCCCTCCCCTTCTCCGCGGCTATCTGCGACTGGGCGCCCGGGTCTGCGGGGCGCCCGCGTACGACCCCGACTTCAACGTCGCCGACCTGTACGTACTGCTGTCGCTGCGCCGCACCGACCCGCGCTATCTGCGGCACTTCCTCGCACTCGCCCCACTGCGGTGAACCCCTGGCTGCCCACCTCACCCTGCACCCCGCTCACCTGCGCAGGTCACGACGGACGCACGCGGGGCCGCACGGCGGCCGTGGTCCTGCTGCTCGCCGGGTGCGCGTTCATCCTGGCCGGGGTGCTGGGTGCCCCGTTCGTGCTGCTGCTCGGCGCGGTACGCCGGGAGCGGTTGATCCGGCTCTGGGCGTACGGGGTTGTGCGGGCCTTCGGGGTACGTGTGCGGGTCGTCGGCCCACCCGGGGCAGGCGCACCGGGCACGCTCGTCGTCGCGAACCACATCTCATGGCTGGACATCCCGCTCGTCGCGGCCGTGTTCCCCGGCCGGATGCTGGCCAAGAGCGAGATACGGAACTGGCCGCTGCTCGGCCGGCTCGCCGCCGTCGGCGGCACGCTCTTCGTCGAACGTGAACGGTTTCGCGCACTGCCCACGACCGTGCGCGACATCGCGGCGGC
The DNA here is from genome assembly GCF_047305335.1 of Streptomyces sp. R-74717. Taxonomy (NCBI): domain Bacteria; kingdom Bacillati; phylum Actinomycetota; class Actinomycetes; order Kitasatosporales; family Streptomycetaceae; genus Streptomyces; species Streptomyces sp. R-74717. The sequence continues at coordinate 1,140,037 of NZ_CP102361.1, read as the reverse complement.
ACTGCGCGATGGTTCACGGGTGGTCGCCTTTCCGGAGGGCACCACCTGGTGCGGGCGCGGCGGCGGGCGGTTCGGGCCTGCCGTGTTCCAGGCCGCGATCGACGCGAACTCCGCCATTCAACCGGTACGCATCACCTACCGCGCCGCTCCGGCGGAGCACACGGCCCCGGCCGGTGCGGCCGCGTTCGTCGGAGACGATCCGCTCATCGCGTCACTGTGGCGGGTGGTGACGGCGGCCGGGCTGACCGCGGAGATCCGCGTCCTGCCGCAGATTCCGGCGGGCGACTGCCCGGACCGCCGTGCCCTGGCCCGTCTTGCTCAGACCGCCGTCGCCAACGACAGCGCGAACCGGTCCCCGGAGTCCGTCCACCACTGATCCATGCTCAGACCGGCCGCGGCGAGTTCGGCCCGGATGCCCTCCTTTCGGAATTTGGCCGACACTTCGGTACGCAACTCCTCGCCGGCCCCGAAGGCCACCACTAGATCCAGGTCCGGGACCTTCACCGTGAGTGCCTCGCGGGCCCGCAGCCGCATCTCGATCCACTCCCGCTCCGGGTCCCAGAGCGCCACGTGATCGAAGTCGGCCGGGTCGAAGTCCGCGCCCAGCGCCCGGTTCACGACCCTGAGGACGTTCTTGTTGAACTCCGCCGTCACCCCGGCCGCATCGTCGTAAGCGGCGACCAGCACCTTCTCGTCCTTCACCAGGTCCGTGCCGAGCAGCAGCGCGTCGCCGGGGGAGAGCAGCGACCGAACCGACTTCAGGAACACCGACCGCTCGTCGGGCAGCAGATTGCCGATCGTGCCGCCCAGGAACGCGATCAGCCGCGGCCCCGGGGTGCCGGGCAGCGCGAGACCGCCCGTGAAGTCGGCGATCAGGGCGTGCACGGAGAGGTCGGGCCGCTGCGCGAGCAGGGCCTCGGCGGCGCCGCGCAGCGCGCTCTCGCTCACATCGACCGGCACATAGCTGTGCAGCGCGGGCAGCGCGTCCAGCAGGTGCCGGGTCTTCTCCGACGACCCCGATCCCAGCTCGATCAGGGTCTGCGCCCCGGACGCCGCGGCGATCTCCTCGGCGCGGTCGATCAGGATCTCGCGCTCGGCGCGGGTCGGGTAGTACTCGGGAAGCCGGGTGATCTCCTCGAACAGGTCACTGCCGTGCGCGTCGTAGAACCACTTGGGCGGCAGTGTCTTCGGGTGCCGGGTCAGGCCGTGCAGCACATCGGCGCGCAGCGCCGCGTCCGTCGCGTCCGCCGGCAGGGTGCGGGTCAGCAGAAAGGGACTCACTCAGTGGGCTCCTTGAACGGGGTCAGCAGAACTTCGGCGCGGGTCGCAGTCAGCAACGTCCGGTCGGGGACCGTGCGCCAGTGCGGATCGTCGTCGTACGGCTCCGAGGCCACGACCGTGCGCAGGCCGGGCTCGGCGAGATACCACAGGGTGTCTCCCCAGGCCGTCGCCACGATCGTGGTGCCGTCGGTGAGCAGCAGATTCAGCCTCGATTTTGGCGCCGCAGCCGCCACGTCGAGCACGGTGTCGGCGACGGCTTGTGGCAGTTCGTCGCCGTCGGCGAGGCGGTGCCGTACGAGGGCCCAGACCAGGGCCGAGTCGCAGCGGGCGGCGAGGGTCAGCAGTTCGGCCGGGGGCAGCGCGGTGGCGAGCGGTGCCAGGGACTCGGGCCAGCCCTTCACCGCGCCGTTGTGGCTGAACAGCAGCCGTCCGGCGGCGAACGGTGCGGCCGCAGCCTCGCCGTCGGCGCCCGCCTCGGTGGCGTCACGTACCGCGGCGAGCAGCGCCGGACTGCGCACCACTCTGGCCAGATCGGCGAACGTCTGATCGCCCCAGACCGGTCCCTGGCGCCGGTAGCGGCCGGGCACCGGATCGCCGTCCGCGTACCAGCCGACGCCGAAACCGTCGGCGTTGACGGTCCCATGCCGCTGGTGTCTCGGAGCCCAGGACTGGTGCACAAGGCTGTGGGGCGGTCGTGTCAGCACCTCGCCGAGAGCCACCGGCGGGCCCAGATATGCGATATGACGACACATCAGAAATCCCTCGCGGTACGGAATCCGGAGAAGATCTGGCGCCGCACCGGCAGGTCCCAGTTGCGGAACGTCCCCCGGCACGCCACCGGGTCCACGGCGAAGGAACCGCCGCGCAGCACCTTGTGTGCCGGTCCGAAGAACACCTCGGAGTACTCGCGATACGGGAACGCCGCGAAGCCGGGATAGGGGAGGAAGTCGCTCGACGTCCACTCCCATACGTCACCGATCAGCTGCCGCACGCCGAGCGGCGACCTGCCCGCGGCGTACGCCCCCGCAGGCGCCGGCCGCAGATGGCGCTGACCCAGGTTGGCCCGCTCGGGAGTCGGGTCCTCGTCGCCCCACGGATAGCGCAGTGAACGGCCCGACGCCGGGTCATGGCGTGCCGCCTTCTCCCATTCCGCTTCCGAGGGCAGCCGGCGACCGGCCCAGCGGGCGTATGCGTCCGCCTCGTACCAGCTGACATGGAGCACCGGCTCGGTCGCGGGGACTGTCTCGGTCACTCCGAAGCGGCGGCGCAGCCACTGACCGGCGTCCCGGTGCCAGAACAGCGGAGCGGCCAGTTCGTGCTCGCGGACCATGGCCCAGCCCTCGGGGGCCCACCAGCACCGCTCGGTGTAGCCGCCGTCCTCGATGAACCCCTGGTACGCGCCGCAGGTGACCGGGGTCGTGTCGATGAAGAAGTCCGGCACGTCGCGCACACGGGCGGGGCGTTCGTTGTCCAGGGCCCACGGCTCGGTGGACGTACCCATGGTGAACGGGCCGCCCGGGACCAGTACTTCGGCAGGGAGGCCCGCCGCGTCGGCGGGTGCGGGCGGAGGAACCGGCGCGGTCAGAACGGCAGGTCCCGATCTGAGTTGATGGGTGATCAGCATCGTTTCGTCGTGCTGCTGTTCATGCTGGGCGATCATGCCGAAGGCGAATCCGGCCCGCACCAGCGGGCGGTCACCGTGCAGTGCCGTGCCGTCGAGTACGTCCAGCGCGCGACCACGGACCTCCGCGGCGTAGACACGGGCCTCGGCGGGCGCCAGCAGCGGCAGCGAGGGACGGGTCGCCCGGGGATACTCGAAGGCGTCGTACAGCCCGTCGATCTCCGGGCGCATCGCCTCCCGCCCGGCCACCCCGCGCAGCAGCCACAGCTCCTCCTGATTGCCGATGTGCGCGAGGTCCCAGACCAGGGGGGACATCAACGGCGAGTGCTGGGCGGTCAGTTCATGGTCGTCCACGCTGTCGGTGAGAAGTGTGGTGCGTTCGCGGGCGGTGACCAGCGCGGCGAGGGCGCGCTGCCGGAGCGCCTCGGTGTCCGCCTCGTCCGGTCCGGCCGGACTGTGCGGACCGGATGCGGCGGGCGTGGGGGAGTCGGTCATCAGCGGGGCCCCTCGAAGCGATGGCCCGAATCACCCGCTGAACCCGGCGCGAGCAGTTCGGGAAGATCGTCGGCCGGACATCGGCCCCGGGCGACGAAGCGGTCGTTGAAGTCCGCCACCGCCTCCTGCACGGCCGTGGTCGCTCCCATCCGGGGCAGCGCCTCCAGCGCGAGTTCGAAGCAGGTGACGGCCGCCGACCGCAGTTCGGGATCGGTCAGGCCGTCGCGGGCGGCGCCCACCCAGAGCGGATTGCGCGGCGCGGGCCGTGACCCGGCCGTCTCGGCCAGTGGTTTGACGGTGCGGTACACGGTCTCGGCGGCCTCCGGGTCGTCGAACAGGGCAGTGGTGACGGCGAGTGGCACCAGCCACCCGTCCGCGCCGTGCTGCGCGTCGATCATGCGCAGCTCAAGATGTCCGCGCGGGCGCACGGGCGGAAAGAGGGTGCTGATGTGGTAGTCGAGGTCGGCGCGCACCGGTGGTCTCGGCGTGCCGGTGCGGATCCAGTCGCGGAGGGTCAGACCGTCCGGCACTGCCCATGGCCCCTCGTCGTCCCGGATGCACATCACCGGGGTGTCCAGGACATGGGTGGCCCAGGCGTCGCGCGGCGGCAGACAGCCGGGCGGTGCCAGGGACCGCCATGGATCGAGGTCGGCCCAGAACGACTGCCGGGTGGACCGCCACGGTGTCGGGCGGCCGAACTGGAACGGTGAGTTGGCGAACACCGCCACCAGCACCGCGCCCAGCAGATGGGACAGCTGCCAGCGCCGCCCGTAGCCGAGCGGGCCCGGTTCCTCCTCTCCTGCGTCCAGACATACCTGGACGGAAGCGGTGCTGCACATCATGGCGCGGCCGGCCGGTCCCGACCGGTCGAACGAGATCTCCATGGCGTCGTAGCGGGGCTCGTGCAGCAGACGGCGCGGTGGATGCCACGGATCGACGCCGAGACCCACCGGTTCGAGATCCACCCGGTCCAGGGCGTCACGTACTGCCGTGAGATCGGCGGCGGTGGCATCGATGCACGCCATCAGGGAGCCGGCGGGGCGCGAGCTGAGCTCCAGCTGGCCGCCGGGTTCGAAGGTGAGCGCCGCACTCAGGGGCAGGGCCCGGAGGATGTCGGCGGCCGCGTCGAGACGGTGGTGGGGAACAGGGACGCGGGGCTGATCCCGGTGGTGAATGAGCCATTCGAGTTCAACGCCGACCGTTCGGGGCGGTCCGGTCTTGAAACAGATGCAGCGCAGTAAATCCTCCGCCTCGTCCTCGCCGAGGGGCGGGGCCTGGCCGGGCGGACCGTGGTCTCCGGGTGTGTCGGATGACATGCCGGGGCCTCCTTCTGCTCGGTTCGTCCGTACCAGCCAAACCCCTGTGGGGAGATCGCACAAGGGTGCCCCTGTGCGTTGGAAATACAGTTGCATCCATGCCGCTGGAGCGCAGAGCATGCCCCGTATGCACCACACGGGGGAGTACCGATGAGCGCACGGCTGCGCGGCATCGCGCGAGAGACCGAAGCCATTGTCGAGGCCGGCCGCTACCGCACGCAGGAAGGGCGGGAGGTGAGCATCGAGCGTGCGCTGACCACCGCACTGTCGGGTACCAGGCTGTACGGCCCCGAGCCGGTACCGGTCGCGGCACTCGACTCCGACCGCACCGCGGTCGTCGAGGTCACCGACGAGAGCAGTCTGCAGGCGGCGCGCCGGATGGCCGGCGAAGGGCCCGGCAAGGTCGCTGTCCTGAACTACGCCTCCGCCCGCAATCCCGGAGGCGGCTACCTCAACGGCGCACAGGCCCAGGAGGAAGCCCTGTGCCGCGGCTCCGCCCTGTACGCCACGCTGCTGCGCGCCCCCGACTACTACGCCCACCACCGCACAGAACGCAGCGCCTTCTACACCGATCGGGTGATTCACTCACCGGGCGTACCGGTGTTCCGCGACGACCGGGGGCGGCTGCTCGAAACCCCGTACACCGCGGGCTTCCTCACCTCCCCGGCACCCAACGCCGGAGTCATCCGCAGCCGCACCCCCGAGGACGCGCACCGCATCCCCGCCGCGCTCGCGTCCCGGGCCGAGCGGGTGCTGGAGGTCGCGGCGGTGCGCGGGTACCGAAGGCTGGTGCTGGGCGCCTGGGGCTGCGGTGTGTTCCGCAACGATCCGGCGCAGGTGGCCGGTGCGTTCCGGGCGCTGCTGCTGGACGACGGCAGGTTCGCCGGGCACTTCGAGCAGATCGTCTTCGGCATCCTCGACCGCAGCCCCGAATCCGCCACCAGATCCGCCTTCGCCCGGACGTTCAGCGGTCAGTTCCAGTCGTAGCGCTCCCACAGCCGGCCGACGACAGAATCGAACCGGTCCCGGTCCAGAGCGCACGCCTCACGCCGCATCCCGTCCTCGTGCACCCGCAGTACCCGGTCCAGACCGACCCAGGGCGGGCGGCCCGAGCTGTCCCACGGTCCGGCCCCGAGCGCCACCCACTCGCGGTCCCGGTCGTGCTGCTTGCTGGAGAGCTGCACGGCGAGCAGCGTGCCGCCGGTGAACGGGCAGCAGGCCGCACGCCCGGCTTCGAGGGCCCGGAGCCGTGGCCGGTGCTCGCCCGAGGCTGAGGGGCGTGCACCGGCCACGGCCTACCGGACCTGTCAGGAAGGCGTGCCACCCTCCTGATCACCCGTCACCGGAATGTGCTGCTTACGCGGCGAGGGCGCAGCGGCCGGCGTGACCCCGTTGACCTTGGACGCTGGTTCCGCCGGGCGGTCCTGACTCATCGTCGACAGCAGCTGCCGGGCCAGTCCAAGGCCCGTGCCACCCATCGTCAGCGCCTTCGCGAACATGTCCGACATGCCGTCGGCCCCGTTCAGCAGCACCATGTGGTCCACGCTGCTGAAGGCGCCCGCGCCGGCCTCGACGATCTCCGGCCACTTCTCGGCCAGCTGCTGGGCGACCACCGCCTCCTGGTTCTCCGCCAGGGCCGCGGCCCTGGCCTTGATCGCCTCCGCCTCGGCGAGGCCCTTGGCGCGGGTCGCCTCGGCCAGTGCCAGCCCCTTGGCCTGGGCCGCGGCGGCCTCCGCCTCACCCGTCGCCCTGGTCGCCGTCGCGGCGGCGGCGCCGCGCGCCTTCGTCGCCTCGGCCTCCGCGAGCGCCGCTGTCTTGACCCGGTTGGCCTCCGCGACCGCGGCGAGCTCCGTCTCCCGCGCCTTCGCCTCGGCCGCCGAGATCCGGGCGTCGCGCTCGCCCTCGGCCAGGGTGCGCTTCTCGTACGCCTGGGCGTCCGCGGGCTTGCGCACATCGGCCTGCAGCTGCTGCTCGCGCCGCTGGGCCTCCAGTTCGGCGACCCTGGTCTCCTGGACCACGACCTCCTGCCGCGCTGCCGCGTCGGCCAGCGGACCCGCCTGCCGGGAGCTGGCCGCGGCCTTGTCGCGCTCGGCCTGATACCCGGCCTGCAGGATCTCGCTGTCGCGGGTCGCCTCCGACATCCGGGCGGCGGCCTGCTGCTCCGCCTCGGTGGCCCGCCGGTTGGCCTCGGCCTGCGCTATCCGGGCATCCCGCTGCACCGCCGCCGCATGCGGCATCGCCAGGTTCTTGATGTAGCCCGTCGGGTCCTCGATCTCATGGATCTGCAGCGAGTCGACGATCAGCCCGAGCTTCTCCATCTCGGTCCCGCACGCCGCCCGGGTCTGCCCGGTGAGCTTCTCCCGGTCCCGGATCATGTCCTCGACCGTCAACCCGCCCACGATGGAACGCAGATGACCGGCAAACACGTTGTGCACCCGCTCCGACATCATCTTCTGCTGGTCGAGGAAGCGGCGGGCCGCATTGGCGATCGACACGAAGTCGTCACCCACCTTGAAGATGACAACGCCCCGCACCCGCAGCGGAATCCCCTGATGCGTGACGCAATCGACCGACAGTTCGGTCTCGTTGAGGTCCAGGGACATCTTCCGCACCGCTTGGACCCCGGGCAGGACGAGCGTGCCGTGACCAGTGACGATCCGGAACCCCATGCCCTGCCCGAGGCCCTCGGTCTTGTGCTTGGAACCGGAGATGACGAGTGCTTCGTTCGGCTCGGCCACTCGCCACATCAGCTTGAACAGGCCGATCAACACAATGATGGCGGCGAGTACGAGACCCGCCGTGACGCCGATGACCATCGGCATGCGCCCCCTTATCGCAGTGCCCCGTCGGCACCGCTGAACAGGGGAAGTCTTCTCCTGCTCGTGGCGGTGGAGAAGACGCGTGCGCAAGCTTGCCGAATTCTTGACGACGAAAGGTGTGAAGACCCTCGCGCCGGAGCCTCAACTACCGTATGCGCGAGCCACATACACCGTCCGCGGCGGCAGATACTCGATCACCGTCACCACCGTGCCCGGCTCGATTCGTTCCTTCGCGGAGGCGGGATGCGCGAGGAAGTGCTCGGCGCCGCCCCGGATCCGTACGATCACCTCGCCGACCAGCCCCGGCCCCACCGTCCCGGTCACCCGGCCGATCAGTCCCACCATCGAGGAGTCATCCATGCCCCGGAGCGTACCCATGACGCACGGGTCTGGAAGACTGCCCGACGCCATGAGCCAGTTACCGAACCAGCCCGCCGAAGGCCCCGTCCCGACCAGTGCCGATGTGGCACGGCTCGCCGGAGTCTCCCGGGCCACCGTGTCCTATGTACTGAACAACAACGCGTCCGTGCGGATCAGCGAACCCACCCGCCGCCGGGTCAGGGAAGCGGCCGCCGAACTGGGCTACGTACCGCACGCGGCGGCCCGCAGCCTGCGCGCCGGACACACCCGCATGGTGCTGCTCCCCACCATGAACTTCCCGGCCGGCCCGCTCCACCACCGCTTCTTCCACCAACTGGAATCCGGGCTGCGTCGCCTCGACTACACGGTGGTCCAGTACGGCAGCACCGGTCTGGACGCCGACGACGCGCCCCGCGCCTGGGCCGAACTCCGTCCCGTCGCCGTCATCGCACTCGGCACGATCGCCCTCACCCCGCAGGGTATATCCGTACTCAGGCGATCCGGAGCCAAGGCCGTGATCACCCTCGGGCCCCGGCCGGTGGACGGTGCCCATGCGCTGGTCATGGACCAGCGGGAGGTCGGCAGCTGTGCGACCGGACATCTGCTGGAGCGGGGCCGGCGCCGCATCGGCGTCGTCATGCCCGAGGAAAGCGGCCTCGGCCTGTTCGCCGAACCCCGGCTGGCCGGAGCCCGGCAGGCCGCACTGAGCCACGGGGCCCGCATCGAACCGCTGCCGCTGCGGTACGAGGAGGAATCGGCCGCCCGGCTGGCCGCCCGCTGGCGCACCATGGGCCTCGATGCCGTGTTCGCGTACAACGACGAATACGCGATGCTCCTGATGCGGGCCCTTCAGGACGCGGGCGTCGAGGTGCCCCGCGAGACGGCCGTGGTCGGCGCCGACGACCTGATGCTCGGCAGACTGCTGCGGCCCCGGCTCAGCAGCGTGCGGATGGAGCTGGCCACGCCACAGCCGCTGGCGGACCTCGTCGACCGGCTGGTGCAGCACCCAGGCGGTGCCCCCGAGCACCACGACCTGCTGTGGGCCCGGGCGGTCCACCGCGAGTCCAGCTGAGCCGCCGACTCCGCACGGTGCAGCAGCGCGACAACGTGCGCACCGCGCGCCGCTTGCTTAGCGTCATGACCATGAGTCATCCGCAGAGTTACGAGATCCTGCTGGTCCCCGGATTCGCCGAGGACACCACCGACGCCGCCCAGCCCGGCGGCGCCATCCGTTCGGCGGTCGTGGCGGCGACCGGCGAGACGGGGGCATCGGGCTACCCCCGGTATTCGGGCGAAGGCATCGTGGCGGACATCGACCCGGCGACGCGCACGGTAGAGGCCCTGCTGGTCGACGGCGCCGAGCTGGACTACGGCCTCTCGGTCCGGATCAAGGAGAAGAACGCCGAGGGCAAGGCCGACAGCTGAGGCCGGGCCGCCCGTTTCCGGCCACGGAAGGCCACCGAAGGCCACGGAAAGAGGCCCGACCGGTGTGGTCGGGCCCCTCACCCTGCTCATGCGCGCGCGGAGCCTACTTCTGTTCCTTCTGCGGGTCCTCGATGGACTTGCGGACCTCGTCCATGTCCAGCTTCCTGGCCTGCCCGATGATGTCCTCCAGCGTCGCCTCCGGCAGCGCGCCGGGCTGGGCGAACACCGCCACATTGTCCCGGACGATCATCAGTGTCGGGATGGAACGGATCTCGAAGGCCGCTGCCAGTTCCTGCTGCGCCTCCGTGTCGACCTTGGCGAAGACCAGGTCGCCGTGGCGCTCCGACGCCGCGTCGTAGACCGGCGCGAACTGCCGGCACGGGCCGCACCAGGAAGCCCAGAAGTCGATCAGGACGAAGTCGTTGTCACTGACGACCTGATCGAAGTTTTCCTTGGTGAGCTCAACGGTGCTCATGCTCTGTTACCTCTTCCTGTGCCCGTTCGGACCTGTCCGACACAACCGTGCCTGTACTTGCGCTATTCCGCCTGCCCCTGTGGCCGTCGCGCACACCCACGACCAGACTGTCCCCATGACAGATGCTTCCCTGAACACCGAGTACGACGTCGTGGTGATCGGAGCGGGTCCGGTGGGTGAGAACGTCGCCGACCGGGCCCGTGCAGCCGGGCTGAGCACGGCCGTCGTCGAGGCGGAACTCATCGGCGGCGAATGCTCGTACTGGGCCTGCATGCCCAGCAAGGCCCTGCTGCGCCCGGTCGTCGCCCGTGCCGATGCCCGCCGGGTCCCCGGCCTCAGCGACGCCGTGCAGGGACCGCTGGACACGGCAGCGGTCCTCGCCCACCGTGACGAATACGCCTCGCACTGGAAGGACGACGGACAGGCCGCCTGGCTGGAGGGCATCGGAGCGGACATCTACCGTGGCCAGGGTCGGCTCACCGGTAAGAAGACGGTCTCCGTCACCGCCCCCGACGGCACGGAACACCGGCTCACCGCCCGGCAGGCCGTCGCCGTCTGCACCGGCAGCCGCGCCGTCGTACCCGCCCTGCCCGGCATCGACGGCGCCCGCCCCTGGACCAGCCGGGAGGCGACGAGCGCCAAAAAGGTACCCGGCCGCCTCTTGATCGTCGGCGGAGGCGTGGTCGGGACGGAGATGGCCACCGTCTGGCAGGCCCTCGGCGCCCGGGTGACGATGCTGATCCGCGGCAAGGGACTCCTGCCGAAGATGGAACCCTTCGCGGGCGAGCTGGTCGCCCAGGCACTGACGGAGGCGGGCGCCGACATTCGTACCGGAGTCTCGGCGACCTCCGTACGGCGCGCGGTCCCGGACGGCCCGGTCACCGTGGAGCTGAACAACGGAGAACGCGTCGAGGCCGACGAGATCCTCTTCGCCACCGGCCGCGCCCCGCGCACCGACGACCTCGGCCTGGAAACGGTGGGCCTGAAGCCCGGCTCCTGGCTCGCCGTCGACGACAGCTGCCGCGTCGAAGGCACCACCTGGCTCTACGCGGTCGGCGACGTCAACCACCGGGCGCTCCTCACGCACCAGGGCAAGTACCAGGCACGCATCGCGGGCGCCGCGATCGCCGCCCGCGCCGCGCGTGTGCCGCTGCTGGAGAGCGACCGCTGGGGCGCCCACGCGGCCACCGCCGACCATGCGGCCGTCCCCCAGGTCGTCTTCACCGACCCCGAGGCCGCATCGGTCGGCCTCACCCTCGCCGAGGCCGAGGAGGCCGGCCACCGCGTACGCGCCGTCGACCACGACCTCGCCGCGGTGGCGGGCTCCGGCCTGTACGCGGACGGCTACCGAGGCCGCGCCCGCATGATTGTCGACCTCGACCGGGAGATCCTGCTCGGTGTCACGTTCGTCGGGCCGGGCATCGGCGAACTGCTGCACTCGGCGACGATCGCGGTCGCGGGCGAGGTCCCCATCGACCGGCTGTGGCACGCGGTCCCCGCGTATCCGACGATCAGCGAGGTCTGGCTGCGCCTGCTGGAGGCGTACCGGGACGCGTAGGTCCCGGCCCGCCCGTCTTCAGCAGCTCCCCGGGCGGGGCGGCATCCGTACCGACCGTGACGACGGCCGCGAGCAGCGACTTCGTGTACGGATGCCGCGGCGCGTCGAACACCTCCTCGGCCGTCCCCTCCTCCACCACCTGCGCGTCCTTCATCACCAGTACCCGGTCACTGATCCGCCGGACCACCGACAGATAGTCCGAAACGGACAACAGGGCTGTTCCCAGGCGCTGTTGGACGTCATCCAGCAGATCCAGGATCTGTGCCTGCGCCGATGCGTCGAGCGCCGAGACCGGCTCGTCGCACACCAGGATCCCGGGGGACGGGCGAGGGCGCGGGCGATGGCGACCCGCCGGCGCCGGCCGCCGGAGAGCTGGTCGGGGCGGCGGTGGAGGTGCTCGGGGCCGAGTCCGACCGGACTCAGGAGTTCCCGCGTGCGGGCGGCCTGGTCCTCGTGGCGCGCAATACCCTCGCCGAAGCCTCAAACAGGGCTCGGGTGTACGGGTGTTCAGGTGCCGTGAGCAGATCCGAGGTCGGTCCTGTCTCCACGACCGCACCGTTCCGCAGCGCCGCCGTAGGGTCCGCGATCCGCGCCACCTTTCCGCCACCTCCCGGGTCGGTCGCCATCCTCGGTGGATGCGGGCACCGCAGCCAGTAGTTGCGCATGCTGTGACCAGGAGTCACCGGCAGGGCCGACGACCCCGGAGCGGCGGGGGCGGTCAGGCCGGCGGCTGAAGATTGCTGGTGGCGACCCGCACGTGGTCGACGACGAGTTGCTGCGGGAAGGAGGTGCTGCCGTCCGGGTCGCCCGGCCAGTAGCCGCCGACCGCGAGGTTGAGGATCAGGAAGAAGGGCTTGTTGAACACCCAGGTGCTGCCACCGAGATCGGCGGGCGTGCGGCGCTGGTAGACGTTGCCGTCCACCGACCAGGTCACCGAGTCGGGGGCCCAGTCGACGGCGAAGGTGTGGAAGTCGTCGGCGAACGCCTGCCCGCCAGGCAGGGTGTACGCGGCGCCGATCCCACCGGAGCCGGAGTAGCCTGGACCGTGCAAGGTGCCATGGATCGTGGACGGTTCGAAGCCGACGTTCTCCATGACGTCGATCTCGCCCGAATTGGGCCAGCCGACCTGGCCGATGTCGTCGCCCAGCAACCAGAAGGCGGGCCACATGCCCTGACCGCGCGGCACCTTCATCCGGGCCTCGACGTGTCCGTACGTCTGGGAGAACTTTCCGGAAGTGTTCAGCCGTGCCGAGGTGTACTCGCAACTTCCGTACCAACACTGGTAGTTGTTCGGATTTTCCCTGCGTGCGGTGATGACGAGGTGGCCCTGGCCGTCGAGTGCGGCGTTGCTGTTCCCGGCCGTGTAGTACTGCCGCTCATGGTTGTTGACGTTGTCGCCGGTCTCGATCTGCCACTTGCCGCCGTCGACGGCGGAGCCCGCGGGGCCGTCGAAATCGTCGGTGAATGACGCTGCCGCCGCGGTGGCCCGTGGTTCGGGCAGGGGCACCCCGGTCGCGAGACCGGAGGAGGCCGAGACGAGGGCGAGTGCGCAGAGAGCGGACACCAGGAGGCGTCGGGTGAGATGGGGGGAGGTCATGGGGGTCCTTCCCGTACAGAGAATTGAGGGACTGCCATGCATGGAAATGCCATGCATATGACAAGACCCTCACCGTGGGGGTGCGTGGGGAGAGGCCTTCGTTCTGTATGCGATTTAAGAAGTGAACCCAGACCGTGTCAAGGCTTTGGTACGGACCATACTTCTTGCAGTCATCCGTGGTTGGTGCGGCCCAGGACGGACGTGCGTCCCGTGTCGCGCTGCCGTCAGGGCGTCAGTCCCCCGGAGCGGGGGACAGTGGCTGCCCACAGCGCAGGTTCCACCGTCCGGACCAGCCGCTGAGCCCGGTCAGCGTCAGCGGGGCGACGTCCAGCCGCCAGAACGCCTCCGTCGGGAGAGCGAGCGCCCGCACGATCGCCGCCCGCACCACCGCAGGCTCGACGACCCCCAGCACACGGCCGTCCTCGTCGCCGTACAGGGGTTGCAGGGAATCCAGCCAGCGGCCGACCCTGGCGCAGAACTCCAACAACGGTTCGCCACCGTGCGGGGCCGCCGAAGGATCGGTCATCCAGGCCGACACCGCCTCCGGCTCGCTCCCGCTCACCTCCTCCAGCCGCTGCCCGTTCCACCGGCCCATGTCCCAGCCACGGAGCGCGAGTTCGTGCTCGGCGCGCAACCCCAGCGCGTCGGCGGTCCGGGCGCACCGTTCGGACGGCCCGCAGACGTACAGGTCGGCCGCAGGCACCGCTGCCGAAGCGGCCCTGGTCTGCCGGAGCCCGACCGTGTCGAGCGGCGCATCGCCGTCGAAGCGGGCCTCGCGCAGCGCGGCGTTGAGCGCCGGTGAGATCAACATCACCTTTACCGTCATGACCGGGTCAACTCCCTGAAGTCTGGCTCCTCAATTGCACCCACCATGGCATCCGGGCGTTCCGGCCCCGCCGACGGCACCATGGCCGCGCCTGCTCCCAAGCGGTATCGTCCGATGAGCATGACGAAGTGTGACGGAAGTCCGGTGAGAATCCGGCACGGTCGCGCCACTGTGTACCCGTACCCGTACGGGAAGTCAGACCCAGCACCTTCGTCTCAGGCACCACGAACGGGACGCGTGTTCCCTCAGGAGGTTCTGCCATGGCACAGACTGCTGCCCCCGCCACCGCCGTACCGGCGATCACCCCCATCTCCCTGAAGGCCATTGCCCCTTGGGCGGTCTTCTTCGGCATTCTCATGCTCGTACTGCTGTACTTCGTCGGCGCCGAGCAGGGCGCCACCGCGGTCATCTCCGGCGAAGGTGTCCACGAATGGGTCCACGACGGCCGCCACCTCCTCGGTTTCCCCTGCCACTGACGTACCGTCCGATCCAGGGGAAATCCTCATGAACTCCATATCTGTCAGAGCCCTGCTCGTCCGCGGCATGCTGGCCGGCCTCGCCGCGGGCGCGCTCGCTCTGGTCGTCGCCTACTTCCTCGGCGAGTCCCGGGTGGACGCGGCCATCGCTCTCGAAGAGGCGCACAGCCATGACCACGGCGGCGGCGAGGAACTCGTCAGCCGCACCATGCAGTCCACCGCCGGCCTTGCCACCGGTGTGCTCGTCTTCGGTGTGGCGATCGGCGGCATCGCCGCCCTCGTCTTCTGTTACGCCCTCGGACGGATCGGCAGATTCGGCCCGCGGGCCACGGCCGCCCTGATCGCGGGTGCGGCCCTGCTGACGGTGTACATCGTGCCGTTCCTGAAGTACCCGGCCAACCCGCCGGCCGTCGGCAACCCCGACACGATCGGCCGACGCACCGCCCTGTTCTTCCTGATGGCCGCCCTCGGCGTGCTGCTGGCCGTCGCTGCCGTCATCTTCGGCAAGCGGCTGGCTCCACGCCTGGGCAACTGGAACGCGACGATCACCGCATCCGCCGCCTACGTCGTCGTGATCGGGGTCGCCTACGCGTTCCTGCCCTCGTTCAACGAGGTCGGAAAGGACTTCCCGGCCGGCCTGCTGTGGGAGTTCCGCCTGGCCACGCTCGCCGTGCAGGCCACTGCCTGGATCACCTTCGGCCTCGTCTTCGGCTGGCTGACGGAACGGCTTCTCGTGCCGAGGGCCGACTCCGTCAGGACCGGAAACGGTGCGGCGAACCGGGCTGCCACCGCGGCCGGCTGACCGACGCGCCACTGGCCACCGGAAGGCATCGGAACCCGCCGGGAGCTTCCCGGCGGGTTCCGTCGTCCCGTCCTGTGCAGACGGGCCGGCGGCTGTGCATACCGGCAAGGGGCCGGTCGAGCGGGGACTCACTCCTCGGCCTGCTGTTCCCAGTCGATCCGGTAGTACTTCAGCAGCGCGTCCTCCTTCACGAGGTGCATACCGACGGCTGTCATGACGTGCTGCGACGCGAGGTTGTCCAGATCGGTGTCGCCGTGCACGCTGCTCACACCCTGGTCGCGGGCGAACAGGAGCAGTGCGCGCAGCGCCTCGGAGGCGTAACCCATGCCCTGAGCCGAGGGGACGAGGCCGTAGCCGATCGTGACGTGCCTGTTCTCGTCCGGAGCGCCATGGAATCCCAGCCCGCCGATCACCTCTCCGTTGTCGCGGCGACGTATCTCGTACGAACCGAAGGGGCTGGGATCACCCGTCGTCGCGCAGGTGTCGAGGAAGCGCTCGGCCGCGGCCATCTCGCCGGGGGACGGGTATCCGAGTGCCCAGCGGGCGCCGTTTCCCGGCTTGCCCGCCATCACCTGCAAGGCATCGGAGGCGCTCATCAGGCGGAGGAAGAGGCGGGGAGTCTCAAGGTCGGTCATGACCGAGTGAAGTATCA
Source organism: Streptomyces sp. R-74717 (assembly GCF_047305335.1). Classification (NCBI taxonomy): domain Bacteria; kingdom Bacillati; phylum Actinomycetota; class Actinomycetes; order Kitasatosporales; family Streptomycetaceae; genus Streptomyces; species Streptomyces sp. R-74717. Next base: position 1,124,334 of record NZ_CP102361.1, on the reverse strand, counting down.
CGCCGGACGGGCGGAAGGCATCCGGATTGTCCGGCGGGAGCGTCCGAAGCGGGGCGGGACTCCGGTGGGTCCTGTTGAGGCCTTGCAGGGCCCGCGGTGGCGCTGGACGTAGCGTTGTTACGCGAAAGAGTATCGCCGCACCTGTGATGTCGGGCCAATGCGGGCGTGGCGCTGATGCTCGTCGCCCGCCCCGCGACCTGCGGCGACGCGAGCGTGTCACGGCGGGTACGCGACGCCGTGCATGCCGCGGTCTTCACCCCGGATGTGTCCGGCGCTTCCGACGACGCGGACGACACGGGGGCCGCCGCATCCGAGGCCCGCGTGCCGCCCACCGCGGCCCGGCTGAGCGCACTGCTGAGGCGGTCGCCGGATCCGGCACTCAGTGCGGCCGAGGGCGCCCTCCTGACGGAATGGCTGAACCGCCTGTCGAGCGCCCCACGCGACCGCTAGAGCCTTGTCCGGTCCGCGTCGAAGTCCCCGGAGAACGCCGCCGCCATCCGCAGATGACCGGCCGCCTCCGCGCTACGCCCCTGGCGCTCGAGCGTGCGGCCGAGCATCAGCCGCGCGTAGTGCTCCACCGGGTCGCGCTCCAGAACCGCCCGCAGCTCCGTCTCGGCCCTGCCGAGCCGAGCCGAGTGGTAGTAGGCCCGGGCCAGCAGCAGACGCGGGGAGACCTGCTCCGGCGCCTCCTCGACCAGGCCCTCCAGAATCCGGGCCGCAGTCATGTACTCCTTCGCTTCGAAGAACATCTGCGCACGGTCCCAGCGGTCGGCGGACGTACCGAACTCGAAATAGGTGTCGCTCACTTGACCTCCTCGTTCACGGACCGTCCCGGGATCGCTCCCGGCCCTGTCCAGCCACTGACCCGGCCATACGCTCAGCCGTGCCCCAGTCACCCGAACATGGCGCACTGGTTGAATATTCCACTAAATCATCGGCGTGGGTACCGGCACCCCGGGCCCGCACGGGAATAGGTTGAGCGCCATGAGCAATCTCGATCGCCAGGCCACACTCTCCGTCTGTGGAGGACGGGGCTTCGTCGTCGCCGAGCCTGTACGTGAACTCCTCACCCCGCGCCATGTCCGGCTGGGTGAGTCCACCGAGGTCCGCAGACTGCTGCCCAATCTGGGGCGCCGGATGGTCGGCGCATGGGCCTTTGTCGATCATTACGGCCCCGACGACATCGCCGGCGAATCAGGGATGCAAGTACCGCCCCACCCTCACATGGGCCTGCAGACGGTCAGCTGGCTGCACGAGGGCGAGGTCCTGCACCGGGACAGCCTCGGCAGTCTCCGCACGATCCGCCCGCGCGAGCTGGGACTGATGACCTCCGGTCGGGCCATCAGTCACTCCGAGGAGAGCCCGAAGTCGCATGCGAGGTTTCTGCACGGCGCCCAGCTCTGGGTCGCTTTGCCGGACGCCCACCGCCATGTCGAGCCGCACTTCCGGCATCACACCGAACTGCCGACCGTCACCGCCCCCGGTCTCACCGCCACCCTGATCCTGGGCGAACTCGACGGCGCCACTTCGCCCGGCACCACGTACACCCCGATCGTCGGCGCCGACCTGGCCCTGTCCGCCGGCGCCGAGGCCCGGCTGCCGCTCGACCCGGACTTCGAGTACGCGGTGCTCTCGATGTCCGGCCAGGCCGAGGTCGACGGTGTACCCGTGCTGCCCGGTTCCATGCTCTACCTCGGCTGCGGCCGCACCGAACTCCCCTTGCGTGCGGACACCGACGCGGGCCTCATGCTCCTCGGCGGCGAACCCTTCGAGGAGGAGATCGTCATGTGGTGGAACTTCGTCGGGCGTTCCCATGAGGAGATCGAGGCGGCCCGCCTGGACTGGATGGAGGGCTCCCGCTTCGGCGAGGTGAAGGGCTACGACGGGTCCAGGCTGCCTGCTCCGGCCTTGCCGCCGGTGGCCCTGAAACCACGGGGTCGGGTGCGCTGACCTGGGGTGATGGGCCCGCCGGTGATTCCCGTCGTGTGCTCTCGCTGCGTCCCCTCGCCGGTGCGGCGGGGGGACGCAGCTGTGCCTGCCGCGGGTTGGCTCCTCGGGCGGTTGGCAGTTGCATGTGTTGGCACCTGCGACCAGGTCTGATCGAACACTTGCTGACCCTTTGCTGACGATACTGATGCGTAATCAGATTGGTGGGGTCACCGAACCGTCGACGCCGACTCCGCTTGGTCAGTCCTCACCACGAGTCGCTCGAGCTGTGCGAATCCGGGTAGTGAGCGAAATGGCTGCATTGCTACATTCGTTTTGCCTTTGATGGCCCTGCTGCGGTGTGACGCACCCTGTGCATTCCGGATTGCTCGCAGAAATCACGGCGTCCGTAACGTCACGTCCCTGCATGAGGGCGGCTCGCTCCCCGGTGCGATCCAGGCCGACGATCTCGGTACGTACGTCATGAAGTCCTCTACCTGATCCTGCTGACCAGGGAGTTTGTACCCTGAAGGCGTCCTGACCTGGGCGTACGCAACTTTCTCGATCTTTCGTGTTCGTGCGGTCTTGTGTAGCCGATTCCCCCCCAGGCGCTCCCCAGGGGGCTAAATTCTCCCCAGATTCTCCCCAGCGGGCTCGCCCTGTAGAGGCTTCCCGGCGCGGTCAAAGTGGTGGCTCGCTTGGTTGCCTTACGTGCCGGGTGGGGCCCGCCGTCTGCGGTGCTCGTTCATTCCCGCACTGACGGCGGGAGCCGCCGGTGTCGTCTCGACGCGTTCTCGATGACGCATCATGTTGAGTGCATCGCGATCCTTGAGCCTGCTGACAAGGATCGCTGACCTGCGGGTTCTTTGAGTGTGCGTTATGTGTGCTGTGGGCGTTACGGGCGATATCTTGACGCACGAGCGACGCACGTGACGCAGGTTTGACGCACATTCTGATGGGGCATCAGGTGGCCGTTCGTGCAGGTGGCATTGGGTCGCATTCCGCACGCAGGGGGTCTGGCTTTGCCTGAACCTGGCTGCATGGGTCCCAGGTGTCCATGTAGCGGTCACTTAGCGGGACGCCATCGCGGGCAGTCCGCGAATCCGCCGGGACGCGGTAACTGCCGATACGCCGCCCTCCTCGCGGACGAACCGCGCCTGCCTGCGCAGAGGTCGGAATCAAGGTGGTGATCAGTCCTCCGGATCCGGCATCAGGGGGGCGCCACCCGCTTCGGCGCCCAGTGTGATCTTCCGTAGCAGTGCGGCCAGTTGGTCGCACTCTATGTCGGACAGTGGAGCGAGCAGCGCGTGCTCGGCCGCCGCCTGGTCGCCGATCGTCGTCGACCAGGCGGCTCTGCCCTTGTCGGTCAGCGTCACCAGCAGGCTGCGGCGGTCGCCGGAGGCGTGTTCGCGAGTGATGTGACCTGCCTCTGCCAGCCGGTCGAGGCGGTTCGTCAGCGTCGCGGGGTGGACGTGCAGGGCGGCTGCAAGGCGCGTCGGTGTCATCCGGTAGGGGGTGCCGGCCGCGCGCAGCTGCCAGAGGATCTCGTACTCCCAGCCCTTCAGCCCGCGCTGGGCCAGGCTCTTTTCCTTGCGCCCTTGTAGATGCCGTACCAGCATCTGCATCCGCGTGGCGACCCCTTCGACCGCCGGGTCGAGCTGCGGAACCTCGGCCCGCCATCGTGTGATGTGCCGGTCGATGGAGTCACTGTCAGCCATGCCGCCAGCCTACGGCATTTCTTTGATGTCAGATATTTTGAAATCGTAGTAACTGGCGTACGGTCGGAACACCGGGGCCGCGTCAGGCCCTCGACCAAGGAGGCCCCGATCCATGCCACTTGAACTCGTCGGACGCATCGACGAGCGCGTCGTCGACAGCGAACTACTTCGCGACAATCCGCTGGGTGACCCCGCTCGCCGTCCACTGTGGGTCTACACGCCGCCCGGCTACGAAGCCGATCCCGGCCGCCGTTACCCGGTCACCTACCTGCTGCTCGGTTACGCCGGCACGCTGCCGGTCTGGCGCAACCGGGCGCCCTACCGGCAGCCCGTGCCCGAGGCCGTCGACGGGATCTTCGCCCGTGGTGAGGCGCCGCCGATGATCCTGGTCTTCGTCGACGCCTGGACGACGTACGGCGGCAGCCAGTACGTGGACTCACCCGGCACCGGCCGTTACCACTCGTACCTCTGTGAGGAGATCGTGCCGTGGGTGGACGACCACTACCGCACACTGGCCGACCGTGATCACCGGGCGCTGGCCGGGAAGTCCAGCGGCGGACTGGGCGCGGCCATCACGGCGATGCAACGGCCCGACCTGTTCGGCGCCTTCGCCACCCACTCCGGAGACTCGCTCTCCGAGGCCCAGTACATCCCCCACTTCCTCATGGCCGCACGCCAGTTGAGGCCCTACGGTGGCGACATCATGCGCTGGTGGGGCGATTTCCGCTCGCGGGTGGCGTTCACCAAGGACGAGGATCTGCGGCTACTGGAACTGCTCGGTGTCTCCGCGTGCTTCTCACCCGGGCCCGACGGCGCTCCGCACCTGCCCTTCGACCCGCGCACCGGAGCCCTGCGCCCCGAGGTCTGGGACCGCTGGCTTCGCTGGGACCCGGTGCGCATGGCCCCGCGGTACGCCGAGGCGCTGCGCTCCCAGCGGGCCGTCTGGATCGATGCGGGTACCCGCGACGAGTGGTACCTGGACCTGGGCGCTCTGGCGTTCCGTGACGCGCTGAGGGAGGCCGGAGTCACGGACGACACGGTGCACTTCGAGCTGTTCGACGGTGGCCATCACGCGGTGGAGTACCGGATGCCGCCGGCCTTGGCGTGGTTGGCGGAGCGTATCGGCTGACCTGCGGTACCAGGTATTCACCAGTCAGGCACGGCCGGGATCTGGTGAAGCCACATATCGTCGGCCGGGTCCATGCCCTGGAATGACGGTGGCATGGCTACGGACATGAACCGCGGACAAGGTGTGGTGGGATCTGAGTGGAGCGGTACGAAATCGAGACGTTCTTGACCTTGGCGAAAGAGTTCCACTTCGCGCACTGCCGATCGGTTGCAGGTCTCTCCCGGCCGGGTCAGCCAGACGATCACAGCACTGGAGCGACGCAATGGCGGCGCTTTGATCGAACGCAGTGGCCGGAGCGTGGCCCTCACCTCGGTCGACCGGGAGTTCTACGACGAGTTGCTCCCCGCGTACCGGCAGATTCAACGAGCCGTCGGCAACGCGTCGGCGGCCTGTGCGGGCCTCAGCGGCGTGCTGCGCGTGGGGTTCGCGCCCCATGGTCCGGTGACCTCGTCGCGCGGGCAGCGGAGGCGTTCCACTTCCGTCATCCGCGCTGCGCCGTCGAGCTCCAGGAAGTGACGTACAAGGCCGCCGTCGCGGCGCTGCGGGACGAGGATGTCGACGTGCTGCTGGCCGAGACTCTGGTGGCGGAGCCCGGCGTCGTCGTGGGCCCCGTCGTGTTCTCCGAGCGCCGTGCCCTCGTGGTGCCCGCCGACCATCACCTGGCCGCGCGGGAAACGGTGTCGCGGGAAGACCTCGCGCTGCTGCCGCTGATCACGGCTGTCGATGTGTCTCCGGTCTGGCACGAGGCCCACTGAGGTGACCCCTGTGGTGTGGACACACCTGACAATGGATCTTGTTGATCCTGGAAGGTGTAGATGTACGTGGCAAAGGCCCTCGAAGTACAGTGCGGAGTTCCGGTCCGACGCGATCGCGTTGTGGCGGGCTTCGGCCGGCAGGCGGACGTTCAAGGACGTCGCGGCTGATCTGAACGTCAACCCCGAGACGCTGCGGACCTGGGTGCGTGATGCCGACGGTCGTCCAGTCGCCGGCGGCGCGTCGCGGACACCGAGGTCGATGACGAGAGATCGTCACGTACGGATCTGTGAGGGCCGAGGGATGAGGATCCCCTCGGCCACTCGGCAGGTTAAGTCCCATGAGTCGGGCCTTGCTCAGTCGGTCGGCCCACTGGTCGGGGTGGATGCGGAAGTAGTGCATCGCGCCGGAGATGCTCCTGAACGGCTCGCCGTTCAGGAGGAAACCGTCGGATGACGTGGTCAGAATGGGCACGTAGAGCTTCCCTTCGGCCGTGGCGGGGTGAGCGGGTCCCACGTCAGTGGGCCGTGGTGGTGCGCGTGGCGCGGATTAGCCAGAGGGTCGCCGCGAGGCAGAGGACCGAGATGCCGCCCAGCAGCAGCGGAACCGTGCGGATGCCGGACCACTCGATGGCCTTGCCGAGCGCGGGCCCGGCCACCACACCACCGACCATCGACGCGGCGATCACCAGGGCTCCGGCTCGCCGGGCCTGCGGTGCGGACTTGTTGAGCCACGGCAGACCGGTGGGGAAGATCGGTGCGATGAACAGGCCGACACCCGCATAGGCGTACGGGGCGAGCCCACGTATCGAGGCGAGCAGAAGGCAGGCCGTCATTCCGGCACACGAGACCGTGATGATCGACTGGGCGGAGAAGCGCAGGGCGATCGGGGCGACCAGGAATCGGCCGACGGTCATCATCAGCCAATAGATGGAGGTGGCGGTCGCGGCGATCCCCGTCCCATATCCGACGGTTTCCAGGTGGGTGGGCTCCCAGCCACCGACACCGGCTTCGATGCCCACATGCAGGACGTAGAGCGTGACGAAAACGGCCAGCACCGAACCCACGCTACGGCGGAGTACCTGCCCGCCGTCGTGCTGCACGTCGGCGGTACCGCCCGGTTGCGAGACCTGGTTCCGTACGCCCTTCAAGCACAGCAGCAGCGGCAGGTTGGCCACCGCGAAGCCGAGGAAGACCGCCGGGTAGTGCGTGGCACCGACCGCGCCGATGAGCACCGGGCCGAGGATCGCACCGACGCCGAAGTGTGCGTTGAGGACGTTGAGCATCGCGGTTGAGCGGCGCCCGAAGCCGGCGGCGAACAGTTGGTTGAGGCCGTAGTCGATGCCGCCGAAGCCGAGCCCGGCGAGCAGGGCCATGGCCAGGCTGACAGGCCAGTTCGGTGCCAGCGCGAAGCCTGCCGCGCCGATGGCCATAAGGAGGTACGAGGAGCCGAGGATCTGCCGATTGCCGATCCGGCCGAAGAGCCGGTCGAACAGCAGCACACCGGCGACACCACCGATGAAATGGGCGCTCAGCCCCAGCCCCGCAACCGACGGCGAGAGACCGAACTCCGCACGGAACGCCGGAATCGTGGGTCCGTACAGCGCCTGGAGCGCACCGATCAGCATGAAGCCGACGCAGGACGCCACCACGGCGGCCGGACTGAACAGCGGAGTCACCGGCGCTTCCTGCGCCGAGGTGACGCGCTGTGCGGTTGGTTGGTCGGTCACGTGCTCTCCAGATGACGGCCCACGATCTCGTGGGCGAAGGACATGATCGTTCCCTGCGGGCTGATGCCCGGAGCACCCGGCAGTACGCTGGCGTCGCACAGGTGCAGGTTGGTGAAACCGTGAGGTCTGCCGAGTTCGTCGCAGACGCCGCCGTGTTCGGGCAGTGCCATAGGGAAGGTCGCCATGCCGTGCACGGATACCAGCTCCCAGTCGCGCGGACGGACCCGAGCGCAATTGTCCTCCGCGTCGGTCTCCGAAAGGAGGGGTTCGGCAGAACTCGTCGGCGGTAGCAACTCCGTGGCGCCTGCCGCGAACAGCAGTTTCGCCGTCCTGCGGAAGGCCAGACGCAGGGCGTGGTGATCGGCGTGGGGCAGGCTGTGGCGCAGCAGTGGTGTGCGGCCCGCCAGAGCGGCGATTCGGGCCACTCCCTGCATATGCACCTGCGTGGCGTTCATGCCCACGTGGGCCCGGGCGGCCAGGTATGTGTCGACCTGGCGGGGCTCGCGGCCGGCCAGCGCGGCACCAAGGCCGCCCGGTGTCAGGTTGGACGGCATGACGAGCATGCCGAGTTCGGAGTGTTCCTGGACCTGTGCGGTAAACATGGTGCCCCGCACTGCGTCCACGACCCGCGGGAAGCGAGCGAGGGTCCGCATGTTGAGGTGCAGCGCCAGGCGGCTTCCGGCCCTGCGCCTATGAATACGGGCCCTCACAAGCTGCTCACCGGGCGTCGGTCGGCCTTCGACGTTGCGTCAGGGAGACGGGACCTCCGGCTACCCGTTGCGACGGGAGTCCGTCCACGACATCATCGAGAACTCCCACGCCTCCACGGCGCTGCGTCCGGCTCGGTGAGGAGCCGGGCCTGCTCGCCGAAGCTCGGCTTGGTCAGGTCCGCGACGCCAGCATCTGGCCCATCGCGGCCAGGACGGAGAGTTCGACCCGGTAGTAGACCCAGGTGCCCCGCCGCTCGGAGGAGAGCAGGCCGGCTTCCTTGAGCTTCTTCAGATGGTGGGACACGGTCGGCTGGGAGACGCCCACATCGGAGATGTCGCACACGCATGCTTCGCCGCCCTCGTGCGAGGCCACCAGCGAGAAGAGGCGCAGCCGGACCGGATCGCCGAGCGCCTTGAACATCGCGGCCGTCCGTACGGCCTCCTCGGCGGTCAGGGCGCGCTCAGTCATCGGCGGGCAGCACGGCGCGACCACGGACTTCAGCGCCGGCAGCGCCTTCACGTTCGACATATGCCTATGTTGACACACGTCGAACCAGGCGCCCAGGTGCTCGGCCGACGGTCAAGGAAGGGCGAGGTGCGTGGCCAAGCGACGGGCGACGCGGTCTGTTTCGCGGCTGACGCCGCGCATGAGCGGGCCCCACACGACGTGGCCGTGACCGGAGATGCACCCCGGACACGGCCACGTGCCGCGCTCGTGGCCATCGTGCGCCGGCAGACCGCCGATTCCTTGTACCGGTGGCTCGTTGAACCGTGCTGGTTACTACTGAGGAACCTCAGATGTTCCGCAAAGATCTCCAAGATCCATTGCTGTTGCGGCCGGCCATTGCCAGAGTGCCAGCAATTACCCTCGCCCGAGGCCCTCGGAGGCTTGATGATCGCCCGCCGTGCCCTGGTGTCTGCCGTGTCAGCGGCAGCCCTCGCTCTTCCCCTGCTCGTCCCCGCCGCGGCCGCCGGCTCATCCCCGGCCGACGGCGTCGCGGTACGCTCCGGCTCCCGGCTCCAGCCGCCGCCCAAACAGGCCGTCGCCACCGGCAGCGGGGGCGCGGTCTCCAGTGTGAACCCGTACGCCTCGCAGGCCGGCATGGAGGTGCTCCGGCACGGCGGCAACGCGGTGGACGCGGCGGTGGCGACCGCGGCCGCGCTCGGCGTGGTCGAGCCGTACTCGGCAGGCGTAGGAGGCGGCGGTTACTTCGTGTACTACGACGCCGCCAAGAAGAAGGTGCACACCATCGACGGCCGCGAGACGGCCCCGGCCCGGATGCGCTCCGACTCCTTCGTCGACCCGTCCACGGGCCAAGCCATCCCGTTCCAGGAAGCGGTCAACTCCGGCCTGTCCGTGGGTGTTCCGGGCACCCCGGCGACCTGGCAGAAGGCCCTGGACGACTGGGGCACGGTCTCGCTCGGGCGCGCACTGCGCCCGGCCACCCGGATCGCCGACGACGGTTTCGTGGTCAACGACGAATTCCGCGCCCAGACGGCGATGAACGAAGCCCGCTTCCGGGACATCACCTCGACCTCCGAGCTGTTCCTGCCGCACGGTGAACTCCCCGTGGTCGGCACCCTCTTCCGCAACCCCGACCTCGCCCGTACATATCGGGAACTGTCCCACGAGGGCATAGACGCGCTCTACCACGGCGACATCGGGCGTGATGTGGTGCGCACCGCGCAGAACCCGCCGGTGGCCGCCGGCTCCGACCGTACGTTCCGGCCCGGACTCATGGAACGGAGCGACCTCGCGAACTACGGGGTGGTGCGCCGGGACCCGACCCGCACCACCTACCACGGGCTGGACGTCTACTCCATGGCGCCGTCCTCCTCCGGCGGCACGACAGTCGGCGAAGCGCTCAACATCCTGGAGAACTTTCCTCTGTCGTCCGCCGACCGGGTCCAGGCGCTGCACCACTACCTGGAGGCCAGCCGGATCGCCTTCGCCGACCGCAACCGCTGGGTGGGTGACCCCGCCTTCTCGGAGGTGCCCACGCGGGCGCTGCTGTCCAAGAAGTTCGCGAAGGACCGGGCCTGCCTGATCCGGCCCGACGCGACCCTGACCAGCCCGCTGGCCCCGGCGGACCCGCGCAGCGCGCCAACAGGCTGTGGCCGGGGGACGGGCAGCCAGGAGCCTTACGAGGGGCCCTCGACGACCCATCTGGTGACCGCCGACCGTTGGGGCAATGTGGTCTCGTACACCCTGACGATCGAGCAGACCGGAGGCTCGGCCATCACCGTGCCCGGACGTGGCTTCCTGCTCAACAATGAGCTCACCGACTTCGACTTCACCCCGCTCACCCCCGGGGTACCCGACCCGAATCTGCCGGCGCCGGGCAAGCGCCCGCGCAGCAGCATGTCGCCGACGATTGTGCTGCGGGACGGCAAGCCGTTGATCGCGGTCGGTTCGCCGGGTGGCGCGACCATCATCACCACGGTGCTCCAGACCCTCGTCAACCGTCTCGACCTGGGCATGTCGCTGCCCGATGCGGTCGCCGCTCCGCGGATCTCGCAGCGGAACCGGACTACGACCGAAGCCGAACCCGCCTTCCTCGACTCACCCGAGCGCACCGTGCTCGAAGGCCTCGGCCAGCACTTCGTCCTGGCGCCACAGACCTTCACCCCCTCCCCTGAGATCGGAGCGGTGGCCGCACTGGAGTTCCAGCGCGACGGGAAGGTCACGGCGGTCGCCGAACCCAAGCGGCGTGGCGGCGGCTCGGCCATGGTGGTGAACGAGAACCGCTGATCCGACGAGGGGATCCGTCGCCCAGACACATCAGGAACAGGTTGGGGCTGCCATGGGACCGGGGCGGCCCCAACCTCTTACAACCGGTGGTGCTGTCAGCCGGTGCGGGCGCAGATCCGGCGGGAACCGCCCTGTCGAGGCCGCCGATTTGGTGTCGTGGATGTGATGCGACCCATAGGAGCTGTGTCACATCCTAAGGCGGGTAGTAGGGCCGGGGGCGCCCGAACAGTGCGCAAGCGCCATGGAACATGTCATTTCGGACATTTGTCCGATGTTGGGTAGTACGTCACATCATTGCGTTCCGTCGTGTACGTCGCTAACCATGGCTGTCGTTGCGGGAAGCCGCGACAGGGCCGGGTGGATTCCTTCGGATCCGTTCGCTCCGGCCCGCAGCGCGGGGCACTGCCCCGCGAGCCACCGCAACCGGTCGGCAACACCGTGACGTCCCCCATTGGAGAGTTCCTTCCGTATGACCACGCACATGCAGACCCGCGCCAGCCGCATCGCCCGCTTCCGCACCATGTCCGTCGCGGGCATCGCCACCCTCGGTGCCGCGGCCGCCGCCCTCACGCTGACGTCGACATCCGCGCAGGCGGCCGAGGCGGCACCGGCGAGCGTCTCCGTGGTCAAGGCCTCCGCGGACGGCGCCCAGGGCGCACCGGCCGGCAGGGGCTACGCCAACAACCTCGACGGCTGGATCAAGGAGTCGCTGGCCATCATGAAGGCCAAGGGCATCCCCGGCACCTACGAGGGCCTGCACCGCAACATCATGCGCGAGTCGAGCGGCAACCCCAACGCCCAGAACAACTGGGACGTCAACGCGCGCAACGGCATACCCTCCAAGGGTCTGCTCCAGGTCATCCAGCCGACCTTCAACGCCTACCACGTCGCCGGCACCGCGCACGACCTCACCAACCCCGTCGCCAACATCACCGCGGCCGCCAACTACGCCGCCCACCGCTACGGGTCGATCGACAACGTCAACTCCGCCTACTGAGCCACAGACTCAGCACCCACCTCGCGAGCCAGGACCGGCACAGGCAGCAACACCGCTGCCCATGCCGGTCCTTCGGCGTGTCAAGCGGTAATGGGCCTTTCCGGGCTATCCGGCTCGGCTGGTATCCCGATCGGTGCTCGGTGTCAGCCGTTCGATATGCCCGAAATGACAGCCCTGTGGAGCGTAAGTACGTTCAGTCACGGGCCGGCTACGCAGCTGGCCTCTCTGAGACAGGAGAAGTGACATGGTTACACGTTCCACCGTCGTGACCGCCGCCCTCGCGGCCGCCATGGCCCTGGTAGCCACCGGCAGCACCTTCACCTCGGCCGCCACCATTGAGTCGGCCCGGCCTGCACGGCTGGCCCATCCGGCCCATCCGGCCCATCCGGCCCCGGCGGCCCCGGCAGCCCCGGTCGTGCGACAGGCCGCAGCGCCGGCTTCGGCCCCCAACGATGGGGGCGACGCCGGAAAGGGGGACCAGGGCGGGGGCAACAACGAAGGCAGGGGTAACGACGAGGGCGGGGGCAACAACGAAGGCAGGGGTAACGACCAGGGCGGGGGCAACAACGAAGGCAGGGGTAACGACGAGGGCGGGGGTAACGACGAAGGCAGGGGTAACGACGAGGGCAGGGGTCGCGGCGGGGGTCGGGGCTACGACGAGGGCAGGATCCACTTCAACGAGCGGACGTACTCCGCCTACCCCGGCGGCTGCATCACCGCGGCCAGCGGCCTCGGCGCCACAAGCTTCAACATCTTCAATGACAGCCGGAGGACCGTCGAGGTCTTCAGCGGGGCGACCTGCGACAACGGCGGCCCCGTCGCCGTCGTCGGACCCTACGGCGCCACCTCGGGCGTGTTCCCGCAGCGCGTCGACGGAGGCGTGTTCGTCAACGACGGTGTGGGAGCGAGCTTCCGAGTGATCGGATACGACTTCGAAGGCGAGTGACGGAGCCGCCTGCGTGACGTGACGAAGAACCCCGGCCCGCCGGAATCGGGCCGCGGTGTCCTTGTCCGGGCACCCCGACCGGGACGCAACGGTTCCAGAGGCCCATGCCCTCATCCGACCCACGCCCGATCGACGCGCACATCTGCCTCGCCGTGCTGAAACCGCACGGCGAGGCGCTGTCGGCCCAGCCGGACCGGCCGCACCGTGCCCGCCATCGATCTCGGCCGGACCCGGCAACCGCGACGGCGGCGCTCCCGCGGACGACTGCACTTGCCGGGTGCCGTGTACCGGCGCCCGGTTCCGAACCCCTGGAGGCGGCGGTCATGAGCACATCCCCGACCCAGCCGCGCCCTCAGCAGGTGCGCCCTCTCGTGCCCGCCGGGCCTGACGCCGCGCACCGCCAAGCCCCTGGAGCCGACGATCACCTCTCGAATGAGTCCCACAGCCGCCGACGCCATGATCGCGCCGGACCTGCAAGTCAGCGACCACATCAGCATCGACGGGGCACTCGATGTCCTGCGCGGATCCCACAGTCAGTACGTACTCATCCGTGACGACACCGGCCGGTGCGCCGGAACCATCACTCTCGACCAGCTCACCGCCCACGCAGCGAAGCCCTGGTACGCCGAGAACACCCGGGTCCGTGACATCCCACACGACTGCGGCCCGTTCGCGCACCCCGGTATGCCGGCCTCGGAGGCCGCGGCCGCCATGCGCGAGCGGTCCCTGACGATCCTGCCCGTCGTCGACGAGGACGGCTTCGCCGTGGGCATCCTCACCACCGCACGGCTGCAGGCACTTCTCGGCACACCTCCAGAGGACACCGACCGGCCCTGACCTGAGTGGCTCTGGGGGGCGAACGTCCGCGAGGTGCTGCGCTTCATCGACCGCCGACAGTGTGGGGCCGAGTCCCTGGCAGCCGAACGCATCGGTCTGCCGGCACCACGACTCCGGCTGTCCGTCCGGGAGTCCGCATCGCAGACCCTGCCACAGGGATCACAACTCCGCTGATGCGGGCTCCGTCACGACCAGCACGATCTTCCCCGAGGTCCGGTCGGTCTCGCCGAGGGCGTGGGCCTTGGGTGCTTCGGCGAGGGGAAACGTGGCCTCGATGTGGGCATGGAGGGAGCCGGCCTCGACGAGACCGGCCACGGCGTTCATGCCGGCGTGGTCGGCCTCGACAAGGAGGGTCTCGACACGGACGCCCAACTCGGCGGCCCGCTGCTCCTCGTCCGGGGAACCGCCGGGCAGGAGCGAGACGAGAACACCGCCAGGACGCAGGACGTTCAGCGAGCGGGCGCGGGTCTCGCCCGCCAGGGGATCGAGGACGACATCGATGTCCTTGACGGCCTCGGCGAAGTCGACGCTGCGGTAGTCGATCATCTCGTCCGCGCCAAGTGCCCGGAGGAAGTCGTGCTTGGGAGCGCTCGCGGTACCGATCACGTGCGCCCCACGGGACTTGGCGATCTGGACTGCGAGGTGGCCGACGCCGCCTGCGGCCGCGTGGACGAGGACCCGCTGCCCGGGGCGCACGTCGGCGGTGTCGACGAGGGCCTGGTACGCGGTGAGGGCGGCAAGCGGGAGGGCCCCGGCCTGGACATGGTCGATGCCGGCCGGCTTGCGGGCGAAGGCGCGTGCCGGGGCGGTCACATACTCCGCGTGGGAGCCGACCCCGTACGGGTAGGGCAGCATGCCGAAGACCTCGTCGCCCGGCTTGAAGAGAGTGACGCCGAAGCCGACGGCCTCGACGACTCCTGAGACGTCCCAGCCCAGGACCAGCGGAAGCCGGTTCAGGAAAAGCCCGTTGGCACGGTGCTTCCAGTCGGTGGGGTTGACCCCGGCCGCGCGGACGGCGACCAGGATCTGGCTCGGTCCCGGGACGGGCTTCGGCAGTCGTACTTCCTTGAGTACGTCCGGGGTTCCGTGGACGTCCTGGCTCATGGCGCGCATGGTGGCGGGGGCGGTGGTAGCCGTGCTTTGCGCTGTGTTCTGACTCATGCGTCCAGCGTCGCGGGCCCCGCCGTTCCGTACCATGGCATGATTGCCATCTTTCGACAGGATCCTGCCATGGGAAGCGTTCACCGTGTAGCCGTTCTGGCCCTGGACGGGGTGTACCCGTTCGAGCTGGGCATTCCGAGCCGGGTCTTCGGGGCCGCGGAGGGCCTGTACGAGGTCGTGACCTGCACCGTCGACGGCCGTCCAGTGCATACCAACTCCGATTTCTCCATCACAGTCGAGCACGGCCCGGACGCTCTGCGCATGGCCGACACCGTGGTCATCCCACCGTTCGCCACCTCGCTCATAGCGCGGGAGGCGCCTGCGGCTGTCACGGAGGCTCTCGCGTGCCTGGCACCGGGCACGCGCATCGTGTCCATCTGCACGGGCGCCTTCGTCCTTGCCGCAGCCGGTCTGCTCGACGGACGTCCTGCCACTACGCACTGGGCGCTCGCCGGCGTCTTCCGGGAGTGGTTTCCGCACATCGCGCTCGATCCGGATGTGCTGTTCATCGACGACGGCGATGTGCTGACATCGGCGGGCGCCGCGTCCGGTGTCGACGTCTGCCTGCACGTCGTACGCAAGGACCACGGCAGCGAGGTGGCCAACCGGGTCGCTCGCATCTGTGTCGTACCGCCCTGGCGGGACGGCGGGCAGGCGCAGTACATCGACCAGCCGGTGCCCGATGCCTCCGCGAACGGCACGGCTGCCACCCGCCAGTGGGCGCTGGAGAACCTTCACGAGCCCCTGAACCTGGCCGAGCTCGCCGACCATGCACGGATGAGCCTGCGTACCTTTGCCCGCCGCTTCAGCGAGGAGGTCGGAACGAGTCCGGGGCGGTGGCTCATACAGCAGCGGGTCGCCCGGGCACGGCATCTGCTCGAATCCACCGACCTGCCGGTGGACGACGTCGCCGCCCGGGTCGGCTTCGCGACGGGCACGTCGCTCCGCCAGCACCTGCACGCAGTCATCGGTGTGTCGCCGCTCGCCTATCGGCGCACGTTCCGAGGGGTTGCCGGAGAAAACCACTGAGCGTCGCCGCAGGTCGTGAACGATATCGGGGCCGGCTGTTCCTGCTCCTTCATCGGGATGCCGGTACCTCTATCCGACTGCGCCCCACCTGGTGACTCCCGTCGGAACGTCCGCGACCACGGCATCGAGCGCAGCCCGACATCCGAGCCCCTGGCCCGCGATCAGGGCTTGGCGGCTTCCGGGCGGTGCAGGGGCTCTTCGGCGGGCTTCTGATGCCCAACACCCTGGGCCTGCTGCGCGCCGTCTTCCCGCCGCGGAAGTTCGGCATCGCCGTGGGTATCTGGGCCATGGTCTCTGCCGTCTCCACAGCGCTCGGCCCCATCGTCGGCGGCCTGCTCATCGAGAACGTCAGCTGGGAGTCCGTCTTCCACCTCAACGCCCCCATCGGCGTGATCGCGCTCCTGGTCAGCGCCGCCGTCCTGCCGCAGAGCAGGAACTCGACCGGCCATCACCGCTTCGACGTCCCCGGCGTCGTGCTGCTGGCTCTCGGCCTGCTGTGCGTGGTCTTCGGCGTCGTCAAGGGCGAGACCTGGGGCTGGGCCTCGGCCGGCACCCTGGGCGCCGTCGCCGCCGGCGTGCTCATCCTGGTGGGCTTCGACCGGTACGAGAACCGCATTGCGCACCCTTCCCCAAGCTCTCGGCTCCGCTCGAACAGGGGATACCCCATCCTGCCGATGCGGCTGTTCCGCATCCGGGCGCTGACCGTCGGCACGATCATCACCGCCCTCAACTTCTTCGTGATGCTCGGCGTGATCTTCTTCGTGATGCTCTACCTCCAGAATGTGCGCGGCTTCTCGCCGGTCGAGGCCGGCGTACGCACACTGCCGCTCAGTCCCGCTTCGCTGGTGGCCTCCCCGCTGGGGGCGGCGCTGACCGGCCGCTTCGGGCCCCGGCTCTCGATGCCGCTGGGCATGCTGCTCCAAGCCGCCGCGACCTTCGGCCTGCTGAGCTGGGACACCGGCTCGTCCTACGCCACGATGTGGTCGCCGTTCATCGCCCTCGGCCCGGGGGCCGGCATGGTGCTGTCGGCCTCCTCCGACGCCATCGTCGGCCAGGCCCCCGTCAAGGGCGGCGGAGTGGCGGGCGGCCTCCAGGGCACCGCCCTCCAGATCGGCGGCGCGCTGGGCACGTCGGTGCTGGTCTCGCTGATCAGCAGCCGGGTCGACGCCACGCTTGTCGACGAGCTGACCGGTGCGGGGGTCCCGGCGTCCGTCGCGGGTGGCCTGGAGGAGGCCGGTGCCGCGGTCGCCATGGGTGTCGCCCTGGCCTCCGGCAAAATGACCGAGCAGCTCCGGGCGGCCGTCGTGGAGGGCAGTGGCCAGGCGTTCATGAACGGTGTGCACACCGCAGTGACCGTGACCGGCGTTCTCTGCCTGCTGGGAGCCGCTCTCGCGGCAGCCGGGCTCCGAGGCACCTCCCGGGCCGGACAGCAATGAGAAACGCGGACGGTGCCCGCCGGGGCGGGCACCGTCCGCGTCCGGCCACGGGGAACGTGATCCGTCGCATCCGTACAAAGTCGCGACTTCCTCACTCAGACGCTGCATCAGACCGTCAGCCGGATACCGGTGACCAGATGCGGGCGGATGCGGACCGCACAGTCCATCACCCGGTCCGACCAGGGCCTGATCAGTCGCTGGTAGCGCATCAGGGCATCCGGATCGGTCACGGGGCGGCAGTAACCCGTCGCGACGACGCTCCAGCCCAGATGGGTCAGCGGATCGATGTCATCCGCCTGGTAGGCGACCACGACTCCCCGGTCGCCATGGTGCCGGGCCTGGGCGAACAGGTCCGAGTCCTGATGGGTCCGGATGACGATCTGACCGAGGTCCAGCAGATGGTTCACCGGCCGGACTGCGGGCAGCGCGCGCTGGGTGAAGACGATCCGCCCGAGCGAAGCCCCGCCGAGCAGACTCAGCGCCTGAGCGCCCGTCAACTCGACCGTGCGGCGTGGTCCGGTGGCCGCCAGGCCGTGAGCCGGGTCCGACGCCGACGACGTGGGCGCGGCCGCGGGCACGGACGACTGGGACGACTGATGACCTGCGTGGCTCATGGGGCGGCCTCGTCTCCTGATCTGCTCACTTGCCGCACGAGTACATCGCGTGCGGCCATCCCCACGCCAGGGCCGAACGGCCCAGGGCCGAACGGCCCTAGCGGCGCCGGACCCCCGATGGGTTCACTGCGGTGGACCGCATGCCACAGGCCGGCCCAACGACGGCTCCGGGCGCCGGCCCGTGGCTTGTGGAGCGTTCGGTCGGAGCGGGCGGTGCGGATGTGTACAGGAGGGGAACGCGGTGATAGCGGTCGTCGGACACAGAGACCTCAGCAACAGGACCATGGCGCTGGTGGAGGCTGAACTGAGAGCGCGGCTGGACTGCCTGGCAGAGGGAGTGGCTGCTCTCGTACGGGTCGGGGCGGGGCTGCCACTCGTGTTCGGGCGCGCCGCCCGGGAAGCCGGACGGAAGCTGACGGTACTGTTGCCGGCCCAGGGCGCGGTGCCCGCAGTGCTGCCCGAGCGGGACCGGCGGGCCGCAGGGGAACTTCTGGTCCTGGCCGAGAGCGTACGGCTGCTGGCTTTTGATCCGGCCGACCGCAACGCTTGTGTCAGCGCCGATGAACGTCTGGTGGAGACGTGCCGGACCCTGCTTGCCGTGTGGGACGGTTCGCCGTCGGACGGCCGGGACGCCACCGCACATCTGGTTGCCTTCGCGCGGGCGCGTGGAATCCGGGTGGAGATCGTCTGGCCGGACGGCTCCGTGCGGGGGTGGGCATGAGCGCGTCGGCGTGTGAGCCGGAGATGGTGGCGGAAGCCCCCGAAGCCGATAACCAGGAGGTTCACTCCTCGGAGGACCTGGCGAACGACGGTGCTTCGGGGACGAGCGACGAACGGGATCGGGTCGGGGCGCGCCAGGGATTCGCATGGCTGCTGGTGATCACCGCCGCCCTCGGGCTGCTGGGCTCCTTCGTGATCACCATCGACAAGTTCGAGCTGCTCGCCGATCCCGGCTTCGTCCCCGCCTGCTCGCTGAGCCCCGTGGTCTCCTGCACGGATGTGATGCGCAGCGAACAGGCGTCGGTGTTCGGATTCCCCAATCCGCTCATCGGACTGATCGCCTTCGGAGTGGTGATGGGGACCGGCGCGGGCCTGCTCGCAGGTGCGCGCTACCGGCGGTGGTACTGGCTGGGGCTGAACCTGGGCACCCTGTTCGGCGTCGGCTTCTGCATGTGGCTGATGACGCAGGCGCTGTACGACATCGGCGCGCTCTGTCTGTGGTGCGTACTCGTGTGGGCGGCCACCATCTTCATGTTCTGGCACACGACCGTGCACAATCTGCGCCATGGCGTCCTGCCCGCCCCACGCGCCCTGGTCGCGGCGGTACTGGAGTTCCCCCTTGTGGTGCCGGTGACCTGGTGCCTGGCCATCGTCATGCTGATAGCAACCCGGTTCTGGTCGTACTGGCAGACGTTTCTGTGACCCGCACAAAGCCGCTGGTGTCGTGATGGATGTGCGTGGCCGGGACTCCGGCGGCGGCCAGCCGGGCGGCGACGATCCGCGCGGAGTCTGTTGTGGATGCCTCGGGCGCCAGGGCCAGATGGACGTGCTGCCGGGCAGCGGCCCCGGGACGCTGCGCCAGTATTCCGTCCAGCGCCCGCATACCGGGATCTGCGGAGGGACCGGCCGTGAGGACGGTCAGCCAGGGGCGTCCGCGCCGGAACGCTTCCAGGTACGCCGCGTCGTACACGCCCTCCCCCACCCCTCCATCCAGCAGCAGACGCACCCGGTGCGCACGGAACCGTTCGGTGTCGATCTGCTGGAGCAGCGCCTTCATCGCGGCCCATCCGGTACCGGAAGCGATCAACACAACGTCGGCGGACGGGGTGTGATCGGGGAGGGCGAGCGCGCCGCGCGGTGCACTGAGGCGGACGGTGCCGCCCTCCCGCGTGCCGTGCACCAGCGCATCACTCACCCCATCGGCACCACGGGCCCGTACATGGAACTCCAACTCGCCGTCCGGATGCGGCGCGCGGGCCAGATAGTAGGGACGCCACGCCTGCTCCAGCAGCGGCGACTCGAGGGACGCGAACTGCCCGGCCCTGAAGGCGTAGGGCTGATGGGGGCGCACTCTCAGCACCGCGAGACGCGGCGTACGGAACTCGTGCGAGGTCACCGTCGCCTCCCAGCTCGGCGGTTCGGCGATCGCCTCGTCCGCGCCCCTGACCATCGCCGAAACGGCCAGCCGCAGCATGCGCAGCCAGGCGTCCTCCAGGACATCGGTCCACCGGGCGCCCGCACGCGTGCGCAGCGCCTCGGTCAGCGCCGCTTCGAACGCCTCGAAGTGCGCGCGGCGCACACCGAGTTTGCGGTGGTCGCGACCCAACTGCGAGAAGGTGCCGATCATCTCGTCCGTACGGTGCAGATTGCCGATCAGATAGCGGAAGATCCCGACGAGATGGGCCTGCTGGAACGCCATCGACTCGGGGAACAGCGACCGCAGATACGGATGCCGCTCGAACAGGACCCTGTACAGTTCGGCGATCAGCTCCTCCAGCGGGCTCACCAGCGGCAGGAATTCGCTGATCAGCTGCTGGTCGGACGTTCCGTCGTAAGGCTGCGGTGCCTCGGCGCACCACGGTTCGGCGCCGGCTTTGTCCGGGGACAGGATGCGTCGTCGCAGCCGCATCGCGTCATGCCGCGCGAGCAGTGCGTGGTAGTCCTCGCTCGGGGTGTTCATGGTCCGGTGACTCCTTGGAGCTGCACGGTGGGGGGACGGAGAGACGTCCGTAGCGCTGGGACGATCTCGGCGGCGTCAGTATGGCACCGCGTCCAGCCCGCCGACCGGCCCTGGTCACAGGGCCTTTCGGCCCTGTTCAGAGCCTGTTCGACATGCTGTGACACCCCCGCGAACCGGCCTGCGGACGGATGTACATACTGGTCCGAGCCCCCTTCCCCGAACCGATCGAGCATGGTGTGAATGACCTCGCGAAGTCCCCGCTGAGTACGACGCCGCCGCAGTCCGCAGCTCCTGTACGCGTCTTCATCCTCGACGACCACGAGGTCGTCCGGCGCGGCGTACGCGATCTGCTGGAGGCCGAAGACGGCATCGAGGTCGTCGGCGAGGCGTCCAACGCCCGGGAGACGCTGGCCCGCGTACCGGCCAGCAGGCCACAGGTCGCCGTACTGGACGTACGGCTCGGAGACGACCCCCGCGGTGACCACGCCGGTATCGAGGTATGCCGGGAACTGCGTGCCCTCATGCCCGAACTGGCATGTCTGATGCTGACGTCGTTCGACGACGACGAGGCACTGTTCGACGCCATCATGGCGGGCGCGGCCGGCTACGTGCTGAAGCAGATCAACGGAGCCGATCTGATCGCCGCCGTACGCACGGTCGCGTCCGGCACCTCGATGCTCGATCCACGGACGACCGCTCGTGTGATGGCACGGCTGCGGGGCCCCCAGCGGACCCCCGCCGAGGAGTCGGAGGCATCGGAACTGGACCAGCTCACGGCCAGGGAGCGCCAGATCCTGGACCTCATCGGCGAGGGCCTCACCAACCGCGAAATCGCGGAACGCCTCTTCCTGGCCGAGAAGACCGTCAAGAACCGTATCTCCTCGATCCTCGCCAAACTGGGCGTCGGCCGCCGGATCCACGCCGCGATGCTCGTCGGCCGGATCAAGGACCGCCAGGGGCAGACCCCGGTCCGGCGAATCTGACAGGCGCTCAGGCGTCAGTCGTGGAGCGGCACGCACCACGTGATCCTGGTGCCGCCTTCCGCCGGCCGTTCGATGGCGAGTGTGCCGCCGCACAGCTCCGCCCGCGTACGCATATTGGCCAGTCCACCGCCGCGCCTTGCCGGCCGACCGCCGTCATTGATCGCTGCCCCCGCTCCGTCATCGACCGCTGTCGGCGTTCCGGGAGCGGTCGTGTCACCGTCCCCGATGCCGATGCCGATGCCGATGCCGTTGTCCGTGACGGTCAGAGTCACCGCGTCGTCGGCCGACAGCACGATGCCGATACGACTCGCACGGGCATGGCGGGACGCGTTGGACACCGCCTCGGCGGCGACCGCCACCACGTGTTCGGCGAGTTCGTCCGGGACGGTGGTGTCCACCGGCCCGTCGATCCGCACGGTGGGCCGGAAGCCGAGGACATGTGCCGCGGTACGAGCGGTCTCCGCTATCCGGTGCCGCAGCCCGCCGCGGCCCGAACCGTCCGCCGTGCGCAGATCGAAGATGGTGGACCGGATGATCCGGATCGTGGTGTCCAGATCATCCACCGCCCGGCTGACCCGCTCGGCCGCTTCCGGGCGGTCCGCGATGGCCCGGGTGGTGCTCTGGAGAGTCATCCCGGTCGCGAACAGCCGCTGGATCGCCAGATCGTGCAGATCGCGGGCGATCCGGTCCCGGTCGTGCATCACGGCGAGTTCCTCGGACTCGGCCCGTCTGCGGGCCAGTTCCAGCGCGATGGCCGCCTGGTCGGCGAAGCCGGAGACGAGTTCGACCTCGGTGTCGTCGAACGGCGGGCGGTCCGCCGGCCGCCCCAGGCGCAGTGCGCCCAGCGCCCCGGTGTCGATCTGCAGCGGCACGGCCACCACCGGGCCCAGACTGTCCTCGGTACCGTCGCCGAACGGATGGGCCCGGGGATCTGTACGGACGTCGGCGCAGTGCACAGGCGTTCCGGTACGGGCGGCGAGCCCGGCCAGCGATCCCGACGCCGGAACGGACAACCCCGTCACACGGTCGGAGTCCCGGCCATGGGCGACGGCAACGGTGAGGCGTTCCTCGGCCGCTGATGCCGCCGGAGCCTCTGAGAGGGGCGCGGAACCGGGCCGCGCCATGGGCAGCAGAATCGCTGCCCGGTCGGCCCCCGCCACTTCCATCGCCCGCTCGGCGATCAGATGCAGCACCTCGTCGGCGTCCGTCCCCGAGAGCAGGGTGCGGGTGATCTCGCCCAGTGCTTCCAGGCGCCGCTCCCGGCGGCGGCTCTCCTCGTACATCCTGGCGTTGTCGATGGCGACGCCGGCGGCGATCGACAGGGTGGTCAGCACCGCCTCGTCGTCGGCGTCGAAGCTCACCCCGCCCCGCTTCTCGGTGAGATAGAGGTTGCCGAACACCTCGTCGCGCACCCGCACCGGTACGCCGAGGAAGGTGCGCATCGGCGGATGATGAGGCGGAAAACCGAAGCTGCGCGGGTGGCTGCTCAGATCGGTGAGCCGCAGCGGTTCCGGGTGGCGGATCAGCTCGCCGAGGATTCCGCGGCCGCACGGTGACTGCCCGATCCTGGCGGCGAGTTGGTCCGACAGGCCCACCGGCAGGAACTCCAGGAGCTTCTGCCCGTCCCCGACAATGCCGAGTGCTCCGTACTCCGCGTCGGTCAGCGTCACCGCCGCCTCCACGATGCCGCGCAGCACCTCCGGGAGTTCCAGGCCCCGTCCCAGACTCATCACGGCATCCAGCAGACTGCGCATCCGGTCCGGTCGGCTGGGCTGCGGCCATGCGCCCGGACCGGGGCAGGAGGGGCCGGGCGAGCCGAGGGCGGGGGAGGAGGTGCCGGGGGACGGTGCTTCGAAGTGGGAGCCGGGCTCGGGGGGTGCTGTCTCTGCCATCGGGGTGCCGTTCTCTGGGGCCGTGTGCCGTATGCCGGGTATCTGCTCACCGGATCACCGCAGGGCTGGGACCGGTCCACGGGCGGTCAGCCTACGACAGCCCAGGTGCCGAGGGCCCGGCGGTGTGTGGTCTCGAAGGCCGGCGCGGGCAGGGTCGGTCGGCTGCCGGATGTACAGGGCAGTAGGGCCGGTCGGCCCCGTGGAAGGTACCCGTCGGTCCCTGGAGAGCGTTGCGGGCGGCGGCCAGCATGGTGCGGCCGGGGAGGTCCGGTCCGTCCCCTCGTGATCCGCCGGACCTTCCCGACCGCTCCCCGGAAACGCCCCCCCGTGCGGCCGGGGAGTTCTCGGAGAACTGCCAGAGCTGGAGGACACGGTCCGGTGGATGCAATGGAATCGCAGGGCAATCAGGCCGCCCCTGCATATGGCCGCAAGCCCCCCGGCCCCGGGGCCGACCCCGCCGACGCGGCGGCCATCTCGGCCGGTCGCCGGCCCACTCGGACGGGCACGACGCAGCCCGGCGCCGATCTGCCGGGCCGTTCCTCGCGCGGCAGGATCGTCGTCTCGTGGCTTACGACGACCGACCACAAGCAGATCGGCACGCTCTATCTCGTCACCGCGTTCGTCTTCTTCCTGGTCGGCGGCGCGATGGCGCTGGTGATGCGCGCCGAACTCGCCTGTCCCGGTACGCAGATCATTTCCAACGAGCAGTTCAATCAGGCATTCACGATGCATGGCTCGGTGATGCTGCTGCTGTTCGCCATGCCACTGTTCACGGGATTCGCCAACTGGCTCATGCCGCTTCAGATAGGCGCACCCGATGTGGCATTTCCGCGGCTGAACATGCTGGCCTACTGGTTGTTCCTCTTCGGCTCATTGATCGCCGCGGCAGGTTTTCTCACCCCTCAAGGTGCTGCCGACTTCGGCTGGTTCGCCTATGCTCCGCTTTCCGACGCCACCCGCTCCCCGGGTATCGGCGCCGATATGTGGATCATGGGCGTGGCGCTGTCCGGATTCGGTTCCATTCTCGGAGCGGTGAACTTCATCACCACCATCATCTGTATGCGTGCCCCCGGGATGACCATGTTCCGGATGTCGATCTTCACCTGGAACGTACTGCTGACCGCCGTACTCATCCTCCTGGTCTTCCCGGTCCTCGCCGCGGCACTCTTCGCGCTGGAGATGGACCGGAAGTTCGGCTCGCACATTTTCGACGCCGCCAACGGGGGTGCGCTTCTGTGGCAGCACCTGTTCTGGTTCTTCGGGCACCCGGAGGTCTATGTGCTGGCTCTGCCGTTCTTCGGCATCGTCTCCGAGATCATTCCGGTCTTCTCCCGGAAGCCGATGTTCGGTTATATCGGTCTTGTTGCCGCGACGATAGCCATTGCCGGGTTGTCCGTAACCGTCTGGGCCCACCACATGTATGTCACCGGTGGTGTACTGCTGCCCTTCTTCGCCTTCATGACCTTTCTGATCGCCGTACCGACCGGGGTGAAGTTCTTCAACTGGATCGGCACTATGTGGAAGGGGTCGCTGTCCTTCGAGACGCCGATGCTGTGGGCCACCGGATTTCTGATCACGTTCGTCTTCGGCGGACTGACCGGAGTCATCCTGGCCTCACCGCCACTGGACTTCCATGTCTCCGACTCGTACTTCGTGGTCGCCCACTTCCACTACACACTCTTCGGTACGGTCGTCTACGCGATGTTCGCCGGATTCCACTTCTGGTGGCCGAAGTTCACCGGCAAGATGCTCGACGAACGCCTGGGAAAGATCACCTTCTGGGTGCTGACGGCCGGCTTCCACCTCACGTTCCTCGTGCAGCACTGGCTCGGTGCGGAGGGAATGCCCCGCCGGTACGCGGACTATCTCGCCGCTGACGGTTTCACCGCCCTCAACACCCTGTCCACCATCGGCTCATTCCTGCTCGGGCTGTCGTTCCTCCCCTTCTTCTACAACGTCTGGAAGACCGCCCAGTACGGCAAGAAGACAACCGTCGACGACCCCTGGGGTTATGGCCGCTCCCTGGAATGGGCCACGTCCTGTCCTCCTCCCCGGCACAACTTCACCGCCCTGCCCCGTATCCGCAGCGAGTCCCCGGCGTTCGACCTGCACCATCCGGAGATCGCCGCGCTCGACCCCGCCGTACCGGACTGCCCCTGACCCCGCCGACCACCGCCAACCCCGCCTCTGAGGAGAGTGCTGTCCGATGTCCCATGGTGTTCTGACGCTCGGTGTCGCCGTGCTCTGCGTGTCGGGCAACGTCTGGTACCTGCCCGCCTGCATCGACCTGCGTGCCGGCCAGGACCGGCCGCGCTCCCGTCGGCTGGCCGCGGCCGCTGTACTGGCCGGGTGGGGATCGGCGGCCCTCACGATGCTCCTGCTGCTCATGCCGGTCCCCCTGCCCGCGGCCGTGCTGGTGGCGGTCGCGGGTGCCACCACCACGGTGTCCCTGGCCGTCCGCGCGCGGCTGTGCCGAGGCCAGGAGCAGTGTGAAGAGGAGGCCCGGTGGGCCGCGCTCTTCCGTTGACACCTTCATGAGGGTTGTGAGCTGCTGTCGGTTTGCTGAGCTGAAGTGCGTTGTGGTGAGCAGGAGTGAGTCCTGTCGGCGGCTTCGCGGGGCGGGAACGGTAGTTCTGGGGCCGAATGGGTGACCTCGGCGGCTGGTGCTCGTTGGACTGGGTAGCGGGTGTCCGGTCTCGTGGGAGGGGGTGTTGTGGTGGGTGGTGTGCGGGAGCTGGCGGCGCCCTTCGTGGCGCCCGGGCCGTGCGGGGTGGCGATCCGGGACCGTCTGAAGCACCTCACGCCCCAGGACGAGATAGTCCTGCGTGCGGTCGGTGAGCATCAGGGCCGTCTGGCTTCCCGTGATCTCAGGGCCCGTTGTGCGGACGGTCTGGAGCACGGCGCGGACACCTGGGCGTCGCGCAAGCGGGACCTGACCGCGCAGTCGTCATCGCGGATCGCCGGTGCGATCACCAAGGCCACCCACGATCAGTGGGCGCTGGCGCGCCGTTGTCAGGCGGCGCACATCCGGAATCTGGAAGCCGGGATCGGGACGCTGCGGCACCGCCTGTCCCTCCCCATCGGCGCGAGGGGAACGAAGCGGGCGGCCGGTGGCTACCGCTCCCAGGGCGAGTGGTTCCACAAGTCCCGCCGCCTCGCGGCGCTGGAAGCCCGACACGATGCCGCGGTCCGTGACCGGCAGGCCGGACGCGTCCGGGTCGTGCGGGGCTGCAAACGCCTTCTCAACACCCGCCACCACCTCACCCGGGCCCGGCTGACCGAAGAGCAGTGGCGAGAACGCTGGGAAGCGGAACGCTGGTTCATCGCCGCCGACGGCGAGTCCGGGAAACGGTTCGGGAACGAGACCATTCGCGTCACCCCGGACGGCGAGGTCAGCATCAAACTGCCCGCCCCGCTCGCACACCTGGCCAACGCCAAGCACGGCCGGCACCCCCACCAGGCACCCGAGGACGTGACGGAACCCGCCCACCCGCAACGGATCACGCCCCTGGAGGCGTGCCGCCGAACGGGACGAGAAAGCGGGAACCCAGCGCATCCAACACCGTTCGGGATGCGCCCAGCACGCACCAGTGGGTCCAGGACTCACTCATGCACACTGGCTAGGAACGGTGCAAGTGCTCCTCAAGGGCTCAATCAGCCCTGACCCCCACGCGCGGGTCGACCGGTGTGAGAACTCCGAGCCGGTCCTCGATCGCCTGCGCCGCGCCCAGACACAGGTCTTCCCGGAACGCGCGCCCGACAACCTGCACCCCGGACGGCAGTCCATCGACCACTCCGGTCGGTACGGCCACGCCGGGCACACCCACGAAACTGGTCACGGTGCACAGGCGCATCGCCGAGCCGACCCGGTCCCGTCCGGCCCTGTCGCGCGACTCCAGTCCCGGCTCGACCGGTGGCTCGGTGAATACCGGGCCGAGCAACAGCGGGTATTCGTCGAGGAATTCGGCCCATGAGCGGCGGATGTTCATCCAGGTGCCCATCAGTTTAATGAACTCGTCGGCGCTTGCCGGTGGCGTCCGCTCCATCGTCATCTCGATATAGCGGTCCCCGCCTGCTCCGAGCAGCTTCCGCACCACCGGCCAGGTCGCAGCGAACTCGGTCACGGTGATCCGGCCGTACGCTTCGAGCGCTTCGTCCAGTCTCGGAACGTCCTGCACCTCCCGCACGTCGTACCCGGCGTCGCGCAGCGCCTCGGCCGCGGTCTCGACGGCCCAGCGAACCGTGGGGTGAACGCCGTGCCCACCCGGGTCCGTCACGACCGCGACCTTCACCGGTCCGGGGAGCGGTTCGCCGTAGGCAGGTACCGGTACGGCCCGCGGGTCGGTCCCGGCCAGCACCTCGAACGCCAACCGGAGGTCGCCCACACTCCGCGCCAGCGGGCCGTCGGTGATCAGCATCTGGGACGCCGGGCCGGGGTCGTCGGGGCCGAGGACGCGGTGGTCCGCGGGGAAGCGCCCGGTTGTCGGCTTCAGACCGGCCACGCCGCAGAACTGGGCCGGGATGCGCACCGATCCACCGGAGTCGTTGCCGAGCCCGAGCGCTGCCATGCCCGTGGCGACGGCCACCCCGTCGCCTCCGCTGGTGCCACCCGGGGTCCGGCCGCGGTCCCATGGGTTGGCCGTGTCGCCGAAGAGCTCGCTTCGCGTGTGCATCCCCGCCAGGATCAGGGTGGGTATGTTGCTGTGCCCGATGGGGATGGCCCCGGCTGCGCGCAGCCGGGCCACAGGGGGCGCGTCGGCCGACGCCACCAGATCGCGGAAGCGCTCCGTGCCGAACGTGGTCGGTACGCCTTCGACGGCGGTGCTCTCCTTCACCGTGAACGGCACGCCCGCCAGCGGCCCCAGCGCTTCACCGGCGGCCCGCCGGCGGTCTGTCTGCGCTGCGGCGGCGCGTGCGCGCTCCGCCAGGAGCTGTGTGACCGCGTTCATCTGCGGGTTGACCTCGGCGATGCGCTCCAGGTGGCTGTCGACCAGTTCGACAGCCGAGACATCTGCGCGGCGCACCGCCTCCGCCTGCGCGGTGGCCGGCATCTTCCACAGGGCATCCTGCATGCGCTCGTGTCCTTTCCCATCCATGTTCCGATGCACTTGCATCGAAACTGTAGCCCCCGAACCGATACGAGCGCATCGGATAAAGTGAGCTGCGGAACGGATCACCGTGGAACCAGGGAGGCGACGGGTATGCCCAAGCAGGTGGATCACGCGGACCGACGTCGCCGGATCGCTGAGGCCGTCTGCCGACTCGCCGACGAACGCGGGCTGGAGGGCGTGACCCTTCGAGACGTCGCCGCGTGTGCGCAGGTGTCGATGGGCGCCGTTCAGCGATGCTTCCGTACCAAGGAAGAAATGCTCGTGTTCGCGCTCGGATACATCGGCGAGCGGATCAGTGAGCGCGTACAGGCCCGCCTCGTGAGGTGCCCGGCCCAGTCGGCCGCCACCACCCTGGGGCATGCGGTGACCGAGATCTCACTGCTGCAGGAAGAGCACCGCGCCGAGGCCAGGGTCTGGCTCGCCTTCGTTGCGCAGGCGGTTGTCAGCGAGGCCCTC
Source organism: Streptomyces sp. R-74717 (assembly GCF_047305335.1). Lineage (NCBI taxonomy): Bacteria > Bacillati > Actinomycetota > Actinomycetes > Kitasatosporales > Streptomycetaceae > Streptomyces > Streptomyces sp. R-74717. The sequence continues at coordinate 1,095,475 of NZ_CP102361.1, read as the reverse complement.
GCGAGGACGTTGAAGGCGAACTACGCAGCTCTGCAAGAGGCGTTCACCCGCCTCATCTCGGAAGCCGGCGAGGGCGCCGACTGTGCCGTGCTCATCGATCCGCAACGCGAGGCCCGCACCCTCCTCGCCCTCGCGGACGGCCTCACCGCGCACGTCCTCATCGGCCATCTCACCCCGCGAGAGGCGCAGGACGTCCTCCACGCGCACCTGGGCGGCCTCTGGGAGCGTCCGGTCCGGTCGCCTCGCACCACGTGAACGTCCCGGGCCGACACGGCGCGCTGCGAGCCACTGTCCACCATCTGCTCGATCGGGACTGGGACCACGTGTGGCAGGCGGCCGAGGGGATGTCATGACCCGCGGCGCCCACGCATATGAGTAAATGCCCTGGCCAAGCGGCGGGTTGGGCTCGGAACCGAGTCCGCCGGCCGCCTTCTTCGGGCCCCTGCCACCACTCGTACCCGTCGTTCTCGGTCCACTGGGTTTTGGGGCCGGCCGAAGAGCCACCCGGGTTTGGGCCCGAGGGCTCTGCTGACAGTGCGTGCGGTTCGACGACGGTACCCGCCCCTGGAAGCCCTTCACCAAGTACACGGACGTGAAGCCGGTGGAGAGCTGAAACCCGCCGCCCGCTCCGCCACGCCGGGGTCGTCAGGCAGGCCGAGAAGGGGTTTCCGCCGTACGGCTCACTCCGAGCGGCTACACGGCCTCGGCTCGGAGCAGCAGCGGCTGACCGCGCTGACCGCGGCCCTCCTCACGGGTGCGGCGACCCGGCCGCAGGCCTTCGACACGCTCGCGCTCGCACCCGGCCTCCGTGACACCCCGGAAGACACCCGCCTGCGCCTCGCGACATGGATCCACGACCTCTATCCGCCCGACGCGCCGCAGGTCTACTGGGGAAGCGTGCACCCCGACCGGCTGGCCGAGCATCACCTCGCCCGGGCCCTCACGCACCACCCGGAGCTGCTCGACGCGGTCCTGCCGCACATCACTCACGACCGGGCCCTGCACGCCCTGACCGTTCTCACCCGGGCGCTCGCACTGCCGCTGCCCACGGGGCCCCTGGGGGAAAGGCTGCAGGACCTGATCACCGCGCACCCGGCCACGCTCGCGCTTCCCGCGATCACCATCGCCCCGCAGGCGCAGACCCCGGAGCCCCTGCTGGAAGCACTGCAACCTGTCTGTTCCTCCCCCGGACTCATGGACGACCTGCGCGACCAGCTGTACGCCGCGATTCCTGATCAGACCCGGCGTCTGGCCGATCACGCCCTGACGCCGGCGGACCGCCGGGTCGGCCAGTACGCCGGGGCCCAGGACTCACGCGCGTGGCGGCGGAAGCTGGGACAGCGGGGGGACACCACCCTCAGCCAGAACCTCGCCCGAGCGCTGAACAACCTCTCGAATCGGCTGGCCGAACTGGGGCGCTGGGACGAGGCGTTGGCGGCGAGCATGCGCGCGGTGGAGATCCGTGAGGAGCTGGCGGCGGCGCGTCCTGAGGTGTTTCTGCCGGACTTTGCGGTGTCGCTGAACAATCTGTCGGCGGATCTTGCCGAGTTGGGAAGGCGGGAGGAGGCGTTGGCGGCGAGCATGCGCGCGGTGGAGATCCGTGAGGAGCTGGCGGCCGCGCGCCCCGAGGTGTTTCTGCCAGGCCTCGCCGTGTCGCTGAACAACCAGTCCAACCGGCTGGCGGAACTGGGCCGGAACAAGGAAGCCCTCGTGGCGATCAGCCGCGCGGTGGAGATCCGCGAGTGCCTGGCGACCGTGCACCCGGACGCGTTTCTCCCCGACCTCGCACTGTCGCTGAGCAACTGCGCGGTCAGGCAGGACGAGATGGGGCGGCGGGAAGAGGCACTGACGTCCGTCACACGCGCCATCGCCATGCTCAAGAACCTGGCAGCGGCGCGGCCTGCGGTGTTCAACCGCCTGCTCACCGAGTGCATCGCACACCAGGGCGCTCTGCGGAGCCGGGGCCGTCCGCCGCGCGCGGCGCTGCCGCAACCCCGCCCTCGCGACCGTGCCGCAGGCACCCTGCACATGAGTCACCGGCGTTCCGGCACGGAGGCCGCCCGGCAGGCGCCGTGATGCCCGCGGCGAGGCTACTCGAACCGTGTGGTGTCGCCCGCCCCTCGGCGTACGATCTCGAGTTCGCCGCCGGAGAAGTCGATGACCGTGGTCGGCTCGGTGCCGCAGTCGCCCGAGTCGACCACGGCGTCCACCACATGGTCGAGCCGTTCCTTGATCTCCCAGCCCTGTGTCAGCGGCTCGTCCTCGTCGGGCAGGAGCAAGGTGCTGGACAGCAGCGGCTCACCGAGGTCGGCGAGCAGCGCCTGAGCGACGACATGGTCGGGAATCCGCACTCCGACCGTCTTCTTCTTCGGGTGCAGCAGCTGACGCGGCACCTCCTTCGTCGCAGGGAGGATGAAGGTGTAGCTGCCGGGTGTCGCTGCCTTGATCGCGCGGAACACATCGTTGTCGATGTGCACGAACTGACCCAGCTGCGCGAAATTCTGGCACACAAGGGTGAAATGGTGACGGTCGTCGAGATTCCGGATCGACCGGATCCGGCTGATGCCGTCACGACTGCCCAGCTGGCATCCCAAGGCGTAACAGGAGTCCGTCGGGTACGCGACGAGCGCGCCGGCCCGGATGCTGTCGGCCACGGAGCGGATGGTGCGCGCTTGAGGATTTTCGGGGTGCACGTCGAAATACTTCGCCATCCGCCGAGTCTAGGTGATCAGGACATTACGCTCGGAACAGCGGGGTCCGGTCCGGTCGGTGCGTCGGATTTCGGCGCCGTCGGTCCCCGACGGCGCCGGAGCTCACTCCTTGACCGCTCCCGCGTTGGCGCCGCTCACGAAGTAGCGCTGGAAGCAGAAGAACAGCGCGGCCACCGGGATGGTGGAGAGCAGCGCCGCCGCCAGCTTCAGCGGGTACTGCGTTCCGCCGCCGAGTCCGCCCGAGACGAAGCGGGCCAGGCCCGTGGTGAGCGTCTCGTACTGGCCTGACTGCGTGCTGACGAGGAAGTGCGTGAACTCGTTCCACGACCCCTGGAACGACAGGATCGTCAGGGTGATCAACGCCGGTCTGGCCATCGGCAGGACGACGGACCAGAAGATCCGGAACACACCCGCCCCGTCGATCCGTGCGGCCTCCTCGACCTCGCGCGGTACCGATTCGAAGAACTGCTTCATGATGAAGATGCCCGCCGCGTCCACCAGCAACGGCAGGATCATGCCGGTGTACGTGTCGAAGAGCCCGAAGGTGTTGAGCACCAGGAACTTCGGGATGAGCAGGGCCACTCCGGGCACCGCCATCACCGCGAGTACAAAGCCGAACAGTGCGGAGCGGCCCCAGAAGCGCAGCCGCGCCAGCGCGTATCCCGCCATGGAGTCGAACAGCACCCGGCCCACGGTCACCACCACCGCCACCAGCGCCGAGTTGCCCAGCCAGCGCAGGAAGGGCACCCCGTCCGCCGCCTGGCTCAACCCGAACAGCCGCTGGTACGCCGCCGTGGTCGGAGTGGTGGGCAGCAGACCCAGCGGATGCGCGGCGGCGTCCGGATCCGTCTTGAAACCGGTCACCAGCTGGAGGACGAACGGCAGCAGATACAGCAGACCCAGCCCCAGCACCGCGGCATACCCCGCCAACCGCCACGGCAGGCGGAAGCGGCTCAGGACGGGGCGGCCCCGGTCGTGCGGGGCGCGACGGCGAGGGGAGGGCCGAGCCCGGTCGCGTACGGCCGTACCGGTGACGGTCATCGGTTCCTCCCGGTGCGTGCCCCACGCTCCCGCAGCGCCCAGCGCTGGAACGCGGTCAGGACGAGGATCAGGGCGAGCAGGATGAACGCGATCGCCGAGCCCTGCCCGAAGTCCGCATTGTCGAAGCCCGCGGAGTACGACAGGAAGGCGGGCGTGAGCGTCGTATTGCCCGGAGCGCCCTGGCCCATCACATAGACCTGGTCGAAGACCTGCCAGGTGGAGATCAGCCCCAGGGTCAGGACCAGGAACAGCACGGGACGCAGCGCCGGCAGCGTCACATGCCACAGCATCTGACGGCGGTCGACCCCCTCCATGGCGGCCGACTCCTCCAGCTCCCGCGGGATGTTCTGCAGCGCCGCGAGGAAGATCAGCATGAACGTGCCCGAGGTGGTCCACACGGCGAGCAGAATGAGCGTGCACATCGCGACCGAGGGGCCCGAGAGCCACTCGAACCACGACAGCCCCATGGTGGAGTGGGCGGCCAGGATCCCGGTGGGCCGTTCGGGATCGACGATGCCCAGGCCGCCCAGGATCAGGGAGAGCACCCCGCGCGGGTCCGCGAACCAGTTCGGTCCCTTGATCCCGATCCAGGACAGCATGGAGTTGACGGCTCCACTGCCCTGGAAGAGAAAGAGGAAGACCGTCGAGACGGCGATGGAGCTGGTGACCGACGGGAAGAAGAACGTCGTACGGAGAGCGCCGCGCCCCCGAAGCAGTTTCTGGTTGACGATCAGAGCCAGACCCAGTGCCAGCACGGTCTGCAGGGGGACGGTCAGCAGTACGTAGTAGGCGTTGTTGCGCAGGGACGTCGCGAAGAGCGTGCGGTCGAGCCCGTCCTGCGTGAGCAGCGACCGGTAGTTGTCCAGGCCGACAAAATCGGCCTGACCGGAGAACGGGTTGGACTGTCCGTCCCAGTGCAGCAGGCTCACCCACAGGGCCATCAGGATGGGAAGCACCATGAACAGGCCGAGGACGAGCACCATGGGGCTGACGAACAGCCAGCCCCAGGTGCCCTCCCCGCGACCCGCGCGCCGGGCGCGAGCCTTCGCGGTCGTGCCGGCCTTGCCGGGGGCGCTGTCAGGTGCGCCGGGCGAGCCGGTCGTGCGGGGGATACCGCTCGTGCGCATCGTGCGGATGGGCATGGGGCTCAGTTGCCCTTCGCGATCGCCTGTTCGCCATTGCGCTGAAGGTCGGCGAGGATCTTCTTCGGGTCGGCGGTGCGCAGGGACTGCAGATCGGTGTTGAACTGGCTCAGGACCTTGTCGAAGCCGGCGACCGTCACCGGGCCCTGCGCGTAGGCGCTGCCGTCCACCCAGGCCTTGGCGGCCGGCTGCTTCTCGGCATACGTCCTGAGCGCGCTCGTCCGCGACGGCATGACACCGAACGCGTCCGCGAAGTCGAGCTGCTGCTGCGCGGAGGTCAGGTACTTCACGAGGTCGACTCCCGCGTCGCGGTGCGCGCTGTCGGCGGCGACGCCCCAGCAGTTGCTGAAGGCGAGGGTGCCCTTGCCTGCCGGCCCCTCGGGCAACGGTGCGACGGCGTACTTCACATCGGGGTAGTCGAGCTTCATGCCGCCTTCGAGCCAGTTGCCCTCGATCGTCATGGCGGCCTTGCCCTTGCCGAGAGCCTCACCGCCCCAGCTGGTGTCCACCTGCTTGGCGAACTTCATCGAGCCGGACTTGAGCAGGGACTGGACGAAGTCGAGCCCCTTGGCGTTCTCCGGGGTGTCGGCGGTCATCTTCTTCTGGTCCGGGTCGGTGAGCCAGCCGCCCGCCTGCTTCATGAAGACTCCGAGCCGCTGGTACTCGTCGCTGGTGACGAGACCGGTGACGCCGTTGCCCGTGAGCTTGTCCGCGACGGTCTTCAGCTCCGCCCAGCTCTTCGGATAGTCCTTCTCCGTCAGCCCTGCCTTCTTCCACAGGTCCGTATTGATGGCGAGTGCGAGGGCCGAGGTGTCCTTCGGCAGACAGACCAGCTTCCCGTCGTGCGAGAACGAGGTGCGCAGCTGCTCGGAGAAGTCGTCGGCGTCGGATATCCGGTCCCCGTACGGGTACAGCGAGCCGCCCTTCGCGTAGTTCGCGAACTGGTCGGAGTTGACATAGAAGACGTCCGGCGGCTTGTGCCCGGCGAAGGACTGGGCAAGCTGCTGGTTCATGTCCTTGGCGACCTCGACCGAGACCGAGTTGCCCGACTTCTTCGCGTACGCGGCGGCGGCACTCTTGACCGCCTGGGTCTCGGCGTCCCCCGAGGTGGCGATCAGTACCGTCAGTTTCTGCTTGCCGGCCTTGTCCTGCTCCGGCTCCTTGTCGCTGCCGAAGCTGGATGAGCAGCCGGTGGCGGCCAGGAGCGCCGCGCAGGTGGCGAAGGCGGCGACGGCCGTACGGGTTCCCATGAATTCCTCCAGGGGGTAGGGCTTGTGGCTCAGCTGCCCGGAAAGGGCGTGCTGTGAATCGGTGGCCCGTGGACGGGCACGGGGGTGGTTCAGTCGCCCGACGCGGATGTGCTGTCACGTACGACGAGGGACGGTTCGAGCAGGACGCGCTCGGGCGGAGCGCCGAGTTCCGACATCCGGGCCAGCAGCAGCCGGACACATTCGCGGCCGACGGCCTCCAGCGGCTGGGCGACGGTGGACAGCCCGGGGGACAGGAGCGCCGCCGCGGGGGAGTCGTCGAAGCCGACGACCGCCACATCCTTGCCCGGCACGGCTCGTCGCTCGCGCAGGGCGTGATAGCACCCCAGAGCGAGTACGTCGCTTGCGGCGATCACGGCCGTCGCACCTGCGTCGAGCAGCGGTCCGACGGCGGCCTGTGCGGAGGCGATGTCATCGACGCTCCGTGCCCGCTTGTTGCGTATCGAAAGGTGGTGCCGCCGCATGGCGCGCTGCCAGCCCATGGCGCGGTCGTCGCCGACCCCGGAGCCACGCGGCCAGCCGAGAAAGGCGATCCTGCGATGCCCCAGACCCACCAGATGCTCGACCGCGGCGTCCGTGCCCGAGGCGCCGTCGACATCCACCCAGTCCCCGATCTGTCGGCCGGACCACATCCGGCCGAAGCCCACGAACGGCACACCGCGCTTCTCCAGCCAGGCCTGGCGCCGGTCGCCCCGGTCGGTGCCGCTCAGCACGAAACCGTCCACGCTGTGCAGGTCGAGGAGTTCCTCGTACCCGTCGAGGCCGGCGCTGCCGGGAGGTGAGGCGAAGAGCAGGATCCGGTAACCGGCCTCGTCGGCGGTCTGGGACAGGGCGTGCAGAAACCGGTCCATGACCGGGGCCGAGGTGCCGGGTGCGGTGGGACGAATGCCATAGCCGATGAGTTTGCTGGAGCGGGTGCGCAGGGTCTGAGCTGCGCGGTGCGGGCGATAGCCCAGCTCGTCGATGGTGCGACGGACCCGCTCCAGAGTCTCCGGACGCAGCAGTTCGGGGGAGTTGAGCGCGTTCGACACCGTTTGCGGAGACACTCCGGCCCGCTGTGCGACCGTGGCCAGGGTGACTGAACCGGCCTTGGGCGAGGGTGTGTTGGGGGAGCGGGGCATCAGTGTCTCCGAAACCGGTCGTACGAATTGGGCGAGTTCATTGGAGCGTTCCAAAACCGTTGTCAACGTGCTGAAGTCGTCGTTAGGGTTCTTGGAACGCTCCAATGCCTGAGAGGTTCTGCTCTGTTGGACACAACTGTCAAGACCCACGCCATGACGAACTCCGATACGGGGGTCGGCCCGTCGGCCGAAGGCCTCCAGCCGTTCCTGCATGACGCCTGTGTGACGCTGTACGCCCCGAGCTTCGCGATCTCGCAGGCGGACGGACAGATCGACGGCGCCGCAGACGGCTTCTACCACGGCGACAGCAGAGCACTTGCCCGGTTGACCGTCGCGGCGGACGGAATCGCGATCGCACCGGTGCGGGGAGCCCTTCAGGGAGCGGACCGGGCAGCATTCCGCGGTGTGCTGCGCGGCCTGGGCGAGGAGACACCGGACCCGGCCGTCACCTTGCACCGACGCCGCCGCATCACCCCCGGGCGCCTGGAGGAGACCCTCGAAGTCGCCAATGCCGGCCGGCAGCAGGTCCGTGTCCGGCTGATCGTCACCGCCGGTACCGACCTCGCGCCGATTGAGCGCGTCAAGTCCGGACACGCGCAGAGCCCGGTCTTCGCCAACGCCACGGAGGGCGGACTCGGTTGGTCCAGGCACACCTTCGCGGTACGGCTCACCGGCTACCCGCGGCCCGCCGCCGTCGACCCGGCCGCCGGAACACTGGCGTACGACATCGAACTCGCTCCCGGCTCGTCATGGACCGCTGAACTGCACTGCGACGCGGCGCATGAGGACGGCGACCAGTTCCCCGCACCACCTGCCGACAGCCTGCCGTGGCGTACGCCCGTCCTGCGCAGCGCCGACCGGCGCTTCGATCACTGGCTGAGCCAGTCGGCCGCCGACCTCGACCGGCTGCGGCTGACCGACCCGGAGAATCCCGCCGACCAGTTCCTGGCCGCCGGAGCCCCGTGGTTCCTCACCCTCTTCGGCCGTGACTCCCTGTGGGCGGCCCGCATGCTGCTTCCGCTGGGCACCGATCTCGCCGCAGGTACGCTGCGCACACTTGCCCGCCGGCAGGGCACGAAGTCCGATCAGGACACCGAGGAACAGCCCGGCAAGATCCTGCACGAAGTACGCCGAGCCACCCAGAACTTCAACGAGAACTTCGCCCTGCCGCCCTGCTACTACGGCACGGTCGACGCCACCCCGCTCTGGATCACCCTGCTGCACGACTCCTGGCGCTGGGGCCTCGCGCCCGAGCAGGTCGAACAGCTCCTGCCGCACGCGGAGTCCGCCCTCGCCTGGATGCGCGACCACGGCGACGCGGACGGGGACGGTTTCCTGAAGTACATCGACCACACCGGACGGGGCCTGGCCAACCAGGGCTGGAAGGACTCGGGCGACTCCATCCGGTATCGCGACGGGTGCTTCGCCGCGTCCCCGATCGCGCTCTGCGAGGTCCAGGCGTACGCGTACGAGGCGGCCCGCGGTGGTGCGGACCTGCTGCGCGCCTTCGGCCGCCCCGGCGCCGACCGGTGGGAGGAGTGGGCCGAGCGGCTGCGGGACCGTTTCCGCAGCCACTTCTGGGTGGAGGACGAGCGGGGGCCGTACCCGGCTGTTGCGCTCGACCGGGAGAAGACGCCGGTGGACTCGGTCACCTCGGGCTTCGGTCACCTGCTGGGCACGGGCCTGCTCAACCACGAGGAGAGCGCCCTGCTGGCCGCCAGGCTCAGCGCGCCCGAACTCGACTCGGGCCATGGTCTGCGAACGCTGAGCAGCGAATCCGTTGCCTACAACCCGTACGGCTATCACATCGGTTCCATCTGGCCGCACGACACCGCGATCGCGGTGCACGGCCTGGTCAGGGCCGGCTTCCCGGAAGCGGCCGCGTCCCTGTCCGCGGGGCTGCTGACCGCATCGGCGGCCTTCGACGCGCGGCTCCCCGAACTGTTCGCCGGTCACGGAGCGGCGACCGATGCCCGGCCCTCCCCCTATCCGGCATCCTGCCGCCCGCAGGCCTGGGCGGCGGCCTCGTCCGTCATGGTCCTCCAGTCGGTGCTGGGGCTTTCCGCCGATGTCCCCGGCGGAACGCTCACGGTCGCGCCCGGGTTCGCGGAGGCTTACCGGCCGCTGAAGGTCGAGGGGCTCGATGTCGCGGGCGGGCGGCTCGACATCTCCGTCGACGCCGACGGCACGGCGCACATCGAGGCGCCGAAGGGCCTGGTGGTGAGGAGGCAGCACACGACGCCCCGTTGACGCGCAGCGGCTGTGCCCGATTCGAGGCAGGACCCGGTGGGCCGGGGCGAGCCTGCCTCGGACCGGGCGGCCGAGTTCGCCGGGGGCGGCAGCAACAGCAGTACGACGGAACCCGCACAAGCAGTTCGGCTTCCGGCCTGTGCCTGTGGCAGGCCGCCGCGAACTCCGGTGCCGGGCTTCCGTCTCGCTTCGGCCCCGCGCATCCCTCAATCATTCGCCTGCGCGGATTCGTGTGCCTGGCGCAGAGCCTGATGGGCCGACCAGACGACGGACACGAGCGGTACCGCCACCACCGCGCCCAGCACCCCCGCCGCGATGGCGCCGCCGATCACCGCGAGTGCGACCACCACCGGGTGCAGGCGAACGGCCAAGCTCATCACGATCGGGTGCAGAAGATGGCCCTCGATCTGGCCGATGACCACGATCAGCGCGATGACGACGGCCGCCACGATCGGGCCTTTCGCCGCCAGAGCCACCACGGCGGCGACTGCGAGGGCGACCGGCGAGCCGATCAACGGAATGAAGGCGGCGAAGAACTCCAGCAGCGCCAGGGGAAGGGCCAGCGGCACTCCGAGTGCGAACAGGGCCAGTCCGACGAGTACTGCGTTGGTCGCCGCCACCAGGACGATTCCGTGTGTGTATCCGGTGAACGTCCGCCACGCCGCACGGCCCGCGATCGTGACCCGGGCCCGGGCCGTCTGCGGAAGCTGGTCGCAGAACCAGTCCCACTGCCGGTCGCCCGAGTGAATGAAGAAGACCGAGCAGAACAATGCGAGAACGAACACGGTCACCACCTCCACCAGCCGGCCCACGCCACTGAGGGCCGTGCTGATGAGGGTGGAGCGATGGCTGGACAGGAACTGCCCGATCCGGGACTGCATGTCGTCGAGCGCCTTGGGGTTCAGCCGGAACGGCGGCCCCTCCAGCCAGTGTTCGATCCTGACCAGGCCGTCGCCGAACTCCCGCTCCAGCCCGGCGCGTTCTGCGGCGACTACCTCGCCGATGAGGGTCAGAACGCCGAGGACGAGGACGATACTGCCGACAAGCGCCACAGCGACAGCGAGCGGCCGCGGCATCAGACGATCCAGGAGGTCCGCCACCGGGCGCAACATCGCGGTGCCGACCAGGCCGAGGAAGACGGCTACCGCTACCTCGTGGAACCGTCCCAGCGCTGAGAAGACGGCATACACGACGGCTCCCACGACGAGGATTCGCCAGGCGTAGGCGGCGGCCGTCTGCAGCGTGGGGTTCACGCGTGGCTCGTACCGCGGGCCGGGCGGCGCCTGTTGCGCGCCCGGGATCCGGTTCGCAGGGCGGGTGATGCCGCGCAGCGCCTGACGTGACGCGGTGCGGATCCGGTGCCGTCGTCCCTCGGACGGCACGCCGGGGTCCGTGTGGTCGGGCTGCGGATGCGATGGCCTGGGCATGCCCTGCTGGTACCAGCCTTGGCCGCGTCCGCCCGGGCTCCCGCGGCGACATGCGCGGGAAGTCACCCCTACGGGCGGAGCCACCGGCCATCCACCCGTGGCTGTCGTCGCTGACGGACTGGTCGATCCAGCTGTCACCGGAGTTCCGCATGCAGGTCTCCGGCGACGCATACGAGGTGAGCGTCCTGCACCGGGCCACGCCGGTCACCCGCGAGTGCGGCGGATGCATTCGGTGGCGGCGTCCCGGAGGCTTCCGGTCCGCCGGAGCAGCTCTCGCTGGACGCGGGCACGTTCCCGGTCCTCAGCAACGAGTCCAGTGCTTCCCCGGCTGCGGCCGCGTCGCCGCTGTCCTCCAGCGCCTCGCGCACGTGATCGAACAGCGCGTGCGTCACGTCCACAGCAGAGGCCGGGCACATGGTCAGCGGGTGCACCAGCCGGCCCTCAAGGCCCGACCGGCCGGCTCGCCAGGCGGCCGGACGCAGAGCACCCACCCCGTGCTGAGGCGCCGCACTGCCCGCCTGCCATTGGCGAGCCGCTGTTTCCACCAGACCCCGGGCGAGTGCGGCGAGCAGCACCGTAGTAGTGGCGTCGAGACACACGTCTGCCACTCTGATCTCAACGGTGGGGTAGCGCTTCGAGAGGCGTGCGTCGAAGTAGATCATGCCCTCATCGCGCAGCGCCCCAGTGCTGAGCATGGTCCGTACGTACTCGTGGTAGCGGTCCGCGGAGCCGAAAATCTCCACCGGTCCGGACGACGGCCAGCGGCCCCGGACCCGGCTGCGGTAGCTGCTGTACTGGCTGCCCTTGCCCTGCCAGAAAGGGGAGTTCGCGCTCAGGGCCAGCAGCACCGGAAGCCACACCCGGATCCGGTCCAGCACCGCAACGCCCTCGTTGTCGGATTCCACCGAGACATGGACATGGCAGCCGCATGTGAGCTGCTCCTGTGTGGTGAGCCCGAACTGTTCCTCCAGCCACTGATACCGCTCGCCCCTCCCGATCGTCGGACTGACCGGGAGCGGCGATGTTGCCAGGGCGGCTACGGCGGCCCCGATTCCGCGGCGTGGCCGGCGGCCTCGGCCCGCCAACGCCGGATCTCCGACCCGAGTTCGCTCATCCCGGTCTGCGGCTGAGTCGCGAACTCGAGCTGCTGGCGGTGGAGCTCCGACTCGAAGGGGGAGTCGCCATCCGTGTCGCGGGAAGCCACGGCCAGTACCGCCGCCGACAATGCCTGCGGCTCCCCGCTCTCCGGGGCGACCAGAAGGAGTTCTTCCTCAACGCCCACACTCCGCACGACGGCTACCCCTCTGCCGCCCGCACGCGACCGCGAGCAGGCCGTCGATGTTGCCGCGCAACATCACCTGCTGGTGAACGGCGGCGTACTCGTCGTAGAAGCGCTCCGCGGCACCGCGGTCACGGATTCCGCTCACGGGAGTCGTTTGCAGGCATGCAGTACGTGACCGGTGAGATGACACTGCCGGGCACTCTCCTGCCCCGGCCCACAGTAGGCAGAAAGGAACGTGCCCACGTCCCTATCGTGCTCCACATTTGCGCCTTGGGCCATTCGAGCGGTGCCTCCGCAGCCGGAGGCGATGTTCCTCGCACGACCCGTATCACCCCGCGAAGGCGGCAGGCGCATACTGGGAGGCGATGCGAGATTGGAGGTCGTCATGATCATCCTCGGTGTCATTCTGCTGGCCATCGGCCTGGTGGCAGGTATCTCGATCCTTTGGACGATCGGTGTTGTGCTCGTCGTGATCGGCATCGTCCTCTGGATCCTGGGTGCTGTCGGGCATGCGGTGGGAGGCCGACGGCATTACTGGTAGGACTGCCGTTCCACCATCGGTGTCCTCCTCGGTCACGCCCGCCGCCAAGGTGGAATGTGAGCAGGACGGCATGGCCCGACAACGACACGAAAACGATGACGAGTCCGGTCCCGCAGGACCGCTGCCCCGGGATCGCGATGCCGGGTCATACGTGTGTCAGCAATTGACAGCAGGACCTGGTCGGGGTGCCGCAGGCCGATGCGGTCGATCGCGCAAGTCCCCGGGACTGCGTTGCTCTTGGCGTGCTGTCCGACGTGGGTCGGGCGGAGCGTGTTGCTTCCGGTCCGCAGGGGCACCTGGGCGAATTCCGGCTCGGAGTAGGTCATGACCGGGGTAGGTCATGACCGGGCTGTACAGGTCCACCGGCCCGCCTATCGGTGTGCCGTTGACCGACAGTTGGTAGATGCCTCTGGAATCGTGGCGCTTCACCCGCAACCTCCAGCATCTGTTCAGACCCCACCGTCTTTGGCACGATGATCCGGCGAAACCATCAGGATCCGGTCCATCGCAATCGGGGGATGAAGATGCAGTGGCTGAAGGGTCCCGCTGCCGACCAGGAACGGGCGCGCGAGCGGTACGACTCCGATATCCGGGCGGTGCGCAGGGACTTGCGGGAGGCAGTGCGGGCAGATCTCCCTGCCGCGCACTTCGGTCTGGGGACCGTAGTCGTCGTGAGCACGGTCGTGGGCCTGCTCGCAGGCTTGCCCTTGTAGCCGGCGCCTTTGCCGCACTGTTTCTCATGTCACTGGCGGTCATGCACCTTCGAGGCATCCGCGGATGGGAAGCGAATCGGCGGGCGTATCTGTTCTCCTTCGGCTGGGCGAACTGGATCTAGGCCGTTTCCTTCGCATCACCTTTCGGACCAGATGAAGATGCCACGAGGTGGAATGCCGCCAGGTAGATGGTGGCGGTCTTGTCGTACTCCCAGGCCGCGCCACCTGCTCGGCCGCTACCGATCGCCGACGGGAATCCGCACGACGATCCGAGCGCCCGGGTGGCTGGTCTCGATGTGGACGCTGCCGTGGTGGGCGGTGACGATGTCGCGGACGATGGCCAGCCCCAGGCCGCTGCCGCCTGTGTCGCGTGCGCGCGCGTGGTCGAGTCGAGTGAAGCGCTCGAAGACTCGTTGCCGGTCGGCGGCAGGGATGCCGGGCCCGTCGTCGGTTACGAACAGGTTTGCGGTGCCGTTCAGGACATAAAGGCGGATGTCGATGCGGGTGGCGGCATGGCGAAGGGCGTTGTCCAGCAGGTTCCGTACCACGCGGGCGAGGGCATCTCTGTCACCGTGGATGCGTGCGGCGCTGACGGCGCGCTGGTCGATGATGAGAGAAGTGCGCTGGCGGGCCTCGCCCACCTCGGTGAAGACGATCTCGTCCAGGTCGACCGGGCGTTTGCGCAGGCGTGGACGGGCATCGAGGCGGGCCAGCTGTACAAGATCGTCGACGAGCCGGGAAAGCCGTTCGGTCTCCTCGAGCAGAGCGGGGGCGAGCGTTCGCCAGTCAGCGGCTTCGGGATGGCTGACTGCGACCTCCAGGCGTGTGTGCAAGGTGCTCAGAGGGCTGCGCAGTTCGTGGGCGGCGTCGGCGACGAAACCGCGCTGCCGCCGCGTCGAAGCCTCCAGGCGGGCAAGCAGGTCGTTGAAGGTCTTCGCGAGCCGGCCCAGAGCATCCTCGGCGGGGGGCACGTCGAGTCGGCGCCCCAGGTCCGAGGCGCTGATCTCGGCAGTCTGGGTTCGCAGGGATTCCACGGGACGCAGCGCGCGCCCGGTGAGCAGCCATACGACGCCGGTGAGCAGGGCCACGGTCGATGGCACGGTGGTGGCGAGGCCGAACGTCAGCTTGGCCAGGCCATGGTCGATGCCCTCTGTGGACATGGCGACGTACACGGTCATCGGGTCGTGGCGGGGACCGGCCGGGACGGCCACAGCACGCCAGGCACCGCTTTCGCCCACTGGGATGTCGTGGACGGTGCGGGAGTGTGCGGTACCGGATGCGTTCGGCGGGAAGTCGAACAACCGGGGTTTGCTGCGCAGATTCGCCGAGCTGGCCCGCACTGTTCCCTTCGCGTCGACCACTTGGACAGCGGCTTCGCCGTGGAATGTGTTGTGCAGTACGGCGCCGCGCGGTTCGGCCTCAAGGGTTGCTGCGACGACCTGGGCGTCCTGCAGGGCGGTCTGGTCGAGCTCGCTGATGAGACTTGAATGCAGCCACAGAACGAGCAGCACAGCGGCACCGGCCAGTCCGAACGCGATCATGAGGGCAGCCGCAACGGTCAGCCGCAGCCGCAGCGACCGGCGGGACCACCAAGCCCGGATGTCGACGTACATCCGCTACCTTCCTCAGCTCCGTAGTCGGTACCCCGCTCCGCGGACGGTCTCGATGGTCTGGCGGTCGAATGGGGCGTCGATCTTGCGCCGCAGGTAACCGACGTAGACCTCGACGATGTTGGTGTCGCCGTCGAAGTTCTCGTCCCACACGTGCGTGAGGATCTCTGTCTTGCTGACCACTTGGCCGGCACGCCGGAGCAGGAATTCCAGAAGGGTGAACTCCCGTGCGGTCAGGTCGATCTCATGGCTCCCGCGACGGCACCGCCTACGGGCGGGGTCCAGGGTGAGGTCGTTGACCGCGAGCACCGCGGGCCGGGGCGGTGCGCCTCGGCGCAGAAGCGCCCGCAAATGGGCCACAAGTACCACGTACGAGAACGGCTTGCTCAGGTAGTCGTCGGCGCCGAGGTCCAGGGCGTCCGCCTCGTCGTACTCTCCGTCCTTCGCCGTGAGCATCAGCACAGGGGTCCACACGTTCGCTGCCCGCATCCGCTTGAGGACCTCGTACCCGGACAGGCCGGGCAGCATGATGTCCAGCACGATGACATCGTGCGGCTCGTGGAGGGCCCGCCAGAGCCCGTCCACACCGTCATATGCGGCTTCGGCGACGAAGCCCTCCGAGGCGAGTCCGTCGGCGATCGCCGCGGCAAGTCCACGTTCGTCCTCGATGATCAGCATCCGCATGGCAGCCTCTCCAACCACCCTAGTGCCGCAGCGTACGGACTGTCCCCTGAGAAGCCGCTGAGAGCGTGGCGGGTTCTCAGGGTTCTCTCAGTGCCCGCGGCACACGCTGGAGGCCACAAGCAGGTGAGGTGAGGAACAATGACAGACAGTCGAGACAGGCGCCCGGACCGGGAGGTCCGGCGAGGCGAGCGTGATGCACGCGGGATCGACATGGCGCGAGAGCGGGCGCGGCATGGTGACGAGCAGGAGCGCAGGGGCAGGAGGCCGGATGACGGCAGGCGGTCCGCAGATGACCGGGAGAGGGAGATTGAGGACGCGCGTGAGCGCCTGATCCGCACTTCCCGTGTCGCCGACCACCCGGTCGGCTGGTAAGAGCCGGAGCCACCGGCTCCTCCTTGGTGACAGTCGCACGGCGGCCGGTCGGGTTCCCCGGCTGGCCGCCGTGCGACTGTCAGCGGCGGCGGATGGCGATCGCCGCAACGCGGCTCCTGCCCAGGGCGATGTCGGCGATCAGCCAGCCCGACGAGCATTGGGCGGGGACGGGCCCTGTTCCGACGTCATCGACGGACAACCCGCGTGTCAGACCTGTGCCGAGCCCCTTGAGGTATGCCTCCTTGCGTACCCAGGCGCGAGCGAAGGCCAGGGGCCGGTTCTGTGCGGGCAGAGCCAAGAGCTCCGAGGCCTCCCTCGGGTGAAGGGCCGAACCGAGTCTTGTTGCCTGTTCGGGTGGCGGGATCCGTTCCATGTCAACGCCGACGGGCGTGCTCGCCACTGCGACGAGGCAGAGTTCCCCGCTGTAGGCCAGCGAGAAGTGCACCGCGCCGTTCGCCACCGCCGGGCGGCCGTGCGGGCCGCCGCACATCGGGCACCGTTCGCGGGTGAGGAGCACCTCCCGGGGCGCGACGCCCAAGTGAGCCCCGAGGATTCGGCGCAGGAGTGTGTGCGCGCTTATGTACCTGCTGCGGTCGCACGCTCGGTGAAACGCCAGCGCCCGCCGCCTCTCGTCGGCGTCCAGGACGGACGGTGCCTCCTGGGGTGTGTCCCGACCGCCCGCCGGGACGAGCCACAGCCGCACCGCGATCGTCGAATCGAGACTCGTCGGTGCGGGCACCGCAGTCATCTCTCCATCACCGCATTCACGAGGTCCACAGCGAGGTCCCGGGTGTGGTGGACCGGGAGGCGGTTGTCGGTGTACCAGTCGTCGCCGGCCTCCGGGTGCGGTCCGGTGACCCCCACGCGGCCGGCGCCGAACCGGGTCACGACCGCGGCGGGTGCGCCATTGGCGTAGGTGGCCAGGACAGTCGCGTCCGCGTCTGCATCGAGCGCGAAGTACGGTCCGTCCTGGAAGAAGACAGTGCGGGGCCGTCCGCGCCACATCACCCCGACCAGCGTGTTGCCGGTGTCGTGGACTGTGCACCCCGGTGAGCGGATGTACTGGTCGGTGTCGCCGGGCAGCAGAGCGAATCCCGGGGTGGCCCCTGCCAGGTAGGCGCCCAGACAGAAGCCCAGGTAGCGTCCGCCGCCATGGACGAAGTCACGGATCGCTTCGCGTTGCTGCCTCAGCTTCCGGTAGGCGGGACGGAGCGAGCCGCCACCCGGCTGGGCATAGACAAGGGCCCTGGACAGCGATCCGGCCGACAGCTTCAGGGCCTCGCGCGGACCGGCGAAGCGGACGTCCAGTTCCCACGGGCCGGCAGCGAGCAGGTCCGCGACCGCCTCCGGGCAACCGGGCAGTGATGCCGGTCCCCGGTAGACGAGCGCGAGCGGGCGGAGTCCGGGCGTCTCGGCCTGAACCATGTCCTCCTCCTCACCGGCGCGTTGTGGTCATGCGTCGCGCACGGCAGTCGACGGCGACCGGTCCCCCCGAACCGGTCGGGGACGGCTCGTCACTCCTTCGGCGGGGAGCCCTCGCCAGCTCGTCCCCAGCGGCAGGTGCTCCCCCTTCATGACCAGGGACAACGCCCCAAGCCCGACACGCTCGCCCACCACCGAGTCGTACAGCACGATGGCCCGGGTGCCGATATCCGCACCGGACCGAACAGTCACCGTCGACATCTTCATGACACGATCTTCGAACAAATGTGTCTGTAGTGAGACGTTCCTGTCGACCGCTACGTCGTCGCCCACCTCCACCAGGTCGAACTCGGTGAGAAAGGTGGTGCCGATCCAGGTACGTCGGCCGATGTGGGCACCGAACATTCGGAGTACCACCGGCAGGAACGGAGTCCCCACCAGCACACCCACCCCCGCCGGGACCGCGGCCGCCTCGAAAAGGCCGGTGACGAACTCCGTACGCCGTACGAAAAAACTCCACAGAGGCTCGACTCGCGGCCGGTACCTTCCGATGACGACGAGCTTGGCCACCATGCAGTACGCGATGGCCGCGAACGCCGCGCCGATGGCCAGGAAGGGCGACACCAGCACCGGGACCAGCGGGCCGGCGCCACGGACGAGGCCGGACAGTGCCAGCAGGTACAGGTAGGCACTGGTCGCCAGAACCGAGGCGGGCATGGTGACGCGGAAGAACTCGATACTCAGACGAACGAGCACCGCCCTGCGGGTCGGTCGGTACGTCAGCTCCTCCGGGTACGAACCGCTGCGCTGGCGCACCGGCAGCCGCAACGCGGGGGAGCCGAGCCATGTAGTGCCGTCGGGCACACCGTCGGGCGGCGGGACCGTACCCACGCCGACCAGGGAGCTCGCACCCAGCTCCGTGCCGGCCGCCACCAGCGCCGCATTACCGACGAACGCCCGGCTGCCCACCGTGGTGGGTCCCATGGCCACCTGGCCGGCGGCGAAGACGGCGGCACCGATGCTCGCGTTGTCCGCGACGAAGCTTCTCTCTTTGAGGGTCAGCAGGCCCGGCTCGACGTAGGCGACGGTGGAAACCTCGGCACCCTGGCCCACGTGCGCGCCGAGCAGCCGCAGCCACGGCACGGTGTAGAGGGTGGCGTAGAGGGCGTTGGTGAAAGTGAGGCTGTACTCCATCAGCTTGTCCACGACCCACTTGCGCACGCCGAGCGAGGTGCGCGCCGAGTGGATGCCCACGGGCACCTCAGGCAGGACCACGCGCTTGCCGGCCGCCACCACCAAGCACACCGTACCCACGAAGACCGGGCCGGACAGCGCTGTGGCAGCCAGCCCCGAGCCCGCACCCCAGCGCAGCCATGCGAACCAGAACAACGCGATGCCGGGCAGGACCGTCAACAGAGGAGCCAGCTCCAAGAAAACCAGGCCGACCAGCGCCGCAAACAGATGTCGCGGCCGCCAGTGATCTGCAATGCCGCGGGTGCGCAGCATTGTCTCGACGACCGGGGCGAGGGCCTCGACCCGGCGCGCCGGTGATCCGGTCCAGCGCGCTCCGGCAGCCACCGACTCGTCCTGGCCGATCACGGACTGCTCACCGAGCGCGGACCCCGGCCCCATGCACGCACCTGGTTCAAGCACCGCGTTGGCACCGACGAAGGCCCGCTCGCCAACCGTGATCGGAGCGACGGTGACCCATCCGTCCGCGACCTGCCAGGGTCGAAGCGAAACGCCATAGCCGACCGCCGCGTCGCTGCCGATCCTCAGCAGAGCCGGCAGACCGATCACGCCGGTGGCGATCGTGGTGCGGGCTCCGACGCGTGCACCGAGCAGCCGAAGGTAGGGAGCCATCATGGGAGAGCCGCTGAGTACCCGCAACGGGCTGATCTCCAGCAGCAGGTTCA
This sequence comes from Streptomyces sp. R-74717, assembly GCF_047305335.1. Classification (NCBI taxonomy): domain Bacteria; kingdom Bacillati; phylum Actinomycetota; class Actinomycetes; order Kitasatosporales; family Streptomycetaceae; genus Streptomyces; species Streptomyces sp. R-74717. Next base: position 1,075,975 of record NZ_CP102361.1, on the reverse strand, counting down.
GTGCCCACAGGCGCAGATAGGCCAGCCCCCACAGTGGGTAGCGGCCAGGTGCGATGCCGTGCTCCAGCAGGCGCGCCAGAGCGAGAGGAACGATCCAGCGCACCGCCAGGTAACCGGCCGCGACGGCGATCATCGGCTGGACGACCTCCCCGCCCGAGACCTGGCCGTGGCGTTCGGCGTACGAGACGGCCACAGGGAGCGTCAACAGAAGGAGCACAAGGTAGAGGGCCCCCGCCTGGGCCAGTCCGGCGAGCGCGATCCGGCCGCGGCTGTGACGGATGAATGGGCGGGGCGGGCTGGTGCCCATGGTGGCCGCCGAGGCGCGTATCCGCTCTGCGAACCCTTGCACGGTCGGGTGCTCGTAGAGGTCACGCAGAGTCGGGCCGGTTCCGCTGTCGTGGCCGCGCAACAGCGACACGACCTGGGCGGCGAGCAACGAGTGGCCGCCGAGGTCGGTGAAGAAGTTCGCCTCGGCCGACACCTCGTCGGGAGCGAGGCCGAGCACCTGTGCCCAGGTGTCCCGCACCCGCGTCTCCAACTCACCACGGGCGGGCGCCACGCGGCCGATCCCCATGAGTCGACGGCCGGTCGGAGCGGGTAGCAGCCGGCGGTCGACCTTGCCGCTCGGCATGGCGGGAAGGCGGTCGAGGATGTCGAGGAACGACGGCACCATGTAGGCGGGCAGAGTACGTTGCAGGTGCTCGTGCAGACGGCCGGCGAGGTCGCTGTCGGAGGCTGCGTCCGGGCCGGAAGGGTCTGTGGCACGGACGACGTAGGCGGCGAGCACCTCGCTGCTCCCGGTCTCGCTGTGCCCGGCCGGGTCCAGGTCGTCACGGGTCTGCGGAGTCCTGCCCGTGTCCGGCGCCGCGACGAGCGCGGTGACCGCTTGAGCTACGCCAGGGTCCTCCAGCAGCACATTGTCGATCTCACCGAGTGCCACCCTGTATCCCCGGATCTTTACCTCTGCGTCGGCCCGGCCCAGGTACTCGATCTCCCCGTCGACGGTCATCCGGCCGAGGTCACCGGTGCGGTACAGCCGGCCGCCCCGGGGAGCCAGCGGGTGTTCGATGAAACGGTCGGCGGTCAGGTCCGGCCGACCCACGTAACCGCGGGCCAGGCCGGGACCGCCCAGGCATATCTCGCCGGCCGAACCGTGGGGAACGGGCCGCCGCTGTTCGTCGAGAAGTGCCACCGAGTACGTCGGCAGAGGCCGTCCGATGGTGACGGGCCGGTTTGCACGCAGTTCCTGCCAGGTTGCCGTGACGGTGGCCTCTGTCGGTCCGTACGTGTTGAGGATGCGGCGTCCCGGCCTGCTCCACCGCTCGACGAGCCTCTGCGGGCATGCCTCGCCGCCCACGACGACGCTGCGAACCTGCGGCAGCTCGCGCGGGATCGTCGCCAGCAGCGTCGGCACGCAGTACAGCACCGTGATGCGATGCGTCTCCAGGAAGTCGGCGAGCTCGTCACCGAGCCGCGCGGGACCGCCCGGCCCGGCGACGAGCGTGGCGCCTGCCGTCCAGGTCGGCCAGATCTCCTCGAGGGAGAAGTCGAACGAGATGGTCATGCCCTGGAACACCCGGTCATCGGGGCGTACGGCGTACACGGGAGTCACGACACCGAGGAAGTTACAAATGCTTGATTGGGCGATCTCCACGCCCTTGGGCCTGCCGCTGGAGCCCGAGGTGTACATGATGTACGCGGTGGGATCGTTTTTGTACCGGCCCGCGGCGGACGTGTCGGCAGGCGGCCGCGTCGTGGGAAGACAAGCGAGTTCACTCGCCCAGGCGTCGGTCCGGATCCCCCGGCACGCTCCCGGCTCCTCCGTCTCCGCATGCCCGGTGGGCGGCATCAGAACGCCCGTGGTCAGCAGGACGCCGGCGCCTGCGTCGCCCAGGATGTACGCGATGCGTTCGGGTGGGGACGCGGGGTCGAGCGGCACGAACGCCGCCCCGGCCTTGCACACGCCCAGGAGTGACAAGTACATGCCAATAGATCGCGGTAGCAGGACGGCCACACGCGTGCCCGTACCCACGCCCACACGGCGCAGGTAGTGGGCCACCTGGTTGGATCGTGCGTCGAGATCGGCGTACGTCAGATGCTGCTCTTCGCATTCCAGGGCGACGGCCCACGGTGTGCGGTCACAGGCGCCTTCAAAGAAGTGGTGCAGTCGACGGGCCGTGTTTGTCGCCTTTGGGTCGGTGAAGTCTCCAGCCGGAACGACATGCGGGTCCACGGTGTGGGAGGCCATAGGGAAACCCCCTCCTCAGCTCGGGGTGAAGGACGCCCGGTGGTCCGGGAGGACTGTTCCAGCCTGTACGGCGCCCGCTGAGAGGAGGCTGAGACCATCACCTGATCGGTCTGTGCGAGTGCCGTGAGAGCGGCTCCCCACCGGTTCACCCCCCTGTCGGCCCGCTGCCTCCAAAAGGCGGCCTGCCAGGGCCTGAGGCCGCCCGGCCGGCACCAGCGGACCAAGCATGCTGGAGTGCCTGCATGCGCTCGCAGGCAAACCACTCGCAAGCCGCGTCCCCAACCTCGTAGGTCACTGGTCCTGGCCCCTGACGCCCCATGCCTACCCGCCTCGCAGGCGAACTCCTCGGGCTTCTCGCAGCACACGACCCGTAGCGCAATGTCCGAATAGCGCCAGATTTGCTGCTCGGGGGCAGCCAGCATTGATCGTCGAGGGCTTTCGGCCGCGTCGCCGCGACAGCACGCAGGCTGTGAAGCCGCACGCACCCGCGCGGTCGAGGCGTCTGCCGGGCGCTGCCCGCTGCGACGACAACACACCACCGAGGAGCACACCATGAACCACTCCGCCGTCGCCCCGACGCTGTTCGGCGATACTCCCCGGACCGGTGACGCACCACACGTGCCGTACGACAAGGACCTGCCCGCGTTGAGCGAGCTGGACTGGCCGGCTCTGTACGGGCAGTTGAACGAGCGCGGCGTTGCGCTCACCCCGCCCCTGCTCAGCCGCGAGCTGTGCGAGGAGCTCATCGGCACGTTCGACGACGACGGAATGTTCCGCAGCACGGTGGTGATGCAGCGCTACAACTTCGGCCGCGGCACCTACAAGTACTACGCGAACCCACTCCCACCACTGGTGCAGGCGCTGCGCGAGAGCCTCTACCCGCCGATGGCGTGGATGGCCAACCAATGGGCGCCGATGCTGGGTGAACGCACCTTTCCTGACACGCTTGCGGAACTCACCGAGGAGTGCGCGGCAAACGGCCAGAACCGCCCGACTCCGCTGATCCTCGCCTACGGGAAGGGTGACTACGCCTGCCTGCATCAGGACATCTACGGCGACATCGTGTTCCCGCTCCAGATCGCGATCATGCTGAACCAGCCCGGCGAGGACTTCACGGGCGGGGAGAACGTCTTCGTCGAACAGCGCCCCCGCTCTCAGTCGAAGGCCGTTGTCGTCAAGCCGGAGCTGGGCCAAGGGATGATCTTCCCGGTCCGCCATCGGCCGGTGCGTGGCAGGAACGGCTATCGCCGGCACCCCGTACGGCACGGCACCGGAGCCGTTGAATCCGGGCGACGCAACACCTTGGGCCTCATCTTTCACAACGCCCGCTGAATCCACGCCGGTTTCCGGCAAGCAGCAGCAGCTGCGCCACGAAGGTGTCGCCCGGGCTGCCGCCTGACCGGCGTCGTCGCGCCCCGCCGTGCCACTCCCGCCGGGGCTACGGCGACGCCCACGATCCTGCCCGTTGCCAACCGCACACTGAGGAACGAGACCCATGATCGACACAACACGCCCGGCCCGAACCGTGAACGACCTGGTCGATGCCTCCGATTGGGCCGTGCTCACCGACGAGATCGACGCATACGGCAGCGCGCTGACCGGGCAGCTTCTCACCCCCGACCGGTGCCGCGAGCTCGCCGGGCTGTACGACGAGACCGAACGCTTCCGCTCCACCATCGACATGGCCCGCCACCGATTCGGCTCCGGCCAGTACCGCTACTTCACCGACGATCTGCCCGAGGTGGTCCGGGAGCTGCGCGAGGCGTTCTACCCGCACCTGCTCCCGATCGCCCGTGCCTGGGCAGACAAATCGGGAAGGCCTGCCCCCTGGCCGGACGAGTTGGAGGAATGGCTCGACATGTGTCACGCGGCCGGGCAGTCCAAGTCCGCCCAGATCCTTTTGCGTTACGGTGCCGGGGACTGGAACGCCCTGCACCGCGACGTCTTCGGCGACATGCTCTTCCCACTCCAGGTCGTCATCGGACTCGACGCGCCGGGCACCGACTACACCGGTGGCGATTTCCTCATGACCGAGCAGCGCCCCCGCGCCCAGTCCCGGGGATCGGCCACCGTCCTGCTCCAGGGGCACGGGTTGGTCTTCACCACCCGCGACCGGCCGGTCGCCTCCAAACGCGGCTGGTCGACCGCGACCATGCGGCACGGTGTCAGCACCGTCCGCTCCGGCCGGCGCCGCACCCTCGGCCTCGTCTTCCACGACGCCAAATGAACGACCGCACCGACGCCCGCCAAGAAGCCGGTCACCGCATCCGCACCCTGCTCGGTCCCGACGGCGAGCCCTGTCGCAGCACCACGCCGGGCACACTCGGCGGACACCGGCGGGGCCGGGTGTACGGGCGGCTGGACTGTCCCTCCGCGCTGAGGGCGATAGCCCGCGGTCGCTACGTGTCCCAGCGCGTGTTCTTCGCCGACGAGACCACTGCCATCGAGGCCGGCTACCGACCGTGTGCGGTGTGCCTGCCGGAGGAGTACGCCCGCTGGACGCAGAGCGGCGAAGAGGGCGAAGAGAACGGGAAAGACAAGCAGGCACAGAGCCCCGGGGACACCTCATGAGCCTGATCAAAGATGCCGCGCGGAGCAGGCCACCCAAGCTCCGCACCCCTGTCGCCGACAGCCCGGCACCGAATGCTCACACGGACGCGGAGCTGGCCGCATTGATCGGCCTGCTGACCGCGCCCCGCTCGCGTATCCGGTCCGTTGCCGTCGGGCACGGGCGCGACGCCGAGTCCCGTACCACCGCCCGGGCGTTCATCCGCGTATGGCAGGCCCTGCACAGCGATGTGCTCGCTGTCGTCGACTGGCCCGAGGACGCGGCCTCGTGGCTGCGTCCCGCCCGGCGGCTGACCGCCCAGGCCCCGGACGCGTGGGTGCTGGCAGGCGCGACGCTCGGAGTGGCGCAGCTCACCCGGCGCCTTCGTCAGTCCACCGACTGGGATCCGGCCCGCACCTTCGGTTTCGCCTCGCTCGGCACGCCGCGGCTCGTCGAGCTCGCCGGCGCAGACATCGTCCACGGTCTACGGGGAGCCTCCGCCGACGGTGGCACCTGGGACATACGCCGCGGCTGGACCACCCACTACGAGCCCCCGGACGTGACGTCCGAATAGTGCGGGGGCACGCCCAGGTGTGCTTCCGACATGTCGGTGCGGATCGCGGTCAGTGCGGCGTCCGGCACCGGCGCGAGCGGGCTGGCCGCGTGGGCATCGGGGACCGTGCACGCACGCACATACGCGCCCACCGCGACCGCCACGCGAGTTTTCCAGCTCCGAGGGGCGTCGTCCCGGACCTGCATCAGAGCGAGCCTTTCGCGTGACGGACGGCGGCTTCTGCCAGTCCTGTGATCAACGGGTGGGGCCGGGTGCCGTCGCCGAACAGTTCGGGCTGGAAGAGGGTGGCCAGAAAGAACGGGTGTGCCGGGAGTTCGGCGATACGGACCTCGCCCGCATCGTCGACTCCCGTGAAGTGCAGCCCGTGCGACCGCAGCAGGTCCAGGTGGCGCGGGTTGGGGCCGTAGGTGCAGTAGTAGCGCTCCACCGTGCGTTCGGCGCCCAGGAGCCGGGCGGCCCACGAGCCGTCGGTGAGCCTGATAGCACCCTCGTGGCCGACCAGCGAGCAGGCCAGCGGGACCACCACCGCGCCCTCGGCGGCGGTCTGCGGCGCGTTCTCGGTGTGACCGGCACCGGTCAGGCCGCACACATTTCGGGCGTACTCGAGCAAGGCGTGCTGGAAGCCCCCACAGGTGCCCAGAAATGGGATGTCTTCCTCGCGGGCGGTACGGATGGCCGCGAGCGCCCCCGACTCACTGCGGTAAGGGCTGCCGGGCAACATCCAGACCGCGTCGAAGCCCTCGATGCCCTCCACGGCTTCCTGCGTGGGGATCCAGTAGGCGTCCAGGTCGAGGCCGTCGCGGTTGCGCAGGGACTCCAGCAGAACGGGGACGCGGGTGTGGGAGCGGACGGCCGGATCCCGGTCGCCGACCAGGGCGATACGTGCGGTGTGGTTCATGGACCCCATCGAAACGCAGCTTCCGTATCGCGTCCAACGATGATCAGTGCATCTTTCATTAGCGATACTGATACTCATGGATCCGCATCTGCTGCGCACCTTCGTCGCCGTCGTCGAAGCCCGCTCCTTCTCCGCCGCCGCCCAGTCCCTTGGCTACACCCAGTCCGCCGTGTCGCAGCACATCGCGGCCCTCGAGAGCGATCTCGGCACTCGGCTGGTGGAGCGCCGGCCGGTCGGGCCGACGGCGGCGGGCGAGCGGCTCATGGAACACGCCCGACCGCTCCTGCTCCGTCTCGACGCGGCCCGTGCCGATGTCGCCCGGGTCGGGCAGACACACAGCGCCGGGCTGACTCTTGCCTGCAGTCCCGCCGCCTTCGCGCCCGCCGTCGCCGAGCAACTGGCCCACCTGCGCAACGACACGCCCGGGCTCGCCGTGGAGATCCGGGTGCTGGGGCGAGAAGCGGTGGCGCAGGCGGTGCTGACGGGCGACGCGGACCTGGGCCTGGCCGACGGTGCCGCGGCGCCCAGCGACCCGCTGCCGCTGCCGGACGCCGGACCCATGACCGGTCTCGCGGTGGCCGAGCAGCCCCTCGCTGTCCTGTTTCCGGCCGATCACCCACTGGCGCGACGGCGCTCGCTGCGGCTCTTCGACCTCGCCGACGCCCACTGGATCGACGCACCCGACACCGCCGTTCCCCTCACGCAACTGCGTGCCGCCGCCAACACCGACGGGTTCCGCCCCCACATCACGTACAGCGGAACCGATGTGCACGGCCTCGGAACGCTTGTCGCTGCCGGGCACGGGCTGACCGCCCTACCCCTTTCCCTCGCCCTCGCGCTACCGGACACGGCCGCTGTCCGTGTCACCGCACCCCGCCTCGTCCACCGCACCGAAGTACTCCACCCGAAGGCCCCGGCAATCATTGCCGGGGCCCTCATTGCCCGGCTCAGCGGCTGACGCGGCCCGTCGACGCGTTGAGACCACGCCAGTAACATCGGGCTCCTGCCACGCTGTTGTATTCGTGTGCCGTTGGCGGGCGACGACCGCACCGTGCCTGGGAGAACGTCATGCTGAAGGTTTTTGATGACCTGTCCACACCACTCGTGGCCGATGCCTGCCTCCGCGTCGACGTGCCGCTGCGTGCCGCACCATCCGGTATCGGAGCGGTGATCTCAGGACACCGGATCGCGGGCCGGGCACTGCCGGTGCGGCACTACGGCAGCGTGGACGTGTTCCTGGAGGCGTTCGGCAAGGCCGAGCAGGGTGACGTGCTGGTCATCGACAACGGCGGCCGGTCGGACGAGGCATGTATCGGAGATCTCGCGGTACTTGAGGCCGAAGCTGCGGGCGTGGCGGCCCTTGTGGTGTGGGGGCTGCACCGCGACACCCCGGAACTGGTGGAGATCGGCCTTCCCGTGTTCAGCTACGGCAACTACCCGCCCGGTCCTGTCCGGTTGGACGAGCGGGAACCGGAGGCCCTGACCACGGCCCGGTTCGGCCCGCACCTGGTGAGCGGGGACGACATCGTCTTCGGCGACGAGGACTGCGTGCTGTTCGTTCCGGCCGAGCACGTGGAAGAAGTGCTGGCGACGGCGCACACGATCCGGCAGACCGAGCGTGAACAGGCCCGCAGGATCAGGGCGGGCGAGACACTGCGCAAGCAGACGTCCTTCGACGACTATCTGGCACAGCGCACAGCCGATCCGTCGTACACCTTCCGGCAGCATCTCCGACGGACCGGTGGGGCCATCGAGGAGTAGAGCAGTTCCGGTGGGCGCGGAGGACCCGTCAGTTCTCCGCCGCAGTTCGGGTTGTGCCGGTGACCGGGTTGCGGCCCCCGGCACCGACAGGGAGAGCCGGGGGAGTGGTGACCCGGTCGGGGTCCCGCGTCGGTTCACATGGTGCGGTCCACGAAGAACGGGAGAAGCGCGAGGATTTCACCGAGCGCAGCCGGGGCCAGCGGAACGCCGTCCAGGCTGCGGCGGGCGCTCTCCAGCTGCTGGTGGGCTTCGGCCAGTGTCGCGGAGCGCCCACCGGCTTCTTCGACGAGGTCGGCTGCCCGCCGCGCGGTGGTGCGGTCGAGCGGGTTGCCGGTGCCGAGAAGCGTGGCGAGACGCCGGGCAGCGGGGTGGTCCGTGGCCAGGGCAGCGAGGACGGGGTACGTCTTCTTCAGCCGGCGCAGATCACTGTGGACGGGCTTGCCCGTGACCTGTGGATCTCCCCAGATCCCCAGAAGATCGTCCACGGCCTGGAATGCCATCCCGAGGTGCCGACCGGCCCTGGCGAGGGCGTCGACGGTCGTGGCAGGGGCTCCGGCCAGCACCCCACCCAGGCCTGCCGCGCAGCCGAGCAGCGCGCCGGTCTTGTGCTCGGCCATCCACCGGTACTCGTGCGGCTGCACCGATTCGGGTCCGGTCCAGGGCCGGGACTCGAAGAGCAGGTCCTCGGCCTGACCGCGCACCAGGTCGGTCAGCGTTCCGGCGAGATGCCGAACCGCCGCTGCACTGTGCGCGCCCGGAGCGTCGGCCAGAGTCTGTACAGCCAGCGCGAAGAGCGCGTCCCCCGCGAGGATCGCGGGGCCGGTCCCGTACACCTTCCAGACGGTGGCGCGCTGCCTGCGCGTCTCGTCGCCGTCCATGATGTCGTCGTGCAGGAGGGAGAAGACATGGATCAGCTCGACGGCGACCGCGCCGACGACGGCGTCCTCCGCAGAGGCACCGGCGGCCTCGGCGCTCAGCAGCGTGAGGGCCTGGCGCACCCCTTTGCCCTGTGAGCCCGTGACGGGTCTGCCGTCCGCCGTGCCCCACCCGAGGGAGAAGGCGGCCATCTCCGTGTGCCACGGGTGCAGACGCTGCACGGCCTGTGCAAGCGCCGGGCGTACGAGGTCGCGGCAGCGGGCGAGGATCTGCGGTGCCGTGGCCCGGTGGGTTACGGGTGGTGGTGTCATCGTCGTCCGCTTTCCTCGTCCGTCTCTCCACCGACCGGTGTCACACCGAGTTCGGCGTACGCCTTGTCCACCATGTCCCGGGCGTTGAGCAGGCCGATCCGGCTCAGGGTGCGGCGCAACTCGTCCAGATCGGCGGCGGTCTCGTTCCGGTCGCGGCCGAGCCGGGCGAGCGACTTGACGAGACCGAGCCGGGCCAGCGCTTCACCGCGGGGTTCGGACATGGCGCGGAACTCGGCGAGCGCTTCCTCGTAGACCTGGCGCGCCTCGTCGTAACGGCGCGCGCGGAAGAGCACGTTGGCGCGCATCTTGTGGTTGTACGCGAGCGCACTGGACAACTTCATCTCGCGGCAGGTGAGTTCGGCCTCCGTGAGCAGGGCGAGGGCACGTTCCGGATCGTCGTCCCGCAGGGAAATGATGTCGGCCATGCCGCGCAGGGCCCACGCGCGGCCACGCCGGTCGTCCGCGTTCCCGGCCAGCTGCGCCGCTTCCTCGAACATGGCCAGGGCGCTGTCGAGCGATCCGGTGTTGCGGTGGATCTGTGCGATGCCCTCCAGTGCCCACACGGTGTGGCGCGCCTCGCCACGTGCGCGCGCCTCGGCGAGCAGTTGTTCGTGCAGGACAGCGACGGTCTGGTAGTCGCCCTGTATCCGCCCGGTCTCCGCAAGGCCGGCGAGGGAGTAGCCACGGGCGACGATATCCCCGCCGCGTTTCCCCATGTCGGCTGCGAGCGCCAACAGCCTGAAAGCGAGCCTGAGTTCACCGCGCTGGCGGGCGAGTGTCCCACCGCTCCACAGAGCCCAGGCCATGGCCCCCAGGTCACCGGCCGAGCGGGCGGCCCGGTAACTGGCCTTCCACGCCTGATCGGCTTCCTTTACGTTGCCGAGCCTGCGGTGCGCCTCGGCGACCGCGAGCCCGCATCGCGCCACTTCCTGTTGTGAGCCGCTGTGCTCGGCCTCCCTCAAGTGACGTACTCCTTCTGCCAGTACATCCGTGAGCGAGGAGTTCACCGACATCTTGGTGAGGGCGCCTTGATACTCGGGCGCCAGTGCCTTGCTGTGCATGGGAGCCTTTCGCGCGCGGCCGGGTCGACAACAGGGAAACTATGCATCTCGTGTATACGTAAAGTGCATAGTTGTCCGGTGGTCGAACCCGGGCACTCGTGGGGGGTCGGACGTGGCTTGTCGCCTGCGGCGAACCGCCTTGCTGTGGATCAAGACGGCAGTGGCGTGTCCGAGGTTGCTCCGCGATCAACAGAAGTCGACATTGCCCGTACCGGGAGGCACTTGAGCACCGCCTCGCAGACGACGAGCCAGGGACAGCAGGTCACGGTGACGGGTAACGCGTCGGCAGCGGCTGTCAGCCCGACCTCATAGTTGAATCGGGCACCGTACCCGGCCGGTCGGGACTCCACGTGAAGCGTCCCCGGCACCTTCTGGCTAAGCTCGACGAAGGGCCGAGTACCGGATCGACGGAGGCTCCCATGATGACCACACTCGAACCGCGCGATGTGCCCCCTCGCCTTGCCACCGGTGCGTTCATCCTGAACTCCGGCCTGGGCAAGCTGAAAGCGGACGCAGAGATGGCCCAGGGCGTGCACGGCATGGCCTGTATCGCCTACCCGTTCCTCAAAAAGATCGAGGCCAAGCGATTCACCCGGCTGCTCGGTCTGTCGGAGATGACCGTCGGCGGAACACTCCTCTGCCCCTTCGTGCCGACCCGACTGGCCGGACTGGTGCTGACAGGGTTCTCCAGCGGCCTGCTCGGCCTGTACCTGCGGGTCCCCGGGATGCGGGAGCCCGGCAGCCTGCGGCCCACCCAGAACGGCACCCCGCTGGCCAAGGACTCCTGGATGCTGGCGATCGGACTCGGCTTCCTGAGCGCGGGCACCCACTGGGCAGGCGCCGGCGCATCCCGCTGTCCTTGGCGCCGGTCCCGCGGCTGACGGGCCGGCCGGGGCCCGGGTGGGCGGCTACGGACGAGCGAGAGCACGGTGAAGGCCCACGTCAGGCGCATCCTGCCTACTCTGGAGGTGGGAAACCGCGTCCGAGCGGCGTCGCCGCCCGGGACGCCGGGCCGGCGGATGACCCTCTGCCGCGTCGGGCGTAACAGTGGGTAACTGCCTGGAGTGTGCTGCCCCGGCAAAGCCTGATCCGTGATGGGGCCCGCGCCGCCCGCAGATCCAAGGAGTGATCATGAGCGAATCAGAAGAATATCGCGGTCGCGTGAGGCAGATGCGCGCCAAGGCGAAGGATCTCAAGGACGCAGCCGAGCGCACCACCGACCCCAAGGAACGCCAACGCCTGAACGAGAAGGCCCGCAGGCTCGAAGCGGAGAGCGATCAGGTCAGCGGCATGGCGAGCGGTGACATCTATCCCATGGAGTAGTCGCCGCCGGGTGGCGGCCGAATGCCAGGGCTGCTCCACCCCGATGCCGTGGGCGCACAACCGTCGCGCAGCCCCTGAGCGCTACTGCTCAGGGGCTGCGCACGTCGACTCCGTGGCAGGCCGGGGGAATCCTGGCGTGGCCCGGACGTTGAACAAGGGTGTGAGCTCTGTGATCGCATCCACCCGGTTCTCCGTGCTCGACCGTTCCCGTACCCGTGAGGGGCACTACGGCCCCGAGGCGCTGCGCGACACCGTGCGCCTCGCCCAGGAGGCCGAGGCGCTCGGCTATCACAGGTTCTGGGTGTCCGAGCATCACAGCGTGCCGGGCGTCGCCGGTTCGGCGCCGACCGTGCTGGCCGCGGCCGTCGCGGCGGCGACAGCCACCATTCGGGTCGGTACGGGCGGCGTGATGCTCCCCAATCATCAACCGCTCGTGGTGGCCGAACAGTTCGGGGTGCTGGAGTCACTCTTCCCCGGCCGGATAGACATGGGGATCGGGCGCTCGGTGGGCTTCACCGACGGCATCCGCAGGGCACTCGGCCGGGACAAGTCGCACGCGCAGGACTTCGCAGGGCAGCTCACCGAACTGCTCGGCTGGCTGGACGGCACGCAGCGAGCCCACCCGCAGGTTCATGCCCGACCCGCCGAGGGCCTGCGCATACCCCCGTTCGTGCTGGCCACCGGCGAGGGTGCCGGTATCGCTGCGGCGGCAGGGCTGCCGCTGGTCGTCGGAGATCTCCGCGGCCGGGAGAAGCTGCTACGGGCCGTCGAGCGCTACCGCCAGGAATTCCGCCCCTCGTCCTGGGCCGCGGAGCCGTACGTGGTCGTGTCGGGCACGATCGCGCTCGCCGGAACCACGGACGAGGCCCGGCGCCTCCTGATACCGGAAGCGTGGTCCATGGCGTACTCCCGGACCCATGGCGTGTTCCCGCCGCTCGCCCCCGCCGAGCGGGTCGAGGCACTGACCATGACGGAGAAGGAGCGCGGCTTCTACGAGAGCGGACTGCGCGGCCACGTCCAGGGCACGGAGGACCAAGTGGTCACGGCGCTCGAAACGGCCATCAAGGAGACCCGTGCGGACGAGGTGCTGGTCACCACCAGTACCTACGACCGTGCGGCTCTGACGGACTCCTTGCGCCGACTGGCCCGTATCGCGGAGCTGACCACCTGACGGCCTCACTACCGGCAGGCGTGTGCCCGGCACTCTGTCATGACGGTCCGACTGCTGACGCAGCGTTCACCCGTATCGGCCCCTCGAACGGCAATCCTTCGGCAGTTCCTGCCATCACGCGTGGCACGCTGGGCTCTCGTATGTCCCCGACCGTGCGAGGAGACGTGCCACGTGCCTCAGAACGAGCCGACGGAGTCGCTCGCCGCCCCTGCGGTGCTGGTCGAGGAGCGCCGACTCCGCAAGGATCTCGGATTCTGGGGCCTGACCGCGATCGGGTTCTCCAACATCCTGGGATCCGGGTGGCTGTTCGCGGCCATGTACGCCGCCCAGACCGCCGGGCCCGCCGCCCTGCTGTCCTGGATCGCGGCCGGTGCGCTCTGCGGCTTGGTCGCTCTGGTCATGGTGGAACTCGGGGCCACCCGTCCGGAGGGCGGAGGCACCGTGCGCTGGCCGCTGTACGCGAGCGGGCGACTGGTCGGTACGGTGATCGGCTGGTCCGTCCTGCTCTCCGTCGGCGGTACGGCGGCGGAGATCAGCGCCATCATGCAGTACGCCGCGCACTATCTGCCGGGCTTGTACGACGGCGGCAACCTCAGCGCCACGGGCCTCGGTGTGGCTGTCGCGCTGAGCGTCGTGCTGACCGTGCTCAACTGGTTCGCCGTGCGAATGTTCGCCCGGCTGAACAACCTGGTGTCGGTGTTCAAGGTCGTCGTCCCCGTCGTCACGGTCATTGCGCTGTTCCTCTCGGGCACGCACTCCGGGCGCCTCACCGACCACGGTGGCTTCGCACCGTACGGCTACGCGGCATGCCTCACTGCTCTCGCCGGTGGCGGCATCGTCTACTCCGTCAACGGGTTCCAGGCTCCGCTCGACTTCTCGGGAGAGGCCCGCAATCCACGCCGTAACGTGCCGGCCGCTGTGCTCACCGGTATCGGCCTTGCCGTGCTGGTCTACCTGGGGCTCCAACTGGCGTTCCTGTTCACGGTGCCCGAGTCCCTGCTGGGCAACGGCTGGCAGGGAGTCGACTTCGAGTCGCCGTTCGGGCAGCTCGCCCTGGTGCTCAACCTGCACTGGCTCGCCACCCTGCTCTACGCCGACGCGGTGATCTCTCCCGGCGGTTCGGCCTACGTGGGGGTGGCGATCGATGCCCGGCACACGTACGCGCTCGCCAAGAACGGCCTGCTGCCCCGCTTCTTCATGCGGATCGATGCCCGGTCCGGCATGGCGCACCGGGCGCTGGTGCTCAACCTTGCCGTCATCATCGTCTTCATGCTGCCGTTCGGCGGCTGGCAGGACATCGTGAGCGTGATGGGCGACATGTATCTGCTCATCTACGCGGCCTCGGCGGTCGCCGTCGCGGCGTTCCGGGCACACGAGCGGGAGAGCGGAGTGCCGCGGACGGAGGGCGAGGTGCCGGGGGTGCGCTGGATCGCGCCGGTCAGTTTCATCGTGGCCGGCGAGTTCGTCTTCTGGTCGGGGTGGCACGATCTGCGGCTCGCACTGCCACTCGTCCTGCTCGGCGTCCCGCTGTTCCTGTTGCAGCAGCGTGGTACCGAGGGGCCTTCGCCGCGCGTCGAGTTGCTCCACGGCGCCTGGCTGGTCTGTCATCTGGCCGCGCTGACGCTGCTGTCATGGCTCGGCACCTTCGGCGGTTCCGGCCACCTGCCGGCACCGTACGATTCCGTGGTGGTCGCGATCGTGTCCCTTGGCGTCTTCGTGTGGGCGGTGCACTCGGGCGCCGACCACCTCAGAACGGCTCCGGCCGCAGCGCCTGCGGACCCGCCGGTCTGAACCCGCATCTGGCCTTCTGGGCAGCACTCCTGCGCCTATCGGCCCAGCAGGGCAGTGGCGATGGCGACCTGGGCCGGCTCCAGTGCGGTCCTGCCGTCGTCGATGTCCCACAACGCGTTCTGCAGGACGCGACCGAGTGTCCAGCCCGTCGCCCGCTGCCGGTCCAGGCCGAGTACCTCGGTCAGCAGGTCGAAGCGGCGGAGCACCGCGCGTGACACGTCGCCGGTCGCCATTACCTCCGCCCACCGGTTGTCCATCGCCGGCAGCAGCTCGAAACCGGGGTCGCCGGCCAGGGGTTCGGGATCGATGGCCAGCCAGGGTTCCCGCTGCCCGGCGAGGATGTTGTCGTAGTGCAGGTCCCAGTGCAGCAGGCGGTCGCCGGGTTCGCCGGTCAGTTCGGCCACCGCTGCCGCGCAGGTGCGTACCAGCTGTTGCTCGGCAGGGTCACGTAGCCTCGGCACGGCGCGTGGCGCCTCATCGAGCATGGCCGTGGCGATGTCGGCCAGGTGTCGAAGACCCCGCGGCGCGGGCACCGCGACCAGGCGGGCCATCAGCTCGGCGAGGATCTGCACGGCTGCGGTGTCGTCGGCCACCGACGACAGCGGCCGGGCCGCGTCCAGTCGTTCCAGCAGCATGGTGCCGGTGTCCGGGTCGTGGTCGAGCAGGCGCACGACTCCATTGCCGTTCCACGCCCGCAGGCCGGGCGCCGCCCCGATGTTGTCCTCGGTGACCTGCTGGAGCTTCAGCACCGCGGGTGTACCGTCCGCGCGGGTCACGGGCAGTACGAGTGAGGCCATGCCATGTGCTGCAAGGCCGTCCGGCCGCAGTGTCCAACGGCCCAGGAACTCCGCGGCCAGTCCCGGCAGCGCGGTGATCCAGGCACGGCCGGACGCGCCGCCGTTCCGGCCGTACGACGCGGCGAACGCGTCGGGGACGTCGATGGGGTTCGGCGTGGTCATGTTGGTTCTTCTCCTTCGTCGGAATCGGGTTCGCCCAGGTACGAAGGAGGCCACGGGGGTGCCCGGATTCCGGGCAGGTGTCAAAGCATGTCTCCACCCTACGCGGAATGCTGAATTGCCCCTGTGCGTCAGGGGCGGTGACCGGCGGCCGAGTCGTGTGCGGCGCGTGTCGGTGGCAGGGGACGAGCGCGAGAGCGGAGAGGGTGATGGCATGAACAGTGCTGACCTTTTGACGGACGCGTTCACCCGCGTCCAGGAGACGGTGCACTCGGTGGTCGAGGGCCTTTCACGCGCCGACCTCCACGCTCGCCTCGACGACGGAGCGAACACGATCGCGTGGCTCGTGTGGCACCTCACCCGGATCCAGGACGACCACATCTCGGATGCGGCAGGTATCGAGCAGGTCTGGTTCACCCGGGACTGGGCCTCCCGTTTCGATCTGCCCTTCGCGAAGGACGCCACCGGGTACGGACACAGCAGCGCAGACGTCGCGGCTGTGCAGGTGGGCTCGCCCGAACTGCTGCTCGGCTACTACGACGACGTCCATGAACAGACTCTCGGATTCATCAGTGGGCTCGACGGCAGGGCTCTGAACCGCATCGTCGACGAGGCATGGTCGCCGCCGGTCACCCTCGGGGTCCGTCTGATCAGCGTCATCTCGGACGACCTGCAGCACGCAGGCCAGGCGGCCTTCGTACGGGGCGCGCTCGAGCGCCGGTAGAACTCGACGCGAGCGGGGGCCTGTTGTGCCGTCGGACGGCGTCGGCGCACTCCGATCCCTGTTCCATCCCCTGGTCCTCCGAGCCGAGGTCGCGGACCGTGCGGCCTCGGCTCGGGGGGACCCCGGTGTCTCAGGCCTTGAGCCCGACGCCGCTCACCGCATGACCTTGCAGGGTTTCCGCCGGGCTCTGGTCGGGATCGGGGCGCCAGGCCGATGTCCGCACGACGCCCGGTTCCACCAGGTCCAGGCCGTGGAAGAAGTCGGCGATCCGTTCAGGGCTGCGCAGATGGTAAGAGCTTGCCGAGTTCGCGTTGTAGGAGGCGACGGCCTGGTTCAGCGAGTCACTCGTGTTCGTGCCGTCGCTGAGGGCCAGATAGCTTCCTGAGGGGAGCGCGGCCACCAGCCGGTCGACCAGCGCCCACGGGTCGTCCTCATCGGGGAGCTGCCCCATGATCCCCAGCATGGTCAGCCCGACGGGCCGGCTGAAGTCCAGCGTCTTCGCGGCCTCGGCGAGAATCGCGTCGGCGTCCCTGACGTCGGCGTCGATGTATGCGCACGCGCCCTCGGGGGTGCTGGTGAGCAGGGCGCGGGCATGGGTCAGGACGAGTGGGTCGTTGTCGACGTACACAATGCGGGAATCCGGGGCCACCCGCTGGGCCACCTCGTGCGTGTTGTCGGCTGTCGGTAGGCCCGTGCCTATGTCGAGGAATTGACGGATGCCCGCCTCTGCGGTCAGGAAGCGCACGGCGCGGGCGAGGAAGGCCCGCTGGAGGCGGGCGATGGCGGCGAAGTCCGGGAACGCTTTGAGGATCATGTCGCCCATTTGGTGGTCGACGGAGTAGTTGTCCTTGCCGCCCAGGAGATAGTTCCACACGCGTGCCGAATGCGGCCGGTCCGTCTGAAGCCTGTCGGCCGGAGACTGCGAAGATGTACTCATGGCCAGATCCTCACATATGCCACCCGCGCCTGCCTGACGTATTGATCACCGGCGACGCCCCGGGCGGGGATGGACCTCCTGCCGGAGGTGCATCCGAGGGGATCGCAGTCACGGACCGTCGGTCAACAGGAACCCGCTGTGGTGCACTTGGCGGCCCCGGGCCCGTCGCGCTGCCTGTGCCCACTGTTCTTCGCGCCGCCACCGGAAGACACCGTGGCTGCCCTCGCGGTCGACGGAACGGACGGTCCATGGAGGCCCGCGAAGGCAGACGATGTCGTGGCGGCATACTGCCGAGATGTACTCCGATGCCGATGCCGCCGTGCTCTACTGGCGGAGTGGAGCCGCTTCGACGGCTCCACCACCGAGTACGTCTACCGCCTGCTCACCGACCCGACAGTCCCGCATTCGGCAGCCCGCTACTTCGACACCCACTGGTTCCAGAGCTGTGCCGACTGAACAACTCAGCGGCCGGGCGCATGAGCCGAGGCCGGTACGGGGCGGCGCTCACGCGTCGATGAGGACATTCCTCGCGATGGCCGGAGGCATCGGGTAGATCCGCTCGGGCGGAAGCAGCCGCTGGGCCTGCGCGGTCCGGCCGCTCTGCTTGAGTGCCGCGATCTTGCGGGCCTGTGGAGTGACGTCGGTCAGGTCGACGACCCAGTCCTCCGCGAAGGCGCGGATCAGTCCGCGTCCGACCCCGACCTGGATGCTGTAGTGATTGAGCGCGGCTCCCCGCAGCGAGCGTTCGGGATCCCACTGGACGTGTACGGGGGCCCGGGCGACGGCCGCCGGGTCGGCCGTCGTCAGCACGGCCCGGGAGAGGGCCTCCTCCCATCCGGCACGGGTGATCCGTACCGCGAGGATGCGTTCCTGTCCCGACTTCTGTGCCCAGTTACTACGGTGCATGAGCCACAGGAAAGACGGTTTGATCCAGGTCATCCGGTTGAACGAGAACGGTGGCACAAACCGTTTCGCCCGCAGGGACGGATCAGCGACTGCCGGTGAGTACGCCTGGTAGACCACGATCGTCCGGGCATCGTAGTGGGCTCGTACCTGGTGCTGGGGGGCCATGTGCCAGAGGCTGCCAGGGATCCGATTCCGGCGCGATCGGATTTCTCCCCGCCCGACCGGACTGTTCAGGCCCTCGCGCTCTCGCGTTCGTCTTCGTCGTGGCGCACCGTCGGCGAGTCGGTTTTTCGTGCTTCGCGACCACTCGGGGCCGGTGTGCGGCTGCCTAATGTTCCCTCACTCGGCGGCGGCGTGCCGCTCCCTCGGAGGTGACCATGGCCAGCACCGCAGGCACGGAGACGAGAAGCAGAACCACGCGCGGGACCCGGTCGGTGGCCGCGGTGGCCACGGTGCTCGGCCTGGTCGCCGCCGCGGCCGCCTGCGGCGGCGGCTCGTCCGCCGACGGCGGTGATGGGTCGACGGTGGTGCTTGCCGTCGCCGCCGACCCGGGCACACTCAGCCCCACCACAGCGCTGGCCAGCACGGCAATTTCGATGAACTCCTTCGCGTACGACACGCTCGTGCATTTCGCAGCCGACGGTTCGCTGGTTCCAGGGGTGGCCGAGAAATGGTCCGCCACGTCCACCACCGCGCAGTTCACCATCCGCTCCTGGGTGACCTGCGAGGACGGATCGCCGCTCACCGCGGACGACGTGGCCGCCGAGTACAACCACATCGCCGATCCGAAGAACCAGTCTCCGATGCTCGGGCTGTCCGTCCCCGTCACCGCTGTCGCGAAGGCCGACAGGGCGAGCCGGACCGTCACCGTGACCACGACGAAACCGGCGCCGTTCATCGTACAGATGGCCCGGCTGCTGCCGCTGCTCTGCAAGAAGAGCCTGGCGGCGCCCGATGCGCTGGCCAAGGCCACCAACGCGAGCGGACCGTACCGGTTGACCGAAGCGGTTCCGGGCGACCACTACACGTATGTCAAGCGGGACGGATACGTCTGGGGGCCCCGCGGATCCACCGGCGCGGGCCTCCCCGGCAAGCTGGTGTTCAAGGTGGTCGCCAACGAGTCGACCGCGGCCAATCTCCTGATGGCCGGACAGATAAGCGGGGCCTTGATCAGCGGTGCCGACCAGGAACGGCTGGACGCGGCCGGGGTGAAGAACGAGAGCATCGAGGCGCTGTTCGGGCAGTTCCTGTTCAACCAGGCCGTCGGCCGTCCGGGCGCCGACCCGGCGGTGCGCAAGGCCTTGGTCTCCGTACTGGATCTGAAGCAGCTCGGAAACGTGGCCACCGGCGGCAAGGGCAGACCCGCCACCGCGATCGGCGAGACCGCCCCCACTCCCTGTACCGGCGACACGGTGACCGGGAACCTCCCCGGCCATGACCCCGCACAGGCCGCCGCCGCGCTCACCGCCGCCGGCTGGGCGAAGACCGGCGGCACCTGGACCAAGGACGGCAAGCCCCTCACCGTCGGGCTCAGTTATCCGACCAATCAGGGCGCACAGGTCGCCTCGGCGGTCGAACTGGCCGTCCAGCAGTGGACGTCCTTCGGCGTGAAGGCGTCGGCGAAGCCCACGGGTTCCTCCAGCATCCTCAGTACCCTCAGCGGCGGCGACTGGGACGTCGCCTGGGCACCCATCGGAGTCACGCTCCCGGACCAGCTGACCCAGTTCTACGACGGACCGCCACCGCCCAAGGGCAACAACTTCGGCTCCATCACCAACGCCGACTACCACCGCCTCGCCGCGCAGGCCTCGGCCAGAATCGGCGCCTCGGGCTGTGCCCTGTGGGAAGCGGCCGATGCCGCCCTGGTCAAGGACGTCGACATCGCGCCCATCGTCAGCAGGCCGCTGCGGTACTACGGAAAGGGCATCACCTTCAAGGTGGACGGCGCCGGCATCATCCCCAGCACTCTGCGGCGGAGCGCCGGCTGATGGCGACGATCACCCTGAACTCCCCGGGTACGACGGCTCGCAGCCCCTGGGTCGGCTTCGCCCTGCGCCGCACCTGGCGGCTGGTGGTGTCGCTGGCCGCGCTGGTCACGGCCGCCTTCGCGATGATCCATCTGATCCCCGGCGACCCGGTGCGGACGGCCCTCGGCAGCACCGCCGACCCGGCGCTGATCGCCGCCCGCAGACACTCGCTCGGCCTGGACCAGTCGCTGCTGAAGCAGTACGGCGACTTCGTGGGCCATCTCTTCCAGGGCCGGCTCGGTGACTCGATCGGCGCACAGATGCCCGTCTCCGAGATCATCTCCAGCAGGCTCCCGGCGACCCTGCAGATCGCCGTCCCCGCGTTCGTACTGATCCTGCTGCTCGCCATCCCGGTCGGGATGACCGCCGCCGTACTGACCAAGGACGGCCGCAGACGGCGCGGCGAGCTCGCCTTCACCGGCCTCACCGGCTTCCTGGGCGCGGTGCCCGAATTCCTGCTGGCGGTCGGCCTGATCGCGGCGTTGGCCGTAGCCTGGCCGGTCTTCCCGGTGGCTTCGCGGGGCGGCATGGACTCCTACGTACTGCCGGTGCTGGCACTGACCGTCGTCCCGGCGGCCACGCTGTCGCGCATCGTCAGGGTGGAGACCCTGCGGGTGCTCGGCGAGGACTACATGCGTACGGCGCGGGCGAAGCGGCTCCCGGCCCGGCTGCGCTATCTGCGGCACGCGCTGCCCAATCTGCTGACCTCCTCGCTCACCCTGGGCGGCCTGCTGTTCAGTTCGCTGCTCGCCGGCACCGTACTGGTCGAGAACGTCTTCGCCTGGCCCGGCCTCGGCACCACGATCGTCCAGGCGATCACCGAGAAGGACTATCCGCTGGTCCAGGGCGTCGTGCTGGTCTACGGGGCGGCCGCACTGCTGATCACCTTCGCCGTCGACGTGGCCGTGGCCGTCGCCGACCCCCAGTCCACCGTCCGCGGGAGTTGACGATGCCTCATCAGGACCAAGACACGTCGCTGCGGCACCGGCTGGGGCGCACGCTCAGGACGCCGATCGGTGTCACCGCTCTCACCGCCTGTCTGCTGGTGGCGCTGGTCGCCGTGTTCGGGCCCGTCCTGCTCGGTGATCAGGCCGCGCGGATCGACACGGACGCGATCAACCAGGGCAGCAGTGCCGCCCATCTCCTGGGCACCGACCAGCTCGGCCGCGACATCGCCGCCCGCGTGGTGGTGGCGACCCGGCTGACCCTGCGACTCACCCTGCTGGCAGCCGTGATCGGGGTCGGTGGCGGGCTGCTGCTCGGTGTGGCACCGGCGGTCGTGGGCCGACGCCTCGGCCGGCTGATCACCGCCACCGTGGGTGTACTGGTCGCCTTTCCCGGGCTGCTGTTCCTGCTCTTCCTCGCCACGATCTTCGGGGTGGGCAGCACCGGCGCGGTGTTCGCCGTGGGGCTGGCCATGGTCCCGCCCATGGCACGGCTGGTGCAGAACCTGACGGCTTCGATCGCGGGCTCGGACCATGTCGCTGCGGCACGGATCCTCGGCGTGGGCCGGTTCAAGCTGGTGGTACGTCATCTGCTCCCCAACATCGCCGAGCCGTCGGTGCTGTTCGCCACCCAGGCGGCAGGGGGCATCCTGGTCGCCTTCTCCGGCCTCTCGTTCCTCGGACTGGGCGTACAGCCGCCGGAGTACGACTGGGGGCGGCTGCTCAACGAGCAGTTGAACCGGATCTATGTGAACCCGGCGGCGGCACTCGCGCCCGGCGCGGCCGTGGTCCTCACGGGGCTGATGTTCGGGCTGGTCGGTGAAGTACTCGCACAGGCCGGCGGCCGACGTGCGCCGCAGGCCCGGGAGGCGACGCCGCAGCAGCAGGTGAAGCCGCAGGATGAAACGGCCCCTGACGGTGACGGCGGGGCATTGGTCCGGGCGCGGGATCTTCGGGTGACGTTCCCGGGCGGGCGCCAGGCCGTACGCGGGATCTCGTTGAGCATGGGCGTGGGCGAGGCCGTCGGCCTGGTCGGCGAATCGGGTTCCGGAAAGAGCCTCACCGCGCTGGCACTGGCGGACCTCGTCCCGCATCCCGGACGGGTCTGCGCCGGCACCCTCCGCTTCGACGGGCACGATCTGCGGGCGGACCCGCGCCTGGGCACCGAACTGGCCATGGTCTTCCAGGACCCGATGGCCTCGCTCAATCCGGCTCTGCGCGTGGGCCGCCAGCTCACCGAGGTGGCCGAGGTGCACCTCGGCGCGACCCGCGCACAGGCCACGGCACGCGCCGTGGACCGGCTCGGTGCAGTCCGTATCCCCTCACCGGAGCGGCGCGCCCGGCAGCGGCCGCACGAGTACTCCGGCGGGATGCGACAGCGGGCCGTCATCGCGATGGGCCTGATGGGGGAGTCGAAACTGATCATCGCCGATGAGCCGACCACGGCGCTCGACGTGGCCGTCCAGCAACAGGTGCTCGACCTGCTCGCCGAGGTACGCGAGGACTCCGGCGCCGCGCTGCTCCTGATCTCGCACGACCTCGCCGTCGTCGCCCAGGTCTGCGAACGGGTCCTGGTGATGTACGGAGGCCTGATCGTCGAGGACCTCCCGGTTGCCCAGCTGGCCGGCGGCGCGGCCCACCCGTACACCCGGGCACTGGTGGGGGCGGTCCCGACGATGGCCACGGATCCCGGCACCGAGCTGGCGACCATCCCCGGCCGCCCGCCGGAACCGGGGGAGGCCGGCGCGGGATGCCCCTTCGCACCGCGCTGCGAACGTGCCCGGGAACGCTGCCACGACGACGCCCCCGGGCTGGCCGGCTTCGGGCCGGGCCGACAGGTCGCCTGCTGGTACCCCGTGGACGCGGTAACGACCGGCGCCCCCGACCGGGCCACCTCACACGGAGCGGAGGCGACGTCATGAGCTCACTCGAACTGCGCGGTATCACCGTGCGCTACGGCCGCTTCACCGCGGTGGAGAACGTCGACCTGCTGGTGCCCGAGGGCACGGTCACCGGACTGGTGGGCGGATCGGGGTCGGGTAAATCGACCCTTGGAAAGGCCGTCGTCGGGCTGGCCCCGATGCGGTCCGGGCGCGTACTGGTCGCCGGGAGCGATGCCGGGCGCCGGCGCGGGCGCAGCCCGGTGCAGCTGGTGTTCCAGAATCCGTACGCCTCGCTCGACCCGCGCATGACCATCGGCGCAACGGTCGCCGAAGCGCTGCCCCGCGAAGCAGTCTCACGCGAAGCACCCACCCGCAAGGCACCGGCACGCGAACGCCGGGCCGCACGCGACGCGGAGGTGGCCCGCTACCTGGAGCTCGTCGGCATCGACCCCGCACGGGCGGTACTCACCCCGGACGCGCTCTCGGGCGGCCAGCGTCAACGGGTGGCCCTGGCAAGGGCCTTGGCAGCCAGGCCCGCCGTGCTGATCGCGGACGAGATCACCTCGGCCCTGGACGTGTCCGTACAGGGCGCGGTGCTCAATCTGCTCCGCCGGCTCCAGCGCGAACTGGGTTTCGCGATGCTCTTCATCTCCCACAACCTCGCGGTCGTCCGCTACTTGTCCGACCAGGTCGCCGTGATGGACGGCGGGCACCTCGTCGAGTGCGGCCCCACCGAACGGGTGCTGGAGCGACCGGAGCACCCGACGACCCGGAACCTGATCTCCTGCGTACCCACCCTTGCCCTCGCCGAGGAGGCGTCATGACCCGACCACTGACGATCGACGACTTGTACCGGTTCGAGATCCCCGGCGATCCCGCACTGTCCCCCGACGGCGAACGCGTCGCCTACACACTGACCACCCAGGACGCCGAGAACGACCGCGTGGTGCGCTCCATCTGGGAGGTACGCAGCGCAGGCGGCCCGGCCCGGCGGCTCACCCACGGTCCCGCGGACACCGCGCCGCGCTGGTCCCCGGACGGGACGCAACTGGCGTTCCTGCGCGGGGGACAGCTCCATCTGCTGCCCGTCGACGGAGGGGAGGCCGTAGCGCTCACCACGCCCGCCCGGTGCCCGGCGGGGGCGGGCACACCGGTCTGGAGCCCGGACGGATCACGGATCGCGTTCTCGGCCCCCGCGACCCGGCGCGACGACAGCGCACCCGTGGTCATCGACGCCCTCGGCTGGAAGGCGGACGGCGTGGGCCTGATCGGGTCGGTCCGGACGCAACTGTTCGTGGTCGGGACGGAATCGGGCGAGGTCAGGCAGCTCACCGAGGCCGACCGGCACGTCGGCTCGCCCACCTGGTCGCCCGACGGCACACAGCTCGCCTACCCGGCGCAGAGCGGCCCCGACGCGGCTGTCCTCGGGACCTCGGCCGCCCATGTCGTAGGGGTCGGGGAAGACGCGCCCGAGCCCCGCCGGGTCGGCCCGGCCGGCGGTCTCGCCGGGCCGGTGAGCTGGTTCCCCGACGGGTCCGCGCTGCTCGTCGTCGGCCGGAACACGTTCGGTGTCGGCCACCTGGAACTGCTGCGCCAGCCCCTGGACGGATCGGCGCCGGTGTCCATCAGCGCAGCCCTGGACCGCAACGTCATGGGCGGCGGCCCGGGCTACCCGGGCGCGCTGCCTCAGTTCCACGGCGACGACATCGTGTTCTGCGCCCGCGACCGGGGCGCCACCCGCCTGTACCGGGTGGACGCGGCCGGGATCAGCGCCTCCCCGCTGCCCGCCGGCACCGGGGTCAGCGGCTGTTCGGTCGCGACGAAGGCCGGGCGAGCGGCGGTGGTGGTCTCCGACGCGTCGAGCTTCGCCGAGATCGCTCTGCTCGACCTGGACGCCTGGACGTCCGGGGAACCGGGCGAGCCCTCGGCCGGGCGACAGCCCGCGCGACTCACCGACCACATGGCCCGGTCACTGCCCGAGATCGCCCTCCACCCGGTCACCGAACGCGAGTTCACCATCTCGGACGGGACAGTGGTGCACGGCCTGATCACCCGTGCCGCTCAGACACCCCCGGGTGGGCCGCTGCTGGTCGACGTGCACGGCGGCCCGCACAACGCCTGGGCGCCGCACTCCGACCCGGTCCACCTCTACCACCAGGAGCTGGCCTCGCAGGGCTGGACGATCCTGACGCTGAACGTCCGCGGCAGCGACGGCTACGGCGAGGCGTTCTACACGGCCGCCGTGGGTGCCTGGGGCGAGACCGACGAACAGGACGTCCTGCAACCGGTCGCCACCCTCGTCGCCGAGGGGCTCGTCGATCCGGAACGGATCGCGCTCACCGGCTACAGCTACGGCGGCTATCTGACCTGCTGGCTCTCCGCCCGCAGCGACCTCTTCGCCGCCGTCGTACCGGGCGGCATCCTGGTCGATCTGAAGAGCATGGCCGGCACCTCCGAAGAAGGACACCTGATCGCCGCCCACGAGATCGGCGACCCAAAACGGCTGACGGCGCTCTCGCCGATCAGCCATGCCGACGCGGTGCGCGCGCCCACCCTGATCCTGCACGGTGGCACGGACGACACCTGCCCGGTCGGCCAGGCCGAGCAGTGGTTCCACGCCCTGCGCAGCCGGGACGTGCCGGTCCGGCTGGTCGTGTACCCCGGTGGTTCGCACCTGTTCCTCCTGGACGGCCGGCCCTCGCACCGGGAGGACTACTCCCGCAGGCTGATCGAATGGGTCACGACGCACACCGACCGCTGAACCCGCTGAACACCCTGGAACCGCTGAACGAAACGGAATTGGAGCCGAACATGACCGACACCACCGACCTGTCCGCCCGCTGGACCGCCCGCCTCACCGAACTGGCCGCCCGTCACTCCGTCCCCGGTGCCAGTCTCGGCATCCTGCACCGCGGCGAACTGATCGCCGAGGCGGCCGTAGGCCTGGCCAACACCGACGCCGGGATCGAGACGACCACCGACACCCTGTTCCAGATCGGCTCGATCTCCAAGGTGTGGACCACCACGGTGGCCATGGCCCTGGTCGACGAGGGCCTGCTCGAACTGGATGCGCCCATCGTCTCCGTACTTCCCGAACTGCGGCTCGCGAACGAGGAGCTGACCCGTGGCGTGACGCTCCGACACCTCCTGGACCACACCAGTGGCATCGACGGCGACCTCTTCACCGACACCGGCCGGGGTGACGACTGCCTGGAGAAGTTCGCCGCGCTGCTGGGCGACGGCACTCCCAACCACCCGCTCGGCGCCACGATGTCGTACTGCAACGCGGGCTTCACGCTGCTCGGCAGGGTGCTGGAAGTCGTCACCGGCGTCCAGTGGGACGAGCTGATGCGGGACCGTCTGTTCCGTCCGCTCGGTCTGACGCACACCGTGACCCTGCCGGAGGAGGCGCTGCGCTTCCGCGCCGCCATCGGACATCTGGGGGATCCGCCGGTGCAGGCCCCGCTGTGGGGGCTGATGCGTTCGGCCGGACCGGCCGGACTGATCTGCTCGACGCCGCGCGAGGTACTGCAGTTCGCCCGGCTGCACCTCGACAACGGCGTCACCGAGGAAGGCACCAAGGTCCTCTCGGCCGAGGGTGTCACCGCCATGCAGACCCCGCAGGTCGAGCTACCTGACCCGTACATCCTGGGAAACGCCTGGGGGCTGGGCTGGTTCCTCGACACCTGGGACGGACAGCGGGTGTACGGACACGACGGCGGCACGATCGGGCAGAGCGCGTTCCTGCGGGTGCTGCCCGAGGCCGACCTGGCGATCTGCCTGCTCACCAATGGCGGCGACACCATGAGCCTCTACCGGGACGTGTTCTCGGAGATCGTCCAGGAGCTGGCCGGTATGACGATGCGCACCGGCATCCAGCCGGCCACGGAGCCGGTTGCGGTGGACCCCGCCGACTACGTCGGTGTGTACGAGCGGCTCTCCAGCCGGGTCGAGATCGTGGAGCGGGACGGCGGCCTGGTGATGCTCAACCGGATCACCGGACCGCTGGCCGAAGTGACCCCCGACACGGAGCAGGAGTACGAGCTGCACCCGGTCGAGCCGGGGCTCTTCGTGGTGCAGCGGTCGGGGATGAAGCTCTGGGTCCCCGTCGTGTTCTACACACTCGCCGACGGCACGCCCTACATTCACCACGGTGGCCGCGCCACCCCCAAGGTGGGCTGACGTGACCGCAATCGCCACCGCCCTGGAGGCGGGGCTGCCGGGCCTGCTGGCCGACATCGAGGAGCTGGTCCGCACCGAGTCACCCAGCGAGGACCTGGCAGCCGTCGCCGACTGCGCCCGGGTCGTCGCCGGGCTCGGCACCCGGCTGACCGGCGCGGCGCCCGAGTGGCTCGACGGCTCGGGACGGCCCGCTCTGCGCTGGCGCTTCGGCTCCGGCGACCGGGTGCTGCTGCTCGGCCACTTCGACACGGTGTGGCCGGTGGGCTCGTTGGCCGGGCACCCCTTCGAGGTGGCCGGGGGACGGCTGACAGGACCCGGCTGCTTCGACATGAAGGCCGGCGTGGTGCAGCTGTTCCACGCTCTGTCGGTGCTCGACGACCTGGACGGGGTGTCGGTCCTGCTCACGGGCGACGAGGAGATCGGCTCCCCGACCTCGCGCACCCTGATCGAGGCCGAGGCTTGCCGAACCGGGGCCGTACTCGTCCTGGAGGCGAGCGAGGCCGGCGCCCTGAAAACCGCGCGCAAGGGTGTGTCCGGGTACGAACTGAACATCACCGGACGCGCGGCGCACGCCGGACTCGAACCGCAGCGCGGGGTCAATACGACCACCGAACTGGCCCACCAGGTGCTCGCGTTGTCCGCACTCGCCGATCCGGTGGCCGGCACCACGGTGACGCCGACCGTGGCCTCCTCCGGCACCACCCGCAACACGGTGCCCGATGCGGCCCGGCTGCTGGTCGACGTACGGGTGGAGACGGTCGCCGAGCAGGCCCGGGTGGACCGTGCCATGCAGGGTCTCGCGCCGGTGCTCGCGGGCGCCTCGATCGAGCTCGCCGGAGGCCCGGACCGGCCGCCGCTGCAGGCGAGCGCGTCGGCGGAGCTGTTCGAACTCGCCCGAAGCCGCTACGCGGAGCTGGGCTTCGGCCCGCTGCGCGGCGTCGCGGTCGGCGGCGGATCCGACGGCAACCTCACCGCCGGAGCGGGCACGCCCACTCTGGACGGGCTCGGGGCCGTGGGCGGCGGGGCGCACGCGGACGACGAGCATGTGGTCGTCGTCGAACTGCCCCGCCGCGCGGCACTGGTGGCCTCGCTGGTGGCCTCGCTCGTACGCGAGCCGCTGTCCGTACCCGGCCGGGTGACACCGTGAACGGTACGGAGGCGGCTGCCGCGGCAGCCGCCGCGGATCTGGCCGCGCTCCGTGCCGGCGTGACCGTCACGGAGTTGCACGGGCTGGACGAGATGCTGGCGGCCTGCAAGGTGCTGGACCGGGTCTGGCGGCCCGTTCCCGGCAACCCGCTGATCACCCCGGAGCTGTTGCGGGTCTTCGCCCACTCGGGCAGCTACGTCGTCGGTGTCCACCAGGACGGCCGGATGGTCGGATTCTGCCTGGGCTTCCTGGCCACCGCCGGACTGCACTCGCACATCGCCGGGGTCGACGACAGCGTCCGGGGCCGCAATGTCGGCTTCGTAGTCAAACTCCATCAGCGGGCCTGGGCCCTGGCCCGTGGCATCACCGCGGTCACCTGGACCTTCGACCCGCTGATCAGCCGCAACGCCTACTTCAACCTGGCCAAACTGGGGGCGGCGCCGAGCGAGTACCTGGCCGACTTCTACGGCGCGATGCAGGACGAGGTCAATGCCGGGACCGAGACGGACCGGCTGATGGTCCGCTGGGAGCTGACCGGCCGTCATGCCGTCGGATCCGCCGCGGGCACACCTCACATCGTCACGGTCGACGAAGCGGGTGCACACGCCGTGGTCGGTCTGGACGCCAAGCCCGACGGGGGCCCCGCCGTCGGGCGCCGGGACGGCGACACCGTCCTCGTCCGGATCCCCACGGAGATCGAGACACTGCGCCGCACCGACCCGCCCCTGGCCCGCGAATGGCGGTACGCGCTGCGCGAGGTGCTCGGCGGCCTGATGGCCGAGGGACACACCGTCACCGGATTCACCCGGGACGGCTGGTATGTGATCGACAAACGTCAGGAGAAGCAGGCATGAAGCTCGTCGGTGTGGAACTGCGCCGGATCGCGATGCCGCTGGTCGCACCCTTCCGAACCTCGTTCGCCACCCTGACCACCCGGGAGATCCTGCTGGTCAGGGTCGAGACCGAGCACCATGAGGGCTATGGCGAATGCGTCACCATGGCCGATCCGCTGTACTCCTCGGAGTACACCGCGGCCGCGGCGGACGTGCTGCGCAGCCATCTCGTGCCCGCGCTCGCCGCCCTCCCGGCGCTCGACCCCTGGGCGGTCGCCCCGGCAGTGGCCGCGTTCAAGGGGCACCGGATGGCCAAGGCCGCACTGGAGACCGCGGTGCTGGACGCCTGGCTGCGCGCCCATGAACTGTCGATGGGGCAGTGGCTGGGGGCGACGGCCGAGCGGGTGCCGGCCGGGGTGTCGGTCGGCATCATGGACTCGATCCCCGCACTGCTCGACGCCGTCGACGGCTATCTCGCCGAGGGCTATCTGCGGATCAAGCTGAAGATCGAACCCGGCTGGGACGTGGAACCGGTGCGTGCGGTCCGGGAGCGCTTCGGCGACGGCGTACTGCTCCAGGTGGACGCCAACACCGCGTACACCCTCGCCGACGCCGCACAGTTGGCCCGGCTCGACCCGTACGGGCTGCTGCTGATCGAACAGCCCCTGGACGAGGAGGACATCCGGGGCCACGCGGCACTGGCCGAGCGGGTGCGCACCCCCATCTGTCTGGACGAATCCATCGTCTCCGCCCGCTCGGCGGCCGACGCGATCGCCATGGGTGCCTGTTCGGTCGTCAACATCAAGCCGGGGCGGGTCGGCGGCTATCTGGAGGCCCGGCGCATCCACGACGTGTGCGCCGCGCACAGCGTCCCGGTCTGGTGCGGCGGAATGCTGGAGACAGGCCTCGGCCGGGCCGCCAATGTCGCCCTCGCCGCCCTGCCGGGCTTCACCCTGCCCGGCGACACCTCCGCATCCGACCGGTACTACCGGACCGACATCACCGAACCGTTCGTGCTGAAGGACGGCCATCTCGACGTGCCCCGCGCACCGGGGCTCGGACTCTCCCCGATCCCCGAGCAGCTGGCCGAAGTGACCGAATCGACCGAATGGATCAGCCGATGACCGCAACTGTGTCAGGCACCGTCGAGAGCAGGATCCGGACGGCGTTCGACGACGCCGAGGTCCAGGGGTACTTCTTCGCCCGAGAGGTCGACGGCGACCACACGATCGGCGTCGCGGCGGACGAACCGGTCTGCCTCGCCTCCGTGTTCAAGATCCCGATCGCACTCGCCTACGCACGCGAGGCCGCCGCAGGACGGCTGGAGCGGACCGAGCGCCACTCGGTGGACCCGCACTACCGCGACGGCGGCATCGGCACCTCCGGCTGCGCCGACCCGGTCGAGATGAGCCTGCGCGACCTGGTCCACATGATGCTGACGATGAGCGACAACGCAGCCACCGATGTGGTGCTGGCCCGGGTCGGTCTCGACACCGTCAATGGACTGCTTGCCGAACTGGGCCTGCGTCGGACCCACTTGATCGGCGGCTGTCTGGAGCTGACCGGCTCGCTCTTCGCCGACCTCGGCGTGACCACTGAGGTCGAGGCGCACGCGAGGATGGCGGCACTCGCCGCGCAGGGGCCAAAGAAGCTTCTGGAGCTGTCGGTGTGCGTCCCCGAACGCACCACCCGGGGAACGGCCCGCGACATCGCGGAACTGCTGGTCCGGATCTGGCGCGACGAGGCCGGTCCCGCCGAAGCCTGCGCCGAGGTACGGGCCGTGATGTCCCAGCAGATCTGGCCGCACCGACTGTGGTCCGGCTTCGACGACAGCTACCGAGTCGCCGGCAAGACCGGGACGCTGCCGGGCTGGCGCAACGAGGCCGGGGTGATCGAGGACCGCGACGGCGGGCGCTGGGCGGTGGCAGTCTTCACCCGGTCCGACCGGCCGGACCTGCACAACTCCCGGGCGGACCGGGTGATCGGGCAGGTGGCAGCACTCGCCGTCGACGAACTCCGATCAACTACCTTGTGATGATGACGGAGCAGCCGCGGGCCGTGCTCGGCCGGATCCTCAACGATCTGGGATCGACGTTGATCGAGGTGGTGGCCGGGCAGGCCGACCCGGCCCGCACCGTCAGCGGAGTGCTCATCCAGGACCCGCTGGACGAACCGGCCAGGCTGCCCGGCGCGGTGGTGCTCGGCGTCGGCGTGTACGGCGCCGAGCCGGTCGCCGCTCTGGTCGACCGGGCCGCCGGGCTCGGCGCGGCGGCCGTGATCGTCCGGTCCCCGGTTCCGGTGGACGGGCCGGTGGCCGAGGCGGCCGCGCGCACCGGCCTGACCGTGCTCGGCCTGACCCCCGGCGCGTCCTGGGCCCAGGTGGCCGCGCTGCTGCGGTCGCTGCTCGCGGTCGACGAACTGGGGACGGTGGGCGGCCCCGACGAGGCCGACGGCGCCGAGCCGCTCGCCGGCGACCTGTTCGCGCTGGCCAACGCGACGGCCGGCCTGCTGGACGGCCCGGTCACCGTCGAGGACCGCGGCGGTCGGGTGCTCGCCTTCTCCAGCCGGCAGGACGAGGGCGACGACGCCAGGATCGCGACCATCCTCGACCGCCAGGTTCCCGCCGAGAAGCTGCGCGCCCTGGAGCAACTCGGCGCCTTCCAGGCCCTCTACCGCAAGGAAGAACCCGTTTATGTGGCCGGCATCTCCGACAAGCCCCGCGTCGCGATCGCCGTCCGCGCAGGCGGCGAGATCCTCGGGTCGATCTGGGTCGTGGTCGACGGGCCGCTGAGCGAGGACCGTACGCAGGCCCTGCAGGAGGCGGCGAAGGTGGCCGCCCTGCATCTGCTGCGCCACCGTACGGGCGAGGACGTCGAACGCCGACTGCGCGCGGATCTGCTCGCCACGGTCCTGCAGGGCGGCACGCACGCACCGCAGGCCGCCGTACGACTGGGCCTGTCCGCGCAGCCCGCCTGCGTACTGGCGCTCGCGGTGACCGGCGAGCCGTCGGCGCCCGACCGGGTGGCCGCGGGCCACCGCATCGCCGAGGCCCTCGCCCTGCACCTGGCCGCGATCCACCCCCGTACGGCCGCGGCCTCACTCGGGGGCATCACCTACGCGGTGCTGCCCACGAGTTCGGACGAGCACGCGCTACGGGTGGCCGAGGCGTTCCTCGGCCGCATAAGCAACCGTGTCCCCGCCGTCATCGGCATCGGCCGGCTCGCCGCCCGCCCGGCCGAACTGCGCCGCTCCCGCGCCGACGCGGACCGGGCGCTGCGCGTTCTCGGCTCCGGCCGCTCGCAGCGACGGGCCGCAAGGCTGTCGGACGTCTACGCCGCCTCGCTGCTGGAGGAGCTGACGGACCGGATCGCCGCCGAGGACGATCTCCCCGACGGACCGGTCATCCGGCTGCGCGCCTACGACGCCCAGCACAACACCGCCCTCACGGACACTCTGGGGGCCTGGCTGAGTACCTTCGGCGATGTGGCCGCCGCAGCTGCCGCTGTACACATCCACCCCAACACCTTCCGCTACCGGCTCAAGCGGCTGGCCGTGGTGGCGGGCATCGATCTCAACGACCCGGAGGCGAGATTCGAAGCGATGCTGCAACTGCGGCTGAACCTGCCGCACCCCTGACACCGGCCCGACTGCCGCCATGACACGCGGATCCGCCCGGCCCGGGGTGGGCGGAATGATGAAAGAGTTCCCGGAGCAGCGGGACGCACCCGTGCCCGCATGTCCGTGTGTCTGCGTAACCGAATGTCGACGATGGGACAGATGCCATGCCTCTCAAGGGTGAGTACGAGCCGAGCCCCGCGCAGTGGGTCCGCGATCAGGTCGAGCTGTTCGAGAGCTCCGGGGGGACGGAGGGAACCACGATGCGGGGCCTGCCGGTCATCATCGTGACCACCCGCGGGGCCAAGAGCGGCAGGATCCGCAAGACCCCGCTCATGCGGGTCGAGCACAACGGCACGTACGCCGTGGTCGCCTCGCAGGGTGGCGCGCCCAAGCATCCCGTCTGGTACCACAACATCGTGGCCGACCCCCGCGTGGAGCTGCAGGACGGCCCGGTCCGACAGGACATGAACGCCCGTGAGGTCACCGGCGAGGAGAAGGCGGTGTGGTGGCGGCGCGCGGTCGAGGCGTTCCCCGACTACGCCGACTACCAGCTCAAGACCGACCGGCAGATTCCGGTCTTCGTCCTGGAGCCGGCAGCCGAACAGCACTGACCTGCCCGGGGGAGGCGCGGGCCGTACGCCCGCCGCTCCTCCGCCGGACGCGGCCTCGTCAACCGGGGGGCGCGGTCAGCGGTGCTCCGGGTTGGGATAGTCCGAGCGGCAGCCCGCATCCCACTCGGAGCGCTGGTTGCCGTGGGCCGGGATGCCGTTCGCACGCCTCAGCATCGTGGCGAGATGCATCAGGTTCCAGGCCATGAAAGAGGTGTTGCGGTTGGTGAAGTCGTTCTCCGGACCGCCCGACCCCGGGTCCAGATACGACGGGCCGGGCCCCGCCTCCCCGATCCAGCCCGCATCGGCCTGCGGAGGGATCGTGTAGCCGAGGTGCTGGAGGCTGTAGAGCAGGTTCATTGCGCAGTGCTTGACCCCGTCCTCGTTCCCGGTGATCAAGCAGCCGCCCACCCGGCCGTAATACGCGTACTGGTCCTTGTCGTTGAGGATGCTGGAACAGGCGTAGAGGCGCTCGACGACCCGTTTCATGACCGAGCTGTTGTCCCCCAGCCAGATCGGCCCGCACAGCACCAGGATGTCGGCGGCCATCACCTTCTCGTACAGCTCCGGCCAGGCGTCCGTCTGCCAGCCGTGCTCCCTCATGTCCGGCCAGACGCCGGTCGCGATGTCGTGGTCGACGGCCCGGACCACCTCGGTGGTGACGCCGTGCTCCTCCATGATCGCGCGGCTGTGGTCGATCAGCCCCTGCGTATTGCTGGTCTCCGGGGAGCGTTTGAGCGTGCAGTTGAGGTAGAGCGCGCGCAGATCGTCGAAGCGGTAGGTGTCATCGGTGCGGCCGGGCGACGACATGCGGGGGCTCCTCGGTATGTATACGGGGAAGGGGTGTGAATCCCGGTCTACCGTCATGTGCGGCCGTACCGGGCGGTAGGCGCGCGGATGCCCCCCATACGCAGCAAGTCCGGCCCCCGGTCATCAGGCGGATGCGCTCGGCGCTCCGGTCGTGCCTGCCGCAGGCGTGTCATCGCGGGTCGCCGCCCACACGACGAGCGCGAGTGTGCTGATCGCGGCGCCGAGAACGCACACCGCACCCCATCCGGCCATCGCGTAGACGGTCGTCGAGGCGAGGGCGCCCGCAGCGCTGCCGACCGAGTAGAAGACCATGTAACCGCCGATCAGACGGCTGCCCGCGTCGGGACGGACCGCATAGATCAGGCTCTGGCTGGTGACATGGACGGCCTGCACGGCGAGGTCGAGGACGATCGCGCCGATCGCCAGTGCCAAGAGCGACTGCCGGGTGAGGGAGAGGGGGAGCCACGACACGGTGAGCAGGGCCAGTGCCACGCCGGTTGTCCACCCGGCGAGGCCGCGGTCGTGCAGGCGCCCGGCCGGAGCGGCCGCGAGCGCTCCCGCCGCCCCCGCGAGCCCGAATGCTCCGATCGCGGTGTGCGACAGCGACAGCGGGGGTTCGCTCAGCGGCAGCGCGACGCAGCTCCACAGGGTGCTGAACGCGGCGAAGATCAGCAGGGCGAGCAGAGCCCGGACACGGAGTACGCGTTCCTCGGCGAACAGGACGAGTGTTGAACGCAGCAGCTGCATGTATCGCATGGGGGCGGGTGGTGCGGCGCGTCGTGGCAGCACGCGATGCAGGGACAGGGTGAGCGCAAGGGTCAGTGCCGCCGATGTGAGGTAGACCGATCGCCAGCCCGCCAGGTCGGCCAGTGCACCGGAGACCGTGCGGGCCAGCAGGATTCCGATGACGATTCCGCTCGTGACCAGGCCGACCGCGCGGCCGCGTCGGTCCGGGGCGGACAGCGACGCGGCGAACGCCACGAGGGTCTGCGTCACCACGGCGAGAAAGCCCACCGCGGCCAGGGCGGTCAGCAGGATCGGTGCGGTGGCCGCGGTCCCGGTTGCGATGAGTGCCGTTGCCAGCAGTACCAGCTGGGTCACGACGAGGCGCCGCCGGTCGACCAGATCGCCGAGGGGCACGAGCAGGAACAGCCCGAGGCCGTACCCGATCTGGGTGAGGGTGACGACGATACCGACGGTCGCCGCACTGATCCGGAAGTCCTGGCTCAGGGTGACGAGCAGGGGTTGCGCGAAGTAGACATTGGCCACCGCCACGCCGGACGCGACCGCGAACAGCAGTGTCGTGCGTCCGGACAGGGCGCGAGCCGGTGTCGCCGCGTTCGCGTTCTCGGATCTCATCGTTCTCTCGCTGCCGGTCACGTGGCATCCCTCGATCGCATTGGTTGCATGTTGCTACCAGGTTGACCGTAGCCGCACCTGGTAGCATGTTGCAACCGATGGTGTGAGGGAGGACGGGATGGTCAAGCGGACACGCTTCAACGAGAGCGACTGCCCGGTGGCTCGTTCGGTCGACGCGATCGGCGACTGGTGGTCGCTCCTGATCGTCCGCGACGCGTTCGACGGCAGTCGCCGCTTCGGGGAGTTCCAGCGCAGCCTGGGCGTGGCGAAGAACATCCTCGCGTCGCGCCTGCGCGCTCTCGTCGCGGGCGGCATCCTCGACCTGGTTCCGGCGGCCGACGGCAGCGCGTACCACGAATACGTGCTGACACCCAAGGGCAGGGATCTCTTCCCGGTCATCGTGGCGCTGCGGCAGTGGGGCGAGGGCCACTTCTTCGGTCCCGGCGAACCGCACTCGGAGATGGTCGACCTGCGGCACGGCCGTCCGCCCCGGGCGCTGGAGGTCCACTCGGCCGACGGACGGCAGCTCGGACCGGACGACATCACGGTGAAGAAGGTCGAACGTCCCGCGGACGTGGCAACGGCGTCCGAATAGGCCGACGCGCCGCACGGCCCGGCGGCGCCGCCACCTCCCCGACCGTCCGCGTCACACGGGTACGCCCCCACATGGCCCCCGGACAGTCGATCAGGACGCGCGTCCGCCCGCCTTCCCGCGCTCCAATGGACGGGTGACCGCGCCTCCCGACGACTGCCTCGCGCGCAATGAGTGGCTCTGCGGTGCCTACCTGACCAGCCGTCGCGAGATTCTCTGGGACGCCGTCGTCCAGCACCTGCAGCTCACCACGGCCTCTGTACTCCTCGGACTGGTCCTCGCCGTTCCGCTCGCCCTCGCGGCGCGGCGCCGGCGCTGGGCGGCCGGTCCGGTCCTCGGTGTGACGACCATCCTCTACACCGTGCCGTCGCTCGCCATGTTCTCTCTGCTGCTGCCGGTGTACGGACTCTCCGCCTCGCTCGTCGTCGCCGGACTCGTCCTGTACTCGCTCACCCTCCTCGTAAGGAACATCCTCGCCGGACTGCGCGCCGTGCCCGCGGAGACCAGGCAGGCCGCACGTGGCATGGGTTACGGCCCCGTGCGTCTGCTCGTCGCCGTGGAGCTTCCCCTGGCCCTGCCCGCCGCCATGGCCGGACTGCGTATCGCGACCGTCTCCGCGGTCTCCCTGGTCACGGTCGGTGCGATCGTCGGCTACGGCGGACTCGGCAACCTCATCTACTCCGGGATGAACACGTACTTCAAGGCCCAGGTGCTCACCGCCTCCGTCCTCTGCGTCGTCATCGCCGTCGCCGCCGACGTGCTGCTTCTTCTCGCGCAACGAATCCTGACCCCGTGGACCCGGAGGCGGTCGTGAACACCCTCGCCGCCGCCTGGTCCTGGCTCACGACCCCGGCGCACTGGTCCGGCGACGGCGGCATCTGGAACCGTCTCGGCCAGCATCTGTTCCTCACCGTCGTCTGCCTGCTGATCAGCTGTCTGATCGCGCTGCCCATCGCCCTGGTCCTCGGTCATCTCGGCAAGGGCGGCGCGCTCGCCGTCAACATCTCCAACATCGGCCGGGCCGTCCCCACCTTCGCCGTGCTGGTGCTGCTGCTCCTCACCCCGATCGGCGGGCACGGCGAGTGGCCGACCATCATCGCCCTGGTCCTCTTTGCCGTACCGCCGCTGCTCACCAACGCCTACGTCGGCATGCGCGAGGTCGACCGCGACGTCGTACGGGCGGCCACCGGAATGGGTATGACGGGCAGACAGCTGATGCTGGGCGTGGAGGTGCCGCTCGCCCTGCCCCTGATTCTCACCGGGGTACGGATCGCCGCCGTCCAGCTCGTCGCCACCGCCACCCTCGCGGCGCTGGCGGGCGGCGGGGGACTCGGCCGCATCATCACCGCGGGCTTCAACCTCGCCTCCACCGCGCAGGTGGTCGCCGGGGCGGTGCTCGTAGCCGTCTTCGCCCTGATCGTCGAAGGGCTCTTCGAGGTGGCACAACGGCTCGCCCCCGACCGGTTCCGGGGCGAGGAATCCGGATGAGGCGGCGAAGTGCCCTCCCCGTGCTCCTCGCGCTCCTGCTGTCGACGAGCGCCTGCACCACCGGGCCCTCTCTGGAGAACCAGGGCGAGATCACCGCACCGCCGGGCGACAGCAAACACCTCACCATCGGCTCCGCCGGCTTCACCGAGAGCGACCTGCTCGCCCAGATGTACGCGCTGCTGCTCGACCGGGCCGGCTACTCCACGAAGATCATCTCCGTCACCAACCGTGAGATCTACGAACCGGCGCTGGAGAGCGGCCAGATCGACGTCGTACCGGAGTACGCGGCCACCTTCGCGGACTGGCTGAACGCCAAGAAGAACGGTGCCGACGCAGCCCCCGTCGGCTCGCCCGACCTCGCCGCCACGATGAAGGCCCTGCGCGCCCTCGCCGCACCCCGTGGCCTCACCGTCCTCGACCCCGGGCGTGCCGTCGACCAGAACGCCTTTGCGGTCGCCGCCCCGTTCGCGGCGAAACACCACCTGAAGACCCTCAGTGACCTCGGCGGATCAGGACTGCCAG
Organism: Streptomyces sp. R-74717; assembly: GCF_047305335.1. NCBI lineage: Bacteria > Bacillati > Actinomycetota > Actinomycetes > Kitasatosporales > Streptomycetaceae > Streptomyces > Streptomyces sp. R-74717. The sequence continues at coordinate 1,037,877 of NZ_CP102361.1, read as the reverse complement.
TGCGTCTGGCCGCCGGCGACGAATGCGTACAACGCCCCTACTGCGCACCCGGGCTGAAGAAGACGTACGGCATTCGCATCACGGCCGTGGACCCCAAGGGTGTCGGCACCACCCAGGCCAAACAGGCCGTCCAGAACGGTCAGGACCAGATGGTCCTGACCACCACCACCGACGCCACCCTCGACGACTTCGGCCTCGTCCTGCTCGCCGACGACAAGCACCTGCAGAACGCCGACTACCTCGTCCCCGTCGTCAACCGGTCCCGGGCGGGCAGCGAAGGCGTACGCAAGGCGCTGGGCAAGCTCAACACCGTTCTGACGACCGCCGACCTGGCCCAGCTCGACGAGCAGGTCGACAGCTGGCGACGGCTGCCCGAGGGCGTGGCACGCACTTACTTGGAGTCCAAGAACCTCATCCCGCGCGGCTGGAAGACTCCTGAAGATCTTGCTCGGGCCGCCCGACTCATGCCGGATTGCCATTAATTGCAAATCGGGTTAAACCATCGCAAGTCGGGCGCGATTTCGAGAGCTTCAGTGGTCTCCAAGGCCGTGTCTTTCGGATCAGGCCAGCTCAGCGGTCCATGGCCAAGCGGCCTCGCGGCCGGCCTCGATGAGGCCGACCATCCGGAACGCGGCGTCCGTGAGGCCGCCGAAGGTGTGCCGGTGGGGGCCCGTGGGGCCGTGGGCGGGCCGGTACCCCGCAAGGTTCCACGTGTAGACGGGAATGTCGGCCGGGACCGGTTCGGTCGGCCCGCCGGGGCCGTAGGGGGCGGCCTGCTCGTCGGTGACGGCTGCGGCACGTTCCGCCCGTACACCGAGATCCAGTGGGCGAGCAGCTCGCCGGGCTCGTCGGCGCGCTGGAGCACCGAGTCGATCACGGACCGGTTGGACGGGCCTCCGGACGCCCCGGCCTCGAGTCGGGCCCGCACGTACGCGGCGGCGCCCACCAGGGACGCCTTGCGCATGTTGCCCTCGCTGCGAAGCCAGCGCAGCAGGCCGGCCGTCCACACGGGGTCCTGGACAGCGAGTTCACCGACGAGACGGGCGTACCGGTCGTCCCGCTCCTCACCGCTCTCGTAAAAGGTCCGCTGGGAGACGAAGTTGCCGACCGCGAGGAGGAAGAGCTCCTCGCGGGGCTCCCGGACGAAGGCCGGGCCGCCCTCATAGGTGCGGAAGTCCGGCCTGGCGGGCCCGTGATGGAGCCGTGGTGGGGGCAGGGAGCGGGCGGCCGCCGAGACGTGCGGGGCCACGAGCATCTCGGGCCATATCTTGGAGACGCGCAGGGTGTGACGAGGCAGCGAATCCCCCCGGATTCAAAGGATTGGACGGGCCCCGGCCAAAAGGTCCGACGGGGCGAAGACGCCCGCGCCTGCTGAGATCAAAGGGGGCGGCGGCGTCACTTGGTTGTCAGAAGGAAGTAGCCGCAGCCGAGCGCATCGGAGGCGCGGTCGCGATGCCAACCTACAAGGGCCACCGGGCCGCACACCAGCGATTAACGCAGGCCCGTTCCCGGACTCCGACATGGGCGCCGTTGGCCCCGGGGAGGGAGGGCCGTGCGGGGGACACGAAAGCGTGCCGGCGCGATGGCGGTGGCCCGGACGCCTAGGCAGTTTCGTTTGATCAGCCGGTCGTTGGTCCGGGTGTGCCGTTGACTGACGCGCAGTGGGCGCGGATCGAGCCGTTACTCCCGGACCGCACGCCGAAGCGGGTCGGGCGATGGCGGGATCACCGGCAGGTGATCGACGCGATCGCGTGGAAGTTCCAGACCGGCTCGCAGAGGTGCACTCGGTCATGACTTTGGTGACGGTCGGCTGATCGGGGGTTGGCCTGCGAGCGCGGTATGTCGGCGTCGAGCCCGGGCAGCCCGAGGGGCGCGAAGCGGCCACGCCATGTGCGCACCGTGTTCACGCTGGTGGCGCAGGCAACAGTGACCGGGCCGTTCGCCGGTCCGTCCGCCGCGCCCAGCACGATCCTGGCCCGTAGTACCTGCCGGACCTCCCCGGTTGCGGAGGCAACGCGGTCTGCGTGCCGAAGCGGTCTGCGTGCCGAAGCGTCCTGCGGAGCCGACGCGGCGCCATCTGCGTGTGCGCCGAGCGGCTACGGCCACAACAGACCCCCTGGCACCGCAACTCGCCTGGCTCACCGACCCCTCGACGAATCAACGCGGCGCTGCACCGGGGCGGCTCTTCGGAATCACGCCGTCAGCTTCCCGGGCAGCCAGCCCAGCTGCGCGGCCTCCTGGAACGGCCCACCGCCCTCGTGATCGTTGAAGTCGTACACCTCGATGGCCTTGTCCTGGTGGGCGTACGCGTTGAAGGCGGCGAAGACGGTCGAGGGCGGGCAGGTCATGTCCTCCAGAGCCGTCGAGAACAGCGCCGGTGCACGCCCGCGTGCGGCGAAGTGCACCCCGTCGAAGTAGGACAGGGTGGCCCTCGCCTGTTCGGCCCGGCCCCGGTGCGTCTTGAGGTAGCTGCCCACCTCGCGGTACGGGTTGCGGTCGGTGACGGTGAGCGCGCGGGGGAAGTCGCACAGGAACGGGACGTCCGGCGCGATCGCCGTGAGGTCGGATATCAGCCCGCCGACGGCGAGCGTGATGCCGCCGCCCTGACTCTCACCGACGGCCGCGGTGCGCGCCGCATCGGTCAGCGGATGCGAGCGCGCCGCCTCCACCGCACGTACCGCGTCGGTGAACACGCGCCGGTAGTAGAACGCGTGCGGGTCCTCGATGCCCCGGGTCATGAAACCGGGGTACGAGGGCGCGCTGCCCACCGGGTCGGGGGTGTCGCCGACGAGCCAGCCGCTGCCCTGGCCCCGGGTGTCCATCACGAAGTGGGCGAAACCGGCCGACGCCCAGAGCAGATGGGTGTGGGCCAGGCCCCGCCCGCCGCCGTAGCCGATGAACTCCACGACCACCGGCAGCGGTTCGGTGCTGCCCGCCGGGAGAACGAACCAGCCCTTGACCGGGTGACCGCCGAAGCCCGCGAACGTCACGTCGTACACGTCGACGGTCGTCAGCCCCGTGCCCGTACGCAGCTCGAACCGGGCGCCGAGGTCGTGGGACCTGGCCTCGTCGAGTGTCTCGGACCAGAACGCGTCGAAGTCCTCCGGCTCCACCGATCGGCTGCGATAGCCGCGCAGTTCGGCGAGGGGCAGATCGAACAGGGACATGCGGAACCGCCTTCTTCGCAGGGGTGAGTGATCACCGTGGGGATGGTCGATCACACCGTACGGGTGCGAGCGGCGCGCGGACGAGCGTGCCCTTGCGTCGGGAAGAAGTTGTGTCCGACTCGGAGGAGACCCGGCAGAAGGTTCTGGAGGCGGCCCGCAGCCTCGGATATGTCCCCGATCCGGCGGCCCGCAGACTCGCGGCGGCGCGCAGCAACCTGCTGGGCGTCTTCAGCTTCACCGCGACGTTCCCGACCGATGTGCAGCACTCGTACTACCCGTTCCTGGTGGGCGTGGAGCGCGAGGCCGCGGAATGCGGTTACGACCTGGTGCTGTTCACCGGTTCGAGCACCGGCGGCGCGGGGGCCACCGGGCCCGACGCGCTGAGCCGGGTCCGCCTCGCCGACGGCTGTCTGTTCCTGGGCCGGCACGCGCCTGCCCAGGAGCTGCGGCGGCTGGTCGCCGACGGCTTCCCGGTGGTCCATCTCGGCCGCCGGGACGAACTGGAGGGCCTGGCCTGGGTCGGCGCCGATTACGTGAGCGCCGGCCGCGAGGTCGTCGCCCGCCTTGCCGCGCTGGGGCACCGGCGGATGCTGCTGATCTGCGAGGACGACGAGGCACACGCCTCCACCGACCGTGAACACGGCTTCCTCAAGGGGCTGGAGGCGGCCGGGCTCCCCGGCGGCCCCGAGACGGTCTTCCGTTCCGCCGACCCGGAACGAGACCTCACCCCCGAACGGCTGCGGGGCTGGCTCGCCGAGGGCGTCACCGCGCTTGTCGCCGAGGAGACCGACACCGGAGCTGCCTGGCGCGCCCTGCGCCGCGCCGTCACCGAAGCAGGGATCGACTGCCCGCGCGACGCCTCGCTGGCGCTCCTCGGCAGCCCGCCCGCCGACCTCGCGGACGGCCCCGAACCCACCGGCTTCGACATCCCCCATACCCAACTCGGCGCGGCGGCCGTACGGATGCTCGCCGCGCTGGTCGCGGGGGAGGACGCCACCGAACCCCTGGTGGCCTGCGCGTTCCGGCCCGGCGCAACCGCCGGACCACCGCCCTCGGCCCACCAAATCCGACGGACCGCACCACCTGTACGTACAGCACAAGGAGACCTGTGATACCCGAACCGGACATCCTCGTCGTGGGCGCCGGACTCGGCGGCGTCGCCGCCGCGCTCGCCGGACGCACCGTCGTCCTCACCGAGGAGACCGACTGGATCGGCGGCCAGCTCACTTCCCAGGCCGTCCCGCCGGACGAGCACCCGTGGGTGGAGCAGTTCGGCACCACCGCCTCGTACCGCCGACTGCGCGAAGGCATCCGGGCGTACTACCGCCAGTGGTACCCGATGCGATCCGAAGCGCTCGCCCTCACCGACCTCAACCCGGGCGCCGGCCGGGTCAGCAAGCTCTGCCATGAACCACGCGTCGCGCTCACTGTGCTGGAGGCGATGCTCGCGCCGCACCGGGCGGCGGGCCGGCTCACGCTGCTCACCGAGCACCGGGCCGTGACGGCGGAGGCAGACAACGATGCCCCCGCTCCCTGGAATCGGTACCGCGCACCTTCGTCCCCAACCCGGACATCGACCCGCTCGCCGTCGGCGCCGACCAGAGCGCGGACGCGGGTGACAAGGAACTGTGGGGTTTCCGCCGCATCCTCGCCCGCGGGATGCACCGCCCCGGCGCCTTCGACTCCGACGTCACGCTCGTCAACTGGCCGCTCAACGACTACTGGCTCAAGCCACTCGCCGGCGCCGGTGAAGAGGTATCCATCCAAGCGGTCGCCGAGGCGCGGCAGTTGTCGCTCTCGCTCCTGTACTGGCTGCAGACCGAGGCTCCGCGTCGGGACGGCGGCACCGGCTTCCCCGGACTGCGGATCCGCCCCGACATCACCGGTACCGACGACGGCCTCGCCAAGGCTCCGTACGTACGCGAGTCCCGCCGGATCAAGGCCGTCACCTCCGTCACCGAGCACGATGTGGCGATCGACCTCGTCGGTCCGCACGGCGGGACACGCCACCGGGACGCGGTCGGAGTCGGTAGCTACCGCATCGACCTGCCCCCCTCCACCGGAGGCGACAACTGCATCGACGTCGGCTCGGTGCCGTTCGAGATCCCGCTCGGCGCCCTCGTGCCGCGCCGCGTCCGCAATCTGCTGCCGGCCGGCAAGAACATCGGCACCACCCACATCACGAACGGCTGCTACCGGCTCCACCCGGTGGAGTGGAACATCGGCGAGGTCACCGGTGCCTTGGCCGCCCACTGTCTCGCCGAGGGCGTCGAACCGGAGCAGGTCCAGTCCGAGGACAAGCGGTACGAGGAGTTCGCGCGGCTGCTCGACCGCGACGGGGTCCAGCGCCACTGGCCCGACGTACGCGGCTACTGACTGCCGGCCCCGCCGGACCCGAACCAGTGTGGTGATGCGCTGCGACGGCGGTGTGATGTCGCTCGACGAGATGCGCAGACGCCCGATGCTGACCGTACTCTCCGGACCTGCCGCGGGGGTGGCGGGTGCGCTGGTGCAGGAACGGATCAGCGAGGGCCTGTTCCTGGAGATCGGGGGCACCCCCACCGACATCGGCGTCGTCCGCCGCGTGTTCCGTCACCGGTGTGACGTGGTGCCGTCCCTGCGGATGACGCGCATCCGGAAGCGCAGGCCGTCAGGCGTGTCGTGGTCGTCGAAGTCGAGGAACGCAACCGGTCCACCCGACGGGGGTCTCCCCGGCGGATCGGGGACGGGCGGGCCCCATCCGTCATCCGGCGCGCGGGCGCGGCGAAAACACGTTGCCCGCAGGCCGGAGGCCTGCGACGCTCCCCCTCATGCCTGACAACGATTCAAGCGGTTCGCACCAGGTCGCGGCGCTCTTCTCGCACGGCCGTCTGACGGCGATCCCCCGCAAGACGGCACGCCGCGAGCAGTTGCTGGTCCACCTCACCGAGACACTCTTCGAGCGGGACCGGACCTACACCGAACGTGAGGTCAACGAGGCACTGCTCACGGTGCACGAGGACTGCTCGGCGCTGCGCCGCTACCTGGTCGTCGCCGGTCTGCTGGTCCGTCCCAAGGACGGCAGCAGCTACCGGCGCGGGCGGTAGGGCGAGCCCTGACCGGCGCGTGGCCTGTGCGACGCACAGCGCGCGCCCTACGCGTCCGCCACCGAGTCGAACCGCACCTCGTCCCGGCCCACGCCCCGCGCATCGGCGTCCACCGAGCGGCGCAGCGCCTCGTGGAGTCCGGCCGGAGTCAGCACGCCGAGGAACCGTGACCCGTCCAGCACCGCGATCCACCCGGCGTCGTGCTGGAGCATCTCGCTGAACGCCTGCTTCAGTGGCGCACCGACCGGCACCCAGGCGTCCATCCGGCGGGCCTGCTCGCCGACCGTGCCGTGTTCCCCGGCGATCCGCAGCGCGTCCGCCGACACCCAGCCGTGCAGGTCGCCGTCGCCGTTCAGCACCACCGCCCAGCGGGCACCCGCACTGCTCAGCCGTGCCCCCGCCGACCTCACCGGCTCGTTCAGCCGGGCGACCGGCGGCTGCTCCAGATCGTCCGGCTCGATCGTGGTGACCGAAAGGCGCTTCAGACCCCGGTCGGCGCCCACGAACTGTGCCACATACGAGGTCGCGGGAGACCCGAGCACCGCCCCCGGGCTGTCGAACTGCTCGATGCGTCCCGCCCCGTAGACCGCGATCCGGTCACCCATCCGGACCGCTTCCTCGATGTCATGGGTGACCATCAGGACCGTCTTCCTGACTCTCGCCTGAAGACTCAGGAATTCGTCCTGCAGCCGCTCACGCACCACCGGGTCGACCGCGCCGAACGGCTCGTCCATCAGCAGCACCGGCGGGTCGGCGGCCAACGCCCTTGCCACGCCCACCCGTTGACGCTGCCCCCCGGAGAGCTGGGCGGGGTAGCGGGAGCCGTACGTCTTCGGGTCGAGACCCACCAGATCCAGCAGCTCGGCTGCCCGCTCGCGGGCCCTCGCCCGCTTCCAACCCACCAGCGAGGGGACCGTCGCGGTGTTGTCGAGGATCGTGCGGTGCGGGAAGAGACCGACCTGCTGGATGACATAGCCGATCCGGCGGCGCAGTTTCACCGGATCGACGTCGGCGATGTCCTCGCCGTCGACCAGGATCCGGCCCGACGACGGCTCGATCAGCCGGTTCACCATCATCATCGTGGTGGTCTTGCCGCAGCCGGACGGTCCGACCAGAGTGACCAGCTCCCCCTGGGCGACCTCGAAGGAAAGACCGTCGACCGCTCTCGTACCGTCCGGATAGACCTTGCTGACCTGCTCGAACCGGATCATGCCTGCACGGTAGGAGACCCCCGGGCGTGCCGCACACGGGCCGCGACTGTCCGTGTCACGGCCATGTGCTGAACTATCCGTGGAACATCTGATTCAGGAGCACCTTGTGAGCAGCTACCGGCACCCCGGCATCGTCTTCACCGACCGCTATTTCACGGTCCCGCTCGACCACACCGATCCGGGCGGTGAGCAGATCGAGGTCTTCGGCAGGGAGGCCGTGGCGAGCGGCAAGGACGGCGAGGAGCTGCCCTGGCTGGTCTATCTGGAGGGCGGCCCCGGCTTCGGCGCCAGGCGCTTCATCGGCACGGAGGCATGGCTGGGGCGAGCCGTGCAGGAGTTCCGTGTGCTGCTCCTCGACCAGCGCGGCACCGGCCTCTCCACCCCGGCCAACCGGCAGACCCTGCCGCTGCGCGGCGGCCCGCGCGAGCAGGCCGACTACCTCGCCCACTTCCGCTCCGACAACATCGTGCGCGACTGCGAGCTGATCCGCCCGCAGCTGACCGGCGGCGAACCGTGGACGGTACTCGGCCAGTCCTTCGGCGGCTTCTGCGCCGTCCGCTATCTTTCGGCCGCTCCCGAAGGGCTCAAGGCCGTCCTCATCACCGGTGGACTGCCCTCGCTCGACGCACACGCCGACGACGTCTACCGGGCCGCCTACCCGCGGATCGAGCGCAAGGTCGCCGCCCACTACGCCCGCTACCCGCAGGATGTCGAGCGCGCCCGGGAGATCACCGCTCACCTCGCCGAGCACCGCCCGGAAAGCGCGGGACACCGTCTGACACCCGAGGGGTTCCAGTCCCTCGGCATCATGCTGGGCGGCGGCAACGGCAGCCACCAGCTGCACTATCTGCTGGAGAACGCCTTCGTCCGTACGCCGCTCGGCACCGAACTCTCCGACACCTTCCAGGAAGCGGTGCGCACGGCCAACTCGTTCGCCGGGCATCCGCTGTACGCGCTGATGCACGAGGCGATCTACGGTCAGGGCGCACAGCCCACCGGCTGGGCCGCCGAGCGGGTCCGTGCCGAATTCCCCCAGTTCGACGCGGCCACGGCGCTCAAGGGCGACGGACCGGTGCTCTTCACCGGTGAGAGCATCCACCCCTGGCACTTCGAAGTGGACCCGGCGCTGCGCCCGCTGCGCGAGACGGCCGAGCTGCTGGCCTCCCGTACCGACTGGGCGCCGCTGTACGACACCGAGCGGCTGGCCGCCAACGAGGTGCCGGTCGCCGCAGCCGTCTACCACGACGACATGTATGTCGACACCGGGCACGCGCTGCGCACGGCGGAGTCGATCCGCGGTCTGCGTACCTGGGTGACCAACGAGTTCGAGCACGACGGGCTGCGTGCGGGAGGACCGCGCGTACTGGACCGCCTGCTTGCCCTGGTCCGGGAAGACGTCTGATCCGTTCCCGTAGCGGGAGGAGCCGGTCGCGCGGGTGCGTGACCGGCTCCTCCCGCTACGGAGGGCTCCAACCGTGCGGCCTCCCGTTACGTGGCGGCTCAGCTCTGGAGGGCGTCCAGTGTCGTGTCCAGGTTCGCGGCCGAGTGCGGGGCCCGGTTGTACGGCAGCTTCGACAGGGCCGCCGCCATGCCGCACGTGTTGGTGACGGCGGAGAAGACGAGCCCGGAGCCGACGCCGGCGGAGATCCAGCGCGCGGCCGGGAAGCGCACACCGGCGAGCAGGCCGGCCACCACGAGCGAACCGGCGGCGAGCCGGACCTGACGCTCCATCGGCCAGGTTGCCCTGGCCCCGGCGGGACGGTCGAGATCGCGGCCCTCGCCCTCCCAGGCCGAGGTGCCGCCGGACAGGGTCACGGCGTCGATGTCGGCGGCTGCGAGAATGTCGCAGGCCCGGGTGGAGCGGACGCCGGAGGCGCACACCATGAGAAGCGATCCGCGGGCCGCGGCGGACTTCAGAGCGGCCACGGCCTCGTGGAGGCGGTCCAGCGGGATGTTCAGAGCACCGGGAACGTGCCCGGAGGCGTACTCGCCGGGGGCCCGCACATCGATGACGGTGAACTCCGCGAGGCGGGCCGCGGCCTGGGCGGGGGAGAGGGAGACGGGGCTGGTCACGAGCAGTGTTTCCTTTCGTTCACCGGGGCTGAGGAGAGACTCGGTCTCTCCTTCCCCATTCAGGTTAGAATACCCCTTGGGGTATCAGGAGGAGGATGTTGTGGAACTCGACATGGCGGCCGACGAACTGAAATCGGTCCTCAACCGACTTCGCCGCGCACAGGGCCAGCTCGCCGGGATCATCAGGATGATCGAGGAGGGCCGGGACTGCGAGGACGTCATCACACAGATGGCGGCCGTTTCCCGGGCGCTCGACCGGGCCGGTTTCGCGATCATCGCGACGGGCCTGCAGCACTGCATGGCCGACGGCGGCAGTGAGCCCGCGGACCGCGACCAGATGCGGGCGCGACTGGAGAAACTCTTTCTCTCGCTGGCCTGAGCAGAAGGCGGGGGCCGGTGGCCGGGGGTGACGCCGTGGCTCACACCACGGCGTCGACGAGCATGAACACGGCCACGGCCAGCAGTACCGCACCGAAGACCCGTTGCAACGCGGCCGTGGACACCCTCGCGGCCAGGCGCTGCCCGTCCCAGGCCCCTAGCACCGCCGCTGCCGTGAACGGGGCGATCACTGCCCAGTCCAGCGCGGTGGGCGTGGCGAGGCGGGCGACCAGGGCGGCCGTGGAGTTCATCGTGATGACCAGCAGGCTGGTACCGACCGCCGCGGTCATCGGGAGGGCCAGCACGGTGACCAGGGCGGGCACCGCGAGAAACCCGCCGCCCACGCCGAGGAACCCGGTCACGGCACCGAGCCCGGCGCCCGCCCGCGCGGCCCGCCCGGCGGGCACGGAGTCCGTACCGTCCCCGTCCTGTGCCGCGGGCTCCGCCCGGGGGCGGAGCATCCGTACCGCGGCGACCACCGCGAGCACCGCGAACGCCGCGGTCAGCACCCCGGACGGAATCCGCGCCGACAGCGCCCCGGCGACCGCCGCCGGAACAATTCCTGCTGCTGCGAAGAGTCCGCCCGTACGCCAGCGGACCCTGCCCTCCCTGGCATGGGCGACCAGCCCGGTGAGGGACGTGATGATGACGATGAGCAGGCCGGCGGTGGTGGCGGCGGCCGGGGTGAAGCCGAGCAGATAGATCAGCGCGGGGACGGCGAGAACGCTTCCGCCGCCGCCCAGCCCGCCGAGCGCCAGACCCACCACCGCCCCGGCGGCCAGCGCCAGGATCAGCGTGGTCATGCGACGATGCCCGCCGTCCCGTGCCGGCCGTGCACGGGCAGGCCCGCGGCGGCCCAGGCGATCATGCCGCCCACGACGTCGACGGCCTGTGAGCCGCGGTCGGCGAATATCCGGGCCGCCTGCCGGGACCGGTTGCCGGAGCGACAGATCACCACCATCGGACGGCCCGTCGCCGAATCCGGCAGCGATGCGCCCTCGGCGAGCCGGGACAGCGGCAGATGGATCGCACCCGGCGCGTGCCCGGCGTGCCACTCTGACGATTCACGTACGTCCACCAGAACCGCCGCACCGCCGGCGGTCCGCCGGGCGGCCTCGGCCGGGGTGACGCGGCCGAGGCCGCGACGGAAGAAGGACATCAGGGAAGACAAGGAAAACACTCCTCGGGAGCGGCGTTCGGGGTACGGACGTCGGGCGGTCAGGCCGGGGAAGCAGGGACGGTCAGGCTCAGACCGGCCTGTACCGCCGCACCGAAACCGTCGTCGACGGCCACCACCTCCCGTCCTGCCGCATCCAGCAGTGACGCCGCGATCGCCGCCCGCATCCCGCCCGCGCAGTGCACCCACACGACGCCCGGCGGCACTTCGTCCAGCCGCCGGGGCAATTCGTGGACGGGAATGTGCACCGCCCCCGTGACGGCACCGCCGCTGTGCTCGGCGTCCCTGCGCACATCGAGAACCACCAGGTCCTCGCCGCACGCCCGGGCAGCCGCCAGACCTGCGAAGTCGGACCTGCGGAACGACCGCAGCTCTGCCGGCTCGCGTACCCAGTCCTCGGGATCGCCGATGGCCGCGGCCACCGGCCGGCCCATACCGACGCGGGACAGCTCCCGCTGCGCATGCGCGACATCGGCGGCCGTGCCCGCCAGCAGGGTGACCGGCTTCCCCCGAGGGATCAGCCAGGCCAGATACGTCGCGAGCTGTCCCTCGCCCTCGAAGTTGAACGATCCGGCGACATGCCCCTCGGCGAACGCCACCCGGCTGCGCAGATCCACCACCCACTCGCCCGCGGCCAGCCGCCGGGAGATGTCCTCGGCATCGGCCGTGCCGGGCGGGGTCAGATCGATCGGATCGGGGCCCGCCGCATTGACCGGTCCCATGTGGGCGTAGTAGGCGGGTACGTCGTCCAGACCGGCGAGCAGTTCGGCGACGAACGTGTCCACGTCCTTGACCAGCGCGTCGTTCCGCTTCCGCTCGTCGCCGACGGTCGACGTTGTTTCCTCGGTCTGCGAGGAGGAACAGAAGCTGCCGAAACCGTGCGTCGGCAGAACAGGAACGGCGTCTTCGAGCTCGTCGGCGAGCCGGTTCGCGGAGGCGTGCTGGGCGCGGGCCAGTTCGGCGGTGAGCCGCGGCTCCACCAGATCGGGCCGGCCCACACTGCCGATCAGCAGTGAGCCGCCGGTGAAGGCGGCGACGGCATGACCGTCCTCCTCCAGCACATAGGACGTGTGGTGCGGGGTGTGCCCGGGAGTGGCGAGCGCGCGGAGGGTGAGCCCGTCGTCGACCGGTGCCGTGTCACCGTCGGCCACCGGCACCCGGCTGAAGGAGACCTCCGCGGCGGCGGGCACCAGGTACCGCGCCCCGGTGACGCGCGCCAGCTCCAGGCCACCGGTCACATAGTCGTTGTGCAGATGCGTCTCCACCACCAGGGCGATCCGCACGCCGCGCCGGGCGGCCGCGGTGATGACCCGGTCGATGTCGCGCGGCGGATCCACGACCACGGCGGCCCGCTGCCCGCCCGCCAGATAACTGCGGTTGCCGAGGCCCGCTGTCTCCATGGTGTCGACGAAGAACACGACACGGCTCCTTCCGTTCGTTTTACCCCAGGGGGTATCTGTTGTTCAGAGTAACATTGATACCCCAGGGGGTATTTTGACAGGAAGCGAGACATGGGCAACGTCGATAAAAGCCCAGGTCCACGTATTGATGTTGTCCAGACCATTGACATGCAAGCGACACGATGTTGAATTCGGTCTTGTTGTGTTGTGCGACTCCGGTGACTTGAGTGATCAATGGAGGACCAGTGACGCCTCGCCCACCCCGTCTCACCGCGCTAGGCGCGGCGGCGACCCTGCTCGCCGGCGGTCTGCTGACCGCCGTGCCGCCCGCCCAGGCAGCCGACAGCACCCGCACCACCACCCCGGCGAAGGCCGCGGCGGGTCAGCGGACCCCCGCCATCACACCTACCCCGCGGTCCGTCAAGAGCCGATCCGACCGGATCACCATCAGCCCCACCGTCACCCTGGTGGCGGGCGCAACTTCCGACGAGCCATCCCTCGAGGTGGTGGAGACCGCGCTGCGCCGGGCCGGTGCGCAGCACGTCGTACGCAGTGACAGACCCGGCAGGAGCGGTCTCACCGTCCATGTCGGTGACTCCGCCGCGCTCGCCGCCCAGCACCTCGACGGCCCGTCCGCGCTGCCCGCCGACGGCTATGTCCTCGGCATCGGCGCCGGTCGCATCGTCCTCGCCGGCAAGGACACCACCGGCACGTACTACGCCGCGCAGACCCTGCGTCAGGTCCTGCCGCAGGCGCAGCATCCGGGTGCCGAGGTCGCCGGACTCGCGGTACGCGACTGGCCCGGCACCGCACTGCGCGGTGTCATCGAGGGCTTCTACGGCACCCCGTGGTCGCACGAGGCCAGGCTCGACCAGCTCGACTACTACGGCGAGCACAAGATGAACATCTATGTGTACTCGCCGAAGGACGACCCGTATCTTCGCGCGAAGTGGCGCGACGCCTACCCCGCCGACCGGCTGGCCCAGATCAAGGAGCTCACCGACCGGGCCGTCCGGCGGCATGTGGAGTTCACGTACGCGCTCTCGCCCGGCCTCTCCGTCTGTTACAGCTCGGATGCCGACGCCAAGGCGCTGGTCGACAAGTTCCAGACGATCTGGGACATCGGAGTACGGACCTTCGCCGTGCCCCTCGACGACATCAGCTACACCGACTGGAACTGCGCCGAGGACAAGGCGAAGTGGGGGACCGGCGGCGCTGCGGCAGGCGCGGCGCAGGCCTATCTGCTCAACCGGGTCAACAAGGAGTTCATCTCCACCCACCCGGGCGCCCAGCCGCTCCAGATGGTCCCCACCGAGTACTACGACGTCTCCGCGTCGCCGTACAAGAAGGCGCTGTCCGAGCAGCTCGACCCCGATGTCCTTGTCGAATGGACCGGTGTCGGTGTCGTCGCACCGACCATGACCGTCGTGCAGGCCGACGCCGCCCGCACGGTCTTCAACCACCCGATCCTGACGTGGGACAACTACCCGGTCAACGACTATGCGACCAACCGACTGCTGCTCGGCCCGTTCAACGGACGGGAGAAGGGTCTGCCCGGCAAGCTGGCCGGGATCACCGCCAACCCGATGATCCAGCCGTACGCCTCGAAGATCGCGCTCCATACCGTTGCCGACTACGCCTGGAACGACGCCGCGTACGACCCCCGCGCCTCATGGGGTGAGGGACTGAAGGAGTACGCGGGCGGCGACCCCCGCACCGAGAAGGCGCTGCGGGCCTTCGCCGACGTCAACTACAGCTCGGCACTCAACAAGGACCAGGCCCCCGAACTGGCGGCGGAGTTCGCCGGTTACTGGAAGTCCGGTGACGCCGCCCGGCTTTCCTCGGTGCTCGGTGCGCTCGGCTCCGCGCCCGGCCGGTTGCGCAGCAGCCTCCCGGACCGCGGCTTCATCGCCGACTCCGGCCCCTGGCTGGATGCGACCGCGTCCTGGGCGACCGCCGCCCGCACTGCCCTGCGCATGGTCGAGGCGGCCCGAGCCGGAAAGGGGGCGCAGGCCTGGGAGCTCCGGCAGCAGCTGCCGGCGCAGGTCACCGCGGCGAAGTCCTTCACGTACACCGGCCTCGACGGCCGCAAGGTGCCGGTCGCCGTCGGCGACGGGGTACTGGACCGGTTCATCGACGCGGCGAACGCCGAGCACGACCGGATCCTCGGGGTGAGCGGGCGGCCCTCGGCATCGACCAGCCTGGGCACGTACCAGAGCAACACGCTCGCGCGGATGCTGGACGGCGACGACTCCACCTACTTCTGGAGCGATGGCGCGCCCGCCGCAGGTGACCAGATCACCGTGGATCTGGGCCGGGCGCGGGACATCGGCGACATCACCCTCGCCATGGCCAAGCCGGGCAGTACCGACGACTACCTCCACGAAGGGGTGCTCGAGTACTCGGCCGACGGGCAGAGCTGGCAGCAGCTCACCGCCTTCTCCGGAAAGCCGGACGTCACCGCGACCGTGGACGCCGGAACGAAGGCCCGCTATGTGCGGGCACGGGCGACCGCGGCCCAGGACAACTGGCTCGTCGTACGGGAGTTCAGCGTCGTGACCGAGGACGGTGAGGTGACCGGCGGACCGCCCGCCGCGACCGGATCCTCGCTGCGGGCGGCGTCCGACGGAGACCCGGGCACCGTCTACCGGGCGGCTCGCGCTCCGGAGGCCGGGGAGGCGCTGGAGGTGGGGCTCGTCGCCGCGCGTCCCGTGCGGTCCGTCACCGTCCTGCAGCCGGCCGGGTCGGCGGGCCGAGCCGACATCCAGCTGCGGGGCACCGACGGAACGTGGCAGACCGTCGGCGCGCTTGTCGGCCCGTACACCGAGGTATCCACCGCGGGCCGTACGGCCGACGCGGTACGCCTGGTCTGGAGCGCGGGGTCGGCGGCGCCGCAGATCGCCGAAGTGGTGGTGGCCGGCCAGGACTGAGGTCTGACCGGCGGATCGCGGGCGGGACTACGCCGTCCACCTCCCCGGTCGGTCCCGTGGACCCGTCCCACGCCCGGTACGGCACGAAGTCTCTTCGAGCCGGACCGGGCGCATCCATGTCCGCCTCAGGCCGAAACCGGCAGCGGCAGGTTGTTCCCAGAGGGGCAAGCGACCGCTTAGTATGCGCCGGAGCAGTGGTAATGCCGACAGTGTTGTGGAGGCCCCTCATGCAGGCATGGCGAGTGCACCGGAACGGCGAGCCGAGTGAGGTGATGCGGCTCGAAGAGACCGACCGGCCCACAAGCGGCGACGGGCAGGTGCTCATCGAGGTGCTCGCGGCGAACATCAACTTCCCCGACGCGCTGCTCTGCCGCGGCCAGTACCAGGTGCGGCCGCCGCTGCCGTTCACACCCGGCGTGGAGATCTGCGGCAGGACGGCGGACGGACGCAGGGTGCTCGCCACCCCCGCCCTGCCGAACGGCGGATTCGCCGAGTACGTCGTCGCGGACGAGGCGGCCCTCCTGCCCGCCCCGGACGCCCTCGACGACGCCGAGGCCGCTGCCCTGCACATCGGTTACCAGACCGGCTGGTTCGGCCTGCACCGCAGGGCGCACCTCCAGGCGGGCGAGACCCTCCTGGTCCACGCCGCGGCCGGCGGTGTCGGCAGCGCGGCCGTCCAGCTCGGCAAGGCGGCCGGAGCCACCGTCATCGGTGTCGTCGGCGGCTCGGAGAAGGCGAAGATCGCCACAGAACTCGGCTGCGACCTGGTCATCGACCGCCGCAGCGAGGACTTCGTCGCCGCGGTCAAGGAAGCCACCGGCGGACGTGGCGCCGACGTGGTGTACGACCCGGTCGGTGGCGACGCGTACGCCAAGTCCGTGAAGTGCATCGCCTTCGAGGGCCGGGTCGTCGTCGTGGGCTTCGCGAGCGGCGTCATCCCCACCCCGGCGCTGAACCACGCCCTCGTCAAGAACTACTCGGTCCTCGGACTCCACTGGGGCCTGTACAACACCAAGGACCCGGCCGCGGTCCGCGCCTGCCACGACGAACTCACCCGGCTCGCGGCTCAGGGCGTCATCAAGCCGCTGATCAGCGAGCGGGTCGGGCTGGCCGGGGCCGCGGTTGCCGTCCAGCGGGTCGCCGACGGCACCAGCACCGGCCGGATCGTCGTCCTCCCGTCAGGAGCCGCCCGATGACCGCACCCGACGCGGCCGGACTGCGCCGCCGCACCCAGGACCTGCTCGCCGCGCACCCTCCGGCCACCACCGGCCGCACCGAATTCCTCAAGGCCCGCTTCGACGCCGGACTCGCCTGGGTGCACTACCCGGCCGGCCTCGGCGGCCTCGACGCTCCGCGCTCCCTGCAGCCCGTCGTCGACGCCGAACTCGCCGCCGCGGGCGCACCCGACAACGATCCGCGCCGGATCGGCATCGGCCTCGGCATGGCCGCCCCCACCATCCTCGGCTACGGCACGGACGAGCAGAAGCAGCGCTTCCTGCGGCCGCTGTGGGTCGGCGAGGAGGTCTGGTGCCAGCTCTTCAGCGAACCGGGCGCCGGCTCCGACCTCGCCGCACTCGGCACCCGCGCCGTCCGCGACGGCGAGGACTGGGTGGTCGACGGACAGAAGGTCTGGACGTCCAGCGCCCATCTGGCCCGCTGGGCGATCCTCATCGCCCGCACCGACCCGGACCAGCCCAAGCACCGCGGCATCAGCTACTTCATCTGCGACATGACCGACCCCGGCGTCGAGGTCAGGCCGCTGCGCCAGATCACCGGCGAGGCCGAGTTCAACGAGGTCTTCCTGACCGGCGTACGCATCCCGGACAGCAGGCGCCTCGGTCCGGTCGGCGAAGGCTGGAAGGTCGCCCGGACCACCCTGATGAACGAGCGGGTCTCCATCGGCGGAGCACGTATCCCGCGCGAGGGCGGCATGATCGGCCCGGTCGCCCGCACCTGGCGCGCGCGTCCCGAACTGCGCACCCACGACCTCCATCAGCGCCTGTTGACCCTCTGGGTCGAGGCCGAGGTGGCCAGGCTCACCGGCACCCGGCTGAGCCAGCAGCTCGTCGCCGGACAGCCCGGTCCCGAAGGCTCCGGGATGAAGCTCGCCTTCGCCCGCCTCAACCAGGAGATCAGCAGCCTGGAAGTCGAACTCCTCGGCCAGGAAGGTCTGTTGTACAGCGAATGGACCATGCGCCGCCCGGAGCTCGTCGACTTCACCGGACGTGACGCCGGCTACCGCTACCTCCGCTCCAAGGGCAACTCCATCGAGGGCGGTACCAGCGAGGTGCTGCTCAACATCGTTGCCGAGCGCGTCCTCGGCCTGCCCGTCGAGCCGCGCAACGACAAGGACGTCGCCTGGAAGGACCTGGCCCGATGACCGCACCGACCGAAGAGACCCAGGCACCCGATCTGCTGTACTCGGAGGCCGAGGACGAGCTGCGGGCAGTGGTGCGTTCGTTGCTCGCCGACCGGTGCGACGCGCCGGCGGTGCTCGCCCGCGTCGAGTCCGACACGCCGTACGACCCGCAGCTCTGGAAGGCCCTCGCCGCCGACATCGGGACCGCCGGGCTGCTGGTGCCGGAGAAGCTGGGCGGGCAGGGTGCAGGACACCGGGAGGCCGCGGTGGTGCTGGAGGAGCTGGGCCGCAGCGTCGCCCCCGCGCCGTATCTGACGAGTGCGGTCGTCGCCACCGAGATCCTCCTCGCGCTTGCGGCGCAGGACGGACCGGTCGCCGAACTCCTCGGCGACCTCGCCACCGGACGCAGGACCGCGGTCCTCGCCGTGCCGTTCTCCGCCCCGGCGCCCGACGCCGCGCAGCCGGCCGGTGTCGTGGCCGGCGCGGTGGAGGGGATGGTGACCGGCGTCGCCGACGCGGCCACGGCCGATGTGCTGCTGGTGCCGACGACCGATGGTCTGTACGCGGTGGAGACCGGCACCACCGGTGTCACCGTCGAGCCGCTCGTTTCGCTCGATCTGACCCGCCCGCTCGCCACCGTCCACCTCGCCAAAGCCGCCGGAACCCGCCTGGCCGACGGTGCGTCCGCAGTCTCCGCCGTGCGCCGAGGACTGCTGGCGGGCGCTGGGCTGCTCGCCTCCGAACAGCTCGGACTGGCCGAGTGGTGCCTGACCGAGACGGTCCGCTACACCCGCGAACGGCACCAGTTCAACCGGCCCGTCGGCTCGTTCCAGTCCCTCAAGCACCGCATGGCGCAGCTCTGGCTGGAGGTCGTGTCGGCCCGCGCCGCCGCACGAAACGCCGCGGACGCCCTCGCGACCGGCAGCCCCGACACGCCGTTGGCGGTGGCCGTCGCGCAGGCGTACTGCTCGAAGGTCGCGGTGCACGCGGCGGAGGAGTGCATCCAGCTGCACGGCGGCATCGGCATGACCTGGGAGCACCCGGCGCACCTGTACCTCAAGCGCGCCAAGGCCGACTCGATCGCATACGGCACGGCCGGACACCATCGCGAGGCCATTGCCGAACTCGTGGAACTGCCCGCGCCGTAACCGGACGCAGGGAACGGCCCTCGACACAACGGGACTTGGGAGCGGAGGTGCGTGTTCACGCATCTCCGCTCCACCGTTTCCCCGTCCGGCGGGGTACCGGGCATCCCTTTACCTGTTGTTTAATTGCGACTGATTCGCAACAGCGGTCGACCCTCAATAAGGGATGTGCAGAGTATGACGGCCCGATCGATACGGGGAGCGGTCGCCGCGACACTGGCGACCGTGCTGTCGTTGACCGCGGCAGCCTGTTCACAACCGGGTGGCCCGGACGGCAGCAACTCCGGTTCGGGTGCCGAGGACTCGGCGGTGGTCGGTATCGCCTACGAGCCCGACAGCCTCAGCCCGCTCCTCGGCTACGGCAAGGACGGCAACTCCAAGATCTTCGACGGGCTGCTCGCCCTCGACGGGAACATGAAGCTGCGGCCCGCGCTCTCCACCGCCCTGCCCGAGGTGAGCGACGACGGACTGACGTACACGTACAAGCTCCGCCGAGGTGTGAAGTTCAGCGACGGGAAGCCGTTCGGCGCCAAGGACGTCGTCTTCACCTACCGCACCATCCTGGACGAGAAGACCAACAACGCGTCCCGGACCGAACTCGACGCGGTGAAGAGCGTCGAAGCCACCGGCGACGACACCGTCGTCTTCACGCTCAAGTACCCCTACGCGCCCTTCGCCCAGCGCACCGTCCTGCCCATCGCCCCCGAACATGTCGCGGGCGGGCAGGACGTCAACACCGGCGCCTTCACCACCCACCCCATCGGCACCGGACCGTACGTTCTCACCAAGTGGTCCAAGGGCGAGAAGCTGAGCTTCAAGGCCAACCCCGACTACTGGGGCGGCGCACCGAAGGTGAAGAAGTTCACCATGGCGATCATCAAGGACGACGACGTACGCGCCACCCGGCTGCGCTCGGGCGAGCTCGACGGCGCGATCCTGCCGCCCAACCTGGCCAAGGGTTTCGCCCGCGACAGCGGCACGCGCACGTACGCCGCCACGACGTACGACTACCGCACCGTGACCCTGCCCACCCACAACGAGGTCGCGGGCGACACCGCGATCCGGCGCGCCCTCGATGTCGCAGTCGACCGGCAGGCCATGGTCGACTCCATACTCAACGGCGAGGGCAGGGCCGCCTACGGTCCCGTCCCCACCGACAGCGAGTGGTTCGCCAAGGGCACCGAACGCACCCACGACCTCGACGCCGCGAAGAAAATCCTCGACGACGCCGGGTGGAAGCCCGGCAAGGACGGCATCCGCGCCAAGGACGGCGTACGCGCCGCGTTCCCGCTCTGGTACCTCACCGGCGACAAGCTCCGCCAGGACCACGCACTCGCCTACGCCTCCGACGCCAAGAAGGCCGGCATCGACATCACCACCGAGGCCGGGACCTGGGAGGTCATCGAGCCCCGGATGAAGCAGGACGCGGTCCTCGCGGGCGGCGGATCGCCCGCCGACCCCGACTTCGACCAGTACACCCTGCTGAAGTCCTCGCTCGCGGGCGACGGCTTCAACAACATGGCGTGGTACGACAACAAGGCCGTGGACCAGGCCCTCGAAGCGGGCCGCAGGAGCGGTGACACGGCCGAGCGCAAGGCCGCCTACGACACCGTCCAGCGTGAACTGGTGAAGAACCCCGGCTACACCTTCCTCACCCACATCGACCATCTCTACGTCGTGAAGGACCGTTTCGGCGCGCTCACCACCCAGGTGGAACCGCACGACCACGGTCTGGCATCCGGCCCGTGGTGGAACGTCGAGGACTGGACGCCGAAGAAGTGAACCACCGCCTCCCCTGGGGGCCGATGGGCAGGATGGCGGGGCGGCGGGCGCTGCTCGCCGTCCCCGTCCTGGCCGCCGTGACGTTCGGTGTCTTCGCCGTCGCCGCTGCCTCCCCCTTCGACCCGGTCAAGGCGTACGCGGGCACCGCCGGCCTCACCGCCTCGCAGGAGAACCTCGATCAGCTGCGGGACAACCTCGGTGTCGACCAGCCCCTGGTGACCCGCTGGTGGAACTGGCTGACCTCCGCGCTGAGCGGCGACCTCGGCGACTCCAGCGTGATGCGCCAGCCGGTCGCCGATGTCATCGGCGAACGCCTGGGCTGGTCCGTGCTGCTCGCCGCGAGCGCCTTCGTCGTCGCCGTCGTCCTGGGTACGGGCCTCGGCGTGCTGGCCGCACGCAGGCAAGGCGGCCTGCTCGACCGGTGCGTCAGCTCCGCCGCGTACACGCTCGAAGCCGCACCGGCCTTCTGGCTCGGCCTGCTCGCCATCTGGTTCTTCGCCCTGAAACTCGATGTGCTCCCGGCCGGTGGCCTCACCGACGCGGACAGCGACACGGTCACCCTCGGCCAGGTCGCCACCCATCTGGTGCTCCCGGCGGCCGTGCTCGGGATCTCCCAGCTGCCGTGGTTCTTCCTCTACGTACGCCAGGGCGTCGCCGACGCACTGGACGAAGACCCGGTGCGCGGCGCACGCGCCCGTGGACTGCGCGAACGCACCGTGCTGCTCGGCCACGCACTGCGCTCCGGGATGCTGCCGATGCTCACCCTCATCGGCTCCCGCGTCCCCGAACTCATCACCGGCGCCCTGCTCGTCGAGACGGTCTTCAGCTGGCCCGGCATCGCCGCCGCCACCGTGCAGGCCGCCACCTCCGTCGACTTCCCGCTGCTCGCGGCGCTCACGGTGCTCGCCACCGTGGCGGTCGTCCTCGGTAACCTCCTCTCCGATCTGCTGTACGCGATCGCCGACCCGAGGGTGGGCTTCGATGGCTGAACTCGTCCTCGGACCCGCCCGCCGCACGACCCGCCGTATCCGCGTGGTCAGCTCCGCCGGGATCGTCGCCGCGGTGCTGCTCGCGGTACTCCTCGTACCGCCGCTGGTCCAGCTCGACCAGCAGGCCGTCGACCTCGCGGCCAAACTCCAACCACCCTCCTGGGAGCACCCGTTCGGCACCGACGATGTCGGCCGTGACCTGCTGCTGCGCTGCGTCTACGGGCTCCGCGTCTCGCTGCTCGTCGGCATCGTCGCCGGGCTCACCGCCACCGTCATCGGGACCGCCGTCGGTGCGCTCGCCGCCGCGTTCGGGGGCTGGACCGACCGGATCGTCATGCGGCTCGTGGACACCTTCTCGTCCGTACCGCATCTGCTGCTCGGCATCTTCATCGTCGCCATGTTCCGGCCCGGCGTCGGCCCCGTGATCGTGTCCGTCGCCCTCACCCACTGGCTCTCGACGGCACGGATCGTCCGCTCCGAAGTCCTGTCGCTGCGCTCGCGCCCGTTCATCGACGCGGCGATCTCCGGTGGCGCCTCGCGCGGGCGGGTCATCATCCGGCATCTGCTGCCCGCAGTGCTTCCGCAGGCGGGACTCGCCGCGGTGCTCATGGTGCCGCACGCCATGTGGCACGAGTCAGCGCTCTCCTTCCTGGGGCTCGGACTCCCCACCCACCAGGCGAGCCTCGGCAACCTCGTGCAGACGGCGCGCGGTTCGCTGCTTGCCGGGGACTGGTGGCCGACGCTCTTCCCCGGCCTGTTCCTGATCATCCCGACACTCGCTCTGGCGGGCCTCGCCGGCGCCTGGCGGGAACGGATCAACCCGCGCCGCCGATCGGAGCTGATGCTGTGAAGCCCACCCCGGACCCGCAGACCTCGGACCCGCAACCCCCGGTCCTCTCCGTCCGTGGGCTCTCCGTCCGCTTCCGGATGCGCGGCGGGCGGCACATCGCGGCCGTCAGCGACGCACGCTTCGACCTCGCGGCGGGGGAGTGCCTGGCCCTGGTAGGCGAGAGCGGCTGCGGCAAATCCGTACTCGCCTCAGCGCTGCTGGGGCTGCTGCCCGGCAATGCACAGACCGAGGGTTCGGCGGTGCTCGGTGACGGGACCGATCTCCTCGCCGCCGATGAACGGACCCTCGCGCGGACGGTACGAGGCCGCCGCATCGGACTCGTACCGCAGAGCCCCGCAGCCCACCTCACCCCGGTCCGAACGGTGCGCGCCCAACTGGAGGAGACCCTCCGTGAACTGACCGGCATCCGAAAGCCCGCGCTGCGCGCCGCGGCGGAGCAAGCCGCCGCACGCGCCGCTTTCCCGGCCGGCCACCTGGACCGGTATCCGCACGAGCTCTCCGGCGGTCTCGCCCAGCGCGCCGCAACCGCGCTCGCCCTGATCGGCGACGCGCCCCTCCTCCTGGCCGACGAGCCGACCACCGGACTCGACCGAGACCTGGTCGAGCGAACCGTCGACGAACTGCGCCGCCACACCGACGGGGGCAGGGCGCTGCTGATCATCACCCACGATCTGGCCGCGGCCGAGCGGATCGCCGACCGGGTCGCCGTGATGTACGCGGGCCGCATTGTCGAACTCGCCGACGCCGACCGGTTCTTCGGAGAGCCCGGACCACGCCATCCGTACGCGCGCGGCCTCCTCGACGCCCTGCCCGAGCGTGCCTTCGCCCCCATACCAGGAATGCCGCCGGAGCTCGGAGCCCTCCCCGACGGGTGCGCTTTCGCGGCCCGCTGCAGCCGCGCCGACGACCGGTGCTCCGTACCACCCCCGTTCGACGGCCGTCTCGCCTGCCACCACGGTGTGCGGGCAGGCACGGAGGAGTCCGCCCATGCTTGAACTCACCCGTATCACCGCCGGATACGACCCCCGCGACCCCGTCGTCCGCGGTGCATCCCTGACGATCGCGCCGGGGGAGTCCGTCGGACTGCTCGGCCCGAGCGGCTGCGGCAAATCCACCCTGGCCAAGGTCGCCGCTCTGCTGCATCGACCGGACGCGGGCACGGTCGTACTCGACGGAAGGCCGGTACGGGGCTGGCGGCACCGCGCCCCGCGGGCGCAGCGCACCGCGGTCGGCGTCGTCTTCCAACAGCCCCGGCTCTCGGCCGACCCCCGGCTCAGCCTGCGCGAACTCATCGCCCAGCCGCTGCGGGCGACAGGCCGGCGCGCGGAGGTGACGGACCGGGTGGCCGAGCTGGCACCGGTCGTCGGTCTCACGGCCGAACTGCTGAACCGGCGTCCCCACGAGGTGAGCG
The DNA here is from genome assembly GCF_047305335.1 of Streptomyces sp. R-74717. Lineage (NCBI taxonomy): Bacteria > Bacillati > Actinomycetota > Actinomycetes > Kitasatosporales > Streptomycetaceae > Streptomyces > Streptomyces sp. R-74717. The sequence goes on along the minus strand of NZ_CP102361.1, from coordinate 1,013,919 downwards.
ACGGCCAGTTGCAGCGCGCCTGTCTGGCCAGGGCGCTGGTCCTGCGGCCGCGCTGGCTGATCTGTGACGAGATGACCGCGATGCTCGACGCGTCGACGACCGCCGCTCTGGTCGCGGTGGTCGAGGCCTACCGACGCGAGTCCGGGGCCGGGCTGCTGGCCGTCGGCCATGACCGGGTGCTGCTGGAACGCTGGTGCGACCGTACAGTCGGCTGGCAGGGAATCTCCGGGCGCGTCGCGGCGCAGGAGTCCATGAACCCGGCCGGATGAGGCCGATGCCCTTCGCGCACTCGACCATGGGGGTCCTGGGACAAGCCCCGCATCCGGCGGATCCAGGCGGAGGGAAAAACATGGCTGGTCAGTGGGTAAAGCTGGAACTCGATGTCAGCGCGTTCGACGCGGACCGATTTGAGGAGTACGTGACGAGGTGTCACGCCGATGGCATCCGGCTGACCACTCTTGCCGAATTGGGAGACACACCGGAACACCGCCGCGCCTTGTACGAGTTGAACAAGGAGTGTGCCGCCGACATACCTGAGCGGGGCGAGTTCTACTCGTTCGACGAATACACCGAGCGTCGGCTGGAAGTCCCTTCGTATGATCCGCGCGGTGTTGTGATCGCACTGGACGGCGAAGCCTGGATCGGCATGGCGGCGACTTCCGACCATGGGGACTTCGTCTTCAACGAGATGACCGGAGTGAAGGCCGAGTACCGAGGGCGCGGCGTGTCCATCGCCATGAAGACGTTCGGGATGGGCTTTGCCGGAATGTGTGAAGCGCGCACGGTCCGCACCTTCCACCATCCGGCGAACACAAGCGCTATCGCCATGAACCGGACGATGGGCTTCGTCGACGCCGACTGACCTGACGGGGGAACGGCGAAGACCCACCGCGTGGTCGGGATCGCGTGCTCCACGCGCTCGACCCGCAGCACGCACGGTCCGCGAACTTCTTCAGTTGATCCGAGGGCAGCGACACCCGACTGCGTGACTCGCTCGCCGTCACGTCCGTACTCATGCTCGCTGGGCGTCTCCTTCTCCGCCTCGTCAGAGCGGTACGCAGGCGGAGCCGGTCACCGACGCCGAGGGGTGGGATCTCGGGATCGAGGCGTACAGGCCGGGCGCGGACGGTGATGGTGTCGTGCACGCCGGCGAGCGCGCGGCGGCCCTGCGCGCGGATCGCCTCGATGACCGCCCGGGCGACGTCCTTCGAGGCGCTCCTGGCCATGCTGCCGAAGCCCACATACACCGGTGGTGCGTCGGCGTCCAGGAACGCCACCGACTCGGCCGGGAGCGGGCGTGCGTCCGGCCGACGTCAGGAGCTTGTGAGGATGACGAGTTGCCGGGTCGCCCGGGTCATCGCGACATAGCGGTCGACCGCTCCTTCGATTCCCTTGCCGAACGTCTCCGGGTCGATGAGGACGACCAGGTCGAACTCGAGCCCCTTCGACAGCTCCGGGGTCAGCGACCGGACGCGGGACGTCGCCCGGAATGTGGGATCGCCGATGACGCAGGCGGTCCCGTCAGCATGTGCGGCGAGCCAGGTGTCGAGGATCGAGCTCAGATCCGAAGCAGATCCGTGTACGACGGGGACGTCGCTGCTGCGGATGGAGGTCGGCACGTTGGCGTCCGGGAGCACGGCCCGGATGACCGGCTCGGCTTCCGCCATGATTTCCTCCGGCGTCCGGTAGTTGATGCTCAGGGAGGCCAGGTTGATCCGGTCGAGCCCGATCCGCTCGAGCCGTTCCTGCCACGACTCCGTGAACCCGTGCCTGGCCTGGGCACGATCCCCGACGATCGTGAAGCTCCGGGACGGGCACCGGAGCAGCAACATCTGCCACTGCGCGTCGGTCAGTTCCTGAGCCTCGTCCACGACGATGTGCGCGAACGGGCCGGCGAGCAGGTCCGGTTCGTTGCTGGGCAGTGCGGTCTCGTCGACCAGGGTGTCCTTCATATCCTGTCCGCGCAGCATCGTCACCACACCTTCACCGTCGTCATCGGCCTCGAGCAGGGCGTCGACGACCTGGGCCATGTGCTCGCGTTCGGCGGCGACAGAGGCGTTGTGCCGACGCTTGCGTCGCGACGCCTCCGGGTCGCCGATCCGCTGCCGTGCCGCGTCCAGGAGCGGCAGGTCCGACACCGTCCAGGCCTGGGCGTCCCCGCGCTGCAGCTGCGACACGTCATCGGGGCTGAGCCAGGGAGCGCACTTCCGCAGGTAGGCGGGTACCGACCACAGATCTCCGACGAGGTCGGCCGCTTCGAGCAGCGGCCACGCGCGGTCGAAGGTCGTGAGCAGCTCCCTGTCCTGCAGCAGCGACTTGCGGAGGAGGTCGGCCGAGGCGTCGCCGTCGTGCTTGTCCACCAGGATCGTGAGCAGCTCCTCCCAGATCTGGTCGCGCGCCTCGTTGTGCGGAGTACCGGGTCCTGCTGCTTCGAACGCCACGGCCCAATCGTCGGCGCTCAGCCAGATGTCGGACCAGTGGGTCGTGATCGTCATCCCCTTGGTGGGTGGCTCCTCGTAGAACCTGACGGCCGTCTCGATCGCCTTCACCAGGTTCGCGGACGACTTCAGGAGTGCCACGTGCGGGTCGGCCTCGAGCGCTGCTGCGGCTCCCTCGGCGACGAGGTCTGGCAGGGTGCAGGTCTGCACGCCCTCCTCTCCGAGGCTGGGGAGGACATCGGCGACGTAGCCCAGGTAGGGCTGGTGCGGACCGACGAACAGTACGCCGCCCCGGCGGTGACCGAGGTGAGGGTCGGAGTAGAGGAGGTAGGCGGAGCGGTGCAGAGCGACGACGGTCTTCCCCGTACCCGGACCGCCGTCGACGACGAGAGCGCCGCGGGATCCCGCGCGGATGATGGCGTCCTGGTCGGCCTGGATGGTACCGAGCACGTCTCGCATCCGTGGTGACCGGTTGCTGCCCAGGCTGGCGATGAAGGCGGACTGGTCGTCGAGCGCGGCGTGCCCGGCAAACCCGTCCGAGGTGAACACCTCGTCCCAGTAGTCGCTGATCCGGCCGCGGGTCCAGCGATACCTGCGGCGGCTTGCCAGCCCCATCGGGTTGGCGTGGGTGGCTCCGAAGAACGGCTCAGCCGCGGGGGAGCGCCAGTCGAGCAGCAGCCGACGACCCGCGCTGTCCTTGAGGCCGAGTCGTCCGACGTACACGGGCTCGGAGTTGTCTGCGCCGACCATGTGTCCGAGGCACAGGTCCAGACCGAAGCGACGCAGTGCGCGCAGGCGCACGGTCAGCCGGTGGATCTCCATGTCCCGGTCCATCGCCTGCCGGCCCAGGCCGCCGGGCGCCTTGCGCTCGGCAGCGAGGCGTTCGGACAGGTCGGCGATCGACTGGTCGAGGCACTCCGCGATGGCCGCGAAGTGCTGCTCATCGCCGACGATCAACGTCGGGTCGGCCTTGGGGGAGAGGTGGCCGGGAAGGTCAAACGCGCTGGTGGTCGGGGGTTTCACGTCAGCAGCTCCGATCTGAGGTCGCTTGCAACCATGGGGCGCGCAAGCAAGGCGCCCAAACCGGCGTGACGAACCTGGTGGCCATGACGAGCAACGCTCCGCCTGACGTGGACCCCATGGCCGTTGTCGGTTCAGGTCGCCAGGGTTTGTGGGAACTCGTGTTCTGGGTCCTGGCTCGATGACTCCGTGTGTTTCACACGGACATGGGCGACTCTTCTCGGCTGGTCGCGTCGAGCAGCAGCTTCGCGGCCACCGTTGCTCCGTCGGTGCGGATCGTGCCGGCCACGGCGGTCGCTCGTGCGCGGGTCTCGGGGGTCAGGGCCGTCCTGAGCGCGGCCGACAGGGACTCGGTGGTCGGAGTCGGGCCGTCGTGTGCCGCGCCGATGCCCAGGTCGGCCACCCGGCCGGCCCAGTACGGCTGGTCTGCCGCCTGGGGTACCACCACCTGAGGCGTGCCGGCCCGGGTGGCCGTCGTCGTGGTGCCCGCGCCGCCGTGGTGCACGACGGCGGCCACCCGGCCGAACAGGGCCTGCTGGTTGACCTCGCCGACGACGAAGCAGTCGTCCCGGTCGTCGACCAGGGCCAGGTCGGCCCAGCCGCGGGAGACGACCGCGCGGCGGCCCTGCGCTCGGATCGCCTCGATGGCAACCCGGGCGACGTCCGTCGATGTGCGCATGGGCATGCTGCCGAAGCCCACGTACACCGGTGGTGTGCCGGCATCCAGGAACGCCACCAACTCGGCCGGGAGTGGGTGAACATCGGGCAGGATCCAGGCGCCGGTCTGGACGACGTCGAGGTCAGGCGTCTCCTGCCACGGGTCCAGGATCGGGTCCGTCGCCAGCCACGGCTGGTCGCCGATGACGTAGTCGCGGACGTTGTCCACCGGTGGCAGGCCGATCGACGCCCGGTTCGTGTTGAGCGCCGCACCGAACAGCGCGTTGATGCTCTGGGCGTCCAGGTCCCACAGCACCCGGTTGTCGGTCACCTCCGGCGGGAACGGCCGGCCCGGATACGCCAGCGGCGGGCGGTGCGGCGACGGCAGGGTGAGCTGCTGGAAGGTCAAGGACACGCAGCGGATGCCCAGTTTCTCGGCCACCGACCGCGCGCCGGCTGCGGCCGGCATCATGCCGGTCGCCACCAACGCATCGCATCCCTCGGCCGCCGCGGTGACCGCGTCGAACTGGCTGGCGATCAACTCGGCCGCGCGCCGGGGCAGGGATGACGGCCGTGACGCCCCGGTCGTCAACGCGCGCGCCGACTGGCCGACCGGAACCAGCTCCACGCCGACACCGGCCAACCGCTGCGCGAAGTCCTCGTCGGGCGGCGCGCACACCCGCACCTCCGCGCCGAGTGCTCGCAACTGCACCGCGAGTCCCACCAGCGGTTCGACGTCCCCGCGCGACCCATACGTAGACAACAACACACGCACTTCGTGACTCTCCTATTTCCGCAGGTTCTTGGCCTCGGCCGACGATTCTGCGGCATGAACCGGGCCTTGCCGCAAGGCCCCCCATGCGCTATATGTTGAGAGTGGAAAGGAGTGGGTACTCCCCTTTCCCCTTTGTCGTCCGCTCTGGACGGACGAGGCTTCGGGACCCGGCCGGGGCCGGGTCGGCTCTGCCTTCAGGGCATCCTGTACGTTCCGCACAGCGACATCGCCCGACAACTGCTGGCCCCCGAGCTGGGGTTCGGCTCCGGACAGACCTGCCGCGGCGCCGCCTGGGGCGGTGGCAGCGGGCGGGGGTCTTCGACCGGCTGCACTGCATCCTGCTCGCCGAAACGAACGCCGCCGGCGCGATTGACTGGCCCCGCGCGTGCGTGGACGGGGCTCACGTCCGCGCGAAGGATGGGGTGCCGACACCGGCCCGCCGCGGGTCGACCGCCGGAAGACAGGCAGCAAGCACCACCTGATCCGCGACGGACGCGGCACACCGCTCGAGGTCATCACCACTGCGGCCGACGTCAACGACGTCTCCCCGACTCTCGCCCTGGTCGACAGCATCCCGCCGATCGGCGATCGCCGATCGCCGCGGCCGTCCGCGCAGGCGCCCCGACACCCTGCTCGGCGACAAGGGCTGCCCGTACCACCTGCGCCCCGTTGCGCCGACGAAGCCCGCTCGGCACCAACGCCGGCAGCGGCGGCTTTCACCGCCGCTGGACGATGCAGGCCCGGCAAGGGGGAACGGCAGTCGACGAGCGGACGACGACCCGATCAACTCTTGTGAACTGCCTGCCCGTTGCAGCAATCGGGGTCGCATACTCGGTCGCGTCCGACCGTCCGATCCGCCCCTCGCTCCCGGGAGAATCCATGGCGTTCCCGACCCGCCGAAGCGTCGTCACCACCACGCTCGCCACCGTCGCCGCAGGCGCAGTGCTGTCCCTGCAGACGGCCGTCGCGTCCGCCGCGCCCGCGGCCGCAGGCAGCCACCGTCCGCGCCCGCTGCGCCGGGCCCACGCGCACAACGACTACCTGCACACGCACCCCCTCCACGACGCGCTCGCTCACGGCTTCACCAGCGTCGAGGCGGACGTATTCCTTGTGGACGGGGAGCTGCTGGTCGCACACGAGGCCACCGACCTCGACCCCACCCGAACCCTTGCTTCGCTCTACCTCGACCCACTGCTGGCCAGGGTCCGGGCCAACCACGGCACGGTCCACCCGGGCTACCGCGAACCCGTCCAGCTACTGATCGACATCAAGACCGACGGGGCCGCCGCCTACCTCGAACTCGACCGGCAGCTCGGGCGATACCGGCAGATGCTGACGGCGTACCACCACGGCCGGGTGCGGTCCGGCGCGATCACACCCGTCATCTCCGGCGACCGCGCCGCTCGCGTCCCGATGGAGGCGCAGCGCACGCGGTACGCGTTTTACGACGGTCGGCCGGAGGACCTCGGGACCGCGGCCACCGCCTCGTTCATCCCGCTCATCAGCAGCAGCTGGAGCGACAACTTCAGCTGGCTGGGCGCGGGCCCCTTCCCCGTGGCCGAACGGGACAAACTGCGCTCGCTCGTCGCCACGGCCCACCGAAGCGGCCAACGCGTCCGTTTCTGGGCCACGCCCGACGTCGCGGGACCGGAGCGGGACGCCGTATGGACCGAACTGCTGGCCGCCGGGGTCGACCACCTCAACACCGACGACCTGGCAGGGCTCGAACACTTCCTGCGCACACATGACAGGGACGCCAGGACCGAGGCCGCGCGTCTCGACGGCTGACCGGACGCGGGCGCACCTTCCGGACCGTGACAGCCAGTCAACACCCGTATGGCGGACATGCCAGTCCGCCGGATGGCCTCTGCGCTACGCCACACTGGCGGCCGAATGCCGCAATCCGGCGCGGCGGAGGAGGTTGGCCATGGCCATTTCGATCTCACTGGTGCTGCTTCTGCTGATCCTTGCGGTGATCTACCTCCGCAACGGGGGGCTGAAGATCTCGCATGCGCTGGTCTGCGCCATGCTCGGATTCTTCCTCGCGGGTACGAGCATGGCGCCGACCATTCAGAACGGTCTGACGGCCACGGCCGACGTCGTCAGCAGCCTCAAGCCCTGACCTCCGCGGCCGCACCGGCGAACGCCGTTGGAAGAAGCTCACCGGTACCGACCCCTCGTACGACAACAGCTGGGCGCCGATCACGATCGGCCCCGACGGGACGGCGTACGTGGGTGTGTTCAACGGCATCGTGGCGGTCCGGAGTGACCGCGGCCGGATGCGGCTCACCGGGTGGCGCGCACCTTCGGGGAGCGCAGCCATTCAGTGAGCAGGCGATTGACGTCGGCGGCGCGCTCCTGCTGGATCCAGTGCCCGCACCCCGGCAGGACGTGGGAGGAGACCAGACCGGGAAGGTTCTGGGGGAAGCTCTCGATGGCGTCGGCCATCCACGTGGTCGACGCGTCGAGCTCTCCGCCGATGAACAGCGAGGGCTGGGTGATCGGCGCACCGTCCCAGGCGGCGAGGTCTTCCCAGTCCCGGTCGACATTGCGGTACCTGTTGAGCGCCCCCGTCAGGCCGGTCCGCTCGAACTCCGCCGCGTAGAAATCGAGATCGGCCTCGCTCAGCCAGGAAGGGAGGGCGCCGGCGGCGAACCGGTCGCGGAGCCGTGCCCCCGGCGGGACGAAGAAGAGACTGCCCTCACCGTCCGAAGGCATCGTGTCGGCGGAGAGCCCGGCGTAGAACCCGGCAAGCCAGCCGCGCACATCGGGCTCGATCTCCGCCTCGGCCCGTCCCGGGGACTGGAAGTAACTGACGTAGAACTCCTCGGCACCTCCGATACGGCTGAAGACGTCGGTCGGCCGGTGACTGTTCCGCGGCGTGTACGGGACGCTGAGCAGTGCCACGGAGGTGAAGACATCGGGCATGAGCAGCGCGCTGCCCGCGGCGATGGTCGAACCCCAGTCGTGGCCCACGATCGTCGCAGTCCGTTCACCGAGCGCTTGCACGACACCGACGTTGTCCGCGACATGGGCCGGCATCCGGTACGCCTCCACATCGCCGGGCTTCGACGAGCGCCCGTAGCCGCGTACATCGATGGCGACCGCACGAAACCCTGCTGCGGCAAGGGCCGGAAGCTGGTGGCGCCACGAGTACCACGACTCGGGGAAGCCGTGGACCAGCAGGACCAGTGGGCCGGTGCCCTGTTCCACCAGGTGGATACGGCCTTCGGGTACCTCGACCAGACGGTGGACGGCGTCCGGCAGTGGAGCGGCGGAGTGGTCGGTGGGCGGCATGCGTCTCTCCTTGCGGACGTGACCGGCTGCGGCACGGTGGCCGTCGACGCGGTCACCCCGTCGGGAGCGCCCCGCCCGTCGGCACCACCTGTGCCACGATCATTCGGCCATGGCCACCCCGCCCACAAGAATTCTTGCCGTTACGGCAAACCAGCGGTGCGGGGCACCGTCTCAGGGGCCGACGAGCCGGGAGCGGATCAGGAACCGCACGCCCTCCGGGGCCTCCAGCGAGAATCCACTGCCCCGCCCCTCCACCACATCGACGATCAGCCGGGTGTGCGCCCACAGTTCGAACTGACTCCTCGACATCCAGAACGGGACACTCTCCGCGACCCCGTCGACGTCGAGCGAGGCCAGCAGCACGTCGGAGCCGCCGGTGCGGAATTCTCCGTCCCTGTAACACATGGGCGCACTGCCGTCGCAGCAGCCGCCCGACTGGTGGAACATCAACGGCCCATGGGCCTCACGCAGTCGGCGCACCAGATCGGCGGCTGCGGGAGTGAGCGATACAGCCGCCGCTTCGGAGGGGCTCATCGCAGCGGCCCGCAGTCGCGGTTCTTCGTCGCGCGGCGGATCGGCGGCGGGGCCTTCGTACCGAGTCGCTTCATGGAGCCGTCCCTTCGACCTCGTGCAGGGGATGGTGCGCCGTCGGTGCAACCGGACGTCTAGGCACCGTACGCTTCTGAGCCCGCCCTCGCCCATGCGTATCGGTGCTCGGGCCGGCCGGTGTCGCCGTACTTGAGGCTGAGGCTGATGCGGCCCGCGCCCTCCAGATATTTGAGGTATCGCTGGGCGGTGGAGCGGCTCAGGCCGGCCCGGGCGGCGACCTCATGGGCGGACAGTGGCTCGTCGGCGGCCGACAGGACATGGCGGATGGCGTCGGCCGTGGGTGCCGAGTGGCCCTTGGGCAGGGCCGCCGCGGGACCGGAATCCGCGGTGCGAAGGGCGCCGAAGATCTGGTCGACCTGCTCCTGTCCCGCCTCGCCGCGGCCGTTTCCCACGCCTTCGAGGGTGCGGCGCAGGGCCGCGTAACTCTCCAGTTTGGACCGCAGACCGGCGAAGCTGAACGGCTTGACCAGGTACTGCAGGGCGCCGTACCGCATGGCGGTCTGGACGGTCGACACATCACGGGCCGCGGTCACCATGATCACATCGGCAGGGTGGCCCAGCTGGCGCAGCCGCCGTACAAGTGCCAGCCCCGTCTCGTCCGGAAGATAGTGATCGAGAAGCACGAGGTCGACATGGTCACGCTCCAGGAAGGCGAGCGCCTGCGCGGCGGTGTGTGCGCGTGAGATGACACGGAAGCCGGGGACCTTGGCGACATATGCGGCATTGATCTCGGCAACACGGAAGTCGTCGTCGACCACCAGGACATTGATCATCGCAACTCTCCCACTTCGGACAGCGGCCGGACGCCGAGTGCCTCTGGCAGGACGACGGTGAAGACCGCGCCACCGCCGGCCCGGGCCGTGACACGAGCCGCGCCACCGTAGCGCTCGGCCAGCCGGCGCACCAGCGCCAGGCCCAGGCCGCGTCCGCGATGCCTGGGTGACTCCTTGGTGGACCAGCCCTCGGTGAAGATCTGCTCGCGCATGCCGGGCGGTACCCCGGGACCGTTGTCGCTGACCCGCAGGACCGCGGTGGTGCCCTCGGCGAGAAGCTCGACCTCGATGAGCGAGGCGACGTCCAGCGCGTTGTCGATGAGATTGCCGAGGACGGTCACCAGATCGCGCGGGTCCACCACCACGTCCGGGAGCCGGGTGGCCGGTGAGATGCGCAAGGAGGCGCCCCGCTCCGCCGCGATGGCCGACTTGCCCACCAACAGCGCCGACAGCAGAGGATCGTTGACGCGTTCCGCGACTTGTTCCGCCGAGGCCCGGTGACCACGGGCCACCTCCGCGACGAACTCCACCGCGGCATCGTGCCTCCCGAGTTCCAACAGCCCGAGCAGGGTGTGCAGCCGGTTGGCGTGCTCGTGGTCCTGGGCGCGCATCGCATCCAGCAGGCCGTGAGTGGAGTCCAGTTCACGGCCGAGCAGCTCCAGCTCGGTACGGTCGCGCAGGGTGACGACGGCTCCGCCGTCACCGGTGGGCATACGGTTGGCGATCAGCACGCGTCCATTGCAGACGGTGAGCAGGTTGTCGCCGTCGACCCGTCCCACCAGCACCTCTGTCGTACGGCCCGGCGGCAGCACCTCGCCCAGCGCCCGTCCGACGGCGTCCTGGTCCAGCTCCAGCAGACGCTGCGCCTCGTCGTTGAGCAACCGGATCCGGCCCTGGGCGTCGAGGGCGAGAACGGCCTCGCGAATGCTGTGCAGCATGGCCTCGCGCTCGTCCAGCAGCGCGGAGATGTCGGCGAAGGCGAGTCCATGGGTGCTGCGCTGCAGCCGCCGCGAGATGGCCAAGGCGGCCAGCACGCCCGCGGCGAGCGCCGCTCCGGAGTAGAGCAGCAGACCGGGAATGGCGCCGAGCAGTCGCTCATGGACGCTGTCGTAGGCGATACCCACCGAGACGGCACCCACGATGGCACCGTCCCTGTCGCGCAGAGGAACCTTCGCGCGTGCCGAGCGGCCCAGGGTGCCGTTGTCGATCTGCATGATCTCGCGGCCGCCCAGAGCCGTGCTGGGATCGGTCGAGACGTGTCTGCTGATCTGCGCGGTGTCGGTGTGCGACCAGCGCACCCCGCGAGTGTCCATGACCACGATGTAGAGCGCTCCGGTGGCCCGCCGGATCCGTTCCGCCTCGGCCTGCACCGGTCCGGTGGGGCTGGGGTCGGTACTGGTCAGGTTGTGCACCAGACCGGGTTCGGCGGCGGCGGTCTGGGCGATGGACAGCGCCTGGTGCATCGCCTGGTCGTCGAGCTGGTGGCTGAGGGGGGCGAGGAACAGACCTGTCACGAGCATGATCACTCCGGTGGTGATGGCCACCTGGGTGAGGAGCACCTGGGCGAAGACACGACGGGGCCAGTGAATCCGCATGTGCTCGCTCTCTGCCTTCCGCCGGCCAGGAACCTGATGCTCCGTTTCGTCCTTGTGTGAACGCAACGTAAACGTCGCCGTCGCCGATGACCAGTCCTCGTGGCGCATTCGTTGCCGCAGCGCGAGCAGAACGAGCAGAACCGCGGGTTATGGGCAGAAGCAGAAGTTGTGGGCGCAAGGGTGCCCACGTCCCCGGGGCGCACTTAGCGTCCCGCTCCATGAACAGCGAAACGAGCCCCGCCATCGAGCTGCGGGGGGCGAGCAAAGCGTTCCGGACTCCGTCGGGGGCGCTCCACACCGCCGTACGGGATCTGGACCTCACGATCGGGCGCGGTGAGTTCGTCGCCGTGGTGGGCCCCACCGGATGCGGCAAGTCGACCACTCTGACTCTGGTCAGCGGTCTGGAGGAGCCCACCGAGGGGGAGGTGCTGGTGGGCGGCGAGCCGGTGCGCGGCATCGGCGACAAGGTCGGCTTTGTCTTCCAGCAGGACGCGGTCTTCCCCTGGCGGACCGTGCTGTCCAATGTGATGGCAGGTCCCCGCTTCCGCGGTGTGCCGAAGCCGGAGGCGAAGGAGCGGGCCAGGGAGTGGCTCGCCCGGGTCGGGCTGTCCTCCTTCGAGGACCGCTATCCCCACCAGTTGTCCGGCGGTCAGCGCAAGCGCGTCGCCCTCGCGGCCACCTTCGTCAACGACCCCGAGATCCTGCTCATGGACGAACCCTTCTCCGCACTCGATGTGCAGACAAGGGCCCTGATGTCGGACGAACTGCTGGAGCTGTGGGCCGGCACCGGAGCCTCCGTCGTCTTCGTCACCCATGACCTGGAGGAGTCCATCGCGCTGGCCGACAAGGTCGTGGTCATGACCGCGGGACCGGCCACGGTCAAGGAGGTCTTCGAGATCGATCTGCCCCGCCCCCGCAAGGTGGAACAGGTGCGCCTGGAGCCCCGGTTCATCGAGATCTACCGGGAGATCTGGTCCTCGCTCGGCGAAGAGGTCCGCATCACCCGCGAGAGGGGTGCCCTCGATGTCGCCTGAAACCATCACCGCGAACGCCGCCGTCACCAAGACCGAGCGGACCCGGGCCAGGGCGCGCGCCGCCCGCAACCGCAAGTACCTGGTGCTCGGGAGCCGGGTCGCGGTTCTCTTCGCGGTCATCGGGCTGTGGGAGTGGCTGGCCCGAACGTCGGTCATCGACCCGTTCAACTTCTCCATGCCGTCGAAGATCTGGGACCAGATCCGTACCTGGGTCGTCGACGGCACTGCCCAGGGCTCCCTGTGGGAGCAGATCTGGTACACGCTCTACGAAGCGCTGCTCGGCTGGGTCATCGGTGTGATCGCCGGTGTGCTGCTCGGAATCGCGCTGGGCCGCGTCCGCTTCGCCGCCGATGTCCTCGGCCCGTACATCAAGGTGCTCAACGCCCTGCCGCGCATCGTGCTCGCCCCGATCTTCCTCATCTGGTTCGGCCTCGGCCCGGCTTCGAAGGTCGCCTCCGCGGTCGTCCTCGTGTTCTTCCCCGTCTTCTTCAACGCCTTCCAGGGGGCAAGGGAGGTCGACCGCAATCTCGTGGCCAACTCCCGCATCCTGGGCGCCGGCAACCGCCAGGTCACGCTTCAGGTGGTCATCCCCTCGGCCACGTCCTGGATCTTCACCAGCCTGCATGTGAGCTTCGGCTTTGCCCTCATCGGCGCCATCGTCGGTGAGTACATCGGGGCCACCAAGGGACTCGGGCTGCTGGTCGCCGCCTCTCAGGGCACGTTCAACGCCGCCGGTGTCTACGCCGCGATGGTCATCCTCGCGATCGTCGCGCTGCTGGCCGAAGGCCTGCTGACCTTCCTCGAAAAGCGGCTCTTCCGCTGGAAGCCGGCCGAGGCCGGCACCGCCCGCTGACACCGACCGTCATCCGCACACCCGACTGTTTCTTCACAAGGACGTGAATCAGATGCGTACATCCACCCGGATCTCGGCCGTCGCCGTCGCCGGTGCACTCGCCCTGACCGCCTGTGGCGGCGGCTCCACCTCGGCCTCCGGCGGCAAGAACGACAAGGTCAAGATCATGGTCGGGGGCCTGGACAAGGTCATCTACCTGCCCGCGATGCTGACCGAGCGGCTCGGCTACTTCAAGGAGGAGGGAGTGTCGGTCCAGCTCCTGACCGAGCCCGCGGGCGTCCAGGCCGAGACGGCACTGGTCTCCGGCGATGTCCAGGGCACGGTGGGCTTCTACGACCACACCCTCGACCTTCAGGTGAAGGGCAAGCAGGTCGAGTCGGTCGTCCAGTTCTCCCAGGCTCCCGGCGAGGTCGAGATCGTCTCCAACAAGGCGGCGGGGGACGTCAGGTCGGCGAAGGACTTCAAGGGCAAGAAGCTCGGTGTGACGGGCATCGGCTCCTCGACGGACTTCCTCACGAAGTACCTCGCCGTGAGCAACGATGTGAAGACCAGCGAATTCACGCCCGTGGCGGTCGGAGCGGGGCAGACGTTCATCTCCGCCCTTCAGCAGGGTTCCATCCAGGGCGGTATGACCACCGATCCGACGGTCGCCACCATCCTGGAAAAGAAGCTCGGCAAGATCCTCATCGACATGCGGACCCCCGAGGGCTCCAAGCAGGCACTCGGCGGGCTCTACCCGTCCTCCAGCCTCTACATGCAGACCGAGTGGGTCAACAGCCACAAGGACACCGTCCAGAAGCTGGCCAACGCCTTCGTCAAGACCCTGAAGTGGATGTCCACGCACAGCGCCGACGAGATCGCAGCGAAGATGCCCGCCGACTACGCCCAGGGCGGCGGCAAGGCGCTGTACGCACAGGCGATCAAGAGCACGCTGCCCATGTTCACCACGGACGGCGTCATGCCCGCGGACGGCCCCGCCACCGTCGAGCGGGTCCTGAAGGCCTTCAACCCGAACCTGAAGAACGCGAAGGTGGACCTCGCCAAGACATACACCACGGAGTTCGTCAAGAAGGCAGGCTGACCGAGGGCGTCGACGACGCCTGCGCACACCGGACCGCGGAGCCCCGGCCTGAACGATTCGTCACATCACGCGAGTTGTTCAGCCGGAGCTCCGCTTTCCGCGTACGTACGCCTACTGCTTCCAGTTCGGCGGCTGGGCGGGATCGAGTGTCCGCCAATGGGCGAGGACCTTGGGGTCCTGCGCATCGAGCCAGTCGGTCAGTTCGCGGAAGGACACACAGCGCACCTCCTTGCGCGGGCAGACCTCTCGCATCGTTTCCTCGACGGCATCCATATAGATCCCGCCGTTCCAGTCCTCGAAGTGATTTCCGATGAACAGCGGTGCGCGGCTGCCATTGAAAACCCGATCGAATCCGGCGACGTAGGAGTCCCGCGCCTCCTTGCGCCACGTCTGGTACTTCCCGGGGTCGCCCTCGGTGCTGCCTTCCGACTGGTTGTAGAGGAAGTTGAAGTCCATGGACAGCACTTGGAAGTCCTTGCCGGGGAACGGCAGCATCTGCAGCGGGAGGTCCCAGACGCCGTTCTTCTTGGACGGCCAGATCTGGAAGTCCCCCGGGGAGCTCGCGTCGTACCGCCAGCCGAAGGGCTTGGTCGCCGGCAGTAGGGTCTTCTGGCCTTCGAGGCAGGGGGCCCGTCCGCCGACGACCTCGCGGGTGGGGTCGAAGGGCAGCGGATCGAGGTCCTTGAAGCCTGTGTTCGTCTTCCAGTTCTGTACGAAGGAGTAGAACTGGTTGATCTCGCTGATCCACTCGTCCGTACTCCAGTCCCCACCGCCCTTCTTTTCGCAGAAGTGGCCGTTGAAGTGGGACCCGATCTCGTTGCCCTCCCGCCAGGCGCCGCCGAGCTGTTCCAGCGTCATGCGGATGTGCTCGCGCGTCGGGTACGAGATCGCGGCCGTCCCGGGCTTGTGCTGGGGCGGCTCGTAGAGGTTCCTCTTCTCCTTCGGGAGCAGGTAGATACCGGTGAGGAAGAACGTCATGTGCGCATTGCTCTCCTTCGCCGCACGGCGGAAGCGCGAAAACATGCGATCGTCGCCCTCCAGTGCACCGTCCCACGAGAACACCACGAACTGGGGAGGCTTCTCACCCGGCTTGAGTCTCCGGGCCTTCAACTGGCCCGGCTGCGGCCCGGTGTAGGACGTGGAACCGTCTCCCAGAATCTTGACCTTCCCGTCCCACTTCTCCTCTTCCGTCTTCTTTCCGTCACCCCCGCGATGCTCCCGGGCGGTGGGCGTCGGCGCCGCGACGGTGCGCGTGCCCTGCTGAGGGGTCCGGTTGTCGGAGGATTCGTCGGACGCCAGCGGGATGAGCGCCGCGGAACCCGACGCGACTATGCATGCCGTGAGTCCCAGGATGATACGGGGCGTCAAGCGGGCCCGTATTCGGCGAACGGCAGATTTTTCTCGGGTATCTGTCACTTCGTCATGGCTTCCGTGTATGTGTTCCAGATCTGGGACGAGAGCTTCTTGCCGGCCGCCGATTCGCCGCCGAGCCCCTTCAGTGGCAGTGGCGCCAGACTCTTCGTCAGGTCCATGCGGTACACGACGACGGCCGTGGACGCGGTCTGGTTGTAACCGACGTACCAGCGCGCGGTGTCGTCCTCGGTGGTTCCGGCCTTGGCGGCGACCGGTGAGGCGTAGGCGGTGCTGCTCTCCCCGCCGGGCCGTGCGAGCGATGCGGTGACCTCGTCGGCGACGTCGGACCGCACGGCGCGCTTCGCCTGCGGCAGATCCAGCCGGATCGGCCCCCCGTTGCGCGTGACCTTTCGTACCGAGTACGGATCGGTGTGCACGCCGTGGGCCGCGAACATGCCGTACGCGTCGGCCATGCGGATGGCGCTCGGTGTGGAGTTGCCCATCGAGAACGCGGGAACGGGTGGACCGAAGCTGGACGGGAGCAGCCCGGATGCCTCGGCCGTACTGCGGACCTGCTTCAGTCCCGCATCCATACCGAGTTGGAGGAACGGGGAGTTCACGGCCTTCGCCATGGCGTCGTGCAGACTGATGCGGCCGTAGGAGCGGTCGCCGTCGTTCTGGCCCTTGACCATCTTGCCGCTGCGGTCCCAGTAGGGACCTTCGGACGTCATGACCGGAATGTCGTCGTCACCGTCGTACACGGTCGAGGGCGTCACGCTGGTACGGGGGCCATTGCGCTTGCGTGAGATGCCGTGCTCCAGGCCGGCGGCGTAGACGAACGGGGTGAACGCCGAACCGGCGGGGACGGTGCTCGCGTTGGATTCGTTGAAGGCCTGCCGCTCGAAGTCCGGTCCGCCGTACACGGCGAGGATCCGGCCGTCCGGGGCGACGGACGAGGCCCCGAACCGGACATGGCGGTCCGCCTTGCGCTGCTCGGGATCGAGCGTGTCGCGCGCTTCCTTCACGGCCCGGGTGAGGGCAGTCATCCGCGGCTTCTCGAACGTCGTGTAGATCTGATAGCCGCCGAGGTCGAAGAGTGCGTCGGAGATGTGTCCGGCACGCTTGGCGTACGACTCGGCGAGCTGAACGAGGTAACCGTCCTGCCCGGAAGTGCTGTTCGGCCTGTGAGGGGGCTTGGGCTCGGGAAAGGTGGTGTACCGGGCACGCTCGGCCGGGCTCAGCTTGCCGATCTCCACCATGCGGTCCAGCGTCCACTTCCACCGTTTGACGGCCCGGTCGTGGTTGCGGGGGTTGATGGCGGGATCGTAGAGCGAGGCCCCCTTGAGCAGGGACGCGAGGAACGCGCCCTCGCTGGCGTTGAGTTGGGTGACCTCCTTGCCGTAGTAGGCCTGGGCCGCGCGCTGGAGGCCGTAGGTGCCACGGCCGAACCAGCTGGTGTTCAGATACTCCTCGAGGATCTCGTCCTTGCTCACATGACGGTCGAGTTTGACCGCGAGCAGCATCTCGGTGAACTTGCGGGAGAAGGACTGGTCCTGCGAGAGGTAGACGTTCTTGACGTACTGCTGGGTGATGGTCGATCCACCTTGGGTGTCTCCCTCGCCGACCGTGCGCCACAGCGCGCGGGTGATTCCCTGCGCCGATATGCCGTGGTCCGAGTAGAAGTCGGCGTTCTCGGCCGCCAGTACGGCCCACCGGACATCGTCGGGAATCTTCGACAGAGGCATCTCCTGGCGGCTCACCCAGCCCGTGCGGGCCATGGGGGTCCCGTCGGCCCAGTAGTAGACGGTGTCCTGCTGGGTGGCGAACGCGTTGAGGTCCTTGGGGATGTCCGTGCGCGCGTAGGCGATGCCCACCACGGTCGTGAGCGTTGCGATGAACATCAGGAACGAACCCACGACCAGCCGCCACGAGGGCACCCATCTTCGCCAGCCGCGGCGGCCCGTGCGCGGATAGTCCGGTTTGCGCGGCAGGCACAGGCGCGGTCGCTTCGCCTGTTTCCGGCGTCCCGTCCCGGGGCGCAGCGCAGACCGGGCGGCGTGCGCCGTTCTGCTGAGTAAGTTGTGCTGTGTCATTCCGTCCAGCCATGACAGGCCGGGCCGGCCGCAGACTACGACCGTGCCCGTACACGTGTAGTGGTCATTGCTCGTCCGCCGCCACACTCCATTTCGGCCGGCCCTCCAGGGGCCCTGCGGACGTCTGCCCGCGTCAGGCGGGCGGCGGAGTCATTCGTCTCGGCCGGTGTATGGCATGTCCATCCCCAGGTTCAGTTCAGGCCGTGCGGCTGCTGATCGGACCGAAACGCCCAGACGGCGGCCACACGCTTTCCCCCTCGCCGACTCCACCACAGCAAAGGCCAAAGCGTGACCGAGAGTTGCGGCGCGAAGTCACGTAAAGATAACAGGCCGCCGGAGCGGATCACGCCGACCGGCCCCGACCGCCCTCAGTGGGGTGCGTAGGCGGGCTCGTATCGAACGCCCGGCTCTGCGTCATGTCGCTGCTCGGTTCATTCCGATCCCCTGGGCGCGGGGCTTGCTGTACGGGTTCCACTGAGTGGTCGCCGATGTGTTCGCTTTCGGGTGACTTCGCGGCCGGTTGCCGCTGGAGCTCCGCCCGCAGCGCCCCACCATCGCAATCAGCCGGATCTGGCCGGCGTTGGGAGATCGTTGTGCACATCCTGCTCGTGGCGAGCGCGTTCAACAGCCTTACTCAGCGTGTTCATGCCGAACTGAGGGACCGGGGCCACACCGTGGCGGTGGAACTCGCAGCTCAGGAGCCGTCCGTGCGCGACGAGTCGCTGCGGCGCGCTGTGCGCGAGTTCGCGCCCGACCTCATTCTGGCCCCGTTGCTGAAGACCGCCATCCCCCGGGATGTCTGGGCGGCGCACACCTGCCTCGTCGTCCACCCCGGCCCCCCGGGCGACCGCGGGCCCTCCTCCCTCGACTGGGCCATCCACGAGGGTGCGGACACATGGGGCGTGACGGTTCTGCAGGCCGACGAGGAGATGGATGCCGGGCACATCTGGGCATCGGCCACCTTCCCGGTGCCCCAGGTGGGCAAGAGCGACCTGTACCGCAACGAAGTCTCCGACGCCGCGTTGCAGACCGTGCACCTCGCCGTCGAGCGCTTCTCGTCCGGTACGTACGTTCCTCGACCGCAGACCGGCGGGGATGAGGAGTCGCGCATCCGTACGCGGCCGTACCTGCGCCAGGAGCACCGTCGCATCGACTGGGAGTCGGACTCCACGGAAGCGGTCCTGCGCAAGCTGCGGGCCGCCGACTCGTACCCCGGCGTGCGCGACGAACTGCTAGGGGGCGAATGGTTTCTGCACGGGGGGCACCCGGAGCACGAACTGCGCGGCGGACCGGGCGAGCTGGTGGCCGTACGGGCAGGGGCGGTCTGCCGGGCGACGACCGACGGCGCGGTGTGGATCCCCGAGCTTCGGCCCCGCCGCAGGCCGGGAGGGCCCGCCACGTTCAAACTGCCCGCTGTGACGGCGCTCGCCGGGCGTCTGTCCGCACTGCCGGAGCACCCTGTGCCGCTGCACGAGGAAGGGCGGCGGCATGGCTGGAGCGACATCGGCTACCGGGAGGTGGGACAGGCCGGTTTCCTCTCGTTCTCCTTCCCCGGCGGTGCGATGAGCACGGCGCAGTGCCGACGCCTGCACGACGCCTACCGGCTGGCCTGCCGACGGCCCACCTCGGTGCTGGTACTGGGAGGCGGCCGTGACTTCTTCTCCAACGGCATCCACCTCAATGTCATCGAGGCCGCCGCCGACCCCGGCGAGGAGTCCTGGGCCAATATCAACGCCATGGACGACCTCGTGGAGGCCGTGCTGACCACCACCGACCGGCTGGTGGTCTCCGCCGTGGGCGGCAACGCGGCCGCGGGCGGGGTGATGCTCGCCCTGGCTGCGGACGAGGTCTGGTGCAGGACGGGGGCGGTGCTGAACCCGCACTACCGCCTGATGGGGCTGTACGGCTCCGAGTACTGGACGTACACGCTGCCGCGCAGGGTGGGCGCCGCCGCTGCGGAGCGCCTCACCGGCAAGGCGCTGCCGGTGAGTGCGGAGGCCGCTGTGCGGCTCGGCCTGGCCGATCGGACGGTCGACTGCGACGCGCAGTCGTTCGCGAGCGAGGTCGTCCGGCTGGCGGCCCGCCTCGCCGCGTCGCCCGCGGCACCGTCGCGGATCGCGGCGAAGAAGGCCGAACGGGACCGGGACGAGGCCGACAGGCCTCTGGCCGACTACCGGGACGAGGAGTTGACCGTGATGCGGCGGACCTTCTTCGACCCTCGGTCGTCCTATCACGCACAGCGGCGTGCGTTCGTGCTCAAGGATCCTCCGTCGGGCCGGCCGTCGCACCTCGTCCCGGCCTCGACCGGCAGATCTGCGGAGGACCGGCCCGCCCGGGAGCCCGATGTCACCGGACTGGCGGCACACCATGGCGTACTCGCACCGAGCGCTTGGTACCAAGAACAGTGAAGGTCGATATGTCGGCCTTCGTATGTCTCTTTCCAGGGAGGCATCCTCATGGATGCAGCAACGTCGAACACCGTGGACGCACCTGCTGCGGCCACCGGAGAAGAGTCCCCGATCCATATCCTCTGGATCAACGCGGGGCTGAGCTGTGACGGCGACTCGGTGGCCCTGACTGCCGCGATGCAGCCGAGCATCGAAGAGATCGTCGTCGGTGCGCTGCCCGGTCTGCCCAAGATCGAGGTCCACTGGCCGCTGATCGACTTCGAATGCGGCCCCGTGGGCGGTGCGGACACGTTCATCGAATGGTTCTTCAAGGGCGAGCGCGGCGAGATCGATCCCTTCGTCCTGGTCGTCGAGGGTTCCATCCCGAACGAGACGATCAAGCCCGAGGGGTACTGGTGCGGTTTCGGTGACAACCCGGAGACCGGCCAGCCGATGACCACCAGCGAATGGATCGACCGGCTGGCGCCCAAAGCCCTTGCGGTCGTCGCCATCGGCACCTGCGCCACGTACGGCGGCATTCACGCGATGGCCGGCAACCCGACCGGGGCCATGGGCCTGCCCGACTATCTCGGCTGGGACTGGAAGTCGAAGGCCGGTATCCCGATCGTGTGCGTGCCGGGGTGCCCGATCCAGCCGGACAACTTCTCGGAGACCCTGACGTACCTGCTGTACCAGGCGGCGGGATCCGCTCCGATGATCCCGCTGGACGACAAGCTCCGTCCGACCTGGCTGTTCGGCGCCACCGTGCACGAGGGATGCGACCGGGCCGGCTACTACGAGCAGGGCGAGTTCGCCCAGACCTACGACTCGCCCAAGTGCCTGGTCAAGCTCGGCTGCTGGGGCCCGGTCGTCAAGTGCAACGTACCCAAACGCGGCTGGATGAACGGCATCGGAGGCTGCCCGAACGTCGGCGGCATCTGTATCGCCTGCACCATGCCGGGCTTTCCCGACAAGTTCATGCCGTTCATGGACGAACCGCCGGGCGCCAAGGTCTCCGCCACCGCCAGCGGCGCGTACGGGGCGGTCGTCCGCAGGCTCCGGGCGATCACGGCGAAGACCCTGGACACGGAGCCGAAGTGGCGGCACAAGAGGGGTCGGCTGACCACCGGCTACCGGCCCCCGTGGTGAACACGCCGAGGACTCCGACCGCACTCCACACCTTCCGGTGACGACCCCACCTCACGCTTCTCAGAAGGGCTACGGCACACACGATGGCACCGAAAACGAAGGCGGCCGGCGACGGCAGCGGCCTGGTGGAGATGGCCTGGGATCCGATTACCCGGATCGTGGGCAGTCTCGGTATCCACACGAAGATCGACTTCAAGCAGAAGCGGGTCGCGGAGTGCTACAGCACCTCGTCGGTCTTCCGCGGCTACAGCGTCTTCATGCGGGGCAAGGACCCCCGGGACGCGCACTTCATCACCAGCCGCATCTGCGGGATCTGTGGCGACAACCACGCCACGTGTTCCGTGTACACGCAGAACATGGCGTACGGAGTGAAGCCGCCGCACCTCGGTGAGTGGATCATCAACCTCGGCGAGTCCGCGGAGTACATGTTCGACCACAACATCTTCCAGGAGAACCTGGTCGGGGTCGACTACTGCGAAAAGATGGTCCGCGAGACCAATCCCGGCGTCCTGGAACTGGCCGAGCGCACCGAAGCGCCGCACGCCGGGGAGCACGGCTACCGCACGATCGCCGACATCATGCGGTCGCTCAACCCCATCGAGGGCGAGTTCTACCGCGAGGCCCTCCAGGTGAGCCGCTACACCCGGGAGATGTTCTGCCTGATGGAGGGGCGTCATGTGCACCCGTCCACGCTCTACCCCGGGGGCGTGGGCACCATCGCCTCCGTCCAGCTCTTCACGGACTACCTCAGCCGCCTCATGCGCTATGTGGAGTTCATGAAGCGGGTCGTGCCCCTGCACGACGACCTGTTCGACTTCTTCTACGAGGCCCTGCCCGGGTACGAAGAGGTCGGTCGCCGACGGGTGCTGCTCGGCTGCTGGGGAGCGCTCAACGACCCTGAGCACTGCGACTTCACCTACGCCAACATGAGTGACTGGGGACGGAGGATGTTCGTCACCCCCGGTGTGATCGTGGACGGCAAGCTGGTCACCAATGACCTGACCGAGATCAACCTCGGCATCCGGATCCTGCTGGGCAGTTCGTACTACGACGACTGGGAGGGCAAGGAGCAGTTCGTCACCCATGACCCTCTCGGCAACCCGGTCGACCCCCGCCACCCGTGGAACCAGCACACGATCCCGGCGCCGCAGAAGCGGAACTTCGAGGACAAGTACAGCTGGGTGATGTCGCCGCGCTGGTTCGACGGCAAGGACCACCTGGCCCTCGACACCGGCGGCGGCCCCATCGCCCGGCTGTGGTCCACCGCGCTCTCCGGGCTCGTCGACGTCGGCTACGTCAAGGCCACCGGTCACAGTGTCGTCATCAACCTGCCGCGCACGATGACCAAGCCCGAGACCACCTTCGAGTGGAAGATCCCGAAGTGGAGCAACGCGCTGGAGCGCAACCGTGCCCGCACCTACTTCCAGGCGTACGCGGCCGCGATCGCGCTGCACTGTGCCGAGAAGGGGCTTGAGGAGGTGCGCGCCGGACGTACGCAGACCTGGGAGAAGTTCGACGTCCCGGACGAGAGCATCGGCGTCGGATTCACCGAGGCCGTACGCGGCGTGCTGTCGCACCACATGGTGATCAGGGACGGCAAGATCGCCAACTATCACCCCTACCCTCCGACGCCGTGGAACGCCAGCACCAGGGACACCTACGGAACTCCCGGTCCCTACGAGGACGCCGTGCAGAACACGCCGATCTTCGAAGAGAACCCACCGGAGAACTTCAAGGGCATCGACATCATGCGCACCGTGCGCAGCTTCGACCCCTGCCTCCCGTGCGGCGTCCACATGTACGTCGGTGGGGGCAAGACGGTGCAGAAGATGCACGTGCCCACCGGGCTGAGCGGACTGGGCGGATGAGCGCGACAACACATACCGCGGCAGCGAAGTCGCTCGACGCGGAGCAGGCCGGGCGTCGCATCGAAGAGGTGCTCGAGCAACTGACGGCGGCCGGTGACCGGAAGGCATCCGCGGCGGCCGAGGAACTGGTGCGGGTCCTGATGGACTTCTACGGCGCCGGGCTGGCCCGGATCCTCGACGGGCTCCGGGCCGCACCGGGCCGCGAAACCGGCGCCACGCTGGACGAACTCCTGGACGACGACCTCGTGTCGAGCCTGCTGGTCCTGCACGACCTGCACCCCGAGGACATGGACACGCGCATCGGGCGGGCCCTCGCGGCCGTCCGCGATCCCGTCGAGGTGGTGACCTTCGACGAGAGCACAGGCACTCTGCGCCTGCGGAGCGCCGGCACGGGCGGATGCGGCTGCACCGGCGCGTCGTCGGCGCAGCAGTCCGTCGAGAACGCCCTGGCCTGCTTCGCACCGGAGGTGACCACGGTCGAGATGGAGCCCGCCTCTGCCACTCGGGAGCCGGCACTCCTTCAGATCGGAACCCGCCCGCCGCAGGGCGTGGCAACCGCCCGGCCGGCCCCGGCCGGAACGCCATGAGCGCGCCCATGACATGGGCCGGGCGGCCCGCGTCCGCCTCGGGCGTGCACACGCTGCGGCGGTTCGCGGCACCGCCTGAACCCCGGCAGGAGCGTTGCGAACTGTGCGGAGTGCCGGTGGCCGAGGGAAACCACCGGCATCTGGTGGACACCGAGGAGCGTTCCCTGGCGTGCGCCTGCACCCCGTGCGCCCTGCTCTTCGAGCGGCCCGGCGCCGCCCACGGCCGGTTCCTGAGTGTCCCGGACCGCTATCTGGCCGACCACGACCACCGTCTCGACGACAACGCGTGGGAACTCCTGCAGATCCCGGTCAGCGTCGCCTTCTTCTTCCGCAACTCCGCACTGGGCCGACTGGTGGCGCTCTACCCGAGCCCCGCCGGAGCCACCGAGAGCGAACTCGATCCGTCGACCTGGCAGTCGGTCCTCGGCGGCAGCCGTCTCTCCCAGCTGCTCGAACCCGACGTGGAAGCACTGCTGTTGCGCCGCACCGAGGGCCGGGCCAAGTGCTATCTGGTACCGATCGACATCTGCTATGAGCTGGTGGGACGCATGCGCCTGCTGTGGCAGGGATTCGACGGCGGAGCCGAGGCTCGTGCCGATCTGCAGGCCTTCTTCGAACACGTCGAACGCCGGGCCGAGGCAACGGTGGGGGAGCGACGACCATGACGGACTTCACCTTCGCCTGCACCGGCGTACGCGCCGACCCGTACGCTGCCGGCCCCACCCTCGTCTTCCGGCTGCGCATCACCGCATCCGAAGAGGCGCGGGTGCACGCACTCGCGCTGCGCTGCCAGATCCGCATCGAGCCGGCCCGGCGCGGCTACGAAACGACTGAGGCCGAGGGCCTGACGGACCTGTTCGGAGAGCGCTCACGCTGGGGCAGCACACTCCAGCCCGTGCAGTTCGCCCAGGTCCCGGTCATGGTTCCCGCGTTCACCGGGGCGACCGAGACGGACGTCGTCGTGCCCTGCACTTATGACCTGGAGATCGCCGCAACACGGTACTTGAACGCGCTGACGGATGGTGAGGTACCGCTCCTCATGCTCTTCTCCGGCACCGCTTTCACCGGTTCGGGAGGATTCCGGGTCGAGCCGGTGCCCTGGGATCTGGAGGCGCCCTTCCGGATGCCGGTGGCGGTGTGGCAGGAGATGGTCGACCAGCACTTCCCCGGGTGCGGCTGGATCCGGCTTCCCCGCGACACCATGAGTGACCTGATCGCATTCCGCTCCCGGCACGCACTGCCCTCCTGGGAGGCGACCGTCCGGGCGCTTCTCGACGCGGCCGGGACCACGGCCCTCCCGCCTGCGGACCGGGCATTCGCCGACGCCGGGCTCGCCGGGCTCGCCGGGCTCGCCGAGAGGACGGCGCAATGACCTCATCCGCGCTCACTCCCGCGCTGGAATCCCGTTTCGCCGCCGCCCGTGGCGTGGCCGACGCCGTCCTCTTCGAGGGCTACGTCCTGTACCCGTACCGAGCGTCGGCGGCCAAGAACCGGCTCCGCTGGCAGTTCGGGGTGCTCGTACCACCGGCCTGGACGGCAGCCGCCGAAGAGCACGACTTCCAGCACACCGAGTGCCTGATGGAACCGAAGACCGACGCGACTCTGGCAGCCGAGGCGCGGTTCCTGCACGCCCAACGGCGCACCGTGCAGCGGCTCCGCGACGACGGCACCTTCGAGACCGTCCCCGAACTCCACCTCACCGACCGGGTCCTGGTTCCGTGGGACGAGGGTGCGGAGGAACGGGTCGAAGTGCTCGCCACCGTGGCCGAGCTCACCGGCGACGGAGTCGTCGTCCCCTTCACACGCCCGGCACGCGAGGAGCACGAAACCGTCCGTGACGAGGACGGCCGGATCGTGGGCCGCCTGGTGCGCCGTTGCGAGGAGATCAGCGGCGCGGTGCGGCTGTCCGCTGCCGAACTCGACGGCCCGTACCGGGCGATGCGGCTCACCGCCGTCGTGGAGAACACCAGCACGTGGACGCCAGGCGCCGGTGACGCCGACCGCGAGGCCGCTCTGCCCAGGTCACTGGTGGCCGCCCATCTTCTCCTGGGCCTGAGCGCAGGCTCGTTCCTGTCGATGACGGACCCTCCCGAGTGGGCCAGGGGAGCAGTCACGGGCTGCCGGAATCTGCACACCTGGCCCGTACTGGCCGGGGAGCCCAGCCGCGCAGACCTGGTGCTCTCGTCCCCGATCATCCTTGACGACCACCCGGCCATCGCCCCGGAGAGCCCCGGAGCGCTGTACGACTCCACGGAGATCGACGAGATCCTCGCGCTGCGCACGGCCGCCCTGACGGACCAGGAGAAGCGCGAGGCCCGGGGGACGGACGACCGGGCGGCCGCCGTGATCGACCTGGCCGACTCGATGCCCCCCGAGGTCCTGGAGCGGCTGCACGGCGCGGTGCGGGCCCTGCGGGAGGTCACCGAGCCGGGTGCGCCCGCGGCCGTTCCGTCCGACGGATTTCCGCAAATGCAGGAAGGTTCCGACGAGTACGACCTGATCCGGCCGGACCAGCCGTGGTGGGACCCGGCCGCCGACGCCGGCGCCGACCCGGCCCGCGACCGGATCCTGGTGGACGGCCGGTCGGTGGGCGCGGGCAGCCGCGTACTCCTGCGGCCGGGCCTGCGCCGCACCGACGCCCAGGACCTCTTTCTGCGAGGTCGCAGCGCACTGGTCGAAGCAGTACTCCACGACGTGGACGGCGGAGTGCACCTCGCGGTCACCGTGGAGGGCGATCCGGGTGCGGACATCCGGCGCGAGCAGGGCCGGTTCCTGTACTTCCAGCCCGACGAGGTCGCACCACTGGAGGACGCATGACAGCGCCCTCGGAGCAGAGAACGACGACTCTGGTGGCGGGCGTCGGCAACATCTTCCTCGGCGACGACGGCTTCGGTGTCGAGACCGTACGACGACTGGCGTCAGGACCACTGCCCGGCCACGTCGAAGCGGTGGACATCGGGGTGCGCGGAGTCCACCTCGCGTACCAGCTCCTCGACGGATACGACACGCTGGTCCTGATCGATGCCACCGAACGCGGCGGCGATCCCGGAACGCTGTATCTGATCGAGGCCGACCGGCCCGGCCGTATCGCGCCGCAGGAAGCTCTGCTCGACGGCCACCGCATGTCCCCCGACGCGGTCCTGGCCCTGCTGGAGACCCTGTGTGCAGGGACGGGCTGCATCCCCCCGCGACGCACGTTGGTCGTCGGATGCGAACCCGCCTGCGTCGAAGAGGGCATCGGCCTCAGTGGTCCCGTGGCCGCTGCCGTACCGGAGGCCGTGAACATGGTCCTGCGCCTTGTGCGGGACGACGAATGGACCGCGCCCACCGCACAGTCGGCGGTCGGCCAGGCCAACAACTGAGGAGACGAACACCGTCATGAAGAAGATCATCATCGGCGGCGCGGTCGCCGTCGCCGTTGCCGCACTCGTGGCCCAGGTACTGCCCGACCTCAAGCGCTACGTGCGCATGCGGTGCATGTGACGGCACCCCGATCCGTCAGGTTCCGGGCTGCACCGAATGACGGACGTAGCGTCCGGCGTCGGCGAGCCAGCCCGGCTGCGGCCGCAATCCCCCGGTGTAATGACGTGGGCAGGACGGAGACCCATGCACGAGATGTCCATCGCCATGGCCGTCGTCGGCCAGGTGGAAGAAGCAGCCCGAGCCGGCGGCGCCGTCGCCGTCACATCCGTCCGGCTCCAGGTCGGCGAGCTGGCCGGAGTGGTCCCCGACGCGCTGTCCTTCTGTTTCGAACTGGCCTGCGCCGGGACCGTTCTGGAAGGCGCGGAGCTGGTGGTCGACTCCGTACGGGCGAGAGCACGCTGCGCGCCCTGTGCGGACGAATGGGCGGTCGGAATGCCTCCGCAGCTGTGCTGCCCCTTGTGCGGCGAGGCAACCGCGGAGCTGCTCTCGGGCCGCGAACTGCAGATCGCCGACGTCCACTGGGACGAAGGACCTGCGCAGAGACGTACCCGTGAACCGATTTCCGAGGAGCGCTGAACCATGTGCCGTGTGGTCGATCTGCAGCAGGCGGTACTCGCGAAGAACGACACGACAGCGTACCGGCTGCGCACCGAACTGGCCGCCCGCGGCACCGCGGTCGTCAATCTGCTCTCCAGCCCGGGCAGCGGGAAGACGGCACTGCTCGAACGCGAACTGGTCCTGGCCCGTGAGACGGGCGTCCCCGTCGCGGCGCTGACCGCCGACCTGGCCACCGAGAACGACGCCATGCGCCTGGCCCGCTCCGGAGCCCCGGTCAAGCAGGTGCTCACCGACGGCCTCTGTCACCTGGAGGCCCGGATGCTGGGCGGACACCTCGACGGGTGGCTGCCCGAGGACACCCGGCTCCTCTTCGTGGAGAACGTCGGCAACCTGGTCTGCCCGGCCTCGTACGATCTCGGCGAAACCCTGAGGGTCGTCCTCGCCTCGGTCACCGAAGGCGAGGACAAGCCGCTGAAATACCCCACCGCCTTCGGGCTGGCGCACCTGGTGCTCGTCACCAAGACGGACATCGCCGAGGCTGTGGCCTTCGACGAGGACGCGTTCCGCGCCCACGTCGAGCAGGTCAATCCCGGTGTGGAGGTGCTCCTCACCTCTGCCCGGCGCGGTGACGGCGTCGGGGCGCTCCTCGAACGGGCGCTGGACGCCGCGAACGGAGCCCCGGTCCACCGGCCTGTCATGGCCCAGCAGCACCACTCCACGCACACCCATACACACGAGGAGCCCGGCGAGACTTCTCACGGCCGCCCCCACACGCATGCCGGTCGGGGCGAGCCCGGCGCTGCGACGGATGCGTCCGGCGCCATGGCGCAGACCCGCGCGTGACGACCCAACGGTCCGGCCCGGCCATGGGTGAGCCGGCGCAACGTCGCCGGGTCACCGTCCGGGGCGTCGTGCAAGGCGTCGGGTTCCGGCCCTACTTGTACACGCGCGCCCTCGCGATGGGCCTGGCCGGACACGTCACCAACACCCCCGAGGGTGTCGTCGCGGAAGTCGAGGGCTCACCTGCTGCCGTGGCCCTGTTCTGCGAAGGAATCGTCGCGAACGCACCGCCCATGGCCGTCCTCGATTCCGTCGAGCACAGGGAAGTCCCCGCCGAGGGCGGTGCCGGATTCACCATCGTCGCCTCCCGGACCGGCGGACCTTCCCGCACGCTGGTCCCCCCGGACGTGGCCACCTGCGCCGACTGTCTCGCCGAGCTGGCCGACCCCGCGGACCGGCGTCACCGGCATCCCTTCATCACCTGCACCAACTGCGGGCCGCGGTTCACCATCGTCACGGATCTGCCGTACGACCGCGCACACACCACCATGGCCCCTTTCCCCATGTGCCCCGACTGCGCCCGCGAGTACGCAGACCCCGCAGACCGCCGATTCCATGCCCAGCCGGTCGCCTGCCACCGATGCGGGCCGCGCCTCGATCTGCTGATGGCGTACCCGGACCCGGACAAGGCTCCGCGACGTATCACCGCAACGGACCCGGTCGCCGAGGCCCGCAGACTCCTGGCCGGCGGAGCGATCCTCGCCGTCAAGGGGCTCGGCGGATACCACCTCGCGTGCGATGCGGCCAACGCCCGGGCCGTGGCCGCACTCCGCCGCCGCAAGGGCCGTGGAGACAAGCCGTTCGCCCTGATGGCCCGCGACATCGGCGACATCGAACACCTCGTCCATGTCGGCGCGGAGGAGCGGGCGCTGCTCACGGGTGTCGTCCGGCCGATCGTCCTGCTGAGGCGCCGCCGCTGCGCCGTCCCCGGGCCGGACGCCCCGGCACCGTCGGACAACGTCGCCCCGGGCAGCCCCGATCTCGGCGTCATGCTTGCCTACACCCCCCTGCACCACTTGCTCCTGGGCCTGCCCGGCGACCCGGCCGGGCCGCGCCTGCTCGTCATGACGAGCGGCAACGTCGCCGGGGAGCCGATCGTCACCGACGACGCCGAGGCGCTGGACCGGCTCGCCCGTCTGGCCGACGCCTGGCTGACCCACGACCGCCCGATCCAGGTACCGTGCGACGACTCCGTCGTCCGCGTCTGTGACGGGGAACTGCTGACCGTACGCCGCTCACGCGGCTACGCCCCCCGGCCCGTCGAACTGCCTCTTCCGGTACCGGCGATCCTCGCTGCGGGCGGCGACCTCAAGAACACCCTGTGTCTGGCGGAGGGGCGCAGAGCCTGGCTGTCCGCCCACATCGGAGACATGGACGACCTCGCCACACAACATGCCTTCGAGGACGCCGGACAGCAGTTGGAGACCATCACCGGGGTGCGGCCCGCAGTCCTGGCCGTCGACAGACATCCCGGATACCGCTCGGGACAGCTGACCCGCCGTCTGGCCGGTGAACGGCAGGTCGTACGCGTACAGCACCATCACGCACACATCGCCTCCGCAATGGCCGAACACGGCCTGGACGGCAGCCGGCGGGTGATCGGCGTCGCGTTCGACGGCACCGGCTACGGCGACGACGGAGCCGTGTGGGGCGGCGAGATCCTGCTGGCGGACTACGACGGTTACCACCGGTTCGGGCATCTCGTGTATGTCCCTCTGCCGGGCGGCGACGCCGCCGTACGGCGTCCCTACCGCATGGCCCTGGCACATCTGCACGCGGCGGGAATCGGCTGGGCACAGGACCTGCCGTGCACCGCGGCCTGCCCGCCCGAAGAACTGGACGTACTGTCAAGCCAGTTGGAGCGGAATCTCAACTGTGTCCCCACCTCCAGCATGGGCCGGCTGTTCGACGCCGTCTCCTCCCTCAGCGGCATCTGTCACCGGGCCGGATACGAGGCCCAGGCCGCCGTCGAACTCGAAACCGCCGCGCTCCAGGCGGCCGAGGGCGACTGCGCGGGATACGGCTTTGCGCTGCGCTCTCCCGCACCGGGCGACGGGAGCGCGCTGATCGCCGACCCCGCGCCCGTACTGTCGGCGGTGGTGGAGGACGTGCGCGCGGGTACTGCGCCGGGCGTCATCGCGGCACGCTTCCACGAGTCGGTCGCCGCCCTCGTACGCAGCACCTGCGTCCTGGCGCGTGAGCGGTACGGCCTGGACACCGTTGCCCTGACCGGCGGAGTGTTCGCCAACACCCGGCTCTCCTCGGCCTGCGCCCGGACGCTTCGCGGACACGACTTCACCGTCCTGCTGCACCACCAGGTACCCCCGAACGACGGAGGACTGGCACTGGGACAGGTGATGGTGGCCGCGCGAACCCGAGCCGCCCGAACACTTGATGGCCGCATCGGCGCGGTGCAGGGGAGTGCGGCCATCCACTGACGGCGTGTCCCGGCAGGACCGGGCAGGCGGATCAACCACAGCAAGGAGAAGTCATGTGCCTGGCGGTGCCCGGCAGAGTACTGGAAATCGAGGAACGGGACGGCACCCGCATGGCCACCGTCGATTTCGGCGGAGTGGTCAAGGAAGCATGTCTGGAATATCTGCCGGACCTTCAGGTCGGCGAGTACGCCATTGTCCACGTGGGGTTCGCCCTGCAGAAACTGGACGAGGAATCGGCCCGGCAGACGCTGGAGCTGTTCGCCCAACTCGGAATGCTTCAGGAAGAGTTCGGCGACCCGTGGGAAATGGCGGCAGAGGCGGGCGGGCTGCCGCTGCCCGGTGCCGGTGAAGCAGCCCAGGAGGCGCAGCGGTGAAGTACATCGACGAATTCCAGGACCCCGCACTGGCCCGGCGGCTGCTCGACGAGATCCGCGCCACCGTGACCAGGCCGTGGGCGCTGATGGAGGTCTGCGGCGGGCAGACCCACACCATCATCCGGCACGGCATCGATCAACTGCTGCCGGACCAGGTCGAACTGATCCATGGACCGGGCTGCCCGGTGTGCGTCACCCCTCTGGAGGTCATCGACAAGGCACTGGAGATCGCCTCCCGCCCGGAAGTGATCTTCTGTTCCTTCGGCGACATGCTCCGCGTCCCCGGCACCGGCCGGGACCTGTTCCGGGTCCGCAGCGAGGGCGGCGACGTACGGGTCGTCTACTCCCCGCTCGACGCGCTGAAGATCGCCCAGCAGAACCCGGACCGGGAGGTAGTGTTCTTCGGAATCGGCTTCGAAACCACCGCGCCTCCCAATGCGATGACGGTTTATCAGGCACGCAGGCTCGGAATCCGCAACTTCAGTCTGCTGGTGTCCCATGTCCGGGTGCCACCGGCGATCGAGGCGATCATGCAATCGCCGAGCTGCCGGGTGCAGGCATTCCTCGCCGCAGGACATGTGTGCAGCGTCATGGGCGTGGGCGAGTATCCCCAGCTGGCCGAACGGTTCGGCGTCCCGATCGTGGTGACAGGATTCGAACCGCTGGACATCCTGGAAGGCGTGCGCCGTACAGTGGCCCAGCTGGAACGCGGCGAACACATGGTGGACAACGCCTACCCGCGCGCAGTGCGCCCAGAGGGAAACCCCGCCGCTCTGGCCATGCTGGAGGACGTCTTCGAGGTGACCGACCGGTCCTGGCGCGGCATCGGCGTCATCCCCGGCAGCGGCTGGCGGCTCTCCCCGCGCTATCGGGACTACGACGCCGAATACCGCTTCTCGGTGACCGGTATCGATACCCGTGAACCCGCTCAGTGCCGCAGCGGAGAGGTTCTGCAGGGCCTGCTGAAGCCCCATGAATGCGAGGCATTCGACACCATCTGCACTCCTCGCACCCCACTCGGAGCGACCATGGTCTCCAGCGAGGGCGCCTGTGCCGCGTACTACCTATACCGGCGGCTGGACATGAAGAAGACCGCACCTGTGGAGGCGAGCTCCGTTGGCTGAGACCGTCGAGACCCCCACGCGCGGTGACGTAACCGCTTCGGCAACGCCTCCCTCCGGTATCCCGCCGCTCGATCCCACGGCATGGACGTGCCCGGCCCCGCTGCGGGATCACCCGCGCATCGTGATGGGCCACGGCGGTGGCGGCGCGCTCTCCGCCGAGCTGGTCCAGCACATCTTCGCCCCCGCCTTCGGAGGCGAGGTGCTCGCGCAGATGGGCGATTCGGCAACGGTGTCGCTGGGCGGTGCCCGCCTGGCCTTCTCCACCGACTCGTTCGTGGTGCGGCCGCTGTTCTTCCCCGGTGGCAGCATCGGCGACCTCGCGGTCAACGGCACCCTCAACGATCTGGCCATGAGCGGTGCGCGTGCCGCCTATCTGTCCTGCGGATTCATCCTGGAGGAGGGCGTCGAGCTCTCCGTCGTCGCGCGCGTGGCCGACGCCTTCGGTGCCGCCGCGCGCAACGCGGGCGTCGAGGTGGCGACGGGGGACACCAAGGTGGTCGAAGCCGGTCACGGCGACGGCATCTTCATCAACACCGCCGGCATCGGCCTCATTCCGGCCGGCGTCGACCTGCGTCCGCAGCGTGTCGTCCCGGGTGACGTCGTGATCGTCAGCGGGGCGATCGGTGTCCACGGCGTGGCGATCATGAGTGTGCGCGAGGGACTGGAGTTCGGCGTCGAGATCGAAAGCGACTGCGCGGCCCTGGGAGGACTCGTGGAGGCCATGCTCGCGGTCACCCCGGATCTGCACGTACTGCGCGACCCCACTCGTGGGGGGCTCGCCGCATCCCTCAACGAGATCGCGGCGGCGTCGGGCACCGGCGTCGTGATCCAGGAGCGACACGTCCCTGTCCCTCCGCCGGTGGCCAATGCCTGCGCCATCCTGGGCCTCGACCCGATGTACGTCGCCAACGAGGGGAAGCTGGTGGCGTTCGTACCGCGTGAACACGCCGATGCGGTCCTGGACGCGATGCGTGCACACCCGCTGGGCCGGGACGCGGCAGTGATCGGTGAGGTGGTGGACACCCACCCGGGCATGGTGGTGGCCCGCACCGGGCTCGGCGGTACACGGGTGGTCGACCTGCCGGTCGGGGAGCAACTGCCGCGGATCTGCTGACGACCCGCCGCCCTGCGCCGGATCCCACGGCATGCCCGCTGAGCACACGCCGGATCCGGTTGCAGGACACGGGAGTTCACTGACCATGCCGGCGGCCCGGTCGGCCTCTGTCCGGCAGTCCGGGCCACCATGTGGGGCTCCGGCCGCACAACGACGGAACCGTTCCGGCACAGGGCCGGGACGGTTCTCGTCGTGCGGGTCCGGCAGGGCCGACAGGTGTTGTACCGAACCGGCCATTTCGAATTGCCGACCGTACCCTGCGCGCGGCGGACCATTGAGCCGTCCCCCCGGCCGGCGCTGGGATCCTCAGCAGGGATGCGGAGGGGCGCGAAGAGGCGTCAAGCGCTGTTCTGGCCAAGAGCGACACGCGCGCCGGGCAGTGGCGTGGTGATACCGGGGGGTGCATGCCTAAGGTCTGAGTGCGCGCAGCGGGGCAGACCGGTCGAACGATGGAAAAGGTCAACGACGCATCGCACAGGGGGAAGCAGTGCCGCGTGTCAAACCCGTCCTGGCACGGGCCCTCCGCAAGACCCCCTTACTTCACCTGGACGTCGCCCACCGGGGCCGGGTGCGGCGTCTGGGGCTGAAACTCGAGGAACACGGCCCCACCGGATCGGTGAAGGACCGCAGCGCCATTGGGCTGTTACAGGCGCTGCACGACGAACGACCGCTCACCCCGGGCACGGTGGTGGTGGAATCCACCTCCGGCAATCTCGGCCTGGCCCTGGCCCGGCTGCTGCCCTCCATCGACTGCGTCTTCCTCGCGGTGGTCGATCTCAAGACCCCGCACGCCACCCGCACCATGCTGACCGAACGCGGCGCCCGGTTGATCGTCGTCGACGAACCGGACGGACAGGGCGGCTACCTGCTGAGCCGGCTGCGCAGGGTGCGCGAGCTGTGCGACCGGAACCCCGGGTACCGCTGGCCCAACCAGTACGAGAACTGGGCCTCGCCCGACATCCACCGCCGCACCACCGGACCCGAGATCACCGAGCAGGCGGGACCGGAACTCGGCGCGGTGTACGTGCCGGTCTCCACCGGTGGCACCCTCGCCGGCATCAGCGCACATCTGCGCCGGCACCGGCCCGACGTCGCCGCGGTAGCCGTGGACGTACGCGGTTCGCTGGCCGTCGCAGGCAGCGCCGGACGCCGGCTGCTGCCGGGCATCGGAGCCAGTCGGCCGTCCGCCTTCCTGAAAGGGCCGCACGGCTACGACCGTTCCGTGCACGTCGACGACATCGAGGCGATCGCCGTCTGCCGGATCCTCGCCGAGGACGTGGGACTTGTACTCGGGGGATCCAGCGGCTGCGCCGTACGCGCGCTGCTGACCGACCTGGAGAACGGCCGCATGGACGACCGGCTCGCGGTCTGCCTGGCCGCCGACGGCGGCGGCAAATACCGCGACACCCTCTACTGCGACGACTGGGCGACCGAGCAGGGCGTCGTCAAGGAGATCACGGCCGCCGTGGAACAACTGCGCCGCGAAGGCCTCTTCTTCGACCGAAAGCACCAGGAGCACTGACCATGGGCACGAGCACCACCCTTGACCGGCGGCGGACGGGCCCCGACTACCGGCAGTTCCTGCCGCTGGTCCAGGGCGCCACGCTGATCGAGTGGACCGGTACGGGACTGTTCCTCGCCGTCTCGACCATCTACTTCGTCAAGGTCGCTCATCTCAGCACGTCGTCCGTCGGCACCGGCCTGACGATCGGCGGAGCCGTCGCCATCGCCGCCGCCGTGCCCATCGCCCGGCTGGCCGGGCGATTCGGGCCGAAGCCGGTGCTGATCGGTGTGATGCTGCTGCGCGCCCTGGCCACCGTCGGCTATCTGTGGGTGGACGGCTGGTGGAGCTTTCTCCTCGTGGTCGCCGTCATCGCCGTCACCGAGCAGTCCTCGCCCCCACTGGTGCAGTCGTACGTCGGTGCGCGAGCCCCCGAGAGCCTGCGCGCGAAGGTGATGGCCGTGCAGCGCACCGTCGTCAACCTCGGCATCAGTCTGGGCGGGCTGATCGCCGGAGTCGCCCTGGGTTCCGGAGCGCCCGGAGCCTTCCGGCCGCTGCTGATCGGTGGCGCACTCGCCTATGTGGTGGTGGCCGTGGTGTACGCCACCGCCCAGGGAGAGGAAGCCGCAACCGCTGTCGAGAGCACCCGTGTCGCGGATCTGCTCAAGGACCGAAGGCTACTGGGCTTCATCGCGTACAACGCACTGGTGTCGCTCTGGATGCCGGTGCTCAACGTGGCCTTCCCGCTGTGGCTCGTCACCGGGACCGACGTACCGGAGCGTTATGTCGGAATCCTGTACGCCGTCAACACCGTGCTGTGCATCGCCCTTCAGTACCCGCTCAACCGCTGCTACAGCACAACGCGGCGGGCGTGGTACTCATACGCGACCGCGGCACTGCTGCTCAGCTGCGGCACCCTGGCCTTCGCCGCCGCACCCGGCTTCGGAGCGGGGCAAGCACTGCTGGTGCTCGGTGCCGCCGTCGTCCTCCTGACGTTCGCCGAACTGCTCCAGGTCGGCGCATCGTGGACCCTCTCCTTCGACCTGGCACCCGAGCGGGCGCGCAGCGCCTACCTGGTGCTGTTCAACACCAGCCGCACCGTCGCCAACCGAGTTGCGGGCCCGGTGCTGATGACCGGCGTCGTCCTCGCCCTCGGCACGGCCGGCTGGGTCGCGCTCGCCTGCGTGCTGCTGCTCGGAGCGCTCGTCCCCTTCGCGATGCTGCGCGGGCCGCGCAGCGCCGGCGACTGAACCACCCCCGGACTCTCCCCACCACCGACCCTCTTGCCAAGGAGCTTCGCCCGCAATGGATTTCGAGCAATACCCCGACAGCCACTTCCGTTATCTGACCCGTGCGGACGTCATCGAGGCGGCCCGCGACGTGGACATCGTGGCGGCGGTGGCCGAGGCGCTCATGCTGCACTCCGCCGGACAGTCGGTCCTGCCCGAGGAGGCCTACCTCGGCTGGACCACGCCGCAGGGCGACTCGGCCCGGCTGCTGGCCATGCCCGGCGCGCTGGTCCAGGCCGGCCGGCCACCGGTCATCGGCATGAAGACCATCAACGCCTCGATCGGCAACCCGGGGCGCGGCATACCGCGCTCCCAGGGCTTCACCCTGCTCCTCGACCCGGAGACCGCCCGCCCCCTCGCACTGATGGAGGCCGCGTACATCAGCGCGATGCGCACCGCGGCGGTGACCGCGCTCGCCGTTCGCCATCTGGCGGTGGAGGAGCCTCGACAACTGGCGCTCCTCGGCTGCGGCGCGCTCGCACAGGCGCATGTGGCGCTGCTGCTGCGCACCGTGCCCACCCTGCGCCGAATATCGCTGTACGACGTGGCGCCCGACCGTGCCAAGTCCGTCGCCCGCTACATCGCTTCGCTCCCCGGGACCACGGACGTCGAGACAGTGCTCGCCGACGGTCCGCGACAGGCTGTGCGGGACGCCGAACTCGTCGTGCCCGTCACGACGGTGACCCGGGGATACATCGAGCCCGACTGGCTGCGGCCGGGCGCGCTCGTCTGTCATGTCTCGCTGGACGACCTCACCGAGGCGGCGGTGCTCTCGGCCGGAACGGTGATCGTCGACGACTGGAGCCTGGTCCGTGACGACCCGCGCCGGCTGCTGGGCCGGATGCACCGGGCGGGCACCTTGCTCGGCCCCGACGGCACCCTGCGAGAAGGAGTCACCGCACGGCCCGGTGCCCGCCGCGTCGACGGCACGCTCGGCGATGTGCTCGCCGGTCGGCACCCAGGCCGCCGAGACCGGGACGAGATCGTCATCAGCAACCCGTTCGGTATGTCGATCCTCGACGTCGCCGTCGCCGACCGCATCCACGCCCGCGCCGAAGCCGCCGGTCTGGGCGTCCGGCTCACACTCTGAGGGGGATCCGCATGACGATCGATCAGAACATCCAGGAGATCAACCGCACCATGTGGTCGTACGGTGAGTACCGGCACGTCGCCGATCTGCTGCGGCCCGGCGCCGTCGAGCTGGTCGACCGGCTCGCCCCGGAGCCGGACACCCGCCATCTCGACGTCGCCACAGGCAACGGGAACGTCGCGCTGCTGTCCGCCCTGCGCGGCTGTGACGTCACCGGGCTGGATCTGACCGACGAGTTCTTTCCCGACGCGCGCGCACGATTCTCAAGTGCCGGTGTCGAGGTGGAGTTGCACCGCGGCGACGCGCAGGAACTCCCCTTTGCCGACGCCTCGTTCGACCTCGTGACCTCCACCTATGGGATCCAGTTCGCGCCCGACCATGCCGCCTCATCCGGCGAGATGGTCCGGGTGCTGCGGCCCGGCGGCCGGATCGGCATGTGCAACTGGACGGCACGCAGCTGGACCGCCCACTTCCAGGAGATCCTCTCCGCCTACTTCCCCTCGCCCAACGGCCATCAGGGGCAGCCCATGCTGTGGGGCTCCCCGGACTATCTCGCCGAACTCTTCGGCCCCGGATTCACCGTCATGTCCGAACGCCGGGAACTTTTCTACCCGTTCGGCACGGCCGAGGATCTGGTCGCCTTCTTCGAGAACTGCTTCGGTCCCTGCATCGCAGCGAAGAACACCATCTCGCCGCCCTCGCGCTGGAAGGAACTGCGAGCGGAGATGGTCGAGATGACCGAGGGCTTCCACACCACCGATGAGCGGGGCACAGGCGTGCCCGTCGAGTATCTGCTCGTCGTCGCAGAGAAGAAGGGGGCGTAGTGACCGGCATACCCGAGCGCTATCCGACGCTCCCGCTGGCCGAAGGGGCACGGGAGCGGGCCGTCGCCCTCGCGCTGACCCGCAGCGAGCCGTACGAGCTGGGCGAGGGAGTCCACGCGTACGTCGAGCGGTACGCGGCCACGCACCCTGACCGCGCGGCGATCGACGACGGCGAAATATCCATCGGATACGCTCAGTTGGCAGACCGGATGCGTCGCACAGCCGCACGGCTGGCGGCTGCCGGAATCTCGCGGGGGCAGATCGTCGCGGTCGGCGGCCGTCGCGGCGGCGACGTCATCACGGCCTTTCTCGCACTGGAGCTGCTGGGCGCCGTCTATCTGCCGGTCGACGCAGGCTGGCCCGCCGCCCGCGTCGAGTCCCTCCTCACCGACAGCGGCGCCGTGCTCATGCTGACCACCGGCGGAGCGGCGGACAGCGGCGAGCTGATCAAGGGAGCCCGGGCGGCCGGGGTCCCCACCACGGCACCGGAACCGGCGGACCCCCCGTACACCCGGACCGCACCGCCCGCCCCCGACGAGGTGCGCTACGTCCTCTACACATCCGGATCGACCGGCCGCCCCAAGGCCGCGATCGTCGAGCACCAGGGGATGCTCAACCATCTGTGGGCCAAGGTCGACGACCTCGGACTGACCGCGGACGACCGGCTGGCGCAGACCGCACCGCTGGGCTTCGACATCTCCGTCTGGCAGATGCTCGCTCCACTGCTCGTCGGCGGCCGCGTACAGATCTTCGGCGACGAGCAGGCGCAGGACGGCGCACTGCTGCTGGAGGAGCTGCGCAGCCACGGAACCACGGTGCTGGAAACCGTACCCACACTCATCCGCTTCCTGCTCGACGCCCACGAGAGCACAGGGACCGGGCCCGGCGCGCTGCGCTGGATGATCGCCACCGGCGAGGAGCTGCCACCCGCCCTGGCCCAGCGGTGGCACAAGACCATGCCGGGCATCGGACTGCTCAACGCCTATGGCCCCACCGAGTGTTCGGACGATGTCACCCATGCCGTACTCGGCCCACCGGCCGCCGGAGTACGCCATCTGCCGATCGGTTCTCCCATCGGAAACGCAGCGCTGTATGTGCTTCGTTCCGAGGAGGGGGAGTGGCACGCCTGTGCGCACGGAGAGACCGGCGAGCTGTTCGTCGGAGGACTCGCCGTGGGCCGCGGCTACCTCGGAGAACCGGACAGCACCGCTCGCGCCTTCTTCACCGACCCCTTCGGCGACGGCGGCGGGCGCCTCTACCGCACCGGGGACGCCGTACGCGTACTGCCGGACGGCCAGCTGGAGTATCTGGGCCGGGTCGACCGGCAGGTGAAGCTCGGCGGCGTACGCATGGAGCTCGCCGAGATCGAAGCGGTCCTCGGCGGCCACCCCGCGGTCGCCGCCTGCGCCGTCACCGTCCACACCCCCGACGACACCGGCGCCCTGGTGGCCCGCGAGAGCGCCCACATCCCCGTGGCCGCCCAGCCGCCACGGCTCGTCGCCCATGTCACCGCCTCCGGCGACGAGGTGGCGGAGGAATCACTCCGCGCCCATCTGGTCGAACGGCTCCCCGCGCCGATGGTGCCGCACACCTTCGTCGTCCTGCCCCGCCTTCCGCTCACCCGGAACGGCAAGACGGACTACAAGGCGCTCCCCGCACCACCGCGCCGAAGCCGCCCCGACCGCCGCCCGTACACACCACCGCGCGGCGAAGCGGAGACCTCGATCGCAGCCCTCGTCGCCCAAATCCTCGGCACCGGGCGGGTCGGCCGGGACGACTCGTTCCTGGAGCTGGGCGGCGACTCGCTGCTGGCCATGCGGCTGGTCGCGGCACTGCGGGAGGAGGGATCGGCCGCGGGCCTGCGCGACGTCCTGCGTGACGGCAGTCCCGCCGCACTCGCCGCGCTCGGCCGCCACCGGCAGCAGACGGCCGGCACCCGTACGGAACGTGCCTGGGACGCCCCGCGGACCCGGCCGCTCACCCCGCAGCAGGCCGGTGTCTATTTCCACTGGCGACTCGACCCGCTCAGCCCCTACTACAGCTACCAGGGCTCCCTGGAACTGGACGGGCC
Source organism: Streptomyces sp. R-74717 (assembly GCF_047305335.1). Lineage (NCBI taxonomy): Bacteria > Bacillati > Actinomycetota > Actinomycetes > Kitasatosporales > Streptomycetaceae > Streptomyces > Streptomyces sp. R-74717. The sequence goes on along the minus strand of NZ_CP102361.1, from coordinate 973,704 downwards.
ACTGGACGTGGCACGGCTGGCGCGGGCCTGGCAGCTGCTGCTCTTTGAGAACCCGCTGCTCCTCGCCCGGTTCGCCGAGACCGACGAGCCGGGCGGGCAGGTAGTGGTGCACCACTATCCGCACTGGGAAGCGGTGCCGCCCGGACGGGCGCGGGACATCACCGCGGACGAGTTCCGCACAGTGGCCGCCGAGGAGGCCGCCAAGCCCTTCGACCTCCTCGCCGAACCCGCCATGCGGACCGAGCTGTTCCGACTGCCCGGCGGACAGCACCGGCTGCTGGTCACCATGCACGAGCTGCTCCTCGACGGCTGGGGCGCCACCGTGCTGTTCCAGCGGCTCGCCGAACTGTACGAACAGCAGCCGGCCGGGCCCGACCCCGAGCGCGCCACGCGGTACGACCGCTATCTGGACCACTTGGAGGCGCGACTTGCCACCGAGGAGGTCGCCGAGGCCGGGAAGTACTGGCTGCACCGGCTCGCGGGCGATCTCCCGGCACTGCAGATCGCGCAGAAGCAGCGGCCCGCCACGCCCACCTACCGGGGCGAGACCACCGAGGCGGTCCTCGACGAGCGCCTGTCCCAGCGGCTGCGCGACACCGCACTGTCCGCCTCCGCCACCGCATTCGTGCCGCTGCTGGCCGCCTACGCGCTGGCCCTGAGCTACTACGGCGACGCCGACGAGGTGATCGTCGGCGCCCCGATGGCGGGCCGGGAGCGGCCGGAGGCCGCCGAGGTCCCGGCGTTCATGCTCGCCATGCTGCCGCTGCGTCTGCACATCGACCCGGCCGCGACCCTCGCGGAGTTCACCACACAGGTGCGGGAGACGGTGTACGACGCGTACGCCGCAGCCGATCACCCCTTCGGCTGGACACTTCGGCGGCTTCCGGCCGCCTCACGCAGCTCCGCGACGACACCGGTCTTCCAGACCATGCTCAACATGCTGCCGTACCCGGCGCGCGCCACCACCGCCTCGGACGTCGGGTTCCGCTTCGTCGAGCTGGACACCGGCTACACCAAGTACGACTGCGCGCTGTACGTCCAGCCGCACGGCCCCGACCGGCTGCTGTTGCAGTACGCCTACCAGCAGGAGCTGCTCGACGCCCCGGCCGCCCGCAACGTACTGGAATCCACGCTGATCGCGCTGCGGGCCCTGACCGACCCGGAGCGTGCGGAGCACACCACCATCCGTTCCCTCGATCTGCTGCCCGGAGACGATTACCGATGACCACGCCGACCCTGCTGGAACGCTTCGCCGAGCAGGTGGCGGCCCACCCCCGGGCCGTCGCCCTGCGCCACACCGGCACCAGCCTCACCTACCGCGAACTCGACGAGTGGAGCGGCCGGCTGGCCGCCCGGCTCGCCGCCAAAGGGACGGGCCCCGGCTCGCTGGTGGCACTTGCCGCCCAGCGCGGCCCCGCCGCCGTCGCCGGAGTCCTCGCCGTACTGAAAACGGGTGCCGCCTACCTCGGGCTCGACCCCGCGATACCTGTGCGACGACAGCGCCGGATGGTGGAGGAGACAGGACCGCACTGCGTGCTGGCCGAGCCCGGACTCGATCAGTTCCCCACACTGGACGCCCCCCGCGTCACGCTCGCGCCCCTCACCGACGGCCCGCTGCACCAGGCCCCCGGGCAGGAGCCCGACGACGACGCCCTGTTCCACATCGTCTACACCTCGGGGACGACCGGAAACCCCAAGGGCGTACGCATCAGCCGGCGTTCGGTCCGCGGACGGCTGGAATGGATGTGGCGGGACCACCCGTTCCCCGACGACGCGGTACTGGCCGTCCAGAAATCCCTGGCGCTGGTCGCCTCGCCCTGGGAGCTGCTGGGCGGACTGCTGAAGGGCATTCCGTCCGTCGTGCTCGGCACCGACGAACTACTCGACCCGGTGCTGTTCGCCGCCGCCGTCGAGCAGGAGCGGATCACGCATCTCTTCCTGACCCCGCAGCTGATCGCCGGGCTGCTGGAGGAGAGCGCCAGACACCCCGGCGGGCACCGGCCCGTGCTGGTCACCAGTGGCGCCGACACCCTGCCGGTGGACACGGTCCTGCGCTTCCGTGAGGTCTGGCCCGACGCCACGCTGCTGAACCTGTACGGCATGACGGAGACCGCCTCCAACGTCGCCGCGTACGACACCGCCCGACTGCCCGCGGACGCCGAACGCGTCCCCGTCGGCAGGCCCGTGGCGGGTGCCTCGCTCTCGGTCCGCGACCGCCTCGGCCGACGGCTGCCATCCGGTGCGACAGGTGAGGTGTGGGTCTCCGGGCCTCCGCTCGCCCTCGGCTATCTCGGCGGCGACGGCGAAGACCGCTTCACCACGGACGACGCAGGAGTCCTGCACTACCGGACCGGAGACCGCGGCCGCCAACTCCCGGACGCGGTACTGGAGATCACCGGACGCGCCGACAACCAGATCAAGGTACGCGGCTACCGCGTCGAGCTGGAGGAGATCGAGGCCACGCTGCGCAAGGCGCCGGACATCACCGACGCGGGGGCGTACGCGGAGAGCGAGGGCGGCGAAGCACGCATCGTCGCCTGTTTCACCGCCGACGAGGAGAGCGGGCCCGCCGCACTGCGCGGCCATCTGCGCGACCGGCTGCCCGACTACATGCTGCCCGCCCGAATTCAGCAGGTCCCGCGGCTCCCGCTGAGCACCAACGGCAAGCTCGACCGCACCGCCCTGCGCACGCTCGTGGAGAGCATCACGCAGGAGCGGACGGCCGGATTCACCCCGACCGACGACACCGAGGCCGCTGTCGCCGCACTCTGGCAGGAACTGCTCGGCGCCCCACCGGCCTCGGCGGACCAGAACTTCTTCGACGCCGGAGGCCACTCCCTGCTCGCCGTGCGGCTCGCCAACCGGCTGGCGAAGACAGCAGGCCGACGCGTCCCACTGCGCCGCATCCTCGGCGCACCCACCGTCACCGCGATCGCCGCCCTGTGCCGCGAGACCCAGCAGGAGGAACAGGCATGAACGTCCCATGGTTGAGCGTGCCGGGCGAAATCCCACCGGACAGCGCGGCCGGCACCCTCGCCGTCTGCTTCGCACCCACCGGCGCCCACGGTTCGACGTTCGCGAACTGGCGGGGCCGGCTGCCCGAGGACACCGCACTCGCGCTCATCACACCGCCGGGCCGCGGTACCCGCGTCGACGAGGAACCCGTCACGGACATGACCGCCTACGCGGATGCCGTGGCGGCCGAGATACGCGCACTGCGGGGAGAGCGGCGACTGGTGCTGATCGGCGTCAGCCTCGGTGCGCTCCTTGCATACGAGACGTGCTGCCGGCTGCTCGATGCCGGGGTGCCGGTCGCGCGGCTGTGCGTGGTGGCCGGACAGTGCCCCGGTGACTTCCACGGAGACGGTGGCGACGTGACCGTCGAGGACGCCCGTGCCTTTGCGACCGGGACCGGACTGACCGACCCGGAGCTGCTGGCGGATCCCGAGTTCGAGGACGTGCTGCTGCCTCCCGTCATCGCCGATCTGCAGTTGGCCGCGGGCTACGACGGCAGCCGAAGTCCCGTACCGCACGTCGAGTTGCGCGCGGTGTGGGCCACCGAGGACCCGCACGTGCCCGAAGTGACCGTGCGCCGCTGGACCGACTGGACCCGTGGCGAGTGCACTCTGCTGTCCGTCGAGGGCGGTCACTACGCCCACCAGGAGAACCCGGCAGCGGTCATCTCCGCCTGTCTGGACGGACTTCCCGGGGCCCGGCCGTCACGACGTTCCGTGCTCGGCGCCGGAGCGACGGCCGTTGCGGGCACGGTGCTGGGCCTCGGTGCGGTGCCGGCCACGACACCCAGAGCGTCGGCCGCCGCGCCGACCGCCGCGGGCAGTGTCTCCTTCGAGGGCGATGCCTCCGACCCCGTGGGCCTCGCCGTGGCCATGATCCGCCAGAACACCAGTAACCCCGGAGACGGTGCGCTCACCCAGCCGTTCGCCCAGATGCTCCAGGGAATCTTCCGCGCGGCCGGGGTGGGCACCGAGATCGTGCCCACCCCCAAGGAAGGCAACGTCCACTTCTTCGCCCGCGTCCCCGGCAGCGGGCCGGCCCGGAAGAAACCACTCATCCTGCTCGGTCACTCCGACGTGGTCCCCGCCATCGGTGACAAATGGACGACGGACCCCTTCGCCGGAGACATCAAGGACGGCAAGCTGTACGGCCGCGGCTCGCTCGACATGAAGGGCGTCAACGCCGCATTCGTCGCCGCTCTGCTGCGTCATGTCCGGGAGGGCGCGGCCTTCGACCGCGACATCGTCTTCTGGTCCGACTGCGACGAGGAACAGGGGCCCTACGGGGTGCGCTGGTTCCTCACGGAACACCCCGGCAAGGTCGAGGCGGGCGCGGTCATCACCGAGGGCGGCTGGGTGCTCAACCAGCGCGACGGCACGACGCCCATGATCGCCTCGCTCACCTGCAACGACAAGCGCTCCCTGCTGCTGCGCCTGGAGACCTCCTCGTACGCCACCCACACGTCCAAGCCATTCACCGGACAGGCCGTGATCCGGTTGGGGGAGGTGCTTGACCAACTCGGGGAGTGGCGCGCGCACATCCGTCCCAACGCGCTGTCCCGGCAGTACTTCGCCGAACTCGCCGAGGCCACCACCGACCGGTCGCTCGCCGAGGCCCTGCGCGAGATGCTCGACGCCCGTACGGAACAGCAGCGGGACAGGGCCGGCGAAGCGGTGGTACGGCTCAGCGAGACCCCTGAGCTGCACAACGCGATGCTGCGCACCACGCTCGCCTTCACCTCCGCGCAGTCCGGCTACTACCCGAGCATCGTGCCGGGCACGGCGACCGCGGACTTCCGGGCCGCCTTCCTCCCCGGGGCCGACGACCCCGGCCGCATCGTCGCCGAACTGCGCTCGCTGATCGGCAACCGGGCGGCGCTGACCGTGGTCGGCAACCCCGGCGAGAGCGAGCAACAGGCCCTGGACCGGCTGCGCGGCTACCTGGCCGTGCCCGACTCCGGCTATGACACGGACGTCTTCCGCGCCTGGCAGACAGCCGTACGCAGGACACATCCCGGAGTACGGGCCACCGCTTGCCAGTTCGAGGCGGTCACCAGCGCGGTGCCGTTCCGAGAACAGAACGTGCCCGTCTACGGCATGTACCCGTTCACCGTGAACCGGGACATGCTCAAGCGCATGCACGGTACCGACGAACACATCGGCGTCGAGGCCCTGCGGCAAGGCACCGAAACCGTCTATCAGCTGCTGGCCGGACTGCGCACCGAGGCCTGACCCCACCGCACCGTGCGGGCGTGCCCGGCCGGGCACGCCCGCACGGTGGCCGGACCCCTGACGTCATCCCACCCTCACCCAGTCGAGAGTGCGCTCGACCGCCCTCTTCCAATCGGCGTAACCCTCGGCGCGCTGCTCGTCGCTCCACTGCGGCTCCCAGTGCTGCGACTCCTGCCAGTGCTCCCGCAACTCGCCCTGGTCGCGCCAGAAACCGGTGGCGAGACCCGCCGCATACGCGGCGCCCAGCGCGGTGGTCTCGGCGACGACAGGGCGGCTCACCCGCACCCCCAGGACATCCGCCTGGATCTGCATGCACAGGTCGTTGGCCGTGACCCCGCCGTCGACCTTGAGCACGTCGAGATGGACACCTGAGTCCTGTTCCATCGCCTCCACCACATCCCGGCTCTGGTAGCAGATGGCTTCCAGAGTGGCCCGCGCCAGATGGGCGTTGGTGTTGTAGCGGGCGAGACCGACGATGGCGCCGCGGGCGTCCGAGCGCCAGTAGGGAGCGAAGAGGCCCGAGAACGCCGGAACGAAGTACATCCCGCCGTTGTCCTCGACGGTTCTGGCGAGCCGTTCGCTCTCGGCGGCATCGCTGATGATCTTCATCTGGTCGCGCAGCCACTGCACGGCGGACCCCGTGACCGCGATGGAACCCTCCAGAGCGTAGACGGCCGGGCTCTTGTCGAACTGGTAGGCGACGGTGGTGAGCAGGCCGTGCCGCGACCGGATCAGCTTCGTACCGGTGTTGAGTACGAGGAAGTTCCCGGTGCCGTACGTGTTCTTCGCCTGGCCCGGATCGAAGCACACCTGCCCCACGGTGGCCGCATGCTGGTCGCCGAGCACCCCGGTGATCGGGATCGCGGCCCGCAGGGGCCGGGACGTGCGCGTGCGGCCGTACGCCTCCGCGTCGGAGGACGGGTGGATGGCCGGCAGCATCGCCCTGGGGATGCCGAAGATGCCCAGCAACTCGTCGTCCCAGTCGAGCGTCTCCAGGTTCATCAGCATCGTCCGGCTGGCATTGGTCACGTCGGTGGCGTGGATGCCGCCGTCGGGGCCACCGGTGAGGTTCCACAACACCCAGCAGTCCGTGTTCCCGAATACCGCATGGCCCTGTTCCGCAGCCTCGCGGACCCCCTCGACATTGTCGAGGATCCATTTGATCTTCCCGCCGGAGAAATAAGTGGCCGGAGGCAGACCCGACTTGCGGCGAATGACCTCGCCAAGGCCCTCGTTCTCCAGGGCCTTGGCGATCGAATCGGTCCGGGTGTCCTGCCACACGATGGCGTTGCAGTACGGACGACCGGTGCGGGGGTCCCAGACGACGGTGGTCTCGCGCTGGTTCGTGATCCCGATGGCATCGAGATCGGTGGCGCTCAGACCTCCGGTGCGCAGGGCGTTCTGCATCACCGAGTTGGTGCGCTCCCAGATCTCCACCGGGTCGTGCTCCACCCAGCCGGGGCGGGGCAGGATCTGCTCGTGCTCCAACTGGTGCTTGGCCACTTCGTTCCCGTCGTGATCGAAGATCATGAAGCGGCTGCTGGTGGTGCCTTGATCCACCGCGCCGATGAAGTCCGCCATGGCGTGCTGCCTCTCCTGAATCCCCGCTCGATGAAGAACCGGGCGTCATTCCTCCGATGGCATGGGGATGGTGCCCTCCGGCTCCGCCTCCGCGGTGGGCAGGAAACGGCCGACAAGGATTTTGTAGAGGAACGCACCGACCAGGCCACCCGCGAACGGGCCCACAATGGGCACCCAGTAGTAGAAGTTCCCGTACTGGTCCCGCCACGCTCCTCCGTAGCCGGTGAGGAAACTCGCGAGCCGGGGCCCGAAGTCACGGGCCGGATTGATCGCGTACCCGGCATTGGTGCCCCACGCCATACCGATGCCCACCACGATGAGGCCCACGATGAACGGTCCGAGATTGGCGCCCGGTGGCTTATTGAGAAGATCCGTGACCGCGAAGATCAGCAACACAAGAATGGCGGTTCCGATGACCTGGTCCCGCAGCGCCCCCCATTCGTGAACCGGAAGCGCGGGGTTCCCGTTGGCGGGCAGCGTCGAGAAAACGAATTGCGTCTTGATCGTGTGCCCCGGGTCCGCCTTCGCCAGGGCCTCGGTGTAATTCCATCGCACCACGAGTGCCCCGACGAACGCTCCTGCGAGCTGCGCGAGTGCGTAGGGTGCCACCTTCTTCCAGGGAAAATCCTTGAAAGCGGCAAGCGAAAGAGTCACAGCGGGATTGAGGTGTGCTCCGCTCAGCCTGCCCGCCACATAGATACCCAGAGTGACTCCGAGCCCCCATGCCCAGGCGATGCTGTCGTGATTTCCGAGACCCCCAGGCGGGTCGGTGAGTGCTCCGCCGGCCACGACCTGGGCCACCACACCACAGCCGAAGAGGATGAGAATCATCGTGCCGAGGAACTCCGCCGAGAGCTCCCCGACGATTCCCGACATCTTGAGCCGCTCCATGGGGATCTCGCTTCCTGTCGAGTCACCACCGTTGGCGGCATAGATCCACATATGAGCGTAGACGCAGGGGGTTGGTTCCGCATTTGGTGGTCATGTGGTGGCGGAAGCCGTGCGGTCGGCGCAGGGCTCGCCTCGTGAAGGGGCCCGAACCAGGGCCTGGCTGTCAGTCCACGTCGACGTTGTCGAAGAGTTCGAGCATGCTGCTGAGCACCCGCACGCAGGCCGTCACGTCGGCGTCGGTCAGGTTCCCGTCCACCTGGCGCAGCAGGGCCTGCTCTCGGGCGAGGGCGGCGGTGATCGCCGCCCTGCCGCCGTCGGTCAGCCGGATCGACGAAGACCGCTGGTGAGCGGGGTTCGGGATGACCTCGATCAACTGCCCCGCCGCGGCGTCGTTGACCACGCGACTGACCGGGCGCGCGTCGAGTGGAGGGCTGCACCGGTCCACGTGTCTCCGGATTCAACGGGCGGCGGCAGCCACCACACCGCCTGTTCCCGCGGCAAGGTGTCCGGACGGTGCGGGGTGCGACGGGGCGGGGAAACCCTGCGGGGGTATCCTCGGGCTCGTACCGCAGGACCGTACGACCGAGAATTCGAGGCAGCCGTGGATCGCAGACGGACGCGCACACCGGGAGCGTCCCGGCTGCTCGTGCTGTGTGCCGTCCTGTGCGGACTGTTCCTCATGCATGGGGCCCCCGCGAGCGCCGCCGAGGGCTGCCACGGCGCAATGGCCGTGACTCCGGAAGCGCCCATGCCCACGACGACGGGTGCCGACCACACAGCCTTGACGGATGCGCACGGCACCGCCCACGTGGCCGCCGCCATGCCAGGGATGAACGGCGAGTCGTGCGTATCCACCCACGCCCGCGATCGCCTGCTGCCGCTCCTCATGTCGCTGGGCCTCGTGGTCCTGGCCGTATGGGTGCTCGGGCGGCGACGTACGGCGGTGCGCGGACCGGCACGGCGGGGTCCGCCGTTCGCCGGCAGGGATCTACTGCTCCAGGTGTGCATCGCGCGGACGTGACAGGTGTCCGCCGGCTCCGGTCATCAGGCCGGACCGGCCTGATGATCCTGTCCCTTTCGCGCGCCACGGACGTGGCGCATCCACCTGGAAAGAACGTGTGATGTCCGCTTCCCTGTCTTCCCCTGCCCGCCGCCGCGCGCTCGCGGCCGCCGGCATCGTCGCCTCACTCGCTCTGGTGCTGGCGGCCTGCGGCTCCTCCGAAGGATCCAAGATCGACGGCTCGTCCATGCCCGGCATGGACCACGGCTCCTCCGCGCCTGCCACCCCCGGCAGTGCGTTCAACGACGTGGACGTGAAGTTCGCGCAGCAGATGATCCCGCACCACCAGCAGGCGATCGAGATGGCGAAGCTGGCCGGCGGCCGCGCCGCCGACCCCGAGATCAAGGAGTTGGCAGCCGCGATCGAGAAGGCCCAGGATCCCGAGATCAACACCATGAAGGGCTGGCTGACGTCCTGGGGCAAGCCGCTTCCCTCGGCCTCGGCCTCGATGGGGGACATGCCCGGCATGGACCACGGCTCGGACGGTTCGGGAATGCCCGGGATGATGTCCGACAAGGACATGAGTGACCTCGAAGCCGCCAAGGGCAAGGACTTCGACAAGAAGTTCGCCCAGCTCATGATCGGCCACCACGAGGGCGCGGTCACCATGGCCGAGGACGAGCAGAAGAACGGCAGCAACGCCGACGCGAAGAAGCTCGCCGGCGCCGTAATCACGGCCCAGACCGCCGAGATCGAGAAGATGAACAAGATCATCTCCAGGCTCTGACCCCTGGCAGGGGGTGCGGGCCTTCGTCATGCTGAAGGCCCGCATCCCTCCCGTACGTCCGAGGGGCCGGACCAGCCCGGCCTCTCGGACGTAGGCGGCCGCTCAGTCCGCTCCCGGTGTTGCGAGCAGGTCGCCCACCTCCTCCGCGGTGGTGTCCCGGAGCTCCTCCGCGAGGAGCAGCCAGCGGGTGATGCCGACCGATTCGAGGAACGGCAGGTCGTGGCTGGCGATCAGCAGCGCACCCTCGTAGGACTCAAGTGCGCTGGTCAGCTGTCGCACGCTGGCGATGTCGAGATTGTTGGTCGGCTCGTCCAGCATCAGCAGCTGCGGGGCCGGCGCGGCGAGCATCGTCGCCGCGAGCGCGGCGCGGAAGCGTTCCCCGCCCGAGAGGGTGCCCGCCGGCTGTTCCGCGCGTTTCCCCTGGAACAGGAAGCGCGCGAGCTGGGAGCGGATGTGGTTGTCGGTGACCCCGGGAGCCATGCGGGCGACGTTCGCCGCGACGCTCAGCTCCTCGTCCAGCACATCCAGCCGCTGTGGAAGGAACCGCAGCGGTACGAACGTCCTGGCCTCGCCGGACAGCGGAGCCAGCTCGCCGGTGAGGGTGCGCAGCAGTGTCGTCTTGCCGGCGCCGTTGCGCCCGACGAGCGCGATCCGTTCGGGACCGTGCACATGGAGGTTGCCCTCGTGCAGTCTGCCGAACCGGGGACGCAGTTCGTGCAGGCTCAGCACGGTACGTCCGGTGGGAACGGCGGTGTGGGGAAGGCTCACCCGGATCTCGGCGTCGTTACGGATCGCGTCCGCGGCCTCTTCGCGGCGCTCGCGCGCCTCACTCAGCCGGTCCTCCTGGAGGCCGCGAAGCTTGCCCGCCGACTCCTGCGCGGACCGCTTCCGCCCGCCGGCGAGGATCTTCGGGAGCCGCCGCTCGGCCTCGATCTTCCTGCCGTGCCGCTGACGGCGCGCCAGCTTCACATGGGTCTCCTCCAGCTCGCGCTTCTGCCGGCGTACGTCAGCCTCGGCGGCCCGCAACATCCGCCCGGCGGCTTCCTGTTCGGTGGCCAGGGCTTCTTCGTAGGCGGACCAGCCGCCTCCGTACCAGTTCACGGATCCGGAGCGCAGTTCGGCGACGCGGTCCACGCGCTCCAGCAGTTCGAGGTCGTGGCTCACCACGACCAGGACACCGGAGCGCCAGGAGTCGACGGCCTCGTAGAGCCTGCGGCGAGCGAGAACATCGAGGTTGTTGGTCGGTTCGTCCAGCAGGAGAACGTCGGGATGCTCCAGCAGCAGTGCGGCCAGGCGCAGCAGGACGGTCTCCCCGCCGGACATCTGGCCCACGGTGCGGTCCAGTTCGACATCGCCCAGTCCGAGTGACCCCAGTGTTGCGAGGGCTCGTTCCTCGACGTCCCAGTCGTCGCCGATCGTCTCGAAGTGTTTCTCGTCCACATCCCCGGCTTCGATAGCGCGCAGCGCAGTGCGCCGCCCGGCGATGCCCAGGGTCTCGTCCACACGCAGCGTCGTGTCGAGCGTGATGTTCTGAGGGAGGTGGGCGAGGCTGCCACCGACGGTCACCGAGCCCTGGGAGGGGCGCAGTTGGCCGGCCAGCAGTCGCAGAAGTGTCGACTTGCCCGAGCCGTTGGTCCCGACGAGACCGGTGCGGCCGCGGCCGATACTGAGGGAGAGCCCGTCGAAGACGGTCGTGCCGTCCGGCCACTGGAAGGACAGGGCGGAGCAGGTCAGAGAGGCGCTGGGGGCGGTGGGTGTCGCCATGGTGATCCTCGCAGTCGCAAGCGCGGTGAATGGGGGCTTCGTATGCGAGCACCACGCAGCGACCGAACCGAGAGGGAGGTGCGGCGGTCCGAAAGATCGAGGGACGGCTCATGCACCGAGGTCGCATCCACGCGGGGTCACGGGCAGGACTGAACACTGCTACTGCGTGACGGGCGTACGGCTGAAGCCGTACGGCGCGATGATCGCGAACCTCAGATGCGCAACGTCCACCTCTATCGGAGACAACAGAGCCGTTGGAAACGATAACGGCCCGGATGGCGAAAGGCAAAGCCTCGATGTCGTGTGGGGGAGCGCGACGAGCGCCCCGCGGACCGGTCGGCCGGGAGGCGGGAGGTCGTGGAGCCCTGTCGGGTGCGGTCGGCCCGAGAGGCATCCGGATCGACATACGAATGTCCCAGTATGGGTGATTTGCTTAGAATTGATCTCTTGGTCAATAAAGGGGCACTTGGGGGGGGTTGTGACTCTTGGGCGCTGACCGAATTGCCCGTTTTGGGAATCTCGTGGTGTGAGTCACATTCGGAGTTCAAGACGCCGTGGCGCGCTGCTCGGTTCCCTTCTGTGCAAGGAAATTTGGCTTCGCGGTGTGAAGTGGATTACTGCCAATTCCGTGATTCGATCTTGCGAATGAATTGTGATCCAAAAATAGGGGCTTGTTCCTTTCGGCGTTTCTCGCCTACGGTCACCGTCAATCCGGACGGAACGCCGAATCCTGCCGCCGTCCGGCAATCCGACCACTCATGTACGGCAGGAACGGGGGACCCAGGTAAGTCGCCGATCCGGTATCCGGAACGGCTCGGGGTGAAGCCGCATTCGTGTGCGGCCGGACATCTTCAGTCCGAACCCGACAGCTCACCTCGTAGGCGACGGAGAGGAATTCGCTATGTCTGCAACGGGTATCCACCGTCGTCGTAAGTCCACTTCGCTGACCCGCGGTCTCATCGTCGCGACCACGGGCGGAGCCGCTCTCGTGCTTCCGCTGGTCGGTGCCGGCTTCGCCTCGGCCGCGCCGGCGCAGTCCAAGGCTGCGGCGTCGACCGTCGCCACCGTCAAGGAAAAGACCGCGCAGAAGGCCGCGCCCACCATCTATTCCGTGATCGCCGGCGACACCCTCTCCAAGATCGCGCGGGGGCATTCGCTCAGCGGTGGCTGGAAGAAGCTGTACGAGGACAATCGAGAGATCGTCGGCGACAACCCCGCAGAGATTCGCCCGGGCATGAAGCTGACAATCGGTGCCCAGGCCGAGTCCAAGACTTCCGCGACTGTCACTGCCGCACCGGCCGCGACGCCCGCGACGTACACGAACGATCTGAACGGCTGGATCAAGGAGTCGCTGGCGGTCATGGCCAAGCACGGTATCCCCGGCAGCTACGACGGAATCCACCGCAACGTCATGCGCGAGTCCTCCGGCAACCCCCTGGCCATCAACAACTGGGACTCGAACGCCGCCAAGGGCACGCCGTCCAAGGGCCTCCTCCAGATCATCGACCCCACGTTCCGGGCCTACCACGTGCCCGGTACGTCGATGGACAGCTACGACCCGATCGCCAACATCACCGCAGCGTGCAACTACGCCGCTGACAAGTACGGCTCCATCGACAACGTGTTCGGGGCCTACTGACGCACAGCAGCGCCGCTGGCGGTTCAGTACCGACGGGTGACCAGGGGCTGGACAAGCCCCTGGGAAGGGACCGCACCCGTCGGTCAGGGGCCGCCTTTCGGCCGCTCACCCGCGTGGACAGCATGCGGAGGCGACGTTATGTGGGGCGTCGGCGGGAGCCGGGAACGGTCACATGGCCGGCGAGCCAGGAGAGCAGGGGCTCCAACTCCTGCGCTGCTCGGAGCACGGCGTCGACCAGCGCCGACGTGTGCTGCGCGCAGTCCCCACCGAGCGGACGGGCAGCGGAGACCGAGCGGTACCGGAGCAGGTCGGCACGGGGATGACCGGCGTCATGGCCGCGCGGCATGCGCTTCATGGTGTCACCGGTGATCTCGTACCCCTGAGCCCCCAGCGCCTCGATGGCACACACCAGTTCGGGGCCACTGCCCTGCGCGGCAACGGCCGTACGGAACAACGGGACCTGCCCCGGGTCGGGGTAGGTCCAGCCGCCCTTGATGCGGAGCCCGTCGAGGTCGAAGCGGAGGCCGATCTCGACGTTGCGTGCGATCCGGATCACCGCCCCTTGGTGCTGCCACCACCAAGGGTCCTTGCGGAACCCCCAGACGGAGAAGTCCTCGTACGCCTGGTCCGCGTCGGCCACATCGTTCAGCAATGCGATCATGGGCTGCCGTACGAGACGCTCCCGGTCCTTTCGGCGCTTCTCGCGAGCTTCTTGCGAGGGCATGCCCTCCAACTGCAGGAGCAGCTCGAACGCTTGCTCTGTCCAGCCGCTGAATGCTCTTGTCACGCGAGAGATCCTAGCGATCCGGGACTTGAGGGTGCGCGTGCACCGGGCCCTGAGCCGAAACCGTGCCCGGCTTGCCCGTCGCCTGCATCGCTGCTGGTGCCCCGGTTCCCGGGAGCGCGGGTGCGGTCGAAACCCCCGGCTACCGCATCAAGGTGACCGAATCGTCGGTCACCATCGTCGGCCATGCCACGGCCATGACGAGCTACCGGCCGAGCCTGCGCCGGGACTGCCGGCCGATGAACTCGATCATCAGCCCGGGACGGATCGATGTCCCCGACCGGAGTGCCACGACCGTCCCGAACGGAACGGTGATCGCGGCCCGGCGCGCGCCCGCCGACGTAGCCCTCACTCCTGGGCGCTCTCCGTCGGCTGCTCCGGCTTCTGTGGCGGAGGCCTCGGAACCGTGGCCGCCGACCCCTCCCGGACGGACTCCACCACCGCCTCGTGAAGGCGCCGGCTGTCGTCCTCCGAGCAGCACGGCACCGGGCTGCCCGACATGGTGAACCAGTCGATCGCACCCGTGTACTGCACGGTGACCTGGGCCGTGTCATCGGCCCAGGTCGTGTGGACGGTCAGGTCTCCGGACAGGACGCCGACCTCCTCCGTGAGCACGCCACCGTGCCCGGAGAACACACCGCGAGTCGTCCATGACGCCCAAGCCATGTCTCCAGGCTGGCATCAAGACCGTGGATGCGCGACCCGCGGCCATCCGCGCATCGCGGCGCTCCAGGACGCCCGCACCCTTCCGGAATCTGGAATGGGCGAAACTTTGCACCGGATCCTGCTGCGGTTCCCGCACCCGCCGATCCCCATACAATGACGCACTCTTAACGCCAAATCGTCAGATCTGCTCGCCGAAACAACGAATTCCGAAGGTGAACGCCTCTTGACCTGCGGAACTCGTCAGGATTGCATGTCGCGCTGGGAGCGACGAAACCACTCACCACGTCCTCGTCTGGAGGCGATACCGCTCCCGCGCTCAGACACCGCACCTGTTGATCGGAATCGCACGATGACCGAAACGCTCAGCGCTCCCCAGGCGCTCGCCCCAGCGACCGGCCCCACTCCACAGAAGCTCAAGCGTTCCATCGGCGTCGTGGGCGGGACGCTGCTCACGCTCTCCTGCGTGACGCCCGCTTCGACACTCTTCGTGGTCGTACCCGACCTGTTCTCCAGCCTGGGCACGTACACCGCCCTCACCATCGCCATCGGCTCGCTGCTCTGTATCGCGGTCGCCTTCTGTTACTCGGAGCTGGGCACCCTCATACCGAGCGCGGGAGGTGAGTACGCCATGGTGTCGACCATGGCGGGACGGCTGGCCGGGTGGCTCGTCTTCGTGCTCTCCCTGCTGGTCGTGATGATCGTGCCCCCGGTCATCGCCATGGGGACGGCCGACTATCTCGCTCCCGTCGTGCACATTCCGGCTCCCGCCGCGGGCGCCGGGGTCATGGTCCTCGCCACTCTCGCCGGTCTCCTGGACCTGCGCGCCAACGCGTGGATCACCGGGATCTTCCTCGTCCTCGAAGTGATCGCGGCGGGTGTCGTCGCCGTTCTCGGCTTCGCGCACTCCGAGCGTGGGGCCTCCGCGTTGGTGCACGGGTCGGTCGCCTCGTCGGGCAGCACGACCTCCACGGTCACCGCGATGATGGTGGTCTCCGGGCTCGCGATCGCGCTCTTCATCACCCAGGGGTTCTCCACGGCTGTCTACCTCTCGGAGGAACTGGAGAACCCGCGGCGCAACGTGGCCCGCACCGTGCTCGCCACCCTCGCCATCTCCACTGCGGTCATCCTCGTCCCGGTCATCGCGATCACGCTCGGCGCCCCGGACCTCGCGACCCTGACCTCGGGCGACCTCAACACCATGGTCGCCGCCTGGTCGAACTCGGCCGTCGGTACGTTCGTCAGCCTCTGCGTGGCCCTCGCGATCATCAACGCGGGCATCGTCATGGTCATCCAGAACTCACGGGTCCTGTTCGCCTCCGCCCGTGACAAGGCGTGGCCCGAGCCGATCAACAACGCCCTGTCCCGACTCGGCCGGTTCGGCTCCCCGTGGGTGGCGACCCTGGTCGTCGGCGTCCCCGGCGCGGCGCTCTGCTTCGTCAACCTCGACACCCTGTACGGCGTCACCGGCGTCTCCGTCACCGGCATGTACCTGCTGGTCGCGGTCGCCGCCCTGCTCTGCCGCCGCGGCACGCACCGCGAGGCACCGGCCTGGCGCATGCCCCTGTGGCCTGCGATTCCCGTACTGCTCATCGCCGTGCTCGCGTACATCCTGACCCAGCAGGAGACCGAGTACCTGCTGTGGACCGGCGGGATCACAGCGGTCGCCACGCTCTACTGGGCGCTGTATCTGCGGCCCCGCCGGGACACCCGCTGGCTGGTCACTATTCCGGAGGACGCGCAGTCCTGACCGGATGACCGGGACTCGCGACCCGCGTCCCGCACTCTGCCCGGCCCGCTGAGCCGTCACCCCGGATAGGCCGGGGCGACGGCGGAGGTCATCAGCCGGCGGGCCGCACCGGTGCCGTCGGCCGGGACGGTCCACAGGTCCGAGCCGTAGTCGCCGGGGAGGGCGTAGACGAGGGTGGAGTCGTCCGCCCATACCGCCTGGTCGTCGATGTTGCGCCGCTCGGCGGTCGCAGTCTGTGACATGCGGCGCAGATCGAGCACATACAGCCGCCACGGGGCGTCGGGCGAGGCTCCCGGGACGCGCTTCTTGTAGGCGATGCGGGTGCCGTCCGGCGAGAGCGAAGGGCATTCGACGTTCCCGTGCAGGGTGGTGAGGGTGCGGGCGGTGACGTCGCCCCGGACGAGGTAGGTCCGGCCGTGGGTCGCCAGGGTGGCGTAGAAGCGGGTGTCATCGGCGAACGTGACACCCCAGATGTTGATGTCCGAGGCGTGGTAGCGCCTGCCGTCCTTGGTGACGGTGTACGTCTCCAGGTTGTCGTCGATCGCCCAGGTGCGGGTATCGACGATGGCGGTGCGGGTGGAGAAGTCGGTCCCCGCGTAGGAGTCCCCGCTGACGAAGACCGTCCAGGCGACCAGATGGCCGGACGGTGCGACCCGGGCGCGGGTGGGAATGCCGGCTGCCGGGAAGCGGTGCAGCTCATGGAGGCGCGAGTCGAGTACGACGGCCCGATAGGTGTCCTGAAGCGCGCCGCGCCGGGCCTGCAGACAGATGCCGGTACCGGCAGCGGCGTGGAAGCGCAGGCATGTGACGCCGGACACGGTCCGCGCACCGTTCGGCCGGTCGGCGGGCACGGTGGCGATCTCGTCGCGGTGCGGGCCCCAGGCCAGGTTGCGTACCAGCAACTGACGCTCTCCGGCCGTCCGGAGCGAGACGGTACCGCTCCGGACAGGGGGACCACCCGCCTGCTCCTGGTCGCGTCCGTCGGACCGGTCCGCGGCATGCAGCACCGCAGCGGTCCCGGCCGTCCCGAGCAGCAGGACGGCGAGGAGCAGGGTCACCAGGCGGCTGGTTCGGCTCATGCGGACACCTCATCCGTGTCACGGTCTGCGGAACACTGCGCGTCACGATCGGTGCCGCGGAGGACGATCGAGGCTGTCAAGGCACTCACGGCCAGCGCGGCGGCCGTGACGGCGAGACTCGTCCGTCCGCCCCACAGGCTCCAGGCGGAGCCGAACGCCAGTGAGCAGGCGAACCTTCCCAAGGCCTGACCGGTGCCCACCAGCGCCTGCCCGGCGCCCTGGTGCTCTGCCGGGACGACCCCTGCGGTGGCGGCGGCGAGCACCCCGTCGGTGGCGGCGTAGAAAGCGCCGTGCAACACCAGCACGGCGATCAGCACCGGGGCACCCTGCAGCGGGGCCAGTACCAGGCCGTACCCGAGCAGCAGGCTGCCGTGGCCCGCCAGGAACAGCCGACGGCGGCCGGTGCGGTCGGCGAGCACGCCCATGGGTACGGCGAGCAGCAGGAAGACGGCGGCCGTGCCGAGCGGGAGCAGCGGGAAGAGCTGGGCGGGCAGCCGCAGTTCGCGCTGGAGCAGCAGATAGAGGAACGAGTCGCTGACCGTGGTGAGGCCGAGCAGGGTGGCGCACAGGGTGAGCCTGCGCAGTCCGGGGCGGCGCAGCAGGGCGACCGAGTCGCGCAACGCGGGGCGGTTCCGGGACGGCTCGGTGTCCTTCGGAGCGATCTGCCCGGGCACGAAGAGCACCAGCACGAGGACCCCGAGCGCGGCCACGCAGCCGCTCACCGCGAAGACCGCGTCGTAGCCGTCGACAGCGGCCCGGAGAACGGCGAAGGCCGCCAGCGGTCCGAGCAGGGCACCCGTGGTGTCCATGGCGCGGTGCACGCCGAACGCTCTGCCCCGGTGCTCGGGCCGGCTGGCCAGCGAGATCATCGCGTCCCGGGGCGCGGTTCGCAGCCCCTTGCCGGTGCGGTCCACCGCGAGCACGGCACTGATCACGGGAAGGCTGTGGGCGAACAACAGCACAGGCTTGCAGAGCGCGGACAGACCGTAACCGATGCCCGCCACCGACTTGTGCCGGCGGCCACCACCCCGGTCGGCGAGGTGACCGCCGGAGAGTCGTACCAGGGCGCCGACGCCGTTGTTGATGCCGTCCAGCACACCGAAACCGAGCGGCGACAGGCCAAGGACGGTGACCACATACAGCGGCAGGACAGCGCTGACCATCTCCGAGGAGATGTCCGTGATCAGGCTGACGGCGCCGAGAGCAAGGACGGTGCCGGGTAACGCCGCCGGCCGCCGCCCCGGACGGGTGCCCGGGGCGGCGGCTTCGGCTTTGCGGGAGTCTGCGAGATACACAGACGTCAGTTCCAGATGCCGGAGATGTCGGACGCCGAGGCCGCATTGCCGGCGTGCGTCGTCAGGCCGGCCAGGTCCTCCAGGGTGCGGAGCACGTTGTAGTGGTTGTAGGTGGCACCGCTGGAGCTGCCGGGGGTGACGTGCTGACCGTAGAAGACGGTGGGGATGCGGTTCCCCGACAGCTTGTTGTCCTCGTCGAACGTGACGACCAGGAGGCTGTTGTGGGTCTTGGCCCAGTCGGCATAGGCGCCCAGCTTGTTCTTGATCCACGTGTCACCGGTGGAGACCGAGCAGTCGTGCATGTCGCTGCACAGGTTCGGTACGACGAATGAGACCTTCGGCAGGGCGGTGAAGTCGGCCGGGAACTGCGTCATGGTCTTCGCCGTGCTGGTCGGCACATTGGAGAAACCGAACCAGGGGTTGTGCTTCTGGGCGTAGTCACCGCTGCTGCAGACGGTCGAACCCTGGCTGGGCAGCGTCTCGTTGTAGCTTGCCCACGTCTTTCCGGCGGCGATCAGCTCGGAGGCGAGATTGGGCGCGGACAGGGAACCGACGCCCACGCAACTGTCGTCGGTGCGGCCCTGGTTGGAGCCGGAGAACAGCATGTAGTAGTTCGGCTCGCTGGGGTGGGTCAGCCCGAAGGACTGGGTGAGGTCGGCGCCACCCGCCTTGAGAGTGTTGTTGATGTACGGGGCGCCGGAGGCGCCGATCACCTGGGTGTAGGCGTGGTTCTCCATCACCACGACCACCACATGATCGGGGGCCGGGAGACCGGCGGCCTGTGCGGTGGAACCGGTGGTGGCCCAGAGGCCGATCGAGGCGGCGGCGAGAGCCACGGCCCCGGCCAGCGCGGTGAGGGAGCGTCGGCTGTGCCTGGACGCCTGGACTGCGGTCATGACTGTCCTCCGGACAGAAGTGACGAGCACACGGGTGTGGGGCGTCGCAACCCTAGGAGCCACCGGGTGGACTCGGCCGCGTCCCGTGCATGAAGAGCAGGCGAACCTTTCCCCATCATTCTGCCGCGCGGTGGGCGGACCACGCTGCGCCCGCAGCGGCCCGATCACGCTGCCCTCCCAGGGGCCCGATCGCCTGACCGGGAACGGTCTGTCGGCCCGGCGACGTAGCCGGCACACCCATGGACCATCAAGGTGGGACCAGGACATCGCGACATCGTCGGAGTACGGGAGCCGGAGCGAGATGAGTGTCGAGCGGGTGGGAGTCGTCGTCCACCAGGGCCGTCCCGAGGCCGTTGCCGCGGCGCGCGTCGTACGCGACTGGTGTGCGGGCGAAGCCGTTCCGTGCACGGACATCGACGTGTGGCGCGGCGACGCGCGCCGTCGCGGCGGACGGGAGGAGGCCGATGTCGCGGGCAACCCCGATCTCATCGTGACGCTCGGAGGCGACGGCACGTTTCTGCGCGGCGCCAGGATCGCGGCCAAGAACCACGCCGCCGTCCTCGGGATCGACCTGGGCCGGGTCGGCTTCCTGACCGAGGTGCCGGCCGAGGACGTCGTCCGGGCGCTCGACGCCGTCCACCGCGGGCGGGCCGACGTCGAGGAGCGCATGACGCTGACGATGAGGACCTCTCGCGTACTTGAAGTGCCCAAGGACATCGACGCCCTGATGGGCTACGGACGCCGTCCGATGCTGCCCCCACCCCATGTCGACCTGGAGGCGGAGGCCGCGGCGGAGGGCTGGGGCGTGGCGCTGGATGTCACGGCCCTCAACGACGTCGTCGTGGAGAAGCTCGCGCGCGACCGGCAGGTGAGTCTCGGCGTCTATATCGGCGGCCGGCTCCTCGCCTCGTACTCGGCCGATGCCGTCATCATGGCCACCCCCACCGGGTCGACCGCCTACAGCTTCGCCGCAGGCGGTCCGGTGGTCTCACCACGTATGGACGCCGTCCTCTTCACACCCGTCGCACCGCACATGACCTTCAACCGCACAGTGGTCGTTGCGCCGGACGAACCGGTCGCGGTGCGGGTCCTGCCCCATTCGGGGCAGGGCGCGGTCACGATCGACGGCCAGCTGCGCGGCGTACTGGATGCCGGAGACTGGCTCGGGGTGTACGCGGCCCCCCGTCGTCTGCGCGTCATCAGGCTCGGCCCGCACGATTTCTACGGGCGGCTGCGCACCCGCCTTCGCCTCACGGACGCTCCGGCCACGGCCGCCGACGGGGAGAGCGCGCCTCTGTTCCGTCCCGACGGCCCGATCCCGCACGACCTGGCCCATCTCCATTTCTCCACGGCGGACAGGGACGAGGAAGCCGGTGGCTGACCGGGCGGGGGAGAGCCGAAGGCTGAAGAATCGGTGAAGAAGAGCCGACACGTCGTACCACCGAAGGAGTTCACATGCCCAGCAGTGCCGACCTCCCTGCCGCCACCGGAGTGACGGTGCCCGACACCAAGGTGGCCGCCGCGGCCACCGAGCTGGTGCGTGACACGACCGACGACCTGATCTACCACCATTCCCGCCGGGTCTACTTCTTCGGCAGCCTGCAGGGGCAGAACAAGGGGCTGAGCTTCGACCCGGAGCTTCTCTACGTCGGAGCCATGTTCCATGACCTGGGCCTCAACGAGGAGTTCCGCGGGAGCGGGCGCCGGTTCGAGGTGGACAGCGCCGACGAGGCACGGAGATTTCTGCAGAGCCACGGCGTGCCCGAGGACAGCATCCGCCGCGTCTGGACGGCGATCGCGCTCCACACGACGCCGGGAGTTCCACAGTTCATGGAACCCGAGGTCGCCCTCGTGACCGCGGGGGTGGAGTACGACGTGCTCGGCATCGGATACGCCGACATCGGCGACGCGGACCGTGCGTCGATCGTCGCCCTCCATCCCCGCCCCGACTTCAAACAGCGCATTCTCCGGGCCTTCACCGAAGGCATCGAAGCCAAGCCGGACACCACTTTCGGCAATGTGAAGGCCGATGTGCTGGAGCGTTACGTACCCGGGTTCAAGCGGGGCAACTTCGTGGACACCATCCTGGATTCCCCCTGGCCGGAGTGAGGCTCCCACAGGGCACGCAAGTCGGTGGACGCCTTCGCCCGGGCGCACCATGATGGGCGGTCCGAGCTGCGGCTGTTCGTGGCGGACGAAAGCCGTGGCAGCCACCGGACGGGGGGTGTCCATGGGCGACAGGGCAGGCCGTACGGCTCCGAGCCCCGCTGCCCGCCTCCCGCGCCCCTACAACACCGGCTCTGCTCCGCGGGCCGATCTTCACGGCAGCTGTGCAGCTGGCCGTTCCGTTCACCGTGCGCCTGGGCGACTGGGCACTGAACACCGCGCCCGCGCCCTCGACCGCCGAACTGATGCTCCTCGCGGTGTGCTGCGCGGGGATCGCCCTCGTCACCGTCCAGCCGCACGACCGACTCGCCACCGCTGAGTGATCGCGAAGCGGTCCTCAACGACCTTGAACCGCACCGGGCTCAGCCGGCCGGTCCGTCCCCCGGTGAGAGGAGCGCATCGTCCCAGGCAGGGTTCCGGCCTCTTCGGCGGGCCACGCGTGCTTGTGGCGAACTCCGGTCGACAGGCGAGCCCGCGACGCACTGAGATGGCCTCTGCTGCCCGCCGCACGGAGCGGGCCGGACGCAGAAGGCGTTCTTGGCAACCGGGAGAGCCGCGGACACGCGCCCCGCGATCAATGCCGCACTGGTCAGTCGGCTGGTCGATACGCAGTTCCCGCAGTGGGCCGAGCTGCCCCTGAAGCTGCTCGATCCGGCCGGTTCGGACCATGTGATCTACCGGCTCGGCGACGAACTGACCGTCCGGCTGCCCCGCCACGCCGGGGCCGTCGGGCAGGCCAAGAAGGAGTCCGAGTTGCGACTGCGGTGACAGCTACCACTTCGCTCTCGATCGGACAGGGGAAGCCGGGGGCGGGGAGCATCCGGTCGTACGCCGTGACGGGCTGGACGGTGGTGAGTACCTGGTGGCCGAGTCCTTCGCCGGGTTTCTGGTTCAGGTGTCGCGGTTGCGCGGGCTCGGGGACGGCCCCAATCCGGCGGTCGCCCGTCTGTGGCGGTCGCCGCCGGGCGCGCTGCTCGACAACGGCGTTCTGGTTTACGGGCCGCACTGCCTCCAGGAACGCAACGAGACCTTCGAGGTGCCCGGGTACGCGCCCGACTGGGTGCTGGTCGGCGACGACAGCGGGGGCGGCGGACTGTTCATGCGCCGCCACGGTCGCGACCGCACCCGTGTGTACCGTCTCGATCTGGGCGCGATCGACGAGGACGTCGAAGCGGACGGCGACCTGATGACGGACGACCTGCTCGGCCGGCTGAGCGCGGGCCGGGCCTGACGGACCCCGGCCTGTGCGGGGTTGCCGGAGCCGGGCGCGGGGGGTCACACAGACCGGGGTCCGTCGTCTCCCAGGAGCCGCCCATCCCGCAGGTGACATCGTGACGTCGCAACGGCACCCATCGAGGAACCGGGCAGGCATACCTCTGATCCGCCACGGAGAACCAGTTGCCGGGTGACGGCAGCCGTACGGGAACAGGGCCTGGACGGGGCCTGCTCGCTTCGTGGTGCAACCGGTGGTCTGCCGGAAGCGTCGTGTACAGGCAGTACGACCGCACGAGCAGGAAGGCAGGAGATCTTGAAATCAAGCAGGGGTGCGTCACGCCGTGCAGTGCTCGCCGGTGGCCTGGGGGCGGCGCTGGCTGCTGTTCCCATGCCATCGGCCGCGGAGACCTTCGGCCCGGGGAGCGAGGCGGTGCGGAAGTTGCGCGACCTCGAACGGGAGCATGCCGCTCGGCTGGGGGTGTTCGGGTGGAACACGGTGACGGGCAGGAGCGTCCTCCACCGGGAGGAAGAGCGCTTCCCCATGTGTTCGACGTTCAAGACATTGGCCGTCGGGGCCGTCCTGAGGGACCTCGACCATGACGGGACGTTCCTTTCGAAAGTCATTCACTACACGAAGCAGGACATCAAGAGGTCGGGAGGTGCGCCGGTGACCGGTCTGCCCGAGAATCTTGCGCATGGGATGACGGTCGAGGATCTGTGCGGCGCGGCCATCTCGTACAGCGACAACACCGCGGCGAACCTCCTGATGGAAAGGCTCTGCGGACCGACGTCCGTGACTCGCTTCTGCCGGTCGATCGGAGACTCGGTGACCCGGCTCGACCGCTGGGAGCCGGAGCTGAACTCGGCGGAACCAGGGCGTGTGACCGACACCACCAGCCCTCGCGCCATTGGGAAGACCTACGCGCAGCTCGTCCTCGGGGGCGCGCTGGAGGCGGGGGACCGGAAGAGGTTGACCGGGTGGCTGCTGGCCAACACGACCGGCGGCAAACGCCTGCGCGCCGGCCTCCACGAGGACTGGTCCGTCGGCGACAAGACCGGCACCGGCAGCTACGGCACCGCGAACGACGTGGGCATCGTCTGGCCGCCCGGCCAAGGGCCGATCGTGATGGCTGTTCTGTCCACCAAGCACGACGCCGACTCCGAGGCGGACGACCCGTTGATCGCCGATGCAGCCGCCATCCTGGCAGCCGCCCTCAACTGACGTCCGGCGCGGCTGTACGGTCGGGCCCGTCGGGCCGGCAACCCCGCTCTGTCGGCGCAGCGCGGGGTTCCTGGCCCCTTGCGGGACGCTCAACTCAGCCACAGCACCAGGGGCGCCCTCCCTGTGCCGAGGAGTGCGCTCAACCTGCCTGTCACCGTGAAGGTAGCCTCTCCTGATGCGTATCGGGATCGTTGGCACCGAGAACACTCATGTCGACCACATCATCAGCCACCTCAACGTCCACGAGGCGGGCGGCGGCGCCCGCGTCGTGGCTCTCAGCGGCGGGCACAGCCGGCGCAACGACACACTCGCGTCCACCGGAGGGGTGGAAAAGATCGTCGACGAGCCCACCGGCCTGCTCGGACTGGTGGACGCCGTCATCGTCGCGGACCGGCACGGCGCGCACCACCGCGACCAGGCGACCCCCTTCCTGGCCGAGGGGCTTGCGGTATTCGTCGACAAGCCGCTGGCCTGCACCGTCGAGGACGCCCAGGCCATGATCGACACCGCGCTCGCCCACGACGCGCCGCTCACGTCATCCTCGGCGCTCCGCTGGATTCCCGACACCGATGCGCTGGTGGCCCGGACCGCGCGGGGCGGGCAACCGCACGTGGTCGTCACGTCCGGACCTGCCGATCCCGACGGCGAGTACGGCGGGATCTTCTTCTACGGCATCCACCCGGTGGACGTAGCTCTCCGCCTCGCCCCCGGTGAGATCTCCGACGTACGCACGGACACCACCGACACCACAGTCACCGCGTCATTCACCGCGGGCGGCACCCGTGTCCTTGTGAACTTCGTCAAGCCGAACGACACGCACCAAATCCCCTTCCACGCAATGGTGCTCACTCAGGACACCGTGGTCGAGCAGACTCTCACCCTCGACGCCCACTACTGCGTGCCGGGTCTCGAAGCGTTCCTGGAGATGGCCCGTACGGGCAGGCCACCGATCGGCCATGGGGATTTGCTGCGCCCCATCGAGGTTCTGGAGTCCGTCGCCGCTGCCCTGCGTACGCGGTCGGCCGGCCTTCGGTGAGGTGACGCACCTCGATCCACCTGGGCCTCGGCGGCCGCAGGGAAGTCTGAGGAGGCCCCTGTGTCCACCGACCGGTGGACATGCGGTTCAACCGGTAGAGGCTGCCGGCGGATTGGTCCTGCGGTCCAGCATTTGAGGCATGAGAAACCTCAATCGCCCAGTACGTATGGCTCGTTGGAGTGCCAGGCATCCGTGGCGCGCGATCACCGGCTGGTTCGTCTTCGTCATTCTGTGTCTCGGCGCCGGGATGGCCGCCGGCAGCAACGCGGCCACCACCGAGGACTTCTGGGTGGGGGAGGCGGGGCACGCCGAATCGATGGCGACCGAAGGCGGGCTGCAGCGCCGGCCCACCGAGCACGTGATGATTTCCTCCCGGTCCGGCCCACTGGACACGGCGGCGGCCGCTTCCGCGGTCCACGACCTGACAGGCCGGATGGCCGAGTTGCCCGAGGTCGACAGTGTGGCGGACCCGGTCCGCTCCGCGGACGGCACGACTCTGCGCGTCACGGTGGTCCTGAAGGGCCCGGAGCTGGACGGCAAGAAGAATGTCGTTCCGCTCCTCGGCCAGACGGCGAAGGTGGCCGCCGACCACCCGGGCCTCGTCGTGGAGGAGACCGGATCGCCCGCCATCAGCAAGGGCGTCAACGACCAACGTGGTGAAGACCTCGCCCTGTCGGAACGCATCACCCTGCCGGTCACGCTCGTCATCCTGCTGCTTGTCTTCGGCTCGGTGGTCATGGCCGGCGTGCCGCTGCTGCTTGCGCTCTCCTCGATCGCCGCCGCCCTGGGCCTGGCCATGGCGGCCTCCCACCTCCTCCCGGACGCCGGGGTCGGGACCAACATGATCCTGCTCATCGGTCTGGCAGTGGGCGTCGACTACACGCTCTTCTACCTCAAGCGCGAGCGCGAGGAACGGGTCCGCGCCGATGGCCGGCTCGGTCCCGAAGCACTGGTGGAGCTCGCGGCGGCAACAGCGGGCCGGGCCATCGTGGTCTCCGGTCTCGCGGTGATCGTCTCCACCGCCACCCTCTATCTCGCCACCGACGTCATCTTCTCCTCGCTGGCGACGGGCACCATCCTGGTCGTGGCGGTCGCCGTGATCAGCTCTCTCACCGTGCTTCCCGCACTGCTGGTGAAGACCGGTCATCGTACGGAACGCAGTGCCGCCAAGAAGGCCGCCCGGCGGGCGGGCCGGGGCAAGCCGGTGAAGCCCGAGAACGGGCGGGTGTTCGGCGCCCTGATGCGGCCCGCGCAGCGGCATCCCGCGATCACCCTGTGTGTATCCGTACTGGTCATGCTCGGCGTGGCCGCGCCGGCGCTCGGCCTGAAGCTCATCGACCCGGGCAAGGACACGTTCTCGCGCTCCATCCCGGCCATGCAGGTGTACGACCGGCTGACCGCGAAGTTCCCCGGACTTCTCGTCAAACACGAGGTCGTCGCCCGATCCGCCCCGGACCGGGCCGGACAGGTGAAGCAGGCTCTGGTGGAACTGGGCCGGCGGGCCCGGAAGGATCCGCTGTTCGCCCGGAACGCCGAGCCGACGGTACACACCTCGGCCGACGGGCGGATCAGTGTCCTTGAGCTGGCCGTGCCGTACCCAGCGCCCTCCGACCGGGCGATCGCGTCGCTGGACCACCTCCGTGAGAGGTATCTGCCCGAAACCGTAGGGAAGTTGCCCGGTGTGGACACGGCGGTGAGCGGCGATGTGGCCCGCGGCCGGGACTACGTGGCGCACGAGAACAGCAAACTGCCGATCGTCATCGGCTTCCTGCTGCTGTTGACCTTCGTGATGACCGTGGTGGCCTTCCGGTCGGTGATGATCGGTCTGATCGGCGTCGTCCTCAACCTGCTGTCCGCGGCTGCCGCACTCGGAGCACTGGTCGCGGTCTTCCAAGGAAGCTGGGCCGAGGGCCTCCTGGGCTTCGACTCCCTCGGCGCGATCGCATCGCGCGTACCGCTCTTCCTCTTCGTGATCCTCTTCGGCCTGTCGATGGACTACCAGGTGTTCGTGGTCAGCCGCATCAAGGAGGCCATGGAGGGCGGAATGACGGCCCGCGCCGCAGTGCTGGACGGCATCGGCCGGTCGGCGAAGGTGGTGACCAGCGCGGCGATGGTCATGGTCACGGTATTCGCCGCCTTCGGCTTCCTGCACCTCACCGAGATGAAGCAGATGGGCTTCTGCCTGGCCGTCGCGGTGCTGCTGGACGCGGTGGTCATCCGGATGATGATCCTGCCGTCGATCCTGCTGCTCCTCGGGGAACATGCCTGGTGGCCCCTGCGCCCCTCGCCGCGGGCAGCGAGCGCCGCCCGCACCACCCGCCCTCTCCAGAACGTAATCTGACCGGCATGCTTCAACGACCGCAGCGCGGCGACCCGTTCTGGATCTGGGTGCTCCACTGGTGGCAGTGTCTGTCCTGGGCACTCATCGCCCTCATCGGCCTGCTCACGCTCGTGAGCGACACTCCCACCGCTACCAAGTACGGGCTGCTGGCGCTGCTGGCCGTGCTCGCTCTCTGCTACGCGCTCGTGCGCGGCTTCCCCGGCAACCCGGTACTGAGCCCGTACGGCTATCTGTGCGTGCTGATCCTCGCACTGGGTGGTCTCTCCTACCTCGGGGACGGTTTCGGGGTGCTGTACACCGTGACGCTGGCGCAGTTCGTCATCTTCGTGAACAGCCCTCGGTCCGCGATCATCTACAGCGGGTTCGGTGCCCTGGCGATCACCGTCGGCGGCACCTTGAGGGAAGGCTGGGGAGCCGATGTCCTCACCACCAACACCATCTCGTCCCTCGGCGTCTACGCGGTGGGCGTGGTGATCGCGGTGCTGACGCCCAAGGCGCTGGACCTGCGGGACGAACGTGTCCAACTGCGCGAGGAGTTGAAGACAACCCAACTGGAACTGTCCGAGGTGTACCAGCGCCAGGGCGCGGCGGAGGAACGCGAACGCCTCGCCCGGGAGATCCACGACACACTCGCCCAGGGGTTCGCCTCCATCATCGTGCTCGCCGAGGCCGCCCGCTCCGGGCTCCACGGTGACCCCGACCGAAGTGCCCAGCAGCTCCAGTCCATCGAGCAGACCGCCCGGGAGAACCTCGCGGAGGCCAGGGTCCTGGTCGGTGCCGCGCCCCGCAGCGGCGTGGCCGGCGGATCGGTCGCCACGACACTCCGCCGGGCCCTGGACCGGTTCACCGAGGACACTGGGCTCACCGTCACGGCGGAACTGACGGACGTCGAGTGCGACCAGCCGACTCGAATCGCACTGCTGCGGTGCACCCAGGAGTCCCTGGCCAACGTCCGCAAGCACGCGTGGGCATCCGCAGTGGGCGTCGTCCTGGCACGGCACCCCCACGGCATCGAGTTGGAGATCACCGACGACGGATGCGGATTCGTGGTCGAGGAGTCCCACGGCTTCGGTCTGAACGGCATGCGCAGACGCCTCGCGGAATTCGGCGGCGGGCTCACCGTCACCAGCTCGGTCGGCGACGGCACCCGGATCCTCGTGACCATCCCCATGAACGGCCAGGTATGACATGACAGCTCCAACACTGACACCGAGCCCCCTGCGCGTCATTCTGGCCGATGACCATACGGTGATGCGCGCCGGGCTTGTCGCGCTGCTGGCCTCCGAACCAACCATCGACATCGTCGGCGAGGCCGGTGACGGCCGAGAGGCCGTGCGGCTCGTCGAGCAGTTCCAGCCGGACGTGGCACTCGTCGATCTGCGGATGCCGGTTCTCGACGGGGTGGGCGCCACCGCCGAGATCGTCTCGGGCCCCGGTCGGACCCGGGTGCTGATCCTGACCACGTACGAAACCGACGCGGACATCGAGCGCGGCGTGGAGGCGGGAGCAACCGGCTATCTCCTCAAGGACGCAACCCGCGACCAACTCGTCGAAGCGATCCACTCGGCCTCCCGGGGCGAGACCGTCCTCGCTCCGCGCGTCGCACAGCGGCTGGTGGCCAGAATGCGGCAGCCCGCGCCCGTGACCCTCACCCCGCGCGAGTCGGAGGTGCTCGACGCGGTGGCCGACGGACTGTCCAACGCGGAGATCGGCCGACGCCTGTTCATCGGGGAGGCCACGGTGAAGACCCACCTCCTGCGGATATTCGCCAAGCTCGACGTCAGTGACCGCACACGCGCGGTGGTTGTCGCCATGAACGCCGGCCTCCTCCACCGGCGTTAGACCCCGCCCCGGGTCACTGCCTCGGGGGTTCTACGGCTCCTCCCCGGATTCGCGCCACCCATCCGGTCCCCGAGGGTGCAACATCGGCACCGCTGACATGTAGTCAAGGACCGATGGGTTCCTCTGCCGGGCTCCGGCACCAGACGCTCAACCATCAACACCCTGCCCGACTACCGAGACCTCCAGTTGAGACGCTCTCCGACGCGGTCGCCGCCCTGGATACGGCGTTTATGAGCCACGGCAGACCCGATCACGAGTCCGGCGGTCCGATCACGATGCCCTCACAGCCCTGTGGGCCCCGCTGCATCGTCAGGACCGGGGCCGAAGCCACGCCGCCGTCCTGGCGGGCGAGCGGGATCCCGACCGGCAGGGAAGGCCGTTCCGGTCCGGGCGGCCTTGCCCATGTCTCCCCGGCCCGCGCCGACCAATCGAAGGATCCCCGCCCGGAAAGGGGGAACTATAAAGTCCCAATAGATTATCAGTATTACTAGTAACCCATTTGGCGGAGGTCGAATTATTCGCATTCCGCCCGGCTGGTCCGTCTGTTCATTGAAAATTGGACGGAGTGGCGAATATTGCCCTGAGGTCCGACACATCATGACGAGGCTTGAATCAGACGGTTGAGGGAGCCGGAGAGGGAAATGCAAACAGAGCGGGTTCGCACGGCGGCCCCGCTCGGGTTTGCCGGGTCCTTAAGGCGGTTCACATCAGTCTCCAGGTACAAATTCTTCGATGCGTGACAACTGACGTCCGAAGCGTCGGTCCAGCGCGCCCGCAGGAAGTCGTCAGTTCCTCCTTCGTGGTCTGTGCATTCTTCTGTACTGGTTCCTTCGTAAAGGTGCTGCGGATGGAAAATTGCGAACCACTGCCCGGTGGCGATCCGGAGAAGGATTCCGTTCCGGCGCAGCGGGAGAGAGCGCTCGTACTCTCGGCGCGCGGTGTTCTCCGCGTGCTGGCTTATCCGTTCCTGCTGGTGGCCGCAGTTTCGGTGGCCGCGGCAGCGCTGTGTCTCGACTGGGATCCAGAGCGCGTGAGCCCGCTCTTCCTGATCGGCACCATCGCCTACCTCACCGTTCTCGAACGTCTGATTCCGTATCAGCGCACCTGGCACCCGAGCCCCAGCGAATGGCGTTGGTACGGCATCTACTTCCTGCTGACGATGGCGGCCAGCGCCCTGGCGCAATATGCGGTCACTGCGGCCGTCTCCGTGGTGACGCCCGACGAACCGGTGCTCAATCTCTGGGCCGAAATACCCGCAGCCCTGCTGACCGGATCGCTGGCCAGTTATCTTGTGCACCGACTGGGTCACGCCAACCCGATATTGTGGCGACTGCACGGTGTGCACCATGTGCCGCAGAAAGTCAACGTCGCCAATAACGGTGTCAATCACGTTCTCGACATCGTCCTTGCGCAGGGGGCAGTGCAACTGGCTCTGGCGTTGGTCGGGTTCTCCCATGGTTCTGTCTTCGTCGTGGGTCTTTTCGTCGCTGCCCAGGGCTATTTCGTCCATGCCAACATCGACGTGCGCATCGGCCGGCTCAATCATGTGCTCGCCAGTCCCGAACAACACCGCCTGCACCACAGCACCAGCCTGTCCGAGGCGGGCCACTACGGCTCGGATCTGTCGATCTGGGACCACCTCTTCGACAGCTACACCTGGCGGCCCGGCCGTGAGCCGATCGCGGTCGGAATCGGCGATCCCGAGTCGTTCCCCCCTACCGGCGAGATCACCAGCACCCTTCTCCACCCCTGGCGCCGTGCGAAGAGGGCCGGGCCCGGTTCCGCCTGACCGCTGCTCTTCTTCGGGAAACCGCACTGCCCTCCCGCATCCATGCCGTGCCGCTGCGCCACGACCTGAGGAGTACGACCTTGCCCGACGTGAACAGTGCCCCTGTGAGCGACAAAGTAGCGATCATCGGCATGGGCTGCCGACTGCCCGGCGGTGCATCGGACCACCGCACCTACTGGCAGAACCTCATGGACGGCAAGAACTGCATCACACCGACACCGGCGGACCGCTACGACGTCACGACGCTCGGCAGCAGATACAAGGAGAAACCCGGACGTCTGATCGGCGGCCGAGGCGGATACATCGACGGTTTCGACGAGTTCGACCCCGGCTTCTTCGGTATCAGCCCGCGTGAGGCCGACCAAATGGACCCGCAGCAGCGCAAGCTGCTGGAGGTGGCCTGGGAGGCGCTGGAGGATGGCGGTCAGCGGCCCTCGGAGCTTGCCGGAAGCAATGCCGCCGTGTTCGTCGGCGCGTTCACGCTGGACTACAAGATCCTCCAGTTCTCGGACCTGAGCTTTGCCTCACTGGCCGCGCACACCGCCACCGGCACCATGATGACGATGGTCTCGAACCGGCTCTCGTACTGCTTCGACTTCCGGGGTCCCAGCCTGTCGATCGACACCGCGTGCAGCTCCTCCCTGGTGGCGGTGCACCTCGCCTGCCAGAGCCTGAACAACCGGGAGACCGATCTCGCGCTGGCCGGTGGCGTCCTGCTGCATGCGGCACCGCAGTACACCATCGCCGAGACGAAGGGCGGTTTTCTGTCGCCCGACGGCCGCTCGCGTACGTTCGACGCCACGGCCAACGGTTATGTACGGGCCGAGGGCGTCGGAATTGTCGCGCTCAAACGGCTGGACGACGCCGTACGCGACGGCGATCCGATCCACGCGGTGATCCTCGGCACGGGGGTCAACCAGGACGGCCGCACGAATGGCATCACCGTGCCCAGCGCGGACGCCCAGGTCGCCCTCATCCAACGCGTCTGCGCCGGAGCCGGCATCACCCCCGGTGCCCTGCAGTACGTGGAAGCGCACGGCACCTCGACACCTGTCGGCGACCCGATCGAGGCGAACGCACTGAGCCGGGCACTTGCCGTGGGCCGCAGACCCGGTGCCACGTGCTACGTCGGGTCCGTCAAGACGAACATCGGGCACACCGAAGCGGCAGCGGGCATCGCCGGACTGATCAAGACCGTTCTCTGCCTCAAGCACCGCCGTATCCCGCCCCACATCAACCTGGACCGGATCAATGCCGCCATCGACCTGGAGTCCTCCCCGTACCGGATCCCGACCGAGCCGACCGCCTGGCCCGAGCACGAGGGCCCCGCACGGGCCGGGGTGAACGCGTTCGGCTTCGGTGGCACGAACGCGCATGTCGTGCTGGAGCAGGCACCCGAGCGCGAAGCACAGCCGGCCGCGCCCGGCGAACGGGCCTGGAATCTCCTTCCGCTGACCGCCCGGACCCCGGACGCCCTGCCGGAGCTGACGACGGGCATCCGCCGCGAGCTGGCGGGGGTCCAGGGGTCCGAGGTGTCGTTGCCCGACCTCGGATACACGCTTGCACGCCGCCGCCAGCACCTTGAGTCGCGGCTCTCCATCGTGTACTCCTCACGGGCCGATCTGGACGAGGGGCTCGCCGCTTTCCTGCGGGACGAACCTCACCCCCGGGTAATCCACGGCAGACAGCTCGACGCCGAACAGCGCGGCCTGGTCTGGGTCTTCACCGGAATGGGGCCGCAGTGGTGGGGCATGGGCCGCCAACTGTTGGAGGGCGATGAGGCGTTCCGGGACGCGGTCACCCGCTGCGACCTGGCCGTCCACAAGCTTGCGGGCTGGTCCCTGATCGAGGCGATGACAGCCGACGAAGCCGGATCGCGCATGGGCGAGTCATGGCTTGCGCAGCCGGCCAACTTCGCCGTCCAGTTGGGACTCGCGGCCATGTGGCGTCAGTACGGTGTGCGGCCCGACGCCGTGGTCGGTCACAGCACCGGCGAGATCGCTGCCTTCTACGAGGCGGGGGTCTACACGCTGGAGGACGCGGTCAGGATCGTGGTGCACCGCAGCCGGCTCCAGCAGAGACTGACCGGGACCGGCACGATGCTCGCCGTGAGTCTGCCCGAGGAGGAGGCGCAGCTCCGGGCGGGCGCGTACGGGGACCGGGTGTCCGTGGCCGCGGTCAACAGCCCCTCGGCCGTCACGCTGGCCGGGGACCGGGACGCACTGACCGAACTGGCGGACGGGCTTCGCTCCGAGCAGATCTTCGCCAAGTTCCTGACAGTACAGGTCCCGTACCACAGCGCGGGCATGGAGGCGATCAAGGACGAACTGCTGGCCTCACTGGACGGGCTGGACCCCCGGGCGGCGACGGTTCCGCTGTATCTGACGGGTCAGGAGGGCACGGCGCACGGCAGCGAGCTGGACGCGGGCTACTGGTGGAAGAACGTCCGCCACCGGGTCCGCTTCCGCTCGGCCATCGACCGGCTCGCCGACGACGGGTACGGGCTGTTCCTGGAGATCGGCCCGCATCCGGTGCTCGGCCACTCCATCCGTGAAAGCCTCGACGGCCGGGGGACGCACGTACGTACCCTTCCGTCGATCCGCCGCCAGGAGAACGAACCGGAGCGCTTCGCCGCCTCGTTGGCAGAGCTGCACAACCTCGGCGTCCCCGTCGCGTGGGACACCCTGCACCCGGTGGGCACTCCGGTGGCCCTTCCCCGCTACCCGTGGAAGCGCGACCGCCACTGGACGGAGCCCGGCCCCGTGGCGCAGGTCCGCCTCGGCCACGCCGACCACCCTCTGCTGGGCCGCCGCACGACACACACCGAACCGACCTGGCACACGACACTGGACACCGAGCGGCTGCCCTACCTCGACGACCACCGCATCCAGTCCACCGTGGTCTTCCCGGCAGCGGGGTACCTGGAGATGGCCATGCAGGCGGTCCGCTCCCTGACCGGCGGCACCCATGCCGTACTGACGGACATCGAACTCCGCAAAGCGCTCTTCCTGCCCGAGGGCGAGGACCGGGCCGTGCGTCTGACGCTCTCGTCGCAGAACGCGGCGTTCACGATCGCTTCGACAGGGGAGGGCGAGGGCGACCGGGCGGTGCACGCGAGCGGTGTCGTGCGCTCCGGGCAACCGCGCCCGGCCGGCCCGCCTGTCGATACCGCCGCCCTCCGGGCACGCACCCTGCGCCGGCTGGACGGCAAGGACTGCTACGCGGAGCTGGCCGCCCTGGGCTACGACTACGGCCCCGCGTTCCGGGCCATCGAAGAGGTGTGGATCGGTTCCGGTGAGGTGCTCGCCCGGCTCCGTCCGCCTGCGGTGATCGGTGACGAAGCGGCCCGACACCACATTCATCCCGTGCTGCTCGATGCCTGCTTCCAGTCGTTGCTGACGACGCAGCTCCTCGAAGACGGAGCGGAGCGGCAGACCTCCGGCATCCGCCTGCCCCTGTCGATCGACGAGGTGTGCATCGCCCCGGTGGGAGACCAGCCGATCTGGGCGCATGCCACGGTGACCCGCAGTGACGGGGACGAGCTCGTCGGGGACATCGCCGTCTACGCGGACAGCGGTGTACATCTGGGCGGCGTCGGTGGTTTCCGCGCAGCCGACGTGGAAAAGGCGTCCACGGCGGTCGGACTCGGCACGATCGACTCCTGGCTCGCCGAGACCGTCTGGATCGACAGGCCCTTCGACGCCGTCGAGGACGAGGCCGACTCCGGCAGCCCCGTTTCCACCAGCAGCGACTGGCTGGTGTTCGCCGATCGGCAAGGCGTCGGCGACGCCCTGAGCACCCTGCTCGCCGGGCGCGGCGAGCGCTGCCACCTCGTGCGTCCGGGGGACTCGTACCAGAAGGGGGGCGACGGAAGGGAATTCACTGTCGTGCCGGGGTCCGCCACGGACCTGGAGCAGCTCTTCGCCGACCTGGGTATGGACGGCAGGGACGGCGAGGACGGCCGACCGTCCTTCGGCACCATCGTGCATCTGTGGAATCTCGACCTGCCGCCCCTTGCTGAGGCCTCGTGGCAGGACCTCGTACGGCACAGCGGCACCGGGGCGTACTCACTGATCGCGCTCGCCCGGACGCTGCTCAGCCACGGGGCCGACGGCCGGCTGCACATCGTGACCCGCGGCGCGCAGCACGTCGACCCCGGCGAGGCCGTCGAACCTCTGGGGGCGCCCGCGTGGGGGGTCGGCCGGGTGCTCAGGCACCAGGAGCTGATCTCCCACCGCGGCAAGCTGATCGATCTGGATCCCGGCCGTCGAGGAGACGAGGGATGCCTGGCCGAGGCGCAGGCGCTGTTGCGCGAGATCCTGACCGACGACGAGGAGGAGATCGCGCTGCGTGGCGTCGGCCGCCTCACCAGCAGGGTGCGGCGGGCCGAAGGGCTGACCCGCCCCCTTCCGCTGAGTCTGCGCGCCGACGCGAACTACCTTGTCACCGGCGCCTTCGGGGCGCTCGGCCGGCTGCTCTGCCGGACACTCGTACGGCGTGGGGCGCGCAGTCTGATCCTGATCGGACGCACCGCGCTGCCGGAGCGCTCCGCTTGGCGCGGTCTCGATCCCGCCACTGCCGAGAGTCGTGCCGTGGCGTTCGTCAAGGAGTTGGAGGCGCTCGGGGCGCGGGTGGTCCTGGCACCGCTCGACATCACCGATGAGGCCGCGTTCACGGCCTGGCTCGAAGCTCACCGGCTCACCGACCCGCTGCCGGTCCGCGGGGTGTTCCATCTGGCCGGGCAGGTGCGCGACACACTTGTCGCGGACATGGACCGACAGACCTTCGCCGCGGCCCACGACCCCAAGGCCGTCGGTGCGCACTTGCTGCACCGGCATCTTCGGGACGAACCGCTCGACCACTTCGTACTGTTCGCCTCGATCGCTTCGCTCATGACCACGGCGGGCCAGACGAACTATGCCGCCGGGAACGCGTTTCTGGATGCGTTGGCCCAGCACCGTCGAGCGCTCGGCCTGCCGGGGCTCAGCGTCGACTGGGGACCGTGGGCCACCGGCATGATCGAGGAGCTGGGGCTCGTCGGCCACTATCTCCACAGCCGTGGGATGAGCTCGCTCGCACCCGACGTCGGCATGGCGGTCCTGGAACGCGTCATCGGCCAGGACCGGGCCCAGCTGCTCGTCGCCACCGTCGTCGACTGGCCGGTGTTCCTGGCCTGGTACCCCTCCCCGCCCCCGCTGGTGGCCGAACTCGCGGCGGCGGCCTCGGCCGCGACGGTCGACGGGACGAGCGACGGCATCCTCGACACCTTCCGCAACGCGGACGCGACGGAACGCCTTGCCCTGGTGACCCGGCGGTTCACCGCTGTGGCCGCCTCGGTGCTGCGGACGAACCCCGATCAGATCGATCCGCAGGCCGGTCTCAACGCGCTGGGACTCGACTCGCTCCTGGCGATGGAGCTGCGCGCCCGGCTCAGCTCCGAGCTCGGCGTAGCTCCCCCCGTGGTGGCTCTGCTGAGCGGTACATCGGCCGGCGAGCTGATCGCACAGCTCCATGACGCCCTGTCCGAGTCGGTGGCGTCGGCAGCCGGCGGTGACGACACGGCGGCTGTGGAGGTCTTCGAGGACGAGTTCCGCCATCCACTGACACAGAACCAGAAGGCCCTGTGGTTCCTCAGGCAGCTCAACCCCGAGGGCTATGCGTACAACATCGGAGGCGCGGTCGAGGTCCGTGTCGCTCTCGACCCCGACCTGATGTTCGAGGCCGTCCGCTGCATGGTCGCACGCCACCCCGCGCTGCGGACCAACTTCCTCACGGTGGACGGACGGCCGCTGCAGCAGGTTTCGACGGACCGGAGCCCGGACATCGCGCTGTTCGACGTGCAGGACCAGCAGTGGGAGGAGATCCATCGTACGATCGTGGCCGAGTACCGCAGGCCGTACGACCTGGAGCGTGACCCGCTCTTCCGCTTCCGGCTCTTCAAGCGTGGCCACGACCGCTGGGTGATCATGAAGGCGGTCCATCACATCGTCTCCGACGCGATCTCGACGTTCACCTTCATCGAGGAGCTTCTCGCGGTGTACGAGGGGCTGCGCCAGGGCCGTGCGCCCTCGCTGCCGCCGGTCACCGCGCGCTATCTGGACTTCCTCAATGCGCAGAACCGCTTCCTGGCCGGTCCCGCGGCGCAGCGCATGCTCGACTACTGGCGCTCGCATCTGCCGGCCGAGGTGCCGGTCCTGGAGCTGCCCGTCGACAAGCCCCGTCCGGCCGTGCAGACACACAACGGGGCATCGGAGTTCTTCGTACTGGACACGGCGCTCACCGCCCGCGTCCACGCCCTGGCCCGCGAGCACGACGTGACCCCGTTCATGGTGCTGCTCAGCGCCTACTACGTGCTGCTGCAGCGCTATTCCGGTCAGGATCACGTCATCGTGGGCAGCCCGGTCACCGGCCGGACCGAGCAGGAATTCGCCTCCGTCTACGGCTACTTCGTCAACCCGCTCCCGCTGCACGCGGATCTGTCCGGCGCGCCTTCAGTCGCCCAGCTGCTGCAACAGGTCCGTACGACCGTGCTGGGCGGCCTGGACAACCAGGAGTATCCGTTCGTCCTGCTGGTCGACGAGCTGGGGCTCCAGCACGACCCCAGCCGCTCCGCGGTGTTCCAGGCCATGTTCATCCTGCTGACCCACAAGGTCGCCACCGAGAAGTACGGCTACCGGCTCGACTACATCGAACTCCCGGAAGAGGAAGGACAGTTCGATGTCACCCTGTCCGTCTACGAGGACGAGGCGGAGCATCGGTTCCACTGCGTTCTCAAGTACAACACCGACCTGTTCCTGCCGGAGACCATGCGGCGGATGGCATCGCACTACACCACACTGCTGGACAGCATGACCCGGGCACCGGCCGATCACCCCACCACCCGGCTGGAGATGCTGGGCGCACAGGAGCGTGAGCGGCTGGTCGGTGAGTGGAGCGGCGCCGGGCACGCTGCCCTGCCCCCTGGAGCAGGGGAGCGCGAGGCGGACGGCGTCCGCCCGGTGCATCAGCTGATCAGCGCGGTCGCCGCCCGGTGCCCGGACGCCGTCGCCGTCACGGTCCCGGCGCGTCAAGGGACGGCCGTTCGCCTGACGTACGCGGAACTGGACCGTCGCTCCGGGGAGCTGGCCCGGCGGCTGCGGGGGCTGGGGGTCGGAGCCGGCTCGGTGGTGGCGCTGTGCCTGGACAAGTCGTCAGACCTCGTCGTCGTGCTGCTCGCAGTGCTCAAGGCAGGCGGCGCCTACCTTCCTGTCCCGCCCGACCACCCGGCCGACCGAGTCGGCCACACCGTGCGGACGGCGGCCGCCACCCTGGCCGTCGTCGAGGACGACGCCGGCAGGGACCGGATGGCAGGACTGCCGACCAAGACACTGACCCTGCGGGAGCTGTACGAGGCGGCGCCCGCGGCCGGCGCCGAGGACCTGGGAGGCCTCGACTCGCCTGCGTACGTCATCCACACTTCCGGTTCGACAGGGCATCCCAAGGCCGTCCAGGTCAGCCGGCGGAACCTCGCCTCGGCGTACGCAGCCTGGCTCCAGGAGTACAGGCTGGACTGTGACGTCCGGGTTCACCTCCAGATGGCGGCCCCGTCGTTCGACGTCTTCACCGGTGACCTGGTGCGCGCGCTGTGCTCGGGCGGCAATCTGGTACTGGTCGACCGCGATCTGCTCTTCGACACCGAACGCCTGTACCGGACCATGCGCGAGGAGCACGTCGACTGTGCGGAGTTCGTCCCCGCTGTCGTACGCGGTCTCATGGACCACTGCGAACGCGAGGGCCTGCGGCTGGATTTCATGCGTCTGCTGGTCGTCGGGTCCGATGCGTGGAAGGCCGGGGAATACCGAAGGCTGCGCGACCTGTGCGGACCGCACACCCGTCTGATCAACTCCTACGGGGTGACCGAGGCCACCATCGACAGCGCCTGCTTCGAAGGACCCGTCGACGACCTGGAACCCGGCCGGACGGTGCCGATCGGACGCCCCCTGAGCAACAGCAGGCTCCATGTGCTCGATCGGCACGGTGAGCCGGTGCCGCCCGGTGTGCCGGGCGAACTGTGGATCGGCGGCGACGGCGTCGCACTCGGTTATGCGGGCGACCCCGCACAGACGGCCCAGCGATTCGTGACCCGGACACTGAGCCGGGAGCCGGGCGCCGAACCCGTACGCCTCTACCGGAGCGGCGACGCGGCGCGCTGGGACGCGCACGGCCGGGTCCATCTGCTCGGGCGGGTCGACGACCAGGTCAAGCTCCGCGGCCATCGGATCGAGATCGGCGAGATCGAGGCACACCTCGCCCAGTGGCCCCAGTTGGCCCGGACGGTCGTCACGGTGCGTCCCGACGCCCGGGGAGAAGATGCGCTCTGCGCCTACTGCGTACCGGCGGACGGAGCAGCGCTGGACCGGCGCGCGCTACGTCGGCACCTCGCGGGACTGCTGCCCGCATACATGGTTCCTTCGCACTTCATCGCCTTACCGGAACTGCCGCTGACCGCCAACGGAAAGGTCGATGTCGCGGGCCTGCCGACACCCCGGTACGACGCCGACGACGAGCCGGAGGAGCTGCTCGGCACCCCGTTCGAAGAGAGCATGGCGCGGCACTGGAAGGAGCTGCTCGGGCTGGAGCGGGTCGGCCCTGCGCAAGAGTTCTTCGAGGCCGGAGGCAGCTCCATCAAGCTGATCGAGCTGATCCACCGCCTGCGGCAGGAGTTCGGCGTCGGTATCCCCGTCAGCCTCCTGTACCGGGTCACGACCCTGCACGGGATGGCCGCGACGGTGGAGCGTCTCGCCACCGGCGGCAGCTCGGACGACCTGCCCTGCCTGAGCTTCAACAGCGATCGGGAGCCGACAGTGTTCTGCTTCCCACCGGCGGGCGGCCACGGACTCGTCTACCGGACATTCGCCGCCCAGCTGCCCGAGTACCGGCTGATCGCCTTCAACTATGTCCCGGGCGAGAACAAGGTGGCCCGCTACGCCGACCTCGTCGAGTCCCTCCGGCCCGAGGGCAGATGCCTGCTGCTCGGCTACTCCCTCGGCGGCAACCTCGCATTCGAGGTGGCCAAGGAGCTCGAAGGCCGGGGACGAGACGTCGCCCATGTGATCGTCCTGGACTCGCACCGCATTCTGGAGCCCTACGTCCCCGGCCCCGAACACTTCGAGTTCTTCGAGGCGGAACTGGCCGAACACCTGCTCAAGCACACAGGGTCTGAGATCGTCGCCCGCGAGGCCCTGGACCACGCCGCGGAGTACCTGGCGTTCTGCGGCCGCACACCGAACCTCGGTGTGGTGTCCGCGACCGTCAGCATCGTCACGGACCAGGAGAAGACAGCGCTCTACGCCGCCGGTGAACGCGGCACCTGGCACGGCAGCTCCACCACGGCCACGGCGGTGCTGCGCGGCTCCGGAATCCACGCCGACATGCTCGACCCCAAGCACGTGGCCCGCAACGCCGAGCTGGTGCGCGGCATCCTCCAGGAGGGCGGCGCCGATGGCCGGTGACGCGGGAGACGTGTGGAGTGCCGAGGAGCGGGAGGCGGGCGGCCGGCCCCGTGTCATCGTGATCGGTGCCGGCGTCGCCGGAATGTCCACCGGATGCTACGCGCAGATGAACGGGATGCGGTCCCGTATCTTCGAAAAGCATGTGCTGCCCGGGGGCTGCTGCACGGCCTGGTCGCGCGACGGCTACATCTTCGACTACTGCATCGAGTGGCTGATCGGCACGGCCGCCGGCAACGACGCCCACCGGGTGTGGCGCGAACTGGGGGCGCTCGACGGCAAGACCATCACCAACTTCGAGATGTTCAACCGGGTCGTCGACGAGACCGGCCGGTCAGTGGTCTTTTTCAACGACCCGGACCGGTTGGAGCGGCACCTGCTCGATCTCTCGCCCGCCGACGCCCGGCTGATCCGCTCGTTCTGCCGGGACCTGAGGCGGTTCATCGGCATCGAGCTGTACCCGTTCCTGACCGCCCCCGCCCTGCGGACCGTGCGGGAAAGAGCGGCGACGCTGCGCACGGTCCTGCCCGCGTTCCGTCTGTTCTGGCGTACGGCGGCGACACCGATGCACCAGTTCGCCGATCGGTTCCAGGACCCGCTGCTGCGGCGGGCGTTCCGCAACATCTTCTTCCAGGATCCGGAGGGCTTTCCGCTGCTCCCGTACCTGTTCAACATGGCCAGCGCCCACCACCACAACGCCGGTTTCCCGCAAGGAGGTTCGCTGGGCCTGGCCCGGTCGATCGAGGAGCGGTACAAGGCGCTGGGCGGTGAGATCAGCTACCGGGCACGGGTCGAACGGATCCTTGTCGAGGACGGGCGTGCCGTCGGCATCGAACTGCGCAACGGCAGACGGTACTACGCCGACCATGTCGTCTCGGCCTGTGACGGCCACACCACGATCCACGGACTCCTGCAGGGCCGGTTCACCGGTCCGCGGATCGACAAGCTGTACAACGACCTGCTGCACCGCCCGGGCACCCTGTTCCCCGCGGTGGTCTCGGCCTTCGTCGGGGTTCGGGGCGACCTCGGCCCCGACCGGGCGCACAGCACCACGTACCTGCTCTCTTCCGAGGATGCCGCCCAGTTGCCCGGCGCACTGCAGAGCAGTCTGGTGGTCCAGTTGCGCTCCCACTACTCGGACGGATTCGCCCCGCCCGGAAGGTCGGTGGTCCATTGCACCTATTTCAGCGACTTCGCCTACTGGAAGGCGCTGCGCGCCGTCGACCGCAAGGAGTACCGCGCGAAGAAGCGCCAAGTGGCCGACTTCGTAAGGAACTTCCTGGAACGCCGCCTTCCGGGCACGGCCGAGCGCATCGAGCTGGTCGATGTTGCTTCCCCTGCGACGACCCGGCGCTACACGGGCAACCACGACGGCTCCATTCTGGCCTGGAAGGCGTTCTCCGAGGCCGACGACATCGCGGCCAAGCTGGTGGGCAAGGACCGCATGCGCCTGCCGGGCCTGCGCGGATTCTCCATGGCCGGGCAGTGGGTCGGCATGGGCGGCCTGATCCGTGCCGCGTCGACCGGCCGCTTCGTCGTCCAGTACCTCTGCGACGAGCTGGGACGCGGGTTCACAGCGTCCGAGAGCCAAGGCGGCGAGCCGTGGCATCCCGGAAAGCTGGGCCGGCTGCCGCAGCTCGACAGATGGTCCGCGCGCGGGGACACCCGTACATGAACACCGAGGAGAGCAGGTTCGTGTCGCGTTCCGAACGACAGTCGATGATCATCATCGGCGCAGGGCTCGGCGGTCTGTCCACCGGCTGCTACGCCCGGATGAACGGCTATCGCACCCATGTCCTGGAGATGCATGAACTGCCGGGCGGCTGCTGCACGGCCTGGGACCGCGGCGACTTCACCCTGGATCCCTGTGTCAGCTGGCTCCTCGGCAGCGGCCCCGGCAATGAGATGCACCAGATCTGGCTGGAGCTGGGCGCGTTGCAGGGCAAGGAGGTACGGCATTTCGATGTGTTCAACGTCGTGCGTGGCCGGTGCGGCCGGGCCGTCTACTTCTACTCCGACCCCGACCGGCTACAGGCCCATCTGACGGACATCTCGCCCGCCGACTCCGCTGTGATCCGGGACTTCTGCAAGCAACTGCGCGCCTTCCGCAAATGTCTCGCCGTCTATCCGTTCCTCAAGCCGGTCGGGCTGATGCCGACGCTGGAACGATGGCGGATGCTGGCTTCCTTCCTCCCGTACTTCAACGTCGTGCGCAAATCCATCAGCGTACTGATGACCGACTACTCGGCGAGGTTCAAGGACCCCCTGCTGCGTGAGGCGTTCAACTTCATCCTGTACGAG
The DNA here is from genome assembly GCF_047305335.1 of Streptomyces sp. R-74717. Classification (NCBI taxonomy): domain Bacteria; kingdom Bacillati; phylum Actinomycetota; class Actinomycetes; order Kitasatosporales; family Streptomycetaceae; genus Streptomyces; species Streptomyces sp. R-74717. Next base: position 930,929 of record NZ_CP102361.1, on the reverse strand, counting down.
AAGCATCCGGCGTTCCCAGTACTGCCGTTCCACTTCCAGCTCGCCTCGCACGCGAACCTCTCCGCGGGCGTCCCCGAGGGCGGATCGCTCGGACTGGCCGAGTCCATCGAGCGCCGCTACCGCAGGCTCGGCGGTCAGGTGACCTACAACGCCAAGGTCGAAAAGGTGCTGGTCGAGGACGACCGTGCAGTAGGGGTACGGCTGAGCGACGGAAGCGAACTGCACGCCGACATCGTCGTCTCGGCCTGCGACGGCCGCACCACGATGATGGATCTGCTCGGTGGCCGCTACCTCAACGAGGCGTACCACCGGCTCTACACCCGGACCATCCGTGAACCCGGCATGGTGTTCCCCGGATACTTCACACTCTTCCTCGGCCTCCGCCGGGACTTCCCCGACGCCGACCCCTGCACGACCTATCTGCTCGACGAAGCGGAAGCGGCAGGCCTGACCGGCATACGTCACCCGAGCATCAACGTCCAGTTCCGCAGCAGGCACTACCCGGAACTCTCCCCGCGTGGGACGAGCATCGCGTACGTCACCTACTTCTGCGACATCGCCCCCTGGCGGGCTCTGGACGAAGGACCGGAGCAGGCGACGCGGACCCGCGGCGGCCAGGAACTCCACACGCTGCCGGTACGTCATGGTCGCGGGTACTACGCGGCCAAGCGGCGGGCCCGCGACGTACTCGTCGCATTCCTGGAACGGCGCCACCCCGGCATCGCGGACGCGATCGCAGTGCGCGATGTGTCGAGCCCGCTCACACAGGTCCGCTACACGGGCAACTACGACGGCACAGTGCTCGGCTGGCAGCCGTTCGTGGAAAGCGGGGAGACGCTGGAGACGCTCATCAAGAAGCATGGCCCGGGCCTGCCGGGACTGCGGAACTTCTACCAGTCCGGCGTATGGGCGACGACGGGCGGCCTGATCCGCGCGGCGGCGGCAGGCCGGCACGTCATGCAGTTCATCTGCCGGGACGACGGCCGGACTTTCACCGCGTCCGTCGACGAGAGCGGGCCGCCCCCCACCCATCTGGTCGTTCCGGTGGGGCCGCGACCGGACGCGCAGTCCGTCATGGGGGACCGCTCGTCTCCTCTGGAGAGAAAGGGAATGGGATGAGGGCCAGGAAATGGGTGGTACGTGAGCACATCGAAGGCGTCCCCGACGTCGAGAGGGTCTATGGGTTGGTCGAGGAGGATCTCGACGTCGACCTCGCCCCGGACGAGATGCTGCTGAGAACGCTTTACGTTTCGGTGGACCCCTACCTCCAGGGCATCGCACTGGACACCCCTCTCGGTGCGCACATGGGCGCCGATTCGATCATGGAGGTGCTGGAAGCGGGTCCCCTTGCGGCCCACCGGCCGGGTGATCTGGTGCAGGGGTTCGGCGGCTGGCGCACCCATCTCATCAGCAACGGTGCGGCCACCCCCTGGCAGACCGGGACGTTTCCGATGGTCTTTCCCGCCTTCCGCCGCCTGGACCCCTGCTGGTACGACGACGCGCTTCCGCTTCCCACCGCGCTGAGCGTCATGGGCGGCCCCGGCATGACGGCCTGGGGCACTCTGACCAAGTTCATGTCGGTCCGCTCGGGCGACACTGTCGTGATCAGCGGTGCCTCCGGCTCCGTCGGTTCGCTGGTCGGCCAGCTGGCCAAGCTCGCGGGCGCCCGCGTGGTGGGCACCACCTCGACGACGGAGAAAGCGGAGTACCTCGACGAGCTGGGATTCGACGCGGTCGTCGTCTACCGCCACGGGGACAGCTGCGAAGCGGTGCGGTCCGCTCTCACCTGGGCCGCACCGGACGGAGTCGACAAGTACTTCGACAATCTCGGTGGCACGGTGACGGATGCCGTGTTCTCCATGCTCAACGTCGGCAGTCAGGTGGCCGTGTGCTGGCAATGGGCCACCCAGGTCGGCCGGGACGTCACCGGGCCACGACTGCTGCCGTACATCATGTTCCCGCGCACATCGGTGCGCGGCATCTTCTCGCTGGAATGGTTCACCGAGCAGAACTGGCGCGCACTCCACGATGAACTCGGCGGCAGGATCCGGAGGGGCGAGGTCCGCTGCGGGCACACCCTCCATCACGGCTTCGAGACCATCCCGGACGCCTATCGGAGCCTTTACCAGGACACGGGAGCGAACCGGGGCAAGGTGCTGGTCGAGCTCTGACTGCCGCTTCGCCCGAACCCCTTCCTTTCAGCCCGGCCCGCCCAGCCGCAGCCCCTCCCGTACCCGTGCAAGCCAGGAGGTCCCGTGCCCCGCTCCGACGACACCGACGCGATTACCGGCCCGCCATCGCACCCTCTGCACCGTCTGAGGTTCGACCCACCCGGACCGCCCGGGCCCGTCGCGTTACCCGACGGCACTCGGGCCTGGTTGGTGAGCCGGTACGCCGACGTACGCATGGTCCTGACCGACACCCGATTCGGACGCGCACAGCTCCACTCACCGGATGCCCCGTCCCTGTCGGGCGAATCCGGTCTGGTCGGCAGCCTCGACCTGATGTTCAACCAGGACGGCGAGGACCATCTGCGCCTGCGCCGCACCCTGCGGCGTGCGTTCACGCCGAGAGCCGTCGCCCGCTGGCGGCCCTGGATCGCATCGATCGTGGAGCAGCGCCTGGACGAACTCGCCGACAGCACACCTCCGGTGGATCTGGTGGCACGCTTCACCCTTCCGCTCCCGGTCGAGGTGATCAGCCGACTGATGGGTCTCGACGCCCCGGCACGGGAACGGCTGCGCCACTGGAGCCAGTACGCCTTCTCCGACGGCTCCCACCCCAAGGAGGAAATGGAATCGGCGCTGGCGGAGTTCGCCGCTTTCGGAAGCGCGCTGCTGGCCGAGCGGAGAAGCGTGCCGGGCGACGATCTGACCAGTGTGCTCGTCCGGGCGGCCGATGACGAGGGCGGTATCCCGGAGGGGCAACTCGTCGACCTCGTGTGCGGGCTGGTGGTGGGTGGACACGACAGCACGATGACGATGCTCGGCAACTCCCTGCTCTACCTGCTCGGCGAACGGCCGGAATGCTGGCCCCGTCTCGGCGCGGACGAACAGGCCGCCGGGTTGGTGGCCGAGCGGCTGCTGCACCTGGTTCCGCTCGGCGACGACCGGGGGACCGCACGCCACGCCGCCGCCGATACGGAGGTCGGCGGCGTGACCATCCCGGCGGGCTCGGTGGTTCTTGCCGACTGCGGCATGGCCAACCGTGACCCCGATGTGTTCCCGGCCCGGCAGTTCGCCGACCTGTTCGCGCCCTTGGAGGCCCCCACTCTGTCGTTCGGAGCCGGCCCGCACTACTGCCTGGGCGCCTGGCTGGCCCGGCTCGAACTCCAACTGTCCCTGCACCGGCTCGCCGCCCGCTTCCCCGGCCTCCGGATCGCGCAACCCGCCCACGCGGTGGAGTGGCGACGCGGCACCACATCCCGAAGTCCTCAGCGGATCACAGTCACCTGGTAGGAGGACGACATCCGGGCCGCCGACCGGGGGAGCCGGCCCATGTACGGCCCGCTGCCTCTGTGCAGGTGCCCTGAGGGTGTGCGCCCGCTCAGTGCAGGTGCACCGGCAGCGATTCGATGCCGTAGACGATCGACAGCTTGCGGAAGGCCAGGTCCTGGGGCGGGACGGCGAGGCGCATCCGGGGAAACCGCCGCGCCAGGGCCGGGTAGGCGGAGCGCAGTTCCATGCGCGCCAGTTCGGCGCCGATGCAGCGGTGGATTCCGTAGCCGAAGGCGAGATGCCCTGAGGTGTTGCGGTGCGGGTCGAAGCGTCCGTCGTCCATGACGTACGACGCGTCGCGGTTGGCACTGCTCAGTGAGCAGAGCACCATGTCGCCCCGGGGAATGACCACCCCCGCTATCTCTATGTCCTCGCGGGCGAACCGTGGGAAGGCGATCTGCACCGCGGAGAGGTAGCGCAGCACCTCCTCGACGAACGGCGCGGCCATTGCGTCGTCCGTCCGTATTCGCTCGAAGACGTCCTGGCCCTGAAGCAACACGAGGGAGCCGAGGGCGATCGTGCTGGCGGTCGTCTCGAACCCTCCGGTGAGCACGCCGTCGGCGAGGCCCGCGAGTTCCTCGTCGTCGACACTGTCGCCGTGCTCCTTCACGATCATGCCGAGCAACCCGTCGCCCGGTTTCTCGCGCTGCATCTTGACCACATTCCTGAAGTACGCCAGCGACTCCGACATGGCGCCGAAGGGTGCGGTCGTCCCACCGAAGAGGTCGAAGCGGTCCATGGCCAGCTGCTGGAAGTCCTGGCGGTCCTCGTAGGGAATGCCGAGCAGCTCACAGATTGTGAGGGAGGGGATCGGCAGCGCGAACTCCTGCACCAGGTCGACCGGGCCCTGACGGGCCTCCATCGCGTCGAGGCGCTCCTCGACGATGGCATCGATCCTGGGGGCGAGTCGACGCAGCCGGCGCATCGTGAATTCCGGGGTCAGGATGCGGCGCAGCCGCGTATGTACAGGAGGATCGCTGAACCCGAGCCCGCCGGGGCTCTGCTCCGCTGCGACCCCGGCGTTCGTGGCGAGGTGGGCGAAGTCGGTGCTGAACCCGTCGGCCGATCCCAGGACGGCTTTCGACTCCTCGTAGCCGGTGACCACCCAGGCGTCCATACCGAACGGCAGCGAGACCTTGGACACCGGCGCCTTCGCCCGGAGCCCGGCCAGCTTGTCCACCGGGTCCAGGCCATCCCTGCGCAGCAGCATCAGCAGGTCTTCGGGCAGCAGCCTGATGGTGGAAGAACCGATCCCGTACTTCTGGATCCTGGACAGGTAGGTGCGCCCGAACCGGGCGGTGATACGAGAACGGAACGTCGTCCTCAACGTGCACTCCATTAGTCGTCGCGCGGTCCGCACACATGGTGCGGACATGAGAAGGCTTTGCAGTAGGCATGGACACGGACATTGGCCGGCGCCAACACGGTTTGCGCCCAGAGACGTTGTGTCGCAGGGCAGGAGCCGGAAGAGCGCTGGTAGCACACGGTAGCTGAGCGGACGGAGTGGGCAGTTCGGCATGTCTTCGAAGCCAGGACCGGCCGACCGCCGCTGCATCTGCTGTCGGGCGTGATCACTGGCCACGCGGCCGGACGCGGGACGGCCGGACGGGCGGTATGGCGCCCGGGGCCGGGATTCCGGCGAAACAGTGAACGCAGCGGGTCGTGCGTCCGTCGCTGGTTGTCCGCCCGTCGGCCTACTGCTCCGCGAGGCACAGCTTCGTGAGCAACGGCGTGCCTGCCACCATCCGGTGCGGCCGGTAGGCCGGGGCGCCCAGCTTCGCGGCCCCGCGGGCGAACATGACGGAGTGCCGGCACTCGTCGGCAATCTCCGTGAGTGCCCACTGGAACCGGGGGCGGCCGGGTTCTTTGTGTGGATGTCGCGCAGCACCATCTGCTGCAGGATCATCTCGAACCAGAAGCCGGTGCCGCCACCGACGCGGCCTCCTGCCGCGTCAGCTCCTTGCGCTGCGCATCGGTCAACTCGTGCCGGTACGCCGTACCGTAGAGCGTGCTCCATTCGGGACTCGCACCGTGGAAATCCTTGTCCAGCGGGGTGTCCCAGTCCACCTCTGTGACCGGGTCGTACGACAACTTGGGCGACGAGGCGAGCAGGCGCCCGGAGACGTCGTCCTCCTGGAGCCGGTCCTGGTCCTTTGGCCGTACGGTGCTGCTTGCCATGCTGCGGCTCCTTGAATCGACAGATCGACTCCACGCCGGCCGACCGTCGCCTCACCTCGTGCCCGCTCGACGAGATCGATGGCTGCCGAACGCCCCCTTCGCTTGTTAGATGCGGCGTCTACCAAGCTATTGGACGGAACGGCGGCCTCCTTCGGACCTGTCACCTGCGGACCTCCGGCCGGCGTGCCGAGGCAGGAGCCGAGGTCCGGGCCCCGGGACGCCTACGTCAGGGTGAGGGCGATCACGGCCCGGTCGTCTTTCCCTCCGGCCGACCATTTGTCCGTGTCGGCCCTGATGAAGGACACGAGAGCCTCGGGATCCAGTGCCCTGTGGCCGTCGCCGAAATGAGCCGCCAGCCGGTCCAGCACCGGATAGAACTCGCCGCCCGCGTTCCGCGCCTCGCTGACCCCGTCCGTGTACAGAAGGATCACTTCCCCCGCCCGCAGCGGGTGAGTGGTGACCTCGGCGCTTCCGAAGCCCAGCTCGCCCAGCCCCAGAGGCAGGCCAGGGGCGGTACGAAGCCGTTGCGTGCCCTGCGGAGTGAGCAGAAGCGGTGACGGATGCCCGCGATCGACGATCCTCACCGAGCCTCCGTCGGGCGGGAACTCCAGAATGAGAGCCGTGACGAACAGCTCGTCATCACCTGCCGGACGTCCGGCATTGCGGGCGATACTGAGCTCGAGGCGCTCCGCGAGACAGCTCAAGTCGGTCCACTCGTGGGCGGAGACCCGGAAGCTTCCCAGGACGGCGGCGACCGTCTGAACCGCATTCAGCCCCTTCCCGCGTACGTCGCCGAGGACGACCCGCACGCCGAACGGGGTCTCGCACAGCTCGTAGAGGTCACCACCGACGAGCGTGCCGCCCTCACCCGCCTCGTAGAAGCCCGCTGCCCGCACCGGACCGAGCCGTTTTGGAAATGGGCGCAGCAGCGTCATCTGCATGGCCTCGGCGACCGAGCGGGCGTGGACCAGGCTGGCCTCGCCGCGGATCCGCTGCCGGGACAGCGCGACGCCGGCGATACCGATCAGTGCGGTGGCGAGGTAAACGGCCACATGGTGCTGTTCCGCGAAGTGCCCCGGGCGCAGCGAGGCCATCCACATCTCCAGCCCCAGACAGATGGCGGTGATCCCGGCGGTGTGCCGCGGGCTCCGGGTGGCCGCCGCCAGGGGCGGGGCTCCGACGAGCAGGAAACTCAGCGGTTCGCGGCTGTGGAGCAACGCCAGATCCACCAGCAGGTCCACGGACATGAGCAGGAGGGGCAGCCACCAGATCCACGTCCTGTAGCCGCCATGCCGAGGACGCCACCGCAGTAGGCGCTTGATCCCTCCCGCGCCGCCTTCACTGGCATGTGACATAGGGAAACCTTATGCGCATTTCATGCCCTTTCTCCATTGCTGTGCAGTCCCACTGGCTGACTTCCACGGCGTCACCCGCCGCCGTAGCCGCAGGTCGTGGAGGCCGCGCCGACGGCACCGTACGGCCCACTTCGCGCCTCAGTCCTTCTGCCCGACCGGCGGCGCCGCGGGCATGGGGCAGGGATCACGGCGTGGGTGCGCCGGCGGGGGCGCGGGGCATGGCCACGGTCATGGGCTCGGGCTCACAGGCGGACGACGACCAAGGCGATGTCGTCACGGGCGCCTCCGCTGACGCCGAGGCGGGCCAGCAGGGCGTCGGCGAGGCGATCCGGGCCCAGGCTGCGGTGACGGAACAGAGCATCGGTCAGCCGGCCCAGACCGGTGTAGATGTCCTCGCCGCGGCGTTCGATGAGCCCGTCGGTGTAGAGAACCAGGGTGTCGCCCCGGGCGTAGGGCACGGCGGCCCGGGGGCGGGGGACATGGTCGGGGTGGGCGGCCAGGGGCGGGTCTGTGGCCCGGTCCAGCAGGTCCCAGTTGCCGTCGGGGTGCACCAGGACCGGGGGCGGGTGACCGGCGCTGCTGTAGGCGATCCGGCGGCCGACGGGGTCGATGACCGTCTGGACGGCGGTCGTGGCCAGCGCGCCTTCTACGGACCGCGCGTACAGGTCCAGGACTTCCAGGGCTTTGTCGGGCCCGTCGACGGCTCTGACGGCGGCGCTCAGGGCGCTGCGGAGCATGCCCATGACGGCGGCGGCCCCCAGGCCGTGGCCTACGACGTCACCGACCGCGACGGCGAAGCCGTCCTCGGGCAGGTCGACCACGTCGTACCAGTCACCGCACACGTTCAGCGTCCCGGTGGCGGGCAGATAGCGCACCGCGATGTCCCGGTGGCGGCCCAGGTCCGGCGAGTGAAGCATCGCCTCCTGCAAGGTGACGGCCACCTGGCGTTCCCGGGCGTGGGACTGGTGCAGTTTCTCGTTCAGCCGCTGCAACTGCTGCGCCCGGGCGTACAGTTCGGCCGCCATCGCCTCCCGCTCGCCGAGCGCCCCACCGCCCGCCTCCGGCAGGCCGGTGCGGGACAGGATGAACGCGGTCACGTCCTCCACCCGGTGGATGATCCATGCCACCTCTCCGTCCGGTCCGAGCACGGGGGTGTTGATCGGGGACCACCACCGTTCCTCGAACAGCCCCTCCTGGCCCGCGACGGGGATGTCGTATTTCTGCACTGCCATCGTGTCCGGCTCCTTCGAGCCGAGGACCCGGCGCAGCGAGGCACCCAGATTCTGCACACCGTCCGCGTCGGGGTCCGCCGGATTGTCCGGAAAGGCTTCGAAGAGGTGCTGCCCGATCAGGTCCTGCCTGCTGCGGCCGGCCGCCCGCAGATACGCCTCGTTGACGTCGACGATCACCAGGTCGGGGTCCAGCACCAGGTACGGGCTGGGCGTGGCTGCGAACAACCCCCTGTAATCGATCTGCGGTGTCACGGGTCCCGTGCCGGCCTTCCGGTGCTCGCGGTGTTCTCGCCAATCTACGAAGCACGTGACCTCCGCGCCCGCCCTGATCCGCCATCCGCTGCCGGTCGGGGAGGGTGCCGTCAGCCGGTGGCGGCCGAGGGGGCGCCGGCGCAGCGCAGTGACATCGCCATCAGCTCGGCGACCAGATGATCGGCCGCGTCGCCGGTGGGAGCGGACAACGGGTCCACCAACACCTCTCCGATCGCGCCGGTCAGCGCGGCGGCCGTGACCTCCGGGTCCTGTTGGGGGAACAGTCCGGCGGCGACGCCCTCGCGAACCACATCGGTGAACACCGCGCGATAGCGGCGACGGAATTCCGAACGGGCCTCACCCAGCGCGGGCTCGGCCGGGGCCGCGAGCAGGGCGTAGGCCAGTCCGGGGTGTTGCAGGGCGCGGCGGGCGAAGACACGGACTCCGCACGCGAGTCGTTCCGCCGCGTCGCCGCTGCCGTCCCGGAGCACTTCTCCGAGCACCTCGACCTCGCGTGCCGAGGCGCGCCGGAAGACCTCCACGGCCAGGGCACCCTTCGAGGGGAAGTGCTGGTAGACGGACCCGACCGACATTCCGGCAGCGGCGGCGACCGCGGTGACGGAGGCATTCGCCCAGCCCACGTCGGCGACGACGGACGTGGCGCACTGGATGAGGCGGTCCTTCGCGGCGGCGAGCCGGTCCTGCACTGCGGGGGTTTTGCGGTAGGCCATGAAAGAAGTGGACCATTGTCCAGATCTTTCTGTCACCCTCCCTGCCGCCTCGTGGCTCTCCTTCGGGAAGTGGCTCTGTACCCCCTCGGGCAAGGTGAACAAGCCAGTTCTGCGGGCCGGCCTGACATGCTCCCGAACATATGTGGAGCACGCACCGGTTCCGTTGGACGGTAAATCTCGGCGGGCACGTGTGCCCGCACTGCCTGCAGCCCATGGACACCGCCGGACCCACATCACCCCACGTGTGCGGCTTCCATGCCGCAAGCGCCGCCCGATGGCCGGGGTGATCCGCCCGACCGGACTCGCGCTCTCGGTGTCGACCCCCTGTGAAAGGGGCCGGGCCGGCTCCGCGACCGACGCCGACTCTCCGGTCGCGTTCGGCCGGACCGGTAAGTCGATCCACTCTCCGCCGCGGATCCAGCACACCGCGACCGCACCGTTGTGGTCGCAGATGTCGACGTCCTCATTGATACGGGCCACGGATTCCCGGTTGCCCCTGTCGGCGTCGTGGTACACGGCACCCTCGCCACACCGGGTTCCCGGAGGGCGGACGGATCAGGAGCGTGACGCTTCCTCACAACCTTGACCTGCACATCTTCGCCACCGGGCCCGGCCGACATGAGCACGGTGCGGGATGCGGCGCGGGCCGGAGCAGCCGTCGGGGCTGCCGGTCCGCGCGGCCGTGTCCGCCGGCGGTTCGCGGGGCGGGACGCAGGTCGCGGCGTTACGCTTCCGGGGGGCCGCACACCCGGCGAGTTGGCTGAACATTGCGTAGACTAGTTAGGTGACTGAGGCATCTAGTGGGGGAGACCGGTAGGAACCCCTCCGTCCTCTTTGCGAGGCCCGCTATGGCAGACACCGAGACCGTCTCATTCCCGCAAAACCGCACCTGCCCGTACCACCCGCCGTCGGAGTACCGGCCGCGGAACGACGGGCAGAAGCCGCTGTCTCCCGCCAGACTCTTCGACGGCCGCCGGGTGTGGCTGGTGACCGGGCACGCCGAAGCGCGTGCGCTGCTGGTCGACCGGAGACTGTCGGCCGACCGGGAGAACCCCGCGTTCCCCGTGTTCACCGAGCGCGTGGCCCGGAGCACCAAACGGCGTATCGAACTGCTCGGTGTCGACGACCCCGAGCACAACGCGCAGCGCCGGATGCTGATCCCGAGCTTCTCCGTGAAGCGGACCGCCGCATTGCGGCCGAGGATCCAGGAGACCGTGGACCGGCTGCTGGACACCATGATCGAGCAGGGCCCGCCCACCGATCTGGTGAGCGCCTTCGCGCTGCCCGTTCCCTCCATGGTGATCTGTGCGCTTCTCGGCGTTCCGTACGCCGACCACGACTTCTTCGAGTCCCAGTCGCGCAGGTTGCTGCGCGGTCCCGGGGCTGCGGATATCGAGGCCGCGCGGGCGGCGCTCGACGAGTACTTCCGGTCGCTGATCGAGCGCAAGCGGTCCGACCCGGGCGAGGGGCTGCTCGACGAGCTCATCACCCAGCAGCTCGACACCGGGGCCATCAGCCGCGACGAACTGGTCCAGCTGGCCGAGATCCTGCTGGTAGCGGGCCACGAGACGACCGCGAACATGATCTCGCTGGGTACGTTCACTCTCCTTCAGTATCCGGACCAGCTGGACCGGTTGCGCACATCCGAGGATCTGATGCCCGCCGCGGTCGAGGAGTTGCTGCGATTCCTGTCCATTGCCGACGGCATCTCACGGGTGGCGACGGAGGACATCGAGGTGGGCGGGGTGACCATCCGGGCAGGTGAGGGCGTCGTACTGTCCACTTCGGTGATCAACCGGGACGAAGCCGCGTACCCGGCGCCGGACGAACTGGATCTCGGCCGGCAGTCGCGCCACCATGTGGCCTTCGGCTTCGGGGTCCATCAGTGCCTCGGCCAGAACCTCGCGCGGGCCGAGCTGGAGATCGCCCTGCGCACCCTCTTCGACCGGCTGCCTCAGCTGCGGCTGGCGGCACCCGTCGACGAGATCCCGTTCAAGCCCGGCGACACGATCCAGGGCATGCTCGAACTGCCCGTGGCGTGGTGACCGGACCCTTCCTGGAAAGGACGCAGTGGTGATGCGGATCAGTATCGACAGGGATGTGTGCATCGGCGCCGGCCAGTGCGCGCTGACCGCGCCGAAGGTCTTCACCCAGGACGACGACGGCTTCAGCGAACTGCTGCCGGGTCACGAGGAGGACGTGGCTGACCCGATGGTCAAGGAAGCCGCCCGCGTCTGTCCTGTGCAGGCGATCACGGTGGAGTAGCGGAGCGGCGGAGCAGCCCGGCTACGGCTGCCGGAGCCAGTCCGCGTAGTGCGTGGGGGCACGATCGGCGCCCTCCGGCGCGGTCAGGACGTCGCCGGTGACCATGGCGAACATGCCCGCCCGGTCGTCGGTGACCACGCGGCGGCCGTCGGGGTGTGCGGCCACCGTGATCCGGCCGAGTTCGTCGAGGGGGAAGACGTCGGGGCCCGCGACGTTCCGGATGCCCTGCAACGGCGTTTCGGAGGCGGCCCGCACGACAGCCGCGGCGACGTCGGAAGCAGCCATCGGCTGCAGGGGAGTGGAAGGCAGGCGGACGGTGTCGCCGTCGGTCGTCCAGGACAGGACCGCTTCGACGAACTCGAAGAACTGCGTGGCGCGCACGATCGAGTACGGCGTCGGTGCGTTCTTGAGGACGTTCTCCTGGGCGACCTTGGCACGGTAGTACGCGAGCTGCGGAACTTGGTCCACGCCGACGATGGAGAGAATCACATGGTGGCGGACACCGGCCGCCTCCGCCGCGGCCGCGATGTTGTTCATCGACGTTTCGAAGAAGTCGATGGAAGATTCGTCGAATGCCGGGGAGTTCGTCAGGTTGATCACCACATCGGCGCCCGAGACAGCCCGCTCCAGGCCTTTGCCGCTGATCACGTCGACTCCGGTGGACAGCGAAGCCGGTACCACATCGTGGCCGGCCGCTCTCAGCCGTTCGACCACCTGTGTGCCGATCAGACCGCGTCCTCCCAGGACTGTGAATTTCATGCCGCACCCTTCGCCGAGTGTTTCAGGGCCCCGCGGGCGTCCGGGTCGCAAGTTCCGTCCCCGTACACCCTTTTCGTGGAAGCCTTCCACACCGCGCTCGGCGCGGCTCGTTCTGCGGGCCCGGTCGGTGGGGCTCAGCGCATCCGTGGCTCGCCCGCAGGTGCGCCGCTGTCCTGCTCGCACGCGGGGGCCGCGCCCGGTGCGGACGCGTCGTCGGCCGGGGCGTCCGCCACCGATGGCACCACCTGCGGAGCGGGAATCGAGCGGACCAGCAGACTGACCGCGCACGCCACGGTGGTCACTGTCATCACCAGGTACATGACCCGGTAGTCCAGCACCCCGATCAGCGCCGCGCCAGCCGTGAGCGACAGGGTCTGTGCTCCGTCCTTCGCGGTGTTGACCGTGGCGTTGACCCGACCCTGCATCCGGGCCGGTGCGTACAGGTGCACCGCCGCGCCCAGAACCACGGCCACGAACGGCAGTCCCGCACCGATGAGTGTCGTCCCGACGAGGAAGAGCGCCACATCGCGTGAGACGCACAGCAACAGCCCCACCGCGACGAGCCCGTAGCCGACGCAACTGGTACCGACGTCACCAAGACGCCGTATCACCGTCCCGGAGATCAGACCGCCGAGCGCGGAACCGGCGCCCTGGATCGACGCCATGACCCCGACGAACGCCGCCGGGCGGCCCAGGCCGTGATCGACGGCGGCGAAGGCCGCGGTCTCCAGCATGCCGATGCCGCCGAGGAAGACGACCATCGCCAGCGTCAACCGGAACAGCAGCGGTGTGCCGCGCAGATACCGCAGGCCGGCGGAGAGGGAGGTGCCGAAGGACTCCTCGACGGGGTCCGGTTCCGACTCGACCACCTTGACCGAACCGATCAGCAGCGCGGCCGCGCTCAGTGTGAGCGCCCCCAGCACAGCCAGCGCGACGCCGCCGAAGGCCACGTACACCCCGGCTCCGGCCACCGGGGAGGCGATGCGCACGCCCTCCCTGGTGGCGATGAGGAGCGACCTGGCCTGGACGGCGTCGGACGACGGCAGCAGGTCCTTCAGCAGCGCCTGCCGGGCGGGGGTGGAGACCAGCACCCCGTAGGCGAGGGCGACCACATAGATGATCCACAACTGGCCGGAGCCCCGGACGGCCAGCAGCGACAGCACGAGAACCGCCATGCCGCCGTACATCCTGACCAGCAGCGGTTTGCGATGCACCCGGTCCACGAGGTGCCCGAGCAAGGGCGCGGACAGGCCCGGCACGGTGAGTGCCAGCATGACCAGACCGGCGGCGGCGTTCGAGCCGGTGAGGTCCTTCGCCCAGATGGCGAGTGACAGAAACATGGCGCTGTCCCCGAAGCTGGAGACCGCCTCGCCGGCGAACATCCGACGGAACTGCGCATTGCGGCGAAGAAGCGCCCACACGGCTGACCTCCACTGCTGGCTGGGATGCGGCCGGGGAAGGCACCCGTACGACGACGGGTTCCCTCCCCGGCCCTCGGTCGGTGAGCTCTCAGTTCTCGCCCATGGCCACTCGCAGGCTCCTGGGGCGCATGTCCGTCCAGACCGCGTCGATGTGGGCCAGGCACTCCTCGCGCCCGCCGCTGAAGTCCGTGCGGTGCCAGCCGGCCGGGAGCGGGCGCCCTTCGGCCCAGAGGCTGTACTGCTCCTCGTCGTTGTGGACCACGCTGTACCGGGTGCCGGTCGTCTGCTCGCTCATGAGTCCGCTGCCTTTCCTGACTGACGGTTGAATCGACTGGAGGGATCTGTTCGGGCGCACGACCGGTGACGGTGTGCGTGTGCCTTGCTCAGGGACGTCTCAGGCGCTCCTCGATGATTCGCCGCACCCCGTTGCGGTCGGTCTTCCCCGAGGTGTTGCGCGGCAGTTCGTCGAAGAACAACAGGCGTCCCGGCCGCATGTGGACCGGCAGGTCCCGCCGCAGGCGTTCGCGCAGCGCGGCCTCGGCGGCCGCCGGGCCGACGGGTCCGCCGTCCTCGGCCCGGCACACCACGGCGAGATGCAACTCGGCCCGCCCACGCAGCGCTTCGGTGAGCAGGGCGACCGCCTGCGAGACGCCTGGGGTGCGCTCGGCGACCGACTCGATCTCGCCCAGCTCGACGCGGTGTCCCCGGATCTTCACCTGGTCGTCGATCCGGCCGTGGAAGAAGTACTGCCCGTCGGCACCGATCCGCACCATGTCGCCGGTCAGATAGGCACGGGAGCCGTCGGGGCCGGTGGTGAAGGACCGGGCGGTGAGGCCCGGCTCACCGACGTAACCGCGCGCCACGCCGACCCCGTAGAGGCAGAGTTCACCGACCTCGCCCTCGGGAACGGGCTGCCGCGCCCCGTCCAGCACCTGGGCGCGCAGGCCGGTGATCGGTACGCCTATCGGAAGCGGGTCCCGGTAGGGGGCACGGACCTCGGTGCACAGGCCGCAGACGGTCGTCTCGGTGGGGCCGTACCCGTTCCACAAGGTAGCGACGGCCCCGTCCAACTCCTCGGCCAGCGCGGCGGGCAGCGCCTCCCCGGCGCTGACCAGGTGGGTGAAGGCCCGCTCACCGGCCAGGAAGGGAAGCAGCAGCCGCAGCTGACTGGGTGTGGCGTACGCGGCGCCGGGCTCCTGGGCGAGCAGCCATTTCGCGAAGAACTCCGGGTTTCGCGCACACCGCGACGGAGCGACGGCGATCGTGCCACCGCTCGTCAGCGGCACCAGCATCTCCGGCACCGACATGTCGAAGACGATGCTGCTGTGCGCGAGCATCCGGTCGCCCGGCCCCAGCCCCATGGCGCCGGAGAAGTGGTCCAGCATGGTGAGCAGCCCGGTGTGCTCGATCTCCACCCCCTTGGGGAGCCCGGTCGAGCCCGAGGTGAACAGGATGTACGCGGCAGGCTCGCCCGCGTCCGGCGGGCCGGTGGTCCCGGTCGCCCGCCCGGAGACCACGTCGGCGACGGCGGCGCGGACGATGCCGTCGGCGTACGGAAAGGGAACGGCCGCCTCGCAGCCCGCCTGTCGGACCTGGTGGCGGCGGCGCTCGGCCGGCGCGGCCGGATCGAGCGGCACCGCCACCGCGTCCAGCAGCCAGGTCGCCAGCAGGGCGACCACATAGTCGGTGCCGTACCCGCACTCCACGGCGACCCGCGTACCGGGGCGCACCCCGTCAGCCGACAGCCTGGCCGCGCGGGCGCGGGCGGCGGACTCCAGTGCCGCGTAGCTCAGTTCGCCGCTCTCGTCGACGATCGCCACGGCGTCCGGCTGGATCTGCGCCCAGTGCAGGAAGCGGCCCAGAGAAGGAGCGGCGCTCACAGCCCGCCTCCCGTCAGCTCCTGCCGTACGAGGGTGGTGAGCCCGCGCAGGGTGGGGTTCTCGAAGAAGTCGACCAGATCGATCGTGACGTCCAGCTCCTCGCCGAGGAGGGCCAGCAGCCGCATGGCCTTGATGGAATGTCCGCCCGCGTTCAGGAAGTTGTCCTCCGGCCGGGCGCTCCCGGTGCCGAGCACCTCCTGCCAGAGCGCGGTGACCGTGCCGTCGACCGGGTCGCCGTCCTGAGACGGATCGGCGGATTCCGCAGGAGCGCAACCACCGGCCCCGGCCCCGTCCGACGCCGACAGGAGTGCCTCGCGGTCCGCTTTCCCATTGGCGGTGACGGGGATGCGGTCGACGACGATCACCGTCGGAAGCATGTACTGCGGCAGTTCGCTGCGCAGTCCGTCCCCGAGCGCGGTGACGTCCGGGGCCACCTCCGGTCCGTCCCCGGCGGTGTCCGGTGCCACGAAGGCGATGATCTCGATGCCGTCGTCCGTCGGACGTGCGTGCACGACGGCGTCGGCCACCCCGTTCTGCCTCCGTACCGCCGCCTCGATCTCGGCGAGTTCGACACGGTGGCCGCGCACCTTCACCTGGTCGTCGAGCCGCCCCACGTACTCGTACCGCTCACCGGGCAGGACCCGTACCTGGTCGCCCGTGCGGTAGAGCCGCTGCCCGGGACGCCCGGCGAACGGGTCGGGGACGAAGGCAGCGGCGGTCTGCGCGGCGGCGTCGAGGTAGCCGTGGGCGAGCCCCTCGCCGCCCACGTACAGTTCCCCGGTCCCGCCTTCCCCGACCCGCTGCCCGGATGCGTCGAGGACGTACGCCGTGCTGCGCGGGAGCGGGCGGCCGAGGGGGACCACGCCCTCGGCGAGATCCTCGGCGGTCACTCGGTGCGTGGTGCTGAACGTGGTGTTCTCGGTGGGTCCGTAGCCGTTCACCACGGCGGCGGGCGGGGCGGCTGCGAACAGCTTCCCCAGCCTGCGTGCATCGTGTTTCTCACCGCCGAAGAGCAGCACCCGCAGATCCCGGAAGGCGTCGGGCGCGAAGTCCACCATCTGGTTGAGGAGCGTCACGGTGAGGAACATGACGGAGATGCGCTCGTCGGTGAGGAAGGAACGCATCCGCCGCGGCGACAGCAGGACGTCCCGGTCCGCGACGACGAGGGTGCCGCCGCCGGCCAGCGCTCCCCAGATCTCCAGCGTCGCCGCGTCGAAGGCGGGATTGGACACATGCGCGACCCGGTCGGCGGGGCCGAACGTCACGAAGTCCGCATCTGGCACCAGCCGTACGACGGCACGGTGCGGCACCACCACCGCCTTGGGACGGCCCGTCGAGCCCGAGGTGCAGATCACGTAGGCCACATCGGCGCCGGTCACCGCCGCCGGGGCCACCGGGGCCTCGTCGGTGACGAGCAGCTTCTCCAGCAGGTGGGCGGGCACCACCTCTGCGAGCAGTTCGGCCGCGGCGTCGTCCGTGACGACGGCCGCCGTCGCCGCGGTCCGCACGATGTGCCGGGTGCGCTCGGCCGGCTGAGCGATGTCCACCGGCAGATAGGCGGCGCCCGCGTAGAGGATGCCGAGGCACGTGGTGACCGACGCGATGCCACGCTCCATGGGCACGGCCACCACCGCGCCGCGGGCGATCCCGGCCGTCCGGAGCCCGGCGGCCACAACGCTCGCCCGCCGGTCCAGCTCCCCGTACGTCAGCGTCGTGCGCCCGTGTCGCACCGCCACCGCGCCGGGGTGCTCCACGGCCCGGCGGTGCACCCTTTCGTGGATCGGTACGAACACGTCGAGCGCGTCCGTACGGTACTCCGGCAGAGGGGCGTCCGGCCGTGCGAAGGCCTCGCCGACGGCCGCCACCATGCGTCGGTGCAGGGCGGCCGCCGCCTCGTCGGTGAACAGGTCCGTGGAGTACTCCAGTTCGCAGACCGTTCCGCGACCGGTCCGCGTGACCAGCCACAGCACCTCGTACTTCGCGGTGCCCGTGCCGATCTGCTCACGCTCGGCGCTGTGACCGTCCCACCGCAGCCCGCACCGTGTGGTGTCCATGTAGGTGAGGGCGGTCTGAGTCAGCGGGGCCCGCGAACGGTCGGAGCCGGACCGCACCTCCTCGACGAGCCTCTGGAACGGCACCTGCTGATGGGCCAGGGCACCGGTCACGACACGACGCACCAACCGGACCACGTCACGGGCCGTGGCCCCGGGCCGGACGGTGAACCGCAGCGGCAGCGTATCGACGAACATGCCGACCTCGCCCGCCTGGGCGGGACCCCGCGACGAGGCCGGCACGGCGAGCATCAGATCCCGGTCGCCCGTCACCGCGATCAGGCCGGTCACATAGGCGGCCACCCACGCCATGAACGGACTGAGCCGTTCCTCCTCGGCCGACGACAGGATCGTCGACACCTGCTCGTCCGTGAGCAGGATGCGATGGGCGGCGCCTGCGACCCCGGGCCGCGCCGGACGGGCCAGATCGTGCGGCAGGGACAGCGCCCCCGGGCAGCCGGCGAGCATCGTCCGCCAGTGGTCCAGCGCCGCCCCGGCATCCCGCGGCCGTACGGACACGGCCTGCCCGCCGGTGGACGCCCGCTCCCACTCCGTGCCCTCTGCGCCAGAGCCGTCCTCGTAGAGCTGCTGGAGCTGTGTTTCGAGGAGGTCCAGCGAGACCCCGTCACACACCAAGTGGTGCACGGTCAGGACCAGTTCACTGCCCGCGTCACCCCGGTCCACGACAAGGGCCCGCAACAGCGGAGGCCGGCCCAGGTCGAACGGTGTGCGCACCTCGGTGTCGACGAGTTCGCGCACACTCTCGTCCGACACGCCCCGCGCGTCCACCCACCGGCAGGCCACGGAGGCCTTCCGCGCGGTCAGTGAGAGCGAGGGCTTCACGAAGCCGCGCCGCAGCGCCTCGTGCCGGGCCGCCAGCGTGTCGAGCGCGGCGCGCAGCCTGATGACGTCGAGACCGCCGGGAAAGCGGTAACGGACGGCGAGATGGTAGACGGCGCTCCCCGGGTGGAGCTGTTCGGCGGTCCACAGCCGTTCCTCGGCGGCGGTCAGCTCCCTCGTTTCCGGCCCTCCCCCATCGGGGCCTGCGGTCAACGCCGCCGACAGTGCGCCGAACTCCGGGTACTCGTAGAGGATGTCCAGTTCGAGCTCCTGGCCGGTGAGTTCGCGCAGCGAGATCGCCACTTCCACGGAGAGGACGGAGTCGCCGCCCTCGTCGAAGAAGTTGCAGTCGTCGCGGACGTCGTCCAGGCCGAGGGCGTTGCGCCAGATCGCGGCGACGGCCTCACGGAGCTCCGCCACGGAACGTGCCCCGGCGGGGGCGGGCCGCTCACTCATCGGTCGCACCTGCGGTCCCGGCGGCCGACGGCTGGTCGCGGGTCACCAGCCAGTCGCCGATCGCCAGCGCGTCCAGCGTCGAGCGGGCGAACGTGGCGACCGCGACGTCCGGCGTCCGCACGATCGGCTGGCCGCGCAGATTGAACGAGGTGTTGACCACCATCGGGATGCCCCGGTCGTCACCGACCCGGCGGATCAGGCGCCAGAACCTCGGCGCGCTCTCCCGGTCGACGGTCTGCACCCGCGCCGAGCCGTCGACATGTGTGATCGACGGCAGCTTGTCGCGGTACTCGGGCCGCACCGGCGCCACGAACAGCATGTGACGGTACATCGACTCCTGCCCCGGCTCGATCTCGAAGTAGGTGGTCGCCTCCTCCGCCAGGACGGCCGGCGCGAACGGCCGGAACTCCTCACGCTGCTTCACCACGGTGTTCAGATGGGCACGCATGCCGGGCGACGCCGGGTCCGCGAGGATGCTCCGGTTGCCCAGCGCACGCGGGCCGAACTCCATCCGCCCCTGGAACCAGGCGACGACCTTCCCCGCGCCGATCAACGACGACACCTCGGCCAGCAGCTCGTCCTCGGCCGGCTTCCGTACGGTGAATCCGGCACCCAGTCCACGCAGCTGCGCCTCGATGTCCGCGTCGTCGAACTCCTCGCCCCAGTACGGCATCGTCATCGGGGCCGGCGGCGCCGGTACGTGCTGCTGGAGCTGCCACAGAGCCGCGCCGAGGGCCGTACCGTCGTCCCCCGACGCCGGTTGCACGAACACCCGGTCGAACAGACCGCTGCGGGCGATCACTCCGTTGGCCGTGCAGTTCAGCGCGACACCACCCGCCATGCACAGATTGCGGGAGCCGCCCGCACTATCGGCCGTCTCACGCAGGACGTACAGGAGGCTCTCCTCCAGCTTGCGCTGGACGGTCGCCGCGACATCCATGTGCCGCTGGTCGAGCGACGCCTCCGGATGCCGGGCCGGACCGAACAGCTCCTCCAGCCGCCGGATGGCCCCCCGGTGCGTCTCGCGCTCCGTCGGCGACTTGTCGTGCGCCAGGACGGGGGCCAGCAGCCGTCCGCCCGGAGCCCTGCGCACCAGCTCGTCCGCCACATTCGCGTACCGGCTCGCGTCCCCGTAGGGCGCCAGGCCCATCACCTTGTACTCGTCCATCCCCGGCAGGAAACCCAGGTACTGGGTGACGACGCTGTAGAGGATGCCCAGCGACGCGGATATGGAGTAGCTGCGCACACCGTGCAACGCGTCACCGCTGCCCCGCAGGACCGACGTGGACTCGGCCTCGCCCATACCGTCGGCCACCAGTACCGTCGCGTCGGGGAACCCGCTCAGGTAGTAGCTGCTGGCGGCATGGGCGACATGGTGGCCCACCCGGACGAGCTTGCGCTCCCAGTCCTGGTCCGGATAGTGCGTGCGCAACACCTCGTACTGCACGTCCTCGCTGTACACCTCGCGGTACCAGCGCCGGGCGAACTCGTCGCGCTCGAACGCGACGGACGGCTCGTACCGGAAGCCGTGCGCGACGAAGTCGACGTCGTCCAGGGTCACTCCTGCCATCCGCAGGCACGCCTCGACCGCGTCGACGGGGAACGCGCCCGTGCCCTTCACCCCGTCGTGCCGCTCCTGCGCCGAGGCGGCGATCACACCCTGCTCCCCGACCAGGGCCGCGGCCGAGTCGAGGCCCTGCACCACACGCTGTTCCCGCCAGTCCAGACCGGGCAGCATGTTCTTCTTGACGGACAACGATCGGTCGAGTCCGCTGACACCGAGCACCAGCACGTCGAATTCCTTTCGAAAGGGTCCAGCCGGATTCGGATGTGTACGGCGCATCAGGACCGGCCGGACACGCCCCCGTCGGTCTGATCTGTCGGATCGTCCGGGCCGGCGAATACCGCGGCCACGTCCCCGATCCAGGGCTCCCGCATGAGCTGGTAGTGGTCGCCGTCGGCGTACGAGACACGCAGCGTCCCGGCGAACCGCTCCCACCCGCTGATCGCGGCACGGACGGCCGCCTCCTCACCCCGGCGGGACACCACGAGGTGCACGGGGCCCGGGTAGGGGGAGGGCCGGTGCCCGGCCAGGCCGGACAGCATCCCCTGCCAGAACTCCATGAGTGACGCGGTGACGGGCCCGTTCAGCTCGGCCAGCGCCTCCGCGTCCACGCCGAGCAGCCGCAGCACGTCGTCGACGGCGTGCTCCGCCAGGAGCCGGCGCGGTCCCAGCCGTGCCACATCGCTACGCAGCCGCTCCAGCGCCGCCGCGTCCGCCGCCGTGTCCGGCCCCTGTCGGGGAGCGGCGTCGATGATGACGACACGATCGGCCACGATGCCCCGGTCCGCCAGCCGTGAGGCGACCTCGTGTGCCAGCACACCGCCCGCCGACCAGCCCGCGATCACGGGCCGCCGCCCCCGGAGCAGGGGCGCCAGTTCGCGGGCGTAACCCGATGCCAGCGAGGCGAAGTCCGCCGTGTCCCCGCCGCCCATCAGGTCCCCTTGGACCCCCAGGACCTCGAAGGACCCCGAGACCCGGGCCGTCAGATCCCGGTAACAGAAGAGCGTGCCGCCGAGCGGATGCACCAGCACCAGCGGCTGGAGCCCGGGAGAGCCGCCGAGGCCGATGACGCTGCGCGGGCCGCTGCTTCGGCCCCTGCCCTCCCGCTCGTGCCGGGCGTCGTCGAGGTACGCCGCCTGGCCCGCCAGTGTGGGAGTGCTGTACAGCTGCGGCAGGGGAACCGTGGTGCCGAACGCGGCGCCCAGCTCACCCGCGAGCCGTACGGCCAGCAGACTGTGCCCGCCGATCGCGAAGAAGTCGTCCTGCCGGTCGGCACGAAGGCCGAGGAGCTTGTGCCACACCTCGGCGACGCGCCGCTCCGTCCGGGAGAACGCCGACTCCGCCGCGCCACGGCCCGGTTCGCCCGGACCCCCGATTCCTTCAGAAGTTTCGGTTCCGTCGGGACCCGAGCCGGGGCCGCCGGTCAGCAGGGCGCCACGGTCCAGCTTTCCGGCCGGGGTGAGCGGCAACGCGTCGACCACGACGAAGTGCGCCGGAACCGCTGCCGACGAAAGCCGGGAGGCGGCATGCCGTCGCAGTTCCCGCTGGTCCGGGGCACCGCCCTGGGCCGCTACGACGTTCGCCAGCAGCCCCTCGTGGTCCGGATGGCGGCCGACGATCGCGCCGGCCACGCCCGGATGGGCGCGCAGCACCGCCTCGACCTCCTCCGGCTCGACACGCTCGCCGAGCACCTTCAGCTGGTGATCCACCCGCCCTAGGAACTCCAGATCGCCGGAGCCCGTGAGACGGCCGACGTCACCCGTACGGTAGAGACGGCTCCCCGCCGGGCCCCAGGGGTCCGGCACGAAACGCTCGGCCGTGACCCCGGGCCGGCCGAGGTAGCCCCGGCCCACCCCGGCGCCGCCGACGCAGATCTCACCCGCGGTGCCGGGCGGCACTTCACGCCCTGCGGCGTCCAGGAGATGGATCCGGGTGTTGGCGCAGGGCCGGCCGATGACTGGCCCGCCGTCACCCGTCACCCGTGCGATGGTCGCCTCGACCGTCGCCTCCGCCGGCCCGTAACTGTTGAACGCCCGCACGCCGGACCTCCTGCCCAGCGCCGCCCACAGATCGGGCGGGCACGCCTCGCCGCCGAAGACGAGCAGCTCGGGCGGCCACGGTGCGTCCAACAGCCCTTGCTCAACCAGGAGTTGAAGCTGGGCAGTGGTCGTGTCGATGACATCCACGGCCCGCTCGCGATCGTGTGCGCGGGCGACGAGGTGCCCGGGGTCCCGCCGCTGCTCCTCGCTCAGCACACACAGCGTGTGACCGTCGAGCACCAGGAGAACCTGCGCCAGCAGGAAGTCGGAGATGTACGCCGACGTGCCGGTCACCACCCGCAGCGGCCTCTCAGCACCCAGCGAGCGAGTGCGCCCCAGCGGCGTCCCCACCGCATAGGCGGCGAGGCTGCCGTGCTCGATCATGACGCCCTTGGGGCCACCGGTGGTGCCGGACGTGAACATCACGTAGGCCAGGTCGCGGGAGCTCACGGACGGCAGCGCGGCACTGTCCGGGCCGTCCCCGGACCGCTTACCGGTCTCCTCCTGCCCTGCCTCGTGCGTGACGGCCGAAAGATCGAACAGCCGGTGACCGTTCGGGGCGGCCTGCGGGTCGTCGGTGATCAGCACGACGGGCCGGGCCTGATCCAGCATCGAGCGCAGGCGGTGTTGCGGCAGCCCGGGATCGAGCGGGACGAACGCGGCCCCTGCCTTCCACACTGCCCAGAAGGTGGTCAGCGCGGCCGATCCGGGCCGCAGGAAGATGCCGACGAGATCGCCGTGACGTACCCCGTCCCGACGCAGCCGCCGGGCGAGGCGATCGCTGTCCGCATCCAGCCGGGCGAAGCTGATCCGTGTCTCGCCGTCCTCGATCGCGAGCGAGTCCGGGGTACGGGCGGCCTGCCGCCGCAGCAGCTCGTGCACCGGAACCCTGCCGGCCGCCCGGGCGTCCGTCGTGTAGTTCAGCATGTCGAGCAGCGCCTGCTCGGCCTCGCTCAGCAACGGCGCCCCGTGCGCGTCCGCTCCGATGTCCGCCGCCACCGCTTCCAGTGCCCGCAGATGGTAGTCGCGCAGCCGGGCGACCTGGCCGTCCGACAGCTCCGCCGTGTCGTACTCCAGCTCCAGCCACATCCCGCCGAGCACCGATTCCCGGCTGAGCGTGACGCTGAACGGGAAGCTCGTCGGGGCAGCGCCCGGGACGTCACTGCCCGGTCCCTCCTTGGCCAGCGCACCCGCCTCGGCGAGCGCACCGAACTGCGGAAAGTTGTTGTAGGTGAAGTTGACCTCGAAGAGCGGTGCACCACCCAGTTCGCGCCGGAGCGCGGCCATCGGATACCTGCGGTGCGGCAGCATCTCGCGCTCGGCGTCGAACACGGCGCGCGCCAGATCGGCCCAACTGCCCTCCGGCAGAAGGAGCCTGAACGGCACGGTGTTGAGGAAGAGCCCCCGCACCTCGGCCCCGTCGGTCTCCTCCAGCCGCCCGTTGGCCGTCAGCCCGGTGATGACATCCGGGCTCCCCGTCGCCAGGCTCAACGCACGCAGATGGGCGGCCAGCAGCACTGCCTTGAGTGGAACACCGGTTTGCGCGGCACCGTGCTCCAGCGCGGTGAGGAGCTGCGGGGGCAGATGCGTGGTGACGCTGCGGTAGCCCGGCTCGTCGGACAGCTCGGCCGAATCGCGCGGGAGGCGGGTGTCGGGGCGGTCGGTGAGGAGGTTGTGCCAGTAGGTGGTGTGTTCGGGGGTGGTGAGTGCGTTTTGTTCGGCTGCGATGTAGTCGCGGTAGGTGGAGCGGAGGGGCGGGAGCGATGCAGTGCTGCCGTCGAGGAGGGTGTGGTAGGTGTCGATGATTTCGGCGAGGGTGGAGGCGAGGCTCCAGCCGTCGAGGATGGCGTGGTGGTCGGTGACGGTCCACTGGAAGGCGTCGTCGGACAGCACATGGACCGTCATCCGGAACAACGGCGCCGCGCCGATGTCGAACACCTTCGCGCGCTCGGTACGGACGCACTCCCGCAGAGCCGTGCGCTGCGCGTCGTCCCCGAGACCCCGCAGATCCAGCACCGTCAGCTGCACATCGACGTCCGTGTGCACCAGTTGGAGCGGCTTGCTGTACCCGGTCAGCGCCAATGACGTACGCAGAATGGGATGCCGCTTCACCACCAGCGCGAGAGCCCGCCGGAAGACCGGAGCGTCGAACGGACCGGCGACCGGAAGGTTCTCGACGTTCAGATAGGGGTTGCGGTCGGGGTCGCGTTGCATTTCGTAGACCATGCCGATTTGGAGTTCGGCCATGGGGTAGGCGTCGTCGAGGTGGTGGGGGAGGTGGTTGCGGTCGTGGGGTGTGATGAGGGAGAAGGGCTGGGTGGTGGGTGGTGTGGTGGTGGGTTGTGTGGTGGTTGTGGTGGTGGCGAGGTCGGCGAGTGTGGGGTGGTGGAAGAGGTCTTGGAGGTGGAAGGTGAGTCCGTTGTCGCGGGCTCGGCCGAGTATCTGGATGCTGCGGATGGAGTCGCCGCCGAGTTCGAAGAAGTTGTCGTGGCGGCCGATGCGGTCGACGCCGAGAACGTTGCTCCAGATCGCTGCGAGCAGTTCCTCCGTCCCGGGCAGCGGAGCGATGAACTCGGCTGCCAGTTCGGGGCGTTCGTTCGTCGGAGCGGGCAATGCCCGGTGGTTTAGCTTGCCCTGCGGAGTGAGCGGGAGGGTATCGAGGAGGACGAAGTTCCTCGGGATCATGTAGTCGGGGAGGTGGCCGGCGAGGGTATCGCGGAGTTCGCTGGTGGTGGGCCGGTCGGTGCCCGGTTCCGGTACGAGATAGGCGACCAGATCCGCACGGCCCTCGAGATCGTCCCGGACGACGACAACGGCCTGCAGGACCGCATCGAGCCGGGCCAACTGGTCCTCGATCTCTCCCAGTTCGATGCGGTATCCGCGGATCTTGACCTGGGCGTCGGCCCGGCCCAGGTACTCCAGTTCGCCGTCGGCCGTCCAGCGGGCGAGGTCGCCACTGCGGTAGAGGCGGGCACCGGGGGCCGGCGTCAGGTGATCCGGTACGAATCGTTGTGCGGTGAGAGCGGGTTGACCGGTGTAGCCACGCGCCAGGCCCGCGCCGCCGATGTGGAGTTCCCCGACCACTCCGATCGGGGTGGGGTTCCCGTACAGGTCGAGGACATGGAGTCGGAGGTCCGGGAGGGCGCGTCCGATTCTGGTGGCGTTGTTGTTCAGTTGGTTTTCGTCGATTTCGTTGGTGGTGACGTGGACGGTGGTTTCGGTGATGCCGTACATGTTGATGAGGCGGGGTGTGGTGCAGCCGTGGCGGTTTGTCCAGCGGCGTACGGAGGGTGTGTCGAGTGTTTCGCCGCCGAAGACGATGGCGCGTAGGGCGAGGTCGTGGTTGTGGGTGCGGTCGGTTGCTTCGAATTGGCGGAAGGCTGATGGTGTTTGGCTGAGGAGGG
Organism: Streptomyces sp. R-74717; assembly: GCF_047305335.1. Classification (NCBI taxonomy): domain Bacteria; kingdom Bacillati; phylum Actinomycetota; class Actinomycetes; order Kitasatosporales; family Streptomycetaceae; genus Streptomyces; species Streptomyces sp. R-74717. The sequence goes on along the minus strand of NZ_CP102361.1, from coordinate 905,005 downwards.
TGATGGCGTGGTCGTGGACAAGGGTGTAGAAGGCGTCTGCGTCGCGGCTGGTGAGGTAGGGGACGACGACGAGGCGTCCGCCGGTGGTGAGGGCGCCCCACATTTCCCAGACGGAGAAGTCGAAGGCGTAGCTGTGGAAGAGGGTCCAGGTGTCGTCGGGGCCGAACGGGAGGCGTTGTCGGACGGCGTTGAAGAGGCGGGTGACGTTGGCGTGGGTGACGGTGGTGCCTTTGGGGCGTCCGGTGGATCCCGAGGTGAAGATGATGTAGCAGGCGTGGTCGGGGTCGAGGTGCTGGGGGAGGTGGGCGAGGGTGTCGAGGTCCGGCGTGGTGGTGGCGGTCTGGAGGGTGTGGATGTTCAGGGTGTGCCAGGGGCCGTGGGGGATGGTGTCGTGGGTGGGTTGGTGGGTCAGGACGAGGGTGGCGCCGACTTCGGTGAGCATGTGGTGCATGCGGTCGGTGGGGAAGGCGGTGTCGAGGGGGACGTAGATGCCGTGGGCCATGAGGATGGCGAGTGTGGTGATCACGGTGTCGAGGGATCGTTCGACGCAGACGCCGACGCAGACCTCGGGTCCCACGCCGTGTTTGATCAGCAGTGTGGCGATCCGGGCGGCGCGGGTGACGAGTTCGGCGTAGGTGAGGGTGTTGTCGTCGCAGACGACGGCCACGGCGTCGGGGGTCTCCAGCGCCCGGCGTGTCACCAGTTCGTGGATCGCGCCGACCGGGAGTTCTTCGCCGTCACCCGCCCACGACTCCAGCAGCTCCCGCTCGGTGTCTCCCAGCAGGACGACGTCCCCGGACGCGGTGTCCGGTTCGGAGACCATCGAATCCAGCACCCGCACATACGAGTCGCGCATCAACGACACCTGGACGGGAGTAAGTTCGCCGCTGTCGTACTCCATCTCCAGGCTCAGCCCCGGGTGCCCGGGCTCTTGGCTGACGGCCACCAGCAACGGGAAGTGGGTCCGCCCGCCTCCGGTCGCACGGGCTCGATCGTCGTTCGTGTCCGCCCCACCGGCGAGTGCGTCGATCTGGCGGAAATGGTTGTACACGAAGCCGGTCTCGAAGAGCGGTTCCCCGCCCAGTTCGCGCTGGATCGCGGACATCGGGTACCTGCGATGGCGCAGCATGTCCTGCTCGGCCTCGAACACCGCGCGCGCGAGGTCCCGCCAACTGCCGTCCGGCAGCTCCAGCCGGAACGGCAGCGTGTTGAGGAAGAGCCCTCGCACCTCGGTGCCGTCGGTCTCCTCCAGCCGTCCGTTGGACGACAGCCCCGTGACGACGTCCCGGCTGCCGGTGGCGAGGCTCATCACCCGCAGATGCGCTGCCAGCAGCACGGACTTCAGCGGCACCCCACAACGCCGGGCGAACCGGTCGAGACCATCGCCCAGACCGACCGGCAAGGGCGTGATCAGTTCCCCGTGCCGGCGCTCCGCGTCGTTGCGGTGCACCTCGCCCGCGCTGCACAGCCCCGCGAGCCCGTCGGGAAGAGCAGTGGTGTGGCGGGGGAGGCGGGTGTCGGGGCGGTCGGTGAGGAGGTTGTGCCAGTAGGTGGTGTGTTCGGGGGTGGTGAGTGCGTTTTGTTCGGCTGCGATGTAGTCGCGGTAGGTGGAGCGGAGGGGCGGGAGTGATGGAGTGCTGCCGTCGAGGAGGGTGTGGTAGGTGTCGGTGATTTCGGCGAGGGTGGAGGCGAGGCTCCAGCCGTCGAGGATGGCGTGGTGGTCGGTGACGGTCCACTGGAAGGCGTCGTCGGACAGCACATGGACCGTCATCCGGAACAACGGCGCCGCCGCCACCGAGAAGCCCTCGTCCTGTTCGCTACGGACGCACTCCGCCACCGCCGCCCGTTGCGCACCATCGTCCTGACCCCGCAGATCGACGACGGTCAGCGGCGACTCGACCCGCTCGTGCACGAGTTGCACCGGCTCGCTGTATCCGCTCAGGTCGAACGAGGTACGCAGGACATCGTGGCGGCCCACCGTCAGCTCGACGGCCCGCCGGAAGGCGTCCTCCTCGAACCGCTCGCCGAGCCGCACCGTGCTGACGTTGTGGTACGGGTTGCGGTTTGGGTCGATCTCCATCTCGTAGACCATGCCGACCTGGAGTGCCGCCATCGGATAGGCGTCCACCAGCCCCTCCGGCAGCGCCTGCCGGTCCTTCGCCGACAGCAGGGCGAACGGCTCCGCCGTCGGCGGGGGGAGCAGGTCCGCCGTCACCGAAGTCACCTCGGTGCCCAGCGCGGAGAGTGTCGGGGACCGGAACAGTACGGGCAGCGTGAGCAGCAGACCCTCCTCCCGGGCCCGTCCGATCACCTGAATGCTGCGGATCGAGTCGCCGCCCAGGTCGAAGAAGTTGTCGTGCCGGCCGATCCTGTCCACCCCGAGGACCTGACGCCAGATCACCGCCAGCCGTTCCTCCACCCCGGGCAGCGGCGCCACGTACTGGGACGACAGCTCCGGGCGGTCCCCGGACGGTGCGGGGAGTCTGCCCCGGTCCACCTTGCCCTGGGCCGTCAGCGGGAACGCGTCGAGGAACACGAAGGCCTTCGGCAGCATGTACTCGGGCAGCGTATCCCGCAGCGCCGAACGCAGTTCGGACACAAGGGGCGCCGGGGCGTCGCACACCACGTACGCCACCAGATCGGCCCGGCCCGACGCGTCCCGCGGCGCTGTCACGACACACTGGCGAACGCGCGGATGAGCGCCGATCGCCGCGCTCACCTCGCCGGGCTCCACCCGGTAGCCGCGAATCTTGACCATGTGGTCGACCCGGCCGAGGAACTCCACCCGGCCCTCGGCCGACCAGCGCCCCCGGTCACCCGTGCGGTACAGCCGAGCACCCGGCACGGAGGGATGCGGCAGGAAGCGCTCGGCGGTCAGCGCGGGTCTGCCGAGATAGCCGCGTGCGAGGCACGGCCCGGCCACGTACAGCTCCCCCGGGCTGCCCACGGGCACGGGATGGCCGGCCTCGTCCAGCACCCGGACCTCGGTGTTGGCCAGCGGTGTGCCGAGCGGCAGAGGGCCGGCCGGGAGCGAGTCCGCAGTGAAGATGCCGCAGACGGAGAACGTGGTGGTCTCCGTCGGCCCCCAGCAGTTGATCAGCTCAAGTTCAGGGCAACGGGCGAGGATCCGGCCTGCGTGCGGTGCGGAAACCGTCTCACTGCCGGTGAGCAGTCGGCGCAGTCCGTCGAACGTCTGTGGCTGCTCGTCCGCGAGCAGGGTGAACAGCGAGGCGGTGGCGTGGAGGACCGTCACGTCGTGATCCGTCACCCAGCCCGCCACATCGGCCGGGGCGTACCGTCCCGGTGGAGCGAGCACGAGCCGGGCCCCCGCCGCCAGCGGCGCCCATATCTCGAAGGTGGAGACATCGAAGGCGACCGTCGCGATCTGGAGAACGGTGTCGTCCTCCCTCAGCTCCATCGCGGGGCCGCCGTGCAGCAGCTCGGTCACGTTGCGGTGCCGGGTCACCACGCCCTTCGGCCGCCCTGTGGAACCGGAGGTGAAGATGGCGTAGCAGGCGTTGTCCGGCCCGGCGCCGGCCTCCGGGACCCGGCCGCACCGCGCCTCCTCGGGCAGAACGACGGTGTCCACGTCGACCGTCTCCCACGGCCCCTGCGGAACCAGCTCCGTAGTACTCGCCCCGGCCAGAACCACCCGCACGTCCGCCTCCCGGAGCATGTGCGCGAGCCGGGCCGCAGGGAAGGAGACATCCAGCGGTACGTAGGCACCTCCGGCCTTGAGCACGGCCAGGAGCCCGACGACCAGTTCGGGCGAACGGTCCAGGCCGACCCCGACGAAGACCTCGGGGCCGACGCCCAGCCGGCGCAGATGATGGGCCAGCCGGTCGGCACGCGCATCGAGCTCGCCGTACGTCAGGGACCGCTCCCCGGTGACCACGGCGACGCGGTGGGGATGCGCCGCCGCCCGCGCCTCGACCAGCTCGTGGACGGGTGTGGACGGGACAGCGGCGGCATTGTCGTTCCAGCGCTCCAGCAGGGCCCGCTCGGCCTCGCCGAGCAGGACGGCCGCTCGGTGGGCGGCGTCCGGATTCTCGGCGATCGCCCGCAGCGCCCGCAGGTGGTAGTCGCGGATCAGACGCATCTGCTCCGCGGGGAACTCCCTGGCGTCGTACTCCAGCTCCATCCGCATTCCGGCCAGGCCGGGTTCGCGGCTCATGGCCACATGCAGGGGGAAGCTGGTCCGGGCGACACCGGCGGCCGTCTCGTCGTGCGGTCCGGAGACCGAGGCCCGGCCCCCCTCGGCCAGCTCGTCCACATGGCGGAAGTGGTTGTAGACGAAGCCGGTCTCGAACAGGGGGTCGCCGCCCAGTGCACGTTGCAGCGCCGGCATGGGGTACCTGCGGTGCGGCAGCATCTCCCGTTCGGCATCGAACACGGCGCGCGCCAGATCCGCCCAGCTGCCGTCCGGCAGCCGCAGCCGGAAAGGCAGCGAATTGAGGAAGAGCCCCCGCACCTCGGTGCCGTCGGTCTCCTCCAGCCGCCCGTTGGACGACAGCCCTGTGACGACATCCGCGCTGCCCGTGACCAGGCTCAGAACCCGCACGTGGGCGGCCAGGACGACGGCCTTGAACGGCACGCCGATCCGGGCGGCACTGTCCTCCAGCGCCGACAGGAGATCCGGCGGCACGACGGTGACCAGCGCTCCGTACCCGCCGGTGCCGTCGTGCTCATGCACCTCGTCGTCGAGCCGTTCCCCGATGAGCAGGGAGTCGCCGTTGCCGCCGTGGCGGGGGAGGCGGGTGTCGGGGCGGTCGGTGAGGAGGTTGTGCCAGTAGGTGGTGTGTTCGGGGGTGGTGAGTGCGTTTTGTTCGGCTGCGATGTAGTCGCGGTAGGTGGAGCGGAGGGGCGGGAGTGATGGAGTGCTGCCGTCGAGGAGGGTGTGGTAGGTGTCGATGATTTCGGCGAGGGTGGAGGCGAGGCTCCAGCCGTCGAGGATGGCGTGGTGGTCGGTGACGGTCCACTGGAAGGCGTCGTCGGACAGCACATGGACCGTCATCCGGAACAACGGCGCCGCCGCCGGATCGAACCCCGTCGTCCGCTCCCCCCGGACATAATCGGCCAGCTCGCACCGCTGCCGGGCGTCGCTCAGCCCGCGCAGATCCACCAGGCCGAGAGGCATCTCGACTTCCGCGTGTACCAATTGCATCGGTACGGACAGACCACTGAGGTCGAAAGAGGTACGCAGCACAGGATGCCGCTCCACCACCCTGGACACTGCCGCACGGAAGGCTTCCTGCTCGAACCGGCCCGGAAGATGCAGCGACGTCACATTCAGATAGGGGTTGCGGTCGGGGTCGCGTTGCATTTCGTAGACCATGCCGATTTGGAGTTCGGCCATGGGGTAGGCGTCGTCGAGGTGGTGGGGGAGGTGGTTGCGGTCGTGGGGTGTGATGAGGGAGAAGGGCTGGGTGGTGGGTGGTGTGGTGGTGGGTTGTGTTGTGGTGGTGGCGAGGTCGGCGAGTGTGGGGTGGTGGAAGAGGTCTTGGAGGTGGAAGGTGAGTCCGTTGTCGCGGGCTCGGCCGAGTATCTGGATGCTGCGGATGGAGTCGCCGCCGAGTTCGAAGAAGTTGTCGTGGCGCCCGATGCGGTCGACGCCGAGGATGTCGGCCCAGATGGTGGCGAGGGCTTCTTCGGTTCCGGGGAGGGGCGGGGTGAACTCTGTTTCGAGGGCGGGGCGTTCGGTGGTGGGGGCGGGCAGGGAGCGTCGGTCGAGCTTTCCCTGCGGGGTGAGGGGGAGGGCGTCGAGGAGGACGAAGTTCCGCGGGATCATGTAGTCGGGGAGGTGGCCGGCGAGGGTGTCGCGGAGTTCGCTGGTGGTGGGCCGGTCGGTGCCCGGTTCCGGCACGAGATAGGCGACCAGATCCGTACGGCCGTTCGCCTCCTGATACGGAAGGACAACGGCCTCACGCAGATGGGCCACCCGGGCCAACTGGGCCTCGATCTCACCGAGTTCGATGCGGTATCCGCGGATCTTGACCTGGGCGTCGGCCCGGCCCAGGTATTCCAGGTCGCCGGAGGGTGTCCAGCGGGCGAGGTCCCCACTGCGGTAGAGCCGGGCTCCCGGCGTCCGTCCCAGGTGATCGGGGACAAAACGCTCAGCCGTGAGGGCCGGCCGTGCGTCGTACCCGCGCGCCAGCCCCGCCCCTGATACGTACAGTTCGCCGATGACACCGATCGGCGCGGGATGGCCGTGCTGATCCATGATCCGGAGTCGGAGGTCCGGGAGGGCGCGTCCGATTCTGGTGGCGTTGTTGTTCAGTTGGTTTTCGTCGATTTCGTTGGTGGTGACGTGGACGGTGGTTTCGGTGATGCCGTACATGTTGATGAGGCGGGGTGTGGTGCAGCCGTGGCGGTTTGTCCAGCGGCGTACGGAGGGTGTGTCGAGTGTTTCGCCGCCGAAGACGATGGCGCGTAGGGCGAGGTCGTGGTTGTGGGTGTGGTCGGTTGCTTCGAATTGGCGGAAGGCTGATGGTGTTTGGCTGAGGAGGGTGATGGCGTGGTCGTGGACGAGGGTGTAGAAGGCGTCTGCGTCGCGGCTGGTGAGGTAGGGGACGACGACGAGGCGTCCGCCGGTGGTGAGGGCGCCCCACATTTCCCAGACGGAGAAGTCGAAGGCGTAGCTGTGGAAGAGGGTCCAGGTGTCGTCGGGGCCGAACGGGAGGCGTTGTTGGACGGCGTTGAAGAGGCGGGTGACGTTGGCGTGGGTGACGGTGGTGCCTTTGGGGTGTCCGGTGGATCCCGAGGTGAAGATGATGTAGCAGGCGTGGTCGGGGTCGAGGTGTTGGGGGAGGTGGGCGAGGGTGTCGAGGTCCGGCGTGGTGGTGGCGGTCTGGAGGGTGTGGATGTTCAGGGTGTGCCAGGGGCCGTGGGGGATGGTGTCGTGGGTGGGTTGGTGGGTCAGGACGAGGGTGGCGCCGACTTCGGTGAGCATGTGGTGCATGCGGTCGGTGGGGAAGGCGGTGTCGAGGGGGACGTAGATGCCGTGGGCCATGAGGATGGCGAGTGTGGTGATCACGGTGTCGAGGGATCGTTCGACGCAGACTCCGACGCAGACCTCGGGTCCCACGCCGTGTTTGATCAGCAGTGTGGCGATCCGGGCGGCGCGGGTGACGAGTTCGGCGTAGGTGAGGGTGTTGTCGTCGCAGACGACGGCCACGGCGTCGGGGGTCTCCAGCGCCCGGCGTGTCACCAGTTCGTGGATCGCGCCGACCGGGAGTTCTTCGCCGTCACCCGCCCACGACTCCAGCAGCTCCCGCTCGGTGTCTCCCAGCAGGACGACGTCCCCGGACGCGGTGTCCGGTTCGGAGACCATCGACTCCAGCACCCGCACGTAGTAGTCCCGCATCAACGCCACCTGGTCCTCGACCAGAACACCGAGGTGGTAGTCGAGACTCAGGAGCAGCCGTGTGGAGTACGGATTGCGGATCACGCCGACACTCAGCGGGAAGTTGGTCGGCTCGGCACGCAGCGTGCTGAAGCTGTCGATCTTCCCGTCCACGATCGTCAGACGACCCTCACCGAACTCGTCGGTGAGCACGTGGAAGTGGTTGTAGACGAAGCTGGTCTCGAACAGGGCCTCGCCACCCGTACGACGCTGCAACGCCCCCAGCGGGTATCTGCGGTGGGGCAGCATGTCCTGCTCGGCCTCGAACACCGCGCGTACGAGGTCCAGCCAACTGCCGTCGGGCAGGTCCAGCCGGAACGGGACGGTGTTCAGGAAGAGTCCCCGCACCTCGGTCGCCCCGGCCTCCTCCAGCCGTCCGTTGGACGACAGCCCGGCCAGCACGTCCGTGCTTCCGGTGACCAGACTCATGACCCGCAAATGTGCTGCCAGCAGCACGGACTTCAGCGGCACCCCACAACGCTTGGCCAGCGCCAGCAGTTCGTCGCACAGCTCCGCCGGTAACAGCGTCTCGATCGAGCCGTGCTTCTCGGCCGTGTGCAGCACCCGCCACTCGTTCTCGCGCTCGGGCGTGGCCAGCCGGGCGTCGTGCCGGTCCGGCCAGCGTGGGAGCCGGCCCGTGGGCCGGTCGGTGAGCCGCTCCAGCCAGAACGCCTCGCTCTCCTTCGAGCGCAGCACCTCCCGTTCCGCCGCGATGAAGTCGCGGTACGCGGACTCGGGCGGGTCCAGGGCGACGACCGTGCCCGCACCGGCCGCGAGCCGGTGGTAGAGGCCAGTGATCTCGGCGAGCGTGGAGTGAAGGCTCCAGCCGTCGAAAATGGCGTGGTGCTCGGTCACCGTCCACTGGAACGCATCGTCGGAGAGCCGGTGGATGCCGAACCGCAGCAACGGTGGCCGGGAGTGGTCGAACACATGGGAGCGTTCGAAGGTCACGTATGCGGCGATCTCCGATTGTTGCGCCTCGTCGTCGAGTGCGCGCAGATCGGACACCACGCACGGCATCTCCGCCGTGGCATGCACCAGCTGGAGCGGCTCGCTGTAGCCGCTCAGCTCCAGGGACGTGCGGAGAATCGGGTGGCGTTCCACGACCAGGCGGAGCGCCTCCTTGAAGCTGCGCTCGTCGAACCGGCCGTTGATGCGCATGCTGTCCACGTTGTGGTACGGCAGCCGTTCACGGTCCAGCTCCATCTCGTAGATCATGCCGACCTGGAGTTCCGCCATCGGATAGGCGTCCACGAGGCCCTGCGGCAGCCGCGCCCTGTCCTCGGCGCTCACCATGGAGAACGGCTCACGGTCGCGCTGCGGAGCTTCGGATGGCGAATGGGCGCAGGCGGCCTCGGCCAGCCCCGCCGGGGTGGGCGTGCGGAAGAGGTCCTGCAGCTCGAAACCGACCCCTTGGGTACGAGCCAGTCCCAGCACCTGGATGCTGCGGATGGAGTCGCCGCCGAGGTCGAAGAAGTTGTCGTGGCGGCCGATGCGGTCGACGCCGAGAACGTTGCTCCAGATCCCCGCGAGCAGCTCCTCCATCCCCGGCAGCGGAGCGATGAACTCGGCTGCCAGTTCCGGGCGTTCGGTCGTCGGAGCGGGCAAAGCCCGGTGGTTGAGCTTGCCCTGCGGAGTGAGCGGGAGGGCATCGAGGAAGACGAAGTTCCTCGGGATCATGTAGTCGGGGAGGTGGCCGGCGAGGGCGCCGCGGAGTTCACTGGTGGTGGGCCGGTCGGCGTCCGGCTCCGGCACGAGGTAGGCGACGAGGTCGGTGTGGCCGCCGAGATCGTCCCGGACGACCACGACGGCCTGCCGGATCTCGGGCTGCCGGCCCAGTCGGGCCTCGATCTCCGGCAGCTCGATGCGGTATCCGCGCACCTTCACCTGGGCGTCGGCCCGGCCCAGGTACTCCAGGTCGCCGGAGGGTTTCCAGCGCGCCAGGTCCCCGCTGCGGTAGAGCCGGGCTCCCGGCGTACGACCGAGATGGTCCGGCACGAAACGCTGTGCGGTGAGGGCCGGTTGACCTGTGTAGCAACGTGTCACGCCGGGCCCACCGACGTAGAGCTCCCCGACGACACCGATCGGACTCGGATCGCCCGACGGATCCAGGACGTAGAGACGGAGATCGGGCAGCGCCCTGCCGATCCGGCTGAACGTACCGTCGAGCTGCCCCTCGTCCACCTCGGTGTACGTCACGTGCACGGTGGTCTCGGTGATGCCGTACAGGTTGACGAGGAGCGGCGAGGCGTAACCGTGACGGGCGCCCCAGCGTCGCACCGACGCCCGGTTCAGCGCCTCGCCTGCGAACAGCACAGCCCGCAGAGCCAGTTCCCCACCCTCCACCGCATCGACCGTCTCGAACTGGCGGAAGGCGGAAGGGGTTTGGCTGAGCATTGTGACCGACCGGTCGCGTACGAGTGCGTAGAACGCCTCCGAGTCCCGGCTGGTGAGGTAGGGGACGACGACGAGGCGTCCGCCGGTGGTGAGGGCGCCCCACATCTCCATGACCGACACATCGAAGGCGTAGCTGTGGAAGAGGCTCCAGGTGTCGTCGGGGCCGAACGGGAGGCGTTGTCGGACGGCGTTGAAGAGGCGGGTGACGTTGGCGTGGGTGACGGTGGTGCCTTTGGGGCGTCCGGTGGATCCCGAGGTGAAGATGATGTAGCAGGCGTGGTCGGGGTCGAGGTGCTGGGGGAGGTGGGCGAGGGTGTGGTCGAGGTCCGGCGTGGTGGTGGCGGCCTGGAGGGTGTCGATGTTCAGGGTGTGCCAGGGGCCGTGGGGGATGGTGTCGTGGGTGGGTTGGTGGGTCAGGACGAGGGTGGCGCCGACTTCGGTGAGCATGTGGTGCATGCGGTCGGTGGGGAAGGCGGTGTCCAGGGGGACGTAGATGCCGTGGGCCATGAGGACGGCGAGTGTGGTGATCACGGTGTCGAGGGATCGTTCGACGCAGACGCCGACGCAGACCTCGGGTCCCACGCCGTGTTTGATCAGCAGTGTGGCGATCCGGGCGGCGCGGGTGACGAGTTCGGCGTAGGTGAGGGTGTTGTCGTCGCAGACGACGGCCACGGCGTCGGGGGTCTCCAGCGCCCGGCGTGTCACCAGTTCGTGGATCGCGCCGACCGGGAGTTCTCCGCCGTCACCCGCCCACGACTCCACCGACTGCCGCTCGGCAGGCGCCATGAGCGGCAGCCGGCTCACCGGAAGATCGGGCGTGGCGAGGATCTGACCGAGCAGGATCTGCCAGTGGTCCACCAGAGTGCGGATGGTGTCGGCGTCGAACAGGTCCGTCGCGTACTCGACCTGGAGACGGAGCCCGCCCGGGCGCCGGTACACCGACCAGGTGAGGTCGAACTTCGCGGTCCCCGTGGCCACCATGGAACGTTCGACGCTCAGCCCCTCACCGAAGGGCTCCAGCGGCTCCTCCTCATGGAAGGCGAAAAGCGTCTGCACAATCGGGTTGTGACTCAGTGACCGTTCGGGGTGCAGTTGCTTCACGGCGAGATCGAACGGGGCCCTGCTGCGGGAGAGCGCGCTCAGCAGCGACGCGCGGGAGCGGGCCACGAGCTCCCGGAAGCCGGGGTCGTCCCCCAGGTCCACTCGGAGGACGAGCGTGTCGACGAAGAAGCCGACCAGATCGTTGAGCTTGGCGTTGTCCCGGCCCGCCACCGGCGAACCGACAACGACATCGCTGCTCCCCGAGTGGCGCGCGGCGAGCACCTGGAAGGCGGCGAGCATCACCGTGTACAGACTGACGTTCTCCTCGGCGGCGAACGCCTCCAGCGCCGCCGAGGACACTCCGGTGAGCGGGAAGTCCGTCGTCTCGCCCCGATAACTCATCTCAGCCGGACGGGGGCGGTCCGTGCCGAGGTCCAGCACGGCCGGAGCATCGGCCAGCGCGTCCGTCCAGGCCGCCAGGGCCTTCTCCGTTCGAGGACCACGCAGCGTCTCGCGCTGCCACAACGCGTAGTCGGCGTACTGGACCGGCAGGGGCTCGACCGACCCGCCGCCGGCACGATACGCCTCGTTCAGCCGGCGCTGGAACACATCGAGGGACCAGCCGTCGCAGGCGATGTGGTGGAAGGTCAGCTGCAACCAGTGTTCGTCTTCGGACAGCCGGTACAGCGACGCACGCAGCATTGGATCCCGGGCCAGGTCGAACGGCCTGCGGGCATCCGCCTCGACGGCCTCCCGTGCGCTGTGGACGCGGTCGGCGGGGGCGAGGCCGGTGAGGTCGACGAGCGGGCAGTCCGTCTCACGGGTGTCCAGCAGCCGCTGGCGCGGCTCCCCGTTCCCGTCCGCCTCGAAGACGGTGTACAGGGCGTCATGACCGGCCGCGGCCGTAGTGAGGGCGACCGTCAGGCGGGCGGCGTCCAAGGGGCCGGTGAAGCGAAGAACGACCGGAATGTTGTAGACGGCGTTGTCCCCGAGCCAGCGGTCGAGGAACCAGAGCCGCTGCTGGCCGAAAGAGAGCGGACCGCGCTCATCCGGCCTGGCGCGGAGCCGGCCGGCCGAGGACGGTCTTGTTCCGCCTTCCGCACGCCCGTCTTCTCCCGCGTTCTCGTCGGTCGTGGGGATGCCGTCCATGATGACGCCCTTCTCACCGGTCCACTAAAGGTCCAATAAAAACGAAACGCGGCCGCGGTTTCTTGAAGAGCACACAGAGCAGTGCGTACGTGCATCGCCGAAGAGAACCTGTGAACGCTGCGAAGAACTGCGGGATTATTTGCATGGGACATGGAGGAGCGCTGTCACATTAGAGAAGCGCATCAGGGCCGGTCAACCCTCGTGTTTAGCATCTGACCTGCGCCTTTTAGTGATCGGGAGGGTTTTGAATCACATCCTTAGCGCAAATTTAGGGAAGCCATAGAGCCAAATAAGCGCACGTCCGCCTTGTATTTGAACGGTAGATTGAATCGCGTCCGGGCGCGGCGTTCCTGCGGAGCCCGTCGAGGTTCGCGGGGGAGTTTTACGGGACCGCCCCAGAGGCTGTCAGCAGGACAGGCGTGACGTGATGCGCGCCGATATCGGGCGGGCAAAAGGGAATCGGTGCCCACGGCCGAACCGCCGCGCTGCCACCCGAGGAGGAATCACTTCCGGGCCAGCACCGTCGAACTGCTCGCCAGGCGACAGGAAATGGTCCGCAGGCCGATTTCGGCCGCCTGCCGGCCCGCCGCCTCCACCTGGGCGCGCTCCTGCTGATACCAGGCGAACGGGTCCGCCAGCAGACGGTCGATCAGGCTTCGCGGCATCGCATGGCATCGGATGGGCTCATCCGATACGGGCGGGTCCCCGTTGCCGCTGCGGCGCTGCGCTTCTCCAATGAGATACGCCAAGGTGTCGAGAACGCGCCGTAACGCCGCCCGCTGCTCCTCCGGCGGCTCCTCCGCCGCCAGGCGCTCCAGAGCGAAGGCCCGTACGAAGGCGGGGAAGCGGTACCGGACGGCTCTGGACGCCTGGTCCACCACTGCGTCGAGCAGGTAGGACTCGGTGAGCTCGTCCAGCAGGTCCTGGGCGCGGTGCGGTTCGCATTCGAGGAGGGGGGCGCCGACCCAGGGGGCGAAGTCGGGTATCTCCAACTGGGCGAGGCGGCGCAGAGCCCGCCGGGCCTCCGGACTGAGCGCCCCGTAAGCCGGGGTCATGCACGTGCGGACCGTCTGTTCCACGTGGCGCAGTTCGTCCGGGCGGCGGGCCACGTCGGCGCATCCGTCCACCGCCTCGGCCTGGGCGACGGCGTCCGCCACGGCCCGGTGCGGCCGGGCGGCCAGGCGTGCGGCGGCCGCGCGCAGCACGAGCGGCAGATCGTCGCAGGCACGGCAGAGCTCCTCGACGGCCAGCGGTTCGGCGGCGACCCGCCGCCGTCCGATGATCTTCATCAGCATTTCCACGGAGCTTTCCCGCCGGAATCTGGAGAGCTCGATACGGGTGTCCGCGGACAGCCCGGTGAAGCGCCGCCACGAGGTGATCAGCACCCGCGATCCGGACGACCCGGGGAGCAGCGGGGTGACCTGGCACTCGGACGCCGCGCCGTCCAGCACGACGAGGACCCGGCGCTCCGCCAGCAGGTCACGGTACATCTCGGCGCGTTCCTCGACGCTGCTCGGGACGGCTTCGTCGCTCACCCCGAGCGCGCGCAGGAAGCGCCGGAGCACCTCGGCGGCGCTCGTCGGGTGGTTCGGGGCGCCGGACAGTTTCGCGAAGAGCTGCCCGTCGGGGTAGTCCGGAGCGAGCCGATGGGCGACATGTACGGCCAGGGTCGTCTTGCCGGAGCCACCGCGTCCGGTGATCACGGTGACGGGGACGACGGTTCGGGGTGCGTCGGTGTGGGTGGGGGTGGCCAGAATGCGCTGGATCGCTCGCGTGCGGCCGGTGAAGTCGGCGATATCGGCGGGCAGCAGCCGCGGAATCTTGTGCGCCGGAAACGCAGCAGGCGCCGGCACCGCCGGAAGGGCCGGGACCGCAGGGCCGCTGCAGGGTCCGCCCGGCGCGGCGGCGGGCGCCGTCACCTTGATGAAGGGCTGGACCCGGGGCGGCGTGCCCCACTCCTCTTCCCCCGCCAGGATCATGCGGTGAAGTCGCTGCAGTTCTGCGCCGGGCTCGATGCCGAGCCTCTCGACGAGGGCCGCACGCGCCTGGCGGTAGGCGTCCAGGGCCTCGGCCTGGCGTCCCGCGCGGTGGAGCGCGGTCATCAGGAGCACCCTCAGGCGTTCCCGGAGGGGGTGGGCGGCGACCAGAGCGCCGAGTTCACTTACGGCGCGGTGGTGATTGCCCAGCCGTAGTTCGAGTTCAAGACATTGTTCCTGTACGGCGAGGCGCCGCTCGTCGAGTTGGACGGCGTTCGCCCGCACCGGCTTGCTGCTGATATCGGTCAGGGCGTGACCCTGCCACAGCCCTAACGCCGCCCGTAACTCCTTTACTGCTTGTTGGGGTTGATGGGCGGTAGCGGCCCTTCGGCCTGCGGCAACCCGTTCCTCGAAGGCGTGGAGGTCGAGTTGCCCCTCGGTCATCCGTAAGAGGTAGCCGGGCGAGCGGGTCACGATGGGGCCGGGGTGGGGCCCCGCGGGGAGCATGCGCCGCAGCGCGCAGATGCCGATCTGCACCTGGGTGCGGCTCGTCGCCGGTGGCTTCCGTTCCCATATGGCCTCCACCAGGCGGTCATTGGAGACGACACGTCCCGATTCGAGGAGCAGCATCGCCAGAACCGTGCGCTGACGCTGCCCGCTGACATCTATGTGCCTGCCGTCGTCCACGACTTCGAGCGGCCCAAGAATCCTGAACTGCATGGGCCCCCTTCGAGGCAGTGACGGCTCGTAGAGGGCGATGGTGACCGGCCTGAGGCACAGGCCCGCCGACCTCCACCGCGCCTGGCGTGTTCGAATACTGGTGCAGGGTGTACGAAAAGCGGATACAGGATGTGCATTCGAATGATTGCATGATCGAAAGGGGCCAGTCAACGACTCACTGCCCTGGCCGCGTCCGTCAACTTCTTTTCTACTCAGGTGCGTTGTGAGGCACCCGCTATCCATGAGTTCTGGAAAAAGAACGTCTGAAATTCCATGTTTGAAGTGCGGGTGCCCCAGTTTTCTCCGGGCGTGATTCCCCGGGAGTGCTCTCGCTGTCAGCAGGCGATATGTTCCGTATGTCTGCTGAGTCGCCACTCCGGGGCGCCGCCCCGGTGAGTCGTTCGGTAATCTGCCTGGCTCCCTTGACATACGGCTGGTGCGTCGGCGGGCCACGGCGGTCGTCGTCGTAGTGGATGGTCAGTGGCATCGGCCTCCGCCGTGGAGGAGGTAGTTGTGCCCGGTCGTGAGGAGGTAACGGATCGCACCCGCGGACAGGGCAGGGCCGAGCCCAGCGCTGCCCCCGCTGTTGGGTGCCGCGAAAGACCTCAGGAGTCCTCGGGCTCCGGGGCGATCGGCAGACACACCTGGAAGCGGGTGTCGCCGGGGCGCGAAGAGACGCGGATGTCCCCATGATGCTTGTTGACGACGATGCGGTAGGAGATGTCAAGCCCCAGCCCAGTGCCCTCACCGACCGGCTTGGTGGTGAAGAACGGCTCGAAGATCCGGGGCCTGATCTCAGCCGGAATGCCTGTGCCCGTGTCGGCCACCTCCACGAGCAGCCGCGCGTCCTCCCGCCACGTCCGAATCGTCAGCGTGCCACCGTCAGGCATGGCATCGACGGCGTTGACGATCAGGTTGGTCCACACCTGGTTGAGTTCGGCTCCGAAAGCCGGAATCGGCGGCAGCCCAGGGGCGTACTCCTTGACCACCCGGACACCGGAGGGGATCTTCGCCTGCAGCATCGTCAGCGTGGCGTCGAGCAATGTGTGCACATCCACGGTCTGCTGCGGCGCCCGGTCCAGCTGCGCGTACTGCTTGGCGGCACCGACCAGCCCGGAGATGCGGGTCACGGCATCTTCGATCTCGCCCATCAGAAGTTCCGCATCGATGGTGTACGCCAGCCAGCGCACCGTGGGGCCGAGGTTGTCCACACCGATGGTGTCGGCGGCCGAGGTCAGCCACGGTACGTCGATATCCGCGGCGACCAGTGTCGGCGCCAGTTCCCATGCTTCTGTCACCCCGTGTTCATCGAGCCAGTCGCCGACGGCATCCTCGGCGTCCGCGGTCGCCGTACTGGCGCCGGATGTCGCGGGCGACCGCCCGGGAGACCGCCGGGTCGTCGTCGACAGCCAGGATCGTCGGGTTCGCCATGGCTCCATCATTCCCGCAAAGATGCGGAAACGACGGGTGAAGATACGGTCGGGGGCTCCGGCAGCGCGGAGAGCAGCTCCACGGCCGCTGCCCCGGCCGAGGCCTTCCTCCGGGGTTGATCACCGTGGTTGCCGGGCGGACAGGGGCTACCAAGGTGCCGACGGCACGGCGTGAGTCGTCCACCGTGGCCGTCGCCAGCACCTCTCGGTCCGCCGGCGGGCGGTGAACGTCGCGCAAGCGCGGCTTCGCGCGCTCGGAGAACAGGCCTCAACCCGAGGTTGGAAAGGGCTCGGTGTTCTCACCCCCGGTCGGCCTGACAGCCCACGACCGGTCGAGGCCGGATGCGCCGGGGCGCGGTGGGTGCTGTCGTCGAGCGGTCGGACTTGTGGTGCCCGTACGGCCGGTGCGGGTACCCCGATGCGTCAGGTCACGCGCAGTCCGCCGTCGACGAACAGGTCGATGGCGTTGACGCCGGTGTTGCGGAGGACGAATTCGGTGGCATCGACGACCTCCGCAGTTGTCACGAGGCGTCCGATAGGGGTACGCGCCAGGTGGGGGTGCTCGGGTGCGTCGCGCCACTTCGGGCTGTCTCCCACCACGCCCGGGTGGATCGCATTGATGCGGTGGGGTGCGATTTCCACGGCCAGGGTTTTCACCAGACCGGTGATGCCACCGTTGAAGGCGGTCACCATGGTGGAACCGGGGTACGGGCGTTCCTTGGCCAGGCCACCGAAGAGCACGACCGACGCTCCGGGGGTGAACCGGTCACGCAGGGCTCGTACGGTCTCGGTGTAGCCCACCAGTTTGGTGGTCACGCTCTCGATGGCTGCGGCGATATCGAAGTCAGCGAGAGAGTTGACGCCCTGTTTGATGGCGGTGATCACCAGGTTGTCGACCTCGCGCACTTCGCCGAGCGCGGCGGCGATCGTCTCCGGCCGCGACAGGTCGACGGCCAGGCCTCGGGTGACGCCGCCGATTTCGCCGGCCACGGTGTCGGCGTGAGCCTTGGTGCGGCTGGTGATGATGACAGTGTCGCCGCGGTCGGCGAATCGCTGGGCTACAGCGCGGCCCAGTCCGCTGCTTCCTCCGACGGTGATCGAAGTGGTCACGATCCAGTGGTCCTTTCTGGCTGACAGGTAGCTGACAAGGAAATCCGTAGAAGCGGGACTCAGCGGTGGCGCACTTGGACCGGTGCACTCCGGTGGCATACGGACTCAGAACCCCCAGCCGCGTCGCCCACCGATTCGTAGCCGGTCGAGTCATTCTGCCGCGCTGCGGCGGACGGGCGGATCACGCTCGCCGTAGCCGTCCGCGAATGGCCGCAGCCGGAGGCTGCCAACAGCGCAGACAGCACCCTGACGGAGGCTTACCCAGGTCCCGGTTGTGCCCGCCCGCCCAGGTCCACCTGCCGCTCCTCCATGCCGAGTTGCACCTCAGTCCCCCGTCGTGGCACACCATCTGCGCCGGTTTCTGCAGAGGGGAACCCTTTCGCAGGCGACGGCGACGGTGAGGGGGGAGGACGACTGCCGGGGCGGGACCGTTCGTGCGACGAGACCCACCTTGCCGCCCACCGGCAGGCGGCCGGAGCGGCGGCCTGTCACGGGATCTTCAGGCACGTCCCCCATGGTGGGCCATCGGCGTCCGTGCTGATCGGACGCGTGGCTGCGCCGATCGGTCTCGGCCCGGGCCGTGTACAGGCCGGGCTCGGCATGTGGCCTTGTGCTGCTCGACGGTCTTCAGCTTCTCGGACACCGGAGCGTCCAGTCAGGGGTGGCATGTGCCGAGATGGAGGCACCGAAGGGCTGAAGTAAGTCGGCGTCCTGTGACACGTCGGAGCCGGTAAAGGCGATGTGGGCTGCTTCCGCCTGCAGTCCGGCCTCGGCCCACATCTGCCAGACGCACCCCGTCCCAGGACGCGGTGGAGGTGGCTCGGGGGCCCTTGGGGACCTGGCCCGGTATGTCGCGGAACTCCATGAGGCCGGCGCGGCGGTTGCCTGCACACTGCAGCGTCGCCACCAAATGGCGCTCGGGCCGGCCGTGGCCAAGCTCATCGAGTACGGCCATACCCGGTCATTGGCCGCAGGAGCCCTGCTGATGGCTGCAGGAGCGGCCAGGCCGGCCTGTCCGTAGTGCGCTGCAGGAACGCTGCAGCCGACATCCGACAGGAACGGCTGTGCGTCGCTGGCCGGACCGGTGGACCACTGGCAGCAGGCGTCGTACTGACCGTCGCGCTCACTGCCGCCCTGCTGCTCTGGTGACCCTGGGCGGCCGGGACCGGAATGACGGCCCGCATACGGACTACGACGGCGGCTTCCTCAAGTAGTCGACGGCGGCGAGGTCGTCGTTGTCGTGGCCGGCTGCGACGGTCGCTTCCAGGCGGTCTCGGACGGCCTGCAGCAGAGGGCTGGGGGTGGCGGCTGCCGCGGCCAGTTCGATGTCCTTCAGGGCGAGTTGCACCGCGAATCCGGGCGCGTACGAGGCGTCGTCCATGGCGCCTACCTTCTGCAACTCGTACGGCATGGCGAGCGGGCCCGCCTCAAGCACCCGGACGAACGTCGTGTGGTCGACGCCGAGTGCGTCGCACAGCGCAAGGACGTCGCTCATGGCGACCGTCGAGGCAGCCATCCACGCGTTGACCACAAGCTTGACAGCGCTGCCCTCGCCCCCCGTTCCGACGTGGAGCACGGTCGAGCCGAGATCGTCGAGCAGGGGACGCGCCCGCGCAAGGACGCCCTCGGGGCCGGCTGCCAACCAGACAATTTTGCCCTGCCGAGCGGGAGCGGTGCTTCCCGAGACCGGTGCGTCGAGGTACGCAACACCGTGATCACGGGCCAGACCGGCCAGCACGCCGGCGTACCGTGGCCCTACCGTGCTCGCCTGCACCCAGACGGCATCGTTGTCGAGCCGACCGATGGCATCCGACATGACCTCCGCGACCGCATCGCCGTCACGGAGCACAGTGATGACGACGGACGCGCCGGAGACCGCATCGCCCACCGCCCTCACTGCCGTGACCCCGCCTGCGTGCTCCGCCACCGCACGGGCCCTCTACTTTGTACGGTTCCAGAGCCGTACCTCGTGGCCGGTATCTCCGAGACGCATCGCCATCGCGGCGCCGAGTGCGCCTGCTCCCAGAACAGCGACGGTGGAAGTGTGAGACATGGAAGACCCCTCTTCTGTTCCCCTTGTCCATGTTCCGCCGGCAACCCGATTCCTTCCTGGCAAGGAAACCTCCGGCGGTGTGCAGCGCAGCGCGCCCATCGCCTGCTCCAGCCAGGCATTCCGGTCCCAGGCGCCGGCATCCTGGACACCGACGCGCATGGTCCGGTGGCGTGTCGCGGGCTCAGCTCACCGCCACGCCGTAGGGGCCGGCGCCGAGGGTGACAGTCGCGACGACCTTGTGGGAATTCGGGTCGATGACCTCGAGGGTGCCCGCTCCCTGGTTCGTGACGTAGATCGCCTCGCTGGTGACCTCCAGGTTGAACGGGTCGGTGCCGGGAGGGCCCAGGGCAATGGTCGCCGAGACACGGTGGCTGCCGGTGTCGATCACGGATACGTTGCCCGGGCCGAGATCGGCGGAGTAGGCGAAGCGGCCGTCGGGCCCGACGGCCACGTCAAAGGGGCCCTCGCCGACGGACACGGTGCTCACCTTGCCGGTACGGGTTCCGACGGCAAGGACGTGCGCTGCCACCTCGTCGGCGACGTAGGCCGACTTGCCGTCCGGGGTGATGGCGACGCCCACCGGGGAGCGCCCTGCGGGGAGGTTCCGGTCGACCCGGCGTGTGCGGGTGTTGATGACCGACAGACTGCCGGACCCGGAATTCGCCACGTAGGCCGAAGCGCCGTCAGGACTGAACGCCACGTTCACCGGAGACTTGCCGACCGGGATGGTCGCGGCCACCCGGTTGGTTCGGGTGTCGATCAACGAGACGGTGTTCGAACTGCCGTTGGTGACGTAGAGGGAGTTGCCATCGGGGCTGAGGCCGACACCGGTGGGGCTCTTTCCGACCGGCACGGCTGCGACGATTTTGTTGTTCCGGGTGTCGAGGACCGAGACCCGGGCCGAGCCGCTGTTGGCGATGTACACGTGCTTGCCGTCCTTGGCGACCGCGACGCCTTCGGGCGCCACGCCGGCCGGCACGGTCGCGATGACCTTGTAGGTGCCGGCGTCGATCACCGAGAGCGTGTCGTCCTGCTGGTTCGTGACATACACGCGGCCACTGGTACCGGCGTGGACGGGCGCGACCGGCACGGCGGAGTCCTTGCGGACCGAGGTGGCGGGCGTGCAGGAGATCAACAGGATCCCGATGCCGGCCGCGAGTGCCGGCCGGAGCGTCCTGCCGGGTCGCCGGCGGCCGTTGCCGACTCGGGGCCGCAGGGCAGAGAACATCTCGCCTCCTGTGCGCATTGCGATGATTCGGTCCGGGGCCGAGCGGGGCGGCGTCTGGCCGACGCCGTCCGGGGCGGAGAAGGATCAGGTCAGGAGCCCGCGGGCGTAGTAGTCCTTCTCGTCCCGAACTCCGGGAAGTGCGAAGAAGTAACCCCCGCCCCGTGGGCTGATGAACGGCACCAGTGCTTCGTCTTCCAGCCGGGTCTGCATGGCGACATAGGTGTTCAGCTCTTGCTGGAAGCAGACGAATGCGTGCCCCATGTCGAGTTCCGGTGGGTTGGGGCTGCGGTCGTAGTCGTAACTGCGACGCAGGATGGTGCTGGTCGCCGCCGTCTGCGGAGTCTGGGGATTGGCGAGGCGGATGTGAGAATTCAGCGGGGTGATCAGACCTTGAGGGTCGTTGGTATAGATGGGGTCGAGGAGATCCGTGGCGTTCTCATCCACGGCGTACATGGGGGCGCCACTCGCCTTGCGGCGGCCGAAGATCCGCTCCTGTTGCGCAACGGGCACCTTCTGCCAGGCCTCGATAAAGAAGTGCACGATACGCACCACGTGGTACGTGCCACCCGCGGCCCAGGCCGGTTCGGCGCTCTTCGGCTGGACCCAGACCACCTGATTCATCTGGGCGTCGTCGGTGACGGTCGGGTTGGAGATGCCGTCCTTGAAGCCGAACCAGTCACGCCGGACACCGACGGGACGCTCCGGATTACGCTGGCCGTCGATGCGCCAGCGCAGCTTCATCGCGGACTTGGTGTGGGTCAGGATGTCGAGCAGCGCGTGCACGGTTGTGTCGCGGTGATCAGCGCAGATCTGGATCAGCAGGTCGCCCTGGCTCAGCGCGGGGTCCAGGTCGTCGTGGCGGAAGGCCGTCATCGTGACGAGCTGGACCGGCTTGCGCGTGCTCAATCCATAGCGGTCGTCGAAGAGGGACGCGCCCACTCCGACCGTGAGGGTGAGACCATCCGCCACGAACGCGGGTCCCATGATGCCGTTGTCCGATGGCGTTGCGGTCGGGGGGACCTCCGGTGGCCTGCCGCCCGCCGTGAGGAAGCGGGCCCGCGCGGTCAGCGTGCGGAACAGATCGGTGAGCTCCGCGCGGTTGGAAGCGGTCACGTCGAACGAGACGAAAATCCCGTCCTGTTGAGGCGCAGTGGCAATGCCTGCCTGGTAATGGCCGTGAAAGGGAACCGTGCGGGATTTCGGTTGCGCCTTGCTGTCGACCATCGTGTCGGCGAGCGCCTCACCGCTGCCCAAGGCTGTGCCGCCCGCCGCTCCGGCCACGCCCGCGGCGGCGCCGTACAGAAACGACCGCCGGGCAAACGCACTCGCCGGGCACCCTTCGCCGCTCCACCCGTCCTTCAGGTTCGCGGATGTCTCGTCAGTCATGGTTCCTCTCAGGCAAGGAGCCAGGTGGAAAACCGTACGGCGCTGCCGCCATCGGATTCCGTGAACCGGCCCCGGCTCAAACGGCGCGCGACCGCATGCGGCAGCCCGACCGGCGTCTGGAATGCCGCCAGTTACACGACTGTTTCGCAAAACGTAATATATTGGATGCTCGGACTCGCGCCACTTGGGTGCGCAGTGCTGACCGGACTTCGGCGATGGCTGTCTTTCGGGGTGGGTGCACCGGGCGGCTGCGGCGCCGCAGGCCCGGCCTCCGGCGAAGGCGGTGCCTATGACTCGTAGCGACGCGTCGGTGTATTGGTCGCCGTCGGCAGTGCGGTCGCGGCGAACAGGTTGCGGATGCCGGCACTGGCGAACATCCACCATCGCCACGCCACCGTGCGGGTGGACGGCGACCGGGCGACGTCCGCAGATCGGGGGTGGCTCTGTCGCGCGAACGGGCCAAGGACGTTCCCTGGAAGGCCGAGCGACGGCAGATGTACGAGCGGGTCGTGGACGTCCCGCGCCTGCTTGCCTTCTATCGCACCGGCGAACCGCTGCCGCACCCCGTCCTGGACGAGGCGCGGCAGGCGCTCTCCGCGCACTACGCCGCCGAGCTCGGCGAACCCTTCACGACGGCGGGACTGTGCCACTACCGCGACGGGCGCGACAGCGTGGCCTGGCACGGCGACCGCATCGGCCGGGGGGCCCGTGAGGACACGAGGGTCGCCATCCTCTCCGTGGGAACGCCCCGCGACCTGCTGCTGTGCCCGCGCCGCGGCGGCGATGTCGTCCGGCGGCCACTCGGGCACGGCGACCTGATCGTGATGGGCGGTTCCTGCCGGCGGACCTGGGAGCACGCCATCCCCAAGACCGCTCGGGCTGCGGGAGGACGCATCAGTATCCAGTTCCGGCCCCACGGGGTGCAGTGACTCCTCACCTCGCAGGATGGACGCCTCTGCGCGCTTGGACACAGCCAGCAAAACCCAGCGCTCTGCCTGGCGAGGCCCACACCTGGCTGCGGCAGTAGGACCTGTCCGTCGTCGCCGACCTGGTAGCCGCGGCGGGCGCGCCACGCGGGCCGGACTTTGCTCCGAGTGGCGCCGGTGCCCAGGCCGGGGCGATTCTGGTGCTGACGGCCCGGTGGTCAACGAGCACGCCCTCACCGTGACGAGGACGGTCATGGCAGTCCTCCACTGCGTATGCACGGTGAAGAAGTCATCTGCCGCCGTGAGTTCCGGGACTCATACGCCGTGTTACCCGCATTCGGTATGACTGCGGGATTCCCGTGGAGGGGAGAAGATCGATGAGCGGAAAGCTGACAGGCAGGAAGGCACTGGTCACCGGCGGCGCACGAGGGATCGGTGCGGCTGTGGCCCGCAGGCTGGCCGCTGACGGAGCCGACGTGGCGATCAACTACCGGAGCAGCGGCGACGCGGCCGAGGCGCTCGCCGCCGAAATCACCGCCGACGGCCGCCGCGTGGTGGCGATCAAGGCGGACATCAGCGATCCGGACGAGATCCGTCGGCTGGTCGATCAGACCGCCGAAGCTCTGGGTGGAATCGACATTCTCGTCAGCAACGCCGGAATTGAGTACTTCGGCAAGCTGGACGATGTCACCCCCGCCGACTTCGACTGTGTCTTTGCCATCAACACACGAGCCCAGTTCTTCGCCGTACAGAACGCGGTACGGCATATGGGCGAAGGAGGGCGGATCGTACTGACGTCATCGCAGAGTGCCCACAAGGCGGTTTTCTACCACGCCCTTTATGCGTCGAGTAAGGCCGCCGTCGAATGCATCGCGCTCAACCTCAGCCCCGAACTCGGCCGGCGTGGCATCACGATCAATGCCATCGCGCCGGGTGGAACCGTCACCGACATGTCCGCTCACGCGGCTTCCTACTACGTCCATCCCGATGTCGACACCGATTTCGACACCCTCATTCGCACTGCCAGTTCGCTCGGGCGGATGGCCCAGCCCTCCGAAATCGCTGCGGTGGTCTCGTTCCTGGTGTCGGACGACGCCTCGTTCATCACCGGCCGGACCATCCAGGCCGACGGCGGCTGGCTCTGACCCAAGAAGGGCAGGGGCGCGCGATGGAGCATCAGGTGGTTGGGGGCCGTCACGGCGTCCTGCCGGGCCTTCTCGCACCACCCCGGCCGTCACCCGCACATGAACGAGGCGCTGAGCGCAGTAGTTGGCCGGAGAAGCATTGGATCGTCACCGTGTCCGGCAGGGCGGGGGCGCTCGTGCAAGCGCATGCTGAGGCCGTCGCCTGTCGGTTGTAGCCGCCGTCCGGCCGGGGCCCGCAGGGCCCACTTGAGCCGACTTCCAGGATTGAGACAGAGAAATGACGTATGTCGCCCGGGACCACCCGCGTATCGGCTGGATCGGTGCAGGCCGTATGGGCTTCCAACTCGCCGCCCGGCTGCTGGACGCGGGGCACGACGTAGCCGTCTGCAACAGGACCCGATCCAAGGCCGAACCGCTGGCGGAACAGGGAGCGACGATCGTGGACCGGCCGGTCGATCTGGCCGACCGGGATGTCGTCTTCACCATGGTCTCCGCCTCGTCTGACCTGGAGGCGGTCACCACGGGCCCCGGCGGCGTGCTGACCTCGCCGGACACCGCGCCCGGAGTGCTGATCGACAGCTCGACGGTCTCGACCCGGACGTCCGCGCTGATCCGGGGCGAATCCGCCAACCGTGGGACCGAATTCCTGGCCGCCCCGGTGAGTGGGAGCCCGAAGGCGGTCGCCGCAGGGAAGCTGACGGTCGCGGTCTCCGGATCGCGCGAGGTGTTCGGCCGGGTCGAGCCGTTGCTGGCACTCCTCGGGCGCGGGGTGACCTACGTCGGCAAGGACGAAGTCGCCCGTCTCGTCAAGATCGCGCACAACGTCTTTCTGGGTGTCGTCACCCAGTCGCTCGCCGAGATCACCGTCCTCGCAGAGAAGGGCGGTGTCAGTCGTGCCGCCTTCCTGGAATTCCTCAACGACTCCGTGATGGGTTCGGACTACACCCGCTACAAGTCGCCCGCGCTGGTCAACCTGGACTTCACGCCGACGTTCACCATGCCGCTGCTGCGAAAGGACCTCGACCTGGGATTGTCCGAGGCCCGCGAGCTGGAGGTCCCGATGCCGCTCGCCGCCGCCACCGCTCAGCTTGTCGCGGCTGCCATAGGCGCGGGGCACGTCGAGGAGGATTTCGCCACCTTGATTCTCGAACAGGCCAGGAACTCCGGCATTACGCTGTACCCCCAGAACGTGGCCGTGGACGACGGTCTGTCACCGCAGGCATGACCTGCCGACCGACACCACCGGTGCGGCCCGTCGGCCCCGGCCGACGGGCCGCTGCGCGACGGCGATGACGACGAGAAGTGCGGTGTTCGGCTGATTCTCGAGTCTGGTCATGGTCTCCCCATACTCACGCTGGGTTCCTGTGTCCGAGCACGGTGGACCCGCCCGCTGACAGTGGGCCGGGACGAGCCTCACACCGCCCCGGGCCGGCCTCCGTGTCACCACACAGCGGCTCTCGCGCAGCCTGGCTCGGGATGGCGGCGGGTGTGCCGCTGAGGAGTGCTTGCCGGGTGAACCGGACGGCGTACGGCAGGGCGGCCCGGGTGAGTGCGTTCGCGCCGGAGGCGTGGGCCGCGGCTCCGATGACGGGCTCCACGCATGCTGCGGCGCGCCGGAGGGCAGCAGGAGTCCACAACCGGCTCGTGTACCGCAGGGCTGGGCGGAGCAGGCCGGTGGCGGGCAGGTCCGGGAGGGCCAGGGTCAGGGTCCGGTCTTCGGTGCCGGAGCGCGGCCAGGTCAGTTCGATGCGCATGAAGCGGCCTCCACTGGAGGTAGGGCGCCTGATGTCGGCCGGCCGGTCAGGCAGAGTGCAGTGTTTTGGCGGGTCATTCAACGAGCGCAGGGGCCGCGGTCAGGCGGCGACGTAGTCGGTGGGCGAACGTTCGGGAAGCAGGCTCTGGCCTGGGACGGGCGCTCATGCCCTCATCGCCTCGCGGCCCAGGGCACACGCGGGTGTCGGTCGGCGATCCGCTGTCCGGACCGGGCAGTTGGTTCTTCTCGGAATTGCCGCAGCCGGGAAAGCCCTTGGCGCTGAGGCGTCCACCGCCTGTTACCTCATATGGCGGTAAGCGGATATGTCCAGGCTTGCCGGAGTTGCGCGATCTTGTCAAGGTTACTGAAACGTGAGTGGCGTCACGGTCACGTGCCGTCCGTCACCCCTGCCCCATGGAGAGAGAGCGACCATGACTGACAGTTCCCATGCGTCTGACTCAGGGGACACAAAGGTGCAGCATCGCGTCCAGGAGACACTGGCGCACCCCGTGCAGAGGGTGACGACAGCAGTGGAGAGGGTCCCCGGGGCGGATCGGGTCAAAGGGATCGTCAACGGTGTTCTGGACTCCGTCGGGATCGTCTCGCCGCATGCACGGCGTGTCGCGGCGTACACCGGTGCCGGACTGCTCGGCGTAGCCGGTGTGGTCGAGTGGCCCGTGGCCATGGCGGGCGCCGCGGTGGTGTGGCTCACACAGCCGCGTCCGACGGACGTCGCGGCGGCCCCCGCCGCCGGCGAGGCCCGCACCGAAGGGTTGCCGGCGAAGCAGGGCGCCAGGTCGGCCAAGGCGCGGACCACCGCGAGGCCGGCGAAGACCCGCTCGGCCAAAGCATCGACCACCTCGAAAACGGCAAAGAAACGTCCGGCCAAGTCATCGACCGCCTCCGGTGCGGCGAAGACCCGCCCGGCAAAGGCGTCGACCGCCTCCGGGGCGGCGAAGGCCCGCGCGTCCAAGCGCGCAGCCAAGAGCGCCACGGGCACCTCGCGTGCCAAGGCACGTGGGCGGAAGAAGCCCTGAGGTCGCCTCCCATCCGCCGTTACGACCGTTCCGTGCCCGGCACCTGCTACGACCGTTCCGCCCGGCCGCGTGCGGCAAGCCCGCGAAGGTGAGACATGCTGCTCCGCTTCCTGACCGGGCTGCCCGCCGTGGCCCTCCAGAACGCCTTGGCCGTGCCGGTCGAGGCCACCCGCCGGATCGCCCCGCCGACCGTAGATGCGGCGCGGTTGGCCGCTGAGCTTGTGAACGCCGGCGCACGCGGCGCGGTGGACGGGGCGGCGGCGGTGTCGGCGACCGCGCTGCGGGTCGGCAGGGTCGCCCGCAACGCCATGACTCCTCAGGTCGGTTACTGGCGCGCCGGAACCCGGATGCACCTCGCACTGGAGCACCACCCGGACGCACCCGTTCGAACCGTTGAACGACTCGAGGCCGCCGCCCGAAAGGTGGCCGTCGAGCTGGCCGAGCACCCTGACGTGCTGATCGCCTACTGGGACGGCGGCCTGGGGCGGCTGGTCGTGCAGACCACCGACGACGCGGTCAGCGAGCGGGTGGTGGACCAGGTGTCCGAACTGGCCGCCGAACACGGGCTGGTGCACGTCGGCGATCAGACGCTGGAACACGTGCACCCGGGCGCCGCCGGGGGCGTACGCGCCAACGCTGTCGCCCTGGCGTGCGACGCAGCGGGCATCGGCGTCGCATTCGCCGCACGGGCAGCCTTTGTGAAGCGCGCACCGGAGGCCATGGTGGCCGCGGTCGTCATGATGCGTGAGGACTCGCGGGTACGCGTGGTGCTGAGCCGTGCACTGGGCCCGGACGCAGCCGATCTGGTGCTGGCCGCGGCCCACGCGGCCATCTGCGGGATCGGGCAGTCGCCGAGTCCGCTGCTGCTCGACGCGGCACTGCGGGCCGCCCAGTTGGTGGAGTCGCTGGCTCAGCTCGCGACGTTCGACGCCGTACACGACACGCTGTGCGCCCCGGACCGGCTGACGGTAGCCAACACCGACGTCCTACGTCCGCCGCTGCGTCCGTGCCCGGGCGAGGAATATGCCGCCGCCGCGGTCAACGGGATGCTGGGCGGCGCCGCCACCACGCTCCTGTTCACCCGCAGCCTGGACGAGGCGGCCGAGACCGTACTGGCCGGTTCGCCCAAGGCCGCACGCTACGGCCCGGCGGCCTTCACCGCGGCTCTCGGCAGTGCCCTGGCGCGCGAGGACGTGCTGGTCCGCGACCCCGAGCGGTTGCGTCAACTGGAGCTCGTGGACACCGTGGTCCTGCATCCCGAAGCACTGCGCAGCACTCGGCGCACGGTGCTCGAGGTCCACCCCAGCGCGACCGACTGGGATCACCACCGGTTGTGGCAGGAAGCCACCGCGGCCCTGAGCGCGCCCGAGGACGAGGCAACGCCGTCCGAGGAGTCGTGCATCGGCCTTCGCTCAGTGCCCGATGAGACGGCGCCGGACGCGGGACTGTTGATCGCGTCGGATCGCGGAATGGACGTCGGCACCGTCCTGGTCGGCTGGGAGGTCGACCCCATGGCCGAAGCCGCGCTGAACGCAGCGCGCCGAGCCGGTCTGCACGTCGTGGTGGTGGACGACTACTCGCTCGGCGAGTTCGGGACCCTGGCCGACCAACTCGTCCCTGCCGAGATCCCGTTGGCCGAGGTGGTGGCTGCCCTGCAGAACGAGGGCCGAACGGTCCTCACGGTGGCGCGCGTCCCGCACGACCGGGCGGCTACCGAACGGGAGTTGACTGCCGCCGCCCACGACGTACTCGACGGACTGCTCCGCAGCGACATCGCCGTCGCAGTCACCGACGAGCGCAGCGCCATTGTCTGGGGCGCCGATCTGCTGCCCCTGCGCGGATTGGAGGGCGTGTGGCGGCTGCTGTCCGCCGTACCCGCAGCGCGGGCGGTCAGCAGGAGTGCCAAGTTCTGCGCCGAGGCGGGCGCCACGCTCTCCGAGCTCCTGGTACTCACCCAGGGGGCTCGGTCGCAGCGGGTACCCTTCCCCCTCGAAGTGCGGCTCAGCCCCGTCACTGTCGCCACTGCCGCGGCCCTGGTGATGGGCTGGTGCGCCGCACTCGGTGTAGCCGCAGGTACGACCCCCCATCCCAGGCCGCGGGTGCCCTGGCACGCCCTGCAGCCCGAGCAGGTCATGGTCCGGCTGGCGAAGGCGTCACGCGCCGCGCCCACCGCCCTGACGGTGGTACGGACCCGGGTCGGCCACATCGCGGGCACCGCTGCCACGCACCCGGCCTTCGCGCCTGCACGGGTGAGCGCACGTCTGGCCGGCGCCGTGTGGGCCGAACTGGACGACCCGTTCACCCCGGTCCTGGTGGTCGGTGCCACGGCGCAGGCACTGCTGGGGTCCGCGGTGGACGCATTCCTGGTCATCGCCGCCGTGGCGGTGAACGCCCTGGTCGGCGGGGTACAGCGATTGCGCGCGGAGCAGGCGCTGTCCGCACTGGTGACCGGGCAGCGGCGAACCGCCCGGCGACTCGCTCACCCGTCAGCAGAGGAGGCATCCGTCGTCGAGGCCGTGCGCCTGAAGCCCGGCGAGGTGATCGAGCTGCGCACCAACGATGTGGTGCCGGCCGACGCGCGGCTGCTGGAGGTCAGTGGCTTCGAGGTGGACGAGTCCTCGCTGACGGGCGAGTCACTGCCCACCCGCAAACAAGTGGCCGCCGTACCGCAGGCGTCCGTCGCCGACCGCAGTTGCATGGTGTTCGAAGGCACCACGGTGGTGGCCGGCCACGCCCGGGCAGTGGTGGTGGGCACGGGTGACCAGACCGAAGCCGGCCGCGCGGCGTCCCTCGCCGCCCGGGTCCCCACCTCGGCGGGGGTTCAGGCACGACTGCACCGGCTGACCCGCCGGGTGCTGCCCCTCACCCTCGTCGGGGGCGCCGCGGTGGCCGGCCTGTCCATGCTGCGCGGCCGCCCGGTGCGCACAGCCCTCCGGGGCGGACTGGCAGTCGCAGTGGCCGCCGTGCCCGAGGGCATGCCTCTCGTGGCGACCGTCGCGCAGATGGCCGCGGCACGGCGGCTGAGCAAGCTCGGCGTCCTGGTACGCACGCCACGCAGCCTGGAAGCGCTCGGACGCGTGGACACCATCTGCTTCGACAAGACCGGGACCCTCACCGAGAACCGGTTGCGGGTCGTCCGCCTGATCGCCGGCACAGGCGTCGAGCACCCGGCCGACGCCGTCGAGGCGGAACACATCCTGCGCATTGCCGCCAGGGCCTGCCCCCGCGTTGCCGAGCAGCCGGGCGTCCACGCCCATGCCACCGACGAGGCGGTCCTGGCAGTAGCCCCGCCCGAGGCAGGGTGGACCACCGTGCGGGCCCAGCCCTTCGAGGCGAGCCGGGGCTACGCCGCCGCCGCCGGAAGGGACGCCGACGGCGCGAACATGCTGGTCGTCAAGGGCGCGCCGGAAGTCGTGCTGCCCTGCTGCCCGGAAACGGATCCGGCAGCCGTCGAAGAGGCACACTCCCTCGCCGGCCAGGGCCTGCGGCTCCTGGCCGTCGCCCAGCGCCGTCTCGCGACGGACGACCAGGCGACGGAGGCACTGGACAAGCCCCTCGAACTGCTGGAGCTCATCGGGTTCGTGGCACTCGCCGACACCCCCCGCGCCAGCTCCGCACCGCTCGTGGCCGGTCTCGGAGAGGTCGGCGTACGACCCGTCATGCTCACCGGCGACCACCCACAGACCGCCCGCTCCGTGGCAGTCGCCCTGGGCTGGCCCCCTGATGTCACGGTCGTCACCGGTAACGAGTTGGCTTCACTGGACAGGGCGGGACGGGCCCGCCTGCTCCGGGACTGCGGCGTCGTGGCCCGCGTCGCACCCGAGCAGAAGCTCCAGGTCGTCGAGGCACTCCGGGAGGCGGGTTGCGTCGTCGGCATGGTCGGCGACGGCGCCAACGACGCCGCCGCCATCCGCGCTGCCGATGTCGGGGTCGGTATCGCCGCGCGCGGATCGGCAGCCGCACGCAATGCCGCGGACCTCGTGATCACCAACGACGAACTGTCGGTTCTCATCGACGCCATCGGCGAAGGCCGAGCCCTTTGGCGCAGCGTGGCCGACGCGATCAGCATCCTGCTCGGTGGGAACGCCGGCGAGGTCGGCTTCTCCGTACTGGGCACACTGCTGTCCGGCACGTCGCCGCTGTCGACACGTCAGCTGCTGCTGGTCAACCTGCTCACCGACATGTTCCCGGCGATGGCGGTCGCGGTTACCCCTCAAGACCCGGAACCCGCCGGTGAGCCCACCGCAACCGATACCGTACCCGTGGGCCTCGCCGTCCTCGGGCTACCGCTGACACGCCAGATCCGCCATCGTGGCCTGATCACCGGTATCGGTGCGGCCATCGCATGGCTCATCGGCACCCTCACTCCTGGCTCGGCACGACGCACCAGCACCATGGCCCTGTGCGGTGTGGTCGGAGCCCAGCTCACGCAGACCGTCGTCGGACGCCGCCACAGCACGCTGGTCCTGACCACAGTCCTCGGCACCGCCGCCGTTCTCATCGCCCTGGTCCAGACACCCGTCGTCAGCCACTTCTTCGGGTGCACACCGCTGGGCCCACTGGCCTGGACCGGAGTGGCAGTCGCCGTCGGCACCGCCTCCCTCGGACCCCACGTACTGCCACAGGCCGAACAGCTGCTGGCCGACCTCACGTCACGACTGCGTCCCATGGTCCGGCTCGTCCGTTGACACCCTGTACGACCGGTAGCTGTTGCCGTTGATCGAGACGAGTTCGCAGTGGTGCCGGAGTTGGTTGAGGACCTCGTCGCCGAAGACCTGGCTGCCGGCCGTCGGGGGACTGCGGTCGGCACCGGTCTCAACGCCCCCGAGGGCTCCAGGGTCTGTTGCCGGTGTGCCCTGGCTCGGCCACCAGCGTGCCACCGGTGCAGAACCTTCGGCACACCAGTGGATTCAGTCATCGATGACTCGCCGGACAGCAGAAGCAGGTGATATGTACCGTTTGCATATTTCGCTCCCTGCGGTGATCGGGAGCGGTCGGCGGCGTACGGCAGCCCATGTGCGGCGGGCGCTCTCCCCGCGTGGCGCGCTCGCCCTGCAGAGCGTGGACGGTGCCCTGTCCTTCGCTCTGCGTGCCGCGCTTGCCATGGCGCTGCCTGCGCTGCCAATGGCATTGGCCGGGCGGGCCGATCAGGCTGTCTACGCCATGCTGGGCTCCTTCACCACCACGTTCGGTCGCAACCTGCCCTACGCGCGTCGTGCCCGCGTCCTCGCGTTGGTCGCGGCGGCCATGACAGCGTGTGTGGGCTGTGGTTCGGCTCTCGCCGCGTGGGCCCATCCACGGGACGGGGGAGCAGGCGCCGCCGTGGTGGTCGCGGCCATGGCCATGGTGGCCGGTGTTGCGAAGCTCGCCTGTGACGCGGCACGTCTGAGCGGGCTGGGCGCGGTGCTGCTGCTCTTCTCCTTCGCCGTGGCGGCCAACGGTTCGCCGGCCCCCGCCGACATGCTCCCCCAGACCGCCCTGGCCGCATCGGGTGCGGCCGTTGCCTGGGTCCTGGCCGTGTCGGGCTGGTTCGTGCACCCGGATCGCCCGCAGCGTCTCGCCGTGGCCGCAGCGCTGCGCGAGCTCGCAGAGCTGTTGGAGGCAACCGGCGCAGGGGACGGAAGCGGTCTCGTTCGCCACCGGGCGACCGCTGCTGTTCTACAGGCGTATCGGACTCTCGGCGTCATGCCTCCGACAGCCGCGGAGTGGGGCGGCCGGGGCGGCACGTGCGTGCGCCTGACCGACCTCTCCTGGTCGCTGTTGATCGGTTCCGCCCGCCGGCCACCGGATGAACCCACCGGCCTGGCACGGCACCTGCGCCGCCAGGCTCGCCTGCTCCTGAGCCGGCGCCAGCGGGTTCCGCAGTTGCTGCCCGAGCTGTCGCTCCTGTCCGTGGTCGCCCAGGCCGGCACGGTCTCCGTGGCCGGCCCCGAACCGTTTCCGGCCGATCCCGCCACCCGGCGCGCTGCCGAACTGCGCGCCTCGGAACTGGTGACGGGGCAGGGCCACGGCGGCCCCGGTCACGCGTCGGTCCTGCTCGTTCCCGCCCTGCGGATGGTCCTCGGCACCGGGCTGGCGGGAGGGACGGCCCTCCTGCTGGGCCTCGGACACAACTACTGGGCAGCGATCTCCGCCGCCGCGGTGCTGCACTCGATCAACGTCCGTACGGCGGCACAGCGGGCCGTGCAGCGCACCTTGGGCACGGTCGCCGGACTGATGCTCGCTCTCGGCGTGCTGGCCGCGCGCCCCGAACCCGTGGTGCTCGTCCTCGTGATCGTTCTTCTGGAGTTCCTGCTGGAGTACGTCGTGGCCCGCAACTACGGTCTCGGCGTCGTCTTCCTCACGCCGCTGGCGCTGCTGCTGACAGACCTGGCCGCTCCCTCACCCGCCGGAGCCCTCGTTCAGGACCGGGCGCTGAGCAGCGTTCTCGGGATCGCCATCGCGTTGGGCCGTGCGGTTGTGGTGGTCCATGACCATGCCGCGGTCCGAGCGGAGCGCGCACTTGCCGCGTGCACGGAGGCGTCCGACCGTGCGGAGCATGCGCTGGACGACTGCTCGGTGCCGTCGTTCCCGATCGTCCAGACGAACCTGGCGGCAGCCGTGGTGGAGTTGCGTGAGGCCGACGACGCCGCGGCGGGCGAGCTCTGGCCGGCGGAGATCGACCCCACCGAACTTGCCGCCGCGGAGCAGCGTGCCTACCTTCTCCTGGAACGGCTCGTCCGGTGGCGGTGATGCTGCGCGGAACTCCGCCTGTGAGCGCTCCTTGCTCAGGCGGCGGGCCCGATGGTGACCTTGACGTGCTTCATGATCGGCTGGTCGCTCTGGGCGCTGTAGTCGCTGAGCGCACACAGCACGTTCATCTCGGGCATGTAGCCGGCTGCGCAGCCGCGGGGGATGTCGTAGGGGATGGCGAGGTAGCCGTTGAGGGACCGCTGACTGCCGTCCTTCGCGGTGCTCGTGATGTCGACGGGGCCGAGGTCTGCGATAGCGCGTTCGCGCATGTCGGCCCGGTTGGCGAGGCGGTCCAGGAACTCGTCCGTGGGGCGGTGATCGATGCCGCAGGTGCGATTGCCCTGGACGTTGCTGTGCCCTCGCACGGGGGAGGGGCCTGCCCCTTCCCGCCCCAGATTGCCGCGGAGCAGAAGCAGGTTGACGATCTCCCGGACGGTGTCGACGCCGTGTTCGTGCTGGGTGAGGCCCAGGCACCAGCTGACGATGCTGCGGTCGGCCTCGCCGTACACGCGCGCCGCTTTGAGAATCTCGGCGCGGCTCAATCCGGACTGGTTCTCGATCTCCTCCCACGGCGTGGCCTCGCACAGTGCGCGGTATTCCTCGAAGCCGGCGGTATGGCGGTCGATGAACTCCCGGTCCAGAGCCTTGGGGTCGGTTGCGGACTGCTCCAGGATCGCCTTGGCCATGCCCCGCAGAAGAGCCATGTCGCCGCCGATGCGCGGCTGCAGGTTCAGGGTGCTGGTCCGGGTCGTCTTGAAGAGGGCCATGTCCATGAAGTCGTGGGGGACGATGGTGCGTGTGGCGGCCGCTTCGACCAGCGGATTGATGTGCACGATCTGGGCGCCGCGGTGGTAAGCCTCGGCGAGGGCGGTGAGCATCCGGGGCGCGTTGGAGGCGGCATTGACTCCCAGGATGAACAGCGCGTCGGCGGTCTCCCAGTCCTTGAGGTCGACGGTCCCCTTGCTGGTGCCCAGGGACGCCTGGAGAGCGCGACCGCTGGCCTCGTGACACATGTTGGAGCAGTCCGGCAGGTTGTTCGTGCCCAGTTCACGGGCCATCAACTGGTAGAGGAAGGTGGCCTCGTTGCCGAGACGGCCGGAGGTGTAGAACGATGCCTGATTTGGGTTGTCCAGTCCGCGCAGGGCACGGCCGGTCACCTCGAACGCGTCCTTCCAGCTGATCGGCACGTAGTGGTCCGAATCGGCGTCGTAGACCATCGGTTCGGTCAACCGGCCCTGGTTCTCGAGGTCGTAGTCGCTCCACCCGGACAGCTCGGTCACCGAGTGGGCGGCGAAGAACTCGCGTCCGACCCGCTTGCGGGTCATCTCCCAGGTGACGTGCTTGATTCCGTTCTCGCAGATGTCCAGGTGCAGCCCCTTGGTGTCGTCCGGCCACGCGCATCCGGGGCAGTCGAACCCGGTGTTCTCATGGTTCATCCGCATGATTGCCCGAGGGCCGTTCACCAGCGCGCCCTCGCGCACCAGGAAACGGCTCACGCTCTTGGCTGCGCCCCAGCCTGCAGCAGGGTGGTGGTAGGGGTGAAACTCCGGATCCCCCTCGGGGGCGGACCCCACTCCGGGCTCCAGGGGTTCCTGCTCGTCATTATGGGCGATCAAGACTCTCAACCCTTCCACCATTCGGGCTGCAACGTGACAAAGTGGCACTTCCGGGCAGACTATGCCTGTTGATCAATGCACGCCATCCGGCTCTCGCGGCCGCTGCCGCACCTGTGGCGGAGCGCGTTGTTCCGCACGCCTGAATCCCGGTCCGGTGAGGCGTGGTGCGGCCTGGGGGGATCCTCCGCAGAGATGCGTCGCCGTGCTGTCGGGCTGCACCCTGGTTCACACGCGGATACTCTGACGCTGTCCTATTTATTTGCTTTGCGCCTCATTGTTCGACGGGAGTCGCATGGTTGTGGCCCAGCCCGTCGTCACAGCCGCCCTCGACGACGGCTGTGTTCCTGGTGGCCATGGTCGCCCCCGGCGGTGAGGCCACCGTGTGGGAGGGGCTCCAGGGACTGGCTCCGACCTCGCTCGGTGGCGTTCCGTTCCCCCGACGACTGCCGGTGCTGAGTCTGCCCGCCGAGTCGCGCGACCGGCCTGAGACCCTTCACCGAGCTATCGAGGCGGTCGCACTTGAGGCCCATGAACCACTGGTTGGCGCTTTCCGCCGTTCCTCGACTGGCCGGCTCGGCGGTCGTCGGAGCGGTGACCGGCGCGGTCGTCGGTGTACTGACCAACACACCGCTTGGAATTCTCGCCGGAATCGCCGCGGCGGAGACGATCTTCGTCGTGGCAGGGTGGATGGTCCTGTGGCCCATGGACGCCGCCACCACCCATCGCAACGTCCGACGCGAGGAGTTCCGGCCCGTCACCGAGGAACTCGTCGTCGTTGCGGCCGCCCTGTGCGGACTGGTTGGCATCGTGGCGCTGCTTCTGGTCGGCGACTCGGAGCTGAGCCACGCCGCGGCCGCGACGGCACTCTGTGGCGTGTTCATGGCCTGGGCGGCACTCCACCTGATGTACGCCGCCCGCTACGCGTTCCTTTACTACCTGACACCCGAAGGCGGGATCGACTTCAATTCCAACGACCCGCCGCGGTACAGCGACTTCCTCTACTTCAGTTACAACCTCGGAATGACCTATCAGGTATCCGACACCGACGTCTCCAGTTCCACGATTCGCGCGGTCGCCCTCCGGCACTGCCTGCTGTCCTATGTCTTCGGCGCCAGCATCCTGGCCACCACCATCAACCTTGTCGCCGGAATCGTCACGCACTGATGTGAGGGCGGTCCCGTACGGTCATGCCGGGACCTCGTCCCCGATCCGATGCGCGGCGAGAGACACAGCACGGACATCGAAGTCGGCGTCGAGGCTGTGAGCGCCGTGTCGCAGCAGGGCGATTGCTTGTTGTGCCCGGTACCGGATGGAATTGTGATGCAGATTCGCCGCCCGCGCCGCATGTAGTGACAGCGGCGCGGGCAGTGCGTCGATACGGTCCGTGGCACGTTTTCCCCTGACGCAGAGGAGGGCGGCGCGCATGGACCTCGACCCCGGGCGCCTGCTGGTCCTGAGCGCGATCGCGCAGAGCGGCGGCCTCGCTCCCGGGGCATGCTCGGCCATACGCGTTGGGCGGTTTCACGGCAACTGGCAAGTCCGGAACGAGAAATGGTGCGACGGCACCTCCGACTCCTCCTGACCACCGGCCCCGGGTGACGGAAAAGGCCGGCTCGGCGCCGTTGGCGCCGAGCCGGCCTTTTCCGGTGGTGCATCCCCCTCGGGGGTGCCGAGCCCTCCGCTCGACGGGGCTGGTCAGTCCGTGCCGAACTCCATCGCGGCGCGGTCCAGCATCTCGTCGTCACCGGAGACCTCGCCGCGGGAGGCGATGGCCTCGGCGCCGCCCTCCGGCATGGTGCCGATCAGGCCGGTCGCGGCCGCCTGGGCGGCACCGATGGCGGGATTGGCGGTGCCGATCAGGCCAAGCCCGGCGTACTGCTCCAGCTTGGCGCGCGAGTCGGCGATGTCGAGGTTGCGCATGGTCAGCTGGCCGATCCGGTCCACCGGGCCGAACGCCGAGTCCTCGGTGCGCTCCATGGACAGCTTGTCCGGGTGGTAGCTGAACGCCGGGCCTGTGGTGTCGAGGACCGAGTAGTCCTCGCCGCGCCGCAGCCGCAACGTCACCTCGCCGGTGACGGCCGCGCCGACCCAGCGCTGCAGCGACTCGCGCACCATCAGCGCCTGCGGGTCCAGCCAGCGGCCCTCGTACATCAGCCGGCCGAGGCGCCGTCCCTCGTTGTGGTACTGGGCGAGGGTGTCCTCGTTGTGGATCGCGTTGACCAGACGCTCGTACGCCGCGTGCAGCAGGGCCATGCCGGGCGCCTCGTAGATGCCGCGGCTCTTGGCCTCGATGATCCGGTTCTCGATCTGGTCGGACATGCCCATGCCGTGGCGGCCGCCGATGGCATTCGCCTCCATCACCAGGTCGACGGGGGAGCCGAACTCCTTGCCGTCGATCGTCACCGGGCGGCCCTGGTCGAAGCCGATCGTCACGTCCTCGGTGGCGATCTCGACCGAGGGGTCCCAGAACCGCACACCCATGATCGGCTCCACGGTCTCGACGCCGGTGTCGAGGTGCTCCAGGGTCTTGGCCTCGTGCGTGGCGCCCCAGATGTTGGCGTCGGTGGAGTAGGCCTTCTCGGTGCTGTCGCGGTACGGGAGGTCGTGGGCGAGCAGCCACTCCGACATTTCCTTGCGGCCGCCGAGCTCGGTCACGAAGTCCGCGTCGAGCCACGGCTTGTAGATGCGCAGGTGCGGGTTGGCGAGCAGGCCGTACCGGTAGAACCGCTCGATGTCGTTGCCCTTGAAGGTCGAGCCGTCGCCCCAGATCTGTACGTTGTCCTCGAGCATCGCCCGGACCAGGAGGGTGCCCGTGACGGCGCGGCCGAGCGGCGTGGTGTTGAAGTAGGCACGCCCGCCCGAGCGGATGTGGAACGCCCCGCAGGTGAGCGCGGCCAGACCCTCTTCGACCAGCGCCGCGCGGCAGTCGACCAGGCGCGCGATCTCGGCACCGTAGGTCTTCGCGCGGCCGGGCACCGAGGCGATGTCGGGCTCGTCGTACTGGCCGATGTCGGCGGTGTAGGTGCATGGGATGGCGCCCTTGTCGCGCATCCACGCGACCGCGACCGAGGTGTCGAGGCCGCCCGAGAAGGCGATGCCGACGCGCTCGCCGGCGGGAAGGGAGGTGAGGACCTTAGACATAGGAAGAGTATGCATAATCTCGCATGATCATGCAAAGTCGCACTGGAAGGGCGGGGCACGGCACCGCTGGAGCGAAGCGCCCCGCCGCTCTGGCGGCGGAACCGACGCGGGCCGGTTCATTCTTGACGCAATGGAGCCACAGGTCGTACAGCACACCGTGGATTTGCGGTTCGCCGCCCAAAGCTCCGCGAACGGGCGGACGCGACGGTCGAGGCACCCCTGTCACGCCAGACGATGCCCGATCAAGCCGTCGACCCTACCGTGGTGACATGGCGGTGATCAGCGGTTTGAAACGGGGGGCGCGGCCCCGCATCGGTGTGGTGGAGGCACTGGGCGTGGCGCTGCTGTTCGTGCTGTCGGTCGCGGCTGCCTCGGTCGTACGGCACGGGCACCAGTTCTCCCTGCGGTGGCCTGTCGTGGTGCTGGCGGGTGTCAGTTGCGCTGCGTTGGTGTGGCGGCGTCGTTACCCTTTCGGCGTACTGGCCGTCGCAGTTGCCTGCGGGGTGGCCTTTCAGGTAATCGGGATTCGGGAGAGCCCGGTGGTGATCAGCCCGGTCCTGGTGTCGGTCTACAACGTGGCCGCGCTGACCGACCGGCGTGCGACCTGGGCCGCAGCATCATTTTCGGCCGTCGTACTGGTGGGCGCCGCCGTGCTGTGCGACCCGCACTCATGGTTGGCCCCCGACAACGCGGCGATGCTGGCGTGGACGGCGCTGCCGGCTGCTGTCGGGGACGGGGTGCGCTCACGTCGCGCCTATGTGGCGGCCGTGGAGGAGCGCGCGGAACACGCGGAGCGCACGCGTGAGCAGGAGGCGCAGCAGCGGGTGGCGGCCGAGCGGGTGCGGATCGCGCGCGAGCTGCACGACATCGTCGCGCACCACATCGCCTTGATCAACGCTCAGGCAGGCGTGGCCGTCCATCTGGTGGAACGGCGGCCGGAACAGATCCTGGCCGCTTTGGAGGACATCCGGGACACCAGCCGGTCCGCGCTGGACGAACTACGGGTGACCGTAGGGCTGCTGCGGCAGTCCGGCGATCCGGTGGCGCCGCGTGATCCCATGCCGGGCCTTGCGCGCGTACCGGCGCTTCTGGCGTCGTTCGAACGCGCCGGCCTGACCGTGAGCCACACCCGGCGGGGCATCGCCGAACCGCTGGCGCCGACGGTCGACCTGGCCGCGTACCGCATCGTGCAGGAGGCTCTGACCAACGTGCACAAGCATGCCGGCGCCGACCATGCCCGGTTGTTCCTGCACTACCGCCCTGAGCGGCTGACGATCACCGTTGAGGACGACGGACGGGCCGGAGGGAACCATGCCCCTCCGGGGACGGGCCACGGGCTGATCGGAATGCGTGAGCGCGCTTCCACGGTCGGGGGTTGGCTGTACGCGGGAGAGCGTCCGGAGGGCGGCTTCACCGTGACGGCTGAACTGCCGCTGCGTCCCGGCCTGGCAATGGGCAAACCACCGAGGAGAGACGGGCATGACGATTCGCGTACTGCTTGCGGATGACCAGGCCCTGCTGCGGGGTACCTTCAGGATGCTGTTCGACTCCACGGACGACATGGAGACGGTGGGGGAGGCGTCCAATGGGCAGGAAGCACTGGAACTGGCGCGTGCAGAGCGTCCGCATGTGGTCCTGATGGATATCCGCATGCCGGAGATGGACGGCCTCGACGCCACACGGCTCATCAGTGAGTCCGAGGACCTCTCGGCGGTGAAG
The DNA here is from genome assembly GCF_047305335.1 of Streptomyces sp. R-74717. Classification (NCBI taxonomy): domain Bacteria; kingdom Bacillati; phylum Actinomycetota; class Actinomycetes; order Kitasatosporales; family Streptomycetaceae; genus Streptomyces; species Streptomyces sp. R-74717. Next base: position 865,044 of record NZ_CP102361.1, on the reverse strand, counting down.
GTGCTCATCCTGACCACCTTCGAGGACGACGAGCACGTCGCCGAGGCTCTGCGCGCCGGTGCGAGCGGCTTTCTCGGCAAGGGGGCCCGGCCCGAGGAGCTTCTCGACGCCGTCCGCACGATCGCCGCCGGCGAGGCACTGCTGTCCCCGTCAGCGACGCGTGCACTGATCAAGCGCTTTCTTGCGCAGCCGGACCCGTGCCCGGCGGGCGTGCACGAGCGGCTGGAGTGCCTGACACGGCGGGAACGCGATGTCGTGGGGCTGGCGGCACTGGGGCTGTCGAACGACGAGATTGCAGAACATTTGTTCGTCAGTCCACTGACTGCCAAGACCCACGTCAACCGGGCCATGACCAAGCTGGCGGCTCGTGACCGGGCCCAGCTCGTCGTCATCGCCTATCAGTGCGGCCTGGTCAGTCCAGCAACGGAATCTGGGCCTTCACAGGCGTCCGAGTAATCGTCGGCGCGGTATGTGCATGTCGTCCCAGTCGTAGGCAGGTGTGGCGGATACCGCAGCCGTGGTAGCCGGGAATCGCTGCGGGGGGACGACGCGCGAGGGGCCGTTCCTGGGCGAAGGTGAGAAGGCGAACGGAGGTTTCGCCATGATCGAAGCCCACTGCCCGACCAAGCGATACAACGCCGAACCGATCAAGCCGCACACCGCGCGCCGATCACACTGCGTGCTCGCATCCTTGACCGCGGCCTGCGTCGCCGCTCTCTTCGGTGGCCGGGCGGTCCCGTCCTCACATCACCTGATCACACACTCTCCAGTCCCAGCATCACCCGTGTGATCTTCGGTACCGTCCTCCACCTCACCACCGCCGGACTGCTCAGCGTCGCACTCGACGCCATCATCCGCAGTTCCGCCGGAACCATTGCAGCCCCGGTGGGCATCCATCTCGTCCCGCCCGGTCCGGCAGCTCTGCTGCCGACCGACTGGGCCCGGCTCACCACGCCCTACGCGGCCGCGACGACCGTGTAGGGCGACACCCCAGCACAGGAAGGACCCCTCCCATGCTCACGGCATCCGAGAAGCACCGCACGATCAGTGAACGACCGGCAACCTGCCCTCCGTGCCGGGACGGGGACGACTTCCGTGCAGCCCTGCCCGTGCACCTGTCCCTGCTCCGCGACGCCCTGGCTGACAGGACCGGCCGATACCAGGGGACGTCCCGAGAGGGCAAGGCCGAACGCCGCCATGTGGCACCCACACAGCTCACCCTGTCCCAGTGGGTCAGCAGGACCGCGAGGATCGGAGACCAGAGCTGACGCGACAGCAACGACGAGCCCGGGGCGGCCTGGCACAACGGCCGCCGGGGCTGAGCGGTCCCACCGCATGTCGGGGCAGCGCGCAGAGCCCAGTAGTGGCTTGGAACGATTGGCCGCCCGGCATCCCGCGACGACTCGACCACTCACGGGATGCGCGCGACAGGATCGCTCGGTGAGGACATGCCGGCGAAGCTGTCGTAGCGGGTGGCCAACGACGAGGCCGCACTGTTCAATCCGATGGTGACGTCCTCGCACTGAGCCAGGGCGAGCCGGTGACCTGGGAGATCGATCATGACGTCAGCGTGGTGCGGACGCGTATACGTCCCTCACATTGTCCCTGGGCTTCGGCCTGCTCCGGCCGCACGGGCCCGCCGCGAACGCGTGGAGCAGATTCTCCGTCGCGCGGGTGACGAAAGCTCCCGTACGGGCGTCCATGCCGTGGTTGCGTCCGTTCTCACGGGTCCCCGCCATCAGAGCCTCGACCCACCGCATCGTCCCGGAGGCGAAGACGCCCGCTCCGCTCGGCACGGTGTAGTAGGCGGAGTCGGAGTGACTGTGTCTGCCCTCGCAAACGAGAGGGGAATGGGCGATGATCTCGAGCGGCGCCGGGGTGGGCATGTCCGGAGTGACCCGGTCGTACTCCACCCCGACCAAGTGGTCGAAGGAGTCTCCTGGCTTCACGCCCGTCCCCTCGAAGAGCCAGTGGTCGCTCCGGTGGACGACATACGGGGCGTCCACCGGGTAGCCCTCGTAGAGGACGCCGGTCAGGGACGACTCGGGGGAGGCGCCGGGCGGCAGGCGGAAGTCGTTGGTCGGCATGTCCGGGTGGTCGGCGAGGTACGGGTCGTTCCGGTAGTCGGTCTTGTAACAGACGACAGCGCGGTCGGCGCCGGTGGCGTCCGGCTCCAGCCTGACCCTGCGGAAGCAGGCGTTGGCGCCGAGGAAGGCCACGTTGGTGCCCGCGTCGCGCGCCCGGGTCACGTGAGCCCGTTGCTGCGGTGTCCAGTACTCGTCATGTCCCAGTGAGAGAGCTCCGGCGGCGTTTTCGAGAATGCCGGGGTCGCGATGGATGTCCGCGCCCGTGGTGTAGGCGAGCGGGATGCCCAGCCTCTCCGCCAGGACCACCGCCGCCCGTTCGTAAATCATGAACTTCTCGGCGCCATTGCCGTCGTAGGGACGGTCGAAACTGACAGCGAGCGACCGCGTGCTGTATGCACCGTTCTCGCCCTGGTAGAGGCTGTAGCCGCCCCACGTGTTGTACGCCTGCCATGTTGCTACGGCGTGCATCAGCACGATTCTGCCCGCCGCGCTCGCCGAGCGGACGATCAGTGGCACATAGCGCTGGTGGCCGTTGTCCGAGTCCAGCCGGAGCAGATACGCGCCCTCCGGCCAGCCGCTGGTACGGACACGGAGAGTGCGTCGCCAGTCTGCCCGTACGGTCCGGGTGACCCGGAGCAGCCGGGGGCGGGCCTGGACCGACCCGGAAACACGGTGCGAACGCCAGACCAGTCGCGCCTGCGCCCCGTCGTACCAGCCGACGCGGTAGGCCGAGACTCGGAACGCGGGGGCGGTGGTGGAGACGTACATGCCGAACTCCTCACCCGGCACCACGCTCACCTTGTCGGCATAGCCTTCGACGGCCCCGGGCGGTCCCACCGAACGGATACGCCAGTCGGAGTCTGCGGCCCGAGCCCTGTCCCGTTCCTCGGTGGGGCGGGTGGAGCCGGTGCCGGTCCCCCCGGCGGCGGACGAGTGGCAACCGGTCACTGCCACGCCGCCGGCCACCGCCCCGCCCGCTGCGGCAGCGAGGAAGAGCCTGCGGTCCAGCCGGCCGGCGATCCCGGCGTCCTGCCCCTCACCATGCTTCATGTCGCCCGCCGAACCCGTCCCGCAGCGCTGTCACCGGCCATCGTCACCCGCCACCTGCTCGGGCACGACCCGGGAAGGGCCGAATCGGGGACGGGTCGCGTCGTGCGCGACCAGCCGGGTCTGATCTCCTCTCGCCACCCCGCCCTGCCGTCGGGCGAAGAGGTGCCAGCTCCGCTGTGACGAGACGGCGGCCAGTCGCGTCGCAGGCGGGCGCGTCGGGCGATGCGCCGGGTGCTTGGTCAGCGCCGGGGACCGTCCTTGTCGCCTCGCCGGATCCAGTGTGCCCGGCGCTGGTAGCGGGCGACCGGCGGGGTGGCCGCAGGACCGGGCGACGGTGCAGTTTCGCCGGTCGGGGGCGCGGTCGGTGCGGGCGTGTCGCTGGGCGGGCGGAGCCCTTCCGCCGAGTACTGCGTCGTCGCGATGCTCTCCACGAGCTGCTCTTCGGTGAAGCTCTCTGAACCGGACACATGAGGTACGAAGCCGATGAGTACTCCGTCGCTGACGATCTCCGCGTCGAGCCCCGAGGCCCCGTCGACGTCCCACAGCGCCTCGATCCCCTCGTCGAGGACGACCCGGATCCCGAACTCGTAGACGCCCGCCTCTACGAGATGGGCCATCACGCCACGGGCACGAAGCGCCGACACCAAACGGTCGGCACGTTCTGAATCCATACCGGACGCACCTCCTTCGAGTACGGACGCGTGAAGTGGACAACCGGGGCTCGTCCCGAGTGCCTCGGAAGCGTCCTGGCGAACGGCGGCCCTGCCGGTCGTGGCCGCCAGTCCGGCCGGCCCCCGGTGTGCAGCACGTGGGCGGCATGGTGCCGATGACGGTCGCGCAGTGCAGCGCCCCTTTCTGGGGCCGCTGGTTTCACGGGGTTCGGCCGCGGCGGAGCCGGGAGACGGGGCGGCGCATGGAGCCCCTTGCAGAGCGGACCGGCAAGGAGCCCCACCGTACGGTCGCCGCCTCTGTCAGCTCCCGGTTATGTTCCGCCAGGCGCTCACCTTCCGCCTGGGACGGCTGGGTGCGTTACGTGGCGGGGTACTTGGCCTCAGCCGGATCCATGTTCCCTCGCAGCCTCTCGCCCTTGGCCCGCGACGGCGTCGGGTACTCGACGTTCTGGCTCCTGGCCGCCTCCGTAGGCCGCAACGCGTGTCTACAAAATGAGCCTAACGCCTCGCCCGGTTGGCGGCTTGGGCTGCGCGCATCGCCGCGCAGGTCGGGCCCGGACAGCAGCTGCTGGGCGAGTTCGAGCCCGTCGCCGGCCCGGCCGGGGTCGGTGGAGGCGGCCGGCGTACAGGGTTATCAGGCCGGTGAATCGGCCGCCGACGCCCTGGCTTTCCGCGACGGCGTGACGCCTGCACAGCGAAGTTCTGCCCGGAACGCCACTGGAGTCGTCCCGGTGTGCTGATGGAAGAACTTCGAGAAGTTGGCTGCGTCGGGGAAGCCCACCGAGGCGCCGATGCGGCCGATCGGCATGTCCGTGTGGGCCAGTAGGCGTCTGGCCTCGAGGACGACGCGTTTGTCGATGAAGCCCTTGGGGGTCTTGCCGGTGGCCGCGCGCACCGCGCGGACCAGGGTGCGGCGGGAGTAGCCGAGGGCGTCCGCGTACGCGCTGACGCTGTGGTTGGTGGCGAAGCCCTTCTCGACCGCGTCCCGGAAGCGGGTGAAGGTGGTGTCGGTCTGCTCGCGTGCCGTCTCGGCGGAGCTCACCGCGAGGTGGGCCAGGCGGAGCAGGAACGCGGTCAGGGAGTGCCGGAGCACCGCGGTGTGGAGGCTCAGCGGCAGTGTGGTCGTGTCGATGTACTCGCGCTCCAGCTGGGCGAGGGAGTGTTCGAGGGCGGCCAGCTGATCCGCGTCGGGGCGCAGCAGCGGGGGCTGGTCATAGCGGTAGAGGCCCGTCGCCTCGACGGTCGCTCGGGGCAGGAAGCCGGGCTGCATGGTCAGGACGGTCCCGCGGTACCCGGCCGTGGGGGAGAAGCGGTGCACCTGGCCCGGGCGGATCCACAGGAGATCGCCGGCGGAGGCCTCGTACTCGGCGAAGTCGATCATGTGTCTGACGGGGCCGCCGTGGAACAGCATCACCACGTGGAAGTCGACGCGGTGCACGCGCTCCAGAGGCGCGTCCGCGTGCCAGGTCCGGCCGGGTTCCATGGGTCCGACCTGCATACCTACGCCGCAGACGCTCAGGTTCGTGGGGAAGGGAAAGGTCTTGATCCCTCCGCCCTCTTGGTCTGTTCTGTCTGCCATGTCCCTCTCGCGTCGGCTCGGTGCGGCACTCGCTGTCCCACTTTCACCGAAGGCTGACACAGGGACACCTTCCCCGGCAAAAGTCATACTTTTAAGTTTGAACGCATCAGAGCAGTTTCCCGGCCCTATCGAGGACTTCTTGAAGATGAGCACGCAGATACCCGACAGCTTCCCTGACGGATTCGAGTGGACCGAACTCGACCGGCGTGCCGTCGACACCGCCCGCCTTCTGGCGGCCGATGCCGTACAGCAGGTCGGAAACGGCCATCCGGGCACCGCGATGAGCCTGGCGCCGGCCGCGTACACCCTCTTTCAGAAGGTGATGCGGCACGACCCGGCAGACCCGGAGTGGACCGGCCGCGACCGCTTCGTCCTCTCCCCGGGCCACACCTCGCTGACCCTGTACACCCAGCTGTTCCTCTCCGGGTACGAGCTGGAGCTGGACGATCTGAAGGCGTTCCGTACGCACGGTTCGAAGACGCCCGGTCACCCTGAGTACGGGCACACCGCGGGCGTCGAGACGACCACCGGTCCGCTCGGCCAGGGTGTCGCGAACGCCGTGGGCATGGCGATGGCCGCCCGCTACGAGCGCGGCCTGTTCGACCCCGAGGCGCAGGAGGGCGAGTCCCCCTTCGACCACACCATCTGGGCGATCGTTTCGGACGGCGACCTGGAGGAGGGCATCTCCGCCGAGGCCTCGTCCCTTGCGGGTCACCAGAAGCTCGGCAACCTCGTCTTCGTCTACGACGACAACCACATCTCCATCGAGGGCGACACGGCAACCGCCTTCTCCGAGGACGTCCTGAAGCGGTACGAGGCGTACGGCTGGCACGTCCAGCGGATCGAGCCCTCGGCCGACGGCGACATCGACGTCCGAGCGCTGTACGGGGCGCTGACCGCCGCCCGCGCCGAGACCGGGCGCCCCTCGATCATCGCGATGCGCACGATCATTGCCTGGCCCGCCCCCAACGCGCAGAACACCGAGGCTTCGCACGGTTCGGCGCTCGGCGCCGAGGAGATCGCGGCCACCAAGCGGGTCCTGGGCTTCGACCCGGAGCAGACCTTCCAGGTGGAGCCCGAGGTACTGGCCCATGCTCGCGAGGCCCTCGACCGCGGCGCCGAGGCGCATGCTGCCTGGGACAAGCAGATCGCCGAGTGGCGCACCGCCGGCCCCGAGTACGCCAAGCTGTTGGACCGCGTCGTCGCCGGTCAGCTGCCCGAGGGCTGGGAGGCCGCTCTGCCGCAGTTCGAGGCGGGCACATCCGTCGCGACCCGTGCCGCGTCCGGCAAGGTGCTGCAGGCGCTCGGCGGTGTGATCCCCGAGCTGTGGGGCGGCTCCGCCGACCTCGCCGGTTCGAACAACACGACGATCGACAAGACCAGCTCCTTCCTGCCGAAGGGCAACCCGTTGCCGGAGGCCGACCCGTACGGCCGCACGGTCCACTTCGGTATCCGCGAGCACTCGATGGCCGCCGAGATGAACGGCATCGCGCTGCACGGCAACACCCGCATCTACGGCGGCACCTTCCTGGTCTTCTCCGACTACATGCGCAACGCCGTGCGCCTGTCCGCGCTGATGCAGCTCCCGGTCACGTACGTCTGGACCCACGACTCCATCGGCCTCGGCGAGGACGGCCCGACCCACCAGCCGGTCGAGCACCTGGCCTCGCTGCGCGCCATCCCCGGCCTGAACATCGTCCGCCCGGCCGACGCCAACGAGACCGCGCTCGCCTGGGCCGAGATCCTCAAGCGGCACGCCACGAACCCGGCTCCGCACGGCCTCGCGCTCACGCGCCAGGGTGTACCGACGTACGAGGCGAACCCCGAGGCGGTGAAGGGCGGTTACGTCCTGCGTGACTCCTCCGCCGAGACCCCTGACGTCATCCTCATCGCCACCGGCTCCGAGGTGCAGCTCGCCGTCGCGGCGCGTGAACTGCTCGAGGCCGAGGGGGTCGGTACGCGTGTCGTGTCGATGCCGTCCGTCGAGTGGTTCGAGGAGCAGTCCGCGGAGTACCGCGCGAGCGTGCTTCCGGCGTCCGTGAAGGCCCGCGTGGCCGTCGAGGCGGGGATCGGCCTGACCTGGTACCGGTACGTCGGTGACGCCGGACGCATCGTCTCCATCGAGCACTTCGGCGCCTCCGCCGACGCCAGGACCCTGTTCGCCGAGTACGGCTTCACCGCCGAGAACGTCGCCTCCGCCGCGCGGGAATCTCTCGCCGCAGCGCGTGGTTGATCAGACCGCCAGAAAGAAGATGATCACTATGAGCAATACTGCCGAACCCCTCAAGGCCCTTTCCGAGGAAGGCGTTTCCATCTGGCTGGACGATCTGTCCCGCGAGCGGATCGCATCCGGCAACCTCGCCGAACTCATCGAGCGGAAGCACGTGGTGGGCGTCACCACCAACCCCTCGATCTTCCAGGCAGCCATCGGCTCCGGAGAGGGTTACGAGGAGCAGCTGGCCGACCTCGCCGTGCGCGGCGTCACGGTCGACGAGGCCGTCCGCATGATGACCACCGCCGACGTCCGCGCCGCAGCCGACATCCTGCGGCCCGTGTACGACGCGACCGGCGGCCGCGACGGCCGGGTCTCCATCGAGGTCGACCCGCGCCTCGCCCACGACACCGCGGCGACAGTTGCCGAGGCCAAGCAGCTCGGATGGCTGGTCGACCGCCCGAACGTGATGATCAAGATCCCGGCGACGCAGGCCGGACTCCCGGCGATCACCGAGGTCATCGGCCTCGGCATCAGCGTCAACGTCACGCTGATCTTCTCGCTGGAGCGCTACCGCGAGGTCATGGACGCGTACCTGGCGGGCCTGGAGAAGGCGCAGGCAGCGGGCATCGACCTGTCCACCATCCACTCGGTCGCCTCGTTCTTCGTCTCCCGCGTCGACAGCGAGATCGACAAGCGCCTCGCGAAGGTCGGCACGGACGAGGCGCTCGCGCTCAAGGGCAAGGCCGCACTCGCCAACGCCCGTCTCGCGTACGAGGCGTACGAGGACGTCTTCGCCGCCGGCCGCTGGACGGCCCTCGCCACCGCGAGTGCCAACAAGCAGCGCCCCCTGTGGGCGTCGACGGGCGTCAAGGACCCCGCGTACAAGGACACCCTGTACGTCGACGAGCTGGTCGCGCCCGGCACGGTCAACACCATGCCGCAGGCGACCCTCGACGCCACAGCCGACCACGGCGACGTCCACGGCGACGCGGTGACCGGCGGCTACGCCCAGGACCGCGCCGATCTTGCAGCCGTCGAGCGGCTCGGGATCTCGTACGACGAGGTCGTGAAGCAGTTGGAGGAGGAGGGCGTGTCGAAGTTCGAGGCAGCCTGGGAAGACCTGTTGGGCGTGGTTGCAATCTCGCTGAGCAGCAAGGGAGTTGAGGGGGAGTGAACGAGCGCGAGACGCTTCCCGACGGTGCCGCGCAGGATGCGCACACCGCGGCGGAGGGATCTGGTGACGCGGCCGTGGAAGCGGGCGGCATGACCGCCGGATCCGGCGACGCGACGGCCGACAGGAGCGCCACCGTCCCGGCCCTCGACTGGAGTAACCCGCTCCGCGACCCCCGCGACCGCCGCCTCCCTCGAATCGCGGGCCCCTCCGGCCTCGTCATCTTCGGCGTCACCGGCGACCTCTCCCGCAAGAAGCTGATGCCCGCCGTCTACGACCTCGCCAACCGGGGCCTGCTCCCGCCGGGTTTCTCGCTCCTCGGATTCGCCCGGCGCGAGTGGGAGGACCAGGACTTCGCGCAGGTGGTGCACGACTCGGTGCGCGAGCACTCCCGCACGGAGTTCCGCGAGGAGGTCTGGCAGCAGTTGGCCGAGGGCATGCGGTTCATCCCGGGTGACTTCGACGACGACACGGCGTTCAAGCAACTTCGCGCCGAAGTCGATGAGTTGGACGCGTCTCGGGGCACCAGTGGCAACTACGCCTTCTACCTCTCCGTACCGCCGAAGTTCTTCCCGAAGGTCGTCCAGCAGCTCAAGAAGCACGGTCTCGCGGACGCGCCGGAGGGTTCCTGGCGGCGTGCGGTCATCGAGAAGCCGTTCGGCCACGACCTGGCCAGCGCGCGCGAGCTGAACGCGATCGTGCACGAGGTGTTCGACCCGGACCAGGTGTTCCGTATCGACCACTACCTCGGCAAGGAGACGGTCCAGAACATCCTGGCGCTTCGCTTCGCCAACCAGATGTACGAGCCCGTCTGGAACCGCAGTTACGTCGACCACGTGCAGATCACGATGGCCGAGGACATCGGCATCGGCGGCCGCGCCGGATATTACGACGGCATCGGCTCGGCCCGTGACGTCATCCAGAACCACCTCCTCCAGCTCATGGCGCTGACCGCCATGGAGGAGCCGGCTGCCTTCGACGCGGAGTCGCTGCTCACCGAGAAGCTGAAGGTCCTCAAGGCCGTGAAGCTGCCGGAGAACCTGGGCGAGCACACCGTGCGCGGGCAGTACGCGGCGAGCTGGCAGGGCGGCGAGAAGGTGCGCGGCTATCTGCAGGAGGACGGCATCGACCCCAGGTCGACGACCGATACCTACGCGGCCGTCAAGCTGGAGGTCGACAACCGCCGCTGGGCGGGCGTCCCCTTCTATCTGCGTACCGGAAAGCGCCTCGGCCGCCGCGTCACCGAGATCGCGGTCGTCTTCCAGCGCGCGCCCCATTCCCCCTTCGACTCGACCGCCACCGAGGAGCTCGGCGCGAACGCGATCGTCATCCGTGTCCAGCCCGACGAGGGCATGACGGTGCGCTTCGGATCGAAGGTGCCGGGTACGTCGATGGAGATCCGGGACGTCACGATGGACTTCGCGTACGGCGAATCCTTCACCGAGTCCAGCCCGGAGGCGTACGAACGCCTCATCCTGGACGTCCTGCTCGGCGACGCCAATCTCTTTCCCCGTCACCAGGAGGTGGAAGAGTCCTGGAAGATCCTCGACCCGATCGAGGGGTACTGGGACGCGCACGGCAAGCCCGCGCCGTATGCCTCGGGCAGCTGGGGTCCCGAAGAAGCCCACGAGATGCTCGCACGAGACGGACGGAGCTGGCGCAGGCCATGAAGATCGATCTGACCGACACCACGGCAAGCAAGATCAACAAGGCGCTCGTGCAGGGGCGTCGTGCCATCGGCACTCCCGCCGTGGGCATGGTCCTCACGATGGTCATCGTGACCGACGAGGAGAACGCGTACGACTCGATCAAGGCAGCCGAGGAGGCCTCGCGTGAGCACCCCTCGCGCACCCTGGTCGTCATCAAACGCGTCGCACGCAGCCCGCGCGACCGCACGAACTCCCGCCTGGACGCGGAGGTGCGGGTCGGCTCGGACGCGGGCACCGGCGAGACGGTCGTCCTGCGGACCTACGGTGAGGTCTCCGACCACGCCGACTCGGTGGTCCTGCCGCTGCTGCTGCCGGACGCGCCGGTCGTCGTCTGGTGGCCGGTGGACGCGCCCGACGTCCCGGCCAAGGACTCGTTGGGTGCCCTGGCACAGCGGCGGATCACCGACATGTACGCCGTCGAGGCTCCACTCGTCGCCCTGCAGGCCCGCGTCTCCTCGTACGCGCCCGGCGACACCGACCTGGCGTGGACCCGGCTGACGCCGTGGCGCTCGATGCTGGCCGCGGCGCTGGACCAGGCCCGCAAGAAGGTCGTGTCGGCCGCCGTGGAGAGCGAGGCCGAGAACCCGAGTGCCGAGTTGCTGGCCCGCTGGCTGGAGGCCCGGCTCGAGGTCCCGGTCGAGCGCATCGTGACCGCCGGGCCGGTCGTGACAGCCGTACGGCTCGGCACCGAGAGCGGCGACATCGTGATCGACCGCCCCGACGGTCCACTGGCCACCCTGTCCCTGCCGGGCCAGCCCTCGCGCACCCTGGCCCTGAAGGTGCGCAGCACCTCCGAGTTGATCGCAGAGGAGCTGCGCCGCCTCGACGCGGACGAGATGTACGCCGTCGCCCTGCGCGGGGACGGCACCAAGGAGAACCCCCGTCATGTCTGACTCGCCCAAGCTCACGCACCGCCCGGAGTGGACGGCCCTTGAGCACCACCGTGCAGGGGAGCTGCAGTACTCGCAGCTGCGTGACCTGTTCGCCGCCGACCCCGGTCGCGCGGAGCGTTACACCGTGCGGGCCGGCGATCTGCGCATCGACTACTCCAAGCACCTGATCACGGACGAGACCCTCGCCCTGCTCCAGGAACTCGCCACCGTGACCGACGTGTTCGGGCTGCGGGACGCCATGTTCCGCGGCGAGAAGATCAACGTCACCGAGCAGCGTGCCGTACTGCACACCGCGCTGCGCGCCCCGCGCGACGCCGTCATCGAGGTCGACGGCGAGAACGTCGTCCCGGCCGTGCATGCCGTGCTCGACAAGATGGCCGACTTCTCCGAGCGCGTCCGCTCGGGCGAGTGGACCGGGCACACCGGAAAGAGGATCCGCAATGTCGTCAACATCGGCATCGGCGGGTCGGACCTCGGCCCCGCGATGGCGTACGAGGCGCTGCGGGCCTTCACCGACCGCTCGCTGACCGTACGCTTCGTCTCGAACGTGGACGGCGCCGATCTGCACGAGGCCGTACGGGACCTGGACCCGGCGGAGACACTGTTCATCGTCGCGTCCAAGACCTTCACGACCATCGAGACGATCACCAACGCCACGTCGGCGCGGTCCTGGCTCCTTGCCGGGCTCCACGACGGGGGCACCTCCCGCTCGAGCGAAGCCGGGAGTGAGGGAGAGAAGGCGGTTGCGAAGCACTTCGTGGCGCTGTCGACGAACGCCGAGAAGGTAGCGGACTTCGGCATCGACACGACCAACATGTTCGAGTTCTGGGACTGGGTCGGCGGGCGCTACTCGTACGACTCGGCGATCGGTCTGTCGCTGATGATCGCCATCGGCCCGGACCGGTTCCGCGAGATGCTCGACGGCTTCCACCTCGTCGACGAGCACTTCCGAACCGCACCCGCCGCGTCCAACGCGCCTTTGCTGCTCGGCCTGTTGGGCGTCTGGTACGGCTCGTTCCTCGGCGCCCAGTCGCACGCGGTGCTGCCGTACTCGCACTACCTGTCGAAGTTCACCGCGTACTTGCAGCAGCTGGACATGGAGTCCAACGGCAAGTCGGTGGACCGCGACGGCAATCCGGTGGCGTGGCAGACCGGTCCGGTGGTGTGGGGTACACCCGGCACCAACGGGCAGCACGCGTACTACCAGTTGCTCCACCAGGGCACCCAGGTCATCCCGGCCGACCTGATCGGCTTCGTCAACCCGGTCGACGAGCTGAGCCCCGAACTCAAGTCCCAGCACGACCTGTTGATGGCCAACCTGTTCGCACAGGGCCAGGCGCTCGCCTTCGGCAGGACGAGCGACGAGGTGCGCGCCGAGGGCGTTCCCGAGGAGCAGGTGCCGCACCGTACGTTCCGCGGCAACCACCCCACCACGACCATCCTGGCAAGCGAGTTGACCCCCTCGGTCCTTGGCCAGCTGATCGCGCTGTACGAGCACAAGGTGTTCGTACAGGGCGCGATCTGGAACATCGACTCCTTCGACCAGTGGGGCGTCGAGCTGGGCAAGGTCCTCGCCGGGCGCGTGGAACCCGCGCTCACCGAAGGAGCGGACGTCCCCGGCCTCGATCCCTCCACCGCCGCCCTCGTGGCCGTGTACCGCACTCTCCGGAAGAAGTGAAATAGCATGACAACGATGCAATTGGGCCTCATCGGCCTCGGCAAGATGGGCGGCAACATGCGCGAGCGGATCCGCCGCGCCGGCCACACCGTCATCGGCTACGACCGCAACCCGGACCTCGCCGACGTGAGCAGTCTGGCCGAACTGGTCGAGAAGGTCGAAGGCCCGCGTGTGGTGTGGGTGATGGTGCCCGCGGGTGGCCCGACCCAGTCCGTCATCGACGAGCTCGGCGATCTCCTGGAAGCCGGCGACACCGTCGTCGACGGCGGCAACTCCCGCTGGACGGACGATGAGAAGCACGCCGAGGAGCTGGCGGCCAAGGGCATAGGCTTCGTCGACGCGGGCGTCTCGGGTGGTGTCTGGGGCCTGGAGAACGGCTACGCGCTGATGGTGGGCGGCGACGCCGAGAACGTCGCGAAGGTCCAGCCGGTCTTCGACGCGCTCAAGCCCGAGGGCGACGGCGGCTTCGTCCATGCGGGCAGGGTCGGCGCCGGCCACTTCGCGAAGATGGTCCACAACGGCATCGAGTACGCCATGATGCAGGCCTACGCCGAGGGCTGGGAGCTGCTGGAGAAGGTCGATTCCGTCACCGATGTGCGCGAGGTCTTCCGCTCCTGGCAGGAGGGCACGGTCATCCGTTCCTGGCTGCTCGACCTGGCGGTCAACGCGCTGGACGACGACGAGCACCTCGACAAGCTCCGTGGCTTCGCCGCCGACTCCGGCGAGGGCCGCTGGACGGTGGAGGCCGCGATCGACAACGCGGTGCCGCTGCCCGCGATCACCGCGTCGCTCTTCGCACGTTTCGCCTCGCGGCAGGACGACTCCCCGCAGATGAAGATGATCGCCGCGCTGCGCAACCAGTTCGGCGGCCACGCCGTCGAGTCGGCGAAGTAACCGCCATGGGCGACCTCCTGCTGGTCCGCCACGGCGAAACCGAGTGGAGCGTGTCGGGCCGGCACACCAGCTGGACCGACCTGCCCCTCACCCAGCGCGGCGAGGAGCAGGCCAAGTCCCTCGCCCCGCTGCTCGCCGGGCGGACCTTCGCCCTCGCGCTCACCAGCCCGCTGGGCCGCGCAGTGCGGACAGCGGAACTCGCGGGCCTGTACGACGTCGTGCCCGAGCCCGATCTGCACGAGTGGGACTACGGTGCGTACGAAGGCGTGACGACCCTCGAGATACATCGCACCCGGCCCGACTGGTACCTGTGGAACGACGGGGTGCCGCCCGGTGCGGCCGGTCATCCGGGCGAGTCCCCGATCGAGGTGGGACAGCGCGCCGACCGCGTGCTGAACCGCATCGGGACGGCACTCGACAGCGGTGACGTGGTGCTGGTGGCCCACGCCCACTTCCTGCGGGTGCTCACGGCGCGTCGCCTCGGACTGCCCGCCGCGGACGGGCGGCTGTTCCAGCTGGCGACGGGGACGGTCAGCCGCCTCTCCACCGAGCACGGACGACCTGTGATCGCCGCGTGGAACGCCACAGGAACTTCTGCGGCCGTCCACTGATTTCTACGGTGCCGTAGAAACCGAAGAGGTTCCGGTCAGCCCTCCGCGGGCCGGCCGGGCGGCGTTCTCGCCGAATGGGTTCTGCGGGCCGGTCCGGGTCCCGTCATCACGTCCGTGTCTGCCCTGACCGTTCTCGGCGGGCTGATTCTCCGGCTGCCGCGATGCTCGTACCGTCCTCGGTCGCTGGGAAGATCGCCGAAGCCGTCAAGAGCCGCTGAAGACGTCCTGAAGGTTTCCTGTGACCTGGGAGCCGACCAGACCCGACTTTGCCATCTGCGCCAACCGCGCGGCGATCACCATGCCCGGTCGCACTCCGGTCGCGGCGATCAAGTGCTCAGGTGCTTCGGAAGTGGCGGATGAACAGGTACGTCTCGCAACCGAGGCAGTAGCCGAAGGCCGTGGTGAGGTGCCGAAAAGCCGCTCGGGCACCCCCATTTTCCCCCGCCCCGCCGGCCCCTGCTGACAGCGGCGTAGATCATCCAGCCTGTCTCCCGTGGCAGGCCTCCTCGCCTGCGGTGAAAATGGTGATCGGAAGGCAAATGAGGAGGTTGGCATCCGGTGTGAAGCTCTCCCGTAGCCGTGCTGCGTCCGACTCGCGGCTCGCGCTCGGCTCAGGCGCGGGTAGGAAAGGGCTCAAATCCGGTGCCCTGGGACTGTGGTCCTCCGTTGCCATCGGCCTGGCGTCCACGGCCCCGGCGTACAGCCTCGCGGCCACGCTCGGCCTCATCGTGGCGGCCGTCGGCCCGCAGGCCCCGATCATCACGATGATGGCCTTCGTCCCGATGCTGCTGATCGCGTACGCCTACAAGGAACTCAACGCGAGCAACGCCGACTGCGGGACCACCTTCACCTGGGCGACCCGTGCCTTCGGCCCGCGCACCGGCTGGATGGGCGGCTGGGGCATCATCGTCGCCGACATCATCGTCATGGCGAACCTCGCCGAGATCGCCGGCATCTACAGTTTCCGGCTCCTGGGCTACGACTCACTCACCCAAAGCAGGGTGTGGACCACCATCGCGGGCGTCGTCTGGATCATCGTGATGACCGCGATCTGCTACGTCGGCATCAAGATCTCGGCTGCCGTTCAGTGCTGGCTTCTGTTCATCGAGGTGGCCGTACTGGTGCTGTTTGCCGTCACCGCCCTGTTCAAGGTCTACACCAGTTCCCCCGAGACGGCGATCCATGTCTCCGCCTCCTGGTTCAACCCCTTCCGCGTGCCATCGGCCGAAGCGCTGACCTCGGGTATCCTCGCGGCCGTCTTCATCTACTGGGGCTGGGACACCGCCGTCACGGTCAACGAGGAGACCGCGGACAGCACGCGCATCCCCGGGCGCGCCGCCGTCATCTCCGTTGTGCTCCTGCTGGTCCTCTACGCCCTGGTCGCCACCTCGGCGCAGGCCTTCGCCGGAATCGGCTCCGCAGGAATCGGGCTGGGCAACAAGGCAAACGAGGGCGACGTGCTCTCGGGCCTGGGCAACGCCGTCTTCGGCAGCCAGGGCCTCGGGCCCGCCCTCTCCAAGCTGCTGGTTCTCATGGTGCTGACCTCTGCAGCGGCCTCCACCCAGACCACCATCCTCCCGATGGCCCGGACCGTCTTCTCCATGGCCGCGCACAAGACCATCCCCTCCCGATTCGCCCGCGTGCACCGCAGATATCTCACCCCGACATGGTCGACCGTCAGCTTGGGCCTGGCCTCCGTCGGCTTCTTCGTCCTCCTGACGGCAATCAGCCGCAACGTCCTGGCCGACTCCATCGGGTCGGTCGGCCTCGCGATCGCGTTCTACTACGGCCTCACCGGCTTCGCCTGTGTCTGGTACTTCCGCAAGGTGCTCGCCCGCAGCCGCCGGGACTTCCTGTTCAAGGGCCTGCTGCCGGGTCTGGGCGGACTGACGATGCTCTTCCTCTTCTGCTACGCCGCCTTCGGCGTCTACGCCGACCCCGACTACGGTGCGACCTCCATCGATCTGCCGTTCATCGGGCAGACGGGCGGGGTGACCGTCGTGGGCCTCGGCGCCCTGCTGCTCGGCGTCGTGCTGATGCTGGTCGTCACGCGCGAACACACCGCGGCCCTCAGGCTTCAACGCATCCTGCTGCCTCACCGGCTGCCGCAGCGGACCGCTGTCGAGATGGCGAGCCGCTATGTGCCCGCCGACAGCCGGTCCGGGGTGGGCGGTGACTGGTTCGACGTCATCCCGCTGTCGAGCACGCGTGTCGGCCTGGTCGTCGGGGAGGTGATCGGCCACGGACTGCTCGCCGCCGCCACCATGGGGCGCCTGCGTACCGGCGTACGCGTCCTTGCCCGCCTGGACCTCGCCCCGGACGAGCTCCTCTCGCGCCTGGGCGACCTGGTCGGCCAGACCGCCAAGGAGCAGGCGGCCGCTCAGGGCGCAGGCGGCGCGCGGCCCGGGGATGACGAAGCCCTGGGGGTGACGTGCCTGTACGCGGTGTACGACCCGGTGTCGGGACAATGCAGCATGGCACGTGCCGGCCACGCGCTGGCTGCGGTCGTCCTGCCGGACAGTGGCGTCGCCACCTGCCCGGAGCTCCCGCCGGGCCCTCCGCTGGGACTGGGTGGCCTGCCCTACGAGACCACGGAATTCCAGCTGCCGCGGGGCAGCCTTGTCGCCCTCTTCACCGACGGCCTCGTCCAGGCGGCCGCCGACGACCTCGACGTCGGACTCGGCCTGCTTGCCGAAATCCTCGCCCAGTCCCGGCGTCCCTTGGAAGAACTCTGTGACCGCGCAGTTGCGACCCTGGTGCCGGGGCCGGCGAACGACGACGCGGTCCTGCTCCTCGTACGCACACGGATGCTCGACGATCACCGGGTGGCTGTGTGGGAACTGGCCGCGGAGCCGGCGATGGTCGGCAACGCCCGCACCATGGCCACGGGGCAACTCGGAGCATGGGGATTGGACGAGCTGACGTTCACCACCGAACTCATCGTCAGTGAGTTGGTCACCAACGCCATCCGCTACGCCGCCGGGCCGATCCACGTCCGGCTCATCCGCGACGAAACCCTCATCTGCGAGGTCGCCGACACAGGGCACACCTCACCCCATCTGCGCCACGCCGCGGCTGACGACGAGAGTGGCCGCGGCCTGTTCATCGTCGCCCAGATCGCGCAGCAGTGGGGTACGCGCTACACGCCCACCGGCAAGACCATTTGGGTGGAGCAGGCCCTGCCGGCAGCCCCTGCCGTCGGTGAAGCGCCCTGATGGAGCGTCTCTTCCCGGGACCCCCGGGCAGCGTCCGTGCAGGCCACGGCACCGCGAAGATCAGCTCACATGCGCGCGCACATTGCCCTGCGGCTCCTGTTGGAGGAAGCGGTGCGGCAGGCGAAGGACTCGGCCGCTCCCGCGGCGGGCCGACCTGCAAGATCCATGTAGTCGCGGAGGGACACTGCCGCCCCCTGCCGTTGCTGATCACTCCGGGGCAGCAGGCCGGCGCCTGCGCCGGGTCCCTACTTGCTGTGCACGATCTGGATCAGGTTGCCGCAGGTGTCGTCCAAAACCGCAGTGGTGACCGGGCCCATTTCCAGCGGCTCCTGGGTGAAGTGCACCCCGAGCTCGCGCAGCCGGTTGAACTCCGTATGTACGTCGTCCACGGCGAAGGAGGTGACCGGGATGCTGTCCTTGACCAGCGCCTCCCTGTACGGCTTCACCGCAGGGTGGCCGGCGGGCTCCAGCAGCAGTTCGGTCCCGTCGGGGTCATCCGGTGAGACCACGGTCAGCCACCGGTCCTCGCCCAGCGGGACCTCGGTCTTCTTCTCGAAGCCGAGCACGTCGGTGTAGAAGCGCAGGGCTTTGTCCTGGTCATCGACGAAGACGCTGGACAGGTGGATCTTCATGGGGGTGCTCACGGTGTATCGGGCCTGAGCCACCGGGTCACGATGCGCTCAAGGGGTTTGGTGTTCAGATCGTGGAACTTGTAGCGGCCCTGGCGCCGCGAAAGGACCAGACCCGCCGATTCCAGTACGGCCAGGTGCTGGCTGATCGCCTGGCGGGACAGCCCCAGGCCGTGCTTGGTCACCAGCCGGCAATTGCCACATGTGAACACCGGACGGAACGAAGCTTCTCGACGTCCCACCGCCAACCGCACGAGGTCGTTGGGCCGTGACCATCGGATCATTCCGGGACCGCGGGGCTCACCGGCGTCGCGCAGGTGCCGCCCCTCCGGGACGGTCTGACCCGGGAGGCAAGGCCTGACCGGCGTCCAACGGCCGTTCGAAGAAGGTTTCCAGAACCACCGTTGCCTGCGTCCCGCTGACCCCGTCGATCGCGTACAGGCGGCGCAACACGTCCTGGAGCCGCTCGGTGGTCGAGGTACGCACCTTCACCAGGACGGCCGCGCTGCCGGCGATGACGTGCGCCTCCTGGATCTCCGGCACGGCGGCGAAGTCCTCGGCCCGATCGCCTATCCACGCCGTCGAGTCGACCAGCACGAAGGCGAGGACCCCGCGGTCGAGCGCCGCGGGGTCGACGTCGACCGTCGTGGCCCGGATGACCCCCTGTTCGCGCAGCTTGCGCACGCGCTCGTGCGCGGCACCCGCCGACAGGCCGACCGCCTTGCCCAGTGCGGCGTACGACCGGGTGGCGTCCTGCTGGAGCAGCGCGATCAGTCGATGGTCGATGTCATCCACTGGTTTCATGCGATGACCATATCTGGTTCGGTTGCATGCGTGTTACGTTGAATCACATCCTGGTCAATTTCTCCGAGGGGACGCCATGCCTGCCGACGGCCTGTACGAGATCCTGGACGACCGCTTCCGCACCGGACGCTGTGCGAACGGCGACAGCAGGCTGGAGGTCCTGCACGACGGTTGCCGCTGGGCCGAGGGGCCGCTGTACCTCCCCGCCTGGCGCCAGCTGATCTGGAGCGACATCCCGAACGACCGCATCCTGCGCTGGGACGAGGCCACCGGCACGGTCGGCGTCTTCCGCACCCCGGCCGGCCACAGCAACGGCAACACCCTCGACCGGCAGGGCCGCCTGGTCACCTGCGAGCAGGGCAACCGTCGCGTCACCCGCACCGAACCCGACGGGACCGTGACCGTCCTTGCCGACCGGTACGCCGGCAAGCGGCTCAACAGCCCGAACGACTCCGTCGTACGCTCCGACGGCACGATCTGGTTCTCCGACCCGGACTTCGGCATCACCAGCGACTACGAGGGCCATCGCGCCGAGTCCGAGATCGGCGCGTGCAATGTGTACCGGATCGACCCCGCGACGGGGGACGTGCACCTCGCCGCCGACGGGTTCGCGGGACCCAACGGCGTCATCCTGTCCCCCGACGAGATGCGGCTGTACGTCTCCGACTCGCGGACTGCCCGGATCCACATGTTCGACATCCGCGAGGACGGCACGCTCTGCGACGGGAAGGTTTTCGCCGAGGGCCGCGGCGAAGTCCGCTTCGACAACATCCGCTTCGACGACGAAGGCCGCCTGTGGGCCGCCGCCCTGAACGACGGCGTCCACTGCTACGACCCCGACGGCACCCTCATCGGCCGGCTGCGCGTGCCCGAGTCCGTCTCCAACATCGCCTTCGGCGGCCCGAAGAACAACCGACTGTTCATCACGGCCACCACCTCCCTGTACTCGCTGGTGATGTCGGTGACCGGGGCGCCGCGCCTCTAGTGCTGCAGCAGTGTTTCGTCCTTTCTCCTGGTCGCAGGGGTGTTTTCGAGTTGTGAGGGGGACGGCGTACAACCCCTGGCGCCCTGTGCGGGTCTTGTTGGTTGCCGAGCGCGTGAGAAGCCGGCCAACTGCTCGCCATTCCAAGGGGTTTGCCTTGTCCTCTCAAAGATTCCATATGGCCGCCGCTGTCGCCGTGGTCATCGCCGTGACAGGGGCGGCCCCCGCGGTGTCCTACGCCGAAGACACCCCTGCGGGCGCCCTCGCCGTCGACGCCGCGGCGTCCGTGCGGGCCGACTTCGACGGTGACGGATACACCGACGTGGCGGTCGCCGCCCCAGGCGGCACGGTCAACGGCAAGCCCGGCGCCGGGTACTTCGCCGTCGTCTACGGCATGGCCGAGGGCCCCAACGGCGTCAAGCGCCAGGTGATCAGCCAGGACCGCTACGGGGTACCCGGCACGGCGGAGACGGGTGACCGCTTCGGCAGCCACCTGACGGCGGCCGACCTGGACGGTGACGGTTTCACCGACCTGGTTGTCGGAACCCCGGGCGAGGACATCGGCAGCGCGCGTGATGTCGGGCGGCAAACCGTCCTGTGGGGAGGTGTGGGCGGGCTCGCCACCGCCACCGACGTCGGCCAGGGCGGGGCGGAGACCCGGGCCGGTGACTTCGACGGGGACGGGCACCTGGACCTGGCGACGGCCTATCAGATGCGGTTCGGGCCCTTCAGCCGTACCAGTGGAGCGGCCCGCACCGGCCCCCTCGTCGACCTGGACGTCCGTGTCTACGCGATGGAAGCGGGCGATGTCGACGGCGACGGCACAACCGACCTGGTGGTCAGCAGCGGTTCATGGGACTCGGACGACGGAGGGGCGATCCCGCCGCCCCATCTGCAACTGTTGAAGGGCACCGAGGACGGCCTGGTGGCAGGGCCATTCATCGCTTACCCCGACACCGTGTCCGCGGACAGCATCGCCCTCGGCGACATCGACGGCGACGGCCGGCAGGATGTCGTCTTCGGCCGCAGCACGGCGGCGGGCGGCGGTCTCGTGGGCGTGGTGCGGGGCACGGCGGACGGGCTCGCGCCGCGGGCCACACTGATCGGCCAGAACACCCCCGGCGTCCCCGGGACAGGGGAGAGCGGCGACCGCTTCGGCACCGACGTCTCTGTCGGCGACGTCACCGGCGACGGTTACGCCGACGTCGTCACCGGTATCCCCGGCGAGGACCACGCCGGCCGGACCGACGCCGGCACCTTCGCCGTCCTCAGAGGGAGCGCGACGGGTCTCGTCGGCACCAAGGTCCAGGTCCTCAGCCAGAACACGGCCGGGGTGCCCGGCACGGCAGAGAACGGTGACCGGTTCGGCAGCCGCACCGCCGTCGTCGGCGGGCACGTGGCCGTCTCGGCACCGGAGGAGAACAGCGGTTCCGGGGCAGTGTGGGTCTTCCCCGGCACCGCCTCCGGTGTCACCGCGACCAGGTCGGTGAGCTTCGGACCGCGCACGCTCGCCGCGCCTGTGCCCGGAGCACGTTTTGGTTCCGCCTTCCATCGCTGACGCCCGCGTTGCGGCGCGCCACATCCGCGCATCAGGACGCGAGAGCGTCCAGACCAGCCGCTGAGCGGTGCACCTCATCAACCGTGACGTCTGTATGCACTACGCGGCCATGCGGCCGGCGGAGATCATTCATCTCCGGCGTCCGCATTGTTGCTCGCCCAAAACTGGATGAAACGACGTCCAGCAGCTGCTGCCGAAGAGGCACAGCGACTCCTCCCAGGGGTGTCCGACGCTTCAGACGCAGAAGTCCTCGGACAGGATGATGAAGTAGTTGTCGTTGGGATATGGCGCAGGAACCAATCTGCCCATGAATCGGGAGACCGTGCGCCAAGCCACGATGAGCCGCGCTCAGGTGGACCGAAGGGTACGCCCCTGGCACAAGGACATGCCTCGTGCCAGGGGCTCGGTCAGCAACTCAGGGTGTGCCGCGAGGGTCAGCGTACGGCGTAGGCCCTGATCAGGGTCTGCTCGATCCTGCTCCCGTTGGCGTCCCATGCCTTGACGCGCAGCGATACGTAGCCCGACTCCGGGTTGCGTAGGGTCACCGTATAGCTGTCTCCCTTCTTGCTCTTCACCTTCGCGGGGTGCCAGGTGTCGCCGTCGTCGGTGGACGCCGAGACCTCGACCCCGCGGATGTCCGGAGTGGTGCCGGTCTGGAGCGCGAACGCCAGATTGAAGCGGTCGGTCTTGCCGCCCCGGGCGGTGTTCTCCGCGTCCAGGTCCAGGCCGTACTTCGGCCAGAGCAGCGCGAGGTTCTCCTTGCCGCTCGCCGGCCGGGCGGACTTGAACGTCCATGCGGTGCTGGTTTCCGTGGACAGCGGGAACCACGCCGGGCGTGAAGTGTCCAGGGTGACGCGGTAGGTCGCCGGGTCGGCGCTGACCGGCAGCGTGGTCAGCGAGAGTCGCGGCGCCTCCTTGAGGAGCTTCCCGTCCTGGTATATCCGCGCCGCCGCCGTGTCGGCGTCGCCTGCGAACTGGCTGTAGTGTCCCGGCTGGCTGTCACCCATCTCCGGGATGGTGAGGTTGATGTTGTCACCCTCGCGGACCGCCTGGGTGGCCTGCGGTCCGGCCGGGCCGTTTGCCGCGCCCAGCCAGGTCTCCTTGCGCTGCTCGCCTGCCTGGTGACTGCGGATTGCGTCCTTCACGGTGTGGCTGGTATCGGCGCGGTCCGGGAGGACCATGTGGAGCCACCGAAGCCCCTCTGTCGCCGGCCAGTTGCTGCCGGTGGAGTACCACTCCTGCCGGTCCGCAGGAGCGTCGAAGAAGTCCGGGACCAGGGAGATGAGGGCGTCGCTCGGACGGACCGCCGAGGCGGCGTCGCCGATCACGGTGCCCTTGGTGCTGCGGTACTGGGACTTCACCACGGCCGAGTTCTCCGCGGTGACCGCGTCGACGGGGTTGGCCGGAATCTCACCGGGAACCATCATCGCGATGTTGTACACCTGGGGAACGCCTGTGATCCCCTTCAGATCGATCCGGGTGGGGCCGTCGGCCATCCGGCCGAGGAGCCCCGCGCCCTCGTCCTGGGTGAGGGACCAGGCCGGGATGGCAGTGCCGGTGACGCGCGGCACGATGGTGGCGAAGGGGCCGGGCCGGTCGTTGACGATGACCACTGCCTTCGCGCCGGCGTCGGCGACCGCGGTGATCAGGTCGATGGACTTCCGGGTGGCATCGCGGGTGACGACCGCCATCTTGCCACCGAGGTCCTTGCCCGTCAGGTCCTCCGGCCGTGCCATGCCGGCATCGACCGCCTGGAGCGTGCTGGTGCCGTACAGCCGGGCCGCGTACATCACTTGCTCAAGCGGGAGCGCGCCTCCCTTTTTGGCGTAGGACGCCTGGATCACCGGCGAGAACCTGCGCTGCTGGAAGTGGAACTCGAACATGCCGAGCTCCACCGGCTTGGTGGGCACCACGTAGGCGTGGTCCCAGAGCGGGCTCGACACGGCCTTCAAGAAGTCCACCCCGATCTTGTCGGGGAGCTGCTGGCGGTAACCGAGTTTGAAGCTGCTCTGCTCGGATTTCTTGGGCGTGGCGACCTTGACCTCCTTGCCCAGTCGGGCATCCAGCGTGATCGTCCGATCCGCCTTCAGCTCCACGACGGGCTCACCGGCGAGGGTGTAGTCCGTGGTCAGGGACGAGGCCTTGTCCTTCGTGTGTACGAGGCCCATGACGGAGTAGCGTCCCTGCGGCACCGCGACGGTCTTGGTTCCGTTGTCGGGGTAGACCTGCTTGAAAGCACCCGTGTCCAGGTTGAACACTGCGAGTTCGCCGCTCGCCGGCTCTCCGTGCCGGTCGATCGTGTTGACGGTGAGGTCGACGGTGGGCACGTCCTTCGTCGCGCCGACGGTGGTGTGGACAGCGGTGCCGTCGGTCGCGGTGGCGGTGACGACGCCGGTGTAGTCGCCCATGGCGCCGAGCTCGGGGTGGTAGGTCACCGTCACGCTCTTGGTGGAATTCGCCGGAACCGTCACATTGGTGGCGCTGAGCGTGAACGTGCCATCCATCGGCGGCGCGTTCTCCCCGACGGTGAACAGGCGAAGCGACAGTGTGGTGTCCGTCGCGGAGGTGTTCACGTAACTGATCGTCTTGGTGACCGGCGCGCTCTCGGCCGACGACTTGCCCATGCTGACGACGGCGGGGCTGGAGTAGACCTTGGCGTCGATGGCCTTGGGCACGTCGACCCGGCCGCCGCCCTGCTGGTAGGCGGTGTACGAGCCCTGCTCGGCGGTGCCGACCAGCACCTGCTTGAGCCGGTCGGCGGGCCAGTCCGGATGGCGCTGGGCGAGGATCGCCGCGGCGCCGGCCACATGCGGGGTGGCCATCGAGGTGCCGCTGGCCGCGGTGTAGTCGGCGTCGACGGGGGTACCCATCGAGGTGCCGGCGGCGCGCGCGGCGACGATGCCCACGCCCGGTGCGGTGATCTCCGGCTTGACCGCGAAGGTGTCCTTGAGCGGGCCGCGGCTGGAGAAGTTCGCGAGCTGATCCTGCTTGGACACCGCGCCGACGGTCAGCGCGGCATCCGCGGCACCCGGCGAGCCCACGGTCGACTTACCCGGGCCCGTGTTGCCGGCCGCGATGACGAACAGCGCGCCGGAGGAGGCAGTGAGCTGGTCGACGGCCTCGCTGAGCGGGTCGGTGCCGTCACTGGGGGCCTCCGAGCCGAGGCTCATGCTGACGACGTCCGCGCCCTGGGCCACCGCCCATTCCATGCCGGCGATGACCCCCGACTGGGGGCCTTCACCGGCGCTGTTGAGGACCTTGCCGATGTACAGGTCGGCGCCCGGCGCCACACCCTTGTACTTGCCGCCCGACGCGGCACCCGAGCCGGCGATGGTCGAGGCGACATGCGTGCCGTGACCGTGGTGGTCGACCGCGTCGGGGTCGTCGGTGAAGTTCTGCGTCTCCTTCACCCGCCCCGCCAGATCGGGGTGGTTCGGGTCGAGACCGGTGTCGAGGACGGCCACCTTGGTGCCGGTCCCGTCGTAGCCCTTCGCCCACGCCTCCGGCGCGCCGATCTGCGGAACACTCTGATCCAGCGTCACCTGCACCGGCCGGTCGAGCCAGAGCTTCTTGATGCCGTCGGCGAGCTTCGGTGCCTTCGTCGCGGCGGCGCTGTCGTCGTCGACCGCCTCCCAGAACGTCGTCGCCTTCTTCTTGCTCGCGCGCAGTGCCACCGCGTTGGCGCTGGGCAGCTCGTCGGCCTTCACCGAACCGGCCGGCGCCGCCTGCTTGAGCGCCTTGCCCGCCTTGCCTGGCGCGCCCGCGAAGGTCGCCATCAGCGGCACGGCGCGGCGGTGCGCGTCGTCGTAGCCGTACTCGACGAGCTTGGTGACGTTGAACAGCTCGCGGTCGAGCTTGTTCGCGGCAAGGTACGGCTGTGCCTTGTCCGGGATGACATAGACCTCGTCGCCCACCTTCATGGTGGAGAACGCCGCCGGGGTGCCGTCGGGCGCGGGAGCGACCGTCGCCGCCTGCAAGCCGTTGGCATGGCGCTCCAGCGTCACGACCTCGCCCGTGACGAGGGTGAGCGTGTGTGTGGCGACGACCGGGCCGTTCTGCTGCGGCTGACTCGCCCGGGTGGCCGGCTTTTCGGCGGCAGCGACGGCGGGGATGCCGAGCGTCCCGGCAACGCAGGCCGTGGCCAGCAGCGCCGTGAGTGCCCGATTCGAGCGGTGCGGCAAGCGCCGGAATATGGGGATGGTCAGGTGGACCGGGAACCTGGATGCCCCAGCCGGTGGTGACTGTCTCATACGGCAATGACCTTTTCTGAGGGGAGAATGCGCGCGGATACCGCGCGGTTGCGGGGAGTCGGCATCGCGCCGAGTGGCTGCGATGAATGTGGTGGGTGCCAACCAGTACTGCTCCAGGCCGATCGGTGGCGCACCGCCGGCGGCGAACGACGCGTCCTGCTGCTGCGGAAGTGACCTGGCACCGGTCGGTGAGCCTGCGGGGGTCAGCCCCGGAACCTAGCTGTGCCGGAGAGCCAGGACGGATGGCCCGATCGAGGCAATCCGTCGGATTCGACCGTGCGCCAGAAGCCTTGCGGACTCGGGGGGATGAGTGGCGACAGGCGGAGGTGTTGGTTCCATGCCGTTGAGTGTTGTTCGCGCACCGGCTACCAGACGATTGGGCAGATGACCCAATTTTGCTGCCGCGCCCGCCTAACGGTGGGCGCCGGCCGGGCTGTCGACGACGACGCCGGCTTCGACGACCTTCACGGCCAGCGCCGTTCGGGACGACACGTCAAGTTTGCGCATCGCTCCTTCCACGTGCCGCGCGACCGTCTTCGGCGACAGGATGAGGACACCGGCGATCTCCCGATTGGTCCGGCCTCCGACGAGCAGCCGGACCACGTCGAGCTCACGGGGCGACAGTTGATCGCCGTAGCTTCGTCGTCCACCGTGCCATGACGGACGCTTCACCCCGACACCGGATGCACGCAGTGTGTGCATGACGCGCTCGGCGTCGCCACGAGCGCCGAGGGCGGACAACCCCTGGAAGGTTTCCGTAAGGACGGAGAGAGCCGCATCGGACTGGTCCGCTCGTAGCAGACAGCGGGCCTGTCGCTCACGGCTGAGCAGGGCGTCGTACGGCCGGGGAAGGCCCTGCCACGCGTTGGCCGCACGCGCGAACAGTTCGGCGGCACCGAGGGGTTCGCCTTGATGCTGGGCCAGGATCGCCCTGCAGGTCGACAAGGCGGCGTGCGGGCCAGGTGCGCGGCGATCGCGTACTCCCGCTGCGAAAGCGTCGACCAGGTCGCAGGCTTCGTCGATCCGCCCGGCCATGAGCAGTGCCTCGGCCCGGACCGGGGCGAGTTCGGTGGCCCAGATCCAGGTGCCCTTGCGTTCCAGGAACCGGATCGGCTCGTCGGTCAGCTGCAGCACGTCGTCTATCCGCCCGGCGCCGAGCCGGAGCCTGGCCAGGGCGCCGGCAGGTTCGACGGAGTACTCTGCACCTCCATGTCGGTCCGCCTGTTCAAGGACGAGCCGCAGGCACTCGTCCGCTCTGTCCTGATCACCGCGGGCCGCATACAGCAAGCCGGTGACCATGGCCGGCGCCAGACGACTCACCGGCTGCAGGAGTTCCTCGTCACCGGCCAGCGATCCGGCCCGGTCGGCCAGCCCGTCCCAGGCTCCGGTGAGCCAGTCCAGGTGAGCCAGCGTCACGTGCCCGAGCCTATGAAGCTTCCGGTACTGATACGTGTCGGCCAGCCCTACGGCCAGCGTGAGCAGCCGCCTCGCCTCCGGGTACTTCCCCCAGATCAGTGCCATGTGCCCGACGTTGAGTTGGCCGACCGTGATCTGCTGCCTCTCCGCGGCGGTGGACGCGTCATCGGCGATCAACGCTGCCTCCGCCCACCCCTCCTCCTCACCGAGCAGCAAAAGCCCGCTCGCTCGCCCGACCCGGATGCTCAGCCGGTCCCCCGGCGCCATCGAGACCGGCACCTGCGCAACACGCCGCAGCCACCTGAGGTGTTCGGCCGCCGGTGTCGTCGTCCCGTACGGCAGGCCGAGAAACACCATTGCGCGGGCTGCCTTCGCCGGGTCGTGCCCGAGGTCGGGCAGCGCTCGTTCCATCTCGATACGAGACTGCTCGAACGCCTCCATCTGTTGCAGCAGACGGGCGACATGGAAGCGGATCTCCGCCGCCTCGCTCGGCGACGGCTTCCCGGTGTCCAGCACGAGGCGGAGAGCGTCCATCAGTTCGCGGTAGCGTTCGTGCCCGCTGAGCAGACAGAACGGAACCTTGCTGGTCAGCCGCAACACGTCGGCGGGCGGCAGGTCGGCGTTGGTGAGCAGATCGTGCACCAGGATGACCGCCGTCGCATCGTCACCCGAGGCGAGGGCGAGGTCGGCAGACTGTTCCGCGTACCGGCACCACGCCGTCGTGTCGCCGGCCTCCCGGAAGTGGCGCGCGAGCTGGGCGACCGGGGACGGGGTGGCGTCTTCGAGGACGTACGCGGCACGCAGGTGCATCGCCCGCCGCTGCGGCACGGGAATCGCCTCGTACACCGCGCGGCACGCCAGCATGTGCCGGAACGAGACCAGCCCGCGCTGGTCCTCCCTCAGCAGCCCCGAACCCACCGCCTCCGCCAGGCCTGCCAGCCTGCTCGCCGGATCGCCTTCCGGAGCCATCACCTCGACGACGGCGTCCTCAGGTGCGGCGTCGGTGAGTACGGCGGCCGCGCGCAACGCTGCCTGCGCCGCCGGGCCGAGCCGTGCGCTGCGTTCCAGTACGACGTCCCGCACCGTCGGCGGTACGTCGATGTCACTCAGTCGCTGCCGCACCCAGGAATCACCCCGCTGGGTCGGGTCAGCGCGGTTCCACATCAGCCGGACGGACTCCTCGACCGCGAGCGGAAGCCCGTCGGTCCGGTCATGCAGGATGGTCGCGAACTCGTCGGAAACCCGTTCCCCACCCAGCATCGAGGACACCAGCGCGGCAGTCCCGGGGACATCCAACGGCTCCAACGACAGCCGCAGCCGCGCCGCACCCGCCGGTTGCCGCGACGACAACCGCAGCAGCAGAGAGTCCGGCGCGACTTCCTCCGGGCGGTAGCTCACCAGCAGACTGACCTGTTGTCGCGGACGTGATGCCAGGAACAGCAGGAACTCCAGGGTGGCCTCATCTGCCCAGTGCACGTCCTCAACGGCGAGCAACCCGATTTCGAGCCGTTCGAGGATCTCCTCGATGGCCCGGAACAGTCGGTGTCGTGCCGCTGCCGCGTCTTCGGCCGGGTCGGGCGCGGGCGGCAACGACGGTGCCCACTCGGGGAACAACGGCCGGAGCGCCCCCGCCAGTCCGCTCAGGCCGAGCCGGGCGACATCCTCGGTCGCGGGTCGGATCGCGTCCACCACCGGACCGAGCGTGAAGGGCTGTCGAACAGCCGGGCAGGCCGCCAGCAGCACCCGCTGCCGGGCCGGGGCATGCGCCGCAAGTAGCTCCTGGACCAGCCGGCTCTTACCGATCCCGGCCTCGCCCTCGATCAGCACGACCACCGGCGGGTCGGACAACGCCGCTCTCAAAGCGGCTAGTTCGCGCTCGCGTCCGACCAAGCCGGGTGATGCGATCGCCGGTAGGTCGCGTGTGTCGGAATCGCTGGTAGACATTCGCCCCACCGTGGAAGACAGACAACGGCGTGCCCGAACCGTCGTCTTCCCTGAACAATACGATCAGAGGGTACAAGGCGGGGTGGCAGGGGGATAGGCCACGTTCACAGGCGTGGTGTGGAAGGCGATCACTGTGGAGTTCCGGGGCTGATGTCTGTGTGCCTGGGACTCGCGGGCAACGCTTGCGGGCACCAACCGCATGCTGGTGAGCACGGCAGACGGTCGAATCCCGCACCGACCATGGACCAGTTGATCGGTCCCTCCGCATCGGCATTGGCCACCAAGGCCCGCAGGACTCTCCCAGGTGCCGTCCGCGGACCACATGCGATGGCAGTCATACACCGTCTGCCACTTCCCGGACCGGGGCGGCAGATCCCGCCACGGAACACCCGTCCGCAGCCGGCACGGGATCCCCTTGATCACCTTTCCGTGACACTTCCACTGCCCACCTCGCCCGACGTTTCGCGACAAGTGCCACTCTCCGTCCGAGCCCACTCCGTAACGGACAGCTCACCCCACCCCCATTACATACAGGCCGGGAACCGTAAGTTGAGGCGAGGCCGCGGCGTCCGGGGCCCGGAACGGCTTGGTCAACCGAGGGAGCGGCGGGCGGCCGCGGCGTCGGCGGGGTTCCAGCCGCGTCGGGGGACGGAGCTGAGCAGCAGACGTGTGTAGGGGTGTTGAGGCGCGTCCAGGATCTCGGCCGTAGGGCCCGCCTCCACCACCTGTCCCTCCTTGAGGACCATCACCTCGTCGGTGATGTGCCGGACGACGGCGAGGTCATGGGTGACGAAGAGGAAGCCGATGCCGACCTCGCGCCGGATGGTGCCCAGGAGTTCGAGAACCTGCGCCTGAATGGACACGTCCAAGGCAGCCACAGCCTCGTCGAGGACGAGGACGCGCGGTTCGGCGGCCAGAGCGCGGGCGATTGCCACGCGCTGGCGCTGGCCGCCGGACAGCTTGCCGGGCAGGGCGGCCGCCTCCCGTTCGCCGAGCCCGACCTGGTCGAGGAGTTCGGCGACGCGCTCCCGCCGGACTGTCGTCTCCATCGGGAAGTGGAGGCGCAGGACCTCCTCGATGCACCGGCCCACGGTCACCCGCGGATCGAGGGACAGGTACGGATCCTGGAAGACCATCTGGATCTCGCGTGCGCGGGCGAGTCGCTCGGCTCTGCCCCGGGCGGGCGCCGAGCGGTCACGTCCACCGATGCGGATGGTGCCGCCGTCGGGGCGCTCCAGGCCGACGAGCATCCGCACCGTCGTGGTCTTGCCGCTGCCGGATTCGCCGACGATACCGAGAGAGGAGCCCGGCGGCAGGGTGAAGGACACGTCCTCCACGGCCGTGTGGTCTCCGTACCGCTTGCGCAGCCTCTGAACGACGAGTTCCTCGGTCACCCCGGTCACAGTTCGATCCCTTCGTCGGCGCGATGGCACGCGGCGAGTCCGTCGCCGTGGTGCGCAAGTTCGGGCGTCTCCTCAAAACAACGCGGCTGCGCATGGGCGCAGCGCGTTGCGAAGGCGCACCCTGGTGGGGCCTCGGCGAGGGAGACGGGTCGGCCCGGGATGGGGCGTGGGGCGGCGGCTGCCGCCTCGATACGGGGCGTGCAGGCGAGGAGTCCCGCCGTGTACGGGTGGCGTGGACGGTCGAACAGCGCGTCGGTGCCACTGGTTTCGACGATCCGGCCCGCGTACATGACGTACACGCGGTCGCAGATCGCCGAGGCCAGTTCGAGGTCGTGGGTGACGAAGAGCATTCCGGTGCCGCGTGCGGCCTGGAGGCGTGTGAGGATCGCGATGATCTCCGCCTGGGTGGTGACATCGAGGGCCGTGGTCGGTTCGTCGGCGACCAGCAGAGCGGGCTCGCCCGCGAGGGCAGCCGCAATGACCACGCGCTGGAGCATCCCGCCGGAGAACTGGTGCGGGTAGCGGCGCAGCGCGCCCCGCGGATCGCGGATGCCCACCGCGTCGAGGAGTTCCGCGGCCCGGTCCTCGGCCGCGGCGGCGGGGGTTCCCGCACCGCGCAGTCCTTCGGTGAGGAAGTCGCCTACGCGGCGCAGCGGGTTCACGGACGCGCGCGGATCCTGGTAGATCATCGCGACCTGTCTGGCACGCAGCCCGGCCAGTTCGGCGCGGTTCATGGCCAGGACGTCGCGGCCCGCGACCCGCACCTCACCACTCGTTCGCGCCCGAGGCGGCAGCAGCCCGAGCACGCTGCGGCACGCGACCGACTTGCCCGAGCCGGACTCGCCGACCAGGCCGACGGTCTCGCCGGCCTCGACCCGCAGTGTGACGCCGTCGAGGATGGGCCGGGCCGCCTGCTCGCCGGGCAGGCGGACGCCGAGCCCGTCGATCTCCAGCGCGGGGGTTTCATACTCGGTCATGGCACTCACCGCTCCCGCTTCGCGATTCGGTCGGCGAGCCCCTCGCCGACGATGCCGAAGGCGACCACGGCGAGGACGATGCACGCGGACGGCGCGAGCGCGGGCAGCATTGCCCCCTGCTGGATCGCCGACTGGCCTTCGTTGATCATGGCTCCCCAGTCGGCCGTGGGCGGCTGCACCCCGAACCCGAGGAAGGACAGCGCGGCGAGATCCATCAGTACGTAGCCGAAGTTCATCGCGGACTGTGCGAACACTGTCGGTGCGATGTTCGGCAGCAGATGACGCAGGCAGATCGTCCAGCCCGACCAGCCCTGCACGCGGTAGGACTCGATGTAGGCGCGGGCCTTCTCCTGACGGGCGATACCTCGGACCAGGCGTCCGACGTACGGGGTGTAGGCCACGGCCATGGCGATCACGGGCGCGGCCATGCCCGAGCCGAGGACAGCCACCAGGAGGATGGCCAGCAGCAGTCCGGGGATCGCGAAGGCCAGGTCCATCGACCGGGACAGCAGGGCATCGGCCCAGCCACCGCGCCAGGCGGCGACCATGCCGACGAGCGTCCCCAGGAGGGTCGAGACGCCGACCACGAGGAGCGGTCCGAGCAGGCCCGTCCGCGCGCCGTGAATCAGCCTCGACAGGATGTCGCGGCCCGACTGGTCGGTGCCGAGGAGGTGGTCGGCGCTGGTGCCCGTCAGGCTCGCCGACAGGTCGAGCACTTCGGGGTCGTACGGTGCGAGCACGGGGGCGAGGACGGCGATCAGGACGAGCACCGCGAGGATGACGACACCTGCGGTGAACAGTGGGCCCTGGCTGAGTACCCGCAGTCCGCGCAGGCCCCGGCGGCGGCGCAGCGCATCCGGGGAGGAGGACGCGGGCGAGACGGCGGTGGTCATCGGGAAGCCTCCCCGTAGAGGGACAGCCGGGGATCGATGACCGGCACAAGCAGGTCGACGATCAGGTTGACAAGGACGAACGCCGCCACGCTGAGCAGGGTGATCGCCTGAACGACGGCGAAGTCCTTGGCTGTCACCGACTGCACCAGCAGGGAGCCGATACCGGACACGTTGAAGGCGGTTTCGACGATTGAGGTGCTGATCAGCAGGCCGGCGAGCATGGTGCCGCCGACGGTGACGATGGGGCCCAGCGCGTTGCGCAGCACATGCCGACGGACCACGGCGCCTCTCGCGACACCGCGGGCGCGCGCCACCTCGACGTGTTCGCGCCCGAGTTCGTCGAGCATGGCCGACCGGGTGACCCGGGCCAACAGTCCGGCGAATGTGATCGCCAGGGCGAAGGCGGGCAGTGTCAGATGGTAGAGGCGGTCGCCGAGGCCCTCGGGAGTGCCTCCGGGCCCGGGAAACCAGCCCAGTTGGACGGAGAAGAGCGAGACGAGCGCGATGGCGCTGACGAACGAGGGAGTGGCCGTGGCCACGCCGGTGCCGAGGAGCACCGCGCGGTCCACCGCCCCGGGGCGCAGGGCGGCCAGGATGCCGCCCGTCACCCCGAGGACTGCGACCAGCAGTGCCGCGTAGCCGACGAGCAGCGCGGTGCCCGGCAGGCGGGAGGCGATGAGGGAGCCGACGTCCTGGTGAAACTGGGTGGAGCGGCCGAAGTCGCCCTGAAGGAAGCTGCCGAGCCACTTCGCGTACTGGACCGGCAGCGGGTCGTCCAAGTGGTACTGCGTGCGCAGTGCCGCGACCGCGTCCGGGGTCGCGGGGCGGCCGTGGAGCAGGAAGGTCACCGGGTCGCCCGGCGCGAGATGCACGGTGCCGAAGACGATGAACGAGGTGATGAGCAGCACCGCCGTCAGGCCGAGGAGGCGGCTCATCAGATAGCGCGTCATTACTGCGCGGCCCCGATCGTCGCGGCCCAGGGGTAGTACAGCTGGGCGATGCCGGTCGGGGCGCCCGTCACCCGGCTGCCGAGGAAGACCGAGTAAGGGGCTTCGTACAGCGGGATGATCGGGAGCTCGCGTACGGCGATGCGCTGGAGTTCGGCGGTCAGTTCCGCGCGGCGCGCCGCATCGGGCTCCGCGTTCGCCTTGTCGAAGGCGGCGTCGAACTCGGCGTCGGACCAGTTGCCGTAGTTGCCGAAGTCGCCCGTGCGCAGGTACTGGTAGAACTCCAGCGGGTCGGGCGTGTTGTCGTACCCGTTGGTGATGACGAGGTCAAGTCCCTTACGGGCGCTGGGGTCGACGAAGATGCTGGTGTAGGCCTCCGGGGCGACGGCCTTCAGCTCGACGTCGAGGCCGATCTGCTTGCCGGCGGCCTGGACGGCGTTGGCCACGACGCTGATCTCCGGGGCGAGCGAGCTGGTGACGAGGGTGACCTTGCGCCCCGTGGCACCGGCCTCGGTGATCAGCTTCTTCGCGGCGGCCACGTCGTACACGGGCTCGGGCAGCGCCTTGAAGTAGTCGTCGGCCTTCTCGGGCGCCAGAGCCCACGCGCCGCGCGCGGCGGGCGCCTTCGCGGGAATGCCGACGCCGCCGGCGGCAGCCTTGACGATGCTCTTGCGGTCGAGGGCCATGGAGAGGGCCTGGCGGACCTTGAGGTCTCCGAGCGGGCCCTTGAAGTCGAGCACGGCGAGATCGGCGGCCGCCGTGTTGGGGCCGAAGTACACCGTGCCCTTGGAGCTGTTGCGCAGCTGGGTGAGGGAGGAGGAGGGCACCAGGTAGCCGCCGTCGGCCGTGCCGGACAGGAAGGCGTTGGTGCGGGCGGACGGATCCTCGATGAAGGTGAATTTCACGGTGTCGGTCTTGGGAGTCAGCGACCGGTCCCAGTAAGCGGGGTCCTTCTTCAGGGTGAGGCTGTCGCCCTGGGCCCAGCTGTCGAGCGAGTAGGGGCCGGTGCAGTTGACCTTGCCCTTGGGGCCGCCGTAGTCCTTGCCGGCCTTGGCCAGGAAGGCGGCGCTCTCGACGGTGCCGGGGGAGGCCGCCATGAGTTCGTTGAGGAGCACGTCGGGCTTGCTGAGCCGGATCGTCACCTCCAGCGGCCCGCTCTTCTTGATGGAGGCGACGTTCTTGAAGGCCGAGCCCCACGGGGAGCCGGTGGCCGGATCCATGTGGCGTTTGAGGGAGGCGACCACGTCGTCCGCCGTCATGGTCGATCCGTCGTGGAATTTCACACCCGGTCGAAGGGTGTACACCCAGGTCTTCGGGTCGGGGTTCGCGTACTTAACGGCCAGCCCGGGTTCGATCTTCATGTCGGGGGTGACCCGCAGCAGCTGCTCGCACACGTTGGCGAGCACGGTGTTCGGCGGGTAGTCGTAGGCGAGGGCGTAGTCGAGCGTGTAGGGCTCGGCGTACAGCGACCAGGTGAGGGAGTCGAGGGAGCCTTTCGCCGCCGGGGAGTTCGGGGTGACGGTGTAGGCGGGGGCACCGCCGCCGCCGGACTGGGATTTGGTTGCGCCGGAACAGCCGGCGGCGGCCGTGACGACGGCGGAACAGACAAGCAGCGCGGTGGCTCTGGGCATGCGCAAGGAGACCCACCCCTTTACGGGTGTAGTGACGGGCGCTGGGGGATGGAGCGAGTATTGATGCGGGAACGTTCCCGCGCAAGACTTTGCGGGAACGGTTTTGCTGAGGTCGCGAGGGTGGCAGCATCGGTGCATGACTCCAGCTCCCCAACGCGGCGGCCACACTGTGCGGACCGCCTCGCCCCGCGTCCGTCTCGTCGATGTCGCCCGCGAGGCGGGCCTCTCCAAGACCACCGTCTCGGCGGCCCTCAACGGCACGGGACGGCTCTCGCCGGCCGTGCGGGAGAAGGCCAGGGAGACTGCGCGCAGGATGGGATACCGGCCCAACGCCACCGCCCGGCAGCTGCGTGCGGGGCGGGCCCCGCTGATCGGTTACGTCGTGGGGGAGTTCGCAGGGACCCCGTGGACGTATCTGGAGTCGCCGTACTTCGCCCAGCTGACCGGCGCCACAGCGGCTGCGGCGCTCAAACGTGGATACGCCCTGGTGATGCTGCCCGCGGGATCGCTGCACAGCGAGTGGGCCGACCTGCCGCTCGAAGCGGTGATAGTTGCCGATCCGGTTGCCGACGACCGGGTGGTGGAGGATCTGCTTGCCGCCCGTATCCCCGTCTTCAGCGACGGATCGGTGGACGGCCGACCTGGAGCGCACTGGGTGGACGTCGATGCCGAGGAGGCGGTCCGCGGAACCCTGGAGCATCTGGGATCGCAGGGCGCACGGCGGACGGCGCTCGTGCTGCCCGACAGCACCACCCGCTTCCACCGCGGGGTTCTGGCCGCCTACCGGGGCTGGTGTGCCGCACGCGGCTGCACGGCCCGGGTGACCTACGCCGCCGACGCCGGCAACGGCCCGGTGGTCCGGGCGGTGGACAGCGCGCTGACGGCTGTTGAGCGGCCCGACGCCCTCTTCGTGGTGGCGGAGCTGAGCCCGCCGCTCGTCCTGGAGGCGGCTCGCCGCCACGGCTACGACGTACCCGGCGACCTTCTCGTGGTGTGCGTGAGCGAGGACAGTACGGCCGAGCACACCGAACCTCCGATCTCGACGCTGAGCCTTCAGCCCCGGGAGGTTGCCGAGGCCGGGATCGAACTCCTCGTCGCCGCCCTGGAGAGCGGCGACGAAGTGCCCTCGGGCGTGCTCGTGCCGACGCGCCTGCTGGTCCGGGAGTCCTCGCGGCGGCCGTCTTAGGCCCTCTCAGGCGGAGTGCACCAGCGTGCCGCCGACATAGGTGCGCAGGACCTGGGCCTCGGCGATCTCCTCCGGGGGCAGCGTGAAGATGTCCCGGTCCAGCACCACCAGGTCGGCCAAGTGGCCGGGGAGCAGACTGCCGGTGTCGTCGAGCCCGTTCACATGTGCCGAGCCGGCGGTGTAGGCGGCGACCGCTGTGGTGAGGTCGAGGCGCTGCTCCGGCAGGAAGACCCGCCCGTCGGTGGCCTCTGGCTCCATCCGGTTCACCGCGACATGGATTCCGGCGATCGGATCGGGGCTGCTGACGGGCCAGTCGCTGCCCGCGGCCAGAGTGGCTCCGGCGCGCAGCAGGGAGCCGAACGGGTACTGCCAGGCGGCCCGTTCGGGTCCGAGGAAGGGGATCGTCAGCTCATCCATCTGGGGTTCGTGTGCGGCCCAGAGCGGCTGGATGTTGGCGATGGCGCCGAGCCGTGCGAAGCGATCCAGATCGTCGGGGTGGACCACCTGGAGGTGGGCGAGATGGTGGCGGTTGCCACGCCGCCCATGGGCCTCGACGGCTGCCTCGACCGCGTCCAGGGCCTCGCGCACCCCCCGGTCGCCGAGCGCGTGGAAGTGGACCTGGAAGTCGTGGGCGTCGAGCTCGGTGACGTACGAGCGCAGGGCGACGGGGTCGACGAAGCTCAGACCCGAGTTGGCGGTGGCGCAGCCGCAGCCGTCGAGGTACGGGGTGGTCATGGCCGCCGTGAAGTTCTCGGCGATGCCGTCCTGCATGATCTTCACCGCACGGGCCCGGAACCGTCCGTGGCTCAACTGCTCCCGCTGGGAAAGCAGTTCGGCGATCTGCTCGGCCCCCCGCTCGCGGTCCCACCACAGGGCCCCGGTCACCCGGGCGGTGAGCGTGCCTTCACGGGCGGCCGCCAGATAGGCGTCGGACGGGTCCGGCCTGCCGCCGAACACGCCCAGAAGGGCGTCCTGCCAGCCGGTGATACCGAGGGAATGCAGCAGCTTCTGGGCCCGCAGCAGACCGGCGAGGCGGTCCGCCGGTGTGCTCGGCGGCACGATCCGGGAGACCAGGGCGGTGGCGCCCTCCTGCAGCATGCCGCTCGGGGTGCCGTCCGGCTCGCGCTCGATCCGGCCGTCGAAGGGATCGGCGGATTCCCGGGTGAGACCGGCCAGTTCGAGCGCCCGGGTGTTGGCCCAGGCGCCGTGGTGGTCGCGGTTGGCCAGAAGGACCGGGCGGTCCGGGATCACGGAGTCGAGGAGCTGCCGGGTGGGCAGTCCGCCGTCGAAGCTCTCCATGGACCAGCCGCCGCCCGTGATCCACGAGCGGTCCGGGTGCGCGTCGGCGTAGGAGCGTATGAGGGTGAGGTAGTCCTCGACGCCCACCGTGCCGGTCAGATCGCACTCGGCCAGTTCCATTCCGCCGAACACGGCGTGAATGTGGGAGTCCTGGAATCCGGGGAGCAGCAACTTGCCCTGGAGATCGATGACTTCGGTGTTCGGGCCGATCAGTTCGCGCACCTCGTCATGGCCGACGGCGGTGATGCGCTCCCCGGTGACGGCCAGGCTGCTTGCCCGGGTGCGGGCGGGATCGCCGGTGTGGACGGGACCACGGGTGAAGATCAGATCGGGCTTGGCCATGAGGTGCTCCAAGGCGAGAGGGAGGGATGTGTGAACGGTCATGCAACCGAGGTGCCCATTTACATGTCAACGCTGTTGTCGTAAGGCGACCTGTGGGAGATCGGGCTCCGGCTCCATGCCTTGCGCCGGCCGACCCGCAGGCGGCCCTGTTTGCGGCGCACCGGACGGCCGGGCGGTCCCATGAGCGTGCCCGGGCGTGGAAGCGATTGTTGGGGCGTTCATGTGGGACAGCGGCTGCACTTCCGCCCCTGAGCTCATGCTGTACGCGGCGGCACGGCTGCCGGGGAGCGACAGTGAGGGGGAGCGAGCCCGAGGGGCGGCGGCTTCGGTGGGCGCCACCTCGGGCTCGTCGTACGACTCAGGCGTAGAACCTGTACACCGCCTGGGCGACGCAGGCGGGCTTCGCCGAGCCGTCGATCTCCACGGTCAGGTCGACGACGACCTCGACCCCGCCCCGGACCTCCTCCGCGGACACGACCCGGCCGTGGGCGCGGACCTTCGCGCCGACCCGTACGGGAGAGGGGAAACGGACCTTGTTCAGACCGTAGTTGACGGCCATCGAGACGCCCTCGACCCGCAGCAGTTCGCTCCACAGGGGGATCAGGAGGGAGAGCGTGAGATAACCGTGGGCGATGGTCCCGCCGAAGGGGCCGTCCTTGGCGCGCTCGACATCGGTGTGGATCCACTGGTGGTCGCCGGTGGCGTCGGCGAAGGTGTCCACGCGCGGCTGGAGGATCTCCAGCCAGCCGCTGTGGCCGAGATCGGCTCCGGCCTGGGCCTTGATCTCGTCGATTCCGTTGACGGTGAGGGGCATGGGGTACTCCGGGGTGTTGAGAAGGATTCTGCCGATGAGGGGCGGTCAGTGAGGGGCGGTCAGTCGCCGAATTCGGACCGGATGACGCCCTTGAGCAGCTTTCCGGTGGCGTTGCGCGGCAGCATCGTGCCGCGCAGGAGGCGATAGGTCCTGGGAATCTTGTAGCGGGCCAGTCGGCCGTTCAGATGGGCGAGGAGTTCGGCCTCCGTCGCGGTGGAGCCCGGAGAGAGGACGACCACGGCCCGGCCGACCTCGCCCCACTTGGGGTCGGGCACGCCGAAGACCGCGCATTCGATGACGTCCGGATGTTCGAGGAGCGCGTCCTCGGTCTCGGCGGGGTAGATGTTCTCTCCACCCGAGATGATCATGTCCTTGAGGCGGTCGACCAGATGCACATAGCCGTATGCGTCGACCAGTGCCACGTCGCCGGAACGGAACCAGCCGTCCTCGGTGAAGGCCGCGCGGCTCTCCTCCGGAAGATTCCAGTAGCCGGGCGTGACGTTCGGGCCCGAGACGACGACCTCGCCCTTCTCGCCCGGTGCCATGTCCTCGCCCGCCGCGTTCCGGACGCGGACATCCGTGAAGAAGTGCGGTACCCCGGCCGAGCCGACGCGGTCGAGGGAGTCGGCGCGGTCCAGGACGAGCGCCCCGGGCGAGGTCTCTGTCATCCCGTACCCCTGGACGAACGCCAGTCCGCGCTCCAGATAGGCGCGCGCGGTGCGGGCGGGGACGGGTGCCCCGCCGCAGAGCAGGGTCCGCAGGCTCGACAGGTCGGCGGTGTCCCAGCCCGGCGCCGAGGCCATCGCGTCGTACATGGTCGGAACCCCGAACAGACAGCTGACGCGGTGCTGTTCCACCAGCTCAAGCGTGCGGTCCGGATCGAAGGAGGACTCCAGCAGTACCGTGCCGCCCTTGAGCAGGGTGGGCAGGGCGGTCATGTTGAGGGCCGCCGTGTGGAAGAGGGGCGCGCTGACGAGCGCGACTTCCTCGCCGGACAGGTCGGCGTCGACGAGGACGTTGACGCTGTTCCAGATGATGTTGCCATGGGTCAGGACAGCGCCCTTCGCCCTGCCCGTGGTGCCCGAGGTGTACATGATCAGGCAGGGCTCCTCGTGCCCCACCTCCTCATCGATCTCCTCCGCCGAGGCGGAGGAGATCGTCTCCTCGTAGGCGAGTCCCGGACCGGCCGTCACAGCGATCAGCGTCGCGAGGCCGGCCCGGTCCGCGAGCTCCACCATGTCGGCGGCCGGCCGGTGGGCATGGACCAGGACGCGGCTGCCGGAGTCGGTGATCTGGTGCACCAGTTCGGGCACGGTGAGACGGGAGTTCAGCGGTACGAAGACCGCCCCGAGCTGCCCCGCCGCGAAGAGGGCCTCCAGGAAGGCCGGATGGTTCGGGCCGAGGAAGGCCACCCGGTCCCCGCGCTCGACCCCTGCGTCACGCAGGGCATGGGCCAGCCGTGTGCAGCGGTCGTGCAACTCCCCGTAGGTGAGGCCGCGACCCTCGTGGACGAGGGCGGGGCGGCGCGGCGTCTTGCGATCGCGCCGGGCGGTCCAGGAACCGATCCCCTGGTTGCGCATGGCTCACTCCTCCGTCAGGCCGAGCAGCCGGGCCGCGTTCTCCTTGAGGATCTTCGGACGCACCTCGTCCTTGACCGGCAGCTTCGCGAAGTCGGCGAGCCAGCGGTCGGGGGCGAGCAGCGGGTAGTCGGACCCGAACAGCACCTTGTCCCGCAGCAGGCTGTTGGCGTACCGCACGAGCTGTGGCGGGAAGTACTTCGGCGACCAGCCCGACAGGTCGATGTACACCTCCGGCTTGTGCGTGGCCACGGCGAGAGCCTCGTCCTGCCAGGGGAAGGACGGATGGGCGAGAATGATCCGCATCCCTGGGAAGTCGGTGGCGACGTCGTCGACGTCCAGCGGATTCGAGTACTTCAGCCGGATGCCGCCGCCTCCGGGCGCCCCCGCGCCGATGCCGGTCTGCCCGGTGTGGAAGACGGCGATTGCGCCGGCCTCCTCCATGGCCTCGTACAGCGGGTACGCCATGCGGTCATTGGGGTGGAACGCCTGGATGTTGGGGTGGAACTTGAATCCCCGTACTCCGTACTCGGCGACCAGCCGGCGGATCTGGCGCACGGCGGCCCTGCCCTTGTACGGATCGACGCCCGCGAACGGGATGATCACGTCCGGGTGCTCCCGGGCCGATTCGGCGATTTCCTCATTCGGTACGGGTGCGGTGCCGGTGGCCGACTCCGCGTCGACCGTGAAGACCACACAGGCCATCCTCCGCTCGCGGTAGTACGCGGCGATCTCCGGCAGGGTGGGGTGGCGGTGCTCCGCCTTGAAGTACGTGCCGGCGGCGCTGTCCAGTTCGGCGGAGAGCGAGGTCGTGCCCCGCGCGGACACCTCGGCGTGGACGTGCATGTCGATGGCGATGAGCTCGGCCGGGTCCGGCCCACTGGTGCCGCTCGCGGCCGTGGTGCCCGTCACAGCTGCGGCGCCGGGATGCCATAGGTCTGCTCGGACCGGGCGAAGACGCTCGGCCAGGCCGCCGCGACAGCGTCCGCGCTCCAGCCACCGTCGGTGTAGGCCACGGCGACCTCCTGCGGGTGCGACCAGAGGGCGAGCTTGTCGCCGCCGACGCCGATGCACTGACCGGTGATGCCGGCCGAGGCGTCCGAGGCGAGGAAGGCGACGAGGCCGGCCACGTCCTCGGGGGTGCCGAATCCCTCGCCCTTGCGCAGGCTGTCGGGAAACGCGGTGCCCTCCAGCTCCAGCGCCTCGACGTGCGGGGCGAAGGCCGGAATGGTCTTCGTCATCGCGGTGGCGGCGACCGGTATGACCGCGTTGGCGGTGATACCGGCGCGAGCCAGCTCCAGCGCCCAGGTGCGCACCATGGCGGCGATTCCGGCTTTGGCAGCCGCGTAGTTGGTCTGCCCGAAGTTGCCGCGCTGACCCGCGGGGGAGCCGGCGACGATCACACGCCCGCCTTCGCCCTGTTCCCGCATCCGTTCGACAGCGGCCCGGACGCAGG
This sequence comes from Streptomyces sp. R-74717, assembly GCF_047305335.1. Lineage (NCBI taxonomy): Bacteria > Bacillati > Actinomycetota > Actinomycetes > Kitasatosporales > Streptomycetaceae > Streptomyces > Streptomyces sp. R-74717. The sequence continues at coordinate 823,163 of NZ_CP102361.1, read as the reverse complement.
TGAACGTGCCCCGCAGGTGTACCTGGACCACCGTGTCGAAGTCGTCGTCCGACATCTTCCACAGCACCTTGTCGCGCAGGACGCCGGCGTTGGTGACGATCGCGTCCAGGCGGCCCCAGCTTTCGACAGCCCGGGAGACCAGAGCATCGGCGGCCTCGGTGGAACCGACGGGCACCACCTCCGCGACCGCGCGCCCGCCGTCGGCGGTGATCTGTTCCACAGCCGCGGTGGCGGCGTTCGCATCCACGTCGTTGACGACGACTGCCGCGCCCGAGGCGGCGAGTGAGCGGGCGTAGGCCAGACCCAGACCGCGGCCGCTGCCGGTCACGACGGCGACCTTGCCGGAGAGATCCATGCTGCTTCCTTTCGTGAAGGCCGGTGCGCGGGTGCGGGAAGGGCGACCACGGCGGAGACCGGCGGGAGCCAAAGCTAGGCAGAATTTAAACCGCCGTCAATAAAATGCCTAATATTCATCTCGGAGGGCAGTGTGGCGCCTACGCTGTCCCCGTGACCCGACCCCACTCGCCCCAGGAACCGATCGACGCCGCCGAGGGCGGCGCATCTGCCAGGCCGCAGTCGCTGATGATGAGCTTCTTCGGCATTCACGTGCTCGGCCGTGACATCGCGCTCTCTTCGGCGTGCGTCATCGACGCCTTCGCCCGTGTGCGGGTGGGCGAGGATGCCGTCCGCTCGACGCTGACGCGCATGGTAGGCCGCGGTCTGCTGGAGCGGCATCGGCGAGGACGCCGCATGTACTTCTCGCTCACAGAGCGCGCGGCCGCTGTCCTCTCCGACGGGCAGGAGCGGATCTGGCGCGACGGAGCCGTCAATCGGGAGTGGGACGGAACCTGGACCCTGGTCGGTTTCTCGCTGCCGGAGTCCAGGCGCCGTGAGCGGCACGACCTGCGCTCACGCCTGGTGTGGGCCGGATTCGGGCCTGTGCAGAGCGGCCTGTGGGTCGCCCCGCGCCGAGTCGACGTCGCCCTGCTGGCGGCGGAGCTCGGGCTGGAGGATCACATCAGGGCCTTCCACGGCGAGGCTGCGCCACCGACGGAGGCGGGGTCTCTGCTGCACGCCGCCTTCGATGTGGACGCGATCGCCACCGGCTACCGGTCCTTCGTCGATCGGTGGGGCGGCCCCGTTCCGCCGGGCGGCGCGGCGGACGACATGGCGCTGCAGCTTCTGCTGCACACCGACTGGCTGGAACTCGTGCGCGACGCCCCCTATCTGCCCGCCGAGCACGTGCCCGAGGACTGGCCGGCCGCGCGCGCCGAGGGGCTCTTCCGTGAGCTGGCGCGGCAGTACGAGCCCGGTGCGTCGCGGATCGCGGACGAGATGCTGGACCGGATCGACCTGGCCGAGGGGGCCGCGAGCGAGGGGGCCGGGGTCGATGAGCCCGGGGCCGGCTGAACTCTTATGACAACACCGTTGACGTTATAATCCTCAAACGGTCTGATGGCGGCACTTCGGAGGCACGTTCCTCCGTAATCCGAAGGAGCCGCCTCATGGACCCCCTCATCTCGCTCCGGGACGCCGCACCGATCCCCTTCTGGCTGGACGACCCCGACCGGCCCCACGCAGCCCGCGCTCTCGTCGGGGCCACCCGCTGCGACCTGCTCGTGGTCGGCGGCGGATACAGCGGACTGTGGACCGCACTGATCGCCAAGGAACGTGACCCGTCCGCAGACGTGGTGCTGATCGAGGCGCAGGAGGTGGGTGGAGCGGCTTCGGGCCGCAACGGCGGATTCTGCGAAGCCAGCCTCACCCACGGCCTCAACAACGGACTGCAGCGCTGGCCGAACGAGATCGGTCTGCTGGAGCAGTTGGGCCGCGAGAACCTCCAGGCCATCGAGGACACGATCGAACGCCACGGGATCGACTGCGCCTGGGAACGCACCGGCTCTCTCGTCGTGGCCACCGAGCCCTATCAGGTCGCGGGCCTGACGGAGGAGGCCGAGAGCGCCGCCCGGTACGGCAGCCGCCCGGTCCTCCTGGACGCCGACGCCGTACGGGCCGAGATCGACTCACCCACTTTCCTCGGCGGCCTCTGGAACAAGGACGACGTCGCCATGGTCAACCCGGCCAGGCTGGCCTGGGGCCTGAAGCAGGCGTGTCTGAACCTCGGAGTGCGCATCCACGAGCACACTCCCGCGATGGAGCTCACCGAGGCCGGCGCCGGAATCGCCGTCCGCACCCCCTACGGCCGCATCGACACCGCGCGCGTGGCGCTCGCCACCAACGCCTACCCCTCCCTGGTCCGTCGCCACCGCCCGTACACCGTGCCCGTGTACGACTACGCCCTGATGACGGAACCGCTGACCGATGCTCAGCTGGCTTCCGTCGGCTGGCGCAACCGACAGGGATTCGCGGACAGTGCCAACCAGTTCCACTACGTACGTCTGTCCGCGGACAACCGCATCCTGTGGGGCGGATACGACGCCGTCTACCGCTACCGAGGCCGCGTCAGCGCCGAGCACGACCAGCGGCCGGCGACCTTCGCCACCCTCGCCCGGCACTTCTTCCGGACCTTCCCGCAACTGGAAGGGGTCCGCTTCACGCACGCGTGGGGCGGTGCCATCGACACCAGCACCCGCTTCTGCGTGTTCTTCGACACGAGTCACCGAGGGAAGGTCGCTTACGCCGCCGGCTACACCGGACTCGGCGTCGGTGCCACGCGCTTCGGCGCGGAGGTCATGCTCGACCTGCTCGCAGGCGACCGCACCCGGCGCACCGCGCTGGAGATGGTCCGGAGCAAGCCCCTGCCCTTCCCGCCGGAGCCGGTCCGCTCCCTGGGAATCGGCATCACCAAGTGGTCCCTCGCCCGAGCGGACGAGAACGCCGGCCGGCGCAACCTCTGGCTCAAGACCCTGGACCGCTTCGGTCTCGGCTTCGACAGCTGACGCCGGACTCGGCTGCTGCCAGGAGTGACCCGACGATTCCTGCGATGAGTCGGGGCGTCCTCGGCGTCGAGCAGCGCTTGGAGGAAGGCTGTGTCGGACGTCGCGGCCTCGGCGGGGGAGCCGGCCGGCCTTGTCGGTGATGAGCAGGAGCCTGGGGCGGTCGGTGCCAGGTGGGGTTCGCGGGCGAGGAGCGCCATCAGGACCTCGCGCGCGTCGACCTTCGAGCAGTCTGGAGCCCGGGTGATCGGCATCCTGGCCGGGGTATCGACCAGGCAAACAGTCAGTGGCGACAACCTGACGGAGGGATAGGGTTCGGCTGAGAAGAATCCGCTCGGTGCAGACGAGCTGCGCCAGGGCCGGACACGGTGGCCGCCCGAGGAGGAGCCGGATGCTGCAGGCGCTGGGATTGGGCCCGGCCGAAGAGGCCATCTATACGGCACTGCTGGCCCGCCCGACAGCCTCCGCGCAGGACCTCGCCCGGCAGACCGGACTCGAGAAGGCCGAGAGCGTGCGCATCCTGCTCGACCTGGCGGCGCGTGGCCTGGTGGCCGTCGCCACCGAGGCCGAGAGTGGGGCACCCGACTCGGCCGATTGCGAGGCCGGCCGCCAGCCTGCCCATTACCGGCTCACACCGCCCTCGGTGGCCCTGGCTCCGCTCCTCGTCGAGCAGCGCAACGCGCTGCACCAGGCCGAGACCGCGTTCTCGATGTTGACCGAGCAGTACCGCACTACCGCCGCACACACTGCGGGCGGTGTCGTGGAGGTGGTCGTCGGCGTGGAGCAGGTCGCACGCCGGTTCCACCAACTGCAGCGCGGCGCCCAGCGGGAGTTGCTTGTCTTCCTCGTCGGCGAGACCATCGCGGTGCCCCGCGAGGATGCCGACACGTCGGAGAGTTCCGCGCTGGACCGCGGGGTCGACTTCCGGGTCGTGGCCGCCAAGGACTATCTCGACGGTCACGACGTTGTGCGGGACGTGCGGGCGGCAGTCACGGCAGGCCTCGAGCTTCGCCTGGTCGATTCGCTGCCGCTGAAGATGGTTGTGTCGGACCGGGAGCGCGCCATGGTGCCACTGGACATGGCGGACTCCGGCGGTGAGCCGAGCGCAATCGTGGTGCACCGCAGCGGCCTGCTGACGGCCCTGGTCCATCTCTTCGAGAAGGAATGGGCCCAGGCCCGGCCGATGTACACCACTGCCACGGGCGTGCGCGAGGAGCCGGCAGCCGATCAGCAGCCGACCGAGGAGGAACTGGAGGTCCTCGCCCTGCTGCTGGCAGGGATCTCCGACCGGCGGGCGGCATCGCAACTCGGTCTCTCCATACGCACCGTGGAGCGACGCATACGCCGCCTGATGGACCTTGCCGGAGCGGAGTCGCGCCTGCAACTCGGATGGCACGCTGCACGTGCGGGCTGGCTTTGACCTCCTCTTCGGCCTGACAGCCGAGGACTTTCCGTCTGTTGGTGGCCCCCTGCGAGGGTGGCCGCCAACTCCTGGCGGGTCCCTGCTTCACCGCCGGCGGGCCTGTGAACCGGGCTGGAGATATCTACCGGAGCGGCGGCACGCGGCACCCACGCCGACAGGTACCTGACCGAGTCCCTATCGGCTCTCGGCGGCTTGGGGATGAGGAACGACATCGCGATGGCGGCGGCCATGACGACGACACCGGCGATGTATCCGGGGGAGGGCGTCGGGTTGGCGCACGGGGAGGCGGTCTCGACTGTGTACGGCACCGCGAAGCCGGGACCGGAGCCGAGGCTGAACGAACGCGCGTTCAGACCTGGGCCGGAAGCCCGAGTTGTCGCGGACGGAGAGGACGACGGCGAGCCGACCGGTGAATCCGCTGCCCGCGGTGGTCTGGTGGCTGTCAATGCCGGCGACCGGTCAGCGGCGAACTCGACGGCGTGCAGGGCGCGGGCGAGCGTCGGCCCGGCGAAGCGTACCCCCACCTGCCGGGCCCGAAGATTCACTGAGCTGACGAACCACTTGATGTGACCGCGTGACGGAATACCGCCACGTGGGAAACCCGTCACGCACGGCAACCCTAAGTGATCCGGATGTCTGCCAGGATGCAGCCGCAGCATGGCATGTTCACGGTTCAAGTAGGGAGACTCATGCATCCCATAGCGCGTATAGCCTTGGGCACGGCGACCGCCGCCGTCCTGGCCGTCACTGCGGTCGCACCATCAGGGGCGGCGGATACGCCGCCTGACGGTGCCTCGGGAAAGAGGCCCGTCATCGGCAGCGGGGCCGCAGTAAAGGGTGGCAAGCAGGTCGCGGTCACGCTCGTCACCGGCGACAAGGTGCTGGTGACCACGGACACGTCGGGCCGCAGCTCGGCGGCCGTGCTGCCCCGCGAGGACGGCACACAGCCGATTGTGCAGACCTTTCAGATGGGCAAGGACCTCTACGTCTACCCGGAGGACGCCTCCCGGGCGATCGCCGAGGGCAAGGTCGACGAGCAGCTGTTCAACGTCACTGGGCTCATCCGCCAGGGATACGACGACGCACACACCGACACGCTGCCGCTCATTGCCACCTACCGGAACAGTGTGAACGTTGCCGACAGCGCGCCGGTGGCCCCTCGTGGGGCCGAGCGGGGCTTGAGCCTCCCGGCTGTGGACGGCGTCGCGCTCAAGGCCGGCAAGGACACGGCCGCCGCCTTCTGGCAGGACGTCACCAACACCCGCTCACGTTCTGCCTCCACGTTGAAGAAGCTGTGGCTGGACAGCAAGGTCAAGGCCACGCTGGACCGGTCCACCAAGCAGGTGCACGCGCCGGAGGCCTGGGCCGAGGGCTACGACGGCAAGGGCACCAAGGTCGCCGTGCTGGACACGGGCGTGGACGCCGAGCACCCGGACCTGGTGAGCCGGGTCGCCGCGTCCAAGAACTTCACGGACTCCAACAGCACCGCCGACCGGCAGGGGCACGGCACCCACACCGCCTCCACGGTCGGCGGTTCCGGAGCAGCCAGTGACGGCCGCAAGAAGGGCGTCGCCCCCGGGACCGACCTGCTCATCGGCAAGGTCCTCAACGACGGCGGCTCCGGCGCAAGCTCCTGGATCATCGCGGGTATGCAGTGGGCCGTCGACCAGCAGGCCGATGTCGTCTCCATGAGCCTGGGCAACCCCGCGATCGGCGACTGCACCGACCCGCTGGCCGAGGCCGCGAAGCAGCTCTCGCAGAACACGCACACCCTGTTCGTCGTCGCCGCCGGCAACGCCGGCTCGGGCATCGAGACCGTCTCCTCGCCCGGCTGTGCGCCCGGCGTGCTGACCGTCGGCGCTGTCGACCGTGACGACACCACCGCGTGGTTCTCCAGCCGCGGTCCGGTGGCCGTCACCCACACCCTCAAGCCCGAGATCGCCGCCCCCGGCGTCGACATCTCGGCGGCCAACGCAGGCGGACGCGGCGTCTACGCCTACCAGACGATGTCGGGCACCTCCATGGCGACCCCGCACGTCGCAGGCGCAGCGGCCATCGTCCGCCAGGCCCACCCGGACTGGACCGCGCAGCAGATCAAGGCTGCCCTCGTCTCCTCCGCCCGCTCCGGCGGCAAGGTCGCCGGCGCCGACCAGACCGGGGCCGGCGTCCTCGACGTGGTCGCGGCGGTGCACCAGAAGGTGCTCTCCGCGCCCGCCGTCCAGGGCGGCAGTTACAACTGGCCGCAGGACACCTCGGACCGCACCACCGTGCAGGTGCCCTTCACCAACACCAGCGCCGACGACCTCGCCCTGAGTCTCAAGGTCAGCGGTGTGCACGGCAACGACGGCAGCGACGTCAACTCCGGCGTCATCAAGCTGGAGCAGGGCAAGGTGACCGTTCCCGCGGGGGCCACCGTCCAGGTGCCGCTGCGGATCGACCCCACTGCCCGTCTCAAGGCCGCCCAGTACGGTGCCGTCACCGGCCGTATCTCGGCCACTGGCAGCAATGCGCACGTCTCCGTGCCGGTCACGCTCTACGTCCAGCCGGAAACGGTCACCCTCCGGGTCAAGGTCATCGACCGCAACGGCAAGCCCGCGACCGGCCCCTCCTCCCTGGACCTGGTCAGCCTCGACACCGACAAGGGCGAGCGCCGCAGCAACGCGGGTGCGACCGCCCAGACGTACAGCGTGCGCCCGGGCGACTATGCCCTCAGCAGCTTCGTGGCGAGCTACGACGCGAACAACAAGCCCGAATCGATCAGCTACCTCGGGAACCCGCAGCTGCGGATCACCCATGACACCACCGTCGTCCTCGACGCCCGCAAGGCCCACCAGCTGAGCCTGCACACCGACCGCCCCTCGACGGTGAACAACACCACGTTCAGCTACGCCCGCACGTGGGACGACACCTGGCAGATATCCGGATCGCTCATGTCCGGCAACACCGTCCAGAAGTTCTACGCAGACGTCGACGGACGTGCCGAGAACGGCACCTTCGAGTTCCGGCCCACCTGGCGCGCGACCGGCTCCGAGGACGGCTCGCCCTACGTCTACAACCTGTCGTTCCCGACCCAGGGTCCGCTGCAGTCCGACCAGGTCTACAAGCCCGAGGACTCCAAGCTGGCCCAGGTCACCGAAACCTGGAACGCCATGGGCAAGGAGGCCGACTACATCGACGCGATGTTCATCCGCCCCACCGGTAGCAGCGGCGCCTACGTCCCCGTGAGCCCGTTCGGCATGGTCCACGTGCCCGGTACCCGCACTGCCTACTACACGACCGGCGACGACGCCTGGTACCACGGCGCGATGACCAGCTTCCCGTTTGCCGCGTTCATGAGCGACCAAGAGCGCACCTACCGGGCCGGAGAGCGGCGTGCCGAGGAGTGGTACGGCGGCCCTCTGCGGCCGGCCGCGCCGCGCGACGCCGACGGCAAGCTGATGCTGACCGCCGAGCGGCAGGGCGACCTGATCGGATTCCAGAACGCGCTCTGGCTCGACGCCTCCGGCGACCACTGGTCCTACGGCGGATCGTTCGGCGACCTCGGCAACCTGGTGCTGAAGCGCAACGGTGAGCAGATCGCCACCAGCGCCTACCCGTACGACGTGTTCAAGGTTCCGGCTGAGGACTCCGCGTACGAGCTCACCCAGAATCTGGAGAAGATCGACACCTCGGACCGGAACTGGCTGCGCTCCACCGCTGTCAAAACCACCTGGAGCTTCCGCTCCCACCTGGAGCCGGACGTCTACTCGCGCGGCCTGCCGATCCTCGCCCCGGCGTACGACGTGCCGGTGGACGGCCTGAACACCCTGCCCGCGCAGAGCGGCATCAAGGTCGGCCTGTCGGTCGAGGGCCACGCCGGGTACACCCCGGGCACGATCACGGCGGCCTCGCTGTCCTACTCCTACGACGGCGGCACCACCTGGACAAAGGCGCCGACCGAGCAGCAGGACGGCAAGTGGACGGCCGTCCTCGACCACGCCGGCGCCGCCGGCAAGCAGGTCACGCTGAAGGCCACCCTCACCGACGCCAACGGCAACGCGGTCACCCAGACCATCACCCGCGCCTACGACGTCCGGTAGCCACACAGTCCGGCCGGGCGGTCTCCCACAACAGGGGGCCTGCCCGGCCACCCACCTGCCGTGTCAGCGGTGCGGTCGGAGACGAGGCCGGCGATGGCACGGTAGGTGGCGGACTCGCCGCGGACGTACCGACTCGTCGCACATCACGGCACGGGTGGAGTCATCTCTGACTGGTTGGCCAACCCGGGCTCCCGCGCCCACGAGTTCACCCCACCGAGGGCGGTCCTGGCGTGGCGCTGGTGAGGTTCCGGTCGTGGGTGATGGTCTGCCCGTGACGTAGCAGATGCCCCAGACCATCAGCATGGCCACTCCCCGATCCGTGGTCGAGGGAGACTTCCTGCTCTCCCTCATCGTGTGGGCCTCCCCGCGGCTCGGCCTGCGCTCTCCCCGCCGTGCGCACCTTCGGAGAAGGGCCTTGCCCCCGGGGATCCTGGACACCGGAGAGACTTGGATCTCCGCCACGCCATACACCGATCGCATGGGGAGACGCCGGTCAGCGGAATTGAGGGTGCCACACGTCTTGGCTGTCACCTTTGTCGTTCACCACGGTGATGTCGGGCCACCGGTCGAATGCGGAGCACGGGTGGGAGATCCCGAGATCGACCTCGTCGCCCACGTTCAGACCATGGGCGTCCGTGAGGACCAGGTGGTGGTCGTAGATGTGGGCCGCGATGGCGCGCGCGGCCGGCCGCGGCGCTCCTTGTGCGTCGCGGGAGCCGATGAGGACCGGCAGTCCGGCATCGTAGGGAAGCTCGCGTTTTCCGGCGCCGACGATGATCCGTCCTGGCTCCGGCGTGGAGAGCACGACCGCCCGGACGGTCAGCGCGGGGCTCAGTCCCGGCAGCGGCGAGACGTCGGCGTACGTGCCGTGGTCATGTGTGACGTAGCAGCCCGACCGCAGGACGGGCACCATCGGTGGGCGACCGGGTGACTCCGTGAGTTCCGAAAGGGCGCGGACGACCCGGTCGGGGAAGGCGGAACCACCCATGCTGAAGACGGGCCGCGCCGTCTGGAACAGCGGTGTCAGGGCGTGGAAGAGTGAGGCTGCCTTCCGGCAGTGCGCGTCGACGTCCGCGATCGTGACCGCGTCCCGGCGATTCGGCCGGATGCCTTCATAGCCCGCGACCCCGGCCAGGAGAAGCCCTGGCGATGCCTGGCATGCCCTGGCGAGGTCATGCGCCTCGGCGGACTCCCGCACCCCGGTTCGTCCTCCTTGCGCACCGACGTCCACGAGGACGTGCAGGGGATTGTGTGCTCCTTCCATGACCGCCCGTGCCAAGCCCACCCCTGCCGTCGAGTCCATGAAGCAGTACAGCTCGAGCCCGGGTGTTGCGTCGAGCCATCGGCGCAGGAGGGCGAGGTCGGGGCGGTGGATCACTTGGTTGGCGATGACGATGCGTCGCACCCCCCAGCCCAGCGCTATCCCGCACTGCCTCACCGTGGCGACCGTCACCCCCCACGCCCCGGCGGCCATCTGCCGCTCGACGATGGGACGTGTCATCGTGGTCTTGATGTGCGGGCACAGTTCCACGCCCTGATCACGGCACCAGTCCGCCATGAGGTGCACATTGTGTTCCAGCGCCCGTACGTCGAGCCGAAGCTGGGGCATATCCGGCACTGGGTATGCGGTGAGTGCCGTGTCGTCGCGGTCCATCAGTCCTCCAAATTCCGTTCGGCGCAGGCGGGTTCCTGCGCAGAGTCCGCCGAACTCCTGACCGCCTGGGCCTCCCGGCCGTCACCGAAGGCTGAAGCAAGCGGGTGGGACGCGTCCCCGAGGGCAGAGCCGCCGACGACGATCGAATGGACACTATAATGGACGTTCGTACTGTTTACTGGATGACGGGATTGTGCTGCCGTGCCCACTGACGATCTTCCGCCGGCTCCGCCGCAGCCCTCGCCCAACGGCGGCATCGGCCAGCACCTTCGCCAGGAACGCCTGCGGCGAGGCCTCACGCTGGAGCAGCTCGCAGAGAAGACGGGCTTGTCCCGCAGCTACCTCAGCAACGTGGAGCGGGAGGTGAACAGCCCCACGATCAACACGCTGCGCACGATTGTCGACGCTCTCGGCACGACCCTCAGCCAGCTCTTTCACGCGGTCGACCGTGAACGCCGCGTGCTCACGCGCCCTCACGAGCGCGTTGAACTCACCCGGGCGGGAGTGCAGGGCATCACCTACACACTCCTGAACCCCAACCGCATGGGGAGCCTCGAGATGATGATGCTGGAGGTGGCCCCGGGAGCATCCTCCGGCGACAACCCGCACACCCATGCCGGAGAAGAAGTCGGTCTCCTGCTGAAGGGAGAGCTGGACTACTGGATCGACGACGTGTGCTACCGCCTGCAGCCCGGCGACTGCGTCAGTTTTGACTCCTCCGCCCCGCACCGGTACCACAACCCGGGCACGGTCCCGGCAGTCTGCGTCTGGTCGGAGACCCGGCCGCGATTCTGAGGAGCGGTGAACCGGCCGCGTGGGCATGGTGGCACCGCGGCCGGGAATGCCGGAACCCGACTGGGCCCAGCTCGCCGGTCGGCACCGGACATGAGCCGGCCACCCTCGCGCGGCGGACGACTGCGATGACGGCCGGTCAGCTCAGCCGCGTCGGCGCGACAGTGCCGTCGTCGCCACTGAGTTGTGCACCGTGAAAGCAATCGTGCCCGGCAGAAAGCGGTCGTCCGACCACATCAACGGTCTGCCCGCCTGGTCCGTGGCCCGTCGCCGCTCCCGCATCAGCGGCGCGTCCGGGGCACAGCCGAGGAGGCGCGCGTCGTCGGCATCGGCGTAGACGAGGTCAATGGTGTGTTCCGTGTCCGCGAACACCACTCCCTCCTCCGTCAGTGGATCGGTGTGCGAGATCGCGTGGGGATCCAGGTGCTTGATCAGGGCGCCGATCCGCTCGGGGTAGAGAGTCCTCTCGATCATGATCGGAACACGCGACAGTGTCCGCAGTCGGAGCACCCGGTATATCTGCGACCCCGGAGCGAGGCTGAGCTGCTCGCATTCCAACGGTTCTGCGGGACGGCGTTCGATGTCGATCGTGCGGCTGCCTGGTTCCTCTCCGAGCGAGCGTGCCCATCGGGTGAAACTCAGCAACTCGAAAAAACTCTGCGTACGTGCGGTGCCGAGCACGACGCGGCGCGTGCCACGTCGGGAAGTGACCAGGCCGTTTGCGCGCAGCACGGCCAGCGCCTGACGGACGGTCCCGCGTGAGACGCCGTACTGCTGCGCGAGCTTCTCCTCGCTGGGCAGCCGGCCGTCCGACCCGTAGGCGCCGGCAGCTATGGCCTCGCGCAGGTCAGCCGCCAGCCGCCGGTACCGGGCTCCGGTGGTGCCGCCCCCAGCGACCGCCATTCCGCTCTCCTTCCCCCTCAGCCGCCCGTCGCCGCTGCTGTGGAACGTGAGCCTATCCGCTCCCGAACGTGGCGCACCGATCAGGTCTCTCCCGCCGCACAGCCCGCGATCTCTTCCCGAGAGGCTTCTCCGCGCGTTCGCCGGCGTTCATCTTCCGTACACCACCTCCCGAGGTAATGAGTCAAGTTGTACAGCCAACTTATTCCACTGGGAGATTCCATTGAGACTGCACCGCGTTCCCCCGGCAGGCCTTGTCTGTGCCCTTGCCGCAGCCGCGCTGGGACTCAGCGCATGCAGCCTGACCAGCGCAGATGGGACAAGCAATAGCGGGAGCAAGGCCGCGACCGCCGTTTCGGCACAGGATGCCGGCGGCCTCGACGCTCTCGTCGCAGCCGCGAAGAAGGAGGGCAAGTTGAACGCCATCGCCCTTCCTCGGGACTGGGCCAACTACGGCGAGATCATCGACACCTTCGAGAAGAAGTACGGGGTCAAGGTCGAGGTCGAGAACCCCGACGCCTCCAGCCAGGACGAGATCGCCGCAGTCACCTCCCGCAAGGGACAGGACCGGTCTCCGGACGTCATCGACGTGGGCAGCGCCTTCGCCATCAGCGCGGCCCAGCAGAACCTGCTGGCGCAGTACCGCGTCTCCGCCTTCGACCAGATCCCGAAGGAGCAGAAGGACGCTCAGGCACGCTGGTACAACGACTTCGGCGGCTACGTCTCGATCGGTTGTGACGCGGCCCGCGTCAAGAAGTGCCCCAAGACCTTCGCCGACCTGCTCGATCCGCAGTACAGGGGCCAGATCGCGCTGACCGGCAATCCGACGAAGTCCGGCTCGGCCTTCGGCGCCGTATACGCGGCGGCACTCGCCAACAAGGGCTCCTTCGACGACATCAAGCCCGGCCTTGACTTCTTCGCCCGCCTGAAGAATTCCGGCAACTTCAACCCTGTCGAGTCGACCCCTGCGACCATCCAGAAGGGTGAGACGCCGATCAGCATCAACTGGGACTACCTCAACGCCGGATACGTCGACGAACTCCGCGCCAAGGGCGTCGACTGGAAGGTGAGCGTCCCGGCCGACGGTGTGTACGCCCAGTACTACTCGCAGGCCATCGTGAAGTGGGCACCGCACCCGGCCGCTGCCCGCTTGTGGCAGGAGTTCCTCTACAGCCCCGAAGGCCAGAACCTGTGGCTCAAGGGCCACGCCCGCCCCGTGCTGATGCCCTCGATGCAGAAGGCCGGCACGCTCGACACCACCGTCGCCGCCAAGCTCCCGCAGGCACCCGACGGCAAGACCGCCTTCCCGACGGAGGATCAGGTCAGCAAGGCCAAGCAGGACGTCGTCCAGGGCTGGGGCCGGGGCGTCGGCGAATGAGTACCCATCAAGCAGTCGCCAGAGGCGACAACCCGACCCGCTCCTTCGGAAGCGGTACTCGTGCGGGTGCCGCCCGGCGGTGGCGCCTTCCTCGCTCGGCAGGCTGGCTGGGTGCCGTGCCGCTGCTCCTCTTCGCCGCCTTGGTGTTCGGCCTGCCCGCCGGGACGATGGTGTTCGGCGCGCTCACGACGCCCGAAACCGTGCCCGGCGGGGCCCGCTTCACCGGCGCGAACATGAGCGCCTCACTGCACGGCCCCTACCTGACCGCGCTCATCGGAAGCGTCAAGCTCTCCGCCGTCTCCGCGCTGATCGCCGCGGTCGTCGGTCTGCCGGTCGCCCACGCGGTCGTGACCTCGCGATTCCGCGCGCTGCGCGAAGCGGTCCTGGCCGGGGCGGGCGTACTGGCGAACTTCGGCGGTGTGCCGCTCGCGTTCGCCTTCGTGGCGACGCTCGGCAACGCCGGGGTGCTGACGACCCGCTTCAACCTGCTCGGCCACGGCTGGAATCTGTACGGCTTCTGGGGCCTGACCCTGGTCTACCTCTACTTCCTGATTCCGCTCATGGTCCTCACGCTCGCCCCCGCTCTGGAGGGGCTGCGGCGACAGTGGCGCGAGGCCGCCCACAACAACGGCGCGAGCACCTTCCGTTACTGGATGCACGTCGCCCTGCCGATTCTCATGCCCTCACTGCTCGGCGGCTATGTCCTGCTGTTCGGCACCGCGTTCAGTGCGTACGCGACGGCCGCCGCGATGGTTGGCAGCTCGGTACCGCTGGTCACCATGCAGATCGCGGACGCGCTGTCCGGCAACGTCCTGGTCGGCCAGGACAATGTTGCCCTGGCGCTCGGCGTCGACATGGTGCTGGTCGCGGGGCTTGTCATGGCCGTCCAGGTACCGTTGCAGCGCAGGAGCACACGATGGCTCGCTTGAACAGGACCGGATACGGGCGCAGCGCCGTACTGCTGCTCACCGGTGCGTACTTCCTCGTCCCGATCGCATGCGCCATCGCCTTCAGCATCGGAATCGGCGCCCCCCGCCAGGCCCTGGGCTTCGAGGCCTACACCGGCATCTTCGGCGCCGACGGCTTCACCGACAGCCTCACTCTGACCCTGAAACTGGCCGCAGCCACCATCGCGCTGGTTCTGGGGCTGCTCGTGCCCGCCCTGGTCACGGTGCGGCTGGCCGCGCCGCGTCTGCGCACACTCGTCGAGATCGTGTGCATGCTGCCGCTGGTCGTACCGGCTGTCGCCCTGGTCGCCGGGATCAGCGCGGTGCTGCGCTGGGGACCGGACCACTTTGCCGGCACCCCGCTCTTCCAAGTCATGGTCGCGCTCCAGGCCCCGCAGTTCCCCATGGTTCTGGTGCTCGCCTACACGCTGATGGCGCTGCCGCTGGCGTACCGCACACTCGACACCGGGTTCGCCGCCATCGACCTGCGCGTGCTCGTCGAGGCTGCACGGTCCTGCGGGGCGCCGTGGCCGCACACCCTCATCCATGTCGTGCTGCCCAACCTTCGCGGGGCGCTGCTCAACACGGCGTTCCTGACCCTCGCACTCGTCCTCGGCGAGTACACCGTCGCCGCGGTCCTCGGCTATCAGCCGTTCGCCGTGTGGATCGTCGCCACCAGCGGCTCGCAGGCGCAGATGTCGGTGGCCGTCTCGATGGTCGGCCTCCTCGTCACCTGGATGCTGCTGCTGATGATCAGCGCCGCCGGACGTGCTCGCCGCCCCAAGGAGAACTCATGACCGACCTTCTCACCGATCCCGAAACCGTCAGGCCGACGCGGGCCGGTTCAACCGTGGAGTTCCGTGGGCTGCGCCGCGCCTTCGGCACCACGACGGCGCTGGACGGACTGGACCTTGAAGTCCGCCCCGGCGAACTCCTGGCACTGCTCGGCCCGTCCGGCTGCGGAAAGACCACCGCATTGCGCACGGTCGCCGGCTTCGAGCGGCCCGACACGGGCGAAGTGCTCGTGGACGGCGAGGACATCACGCGTGTTCCCGCACACCGCCGCGAGGCGGGCATGGTGTTCCAGTCGTACAGCCTCTTTCCTCACATGACAGCCATCGACAACGTAGCCTTCGGGCTGCGGATGAGCGGGACGGGCAAAGCCGCGCGGCGGGCTCGCGCCGCGGAACTTCTGGAGCTGGTCGGGCTGCCGAACCACGCCGCCCGCTTCCCGCGCCAGCTCTCCGGAGGCCAGCAGCAGCGCATCGCGCTGGCCCGGGCTCTGGCACTGCGGCCACGCGTGCTGCTGCTCGACGAACCGCTGTCCGCGCTCGACGCTCAGGTGCGGCTGACACTGCGCGAGGAGATCCGTCGCCTCCAACAACAACTGGGCATCACGACGCTGTTCGTGACACACGATCAGGAGGAGGCCCTCTCCATGGCCGACCGGGTCGCCGTGATGCGCGCCGGGAGACTCGAGCAGTGCGCGCCTCCCGCAGAGCTGTACGAACGCCCTGCGACCGCGTTCGTCGCCAATTTCGTGGGGGTGATGAGCCGGATACCGGCCCGGCCGGGGGCGGACGGCACGACCGTGGGCGCGTTCGGCCGCACGCTACCGGTCCACGGAACGCTACCGGGCCCCGTCGGGACCGACGGCAGAAGTGGCGAGGTGGACGTACTGGTACGCCCGGAAGCGATCGGGGTCACTGCGGACAGCGATGGCACGTCCCAGATCGTGGGCGCGACATTCCTGGGCGCGACGACGAGGCTGACCGTACGGCTGGCCGGAGGCGCGGAGGTGATGGCGGACGTGGCGACTCACTCGACGGCCGGACTCCCCGTCGGTGCGAAGGTGACGCTGACCCTTCCGGACCGCCCGGTGCTGGTGGATCGCCACAGCCGGGGAAACGGCGGTCGCAGTGGAAGCTGACGGCTCCGGCCGATTCTCGATGCGACCACGCCGTACGAATCCGTCGTTTCAGACCGAACCAACCGACCTGTCCGGCCTTCGACGCAGGGAGCCTCCGCTTCCGCCCGTTCGCCACGCACCGGAGGAACTCCTCATGACCCATCGCAGGGCCACCCCCGGCCTTCCCGCTGCCGTGCTGTTCGACATGGACGGCACACTCGTCGACACCGAGAGGCTGTGGTGGGCGGCCGTGGAACAGGTGGCAGAGGGGATCGGGCGGCAGCTGACCGACGCCGACACGCATCATGTGCTGGGCAGGCCGGCCGCACACACCGCAGCTCACCTGCACCGTACCGGCGGCCCGGCGGTCCCCGCTCCTGACGTGCTCGCCATCGAACTGGACGCGGCGTTCGCCACCCGAGTCGCCTGCGAGGTCGTCCCGCGACCGGGCGCGCTGCGCCTGCTGGACGAACTGGCCGCGGCCGGAGTCCCCACGGCGATCGTCTCCGCGTCGCCGCGCCATGTCGTCGACCTCGTGCGCAAGGCCCTGGGCGAGGAGCGGTTCGCGTTGACACTCGCCGTCGAGGACACGGTCCGTACCAAGCCGGCGCCTGATCCGTACCTCGCCGCGGCCGCCGCCCTCGGCGTCGATCCGCGCGCCTGCGTAGTCGTCGAGGACACGCCCACGGGTGTCGCCGCGGCCGAGGCCGCCGGGTGCGTGGTGCTGGCCGTGCCCTCCACCGTACCGATCCCGTCCGCAGCACGGCGGACGGTCCTCGACTCCCTGGAGCGGGCCGATGTGACCCTGCTCGTGTCCCTGTTCACGTCCGCGGAAAGGAACTGACACCATGGACGACATCCGCCACGTCGTGATCCTCATGCAGGAGAACCGCAGCTTCGACCACTATTTCGGCACGCTGAACGGTGTGCGCGGGTTCGATGACCGTCAGGCTCTGACATTCCCGAACGGCGACAGCGTCTTCCGTCAGCCCGCCCTCTCCCGGACCGACGGCGGCTTCCTGCTGCCCTACCGGATGGACTCCACGAAGTTCAACGCGCAGAACGCCGACGGTCTGCCACACGACTGGGAATCCGGTCACGATGCCATCAACAACGGCGCGATGAACCGCTGGACATCGGCCAAGGGTGAGCAGAGCATGGGCTACCTCACCCGTGAGGACATTCCCTACCAGTACGCGCTGGCCGACGCGTTCACACTCTGCGACGCCTACTTCTGCTCACTGGCCGGACCCACCAGCCCCAACCGCCTCTACCTGTGGACCGGTACCGTCGGCCCGGGCCGGGACGGCACGACCGGCCCGTGGATCGACAACACCCCGCTTCCCGACAATCCGGTCTGCGACTGGACCACCTACGCAGAACGCTTGTCGGCCGCCAACGTCAGCTGGCGCGTTTACCACACTCCCGGACTCGACGAGCGCCACGGCAACTACGAGGACAACGCCCTGGAGTACTTCGCCCGGTTCCACACCTTCGACAAGGACGACCCGCGCTACATCAATGCGATGACGAAGTGGGACCTGTCGGCGTTCGACGCCCACTGCGAGGACGGCACGCTGCCGACAGTGTCCTGGCTGGTCTCTCCGTACCTGTTCTGCGAACACCCGACCGCCAGCCCCGCCTACGGCGCCCACTGGGTCAACACCGCCCTTCAGTCGGTCTTCGCCAACCCGGACGTGTGGCGGCACACCGCCTTCCTCGTCATGTACGACGAGAACGACGGCTACTTCGACCACATGGTGCCGCCGTTCCCGCCCGCCGCGACCCCCGAGGAGTTCGTGGACGGGCAGCCGATCGGGCTGGGCAACCGCGTCCCCCTATGGGTGATATCACCGTGGTCGCGCGGCGGCTGGGTCAATTCCCAGGTCTTCGACCACACTTCCGTCCTGCGTTTCCTGGAACTCGTCACCGGCGTGCGGGAACCCAACATCTCGGAGTGGCGTCGCGCCGTATGCGGCGACCTCACCAGTTGCTTCGACTTCACCCTGCCCGACTTCTCGATCCCCGCACTGCCGGACACCCGCGCGCTGGTGGAGCAGGCCGACGCTGCGATGGAACTGCCACCGATGGAGAGCCCGGCACCGGGCACACAGTTCATGCCGACACAGGAACCGGGCGGTGCGCGTCCGCACCGGGCGCTGCCGTACCGCCCATGGGCCGACGTCGCTGTGGACCGCGCCACCGGCAAGGTCACCTGCACACTCGCCAACGAAGGAACGGTCTCCTTCCACTTCACGGTGTTCCCGAACATCGCGCGGCCGTTCGCCGGTACGCCGTTCACTGTCGCGCCGCGCAGCACTGCCACTTACGTGTGGGATGCCGTACGCACGGGCGGGCGCTACGACTTCACCGTTCACGGCGCCGACGGCTTCGTCTGCCGATTCGCCGGAACGGTGACCGCAGTCGATCAGAACGACGCTGCCGCTCCTCGGGTGACAGGCGTCCTGCAGGGCGGCAAGCCGGAGAACGCCTCGGTCGAGTTGCTGCTGGCCAACGACGGCGGTTCGGAGGTGTGCTTCACCGTCGCCCCGAACGACTTCGGCGGCACGGAACACACGCAGCTGCTCGGCCCGCGCGAGAAGGTGGTCCTGAACTGGCCCACGGACAGCGGGCGGTACGACATGACCATCACGGCGGACGGAGGCACGGGCTTCGCCCGGCGGTACGCGGGGACAGTGCACGCGGCCCCGAACACGATTACGGCTGATGTCTCGTGAGCCGTTGATTCCAGCGTGCTCTGCTCGTCCGCCGAACGCGCCGTCGCCCAGTGGGTCGGCTGGTACAACACCGAGCGCCTGCACTCCGCCCTCGACTGCCTCCCGCCCGAGGAGTTCGAGGCCCGGCACCACCGATCCCGGACAACCACATACGCCGCCTGAAACCACACAGACCGGCCGCTACGAGAATCGGAACAGCTCAATCAGGCTCCCGGCGTGAGGATGGCGGACACCGAGACGGTCGGGGAGACGTCCGACTCCGAACTCTGGCCCCCAGCTGCGAACCAACCGCCCGCGGTGGCCGGTCAAGCTGATTCAGCTCCTTTTCCCACGAGGCGGATGGACGTGCCGCGTGGGACAATCAGAGGGATTGTCCCCGGCCGGCAGGTAGCGGGAGGAGCGGACATGGAGATCAAGCCGCAGGCGGCGGTCATTCCCGAGATCGGCCGGCTCGAGCAGGGGAAATACGGTCCTGTGTTTCCGAAGACGCCGGCGTGTTACGGGTTCACGATCGTCGCGAAGGTCAAGCCGGGCCGGGCCGACGCGATGCGAGCCTACGGCAGCACTCTGGCCAAGGCTTTGGAGGAAGACCCCCAACTCCTCGCGCCACTGAAGTTGCACTACCTGCGCTGGGTGCTCTTCGATGACGACACGCGCTTCATGTATCAGGGGATCTTCGATACCGACTTCGACAGGTACACCGAGGACGCCGTCGCGCTCTTCGGTAAGGCGGGGGTGAACACGGCCTTCGAGAACCTCGAAGGATTTCCCGAGGACTGGCGGACCAACCCTGAGGCGTTCGTCAGGTTTGTGCGCGAACACCACTGTCCGAGCTTCATCGAGTACGGGGAGTACCCGTACGTGTCCGCTGATGAGATCAAGAAGGCTCTGCGGATCAAGGGTGCCCTGTCGGAGATGCTCGACCAGCTGCAGTGACAGTGGGCTGTCGTGTGCTTGTCCCAATTACGGATTGGAGACGAGATGAGCGAGGTCAGGACCGCGCGCACCTACAACCAGAACCACAACCCGCGCGAATACACCCCTGGTCGGCGACGGGTGAGCATCTACGTCTCGTGGAGCTATCCGGCCGAGGCGGGCAGAAGCCCGGCTGAGCTGGACAACCGGTTCTCCACGATGACGGAGGTCAGGCGGGTGGCGTGGCCTGCCTACGAGGATCCGAAGTGGTCGGACCCGTTGTATTTCCAGCAGGGTATCGCCGGATCGCTGGAATTGTTCTTCTGGGCCTGGGTGCCGTTTCAGCAGTTCGTCGAGGAGGTCACCGGGCACCCCGTTCCGGTGTATCAGCGCATCGACCAGGCCGGCTTCCGGACCCCGCTCGACGAGCGCGTACTGGCCGACACCGACACTCTCTTCGTGTTCGGACTGGACCACTTGGTCACCGGGCAGGAGGCCCAGCCCGAGGAGGTCGAGGCACTGCGGGCCTTCCTCGGCCGGGAGGACGCCTGTCTGGTCCTGGGGCCGCACCATGACGTCGGGGCCTCGGACGATCTGGCCGTGCGGGACGTGGAGTACCACCATCACGGAGATCTCTTGGTCCCCCGCCAGCAGCGATTCGCCACCTACGTACGGGATTTGATGCAGGGCCTTGCGGTGCCGGTCGAGAACCGTTACGGGCTGCGCCCCGCGGTGCGGGAGAAGAACAAGATCGCCCCGCTCTCCACGGTGAGGGACCTGGACGCGAAAGGGCGGCTGGAAGGGGTGACGAACTTCAACTTCCATATGCACCTGCCGCATTACGCCGTGACGACCGACGAGCCGGATGTCATCCACGTGCTGGCCAGGCAGCCGATCGACACCTCCAGGCCGCATCCGTTCACCGAGGCCGGCAACACCGAGTTCAACATGTTCCTGTGGATGCCTCCGAGCGGTGAGCGGGCCGGCGATGTGCTGTTGGCGGACTCCACGATCTTCAGTTCGCTGTTCGGAGGCGACGAGAGTCTCAGGAACTTCTGGCGGAACCTCGTCTCGAAGTAGTGCTGCAGGGAGGTGGACCGTGAGCGGACCTACGCAAGTCGCGTTGGAACTCGACGACATTCAGCGCGGGGCTCTCAGCCCGCGGCCGACTCCCTACGCGGCGACATATCTTGTGTTCCGCGTCGATGACAGGGCCGACGGTCGGGAGCTGATGCGACGCGCGAGCGCGGTGGTGACCTCTGCCGCCGACCCGGTCAGCCCCCTGGGGGAGACATGGGTCAGTGTCGCGGTCTCCTGCCACGGTCTGGAGTCGCTGGGCGTGCCGCGCGCATCACTGGACACGTTCGCCTGGGAGTTCCGACAGGGGATGGCCGCCCGGGCCGAAACGCTCGGCGATGTCGGCGAGAGCAGCCCCGAGAACTGGGAAGCGTCGCTGGGCACGCCGGATGTCCATGTGGTGCTCACGGCGGTCGCGCCTGACCCCCAACGGCTGGAGGCGGCGCTCGACCGGGCCCGCCCCGCGTACGACCACCTTTCCGGTGTGACGGCGATCTGGCGGCAGGACTGTTACGCGCTGCCCACCGAGACCGAGCATTTCGGCTATCGCGACGGCGTCAGCCATCCGGCCGTCGAAGGAAGCGGCATCGCCGGGTCGAACCGGCTGGAGTCGCCGCTGAGGGCCGGGGAGTTCGTGCTCGGCTACCGGGACGAGATCGGCGGTCTCCAGAGCCCGCAGCCGGAGGTGCTGGGGCGCAACGGCAGCTACGCGGTCTTCCGTAAGCTCCACCAGGACGTCGCCGCGTTCCGGCGCTATCTGCGGGACAATGCCACGTCTCCCGAAGACGAGGAACTGCTCGCGGCCAAGATCATGGGACGCTGGCGCAGCGGAGCCCCCCTCGCGCTCAGTCCGCAGCGCGACGACCCCGCTCTCGGTACCGACCGGGACCGTCGCAACACCTTCTTGTACGAGCGAGACGATCCGGCGGGCTTCGTCACGCCCGGCGGCTGCCACATCCGCCGGGCCAACCCCCGCGACGCCTCGGTGGCGGGAGAAGTGCGACTTCACCGGATGATCAGACGCGGCGCCGTCTACGGTCCGCCACTTCCCGAGGGAGTCCTGGAGGACGACGGGGCCGACCGCGGCCTGATGTTCGCGTTCATCGGAGCCCACCTCGGGCGGCAGTTCGAGTTCGTCCAGTCGGAATGGATGAACGACGGCGTCTTCTTCGGCGCGGGCAACACCAAAGACCCCATCACCGGATCCCACGACGGAGCCAGTGGCTTCACCATTCCCCGGCGGCCGCTTCGACGGCGCCTCACCCCGCTGCCGCGCTTCGTCGTCACCCGCGGCGGCGAGTACTGCTTCCTGCCGAGCCGGAGCGCCCTGCGCTGGCTCGGGGAACTCCAGGACTGACAGGACTGACAGGGCGGGGCCACGCGCGCGGTGGCACCACGCCGAGGTTCAACACCATCAGCGGCCCTGAACCCGACGGTCGCCCGGCCCGGGACAGCGAGGGCATCCGCCACGATCCGCACAGCCCGGCTTCCGCGGACCGTCGACCAGAAGCCCCACGGCGCTGCGCACGCAGCGTCTTCCTGCGGTTGCCGCCGTCGAACCCGATCGGTTCAGTCCGTGGATGCCTTCTGCTCGACGACGATCTCCCGCTTGACGATCTTGCCCGTTGCTCCCTTGGGGAGTGCGTCGGTGAATGTGACGATCCGCGGATACTTGTAGGCCGCCACCCGCTGTTTGACATGGTCGCGTATCTCATCGGCCGTGATCTGTGCACCGTCGCGGAGGGTCACGACGGCGGCTATCTCCTCTCCGTAGGTCGCGTGCGGCACGCCGACCACTGCGGCTTCGGCGACGGCCGGGTGTTCGTAGAGCACCTCCTCGATCTCGCGTGGGTAGACGTTGTATCCGCCGCGGATGATGAGGTCCTTCTTCCGGTCGACGATGAAGTAGTAGCCGTCCTCGTCGACACGGGCCAGGTCGCCGCTGTGGAACCACCCGTCCCGGATGGCATCCGCGGTCGCATCCGGACGATTCCAGTAGCCCTTCATCACGTTGTCGCCGCGGATCGCGATCTCACCCACCTCGCCCGGGCCCACCGAGGTGCCGTCGTCCGCCACGACCTTGAGCTCGACCCCGCGGATCGGGAGGCCGATCGAGCCGGCCTTGCGTGGCCTGTCCGGGGGGTTGAACGACGCGACGGGCGAAGTCTCCGACAGCCCATAGCCCTCCAGCACAGTGACGCCGAATGTCCGTTCGAAGTCGTGCAGTACTTCGACCGGCAAGGAAGCACCGCCGGAGACGGCCAGGCGCAGTCGTGAGAGGTCGTAGCCGTCGGGGATCTCGGTGTGGAGCAGGGCTGTGTACATCGTCGGGACGCCCAGGAAGATGGTGGCCCTGTCGTGATGCATGATCTCCAGCGCCTTGGCCGGCTCGAACCGCGGCAGCAAGGTCAAAGTGGCGCCCGCGGCGACGGCAGTGTTGAGAGCGCAGGTCTGTCCGAAGGCGTGAAACAGCGGCAGGCCCCCGAACAGTACGTCGCCCGGCCTGACGTGGAGCAGCGTCTCGGTCGCGGTGGCCGCGTTGGTCATCAGGTTGCGGTGGGTCAACTCGGAGCCCTTCGGGGTCCCTGTCGTGCCCGATGTGTAGAGGATCACGGCAGTGTCGTCCTCCGCCCGGTCGACGACGTGGGGCATCGGTTCGGTGGCCCGCACTTGGGTGTCGAACGCCGTCGAGTCGGTGACCAGGCAGTCGGCCCCGACTTCCGCCGCGGCCGTTGCGACCTCGTCCGCGCACCGCTGGAGTGTCACCACGATCCGCGATCCGGAATCCCGGAGAGCAAAGGCTATTTCACGGGCCTTCAACAGCGGATTCATCGGCACCACCACGCCACCGCAGCGGAGGATGCCGTAGTACGCGACCGGGAAACAGGTGACGTTGGGCATGACCAACGCGACGCGATCGCCCGGACGGACACCCTTGGTCTGCAACAGTGAGGCGAACCGGGCGCTCGCGTCGTTCAGTTGGCCATAGGTGAGGGCGATCTCATCCTGGCGAACGGCGACGCGGTTGCCGTCGGCCCGGGCGGATCGGGCCAGGAGCGTGGCGAGGTTGTTCATTCGGTTTCCTCTTCGATCTGGGTTGGTGGCGGTCATCGTTGGTGCCGGCAGCCGCCGAGGCCCGCGGAGTTCTGTTTCGCGATCACGTCGCGGGGGGCAACCCCGCCGCGACCGGGACCGCCGCCGGTGCTGTGCGGATCTCCCCAGAAGCCGGGCGGCAGGCCGCGTCCCTGCCGCACGGTTAGCCACAGCCGCAGGACGTGGCGCCTCAGTTCGGGCTCGTCGAAGTCCTCATATTCCGTGCGGGAATGAAGAACCGCATGGTTGTTGAGGAACAGCAGGTCGCCGACCTCGAAGTCGACCTCGAGCCGGAACTCCGGTGACTTTGCCAGTGCGTCGACGAGGTCGAACAGTTCCACGTCCGTCGGCTCCAAGCGGGGAATGTCGGGAAAGCGCTGTGCGGATTCGAGGTAGCAGCGGTTGTAGCGCATGCTGAGCTTGCCCTCGCTGAAGGACACGAGCGGGACCGCGGCGTACGGGCGCTCGCCAGGGGCTTGCTCCTCCCGCAGGTCGAGGAAATGTGTGCGGTACAGTCGCTCGACCAGATCCGGCCGCCGTGCCAGGACGGCGTTGTAGACCGCCGCCGAACTGACGACGGCGGTCCGTGCGCCGGAGCGGGCCGCTCGCAGGCACAGCAGCCCGAGGACGTCGGACCCGTCGGTGTGGAACGGCAGCACCGCTCTGGTCTGATATCCGCGCGTTCCCGGGTCGGCAAGGCTACGGCCGGTGTCCCGGGCGTGGCCCAGCATGTGGCCCGCCGCGTTCTGCGACACCGGAACACCCAGATACTGGCCCACTCCCCAGAAAATGGTGCTCGCCGCCGCCTGGCTGTATCGCTCGACCGGAATGCGTTTGACGAGCACGAACCCGCGTCCGTTCTCCAGTACGCCGGCAATGCGCTCCAGTTCGCCGGCCAAGGTCGGCAGCGGAAAGTCGCCGGCGGTCATCTTCAGCAGTGGAAGGCCCCGCGCACGCACCGCGCGCAGGGCCGCCTCGAGTTCGTTGATCTGCGCCGCCGAGAGCCGCAGGACCCATTCCTCGGAGTCCGCCAGGTCCGGACCCGCCCACACGGCCGGCCCGGTGCAGGGCCGACGCAGCACGTTGATCACGCTCGTCATGGTGACCTCCCTCAGGTCGTACGTCTCTCTTCGGACTCGTGTGCAGCTCATTGCCGGCTGGAACGGGAATCGTGCGGACGACCTCTCACCTTTCTTTGTGGAATATTTCTGACGGCTTCGGTGCGTGTCATTGCCTCGAATCCATTGATCTGCAGGAAATTCCGTGCCGCCTTTTCAGTGCCGGTCAGCACTTGAGATTTTTTGCGATGGTGTTCTCCGCTGGATTTCCGATCGGCCGGGACGCCGTATCCAGGCGGAGAACCCCACCGCGGTGGTGCAACGCTAGGTCACGACGTGGCCCATGGCTTGACGTGACGTGACATCTCACTTATCACTTGGGGACAAAGCCCCCTTGGAGCGCGCCCATGAAGCCTCTTGTCCGCAATGCAGCGCTGAACAACTATGTCGAGGTCAGCCAGTCGCTGGGCATCGATGCGAGGGCCCTGATGAAGCGCGTGGGCCTGGACCCTGTCGGCCTCGCGGTCCAGGACAGATGGATCCCCGGCGCGGCGGTCACCCAGCTGCTCGAACTCTCGGCCGCGGCCTCACGGCGCGGGGACTTCGGCCTGCTCCTCGCCGAGCGACGCAGCTTTTCCAATCTCGGCCCCATCAGTCTGGTCCTGCGTGACGAGCCCGATGTCCGCAGCGCCCTCGAACTTCTCGTCCGCCATGAGCACATGTACAACGAGATGCTCCGCAGCCGGCTCTCCGGGGCGAACGGCCTGGCCACCCTCAAGGTGAGCCTCGAGCTGGGTGAGGCCATGGCCGCCCGCCAGGCCACGGAGCTGGCCGTGGGTGTCTTCCACGGAGTCCTCCGCAGCTTTCTCGGTGCCCGGTGGCAGCCGCTGTCCGTGTGCTTCACGCACGACGCGCCAGCTGATCCCGGCACCCACCGGCGCCTCTTCGGTCCCGTAGTGGAATTCGACCGGGAGTTCAACGGGATCGTCTTCTACGCCAGCGACCTCAAGGCTCCCAACCCCATGTCGGACCCGCTGCTGCGGACCTATGCCCGGCAGTATTTCGAGTCCATCGCGGTCTCGAAGGACACCACCGTGCTGGACCGCGTGCGTGAGCTGATCGAAGTCCTGCTGCCCACCGGGCGCTGTTCGATCGAGCAGGTCGCGGACAGCCTCGGCATCGACCGGAGGACGATCCACCGGCACCTCGCGGCCTCGGGCGAGACGTTCTCCGCCGTTCTCAACGCCACACGTACCCAGCTCGCGGAGCAGCTCGTGGCGAACCCGCGCCGCTCGTTCACGGAGATCTCCGGGCTTCTGGGATTCTCGGCACCGAGTGCTTTCTCGCGCTGGTTCCGCGAGCGATTCGGCTGCAGTCCGAGGGAGTGGCGGGTCCGCGGCACCAGGCAGCGGCCTTCCGGCGAGGAGTGACCACCAGGATTTCTGCAGGGGCGTGGAACGGCCGTTCACGCCATATCCCGGTATGACCCTGCCTGGGCCCGGAGGACGGCGGCCGCGAGGGCAAGGCATGTCCCCAAGCGGCAAGTCTTCTGTCACCTTCGGTCAAGCGCGCGCCCTGGCCCGCCCTTAACGTTGCCTCACCGCAAGGGACATGGCCGATCCCACGAGGCCGGGCAGAAATCCTGCCCGCAGCGAATGTTCCCTCCCGGGCCCGCTGATCGTATCCGAGCCCCCGGCGAGCCCGGGAACCCCGTCTGCATTCCCGCGTCCGCTCCTCGCAAGCCCTCCGGGCCTCGCATCGAAGGCAGTGATGCGTGCGGCGAGTGAAGACCCATCCGACAAAGGAGATGGACCATGCATTTCTTCGACGACTCCCTGTATCCGGAGAACCAGGAGAGGCTGGTCATCCAGGCCGCGCCCTACGGGCCGGAGTGGTTGCCCGGTGACGCCGACGACCTGCCGCTCACCATGGACGAGCACGTGCAGGCGGCCGTCGACTGCTACAACGCCGGTGCCACGGTGCTGCACATCCACGTGCGCGAGCTGGACGGCCACGGGTCCAAGCGCATGTCCATGTTCAACGAACTGATGGCCCGGCTGCGCGAGGCCGTGCCGGACATGGTCCTGCAGATCGGCGGGTCGATCTCCTTCGCCCCCGAGGACGAGGGCAGCGACGCCAAGTGGCTCAGCTACGACACTCGCCACATGCTGGCCGAGATCACTCCCAGGCCTGACCAGGTGACGATCGCGATCAATACCAACCAGATGAACATCGTCGAGCTCTTCGACGACGAGGACATCGAGGGCACCTCGATCGCCAAGCCCGGCTACTACAAGGCTTATCGGGACATGGTGGTCGAGGCCGGGCCCGACTTCTACCTCGAGCACCTCACGCGGCTCCGTGCCAACGGCATCCAGCCGCACTTCCAACTCGCCAACATGGCGCAGCTGGAGACCGTGGAGCGGCTGATCCGCAAGGGCATCTACAGCGGTCCGCTGGTGCTCAACTACGTTGCCATCGGCGGCGGGTTCGCCGGCCGGCACCCGGCTGATCTGATCGAGTTCATCCGCCGTGTCCCGGACGGCGCCGTGCTCACCATCGAGGCATCCATGCGCGCGGTGGCGCCGATGAACGCGATCGGCATCGCCCTCGGCACGCACGTGCGGGTGGGCAACGAGGACAACCTGTGGCGGCACAAGGGCGAGCGGATGTCCTCCGTGGAGCAGGTCGAGCAGATGGTCAAGATCGCCCATGCGCTCGGGCGTGAGATCGCCACCGGGCAGGAGGCGAAGAAGATCTACAAGATCGGCGAATGGTACTCGGACGCCGACGCGACCCTGGCCCGGCTCGGCATGGTGCCCAACCG
This sequence comes from Streptomyces sp. R-74717, assembly GCF_047305335.1. Classification (NCBI taxonomy): domain Bacteria; kingdom Bacillati; phylum Actinomycetota; class Actinomycetes; order Kitasatosporales; family Streptomycetaceae; genus Streptomyces; species Streptomyces sp. R-74717. Next base: position 795,476 of record NZ_CP102361.1, on the reverse strand, counting down.
CCGCCCCGGCCGGCGCGGTTCCATGCTGCGCGACCTCGAGAGCTGACTCGACCCCACTGGCGGCGGCCCGGGTTCCCGCCCCGCCGCCGCCCCACACACGAGTGAACGGAGCACGCCTTGGCACACGCCATTCGATTCCATGAAACCGGTGGCCCTGAGGTCATGCGGTGGGAACAGGTCGTCGTCGGCGACCCGGGTCCGGGCGAGGTACGGATCCGGCACGTCGCCGTCGGACTCAACTTCGCCGACACCTATTTCCGCACGGGCCTGTACCCGGCTCCGCTGCCTGCGGGGCTCGGCGTGGAGGCCTCGGGTGTGATCGAGGCTGTGGGCGAGGGTGTGTCGCATGTCGCCGAGGGCGACCGTGTGACCTACACCGGCAGTCCGCTGGGTGCCTACAGCACAGAGCGGGTCATGCCCGCGGATTCACTGATCAAGCTGCCGGACGAGATCGGCTGCGAGACCGCCGCGGCGATGACCATGCGCGGACTCACCTCGGCGTACCTGCTGCGCCGGATCCATCCGCTGAAGTCCGGCGATACCGTGCTGCTCCACGCGGCGGCCGGCGGCGTCGGCCTGATCGTCTCCCAGTGGGCGAAGCTCCTCGGCATCACGGTGATCGGCACGGTGTCCAGCGAGGAGAAGGCCGAGGTCGCCCGCGCCCACGGCTGCGAGCACATCATCTACTACCGGCGCGAGAACGTGGCCGAGCGGGTGCGTGAACTGACCGACGGCAAAGGCGTACCGGTCGTCTTCGACAGTATCGGCAAGGACACCGTCGCCGGATCCATGGCCTCGCTGCAACGCCGCGGCCTGTTGGTGTGTTTCGGCACGGCCTCAGGAGTCCCGCCGCTCGACGCCATGCAACTGGCCATCCACGGCTCGTTGTTCGTGACCCGCCCCGCACTGGCCGACTACATCGCCGAGCCGGCGGAGCGGGACGCCCTGGCCAGAGAGCTGTTCGGGCACGTCGCGGCCGGTCGCATCAAGATCGAGACCAACCAGCGCTACGCCCTTCAGGACGCGGTACAGGCCCATCGTGACCTGGAAGCGGGACGGACCACGGGATCTTCCGTCTTCGTCCTCTGAGCTCGCCGTGCCCCGCACGTGACCCCCAGGAGTGAGCACATGCCCCAGACTGTCCGCCCGAAGGAAGACACGCCCGCCCTGGTGCGTCCGGGCGTCCTCCGTACCTCGATCAAGGTTGAGCCGCTGACCTGCACCATCGGCGCCGAACTGTCCGGTGTGAACCTCGGCGACGCCGCGCGCGACGGCGACCTGTTCTCCGAGATCAAGGCGCTGCTGCTGGAGTACAAGGTCCTGTTCCTGCGTGACCAGGACATCACGCGCGCCGAACATATCGCCTTCGCCGAGCGCTTCGGCCCGCTGGAGGACCATCCAGCGGTCGGCAGCGACCCCGACCACCCAGGGCTGGTCCGTATCTACAAGGATCTGGACAGCAAACCCGAGCACTACGAGAACGCGCTGCACTGCGACGCAACCTGGCGCGCGTGCCCGCCCATGGGTGCCGTGCTGCGCTGCGTGGAAACACCGGAGGTGGGTGGTGACACGGTCTGGGTCAACATGGCTGAGGCCTACCGCAGGCTGCCGGAGCACATCAAGACGCAGATCGCGGGCCTGCACGCACGGCACAGCATCGAGGCGACCTTCGGCGCTGTGATGCCGACGGAGCAACGCCACCAGCTGAAGGCCCGCTTCCCGGACCCGGAGCACCCGGTGGTGCGTGCCCACCCGGAGACCGGCGAGCAGATTCTCTTCGTCAACGCCTTCACCACCCACTTCGTCAATTACCACACGCCCGAGAACGTGCGCTTCGGCCAGGACTACGCGCCCGGAGCGGGCAGTCTCCTGAACTACCTGATCAGCCAGGCGGCCGTCCCCGAGTACCAGGTGCGCTGGCGCTGGCAGAAGAACAGCGTCGCCATCTGGGACAACCGCTCCACCCAGCATTACGCCGTCCAGGACTACTGGCCCGCGGTCCGCAAGATGGAGCGCGCGGGGATTGTCGGCGACAAACCTTTCTGAGCCCGGACCAGAGACGAAAAGGTGATGCCAATGGGACTGCACACTGCCGGCACAGCGGTGCCGGGGACGTCTCCCGCCGCACCGGCTGTATCCCGCACCTATGCCTGGCTGGTGTTCGCGCTCGGTTTTGGGCTTCTGCTGTCCGACTACATGTCGCGACAGGTCCTCAACGCGGTTTTTCCCCTGCTGAAAGCGGAATGGCTGCTCTCCGATGCCAAGTTGGGCTCTCTCAGCGGCATCGTGGCCCTGATGGTCGGTGTGCTCACCTTCCCCCTGTCGCTTCTGGCGGACCGCTGGGGCCGGGTCAGGATGTTGGTCATCGCCGCGACGGCGTGGAGCCTGGCGACCCTGGGCTGCGCCATTTCCGCGAGCTACGGCCAGATGTTCCTGGGCCGGTTCATGGTGGGCGTAGGAGAGGCGGCCTACGGGAGCGTCGGCATCGCGGTGGTGCTCAGCGTGTTCCCCATCGGTTTGCGGGCCACGCTCTCCGGAGCCTTCATGGCGGGGGGTTCGTTCGGATCCGTGCTGGGCGTGTCGGTCGGCGGTGTGATCGCCCAGGAGCATGGCTGGCGCTGGGCGTTCGGCGCGATGGGAATCCTCGGACTGGTCCTGGCCGCGGTCTACGGCCTCGTGGTCACCGAGAAGAGGCTGGGCCCGGCGTCCATCCGTAACAGCGCCGTGTCCGGTGAACGCGCCCCCATCCGGGCCCAGTTGCCGCGGCTGTTCTCCTCGGTCTCCGTGGTCTGCGCCTACATCGGCAGCGGGCTGCAGATGTTCATCGCGATGGCCCTGCTCGCGTGGATACCCAGTTTCCTCAACCGGTACTACGACATGCCTCCTGCGAAGGCCGGCCTGGCCGCCGGGGTCTTCGCGCTGATCAGTGGCATTGGCATGATCCTCTGCGGGATCGTCGCGGACCGCCTCAGCCGGAAGGCCGCGGCCCGGAAGTGGATCGTTGCGATTGTCTGCGCTCTCGGGTCGTTCGTGCTGCTGATGGCGGGATTCCACTTGCCGGTCGGCCCGCTGCAGCTCGTGTTGATCGCGGCCGGGACCCTGGTGGCCGGCGGCACCGCCGGTCCGGCGGCCGCCATGGTGGCCAATCTGACCCCCGCCGCCATTGCGGCGACGGCTTTCGCCACCCTCACTCTGGCCAACAGCCTGCTCGGGCTGGCCCCCGGGCCCGCGGTGACGGGCATGCTCGCGGACCACCTGGGCCTGCTCGGCGCACTGCAGGTGATCCCGCTCGTCGCGCTAGCGAGCAGCGTGGCCTTCACCATCGGCAAGTTCTCCTACGAAAATGACCTGCGCCGTCTGGGGCTGTTCCCCGGCCCGGCGCTCAAGATCCCGGAGCTGCAGTCATGAATCTCAGCGCACAGCCGACGGTCGTCATCGTCCCCGGACTGCGCGATCATGTGCCGGACCACTGGCAGACCGTCCTCGCCGACACGATCGCGGACGCCCGAACCGTTCCCCCGCTGGAGAAGGACAGGCTGAGCCGCGATGCCCAGGTCGCCGCACTGGACGAGGCGCTGTCGGACATCTCCGGGCCCGTCGTACTGGTTGCCCACAGTGCCGGGGTGATGACCACCGTGCACTGGGCACAACGACACCGGCGTCCCGTCAAGGGCGCACTGCTGGCGGCGCCGCCGGACTTCGACACGCCGCTGCCGGAGGGCTACCCCACCCTGGGAGCCCTGCGCGAAAACGGCTGGACGCCGACGCCGCGGACACCCCTGCCCTTCCCCAGCATCGTCGCAGCGAGCACGAACGACCCCCTGGCCGCTGCCGATCGCGTCGCCGATCTCGCCAGGGCATGGGGGAGCCGCCTCGTGGACCTCGGCCCGGTCGGACACCTCAACCCTGCCTCCGGCTACGGCGCATGGCCCCGGGCGGAGGAGTTCGTCCGCGAGCTGGTCCAAGCCTCGTCCGACATGTCCGCCTGACCGGCGACGGCCTTGCCTCACGGCTCCCTCCTGCCCGCGCCGGGCAGGAGGGAGCCGTGTGCGGCCGAGCACCCCTCGTTGCAGACATGTCGATGAGCCCCGTAGGCGCTTCCCCTGGCCGGCCTCTACGCACCGGTCCCCACCCGCACGACCCCGCCCCTGGAGGCGCTGATGAGCACCGATGCCGACCTGCTGTGGTCCCCCAGCCGCTCGACGGCCGAAAGCTCCAACATCGCCGGCTTCATGCGCTGGCTGAGCGAAACGCGGGGACTGTCCTTCGCCGACTACCCGGAGCTGTGGCGGTGGAGCACCACCGACGTGCCCGCCTTCTGGTCGGCGGTATGGGAGTTCTACGGCCTCGACGCCGTCACCAGCTACGACGAGGTGCTGGCCGACGCGTCGATGCCCGGAGCCTCCTGGTTCGGGGGAGCGCGGATGAACTTCGCCGAGCAATGCTTCGCCCGTACCACCGACGAGCGCCCGGCCTTGATCAGTGTCTCCGAAGGCGGCGTTCCGGTGGAGACGTCGTGGCGGCAGCTCGGACGCGACGTCGCCGCTCTCGCCGCATCCCTTCGCGAGATGGGCGTGGGGCCTGGTGACCGCGTTGCCGGTTACCTCCCGAACACGTCCCATGCCGTGGTCGCGTTGCTGGCCAGTGCTGCTGTCGGCGCGGTGTGGACCGTGTGCTCGCCGGACTTCGGTACGTCCAGCGTGCTCGCGCGGCTGCAGCAGGCGCAGCCGACGGTTCTGGTGGCCGCCGACGGCTACTTCTACGGGGGGAAGAAATTCGACCGACGTCCGGCGGTCGCTGAGATCGCGGACGGGCTGCCCACGCTCCGGCATCTGATCGCGGTCGGCCACCTCTCCACGTCCTCAACCACCTCACCGTGGTCGCAGCGGCCTCAGCTGGAGCAGCACACGTGGTCCACGCTGCTCGACACCCGGGCCGAACTCACCTTCGCCGACGTCGCCTTCGACCACCCCCTGTGGATCTTGTGGTCATCGGGCACCACAGGCGTACCGAAGGGCATTGTGCAGGGTCACGGCGGCATCGTCGTCGAGCTGCTCAAGGCCCTCGGTCTCGGCGTCGACCTGCGGAGCGACGACCGCTATTTCTTCCATACGTCCACCAGCTGGATGGTGTGGAACTTCATGGTCGGCGGCCTGCTGCACGGCGCCACGATCGTCCTGTACGACGGCAGCCCCACGTACCCCGACGTCAACGGCGTCTGGAAGGTCGCCGAACAGACGCGCGCGACGATGGTCGGCGTGGGAGCGGCCTACCTGGTCGCAGCAGAGAAAGCGGATGCGCACCCAGCGGCTGAGATCGATCTGAGCGCTCTGCGGTCCATCCTGCAGACCGGCTCATCGCTTCCCGGCAGCACGTGGCGCTGGGTTTACGACCGTCTCGCTCCCGACGTCTGGCTGCAGTCGATCTGTGGAGGGACCGATGTCTGCTCGGTCCTCGCGGGGGGCTCCCCGCTCCTGCCGGTGCGGGTCGGCCGGATCCAGTGTCCCGGGCTCGGCGTTGCCATCGCCGCCTGGGACGCCTCCGGACAGCCGCTTGTCGGGGCGCAGGGGGAGCTGGTGGTGACGGCACCGCTTCCCTCGATGCCGTTGCACTTCGTCAACGACCCGGAGAATCAGCGCTATCTCGCAAGCTACTTCGATGTCTATCCCGGAGTGTGGCGGCACGGCGATTGGGTCACGGTCGAACCGGACCTGTCGGTCGTGGTGGTGGGACGTTCGGATTCAACACTCAACCGTATGGGCGTGCGGATGGGGTCCGCCGACATCTACGCCGTTGTCGAGCAGCTTCCCCAGATCGCAGACAGTCTGGTCATCGGCGCCGAACTGCCGGACGGCCGGTACGTCATGCCGCTCTTCGTCGTCCTCGCCGAAGGGGAATCCGTCGACGACACACTTCGGAGTGCCATCGCGACGTCGATCAGGCACACGCTCTCACCTCGGCACGTTCCGGACGTCATCGTTCCGATATCTGCCGTGCCGCGCACCTTGACCGGGAAGAAGCTGGAGGTCCCCGTCAAGCGCATCATCCAGGGAGCCCGCGCCGCTGATGTGACCGCTGAGGGCGCAGTCACCCACCCCGAGATGCTGGCCTGGTTCGAGGGGTTCGCCACCAGGCTCCCTTCCGGACACCGACGCGGCCGCCAGGACGGTAAATGATCTCCATGCCCGTTCCTGGGACGGACCGCGTCACCGGATCCATCAGCACGTGCGGAAATGGCGGTGATGACCGGGGCTGACGGCGCACTGGTCCGTTGGTCCTGCTGGCCGGCAGTGTGTCAGGTCGCTTGGCGGGCAGGTCGGGACCCGGCTGTGCCGCCGCGCTGCTGGGAGCCGGCGACCCGGTGGTCGCCGGCTCCCAGCGACAGAACCTCCTCGCACCTGTCCCGGCGCGGGGTGCCTCGGCGCCGGATCGTTCGGGGGCCGACGGGGTGATCCCGGGGTGACCGGCGGACGCGGCCGGCCCCGGTTCCGCTGTCCGCGCCCTGTCCATGCGGACGGTACGTGGACCGACGCCGTGCTTCGGCGTCGTAGGCATGCAGCTCGGCGTAGCGGCCCCGGTCTTCAGCTGCTGGGTGACCTGTTCGCTGGTGCAGTGGTGAGCGAGCAAGTCCCGGACGAATCCTGCGCGGAGATCGTCTTGGACAGCTGGACGCCGGCCCCGGCCCAGTCGGTGCCGTTCTCGATGAGGACCAGGTCGTTGCCGCTGATCTTGGCGAAGCCGAGCAGGTCGAGGGCGTCGACCTGCGGCAGGATGTCGTCGACTTCCAGTGCGCCTGTCCAGCTCCGTACCCTCGACCCGGCCGGGGGTACGGGTTTCATGACGCGGTCGATCAGCTCTTCGAAGGCGGCGCCGTTGCGGTCGCGTGGCCGGTCCAGGCCGGCGCCGAAGGTCTCGTGGATGGTGCCGTAGGGGCGGGAGCCGAGCACGACGATCCGGTCGGCCATCAGCACGGCCTCTTCGATACCCGGCAGCTGAACTTGAATCCGCCCTCCCCGACCGTTTCTGCGCAGCGACGTGCTGAATGGAACCAACGGAACGGAAGAGCACCTTCCTGGGCCATTGGCCGACCGCGGGAGATTCCGAGAGCGAGAATTGTGAGTGGGTGCCGTGCCGCTCGGTTCACGGAGTCAGGTCGCGAGGTCCTGTCCGGTGAACTGGGTGCCGAGCCGGCGGGAGAAGACGATGAACGGTTCGTTCCGCGTCGGACAAGTTGTCGGGGTACCACTGCGGATGCACTGGAGCGTGCCGCTGCTGGTGGTCCTGTTCGCGTACGGTCTTGGCCGCCAGACCCTCCCCGCATGGACGCCAGGGCGCTCGGATGCGGTTTATACCTTCGCCAGTGCGGTGGGGGCCGTGCTGCTCATGGGCAGCCTCCTGCTCCACGAGACGGCACACGCTGCGACTGCCCGCAGGAAGAAGATCGCGGTACAGGATGTGACGCTGTGGGCGTTGGGCGGGATGACCCGGATGGGGCGACCGCAGACGGCTGCGGTGGCTTTCGCGGTGGCGGTCAGCGGGCCGCTCACCAGCCTGGCCATTGGAGGCGCCGCGCTCGGAGTGGGAATCGGGCTGCATTCGATGTCTGGCTGGGCGGTGCCCGCCGCCGTTCTGGTGTGGCTCGGCTGGGCGAACCTGTTCCTGGGCGCATTCAACCTCCTTCCCGCTGCGCCGCTCGACGGTGGAAGGGTGGTGCAGGCGCTGTTGTGGTGGCGTACCGGAGACCGGGAACGTGCGGATCGGGCGGCCTCCCGAAGCGGTCAGGTCGTGGGCGTGCTGCTGATGGCCTTCGGCTGGATCTCCTTTCTGCGCGGGGTGCCGGGCGGGCTGTGGCTCGTCTTCGTCGGTCTCTTCATCACGGTCGTTGCCGGCGCCGAACGGCAGCGCGCCGTGATCCACACGGTACTGCGGGGCGTCAAGGTCGCCGATGCCATGTCCAGCCCGGTGACCACCGGCGCCGACTGGCTGACCATCCGGCATTTCATCGACGAGGTGGCAGTGAACTCCCGCCATTCCGCCGTGCCACTGCTCGATTTCGAAGGCCGTCCCAGCGGGATCGTTCAGATACGCAAGCTTGCCGGGATACCGGGAGCGCGCCGGGAGGCGCTGCGCGTGCGTGAGGTGGCGATCCCACTGTCACAGTGCGCGGTTGCCGCCCCGAGTGATCTTCTGAGTGAGGCGCTCGACAAGCTCCGCTCGGGTACGGGCATGCGCATTCTCGTCGTGGACGGGGGCCATCTGGTGGGGATCGTCACCGCGAAGGACATTTCGCGGCTGATGCAGCGGCACACGCTGGGGGGCCAAGGGCCCGACTGAGCCGGGCCCCGCAGCGTCGTCGGTACTCAAGGGCACCGCAGCGAACCTCCGCAACGGGGACACGGTGCGGCGCCAGCGGCTGGTGTTCGCCCTCGGTTAGCCCTCTCATGCTGCTGGCATCTACCGCGATGAGCGCTGGCTCGATCATCGCGGCGTCCTCGGGAGCGTCGCCGTCGAGCAGCTGTTGCCCGCCAGATGGCGGGGTGTGGACTGCGTTCACTGCTGTTCCCGCAGCAGTGCCAGGCGACGTTTGTACTCGTCCTCGTCGATTTCCCCGCGGGCGAACCGCTCGGCGAGCAGTTCCTCGGCGCGCCTGCCTCCCCACCCATGCTCGCCGGAGGAAGGAGGCGGGCCAGGCTGGTGACCACGGTGGGCGCTGGTCAGGTAGTGGACAAGGACAACGATGCCCGCGATCGCCAGTGCCCAGAACATCACCATGACCACGGCCATGACGAGCCAGCCGCCCCAGCCCCATCCGCCGCCGTACCACACCATGCCGATCACTTCCTTTGGTTCCCCTCAATTCCAGGGTGGGTCGGAAACGCCTTCGACGGAAATCGGGAGCCTGCTTCCCGGTGCTGGGCCGAACGGACGGGGGCTCATGCCTGCGGCCGGAAGGTCGATCGCTGCGCGTGGTCGTCGGGTGCGAACAGGCTGGTGGGCACCACGATCGCCTCCGGGGAGGACTTGAGGCAGCGGCGTACCACCGTCGGACGAGGCGAGCCGCGCTGCCGCGTTCCGCAGGCCCTGAACGTGGTGAGCACCAAGAAGGGCAACATCCCGGCCCTGCCCGACATCAGTCCCGTCCAGGTGACTGCGGGAGTGAGGCCGACCTTTGACTCGGGGCGGCGCCGGAGGGAAGGTACGTCCCGGGTGCGGTGGACCCGCAGGCGTTCACGCACCTTCGGCCCGGAACTCTCCGGCAGGAGGCACGTATGACCGAGCCATGCCTCCGTAGACACCAGTCATGGCTGTGAATCTCAGGCCGACAGGATTCCGACCGACCTGCCGAAGTGGGGCGGACGGCGACCAAAGATCCTCCGCCCCGCGTACGGGAGCCAGGCGCGGCTGCACGTCAGCTTTCAGTGATCTCGATGTGCCGAGGCTTGGCTGCTTCGGCCTTGGGAACGGTCACGATGAGCACCCCGTCGGCCAGGGTGGCCTTGATCTCTTCGGCCTTGACTTCGGCGGGCAGCAGCGCCCGGTATTCGAAGTGTCCGGTCCGCCGGGTGCCGCGCCGCAAGACGCCTTCACGTTCACACTCTTTGCACTCCCCGGTAATGCGCAGTTCCCGCTCACTGACCTCGACGTCGATGTCCTGCCGGTTGATCCCGGGAAGTTCCGCCTCGACCACGTAGGCGTCGTCCTTCTCGTGCATGTCCGCCAGGGGCGACCAAGCCCCGGCAGGAGCAGCGGACTCGAGCAGCCGGTTCATCCGCTCGAAGAGTTCGTCGAACTCGGCGGTCATAGGCTCGCCCCAGCTCATGGCTGGGAACGTCCTCTCCAGGAGCCGGCCGGGCCGGTGGTGTACAGGCAACGTCATCGCGGTTCACCTCCGCGAAACGACAGCATTCGGGTCAATTTCCATGCTGCGCCCCACTGCCTTGCCCGGCGAATCGTGCGCCGGGGCACTCCAACACTCTTCCCGGTCACATTCCCAGGGGCGGCAGGAAGCCGCCTCACTGAGCGTCGGCACATGGCGGAGTCCTTCCAGTCCGGCAATGGTCCTGCACAGGCGGGCTTCGGCGTCCGGAGTGGCGCCGCGTACCGGGTGCCGATCGGCGCGCGGCCATTAACGTGGAGGTGTGGCCGGCCCCGGGGTGCGCGGGGCGAGACGGAGGCACCGTGGGCGACAACGGAACTGACCGCTGCGGCGTGGAGCGCCGTCGGCTGAGCACGTTGCCGGAGGATCTCCAGGGGCGCCTCGACACCGTGCAGCGCGGTCCTGCCGCCGCGGCCGTCCTGTTGGACGCCGTCATGTCAGTGGGCAGAGGGCTCGACCTGCCCCAGGTGCTGCACCGCATCGTCGACGCTGCGGTCATTGTGGTCGATGCCGAGTACGGAGCCCTGGGAGTCGTTGGCGAGGGAACCCGGCTCACGCAGTTCCTGCCGGTGGGCATCACGGGGAAGCAGCGCGAGGCCATCGGCCCACTGCCCGAAGGGCACGGCATCCTCGGCGAGCTGATCCGCCACCCCGAGCCGCTGCGGCTCGCGGAACTCTCCGGGCATCCGTCGTCCTACGGGTTTCCGCCGAACCATCCCCCGATGCACTCGTTCCTGGGGGTTCCCATCCGGGTCCGCGACGAGGTGTTCGGCAATCTGTATCTCACCGAGAAACGGGGCGGCCGCGAATTCGATGCCGAGGACGAGACCGTGCTCTCGACACTCGCGGTGGCAGCGGGAGTCGCCATCGAGAACGCCCGTCTGTATGCGCAGACGCGCGACCGTCAACGCTGGCAGGAAGCCAACAGCGAGATCGTCGCGGGTCTGCTGAGCGGGGCGGACGACGCACACGTCCTGCACATGATCGTCGATCACTCCTCGCGTATTCTCGGCGCGGATCTCGGCGTCCTGGCACTTCCCGCCGGCGCCGGGGGACAGTCCCTCCGTGTGGCACTGGCATCGGGCGTGGACGCCGAGATGCATCGCGGTCTGATCCTGCCACGCGAGGGATCGTTCGTCGGCGCGGCTCTCGACGCGGGCGAACCGATCACCAGCCTCGATGTCGCACGCGATCCCCGGATCACCGAAGGCCCCCCGAGGTGGCCGGGGCTCGGCCCGGCTGTCGCGGTCCCGATGGTGACGGGGGACCGGACCCGTGGTGTGCTGCTGCTGGCCCGGGTGCGGGACAGTCGCGCCTTCACCGATTCGGAGACCGCGCCCCTGCTGGCGTTCGCAGGGCAGGCGGCCCTGGCGATGGAACTCACTGAGCGGCGCGAGTCCGCCGAGCAGATTGCCCTGCTGGAGGAACGCGACCGCATCGCCAGGGATCTGCACGACCTGGCCATTCAACGGCTGTTCGCCACCGGGATGACGCTGCAGAGCGTGGTGCGGCTCGTGGATCAGCCACAGGCGAGCGAGCGGTTGCTGCGCGCGGTGGACGATCTGGACGAGACCATCAAGATCATCCGGTCCACCATCTTCGGCCTCCGCGCCCGTGACTCGGGTCGGACCGGCCAGGGGCTGCGTGCTCGGACGGCGACCATGGTCGAGCAGGCCGCACGGACCCTGGGCTTTCAGCCGTCCCTGCGGATGGGAGGGCTGATCGATACGGATGTGCCGACCGAGATCGCCGAGCAGGTGATCGCGGTCCTCGGCGAGGCGCTCAGCAACGTCGCCCGCCACGCGAGGGCGACGGCGGTGGACATCTCGCTGGTGGTGGGTAAGGGGGCACTGAACCTGGTCGTTTCCGACAACGGTGTGGGCATGCCCGAGCACGGCGGTGCCCGCAGCGGACTCGACAACCTCGCACGGCGCGCCGAGAGACTCGGCGGCGAGATGAATGTGGGGGCATCGGAGCAGGACGGCACCCGGCTGAGCTGGTGTGTGCCACTGCGGCTGTTCTGAGGCTCTGGGGCCGCACGGTCATCTCCGGTGGTGCCCGGCAGTGGGCGGGGAGGATTCCGTGGCGTGCGCGGCGATCACGGCCGCCTGGATGCGACGCTCGACGCCGAGCTTGGCCAACAGACGGGAGATGTGGTTCTTGACCGTCTTCTCCGACAGATAGAGGCGCTTACCGATCTGGCTGTTGGTCAGTCCTTCACCGATCATAGCGAGGACGTCCTTCTCCCGAGGCGACAGCTCCGACAGCGCGTCGTCCTCCGCAGGTGCAGTACCGAGTTCCTCCTCGCGCAGGCTGGTCATCAGCCGAGCCGTGGTCGACGGGTCGAGGGTCGAGCGCCCGGAAGCCAGTGTGCGGACGGCGGCGACGAGGTCCGCACCCTTGATCTCCTTGAGTACGTAGCCTGCCGCGCCGGCCATGATGGCGTCGAGCAGCGCTTCGTCGTCGTCGAACGAGGTGAGCATCAGGCAGGCCAGTTCCGGCATCCGCGAGCGCAGCTCACGGCAGACCGTGATCCCGTCACCGTCCGGCAGCCGCACATCGAGAATCGCGACATCGGGGCGCAGCGCCGGGCCGCGGGACAGTGCGTGATCGGCCGTGCCGGCATCGCCGACGACCTCGATGTCGGGTTCCGCGTCCAGCAGATCCTGCACCCCGCGCCTGACGACCTCGTGGTCGTCCAGCAGAAACACGCGGATCGGCTTCTGCGCCGAGAACCCCGTCACGTCGCTCATGGTGCCCTCCTCGCTGTCGCGTCGACGGGCTGCGCAGTCCCGCCCCTCACTCATCGTGGGTCCGTACGGGAGAGATGTACCAGGGCCGGACGGCCCCACGCCCGGACCGTTCAGGCATCAAGGGGCTCGGCACGGGGACCGTACAGCTGCAGCAGCCTCGTCCGTGTTCCGTACAGCCGCTCCGCCACCGTCTCGGCGACGTACTTGTACACCGCCCGGCCCAGAACTGCATCGGCCTCGCACAGCGAGCGGACGGCAGCGGCATCGAATTCCACGGCCCGACCCGCACGGATCACGTGCGCACCCAGGTGCCACACGTGCGGGGAGAACAACCAGGACCAGCCCAGCAGGTCATCCTGGCCCAGCGTCTCGACGACCGCCGCACGGCGGCCGGGAACATGGAGGTCGACCTCGACCTGTCCGGTGCGGATGATCCAGAAGCGGTCGGCTTTTCGGCCTTCCTCGAAGAGCCGTGCGTCGAGGACCAGAGGCACTTCGCGGGCCGCCTCGTCGAGCAGGCGAGCCCGGCCCTCGGGCGGGATCACGTCGAGCAGACTCCTGGCCGTTGACATGGAACCTCCGTTGCTGGCTGACGGTGTGTACCCGAGCGCCCGCTCTGAACGATATGCCCGCTTTCAGTGGGTCGCTCGGCCGTGCTGCGTGGTGCGATACGGAATCCACGCCGTGCCTGTACGCAGATGGCCAGAACTGGCGGACTCGTGTGCTCGGGCGTTGCCGTACATCCATGATCGCGGCGTCAGGTCGAGGAACCTCGGGGGCCCCCACCAGCCGGAGCGGGGTGGCTCTTCAGTACGTGAATGCGGCGTCCGGTCATGCGGGTGGGGGTGATGGTCAGCCATACATTCCGTGGGCCGCCGGCCCACGGGGTGGTGTAGGCGAGTTCGTCCAGTCTGCGGGCGGCTTCGGGATCGGTGATGGTTGCTGCCGTACCGACGAGAAGTACGCTCCACCCTTGGCTCAGGGCTTCGTCGATGTGGTCCACTTCGAAGGCCACCGGGTGGTCCGCCGCAGTGGCGGGCAGCGTGTGGTGAGCAGTGCGATAGGCGATCCGGTCACCATCCACGACGTAGTTGACCGGCAGGATGGCCGGCCCGTCGTCCGTCGTCAGACCGATCCGGCCCACTCCGTGGGTGGACAACAGCTGGCGGCACTCCTGGGGGCCGAGTTCGAGCAACTGGGTGTGGTAGCCGGCGCGGCCGATGCCCGGCGGCAGCTCCGTTGTGCTGCCGGTCAGCTCGGCCGCGGTGGTCTCCAGCGCCTGGGCCAGTCGCAGCAGAAACCCGATGCCGGGTGTGGCCTGCCGCTCCTCGACGTACTGGATGTAACCGGGCGCCGATCCGGCCCGCTCGGCCACTTGCTCACGGCTGAGCCCGAGCTGCTCGCGGCGCATCATCACCCGTCGGCCCAGGTCTCCCGACGGGGTTCTGTCCGGCTTGCTGTCCGATGAGTGGCTTTGTTCGTGCACCATGCTGCACACATCCTTTGTGGATCCGGTCCGGTCATCAGGCCGCCGCCGTTCTCCGCGCTCTTCTCTGCGTGCTCTTCTTCGACTCCATCGTGTGCCACCGGGGTGCGCGGCGCTTGGGCCGACCGGCCTGGTCTCGCGACCCGCTCAGCCCATGCCGCGGGCCGCACGGGGCGTACAGGATGGTGGCACGCGCTCCTGCCCACACGCTCCGCGATGCACTGCGGGCAAGGAACGGTGTCACAGGGGAATGAGGCCGGATCATGATGGAAGAAATGCCCCCCGGAGAAGGCCAAGGACACGGCGCGCCCAGCACCAGCACCCGGAGGCTGCCGATCCGCGCCTCGGATCGCATCCAGCGCTGGGGCAGAGTGCTCTTGGTTGTGGTTTTTCTACTGGCGGCACCCCTGGCGTCGGCTTCCACGGGCCGTGCGGTGCACGACGCCGAGACTCGTCGTGCCGCCACGCTCTCCGATGCAAGGAAGGTCGAGGCACGGCTCATTTCCGACGCCGACGGCCCTGCTGCAGCTGCCATGGGGCAGACAACGGTGCGTGCTCCCGTCCGGTGGACACAGCCCGACGGTACCGCGCGCACGGCAGTGGTCAGTGTCTGGGCCGGCAGCCCGGCCGGCACCACCGTACCGATCTGGACCACTGCTCAAGGCGTGGCCACCAGCAGGGGACCCGCAGCACCCGGTGAGGTCGTTGCATCTGCATGGATGACTGCAGCAGGGACCTTCACAGCGGCGACGGGACTTTTCATCGCAGTGTGGAAATTTTTCACGAAGCTGGTGGACCGCGTCAGGTACGTGGGGTGGGAGAAGGAGTGGGACGAGGTGGAAGCCGAGCTGTCCGAGCAGTTCCGGAACCGGTAGCAGATCGGCGCTCGCTCTGCCTCGGACGCAGGACTTCGAGGAGAGACCATGGACAACACTCAATCAAGCGTGACCATGACGGGACCCGTCGTCGTCGGCACCGACGGTTCCGACCACGCGATGCGGGCCGTGCGGTGGGCGGCGGGCGAGGCAGCCGCCCGCAGTCGGCCGCTGCGGATCGTGTACGCCACCGCGACGAGCCACGGAAGTCTGTACCTCTCCCGGGAGGACATCCAGCAAATCGACGGCTTCGCGGAAAGCGTGCTGGAAGAGGCTTCTGCACTCGCACGCCGACTTGCTCCCGCCGTCCCCGTGACGACGACCGTGTGCGAGAACGAGACGACAGCATGCCTGCTCAGTGAAGCCGGTCCCGATGCCACGATCGTCGTGGGCTCCCGCGGACGCGGCGGATTCGCATCTTTGCTGGTCGGTTCGGACTCGCTCCGGGTGGCCGCTCGCTCCGATGTTCCGGTTGTCGTCGTGCCCCGCAGTGGTGACCGTGAACCGGCAGGTGTCGTCCTGGCCGCGGCACGGGACGAGCGTGACATGGAGACGCTGTGCGTTGCCGCCCGTCTGGCCGAGCGGGAGGGCGTCTCGCTGCGAGTGCTCAGCGCATGGGTCTTCCTGGAGAACGTCGGGAGCATGGCGACGATGTTCGATGGCGTGGGCCGGCTCGCCGCGGACCAGGCGACAGCGACTGCCCGGCTCGTCGAGCCCGTGCGCAGGGAGTTCCCGGACCTCACGGTGACCGAGCACGTCGTTCGTGCCGGATCCGTCTCTGAGGTGCTGGTGGCAGCGACCGCCGACGCCGACGTGATCGTCGTCGGATCCCATCGGCGTCCCCACTCCATCGGCTCTCCGCTCGGCCGCGTGACACATGCTGTCCTGCACCATGCGCACTGCCCAGTCGTCCTCGTTCCCCACTCTTGAGTTCTCTCCTCTTGACTTGAACAGAAGCGCCCCGTTGAGGAGCGGCGTCGCGCTCAGCGGGTATCTGGGACCACGGCCACGGGACAGGGCGCGTAGTGCAGTACCGCGTGATTCACCGGACCAAGGCGCAGTCCGTGGTGTCCGCCGGCTCGGCGTGCGCCGACGACCAGGAGCTCCGCGTCGGCGGCCGCCCCGATCAGTATCTGGTGTACAGGTCCCTGCTCAACGGATCGGTGGACAGCGGCGTCGGAGCCGGGTGGGAGGCGGATACCCGTGGATTCAGCAGGGCCGCGCCGGAGGAGGACCCGGGCATGGTCGCTCTCGATGAGGAACTTACTGCCGGTGACTGCTTGGACGCCGCCGAGGAAGCGCAGCAGGGCGGGTCTCGACGCGGGTGCGGCCGGGGCCGAGTCAGTGCCGAACACGATTGGCCCCTCCTTCGTTGGGTGGCAGTCCGTCTTCACCCTCACAGTCACGGCGCCGGGGCGGGATGGGCCCGACGGGTCCGGGCAGGGACCGACCGGCCCATATGCGACGGGCGTGCGCCGGGTCAGCCTGAGGGGGAACCTCATCGGAGAGGGCACAGGAAGGGGGGCGACGTCGTGAAGGCACTCGTTTTTCAGGGCCCGGGGCAGACCGCATGGCAGGACGTTCCGGACCCTCCGGTCAACGATGCTGCCCCCTCGATCTCGTCGAACGGGGCGTCGCAGGTGTGGAGGCAGTCCCGGACGGACTCCGCATCGAACCATCCCGCTCAGGGAGGTGCCGCGCTGCACATTCACGTTCTGTTACCGCGGGCACAGCGGCATCCGTGTCCAGCTCCTGCCAGGCCGACTGGGGAATCGCGTGCCCCACTCACGACTCACTCCCCCTCTGCCCGTGTGCCTGCCCGGCGAGCGGCCGGTGACCGTGGCTGCGGGAGAGCACCGTTGGTTCCGCCTGCCCGTGCGCTGACCCATTGCGGATTCAGTGCGCGCCCGACCGCCGCGAGTCCGAGAATGGAGTAGTCCTCAGCTGGTTCCGGAGGTGCATGGTGTGAATGCCGTACACGGACAGCAACAGAGTTCGGTCGTGAGCCGTGATCGCTCGGCCAAGCCCGATCGCCTCTTCGACAAGGAGGACGAATGGGCAGCCCTGATGTCCTTCTCAAGCGATCCGCATCCGGGAACGAGCCTGGGCGTTGTCATGGGGAGGCCGCGCCAGGGCAAGACCCTCCTGCTGGAATCGGTGGCACGCGCCACGGACGGGTTCTATTTCTGCGGACAGGAAGCCACCGAGGCCGAATCCTTGCGCAGGTTGGGCGAGGAGTATGCGCGATACCGGCAGGTCGCACAGCCCAGTTACTGGCGCAATTGGAAGGAAGGCATCGATGCATTGCTGGCACTGGGTGACACCAGGCCACTGCCCGTGATCATTGACTCGTTCCCCGACCTCGTCGCGGCGAGCCCGGCCCTGCCGTCCGTCATCCACGGCGCTCTCCGGCACCTCGACAGACCACCGCTGGAAAACCGTGCGCGATTGCTGCTCAGCGGTGAGACCGCACCGGTCATGACCCGGCTGTTCGCACCTTCCTCGCCCTTGCACGCCCTTGCCGCTCTGAAGCTCGACATCCAGCCCCTGGACTTCCGTAAGGCAGCACAATTGTGGGGCATCGACGACCCGGCGCTCGCTTTCCTCGTCTACACGGTCGTCGGTGGGACGCCCGCCTACCGGCACGATTACGTGAACGACGATGTTCCCGTCGATCGCGACGACTTCGATGCCTGGGTCTGTCGCACCATCCTGAATCCGTGCACGCCGCTGTTCCACGAGGCACGCCACCTCCTCGACGAGGAGACCGGGCCCTGGAGTCATGGGGTTTGTCACTCCGTACTCGCCGCCCTGGCCAGAGGCTGCACGACCCACGGCGAAATCGCCACTTTCCTGGGACAGCAGCTCACGGACGCCTCGCGCGCTCTCGCCCTCCTGCGCGACCACGGTCTGCTCCAATCACAGGCGGACGGACTGCAGCCTGGGATCACGCGCCATCGCATCGCAGACCCGCTCCTCGCGTTCGAGCACGCCCTGGCGCGCCCGCGCAGGGCCGCTCTTGAGCAAAGCGACGCCGAGACGGTGTGGGAAGGCGCGCGAACCGATTTCAACACTCTCGTCGCCGGCCCCCGGTTCGCCCAAGTCTGCAGAGACTGGGCGGCCTGCTCCGCCGGCTCGGCTGCCTTCGGAGCCGAAAACGTCACGGCCTCGTACGGCTCCCTCAGCGACCCGTCGGCGACTGCCGGGCTCGATGCCGAGGTCGTGGTCCGCAGACAGGATGGCCACCCGACCGGCCGCCTTCTGTCGGTCGGGCTCGCACGATGGCACACCGGCATGGACATCCACCATCTGCAACGCCTGCGGCGCATCCTGGAAGGACTCAGTTCACGTGAGGATGTCAGACACGTCCGCCTGGCCCTCTACGGCGCTTCAGGATTCAGCCCCGAACTGCACGCGGCACACGCGCGTGGCGATGTCATGCTCGTTGACGTTGAAAACCTGTACCGGGGCGCCTAGCGGACGGCATTTCGAAAGTCTTCGCACCTCGGTGGTCGCCAGTTCCGGTTCGGCCCCGGGCATGGGCCGATCGGTTCCTCCCCCGCACGGCCCACTCGGGTCCCGGGGCCCCCTCGGCACTGCGGCGATGACGCCTACGGAACGATCCCGGATGCCGGGGATTCGTTTCCTTCATAGGCCTGGAGGCGACGTTCGCGGGTCGGTGACGAACTCTCGTATGCGTCGACGCGCCAGGCCTTCTCCTACCGCTGGGTATCCGTTCGTACATCGACAGGCAGGTCGTCCTGCTCGTAGTTGAGCCGATTGATCACGTCCACGACTCCGTCGACGCTCCGGCACAGACGCAGGACGACGGGCACGAGGCTGTGCCGACTCACGGTGCCGCTGAGAGTCACGAGGCCGTCCGCGACGTCGACGTTCAGCGACGAGGGACTGAGCCGGAGCGTGTGCGTCAGGACGTCTTCGAGGATCTCCTCTTGGATTGCGTGGTCCCTGCGCAGGAAGAGTTGCAGGAGGTCGCTGCGGCTCAGGACCCCGATCAGCCGGCCTTCGCTGTCGACGACGGGGAGCCTCTTGACCTTGTGCTTCTCCATGACGCGGGCGGCACGGACGGCGCTCCACCCGGGAGCCGCGGTGATCGCCGGGTGGCTCATGAGATCGACGGCGGCGTTCGCGCCGCTCCCGGAGTTGCGCATGCGGAGCAGGTCGGCTTCGGAAACGACACCCACGGGGCATCCGTTCTCGTCCACGACAGGTACTGCGGTGACGCCGAATTCGTCGAGGAGCCGGGCGATCTCCTTGAAGGTGGTGCCGCGCTGGACGCTGACGGCCGTGGGTGTCATGAGGTCGGAGACGCTGCGATGCCTCATGTTCGCTCTCCTTCACGCGGGAACTTCGGCGTCGAACCGGGCCGTCACGTCCACGACTCCCGGCACCGTGCGCGCAACACGCACCAGCACGTCACTGAGTGACGGGTCGGGGATGGCGCCGTTCAAATGGACGATGCCGTCGGCCACGTGGACGTACACGGTTGCCGAGCCCTCCGGGACGAGCTGAGTCATGATCAGCTCGCGCAGCTCCTGGGCGACATCCTCGTCCGGGCGGAGATAGATCTTCAGCAGATCGCCCCGGCTGACCACGCCCACGAGGCGTCCGTCGTCGTCAACGACCGGCAGCCGCTTGAGGTGGCCGCGGGCCATCAGCCGAGCGGCACCTGCGATGCCCGCACTCCGTGGCACCGTCACGGCGGGTACGGTCATCAGCTGACCTGCGGAGACAGCGCGGGACTCATCTCCGCCTTGCGCCTTGAGCAAAAGGTCTGCCTCGGAGACCACGCCGACGACCCGTCCCTCGTCCGACACGACAGGCAGTGCGCTGATCCGCCATTGCCGCATGGTCTCAACGATGTCCTTGAACGGAGCTCCGCGGTTGACCGAGATGACGGCGTGCGTCATGACGTCGTCGACGATACGCAGAAGTTTCATGGTTCCTCCAGGAACAGAGGCCCTGTATCTCCGAGCGTCCGCATCGTTGTCGGCCGGTGGTAGGACCACCCGGGGTCCGCCGGGGACTGTTCGGCCCTGTTGCCCTGGCACGAACGGTGCTTTCGTGAATGTGGCGGAAGGAGCCGTTGCGAGGATGCGGAGAAGCGGCTGATGGCCGTGCACCGCACAATCGGGAACCGCGAGAAGCGGTTGGCTCCTTCCGTCCTCTGGCGTGAGCGCTCAGCGATTGCCGGCGTCACGTGCCGGATCGAGATCCGGCGACAGATCGTCCACGGCGTATTCGAGGGACTGGTCGACGCTGACGACGCCGTCGACGGAGAGGCACAGGAGTTCGATGATCGGAATGATTGAACGCTCCTCCACTCTTCCGCTCAGGGTGACGACTCCCTCCTGAACGGTCACTGTCACGCCCCCGGGTGTCATCCGGAGGGTCCGGCCCAATACCTCGTCGACGATTTCGTCGTGTATGGCGTCGTCGCGGCGGAGCATGGGGCGCAACAGGTCCGAGCGGCTGACGATACCCACGAGCGTGCCGGTGTCATCGATCACCGGAAGGCGTTTGACGCCCCGCTCGTTCAGGAAGCGAGCTGTCTCGACGACGCCCCACTCGGGCCGGGCCGTCAGCACGGGGGTGGACATGAGATCACCGGCGGTGCGGGCGTCCATGATGCGGTGGTTCACGGCCGCCGTCCCGCGCAATTGATCACGGCCCTCCGCGTCCGGCAGGCCGGCCTGCCTGCGGAGCAGGTCGGCCTCGGAGACGATGCCGATGGGATGGTGGTGGGTGTCCACGACGGGCAGGGCGGAGACGTCGTTGTAGGCGAGGCTCCAGGCGACCGTCTTGAGCGACGCTTCGGGGCTGGCCGTGGCGACGTCCCGGGTCATGACTTCGGCGACAGTGCGGTGCATCATGGTCCGATTTCCCTTCGTGCAGGGGCGTCAGTCGTGGGCGACGTGGTGATCTCCAGATGCCTCCTGAGCGCCCCGGACTGCGGCTGCCCGGCTTTCTGGGGAGCTGTCGACGCCGACCGTCACGCGGTGCTTCATGGCGGAACCTCCTGCGCGTCGCAGGTCTGCGCTCCGTTCTCAGCCTGGCCCGCGAGGCAGGAGCGGAGGAGGGGCCATGCGGCCCCTTGCGGGGCCGACCAGCCCCGTCCAGCCAGGTGGTGGGTGTGCGCGAGGCTACGTAGTCCGCGCAGCTGTTCAAGGTGTTCAGCGAGGGATAGTCCGTGACATCCGCCCGGGCTCCATGGGATGCCCCGTGATCGCGGCGAACGAAGCCGTTCCCGTCGGCGGATCCGCGACGGGGCGGACGAGAAGCACGTGATCCAAGCGCGGCAGGCGGTGCCTGTCTCCTCCACCTTGCGCCGGTACAGCTCCTCCGTGGTGACAAGAACCCGGACGTCGCCCAGTTCCAGCCGCTGGCGTACGGGCTCGGGGCCGAACGCGGAGACAGCGAGCACAGCACGCCGACGACTGCGCAGCGTGCCCAGCACCGTCGCGTAGAGCTCGGGGCCCGGCCCAGGAGCGTGAACACCATCTCCTGCCGAGCCCACCCCCATGACCGTGAGTGCGTTGGCGAAGCGCCCTGTGAGGCAGGCGAGTTCGCCATAACTGATAAGGGTCGCCGTGTCGTCCGCTGCGACACAGCGCAACGCCAAGGCCTGCGGCCACCCGGCGGTCCACGGCTTCGTCTCCCATGTTCAGCCCGCCACCGGGCAGTCCGGCCAGCCGCGACCGAGCCTCGTCCCAGGTGAAGGCGGCGCCGGGCCTGCGCCATCCACGGGTGCGGACACATGGTTCACGACCGCGACCACCCCGTCGAGCTGTTCGGCTAGGCAGGTCAGGATCGCGATCTGGTTCTGGCCCTGCAGCCGGCCTTCCAGGGTGACAACGCCGTCCACTACATGGACGGTGACCACGTCGGCTCTGAGCCCCATGATGCCCACGAGCACGTCCTCGACGAGGCGTCGTCGTATCTCGGCGTCGGGGCGCAGAAAGAGGCGCAGCAGGTCCCGGCGCGTGACGATGCCGACAAGTCTGTCCTCCTCGTCCACGACCGGGAGCCGCTCCACGCCACTGCGCATCATCAGCCGGGCGGCGTCCGGTGCGGTCTCGTCCGCGTGGACGGTCACCGCCGGTGTCGACATGACCTCGGCAGCGGTGAATTCCGCTCCGGACGAGGCCGCGGTCCCGGTGGCGGCGTCAGGGACGTCGCCCGTCACGAGGTGCCTCGCCGCCTGTCGGTTCAGCAGGTCGCTCTCGGAGACGACGCCGAGGACCCGGTCCTCGTCGTCGAGCACGGGCAGTCCGCTGATGTTGTGCTCGGCGAGCAGCTTCGCGACCTCCTTGAAGGAGGTCACCGGGACGACCGAGACGACCTCGTCGGTCATCAGGTCTCCCACTTTGATGCGCTTCATGGAGGCGCCTCCTGCCATCTCGCAGGGACCCGCACGGACGCAGCGCCCGCAGGTAGTTCAGGGACCACGATCCGCCGGGCTGTACTGAGAGGAGGAGGGCCGAACGGGTCGTGGCCGGGACCGGTCGGACCCGGATCGGGCGTCCGGGCACCTGAGCACGGCAGGATTCTCTCGACAGGGTCCATCGGCCCCCCGGGCGGTCCTGAGCGGCCCTCTCCCCGAAGGGGCCCGTGGTGCCAGCGTGAGAGCTGACCCTTCAGTGGCCCTCGGTGAGGAGGAACCATGAAAGGCACCACCGGCAGCCCGGAACTGGGCTCCGTCATCGTCGGTGTCGACGGCTCCGAGCAGGCCCGCCGGGCGGCGCTGTGGGCAGCGGCCGAGGCCACTCGCCGTGACAGCCCGCTGTGCATCGTCCACGCGGCCGACACCGACAGCCGGGTTCTCTACTCCTCGGCGGAGAGCATCGAGCGCGTTCGCGGCGCGGGCCACGAACTGCTGCGGGAAACCGCCGCTGCCGTCGCGGAACAGTACCCCGGTCTACGCATCACCACGGAGTTCAGCCGCAGCGCACCTGTCCCGAGCCTGCACCGGACGGCCGGCCTCCGCGGCACTGTCGTGGTGGGCAACCGCGGGCTCGGCGGGTTCAAGAACCTCATGCTCGGATCCGTCGGTCTGAAGGTCGCCGCCGGCGCCACGACGCCCGTCATCGTGGTCAGGGGCACCGACAACGGGAACGAGACCGGAGTGGTGCTCGCCGCGGTCCGTGACGAGCACGACGCCGAATGCGCCCGGTACGCGGCGCGCGAAGCCGAGATCCGCAAGGCCTCGCTGCGGCTGCTGCACGTGTGGAACATTCTCGAATCAGCCGGACTCGCCGTGACCATGCTCGACGACGTCGAAGCGATCGCCGGTGAACATGTCCATCACCTGATCGCCGTGACGGACCGGATCCGCGACGAATTCCCGGAGCTGAACGTGCAGGCGGATGCTGAGAAGAGCCTGACCGTCGCCGGGGTCCTGGTGGAGGCATCGCGCCACGCGGATCTGCTGGTGATGGGCGGACGGCGGTCGCCCGGGTATATCGGACCCACCCTCGGGCGGGCGACGCACAGCCTTCTGCACCACGCCCACTGTCCCGTGCAGCTCATTCCGCGGCAGGGTCCCGGGAGTGAGTCGTGATGGGCGCCGGTGAACGCGGTGAGATCGTCGTCGGTATCGACCCGGCCAGGAACTGGCACCTGTCGTTGGCCTGGGCGGCGGACGAAGCACATCGACGCGGGCTGGAGCTCCGGCTCGTCGTGGCCGCACCCCCATCGCACGACAGGCGTGAGGGCGATGACAGCCCACGCAGAAAGGACATGCTCCAAGCCGGTGCGGATGCTCTCCAGGAGGGGGCCGACTGGGTCCGGGCGCGCCATCCGCAACTGCAGCCGGCCACCGATCTGCTCGACGGTTTCCCGGTTCCCGTGATCGGCGCGCTGTCCGCGCGGGCCCGCATGGTCGTTCTCGGGTCCCGGCATCTGAGCCGTACGGCGGAGTATTTCAGTGCAGGCTCCCTCGTCGTCCCCGTCACGGCCCAGGCGCGTTGTCCCGTGGTGG
Organism: Streptomyces sp. R-74717; assembly: GCF_047305335.1. Classification (NCBI taxonomy): domain Bacteria; kingdom Bacillati; phylum Actinomycetota; class Actinomycetes; order Kitasatosporales; family Streptomycetaceae; genus Streptomyces; species Streptomyces sp. R-74717. Next base: position 771,484 of record NZ_CP102361.1, on the reverse strand, counting down.
TCGTGGGCGACGCGGAGCACGTCACCCAACAGCCGACCTACCTGGTCGTGGGAATCGACGGCAGCGAGTCCTCGAAGGCGGCGCTGGGGCTGGCGTTCGAGGAGGCCGACCTCCGCGGAGCAGTGCTCCGAGCCGTCTCGGTGTGGCAGCCGCCCGTATTCATGCTCCACGACGAAAAGGTCGCGGTGCAGGCTCAGCGACGCATGCTCTCCGAGACCACGGCGGGCTGGCCACTGCGGTACCCGGACGTGCACCTGACTCACGAGGTGCCGACCGGACATCCGGTGGAGGAGCTGGCCGGTGCGTCCGAGTACGCCCTGGCTGTCGTAGTGGGCCGCCGTGGCCGGGGCGGCTACACGGGCATGCGGCTCGGCTCCGTCGTCCACGGACTGCTGCACCGGGCACACTGCCCGGTGATCACAGTTCCCCTTGTGTGAACTCCGACGGTGACGACCACCCCGGCCGGGGAGAGGGAGCCCGGACAGGAGCTCTGCGGGCTGGCTGCGCCGGAGGCCGAGCGGCGTCTGGCCGAGCACGGCCGCAACGAGGTGGCGGAGGTGCGCAGCGCGCCTTTGCGCAGCCGCGTTCTTGCACAGCTTCGCGATCCTCTGATCATGGTGCTGCTGGGTGCGGCCCTGCTGACGATCGTGATCGGTGACCACCCGGATGCGGTGGTCATCGGTCTGGTGATCGTCTTCAATACAACGGTGGGAGTCGTGCAGGAGATCCGTGCCGACCATGCCGTGGCGGCCCTGTCGGTCTTGTCGGCACCAAGCGCCCGTGTCCTGCGTGATGGCATCGCACGGGAGATCGCCGCAGCTGTTGTGGTGCCCGGCGACGTATTGCTTCTCGGCGAGGGCGACATTGTTGCTGCCGACGCCGAGCTCATCGAAGCATCCGCTCTTCTCATCGACGAATCCATGCTCACCGGGGAATCGGTTCCCGTGCACAAGGACGCCGGTTCGCTGCTGGGCGCAGGGACTGTCGCAATGCGCGGACGAGGCGTCGCGACGGTCACGGCCACCGGCGCTGCCAGCGCGCTCGGCCGTATCGCCGCACTGCTCGACGGCACGCGCGAGCCGACACCACTGCAGCGCCGTCTGGCCTCCCTGGGCCGCATCCTGGCCGTCGTCACCCTGGGACTGTGCCTGGCGGTCTTCGTCCTCGGGCTCGCACGAGGCCTGCCGGCCGGAACCATGGCTGTGACAGCGATCAGTCTGGCCGTGGCGGCGGTCCCCGAGTCCTTGCCGGCCGTCGTGACCCTCGCGCTGGCACTGGGCGCCCGTCGCATGGCGGCCCGGCACGCGCTGGTGCGCCGGCTCCCCGCTGTGGAAACGCTCGGCTCCGTGACCGTTCTGGCCACTGACAAAACCGGTACCCTCACCGAGGCCCGCATGGTCGTCCAGCACGTATGGACACCGTTGGTCACAGCGGACTTCTTCGGAGTGGGATACGAACCGCAGGGGGACGTCCAGGTCGACGGCAGGAAGCCGACGCCTGCCGAACTCGGCCCCGTACGGGACCTGCTGACGGTGGCGTCGTTGTGCAACGACGCCACCTTGCGGCCACCGCAAGGTCCTCCCGCTCACGAGGACCGGTGGACCGCGGTCGGCGACCCGATGGAAGCCGCTCTCCTGGCGGCTGCGGCCAAAGCGGGCTGTGCGGATCAGGCGGACATCAGGCGCCTGTACCCGAGGACGTGGGAAGCGCCCTTCGACAGCCTCCGCAAGCGCATGACCACGGTGCACCGAATGCCATCGGGCAATCTGCTGGTGTGTTTGAAAGGGGCGCCGGAAGTGGTACTCGACGTGTCCGTCCTCGCCGACCGCAAAGACGTGCTGATGGGCGCGCGACAGCAGGCGGCGATCCTTGCTTCCCGCGGTTTCCGGGTCCTCGCGTTCGCGTCCACCGAGTGTCGGGACGAACCGAGCAGTGCGGCCACAGCCGAGAAAGGTCTGCGGCTGCTGGGCCTTGTCGCGATCAGCGATCCCCCGAAGTCCGCGGCGGCCACCACACTCGCCGCCTGCCGTGCAGCAGGGATTACGCCAGTCCTCATTACGGGCGACCACCCGGCCACGGCGCGCGCGGTCGCCGCTCGCGTAGGGCTCGTCGGCGAGGACGGCGGTGACGAAGAGGTGCTCAGCGGCCCCGATCTGGCATCGGGTCGCATCGCCGACCTCACCGCGGCGCGGGTATTCGCCCGGACAGACCCGCAGCAGAAACTGGATATCGTCGATGCTTGGCGTGCCCGAGGGGCGGTCACGGCGATGACCGGCGACGGCGTCAACGACGGCCCGGCCCTGCGCCGAGCCGACATCGGTGTGGCGATGGGGAAGCGGGGGACGGAGGTCGCACGACAGGCGGCCGACCTCGTTCTCACCGACGACAACCTGTCGACCGTGGTCGCGGCCGTCGAGGAAGGCCGGCGCGTCTACGACAACATCCGGCGCTTCCTGGTCTACGGCCTGGCCGGCGGTACCGCCGAGATCCTCGTCATGCTGGCCGGTCCCCTTCTCGGACTTCCGCTGCCGCTCAGGGCCGGGCAGATCCTGTGGATCAATCTGCTGACCCACGGCCTGACGGGTGTGGCCATGGGCGCCGAGCCGGCGGCCCCGGACGCCATGCGCAGACCACCGAGGCCATCCGGCCAGCACATCCTCGGCGCCGGAGCCTGGCAGCGTCTCCTCGTGCTGGCCGCGGTCGTCACCGCGGTCTGTCTCGCCGCAGGTGCTGTCGCACGAGCCTGGGACCTTCCATGGCAGAGCGTCCTGTTCCTGTCGCTGCTCGGCGCGCAACTCGGCGTCGTCCTGGGCCTGCGGACGCGTCTGTTGACCCGGCAGAACCTCTTCCTCCCCCTGGCTGTGCTCGCGTCCGCCCTGCTGGCGCTGGCGGCGCTGTACGCTCCGCCGCTGCGGTCGGTCCTGGAGACCGAGCCGCTCGGTTGGTCCGGGGCCGCTCTTGCGACGGCCGCCCTCATGAGCGGTTACCTGGCCGCTCGGCTCACACGAAACGCATTCCGGGAAAAGAAGGCCGCGAAGGCGAAGTCATGAGACTGGTGCGAGTCTGTCAAGAACCCGCCTGATGAGGCACCCTGCGCACTCGGTTGCCGCCGGCTCAGCCTCCGCCGCGGTCAGCGGCGCGGGCCGGGCGAGAGCAGGGCGGGAGTCAACCAGCCCGCACTCGCACAGACAGGCCAGGTGCTTGAACACCATCGACTGCGCCAGGCCGGACTCGTCGACCAGGTCCACCACCCTCGCTTCGCCGGCCGCGAACCGCCGCACGATCTTCAACCGGGCCGGTACCAGCGACCGGAACAAGGCGGCGGTCGGCGCCGACTCGACACGCGGGGTCGGTGAATCGTCACCGCCGTGGAGCGATGGCAGCGTAGAGCGAGGTGCTCCGGCGTTCAGAGAGGGCCTACACGGTACGGCCGCATCATCTCGTTGTCTTCGTGTTCCAGCATGTGGCAGTGCCACACGTACTGTCCCGCCCGGTCGAAGGTGGCCTTGACCCGGGTGATGGCGTGCGGATAGGCGATCACCGTGTCCTTGAAACCGCTCTCCCAGGGCTCTGGAGGTCTTGCGCTGTGTCCGGTGCTCTGCCGGTCGACGACCTGGAACTGGACCTCGTGGATGTGGATCGGGTGGGCATCGCCGGTGGAGTTGTGTATTTCCCAGATCTCGGTCGCTCCGAGTGCCGGGTTCTCCGTGATGGGATCACTCCATCCCATGGGGGTCGGGTTTCCGTGCCGGTCCACGGTGCCGAGCATCACCACGCGGGGGCCCACACCCCGCAGGACCGCGGAGTTCTGCTCCTGCAAGGAGACCCGCCGCGTGTGGCTCGCTGGACCCAGTGGTTTGAACGGCGGAAGGGTGAGGTGTGCTGGGGGTACGGTCCTGTCCGGTGTGGCGAGCGGTCGTGCCACCGTGAATTTCATGACCTGTCCAGTGGTCCCGGGGGCCGCCGGCCGGAAGTCCGTGCCCGCTCTCCCACCCCTGAACGGCTCGTCGGGGCCCTCGTTGATGAGGTACAGATCAGTGCCGACCGGGATCGAGGTGAAGTCGACGATGACGTCGGCGCGTTCGGCGGGGGCGGTGAGCAGTTGGTCGCGCTGCACAGGTGCGGGCAGGAAGCCTCCCTCCGAACCGATCTGCCAGAAGGGGAGTACCGGGTCTGCGGGACGAGAGGCCATCGGGTCGGTGACGATCTTCAGGATCAGGAAGCGTGCGTTGCAGCCGTTGAGAAACCGCAGGCGGTAGCGGCGCGGCTCGACGGAGAGAGCGGGCCAGGTGCGGCCGTTGGTCACCATCGTGTTGCCGAAGAACTCCGGGTTCCAGATGGGGGAGATGTCACTGCCGGGGATGTAGGGACCGGTGAAGTGGTCGAAGGATGCGCGGCTCGCCGGGTAGAACAGGCTGCCGTCGGTGGAGAACGACCGGTCCTGGATGACGACCGGGATCTCGTAGTAGTGCCTCCCCGGGGGGTCACCGAGTTTCGGCGCCGGCCCCGGAAGCACACCGCTCGGAAGGTCGGCGGGCCCGCCACGCAGGAGGTAGAAGCCCGCCAGCCCCGCGTAGACGTTCAGCCGAGTGACCCCCAGGGCATGGTCATGGAACCAGGAGGTGGCGGCACGCTCCTGGTTGGCGTACTGGAATACGGCGGTTCCTGGCTCCCAGACTGCATCGAACTGGTTCTCGAATATCGTCTTGAACTGTTCATAGAAGGAGCCCACCCGTGCGTATCCGTCGGGGATGTCGGATGCACGGGGTAGATACCACGCCTCGGGGTAGCCGTCGCTCTCCTGCGTGTTGTGCCCCCCGTGCAGGTGGGTCACGATCGGCACGGGCCCGGTATAGGGGCCGGGTGTCGAGTTGAAGTTCGGTCGCGCATCACGCCGTGAAATGCCGCCTTCAGGGTTGGCCCAGTGCAGTGTGGGGTCTACCGGCAGCAGGTGCGGCAGATGGTTGCCGTGGCGGTCGAGCAGCTGGTTCACCCACGTGACCCGTATGGCCCGGCCGAAGGCCGCCTCGACGGTGCATGACGGGTAGGCGAAGCTTCCCGGATGCCGGGTCGACCCGTATCCCCATACCGTCGTGGCCGGCATACCGGCTGGCAGGATCTGCTGCCGTAACTGCCGAACACCGATCGTGTAGTGATCGACGCGTCCTGCCTCGTCCCTCTGGGTCCAGGGCATGACTGGCGGGACGGCGAGCTCGGTGACGTACTTGTCGATTGTCGTCGGGTTCAGGACGCGGCTGGGGATCCCCGGCCAGGCCGACGTGGAGGCAGACCCGGCCGGGAGGAAGAGGCAGGTTCCGCCGGCTAGGCCGGCCTTGATGAATTGGCGCCTTGTGGCCATCTGAGTCCTCCTGGACACGGCCCCCCCATCGGCTGCAGTCCCAGAAACCGTTCCAGTGTTTCCGACACAAGGAAGAAGAGCCACTCGGAACGTCGCGGGCCGAGTTCTTCGTGCAGGTGCAGCGTTTCAGCTCGCCCGGATCTCCACGCCGTGGCGTTCACTGCGCATGGCTTACGACTTCGGCGACAGTCGGCTTGATGAAGGAGACTGGTACGCCGGCCGGGTTTCAGCAGCAGCGCAGTCACGACACTGCCCCCGGAGCGTAGAGGTCGAGTGTCCACTCCGCCGGAGGAACTTCTGAGGAACTTCACCCATTCGATACCCCTGCTGGGCCGCGACCGCCCGCACGGCGGAGCCGGACCGGCTGCTGCGGGACGCAGTGCCTGGAGGGAACTTCAGCCAAGCTCCATGCGCACGTCCACGACGCCTTCGACCGCGCGAATGGCCCGAGCCAGAAGTGGCACCAGGGAACGGTTCTGAAGAGGTCCTTGCAGGGTGACGACACCGTCCAGCACAGAGAATTCCACCCGGTCCGGGGGAGAGATTTCGGCGACAACAGCGGATCGGATTTCCTCGCCGATCTCCTCGTCCGGGCGCAGGAACACCTTCAGCAGGTCGCTGCGGCTCACGACGCCCTCCAGCATGCCGAGGTCGTTCACGACGGGCAGTCGTTTCACTCGCTTGCGCGCCATGATGCGGGCGGCCTCGGCGAGCGTGGCGTCGGGGTGGACGGTGACGGCTGGACTCGACATCAGCTCGTCGGCCAGCACGGCGCCGGCTTTGGACGCCTCCTCCAGTTGGTCGGGCAGCTTCGGGTCGTCCTGCCGGAATTCCTCCTTCGGTAGCAGGTCCGCCTCGGAGACGACCCCGACGACGCGGCCCTCGCCTTCGAGGACCGGCACGGCGCTGACCTTCCACTGATGCATCAGCTCGATGATCTCCTTGTACGAGGCCTCGCGGCCGATGGCCACGGCCGTGTGGGTCATGACGTCGCTGACGGTGTACCGGGATGCAGCCATGGCGTGCTCCTCGGGCGTGACTCCTGGGTGGTGGCACGACGGCGTACTCACATGAATCCGCCGCTGCCATGAGGGGCGTAGAGATCGAGCAGACGGATCCGAGTGGCCTGCAACCGGTGGGCGAGAACCTGCCCGACCCAATGGCCGATGGCCGAACCGAAGGCGGGATCGGCGTCCATCATCATGCGTACGGTCGCCGCGTCGAACTCATGGGTACGGACAGGTGTCATCGCCTCTGCTCCGAGGTGCCAGATGTAGGGCTCGAACAGCCAGGCCCAGCCGACCAGTTCGCCGGAGCCGAGGCTTTCGATCGCTGCCGGGGAACTGCCCGGTACGCGGATGTCCAGCGTGACGGTGCCCGAGCGCAGGATCCAGAAGCGGTCTGCGCGGTCTCCCTCGTGGAAGAGGCGGACTCCCTCCGCGAAATTGACCTCCTGTCCGATCTGCATCAGGCGGTCACGGTACTGGGCAGGCAGGGCTGCGGTGATGCGAGTCGGAGAAGCGCTCATCGGTGTCCTCCTCTGTGGCCTCCGGTTTCAGCATCGCCGGACGGCCGGTTCACGGACATGGGTCGACCGGCCCCTGCCGCGGTCCCGTCCGGCCCTGGGTGGGCAGGCTCTGCGATCTCAGAGCACTTGACGGCTCTGTCGGCCGAGTCACTCCTTGCGCCCGATCGCGAGTTCGGATCAGGCGGCTCCGTGAGTGCCACCCAGCAGATTCTTCTCGATGTACCGGCGGACATCTGCGGTGAGTGAGCTGAGGCGTCCTGAGAGTTCCGCTTCTGGCGCGACGGGCGCGCGTATGGTGCGGGCCGCGGGAGGCAGTGCCGCGAGGTCGGCCATGAACCTTTGCCGGGCTGTGTCCAGCTCTGCGCGTTCCGAAACACGGCGCCCCTCCCGCATGACCGACTCCAGCAGCGGGACGCCATCCGGCGGTGGCTGCTCATCGACGAGGGCTATCAGATCCGCGTATCCCGGCCTTCGGAACACCTGCTTACGTCCGGGCGCCGTCACCTTGGCCGATGACAGTTTCATCACCGGCCGCCCGGCGTACTCGACCAGCTTGTACGCGGAATCCAGGTAGGGGGCATCCGCACTGACGCCGATCCGGGTGCCGACCGCGTACGTATCGATGGGCGCTTCGGAGCGGACCAGACTGTCCACGGCGAACTCGTCGAGACCACCGCTCGCCACAATCCGTGTCTCCTGGAGGCCGGCAGCATCGAGGATGGTCCGCGCCTGTATGGCCAGGGCTCCGAGGTCACCGCTGTCCAGCCGGATGGCGCAGCCCGGGCCGAGCCCCAGGTCGCGCAGCACGCGTGCCGCCGTCGCCACGCCTGTCACGGTGTCGTAGGTGTCCACGAGAAATGTCACCGGGCCCGGATGGGACCGGGTGAAGGCCCGGAACGCGTCCTCCTCGGCACCGAACGCCTCGATGTACGAGTGGGCCATCGTGCCGACCGCGGTCAGGCCCTCCGAGTGAGCCGCCGCCACATTGCTGGTTCCGGCGAAGCCGACCATGGCACCCAGCCGGGCGGCCTGGTGTCCGGCTTCGATGCCATGAGTGCGGCGCAGGGAGAAGTCCACGACCGGGTGTCCGTCGGCGGCCAGGACACACCGGGCGCATTTGGACGCGACGCAGGTCTGGTGGTTGAGCTGGTTGAGTACATAGGTCTCGACGAGCTGGGCCTGCGGGAGAGGTGCAGTGATTTCCAGCAGGGGTTCTCCGGCCAGCACGACGCGCCCTTCGGGTACTGCCCGGACTTCGCCGCTGAATTCCAGGCCGAGCAGCGGTGCCAGATCCTCGGGCCGCCGTCCCATCACAGAGGCGAAGACGTCCACGTCATCTGCGTCTACACGATAGGCGGAGAGGAAATCGAGGACGGAATCCAGCCCGGCACAGACAAGGAAGCCTCGGTCCGGCGGCAGATCGCGCACGAACAGACTGAACGTCGCCGAACCTGTCATGCCCTCGCTCAGATACGACTGAGCCATCGTGACCTCGTAGAGGTCGGTGCTCGTGGCATTCGACATCGACGGCACCTTCCTCCCCGTCGCGTCATCCCTTCCGGGACTGCCGCCCGGCCCCCGCGCCCTCGCGCCGCACCACCCTGCACTTCTCCCTCCACTATCGGCCTCCTGCGTCTCGTGGGCCAGCCGGACGCCGGGGCGGCAACCAGCATCGCCGAGTCTCTTCTGCCGCTGCCGAAGAGCACGTCATGCGTGCGGACCAGCCGGACCACGAAGGGGGGGTGCCTCTATGTCCTTCGTCAAGGACGTGGTGCCGGGTGTGCGGGTTTTTGGGGTGGTTATGCGGCCAGGATGGCGGTGGGGGCTTTGGACTCGTAGAAGGTGCCGTCGCGGAGCATGGCGAACAGGACGCTGATGCGTTGGCGGGCGAGGCGGAGGAGTGCTTGGGTGTGGGTCTTGCCGCGGGCGCGCTGGCGGTCGTAGTAGGTGCGGGAGGCGGGGTCTGCGTTCATGCAGGCGAAGGCGGAGAGGAACATCGCGCGTTTGAGCTGCCGGTTTCCTCCTCGTGGTGCGTGTTCGCCGTGGATCGAGGTCCCGGACGACTTGGTTGTGGGGGCGAGGCCGGCGTAGGAGGCGAGGTGGGCTGCGCTGGGAAACCCGGTGCCGTCGCCGACCGTGACCAGCAGGACGGCGGCGGTCCTGACTCCGACTCCGGGCATCGAGGTCAGGACCGGGTGAAGAGGGTGGGCCTCCAACAGGGTGGTGATCTGGGCTTCGAGCGCTCTGCGCTGGTCGTGGACCGCTGCGAGCGAGGCGGCCAGGGACGGGATCACGATGTCGAGGGTGCCCGTGCCGGGAACGATGACGGTCTGTTCGTCGAGGGCGTCGAAGATGTCGTCGATCAGCCTCTGTGCCATCCGCGGGGCCTTGGGCCGGATGAGTTCGACGAGTCTGCGGCGGCCGGCTTTCCTCAGGGCGGCCGGGGATCCGTATCGTTCGAGGAGCCAGGTGACGGCCCGGTGGTCCAGTCGTGGGCCCAGGACGCGCTCGAGGCTGGGGTGGAACTGGGTGAGCAGGCCGCGTATCCGGTTGCTGGTGCGGGTGGCTTCCGCGGCGAGGTCCTGGTCGAAGCCGGTCAGGACGGTGAGCTCGGCGGTGATCTCGTCGGTCAGCTCCAGCGAGCGCAGGGTGTGGGGCATCGTCCGGGCGGCGTCCGCGATCACCGCCGCGTCCTTCGCGTCGGTCTTCGCCTCGCCGGGATACAGATCGGCGATCCGCCGCATCGCGAGTCCGGGCAGGTAGGCGACCTGGCAGCCCGCGTCCCGGGCGACGGTCAGGGGCAGAGCACCGATCGATGCGGGCTGGTCGACGATCACCAGCACGGTGCCGAACTTCGCGGTCAGCTTGTCGAGGACGGCCCTCAGTTTCGGTTCGCTGTTGGGCATCGGCTTGTCGAAGACCTTCTTCCCGGCCGGGGTCAGCCCGTGGCCGTGATGGGCACTCTTGCCGACGTCCATGCCCAGGAAGACGCCCACATCGCCGGTGTCGAACATCGCACCCCTCCCAAGTGGTTGACCTTGCCGGCCTCGGCGGTGGCACCGTGCTCGCGCATCCACGTTATGCAGACCTGCCGCCCGCGAGCTGCCCGGCATTGCACCGGGCCAGGCGGTGGCCGGACCTCTCATCAGCGTCTCCGACGGCACCCCACGGACCCGGCGACACCACCCCCCAGGTCATCGCTTCGACAGAGGGGACACAGTCATACCGGGCCCGGAGGCCAACGGCCCCATTGCAGGACCGCGAAAAAGATAACGGGGGGGGGGCCGAATGTTCCGTATCCGGGCCGAACCGGTCCTCACGAACGGCCCGCTGCAGTGCAACTGTGAGGGCAGGTACTTCTTACCCGGTCGAGTGGAAGGTGGTGGGAAGGATGAAGCTGCCCCTGGTCTCGGGTGTGGACGGATCGGAGACCAGCCTGCGGGCGGTCGACTGGGCCGTCGACGAGGCGGCCCTTCATGGGCTGCCGCTGCGGCTGGTGTACGCGTCCAGGTGGGAGCAGTACGAGGGCGCCGCGCTGGCGCTCAGCCTCGGCCGTCCTTCGGAGCAGGCGCTCGCCGACAGCATCGCCGAAACTGCCGCTGAGCGTGCCCGCCGCCGTCATCCGGACGTCGACGTCTCGGTTGAGGTGGCGCCCGAGGACGCGGTGCTCGCCCTTCTGTACGAGGGGTACAACGCCGAGGCACTGATCACCGGGGCGCGTGGCCGTGGCGGTCTCACCGGACTTCTGCTCGGCTCGGTCAGCCTGGCCGTAGCCGCGCGGGCCCCTTGTCCCGTCATCGTCGTGCGCGGTGACGAGGCCGGTATCGAAGGCGCGCATGGGCGGATCCTCGTGGGTGTCGGGGAATCGGAGGGAGGATCGGCGGCGGTCCGGTTCGCCTTCCGCGAGGCCGGGGCAAGGGGCTGCGTCCTGGATGCCGTACGTGCTTGGCGCTGTCCGGCGCACAACCGTGCCGACCCCCGGCGTACTGCCAGTGAGTACCTGTACCACAAGGAACGTGCGGCGACCCTGATCGACGAAGCGGTGGCTGAGTCCGTACGCGATCACCCGACGGTCCGGCTGTACTCAGCGGCGGTCGAGGGAACGGCTGCGAAAGTGCTGGTCCAGCGCTCGGCTGCCGCGGACCTGATCGTCGTCGGAGCGCATCGCCGCCACGGCCACCTCGGACTCCAGCTCGGCCGAGTCGCTCATACCCTGCTCCACCACGCCGACTCTCCGGTGGCTGTCGTACCTCTGGCGGGCTGACTGTGTGAGACCTGTCGCCTCACTTCCTGAGTAGTGACGCGTGATCGGGGACGTACGTCTGAAGGTTTCTCGGCGGTCGTTGGTATCCCGTGGCCGGAGGTCGTCGAGGCAGTTCGATCACCGGCGGAGCGACTGCCTCGTACGGCACGGTCGACAGCAGATGGGCGATCATGTTGAGCCGGGCCCGGCGCTTGTCGTCGCTCTCGACGACGTACCACGGAGCCTCCGAGATGTCGGTATGGACGAACATCTCGTCCTTCGCCCGGGAGTACGCCTCCCAACGGGTGATCGATTCCAGGTCCATCGGTGAGAGTTTCCACCGGCGGGTGGGATCCCGCAGTCGGCGTCGGAACCGCTCCTCCTGCACCGCGTCACTCACCGAGAACCAGTACTTACGCAACAGAATGCCGTCCTCCACCAGCATCCGTTCGAAGATCGGGCACTGGCGAAGGAACCGCTGGTGTTCCTCCATGGTGCAAAAGCCCATGACGCGCTCGATGCCCGCGCGGTTGTACCAGCTCCGGTCGAGCAGGACCACTTCCCCCGCGGCTGGAAGGTGCTCGACGTAGCGCTGGAAATACCACTGGCCGCGCTCGCGCTCGGTGGGCCGCGGCAGCGCGACGATACGCGCCAATCGGGGATTGAGGTGTTCGGTGACGCGCTTGATCGTGCTGCCCTTGCCCGCCGCGTCACGTCCCTCGAACACCACGACGAGCCGCGCGCCTTCGGCCCGCACCCACTCCTGAAGCTTCACGAGCTCGGTCTGGAGCCGGTACAGCTCCCGCTCGTACAGCGAGCGCGGCAGCTTTCCGGGCTCGCCCGAGCCTTTCTCGTCCGACATGGGATGACGTTATGGAGGAGACCATGCTCGAAGTCAAGCGTCAGCGCCGAACGGGCTTCGCTGCGCGGACCCGGTACGGCGTACTCGATGAGGCAGGTCGGCGAGCGGATCGGTTTCACCAGTTCGTCGACCACTCCCGACCACGCGTTCCGTCCAGACACGGATAGCCCTGTTGCCGCCGCCGTGTCGCGCTCTCGCACGTAAACGCTTATCTCAGGATTATGACCTCGACCGATTGCCAACACGATGAGGGTATGGCTCCTGTCGGTTCTGCGGACCGTTTCGACGCGTTTCGGGCCACTGCTCCGACAGGTCCGCGTACGACTCGGGCAGAAGACGGACGAGGGTGTCATCGTGGCCGTAGGACTGGTGGGTGCGATGCATCCGACGCCCGCTGAGGGTTCGTGGGAGCGTGGCCGGGGGTGCGCCGGGTGAACCGGGGTGCGGATCGCTCCGGTGCAGGACATGGCGGCGCGACAGGGAACGTGCATGTCGCACGCAGCCAGTTCACACCTATCGGCTGCCGCCAGAACCCACGTGCAGCGAGATTTCTTCCGCGATCCGTTCGGCGAGCGGTTCCACGATGGCTGCGACGGGTGCTGACAGGCCGGTGCCCAGGCTGCTGTTGGCTCCCTCGATGGCGTAGACGACCAGTTGTCCGGGCAGGCGGTCCAGTTCGCGGGCGAGTTCGACGGCGTCGCCGAGTCCGAGCCCGTGGGAACTCGTCGCGCTGCCTGTCTGCGACAGCGGCCCACCGTCCGGTTTCAGGCGATGCAGTCGACCGGGATGCCCGGGCTGTGCGTGCGCGGCGTCCACCACGATGGCGAGGTCGGCGTCTTCCCACAGGGTGATCAGTCGGGCGGGGTCGCCGTCGCACACCACGAGGGCGGTCCCGCTCGGCAGTGGCCGTTCCTCGGCTCGTTCTGCCAGCCGGCCCACGACGGCCCAGCCCACACCGTCGTCGTGGCGGAACTCGTTCCCGACGCCGATGACGGCGATCCGCGTAATGGGGTTCACGCGCTCGCCCCTTCCCGCCGGAAAGGCTCGCCAGTTGTACCGGGTCCGTGCGGGGTCCGTACGGGGTGACGGACACAGCCACCTGGACCACGCAGGGGCAGGTCGGCCCATGCCGGGCAGCAGGTCCGTGCGCATACTGGCCGGGCAAGCATCATCGGCGGCGTCGGAAGGTTGGCGATGGCGGACGACGGCGGCACGGCCGCGGTGATCGGCAAGGACGGCCTGGACGCGCTGATCACGGTCCTGGCCGGGCGTGGCCGGACGGTCGTGGGACCGACCGTCCGCGACGGGGCGATCGTCCTGTCCGAGATCTCCGGCGGTGCGGAACTCCCCTATGGCTGGGGAGTCGAGTTGGAGGCAGGCGTCTACCGGCTGCGTGCCCGCGGGGACGGCGCCGTGTTCGCGCACAGCGCGGGCCCTCAGTCCTGGAAGACGTTTCTGCACCCGCCGCGGGAGCGGCAGTGGACAGCCGATCGCGGTGCCGACGGCGAGCTGGTGGTGACCGAGGACCGGACATCACCGCCGTCGTACGCGTTCCTCGGCGTGCGCCCCTGTGACCTGCGGGCCATCGCGATCCAGGACCGGGTGCTGACCGGCGGGATGTACAGCGACCCGGGGTACCGTGGGCGTCGTGAGCGGGCCTTCTTGGTGGCGGCGGAGTGTACCGAGCCGGGTGCCACCTGCTTCTGCGTGTCCATGGGCACGGGGCCGGCCGTGGGGCCCGGCTACGACCTGGCGCTGACCGAGGTGCTCGATTCCGACGGCCACCGCTTCCTGGTGCGGATCGGGAGCGAGGAGGGAGAGTCGGTCCTGGCCGAGCTGCCCCACCGTTCCGCCGATGCCGCGACCCGGACCGCGGCGAGTGAGCGTGTCGCCGACGCGGCGGATCGCATGGGTCGCAGCATGCCGCTGGTGGACCTGCAGGTGCTGATGCGCGAGACGCTCACGGCCGAGCGCTGGGACGATGTCGCGGCCCGCTGCCTGACCTGCGGAAACTGCACCATGGTCTGCCCGACCTGCTTCTGCACCACCACCGAGGACGTCACGGACCTCACCGGAGACCACGCCGAGCGGTGGCGGCGCTGGGAGTCCTGCTTCGACCTGGATTTCTCCCACCTGCAGGCGGGTCCGGTCCGTAACTCCTCGCGTAGTCGCTACCGGCAGTGGGCCACCCACAAACTCGGCACCTGGTACGACCAGTTCGACAGCTCCGGGTGCGTCGGCTGCGGGCGCTGCATCGTGTGGTGCCCGGTCGGTATCGACATCACCGAGGAGGCTCACGCGCTGAACCTGGAACGGGAGGCCGCCCGGCAGGAGACGGGGGAGGGCCCGCCATGACCGTTGTTCGCCACGGGTTTCTCGGGGCCCTGCCGCCCGGCCACCGCGAGCGGCTGGTCACGTTCGCCCACGACGTCTCCTTCCCCGGTGGCACCCGCATCTTCGAGGAGGACGGCGTCGCCGACCGGTTCTGGATCATCCGTTCCGGGCTTGTTGCGCTCGACGTCCACGTTCCGGCCCGGCGCGAGGCAGTCCTGGAGACCCTTGGTGAAGGCGATCTGCTGGGCTGGTCCTGGTTGTTCGAGCCCTACCGCTGGCACCTCGGCGCGCAGGCCCGCACCATTGTGTCGGCGTCGGAGTTCGACGCGGAGCGGGTCCGAGCCGCGTGTGAGAAGGATCCGTCGTTCGGCCTGGCGTTGACCAACTGCGTTGCACAGGTGATCGCACGGCGGCTGAAGTCCACCCGAATCCGCCTGCTCGACCTGTACGGGCCCCCCGACGCCGGTGAGTCGTGACGACGGCTGCCGCACCAATGACTGCTCGGCCGGGAGCGGTCCCAATTCCGTACCGGGTGGTGGAACGTGAGGCCGAGACGCCCGACACCGCCACGATCGTCCTGGAACCGGTCCGCTCGGTTCTGCAGCCCTTCGCTCCTGGGCAGTTCGCGATGGTGTACGCCTTCGGCGTCGGCGACATCCCGTTGTCGGTCTCCGGGATCGACGGGAGCCGGCTGACGCACACCGTTCGCACGGTCGGAGCGGTCTCCGGCGCGCTGCACGGGCTGCGGCGTGGTGACACGGTCGGAGTGCGCGGCCCGTTCGGCACCGACTGGGCACTCCCCGCCGCAGCCGGGAACGACCTGCTCGTCGTGGCTGGAGGTATCGGTCTGGCGCCGCTGCGCCCGCTCGTACGCGACGCGCTTGCCGCACCCGAGCGTTACGGACGGCTGAACGTTCTCATCGGAGCGCGCACGCCCCACGAGCTGCTCTACGGCGAGGACGTTCGCGGCTGGCAGTCGGCTGCCCGGGTGTTGACCACCGTGGACCGCGCGGACCCGCTGTGGCAGGGCGAGGTCGGCGTCGTCACGACCCTGCTCGACCGGGTCGCCTTCGGCCCCGGGGCGTCGGCGGCGTTCATCTGCGGCCCCGAACCGATGATCCGGGCCACCGCCGGCGAGCTGGTGCACCGCGGCGTCGATCCGGAGCTGATCCGGGTCTCGCTGGAACGCAATGTGCACTGTGCCACTGGCCACTGCGGGCACTGCCAGCTCGGCCCCCTCCTGCTCTGCCGCGACGGTCCCGTCGTCAGCTGGACCAAGGCCCAATCCCTTCTCACGGTCAGGGAGTTGTGACATGACCGCGAGCGGTCGCCCGAAACTCGCCGTCTGGAAGTTCGCTTCCTGCGACGGATGCCAGCTCACTCTGTTGGACTGCGAGGACGAGCTCCTCGGCATCGCCGAGCGGGTGGAGATCTCACACTTCCTGGAGGCTTCCAGCGCCGACGCGCCGGGCCCGTACGACCTGTCGCTGGTCGAGGGATCGGTCACCACCCGGCAGGACGCCGACCGGATCCAGCACATCCGGGCTGTCTCCAAGCGGTTGGTGACCATCGGGGCGTGCGCGACCGCAGGTGGGGTCCAGGCGCTGCGCAACTACGCGGACGTCGCCGACTTCCAGGCTGCCGTCTACGCCAGACCGGACTACATCGAGACACTCGCCACCTCCACACCCATCAGCGCCCATGTCCCGGTGGACTTCGAGCTGCGCGGCTGCCCCATCGACCGAGGCCAACTGGTGGAAGTCATCACCGCCTACCTGGCCGACCGCAAACCCGACGTACCCGCGCACAGCGTCTGCTTCGAGTGCAAGCAGCGCGGCACGGTCTGCGTGACGGTGGCCCACGGCACGCCCTGCCTGGGTCCGGTCACCCATGCCGGATGCGGTGCGATCTGCCCCGCGTACGGGCGCGGCTGTTACGGCTGCTTCGGCCCGTCCAACTCGACCAACTTCCCCTCGTTCATTCCCCTCCTGCGCCGCGATGGCATGGACACTCTCGACGTGGTGCGGGTGCTGCGCACCTTCAATACCGCCGCTCCTGAGTTCGATGCGGCCTCCCGGAAGGAACTGGAGGGGTGACCCACCGCGGCTCAAGGCTGTTGAAAGTCGGATCGCTCGCCCGCGTCGAGGGCGAGGGCGCACTGTATCTACGCATGGACGGCGGTGAGGTTGCAGAGGTCCGGCTGGCGATCTACGAACCGCCACGCTTCTTCGAGGCGTTCCTGCGCGGACGCTCCTACACCGAGCCGCCCGACATCACCTCCCGGGTGTGCGGGATCTGCCCGGTCGCCTACCAGATGAGCGCCTGCCGAGCGATCGAGGACGCCTGCGGCGTCGTCGTGAACGGGCAGTTGGCGGCGCTGCGCCGGCTGCTCTACTGCGGTGAATGGATCGAGAGCCAGACGCTGCACATCTACCTACTCCACGCGCCCGACTTCTTCGGCTGTGACAGCGCCATCGACCTCGCACGCGCCCGGCGCGCCGACATTGAACGCGGCCTTCGGCTCAAGCAGGCCGGCAACGCGATCATCGAACTGCTGGGCGGCCGGGCGATCCACCCGATCAATGTCCGCCTCGGTGGCTTCCACCGCATCCCGACCACGACCGAACTGCGCCCGCTGGCCGAACGGTTGCGCCGGGCCCGGGACGACGCGGCCCAAACCGTGCGTTGGGTGTCCGGTTTCGAGTTCCCCGACGCCGGATGCGACAACGACCTGTTCGCCCTGTCCGAGCCCGGAACCTACGCCATCGAGTCCGGCACCCCGACCGTCATGGCCGCGCCGCACACCGCCGGCCTTCCCCCCGAGTCCGACCGTGCGCTGCCCACCCGTACCTTCGGGGTCCACGATTTCGGCGCCCACGTCACCGAGAGCCAGGTACCCCACTCCACCGCCCTCCACTCCCTGCTGGACGACCGCCGCCATCTCACCGGGTCACTCGCCCGCTACGCCATCAGCGGCCGCTGGCTCTCCTCGATCGCCCTCCAGGCCGCCCACGACGCCGGCCTCGGCGACCCCCGGCAGGGCACTGTCTGCCGAAACCCCTTCCGCAGCATCATCGTCCGAGCGGTTGAGGTGCTCTACGCGGTCGACGAGGCACTGCGGATCATCGACGCCTACGAACCCCCGCCGCGCCCCTATGTCGACGTGCCCTCACGAGCCGGTACCGGGCACGGGGCGACGGAGGCACCGCGCGGTCTCCTGTACCACCGCTACACCCTCGACTCCGAAGGGACCGTCACCTACGCCGACCTTGTCCCGCCGACCGTACAGAACCTGGGTGCGATCGAGGAGGACCTCCGCCGAATCGTGCAGGAACGCCTGGGAGACGGCGACCCCACCGACACGGAGCTGACCACCCTGTGCGAACGGACGGTCCGCAATCACGACCCGTGCATCTCATGCTCCGCCCACTTCCTCGACCTCACCGTCGAGCGAACCTGAAAGCCGAACGAGGCGGTGTGCGAATAGGCGCGCCGGCTCACCGGTCCAGTGTTGGCCACCGCGGCAACGTAGCTCGTTGCGGCCGTACCGCAACGCCCCTGCACCTCGGTGGATGTCAGCGTGCGCGAACTGCGCAGACCGCAGGGGAGTGTGGCACGGCACGCATCGGGGCCACGTACAGGTGCATCCGGAGCGCGTCGGACATCGGGCGGAAGCGCCACGGCCGACTGTTGTGCAGTGGCGGTGCCACAACTCCGGCCGAGCCCTGCAGAAGCGGCTCTTCCAGGGGCAGGGACCGCTCGGCTGTGGCGGATCTCTCCCTGCCCACCAGCCGGGCGGCTGCTCTCGACGCCCGTTCAGCCGGGCACGGCAAGGTCACCCGACGCGGAGTCGGTGCTTCCGGCGCGGAGCAGCTGGTTGCCGAGGTCGATCAATGCCCGGCCGGCGGCGAACTCGTCGCCGATCTCGGGAACGGGTGTGTCGTGAGGGTTGCGCTGGGCGGAGGCGCGACTCCGAAGGGTGGTGTCACCGGTGTCGAGGACGGCGTGAACCTTGGTGAGGTCACCTTCCTCGAAGAGGTCCAGACGCACGCTCCACTGCTTGCTGTGTGGCTTCTCGGTGCTGGTGTGATGGGTCATGGCCAAGGCTTCCTTCCGTTATATGGTCCAGGCTGCCGGGGACGCGGCCGCCGTCGGCACGCCGGGTATCCACGACGGCAGAAGCGCACGACCGACCCCCGGATTCGGCGTGACAACGGTCCTCCTCGAATTGCTCCGGCCTCCATACTGCGCCGTGTGAGCCGTCCCGGACGTGGGCCTACTGGCCCACAGGGAGTGCCGGACGGGGGACCGTGGCCGCAGCCCCAACGAGCACGCCGCCGACCAGTACGAGCGCCGCTTCGAACTCGTCGGCCTCGACCCCTTCCGCTACGACCACGGGCTTTGCCGACCACGTACCCCAGGACATCACCCCGGGCTTCCCGGGCGGCGGTGTGCACCACGGCTACGACGGCATGCTGGACGACTTCGCTGTGAGGTCAGGGCTGGATCGTGGTCGTGGAATGCCCGCCGGGCGTCGCGGCACCCCTCTGTCGGTCACTGATCAGCCGGGCTGATGCGCCGCCCTGTGAGGCGCGTGGGCCGGATCGACACCCACGTCTCGCGTTCGCCCCCTGCCCAAGGCGTGGTATGGGCGCGATCGGCAAGCTGCCGCAGTGCGTCGGGCTCCGTAACGATCCGCGCAGGGCCTACGGCAAGCACGCTCCAGCCCTGGCTCATGGCCTCGTCCACGTGGTCGACCTCGAATGCGACATCTGTTCCCCCGGCCATCGCAGGCACTGAGTCAGGCGCGGTCCGGAAGGCAATAGTGTCATCGATGACCTCGTAGTTCACCGGAAGGACTGCCGGGCCATCGGGTGTCGACACCGCGATGCGTCCTACGCCGTGCGTGGAGAGCCGGGCGCGGCATTCGTCGGGGCCGAGGTCCTGCAGCCGGGGGTGCAGGAGCGCCTGGCCCTGGCCGGGTGGCAGATCGATGCCGCCTCCGCGCAGGGCTGCGACGGTGGTGCCGAGTGCGTCGGCCAGGCTGATGAGACTCGCCGGACTCGGGTCAGCCGGTTGTTGTTCGAGGTATGCCAGGTAGTCCGGCGCCATTCTGGCGCGGCGGGCTGTTTCTGCGCGGCTGAGCCCCTGTCGCTCGCGTTCCATGGCCACGCGCCGGCCGATGTCGCCGGGGTCGGGTGCCCCATCGGGCCGAACCCTGGCGGACTCGGCACCGGCCTCAGTCATGCCCGGCCGGGCCGGCCGGCGAGATCTGGCGGGCCTCTGCTCAAGGTGACGGATATGGGCGTCGGGCCCGGGGAACACGAGCGTCACCTGGTCGGTATCCGACCAGTGCACGTCGTAGGGAGGGGTTCCGTCCTCATGGTGCAGTCCGACAATCTCGCCGTCGCGCCTGCTGGCGCCGGTTGCCGGGCTTTCGACAACAAGTTGATCGCCGAGGTGAGCTCGCATGATCGCCGCCGTTTCCTCATCATGTTGCTGTACCCAACGTGCCACGAGTGGCGTGTCACCGCACGGGACGAGAAACCGTGATTCGGCAGGGCCGAACGGGCCGGTATCGGGCCTACTGGTCCACCGACGAGCCTGGCCGACTCGCTCTGGCGACTCGCGGGCGACAGGTCCTGACCCGCTCGACACATGACCATTACTGGCCGTGACACCTCGAAGGAGAAGCCGCATGCACCACCGATCGGTCGCAGAGCTCATGACTCGAGACGTCGTCCGGGCACGGCGTGACCTGCCGTTCAAAGAGATTGTCAAGCTGTTGGCGGAGAACGATGTCACAGCGGTACCCGTTGTGGATGAACTGGATCGTCCCCTGGGTGTTGTGTCCGAGGCCGACCTGCTGCGCAAGTCTTCCGACCAGGCCGATCCGTCCGGCCGGACACCGATTCCGCATCTGGAGGCGTGGGAACGGGCCAAGGCGGAGGGGGCCAGGGCCGAGGAACTGATGTCGGCTCCCGCGGTGTGTGCGCGTCCGGAGTGGACCGTGGTCGAGGCGGCCCGCCTCATGGAAGTGCAGAACGTCAAACGGCTGCCCGTCGTGGACGAGACGGACAAGTTGCTGGGTATTGTCAGCCGTCGTGACCTGCTGCGGGTCTTCCTGCGTCGTGACGACGCCATCTATGAGGAAATCAACCGGGATGTACTGCAGCGGACGATGGGTCTGGCCCCCTCGGAGGTGACGGTCGAAGTACGCCAGGGGCAGGTCGTCCTCGGCGGATCCGTCGAGTTCAAGAGCCTGATCCCCATCATCGAACGGTTGTGCCGGAGCGTTGACGGTGTGGTCTCCGTCGCTGAGCGTGTCGCCTACCGGACCGACGACATCCGGACTTCCCGCACCGACAGGTGAGACATTCGGGCCCCGTGACCCGCCTCACCGCGCACCGCGACGGCAGGGCCGTCTGTGCCGGCCCGCGGCAAGGCTGACGGAGCACGGGGCAGGCCCGCGAGGAGGACTGGCTCGTCGTGCCGGGTTGCCTTGCCGGCAGCCCGTTCCACCCTTTCAGGGAGCGCCCCGCAACCCGTCGATGCCCCATCACCAGGGGAATGACCACCGCTCTGCCTCCTTGCGCGGACTTTGTGCCGCTACGAGTCCTGCCACATCAGGGTCCGCATGCGACACCAGGAGATTTGCGGTACTTCTCGAATGAGGAGAAGCCGTGCTCGGCGCGTCGGCGCGGATGTTGACACCATCGATTGCCTTTCCCCCTCGTCCGTCCGGGCCCAGACAAGCGCACAAGGATGGCAGAAGGCCGGACAGGCGGACTTGTTCACCGTTATTCCACCCTGGGACTTACGAGACTTACGAGACGGAGGCAGTCGCCATGGAGCCAGTCGTCACCGTGGGCCTCGACGGCTCACCCGAGAGCCTTGCCGCTGCCCGTTGGGCCGCCGACGAAGCCGAGCGGCGCAAGCTCACGCTGCGTCTGCTGCACGCATGGCCTCTGCTGGTTCCGGAACCGACCCGCGTTCCTGCGGAGATGGATCAGAACTACTGGGCGAGGCGGATCGTGCACAAGGCGCGGGCGGAGCTCCAGGCCCGCCACCCGGGCCTTTCCATTGTCGGCAACCTGGTGGCCGACGACGCCCAGCACGCTCTGCTACGAGCGGCGCCGGAGTCCGAGATGATCGTGCTCGGTTCGCGCGGGCTGGTGTCCGTCGAGAGCTATTTTCTCGGAGACATCAGCATGCCCGTCGTCGCACGGGCCGACGGGCCGGTGGTCCTGGTACGCGCCGAAACGAGCGAACAAGGGCCGCAACCCGCTCCAGTTGTGGAAGGCGGCGTGGTGGTGGCACTGAAACTGCACGGCCCCTGCGACGACCTGCTCGAATTCGCCTTCGGCACCGCCGCAGCGCGAGGCGTGCCTCTTCGAGCCGTCCATGGCCAAAGCCTGCCGCTGGTCGCTTACGCGCCCTGGGGCGTGGATCACGACGTGACGGAAGAGATCACTCGGGACGCGCAGAAGCATCTCGACCAGATCCTCCGCCCCTGGCGTGACAAGTTCCCGCTCGTGGAGGTGGGCGACAGCATCGCTCTCGAAAGCCCCGCCAAGGCTGTCGTACGGGCCGCCCGTGGCGCCGGGCTGCTGGTGGTCGGCCGACGCAAGCACCGCCCCGCCCTGGCACCACACCTGGGCCCCGTGGCCCAGGCCGCCATTCATCACGCGCGCTGCCCTGTCGCCGTCGTCCCTCACGACTGAGGTGAGCACCACGGCAGCCGATCATGTCGGTACATCAGGCCGGCGAGCCCGTACGCGAGACCCACACCTCGATCGAGTTGTCCGTCGACGACCGCGCCAACAGGCATCCGCCCAGGGCATCAATGCCCGGGAGAACTGTCTCGCCCGGGTGCTCGACCTCGTCGACGACTGCGCAAGCCGGCACCTCGACGAGTTCCTGCCGCCGCTGGCCCCGGAGGCTGCCCTGGTGACGGTCGGTTACGGAGACGCCGCGCGGGAGACGGCGCGCGACAGGACGAGCACGTTCGAGTACCACTACGGCAGTGCCGTCGCCACCAGCGGGAGCGACTACGTGACCATGGAGAACTACGTCCGCCGCGACGCGAACGAGGGCAACAGCACCGGCTCCGACGGCGACCCGCTCTTCTTCAAGACGTACGGCGCCGATTCCGGCTCGGGCGGGACCCGGCACAGTACGCAGGTCGCGACCAATGGATTGATCGGCGCGATCCTGTCCATCATCCGGGAAGGCTGAGCGGACGGGAGCGGCGCAGCCCGGTCCACTCCCGTCCCGGGCGGCGCCCGGCCTCAGGTGCGCTTGAAGAACTCGACCTCCCCGACTGCGATGGGCCGTCCCTCGCCCTGGCCGGACGCGGCCCGCAGCACGAGCCGGACGGAGACGACATCGCTGATGCCGGTCCGCACCGCCTGCGGGCCCGGCTTGTCGGTGAATGTCACCGCCTTCTCGCGGACCTCGCCGTCCGCCGTGGTGACGATCAGATCGGCACGGGTGGGCCTGGCCCCCTGCCGGAACTCCTGGGGCTCCTTCGACACACCGGTGTGCACCACGACACCGACCAGCCGGAACGGCTTGTCGAAGGCGCATGTCAGTGAGGAGCCGAGCTCGGGTGCCCCCCAGTACTTGTTGGTCAGTCCGTCGACAGCCGCGGTCGCCGGATGGCCGGGAGCCTGGGCGCTCGCGGTGACCTCGGCCGGGCTGATCTCCGCCGTTCCGCCGAGCTTGTCCCGCACGTCCTCGAAGAGATAGCGCCCGGCCGGCAGGAACAGGAAGCCCGCAAACAGCAGTCCCACGACCACCAGCACCAGCAGGGTCCGTCGTAGCGCCCGGCCCGATCCGCCCCGCACCCGGCGGCGGAACGGCCACACCGTGCGCCACCACGGCAGCGGCGCCGGCTGTTCCCGGGTGTGCAAGGGTGCGGCGCAGCGCCGGCAGAACTGGCGTCCCGGCAGGTTCGGGGTGCCGCAGGCCGGGCACGGTGGCCCGTCCGGCTTCTCGTCCGCTGCCACGGGCCTCACTACGGGCCGCCGGGCGATGGGCTTGGCCGGCTGCACCGCGACCACGGGCGCGTCCGGTGCCGGTGGTTCCGGCCGTACGGGGGCGGGCTGCGCCGGTCGCGGGGGCGGCTTCGGGGCCGGTGCGGGCTCCGCCGGGGGCGGCTCGGCAGGTTCCGGTGTGCGGGACCGCGTCGGTTCCACCGGTGGCTCGGGGAGCGGGGAGGGCGGGGCCCCGGCCTCAGGACCCGTGGTCTCCGGCGCGGTACCGGCTGCGGGGCTGACCGGTTCTGAGGGGCCGACAGGTTCCGTGGCGCCGGGGGGATTCCGCGACGCCCGGGAGGACCAGCCCAGATAGGAACCGCAGTTCCCGCAGAAGTCGTCGTCCTCGCCGTTGGCAGTACCGCACGCCGGACACGAGCGCATCGCGTCAGCCTCCTGTCTCGTCTGGTGGGCCCGGCAGGATCTCCACCCGGCATGTGAGGTGTACGGGGCACGAGGCGGCGACGACGTCCAGGACGCGGCTCGCGTCCACCGGCCCCCCGCTCACCGCCCAGACCCGCACCAGCAGTTCTCCGGTCGGAGCCGGAGGCAGCTCCGCGCCCGGCTCGGACGACCACGCGACGCCGCCGCCGTCCTGGATGTCGGCATGCACGCCGAAGCAGAGCCGGAGGTGTTCGATCAGGCCGCGGCGGGTGCCGCGCCACCGATGCAGCTCGACGGCGCGGGCGACGACGGCCCGCCGCAGCTCTTCGGGCCATGCCGGATCGATGTCGGCGCCCACCCAGGTCGACAGCCAGGGCAGGAAGTCGGCCGGGGCCAGCGACGGGTCGAAGTAGGCCGGGAGGTTGTCCAGGGTGGACAGGACGGGCGCGAGGACGGTGTCGAGGCCCGCCGTGAACCGCTGCGCCAGGTCGTCGTCCGCGTACAGAGCGGGCAGCAGCTCGCCGATCGGATAGCGGCTGGCGAGTCCGGGTACCGCAGCCCTGGTCATGAGCCGTCACCGGCCCCGCTCGCGGTGACCACGACCTGATGCTGGTGCGAGAAGATCAGGGCGCCCGGGGCGATGTCGATCCGCTCGACCGCAGCTCCGCGCCGGCCGGTGATCGGGTCCGCGGGGAACAGGCGAACCTCCTCCACCAGGCCCACCCCCCGCACGCCCTGCAGTACGGCAAAGACCTCGCCGTACTGCACCGGTCTGCCGAACGGCCACCCGGTCCCCTCCGCCCCGCCCCGCAGTGGGTCGATGTGGCGGAACAGTGCCGTGAGCGCCTCCGCGCGGACCCGGTCCACGTCACCACCGGCCGCCACCAGGCTGGCGACCACGGTGACGCCCTGGTACGCGGGCGGTTCCACCATCAGTCGGGTGCCGACCAGCCGCCGTTCGTCGAGCCGCGCCGCGACCGCCGAGAGCACGGAGTCCGACGGGATCAGCTGCTCGAACCGCAGCTGCCCACCCTCGTCGGCGACCGCGTCGGGCACCACCAGGACCCGTACCGCACCGCCCTCGCCCGCAACGGCGGGCAGGCATCGGACTCTGCGCAGGGAAGGCGAGGCCTCGCGGGCGATGACCTCGTAGTCCTCGGCCGTGACCGCCCGCTCCTGCACCCGAAGGACGTTGGGTGCCCGGACCTTCGCGTTCTCCACGGTCTCGCCGTCGACCCCGCCCCGGGCCGCCTCGCGGTTCTCCACGCCCGCCACGTACGGCACCGAGCTGCGCAGCACGCAGATGGCGCCCCGGGCGACGTTCCCGGCCGCCCCGCCGCCCGTCAGGTAGCGGGGGACCCGCAACTGTGCGCCCTTCTCGGGCACCGCACCGTAGGCGCGCATCGTCCCGTCCGGCTCGCGTACCTCCGGCGGGAACGCGAACTCGCCGGAGACGGCGTCGATCCGGACATGCCGGTCGTCCGGGGAGGAAGCGCCGAAGTGCTCCACGGCGGTCCAGATCTGCCAGCCCTCAGGGGAGGAAACCTGGACGACCGGCGGCTCCCCGTCCAGAAGCAGCGGCGCCCTGCTCACGGAGAATCTCTGCCCGGCGACGCCTTCGGAGATGCCGAGCGGGACGTCGAGGACGGTCTCCGCGTGTTCGACGCCCGTGGTGCCGCCGACGGTGAACACCTCGGCCTCCCGGATCGTCGGCGACTCGGAGTAGAACGGCTGGCCGGGTTCCGGCGCGGTGACCCGGCAGCGCAGCCATCCTGCAAGGGTTCCCGCGGTCACCGACGCCGTGTGCCCGGCGGGGACGAACACGATCACCTCGCCGGGCCTGTTCAGCCCGCCGGTGCTGTCGGTGCCGGTCTGGCACATGACCCAGCGGGCACCGTCCCACGCCTCCCACACCAGCGGCGGCTGCCGCGGGTCGACGCCCACGCCCTCCACGCGGCTGTCCAGACGTACGGCGACGATGCACCGTGGGACGGCGGTGGGCAGCCCGAACAGCAGGGCGTCACCGGGCTGCGGCTGGGGCTGGAAGCACGGGATGTCCTTGCCCGCGCCGAGCGGTGCGGTGCGGTCGGTCTGTTCGCCCGACACCGGCGCGGTGACCAGCCGGACCAGCGAACTCGGCACGATCGGAAGGTCGTCGGAGGTCGAGAACACCACTGCCTCCTCGGCATCGCCGCGTGAGGTGGCGACCTCCGTACCCGCCGGGAGCCGCACGGTCTCCGGCTGCGGCGCGGACAGCCAGAAGTCGACCTCCGCCCGTGCCACCGACGGCGGGAACAACGTGACGCCCAGCAGATCGAGGAAGGCCGAGTAGTTCTTGTCCGGCACCCGGTTCAGCCGGTACAGCAGTTGGTCGACCATGTACGCGAACGTCTCGATGAGCGTGACCCCGGGGTCCGACACATTGTGGTCGGTCCACTCGGGGGAGCGCTGCTGTACGTACCGCTTGGCCTCGTCGACGAGCTGCTGGAAGCGCCGGTCGTCCAGGTTGGGTGAGGGCAGGGCCATCAGCGCACTCCCGCTTCTTCGGAACCCTCGGAGGACGGGATGGTGTAGAAGGGGAAGACGAGGTTGCGCAGGTCGTTCGTGGCCCGCACGGTGTAGTGCACGTCGATGTACAAGGTGCCCTCCTCGATGGCGTCGAACGCGATCACCACGTCGGTCACTTCGATGCGCGGCTCCCACCGCTCCAGCGACGTGCGGACCTCGTGCGCGATGCGCCCGGCGGTGGCGCCGTCACCGGGTGCGAAGACGTAGTCGTGGATGCCGCAGCCGAACTCCGGGCGCATCGGCCGCTCGCCCGGCGCCGTGCCGAGCACCAGCCCGATCGCCTCCTCGATCTCCCGGTCCCGCTCGACCATGCCGATGCCGCCCGTGGCGCCGACCCGCAGCGGGAAGCCCCAGCCGCGTCCGATGAACCCACCGCCGCTCACATCGGGCCCCCGATCAGTACGTTCAGCGCACCGCTGATGATGGGCGCGCCGCAGGTGGTGTTGTCCCGCATCCGGGCGGCGGGCAGCCCGCCGATCAGGACCTGACCGGTGACCGCGGCAGCCGGGTTGGGCATGATCACATTCCCCGGCCCGAGCGCGGCGTGCGGGGGGACGACGCACACGTGCAGGCTCCCGGTGACGGCCGCGGGCCGACCGCCGATCAGCACGGTGGCGACGGCCACCGCACCCGGGGGCGAGGTGCCGATGAGGCCGCCGTGGGCGGTGCTGTCGCCCGTGCGGGCTGCGGGGGGCATGGTCGCTGTTCTCCTTGCTGTGAATGGGGACATCTGCTGCTGTCGGACGGCATGGGGGCGTCAGTTGATGCGGATGAGCTTGGCCTTGAGGACGGCGAGGAGTCCGCCGTCCACGGTGACCCCCGTCTTGCCGTTGACGGTCACCGAGCGTCCCTTCACATTCACGTCACCCGTACCGGCGTCGAGCGTGATACCGGATGCGGAGACGGTCACGGAGCTCAGCGCCCGGGTGCCGCCGGGGGCGAACACCGTCAGCGCGATCTCGCCCCGCTGCTCGTCCAGCGTGACTTCGAGCCGCTTGTTGCCGGTGGCCAGCCGGACACCGGACGGTCCGCGTGGGGTGTCCAGCAGTTCGAGCCGGTTCCCGGAACGGGAGACCAGCGAACGGCGGTTGACCTTGCCGCTGGTCGGGTCGACCAGCGGAACGTCGTGGGGCGACGGCTTGTCGACCCCGTTGTAGAGGCCGCCCAGGACATAGGGGCTGTCCAGCAGCCCCTGCTCGAACCCGACCAGCACCTCGTCGTTGACCTCAGGACTGAACACCCCGCCGCCGCCCTGGCCGCCCCACTGCACCGTACGGACCCAGTCGGTCACATAGGTGTCGTCGAGCCAGGGGAACTTCAGCCGGACCCAGCCCCGTTGGGCCTTGCCCTCACGGATGTCGGTGACCACGCCGATCGCGAGCCCCGGGATGCGCGGGCCGCGCGAGGGTGCGTTCGAGCCACTGGTCAGTCCCGCCAGCGAGCGGTCGGGTGCCGCGCTCACCAC
This sequence comes from Streptomyces sp. R-74717, assembly GCF_047305335.1. Lineage (NCBI taxonomy): Bacteria > Bacillati > Actinomycetota > Actinomycetes > Kitasatosporales > Streptomycetaceae > Streptomyces > Streptomyces sp. R-74717. The sequence continues at coordinate 743,703 of NZ_CP102361.1, read as the reverse complement.
CACGGTCGTGCGGTATCCGCCGTTCGGTTCGAGGACGTGGTGCGCGGCGGTCGCCGTGTAGCGCCCGGCGAACGCGGGCCCGACGTTGCCGAGGGTGACCGGCTCGCCTGCCCGCAGCCGGGGATTGCCCTCGGCGACCGCCTCGATCTCGCCGAACCCGGAGCTCACCGAAGCGGCCACCGAACCGGCCACGGCCCTGGTCTCGGCCTGGGTCCGGTACGGGGTGTCGGTCACCGTCATCCGGGCCTTCGGGCCGAATGCCCCGGCCGCCGACGACGGGCTCATCCCGGGAGACACCGTGTTGCTTCGGATGGACTGCTCGCGGGCCACCAGCCGTGTCTTGGTGTCGACGTTCCAGCCGCGCACCTCCACGCTGTCCGCCCCGTCGGCAGCGGTCAGTACGGCCCGCAGGGCCAGCAGGTTGCGCCCGTACTCCAGGACCATCGGGTGCCGGGTGGCGGAAGTGGCGGGCGAGGGTGCCGACGCGGCGGGCTTCGGCTTCACGAACTGCAACAGGCCCTTGTCGTCCACCCGCACGTGCGCGCCGCTCTCGCCCGCGAGGTACTGGAGGAATTCCCAGTCCGAGACATTGGGCTGGGTCAGCTGCTTGTACGTGATGGGCGCGGCCTCGATCCTTCCGCAGGCCAGCCCGGCGCCCGCGGCGACCTTGCGGACGATGTCCGCGGTCCTCATGTTGCGGTAGGCCACCACCTTCCGTCCGCGCTGGAGCCGGTGAGCCTTGGAGAAGGCCCGCACGACCGTGAACGAACCGGTGGTGTCGCTGTCCAGTTCGACCGCCGTGACCTCACCGGTGAACAGCCGCTCGCGCACCCGCTCCTGCACGGTGACCACGGATATCTTCAGCGGGGTGCCGATGGTGAGACCGGTGGCGGTGAGCAGCTTGTGATCGGGGTCCCGGTACGTCAGCACGGCGGTGTCCGGCAGGCCGACGTTCTCGTCGACCACGCAGCTCACCAGCTGGGCCGCCCAGGCCGGTGGCAGTTCACCAGGGGCCTCGACGATCGGATCCGCGGCGAAGGAGCGGCCGGGGGCGGTCACCGGCCGCCCTCCGGAGCGTGATCTTCCAGTCCGGGCACGACCAGCTCCCGGCCGGGGAGCAACTGCATCGGGTCGTCGATGTCGTTGGCATCCGCGATCGTGCGCCACGCGGTGGCATCGCCGTACTCCCGCCAGGCGAGCAACGGCAGGCTGTCACCGGCGACGACCCGATGGGTACGACGCGCCTCCCGCGAGCCCGACGTGGGGTTCTGGCCGGCCGGATCGACGCTCGCCTCCTCGATCGACAGGGAGCAGGTGGCACGCAGCGGCTTCCCGTCGACGTCGAACAGCGTGTACGAGACGGAGAGGTTGGACAGCACGCCGTCGAACGAGGTCGTCTTCGACGTGCCCCAGTCGAAGCGGACCCAGGGGCTGGCGGGCGTCTTGCGGGCCAGGCTGCTCGGGGTGGGCACACACGCCATCATCAGCTGCTCCACCGCCTTCTCCACCGAGTTGTCATGGGTGGCCGTGGCGTCCAGGAAGACCTCCAGGGACAACGCCCGGGGCCCGCTGCCCACGAATTCGGGCAGCGCGGACTGCCCGGCCATCCGGGACGGAGTGCGCCGCCACTCGGTGCTCTTGCTCAGCGACAGCTTCGCGGGGTTGAACTGCAACGTGAGCCGGGCGAGGCTCCCGCCCGGTTTGGCACCGACGGTCGACGGCGGTTCCATGATGGTCAGCTGGGCGCGAGCACGGCTCGTACGGACAGCGGGTGACATTGCGTTCCTCCTTCCCGATCATTTCTTCTACTCGGTACCTGCTAAGGAAATTGACGGACCATCAGGATGGCTCCAGCCCCTCGTGCGCGATCTCCAGCGTCTCGATCGCCGCCTGGGAGCTGGCGGGGTCGAAGGACGGTCCCTGCCAGCGCACCGGCACGATGCCTTGCACCTGCCAGCTGATGATGCGGCTGAGGTCCGGACGGAGCGCGACGATCTCGCCGTCCTTGGGCTCGACCCGCTGGATCGTCTCGTTCAGCCACCGCGCGATCTTGAGCGTGTCGGCGGTGACCGGGCGGGTCAGCGTGATGTTGGTCCAAGTGATCCGACCCGGCAGTTGCCAGGTGAATCCGTTGTTGCCGCCCTCGGCGTAACTCTCCATCTCCACCTCGGCACCCAGACCTGAGCAGGTGTGGAAGGCTCCCAGGTCACTACCTCCGATCACGAGTTTGAAGAACACGCTCGTCGCGAAGATGTTGTCCGTCATGTGCTTCTCTTTTTCTCTGCTGTTTCCCAAGTGCCGTGCCGTACCAGGCGGGGCCGCCGTCAGCGGCGGCCGTCGTACAACCGTCCGGCACGCTCCCGCCCTCTGCGCATGTCCGCGCGGATCAGCCGGCTCACCGGATCGAGCAGACGACGGGCCAGTTCCTCGATGTCCGCCCCGGTGATCCGGCTCGTGGCCGGGGCGTCCACGATGGCCGGGCCGGCTGATCCGGTCCCTCCCGACGGCTCGGCGGGCTTCACCGGGGCCGCCCTCACCGGAACACCGGTGATTCCGGCGTCGGTCGCCGCGCGCTGAAGCGCCTGAGCCGTGGTCCCGGAGCTGCCGGCTCCGGCGGCCGGTGTGGGTGCGCGTTGCGGAACCCGTACCGAAAGGCTCGGTGGTCCGGTGAGCGGAGCACCGTCTCCGGCCGCCGGTCCGGTGGCGGTGGGACCGGCGGAGTCGGCCACCACCGGCATCACCATCCGCTGTACGGGTGCGGCGGCTGCTCCTGGCCGGTCCGGTGCGGGCGGATGCGGGCGCACGACCGGAACCGGCTGAGCGGCGGACGGCACGGAGGCCACGGACGGGGCTGCGGACGGGGTGGTTGGTGCGGGTCGTGGCGCCGTGGACGGCGGTCCGGGGCGGTGGGCGGAGCGTGACTGTGCGGGCTCCTGCTCCGGAGGGCGGGCGTCGGGCCGGGACGGCGGCGTTGTCGCACCGCCGCGTACCGAGCGCTGCACGAGCCGCAGGAGGGAGCCGCCGACCGCCGGTCCGCGACCCGTCCGGTCAGCCCCGGCCCCCGGAACGCGACCGGGATCACCGGCGGGCGTCAGGCCCGAGGGCGTCCCGCTACGAGCGGTGCCGGGCGACGGGTTCCCGGGCACGGATCGCTGGATGGTGCCGCCGGGCGTCGGTCCCGGGCCCGTCGCACGGGTACGGGGCGGCGACGCGGGCTCGGCGGGGCGGGTGCGCGTGTGCGGAGCTGTCTGCCGGGGTGCCGCACCCGATGGCGTCCGATGCTCCCCTGTCCGCGAACTCCCGCGCCCCGGCTGCGGCACATCGGACCCCGGCTGCTGTACATCACGACGCCAGGTGGCTGCCACGACCGGCCGGTCGGTGCTGCCTGCCGTCGGCGGCGGCGCCGAAAAGCCCTCACCGGAGCCGGTGCTCACCTTCAGAGCCCTGCCGGCGAGCAGGGTCCGCGACCGCGGGACGGCGGGCGACGGCCCCCCCGTGCCGGCGGCAAGCCCGGATGCCCGTCCCTCCTCCCGCTCAGGGGCGATCCTTCGGACACGTACGGGCGTAGTGGGAGCAGAAGGGGAAGGGACGGTGACGGGCGTGCTCGCAGGTGTACGCGTGGTGTCCACCACGCGTTGGACAACCGCAGGTTCCGGTGAGGACGCAGCGGGCGGAGCAGGCACGGGGGACGAGCGCACCGGCATCTCGGAAGGCGCGTTCGGGGGCATCGACGTCGGCATCGGTGTTGGCTCGGCTGCTGCGGAGGGCGGGGGCGCCGCAGGATCCCCCGCCGACGTCGTGCCCTGCCGCGGGCCCGTGGTTCCCGGCTGTGCCCGACGGTGGTCACCGAGCAGCGGAGCGTCGTTCTGGAGCCTGGCTGTCGACGGAAGCGAGGGGAGGGGGGTGCCGATCCCGCCACGGGCACGAGCTTGTGAGCCGGACCCCTGGGCCTGTGGCGACTGCAGGGACCGAGGGGGGCCCGAAGGCTTCGACGGCTCGTGCACGCTGGGGTGTTGCGTCCGCTCCGGCCCGGATACCGATGACTGTTCCGGAGCCGGAGCCGGAGCCGGAGCCGGAGCCGGTGCATGAGCAGCAGCCGGTGCCGGTGCCGGTGCTGACTGTATCGGCAGGGGAAGCCGGGGCGTCCGGGACTGCTTGGGGGTCCGAGCCTCCGGGGAAGGCTGCTGACGCACCGACGGCTTCGGCGCCTCGTGCGAAGGCGTGGTCGCCGCAGGGGTTGCCGCGTTCGGTGCCTGCCGTTGAAGCACGGGCATGTCCGCTGTCTGGTGCCCTGCCGGGCCGGAGGGTACGACCCCGCCCTGCTCTGCCGGGCCGGAGGATACGGCCCCGGTGGGCAGTTGCTGCAGGGGCTTGCCGAGGGCGGGGCGCACCGTCGCGGCGGCGGGACGGTCCGCGGTGCTGCCCGGTGGCGGTGCGGCGCTCGGAGGGGCAGCGATAACCGCCCGGTCGGAGTGGCCCGGCCGGGCGGGCGCGGTCGGTTGTTGCGTCACGCCCTGCTGCGCGCCGGTGTTGGCGGCGGAAGCGGCCGGTGCGGAGGCTGTGGCCGGCGGGATCCCGGTGATGCGCCGCAGGACCATCGCCGGACGCCGGGCAACGATCAGGGGCGGGGCGGTCCGCCGCGGACGTACGGCGGCGGGCCGGGCCCGCCGCGGCGAAGCCGGTGCCGGTCCGGTGTTCGCGGGATGTTGCGGCGCCGGCGCGGCGGCCGGGCCCGAAGCCGGTCCCGGAGCCGCGACTGACGCCGTGCCCTTCGCCGGGGCCGCGCCGGCCGTGGCTTCTTGGGGGGTTGCGCCGCCCCCGCGAGCCTGCCGCGCCGGTGCCCCGCGCCCGGAAGAGCCCGGGGGCGTCGTGCCGCTCGACCGCTGGACGGTTGCAGGGACCGGCTTCCCGCCGGTCGCGTTGCCCACCGTGAGAGGTGTCAGGTCCGCCGCAGGCTCCGCCTCCCCGTCCGCACCGGTCCGGGCGGCACGCAGGAGCAGCGGTCCGTTGGGAGACGCGGAACGCGCGCGGCCCGGACGGGCGACGCCATGGATGAGGCCCACCGGTGCGGACGGCAGTACGGCATGGCCGAGTTCGCCCCCGAACGCGAGGTTCTGCCACGAGGCGAGGCCGGACCTGAAACGCAGTCCGTCGCTCACCCCGATCGAGGACCGGGCGACGGTCACCGTCGGCGGCGCGACCTGCCGCCAGCCGCCGTCCCAGCCGGTGTCCTGCTGATCGGTCCGGCTGTCGCTCCGGTCGGCTTCCGGTACCGGACCGCGCCCGGTACCGGCTCCGGCCCCGCGCCGGGAGGGCGTGTCAGGCTGCTGCTGGTCCCCTCGGCGGAACCAGTCCCTGAATCCCATACGATCACCCGCCTTCGTTGACGCGGGTGTTGATCCGCGCTATCTCCCTCACCCACTGCTGACGCTCGCCGTGGGTGAGGTCGAGAATGTCCTCGCGCTGCCAATGGAAGTGGTAGGCGACGTACGCGATCTCCTCCCGCAGTCGGGGAAGCGCGTACGTCACGATTCCCCCAGGCGCCCACCCGAGAGGTCCACCTCGAACGATCCGTGGCACAGCGGACAGGTCACCGCTGCGTGCGTGTGGCCCTCGCTGTTGATCCGGCGGTAGAAGTCCTGGAGGAACGCCACATCAGTGGCGTACATCCGCTCGACGACCCCGGCGTGCACATCGGTGATGGTGCCGAGCTGGGTGATCACCTGGCTCAGCAGCACCACGCTCAGGTACGCCGGGTTCTCCTTCACCCGCAGATCGATCTGCGGGCGCAGCTCGTCGCGTGCCGTTGCGAGCCGCATCGAACCGCGCCGGTGCACCTGGCCCTCGTCGTCGACATAACCGCGCGGGAGCTCGAAATCGAACTCCGTACGCAGCTCCTCCCGGTCCCGGGCCGGAGACGACGCGGGAGCCTCCTCGCGTGCGGGGGTCGGGGCGGGCGCGAGGCCGTCGAGGAGTTCGTCGAGCCCGCCCGACGTAACGGTCCTGCGCCTCATTCGACCACGATCTCCTCGAAGGTGATGGTCACCGTCTCGGTGGCGGCACTGGACTCGCCGGCCTTCAGCGAGGGGCCTTCCCACTTGCTGGCCCACCCCTGCATCAGCTGGATGCGCCGGACCGTCTCACCCTTCGAGTCCTTGATCTCGATGGTCAGGTTCTGGCGAGCGGTGTCGACAGCTCCGTTGTTGAGTGTCTCCTTGATCCAGTTGGTGAACTCGCTGCTCTTGTCGAGTCCGCGGGTGATCGTCACCTCGCCCGCCTGGCGTGCGCCGGGCTGCTTGCGGATGATCTGCTTGCCCTCGGCGGTCACTTGACGGACCTCGACGACTTCCTCCTCGACGGTCATGCCGCTGATCTCTTGGATCGACTCGACGAGATAGCCGCCGAGCTGCACGCCGAAGACGTGGGTGGAAAGAGCGTCGCCCTCTGCCATGACTTTGTGTCACCTGTTCCGTTTGCGGACCCTGCTGGGTCACTCGTTGACGAGGCTGGTGCTGTCGGAGAACTGCGCGAGGCGGAAGACGACGAACTCCGCGGGCTTCACCGGCGCCACGCCGATCTCGCACACGACCTGGCCGAGGTCGATCGACTCCTGCGGATTGTTGTCGCGGTCGCACTTGACGTAGAACGCCTCTTCGGCCGTGCGGCCGAAGAGAGCGCCCCGGCGCCACTCCTCGGTGAGGAAGGCGGTGACGTTGCGCCGGATGCTCGACCACAGGCGGTCGTCGTTCGGCTCGAACACCACCCACTGGGTGCCCAGGAGGATCGACTCCTCCAGGTAGTTGAAGAGGCGGCGTACGTTGAGGTAACGCCAGGCCGGGTCGGACGAGAGCGTGCGCGCGCCCCAGATCCGGATGCCGCGCCCGGGGAAACTGCGCACGCAGTTGACACCGATCGGGTTGAGCAGGTCCTGCTCTCCCTTGCTCAGGCGGATCTCCAGGTCCACAGCACCGCGGATGACCTCGTTGGCGGGGGCCTTGTGTACACCGCGCTCACCGTCGCTTCGCGCCCAGACGCCGGCGACGTGTCCGCTCGGCGGCACCAGGGAGTTGTGGCCGGTCGCCGGGTCGAAGACCTTGAGCCACGGGTAGTACACGGTCGCGTAGCGCGAGTCGAATCCGGCGTCGTCGTTGCGCCAGGTGCGGACGCGCTGGGCGTTCATGCCCGGTGGAGTGTCCAGGACGGCGACCCGGTCGCCCATCTGCTCGCAGTGCGAAATCACTGCCAGCTGCACTGTCTTGACGCCCTCGGCGTCGATGTCCCCGCGCTGGTAGGCGCTCATCAGATCCGGAACAGCGACCATCGTGATCTCGTCGATCGCTTCGAGGCCCGCGAACCCCGTGCGGGCCGCGGCGTCGCCGACGTACTCGGCCGGGTCGAGCCGCGCCACGCCGGCCCCGGGGGCGGCAGCGGCAGGCGCGAGGGGAACGCTCTGCTTCTCGGGACGGCTCTGGTCCGCGCCGGGCTGCTCGATGACCTCGATGAGCTTGGACTGGCGGGCCTGGGTGACCAGATAGCCCTTGACGTTCTTGCGGGTGGAGACGTCGTAGGTCTCCACCACCTTGCCGGCCTGCCGCACCAGCAGCCGGAACCGGTCCTCCGGAGGGTTCTCGCCCTCGGCGTCGGCGACCTCCACGGAGAGGTCTCCACTCGTACCGGGTCGTGCGGAGACCAGGAACCCCCCGATGGCGACGGGCGGGGCCGCTTCGGGCGCAGATCCCTGCGCAGATCCCTGCGCGGGTCCGCCGATGCGCACGATGTAGGCCGCGCCGCCGCCGTTGGCGAAGTAGCCGTAGACCGCGGGCGTCAGGTACGTATCGGCGATGAAGGTGCCGAAGGTCTGGACGTATTGGTCCCAGTTCGTCACCAGCGTCGGCTGGTGGAAGGGGCCGGTCTCCGCGAAGCCCACGAAGGCTGCGACCGCGGTGCCGACTCCTTCGATGGGTCGCGCTCCGGACTGCACCTCCTCCACGTATACACCGGGGGTGAGGTACGACGGCATGCTCGCTCCTTCGGGTGGTTATTCGTTCGCCGCTCAGTCTGGTCCGCCGACCGTGGCGGACAGTAGGCCTCAAAGTCCTGGACACGGGGCAAGGACGCTGCCTTTCCAGTCACCTGCACGACGGGAAATGCTGCCCCTTGCGGACCGGTCGCGACAGTCGTCGGATTCCTTGGCTCGACGTATTCCCCGATTCGGTCGCGTGAAGGCCGGCTGGACTCCGGGGCAGGGAAGTGAGTCCGGTGGTGGGGGATTCGCCGGAAATGCGAATGCCTGGCTTCGGTGAATGCCGGCGTGCGGGCTCTCCCCGTCCCCCGGGATTCCCGGAACTGCTCGCCGGTGTCCGCAGCGGTCGGGGAATCGGTGTCGGGGTCGACGAAAATCAGCCAGAATTCACCGTGGACGGTTGGGCATCCGGCCGGGACCTGACGGTCGGAATGGGCTCTTGATCGCCCTGCCCGGCCCCTTGGCCTTCCGCCTCGAGGGCGACAGGAGTGGCTCTGAGCAGGCCAGTTCGTATCCCAGGGTCTGTGACCGGATCATCCTCACCCGCTGTCGGCGGCGCGAGGAGCCTTAAGGTCCAGATCTTTGATGCGCGCAGGGGAAGGAAACTGTCAACGACCGGCAAGCCGGGTTTCCCCCGGTCGGGATTTCTGCTGTTCTCATTCCCCACACGGGAAGCGGGAGGGCTGTCTTTGTTGTTCCTACGGTGCGAGATCGCTCAGTATGCCGCTGACGTTGAGTACCTGGTGGCATTCGGAAGCCTGAGTTCCGGTCGCCGGAGTACCGGGTTTGGCACAGGTCACGGAAGCGGTGACAGTGGCGTTCTCCGGAATCTGGATGGGGGTGACCCAGTGATAGTCCTGGTTGCGAAAGGTCTCCAGGGCGATGGTGGTGATCTTCCGTTCCCCGAAGGAGATGGTCAGTACTCCTTCGTCGCCCTGGAAGTTCGCCACCACGATGTCCGTGATGCCGAATACCTTCCCCTCCGGAACCCGGTACGTCCCCTCCTTCTTGGCCCCGGCCCCGGTCTGCACATCGATCGTCGCCGAGCTCTGCTGGGTGCCCCCGGCGCCGGCGCTCGCTCCCGTGCTGGAACCTCCCGTACCGGAACTTCCGGGCGCGGCCGACGCTCCCGGACCGGCCCCCTGACCTTCGCTCTGCCCCTGACCGCCGGCCGGATTGCCCGTGCCGCCCGGCGGCGTTGTAGCACCCTGCTGCTGGTCGCGGGCCGTCTCTTTCTCCGCGGCCTCGGTCGCCGCCTGTTTCGCGGTGCTCCGCACCGCGGGCCGTACCAGCGTGAACCACGCGATCAGCAGCGCGAGCAGCGCGGCCAGGACGATCAGCAGCCACTTGGGCAGCACGGGCAGTTGAGCGAACTCACCAGGCAGCGCCTCGGACCGGTCGGGCTGCTCGCTGTTGGCGTCCCGCTCGGTACTTTCGGCGGCCTCGACCTCGAACGGCCAGGCGACCGGCTCGCCGAACCAGATCAGTTTCCGGGCCCGGACCCGCAGACGTACCTCGGCGGACTCGCCCGGTTCCAGGCGCCGTTGGCCCGGAGTGAGTACCAGGCGGAGTTCCTCCCCGGCCTGCTTGCCGGTGAGGGTGACGTCGACCGCGGTGTTCCCCTTGTTCTGTACCGACGTCCGGAACCGGGCGCCCAGCCAGCCGCGGCGTCGGCGCGGGTCCAGCTCTGCCTGGAGCTCGTGAAAGGGCTCGACGACCACCGTGGCCTCGGGGACCACCACCGACTCGGGGTGCTCCGTGGGCAGAACGCGGACACCCAGGGGTATCTCGCCGGCCCGGACCTCGTGGGACCGGGGCGGCGCGAGCCGTACGGTCACCACCTCGGAGGTGCCCGGGTAGAGGGACACGCGCGCCGGCTCGACGGTGCTCCACGCGGCGCAGTCGCCGACCACTTCGAGCGTGTAGGCCTCGACGATGTCGCCGTCGTTGCGAACGGTCAGGGTCGTCGTCGCTTCAGCGCCGGGCGATACCGTCACCGTGGGCATTTCGAGTTCGGCAGATGTGGTCACGGTGCGACATTAAGCCGCCCCTGCGGTTGTGCAGCAGAGACTCGAGGGCAACAAGCGGGCAGGGGTGGTGCCCCGACGGCACACCGGCACTGTGTCCCCGCGGCCCCTCCCCGGGCCCGGTCCCCGTGCCGGAGGCCGGTGCAGTCGAGAGCGGCAACAGACATATCGAGCGGAAGTACCTGAGGAAGACGGGCACGGAACGATGACAACGACGGACATGACGAACAGAGCAGCGGAACGCGGCCAGTACCGCAGGCCCGCAACATCGGAGCGCTCCGCCGAGGGCAGCGCCGAGGGCAGCGCCAAGGGGGCTCCCGGGAGCAGGGTCTCCGTAGCGGTGTACGCGGAGGACCTGATCCTGCAGACCGGTATGGTCCACCAGTTGCGCCTGCGGCCCGAGATGGAACTGATAGCGGAGTCCGAGGCCGACCGGGCCCAAGTCTCCTTAGTAGTGGTGGACATGGTGGACGAGCCCACCATCCAGCTTCTGCACCGTCTCCAGCGCAACACCGCGACCCGCACCGGACTCGTCGTCGGTTTCTTCGAATCGGGCGCGCTCCAGACCATGATCGAGTGCGGCGTCGCCGCCGTGCTGAGGCGCGGGGAGGCCGACCAGGACAGTCTCGTCCACCTGGTGACGGCGATGGCGAACGGTGAAGGCGTGCTGCCGGGCGACCTGCTCGGAAAGCTCCTCGACCATGTCAGCAGTCTCCAGCGCACGGTCCTCGACCCCCGGGGACTCTCGCTCTCCACCCTCACGACCCGGGAGGCGGAGATGATCAGGCTGGTGTCGGAGGGCTTCGACACCGCGGAGATCGCACAGAAGACCTCGTACTCCGAACGCACCGTCAAGAACGTGCTGCACGAGGTGGCGACACGGCTCGAACTGCGCAACCGGGCCCACGCCGTCGGCTACGCCATGAGACACGGTCTGATCTGAGTCCCGCCACGGGCTCCCGCGCGGACGACGTAAGGACGTCGGCGCGCGGGAGCCCGCCGGTGTTCATGGCCGGAGCGGCCGGGCGAGGGCCGGGAAGGCGCCGCAAAGGGCAACAGCCCCTTCCCCTGCTCCGGGTACTCCGGACCTGTTCTTGGCCCGGCGCATGCACGATGCTTTTCTTGGAGAGTCATCAACAGGACTGTGAGGTGGGCCGTGACCGGCACTGCTGGCCCTGCGAGGCATACCCGGCTGGGCCGACTGACGGGCGCTGTGGTGCTGTTGGCGCCTCTGCTGGTGGCGGGTTCCGCGACCGCGCCCCAAAGTGCGCCGAGATTCGCCGCGGCGGCGGACGAAAGCCCGGTGGATGCCGGGCGCATCGCCTACGCCGGTACCGAACACCGCAGTCTCGGGCGGGTCACCGACCCGTCCACCAGCGCACCGCTGTTCGGTCCCGGACCGGCCCACTACGACCAGGACCCCTTCGCACGCGGTGAGGTACTGGTCTTCACCAGCCTGCGCGACAGCCTGCGGCCGCAGGTGTACGTGCGTGACGCGGGCGGAGCGGTGCGCAAGCTCACCACCGGCCGGGACGCCGCACACCCCGAACTCTCCCCGGACGGACGGACCGTGGTGTTCGACTCCGCGGAGCCCGGGTCGGACGGTGTGGTCCAGCGTGAACTGTGGACCGTCGGGGTCGACGGCTCCGGCCTGCGGCGGCTGACGGACACCCCCAACAACGAGACCTCCCCGACCTTCTCCCCGGACGGCTCACTGATCGCGTACTCCTGTGACTCCGGTCCCGGGCGGACCGGGCTGATATACGAACGGGCCGTGGCCGGCGGCGCGGCGAGGCTGATCAGTGACGGCCCGCCCGGCGACGCGACCGAGCCGGAGTGGAACCCGGTGGACGACGACACCCACCGTGCTCGTATCGCGTACACCCTCACCACGGATGAGACGACGGGTCCCCGGCTCCGGGTGACCGAGGGAATCGGAGCCGACCGTCCGCTGCTGACCGGTGTCCAGGCCGGCTGGCGCACCCGCTCGGCCGCCTGGCTGCCGGACGGGAACGGCCTGCTCTTCCTCAGCCCCGACACGACCTGCGGGTGCAAGGACTACGACCACGTCTACCGGACGACCGCCTTCGACGGGAACGAGCCGGGCCTGACGCTCGGCGAGGACCGCGCGGTCGAATCGCCCACCTGGCTCGGGCCCGCGGACTCCGGGACCCCCGTCGTGGCACGGCGGACCCCCCGCGAGGCGAACGACGTGACGCTCCAGGACGTCAGGCAGGACGGATCGGACCCGCGTGACCTCGGGCTCTCCATCCTGAAGGAGGACCCGGAGGCCAATACCAACACCGACCCCGCCAAGGACCCGCTGTTCAACCCGGCGGAGGCCTACGACCCCTGGACCGAGCGGCAGAACTACACACCGGACGGCAGGCGCATCGTCCTGACCCGCTTCGAGGGGCGGGAGAAGGAGCGCGTCGAGCGGATCTGGCTGGCCGACGCCGACGGCACCCACGAGGCGGCGATGCCGCTCGCCGGACGCGGTCCCCGCGACTGGGACACCGACCCCACGTTCTCGCCGGACGGCACCAAGCTGGCGTTCACCAGAACCTCGCCCGGCGGGGTCGGCCAGGCCGCGGGGCCGAGCAGCATTCTCATCGCGGACGTCGCCACGGGAGCGATCGTGGGCAAAGTAGTCCCGCCGGAAGGGCAGTTGGCAGGAGGTGACGCGCAGCCGACCTGGTCGTCGGACGGAACCACCCTCGCCTTCACCCGCAACCACGTGATCCGGGGCCTGGGCGGCATCAAGCACGTCTGGACCGTGCCGGTGGCGGCACTCGACCAGCAGCGGGACCTCAGCGTCACCATCTGCCCGGGTGAATGCAAGGTGATCGACGACAGCCCCGCGTTCTCCCCCGACGGCGGCACGCTCGCCTTCAACCGCAAGGACGGCGGCGGCCGGGTCAACGAGCGCGACGGAATCCTCGTGACCTCGCTGACCGGTGGCGAGTGCCGGGTCGTGCTTCCGTCCGTCCAGCGGAACAACCCCGACGCATGCCATCAGGACATCCCCGACACCTCGCAGACCGGGCCCTTCCAGCCCCGCGACGTGGCCTGGTCGCCGGACGCGGGACGGCTGGTGCTGAGCTCACGCAGAGCACTCGCGCCGAACTCCCCGGAGCAGCTGTCCGTGCTCGACCTCTCCTCCGGCACGCTGACGCCGTTCGGCGACAGACTCACCGGGCGGCAGAAGGAGCCCGCCTTCCAGCAGTCGGTCGACCTGTCCCTGACCGCACCGCCCACCGGACCCGCGGTGGAGGTCGGTTCCTCCGTGTCGGTGACGGTCACCGTCACCAACAGGGGTCCCGCACCCTCGCCCGGCACCACGTTCACCGTCGACGCCCCGCCCGGCGTGCGCCTGGAGGAGCTCACCACCCCGGCCGGGCCCTGCGCCACCGGGTCGCCTCAGTGCGACCTGGGCGTGCTCCGGCCCGGGACCAGCGTGGAGGTCACCGCTCGGCTGACCGGCGTGACGACGGGAGACCAGCAGATCGGCTGGTCGGTCACCGGAGCCGTGGTGGACCCGAACCCCACGGACAACGCCACCGGGACGACCGTCCCGGTCCAGGACGTACCTCCGACACCGACGCCCACCCCGTCTCCTTCGACCTCGCCGCCCCGGCCTCCGGCCCCTCTGCCGCCCGAACCGCAAGCGGGGCCCGGCGTCACGGTGCGCGCCCAGCCCAGCCCCGGCTTCGTCGGCGGCCGGGTCGTGGTGACGTACACCGTGCGCAACGGCAAGAACGCGCTCGCCACCGGCCTGCGGCTGAGGCTCGGACTGCCCGCGCGGATCCCGGCGGGTCCGCTTCCGGCGGGCTGCGCCGCGGGAGTGTGCACGCTGCCCGACCTGGCACCGGGGGCCTCCACGGTCGTCCGTGTCGTACTCAAGCCGGACCGGGCGCTGAGGACGACGATCACCGGAACGCTGACCACGACCGGTACCGACGCCGACACCGGCGACAACGTCTCCAGGATTCCGCTGCGCATCCTCCAGCCCCGTATCGTCGCGGTGCCCGCCGTCGGCAAACCCGGGTTCGTCACCTCCGTACGAGGCAAGGACTTCCCGCCCGGAGCACCTGTGACGCTCACCTGGAAACCCGGGATCACGGCGACGGCACCGCCCACCGTCCCGCGTGGGGACCGTACGTTCATCGCGCAGCTGCTGATCCTGGCGAAGGACCAGACGGGGCCGCGCACGATCACCGCCGAGGGACCGGGGTTCAGCCCGGTCACCACGCCCTTCCTGGTGGTCAGCGGCACCATCGTCCCGCCGGACGAGGTGGGACGCCGATGATCCACGAAGTGGACGAGGGGCTGCGGCTGTTGCTGGTCGACGCCGGCCTCCAGGAGAGCGGCGTCGACCTGGTCTTCGACGCACCGACGAAGGACTGGTCCGCCCGGCGCAACGCCCCCACGATCAGTGTCTTCCTCCACGGCATCCGTGAGGATGCGGCCCGCCGCCGTACCGGCACGGCCGAGGAGCACGACGACCAAGGAATGGTCATCGGCTGGCGGACCCCGCCGCGCTGGTTCGAGCTGACCTATCTGGTGACCGCCTGGACCAACCGCCCGCAGGACGAACACCGTCTGCTTTCCGAGGTGTTGCGCTGCCTCGTACGGTCGGACGTCCTGCCCGCCCGTATGCACACGGGCAGCCTCGCCGAACTCGGGCTGACCGTGGAGATCGAGGCGGCGGGTCCGGGCACCGACGGGCCGTCCGCCTCGGACGTGTGGTCCGCGCTCGGCGGTGAGCTCAAGGCCGCGATCGACCTGCGTGTGTGGGCACCGCTGGCCGGCGAACGGACTTCCGCCGGCCCGCCGGTCACCGAAGGGCTGGTGGTGAAGGCCGCCGCCGCACGGGACGGCGACGGGGCGGGACCGGGGCGCCGGTTGCGCTACGACGGGGCGTCCGACCCCGGTGGGCAGGGCTTCGCCGCAGAACGTGAACGGCAGTTGCCGCCCGGCCGGCGCAGGCGCGGGGGCGCGGCTCGATGACCACGACACAGGGCACCCATGCCGTCCGCGAACTGCCCGGCACCCCGACGGCGGGCATCGAGGACCTTTGGGAGCGGTTGATCCACGTCGAGCAACGGGTCAGGCACGCCGTGGCGGCCCGGCGGGCCGTCGACCCGGAACCGGACGATCCGTACCGGGGGCAGTACCTCACCCCCCAGGCGGTCGAGCAGATCATGGAGTCCCGCGACGCGTTCGCGCCCGTACCGGCCTACGGCTCCGAGCCTTCGCCGCACTCCCCGCCCGGGAGCCGGATCTGGCACCTCGCCGAGAACTTCGGCCTGGTACCGCTGGATGTCGACCTCCTGCTGGTCGCGATGGCCCCGGACATCGACATCCGGTTCGAGCGGCTCTATGGCTACCTCAACGACGACCTCACCCGGCGCAGGCCGGCCATCGGCCTGGCACTGGAACTCTGCGGGCTGTCCGCCGCGAGCTCCGGCCGCTTCCGGTTCTCGCCGTCCGCCCCGCTGGTCGCAGGCGGGCTGCTGGAGGTCCTGGAAGCCGACCGCCCCCTGCTCTCGCGGGTGCTGCGGGTGCCGGACCGGATCACCGCGTACCTGCTCGGCGACGACGAGCCCGATGGGAGGCTGCGCGGCCTCGTCCGTGTGGTCGGGCCCGAACAGGAGCCGGACACGGGACCGGAGGCCCTGCGGGTCGCAGCGGCGTTGGGCACAGGCAGCGGCCTGGTGCATCTGCTCGACCGGGGAGGCGACCCCGGCAGACTGGCAGTCGAGGCGCTTCTCGCCGCGGGGCGTCGTCCGCTGGTGGTCGACATCGCGGCACTCGCCGCCGCTCCCGAACCGGCGAAGCTCATACGGACCCTGGCGGCCGAGGCCCGGCTGAGCCGCGGCGGCGTCGTCCTCGGGCCGCTCGAATCGCTCGCCCCCGAGCGGCCCGAGGGAGCCCAGCTGCTCGGTGGCCTCTGCGCGGCGGTCAGCGGTGCTCCCCTGATCGCGTTCGGGAAGAAGAACTGGGATCCGCTGTGGACCAGGGAGAGCCCGGTTCCGGTCCGCGTCCTGCCCCCCGCCCCCGCGGGCGTGGCGCGGCAGTGGCGTCGGGCGCTCGCCGAGGCAGGCACGTCTGTCGGGCTGCCCGCCGAGAACGCGTCGGCCGACGAGGGACTCATCGAGGCCACCGCCTCCTACCGGCTCGACTCCGAGCAAGTACGCAAGGCCGCCGTCGTCGCCTCCCGGCTGGCGGTCCTGGAGGAGCGTCCGGTGGACGCGCAGGACCTGCGCACGGCGGTCCGGGCACAGAACGGCGCGGGGCTCGAACGGCTTGCCCGTCGCATCGAGCCCGCGGTCGGCTGGGACGACCTCGTGCTGCCTTCTGCAACCCTCCGCCAGCTGTCCGAACTCTCCCTGCGCGCACGCCACCGTGAGCAGGTGCTCGGTCAGTGGCGGATGAGGCCGGGCGGCGGCCGGGGACGAGGGGTCATCGCACTGTTCGCCGGTGAGTCCGGCACCGGCAAGACCATGTCCGCCGAAGTGGTGGCGTCGGAGCTCGGCATGGAGCTCTACGTCGTGGATCTGTCCACCGTGGTGGACAAGTACATCGGTGAGACCGAGAAGAATCTCGAAAGGATCTTCGTCGAGGCGTCCGACGTCAACGGCATCCTGCTGTTCGACGAGGCGGACGCGATCTTCGGGAAGCGCTCACAGGTCAAGGACGCGCAGGACCGCCACGCCAACGTGGAGTCGGCTTACCTGCTGCAGCGGATGGAGTCCTTCGACGGGATCGCGGTGCTCACCACCAATCTGCGGGCCAATCTCGACGGGGCTTTCACCCGCCGCCTCGACGTGATCGCGGAGTTCCCCATGCCGGACGCCCAGCAGCGACTGGCCCTGTGGGACCGCTGCCTCGGGACGGCGATCCCACGCGAGGCGGAACTCGACCTGGAGTTCTGCGCGGGACGCTTCGAGCTGGCGGGAGGGTCGATCCGCGCCTGCGCGGTGACCGCCGCATATCTTGCGGCGGAATCCGGGAGACCGCTGGGTATGGAGCAGATCGTCTCGGCCGTGCTGCAGGAGTACCGCAAACTCGGCCGGCTGGTCCTGGAAAGCGAGTTCGGTCCTTGGCTGGACCGTGCAAAGGAACGGGGCGAACGGTAGCGCCTTCGGAAACCCCGGCCGTACCTCTCCCGGCCGGCGGTGTGGGCCGGGGGCGACGGTGTGCGTACCCGGAGGGTGGGAGACGCTGCCCTCAGGGAGAAGGCCCCTGCCCTGCAAGGCCAATCTTCTTGTCGAGTGCGCCGATAGGCTCGAGCCCACAGGGTGAGCGGCGTCCGATCCGACCGTCGTCGCCCCTGGTCGCGGCGGAAGGGGCCAGCAGCTGTGTATGCACACGAACGGTCGGCGAAGGCAGTCCGCCCGGGACCATCGGCGCGAGCGGCCAAACGTGCGGGGTCGGTGCTCCGGCCCGGCCCCGGCCGTCTGACGCCCGCGCGGGCGATGGACCTGCAGCGCACCATCGGCAACGCCGCCGTGGCGCGCATGGTCGAAGAAGAGACCGAGTGCAGCGCATTCGGGCAGGAGAACCCGCAGCCCGTTCAGCGCTCCACGGCGCACGCAGTGCTCCGCTCGCCGGGCCGGCCGCTGGACGAACCCGTCCGTACCGAGATGGAGGCACGCCTCGGCTCCGACTTCTCCGACGTCCGCGTGCACGACGACAGTGCGGCACGCGCCTCCGCCGCGGACGTGGGTGCCCGTGCCTACACCTCGGGCCACCACGTCGTGATCGGTGCGGGTGGGGCTGACCTGCACACCCTGGCTCATGAACTGACCCATGTCATCCAGCAGCGCAAGGGACCCGTCGCCGGCACGGACAACGGCGACGGCCTCAAGGTCTCGGATCCTTCGGACCGTTTCGAACGCGAGGCGGAGGCCAACGCGAGGCGGGCCATGGCCGCTCCGCCGGAGAGCGCGAGCGCACCCTCCCGCGAGAGCCCCGGGCAGACACGCAGCACGCCGCCCGCGTCCCCCGTACGGAACAGCCTCGGCCCTCGCACCCTCGCGGAACCGCAAAGCACCGTGGGCAACACGGCCGTGTCGCAGTTGATCACAGTGTCCCGGATGATGACCGAGGGCGAGTTCAAGCAGAGCACGGCGACCTCCGGGCTGCGCGGCCGCTCCGATATCACCAAGGTGGACAAGGCGCTCAAGGCGTTCTACGCCCTGCCGGACGCCCGACAGGGCGCCCGGCTGCTCGCCCTCAAGGACATCGTCAAGGCGTGCGGCGACTACGTCGCCCACAAGGCCGAGGGAGGGGCGCGCGTCGGGGGCACCCAGCAGCTCGGCCAGCAGGCCGACGCGGCGCAAGGACAGCTGGACCCCCAGGCTGTCTTCCGGGACCTGCTGACCGAAGTCGACCAGATGATGAGCGAGGGGAAGAACCCGGACCTCGACATCCGCATGCCGGCCGGTGAGGCCCAGAAGGCGGCCCAGGCCGTCCCCGCGGAACGGTTCGACGCGATGATGCGCGAATTCGTCCAGAAGTTGGGGGCACTCCGCGAGGACCGGGCACTACCTGAGGAGACGCGCGCCGTCATCGAGGAACTGATGGCCGTGGTGCCCCTGGTGACCGTGATGCAGTACCCGCAGGGCGGCATGCCGGGCATGAAGCTCAACCCGACCACCGACGGCGGCGGCCCGGCGTTCACATTCAGCGTCGACACCCAGGCCAGGGGTGGCACCTCCTTCCTGCTGGGACATATCGCCCACGAGCTGACCCATGTGGCGGCCCACCAGGCGTTCGGCAGCAGCCCGGTGATGGAGCTGGTGCGGTCCGGGGCGACCGATGAGGAGGTCGCGGCGCTGGCGGCCGAGCGCAAGCAGGCGCTCAGCGATCTTCAGGCGGCGCTGGCCGGAAACCCCGAGTTCGACGAATTCCAGCGAGGGATGCTGGAGGAAAAGCTGGTCTACGGCGCTCAACCGCACAAGCTGGAGAGGTACGCGGACTCCTTCGAGAAGGCGGGCAAGATCACCGCCGCTCAGAAGGAGCGCCTGGTCGACTGGGGCAAGGCGGCCGGAGACGCGTCCGGCACGCTGGTCGAGTACGACACCGTGCTCAACCAGATGCTGATCTATCTGCACATGTGGCACATCAGCCAGGACAACCCCTTCTACGTGCGGCTGCGGGCGGTGGCACAGGCGGCGTACGACCGCCGGAGCCGCGCCTTCCAGCCCACGGATCAGTCGTCGTAGAACGCTTCGCGGGTCACGGTTTCATACGTGCAGTGCCTGGAGCTCCGTCTCGTCGGCAGTCAACTGCCGCGTGACGCCGGTGACCGACCGTGCTTCGTGCCCCTGCTCGACAACGGTCACCCGCTCGGGTTGCGCAGACCGACCGCCGTCCGCTGCATGGTCTGAAGAAAAGCGGTCAAGCTGGTTCTGCCACTCCTCCCCGCCTTGCGGTCGGTGGTCACTTGCTGCGTGACTACTGGCCCCCGCTGCGGGGCGGGACGATGTCGAGGACGGTCATCATGCCCATGTCCTCGTGGTTGAGGATGTGGCAGTGCAGGACGGTCTTTCCAGTGAAGTCGGTGAAGTGGATGCGGATGACGATTTTGCTGCGCGTGGGCACGTTCACTGTGTCGTACCAGCTGTGAGAGGGCTCGTGGACCTTCCCGTTCGTGCTCATCAGCTGGAAGTCGTTGGTGTGGATGTGGAAGCTGTGGTCCTCGTCCGTATCGTTGCGGATGGTCCACTCCTCAACGGTGCCGAGGACAGAGGTGAAGTCGATCCGGTCGGGGTCGTACAGCCGGCCGTTGATGAAGAACTTCGTGCCCTCCTTGTTTTCCGTGTAGACCACGGTCTTGCGGGCCGCGATCGTTGCGCTGCTCAGGTCCTCGTGCGGAGCGAAGTCGGTCGGGACAGCGGCCTGCGTCATGCGTGTGCCGCCGGTGATGACGGTCGCGAGGGTCGCTTGGGGAAATTGGTTTCCGGCAGGACCGGTGTTGTACGGGAGGGTTTCCAGCCGGGTGGTGCCGGGGCTGCCGCCCCGGACGAGGATGTCGAAGCGGGCACCGGCGGGGATGACCAGCGTGTCCTGGGCGTAGACCTTCCGGACGGGAATGCCGTCCTGGGCGATCACGTGGAAGCGGGTGCCCGGGAGGTGGAGCTTGTAGTAGATGTTGGCGCCGATGTTGGCCAGCCGCCAGAGCTGTGTCTCGCCGGGCCGGATGTTGATGACGGGGTTCGTCTGGCCGTTGACGGTGCGATTGGTGGGTGCGCCGATGCTCAGGGGGTGGGTCTTGACCGAGTCGCCCTGGACCTGGAAGTCCTTGAGCGCGATCGTGTGCTCGGTGATGCCGCGCAACGACGGAGGCAGGTAGTGCCGCAGACCGTCGATGATGATGACGCCGGACTCGCCGCCCGCGACTTGGGCGGCGGACTTCATGTCGGCGTGTGAGTGGTACCAGTAGGTGCCGGTGGGCTGATTGTGCGGCAGCCGGTACGAGTAGTGGTACGACTGGTTGTACTTGATGGCGATGAAGATGTCGTCGGCAGGGGCGCGCGGCGAGACGTGGAGCCCGTGCGTATGCACGTTGGTGTTCTCGTTGATGTGGTTGGTCATGGTGAGGTCGATGCGATCGCCGGGGCGTACGCGCAAGGTGGGAGGCATGTACGCCCCGTTGTAGGTCGTCGCGTACAACTGGTGGTCGCCGACCCGGACCTTGCGCCGTTCCACCGCGATGGTCGCCTTGAGGACACCGCCGCTGCTGACCAGCTCTGGCGGGTCCTGCAATCGTGGGCCCAGACCCACAGGTGTGGCGCCGCCTTCCGCTGCGGGCTGGTGCCCCATCGGTGCGTGGCCCGCACAGCCGGCCATCCAGGCCGAGGCAAGGACCAGGCCGATGACCATCCAGGCCGGCGCAGGGCGAGTACTGGACCGGGTCACATCTCTCCCAGGGAGGTTGTGCGGCCGGGCGGGGTGATGCCCGGCAGACGTCACAAAGAAGGCCATCGGCCTGTCAACAGGAGCGTAGGCATGCGCATTTCACGGGCCCTACGACCACGCGCCGACGGCGGCGGCAGCCGCCCGAACGGTGTACGCCGTGCACCGGGGTGGCGGAGTAGAGGAAAGGGGGTTTTCCTCACCGTGCGCGTCCCGGCCGACAGCACGGCCACCGTCGAGGTCCCGTCCACCTCCGGCCGGGTCACCGCTCCCGACGGCGCCCGGCCGGTGGGACACCGGGGCGGCGCGCAGATCTACCGGGCGGGATCGGGTACCCGGAACCTTCAAGTCCAGCTTCACATCCGGTAACCGACCGGACCTTCGAGGAGCCTGCGCATCCGCGGTCGAGCGAGATGCGGGGTTCCGGGTCCGCGGAGGGTGCCGTCGCAGGCCATGGGGGAGGGGGCCCGGTTTCTTGCCCGGGCCCCCTCCTCTCCACACGCCGGAGCTGCGGCGGAGGAGCAGCCGTTGCCACTACGCCGCGGTTCGGCAGGAGGCACCGCAGTCGCGACCGCACGGGCGCGGGTCGCCGACGAAGGCGGCGCGGATGGCCGATCGCCACCGGCTCAGGCACGCGGTCCCTCACCGGGAGGGTCCGGCCGGTCAAAGGCCGTCGGACCGCCGGTGCGCAGCCGCCGCTCGTGGGCGTTCGTACGGACGGTGAGTCCCAGCCGGTCGAGGTACTCGAACAGGGGGACCGCGACTCTGCGGCTCGTGCCGAGGCAGGCGCGCCCCTGGTCGGACACGCAGGTCTCTTCGCCCCATCGGCCCGGGAGGCGTGGGCCGATCGGGTCGTACGACGGCAGGGGAGCACGGATGTTCCGAGAGCGGGGCTCCGGGGCGGGCCCGCACAGGTGCTCCCGGGCCTGGGTAGAACAGCCCGGCTTCGGCACCTGTCTCGTCCACGGTCCGGGCGGGCAGGCAGGGGAAGACCCGACTTGCCCAGCACATGGCGGACCGGCTTGGCGCAGCGCAGGGCGGAAGCCGACGCCGCTGTCAACGTGCCGCTCGCGGTGAGTCTCGATCACCTCTCGCGGTTGCTGGGCACCCTGGGGAACGTCGAGGAAGGTCTCGCCGCCGCTATGGAAGCCGTGGCCACCTGAAGGGCCCTCGCGAAGCACCTGACGTCCGCCGAGCGCCGGATCGCTCTCGCACACAGCACCACCAGCCTTGCCAACCACCTCGCGGATCTGGGACAGGTGGAACATGTACTGGACCACGCTCAGAAAGCCGTCGCTCTGTGCCGCGAACTCGTGCGCACGGTTCCCGGCGCGTAGAAAGCCGCTCTTGCCCAACGCCTCACGAATCTCGCCACTCATCAGTCGGAGCCGGGGCAGGAAGAGATGGCGCCGGCCACGGCCAATGAAGCGCTGGACATGGCGCGGGCGCTGCGCGCACGCGAGCCACACGCTCACGAGGCCGATCTGGCCGGCACTCTGACGAATGCGGCCGCGATCCTGATGGACCTCAACCGCCCCCACGGCGGCCTTTTGGCTACACCGGACGGTTCCCGAGGGAGGTCGGGTTGCCGATTGACTCCCGGTTGGCGCCGAGCTTCTCGGCCGCCCTCGACCCTCGCTGATCGCCACGCGATCAGCGAGGGGTGTTCAGGCGAGGGTCGCGCGGGACAGCAGTGGGGCGAGTTCGCGGCGTGCCTGTTCGGGGGTTACCACGTCCTCCGGGGGCAGCTTCTCGTAGCGGTAGCTCGCCGAGTCCACGTAGATGCGTTCGCCGATGAGCTTGGCTTCGTCGGTATAGGCGAACACCTGGAAGATGTTGTAGTTCATCAGGTAGTGCGCGTCGGGGTCGGCGTCGACGTCGTGATCGTCCAGGAACTCGCCGGGTACGACGTGTGCCCAGTAGGCCTCGGTGGTCACGCCGAAGTCCTCGACGCACATGTTCATCGTCCGGGCGCCCATCACGTTGGACCGCGATTCGTAGGTCTCCCGGTAGAAGTCCTCGACGGCGGCCTTGCCGGACAGGACCCGTACTGTGCCCCGGTCGCCGACGCGGTACTCGGGTACGTCGACGGTGAGTTCGGGGACCAGGATCTGGTCCCAGTATCCGGAGACTTCGAGGAGCAGGTGCCGGAGGTAGTTCTTCAGGATGGCTCGGTGGAGCGGCTTCTCTGTCCGTGCAAGGTGTTTTTCGACGTTGATCGGCCAGTGGGTGACGTCGAATCTGGCGGGGACGTCCATGGTGGTCATGGCGTCGTGGGTGGTCATCCGCGCAGTGGGGGACATTGGTGCGCTCCATCTCACGTGCTTGAGGGCGTGTGGCCACAACCAGGGTGTGTGTAGGCCACAGGTGTGGTCGCTCTCGCTTGTCGGGGTGTTCTTCCTGGGGCGCGTCGGCGGGACCGGTCTGTCTCGTGTCAGGTGCGCGGCCAGGCTTGAGTTGTCGGCCCGGCCGCGCATCAGGCCGCCGATCGGCGGCCACCGTGGGGGGGTCTGCCGGGCCGAATTCTCATGCAGAGAGGTCGAGCGCCTATACGGCAGCCGGCAGCGCGCCGAGCTGCTGCATCAGCGAGAACAGGTTCGCGACGCCCCAGTGCTCGGTGATCTTCCCGTCGCGTACCCTCATGGCGTCCACGGTTTCGAAGCTGATCTGCTTGCCGGTGGGCGCGATGCCGAAGAACTCGCCCTTGTGGGTGCCGTGATACGTCTTGTACGTGGTGACGAGGTCGCCGTCGGCGGACTGCCAGTGGATGACGGCGTGGAAGTCGGGGAAGGCCTCGCGGAGCACCTGGTACAGCTGGCGTGCGCCCGCCTTGTCGGCCGTACGTCCCGGCTGCGGTGTGTGGTCGAGGAAGTCGTCGGCGAACAGTTCGTCGAAGAGGGCGAAGTCCCCGCCGCCCTGTACCTCCTCGGTGTTGCGACGGACGATCGCCTTGGCGGCCTCGCTCGGATTGTTCTCGCTCATGGGATTCCTTCGTGGAAGGTACGGTCGGCCGGTTCGGCTCGCACGGGTCTTGAGCAGGTGTCAGATCACCGAGGTCAGGCCGCCGTCGACGACGAGGGCGGTTCCGGTCACATAGCTCGACAGATCCGATCCGAGGTACGCCACGGCGTCACCGATCTCGGACGGCTGCCCCAGGCGCCGTAGCGGAGTCCGCTGCCGGAACCCGTCCGCGGCGTGCGCGATGTCGGGCGTGGACCTCAGGAGATGGGTGTCGATGGTGCCGGGGCACACGGCGTTGACCCGGATGCCGTCGGGCCCCAAGGCGTCGGCGAGGGACTTGGCCATCAGGATGACCCCGCCCTTGCTCGTCGAGTAGGCGACGGTGAATCCGGCGCCGACCAGTCCGCCCATGCTGGCCATCAGCACGATGCTGCCGGGCGTGGCCCGGTCCTTCATCTGCTGTGCCGCGCCTTGGGCGCCGAACAGGACACCGTCGAGGTTGACCGCCATCAAGCGGCGGTAGTCGGCCTCGGCGACGTTTGCCCCGTCCGCGCCGAGCGTGATTCCGGCGTTGCACACCATGACGTCGACTCCACCGAACTCGCTCGCGGCCTCCACCAGGGCGTCGGCGTCGGCGCGGCGGGTGACGTCGGTGGCGACGAACCGCGCCGGGACGCCCAGCGTTTCGATCGCGCCGACGGTGGGCTCGCCGCCCTCGCGCGGGGTCTCGGTGAGGTCGGCGACGATGACGCCCTTCGCGCCGTGCCGCGCTGCCGCGACCGCGATGGCCCGGCCGATCCCGCTCGCGGCGCCGGTGACCACGACGACCTTGCCTGCCAGGATGTCGCTCATCACGCCTCCGGGGCGGCGGTACGCGGGGCCGCCAGTGCGTTGCTCGACGCGGCGACCCGGTCGAGCGTGGCGATGGCCTCTGGGCCGTTGCTGCCGAAGCCGGTGCTGCCGCTGACCGCGGCGGTGGTGGTCATGAGGTGGCTTGCTCCTTGGACATGTGTGGCGGACGGTGGCGGTTCACAGCTCGCCGGGACGTCCGTAGCGGTAGAAGAAGGGGCCCAGCTGTCCGGCCAGCGCACGGGTGAGTGCTGAGCTGTCTTCGAGCAGGCGGGCGCCGGGATCGAGGTCGCCGACGAAGACGGGGTCGTAGCCGGCGTCCCGGATCAGCTGTTCGGCCGTCTCCCGCGCGGCCGCTTCGGCGGCGAAGAGGTTGCTCGGGCGAACGCGCTGCGCCTCGATCTGGTCGTACATCGCGGCGAAGTTCGTCGAGAACGACTTCGCGGTCGGTCCGCCGACGATCGACTTCACCTGGTGGGACAGCGAGGGGAAGGAGTCGTCCCGCGGTCCGTAGAGGTTGCAGGCGTCGATGGTCACCTGTCCGGCCAGCCCCGACACCCGCACCAGCGCATCGGCGATCGCCGGGCCCGGCACCGCGACCACCAGGACGTCGGCACCGGCCGCGTCGCCGCCGTCGCGGCCAAGGCCGGTCACCTCGTGGCCGGCCTTCTCCCACAGACTGGCCAGGCCGCCTCCGACACGTCCTCGCCCCACAACGGTGATCTTCATCCCGACTCCTCACGTAGGTCTGTCACAGCCGACACTCGCAGCGCGTCGGCCGACTCGCGTCGGTGACGGTCGCCTATGCGGCGGGGTTACGTAGGGTCTGCCGACGGCGCGATCCAGTGGGGCGTTGCGCGGCGCGTGCGGGCACTGCGCCATGATCAGCCATGTGAGGGGGCGGACGGAGGAACGGTCAGTCCGTGTCGCGTGAGAGTGAGGCGAGGAGCCGGTCGAAGAGTACGCCCAGCGTTTCGACTTCGTCGTGGGCGAGAGGGTCGAAGAAGTAGCGGCGGACGGTCTCGACGTGCTGCGGTGCGGCGGCCTCGATCGCGGCCCGGCCCTGGGCGGTCATGCGCACCATCGAGCCGCGTGCGTCGTCCTCGCACGGCTCGCGGGCGACCATGCCGCGCCTCTCCATGCGGCTGATCTGATGCGACAGCCGACTCCGTTCCCAGCCCAGCTCGGCCTGGAGCTCCCGGGCCCGTAGGACGTCGCCCGGCGACTCGGACAGGGGGACGAGCACCGCGTAGTCGGCTCCGGACAGCACGGAGTCGCGGGCGAGCTGCCGGTCCAGGGCACTTTGCAGCTGGCGCTGCAGGTCCCGGTACTTCTTCCAGACAGCCGCCTCACGCACGTCGAGCCAGAGTGGTTCGTTCATGAGGCCAATCTTCTGGGTGTGTGTCCACTGGTTCGGGAATCGTAGCCGGAGCCCCTCAAGCGGCTTCGCGTGGTGCCCGAAGGCAGCAGTCGGCCGGACCGGAGCACGTCTACAGAACTCGGCGCAGCCAGCGCAGCCGGGCCGCGCGGGCGGCTTGGGACAGTGCCGCGCCCGGCACCATGGCGTCGAAGCCATGGAATCCGCCCGGCCACACGTGCAGCTCCGCATCGCCGCCGGCGAGCCAGAAGCGGGACGCGTACGCGACGACCTCGTCGCGGAACGTCTCGGCGGAGCCGACGTCGATGAACAGCGGTGGCAGACCGGCCAGGCTCGACGCACGTGCTGGGGCCGCGTACGGGGAGACGTCGGGGCCGCCGCGCGCCTCCCCGAGCAGCGCGGTCCAGCCGGTGTCGTTCGACGTGCGGTCCCAGACGCCGCGTCCGGCCATCTGGATCCCGGACGGTGTGTCGTTGCGGTCGTCGAGCATCGGGCAGGCGAGGAGTTGTCCGGCGAGGCGCGGGCCGCTGTGGTCCCGGGCCAGGAGCGTGGCGGCCGCGGTCAGGCCACCGCCCGCGCTGGACCCGGCGACCACGAGGCGGTCGGGATCGACGCCGATGTCGGCCGCGTGGTCCGCGACCCAGACCAGTCCCGCGTACACGTCCTCGATCGCGGCCGGGTAGGGGTGCTCCGGGGCGAGGCGGTATTCGACCGAGATGAGGACGACTTCGAGCTCCTGCACCCAGTCGAGCATCTCCCCGATGAGGTTGCGGTTGTCGCCGAGGACCAATCCGCCGCCGTGGGTGAAGTACACGGCCGGTCTGGGGGTGGCGACGGTACGCGGGCGGCAGATCAGCAGTGAGACGTCGGGTGCGCCGGGCGGCCCCGGGATCCGGCGCTCCTGCACCTCGATCGCCCCGCCGCGCGCCAGGTCTTCGTCCGATGGCCGCTGGCCGGCGATGGAATGACGCACGGAGGAGATCATGGACGGCAGGATCGCCGGCGGCAGGACTTCCGCCAGTGGCGCGAGCGCCGGGGCGAGCTCGGGGTCGAAGGGCGGCGGCGGGCCGGGGTTCGTGGGCTGGGGTTCGCGGGGTGCGAGTGTCGTCATCGGTTCTCCTGGACATGCGCTGGGCGGCCCTGGCCGGGTGGCCGGGGCGTGGGTGTGTCGGCGCGGGGGCACGGGATGCCGGAGCGTGTGGGTGCTTCGCGGCACATTCAGCTGGCCGTCCGGCCGCCGTCGGCCACGTACACGGGCTTGGGGTGTCTTCGGTAGATACCTCCTCCAAGCGGGCCTACGACTGAGAAACAGGACTTACTCGGATGTCTCCGAGGTCTTTCGGCGTGCGTGCGACGACACGCGGACAAGATCATCACTACTTGTTGACATGTCAACAAGACCGGTGGGACTCTCAAGACGCGCCGGCTCGCGTCGCATTCGGGAAAACGAGAGGGAGTCCCATGACCAAACTCGCAGGCGGAGTCCGTGTTCGCGTCGGCAGAACCCACCTAGACGCAATACCGGTGACTTTGAGGGTGTCGGTTCGTTGTGTTGAGTGTGCCAAGGCCGGGACAGGTGAAGTCGGTCGGGGGCGAGCGGTTTTCGGATCGCATCGCTCTCGGAGTGTTAACGCGCACGTTTACGCCGGATCTGGTGGACGAGGTGGTGGCGGAGTGCGGGCGTGTTGAGCAGCGCCAGCGGCTGCTTCCGGCTCGGGTGGTGGTGTATTTCGTGCTGGCGATGTGCCTGTTTTCGGGGCAGGGGTATGAGGAGGTCGGGCGTCTTCTCACGCAGGGTCTGGAGCGCCAGGGCCGCTGGGCAAAGGGGTGGCGGGTGCCTACGAGCGGAGCGATTGGGCGGGCGCGGCTGCGGCTGGGGCCGGAGGTGTTGAAGGCGTTGTTCGCCCGGGTGTGTCGGCCGGTGGCGGTCCCGGGGTCGCGTGGCGCGTGGTTTCGGGGGCTGCGGTTGGTTGCTGTGGACGGGACGACGTTCGATCTGCCGGACACGGTGGCGAATGCCGGGTCTTTCGGGCGTCCGGGGACAGGTCGTGGTCAGGGCAGGAGTGCGTATCCGCAGGCCAGGGTTGCGGCTCTGGTCGAGTGCGGCACTCATGCGGTCTTTGCTGCCGAGGTCGGTCCGCTGGCGGTGCACGAGACCGTGCTGGCCGGGCGCCTGTTCTCTTCGTTGACCGGGGGGATGCTGCTGATGGCCGACCGCGGGTTCCTCGGATTCGACCTGTGGCGGGCCGCCGCGGCAACCGGCGCCGACCTGCTCTGGCGGGTCAAGAGCAACGCGGTGCTGCCTGTGGTGACGTCGCTGCCCGATGGTTCCTACCTGTCGGAGATCGTCGCCGCCCGTGACAAGAACCGGCGGGCCGACCCGGCCCGGGTCCGCGTCATCGAGTACACCCTTGGCCCACGCGGGAAGGACGGCACCGTCTACCGGCTGGTCACCACCCTCCTCGACCCGGACACTGCGCCGGCGGCGGAACTTGCCGCGCTCTACGCCGAACGCTGGGAGATCGAGACCACGCTGGACGAGATCAAGACCCACCTGGGCGGGCCACGGCTGGTCTTGCGCTCCCAGCACCCGGCCGGGGCCGAGCAGGAGATCTTCGCGTTCCTCCTCGTTCACCATGCCGTGCGGGACCTCATGCACGGAGCCGCACGACAGGAGGGACACGATCCGGACCGGATCTCTTTCACGCGCGCCGTGCGCGTTGTCCGCCGCCAGGTCACCGCCCAGGCGGGTTTTTCCCCCCTCCCGACTCACGCGGGCCCTCGCACAGACTCTGCTTGAAATCGGTCAACGGCTCCTGGAACCAAGGCGGTTACGCTCCAATCCCCGTGTCATCAAACGCAAGATGTCCAACTGGGCCCTCAAACGCACCGAACACAACAACCAGCCCAGGCTGGACACCCCAGTCATCACCCTCGTCGGACCCACCAAACCAGCCCCGACCTCCCGGAAAAAGACCTAAATCACCGGTATTGCACCTAGACGGCCGACACCGCGGCACACCGGCGAGTGCCCGCACCTGGGGCGAGAGGACGTGCATATCGTCGGTCGCGCCGCCGGTCGGCACCGACGTGTGCACCGAACGGGCCCTCTGATGCGGGGATCCCGCCAAGGAATCGAACGTCCCGGGCTCCACGGCCGACGGCGCGAGTCGGACGTGTTGGACCGGCTGCTCGACGGCATCCGGTCCCGGCGCGGCGGCGCTCTGGTGGTGCGGGGAGAGCCGGGCATCGGAAAGACCGCGCTCATCGACCATGCCCTGGCGACACCCGGCTTGAAGGTGCTGCGCGTCGTCGGCGCCGAGTTCGAGTCGGAACTCGCGTTCGCCGCACTCCACCAGCTCTGCAGGCCGACTCTGCGCTGGCAGGAACGGCTGCCCGCGCCGCAACGCGAGGCGCTTGACGCGGCGTTCGGGCGGACCGGGGACGGCGCGCCCAACCGCTTCCACGTAGGCTTGGCGGTGCTCAACCTCCTCTCCGAGGCCGCGGCCGAGCAGCCCGTGCTGTGCGTCATCGACGACGCGCATTGGCTCGACCAGGCGTCCGCGCAGGCATTGGCCTTCGTCGCGCGCCGGCTCCAGGCCGAACCCGTGGCGCTGCTGTTCGCCGAGCGCGATGCGAGCGAACGCCACGAACTGGCGTGCCTCACTGAACTGGAGCTTCGCGGCCTGGCCGACGACGACGCCCGCCGGCTCCTCGCGTCGCAGATCCACGCGCCTCTCGACGGTGCCGTACGCGACCGCATCATCGCCGAGGCACGCGGCAATCCGCTCGCCCTCCTCGAACTGCCACACAGCACGGACCTCGCGGGCGGGTTCGCGCTCCCCGCGGCGTCGCCCACCTCGGGGAAAGTCGAGGCGAGCTACCGGGCGAGACTGGCCGAACTCCCCGTCGAGACACGGACCCTGCTGTTGATCGCGGCAGCCGAGCCGACCGGCTGCCCGATCCTCCTGGGCGCGGCGGCGGAGCAACTCGGCGTCCCCGACGACGCGGTGACGCACGCCGAGGAGTCCGGCCTGGTGTCCATCGGCGGCCGAGTACGGTTCCGCCACCCGCTGGTGCGTTCGACCGTCTACCGGTCCGCTGCCCTCGACGAGCGCCGCGCGGTCCACCGCGCATTGGCCGAGGCCGTCGCGGACACCGAGCCCGACCGCAAGGCGTGGCACTACTCACAGGCTGCGTGCAAGCCGGACGAGGACGTCGCCGCGGCGCTGGAACGTTCGGCCGACCGGGCCCGGGCCCGCGGCGGCGTCGCCGCCGCGGCGGCCTTCCTGGAGAAGGCCGCGAATCTGACGCCGGATCCCGCTCGCCGCGCCGTACGAGCCGTCGTCGCCGCGCGCGCCAAGCGCGACAGCGGCGCCGCGGACTCCGCATTGTCCCTGCTGTCCATGGCGGAAGCCGGACCGCTCGACGACCTTCAGCGTGCCACGGTCGCCACGCTGCGCGCACGGATGGCGTTCGACAGGAACCGGGACGACGCCGCGGTCGAGAAGCTGCTTCGGGCGGCCCAGCTCATGGCACCGCTCGACACCTTCTCGGCCCGTGAGACATTCCTCGAGGCCTTCGCCGCAACGGTGTTCGTCGGCCGGTTCACCACCGCCGGCCGCATGCTCGACATCGCCGAGACCGCCCGTGACATGAGCCCCACACCGCCGGAGCCGCGCCCGCTCGACCTGCTGCTCGACGGATTGACCACGCAGGTCAGGGGCGGGTACACGGCGGCGGTGCCGGCACTACGGCAGGCCGTGGACGTCTACCGGGGCGGTGCGGGACGCGACGCGTACGACGTGGGCCAGTTATGGGTGGCCTGCGGTCCTGCGATGGATCTGTGGGACGACGCGGCATGGCGGGAGCTGGCCGCCCGTCAGCTCGAGCTGGTGCGCGGCGCGGGCATGCTCGCCGAACTGCCCGTGGCCTTGAGCTACCGGGCCCTCGCGCACGTCCACGCGGGCGAGTTCGCCGATGCCGCCGCGCTGGTCGACGAGGCGCACGCGATTGCGGCGGAGGTCGGCACGCCGGCCATGCTCCACGTCGACGTCACCGTGGCCGCGTGGCGCGGCGACGAGGAATGCACCACCCGGCTCGCCGACATCGCCACCCGCGATGCCGACGCGCGCGGCGAGGGACGGCTCCTCAGCGCCACGGAGTACGCCCGGACCGTACTGCTCAACGGCCTGGGCCGCTACGACGCCGCCCTCGATGCGTGCCAAGCGGCAGGCGATCTCGACGAGATCAGCTTCCACTCCTGGATACCCGTGGAGTTCATCGAGGCGGCGACGCACGCCGGACGTCCCGATCTCGCGGAGCCCGCCATGAAGCTCCTGTCCGAGCGCGCTGCCGCGAGCGGTTCCGAGTGGGCGCTCGGGACCGAGCTGCGCTCGCGGGCCCTGCTCACCGAGGGGCCGGCCGCCGAGAAGCTGTACCGGGAGGGGATCGAGCGTCTCGCCCGCAGCGACGGCGCCCCCCACGTCGCGCGCGCCCGGCTGGTGTACGGCGAATGGCTGCGCCGCGAGGGCCGGCGGTCCGAGGCGCGGGTGGAGTTGCAGGCGGCGTACGAGCAGTTGTCCATGCTCGGGGCGGCGGCGTTCGCGGGACGGGCCGCCCGAGAGCTCGCCGCGACCGGCGCCCGCGCGCGGAAACGGGTCGGCGACGTGCCTACCCGTCTCACCGCGCAGGAGTTCCAGATCGCCCGGCTGGTCGCCACGGGCGCGACATCGAAGGAGGTGGGCACGCAGCTGTTCCTGAGCCCGCGCACCATCGACGCCCACCTGCGGAACATCTTCCGCAAGCTCGGCATCACCTCGCGCCGCCAACTGCGCGACCTGCTGCTGACCACATGACCGCGGTGGGCGGCGGCGAGGCGCCGTCCACCGCGCCCACGTGCGGGTTGTCAGTCCTGGCCGAGGAGCTGAAGCTCCCAGGCCAGGCTGGTGCCGAAGCTGCCGCCGTGGTCGAACATGATCTGGCTCACGCCGGGGACGGTCGCCTCGCGCGCCCAGTCGCGCTGCCATTCCGAGATGACGGTCCCGGCGGTCATCGGGATGACGCCCGCCTGGATCATGCGCTGGACTCCGCGCTCATGCGCCTCGACCGTCGTCGCGCCGGACGCGTCCGTCACCGCGTAGACCCGGTAGCCGTCGGCCATGGCGTGGATCGCCGGGAAGGCGAGGCAGATGTCCGTCCACAGGCCGGCTATGACGAGATCCTTGCGGCCGGTGGCGGCGACGGCATCCACCACCCGCTGGTCCTCCCAGGTGTTGATCGTGGTGCGGTCGATCGGCTTCTGGTCGGGGAACACGTCCTGGATCTGCCGGATGATCCGGCCGCCGCGGTCCTCGACGACCGTGCTCAGGATCGTCGGTACGTCGAACAGCTTGGCGCCCTTCGCGAGGGCGGTGACGTTGTTGACCACGAGGTTGGGGTCCATGCTGTGCATCCCGGCGAACTGCGCGCCCTGGTGGTCGATCAGCAGGAGAACCGACCTTTCGGGAGCGAGCAGTGCGTCCAGGCCGATGTAGTTGACGCCGTTGGCTGCCATGTATGAGTCTCCGGTATCGATGGTTCCCGAGAGGCCGATCGGCCCTCGCCGAACCGAAGCTCCCATCGCGGCGGGCGGCCTCGCATCGGCGATGGCTACTTAGACTCGTGTTACGTACTCGCCCCGGTCCGGCGCGACCGGGTTCCGCCGCGGCTGGAACTCCTGCTCGTTCCGCACACCTCTGGTTTCCAGGTCGTCACAGGTGTCCGTAAATGTGTAACGGCGCTTGCCGTAGGGGGTGGCCACCGAGGACGTACGCGTGGACCGCTTCCACGTAGTCCGACGCAGCGACAGTTGTGCTCCCCGCGCCGTCACGCGGCCCTGGCCGCGCCGAATTCCCTTGGTGCACCGGAGACCGCCGCAGACGTGCGGTCCACCCAGCCTCTTGTCGTCGCGCAGCCCGTGTCACGGCCGGGCGCAGCTGCACCGACCCAAGGGATGGGATCCATGCTCGCGGGGGACTGCCAGGATCAACCAGCCCCGGGGAATCGGGCGGCGTCCGGTCCATTGCCACGCACGCAGGCTGGTTGGCGACTGCGGTGCTCAGTGGGCGAGACGTATCTGTTCAGTCGATGATCCCGATGGCTTCGACCTCGACCAGATGGTCGGGTACGTCCAGTGCTGCTACGCCGATCAGTGTGCCCGGCGCCTTCGGGGTGATCCCCAGCTTTGCGGAGGCCCGGGCGATTCCCTCGAGGACCAGGGGCATCTTGTCGGGGGTCCAGTCGACAACGTAGACAGTCAATTTTGCCACGTCGTCGAAGGAAGCGCCGACCTCGGCCAGTGCGGTGCCGACGTTGAGGTAGCTGCGCTCGACTTGAGCGGCGAGGTCACCTTCGCCGACCGTGCCCCCCTCGGCGTCCCATGAGACCTGCCCGGCGACGAAAACCAGCTTCGACCCGGTCGCGATCGACACCTGCCGGTACACCGGGATCTCCGGCAATCCGCTGGGGTTCACCAGGGTGATGGTCATGCTGCCTGCCTTCTGTCGTGAACGTCTGTGGGCTCGAGTCCCTATCAAGACGTATTCGGTCACTTGTAGTTACTAAGAAACTGTAGGAGAGTGGCCGCTGACATGGAAGAACGCACTTTTCGGTGACTGGGGAACCTGATGGTGACCAAGCAGTTCAGTGGCTCGCCCGACGATGCGGACCTGAGGCGCGCGGACTCTCTGGCGCGGGAGATCTTCTCGGACGTCGCCAACAAGTGGGCGCTCCTGATCATCGAGGCTCTGGGCGACGGCACCCTGCGCTTCAGCGAGCTGCGTAACGAGATCGAAGGCATTAGTCACAAGATGCTCACCCAGAACCTGCGCATGCTGGAGCGCTATGGCCTGATCGAACGGACGGTGCACCCCGTAGTGCCGCCGCGGGTCGAGTACACCCTCACCGAGCCGGGCCAGGCCCTGCGGGAGACGATCGACGGACTGTGCGACTGGACCCACCGGTACCTGGGCCATATCGAGGCCGCCCGCAGTCACTTCGACGCCTGACGGCTGGACCACTCGCACGCGCAGCCGTCGGAGGTGTCTCCCTTGGACGGGGGTATTTCGTGGGGCCGGCAGTCAATGATGCTCACGATGGCGAACCAGCGTGCTCAGGCAGAGTGAGGTTGCCGTGTGCGCGGGCGACGGCGTCGGCTGCCCTGTGGACGATGTCGAGGTGGGGGCGGTGCCGGCCGCACGCTCAGGGAGTGCTCCTCGACCGGGTTGCCCCCTTCATGCGCAGCACCTTCATCGCGTCCGGATGCCGGCGTGCTCGACACTGCGGAGCTCTCCGTCCAGGCGGGGGTGGAACTGCCCTACCCTCTCCCGGCCGGCTTCCATGAAAGCTGGTTACCCGAGCCCGCTCGCGATCCCGGCAGGGGCCCCTCGAACCCTGTTCAAGGTCTACCCTGAATGCATCACCGATGGGAAGAATGGGGACTCCAACTGCCAGGCGGAGCACGGCTTATGACAGGTCGCCACGGAGGCGTTCGGAGACATGGCAGCCCTTGAACCGCCCACGGGGCCCACGGACGAGGTACTCACCCGCAGGGCCCAGGCCGGCGAGGCCGGAGCCCTCGGGCTGCTTCTGGCCCGCCATCAGGCGCCGATGCGCGCGGTGGCGCTGAGTCTGCTCGGCTCTTGCCCCGATGTGGAAGACGCGGTGCAGGAGGCCGCTTGGTCGACCTCTCTGATCACGGGCTGGAGGAGCTGCTGGAGACCACTGAAGCTGGTCTGGGCCTCGAACTGCACCGCTGTCGCGTGCCAGGCGGGCATGCCCGCGTCCGCCGCCCGGGACGCCGCCGCAGCGAGCAGTGCGGTCTTCCCCACCCCAGGATCCCCGGAGATCAGCAGGGTACCGCCGACGGCGGACGTGCCCGCGAGGAAGGAGTCGATGCGCCGAAGGTCGGCCTCTCGGCCCACCAGTGTCTCGTCGGGATCACGGGGAACGCTCGCTCCTTGCCGGTCTCCTGGGGGGTGCGGTCCGTCGGAGCGGAACACCGTGCGGCTCATTCTGCGCTCCTGCTGTGTTCGGACCGGGTTGCTGCGGTTTCACCCGTCTTTGGTACGAGCGGGCCGTGCGTGAGGGGCGTACCGAAGCGGGCCTGGCGCGCGTTCGGCGTGTGTGTGGCCACGAACTGCTCGATGGTCTCGGAGAAGAGGCAGGGCTCCTCGATGTGCGCGAAGTGCCCGCTGTGCTCGAAGATCACAAGTTCGGAATGAGGGATCAGGGTGTGCAGCTCCTCGGCCCAGCGCACCCCGCAGATGAAATCGTGGCGCCCGACCAAGACGAGGGCGGGTGCCTTGAGCGCGGCCAGCCGGCCACGATCGTCGACGGTCTCGGGGACGCCCTGATCGTCCTCGGCACGGACGTACGTCGCGCTCGCGCGGGATCGGAACGCGGCGTACTCCTGCTCCCGGCCCCAGAAGTCGGCGAAGTACGCCGGCATCACGCCACGCACTACCTGGGTGATCTCGTGGTTGCTTGCGCCTTCCGGCGCGGACTGCAGGGAGGCGATGACCGACGCCAACTCGGGTTGATCGGCATGACGGGCAGCGAACTCCTGAACGTTCGTCATGGCTTCGGCCACGTGCTCGGCGCCAGTGACGGGGGCGCTCTCGTACAGGATCACGCTCGCCGCACGCGGGCCGGCACAGGGCGTAGTACTGGACGATGAAGCCGCCGTGCGAGTGACCCAACAGATGCACCTTGGGGACGCCGAGGTGCTCGATGATGGCGTGAAGGCAGCGGCTGTAACGGGATCGGATGTACCCACTGGGGTGAGTGGGGAGCCTTCCGGATTCGCCGGTGCCGATCGGCTCCACGTACACCATCGTCAGGTGCCGCTCCAGCTCCGGCATGCGCAGGTACTCCCATGAGATGCCGGGTCCGCCGGAGTGGGCGAGGCACACGGGACCGGTGCCGTGCACGTGGTACCGCTGAACAGTGCCGCCGATGTCAATGCTGTGGGTGCCGGTGCCCAGCGGGCCGGTGTGGTGCGTAGGCGACATGGAAGTTCCTCCGGTCGAGTGGTTGGCACCGACAAGATGCAGCCCGGCTCCAGAGGTTCGACCCATCCAATGTGTCCTGCGTCACATTGGCGTCGAGGTGGCGACTTGATCCTTTCGTGGTGCAAGGGGCGGGCAGACACCGGCCGGCAACGAGGTGGACGGCGTGCTGGCGAACCCCGCCTGTGAAGTCCTGATCCATGGCGCGGACCAGCATGTCGCGACTGCGTAGATGAGCCTGGGTGAGCCGCTTTTCAGGCAGCCGAACCGTCGCAGATGGGTCACCTTCACCGGGCACTTCAGCAGGCGGGTCTATTGAGACACCACGCCTCCAGCGCGCATGTCATCGCCCATGAGCTTCCCCGTCGGCAACGCGTCGTGCAACTGGTCTCGACCCGCCTACTCACTTTGAGGCGCGGCTCTGGCCATGGCGTCGCGCCAGTGCCACGGGAAAATACGAGCGCGACCCGTCAGCGACACCGGCGGGCGTTGAGCCGGGCGGCCTGGCGCATCAGGTGGTCGCGCTCGGCGAGGTTGGGTGCCTTTTGGGCCGCCTCGGCGTACAGCCGTGCCGCCGTCGCCAGGTCGCCGTCGCGCTCGTGGAGGTACGCCGCCACCGCGGCGTGGCGGGGGATGGGGTCTCCCCTGCTCGAGCGAAGCCGAGAGCTTGGGGAAGAGTCGTCCAGCGCCGCGAGCGCCGCCAGGCCGGCGCGCGGTCCGTCGGCCTCGCCGACGGCCACCGCGCGGTTGAGCCGGACGACCGGGCTGTCGGTCAGGCGCGCGAGCTCGTCGTACCACTCGACGATCTGCACCCAGTCGGTCTCCTCGGCGGTGGGCGCGTCGGCGTGGAGTGCCGCGATGGCCGCCTGGGCCTGGAACTCGCCCAGCCGGTCGCGGGCGAGGGCCGCCTGCAGGATCCCGACGCCCTCGGCGATCGACTCGGTGTCCCACCGGCCGCGGTCCTGCTCGGCGAGCGGCACCAGGCTGCCGTCGGGCGCGGTCCGGGCGGCGCGCCGGGCGTGGTGGAGCAGCATGAGGGCGAGCAGCCCAGCCACCTCGGGGTGGTCGACCTGGGCCGCGAGCTGCCGGGTGAGCCGGATGGCCTCGGCGGCGAGGTCGACGTCGCCCGAGTAGCCCTCGTTGAAGACCAGGTAGAGGACGCGCAGCACGGTGGCGACGTCGCCGGGCTGGTCGAACCTTCCCCGAGCTCTCGGCTTCTTCCCCAAGCTCTCAACTTCGTTCGAGCAGGGGAGACCCCATTGAGCAGGGGATACCCCATTGCCGGAGACGGTGCGCTTGGCCCGGCTGATGCGCTGCGCCATGGTCGCCTCGGGCACCAGGTAGGCCTGGGCGATCTGGCGGGTGGTCAGCCCGCCGACGGCGCGCAGTGTGAGCGCGACCGCGGACGACGGCGTCAGCGACGGGTGTGCGCACAGGAAGTAGAGCTGGAGCGTGTCGTCCACCGCGGGCGCGGGCCCGGGCGCCGGCTCCTCGTCGACGAGGTCCTCACGCCGCCGGCGGGCTGCGTCCGCCCGGGTCGCGTCGAGGAACCGGCGCCAGGCCACGGTGACCAGCCAGCCCTTCGCATCCCGCGGCAGGCCGGCCAGACGCGGACCGCCTCGACCAGCGCGTCCTGTACGGCGTCCTCGGCCGCCGCGAAGTCGGCTCCGCGGCGGACGAGGATGGCGATGACGCTGGGTGTGAGGCTCCGGAGCAGGAGCTCGTTCATCTGGGAGGTCACTCCGTGATGGTGGGCGGTGCGGCCAGGAACGGGCGCAGCTCGAGCCACTCGTGGATCGGCTTCCCGCCTGCCCCGGGGGCGGCCGACAGTTCTCCGGCCAGTTCGATGGCGCGCTCGTAGCTGTCGACGTCGATCACCATCCAGCCGGCGATGAGGTCCTTGGTCTCGGCGAACGGGCCGTCGGTGACCGGTGGGCGGCCCTCGCCGTCGTACCGGACGAACGTCCCCTCGGGGGCGAGCGCCTGACCGTCGACGAACTCGCCGGTCCCCTCGAGCCGGGCCGCGAAGTCCTGCATGTACTGCATGTGTGCCGAGATCTCCTCCGGCGTCCACTGGTCCATGGGCACGTCGTTGACCGCAGCCGGGGCGCCGCGGTAGTGCTTGAGCAGCAAGTACTTGGCCATCGTGTTTCTCCTCGGTGCTGGTGCGACCCATTCTGGTCGCGTTCACTGCGGGGACGGAGCCAGTCACGGGTTCTCGACATCGCCGTGCGAAAACGCCGTCCGTTTTTTTGGCTCTCGTAGATGGGCCTGGGTGAGTCGACTCGCGGGCCGGGACATCCGCCCGGATGTCCGCCCAGGCATGCCACGAGGTCGATCAATACCACGCACGGTAGCCATGGTGTCGCCCTGCGCGGGGGGCGTGTTGATCATTCCGGCCCCACACCCTCCGGGGTTGTCCGGTTTCAATGAGGTGCTCAACATGGCGGTTGAGCAGGGGTATTTCGCAGAGAACCCTCTCAACGGTCCCCGGCGGAACGCTCCTGCTGTCAACGAAGAAGTGGATCCGGCTGCAGTTCCACACCGGGCCAAGTCGCCCGGCTGCTCACGGGCGTGGCGCAGCAGCGTGGGAGTGGTCCCCGCTCGGAGGCGTTCTTCGTCGCGCAGTGTCCTGAACAGTCCCGAACACCTCTGGCCGTTGTCACCGACCGCAGTCCGGCGAAGACTCTGTGGTGCCCCGGCCGACCCGGACACCTGGTCGGCCGACCGGTGGGGCGCATCCCGCACCGCAGGGAGGACCGCCACGTGCGGTCCGGCGCCCCGGCGCAATCGCCACAGAAGACCCGACGGAAGGAACATCACACCATGAAGACCGTACGTGGACTGGCCGACCGCATGCTGGAACGCCTGGTGCCGCAGGAGACGGTGAGCGCGTGCACCGGCTACTGGATTCCCCGGTGCATCAACGGCTCGTGCGCCAACTACAGCAACTACACGCAGCGCGTCTGGTCCTGCAACCTCGACAGGCGCGAGTTCCTGTACTGCGGCTGCTCGTAAGCCGAGGCCTGCCCCGACTCCGTGAACCCCTGCGGAGGCACAGGGCAGTCGCCTCCCCTCGGCGTCCTGGCGCCGTCACCTGCCGCCACCGCCGAGGGGACCGCTCCACCTCGGGCACCTTGCACACACGTCTCGTGGCCCGGCCCGCGCCAGGGCCGGGCCACGGATCTCTCCCCGGGAGACCCAGTGGAATTCGTCTCGGCGTTGAACCAGGCCTCGCTCGTCCTCGTCTTCGCAGCAGCTGTCCTCGGCAAGATCAGGAACGCGGCGTCGTTCCTCGCGTTCAAGCACGCCGTGGCGACACTGGGCCGGGTACCCGCCGCACGGGTGGGTGTCCTCGCGGCGGGAGTCGTCTTCGCGGAAGCGACGACCGTGCTGCTCCTGGCCGTTCCGTGGCCGCACGGCGACCGGCTGCCAGCGGTGATCGGTCTCCTGACGGCGATCGGCCTGCTGGCCTCGTTCACCTACGCCGTCGCCCGCGCCCTGCACGCCGGAACACGCGTGGCCTGCCGGTGCTTCGGCACCTCGGCCGGCCCCGTCGGACCGCCCCAACTCGTACGCAACGCCGTGCTCCTCGTGGTCGCGGTGGTGGCCGTCCCCGGAGTGGCGGAGAGCGGATACCTCTCCTGGCAGGCTCGGTTCGCCGCCTGGCTGTGCGGCGCGACGGCCGCTCTCGTTCTGGTGGTCGGAGACGAACTGGTGGCGCTGCTGCGGCCCGTCCCCACCGCCCCGACCCGTACGAGCATCTGATCCCTCTACCGAGAAGAGGCCGACCATGGTCTACCTGGCCATAGCCCTCGTGGTTGTCGCCGCGCTCTGCGCACTGGACCTCATGCTGACGCTCGCGGTCCTCCGCCGGCTCCGGGACCGGCCCTCCGCCGTCCCGGTACTCACCGAGGAGGGCGGCATCTCCGTAGGCGCGGTCGTGGAACCCTTCAGCACCCGGTGCTCCGAGGGCGTGCGGCTCACGGAACGCGATCTCACCGACGGCGCCGTGGTGTCGTTCTTCACGCCGGGCTGCCAACCGTGCCGGGACAAGCTGCCCCGCTTCGTCGAGAAGGCCACCGCACTCCAAGGCCGCCGCCAGGTGGTCGCCGTCGTGGTGTCGGGCAGCGGCGAGCAGCAGCACGAGGAAGAGGCCCGGGAGATGACCGAGCAACTCGCGTCCGTGGCGCGGGTTGTACGGGAGGAATCCGACGGCCCCTGCACGACCGCGTTCGGAGTCAGCGCCTTCCCCTCCCAGTTCGCCGTCTCGGCTCCGGACGGGGAACCGCCCACGGTAGCCGCCGTCGGGGACTCGGTCCTCACCGTCGTACCGGCCGGGCGGGCATGAGCCCCGCCCGGGGGACCGCTGCGCCGCCCCGCACGGCGCCGCTCCACCGCGCCGTGATGCCGGCCCTCGGTCTTGCCGTCCGTGCCGCTCCCGTCATGATGACCGGATTTCTGGCAGTGACCCTGGTCGCCGCCGCAGCACCCGTGGTGGTCACCTGGCTGGTCAAGGACATCCTGGACGGGCTCGCGGCAGGCACCGGCGTACGAGAGGTCTTCGCCCCTGCTTTCTCACTGGCTGTCGTCGGCGCGGTGATGGCCTGCGCCCCCCAGCTCACCGGCTACCTCCAGGCCAGGATGACGCGCGCGACCAGCCTTCTCGTCCAGGAACGACTGCATGCCTCCGTCGACGGCTTCGTGGGACTGCGCCGCTTCGAGAACCCGGAGTTCCTGGACCAACTCAGGCTGGCGCAGCACGCCGGCGGGCTCGCCCCCTTCCAGGTGGTCCAGGGGGTGGCGGGCATCGTCCGCAGCTCCGTCCTCCTCTTCGGTTTCATCGGTTCCCTCGCGGTCCTGCATCCGCTGCTCGCCGTCGTCGTGTCGCTGTCCGGCGCCCCCGTGCTCTGGGCGGAGGTCATGCTCAGCCGCCGGCGTGCCGCCACCTTCTGGGAGATCAGCCCCACCGAGCGCCGGGAGCTCTTCTACGCAGCCCTGTTGTCGAGCGTGGAGGCCGCGAAGGAGATCCGGCTCTACGCCGCGGGGCGCTTCCTGCGGGAGCGTTTGCTGGCCGAGCGCCGCAAGGCCGACGCTCTCCGGGAGCTGATGGACCGCAGCGAGCTGCGCGTGCAGTCGTCCTTGCAGGTCGCCGCCTCCGTCCTGGCGGGGGCCGCGCTGCTGTGGGCGGTCGAGTCCGCCGCACGAGGAACCATGACGGTCGGCGACGTCTCACTGCTGCTGGCCGCCATCCCCGCCGTCCAGAGCGGCATCGGCGGACTGGCCAGTGAGACCGGGCAGGCGCACCACTCCCTGATGATGTTCGATCACTACGTCACCGTGGTGGGGCTCGGCCCCGACCTCCCCACCCCTCGTCGCCCCACCCCGGTCCCGCCCCTGCGTGACGCCATCGAATTGCGGGACGTGTGGTTCCGCTACGAGGAGGGGATGCCCTGGGTGCTGCGCGGCGTCGACCTGCGGATCGAGGCTGGGAAGGCCCTGGCGCTCGTGGGGGTCAACGGCTCGGGGAAGTCGACGCTGGTGAAGCTGGTGTGCCGGTTCTACGACCCCACCCGCGGCCGCATCCTCTGGGACGGCACCGACCTTCGCGACATGGAGCCGACGGAGCTCCGGCGACGCATCGCGGCCACCTTCCAGGATCCGATGCGTTACGAACTCACCGTCCGGGAGAACATCGGCATCGGCGACCTGAGCGCCCTCGACGCACCCGGCCGGTGCGAGAAGGCGGCACGGCTGGCGGGCCTGCACGAGGACATCGCACGGCTGCCGCACGGATACTCCACCCTTCTCAGCCGCACGTTCTGGGCCGAGGACGACAACGCATCCGGCGTTCAGCTGTCCGGGGGGCAGTGGCAGCGGATGGGCCTCGCGCGGTCGTTCCTGCGCGCGGACGCGGACCTGCTGATCCTCGATGAACCCAGTTCCGGCCTGGACCCGGCCGCCGAGTACGAGATCCACACCCGGCTGCGGGCCCGCCGGGTCGGACACACCAGCGTACTGATCTCACACCGGCTCGGCGCGGTCAAGGACGCCGACACCATCGCGGTCCTGGAAGGCGGGCGGATCACCGAACTCGGCGACCACGCACACCTTCTGGGCCGCGGCGGCACCTATCACCGGCTGTTCACGCTCCAGTCCCGTGGCTACCGCGAGCGGACGGATGACACCGCAGGTGAGGAGGCGGACGTGACACACCCCCTCTCCCTGCCCGGCCCGGGCTCGTGAGGCGGCCGGTGAAGGGGCGCTCCGTGTGCGCGGCGGCGGTGACCGTCACCGCGCTTGCAGCCCTGGTCCCGGCGGCGGCGTTCCTGATCCGCCGTCGCTGCACCCTGCTCGACGTCAGCGGCTCCAGCATGCTCCCCACCTACCGCGACGGGGATCGGCTCCTGGCGCTCAGGGTGCCGGCACGCCTGGTGCGCCGGGGAGCGGTCGTCGCGATCCGGATGCGAGCGGCGGCCGACCCGGCCGGCGCGGACGAGGAGGACATCACCCCCGGAGACCCCCTACCCACCTCCATGATCAAACGCGTCGCCGCCCTTCCCGGAGACCGGATGCCGGGGCCACCCTCCTCAACGGACATCGTCCCGGACCGGCATGTGTTCGTTGTGGGCGACAACCACGAGGCCAGTTACGACTCCCGCCATACCGGGCCGGTGCCGGTCGACCTGCTCACCGCGGTGGTCCTCTGCCGGATCCGCCGCGCCACCACGCGGATCGCGGACCACAGTGCGAGGTGAGGCCGCCGCCCGCCGCCCGCCGCTCGGGGAGGGATCACGGGCCCGAGCCGCCCTGGGTCGTCCGCGCCGCCGCCGCCGCGTCGCGAGCCTGAGCCGCGGCCACATGGTCACCGGCCAGCGTATGGGCCTTCGCCAGGGTTTCGAGGCCGGTGGCCAGCCACGCCCGGGCGCCGATGTGCCGCCACAGCCCGACGGCGGCCTCGGCACGTCGACGGGCCTGCTCCGGACGGCCGACCGACAGCTGAGCCTCCGCCAGCGCGTACAGCGTGGCCGCCTCACCCCACAGGTTGCCGAATTCGCGATACGTCCACAGACTCCGGGCCAGCAGCCGGCGGCCTTCGCGAGGGGCACCCTGGCGCACCAGGACGTCCCCGAGCCAGCAGGTCGCGTGGGTGGCGCCGAGCCGGTCGCCGAGGTCCTCACTGATCGCGGCGGCCAGCCGGAAGGAGTCGGCGGCAGGGGCGTACGCGCCGAGGGCGCGATGGCTCTGCCCCAGACACCGCAGGGCCTGTGCCTCGCCGGGCCGATAGCTCTCGCTCCGGCTCACCCGCAGACACTCCGTGAAGCGCTCCATGGCCGCCTCGACACGGCCATGCTCGAGGTCGATGACGCCGATGCCGTTGGTCGCGTACACGAGACAGTTGACGTTGCCGGCTGCCCGGGCCAGTTCGGCGGCCTCTTCGAACCGCAGCACGGCCGCGGCGTACTGGCCGAGGAGCCGGTGCACGTACGCGAGCCCGGCCGTGGCACTGGCCCGGTACGACGGCCCCAGCCCCTCGGCCAGAAGCAGGGCCTGCTCGAAGTGGGCCAGCGCCTCCGGATAGCGATCGAGAATGGTGGTGAGT
Organism: Streptomyces sp. R-74717; assembly: GCF_047305335.1. Taxonomy (NCBI): domain Bacteria; kingdom Bacillati; phylum Actinomycetota; class Actinomycetes; order Kitasatosporales; family Streptomycetaceae; genus Streptomyces; species Streptomyces sp. R-74717. Next base: position 699,887 of record NZ_CP102361.1, on the reverse strand, counting down.
TCGCCGAGGCAGCGGTGGAGCTGAGAGGCGCTGCGCTTGTCGCCGACGTGCAGCGCCGCCTTCAACGACCGCTCCTGCAGCCGCTCCCAGTCGTCGAAGTGACTGCCGACCTGGAAGAGCGTCGTCAACGCGGTGGCCAGCCCGGCCGCCGGTGCGATGTCCGCTCTGTCCAGCGCCTGGTCCGCCACGCTGATGAGGAACTGGCGTTCCTCGGTGAACCAGGCCAGGGGAGTGACGAGGAGCTGGTCCGTGTCCGTGGAGGAGAGCTGCCAGGAGACCAGATCGGTCTGGGAGACGCCTTGGAAGTCGACGCTGAGCGTGTCCGCGGCGAGGTCGGCGAGGTGGAGGCTCATGCCGAGGAGCCGGGTGAGGGCCGTGGCGTGCTCCTGCTGGCCGACCTCGCTCCGGGCCCGCTCGCGGCCGAGCACCCGCACCAGGTCGTGCAGTTGATAGCGGAACCCCGTCGCGCCGACGGCCCGGACCCTGACGAGATGTACCTCCACCAGGTCATCGAGAACGTTCTCCGCTTCGGACAGGCCCACGCCCAGTAAGGCGGCCAGGGCCCAGGCACCGAAGTCGGCCATGGGCAGCAGCGAGAGCAGGCGCAGCGCGTGCTGTGTCGTCGGGGCCATTCCCCGGTAGGTCAGTTCGAGGCTCGCCCTTACGGCGATGTGCCCGACGGCCAGCTCGTCGAGCTTGCGCTGCTCGTCGGCGAGCGCCCGGGCGACCTTTTCCAGCGGCCAGTGCGGCCGCGCGGCCAGGCGGGCCCCGGCGACCCATACCGCGAGGGGAAGCCCGCCGCAGGTTTCGACGATGGAGCGCGCCGAGCCGGACTCCGCGGCGGTCCGGTCGGGGCCCAGCATCTCGCGCAGAAGGGCCAGTCCTGTCGCGGAGTCGAGTACGCCGAGGGGAAGCCGGTGCCCGCTCATGTCGGCCAGCGTGGTCCGGCTGGTGACGACGGCGGCGCATCGTGCGCCGTTGGGAAGGAGGTCGCTCACCTGCCGGGCATCGGCCGCGTTGTCCAGGACGATCAGCGTCTGTCGCTGGGCCAGCAGGGTGCGGTAGAGATGGATGCGGCTGGTCATTTCTGGGGGCACGGCGCCTCCGCGTACGCCGAGCGCGCGGAGGAACGCCCCCAGGACCGTGAACGGCTCGGCCGGTTCGTCATCGAACCCCCGCAGGTCCACGTACAGCTGGCCGTCCGGGAAGCGTGAGGCCAGCAGGTGCCCCACGCGTACGGCGAAGGCCGTCTTGCCGACACCGGCAGGGCCGGTGACCAACAGGATCACCGGCCCCGGTCCCTCCCGGTCCAGCACCCGACATGCCGTGCTCAACTCGTCCTGCCGACCCACGAACAGGGACTGGTCCGCCGGCAGCAGGCAGGGCACGAGCTGCCGGCCGGTCCCCCCGCCGTCATCCTCGTCACCGCGCCCGGTGGCGAGGCCCGGCAGCCCCTGGGATGACCAGGGCATGTCCTCCGCTCGTGCAGAGCTCTCCCGCTGGGCCAGCGTCGCACGCACCTCGACCCATTCCTTCACCGTCGCCGGGTCACCGCCGCACGCCCGGACCAGTGCCGCCACCACGTCCGCTCTCGGTAGCGATCCCCGGCTGAGCGCGCTCGCCAGGGTGCTCACCGGCAAGTGGTCGCCTACCTTTCGAGCCTTGCGCTCCAATGCCCGGTAAGAGAGGCCGGACCGGTTTTTCGCGGTACGCAGCAGGGCGACGAACTCGGCGGCAGTCCGGGCGCTGCTGGGCATGGGTAACGGCGTAGTCACAAAGGGGCATGCTACCCATTCCGGTGAACGCCCGACCAGCCTGCGATATCGGCCAGACACGCGTCCCGCACGTCACTCGTGCCGCGACTCCTCGCAGGTTGCGGGCGCGTGGAATGCGCGGCGGATTGCCCGGTGGGCGCTCTGCGCGGCGGGTTCGTGAGGTGCGTGAACGCGACAGAGGCAATGCGTATACGGCGCGGTATCGGCCATTCCCGGAGCGCAATTTCCCTGAGGGGCCCGCGTCTTCACCGAACTGCCGTCGGAGTTCATCCGCGTTGCTTTCTTCGACGCCGAGAGCCGCCGCACGGTGCCCATGTATTGATCAGAAACTCAAATGGTTCTCTTCGAGGGCGCAGGGGACGTGGGGGCCGCCGAAGCAGCCGCGGACGATGTGGGGCTGGCGTTGGCGGCGGTGGAAGAACCTGCGGGTCTCGGCGGCGAGCTGGGCCTGGTCGCGGGCCCGGCTGCTCGGGCAGGGGCAGCAACCGGCGGCCTGCCGAACAGGCCTGAGCGGCGATCATCGCCCCCAGCTCGTCCCCGCCGCCGTCCCATGTGACTGCGTCGGCCACGCGCTCGACCAGGTCGAAGGCGTCCCAAGCGGCGGCCAGGACACCGGAGAGTTCGGCCGGCGCCAGAGCAGCCTCCAGCCCTCGATCGGTGTGGGTGTCGTCCTGCGCCCTGCCCCCCGTAGTGGGTCTCGCTGTGATCGTTCCACCACGTACCGAAGCGGACCAAATGCGCTGTGGACATGAGTTGACCTGTGGACAGCCGGTGCCGTCGGCGGTATCCGCGTCGCATCGATCGACAACCTCGCCAAGCGCAAGACGGACGAGGCCACACTCACCCGGCGAGGTGTCTATCGTGAAATAAAGGGCAATATGCCCAAGCCGGACATCCTCTGAATCGGCGGCAGAACCCAGGAGTTGAGCCAGAACTCATTCTGCCGGTGCAGGGAACCGGAAGAGGCTGTAGATCAGCACCGCGCACCCGAAGATATAGACGTATGCACCGGGGCCGAGGATATCGAGCTGCCCCTCGGCGTTCAGGGTAGTGACCATCCATACGATCAGCCCGGTGCTGATGATGGTGGTGACAGTGTGCAGCTGGCGGGGCCAGCGCGGCACGGGAGCAACGGGGGTGCGGCGCGACATGTACACCGCTGTCGCGCAGGTGCTGGCACTGAGCGCAGCGGCCAAGGCGAATGGCCAGGAGTCATCGGCCAGGTGGGTCAGAGCGGCTTCTCCATCCATGGCGGGCAAGACCATGGCGAGTGCCAGGGCCGCGATGGCAATCCAGAAGGGGAGAGCGGTGCGGGGGCGTGCTGGGGGGAGTGCAGTCGCGGCCGGTGTGGCCGGAGTAGCCGGGGCCTTCACGGTAACGGGCGGCGGAGCGGAGGCGGGTTGTGGCTGGCTGGTTGGGGCCATCGAGGCGGGGGCGGTGACCGTGATGGGGAGCGCCCGGGCGACCGGGGTGGGTATCCAGGTGGCAGTCTGGGAGGTGACATCGGCAGGCGGGTGGTGCTCGGTGGGTACCAGAGCGAGTTCCTCGATGAGCGCGGTCACTGTCGGGCGTTGTTCAGGGTTCTTTGCCAGGCAGCGCGTGATGATCTCCAGGCCCGGCGACGGCAGTTCGGTGAGGTCCGGTTCCTCGTATGCGATACGGAAGTTGAGCGCCTGTGCTGAGCCGGCGCCGAAGGGACCTGTGCCTGTGGCTGCGTAGGTCAGTACTGCGCCGAGGGCGAACACGTCGGTGGCCGGCGTGACGGGGTTGCCGGTGAGCTGTTCGGGGGCCATGAAGCCGGGGGTGCCCACGATCATTCCGGTGCGGGTGAGCGCGGTGTCCTCGGCCGCTACGGAGATTCCGAAGTCGACCACCCGCGGGCCGTCCGGCGCGATGAGGATGTTCGAGGGCTTGAGATCCCGGTGGACCAGGTCGGCCGCGTGGACGGCTTCCAGTGCCTCGGCCAGGCCCGCGCCCAGCGCCCGCACCGAGTCCACCGGCCAGGGGCCGTGCGCTGCGACGGCCTCGTCCAGCGGCATGCCGGGTACGTAGGCGGTGGCGAGCCATGGGGTCGAGCTGTCGGGGGCGGCGTCGACCACGGCGGCTGTGAAGAAGCCGGTGACCCTCCGGGCCGCCGACACCTCGCGGGCAAACCTGCGGCGGAAGCCAGGGTCCTGGGCAAGTTCCGTCCGCACCACCTTCACCGCTACCAGCCGCCCGCTAGGCGAATGCCCCAGGTATACACAGCCCATCCCCCCGGCGCCCAGCCGCCCGGTGATCCGGTACCGCCCTACCTGTCGCGGATCAGCGGGTTGCAGCTCGTCCACCAAAATCTCCCCTCGTCCAACGCCGCGCACGTCCCGTGATTACACACCACCCACGCTTGTACACGCAGCTGGCGCTTCACACCTGAGGACATCGCGCAGCCCGACTACGCCTCCGGCTGGCCACCTGGCCGGTGCAGGGCCTGGTGGAGGCAGCAGCCACAGCCAGTGCGAGAGCCAAGTGGCCCTGTGCGCCCCCTTCCGCTGCGAACTGCTGCTCCAGTTCCTGGCGGTGCCAGAGGGTAGTGAGAATTGCGGCGTGGGGCTGTAGTCGGTGCCGAGGCACGCCCAGCGGCCGCCGACGAGGGCGGCGTCCAGGTCAGGCACGGGAAGGCCGGCTGGGGGGCCTGTTCGGCGCGCAGCGCGCCGAAGACGATCGAGTAGCGGCGGGACATGGTGGAGAAGCGGCCGCGAAAGCAGACGCGTGCGCCCACTTCCAGAGCTTGACGTCGGCGAACTCTCACCCGGACGATGACGAATGACGGCACCCCAGTGCGGAATCACGGGCTTCAGAAGCGAAGAGCTGCTCGGATGGTTGTTGTATTGCGACGATGGGCCCCCTCCGAGGCCATCTCGATACACCGCCCACAAGCCCAGCGTTGGTCACCACCCGGGCGAGGCATGGGCGTAGCCGCACCGCTCCGCCTCGGCCTGGTCGGCGATGACCCGCGTGGTGAAGCCGACACCGCCCAGCCCCACCTCAGTCAGAGCGTGGCGCAGCCGGTCGACGGCGGTCTTCTCGTTCGGGCAGTCCGGCACGACCAGCACCTCGATGTCCACGCCGCCGGCATCGCGCACCAGTGCCGGGTGGACCGGCCGGGTGGTCAGGCCGCCTGGACGTAGGCGAAACGGCCGAAACATCGCGCGAGTGGGTGATTGGGGCGGGCCGGGCGGGAAACCGTGTCCGGAAGGTCTGCGTGCAATGTCGAGGGACGGAGAACAGGTGATGGTCACCACGACGGGCACAGCCCGGGCGGCTACGGCGGCGCCGAACAGTCTCCAGCTGCCGGGAATCATCCTCGGGGTGGGGCTCGGCGGGTTCGTCGACGGCATCCTGCTGCACCAGCTCCTCCAGTGGCACCACATGCTCACCAGCACCAACCACGACCACATCGGCGTGAAGTACTACAACCCGCACACGGTGTCCGGGCTGGAGATGAACACCGTCTGGGACGGCATCTTCCACGCCGTGTGCTGGATCGCCGTTCTGACGGGCCTGGCCGTCTTGTACTCCCGGGTCACCCACAACCGGCGCGCGGTGTGGACCTCTCGGGTCCTGTGGGGCTGGATCCTGGCCGGCTGGGGCCTGTTCAACCTGGTCGAGGGCCTGCTGGACCACCAGATCCTAGGCATCCACCACGTCCACGGCGGCCCCTACCAGGCATGGTGGGACGCCGGCTTCCTCGTCCTGGGCGGTCTGCTCCTGATCGGCGGCTATCTGCTCCAGCGCAGCGGTCGGCCTTTCGACCCGACCACTCCGCGCGGCGCCGAGCGGACCGGGGGCCGCGCCTGATGGACGGTATGCACCCCGTGGGGCACCACGGCGATGGCGGTGACGGCCTCCTCGGGGCGATAGTGACGGTGCTGGTCCTGCTCTCCGCGGCCGGCGGCTACTTGCTCGCGGCGGGCCGGGCCCGACGCCGCAACTCCGCGCAGGGCTGGAACGCCTGGCGGTCGACGTCGTTCCTCGCCGGACTGGCCCTTCTCGGCGTCGCGCTGCTGCCGCCGCTGGGGCCGGCCGCGCACACCGACTTCCGCGGGCACATGGCCCAGCACATGCTCATCGGCATGTACACGCCGCTGGCGCTGGTGCTGGCCGCGCCGGTCACCCTCCTCCTGCGCACCCTGCCGCCCGCCCGCGCCCGGCGGGTGACGGCAGTGCTGCACAGCCTGCCCGCCCGGGTGCTGGCCCACCCCGCGGTCGCCCTGTTGCTGAGCACCGGCACTCTAGGGGTGCTGTACTTCACGCCGCTGTACAACACCGCCATGGCCCACCCCGCGGGGCACTGGCTGATGGACGTGCACTTCCTGGCGTCCGGGTGCCTGTTCGCCTACGTCATCGCCGGCCCCGACCCCGCGCCCAACCGGCCCGGCGTGCGGGCCCGCCTGGTCTACCTGGGCATCGCGATCGCCGCGCACGCCCTGATCGCCCAGGCCATGTACGGCGGGTTCTTCGTCGACATCCACGCCCCCATCGAACAGGTCCAGCAAAGCGCGGAGATCATGTACTACGGCGGGGACATCGCCGAACTCCTGCTGGCCGCCGCACTGGTGTCCACCTGGCGGCCCGAGCGCCGCACCACGGGGGCCATGCTGCCCGAGCGCCCGAAGGCAAGTGCGGCAACACCGCACTGAGCGCACGATACGCAGGAGCCGCAGAGTGATTCCGAGCTGTACCCTCTCGGCCGTACACGTCGGTCCGACCTTCTGACACCTCTGCCGGCCCGTCCCGACTCAGCGCACTCCGCCGCTCGGGCCACCAAATCGCGCACCCCCGGAATACTGCTTCTCCACCAGTACGCTACAGCCGCGCCCACCCGTGGCATCGCCTGCGCCGTGGCCGGCCATGCTTGGGGCATCGCATCGATCTCTGTTCTGCGAGGGCTCGGTACCCGAAGGCCGTGACGACTCTGAGGAGCGTTTCGTCCCGGCAGAGGTGTTTGATTAGGCCAAGGCTCTGCGATCGCCAACCTGGACGTGCCGCCGGCCACCGTGCGGATCGTCGCGGCCGAGCTCATTGTGCTCGGCCGCGACCGGCAGATGTACAAGTGGGAACCGGCCGCACAAATGCAGTTTGGCCGGCGCTCTGCGGAGGTCCAGCACGCGGTGCTGGCGCGGCAGCACCGGGCGGGCACCACGCGGGGTCAGACGGCGTCAGTCAGAGCCATCTCGTACAGGCTCTGCACGTTGAGGGAACGAAGGAGCGGCCCCAGCAAGCGTCTGGTCACCGAACCGGGGGCGCTCGTGAGCTCGGCCCGGGGCGCGCCGGTGGCCTCCCGGTAGGTGTCCTTGCTGTACTGCGGGTTGTTGTCGATGTACACCCAGCTCTGGTGCCGGAGGTGACTGGCGTGGCCGCGCAGCCGGTTGGCGCCGATGGCGAAGGACCAGCTGGCTCCCAGTGAACCCTTCTCGGTAACGTCTTGTGGCAGTTTGTGGTCGTTCAGGTGGTACGGCCGTGTTCGAGCTGGAGCAGGACGAGGGCGGCGCGGGCGATGCGGGTGATGGCGGCGGGGTCGAGGCTGACCCTGCGCAAGGCCTTGAAGGTGACCTTGGGCGACCAGGTGACAGCCCACGTGGTTCTCTTCACTGTCGATGCGCATGAGCGGCGTAGCGCCCAAGGCGGTGAGGTCCAGTGTCCTGACCCCTCCCTCGGGAAAAGGTGAGATATGCGAGCGTGAGTGGGTGAGTGAGACGACGACTGAAACCCTGCAGTAGCGCTTTGACGGGCCAGAAGACGCACCGATCCTGGTCTTGGGCCCCTCTCTTGGTACTTCATGGCACAGGTCATTGCGACTCTCCAGGGCCGTCCGGCCGATCCAGGACGAGCACTTCATGCCAGGTCAGGGCCTCATGGTCTGGGGAACTCCGCACAGTCGGTGAGACCTGTGCGAGAGCGCGTGAGACGACGAAGCCCCGCCCGGTTTGCTGGAAGACCACGTTGGGCGCTGACGGGGAGCCGACCGGCGGCCGTCAGGGAGGCGCGCGCATAGGCCCCGAGCTCCAGCAGAAGGTCATACGCGCCCTCGCCCCCGCACTGAAGAAGGCGAAGAGAGCCCTCCGGTCGGCAGGGATCTTCTCCGGCAAGAACAAGCGCGCCGCAGCCCAGAAACGGCTGTGATACACGTTGCCCGCCCCGTCCCGCGCGCCACCGTGGCGCTCACCCGGCGCCGTTCGACCAGACCTGACGGGCGCCCACCCACGTGGCGCGCACCGGAACGGCCGCGAGGGCGTCGGGGGCGGTGGTGAACAGGTCCTGGCCGAGCACGGTGAAGTCAGCCAGGTATCCGGGAGCGATGCGGCCCTTGAGGTGGGACTCGCCTGTGGCGCGCGCGGAGCCGACGGTGTAGACGCCTAGAGCCTCACGGACCGTCAGGGCCCGGTCGGATCCGAGGACATCGCCCTCGCTGGTGCGTCGGGTCACCATCGTCTGGAGGGCGAGCAGCGGCTCAAGGGGACCTGCCGGGTGGTCGGACGAGCCCGCGACGACGACGCCGGCGTCCAGAAAGGAGCGGTGGTCACTGACCCGTGCGGCGCGCGCGTCACCGTAGTAGCGGCGCAGTTTGGAGCCGTGCCCGTGGACGAATGCGCCGAACGGCACAGGGGTGACCTCTGCGGCGCGGATCCGCTGGACCAGCTTGTCGTCGACGAGGGAGCAGTGCTCGATGCGGTGGTTGATCCGCTGCTCGGGGTGGGCGGCGCGGGCCGCCTCGATGGCGTCGAGGACGTGGGAGACGGCCAGGTCGCCGTTGGCATGCACGCCAACGCGCAGGCCTGCCGCGTGCAGGGCGAGAACTGCGTCGGCGAGCTCGGCCTCGTCCAGGAGCTGGATTCCGTTGTCGGAACCGGTCTCGGCCGGGTAGGGGTCGCGGCACAGGCAGGTGCCCCCGGCCAGCGCGCCATCCATGATGATCTTGGCGCCGACGATGCGCAGCCACTCGTCGCCGAATCCGGCGTGCAGGCCCGCGTGGCGCAGGGCGTCCACGTAGCGATGCCACAGGAGGGCGCCCACCCGCATCGTCAGGCGGCCGCGCTCGCGCATGTGCTGATACGTGCGCAGTGCGGCCGGGGTGGTCACGGCGTCGCAGACGGAGGTGACGCCGGCCGCGTGGTAGGCGGTGAAGACGTCGGCCAGCGGTTCGAGCAGGGCCTCGGGCGCTTCCTGAGGTAGCAGGGCGGGTTCGCCGGAGGCGCGGTAGAGCTGGTCGAACCAGGTCCGCTCGTAGAGCCAGCCGTCCAGTCGGCCCGTCGTGTCGCGGCCCAGGTCGCCGCCGGTCTGGGGGCCGCTGCCGTCGTGCAGACCAGTCAGCATCAGGGCCGCGGAACCGGCGACCGCCATGTGAAACGAGAAGTGGATCACCAGGACCGGGTGGCGGGTGGTGATCGCGTCGAGCGCGGTTCGGTCGAGGCGGCCGTCGGGGTCGGTGGCGGGGTTGTAGCCCTGGGCGACGATCCATCGGCCCGGCTCGGTGGCGGCCACTCGCGCCGCGAGCCGCTCCCGGGGGGTTCCGGCGCCCGCGCCCAGGTCGAGGCGGAGAGCGGCGTTGGCCACCTCTATGGGGTGGCAGTGCGCGTCGTGGAAGCCGGGCACCAGGTGGGCGTCGCCCAGATCGACGGTCTCGGCGCCCGGCAGTGCCGTGTACGCCTCGGCTGCCTCGCCGACTGCGGCGATCCGCTCGCCGACGGTGGCGAGGACCTGGGTGTCGGCCTCGCCGTCCAGGGTGGTGATGCGGCGGGCCCGGACGATGCGAACAGGCGTGGGAGGGGCGACGGGGCCGTGCTGCCTGTTGGTCGCGGCGGTCATACGTTCGGTCTCCTTCTTGTTTCTTGTTCCCGTGCGGCTGGACATGTCTACGAGGACTGCGGCCGGACGGGAACGAGGGGGCGGTGCGGTGGTGTGGCGACGTCCGGCGGACGGTCGCTGGTGACGGTGTGTCTTCGGGAAGGGACTGCAAGGTCAGCGCGCGGGTGTCGGGGCCGGCGCCGGGGCCTCCCGCTCCTCCTCGGCGGCACGGCTGCTCCGCAGGCGCGAGACCGCCTCGGTCACCACTGCCACCAGGACGTTGACCGCCAGGGAGATGAGACCGTGGCTGACCGGACCGTCGTAGATGCCGCCGAAGGTCAGCCAGATGAGGACGGTCTCGCCGGCGACGATGCCCGCCCCCGCCGACGGTGCGCGTAGCAACGGACGCCTGGTCAGGGCGGCGGCCGTCGCCGGGGCCATCTGGGCGAGGCCGCTGTAGGTGAGCAGGAGCAGGTTGGCGAGAGCATCAGGCCGGGCGATACCCAGGACGAGGGCGACCCCGACACCGGCCACCACAGTGGTGTGGTTGACGATGAGCGCGCGACGGCGGTCCTGTACGCGCAGCACATTGCGGGCCACCATGGTCGACATGCCGAGCACGATGGCGGCGGCCGGGACCATGGCAGTGGCGGCCGCTGCGACGGCCACGACGCCCACGAGCCAAGCGGGCAGTGCCTGGGAGACCAGGGTGAGCAGGACTCCGTTGTTCCCGTTCACGGGAGCCGAGAGCGCGGTGATCGCGACAAAGCCTACGATGATCGGGATGGCCTGGGTAGCGCCGTAGACGGGCATCCAGATGCTGTTCTTACGCAGGGCGCGCTCGGAGTCGGCGGCCATGACCGCGGGCCAGCCGTGAGGCATCGTCATGAACAGCACGCTGAACAGACTGGTCAGCATCGCGGTGAAGAACCAGACGGTGCCGTGCGGGCCACTGTGCGGGACACTGAGCAACTCACTGTGGTGGGCGCGCAGTTCACCGCCGAGGCTGCCGAGCCCGCCATGAAAGTGGGCGGGGACAGCGACGAGCAGGACGATCAGGACGACCAACATCAGGGCGTCCTTGAAGTACGCGGTCCTCGCGACACCGTGGATGCCGGACCACAACACGAAGGCAACGATGAGCACCGAGGCGAGGATCATCGCGGGGGTGCCGACGTTGTCCTTGCCGGTGGCGAGTTCGACGACCAGGCCGAGTCCGGTGATCTGCAGTTGCAGATAGGGCAGCAGGAAGAGCACGCCGAAGACAGCGGTAACGGTGCCGAGCAGGGGGCTGCGGTAGCGATCGGCGAAGAAGTCACCTTGCGTGACATGGCCGCGTTCGCGCCCGATGCGCCACACGATCGGACTGACGACGTATAGGCCGACGTAGGCGATGGGCAGGTACGGCAGGGCGTAGACGACCGCGACACCGGAGCTGAAGGCGAGGCCCGCGAGGCCCAGGAACGTGAAGGTCGTGTAGATCTCCCCAGCCTGCAGGAACCAGGTGGTCAGGGCGCCGAAGTTACGGCCTCCGACGCTCCACTCCTCAAGATTCGCGGCGGGCTTGCGACGGCCCATCATGCCGAGTAGGCCGATGACGACTATGCCGACGACGCAGACGACAAGGACGGTGCTCATCGGCGCTCCTCCTGGAGGTTTTGGCGGCCGGCAGCGAGCGCAGTGCGGCGCCGCTCGACGAAGGCGAGGGCGGGGGTCAGGGCGAGGACCCAGACGATGGACCAGACCAGCAGGGACGGCATGCCGAACCACAAGTGCGGTCCGTTGACGAAAGGCAGCCAGACAGCTGACAGCAGGGCCACTACAGGCACGGCGGTCAGCAACCACGGAAGGCGCATGGCGAACTCCGAGACATGTCGCGAGTCGGTGGTCGGCTGCCGAGAGACGGACAGCCACCGCGGCGGACGGCCGGCGGCCGTTGCCAAATCACACAAGGAGCTTGAAACTCCTGGAGTGCACCCCATGGATTTCTGCGTAATTCATTCAGGAGAGATGCCACAGTGACCGATTCCGCCACTGGCTTGCTGGACGAGCTGGATCTGTCCCTGGTCAATGCGCTCCAGACCGCGCCCCGCGCGTCCTGGGCGCGGGTAGGAAGGGCCATCGAAGTCAGCCCGGTGACGGCGGCGCGGCGCTGGGAGCGGCTGCGCGCCCAGGGTCTGGTCTGGGTGACCGCGTACGGCGGAGCCTTCGTCAACCACCACCATTGTGTCGCCATCGTCGGCGTGGACTGCGAACCCGGCCGCATCCCAGCGATCTCGGCCGCGCTTGCCGAGCAACCGCAGATCGCCAGCATCGAGCACACAGCGGGCCACCACGACCTGTCCCTCAACGTCATGGTGGACTCGCTGGCTGACCTCTCCCGGCTGCACACCGAGGTCCTCGGGAGACTGCCCGGGGTGCGTGCCACACACAGCCGGATCGTCACCCGGTTCTTCACCGAGGGCTCCCGCTGGGACATTCGCGCCATCAGCCGCGACCAGCGCGAGGCGGTCCGCTCCGGGGCGCCCCCCGCGGTGGGTGACGTCGATCCCGCACCGGCCGAGGCCGACCGGGAGCTGCTGCTCGCACTCGGCGCCGACGGGCGCGCCGGATACGGCGAATTGGCCCGACGTACGGGAATGAGTGAGTCGACGGTGCGGCGCCGGGTGGCGTGGATGGTGCGCACGGGGGCCGCGCTGCCGCGCTGCGAGGTGGCCCACACCTACTCGCCGTATCCGGTGTTCGCCACCTTCCACGCGAACGTGCCCTCCGACGCGCTGGCCCGGGTCGGCCCCGCACTGGCCGCGCTGCCGGAGGTGCGGATGTGCGCGGCGACCACCTCGAACCACAACCTGGTGGTCAACGGCTGGGTACGCTCCACCCCCGACGTGCTGCGCCTGGAGTCGTACATCGCCGAGCGCTTCCCGGAGATCGCTGTGACCGACCGCTCCCTCACGCTCGGCAATCCCAAGCGCATGGGCTGGATCCTCGACGAGGCGGGGCGGGCGGTGCGGCATGTACCCATCGACCTGTGGCGGCGGCCGGGGGCCGGCTGAGCCACCAGCGCCGGCGCCTCTCACGCCGCGACGAGCCGGCGGCGCGGGGGTCGGCGTCGCAGGCGGAGGTGTAGCGTCCGCCGCCCAGGTTCATGTTGGCGGCGATGATGGGCTACCGGCTTGCTTTTCTTGTAGGTGGCGGAGGAGACGGGGTCGACGTCGCCGGTGGGGTCGAGGCCGTCGGCTGCGGCGGGTGTGGCGGCGAGACTGAGGCTGGTGACGGCTGCGGCGAGGACGGCAGCCCATATGGGTCTTCTCAAAGCGGGTGCTCCTGGTTGAGGGCATAAAAGGGGCCAGCCCGGGGGCGACGGGGACGCTCCCCGGGCTGGCGTTCAGAGGGTGGTTCAGGTGGCGTTGGCGCCGTTCTTCGGGTTGCCGTCACGCTTCATTGTCTGGAGGTAGGTGTAGGCGACGGAGCGGCAGAGGCTCTTGAACCGGTAGGCGCTGCAGGTGTAGTCGGCGAGGGTGGTGTGGAAGGCGTTGTCTACGTTCGATTTCTTGGAGCGGTCGAGGTAGTACTTGTAGCCCTTGTAGGTATTGCCGATGAGGCCGTAGCCGTAGTCGTGCATGTCACAGGCGTTACGAAAGTCGTAGCCGGACGGCTTGTCCGGGGCGGACGTGCAGTGGTCGTGGTTGATGCCTACGACCCAGTAACCGGTGGGGAGCTTCTTCCAGTAGGGCTGGTGCCAGCCGTGGTGGGCGACCCAGGCGGCGCAGCCGTCTTCGAGGTACCAGAGCCAGTCGGTGGCGCGGTCGCAGTGGCGGGGGCGGGCTTGGGGGTCGCTGTTTTCACCGGTGGTGAAGTCGGACGCGGGGGGCTGGGTGGCGTTGGGGTCGGTAATGCCTTCGGCGCCGTTGAAGATGGGCTCTGAGGCGGGGTGGCTGGGGCCGACGGGTTCGACGTTGGGGGAGCCGTCGTCTCTGGAGGAGAAGTCCAGGTCCCAACTCCCGTGAGGAGCCAGGTCGTTGCCCATCCAGCGGTGGCGGTGGTGGCGGACGTACTGGAGGTCGATGAAGTGCCACCGGTGAAGTGTGATCGAGCAATTGTCAAGAGTTGCGGATCGGGTGATGTGTGATCAGGCTGCGGTGGCCTCCTCCGTGCGTTCGACCAGAGCGCCGTTCTCGAACCTTGCGCCGGAGCGGACCAGCGCGACCAGGTGGGCCCCGGTGATCGCCCGCCAGCGTTCCTGGGCGGACTCGACCGGATTGAACACCATCGCCAGGGCAGCAGCCGGGCTGCCCGCACCGCGGGTGACCTTGGTTCGAAGCTTCACGGTCGAGAAGGTCGACTCGATGGGGTTCGTGGTCCGCAGGTGGATCCAGTGCTCGGCCGGGAAGTCGTAGAACGCCAGCAGCTCCTCCGCATCGTCGGTGATCTCAGCGACGGCCTTGGGGCACTTCGTCCCGTAGGTCTTCGTGAACGCTCTGATCGCCTTCTCCGCGTGCGCGCGGTCCTCGGCGCTGTAGATCTCCTGCATCGCCTTCGTCGCACCCGGCTGCGCGGACTTCGGCAAGGCGTTCGTGACACTCCGGGCCTTGCGTAACGGCTCGAACCCAAAGCGTTTCGGATCAAAATAAGCGGGTTGGTCGAAGTCAATTACTGATCATTTGGGGCGTTAAGGCGCCGACCTGGGGGAGGCGAAATGATCAGTAGTGCGCTTCGCTGATGCCGCTTAGAACCGTCCGCTCGTACAACGCGTCCCTCAACTTCACCGGGTACATCAACAACGTCTACTCTCATTCGAGTTACGCCGTTGACCAGACGGGAAGAGCGGGGGAGTCGCACCATCATGAGCGGTACGAACGGGGACGGACGCGACGAGCGGGACGACAGCGTCGACGGGGGTATCAAGCCGCTCGCGGTGAGCGACCCCGCGCGCATCGGGCCGTATCTGCTGCTCGGGCGGCTTGGTGCCGGTGGCATGGGGCGGGTGTTCCTCGCGCGGTCGGACAGCGGGCGGACCGTAGCCGTGAAGGTGGTGCACGAAGAGCACGTGTCCGACGAGCAGTTCAGGGCGCGGTTCCGGCGGGAGATCGAGGCGGCGCGGAGGGTCGGCGAGCGGTACACGGCGCCGGTGCTCGACGCGGGTCCGGGCGACGAACCGCCGTGGGTCGCCACGGGGTACGTTCCCGGGCTCTCGCTTGAGCAAGTCGTGCGGCTGTACGGGCCGTTGCCGGCCGCGTCCCTGCACGCCCTCGCCGACGGGTTGCTGAAGGCACTCAAGGACATTCACGGCGCCGGGATCGTGCACCGCGACCTGAAGCCGTCCAACGTGATGCTCACCGTGGACGGCACGAAGGTCATCGACTTCGGGATCGCGCGGGCGCTCGAGACGTCCGTCGAGTCCTTGTTGACCAGTACGGGTATGGCCATCGGCTCTCCCGGGTTCATGTCGCCGGAGCAGGTGCGCGGGCAGCGCGTGGGGGTCAAGAGCGACGTGTTCACCCTCGGGTGCGTGCTGACGTATGCGGCGACCGGGCAGCTGCCGTTCGGGCAGCGGGCAAGCAATCAGCACGCGGTGATGTTCCAGATCGTGGAGGGCGAGCCCGACCTGACGCGTGTCGAGGACGCCGCGCTGCGGGCGCTCATCGCCCGGTGTCTGACGAAGGGAATCGACCAACGGCCTGACGTCGACGAACTGTTGGAGGACCCCGAACGGCCGCGTCCCCGCGCCGCGCGCGGCGCCTGGCTGCCTGCCGGCGTTGTCGCGCACCTCGCGCAGCAGTCCGCACGGCTGCTCGACGCCGAGGCGGCGCCGCTGCGGGAGGAGCCCGTGGACCTGGCGACCATCGGGCTGCGGCCGAAGAGCGGGCCACCCGAAGTCGTCCCGGCGGACAACGACACCACGACGCGACGGCGGGAGCACGAACGGCGGCCCCGCCGACGCCGCAGGCTCATCGTTCTGCCCATCGTTGCCGTCGTCACCGTCGGCGGCGGCACGGTCGTCCTGCTCCAGCCCTTCGGGGGCGGCGGCGGGGACGGAACGCACGCCCAGTCACCGGGCAGCAGCGCGAGTGCCACTCCTGGTGGCAGCAACTCACCGAGCGCGCCCAGTAGTTCACCTTCCAAGGGAGGAAACGGGAAGGACGGGGGCGACGGCAAGGGCGAGGGCGGCGAGAAGGGGAAGGGTGACGAGGGCGGGCCGGATATGCCGAACGCCCGGAAGAGCGACGGCAGTTCATCCGCTGGCGACAGCGGCCCCGACAGCGGCGGCAGCGGCACCGGCGGCGGGTCCGGCACCAGCGGCGGCACCGGTACCAGCGGCGTGTCCGGCTCTACGGGGTCCTCTGGCTCTTCGGGCGCGGACGGCGGAGATTCGTCCGGCTCCGGTGGCTCGTCCTCCGGCTCGCGGCCGCCCGCCATGACGAGCTACAAGGCTGCGTACACCAACTCCTGTGTTGGCGCGTGCGACATGCCAATCAAGGTGAGCTGGTCGGCGATCTCCCGAGCGACCAGGTACGACATCCACTACACCAACACGGGCAGCAACTTCACCGAGAAGAACGTCGACACCACCTACTCAACCGGCAGCACCAGCTACACGATCAAGGGTCCGTACTCCGGTGACGAGATCTGCGTCACGGTGCGCGCGGCCAACAAGTACGGCGCCTCTGCCTGGGCGGAGACCTTTTGCGACACGGTGCCCTACTAACGCTGGTTTGTTGACAGCGCAGTGGGTCGGCAGCAGGCAAAGAGCACGTGTCCGAGCTCACCGCGTACATCGCCTTCGTCAACATGGCGACCAGGAACAACATCGCGAACGGGGTCACGTCGCAGGGCTTCTCCGATGCCTGCGAGATTCCGCTGGCCACGCGTCCCGCGAAGTCCGGCGTGGCGTCAACGGCATGACCGCCGACCCGTTCGTCACCCATCGCAGCCTGCTGTTCACGGTCGCCTACGAGATGCTCGGGTCGGCGGCCGACGCGGAGGACGTGCTGCAGGAGTCGTGGCTGCGGTGGGCCGACGTCGACCACTCGCAGGTGCGTGACCCGCGGGCCTACCTCGTTCGAATCGCCACGCGGCAGGCGCTCAACCGCCTGCGAACGCTCTCGCGCAGCCGCGAGGAATACGTTGGCGAGTGGCTGCCGGAGCCGCTGCTGACCAGTCCTGATGTCGCCGAGGACATCGAACTCGCGGAGAGCGTCTCGATCGCGATGCTGACCGTCCTCGAAACGCTCGGGCCCACCGAGCGGGCGGTGTTCGTGCTCCGCGAGGTCTTCGAGATGCCGTACGGCGAGATCGCCGAGGCCGTCGGGAAGTCCGCGGCCGCGGTGCGGCAGATCGCGCGGCGGTCACGCGAGCACGTGGCGGCCCGGCGGCCACGGGCGCGGGTGAGCCGGTCGGAGCAGCAGGCCGTGGTGGAGAGGTTCCTGTTCGCGTTGCGTACCGGGCAGTTGCAGGAACTGCTGGACGTCATGGCGCCGGACGTGGTCGTGATCGCCGACGGTGGCGGGGTAGTGGCCGCCGCTCTGGCTCCGATCCACGGGGTCGAACCAGTGGCGAAGTTGCTCGCGCGCGCGAAACGGGTGGTGGCCGGGTTCGATGCGACGGCCGTGTGGCTCAACGGCGCGCCTGCGGGCCGGATCGAGTTCGACGGCGAGCCGGCTGCGGTGAGCCTCGTGGTGGAGAACGGGCGGGTCACCCGGATCTACGTGGTGCGAAACCCGCGGAAGCTGACGCGGCTGGACGAACCGGCCGAACTCGCCAGGTAAGCCCGGTGCTGTTCTGGCGTCGTGAGTGTTCCGGGCGGTTCCAACCGCCCGGAACACTCACGACCGCACAGTGGTCAGACGCCGACCCGTCCCGGATGGTCTGCCGTCCACCGGCAGCCAAGTCCTACGCTCTGAGGAGTGATACCACTTGAATACTCAGGCCACCCCGAGGAGGAGCCACATGTCAACATCCTCAGCAACAAGCAACAAAACGATGTTCAGCCGCTTGCATGACGCCGTGAACACCGGCGATGCAGAGCTCATCTCGAAGACTATCGACGAGGTCGTCGCGCCGGACGTGCTGTTCCACGCGCCAGTACCGATGGGTGCGACGGGGGCGCAGGCACTCAAGCAAGTGTGGGCGGTGCTCCTTCGCGCGTTCCCCGACCTTCACGTTGCGGTCGAGGATGTGATCGCCGAGGGGGACAAGGTCGTCTTCAGAAACACGGTTACCGGGACCCACCAGGGCGAGTACAGGGACCTCCCGCCAACCGGCAGGTCCGTCAGGTACAGCGAGATCTTCATCTTCCGCTTCGCAGGCGGTCGAATCGCTGAGATCTGGGGGGTCGTCGACGTCTTCTCGCAGATGCGACAGCTCGGCGTGATTCCCGGAGGCTCTTCGTAACCACAGCAACGGAAAGCCTGGTGACGGCCATCGGGTGACTCGCAGATGTCCACATCAATACTGATCGGCATGCGCCAGCGCGACGTCGACCCCGGCCAGCAGTTGATCAGCGTGGTGCGCAAGGGCTCGCGGGCGGTCCAGCAGGTGCCGGCGTCAGCGGACGCATTCGTATGGCTGCGCCTCTACCAGCAGGAGGTACACGGCCAGGTCCCGCGAGGCCGCACCCAGCCGGTGTGGTGGACACGGCGAGACCCGATCCGACCCCTGACCTACCACGGCGCCCACCGGATGTTCGAACGCGTCAATGCCTCGATCGGTGCCGACTGGACCCTCCACGACCTGCGGCACAGCGCAGCCGCCCGCATGGTGCGCGACCCGAAGCTGAGCTGTCCGACGTGCAGTGGGTGCTCGGCCACGCCCATCTGTCCGCCACAGAGGTATATCTGACGCCGCACAAAGACGAGGTCGTGGCCGGTGTGCTGGCGCATCACGCACGCCGTGCCCGCGAGAACATCCAGCCGGCGCCTCCGCCGCCGGCACCGGGCTACGACCCGGCGTCGCTGGACGTCCTGTTCGGGCGCTCGTCATGACGGCCGCCGTCAAGCACGCGACGCGCAAGCCGTCGGAGATCACGAACGCGACCGCGGAGCAGGCCCAGGCGCGGAACAGTCGATTGCGGGAGCAGTTTCCGGCCCGGACCGCGGAACGGTGGTGGCCCCAGACCGGGCAGTCTTCTGAGGAGACGCTGCGCCGCCTGACGGCGCCGCCGTTCCTTCCGGCGGCGAACGGCACCCGAGCCGGACGCCGCCGCGGAGTGACCAAGCTGCTGCACTGGCTGTCGAGCCAGCCCGGGGATACCTGGCAGCAGCGCTGGATGGCCACGGGGGCCGAGGACTTGTCCGGAGCCGCCTGGGTGGAGCTCCCCCAGCGGTGGCTGAGCGAGCGCGGACCCTCACCGTCGCATGACCGGGAAGACCTGGCTTCCGGGCTGCTCATGCTGATCTGCGGAGACGCCATCCGTCCCGCTCTGCCGTGGATGCTCACCCGCACGCACCGGTATCTCGCCTCGGTGATGGCCGAGGTTCGAGACCCGGACGGATTCGCGCGTCTGCACCAAGCTGGCCGCCGCCGGGCCAGCGAGCTCGCGCAAGGACGCCCAGATCGCCGCGACGAGGATCGCCACCCTGCTGGCCTGCAAGGGCGGACGGATCGCCGACATCACCGTGGGCCAGGTCAGCCTGGCCGGCGCTGAACAGAAGCTCGCCCACACCGACCTGATCACCGCTCGACACTCGACTGTTGACCTGGGATGCCCGACTTCACCCGCATCGCGGGGGCGGAAAGGCAGCACATCCCAGAAGCCGTCAGATTCTCCACGGCCACAGAACGTCCGTCCTAACAGCCCCTGAGTGCGGCATCTCGCCCCATGCCTGTATCAAACGCCCTTCAAAACACGATCAAGTGCCGCCCGGCCTGCAGGTCCCCAGTTCGGCTTGCCGCCGGGAAGGCCCCGATCTCCGTTCTGCCCCATGAGCATTAGGAAGAGGCTCTTCATAGCAGCCAGCCCGCGGGCGCGCCGGATCGCCGCCTCGTCTGCATGCGCATACGTGTCGAAGAACCGTGAGGCCGTGCCCGCGGGTAGCAGCACCCATGCGGCGGCGAGGTCCCACGCCGGATCGCCGGCGAACATGGCACCGAAGTCGACGATGCCCGAAAGCGTTCCGTCCGAGACGACGACGTTCGCGGGATGAAGGTCACCGTGCACCCATACCGGCGGGCCCTCCCACTCGGGGGCCGCAACGGCATCGTCCCAGACGGCCCGGACCTCGTCGGCAATGCCGCCGGGGACAACGGCTTCAAAGAAGTAGTCGAAGCCGTCCGTGCACTTCTTGGGGTGAGCGCCGAAGTCCGAGCTGATCGGCGCCTCGGCGGGCGCCTCCACGTGGAGCGCCCTGAGGAAGCCCGCCAGTGTGTCGGCCGCGTGGGCGCCGCGGCTGATCGAGCCGTGGTCCAGCGGCTCGCCGGGAACCCACGTCATCACGGTCCAGTGCTTGGGGAAGCGCTCTGACGGTTCGCCGAACCGCACCGGGGTCGGCACCGGGAGCGGCAGACGCGGGGCCAGCACAGGTAGCCACCGCCGCTCCTTGAGCTGGAACTCCGGGGTGGGGTCCATGCGCTGCATGCGCACGGCCAACTCGTCCCCGAGGCGCCACATTTGGTTGCCCCAGCCGCCCGCCACCTCGCGGATGGCCAGCCCCGCAAGGTCTGGATGTTGCTCCTGCAGCAGGTCGCGGACCAGGTCTGCGGTGATCTCGATCTCGGTGTCGGTCATGCGAAGTCACAGTACAGAAGCGGCAGGCGGAGCGGCTTTTGCTCTCCGGCACATCTCGCTGTGATCCCTCTGGCATCACCAATTCGGTTTCAGAGAGCTGCAGACCAGAGGCTTTGGGACGAAACGGCCCCAAAGTTCAGAGAAGCAGGCGTGTTCGTGCTTGCAGGGGGTGCCGTAGGGCCGTCCGCAGGTGCCGAGTGAGACCTTCCGCAACTCGAAGTGCTGCTGGAAGTCGTGCCATTCCTGCTCGGTGGGCTCGCGGTATTCCTGTTGTGGGCGCTCGGCCCGGCGGCGGTCCAGGAAGCCGCGGTAGGTCCTGACCAGGTCGTCCTGGAAGACCGCGAGGTAACGACCTTGGGATTTATTAGCGGCGGGGAGGGGCTGCTGCTCGGGGGACGTGCCCGGTTGCTCCTGGACCCCCAAGGTCGGGTGTCAGTGGCTCGTGCAAGGGTGCCTCCCATGGAGTCTTCGGAAGTGGTTGAGGCATTGTGGGATCGGATCCAGGCGCGCGATTGGTCAGCTGTCGCCGGTTTGGTCGCAGAGGACGTCGTGGTGGAGTGGCCGATCAGCGCGGAGCGCATCGTTGGCAACAAGAACTTCGTCGCGGTGAACAGCGAATACCCGGGAGGTTGGTCGATTCGGGTGCTGCGGATTGTGGCTGACGGCAACGAGGTGGTCTCCGAGGTCGAGGTGCCGCATGACGAGTTCGGCGTGTTCCGCGCAGCCTCATTCTGGACCGTCGAGCAGGGACAGATCGTGCGCGGCCGGGAGTACTGGACAAGTGTTGGGGCTGATCCGCGCCCGGAGTGGCGGGCGGCTCTGGTTGAACCCATGTGAGGTGGCTCTGCCGCTCGCATCGACGGTCCGGCTGATTCGGCCGTGACATGAGAAGGGCCGTGCGGGTTGGGCTGGTTGTGAAGCTGACCTGGGCCCGCACGGCCTGCTCCCATCCTGCCCTGTCCGGTGTTTCCCGCGCACACTTCGGCGAGTTGTTCGCTGAACTCGCCGCCCCGTGGGAGGCAGCGCGACAGTCTGCGCTTCGCGAAGCCAGGGGCGGTGAACGCCGTAGGGCGCCCGGCGCCGGGCGCAAGCCGAAGCTGGTCTTCTGCGACCGGCTGCTTCTCACCCTGGTGCACCTGCGCCATCAGCTGCCGCACGAGGTTCTCGCCGAGCTGTACGACGTCGACCGCTCGACCGTTTCGACGGCGATCCGGCAGGTCCGCTCGTTACTTGCGGCCCGTGGTTTCGCGGTGCCCAACCGGCCCGGAGTGCGTCTGCGGACACTGGAGGACCTCTTCGCTTACGCTGAGGCCGAAGGGGTCGAGCCTCGACTCGACGGCGCCGAGACCCAGGTCAGACGCCCACAGGCAGGCCGTCCCGGGCGCCGGGCCTTCATCTCGGGCAAACGTCGGCAGAACACGATCAAGACCACCACGTTCAGCGACGGGCAGGGCCGAATGCTGCTGTCTGGGATCGTGCGGCCCGGCCGGATGCACGACCAGACTGCCGTACGCACCGAGGGCATCGCCGAACAGCTCCGGCTCCACCCATCGGTGAAGTCTCAGGTCGACGCCGGGTATGCCGGGCTGGCCAAGGAGTTCCCCGACCAGGTCACCGCCCCGCCGAAGAAGCCGAAGGGCGAGGCGAGCGACGGTGACAAACGGGCCTGGAACGAAGCGCGGCGGCGCCAGTCCTCGGCCCGGATCTGTGTCGAGCACACCAACGCCGAACTGCGGCAGTGGACACCCTTGCGACGCTTTACCGGACGCCGTGACACCTACGCCGAGACGCATCTGGCGATCGCCGGCCTCGTCTCCGACCGGGCCGCACGGCGCCCCACCCAACGCCGGGCAAGCACCGAACTCGTCCTCGTCCGCAACAGCACCTGCTGATCACACACCAGCCGAACCTTCAGGCCAACACGTCCCGACCTCAATTTTCCCCGAGGTCGTAAGCCTGAGTGGTGGTCAGAGTTTTGTGTCCGAGAATTCGTGCGGCGATGTGGACAGGAAGTCCGCCGGTGACGGTTTCGGTGGCGAACATTCTGCGGAAGTCGTGCGGGGTGTAGATCAGTGGCTCGCCCGCCTGGTCGCGAAGTCCGGTGGCCTCCAGGGTGAGGTGACCCCTGTGGTGTGGACACACCTGACAATGGATCTTGCTGATCCTGGAAGGTGTAGATCTACGTGGCACGGCCCTCGAAGTACAGTGCGGAGTTCCGGTCCGACGCGATCGCGTTGTGGCGGGCTTCGGCCGGCAGGCGGACGTTCAAGGACGTCGCGGCTGATCTGAACGTCAACCCCGAGACGCTGCGGACCTGGGTGCGTGATGCCGACGGTCGTCCAGTCGCCGCAGGCGCGTCGCAGGACACCGAGGCCGAGTTGGCCCGGCTGCGGGCGGAGAACGCGCGGCTGGCCAAGGCGGAGAAGGAATGGCAGCTGGAGCGGGAGATCCTGCGTCGGGCAGCGGCCTATTTCGCCCGGGAGATGAAGTGAAGACCGCCGCTTGGGACTTCGTCTCCACCCACGCCGAGATGTTCGGCATCAAGCGGATATGCCGGGTGCTGGAGGTCTCCCGCTCGGGCTACTACCGGTGGATCACCGGCGCTGAGGCGCGGGCGGGGCGGCAGTTCGAGGAGGACGCCCTGGTCGAGGAGATCCGCGAAATCCATGCCGAACACCGCGGGAACTACGGCGCGCTTCGAGTCCATGCCGAACTGCGCGGCTTCGGCCACACGGTCAACCACAAGCGCGTGGCCAGGCTGATGCGCAAGCACGGCATCGTCGGCCGTCACCTGCGGAAGAAGAAGCGCACCACGATCCCGGACCGCCTCGCGCCGCCAGTGGCGGACCTGGTCCAGCGGGACTTCACCGCCAGTACGCTGGACGAGAAGTGGTGCGGCGACATCACATATGTGCAGGTCGGAGCCGCGTGGCTCTACCTCGCTTGCGTCATCGATATCCGGTCGCGCCGAGTGCTCGGCTGGTCGATGGCCCCGCACATGCGGGCCGAGCTCGTCATCGACGCACTCCAGGCCGCGGTCGCGACCCGCGGCGGCAACGTGACCGGAGTGATCTTCCACGCGGACCGCGGATCGCAATACACCTCGGCCGCGTTCGCCCAGGTCTGCGACCTGCACGGCATCCGCAGAAGCATGGGCAGGGTCGGCTCCAGCTACGACAACGCCCTGGCCGAGAGTTTCTGGCAGGGACTGAAGCGAGAAACGATGCACAGGAGAGTGTTCGTGACGATGTCTCAGGCGAGGCTCGAGATATTCCGGTGGCTCACCTACTACAACGCCCGACGCCGACACAGCGCGCTCTCCTACCTCTCCCCGATGGAATTCGAACAGCACCACCACAAGACAGCTAAACTCTCACTCGCAGCATGAACCCCTGTGTCCACACTCCGGGGGTCACCTCAAACATCGGTACAGCCGTTGGCGCTGAGATTAATCATGGTCCGGCTGTAGCTGCCGGGAGGGTTGACACGGTTCTCGTACTCGCGACGGGCTTTGCGCTGTGGCGGGATGGCCGGGGTGCCGTGGGTGCCCGGGTGTGAGTAGTTGCGGTACAGAGAGTGCCGCAACTACTCACACCCGTGTGGGCTGAGTTTCTTTTGGGGGATAACCCCACCCGGTTTCGGGGTTTTCCCGGACTGTGCCCAGGTGTCCGCCGCCCCTAGCGTGCGGGTATGTCAACTTCCCGACGCATCAAGGCCTTCGCGGCGCGCCCGGTACGCAGGTCGTACGGCACCGCCTCGTACAGCGCGGCGTGCAGCCGGTCGTTCTCCTCCTGGCGGACCGCGGCCACCATCCGGGCCGGCGTCGTGACCCCGGGCAGCAGCCCCCGATTGTTCACTAGCCACACAACCGCCCGGTCGAACAAGGCCCGCGGACCCTCCAGCGACGACCACACCCGCGCCGCCAGGAACTCCCGCAGCTCCGCCTCACCCGCCGCGAAGTCCCGGTACCCGTAGGCGTCGCGGATCTCCCACGCGTGCTCGTACGCCGTCTGCGAGCGCGCCCCGTACTCGGCGAAGTGTTCGTCGTCGATGCCGAGCTGCTCGGCGACGAATCGCACCACGGAGGCCGGTACCGCCGTGGGGTCCTCGGTGAGGAAGGTGCCGAGCATCCGCGCCGTGCCCCACTGCACCGCCCACCCCAGCCTCGTGGCCGGACGGCGTTTCATCCGCGCCAGCTCCAGGGCCCTGGTGTCCAGGCGGAAAACTGTTCCAGCTCGCCGGGTGACGGCTCCGTGGCGAACCGGCCGTAGCGGGCCTCTTGCTCAGCAGACAGGTACTCAACAGGCATGACCAGGAACGTAGAGCCCGCTGACCAGGCAAGACGGGCACGTCACCGAACCGGAATCAAGATCGTCCCGTTACGGCCAATTTCCGTTCGGATGCTCCCCGAGGGCCTGTCCGGCGGGTGAGTGCGTCGCGCCGGGCCAGGGAAGGGTCGAGGGATATGGATATCTCGGCGGTCATGGTCAGCAGCACCCTTTCTCGTCGGCATCCGGGCAGGTGCGGTCGGTCTCGACGGCGACCACGGCGGTGCGCAGGTCATCGAGTGCGTGGCCGAGGCATTCGTCGGCGAGCTCGTAGCGGGTGCGGCGGCCGTCGGGGACGGTGACGACCAGGCCGCAGTCGCGCAGGCACGCCAGGTGGTTGGACAGCCGGGTGCGGGAGATGGTGAGGGCGTCGGCGAGGTCCGCAGGGTAGGCGGGGACGTCGCGAAGGGCGAGCAGGATGCGGCAGCGGATCGGGTCGGCGAGCGCGCGGCCGAACCGGGCCAGCACCTCGATCTCGGGGGCAACAGTCAGCACACCACGACAGTACGCGCTTGTCTGAATTCAGGAAAGCGTGGATTGCCGCGTTGTGGATGCCGACTGGGACCCGCCTGTGACTGAGCACTCAAGCTGGCGAGTTGAGCGTTGTGGTTGGCGAGCGAGTTGATCTCGCTTCCTACACGCAAGCTCTCGCCGCCCGAATCGACCGAGACGCCGCAGCCCAACCCATCCGGGGTCATGGCGCATGAGCAGACAGGGCTCACGTGTCGGGGTGTCGTTAAGGCTCCGCGTCAGGACGGGGCGAGGACGCAGAACTCGTGGCCCTCCGGGTCGGCCAGGCACCTCCACGGGACGTCGCCCTGGCCGAGGTCGATGTCGGTGGCGCCAAGGGCCCGCAGTCGGGTCACCTCCGCCTCTGGATTGTCACCGGGGTACGGCAGCAGATCAATATGAACGCGGTCTGGCACGGTCTTCACGCCGGGCGTGCGGAGGAACTCGAGATACGGGCCGACACCCTTGGCGGAGCGCAACACCGCCTGATCGTCAGTCACCTCGTGCAGGGTCCAGTCCATCGCCTCGTCCCAGAACCGGGCCATGGCCCGCGGATCCGCACAGTCGACCACCACCGCGGCGATCGGCCCGGTGTCCCGGTAGATCTCCCGAGGCTCCAGCACGCAGAACTCGTTGCCCTCCGGGTCGGCGAGGACCGTCCACGGCACTTCGCCCTGGCCCACGTGGGCGGGCGTCGCACCAAGAGCCTGGAGGCGCGCGACCAACTCCGCCTGATGGGCCGCAGAGGTGGTGGCAAGATCGAGGTGCACACGGTTCTTTGTTGTTGTCTTGGGTTCCGGGACGGTAACGACGTCGATGCAGACGGCGACCGGGTCCGGCCAAACGAAGCCTCCGACGGGTTCAACGTTGGTCACGCCCGGTCCCTCGCTGGAAACACCCCAGCCGAGCGCCTCCGCCCAGAACTGGCCGACCGCCGAGTCATCAAGAGCCTTTATGTTCACCTGAACAGGTCGCAGTGCCATGCCGGCGATCCTATGCACCTCCTCTGCAACGACGCAGGTACCGTCGCCAAACAGAGATCAACTCGCTCACCAGCCGCAATGCTCAGCTCGCCGCTCAGTCACCGCCTCCGTGCTCCAACTACGTCCGAGATCAGTTCAACACGCTGAACTCGACAGAGAAATCGTCCGAGACCATCGCCCGGTGACCTGGTGTCGCTCCGGCCAGGACTGGCGGGAGTGTGCCGGGCGGCTCGGGTCGTTCATGCTCGCGGCATGCCCGGTTGGACGGCGGCACGGTGGTCGCCGGTCCGGGGAGCTGGCCGGGATGACGCAGTTCAACAGCACCTCACGCCGATCCCGGTGAGACCAAGAGCGGAAGTCACCGGGTCGTAGGCGCCGTCTGGCTGCTGTTGAAGATCCTGTCGAGGTGGTAGTGGAGTGCCGCGACAGCAGACTCCGGCGTCCGCTGCCCGACGAGAATGCTGGTACCCATGGTTGCCGTCATGGCGAGGAGGCTGATCGCCTCCGTGCGAGCGTCGGCTCCAGGGTCGGCCAGGCC
The DNA here is from genome assembly GCF_047305335.1 of Streptomyces sp. R-74717. Lineage (NCBI taxonomy): Bacteria > Bacillati > Actinomycetota > Actinomycetes > Kitasatosporales > Streptomycetaceae > Streptomyces > Streptomyces sp. R-74717. The sequence continues at coordinate 673,203 of NZ_CP102361.1, read as the reverse complement.
GGTCTCCTGTGCCTGTTGGATTAGTCCGGTCAGGGCGTTCTCGGCGGCGTCAGGGTTGTCGACGAACGGCTGGGCGGCGAGGGCCTCGTCGGTCACGGACAGGATCGAGTAGGAGCTGTAGAGGAGGTGGAAGGTTCGGCTCTCCCCGTCGGTCGGCAGCGAGGCCAGCAGCAGCGCCTCGATTGTCGCGCGGGGGCCCGGGTCCGGGCCGACAGCGGCGAGGCGGGCGCCAACGCGTGCTGTGAAGCGGTCGGTCAGGTGTTGGAGGCCGTGGAAGAGCAGCTTCTCCTTGGTCTGGAAGTAGTACTGCACCAGGCGCAGTGAGACGCCCGCCTCGGCGGCGACGTCGCGCATGCCGACCGCGTGCAGGCCCTGCCGCCCTGCGACCTGGATGAGTGCTTCAGCGATCTGGGTGCGGCGTTCATCGTGGTCCACGCGCTTGGGCATCCGTGGTATCTCCGGCCGTGGTTGGGGTGGTGGGTTGGGTGTTCGGCGTCCGGTTCGGACCGACGGCACCTTTTTCATGGTACTGCCGTATCAACAATATGATACGGTCGTATCACGAAGAATGGATCTCACGGAGGTGCCCATGCCCGAGAACACAGCCCGAGCGCACCGCGACATAGGCCACTACGTCAACGACGAGCTGCGCGACCGCTACTTCGCCGCCTGCGACGTGCTCTACGCGAAGGGCGCACCGATCCGCTCCGAGACCGACGTGGAAACGAGCTTCGGGACCACCCACGTGTACCGGTACGGCCCCTCGGACCCGGCAGCCGAGTCACGCACGCCGGTCGTCCTGATACACGGGTCAGGTGGCTGCTCCGCACAGTGGTATCCCAACACGGTCGCGCTCAGCGCTGACCGCCCGGTCTACGCCCTCGACACCCCCGGCGATCCCGGCCGCAGCATCCACCGCGAGCCGATGTGGCAGCCCGAGCGGGCCGCCCAGTGGATGGACGAGGCCCTCGGCGCCCTCGGCCTCGACAAGGTCCACCTCGTCGGCTCCTCCTACGGCGGCTGGCTCGTCATCAACCAGGTCCACCGCCGGCCCGAACGGCTCGCATCTGTCACCGCCCTCGACCCGGGCGGGCTGGAGAAGGTGGGGCTGCGCTTCTTCGTCTGGATCTTCGCCAGCCTCTTCGCAACTTTCGCCCCCAAGGCACTGCGCCCGGCCCTGGCGAGGTGGCTGGAGCAACCAGTCGTCTCCGACCGGGACCTGCGTGCCTGGATCCATGCCGGCGTGAAGGCCTTCCGGATCCGCCGCCCCTCTCCGCTGCCGCTGTCCGACGCCGAGCTGGGCTCTATCCGGACGCCGTTCTACCTGATCATGGGCAAGCGCAGCCTGCTGGTGCACCCTAAGCCTGAATCCACCGCCTTGGATTGAAAAGGATCTTCTAACGGTTTTCTGAGCTGGTGCCGGGTCGGTGCTCGGTTTGGGGCAGGTGGTATCTGCTGGTCTGCCCAGCTTTTCCACGGGTTCGGTTCCGGTCGGGCCTTGAGGGCGGGGTGGACAGGGGTGTCAGATCAGTCCCGGTGGGCCGTGCGTGATGGCGAACATATGCGTCCAGGCTTGCTGCCAGGGCCAGTTGTGGGGCAGGTGCAGGGTGATGCGCCGTGCGGAGCGGGCGATCCGGGCCGGGACGTGGACCAGGTGGGCCCGGAGTGTGGCGGTGGTTGCCTTCGCGTGGAAGGCCGAGGCGTGTGCTCCGACGGCCCGCAGCAGGTTGTAGGCCATCGCCCACAGCGTGAGCCAGGCCGAGTTGGCGTGGAAGTGCCCGGAGGGCAGGTGGGCCAGAGCGCCGGCTTTGCTGTCCGCGATGACCTGTTCCACCACCGCGTGGTGGCGGTGTTCCCGTTCGGCCTGGAGTGTCCCGGCGGGGTTGTCGGTGAAGAAGGGGTGGTAGCGCCAGACGGGAAACAGCTCGCCCTGTTCTCCCACGACGGCGGGTTTGGCCAGGTCACGGACCCGGCGCACGATCAGCCGGGCCGTGACGCGCTCACTCTTCTTGCGGCTGGCGAACGCGGTGTATGCGGGGATCTCGGCGACCTCGGCGTCCGAGATGAGATCACCGGTGTCTGGATCTTCCACTGCGTTCGGGTAACTGATCTTCTGCCAGGCATCGTTGGGGATGCTGAGGACGGCCCGTTTGATGGACGGGTTCATGCCAGTGGTGATGGAGAAGCGGGCTCCGGCCCGGCGGCAGGCTGCGATCACACCGGCGTTGTAGAACTGGGAGTCCGCCCGCAGGATCCGCATGCCGGTGCAGCCCGCCTCGACGGCGGTGGCCAGGGCCTCGCTCACGAGTTTCGGGGCGCCGCGGGCGTCTGCTGCCTTGCCGCGGCGCATCCGGACCGCGGCGATCACCGGCCGGGAGTGCGGGGTGCAGATCGTGGCGAGCAGCGGGTGCAGGGTGCGTATCCCTTTGAACCGGCCGTACTCCGCGCCCTGCTTGGTGCGGCCGTAGACGCGCTTGTGGGTGGAGTCGACATCGATGAACGCCGTCACACCGGCGCCCGGCAGCAGCGGCGTGTGTGCGGCCAGCGCGCCGAGGAACCTGCGGTGCACGGCGTGGAGTTGGAGCGCATGGCCGTGGGTGAACGCGCGCAGGAACGTGCCCAGCGTGGACGGGGCACGGATACCGTCGAACACGGCCGGCATCGCACCGTGCCGCAGCAGGTGAAGGTCGTCGATGCTGTCCGCGCCTGCGGCCATACCGCCCACGATGCTGGTGACCTTGGCGTCCGCCGCCGCACCCGCGCCGTTGCCCGCCCCGGTCAGCTTCACCTTCTGCGCCGTCAGGCGCGAAAGACCGCACCGCTCGGCCAGCCGCATCACCGGGACCAGCCCCGCATACGCGATCAGATTCCGGTCATCGAACGCAGCAGAGACCGCCGCCGGGGTGTGGGAAACTTTCATCTACGAGGTGCCTTGCTGATAGTGCGTGATGGTGGTGTGGTAACTCCCATCTTCGCAGGTCAGCAGGCACCTCTCTTCATTTCTCTATCTACCAGGACCCGGGACAGCCGGTGGATTCAGGCTAAGCGTCAGCTGGAACGCGTTCCTCGGGTGATTCCCGGCGCCCGCGCCGAGATCGTCGCCGCGACCGGACACGGACCGCAGATCGACCACCCCGACCTCGTCAACGCCCGGATGCTGAGCTTCATGGAGGACATCGACTCCCTCCACCCGGCGGCAACCCGGGACGTCACCGAGGCGTAGCCGGTGAGACCGCCGGAACCACTCGCGAGGTGTCAAAAGGCGATAGCAGAAGTTCGACGGACACCGGGCGCTGCTGATCACCCACAGAACCGGGCCGTCGGATGCTGTTACGGTCCCGCCGCGGGTCCCTGATCCAGGACCGGTTCCCCGGCCTGGTGGCGGCCTGCGAGGCAACCTCCGTGCCCGACACCTGTCGCGGGACGATGTCGCTGCTAGCGCAGGGGCTGACCAGTACGAACGTTAATGAACGGACAGACAACCCGACAGCGGACCCCACAGAAGCGACGTGGGACAAGCACGTGCCCCAGCCCTTCCGCGGGCTCACGCCGTCGGCGACGTCCGTCGCCGACGGCGCCCCCTTGTTCGCGGCCTGGTGGTCGCTCTGCCCGAATACGTGATCCGCGAGGTTGTGGCCAACCGCGAGCACCGCCCACACCGCGCCGAACGTCGCCAAGGTGGCGACCTGCTCGATGGAGGTCATCGAGCACCTCCTGCCGTCGCCAGGAGACCGTGGTCCAGAATCAGGGCATGGACGTCCCCAAACTGCTGGAAGCCGCTTCCCTGCTGGTTCCTGAGAAGATCGCCACCGAGAACGACATCACGGTGAACGACGTCTGGGACTACCTCACCCAGGACGAGTGGGAAGTGGCCCTCGGGCTGCTGGAAGAACTCGGTGACGTCCACCCGCTTCCGCTCAGCTTCTGGGAAACCCTGGCCACCGCAGCCGAACAGATGCAACTGGAGAAGAGCGCGGCCTGGTGCCACTGGCGCGGCTACGAGACCCGCCACGGGACTTTCCGAGCCGACCTCACCCTCCGCCCAGCCACCGAAGCACGACGGCAGACGCCCATCTCCGGCGGCGGCGTACTGCGACCGATGTGGAACATCGGAAACCGGACCGCGACCGGCGAACCGGCTCTCAACATCGCCCGGCTCTGGGTGGAGCTCACGCCCCTTCTGGAACCCGGTGGGCGAGCCTCGGTGCGGCTTGCTCCTCTTGATCCCTCGCAGTGGCAGCACCTTCAGCCCAACCAAGTGATCACCATGCACGAGGACCGATCCGTGGCAGGCACGGCAGTCGTCCTGGAGGTCCAGCGACCTCTGGCCATGCCCAGTGCATAAGAACGGGCGCCTTCGGCTCATGCCGTTGGTGCAGAGAAGGTCCAGCTCCATGAGCGCGGTGCCGGGCCCGGAGACGTCCTGGACGGGCTCGGGGTACTCGGTGCCCTCGCCGTCGGCCTTGCGGACGACGGTGGCGTACTTGATGCAGCCGGTCTTGCCCGCCTTCTCCGCGAGTATCGGCAGGTTCGTATATTCGGCGGTGCGGAATAGGGCCGCCAGGCGTTGTCGGTGGGCAAGGGCAGACTGATCACATGACCGCATCGCGCAACGCTTCTCGTCACGTCCATGCCGATCTCGCGTGGGTGCACTCGACGGGTGGCCCGTTGATCGTTATCCCGGCATCTGCACTGGATCAGTGGGGCGGTTGCACGGAAGACGGGATGATCGTCGGCGGCACCGACGTCCCTGACGACTACGACCATGCATGTGACGTGGAAGGCTGGGCCGGGATTATCAGCGTCGGTAACGGCGTCTCCGGGTTGGTGCTGGCCGACGAGCCCGCCATGACCTGCTACCTCTCCGAGCAGAACGTCTTTCTGCGATGGCTCGCTGCCGATTCCGATGCCGAGCTCCTGGAAGGTGCCAGGGCTGTCTTGGACGACCCCGCGACCGACTGGGAGGACTGCGGGGTTTGGGAGACCGATGGAGCGGCGGTTCTCATGGACTCTGCGGTAGCTGGATCCGACCTCGCCGTGGAGTACCCGGACCACGGAGGTCTGCCAGAGCAGGCCCTGATTCCTGTACCCGCCGGACGCTGGAGTGGTCGTGCGTTTCACAAGACGGGCGAGTTTCCATGGGTGGGCATCGTCCAGCTTCTCCCAGCGGCATGACCCGTCATGGGTCTTCACCGTTTTTCACGTATGCACTGTCCCGGCTGAGGAACGTTCCAACAGCCGGCGGCAGACTTCGTTGCGGCCGGGGTCTTGGAGAGGTCGACGGTTTGTTCCTCGGAGTGCTGCGGGCGGGACGCAGTAACAGGTGCGTGGGATCAGTCGATGTCGAGGCCGTCGATCAGGCGGTTGAGGAACCGGGTGAAAGTGGCTTCGGGGGTGAGGGTGCGTCCGGGGGCGGAAAGGGCTTCGGCGAGTTCCGGGTGGCAGCCGTCGGCAGCGACAGCGGCGAGGTAGCGGGCCTCGGCTGCGGCCCGGTTTGGGGATTGTGAGGCTGCGGCCTGCGCGACCTCGTGGGCGACGTGTCCGGCCACGAATGCGGTGAGCTGGGCGAAGGCCTCCAGTTTCGCCGCACCGTCCAGTCCGGTGGGCCGCAGGACGGCGAGCGCGTGTTCTAGGAAGGCCAGCGTGTTGGGGCCCGGAACGCGACGGGTGGACAAGGCGGCGGGCAGCCAGGGGTGGCGCAGCATGTGTGCGCGCTGCAGGTGGGCGATGGTCTTCAGATCGGCACGCCAGTCGCCGCTGGGTGGGTCCGTGACGGTCAGTTCGCCGCTGACGTGGTCGACCATCAGTTCCAGCAATGTCTCCTTGTCAGAGGCGTAGCTGTAGAGCGACATGGCACCGGCTCCGACCTGGGCGGCCACCCGCCGCATGGTGACCGCTTCGAGCCCTTCGGTGTCCGCCAGGGTGACGGCTGCCACGGTGATCTCCTCCCGGCTGAAGGAGGGCCTGCGGCCCCTGCGAGGCTCGGTGGGACGCAGCCAGAGCTGTTCGGGGTCGACGCCTGCGGCTTCGGGCCTTTCGTCATGGGGCACGGTCTCGCGCTCCTTCCCCTGGTTGTTGAGGCGGCTCTTGCGAAGGTCATCCAAGCATCCTCTATTCTCGTACACCGTACGGAATAGAGGAGGGGAACGATGCCACCACGCACGCCCGACGCCGTGGCCAGACCGGCCTGGGTGCCACCTGCCGGAAAACCGCCGCTGTCCTCACGGATGATGAGAGCGACCTGGCGGGGCCTGCCGGCGAAACGGCATGAGGTCGGATGGGAACCGGGACTGGTGGTGCCGGCCGCCGACAGCAGCCCGTTGATCACTGATCACTACTTCCCGCGTGCGGAGGGCGACTTCCCCACCCTCCTGGTCCGTTCCCCTTATGGCCGCGGTCTGCCATGGTCTCCCCAGTACGGCCTGCTCTTCGCCGAACAGGGCTTTCACGTGGTCCTGCAGAGCTGCCGCGGCACCGGCGGTTCGGGCGGTGTGTTCGACCTGTGGCGTAACGAGGCCGCCGACGGGCAGGCCACGGTGTCGTGGCTGCGCGAGCAGCCCTGGTTCAACGGAACACTGGGGACCGTCGGTCCCAGTTACCTGGGCTACGTGCAATGGGCCCTTGCCCTGGACCCGCCGCCAGAACTGAAGGCAATGGTGGTGCAGGTGGGCCTGCACGATCCCTACGCCCTGTTCCACGCGGACGGTGCGCTACGCCTGGAGAACACCCTCGCCGTCGGTATGGGCATGACCTACCAGCACCAGGGCATGGGACCGTTCCTGAGGGCGACGCTTCGCCTTCAGCGCCGCCTGCGTGACGTCACCACCGCGCAGCCCCTGCGCGGGGCGTACGTGTCCGCCCTCGGGGGCGAGGTGGCCTGGTTGGACGACGTCATGACGCACCCGGACCCCAAGGACACGTACTGGCACGGCGCGTCGCTGGCGGAGCCGGCGGAGCGGCTCAGTGTGCCCACGAGTCTGATCACCGGATGGCATGACGCGCTGGTCGACCAGACCTTCGAGCAGCATGACCGGCTGCGTCAGGCCGGATGCGAGACCGCTCTGCTCGTCGGCCCCTGGACCCACACCTCCGCCCTGCAACAGGGATGGCCCGAGGTGTTCGCCGAGAGCCTCGCTTGGCTGCGCGCCCACCTGTGCGCCGACCCCTCCGGCCTGCGCCCGACCGCGGTGCGCATGCACATCGGCGGCGAAAACGCCTGGCGGGACCTCGACGAGTGGCCGCCGGCCGCGGCTGCCACCTCGTGGTACCCCATCTCCGGCGGGCATCTCACCCAGCAGGCCCCCACGGACTCCGCACCCCTGACGTCATTCCGCTACGACCCAGCCGACCCCACCCCGTCCCTCGGCGGCCCACTGCTCTCCCGCACCGCCGGCCCACGCGACAACAGCACCCTGGAAGCCCGAGACGACGTCCTTACAATCACCAGCCCCCCGCTGACCGAGCCCCTGGACATTCTGGGCCCAGTCTCCGCTCGGCTGAGCATCTCCACGGACACCGGCCACGCCGACGTCTTCACCCGCCTGTGCGACGTGGACCCACAAGGCCGCTCCGTCAACATCTGTGACGGACTGGGCCGGCTTCGGACGACTGAACACTCGCAGATCACCGTGCCGATGAGCTCCACCGCCCATCGCTTCGCCGTCGGCCACCGCATACGCTGGCAAATCAGCGGAGGCGCCCATCCGCGCTACGCCCGCAATCCCGGCACCGGGGAGTCGCCGGTAGACGCCACCGTCTTCGCGCCGGTGCGCATCACGCTCCACACAGACTCGGCATTGACGCTTCCCCACAGCTCTGGGCTCACGTAATTCTTCAGCCCTGCGGGGAACGTGCTGACGAGCCGGGCCGTCAGGCCCGGCTCACTCCTCCGCGCCGTCTTCATCGTCGTCCAAGTCAACGGTGTCCGGGTTACGCAGGAGCCGCAGGCCTCCGCCAGTGGGGACTGAGGCGCGCAAACTATCGCAGCCCGGGCAGCTGAGATTCGCGTGACGCTGTAAGGAGAGCTGGGCCACATCAACGTCCAAGACCTCGTACTCGCGCGCGTCGGCGGCCAGGTAGCGGGTCGTCCACAGCTTCCCCGAGCCGTACTTCACTTCAACATGCTGAACTTGACAGAGAAGCCCTCGACGACCGGCGCGGTGTGCGCTGCCGCCATCAACACAGGCAGTCCCCGCCCAGAGCCGTCGCGAGTGCGATGTCCAGCAGGACCTTGCCGGGGTCGTGCATCGTCCGCGGCTTGCGCCACTGCACCAGCGCTGCCGACATCGCACCGTCCAGGCCCAACTTGCGGACCGTCTCGACCAGCAGCACCGCCCCAGCTTGCGAGACCACCCCACTGCCGCCGCCCTCGACGCGGGCACCCGGGTGCAGCCCGATACGCTTACTCACCTGGAGAATGCTTCATTCTGTGCAGCCGACAGGACCCTGGACAGGTCCCATCGTTGCGGGTCAGCGGCACTCTACGCCTATTTGATCAAGGCATGGACGAGCGTGCTCATGAAAGCGCGAGGTTAGGATGCCCGCCGTTGTTCTTACCGGCCGGTGCAAGACAGGTCATCAACTGGACGGAGTCCGCCCGTCGTCTGTCAAAAACAAATGCCGCACTGTGAGCCGGGCGCCGGACTATCTGAATTAAAACTCCCCGGAGTTGGCTGGTGTCCGGGTTCAGGAGACCCTGGTGGATTCTGCACCACAGGATCCGTGCGGACCAGTGGTCGGCGCCGCATCAGCCCGTGCTGTAGGGCACCGGCATCTGCGCAGTCCCAGTACCGATACGAATCAGAATCATGTGACATGACACATGTATGTGATTTGTCCAGTGTATCCACGATGAAACACGTACACCGCACCAGGCGAGTGACGAGAACACCTTCGCGCAGCGATGGTCCAGGCCCCTCTTTATCGCAGTTTCGGAGTCTCGCCGGTCCCGCCGTCCGCTGCCGAGGCATGGTTCCGGTGCATCCTCAGCCGCAAGGCCGGCCCACACGATGGGGCATGGCACGCTCGCCTCCTGCACGCCGAAGGCGCCACCGTGAGACTGGACTCGGCCAGGAGTCCCGTCTGACGTATGAAGGACGACCACGTCTGCGCACCTGACTGCTCAGGGGGTCGCGCGTACAGCGGCCACGGCAGCGACTGCCACCGGCAGGCACGACGCCCGCACCTGCACCACCCGGAACTGTGAATCCCCCTGCGCCAGCCACGACGGGACCCCCAACCAATACATATTCAGCGTCAGTTCAGCCACTCCACCGATCCGACCGCTGGAACTCAAGCCCCATCCGGGGCCCAATCAGCCGTTATGCGCGCACCGTTCCGGCCGCGATTGCCCAAAGGGCCAACCCAGCTCCCCTTGTCGTAGAGACGACATGTCGCAATCACGGCACCCGCAACAGGTGACACACGGGCCTCGGAGCCCGGAGTCTTGATCCGAACCGCGCGCTCCACGCCCGCACCTTCTCGAAGAGGCCCCCGATGCACCCACGGCTCCGCCCCGCCGCGCTCATAGCGGCAGGTGCCCTCATCGCCGCCCTGGCCCCTGTCCTGACTCCCTCCACCCACGCGGCCGCCGCCACCGCCCGCCCGGCGGCCCCCGCCTCCCGGACCTCCACCGTCACCCTCGTGACCGGAGATAGGGTGCACCTGGAGCGCTTCCCCGACGGCCGCCAGGCCGTCTCCGTCGAGCCGGGCGGGGAAGGCGCGGGGGGCAGCTACGAGCAGGTGGAGATCGACGGCGACCTCTACGTACTCCCCGGCGAGGCACTGCCGCATCTGGCCACCGGCGCACTCGACCGCCAGCTGTTCAACATCACCGGCCTGGTGGAGCAGGGCTACGACGACGCCCGCACCAAGAGCATCCCGCTGATCGCACGCTACCGCTCCGGCGTCCGGCTCGACTCCGCCGAGGAGCCCGTCGGTTCCGAGGCGGTACGCACGCTCGGCAGCCTGCGGGGCCGCGCGCTGAAGGCCGAGAAGCGACAGGCCCACCGTTTCTGGGAAGCCGTCGGCACCGAAGCCCCCAAGCCCTCGAAGACTCCGCAGCCCTCGAAGACTCCGAAGACCCCGCAGCTCGGCGCCGGGATCGACCGCCTCTGGCTCGATGCGAGGGTCCGCACCTCCCTGGACAAGAGCGTCCCGCAGATCGGCGCCCCGGAGGCCTGGAGCGCGGGATACGACGGGACGGGCGTCACCGTCGCCGTCCTGGACACCGGCGTCGACGACACCCACCCCGACCTCGCCGGCCGGATCGCCGGGACCCGCAACTTCACCGACAGCCCCACCACCCAGGACGCCTTCGGCCACGGCACCCACGTCGCCTCCACCATCGCCGGCACCGGCGCCGCCTCCCAGGGCTCCCGCAAGGGCGTCGCGCCCGGCGCGAAGCTGCTGGTCGGCAAGGTCCTCGGCGACAACGGCATCGGTTCCCTCTCCTCCGTCCTCGACGGCATGGAATGGGCCGCCTCCTCGGGCGCCGACGTAGTCAACATGAGCCTGGGCAGCGACACGGCCGGCGACGGTACGGACCCGCTCAGCCTCGGCCTCGACGAGCTGACCGAGACCACCGGCACGCTCTTCGTCGCCTCGGCCGGCAACAGCGGCCCCGGCGAGTACACCGTGGGCACCCCCGGCGCCGCGGACGAGGCACTGACCGTGGGAGCGGTGGACGGCGAGGAGCACCTCGCCGAGTTCTCCAGCCGCGGCCCGCGCACCGACGAGGCGCAGAAGCCCGACATCACCGCCCCCGGCGTCGGTATCGTCGCCGCCCGCGCGGCGGGCACCTCGATGGGCGAGCCGGTCGACGACGCGTACACGGCCTCCTCCGGTACGTCGATGGCGGCCCCCCACGTCGCGGGCGCCGCAGCGATCCTGGCCATGCAGCATCCCGACTGGCAGGCACGGCAGTTGAAGGACGCCCTGATCAGCACCTCCCGCCTCTCCCCGGACTACACCGTCTATGAGCAGGGCGGTGGCAGGGTGGACCTGGCACGGGCGGTGAAGCAGCCCGTACACGCCACCGGCACCGTCGGCTTCGGCGAACTCACCCCCGACTCCGGCCCGCAGAGCGCGCAGCTCACCTACACCAACGCCGGCCCCACCCCGCTCACCCTGAACCTCACCGCCGAGCTGCGCGACGCCGCCGGCCACCCGGCACCCGCCGGCGCGGTGCGCCTGCCCGACGGCGCGACGGTCACCGTCCCCGCCGGCGGCCAGGCCCACATCGACGTCACCCTCGACGCGAAGTCCCTGCCCGCCGGCCGCTACGGCGGCAGCCTCACCGCGACGAGCGGCGACGGGAAGGCCGTCGCGCACACCGTGCTGGCGGCGGCGAAGGGAGCCCCCAGGCACAAGCTCACCCTGACCGCCGTCGACCGCGCCGGCCGCCCCGCCTGGGTCACCCCGCTGGTGCTCGTCGGCCCCCACTCCCGTGACGACGTCGTCACCGCCCTGCGGCCGGGGGAGACCCTCACCGTGACGGTGCCCGAGGGGTCCTACTTCCTGCACGGCGTGATCTCCGACCGCGTCGAGAACGGCAGCGTGGAGAGTGTCGTCGTCGACCCCGGGCTGACGGTCGACCGCGACAGGCACGTGGTCCTCGACGCCCGCAAGGCCGTCCAGGTCCGGATCGAGACATCCAGACCGGCCGTCCAGGAAGCCGTCGTCAGCTTCTACACCCACCGCGCCGTCGGCGGGCGCAGCATCTCCAACGGCCACATGGACTTCAGCGCCGACGCCCGCCGCCTCTACGTCACCCCGACGAAGGAAGTCACCGACGGCGTCTTCGAGTTCAACTCCCGCTGGCAGCTGACCGCCCCGCAGCTGACCGCCCGCGCGCTGCGGGCAGGCCGCGCGATCGACCTCGAAGGCGGCCTGCTGGACAACTCGCCCACGGTGGACGGCCGCCGCAGCATGCGCCTGCTCGACGCGGGCACCGGCCGCCCCGAGGACTACGCGGCACTGCGCGCACGCGGCGTGGCCCCTGCCGGCGCCGCGGTACTCGTGGACGCCACGGAGGCCCGCTACGAGGAGCAGGCCGCCGCGGCCTCGGCCGCCGGAGCGTCCACCGTCGTCCTGACCGAAGGGGAGGGCGGCGTCGCCTGGACGCACTGGAACCCCCGGGGCGAACGCCTGCCCCTCCCCGCCGTCCTGACCCGCTACGACATTGGGGAGCGGCTGCGCGAGCGACTGCGCTCCGGGACCACCGCACTGGAGCTGCACGGCATCCCCGACAGCCCCTACCTGTACGACGTGATGCAGGTTTCCCGCCAGCGGGTGCCCGAGCGGGTGGTGCACCGGGTGACGGCCGCCAACACCGCTACGATCACTTCGCGTTACCACCACACGGGTGGCGTCCCGTATGCCACGGAGCAGCGCTTCGGCTGGCGCCCCTGGATGAACTCCGCGATCAATCAGTACCGGCGCCACGTGGCCACCCCGCTGACCCGCACCGAGTACGTGAGCTCCGGCGACACCCTCTGGCTCCACCGTGTGCACCACCGCCTCACCTGGGACGACAGCAGCCCCCTGACCGCCGGCATGCTCCAGCCGACGCGGACCTACCGGCCCGGTGAACGGCTGACGGAGAGCTGGTTCGCCCCCGTCGTACGCCCCGCCATCCCCCGCGGCGTCAAGGGCACGGCCTCCTACCGCAAGGAGGACGAACTGATCGTGCGCATACCGGAGTTCGCCGACGCCGCCGCAGGCCACTACAGCAGGCCCGACGGCGGCGACTGGGACGACACCCCCGCCGACGAGATCCGAGCCGCCCTCTACCGCGACGGGAAGCTTCTCGCCGAAGCACCCGCCGCCTGGGAGGACTTCCCGGCAGTCGGCACGGACGGCCGCTACCGCCTGGACCTGGACGTCAAGCGCACCACCCCCGAGTGGTCGCTGTCGACCGCCACCCGCACCAGCTGGTCGTTCACGGCCCCGCGCCCACCCGCGGGCGAGACCCCGCTGCTGCCCCTGCTGCAACTCGACTACGACATCCCCACCGACCTCACCGGCACCGCACCGCGACGCACCCGCACCCTCGACTTCGGGGTGAAGGCACGCCACCAGGACGGCCTCATGGGCCCAGAGGTGGCGGGCATGGAGGTCTCCGTCTCCTACGACGACGGCGCCCACTGGAGCCGGGCGACGACCACCCCCGAGGGCAACGGGAGTTACGACGTACGGGCCCGCCGCCCGGCCGACTCCCGGACCGACGGCTACGTGTCCCTGCGCGTACGCGCCTGGGACGACCGGGGCAACGAGGTGACACAGGAAGTACGCCGCGCGTTCGCCACGAACTGAGCGGCATCCCCCTGCCGCCGTCCCGGTGAGTCCGTCAGGTCAACCGACAACCGACCTGACGGACTCACCGACGTTCGCTGCGGTACGGGAACAGGGGCTCGTATCTCATGACAGCCACTCCCTCTCACGACAGCCACCCCCGCCGCGCCGCCTGCCACACCAACTGCGTCCGCGTCGCGGCGCCGGCGCGCTGCATCAGCACTTGGATCCGGCGCTGCACCGTGCGCTGGCTGACCCGTAGCTGCGAGGCGATCGCCTTGTCCGCGACCCCGGCGACGACCAGGGACAGCAGATACCGCTCGTCGTCGGCGACGTTCGCACCGGGCCGCGGGCTGCCGCCGAAGTCGGCCAGCTCACCGGAGTCCGTGACGTGCAGCGGCGACGCCGCCGCCCACTGGCTCTCGAACAGCGCGATCAGCGCGTCGAGCAGGCTGCTGCCGCGCACCACCGCGGCCGTCGGCTCACCCAGCGAACCACCCGAACCGCCGTGCATCAGCGGGCAGATGGCGATCGAACCGTCCGCGATCACCATCCGCACCGGCAGCGTCCCGGTAGCCCGCGCCTGCTCACCCGCGCGGATGCTCCGGGCAACGTTGTCGACCATGCCGGGCTCCTCCAGCAGCGCGCGCTCGTAGATGGCCTCGTACCGCACCCCACGGGCGAGCAGCTCCCACTCCTCGTCGTTCTCCGCCGCAGGCATGGCCACATGGCCGGCCTTGCAGAGCCACCGCATCTCACTGGCCCCGTACGCCATATGACGCAGCCGCTGCCGGATCACACTCGCCCCCGTGATCACCTCGACAAGCTGCCCCGCGTCATGCCGCCGCCCCCCGGCCCGGTACTCCTCGGTGAGCTGCTCCACGCCCCGCCGCGCCGATTCCAGCGCCTCATGCCCACGCAGCAGCAGCGGACGCAGCGCCGCATCGGGAGCCACCGGCACATAGCGCACCGCGCCACCCGCCGACGAAACGGCCACCCGCCCCACCAGCCCCTTGTCGTGGAGCGAGGCCAACAGCCTGTGTGCCTGCGCCACTTCGAGCCCCAGCTGCTCCGCGATCACCGCGGTATCAGCCTCACGCACCCCGACGAGGAAGCGGTACACCCGCTCCTCTCCCGCCCCGATCCCCGCAGCCTCCAGCATGTGTCCGCCTCTCACGACGCCCCCACCCACCCCAACCGATGTACCACCCACCAGACACGGCGTGATCTAACCACACCCGCACACCGGGACGATGTCCGCGCTATCACGCACGACGACCATCCGACTTCGATACGCGCAAAGTGGCGGCGAGCGGACATGTCACTTCTTCGTCAGACGCGGCCGTAGCGTCGGTGTCCCTTCCTGCCGAGGCTTGACCCGCCGGTCGCGGAACCCTCCCTGCCGGCGGAAGGAGAGCGTTCAGCATGCGTTTCAGGCGAAGAGCCGCACTGCTCAGCTTCACCTTGGCGACCACCATGGCCGGCGGCGGCCTGGTGTACGGTGCCACCCCCGCACCGAAGACCGGGGAGGACGCGGTAACCACCCCGTCCCAAGCAGAAGTCCGCACCGCGAAGGTCACCCTCGTCACCGGAGACCAGGTGACGGTGGCCACGAGGGCGGGCAAGACCCTCGCCGTCAACATCACCCCGTACCACCGCAGTGCGGCCGAGCTGCGGACGTACACCGTCGGCACCGATGTGTACGTGATCCCGCGCGACGTCGAAGCGCTGGTGCACAACGGCCAGGTGGACGGCCGGCTGTTCAACGTCACCCAGCTCATCGCCCAGGGGTACGACGATGCCCACCACGCGTCGACCCCGATGATCGTGCGCTACGCGTCCGGCGCCAAGGACACCGCACCCGGCGGAGCCCGCCTCACACGGAAGCTCCCCGGCGTACGCGGAGCCGCCGTCAGCGCCGACAAGCGCAAGGGCGCCGCGTTCTGGGAGGCCGTCGACGACGACAGCGCCCGCGCAGGTACCCCCAAGGCCCGCCTGTCGGGCGGCGTCCAGCGCCTCTGGCTGGACGGGCAGGTCAAGGCGCTCCTCGACAGGAGCGTCCCGCAGATCGGCGCCCCGGAGGCGTGGAAGGACGGTTTCGACGGCACCGGCGTGAAGGTCGCGGTGCTGGACACCGGTGTCGACGCCACCCACCCCGACCTCGCCGACCGCATCGTGGAAAGCCGCAGCTTCGTCCCCGGCGAGACGGCGCGCGACGGCCACGGCCACGGCACCCACGTCGCCTCCACCATCCTGGGAAGCGGAGCCGCCTCCGGCGGGAAGTACCGGGGTGTGGCACCGGGCGCCGGACTGATCGTGGGCAAGGTGCTCGACGACGGCGGCGTCGGCTCGGAATCCTCGATCATCGAAGGGATGGACTGGGCCGCGCACTCGGGGGCGAAGGTCATCTCCATGAGCCTGGGCGGCGGGGAAGGCGCCGACGGCACCGACCCCATGGCCATGGCGGTCAACGAACTGACGGCCGAGACCGGCGTGCTGTTCACCATCGCGGCGGGCAACAGCGGCCCCGCGGCGACGTCCGTCGGCTCACCCGGAGCCGCCGACGCGGCCCTGACGGTCGGCGCCGTGGACTCCACCGACGCGGTCACCAACTTCTCCAGCCGGGGCCCACGAGGCGGTAACGGCGGGCTCAAGCCGGAGATCACCGCGCCGGGCTCGCGGATTGCCGCCGCCCGGGCCGCCGGCACGACGATGGGCACACCGGTGGACGGCTCGTACACCACCGCGAGTGGCACCTCCATGGCCACGCCACACGTGGCCGGCGCCGCCGCGATCCTCGCGCAGCGCCACCCCGACTGGACGGCGGCCCGTTTGAAGAGCCAGCTGATCAGTACGGCCAAGACCACCGCAGCCACCTCCGTCTACGCCCAGGGCGCCGGCCGTGTGGACGTGGCACGCGCACTCCGGCAGCCCGTATCGGCCAGCGGCACGGCCGACTTCGGACTGCGGGACTGGGACGCCACCGCCCCGGTCGGGAAGAAGATCGAGTACGTCAACGACGGCGACCAGCCGGTCACCCTCGCCCTGAAGGTCGAGAACGCGGGCGAGGAACTGCCGGCCGGAGTGCTCAGCCTGGGAGCCGACTCGGTGACCGTGCCGGCGCACGGCACCGCTGAGGTCGACCTCACCCTCAACACCGTCGGCGTGACGACCGGATCCCACGGCGCGCACGTCACCGCGGTCTCCGCCGACGGGCGGACGGCGGCAGTGACGGCGGTCGGTTTCGGCCGGGACGTACAGCGCTTCGACGTCACGCTGAAGGTACTCGACCGCGACGGCAAGCCGACGAGCGGCATCGCCGCGGTCACCGCCTGGCAGCTGGGCCGCTACGGACTGCCCGAGACGTACCCGGTCGCAGCGGACGGGACCGTCGTGGTGCGGGTACCGCGCGGCGAGCACGCCTTCATCTCGGAGATCTTCCACTACACCTCCGACTGGAGCCGGCTGGAGGAGTACACCTACGCCGCCCAGCCGGGCACGATGATCGACTCCGATCGGACCTTCACCCTGGACGGCGCCAAGGCCGGCCCGGTCACCATGACCACCTCCCGGCCGACGGAGACCAACCGCGCCCGCATCGGTCTGAACTTCCAGGCCGTGGACGGCGACCTCGTCTACGACCGCGAGACGTGGCTGGACGGCGAGACGGCCGTGTACTCCATCCCGTCGCAGACCGCGAACGAGCGCTTCGAATCGCGCGCCGGCTGGTCGCTCGGCGCACCCGCACTCGACGCCCGCCTCGTCGGGCACGGCAACCGGACCCTGGACGCGGCCTACCTCGAGGGCTGGACGGGCTCCGCACGTATCGACGGCACCCGCGTCCTGCGCGTGGCGAAGGCCGGCGAGGACGTCCGGGGCAAGCTCGCCCTGGTGAAGCGGAGCGCCGAGCGCACGGTGGGAGAGCAGGTCGACGACGCCGCGAGCGCCGGTGCGCTCGCCATCCTCATCTACAACGACATCCCCGAGAAGTGGCTCGCAGGCAACTGGGGCCCGACGGCCACCAAGATCCCGGCGATGACCCTCTCCGGCACCCAGGGCGAGGAGCTGGCGGCCCTGGACAACGCCGTGATCAGGATCTCCGGTACGGCGGTGAGCCCGTACTCCTACGAGTTGCTGAAGTACCGCAAGGGCGGCATCCCCGCCGATCAGCGCTACCGGGTACGCGACGAGGAACTGGCCACCGTGGACTCCTCGTTCCACGCCTCGACGCCGGCCACCGAGGGCGGATACGCCCGGCTGACGCGCTCGCCGATGCAGCCGACGGCGTACTTCGGCTTCGACCGGGTGGTCCTGCCTCGCTCCCGGACCGAGTACGTCTCCGCGGACGTGCCCACCTGGGAAGCGGTGAAGGCAGGTCCCGTGTGGACGTCGGACGGCTCCTGGAAGCTGACGAACACCTCGACGCTCAAGGCCGGACAGCGCGTGCACCGCGACTGGAACAAGGCCGTGGTCCGCACCGCGCTGCCGGACGCACAGTCCAACTCGGCCGTCCGGCAGGGCGATCTCGGTGTGGTGGCGTCGGGCGGTCTGCTCGACACCGCGCCGGACCAGTCCTTCTCCTCCGAAGCCGGCAGCGACAAGGCGCTGTCCACCGTCTATCGGGACGGCCAGCTCCTCGGCAGCATCCGTTCGGCGCCCGTCGCCTTCCCGATGACGGCACAGCGCGCCGAATACCGGGTGGTCACCGACGTGCAGCGGGACGCCCCCGGCTGGACGACCTCCACCAAGGTGCGCACCGACTGGCGCTTCCACTCCGAGCGGAAGGAAGGACTGACCCTGCTCCCCGTCCTGTCGGTCGACTACCGACTCGACGTCGACCAGGCCAACAGCGCCCGGCCGCACTCCACCACCCGCATCGGACTGGGCGTGCGCTACCCCAAGGGTCTGAACGGTCTGAAGCTCGCCGGGGCGAAGCTGTGGGCCTCGTACGACGACGGCACCAACTGGCGGCAGGTCCGCCTTGACGGCGGCCTCAACGGCACGATCGGCAACCCCGCGAACGCGGGCTTCGTGTCGCTGCGCGTGCAGGCCACCGATGCCGATGGCAACACCATCGAGCAGACGGTGACCCGCGCCTACCAGATCCGCCGCTGACCGATGCCGGGGCGCCTGCACCGCAGGCGCCCCGGCGTGCGCGTCCACCCAGCGACGGTGACATGGGCGGGCCACACGTGGTACCCGGCCACTGCTGGGCGACTCGATGCGTCGAACCCACGCGGCGCGCCCAGCAAGGGGATCAGCATCACTCAGGTGCCGACCGAGGGCCCCGGCCTCCGATCCGCCCGCATCGGCTCCGGGCGCGCCCCTCAACGGGCCATGATCACCCTGGACTTGTGCCACCGGTGCGGAGCCAGAGCCCTGCATACGCCCCACTCACCACCCCAGTCGTCGACGAAGGCCGTCAGCAGCCAGAGCGCCCTGCGACGCCGCTGCGCGCAGAGCTCGGCGGCGCCGGGGCCTGCGTGGTCCGGGTGCTGGTCCCAGACGAGCAGGCGCAGGGCGTCGTCGCGGTGACGGAGGGAGAGGTAGAGGTCCTTCTGCGGAGTGAGCGTTGCGTTGACCGCGACGAGTTCTGACGCGAGTTGGGCGGCGGGTCAGGTGTAGGAGGCGAGCCCGTGCGCCCGGAGGGCGGCCGTGACCACGGCCCGCGCGACGGCTGGGCTGCGGGGGTTGCCCGGCAGGGTGAGGCTGAGAGCCTGTCGGGTGGCCGGTTGATACCAGCTTCCCGCGGCGGCCTCAGCGATCACCCCGTCCATGAGCGCCTGGAAGACGCCGGCGTTGCGCCATTGGGCGAAGCGGTCGTAGACCTTCTGCCGGGCCCCGAGCTCCAACGGCATCTCCCGCCGCTGGCTGCCGGTGCGGAACCGCCGGATCGCGCTCTCGAACTGCTCGCGCAGGTGCTCCGGTTACGGGCCGTAGCGCCCGACCGGCAGAGACAGCTGGATCAACCCCCAGTCGCCATCGTTGAGTTCACGTCGCGTCAGGCAGACGTTCCACCAGCCCGGAGGCCACACCGACCCCGAACCGACAGCATTGATCACGCTCCAGACGGGGCCTGGTGGAGTCAAGGCCGTCACCGGGCGGCGAGCGGTCGCCAAGGGCCTCGCGCTGCAACCGCTGACTGAATACCCACGTGTGGAAAGTGTGATCTTGCCCGGATTCACGCGGTTCACGGCTGGCAAGTCCGTGACATGGCAAGGACTTGCCTTCATCAGGCCTTCACGTCGGCGTTACCGGCCGATAGACCCATGGCATGTTCTCTCCCTCACTGACTTCCGCCTTTCGGCGCAGACGCCGGCAGCTGATCTCCGCCGCCACCGCGGTGCCGCTGCTGGCGTCGGGGCTAGCAGTTCTGCAAGCGCCCGCACAAGCCGCTCCGAGCAAGTCCACCGTTCCCGGCAAGCCCTCGGCGACCCACAAGGTCACCCTGGTCACCGGCGACGTCGTCACGGTCACCACGATGGCCGACGGCAAGCAGACCGCCGACGTCGACCGGCCGGACAGCGCCGTCGGCGGCGTGAAGATCCAGGAGATCAAGGGCGACCTGTTCGTCATCCCGGACGAGGCTGTGCCGCTGCTGGGCACGGACAAGCTGGACCGGCGGCTGTTCAACGTCACCGACCTGATAGAGATGGGCTACGACGACGCGAAGTCGGCCGCGGTGCCGCTGATCGCGGCGTACGCCCAGCCGAAGTCTCGCTCGGCCGTCAAGCCGACGGCCCCCCGCGGCAGCAAGCTGACCCGCAAGCTCAAGAGCATTCAC
Organism: Streptomyces sp. R-74717; assembly: GCF_047305335.1. Lineage (NCBI taxonomy): Bacteria > Bacillati > Actinomycetota > Actinomycetes > Kitasatosporales > Streptomycetaceae > Streptomyces > Streptomyces sp. R-74717. Next base: position 653,126 of record NZ_CP102361.1, on the reverse strand, counting down.
GGTGCCGCACTCAGCACCGAGAAGCGGCAGGCCCGCACCTTCTGGACCACCGTTGCGCCGCAGGGCAGCGCGACGTTGGGCGCGGGTGTGTCGAAGCTGTGGCTCGACGGTCGCGTGAAGGTCAACCTGAAGGAGAGCGTGCCGCTGATCGGCGCGCCCGAGGCCTGGGCGGCCGGGTACACCGGCAAGGGCGTCAAGGTCGCGGTGCTCGACACCGGCATCGACGTCAACCACCCCGACTTCGCCGGTCTGATCGACGGCACAACCAGCTTCGTGCCGGGTGAGGCCATTACCGACGTCAACGGGCACGGCACGCATGTGGCCAGCACGATCGTGGGTTCGGGCGCCGCCTCCGGAGGCGACAACAAGGGCGTCGCCCCCGGCGCCGACCTGTTCGTCGGCAAGGTGCTCGGCGGCGCGGAGGGCTACGGCCAGGACTCCTGGGTCATGGCCGGCATGCAGTGGGCCGCCGAGTCCGGTGCGGACGTCGTCAACATGAGCCTCGGCGACTCCTACCCGACTGACGGCAGCGACCCGATGTCGCAGACGGTTGACGCGCTGTCCGAGCAGTACGGCACTCTGTTCGTCATCGCCGCCGGCAACGCGGGCCCGGAGAGCATCTCCGCCCCGGGCGCGGCCGCCTCGGCGCTGACCGTGGCCGCCACGGACAAGCAGGACCAGCTCGCGTCCTTCTCCAGCACCGGCCCGCTGGCCGACTCCGGCGGCATGAAGCCGGACATCGCGGCGCCCGGCGTGGACATCACCGCGGCCCGCTCGCAGGAGATGACCGACGGTGGTGAGGGCCTTTACCGCACCCTCAGCGGCACCTCCATGGCCACCCCGCACGTGGTCGGCGCGGCGGCGATCCTGGCCCAGCAGCACCCGGAATGGGCCGGCGCGCAGCTCAAGGAACACCTGATGAGCACCGCGAAGGGCCTGGACGACGGGTACTCGCCGTACGAGGTCGGCACCGGCCGTCTCGACGTGGCCGCCGCCGTGCGCACCACGGTCCGCGGCACCGGATCGCTCTTCTTCGGCAACTACACATGGCCGCACGAGCCGAGCGGCGTCGCCGTCACGAAGGACCTGACCCTCACCAACACCGGTTCCTCCGACGTCACGCTGAAGCTGGCGCTGACCGACGACGGCGGCCCGTTCGCGCTGGGAGCCACCACGGTGACCGTCCCGGCGGGCGGCACCGCCGCCGTCCCGGTGACCGGTGACCCGCGAACCGCCTCGGCAGGCCGGCACGTCGGCTACGTGATAGCCACCGACACGGCCACCGGCAAGCCGGTGACCCGCACGTCCGTGGCGCTGCTCAAGGAGGAGGAGCGCTACGACCTGAACATCAAGCTGGTCGGCCGGGACGGCAAGCCCGCCGCCGGCTGGGTCGGAATCAACCTGGCCGGCGACGTCTTGCCGTGGTCGGTCTACGTCGACGGCTCGACCACCATGCGTATGGCACCCGGTCTGTACACCGTCGCGGGGTACCTCGACGTGGCCGGCGAGAAGGCGGACCGCTCGGGTCTGGCCGTGCTGGTCGCCCCGGAGACCGTGCTCAAGGACCGCTCCATGGACGTGGTGCTGGACGCGAGCAAGGCACGTCTGCTGCAGACCGAGGCGCCGCAGCGCACCGAGGACCGCCAGCGCAAGGTCGACTTCAACGTCCACTACAAGGGCCTCGACCCGTTCATGGACTACCGCAGCGCGTATGTGCTGCCGCCGACGTACGACGACGTCTACGTCGCCCCGACGGAGCCCATGAAGCAGGGCGAGTTCATGCTGACCACCCGCTGGCGCAAGGGCGAGCCGCTGCTCAGCCTGAGCACGTCGGGCGGTCGGCTCCGCTTCGAGGCACTGGTGCAGGCGGGCAGTGCCCTGGGCACCGCCACGGACAGGCTGGACGCCGTCTACGCGGGCAACGGCGCGGCGGCCGCCTACAAGAAGGTCAGGGCCAAGGGCAAAGTCGTCGTCGTCGAGCGCAGCGACGAGGTCACGCCGCAGGAGCGCGCCGAGGCCGCGGTGGCGGCCGGCGCGAAGGCGCTGATCGTGGTCAACGACGGTGTCGGAGCCCTGATGGAGTACGTCGGCGAATCGACCATCCCGGTCGCCACCGTGCACCGCGACGCGGGCAAAACCCTTGTCTCGATGGCCAAGACCGGCATCTTCAAGCTGACCGCAAAGCAGACCGAGTACACGCCGTTCGTCTACGACCTGACCCGGGACTACCCCGGCCAGGTACCGAACCGGGCCCTCGTCTACAAGCCGACCAAGGCTGACCTCGCCCGGATCGATGCCCGCTACTACTCGGCCACGGACGGCAAGTTGGCGGAAGGTTACCGGTCCGACTTCACCCTCAGCCCGTCGTTCAACCTCCCCGAGGTCGAGTGGCACCCGGGCACCCGCACCGAATGGGTGACCCCCGGCCAGGTCTGGAGGGAGTTCCATACGCAGGGCGTCGACGGAGCCCTGCCGTGGTCGATGGTGTCGGGCGACAACACGTATGCCAAGCGCAGCACCACCCGTCTGGACTGGTTCGCTCCGGCGACCCGGCCCGGCCAGAGCGAGTCCTTCGGTGTGTACAACTCCCGTTGGCAGAACTACATGACCTGGAACGTGCAGGCGTGGGCCTCCGCCGGCGACAACATGCGGCTGGGCGGCTACCTGCCGTGGGGAGAGACGCCGTCCCACCTGCAGGTCTTCCAGGGCGACACGCTGATCCACGACAACCCGGTCAGCGGAGACATGCAGTGGCAGGAGGTACCGGCGGGCAACCTGCCCTACCGCGCCGTCCTCGACGTGGAGCGGCCCGGTGACGTCTTCCGGCTGTCGACGCGCACCCACACAGAGTGGACGTTCATGTCCGACACCGTCGACTCGGACTCCTTCGAGCCGTTCTCGGTGCTGAACCTGGACTACAAGCTGGAGTCGGACCTGCACGGCGACGTCAAGGCCCATGCGACCCAGAAGATCGCGCTCAAGCCGGTGTCGATGGACCTCGGCACCGTGCCGGGCAACGTCACCAAGGTGAAGCTGGACGTCTCGTACGACGACGGCGCCACCTGGCAGAAGGTGATGCTGACCAAGGGCGCCGACGGCTACTGGACGGGTTCGTTCAGGGCGGCGAAGAAGCCCGGCGGCTTCATCTCGGTCCGCGCGAGCGCCGCGACGGACCGCGGCTTCAGCGTCAAAAACGAGATCATCCGGGCGTACGGCCTGCGATGAACCGCACTGTCGGGCCCCGGGGAGGCGACTCCCCGGGGCCCTCCCCGTCACACCTGCTCCCAGCAGGGACTATTCAAGGTCTGCCGCCATGGCGCATACTCTCCCCGCTGCGGCAAGCGGAAGAGAGTCGGTCGCCGATGCTGGATGTTCTGGGCCTCGAACCCGATGACGAGCGCGTCTACCGGGCGCTCCTCGGACGGCCGAACTCCACCGCGATGCTGCTGTCGGATCTGCTCGTCGTATCGCAGGCCGACGTCGACAAGGCCTTGTCCCGCCTGGTCGAGTGGGGACTGGTGATCAGGTCGGCGGACGAGCAGTTCACCGCCGCGCCGCCGGCCATGGCGCTCGGCGCTCTCATCAGCCAGCGCCAGGACGGGCTACGCATGGCTGAGCAGGCACTGGTGACCTTCGCCGAGGAACACCGGGCGGCGATGACCGGGAACTGCATCCATGATCTGATCGAGGTCGTCACGGGCGTCGACGCCATCCGCCATCGCTTCCTACAGGTGCAGCAGGCAGCTCGCACGCAGGTCCGCAGCTTCATCACCGCACCGTTCCTCGCCGTGCCGCCCAACGAGAACACGGCCGAACCCGCGGCCATCGGCCGCGGCGTACACTTCAGGGCGGTACTGGACCGGGCCGTGCTGGCAGAGCCGGGCATCGTCACCGATGCGATCGATTCATTGCGCAACGGCGTGCAACTGCGTGTCGCCGACCAGCTGCCGATGAAACTCGTGTTGGCCGACGCAGACCTCGGCCTTGTCCCGCTCGCGGTCACACCGGCCGGAGAGCCCGGCGCCGTGCTGCTGCACCGCAGCGGCCTGTTGGATGCGTTGGACGCGCTGTTCGAGACGGTATGGCGCACCGCCCACCCGCTCGAGCTGTCGGGCACCGGCGGAGAAGCCGAAACCACCGTCGAGCTCGGTGCGGAAGGTCCGACCGACCTCGACCGAAGGATCCTCACGCTACTACTGGCCGGTCTGACCGACCCGACGGCCGCGACACAGCTTGGTCTGTCACCGCGCACGCTGCACCGACGCCTGCGCCACCTCATGGACATAGCCGGAGTTCGGACTCGGATGCAGCTTGGCGGTTACGCCGTCCGACACGGCTGGGTAGAGCTTCCCGATCTTGAGGTCAAGGCCAGCGGCAGGTGCGTCTGCAGTGCGGCGTCGTCCGTCGTCGTCACCTCGAGGTCGAACCAGATGTCCTCACCCGCTCCACCGGTACGCACATCCGCGTAGTTGAAGTTCGCCTCAGGCAAGACCGCGGCCATCTGCCGCACGTCCGTGACCGTCCGCAGCTCGGCGAAGAGCCCGACCTCGTCGTCGCACTCCGCCAGCAGCGCGCACAGGCGCTTGGCCTGTGCGTAGCCACCGACGCCTCGGTGGTCTGGTAAACGGGATATGCCCTGGAGTTGCCCATGGCTGAACCGTCACACGCCCCTGTCGGCCTCCGTCACCGCATCCTCCTCGGCTGATTCCACCCTCCGTCAGTCACCACCGAATGCGAGACAGGGCCGAACGTTTTACAGTTCCGCCCGTCGGCGCTGACGGCGTGGTGTGTTCTGATAACGGCCGACAGGATCCGGTGCAGAGACCGGCCATGCCGACGACCCGTGCCGCTCCCCTTCGGGCGGCGGACTGCCGTCGGCCTGGCTGCTGCGGCAGCGAGCCGGTGCTGCCGTCAGGGCTTGATCGCCTTCACCTTCGTGTCGACGCCGTTCACCCGCACGGTGACTTTCCTCTGGTTCCGCGCCCGGTCGGCCACGATCTTGTAGGACGTGACCTTCCCGTCCCGCCACTCACAGCTCACCTCGTAGCCGCCACGGGCGCGGAGCCCGGTGAAAGAACCCTCGGCCTTCCATACGTCCGGCAGGGCGGGCAGCAGGTGGATGACGCCGTCGTGGCTCTGCAGGAGCATCTCCGCCACGGCGCCCGAGATGCCGAAGTTGCCGTCCATCTGGAAGGGCGGGTGGTTGCAGAACATGTTGGGCAGCGTGTTGTAGGTCAGCAGTCCGCGCAGCATGATCTGGGCGCGATGCCCGTCACCGAGGCGAGCGAAGAGGGCCGCCCGCCAGGGCCAGGTCCACGAGCGGCGGCTGTCGCCCGACACCGTCGCGGCCGTGAACGGGACGCCTTCCTTCTCGCCGCACCGTGCCTTGAGCGAGACGAGGGCGGCGGCCGCGAAGTCGGGCGTCTTCAGGGTGATTTGGCGGCCCGGGTAGACCGCGAAGAGGTGCGAGGTGTGGCGGTGGATGTCGCTCGGTTCGTCACGGTCGGTCTGCCACTCCTGCAGCTGACCCCACTTGCCGATCTTGTTCGGGGCGAGGCGCGCCTGCATGTCCGCGACCTTGGCCCGGTAAGCGGGATCCGCCTCGAGCACCGCCTCGCAGTCGAGGTAGTTCTGGAACAGGTCCCAGATCATCTGCTGGTCGTGCATGACGCCGTCCTCACGCGGCCCGTGCTCGGGGGACCAGCCGTTCGGCGCGACGAGGAGCCCGTCCTCGCGCTCCTTGAGATGGTCCTCCCAGAACTCGCAGATCTCCTTGATCATCGGGTAGGCGACGGTGCGGAGGTAGACCAGGTCCTGGGTGAACGCCCAGTGCTCGTACAGATGCTGCGCGTACCAGGCGCTCGCGGGGATGTTCCACTCCCACGCGTTGCCGCCGAAGATGCTCTGGCTGGTGCGGGCGGTCCAGCCACGCGTGTCCTTGCCGAAGGCGTTGCGGGTCGCCACACGGCTGGGCACCGCCACCTGCTCGATGAACCCGACGAGTGCCTCATGGCACTCCGGCAGGTTCGTCGTCTCGGCTCCCCAGTAGTTCATCTGGACATTGATGTTGGTGTGGTAGTCGGAGGCCCATGGCGGCTGGTTGCTGTCGTTCCAGAGGCCCTGGAGGTTGGCGGGCAGGCCCTTCGGGCGAGAGGAACTGATCAGCAGGTATCGGCCGTAGTCGAACATCGTCTGTTCGAGTGTCGGGTCCTGCCCGCCCGCCGCGTAGCGCGCCAGCCGGGCGTCGGTCGGCAGAGCGACGACGGCGGCGTCGGAGGTGCCCCAGGCGACCGAGACGCGGTTCATGAGGGCGCGCATCTTGGCGGTGTGCTCGTCGCGCAGCTCGTCGTAGGACCGGGCGGCCGCCTTGTCGAGCGCCCTGACGACGACCGGTTCCGGATCGGCTCCGCGCCACCCGGCGGCGGCATCGAGCTTGTAGTCGGTGCGGGCGTCGAGGAGCAGGGTCAGGGTCGTGCAGCCGTTGAACCGGAGCACCGACCCGTCGGCGCGGAAGTCGCCGTCGGTGTGCACGGCCCGGACGGTGCACGCGTGCTTGAGGCCGTTGCCCATGACACCGCTGAAGGCGAGCCGCCGGGCGTCGGCGTCAACAGTCGTCGGGGCCTTGTCCTGTGCGGACGTCAGCGAGATCTCTCCGGAGAGTCCCCGGGCGCTGTCCGACGTGTACCGGAAGACCATGACGTCCGCGGACCGGCTGACGAAGGCCTCCCGCAGGACGCGCCGTCCGGGTGCGCCGAAGCGGGTGACGTGGACACCCTCGACGAAGTCGAGGGTGCGTCGGTAGTCGACGATCGTGCGCTGCGTATGCGTGTCGAAGCCCGTGCCTTCCAGCGCGATCTCCCCGATCTGGAATCCGGTGGAGGACGCGCCGGGGGTCAGGGTGAGCCGGTAGATGCGGTAGGCCGTGCTGTTGGTGATCCGGAAGGTCCGGGTCTCGCCGCGGTCGGCGAAGGGGGCCCCGGGGTTCTGCGTGTCGAGGGTCACCCAGGCACGCCCGTCCTGCGACGCCTCGAGCGCCCATCGCCGGGGGTCGTCCTGCGGACGGTCCGGGGCCGCCGTCAGCACGTACGAGGTGACGACGACCGCGCGGGGCAGGTCGGCCTGCCAGACGACCGCCGGTGCAGCGGCGTCGACCCGCCAGACCGTGGCCGGATCGCCGTCCACCGAACTCGAAATGTCCGTGGCCCGGGACCCGGTCCCGGCACCGGATCCTTCGGAGTGTCCGCTCGGCGACGACAGGTACATCGAACCGCCCCCGCCCAGGTCAACGCCGGACAGACCGATCTCGCTCACCTGGAAGTGGCTGACCCCTGCCTTGGGGGCGAAGTCGAACCGGTAGAAGCGGTAGGCGGCGGTGTCGGCACAGGTGAATTCCTTCTTCTGGCCACGGCTCTCGAAGGGCGTCGCCAGGGTGCGTCTGTCCAGCGTGGTCCAGGTGGAGCCGTCGGCGGAACCGGAGAACGTCCACTCCTGCGGGTCGCGCTGCGGCACGTCGCTGGCACTCGTCAGACTGTAGGACGCGACCGCGACGGGGTCCGGGAGCTGGACCTGCCACTGCACCTTCGAGCCAGGCCCCTCGATGCACCACTTCGTGCTCGAGTCACCGTCGTACGTCTTGTCGACACCCTCCGACGAGGAGGTGCGGTACGGTCCCCCCGGGGCCGTGACCTTCGAACGGGAAGCGAAGGTGACGACGACGTCACCGAAGTTCCGGTACGAGCCGAACCCGGTCATGCCCGTGTCGAAGTCGCCGTCCCAGTTGTTGACTCCGCCCCACAGGCTCTGCTCGTTGAACTGGATGCGCTCCTCGTAGGGATCGGCGAAGAGCATGGCGCCGAGCCGGCCGTTGCCGATCGGCAGGGCCTGCGACTGCCAGTCCATGGCGGGGACGGCATACTTCAGCGCCTTGCGCGACAGGGTCGGCCACTGGACGGCCGTGGGCGCGTCGGTCCCTGCGGCGACGGCCTGTCCCGCAGGGGTTCCGCCGGTCAGTTGAGCGATCAGAGGTGCAAGGGCGAGGGCACCGCCGAACTTGAGGATGCTTCGTCGCTGTGGTTGGGATTCATTGATCACGGTGAGATCTCCTGCACTATTCATCGGCTCTTTGACGGAGAGATCGACAGCAGCATCGGCATCCATCGAGGGCGCGGTCATCCTTGCGTGAACATAGATCGGATGTCTAGAGGCGTGCGCCAACTGAATCACCTCGTACCGTCCGGCGCCTGCCGCGGCGGCGTGACGCGCCTTCCATGCGAGTCGCCCCGAGGCTGCCATGTCGTGTCAAGCCGCTTGAGGAAGCTCTTCCGTATCCGGCTGATTCCTCGGCTCGAGGATCTTGAAGAGATGGCGTCAGATGAAGACCGAGCAATTCCAGGCGATGCCCCAGCGCGTCCTGGACGCCCTGGGGCCGTTCGTGTGGGTGGCCGCGGACGAGGCGTACGGGCAGGTCAAGCGGCTGCGGTGCTGGCTGGAGCGCCCCGGTCCGCACGTGCCGTGGGTGCTGGTCCGCTGCAGTGACCGGCGCAGATGATGGATCGGGTTGAGGTGTTGTGGGTGGAGGATCAGTCCGATCGGGCGGTGGATCTCCGCGATGGACAGGGGGATCAGGCGGGTTTGTCCAAGATCGCTGCCCCCTTTGACGGCTTCCGGGCACGGACGGCGGTCAGCACGGCGGGCGTGACCCGACTCCTCTCAGCGCTTGCAGGCTGAGCAGGACCGAGGGCCCCGCAGTACCTGCTCCGGAGTCTGTTGTCTCACGAGGGCGAGCCAGGCACCTGCACCGCCAGGCGGTGTGGCGTTCCGTCGGCGAAAAGGCGCGATGGCCCACCGCCGCGCCACTGACTGCACGTCGGGCAGCAGGAGCGGCCACCTCATGCCGGGAAGCCTGCCGCCCACGCGGGCGGGCCGTCGCGCAATTTCGGAAAAGCCTCTTGACACGCAGATGTCCGACAGGTTTTCTGTGGCCACTCGATCGAATGCGTCTCTTTGTGTTTGATTTTGTTGTCAAGCTGCTGCTCAACTGCCCAGCTAGCACCCGGCCTCACCTCGATATCGGCCGGCAAACCGGCGCCGGCGCCCTCCAGAGCGCCACCCTCACCCGCCGAAGGGCCTTCCATGGCCGTTAAGCCTCGCACCCCGCCCTGACCCTCCATCACTCCGCCCCTGCTCGGCACCCGCCCGACTCTGACCTTGCACATGAGCCAGGCAGCAGATCGTCGAGCTGTACCCGCCGTTCTGGACACCCGCCTGATCAACGAATCCATCAACTCGTAACCCACCTCCGCTCGTTCCGAATCCGTCAGGAAAGGCCATCCATGATGCGCCCACCATCCATTCAAATTGTTTTCCGCGCCGCCGGCATATTCCTCGTCGGCGTACTCCTCAGCTTCCTGGCGGTGCCTGTCGCGGCCGGGCAGGGGGCGTCAGCAACGGTCGTACGGGTGACCGACTTCGGCGCGGACCCAACCGGGCGATCGGACAGCGCCGCCGCCGTGGCCGCCGCGTTGAGGCATGCCAAGTCGGTCGACGGCCCGGTCCGTGTGCTCTTCCCCCACGGCAAGTACCACCTCTATCCCGAGCAGGCCGAATCGCGGGAGCTCTACATCTCCAATACCGCCGGCGCCGACGAGCGCTACCGCAACAAGCGGATCGGTCTCCTCATCGAGGACATGAAGGATGTCGTGATCGACGGGGACGGATCACACCTGCAATTCCACGGGCTGATGAGCGCCTTCGCCGTCATCCGGTCGCAGCACGTCACCGCGACGAACTTCAGCTTCGACTACACGACCCCGAAGGTCATCGACGCCGCGGTGGCCGAAACGGGCACCGCCAACGGCAGGGCCTACCGGATCCTCGACGTCCCGCCGGGGACGCTGTACCGCGTCGCGGACAACCACGTGACCTGGCTCGGTGAGACCAGCCCGGCGACCGGCCAGCCCTACTGGAGCGGTGTCGACAGGATGCAGTACTCCCAGACCCACGACCCCAAAGCACAGCGCACCTGGCGCGGCGGCAACCCGCTTTTCGGGAACGTGGCAGCGGTCACCGACCTCGGAGACAACCGCATCCGCATCGACTACCAGTCCTCCACCGCGCCGTCCGACCGGGGACTGGTCTACCAGATGCGGCAGACGGCTCGGGACACCGCGTCCGGGTTCATCTGGGAGTCGAGCGACGTGACTCTCCGCGGGATCGCGGCCCGATACCTGCACGGCTTCGGCATCGTCGGCCAGTTGAGCGAGAACATCACCATCGACGGCAACGAGTTCCGCACCGACCCCGCCACCGGACGCACGACCGCGGGCTTCGCCGACTTCATCCAAATGTCCGGGATCAAGGGTGCCGTGACCATCACGAACAACACCTTCGACGGACCGCATGACGACCCCATCAACATCCACGGTACGTACGTCGAGGTGACCCAGCGGCTCGCGCCGGACAAGTTGGTGCTGTCCTATATGCATAGCGAGACGGCAGGCTTCCCCCAGTTCCATCCGGGCGACCAGGTCGAGTTCGTCGAGAAGCGCACCATGGCGGCCGTGCCCGGCGGCACCGCCACGGTCCGCAGCGTCGACGGACCGTCTGGTCAGGACCACGACAAACCCCTCACGACGATGACCGTGACATTCGACCGGGCGATCCCCGATGTCGTCACCGCGGGCGGTTTCGTCGCCGAGAACACGACGTACACGCCCTCGGCACGGATCACCGGCAACACCTTCCGGAACGTACCGACCCGGGGAATCCTCGTCACGACGCGGCGACCCGTCGTCATCGAGGACAACATCTTCGACGGCATGTCCATGGCAAGCGTGTTCATCTCCTCCGATGCCTACCAGTGGTACGAGTCGGGGCCGGTGCGAGACGTGCGCATCCGGCGCAACACCTTCCTCCGACCGGCCGGCCCAGTAATCTTCGTTGAGCCGACAAACCAGGTACTCGACCCCAAGAACCCGGTGCACCAAGGGATCCGCGTCGAGCACAACGAGTTCCGTATCGGCAACGTCGAACTGGTGAATGCCAAAAGCGTCAGTGGCCTCACCTTCCGCAGCAACCACGTCAAACGCCTCGACCGCGACCAACTCGTCGCCGTGCAGGCCAACAACCCGTGTCCCGCTGTGGGCGCCACGGCGCGGGTCCGCGCCGTCGCGGCCGACGGACCCCACACCTCGTCCCTGTTCCGCTTCCGCGGCTCGAGTGACGTCCTCATCCAGGACAACAAGTACGACAACGGGCTGAACCTGCGGGGTGATCTTGAGGCGACGCAAGCCGACCAGGTCACTGTCGACGGGGACGACATCCGGTTCGGGCAGGACAACATCCGTCCGGTGATCGAGGCGCCGAAGTTCCGATCGAGCAAACCACGGGTGCTGAAGGTCGCACCAGACGGTACAGCGACGGCGGTCGCCGCGGGCACCGCGGAGGTGACAGCAGTGATCAACACGGAGAACGGCCGACTCGTCTCCCGCGCCCTGACGATGACCGTCGGCGGCGATCCGGCATCACCTGAATGCGCCGTGACGCCCACCCTGTCCGACTCCTGGACCGTGCTGCGCGACACCCCCAGTAAGCGCGCAGTTCTGCCCGACGGGGCCCTGTCGCTCACCCCGACCGGCAGCAGTTTCCTCTGGGCCAACCAGAACTCGGCTCGCAACATCGTGCTGACCGACGTCGGCGGCGGCGAGGGGACGGCAACCGTGAAGATGGTCGGTAAGACTCAGCGCGGCTACATGGAGGCGGGCCTGCTGCTCTACCGCGGCGACAACGACTACATCGCTCTGCAGCGCAAGCACAACGACGGAACTCCCACCGTCACAGTCGTGACCGAGTCCGCTGGGCAGCCGGAGGAGAGCCGGCGGATCGCCGCCCCGGATCAGTCCGCGCTCTGGCTGCGACTGGCCCGTACCGGCGATACGGTCATGGCTTCCGTGTCGACAAACGGCGTGGACTTCACACCAATCGGATCACCGATCTCCGCGGCGTGGCTCGGGCAGGCCCGGTTCGGCGTCATGGCAGAGGTGGAGAATCCAGCACCCGACCAGCCGTTCGAGTTCCGCGACGCAACCATCAGCGGGAAGCAGGTGCCCTTCATGGATTAGCCGCCGGCACTCCCCGCTCCCCGCCAGTCAGACGCCGTTCGTCCAGTAGTTGCGTTGGTGCGACGCCGGCCCTCCCGCGGAGGGCCGGTGTCGCACCAACAACACGCCGAGAATCGGGGCGAGGACAACCAGCGCGACTCCCACGAGCGGAACGAACCGCAGGGTGAGCTGTACTGAGATTGTCAGGGTTACTGCCAAGGGCATCGACGTCACCATCGACTTCACGGACGCCGGCATCAAGAAGCACACGAACACCTGGCAGAAGCTGCTCGACGACGACCTGTTCGCAGTCACTCCCTGTAGCGAGGAGTGTCCGGCGGACGGCAGCATCGCCCCACCGCCCTCGCCGCGGCCGATCTGGGCAGCGCCTGCCGCCGCGTCTACCGCATCTCCCTGTACGGATGGGCCTGGCCGCTGGTCGACCGCCGGGCCCCGACCGGTCGCGAGCGCAGGGGCGCCCATCCGCCCATTGCTCCGCTGGCCCTGCTCGACGACCCGCAGGCCCCGGAGCGGTTGCAACGGGGACTGGCCGACCGCGCCGCCGAGGCGGAACCACGCACACTGGCCCGCGAACCGGCCTGCCTTCGAGCCGCGACCACATGGTGGCAAGCCCGGGGCTGGATCACCGCCGACCCGGCGGCCGGTCTCGCGGCTCCGCCGCCACGGCCTGGACCGGCGCCAAATCCCTCGGGGGATTCCGTGGCCCCTTCGGCGACTGCTGTCGGCCAGGATCGGGCGCGCGCTGCCCTCGCCTTGCGGGCCCCGCTGAGGGAGTTGACCCTGTGGCACCTCCTCCACGAATCGGGAGCCCCCGTCGAGCGGGTGCTCGCCCTCGACATCGACCGGCTCGACCTGCCCGGCCGACGCACCAGAGCGGGCACGGCCCCACCACTGAGCTGGGGATCGTGCACAGCGCACCTGCTGCCGATGCTGCTGGTCGGGCGCACCCCTGCCGGGCCGGTATTCGTCACCGACCGGCGGGCGCCCGCCACCACACCGGCAGCCGACCGCTGCCCGGTGACCGGCCGAGGACGGCTCTCCTACCGCCGGGCCGCCGAACTGTTCACCGCAGCGACCAAGCCACTCGATCCCGTTCTGCGGCGGCTCGGCGGCCGTCGTGATCTCAAGTCGGGGTAACCGCCCCGCGACCGAGGAGATTCCGTGCCGTGAATCCGAGCAGCCTGCGCGCGGCCGAGGTGTCGACCGGCGCCGCGCGACCCGGCAGCGGGTGCCGCAGCGCGGTGGTGGGGTGGTAGCGGCGCAGCAGTTCCTCCGTCGGGTACGGCACGATGATCTCGGGGGCGCAGAGGTGTACCGCGTGTGCCGCACGGCCGGGTACGTCCAAGGCCAGCAGCGCGGCTCTCGCCGCGTCATGGACCTCGAGGTACGTCCACAGGTCCCTTGCCCCCGCGGCCGGGTCGGCCGTGAGCCGGGCGGCGTGCGCGTGCAGCCGTTCCTCGAATCCGCCCACGTACGGATAGCGCAGGCACACCACGCTCATCCCGTGCCGCCGCGCCATCATCTGCGCTGTCAGCTCGTCGACCTGTTTGGAGAGGCCGTAAGGGTCGGCCACCTGGGAGGCCATTGCCTCATCGACCGGTGCGTACGGCGGATGCGGATCCTCGACGTCCGTCCAGGGCAGGCCCGTGACACCCCAGGAGCTCGCCACCGCCGCATGCCGGATCCCGGCCCGGCCGGCCTCCTCCAGGACGGTGAAGGTGGAGAGGCTGTTGCCCCCGAAGACCTCCAGCGCGGTGTTGCGCTCGGGAGTCGGGATCGCCGCCAGGTGGATGACCGCGTCGGCGCCCTCCAGAGCCGCCCGCACGGTCTTCGCGTCGGCGGCGTCACCGTTCACGACCAGGCGCGCCGCCAGATCGCCGGGGTCGTCGAGGACCAAGGCGTTCGCCTCGATCCCGCGCTCGGCGAGCAGCGCGAGGACCGCTCGCCCGATCCGCCCGGCGGCCCCGGTGACCATCACTCTGCCGACCATCCAGCCACTCCCCTGCGTCGGTGCTTCTACTTGTAGGCGCGCACGGCGACGACGTGCGCCGACGCCGCCCCGTTGGTGGCTTCGACGACGACCCGGATCGCCGATGTGGTGACCGGCTCCGCCGGCGTGTGCGTCTCGCGTCGCCGCCGGTTCTGCGCCGCACGGGCGATGACGCGCCAGGTGCCGTCAGTATCCAGTGCCTCGACGCGGTAGTCGCGAAGGAGGGTGGGGAGGGTGTCGAAGGGCGTGCGGTGGTGGTGCAGGTTGATCAGGTCCTCGTTGACGTCGTCGTCGGCGATGACCTCGATCCGGCCCAGGGCGACCGGTTCGGGCCACGCCAACTCGAGCCAGGGGGAAGGGACGTCCGCCAGGGGTGCGGAGACCCACATGTGCGGTCCCGCGTACGGGCGGGCATAGCCGTCGGTGGCCTTGGCGGGGGAGTAGGCCGCGGTCTCTCCCATGCGGAAGCAGAATGTGCGGCGCAGCAGGCCTGTGTCCGTCCACTCGCGCAGCAACTGCGGCGATTCGTCCGACGGGCGCAGCGGGACGCGCGTGAAGCACAGGACGCCGGGGGTCGGGCGGTCGGAGCGGTGCAGGGCGAGGGCGTCGTTGGCGCGGACGACCAGGAAGGCGTTGCGCGGGGTTTCGGGAGACCAGTCCAGGCCCGTTTTGAGCCACTGCCGGGCACCGGCGGCGACGGGCAGGGTGGTGGAGGTGACGAGGCGGCGCGGGACGTAGTTCTGGCCGAGTTCGGGGTCGTACAGATCGATCACGATCTCGGTGTCGCGGTCGGCGTCGACGAGCAGCTCCACCCCGGAGAGGCCCGGGTCCGCGGGGAGGACGAGTCCGGCGTCCGCCGCGAGCGGCCATGGCTCGTCGGAGTCCTCGACTGCCAGGCCGCTCAAGGTGGACGATGCCGTGGCCGTCGCCCGCAGCGCCAGGTCCTCCGGGTCCGTCGAGGCGAGGCCGATGAGCGAGGCATCCTGGCGCAGCAGCGCCGTGTGCAGCTCGGGTACGGGGAGTTCGCGCGGGGTGACATCCCCGGTGGCGCAGAGTGCCGCCGCCGTGCCGGCCGCCTGGCCGATCGTGGCGCAGGTCGCCATGACGCGGGTCGAGCCGAAGGCAACATGGCTGGCGGAGATGTTGCGCCCGGCGAAGAGCAGGTTCTCGGTGTTCACCGAGTAGAGGCTGCGGTACGGAATGTGGTAAATGCCGTCCGCGTAGAGCTGTTTGGCACCTGCATCGGTGGCGTACATGCCCTGCGGCGGATGCAGGTCGATCGACCAGCCGCCGAAAGCGACCCGGTCGGCGAACTCGGTCTGGCCGAGGATGTCGCCCTGGTGCAGGACGTAGTCGCCGAGGAAGCGACGGTACTCCCGTTTGCCGGGG
Source organism: Streptomyces sp. R-74717 (assembly GCF_047305335.1). Taxonomy (NCBI): domain Bacteria; kingdom Bacillati; phylum Actinomycetota; class Actinomycetes; order Kitasatosporales; family Streptomycetaceae; genus Streptomyces; species Streptomyces sp. R-74717. Next base: position 637,628 of record NZ_CP102361.1, on the reverse strand, counting down.
ACCGAGCCCACCCACTCCAGGGTCATGTTCGCCGCGTCGAACTCGCCGGAGTTCTTGATGTGGTCCCAGATACCGTGGATCACCGACCACAGCTCGTCGCGGATGCGTTCGTTGTCGTGGACGGTGTCGAGCTCGCCGCCGAACTCGATCCACCAGTACGCGCAGCCGTTGTCGCCCGCCTTGATGATGCGGCGCTGCGGGATGGAGGTCCGGGTGATGTCCTTGGCGAAGTTCGGCGGCACGAACTTGACCGGGTGACCGGCATCCTTCGTGTAGAAGAGGAGAGTGGAGCCCAGGGTGATGTCGTCGGCCGTCTCCGGAGCCCATGCCTCGTCGTACTCGGTGCGCGATTCCCGGCCGATGCGGTGGTGGGCGCCCGCCAGGTGGCCGATCAGGCCGTCTCCCGTGCAGTCGAGGAAGAGCGAGCTCTCGAAACGTATCCGCCGCTCCGAGCCCATCATCCAGCCGGTGACCGAGGTGATCCGCCGGGCCTCGTCCGGGCCTTCGGCGTCGACCTCGCGCACGTCGGTGTTGAGGTAGAGCGTGATGCCGGGCTCGGCGCGTACAGCGTCCAGGACCACGGCATCCCAGTAGTAGGGGTTCCCGTCCGGGTTGCGGAACTGGTTCTCCACGAGCAACTCGCCCATGATGCCGCCCTCACGGGCATGGTGATTCTTGCCGTGGCCGGTCGCGCCGCACACCCAGACCCTGACCTCGCTGCTCGCGTTGCCGCCGAGCACCGGCCTGTTGTTGATCAGCGCGACGCTCCGGCCGAGCCGGGCCGCGGCGATCGCCGCGCAGACCCCGGCCAGGCCGCCGCCGACGACGGTGATGTCGTGCCGTGCGGTTTCATTCCTCATGTCGTACGTCACTTACTTCCAGTCGGGATTGGCGGCGAGACCGTAGTAGATGCGCGGGGCACCGTCGAGGGTGAGGGTGACCTTGCCGCCGGAGGCTTTCAGGGTGCGCTCCTGGCCGATGCAGTTCAGCTCCCGCACCGTGCCCTTGACCGTCCCCGAGTGGGCGACGACCGCGGTCCTGGTAGTCCAGGTGTCGACCCAGGGCTCCGGCGACGCGTACCAGGGATCCTCCCCGTGCTCGGAGTTGAGGATGTACCCGTCCTTGCGGCTCCAGATGATCGACACCGGTCCGCCGGGAGTGGTGAAGAGGAGCCCCTTGATGTCCTGGTCCGTGAAGTCGAGATGCCGGACGAACTCGGCCTCGTCCAGGACCCGGGCGGCGGTCGCGAAGGCGAGGAGCGAGGGCTTGGCGCTGGTGTCGCGGTTCATCAGGCCGTAGTGGTACTCGGGGTTGGCCGGGTCGGCCTCCTGCGGGTGGTGGATCGTCGAGTCGTGCAGCTGGTACCAGTTGACGGCGCGCACCTTCTCGGACTTGGCGAGAGCGAGCGTGAGCAGCGTGTTCTCGGCGGCGTGCCGGTAGGTGTCGCTCCACCACGCGTTGGGCCGGGTCGGTGCGTACGCCTCGGTGAGCCACAGCTCCTTGTCGCCGCCGTACTCCTCCAGGACCTGGTTCGCCTTGCGCAGTGCGCCGAGGAAGTTCCAGTACGAGCCGGACGACCCCTGCGTCCACTCCTCGGGCGGTGGCGCGAAGTCGGGCGTGAAGTTGCCGCGACCGGGGTGGAAGGCGAAGGCGTCGATGAGGTCCCAGCCGCCTGCGTCATGGAAGTTCTTGGTCCATACGTAGTCCATGCCGCCGAGGCCGGCGTTCATGACCTTCATCCGCGAGCCCGCCGCGTCGAGGCGCGTGGTGACCTGGCGCAGACCGTCCCGGACGTAGGCGTCGGCGCCGCGGCCCGACATCCAGGGCTGGTTGACCTCGTTGCTCACCTCGAAGTACGCGGCCTCGGCGTCCAGGGCCTTGGCGACATTCGTGTCGGCCCAGGCCGCGATCTGCTCCGGACTTCCGCCCACGGGGATGCCGCTCAGCTCCACGTTGTGCCCGATGCCGTTCGCGTCCAGAGTCGCGATGTCGATGCCCGGGGCACCCGCGTAGGCGATGCGGATCCACTTGATGCCGAGCGTCTTGACCAGCCCGAGCACGGCGTCCTTGCCGGGCTTGAGCAGCCAGGGGTAGTTGGCGAGGCCGAACATCGACTCCTTGCCCGCCTTGTACGCGAACTCCGGGAGCACGCTCAGATTCGTGCGGGCCAGCGCCTTGTCACTGCCGCTGACCGCCTCCACCTCGGTGAACACGATGTTCTGCGACGGCGAGGTCAGGGGAAAGGAGGCGTTCCAGGCGGCGCCCGCCGCGAGGCTCCTGCAGAGCGTTCCACCGGCGATCGTCTTGCCGCCGAAGTCCCGCGCCCACCACTTCAGGGTCACCTTCCTGGCCGCGGCGGAGCCGTTGACGACCTGCGCCTTGAGCGTCATCGTCTGCCCGGCCGCCTTGTAGAGGTTGAACGGCTGGTCGGTCCACACCTCCACGCCGAGGGGCCTCTTGGCAGCGAGCGCTCCCGCCCCGCGCGGCCGCAGATCGCCGAGGACCAGATCGGCCTCGGTGACCGCGGTGCTCGCGCCGGTCGAGGTGCCGGGGGAATGGACCCATGTGGCGTTCGTGCTCGCGGGGTTGGTGGACGAGAGGCAGAAGAAGCCCTTCGACCCCGCCCACGTCTCCACGTACGCGCCGCCCGCGTTCACCTCGTACGGAATGCCGCCTCGGGCGTCCCGCTCCCAGACGGTCAGTGCTTCGTACGACTCCGCCGCGCTCGCTTCGTACACCGTGCGGGAGAACATGAAGCCGGCCGGGGTAAGCGTGCTGGAGCCGCCGACCTCCCACTTCATGTGTGCCTTGCGAGGGGTGACGTCGAAGGTGCCGCGCACCGTGACTCCGGACGCGTTGCTCGCCATCGTGTACGTGACCTGAATCGCGGGCCGCCCGTCGGGGAGCGTGATCCGGGCGGGCGTACCGCCGAAGGTGCGCTGCTGGCCGAGCGCAGTGTCCTTGATCATGAAGTGGCTGAGCAGGATGCGGTCGGCGCCCGCACCGTCCTGCACGAGGACGCTGCCGTCGCTACGGCCGACCAGGGTGATGCCGTCGGCCTCGATGGTGACCGGGTCCGCGGCGTACGCGGGAACGGTCGGCAGCAGCGCGGCGCCGGTGGCGACGGCCGTGCCCTGGATGAATCTGCGGCGGGCGACTGACATGGAGGTGCCCTTCTCTTGGTCGGGGTGTTCCGGATGCTCCGAGGTTTCCGAAGCGGAAGGTGTGGTGGGGCAGTTGATGGCTCGGTCGTCGGCTCCGGTGGAACTCAGCCCTTGACTCCGGTGAAGCCGAGCCCGGCGACGATGTACTTCTGGCAGACGACGAAGACGAGCACCGGCGGGGCGACGGCGAGCACCATCGCGGCGATCAGCTGGTCCTGCGGAGCCTGCGTGGCGAGCTGGGCGAGAGCGACGCTGATCGGCTGCTTCTCGGGGTCGGTGATGGCCACCAGCGGCCAGATGAAGTCCTTCCAGGAGTGCATCACCGCGAGCAGACTGATCACGGCGAGCACCGGCTTGCTCATGGGCAGCACGATCTTGGTGAGTAGTTGCCAGGTACTCGCCCCGTCGACCCGCGCCGCGTCGAACAACTCCTTCGGCAGGGCGTCGAAGAACTGCTTGGCGAGTAGCACCGTGAAGGCGTTCGTGCCGGCCGGCAGCCAGATCGCCCAGTAGGTGTCGCCCAGGTTGAGGTGGAGGAACGGCACATCGATCACGGTCATGAAGAGGCTGACCATGTTCACCGTGTACGGCACGAACATCGTGGCGAGGATCGCCCCGTAGACGACCTTGCCGAACTTCGGCCTGAGTACCGAGAGGGCGAAGCCCGCCGTGGCCGAGACGAAGAGCTGCACGAACCACGATCCGCCGACCACCAGGAAGGTGTTCATCAGATAGCGGCCGACACTCAGATCGGTGTACGCCGTCGAGAAGTTGCCCAGGGCCGGCCGGTCCGGCCAGAGGGCCAGGGGCTGAGTGGTGAGCTCGGTGGGCGGTGAGACCGCGCCCTTGACCATCCAGTACAGCGGTCCGATGCCGATGAGCAGCAGCAGGATCAGGGTGAACACCTGGATGGAGCGCACTGCGGCGCGCACACCGGGCCGCTGGCGGTCGCTGGTGGAGACGAAGGTGGTGAGCGTGGTCATGACGTGCTCCAGCTGCGGGTGGCCCGCAGATACACCGCGGAGAGCAGGGCGAGGGCGAGCACCATCAGGAAGGAGAGCGCGGCGGCCTGGCCGTACTCGCCGTCCTGGAAGGCGTACCGGAAGATCAACAGCAGGACCGTCAGGGTGGAGTTCTCGGGTCCGCCGCCGGTGAAGACGTACGGCTCAGTGAAGACCTGCACCGTGTTGATCAGCTGGACGAGCAGCAACAGTCCGATGACAGAACGGAGTTGGGGCAGCATCACATGCCAGATCCGCCGCCAGATGCCGGCGCCGTCCACTTCGGCGGCCTCATAGAGTTCGCCGGGGATGCCGACCATCGCCGCGAGGTAGATCAGGACGGCACCGCCCATGCCCGCCCAGGTGGCCTCCAGGACCAGCGAGAGCATGGCGCTGTCGGAGGTCTCCAGCCACGAGTACGGGCCGAGCCCGACCTTGCCGAGGACGTTGTTGAAGAGCCCGCTCCCGGGATCGTAGAACCACTTCCAGAGCAGGATCGCCACGACGGGCGGGATGACCACCGGCAGATACACCAGGAAGCGGTAGACGCCCGCGCCGCGCCGCACCGTCGACATGATCGCGGCCAGGATCAGCGGCGCCGGGAAGCCGATCAGCAGGCCGAGGACCACGAAGAACAGGGTGTTCCCGACGGCGGTGCCGAGCAGCGGATCGTCGAAGAGCGTACGGAAGTTGTCGAGGCCGACCCAGACCGCGGGCTCGACGAGGTTGGTCCTCTGGAAGCTGAGCAGCAGGCTGCGCACGATCGGCCACCAGGCGAAGAGCCCGAAGACCAGCAGCGCGGGGACGAGGAACAGCCAGGCCGTGAACTGTTTGCGGGCGCCGGTGCCACGCCGCCGCTGTGGCAGGGCCGGCGGCACGGGTTCCTTGGACACAGCGGCCGGGCGCCGGGACGGAGTGAGCAGGGCCATGGGCCGGCTACTCCTGGTCCGCGGCGAGCTTGGCATTGACGTCCTTCTCGGCCGAGGCCAGCAGGGAGTCGATGTCGGCGTCGCGCTTGGTGAGCACCGCCTGGACCACCGGGTCGAGCGCGGTGTACAGCTTCTGTGCCTGGTACGGCGGCTCCGGCTTCAGCTTCAGCGTGGAGAGGCCGTCGATGTACGGCTTGAAGTTCTGCAGCTTCACATTGACGTACGGCTTGATCGCGGCGTCGATCTCGGTCTGCCGTTTCTTGTCGAAGACCGGCAGTGTCGGCACGCCCACCGCGGACTTCGGGTCGACAGAGAGCGCCTTGGCCTGCTCGGCGGCCATGTCGGTGCTGTACTGCGGCTTGGCGTAGGCGAAGGTCAGCCACTCGACGGCGGCTGCCGCATGCTTCTTGTCGGCGGACTTCGGGACCATGTAGATGTCGCCGCCGGTGAGTGTCGCGTCGCCGCCGGACTGCGGCATCGGGGCCGCTCCGAAGGCGTCGGTGTTCTCCATGCCGAACTGCATCTTCGCCAGTCGGTACGTCCCCGGGCTGCCCATGAACATGCCGACCTGCCCGGCCGCGAACTGCTTGATCACGTCGTTCTGATTGTTGAGGAGGGTTTTGCCGAGCGAATCGTCCTTCCAGCGCATGTCCTTGAGCAGCCGCAACCCCTTCTTCGTCGGCTCCCCGGTGAGCGTGGCGGTGTACTTGCCACCCTGCTCCTTCTCCAGCTCGCCACCGAAGGCGTACGACAGCATCGTCAGCTGCCAGCCGCCCTGGTTGTCCTTGGACTCGTGGACGAAGCCCGCCTTGCCGGTCCTGTCGCTGATCCTCTTGGCGGCGGTGCGGACTTCCGCCCAGGTGGTCGGCGGTCTGTCGGGGTCGAGGCCGGCCTTCTCGAAGAGCTCGCGGTTGTAGACCAGGCCCTGGGCGTAAGGATTCTGCGGTACGCCGTACACGTCGCCGGCGCTGTCGGTGAGCGGCTGGAGGACCTGAGGGTTGAACTCCTTGAAGTGCTTCCACTCCTTGAGCTGCCCGGTGATCGGCTGCACCTGCTTCTGCTGGATGAGCCGCTGCGGCTCGGTCAGCGGCACCTTGATGACGTCCTCGACATTGCCGCCGGACAGCTTCGCGGAGAACGTCAGCGGGTCGAAGACCGTGGTCGAACCCTTGACCTTGATGCCCGGGTTGGCCTTCTCGAAGTCGGCCACCTGCTTCTTGAACAGGGCGACCCCCGGCTTGTCGGTGGCCGGCGGCATGCCCTGCACCCGCAGCACGAGATCGCCGTCCCCGCCGGCGCTGCTCGGGGTGAGGGAGGAACAGCCCGCGAGGGTCGCGGTCAGCGCCATGCAGCCAAGTATGGCCGCACAGCGGGAGTTTCTGGGCATAACGGCTCCAAGAAGGGCAGGAGTGGGCTCGGTGCGGTGTAGTGCGGTGTTTTGCTCGTTGTGGTGGTGTGCGCCGTGGATCAGTGGGCGGGTGCGGGGCCCGTCGAGGCGCGGGGGATCAGGCGGGAGCCGATCTCCACGAAGGGGGAAGTGACTTCAAGTCCTTGTCCAGTACGGCCTGTTGTGCTCGCGATCGTCTCGATCAGGAGGTCCCCCGCACGTGTGGCGATCTCTTCGGGGTCGATCCTGATCGTGGTGAGGCTGGGGGTGGAGACGGAGGCGAGCAGCGTGTCGTCGATGCCGATGACGCTGACGTCGCGCGGCACGCTCACGCCGAGGTTGGCCATCTGGTGCAGCACGCCGAGGGCGACCAGGTCGTTGTGGGCGATCACGGCCGTCGCTTCGTGGGCGGCGACGAGGGTGGCGGCGTGCACGCCCGTCTCGAACCGCGGCTCGTACGGGCCGAGCTCGGACAGGGAGAGGTCGAGCGCTTCGAAGGACTCCTGGATGGATTTGCCGCGGCTCAGCTCGGCGCGGGACGCGTTGATGAAGACGCAGCGCCGGTGACCGTACGCCTTCAACTGCTCGGCGGCCTGCGCGATGCCGGCGGACAGTGAGATCCGGACCTCGGGGATGCCCGGCACATGACGGTTCACCACCACCAGCGGCATCCGGCCCGCGAGTTCATGGAGCCGGTCCTCGGTGAGGGTGGAGGCCCACAGGATCAGGCCGTCGACCCGCTTCGATACGGCCGCGATGGCGGCCAGCTCGTCCGCCTCGCGCTCGTCGCTGTCGGCGACCAGGACCGTGTAGCCAAGGTGCCGGGCGCGGGCCTGCATCGCCTTGATGATCGGCGGGAAGAACGGGTTGGCGATGTCCGGGACGATCAGGCCGAGCGTTCCGGTGCCGCCGCCGCGCAGTGAACGGGCCGCCGGGTTGGGGGAGTAGCCGAGCTTGGCCGCGGCGTCGAGGATGCGCTGCCGCGTCGTCGGCTGCACCTGGTCGGGTGCGGTGAACGCACGGGACACCGTCGACACCGAGACGCCCGCGGCGCTCGCCACCTCCCGGATCGTGACTGCCACGGACGGCCTCCTCGTCGTCTTGAGCCGGGGGACCCCGGTCGTCTCGCATCTGGATCCTGCGAATGCGGTTGATGTTTGCGAACGTTCCCAGGGCGTGTCAAGACGTGTGTCAGGACTATTTCATCGAGGAAAACCTTCTGGATGCACGGGTCTTGCGCTTCAGCTCGATTGCTGCCGATGATGTGTTCTCAAGAACGGCACTGAAATTGCGGGAACGTTTTCATAGAGGAGTGGAATGAAGATCACCGGCCTGGAAGTGCTGACTCTCCCCGACCACGGCGACAGCATGATGCTGGTCGTGGTCGACACCGACGAGGGCATCCACGGCCTGGGCGAGGTCGGCATCAGGTCGCGCCAACGGGCGGTCGCGGGCGGTCTCGAGCACCTCGCGGAGCTGATCGTCGGCGAGGACCCGCGACGGATCGAGCACCTCTGGCAGGTGATGTTCCGGCGCGGGTTCTTCCCCGCCGACCGCATACTCGGCGCCGCCATCGCAGCGGTGGACGTGGCCCTTTGGGACATCCGCGGCAAGGCGCTCGGCGTACCGGTGCATGAGCTCCTCGGCGGCCGGGTGCGTGATCACGTACCCGCCTATGTGCATGTCGGCGACGGCTACCACGACCGCGCGTGGTTCCTGGACCGCTGCCGCGACCTGGTCGCCGCGGGCTGGCGCCATCTGCGGTTCGCCTCGCCGCACGACGCGGACGGCACGCTCGACGCCCGTCGCTGCCTGCGCGACTCGGTCGACCTCTTTCACCAGGTGCGGGACGCGGTCGGCGACGAGGTGGAGCTGATCCTCGACGTCCATACGCGCCTGGATCCGCCGGAGGCGCTGACCCTGTGCCGGGAGATCGAGGCGGCCCGCCCGTTCTTCGTCGAGGACCCACTGCGCTGTGAGAACCCGGACAGCTACCGCATGCTGCGGACCCGCACCGGCGTACCGCTGGCCGCAGGTGAACAGTACGGCTCCAAATGGGAGTTCAGGACACTCATCGAGGACGACCTCATCGATTACGCGCGCGTGGACGTCGGGGTGGCCGCTGGCCTGACCGAGGCGAAGAAGATCGCGGCGATGGCGGAGACCCACCACATCAAGCTCGCCACCCACAACCCGCTCGGCCCGGTCACCGCCGCCTCCTCGCTCCAACTCAACCTGGCCTGCCCCAATGTGGCGATCCAGGAGCACCAGACCGACCCCGATCCGGCCATCGCCGCCCTCTTCACCGCGCGGCCGACGATCCTGCCGGGGCGGGTGGAGTTGAGCGAACTGCCCGGCATCGGCGTCGACATCGACCGGGAGGCGGCGCGCCGGTACCAGGCCGCGGCGGCCGAGCGCCCGCACTTGCGCACGGCGGACGGGGCGTTCACCAACTGGTAGCCGCGCAGGGCCGGTCGGCCGCGCGGGCCCGCCCCCGCGGAATCGACGGCGTACAACCCCTGTGTCCCATCCGGTACCGAACAGGACGCCGGACAGGAACCGGGCCCCTTCCGGTTACTGGCTGAGAAGCCGCACACCCACGACAACGGGACATGCGCATCACCGTCCCGGCGGGCCCACAGCCCGCTTCTGCACACTGAGTACGAAGTCCGACTCCAGGAAGTGAGGCGAGTTCCGTCGTGTCGTTCAGAGGAGCCGCGAGACCAGTCGAACTGGGCCTTGTCGGCATAGCGTTCATGGGCGTGCTGGTAGGCGCGTCGGCGACGCCGGCCGGCAGCCAGGAACGCGAGAAGCTACAGGTGACGGCCGTATCGTCGCGGCCCGGCGTGGTGTCGGGAGACGACGCCCTGATACGTGTGGAGGTGCCCGCCTCCATAGCGGGCGACAAGGTCCGGGTCGAGGTGGACGGCCGGGACGTGACCTCGAGCTTCCGGCCCTCCGGTGACAACGCGCTGATGGGCGTGGTGAAGGAGCTGTTCAAGGGCGACAACAGGCTCACGGCCAGGGCTCAGAGCGCGGACTCCGGACAACTGACCCTGAAGAACCACCCCATCACGGGGCCGGTGTTCTCCGGGCCGCACGAGCAGCCGTTCGTCTGTGACACCGCCGAGTTCAAGACGGTCACCGGCGGTACCCTCGGGCAGCCGATCGACAAGGACTGCTCGGTCAAGACCCGCGTCGACTACATGTATCGCACCACGGCCGGCAAGTTCGTTCCGTTGCCCGATGAGAACGTCCGTCCCGCCGACCTGGCGACCGCCACGACGAGCGCGGGCAAGAAGGTGCCGTACATCGTCCGCGTAGAGACCGGCACCATCAACCGCGGCATCTACGAGACGGCCGTGCTGCACGACCCGAACGCCGGTAACCCCGACCCGCTGCAGCGTGGGCCGGGCTGGAACGGGCGCCTCGTGTACGGCTTCGGCGGGGGCTGTAACGGCGGCTGGTACGTCCAGGGCCGCAACACCGTCGGCATCATGAACGACACGTATCTGAGCAAGGGCTACGGCGTCGCATCGTCCACGCTGAACGTCTTCGGCAACAACTGCAACGACCTGCTGGCCGCCGAGACCATGAGCATGGTCAAGGAACGCTTCGTGGAGACGTACGGCGACCCGGCCTTCACCATCGGAAACGGCTGCTCCGGCGGCTCGTACCAGACCCACCAGATCGCCGACAACTACCCGGGTCTGCTGGACGGCATCCTCTCCGGCTGCAGCTTCCCCGACGTCGGCTTCGGGACGATTCAGACGCTCAGCGACGCCCAGCTCCTGAACCACTACTTCAAGGAAGTCGCGCCGGACGCGTTCACCAAGGAGCAGCAGAAGGCGGTCTCCGGGTTCGGCAAGTGGGAGAGCATCGGCAGCCTGGCCAGGGCCGGCGGCCGTATTGACCCCACGGTGTTCTGCCCGCCCCAGCTGCCCGAGGGACAGCGCTACGACCCCGACACCAACCCGGACGGTGCCCGCTGTGACGTCTACAGCCACACCGTGAACGTCTACGGCGAGGTGCCGGAGACCGGGAAGGCGCGCAGGCCGCTCGACAACACCGGTATCCAGTACGGACTTGAGGCCCTGAACAAGGGGACCATCGACATGGACCAGTTCATCGACCTGAACCGGCGCATCGGCGGCCTCGACGACGACGCCAAGCCCGCCGCGGAGCGCACCGTCGCCGACCTCAAGGCGGTACGGACGGCCTACCGCACGGGCCGCATGCTGAACGGCGGTGGCGGCCTCGCCGACGTTCCGATCATCGACTACCGCGACTACACGGACGACGCCGCGGCCGGTGACATGCACATGCGCTTCCACTCCTTCTCCACCCGGGTGCGCTTGGACAAGGCCAACGGAACCCACGCCAACCAGGTCATGCTCACCCGCTCCAACGGGCACGGATTCACTCTCGCCGGGATGCTGTCCGACATGGACCGGTGGCTCACCGGCATCAAGGGAGACGCCGGCAATGACGCCCCCATCGAGAAGATCGTCCGCCACCAGCCGCAGGGTCTCACGGACGCCTGCTGGACCCGTGGCATCGGTGCGAGGAAGATCGCGGAGCCCCAGGTCGAGGGCATCGACAACACCGAGTGCAACACCCTCTACCCGGTGTGGACATCGCCGCGGATGGTCGCCGGAGCCGATGTGGCCAACGACATCGTCAAGTGCCGCAAGCGTCCCGTGATCCGCTCCGACTACCGAGTGCCGGTGACCGACGGTCAGTTCAAGGATCTGAAGGCGATCTTCCGGAACGGTGTCTGCGACTGGTCCAGGCCCGGGGCGGGTCAGCAGGACCTCGCCGGTACATGGCTCTCCTTCGACCGGAAGTGACAGGCTCGCGGCAGGTGAGCCAAAACTGGGCAGTGTGACCTCTCGCAGCAATCGCACCACCTCGCCGGTTCCGGCCCGCACCCCGCGGGCCGGAACCGCAAAAGCCCGTCGCGGCTGGCCGCGACGGGCTGGTCAGCGAATCGGAAACGGATGGCCGGCCTGGGAGCCGCCTACGACGCCGAGCCCGCGCCGCGCACAGTGGACGATGTGATCGCCGCCCCCGGCCGGCATGACGCCGCCCGTCCCGTGCCCCCGAGCGCTGCCCAGGGCCGAAGGCCAGGCCGAAGTGGTTGTGCGGCTCAGTGAACAGCACCGCCGCCGAGGTGGAGGCCGCCGTGTTCGACCAGGCCGGGCACCGCGACCCCGGGCACCGCCGACCCTGGGTCGCGCTGCGCACGATACCGATACGCGGGATCGGAGTCCCATTGGAGTCTGGCCATCCCGGTGTCGACGATTCCGGGCGACACGGCGTTGCTGCGGATGCCCGCGGGGCGAGTTCGCGGGTGAACGTGCGCATCAGCGATCGGACGGCGGCCTTGCTGGCCGAGTACGTGTGACGATCAGGATCCCGGCCGCCACGACCGCGAGCCAGCGCCGCGCGGCCTCCGACGCGACACGCCGCGGTCCTGCTGATGCCGACCCAACCGACGCCGGGCGCCGGCCCGCCGACGGAGCCGAACACCACTGATTTTGCTCATCAATTGAACGGTTCCCGTGCCCCCTGCACGCATTCGTGTGCTGCGAACTGAGGCGCAGGGCGGGGAAGTCGCCGGCTAAGCCTTGCGGGCGACGGCACACCACATGGGCAGGGCGTCGTCCGGAGTGTCGGACGGTCCGGGACGCCAGCGGGTCAGGGTGACAACGCCCGGCTCCAGGATGTCCAGGCCATCGCAGAATCGTTGCACCTCTTCGTGGGTGCGGGGGGTGGCGGAGGCGTGGCCGGCAGCGCGCTCGTTGTAGATCCGCATGGATTCGGCGACCTCGGGGGCGGTGACGTCGACGGCAGGATGGGACAGGACGAGGTGACTGCCCGGGGCAAGGCGGTCCAGCAGCCGGCGGGTGACGTCCCACGGGTCCTCTGAGTCCTTGATGTACTGCAGGATCGCCACCAGCATGAGGCCGACAGGCTGGCCCAGATCCAGGGTGCGGGAGGCCGCGTCGAGAATCGTGTCCACGTCCCGCGCATCGGCCTGCACATAGTCGGTCTGCCCCGCTGGGCCACTGACCAGCAGCGCCCGCGCGTGAGAAAGGACGATCGGATCGTTGTCGACGTAGACGACACGCGACTCGGGAGCGCCGCGCTGGGCCACCTCGTGGGTGTTCTCTGCGGCGGGGATACCCGTACCGACGTCGAGGAACTGACGGACCCCGGCGGCCGCGAGGTGACGTACGGCGCGGCCGAGGAAGGCCCGGTTGGCCCGGACCGACGGCACAATCGTCGGGTTCGCTCGGGCAGCGAGTTCGGCTGCCTCCTGATCCACCGGATAGTGATCCTTGCCGCCCAGCCAGACGTTGTAAACGCGGGCTGGGTGCGCGCTCGTAGGGTGTGGTGCGGACAGTGCGTAGTCGTTCATCGTTCGTCACCTCGTGCGGCCGAAACGGCCAGGTCGGACCCAGGTTCGGCAACGGTACCCGTGTGACCCGCCCCTCACTGCCGATCAGCGAAAATCGCTTGGCGAGCGTTCTGCACTGGCGCGTTCCATGGCGGACCGTGCGGTACGGGGCACAGGGAACGGCAACACGACGGGTTCAGAGGTTCAGAGCACCGCGATAACCGACCGGGCCGCAGAGGATCTTGGGGAGTTCGCTGTGCGCCGCGCGAGCGAGTCGGATGCGGACGCACTGGTCCGGATCGACCCGGTCGCGGCGGAGGGCGATGACGAGCGGCACACGAGCATCCGGCGTTGGTGCCGGCAGGGCCTGGTGGCCATGGCTGAAGACGCGTCCGGGCCACTGGGCTACTGCGTGGTGGGATACACGCTCTTCGAGCAGGCCTTTGTCACGATGCTGATGGTGGCGCCCACCGCCCGTGGCCGAGGTGTGGGTGCGCGTCTGCTGGCAGACGCCGCGGTCTCCCGTATCACCCCGAAGCTGTTCACCTCGACGAACGTGCCCAACCGGCCGATGTAGCGTGCGGGATGGAGCCCGGTCGTCCTGCTCCACGGCACGGCGTTCAGGTCGCACGCCTGGACGGCGGCCAGGGCGTGGGTCGGGACCGTACGTTGGGCAGGCCCCGCCGCGGGCGAGCCGCGCCCCGCCGGACGATGTCCTCTGTGCGGTGAGCAGCACTACGTGCAGCCCTTGCACCGCGCACGCGGCAGGTGGGAGCCGGGCCGCCGACTGCGCGGCTCCCACCCGGTCGGTTACTTCCGCACGCCGACCGCGCGGATGATCTCCTGCTTGACCGAGCCGCCCTTGTTGTCGGCGGCCGAGGCCCGCACGGAGATGTACCGCGCGTCGTTCGGCACCCGCACGGAGCCGGCCCAGGCGGCGGACTTGCCGCGTACGCCGTCGAGTGCGACGGATGTCCACGTCGCGCCGTCGTCGAAGGAGACCTCCAGCGTGGAGCCGGTGATCTTCCCGGTGTCCGTCGCGCCCTTTATGTACTCGGAGAAGACCCCGAGATCCAGCCGCTTTCCGGCCCGCACGTCACCCTGCAGGTCGGTGTCGACGTCGAACCCGAGGTTGAGCACCGGCAGATACGTCCACCGGTCGGCCGGCGTGGCGGACGACTTGAAGGTCCATTCGGAGTGGCCCTTCGTGGAGAGCCGCCAGACGTCCGGGTCCATCGTGGTGTCGGTGACCACCTTGAAGTCCTGCTCGGTCGGCTTGACGCGCCAGGCGTGCACCCCCGAGCTTTGCTTCCGGTCGACCTGCACCCCGTCCACGTACACCTCGGTGAACTGGGTCAGCGACTTCTGGTTGAACACTTCGCCGAAGCCGGTGTGGTCCCGTCCCGAGTCGCCCCAGCCCGGCGTGTTGAACTCCAGGTCGTTGCCCGCGCGACGCTGGCCCCAGCCGAGACCGGTACCCAGCCACGGGTGCAGGACCGGCTTGAACCAGTCGGTCCCGGAGCGCGTGCCGCCGCGGTAGTGCACGACGCCGCTGCGCTCCTCCAGGGCACCCGGGCCGCTGGACATGGACTCGTGCCAGCCCTGGTCGGGGCCGGCGCTGACGTAGTCGGTGCGCTCCGCGGGGAACTTGATCTTCTCCTGGAAGCCGATGCCGTATGGGAAGCTGTCGGTGATCGAGTAGCGGAACTCGCCGCCGTCGGCGGGCTTCGGCGCGTGGAACTTGTTGTTGACCACGGCTAGTTCCCTCTTGCCCGGCCGGTATGTCAGATCAGCGGGGATCGCCCCCGAGTACCCCTTGCTGAGGTCGTAGACATAAGGCGTGAACTCGGTGCCGGTCAGTTCCATGCCCCGGCCGAGCCGAGCGGCCTCGATCAGGCGCGCCCCGTCCTGCGCGTTCACCGTCGCGCTGTACAGGGGACGAGTCTCCCCGTCGGCCGCGCTGAAGTTGGCCATCAGCCGTCCGGGAGCCTCGTCGGTGACGAACAGAGCCTTGGCGCCCGCATCCCGTGCGTTCTGGGCCAGCTCGGCGGACGTGATCGCGTCGGTGCGACGCACGACGACCGCGTTGCCCGCCACGTCCTTGCCGGGGTAGTCGGCGGGGCTTCCGGCGCCCGCGTCCACCAGGGACATCCGCTTGTGCCCGGTGAACATGTCCGATCCGTACTGCACGGCCGTCTCGCCGAGCCGCTTGCCGCCTGCCTCGACATCGAGTTGCGGCTTGCCGAGCCGCCAGACGGTCCGGTACTCGAAGGTGCCCGTGGCGGGCTTGCGGGTCGGTGCGGCGAAGATGCTGTCGTACTTCGGCGGGACCTGCACGGCAGGCGCGAAGGACGCGCCGTTCGCGGACCGGTTGAACTTCATCAGCAGCTGACGGGTCTCGGTCCGCTGGTCCACCTCGGCCCGGATCTCCCGCAACTTCGTCCCGTCGAGGGTGACTTCGCGGTCACCGTCCATGGTGACCTCGGGCTCGGTGAGCAGACCGAGGCCGAGCGAGTCCTTGCCCTTGCTGCCGCGCACGTCGAGGAAGCTGCACAGGGTGTACATGCCGGGCTGCAGACGCAGCTTGAGCGTGCCGGATTCGCCGACCGCGGCGGGGAAGGGGTCTGTGTCCTTGGCCAGCTGCTTTACGGTCAGGTTTGCGGCGGACGCCGCGCCGTCGCGGTCCTTGACGTGGACGGTGAGGGTGTAGCGCTCGTTCTCCTTGGTCAGGCCGAAGGCCGTGTGCGCCACCACGGTGTCGCCGTCCTTGGCGATGATTCGGCCGGAGGTGGCGCCGACGGGCGCGGCGGTGCCGTCACCGGTGACCGTGGTCTGCGCGGTGCCGTGTGCCGGCACGGTGAGGGTGGAGTCGGCGAGGGTGACCACGCCGGCGGGAGCGCCCTCGGCGGTCAACGCGAGGGTGACCGGCCGGTCGGAGGCGTTGGTGTAGGTCAGGGTCTTCGTGACCGGCTTGTTCGCCTCGTAGGGCCAGCTGGTGAAGCCGAGGTCGGCGCTGCCGGTCGCGGTGATCTGCGCGGCGATCGCGGACGGGACGTCCACGCGGCCCGCACCCACCTCGTACGACGTGCCGCTGATCTGCTTGGACGTGCTCATCAGCCCGTCCTTGAGCTGCTGTCCGCTCCAGTCGGGGTGCTTCTCGGCGAGCAGCGCCGCCACGCCCGCGACGTGCGGGGTGGCCATGGACGTACCGCTCATCGTCGTGTACGGGCCGCTGCCGCTCACGAGCTGCGAGCGCGCCGCGAGGATGTTCACGCCCGGCGCGGACAGGTCGGGCTTCAGCGCGTTGTCGCCGAAGCGCGGGCCCTGGCTGGAGAAGGGGGCACGCCGGTCGGCGGAGTCGACCGCGCCGATCGTCAGCGCGGAGTCGGCCGCGCCGGGGGAGCCGATGCTGCCGGGGGAGCCGGCGTTGCCGGCCGCGATCACGAACAGGGCGCCCGTGTCCTTGGAGAGGGTGTTCACCGCCTGGGCCATCGGGTCGGTGCCGTCACTGCCCTGCCGCGATCCGAGGCTCATGGAGATGACCTTGGCGTGGACGTCCTTGGCCGCCCATTCCATCCCGGCGATGATCTGCGAATCGAATCCGGAACCCTGGTTGTTGAGAACCTTGCCGACGGCGAGCGTGGCGCCGGGCGCGACGCCCTTCTCCTTGCCGTCGGACGCGGCACCGCTGCCACCGACGGTGGAGGAGACATGCGTGCCGTGGCCGTGCCGGTCGGCGACCTCCTGGCCGTCGATGAAGCTCTTGGTCTCGCTCACCCGGTCCTTGAGATCGGGATGGGTCAGGTCCACGCCCGTGTCGAGGACGGCAACCTTGACACCCTTGCCGGTCAGCCCGGCCTCCCAGGCCGCGGGGGTGCCGATCTGGGCGTTGCTGGCCTCCATCGCGGCGTCGACGCGTGCGTCCAGCCAGATCTTTTCGACGCCTTCCGACAGACGCACACTGCCTGAAGTGGCGCTGCGTGCCCCGGAGGTGATGTCCGGTGCGACCGTGCGCCAGAACGCCCCGGACTTCGACGCCTCCAGGGCCGCACCGCCTATGCTCGGCAGCCCACGTACCTGACGGGCTCCGTGGGGCGTCGCGCTCCGGGCGTTCTTCGCGTACGTCACGATGAGCGGGAGGCCGTCGGACGACCGATCGCCGAGCCCCTGCTCGATCAGAGCGGTGACGTCGAAGAGCTCGGCGTCCAGGACGCCCGCCTGGAGGTAGGGCCGGGCCTCGTCGGGTACGACGGTGATCCGGCCGTCGGACATCTCGCTGCGAACCGCTCCGTTCGCGCCCTTGGGACGCTCCACGGCGACCGACTTCCGGCCCGCGCCGAGGTCGGTCACGGTCACCTGGTCACCGGTGATCAGGGTGACGGTTCGCGCGGCGCTGGGCGCGTGCACGGGTGACGTGGCACGGTCGGTGCCTGCCCCCGCCGTGCCCAATGCCCCAGCTGCGACGGCCTGCCCGGCCGGCAGCAGTACGAGCGACAGTCCCGCTGCCAGCAGCCGGGATCTCCGCCTCGCGGATAATCTGGTCATGGATGACTCTCCTCCGCGCACCCGGTGAATGGGTGGAGCCGGGTGCTGCGAAGAGTTTTCGCGGCGGCAACTTGAGTGTCGACCGTTCTGCCCTGGCGGATATCTGCCTTGGCAGAGACCCGTCAGTGACGGCCGCGGAGCACGGACTCGCCCTACGCCCAGCCGTGGCGGCGGTCATTCCAACCGAGTTGGATGCGGGTGGTCGCCCCGGCCTGGACCATCAACCCCTGGATGCGCCGCTGCACGGTGCGCGCCGACATATCCCCCTGCGCGGCCACCGCGTGGTCGGTGAGACCGGTGAGCAGAAGACGCAGTATGCGGGTGTCCAGGACATCGATCCCGTGGTGCGGTTCGCCGTGGGGGCGAGCCCGTTCCCACACGGCGTCGAAGAGTGCCTGGGCGACGTTGGCGAGCCCCCCCGCAGAACGAGGCTGGGGTCGACCTCGCTGCCGGAGCACCGCAGCGGAAGCATCGCCGTCTCGCCTTCGCAGACGATGAGCTTGAGTGGTACACCATCGACGGTCCGGATCCACATGCCCCGGTCGAGGGACTCGTCCACATCGTCGGCACGATCTGAAGCGTTGATCCACCCTGGGGCCCCAGGCTGTGGGGCCATGACCAGCCGAAACGGCGGTCGTGGGCCTGTTGTCGCTCGATGGGGGCGCGCGCCATTCAGGGGACACGGTAGGCAGCGGCACCATCTCGATCAGAAGCCGCTCCCGAAAGCCGCCCTCGCCCTCCCAGTACGTCTCCAGTTCGCGTCGGCGCTCGGCAAGTTCGTGAGGGTCCATGGTGTTCACGCTAGCGTGCTGCTATCCCGGCCCGGCCGGGTAATTACGCAGACATCGCCCAGACTGGTCTGCTCGGCCTGGCCAAGCACCTTGCTGATGGCCCGTTCACGGAAATCCTTGCGCATGCGACACGGGGTCCCCGGCGTGGATCTCGACCGTAGTCCTGGCGTGATTGCCGAGAGATCCGACGGTTTTCATTGGTGGTACAGCTCCAGCCGCTTTCTGGGTGACGCTACGAGGCAGGGGGTGATGCGGTACACGTGCACGGCGCCACGTCGCCCCCTGCTCGTCCATTCCTTCCACGACGATCGCAACGGATGTCCGCCCTCGCCCGGTACTTGCCGCAGCCGGAGCCGACATCTGCGTCGTGCGGGCTACTTCCAGCCGTGCTCTGCCAGAACGCCATCCTCCTGCAGATAGCCGAGAAGCCCTGCCTTCGGGTACTCGATGATGTCCTCGGGCAGTTCGTGCACGCTGAACCACTGCAGGTCGAGGCACTTCTCCGGTTCCTTGTTGACGGGTTCCCCGCTCTACTCGGTGGCCTCGAAGAAGAACCCGATCCTTTCCACGGTGTCGCTCTGCTTGTGGTGCACGATGTGCACCAGCCGCAGATGTTCCGGATCGACGATGACGCCGGTTTCCTCCAGCAGCTCTCGCGCGGCCCCGACGCTCAGGGGCTCGCCCCGGTCGAGCTTGCCGGACGGCATGTGTCAGCGGCAGTAGCCATAGGGGCCACCGCGCTGAGAGAAGAGCAGTTTGTCACCGCTGCGGAGGATGACGTGGGTGTCGATGACGGGTTGCGCAGGTTGCGGATTCATGTTCCCTGGGGGGTTGTTGGTTGCGGTGGGACAGCCGACGCTACTGATGGTTCGGGAATCGCGTCGGCGATTCTGGACGCGACCTCCGATGGGGCGGCAGCACTACTGTCCAGGACCAGCACCTTCACGTTCTTGGCCATGAGGGTCTGGGCGGTCTCGACGTAGAGGTCGACTTCGCGGACCGGCATGGTCGGGTCGAGGTGGAAGCCGTGCCGGACGCCGCGCCTGGCTATCCGGTCAACCTACTGGCGGACTTCCCAAGTGGTCGACGCTCGAAGCCCTTCGGGGGTTGGCGAAGGGGCGGAACCTGAGGGAGGTACGAGACACAAACGGGCGATGTGCGACAGGTCCGTGCGCCGGCGGATGCGACAGCCTGACCGTCCTCATGCCGGGCGGATGAGCCGGGTCTCGTAGCCGAAGACGACGGCTTGCACCCGGTCGCGTAGTTCCAACTTCGTCAGGATCCGGTTCAGATGTGTTTTCACGGTGGCCTCCGCGAGGTGCAGAGCGGCGGCGATTTCGGTGTTCGACAGGCCGCGGGCCACCTCGACGAGTACTTCGCGTTCGCGTGCTGTGAGCCGTTGCAGGCGCTCGTCCTCCACCTGCGCGCGGTCGGCGGGGAGTTGGTGGGCAAAGTTCTCCAGCAGGCGTCGGGTGATGCGTGGGGAGACCGCCGCGTCGCCCGCGGCGACGCTTCGGATCGCCGCGAGGAGTTCCCCGGGCAGGGCGTTCTTCAGGAGGAAGCCCGATGCCCCGGCTTTGAGTCCGGCGAAGGCGTATTCGTCGAGGTCGAAGGTGGTGAGGATAAGCACTCGGGTCTGCGGGCAGTCCCGAATAATCTGGCCAGTAGCCTCGATGCCGTCGGTACCGGGCATCCGGACGTCCATCAGGACGACATCGGGGCGGAGCAGCCGGGCGAGCCGTACGGCTTCGGTGCCGTCCCCGGCCTCGCCGACCGGCTCCATGTCCGGCTGTGCCTCCAGGACCATGGTGAACGCCATGCGCAGCAGTGGTTCGTCGTCGGCGAGCAGAATGCGGATCGTCACACGACACCGGTCTCTGCTGTGCTCAGGTCGAGGTGGGCCGAGACCTGCCAGCCGCCGCCTGGGAGCGGGCCGGCCCGCAGAGTTCCGCCGTACGCGGCAGTGCGCTCGCGCATGCCGGGGATTCCGTGCCCGTGCTGTGGGTCGGGATCCTGCGAGGTGCGGCCGTGACCGTCGTCGGTGACGTCGATGGAGATGCTCTCGGGGGAGCAGCGCACCCGGACCTCGGCGCGGGTGCCGAGAGGGGTGTGCTTGAGGGTGTTGGTCAAGGCTTCCTGTACCAGGCGGTAGACGGTGAGCTGTGCGGCGGTGGGGACGTGCGAGGGATCGCCTGTCATGCGGAGGCGGGCCGGCAGCCCGGCGGCGCGCACCTGGTCGAGGAGGGAGTGCAGTTGGGCGATGTCGGGTATCGGGTGGCGCAGTGCGTCCGGTTCGTCGGCACGCAGGATCCCGAGGAATCGTCGCATGTCGGTGAGGGCTTGCCGCCCGCTGTCGGAGACCTGCCGCATGGCGGTGGCCGTTTTGTCGGGGGTGCGGTACTGGGCGAAGACGGCGGCGTCGGCGAGCGCGATCATCACGGACAGGTTGTGGCTGACGATGTCGTGCATGTCGCGGGCGATACGGGCCCGTTCTTCGGCCACCGCGAGCTGGGCCCGCTGGTCGCGCTCACGTTCCAGACGTACCGCCCGGTCCTCCACGGACGCGATATAGGCGCGCCTGGTCCGCATGTTCGTGCCGATGACAGCGGCGGCGGTGGCCATGGCAGTCAGGCTCACGGCCGCGCCGAGGAATCTCCCTTCGGACGACCAGCGCACGGAAGCCATCAGGATCCCGGCTTCGGAAACAGCACCAGCCAGCAGCAGTTGCAGGTGGCCGGTGCGTGCGGCCACCGTGTAGAGAGCGACCAGCAGCGCGATGTCGGCCGGTAGCTGGACGTCGACGAGCCACTGGGCGAAGGCCGCCGCGGCCACCGCGGCGAACACCGCCAGAGGTGCCCGGCGCCGGAACAGCAGGGGCAGGAGCAGGGCCGCCTGGAATACCAGGAGCCAGGGGCGGTCGTGCAGGTCGATGCGGACGGTGAAGGCGGTGAGGATGAAGAGCGCGGCCACCAGAGTTGCGTCCACCGCCACCGGCGGCAAGTGGGCAGGCGCCCACAGCAGCCGGGCACACCCGGTCAGGGTGCGCCACGGCTGCCTGGCCGGCGTGGTGGCGGGCGCGGTCGCCGTCATCGGCTGCCCGACCCGGCCCTGCCTGCGGGCAGCACCCCGGCAGCAGGCCCCCGGGTTGACTCGCTCCGGTGTCCGAGCCGTCGGGAAACGGCGCCCTCGCCCGTCCTCCCCGGCCCGTTGCCGAATCCGACCGCATCCACGCCGACCACTACGCGTCCCGCCGTTTCAGTGTCACCGCGGCTCCGCCGAGCGCTACAGCCGCGTACAGGCAGAACACCGTGAATCCCGTCCATGGCGCCAAGGTGTTCGGATCCGACTGGAGGACGGCGAGCGCGTGTCCGGCGTTGCTCGGCAGGTACGGGCTGATCTGGTCGGTCCAGGAGGACGGGAGGGCCTTGACGAGCTCCGGCAGGACCAGCAGCAGACCGAACACCGTGGTTATGCCGCCCGCGGTGTTACGGACCAGCGTGGCGATCGCGACGCTCAGCAGTCCCACGACCGTCAGATACAGACCGGTACCGAGGACGGCGCGAGTGACACCCGGGTCGCTCAGCGAGGCTCCGGCGCCTGTGGAGGACATCAGGGCCTGACCGGCCAGGAACGCCGTCAGGGACGTGGCGGTCATCAGTACCCAGGTCACCGCCACGTACACGGCGGCCTTCGCCCACAGGACCGGCAGTCGGCGCGGCACCGCCGAGAAGGTCGCACGGATCATGCCGGTCGAGTACTCGCCGGTGACCACGAGCACACCCATGACGCCGACCGCGAGCTGCGCCAGGAAGAACCCGATCAGGCTCAGTGACGTCGGGTTGACAGACGCCCGCTCGGCCGCGCCCATATCGGACCAGTGGGCGGCGGTGACGGCCGAGAAGAGCGGCCCCATCCCGATCATCGCCACGGCGGCGGCGAGCAGCGTGAAGAACGTCGAGCGCAGAGTGCGGAGTTTGACCCACTCCGAGTACAGCACCCGCGTCTGGGTGAGGTGGCCGTGCCCGGCGGCGGAGAATCGGGGAAGAGTATCGGTGGTCATGCCGCCCGCCCTTCGGTGTCGGAACCGGCCGGAAGCCGGTCCGGGGTCTGGTACTCGACAGCGTCACGGGTCAGCTCCATGAAGGCATCCTCCAGCGACGCCTGCCGAGGCGTCAGCTCGGCGAGCGCGATCCCGTGGTCGGCGGCGATCCGGCCGATCCGATTGCTGCTCAGGCCGGTGACTTCCAACACGCCCCGCTCGGCCGACGCGACGGCGACATCCGGCATGGTCAGTGCCACACGCAGCCGCTCCACCTCGTCGCTGCGTACGAGCACGGAATTACGCGCGGCACGCCGCGTGAACTCCCCGACCGAGGTGTCGGCGATCAGCCGGCCGCGCCCGATCACGATGAGGTGCTCGGCGGTCACCGCCATCTCGCTCATCAGATGCGAGGAAACCAGCACCGTGCGCCCTTCGGCGGCCAGATCCTTGAGCAGATTACGGATCCACAGCACGCCTTCGGGGTCGAGTCCGTTCACCGGCTCGTCCAGGACGACGGTGGCCGGGTCGCCGAGCAGGGCACTGGCGATACCGAGCCGCTGGCTCATGCCCAACGAGAAGCCGCCGGCCCGCTTCCCGGCCACCTGCCGCAGCCCGACGATGTCGATCACCTCGTCCACCCGGCTGCGGGAGATGCCCGTGGTGACAGCCAACGACAGCAGATGGTTGAAGGCAGAGCGGCCGGTATGGATCGAATGGGCCTCCAGCATCGCCCCGACCTCACGCAGCGGTGCGCGGTGCGCGGCGTAGTGCTTTCCGTTGACCAGGACCCGGCCGGCGGTCGGGGCGTCCAGTCCCAGGATCATCCGCATCGTGGTGGACTTCCCGGCGCCGTTGGGCCCGAGGAATCCGGTGACAACACCGGGCCGGACGGTGAAACTGAGATCCGCGACAGCGGTCTTGTCTCCATAGCGTTTGGTGAGCCCGTGGGCTTTGATCATCGGATGTCCTCGTCGGGGTCGCAGTGGCGTCAACGGACCACCACGCTAGGTTTCCGGCGTGGCGTGGCACATGAACCCACGGATTGAACCCACCGGCGAAGATCCGCATCCTCGGGTGGACCCCCCTACACCCGCAGATGTAGACGACGGCGCGCTGGGCGCCTCCGCCGCGCCCGTCACTGGTGGCCACCGGTCGGCGCCAAGGCGCGGCGGGAGGGCGGTAGCGGCGGTTCGACCTGGGGGAACGGCCCTTGGAAACGCGGTTAACCAGGGTCGGCGGGGGGCACACGGTCCGCGGCGCCAAGACGCGACTGGGGACTGATGTGCCGGACCGGCCGCGGCGTCTAGCGTCCCGGGACATGCCCAGATCTTCTGCAACCCCGACCATTGCGCTGCTCACGCTCGCACTGGCGTTGCCTACCGCCGTCGCGTGGCCTGCCGCCGCGGCCCCGCCTCCGGCGCACGCGTCCGTCGCCGCTTCCTTCCGCAATGACACGGACACCCGCACATCGCTGCCTCGCCCCACCGGCCCGTACGCGGTCGGCCGCGACACCCTCCACCTCGTCGACCGCGCCCGCCGGGACCCGTGGGTGCCGGACACGGCTCGTGAGCTGATGGTCGGCATGTTCTACCCCGCGCTCCCCGGCACCGGTGCGCCGGCGCCTTACGCCACAGTCCAGGAGGCCCGTCTGTTCCTGAAAAGCTATGGGTTGGAAGGCGTCTTCCCCGCCGAGACCTTGAGCGCCACGACCACCAGCGGCCGCGTCGGCGCCCGGCCCGCCCGCGGCCGGTATCCCCTGGTGGTGCTCTCCCCGGGGTTCGGCGTCTCGCGCTTCACCCTCACCGGCCTTGCCGAGGAACTCGCCAGCCGCGGATACGTGGTCGCCGCAGTGGACCACGCCTACGAGTCCGTCGGCACCGCCTTCCCTGGCGGCCGGATGCTGACCTGCGTCGCGTGCGCGAAGGCCCAGAGCGAGCAGGACCTGGAGGCCGTCACCGCAGGCCGGGGCAAGGACGTGGCCTTCCTCCTGGACCGGCTCACCGGGCCCTGCCCGGCCTGGCGGTACGCGGGACTGATCGACCGGAACCGGATCGGCATGGCTGGTCACTCGGTCGGCGGCGCGGGCGCGGCGGCGGCCATGGCGGGTGACCGCCGCATCCGGGCGGGCGTCAACATCGACGGCGCCTTCCACACAGCCGTGCCCGCCGACGGACTCGGCGGCAGGCCGTTCATGATGCTCGGCACGGACGACGAGACGCACCGTCCCGGCGGTACAGACACGAGCTGGGACCAGGCGTGGCATCGGCTGGACGGCTGGAAACGCTGGCTGACCGTCGCCGGTTCGACGCACTACAGCTTCTCCGACATCCCCCTCTTCCTGGACGAACTCGGCCTGCCCGGAACGCAGTCGCCGCAAGCCCTTTCTGGTAACCGCTCACTGCACATCACCCGGGCGTACGTCGGAGCCTTCTTCGACCTACAGCTGAAGCACATCCCCCAGCAACTGCTGGACGGCCCGACGCCGACCGAACCGGAGGTCACCTTCAATTACCCGTAAACGGATGACGGAGCGGCCGTCGCGGCCACGGGCGCCGTGCGTGGCCGCAGACCACCACGGGCAGAGGCGGACTATCCAAGTGCGGCACTGCCGCACCGGCCGGGATGCGGCCTTGAAGCCCTTCAGGGCCAGGCACAAGGCCCGCCCCGCGGTCACCACCCGGAGCGATCCGAGCCGCTCCTCCCCGAGGTGCGTCCCGCGACCCGCTCGCGGCCAGGCTGTGCACGCTGGAGCAGGCGGGGGTGGTCGAGCGGCGCCCTTACATCGAGCGGCCGCCACGTTACGATTACCACATGGTGCCGCCGAGCCAGAGATCCGGACGGTGCGGGGCCCGCGTCATTCACCGCACCGCACCGGGCCGCAGCCGAACACGATTCCGGCCTCACACCGCCAAGCCGGGGACAGCCGCCTTCACCACGGCCTCCACCACTGTGCGGAGCGCTGGGCACTGAACCGGGCCTGATCGCCCGGGCGCTCACCCGATCAGTGCGCACGCCTGCTCGCGCCAATGCGCCGACTGCCCGGCCCGGAGTTGTTCACCGCGCAGTACGCCGGCAACGGGCTGCTCGCCATCGCCTGGCCGGACGGAGACACCTGGGAGGTCCGGCTTGCGGCCCGCGACGAGGGGCTGCTCGGGTACGCCGAGGCCACGCCGGGGTGGAGTTCGGGGCGGGCGAGTGGCGCCCCGTCAAGGAGTAGATGTGGCGAGGGGCCCACCGGACCCGGAACGGGGTACGGAGATTGGTCTCTCCGCGCGGGGCGAAGACACCGACCGTGAACGAGTCGGCCGATCGTGACCGACGATGGGTGGGGAGAGCGCCGAGCTGAGATGTGCCGGTCCTGAGCATCGACCGTGGCCGTGTTGCGGGACGGGCGGCTGCCAGGACGGCTTTTGACTGGTGACGCCCGGGTGATCGTGCCCATATGGCAGGCTCGTGTGCATGAGACCCGACCTGGCACTCGTCCGCGAGCTGATCGAAGAATCGCCGGTGATCAGTGCCCGGCCAGGTGCCGGCGTGCCGGCCGCGTGGATCCGCGCGGCCGAGTCCGTCGTGGGCACGCTGCCGCCCTCGTACCGGTGGTGGCTGACGGAGTACGGCAGCGGCACGTCTGGCGGTGCGCGGATAGCGACTGTCCCTTCACCCGGGACACGTTCCGATGGTGACGACGACATCACCGGCGGATGGCGCCTCGACGGGGACAGGCTCTGCTTCTGTGCCGAGCCCGATGGTGGTGACACCTACCACTTCGTGCTCGACCGGCAGGCGGGCGAGGAGTACGCGGTGGTCCGCCGCGACCGCGTGAGCGGCCAAGAAGAGCTGGTGGCGGACACCTTCGCGGGATTCCTGACCGTTCAGGTGGCCCTGAGCAACGGACTCGGTGCCGGGTTCACGTCCGCACTGGCCCGGCTCTGGCGGTCGACGCCGGGGGTCCTGCTGCCCAACGGCGTGCTGATCTATGGCCCACACACCATCCTCGAGCGCAACGAGACCTACCAAGTAGGCGAATACGCGCCGGACTGGGTCCTCATCGGGGACGACAGCGGAGGCAGTGGCCTGTTCATGCGGCGCCACCCCTGTGACCGAACAACGGTCTATCTCCTCGATCTCGGGGCCGGCGAGCGGGACATCGACAGCTGCGGCGTCAGCGAGAAGCTGACCGACAACCTCCTCGACTGGCTACGGTGCGACGGGATCCGAGAGGGCCGCGCGACCACAGAAGGCGCCAGAGAATCCTGAGCGATCGGTCGGACCGCGAAGCTCTCGATCGTCAACAGGGCGAATGTCGCCCCAGCGCGGCCTAACCTGTCGACGAGTGTTCGATGCCGAAAGTCCAATCGAGCATAGTTCGGAAGAACTCGATAGCTCCCTGTTCTTCGCTGTACCAAGCGCATGCCAAGTCGTTGACGCGTTGCCACACGATCGGATCCGTGTGGTTGGGTTGCTGAAGCGGGATCGCCCAGCTGACGATGTTCTGTTCCTCCTCGGCGATGAACAGATATCCGTCCGCGATCTCCAGCTCTTCCAGCGTGGAGATCGCGTTGTGTGCGTTGAGCAGTTCCTTGCAGGACCCGAGCTGGTGATGGAACGCGCTGAGCTCGGGCGGGAGGCTCATGCCGAGCCGATGCTCTGTCTCGGCGATCACGGTCAGCGGCCTGGCGTCGGCCGGTGTCCATGCTCGTCCAAGGTATCGGGTCGAAAACTTCCGCAACGACCCGTCGTAGACAACTTCGCGCTTTGCTGTCATCGCCGCAGGCTATCCGGTTGGCCTGCTCTGAACTTCGCCCGCACCCGCTAGCGGTTGCCGCCCGCCTGGCCTGATGCGGCGCCGGTTCCGCTGGGCGACCCTGCAGATGTGCCGTACCTCGTACGCGAGCAGCAGCGCTCTGCGCGATTGCCGACACTGGCAGCATGCCCTTCGCCCCGGTCGCGTTCGCCGCGCACTTCCGCTCGCTGTCCGGCCACGGTCGCCAGGAGGTCATCCACGGTCTGGAGACGCGATATTCCCCGGGGAGTCCGCATCGAGGCCGTCAAGGTGCCCTTCCTGGCCTTCATCACCGAACTCGCCGTCCACGATCCCCATGACGATGTGCGCCTTCACTTGCTCCTGGCCCAATGCCGTTGTTTGACTACTGAACTATCGCCGCCTGCAGTGTGATGGTTCTGGCGGGTACGTGGCGTGGTGGGGCTTTCGGTTTGTTCTTCGGCCGGTAGGAGTACAGCGAGTTGGGCCGTTTGAGGAAGCGGTCTGCCTCTCGCAGTCGGCGGGTGCCGTTGTCGAGTTTCCGGCGGACCTTCGCCGCCAGTGCGGTCAGGAACCTGCGGATCTTCGGCGGGGTGTCGGCGAGCTGGCGGACCACGCTGCGTCGGGTGTGCTTGAGGACCTTAACGAACGAGATGCGGTCCGGATCGATGCCGTTGCTGTCGGCGAGTTGCATGATGATGCCGGTCAGGCAGTGGTGCACGACCAGATGCGCCCACACTTCCTGGCGCACCAGCTGTGGGTCGGTGGATCGCAGAACTTCCTGCCGGCCCCGCTGGAAGGTCTTGATCTGCCGATAGGCCGATTCCACCTCCCACCTTTCGTGATACAGGACCGCTAACTCCCTTGCTGGGTAGGCGTCGTTGTCGAAGAGGTCGGTCAGTAGCCGGATCACTTCGCCCCCGTCGACGCGGTACTCGATCACGCGCACCAGCACACCGCCCGGATGGGCGCCCTTCTGCCCCGCGAGGTTCATGCGCGCCAGGTAGGTGCCGTCCGGCAGGTGTCGTACCGGGCGGTGTGCCACACACGAACGGGCCCGCAGCAGCAGGTGGGCACCGGCGCCGATATACGCCTTCCACAACTCCACCCCGGGGAACCCCCGGTCCATGATCACGAGCATCCCGGAGGCCGAGGCAGCCATCGCCACAGCTGGGTCGCGTTCACCACTGTTATAGCCGCCCACCCTGGCGTCGATGGAAGAATGCGTGCCGGTCTCGGTCAGCGTCACGACTCTCACCTGCGGAAACCCGCCCGGTTTCCCGCTGGAGTCCTTCGGGCCGCCGAAGGCGCGCCGGTTGGCCTCGTTATCCGGCACGTCCAGCAGAAACCCGTCGACCGCAGCGAGACGCATCCCCCGGTAGAAAGACCCGGCCAGCCCCGCAGGGGCCAGCGGGCCGGCCAAGCGGTGGAAGATCCGCTCAACAACCTCCGGTCCCAGGCGCTCCCGAGCCCGGGTGAAAGACGCCTTGTGTGGGATACACCCGCTCAACTCCTTCATTCCACCCACTAGTTGTTCTGCCACATCGTCGTAGGAGTCCTGATGGAAGAGCGCAAGTGCGAGTGCGAAATAGACCATGAACCCCGCCGGCAACGCTCCCGGCCGACGGTCCCGTTTGCGACACTCCGACAGGACCTCGTCCACCAACTCGGGCGTCACCCACTGCGTGATCAAGCCCAACCGCACTCGTTCAGATACCCCGCTCCATGGATGCACACCCCGCATAACGGCGCGACGCTCAGTCCGTCACCACCAACTCAATGAACCTTCAAACAACGGCATTGGCTCCTGGCCCTCGAATGGCTACCGACAGCGGCGAGCGTGAGTGAACGCCTCCGCTCCATCGCCGAGACCGATCGGAACCCGCTGGTGCGGGACACTGCTCAAGCCTTCCTCGACGACGACGACGACGACGCCACCGCCCGAACGAAGGAATTCTCCACACCCTGGCACGGTGCGGCGGAACACCCCCGGCCCATCGACGACTCCAGGGAGAGGCCTCATGGGATTCGGGCCATGACTTGGATTCAAGTCAATCTTGATCCAGGAACGCTCTGCGGTGCTCACCGAAGGACTTCCGAATCACGGTGAGGGAGCTGAGTCTCCGCTGGCCGTCACAACTGCGGCGTGTGTGCGACAGCCGTTCCTCGGTCATCGCTGCGCGCTCTCCGGATCTTGCCGCAACTGGTCGAGAAGCTGGTCGATGGCTGCCTTCGCCTCCATCACCGACGCGCCGGTCGCCTTCCGCCAAGTGTTTATCGCTTGGATACGGTAGCCCGCACGTACGTGGGCAATGGCCAGCCGCGCGTGGAGCGGCTGGCCCGGCAGCCGAGCGGGAACGGGTCGGCCGCGTGGCTCCCCGCTGCGGCCGCTGGGGTCGAGCTCGTCGAGTGAGGAGTGCAGCCCGTTGATCGGTGCCCGCACCGTCGGCCGGGCGGTGCGGACCGCCACCAGTTCCCAGCGGACGTCCGTCTGCTCGGACCAGTCCTCGTCCAGTCCGATGCCCAGCAGTCCTGGATCGTCGATCAACTGGCAGACGTTGTAAAGGAGGTCATGCTGCATCTGCCGCACCACGTCGGTCATATCGTCCGGATTCACGCCGCACGCCAGGATCCGGTGCAGCGCCGCCGCCGATGCGCTGCCGGGAACACTCCCCTGCTCGTGACCTCCTGACCGGGACTCGATCCACGACGGAGAGCTGTCGGTGTAGGCATCCTCGTCGACAACCATGTTCCACATGGCAGTAAGGAACGACTGGCGTGCCTGAGCTGGCCAGCCATCGGGATGGGGATCTTCGTCTTCGGCCATGCGCCAATACTGCCAGCCGTTGATGGGAGCGTCGCCGACGGGATAGACGGGATAGACGGGATAGATGGGTTGCGTCATCGCTGCCCGCTTCCCGCTGTCACCTGGAATTGCGGCTGCCGGATCGTGCGAGGGCTTGCGGGTCGAGGATATTGTCGAGGCCGGCCTGCGTGAGGAGTCCCCTTCCAGGACGATGTCGGCGACGGTGCGGCCGGTGACGAGCGTTTCCTGCGCGGCGGCGCTGGCCTGGGCGTAGCCGATGTGCGGGTTGAGGGCGGTGGCGTTGCCGATGGTGTTCTCCACCGTGGCCCGGAGCGGTCGCGGTCGGTGGTGACGCCGAGGGCGCAGCGCTCCGCCAGGGTCAGGCATCCGGCGTGCAGCTGGGTGAGGTTCTCGAAGAGGCAGTGGGCGATGACCGGTTCGAAGGCGTTGAGCTGGAGCCGGCCGGCTTCTGGGGCGAAGGTGATGGTGGCGTCGTTGCCGACGACTTTGAAGGTGATCAGGTTGACCACCTCGGGGATCACCGGGTTGACCTCGCCCAGCATGATGCCGGAGCCGGCCTGTACCGGGGGAGGTTGATCTCGGCGAATCCAGCCCGGGGGCCGGAATAGAGCAGGCGCAGGTCGTTGCTGGTCTTGGAAAGTACGACCGTGATGCGCTTGAGGACCCTGGAGAGTTGGACGAACGCTCCGACGTCCTGGGTGGCTTCGACCAGGTCGGACGCGGTGCTGAGCGGGATGCCGGTGATGTCGGACAGGTACGCGCAGGCCAGTATCGGCGTAGCGTGGAGGGGAGTTGAAGCCGGTGCCGATCGCCGTACCGCCCAGCTTGATCTCGCGGATCAGTCCGCACGCCTCGGCGAGGCGCTGCTCGTCCTCCTCTCCCAGCATCACCGCATAGGTGCCGAACTCCTGACCAAGCGGCGGCGGCACAGTCCTCGGCGGCACGCCTAACGCCATGGCTCAACGGGGGCACCCCACGCAGCGGGAGCCGCCTCCATCAAGTCCGTATCGCTGACGGCTCGTTGCTCGTTGTACCAGATGGCGGCCAGTCGGACATCGAAGGGGAACTCGACGTTCGTGCCGTCCTCGAAGGAGATCATCACGTGCGTCTCGGGGCCGTCCGGATGGTTGTCCAGCCATTGCACGTGGCTGATGATCGGAGTGAGTGCTCCGCCCGGGCCTACGAGTCGGTAGCCCTCTTCGACGCCTTGGGACGGCCTGGAGATCAATGCGGGCAGGCGGCGGGCAGCTCGCTCGTCCCGGTAGTACTTCGCGGCCATGCCTTCAGATTATCCGAGTGTGCCGGCGCCGGTAGCTGGCGAAGGATGACCGTCCGCACTTGAGCTGTGGTCAATTGGCCCGCCGCGAGACGATCGAGCCCCGGATGGACGGGGTAGAGCAGTATCGACTGATTCAATTACGTCAGGGAGCCGATGAGTACGAAGCCCGCACGCCCACGCACTCTGCTCAGGTACCTAACGATCACATCCATCACCATGATCGTTATGGGGCTGTGCGGTTTCGTCACGATCGCGATATTCATCATACCGAACCACGGCAAGGTGATATCTACCCTGAAGAGCCACGGGGTTCAGACCCACGCGAATGTCACGAGATGCCAGCAAGCCCTCCACGACGAAAATGGTGGCGAGCTGTCTGTCACCTGCTGGGTGCGCTTTACCCCGTCCGATGGGCGCTCCGTCGAATCGCCGCTGCAATTTAAGACACATCAGGTGAGAGACGGCTACTCCATGATAGTCGTGTACGACCCGAACGATACCGGCACAGTCGCCCTTCCCTCGGACCTCGGCTACTGGAATACCCTCACCAGGAACACTATCGATTTGCTTTTGCTGCTCATCTCGGCGGCAATGGTTCCACTGGGAATCGCAGGTATCGCCCTGCGGAGGCTTTTCGGGCGCTTCACGAAGCGGTACACGGAAAATTTCGATGAAATTGACCAGATCGCCACTCAGCACCTCGGTCCGGACGTCGCTCAGGCCATGGCTCAGGTCTGGACGCGGGGCAAAACTTCCGGAAAGTGAGCACTCGTCCGGCACATGCATGCCGAGCGTGCCCTGTGCGTCCGGCAGTAGCCCGCGACTCGCACACCACCGATCCCTGAGCCGGCGAGGGTTTCTGTCCCAACAGCGCTTACACCGGAACGGGCCGCACGGTGCGCGCTCCCCTCGGCGGGTCGAAGTCGCCGCGGACTAGGGCGATGTCGACGGCGCGCTGCCGCAGAGCCTGAAGGGGATCACCGGTGCAGGTCAGGGTGACCGAGGCTCCGGTGTCCTGCTCGAAGTGACTCACCGCCTGCTGGGCCCAGTGGGTGGGCAGCAGCCAGCTGAAGCCGAGCCGGAGAGTGACCTTGTGGCGCACGACGGCCAGGGCCTGGTCGACGGTGGCGAGGACACGCTCGGCGTGGAGGAGGAACTCGGCGCCGGTGGCCGTCAGCTCGACGTGCCGGGAGGAGCGGTCGAGGAGGCGGACGTTCAGGTTGCCCTCCAACTGCGCGATCGTACGGCTCAGAGCCGGCTGCGTGATCAGCAGTTCCTCGGCTGCCCGGGAGAAGGACCGGTGTCGTGCCACAGACGTGAAGGCCCGCAGGTGACGGAGTATGACGTCCATGCTCATCGTGCCTTCTTCCCGGATCCATGCCTGCCGTTGTTCTTCAGGTCCTGTTCGAAGTCAGCGATGCTCTGCCTGTCCACTCCGGGCGCACCCTTATTCGCCCTCTTCAACTGGCCCATCGAACTCCTCCCGGAGAACATCCGGTTGATACGATCAACTCAGTCACGAACGACCCGGCCCGTTCGCTACCTCGTCGATGCGCCAGACCGCCTCGCGGACCTTCTCCTCAAGATGGGCAGACTCGGCGCGGTACTGCCATCGACCTCGGGATGCCCACCTTCGCTCAGATCGCGATCCGCACCAGTGACGTCAAGGAGCCCGCTCCATGATTCGTCCGATCACCGACGAACTGGTCCACCGCCTCGTGGAGCAGGCGGAGGTCGATCGCATCGACAGGCCGAGGAGCAGCGCTGCCGCCTGCCGTAGATCGAAGTGCGATCCGGATCACCTGTTGCCTCTTGTGCGTGCTGAAGACGGTAGAGAGGTGGTTGTCGTTGAGTGAGAGGATGAGAAGACGTGGATGTGTATGAAGCTGTGGACAGTCGCCGGGCTGTGCGGGCGTTCAGCGATGAGCCTGTTTCCAAAGAGGTACTCGAACGTGTGCTGGCTGCAGCGACGCGGGCTCCGTCGAGTGGGAACCTCCAGCCGTGGCATGTGTATGTCGTGAGCGGCGAGCCCTTGGCCGAGCTGAAGAGGCGCGCAACGGCCAGGGCACTGGCGGGAGACCCGGGGGATGAGCGGGAGTATCCGATGTACCCGGCCGAACTGACCTCACCGTATGTGGACCGCTTTTCCGCCGCGGCTGCCCAGCGGTACAAGGCGCTGGGGATCGAGCGCGACGACCCCGACAGGCCCATGAAGATCGCCGCCTTGAACTCGGAGGCGTTCGGGGCGCCGGTCGTGCTGTTCTGCTACCTCGACCGGACGATGGGGCCCGGGCAGTGGGGGGACGCGGGGATGCACTTGCAGACGGTCATGCTGCTACTGAGGGCGGAAGGGCTGCACAGCTGCCCTCAGGTGATGTGGACGATGTATCGCAAGACTGTCAGCCGGATCGTCGGAGCCGATGACGGGCTCGCGCTGTTCTGTGGTGTCGCGGTGGGATTCGAGAAGGAGGGCGTGCCACGGCTGCGTACCGGGCGGGCAGACATGACAGAAACAGTGAGCTTCATCGGAGGGTGACCGGGCACGTCGGTCTGGCGTTGACCCCGATCCTCGCAACTCGTAGTTCAGAGAAGGAGTCATCAACCAGGGCCTCTTCTACCTGTCCTGGCTGATGGACCACAAGGACGCCTTCGGGCACCTGGTCCGCGACCGGCTCGGAGCCGCGGTCGCCTCCCGGATCCTCTGGCGCGCACCGAGGCTGATCTGCGTGGCCGGCGACTTCACCCGCTACGACGTACACGCCGTGCGCGAGCACCGCCGCAGCATCGACCTGGTCCGCTACCGGTTCTTCGGCAGCGGCCACGTGGGCCTGGAGACAGTGGCCTCCGTCACCGGCCACCAGGATCTGCCCATGGGCAACCGCCGCCGCTGTCGCGCGATGGCACCGCGCGTGCGCCGAGCGGACGGCGCGACGGCGGAACTGGCCGACGCGGTCGACGAGGCGCTGCTCGGTCTCGGCGACAACATCACCAAGGTCGAGAACAGACCTACCGGGCCTACCAGCGGCTGCGGAACTTCGCCTGCGTCTGCCCGCCACAAAGGACCAAGCTCCTCGTCTACCTCGAAGCCGACCCGAAACAGGCCGACTTCATCCCCGGCTTCACCCGGGACGTGACAGGCATCGGCCACCACGGAACCGGAGACCTGGAGCTGCAACTGTGCACGGACCGAGACCTGGAACGGGCCCAGGACTACTTCCGGCTCAGCTACGCCGCGGCGTAGCGCGTTCTTGTCCTGGGTTGTCCTGGGCGTGAGAGACGTGCGTGGAGGGGCTGGCCGGAGAATGAAGTTGTGGGGCGTCGGTCGTGATGCTGCCTCTCGACGTATCGGTCAGGGACTGGTGGTGGATTTCCAATTGTCCGGTGGATCCCCGGTTTCGCCAACCGGGGATCCGCTGTTATGTTTCGCCGCGCTTGGCCATCAAGACGGAGCGCCGCTCTTCTGGGGCTGTCCCGGAAGGTGCGCTATGTTGCGGTACGGGGCACCGCGTCATCCCTTGTACGCGGTGCCCCAGTCTTGTGCGGGCGATGCTTGCCGCCAGCAGTCGGGCGGCTGGCTATGGCGCGCTGTGGCCTCTCCACCGAACCGAGCGCCAGATTCTCGGCCGTTGCCGGAGAGGCGGATCAGTTGTTGGTCTGCGCTTCAGGGCGATACGGACGTACCCGTGTCCACCCATGGTGACCGGAGCCCCCTTTTCGTCGGCGTCGCCGCCCGCGCCAGGCCGTGCGCTGCTGTGTCACCGCGTGCGCCTGCCCCGCTGCTGCGGTGGCCGCCGCCCCTGACACCACCGAGACCGTGTATTCCTGTGCGAAGTTCGACGCAGGGGATATCCGTAAAGGGGTGGACCGAGCTGCCCCGGCCTGTGAGCGCCGGCGCAGAGCCGGTCGGACACGTCCGTCTTGGGTACGCCCGCGCCTCGACCGCCCGGCAGTCCCTGGACGTGCAGCTCGACCCCCTCGCCGAGGCCGAAGTCACCCGGGTTTACTCGGAGAAGATCTCCACCCGCGCCACCAAGCGCCCCGAGCTGGAGGCCGCCGTGCGGCTACACCTCCCTCGCCCACTTGGAACAGGCCGCCCGAGAACACCGGGTCACCATCAGCGGGCCGCTGCCCGGCAACCCCACCCGCCAGCACCGCAAGAACGAAGGCTTCGGCCGCGACGACTTCCACATCGACTTCGACCGCCGCCAGGTGACCTGCCCCCAGGGCCAGGTCAGCAAGAGATGGCACGGCCCCTACCCGACCTCCTCGCCCACCGCCGTGCCACTGCTCGTGGCCCAGTTCACCAAGGGCCAGTGCGATCCCTGCCCGGTCCGCACCCGGTGCACCACCTCCCGCGCCGGCGGCCGGAACGTGGGACTTCCCCTGCGCGAACTGCACGACCTGCAGATCCGTGTCCGCACCGAGCAGCAGACGGCCGACTGGCGAACCCGCTATGCGATCCGCTCCGGAGTGGAGGGCACCGTCAACGAACTCGTCCATGGCCATGGCATGCGCCACTGCCGCTACCGAGGGCAGCCGAAAACCCACCTGCAACACGTCTTCACTGCCAACGCTGTGAACATCGACCGCCTCAGCAGCCTGCCGACGACCGACAAAGCGCCGCCGCCCCGACCGTCGACCGCCTTCCAGGAATTCCTGGACCAGCACGGCATCCCCCGGCCGAAGCCCTGGCGGAGCGCCAGCGGCTGACACGGACGGCTACAAGATCCCCGACAGGGCCAAGCTAGGGATGCGCGCGCTTCGGTGGGGAGGAGGGAGCGAGGCGGACTTCATGTCCAGAGCTGTTCGCCGAGAGTCCCGGCGGGTGCGGTGCCGGGCAGGACGTAGGCCATGGCCGAGGCCCGGTGTTGGAGGAAGGGGGTGAGGGCGTCGCGGGCGGCCAGGCGGTTCTGGACGCGGGTGAACTGGGCGGGGTCGCGCATGAAGGCGCAGAAGAGAAGGCCGCGGTCGGTCGGGCCGTCGTCGTAGCTGTAGCTGCGGCGGAGCATACGGGCGCCGCCGTCGAAGCGGGGGCTGGCGAGACGCACGTGGGCGGTGGCCGGGATGACGTAGGAACCGTCGGGGTTCTTGGCGTAGATGTCCGGCTCGTCATTCTCGGCGGTGCCGCTGAGCGCGACGCCGTCGCGGGCGCGGCGGCCTATCACACGGTCGCGCCGGCCCTCGGGGAGGGCCGCGAAGCCGGTGACGTCCATGTGGATCCTGCGGTAGACCAGAACAGTGCCGTTCCGGTGGGCTCCGGGTGGGCCCCAGACCCACTGCTCGGCCGCCGCGTGATCGGGGTTGGCGGTGCCGTCCTTGGAGCCGAACAAGTTGCGCGGGGTCGTGCCCGGGGCCGTGTGGGGCAGGAAGCCGGACTGGGTCCAGCGCGGTACGGCGCCTGCGGCGTGCGCGGCCGTGCCGGCGAGTTCGGAGACGATGGTGAGGGTCCAGCGGTCGGCTGCGCACAATTGGACCAGAAGATCGCCGTTGCTGCGGTGCGGTTCGAGGCGGTCGCCGGGGAAGGGCGGCAACTCGCCAAGGGAAGCAGGGACGTTGAGGCCGAGGCGGGTGGCGAGGGTGGGGCCGATGCCGACCAGGGAGGTGAGCCGGGTCGCGCCCCCGCCCTGGAGTCGCGGGTCCGGCGGGGCGTCGGAGGCCGCGGTGGCGAGCGTGCGGGTCAGCGCGCCCAGGACGCTGCGCAGGGTCTTCCGGTCGGTGGCGGCGGAGGTCTGCGGGAGGTCGAAGGAGAGCAGGTGCGTCGCCGGTTGCTGGGGCGCCGTGACACCCGCCTGTCGGGCGCCGTGGAAGAGAATCGCGGCCTTGGTCGGCGGGGCGCCGGTGGTGGCACGGCCGGCTGTCCGGCCGTCTCTCGCCAATTCGTCGGCCGCCGCGCCGATCCCGGCGGCGAGCACCGCTCCGCCGGCGAGCAGTGCCCGGCGCCGCCCGAAATGGGTTCCCGCGGGTCGGGATGAATCCTGCGCATTTCCCTGTTCGGTGGGCATACGCCTATTGGAGACGATAAAACAACTGCCATGCAAATCCTGTCTGGAGAAGGCATGTTGACACGTTCGGCAGTCCCGGCGGCGGTGTTCCGGGCGGCGCTGCGTCTGTCGGTGCTGGTCGTCTCGATCGCGATGGCGGCCACCGGGTGCTCCGGTACGGGGTCGACGTCCGCCGATGCGCGGCATCCGGCGGGGAGCGTGCTGCGCGTTCCGCAGGACTTCTCCTCGGTGCAGCAGGCGGTGGACGCCGCTCGTGAGGGCGAGACGGTGCTGATCGGCCCGGGCGTGTACCGGGAGAGCGTGCGCGTCACCAAGCCCCGCGTGGTGCTGCGCGGAGCGGACCGCAATGCGGTGGTCTTCGACGGCGGTGTGCGTCTGGCCAACGGCATCACCGTGACCGGCGCCGGCTCGGTGGTCGAGAACCTCACCGTGCATGGCTACCTCGCCAACGGCGTGCTGTTCACCGGCGTCACCGACGAGCGGTTGCAGCAGCGCGGCGCCGGCGGCTCCGCCTACGACCCGCTGGACACCACCCGCTTCCCTGCCGTCCGGGGCTTCCGCGCGACCCGGGTCACGGCATACAACAACGGCCTGTACGGCATCTACGCCTTTGACGCGCGCGACGGCGTGATCGAGGACTCCTACGCCTCCGGGCACGCCGACTCCGGCATCTACGTCGGCCAGTGCAAGCCCTGCGGCACCGTCGTCCGTGGTAACACAGTGGAGCGCAACGCGGTCGGCATCGAACTGACCAATGCCTCGGACGGCCTGTCGGTGCTGGGCAATCGCGTCGCCCGCAACCGGGTCGGCGTCACAGTCAACTCCAACGACCTGGAGGCCCTCGCCCCGCAGCACGGCGCGGTGATCGCGGGCAACGTGGTCGCCGACAACAACGCCGCCGACACACCTGAGCAGGCGGACGGGGGCTTCGGCATCGGCATCGGCATCGGCGGCGGCACCGCGAACCGCGTCCAGCGCAACCTGGTCCGGGGCAACCGGGCGGCCGGAGTGGTCGTCACCGACCCGCCGGGGCATCCGGCGAGCGGCAATCGCGTCGAAGGCAACCGCACCACCGGCAACGGCATCGACCTCGTGCTGGCCTCGGCCGACCCCGGCAACTGTTTCGCGGGCAACCGGCCCGCCACCCAGAGCCCGGACGGTCTGGAGGGTCGCGCGGGCTGCGGCAATCGCGGTCGGGGCGCCCTGCCCACCGGCCGCCCGGCGCCGGTGCAGGCGCCGCCCGGCGTCCCGTTCAGCCAGGTGCCGGCCCCACCCGCCCAGCCGTCCATGCCGGACCCGACGGCCCCGGGCAGCCCTGCGACCGGCCTGCCGGGGGCCGTCGAAGCGGCCGCGTACCCGCTCCCGAAGGACGTGGACGCCGTGCCGCACTCGCGCTGAGCGCGGTGCTGCGGCGGACTCGGTCCCCGTTCACCGTGCCGCCCCGACGGGTGGGCCAAGGAGGGGCGTCGGCACCCACGGTAGCCGGGGCGCATCGGCACGGAGATGTCAGCTGGTGGCCCACGGCGCCTCGGGGAGCTTTGCGCGGTCGTCGCGTCCGGAGAACTCCACGGTGGTCGGGGTCCCCAGGCCCGGCATCCGCATCGTCACCCGCCGCAGGCCGCCGTCACCGTCGACCCAGTACGTCAGCGGCGACCGTCCGCCGTCGGGCCCCGCACCGGGCGTGGCGCCCTGGGCGCGCGGCCCGGCGAACCGGTCGTAGCTGCGGCCGTCGATGCGTTCGCGCCCCAGTCGGCGAGCCCCGGACTGTGCCAGCAACAGCGGGTTGTCGGGGCGGTCCGCGCCGAGCCCGATCAGCAACTGGAGCCCGGCGTCCAGGGGATCGGTCGTGTAGGAGCGCGCGGACCAGCCCGAGCGCGGGATGTGCTCGGCCTGCTGCCAGGGCGGGCTGTTGTCTCCCTTGGGCGCGGGGGCCAGGCCGAGGCCGCCGGTGTCCCAGACGATCAGCCCGTGGTCGAGCTGCCCGGTGGCGGGCCCGGAGGTCCCGGAGGATCCGGAGGCCCCGGTGACCTGGTAGCTCCCCACGGCCCGGTGGGTTCGGTAGTCCACGACCCCCTTGACCCGCACCACCACTCCGCCGCCCTCGGTGGCGGTGAGGGTCACCGCCACGGGACTGGTCTGGTACAGATTCAGCCGCGACAGCGCCAGCCTGGAGGCCTCCTCCGTCGTCACCGGCCGCTCGGTGGCGGTGTCGTCGGAGAAGGTCCGGTAGGCGGCCAGGCCGCCCACTGCGACACCGCACGCCGTGATCGCGATCAGTGTTCTCAACCAGAGGGCCCGACGCGGCGTACGGCCGTCGGTCTTTCTCTTCCGAGCCATGCAGTCGCCTTCTCTCGTCGGTCGGTCACACAGGAGGGCGGGTTCGC
This sequence comes from Streptomyces sp. R-74717, assembly GCF_047305335.1. Taxonomy (NCBI): domain Bacteria; kingdom Bacillati; phylum Actinomycetota; class Actinomycetes; order Kitasatosporales; family Streptomycetaceae; genus Streptomyces; species Streptomyces sp. R-74717. The sequence continues at coordinate 598,112 of NZ_CP102361.1, read as the reverse complement.
GAACCGCTGGTCCGCGAACCCGCCCAGTCCGGCCCCGGGGGGTCACCGGTGCCGGTCGCCCCGCTTCGGGGCTAGCGGTGCTGTGCCCTTCGCCTACGCATCAGTACGACCAGAGCCCCGCCGAGGGCGGTGAGCGCGGCGCAACCGGCCAGGGCCAGCAGAACCGCCTGGCTCATGCCGGTGGACGCCAGGCCCGAGTTGGACGCGTGGCCCGGTGCACCTGGTACACCCGGGGCGCCTGGAGCCCCCGGCGAACCCGGTTTGCCCGGTGCCGGCGTCGTCGGTGTCGGAGTGGGGCCGGGCAGCCGCTCGTTGACCGCGGTCACCGAGACCCCCTCGTCGAGGTTGTCGGAGGTCAGTACCAGCGGCCCGAACACCGCCACGTCGGGTACGGCGTACCCTTCGGGCGGGCTGACCTCCTGCCAGTAGTACGTCCCCGGCGCGCCGGCGCCCTGGCAGATGCCGTCGGTCCCGGTCAGGCAGGGCTTGTCGACCGGCGTGTCCGGCTCCGTCCCGGTGGCCTGCAAGCCGTCGGAACCATTCGTCTCCTTCCACAGCTGGAACTTCGCCTTCGCCAGCGGCTTGCCGTCCTGGTCGTGCTTGACCAGGCGCAGCGCGCCTTCCTGTTGCCGGAAGCCGAAGTCGTATGTGTGGTCGTTCTCCCCGGGCCCGCCGGTGGTCAGCGCCCGCTCCGGGAACTTCGCGTCGCGCGGGACGATTCCCTTGGAGTCGATGAAGTGATTGTCGCCGACATCCGCCTCTGTGGGCACCCACTGGTGGAGCGGTCCGCCCTTGGCGTAGTCGGCCGGTTTGTCGAGGCGGATGGTGTACTTGGTCCTCGGCTTCAGGCCGCCGGTGACATTGGAGTCGTCGAAGTAGTACTCGCCACGCGCCGTCGTCTCGGTCGTGCCCACGAGCTTGCCCGACTCGTCGTACAGGTTGACGGTCGCGCCCACGACCGGCCGCTGGCCCGGGTTCTGGATGCCCTTGCGCTCGGGGTCGTACCAGACCCGGTTGCCGATCTGGAGCGGGGCCTGGTCGCAGAGCACCTCCAGGTCGCCCATCGAGGCGCCCTTGCCGAACGGGGCTACGGTGCCCGGCGGGTTGAGGCGCAGGCCGAACTCCGGGTCCTGCGTGCCATCGCGCTGGAGGAATGACGTGCCGTACCCGAGGGCGGTGTGGTTGGGGTCGAAAGCGGAGGTCGCGATGGTGTTCTCGGCCTTGGCGAGCGCCATGCCGGCGAACGCCGTGTTGCGGTGACCACCCCAGCTGGTGTCGAAGAACCGGGTGCCTCGAGAGGACAGCCCGCAGCCGTTGTTGGTGTCCATCACATACATGCCGTCCGCCGGGCAGGCCTTGTTCAGGTCACCGCCCGACATGACGATGGCGGCGGAGTTCGGCGCGGGACCGGCTGGCGCGCGGTCGCCGAAGCGGTCGCGGAAGGCCAGCAGCATCGAGCCGTCTGTCTCGAAGGCGATCTCGCCCAACTCCGGTTCGGGTTTGGCGATGGTGGAGTTGCCACACGGCCGGCCGTTCTGCGAGACCGGGTAGGTGCTCGTCCACGGGAACCAGCCCGCGCCGTCGCACGGGCCAGCGCCGACCGTCGAGCCGCGCGGGTAGTCCAGCGGCTGGTTCAGCACGGCCTTCTGGAAGGCGCCGGTGCCCAGGTCGAAGGGCAGAACCACCGCGCGCAGGTCCGAGACCTTCCCGGTGGACTCGCCCGAGCAGACCCCGCCGAGGAAGCCGGTGCCGTCCTGCATCCCCAGGCCGAAGGGGCGCCAGTCCACCGCCGCCGGACAGCCCGGGTCCGGGATCGCGTAGACGGCCTTCGGCGCCGCCGCGGTCGCCGCCGTGGCGTCATAGCGGTAGAGCCTGCGGTTGTTGAGGTTGACGACGAACAGGTCCTTGCCGTCATCGGTGATCTTGATGCCGCCCAGGCTCTCCTTGCCCGGTACGGCAAGGAAGGCGTCGTCAGTACCCGAGCCGTGCGCCGTCGTCCCCGCGTCCGGGACGACGGTGAACAGGGTGGTCTTCTTCTGCGCGCGATCGGTCACGTAGATGCCCCCGGCGCCACCCGGACCGTAGTCCGTGGTGCGCTTGGCCACCGCCGAGGAGAACACCCGTTGGTCGGCCTTGTTCCACGCGATGCCGAACAGCGTGCCGGTTTCGGCGTTGGTGGCGATGTTCGTGACATTGACGTCGACGCCGTCCTGGCCGCGCGCGTCGTACGGGAAGGAGACCAGCGTGCGCTGGGCACCGCCCTCGCGCGTGGTTGGCTGACAGGTCGTCATCAACGGTGCGTTCTTCTGGCAGTAGTCACCCGGACTCCACAGCCCGGTGGTGTACGCCACGCTCTTCCCGCCGGAGAGGTCGACGAACTCCTCATTGCTGCTCAACTGGTTGGGCGCGCCGTCCAGTCCCTGGCGCGAGGCGAAGGCAGGAAACAGCACACCCGGCTTCGGATTCACCACCTGCACCCGGTATTTACCGCTGGTGGCCTCGCCCGCCGCCGGAGTCAGTGTCACGGTCCCGTCGGCCGCCGTGACCCCCTCGACGCCGGCCCCGGCGTCGTCGGTGAGGGTCACCTTGACGCCCGCGATGCCCGGTTCCAGCGCGGGCGTCCATACACCGCTGGTGTCCACGGCCCGGATCACCCGGACCGTCACCGACCCGTCGTCCGCCTGCGAGTACGCCGCAGGCGCCATGGCTAACGAGCCACTACCGATTCCCAAGGCGAGCGCGACCGCGCAGCCAACTGTGCGGCGACCGAGCACGCCCGGACGCCGCCGACGCGGCTCGGGCGCGGCGCCCTTCGCTTGTTCACTTTTGGATGTCATCTCCTGCTCTCAGCGTTCAGAAGGGCCTGTTGCCCTGCTCGTGATGGAGTACATAGAGATGCGGAGAACCGCCTTGTCGGCGATCTTAGAAGGGTTTTAGGCAAGATCGTGGCGGAATGGCGAACTCGTCCGCCGCCAAACCCTCCGCACGGGAGCGCAACGGCCTCTGAGGGCATCGCGGGCGGGGCGGCGAGGCTCGCACGCCTGTCGCACCGGTCGCCGCAGGCGCGGATGCCCTCCGGGTTCTGGTCGAACTCGGCGACGACACGGTCACGTTGATCGTTCGCCGGGTCCGCACCGCCCCGGCCGCAGTTCCGGCAAGCACGCCCGGGGTATCGCCACTTGGGCGGGGGCGCTGGCCCGAGCATGGTCCGGATCACGATCGATGCTGTTCCCCGGACCGGGTCCTTGCTTGGTTGAATGGACCTTCGCCCCCTGCGCTGCTTGGTAGCCGGCTTCGAAGAACGCCACTCCCGGTTGGCCGCCGCCCGGCGCCATGAAGCGGTCGAAGCCGGACGCAACCATGTCGTGTCCGTCTGAGGGACGCACCGAGTTGGAGGGCCGCTGCGTGAGGGCTTATGGTGCTTATCGGCTGCAGGCCGGGCTTGTGCACTCCATGTGAGGTGCGTAAGCGCAGGTCAGGTCATTGTGGTCCAGAGGCGTCGACGCTGTTGGTGAGACGCGTGCGAGAGGTCACGAACCCCCGTCGGCTCTTGGCGGGGCTTCGTCGTGTGCGGCACGGGAGCAGCCCTGGGCTCCCTGTTCGTCACCCGCTTTGCTCTGCCGTACTGCCCTGCGGCTAGTTTGTGTGCAGGACAGGTACGCAGGCCCGTGGTGGCAGAGGTGCACGGGGGACGGGAGGTCGGGAAGAGTGTCGCTGCGCGTAGGCGATCCAGCCGAGATCGGCGGTTATCCGCTTGAGGCGCGGCTCGGCTCGGGTGGCATGGGCACGGTCTTTCTGGCCCGTACGAGTTCGGGGCGACCTGTCGCGATCAAACTGATCCACCAGCAGTTCGCGGGGGACGACGAGTTCCGCATCCGTTTCCGGCAGGAGGTGGCGGCGGCGAGGCGGGTGAGCGGCGCGTTCACCGCCGCCGTGGTCGACGCTGCCCCTGAGGCCGAGCAGCCGTGGATGGCGACGACCTATATCGAGGGGCACACGCTCGCCCAGCGCATCGCCACGAAGGGCCCGCTGAACGGAGCGGAGCTGAGGAGGCTCGCCATCGGGCTGGCGGAGGCGCTGCGCGACATCCACCGGGTGGGGGTCGTCCACCGTGACCTGAAGCCTTCGAACGTCGTGCTCTCGCCCGAGGGCCCGCGCGTCATCGACTTCGGTATTTCGCGCGCCGTGGACCAGCAGACGCTGACGATGACAGGGCGGGTCATCGGTACGCCGCCCTTCATGTCGCCGGAGCAGTTGCAGGCGCCGCGTGGTGTCGGGCCGCGGTCCGATGTCTTCTCGCTGGGGACGCTGCTGGTGTACGCAGCGACGGGCCACGGGCCCTTCGACGCGGACAGCCCATACATGACGGCGTATCAGGTGGTGCACGAGGAGCCGTTGCTGGGTGCCGTGCCGGTGGCTTTGCGTGCGGTCGTCGAGTCGTGCCTGGACAAGGAGCCCAAGGGGCGCCCCTCGGCGGACGAACTCCTCGTGATGCTGCGGGACCTGCCGGCCGACCTCGGCGGGACCGACGCGAACGGGGTTGGCGCGGGCCGCACCCGCGACATGATCACCCAGCATCACTTCGCGACGCGGGCCACCCCGGCGCCGACTTCCCCGACCACCGCCCCGGCCGGTCCCGGTACAGGGAGCACTGGCGCCCCCATCGGCCGCCGTCTGCGTCGCCGATGGCGTCCCGTGCTCGCGGCCGCGGTCGCGGTGGCAGCGATCGGCGGGGGAGTCGCCGCGCTGAAGGCGGGCGGCTTTGGGGGGAACAGCGGCGGCGACAAGGGCAACAGCGTTGCGGCGCCGGGTGCCGCACTACCGGACGGCTTCGGGCCGTGGCGCAAGACTGTGCAGGGCGGTCGCGAGGACATCCCCGACGAGCTGCGTTGCGTCGCGCGCGGCGACGCGCTGTTCTGCGGGGGCGGCGGTGTTGTCGCGACCCGTATCAGGGCCCGGGACGGCTCGCGGGCGTGGACGGCGAAGAGCCCGGGCATCCCCGTCCAGGGCATGCACCTGGTGGGCGCCACCGACGACACGGTGCTCGGTTACCGCTTCGCCGCCCAGGACGCCCCGCAGGACCCTCCCAGCGAGGTGGTGGCCATCGACGCGAACAATGGCCGGGAGCTGTGGTCCGTACCGTCCGGCGCCCAGTCGATGGCCGTCACGGGCCGGACTCAGGACGCCATTGTGGTCGGCTCCGCCGTTGTGACGGTCGACGCTTCCAACTCCCGCTTCGAGGCCCGGGACGCGCACAGCGGTAGGGTCACCTGGACGACGCCGTTCCCCGCGGGCACACAGTGCGCTCCCGTCCCGGTGGGCCCACAGCTCCTCGCGATGTGCGCGACGGATGCGGAGGTGGATGCCTCAGAGGTGCGCCACCCCACCCTGTACACGGTCGACCGCGCCTCGGGGACACTGGGCAGGCCCATCGCGGTCAACGGCCCCGCCGTGCCGATGGGAGTCGCCAACGGCAGGCTCGTACTCCTTCAGGGGCACATGGAGGGAACGGCGCTGGCCGGCTACGACGGGGTGGCGCGGGTCGACCCGGCCTCGCGGAAGGTCGCGTACTCCCGGCTGGCCAAGACATATGCGGGGACGCCCGGCATGACAGACGGCACCCTCTACGTGAGCAGGCAGACCGGTCTCGTCACGGCGCTCGACCCCGCGACCGGCCGGAAGAAGTGGTCGCGGCAGACGGGCGTGGAGGGCGCGTCGGGTCCCGTGGCGGGAGCCGACGCGCTGTATTTCAGCTCGGCCACCGGCCGGGTGGTCGCGCTGTCGCCGTACGATGGCAAACCCCTGTGGACAACAGATCCGCAGGCCGATGGTTTGACGGGCGAGCAGGGCGCAAGCCCGCGCGTGACCGTCGCGGGGCGTGCAGTGATCGTGGCCGCGGCCAAGAACACTCTCTTCGCCTTCGACGCGCAGAAGCCGCCAAAAGCGTGACCGACGGGCACCTCCCGTACCCGTTCGGGCGGGAGACCACGGGCTACGCGGTGAAGGACCTCACGTCGACCCTGCACAAGGCCGAGGCCGCCGGTGCGAAGGTGCTGTGGGGCCCGTACATTTCCCGGGTACGCACCAGCGCGATGGTGCAGTTCCCCGGCGGCTATGTGGCCGAACTCCACCAGGGTGGCGACGACCGCTGATCCTCGGCAGCAGCCGGCGGCGAACGGAATGCCGTGCCGGCAAAGCCGTCGCCCCGGGCATGGACGTCGCCGTCCTTGCCCGGGGCGGCATTCCCGGGCAGCACATCGCTCTCTACGCCCGGCTGCTCAACGGTCGCGGCCTGGAGAGTGGCTTGAGCCGCAGGGTGTGGGAGGCGGCGAAGGGCATCAGGTCGTCGTGCCGGTCCGGCAGGGCGATCACCAGGGCGCTGTCCGGCAGGGCGCGGCGGACACCTGTCAGCATTCGCACCGCCGTTCGGTCGTCGAGGCCGGCCGTCGGTTCGTCGAGCAGCAGGACGGCCGGCGCCCGCAGGACCGCTCTCGCGATCACCAGGCGGCGTCGCTGGCCTTGCGAGAGCGCACTGCCCATTGGGCCCGTCGGGGTGTGGAGGGGAAGTTGCTCCAAGGCCGCCGCCGCCAGTGCCGCCCTGAGTGTTTCGTCGTCCGCGCCGGGGGCGGCCTGCCGGAGGTTCTCGGCGACGGTCCCGTCGGCGATCCAGTCTTCCGCCTCGACGAGGGTGAGCATATCGGCGATCGCGCTGGTGGGCAGGGACTCGATGGGCACGCCATCGAGGATCACCGACCCCGGGGCGGCAGGGGCGATGCGTCCCGCCAGAGTCTCCAGCAGGGTGCTTTTCCCGCTTCCGTTGGGCCCGGTGACCACAATGACGCTTCGGGGCTGGATCACCTCGGACCATCGGGTGCGGTCGTCGCCGACGCCCGCGGGGACTTGGTGCGCCGCCAGTGCCCCTTTCGGCCCCGCGGGCGTCGGCGACGCAGGGGATGCGGTCCCAGGCCCCTCTGGGAGCGCGCGGCTCGCCAGATCCGTCAGCCGCAGGGCGGCGTCGGCTGCCAGGCCGTGGTCTCGGAGCACCTGAGGGAGCGTCTCCATCAGCTCATACGCGGCCGCGACCAGCAGCACCTCGCCGATGGCGTCGGCCGCCGGCTGGGTGAACACAGGACCGGACAGGGCCAGGAGGAGCACCGCCGTCTGGCCGGCCACTGCCAGCAGCCGCAGCAGCAGCCGGGCCCGGCGCATCACCGACGCAGCCGCGGCCTCGGCCAGGCGGGCCCGGCCGACTGCCTGCGCGACCTGATCGCGGACCAGGTCGACCGCGTCCAGGCAGCGCAGTTCCGGAAGCGCGGAGCGGGCGCTCAGCAACGCGGTGCGTGCGGCGACGCGAGCCGCCGCGGCCGCCTGCTGGTGGCCGCGGGTCCGCCGCTCGGTGACCACTGCCGTGGCCGCAGAAAGTGCGAGCAGCAGCAGTTCGGCCGCGCCTGACGGCGGACTCGCCACCATCAGCAGAGTGACGACGACAGTGGCGGTCAGGCCGATCCCGGCCAGTGGCGGGACGACTTGGCCGGCTATACCGCCCACCGCGCCGACATCGCTGGTGAGCCGGGTCATCAGGGCGCCGTCACGGTGCTTGCGCAGTTCCCGCGCCGGTACGGTGGTCGCGGCGCGGACCAGCCGTGAGCGCAACGAGACGGTCGCGCCGAGCAGGGCGCCATGGCTGACCAGGCGCTCCGAGTAGCGTAGACCGGTGCGGCCCAGGGCGAGAGCACGGACCGTCCCCGAGGGGTACATCCACGACCAGGCGGTGTTCGCCTGCGCGGTGACCACCGCGCAGGAGGCCAGGAACCAACCGGACACCCCCAGCAGGCCGGCGGCGCACAGTTCGGCGGTCCCGGCGAGCACCGCTGCCCACAGCAGGTCCTTGCGTGCCCGGTGGTCTGCCGCCGTCCACAGCAGCCTGAACGCGGTCACAGTGTCTCCCTGATCCGGGACACCCGTCCCTGGTCCAACCGCACGATGTCATCGGCGATGTCGAGCAGCGCCGGACTGTGTGTCGTGAGCAGCACGGTGCGGCTGCGCGCGAGCGTCCGAATGGCGCCGATCACGCGGGTTTCGCCGTCCGGGTCCAGATGGGCCGTGGGTTCGTCCAGGCACAGCAGCGGCGTGTCGCGGAGCAGTGCCCGCACCAGTACCAGTCGCTGCATCTGTCCGGAGGACAGCCCCCAACCGCGCTCCCCGACCCGGGTCGCCAGGCCCTGAGGGAGTGCGGCCAGCAGATCCTCGAAGCCCAGCTCCGCGAACACAGCGGTCAGCTGCTCGTCGTCGGCGTCGCGCCGGGCCAGCAGCAGGTTGTCGCGCAGCGTTCCCGGCAGGAGGTAGGAGGGCTGGCCGGCCCACGCCGTCAGAGCGGGTGAGGCGGGCAGGACTTCGGAACCGGTGGTGTGCAGGCACCGCCCGCGATCCGGTTCGCGCAAGCCTGCTGCCACGGAGAGCAGCGTGGTCTTTCCGGCGCCGCTGGGCCCGCCGATGGCCACGATCGAACCCGGCCGCACAGTCAGGGTGACGTCGTCCAGGGCCGCGTCGTCGCGACCTGGGTACCGAACCGCCACCTCGTCCAGGATCACACCGGCCGGCCCCGGCCAACTCGGACGGCGCGCGGCGGGCACTCGGGCCGAGGGAGCGCCGGCCGCTGCGACCGGAGCCCGGTCGGTGATCTCCGAGATCAGCTCGGCCGCCGCGGCTGCCTCGGCACGAGCGTGGTAGCCGCGGGCGAGTTCCCGGGCGGGGGCGAAGTACGCCGGGGTCAGGACGAGCACGAACAGCGCGGTGCCCAGACTCATGGTGGACGGGACCACCGGCAGGTCGAGGTAGCCGAGCAGGGCGAGCCCGCAGTACGTGGCGACGACAGCCATGGCCACGGTGATCAGGAGTTCGATCCAGGCGGTCGAGAGGAAGGCCACCCGCAGTACGGTCTGGGTGCGCTTGGCCAATTCCCTGTCGGCTGCTTCGGTCGCCCGTACCGCTTCGTCACCGGCCCCGAGGCCGACCAGCGTGGGCAGTCCGCGCAGCTGGTCCAACAGGTGGGTGCTCAGCGTCCGGGTGGCGGTGAGCTGGGCGTGCACGGCGGCGCGGGTACCCAAGCCGATCACCTTCAGGTTGAATGGCAGCAGCGGGGTTGCCAGCACGAGCATCAGCGCGACGGCCCAACTGCCGGTTGCCACGGCGGCCAGTACGATGCCGCTGCCCAGCAGCATCGCCCGCCGGGCGGGGACGTACGTCGTCAACCACTGGCTCAGCCTGCCCACCTCGCTGTCGAGCGCCTCACCGAGAGCGGCGTCGGACAACTCGTCGTGGGGCACGCCAGTTGTCGGCAGCGCGGCCAGGAGCAGACGGGAACGCAGGTGGTCCTGGACGGCGGCCGCCCCGTTGTCGGCGACCCGGTCGGCCGCCGCGAGCAGGACCGCGCGCAGCAGCAGACCAACGGCGACCAGCGCCGCACCGGAGAGCACCGGAGCCAGGGCAACGCCCCCGTACGGGGCGCGCAGGGCGGCCTGGGCCGCCCAGCCCAGCCCCGCGGCCCACAGGACATGGCCCGCCGTCGCGAGTCCCCGCAGTGTGCCGGCTTGCCGGAACGCGGGTTCGCCGACTGCTGCCCATGCGGTGAGAAGCCCGGCCGTCCGCTGCTGAGCTTCGTCGTCCCGGCCGAGCCGGGCGAGCTGGTCGGGGATGTCGGTCACTTCTCGGCTGCCTGGGGATTGAAATCGCCGACGGCCGCGGAGCGGCGGTCGGACCGGATCCACAGGGCGAGTGCGCTGACGGAGAAGACGGCGACACCGGCCGGGCCGATCCAGACGCGCACGCCACCGAAGATGTCCTGCGCGACGGCGGCCACCGCGACGGCCAGGAGGGTCAGGAGCACGCGCCGGGCGACAACCGCCGCCCACGGGCCGTCGCTCACGGCCGGCGCCGGCGCCGCGGGCCGCTTTGCGGCGGTCGTGCCGGACGGATCGGCCGCCTCGGTGGGGGCCGGTGGCTGGGCGAACTTCCCACGGAAGACCCACCAGGCGTAGATGTTGTAGGCCAGGACCACCGGCATGCACCCGCCCACCCCGATGAGCAGGAAAAGCTGCGACCCGTGCGGGCTGGCCGCGGCGTGTACGGTCAGGTCGGGTGGGACGACGACGGGCGCGGTGGCGGCGATGAGCGCGAGCAGGCCCGCGGCCTCCGTACCGGCCACGGCGACGAACGGACGCCAGTCCGGCCGGCGGCCGAAGCCGTACCAGGCGATCGCCACGCAGACCACGGCCACCGCCACCGCCAGGCCGAACAGGGTCGCGCGGAGCGGCTGGTCGAAGCGCAGGTGTTGCGGGTCGGCGACGTGGAGCCCGAATCCCAGGACCAGACCGGCCGCCGCGACCACCAGGAGCAGTGGCCGGCCCAGTCGGCCCGCCCGATCGTGGGCGGTTCCCGTGGTCTTGTCCTGCAGCCATGCGGCACCTGCCAGCAGATGGACGGCCACCAGCCCCAGGGCGCACAGCACGCTGTAGGGCGTCAGCCAGTCCCAGGTGCCCCCGGTGAACACCCCGTCGCGGTGGGGCAGTCCGGACAGGACGGCCCCTCCCACGAGACCCTGGCACACAGTGGCCACCAGCGATGCGAGCCCGAAGACGAGGCCCCAGCCGCGCCGGTAACCAGGGGCGGCGCTCTGCAGCTCGATGGCCGTGCCGCGCAGCACGATGGCCAGCAACATGACCACGAGCGGCAGGTAGACGCCGGGCAGCACGGTGGCGTAGACACCGGGCAAGCCCGCCCACAGCGCCACGCCCGCCAGGATGATCCAGCTCTCGTTGGCGTCCCAGGCGGTCGCGATCAGCTCGTTGTACTCCTTGCGCCGCTGGTCGCTGCGGTCGAACAGGCTCAGGATGCCGATGCCCAGATCGTAGCCGTCGAGCAGCACATAGGCGCCGAGTGCGAGGAGGACCAAGGCGTATGACGCGTACTCAAGCATGGCTGACCTCCGGGGGGTGGACGGTGGTGCCGGCGTCGGTCACCAGGTGCTCGGGACCGGTCCGCACCGTGCGGACGATGTAGCGGATCCACAGCCCGAGCAGCAGCGCGTAGACGGTGACGAAGCCGGTGAGACTGGCCATCGCCGCGCCGAGGGAGAGGTGGGAGACGGCGTCACTGGTGCGGATCAGGCCGTAGACGACCCAGGGCTGTCGGCCGGTCTCCGCGGTGATCCAGCCGCCGCTGATGGCCACGACACCGGCGGGGGCCATCCAGACCATCAGCCGGAGAAACCGCCGGGCTGTGTACAACCTGCCGCGCAGCCGCAACACCAGTCCGGCGAAGGCCATGCCGAACATCGCCAAGGCGCTGAAGTACATGGCCCGGAAGCCATAGAAAGCGGACCACATGTTGGGGCGCTCGTCCTTGGGCGTCTGCAGCAGTCCGGGGACGTTCGCCTTTCCGGACAGGTCCTTGCCGATGACGGCGCCCAGGTGCGGTATCTCGACATGGAACTTGTTCTCACCCTTGTCCGTGTCGGGCACCACGAGCAGGTTGTAGCCGTTGTTGTCGGTCTTCCAGTTGCCCTCGAAGGCCTCAAGTTTCGCCGGCTGGTGTGCACCCATGAAAACGGCGGTGGCGTCGCCCACGTACAGCTGTACGGGCATCAGGACGGCCAGGACTCCGAGAGCGATGGACAGCGTGCGACGTGCGAAGGGCAGCGCTCGTTGCTTGACCAGGTACCAGGCGGCGATCCCGCCGATGAACCAACTGGCGCTGATCAGTACCGCCAGCAGGATGTGCGGGTATCGGTAGGAGAATGCCGGGTTGAACAGCACGTGCCACCAGTCGCTCGCCCGGAACTGGCCGTCGACCTCGGTGAATCCCACGGGGTCCTGCATCCAGCTGTTGGCGGACAGGATCCACGTTGTGGACAGCAGGGTGCCGACTACCAGCATCCAGCAGGCGAACGCCATGGTCCGGGGACGCACTCGGCCGTCGCCGTACAGCATGATGCCGATGAACCCGGCCTCCAGAAAGAAGGCCGTGATGACCTCCATTCCGATCGTGACACCGAGGATCGGGCCGACCGCATGAGCGTATCTTCCCCAGTTGAGACCGAACTCGAATGTCATGACGGTTCCGGCGACCACGCCGAGGCCGAATCCGACCGCGAATATCTTCTTCCAGAAACGGAATATCTGAAGGTACAGCGGATTTCCGGTCCTGAGGTAGACCGTGTACATCGCGGCCAAAAAGACGGAGAGTCCGACAGTCAGGGCGGGAAAGCTCATGTGAAAGACTGCGGTGATGGCGAACTGCCATCGTGAGATCTCCACCACTGCGGGCGAGGCCACGGTGTCTCCTCTGGTCGATTCAGGTCGGTCCGGCAGCCCTGGCGGAATTGCTCGCGCGGCTGGGCCATTAGCCTCCGGCGGTGACACCACGACAGCGTGCGAGGCCCCGTGGGCATGAACGATGACCGTGCTCTCCCGCTTGTAGGGGCCAGCATTGCGGTCCGGCGTTTCCCCGGCTCCTGAGGTCACCGTAGGGCCGGCCGGTTGGCATCCTTTGCCTCTGGGCGCATCGCTCGTGTCCCCGCAGCGCAATGTGCGGGATGCAGCGCGGTCGCAGTTCGCTTCCGGACCGAAAGCAGTGCATCGCCGGGCAAGAGCGGCACACGGGAGCGCCCTTGCGCCCTTGCAGGCGGCCTGTGGGCCTGGTCGCGGAAGACCGCCATGTACTGCGCTCAGGGGCCACAGTCGGTGCGCTCTGGATCAATCGGCTTCCGTCGAACGCCCCTACCGTGAGTACCGGCTATGCTCACATGGCGCCTGAGACATTGCCGGATGCAAGGCGTCCGCGTCCTCAATGCGGTATGGACCAGCATGAGTGCTGCACCGCCACCCAAGGACCGCCCAGAGCGGGATTCGGCCTGGGCCCCCTTCGATGCCGCCGCGGGGCCCGTCGTGCCCGAGACGGAGGAGACGGCCGACGCGATGAGCACGTCGGGATGTCGACGCTCACCGGAGGAGCGGGCAGAGACTGGCGCTACCGCCTCCGACGACGCCAAGACCGGTGCCCCGCTCGGCGACACGCCGTAGTGAACACCGGCGGTCTCAGAGGCCGAGCTCGGGGCAGGCTTCCCCGGCATTCCGCCTGGTCGAGTACGTCTCAGTCCCGCCTGCCAGTGAGCTCGGGGTCTGCCGCCGTCGGAGCAGGTGGCGGCACGGCGGTCACCGCGTGTACACGGTCTCCAGCCACTGCAGGACTTCGGGGGTCACGGGGTCGGCTATGTCGGCGAACTCGTCGTGCTTCTTGAGGAACTTCGCCACGTAGGGGCAGACCGGCACGATGCGCTTCCCGGAGGCGCGTGCGTCGGTCAGGGCCTGCTGGACGAGGAGCGAGGCCAGGCCCTGACCGGCGAAGGCGTCGTTGATTTCGGTGTGGTAGAAAACGCGCTGGTCATTCCGGTCGCGGTACGCGGTGAGGCCTGCGGTTTTGCCGTCGACCAGGATTTCGTACTGGTGTTTGGCGTCCACTCGCTGGACAGTTGGAGCGGTGGCGGGCTGTGTCATCGTGAGCCTTTCATTGGCGTGTTGGGTTCTTGTGCGGCGAGATGGTGGCATGCGGAGGGGCGGGCGCGGGAAGTCGTCGCCGTCGTAACCGTCGACCCTGCCGAAGCGGTCGGATGCGTTCCGCTACGCTTCTCACCGCCATCACCGCCATCACCGCACGACGCCGTACATCCGGCGTACCCCGGCGCGGGCCAGGAGGTCGACGTACAGCTCGGCAACGGTCTGCTTGGGCATGACTCTCCTCGAAGCGCTCTGTCCTGAGTCCCACGTCAGGCTAGGAGGCGCCGGTCGAGCGGCTTGCCTGCCAGCGCACCGCTTGGTGCCCGATAGCGCACCCGTCTCAGCCCTCCAATCGCCGGGTTCCTTCGCGGACCACGGTCCGTGCGCTCCCGGACAAGCTGCACCCGTGACCAGGTCCTAGGTTCGAGTGCAGGGATCCGCCGCCTCTGCGGCCTTGTGCACCGCTTACCGAGGTAATGCAACGGAGGGTCACATGGCACTGCTCGAGACGGCCCCGGGAAGGCTCCGCTCCGGGAAGATCGAGGGCCCGGCCATCTACCGGGTGGGCGACGACAGGGTTGCCCCCTGCGCTCCGCCCGTCCCCTTCGACTTCACGAGCGAGTACCCATGACGGAACTGACAGGCATCACCCACCACACCGCCGAACTCAACGGAATTATGCAGCATTGGGTCAGCGCGGGGCAGGGGTCGCCGGTCTACCTGCTACACGGCTTCCCCGAGACCTGGTACGGCTGGCGTAAACAGATTCCTGTACTGGCCGAGCAGTTCACCGTGATCGCACCGAACCTTCGCGGCTACGGCGACACGGACAAGCCCGCGTCCGGCTATGGCAGGCGGACCGATTTCATCGGCGAGGTGTTCATCAGCTTCCTGGAGCTCTCCTGCAGCTTCCTGGCCGAAGTGCACGCGGGGGGACACCATGTATCCCGCGCTCACCATCACAGGCCTGGAGCACCAGGGCGACAACGGTGGCGTGATCACATCGGCCACCATCCACAACCAGCACGGCGAGCTCGTGCTGGTGGGCCGGCACACGTACTTGCTGCGACGTCAGCAGGCCCACTGAGGACGGCGGAACGTGCGACGAGCTGGAACCCTGTCGGCGCACCGGACGCCTGTCGTCCGCGGTCGGCGGGAGCGACGAAGGAGCGCCAATGGCTGATGAGGCAATGGGGGACGAGGTCTACCAACCGGACGGTTCTGAGGTGCAGGACGACGCCGGGGTGTTGGACGCCTTGGACACCCTGGACTTCCGGGGCGGCGACCAGAGCCCGGACGAGGGCTGCTCCCCTCCTGAGAGGCCCTGGGGCGTGGAGCACGCCGGCGTCACAGCAGCGGAGCAACAGCGAGGGGAGAGTTTGGACGAGCGCCTTGCCGAGGAGATGCCGGACATCGGCGTTCCGGAGGACGACGGCATCGGCGACACCTGGGACACCGACGGTGAGCTCATCGATGACGAGGTCGGGGACGAGCGCGCCGGACGTCTTGTCGCGCCGGACCAGGACGCCCATGGGAACACGGAGTCGGACCTGGTCGCTTTCGACATCGGGGACGGCGCCGCAGCATCGGCCGAGGAGGCCGCGATGCATCTGATACGCGGTTTCGAAGACGACTGAGGAGCCGGGCGGCCGTTTGGCGGTTGAGGTCTGGGCGGCGTACGTCATCGCCGGAGAGGACTACGACGGACGTCACATGCGGGTTCCGCAGGTCGGTGTCGCAGGCGTTTCGGATGCCGTCGCGAAGCGGGCCCGCCTGCGGTGGCGCGGTTCCAGGTCGGCGAGCCGGCCGTCTTTGCTGTTGGTCGCGAAGCAGGTGAGCCGATCGCCGAGCATCATGTGGAGTGTGTGGCGATGGCCGTCGGTGTGTCGATGTGTGAGAACTCGGTGCCGAACACGGTGACCGTGACCTCCTCCACAGCGGGTGGCGGGTGGGCGTAGGTGTACCTGTCGAATCCGAGCCCGTCACTGACAGGAAAAGTTGACCGCTCCACTATTTTGGGAGTAGATGTTGCGCGCGGCGGCCACTCTTGGACTGGACGGGGCACTCTTTGCTGCGGTCATCATGAGGCATCGGCATGGGTGCGGTCCCCGGCTCAGCCTGTTTTCCACGGTCGTTGCTGTGGGCGGAGCGACGTGGAAGGCGATGGCGTGAGTCAAGGTCAAGGGGCGAAGCGAAAGCGTGGCCTGCGGGTCGAGCACGTGGTCGAGCAGAGCGCCGCTACCAACTTGGAGCTCTTCTTCGACTTGGTCTTCGTCTTCGCTCTCACGCAGATCACGAAGCTCATCTCCTCAGACCTGACCGGTACCGGAGTGCTCCACGGTTTCCTCGTCCTCGCGATCGTCTGGTGGTGCTGGGTTGACTACTCCTGGCTCGCCAACGTCGTCAAGGCCGACGAGGGCGTGACCCGGGCGGCGATGCTCGCCGCTATGGCGGCGATGTTCATCATCGCCCTGGTTGTCCCCGAAGCGTTCACCGACCTGCCCGGCGGCCTGAGCGGGCCGACGGTCGTCGCATGCGCCTACCTCGTGCTGCGTGCAGTCCATGTCGCACAATTCGTTGTTGCCAGTCGCGATGATCCGCATCTGCGACGGCAAGTGCTCCTGTTCGCGGGGACCATGGCAGGCTCCACAGCTCTGCTCCTCGCCGCCGGCTCCATGGACGGGGCCACGCAGACCATGCTGTGGTGCGTGGCCGTAGTCGTCGACTACGGGGGAACACTGGCCATCGGCAACCAGGGCTGGCGAGTCAATTCCGCGAAGCACTTCGCGGAACGGCACGGTCTGATCGTGATCATCGGTCTGGGTGAATCAATCGTCGCCGTTGGCGCCGGCGTAGCGCACCTCCCGATCTCGTGGCCGATCATCCTGGCCGCGGTACTCGGACTGTCCCTGTCGGCGAGCCTGTGGTGGGCCTACTTCGACACGACAGCACTACGCGCAGAGCACGCACTGACGCAGGCCCGAGACCACCACCGTTCCGCGATGGCACAAACGGCCTACACCTACCTCCACCTGCCGATCGTCGGAGGCATCGCGTTGGTCGCCCTCGGCATGGAGCACGTTCTTGAATACGTCGGCGGACATGCACATCACAGCCTCTCCGACCCGCTGAAAGGCATCCCCTTGGCCGCGCTCCTCGGTGGCGCGGCACTATACCTGCTCGCCGTCGCTGCATTCGGAAAGCGAACGTACGGCGAATTCAAAACGGTCAGAGCAGTCCTTGCAGCGGCACTTCTTGCCTTGTACCCGGCAATCTCCCTGCTCCCCGCAATCGGCGCCCTGGCCACCGTGACCGTCCTACTGGCCGGACTGAATCTTTACGAGACCCTTCACCACCGCCCTCTTCGCCACTCGGTCCGTCACGGGCACCATGCCTGAACACCGGTCACGAGAACTGGAAAAAGGAACGAGTTCTCGTCATTGACCGCCCCGTATCGATGTGGCGGTCCGGCGATCGAGTCCTCTGCTGGGTTTCGCCCCCAGCATTCTCATATGAAAGGAATACACCGTGCCGAAGCTCGCACCGGAGCCCCAGCGTTCCCCCCAGACAGATCACTTGCTCACGCCGGAGAACTGTGTGATCGCACTGATCGACTACCAGCCGAGCCAGTACTCGACGGTGACGTCCTCCAGCCAGGAGGAAATCGACCTGAACGTGCGCGCTGTCGCCAAACTGGCAACGGCGTACGAGATCCCGGTGGTGCTGAGCACCGTGGCCGTGGACATGGGAGTCAACCAAGGCACGAACCCCGCGATCCTCAATGAACTCCCCGGCGTCACCGAGATCGACCGGACCGGCGTGAACGCCTGGGAGGACGCGGACTTCCGCGCGGCGATCGAAGCCACAGGCCGACGCAAGGTCGTCATCGGCGGCTTGTGGACCGAGGTCTGCCTGACGTTCCCGACCCTGGATATGATCGCTGAAGGCTACGAGGTCTACCCGGTCGCCGATGCCGTCGGCGGCATTACACCCGTGGCACACGACCGCGCGTTCGATCGGATGATCGCTGCTGGGGCACGCCCGATTACCGCCATATCGTTCGGATGCGAACTCATGCGCAATTGGGCGCGCAACGACGCGGACAAGCTCCGCGAGGTCATGCGCTGGTACTTCCCCGAGCGCAACCGCCTTGGCCTCGGCAACCGGCCCTCGCCCGAATCGAACTGACCAGACAAGCCGGCACTTTCTGGGAGGGCGAGCATGATGCCCGCCCTCCCAGCGAACCACGACACGGAGGCATCACCATGACAACATCCGCGAACGTCGAGATCACCGATTCCCTCGCCGCAAACCGCTACGAGGCGCGGATAGATGGGCAGCTCGCCGGATTCGCCGACTATCTGCGCACCAGCGAACTGATCGCCTTCGTGCACACCGAAGTCGACCCCTCCTATGAGGGCCGCGGCGTCGGCTCCGCACTTGCCCGCGCAGCGCTGGACGCGGCCCGCACCGACGGCCTGAAAGTACTGGCCGTGTGCCCCTTCATCTCGGGCTGGATGGCCCGGCACCCCGACTACCAAAACCTCGCCTACCAGAACCGCAGCAAGGTCAAGGACTAGGACTTGTCCCGGCGATCACGGTGGAGGTTGAGGACGGCGAGGTAGTCGAGGCTGAGATCGCCGGCGCGATCGTGAGTGAACTGGCTGCCCTCGTCAGGAGTGCCAGAGGTCAGAACCAAGGCGTCTACTGCTGGGTCGCGTAGTGATCATGTTCGGAGCCAGATGACCAGGGCAGCGGCGGTGGCGGTGCCAAGGAAGACGTAGCCGCGCTTGTCGTATCTGGTGGCCACGGCTCGATACTGCATGAGCCGGTTGATTGCTCGTTCGACAGTGTTGCGTTTCTTGTACCGCTCCACGTCGAAGCCGGGCGGCCGCCCGCCGCGTGAGCCTTTGCGTAGGCGGGTGGCCTGGCTGTCGGTCTTCTCCGGAATGGTGTGCCGGATGCTGCGTCGTCTCAGGTATTCGCAGCAGGGCCCGTTGCTGTATGCCTTGTCCGCCGCGAGGCTGTCGGGTTTCTTTCGGGGCCGGCCCGGCCCACGCTTCGGAACGCGGATCTTCTCCAGCACGGACTTGAACTGTGTACAGTCCGCCCGCTGCCCTGGCGTGACGATCAGGGAGAGTGGGCGGCAGCGGCCGTCCGCGCTCAGATGGATCTTACTGGTGAACCCGCCCCGCGAGCGGCCCAGGCCCTCACCTCCCGCACCACTTCCACCAGGCGGACGTGCAGGCTCTGCCACGCGGGGTCGCCCTGGTGTTCTGGTAGTTCGGCCCCTTTTGACCCCGGGGCCGGCGGCGGATCGGTGCGGGCGCCAGCCGCGTGCTGATCCGCGCGGACGATGGTGGAGTCCACCGAGATGTCCCAGTCGATCTCACCTGCGGCGTCCGCCGCGGCCTGGACCTGCTGGAGTAGGCGCTCCCAGGTGCCGTCGGCCGACCACAGCCGATGCCGTTCATAGACCGTCTCCCACGGCCCGAACCGCCCTGCCGGTGATCCCGCCACCGGCCACAACGCCGGTTGCTAACCGGCAGGAACGGCCGCAACCGTTCCCACTCGGCATCACTCAAATCACCCCGCCCCATGCCCACACCAACGAGCCGGACGCGGCGCAGTCACTTGATCGCCCGGACAAGTCCTAGGGGGATCAAGAAGTCATCTGCGGCATGGCGCCCCCAGGCGCTGTGCGCGTTGGCGGAGTTGTGCTCCGTGGTGGCGATGAAGTCGAGTCCTACTGTGCGAGCGTCGGCTGCCAACTGCTCAGGGGTGAGCTCGCCGTCCGAGTACACGGAGTGGATGTGGCAGTCTCCGCGATACCAGCTGGCTCCTCGGCCACGCGCTTGCATCGGCGGGAATCCCGAGTCCGGCATCGCTCTCCTTGTCGGTAGGACGACCCAACAGCCGAACGAACGAGCGCAGCCGGCACAGTGTTCCCAGCGTCGACTTGGCCGGGCGCGCGCATCGAGCACGCCCGCCTCGGCTTCATCCTGAAACCATCAGTTAAAGAGCGTTTTGTCACGCTAGGCGTGATTCTTTGCATTTCAGGTGGCGGAGTGGTTCGGGTCGGCTGAGGCGGTGGACGTCTGTTGTGGCAGGCGGGGTGCGTGACGGCCTTCGAGAGTCCGTTTCGGTCTCTTCGCTCTTGTCTGATCTCAACACGCCCCCGGTCGCACCTGTTTGCGCCCTGTGGCGGGATGGCGGGCATCGGCACTACAGAAACATGCCTCGCCGACAGCGCCCGTATTCAAGTGACCTGTCCGATGCCCGCTGGGAACTGCTGGAACCGACACTGACAGCATGGCGGGCCGAACGGAGAGGGAAGGGCCTGGGCATCGGCCGGCCACCCGAGCACGATCTGCGCCGGATCATGGACGCCATCCTCTACGTCGACCGGACCGGGATCCCCTGGCGGTACCTGCCGCACGACTTCGCCCCATGGGAAACCGTCTACGGGTACTTCGCCGCCTGGCAGAAGGACGAGGTCTTTGACCAGTTCAACGGTCTCCTGCGGCGCTTGGTCCGTGAGGCCGAAGGCTGCGACGCCGAGCCGAGCGCCTGCGTCCTGGACGCCCAGAGCATCAAGACCTCCGCGAACGTCCCGGCTACCGGCCAGGGCGTCGACGCGGGTAAGAAGGTCGCAGGCTGCAAACGCCACATCGGCGTCGACACACTCGGCCTTCTCCTAGCCGTGCTGGTCACCGCCGCCAGCGTCTCCGACAACGCCGGCGGCATTCATGTGCTCTCGAGCATCGCCGCCGCCCACCCCCGCATCACCAAAGCATGGGCCGACAGCGGATACCGCACCAAGGCCATCGACCACGGTGCCACCCTCGGCATCGACGTCGAAGTTACCCGCCGCGACCCTGCCCAGAAAGGCTTCAAGGTGATTCCGCGGCACTGGGTCGTCGAGCGGACTTTCGGCTGGCTCATGCACCACCGTCGCCTCGCCCGTGACTACGAGACCCACCCCCACCGCTCCGAAGCCATGATCAAGGTGGCGATGGTCGACCTCATAAGCCGCCGACTCACCCGCGAATCGACCCCTAACTGGCGCGACGCATGACCACCGCGCACGGCGTCATCACGAGTTCGTCGGCCCCTGCCGCAGCACCTTGAATCGCTGATCCACCAGATCAACACACTCATGCAGACCCGGCGTCGGCAGACCGACACGCTCACGCATCACAGCAATGGCCTGCACGTTCCGCCCGGCCGAGACGAGGCTGTCCACCTCCGCCTGCACCTCGATCGAGAGCCGGTCCCACAGAGCATTCCCCATACCCGCATTGAACCCCACGGCCCGCACTCGAGAGCGACCGCGTCCCCTCGAACCGCCGCCTTACCAAACAGCCCCACCGGGACAAAATGTTCTTTTAGATGTCACGATCCGTCACTCGAACATCCCGAGAAGCAGCCGCTGCCTCGGAACGCCCTTAACTACGGATTAGGATGTTCGCAGGTCAGGGCACAGCCGCGTACGGGGTCTTCCAAACTGGTGCGGTGTCCCACCCCCGGCAGGGGGTTCTGGGCTCTCAGCATGAGCATCGCCACGTCAGGCCGAGTTGCTCTTCACTAGGAGCTGCCTCGGACGCGATCACAGCCCGGCGTGCCAGTCCCGCTCCAGATCGCCTGTGTCGAATACGCTGCGAAGACGTCCAACATGGCGTCCTTGATAACGCGTACGCACAAGGGAATACCGCCCCGGCTCTTCACGTCGGCCCGGATGGCGCAGCTGCCGGATGCAGGAAGGGGTGTGGCATGAGGTCCCCAGGCGTGCACCTACGGGAGATCACCGACGACAACCGGGATGCCGTTCGTGCCCTCCGCGTCCGACGTGACCAAAAGCAGTTCGTCGCCTCCGTGCCCAAGTCGCTCAAGGAGGCGGCAAAGACGCCGGAGGCCAATCCCTGGTACCGCGCCGTGTACCGTGGCGACGAACCAGTCGGCTTCGTGATGCTGTCGTGGAAACCGCCGGCCGGTACTTTCAAAGGGCGGCACTTCCTCTGGCGCCTCCTCGTCGACAAGCGGTACCAGAGGCGAGGGATCGGCCGAGAGGCACTCACGCAGATCGCCGCCCTGGTTCGCGCGGACGGCGCCACCGAGCTGCTGACCAGCTACGAGCCCGGCGACGGCGAACCGTGGCCCTTCTACCAGCAGTTCGGATTCGAGCCCACCGGGGAGATCGACGACGGCGAGATCGTTTTGCGGCTCACCTTCCCCGCTCGGTGAGCTCATACGGGACGCGGACGGTTTTGACCTCCGGTGGTCACATGACGAAGAAGCTGGTGGGCACCTGGAAGTCGGTGCCCACCAGCTTCATGTTCGCCCTAGTACTGCAACGGTGTTTCTGCTGATGGATGACCAGTTTCTATGGGCTGTGTCCGCGTCGTTTGTAGTGACTGATGCGGGCTTGGTGTTGTCGTCGGCGGCGCCAGTGTGACCAGTGCAGGATGTGGTCGATTGGGGTGGGAGCGCGGTCGTTGAGGCGGGTGATCAGGCGTCTGTTTTCGGCGAGGATGAGGTGGATGAGCTGGGAGGATCCGTTTCTGCTTTGTCTGTGTCGAGTGCGCGGGCTCGCAGGACGGTCAGGCAGGCGTGGGCGGCCATGGCCAGGGTGATGTGGCGGTGCCATCCGGGGTAGCGGCGGACTTGGTGGTCATCCAGACCGTACTCCTGCTTCGCGCTCTGGAAGCATTCCTCGACAGCCCAGCGGCTGCCGGCGATACGGATCAGCTGATCGAGTGTGGTGTCCGCGGGGCAGTAGGCGATGTAGTAGGAAATCTCGTCGGGGCGGCTGACGCTGCGGCGGGCGATCACCCAGTGACGGCGGTCCTCCCGGTGCCAGGGCCGCACCTTGACACGTGCCCGGTCAAAGACCCGCGGCCCGTGGGCACCCCTCCCGCAGGAGGGTCCGCTCTGGCTGGGGCCTGGCAGGTCTCGCACGACAGCCCACCTCTGCCGCGGCGCTCTACACCGAGTGGCGGCGCAGGGTCCGCAACTGCGCGGCATTCCGGACGATGGAGCGGAGGCGGCCGCCGCCAGAGTGGAGCGATCGCAGGTCATCCGAGAGTCGGGACACCGGTGCCTGCTGCTCATCGAGGAATCGGCCCTGTACTTCCAGCTCGGCGACTCGGACTCCATGGCTGCCCAGCTTGGACACCTCCTGTCCGCGGGGGCTCTCCCCGCGGTCTCGCTGGGCATCATCCCGCTGACCACGCGGGAACGAGCGCTCTGGCCACAGGAGACGTTCCACGTCTACGACGACACGCTTGTCTCCGTGGAGCTGCTGTCGGCCCAGGTGAACATCACACAGCCCAGCGAGATCGCGCTCTACCTCAATGCCTTCGAGCAGCTACGCGGCATGGCCGCGTACGGCGCCGAGGCCCGCGCCCTGATCGTGAAGGCAATCGACGCCCTGAGTACCTGACGCTGTCGGGGATCTCGAAGTCGCGGGTGGCGGGTGGGATTCTCCCGGGCTTGTCTCGGTCAGCAGGGACCGCTCTGGGGGCCGGCCCGGAGGAAAACCCGAGGTCTTCTCGGCGACCGCTGCGGCACAATCACGGGTTGATCGGCAACCGGATCACCCATCGCACGGCGGACGGCGTCCGCATACCTGGCACCTGGCGGCACGCCTTCATCTGCAACGGCGGCAGCTACTTCCTCACCGACCTCTTCATCTACGCCGACGGGCTCATCGACTGCTGGGGCCTGGTCACCGTCGAGGAATTCCAGGAGAAGCTCCGCAGCGGCTGGGTGGCCACCAGTCTCTTGGACGGCGCGGAGGCATCCGCGCACGATCTGGCCGGATGGAAGTTCAGCCAGCCACGCACGTGGCTCACCCCCGACTTGCTGGTCGCCGAAGTCCGGGACACCATCGACCAGCTGAACGGGCGTCCGGACTCGACGGGCCGCTGCCTCGCGGCCGTCGACACCTTCCTCGCTGACCGGACAGAGGAGAACCGGGCTGCGGCCCGCGCCGCGTTCCTGGCCATCCCCGTGTCGAATCGCCGCTACGCGCTGGGCGACATGGACAGGAAGGACGGGCCGCTGCGGGTGCTGGTGGCCGGGCCTGGTGGCGAGACCTACGTTCCGTTCGATCCGCCGATCACGCAGGAGGTCTACGACAGCGCAGTCGCCTACTTCGAGGACCGGGCCCGGTGGATCGCCGAGCGGCCCACGCGGGTCCCAGTAGACGGACCGGTGGCTCCGCACGCTCCGGCGGTCAAGCTGTACCACTCGTATCCGAGCAAGCCGGTGGCCGACCCGGGCAAGCGCGGCCTGCGCAACGACTACCCCGCCCCGATCGTCGTAGGGGAGGTCAGCTACCCCTCAGTCGCTCATGCCTATTGGGCTCTGTCGGTCGCTCAACCCGAGGTCCGGGCCGCGATCGTGAAGACGGACACCTCCTCCGCGGCGCGCAAACTCGCCGCCGATACACCGCGCCGCGAGGGCTGGGAGCACGCCCGAACCGCCGTCATGACCAGCCTGCTACGCGCCAAGTACGATCAGCACCCCGACCTTGCCGAAGTCCTCCTGGCAACCGACGACGCGACCGTGATCTACGACGACGCGGACTCGGCCTTCTGGGGCGACAACGCCGGCCAGGGCCGCAACTGGACGGGCCGTCTCCTCGAACTCGTCCGCTCCGAAGTGCACGCGAGGCGGGCCGGGATCTCCGGGCTGTGACCGGACCCGCGTGCCCCTCAAGATTCCATGCTGCTGGCCCACTGGTGGGTCCTGGTCGTCATCGGCGCGCTCGCGGTACTGGCCGGCGGCGGCCGGCTCCACCAGAAGCAGCAGCAGGCGCGCTGGGAGGCGGTCCGTGCGCAGGGTCTGCGCTACGGGCTGTCCCAGCTGGACGCCCTGCACCACTCCCGGTTCGAGGACGCGGTGCGGGACCTGATGCACCGTGACGGCTGCCCGGACGCGGTCCGCGTCGGGGGTGGCGGCGACCTGGGCGCGGATGTGAAGGCCACCGACCCCTACGGACGGCGCTGGGTGATCCAGTGCAAACACCGCCGCAACGGCCTGGCCGGCTCCGCGGTGGGCACGCCGGACCTCCAGGTTCTCAACGGCACCGCCCGCCAGGTCCACGGCGCCGACGTCGCGGTGATCGTGACGAACGGCCGGGTCACCGCACCGGCCGTGACCTTCGCCAAGCAGCAGCGCCTCCACGTCGTCGACCGCCACACCCTCGGAGCGTGGGCTTCCGGCTCACGTCCCCTGTGGGAACTGCTCCGGGCCGTCCCGCCGCCTCGCAGACCGACCGCCCTCTCCTGAGCAGCCCGCAATGGACGATGACCGGCACCGCCCTGGCTGAGGCCGTCTGGTCGCTTATCGGCCAAAGCGGGTGGGGAACCGGGCAGGGGCCGGCGGATCCGGCGTGCCGCCTGTCCGACCGTCCCATGCGGCACGCAGCTCGTGGACTGCCTCGAACGGCTGGAGTACGCACAGGGGATGGCCGCGTGAGCGCCAGGGCAACCTGACCGGCGCCTCGTCCGGCCCGTACGTGCATGGTGCCGCGCGCCTCGCGGTCGCTGTTGTGGGGTCTTCGTAGGTGAAGGCCTCGCGGAAGTTCTTCAGGGCACGCGGGGAACGTGACGAAGCCCTTCCCCGGTGTGGGAAGGGCTTTGTGAGTGAGCGCTGGGCAGGCCTTGCACCTGCATTTCCCCGCAGGAAGCGGGGTGTCTTTCCTTGGACCACCAACGCAGTGTCAGTCGCCGTGAGTTGCGGCGAACTTTCAAGATCAACTATAGCGCATGCGGCCGTCGGTCGGCACCGGCCATCACGGAGGCGGTTGAGGTCGCGCTGATACCCACCTCTCGTTACAGACCCGAGGAAGGGCCCTGCTGCTGTGGCTGATGAAGAAGAGCATGGCCATGCCAGTACTGAGCTGCCGCCGATGCCGCTGTACGGCGACCTGCTTCGGATCGCCGAGCAGCTAAAAGATCTGAGTCAGGCACAACAGAAATTGCAGACGCTGCTGGCGGCGATGCTGTCGGTCAGCCGTGATCTGGATCTGGGGCGGGTGTTGCGGCGGATCGTGACCAGCGCGATGGACCTGGTCGGCGCCCGCTACGGCGCGATCGGCGTGCTGAGCGAGGACGGCGGCAGGCTGTCGATGTTCATCCCCGAGGGCCTTACCGAGCAAGAACGTGCAGACCTGGCGGGGGTGGATCTCCCGCAGGGCCGCGGGCTGCTCGGCTACCTGATCGAACACCCCAATCCCCTGCGAGTCGGTGACATCCCGCACCACCGGGCCTCGGCCGGCTTCCCGCGCGGCCACCCGCTGATGAAGACGCTGCTGGGCGTAGCCATCACTGTGCAGGGCCGCATCTACGGAAACCTCTATCTTGCGGACAGGGACGACGGCCTTCCTTTCGACTCCCGCGACGAGGACATCATCGTGGCTCTGGCAGGCGCGGCGGCCGTGGCCATCGAGAACGCCCGCCAGTACGAGCACGTCCGCGCCGACTCCGAGGAGTTCCAAAGGTTGCTGCTGCCGGAGGTGTCGGACAGGCCGCCGTTCCGAACCGCCGCGGTCTACCGGCCGGCGTCCGAGCCCAACCAGCTCGGCGGAGACTGGTACGACGCGCTGGCCACCGCCGACGACACCTGCTACCTGGCCATCGGTGACGTCTGCGGGCACGACATGGCCGCCGCCGCGTCCATGTCCCAGACCCGCAGCATGCTCCGCGCCCTGCTCCACACCCGGCTCCACACCCGGCTCCACCGCCCCAGCCGTGTCCTTACCCAGCTCGACCTGACCCTGCACGCCATCCCCCGCTACCTGGTGACGACCGCACTCGTAGCCCGCGTATATCGCCACCACAACGCCTGGGTCCTGCAGTGGAGCAACGCCGGGCACCCCCCCCACCACTGCTTCTGGCACCCGACCGCCCGGCACAGTACCTCGACCGCGACCCCGGCCTACCCCTCGGCGTGGACCTCCGCCTTCCCCGCCACGACCTTCCCCCCGGATCCACCATCGTTCTCTACACCGACGGACTGGTCGAACACCACCAGCGCTCCCTGACCGACGGCCTGCGCACCCTCGCCGACATCGCCACCGCACACGCCGACCAGTACCCCGGACAACTGTGTGAGACGCTTGCCGACCAGTACCCAGGTGACGGACACGACGACATCGCAGTCCTCGCACTCCGGGTCCCCAACGGGAGCTTGAGAGTGATGGCCGAGCGGTGCACCAGCTCGGGCCACCGTCCCCGGTAGCGGGACTGGCGCAGCCAGTGCTGCCAGAACCGGCTGACTTCCCCCATCTGTCCGATGAGCCCGTCGGCCGTGGGGGGTGCGGGCGCTTCGCCGCTGGACGAGCAGACGGTGAACACGGCGCCGCCGAACTCGCTGGAGTTCAGCGTCACGGATCCGCGCACGTCCTGACCGTCCCGTTCCAGCGGGAAGGTTGTCTGCAGGTGCCCATCGATCCCCGGAGCCCGGAACAGGGCGCCTTGGTCGTCGAGTTCCAGCTGATGCTCGGCCCGGCCGTAGTCGAAGCGAGGCCGGCACTCGAGTGTGAACTCGACCGTCCCTCGCACGGCACGGATCAGGCGGATCAGGGTGTGCCGGTCGGTGGCGGTGCCGGTCTGGTCCAGGGGCATGAAGTCGACCACTTCGCCCACGCCGTCCGGTGACATGAACCGGGTTATCAAGATGGCGGTGTCGGGATAGTAGAGCTGCTTGCAGGTCCCGTCGGGGTGTTCGGGGGCCAGCCTTATGTACCCGCCGCCGTTGTGGTCGAGCAGCGCGGCGAAGATGCTGGGCGAATCGAACCTGGGAGCGGCGAACCAGTCGACGATGCCCTGCGACGAGACGAGCGCGGCGGTCTGCAGGTCGTCCACCAGGCCGTGCTCGGCGATGGGAGGGTAGCGGTCCATGGCTGCTCCGAAGTCTCGGAAGATGACTCCCTGTCTCCACTATCCGGCTACCCGGTGGGCCTTGCCACGTCGCAGCGACCGCCGACCGCACACCCAGGGCCGTCGGCGACGATCCGCGGGCCGGCACCCGTACGGCGCAACGGCAACCGGCCGCAGGCCCGCCGCAGCCGGGCGTGGCCGTGTACGGCCGAAGCGCCTGCGACCGCAGGGCCGAGGTACCTCACTTCCATGCGGCGCTGTGGTTTGTCGGGCCCGTTGCTGTCCGAGTTTCTCCTGTCCTGCGAACCCTGCTCCTGCCCCGCCTCCGGTGCAGTGGCCGAGCGAGCGTCCGATTCTTCCCCCACTGTGGAAAAGGAGGAGGGGGTGAGGCGACGGAGGAAGTGGTGAGGATGCAGACCATTGTGGATCTCACGCGCTGCCAGGGTTATGCGCAGTGCGTGTTCCTCGCACCGGAGGTGTTCCAGCTGCACGGGGAGGAGGCGTTGTTGTACGCGCCAACGGTCCCCGACGATCAGCTGGAGCGCGTGCGCCAGGCCGCGGCGGCGTGCCCGGTCCAGGCCATCCTCGTCGGTGAGGAGGTGAGCGCCGGTGACCGGTGACCTGCGGGAGGGCCGGATCGTCATCGTCGGTGCGTCGCTGGCCGGGTTGAGGGCCGCGGAGAAGCTGCGTGAGGAGGGGTTCACCGGCTCACTGACCGTGGTGGGGGATGAGCCCTACCCGCCCTACGACAGACCGCCGCTGTCCAAGCAGGTGCTGCTCGGCCGGGTGGCGGCGGACAGCACCGGGCTGCCGATGCGCCGGGATCCGGACGCCGAGTGGCGGCTGGGGGTAGCCGCCACCGGCCTGGACCCTCTCGGGAAACGGGTCATGCTGGCCGACGGCGAGTCGCTGCCGTTCGACCGGTTGCTGATCGCCACCGGGACCCGGGCGCGGCCCTGGCCCAATCCTGAGGAGGCCGCCCTGGACGGGGTTTTCACCCTGCGCACCCGCGACGAGGGCGGGGGGCTGGCTGCCCGGCTGGCCGCCGGGCCGCGGCGGGTGCTCGTGATCGGTGGCGGCTTCACCGGCTCGGAGATCGCCTCGGCCTGCCGGGAACGGGGGCTGGAGGTGACGGTCGTTGAACGCGGCCCTGCACCCCTGGTGGGCGCGCTCGGCGGCACCCTGTCGAAACTTGCGGCCGTCATGCAGCGCAACCACGGGGTGGACCTGCGGTGCGGGGTGACGGTCACCTCCCTGCGCGGGGACGGCAGCGGCCGGTTCATCGGTGCGGACCTGTCCGACGGCAGCCGCGTCGAGGCGGACGTGTGCGTCGTGGCGTTGGGGGCGGTGCGTAACGTCGAGTGGCTGGCGGATTCCGGCCTTGCGGCGGGCCCGCGCGGGGTCGCCTGCGATGCGGGGTGCCGGGCCTTCAACATGTACGGGATCGTCACCGACGACGTCTTCGCGGCCGGTGACGTCTCCCGCTTCCCGCACCCCTTGTTCGAGTACCAGATGCTCTCCTTGGAGCACTGGGGCAACGCGGTCGCGCAGGCCGAGGTGGCGGCTCACAACATGGTGAATCCGGGGCCGTTGAGGCGTCCCCACCTTGCGGTGCCGACGTTCTGGTCCTGCCAGTTCGGGCTCAACATCAAGTCTGTGGGCGTCCCCTCCTTCTCCGACCAGGTCGTCATCGCGCAGGGTTCGCTGGAGGCGCGCCGTCTGGCGATGGTGTATGGCTACCGGGGGCGGGTCACCGCGGCGGTCACCGTCAACATGGCCAAGTCGCTCGAGTACTACGAGCACCTGATCGAGACCGCCGCTCCGTTTCCGCCCGCGCCCGGTGCGGCGGACCGTGCGATCGCGGCCGACATCCCGGTTCCCTCCGATGTGCCGGATCCGAAGGGGCTCTCCCACGGCCCCACCGTCGCGCTGACCGGCTATCTGCCGGACCGCCGGCTGACCGTGGTGCAGCCCAAAGGCTGACCCTTCCGCCCGTCCCCGAGGAGCCACATCATGACCGCGGACACCCTGCTGGAACGGATCACCGACTACGCCAACCGCCCCGACCCCTACCCGCTGTACGCGGAACTCCGCGAAGCCGGGCCCATGGTGCGGCAGGCAGACGGCAGCTATCTGATCGGTACCTACCACGAGATCGCCGCTTTGCTCCACGATCCGCGGATCAGCGCCGATCCCCGAAGCCGTCCGGCCCCGCTCAGCGATCCGGCCGAGGAAGTGCCGCAGCCGCCCTTCCTGCGGCTCGACGACCCCGAGCACCACAGGCTACGCACCCTGGCCATGCGGCCCTTCGGCCCACCGCACAGCCCCGGCCGGGTCGACGCCATGCGCGACCGGATCGCCGACATCACCACGGAACTACTCGAGGCACTCCGGGACCGCAAGCAGATCGACATCGTCGACGACTTCGCCTACCCACTGCCCGTCACGGTCATCTGCCGACTGCTGGGTGTGCCACGCGAGGACGAACCGCTGTTCCGGCAATGGTCCGACGCGCTCGTCAAGGCTGCCGACGTCAGGCCCGAAGAGGACACCACCGAGCGGGACCGGGCAGGCCAACAGGCGCAGGCCGAGATGGGCCAGTACCTGGTGAACCTCGCCGAACAGCGCCGCGGCCATCCGAGCGACGACATGCTGTCCGCCTTCATCAACGAACCCGACCCGGCCATGCGGCTCACCCACGACGAACTCGCGGAAACCGCCATACTGTTGTTCATCGCCGGACACGAGACCACGGTCAACCTGATCACCAACGGGGTCCTCACCCTGCTGCGCCACCCCGACCAGCTGGACCGGCTACGCCGCGAACCCGACCTGCTGCCCAGCACGGTGGAGGAACTGCTGCGCTACGAGCCCCCGGTCCACATGCGGCAACGTATCCCCCTCGCCGACATCGACGTCGCCGGCATCTCCATCCGCAAAGGCACCTCCGTCACACTCGCGCTGGCCTCGGGTAACCGCGACCCCAAGCGGTTTCACGACCCCGATCGGTTCGACCCCACCCGCCCGGACAATCAACACCTGGGCTTCGGTAGCGGCATCCACCTCTGCTACGGCGCACCGCTCGCCCGCATCGAAGCCCAGACCGCACTCGGCGCACTGATCCCCCACCTCAGCACCGCGACCCTGGTCCAAGACCCGCCCCCCTACCGGCAGAACGCCATGCTCCGCGGACCCCGCCACCTCCGCCTCGAGATCCAACAGCCCGCCTGACTCCGCCCCCGGCCGGCGAGGAGATCGCCGAAGCTCGTGATCTGGCCCGGTCAATCCTGGTGAGCCTGCAGGCGGTGCAACGGCGGGCAGGGCTTCAGGTGGCCGTACGCGGCACAGATAAGGCTCCATGTGCACCTCGGCCAACCACCGCTCCTCAAGTCGCGCGAAGTCGCCCACTACCTGGGCGACTCGGGCGCGGTGCTGCTATCTACGGGGCCGTCGCCGTCACTGTCGACGGCTACCGAGATCCTCGGCCTGTCGACCAATGACGCTTCGCTCCTCCGGGCGGGCGCACAGTCACGGCAGCTGTAAGTCTTGATCTTTATCGTGGGGTTAGGTCGTCGCTTCGGCGGTGACGTTGTTCCAGTGCCGGTGGCAGGCTGTGGTTCGGTGCTGGTGGTGGCGGCGCCAGGCGGACCAGTGCAGGACGTGGTCGAGGTCGCGGCGGGGCGCCGGAAGTGCGGTGACACGGAGCACGGCGAGCAGTTCGCGGGGGCTGGCGGGCACGAGTGTGATGCCGGCGGCCGGGGTGGTGGTGCGGGCGCGGGTGACGGCCAGGACGGCGGCGGCGATCAAGCTGATCAGGCTCCAGTGCATCCACGAGGTCCAACAGGTGACCTGGCCCTGGTCGAGGCCGGTGAGGCCCTTCGCTCCCTGGAAGTCTTCTTCGATCTTCCACCTGGTGCAGATGACGTGGACGAGGTCGGCGAGGCTGACGGGGGTGGTGGAGTAGCAGCGGTAGAAGGAGAGGCGGCGGGTGTAGCGGTGGCGGTGCACGATGAGGAAGGCGTGTCCGCTGGTGTCGCTGCCGGTGGGGATGTCGTCGGGGCGGACCTCGATCAGGGCCCAGTCGTAGTGCCGGTCGCCCTTCAGCCCGTGCCCGGTGCGCATGCGCATCCAGGACTTCGCCGGAACCCTGGCGGCAAGCCGGGTGGCGGTGAAACGGCCGGCGGAGGAGGTGGCGGTGTGGTCGGCCTTGACGGCCAGGGCGTAGTCGAAGCCGAGAGCACGGGCGGTGCGTTGCAGTTCCAGGCCGCCGTAGATCTCGTCGCCGGTGAACCAGCGGGCGCGTATGTCCTGTTCGTGGGCACGGTGCAGCATGGCAGCGGCGAGCTGCGGCTTGGTGACGAAGGTGATCTCGTCCGGCACGTGGGTGAGCAGGCGGCGTTCCTCGTCCTCGGCCCAGGCGGCGGGCAGGTACAACTCCCGGTCGATCAGCGCGTGGCCGCGCGCCGAGGCGTAGGTGAGGTGGACGGCGACCTGGCACAGTCCCACCCCGCCCAGGGCCCCGGAGTACTGGCGGGCCGCGCCCACGCAGTCGGTGGAGGACTTCTCGTCTCCCGTTTCGTCGATGGCCAACACCGCTTGATCCTAGGCGAGTTCACCTGCAGTCCAGTGAGCCAGCCGGTCGCGGGCCGCATCGTGATCCCACGATCCGCGGGAGAGAAAGTGCTGAAGCCGGTGCGGGCCCGGATGTCCCGGCGCCTCGGCGAGCGTCCAGCAGTTGCGCCGTTCCAGCTCCATCAGCATTGCCTGCGTCATCTGCCGTGCCAGCAGCCGCGAGTCGCGACGCGGGAAGCAGCAGGCCACCTCGGCCATCACCGCCCCGAACACTGTCGCCCACACCTGCTCGGTTATCGTGGCCTCCACGGCCACCTGGTCCTTGATCGTCCTCACAAACGTTCATGATCACGGTGGCCGTTGCCGTACCCGCCCCGCCGACCTGCACGAACGCATGTGACGGAGCGCCGCAGTTGACCAACCTGAGCACGTTTGTTGGTCAGCGCGCCCGGGGCTGTCCGGGGATGGTGCCGCGGTCGACGCCGGTCAGGTCACGGCTGGCGTCCCACAACCGCGCCGCTACGGAGGTGTCGGTGAGGTGGTTCCATGCCCGTTGACGTTGGGGCTTGCCGCGCAGGCTGAAGACGCGCGGTCCCCACAGCTGCCCTCCGCGCACGGTGGGGTCCAGCACCGCTCGGACCGCGGGCCATGCGCCGGCGTGCTTGCCCTGGACGAGGAGGGCGGCTGGTGCACCGCAGAGCCGCGCACCAGCGGTCCGCACATGGACTGGCGGCCGTGACGGGGTCAGGGAGTCCAGCGCGCCGCCGGGATGGACCACCACGCTTGCCACCGTGCTTTCGACGGCGCGCAGGCGGCGGTCGAGTTCGAGGCCGAAGTACATCTGCGCCAGCTTGGAGCGTCCGTAGGTGCGCTTGGGCCGGTAGTCCTTCTGGGACTGCAGGTCGTCGAGGTCGAGCCGCTCGGACTTCGCCGCGAAGCTGCCCGTGGTCACGATGCGGGCCGCCGGTGCGGCCGACAGCAGCGGCATCAGCCAGTGGGTCAGCGCGAAGTGCCCGAGGTGGTTCGTGCCGAACATGAGCTCGTGACCGTCCCCGGTCTCCCGGCGCGGCGGGGCGTCGAGCGCGACGCCGGCGTTGTGGACCACCGCGTCGAGGTATGCCACATCCAGTGATTCCACCGCTGTTCTGAGCGACGAGAGGTCGGCGAGGTCCAGCCGTACGGCCCGCACCCGCGCGCCAGGGACACGCGAGCGGATCGAGGCCGTGGCGACTTCGGCCTTCGCGGGATTCCGGCTGCCCAGTACGACAGCGGCTCCGGTTGCGGACAACTGCTCCGCGACGAAGTACCCGATGCCGGCGTTGCCGCCGGTGACCAGGAAGACGCTGCCATCGGCACGCGGCAGCTGTTGAACATCCCAGGGCGGGGTGGAGGACGTGGACGACATCGCGGCGGGGTTCCCTTGCTGTTGAAGGCGACTGCGACTGCCCTGCAGGACAGCTCGACACCCACGGTTCCAGCGGCCCCCGACACATCGCCTACGGATCACCGACAGCCTCGCCGGACGGCCGACATCCTGCCGACGCGGTACTGGCCCGTCGCATCAGCGATCAAGACTTGCAGCTGCCGTGACAGTGCATGAGGTCAGAACACGTCGTGGCTGGGGCGGTCGGCTTCACGCGGTGCGTCGCTTGCCGCGGGAGCCGTCGGCACGGGCGCTCGCCGCCGTCCCGAGGTGCCGACATGACCGCGCCGCTGGACATCGAGTCGCGCTGTGGAAGCATTCCTCGACCTCCAGCAGCAGGGTCTGGGTCCAGGCGAGCAGGTCGGTCGCGGTCAGAGCCGGCTCGAGCCAGGCGGAATGTGCCGCGGACGAACCTGTCGACGCCCGATGTGCCGTTGGCTCGGCGCTCCAGAGAATCGGCGTCCGGAGTGCGAAACCTGACCGCTGCGGGATATTGGGGGATGAGTCCACTGGACTTCGCACGACCTTCTGGCTGACCAGGCTCATGCCTCTTGCTCCGTGAGTGAAGCGCGGCATGAATCTACTGGAACGAGCACTTAAGGGTCGGCGATTCGCTGCCATCACAGTAAGTCGATAATCGGCACTCGGTGATCTGCTGAAATTTACCCATGGTCGTGACCGTGAATTCATGGAATCACTGAAGGATGCCGACCTGTGAACTATGTGGTGAGCGTCATCTTCCGGGCGATCCCCCTTGCCGTGACGGCCGTCTTTGCCAGGCTCTGGTCTGTACGTTTGGGCTGCAGGAGAGAGTCTGGGAACTTTGTCGCTGGTCGGGTGGCACGTTTCTCGTTGTGACTTGCATGTGCCTCTTCTGTACCGCAGCGACCATCACTCGCCAATTAATTGGCTACTACACCACTCTTGATCGAATCGTCTGCCCGACGATTGGCAACGTGGCAGCGGCGGGGACGGCCACATACGGCGCGTACCTTTTCGTCGGAGCGCCGAGCACTCGCCCTCGTGTGGCGCCGGACGTTCAACCTTGCCAACCAGGTGCCATTGCTCCCGGTTCTCACGGCACTCACGTGTCTCTTCCTGGCGGCATTCGTTTTCCAAGTAGCGGTGGTCGACTCAAACGTGTTCATAGCCGCACGGGTGCTCGATGGGCTGGAAGCGATCTGCTTCTCGCTCTATTCCATTGTCAGCATCCTTGAGAACGGCACCTCGTCCAGTGGGTGACCGAATAGCCGTCGGCCCCAAACCGATATTCTTCTTCGGTCGCACATGATGCCTGATATCGGAAGCCTCGCCCGGCCTTGATCTCGGGCGTAGCCTCATGCCCAGCCTCGGTCGACCCGTGGCGAGGATCTCGGTGGTCGCCCCGCCAATGCCGATTTTCAGCTCGCAGCAACCTCGCTGGCGATTGGGGCCGCGAACGACCCGGCATAAAGGCGGTCACGTAGGTACCCGCTGCGGCAATAACGATGGATATGACGAAGACCACGGCTCGCTTTTCTTCTTCGGCGTGTTCTTCGCCGAGGAAGGCTCCGGGACTGTTTGAATCGTCGGCATGACCAAGAGAGACGTCGCGGCGCTGTTCGGCAACCGTTTCCTGACCGAGCCCGCTCCCTCGGAGACCTTCCCCGAGGAGGGCATGACCGCGACGGACGCAATGAGGCTGCTGGATGAGGACCTCGTCATGGAGGGCGACCCGCAGCGCAACCTCGCCACGTTCGTCACCACCTGGATGGAGCCGGAGGCGCAACGGATCATCGCCGAGAACCTCCACCGCAACTTCATCGACCACGCGGAGTACCCCATCTCCGCCGAGATCGAGCAGCGCTGCGTGCGCATGCTTGCCGACCTCTTCCACGCACCGGGCAGGACCACCGGATGTCGGACCCAGGGTTCGTCCGAGGCGATCATGCTCGGCGCGCTGTCGCTGAAGTGGAAGTGGCGGGAGCGCCGCCAGGCGGCCAACCTGTCGGTCGACCGGCCCAACCTGGTCTTCGGCGGCGATGTCCATGTCGTGTGGGAGAAGTTCTGCCGCTACTTCGACGTCGAGCCGCGGATCGTGCCGCTTGCCGAGGACAAGTACACGATCGGCCCGCAGGACGTGGAGCCCCACCTCGACGAGAACACGATCGGCGTCGTCGCCGTCCTTGGCACCACGTTCACCGGCCACAAGGACGACGTCGTCGGGATCGACAAGCTCCTGCGGGAGGTCCGCAAGGAGCGGGACCTCGACATCCCGATCCACGTTGACGGCGCCAGCGGCGGCTTCGTGTGGCCCTTCCTCTACCCGGACTCGAAATGGGACTTCCGGCTCGAGCAGGTCCGCTCGATCAACGTCTCGGGACACAAGTACGGCCTGGTCTACCCCGGCATCGGCTGGCTGGTCTTCCGCGAGGAGTCCGACCTGGCCAAGGACCTCGTGTTCTACGAGAACTACCTGGGCAAGACCGACGCGACGTTCACGCTGAACTTCTCGACCGGCGCGTCGATGGTCCTCGCGCAGTACTACAACTTCGTGCGGCTGGGTCGCCAGGGCTACACCTACGTCATGGAGACGATGCAGGAGAACGCCCGTGCGTTGGCGGACAACCTGCGTAGCAGCGGCCGCTTCGAAGTGATCGGCAGCGACCTCGAGCAGCTGCCGCTGGTAGCTTTCCGCCTCGCCGGCAAGCACGCCTACGACGAGTCCGACGTCGCCTGGCAGCTCTCGGCCGAGCGCGGCTGGATGGTGCCGGCGTACACGCTCCCGCCCAACGCGGAGCGGGTGAAGATCCTGCGTGCCCTGGTCAAGGAGACCCTGAGCCGCGAGCAGATCGATCGCCTGACCCAGGACATCGCCAACGCGTGTGACACCTTGGACCACAAGGGTGCGACCACCGAGGTCGAGCGGGCCCAGGTCAAGCGCGGCACCGGCTACTGACGCCCGCAACCGGCACCCCCAGGGACGGGCGACGAAGTCGCTCCCTGAAGGGCTCCGGCAGAACCCGGCTGCCCACGCATGCTGCTGGCCGGTGACATGACCACCGCCGAGGACACGGCCACCGTGGACGTCGAAGCCCCTCCGGGCGGGGTCGGGATCCACAAGAAGGACCCCGAAGGCAGCGTCCTGGTCGGAGCCGTGTTCCAGCTCCTCGACACGACCGGAAAGGTCACCGCCGAAGGAGAGACCGACACCGGGGAGTACTTGTCTTCGAAGGCATCGCCCCGGGCACCTGCCGGCTGCGCGAAACCTCCACCGGCGACACCATCCACGAACTGGTGCCGGACCAGGACATCAGCATCACCGAGGGACACACCGCCCGCGCCAACGACTCCGTCTTTGTCCACGTTCCAGTCACAGATGGTGTATCCACCTTGAGTGGCGAGGGCGTGTACGTATGCACGGCTTACCTGTTCCTTCTGCCAACTCGTCGCCTCGACTGCCACCCAGGCCCCCCGTCGTGTGATCGCGAGGATTAAAAGGCTTGTCCCGTAAATGATCTTTGACTGGGTGTGGACGTGGTCGGTGGCCAGTCCGGCTGCTCGCCTATCCGGCGAGGTTGAGGTTGTGCAGGCGGGCGACGCCGAGCATGGCGTGGTGGACGCCATCGCCTTTGAGGCGGCAGTCGCGGAGGATTTTCCAAGTCTTCATGCGGGCGAAGACGTGCTTGACGCGGGCGCGGACCTGCACCAGCTCCCGCGAGGGTGCCCGGAACGTGGGCTTTCCCCCGCGAGAACTCCGCGACCTTCAAGTCCGCGTCCGCAGCGAGCAGCAGACACCCAACTGGAAGGCCCGCTACGCGGCCCGCTCCGGAGTGGATGGCACCATCAACGAGTTCGCCCACGGACACGGCATGCGCCACTGCCGCTACCGAGGACGGTCGAAAACCCACCTGCAGCACGTACTCACGGCCATCGCTGTGAACATCGAACGCCTCAGCGGCCGATCAGTGACCGCGGAAGCCTCTCCACCGAGACCGCCGACCGCCTTCCAGACCTTCCTGGATCAGAACCAGATCCCCCGGCCGAAGTCCTGGCGAACCCTCGGTAGCTGAACCCGACCACCCAAGATCCCCGACAGAGTCAAGTTAGCGGGTGGAATCGGGTTATTAATGGTCGGCGGCGGCACTGCAACGTGCCTGTTCAGGGGACGTGCGTGACTTTCGGCACCCCCACAGGCCGTGTGCTCCGCCGGATCAGACGGCGCGCAGGTGGACCAGCGCCGCGCTCTGAGGTGCCCGCGCAGGACCCGGCAGCCCCAGTGCTCCCAGCGCCGCACCGGAGGCCTGGACGCCCGTGACCTCCCAGGTCACCGACGGGTCGGCCGGCGCGACGAGCGAGGCGCTGTAGGTCTGGTCCGGGTCGAGTCCCGGGATGCGGAGCCGCGGTGGCACGGGCACGATCTCATCGAGCTGGGCATAGGAGAAGAGCGCCTCCGACCGGTCCCGAGCGACCACTCCATGCGCGAGTAGACCGTCGGGCAGTTCGACGCGCGTCAGCCGCCCCGTGTGCAGGAGCGCGCGGTGCCGCTTGTAGAGGCCGATCCAGCTCGCGAGGCGGTCCAGCTCGTAGGCCGGCACCTTCGTGAGGTCCCACTGGACGCCGAACTGACCGAAGAAGGCCGTGGCTGCGCGGAGGTCCAGGATGCTGGTCCGGCCGGTCTGGTGGGAGACCGGCGCGGCGACATGAGCGCCGAGGTACTCCAGCGGGGCTAGCTGGGCGGTCCAGTGCTGGATCGGCTGGCGGGACAGCGGATCGGTGACGTCGGAGGCCCAGGCGCTCTGGACCCGCTCGAGCACGTCCAGGTCGATCCTGCCGCCTCCCGAGGCACAGCTTTCCCACGAGATGCCGGGATGGCGGCGGGTCAGCTCGTCGAGGAGCTCGCGGAAGGCAAGGGTCTGCCGCCGTGACGCGGGCCGGCCGGAGCCGCGCGAGTCACTGCCGTCGATCTGGTCGCGGTTGTGGTCCCACTTGACGAAGTCGATCCGGTGCGCCGCCACCAGGCGGCCGAAGGCGTCGAGCAGGTGTGTCCGCACATCCTCCCGGCTGAGATCGAGCAGGTAGCAGTTGCGTTCCAGCACGGGCGACCGGTCGCCGGTGCGCAGGATCCAGTCGGGATGGTCGCGGTAGACCGCGGAGTTCGGGTTGACAGCCTCCGGCTCCCACCAGAGCCCGAACTCCATGTCCTTCTCGTGCACCCGGTCCACAAGCGGTGCCAGCCCGTGCGGCCACACCGCCGGGTCCGGGGTCCAGTCGCCCAGGCCGTCGTCGAGGGAGGTGCGGCCCGCAAACCACCCGTCGTCGAGCACAAAACGCTCGGCGCCCAGTTTGGCCGAGATGTCGACCAGTGCGGTCAGTGTGTCGAGGTCGTGGTCGAGGTAGACCGCCTCCCACGGGTTGAACATGACGGGTGCGGGCGGGGACGGATGGGCTGCGAGCGACCGGATGTACTGATGTGTTGCGTCCGCCAGGCCGTCGAGGCCGCGCGCGGACGCGGCCACGTGCACCCAGGGCATCGCGTACGTCTCGCCCTCGGCGAGGGTCAGCTCGCCCGGGTGCAGCAACTCGCCGGCCCGGACGACGGCGACGCCGGAGCTGAGCTGCTCGACTGTGTACCGGTGGTTGCCACTCCAGGCGAGGTGGACACCGAGCACCTCACCGTCGCCGTATCCGAAGCCAGGGGTACCGACCACGATCAGGCCGGTGCCGTCGAGGATGCGCATGCCGCGGCGGTGCTCCCGGACCCACTGCCCGTCCGCGAGGGCACGGCGCTGGGGCTGCCGCTCGCGGGCCCATCGCCCGGTGAAGTCGAGGATCTCGCCCGCGCCGGTCGGAACGGGGATGACCACCTCGAGCGCGTCGACCACATACGGGCCGGCGCCGACGTTGGTCAACAGGTGCCGGAGGCGGAGCCCTCCCCCCGGGACGGCTTCGGCCTCGAAGCACAGTTCGAGTCCCGCTGCCTCGTCGGTGGCCTGGACCACGAGCGAGCCGTCGTCACACCGCACCGAGCCAGGGCCGAACGCGGTGGACCAGTCGCTCCCGGGGCCTTCGGAGCCGACCCGGTGGCCGAGCAGCGCAGGCCGTCCGAGGTAGCCGCGCGCATGCTCCGGGAGCACGCTGACCGGTGAGCCGATCAGCCAGGAGTTCCAGGCCGTGGTCTCGACCGAGGCCGGGATCGTCAGGGATCTCACGTCCGTCGCCGCCAGGGAAAGCCCCACCCACCCGATGTCGGGCAAGCCGTCCGACCTCGGCAGCAGGACCATCGTCGTGGTCTCGGTCCCGCCGAGTCCGGAGAGGGACACGGGGGTGGTGGGCACGGGCACGGCAACGCGTCCGGGCTCGATCATTCGGTGACTCCCTGGTGCGGTGAGAGGGGGGTGGATCAGGCCTGCACTTCGAGCAGACGCGCCTTGAGATCGTCGAGCGCCAGCCTGGCGGCGCCGAGAGCGACGGACTCGTCGCCGAGCAGGGACACGCGGAACTCCGGCCTGTTGAGGGAGGTCGCGGCCAAGTGCCGCTCAAAGGGGCCGGCGAGCACGTCCCCCGCGCGGGACAGGCCGCCACCGAGCACGACGAGATCGGGGTCGACGGCGTGGACCAGGACGGAGGCGCCCAGGGCGAGGGCCTCGGCGACGCGGTCGACGGTCCGCACCGCAGTGCGGTCGCCGTTCGCGGCCGCTTCGAAGAGCGCCCGGACGTTGCCGCTGGTGGACTCCTCGGCGGCCGAGCCCGCAAGCTTGCGGCTCTCGCGGTCGAGCTGCGCCATCGCTTCGGCCCACCCCAGGATTTTCATCGAACCGACGGACGCCGCCAGGCCGTGCCGCCCGTTGTGGATCTGCCCGTTGATGACGATTGCGGCCCCGAGGCGGCGGCCGGCGTGCATGTAGACGAGGTCGCGTGCTCCGGCACCGCCCTGCCACTGCTCGGCCACCGCCGCGAGGTGGATGTCGTTGGAGACCAGCACGTCGCGCTTGAAGCGCTCCGACACCTCCGACACCACGTCGATCTTGTCGAAACCCGGGAGTGAGTAGACGTCCAGGTCCTGGCCCGCGGGAACGGTGCGGATGTCCATGACCTCCGAGCCGTTGGCCCCCACACCGGTGATGCCGCAGGCCACCGAGCGGACGTGTTCCCCGTTCGTCCGGGTCTGCCGGAGGGTCGCCTCGACCAGTCGCGCCGCCGCCCCGATGCGCCCGGCCGGTCCGATGCCGGAGTCGACGCTGCGCCGGCGCACCGCCAGGACGTTTCCGCGCAGGTCACAGACGACCACGGCCACCTTGTGGGCGCCGATGTCGACTCCGACGACGGCGAAGCTCTCGGCCACGACCTCGTAGCGACGGGCCGGCCGCCCCGCCGACCGCTCGCCGTTGGGACGGTCGAGCGCCTCACGGACGAAGCCCTCGTCCAGCAGCGTCGCCACCAGATCCTCGGCGGTGGGGCGGGAGACTCCGACGATCGAACGCACGTCGCTGACCGTCAGCGACGCGGCGTCGAGGAAGGCCCGCACCGTGGCCGAGAGATTGAGCTTGCGCAGGAGGTGGGCATCGCCCGCACGGCCTGCGGGAGCCGTGCTGCCCCGGGTTTCACCGATGTCTTGACTCACGGCGGCACGCTATCTAAATTGACGCCGCAACAGCAATATTGACAAGAAACTTACTTATCTAAATTCTGGCCGAGCGACATCCCCTGGTGGGTTCGACCAGCAAGGAGGGCCTCATGAGCAAGCGGGCCAACTGGGGTGCGATAGCGGTGTCGTTGGGCCTGGTCGCGCTGACCGGCTGTGCCGTCGGCGGCGGGAGCGGAGGTGGGAGCAGTTCGGGCGGTGACGTGACGTTGAGTCTGCTCACCTTCGAGACTCCCAACCTGACCGCCTCCTACTGGGACGACATCATCGCCAGGACCAGCGCCAAGGTGCCGGGGGTGAAGATCAAGAAACTCGTCGCGCCGAGTGCTGAGCAGCGCAACGAGTACACGCGCCAACTCGACTCGACCGGCGCACTGCCCGACATCATGGTCGCGATCGACCCTGCCGGACTGGCGGAGGGCGGCAAGCTCGCCCAGTTCAGCAAGAAGGAACTGGTGGACTGGGCCAGCCCGACCGCGAACAGCTTCGGCGGCAAGATCTACCAGTTGCCCACCAACTCGCAGACCTGGCAGATCTACTACCGTAAGGCGGCCTTCGAGAAGGCGGGCATCACCACTCCTCCGGAGAAGTGGGACGACCTGCTCGCCGCGGTCGGCAAGCTGAAGGCGGCGGAGATCAAGCCGTTCGTCATCGGCGGCGGTGCACCGGACGGCCTCGGCCCGCGATGGACCTTCGCCCAGCTGGTGGCCGACGAGGTCTACGCCAAGGACCCGAAGTGGCTCGACAAGCTGACCGCGGGAAGGACCGACTTCAGCGACCCGCTGTTCGTCAACGCGGCGACCAAGATGAAGGCACTGGCGGGCAAGGAGAACGTCGACAACCTGTCGGCCACCTACGCACAGGCGCAGGAAGCCTTCCTCAAGGGCAAGGGCGCCATGTACCCGATGGGCTCGTGGTTCCCGGCGTCCCCGGACAAGGCGCAGCAGAAGGAGTTCGGCGCCTTCCCCATGCCCACGCAGGACGGCTCGCTCGTCGTGCCCGCGTACACCGGCGGTGGGCTGTCGGTGAGCGCCAAGTCCCCCGACGTCGCGAAGGCCAAGCAGTGGGCCATCGAGTTCTCGAAGCTGAACGCCGACGGCGGGGCGAAGTACGACGGCTTGTTCGTCGCGCTCAAGGGCTACAAGCCGCCGTCCGGCCTGCCGCCGCTGTACAACACCACCCTCGATCTCTACGAGAAGGCCCAGTCCAGCGGAACCGTGACGCCGAGCTTCGGAAACGAGAGCGGTGTCCCGG
Organism: Streptomyces sp. R-74717; assembly: GCF_047305335.1. Taxonomy (NCBI): domain Bacteria; kingdom Bacillati; phylum Actinomycetota; class Actinomycetes; order Kitasatosporales; family Streptomycetaceae; genus Streptomyces; species Streptomyces sp. R-74717. The sequence continues at coordinate 555,797 of NZ_CP102361.1, read as the reverse complement.
CCCTGCCGTCGGGCTTCATGCCCAAGGTGGACGCGGCACTGAACGATCTCCTCAACGGCCGTGCGGACGTGGGCAAGTTCGTCGCGACGCTGAACACGAAGTTCAAGGAGCTCTCGAAGTGACGCGCCCCTCGCTCGCCCGGACGGAGACCGTCGCCGCCGGAGGAATGTCGCGGCCTGTCCGGCCGCAGGCCACTGCGGCCTCGTCCGGGCGCGCGGGTGGGCCGCACCGGCGCCGCACCTGGACGTGGTCGTCGGCAGGAGCCGGCGCCGTCTTCGTCCTGCCGACCCTCACGATCTTCACCGCGATGGTCCTGGCGCCCATCCTGTGGACCCTCTACGTCGGGATGACCGATGAGCGCGCCACCCGCCCGGAGACCTCGTTCGTCGGCCTGGACAACTACGGTTTCCTCCTCGGGAACGAGGAGTTCCGGCACTCCTTGTGGAACACCGTGGTGATCACGGTGATCGTGGTGCTGTTGACGAACCTGCTCGGTCTCGCGATCGCCCTGCTGCTGCGCCGGCAGGGTCGGCTCTACAGCCTGCTCCGCAGCGTCTACTTCACACCGGTGATCCTTTCCGCTGTCGTGGTGTCGGTGATCGGGCGCTCGATCCTGGCGGACGACGGCCTGCTGAACAGCACGCTCGTCTCGCTGGGGGTCGAGAACCCGCCGGGCTGGCTCACGGATCCGTCGTACGCGATCTACTCCGTCTCCGGGATCATGGTCTGGCAGTTGCTCGGTTTCGCCGTCGTGGTCTACCTTGCCGGGCTCGCGGGGATCCCCGCCGAGCTCGATGAGGCGGCGAGCCTCGACGGCGCCGGCCCCTGGCAGCAGTTCCGCGCGATCACCTGGCCGCTGCTCGCGCCCGCGTTGACGATCAACACCGTGATGCTGATGATCAGCTCGTTCAAGGTCTACGACCAGATCGCCGTGCTCACCAACGGCGGCCCCGGCACCGACGGCACGGCCACCGTCGCCTTCGAGGTGATCCGCACCGCCTTCTCCGAGCAACGCCCGGGAGTGGCGTCCGCGATGGCCGGGATCATGCTCGTCGTCGTCTCGGTCGCGAGCGTGACCACGCTCAGGCTCCTGCAACGACGAGAGGTGAATCTGTGAACTCCCGAACGCCGTGGATACGGCCGCTGTTGGCCACCGGCGTGGCGGCCGTCTTCTGTATGCCGCTCTACGTGGCGCTGGTCAACGTCTTCAAACCCAGCTCCGAGGTCGTCGCATCGCCGTTGGCGCTCCCGGTTCCGCCGACCCTCGACAACCTCGAGCACGTCCTGAGCCGGCCGGACGGGCTGTTCTGGTACGGCCTCGTCAACTCCGTCACGCTGACCGCGGCATCGATCCTCATCACCACCGTGCTGGCCGCGATGTCGGCGTACCATCTCGTGCGGTCGGGCCGCTGGTGGAGCCGTGCCGTCCTCGGCGTCATGCTGGCCGGCCTGATGATCCCGCCCGCAGTGATCATGCTTCCGATCACGCGCATCCTCGACGCCATCGGCTTGTTGCACACGATGCCGGGCGCCGTGCTGGTCGACGTCGGGTACTACCTGCCGTTCGCCGTGTTCGTCTTCATGGGCTTCATCCGCTCGATCCCGCGCGAACTCGAAGAGGCCGCGGCGGTCGACGGCGCCGGCCGGTTCCGGATCTTCTGGCAGATCGTCTTCCCGCTGCTGCGGCCTGCGTCGGCCAGCGTGCTGATCTTCCTCGGGGTCTGGGTCTGGAACGACTTCCTGACCCCGCTGCTCGTCCTGGGGCCGGGAGCCGGGAACACCGTGACGGTCGGGATCTTCCGCTCCATCGGCCCCTACCAGCAGGACTTCGGGGCGGTGTTCGCGTTCATGTTGCTGGCCACACTGCCCGTCCTGGCCTTCTATCTCGCCTTCCAGAAGCAATTCGTCCGTGGCCTGACAGGGGGTGCCACGAAGGGATGACCGGCACGAGCGGCCGGTGCAGCAGTTTCCGTCGAGAGTGACAGGAGCAACATCATGCGGTTCTCAGAACTCGTAGTCGGATCTCAGCCCCCTCGGAGGAGGCCCGAGCGGCGTCGGCGGACGGCCGGTGCCCTCGCATTCGCGATGCTGACCGCCGGCATTCTGCCCGCGGTCGGCGCACAGCCGGCGCAAGCACGACCTGACGGTACGACTCCGTCGATCGAGATCCAGGCCGGCTATCTGGACCTCGAGCTCGACAGGACAGGGACGGTCGTAGGCCTGGAGGACGTCAGGACCGGGGTCGACCACATCGCGCCCGGTCATGCGGCGTCCCTGGTCAGCCTGGTCGTCGACGGCAAGCAGCAGAGGCCGACCACGGTTCACCGTTCCGGACCCGGGGGCCAGATGCTCACGTTCCGGAACGAGGCGGCGCATTGGAAGATCCAGGTGAAGCTGGTCAGCAAGCGCGGCGGCTACACCACGTTCGAAGCGGTCGCCATCGACGCGCCGAAGGGCGTCGATGTGCAGACCCTGCTCTGGGGTCCACTGGCCACGTCGATCTCCAAGACGGTCGGCACATCGGTGGGCGTGGTCCGCGACGACGATTTCGCCATCGGGCTCCGACCGCTGACCGACCGTACCGAAGGCGCCTGGCCGCAGGAGGACCAGGACATGGGCTGGGAGAGCGAGGTCGATCGCGATCCGGACCATGTGAGCGTGGGTTCCCTGGAGGAGTGGAGCGCGGCAGGCGTGACCCCCTGGGGTTCCGTACTGCGCGCCTTCACCTTCGACTACACCAAGGAACGCCACCGCAAGGTACGCGGTTATCCGATCCCGGTCGGGCCACTGCCCGGCCGGGACGGCAGGATCGCCGGTTCCAAGATCGCACTTTTCGGAGCCTCGCCCGAGGCGACTCCGACCATCCTGTCCAACATCGCCACGGGCGAGAAGCTGCCCTACCCAAAGCTGAACGGGCAATGGCAGAAGGCCTCCCAGGCGAGCAGCCAGTCATGGTTGGTGCTCGGCGACCTGCAGACCGACAACATTCCGGCGGCGGCCCGATTCGCCAAGGCGGCCGGCATGAACCGCATCTACTCACTTACCAGCAGCTACGGCCCATGGGAGTCGAGCGGCCACTACAAGTTCGACTCCAGCTTGGGCGGGAGCGACGCCGGGGCCGCGGCAGCCGTGAACATCGCCAAGGCAAACGGTGTACAGCTCGGCGTGCACACCCTGTCGGACTTCATCAGCACCGGCGACGAGCCCTACGACTGGGCCCGGTTCCCGCGAGACGACTACCTCACGCCACCCGCCGACGACCGGCTTGCGACGGGGGGCAGCGCCTCGCTCACCCGTCCGTTGACGGCCGGCGACACCACCGTGTACCTCGACTCCGGCGCGCTGCTTGCTGCGGGCCTGAGCTACAACTACTTGCGCATCGGGGACGAATTCGTCAGCTACGGAGCGGCCGAGCAGGTGGGGAAGGAGTGGAAGCTGACCGGCGTGCAGCGCGCGCGATGGGGATCGGTCGCGGTCTCACACCCTGAGGGTGACCACACCGCCCGAGTCGTGGCCAACAGCTACGGCGGCGCGATCGGTGGCCATGCCGTCCTCGACGAGATCAGCAACAGGCTGATCACCGCATGGAACAAGACCGGCATCACCGGTATGTCGTGGGACGGCCTGGAGTCGGCATCGGAGTCCGGCTGGGGCGCTTACGGCATGGCTCACCTCGTGAACGGGACGTTCCGGCACATCGATGCCAAGGACCGATTCATCTCCGAGACCAGCCGGATGACCTCGAACACCTGGGACGCGCTGACCCGGGCCAGCTGGGGTGAAGTCGGCAGCACCTCGATGGAGCAGGTGTTCACTAACAACAAGTACCTCCAGGCGAACTTCCTCCCCGGCATGCTCGGCTGGATCAGCCTCAACGGCTCGGACAGCCTGCTCACCATGGAGTGGAAGCTGGCTCGAGGCGCCGGCCTGAACGCCGGGACAGGCTTCCAGAGCTCGGTCTCCCGCCTCGAGTCGGGCGGGGAGAACACGACGCGGCTGCTCGACGCCATTCAGCAATGGGAGACGGCACGCAACCTGGGCGCGTTCACCGCGGAGCAGCGGGCGCGGTTCCGCGACCTGAAGACGAACTGGCACCTGAACGTGGTCGAGCCGGGCAAGCGCTGGTCCTTGCAGGAGCTGGACGCCGACGGCAAGCCGGTCGGCACCCCCGAGGTAGTCGTCGCTCCGACCCCGGAGCTCGACGCCGGACCGCTGCCCGCGGCAGCCAAGGGAGCCCTGTACGAGGCGACCGTGAAGACCAACACGCCGGCGACCACGCGATACGTGGTTACCTCGGGGGCCTTGCCCGCGGGGCTCGTACTCAATGCCGATACCGGCGGAATCGTGGGGACACCGGTCACTGCGGGAGCGGCGCGGTTCACGGTCACGGCGTACCAGAGCTCCGGTCAGCCGACAGCGCAGCGCGACTACGTGATCGAGGTCGGCAGTCACTGAGCTTGTAGGCGTGGTGTCGTCAGGGTGAGTCCAGTGCCGGCAAGGCATCCGTCAATAAGGTCGGGCCGGTACTGGACCTGGCGCAGTCCCGGTGGGCGCCGTCGAGCAGGCGGATGTAGTCCGTCTCGCTCAGCGAGCGGCGCTCGCCCTTGCGGCCGGCGTGTCGGCGCAGCCGGTAGCACAGGCGGGTGGGCAGGCCCGGCCTGATGCACAGCAGCCCGGCCACCGAGAGGCGGCCACGGCTGCACCCGGGCACACGCACCGTCGGGGTGATCCCGCGCCGGCCCCAGGTGCGGCCCTTGGGCGGCCGACCGGTTACGCCCGCTTCATCCTCGAAACAGATGAACGAGCCGGTCGTCACCCGGAGGATTTTACCTCCTGCCAGGTCGCCTCCCGCCATGCAGTAATCGCGTCTTCGTCGCGTTCGGCGGCGGGCCGGGCGGGCACCTGCACGCTGTAGCCCATCCGGTGCAGCAGCCGGGTGGCGCCGGAGACGCTGTAGGAGATGTGGAACTTCCGCCCGATCAGTGTGCGCACCCAGGCGACGGTCCACACCACAGGGGTCACCTCATCCACGCCGAAGCCGAACGCCGCAACATCACCGTCCACGTCCTGCTCGATTTCGTCCACGTCGCCGAATACAGCTGGACCGCCGCCCACGCCTTCCACACACCCGGCAGCCGCGAGGCCGAGACCTGGGCCGCGACCACCTGACCACGATCCTCGCAGGCCAGGCCAGGCCGACCGCGCCGCCCATGACATGCTCGCCCAGGCCGCCCGCGAACGCTTGCCCGCTCCCGCCGCGAGGCCGTCACCGCATGCCACCACTACCTCACCGGCCACCTCGACCAGCTCCACTACGACACCGCACTCGAAGCCGGCCGACCCATCGCCACCGGCGCCGTCGAAGGCGCCTGCCGCCACCTCAGCGGCGACCGTCTCGACATCACGGGAGCCCGCTGGGGCCTCGAAGGAGCCGAAGCCGTCCTCCGTCTCCGCGCTCTCACCGCCAACAACGACCTCGACACCTACTGCGCCCACCACACCGCACGCGAGCATGAACGGCTCTACACCAGCCCCGACCAGGCCGAATTCAGACTGACCGCCTGATCCGAGATGTTCACCTCAGAAAAATCACACCCACCGAGGGCTCGTAGGGGCCGGTGGTAGTCGCGGCCGGTGTGGCGGAGGGCGGCGGCGATGTTGGTCTGGCCGTCCTGGCGGAAGACGCCGATGGCGAGGTTGCGCAGGGAGGCCATGGCGCGCGGCAGGGTGCCGGTGCGGACCTTGGAGTAGTCCTCGCGGAACGTGCGGTCCCGCACATGGTGCAGGAGGTTCTCGATACCCCAGTAGCCTCTGATCCAGGTGGCGAGCTCGGTGCAGGTGACGTCGAAGACCTCAGGCCGATGATCAGGTAGACGCGCTCGATGGTCAGCTTCCCGGTGCTCAAGTCGCGTCGCCACCGTACGACTTGGATCGCCTGGCGGGCGCCGGGGTAGTCGAGGTGGCTGAACGCGGCGACCTCGAGCCGGCGGATCTCGTCGCGGTAGTGGGCGTGGTCGCGAGTGCGGTGCCCGAGCGGGATGTCCCGCCAGGGCAGCTTCCTGACCTGGGCGTACAGGCCCGGATGATTCTTCTTCACGACGGCCACGTAGTGCGCGCCGCGACTGGTCGGATAGGCCCCGTGGTCGTGCTGGGTGTGCAGGGCGTCGGCGGTCACCACCGTGTTCTCCAGCTCGAGACCGTCCAGCAACGGCGCGAAGGAGGGGATCTCGTTGCTTCTGGAAGCGACCTGCCACTGGGCCAGGACCACGCCGTGGTGGTCCATCGCCCCCAGCAGCTGGATCGCCGCGGCCTTTGCGGTTCGCGATCCGCGGACCACCTTGCCGTCGACCGCGATCACCCGTCGCACCGGCCCTTTCTCCGCCTCCGGCTCGACCGGGGGCGGCATTCTGCCCTGCAAATACGCGCTGATCGCCGCGTCCAGCGCGTCACCGTCCACACGCTGCAGCAGGCCGCGCACGGTTGCGGCGTGCGGCACCGGCCGCAGACCGGTAAGTGGATCGGCAGCGAAGCCGAGGACGCCCAGCACATGCTGCGGGGCATCCGTGATCCACTCGCTGATCGCGATGAGCGAGCGAGCCCCGGTCAGCACCGCCGAGACGGCTGCGCACAGCAACGCGAGGGCCGGATACCGCAGTCCTCGCGCATCGCGGGGATCGGCGACCAGGATCAGGAAACGCCACAGGTCAGCGACATCGCTTGAGGTAAGGGGATCCGTCGGGGAGCCCAGTTGCTCCAGTGCGGAACGGATGAGCGATGATGTTCGGGCAGGCACGGTCTCGCTCGGTTCTCATGGGTCTCGACAACCACATGATCACCAGCACCGTGCCTGCTCTGCTCCCCAGGACCCCTTGCACACAACGGACATGACGCCACGTCACTCACGAGACCGGCGAACCGGACCAGTCCCAATCACGCAATGCCCCTGGGCCACATCCCCTTCGATGCCGAAGCCGCCAACCTGTTCTTCCAGCTCATATCGAACAGATATGAACGTGCGTCCGTGATCGTCACCAGCAATAAACCCTTCGGACGCTGGGGAGAGGTCTTCGGCGACGAGGCCGTCGCCGCCGCCATGATCGACCGCCTCGCCCACCATGCTGAGGTCCACTCCCTGAAAGGCGATTCGTATCGCATACGCGGCCGCGGACGGCAACTCGGCCGCGTCCCCACCGCGACTGAAGAAGCCGACTGAACCACCACAACCACAGGCCACGTGGGTCACGATTCAATCGGCCGAAGTGGGTCCAAGTTCAGACGCCCCGACAGCTCTCGGCGTCGCTTGAATTCTGGTTCTGGATCACTTTCCGTGCTCAGGCCACGGAGGGTCACCACAACCGCAATCATGAACGGCCGTGGCTGATGTACTCCTCCAGGACCTGTGGTTCCACCGGGTCGAAGGCGCTGTGATCGAAGACGTCGTATCCGACGGTGAGTTCGTGGTCGTTCAGGCCCGCGCGTCAGCGGACCGGGCTGTGTGCCCTGCCTGCGGAACGACGTCGGCCCGGGTGCACAGCCGGTACGTGCGTCGGCTCGCCGACAGCGCGGTCGGCGGCCGTCCCGTGGTCATCGAGTTACGGGTCCGCCGGTTCCGCTGCCGCCAGGGCGCTTGCCCGCAGACAACGTTCGCCGAGCAGGTTGAGGGGCTGACCTTCCAGCATGGGAGACGCAGCGCCGGGCTGCAGTCGGTGCTTGAGCGGCTGGCGGTTATGCTGGCCGGCCGAGCCGGTGCCCGCCTGGCACACGCACTCGCCGTCCGGGCCAGCCGGTCGACGCTCCTGCGGCTGATACGCCGTCTGCCGGACCCTGCAGCGCACACTCCGCGGGTCTTGGGCGTGGATGACTTCGCGCTGCGCAAGGGCCACAATTACGGCACCATCCTGATCGACATCGATACTCGCCGTCCCGTCGATCTGCTGCCTGACCGGACCACGGCGACAGTGGCCCGGTGGCTCACCGACCATCCCGGCGTCGAAGTGATCTGCCGGGACCGCTCCACTGCCTATGCCGAGGCCGGACGGCTCGGCGCCCCGGACGCGATCCATGTCGCAGACCGCTGGCACATCTGGAAGAACCTTGCCGAGGCCGTCGAGAAGACGGTCACCCAGCACCGCGCCCTTCTGCGTGAACCGCAGGACATCGCCCCGGTTCGCACCGCTGTGCTCTCCAAGACCACGGAACTGGCACCGGAATTTCCGGCCGAGGCGCGACAGTCCGGCCGCCTGTCCGATCGGGTGCGCGAGCAGCACGCGACCGTTCACAACCTGCTGGACGAGGGACTCGGGCTGCGAGTCATCGCCCGCCGGCTCGGCCTGGCTCGCAATACTGTCCGCCGACTCGCCCATGCGGCTACCGCGGACGAACTACTCGTCGGACGCTGGACCGGCCGCACCAGCATCCTCGATCCCTACAAGCCTTACCTGCACCGGCGGTGGGCCGAGGGCTGCACCGTCGCCCGCCGCCTGTTCGAGGAACTCCGCGAGCGCGGCTACCGCGGCGGCGAAAGCGTCGTCAAGAAGTACGTGCAACGGCTCCGGGAAGCCTTCCCGCACGACGATCCGCCCCGCAAGAACCCGTCCACGCGTGACGTGACCAGCTGGATCACCCGCCGCCCCGACCGCCTCGACGACGACCAGGCCCAGCAGCTCAAGAAGATCTTCGCCCGCTGCCCCGAGCTCGACCGAACCGCCGAACACGCGCGCGCGTTCGCCGAGCTCATGAACAACCGCCAGGGTCGGCAGCTGGGCCAGTGGATCGAGCACGTCCAGGCCGACGAACTGCCAGCCCTGCACACCTTCGTCAACGGCCTCGGCCAGGACCTCGACGCCGTCGTCGCCGGCCTCAGCCTCCGCTACAGCTCCGGCGCCGTCGAAGGTCACAACAACAAGATCAAGATGCTCAAGCGACAGATGTTCGGCCGGGCCAATTTCGATCTGCTCCGCAAGCGGGTCCTCCTCGCGGCGGGAGGCCGTTCATGATTGCGGTTGTGGTGACCCTCCGTGGCCTGAGCACGGAAAGTGATCCAGAACCTGAATTCTGACCCTCTGACGGTGTATCAAAAGTGACCCACTTGGTGATCTTCGCCTGAATCTGATCCCCGGCCCACATTCTCACACCCGCCCTGTCATAGAGGCAGTGTGAGAGGTCACGAACCCCCGTCGGCTTGTGCCGACGGGGGTTTGCTACACCAGGGCCCCCTCAGAACCGTACGTGCGCGTCATCCGTGCATACGGCTCAAGCAAGCCCTGAAGGCTCTCGGGTCTGCAGGGCGACCTCGTTTTCCGACACGTTCGCGCGTCGCAGGCACGAGGCGTGAGCGAGGCGGAGTTGGATCTCCTCCGGTGTCTTCTCTCCCTGATAGGCGATGTGTCGCGCCTTGATCGCCTTCCGGGTGCTCCGGAGCCATTGCTCCCATCTGGTCGGGGACTGCGGAGATCGGTCGGCGTGCAGCAGCAATTGCCCGCAGAGCTGGCAGTGGCCCTTCTGTGTCTGCAACAGACGCAGGGTGGCCCGGTCCAGCGGCGGGGGTGTGCTCTTGCGTCGCCGCTCGGCCCAGTAGTCGGCCAGGGCCGGATCGTCCGGGGACGATGCGCCCCTGACCAGCTTCTGGCGGAGCGCTTGCCGACCTGGTGGAAGGCGAGCAGGACCGGAGGGTGCACGCGCTCGTACCTCTCCGAGGCGGGCGCGGACCAGCGGGTGCGCCACAGCGGCTTGTCGATGCCGTCGGTGTCCTTCTCTCGTCGACGGCGGCGAGGACCAGGCGCTCAGCGCCCCTCAGCGGGCGGGCATCGCCGGTCCCGCCGCAGTGCGCGCACCGTCCCGAGCGGGCTGTCCCGGGCGTTCCGATCGTGTGGGCGGCGCCCAGCAGGAGGCGGGTCAGTCCACGCAGATGGTCACCGTGCCCGGACAGGTCCTGGCGCTTGCCCGCTCGGGTCCTCGGGGCGGTCGGCCCAGGCCGCGGCGGGTAGGCCGTGCCCGCCGGCATTGGTCACCGTCCGGCCTGGACGAACCCTGCTATGCGCGGTCACGTTCGTCGGCCAGTCACCGTTCACGTGGCCTCCTTGGAACCTACGACAGGTCATATGTCAAGCAGCGACTTGCCGACACTTCCCGGCGACCCACCGCCACAGCGGGTGAGTAGACGTCAGAAGATCACCTGCAAGGGCTAATAGTCTTTCAATCTCCCACGTTCGAGGCGACTTTGACGGTTAGTCAGCTCTGCTTCGGAGCGGCATAAAGGGGCTCTGTATACCCGATCGGCCCCACGAAGCCGAGGGTCCCGAGTTGCTCGATATGACAGGAATAGGGGGTGTTAGTACGTTCAATCACGCACCGGCTGTCACAGCGGGACTGTCTCACCGGCTGTCACAGCGGGACTGTCTCTGAGTCCGAGAAGGAGAACAAGCGACATGATCATGACCCGTTCCCACGCGATCGCCACGGCCGTCGCGGCCGCCGCGGCACTGACCGCGACCGGCATCACCTACGCCTCCGCCGTCCCCGCCCCCCGGGCCCAGGCTCAGGTGGCCCCGGCCGCCGTCCTCGCCCAGGCCCCCATGGGCGGGGAGGGCGGCAACACGGGCAAGGGCAACGAAGGCAACGAGCGCCGGGGCAACGAAGGCAACGAGCGCGAGGGCAACGAGCGCGAGGGCAGGCGCCATCACGAAGAGGGCAGGATCCACATCAACGAGCGCGAATTCTCCGGCCGCCCGGACGGCTGCATCACCGTCGTCAGCGGCCTGGGCGCCAAGAGCTTCAACATCCGCAACGACAGCCGCAACGAGGTCGAGGTCTTCCGCGGAGCCGTGTGCGACAACGGCGCCCCCATCGCCACCGTCGGCCCGCACAGCTCTGCCAGCGGCGTCTGCCCGGGCAAGGGCGAGGGCAAGGGCGAGGACGAGGACGAGAACTGCGAGAACGGCGAGCACCACGAGAAGAAGCACCACGAGAAGAAGCACGACGAGGAGATGAATGGCGGCGTGAAGGTCAAGAACGGAGTCATCGCCAGCTTCCGCGTCATCAAGCGCCACCACAACGAGAAGGGCGAGGGCGGCGAATTCGGCGATTACTAAAACCAGCGACCGCCTGATGCGCATGCTGGAGAACTCCGGCCCGCCGTAATCGGGCCGGGGGCCCTCCGGCCAGGCGCACAACACAGAATCCCGGCCCGCCGTAATCGGGCCGGGATTCTCGTCTGGCCCCGGCCCGAGGATATCCCTTCTCGGAACATCCAGCTCGGGACCGCGGAGGTGCGTGGAGGCGTCGACGAGGGCGGTGTACAGCCGTACGGGCATGGAACCGATCCACGCGCAGCACCTCAGCGAGCCCGGGCTTGTCGTCCTCGACATCGCCGCAGCCGACGAAGCAACCGCCCAGGCGGTCATGACCGCACTCGAACAGCAGTGGGCCACATCAGGGATCGGGCCCGTACGGAAAGTGCCCGGTGAACCAGGAGCCAAAGCACGCATGTACGCGGACACCCGGCGGCTCCCTGCCGAGTAAACCGACCACCTTCACCAGGCACCAAGCCGGAGCCCGGGCCAGTCAGCCGCCGGGCGCGTGGCGGGTGAGGTGGGAGCGGGCGCAGCTCCGCTCTCCTGCTCGCTCCGTCACCGCCGAGCAGGAGGACAGTCTGTCTGCGTTAGTGCTTCGTCGAGCTGGCCGCCGGTGACGGCATGCATGATGCGTCGGCTGGTCGAGTAGCCGAAGGCAGGGACGAGCGCCAGGTAGGCCGCGAGGCCGGCGGCATGAGTGGCGGTGCAGTCCCGGTACCCCGTCCGGCTGCGGTGGGGGCCGGCGGGATGATGCCGGCGGCCTCGTAGTTGCACGCAGAGGACGTCCTGTCGGTGTTTGAGCAGGCTGTTCCCGACGATCCGCACCCCCGTGCGACGATTGACGCGGCCTGGACGTTCATCAACGGTGCCAACAGGACGAAATTGCAGCGCGTCACTTCCCTCGACGCTCACCGAGCCGCCCGGTCCGCGCCCTCCGAAGCCGCACGACTGGCCGCGCGATCCACCGGCGACGCCGCATCGGCCGCATACTTGCACCCCATCGCCCAGGCCGGCCAGGTCGGCCACATCCTGCGGGCCTGCGCGAGCGCTGCGCGTATCGGGGAGGTGGAGGCGGGCGGTGATCCCGCGATCGGGGATGCCCTGCTGGAACGGTCGCGGCAGCGTGCGACACCGGTGCTCATCGATGTGCTCTGCCGCTACCCGCCCACGACAAGCGACAGCAGTCGTGTCGCCCGGCTGATGAGCACTCTGGATCAATCCCTGCGCCAGGCGGCTGACCGGCCGCCAGGGCACACCGCCGCGAGTGGCACCGATGTGCGCAGGAGGGAGTGCACTTCATGATTCTCCCGATGGTCCGCGACCCTCGCTTCGTGAGGATCCGCCGTGGTGGGACTCTCACTGATGCGGATCACCGTCTCCTCGCTCTATGGGCTGCCGCCTGCGCAGAGCACGTCCTTGGCCTCTTCGAGTCGGCCCAGCCTGGGGACCCGCGACCGCGCCAGGCGATCGAGCATGCCCGGGCCTGGGTACGTGGCGAGGTCAAGATGATGCAGGCCCGCGCGGCGGGCGGGCATGCGATGGGGGCAGCCAGAGACCTGCGTGGGGCAGCACGGCATGCCGCGTACGCCGCCGGCCAGGCCGGGGCCGTCGCACAAGGGCGAGATCTCGCTGGCCGTCTGCATATCGTCGGCTTCGGCCTGCCCAACGCCATCGAAGCTTCGGCATCGTTGCCCCCTGGCCGCCGAGGGCACTCGCCCCTCCTGGACCAGCCTCGCGATGCTTGGTGCCCCCGGCCTTGAGGTGACCGGCGCCGCCGCACCTCGCGGCCGGGGACGGCACTGACCTCCAGCACCGGGGCGACGATGGCTGGCTGCGGCCCCAGCCCGCAAGCACGCGCCTCATATCCACGCGTGCGACTGTTGCTCTGAATGTGACATATGTGGCATGAGTGGAAATATGGGATGCATGGTAGTTGGTGCTGGCGAGAACTTCTTAGCTGAACCCCCTGCTGGGAGGGCTCAGACAGGCGAGAGGAGCGCATCATGATCGCCAAGCTGCTCGGCAAGCTGTCCTTCACCCGCCACTACGGTGCGTACGGAGAACACGACTGGGGTGCGTAGGGCTGCGACGACCGGGTCTGACCGCACTGCCGGCGGGAGCCCTCGGGCGCCCGCCGGCTCCTAGCCACGCTGCCGACGATTTCGGCCTGGACAGGTACGAGAGTCAGGGGCGATCCCATGGGCCGAATGAATGAGCCGCCGCGGTTGCCCGAAGGCAGCTTCGCGGCCTGGAGCCGCGACCGGCTGGCACTGGCGCGCCGTGGCGCTGCCGAGTGCGGGGACGTCTGGCAACTGGAGCCGGGTGTCTACGTAGCCGCTACGGCCGGGCCGTGTGAAGCAGTCCTGCGCCGCGCGCAGGACTTCCCCAAGCCACCCTCGCCTCTCTTCCCGCCGTTGAAGCGGTCGAGCGGAGCACCGACGCCTGAGGAGCGTGCGCACGCTCACGCTGCCCGCATGCGCGGACTACGCCCGCAGGCGGTTGCAGCCCGGATCGGTGAGATAGCGCCCGGGACCGCTCAATTTGCTGACCAGTGGCCCACGGGCCAGGACGTCGAGATTCTGCCCCCGGTCCGGCATGCCCTGGCAGAGATCGGCGTGCGCTACCTCTTCTCCGAAGATGCTCCCACCCTGCTGCCCTTTGCCTCACAGCTCTTCCTGGCCCGGGAGGTGCTCGTACGCCCCTCGCGCTGGGTATGGCCGCGCTGGGTTCCCACACCGGCACGGCGGTTCCGCACAAGGCAGCAACTCGCCTTCATCAACGCTTTGCGGCCCATCGTCCGCCGACGCCGTTCATCGGGCCGGCTCGGTGACGACGTGCTGGGACAGATACTCCGGCCCTCCTCCCGCTATGGCCTACTGCCGGAAGAGGCCATCCTCGACCCTCTCCCCGGAATCACCCTCGCCACCTTCGAGACACCTTCCCGGGCAGCCGGATGGATCCTGCTCCACCTGGCCCGGTACCCCCAGGCAGCGGGCCGCGTCGCGGCCGAATCCGTCTTGCTGCCGGCGGACCCGGCCGCGACGACCAGCACCCACCTCGACAGCCTGCAATACACCCAGGCACTGGTACGCGAGGTGCTCCGCCTGCACCCCCCGAGCTGGCTACTGACCCGGCGCGCCACGCGACAGACTCAGCTCGCCGACTACACCATCGACGCCGGGTCCACCGTTCTCGTCTGCCCCTACACCGCCCACCGCGACGCACGGGAACACTCCGAGCCGGACCAGTTCCGGCCCGAGCGCTGGCTCGATGATTCGGGCTCGCCGGCGAAACCCGGGGTCTTCCTCTCCTTCGGTACCGGGCCGCATGGCTGCGAGGGAGCCGCTCTGGCCATGGTGATGCTGACGCTCCTGACTGCGCAGACCGCCCGCCGCTATCACTTGAGCGAGCCGCCCGGACCGGAACCCAGCTACCAGGTCACCACCTTCGAAGGTCTCGCAACTGTCGGCCTGCGCCTGCGTGCCACCTTGCGCAGCTGAGGGCAGTCCTGCTTTCAGTGACAGGCCGCCTCCACCCGCGAACCGACGCGGCTTCCCTCACCTCCGCTGGCTCCGCCGCCGATCACCTGACAGCCGCATGGCAGGCCGCGTATGGATTGCAGCCTGATCCGGTACGGGCATACAGCGAAGCGATCAAAGCTGTGGAGTGCGTGGCGATCCTTGAACCGGTCGCAAAGGCCGTCTGACCTGAAGGTTCAGGTGGTGTGCGGTATGTGCGCTGTAGGCGTTACGGGCGATATCTTGGCGCTGAAATGACGCTCTCCGAGGCATCTTGACGCTCGTTCTGATGAGTCGTCAGGATATTTGGATCGCGGGTCAGATGGTTTGCCGTCCCCGCGGCAATGGGCGGTACGGCCTGAGGCGGGTCACTGCACTGGAGGCCCGGTTCATCGCCCCACCCCAATCGAGCACATCGATATTGGCCGACCGGACAGATCCCACCGCGGCGCAGTTCATGATGCTGGGCAGATGCGTCGACTGGAGGTGTCCGCCGTGACAGAACACCGCGCCGTGGTGAATCGAACCACTGGGCAGGAGGACGGTGCCCGGCCGGAGAGCCGGGAACGAGAGCGTGCGACCGCGATGATCGCAGACATCGAGCGGCTGGTGCGCTGCGAGTCCCCCTCGGACGACCTGGCCGCAGTCGCCCGCAGCGCCGAGTTGGTGGCCCGGATCGGCGCCGGTCACCTCGGGGCCGAGGCGGAGCGGGTAGTCATCGACGGATGCACGCATGTGCGGTGGCGCTTCGGCCGGACCCCGCGCGTGCTGCTCATCGGGCATCACGACACGGTGTGGCCGGTCGGGTCGTTGAAGAGCCATCCGTTCGAGGTTCGCGACGGAGTGCTGCGCGGCCCCGGTTGCTTCGACATGAAGGCCGGCCTGGTGATGGCGTTCCACGCCTTGGCGGACCTGATCGGCACGGGGGCACGGACGAGTGTGTCCGGACCCGGGGCCGCGCATCCGCTGGACGGTGTGACCCTCCTCATCACCGGTGACGAGGAGCCGGGTTCGCCCTCGTCCCGGGAGCTCATCGAGGGCGAGGCCCGCTCCCACGCTGCCGCCCTCGTACTGGAGGCCGCCGGACCGGGTGGGGCCCTGAAGACGGAACGCAAAGGGGTGTCGCGCTACGAGGTGCTGGTTCGAGGACGTGCCGCCCACTCCGGCCTTGAGCCGGAGCGTGGCGTGAACGCGACGATCGAGGCCGCCCACCAGATCCTGGCCGTGGCCGCACTGGGCGATGCGGCACACGGTACGACTGTCACGCCGACCCGCCTGGAGGCGGGCACCACGAGCAACACCGTCCCCGCCTCGGCACGCTTCGACGTCGACGTCCGCGTACGGGACGCGGCAGAGCAGCACCGTGTGGACCGAGCGATGCGCGACCTGCGGGCCCGGCCGGCCGGCGCAGCCGTGGAGGTCACAGGTGGTGCGAACCGGCCGCCCTTGCAGGCCACCGCATCGAAGGATCTTTTTGCGCGGGCGTGCCGGCTCGCGACGGACCTCGGGCTCGGCCCGCTCACGCAGGTGGCCGTCGGCGGCGCCTCCGACGGAAATCTCGCCGCGGGAGTCGGCACCCCCACCCTCGACGGCCTGGGAGCGGTAGGCGGCGGCGCGCATGCCGACGACGAACATCTGCTCGTCGCGGAGCTGCCGCGGCGGACCAGACTGCTCACCGCGTTGGTGGCCGACCTCCTGGCACCGCAGGACGGCTGTCCGCCCGGACGAAGCGGGAGCCCGCATCCTGTGCCCTCGAACCAGCTGCGCGAAGATCGGGGTTGAAACCATGACCCGCGTGACCGATCTCCTGCGCGACCGCACCGAATCCCCGCCCGTCGACGCGGCGTACGCCGCGGCTGAGACCGCCGCGCGCGTTGCGGGCATCGACATCCGTTCCCTGGACAGTGTCAGTGAGCTTGAGGCCGCTCGGCGCCTGTACGAGCAGATCTGGCGCACCGGCGAGAACAGTCCGGTGGTGACCGCCGACCTGCTGCGTGCGCTGGCGAAGGCGGGCAGTTACGTCAGTGGCGCCTTCGTGGGGGACGAACTGGTCGGCTCCTGCTTCGGGTTCTTCTCCCCGCCGGCGCGCGCGGCCATGCACAGCCACATCGCAGGGGTGCTGCCCCACGTGCGGCGGCGCAACGTCGGCTTCGCCCTGAAACTGCACCAGCGGGCCTGGACGCTGGCGCGGGGTGTGGGCGAGATCTGCTGGACGTACGACCCCTTGGTGCGCCGCAACGCGTACTTCAACATCGTCAAACTCGCTGCCGAGCCTGCCGAGTACCTGCCGGACTTCTACGGCCCCATCGACGACGGGATCAACCGCAGCGACGACAGCGACCGGATTCTGGTGCGGTGGCGTCTGGCGTCCCCGGACGCCGAGTCGGTCTGCGCCGGGCGGCCCAGACCGGCCGACGCGGAAGTCGCCCGGTCGCGCGGAGCGACCGTCGCCCTCGGAGTCTCCGCCACGGGCGCGCCGTCGGTGGGGCGCACCGGCGGCAACGCACGCACCGTACTGGTGGCCGTACCCGAAGACATCGAGGCACTGCGCGAGAGCGACCCGGCGTGCGCCGTGAGCTGGCGCACGGCGGTACGGGGCGTGCTGGGCGGACTGCTCGCCGACGGCGCGCGGGTGCGCGGCTTCGACCCGGCGGGCTGGTACGTCGTGGACCGCGGAAGCCCGACGCAGGTCGCCGACGGTACGCGCCAGCACGGAACACACCACAACGAAGCGCCACAGGAGACAGCGTGAAGGTCACCGGAGTCGAACTGCGCACCATCAAGGCACCCCTCGTATCCCCGTTCCGCACCTCGTTCGGCACCGAGACCGTGCGGGAGGCCCTCCTGGTGCGCGTCGTCACCGACGAGGCCGAGGGCTGGGGCGAGTGCGGCGCGGGCACCGCTCCTCAGTACTCGTCGCAGTACACGCACGCCGCCGCGGACGTTCTCAGCCGCTTCCTGGTCCCGGCGCTCGCCGGGGTGGCCGACCTCGACGCCCACCAGGTCGCCCCGGCTCTGGCCGTGTTCAAGGGGCACCGCATGGCCAAGGCCGCCCTGGAGACGGCGGTGCTGGACGCGGACCTCCGGGCCCGGGGAGTGCCCCTCGCACACGCCCTCGGCGCGGTCCGCGACAGAGTGCCGTGCGGGGTGTCGGTGGGGATCACGGAGTCGATCCCCGCGCTCCTCGACGCCGTCGCCGGATATCTGGACGCCGGCTATCTGCGGATCAAGCTGAAGATCGAACCCGGCTGGGACATCGAGCCGGTGCGCGCCGTCCGCGAACGGTTCGGCGACGTCCCGCTGCAGGTGGACGCCAACGCCGCCTATCGCCGCGGCGACGCCCGCCATCTGGCCCGGCTCGACCCGTTCGCCCTCCTGATGCTGGAGCAGCCTCTCGCGGAGGACGACCTCCTCGGCCACGCGGAACTCGCGAAGCGCATCACCACCCCGATCTGCCTCGACGAGTCGATCGTCTCCGCCCGCGCCGCCGCCGACGCTCTCGCGCTCGGCGCCTGCCACGTGGTCAACATCAAGCCGGGCCGCGTCGGCGGCTATCTGGAGGCGCGGCGGATCCACGACGTCTGCGCGGCGCACGGCGTCCCCGTCTGGTGCGGCGGCATGCTCGAGACGGGACTGGGCCGCGCCGCCAACGTGGCGCTTGCCGCACTGCCCGGGTTCGTGCTGCCCGGCGACACCTCGGCCTCCGACCGCTACTACCGGACCGACATCACCGCACCGTTCCACCTCGTGGACGGACACCTCGCCGTGCCGACCGGGCCGGGCCTCGGCGTCACCCCCGTCCCGGAGATTCTGGACGAGGTGACGGACTCGACGACCTGGGTGCCCGTCCCCTGAGGCCCTCACCGCGCCGGTCCGTTCGTCCGTGTGGACGAACGGGCTGGCATCATTACGTCATGCGCGACCAACTCCGATGCCGGTGGGCCGGGCTAGTTTCGGCCCCGTGCTCATTCCCGTGACCAGCCTTCCGCGAGCAAGCCTCGCGCGTGTCCTGGAGGAACTCGGTTCCACCCTGCTCGACGTGGTCTGCGGTGACGTAGAACGCGCCGACGGCATCGGCGGCGTCGTCATCCACGACCCACTCGACGAGCCGGAACTCCCGGACAGCGCACTGGTACTGGGCGTAGCCCTGCACGACCTCTCCGACATCGCCCGAGTCGTCACCCGCCTGGGGCAGCGCGGCGCCGCCGCCCTGGTGGTCCGCGCGCCTGTCACCGCCGACGAGGCGCTGATCGATGCGGCCGAGGCGTCGGGCGTGGCCGTGCTCTCCTTCGCCCGCGGCGCCTCCTGGACGCACCTGGCGGGGATGCTCCGGACGCTGACGACCGACAGCAACCGGCATGACATGGGTGGTCACACGGCCGACCGGATCGAGTCCGGCGACCTCTTCGCGGTCGCCAACGCGATTGCCGCGCTGCTGGATGCGCCCGTCACCATCGAGGACCGCAACTCGCGCCTGCTGGCTTTCTCCAGCCGGCAGGAGGACATCGACCCCTCGCGGG
Organism: Streptomyces sp. R-74717; assembly: GCF_047305335.1. Taxonomy (NCBI): domain Bacteria; kingdom Bacillati; phylum Actinomycetota; class Actinomycetes; order Kitasatosporales; family Streptomycetaceae; genus Streptomyces; species Streptomyces sp. R-74717. The sequence goes on along the minus strand of NZ_CP102361.1, from coordinate 536,687 downwards.
TCCAGACGATCCTTGGCCGGCAGGTCCCCGAGCACTACACGCGCATCCTTGAGGAACGCGGGGTGTTCCAGGCGATCTACCGCAGCGACCGCCCCGTCTTCGTCGCGTCTCTCCCCGAGTCGGGCGACACGACACAGCCGCCCGAACTGCCGCGCGCGGCGATCGCCGTGCGCGCCGGGGACGAGATCCTCGGCGCGATCTGGGTGGTTGTCGCCGAGCCGCTGAGCGAGGACCGCAGCGAAGTGCTCTACGAGGCGTCCAAGCTGGTCGCGATGCACATGGTGTGGCAGCGCGCGGACGCGGACATGGAAAGGCGGCAGCGCGCGGAGCTGCTGGCCACCGCACTGGAGAGCGGCCCTGGATCACCCGAGGCGATCCGCCGCCTCGGCCTGAAGGACGAGCCCGCCGTCGTTCTCGCACTCACCGTCGTCGACGCGGCGAATGAACACCGGCTGCCCGCCCGTACCGCCACCGAACGCAAACGCCTCACTGACGCGTTCGCCATGCATCTGGCCGCGGTGCACCCGCGCGCCACCGCGGCGCTGATCGGCGACATCGCGTACGGCATCCTGCCCCTTCTTCCGCAGAACCGGCACGATGCCGAGGAACGGGCGGCCCGCATCGCCACCGAGTTCCTGGCCCGCGTGGGCTCCCGGCTGCGCCCCGTGATCGGCGTAGGGCCATACGCCGAGGACAGCGCGGCGCTGGCCCGGTCGCGTACCGGAGCCGAACGGGCGTCGCGCGTCCTGCGGTCGGGAACCGCCGGGCAGCCGGTCGCCCGCCTGGACGACGTCCACGTCGAGGCACTGCTGCTGGAGCTCGCCGACCTCGTCCCGCGCGGGGACCTGCCCAGCGGCGTCGTCGCGCGCGTCATCGCCTACGACGAGATCCATGCAACCGACCTGGCCGATACGCTGCGGAGTTGGCTCGACGCCTTCGGCGATGTCGCCACGGCAGCCGCCTCGATGTTCGTGCACCCCAACACGTTCCGCTACCGGCTTCGGCGCGCGGCGGAGGTCGGCAGGATCGACCTCAATGATCCGTCCGCACGTCTCTCGGCCATGCTGCAGCTGCACCTGATGTCGCTCAGGTCCGCCCCGGACGGCGGATGATCGGACAGGCCGTCCCGCCCGCTCATCCGGAAGCTTCCTGACGGCCCAGACCGAGTGTCCTGATCAGAAAGGCCAGCCACTCGGCGTCCTGTGCGGTCGCGACCTCGTACGACGTCGCCGCGCCGTGCCCGGCGTTGTCGAAGACGTGCAGGAGGATCGGCGCGTCCCCTTCCTGTGCCGCCTGCAGGCGGGCGGCGAACTTGCGCGCATGCCAGGGAGGACACCGCGGATCGGTCGCCCCGGCCTGAAGATAGATCGCCGGGAAGACGCCGGGCCCGACCAACTGGTAGGGCGAGAGCCGCAGCAGCCGCCGTACTTCCGCAGGATCGTCCGGATCCGCCCACGCCTTGCGGATGACGAAGTCCAGATAAGGGTCGCGGGTGCCCCCGATGAGGTCGAGGAGCGGCGCCATCGGCAGCACGGCACACCACAGCTCGGGGCGCGTCGTGAGGGCGACCCCGCACATGAGACCGCCGTCGGAGCCACCGGTCAGCGCGAGCCGCTCGGGTGTGGTGAGCCCTGTGGCGATGAGGTGCTCGGCAACGGCGATGAGGTCGCGGTCGCGCACGTGCTTGCGTTCCCGGTGCGCGGCCAGGTACCAGTCGCGGCCGAACTCGCCGCCCCCGCGCAGATGCGCCTGTACGAGCACGCCGCCGGCCGCGACGAAGGCGGCCATCTCGGGCTGGTACTGCGGCAGCAGAGGCACGTTCGCCGCTCCGTACGCGGAGATCAGCGTGGGCGCGGGCTGCGTCGGGTCGCTGCCCGCCGGTCGCACCACGTGGTAAGGGATCTCCACGCCGTCGAGTGCGACGGCCCGCTCGAACGTCACGTCGGCGTCGAGGGTGACCGCCGGGGCCGACAGCGTCTCGATGTCCGCCTCTCCCGGACGGTGCCGATAGACGCCCCAGGAGCTGGTCGGGGTGGAGAAGGCGAAGACGAAGTCGTCCGGGGGAGAGCCCACGGCCAGGCCGGTCAGGGCGAAGAACGGTGCGGAGAGCGCCCCCTGCCCGGGCAGCGGAACCTCCCCGGTGACGGCGCCGGAGCGGTCGAGGATCCGTACCCGGGCGCACGTCTGGTCGAACTCACTGAGGTACAGATGGTCACCGACCGGAGACAAGGACCGCAGCACCGTCTCGCCCTCCGGCACCAACTCCGTCCACGAGGCAGGGTCGTTGGGGTCGGCGGCGTCCAGGGGGAGCGCAACCACGCGCCCGCGTGGTGCCGCTACATCGGTCACCGCGATGTAGCGGTCGCCGACGATGTGTCCGGCGACGGTCCCGGCGCAGTCGGTGACGAAGGGACGCCAGGGGGTGGCGGGCCGGGACAGATCGCGTACGGCGACCGGAACAGGACTGCCCACCCGGTGACTTGCGACGACCCAGCGGCCGTCGGCCGAGAACTGCACGAGTGTGTACTCCTGGGAGCCCTCACCGACCGGGATCGGTTCCACCACGGTGCTGCCCGCGCTGTCCCGCGTGGCGATCCGGTGGCGGTACACGGCCTGCCGGAACTCATGCGGCGAACCGGTCAGGGCGAGGAAGAAGAAGCCGCTGCTGTCGGGCAGCCACGACACGCCACCGGCCCACGCGCTGTGCAGGACCTGCCGCGGCGCGCCGTCCAGTACGCGCCCCGAGTCCACGTCGATGAGCCGGACCGTGTTGTGCTCGCTGCCGTCGGTGCAGACGCCCAGGGCCAGGACGCGACCGTTCGGCGACGGCGCGAGCCACGACAGGAACGCGGGGTTCTGCCCGTCGCCGAACGCGGTCAGGTCGACCACCGGTCGGCCCGCGCCGAACGGCCGGTCGGCGACGACCACGCTGGGCGCCGCCGCACCGGGTGCGTTCACGGCGCGGAACCAGCGGCCCGCCGTGTACCTCGGCAGTGCCGGGCGGGACCCGGCATCGTAGGTCTCGATCAGCTTCCGTACGGCCGCAGGGTCCTGCCCGTCGTAGGCGATCGAAGTGGCGAGTTCGGCCTGTCGGCGCTGCCACCGCTGTACCTCGTCGGTCTCCGGCTCCAGCCACCGGTACGGGTCCGGCACCCGGACGCCCGCGACGTCCTCGAAGGCGTCGACGGTCCGCGCGGGCGGATACGGCGGAGGGCTGCTGTTCACTGTGACTCCGACTCCTCGGTGTCCCGGAGACCGTCGAGGTCTCCGGGACGCATGGACTGATCTGCTGGTGCATCTGCGTCCGGGGCCGCCTCGAAGCCCGCTCGCGCGGCCGCGACGAACTCGGCACGCAGCCGCTCGAACGCCCCGGGGATCCGGTTCACCTGCCGGACGTGGAGCAGTGCGTCATAGGCAGCCGGGAAGTCGTCGACGGGGTCGAGCTCCCCACCGGCGAGCGTCCCCTCGACGCCGTCGAAGAACCCGGCGGGCGCGCGGCGCGGATCGAGGAGAGTCACCTCCGGGCCGAGACGGTCGAGCCGCGATTCGACGGACTCCGGCGTCAGGGTTCGCGCCCCGAGCGTGACGTCGCAGTCGAACGGACGCGACGACCGCTGGGTGAAGGTGACTTCGGGCCCGGAGCCGTACGTCATCCCGATGACGACGAGGTCCGCTCCCAGCTCGGAGGAGAGCAGACCGCCCAGGGTCGGCCGACCGTGCAGCGGTGTACGGCGGACGTGTGCGTTGTGGGCGCTCACCACGACGCGCCGCTCCCGGCGCAGGATCCACTCCACGCTGCGCGCCATGAACGCCTCCCGCGGATAGGGGCCCTCCGAGGAGGTCCCGTCCTCGTCGGCCTCGGCGACGAAGGCTTCGAGCGAGGCCGCGCACCACAGGGCGATCTCGGCGTCCTCGTCGTCCGGGCCGCTGTGCCGGCGGTAACGGAGTGCGCGCTCGTCCAGTCCGCGAAGGCCGTCGAGCAGCCGGGCACGGTCCGAGGAGGACATCGCCGCGTAACGGACCGCCGCCTGCGACCGGTCGCCCAGATCGCTCAGCCGCCGCAACTCCTCGTCGCCCGGACGTGCGGGCAGCCGGTCGAGGCAGGCACGGACCGCCGGGCCGGGGGAGGTGGACGAGCCGGGCAGGTCCATTCCGTAGAAGGCGACCTTCGCCGACCCGCCGGAGTTGCGCCGACGCATCCAGCGCAGTTGCCTCCGCATCGGCTCGCACTCGCCGAAGCGGTAGGTGATGCCGTCCCGGGCGACGGTCTCGACCCGTCCCGGCCCGCCGTCGATCCACTCGTCGACGGCCAGCCCCTCGGCGAATCCGGACTCCAGGACCAGCCCGGTGAACCCGCACTCCCGGACCAGGAACCGGAACAGCAGGTCCCTGAGCCCGTAGAACTCCGTGATGTTGTGCGCGCCCTCACCGAGCGCCACCACCCGTGCTCCGCCGATCAGTTGACGCAGCGCAGCCATGTCCGCAGACGTGTCGTGGAACGCATCCATGACGGCTCACCACCTTCCCGCGCGCGGCATTCAGTTGTGGAAGTACCAGAGTTCCGGCGTATACAGGAAGCTGAGCAGTGAGCTGAACGACGACGGCGGCCCGGAGAGGCTGTTCTTCCACACGACAAGGGTGTGCGGAGTCGGGAAGTAGAGCACCGGCAGGTCCTTGCCGAGGTGGGTCACCTCGGCCGACAGGGCCTTGGAATCCGCTCCGAACGTCGACGCGTCGATCAGCTTGTCCGCCTCGGCGTCGCGGTACCCGCCGAGATTGAAGCTGCCTCCCGTGTTGAACACGGTGTTGCTGCTCGGGTATCCGGCCGCCAGGTACAGCGGTCCGTAGTCCTGTGCCGCCCACTTGTTCTTGTTGGCGGGCGCGAAGGAGTTGCCGTAGTTGGTGTACAGGTAGTTGAGCGACTTGCTCACGAGCGTGACCTTGAGGCCCAGCTTCTTGGCCTCCGATGCGAAGGCGGTGCCCCGGGCGCCGACGTACGCCGGGGTGTTCGCGGAGGCGAGGGAGAAGTCGATCGTCTGCCCGCGCGGGATGCCCGCTCCGCACTCGCCGGCCTCGGTGCCCGAGTGTCGGCAGGTGGTGGCGCCGCCCGGCTCGACCTTCCAGCCGTGGTCGGTGAGCAGGTTCTTGGCGGCGGCCGGGTCGTACGGGTAGGGCGCCTTGTCACCGAACGCGGGCGGGTATGGGGAGTCGCTGCCCGCGGTGGTGTAGTTGGGGGAGGCGGCACCGTTGTACACGCCCCGGCTTCTGATGTAGCCCTGCTGGTCGATCAGGTGTTGCAGGGCCTGGCGGATGTACGGCTGCGCGATCACCTTGTCGAAGTGGTGGGTGGTGTTTTCGAAGTTCAGGACCAGCGGGTCGAACCGGGCGGGCGCCGGGGCGCCGTAGACGTGGTAGCCCTTCTTCTTCAGCGCGCCGATCTGCATGATGAAGCTGGAGTCCAGCGTTCCGACGGTCAGGTTGCCGGCCTTGAACTGGTTGAGGACCGCCGGGGCGGAGGTGAACGACTTGAAGTCGACCCGGTCGAGCCGTGAGCCGCCCGGGCCGCTGTAGGACGTGTTGGGGACCAGGGAGAACGAGCCGGTCGTGGGGTCGAAGCTCTTGAGACGGTACGGGCCGTTGACCACCTGCCAGAGCGGGTTGTCGGCGAATGTGGCCTGGGACTCCGACTGCTTGGTGAGGTAGGTGTAGATGGCCTTGGCGTTCTTCGGCCGCGTGTAGTCCAGGTGCGGCCCCGAGGTGCGGGCGATGTTCCACTCCTTGGAGGGCATCACGTACAGCAGGGTCAGCATCGACATCAGGTAGGACGGGTTGTACGCGGTCGTGGACCTGAGGGTGAGCTCGTCCGACGCGGTGGCCTTCGCGGTGATGCCGTCGGGAAACTGCCCCGGGGTGTAGAAGCTCCAGTTGGCCGGGCTCTCCTTGAGCGCGGCCTTCAGCAGGGCCAGGGAGAAGACGACGTCGTCGGCGGTGACCGGCCTGCCGTTGGACCATGAGTAGTGCTTCATCTTGATGCTCACGGTCTTGCGGTCGGTGCTGTAGCGGGGCGCCTCGGCCAGGCTCAGTGCGGCGTCCGCGATCTGGTCGCCCTCACCACTGGGGCGGTAGAGGGAGCGCCACAGGAGCCCCCGGGCGATGACGGTGCCGTTGGCGGACGCCGGCGGATACGGATAGATGTAGTTGGGGCTGAGCCCTGGAGTCAGCGCGACCGTGGCCGTGCCGCCGTCCTTGGGCTTCCCGGACTCCTTCGGCAGGGTCTTGTAACCGCCCTGCAGATCCTTGGCCAGGTCGCCGCCGGTGCACGCCGTGGCCAGTACGGCGAGCACGGCGGCGAGCACCGCGAAGCGGCGTCCTCGCGCCTTGCCGGGCACATGTGTCATGGATGGCTCCCTGCGAGGTGTGGTGGAAGAGGGTGAAGAGGTGACGGTCGTGGCGAGCGGCCTCAGCCGGCCCGGTGACCGACCGCGTCGCGGAACGCGTCCGCCAGCAGGTTGAGCCCCAGCACCGTGACGATGACGCAGATGCCGACGGGATACACCAGCCACCAGTAGTCGGCGGAGATGAACGTCGCGCCGTTGGCAAGCTGGCTGCCCCAGTCCGCGGTCGGGTATGTCAGGCCGAAGCCCAGGAAGCCCAGAGCGGCGACGACGAGGATCGCGTCGGCTACCTGGAAGGTGATGACGACGATGATCACGCTGAGCGCGTTCGGAATCAGGTGGGTGAGGATGAGCCGTGGGCGGGAGGCCCCCATCACCCGGGCCGCCAGCACGAACTCCCGTACCCGCAGGGTCAGGACCTCGCCGCGGACGAGCCGGGCGGAGACCAGCCAGGAGAACCCGCCGATGACCAGGCTCAGCGACACGGCGTTCGCGTGGAAGCGCACCGAGAGGATCAGGACGAAGAAGAGGAAGGGGACCGACAGCAGGGTGTCGACCACCCGCATCAGGAACCCGTCGACGATCCCGCCGGCGAGTCCGGCGACGGCGCCGTAGACCGTACCGATCGTGGTGGCGAACAGCGCGGCGAGCAGCCCGATCTGCAAGGACACCCTGCCGCCCGCCATGAGGCGGCCGAGTACGTCGAACCCGTTGAGGTCCGTCCCGAGCGGATGCTCGGTGCTGGGCGGCAGAGCCGCGTTCACCAGATCCACGTCGGTCTGGTTGGTCTGGTAGAGCAGGGGGCCGAGGAAACAGAACCCGACGACGAGTATCAGAAGCAGCCCGCCGGCGAGGCCCAGCGGGTGGTGCCGCAGTGCGCGCAGCACCGGTTTCGGAGTGAACCGCTCGCGCACGTCGGTCGGTTCGACCGGGTCGGCTGCTGACGGCGCCGTGGCGCCCGCCTCCAGGGCCCCCGCCGTGTCCGTCTGTCGTGAGGTCATTTGTTCAACTCGATTCGGCTGTCGGCGGCGGCGACCGCGATGTCGGCGACGAAGTTGCCGGCCACGGTGAGGACGCCGCCGATCAGGGTGTAGGCGAGGAGCACCGGGTAATCCTCGTGCTGCAGGCTGTTGAGGAACAGCAGGCCGAGGCCGGGGTAGTTGAAGAGCGACTCGACGATCAGGTTGCCTGCCAGGAGGCTGGGGATGAGCGTGCCGACCAGCGTGATCAGCGGCAGACAGGCATTGCGCAGCAGGTGGCGCGTCAGGACGCTCCGCTCCGGGAGCCCTTTGGCCCGGGCGACCCGGATGTAGTCCTGGCCGAGCTGGTCGAGAGCCGACGAGCGCTGGTACTGGGAGAAGATCGCGACGCTGGTGATGGCGAGCGTGATGACGGGCAGGGCCATGGCGCGGGGATCGGTGAGGACCACCCACGAGGAGTGCGACTGGGACGCCTCGGCAGGGAAGAACGGCAGGGACTGGCTGAACACGGCGATCAGGATCAGGCCCAGCAGGAACGACGGAGTCGCGTAGAGCACGTAGGAGGCCGCCGTGGCGGCGCGGTCGACGAGACTGTTGCGGCGGACCGCCTGGAGGACGCCGAGCGGGACGGCGATCAGCAGCGCGAGGACCAGGCCGGCGAGCGACAGCATCGCGCTGCGGCCGGCGTTCTGCTGCAGTACCGCCCCCACGTTCTCGTTGAGCTTGTAGGACCTGCCCAGGTCACCGTGGGCGAGCTGGCCCAGATAGCTGAGGTACTGCACGACGAGCGGCCGGTCGAACCCGTGCTCCCGGTTGAAGTCGGCCACGGCCTGGGGGGACGCGCGCTGTCCCAGGACCACGCGGCCCGGGTCGTCCGAGACCACGTGCAGCAGGAAGAACACCATCGCGGAGATGCCCAGCAGGACGACGAAGGAGATCGCCAGCCGTCGGACCACGTACCAGCTCATGCGTGACCATCGCCTCTCCGGGAGATCCGTGGGGTCCCTGATATGCAGGGGAGTGGTGAGTGACGGTTCATCGTGCGGAGAGCTCCTCGGGCTGTGCGGCCGGCAAGCGCAGGGGGTGGTGGCAGGCGACCTTGTGCGTGCCGGTGAGGGTCGCGAGGGCGGGCTCCGTCGCCGCGCACACCTCGGTCGCCAGTGGACATCGGGTGCGGAACCGGCAGCCGCTGGGCGGATCGATGGGACTGGGCAGTTCGCCGCGCACGCGCGTGCCCGACCGGGGGCGCGGCGCGGCGGGGTCCGCCTCGGGAACCGCCGCGAGCAGCCCCGCGGTGTACGGGTGCGCGGTGGACCCGTACACCTCCTCGGTGGTGCCGGTCTCCATCAACTTGCCCAGGTACATGACCCCGACGCGGTCGGCCAGGTACCGCACGACCGCGAGATCGTGGGAGATCACGACACTGCTCAGTTCGCGTTCACGTTGGACGCGGAGCATCAGGTTGAGGATCTGGGAACGGATGGAGACGTCCAGCGCGCTGACCGGCTCGTCGGCGACCAGCACCTTCGGGTCCAGGGCCAGCGCGCGGGCCAGCCCCACCCGTTGGCGCTGTCCCCCGGAGAGTTCGTGGGGGTAGCGCTCCAGGACGCCCGACGGCAGCCCCACGTCCCCGAGGAGCTCGCGGGCCCGCGCGGTCCGGGCTGCGCGCCTGCCGATGCCCTGGATCGCAAGGGGCTCGCGCAGGATCGCGCCGATGCGCATGCGGGGGTCGAGAGAGGAGTTCGAGTCCTGGAACATCATCTGCAACTGGGACCGGCGCGGTGCGAGTTCGCGGGCGCTCATACCGGTCACCGACGCGCCGTCGAAGATCACCTCGCCCGACGTGGGCCGGTTCAGGGCCACGAGCATGCGGCCCAGCGAGGACTTGCCGCACCCTGACTCCCCGACCAGGCCGAACGTCTCACCGGGCGCCACGTCGAAGCTCACTCCGGAGACCGCCTTGACCGTGCGGCGCCGCCCGAGGAGGCCCCGTCCGCCCACCGGGTACTCAAGTCCGAGATCGACGATCCGCAGCCGCGGCGTCGTCCCGCGTGCGGCAGGGGCCTCGGGGGAGACGGCGGGCCGTGCGACGGCCGATGCCCCTGAGCCGGTACGGACTGCTGCCGTGGCGACCGGGTGCCAGCACGCGTGGGTGTGCCCGTCCTCCTCCACCGAGAGCGGCGGCCGCTCCTCGTGGCAGCGGTCCGTCGCGGCCGCGCAGCGCGGCGCGAAAGGACAGCCCGCGGGGGAGGCGGACAGATCCGGCGGTGTGCCGGGAATGCTGAAGAGCTGCTCGCGCCGGTCCTGGGTGAGCGAGGGGATCGAGGACAGCAGCGCATGGGTGTAGCGGTGCCGGGTATGGCTGAAAAGAGCTGGTGTCGGCCCGGTCTCGGCCACGCGCCCGGCGTACATCACGCCCACCCGGTCGGCGTGCCGGGCGATCACTCCCATGTCGTGGGTGATGAGGATCATCGACATGCCCAGCCGGGACCTGAGGTCGTCCAGGAGATCGAGGATCTCCGCCTGGATGGAGACGTCGAGCGCGGTGGTCGGCTCGTCCGCGATGACGACCCGTGGCTCGCACGCCAGGGCCATCGCGATCATCACGCGTTGCCGCATGCCGCCCGAGAGCTGGTGCGGATGGTCGTCCAACCGTTCGAGGGGTTTCGGTATCCCGACCAGGTCGAGCAGCTCCGCGGCACGTGCGCGCGCGGCCTGCTTCGACGCGCCCTGGTGCAACCGCACCGGTTCGGCGACCTGTTCGCCGATGCGGCGGGTGGGGTTCAAGGCCGTCATCGAATCCTGGAACACCATCGCGATGTCGTTGCCGCGGAGGGCCCGGTACCGGTCCGCGGGGAGTCCGACGAGCTCCGTACCGCCGAAGTCGATCGAGCCGCCGGTCACCCGGCCACCGGCCGGCAGCATGCCCATCACGGCCAGGCCGGTCATGGACTTGCCGGATCCGGTCTCCCCGACGATCCCCAGGGTCTCCCCGCGATCGAGCGCCAGACTGACGTCCGAGACCGGGTGGACGATCCGGTCGCCCCGGCGGATCTCGACCGACAGATTGCGGATCGTCAGCACTCGGCTGCCGTCCGCGGGCTCACGTGCGTTCTCAAAACCATGGCTCGCGCGCACGATATGGCTCTCCATCTCCTCGACCATCCGACGATTTTGAGACACGTACTTCAGGCGTTGTTCGTCGGGTTCACTGAACATTCAGGTGTGCGTCGTTCCGATCGCACGAAGGGAATCTCCTGCCGTGCACGGCGCTCAGCCGGCGGACGCGGGCCGCCCCAGTTCGTTCCGCAGCAGGCGCCGTACGTTCTCCCCCAGGACCGCGACGATGTCGCGCTCCGGCCACCCCCGCTGTTGCAGCGCATCGGTGACCAGCGGCAGCCCGGCCGGACCCGTAAGTCCGGGCAGATAGGCGTCGGCCGGCACTCCCTCGACGAAGGCCGTCTCGCAGCACGGGGGAGTGGTGTCGGCAAGTACTTCCTTGATGAAGTCGGGACCCAGCCCGACGTGCTCGACGCCGGCCACCCCGGCAATGTGCTCGATGTGGTCGATCAGTCGGCCGATCGAGTAGTCGCTCTCGTGCAGGTACGGAGCGAAGAAGTTCACGCACACCACTCCGCCGCCCGCGGCGACGCCCCGGATCTGCTCGTCGTCAAGGTTGCGGTGGTGGTCGAAGAGCGCCCGTGCGCTGGAGTGCGTGGCGATCAACGGCCGTGAGGACAGCTCCAGGACGTGCTCGACCCCGGACGCGCCGAGATGACTGATGTCGTAGAGCATGCCGAGGCGCTCCATCTCGGCCAGCGCCGCGACCCCGGAGCGGGTCAGCCGGCCGCCCGTCGCGTCCTCGCCGCTGCCGTCGGCCAGGGAGGTGCGACCGAAGTGGGCCAGGGACGCGATCCTGACCCCCAGCCGGAACAGGGTCTCCAGCAGCTCCACGTCCTCGCCCACGCCTGGTGCGCTCTCCAGTGCCAGCACCAGGGCGATCCGGCCCTCAGCCAGCGTCCGGTCGACCTGGGCGCCGTCCGTGCACAGCGTGACGGCATCGGCGTTGCCGGCCGCGAGCCGGTGCGCCGCCTCGATCATGCGCAGCGTGCGGCGAAGCGCCCCCTCCGGCCGGTACGGATCTTCGACGAACACCGGCAGCGCCTGAAGGTTCACCCCGCCTGCCCGCAATTGCGGCAGCCAGCGCTCCCGGAAGAACTCCGCCCAGTGGTCCACCGGCCGGGCGACCACCGCACACAGCAAGTCGTTGTGCAGGTCTGCCACGATCGCGCGTCGGTGCATCTCGTTCATCGCTGTGCCCGCCGCTCGGCCCGGCCGGTGTGCAGATACAGCGCGTGTCCCTGCCCGTCGTCACCGAGGAAGGCGAGCGGCGCGTGGACCCCGCGCTCCGGCTCGACCGGGATCAAGGTGTCACCGCGCCTGCCGACCAGCTCCGTGCGGTACGGCGCCTCGTCCAGTTCGGCGATGGCTCCCCGGGGAGTGCGCTCCAGCCACAGCCGCCCGGCGGCGTCCCGGCTCACCGTGGTCTCGGCGGTGCTGGACGTGTACGTACCGACGTACCGGGACGTCTCCGCAACGGGAGCGCCCACGTCCGGCACCGGCGAGGCGGGCAGACCGACCCCGGCGAGTTCACCGAGGACCCGGCCCGCGATCTCCGTGTACACGCGCCGTGACAGGCCGCCGTTGGTGACGATCGCCACCGCGACATCCCGCTCCGGCACCAGGCGCAGGAACGCCGACTGACCGATGGTGTTCCCGTCGTGTCCGATGACCGTGCCGCCCGACAGGTCGAAAAGCTCCCAGCCGAGCCCCCAGGCGGCGCCCTGGTCGATGTCGGGCAGCGTGACCTGGGGCCGCTGCATGGCCTGGACGGTCTCCGGGCCGAGCACGGTCACCCCGTCGGGGCCCCGGCCTCCGGCGAGGTGCATCCGGGCGAAGGCCAGCAGATCGCGCGCACGCATCGCCAGCATCGATCCGGCCGGTGCGTTCGAGCGTGCCAGGGCCCACACCGGCGTCGGCTCGAGCGGCGCCCCCGGCACCGTCTCGATGTGACCCACTGCCGTGCGGTGGACGATCGCCTCGTAGGGGTCACTCGCGGTGTGACTCATACCCAGCGGAGTGAACAGGTGCCGCCGGGCGCAGACGTCGAACGGCTCCTCGCGCAGCACCTCGACGATCCGCCCGAGCACGCAGTACCCGGCGTTGTTGTAAGAGAACATCGCGCCCGGCTCGAAGAGCTGCGGCACGTCCCGCAGGACGCCCAGGTACTTTTCCAGGCAGTCGTCACCCTTGCCGGTGTCGGTGAAGATGTCCCCCTCGAAACCCGCGACGTGACTGAGCAAATGCCGCGTGGTGATCCCTCGCGCCGCTTCCTCGTCGGCGATCCGGAACTCCGGCAGGACGGCCCGTACGGGAGCGTCCAGATCCAGTCGTCCCTCGTCGGCCAACTGCATGACCAGCGTCGCGGTCATCACCTTGGTGATCGACCCGATCTGGAAGAGAGAGTCCACCGTGGCGTCGACCCCTGTGGCCGTGCTCAGCACACCGGCCGCGGATTCGACCCATTCATCACCGGCTTGGACCGCCACGGCTGCCCCGGGCACCTGGCTCTCGACGAGCAGATCTGGCAACCGGCGGCGCAACCAGGCACCGACCTCCTCCAGCTTGTTCAGCTGATCCGACCCGTCCAGCTTCTGCACGGCATCCCTCCCTGCTCGACTGCGCAGGAGCTTAGGACTTGCGGAAACCGCCCTCTTCGTCCACTCCCACCACATGCGGCCCGGGCATTGGTGCGACTGGCCGAACCGGGCGGCTCGCCGCTTCGACGGGTGGGGGAGCAGGCTTGTGACGGCGCGGCCTCTCAGGCCCTTCCGCGTCTCAGCCCGCGGTGAAGCGATCCGCACGAACAGCACAACCTTGCCGCCGACCCCGGCTACAAGGAGGATGAGGAACCGCTGGTCGGCTGCGCCGGTACATCGTTTTTCGATCGCTTCGGCTCCCTCGGTGGTGTCGTTGTCGGCGATGCCGACGCACCGGCTGCTGTTGGCCGGGCGAAGCCGGAAGCCGCCGGCGCTGTCAGCGGCGGCGGCTTCCAGGCGGAACAGGGTGGCCTGGGCGCAGTTGTCTCGGGGCTCGAGCATGCCTTTGACCGGGACGGTGCTCATGACCGTCAGACATCCTTTCCCCTCTTGGGGATGATGCCATTGAACGCGGTATAGGCCCTCGCCGACCGGTTCAAGGTAGGTGCGCGGCGCGGTGGCCTGGGGCGCAGGGGAGTTGGACGGCGACGGCGTTGTCGTAGGCGCCGTCCCGGTCGTGTCCGTCGGTCAGGCAGAGGCCGGGTGTACGGGCGGGGCGGATGGTGACCCAGCCGTCGGCGGGAGTCCGGGAAACGGTGTCCGGTGCGCCCGGATCATCGGAGTTGTCGGGGAGTAACCCCCAGGCGATCAGGGCGAGCAGCGGGACCATGAGCGCGAGCGCGACTGTGCGGCCCTTGGTCCGGCGTGGCCGCGAGCCCGTGGATTCTTCGGTCTGCCGTTGAGCTTCTGCTTCGAGGTCGGGCGTCGTGGCGGGCACGGCAGCGATATCTGCGGCGATCCGGTCCCTGGCGTCCAGCCAGGCGCCGACCCGCTGTTCGTCCCCGCAGGCGCGGACGAACGCGGCCAGTGCGTCGGGCGACGGCAGGCTTGTCCGTCGCAGTGTGTCGGCCAGCGTGCTGCGCGCCAGCACGTCACCGCTTCGGGCGGCCCGCTCCTCCAATTCGCGATACGTCAGCCCCGAACGTTCCTTGAGCTGCTGCATCGACTCGATAAAGCCGGCAGTGTCTCGGGCTTCGTACAGCGACAACTCCCCCGGGTTCCCCATGGCGTCATCTTGCTGTGGTCATGACGCGCGGGACAATGGTGGATTCCGCCATGCCCCGCTGTCCGAGACGCAATCCGGGCAAGGCCCTGACCAGCCCGGACAGCCCGCGTCTGTCCGGGACAGCCGGTTGCCGTTGCTTCGGCCCGCCGGCGGTCAGCAGTCTCTGTGGTGCCCGGCCGGCCAAACCGTCTCTACGGCACGGCGATACACACAGCGGGCCCATGCATACGGGCCCAGCCCGGTCGGCTGACGCACCGGTGACCGGGATGCCCCGCCTTCCGGTGCGACTGCCGTCTGGCGGGGTCATGACCGGCTCTTGGGACGCAAGAGGAGCGAAGATGGGCGTGCCAGTAGTGAGGACGATGTCGATCGAACGGAAGTTCGCCATCGGCGTGGCGGCGCTGTGCGTCGGCAGTTGGGCGACCGGTGCGCGGACGCGGTTTCTCGGGAAGCGCCGACGGATGGCGGCGTTTTCCACGATGACTCGCGCCGATGGCAGTGTGGTCGAGATCGATCACCGGCGACCGCCGGACGCCGAATTCGGTGTGATCTTCTTCAACGGTCTTGGCCTTCCGCACGAGCAGTGGACCTGGGTGCGCCAGCACCTGCCCGAGAACGCGGCCTGCGTGGGCTACAACCGGCCGGGCCACGGGCTCAGCAGCCCGCGGCCCGAGGCCACCTTGGAAGAACAGCTCCGGATCGTCGACGAGCTGCGTGAGCGCTACCTCGACGGGCTGCCCGTCGTGATGGTCGGGCACTCCATCGGCGGCTACCTGGCCGCCGTGTACGCCGAGTCGCGCGGCGACGCGGGGTTGTCCCACGTGGTGATGGTGGATCCCACGATCATCGCCGACCTGCAGGCCAGCCTCGGCGAGCTACCCGACTGGTGGACGCGGCAGCGGCTGCTGCTGGAATGCCTGTGGGCGGCCTCCGGGCTCAACGTCCTGCGTCCGATGACCCCGGCTCGCGAGCACTACTCCGAGGCCATCAAGGAAAGCCTCACCGCGTACCACGCCATGCCGAGCGTGTGGGCCACCGCGTACCGCGAGTACATGGCGGCGCGCGCCTACCCTCCCGTCGAGAGACTGACCGTCCCGCTGCACGTGGTGACGGCGCTGCAGGGCACGCGCAGTGCCGTGAAGCACCGCACGTCGCAGGAACGGATGCTGGAGCTGTCGGAATATTCCTGGCACCACGTGTGTGAGGACGCCGACCACATGGGAGTCGTCGCGGAGGAGACACACGCGAAGACCCTCGCCGAGCTGATCGTCCCCGGGAGCAGGGCATGAACGGGCAGCGTGCCGTGTACACAGCGGTATCCACCGGGCTCGCGGCGTGGCTGGTCAGCACCGCCGCCGGCCAGCTTCCCGACAGCAGGTTCGACCACCTGCTCGCGAAGGGCCCCCTGCGCCTCTTCCGGGCACCCAACTGGAGGTTCTTCGGCCCCAATCCCGGGGTGTCGGACTCGCACCTGCTCTACCGGGACATCACCGGCGGCACGGCGGCCCCCTGGAGGGAGATCGAGGTGACCCCGGACCGGCCCTGGTACGCCGTGGCCTGGAACGCGGGCAACCGCGCCCCGAAGGTCCTCTTTGACGCGCTCCAGGTCATCATCAAGGCGGCCAACGAGTCGTCGGCGGACATGGGCCGGATCGTCTCCAGCCCCGGCTACCGAATCCTCCAGGGCTACCTGACCACCCGGATCCCGCATGAACCGGGCGCCGACCACACCCAGTTCATGCTGCTGCGCGCCCACCCCGAGCGCGAACAACACGCGGTGGAGCCCCTGTTCGCCTCCGAGCACCTTCCCCTCCGCGACCCGCTGCCTGCGAACGCAGCCGCACGGTAAGACCGCATCGGCCGGAAGTTTCGCCCTCACGCCGCCGTGTTCGCGCGTGAGAGCGGAACCCCCAGCCGAAATGGGCGTCACGCCCCGCTGGGGAGCAGTCACTGCTCCATCGGAAAAGACCACCAAGAGATCCGCCACAAGGATCACGAAGAAAGGGACCAGATGTCTCTCGTTGCCCAGTTCGCCAACCAGTCCCTGACCGACATCGCTCCGGGGATGCTCTCGGAGACCGACGCCGCCCGTCTGGACACCCCCGCGGACCCCGTGATGGCCACCCCGACCACCGTCCTCGTCGCCGAGGTCTTCGCCGTCGCGACGGGGATGCTGGCGGCGAACATCGCCAACTACGTCGACCGCAACAACTACTGACGCCCAGCTGCGAACCGAGTACCGCTGACCTCACCCAGCCGGGACCGCCGGCGGCCGGGGACAGGCACCGTCCTGTCCCCGGCACCTCATTCCCACCGCAACACCGCCGAAGGAGACCCCGTGTTCCGTCGCCTGATCCGGGTGGCCTCGTCCCTCGCCCCGCTGGACCCACCCACCACAGCACGCCGCATCGCCTCCGCCGGAACGTTCGTCGCAGCGCTGGAGACACTCAGCCAGCACAAGCGGTTCGTGAAAGGCGACCTGCTGGGAAGTCAGGTCGAGGCCTTCCATCCGTGGCTCGCGAAGCGATACCCCAAGGTGAACCGCGCGTTGGCGTCCAGGGCGTTCCCCTACGCGGTCTTCGGCACGCAGGCCGCGGTGTCGGCGGCCACCTTCCTGTGGCCCAGGAACCGGCCGCTGCGGATCGCAGGCGGCGCGACGCTGGCCGCCCTGCAAAGCGCGCAGTCCACCTTCATTCCGTTCGGCCGCGACGGCGCCGACCAACTGCAGCAGGTCATCAACGTCACGATGGCCTCCACCGGGCTGATCCGCGAACGCGAGCAGGCCGACGACCTCGCCATGCGGACGCTGGCGCTGGAGACCTCGCTGTCCTACGTCGCCTCCGGGCTGGTGAAGGCCGTCTCCCCGGTCTGGCTGAAGGGAGACGCTGTGGCCGGGGTGCTGCGGACAAAGAACTACGGGGACCCGCGCGCCCACCAGCTCCTCACCCGCTACCCGGTGATCTCCAAGGCACTGTGCTGGGGCACGATCGCCATCGAGTGCGGCTTCCCCCTCGTCTACGTGCTCCCCAAACCCGCCGCCCGCGCCTACCTCGCCACGATGACGTCGTTCCACCTCGGCATCGGCGAGTTCATGGGGCTCAACCGGTTCGTTCTCGCCTTCGGCGCCACGCATCCGGCGATCCACTACGTGCTGTCACAGCGTCGGCGCGAGCTGGCCGCCACGCCCCGGCCCACCGCCGCCCTCGCCGCATGAACCGCGTGGACGCGCCATCCCGGCACGCCGCGACCACAGAAACGGAGAACTCATGACGATCACGGATATCGGCTACGGCAGGCAGTTCGCGGGCTGGTACGACCGGATTTTCCAGAACGACGCGCTCACGCGGGCCACCGTCGACGCCGTGGCCGGATTCCACCCCAACCCGGATTGGGGCACGCTGGAGCTCGGCGTCGGCACCGGCCGCATCGCGTTGCCGCTGTCGCACCGGGTCGGCCCGATCACCGGTGTGGACTCCTCGCAGGAGATGCTGGCGGCTCTGGAGAAGAAGGCCGACGAGGGCGAGGTGACCGCACAGCTCGGCGACATCAGGACCTGGCGCGCCGAGCGGCGGTACGGCCTCGTCTACTGCGTCTGCTCCACGCTCTCGCTGATCCTCGACCCCGAGGGACAGCGGGAAGTCATCGCCCGCGCGGCCGAACACCTGCGCCCCGGTGGCCGGCTGCTGATCGAGACGCACAACCGTCCCGGCGTCGTGATCCTGCACCAGGGGCTGGCGCACTCCACGATGTTCGTGCCCTATCCGGAGCCGGACACCGGCATCCAAATGCACGCCACGCTCCTGGCGGACAACCGGATCTGGCAGGTGTCCACCCTGTTGTTCGAGGCGGACGGCACCCACCGCATCGGCACCGAGACCACGCGCCTGCTCACGCCGGACGAGGTGGATCTCTACGCCCAGGACTCCGGGTTGCGGCCCGAGGGCCACTACAGCGACTGGCAGCGGACCGACTACGTTCCCGCGTCCGGCCTGTTCGTCGCGTCCTACCTCAAGCCGGCATGAACCTCCGGGAGACGGTCCGCCGCCACTGGGTTCTGCTGGTCCTCGGCTTGGGCATGGGCCTGGCTGGAGCGGCGGCCAAGCTCGCCCAGCCCTGGATGCTGGGCCGGCTGATCGAAGCCGTGGCCCTGGAGAAGACGATCGCCTGGCCCATCACGTTCATCGTGCTGTTCTTCCTCACCGACGCCGGCCTGAGCGCCGGACATGCCTACGCGATCGGCCGGGCCGGCGAGAACATCGTCTTCGACGCCCGGCGCACCCTCGGCGGTCGCCTGCTGCGCAGCCAGATCCCGCACTTCTCGCGTCTGGAGCACGGTGACGTCTTCGCGCGCACCGTGTCCGACACCTCCATCGCCTGCCTGGTCATCGCCCAGGCGATGGCGCAGATGGCCACCTCCGTGTTCATGGTGGGCGGCGGCATCGTGCTGATGGCGAGGCTCGACTGGCAACTGCTGCTCACCACCGTCGGCTGCCTCGGCCTGGCCAGTGGCGGCGCGCTGCTGCTGGCCCGCCAAGTGCGCATCGCCGCCCTGCGGAACCGGGAGCGCATCGGCGCGTTCGGTTCGGGCCTGCAGCGGGTGCTCGGCGCCCTCACCACGGTCAAGGCGTCACGCGCCGAGGAACGGGAGACCCAGGAACTGGCACGGCTGGCCGACCGGGCGCGGCGCAGCGGGATCCGGGTCGCCGGGCTCAGCTCGCTGCTCACTCCGGCGATGAACGTCGGCACTCAGCTCACGCTCGCCGTCGTCATCTCCTGGGGCATGGCCCGAGTCGCCACGGGGTCACTGCCGGCCGCCGACCTCACCGCGTTCGTGATGTACCTCTTCTACCTGGTGACGCCGCTGGTGCTGCTCTTCCTGGCGATCGGCCAGATCCAGCAGGGCCGTGCCGCCGTCCAGCGCGTGACGGAACTGGGAACGATCCCGCAGGAGGAGGAAGGGGAAGTGGACACCGAACCCGGGCAGCGGCAGGAACGCGAGCCCGCAGCGGAGCCGGCGCCCGCAGTCCGCTTCGAGCACGTCAGCTTCTCCTACCACGACAACGCCCCGGTGCTGCGGGACGTCTCCTTCGCCCTGCCGCGCCGCGGCCTGACCGCGATCGTCGGTGCTTCCGGCGCCGGCAAGACGACGACGTTCCAGCTCATCGAACGTTTCTACCGGCCGAACTCCGGCACGATCCAGGTCGCGGGCCACGACACCGCCCCCCTCAGGCTCGCCGAACTACGGTCGCTGGTCGGCTATGTCGAGCAGGACACGCCGCTGCTGCGCGGCACGATCCGCGCGAATCTGACGTATGCGAACCCCGGGGCCGACGCCGCCGACATCGCCCGCGCGCTGCGGCTCGCCAGCTTGGAGGGCTTCGTCGCCGAGCTGCCCGACGGGCTCGACACGGAGCTCGGTGAGCGCGGCGCCGGCCTGTCCGGCGGCCAGCGGCAGCGGCTCGCCATCGCCCGCACGCTGCTGCAGCGGCCGGAGGTGATCCTGCTGGACGAGGTCACCGCGCATCTGGACAGCGACACCGAGGCCGCGCTGCGCGACGCGATGATGGAAGCCGCTCGCGAGTGCGCCGTGCTGGCCATCGCGCACCGGCTGTCCACCATCGTGCAAGCCGACCGCATCATCGTGATGGAGGAGGGACGCGTGCGAGCGGTCGGCACCCACCGGGAGCTCATCGAGTCCGACGAGGTGTACCGGCGGCTTGCCGGCCAGCAGTTCGCTGCCGAGGAAGCGCTGGCATGACGCGCGCCGACGTCGCCGTCGTCGGCAGCGGCCCGAACGGTCTGGCCGCCGCCGTCACCATGGCCCGTGCCGGGCTGACCGTGCACGTCCACGAACAGGCCGCCACCGTCGGCGGAGGCCTGCGCGGTGAGGCGCTGTTCGACTCCGAGGTCTGGCACGACCTCTGCGCGGCCGTGCACCCCATGGCAGCCGCGTCGGCCTTTCCGGGCCTAGCGGCCCGCGGCGTTGCGCTGCGGCAGCCGCCGATCGCCTACGCGCACCCCTTGGACGGCGACGCCGCCGCGTTCGCCTACCACGACCTCACCGAGACCTGCGACCGGCTCGGCCCGGACGGGCGCCGCTGGCGGCGGCTGATGGCGCCGCTGGTGCGGCACAGTACGGGCGTAACCGACTTCCTGCTGTCCGGCCAGCGGTCGCAGGCGTCTGTGAACTCGTCTCCGCTGTCCCCGGGCGGCCGCATCCCATGTGCTGGCCTGGCTGCCGGGCTGATGACCCTCCGGCCGGGGAGTCTTGTCCAGGGAAGGTCCGCAGGTGACGCGTCCGTCCCGGGTCCGTGCCGTCCGAGGAAGTCCGTTGGCGTCGGCCGTCACCCATTTGGGCTCTTGTTGGGCTCTTGGTAGTGGCTGTCGGCGTTCGCTGGGTAGCTTTGCGGAGAATCCCGGATGTGCCATTGCACTGTGCCATGTCACATGGTTCACTCGCGGGCAATGAGGCTGGCTCGGGAGGTGCCGGGTGTCCACACGGTCGATCAAGGGGACCTTTGCCGCGTCGGCCGACTACCCCTCTGTGCCCATGGCCTGACGGCCCGTCCCGCTGTCCCGTATCAGGATCGGACCCCATCGTGACCATCACCGACATTCGCACCGTCGATTATCATGCCGGCGGTGAGCCGTTCCGGATCGTCACCGACGTGCGGGGGATCGCAGGCGACACCGTGGCTGACAAGCGTGTGAGCGCGATCTCCGATCCCGGGATCGACGGGCTGCGTGCTCTGCTGTGCTCCGAGCCCCGCGGTCACGCTGATATGTATGGCGGGTTCATTGTTCCGCCCAACGACGCGGGGGCCCATTTCGGTGTGCTCTTCTGGCACAAGGACGGTTTTTCGACCGCCTGCGGTCACGGCACCATCGCTCTTGGCGCGTGGGCGGTGCGTAGCGGCCGGGTTCCGATCGATCCCAGCGGGGTCACGGAGGTAGTGATCGACGTGCCCTCGGGGCGGGTCCGCGCCCATGTGGCCACTGACGGCGATAGGGTCGTCAGCGTCGATTTCGTCAGTGTTGCCAGCTACGTCCTGTACGACGAGGTGGCGGTTCCGACCTCGCGCGGGGAGGTCCGGTGTGGGATCAGCTTCGGCGGCGCGATTTATGCTCACGTCCCGGTCGCAGCGGTCGGCCTCGACGTGAGTGTGGCCTCGCTTACGGCGCTGATCGAGCTGAGCCGCGAGATCAAGGGCTTCCTCAACCCCACCGCCTTCGCCGAGCACCCGCTCGACTCCAGGCTGAGCGGCATCTACGGCGTCATCTATATCGACGACCAGGGGATCGGTCCGGACGGCAGCCTGCGGCAGCGCAATGTCACCGTGTTCGCCGACGGTGAGGTCGACCGTTCGCCCTGCGGGTCGGGCACCTGCTCGCGGGTTGCCGCGCTGCATTCCACCGGCCAGCTCAAGCCCGGCCAAGTTCTCGCGCACAGCTCGATCACCGAGGCGACCTGGCTTGCGCGGGTGCGAAGGACCACGCACGAGGCAGGCCGGGAGGCGGTGGTGCCGGTGGTCACCGGCCGGGCCTACCAGACCGGCGAGCACCGGTTCATCGTCGACCCCGACGACGACATGGTGCCGGGTTTCGTGCTTCGCTGAGGGGGAGTCATCATCTCCACTGCGGACCTGGAGCTGGCTCGGGCCGCCTGGCCGAAGCCCTCTGCGTCAACTTTCTCGTCGTGGAGCTGGGTGAAGTCGACGTCCAGCTTCGGGTCGTACGCCTAGTGGTTGCAGCCCGCCCAACGACAGGCGTTGCACGGTCAACCACCCGTACGGGTGGCCGGTTTCACCTGCAGAAACGTCCTTGGCCTGTTGCCACTGACGGCTGGGCCCGACACCACCATGCATGGAAGCCCGCGCGTCATTTGCCGCCTGTGTCGGGTACACGGGACCAGTTGTGGGGCTGTCAGCTGAGTTCGAGGTTGGAGCTGTGGCTTTCCAGACATTGCGAGTGGTGTGGGGCGCGGGGCGGTGAGGGCCGAACTGACCCTCTACAAGGACATCGACCAGAACGGTTTCCACGGCGAGATCCAGGTCAAGAAGCCCAACCGGCTCTGGACGCCCGCCACCATCCTGGGCGCCGGCGACTACACGGACAACCGCCACCCGGACGACTTCCTGGTGCGGTGGTCCGACGGTGAGGTGTCCATGTACCCGGATGCCGACGAGACCGGCCTGAACGCGAGATCACGCTGGTGTACCCGCCTGCGTAGGGCTTCCTGCAGGCTGGAGAAGGGCTTTCCCCTGGGGAGAGCCCTTCTCTCGTCGGATCGCCCTCCTCACATCCGGGAGGGCTTCTTCTTGTCGAAGAGCCAGGTGTTGAAGAGCTCGGTCAAGTCCTTCCCGGACTTGCTCTCGCACAGGGCGATGAACTGCCGGGTGTCAGCATTGCCGTGCCGGTGCTGCCGGGTCCAGGTACGAAGGATGCCGAAGAAGGTCTCGTCGCCGACGGCCCTGCGCACCTTGTGCACGACCATGGCACCGCGTCCGTAGACGGGCGGGTCGGAGACGCGCCCTCCGCTGGGCGGATCCGCTGGCGGGAACGCCCAGATGCCCTCGCTCTCGGCGTCCGTGCCGTCGTAGAAGTCCTCGAAGATCTCCGTGGTGCTCCTGTTGCTCCGCTCCTCCTCCCAAAGCCACTCCGCGTAGGTGGCCAGACCCTCGCTGAGCCACATGTCCTTCCACTTGCGCGGGGTGACGGAGTTGCCGAACCACTGGTGTGCCAGTTCGTGCACGAGCAGCGCCTCTTCGGGCGCCTCGTCGAAGTAGGGCCTGGTCTGGGTCTCCAGGGCGTAGTCGAGCCCGGGCAGGTGGTCGACGATGGCACCGGTCGAGGAGAAGGGGTAGGGACCGAAACGTTTGCCGGCCCAGTCGACGATCTCGGGCACCAGGTCTGCGACATCGGCGGAGTCTTCGGCCTCGTCGGGGTCGATGGCGACGTAGACGGGCACGTCATCGTCCGTCCAGCCCTTGTGGATCTCGAAGTAACCGACGGAGACGTGTGCGAGGTAGCTGGCCATGGGCTCCGCAGTGCGCCAGTGCCGGGTCACCGTTTTGCCCTTGTCCTCCTCCGTGATCAGCTCACCGTTGCTGATCACGTCGTAGGGGTCGCCGCCCTCGTCCTTGGGCACGGTGACCGTGGTGTCGTACGTGGCCTTGTCCGACGGGTGATGGTTGCCCGGGAACCAGGTCATGGAGCCGGACAGCTGACCCAGGGCCGTCGAGCCGTCGTCGGTCTCTATCCAGCCTTCCAGGCCTCCGTCGTCTTTCTTGAGCGTGCGCGGTGTGCCGTCGTAGGTGACGACTGTCTTGAAGATTTCGCGGTTCCTCACCGTCTTCGCCGGTGTCACGAGCAACTCGTCCCCCGAGCGGGCGACTTGGGCCTTGGCTCCTTGCACCGTGGTGGTGCGTACCCGCAGCCCTGACAGGTCGAGGTTGAAGCGGCTCAGGTCCTGCGTGGCCCGCGCTGTGATGACCGCCGTGCCCTTCAGGTGGTTGGTCTCGGGCACGTAATCCAGCGTCAGCCCGTAGTGCACCACGTCATAGCCGCCATTGCCGAGCGCTGGGAACAGCCGATCCCCCACTCCGGCCGTGCCGGGCTTTCCGACCGCGACGGCACTGTTTCCCGGTGCGGAGCCGGTGCAGGACGTCGTCACGGCCAGGAGGAGTGCTGTGGCCGGAGCCCAGCCGGACAGACAGCCCGGGACCGCCGACCGAGGCCGGCTGCCCTTCGCCATATGCGGTTTCATCTCGTGTCTCCCATCGATCGCAGGACGCGAGACGTCAGAAAGTCGGCATCGTCTATTGGTTGCTTCAAGATTGGCAAAAGTTCTTTACGCGCCTTGCGGCTGACATAGCGACGTTCGTGATCCATGGTCAAGGTGAGCATGGGGCGCGCTGACCACCGGCCTTCGGCTCTGCACGGGGGAGAGAGAAATGGGCCAGTACACCGAGTGCAGGGGTTCCGGCACAGGCAGGAAAAAACCAACTTGCCGCTCCGCTCAGACGGAGATCGCTCCGTTCTGACGAAGTTCGAGGCATGACATCAGCGCCTCTTGGCGCCGCAGTCCGGCGCGCACTGAGGTACTCCCGCGCGCGAGATCGGGCCGCTGCCGGCCCAGGGCCCCGGGGAGAGTCGGCGGTTTCCAGGGGCCCGTGGCGCCGAGTCGGGCGGCGCCACCCTTGAGCCGGTGGTGGGTACGGATCACGGGCGGGCATCTCCTGTTCGGCGCGCGGTACGACGCCATGGTGTCTTCCGCCGCGGCCGCGCGGACGGGAACGGCCCCTAGTACTCCAGCCGGACCTCTAGATTTGTCCTGGTCGGTGGCCTGGCGGCGAGGAGTGTGGCGGTCGCGGGGTGGTCTTGCCGGGGTTGTCCCGCGAACGTGTGGCCCCGCCGCATGTAATGACAGCGCTGCGAGCAGTCCGTTGTCGTGATCTACGACATGCCGACGGATGCCTGGGACCAAGAACTCGAAGAACTCTTCCTGCTGACCGGAGCCGCTTCGTCCGGGTGGAGGCCCGGCGTCGGATGCGGGACTACGTGCGCGGGCTGCTCGGCCCGGTGGGCCGCAAGAACGGCTGGCAACTCGCTGAGTACGCCGGTCACCGGACGGACTCCAGCACCTGTTGTCCGCCGGTCGCTGGGACGCCGACGAGCTACGCGACGACGTGCAGGCATACATCGCCGAACAACTCGGCGAGGAGAAGGGCGTGTTGATCGTTGATGACACGGGCTTCGTGAAGAAGGGCACCACCTCCGCCGGGGTGCAGCGCCAGTACCCAGGCACCGCACGGGCCTCTAATTGAATAACTGTCAGAACTGATCTTCGGGATGCTCTTCGGGGGACGTCAAGCGTGCTTGTATCCGCTCCAAGGTGCGGGCGGGCGATCCGGGTAACGGGGTGACGACGCTCTGGTGCAGATCCAGGAGTCGGTGACCGTCCTGGAACTGATTGGACAAGTTGGTGCGGCCGACGCCCAGCAATTGGGCCAGGAACGTGCTGATCACTGCCCTGCGGCGACGCAACAGGGCTGCCAGGAGTCGGTGGAAGAGGTCCAGGCTGCTGGTTTGCGGGTGGAGGTAGCTGCGCGGGCGGTGGAAGCGCCGCTGGAAGGCCGCCTCGGCCAGGGCGTCCCAGTACGGTTCCGAGACCGCCACTACTGACTTCGGCTCGTCAGGGTGATCTTTGTCGATGTGCCTGATGGGCCCGGGGTGCGGGCTGTATCTCGTGCTGTGTGAGATATGCGGATGGGGGCTGGCTGACCGCTGCAGGGCGGCAGCGTCGGGAGGCCGTACGGCGGCAGGCGGCCGAGTTGGTCGAGCAGAAGATCAAGCCGCTGGAGGTCGCCCAGCGCCTTCGGGTGAGCCGGAAGTCGGCCTACCGGTGGCACCAGTTGTGGCGGGACGGCGGGATCGAGGCCCTGGTCTCGCGCGGGCCGAGCGGATCACGGTGCCGTCTGTCGCCGCGCTGCCCGGAGAAGCTCGCCGCGTATCTGGAGGAGGGGCCGAATGCGCACGGCTGGGTGGAGGAGAGCGTCAGCGGGCCTCCGGCAGATCCGCGGAGAGGTGTACGGCCCCGGTGCAGGCCAGTCGGTCCGCCATCTCGACGCACGCCTCGGCCCCCTTCGGGCTGGTCGCGGGTAGCATTGGGCTGCTTTTGCCGTGCGTCACCCTGTCCCGCTGCGAGGCGAGCAGCTCGTCCGCTCCGGATCGGATCGAGACCTCTAGGGCGCCATCGCGCGCGTCCGTCTCCACCTCGGACCAGACGGTGGCGCAGGACGGGCTGAACCGGAGCCGTACGGCGTAGGCATCCTCGGTGACGGTGCTCTCAGTGCGGGCATCCCGGTTGCAGCGGGAGGAGCCCGGATACTGCCCCCGGCAGCTTTCCTTGCGGCAGGACGCCGCTTGCCGCTCCGGGCTGCCGCCCGACAGGGCCGGGGCACCCACGGCGCAGGCCACGGCGCCCAGCGTGGCGGAGACAGCCAGCACGACGGCCGTCCGCAGCCGTCGCACCCGGGCAGCCGCCGCGAGCGGCAGCCGCGGCGCAGGGGGCTGGGGCGCCGCGCTCAGCGGTCTGGTCTCGGCCCGGCAGGCGTTCTCCCACAGGGCGACCAGCGGCGCCATCTCCGTGCCCCCGAGTCGCCCCAGCGCCTCGACAGCGGTACGCGGCGGGAGCTTGACGCCGTTGAGATAACGGTGCCATGAGGACTTGCTGTGGGCGGTGCGTGTGGCCAGCGCGGCCAGGCTCAGCCCGGTCTGCTGTTTGAGGTCGCGCAGCCGCTCCACCAGCAGCAGCCCGTCGGGGCCGAGCGAGTCGGGCAGTTGCTGCCAGCGAGCCGTCGCTTGCTCCTTCATGCCGTTCCCAGTCCTTCTATCAGGCATCCGGTTCATTCCGGATCGCGTGATGTGTGCCCTGGGGGCAGGGCGGCCACACGCACGGCCGGAGTCATCGGGCGATCGGCTTGTAGTACAGAGAGAAGGTGCGGTCCGAGGGCGGGCCCTGGGTGAAGCCAAGGCACAGCCAGGGCCCGCCTCGGCGCAGCACAGCCAGGCCCTCCGGCTCGCGCGGGTAGAGCCCCCTCGCAGTGTGGTCCAGCACCTGCTGCACC
Organism: Streptomyces sp. R-74717; assembly: GCF_047305335.1. NCBI lineage: Bacteria > Bacillati > Actinomycetota > Actinomycetes > Kitasatosporales > Streptomycetaceae > Streptomyces > Streptomyces sp. R-74717. Next base: position 509,798 of record NZ_CP102361.1, on the reverse strand, counting down.
ACGCGGCCGGTACGCACGTCGATACGGAACAGACGGACGTCGCCGGCCGAGCCGGCGGGGTTGTCAGCGCCGTATCCGTGGCCGAGCAACTGGTAGGCGTACGGGCCGTACAGCGCCATGCCCTGGAAGGGGAGACCCAGTTCGGTGCCGGGCTGAGCGAAGCCGGTGACCGGCCGGAAGCTCCCGGCCGCGAACTGTTTGAGCCCGTACACCCCGTAGCGCGGTATGCCGCCCACCTTGTACCGCAGCAGCAGCCGGTTGTGCGCCGGGTCGAGGGCCACCTGGTTATTCGTGGAGCCGCGGAGCGGGCGATGCGTGGCAATCCTGCGGCTGGCGCGGGTCAGCACCCGGCCCGCGGTGAAGGTGAAGCGGCAGATGCCGCGGCCGTAGCCGGAGGCCGGCTGTGCGTCCCACTCCGTCCACAGAGCGCCGGCGCGGCGGGCGGTGTCCTCCACGCCGAGGGCGCTGCCGTGGCCGAAGCCCAGCAGGTACATATCGCCGGTGAGTGCGCCGCCCATGGTGAGCCGGTTCAGGCACATGTCGCCGCGGGCCGCGCGCTCGGCATGGGTGTACGCGCGCGGCTCGCCCGGCAGCCGGACGCCGCCCTCCATGACCTGGAGCGCGTACATGTGGCCGTGCCGCTCGTCGAAGGCGAAGGACTGCAGCACCGTGGAGTGGTGCAGCCGTACACCCTGGATCCACGGCTTGCCCGCCGGCGCCAGGCTGGCCGGCCGAGCCTTCGGCTGGGCTTCTGCCCTGCCGGCGGGGAATGTGGCGGCCAGTGCGACCGCAGCTCCAAAGCCGAGGACGGCTCTGCGGCCCGGACTGGATGGAAGGGAAAGGGACATGGGGGTCTCCTCGCTTGCTCGTGAGCTTCGTGGAACGGGCCCGCCCGCCCCGTGAGCGGGACGGGCGGGCACAGCGGCTCAGCACCAGGGGACGGCGCTCACGACGCGGACGTAGCGGGCGGAGACGTAGCCCTTGCTGTGGGAGAGCTTGTACCAGCGGTGGTTGCCGCGGACGTTGCGCCCGTACTTCTTGCAGGGGATGTGGACCGTGCTGGCGGGACGCAGCGAGCCGATGACCCGGTAGCCCGTGCCCGGGCCGGAGCGGATCCTGAGCGGCATGTGGCGGGTTACCACACGGCCTTGGACGTAGCCGGTGCAGGTAACGGGCCGGGTCGTGGAGTGGCTGGGCGCCCACAGCTGGGGCGGGGCTGCGCGTCGGTGGGGCATCTGCTGGTGAGGCGCCGTGTGCCGCTGCTGCGCGGCGGCGGTGTCGGCGGAAACGACTGCAGCGGGCAACACCGCGATCGCCGCAATCGCGGCCACTAGGCTGCGCTGGATCGTGCGATTCATGGACTCTCCTATGAGGGCGTCTTCAGGATCGGCTGAGTGAGACCCTGTGTCGCTCAGCGTTTCCTAGCCGTCGGACAAAGATTCCGTCCCATGCGTTTCCGGGAGAAAGTGGGACGTCCCACCCGAGGGGACGGTTGAGCCTCAGCCGCCGTCGCCCGGGAGACCAGCCCCCTTCCCGCCAGGCTGCGGATGAGGGCCCCGTCAGGGTGGGCGGTGACCAGCTGTTCGATCTCGTCTTCCAGTGCCTTGAGGCGGGCCTTGCCAGCCGCCGGCTCGTCGGCGAGTTCGCGGATGAGTTCGGCGGTGCGCCGTTCGCCGGGAGGCGCGACGCGGTGGGCCTGTGCGGAGTTCACGGCGGCGTCCGCCAGGGCCTGCGCCACGGACTGCTTGCTGACACCGTGCCTGCCCAGGTAGCCAGCGATGCGGGTGGTTCCGGCGCGCCGGATCTCGCTCGCGGTGACGTAGCGGCCCGGCAGGATGAGTCCGGACTTCGTCGTGGGATCCACGGCGCGTTCCAGGCCGGGGTGGATGCCCGTGAGCAGATCCCTCAGACACGAGGTCCGCGCTGTGGCCCCCTGCGGACGCGGTGGACTGTGCCGCTTGGGATTCGTAAGGAGGTAACGGAGCTGCTGCTGCCTGCAAGCTAGCCGCGGCGGTGTGGGAGCGGGGGCGGCCGGCCGTCAGCGTTGCTCTGGCCGTCGTCGACATCGTCGTCGTGGTGTACGTGATGCGCGGAGCGCTTCCCTCCGGGACGGCTGTTCGCCGCGGATCGAAGAGCCTGAACTGCGGGTAGCGGGGCGAGACCGGCATAGGCGACGAGATGGTCGGCGGTGGGGGAGTGCGCCGGCGTCGGTCCGGGTTACGCGAAGCGTTCGTGGTCGGCCAGGACCGTGTCGATCACATCGAGATGGATGGCGACTCGCCCGTCCCTGGGATCGGAGCACTGGGTCAACGTCAGCAGGGACTTCCACAGCGCCCAGCCCCTGGCCCAGGTGCCGTCATCCTGGCCCACTGTGTGCCGGAATGCCTCGCGGCTTTCCTCGCGGAGCATCGTCCACGCGATCACGAGATCGCAGGCGGGGTCGCCGATGCCCGAGGTGCCGAAGTCGATGACGGCCGACAGCTTGCCGCCGGTGACAAGCAGATTGTTGCCGCCCATGTCGCCGTGGAACCACAACGGCGTTGCACGCCATTGGGCCTCGAGTGCCGCTTGCCAGGTCTCGGTGGCCCTCGCGGTGTCGATCCGGCCGCTCAGGGCGGTGATGCAGCGACGCGTCTCGTCGTCGTAGTGGGCGGGTGACGTGCCGCGATACCCGCTATGCGCCCCGGCGAGAGGACCACCCTTGGAGTCACAGCGCTGAAGGGCGAGGATGAATCCGGCGACACTGGTGGCGAACTGGGTCATGCCGTCGATGCGTTCGGGAGAAGCCGTCTCGCCGGGCAGCCAGCCACGCACGGACCAGGGGTAGGGGTATCCCGCGCCGGGGGCTCCCTTGGCCAGGACGGTGGGGACAGCCACCGGCAGCGCGGGGGCCAGGCGAGGCAGCCAGTCGCATTCCTTGCTGACCGCAGGGGCGTAGCCGACTGCGGTGGGCAGGCGGACCGTCATCTCGTCACCGAGGCGGTAGGTGCGGTTGTCCCAGCCGTCCACCGGCACCGGGACCACGGGCAGACGGCTCCACTGAGGGAACTGGGCGGTGATCAACCGCTTCACCAGGGCGGCGTTGATTCCCGCGCGCCCGTCTGGCACAGCTGTAAGCACCTGCTGATCCTCACCAGTGAGGTGGTACCAGGCAAGTGATCAACGGCGCGAGACACATCTGAATGTCTGGAGAACCATCAAACTTCGGTTATGCGCTGTTGAGCTGTCCGCGGGATACGCCATGTCGATCACGGGATGGCAAGTGAACTTCACTCGCCGGGAGCAGGCGTGGCCACGCGAAGCGACCTCGTTCATACGGGAGTTCAGTGACCTGTTCCCCGGACTCGATCGGTGGCGGACGAGTGGGCTGTGCCAAAGGGCCAGCCGTTTCGGGCCGATCGGATCGTTGAGCTTGTTGGTCCCGCCCCCGGCCAGGTGCCGTGGAGAGACGAGGACCAGGTCGTTCGGGGCGAATTCGTTCACCGGCGCCTCCCGCCCGCGTTGCCGGGCGCGAGCACCTTGCCCGGTGACGCTGCCTGGGTACGGGAAGGCTTCTGGATGTCCAGCATCAGCTTCCCGGCGGCGGTGACCTTGACCTCTTGGCCCGCGACCGCAGAGGTGCGGGTGTCGATGCGGATCAGGCGGTGCTCCTGCAGCGCGCCGAAGGGCTTCGCGTGGATGGGTTTGCCGTCGCCGGCCTGGACGCTCCTGCTTCCGCCGCGGCTCCCACTGTCCTGACCACGCCTCAAGCCGCCTATATCTCGGACCTGTTCGCTCGGATCGACTTCCCAGCGGTCCTTGCCAGCTTGCCGGAGGACGAGACGGAAGCCGCGGGCGCGATCGGGCACGGCGCCCAGGAGATCGTCTGCGGCCCGAGAAGGTACCTGGCCCAGCACTTCGAGGCCTTGCGAGCCTTCTATTCGGAGAGCAGCGGAGTGGCGTGTGCTTGTCGTGCTCTGGTGGGGCTGACGGAGACCATGCTCGGTTGTTCCTCGCCCCTCGGACGCCGATTTGCCGGACCGGCAACAGGAGTGGCGTGGCCAGGAGGTGAAGGGCGAAGGTGGGCCCGTGACCGACAACATCGCAGCAGGATCGCCCGCGTCCGACACCCCCTCGCCCGCCGACGGATACGTCGGAGACCCCGCAGTGCGGGCGGAGTGGGACAACCGGTACGCCGACCGACAACAGCTGTGGAGCGGACAGCCCAACGGTGCGCTCGTGATTGAGGTTGCCGGGCTCACACCCGGGCGGGTGCTCGACGTCGGCTGCGGCGAGGGCGCAGACGCCGTCTGGCTCGCACGCGGCGGCTGGGACGTGACCGCGCTCGAGGTCTCGGGCGTCGCGCTGGAGCGGGCGGTCGGTCACGCGCGGGACGCTGGCGTCGCCGTTCGCTGGGTACACGCCGCGCTGACGGAGGCGGCGCTCCCGTCGGCCTCCTTCGACCTGGTCAACGCGCAGTACCCGGCACTGCTGCGCACCCCCGACGCCGCGGCGGAGCGAGCGCTGCTCGCGGCCGTCGCGCCCGGCGGCGTGCTGCTGCTCGTACACCACGCGGGGATGGACACCCGGCAGGCGCACGACAGCGGCTGCGACCCGGCCGACTACGTCTGGCCCCCGATGGTCGCCGCTTTGCTCAACGACGACTGGGAGGTGGAGGTGGACGAGCAGCGGTCACGCGTGGCACCCGACGGCGGTGCCGGCGCGCACCACACCGACGACCTGGTGCTGCGCGCGCGCCGGCTGCGCTGAGACCCCTCCGCTCCCAGCAAGGACAGGTAGTCCGCTGGGGCCTCGCGACCGCCGCATGCAGGCCCGGACACGATCTTGGACACGCCGTTCGCATTCCCCAACGCACCGTCAGGCGACACCGCTACTCGGACGATGTACAGCTTCTCCCTGGGTCAGCGGACGTGCAGGGCCTTGAGCAGGCCCGGGAACTCCCGCCACCGCTTGCGCTGCCGGATGCGGTAGTACATCTTCCCCGTGCCCAGGTCGAGCGCGGCGAGCATGTGCATCACGCCGTCGTACCGGTTGTAGGTGGCCCTCGGACGGCGGGGTGAACGCCGGGGCCGCCAGGCCTTGCCCTTGCGCGGCATCAGGTTGAGCGGGGCGAACTCGTCGACGCATATCACCCGGCCGTCGGCGGGAGGGGCGTCGTACAGCTCCAGCACCCTCTCGCTATCCGTGACCGGATGCAGATGCCGTCGGAAGCATGGGCCCCTCCAGGGCGGCATGGCCGGAGTTCGATCGCGGAGACGTAGGTCTTGTCGTAGCCGATGAGGGCGCCGGGGCCGCGCGGGGTGGTGACCGCTGTCCTTGAGCTTTGACGGTCCCACCCGGCACAGGTCGTAACGACCGTTCAGGGGCGTCCAGCCGATCCAGGACAGGCGCGTAATGCCAGTTCAGGGCCTCCCAGTCCGGGGGAGTCCGCACAGTTGGTGAGACCTGTGTGAGAGCGCGTGAGACGACGACGCCCTGCCGGATTGCTCCGGCGGGGCTCTGCGGCATTTAACGGAACAACGGACTCATGTGCGCGTCCGCGGCCTTCATCTCTTCCACAGAGGTCCACTTGCTCCTGAAGCGGTCCCGTTGCTCAGCGTGACTTCTACGCAGTACGCCTGGGGGTTGCCGAACTCGCCGTCGCTGTGAGCTTCAAGCTCCCATCGGACACCACCGAACCCAGGAAGCTCCATGTCTGGCTCCATGGGCTCAGTCTCGAGGTGAAGTTCCCCCACGATCACGGACAGCGAATGTTTACGCTGCGTGGGTGAGATCTTGGGCCGCCAGGGCCCTGGTCTCGATCGGGGTGACGTAGCCGTAGATTGGATGCTTGCGCAGACGGGTTCGGTTGTACTCGACCTCGATAAAGCGGAAGACGTCCGCGCGAGCAGCCTCGTGGGACTCCCAGACGGTGGTCCCGATCTCCGCTTTCAGTAAACCGAAAAAGCTTTCGGCTGCGGCGATATCGTAACATGACCCGGTTCGTCCCATGCTCTGGCTCAGCTTCAACTCCCTTATCAGCTTGCGGTATTCACTCGACGTGTACTCCGATCCGCGATCCGAGTGTGCGATGCAGTCCTTCCTCAGGGCGCTGCGGCCGGCGGCCATCTTCAGGGCGTCGACAACAAGTTCGGCGCGATGGTGGTCGGCCATCGCGTACCCGATGACTTCGCGGGTCGCCAGGTCGATGACCGTCGCCAGATGCCACCAACCGGCGAGTGTGGGCAGATATGTGATGTCCGAGACCAGCTTCGTGCCGGGCTCGGCGGCGGTGAAGTCCCTCCCGACCAGGTCCGGCGACGGGGCCGCCTTGGTGTCGGCCTTGGTCAGGCTGCGGCGCTTGCGGCGGGTGATCCCGCGGATGTCGCGCTCCCGCATGATCCGCTCGACCTTCTTCCGATTGATCCGCCTGCCCCCGCGTCGCAGTTTCGCGGTCACCCGCGGGGCCCCGTAAGCCCCACGGGAATCGGCGTGGATCTGCCGGATCTCCCCGGCGAGCTCGTCCTCGGCCGCCTGGCGCACCTCGGCGGCGGGCCGCGCGGCAAGCCAGACGTAATACGCCGATCGCGCCACCTTCAACGCCCGGCACAGCAGACTCACGCCGTAGCCGCCGGGATTGTCCTCGGATGCCTTCTCCGCGTCGATGAACCGGTAGCGCGCGGCTACTTCGTCTTCTGCTGCGCGAAGAAGGCGGTCGCTTTTCCCAGCACCTCGATCGTCTGTTCCTGCTCGCGGACCTTGCGTCGCAGCCGGACCAGTTCCTCCCGCTCAGCGGTGGTCAACACCCCGGCCGGCCCCTCGCCCCGATCGATCCCGGCCTGCCTGACCCAGCCCCGCAGGCCCTCGGAACTCACCCCGAGCTCTCGCGCGACCTCCGTCACCGTCCGCCCGGAGGAACGGACGAGATCGACGGCGTCCTTCTTGAACTCCGCCGTGTACCGCTTGCTCGTGTTGCTCTTCTTACTCACTACCTGGACTGCTTCCTCCGGGACCCATACGTCCCAGTATCAAGCTGTCCTGACATCGGGGGGAACTTCACACGCACGTAGCGCCGAAGGCCACGTTGAGCCGCTGCAGCGCGGTTTCGGCTGTTGCGTCGGCGACGGGCGGGATGAGGAGCACCATTTGTTGGAGTAGCGCATGGGTTTGGTCCCCCGGCTGATGATGCGCAGTTCGCTGTGGCTGATGTCGGCCGACTCGTTGTAACGCACCAGGTGCGGTGCCCCGTGGTCGGTCGGGGTGGCGCTCCGCTGCCCTTCGTTCCGGCATGTTATTTGGGCTACTTGGGAGTCGAGATGAACCAGCGCTGGGAGCTGCCTCCGGTGCACGTCGCGGTGGAGACGAGGTCGTTCACCGTCGCCGTTCGTGCGAGACATTTGTGGCTGACGGCGTTCTTGATCAGGGCACCGGACGGGCTATTGGTGACGTTCCAGAATGCTGCCTGGTCCGCGGCGGCACAGGGCTTCATGGTCAGTTGGCCGTTGCGCAGCGTGAGGCACAGCCCGGTCGCCTTCTGGCGGAGCGCTGTGTACTCATAGTCGTCGTTCCAGTACCACGTCTGGTAGTCACCGTAGTTGCAGCCGAAGGTGTACGGACCGTAGTCGGCGCGGAAGTCCAGGCACTTCACTGGCTGGGCTTGATTCACGAAGACGCTGGATCGCGGGACCGCGCTTGCCGGCGTGTTGCTCAGGCCCACCGCAAGCCCGATGACCGCCCCTGTGGTGGCCAGCCTTCTCAGAAGCATGAGTCCCCCTCTGCCCGGCGCATCCGGCCGGGATGGTCTGGAGATCTGTTCTCAATGGGCCCGGAGACTACCAGCCAGCTGCTGACCAAACCGGGCGAATGGCGACTCGAACTTCCTTGCGGTGGTTGCTACTTGCGGCGAAAGCGTCACCTCTGGGTGAAGTACACCTGCGTCCGGGGGTGCTGGGTCCGGCCGGCACGTGCACCCGCGCTGACAGGCCGGCGCCGACCCCGGCCACTCGACCCTTTGCTTACCCGGGCTCTAGCTTCCGTCATACCCGAGCAGGCCACCCCCGCCCAACTGGCTCAACTCGTGCAGGAGCACTGGTCGATGGAAGCCCTGGACCACGTCCGAGACGTGACCTACGCAGAGGACGCCTCACGCGTGTGCACCGGGACCGCGCCGCAGATCACGCTGCCAGTGCGTAGAGCCGCCGTGAGACACCTGGGCGCTTCGACAGGTTGGCAGACCGCATAACGGCCTGTTCGGCAGCGAGGAACCCACCTGTCAGCAGGACGGCCGGACTGCGGACTCGAGTGCGAGGACCATGGTGGCTGTGACGCCGTCAGCGACGGCGGACCGGGCGGGACCCAGTCCACATGGATCGGGCCGGCCGCGAGGCTGCCAGTGTGGGCTCTCATACCGGCCGGGTGGAGACCTGTTCGGGGAATCAGCGCTGATCGAGCCCACCGGAGACGTGAACTGATGTACGTATCCATGTTGTTGGGACGTAGGTTGTGCGTTGACAGTTCACGCCTCGGTTGAAAGACGGACGGTACCCATGACCGACCACGCCACGTCGCCCGGACCGGCGGTGCATCAGAAGATCGATACGTCGGTGCCGCACTCGGCCCGGATCTGGAACTACTGGCTGGGTGGGAAAGACAACTACCCCGTTGACGAGGAAGCCGGCGACGCATACAGCGCCGTCTTCCCCGGCATCGTCACCATCGCCCGCAGCAGCCGCGCCTTCCTGCGCCGCACCCTCACCTACCTGGTCACCGAGAAGGGCATCCGGCAGTTCCTGGACGTCGGGACCGGCCTGCCGACCGTGAACAACACCCATGAGGTCGCCCAGCGGCTCGCCCCCGAGACCAGGATCGTCTACGTCGACCACGACCCGTTGGTCCTCGCGCACGCCCGCGCCTTGCTCACCTCCACCCCCGAGGGGGCGACCGCCTACGTCGACGCCAACCTGTCCGACCCTGATCGCATCCTGGCGGCCGCCGCCGAGACGCTGGACCTCACCCGCCCCACAGCCCTGATTCTCAGCAACATCCTGGGCCACGTCGCCGACTACGACCACGCGCACGACACTGTCACCCGCCTGATGGACGGACTGCCGTCCGGCAGCTACCTCTCCATCAACGACGGCTCACGGGGCACCGACGCCGACTACGAACACGCCCAGGACGCGTACAACGAAACCGGCGCCGTACCGTACTTCCTGCGCCCCGTCGACGAAATCGCGGCGTTCTTCGACGGCCTGGAACTTTTGGACCCCGGGGTCGTGTCGGTTCCCTTCTGGCGCCCGGACCCCACTTCCCCCACCCCGGAACCCATCGGCGAGCACGGCGGCCTCGCCCGCAAGCCGTGACACCCTGACGGACCGGGGCACGTACGGGGGCGGGCCCGCGCGTCTCCGGTTCGGTGCCGACCGCGAGCCACCGCCAAGCCGTCCGCTCGGTGACGTCCGGGCCCCGCGCGGCCAAGCGGACATGGGCGGCCGACACTCCTGGTCACGGCTGCGAGCGTCCAGGACTCCGTCGTCGGCACCAGCCTGATCGATACGGTGGCTGCCGAACACCCCACGATCCGAAAGGTCTGGGTCGACGGCGGGTACCGCCAGCACCTGGTCGAGCACGCCGCGGCCCTGGGTATCGACATGGAAATCACCCAATGCAAGCCCGGAACCAGGGGCTTCACCCCCATCCCGAAGCGGTGGGCCGTCGAGCGAACCTACGGATGGCTGATGTTTCACCGCCGCCTGGCCCGCGACTACGAAGCCCTGCCCACCCGCTCCGAAGCCGTGATCCACCTCGCCATGACCGACCTCATGACCCGCCGCCTCACCGAGGAAACCACCGTGAGTCAAGGAGTCCCGCAGGGCCCGGTGTAGCCCGAATCGAATGTCCTCCATCACTGCGGCGTTCCTCACCCTGGAGTGGCAACGCTCAAAGGGCTCGATGTCTCTTGCCACAGGGCTGAATGAGGGTGAACCGATGGTTTCACGCGGCTGAACCTTCGCGGCTGAGGCGAAGTTGGGGCGACAACAGCGGAACCCCGTGCGGTGGCCGGACCGATCTTCTTAGCCGAAGCATGTCAGTCACCCCGAGGAGTCACCTCATGTCGAGTATCACGTCCGCCGAGATATGTACCGTCCCGGCGAGCGGCAGATCCGCACCACCCAAAGGCCACGCCCTGCGGCTCGACATCCAGGGGCTGCGCGCGGTGGCCGTTGGGCTGGTGGTGCTCTCCCACGCCGGCGTGTCTCAGGTCAGCGGCGGTTACATCGGTGTCGACGTCTTCTTCGTGATTTCCGGCTTCCTCATCTCGTCGCTGCTGCTGCGCGAACTCGCCACCACCGGACGGGTGTCGGTCCGTTCCTTCTACGCCCGCCGGGCACTGCGGCTGCTTCCCGCGTCGTCCCTGGTCATCACCGTCACGCTGGGCGGGGCGTGGCTGTTCCTGTCGAAGGCGCGGCTCGCCGAGTACGCGGGCGACGCCCTCGCCAGCGCGCTGTACGCGGTCAACTTCCGGCTGGCGGCGGCCGGTACGGACTATCTCGCCCAGAACAGCCCGCCGTCGCCGTTCCAGCACTTCTGGTCGCTCGCCGTGGAGGAGCAGTTCTACCTGGTGTGGCCGCTGCTCCTGCTGCTTACCTGGCGGGTCGCCCGCGGTCGGCGCCGACTGGTCGCGGTGCCGCTCGGGGTACTGTGCCTGGGGTCGTTCGCGGCGGGCGTCCTCGTGACGGACTCCTCGACTCCCTGGGCGTACTTCGGCTCCCTTACCCGGGCCTGGGAACTGGGTGTCGGCGCGCTCCTGGCGCTGGGCACCGGCCGGCTGGAAAGGCTGCCCGCCGCCCTCGCGGCCCCGCTGACCTGGCTCGGCCTGGCCTGCGTCACGCTGGCAGCGGTCTGGTACGACGACGAGACGCCCTTCCCCGGCTACCACGCCCTCCTGCCGGTCGCCGGTACCGCGCTCGTCCTGACCGGCAGCTGCGCGCCCACCCCGCACGGCGCGGGGTGGCTGCTGCGGCGGCGACCGCTGGTGTGGCTCGGCGGACTCTCGTACGGCTGGTACCTGTGGCACTGGCCGCTGCTGGTCATAGCCCCGGCGGCGCTGGGCCGCGCAGACGGCACGGCCGACGTGCCGCTCGCGCTCGGGCTGTCCGCGGCGGCGCTGGGCCTGGCGTGGCTGACCCTGCGCCTCGTCGAGAACCCGGTCCGCTTCCACCGGGCCTTCCGCAGGCGCCCCTGCCGCGCCCTGGTTCTCGGGGCCGCGCTGTCGGCTGGCGCCTCGGCGCTGTCCCTGACGGCGACGGCGGTCCCGCCGACGATCGAGGTGGGCGACCCTGCGCCCGCGCTGGCGCAGGCTCTCTCCGACGCACCGGCCCCGCAGGCGCGTCTCACCGAACTCCTGGCGTCGTCCCCCACCGCCCTGCCGAGCAACCTCGCCCCGCCCCTGCCGAAGGTGAAGTCTTCCCGCTCCGCGGTCTACCGGGACGGCTGCCACGTCGACTACGCCGCCACCGGTACCCGGCCCTGCGTCTACGGCGACCGGACTTCCTCCCGTACGGTCGTCCTTTTCGGCGACTCCCACGCGGCCCAGTGGTTCCCGGCCCTGCAACGGCTCGCAACCACACGCGGCTGGAAGCTGGTCTCGCTGACGAAGGCCTCCTGCAAGGTCGCCGACTTGACCATCGTCAGCGGCCACAAGCCGTACACCGCCTGCGACACCTGGCGCTCCAACGCCATGGCAAGGATCAAGACCCTGCGCCCCGACCTGGTCGTCGTCTCCTCCTCGGACGCCGGAGACCCGGCCCGCCCCGCCGCCGACCCCCTCCACCAGTGGACCACCGGCTTCGAGAGCACCTTCCGCAACCTGGGTACCTCCGGCGTCCGGGTCGCCGCCCTGCTCGACACCCCATGGCCCAAGGGCGACCCGATCGACTGCGCCGCCAGGAACTCCCTGCAACTACGCGCCTGCGCGAACCACTTGCCGGACACGACCCGCAACGCGGCCCGCGGTATCGCCCTCCGCACCGCCGCATCCACAACGGCCACCACAGTCATCGACCCCACCCCCTGGCTCTGCGCCCCCCGCACCGGCATTTGCCCCGTAGTCGTCGCCGACACCGCCGTCTACCGCGACGACAGCCACCTCTCGGAGGCGTACGCCGATGCGCTTGCCCCGGTTCTGGCGCCATCGCTGGACCGCCTCGTGGGTGCGCCCTGAACTGAAGTTTCCCCGTGATCTCGGACACTCGATCTTTATGCCGCCAAGGCGTGTTCATGTAGTTGTCGGGTTTCGGCTGGGGTGAGGTAGCCGTGGACCTCGTGTTTGCGTAGACGACGGCAGTTGTAGAAGGTCTCGATGACCCTGTTGCCCAATTGATTTCATGCTGCAAGGTCGAGGGCGGCCAGTCGGGACGTACGGGTGCGGGCGAGTGGGATTTCGTTCCACCAGGCATCGAGGCGGATCAGGTTGACAGCGGTTGCTGTGAGCACATGCGCGAGGTGAGTCTTGGCCAATCCGACGTAGCGGGTCCGGCGGACTCCGGCAGTCGCGACAGCCTGGTGGATGGTGCCTTCCACCCCTGCTCGGGCCGCGTAGCGTTGCTTCCATTCGTCCGTGGACTGCTCGGCGCGGACGCGTTCGAGCACCGCGTCCCGGTCCTGTGGGCGGACGGTCAACTGCCGTCCGTACTGGGTGGAGCGAGTGCACTGATCGCGGACGGGGCAAGGTGCGCAGGTGGCGGTCGCGAAGCGGATGCGGATCGCGTCCCGGCCGTTGTTGTCCACGCCTTCTGTCCAGTACCTGCTCGTGGCACCTGTCGGGCAGACGGCCTGTTTGGCCTGCCAGTCGATGGCGAAGGCGGTCTTGCCGAAGCCGCCGCCCCGGGCCCTTGCGGATCCGGTCGGACCGTTCCGGGATGGTGTGGCCGATACCCCGCCGCTTGAGCCAAGCCCGGATCGCTCGCGAGCTGTAGCCCGTGTCGCCGATGACGTGGTCGGGCCGGACACGGGGCCGTCCCGGACCGGGGCGGGGTACCCGTATCGCGTCCATCACGGCGGTGAACTGGGTGCAGTCGTTGGTGTTCCCGCCTGTGACAGTGAAGGCGAGCGGGCGCCCCAGGGCATCGCAGGCCAGGTGAATCTTGCTGGTCAGGCCACCTCGGGACCGACCGAGCCCCCGGTTACGGAGCCCCCTTTTCGGGCCCCGGCAGCGTGCTGGTGGGCACGGACCACGGTTGAGTCGATCGACACAAGCCAGTCAATGCCGCCGGTCGAGTCCGCCCTTGCCTGGGCGGCCTGGAGCATCCGCTCGAACGTGCCGTCCAGGGCCCACCGGCGAAACCGGGTGTGCAGCGTGGCCCACGCACCGTACCGCTCAGGGACGTCCCGCCAAGCCGTCCCGGTACGGAACTTCCACACGATCCCGTTGAGCACGGTGCGGTCGTCCAGACGCTTCCTGCCCCGCAACGACTTGGGCAGCAGCGGCCGGACGAACTCTCACTCGGCATGCGACAGTTCATGTCGACGTATCACCCGACCATGATCCACTGCTCGAGATCATTTGAAGGCACCACCTAGCCGGGGCTAGGTTGGACCGATCGGCATGCAATCCCCCTGGAAAGGGACGTGAATCGGTATGACCGTCGCCTCACGAGCCCCGGCCCAAGTCCCGACTCAAGTCCCGGCCCAAGGCCGTGCCGCCCGGTTGGTGGGGCGGACCCCCGCCGGGGTGCGGCCGTATCTGGAGTTGCTGCGGCTGGACCGGCCGGTGGGGGCCTGGCTGCTGGTGGTGCCCGGATGGATCGCCCTGGGAGCGATCGCCGGGCCCCGGGACGGGGGCCTGCTCGGGCTGCTGCTCCTGGTGTACGGGGTGCTGTCGAGAGGGGCCGCCTGCGGGCTCAACGATGTGTTGGACGCGCGGTTCGACGCACAGGTGCCGCGTACGGCGGGGCGGCCCGTTGCCTCCGGGCGGCTGGCGGCCGGGCGGGCACTGGTGCTGTGTGTCGTGGTGGGGGCCGTCGCTCCGCTGGTGATGGGGTTCTGGAGTGTGGAGGCCGTGGTGTGGGCGGCGGTCGGGGCGCCCCTCGCGGCGGTGTATCCGTATATGAAGCGGGTCACCCACTGGCCGCATGTGTGGCTGGGGATCACCATCAACTGGACGGTGCCGCTGGTGTACGGCCTGCTCACCGGAGGGCTCGGGCTCGGGGGCGCGGTGCTGTACGGGGCGCTGATCTGCTGGGCCGTGGGGACGGACGTGATCTACGCCTGCCAGGACCGGGAGGCCGATGTGCGGGCCGGGGTGCGGTCGGCCGCCGTGCTGCTGGGGCGGCGTAGCCGGGTGGTGGTGGGCGTCGTGTACGCGGGGTGTGTGGTGCTGCTCGCCTGGTTCGGGATCGTGGCCGGGCTCGGGCCGCTGTACTGGCCCGGACTGTGCGTGGTCGCGGGGCAGTTGGGATGGCAGGTATGGCGGGCCGACCCTGCGGATGTCGGAGCCTGCGGGCGGGCGTTCGGTACCAATCCTCTGTGCGGACTGCTCATCCTCGTGGCCGTGCTCGCCGGGCGGGTCGGTACCCTCGGCTGAGGAACACGGATCCTGGAGGTGCTGGTGGGACTGCGGGAACGGATCGCGGCGGAACTCACGGCGACCATGCACGGCGGGGATCTCAAGCTGGAGCGGTACGCGGGGCCGCCCGGTGATCCCGGGCTGTTCGGGATCGCGCCGGGGGATCCGGTGTGGCGGGTGCACGGGCAGGCCACCGGGATGCTCACCGGCGGGTTCGCCGCGCTCATGCTCCAGTCGCTGCATCCGCTGGCCATGGCGGGGGTCGACCAGCACTCCGACTTCCGCGCCGATCCGGTCGGGCGGCTGAACGGAACCGTACGGTTCATCACCACGACCACCTTCGGCTCCTCGGCCGCCGCCCGCGAGGTGATCGACCTGGTCCGGCGGATCCACACCCGGGTGCACGGCACCGCCCCCGACGGCCGGCCGTACCGCGCGGACGACCCCGACCTGCTCACCTGGGTGCACACCGCCGAGGTACGCAGCTTCCTCGCCGGCCACCAGACCTACGCACCCCGACCGCTCCGACTGACCCCCGCCGAGTGCGACGCCTACTACCGCCAAGCCGCCCCCGTGGCCGAAGCGTTGGGCGCACGGAACGTACCACGCACGTCCCTCGAAGCCGAGCGGTACCTGGCTCGCCTCCGCCCCCAACTCCACGCCACTCCGGCCGCGTTGGACTCGGTACTGTTCCTCCGCCGCTTCGGACGCACACGACGGGAGCGGCTGGTCGTAAGCCTGCTCACGAACGCCTCGCTCGGACTCCTCCCCGACTGGGCCCGCACCGAACTCGGCATCCACCGCCCGGCCCCCGTCCGCACCGGCTGGGACCGGCCCCTGGCGACGGCCGTCGGACGCACCCTCCAGTGGGGGCTCGGGCCCTCCCGGATCCAGGCCGCCGCACGGGGGCGGCTGGCGGGGGCGCGGCAGGGATGACGTCGAGATCTTCGAGGCGTCCGGCAGCAGCATGCTTCGGCGGAGGGGAACCGGCGGCTCACCGGGTTTCGCTCTGGCAGACCGCCGCCACCGGCTACTCACTGGTGGCGACGACGGCCAGCGCCCAGGCGATCACCGCGGAGTCGGCCACCAATGGCGCCAAGGTCATCTCCCTGGGCATCATGGCCGCGCCCCTCCAGTCCTGGACCTTCACCAAGGTTTAGGACCGATCGGAATGGCGAGCCCTGCCGGTGGCATCTCTTGTCACCACAGGCAGGGACTCCCTCTTTCAGCCCTGGAAACTGTGACGGGTGCGATGGACGTGCGCGGCCGCCCGGCACGGGCCGCGGCGGCTTCACCCCGGCGGACGGCGGCGCAGACGGCGGTGTGCTCCTCGAGCGCCAGCTCGACCGGGCCGCCGCTGTAACCGCCGAACGCGATCGCGACGACCTCGCGCTGCAGGATCATCGCCGAGTCGGCGCCTCGACGTGGCCTCTGTCAGCGGCCGGGCACCGGTCGCCCGACGGGTGCCCGGCAGACGGGCACGCCGGGGGTTCTTTCCCTCGGCGCGTTTGCGCTTGTAGAAGACCCGCGAGTTTGGCTCGCAGAGGACGCTGGTCAGGGCGGACATGTAGAAGACGCACTGGAGGCCGCGGTGGTAGTGGCGGGGGCGGTGGAGGTTGCCGCTCTTCTTCCCTGAGTCGTGCGGTGCCGGCGCGAGTCCAGCGAAGGCGGCGTGCCGGTCCGGGGCCGCGAAGGAGGCGAGGTCGCCTGACCCACTACGCTCTCCGCCGCTGACCCTACGGGATCACGGAGCCGTGGCCAGAATTATGGCGGCGGTAGGGGAACGCCGGTCTCCACTCCGCCTGTCTAACTTGTCCGCATGGCAACCAACCCGATTTCTCAGCGTGCCGTGATCTTCCACGAGGACGGCTACGCCCGCATGGGAGAACTGCTTTCGCCGGCAGAGGTCGATCTGTACCGGGCGATCTACGATCGGTTTCTGAATGGCGAGATCGACTGCGGTGACAAGCGCTCCGACCTCGGCGCCGGCAGCGCCCGCAGCAACGGTGCCGCCGAGAACATCACACAGATCATGTGGCCGTCCGAGCTCTACCCCCGCTTGCTGGGGCTGCCCTTGCACGAACGGGGTCTCGCGTTGGCCCGGGAGTTGATCGGTGACGACGCCGTTCTCGACTTCGACATGTTGATCGACAAGGCACCCCGCACCGCGGTGCCGACTCCGTGGCACCAGGACGCCGCCTACTGGGTCGGTCTCCCTGACACCCGGGCTGTTTCGATCTGGGTCGCGTTGGACGAGTCGACGTTGGACAACGGCTGCATGTGGTACGTCCGAGGCTCGCACGAGACCCCGATCCGGGCGCACCGGTCGGCCGGCGCCGGTGGTGGCGCGATCGAGTGCGAATGCTCGGAGGACGAGCCCGGTGCCATGCCTGTACCGCTGGCTCCCGGCCATGCGGCGGCCCACGCCGGCGGAACACTTCACTACTCCCGCGGCAACACGACCGATGGGCACCGGCGCGCGTACATCCTCAACTACCGCCCGGCGGACATGGTCCGGCTGGAGCGGGAGAAGGGGATGGACCACGGTCTGCAGGACAACGCTCGGACCGTGCGGAACGCGGCCGCGAGGTGATGATGGAGGAGAAGACCAGGCAAGTCCCTTGGGCGCACCACGGAGTCGCGGCCTTCGCCGCGCCGGCCGGCCGGGACGGTGCCTTCCGCTGTCCGCACGCGATGGTTCAGGACAGCGGCCGGGTCATTCTGGCGGATCGGGAGAACGACCGTCTGGTGACCCTGGATCCAGCGGGGCAGCTCGTTGGGACGTTTGCGGACCGTCTGCGCAGGCCGAGCTGCCTGGCCTTCCGTTACGAGACGCTCGTGGTCGGCGAGTTGTCGGCGTCGGTGGCCCTGCTGGACCGACCCGGACGGCCGGTTAATGGGGTGCTACGGGTCCGACGACGCGGCTGTCGAGCGGCCGGGATGGCCCAACGCCCTGAGTCCCGGCGGTGCGACGATCGCCCCGCAGGTGCCGGCGGAGCAGTTCAAAGTCCGCACGCGGTCGCTGTCGACACGGCAGGACGGATCCACGTCGTTGAATAGGTGGTGGGAGGCCGTCATGTCCGCTTCGATCTCGACGAGTCGGGGCCCGCGACGGTGTTGTGGCCAGCCCCGGTGGATGTCTGCACGTCACCGCCGGGACGCCGCGGCGCCTGACAGCTGATGCGAGCTCCAGGCTGTGCAGGCTCGGCCGGTCATGGCACCATCGGCCTTTCCGATCCACAGCCGGAGAGCGAACCATGACGCTGCCCTTCAACGACGAGGTCAACCTCGATCAGAGCGCTGAACGCACCGTCGTGGACCTGGCCGGGCTCGGCCTCGCGCCGCTGCTGGCCCTGGGCCGCTACCGGTACCTGCACGCCCGTGTTCCCCGTCCGCCGGACCGGCATCGCACCCTGTTGGTGGTCGCGCTACCGGTCCGCGGCGCGTTCTCCTTCGACATCGGCGGCACGGTCCACCCGGCACGCCCTGGCCAGGCCATTCGTGTACCGCCGGGCGCGGCCTACAGCACGGGCCTGGCCACTGAACCCCGCGGCTCACTGATCTGGCTCATCGCCCGCGTCACCGAACAACCAGGCCCGGACGCTCTCCACCGGGCGCTGAACCTGCTCGCCACCCCGACCGGGCAACTGACCACCGATGGGACGGACCAGGCCCGCGACAGCCTGGAGCGGGCCCTGACCCTCGCCGACCACGCCGGCGACTGGATCAACGACGCGTTGCTGCAGCACACACTCGCCTCGGCGCTGTTGGAACTGACCCGTGGTTTCACC
This sequence comes from Streptomyces sp. R-74717, assembly GCF_047305335.1. NCBI lineage: Bacteria > Bacillati > Actinomycetota > Actinomycetes > Kitasatosporales > Streptomycetaceae > Streptomyces > Streptomyces sp. R-74717. The sequence goes on along the minus strand of NZ_CP102361.1, from coordinate 491,462 downwards.
AGCGCAGGATCGTCACCTGCGGCATGGCCGGACCACCGCATCACCCGGGTACTGACGTGGATCGAAGAACATCTCGCCGACCCGGTCACTCCCGCAGAACTCGCCGCCATGGCCGAGCTGTCCACGAGCCAGTTCTACGAGGCATTCCGTGCCGCCACCGGCACCAGCCCCAAGGATTATCTCCTGCGCCGGAAGACCGAGTACGCGCGCGAGTGGCTGCAGCGAGACCCGGCAGTGTCGGTCACGGCGGTGGCCCACGCGCTGGGGTTCTCCTCCTCACAGCGGTTCGCCACCATCTTCCGCCGCTACCACGGCATCTCGCCCACGGCTGCCAGAACCACACCCCACCGCCATAGCACTGCACCATGAATTTACGGCGGAGGAACGGGAACGCGGAGCCCCGCGCCCGTACCTAGCCTCGGCCCATGACGCAGAGCCCCGTTGACACACCCACCATGGCATTTCGCATGGATGGCGTCGCCCGCATCGGGCCTCTGCTCTCCGAAACCGCGTTCGAGGCTGCCGCTCGCAATGGCCGCACTCTCGAAGCGTAGCGAGCCGTAAACGGTTCGCGTGCGTGGGCGCGCACCTCGCAAACCATCGGCATTCGCCACCACCGCCGGCTCCTCATGCCCGGACCGCAGCCGAAAAGCTCACCGCCGACGAAGCCACCGGACATCAGCACCATGGCCAGTCCCTGCACGCCCCTCTGATAGGAGAAGGCAGTGACCCTGCTCGCCAGCAGACGCCTCGCAGCGATCCTCGCTCCGGCCGTCCTCATCACCGCCCTGCAGACAGCGGCCGTGCTGCCCGCCGGGCCAGCCACCGCGGCGGCCACGGCCGAGGTCGTCGTCCCGGCACCCCGAACCATCACCAGTACCGGCACCCCTGCTTCGATCACGGCGGCCAGCCGGATCGTCTACCCGAGCGGCCTCGGCCTGGAGGACTACGCCACCGCCCTGGCACAGGAAGTCGCTGCGGTCACCGGCACGGAAACGACCATGGCGGCCGCGGGCACACCTGCCCCCGGCGACATCTCCATCACCAAGGCCAGCACCTCGCACGACGGCTCCTACACCTTGACCGTAGACGGCATCGTCACTCTCTCCGCCGCCGATCAGAACGGCCTGGCCAACGCCTCGGCCAGCCTGCTCCAGATGCTCCAGGCCGACCGGACCATCCCCGGTACGGTAATCACCGACGCACCCGACACCGCCTACCGGTCGCTGATGGTCGACACCGCCCGCGGGCACTGGTCGATCCGGGACCTGCGGAACCAGATCGAGCTCTGCCACCTCTACAAGATCAACTACCTGCACCTGCACCTGACCGACGACCAGAACTTCATGTTCCCCTCGACCGCCTACCCGAACCTGTCGGCACACAACGCCAGCGGCCATCCGGCCTACACCTTGGGCGAGTTGAAGGCCCTGGACCGGTTCGCGGCGGCGCGCGGGGTGTCGCTCATCCCCGAACTCGACGTCCCGGGCCATTCGATGAAGATGGTCACGCAGTACCCCGCAGTGTTCGGCGGCACCGGGGCCACCATCGACGTCACGTTGCCCGGGGCCCGGGCCGCCGTGAAGACGATCACCGGCGAGATGCTCGACGTGTTCACACACACGCCCTACTTCCACTTCGGCGCGGACGAGAGCAGCGCCTCGGGCTCGGACTTCGCCTCGTTCATCAACAACCTGGACGGCTACATCAACGGCCGCGGCAAGACCTCCATCGTCTGGGAAGGCTTCAGCCGCGACATCCAGAGCCAGATCAACCACGACGTGGTCATCGAGAACTGGGACAACTCCTTCTACCGCTTCGACCAGCAAGTCGCCGACGGGTTCACCGTCATCAACGCCGGCTGGGTCCCCCTGTACCTGGTCGCGCCGGTCTGGGACAACTACGCGGCCCCGCAGTCCAGCCTCTACGATTTCAGCAAGTACACCTCGAACGGCGTCACCGTCGCCCCCACCAGCCGAGTCGCCGGCGCCTCGATCGCTTCCTGGGGCTACAACGGCGCCAACGGCCAGACCGCCACCCGGACCGCGGTCCCCCCGATCGCGGCCCGGCTGTGGAACCCGACCGCCGAGACCGACTTCGCCGGCTTCACCGCACGGCTCGCCACCGCGGACGCCGCCCTGTCGAAGCTGATGACCACCACGGCGCAATGGGGCGTCCACGAAGTACGCGGCGGGGTTGGAGTCGTTAGGGAATGACCAGGTAGAACGGCTGGTCTGCCGGTGCGCCGTTGGTGCCGGTGGTGACGCGGATCGAGTTGGCCGGGCAGGCGCTGTGGTTGCGCGAGACGCGGACTTCGCTGCCCCAGTCGGCGGAGTTGGAGAGGGTGGCGACGGGGGCGGCCTTGGAGGCGTCGACGGCCGAGGTCAGCTCGACGCAGTACCGGCCGGTGTCGGTCCTGCTCGTCGAGGCGACGGTGTTGGTCCGCTGGACATTGGCGCCGTTCGGGCCGACCGCGGCCGCGGCCTGGGCGTAGGGGGCCTTCGGCCGGAGACCGCGGCCACGGTTCGTCGGCCAGCGCGGACACCGCAGCCACACCTGCCGCACGGTGGCAGGCGGGGGATCGGGCCGGACAGGACCGTGGGCGCGACATCGCGGCGGCTGAGTCCGGCTCCGCCCGGGGTCGGTCCCAGGAGTCGCTGTCCTGTCACGGCAGCTTCCATAGGGCCACGTCGCTGGAGAGTCCGGCGGTGACCATGGTTCCGTCCGGGCTGATCCGCATCGGATGCGCGATGTCATAGTCCGCGCCGTCCTGGTAGGTGCGCTTTTCCTCGATGTCGACGACCTTTCGGGTGGCGACGTCCCACAGCACGATCAGGGGGTCGCCGTTGACCGAACCGATAATGGTCTCGCCGTCGGGACTGAATTGCACGGAATTCACATACTGGGCGATGCGCTCCTTACGGGGGATCGCCTCTCCGGGGGTGGTGACGTAGGGCACCGTGAGGGTCGCGACCTCCTCCTGACTGTCCGCCGACCACAGCTTGACCTGCCCGTCCCTGCTGCTCAAGCTCGCGGTGCCACCGGCCAACAAGGATCCGTCGGGGCTGTAAGCGAGATCGAGTACCGGCAGTTCGAGGCCGTCGATCGTGCTGATGATTTCGCCGGTGGAGACGTCCCAGAAGCGTACGTTGCACGCCTCGTGACTGGTAGCGATCGCACTCCCGTCGCGGCTGAAGGCGACCGACTCGACCGACTTCTGCTGGCTATTCGTGTAGCCGATCGGGTCGATCAGCGTCGCGAGTTTCTCATGGGTGCCGGTGTCCCACAGATTGACCGTCGCGTGCATGTTGGCGCAGGCCAGGACGTCGGCGTGCGGATGGAACGCCAGTGACTGCACCTTGACGGGATCGATCTCGGTGTCGGTGAGCGTCGCGATCTCCTCGCGTGCGGCGACGTTCCATAGAGTCGTGCTCACGCCGTCGCAGCCGGCGAGCAGCGTCCCGTCCCTGCTGAAGGCCAGGTCGTGGACCCCGTCGTACCGTTCGCTGGGCTTTCTGAGCTTGACGGTGGGGGTCAGGGTCCTCGGGTCCCAGAATTCGATCCCTCCGTCGAGCAGTCCGACAGCGAGGATCTTACTGTCCGGGCTGAACGCCAGAGCGTACACGCCTCTGAAGTTCGTTTTTGCGATCAAGGGGCGAGGCAGTCGCTGTTGGCTGCGCGGTCCTGGGGGCCGGGAGGGCGGGGCCGGATCCGACCGCCCGGAGGACGACATGGTCAGCGCGGTGGGTACGGCGACGGCCGCAGCGGCCACGGTCCCGAGCGCGCCCAGGAGGAGGGTGCGTCGGTTCGGCCGTCGCGCCGGACGGCCGATTCGGGGCCGGGATGCACCGGCGTCCGCGCCGGGCTGGTCCACGTCGGGCTGGTCCGCGTCGGGTGTCATGGCCCTTCCTCCGCTGTGTGGCCCTTGCAGGTGTCCGTGGCGGACGGGCATCCCTGATCTGTCGTGTGCCCGCCCTGAGGGGCGGGCAGAACTAACTCATATGACATGACGGCACGATATGTTGGGGGGTGGCAGGCGCGTGTCCGCGAGGAGGACCTTCAGCTTTCCCACACTCGGCACCGGGCAGGCGACGCGGATTCAGTACGCCTTGTGAGCAGGGGCTGGGGACACGGTAGAGGGTACGGAGCAGTACCTGGAAACGGTACGCGCGAATGCCGGACCGGCCGCTACGCTGGATCTCGCCCGGGGCTCGTGGAGCAGGAGTACGCGTACGGGGCGCCGGGCCGGGGCCCGGGAGCGGTGCCGGTCGGCCTGACCGTGGCAACAAGGGATGCGTGAGCCACCGGGGGTGGGGGACGGGTGAGGAATCGGACCACGTTGCGGCTGGGGTCGCGCGGTTCGCGTACGTCACGGCCCGGTACGTCAAGCGGGACACCGGAGACGGCCGCCGAGCCGTGGTGGAGGAAGCACGGGCGGCTGTTCTGGCTCGGGGCCGGCATACCTGTGCTCGGCGCGGTGCTGACCGCCCTCGCCCTCAGCGGCCTGGGCCTGGACGGTGGGCCCGAACCTGCCGCGCCCGCCGCCGCGGGCAGCCCCTCGGCGAGCCTTCCGTCCGCGCCGTTCACCGTGTCCGCCCGACAGGATGGCGACGACGGCGGCTGCACGGCCCTGGAGCACGGGATCTCCTCGCCGCGGGATCGGGCGGAGATCGTGACCGGTGGTGACGTGGCCGGGGTCGTCCGACGCCATCGGGGCGCACGGGCCGGTGAACTTACCACGGACCTCACGGTCGAGGGCGGTACGCAGCCCCTCACCATCACCTCGATCGACATCGAGCCCGAACAGCCGCGTCCCGCACCGCCGTTCGCCGGAACGCTGCTGTGCGAGGCGAGCGCCGGAGGTGAGCCGAAGGTCCAGCTGTTCGCGGACCTGGACAGCGCCTGGCCGGTGTTCTTGACCGGGAAGGGCTCGGCCGATCGGTACTTCGACGAGCACGTCGTCACGCTCGCGCCGGGCGAGCAGGTCAACCTGTCGGCGACCTTCGTGGCCGCGAAGGGGTCCCGCGAGTTCCGGCTGGTTGTCCGCTACGTGCGGAACGGGAAGGAGGGCGCGGTCCCCGTGCCTGCCCCGAGCGGGAGCCGGTATGCGGTGACCGGGTACGCCGCGGAGTACGGGGCCGTGTACTCGGGGTCGCCGAACGGAGGATTCCGGCTCGAGGACGACTCCCGGCCCTGCCGATGGTCGCCCGCGGCACCGTGCTGACCGGCGCGGTGCCGACCGCTCCGGGGAAGTCCGGGGAAGTCCGGCAAGGTTCTGGGAAGTTCTGGGAGACGGGGAGTGGTATGGCACGGCGGAGTTTGCGTACGGACCTGCGTGCGTCGGGAGCGGGCCTGCTGGTCGTCGTCCTGCTGGTGCTGCTGGTCGGCGACGGAAGGACCGCCGGCAAGCCGTCCGGGCCTCCGAACACCCTGGAGGTGGCCTGGTCGTACGTGACCACCGGGCGGGCGCTGGACGCACGCGACGTACCACCAGCCCTCAGCGACGATGCGTTGGCGGTTCCGGTGGGCCGTTCCGTCCGCGTCGTGGACACCCGGAGCGGCCAGCTCCTCTCCATCGTGAACGGCTTCGCGGAGGAGGCCCCCGACCTGGGGCTGTCGGGCGGTGTGCTCTTCCTCGTGGACACGCAGGACCACTTCAAGGACACCTTGCGGGCGTACGATCCCGCGACCGGGCGCGAGCTGTGGCACCGCAGGGCGGTCCCGGGGCCGGACGGGAAGGGGGCCGGTGACTTCGTCGCCGGAGGCGTTCTCCTGGCGGACTGGGGACCGGTGGTCATGGACGGCGACCGGGCGCTGGCCCTCGATCCGCGTACCGGCGCGGTCCGGTGGAACGTCCGGTTGGACACCCACTGCGCCAACCCCCACCCCTACGTGGACGTGCCCTACCGCATGGCGGCGACGTCGACCCGTCTCCTCCTGCTCCGCCACTGCACGGGCGAGACTGCAAAACTCCAGGCGGTGGACGAGCGGGACGGAAGGTCCGTACGGCGGAAGCGGCTGGGGCGTGGGAAGTACATCAGTGTCAGTGCGGCGGACGGGGCCCTCGGCGTACGCATGGACGACGAGTTCCGGTTGCTCACGGAGTCGGGTGAGGAGATCCTGCGGCAGGCGGGGTCCGGATATCCGCTGGGGGAGGAACAGGGGGTCGTGTACGCGGGCGTCGGCCAGAAACTGCGGGCCTTCCGGGCGGACACCGGGAAGCCCGCCTGGAAACGTGCCCGTCCCCTGACCGGCTTCGCCTTCATGAAGGACGGGCTGATCGTGGAGGACACGAGCACGGACGGCTCGTACTCCGGAGACGTGCGCTGGTCCGTCGGGGACGCCGCCGGGCAGGGGCCCGGAGCCAGCACCTTCGTGGATCTTGACGGCCGCCGGACCGCCTCGGTGCCCTGGCCGGTCGCCGGGACGCTGCTGGGGGCGAGCGGGGAACTGCTCGTGGTCCGCAGTGAGGAAGCGAAGGGAACCCGCTACACCGGACTGCGACCGGGGCATCGCGCCAAGGACGCGGCCCGGCCCATCGCACTGGGGGGAACGGAACCGCGGCACTGGCCCGACGCCTGTGGCCTGGTGGACACCGGACTCCTCTCGGAACTCGCCCCGGACTATCTCGCGCTGCCGGAGAAGCAGAGTCGCACCATGCACGGAGTCCGGCTGCCGCAGCCGAGTGTGTGCCGCTTCGCCACGGAGTCCGGTGACGGCAGCGACGTCTTCTCCGTCACCGTGCGCTGGGTCGCGCCCGACGTGACGGCCGCCCGGACGTACGCGGCCAGCGCCATGCCCTGGGGCTGCGCCCCCGCACTCGGTGGGTGCGTGACGGCCGAGATCGAGAAGCCGCGGAGCGGGGCCTGGCTGTACACCTACCGGACGGGCCTGGAGGCGAGACCTGTGGCCCACGCCACCGTGGTGTCCGGCCGATATGTCCTTGGGGTCGCCGCGGGCGAGGACGAACCGGCGCACAGGGCGCTGGTCCGACGGGTCGCCCTGCACCTGTCCGAGCGGGGCGGGCGCCGGGAATGAGACACGAAGCTCTGGGACGCGAGTTCTGCTTGCATAACGTCGGGAGCGAACAGCCACGCCCACGCCTGAGTGACAGTGAGCTCGTGCGGGGCCGGGCCGTGGTGCCAGGGGTAGCGGTAGGCAGGGCGGGCGGTCTGCAGGACGCCAAGGCGGTCGAAAACGGTGGGGGCGAGTGGGAGGCCGTTTTCCAGGAGTACCGTGCCACCAGCGTTGATCCGGGCCCGCAGCGCGGACAGGGCGCGGCGGGCGTCGGTCCGGGAGAGCAAATCGGGCAGCCGTGCAGGCTCGACGAACTCGATCCCGGTAATCTCGCTCGGCGGCAGACGGATTTCGCCGATCCGGTCATCGTCCCAGGTGCCGCCGTCGAAGACGTGCAAAATCTCGCCGGGAAACCGCATAGCGGCGCGCGCGCTGATGCTGTCGGCGGAGACCCAGTCGACGGCGGCGGTGACCCCGAGCTCCTCCACCAGCTCACGGGCTGCTGCGCGAGCGGGTTCGCTGATTTCCGGCTGGGGAGTCGCAGGAACCCACGCGTAAGTGGTTCATCGACGGCTTTCAGTATGGCGGGTTCGGGGCCTGAAGCTGGTGAGCTGATGTGATCAACTGTCACCAGTTCCCCGCGGACAGCCCACGAGTCACTGTCTGTAAGTGATCTTGGCTCGCGGGGACCCGGATGCGGTTAAAGCCAGTCGCCTCCTCACTGGTGCTCCCGTAGGGTTCGCGGGTTATCGCGATGGAGAGGTGGTTCGGAACGTGGCACCCAGGACAATGACGCGGGAGCAGTTGGCGGGAGCGGCGCGCGCCGCGCTGGGTGGCGGGCGGCGGCTGGAGGGGGTCGAGCGAGTTGCAGGCGGCAGCAAGAAAGGTGTGTACCGCCTAGTAATGGACGACGCGACGACTGCGATTGCCTATTTGTGGGACGACACCGAGAACTACTGGCCGGCGGCCGAAGGCGACGACGACCTCACCGACCCGTTCTCGCCCGGCCTCGGGCTCGATCTGTTCCAGGCCGCGCACGCGCGGCTGGACGGGCTCGGCGTCCGCGTTCCGGCGATCCGTCTCCTCGACCGCGACGGGGCTTACTGCCATGCGGACCTTGCGATCGTCGAGGACCTTCCGGGGGAGAGCCTTGAGGAGTTGCTCGCGCGCGACCCTGGCGCGGCGGCTGTGGTCATGGCCCGGCTCGCGAATTCGCTGGAGGCGATGCGAGGTCACCGTGCACCGGCCTACGGCAAGGTGGCAGTGGTCGACGGTGGAGGAACGTCGCGCGGTACGTCGTGCGAGGGTGTGGTTCTTAGCCGTGCGCTGCGGGACCTTGCCGAGGCGGCCTCCCGCGATCCGCGGATTATGGGTGTCCGCGGGCGGCTGGAAGAGCGGCTGCTGGGCCTGGCGGCGGCGGTGCGGCCACGCACGGAATATGCGGTCGTGCACGGCGAGCTGGGGCCCGACCATGTGCTGGTGGATGCGGACGGGAACCCTGTGGCGATCGACATTGAGGGATTGATGTACTTCGATGTCGAGTGGGAGCACGTCTTTCTGCGAATCCGTCTGCACGACGCCTACCAGCCGCTGGAGGTGGACGGCTTGGACGAGGACCGGCTCGCGCTCTACATGCTCGCGCAGCGGCTCTCGCTGACGGCGGGCCCCTTGCGGCTGCTTGACGGGGACTTCCCTGATCGGGCCTTCATGGCGGGCATCGCCGAGTACAACCTGAAGCAGGCACTGAAACTGGCCCACGCCTGAACTTACCCATGGGTCTCAGAGGGCGTTTAGAGTGGGCGACTTGCCTCTTATGCCCTAGTAGGTTCCTCGCCAGGTTGGCGTGGTCTCGTCCGTTATGCGCTTGACGAGGTTGTCGATCGAAGCGAGGTAAATCATGGCTTCGGAGCTGACGGAGAGGGTCTCGTAGTCACGGACAAGGCGTCGGTGCATCATGATCCAACCGATACTCCGCTCCACCACCCAGCGCCTTTTCAGGACGTGAAAGCCGCGAGTTCCGGGGTTCTTGTCGACGACTTCGACATCGATTCCTAGCTTCGCGCCGTGTTCGACGACGGCCTTCTTGAAGCCGGTGTCGACCCAGCTCTTGGCGATGGTTGGGTAGGTGTTTTTCGCCTGGTCGAGGAGGCGTATCCCCAGGGCGTTTTCAGAGAGGCTGGCGGCGGTGACGGTCACGGCGAGGATCAGGCCGATCGTGTCGGTGAGGATGCCTCGCTTCCGGCCCACGATCTTCTTCGCGGCATCGGTTCCCTGGCTGGTCACGGGCACGTTGGTGGAGGTTTTGATGCTCTGGGTGTCGATGACGGAGGCCGTCGGATCGGGCTTGCGGCCTTCCTTCACGCGGGCCAGGGCGGTGAGGTCGTAATTGAGCTGGGCGAAGATTCCCTCGTCGCGCCAGGCGGCGTAGTAGAAGTAGACGGTGCCGTGGCCAGGAAAGTCATGCGGGAGGTATTTCCAGGGGATTCCGGTGCGGTTCAGGTAGAGAATCGCGTCGAACACATGGCGGAGTTCGACCTTCGCCGGCTGACCGGTTGGGCGGCGGTCGAGCCGGGCTTTCCGCCAGGCCGTCAGAGTCGGCTCGATCAAGGCCCACCGGGCGTCGGACAGGTCGCTGGGGTACGGCTTGCGCTGGCTCACGCTGTACCGTCTTCACGGATGGCGCGGAATGGATTGTTCCGCTGACCATCGGGCGGTTCTGTCGCATTTTCAAACCAGACGGACTTCCGGTAGCAGAAGTTCGCGAAACGGACTACGAGGTTCACCCATCAAGGGGAGATGAAGCCCGCATAACGGCTGTAATCATTATGAACTGAGGCAGCGATAGAAGCCGCTTTTCGGAACAGAGGTACTTAAACGCCCTCTCAGTTCTCAGCGGGGGACAGGGCCGCCACGGTGAGGATGGGCCGTGTGGATGTACTTCATGGCAGTGGTGATGGAGATTCCGAAGACACGGACGAGGTGGACGGGATCTTCGGTCTCGCGGGCCTCGTCCAGGATTCGGTCGGCGCGAACTGCGCGCAGAGTCAAACCGGCGGGGTCGAAGCGCCTGTAGACGTAGTCCGCGGAGACAGGATCGGTCGCGTTCGCGGTCTGTTGAGTGACCAGAAGGTGCGAGTTGACGGTGCGTGGCCAACGCTGATGGCGGTAGCGGAGCCAGGCATGTAGTAGGGCAGCTGTGGTGTCGTCGAGGTGGACGACGTGACGGCCGTGGGGGCGGCGGATCAGAAGTTGCTGTCGGGTAAACAGCAGGTCGGTGAGGACGAGGTTGCGCAGGTCAGTGCCGCTGGTTGCGTGGAGGGCGACCAGGGCGAGAACCAGGCGGGTAGCGGGGTTGGAGCTGGTCTCCAAGAGCCCGGCCAGCCGGTTGGGGGCCAGGGTTGTGGGCAACAGTTCCTGACGGGTGATGCGGAGTCCACGGGTGGGGTCGACGAAGACGAGCTTGGCGTGTTTCAGGGCTCGAAAGAGCGACCGGACTGCCACAGCGCGCTCGTGGGCGCGTGGGCCTTTGACCGCAGTGACAGCGGCCGTGACGTCAGCCTCCGTCACCTGACGCAAGGTGGTGTAGCGGGTGGTCCAGTCAGCGAGTGGCCTGGCCAGGTAGATGAGGTAGCGGCGCAGGGTGGCAAAGTAGGGATGGGTGGAAAGTGACGCACAACAGGGTTCAGGCGTACTATCACGTACAGCATGCAGCCGAACCATCGGTAATCCGAACCCCCGAAGATGTCGATGCGCTAATCGACGCTCTTGCTACGGGCGACGAGTTCGAGAACTCGGCTATTCTGCACAGTTCGGAGCGTGAGCTTCTGCCGTCAGGATTTCCAGATCACGAGTTCAGGGTTGGCGCTGACGGGAAACGGCAGGTAGGGGTTCTGAGCTTCATGGACGAGAAAAACTACGTCTCGCTCGGCTCTTCGGCAAGTAATGGAGGGGAGGTTACCTACTTTGTCGCAGAGAATCCGACCGATTTTCCCGACACTGCAGAAATCCCCCTTGCCCTGGTGCGTCAGGCCGCAAAGGAATTCCTTTCTTCCGGAGGGCAGCGTCCAACGTGTGCCCAATGGCAGGAGCCAGAAATCTGGTAATCCCCGTCTTCGTCCTGTATCCGGTGATAGAGATGTCCGTCTGGTTCCGTCAGATGATCGACGCGCTTCTGTAGCACAGACAAAGTGAGAGGGCTCCTCCGAAGGTTCCGGAGGGGCCTCTCGGCTGTTTGACGACAGTAGCTGGCGGCAAGGTCGGCGGAGGAGGGCGGCGCAGGGTGGCGGTTCATCGCCGTCGGAGCGTGCCGTCTTGGCTTCAGGTTTGCGAAGCCGTACTCGACGGCCGCGCGTTCACGGCTGAGCAGGCGGTTGGCCTCCTTCTCGGCGTCGGTGAGCCGGTGGCTATGGGTGGCCTTGCGGCCGGCGATGATCACCGGGTTGTCAGGGTCGTCGTCCAGGCAGACGAAGCCGAAATCGGCCAGGGCCCCGAGTTTGGCCTCGCCGAGATGCTCGGTGATCTTGTTGTGGCGGGCGGTGGTGATCTCGCTGGACCGCCCGAGCTTGGCCGCGGAGATCCAGTCGCGGTGGCGGTGCCGGCCAGGACCGCGCGGGCGGCGTCCTCCGCGTCGATCGGGTCGGACTTGCCGCGCTGACGGCGCACCCGCCGGTCGGGTCGGTTGACCTCGACCAGCTTATGGCCGTGTCTGCGTAGGTGGGAGGCCAGCCCGGCGCCGTATGAGCCGGTGCCTTCGATACCGAAGGCGAGGACCTTCCCGAACTGGCTGGCCCAGGTGTCGAGTTGTTCATAGCCGCCGCGGTCGGCAGACACATTGGTAGTGCCCTGAACCCCGCCGACGACGTCCACGGCGACGGCGGTGTGCACGTACTTGTGCGTGTCGACCCCGACGACGACTTTCCCAATCGGTTCGGCCTGCAGGATGCTGGTCATGGCTGTCGGTTCCCCTCCCGGGAGCGGCGGTCAGCGCGAGACCGTCGGCCGGGCGGGAGAACAGGACTGTGACGAGTGCCTGCAGCAACAGGCTCCTATTCGGTCACTGCCCGCGCGGCCGGCGGACCGCATCACACCCGCCGCCGGAGTGACCGACAGATCAACAGCAAGGACACCCGAGGGGTCAGTCGTAACACCAGTCAGGCCGCCCCGGCGACGGTGACCCCATCCTCACAGTCATAGCTCGAGCCGACCCTACCCATGCTCCTGTGGACGCCGTACCGGTCGCAAACTCGGGCGAACGCGGCCGAGGTGTACTGCCCGGACTCAATCGGTCGTCGCAACACCAGCTTCCTGGATCAAGAGTAGGTGCTCGTTGAGGGCTTCGGCGGGCGTCTTCCAAGCGAGGGTCTTTCGAGGCCTGTTGTTGAGTGCGGCGGCGACGACCTCGATCTCATCGGGGGGCGCTGAGGCGCAGCGAGGCGGCGGGCCTGCGGATGAACGGGCCTTGACCCCTGATCTTGAACACGGGTTATGCGGCTTCGGCCAGCGTAGTTGATGTTGTTCGGAGTGCTCGCTCGTAGGCGATGGGGCTGCGATGTCCGAGGCGGGAGTGGCGTCGGACGGTGTTGTATCGGTGGAGCCAGCGGAAGAGGTCCAGGTGGGCCTCGTGCTCGGTGTCCCAGGCCCGGCGGCCTTGGAGGGTCTCCCGTTTGCAGGTCGCGTTGAACGACTCGGCGAGTGCGTTGTCCGCGCTGGGGCCGACCGCGCTCATGGACTGGGTGACGCCGGCTTCGCGGCAGGCGTCGGCGAAAGCCCGGCTGCAGTACTGGGCCCCGTGATCGCTGTGGAAAATGGCGCCGGTGAGATTGCCGCGGGTCCGTTCGGCCGCATGTAGGGCGTCGATGACGAGGTCGGCCCGCATGTGGTCGGCGATCGCCCACCCCGCCAGGCGCCGCGAGGCGAGGTCGATCACGGTCGCCAGGTAGCGGAACGTCCCGCCGCTCAGCGGCAGATAGGTGATGTCGCCGACGTACTTGGTGTTGATGTCGGTGGCGGTGAAGTCGCGGCCGATCAGGTCCGGGACCTTCGCGGCGGCGAGGTCGGGGACGGTGGTGCGGTGCCGGCGGCGCAGGCGGAGCCCGGCCAGGCCGATGGCCTTCATGACCCGGGCGACGCGTTTGTGGTTCACCACCTCACCCTCGTCGCGAAGCTCGGCGGTGATCCTCGGGACACCGTAGGTGCCGTCCGAGGCTCGGTGGACGGTGCGTATCAGGGTGGCAAGCCGTGCGTCGGCCGCCTGCCGGGCTGCCCGCAGCGACGCCGTCCGGCGCCAGTAGTAGAAGGTCGACCGGGCCAGGCCCAGCACATGGCACAACCGCTTCACGCCGTATCGGCGCTGGTGGTCCTCAACGAACTGGCAGCGGTTCACCAGCACGTCCGCCAGCCGGGCGGAAGGGGTGCCGCAGGCCAGCAGCAACGCGCCCAGTCCGGTCAGGCCCCGGATGAGGTCCCATTCCGCGAGATGCGGCAGCGCTCCGGATTCCTGTCGCCGACGGGCCGCAGCGAGCCGGGTGTCCACCAGGCGGTCGACGGCCTCGCGGACGTCGCGGCTGGCTCCTCCGGCACGGGTGAGGACGAACTCCAGCGCGGGGGCCCCGTGGAAAAGGCTGGCGTTGCCTCCGGTGCTCACGCCGTGGGCGACGGCCTGGGCGAGATGGCGGCGCGCGGTCGGCAGGTCGCCGCGGGCCGCCGCTGTCCGTCACGCTTCTCTCGCTGTGGGAACTGCGCCGACTGCGCACTCATTTCGGTCTGACCGTACGCGGTGCGCTGCGGCAGGACGACCGTGTGCCGGCATAGCTCCGGCGAGGTACGCGGGGCCCTGCGCGCGCAGGGCCCCGCGTCACTTCAGCAGCCCGTACGGTCCTCCGTCAGGGTGCCCTGCTCGGTCCGCAGTGTGCGGTCGTAGCAGCCTTCCGACCCGTCCAGCCGGTAGTGCTCGCTCGACGTGCCGACAGCATGGCGCTGGTCACGGGGGACACCCAGCGTCCAGGCGGCGTCGCCGGTGTAGGTGTCGTCGAGCCGCGACCAGGAGATGCGCTTGCCGGCGCGGACGACCGAGGTATCGGCGCGGTCCCCGAGCGTGAGGACGGTGCGCAGCCGGTTGTCCGTGCCGATCGTGATCTCGCCGTCCATGGTGTAGACGCGGTGGGTGTGCGCGACGCGCGCCGGGCCCCGGCCGTCCACGGTCAACGTCTCGTCGTCGTCCCAGCGGGCCGTGAGCCCGTCGGTGTTCTCGTCCTCCGTCCAGCGGTGGACGGAGGTGTTGGCGAGGGTACGCGAGACGGTGGTCTCGACGCGCCCGTGCGAGGTGTCGACATAGCCGGCGACGGTCAGCCGGTGGCCGCCCTTGGTGTCGAGCCGGTTCAACGAACCGGGCGTGACCGTCGCCGAGTTGGCCAGGTCGCTCTGATCGTGCTTCGTGAGCGCCCCGGTGACGTGCTCGCTGCCCTCGTCCTGCCAGACCAGCACGTTGGCGGGCGTGCTCCAGCCGCTCTGTCCGGCGGGCAGTCCGGCGACGGACACCTCGACGCGGTGCTCGCGCCCGTCGTTGAGGATGCCCGCGAACGGCGTCAGGTCGTACTCGATCGGCTTCACGTCGAAGGCACGCGGCGCCGGAACGACGTACCAGAGGAAGGGGTTGGACCATCCTCCGGTCCATACGTTCGGGAACGGCGCAGCTATTCCGGCAAGTTGGCCGTCGACCTTGATCTGCACCTCACGGTACGGCCCGTTGTCCGCCTTGCAGGAGTACGGAGCGGAGTCCGGCACGGTGAGGTACCAGAACTCCTCGCAGCCGCCGCCCGAGCCGGTGGCGTACACCTCGGCGACGATGCGCTCCGAGTTGCGCGGTGTGGTGAGCCGGGCGCCGTCCAGCGGGATCACCTTGTCGGGCGTCGCCGCCGGCTTCGTACGCCCCTCGGCGGCGTAGAAGGTCAGCGTGACCTTGACGTCGATGACGCCGGTGTACGTCTCATTGACAACGTTGCCGATGAGCATGTCGACGTCCTGCCCGCGGCGAAGCGTGTCGCTGTAGTGCGTGACGTCCTTCTCCACCGACCAGTTGATGCCGTCGACCGAGGGCTCGGGCGTGGACGTACGGAACATCTCCACGCCGCCGATGCGGAGGTAGCCGAGCCGGTCGAACTGGCGCCCCTTGACCTTTCCGTCGAGGCGCAGCACCACCTTGCTCCAGCGGTCGCCGCACTCCTCGGGCGGGGTGTAACTGCCCCTGTACGGCGTGAAGTCGCGGAACTGTGTCTCGGCGACGGTGACTTGGCAGGAGCGGGTCGGGGGCTTCGCGACGGGCGGCGCCGCGGTCAGCGGGTCGTGCCAGTCGGTGCCGAACTCCGTGGGGACCGGCTCGACAGCGACCGCCGGGCTCGCGCCGAGCGCCGAACCGGCGGCCAGCACCAGTCCGGCGAGCATGGACGTGATCTTACTCTTCATGGGGCAGGAGTTAAGCGCGGGACGAACAAGTGCACCAGAGGCGAAAATTCGACCTTGGCGCGTTTTGTTCCCTCATGCGTAAAAATCAATTGCCGCGACTGCCGGCGGAACGCGAACCTTGCACGGTTTGAGCCACTCGCCACCCCCTCAGCGATCCGTTGGACGTCATGCAGATTCGCGATCTTACGTTTTCCGATCCCGGTGATCCCGACGTACGGTCAGGCCGCCGCTTTCTGCTGTGGCTTGCCCGGCAACAGCTCGGCGGCCAGCTGAAGTCACTCGGCTGGGGGCTGCTGCACCAGTGCGGAATCGCCGGCCTGCCGCTCGCCGTGGGCGTCGCCATGCAGGCCGTCGTGGACAGGCTGGCGCCCGTGGGCGGGCTGATCCTGCTGTTCGGCGCCGCGATCGCCGTCGGCGACACTCTGCTGCACCGCGCCACCATCACCAACTGGATCACGGCGGCCGCCCGGGTCCAGCACCTGCTGGCTCGCAAGACCGCCGAACTCATGGGTCCGGTTTGTGGCCCCGTGCCGCATGGACTCGTTGGCCCTCTCCGTATACGGCCATCTGGGGCGTCCGGAGCTAACGTCCACAGCTGACACCGCAGTCGAGCGTACCGGTGGGCCCGGCACACCGTGGAGTCGGCGTTGATGTCCCAGGTGATCAGCTCTTACGCGTCGGCCCGGGCCTGGAGCGCGGTGAAAATTCGATGCCAGGTGCCGTCCCGCCGCCACCGGCGAAACAGGGCGTACACCCGGCCCCACGGCCCGTACTCGGCGGGCAGGTCCTGCCACGCGATGTCCTTCGGCAACAGCGGTGCCGGCACCGCCCATCGCTCGCCCGTCAGGTCTCCACGTGCCACGAACCAAGATCACCCCACGTTCAAGATCCACTTTCGGCACGCGCCCTGGTGCGCTGTCGGAACACATGCAGTGCGCTGAGGAGATATGCGGGCGCTACGGCTCGAATACATTCAGTGATCGTAGTTGTGTTCCTGTCCCCCGACACGGAGGTAGATCATGCAGAACGACATCGAGATCGTTGAGGTCACGGAGGAAGAGCTCGCGATCGAGGACCTCAACGAGCGCACCGAGCGCGCTTTCTGCTCGCCCACCTGGTAGAACTCAACGGCCGACCACGGCCCGGCAAGCGTGGGCCCGCAGCGCAGCTTGTCTGCGGGCCCACCCCGGTTTCCGGCAGAAAGATGCCCGTTGTCATGGATGCCCACATCCTGCGGTTCCCCCGCCACGTACGCATGGCCACGCACGCCGGGGTAGGAGTGCGCCTCGTGTCTGGAGGGCGGCACACCCTTCTGCGCGGCTCGATCGGCGAGCGACTGGCTCCGCTGCTCCGCCAGGGCGCCACCCGTGCGGCTCTGCACGAGACACTGGCCACCGCCTTCTCCGCAGCAGCGGTCGACCGGGCCCTGGACCAACTCCTCACCGCAGGACTGGTGGTGGAGCGCATGGCTGGCCGAGAGGACCACGACAGCGGCCTGTGGGAGCTGGCCGGCCTTGACCCCGAAGCGGTCGCCGACGCCATGCGGAGCCAGGCGGTCCGTCTGATGCAGGTCGGCGACCCCGGGCCCGGGATGGCGGCTCTCGCCCAGGCCGCACGGGAACAAGGTCTCCTCACCAGCACCGATGGCGGGGAGGAGGTACTCCGTGTTGTGGCGGTTGACGACTTCCTCGATCCCCAGCTCACGGCCCTCCACACCGAGGCCCTCAAGGACTCCGTCGCATGGATGGTCACCAGGCTGACAGGAGCGTCGGCGTGGATCTCGCCCGTCATGGAAACGAACCGCACCGGCTGTTGGATCTGCCTGACGCAGCGTCTGAGGAGTCACCGCGAAACCGACTCACTGCTTGCTGCGGGGGCCACGGAACAGTACCCGGTACGGGGAAGCGACGTCGGATCCGCCACAGCGACCGGCCTGGCCGCGCGGCTGGCTGTCCTTCGTGCCGCCCAGTGGATCGCCGGACGGCGCGAGCAGACGCCGACACTGCTCACCTTCGACGCCCTGACGCTGGAGACCGGCAGACACCACGTCACACGCCGCCCGCAGTGCCCCGGTTGCGGCGATCCCGGCATGCTGGCGGCGCAGGCCCACCGACCCCTGGAACTGCGCAGCCGCGCCACGGCGCCGGACACCGACGGCGGATACCGGGCCAGCGGCCCCGACCACCTGCTGCGCACCTATGGGCACCTGGTCAGCCCCGTCACGGGGGTGGTCACACGGCTGAGCAGGATGGAGACGCATTCCGACCTGCTGCACGTCTACGCTGCCGGGCACAACTTCGCGACGAATCGACCGCGGGGTGCCGAGTCCGTACGCCGGGTGCTGCGCACCGAGAGCGCGGGCAAGGGGATGACCGACGTTCAGGCCCGGGCCAGCGCCCTCGGAGAGGCCATCGAGCGCTACTGCGGCGTCTGGCAGGGGGACGAGGCACACGTGACGGCCTCCACCCGGTCCCTGGGGGACGACGCGGTACGCCTTGACACCTTGCAGCACTTCAGCGCGCGGCAGTTCCGGGAACGAGAGCACTGGCGCCGGCAGGGCACCGGCTACACCTGGGTGCCCGAGCCGCTCGACGAGACGCGAAAGCTGTCCTGGACGCCGGTGTGGTCACTGACCGAGAACCGGCACAAGTACGTGCCGAGTTCCTATCTGTACTACCGTTTTCCCGCCGCGCCCGGGCCCGTGCACGCCGTCGCTCACTCCAACGGGAGCGCGGCCGGGGCCAGTCCGGAGGACGCGATCCTACAGGGCTTTCTCGAATTGGTCGAACGCGACAGCGTCGCCCTGTGGTGGTACAACCGGGTCCGCCGGCCGGCAGTCCGCCTCGACATCCCGAGCCAGCCCTACCTGGCGCGTTGGCGGGACACATACGCGGCGCGGAACCGGGAGGTGTGGGTCCTCGACCTGACCTCCGATCTGGGCGTACCTGTCGCCGCCGCTGTGTCGCGCCGCGTCGGAGGTGACAGCGAGGACATCCTCTTCGGCTTCGGCGCGCACTTCGACCCGGCCGTGGCGGTCTCCCGGGCGCTGACGGAGATGAACCAGTTCCTCGCCCAGTTGATCGAGTTCCGCTCCCGTCCCCACCAGGCCCAGGACGGCCCGGACGTGCACTGGTGGCACACCGCGACGTTGGAGAACCAGCCCTACCTCGCGCCGGACGGTCGGTCCGACCTCCTGACGGGCCCGCACCGCCGGCCTGCCCGGCCAGCGCGACCTGTCGCTCGAACTGGAACGGGCCCTTGGCCTCGTCAAGGAACGAGGGATGGAGATGCTGGTGCTGGACCAGACTCGCCCCGACATAGCCCTGCCCGTGGTCAAGGTCATGGTGCCCGGGCTGCGGAGCTTCTGGCCGCAGTTCGCCCCGGGAAGGCTGTATGACGCCCCCGTCTCGCTGGGGTGGGTGACGGCGGAAACCCCGGAGGCCGAACTCAACCCGGTCTCCATGTTCCTGTGACCAGGGTCAGGGTTCTCGCCGCCGCGGAACCGGCCCGCCGGCCTGGCGAGTCCGCCGCGCGTTCCCCCCGCTCCCGTACCGGGTCCCGTGTGGTCCGCTCGGTCCGGCCCGCCCGTGGAGAGAGCTGATGTCCAACGACGAACCAGCCGTGTTCGACGGCGGCGAGGTCTTCCTGCTGCGGGCCCCTGTCCTGCCCCGCGGAACAGCCGGCGACGACGGGGCGAGCGGCCTGGCCGCGGCCGCCCGGCGCGATCCGGTGGTGGCCGAGGCGCTGCTCGTGTCCAGCCCCTCGCTGTACACCGCCCTGGAGGAACTGCGCGCGGGGCGGCGTTTGTCCCCCACGCGAACGCGTCGGCTGTCCCGCTCGATGCTGCGCTACCACCTGCGGATGACACGCAGGGCCACGCCGTTCGGCCTGTTCGCCGGGGTCGCGGTGGGAACCTTCGGCGGAGCGCCACGCGCCCGGCTCACCGGCCGTCGCACCCGCCACATCCAACCCGACCAGGCGTGGCTGGGCGCGCTCCTGGACGCGCGCGACGCCACCGCCCCGCCCGACGGCGCGCACGTCGTCCTCGACAACACCGCGCGGACGCGGGGCGACCAGCTTGTCCTGCCACTGGGGCTACGCTCCGGCCGGCCCGTGCGGCGCGCGATCCGACGGACCCCGCCCGTGGAGACGGTGCTGCGCGCGGCCCGGCGACCGGTGCACCTCGGCGACCTCGCGGAGGCGGTCCTTGAAGACTGCCCCGGCCTCACCCGTGAGAAGGCCGTCGGGCTGCTCACCCGGTTGATCGGCCTGGAATTCCTGCTCACCGACAGCGCGCCACAGCCGGCCGATCCCGCCCCGTTCGGGCACCTCGCGCGCACGGCTCCCGAAATGCCCGTCCTCAGGGAGTACACGACGCGGGCCCGCGTCTACGCGGCACAGCCCGTCGGAGAAGGCACCAGCGCTCTGAGCGCGCTCCACGACGCCGCGGGGTCACCCGAGTGCCTGCACGTGGACATGGCGCTCGACGCCGACGTACGGCTTCCCCCGGAAGTGGCGGCGGAGGCGGCCCAGGCCGCCTCAGTCCTCTGGCGCTGCGCCCCGCCGCAGACGGCCGAACAGCGCGCCCTGGTGGCCTACCACCGGGAGTTCCTGGAGACCTACGGGCAGGGCGAACGGGTACCGGTGACGGCGCTGCTGACTCCGGGCAGCGGCCTCGGCCCGCCCGCCGGCTACGCGCTGCCAGGAGGCAGCCGCCCGCTGCCCGATCCGCCGGCGGACGCCGCCCGGACAGCAGCCCTCAACGCGCTGTACGCCGGGGCTCTCGTATCAGGCAGCACCAGCGTCGACCTCGACGAGGAGACACTGCGCGCGCTGAACACCGGGCGGGGAAGGCCGCCCGCTTCCGCGGACTTCCCGGTCTCGCTGCTCGCTGACTCCCTGGCCGACGTGGCGGCCCACCGCTTCGTGCTGGAAGTGGCGTCCTTCCGTGTCTGCCGTCCGGCCGGAACGCTGTGGGGGCGCTTCTCCCACGTCCTGGGCGCTCAGGAACACCTCGCCGAATTCTCTCGCCGTGCTCGCGCGGCCGAACGCGCCGGCTCCAAGCCCGTCCGCGTCGACTACGCGCCACGAGAGCGCCGCCTGCTCAACGTCATGCGGGTTCCCGATCCGCCGGGGCGGCCCAGTGCCCACCTCTCGGTGGGGACGCACGCCGACCCCGCTGCTCCCGGCGACGTCGACCTGGCCAAGGTCCTCGTTCATGCCGACACCCAGCGCTTCCACCTGCTCGACGCGTCCGACGGGCGCCCGATCAGCCCCTACGTCCCCCACGCGCTCAACAACGCGCTCGCACCCGACATGGCGCGCTTCCTGCTGGAGGTGCCGCTGATGGGGGTCACCCAGGTGACCCCCTGGGACTGGGGACACCTCGCCACCGCCCCCTTCCTGCCGGCCGTCCGTCATGGCCGGTCGGTGCTCTCGCCCGCCACCTGGCGCATCCCTGCTGCCGCTCTGACGAAGGACGATCCCGGGAAAGACCTCGCGCGCAGGCGCGCACGCTGGCGGATACCCAACCTGGTCCACCTGGTGCGCGCGGACCAGCGCCTGGCCTTGGACCTGCGACTGCCCGAGCACCGGGAACTGCTGTACGAGGAAGCCCACGCACAAGGGGAGGCCGTACTGCACGAAGACCTGTCGGAGACGGACTCGGGATGGCTGCGCGGACCCGGCGGGGCACACGACGCGGAAATCGTCGTACCGCTCTTCGCCCGGCCGGCCCTCCATCCGTACCGACCGCACGCCGACGCGGCCTCCTGTCCAGTCGGCCCGGCCGAGTCCGCCGTGGCCGCGGACGCTTCGCGGTCCGCCGCACCGGTCGCGAAGGCCCCGGCCACAGTAGGGGTGACGGCCGGAGAGACCTCCGACACGCGTACGCGCAGACCCACGGCGCACCTGCCCGGCGGCGAGTGGCTCTCGGTCCACATCCCCTCGGCTCCCGAAGACCAGGCCCGAATCCTGACCGCGTATGTGGAGCCCTGGCTGCGCACGGTCTCCGGCGACGTCGACCGCTGGTTCTTCCTCCGCTACCGCGAGCCCGGGACCCACACACCCCATCTCCGTCTGCGCTTGCACGGTGCCCCCTCCGCCCTCGCCCGACAGGTGCTGCCGAGCCTGCACGACTGGATGCGCGACCTCATGGCACAGGGCCTGGCGCAGACCTGGTCCCTGCGGGAGTACCGTCCCGAAACCGACCGGTACGGAGGCTCGGCGGCCATCGACCTGGCGGAACAGTTCTTCCACGAGGACAGCCGGCTGGCCCTGAGCCGCCTCCCGGCGGATTGCGACCCGTTGCCCGTCGCGGCCGACCTGGTTCGCCTCGTCCGCGGGTTTCACGCCGACCACGGTCAGGACTGGGAGCGATGGCTGCTGGACCAGTACGCCAAGGACCCGCGGCGGCACAGGACGTTCAGCGGCAGGCGCCGTGACGCTCTGACCCTCATCCCCGACGGCGGACCGGACACTCCGGCCGGACTCGGCGACTGGTACGCGTCGCTGACCGCCTACAGCACCGTCGTCCATGCCGGCGACGCCGACGTCTCCCGCGTCCTCCGCGCTCTGCTGCACATGCACGCCAACCGGCGGCTGCGTCTCGGTACCGACCTGGAGCAGGACGCCTACGCCCTGGCCCGGGGCGCCGTAGGCGCTCATCACGACCGGCGCCGCGCCCTGTTGAGAGCGACAGCCGACAGCCCGAGCCGGAAGGGATGAGGACGCTCGTCCGGGAGCACCGGCCAATTCGGCGCGGAGGGGCGCGTACGCCGAGTCCGAATGTCGGAGGGCCCCTCGCTAGCTTGACTCTGTCGGTGATCTTGGATGGTCGAGGTTAGGTGCCGAGGGTGCGCCAGGACTTCGATCGGGGAATTCCTTGCTGGTCCAGGAAGGTCTGGAAGGCGGTCGGCGGTCTCGGTGAAGGGGTTTCCTGGGTCACTGACCGAGTGCTGAGTCGTTCGATGTTCACGGCGATGGCTGTGAGTACGTGTTGCAGGTGGGTTTTCGGCTGTCCTCGGTAGCGGCAGTGGCGCATGCCGTGTCCGTGGGCGAACTCGTTGATGGTGCCCTCCACGCCGGAGTGGACTGCGTAGCGGGCCTTCCACTCGGGTGTCTGCTGCTCGGTGCGGACGCGGACTTGCAGGTCGCGGAGTTCTCGTGGAGGGAAGCCCACGTTCCGGGCGCCGTCGCGGGAGCTGGTGCACCGAGGGCGGTCCGGACACGGCTGGCACTGGCTCTTGGTGAACCGCGCCACGATCAGGGGTGCCGCGGTGGGCGAGGAGGTCGGGTAGGGGCCGTGCCATCCCTGGCTGACCTGGCCTCGGGGACAGGTGACCTGCTTGCGGTCGAAGTCGATGTGGAAGTCGTTCCGGTCGAAGCCTTCGTTCCTGCGGTGCTGGCGGGTGGGGTTGCCCGGCAGTGGCCCGCTGACAGTGGTCTGGTGTTCGCGGTCGGCTCGTTCCAGGTGGACCAGAGAGGTGTAGCCGCCGTCGACCAGGTGCTCGGCAGGCAGCAGCCCGCGACGAGCCAGGCGGCTGTGGAAACCGGGCAGGGCCTGGCCGTCGTTCGTAGCGGCCGAGGTGGTGGCCACGTCCGTGATCACGTTGGCGCTGTCAGAGGCACACGTCTCGGTGACATGCGCGGCGAACCCCTTCCAACTGATGATGTGCCCGTGACGGGCATAGCGCGCCGTGGTGTCGTAGGGCGAGACGATTGCCGAGGAGGAGGGCGGCAGGCCGCCGTCGTCGGCGGTGCGCCAGCGCAGGCGGCCTGCCGTGTCGCGGTAGTAGTGCTGCACCACGATCTGCCGTAGGGCCTCGGCTTGTGGGCCGGGCCGGTAGGCGGACCCGTCCCGGTGGAGGCGTTCCAGCAGTCGGCAGGCGTCGTTGCCGGCGGCGAGGATCCTGGTCTTGGGCCGGGTGGGGTTCTTGCCCAGGCGGACCGGGCGGCCATAGCGGCGCCCCCAGTCCTCGTCGACCAGGCCGATCAGCAGATGCCCAGCCGTGCGGGCCACTTCTTCAAGCGCGGCACGGACCGCCTCGGTGACCAGTTCCAGCCGGGTCAGGTCGCGCACCGCGGCCAGGACGTGGGTGGAGTCGGTGCGCTGCGTGGTGCGCTCGCCCACGAGGCCGGCCTCCTTCAGACGGGCGAGCACCAGATCCAAGAGTCGGTCGGCGCGGTCGTCCTGCGCGAGGCGCTCGCGGAAGTCGGCCAGCACGCTGTGGTGGAAGCCGGGATCGTCCAGCTCCATGGCCATGGCGTACTTGAAATCGATGCGGCAGCGGACCGCTTCCGCTGCCTGCCGGTCCGACAGACCAAGCAGGAACTGCAGCACACAGACGGTGGCCAGTTGGGCAGGCGAGAGCCCGGGCCGCCCGTCGCGCGGATACCAGCCGGCGAAGTCCTCGTCGCACCACAACCCGTCCAGCCGGTCTCTGACCCACATCGCCGTCGTACCGGCCGGATTGCTTGCCCGTGCGATCTGCGCGGTCAGAGGCGGGACTTGCTCACCGGAGCGGGGATGGAGCGACAACGGACACCTCGGCAGCTGTATCGGCCTTCGAAACAGCACTGAGCATGCCCGCCGATCATGCTCGCGCACTGGGAAACCCCAAGATCACCGACAGAGTCAAGCTAAGTGGTCGATGCTCGAAGTCCTTCGGGGGTTGACTCCCGCTGTTGTTGTGTGTGAGGTCCGGTCAGATCTCGGGGCGGCCAAGTAGAGGCCGCAGGCGCAGTCTGGGGTGGTTTTTACCGGGGTTCCGCCGAAACTGTGAGAGCTCGGGCATGACTCTCCCGATGAGGCATCAGGAGGTTGCGGTCGGCCCCGGACTGGCCGCGGATGGCTCTGCCTCCGCGCGACCGCGCACGGGGGTCGCTCCGATGTCGTCGGGCTGAAGGAGCCCGGTTAGCACGCGGGTGAGGATGCGGTTGAAGAGCGACTCCGATGAATCCTCGGCCTCGGGCGGCTGCCCGGTCAGGGCGGTGGCGAGGTGCGGGTGGTGGCCCGCCATGGCGACATGGTGATGTCACGCCGACTCGCCCGCGGTTGAACCCGCGAGCGAGTTCAGCGACGCTCTCTCACGGATCCCGCTCTGCGACATTCGGGCCATCGTGTGCAGCCCGACTGCGGGCAGGAGCCCCAGTGCTGTGCTGGCCGCCACCCGACTGGCGAACTGTCCAGTCCACGCCGGCGCCAACGCGGTAATGACGACACACAGCGGATCAGCGCAGTCCGGCGAAGAGATCGTTCTCGGGTACGGCAGCGCCGGTGGCGTCCTTGACACGTACGAAGGTCTCCATACCCATCAACTCGCCAAACCTTTCCTTGCCCATCTTGAGGAAGAAGATGTTCTCGCCCTGACTGGCGTGCGCGGCCAGCGCATCGAACTTCTGACCGCTGAATGCGATGGTGTCCACCCACGTGGTGATCTCATCGTCGGGGAGGCCGATCTCGGCCATCGCGGCGGCCTCGGCAGGATCCGGTTCCGGCATGTCCTCATGAAACTCGCGCACGGTCTCCCCGAACCGCTGCATCATCGAGCGGGGCATCGTCGTCCAGTACACCTTCGGTGTCAGCGCGGTCATCTCCAGCGCCGCCATCGTGATGCGGTGGGCCTGGATGTGGTCGGGGTGGCCGTAGAAGCCGTTCTCGTCGTAGGTGACGACCACATCGGGCCGGTAGTGCCGCATGAGTTCCGCAAGTCGGTCGGCGCCTTCCTCTACGGGGGTCTGCCAGAAGGATCCGGGGGCGTCGTTGCTCGGCCAGCCGATCATCCCGGAGTCGGCATAGTCCAGCATCTCCAGATCGCTGACCTTCAGTACGTCACAACTCGCCTTGAGTTCTTGGCGGCGCATCAAGGCAACGGCCGCGGGATCATGCCCGGGAGCGCCCGGCTTGGCACCCCCCGGTCCGTCACCGCAACCGCCGTCGGTACATGTCACGAGAACGGTGCGGATGCCTTCCGCCGCGTACCGCGCGAGGACCCCTCCGGTTCCGGTGGCCTCGTCGTCGGGGTGAGCGTGCACTGCCATGAGCGTCAACGGCCGGTCAATCATGAAACAGTCCTCCTGCAGAAATACGGGTTGGTCCGAGTGCGCGGCGGGCGTACCGCGATCCTGGGGCCCGGATCCTGGCGGGGCGGACACCCTTGCAGTCTCCGTGTCTCCCCGCCCGTACGGCGCCGGTCCCTCGGTCGATGTAACCGTGCCGATCGGGCCGGCTGTTCCCGGCGCAGCCAATTGGCCTTCCAGGCGTCGGAGTTTCAACGCGAACGCGGTACAGGCGCGACCTGCACGTCGCAGCGCCACGTCGGCCTCCGTGCGCCGCACCAAGCCGCCAGTCAACCCAGTTCATTCCCCCATGAACCGCCCCGGCTCGAATGGAGACTCGATTTCATGAAAGGATCGAGTCATGGCACGACCTTCCCGTTACCTCCTTGAGCTCCGCCGCTGTGCGGTGCGCATGGTCGCCGAGGTGCGCGACGACCATGCGAACGAGACGGCCGCTTTGCAGGCAGTGACCGAGAAGCTCGGCATCGGGTCCCGCGAGACGCTGCGGAACTGGGTGAAGCAGCACGAGATCGACGCGGGAACGCGACCCGGGACGACGACGGAGGAGTCCGCCCAGCTCAAAGCGTTGAGGAAGGAGAACGCCGAACTGAAGCGGGCCAACGAGATCCTGAAGGCCGCGGCGAGTTTCTTCGCGGCCGAGCTCGACCGGCCACACACTCGCTCGTAGCGTTCATCGACGAGCACCGGGACCGCTTCGGCGGCGTCGAGCCGATCTGCAGGACGCTCACCGAGCACGACTGCAAGATCGCCCCTTCAACCTACTACGCCAACAAGAAACGACAGGCCGCTCCGTCAACACGTTCAGTGCGGGACGCGGAGCTCAAGGAGCTGATCAGCCAGGTCCACACCGCCAACTACCGTGTCTACGGGGCCCGGAAGATCTGGCGCGAGCTGAACCGGCAGGGGCATACCGCAATGCCGCGTAGTTAAGCGGTTCCGGGCGCCTGCAAGGGGTGTTGACCTGCGGATTCACCAGACATGAGAACGGGACCTCCGGTAAAGCAGAGAAGCCGTCCAAGGTCTTCCTGCACGAGAGGTCCCGTTGCCCGATCAGTGTGCCACCACCACGCTCACCCATGCCATCACCTGCGCTGCCGGACCCTTCGCACCGGGACACCTCGGCGAGCTGACTCAGCACGTCCCCTTCGAGCTCGCCGACGCCGTATTGGAAGAGACCAGATCAGGGCATCGCCGCCTGCGGCATCTTCCCTCCCGGGTCGGCATCTACTTCCTCCTCGCGCTGGCGCTGTTCCCGTCGCTGGGATACATGCGGGTGTGGGGCAAGCTCACCGCGGGTCTGCACGGACTCACGCTGCACCGTCCCTCCGAGAAGGCCCTGCGCGACCTGCGTCGCCGCCTGGGGCCGGCACCGTTGAAGGCGCTGTTCGAAGCGGTGTCCGGGCCGCTCGCCCGCCCTGGGACCCACGGCACGTGCTACCGCTCGTGGCGGACGGTCGCCTTCGACGGATGCAGCTCGCTCAAGGCCCCTGACCAGCCGCGTATCCGGAACCTGTTCGGCAAGTCGAAGCACCGCTGGGGCATCTCGGGCTATCCCGCCCTGCGGCTGACCGCCCTGGTCGAGACGGGGACGCGTGGCCTGCTCGGCGCGGTCTTCGGCCCCACCAGCACCGGGGAGTCGACCCATGCCGCCCGGCTCATGCACCTGCTGACTCCGACGATGCTCCTGTTGGTCGACCGGGGCTTCGACGGCAACAACTTCTATACAGCCGTGGCCAAGACCGGTGCCCAGCTCCTGGCCCGCCTCGGTTCGAACCGCAAGCCCGCTGTGATCGCCGTCCTGCCTGACGGCTCCTACCTCACCCGCCTCGGCGGGCTCCAGCTCCGGGTCATCGAAGCGGACATCACCGTGACCACCCGCGACGGCCAGCGCATCCACGACCGCTACCGCCTGGCCACCACCCTGCTCGACCCCCATAGCGACCCGGCCGCCGCGCTCGTACGGCTCTACCACGAACGCTGGGAGATCGAGTCGGCCTTCTACGCACTTCGGCACACGCTCCTGCGCGGTCGAGTTCTGCGTTCCTGCGACCCCTTCGGCCTCGAACAGGAACTCTGGGCGATCCTGACTGCCTATCAGGCCCTCCGACGGGCGATGACGGAAGCCGTCGAGTCAGTTCCCGGCATCGACCCCGACCGCGCCAGTTTCACCGTCGCCCTCGAAACCGCCCGTGACCAGGTGACATCGGCGCGAGGCATCCTGCCGGCCCTTGACCGCATCGACGACCCGGGGCTGATCGGGCACGCCGTGCTCTCTGATCTACTGCCGCCTCGGCGCGCACGCGTCAGCGCCCGCAAGGTGAAGTGCCCCATGACGCGCTACCCCGGCAACTCCGCTGACCCCCGCCCCGCCGTCAGCCAGGACATCGTCTCGCTGGACATCGCGGTCCACCAGGCCGTCCTGCCGCCACCCGAGCCCGACCGGCCTCCCGTTAATCCGGGCCGCAAGACCCTCGTCCTGGATCTCCTGCGGACCGCCCCGGACCGCCCGTGGCGATCCCACGAGATCGCTCAAGCAATCAACTGCCCCAACATCAAAAGCCTATGGACGCAGCTCTCGACGTGGGTGAAGGACGGCATGCTCCGCAGAACCGCCAAGGACACGTACGAACTGGTCTCCGCCTGGGCGACATCGCCTCGACCATCCGGCGAGTCCGCAGGTCAACACCCCTTGCAAGCGCCCGGAACCGCTTAACTACGCGGCATTGGGGCATACCGCAGCCCGTTGCACCGTCGAGCGTCTCATGCGCGAACTCGGCATCCAGGGCGCGATCCGCGGCAAACGCGTGATCACCACGCTCCCCGGCGGGCAGGTCGACCGGGCCCCGGACCGCCTCGACCGTGACTTCGTCGCCCAGGCCCCGAACCGGTGCTGGGTGGCGGACTTCACCCACATCAAGACCTGGTCCGGCGTCGTCTATGTCGCGTTCGTCTTGGATACCTTCTCCCGCCGGATCGTCGGCTGGTCGGCCGCCACCGTGAAGGAGACCGTCTTCGTCCTGGACGCCCTGGAGATGGCCATCTGGCAACGTGACCGCGACCAACACCCCATACAGCCAGGTGAGTTGATCCATCACTCGGACGCCGGGTCGCAGTACACGAGTTTCAGGCTCGCCGAGCATCTGGACGCCGCCGACATTGCCGCCTCCATCGGCTCGGTCGGCGATGCCTACGACAATGCCCTGATGGAGAGCGCGATCGGCCTGTACAAAACCGAGTTGATCAAACCCCAGCGGCCCTGGAAGACACTCTCCCAGGTCGAGCTCGCCACCGCCGAGTGGGCCGACTGGTACAACCATCGCCGGCTCCACGGAGAGATAGGGCACATCCCACCCGTCGAGTACGAAACCAACTACTACATGGAACTCACGAAACCCCAGGTCACAACCACAATCTGAGATCTCTACCGAACCCGGGGCGGTTCATCGGGCATTGGCTCGAGTTCGGCCAGCAGATCCAGAGTTGGAGCCAGGAGCGGCGAGTCGTGGCAGTTGGCGCCGACCAGCACACGGCCGAGCGGGATGCCGTAGCCGTCGGTCATGCCCGACCGCTTCATGCCCTGCTTGCCCCGGTCGACTGGCGAGCGTCCCGCCGCTTCACCGCCCCCGGGGGCCTTGGTGATGGCGCCGTCCACGGCGATCCGGTCCAGGACGAGACCGACGACGCGGTCGTAGGCATCCAGCGCGATCTGCTTCAGCCGGGCGAACAACCCCAGGCGTATCCACTCGTCCCGGCGGCCTCGGATCGTGGTGGCCGAGCAAGCAGAGTCCGCGATTGCTTCGTAGGAGCAGCCGAAGCGGAGGACTTGCAGCAGCTTGTCGAAGACGATCCGCTCGCTGATCCGGCGTCTGTGGCAGCCCAACGGGTGGGTCGGATCGAACTTGGGATGATGCGGAAGCAGGACGGCGAATTGGTCCCACAGCGGTTCGGTTAGCCACGATGGCAGCGCAGGCACAGGTCTCCCATGATCACAGAGCGTCGCAGCTCCATGATCACGGAACCTGTGCCGGTCCTGTCTTCCTTGAGCCCCACTGGCCACGTCCCCGCGCGGGTTGTAAAAGCACCACGATCAGCGCCCGGTGGGGCGTTGACTCCGAACAGCACCCCGGTAGTGTCCGTACGCGACAGCATGGCGTGCCGCCGCCCGGCTGTGGCTGCCGCTCTTGGCCCTCGGGCAGTGGATCATCCGTTGCGGCCGGGGCGCGGGTCGGGCCACGCGGCCCGCAGCTGGGCGGTCTCGGACGGGGAGAGCGGGCGATGGCCAAGAGCGACGTCGTCCTGATCGAAAGCCCACTCCCCGTAGAGCAGGACCGCCATGCCGTGCTCGTCGTCGGTACACACTGCCCAGCACCCGATGTTGCTCTGAATCGACCAGCAGTAGTAGAGCAGGCCGCCCGAAGCGACCTGGCTGGACGTCATCCTGGCCCCACCCGGAGGGAGCAAGCCTTCCAATGAGCCGACAGCCGAGGGCGGGAATCTGTCTGCGGCCTCGACCAGCTTCGTGACCTCCTCCACTCGGACTCGCAACCAGGCGTACCCGCCTCCCCGGGCGATCACGGCACGGGGCGTGCAAGCGATCAGCGCACAGTTCCGCATCAACTCCGGATATTCGTCCAGCCCGTTCAGCGCGGCGAGAGCAGGCTCGAAGAGCGCCCAGAACGGGACTCGGCCATCGGCGAGGAAGGGCCCGTGCACCCTGACCACCCGCTCCTCGCCGGGCAGCGGCAGCGACTCCGCTCTGGGGAACAGCTCACGTGAGTCCAGCGGCAGGCTGCAAGGAGTGCCGTCCGCCCACTCCACACGCGCTGTGCCAGCCAGCGCGGCCCAGCGCGGCGCAGGACTCTCCGACCAGGCGGGTCGGGCGCACCCCGAACACGTCGGGCACGGCACGGAGACGGTGATCGACATCTCGACATGATCGCAGATCACCCAACAAGCCGGAACCGTCTCCACACCCCAGCAGGAATCACAGCCAGTAGCGGCCAACCAGCCGCACCACGCCCCGACCGAGGCCCCAAACCCAGCCTATCCGCGCGGGTTCTTAGCTTGACTCTGTCGGTGATCTTGGGGTTTCCCAGTGCGCGAGCATGATCGGCGGGCATGCTCAGTGCTGTTTCGAAGGCCGATACAGCTGCCGAGTTGTCCGTTGTCGCTCCATCCCCGCTCCGGTGAGCAAGTCCCGCCTCTGACCGCCCAGATCGCACGGGCAAGCAATCCGGCCGGTACGACGGCGATGTGGGTCAGAGACCGGCTGGACGGGTTGTGGTGCGACGAGGACTTCGCCGGCTGGTATCCGCGCGACGGGCGGCCCGGGCTCTCGCCTGCCCAACTGGCCACCGTCTGTGTGCTGCAGTTCCTGCTTGGTCTGTCGGACCGGCAGGCAGCGGAAGCGGTCCGCTGCCGCATCGATTTCAAGTACGCCATGGCCATGGAGCTGGACGATCCCGGCTTCCACCACAGCGTGCTGGCCGACTTCCGCGAGCGCCTCGCGCAGGACGACCGCGCCGACCGACTCTTGGATCTGGTGCTCGCCCGTCTGAAGGAGGCCGGCCTCGTGGGCGAGCGCACCACGCAGCGCACCGACTCCACCCACGTCCTGGCCGCGGTGCGCGACCTGACCCGGCTGGAACTGGTCACCGAGGCGGTCCGTGCCGCGCTTGAAGAAGTGGCCCGCACGGCTGGGCATCTGCTGATCGGCCTGGTCGACGAGGACTGGGGGCGCCGCTATGGCCGCCCGGTCCGCCTGGGCAAGAACCCCACCCGGCCCAAGACCAGGATCCTCGCCGCCGGCAACGACGCCTGCCGACTGCTGGAACGCCTCCACCGGGACGGGTCCGCCTACCGGCCCGGCCCACAAGCCGAGGCCCTACGGCAGATCGTGGTGCAGCACTACTACCGCGACACGGCAGGCCGCCTGCGCTGGCGCACCGCCGACGACGGCGGCCTGCCGCCCTCCTCCTCAGCGGTCGTCTCCCCCTACGACACCACGGCGCGTTACGTCCGTCACGGGCACATCATCAGCTGGAAGGGATTCGCCGCGCATGTCACCGAGACGTGTGCCTCCGACAGCGCCAACGTGATCACGGACGTGGCC
Organism: Streptomyces sp. R-74717; assembly: GCF_047305335.1. Lineage (NCBI taxonomy): Bacteria > Bacillati > Actinomycetota > Actinomycetes > Kitasatosporales > Streptomycetaceae > Streptomyces > Streptomyces sp. R-74717. The sequence goes on along the minus strand of NZ_CP102361.1, from coordinate 459,793 downwards.
ACCACCTCGGCCGCCACGAACGACGGCCAGGCCCTGCCCGGTTTCCACAGCCGCCTGGCTCGTCGCGGGCTGCTGCCTGCCGAGCACCTGGTCGACGGCGGCTACACCTCTCTGGTCCACCTGGAACGAGCCGACCGCGAACACCAGACCACTGTCAGCGGGCCACTGCCGGGCAACCCCACCCGCCAGCACCGCAGGAACGAAGGCTTCGACCGGAACGACTTCCACATCGACTTCGACCGCAAGCAGGTCACCTGTCCCCGAGGCCAGGTCAGCCAGGGAAGGCACGGCCCCTACCCGACCTCCTCGCCCACCGCGGCACCCCTGATCGTGGCGCGGTTCACCAAGAGACAGTGCCAGCCGTGTCCGGACCGCCCTCGGTGCACCAGCTCCCGCGACGGCGCCCGGAACGTGGGCTTCCCTCCACGAGAACTCCGCGACCTGCAAGTCCGCGTCCGCACCGAGCAGCAGACACCCGAGTGGAAGGCCCGCTACGCAGTCCACTCCGGCGTGGAGGGCACCATCAACGAGTTCGCCCACGGACACGGCATGCGCCACTGCCGCTACCGAGGACAGCCGAAAACCCACCTGCAACACGTACTCACAGCCATCGCCGTGAACATCGAACGACTCAGCACTCGGTCAGTGACCCAGGAAACCCCTTCACCGAGACCGCCGACCGCCTTCCAGACCTTCCTGGACCAGCAAGGAATTCCCCGATCGAAGTCCTGGCGCACCCTCGGCACCTAACCTCGACCATCCAAGATCACCGACAGAGTCAAGCTTAGTTGCAGCGTGGTGGACCAAGCGCAGCGCAGAAAGCGCAACGTCTGCCGCGCTCCTCGCCGGGCGTATCCAGGCCGACACGGCCATCTCGGCGGTACAGACCCAGAGCCTCCTCCAGCGGGATCAGCAACGGCACATTGCACTCGACAGCGCGTGCATGGAGTTCCTGAGCGTCTCCGACACCCTGGTAGGGGTGGTGAAGCGACTCCCGAACCTCGATCACGATGAACGCCAGGGGCTCGTGGCCAAGCACGCTATCCCGGTGGAAACCCGATACGCCTCACTGGAACTCCTCGCCCCTCCTGATGTCCTTACAGCCGCCGAGTTCCTTCTCTCGCAATGCCGCCTCTTGGAACGCTGCGCGCTCGATCGCGCGGTACTGCGCGCGACGATCAGCGCCCTGGAAGCAGGCTGGTGTCCCGGCGACCCAGAAGATTGCACCGTTGATCGTCATAGCTCGGCTTACGTAGCCTGGGAATTTCTCGTCGAGTGGGCGCGCAAGGACGAGGAGGAAAGAAGGCATGACCGAGATCTTCTGGACTACTGCCTCCGCGGCAGCGCCACCCTCACCGAAATGCAAGTAGCTCAGGCTCTCTCCCTAGTGTCTCGTGATCCTGATCGTGTCAGTTTGAGTTGTTATTGACGAGTTTCTTCATGTTGGTCTGGACGAAGCGGACCTTCGCGAGGATCTCCTCGGCGGATGTGGTCCAGGTGAACGGACTCGCGTGCTCATTCCAGGAGTTGATGTAGTCACGGATCTGCTTGACCAGGACGTTGACGCTGGAGAACGTGCCGCGGCGAATGGACTGCCGAGTAAGGATCCCGAACCAGATTTCGATCTGGTTCAACCACGAGGAACCGACGGGAGTGAAATGGAAGTGGATGTGCGGGTTCTCCTCCAGCCACGCCTTCACCTCCGGCGTGGTGTGGGTGGACAGGTTGTCCAGGACAACGTGGATCTCTTTGCCGGCGTGCGGCTTGGTCGCCTTCTTCAAGAAGGCGAGGAAGTTCGCCCCGTTCCGACTCGGCTTGCACTCGCCGGTCACCTCACCGGTATGGACATTGAGGGCGGCGAACAGATTGGTGGTGCCGTGCCGCACGTAGTCGTGGGTGCGCTTCTCGCTCGCGCCGAAGGCGACCGGCAGCACCGGCTGGGTCCGGTCCAGCGCCTGTATCTGCGTCTTCTCGTCGATGGACAGCACCACCGCGCCGCCGGGCGGGGCCAGGTAGAGGCCGACGACATCGGCGACCTTGTCCGCGAACGCGGGGTCCTTCGAAATCTTGAAGGTGCCGTTCCGGTGCGGCTTGAGATTCTCCTCCCGCCAGACACGGGCAACGTAGTGCCAGGACACCGAGATGCCCTCGCGTCGTTTCATGTGATCGGCCAGCGTCCGGGTGGACCAGTGCGACAGCCCCGAATCCGCCGGCGGGGTCATCTTCGTCAGCGCAATTACGCGGCCCCGCGTCTGCGGCGGCACTTGATCACGCCCGCCCCCGCGGCGTCTCTCCTCCAAGCCGGCCAACCCCCGGGCGGCATAACGGGCCTTGCACCGGTCCACCGCCACCGGCGACACCCCGGCCAACTCGGCAATTTCCTTACGCCGCCGTCCCTCGCCGGACCACAGCACGATCCGCGCACGCAGTGCCAGATCAGCCGTCACGTGACGAGAGTTCGCCAACTCCCGCAGATCAGACATCTGTTCAGAGCAGAGATCCATACCGGGCTCAACGAGTAGAACGACCACAGGTTCCACCAACAGGATCACGAGACACTAGCGGTGGTTTGTTAATCCGGGGAGTAGATATTAAGTGGGTGGCCTGCGCCGACGGCGTTGATCAGGGCTTGGAGTTCGGGTGGCGGGGGTGCGTTGCTCCAGGCTCGCCAGCAGCGTTGGATGGTCGTCCAGGGATCGAGCCAGGCCCGGACGGCGCGGATTGCCTGAGGCCAGCTGGCCGGTTGGGGCTGGTGGGTTCTGCTTGGGCCCCCTCTCAGCCGGTCCCACTGGCGTGGCAGCCGGCGGGACCGTGGGGACAACGGCAGGCTCCCGGTCCGGAGGTTGAGTGAACCAGGTGTCCCAGCAGAACGAGAACGCGCAGGTGACCAGGGTCTGGTGGCGGCGGATGGCGGTATCGGAGCGGACCTGGAAGTCGGCCCAGCCCAGTTCGTCCTTGATCTGCTTGTAGCTCTGCTCGATCCAGTGCCTGATGCCGTAGATCCGGACGACTTCATGCAGGTCGGCGGCCGGTTCGGGGCTGTCGGCCTCGCGGGGGCCGCCGGGGCGGGGCAGGTCGGTGGCCAGATACCAGGTGGTCCGCGCGGGCAGGGTGGCCGGGTCGGTGGTGGCCACGACAAGGCGGGTGTGGCCGTCCGGTCCCCACCAGCCCAGGTGGGCGTCGGCGGCCCACCATGTCTCGGTGTGTCCGTCGCGGAAGGTGCGCTCGACGGCGGTCCAGTCCCCGGGATGCTTGGGGTCCCTCCAGTTCAGGGCGCGGGCGGCGTCAACAGGGGTGTAGGCGTCCTTGCCGTAAGCCCAGGTACCGTGGCTCGGTTTGAGGGCCATCACGAACGGCAGTCCCGCCTTGTCGAGTTCCCTGCGGAAGCCGTCCTGGTCGCCGTAGGCGCAGTCGGCGGCCACCGCCCGGAAGGCCACCCCGGCGCCCTTCGCGCTGCGGGCCAGTTCGGCGGCGATCTGGAGCTTCGTGCGGAAGCCGGGGTCGCTCTTGCCCTTGGGGAAGTGATGGGCGGGGCTGTAGGGCACAGAGTGCAGCGGGTAGTAGAGGTTCTCGTCCGCCCAGCAGGTGGTCACTGTCACGATGCCGTTGTCGGTCTTGCCCAGTCGGCCCAGCCACTGCCGTCCGATGTGCGCGGTCGCCTTGCCGTCCTTGCGGTCCCCGGAGTCGTCGATCACCAGCACCCCGCCCGCGTGCGGCGCGGTCGCGGGGTCCGCCAGCAGCAGTTCCACCCGGCGGGCGTTGACCCGCTCGTGATCCCACGTCGACTCGGACAAGAAGAACTGCAGCCGCTGCACCGAGGGGTGCTGGGCCCCGACGACGGGCTCGGTGCCGGCCAGGCAGGTCAGCGTCTTGTTGCGGTCCCGCGGCAGCAGCAGCCCGGTCAGGTACTCGCGGAACCCACGGCGCTGTGCCAGTGTGGAGAACAGGTCATCGAAGCGTGCGGCGTAAGCTTCCAGCGGGCCCGGTGCGGGCGGACACGGCAGACGACGGGTCATCACAGCCCCCAGGCGACGAGGCGACGTACCTCTGCTACCGGCCTACTACGACCCTGACCCCCCGTCAACAAACCACCGCTAGTCGACCGTTGCCCGGCCATGTGGGAGCAAATGATGGGTGGATGGGTCCGGGACCCGCTCATCGAACGCCTCGAATCCCGCCGTAAGGATTTCGCCACTGCCGCCCGCGCAGCCCGCCTCACAGCACCGCCGGGCCCTCTGCCCAGCGACCTTGAACGGTCGAGTTCTCCGTCTCGCCGCAACTGCGCAGCGTGACGGAGTGAAAGTTACGAACTGCATAAGCCGCGAGTAAGCAGCGCTCTGGAACTGGAGAATCCGAAATGCACGGACAGATTAACCACGTGCAGGCACCCAGTACAGCCCTTCGCGCATCCGCGCCACCTGGGGCGGAACAGGCAGCGTGGAGGACACTTCCAGGGCGTTGGGGTTCTCGCGGGCGAAGGGCTACGACCTGGTTCGTCGCGGAGAGTTCCCGTGCCGCATGCTGCGCATCGGCCGCACAACACGTGTCGTCACAGCATCGTTGCTCCGCGTGCTCGAAAGCGGAGGGCCGGGGTACAACGGTGTCCGCGCCGGACGCTGCACGCCGTCGTAGCCCCGCTGCGCCACGAAGCCCCGCCGGATATCCGTCAGGGCTTCGTCGTCGCACGCACTCTGCCAGAAACCGGCACCATGAGGACGACGCTCGGTGTCCAGGATCTCGATGAACTCCGGCACGTCACGCCGGTGCCTCGAAACCCTTCGAGTGTGTGTGCCCCTCCGCCCGCCGGGCGGTGGGTGCAGGTCTCACACGGTTGCGATGCCCGGGTCACTCACGCCGACCTGACCGTTGTCGACGTGCCCGGCCAGGCGCCGCAGGTATCCGGCGTTGCCATCGACGACGACCGTCAGGTCGTACCAGCGTTTGGTGGCGCGCAGGTCCATGCTCTGCACGACGGTGGCGCCGGCGTGGACCGTGTAGGTTTGATGCTCGCCGCCGTACGCGTTGGTCACGGTGAGGTGCGCGTCGGCGGTCGACGGGTTGGTCAGGGTGAGCTTCAGGTTGCCGGCGTCGTGACGTACCGTCACCTCCGGCTCGGCGGTTTTGTTGTTGCCCTTGAAGGTGCGCAGGAAGCCGTTGGGGCCGTGGACCGTGAGGTCGTAGCTACCGCTGGAGTACACCGAGTTCCAACTGTCGGAAACGGGCTTCCCGGCTGCCGCCGTGTACGTCCACGGGCCGTCGGTGCGCTTCTGGGAGCGCACCTGGAAGGCGGCGCCCGCCCGGTCCCCTGCGCTGAACGTCAGCTTGTACTTGCCGGTCGTGAGGTCTGCGGCCCCGTCGGCGTAGGGAGCGTAGGAGAGCGGGCGGCTCGGCCGCGCCCCGGCCTCTTGCCGGGGCAGGGTGCCCTGGGCGGGTGGCTTCGGTACGTAGCTGTTGTGGCGGTCGCGGTCCGGCGGGGTGTAGCCCGCGGTGTCCGGCAGGTCAGCCGGGTCTGTGATCTTGAGGGAGAAGTCGAAGGCGGATGTGAGGTCACCGCAGATGGCGCGCCGCCATGGTGAGATGTTGGGCTCCTTCACTCCGAACCGGTTCTCCATGAAGCGCAGGATCGAGGTGTGGTCGAAGGTCTCGGAGCAGACGTATCCGCCGGTGGACCATGGCGAGACAACGATCATCGGGACGCGCTGTCCGAGGCCGTAGGGGCCTGCGGCGTATCCGGTACTGCCCTTGTAGTGGTCGAGTGCGGTGTCGACGGTGGACAGGCCTTGGCCGGCGGAGGCCGGCGGGTAGGGCGGCACGACGTGGTCGAAGTAGCCGTCGTTCTCGTCGTATGTGATGAACAGGGCGGTCCTGCTCCATACGTCGGGGTTCGAGGTGAGTGCGTCAAGGACGTGCGAGATGTACCAAGCACCATAGTTTGCTGGCCAGTTGGGGTGTTCGGAGAACGCTTCGGGGGCGGCGATCCAGGAGATCTGCGGCAGTCTTGCGGCCTTGACGTCGGCTTTGAGGATGTCGAAGTATCCGTCTCCTGCCTTGGCGTTCGTGCCGGAGCGGGCCTTTTCGTACAGGGGGTCGCCGGGCTTGGCGTTGCGGTAGTTGTTGAAGTACAGCAGGGAGTTGTCGCCGTAGTTGCCGCGGTATGCGTCGTTGATCCAGCCCCAGCCGCCGGCCGCGTCGAGGCCGTCGCCGATGTCCTGGTACACCTTCCAGGAGATGCCTGCCTTCTCGAGGCGCTCGGCGTATGTCGTCCAGCCGTAGCCTGCTTCCTGGTTGCCGAGGACCGGGCCGCCGCCGGTGCCGTCGTTGCCGACGTGTCCGGAGAGCATGTAGTAGCGGTTCGGGTCGGTCGCACCGATGAACGAGCAGTGGTAGTCGTCGCAGATGGTGAATTTGTCGGCGAGGGCGTAGTGGAACGGGATGTCGTCCCGTGTCAGGTACGCCATGGTGCCGGTGCCTTTGGCGGGGATCCAGTTGTCGTACTTGCCGTTGTTGAACGCGCTGTGGCCGCCGGCCCAGTCGTGGTCGAGGCCTGCGATGAACTGCATGCCCAGGTCGTCGGCGTCCGGGTGGTAGGGCAGGGTTTCCTTGCCGCCACTTGTCTGGTGCCATACCGGTCTGCCGCTGGGCAGTGTCACCGGGCGGGGGTCACCGAAGCCCCGGACACCCTTCAGCGACCCGAAGTAATGGTCGAAGGAACGGTTCTCCTGCATGAGGACGACGATGTGCTCGATGTCCAGGACGGTTCCGCTGCGGCGCGCCGCGGGGATGGCTGCGGCGCGGTCAATGGAGCCGGACAGGGCGGCGAACCCCGTGGTGGCTCCGGCGATTTGAAGGAAGCGACGCCGATTGATTTCGGTCATGGCTGTGGGGATCCTCCTGTTGCTTCGGTGATGTCCGTCCACGGAGAGGGGCAGACGGAGTATTCAAGAGGACCCAGACTTGAGGAAAGTGGGCCGAGGTGACGGTCGAGCAAAATGTGGGCGGCTGGTGTGCGGGCCGTCAGCGCGTCGTGGGGGGAGGGATTCCGGAGCCGTTCGGCCGCCGGGGCCAAGGCGCTGATCAAATGTTCGGGACCGTTCATGGGCTGGATGCTGCTCGTCGCTCCGGCGGTCGGCGCTCTGAAGATCGTGCCGCAGCCATGGAACGTGGAGGCCGTCCCGTTCACGTTCGGAGCGCGGGAGGCACCCCAATGTCACCCCCCACCGACATCGGCCGGCACCCGCTTGCGCGAGGTGCCATCGCGTGAGTTCCCCGGCCCCGAAGACAGGCCGTCCCGAGAGGGCTTTCTTCAGCCGGCCGTTGACGGGATATCAAATAGGTCATCTGTCCCGGACTCTTGACTCGTTGTCAGGTCCGCGCCATCCTCGACGGGACCTAAGCGCGAGTAAGTTGGCGCGCGCCCATCCCGGACAACGAAGGTAGCCCGGATGACCCTCCTGCGCAGACGTGGACTGTTTGCCGTTGTCGTCACCCTCCTGCTGGCTCTCGGTGTGGGCTCCCCGCCCGCCGTCGGAGCCGACACCCCCTGGTGGGAGCCCACGGCGCGGCCCGCCGCCGATTCACAGATCAACGTCACCGGCGAACCCTTCCGCGGCACGGACAGTCAGGGCCGGGTCCGTGGCTTCGTCGACGCGCACAATCACGTGATGTCCAACGAGGGCTTCGGCGGCCGCATCATCTGCGGCAAGCCGTTCTCCGAAGCGGGCATCGCCGACGCCCTCGCGGACTGCCCCGAGCACTATCCCGACGGCGCGCTCGCCCTCTTCGAGAACGTCACCGGTGGTTCGGACGGCCACCACGACCCGGTGGGCTGGCCGACGTTCAAGTCCTGGCCCGCCCACAACTCCCTGAGCCATCAGCAGAATTACTACGCGTGGCTGGAGCGCACCTGGCGCGGCGGCCAGCGGATCCTGGTCAACGACCTGGTCACCAACGGCCTGTTGTGCTCGATCTACGTCAGGGACCGCGGCTGCAACGAAATGGACGCCATCCGTCTCGAAGCCCGCAAGACCTACGAGATGCAGGACTACATCGACAAGATCTACGGCGGAACGGGTAAGGGCTTCTTCCGTATCGTCACCGACTCCACCCAGGCCCGCCAGGTCGTCGCGGAGGGCAAGCTCGCCGTGGTGCTCGGCGTCGAGACCTCGGAGCCCTTCGGCTGCAAGCAGATCCTCGACGTCCCCCAGTGCAGCCAGGCCGACATCGACAGCGGTCTGGACGAGCTGTACAAGCTCGGTGTGCGCAGCATGTTCCTGTGCCACAAGTTCGACAACGCCTTGTGCGGGGTGCGGATGGACTCCGGCACCATCGGAACGGCCGTGAACATCGGCCAGTTCCTCTCCACCGGCACCTTCTGGAGTATGGAGAAGTGCAGCGGTCCGCAGCACGACAACCCCGCCGGTAACGTGGCCGCCCCGGCCGAGGTGACCAAGCTGCTGCCCGCCGGCACCAAGGTGCCCGCATACGACAGCAGCGCGCAGTGCAACACCCGTGGGCTGACCCGCCTCGGCGAGTACGCCGTCAAGGGGCTGATGAAGCGCAACATGATGTTCGAGGCCGACCACATGAGCGTCAAGGCGGCCGGCCGCGCCCTGGACCTGCTGGAGTCGGCGAACTACCCCGGCGTGCTCTCCAGCCACAGCTGGATGGACGACGGCTGGCTGGAGCGCGTCTACCGCCTCGGCGGCTTCAAGGCCTCGTACATGTCCAGCGCCGACAGCTTCGCCAAGGAATCCGCCGCCACCAGGGCGCTGCGCCAGAAGTACGGCGTCGGAGTCGGCTACGGCACCGACATGAACGGCGTCGGCGGCTGGCCGGGACCGGTCGGACCCAGCGCCCCCAACGCGGTCAAGTATCCCTTCCGCAGCGCCGACGGCGGCTCCGTCATCGACCGTCAGCAAACCGGCCAGCGCACCTGGGACTTCAACACCGACGGTGCGGCCCATGTCGGGATGGTGCCCGACTGGATCGAGCAGATCCGGCTCAGCGGCGGCAAGGACACCGTGCAGGACCTGCTCGACGGCGCGGAGTCCTACCTCCGCACCTGGAAGGCGACCGAACTCCACAAGCCCGCACCCAACCTCGCCGCCGGCGCCGCGGCGAGCGCTGGTGAAACGGAGTGGAACCCGTTCACCAGCTACGCCGCCGAGAAGGCCGTGGACGGCGACACCGGCACGAGATGGGCGAGCGGCTGGTCGAACGACCAGTGGCTGCGGCTCGATCTGGGCAGCTCCCGTACGGTCGGCAAGGTCTCCCTGGACTGGGAACAGGCCTATGCGCGGACCTACCGGATCGAGGTCTCGGACGACGGGACCACGTGGCGGACCGTGTGGTCCACGGACAGCGGGGACGGAGGCCTGGACAACACGGTGTTCAGCCCGGTGCAGGCGCGGTACGTCCGTATCCAAGGCGTGACGCGGGCTACCAAGTACGGCTACTCGATCAACGAGGCAGCGGTGTACAGCCGCTGAGCTACTCCCGCACCAACGTCAGGATCTGGTCCGCGACGATGTCCAGCACGTCGCCCGCCTTCTCCTCGTCGCCCAGCACGAGGAAGTTGAGGGTGAGCCCGTCGGTCAGCGCGGCCAGATACCTGGCGGCCGCGGGCTCGGGCACCGTCAGCTCCACGCCGAGGACCGAGGGGAGCTGACGGATCACTTTGGTGTGTGCCGTGAGATAGCGCTCGTACTGCCGCCGGGCGAGATGCTCATAGCCGGGCTCCCGCAGGGCGTACTGGGTGAGTTCGTACGTCAGCATGTGCTCGCCGGGATTGGCCAGCACATGATCCCAGTACGCCTGGAGCCCGGCGCGGATCGTCTCGCGCAGGGTGGGCCTGCGGATGAGCGTGGTGAGGACATCCGACTCGGAGTGCTCGGAGATGGTGTCCATCACCGCTTCGAGCAACTCCTGCTTGGAGTCGAAGCAGTAGTGGAAAACGCTCAGCGAGACACCCGCCTCCGCCACGACGGACCGCGTCGTGGTCTTCGCGACGCCGTCGCGGGCCATCACCCGGATCGCGGCCTCGACCAGTTGCCTGCGCCGCTGCGCCGACGGCATCCGCCCCATGGCGCCTCCTCCCCTGACCGGCGCAAGCATACGCCGCGGGGGGCGCGCGGCAGCGGGCTGCGAGGCCATGCGGCCCCACAGGTCATCGAACACCCAACAGATCCTGCCGGTGCATCACGCAACCGCCAGGAATCACAACGAACTTCATTCCGAAGCGATCAGTCAGCAGCGGATCAGGGACCGGGGCCAACAGGCGGTCAGGGACAGAGCTGCTACGGCGCCGAACCGGCCCCGTCCGGCATCATGGTCGTGCGTCTCACCGAGGTGCTTCGGTCGCAGTGCTGGCGAAAGGCAGGGGCAGGCGGATGAGGGTCACCATCGTGGGCGGGGGCATCGCCGGGCTGACCTGCGCCCTGGGCCTGCATGCCGCCGGTTTCGAGCCGCGGGTGATGGAGGCGGCGCGGACCATCGAGGCCGTCGGGGTGGGGATCAACCTGCTGCCGCATGCCGTACGGGAGCTCGCCGAGCTCGGTCTGGCCGATGAACTGGCGGCCGTCGCGCTGCCTCCGCATCGGCTGAGTTACCGCGACCGGGCGGGCGAACCGGTGTGGGAGGAGCCACTCGGACTCGCGGCCGGCTACCACTGGCCGCAGTACTCCGTGCACCGTGGCCGCCTGCACGTGATGCTATTGGCGGCGATGCGTGAGCGCCTGGGGCCGGACGCTGTCCGCACCGGTCTGAAGTTCCAGCGCCTCGATCAGGCGGCGGGCGGCGTCCGGGCACACTTTCTGGACCGGTCGAGCGGCGAGTCGACGGTTGAGGACGCCGACTTGCTGGTCGGCTCCGACGGCATCGACTCCGCGGTCCGTGCCCAGCTCCACCCGCACGAGACTCCTTCCCACTGGAACGGCGTCCACATGTGGCGCGGTGTCGCACGGTACCGGCACATCTTCGACGGCCGTTCGATCGTGGTCGCCGGGGGCACCCCCGGTGCGAAATTTGTCGCCTACCCGATCGAGGACCCGGCGACCGAGGGCGGCGAAGCCCTGATGAACTGGGTGCTGGAGGTACGGCACGGGCCGTCCGGCAGACCGCTGGACCGCTCGAACCGTCGCATCACGACGGCGGAGGCCCGCGCCGGCCTGGCGGACTGGAGCCTGCCGTGGATCGACCTGACGACGCTGGTCGAGCGTTCCCCGGCGATCTTCGAGTACCCGATGCTCGACCGCGACCCACTGCCGCGCTGGAGCTTCGGACGGGTCACCCTGCTCGGTGACGCCGCACACCCGATGTTCCCGATGGGCATGAACGGCGGATCGCAGTCCATCATCGACGCCCGCGTACTGGCCTGGTGCCTGGCCCGGGAGCGTGACCCCGTAGCCGCGCTCCGCCGCTACGACGAGCTGCGCCGGCCGATGGTCAACGCGGTCGTGCTGGGCAATCGGGATCTGGGACCGGAGGAGATCATCGCTCGAGCCGCGGAGCATGGGGGGCCGCTGCCCGTCGGCCGGGCCGAGGAGATCTCGAACCGTTACAAGAAGCTGGCTCAGGCCACAGTGGCGCAGGTCAACACCCACGCGTCGTGGACAGTGTTGCCCCACGCCGCAGATCCGGCACCATGACCGCCGTAGCCCTTCGACACGCGTACGCAGGCAGCCCGCCGGGTCTGTCGTTTGACGTCCGAGCGCCCCGATTCCGAGTCGATCTGCGAATGTGAGCCCTGGAGCGAAACCGCGGACGTCGACGCTCCACCGCCAACCATGCACGAGCTCGTTACTGAGGTTGAACTCGTAGTGTCGTGCCGTTGTTCAGGTGGGTCTGACAGTCAGGCCGGTCTCGGCGAGGCAGCCGTCGATGAGGTCGCTGCGGTACTGGATGTGTCGTAGGCCGCGGCGGATGCGCTGGATGAGGTGTTCGGGGGTGCTGAAGGCGACGTTCGAGAGCCAGCCGCGTCGGGCCGGATCGGGGGACGCGGATCTTCTCCAGCACGGCGATGAACTTGGTGCAGTCCGCCCGCTGACCTGGACTGACAACGAGGGACAGGGGGCGGCAACGGCCATCCGCACTCAGGTGGATCTTGCTGGTGAACCCGCCCCGCGAACGGCCCAGGCCCTCACCTCCAGCACCACCTCCACCAGGCGGGCGACCAGGCTCTGCCACGGCGTCTCGCCCTGGTGTTCCCGCTCTTCGACCCCCTTTGAGGCGGGTGCCGGCGGCAGATCGGTGCGGGCGCCAGCCGCATGCTGATGCGCACGGACGATGGTGAGTCGACCGAGATGTCCCAGTTGATCTCACCAACCGCGTCGGCCTCGGCCTGGACCTGCTGGAGCAGACGTTCCCAAGTTCCGTCGCCCGACCACAGGCGATGGCGCTCGTAGACGGTCTTCCACGGTCCGAACCGCTCGGGCAAGTCACGCCACTGCACCCCAGTCCGTACCCAGTGCAGAATCCCGTTGATCACCTGCCGGTGATCCCGGACCGAGCAACAGCCGTGGGAGGTCGGCGAGGACCTCACGCTGGGTGTCGTCAAGCGGTCCGAGGCGCTCCTGGTGTGAGGGGGCGGCTGGAGGAACGGTGGCTGTGGACGGTGCTGCCAGCGGGATGCTGCTTGCCTCGCCGGGCCCGCGCACGTCCCGGTCGGCCGATCGGCCGAAAGGATGAGGCGGCCGTCGCCTCCCGCGCGGGAACCAGCCATCGGGTGGATGCCCCGTCCACGGTCCGTGGCCGAGGGTGGGGCCATGGACGACGAAACACTGTTGGCTCTCTCGGCCACCGGCTCCGGCACTGTCGGGCGCCCGCGCCACCGGCGCTGCCGCCTTGTGCCCGTGAGCGCGGGTGCACTGGGAACCGCTCTCCTCACGGTCGTGACCGGGACGTTCCCGGCACAACCGGCGCACGCCGCGCCTCCCGGACCGGTGATCCGAGCGGATACGAACCGGGACGGCCTGATCACTCAGGACGACGAAGCCGGTAAGGACACCCGGCACCACCGCCACCGTTGCTGCCGACCCGGCCTCCCGGAAGCATGTCCGGATCTTCGCCGAGCGCCGTGGCCGTATGGTTCCGCTGAGGCCCGACGACCGGCTGACCACCGACGAACTGCGCCACGGCATCCGGCTGGGCGTGGAGGCCAAGGATTTCGTACGCGACCCCCAGAAGTGGGCGGGTTTCACCGACATCGTTCTCAAGGTGGAACGCGGTGGCGCCATGACCGAGGACCGGGTACGACTACGGGTCGCGCCACTCGTGTTCCAGCACGACCTGATGCCGATACAGCACATGATGACGGCCGATCACAGCACTGAGCCGGCCGAGGTGGAGCGCGGCAAGCACTACGATCCCGCCGTGCAGCCACGGCCCGTGCGACCGGGGGAAGCCGCGTTCCGCCGCGATCTGCGACGCGGTCTCGACCGGGCCGGGCTGCCCGCCCCGCTGTACAACTACCCCACCGGCGGCGATGTCTGGATGCAGGACCTGTTCAAGGCCGCCTACGCGTCCATCCCCGCGCCGGGCGGCCGTGAACACCGCGTCACCGTCATCCTGCGGTCCGCGGACGTGATGCCCGGCACGGCCACACCCGCTTTCCCGCTCAGGGACGCCTCGCGGAGCGTGTTCCCGCTGCTCCGCGGTGCCGGCACGGGTGTGATTCAGCAGTACGATCCCCAGCGCGTCGGCAGCGACGACAGCCTGTACTACGGTTCGTTCAGCTCCACCGGGAACTTCGGCACCGTCCCGCCGTACACCTGGCGAGGCCACCGCTACCCGGTGGGCCGGGTCATCTACGGCGGTACGGGAGGCAAAGAATCCCCGGACGCCTCCTTCACCCGGATGCTCGCCGCGCAGGGCTACCAGCGGCCGATATCGGTGGACACCAGCTGGCTGGGGGTCGGTCACATCGACGAGTTCCTGTCCTTCGTCCCGGCCAGGAACGACCGGGGCTGGGTGGCCGTTGTCGCCGACCCCGACTTGGGACGGAAACTGCTGGAAGATCTCGTGGAGCGCGGTCGGGGCGGGGAGTCGCTGGTCCGCGGAATCGCTCCGGAGGACACCGAGGATCCCCGTCTCACGGTCGCCGACGCGTTGCGCAAGCCCGCACTGACCCGGGGCACGGAGATCGCCCGCAAGGGCATCGACTCCGCTCTGCGTACCCTTCGCGAGCAAGCGGGGCTGACGGAACGCCATGTCGTCCGTGTTCCCGCTCTCTTCAACCGGCTCGACGTGCCCGCCGGGTATCCGCGCCGGGACGTGGTTGCCAACTACCTGCCCGGCGCGGCCAACGGCGTGAGCACCGGCACCGGGGTCTACCTGGCGCCACGCCAGCACGCCCCGGAAAGGGACGGCCGGGACGTCTTCGAGCGGGCGGCCGAGAAGGCCCTGAGCGGCACGGGCACCCGGATCTTCTGGGTGGAGGACTGGGCCTACTCGCACCACCTCGGCACCGTCGGCGGGGAAGTGCACTGCGCGACCAACGCTCTGCGAAGCCTGTCCGGGACCCGGCCGTGGTGGACCGAGCGGGACTGTTCCCGGTCCCGGGGCGCCATCCGCGCGAACCACCGCGTCTCATAGGGTCGATGCTCATGAGCGATCGACACCTGCCCGTCCTGCGTGTCCTCGGCGGGCTTCTGTTCCTGGGCCTGTCCACCGCCGCGTGGGCGACCGCGTCCACCGCGGGTGTCGCGATCGTCGCCGTGGGTCTGGTGACGGCCGGTACGGCAGTGGCGACGGCGGCCCGCCTGCCGCTGCCTCCTGCAGCCCGGCGGCCGTGGCTTGCCGCCGCTGCCTCCTTGGTGTTGACGGCCTGCTTCCAGGGGCCGGTTGTCAATGCCACGGGCTGGTGGTGGGCCGTGGAGACGTGCGCGCTGCTCGCTCTTCTGGTGCCGACGGTGCGCCGGATGAACGGGCGGGCCGGGGCGATCGCATGCGCCATGGTGCTCGGCGCGGCGGTCGCGGTGCTGCCGCTGCGGATCGGCCTGCATCTGACGCCGCCTGCGGCAGCGGGGGAGATCGGCGTGCTGTGCCTGTTCTGGTCCCTGCTGGCGGCGGGCGCCGCGGCGCTGGGCGGGTATATGCGCGGCCAGGACTCCAGGAGGCGCCGGGCGCTCGCGGACCAGCGTCGTGAGCAGCTTCTCGAAGTGGCCCGTGATCTGCACGACTTCGCTTCGCACGATGTCATCGGGGTGGTGGTCCTTGTCCAAGCCGCTCGGCTCCTGGCGCGCGAGGACCCCGAGCGGGCCGTGGAATTGCTGCCGCGGATGGAGGAGGCGGGTATGCAGGCGCTGGCCGCGATGGACCGCACGGTCCGGACGCTCAACGCACAGGAGGACCGGGACCGTGAAGGGGATGCTGCCGGTTCGGGCGACGCCGCCGAGCCGTCCGGACGGCCGCCCCGCGCGCAGTGCGCCGCGCGCACCCGCGACCGTCAGCGCGACCTCGGCGAACTGCCCGTCCTGGCAGCCCGGTTCACCCGCACCGGCACCGTTCCGGCCCTGCTCGATGTGCCCGCCGGTGTGCTGGAAGGGTTACCCGTGCAGGTCAGCGCGACCGGATACCGCATCGTGATGGAATCCCTCACCAACGTGCGCCGCCACGCTCCCGCTGCCGTCACCGTCCGCATCGCCGCCCGGCGGGTTCCGTACGGCGGCGGTACGGCCCTTCATCTCACTGTCACCGATGCCGCTGAGGCCGGGGCCCGGGCCGCCGAGCGGACCTCTCCGCTCCCGGAGCGCTCGCGGGGCGGTCTCGGACTGGCGGGCCTCACCGACCGCGCCGAGGCTCTCGGCGGCACGCTGACTGCGGGGCCGCACGGGATCGCAGGCTGGCAGGTCGCGGCCACGCTCCCGCTGCCCGACAGCGCGGCACCGACCAGCGGCCGGCACGAACGTACGGCCGCCGCCCGGCACACGGCACCCGAGGGGACCGTCGTATGAGCGGCAACGGCACCATCCGGATTCTGCTGGCGGACGATCAGAAGACCATCCGCGCCGGTTTCCGCCTCGTCCTGGACGCCCAACCCGACATGACCGTGATCGGCGAGGCGGCAGACGGTGTCACCGCGCTGGGCGCCGCCCTGAGGCTCCGCCCCGACGTGCTCCTCGCGGACATCCGGATGCCAGGTCTCGACGGCCTGGAACTGACTCGGCGGCTCGCCGGACCCGGCGCGGACCCGCCGCTACGGGTCGTCGTGTCACCACCTTCGACCTCGACGCGTACGTACACACCGCGCTCCGCGCCGGAGCCTCGGGTTTCCTGCTGAAACGCTCCGGACCGACGCTGCTGGTCGAAGCGGTACGTGCGGCGATGTCCGGCGACGCCCTCATCAGCCCGCAGATCACCGCGCGCATGCTGCACCAGCTCGTCCCACCGGTGCTCGGGGAGGGGAAGCCGTCCCCCGAGCCGCTGACGCCGCGCGAGGAGGAGGTCGCGGCGCTGGTGGCTGGGGGGCTGTCCAACACCGACATCGGCGAGGAGCTGTTCATCTCGCTCGCCACCGTCAAGTCCCATGTGGCCAGCCTCCAGCGCAAGTTGGACGTCCGTAACCGGGTCGGCATCGCCGCCTGGGCCTGGGAGTCCGGTCTGGCACCCACCGATCAGGTCCGCTAGCGGTGGTTTGTTAGACGGGGGAGTAGAGATCGAGTGGGTGGCCTGCGCCTACGGCGTTGATCAGGGCTTGAAGTTCGGGTGGCAGGGGTGCGTTGCTCCAGGCTCGCCAGCAGTGTTGGAGGGTGGTCCAGGGGTCGAGCCAGGCCCGGACGGCGCGAATCGCCTGCGGCCAGCTTGCCGGTTGGGGCTGGTGGGGTCTGCTGGGGCCCCCTCTCAGCCGGTTCGGCCGGTGTGGCAGCCGGCAGGGCCGCTGGGACGACGACGGGCTCCGGGTCCGGAGGCTGAGTGAACCAGGTGTCCCAGCAGAACGAGAACGCGCAGGTGACCAGGGTCTGGTGGCGGCGGATGGCGGTATCGGAACGGACTTGGAAGTCGGCCCACCCGAGTTCGTCCTTGACCTGTTTGTAGCTTTGCTCGATCCAGTGTCGGATGCCGTAGATCCGGACGGTTTCGTGCAGGTCGGCGGCCGGTTCGGGGTTGTCGGCCTCGCGGGGTCCGCCGGGGCGGGGCAGGTCGGTGGCCAGGTGCCAGGTGGCTTGCGGGGGCAGCGTGGCCGGGTCGGTGGTGGCCACGACCAGGCGGACGTTCCCGTCGGGTCCCCACCAGCCGAGGCGGGCGTCGGCGGCCCACCAGGTCTCGGTGTGCCCGTCACGGAAGGTTCGCTCGACGGCGGTCCAGTCACCCGGGTGCTCGGGGTCCGTCCAGGTCAAGGCGTGGGCGGCATCGACGGGAGTGTAGGCGTCCTGCCGTAGGCCCAGGTGTCGTGGCTCGGTTTGAGAGCCATGACGAACGGCAGTCCTGCCGCGGCGAGTTGTCTGCGGAAGCCGTCCTGGTCGCCGTAGGCGCAGTCGGCGACCACGGCCCGGAAGGCTACCCCGGTAGCCTTCGCGGCGCGGGCCAGCTCTGCGGCGATCTGCAGCTTGGTGCGGAAGCCGGGGTTGCTCTTGCCCTTGGGGAAGTGACGGGCTGGGCTGTAGGGCACGGCGTGCAGCGGGTAGTAGAGGTTCTCATCGGCCCAGCAGGTGGTCACGGTGACGATGCCGTTGTCGGTCTTGCCCAGCCGGCCCAGCCACTGCCGTCCGATGTGCGCGGTCGCCTTCCCGTCCTTACGGTCCCCGGAGTCGTCGATCACCAGCACCCGGCCCGGGTGCGGCGCGGTCGCGGGATCGGCCAGCAGCAGTTCCACCCTGCGGGTGTTGACCCGCTCGTGGTCCCAGGTCGACTCGGACAGGAAGAACTGCAGCCGCTGCACCGAGGGGTGCTGGGCCCCGACGACGGGTTCGGTGCCGGCCAGGCAGGTCAGCGTCTTGTTGCGGTCCCGCGGCAGCAGCAGCCCCGCGAGGTACTCGCGGAACGCACGGCGCTGTGCAAGTGTGGAGAACAGGTCATCGAGGCGTGCGGCGTAGGCTTCCAGCGGGCCCGGTGCGGGCGGGCACGGCAGACGACGGGTCATCACAAGCCCCCCTCGGCCGGGCGAGTACGTGGTGCTGGACACCAACAGCCTGGACGTCTTCGCGATGGAGCCGGTGACCTGCCGGTGGGTGCGCTGCGAACTGACCGTCGCCATGGATCTGTACAGCAGGTGCATCGTGGGGCTTCGGCTGACCCCAGTGTCGACGAAGTCGGTCGATGTCGCGGGCGTGTTGTACGAGACAGTGCGTCCGGGTGAGGCCCGCGCGGACGGCGGGGAGCCGCTGCCGTACTGCGGTGTTCCGTCGGCTGTGGTGGTGGATGCGGAGAAGCTGGTGGACCGGGACGGGCAGCCGCTGCTGCCGACGGTCGCCACGGAAACGATCATCTTCGACCACGGCAAGGTCTACCTCTCGAACCACATCAAGAGCGTCTGTGCCAAGCTCCGGATCTCGCTGCAGCCCGCCCGTCCCAAGACCCCGACCGACAAGCCGGTGGAACGCTGGTTCGGCACCCTCAACAAGGGCATCCTGGCCGCACTGCCCGGATACAAGGGCTCGGATGTGCACAGCCGCGGTGAGAAGGTCGAGGACGAGGCGTACTTCTTCATTGACGAACTCGAAGCGATCATCCGGGAATGGGTCACCACGGTGTACCACCGGCGCCACCACCGAGGGCTGTGCATCCCGGAAGTGCCGGGGCTGAAGCTGAGCCCGCTGGAGATGTTCGAGCACGGGGTGACCCGGGCCGGGCCGCTGCGGATCCCTCTGCGGCCCCATCTGGCCCTGGACTTCCTTGAGGAGTTCCGCGTCCCGATCCACCACTATGGCGTGGAGGTCGACGGCCTGCGCTACAACGGCGACGGGCTCAATGGCCACCGCAACCAGCCCAGCTCTTACAGGGGCGTTGACGCCGGGAAGTGGCCGATCGCCGTCGACTCCGGCGACATCACCAAAGCGTACTTCCAGGACCCGAAGGATCGGACCTGGCACGTGCTGGACTGGGAGCATGCGGCAGCTCTCGATGGCCCGGTGAGCCGGGAGGCAGTGGTCTACGCCCGCAGGCTCGCCAAGAAGACGCATCGGTTCCCGGATACCAAGCGTGCACTGATCGAGCTGCTGGACCGCTGGGGTGCGGGACTGACCCGGGACCGTACCGAACGCCGGATGGCGCTGCGGCTGTCGCAGGATCGGCTGCGCATGGTCGGCGAAGATGAGGTGCCGGACGAGGCGGACGTGGTCGCCTCGCTGCCGTCCCTGCGGCGTGTCGCGGCCACCGGCGGGCCCGGGGCCAGCATGGACGAGCCGGGGCATGCGAACCTGCGGGCCGTCGCAGCCACGGAACAGGTCCCGGGTGGCGACGATGACGAGGACGACGAGCTGGAAGCGGTCTTGCCCGGCGAGGAGGACATCGTCGCGAACGACGACGAGGACTACTACGCTGACGTCTGGGAGAGCCGTTGAGTACGGCCGAAGGCCTCGCGCCGTTCGAAGGCGACGACCGCCAGTACTCGCCCACCCGGCTTCCGGGCTGGCTGCAGGAGGTCAACGGCCCGGACCGCATAACTGATCGTTTCAGAATGAGGAAATTTCATCCTGATTTCGCTGGTCACGGGCCTGGTGTGAGCTTGTAGTGGGGTACTCGTGCTGGCCAGGACATGATCGGCAGAGGGAGATCGTCTGTCACCTCTGCACTTCGCTGTTCGCCAGGACGAGTAGGGCCCGCAGGAGGGTGGTCGCGTGGCGGGTGTTCATACGGACCTTGCTGAGGAATCGCCAGGTCTTCAGGTTTGCGAAGCCGTGCTCGACGGCGGCGCGTTCACGGCTGAGCAGGCGGTTGGCCTCCTTCTCGGCGTCGGTGAGCCGGTGGTTGCGGGTGGCCTTGCGGCCGGTGATGATCACCGGGTTGTCAGGGTCGTCGTCCAGGCCGACGAAGCCGAGGTCGGCCAGGGCCCCGAGTTTGGCCTCGCGGAGATGCTCGGTGAGCTTGCTGTGGCGGGCGGTGGTGATCTCGCTGGACCGCCCGGGCTTGGCCGCGGAGATCCAGATCAGGTTGCCCTTCTCGTCGGTGAGCGCAAGAAACAGCAGGCCATGGGACTTGTGTTTCCCGCTGTAGTTCTTGCGGTTCTCTGTCCCGGTGCGGCGGCGGGTGCGCACGAGAGTGCCGTCCAGCAGGACGACCACCCCGCCATCGTCGGCGATCTTCTTCAGGGCCCGGTCCAGGCGCGGGGCGCGGGCAGAGAGCAGGCCGATCACTTCGATCACCCATCGGCGCACGGTCGAGGCGGAGACGTCGTTGCCGCCGGCCATGTCCAGAAGGCGCTGGTCATGACGGAGAACGGCGAGCACGATGATCGCTTGGGTTCCCGGGGTGACCTTGCGCCAGCGGGTGCCCAGCCTCTTGCGCTGCTTGCGTATCAGGTCGGCGACGAGGTCGATGGTCGACTTCGACACCGGAAGGCGAACCTGGTAGACAGCATCCTGAGAGCCCTCGGCGGGCTGGTTGTTCTTCACAAAACACGCCAACTCCCGCCGGGGGCCCTCGCGTTGTGGCAGGAATCGGCCACTTTGCGGCCGGATGCCGGGCTGGTGTCAGCGCGGTCCGTAGCGGCCTGACGGGGTGCGGTGCAGCCAGCCCCGGTCCGCGAGCCGCCTCAGCTTGCCCCGCATCGCCTCGGTCTGCGCGGGCAGCACGCCCAGCCCCAGCTTCTCGCACACCTCTCGGGTCTTGACCGGCCCGTCGGACGCACCCGCGACCACCTGCACAATCCGCTGATAGTCGGCGGGCAGCACCTCTTCGCTCATCCCCTCGACGCGGTGCGGCACGAGCAGCATCCCGCCGGCTCCCGACGCTTGCGTCGCCGGCGGATCCGGCTCCACCGGATCGGGCTCCACCACCGGATCGTCCCGCCTGCCGCCGTCCGTCGCCTCGGCGTACTGGCCGAACACCACCTCCGCGGCCTCCAGCCGGGCCACCTCGACATCGATCTCGGCGAGCTCCTTACGCAGCCGCTCGGCGCGGTCGGCCAGCAGGACCCGCCGTTCCACCGTCCATGTCAGTACATCCACCATGAACTTCCCCTCCCCGGGCCGGATCTTCCTGCCGGACCCTACGAGGAGACAACCGCCCGTACGGCGACTTCCGCGAACGAGGCCCGTGGCAATCGATCACCTGCTACCGATCATGTTCCAGACCAGCCCGAGTACCCCGCCATCGACTCACGCCAGCCCCGTGACCTGCGAAATCAGGATGGAAATTGATCAATGAGAATTTGATCTCGATGTCCCGGCGGGGGCGGCGCCCGGTGGTGTCACGGAACCGGTTGCTCTGCCTGGACGTTTACTTGACAGGCCTTTGATGGAGGAGAACCTTGTTGAGTTTGAGCTTCCCGCCGGTACGGGCGCTGGGACGCGGGGCGGGCTGGTACCGCGGGGACTGCCATGTCCACTCCGTCCACTCGGACGGAGAACTCGCTCCCGAAGAGTTGGCACTGCGGGCACGGGTTGCTGGGCTCGACTTCATCGCAACGACAGAGCACAACTCTGCCGCGGCACCCGATGTATGGGCGCATCTGGCTGCCGATGACTTCTTGATAGTGCTGGGTGAGGAAGTGACTACGAAGACCGGGCACTGGCTTGCGCTCGGCACCAGCCCCGGTCAGGTCGTCGACTGGAACCACCAGGTCAGGGACGGACTGATCGATCGGTGTCTGGATCAGGTCCATCAAGTGGGAGGCCTGTGCGTGGCCGCGCATCCCCACGCGCCCTATCCGTCGGGCGACTTCATGTTCCCCTTCCGGGGCTTCGACGTGGTGGAGGTGTGGAACGGGCTGTGGACTTCGGACCGGCCCTGGAATGCCGACAACGAGGCCACCCTGGCCGAGTGGGGACGGAGCCTCGCAGCCGATATCCAGACGGGCTCTTGGCGGCCGGCGATGGGCAACAGCGACACACACCTGGAGGGGCAGATCGGCATCCCGCACACCGTGGTTTTCTGCGAGGAGCTGAGTACCCAGGCGATCCTCGCCGGGATCCGCTCAGGCCGCAGCTGGATCGCCGAGTCGACGGAGGTGGAAGTGTCGTTCACCGCCAGCGTTGATGGTCGCATCGCCGGGGTGGGCGAACAGCTCGCAACTCATGGTGGGCGGGTCGAAGTGCAGGCAGCAGTACTTGGTGTGTCGGCGGCGACCGTCAGCTTCCACACCGATAGAGGGAAGGTCCACCGCGTGTCGCTTGCCGGCGACGGAGCAGGTGCGGTGCAGTGGCACACGACGGCGGAGGACTCGGCGTTCGTCCGCATCGAGGTCCGCCATCCCAACGGGCACGTCGCCGCACTCACCAACCCGATCGCCCTGACCTGACTGATCGCCTCAACATGATGTGCGCAGGCGGCGTAGGCAGATGAGGCTGCAGGCTAGTGGCTTGTCACGCAGCCTTCGCCGGGTATTCGGTCCAGGATCTGATCGGTGAGTCGGGTGCGAAGGCCGTCTTCGGCTCGGCGTTGGCGTTGTGCCAGCGGACGTAGGAGGCGATGGCGGCGTTCTGCTCGTCGTGGCTGCGGTGGTCGGTGCCGTTGAGTGCGAAGTAGCGCAGGGCCGCAAACTCGGACTCGATCCAGTTCAGCCAGGACCCGTAGGTCGGCAGGAAGACCAGCTCGACGTCGTTGTCAGCGGCCCAGGTCCGCACCTCGGCGTGCTTGTGCGGGGAGAAGTTGTCCAGCACCACGTACAGCTTCTCCCCAGGCCAGCGGGCTCGCAGGGCCTTGAGGAGGCCGAGGAACTCGCGCCACCGCTTGCGCTTTCGGATGCGGTAGTACAGCTTGCCGGTGGCCAGATCGAGGGCGGCGAGCATGTGCATCACGCCGCCGTAGCGGTTGTAGGTGGCTCGCAGCCTGCGCGGACGCCTCACCGGGCCCCACGCCTTGCCCTTGCGGGGCATCAGGTTCAGCGGTCCGAACTCGTCGACGCATATCACCCGTCCGTCGGCAGGCGGGGTGTCGTACAGCTCCAGGATGCGGTGCATCTTGGCGATGAACTCCGGGTCGGTGGACGCCTTCCACGTGGTGGTGGTCTTCCAGGAAATCTTGCCGGCGCGAAGGATCCGGCGCAGGGTCTCCCTGCTGATGGCCGCTGTCACCTTCTGCTTGATGAGGTGGTCGGCGAGCTTGCTCAGGCTCCAGGTGGAGAACGCGGTGATCTTCCAGTCGGCGGGGGACGTCCGGGCGATCAGGCAGATGTGCTCGCGCACCTTGTCACTGATCGTCCTTGGGCGTCCCCCGCTCCATTTTGGGTCCAGCGCATCCAGCCCCTGCTCGTTGAAGGCGTGGATGACGTCACGTACGTAGTCCTCGCTGACCTGCATCAGCACGGTGATGTCCTTGACCGTCTGGCCCTGGGCGGACATCAGCACCACGATCGCCCGGCGGAGTTTCACCGGGTCCTTCGCGGTCCGGCTGATCCGCTGCAGCTTCCGGCCCTCCTCCATGCTCACCGGCCGGACGAACACACTCGGTCGACGTCCCACAACCACCTCCAAGATCAGTCTTGGAGACAGTCTGCTGGGTCACGAGCAACAGGTCGATTACCCGCCGAAGGCTGCGTGACAAGCCACTAGAACTGGTGCGCGCGATCGAGGCGCAGGCCCTGGCTCTGCGCGATGTGCCCGGCGCGGACCTGGTTGCCGAGATCGATGCGGCTGCGCCGGCCATCGCGCTGCCGATGGAGCGGCCCTTGTATGCGCCGGTGGTCAAGGCGCCGATCGACAGCACCGGGATCCAGCCGGGTGACGAGGAGTTCGCCGCCGATGCTTTGTTCGAGGCGGTGTATGTGGATCCTGCCCGGCTCACGGCCGCGGTGCACCACGTCCTCGGCTCGCGCACACAGGTGTCGTTGGCCGAGACGCTGCGCGAGCACCCCCTGGAGCAGGGACTTGCCGAACTGGTCGCCTACTTCGCGCTGCCGGACGACGAGTTTACCACGGTGTTCGACGACCACCGTCAAGAAGAGATCACGTGGATCGGCGAGGACGACGTCCAGCAGGTCGCCACCGTGCCCGTGGTCACCTTTGCCCGCACCAGCCCCGGCATCGCCTGGGCCACCAGCCAGAAGGAGAAGCGATGACCACGCCTCCCGCCCAGCACCCTGCGCACACCCTTTCCCTGCCGGTGAACCAGTTGCTCAAAGGCCCCGTCTTCCGCGACCAGCACGAGCGGGCCTGGGAGGCTCTGCTGCACCTGAGCGCTCGGGTGAAGGACTACGTCGAGGTCATGGGCCTGCGCGTTGTGGTCGACGAGATGGAGGGCTACGCCTTTCTCCAGTCGAAGCCTGACGACGAAGACGACGTCCGGGATCCGCGCGCGGCGCCGCCTCGACTGATGCCCCGCCGATCGCTGTCCTACCCCGTCAGTCTGCTGGTCGTGCTGCTGCGCAAGCGGCTCGCGGAGTTCGACGCGGGCGCGGACGGTACCCGCCTCATGATCACCCGGGACGAGATCGTCGAGATGATCCGAACCTTCCTCCCGGCCGGCAGCAACGAGGCGCGCATGGTCGACCAGATCGACGGCCACATCAACAAGGTGGTGGACCTGCAGTTCCTGCGCCGTGCCCGCGGCCAGGAGCAGCTGTTCGAGGTCCAGCGCATCATCAAAGCCTTCGTCGACGGGCAGTGGCTCGCCGACTTCGAAACGCACCTGGCCCAGTACGTGGCCTCCCACACCCCTCAGGAGAAGCAGCAGTGATCCCCGCACAGTCCGGCCCCGCCGAGACGGCCACCCCCGCCGATCTGGCTGCAGCCGGTTTCCGGCTGGAGCGCCTGGAGGTCTACAACTGGGGCACGTTCGACAAGCATGTGTGGTCGTTCGGCCTTGCCGGCGCCAACGGCTTGCTGACCGGGGACATCGGTTCCGGCAAGTCCACCCTGGTGGACGCGATCACCACGTTGTTCATGCCCGCCCGAAAAATCGCCTACAACCGGGCTGCCGGCGCGGAGAGCGGCGAGCGCAGCCTGCGCTCCTATGTGCTGGGTCACTATAAGTCCGAACGCAACGAGACCACCGGTGCCACCAAGCCGGTTGCGCTGCGCAAACCTGGCAACTACTCCGTCATCCTGGGCGTGTTCCACAACGCCGCGCTGGGGTTGACCGTCACGCTGGGCCAGGTGTTCTGGCTGGCCGATGCCAATGCCACCAGCCCGGAGCGGCTGTTCCTCGTCGCCGACAGGGCCCTGTCCGTGGCCGGTGACTTCGCCGACTTCGGCACCGAGGTGCGGGCCCTGAAGAAGCGCCTCGAAGCCAGCGAGGTCCGCGTCCACAAGACGTTCCCGCCCTACAGCAAGGATCTGCGGCGCCGTATGGGCATCGAGTCCGAGCAGGCGCTGGAACTCTTCCATCAGACGGTGTCGATGAAGTCGGTGGGCAGCCTGGACGACTTCGTCCGCAGCCACATGCTCGAACCCTTCGACGCGGCCGCCATGACCGACAACATCGTCACCCACTTCGACGCCCTGACCACCACCTACAACTCGGTGAAGCGGGCCCGCGCCCAGATCGAGGCCCTCACCCCGCTGCTCGCCGACTGCGACACCTACGAGAGTCTGACCGCGCGCATCGACGAGACCGACACCCAGCAGGCCGCCCTGCGCTACTTCATCGCCCAGCACACCGCGACCCTGCGCGAGGACCAGCGCCTTGCCCTGGAGCAGACGCTCAGCCGCCTCGCGCACGAGAAGCAGACCGCCCGGGAACAACTCGAGCACCTCCGTGCCGAGCAGAGCCGATGGGAGCTGCAGCGTGAGGGGCTCGGCGGCGGGCGCCTGGGCGAACTGGGGCGCCAGATCCAGGAAACGGAACTGCAGCGCGATGCGCGGCACAAGCGCGCCCGCGAGCACGCCGACCTGCTGGAACAGGCAGACTTGGCGCCGGTCACCGATCAGGCCCAGTTCACCGAACGCCTTGAGCACATCGCCCGGGCCCAGCACGAGGCGGCCGCAGCCGAGCAGAAGACGCGCACGGCCCTGGAGACGCTCGCCGTCGAGACCGCACAGCTGCGGCAGCAGGCGCAGGATCTCAACGACGACCTGGTCAGTCTGCGCTCACGCCGCAGCAACATTTCCCGCAAGCAGCTGGATGTGCGTGCCCGCTTGTGCCAGGAACTCGGCCTTGAGGAGAGCGCACTGCCATTCGCCGGCGAACTCATTCAGGTCCGCGATGAGGAACAGGCGTGGGCCGGTGCCGCCGAGCGGCTGCTGCGCGGCTTCGCGCTGTCCCTTCTCGTCCCCGGCGAGCAGTACGCCCGTGTCTCCGAGTGGATCAACGACCACCACCTGGGGACAAAGCTGGTCTACTTCCGCGTGCCCGACAAAATCCCGCCACGGCGGCACCCGGCGGCCCCGTCCACCGCGCTGTTCACCAAACTCGAAGTTCGCGACGACTCGCCGTTCGCAGCATGGTTGGCCGGTGAGCTCGAACGCCGCGCCTCGCACGCATGCGTGGCCACCATGAACGAGTTTCGGCAGGCTGAACTGGCCATCACCGAACAGGGATTGATTAAGGGGGCTCGAGGCCGCCACGAGAAGGACGACACCACCCGGATCGACGACCGCAGCACCTATGTCCTCGGCTGGACCAACCAGGCGAAGATCGACGCCCTCCTTGACCAGGCGACCCGAGTCCACAGCGCCCAGCGCGAACTGGCCGACAACAAGCGCGGTCTGGAAGCCGCTCATGGGGACAGCATCAGTCTCGACAAGGTGCTCAACCGGCTGGCGTCCCTGCGCGACTACAGTGAGATCGACTGGACGTTCGCCGTCCGGCGCATCACCGAACTGACCGACGAGAAG
Source organism: Streptomyces sp. R-74717 (assembly GCF_047305335.1). Lineage (NCBI taxonomy): Bacteria > Bacillati > Actinomycetota > Actinomycetes > Kitasatosporales > Streptomycetaceae > Streptomyces > Streptomyces sp. R-74717. The sequence continues at coordinate 432,926 of NZ_CP102361.1, read as the reverse complement.
CAGCGCCTGGAAGCCGCCTCCAAGGACCTGGAGGAACTGTCGCGCCGGCTGTGTGAGATCGCCGAAGAGATCAGCAAGCAGGATGCCGTCTTCGAGGAAGCGAACCAGAACTGGGGCCAGGCACGGGGCGAGCGGGACACGGCCATCCGCGCCCGTGACGAGGCCCGCACCATCCTCGACGAGGCGGCCGCCTCCGACGCCCAGCCCCAGTTTCCCGCCCTCGAACAGTGCCTGAAGGATGCCCGCCTCACGTGCCGCACTCCCAAGGAGTGCACCCGGGCCGAAACCCGGCTGCGCGAGGACCTGACGGCGCAGAAGAACCGCTGGAGCAAGGAGCAGACCCGCCTCGCCCAGGCGATCGCCTCTCAGATGGGTACCTTCCGTAACACCTACCAGGCTGAGACCAACGAGCTCGACGACTCCGTCGCCTCCGCCGGCGGCTACCGCGCCCTGCATCAGCAGCTCGTCGCCGACGACCTGCCGCGCTTCGAGGCCCAGTTCCGCACCTACCTGAAGACCAATGTGATCCGCGAAGTCGCCGGATTCCACGCCCAATTGACCATCTGGGCCGATGAGATCGGCGAACGCATCAACACCATCAACGAGTCGCTGGCCGACATCGACTACAACCCGGGCCGCTACATCATGCTCAAGCCCGAGCCGACCCCCAACACCGAGATCCGCGACTTCACCGCGGAACTGCGCGCCTGCACCGACGATGTTTTGTCAGGCGACGACTCCGACCTGTACTCCGAAGAGAAATTCCATCAGGTCCAGCGCCTGATCGAGCGCTTCAAGGGGCGAGAAGGCCACACCGATGCCGACCGCGCCTGGACCAGGCGTGTCACCGACGTGCGCTACTGGTTCGTCTTCAGCGCCAGCGAACGACGCCGTGAGGACGACTCCGAGTACGAGGTGTACTCCGACTCCGGCGGCAAGTCCGGCGGCCAGAAGGAGAAACTCGCCTACACCATCCTGGCCGCCTCTCTCGCCTACCAGTTCAAACTGGATACGACCGCCAGCAGGAGCCGCACCTTCCGTTTCGTGGTCATCGACGAAGCCTTCGGCCGCGGATCGGAGGAATCCGCCCGCTTCGCCCTGGACCTCTTCAAGCGCCTGGGCCTGCAACTCCTCATCGTCACCCCGCTGCAGAAGATCCACGTCATCGAGCCCTACGTGTCCGCCGTCGGCTTCGTCGACAACCCCACCGGACACCACTCCCGCCTGCGCACCCTGACCATCGCCCAGTACCACCAAGAACGCCTCGCCCACACCCTGGCCGCCCTGCAGCCCGCCGCCGGACAGGGAGACTGAGATGACGTCACATCAGAGCCCCAACTGGACCACGCCGCAGGCAGTCCTCGCACGCCTCCACAAGCGCTGGAACACGGGTGCCTACCTCACCCAACTCGCCGACGAAGCAGACTGGGAACCCATCGAGATCCCCTTGCGGGGCCCGAAAGCAGGCGACATCACCCGTCACTATGACGACGTCCTCGCCTGGGCCGAATCGTGGGCGCCCAGCGCGCATAGACACCTGCGCATCGAATACCGCAGGCTCGGCGGACGCCTGGCTGGCGTGAACGACGTCCCCGACCGCGTCTGGATCGATGACCGCGAAGACCTCTGGCGTCTGCTGGGCGTCACCCCCACGGTCGCCCGCTACCAAACCCTGCTGACCTCCACCCGGGAAAGCCTGCCGGCACTCATCCCGTGGATGATCGCCCACCCCATGCAGGTCCTCCAACGGGAAACCGACTGGCCCCGCTTGCAGGCCACGATCCGCTGGATCACCGACTACCGCGGGGCGGCCGTCTACCTGCGCGAGCTCGACGTACCCGGCGTGGATACCAAGTTCATCGAACGCCACCGCGCCATCCTGACCACCCTGCTGGAGCACTGTCTTGCCGAGGACCGCATTGATGCTGAGGCTGTGCGTACCGACTTCGCCGCCCGCTTCCGCTTCCTGCGCAAACCCGCATACCTGCGGTTCCGGCTGCTCGGCGGCGAGCCACTGGCGGGCTTCAGTGAACTCACGGTGCGCGCGGATGAGTTCACCGCGCCGCCGCCCGGCATCACGACCGTGTACGTCATCGAGAACGAAACCACCTACCTCGCCTTCCCCGACCAGCCTCACAGCATCGTGATCCAGGGTGGCGGCTACGCAGTCACCCAACTGTCCGCCCTGCCCTGGCTGCACGACGTACGCCTGGTCTACTGGGGTGACCTGGACACCCACGGCTTCGCCATCCTCGACCGACTGCGCCGGGCCTTCCCGCACACACAGTCCATCCTGATGAACCGGAGCACTCTCCTGGAACACCGCGGCCAGTGGGTGAAGGAAGACACACCTACCCACCAACCGCTCAGCACGCTCACGCCGGACGAAGCCGATGCCTACGACAGCCTCGTGGACGGCGAGTTCGGCCACAACGTGCGACTCGAACAAGAACGCGTGCGGTTCCACCTGCTCGAGGACGCCCTCAACGAGCTCCGCTAAGTGGTCGATGCTCGAAGTCCTTCGGGGGTTGACTCCCGCTGTTGTTGTGTGTGAGGTCCGGTCAGATCTCGGGGCGGCCAAGTAGAGGCCGCAGGCGCAGTCTGGGGTGGTTTTTACCGGGGTTCCGCCGAAACTGTGAGAGCTCGGGCATGACTCTCCCGATGAGGCATCAGGAGGTTGCGGTCGGCCCCGGACTGGCCGCGGATGGCTCTGCCTCCGCGCGACCGCGCACGGGGGTCGCTCCGATGTCGTCGGGCTGAAGGAGCCCGGTTAGCACGCGGGTGAGGATGCGGTTGAAGAGCGACTCCGATGAATCCTCGGCCTCGGGCGGCTGCCCGGTCAGGGCGGTGGCGAGGTGCGGGTGGTGGCCCGCCATGGCGACCTGGGTGAGATATTCCGCCTGGTCCTGCTGCCACTGCGGGATGGTCTGCCCGGCGAGACGCTGGGTCACCTTGGCCCGGGTCAGTGTGGAGACGACGGCATTGAGGATCGCGATGGCCTCCAGCTTGGTCCGGGGACTGACATCGAGGTCGGCCAGCGCGGCCAGGGCGTGTTCCAGGTAGGTGACCGCGTGCGGCCCCAGCGGGGTCCTCGTCGCGGTCGCGTCGAGCAGCCATGGGTGCGCGAGGTAGACGCCCCTGCTCTGCCGGGCCAGGGCGAGCAGGTCGTCGAGCCAGTGCCCGGAGCCGAGTGTGGCGTAGGAGATCTCGCCATTGACCTGGTCAATCATCAGTTCCAGCAGTTCGTCGCGGGTGGCCACATAGCGGTAGAGGGATGCCGGTCCGGCCCCGAGGGCGACCGCCACGGCCCGCATGGTGACGGCGGGCAGGCCGTCCGCGTCGGCTAGGGCGATCCCGGCGGCGGCGATGCGGTCGCGGTCGAACGTGGGCGTCGGGCCGCGTCCGGAGCGTTCGGGGCGCAGCCAGATGTTGTGGGCGGACGGCTCGGTCATGGCCCCTCCTGTTCTGCGAACGGCGTATGCAGTACCTTAGGCCATATGAACTGCGAACATGGATCGCAGTAAATGAAAGAGAGTCGACATGCCCCAGATGCAGCCGCAGCAGGAGTGGACGCCGACCCGATACGCGCACAACGGCGACGTTCAGGTGGCCTTCGACCAACTGAAGGGCTCCGAGGGCGAACCGCTGCTGCTCATCATGGGGTTGGCCACCGCCCGGTTCTGGTGGCCGGCCGGACTGTGCCGGGCATTCGCCGACGCCGGGTTCGCCGTGGCCCGCTACGACCAGCGCGACGCCGGCCAGTCGACCCGGATGCCGGACACCGCCACCGCCAACCCCTTCAAGGCCCTGTTCGCCAAGCGTGGGGACTCCTACACCTCCGAGGACATGACCGACGACGCCATCGCCGTGATGGACGAACTCGGCTGGGAGCGGGCCCATGTCTTCGGCCACTCCCTGGGCGGCGCGATCGCCCAGCGGGTCGCGCTGCGACACCCCGACCGGGTGCTCAGCGTCACCTCCTCGGCGGCCCTGCCCAGCGACGTCTCCGGCCTGGGGGTCCTGCGCTACCTGCGGTTCGGCCTGCTCGCCAAGCTCGCCCGGACCAAGTTCCCCGAGGGCCGCGAAGGCGACATCGAGGCCGCCCTCACCGTATGGCGCGGCATCGCCTCACCTGGCTACCCCTTCGACGAAGCCGCGGCCCGCGCCTGGGTCGAGGCCGACGTGGACAGCGGCCCGCGCGACAACAAGGCACAGAGCCGCCAGATCGGCGCCCAGTGGCACGGACCCAGGCTCAAAGAGCTGCGCCGACCCACCCTGGTCCTGCACGGCGAGCAGGACCCCATCCTGCGCGTCAGCGCGGGCCGCGCCACCGCCCAAGCCATCGACGGCGCCCGCCTGGTGACCTACCCGGGCGTCGGCCACGACCTCCCCGCCGCCCTGTGGCCCGACATCGCCCACCAGATCAGCGACCTGGCGGTCCGTCAGTTGCGATCGGGCGGTGCGGGCGTGTTCGGACAGCCGCTGGGGGAGTGACAGCCGGGTGCACTCCGGCGGCGTGGGCACGGTGGCCATCTTGCCGGATCGTTGAGGCGCCGGACGCGGCAGTATGCCCGTCGTGATCCACTTCTCCCGATCGGCCCGTCTGCCATGCCCGTTACCCCGGCCCGCCCGATCGTTGCGACAACGGCCGAGCGCGAGCGGTTGAAGAAGATGGCCTACGGCCACAAGACCCCGTACCGGTTACGGCGGCGGGCCGAGATCGTCCTGCACGCAGCTCGGGGGCGCTCCAACGCGCGAATCGCCCGCGAGACAGGCCTGCATCTGGACACGGTCCGCGCCTGGCGCGACCGGTTCGCCCACGGCGGGCTGCCGGCCCTGGCCGACCGCAAGCGCACCGGGCGTCCCGCCCGCTTCAACCCCGTTCAGGTCGCCGAGGCCAAGGCCCTGGCCTGCCAACTCCCGGCCGAGACAGGGGTGCCGCTGTCGCGCTGGTCGTGCCCGGAACTTGCCGCCGAGCTGACCGCGCGCGGAATCACCGACAGCATCTCCGCGTCCACGGTGCGCCGTTGGTTACGCCAGGACGCGATCAAGCCCTGGCAGTACCGGTCCTGGATCTTCATCCGAGACCCGAACTTCCGCGCCAGGGCACAGCGGGTCCTGGACCTTTACGCCCGCACCTTCGAAGGCGCCCCGCTCGGCGAGGACGAGTACGTCCTGTCCAGCGACGAGAAGACCTCGATCCAGGCCCGCTTCCGCTGCCACCCCACTCTGGCCCCGGGGCAGGCCAGGGCGATGCGCGTCAACCACGAGTACGGACGCGGCGGCGCCCTGGCCTACCTGGCCGCCTACGACGTTCACCAGGCGAAAGCCTTCGGTCGCTGCGAGGCCACCACCGGCATCGTGCCGTTCATGGCCCTGGTCGAACAGGTCATGACGCAGGAGCCCTACGCCAGCGCGAAACGCGTCTTCTGGATCGTCGACAACGGCTCCTCGCACCGCGGCATGCGGGCCATCGACCGCATGGCCGCCCGATTTCCGAACGCCGTCCTGGTCCACACCCCGGTCCACGCCTCCTGGGTGAACCAGATCGAGATCTTCTTCCCCATCGTGCAGCGAAAGGTCGTGACACCCAACGACTTCACGGACCTCGACCAGGTCCGGGACCGGCTCCGAGGGTTCGAAGACCGCTACAACGCCACGGCACAGCCGTTCCAGTGGAGGTTCACCACCACCGACCTGGACGATCTGCTGGCCCGACTCGACCAGCACACACCCGCCGACCGACAAGAAAAATCCTCCATCAGACTGACAGCCTGATCAACCCCCGAAGGACTTCGGAAGCCGACCACTAAGCCTGAATCCACCGGCTGTCCCGGGTCCTGGTAGATAGAGAAATGAAGAGAGGTGCCTGCTGACCTGCGAAGATGGGAGTTACCACACCACCATCACGCACTATCAGCAAGGCACCTCGTAGATGAAAGTTTCCCACACCCCGGCGGCGGTCTCTGCTGCGTTCGATGACCGGAATCTGATCGCGTATGCGGGGCTGGTCCCGGTGATGCGGCTGGCCGAGCGGTGCGGTCTTTCGCGCCTGACGGCGCAGAAGGTGAAGCTGACCGGGGCGGGCAACGGCGCGGGTGCGGCGGCGGACGCCAAGGTCACCAGCATCGTGGGCGGTATGGCCGCAGGCGCGGACAGCATCGACGACCTTCACCTGCTGCGGCACGGTGCGATGCCGGCCGTGTTCGACGGTATCCGTGCCCCGTCCACGCTGGGCACGTTCCTGCGCGCGTTCACCCACGGCCATGCGCTCCAACTCCACGCCGTGCACCGCAGGTTCCTCGGCGCGCTGGCCGCACACACGCCGCTGCTGCCGGGCGCCGGTGTGACGGCGTTCATCGATGTCGACTCCACCCACAAGCGCGTCTACGGCCGCACCAAGCAGGGCGCGGAGTACGGCCGGTTCAAAGGGATACGCACCCTGCACCCGCTGCTCGCCACGATCTGCACCCCGCACTCCCGGCCGGTGACCGCCGCGGTCCGGATGCGCCGCGGCAAGGCAGCAGACGCCCGCGGCGCCCCGAAACTCGTGAGCGAGGCCCTGGCCACCGCCGTCGAGGCGGGCTGCACCGGCATGCGGATCCTGCGGGCGGACTCCCAGTTCTACAACGCCGGTGTGATCGCAGCCTGCCGCCGGGCCGGAGCCCGCTTCTCCATCACCACTGGCATGAACCCGTCCATCAAACGGGCCGTCCTCAGCATCCCCAACGATGCCTGGCAGAAGATCAGTTACCCGAACGCGGTGGAAGATCCAGACACCGGTGATCTCATCTCGGACGCCGAGGTCGCCGAGATCCCCGCATACACCGCGTTCGCCAGCCGCAAGAAGAGTGAGCGCGTCACGGCCCGGCTGATCGTGCGCCGGGTTGTCGGCGTACACGTGAACGTGCATAGCCGCGTACGGATGAATGTGCAGAGTTCTTGATGTGCTGAGAGACGGTCCCCGGCACGCTGCTGCCTGTTGTCCAAGGTTGCAGAGAAGGGGTGGGCCATGGTCTTGGACCCGCAGCGCTGGCTTGAACTCCGGCGTTTCCGCGGTCTGGTGGAGTCCGGGGCGATGAGCCTGTCGGAGGTCGCCAAGGAGACCGGCCTGAACTGGCGGACGGTCAGCAAGTACCTGTCCGCCGACGGGTCGTCTGCGCCACCGCGCCGGACGGCGAACGGGCCCGTACGCAAGCGGGTGGTCGACGAGGTCGCACCACTGATCGACGCGATGCTGCGGGCCGAGGTCTTGATGAAGGCCGCAGTGATTCACGAGCGGCTGGCCAGGGAGTACGGGTTTACGGGGAACTATCAGCGGGTCAAGCTCTACGTTCAGGAAGCCCGCCCGAGGATCGCGGAAGAACTGGGCATCACACCGCGGGAGCTGGCGGGTATGCACCGCCGGTTCGAGGTGATCCCGGGCGCCCAGGCTCAAGCGGACTGGGGTGATGAGGGCGGGGTCCTTGCTCACCTGGGGATCCCGAAGGTCTACTCGTTCCACATGGTGCTGTCGTACTCGCGTGACCCGTTCTGCTGTTTCACCACCAGCCTGGACCTGCAGACGTTCTTCGACTGTCACCGGCGGGCGTTCGCGCACTTCAATGGGGTGCCGATGACGATCGTCTACGACCGGACCAAGACCGTTGTCCGCCGCCATGTCGCCCCCGGCGAAGCGGTCCCGCTGCATCCGGAAGCCGTCGGCTTCGCCGGCCACTACGACTTCGACATCGACGTGCTGGCCGCCTACCGGCCGCAGGGCAAGGGCCGGGTCGAGCGGCAGGTCCTGATTGTCCGCGACCACGTCCTGTCCGGACGGGCCTTTTCCTCCATCGAGGAGATGGACGCGGCGTTCGCCGCCTGGGTGCCGCAGCGACGGGCCCAGATCCACAAGACGCACCGCGAGGTGATCGGGCATCGGGCCGCCCGGGACCACGCGGCCCTCAAGCCGCTGCCGCCGACCCCGTATCTGGTGGCCGAGCGGCATCTGCGGCCAGTCGGCAAGGACTGCCTGGTCGCCTTCGGCGGCAACCTCTACTCGGTGCCGGCCCGCAAGGTCCGCCCGCGCCAACTGGTCGAGATCAGAGCCACGAAGTCCCAGGTCGTGCTCCATTCCACCACCCCCGACGCCGACGGGGAGACGTTGCTGGCCATGCACCAGCGGGCGGTCGGTCGCGGCGTCCGCGTGGTGGAGGAGAAGCACTGGGACGGCCTGCCCACCGGCCAAGGACGCCGGGTCACCACCGGTGACGTCCCGGCCCGGCCCCGTCACGAGCGTCCTCCGGGCGAGGAAACCGGCCCCTTGCAAGCCCTGCTGAACCGGGCTGCAGCCACCCGGGTCGAGGTCGGCCGCCGACCGCTTTCGGTCTATGACGAGCTCACCGGCACCCGCCCCTTCACCACCCACCCGAGCACGAGGGAAACGTCTTGAGCGAGCTGGTCTCCACCCGCATCCGCGCCACCGCCGGCAAGCTCGGCCTGCCCCACCTGGCCGAAGCCATCAGCGAGTACACCCGGCGTGCCGACGAGGGAAAGATGGGCTACCTCGACTTCCTCGACCTGGTGCTGTCCGAGGAACTGGCCGTGCGCGATGACCGCCGCTTCCGCCAGGGACTGCGGCTCTCCAGGCTCCCGCACCACAAGACACTGGACGAGTACGACTTTTCATTCCAGCCCGAACTCGACCCGCGCAAGGTCAAGGACCTCGCCACCCTCTCCTTCGTGGAAGCCAAGGCGAACGTGGCACTCCTCGGGCCGCCCGGAGTCGGCAAGACCCACATCGCCATCGCCCTGGCCGTCGCGGCCTGCCGGGCTGGCTACTCGATCTACTTCACCAGCCTCGACGACATGGTCCGCAACCTCAAAACCGCCGAAGCAGCCGGACGACTGAGCAACAAACTCGGCACCTACCTGCGGCCGAGCGTTCTGGTGGTCGACGAAGTCGGCTACCAGCCCCTCGAACGCGCCGAAGCGAACCTGGTCTTCCAGGTCATCTCCAAGCGTTACGAGAAGGGCTCGATCATCCTCACCTCGAACAAGACCTTCAGTGAATGGGGCCAGGTCTTCGGCGACGAAGTCCTCGCCACGGCCATTCTCGACCGCCTCCTCCACCACTGCGACGTCGTCCCCATCAACGGCCCCAGCTACCGGCTGAAGAACCGCCTCAAGGCCATCGAGCGCGAGACTGAAGTCGCCTGACACCTCTGCACGTTCAAACGTACGCAGCTGTGCACTTCAGCTCGTACGCCGACACGGGTCCGTGACCTGGCCAAACCCGCCGTCGTGGGAGAACAGGGCGAGCTGTTTCCCGTCTGGCGCTACCACCCCTTCTTCACCGACAACCCCGCCGGGACACTCCAGGCCGAACGGGAACACCGCCACCACGCGGTGGTGGAACAGGTCATCGCGGACAGCAAAGCCGGCGCGCTGGTCCACCTGCCCTCCGGGCACTTCCACGCCAACTCGGCCTGGCTCACGCTGTGGGCGATGGCCTACAACCTGCTGCGGGCCGTCGGAGCACACGCCTCGGCCTTCCACGCGAAGGCAACCACCGCCACACTCCGGGCCCACCTGGTCCACGTCCCGGCCCGGATCGCCCGCTCCGCACGGCGCATCACCCTGCACCTGCCCCACAACTGGCCCTGGCAGCAAGCCTGGACGCATATGTTCGCCATCACGCACGGCCCACCGGGACTGATCTGACACCCCTGTCCACCCCGCCCTCAAGGCCCGACCGGAACCGAACCCGTGGAAAAGCTGGGCAGACCAGCAGATACCACCTGCCCCAAACCGAGCACCGACCCGGCACCAGCTCAGAAAACCGTTAGAAGATCCTTTTCAATCCAAGGCGGTGGATTCAGGCTAAGCATCGCGTGCGACCTACTGGGACGACGAGAAGGCCGTGCGCCTGCTGGTCGAGTACTTCACCCGACGACGCTCAAGCGGTGACCTGTTCTATTCCGGCGCGCACTTCGAGCGCCTGGGCGGGGGCGGGGACGCCGAGCACGTCGCGGACTGCTTCGACAGCAATGACCTGGTGGCAATCACCACGCTCAGTGTCTCCCTCGAGCCGCACGGGGCGATGAACTTGCTGACCGACCCCGACGGGCACTGAGCGCGCCTGCTGTCGCTCATCCCTCCTGACGCGCGCTTGGAGAATCCTGGAAGCGATGCGCTCATGGAGGAGGGCGGACCCGCGTGGGAGTTATGGGAACGCCTGGCCGGCAGCAAGCAGTACCCCAGCAAGCCCGACGGCAGCGGTCCGGTTGTCGCAGTCAAATTGCTGGCCCGCAAGCGTCCCCACCTCATCCCCATCTACGACATCCGCATCAAGCAGCTGTTCGAGCGACCGAAGGCGGACCACTCCTTCTGGGCCGCGCTGGCTGCGGCCCTGCGGGCGGACAACGGCGCCTTCCACGATCAGTTGGTCTGTCTCCGCGACAAGGCGGGTATCGGTGAGGACAGCGGCGTCCTGCGTGTGTTCGACGTCATCGCCTGGATGCATCAAGGTCGGCAGGGTCAGGTCGCGACGAGCTGAGCTGTGAGGTGGAGTGTGGCGGGTCGGCCCATGGGAGGCCATCGAGGCTGACAATCCGAACCCTGTCCTCAAATTTGACGTGTTTCCGATGACGCATCATGTGGAGTGCGTGGCGATCCTCGAACCGGCCGTGAAAGGCTCCTGACCTGCGGTTTTGTGCGTGCGCATTATGTGCGGTGTGGGCGTTACGGGCGATATCTTGACGCTCATTTGACGCTCGTTCTGATGGGGTGTCAGGTGCTCTGTTCTGCTGGTCAGACGCTCTGCTGACTACGTGAGCATGGTGGCGTGTGGAGGGCTCGTGGCGCTGAGCGGCGCAGCGCTGCAGCCGCTCCATGGAGGCTATCTGTGGTGGCCCCGGGATGGTGAGCTCGGCAGGCGTCCGCTTGCGCGGCTAGAAAGGGCGTCTCCGTTGCTCGGAGTGAGCCAGGCGCTGCTCCGCAGGGCACGTGCCCTGCGGTCTGCCGCTGCCGCGATGTCGGCGTTGCCCGTAGCTCGCGCTTGCTGCCCCAGGGCGGTCAGCCAAAGTTGGGGCTTTCCTGTTTCCCCGACTGCATGCAAGATCGGGTCGAGCAGCAGGTCCGGGTGGCCGATCACTCCGTGCCGCAGGGAGTTCGCGAGCAGCGGTTCGCTGTCCCCGGCCCGCAGCAGCTTCCGGACACCGCTCAGCCGTTGTTGGTCGGAGGCCCCGGTGAGAACGCGGTGAAGGAATCCCGGCGCTTCGCGGTCCACGATGGCCAAGAGGCGCGCAGTCACCGCGTGCGGATGCATGCTGCCCCAACGCGCCAGATCGCTGGGGGGATAGAAGTCCGCCAGCACCTGTTCCAGGCGCGGGCACTCGTCGCCGTCGCGCACGGGGAAGGGGTAGCACAGTAGGCGCGCGAGCGTGGATACGGCCTCGGTTCCGGTCGTCGGCGAGAGCAGTGCCTGCACAGCTACTGCCTGCCGCATCCGTGCAGGCGAGATGTGCAGCCCGGCCTCTTCCAGGGCTGCCTTCCAGTACTTCCATTCGTGCCAGAGGACCACGTCCTCGGGCGTCTCGCCAACCGGCACCGTGTTCCCGCGCAAGTCGAGCGACCGGAGCAGCGCCCCAAGTACGTTCACATGCAGTTCCAGATAGGTGCGGCATGGACGCGGCCGGGCTGCCAGCGCCGCCAGGGCTTCAACCTTCAGGGTCGGCGGTGTGTAGGGGCGGGACGGCCCTGCCGGAAGGGATACCAGGTGTTCGGCCAGGGGGCCGGCGATGCGCTCGTACCGCTCCTCGAGCCCATGAGAATCCGATCCCAGTGGCTCGGTGAGCTCCAAGGGGCGTCGCGCGCAGATCCCGACGCGGGACAGATCGATGTCCGAACGCAGTTGCTCCCACCATACACCGGCCGATCGGGCAAGGAGCAGGATACGTACCTGCGGGTCGCCGTGGTGTGCGAGGAAGGAGCGCAGCAGACGGTGCACCTGTTCCTGGCGGGCCTCCGCGTAGTCGACGACGATCAGGGTGGGGAACGCCCCGGTGAAGAATTTCCGGTGCTCTTCGGGGTCTTGCGGGCCATGCTCGGCGAGGAACCCGGTAATCCACCCTGGCTGGGACCACGGGCCTTCCCCGGTGCGCATGCTGCCCAGCACGCGGATCAGCTCGACTGCCAGCCGGGTCTTCCCCCATCCCCCGGGGGCAGTGACCAGCTGTACCGGCTGCGCCGGAGAGTTCGAGTCCAGACATCACGCAAGCAGCTCCGACAGTTCCGCGTCCCGACCGTGGAACGGCGTGACCGCCTGCCTCGCGTCCAGGAGATAGGAAGGTGGCCTGGGAGGGTGTGGTGGGCGCTCGTAGAGCGACTGCAGCTCCACGGACTCCGGCGTCGCCACTGGCCGGCCCGCCGCATCGGCCAAGAGGTCCCGGAAACCGGGGACTTCGAGGAGTCGCCAGACTGGCAGGGCCTGCAGCCTGGTGCTGCTCCATCGACGCGGCGCCCGGGTCACCAGCCCGGCGACCACATCTGCGCAAAAGACAGCTGCGCCGGACAGTCCGCGCCATCGCCCGAGACCGCGACCGCCCACCTGCGGCGGAATACGGTCGAGTTCGATCTCGTAATGTCCATCGAATACCCCCGTATTGGGATTGATCCGGCCTGCCAGCCCTTGCGTGTCTCGCGCCGAGTCGCCATTCTCGTCGTCCGCCCGGACAAAGCCCACCACCGAACAGTGCGCTGGCACGGCGGAGTCCTGGCCGGTGAGCCTGCCCCATCGTGCATGCCGTAAGTCCGCTGGCAGGGCGCCGTCGAAACGCAGCAAGGCTGCGTCCAACTCCGTGGAGACCCATACGGGTTCGGCCGGCGCCCCTGGAGAATTCGCCGGGGCCATCGGACGGATCGTGCACCCGGCAGCGCCCCCGATCACGTGTGCTGCGGTCAGCACCAGACCGGGCGCCACGATGTAGCCCGATCCGCTTCGCCCACCGGCAGACGGCCATCCCGCGGCGCCAACCTCCACCACGCGGGCCCTGGCGAACACGCCCTCGCCCCTCTAGCCGTCCTGACCCGTGCTGCCCGGGGACGGCCGGGGTGGCAAGACGGCACCGCCGTCATCCGAGATGAGTCCCCCGTCGGCGACATTCAGTACCACCTTGACACGGTTGGACTCCGTGTGCGCCCGGTCGTGCGCAGCGTTCGCGGAGACGACCATCGCCTTTACTCCGCCGTCGCCCCGCGTTGAGCGGCGCAGTTCGACGCTGAACTCCAACTCCACCTGCTCAACGGTGAACCGCAGACCGCTCGACGCGTTGCCTGCACGTTGCGCGTCGGCCAGACCCGCGCGCACGGCCTCGATCGCCTGGGACAACTCTGTTCCGGACCCGTCCACCATTTCCCCCACGAGAGTCACCACACTCAACTGTGGAATCTATTGCACGCCGATGAGCTGCTTCCGGCTTCACCCCGTCGAATGGAACATCGGCGAGGTCGCCGGCCACCTGGCCGCCCACTGCCTGCGTCGGGGCACCGAACCGCACCACGTCAGGGAGAACGAGACGCTCCTCGACCAGTTCTCCGCCGAACTGGACTCCATCGGCGTCGAACGCCACTGGCCCGCGCCTGCCGGGTATTGACCGGCCTTTCTTCGCCGAATCCGGATGGGCACCAAGGGCCGGGACGTGTGCTCACTTTTCAGAAGAATTTACCTGGGTCCAGGTCCGAGCCATCGACTGGGCGACAGCCGGACCGAGGGTACGGGTGGCGGCATGGTCGATTTCATCGAAGTCTTCCGTGTACCGCTTCGTGAAGCGCCCGAAAAGCCTCCGCAGGGCGAGACCTGCGATTCCCAGAGGAACCATTGCCGCTGAGATGACCAGCAAAAGTAAATCGAGGGTGTTCCTGGTGAGGGTATTCCAGTAGCCAAGGTCCGAGGGAAGGGCGACCGTGCCGGTATCCTTCGGGTCGTACACGACTACCATGGTGTAGCCGTCCCTCACCTGATGTGTCTTGAATTTCAGCGGCGATTCAACAGAACGCCCGCCGGACGGGGTAAAGCGTACCCAGCAGGTGACGGACAGCTCGCCACCGTTTTCGTCGTGGAGGGCTTGCCGGCATCTCGTGACAGCCGCGTGGGTCTGGACCCCGCGACTCTTCAGGGCGGATATCACCTTGGTGTGGTTCGGTATGGTGAATACCATGATCGTGACGAAACCGCACAGCCCCACAACAATCATGGTGATGGACGTGATCGTGAGATATCTGAGCAGATTGCATGGACGCGCGGGCTTCGTACTCATCGGCTCCCTGACGTAATTGAATCAGTCGATACTGGTCTACCCCGTCGATCCGAGGCGCGATCGTTTCGTGGCAGGCCAATTGACCACAACTCAGGTGCGGACCGTCATCCTTCACCGGCTACCGGCCCGGGCACACTCGGATAATCTCAAGGCATGGCTGCGAAGTACTACCGAGACGAGCGCGCGGCCGCCCGCCACCCCGCACTGATCTCCAGGTCGTCCCAAGGTGTCGAAGAGGGCTATCGACTCGTAGGCCCAGGCGGACCACTCACTCCGATCATCAGCCACGTGCAATGGCTGGACAACCATCCGGACGGCCCCGACACGCACGTGATGATCTCCTTCGAGGACGGTACGAACGTCGAGTTCCCCTTCGATGTCCAACTGTCTGCCATCTGGTACGACGAGCAACGAGCCGTCAACGAGACGGACTTGCTGGAGGCGGCTCCCGGTGTGTGGGGTGCCCCCGCTGAACCCTGGCGTTAGGCGTGCCGCCGAGGGTTATGACGCCGCCGGTCGAGGTCGACAGCGACGCCGGGAGGCCTCCGACTCCCGCGGCAGCACACCATCCCACTCAAGTTACTCTCCCGGCGTCCAAGGCGGTTACGTAGCAGGGCTGTTGCAAAGTCTCTTGATCTTGTGTGAGTGCAGATCAGGCGAGTCCGATGAGGTCCAGGGGACGGCGGAAGCTGTCGTAGGACATCGCGCGGAGGCCGGCTGCAATGTTCGTGTGGCCGTCGGCTCGCAGGGTGTTGATGGCGAAGCTGCGGAGGGTGGCCATGTTGTCCGGGCCGTGTCCGGTGCGGATCTTGGAGGCGTCCTCGGCGAAGGTCGTGTCCCGGACGAAGTGGAGCCGGTTCTCGATGGTCCACTGCGAGCGAATGATCTTCGCGATGCGCTCGGGGGATGCCTGGCGGCTGGTCAGGTCAGTGATGACGTAGAGGGTCTCGCGGCTGCGTTTGCCGGTCGTGCGCTGAATGCGGTGCGGACGATCTACGCGACCTGGACCGCGTGGGGGAAGTCGACGCCGAGGTCGGCGATGGTCAGGACCTGAACCACCCGGGTCTCCAGACGACCGTGTGCACGGGTGCGGTCGTAGAACTTCGCGCTAGCCTTCTGCCAGGGCAGGGCGGCGAGTTGTCCGTGCAGGCTCTTCTGGTTGCGCTTCACGGTGAAGACGTAGTGCGCCGTCTTCTCCTCGACGAGGAACCGGGCGTGATCGCGCTGGCGGTGCAGGGCATCTGCGGTGACGGTGACGCCGGTCAGGTCATAGGGCGCCAGCAGGTCGGCGAAGCAGGTGATCTCGTTCGTCTTGTCCGGCACGCGCAGCTGGGTGACGGTCAGGCCGTCGCCGGTGATCGCGGCCAGCAGGTGGGCGGCTGGCGTGTCGCCGTGGCGCGAACCGCAGGCGCTCTTGCCGTCCACCGCCAGGGTGTCGGCCTCGGCGGGATCGTGGCCGAGCAGATCGGCCAGGCCGCCGGGACAGGCGGTGTTCAATACCCGGCGGATCGTTGCCGTACTCGGTGTGACCCGGACACCGAAGACCGTCGCGGTCCGGGCCCCGAGCCGGGCCAGCGCGTCCTGTGGCGCGTTCCGCGCCCACTGGCCGATGGCGGCGAAGGACCGGGCTCCGGTCAGTACCGCCGAGCAGGCCACCAACAGCACACTCACGAACGGGTGACGCTTCCCCCGCCGATGGCGCGGATCAGCCAAGGTCCGCAGCCGCAGGGAAAGTTGTCCGATCGCCCGGTGCCGACGGGTCGGCGACTTGATCAGGCAGACGGTGGCAGACTGGCGGCACATCGAAGCTCCGGCCCATGCAGGCGACTTGATCGGTTACCGGCATCAACCGGAGCTTCGTTGTGTACGAACCGGGCACACCACGCATCGTCATACCGCCGTGACCAGCACCGTCACCAGCTCACCCGGACTGAAATCACCCTGGCCAGCGACGATGTCGGCATCAAGACACATCGACGGACGGCGGAACGCTGCCCTCGCCATCCTGCCTGATCGCATCGCGCACGGCCTTCCAGCCTGCAAGGCAAGCATCGAAGTCCACTGCGACTTCCCGGACCTCCTTGGTCGCGTAGTCGCACCATAGCAGGCGGGCGCCGGCTTCGCCCGAGCGCACGAGATAGGCCTCCTCGGCATCGAAGAGCTCGGTAGCCTCGGGCAACGCGAAGTAGCTGCGCGGATGGGCGTCGGCTGCGGCGAACGCCGGCCGCAGGCCTTCGCTGTGCCATGCGTGCAAGCCGGCGAACAGCGTTGCGGCGCCCATGCCGGCCGCGGCGTGCAGCACCGGCTGCGGCGCCAGCTTCTTCAGCATGCCGTCGATCGTGCCCTGAACCAGCCCGACGACCGACCAGGCGTCCGGATCGCCGATCTCGCCGGGCGGCGCGGTCACACGAATCCGGCAGAAGCGATGCGCGCTGTCGCTCGACGTCTCGGCGGTCCAGCGCCACGCGAGGGAAATGACTTGCTCCGTCATGACCCGCAGGGTATCTGCACCTACTTGATCGGTCACCGGCATCAACCGGAGCTTCGTTGTGTACGAACCGGGCACACCACGCATCGTCATACCGCCGTGACCAGCACCTTCACCAGTTCACCCGGACTTTGAAATCACCCTGGGTTACGTAGGTTCCCGGTTAGTACTCCAGCAGGATTTTGCAGTCTGACCTGCGGGTTTCGGTGGGTGGCTGGAGTGTAGCGGGGTGTGGAGTGGTCAGGGGCGGTTTCACGGTGGCCGCCCCTCGATCGTGCGACAACGCCGCAGGTATTAACGGCGGGTGGGAAAGCTCCCTACGTGATCACCGAGCATGTTGCCGAGCAGTGGGACCTTGAACTGGACGACCTCTTCGTGACCATCGGTCACCGCTTCAGCCGTGTGGAACTTCGCCGCCGCATGCGTGACTACGTGCGCGGGCTGCTCGCCCCGGTGGCCCGGAAGAACAGCTGGCAGCTGGCCGAGCAGGCAGGCCACGCCACCCCCGACGGTCTGCAGCATCTGCTTGCCGGCGCGAAGTGGGAGCCCGACGACATCCGTGATGAACTGCAGGAATACGTCGCCCATAAGCTTGGCGAGGACGACGGAGTCCTCATCATCGACGACACCGGGTTCATCAAGAAGGGCACCACCTCCGCCGGGGTCCAACGCCAATACTCCGGGACCGCCGGTCGCACCGAGAACTGCCAGATCGGTGTCTTCGCCGCCTACGCCACCGCCCACGGCCGGGCCTTGATCGACCGCGAGCTGTATCTCCCCAAGTCCTGGACCGAGGACCGCGAACGCTGCCGCGCGGCCAAGGTCCCCGACGATCGGGACTTCGCCACCAAGGGCGAACTGGCCCGGCACATGGTGCTGCGTGGCCTCGCCTCGCCGCTGCCCATCACCTGGGTCACCGCGGATTCCGCCTACGGACAGGAGAGCCGCTTCCGCCGGCTGCTGGAGCAGTCGGGCGTCGGCTATGTGCTGGCCGTGCCCAAGTCCCAGTTCACCGTGGGTTGTCCCCGCATCGAGGGCCTGTTCGCACAGGCCCCGGCCGAGGCGTGGGAGAAGATCTCATGCGGCAACGGGGCGAAGGGACCGCGCGTCTACCACTGGGCGGCGGTGCGACTGCCGGCTGTCGCCGAGTTCGACTACCAGGGCGAGGTCCCTCACCGGATGCGGTGGGCGCTGGCCCGTCGCAGCATCCGCAAGCCCGACGAGATCGCCTACTACCTCGCCTACGCCCCTTTGGAGACCACCGTCCAGGAACTGGTACGGATCGCCGGGACGCGCTGGGCGATCGAGGAGTGTTTCCAGGCCGCGAAGAACGAGTGTGGCCTGGACCAGTACGAAGTCCGCCGTTACCCGGGTTGGTACCGGCACATCACCCTGGCGATGCTCGCGCACGCCTTCCTGGCAGCCACGGCACACCGGGCCCGGGAAAAGGGGGCAAAACCGGTGAGGCAGCCGGGACCATCGAGCTCACAGTGGCGGAGGTTCGGCGACTCCTGGCAGCTTGTCGACCCCAACCCCCGCACCTGCGCGGACGTCAAGGCCGACACCACGCGGTGAGCTGGTCGAACTGGCGCCGACGACGCCAGGCAGTCGCCCGCCGCTGTCATTACCTGCGGCGTTGTCGCACGATCGAGGGGCGGCCACCGTGAAACCGACCCTGACCACTCCACACCCCGCTACACTCCAGCCACCCACCGAAACCCGCAGGTCAGACTGCAAAATCCTGCTGGAGTACTAATGGGAAGCGAAGGTCGGCGGGAGCTGATCTTCAGGGCGCGAGCCGAGCCTTTGAGTATGCCCGGACCTCAGAGTCCTGTTGACAAGACGAGGCTGGCTCGCGCCCAGCAGCCTGGACCTCAAGTGGGCAAGAACAGGTACAGATCCGTCTCCGACGGCATTCACGTGGTCCCGTTGGTGCAGGCAAGCCCGTATCTGACTGCTCCGCGGTTTGCTGTCCGTAGTCCGAGCCGGTTGTGCGGATCACCTCTCACCTCTGCCTGAGCCTGCAGCTCTGACACAGATCGAGGACCGTATGACTCGCTGGGGTTGCGAACGGCTGGTGGGATGACGTGCCATGAGCACTTCCATTAGGGAGCACGCGCACCCTGCACAGGCTCTGGCCTGGGAAAAGAGCCGCGACGAAGGAGGGCCGGATGGAGATCGTCGGGTTACCGACGCCAGTGTTCTGTGGGGTGGACTGGGCCGAAGACCACCACGACATAGCCCTGGTTGACGCCGGGGGAAAGCAACTCGCCAAAGTGCGGATCAGTGACGACGCGGCGGGGTTCGCCCAGCTCACGGCCCTGCTGAATGAACATGGCGATAGCGAGGACGCCCCGATCCCTGTGGCGATCGAGACATCGCGCGGGCTCCTCGTCGCCTGCCTGCGGGCCACCGGCCGACCGGTCTTCGCGATCAACCCGCTGGCAGTCGCCCGCTATCGGGACCGTCACTCCGTCGCCCGCAAGAAGTCAGACGCCGTCGACGCCGCGGCCCTGGCCAACATCCTGCGAACCGACATGGCCGCCCACCGGCCGCTGCCCGCGGACTCCGAGCTCGTGCAGGCCATCGCCGTGCTCGCGCGGGCCCAACAGGACGCCGTCTGGGCCCGCGGCCAGGCCCAGAACAAGCTCCGTTCTCCACTCAGGGAGTTCTACCCGGCGATCCTCGACGCCTACGCCCAGCACAAACACGGCCTGTGCTCGAGAGAAGCCCGCAGCATCCTGGCTGCAGCCCCGACCCCGACCACGGCAGCGAAGCTGACACGTCGGCGCCTGCAGTCCCTGCTCAAGCAGGCCGGCCGGGTCCGCGGCATCCAGACCGAAGCCGAAAGGCTCCACGAAGTCTTCAAGCGCGAGTATCTCCACCAGCTCCCGCAGGTCGAAACAGCCCTCGGGCATCAGACATCCGCCCTGCTCAGGCAGCTGAACACCGCCTGCGACAACGCTGAACAGCTCGAAGAAGCCGTCACGCAAGCCTTCGCAGAGCATCCCGATGCCCCGATCATCCGCAGCTTTCCCGGACTTGCCTCACTGACCGGCGCCCGGATCCTGGCAGAGATCGGCGATGACCGGACCCGCTTTGCCAACGCCGGGTCGCTCAAGGCCTACGCAGGAAGCGCCCCGGTCACCAGGTCCAGCGGCAAGAGCTGCATGGTCATGAGTCGGAAGATCAAGAATCAGAGATTGGCTGCCGTCGGCTATGTCTGGGCATTCGTCTCCCTTACCCGCTCACCAGGCGCCAGAGCCCACTACGACCGCCGCCGACAGGCCGGCGACCGCCACGTCGCCGCACAGAGGAACCTCTTCAACCGCTTCATGGGAATGCTGTTCTACTGCCTCCAGAACGGTCACATCTACGACGAAGCAATCGCCTTCCCGCAGCCGTCACCCGAACTTGCTGCAGCCGCGGCTTGACGCTTATCGGCGTGGGATGTCTTGTCGCCGGCCGCTGCGTCCGGCCGGATCCTGGGGCGGCCGACGGGACCGCGCACCTTGATCTTCTCCAGAACGGGGATGAAGCGCGGACAGCCCGCGCTTCATCCCCGTTCTGGAGAAGATCAAGGTGACACTTACCGGCCAAGTGAGTTGCTCCGCGCATCACGGCCCGGGGCAGCGGCGGCCGCAGCCCCGGTGCGGACGCTCGCCCCGGGGACGAGGTCGACCCGGCAGGCGACGGGCGTGACCCGTGCGACGCGGAGACGACGTTGATCAGCCAACAGTCTCGATCAGCCTGATGCGGGCAACACCCTTCCTGACATGCTGGGCGGCATGGTGACTCTCGATGGCAAGCCAGTATCCGCCGACGACCTGTTCCCGCTGGCCCTGACCAACCTGGGCCACTTCACCTCGATGCGTGTGGAAGCCGACGGCACCATCCGCGGACTGTCTCTCCACATGGAACGCCTCGTACGGGACTGCGAGGCCGTCTTCGGTACCGGCCTGGACACCGGGCGCGTTCGCGACTTCGTCCGCCAGGGCCTGGGTGGGCAGGACCTGCCCTGCGTCGTTCGCGTCACGGTCTACGACCCGAGCATGGATCTGGGACACCTGGCGGATGCCGTCGAGCCGCACGTGCTGGTGTCCGTGCGTGCGGCGGGCACGAGGTCCCCTGCGCCACTGCGTGCCATGAGCGTCACGTATGAACGAGATCTGCCCCGCGTCAAGCACGTCGGGCTCCTCGGCTCCCTGCATGCCCGCCGCACGGCGCAGCTCGCCGGATACGGTGACGCACTGTTCGTCGGCCGCGACGGTTGCGTTTCCGAGGGCAGCACCTGGAACGTGGGCTTCGTCGAGCGGGACGGCACCGTGGTGTGGCCGCAGGCCGACGTGCTTCCGGGCGTCACCACTGCGCTTCTTCAGGAGCGTGCCGAGCACCGGATCGCCCCCGTCACCCTGGAGCAGGCCAAGAGCATGGACGCTGCGTTCGCGACGAACACAAGCGTGGGCGTCCGACCCCTGGCAGCGATCAACCGCGCCGAACCCGCCACGGAGCACCTGGTGTTGAGCCGCCTCAATGAGACGTACCTGTCGATTGCCGGCGAGACGCTGTAGCCGTCGGACCGTCAGGGGCGGACGGCCGCAGCACCACGATGCGACCGGCATCGGCTCGCCGGGCCTTCGTCGAGGCCCGCAGAGCCGGTGCCGGAGCTGCACCCGAACCCGAACCCGAACCGGAACCCGCACCCGAGCCCGCACCCGAACCCTCTTTGACCGCGGCCGCCGCTCGAAGTTCCGCCCGCACAGCGGAACGTGAGCATGCGCGGCAGCCCCCACCAGGCTTCACTTCCGCGACGGTGCCATCGGCAGCCGGCACGGCTGCCCCGGCACCGAAGGTCCGCGCAGCCGCCGGGAGGCGGTCCAGTGCGCTCCGTCGGGGTACGGGCGGCGGCGTGCCGAGGGCCGTGCAGCACTCTTGACAAGTCGAATAGATGCAGGTCACGCGGGCTTGTGGCCTGCAGTCAATGCCAAAGCTTTACGTTTTATCACAGGCGATATAGAGTGCGATCAACTCGCCGAACCGCGACGGCTCGAAGGAGAATCTATTGATGGGTGCATAGGTATGTGCGCAGGTGCTGAAGTTTTGATCCGGAGTATCGCCGCGAAAGTGGCGAAGGGGGTACGTGGTGACGCAGCATGTCCCGCCGAAGAGCGAAATCAGAATGTACCGACCACAAGTAGAGACGTCCTCGTTGGACCGTCTCCGAGAGGTTCTTGAATCCGGCTGGATCGGACTCGGACCCGTTACGAAGAGGTTTGAAGAAGAGTTAGCAAGCGCGAATGTGCTTGGCAAGCATCCGGTCGCCGTAAATTCCGGCACCGCAGCTCTCCATCTTGCGCTTGTTGTGGCAGAAGTGCCCAAGGGGAGCGCCATCATAGTTCCCGCCAACACATTCGTCTCGACAGCATCAGTGGCACTTCAGCATCAGTGCCGGGTGATTCTCGCCGACATTGAACGCGCAACGGGAAACATCGATCTGGAGTCGGTGCGGGAAATCCTGGAGACCGAGCCGGACGTCAGCGCCGTCATCGCCGTCCACTACTCGGGGATCCCCTGCGACATAGCAGGATTGAACGAGCTGTCCAAAAAACACGGAGTGACGGTCGTCGAAGACTGTGCCCACGCCATCGGCTCGATGTGGCGGGGACGTCCGATGAGCGAGTCACCGCATATTCAAGCCTATTCTTTCCACGCGACGAAACCCCTCGCCGTCGGTGAAGGCGGATGCGTCACCTTCCCCGATGCCGCCTCCGCGGAGCGGGCGAAACGACTGCGCAGACTCGGGATCGACATGGGCGCCCGGTCCTGGGGGAACCCGTACGACATCCCCGAGCTGGGGTTCAAGTACAACATGGGCGACATCGCGGCGGCGGTCGGTCTCGCGCAGCTCGAAGGCCTGCAGGGCAAGCTGCAGAAGCGCACGTCGATCGTGCGTCGCTACCGGGAGCGGCTGGCCGGCCTGCCGGTGGAACTCGTGCGGGAAGCCGATGACTCCGATCGGTCCGGGGGCTTCGCCGTGCCCGTTTTGGTCAAGGACCGGGAACGCGTACGGAAGGAACTCGATTCTGCTGGAATCGAATCCGAAATCTACTTCAGGCCACTCGGTGAATTTCCGCTCGGCTCTAGCCGCCCCACACCCGTGGCGGAGCGCTTTTCCCGAGACGTTATCTGTCTCCCCATCCATCCGCTGATCAGCCTCGACGAGATCGACTACGTCTGCGACCGGCTAAGCGAATGCGTGACATGAACGCGTACACGACGAGGAGTATACGTGGCATTCATAAAACCAGCGCTCAGGGTGATCGGTACAGTACGGAATCTGCGCTCGGAGTGCTTACGGCGGCGTAATTTGCTGACCGCCCGTGCTTTTCCCGTTCCGTTGACCGAATTACGGTCGTGGTCCATCGGGGAAGATGGGGCATTGGCGCACGAGACAGGCCGATTCTTCCGGATCATTGGCGCAAGACACCTGTCGGATACGAATCATCCAGTCGAACAGCCGCTCATCGAGCAGAGCGAAGTCGGAATGCTGTGCCTCTTCGTCGCACAGTTCGAAGGTCAGTTCCACGGCCTGATCACCTTCAAATTCGAGCCGGGCACTCCGGACGGCATCGAAGTCGCACCCACCGTGCAGGCCACGCGCAGCAACTACGAAGCCGCGCATGGCGGAAATCGGGTTCCGGCCGTTGAAATCGCGCTGTCGGAGGAAGTGCGCACGCTTGCCGATTCTGTGCAACGCGAACAGGAATCGTGGTTCCTCGGAAAGGTAAACCGAAATCGCATAGTCCTGCTCGACGCGCAGGAAGCCGCCGATATCGCTCGGACCGTCCCGGAAAGTAGTTGGGTGCCGATACCGGTTCTGCTGGAGGCGGCGTTGGAAAGCCGCCTTCTCAATATGGATCTGCGGTCGGTCCTGTCCATGTGGCCGCTGGAGGCCACGACGTCTCTGAACGACCCCGTCCCGGTGACGAGCAGACCGCTACCGGACGGACAAGATCCCACATCGCCGGGCTCGAACCCCGAACTCGTGCCACTGGACAGCCTGTCGCACTGGCAAATAGCGGAAAGCATCGAGCACCGGCAGCGTCGATTCTTCTCCATCGTGGGCTGCCGCGTCGAAGGACAAGGCCGTGAGGTCGCGTCCTGGGACCAGCCGCTGCTGGCACCGGTCGGCATGGGCCAGTGCACGCTGCTGATCCGGCCCGGTCCCGACGGCCCGGAATTACTTGTCTCGGAACGAGTCCGGATCGGGTCCCTCCGCGGACCCAGTCTCGAGGCGCGGTTCCAGCGAGGCGATATCGCAGACCACACCACGGAGTTGCGGCGCCGATCGATGATCGCGGAATCGTCGGGTCTGGTCCGCTGCCGCGAAATCCATTCCGCGGTCCACGCCGAGGAGGGCGGCCGGTTCCACGGTGCCATCGCCACCTACCAGTTGGGGCTGCTTCCCGACGCCGTTGAGGAGCAGCCGACCGGCCCGTGGACCACCCTGAAAGAGCTGGAGGCGCTCGGCCAACACGGTGACCGGCTCAGCGTCGAGCTGCGCACCTGTCTGACGATGATCAAGGGTCTCATCGCGAGCGGAACCCTGAAACCATGATCGCGGCGCTGGGAAATTCCGAGTACCTGAGCCGGAGGACCGCTCCACTGCTCCGGGAACTCAACGGCACGCACGGTCCTCTCCTCGTGGGGACCGATCATCCACGAAGCACTCGCTCGGCCGTACCGATCGACGGGATCGAGGTCATGGACCGCGAGGCGGTGCTGGCCCGTCCGAACGTCGACGCCGTCTATGTCTCCAGTGCGACCGGCCGTCATTTCGACGACTGCCGGGCGGCCCTGGCCGCCGGGAAACACGTGCTGGTGGAGAAGCCGGTCTCGTTGGCGGCTGCGGAGGCCCGCGAGCTGGACTCGATGGCTCGTGCCTGCGACCGCACGGTCTTCGAGTGCCTTTCCTACCCGTACCATCCCGGCTGGACCGATTTCCTCGCCCGGGTGCACGTCGAGGACTGGGCGGACTCTGTGTCCGTATCCGCGGTGTTCCGCATACCGGGACGAGAACCGACGGACTTTCGTCGGCATCCTCGGCACGGAGGTGCCGCCGCGGACCTGGGGACCTATTGCGTCGACGCGCTGGTGCGGCTCGGTGCTGTCGCCGAAGACCTCGACATCGGAGCGCTGCTGTTCGGGGACTCGGAGACCGACGGCGGCGCGGCGATCACGAGGCGACCGATCGGCGGGCGGACCTTCACCTACACCGGCTCGTGGGCCATCGGTGACTCCTACGCCAACAGCGTTGTCGTCGCGGACCCTTACCGGCGTCTGGAACTGCTCCGTGCGTTCTCGCCGCGGGTGGACACTCCGGGCCTGGTCGTCGCGAGAAGGGCGGACGGAGAAGAGCCGACCGTCGTCGCGACCTCCGAGCCCACCAACGCGACGCGGGCGTGCCTGACCGCAGGCATGAGGCACCTTCGGGGCTCGAAGGCGGCGGGGCTGGTCGACTGTCCGGCCATTCTGCGCCGCATCGCCGCGCTGGGAGAAGCAACCGCAACCACTCTCGCGTAACCCACACCTCTCGACCGTCGATCAACCACGGCCCCGAAGAAGGCGGTAGGCAATGGGGGAAACGAACCCTGTCAAAGAACGAGTTGCCGGAATCGTGCTGGTAGGAGGCACAGGATCCCGGCTGTTTCCGGCGACACGCGTAGTCAACAAACATCTCCTTCCGGTTTACGACAGGCCGGCGATCGCATTTTCCATGGATGTGATGACAGAATGCGGTGTCGATACTCTGGTCCTCGTCTGCAACGCGGCGGACGAAGAGATTTACCAAAGCATTCCGGCCTGGCTCGGATACGCTGATATCGAAATCCGGACGGTGGTCCAAAAAGAGCCGAATGGAATCGCCGGCGCCATCACCTGTGCCCGGGAGTATCTGGAACCCGAAGGGTACGAACGTATCGTCGTTGCGCTCGGGGACACCCTGTACGTGCACAGTTCGACCTGGGCAGGGGAGATCCTCACGCAGGCCGACGACACCGGATGCGGCGCTGCGGTCGCGGTCATCGAACACCCCAATCCAAAGGATTTCGGGGTTGTCGAGAGCATTGCGAACGGAACGGTCGTCAGTGTTCAGGAAAAGGCCGACGTGCATCACAGTAGTCAGGTGTGCACGGGTCTTTATTCTTTCGACAGCTCGATATGGAAGAGGCTGGAGTCCATCGTCCCATCGCTTCGGGGTGAATTGGAAGTGACGTCTCTGCTCGAGTCCTACATCGACGACGGAGGCCTTACCGCAGTCGCAGTTCCCGAGGAAGCCGGGTGGTTCGACGTAGGCACCCCCGACCGCCTGGTCAATGCCGCGATCGCCCGTCGGAAACTACTCGGCTAATTTCCGCCATACATCAGGGAGATTAAATTGACTGTTCAGCAGGACATCAACGACACCTCGTCCGAAGAGCTCGACAAGATCGTCATCAGGGACGCCACGGAAGCGGACCGAGCGGTCATCCAGGGCCTCCTGCATGGTTCCCTCAGGCGGAACTACGACGGTGATCACGTCGCTCAGGCCGATCGCATCATCGACGCACACCTCGGCGGTGGTGCGGATCCCGTGGGCCACTTCTCGAAGACTCAGCACGTCTACGTCGCCGAAGCCGCTGGCGAGGTGGTTGGCGTCATGAACATTGCCGAAAAGCGCCAGGGCACGATGAAGATCAGTCCGCTCATCGTCAACCCCGACTTCCGCGGCTCCAACGGCGCCGGATCTGCGCTGCTCGCGAAGTCCGTCGAGGTGGCGAAGGAGCGCGGCATCCGGCAGCTCTACGGCACCGTCGCCGAGCCGAGTTCCTGGATCGAGACGTTCTACCTGAACCGCGGCTGGACGTGCGGTTCGCAGTCGAACAGCCAGTACCGTCCCGGCGTCGTGGAACACGCGATCTACTACGACATCGACGGTGACGAGGCCGGCACCGTACGGGAGCCGCTGAAGTTCGAGGAGTACTCCCCGTCCAAGTACGAGGAGCTCGAAGGGTTCCTGACCTCCCGCATGGATGCCTTCGTCGAGGGCATAGACGAGGACTTCGTCCGCGCCCTGGTGGCAGGGCACGAGCGGCGGAATTCGCGCGAGGTGGAGTCCAAGTACAAGGAGATATTCCTCGGTTACGCATCCGACGTCCTCAGTTCCGTCGTCGCGTTCGGACCGAAGAAGGGCGGCGCGGTCAAGCTGATGCCGCTGAGCGCAACGTCGCAGAGCGCGCTCCAGGAAACCCTCAGGTTCGCGCAGTCCTGGGCCGAGGGACGTACGCACAAGCTGTACACGCACCAGCACGTGGATCCGGCGGTGGTGACTGCCTTCCAGAGTGAGATGTGGACGCTAGAGGGGCTGCTCCCGGAAGCGTATTCCGCGGGAAAGGTAGCCGCGCAGTGGGGTTGGCTCGCCGGTGAGACCACTCATCTGGGTCGCAACTCCGACCGTTTGAAGGCCTACACCGAGCGCTTCCTGACGTTCGTTCAGAACCGGGGCTGGGGCGAGCTCGAAGAGGCGCGCAGCCTCGCGATGGCGGTCGGCGGCGAGGCCGGCGAGCTGCTGGCTGAACTCCAGTGGCTCAGCGAGGCCGACGTCGTCGAACTGCTTCGCACGGACAGGGAGTTCAAGAACAAGCTGTCCTTCGAGGCTGCGGACATCCTCAACTACCTGATTCGCTTCGCGCGCTACTGCGACTTCGACCTGATCGAGGCGGCGGACAAGAAGCTGGCTGTCAACATCGACCGATTCCCGGTGGAGGAGGTCCACGGCTTGAAGGGGAAGCGATACAAGGCCAACCGCTGAGCTCGGCAAGGCCGGTCGGTAGGACGAGGAGTCGAAGCCAGTGAACATTCTATTCGTGTGCAGCGTGTACTACCCGGTGACCGGTGGCGCACAGGACCCCATCGACCAACTCGGGGCGGAGCTGGTCGCACGTGGACACCACGTGGACGTGCTGACGCGGCACGTGCCCGACACCACACGGAAGGAAGAGGTGCGCAATGGCGTGCGCATACACCGGGTCCCCAATCCGGTGTTGCCCTCCGACTTCCAAGCACTGACGGCCGAGCTGCAGGAATTCATCCGAAGCGTCCGGAAGCCGGATGTCATCCACGTCGTCGGCCTGCGTCGGCCGCTTCCGATGATGGCTGAGCTCCTGGCCTGTCTGTGGCACGTGCCGGTCATCCAGACCGTCGGCGGCTACGACATTCCCGACGTGGTCGATCCCGATCCGCGGCTCGTCTGGTTGACCGGGCGGGACTTCGTTCTCCCGGCCATGCGGCGGGCGGACCTGCTGAACGCGGCGTCGGACGACCTCGCACGGCAGACCGAGCTGATGGTCGGTGAAAGGGCCCCGGTACCGACGCTCTACGTGGGTATCGACCACGAACTGTTCAGCACCGCGGCACCCCACCAGAGTGCGGGCGCCCAGGGGCCCTACGTGCTGTCGCTGCGACGTCTTGAGCCCGCCAAGTCCGTGGACAGGACGATCGAGGCGATCAGCCTCCTGAAGGACGAGATCCCGGAGCTCCAACTCGTCGTGGCCGGGGACGGCAGTGAGCGGGCCGCACTGGAGGAGTACGCCGACCGGCTCGGTCTGAGCTCCCGCGTCCACTTCATCGGGGAGGTGCCGATCGAGGAAGCCGCTTCCCTGCTGAAGGGCGCGTTCGCTACCGTCGTCGCCTCGAAGTCGGAGGGCGGCGGCCTGGTCAACGTAGAGGCCCAGGCCGCCGGTTGTCCGGTGATCGCCACCCGGGCAGGTGGCATCAGCGAGTACCTGGGGGGCGAGTCGGGCGCGCTGTACGTGGACGCGCCGGACGGCGGATTGATCGCGCAGGCGCTGCGGAGCCTGTGGTTCGACCCCGATGCCCGGGAGCGCCTCGTCGCGGCCGCGCGTCCCCTGTCCGAGCGTCTGTCCAATCGTTCGCTGGCATCGGAGTACACGGCGCTCTACGCGGAACTGGCGGCGACCGGTCAGGCACGGGAATTCGTGCCTTGGGACATGATCACCGCCGCTCTGTGGGAGGAGATCTCCGTCCTCGCGGGGCGGAACCCCACCCTGGACGACGCCTGGCGAGTGCCGCGGGCGATCGAGGACCTCGTGCTGTCGACGGCGGATGCGGACTTCCGCGCGCTTGGGCACGGAGCACAGGCCTTCTACTACCTGGCCTGGTCCAGTGGCGTGCCGGTCGAGGAGCTGCGAAAGGTGTGCGAGTTCGTGCTGCGGGCGACCGAGGACCTGCCGAAGGCCACCGTCGCCGCCGGACTGGAGCATGCCGCGGACTGGGGGCGCTTCGACATCGAGAGTTGCCTTGGATACATCCGGAATTAGGAGACGAATGTCGCAGGGTTCTACACCTCGGACCACCTCAGTGACGTCGAAGCGGTTCTACGACGCCTATTCACGCGGCTACGCAACGTACTTGGAGCGCCATACCGGCTATTTCCGCGCGGTCGAGAAGGAGGTAGCCGCAGCAGCCGGGAACCGGAGGGGTCTCGCACTGCTGGACGTGGGAACCGGTACCGGTGAACGTCTACAACGCGTGGTCTCGGAGATCCGCCCCGATCACGTCGCCGCCATCGACGAGAGCCCCGAGATGGCCGTTCTCGCCCAGAGCAACTGCCCCGGTGCCCAGGTGCTGGCGATGCCTCTCGGGGCGCCCGAGCTGCCGGGAGCATTTTCGGAGCGCTTCGATCTGGTGACCTGTCTGTCGAATGTCCTGGGACACATTCCGAAGACACAACTGGTACCGGGACTGAAGAAGATCAGAAGCCTTATGAAGCCCGGCGGTGCGTTCGTCTTCGATGTCAACAACCGTTACAACGCCGTCACTTACGGTCCGCTCAGCGTGATCCGCAACATGGCGAGGGACCGTGTGCTGCCCGGCGGTGGGGATTTCACGGCGGCGTACCGAAACGGCGACGAGGTTTTGCACACCCCGGTTCATCTGTTCAGCCCGTCCGAAGTGGCCTGGATGCTCAGGGAGTCCGGGCTCAAGATTGCGAGCATCGGCTTCCGGGACTACGTGACGGGTCAGGAACGCGGCCGATTCGGCGGAAGCATCGTAGTGAAGGCGGTCAGCGCATGAGCGGTTCCCTTGTCCACAGCCCGAAGGTGTTCCTTGCGGCGCCTTTCGGAAACTATGTACGCGAGGATGTGTTCCTGCCGGAGCGGAAGGCTGAAATTCTCAGTTACCACACACGGCTCTCCGAGTTGGGTGCCTCGGTCTTCAGCTCCCACATGAACGAGGAGTGGGGCGCCGCAGGGCTGCCGCCCGAGGACTGCATGCGGGACGATCTTCGTGCCCTGCACGCGTCCGACAGCCTGTGTGCACTCGTCGGTGACGAACCTTCGGCCGGAGTAGCCTTCGAGCTAGGGTACGCGGCCTCGATCCGCCGGCCCACGGTCCTGGTCACCACGTCCTTCGGCTCGCTCTCCTCCATGCTGAGGGGCATGGGCACCCTGCTCGAACTGGAAGTGGTCGAAGGAGACCTGGGCAGCCCGGCGGTCGTGGAGAAGGCGTGTTCCCTGGCATTCGACCTCGGCGCGAAGTACCGGCAGTCGGACCGTTTCTGGGAGAGCGCGGAGGTTGAACGTGCACTGAAGTTCCGCTCGCTGGGAGGAGTGCAGTGAACGCGTCGAGCACGACCCCCGGCGGTGTCCGGATCGGCATCCTGGGCGTGAATTTCGGCTGGGGGCCGCATGCCGCGCTGGAGACCGTCATCAGCGAGATCCGGCGGACGGTGCCCGGGGACTGCCAAGTCGTCGCTTTCGGGAGCGAGTACGGACGGTCCCTCATGCGGAACGTCGTCGACGAGTGGTGCGAGTTCGACGGCTCGGACTACGAGGCGTTGACGCGGGCGGCAGCCGCGAAGGATCTCGACGTGGCGCTCGTGACGCTGGACGGGTTCGCCGCCCGCGCTTTCGAAGCAGCGGGTGTGCGCACCGTCTTCGTCGACCTCATGCCCTTCTTGTGGCACGGCGCGGACCTTGCCGTGCCGCCGCTGGAGGTGAGCCGTTACCTCGCCCTGAGGCTCCCCGGCCTGTCCCAGCAGACCCTCGACTGGATGCGGGGCATCCGCAACCTGCAGTGGATCGGCGCGGTGGTTCCGTGGCAGCCGCCAGCCACGACGCGGCACACCTACGGATACGCGGAGGGAAACCGGAGAGCCATCGTCACGCTCGGCGGAATGCTCGGGTTGACCATGCGGGACACCACGACCTACCCGTCCCTGGTACTTCCGGGAGCCATCGAGGCGCTGATCGGAACCGGCTTCGAGAGCATCCTCATAGCCGCCAACACCCCGCAAGCGGATCTGGACGCCCTCGTCGCCCCGTACGTGGGGCGCGCGGAATTCAGCTTCGGTCCGCTGGCCCGTACCGAGTACCGCACGCGCATCGCGGAGTGCGCGCTCTGCCTCAGCCAGCCGGGGCTGATGAGCCTGCTGGAGGCAAGCTCCTGCGGGACGCCGCTGATCCGTCTGCCACCGCAGAACGTCTCCGGGTTCCAGCAGGCAGAGATCCACAGGATGGCGACCGGGGCCCACACCGGTGTGAAGTGGCCCACCGACGTCGTCGACGAAGCGGTGGTCGGGCAGAAGGCGGCGGAAACCGAGGCGGCCGGCAATGACTACGTCTACGAGGCGATCGCGGACGGTCTTCGCCAACGCTCGGACACCACGCGTCTCTCCATCCGGGCGCAACTGGAGAAATCGATCCCGGAGTGCCTGGCGCTTCCTGCCGACATCTGGACGGGCCTTGTGGAGAAAGTGGGGGCGGACGGCGCGAAGACGGCCGCGGAGGTCGTACTCGACACGGCCCGCGCGGCGCGGCGAAGTGACGGGGCAGCATGGCCAGGACCGTAGTCGTCTTCGGTGCCCTGGGGTTCATCGGAAGGTGTGTGACCGCGGCGTTGGGCGCGGACGGGTGGCACTGCATAGGGGTGGACCGGTACGGGCGTGCGACGGACGGCCCCGGAGATGTCGGCGGCCCCTACTACTCCGGAGACGACTGGTCGTCTCTCGCGCTGTCCCGATTCCTGCGGCACTGCGGCCCCGCCGTGATCGTCAATGCCGTGGGTGCCTCCTGGTCCACCGACCCCTCGGTGGTGCGCCGGGACAACGTCGTGTGGCCGTGCCGCCTCGCGGAAGCATGCGAACGGTCGGGGACGACGGAGTCGATCCTGCACCTCGGGTCGTCGCACGAATACGGTGACACCGCCCCGGGCGTACGGGTGAGTGAATCGAGCGCTCTGGCTCCCTTGACGACGTACGGGAAGTCCAAGACCGCGGGAGCCTCCCACCTGGTCCGCGCGGCCTACCGGATGAACAGGCCGGTGACGCTGATCCGTGCCTTCAACGTGATTGGCACAGGTCATGGCACGAACGGGATCTGGGCCTCCGCAGTCGGGCTGTACCGAGCCGCGGAGGAAGTGGGCTCGGACCAGGTGGTGGCAAACGTTCCGCTCCCGGAGACGGCGCGGGACCTGATCGATGTCAGGGACGTGGCGGGTCTGGTGAGCCTGGCCGCAGGACGTCCGGGGCCGGCGGTGGCCGCCTACAACGCGGCGTCCGGGTCCGCGACGAGCATCAGGCAGCTCTTCGACGCCTTCGCGGCGCGGACCGGGATCCCCTATCGGTTCGGGCAGGATCCCGGCGGTCTGCGCACCGGGTCGCAGTGGCAGTGCGCCGACATCGCACGTGCGGAATCACACCTCGGCTGGACGAGGCGCTTCACCCTGACCGATTCCATAGACACGGCCCTCGCTCGCGAAAGAACGGCGGCGGCTGCGCTCGGCTGATTCAGTCCGTACCAAGGCATATCCAGGGAAGCGGGGAGAGCTGTGTTCAGCAATACATCCATTCTGGCCGCGCGGCTGGCTGAGGAGGGCGGCTGGGCGGATACGGCCGCTGTCATAGACGAACAAACGGGTGAAATCCATCGGCACAGAGAAATCCACGCTCGCGCCCGCCAACTCGCCGACGAATTTCTGGACCATGGGATCGGTCCAGGTGATCATGTCGGGTTCCTGGTGGGCGACCGGCCCGAATGGATGCCCGCCTTCCTTGCCGTGCATGCCATCGGCGCAGTTCCGCTGGTGGTGAATCCGGACCTGGCGGCGCACGTGCAGTCAAGGATGCTGGGAATTCTGCCCACCAGGTTCGTGATCTCGTATCGCGACGACGCACTGCACATCGAGGGCCGCAACTCCCGGATTCCGGCCGCCCCTCACGGCCACCGGGACGGGCCGACGGCCTCGCGGTACTACCTGTACAGCTCGGGCACGACCGGAATTCCGAAGACCGTGGCACATACGAGTGCCGACCTGAGCTTCTTCCACGAAGCAGTGGGCGGCAAGAACGGCCTGGATATACGAGCGACCGACACCATCGTCTCGCTCTCGCAATACTATTTCACTTACGGATTCAACAACCAGTTCGTCTACCCGCTCTTCAGCGGTGCCTCGGTCGTGCTGAACAGGCAACGCAGGAACGAAGAGACGTTCGTCGACTCCCTGCACCGGTACGGAGCCACCCTGGCATTCTCCGTTCCGTCGGCGCTGGCCAAGCTCGCCGACCACATCGAGAGTTCGGCCGTCGAACGCCCGGCGGCGCTGCGAGCCATCGTGTCCGCGGGGGAACCGCTCCCTGACGCCGTCGCGGATCGGCTGGAGGACCGCTGGCAGGTCCCGGTGCTGAACCAGATCGGCTCCACGGAAGTGGGCAACGCCTTCTGCGCGAACGGAGTGACGCGCCGGGCCGCGGGGACCGCCGGTTTCGTCTGTCCCGGCTATGCGGTGCAGTTGCGGAGCGACTCCGGTCATCCCCTCCCGACGGCTGGATCGGAACAGAAGGTCGGCGCGGTGTGGGTCACCGGGCCGACCATTCCGAGCCATGCGGTCACCGTGAACGGGACGAAAGAGCTACTGGTCAACGGCTGGCTGGAGACGAAGGACTTCGGGTACTGGGCCGACAACGGCGGCCTGGTGGTCGTCGGACGCACGGACGACTTTGTGCATGCCGGTGGAATCTCCATGTCGGCGGTGGAGATCGAATCGGCCATCAGGAGCTGTGCGGGCGTCGAGGACTGCGCCGTACTCGCACCCCTGGTCGACGGTGTTTCCACACTGTCCGCGCTCGTGGTGATGAATCCGTCGACTGGGGAGCCGGAAGAATCCTTCGCTGCGCTGAGGGCGCAACTTCGCCGGCACCTGGACCCTTTTCGAGTCCCCAAACAGTGGACGCCGGTTTCGGAGATTCCACGCACCGGCAGTGGCAAGATCATGAGGCACAAGCTGAGTTCTGTGCTCGACAACGGAAAACATGGAATGGTTCGATGACCCGTATTCTTCTCGTCGACAACTACGATTCCTTCACCTACAACATCTGGATGTACCTGAGCGAGCTCCCGGATGTCGAATGCCTGGTCGTCAAGAACGACGACCCACTGGCATCCATATCATTGGAAGATTTCGACGGCATAGTGATATCGCCGGGACCCGGAAGTCCCGATGTACCTGCCGACGTGGGAATATCACGAACCATCGTGACGTCCGTGGACCTGCCGATTCTCGGTGTCTGCCTCGGGCATCAGCTCATCGGCAGCGTCTACGGGGCGAAGGTCGGGCCGGCACCCAGGATCATGCACGGGAGGTCGTCCCGGATCCGCCACGGCGAAGACCGTCTGTTCCGCGGAATGGACGAGGAGTTCACCGCGGTCCGGTACCACTCCCTGGCCCTCTCGGGCGTGGAAGAGCCGCTGGAGGTCATTGCCGAGGACGAGGACGGTGTCCCCATGGCGATCCGTCACGGCGACAGGCCGGTGTGGGGCGTTCAGTTCCACCCGGAGTCGGTTCTCAGCGACGACGGACGGCTTCTCCTGCGCAACTTTGCCGAGATCGTCACGGAGAGCAGGAACACATCGGCCGATCGTACGGACGGCAACGGCGCGATCGACTGCACATGGGTGTGCGTAGAGGGAAAGGCCGACGGACGGGCGTTGTTCGAAGCGTTCTGCGGGTCGTCGACGGAGAGCTTCTGGCTCGACAGTTCCGATACCGACCAGGCGCGGTTCTCCATCATCGGCGGGCTGCCTGACGCCCGCTCGACAACGGCAAGTTACCGCGTGGCCGAGGGGCGCGTCGAGGTGACGGAGTCCGACGGTTCGGTGCGGTATGTCGATGCCGACGTGTTCACCTTCCTGAAGGATCAGCAGCGCTTCCTCAGCGTGGACAGGGAGAAACTGCTGCCGTTCGCGTTCCGACCGGGCTTCGTCGGCTACTTCGGATACGAACTGAGGGCGGACACCGAGAAGATGGCCGTTTCCCGGCACTCTCGGCTTCCCGATGCCCGCTTCCTGCTCACCGATCGTTATGTGGTCGTCGACCACCTGGAGGACAGGGTCTACCTGCTGTTCGCGTCCGGCCGGGGGCTAGGGGAACGCGCCGATGCGCAGGCGTGGTTCGAGAGCGCGTCGCGCACGGTGCGGAAGGTGATCTCTGCGCCTCCCGGTGGCATGGAGCCGAGATCACCCACAGAGCCGGAGGAGGTTGTCTTCCGGGACAGCAAGGAGACGTACCTGGCAAAGATCCTGAAGTGCCAGGACTACCTGGCCAGCGGAGACTCCTACGAACTCTGCCTGACGAACGCCGCTTCCATAGCGGGTGAGTTCGACGCTGCCGAGACCTACGCGCGTCTGCGCACAGCCAGTCCGGTTCCCTACGGCGCGTTCCTTCGGACTTCGGAATTCTCCGTGCTGTCCGCGTCGCCGGAGAGGTTCATGACCATCGGAGGTGACCGGTCCGTGCGCGTGAGCCCCATCAAGGGAACGCGCCAGCGCGGTGCCACGGCGGACGAGGACGCGGCGCTGAAACGGGAGCTCGCGACCGACGAGAAAGAGGTGGCCGAGAATCTCATGATCGTCGATCTGATGCGGAACGATCTCAGCCGCGTCTCCGAGATCGGATCGGTACGTCCTGTGGAGTTGTTCGGCGTGCACACCTTCGCGTCGGTGCACCAGATGGTGAGCACCGTCGAGTCGAAGCTCCGGCAGGATGTCGCGGCGGTCGACTGCATCCGCATGGCCTTTCCGCCCGGCTCGATGACCGGTGCGCCGAAGTTGCGCAGCATGGAGATTCTGGCTGCTCTGGAGGAGGAACCGCGAGGCATCTACGCCGGCGTCCTCGGATGGGTGTCCCTCAACGGGCGCGCCGACTTGAGCGTGGTGATCAGGACCCTCGTCCTCGAGAAGGACTCCGCGTCGTTCGGATTCGGAGGCGCCATCACACTGCTGTCGGACCCGGAGGCGGAGTACGCCGAGACGCTGGTGAAGGCGGCCGCCCCGAAGTCCGCCTTCGGGAGCCTCGATTGACCGAGCGCGTTCGAGACAGCCGCAGGTGACAAATCAGGAGGCAGCGTGTCCGCAGACAGCGACAAAGACCAAATTCTGGAGCTCACCCGCAAGTACGGTGAAACCGGTGCCGCAGAGGAATTCGTTCCCGGCGTCACTCCCATCTGGCCTTCCGGTGCGGCGCTCGACCAGGACGACCGGGTCGCCCTGGTGGCCGCGGCGCTGGACATGCGCATCGCCGCCGGTGTGAGCGCGAGGAAGTTCGAGCGGGGCCTGACGAATCTCTTCGGGCTGCGGAAGGCCCATCTGACGAACTCGGGTTCCTCCGCCAACCTCCTGGCCGTGTCGGCGCTGTGTTCCCGGCAGCTCGGCGACCGCCGGCTACGCCCCGGGGACGAGGTCATCACGGTGGCCGCGGGCTTTCCGACCACAGTGAACCCCATCGTCCAGAACGGTTTGGTCCCTGTGTTCGTCGACGTCGAGCTCGGTACGTACAACACCACGGTCGAGCGGGTGGCGGCGGCCGTTTCCCCTCGCACCCGGGCGATTGCGATGGCCCATACTCTGGGCAACCCCTACCAGGTCGCCGAGATAGCCGCACTTGCCGAGAAGCACGACCTCTTTTTGGTCGAGGACAACTGCGATGCCGTCGGCTCGACGTACCAGGGCCGGCTCACCGGTACTTTCGGCCACTTCGCCACGCTCAGCTTCTACCCCGCCCACCACATCACCACGGGGGAAGGGGGGTGCGTGCTGACCAACGATCTGAAACTGGCGCGGCTTGTGGAGCAGCTGCGCGATTGGGGCCGGGACTGTTGGTGCGAGCCCGGTCAGGACAATACCTGCTTCAAGCGCTTCGATTACCAGCTCGGAACTCTTCCGCACGGCTACGATCACAAATATATATTTTCCGAAATCGGATACAACCTGAAGACGACCGATCTGCAGGCGGCGCTCGGGCTCAGTCAGCTGAGCAAGGTGCCGGAATTCGGCAAGATCCGGCGTCGCAACTGGAATCAGTTGCGAAAGGCGCTGGACAGATTGCCCGGTCTCATGCTGCCCGAGGCGACCCCGGGGAGCGACCCCAGCTGGTTCGGGTTCGTTCTGACCGTGCTGCCGGACGCGCCGTTCACCAGGCAGGAGTTGGTGGCCTTCCTGGAACAGCGGCACATCGGAACACGGCGGCTGTTCGGTGGAAATCTCACCCGCCATCCTGCTTACCTTGAGCGCGACTACAGAATTTCCGGTGAGCTGACCAACACCGACATCATTACCGAGCAAACCTTCTGGGTGGGAGTCTACCCCGGTCTGAGTATCGAGAAGATCGATTATGTGGCGGAGAGCATCATCGAGTTCGTGAAGGGCCGTACGCACGAGGTAGTGTGAAACCGGAGCGCCTCGTATCACGGCTGTGATAAGGTCCCGTCCGTGGGATATATCGATATGAACTCTATTTCTTACGGCCTGCCGGACGGCCGGGTGCTGCTCGATGAGATCTCGTTCCGGGTCGGTGAGGGGGCGAAGGCCGCGCTCATCGGTGCCAACGGATCCGGCAAGACCACGTTGCTGCGGATGATCGCAGGGGACCTGGCACCTCATGGCGGAGCGGTGAACCGGAGCGGAAGCCTCGGCGTCATGCGACAGTTCATCGCCCGCCAGGGTGACCAGGTCCGTGATCTGCTCTTATCGGTGGCGGACCCGCGCATCCGACGCGCCGCGGCGACCGTCGACGCGGCGGAAGCGGCCATGCAGGCGAGCGGGGACACCGCGGCGCAGATGGCGTACGCCAACGCGTTGGCCGAATGGGGCGATGCCGGTGGGTACGACGCCGAGGTGCTGTGGGACGTGTGCACCACGGAGGCCCTCGGCATGCCCTTCGACCGGTGCCAGCGGCGTGCCGTGGACACGCTCTCGGGTGGTGAGCAGAAGCGGCTCGTGCTCGAGGCGTTGCTGCGCGGCCCTGATCAGGTGCTCCTGCTCGACGAGCCGGACAACTTCCTCGACGTTCCGGGCAAGCGGTGGCTCGAGAGCCGCCTGATCGAAACTCAGCAGACCGTCCTGTACATCAGTCACGACCGCGAGCTGCTCGCCCGCACGGCGCAGAGCATCGTCACGGTCGAGCTCGGCGCGGCGGGCAACACCGCCTGGATCCACCCCGGGGGATTCGACACCTACCACCAGGCCAGGGTGGAGCGGTTCGAGCGCTTCGATGAAATGCGCAACCGCTGGGACGAGGAGCGCGCCAAGCTGAAGGCCCTCGTGCAGATGTACAAGCAGAAAGCCTCCTACAACTCGGACATGGCCTCGCGGTACCGTGCCGCCCAGACCCGGCTCGACAGGTTCGAGAAGGCGGGGCCGCCCCCCGCGCAGCCACGCGAGCAGCATCTGTCGATGCGGCTGCGCGGCGGACGTACCGGCAAGCGTGCCGTGGTCTGTGAAAGCCTCGAACTCACCGGCCTGATGAAGCCGTTCGACCTTGAGGTCTGGTTCGAAGACCGGGTTGCGGTGCTCGGGTCCAACGGTTCGGGCAAGTCGCACTTCCTGCGGCTGCTCGCCGCCGGCGGCAGCGTCCCCGAGCCCGAACACGAGCCGGTGGGTGACCTTCCGGTCGAACCGGTGCCGCACGAGGGGGTGGCGCGCCTGGGCGCGAGGGTGCGTCCGGGATGGTTCGCGCAGGTCCACGGACGGCCCGACCTCGCAGGGCGCACGCTGGTGTCCATCCTGCACCGCGGCGACGAGCGCCGGGAGGGGCTGCCGCGCGAGGAGGCTTCGCGGGCGCTGGCCCGATACGAGTTGGCGGGTGCGGCGGAGCAGACCTTCGAATCCCTTTCCGGAGGACAGCAGGCGCGTTTCCAGATCCTCCTCCTCGAACTCGGCGGCACGACACTGCTGTTGCTGGACGAGCCCACCGACAACCTCGACCTCGTTTCTGCCGAGGCGCTGCAACACGCGCTCCGCGGCTTCGAGGGGACCGTGCTCGCGGTCACCCACGACCGTTGGTTCGCCCGGGACTTCGACCGGTTCCTGGTCTTCGGCTCCGACGGCACCGTCTACGAGTCGCCGGAGCCGGTGTGGGACGAGAAGCGCGTGGTGCGGCGTCGTGGGTGACCAACTCACTTGATTTCATATGGAGGTGGACACCTGTCCATCATGTCGCTGGGTGAGGTTTCCTGAGGGTCAGTGGCGCCCGTCCGCTGTTCTGGTGGGGCGC
The DNA here is from genome assembly GCF_047305335.1 of Streptomyces sp. R-74717. Lineage (NCBI taxonomy): Bacteria > Bacillati > Actinomycetota > Actinomycetes > Kitasatosporales > Streptomycetaceae > Streptomyces > Streptomyces sp. R-74717. The sequence continues at coordinate 393,536 of NZ_CP102361.1, read as the reverse complement.
GCGGAGCAGCGGGCGGCAACTCCCGTACAGTGTGCCCTGTAGTTCGGCCGGTAGGCGGCTGGGCGGCCCTGAGGCGACCGCGCAACCGTCCGCGGGTCCGCTCGCTTCCGAAGCGCCGGCGAACTGCCGGTCGAGGTCACGAATCGGGTTCCGGTCCCGGTCGGGCGCAAGCCTTGCGCGCGGTTCTCTTGATCCTGCAGCAGCGACCCTCCGAAGCCGGATCAAAATGGCAACGCACGCGTGGCTCACGTTTTGTCACGCCTGTGATATTGTGCTGAAATGCCAGCTCGGATTGACCTCGAACAGCGCCGCAAGGATGTCATCGAGGCAGCATTTCGCCTCCTGGTCGCCGAAGGCCTCAGCGGGTTGTCGCTGCGGAAGGTCGCCGTTGAATCAGGATTGAACATCGGTTCGGTGCGTCATTACTTTGATGACCACCGCAGCCTTCTCGTGGCGGCCGTGACCAACGTCGGCAATCGCATGGGGGAGAGGCTCACCCGGTATCCGACCGACGCGCTGGCCGGACTCGCGGGCGAATCCGCCGTCGATGCCCTGCAGTCACGTCTGGAGGAACTCCTTCCGGTCGACGAGGAACGCCGCGTCGAGGCGATTGTGCTGACGGAATTCATCATCGCCGCCCGGGTGAATCCGATTTTCCGCCCGGTGACCGAACAGATGGCCGCCGACATGCGGCAGGTCATCACGGATGCCCTGCGCGTTCTTGAGGTGCACGACCCGGCCGAGGAGGCCGAACGTCTCATCGCGGTCCTGGGCGGGCTGGTTCTGGACTCGGTGACGCCCCACGGATCGCTCAGCGTCGAACGCCTTCGGGCGACGCTGCGGGCGCACCTGTGCTCGATCTTGATGGGCGGCCCTGGCGTCGACGCCGCACCGACCGACGACTGACCTGGTATCTGCGCCATCAGGCACGGTCGAAGTACCTGAGGAGATCCGTTGTGCCCGCGTGGCTGTTTGCGCTGCTCGTTGCGGCTTTTGTCCTGTACACCGACGACTATGTGATTGCTGGGGTCCTGCCGGAGATCGCGCGAGATCTGGATGTCAGTGAGGCGCATGCCGGCCAACTGGTGACCGTCTTCTCCCTCACCGTCGCCGTGGCCGCCCCGATCGCCGGATTCGCTCTTGCGCGGGTGTCCCGGCGTCGCCTGTTCACCACCGCGTTTGTGATCTTCGTTGCGGCGAACCTGGTGGCCGCCACGACCAGCAGCTTCGGTCTCCTGATGGCGCTGCGGGTCGTTGCGGCGTTGGCGGCGGCGGCCTCGACTCCCGCGGTGTTCGCCTTCGCTGCCGAGCGCGCCCCGGAAAGCCACATCGGACGGTACGTCGCCGTCGTGGCGCTCGGTGTCACGGGCTCGATCGCGGCGGGAGTTCCGATCGGCACGTGGATCGGGGGCCATTACGGCTGGCGGGCGACCTTCGTCGCCATGGCGGTGGGCGGGGTCGCAGCACTGGCCTTCCTGCTCGTGGCCCTGCCTCGCGAGGGCGACAAGGCGAGCGAAGTGCCGGACATCCGCGAGCAGTTGCGGGCCCTCAGTAATCTGCCGGTGTCGCTCGGACTTCTGGCGAACTGCGTGCTCATGACGGGTTCGATGATGATGCTCACGTACATGGCCCCCTATCTCGCGGCGGTGAGCGAGGCCAGCGTGGATCAGCGAGCGCTCGCGTTCAGCCTGTCGGGGTTCGCCGGCATCGTCTGTATCTGGGCGGGCGGGAAGGCCACCGACCGGTGGGGTCCGGACCGCGCCCTGGTCACCGGAATCGGACTCTTCACCGGAATCATGGTGGTGCTGGGCCTGCTGTGGTTCGTCCGTCCGGTGCCCTTCACCGTCCTCGTCGTGGTGGGCACGATCTGGGGCGGCATGGCCTTCTGGAATTCCCCGGCCATTCAGGCACGACTCTATCTGCTCGCCGGACCGGCCGCCGCCCAGGCCTTGGCATTCAACACGTCGAGCACCTATCTCGGGGTCTCGCTGGGCGGAGCCATCGGCGGCCTGACGCTGGGCAGCTTGGGCGCTGGACTGCTGCCGGCCGTCGCAGCCTTCCTCGGACTGAGCTCACTGGGGCTGCTGGCACTCGCCATCGGTGCCTCGAAGAAGACGGTGAGCAGTGCGGAAGCGGTGGCGGAGAACTGAATCCTGCAAGAGCGAAGGAAGGAGTTGCCATGACGACGTTCATGTTGTTCGGGCCCGCCGATGCTGCGGTGGACTTCCGCGGCTACGAACCGATGCTGCGAAACTCGGAAGTCGCGCAGTCGATTTATCGTGAGTTTGCCGAGGCAATTGAAGTTCCGGTGGACCGCCTCATCGACGGAGAGGTGCCGCACGTCCATCCGGTGCTGGTGCGCTGGATACGGCAAATGACCGCCATGCTCAGCGTGGGGAGGATACTGGAGCACCATCACGGTGCCGTCTCCGTTTACGGCGGTGTCTCCTTGGGGGAACTCGCCGCACTGCATTCGTCCGGAGCGGCCTCGACCGAAATGGTGGTCAGCTTCCTTCGGGAGAGGCATCTGCAAGACACCAAGAGGGACGAGGCAATCGGTTTCGCGTTCGTACCTGCGCCGATCGACTGGCGCTACTACGACCAGCCGGAGCGAATGACCATCTCCTGCGACTTCGGTTCCGTCCTCAACGGAGCCGGCCGCATGATCATGGTGTCCGGTCTGCGGTCGGCGCTGGAATCGGCGCGCAGCGAGGGACCTGCGGACCTACAGGTGGTGGACCGGTCCCTTGCGCATCAGGCGTATCACTCACCGTTCAGGGAGCCCAGTCGTCAGCGGCTGGAAACTCTACTGAAAGAGAATGAGCTCGGTCACCCGAAAGCTCCTGTGGTCACCGCCGTTCCCGGTATGTACACGCTGTCCTCAAGCGCGGAGGCCGCGAAGGCACTCGTCGCGAGTGAAACCCGGTCTCTCGACGTTCCGGGCCTGGTCGAAGCTTTGCAGCAGTTCGCGCCAGACAAGGTGTACGTGATCAGTTCATTCCTGCGCCAATTGGAGATTGATTTCCAAGCGGCGACCGAATACGTTGACGATTCCTGGCTGAAGCAAAATTTCGGCTAGTTCCAGCGGAGTGAACGGATGTGCCCCGCACTGCGGTGATTGCCTAGTAGCCCGCAGTTGCCTCCGCTCGGAACCTCTCTGCGGCCGAGCTGATCCCAGTAATGGATTCCAGCCCTTATCCGGCGCGACCTGCACCGCGTGATCGCATCCAAGGAGTCTCCTGTGCTTGAAGCTGGGCAAATGGCAAATCCTACGACCAAGTCCATTGCCGAGATGGGCTGGAGTGTACTGACGAGAAACGATCCGGGCCTCGGTGCGCTCCTCGATGCCGAGGCGAAGTACCAAACCGCAAGCTTGTCGATGGTGGCCTCCGCCAGTGTGGCCCCGCCATCCGTCCTCTGTGCGAACGGCACAGTCATGTCGAACATCACCGCCGAGGGCTATCCGGGGGCGCGTTACCACCCGGGTGCCGTGCACTTCGACGGGATCGAGAGGCTCGCGGTGGAACGTGCCAAGCGCGTCTTCGGCGCCCGGTACGCGAACGTCCAGCCGCACTCCTGCTCATCGGCAAACCTGGCGGTCATGGCGGCTCTGCTGCCCCGCGGCGGAAGAGTTCTCGCGCTGGATCTCGATTCCGGTGGACATCTGACGCACGGAGCGAGCGCATCGGTCAGCGGGAAGTACTACGACGTGGCCCGCTATGGCGTCGAACCCGACGGAAGTCTCGACTACGACAAGATCCTCGACCGCGCGCTCGAACACCGCCCGAAGGTCGTCATCGCGGGAGCGAGCGCGTTTCCCCGATGGTTGGACTTCGCCCGGTTCAGGGCCATCGCGGATCGTGTCGGCGCCTACCTCCTCGCCGACATCTCCCACATAGCCGGCCTGGTCGCCGCAGGACTGCATCCGAGCCCGATCGACTACGCCCACATCACAACGACCAGTACCTACAAGCAACTTGCAGGTCCCCGAGGAGGCTTGATCCTGCTCGGCAAGGACCACCGTCGGGCCTCGCCGGACGGCCGGACCGAGCTGTGGAAGCTCATGCAGCGCGCGGTGTTCCCCGGGTTCCAGGGAACGCCGGACCCGTCCTCGATAGCGGCCAAGGCGCGCGCCCTGGCCATCGCGTCGAGCGGCGGTTTCCAGGCCACGATGAAACGCGTCGTGGATGACGCGAAGGCGCTGTCGGACGAGCTCGTGACGCTGGGGTACGACGTTCTGACCGGGGGCACCGACAACCACATGGTCCTGGTCGACGTCCGGGCCGCGGGGCTCACCGGGGTCGTGGCCGAACGGGCACTCGAAGAATGCGGAATTATGGTCAACAGAAACAAGATCCCCGGAGACCCGCTTCCGCCTACGGTCGGCGGCGGCCTGCGGTTCGGCACCAATATCCTTGCGCAGCGGGGAATGGGGCCCTTCGAGGTTCGTGAATGCGCAAGGCTCGTGCACGAGGTGCTGTCCGGTATCAAGGTCCAGGATTCCACTCATTATGAGCTGACAGGAACGCTCCGCGAATCGGTGCGTGGCCACGTGAGCACCCTCTGTGCGCGGTTTCCTTTTCAGTTCGAAGCCGAGTAGACGCCCGCCTCGTTCGGAAGGTTGCTCAAGGCATGACTTTCACCGATCACCAGGCTCAGCTGACTTCCACATCCTTTCCCGCGATGCTGGGCCGTCCGGCACAGGGTCAAGGACGAACGGGCAAGCGCCTGGAACGATCCCCCGACGTTGCGTTTCCCACGGCTGGCGGAGAGCTTTCACGCACATCGATTCTGACAGCGGCGATGGCCGCTCTCATCCACCGGTACACCGCCCTCGAGCGGGTCTCCATCGACGTACTCGACGGCCAGGACACCATTTCCTCAGCCGTCACCGACAAGTCCACCACTATCGATCTCGTCGAAGGAATGAGCAGCGCACCGCGATCGGACCTCGAACCCGCTCCCTTCGCCGTCTCGTTCACCAGTGGCTCTGGTGCGGACGCCGATGTCGCACACGAACTGGTCCTCTACGCGGACCTCGCCTCGTCGAGGGTGACGCTCAGTTTCGACGCCACCGGATTCGACGACGCGTACGCCGATCGGGTCGCGGGGCACTACAAGGTCCTGCTGGATCAGATGGTGAGCACTCCGGATGCCCCGGCTGCACGGCTGAACATCCTGACGGCACACGAAACCGACACCATGCTCCGCACCTGGAACGACACGGGCACCCGTCTCACGGAGGACATCTGCCTCCACCAGGCGTTCGAAACCCAGGCCACGAAGGCGCCCGATGCGGTGGCGGCCGTTTTCGGAGCCGAGTCATGGTCGTACGACGACGTGAACCGACGGGCCAACGAACTGGCTCACCGTCTGATCGAGCTCGGAGTCGGACCGGACGTCAGGGTGGGCATCCACCTCGAAAAGACCCCCGGCTTGCTGATGGCGATCCTGGGCGTCCTGAAGGCCGGCGGCGCGTACGTGCCCCTGGATCCGGCATACCCGCGGGACCGTCTCGAAAGGATGGTCCTCGGCACCGGCTGCGAAGTGATGATCACCAGTCGGGGACTCGACCGGATCCTTCTCTCACAGGTGCGGCACTACTTGTCGGTCGACGACCGGGGGAGCCGCCCCGACGCACCTGCGGGGAATCCGGTCACCGCGGTCCGCCCGGACAGCCTCTGCTACGTGATCCACACGTCGGGTTCCACCGGTACGCCCAAGCCGATCGCCCTGCGCCACCGTGGCGTGCTGAACAACCTCGCGGATCTCAACGCGAGATACGGTGTGGGACCCGAAGACGCGGTGCTCGCGCTGTCCTCACCGAGTTTCGACATGTCGGCGTACGAGTTCCTCGGCATCACCATCGCCGGTGGCACAGTCGTCATCCCGGATGCGGAGGCCGGATACCATCCTGCTTCGTGGTGGGAACTGGTCGACCGGCACCACGTCACGGTTTGGAACTCGGCGCCTCCACTGATCGAGCTGTTCCTGGACTTCGCCGAGGTCAGCGGCGGTCCTCGTCCGCTTCCACTAAAGCTCTGCATGACGGGCGGGGACTGGGTGCCGACGACGATGCCGGCACGCTTTCGGAAGGTCGCTCCGGACCTCAGGTTCGTGGCGCTGGGCGGTGCGACGGAAGCCTCCGTCCATTCCACCGCTTACGAGTGGGACGCGTCCGGGGAGTGGAGCGGTGGCCACCTTCCCTACGGCCGGCCGCTCGCCAACCAAAGGACGTTCATCCTCGACGAGCGGATGATGCCGGTGCCGGTCGGTGTGGTCGGAGAGCTCTATCTCGCGGGGGTCGGCCTGGCCCGCGACTACCTGGACCGCCCTCGGGAGACAAGCGAGCGGTTCGTCCAGTGGGCGTGGGGCGACCATGTCTCGGAGCGTCTGTACCGCACCGGTGACATGGCGAGGTTCTGGCCCGACGGACTGATCGAGATCCTCGGGCGGAAGGACTTCCAGGTCAAGGTGAACGGAATCAGGGTGGAACTGGGGGAAATCGAATCCGTCCTTGCCGCGCATCCCGGAGTGAAGCGCGCCGTGGTGGTATCCAGAGAGGCTCCGGACGGTCATGTGACGCTGGTCGGATACGTGACGGCCCAGCGTGGTGGAACGCTGGACTACGCGCCGCTGTTCGACGTGCTGCACGAACGGCTTCCGAAGCACATGGTCCCCTCGTCGATCGAGATCGTTCAGTCGCTGCCCCTGAACAAGAACGGCAAGGTCGACCGGCGCGCGTTGAGCTCACCTGCACAAGCGGGCGGGGGTACCCCGCGCATGCCGCAGGGGAAACCGGAGCGGGCCGGGAACTGGCAGCGTGTGGTGACCGACGCGTGGCGGGAGGTCCTGGGCGTCGACCACCTGGACGGCGACGCCAACTTCTTCGACCACGGCGGGGATTCCATGAAGGCGATCCGAAGCATGGTGCGCATCGACCGACGGTTGCGGATCTCCGACATCTACGAGCATCCGACCGTGACCGCCCTGTCGGATCACCTGGCCGAACGATACGGCGAGCAACCCGACGCCTAGTACTGGAACCGCATGTGGAGTGACGGGTCGTCGTCTTGGTCGTTGGGCTGACTGTGTGATGAATCGCTGACGGTCGCGCAGATCGAGGGCTGGTCTGATGGGATAGCCGGGCTTCATGCCCGGTTTGCGGGACGTTTTGGCCGGTCGGAGCCACGCGAGCGGGCGTTGGACTACCTGTCCACGTTGCTCGCGCCGCTGGAAAGGAAGAATGGGTGGACGCTGGCTGAGCAGGCCGGCCAGCGTCGCCCGGACGGTTTCCGGCGGTTGCTGAACTTCGCCGACTGGGACGAGCAGGCGGTCCGCGACGATGTGCGCGACTTCGTCGTCGAGACGATCGGCAACAAGGACGCGGTACTGATCGGGGATGACACCGGCTTCCTGAAGAAGGGCATCAAGTCGGCCGGGGTCCAGAGGCAGTACTCCGGAACGGCCGGGCGCACGGAGAACTGCCAGATCGGCACGTTCCTGGCCTACGTCTCCGCCGCGGGCCGGGCTTTGATCGACCGCGAGCTGTATATCCCCGTCTCCTGGACGGATGACAGGGAACGGTGCCGGGCGGCCGGGATCGGTGACGAGGTGCCCTTCGCCACGAAGATCGAGCACTTCAAGTGGATGCTGCAACGCGCGATCGACGCACGCGTCCCTTTCGCCTGGGTCACCGCGGATGAGGCATACGGCCAGGTCAAACACATGCGGGCCTGGCTGGAGGAACGACACGTCGCCTACGTCCTGGCCACCAAGGTCAACGACACCGTGTCCACCACCGGCGGCACGGACGCCGAGGTCCGCGACCTGGTCACCGCCGTGCCCCGGCAGGCATGGAAGCGGATCTCTGCTGGTGCGGGCGCGCACGGCCAGCGGTTCTACAACTGGGCCCGGATCGCAATCCGCCCGGTATGGGAGGACGGCTTCGGGCACTGGGTCCTGGCCCGCCGCAGCATCAGCGACCCCACCGAGATCGCCTACTACGTCTGCTACGGCCCCGTCACCTCCCGGCTGAAGGACCTGGTCAGGACCGCTGGCGCACGTTGGCAGGTGGAGGAATGCTTTCAGATCGCCAAGGGCGAATGCGGCCTGGACCACTACCAGGTCCGTCTCTACCGGGCCTGGTACCGGCACATCACCCTGGCAATGGCCGCCCTCGCCTACCTGACCGCCATCCGCGCCGCAGAAGCCGCAAAAGGGGCAGCGGAAACGACGAGCAAGACCTCATACCCCTCAGCGTCCCGGAGATCCGCCGACTGATCGGGCACGTCGTCATCACGCCTCACTGCCAGTCCAACGAGCACCGTCTGCGCTGGTCACACCTCCGACGCCGCAGCCAAGCCCGAGCCCGCCGCTGCCACTACCAACGCCGAGGCCATGACCCCCACATGCGGTTGCAGTACTAGCCCTTCAGTTGTAGTTCAGGGCGAGTTCGAGGTTGCGGCGTCTGCGGTGGTGTTCGTTGGCGATGGCCTGGTGCTGCCGTCTCCAGTGTGACCAGTGCAGGCCGTGCGCAACTCTGCCGTTGCGCGGTGGGGCTGGTGGGTGGACGAGGGTGAGGAGCTTGCGGATCTCGGCCGCGGTGTAGGGGCTGAGTCGCGCGGGACGGGTGGTGTCCTGACGTTCCCCTTTTTCGTTCCGGGTGCTGTTTCGTCTTCGTTGGCGGCGGTCTGCCGCGGGGGTACGGGGGTGTGGGAGTCGTCTGAGGCGTGGGCGGCCTGGACTGCCAGGAAGGCGGCGGCCAGCATGGAGAGTGTGATGTGGCGGTACCAGCCGTGCCAGTGGCGTACTTCGTAGTCGGCCAGTCCGCACTCGTGCTTGGCGAGTTTGATCGCGTCCTCCACCCTCCAGCGCGCGCCGGCGACCTGGGCCAGGTGCTGTGGCGGGGTACCGGCGGGCCCCCAGGCCAGGTAGTAGTCGCGTTTGTCGGGATGCTCCGGACGGCGACGGGCGATCATCCAGCGGCTGGACCAGGGCTGCCCTGGTGCCGCGGCGCCTATGGGTTCCTCCGGGTCGATGACCGGGCGGATCCACCACTGCCACCAGCGGGAGCCGGTCCGGCTGGGGCCTGCCTCGATCAGCTGCCACTCGCTCTCGTCCGCCGCGGCGGCCAGCTTGTCGATCCGCCGCCAGCCGGGTCGGGGCAGCACTGTCTGGGCGCTGGAGACGTTGACCACGTAGGGCAGGTGACGGCGCTCGGCGAAGGAGCGGAATCCACCGTCACGGCCGTAGACCTCGTCAGCGGCCAGCCAGGTGCCCTCAGGGAGCAGGGGACGGATCCGGTCGATCATCTTCTCGGCGAGGCGGGGCTTGGTGGCGAACCCGACGGTCTCGGGCACCTGCGCGGTCACACGCCGCTCACGGTCGTCGGCCCACGTGCGGGGCAGGTAGATCTCCCGGTCGACCAGCGCCGCCCCACGGCTGGTGGCCCAGGCCGCGAACACACCGATCTGGCAGGGGAAGACACCGCCGAGGCTGCCGGAGAACTGCCGGGCGACACCGACGGACGTCTCACCCTTCTTCGCGAACCCGGTCTCATCGATGACCAGCACCCCGCCCGCCCCGTCGGCCAGCCCCTCCAGCGTGTAACGGCAGACCCGCTCGCTCAGCTCGTCAACGTTCCACCTCGCCCGGTCGAGCAGGTGCTGCTGTCCGTCGGGACGCCGCCAGCCGGCGTACTCCGCCAACTGCCAGCCGTTCTTCCGGGAGACCGGACCCAACAACCCACGCACGCACGCCGTAGGCCGCCGTCGCAGATCCGCCCGCGGGAAGACATCAGCAATCTGCAGCAATAGCTCCTGCAACTGGGCATCCCACGCAGTGACTTGGGCCACCTCAGCCGACCAATTCTCCATGACCGGCAATTACCCGACGCATCTGATCACCGAACTACAACTGAAGGGACTAATACTCCAGCTGTAGATCGTGATCTTGCTGGCTATGGCTGAGTACTCCCGTCGTCGCGCTCAGCCAGCCGTCCCAGCTACCCTCCGCCCATGGAGCAAGACCACCCCCTCGTTCGCGACGTCTTCCCAGATCTCATCGCCGAGCTGACTGCCCTCCTGGAGGATGAAGGAGAACGTGAGCTGGCGCTCTGCGCGTGGGATCTGCGTCTGGTTGACGAGTGCGGCTGCGGCGATGACTTTTGCCAGAGCATCCGGACGGCAGATCATCCGCAGGGGCAGCCGTATGGCCCGGGCCATCGGTGCGTGCCTCTCTTGCCCTCGAAAGGCATGCTGATCCTGGACGTCGTGGACGGCCGGATCATGTACATCGAGATACTCGATCGGCCACCCATGCACCGTCAGGGTGCGCAGCCGTGACGTTCGCCCGAGCGGAACACGAAGTGCGGGCTCGGGCTTGCTAATTCGGGTGCTCGGTCCTACTGATGGGGCCTGGTTCGGGTGCGGGTACGGCCACCGTTGATCACCGTGACTTGTGTGGAGTAATGATGAGACGGTGGCCGCAGGTCACAGCATAGATCCCACTCGTTGGCGGGAGGCGTTCGAGGTGGCCATGGGCCGTATCGCGGGACGGTTCGCCTGAGTTGAACCACGGTGCCGGGCCCGGCGGTTGGTGCTGGGCCTGCTGTCGGACCTGCCGCGCAAGAACTGCTGGACGATCGCGGAGTGGGCAATACGCGCGTTGGACCTGCTCTGAGCCGCCAGGAGCACGATCCGCGCCCGCACCCGGTCCCGGTACTCGGTCCTGTGACCGTATGCGGCCTTCTTCAGTCGGTGCCGCTCGGCGGCGGTCAGGACTATTGGGCGCGCGGTGGCAACAGGCAAGGCCGGCAGGCCGATCGGCAGAAGCAGATCAGGGCGGCCATAGCCTGCCGCATCCGGTCCGACGCTGACGTCTGATGGCCGCCCAGGTCCGTCAGACGATGGCAGAGCTGCCCAACCCGCCGATCCGGCCGATCTCCTCCATCGGATACGGGGTCTGCCTGCTCTCCAGTTGGAACTTGCGGTAGAAGTCCGTCATCACCGCGGCGAGCGGGGCGTGGTGAGTGAGGATCGCCGCGACCTGCGGCGGAATTCCCTTCGGGTGCTCCGCTTGGGCGCATGCGCGCACGAACGCATTGCGCTCTTCCCCCTTGTACCCGTACAGGGCGGTGATGAGCCAGATCACCAGATGTGTGACGGAGTAGCAACGGTCATAGGTCTGGTGTTCGGCGAAAAAGTCGGCCTCTTCCTTGGATAGGTCGAACCGGGAGGAGATCGCGAGGCCGTAGTCCGCAAAGAACAGACGCTCACCGTCGGTCAGGATGTTCTGGAAGTGGGCATCGAAGTGCAGGAGACCGCGGGCGTTCATGAACGAGGTCCCAGCCTGCAGTTGCCTCACGACCATGGCGCAGGCCCTCTCGGCCGCCTCGTCACCGGCTTTGACCTGAGCGCCCAGCCAGTCGTGCAGGTTCTGCGGGATGTACTCCAGGAACAGTGCGATGCTCGCCGAGGAATCTCGCAGAGCCTCGATCCGGCGGCGCACCTCCGATCCGCCTCCCCAGTAGGTGACAGCCTTCTCCACGTCGGCCAGTTCCTCGGGAAGCGACTGCCCGGGGTGCGGCAGGACCCGCGAGTGGTACATCAATGGGAAGCCCTCATAGTCCTGTGCGAGCACCCAGTTCGTCGTCATGGTGTGCACGGCCAGCTCCCTCCAGGCCCCAAAGCCCGGCCCCCCGATGACCCCGACACCGAAATGGGAGAAGGCAGGTAGCTCGAAGAGGTTCGCCGTGGACCGGACGTTCTCCGGCTGCCTTTCCAGATCGCTCAGCGGCACCCGCTTGACGAAGACCGGGGTCCCGCCGATGTCCAGCAGCGCCGATGTCCCGCCGATACCGGATCCCATTGGCTCAGCCGCATCCACGAGGGCGCGCAGTTCAAGATCACTGCACAGGGCCAGTGCTGTGGAGACGGCACTGTGAGCCGCCAGGCGCGCATCGCGCGACATGTCAACGCTCTCGACGACTTCCTCCACGTGGGCATCAACCTCTCTGAAACACCTGGGCGTCTCCGACAAGCACGAGCGCGCGACGCACAGCCCTGCGGTTCTACTCTTGGCACGTGCAGCGGGCATCCAGGATCCGTTTTGCGAACACAGATCCGAACCCCCTTTCGGCTGCACTGTACGTGAAGATGACAACGAGATCGGGCGAAGCGATGCCTCGGCAAACCACCACTGCTCAGCGGCTCGGAACTGGGCTGTCTCGCAGTGGTCGAGCTTCATCGCACTGTCCTTCGACGCTGACCGGTGAACACACCCGCCAGGCCCGGGGGCCAACCCCCGAAGAACTTCCGGAGCCGACCACTTAGGAGATCTGGTGCCGGAAACACAACCTCCAGGCCCCGGCGAGAAGGCCGGGCGTGCCGCGTGTCAGACGTGGCCACCGCACCACACGGAGGCTTCAACTCGTTCCGGGAGTCCTGCGGTGGCCACCAGTGACGCTGAAGGGAAGCTCAGAGGCTGTGCAGTTGGTTACAGCCCGATCGGGTTGAGGTAGGTGGCCGGGCGGGTGGCGCCGTCCTGCTTGAGGATCTGGCCGCCAAACGGCCACTTCAGGGTGAAGTACTCCGTCTCGTTCGGCGGGGTGACCAGGAACTTCGCCGGAACGAACTTCTCCTTCTGCGGCGTGGACTTGGCCACCGGGAGCAGGTTGATGCTGAAGTCCACCGTGTCCCCCTGCTTCAGGATCATCTTTTCGGGCTTCTTGGAGGAGCGCGCCAGCGACCAGGTGCCGTCGGTCTTCTGAGCGCCGATCATGTCGACACCGGCGAAGCCGGACAGGGTGCAGGTGCGCTTGCTCTGGTTGGTGAACCAGATGTATGCCTGGGTCTGCTTCTTGGTCTGCTCCATCTCCGGCTTCGCGTCATCCCCCATGGCGAAGCCGGCTTTCAGGTCGGCGGTGTGGCAGCGGGTCGGCTCGGCCTTGGCGGGGGCGGCCGAGGCCGGGATGGCGGTAGCGGCAGTGCCGGCGGCGACGACGGCCGCAAGGGCCACGGCGGTCAGCTTACTTTTCATGAAGTTTCGGGTTCCCCTCGAATACGAATCGGCGCGCGAAGTCAGTGCGCGCCTACGCACCTGAAGATGTGCAATGCCCGGGGGAGGTTCGGTGTGCCGGAGAACCTCTTTCCGATAGCCAGGCTCCCAACTGTGGCCGCGTACAAGAACTCATGCGGTGTGGCGCCGCCGCCGAGTGCCGTGACCACGCGTTTTCGTTCCCGGCGCGCGTGGGCACAGGTGCCAGTGACGCCCATGACGGCCGAGGCGTACACGCGGTGCACGCGGCAGGCCCGCGACCGGGGGCGGTCGCGTGTCTCCCCGGAGTTGACAGCTGGTTTTGCGTCTACAGCTACTCCACGTAGCTCAAGCAAACTTCCGGCCGCCTGAAGGTCGATGACGGGCGCCGGCGGGTCCGGCCGCGGCGGTCGGACCCGCCCGGAAGGGGAACGCCGTCGATCAGCGGCTCGTGGTGGGCGGCGCGGTTGCGCGGGGAGCGGACATGGCTGGCGGTGGTGAACACCGTGATCAGCTTGCCGCCGCTATTCGGGAACGTCTTGTGCAGGGCCTTGCGCCACAGGTGGAGTCGTAGTCGACGTTCTTGCGGTAGGGGCCGTTCGTTCCGCAGCTCACGCTCAATTGAACCGCCCCGGCTCGAATGGAGACTCGATTTCATGAAAGGATCGAGTCATGGCAAGGCCTTCCCGTTACCCCCTTGAGCTGCGGCGCCGTGCGGTGCGCATGGTCGCCGAGGTGCGCGACGACCATGCGAACGAGACTGCCGCTTTGCAGGCAGTGACCGAGAAGCTCGGCATCGGGTCCCGCGAGACGCTGCGGAACTGGGTGAAGCAGCACGAGATCGACGCGGGAACGCGACCCGGGACGACGACGGAGGAGTCCGCCCAGCTCAAAGCGTTGAGGAAGGAGAACGCCGAACTGAAGCGGGCCAACGAGATCCTGAAGGCCGCGGCGAGTTTCTTCGCGGCCGAGCTCGACCGGCCACACACGCGCTCGTAGCGTTCATCGACGAGCACCGGGACCGCTTCGGCGGCGTCGAGCCGATCTGCAGGACGCTCACCGAGCACGGCTGCAAGATCGCCCCTTCCACGTACTACGCCCACAAGAAACGCCTCGAAACTCCCTCCGCCCGTTTCGTGCGCGATGAGGAACTCAAGGAGCGGATCCAGGAGGTCTACTCGTCCAACTACCGCGTCTACGGAGCCCGGAAGATCTGGTGCGAGCTGAACCGGCAGGAACACGCCGTGGCCCGCTGCACCGTCGAGCGCCTCATGCGCGAGCTCGGCATCACCGGCGCCGTCCGCGGCAGGAAGGTGATCACGACGATCACCGATCCGGCTGCCGAGCGGGCTCCGGACCTCCTCGACCGCAACTTCGTCGCCAGTGCCCCCAATCGCTGCTGGGTCGCGGACTTCACGCACGTCGCCACCTGGAACGGGGTCGTCTACGTCGCCTTCGTCATGGACACCTTCTCCCGTCGCGTCGTCGGCTGGTCCGCCTCCACCACCAAGGAGACCAGGCTCGTCCTGGACGCCCTGGAGATGGCCCTGTGGCAACGCGATCGGGATGGATTCCCGTATGAACAGGGCGAGTTGATACATCACTCGGACGCGGGGTCGCAGTACACATCGTTCGCGCTGACCGAGCATCTGGACCGAGCAGGGATCGCGGCATCGATCGGCTCGGTCGGCGACGCCTACGACAACGCCCTGATGGAATCTACGATCGGCCTGTTCAAAACCGAGCTGATCAAACCCGGCCGGCCCTGGAAGACGCTCTCCCACGTCGAGCTCGCCACCGCCGAGTGGATCGACTGGTACTGCCACCGCCGACTCCACGGTGAGATAGGCCACGTCCCACCCGTCGAGTACGAAGCCAACCACTACATGAAATCCACGAAACCCCAGGTCACAACCACAATCTGAGATCTCTACCGAACCCGGGGCGGTTCAATCGAGCCCAGGGCCCAGCCTGGATCCGCGCTGTCCAACGACCGCGCACCCCCGGTGTCACGCGGTGGCCGGCTCCGGCACTTCGAGGCATGCGGCGACCCGGCGGGCCATCGCGCCTATCGCTGGACGACCCCTTCTGTTTGCGATATCGGAGCACTCAGGTTAGCGGGCTACCGGTCACAAGAAGCGATTTGGTGGCTGTTGGTGGGATCAGGCCCTGGTTAACGGGTTATGTCGTTAATTCGTAACGGCGCTGGGCGAGGGGCAACGTGCGGGGCGGCCGGCTCATCTGGATGGTCAGCGAGGCGCACCGGGCGCCTTCGCGAAGGGGTGGGTCTCACCAGGTGGGGGATCCGCGGGAGGGAAGTCCATGACCAGGACGAAGAAGACCGGGGTAAAGACGCGGTGCGGCCGTGTGGCTGTGATCGGTGCGCTGGGTCTGGCCTCAGTGACTCTGGCCGCCGGGCCGGCGTTCGCCAAGGGCGGCGTGGACATCATGGCGCCGCGCACGGCGCATGTCGGCAAGACCATCACGATCAAGGCGCACGGCGGCGATGACAGCGCCGGCTACCTGCATCAGTTGTGCCTGGAGGAGAAGGGCTTCGGCGAAGGGTGGCACCAGGAGAATTGCAGCGCCGCAGTTGAGGGCGACGCGCGGGTCACTGCACACGGCACGTCCGCACGCCGCGGCAACCTGGAATTCCGTGCGGTGCTGTACGGCCTGACCAGCCCGCATGACCAGAATCCCGTGCGCTTGCAAGCCTCTGACGTGGTGACCGTGCACGTCCGCTGAGCCAGCGGCGCGGCCGTGGACAGCCGGCACGAACACTGCCCACGGCCGTGCACCGAATCACTTCTCGGGAGAGCGCCCCGGCATCCCCTCCCAGCCACGTGCGACCGCTGCGATTGCTGCACCACAAGGCGCTCCCGAGTTCCTCCGCCGCCCCGCCCTTCATTAACGAGAGGAATTCATTCCCCGTGCTGTGCGACGCGATCGGCGAGACCCTTGAGAACGGCCTGGCGGCCCGCCGCTACGCCCTCTCCGGAGACCGCCGCGCCCTGCACGGCACCGTGCTCTGACGAGGCGGCGAAGCTCTCCCATCCTCTACAGCCGTCCGAAGCTGCTCACTGAGGGGAAAGCCCGCGTGACCCAGCCGGGTTCCGCTCCGACCGCTCGGCAGATGTCGGCCTGTCTGGTCAGGTTGCGACCCTCGGGAGTGGTGTGGATGCGGAGGACGAGCTCGCGGCCGAGATCGGCGATCCACCGTGCCTCCAGGGGCGCCTACGGGGCGCCGCGTGTGCATGCCGCCCTCCGGCGCAAGGGTCATGCGATCAACCGGAAGAGGGTCGAGCGGATCATGCGCGAGCGCGACATCCGAGGCGTGACCCGCCGTCGGCGCCGCCACCTGACGCAGCAGGACTCCAAGGCCGCCCCGGCTCCGGACCTGGTCGGCCGCGACTTCACCGAGCGGCCTGGCACGAAGCTCGTCGGCGACATCACGTATCTTCCGACGATCGAGGGCTGGTGGTACCTGGCGACGGTCATCGACCTGGCGACCCGCGAGGTGATCGGGTACGCGATGGCCGACCACCACCGCGCCGAGTTGGTCACCGACGCCCTGTGCATGGCCGCCGGACGCGGCGGCCTACAGCCCGGCTGCATCATGCACACCGACCATTGCACTGTGCCATGTCACATGGTTCACTCGCGGGCAATGAGGCTGGCTCGGGAGGTGCCGGGTGTCCACACGGTCGATCAAGGGGACCTTTGCCGCGTCGGCCGACTACCCCTCTGTGCCCATGGCCTGACGGCCCGTCCCGCTGTCCCGTATCAGGATCGGACCCCATCGTGACCATCACCGACATTCGCACCGTCGATTATCATGCCGGCGGTGAGCCGTTCCGGATCGTCACCGACGTGCGGGGGATCGCAGGCGACACCGTGGCTGACAAGCGTGTGAGCGCGATCTCCGATCCCGGGATCGACGGGCTGCGTGCTCTGCTGTGCTCCGAGCCCCGCGGTCACGCTGATATGTATGGCGGGTTCATTGTTCCGCCCAACGACGCGGGGGCCCATTTCGGTGTGCTCTTCTGGCACAAGGACGGTTTTTCGACCGCCTGCGGTCACGGCACCATCGCTCTTGGCGCGTGGGCGGTGCGTAGCGGCCGGGTTCCGATCGATCCCAGCGGGGTCACGGAGGTAGTGATCGACGTGCCCTCGGGGCGGGTCCGCGCCCATGTGGCCACTGACGGCGATAGGGTCGTCAGCGTCGATTTCGTCAGTGTTGCCAGCTACGTCCTGTACGACGAGGTGGCGGTTCCGACCTCGCGCGGGGAGGTCCGGTGTGGGATCAGCTTCGGCGGCGCGATTTATGCTCACGTCCCGGTCGCAGCGGTCGGCCTCGACGTGAGTGTGGCCTCGCTTACGGCGCTGATCGAGCTGAGCCGCGAGATCAAGGGCTTCCTCAACCCCACCGCCTTCGCCGAGCACCCGCTCGACTCCAGGCTGAGCGGCATCTACGGCGTCATCTATATCGACGACCAGGGGATCGGTCCGGACGGCAGCCTGCGGCAGCGCAATGTCACCGTGTTCGCCGACGGTGAGGTCGACCGTTCGCCCTGCGGGTCGGGCACCTGCTCGCGGGTTGCCGCGCTGCATTCCACCGGCCAGCTCAAGCCCGGCCAAGTTCTCGCGCACAGCTCGATCACCGAGGCGACCTGGCTTGCGCGGGTGCGAAGGACCACGCACGAGGCAGGCCGGGAGGCGGTGGTGCCGGTGGTCACCGGCCGGGCCTACCAGACCGGCGAGCACCGGTTCATCGTCGACCCCGACGACGACATGGTGCCGGGTTTCGTGCTTCGCTGAGGGGGAGTCATCATCTCCACTGCGGACCTGGAGCTGGCTCGGGCCGCCTGGCCGAAGCCCTCTGCGTCAACTTTCTCGTCGTGGAGCTGGGTGAAGTCGACGTCCAGCTTCGGGTCGTACGCCTAGTGGTTGCAGCCCGCCCAACGACAGGCGTTGCACGGTCAACCACCCGTACGGGTGGCCGGTTTCACCTGCAGAAACGTCCTTGGCCTGTTGCCACTGACGGCTGGGCCCGACACCACCATGCATGGAAGCCCGCGCGTCATTTGCCGCCTGTGTCGGGTACACGGGACCAGTTGTGGGGCTGTCAGCTGAGTTCGAGGTTGGAGCTGTGGCTTTCCAGACGTTGCGAGTGGTGTGGGGTGCGGGCGGTCGTGCTCCGCAGCTTGCCCGCATGCAGGCAGTCGCGATCCTGCGTGAGGCAGAGCCAGCAGCGTGGCCGTCGCCACCGCATAGAGTTCCTGCGACGGTAGCGGGAGATACGGGAGTTCTCGGTGGCCGAGTTGGTGGCGCGCGAGGAAGTTCGGGTGTCCGTGGAGTTCCATGCGTTCGCTCTTCAGGAAGAGGACGACATGGAGGTCCCCGCTCCCTTCCCCGAGGAGCGGGCAGAGGATCCAGGGGCAGATTTCCTGACCGCCTACGACATGCGTCTCGACTTCGAGAGCGCCGGGCACACCCACGAGGCAGCTCTGACAGCCGAGGTGTGGAGCAGCGAGCCGTCCGTGACCGACGACGAACCTTGGGAAGCCCAGGGCGAAGCAGAGATTTTTTCGACTACCGGGAACCTGTCGGTTGAGACGATGTCCGGGGTCGGCGAAGGCCGGGTGGAGCTCGGGCGACCCGACACGCTGTGGAAGGTCCGCGCCTACTGTTCGGGCCGGGCCGAGGCCGCCCGGCTTGCGTCGGTGGACGTGCCCGTCGGGGTGGAGCGGTACCTGGTGCAGTTCTGGCCTGCCAGCAGCTGAGAACGTGTGGGCAGAGCGGGGCTCTGCCCACAGGGCGCGTCAGGAGATCGAGACGATGTAGGCGTCGACGTCGTCCCCGCTGCTGAACCCGTCCAGAATGCGGTTCCGGGCCATGAATATCTTCAGGATGCTCCCGCCGGCTCCGTTGTCAGCCTTGAGCAGGGGCCTGGCGGAGAAGTTGTCCTTCGGCTTCGTCCGGTCGTACTTGCTTTGAGTGCGCCGCACCGATACGGCCGTGCGGCGCGACGGGCCCTCCTCACGCGCACGAAGGACTCAGCGAAGGACTTGGCGGCGCGCCTGGGCACCTTACGCCGTACGGTGGAGCGTTACCGCGCCGGGAAGCTGACCAAGCCCCAGAAGCGGCTCCAGGCCGCCCTGGTGGAGGCAACCGAATCTGAGTGGCAACCGCAGGTCAGGGCACAGGCGCGCGAGCAGGCAGCCACCTCCAGCGGCATGATGGTAGAGGTGACGGCGTACTTCGGATTCGCTTGCAAGGGCAGCTCGGACGACGGCCGCGAGCGCACCATCGCCAAGCCGATCTTACCCACCTACGCCGCGCAGATTCTCCAGCTTCGGGAGGATGGTGCGACGGAGGAGGAACTGCATCCGATCGTCGCGGGGGTCATCACCGAGTCGTATTTCACGGAATGGGGCACCAGCGCCGCTGGCCTGCCTGCGTGCGGATTTTACGCACGTCCAGTCAGTAGATTTCCGGTTCTGGCATGGTCGAATTCCGGGCCTGCCATAAACCATATTCGGCGGGCCGCCGCACAGCGCTCTGGCGGCGGCCCGCTCCCGAATCCGCACCACGAATACGAGGCCGAAGATGACCACGCCCTGGCCGCCCCGGCGCACCGCGCGCCGACAGCTCGCCCGTCGGTTCGCTGGTTGGCGTGCGCGGAGACGGCGTGAGGTTCCACGTCCGGGAACGGAGCAGCCGACTCGTCCCGCGGACGAACGGGAGATCCAGCACCGGTCGCCCGGACGGCGCCTGCGCTCCCTGGTGAGCGCGCGGAGCGTCGCCGGTCAGGTGTTCCTCCTGCAGCTGGCGGTCGTGGTGCTGCTTGTGGCCGCGACGGTGGTGACGCTGGTGGTCCAGGCCCGGCACCAAGGAACGGAGAAAGCCCGCGACGAGGTGCTTGCCGTCGCCGAGGCGTTCGCGAACTCCCCGGGGATCGTGCAGGCGCTGGACAGCCGCGATCCGAGCGCGGTGCTGCAACCGCTCACCGAGAGGGCCCGAAAGCGGTCCGGCGTCGACGGCATCGTGGTCATCAGCACGGACGGGATCCGGTACACCCACCCTGACCCGCATCAGATCGGGAAACACGTAGTCAAGGGCGACCCCTACCGGAAGGCGGTGAGGGGCACGGCCCTCACGGACACCGAGGTGACTCCGCTGGGCGTTTCGGTCTTCGCGGAGGTCCCCGTCTTCCGGCCTGACGGCTCGGTCGCCGGCATCGTGTCTCCCGAGATCAAGGTCAAGAAGGTGAACGAAGCGGTGGCCGGGCAGCTTCCGGTGCTCTTTGGCGCCGCGGGCGGCGCGCTCGCCCTGGTCGCGGGCGGGTCGGCGCTGATTGGCCGGCGGCTGCTGCGCCAGACCCGCGGACTGGGCCCCGCCGAGATGACTCGCATGTACGAGCATCATGACGCGGTGCTGCATGCGGTGCGCGAGGGCGTGCTCATCGTCGGCGGTGACGGGCGGCTACTGCTGGCCAACGACGAGGCGCGGCGGCTGCTGGAGCTGCCGGCGGACGCGGAGCAGCGCCAGATCACCGACCTCGGCCTGACCCCGGGCGCCGCCGAGCTGCTTTCCTCGGGGCGGACGGCCACCGACGAGGTCCATCTGGCTGGCGACCGGCTGCTGGCCGTCAACGTCCGGCCCGTCGAGCGCAACGGCGGCCCGGCGGGCAGCGTGGCCACGCTGCGCGACACCACCGAACTGCGCACACTCGCAGGCCGGGCCGAGGTGGCCCGCGAGCGCCTGCAGTTGCTCTACGACGCGGGCGTGCGGATCGGCACCACGCTGGATGTGGTGCGTACCGCCGAGGAGCTGGCGGAGATGGTCGTCCCGCGGTTCACCGATTTCGTCACTGTGGAGCTGCTGGATCCGGTGCTGCGTGGCGAGGAGCCGGCCGAGGCAAGCACCGAAATGCGCCGCACCGCCGTCAGCGGCGTCCGTGGCGACCCGCCTCTCTACCCCGTGGGGGAGCTGATCCGCTTCGCCTCCACCAACCCCATCGCCGCCGGGGCGGCCGGCAGCCACGCTGTGCTGGAGTCGGACCTCGCCGACTCCGACGGCTGGCGGGACCAGGACCCGGAGCGGGCGCGACGGGTGCTGGAGTACGGAATCCATTCCCTGATCTCGGTGCCGCTGCAGGCCCGCGGGGTGGTGCTAGGAATGGCCAACTTCTGGCGGGCGGACGCCTCCCCTCCCTTCGGGGAGGAGGACCTTTCCCTCTCCGAGGAGCTGGCCAGACGTGCTGCGTTGTGCATCGACAACGCCCGCCGCTACACCCGCGAGCACACCCTGGCGGCCACTCTGCAGCGCAGCCTGCTACCCCGCACCCTGCCCGAGCAGACCGCCGTCGAGGTCGCCCACCGCTACCTGCCCGCCCAGGCCGGGGCGGGCGGCGACTGGTTCGACGTCATCCCCCTGCCCGGCACCCGGGTGGCCCTGGTGGTCGGCGACGTCGTTGGCCACGGCCTGCACGCCGCCGCCACCATGGGTCGGCTGCGCACCGCCGTGCACAACTTCTCCGCCCTGGACCTGGCCCCGGACGAACTCCTGAGCCACCTGGACGAGCTGGTCGCCCACATCGACCACGACGAGGCCGATGGCCAGGGCGTCACGGGGGCCACCTGCCTGTACGCCATCTACGATCCCGTCTCCGGCCGATGCACTGTGGCCCGGTCTGGCCACCCCGGCCCCGCCCTGGTTTACCCCGACGGCACCGTCACCTTCCCGGACGTACCCGTCAGTCCCCCGCTGGGCCTGGGCGGCAGCCTGCCCTTCGAGACAGCCGAACTCACTGTGCCCGAGGGCAGTCAGCTGGTCCTCTACACCGACGGGCTGATCGAGGACCGGGACCGCGACCTCGACACCGGAGTCGAGCAGCTGCGCACGGCCCTGGCCGATGCTGTGGACCGCACCCCGGAGGCCACCTGCCAGACCGTCTTCGCCACCATGCTCCCCGAGCGCCCCCGCGACGACATCGCCTTGCTGGTGGCCCGGACCCACCTGCTGGACCCGGCCCGGGTCGCGGACTGGGAGGTGCCCTCCGACCCGGCGGCCGTCCCCCGCGTCCGTACCGACGTCACCCGCCAGCTGGAGACCTGGGGCCTGGACCAGGTCGCCTTCACCACCGAGCTGATCGTCAGCGAACTGGTCACCAACGCCATCCGATACGGCACCCAGCCCATCCGGCTGCGCCTGCTACACGACCGCAACCACCTGATCTGCGAGGTCACCGACGGCTCCAGCACCTCCCCCCACCTGCGGCGGGCGGCCACCACGGACGAGGGCGGCCGCGGGCTGTTCCTCGTCGCTCGGTTCGCCCAACGCTGGGGCACCCGGTACGGCGCCCGCGGCAAGGTCATCTGGACCGAACAATCCCTCCACGGCGCCGCAGCCGAACCCGGTGCAGGCCTCGGCGACAACCTGTTGGATCTATGGACTGACACAGAGCTGTGACGGCGGCGTATTCGGTTGCAGCGCAACTGCTGGTGCGGGTCGCGGATCTGGATCCGGGTCTGATGAGGTCGCCGCGCCGCTCGCGGACGTACGCCTCCGTCTCGGCCTGCCAGATTTCTGCGTCGGCACGGACCCTCGTGCCGGCGGTGCGGACGTCGGCGTCCAGAAGCGCGGCGTCGCTCGATCGCCCATCTCTTGGGCTGGACCTGGAATCCGCGCTGGTCCGGGGCCTTGCGCGCGATCTCCAGCTCGCGGCCGAGGACCGTGCGTGACCACTCCACGAGGCGGCCGGCGAAGCCCTGGTCCGCCCAGATCTTCTGCACGCCCGGATGGTCCAGGCGGGTCCACAGCAACGAACGCTTCGCGCCGTCGCGGTCCTGGATGTTCGCCGCGACCACGTGAACCGCCAGCAGCAGGCCCAGGGTGTCCGTGACGATGAACGCTTGCGGCCCTTCACCTTGTTGCCTGCGTCGAAGCCCCGGGTGCCGGCGGGGACCGTATCGGCCGTGCGCACGGACTGTGAGTCGATCAGCCCAGCGCTCGGCTCCGCGTTACGGCCGTCAGCCTCACGGACCCGGCCGCGCAACGTGTCGGGGACCTGCTCGACGGTGCCGTCGTCGTGCCACCAGGTGAAGTACCAGTACACAGTGGGCCAGGGCGGGAGGTCCTTCGGCAGCTGGCGCCAGGCGCACCCGGTCCGTACCACATAGAAGATCGCGGCCACGATCCGCCGACGTGGGTGCTTCTCCCGCCGCCCGCCCCTTCGGCCCGACCCTCGCCGCCGGCAGTAACGGCTCGACCAGAGCCCACTGCTCATCTGTCAGATCCGACGGATACCCGCCCCCAGAGCCACTCACGCAAGGCTCAACGACCCCCTCCAGCCCCGGGACACGGCAGATCTCAAACGCGGTCTCAGGAGGAGGAAGGCGCCGACTTCCTCGACTGGGAGGAGGAGCTGGGATGGCGCTGACCGAGCGCGCCGAAGCGGCACCGGCCGACGAGGACCCGGGCTTTCGCCACATCGGCTGCCAGATCGTGTGCAGCCCCGAGGTTGCCGACGAGATCGCCCAATGGCTGCGCGAGGCCGTCGGCGAGATCCTCGACGACTACACCGACGACGACGTCTTCGACTACGGCGTCGACTGACACCCACCAGCACGGGAAGGGATCACCGCATGTCCGTCCCCACCGCCCCACACCGCGCGTACGGTGGCGATACGACCCGCCAGGAGGTGCCCATGAGCGCGCAGCCCGAGGAAGCTCCCGCCCCGCCGGCCCCGGCCGCCGCCGCCCAGCTGCTCGCCCAGCTGCGCGACGACCGCTGCGCCGATACCTGGGTGCCGGCCTTCGAGCGGGACTGGGCCAAGGCCCTGGAGGACTCCCGCCACACCTACAGCCTCACGCCCCTGCACGACGTCGTGCGTACCTGGCAGCTGCGCGTCGCCGCGGCCCCGGCCGTCGACGCGTACATGGACTCTGACCGCGACGAGTCTGGCTTCGTGGACCTGGACGACGTCCTCGGTGCCCGCCGGTGACCGATCAGCCGTGGGCGGTGCGCCTGTCGGCTCAGGCCGCGAAGACACTCACTGAGCTCCCCGAGCCCGCCAAGGAGATAGTCCGCGACGTCCTGGACATCGCGGTGCGCTCCCCATGGGGCTGGCCCCAGTGGAACGCCACCGTCTTCCCTGTTGGATTGGCGTGTTGAAGCGGATCGAGCAGGGGTGGAAGCGTGCCGGGTTGGCGTTTCGCCCGGCGGGCATGCCACCGGTTGTGGTCAAGATTCGCCGGGTTACGGGTCTGTCCCAGCGGGCGGCGGTCGCGAGCAGGTGCGGAACGGTGGCGGGAACCGCCGTCCCGGCCCGTCGGTGGGTCTGTACAGCGAACGGTGGGACTCGGTTGATTGTTTCTACCGGCGTCCGGCAGTGAGCCGGCCGTCGAAGGTGATGTCGAAGGCTTGGAGTGCGGCTTTCCAGCGCATGGTCCAGCGCTTGCTTCCGGTGCCCTTGGGGTCCAGGCTCATCACCGCGAGGTAGACGCACTTGAGCGCGGCCTGTTCAGTGGGGAAGTGCCCGCGGGCCCTCACGGCCTTGCGGATACGGGCGTTGACGGACTCGATCGCGTTGGTGGTGCACACGATTTTCCGGATCTCAATATCGAACTGGAGGAAGGGGACGAACTCGGCCCAGGCGCTTTCCCACAGCCGCACGATCGCCGGGTATTTCCTTCCCCAGGCCTCACTGAACTCCATGAAGCGTTCCAGGGCGGCGTCCTCGGTCGGCGCGGTGTAGATGGGCTTGAGCGCCTTCGCGATCTTCTCCCAGTCCTGCCTGGCCGCGTAACGGAAGCTGTTCCGCAGGAGGTGAACCACGCACGTTTGCACGATCGTCGCAGGCCAGACCGTGTTGACCGCGTCCGGAAGACCGGTCAGGCCGTCGCAGACCAGCATCAGCACATCACGGGCGCCCCGGTTCTTGATCTCGGTGAGGACCTGCAGCCAGTACTTGGCGCCCTCGCCGCCGTCGCCGACCCACAGGCCCAGGATGTCCCGATGCCCCTCCGCCGTCACGGCCAAGGCCATGTAGACGGGCCGGTTGGCGACCTGCCCATCCCTGACCTTCACGTTCACGCAGTCGATGAAGACGACCGGATAAACGCTGTCCAGGGGACGGTTCTGCCATTCGGTCATGCCGGCCATCACGCTGTCGGTGATCGTGGAGACGGTGGTCTTGGAGACCTCCGTGCCGTAGACCTCGGCCAGGTGGGCGGAGATCTCGCCGTGGGTAAGGCCCTTCGCGGACAGGGACAGGACCATCTCGTCCACGCCGCCCAGGCGCCGCTGGCGCTTCTTGACCAGCTGCGGTTCGAACGTGCCCGCCCGGTCCCGCGGCACCGTGATCTCCACCGGGCCGACCTCGGTGGTCACGGTCTTGGACCGGTGGCCGTTGCGGTAATTCTCCCGGCCGCCCTCGACCCGTTCACCGGGCTCGTGTCCGAGGTGGTCGGTCAGCTCACCCTCCAGCGCGGACTCCAGCACCTTGCGCGTCAGCTCCGCCAGAAGGCCGCCCTCGCCGGTCAGCTTCACTCCGCCGGCCTGGGCCCGGGCCACCAGTTCGGCAACCAGACTGTCATCCACAGCATCCAGCGCACCCACGGCGGCCTCCCCGGCCTTGATGTCACTCATCACGTCAGTCATCAACTGTCGCTTCCAGCTCGGGAGTTACACCGGATACCGTACAGACCCCTTCATACTCGAATAGAACCGATTGAGTTTCGGATCAATAGGCATGTTGGGCACGTAAGCAAAGCCGACCGACCTCGGTTCGACCGAACCGAGGTCTTACGTCTGCGGCACCTTCGGGAGTACCGGGCCGAGTGTGGAGAGGCTAGTGCCGGATCAGGCAACGTTTGCCCTGTTGTGATGTGACGCGCCGTCCGGGTGCTGTGGTGGACGGAGCGTGGGCGTCATTCTGTCCGGGTGGCAGAACGAGTGCGTGTCCGAGAGATCGATGACGATGAGGGGCGGCGGCTGCTGCGGATTATCCGCAGAGGCACCGGGTCGGTGGTGACCTGGCGGCGGGCCCAGATGGTGCTGCTGTCCGCGCAGGGCATGCCGGTCGCGAAGATTGCCGAGGTGTCGTTCACCAGCAATGACCGGGCCCGGGACGTGATCCACAACTTCAATGCCGACGGCTTCGACTCTCTGTATCCGAAGTACTCCGGTGGTCGGCCGAAGACGTTCACGCTGCCCGAGCGGCGCGAGATCAAGAAGATCGCGAAGTCGAAGCCGACCGAGCACGACCTGCCGTTCTCGACCTGGAGCCTGTCCAAGCTGGCGGACTTCCTGGTCGCCGAGGGGGTGGTCGACGACATCAGCCACGAGGGCCTGCGCATCCTGCTCCGCGAGGAGGGAGTCTCCTTTCAACGCCTGAAGACCTGGAAGACCTCCCGCGATCCGGACTACGCGGCCAAGAAGGCCCGCGTCGAGCACCTGTACGCGATCGCCGACGGAGAGGTCATACCCGAGGACGGCGAGCCTGAAGTCATTTTCTGCATGGACGAGTTCGGGCCGCTCAACCTGATGCCTCACCCGGGCCGGCAGTGGGCCGAGCGCGGCGGCAGGCACAAGGACCCCGACCGTGAACCACGCCGCCGACGGCGGGCGACCTACAACCGCTACGGCGGGGTGCGGCACCTGTTCGCCGCCCTGGACCTGTCCAAGGACAAGCTCTACGGCCGCATCAAACCAGTCAAGAAGCGTACGCAGTTCCTGGAGTTCTGCCGCTACCTGCGCAGCCTCCATCCGGACAACGTCCGCATCGCGATCGTCTGCGACAACTTTTCCCCGCATCTGACCACGAAGAGGTGCCAGCGGGTCGGCACCTGGGCGGCGGCGAACAACGTCGAGATCGCCTACACCCCGACGAACTCCTCCTGGCTCAACCGCATCGAGGCCCAGTTCACGGCCCTGCGCTACTTCGCCCTCAACGGCACCGACCATGCCGACCACAAGGAACAGGGCAGCATGATCCGCCGCTACATCATCTGGCGCAACCGCCATGCCAACGACCGGCGCCTACGCGCCGTCGTGGACAGGGCAAACGTTGCCTGATCCGGCACTAGGGCTTGTGGTCCGGCACTGACTCGGGCAGTGCTGCGTACCAGCCCTGGGCGGCCAGCCAGAATCCGGCCAGCACTATGGCGACGAGCGCGGCGCGGCCTGCGTACCCGGCAACGGACGGCCCGATCATCCATCGCCGGGGCAGGAACCACGCTGACAAAGCGGCTACCACTCCGACGAGAACGGTCAGCGGAAGCTCCGCGTACAACACGCTCCAGTCCGGCCCTGCTTCGAATCCGGCGCGCGCCCGGAGTTCGGCATCCGCAGCCCATCCCAGCAGCCCTACGAATCCACCGGCCAAGGCCACCCCGGTACCACTCAGTGCTTCAACGCGTTCCCTCATGATCACTGAGACGCTGGCTACTCCGTGGGAGTTCCCGGAGAACCGCACGATTCTCCGTCGCGAGGCAGGAAGGTACCCGGTCTGGTCAACCCCGAACATCTCCACTGCGCTGCCGCTGCTGCTTTCTCTGTCTTCCCCTTCCTGCGCCCGGTTGCGTCGCCGCCTTCGCCTGACTGCGGTGAGGGCGGTCATTGCCAGGGACGACGAACGCCTACGTGCCGTGGTCGACAGGGCGAACGTTGCCTGATGCGGCACTAGGTCGGTGCGGTGGGTGGTGAGGATGCGCAGGTCGACGGCTATCTCATCGCCGGGCCGCAGCAGGTCCAGGTCGCGGCGCATGCGGGCCTGATCGGCAATGACGAAGGCTTCCTTGGCGTCAGTCTTGCCCTCGCCGCGGTAGGTGCCGGATGTTCGGTGGACGGCCAGTCCGGTGAGGTAGGCCATGGGCTGGCCGTGGTTGAGCATCAGGTCAATCAGCAGAGCAGCACCGCCGTGGTTGATGTCCACGGCCCACAGCACGTCCTGGTCGATGTCCAGGACGTCGCGTATCAAGTCCAGCAGGGCCGCCTCGTCGTTCAGGACTCGGCGAGAGAGCAGCCGCTCGCCCCGATCGTTGATCACCACGCAGTGGTGATGTTCCTTGCCGATGTCCATCCCGGCCCAGATCTGGGGCACGGCCACCTCCGTCAGCTCGTCGTCAACCAATCCCGCAGACGACCTCGCCGACGTAGTCCTACAGAGCGATCAAGTCGCGCATCCCAATTGGCGGTGGAGTCGTCGCGGGGCTCCGGGCGGCCATGTTCTCTGAGCCATCCCATCGGCTCCTCCATGACAGCCATACCCGGAGCCCCCGGGCCCACCGATCTTACGAATGACCAGCGGAAACCCACTCCTGAAAGGTAGGGCAACCGTCCAGTACCTCGCCCCACACGGGGACTGGGGCGGGCATGGCACCGTCACCGACGATCTCGGCGACGTCGAGACAAGCCGCCCGGACGCACCCAAGCTCCGCTCCTCTGCCACCTGCCGCACCTGGACCGGACGTAGGGGCCTGGAAGAACACAGGCCGTGCCCGGCTTCGATCACTGCCTGATCTGCGCTGAGATGCATGGAAGCACCCGCGGTGGATGTGGCTGAACTGCCGGATCGAACCGGCCCCTACCGCTTGCTGCGCCGGGTCATTTGCGGTGGGTCACTGCGGGCCGTGCCCCGGTCACCACACCGGCGTGCCCGTGAACGAGGCCAGGGCCGTCACCCACAGACACTCCTTGCCGGTTGGGCTGGCGGATCGAATTGGCTGAGGTGCGTGCGTCAAGGCTCGCAGCTTGCTCCTGCTCCGCCGATGGCGGCATGAGGCGGACGCCGGTGATGGGCCACCGACGTGCACCACGGAATCTGCCACCCGTTCCGGTGCAGAGAGGAACTGGAGCGGCGGAGTTCACCAGATCAGGTGAACGAATCCCCAAAAAGGCTGTGCACAGGGCGGGTTGAGGTAAATGTGTCTCGGCTACGGTCTGGGCTCGCCGACCTGCCCAGTTCGATTGCTGCAGCCTTCCTGCCCTGCGCTACGGTCCCGACGGTATGAACGACGCGGCCAAGGCGCCCTTCATCGACCCGGACTCGGACTACCCATGTTGCTGGTTCTGCCCAGCCCTGCGGCTTCCGCGTACGGGGTTCCTCGTTGCGGACCGGCCTAGCAGAGACTGGCCGTTCGACGCGGCGGATGGATTCCGTTACACCGCCGATGACCGGATCCCGGTCTGCGTGCACCCGGGCCGGGTCGGACTGGAACCAGAGCGGAGAGCCCCGCCCCCGCCGCCGCACCAACCACCGAATCCGGAGCCGACCAGGCGACACCGCCGATGGCGGCGACGCTGAGCCGGACCACCACACGCCGAGAACGATTTATCGGCCTTGGTCCACGTCAACACGCTGCTGATGCAGCAGGTCCTCGCCGACCCGAAGTGGGCCGACACCCTCACCGACGCAGACCGGCGGGCGCTGTCCCCGCTGTTCTGGACACACGTGAACCCCTACGGCCGGTTCGAGCTCGACATGAACAGCCGTCTCGACCTAGACCTGACCGCCCGGGTACCAGCAGTACCCCCCAACCACGCATCTCCGAGGGTGAGCCAGCCGCCGCATCGGGACTGGTGGCTCGATCCAATGAGCCGGGACAATGGATCTCATGAACGCATTACCGACGCTGTCTGCCACTGAGATCACCACTGATCGTCTCCGGCTGCGAAAAGCGCACGACGCCGACATCGACGGCCTCATCGAGCTCCAGACCGATCCACAGGTCCGTGCCCACCTCGGCGGCCCGCGGCCCCGTAGCGTCGTTGAGCAGTACTTCGACGGGAACGGCATCAGCGCTATTGCAGGCAAGCCTGGTACCTACGTCATCGCCGATAAGGAAACCGACCGGTTCATCGGGACACTCGTACTCGACCGCCGCTCCGCCGACCTTCCCGGACACGTCACCAAGGAAGGGCGGGAGTTGGAGCTGACCTACCTGCTCCGGCGCGGAAGTTGGGGTACGGGGCTGGCATTCGAGGCCGCCACCGGTATGTTGCGTGCCGCCGCCAGCGAGCTGCCCGACCAGCCGGTCCTGGTGGTGACCCGGACGGCCAACGAGCGCTCCCTCAAGCTCGCCACCCGTCTTGGCTTCCAGCGCATGGGCACCTTCGAGGCGCATGACGCGGAGCAAACCCTCGCTGTAGCCGACCTGCACTCGTTCAAGGCCCGGTCTCCTATCTCTTGACCCACGCTGAAGTAGGGCAGCCGTCACGCCCTACGACGTGCGGCAGGGTCACGTTCGGCAACGTGCCGGGCGACCGCATCGACGCCGGGGCGGGCGTACCGCTCCAGGGAGCGGACTGAGGCGTGGCGGGAGCGGGCCAGCAGCATCGGAGTGGCGGTGCCGCTCTCGGCGTCGTGGGTGAGGGCGCTGTGGCGGAGCTGGTGCTAAGTCCAGCCGTCCAGGCCCTCGATGGGCGCTGTCACGTTGGCTGGCCCGTGGGATGATCTTCGGGTTGATCACGTTGGGGGAGCCGTCCGTGGTGGGTGCACCGCCGTCGTACAAGGGGCACCGACACCGGTCGAGGTCATCTCGCACTGCGTGTGGCTGTACTTCCGGTTCCCGCTCAGTTTCCGTGAGGTGGAGGAGCTGATGCTCGAGCGCGGCGTGACCGTCTCCCACGAGACCGTCCGCCGGTGGTGTGTGAAGTTCGGGCAGGCCTACGCCGACGGACTGCGCCGCCGGCGGCCCCGGCCCGGGGACAAATGGCATCTGGACGAGGTCTTCATCGAGATCAACGGCGAGCGGAAGTACCTGTGGCGGGCCGTCGACCAGGACGGCAACGTGCTCGACATCCTCGTCCAGGGGAAGCGGGACAAGGCCGCGGCCAGGCGCTTCTTCCGCAGGCTGACGAAGAAGACCGGTGCGGTTCCGCGGGTGGTCGTCACGGACAGGCTTCGCTCCTACGGTGCCGCTCACCGCGAGGTCATGCCCTCCGTCGAGCACCGCTCCCACAAGGGCCTGAACAACCGGGCCGAGAACAGTCACCAGCCCACCAGACAGCGTGAACACGCGATGAAAGGCTTCCGCTCCGCCGGCGGAGCACAACGCTTCCTGTCCGCGTTCAGCGGTATCTCACCCCACTTCCGACCCCGCCGCCACCTCATGGCCGCACCCGACTACCGCGCCGAAATGACCGTCCGCTTCACCATCTGGGAGCAGATCACCGGCGCCACCGGCCTGCCCACCACACCCTGAGCACACAGCCGGAACCCGACCGCACCACACCCTGTCACGCCGTCAGACACCCACCCAACAGCGTGACAGTGCCCTCGGCAATCGTGCCGCCCCGGTGTAGTCGCGTCCTTCGACACGGCATGGCGCTCAGTCGCCGTTCCGCAGGCCGGTCAGGACGAGGTCGACGGTGCGTTCGACCAGGGCGGCGTCCAGTGGGGCGTGCCGGAAAAGGGCCCGGTAGTAGACCGGCGCCGCGAGCGCGTCGAGGGTGAATTCCATCTCGGCTCGGTCGAGTTCGCGGATGTCGCCGCGTGCGGAGGCGGTGCGCAGGACGGTTTCGGTGCTGCGTCGGCGAGCGTGGAAGACGTCGTCGAGGAAGCTCTCGCGCAGCTCGGGTTCGCGGGCGAGGTCGGCGACGAGCGCGGGCAGGACGGGGCCCAGGACGGTGGTCTCGAACGCGGTGACCAGGCTACCGATGCCGACGAGCAGGTCCGCGCGCAGGTTGCCGCTGTCCACTGTCGGTGTGGTGCCCAGGACTGTCGCCAGCGCGTCGGTGACCAGGTGCTGTTTTGAGGGCCAGCGGCGGTAGATGGCCGGCCGGTAGACGTCGGCGTTCTTCGCCACCTGCCCGATGGTGAGGTCGGCGTAGCCGACTTCGGCGAGCAGGTCGAGCGTCGCGGCGCGCACGGCGGCGTCGATCTGCGGATCCTTCTGGCGGCCGGCGGTGCGCGGGGGCGGGGGCACGAGTGAGTCCTTTCGGTCGACTTGCGGACTGTAGCCGGATTTTGAATTGATACAGGTCGTACTGTATCAATTTGAGGGTGACCCCGGCCCAACCCGGCCTCCCTCCATCGAAGGACCTCCTATGTCCACTCCGCCCCCGCGCCCCCCGACGCTCCGCGATACCGCCCCCACCTCGCCCCTACCGATACCGGCGAGGACCGGTCCGGCGATTGGCGCCCTGATCGCGCTCGCCCTGGTCGCGCTCGATCTACGGGCACCGGTCACCGCGATCGCCCCCCTGCTCGGCCGCCTTCGCGACGACCTGGGCCTGTCGGCCGCGGCGGTGAGCATGCTGACCGCGCTGCCGGTGCTGTGCCTGGGCGTATTCGCGTTCGCAGGCCCCGTGCTCGGACGGCGGTACGGCGAGGCGCGCGTGGTGCTCGCGAGCCTGACCCTGCTCGCCGTCGGTGCGACGCTGCGACTGCTCCCGGGGGCCGCGGCGTTGTTCGTGGGCACGGTGCTGGTCGGCGCGGCGATCGGGCTCGCCAACGTGCTGCTGCCCGGCCTGATCCGGCGGCGCTTCGCAGGCGCGGTGGCCGGGGTGACCGCGTTCTACTCGGCCTTCCTGACCCTGGGCGGCGCGGGCGGTTCGGCGGTCGCGCCACCGTTGGCCGACGCGACCGGATGGGCCTGGCGCGGTGCTCTGGCGCTGGTGGCCGTGCCTCTGTCGATCGCGGCGATCCTGGCCTGGTGGCCGGGGGTTCGCGCGAAAGCGCGGGCCGTCGACGCGCCGACGCCGGAGCGCGTGCGGCTGTGGCGGGACGCGACGGCGTGGCGGGTCACGGTGTTCTTCGCGGCACAGGCGCTGTTGGCGTACGTCGTGTTCGGATGGCTGCCCACGATGGCCCAGGATCGGGGCATCGGCGAGGCGCAGAGCGGCCTCCTGCTGTCGCTGACCAGCCTGGTGGGTGTCGCGGGGGCGGCGCTGTTGCCCATGGTGTACCGCCGGCTGTCCGACCAGCGTGGGCCTGCCGTGCTCGTGGCGGTGCTCAGCGGGGCGGGTCTCGCCGGCATCGTCCTGGCCCCCGCGCCGACGGGCGTGTGGGCCGCGTCCGTGGTCCTGGGGCTCGGGCAGGGGGCCGGATTCGCGGTCGCGCTGAGCCTGATCGGGCTGCGTACCGGCAACGGCGACGAGACGTCGGCGCTGTCCTCGATGGCCCAGGGCACCGGCTTCCTGATCGCCACGATCGGCCCGTTGGGCGCGGGGCTGCTGCACGAGGCGAGCGGCGGGTGGGGCGTGCCCTTGGCGACGCTCCTCGCCGTGTGCGCGATCCAGGCAGCCGCAGGTCTGGGCGCGGGGCGCGCCGGGCAGGTCCGGGGCGGGTCCGGCCCGAAAGCGGCCTGACACTTGACACCTGACAGGGCGTGGGCGGGGCGAGAGCCTGGGCACGGTCTTCCGCCGCTGTCCCGGAGTGCGGGTCGGGGACGGCCTGTCACCGGTCCCTGTCGTAGCACCGGTTCCGCCTTCGGCGGCAGAACCGCCGACCGGCTTCCGGTGCGGGTGTCCTCGGTCTCGCCGCGAAGGCCGCGTTCGTTTGACAGATCCTCGTGAGGGGTGTCCTGGTGCACTGTTGGGCTGAGTGTGTCGGCGCCTACGCTGATCTTTTCGCGCAGTGATCGAAGGGTCTGGTGGTGTTTCCCGGCTGTCAAGGCTGATGGGTTTCTCGGCGGCGGGGTGGGTGAACAGTGCGGGGGCTCGTCATCGAACGGTACCGGCTTCGTCGGGATGGGCGCCGTACCCGTCAGTGAGTGGCTTCTCGGTGCGGCGCTCGTCGTGTCAGGGCAGGGGCGCGGCGTGCTCCCGGGCGGACTCGGCGGCCTGCTCCAGCGATTGCCGCGCCGATTCCTTGGCCAGCGGCACTAGTTCGGACATGGCGGGGTTGACGGGGGGCATCGTCAGTTGGTGCGTGATGATCTCGACCTGCAGGCCGGGCCCGCCGTCCAGTGCCTTCTCCGGGTAGTTGGTGTCGAATTCGAAGCCGGCCCGCGGCGTGCCGGGGTGGTGGGAGCCGCCGCGTGAGGCCGCGGCCGCGACGTGCTTGCCGGACGGTGCCATATCCTCGCCGAAGGTCCGCCCTGCCAGGATGATCTGGTCCAGCCAGGCCTTCGGGGCGGACGGGATCGTGAGGTTGTGCATGGGGGCGCCGATGAGGACGAGGTCGGCCTTCTCGAATTCGGCAATGAGCTCCTCGCGCAGGGCGGGGACGGTCTCGGTGGTGGCGTCGACGGTGGCCCTCCCCGGGTCCTGCCCGGGTTCAGGATGACGGCGGCCTTTGCCGATCTGTATGACCCGGAACTCCCTTCGTGCCGTCTCCACTCCGGGATCCCGGTCCGAGACGGCCGTGCCCCGGACGAAGCCGCACGCGGCTCAACGGCGGGACACACCTCTGGGGTACCGAGCTGTCGTGGAGGTCGGGGGTTTCCTCGCGGCGAAGTGGAACCCGGCAGGCCTCCGGGGGCGTGTACCCGGGAGGCCTGCATGTGTTCACCCGTTCAGTTCCGCGGGTCGTTGGCGCGGGCCTCGGCGGCGGTCTTCAGGTCGTGCAGCCATGCTTCGAGGCCCTGGCGGAGGATCTCCGTCGCGGTGGGCACATCCGCGTCGACCTGGGCACCGGTGTGGGTTTCCTCGGTGCTCACGCGGACGCCGCCCTCGACCTCGGTGAAGTTCCATACATGGACGCCGTCGATGCGCAGCCCTTCACCGATCGCGGGGCCGGTCCAGCGGATGCAGGAGCTGGGCCTGAGCTGCTCGACGGTCGAGGTGATCTCCAGCTCGGTCGCCGGAGTCGCGGGGTTGGGGGGTATCGGGGTCGTCCACCGGAACGCCGAGTCCTTCCGGAGGGGGCCGTGGTCGAGGCGTTCCGCGGTCTTGACGGCGGCCTGCCAGGACGGCCAGCGTGCCACGTCCGTCTGCAGTTTCCAGACGGTGCGCAACGGCGCGTGGATCAAGGTCTCGGTCCTGTGGCGAACGCGCGCGTCGGGGTCGACGCCTTCCCCGCGGCAGGTGAGGGACGTGCCGGGGCGGTGGTGAGCGGCTCCGGCGGGTGCGGCAGCGGTGGCAAGGACGGCGAAGGCGAGCGGGACGGTGTACAGGGTGGTGCGGATACCGGGCATGGTGTTCCCCTTGTCAGTTGTCAGTTGTCAGTTGCCGGGCGGGAGCTGCCTGTTGAGTGCGCCCTGCCTGCCGGGCGGATGTCTGTCGTCGGACGGGGCGGTGAGCGGGACGGCCGCATGGCGCACCCCGAATGAGCTAGAAGCTTGCATGTTCGTTAGAGGTTATAACTGGCAGGCGATGAGGGCAAGGTGTTGCGTGATAGCTTCTAACGAAACCTTGAAGGTGCAGCAGAGTGAGCAGGGAAGGCGGTGGGACGTGGGGAAGCCGGATCCGAAGACCCCGCGGGAGCGCTACCGCGCCCAGGTCCGCGCGGAGATCAAGGAACACGCCTGGGAACAGATCGCCGCGGCAGGAGTGCCCGCGCTTTCCCTCAACGCGGTCGCCAAACAGATGGGCGTGAGCGGCCCCGCGCTCTACCGTTACTTCGCCGGCCGCGACGAACTGATCACCGAGCTCATCCGGGACGCGTACCAAAGCCTCGCCGACACCTTCCGCACGGCCTTCGCCGCCGGCGCCGACGTGACCGGGCTGGCGCACGCCCTGCGCGACTGGGCCCTGGAGGACCCCCAGCGCTACTTCCTCATCTACGGCACCCCCGTGCCCGGCTACCAGGCTCCCGAGGACACCACCAGGATCTCCGCTCAGATCATGGCCACCCTGCTCGACGCTTGTGCGGCCCTCACCCCGGATAGTCCCACGACACCGTTCGGCGCCCACCTGGAAGAACACCGGGACTGGGCCGACGGCCACCCTGCCCCGCCCGCGGCGCTTCACCAGGCCCTGACCTTCTGGACCCGACTGCACGGCGTCCTGTCCCTGGAACTCGCGGGCCACTTCACCGGAATGGGCCTCGACCCCGCCCTGCTCTTCGCAGCCGAACTCGATGACCTGCTCACGCAGCAGGCTTGACGTCACCCGCTTCCGGCGTCGAGTCGACGGCTCACGTCGACATCGTCGCGGAGATACCCGAACGCGCAGGCGCCTTCCTGCGGTACGCGGCGGACCCGGAGCCGCTGATGCGCCGCCCGGTGATCGGGCCGTTGGGAAAAGGGGCGTCCGGGGGCTCGGCCGGGAACCGGCCGCTACTCGCGGCTCCCGGGCCGACTGCATCCTGGCAGGCACTCACCCGCCCGCCTACACCTTCCCCGGTCGAGCCGCTCGCCGGCCTGGACGACCATGTCTTTCGTGCCAACGCGGTCACCGAGCACGCGAACGCTGGACAACATCCGCAGCGTGGCCGGGACGTCCTCCCAACGTGCCCGCCTGCTGGCGGTGTACATCACAGCGTGGTTCTCGCTGCTCGATGCTTGGCGAGATTCTCCTTGTCAATCCCCTCGAACCGTGGAGATCTTCTAAGCGGCCAGCTCCAAGGCGGGGTTGGCCCGGTGGTCGTGCTCGTAGTCGATCGGACTCCGATACCCACACACGCTGTGTAGTCGGTGTGTGTTGTAGAAGCCGGTGATCCAGGTCGCGATCCGCAGCCGGGCCTCGGTGCGGGTGGCGAACGTGTGCCGGTGGACGTACTCGACCTTGAGCACGCTCCCCGCTGCTTGCCCCGACCCTGGACCGCCTGGACGACCTGGGACCGCTGCCCGACGACATGACCGTGCAACTGGACGCTGGCTACGACTCGGACAAGACGATCGGCCAGGTAGCCGGAACGGGCGGGATCAGAACGTCCCACACCCGGCCGCAGACGGCAGCGAACTCCTCGGGGCGCGCGCTCGGATCGCGTACGTATCGACCAAGGCCGGGACGGTCAGCAACCTTGGCCAAGGGTTTTCGGAGAATCCTGGCAGTTTATTTCCGTCGCTGGGACGGTGGTGCTGTCGCTCGGGGCGGCAGGCCACTCGCGGTGTCCCTCGTCGTGCCAGAGCGGGCGTCGGTCGACCCGTAGGCCGAGGATCTCCGGTCGCGCGTAGTGGCCGCGGGAGTCGACCCAGACCTTGACGGCGTTGATGTCGGCGAGGTCGATCCCGGCGGTGACGAGCTTTTCCTCGGGGCCGGTGTGCGGGCCGGCGAGGTACTGGTTGAAGGGGTGGATCACGGCAGACCAGCCGCCGCCCGCGGTGATGTGCTTCTGCGGTCCGATGGTGGACTCCATCCACCGCAGGCACGTCTCATCCACCGGGTTTCCTGCGGAGATGACGAACGTCTGGGCCGTGAGCGCGTGGGTCTTCATCATGGCGTCGATCTGGATGTCGGCGACGGCCTCGAAGCCGGTCATGGTGGACAGACCGGGCCATGCGGCGGCGTGGATCTGCTGGCCCTGGGTGATCAGGGACTGCCGGGCCAGGTTCATGGTGTGTTCCCAGCAGGCCAGGCCGCCGATCCGGCCCAGCGTGCTGTCGAAGACCCTGAGGGTGGCGCCGCCGCCCTGAGCCCACACGATCCGTTCGGCATAGGTGGGCTGGAGCTTGCGGTGTACGCCGAGGAGAGTCCCGTCGGGTTCGATGAAGACCTGGCTGTTGAAACACGTGCGGGTGCCCGCGAGCCGTTCGCTGACACCGAGGACCGTGCCGACCCCGGTGCGGGCACAGGCGGCCCGGACCCGGGCGATCTGCGGGCCGGGCACCTCGACGGACGCCTCGGCGTAGGCGGCGTTGGCGTCCTGCTGGTCCAGCGGGGCGTACGCCTCGATCCAGTAGGGGTAACCGGGCACGAAGGTCTCGGGGAACACCAGCAGATCGATGCCCTCCCGGCCGGCCTGTTCGATGAACGAGATGACCTTGCCGACGGTCGCCTCGGTATCCATGAACACCGGGGCGGCGTGCACCGCCGCGACAGTTCGTTTCGTGGAAGCGGGAGATGACATCGGAGCCCTCCTCGGAGGCGGGGTGCACCGGCGGGGGTCAGCCGCCGAGAGGTGTCCGGGGTGCATGGTCCGGATGCGGATGAACAAGATCCGAGCATGTACGACATCTCTGCGCAAGGGCCCATGGCCGCCGTGCCGGATCGATGCCGCCGTGATCACGGCCCCGTGCCGGTGGACAGGCCGGGGTTGGCGTTGAGGTTGGTCCCGAGCTCCTTCCACAGCGGCCATCGCTGGAAGGGCTGGAAGGGGATCGCTACTTCGGCGAGGATCGCCGTGGCCAGGCGGAGGAACTGCTCCCCGACCCCCAGCGCCTGGGCGATGTTCCCCAGACGTACCACGGCGTACCCGCCCTTCTCCCCGTTGAGCGCCGCGAGAAGGGATCCCCGGATCTCGTTGAACAGCGGAGCCGAATCCAGTGCGGTCCGGTACTGCTCGATCGTGGGACCCGCCAGGAAGGCGCCCTCCACGTCCCAGGCGGGAAGCGTGCTTCCGACCTTGACCAGGTCGTCTTCCAGCTCTTTCGGTGGGTCGATGAAGCGGTCTGAGTCAGCGTTCACGGTCTCGGGCATGTGCTGTCCTTTTCTGCGGATTCACGCCGGGTGGGCCTTGGAGCCGGCCTTTCGTCCGTGCTCATCGGCAGCGGTGGAGAGGCGGGAGTCTGTTGAGGACAGGAGCGGCACGCGTCACCGCTTCATTGCGGCGTAATTGATCAGGGTGATGGCGACTACAAGGGTGGACACCTGCCACGCGCGACGGGAGATGGGGCCTCCAGGACGTTCAGGCATACGAGTCGAGCGCCGTGAGGTCGTCCAGGTCGACGACCGTGAAGTCCTGCAAGCAGCGGACCAGCTGTGAGGCCAGGAACCACCGCAGCTCTGACGCTCGGTACGGAATGGGCGTGTCATTCCCGGCCAGTGCCACGATCCCGTCACGGGTCCACTGGTAGGGCGTGCCGATGACCCCGTAGAGGGGGGCGCTGCGCACCATCAGGGTGGTGTAGCCCTTCTGAAGGTGCGGACACTGCTCAACTGCGACGCGCAGGTGCGCCAGGCAGACCGGGGGCTGCGAGGTGCGGAGGATGTCCCCAGGCCGCGGAACGCCCTTGGTGGCGTGTGCCAGAAACGGATATCCCTCCGGTGTTCTGGTAGGGCCTGCGCAGATCTGACAGTGAAGCCGTGTCATCGTTTCGCGCTGCCTGGCGGGGTGGATCAGCCGCCACCGCGGGCGCCCAGACGGCAACCCGTCCCGACCGATCAACTGCGAGCACCGGCCCCACAGCACACCCCGCGGATCGCGGTCCTCCCGGCTCTCGTCCATGCCGTCCAGACCCGTGACTTCACGACGGTCTTCGCCATGGCCCGCGAACACGGGATCAGCTACTACCGGATCGGTGAAACGTCCGGCATGAAAGCCGATCGGGTCTCCAAGGTCGCGCGCGGCGAGGCGACGGTGACTACGCTGGACGCAATCGAGCGGGTCGCGGACGCGCTTCGGATTCCCGGTGCCCTTCCGGGCCTTGCTGCGCGACCCTGGGAGCACAGCTCCCCGAGACCGCACCCGGAGTCCGACGATGGAGACGACCCAATGAACCGCCGCCAGGTGCTGCGCGGCGCACTCGCAGCCGGCCTCACCACAACGGCGCTCACCGCCCTCACCGAATCCCGCCAGCCGGTGGACCTCGCCCTCACCGCCGACACCTCCCCGGCCGATCTGTCCGACCTGGAGACGGCCGCCGAGGCGCACGGCTACGGCTATCACGGCCAGCCCCCGACTCGGGTTCTGGCTGATCTCGCGAGCGACTTCGTCAACCTCCGACCCCTCCTCGACAGCCCGCAGCCGGTCGCCACACGCATCCGGGTGTGCCGCACTGCCGGGCAGATGTCAGGGATGATCGCGATCGTGCTGCACGACCTCGGCGCCCGGAAGGAGGCCCGGAAGTGGTTCGCCACCGCCTCCAAGGCCGCCCGGGAGTCCGGCGACCGACAGCTGCACGCGTGGGTCCTGGCCCGCGAAGCGATGGTGCCGATCAACTACGGCGCCCCGCAGGCAGCCGCGCTCCTTGCCGAGCAGGCCCGGCAGACCGCCGGGAATCGGCCGACAGCCGCCGCGACCCTGGCCGCCGCTGTCGCCGCCCGCGCCTACGCCCTGTCTCACCAGCCAGATCGAGCCCGCGAGGCGCTCACGGCCGCCGACATGCTCATGGAACGGCTCGACGCCAGCGCACGTGCCGACACGTGGCTGACTCACGGCGAGCAGAAACACCACGTGCACCTGTCCCACGCGCTCACCGCACTCGGCGACACCCCACGAGCCCGCGAGAGCCAGCAGCGGGCGCTGGAACTGTCCGCGCCGACCAGCACCATGACCCGCTCCCTGCTCGCCATCGACGCGGCCGCCTGCTTCCACCACGACGGCGATATCGAGCAGGCGTGCCAGCGTGCGGTAGGCATCCTGGCCGCCCTCCCGGATGCTTACCGCACCGGACTCGTGCACCACCGCGCGCTGGACCTGTACTACTCGATCCCCGCCCAGCACCGCGAGGAGAACGCGGTTCGCGAGCTGCACGACGTCCTTGCCGCCTAGAAGCACCCCGAGCCCGACCACACCGACGATCCGATCGCCGCCGATCAGGGCAAGCGGCGTTTCCACGCGACAACAGGCCGCCAGCAGCGGGTTCCCAACCCGTACGCCCCGCTGTCCCGCCCACACCGGCCGTCCCTCCGCCTCCCGTGCACATGCTGTACACGCCGCCCGCCGTGGTGTCGAAACGCCAGGTGCAGCGGGGCGGGTTGCGTGGTCTTCTGCGACGCCTTCTGGGCGGCCGGTAGCCAGACACGAAGGCGCGGGCTGCTTGGGTAACCACAGGATGCAAGAAGCCGCAGCCCGCCGACAGAATGCTCGGACAGTGACAACTCGAATCGGAACCTACAGCCGTGTAGGTTCCGATCTGACTTGTCGTCCGGCGAGCCGCTGACCTGGGTTCCCGCGTGGCTGTCCAGACGGTTTGTCGGCGGATTCGTCCAGTCGGTCTGTCGGAATCCTGAGCCGGGCCGCTGGCGGACGGCATCGGCCGTGGGGACCAGCGGTACAGCCGTTGGCGCTAAGCACTTGATCACGGTCGTCTAGCACAGGCGCTCGGCCGTGTGCGGGGGTTCACCCGAAGATCCTTGATCACTGGCGGGGGTGACTACCGTCCGCCGCTTGCCCGTGGAATTCCCGACTGAAAGGCCGAGGTGTGTGGGAA
Organism: Streptomyces sp. R-74717; assembly: GCF_047305335.1. Classification (NCBI taxonomy): domain Bacteria; kingdom Bacillati; phylum Actinomycetota; class Actinomycetes; order Kitasatosporales; family Streptomycetaceae; genus Streptomyces; species Streptomyces sp. R-74717. The sequence goes on along the minus strand of NZ_CP102361.1, from coordinate 352,349 downwards.
GTTCGCTGAGGATCCGACGAGACCCGAGCTGGAGCGGTTCTTCCTCCTGGACGACGAGGACCAGAAGCCGCGAACCGGGGGATCTACGGGGCGCGCTGGACGGTCTGTGACCTTGTTTCAGCAGTAGCCGCTGTTCAGGAAGCGACGCTGGGAGGGCTTGCCCAGTTCCAGTTCGATGTCGACATGGCTCGGGAGCCTGTCGAACGCCGTGTTGGGAAGGATGAACTCCCTGCCAGTGTACTTCTGGAGCACCGACTGCTCGCGGGCCGGCTTGCAGACGAAGGGATTCGCGTACGTGTTGTAGCCGAGTCCGACACCGGTATTGAGGAACCCCACGTCCTGACACTGGTACAGCACGCCGCGCAGTGCGGCGGCGGTCTTCGGACCCTTGTACCGCGCCGCGAAGTTCCGGAAGCACGACTTCGACTCGCCCGTGGCGTAGGGAGAGGGGCCGGCGGCCGCCAGTGCCCCGAGAAACGCCGCGTTGCAGCCGATCTTCGCCGACACGTCCTTTCCGTTGAGCAAGGCGGTCCTGCGGCAGCCGGTCACCGCCTGGAACGCGTCGACGACGTCCTGGCGCGGGCCGAGCCGGGAGTACACGTAGGCAAGCCGGGTCTGGGCCGCGAGCGGATACGCCCCCGTGTTGCCGAACTCCTCGTCGAGCAGCCGGAACCATGTCTCGAAGGCTGGCACCTGAGCCCGTACGCCGGGCGAGAGGGTGTAGACGGCGAGGTCCGTGGGCGTGTCCCAGGTGTTGAGGCCCGGATAGCCGACGTACGACAGGATGCCGATGCCGACCTTCGGCGGGGTGTCGCCGTACGTCCTGCGCAACTCCAGGAAGCGCTCAAGATTGGTGTTGGAGCCCGCCCGCGCGTACCAGAAGCCACGGGGGTACGGCGAAGCGCTGCCGCGGGCGTGCGTGGTCCCGAACAGCGACGGCGAGACGCACCTGACCTGCCGCGCGTCCCATGCGGCTCGGTACGCACGCGGCGTGGAGATGCAGCGGGGCTTTCCGTCCGCCGCCGCGCTGGAGGATTCCGGGATTGCGCCCCCGAATGCGAGGGCGCAGGCCGCGAGGACGACGAGTGACATCCGGCCCCGGCCGGCTCCCAGACGCTTGAGGCTCATGGCTGCTCCTGAAGCTTGGTCGGTCGATCTCCGGGGAAGTATCGGTCCCGCCGCGGTTATTTCTCCGCAGACAGTCCGCATGCCGAGTCCCGTTGGGCCGGCCGGGCGCTTCCGCGCCCGGCCGCACGGTCCTCGGCTGCCTGACCCGCGTACGACAACAGCCCCTCGAATTCGCCACCTCGTTGGGGGCCTACGAGCCTGAACGCCTCGGAAACCCGCAGCTAGGAGCGTGGGTCGGTAATGGCCCAGCCGACGAGCGGTTTTGGATCGGCTGATGGCCGGTCGCGGCCGTTTGTTCGGGCCTGGTGCCGCAGTGGTGGGCTCGGTGGGCCGTTGTTCAGGGGGCTCCGGCCGAGCCGTCAGGCTCGGGCGGCGGCCAGCCCGGCGGTTCCGGCGTGCCGGAAGATCTTGCGGAGGTTGTGGCAGGCCGCCAGCAGTCGCCATTCGCCACGGCCCCGTTCTCACCGCGCAGCAGCAGTTCACGGCCATCCTGGCAGGTCATAATCTGGCCGAATACGGGTTCGACGATGGCCTTGCGGCGGCTGTAGGCGGCGCGGCCGGGTTTGGTCCGCAGCTTGCGGGCCATGCGCTCACGGGCCGTGGCGTCCTGTGGGATGCGTCCGCGCGGTGCGGCGCTGACCTGCTCGTCGTGGGTCAGACGACCGGTGGCCATGAACGTGTCGGTGCCGTGCTCTTCCTTGCGGTCGGCCGCGGCCGCGAGGTTCGCCTCGGAGCAGTACCCTGCGTCGACCAGCGCCTGCTTGGGATGGATACCGGTGTTCGCGGCGGACTGGTCGAGCATCATGGTGTAGTTCAGCACGTCCGAGGGGTTCGTCGTCACATCGGCGGCGGTGATGATCTGGTGCGCGCCGTCCACGACGGCCTGGGCGTTGTAGGCCTGGATGTAGGCCCCGTCGCTGTTCTTCATGATCCGGGAGTCCGGGTCGGTGAAGTTGGCCTGCGCCTTGTCCATCGGCCGCGCAACCTCGGCGGCCTTGTCTCCGGCGGCCTGCACAGCGTCGGGATTGTCGCCGGCACCGGACCGCCCCTGGCGTCGGCGTTCCTTGTCCTCGGCGTGGCGCCGAGCCCGCTCGGCGGCCTCGGCCTCGATCTGCGCGCGAGCGGCCTGCATCTTCGCCAGGCGCTTCTCCCGCCGGTCCAGCTCGCCGGGCAGATCGGTGTCCTTGCCACCGCGGCCGAACTTCTCATCCTCGGCGGCGTCGACGGCGGCCGCGTCGGCCAGCAGCGCTGCCGCAGCGGCTTCGAGTTCTGCAATCTCCGCCTCGACGTGCTGCTCCTTGTCGACCAAGCGGGCGTAGCTCATCGCCTTGTGCTTTGAGGCATTGGCCTCAAGCTTCGTGCCGTCCAACGCCACCCTGTCCATCTTCACCATGCCCAGCCTCTGCGCCAGGTGCAGCGACTGGGTGAAGATCCCGGCCAGGGCGTCCAGGTGCCGGGCCCGGAACCTGGATATCGACCGGTAATCCGGGCCGGCCCCGGCGGCCAGGTAGCGGAACGCCACATCGTCCACGCACCTGCGCTCGATCGCCCGCGACGAGCGCACCCCGGTTGTGTAGCCGTAGATCAGCAGCCGGACCATCAGACGCGGGTCATACGGCGGGAACCCGCGCTTCTCGGTGTAGGCCGCCAGGATCGGGGCCAGGTCCAGGACCTCGTCGACCAACTCGGCGACGAACCGCGCCAGATGGTCCTGCGGCAACCACTCATCCAGCGACGGCGGCAGCAACATCATCTGATCGGGGACGAACACCCGGAACGTCTTCTTCACCGGCACCGTCGGCGCGGTCTGCGGCTCCACCACCGCCGCCGTATCCACCTCGAACAGGCCATCCCCACCAGACATACCAGGATTCTTCCATATGGAAGACCACGAACACGAGGCGGCGTCGGGCTCAACTGCCTGATTGACCGCCCATGTCCGCGGCCAGCGCCGCGTAGATGTACTCGCTGCCCCAGCGATCCCCGTCGAGGTCGTTCTCGACCAGGCGCGCCTCCCGACGCATCCCGAGGCGCTCACAGACCCGCACAGACCCGGTGTTCTCCACATCCAGCCGTGCGTAGAGCCGGTGCACGCCCAGCCTGTCGAAGGCAAACCCGGCCAGCGCCACGGCCGCCTCGGTCGCATAGCCGTGCCCCTCGTGACGTGGGTCGAGAGTCCAGCCGATCTCGGCCTGGGCGGCGCGGGCATTGGCCAGGGTGAGCGTCACCTCGCCAACGACGCCGGGCTCATCGCGTCGGCACACAGCAAGCGCCAGCTTGTCCCCGTCGGCGCACCAAACCGAGTGCGCCGCGCGCTCGGCCGCAACCTGCTCGCTGCGCTCCCGCGTGTGCGCCGGCCGGTACAAGTAGCGCGCCACGCTCGGCAGGCTCTGGTAGGCGTACAGGTCGTCGACGTCGCCGGGAGTGAACAGACGCAGCGACAACCGGGGCGTGGTCATCGGCAGCAGCGAGGCGATGTCCATGCGGACCTCCGGAACGCGGATTTGGATCAAGATGCGGACTGATTGTCGCATCACGACTGACGGGCAGCCACGCCTTTTCAACAGCAGCGCCCGACAGCCCCACTCCACCACGAGGCGCGGCATTCCAGGAGTTGTTTACTGACCCACGCTCCTAGCGGCCGACAGGGCCTTGATGCCACTCACCCAAGGGGCTGACCTGCGGGTTCTCTGGAAGCTCGCAGAGGATGCGGTTTTCTCGCATCTGATGCGAGTAACAGAGAGTGGTGGATCAGTGGGGTTCAACGGTTCGATACCAGGGGCGGCGAGACTGCTTCTGGTGGATGGGGTCACTTTGCTGCGGCCGGAGGAACAGGTCTTCACGGCGATGCTGACCGGGTTCGCCAATCAGCAGCTGGCGCGGGAACCTGGCCGCACGACCGTGGAAGGCCGGGAGAACGCGGTGAAGACATTCACCGCGCTCGTGAACACCTACCCGTGGAACTGGACGCTGGTCAGCGGGCGAGTATGTGGCCGTCGTGGGGGCGGTGGTCGCGGAAGCGGCGCAGGTCGGTGGTGACGTAGGTGCGTTGCAGCCAGCGGTCTGCTCCGTCGTAACGGGGGTGGAAGGCGGTGCGGCCGTGGACGGTGACGCGGTTGTCGATGATGACCAGGTCTCCGGGTGTCAGGCGCAAGGTGCGGGCGGTCGCCTCGCAGGCGCGGCCGAATTCGGTCAGCGCCGCTGCGGCCCGAGGGGTGAGCGGGGTGGTGACGAGTTGGGCCATGCGTATGTCGGGATCCTCGGCTGCTCCCGACAGTACCGGTCGGGGCTTGACATCGGGTTCAGTCGAGGCAGTGGCGGGGCCGAAGGAGGGTGGTGGTGTGGTGATGAACTCCGGTGCGAACAGGGCCTGGCGGCTGGCTGGGGTGAGGAGCGGCAGTGCTTGGCGGATGCCGGCGATGCGCATGCCGGCGATCTGGTCGTGGTCGGCGCGCAGGCACAGGAAGATCACATAGTCGGGTGGGTGGGGGTGGAAGCCGTTCTCGGTGTGGAAGGACAGTGGCACCGATCCGGCGTTGCCGTGGAAGGTCTCCTGCCCGGGCACGGGCACGACGTCCTGCACGAGGGCACCGGATTTCTCCGCCAGGTAGGCGAGAGGCTCGCCGAGCCCGCAGGCCACCATGGTGAGCACCGCGGCTGAGACGCTGGCCTGGCGCTGGACCGAGCCGGGTACGGTCGGTGTCGCGGGCAGGGCCGCCTGGTCGACGGGCAGGCCGCCGATCACCAATGTGCCGTGCGGGCCGGAGTGCCTTCGGAACCGGCGCACCTCACGGCGCAGCAGTAGCGGAAGGTCTTCCCAGGCGTCCCGGGCCCGTGCCACCCACTCGGGGTTGTCGACCTGGTCGTGCCCGCGGGTGCACAGGGTGCGGGCCAGCCGCTCGCACGCGCCGGCATCGGCCGGGTCAAGTGCCCAGTCGGCGGCGACGGCAGGGCTTTGAATGGTGCCGGGCGTCGTCTCGGGCATCAGGGTCTCCTGCCGGGGGGTGGGCGGCGGACGCACGGACTCACGAGTGGCGCAGGCCGGCCACGGCGTCGGCGATGTAGTGGTCCCCGAACCGGATCAGGGAGGCGTACTGGGCCGCGCGGCGATGGCGCATGAGCCGTAGTTCGGCGACGGCGTTGTCGGGGCCTTCGGGTTTCTGAGCGATGGAACGACGCAGATGCACCATCGAGTACGCGAGGGTGACATGCCGTTCACCGTCCACGATGTCGGCTTCCAGGAGAGCACCCCGTGCCTCGGCCAGCTCCGGGGCGCGGGCTGCCAAGTGCTCGTAGGAGTCGGGAACCACGGACAGCAGGTCCTTCATCGCCGCCCGGAACAGCTTGTATCCGCGATGTTGGCGCCCGCTCAAAGGGATGTCCACCGACGGAGGCGCCATGGTGTGGCGTATCGCCGCCATGTAGTAGTCGGCCGGGATCGTACTGGCGTGGGTCATGGCCGCCGGGAAGCCCCGCACGTACACCGTCGCATCTGCCAGCCGCAGCAGCGCGGCATCGACGTCGCCGAGCCGCAGATAGCGGGTGGCGTCGGCCACGGCGACCGCGGCGCAAACGTTGAACAGGACATGGACCTGGTGCCCGATGAGCCACCGAGCACTCCACACACTCTCCAACGACGCCCCCGCAGCAGGCTCGGGGACGGCCAACGGCGAGGCGGAGTCAGGGTCTGCGCCCGGCGCTGCGCCGGTGAGGTCGAGCACCGACTGCCGCATCCCGGTCACCTCCAGCGCCAGGTCGGAACCCGACAGCGGAGCATCACACAGATCTTCCAGACCGCGGTGGATGACCAGGACACCGTGCAGGGCGGCCTGCTGATCCGACAGCTCCCCCTCACGGACCCGGAAGAAGGACTGACTGATCGACTCCGCCGGCAGTCCCTCACCGGCCACGGCCGGAGCCAGATCCGACAGCGCGGTCGCCAACTCACCGGCAGCCGAAGCGGCCTGCCGCAGCGCGACGGTCCGCTCGACAGGTCTGGCATGGGTCGCCAACCCGGCCAGCACGCGCGCGGCGCGCTTCGCCTCAGCATCGACCCGTGGGCCCAGCACCGGGACGGGCCGCCCGCCTCGGGGCTCACGGAAGACAGCGACAGCAGGATGACCGGCAACCGGCGATAAGCCCATGGTTGAAGTACTTCGCCAAGAACACTCCACACGAAACCTGATCTGCAAGACCATTCCTGTGCGGTGCGCTGGAGTTGGCCGGAGAGGTCCGCGGCGGCGGGCCCGGCATGCCCTGCGGACTCCGGTCCGAGCTCACCAGTACCAAGGCCCGGCATGGGCGCTCACGGCTCATTCTCGTCCTTCCTTCCGTCACCTCGGAGATCGTTGAGGGTGAGCACGGCCATGTCCCATTGGTCAGCGACCTGGTCCAGACCGTCAGCGGCGGACAGCTCGGGGTGCTCGCGGAAAAGCGCGGCGATACCACGCAGGGCGCGGGTCACGTCGTGCGCTGGGAACATGACGCGTCCCGTGGTGTCTACCAAGATCGGAATATTGACGGCGGGGACGCGGTGGCGGGTCAGGCTGCTCGACTGAAGGCGTCGCGTGCGGACCCGCTGAATGAGCTTCCGCAGGCGCCACCCGGTGGAGGTCACCATGGTGTACTCCTCTTCTTGCACGTTGACCCCTGACGGGGAGAGCGGATCTTTGGACCGTCCGGCCACTTGTCGGCGTCGGCACAGAAGGCGGGCGTCGGGCTGAGTGCCGGTGCGGCCCTCTGACCAGGGGCAGCCTGCCGATGCGGCAGGACGTCCAGGCGACGGCGGAGCTGGTATGCGGAGGTAATGCCTCCAACGGCGACTCCAAACCGACAAGTCGCGGACAGATTGCTCGGACAACGACATCTGGAATCGGAACCTACAGCGGCTTCACAGCACTCGGCGTACGTCCCAGTCGTACCGGGTCCAGTAGCCGGCCGTGGGCGTGGTTTCCACGGTCTTTCCCGGCCGGGGTGCGTGGATCATGGAGCCGTTGCCGGCGTAGAGACCGACGTGGCCCCAATTGCCGTCGTTGTTGATGACGATGAGGTCGCCGGGCTGGATATCGGAGCGGGGGACTCAGGTTCCGGAGTGCCGCATCTGCTGGGAGGTGCGGGGGAGCATGATCCCTGCGCCTTGGTAGAAGGCGTAGAACATGAGGCCGGAGCAGTCGTACCCGCCCTTGGAGGGGCCCGTGGTGCTGCCGCCGCCCCAGACGTAGGGGGTACCCCGCTGCGCCAGGGCGGCGTTGACGACGGCGCTGGCCCGCCCGGTCGCCGTCCCCGTGCTGTCTCCCGCGGCGGGGAGGCGGTCGTATTCGGTGATGTAGCCGGTGACGTCGTCCACATACGCCTCGGAGTGGTTGTAGCGGTAGACCGCCTTGCGGAGCTGGTCGGTCCGGGACAGGTCGGTGCTGCCCGTGCCGCACAGGTAGACGGCGGTCCCGAGCGCGGCGTCGAACACGTTGTGCGGGTCCTGGAAGACGTCCTGAAGCCGTAGCATCAGATTAATGGGAACTGCGGGCGGGCGTCCCCGCGTCCAGTGCCCTCGTCACCATCCGGGCAGGCAACTGGGGCTTGGTCGCGAAAGCCAAGCCGCTCGGGATGCCGCGGGCCGGCACCGGTCGGTGTCGTCGGTCCACGAGCGCGGCACACAAGACGATCTGCTGCACCGATGCCAACGGCGTCGCGATCGTGGCGATTCAGGCACTTCACCGCCAACTCACCGACCTTCAGGCTGAGGTCAGGGAACTCCGGGCGCAGAAGGTTGAATCGGCAGCTCACGCACCTGGTGCAGAGACCCCGCGGGTCTGATCATCTCAACCGCTGGGCCTGGCTGTGGCTGGGTGCAGTGGTTGCGGATGGCAGACGCTGCTCGGCACAGGCGGGGCGGCTGCACGAGATGCTCACCGCCGCGCTGCCCCGGCCGGCGCGTCCATCCGCCGTGCCGGATCGTGCGCGGCAGATGGGCCCACCGTACGCGGTACGGGAAGCGAAGGCCGGTGAGCTCGCCCGGCGGACCTGCAGCCGGGTCACACCGCCCCTGCGGGTCTCCGCGCGGACCTCGACCCAGTGCGGAGGGGGCCGGTACGATCCGATGACGCGGTTGCGCCGGAACACCTCGAAGATTGCGTGGCCGACCCGCATGTGCACGGTGTCGTGCTCGAAGACCACCGGTTCCACATCAGACCACCGACCGGTCGGCGAGCCGCGCCACCTCGGTCAAGTAGGCGCGGAACAACGGTTCGTCGCCGGGCGGTACTTGGAACGCGGGCGAGGTCGAGTACCGGAAGGCGAGGCGGTCGGTGTTGTAAAGGGCGGCCTGCGGATCACGGACCACGCCGAAGTACAGTGTGCCGGGCCGGTCTGGCTTCTTGTAGTGCAGCGACACCCCGAGCCAGCGCAGCGGGACACGGAACGTGTGCGCCGAACTGTCCAGGTTGAACAGCTCCAACACCCCCCGGTCCACACGCGCATGCAGGTTCTCGTAGTCGAACGTGAACGGTTCCATTGGGGAGAAGGTAACCCACCTGGTCCATGGCCCCTCCTGGGCCTCAGAGCATCGTCACTCCGACCACGGCCGTCGCCACGAGCACGACGATCGCCAGGACGTGGAACATCACGTCCCGCTCCTTCGAGCGGTGATCGGCCGCGCGGTCCAGCGTGAAATCGGCCGGGTCGGCGGACGTGTAGTGAACCGTGACGTCACGGCCGTACGCGCCGGCGGGGTCCGGGAGGTTCGACGTGCAGTAGGCCGTGACGGCCGTGCCCTCACGGGTGGTGAACGACACGACCGGGGTGATGGTGGTCGAGGTGTGGCCGTCGTCGTCGACGCTGACGTCCTTCAGGACCGCGACGACCCGTCCCTGGACGGTGTCCATCGCAGCCAGTTGCTCGATGCGGCGGTTCTTGGCGCGTACCGCCCCGGGCAGATGAACGGCGCCGGAGACCGCCCACGGCCCGCCGAAGCCGATCAGCGCCCACGGCCACCCCCAGCCGACCGCGGCGAGAACCACCAGCCCGACGTAGACCAGGAAGACCGCGAAACTTGGCCAGCCCAGCCCACGACTGGGTTCCTGCGGTGTGTTGGAGAACCGGTAGGCGTGCGGTCTGCCTCGCGGGTGGCTGACCCCGATCTCCCGGCCCTCCCACGCACAGGTGATGATCGTATCGCCCCGCTCACCGTCGTTCGTCACGATGACCTCCTGACCCGAGGCCGGGTCGCGGTAGGAGACGACCACCGATATCCCGCCCTTCCGGGACCCGCCGTGCCGGGGCTCCCGCACCCGCTCGATCCGCCCAGTGAGCCGGACCGTCCGCTGCGCCTTGGTCACCCCGGCCAGCGACCGGACGAACCCGACCAACGCCACCACACCCCACACCCCACACCACAGCACCAGAAACTCGTCCCACCCCATGCGCCCCTCCTCCTGCCGATCCGGTCAACTGCCGCTGCGCCGCAGTACTTTGCCCTGCCCGTCCGCCTCCAGCGTTCCCGTGCCCACGCCGCCGGTCACCATGACACGGAGCGTGAGCGAGCCGGTGACTCTGTCGGCGGTCAGCTGCCAGCTCTGCGGGGCGTTGATGCCGAGGGCGGTCCTGGCCTCCTCGACGAGCGCGGGGACGCGGTCGTAGGGCAAGGATCTCGGGTCGAACCCGGCGGTCTTCACGCCGGTGGGGGAGAAGACGACCGTCAGCAGGCGGTCCTGCACGACCACAGTGAGCGCCTGACGCTTGTCCGCGCCCTGCGTCAACGACTCGACGGCCTTGCGTAGTTCGCCCTCGTTGAGCATCGACTGGCCCGGACCAAGGGTAACCGTGCCCGTCGCCGACGTCACGGTGGTCGTGGACGACGAGGAGGAGACGGACGGCTCGGGGGCGCCGCTGTCGCCCTCGTGGGAGTCGAACAGGTCGGCACGGAACAGCAGGAGCACGGCGACCGCGCCGAGCAGCAGCCCGAGGAGAGTGAGGAGCCCACCGAAACAGCCCACCGTGGGATCGCTCTTCATGGCCGGACCGGGCACCGAGTCCACCTGGGCCACGGCGGCCCGCTGCTCCCACTGCGGCGTCGGCCGCTTCACGATCCGCGTCTTCCACGGTCGGTCCGGCGGATATTCCACCACCAGGACCCCGCGCGGCCGGTATTCGGGCAGCTCGACGAGGTTGACGTCCTGCCGTATCTCGACACGGAACGCGGGCGCGTCGTCCGGCGCGACGGACAGATCGAACCGCACCGGCACGTCGCTGGTCTCACCCCCGACGGCCTCCAGACTCTCGATCACCGCGAGCGCCGTACGCGGTACGACGGCCGCCTCACGGGCGCGGCGCGGCAGGGTGCAGAGGAAGAAGAGCAGACCGTAGGCCGCGGGCAGAACGAGCCCCGGGACAATCAGGGACGCCTTCTCGACGATGCAACCGCTGATGAAGGCGGTCAGCGACGCCCCGATCACACCACCCGTCAGGAATCCCAGGGCGAGGTCGGCAGGCGTGCTGTGCGTGGGCGGCGCGCCCGCTGTGATCTTCATGTGGCTGATTGTGCACATCCTAGACTTCGAGCCAGACCGCGTGATCCGTTGCCAGCACACTGTCCTCGACAGAGGCGCTGCCGAGGAGGACGGCGGAGTGGTCGGGGAGTGGGTACGGGGTGGCGGAGAGGTTGACCACGCAGACGAAGCCGGGGTCGCGGCGGAAGGCGAGGACGCCGGGTGGCGCGTCCAGCCAGGTCATGGTGCCGTCGCCGAGGGCGGGGTGTTCGCGGCGCAGGCGCAGGGCGGTGCGGTACAGCTCCAGAATGGAGGTCTGGTCGCCCGTCTGTGCCTCGACAGTGAGCTCGTTCCAGTTGGCGGGCTGGGGCAGCCAGGGTGTGGCGTTGGCGTTGTCGGGGCTGAAGCCGAACGGCATGTGCTGCCCGGACCAGGGGATGGGCACCCGGCAGCCGTCGCGGCCGGTGTCGGTGTGTCCGGAGCGTTCCCAGATGGGGTCCTGCAGGATGTCCTTGGGCAGGTCTTCGACTTCGGGGAGGCCGAGTTCCTCGCCCTGGTAGATGTAGGCGCCGCCGGGGAGGGCGAGGGCGAGGAGGGCGGCGGCGCGGGCGCGGCGTGTGCCCAGGTCCAGGTCGAGAGGGCCGTCGGGTTCGTAGCGCTCGCCGGCGACCCAGCGTTTGGCGGCGTTTCGGCCGTAGCGGCTGGGGTGGCGCATGACGTCGTGGTTGGAGAGCACCCAGGTGGCGGGTGCGCCGACGGCGCCGAGCATGGCGAGGGAGTCGTCGATGACCGTGCGCAGCTCCTTCGCGTCCCAGCCGGCCATGAGGAAGTCGAAGTTGAAGGCGGTGTGCAGGGCGTCCTTGCGGACGTAGGCGGCGAGGCGTTCCGGGGTGTCCGCCCAGGCTTCGGCGACGAAGCACCGGTCACCCTCGAACTCGTCGGCGACCTTGCGCCAGGTGCGGAAGATGTCGTGGACGTCGTCGCGGTCCCAGTGCGGGTGGTCGGTGTGCTGCCGGGGCTGCTGGCGGTCCGGGTCGGGGCGGGGTGGCAGATCGGGCAGTTCGGGGTCTTTGACGAGGCCGTGGGCGACATCGATGCGGAAGCCGTCCACGCCCCGGCTGAACCAGAACCGCAGGACGGCTTCGAACTCGGCGTGGACGTCGGGGTGGTTCCAGTTGAGGTCGGGCTGCTCGGGTGCGAACAGATGCAGGTACCAGTCGCCGTCGGGCAGCCGGGTCCAGGCCGGGCCGCCGAATTCGGAGACCCAGTTGTTGGGCGGCTGGGTGCTGTCGGGGCCGCGGCCGGGCCGGAAGATGTATCGCTCCCGCTCCGGGCTGCCGGGGCCCGAGGCCAGGGCTGCCTGGAACCAGGCGTGCTGGTCGGAGGTGTGGTTCGGGACGATGTCGGGGATGACGCGGATCCCGTGCCGGTGTGCCTCCGCGATGAGCTGCTCGGCCTCGGCCACGGTGCCGAACAGTTCATCGATCGCGCGGTAGTCGGCTACGTCGTAACCGTGGTCGGCCATCGGCGACTTGTACCAGGGGTTGATCCAGATGGCGTCCACGCCGAGCGATTTGAGATATGGCAGGCGGGAGCGGATGCCGACGATGTCGCCGACGCCGTCGCCGTTGTGGTCGGCGAAACTGCGGATGTAGACCTGGTAGATGACGGCGCTGCGCCACCACGGTGGGGTACCGGGAACGGACATGCGGCTGATTGCTCCTTGGACGCGGGGGTGTTGGGCGGCTGCTTCGCCGCGCCGGCGGTCAATCCGGCGACGACGCGACGCTGGAAGAGCAGCACCGTGATCACCAGGGGGATGGTGACCAGGACCCCTGCCGTCATCTGGCTGCCGGAGGGGGTCTCGAACCGGGTGGCGCCGGCGAACGTGGAGATGGCGGCCGACGCTTTCTGCATGCCGGGCTGGTTCGTCATCGACAGAGTGATGAGAAACCCGTTCCAGGCCGCGGTGAAGGTGGTGATCGCGGTGGTGAAGATGCCCGGTGCGGCGAGCGGGATGATCACCTTGCGGAACGCCTCTCGGATGGTCCGGGCGGCTGCAACAACCGGTCGCCGGGTTGTTCGCCGGGCCTCCGCCAGCCGCAGCCCGCCAGCGTATTGACGCCGGGCTTGGCCAGTGGTGTCAGGCCGTAGAAGATGCGTGGTGAGCCGTCGAGCGTGAGTGTCACCTGGCCCCGGGCCGATGACAGCTGCCGGTTGCGGCCGATGGCGTCCAGCTGGCGTACGGCGTTGCCGGCAGTGACCGTGAGGAGGGTCTTGGTCGGCCATGGGTCGATCCAGACCTCGGGGGCGGGGAAGTGCCAGTCGGTGCGCCGGCCGGAGGTGTTCAACAAGTAGCCGTCGGCCCGGTTCCACAGGACGACCGCCGGGCCGTCGGGTGTGTCGAACCACAGGCCGAAGGTCTGCGGGTCGGGGAAGGTCAGCCAGCCCTGGAAGGTGGCCTGATCGAGTACGCGGGCCGCGGTCGCGTACGCCAGGAGCGACGGCTTCGGGCTGAGGTCGCGGTTCATCAGCCCGTAGTGGTATTCGACGTTGTCCGGATCGGCGACCTGCGGCATGCCCAGCACGCTGTCGTGGAACTGGTACCAGCACACGCAGGTGATGCCTTCGGCTTTCGCCAGTGCCATGCTGAGCAGGACATTCTCGGCGGCGTGCCGGTAGGTGTCGTGCCACCAGCTGTTCGGCTTGGTCGGTGCGTAGGCTTCGGTGAGCCAGACCTCCTTCTCGCCGTGCTGCGCCATCAGCGTCTTCAGTTGCTTCAGTCCGCCGTAGAAGTTCCAGTACGTGCCTTCGGGGCCGGTGCTCCAGTCGTCGCCCGGAGGTACGTAGTCCGGGGTGAAGTTGCCGCGGCCGGGGTGATAGGCGAACGCGTCGATCAGGTCCCAGCCGCCGGCGGCGATGAAGGTCTCCACCCAGGGTTTGTCCATCCCGGCGAGTCCGTTGTTCATCAGCCTGACGGCGGCGCCGGTCGCAGCCCGTCGGTCGAAGACCGGGCGCAGCGCCTTGTCCAGGTAGGTCTGGGCGGCTGCTCCGGTGTTGAACGGCCGGTTCAGTTCGTTGCCGACCTCGAAGTAGCCGGCTCCGGCCCCTTGCGCCACGGTCAGTTTGTCGGCCGCCCAGGCTGCGGCCTCGGTGTCGGTCGCGTCGAGTGACGGTTGCAGTTCGATGTTGTGGCGGATGCCACGTGCGTCGAACGCTGAGGGCGGCAAGCCCGGGCCGCCGTCGTAGGCGATGCGGACCAGTGCGATGCCGGCCCGCTGCCAGAGGTCGAGTACGGCGTCGGCGCTCGGCCGCTGCAGCCACGGGTAGTTGGCGATCCCGAACATGCTGTCCGCGCGGGCCTGGTAGGTGAACGGTGGCAGGGTCGCGAGGTTGGTCCGGGCGAAGGCCTCGTCGTCTGCGGACCGTACGACGACCTCGGCGAGCGCGATGCCGGCGGCCGGCGCGGGCACGGTGAAGGTGTGCTGCCAGGTGCCCGCCGCGGCGATGCTGCCGGTCACGGTGGTGGCGGCCAGTTGCGCGCCGTCGAAGTCGCGTACCGACAGCTGCAGTTCGGCCGGGCGTGCGGTGCCGCCGTTGGCGACCAGGGCGGTGAGCTGCATCGGCTCGCCGGGGACCTGGTAGAGGTTGAAGTCGCGGTCGGTGGTCAGCTCGAGGCCGAGTTCGCGGCCGCGGCCGATGGTGGCTGTGGCCGACGGCCTGGTGTCGGAGAAGAAGAAGTCGGCCCGGCTGGTCCACCCGCCGGCCGGGTCGGCCGTTCCGGGTGCGTGGACCCAGGTCGCGTTCGTCCAGGCCTGGCGTGAGCGGTCCAGCAGGAACAGTCCGTGCCGGCTGCCCCAGGTCGAGGTGTGTGCGACGCCGACGGTTTCCTCGTAGGGGATGCCGCCGCCGGCGTCGCGGACCCATTCGGTGATCGCGATGTAGTCGTCGGGCGCGGTCGGCGTCTGGATCGCCCGGCTGAACAGGAAGCCGTCCGGCACCAGGGTGTCCGCGCCGGTGATCCGCCACTCCAGCCGGGCGTGCTCGGTGGTGACGCTGAACCAGCCGGTGACGGTGGCCTGCCCGGCGGCCGCGTCGAAGGCGTAGTCCATCCGGATCGCCGGTGTTCCGTCCTGCAGGGTGGCCAGTGCGGGGGTGCCGCCGGTCGACAGGTGGATGCCGGTGAGCTGGTCCTTGATCTGGAACTTCGACCCGGCGCTGCGGGTGACACCGGCCGCGTCGCGTATGGCGAGCCGGCCGCCGATGCCGGCCAGCAGGCTGATCCCGCCGGCGGTCAGGGTGACATCGCCGTCCGCGGCGTGGGCCGTCACGGGGGTGGGCTCGGCGATCAGTACGACGCCAGCCGCGAGCGCCGCGCCGAGAAGACCGCGACGGCTGAGGTGGGCGCCTTCGGCAGGTGGGGTCGTCATCGTCTGCTCCTGTCTGGCCGCGAACTGTCGTGATAATGCCTATCTTCAACGTCGTGACACGGACGGTCTCAACCGAACAACCCGATAGTCAAGGGGTATTGCGCTCTTGTTTCCAGCGGTTTAATGTCGCCGACGTCTGTTGAAGTTACGCATTATCACCGGAGGATCGATGCCAACGAAGCCGCGCCGGGTCACCCAGCGCGAAATCGCCGAGATCGCGGGGGTCAGCCAGACCACCGTCTCGGTGGTGCTGAACGACCGTGACGGCACGAACGTGCGTATCCCGGAAGAGACCCGGGCGCGGGTCAGGCGGGCGCTTGAGCAGGCCACCTACGTCGCCGATCCGGCGGCCCGCCGGCTGGCCGGTCTGGACAACCAGATCATCGGCGTCTTCACCTACGAGGAAGCCCTGTCGCCGGAGAGCCTGGACTTCTACGGCCCGCTGCTGAACGGGATCGAACGTGCGGCCGAGGCGATCGGCTGGGACCTGCTGTTCTTCACGTCCTCGCCGGTCGAGAACGGCACCCGCAGTCTGTTCCATCGCAAGACCCGGCTGCGGCTCACCGACGGCTGCATCCTGCTCGGCCAGCAGATGGTCGGGTCCGAGCTGGAACGGCTGGTCGCCGAGCAGTTCCCGTTCGTCGCGGTCGGCCGCAGGGACGAGACGGCCGCGGCCGTGCCGTACGTCGGCGTCGACTATGTCACTCCGGCGGACGCCGTGATCGACGTGGCTGCGAACAGCGGACACCGCCAGGCCTTGTATGTGCACCGCGGCCGCGACACCGCCACTGCGCGGGACCGGCGCGGCGCGGTCGAGGCCGCCTCGGCGGCGGGACGCATGGCGTTCATGCTGGTGGGTGAGGAGCGCGTCGCCGAGCTGCCCCGACTGGCCCGGGCCACGGAGGCCACGCTGATCATCGCCGAGGACGCCTTCCTCACCGAGGATGTCATCCTCTCGCTCGTCGGTGCCGGGGTGGACGTGCCTGGCGAGATCTCGGTCGCCGCGTTCGGTGAGGTCCGTGGTCATCGCACCGACGGACGGGTGCTGACGGGCTTTCGCGTGCCACGCAAAAAGGTCGCCGCCGAAGCGCTCGAGCTGCTGCAGCAGCTGGTCACCACCGACCCGCAGGAGTGGGCCGATCTGGACACCCAGCGGCTCCTGGCAGCCGAGGTCGAAGCGGGCGACACCATTGTCGCTCGGTCGGCAGGGCTGTCGTGAACAAGATCGCCACAGAGGTGGCGGTCATAGGCGGCGGTCTCGGATCGGTAGCAGCCGCTCTCGCGCTGCTGCAGCGCGGACACCGGGTGGTGATGACCGAGGAGTACCCGTGGCTGGGTGGCCAGCTGACGTCGCAGGCGGTGCCACCGGATGAGCACATCTGGGTGGAGCAGTTCGGCGTAACCGCCCGCTACCGGAGGCTGCGGGAGAACATCCGTCGCTACTACCGGGACCACTATCCGCTGTCGGCGGCGGCTCGCGGGGACCGTGAACTCAACCCAGGGCGCGGCCGGGTGAGCCGGCTGTGCCACGAGCCGCGAGTGGCGCTCGCAGTGATCGACGCTCTCCTCGCGCCGTATCGGTCGAGCGGCCGGCTGACCATCCTGCAGCCCGCGGTTCCGGTCGGGGCCGAGGTCGTGGACGGGGTGGTCCGCACGGTCACGGTCGCGGATCCGCAGACCGGGGCGCAGAGCGTGATCACGGCGGAGTTCGTGCTGGACGGCACCGAGACCGGTGACCTGCTGCCGCTGACCGGCACCGATTACGTCGTCGGTACCGAGGCGCGGTCCGACACCGGTGAGCCGAGCGCTCCCGATGTCGCCGACCCGGCCAACGTGCAGTCGATCGCGTGGTGTTTCGTCTTCGACCATGCCGCCGGGGATCACACGATCGCCCGGCCCGACGACTACGACGACTGGCGCTCGTTCGAGCTGCCCTACTGGGGCGCGCCGATGCTGTCGTTCACCGCGCCCAATCCGCGCACCCTGGTGCCGGAGCAGCGCACCATGATCGTAAATCCGGAGCAGGACGTCTCCGGTGATCCGCGGTTCGACGCCGGCGATCAGGACCTGTGGCAGTTCCGGCGGATCGCCGCCCGGCAGACCTTCACCGACAGCCTGTACGACAGCGACATCGTGCTGGCCAACTGGCCCCAGCTGGACTACGTCGGCGGCTCGATCATCGACACCGCCGAACGACTGCAGCACTTGGCCGCGGCAAAGGCGCAGTCCCGGGCCTATGTCTACTGGCTGCAGACCGAGGCGCCCCGGCCCGACGGTGGCCGCGGGTGGCCGGGACTGCGGCTGCGCGGGGATCTGGTGGGAACCAGCGACGGCTTCGCGCAGGCTCCGTACATCCGGGAATCCCGCCGGATCAAGGCGCTGACCACCGTCCGCGAACAGGACATCTCGATCAAATCCCGCGGGTCCGGCGGGCCGGCCCGGTTCGACGCATCCGTCGGGGTGGGGATGTACCGGATCGACCTGCACCCCTCGACCGGCGGCGACAACTACATCGACGTCGAGTCGGCGCCGTTCGAGATCCCGCTGGGCGCCCTGGTCCCGGTCCGGACCCAGAACCTGATCCCCGCCGCCAAGAACATCGGCACCACCCACATCACCAACGGCGCCTACCGACTCCACCCGGTCGAATGGAACGTCGGTGAGTCCGCGGGCGAGCTCACCGCGTTCTGCCTCGACCGCGGACTGAGCCCGCAGCAGGTCGCCGCCGAACCCGCACTCGTCGATCAGCTTCAACGTCGCCTGGTCGAGGCCGGCGTCGAACTCCACTGGCCCGAGGTCGTCGGCTACTGAGCCGGACAGATCGCGTCGAACTGCACTGCCCGAAGTCGCCGGCTACTGAGCCGGACCGGCCAACCAGCACGTCGAAGGGAACCACCATGATCAGAACCAGAAAGGCGCTGAGCGCTGTCGCCTTGACGACGGTCCTTGCGCTCAGCGCGGCCTGCGCCGGGCCGGCGGCCGACACCCCGGACAAGGCAGCAGAGCTGCGGATGACGGTCTGGACCTCGGACGAAGCTCAGCTGAAGCTACTCGACAGCATCGGCGACGCCTACCGGGCCGACCATCCCGACGTTGCGAAGATCACCTTCGAGAGCCTGCCATTCGCCGACTACAACACGACGCTCACCACGCAGATCGCCGGAGGCAACGCCCCGGATCTCGCCTGGATGGGCGACCTGTCGCGGGATCTCATAGCCTCCGACGCACTCGTCGGTCTGACCGACGAGCTCAAGTCCACCCCGGGCTGGAAGTACGACGACCTGCTCGACAGCGTGACAGCGGAGTTCAGCCGCGACGGCACGCTGTACGGCTACCCGTTCTCCAACTCGCCGTACGCCCTCTACGTGAACACCGACCTGCTCGCCAAAGCCGGACAGAAGATCAATCCGGCCACACTGACCTGGGATCAAGTCGCAGCCGCCGGAGCGGCCGTCCACGCCAAGACCGGCAAGGCCGGCTTCGTCATCCGCGACTTCGACTACAAGGCGTGGAACATGCTGGCCACAGTGTGGACCGGCTGGGGCGCGTCAGCGTGGAGTCCGGACGGCAAGACCTGCACCTTCGCCAGCCCCGAGATGCAGCAGGCCTTCACCTTCCTGCACGACGCGGCGTTCAAGACCCAGGCGATGCCCGGCCCGGGCACCGCCGCCGACTTCTTCGCCGGCGATGCCGCCTTCACCATCGCCCAGGTCTCCCGCGCCTCGCTGCTGACCGGCACGTTCGACTTCGGGCTCTACCCGCTGCCCGCGGGCCCCAAGGGCAAGTACTCCGTCCTCGGCCAGGCCGGGGTGGGCGTACTGGCCTCCAGCAAGCATCCGGACCAGGCGGCGGACTTCCTCGCGTACCTGACCAATCCGGAGAACGCCGCCAAGCTGGCCCAGTACTTCCCGCCGCCGCGGAAGTCGTTGCTGACCGGGGACAAGCTCGCCGCGAACAACAAGGTCCTCAACGCCGCCCAGCTGCAGGATGCGGTGGTCGACCGGCTGCCGGACGCCGTCACGCTACCCAACCACACCAGCCCGGCGGAGATAGCCCAGAAGGGCAAGACGGCGCTTGATGCGATGTGGCGCCCGAATGCCGACATTCCGGCCGTCCTGCGCTCGGTCTGCGCCGCGATCGATCCGATTCTGGCCAAGTGACCAGGACACGGGCCGCTGAGCGGGCCACCCCGCAGGCCGCCGGGCAGGCGGCTGCGCCGGCCGCCGCCAAGGCCGCACGCGCATCCGGGCCGACCTTCTGGACGACCCGCCGGCGGGACGTGCTGACCGGCTACCTGTTCATCCTGCCGCAGCTCGTCGGGGTGGCGGTGTTCGTCCTGCTGCCGGTCGGCATGGCGATCTGGTACAGCCTGAACGACTGGAACGTCTTCACCGGCAAGCAGACCTTCGTCGGCGGCGAGAACTACGCGGCCCTGGCCGACGATCCGCAACTGCCCAAGGTGCTGCTGGCAACGGTGCTCTTCTCCGGCGGGGTGGTGGTCGTCAACATCACGCTCGGGCTCCTGATCGCCGTTTTACTGAACCGCAAGTTCCGCGGTGTCACGGTGTTCCGGATGCTGTTCTTCTCCCCGGTGGTGGTCTCCGTGGTCGCCTGGACCCTGGTCTGGGGCTTCCTGCTGCAGGACAACGGCGGCATCAACGGCCTGCTGGGCACGGTCGGGATCGACGGGCCGAACTGGCTGCAGGAGGGCGACACCGCGATGGTGTCGGTGATCCTCACACAGGTGGTGCGCAGCGTCGGGGTCAACATGGTGCTGTTCCTGGCCGCCTTGCAGGGCGTGCCGCAGGAGTTGTACGAGGCCGCCCGGATCGACGGTGCGAACAGCCGCACGGTCTTCGCCCGGATCACGTTGCCGATGATCTCACCGACGGTGCTGCTGACCGTCATCGTCACGGTGGTCGGGGCGTTGCAGTCCTTCGCCCAGATCGCCGTCCTGACCGGTGGCGGGCCGGAGCTGTCCACCACGGTCCTCGTGTACTACGTGTTCCAGCAGGCCTTCGAGTTCAACAACATCGGCTACGGCTCGACGCTGGCCCTGATGCTGCTGTCCTTCGTCATGCTGCTCACCTTGCTGCAATGGCAGCTGCGTCGTAAGTGGGTGTTCTATGAGGACTGACAGGGTCCGGTCGGTACTGCTGGTGATCGCTCTGGGCGTGCTGGCGATCCCGTTCGTGGTGCCGACGATCTGGATGGTCGCCGCGTCGGTCAAACCACTGGCGGAAATCTTCGATGCCCCACCATCGCTGTGGGCCGACTCGCCGACACTGTCCGCATACGCCGAGGCATTCAGCTTTCAGCCCTTTGCCCGGCAGTATCTGAACAGTGTCTACATCGCCGCACTGGTCACACTGATCACCCTGTCGGTGTCCAGTCTGGCCGGGTACGCCTTCGCCCGGATCCGGTTTCCCGGGGCGAATGCGCTGTTCCTGATAGTGCTGACCGGGATGCTGGTGCCGAGCGAAGTGACGATCGTGCCGCTGTTCCAGCTGTTCAAATCGGCCGGCCTGATCAACACGCACTGGCCGCTGATCCTGGTGACCGCACTGGCCGCACCGTGTGTGCTGGCCACGTTCATCATGCGGCAGTTCTTCATCGCTCTCCCGGTCGAGCTGGAGGAGGCTGCCCGCCTCGACGGCCTCGGCCGGCCCGCGATCTGGTGGCGGATCTGCCTGCCGCTGGCCAAACCGGCCCTGTCGGCGGTGGCGATCCTGACGTTCCTCGCCTCCTGGAACCTCTACCTGGAACCCACGGTGTACCTCACGTCACCAGAGCTGTTCACGTTGCCGCAGGCCCTGACCCGCTTCACCGACGCCTACGGCGGCCAGATGTGGAACACTCAACTCGCCGCTGCCACCATGACCGTCGTGCCGATGCTGATCGTCTTCGTCCTGGCCCAGCGCCACTTCGTCGAAGGCCTGTCCCACTCCGGCCTCAAATGAACGCCAGGTTGGCGACCGTCGGCAGCCGCCTGTCGCCGCTCTGGCACCGCCCCACGGCCGTCTGATTCTGGCTGGGCACGCGGATCGTAGCGATCGTGCTGATCACTGGCGACCGCGACGGGAGAGGGCGGCAAGGTCTCATCGCGGTCTGCTCCCTGCTCCTCACGACAGGGATGGGATGCGCGAGCTGGTTACAAGCGAGTACGGAGGAGCTGGATACCGAGCTGCTGCGGCTGCGCCGAGCCGGATGGTCAGCCGTGGCGGAGACCATCTCCCATAGAACTCATCGAATTCTACGACGGCTCCACCAGACGGTGGAACCGAGTCTGCGGCTCAGCAGCGAGTGGGGGCGGCGCGCTCAGGGCTACGGGTCGTTCGGTCCCCTCCGGACGGCGCGCCACAACGCTTCCGTGTGCCCTGGGTTGGGGCACCGGCTGGTGTGGCGCCGCGCCCGCACTCGCCCTCGCACCGGCCTGGACGACGCTTGGGAGGACGTCATCGTCGACCTGGGGTCGCAGTGGGGGCAGTACGAGTACGTCACCAACATCGGCTTCGCCGTCTGAACAACTTCCTGCGCGCCTTTGGCTTTCCGCGCGGCGGATCCCAGACGTTCTATCGCCGCCATACGCGGACCTTCTTCGTCGACAGCAGAGGCGCCCCGCCCGGGCCTTTGACGAAGTGTCCCGTCAGAGGGGGCGGCGTCCGGTCAGGTCCTGCCATTCCTGCCGGGCATCGTCGAGAGCCTCTCGCGCTCGCGGGAGCTTGAGATCGGCACTGTGGCGCGCGCGTGTCTTCTCCAGCCGCTCCTGTGCCACATCCACCGGCTCTGTCGCCTCCTGAGCCTCACGCAACTCGGCTTCGAGCGTACGGATGTCTCCGGCACGCCTCTCACTCAGGCGCTGCGCCGCAGCGGCCGCGTTCTGGATCTGCACGCTGAACCGGCGTACGGCATCCTCGGGGAACTCCTGGCCCTCGTAGCGTTCCATGTGCTGGCGTCCGTCCGGCTGCGTCAGGTACACGTACGAGACGTGCGTGGACTGGGCGAGATCGAACCGGACTTGCATTCCTACCAGTTGCATTTCTTCGTCGCCGATGAGGACCGAGTTCTCGTGCAGGGCGATCTCGCCGAGCTGCTTGACGAGTGCTCCGCGATGCGGTGTGCGCAGTTGCTGCAGCTCGGACTCCACCTGCCGGATCCGGCGCCGGTAGGCCCACTCGGCCCGCTTCACCTCGGTCCGTGCCTGCCATGTCTCGCGACGGGCTGTGCCGCGAAGCTCTCGCACCGCGCTGCGGGCATCGGCCAGAGCCTGCCGGTGCTCCTGGTGCTCCTCGTGGAACGCGTACGCCCACCCACCCGGATACCGGATGAGCCGCCAGGCCGTCCACCACACGCCCAGGGAACCCAGTACGACCACCCACCAGATTGCCTTCATGCTTCCCCCTTCCGCGGCTGCATCGCCGCATGGTCAACGACAGGGATAGCGGGGTGTGTCGGAACCCGTCAATTCGCCCTGATCCTGGAGCTGACCCCGGCTCGGACAGGAAGCGAGCGGTCTGGGACCGCATCTTGGGCAGGGTGCGCGGCCTGTCCGGCATGGCGGGAGCTCCGGGAAGGATGGTGCAGAGCAGGGTGATTCGCAGCCTCGGTGACCGGGTGCCCCGGGAAGCCGACCGCACGCCAGGATGCCGTTACGGCTACTCGTGCTGATGCTGGACTGATCGCTGCACTCCCCGAGGCCCGGCGGTCGGGCCTCGGGGAGGCTGTGGTCCGGTCTGCGGTGCGGCGACGGTAGGCCTTCTGCGGAGGGCGCCCCGGAGGCGGCGTCCTTCGTCGGTATCTGGGATCTTGACCCGGTCGGGGTTCAAGGAAGCGAGGCGGACCAGGGCCCGCTCCTGTCCTTCGGGACCGTCGCGGAAGGCGGTGCGTAGCCGGTAGAGGGCCTTGTAGAGAGGCTGGGAGATCCCGGGGGCGCCCCGGTCGACGAAGGGGGCCATGGCCTCCATCAACTCCCCGACCGGGTCTTGCTCCAGTCCTGTTGCCTCCCGCGCCGCGACACGACAGCGGTAGGCCTTCTGCCGGCACGCCGGTCCACAACTCTTCCTGCACTGGATCGTTGGGCGAGTATGCACCCCGTCCCCGACTCGGGCTCTCATACTGTCCGGGTTCCGGCCCCGACCGACTCCGGTGACACAATGCACGTTGCCGGGCAACGGCACTTGGGCGAACCTTCCCGCGACGACGCAGGAACCGCCAGCGACGTGGCCCGCCAGGGGCGAGTCGCCTGGGCCCGGGGAGACCTTGCCGTCGCTCGTGCTCGGTCGACCGGGCTCCTGCCGGCGTACTCGCCACCAGAGGGCGCCTTGGTGATGCAGCCATCGGCGCTCAGGCGGTCGAGTTCGAGGCCGATCATGCGGTCGTAGGCGGCGAGCGCGATCAGCCGCAAGGTCTCCATCACGCCAGCAGCGATCCACTCGTCGCGGCGCCGGCGCAAGGTGGTGGCCGAGCAGTGCTCGTCGGCGGCACGTTCGTATCCACAGCCGAAGACCAGGACCTGCACCAGGCGGTCGAAGACGAGCGCATCGCTGATCCTCGGGTTGTGGCAGCCCAGCGGGTGCCGGTCCTCGCGCACGGGCAGCAGCGCGAGGAACTGGTCGCGGATCGGGGCGAGAATGCATGATGGGACAGCAGGCACGGATCCCCCGGTGATGATGAAGCATAGAGAGCTCCATGATCGGGCGAACCGTGTCTGCCCTGCTATCGCCTACTCGCATACACCTTGGGGAAGTTGGCGCACTGCCGTTGGTTTGCGGCCGAACCCGGGCTCAGGGTGCTCGGCAGCAGTGGGCCCCGGTTCATCCCCGCCGTCAGCGGTTGAGGAAGGAGTAGCTGCGGCCGAGCTCGGTGAAGCCGCGGCAGGAGTACCACTCGCGCGGCCAGTCGGTCACGTCCGCGATGAGGAAGAGCTGCGGGATCCCGGCAGCGGCGGCCAACGCCAGCCCTGTGGCGAGCAGGGTGTCTCCGTGGCCCTGCTTACGGTGCGGCACAGCGGTGACGAGGTCCTCCAGCTGAGCCAGCCCGGCGGTTCGGTCGAGGTAGAGGTCGGCCCAGGCCTCCCGAGCTGCGGGGGAACCTCACTGCCCGCGACCGAGGGCAAGCGTGGAGATCCCCGGTGGCCAGCCTTCGCGCGCCGTCACGGCTTCGACATCGAGCACCCCGTGCAGTGGGAGGTCGAAGCGCTGGAGCCGGCCGAACTCCGGCGCCTGGTCCTCGCCGCCGTCGACCCGTACATCGACCGCCAGGTCCTCGCGCAGCAGACCGCCCGGCAGGAAGAACAGCGCCGCGCCCTAGCCTCCTTCGTTCGGGGCTGGGGCGCGGGGCGGGCGGGACGTCGTCCTAACGCTGCGCGGGGGCCTGGGCGGCCTGGGCGAAGTGCATGACGATCGCCTTCGAGCCGGCGGCGACTTCGTCGATGAGTTCGTAGCCGCGGGGATCTTCGGGGTGGTTGCGGACCCAGATCATGGCGTAGCTGATGATCTGGTTGATGTCGCTGGGGCGCAGGAAGATGGCGTCGCCGGTGTGGAGCCTCTCGGGGGCCTTGTGCTGCCACAGCCGGTAGTACCGGCCTTCGACATCGTTGAAGCCGAGATGGGTGCAGTTCGATTCGAGTGAAGATCGGGATCAGGCCGTGAGGTCGAATGTTGCCTGGTCGGGTGTGGGGTAGAGGCGTTCGTGCTCGCGGGCGGCGTGGAAGGCCCAGTAGGCGTCGAGGTCGCCGTTGCTGGTGACGGCGCGGAGTTGGAGGACGGCTTCGGCTCCGCGCAGGCCCCAGCGGGCGCCGGTGATGTCGAGGCGGTCTGCGACGAGGTGACGGCAGGCGCCCTCAACCGCTCCCGTGGCGATGGGCCAGCCTGCTTCCAGCGCGGTGTCGTAGCGGAGCTGGTCGAGGTGGCCGGTGAGATAGCGGTGGCATGCGGTGACAGCCTCGCTGCGTGAGCGCGGGAGGTTCTCCCGGTCGGCCTGGGCGAGGATGCCGTCAGCGACGCGGGCGGCGTGACCTGCGAGGATCGCGGTGAGACGGTCGGCGGTCCAGGCTTCGGCCTCGCGGCTGCCGGGCTTGTGGAACGTGTGAGCGGCCGCCCACACGTATTCAGAAACATGCACGAAGTCGAGCAGTATGTGCACGGGGATCTGGTGCTGTTCGGCCTCGGTGTGGATCAGGTCGAGCTGGTGACGGGCTCCGCCGACCAGCACGACCCAGGGCCGCTGATGGTGCGGGTCGCGTGCCTGGGCCTGGGCGAAAGCTTCGGCGACAACCTGCTCGGGCGGGCGGACCAGGGATGCGGTGAGCCACTTGTCCTCCGCTTTCGACCCCGGGCGGTGGGTGCGTTCTCCACTGCGGCCTTCGGGCGGGCCAATCACGTCGTGGGGACGGCGTGGGGCGGGGCGGGTGTCGAATACGCAGGCGACGGTGGCCATCCGCTTGCGGTTGGGTTTCTCACCCGGTGCGAGACGGCCCCGCCGTCCCTGGGCCGCGGCTTTGAGGGCCGCGCGACGGGTGGCCTCGCGGAGCGCATCGGGCCGCATGACCACGCCCTTTCCGCCGACCTGGATCACCAGGGGCATGTCTGCACTGCGCGGCAGCGGAATCCTCGCCCGAAAGAACGCGTCAACGTCGACAGCAGCTTCGGTGACGAGTTCTTCCAGGCGGCGTTTGCCCAGGACCTTCCCACAGCGTCGTTCGACCGCCGCCTGGGCCTGGTCGTAGGAGCCGCGGACGGCTTCGGTAACGGCGAGGCGGCGCAGTCCCATGGAGTGCTGGCCCGCGGGCAGAGACAGCGTCTCGTCGGCGGGGTGGATGTTGGACACGCCCGGTCCCCGGTGCGCGACGCGAGTAACCCTCACCAGCCCGAACAGGCAGGCCAGCCGACGGGAATGTCTCGCCTCCCGCCAGGGCCGCGGTATGCCGTCCGGCCCGACAGGGCGGGGACGGCCCGCGTTCCGGGTCTGTTCCTCCTCCCGCAGGGCCCGCAGGTCGAGGTGGTCCTGCAGCAGCAGCATCAGCTCCCGCCCGGCCGTCTCGAGTTGTTCCTCCAGCTCGGCGTGGGTCCAACCGGCGGCCGAGCTGCCCGACAGAGTGCGTGTCAGCGTCTCGAAGGCGTCGACCGAACGGGCAAACGGGTCAGCGGCAGCGCCGGTGTCGTACTGTTCCATCCCAGGGCTCTTCTCTCCTGGTTCGGTTTGGTTGACACCTCCGAATGTAGGGAGAAGAGCCCTGATTCTACGGGGAGTTGGACGAATCCAGACTCCGGCGGTGGGACGAGGTGAACAAGCCGGGTGCGTCCTCGTCCAGCCAGCCTCGTTCCACCAGCCGTTTCAGCTTCGCCTGGGTCCCCGGCGCGGAGGTCTCCGTGGGCACTGCCTCCCGTACTCGTCGATACCGGGATGGGGACGCCGCAGGCGCCTCCCAAATCCATCGAGAAGTGCCTTCACTGCTGCTCGATAAAGCCACCTGCCCACCCCGCGGAAGAAGCCCTGATGTGTGCACGTGGTGCACGTACGAATCAATTCCTTCGCAGCACGGGATGAACCACAAGTGCCGGCGGCCCGCCACGGGTACACGCCTCACCCATCGAAGCGGGACCAGCGGAATCCGTGTTCAAGCAAGGGCGTCAGGGTCGCGCGGTGGAGTGCGCCGAAAGCTACGACCGCCTCGTTCTCGTCCATGCTGGCTGACATCAGCAGCCCCGGGGCCACGAAGAGCTTCTCGGCAGTGTAGGTCGGTAGAAATGGACTCAGGGGTATGGGCCGCAGCATGTTCCACAACGTGTCCAGACGCGCGGTCGGCATGCAGTAGGTCCATGCCTGGTAGGGGGCGGCAATCGTGGCTTCGTAGAGGGTGAACTGCAGGAGGAAGCGGCTCAGCGGCTCATCTTCGATGAACGTCTCCGGCTCCGTAGCACAGGGATCATCGATGCACGACACGCGGGGATCGGCTGCGCCTGGTCCCTCCAGCGGCCACGGGATGGACCAGTCCATGCCAGCCTCGTCCTGCACGGCGAAGACCAGCCGGTCGCCGAACGGTCCGGAAGCGCGCTTGGGCTGCTCCAGCACCGATGGTTGGTGGCTGCCTACCCTTGGGCGCCGCGCGGTGCAGGGGACGGTCGGACCCTGCCAACTTCGACTACGCCGCATTGGAGCTCGACCAGCCGCTGACCCGCGAGATGCTGGACGTGGTCCGACCGGTCCCGGCACCTGGTCCGGTGCCGGATGTGGACTGGGTCGACCACGTAGACGCGGATCCGATTCGGGCTCTGGAGTCGTTCGTCCTCGGTTGGTTTCCTGCTGAGCAGCCGGAGCCAGCCGAGGAAGGGAACGCGGTGGGCGAACTGGGCAACCTCCCGGAGGCGTTGGTCGCCTTCCACCGCTTGGCCCGCCTTCGCCCGGCACTCCACAGGTTCCATGACCCTACGTCGTTGAGCACCTCGGCGACCCCGAGGCCGTGCTCATCGTGGACGACACCGGCTTCCTGAAGAAGGGGACCCGGTCGGCGGGTGTCCAGCGCCAGTACTCGGGCACCGCGGGCCGGACGGAGAACTGCCAGGTCGGTGTCTTTCTCGCATACGCCGCCGAGCGCGGTCGGACGTTGATCGACCGCCGGCTGTATCTGCCCACGTCCTGGACGGACGACCGCGAACGCTGCCGCCAGGCCGGCATCACCGATGAGACCGCCTTCGCTGTCGCATCAAGGGCGACGAGCGCGGCGCTCAACGACCCTCATTCGACGGCCGCCATCTCCGTCATGCGGGCGAACTTGTCGAAGTTCGCGAGTCGGCGCTCGCGCCGCACCGGTGCGCATGTCGACGAGCACGACGAGGTCGTCCATCCGGCCGTAGGTGCGGTCACCGTCGAGGTAGAGCTCCCGAGCGCCCCAGACCGGCATGAAGTCGGCATCGTCTTCATACCAGCCGTCGACGTAGAGCGTGTGCCGCGAAGCCGGCCCGCCGTACGGAGGCACCACTCGGCCAGCGTCCTGCTCGCAGCCGGGCAGCGCCCTGCTGACGTTCCGTCGGCCGCACCGTCTCCCGTCGTCGGGCGCGACGCCTACCGTCCCCGGCAGCACCGAGATCCCTGCCAGGCCGCCGCGAGGGCACCGCGGACCAACCTGCGTTGTCAGTGGCCCTCGTTAGTCTCCCCTCATATCGCAGTTCAGGGGCTTCGTGGCCCTTGCTTCGGGCTGCGCTGACATCTGATGGACAGGCGGAGGGGCACGGCTGATGGCGTGGCTGGCAGCGGGTGAGGGGTACGAGATCACCCTCGAGGACGGGCGTGTGGTCGCACGGCGAGTCGGGGGGCGGCAGTTGAAGGCGCCGCCGAAGGCGTTGCGCGACAGTCCCGAGGTCGACCGGCTGAGGCAGCTGGCCGAGTGGCTGGACCGGCACGCGGCCTCGTGCGTGGCTCAGGTGGATGCCTGGATGGTGTCGTCGCTTCCGGTTCCGACGGAGCTGATCGCGCGGGTGTGGCCGGACGAGGCGTGGCAGGCGGCGCTGCGTGACATGGCCGTCGTGGGCGACGATCCGGACGAGGTCGGCTTCCTGCGGGACGTCACCGGCGACGGGGAGCTCAAGGTGGTCGACCTCGACGGTGAGACCGTGCGGCTGTCGCCGCGCACGGTGACGCTTCCCCACCCCGTGCTCCTGCCGGACCTGGACGACGTACGGGACTTCGCGGCCGACCTCGGCATCACCCAGAAGGTGGAGCAGATCCACCGGGCGACCTGGACCAGGCCGGACGGGCCGGATACCGAGCGTCCGGAGACGGCGACGGAGGTACGGGACTACGCGGGCGGGAAGTTCACCTCGCGGTTCGGTCTCGCGGCGCGCGCCACAGGCCTCGGCTACCGGGTGTCCGGTGGCTACGCCACGTGCAAAGTACGTGATGGGGGCCGCAGCACGGAGGCGTCGGTGTGGATCGGCGAGCCGTACTGGGACGGGGAGTCGGAGACCGGCGGGCTGAGCTGGCACGACGAGGACGGCCGCGCGGTGCGGCTGACCGAGGTCGGGTCGGTGGCCTGGTCCGAGGGGATGCGCATGGCCGCTGCGCTGTACGCCGGCCGCACGATCGAAGAGGGTGGGGACGCGTGACCGGGACGGTTGGGAACGACAACAAGGAGCTGCTCGCGGCAGGCGCGGTCCTCCCGGCCGACGCTCGGGGTGCGGGCCCCTCAGCGGTCGAACTGACCGCACGGGCCTATCGCCACGCGGTGCTCGGCGAGGATCGGGTCGTCGTGCGGCTGGCCGCGGCCGAACTGGGCCCCGCCGAGGACCTCGCCGCCGGCTTCCTCGGACTCGAGCCGCAGGGCGAGCCGGCCGTGGTCGGTCTCGGCCGGCGCCAGGAACTCGGCTTTCCCGAGTGGGTGCTGGTGCACCACCCCGAGGACGGGCACCACGCCCTGGCGGTCGTGCCGGAGCTGGACCGGCTGGCCCGGCAGGCCAAGACCAAGCCCAAGGCCGCCCTGGACGCCTGCCACGAGCTGGCCGGGCGGCTCGCCGCGGCCGTCCCGCACTTCCTGCCCGTCTTCTACGAGCAGGCCGCGCGGGTCTTTCTCGGCGTCGAGAACAGCACGTACGCCGGCCAGCTGTTCGGCCGTGCCCGCACGAGCGAGGCGCAGCACGGGCTGACGGTCGACGAGGACCGGCTCGACGCCCTGTTCCTGGAGTTCGCCCTGGCCGGCGCGCTGCCGGTGAAGGTCCTGACCGGTTACGGCAAGGACCTGTCGGCCCGGCTCGCGCCCGTCGAGGCGTACGAGCGGTTCCGGCGGCTGTGCGTGCGCCGGACCGCCGGCGGTCTCGCGCCGTCCGCCCAGGCCGCGGTCGAGCTGAAGCGGCTCGCCCGCGCCGCGGCCCTGTCCGGCAACGAGGCGGAGCAGGACTACCTCGCCGAGCTCCTTCCGCTGCCGGCCACCTTGCGGGCCGCCGCCGGTTGGTGGAAGTCGCACCGCGGCGCGCTGGTCGCGCTGGCCCGGCGCGTTCCGTCCGTGCGGGGCACGCTGCTGTCGATGACCCCGCCCGGGGACAACGGGGATATGACCGAGCTGTGGCTGGGAATCATGGCGGAGTCGGGGGCCGACGCCGGTCTCGAGGACGCCGGCCTGCCGCAGGAGGAGCAGTGCTCCGACGGCGCGGCGGGCTGGCTGGAGCGCTTTCACCGTGCCCGGCATCGCGGTTGGGGGCCGCGCCCGACGCCGCCCGCCCTGCTGGAGTTGGTCGAGCGGGCGGCCGGCCGGCTGCGTGCCGATCTGGCGGCGCGGCCCGAGGGCGAGCGGTTCATGTGGATCGGTGTCGAGGACGTGAACCTGCTGGACCTCCTGCTCTCGCTGGAGATCGCGGTCGCCGACCCCGGGGAGAAGTCCGCCCACCACCAGCGCGGCAGCGCCCTGAGCCTGTCGGACTGGGCCCGCGGTGAGGAGCCGCGGGACCTGGTCGCGCTGGCGGCCGACCCGCGCTTCCGGCCCGCCTTCGGGCGCGGGGCGAACAGCTACAACAGCGCGTCCTCCGGTGCGGACGTGATGCGGCGGCTGGCCGCCTCGCCCGGCGGCCGCCCGATGCTCACCGAGTGGATGCGCGAGGTGGCCGCCTCGTCGGTGGCGGCCGGGCTGCCCGGACTTCCGCAGGCGATCGAGCGGCTTTCGTGGCTGCCCTCCGAGGCTCTCGCGCTCGCGCCGCAGGAGGTCGCGGCCGCAGCCGGTGCCGATCTCGGCGAGGCCGTGGCGCGCACGCTTCGGGGCGGTCTGTGGGAGGAGCTGCGCTGGCCGGCGTGGGAGGAGGCGCTGACGGAGCTGGCACCGGGCCACCACACCACCGAGGGTCTGACGGTCGTCGAGGCCTGGCCGTATCTGATCGTGGCCAACGCGACGCAGGTGCGCGTCATCGACGCCGACTCCACCGTTCTCGTGCACGATCTGCGGCTGCCCACCACGTCCGTGTGGCGGACGGGCTTCCATTACGTGGACGGTGCGTTGCTGGTGTTCTGGAACACGTACGGTCGCGGCGAGCCGCAAGGCTACTGGCACACCGCGCCCGACACGGTGTTCGCTCTCGCAGGAGCCGGCGCCGGCTCCTGGGCCATGCGTTCGGACCACCTCAGCCTGCAGCTGCCCGGCGGCGGCCGCACCACCGGCGGCGGGGTCCTCCACAGCGGCGACACGAAGCTGCCCGCGGAGCGCGCGCTGCTGTCCGACGGCACGTCGTACTGGGTGTGGCAGGACAGGGACGGGGAGGACAAGGGCGGCTGGCTCGAATACGACCCCGTGGGCGGTGCGTACGGCCGGCGCTCGCAGCCCGGTTTCCTCGCCGACGCGCTGCTGCGGCACGCCCCCGGGGCCGAGTTGGCGGCCGGCTCGTGCCGGCTGCGGCCCGCCCCGGCGGTGGCGGGTTCGGCCCAGAGGACGTCCGCGGACGGGCTCCTCGGCTGGCGTGTCGTGCGGCTGTCCGACGGCGGCCACCACGGCGAGGACACCACCGGACGGGTCGTCACCCTTCCGAAGGGCGCCGACAGGCCGGTCGCCGCGCTGACGTTCCCCGGCGACGACCGGCCGCGGGCACTGACCCAGCAGTGGCGCGAGCTGTTGCTCAGCGACCCGGAGGGCACGGTCACGACGTCGGCCCAGTGCGACCACCGCAACGAGCTGTACGGGACCGCGGCTCAGGCCCTGCCGCCGCTGCCGTACCTGTACATGCTGCGCGCGCGTGATCCGCAGGGGTCGGCGGCGCTGCGGGGCGCCGACGCGGAGTCGGCCGGCGTCCTGCTGAAGGCGGCTGTGCTCGCGGAGCGGGTGGCGGACCTGCCCGAGCTGGTGAGCGCCGCGCTGCCGCAGGTCTCGGCACCCGAGCTGGTCGCCGGCGTGGTGAAGGTGCTGCGCTTCGCGGTGCGGCAGCAGAAGGCACTGGACGCCGTGGCCGCACGGCTCGACCCCGCCGCCGAGCCCACGGAGGTCCGGGTCCAGGGACCGAGCGACCACGTGCTCGCCAAGGCGCTGCACGGCATCGTCAATACCGGCTACTACCGCTACGGCGCGGACACCGACGTGACCCACCGATACCTGGAGACTCTGGCGTCCGTGCGCGCGGACACCGCCGCTACGGCGCTGCCGGGCCGGCTGCACTTCGATCTGCCGTCGCTGCCCTACTCGGGACTGCCGTTCGTCTCGCTCTTGGACGAGCCGGCCGCGATCGCCTACCGGGCTGTCGCGCCCGGCAGCGACCCGGCACACCGGGCAGCCCTGCTCGAAGTCCTCGGCCGGGTGGACGCGCTGGGGCTGGCCTCGACGGCGGCCTCGGCCGGTCACTGGCGCCGGGTCCTGGTCCGCCTGGCGACGGCCCACCTGCACACGCCGGACGGCCAGCAGCGCAACGTCGCGCACCGCAGTGTGCTGCCCCTGGGCGGCGGTGCTGTGCTCGGCATCGCCGAGCACAACTCCGGCGTCGACGACGGGTGGGAGTTCGGCGCGCTGCTCCACGATCCGAGCGGCCGTTTCGAGGTGCCCAACCCCTACACCGTGAGCAGTGACGCGCCGGTGGGCGATCGGGTGCGCGGCGCCGACTGGCTGACCGGCTTCCTCGGGGAGGCGCGGTCCCGTGAGGTGGTGCCCTTCCTGCCGGAGGCCGCCGACGAGTTCAGCCGCCTCACCGGTGTGTCCCGGACGCTGGCCCGGATCGTTCTCGTGGGCATGCCCGACGTGGACAGCTGGGAGAACAACTTCCTGCCGACCGAGCTGCGCAAGGCGCTCGGGCTGAAGGTGGCCGAGGCGGGACACGCCCGCGACGAACTGCGCGCGCTCCCTGTCGAGGTACGCCGGGCGGTGCTCGCGGCGCTCCTGCCCGACGACCCGGCACGGCTGTGGAGCGAGGGCCCGGACGTGGCGTCGGCGGCCGCCGTGTGGAACGAGAAGGTGGGACGGCGCCGGCAGGTGCCCGACTGGCTGGCGGCGGAGGCCGCGCGCGCCGCGCGCAGCGGCTGGCCCGTGCACCGGGCGCTCCCGGCGCTGCTGGAACCGGCGTCGTCGCCGGAGCTCGGCGTCGACGTGCCGTGGCGCATCGAGGGCGATCACCCGGCGACGGCGTCCCCCGCCGATGCGCCGTTCACCTCGGCGGTGCTGGTCGGCTCGATGAGCCTGACGGCCTGGCTGGCCCACCGGCTGCCCGCCGGCGATCCGGTGCGGGCGGCGCTGCCGAGTGCGCTGACCGCCGTGCGGCAGCGTCTTGCGGCACCCGAACTGCTGCTCTCCGCCGGGCACTACACGAGCCTCGCGGACTTCCGGAAGGTGGCCGGCGCCCCGACGGAGACGGCACCGGACCATGAGCGGTACGGCGCGGTGCTCATGGCCACGCAGGACGGCCAGCCCCAGCCGGCCGTACGGCCCGCCCTGCTGGACTCCACCGGCTCCGACCCGTATCTGGTGGCACTGCGGGGTGCCGATCAGCAGCCGACCGGGGTCGAGACGGCCCTGCGGTGGGCGTACGATCCGGCGTTCGCACGGCTGCTGGCCGACCCGGGCGTTCCCGTGGCCGGCACGGCGGACGACGAGGGCCTGTGGTGGCCGCAGGATCCGTCTCGTTCGGTGCCCGAGCGGGTGGCCGAGGTCGCCGAGGCACACGGTCTGACCGCCGACGCGGCGACGCTGTACCTGATGCTGCTGGCCATGCCCGACCCGACGGACCGCAACACCGCGCGATGGACGGGGTGGAAGCCGGCCCGTCTCAAGACGGCGCGGGCCGAACTGGCCGAGACCGACCTGGTGGTGTCGGGCGTACGGGCCCGGGCGGGACGCTCGCTGGTCCTGCCGGGCGCCTGGGCGGAGCAGTCGGCGCCCGTCCTGCCCGTCGAGCAGTGGAAGCTGCCGATGTACGGGGTGGCCACGGGCGGCCGGCCGGTGCTGGGCGCCCTGGTGCCGACCGAACCGGCCGCGGAGCTGTTCGCCCGGGCTTGGCAGCGGATCCTCGACGGCGACCTCCCGCGCTTCGAGGAGCTGAAGGTGCGGCGTACCAGGCGCCGCCGCTGAGGCGCCGCCGAACGGCACCTGAGCCGCCGCTGACCGGCCACCCGTCGTCAGCACGGCGCGGCGCGCCCGCCCCCGGGTGCGCCGCGCCGGTCCCCGACCCGTATGAACACCTGTCGAACCATGACGAAGGAAACCCGCATGACCGTCACCGAACAGACCGCACCCGTCCGGCAGGGCCAGCCGGCCGAGGAGCGCCACGCCGCCGAACTCGCCTTCCTCGCCGCCCAGGACCCCGGGCCGCGGCCGCCCGGCTGGGCGCTCACTCCTCGCGCGGTGGTCACGTTCGTCTGCGGCAGCGACGGTGTGGAGCTGGCCCTGCCCCGGCGTCGCGCCGGTCTGCCGTCGAAGCTGGTGATCGCCCCGAAGTTCGTCGGCGAGCGCGCGCTGGTCGAACGCTGTGTGGTCACCCTCGCCGGAGAGCGCGGGCTGCTGCTCACCGGTGAGCCCGGTACGGCCAAGTCGATGGTGTCGGAGCTGCTCGCGGCCGCTGTCAGCGGGACCAGCGCCCTGACGGTGCAGGGCACGGCGGGCACCACCGAGGAAGCATTCCGCTACGGCTGGAACTACGCTCTGCTGCTCGCCCAGGGCCCCACCCCGCAGGCCCTGGTGGACTCCCCGGTCCTCGCCGCCATGCGGGCCGGACGGGTGGTGCGGGTCGAGGAGATCACCCGCTGTCTGCCCGAGGTTCAGGACGCCCTCGTCTCCATCCTGTCGGACCGGCGGATCAGCGTACCCGAGCTGACCTCCACCGAGGACGCGGTCGTCCGCGCCGCCCCCGGCTTCACCGTCATCGCCACCGCCAACCTGCGCGACCGGGGTGTCTCCGAGATGTCGGCCGCGCTGAAGCGCCGTTTCAACTTCGAGACCGTCGACCCGATCGCCGACGCCGACGCCGAGGCGGTCCTGATACGCCGCCAGGCTGTCGCCGCCGTGCAGCGGGCGGGCGCGGCCTTCGCCGTCGATGACGCCGTCCTCGACGCCCTCGTCACCGTCTTCCGCGACCTGCGCTCCGGCCGCTCCAACGAGGGCTGGGACGTGGAGCGGCCGGGCACGGTGATGTCCACCGCCGAGGCCGTCCAGGTGGCGGCGTCGCTGGGGGTCGCGGCCGCCTACCTGCCCGGCGAGGACGTGCTCGACCTGCTGCCGGGACATCTGCTCGGCGTGGTCCGCAAGGACGACCCCGCCGACCACGCACGGCTGCTGGGCTACTGGGACGGCCCGGTGCGCCGCCGCGCCGAGAACGGCTCGGCGATGTGGCGCCGGCTCTGGGACCTGCGCGGGAGCCTGCGTTGACGACCGTCGATCCACGGACGGCCGTGGACGCACTGGCCGCATCGCGTGTGCCGTACCTGCTGGGAGTGCGCCACCACAGTCCGGCGCTGGCCGCGGTGGTACCCGCCCTGCTGGAAGAGGCACGGGCCGAGGTGGTCTGCGTCGAGCTGCCGACCGACTTCCAGCCCTGGCTGGAACACCTGGCGGACCCCGAAACCGTCACCCCGGTCGCCCTGGCCGGGGCGGGCGAGGGAGGACGGCTTTCGTTCTACCCGTTCGCGGACTTCTCACCGGAGCTCGCCGCGGTCCGCTGGGCCAGAAACCGCGGGGTGGAGGTCGTGTGCTGCGACCTTCCCCTCGGCGACCCGCGCTGGTCGGCGGGGGCACTCGGGCCGGTGCGCGAGCGGGACGGGAACGAGGCCGTACGTCCGGAGGCCGATGCGCCCTTGGGGGCTACGGGTGCGCTCGACGCCGGTCCCGGCGCCAGTCCTGACCCTGCTCCTGGCGACGGGACGACGCGGGTGCGGCGCTCGTACGCCGAGGCGCTCGCCGCCGCCGGGACCGGCCGGGACGGTGACGATTTGTGGGACCGCGCGGTGGAGGTGCTGGCTCCGGGGTGCGCTCCGGACGCGGTGCGCCGAGCCGCACTGGGCGTGGGTTGGGCCCTGCGCGCCGACGCCGCCGTACCCGCCGCCGACCTGGCGCGGGAGGAACGGATGCGGCAGGTGATCGCCTCTGCCTCGGCGGACGGGCGTCGGGTGGCAGCCGTGATCGGCGCGTTCCACGCACCCGCGCTTCTCGCGTCCACGGAGGCGGATGCCGGAGCGGAGGCCGGGGCAGGGACGGCGGGTGTCTCCGGCGCTACGGGGCGGGCGGCCGTCCCGTCCGAGGCCGCCCCGCGCGGTGCGGGGCCCGGCACGTGGGGGTCCGATACGGGCGCGGCAGGGGTTTGGGCGGCCGGCAGGGCCGGGGGAGAGGGCGCCGCAGCGACCGACGGCTCGGCGGTGACCTCGCTCGTGCCGTACTCCTTCGACCTGCTCGACTCCCGGTCCGGCTACCCGGCTGGAATCCGCGACCCGTTGTGGCAGCAGGCGGTGCTCACCGCCGCCGGCGATCCGGAACGGATCCGGGAGGCGGCTGCCGACGCGGTGACCGGCCTGTGCCGCGAAATGCGCCGCAACGGTCACACCGCGGGGACCGGCGAAGGCGCCGAGACGCTGCGCCTGGCCTGCGACCTGGCCGCTCTGCGCGGACTGCCCGCGCCCGGACGCGGCGAACTCCTGGAGGCCGTCACCACTGTCCTCGGCCAGGGCGAACCGCTCGGCCGGGGCCGGGCCCTGGCCCGCGCGCTGGAGGCCGTGTTCGTCGGCACCGCACGCGGCCGGATCAGCCCGCACGCACCCCGGTCCGGTCTCGGCCCCTCGGTCGAGACCGAACTCGCGGAACTGCGGCTGCCCCGACCGGACGACCCCGACCGCCGCGACCTGCGCCTCGACCCGCTCCGTTCACCGCTGGACGGCCGCCGCGAAGTGCTGCTCCAGCGGCTGCTGGTGATCGGCGCCTCGTACGGCGAACCCCTGGACGTGGCGGGCACGGGCGACGGCACCGCGCTCGGCACCAGGTGGCGTCTGACGTGGACGCCGTCCGTGCCCGCACGCCTCGACCTCGCGGGCGTGCGCGGGGTGACCGCGGCCCAGGCCGCCGCCGGTACGCTCGCCGCGACTGCGCGCCACGAGGCCGCCGAGGGTGGCCCCACTCCGGCCCAGATCCTCACCGGGCTGACCGCCGCCGCGCGCTGCGGCCTGCCCGAACTGGTCGACGCACGCCTGCACGAGGCCTCCGTCGTGCTGCCCGACAGCGCCGACCTGCCCGAGCTCCTCCAGGCCCTGGACCTGTTGGAGGGACTGCGGCGCGGCCACTACCCCGAGACGCTGCAGGACGCCCGCACGACGGCCGGCGCCCTCACGGAGGAACTCCTCGACGCCGCGGTCCGGGCCCTGCCCGGCCTCGCCGGGAGCGACAGCGGAGCCGACGCCGGGGCGCTGGTGGCGCTGGCGGACCGGACGGCCGCCCGTCATCTGGGCCTGCGACTGGACCGGGCGCTCGCCGAGCTGGCGGCCGAGGGCTCCCCGCTCATCCAGGGCGCGGCCCTGGCCGTACGCGTGCTGCTCGACCTGGACGACGCGGCCGGGCTGGGCGAGCGTACGGCCGGCTGGATCGACGGGGCCACGGCTCCGGACACGCGCCGGGCGCTGGCGAAGCGTCTTGCCGGGCTGCTCACAGCCGCCGGTCCCCTGCTCCAAGCGTCGCCGGACACGCTCGCCGTGCTCATGGACCGGATCGACGCGCTGACCGACCAGGACTTCCTCGACCGGCTCCCGGCCCTGCGCGGCGGCTTCGACACGCTGACCCCGGCCGCGCGCGACAGGCTGCTCACCACCGTGACGGAGCGGCTCGGCGACCGGCTCGACCTGTCACTCGACGCCCCGCCCGAGCTGCTCGCCCTGTGGGCGGCGGCCGACGCGGCCGGATCGGCAGCGCTGAAGGCCCTGGGCCTGCCAGCCGCGGACACCGACTCAGGAACGGACCCGGGCTCGGCCTCGGCCGGCAATCCCCGCCCCGTACCCCCACCCGCAGCGGACAGCGTTGCCGCGGACGACGCGGACCGACGGCTCGGCCGTGCCGACCGCTGGCGGCTGCTGCTCGGCCGCCACAAGGAACGGCTCACCCGCGACGCGCGCCGCTACGCCCACGCCCTGGACGAGCTCTACGGCCGCGGGCGCGGCGAAGGCGCCCAGGACCTGGCCGGCGGCGCACCAGGTCAAGGCGGCGGTCAGGACCCGTCCTTCCCCACGGCGCGGGAGTGGGCGCAGGAACTGGAGGCCCTCTTCGGCACCGACGTACGCGAGGAGGTCCTCGCGGAGGCTGCCGACGCGGGTCGCACCGACGTGCTCGCGCAGCTCGATCCGGCGTCGGTACGCCCGTCGGTGGAGCTGCTCGGTTCGGTGCTGTCCCTGGCCGGAGGCATGCCCGAGGCCCAACTCGCCCGGCTGCGTCCGCTGGTGAAGCGGCTCGTCGACGAGCTGTCCCGGGAGCTGGCCACCCGCCTGCGCCCGGCGCTCACCGGCCTGGCCACCCCGCGCCCGACCCGACGGCCCGGCGGGCGCCTCGACCTCGCCCGTACCCTGCGGGCCAATCTCGCCCACACCCGGCGGACGGAGGACGGCCGGCTCGTCGTCGTACCTGAGCGCCCGCTGTTCAGCACGAGGGCGAGCAAGGAGGCGGACTGGCGCCTGGTTCTCGTCGTCGATGTCTCCGGCTCGATGGAGGCATCGGTGATCTGGTCGGCGCTGACGGCCGCGGTCCTCGGCGGGGTTCCGACCTTGTCCACGCACTTCTTGGCCTTCTCCACGCAGGTGATCGACCTGACCGACCGGGTCGAGGATCCGCTGTCGCTGCTGCTGGAAGTCAGGGTCGGCGGCGGTACGCACATCGCGGCCGGTCTCGCGCACGCGCGTTCGCTGATCACCGTGCCGAGCCGCACGCTGGTCGTCGTGGTCAGCGACTTCGAGGAGGGCGCACCGCTCGGCGGGCTGCTGGGCGAGGTGCGTGCCCTGGCGTCCTCCGGCGCCCACCTGCTGGGCTGCGCGGCGCTCGATGACACCGGCACGCCGCGCTACTCGGTGTCCGTGGCGCGCCAACTCGTCGCGGCCGGTATGCCGGTGGCCGCCCTCAGCCCGCTCGAACTCGCCCGCTGGGTGGGCGACCGCCTCCGTGGAGAACCCCGTTGAGCACCGAACTCCTGCCTCCTGTCGCCCCCGACGTCCTCGCCGATGCCGTGGAGCAGCTCAGCGCACGGCTGCGCAAGAAACTCGACGCGGCGATCTCTGGCTGCGCCGGCCAGGCCTCCGCCACGGCCGACGGGGCGGTCGAGGTCCACTTCGGCGAGGACACCACGGTCACGCTGAGCCCGGGCCCGTCCGGCACGGTCATGAACGCGGAACAGGCCGTGTGCACCTGCCTGTTGGCCCCGCGCTGCCTGCACCGGGCCGCGGTCCTGGGCGCGGCACCCATCGCCGATGGGGAGGGCGACGCGGGCGGGGGTGACGACTCGGGTACGGGTAAGGCCGCAGGCTCGGGCACAGCCTCCGACACGGGTGCGGGCCCCGAGGAGCCCGCACCCAACACCCCCGCCGCCGACGTTGCGGCCACGGTGGTCTCGCCGGCCGCCCTCACCGCGGCGCAGGTCCTTGCCGCCACGGCGCTGTGGGACGCCGCCGCCGAAGCCCTGTCCGCCGGCGTCACGGCGGGCGGCGCCGTGGTGCAGGCCGAGCTGCTCCGCGCCGCCCACACTGCGCGGCTGGCCGGGCTGCCGCGGGCCGAAGCGGCCGCGCTGCGAGTCGTACGGAGCCTGAGGGCCGCGCGGGAGCGGAGCGAGGGACAACGTCTCGCCGACCTCACCGGAGCCTTCCGTGAGCTGCTGGCCGGCACCGCCCTGCTCGCCTCCGGGTCGGCCGACACGGATGCGGCGGGCTCCGCGCGCCGGGTCTACGAACAGGGCGGCAGCCTGCGGGTGTACGGCCTGTGCCGGGAGCCGGTGCTGTCCGCGACGGGGTATGGCGGAGTGACCACGCACCTGGTCGGTTCGGACGGCGCCGGTTACACGGTGTCCGACGTGCGCCCCGGTGGCCTCGCCCGCGTGAAGGGTGCGGGGTCCGCGTCCGTGGCGCTCGGCGGTGCCGTCCTCGACCACGCCGGGCTGGCGCGCGGGGGTCTGCGGATCGTCGGCGCGACCGTCTCCGCGGACGGGCGGCTCGGGGCAGGGCGGGGGGTCAGCGCGACGCCACTGCGCGGGGTGGACTGGTCCGAGGAACCCGCCGCCGCCCTCTTCACCCGACCGGTGCAGGAAGCGATGGCCGCTGTGCTCGCCGACGGCGCGCCCGAGGTGGGCGGGCCCGGCAGGACGGCGCCGAGTCTGCTGGGCTGCGACGTCGAGGTGATCGGTGCGGCCGGCGACTCTGTCGTCGTCCGCGTCGCCGGTGAGGGACCGCTGCTGCGGCTCCGCCCCGCACACCCCCACCCGGAGCTGCCGCACGCCGCCAACCTGCGCCGGATCGCCGAACACCCGGGGCTCGCCCTGCGTGTGCTCGGCCGTCCCGACCTGGACCGGGCGGCGACGCTCCGGCCGCTGGCGGTCGGGCCGGTGCCGGGGGCGTCCGCCACGCTGCGGCTGCCGGACGCGTGGAAGGGCCGTGCCGACCTGGGATACGACCGGCTCCAGGGCGAGCACTTCCCCCGCGAGACGGCAGGATCCGCGGACTGCGGGCCGGTCACCGCGGGCCCCGACCCGCTGGCGGAGGCACCGCTGTGGCGTGTCCGGCGCCTGCTGGAGACGGGCGTCGCGGGCGGTCGCCGTGCCGTGGCTGAGGCGGGCCGCGGGACGGATGCGGCCTCGCTCTCAGCCCGCCTGACCCGGGCGGAACTCGGCGTAGCGGCCCACCTCGCACAGGCCCTGACAACGGAGGCGGGCCGCCGCCCCCGCGACACCTTCGGCCGGCTGACCGACCCCTCGGCCGACGCCTACGCGAGGGCCTGGCTCGCCTCGGCCGTGCACCTGGCGGCTGCGGAACGCTCGCTGGTGGCCGCTTCCTGGTCGTGACCTACCGCTGAGCCCACCGGGCCGCCTGGGCCGCCCGGTGGGCTCAGGCGGTCCCGGGCCCCGGTCCTTCCGGCGTTCCGCACCACCGGGTGTGGCAGCCTGTCTGCGAACTCCTCCACCGAGCCGCTCCCGAACCACCGGTCCCTGCTACCCGTGTTCGACGCTCTGCGCGCGGCGAGGTCCGGTGGCATGGCCCAGTTCCGTATCGGTGTCACCCGCGAGGGCGGCACCCTCTCCGTGACCGTGACCGTGACCGTGACCGTGACCGTGACCGTGACCGGGCTGGCGTATCTCTGAGGGGCACTGTCACGTTGGTTGACCGGGTGAGATGGTCTTCGGGTTGGTCATGGTGGAGGGGGTCGTCCGTGAAAGGCACGCCGTCATACAGGGGGCACCGGTACCCGGTCGAGGTGATCTCCCATTGCGTGTGGTTGTATTTCCGTTTCCCGCTCAGCTTCCGTGAGGTGGAGGAGCTGATGCTCCAGCGCGGCGTGATCGTCTCGTATGAGACCGTTCGCCGCTGGTGTGTGAAGTTCGGGCAGGCCTACGCCGACGGACTGCGCCGCCGCCGGCCAAGGCCGGGGGATAAATGGCACTTGGACGAGGTCTTCATCAGGATCAACGGTGAGCTGAAGTATCTGTGGCGGGCCGTCGACCAGGACGGCAACGTGCTGGACATCCTGATGCAGAACCGGCGGGACAAGGCCGCGGCCAGGCGTTTCTTCCGCCGCCTGTTGAAGAAGACCCGGGCGGTGCCGCGGGTGGTCGTCACGGACAAGCTCCGCTCCTACGGCGCCGCCCACCGCGAGGTCATGCCCTTCGTGGAGCACCGCTCCCACAAGGGCCTGAACAACCGGGCCGAGAACAGCCACCAGCCGACGAGGCAACGTGAACGGGCCATGAAGGGCTTCCGCAGCGTGGGCGGGGCCCAAAGGTTCCTGTCCGCGTTCAGCGGCATCTCGCCTCACTTCCGGCCTCACCGCCACCTGATGACCGCACATCACTGCCGAGCCGAGATGACCGTCCGCTTCACCATCTGGGACCAGGTCACCGGCGCTGCCAGCCGACCCACCACGGCCTGACCACAGGCCCGGAACCCGGCACCACCACACCCCGACAAGCCGTCAGACACCCAAACACCCAACAACGTGACAGTGCCCGCGCGAGATGTACCAAGCGCTGTAGTTCGCTGGCCAGTTGGGGTGTTCGGAGAACGCGTCGGGGGCGGCGATCCAGGAGATCTGCGGCCGCCTGGCGGCCTTGACGTCGTCGATCCTGCGCTTCATGGAGAACCGGTTCGGAGTGAAGGAGCCCAACATCTCGCCATGGCGGCGCGCCATCTGCGGTGACCTCACATCCGCCTTCGACTTCTCCCTCAAGGTCACGGACCCGGCTGACCTGCCGGACACCGCGGGCTACGCCCCGCCGGACCGCGACCGCCACGACAGCTACGTACCGAGGCCACCCGCTCAGGGCACCCTGCCCCGGCAAGAGGCCGGGCGCGGCCGAGCCGCCCGCTCTCCTACGCTCCCTACGTCGACGGGGCCGCAGACCTCACGACCGGCAAGTACAAGCTGACGTTCAGCGCGGGGGACCAGGCGGGCGCCGCCTTCCAGGTGCGCTCCCAGAAGCGCACCGACGGCCCGTGGACGTACACGGCGGCAGCCGGGAAGCCCGTTTCGGACAGCTGGAACTCGGTGTACTCCGGCGGCAGTTACGACCTCACGGCCCACGGCCCGAACGGCTTCCTGCGCACCTTCAAGGGCAACAACAAAGCCGCCGAGCCGGAGGTGACGGCACGCCACGACGCCGGCAACCTGAAGCTCACCCTGACCAACCCGTCGACCGCCGACGCGCACCGCATCGTGACCAACGCGTACGGCGGCGGGCGCCAAACCTACACGGTCCGCGCCGGCGCCACCGTCGTGCAGAGCATCGACCTGCGCGCCACCAAGCGCTGGTACGACCTGACGGTCGTGGTCGAGGGCAACGCCGGATACCTGCGGCGCCTGGCCGGGCACGTCGAGAACGGTCAGGTCGGCGTGAGTGACCCGGGCATCGCAACCGTGTGAGACCCGT
Organism: Streptomyces sp. R-74717; assembly: GCF_047305335.1. Taxonomy (NCBI): domain Bacteria; kingdom Bacillati; phylum Actinomycetota; class Actinomycetes; order Kitasatosporales; family Streptomycetaceae; genus Streptomyces; species Streptomyces sp. R-74717. Next base: position 309,281 of record NZ_CP102361.1, on the reverse strand, counting down.
GCCCCTCCGCCCGGTGGACGGAGGGGCACACACCCGGAGCATGACGAGGCGTCAGCGTGACGTGCCGGAGCTCACCACCCCGCGAGTACGCAATCCGCGACGCGATCCCGGCGGGCGGCTCAACCGCGCTGAGCACGGATGAGGTCGCGGTACCACGCGAAGGACGCCTTCGGGGTGCGGACCTGGGTGTCGTGGTCGACGTGGACGAGACCGAAGCGCTGGTGGAAGCCCTCGGCCCATTCGAAGTTGTCCATCAGGGTCCAGGTGAAGTAGCCGCGCACGTCCACGCCCTGGGCCACGGCGGTGTCGACGGCCTGGAGGTGGGTGTCCAAGTAGTCGATGCGGTCGAGGTCGAGGACGGTGCCGTCCGCGTTGACGACGTCCTCGGTCGAGCAGCCGTTCTCCGTGATGTAGACCGGCGGGAGTGCCGGGTAGCGCTCCTTGAGGCCGACGAGCAGTTCCCGTAGGCCGTCGGGGACGACGGGCCAGTCGAAGGAGGTGCGGCGGTAGCCCTCGATGGGGGCCTCTTCGAACGGCAGTCCCTCGGACGCCGGCGCCTGGATCCGGGTCGGGTTGTAGTAGTTGATGCCGAGCGCGCTCAAGGGGGCCGAGATCAGTTCGAGATCGCCGTCCCGCACGGAGCCGCCGAGGGTCGTGTCCGCGCCGAAGTCCGACAGGTCCGGGTAGGTGCCCGTGAGGATCGGGTCGTTGAACAGGCGGTTGTGCAGGTTGTCATAGGCTCGCGCGGCGGCGTGGTCGGCGGGGGAGTCCGAAGCGGGCCAGACCGGGGTGCAGTTGTTGGCGATCATCACCTGGAGGCCGCGCGCCCGCAGCTCCCTCAGCGCCAGGCCATGGCCGAGCAGTTGATGGTGGGCGACCGGCAGGCAGTCCAGGAACAGGGTGCGGCCCGGTGCGTGAGTGCCGAGACCGTAGCCCCAGACCATGTGGATGAACGGCTCGTTGAGTGTGATCCACTTCTGGACGCGGTCGCCCAGCCTGTCGGCCATGATGGCGGCGTACTCGGCGAAGCGGTGCGCGGTGTCGCGGTTCAGCCAGCCGCCGCTGTCCTCCAGGCCCTGCGGGAGGTCCCAGTGGAACAGGGTCGGGACAGGTTCGATGCCGCGTGCGAGCAGGCCGTCGACCAGCCGGTCATAGAAGTCCAGACCCCGGGGATTGACCTCGCCTGTGCCGGTCGGCTGGATCCGGGGCCAGGCGATGGAGAAGCGGTAGCCGGTGAGGCCCGCCTCGGCCATCAGCGCGATGTCCTCCTCGTACCGGTGGTAGTGGTCGCAGGCCACGTCACCGGTGTGCCCGTCGCGGATTGTGCCTGGCCGCGCGGTGAAGGTGTCCCATACCGAGGGTCCGCGGCCGTCCTCCTTGGTGGCGCCCTCGATCTGATACGACGCCGTCGAGGCGCCCCAGATGAAGTCCGCGGGGAGATGGTCCAGTGTCACGTCTAACCTCCTGAAACATGAGCAGGGCTCACGTTAACCCGCTCGATGGGATGATGGAAGCGTGAATCAAGATCGCACCGCAGGGACGCTGCGCCGGCTGCCGGTCCAGAAGCGCAGCGCCGAACGCTTCGAACGGCTGCTGGACGCTTGCGCCGAACTCCTGGACGAGGTCGGCTATGCAGGGCTGACCACCAAGGAGGTGGCCCGCAGGGCCGAGGTGCCCATCGGCACCCTTTACCAGTTCTTCTCCGACAGGGAGGGGCTGATCGGTGCGCTCGCCGCCCGCAATCTGGAGTCCTTCCTGGGGCGGGTCGCGGACCGGCTGGAGCAAGAGGAGCCCGAGGGCATCTCGGGCATCGTGGATGTGACCGTCGACGAGTTCGTCACCATGCGCCGGACGATCACCGGTTTCGGCGTGGTCGACTTCGGCGCGGTGGGACAGGACCACATCCTGGAGCCGACCCTGGACAACAACACCGCGGTCGCCGGAAGGCTGCGCTCACTGACCGCCTCCCTGATAGGGGTCCAGGACGACGCCGAATTCGAGATCGCGGTGCGGGTGGCCCTGGAGTGCGCCGACAGCGTGCTGCAACTCGCCTTCCGTATCGATCCGCTGGGCGACGCCCAGCTGATCGCTGAGTGCAAACGAGTCCTCAACAGCTATCTGAACGATCGACGCCGGTGACCGGCCCTAGCGGACGGCCTTGACCTTCCAGACCAATACCGCGCCCAGCGCGGACATGGCCGCCGAACAGAGGAACAGCGAGCTGTAGCCCCCCGGACCGCTGAGCACGACCGAGGCGACCGCGGGAACGAGAACGTAGGGCAGGGAGGTCATCAGGTTGGCCAGGGCCATGTCCTTGCCGCGGTCGGCCGAGGCGGGGAGCACCTCGGTGACCAGGGCGGTGTCGACGGCCAGGTACACGCCGTAGCCCAGGCCCAGGATGACGGCCGCGACCAGCGTCATGGTCCACGTGGGCGACAGCGCGAGCGGGACCGCGGCGACGGCCATCGTGACGCCGCCGAGGAAGACCAGCATGCGCCGCTTGCCCAGCTTGTCGGAGAGCCAGCCGCTGAGAACGACCGTAGAGATCGTGGCCAGGCAATTGATGCCGATCACGATGAGCAGGCCGTCCTCGGTGGACTGGCCGGGGAACAACTTCTCGTAGTGCAGGACGTCGTCCAGGAAGTACGGCAGGTAGAGCGTGCCCATGCCGTAGCCGAGACCCATGATGAAGCGGGAGCTCATCGCCCAGACGAAGTCGGGGTGCGCGCGCGGGCTGATCCGGTAGCCGTCCACGAAGGTGCGCAGCGAGAACGGCTCGCGGTGCAGGCGGGGCAGCGGCGGATCCTTCATGGTGGTCGCGAACAGCAGTATCAGGAGCGGCAGTACGGCCATCAGCAGGTACTGCGAGGCGAAGCCCGTGACCAGACCGATCAGCAGCCCGCCCGCGATCAGGGCGCCCGCCTGCGGGACCATGGCCCAGCCCAGCACGGCGCCGCGCTGGGCGACCGGGACCTGGTCGGGCACCACCGGGGAGAGTCCGGCACCGATGATCATGAACGAGGCGGACAGCACGAGGGAGCCGAGCGCGACCCCGACGACCGTCGTCTGGAGGCCGGTGAAGACCAGCGTCGCCATGCAGACCAGCGAGCCCACGAGCATCCACGGCCGGCGGCGGCCGAACCGGCTGGTGGTGCGGTCGCTGAGCGCGCCGGCCAGCGGTGCGATGACGATGCCCGAGATCGCGCCCATCATGCTGACCCAGGCGTAGCTGCCGACCTTCCCCGCCGGGTCGATCTGGGCGATCTGCTCGGGCATCAGGAACGTGGTGGGCACCTGCATCGGGATGAACACCCCGACGTTGGCCAGGACGTACAGGGCGACCCAGCCGGGGCCGACCCGGCGGACGGGCTCGGCGAGGGCCTCGGGGCGCTCGGACAGCCGGCTGCGCTCGGGGTGATCGGGCAGCTCGGGGGCAAGGCTCATCGGGACACTCTCTTGAGGTGGACGAGCTCGCTCGTCCAGTCGAAGGACAGCAGCGGCGGGAGGCCGTGGCTGAGCAGGACGGCGCCCTCGTGGACGGCGCCGGTGGTCTCGTCCCGGTAGCGGGCGTCGGGGTCGAGGCCCTTCAGCCGGGTGCGGGCGACCGAGCGGGTCAGCGCGGACGGCTGGAACTGGAAGACGACGACCTCGTTCTCGGTGAGGTACTGCACGGCGTCGTGCTCCAGGCGGTACTGGACGCCGCCGTGCACCACGGGCCGGATCCGCTTGTACTGCTCGACCAGCATCCGGGCCCAGGCCAGATCCTCCTCGCTCCAGTTCCGCAGGTTGCCGCCGATGCCCATCGCCCCGGCCATCGAGACATGGAAGCGGTACCGGATCGAGGTCGGGCGGGCGGTGAAGCTGTGCGGGCTGTCGGTGACCCAGGCGCCCATGGTCCGGGCGGGCAGCAGCTGGCAGTGGCCGTGCTGGATCGCGACCCGGTCGGCGGCGTCGGTGTTGTCCGACGTCCAGACCTGGTCGGCGCGGGCCAGCACGCCCAGGTCGGCCCGGCCGCCGCCGCCCGCGCACGATTCCAGATACAGGCCGGGACGGGCGGCGCGCAGCCGGTCCATCACCTCGTAGACCCCGCGCGTGTGCTCGATCCAGACCCGGTCGGGGTCGGCGGCACCGGGCTGCCCCGCCTCGCTGAAGGGCCGGTTCATGTCCCATTTGAGGAAGACCACGTCCAGCTCGGTGACGGTCCTGACCAGCCAGTCGACCGCCCATTCCCGGACGTCGCGGCGGGCGAAGTTCAGCACGTGCTGGTGGCGGCGCCGGGTGCGGGTACGGCCGTCCTGGCACAGGATCCAGTCGGGGTGCGCACGGAAGAGGTCGCTGTCGGGGTTGACCGCCTCGGGCTCGACCCACAGGCCGAAGCCCATGCCCAGTGCGCGGACGTGGTCGGCGAGCGGGCCCAGGCCGTTCGGGAAGCGGTCGGGGTTGGGCCACCAGTCGCCGAGCCCGGCCATGTCGCTGGTGCGCGCGCCGAACCAGGCGTCGTCCACGACGAAGACCTCGACGCCGAGACCCGCGGCCAGGTCGGCCAGCTCGGTCTGCTGCTTCTCGCTGATGTCGAACTCGGTCGCCTCCCACGAGTTGAAGATCAACGGGCGTTCGGCAGGGCGGGCGGGCAGCACCTCACGTTCGATGTAGGCGTGCCAGCGGCGGCTGGTGCCGCCGAAGCCGTCGGGGGCATACAGCCCGGTGAAGACGGGGGTCTCCAGACGCTCGCCGGAGGCCAGCTTCCAGACCAGGCCCTCGTGGCCGAACCCGCCCGTCCAGGAGGCGCGGCCGTAGGAGTCGCGGCGCAGGGTGATCCGGCGGCTGCCGCTCCAGGCCAGGGCCGCGCTCCAGACCTCGCCGTGCTCCTCGGCGGCGTCCTGCGCGTCGAGCATCAGCCACGGCCCGGCGTGCTGTCCCGTGATGCCGAGGCGGCTGGTGAACACGGTCTCCCCGACGGGCACCCGGTCGCGCCGGAGTTGGAACTCCCGGCCCCATTCCCCCACCACATGACTGACCCGGTAGTCGTCGCGGGCGGGCAGCGTCCAGGCGGCGGAGTCGAACCGCAGGACGTCAACCGGCTCGTCAGCGGTGAGGACGGCCCAGCGCTCGATCTGGTCATGGCCGTCCCGGAGCCGGTAGTGCAGGTCGAGACCGAGGGAGCGGACACGGTCGGTGAAGGAGAGCGTGAGCAGGTCGTCCTCGACCGTGTGCGAGAGGAACCGCCACTCGAAGCCACGGACACCGTCGTCGAACCGGACGGTCAGCGACGGCGCCCCGAACCGCAGGCCGCCCTCGACCACGTACTCCTCACCCCCGGGGTCGTCGCCGCCGGGGTCCTCGTCGGGCAGGTCGGCCGCGATCACGACGGCCTGCTCCGGGGTCAGCGGCCGGCCCCAGTGCACGTGCCGGGGGACGTCGTCGGCGTCCAGCCGGAAGGCGTACGAGGTGCCAGGGGTGCTCAGGAGCCAGAGGCGGGCTTCGGAGTGGTGAGTGATCACGAAAATCCTCAAACGTGAGTAGGGCTCATGTTCCGCTCATACGTTAGGCATGCGAGCCCGCAACGCCAAGCCCCTGACGGGGGCTATCGAATTTCGCGGCGTGTGGTTCCCTGCGCTCTGCGCGGCTCGGTCGGCGAACGCGCCGGAAAGTCAGCCGGGGCCGGCCGGATCAGGAGAGCTGATCCGGCCGGCCCGGCTCCGGGCACCGCCTCATGGGTGGGTCAGTCGGCGTAGACGCCGACCTCGCGAAGCGAGTAGCCCCACTGGGTGCCGCGCTCCAGTCCGGTGATTCGTACGTAGCGCGCCGGGGTTCCAGCGAAACGTGCCGTGTCCAGGCCGCCGACACCGGCGGTCGTGGACCAGACCGACTTCCAGGTCGTGCCGTCCTCCGACAGTTCGACGCGGTACGACTTCGCGTACGCCGCCTCCCAGTCGAGGGTGACGCGCTGGACCGGCTTCGAGGATCCGAGGTCGATCCGCAGCCATTGGTCGTTGTTCCACTCGCTGGCCCAGCGGGTGCCGTTGTCGCCGTCCACGGCCTTGCCGGGCGCGAAGCTGACGAATGGGTTCCACCATTCCGACGAGGACGCCGAGGCGGTTGCGCCCGAGGCCAGGTTCGCCCCGGACGTGTGCTGCTCGGTGTTGCCCCAGGTGCGGAGGTAGGACTCGGCGCCCGAGAAGAGGTCGTCCACGACTCCCTGGCCGCCGACGATCCGGATGTCCTCGATCCAGTCCGGGACCATGCCGTAGTGCGCGGCGCCATCGGTGTTGAAGTCCCATGTGCGTTCGCCGGCGGTCTGCTTGTCGATCACCGAGCCGCCGTCCGTGCTGCGGAAGGGGTACTTGACCGGGTTCGGGGTGTCCCCGCCCCGCGGGGCCGGCCAGCCGCCGACACCGTTCATGTCGGTGCCGTATCCGTAGCCGACCTTGTACTTCTCACGCAGCGCGTCCGTGCGCTTGGCCTCCGCGCTGAACGCCTCGGAGCCGCTCATGTACTGGGCGGCGAACCCGCCGAGCTTGTAGAGCCGCTCGGTCCAGCCCAGGTCCATCCAGCTGTGCGAGGAGATGGCGCCCGGGTACGACTCCGACTCCATGATGTCGAAGGCCTGACCCGCGGCCTTGACGCTCATGTGGTCGAGTTCCAGCATCATGTGACGTTGCATCATGCCGCGCACCGCGTACGCTCCGAGGTCGGTCAGCCCGCGGGTGTTGCACTGCGCGTCCGAGGCGTACGAGGGGACGGCCACCCCCGCCGGCAGCTGCTTCTCCGCCCCGGGTGCCTTCGCGTTGCCGATGGGGTTGTCGTGCTGCGGGCCGCGGCAGGTCTCCGTCTTCCAGAAGGTGCCGGTCGACAGGAACTGGCCCACGTTGATGGCCGTACCGAGGGCGCCGGAGTCGTAGCGCACCCCGCACAGGGCGTTGTCGAACTTGTGACACAGGAACATGCTGCGCACGCCCAGTTGGTGCAGCTCGTCCAGGCCGCGGTCGATGTCCTCCTTGCTGCACTGCGCGACGTCCAGGATCTGCTTGCAGCCGAACGGCTCGGAGGTCTCGACCCCCAGGACGACGGCCAGCTTGCCCTGCTTGATGACCTCGCGGGCCTGCGCGCTGTCGGTGACGATCCGGAACCAGCCCTTGCCCGGGCCGCCGTACATCTTGTCGATGAAGGCCTGCATGTCGTACGTCTTCTGCGCCTCAAGACGGATGGCGGTCATCTCGTCGCAGCTGCGGTCCTTGAAGAAGTAGACCGAGCAGATCACGCCGTTGGTGACCAGGTCGTTGACCAGCACCCGCTGGCCGCCGCGCCAGGCCCGCTCGATCCAGGCGTAGTAGTTCTGTTGGTGGGTCAGCGAGTCGTGGGCGGGCCAGTCCTTGAACGTGGGCCACCCGTTGGGGTCGTGCTTCCCGTCGCCCTTGGTGATGAAGTCGAAGACGGCGCCCGTGCCGTCGGGGTAGTGCTCGGGGCAGTCCTTGAGCGCGTCGGCGACGCCCTGCTCCGAGAACGGCTTGCCGCAGATCAGCCGGCCGCCGAAGCCCTCGTTGGACATGATGTGGTCGTGGGCGTCGACGAAGCCCCTTACACGCCCCTGGGCGTCGGTGCCCTTGAAGGGCTCGCCCGTGACGCCGATCTGCGCGTCGGGCGTGGGCCGCGCGGTCGGGGTCCACCAGCCGGGGTCGGGCTCCGCCGCGGAGCTGGGCATCGGGCCGAGGACCAGGGACATCACGGCGAGGAGCAGTGACACCACCGTGAGGGATCTGAGTTTGCGGCGCGGAGGTTGAGCCATGGTCATCACTCACTTTGATTGACATGTGCACTCAAGTTACTGATGGGTTTTCAGAATCGCGACCACCGTCGGCGGAGTCAACGGTCCGGGCCGAAAAACATGAGGAATTCTCAGCTTTGGTGAACTTGTCTTCAACTGCGGTCATTTGAGGGTTGATCGAGTGTCGAGAGTCGAGTGGCCCGGCCGGACAGGCCCGCCCGCCCGGCCATTCGTCAGGCCACGCTGCGGATGCGGTTGACGAGGAGACCGCCGATGAGGATGACCAGGGCCGCGGTGGTGTAGAGGCCGGTGTAGCCGCAGAGGTGGGCGATGATCGGCGAGGCGAGGGCGGGGGCGAGGACCTGCGGGCCGGAGTTGGCGATGTTGATGACGCCGAGGTCTTTGGCGCGGTCGGCGGCCTCGGGCAGGACTTGGGTGACCAGGGCCTGGTCGACGGCGAGGTAGATGCCGTAACCCGCGCCGAGCACGGCCGCGGCGGCGAGGGCGGACGGCCAGGTGTGGAGCAGGGCGAGCGGCACTGCCGCTGCGGCCATGACCAGCGAACAGAGGACGACGAAGACCTTGCGGCGTCCAACGCGGTCGGACAGGACACCGGCGGGGATGGCCGTGAGTGCGGCGCAGAGGGTGTAAACCACCGTGAGGATCAGTACGCCGGTGCCGGGGTCGCCGTAGTGGACGGCGTCGGCGAGGAAGTAGAACAGGTAGAGGGTGCCGAGGGTGTTGCCGAGGTTGATCAGGAATCGGGTGAGCCAGGCCCAGCCGAAGTCGGGGTGCTGCCGGGGACTCACCCAGAGCGAGCGGGCGAAGGCGCGGGCGTCGAAGGTGGGGCGCAGTGCCCGGGGCAGGGGCGGCTCGGAGTGGCGCAGCACGAAGGGGAGGGCGAGTGCGACGGTGAGCACGGCGAGGGTGCCGTAGCCGGAGCGGACACCGGTGATCAGCAGTGTGGTGATCAGCGCGCCGAGGACGAGGCCGAAAGACTGCATGAGGCCGGTCCAGCCGGAGACCTGAGCGCGTTGGGTGAGCGGTACACGGTCGGCGATCGGGGTGGTGACCCCGGCCAGCATCGCGTTCAGGCCTGCCTGCGCGAGGCACCAGCCGACGGCGACCCCGGCCACGGTGTGCTGGGTGGCGGTGACCGACAACCCCCCTGCCCCGGCGAGGGCGCCGCCGAGAATCCAGGGCCGGCGGCGGCCGAACCGGCTCGTGGTGCGGTCCGACCAGGCGCCGGCGAGCGGGTTCGCAAGCACCGCGACGAGCGCGCCGAGGCCGGTGACGAGCGAGAGCGCATCGTTCTTGCCGTGCGGGTCGATGTGCTCCAACTGGAGTGGCAACAGGATCTGAATGGGGGTCATGAACGCCATGAAGACGGCGAGCGTGGCCAGCGAGAGGTTCACCGTCCAGTCGGCCCTGACCGGGACGGTGGGCTGGGCGAAGACGACGGCGTCGTCCCCTGCGGAGGCGTGGGACATGACGGCTCCGTCGCTCAGGACCGCTGGGAGGCGATCAGGTCGCGGTACCACTCGAAGCTCGCCCGGGGCGTGCGACGTCGGGTGGTGAAGTCGACCTCGACCTCGACCAGACCGAAGCGCTGGTGATAGCCCTCGGCCCACTCGAAGTTGTCGAGCAACGACCAGGTGAAGTAGCCGCGCACGTCCACCCCGCGGGACACGGCGCGGGCGACCGCGGTGATGTGTCCGGCGAGGTACTCGATGCGCGCCTGGTCGTGCAGCCCGGCCGGCTGCGAGCAGCCGTTCTCGGTGATCCACACCGGTGGAAGGTTGTTGCCGTAGCGGGCCTTGAGGCCGGTGAGCAGCTCCGTGAGCCCATCGGGGACCACCGGCCAGTCGAACGCGGTTCGCTCGTACGGCTCCGCGGGCTCGGTCAGGTCGAAGGGCAGCGCGGCGGCGGCAGGATCGGCCGGGGCGGTGACCCAGGTGGGGTTGTAGTAGTTGACGCCCAGCCCGTCCAGCGGTGCGGCCATCGTGGCGAGATCGCCATCGCGCACCACTCCTCCCCAGCTCGGGTCGGTCATGCCGTAGGCCGACAGGTCGGGATAATTCCCCAGCAGCAGCGGCTGTTCGTGACCGGGGCACGCCGTCCAAGGTGGGCCGCACCATAACATGAACTATCGTTCACATTCTATGGGTCGGGCCTGGCCACGACCTGGCCGGCGGGGCGGGGCGGGGAGGGGTGCGGCTCGGGCAGAAGCAGCGTTGGCCGGGACCTGGGGCGAGCGTCGAGGCCGAAACCACGGTCCGCGGCGGCGGACCTCGGATGGTGGCAGACCTCGGTGGCCGGCTCGGCGAGCCCCCGGAGTCGGCCCCCGGCAGGGGACCTCGGTTGGCTGGGCTCGGCCGGCGCGAGTTGCCGGGCAGGGCCTGGCCGGGATGATTGCCCGTGTCACGACGCCCAGGGTGCGGGCTGGGCAGCGGCGGTACCGGCCGGCCCGACAGTCCGGGCCTGCGGCCCGAGGCCCGGCGAGCTGCTGAACGCCTCAGTTCACCCTTCCGCGGCCGTCAGCCGGCCGCGCAGGTCCTCCCAGTAGGCGTTCAGCATCCGCTTGAGCTCGTCCACGGTTTCCAGGTCCGGCTCGCCGTCGCTCTTGAACACTTCGTGCAGCACGGCGTTAGCCGCCCACACCACCATCCGCGTTGCCCGCTGCGCCTGGTGACCGCCGGGCCCGCCGGTCAGGTGCTCCACGATGCGCTGCAGGCCCTCGGCGATGTGTGTGTTGCTCGCCTCGTCGGCCCGCGCGAGCTCGGGACTGAGGTGCCGCCCGGCCCACAGAGCCATGCCGCCCGCCTGGGACCGGAAGAGCTTGGCGTAGACGCCGACCATCATGCCGACCGGGTCGGTCAGTTCGCCCTCGACGGTACGCTCGACGAGTTCGTCGATGGCGGCCTTGAAGGCATCGAGGTACCGCTGGCCCAGCGCGTCCACGACGGCGCTCTTGTCCGCGTAGAACTGGTAGATGCTGCCGACCGGCGCGCCCGCCTCCTCGGCGATCCGCCGCATCGTCAGCGCCTCGTACCCCTCCTGAGACAGGATCCGGTCGGCTGCGGCGAGGATGGCCTCGACCCGGGCCCGGCTGCGCGCCTGCTGAGGCTGCCTCCGTAGCCGCGCCCGCGATGTCGGCTGCGGCTTGCCTGCTTCCGTCACCACGTGCCCCTGGTCGTCCGATGACGCGAACGTAGCACGCGGCCACGGAGCGGGGGCCGGCCATGCTGCGCCCCCGCTCCATGCGCCGGCTGCAAGACTCCTGAGCATGCGGTTACCGGGGGGAGGCCATGGGCGTGATCGGGCTGCTGCCCGTCGCGGGCGCGGCCGGGGCGCGCCCGGAGTCCTGGTACGGAACGGGGGTGATGGAGCCGTCGTCGAGGGTGAAGGCCAGGTACGGGTAGCGGTTGCTGTAGGTGCTGCCCACGGCTATCGCGCCGTTGGCGACGGCCGGTGCCGCGACGTTGAACGGACGCGCGTAGCCGTTGCCGACGGAAACGACGGTGGGAGTACCGGAGGCCACGAGGTTGTCGACGGCGAGTGAGAGCACGTTGCTGCTGCGCTCGCCCTTCGCGCCCAGGACGTCCTCGGAGACCGGGGTGGGCTTCTCCGGCGCTTCGTACACCACCGGCTTTGAGACGGAGGCCACGCCGGGCAGCGCAGTGAGCCGGTCGGCCTGCGCCGCGGGGACCTTTACCACCAGGCCGTTGACGACGTTGTGATAATGGCGGTGGACGGTCAGTGGAATCCCTGCGTGCCCCGCGGCATCGACCAGCTCCCGCTGGGAGTCGTCGGCGGCGTGGCGCGCCGCGGCACGTTCCTTGGGAGAGGATCGCTGCGAGGCCGGCGCACTGTCGAGCGTGATGATGCGGGTTACGGACGGCCCGGACCGATCGTCCGTGGCTGCATGTGCAAGGCTGCCGGGCACGGCGAGTGGCAGCAGCAGGAGGGCGGCCGCTGCGGTGATGGATTGTCTGTTCACGACCGGAGATCCAAGCCCGCGCCTCCGTAGCGGATCAATCGTTTCCAATGTCGCGTTCTTGACATGTCGAAAACTCGACGTGGTCCTGTGCGCGCGGCCGGGCTGCCCGAGGCAGGTGGGAACCCGGATTGCTCCGGCGAATGCCCGGTCAGGTCCGCCACCCGACCGGTGCCGTTGAGCGCACAGGTTGCATCAGGCACCCACGTCGATGGGCACGACGTCAAGCCGGCCGCGCCAGGCGGGCCGTCAGAACACGGGCCCGGGCCTGCTGGACCGCCCCCGCCTGGGAGGCGGCGAAGCGGAGCAGGCCCGGGGGCGTCCGCAGGTGCAGCGTGTCGGTGACGACGCAGCCGGCCTCATGGCGGTCGATGGTGAAGCGGTAGCTCATGTGGACCCGGCCGGGGCTGCGGACCTCGCCGGATATCTCGGCGGACTGCGGAAGACCGTCCGACACGGCGACGAGCGTGACGTCGATGATGTTGTCGTGCCGTAGGACGCCGAGGAACCGAAAGCGCTCCACGGCCGTGTAGTGCATGGTCCCGCCGCTGCGGCGCACGTCGCGGACGGCGACGAGGAGCGGCGACAGGCCGACGTAATGCGACGGTTCGGCCAAGTGCGCGAAGACCTCCTCAGGCGGCGCTGCGATCCGGAACGTGTGTTTCAGCTCGGCGGACGGCACCTTGGACTCTCCTCGATACGGTGTGGTGGCACGGTGATCCTCCCATCGCGGGCGCTCGGAAAGGTCGTTGAGCCCTCGCCCCAAGAGAAGATCCCTGTGCCTGAGCTGAGGGCACCCGAGTAGGGGCCCACATGCGGTGAAAGAAGAATGATCAATTTCCATCCTGATTTCGCAGGTCACGGGGCTGGCGTGAGTCGATGGCGGGGTACTCGGGCTGGTCTGGAACATGATCGGTAGCAGGTGATCGATTGCCACGGGCCTCGTTCGCGGAAGTCGCCGTACGGGCGGTTGTCTCCTCGTAGGGTCCGGCAGGAAGATCCGGCCCGGGGAGGGGAAGTTCATGGTGGATGTACTGACATGGACGGTGGAACGGCGGGTCCTGCTGGCCGACCGCGCCGAGCGGCTGCGTAAGGAGCTCGCCGAGATCGATGTCGAGGTGGCCCGGCTGGAGGCCGCGGAGGTGGTGTTCGGCCAGTACGCCGAGGCGACGGACGGCGGCAGGCGGGACGATCCGGTGGTGGAGCCCGATCCGGTGGAGCCGGATCCGCCGGCGACGCAAGCGTCGGGAGCCGGCGGGATGCTGCTCGTGCCGCACCGCGTCGAGGGGATGAGCGAAGAGGTGCTGCCCGCCGACTATCAGCGGATTGTGCAGGTGGTCGCGGGTGCGTCCGACGGGCCGGTCAAGACCCGAGAGGTGTGCGAGAAGCTGGGGCTGGGCGTGCTGCCCGCGCAGACCGAGGCGATGCGGGGCAAGCTGAGGCGGCTCGCGGACCGGGGCTGGCTGCACCGCACCCCGTCAGGCCGCTACGGACCGCGCTGACACCAGCCCGGCATCCGGCCGCAAAGTGGCCGATTCCTGCCACAACGCGAGGGCCCCCGGCGGGAGTTGGCGTGTTTTGTGAAGAACAACCAGCCCGCCGAGGGCTCTCAGGATGCTGTCTACCAGGTTCGCCTTCCGGTGTCGAAGTCGACCATCGACCTCGTCGCCGACCTGATACGCAAGCAGCGCAAGAGGCTGGGCACCCGCTGGCGCAAGGTCACCCCGGGAACCCAAGCGATCATCGTGCTCGCCGTTCTCCGTCATGACCAGCGCCTTCTGGACATGGCCGGCGGCAACGACGTCTCCGCCTCGACCGTGCGCCGATGGGTGATCGAAGTGATCGGCCTGCTCTCTGCCCGCGCCCCGCGCCTGGACCGGGCCCTGAAGAAGATCGCCGACGATGGCGGGGTGGTCGTCCTGCTGGACGGCACTCTCGTGCGCACCCGCCGCCGCACCGGGACAGAGAACCGCAAGAACTACAGCGGGAAACACAAGTCCCATGGCCTGCTGTTTCTTGCGCTCACCGACGAGAAGGGCAACCTGATCTGGATCTCCGCGGCCAAGCCCGGGCGGTCCAGCGAGATCACCACCGCCCGCCACAGCAAGCTCACCGAGCATCTCCGCGAGGCCAAACTCGGGGCCCTGGCCGACCTCGGCTTCGTCGGCCTGGACGACGACCCTGACAACCCGGTGATCATCACCGGCCGCAAGGCCACCCGCAACCACCGGCTCACCGACGCCGAGAAGGAGGCCAACCGCCTGCTCAGCCGTGAACGCGCCGCCGTCGAGCACGGCTTCGCAAACCTGAAGACCTGGCGATTCCTCAGCAAGGTCCGTATGAACACCCGCCACGCGACCACCCTCCTGCGGGCCCTACTCGTCCTGGCGAACAGCGAAGTGCAGAGGTGACAGACGATCTCCCTCTGCCGATCATGTCCTGGCCAGCACGAGTACCCCACTACAAGCTCACACCAGGCCCGTGACCAGCGAAATCAGGATGAAATTTCCTCAATGGGCCCACCACCTCAGACAACGGGCCGCCGACGCCGGGTCCACCGAAGCCCTGCACTACCTGGCCCAGGGGCAGTTGCATGCCGGGGACCGGCAGGGGGCCGAAGCCCTGCTGCGGCGGGCTTTCGACGCCGGCGATACCAGAGAATCCCTGCGCTGGCTGGCCCATCTGCGGCAGGAGGCCGGGGACTGGGAGGAAGCGGAAGCCCTGCTGTGGCGGGCCGCCGACGCCGACGCCGTCGACGTCAGTGACCTGCTCTGGCTGGCCGATCTGCGGCAGGAGGCCGGGAATCGGGACGGGGCCGAAGCCCTGCTGCGGCGGGCCGCCGACGCAGGAGATACCACAGCCCTGCTGCGGCTGGCCGAGCTGCGGGAGAAGGCAGGGGAGTGGGAGGAAGCCGAAGCCCTGCTGCGGCGAGCCCTCGACGCGGACGCCGACTCCATCGGCGTCCTGCTGCGGCTGGTCGAGCCGAGGCTGAGAAATTACGCCGGGGACCGGCAGGGGGCCGAAGCCCTGCTGCGGTGGGCCGCCGACGCAGGAGATACCAAAGCCGTGCTGCGGCTGGCCGAGCTGCGGGAGAAGGCAGGGGAGTGGGAGGAAGCCGAAGCCCTGCTGCGGCGGGCCATCGACGCAGGAGATACCAAAGCCCTGCTGCGGCTGGCCGAGCTGCGGGAGGACGCCAGGGACCGGGAGGGCGCCGAAGCCCTGCTGCGGCGGGCCGCCGACGCAGGAGATACCAAAGCCCTGCTGCGACTGGCCGAGCTGCGGGAGGACGCCAGGGACCGGGACGGCGCCGAAGCCCTGGCACAGCGGGCCATCGACGTCGGCGACGCCAGCGTCCTGCGCCAGTTAGCCGAGCGGCGGGAGGCATCCTGGGACCGGGAGGGGGCCGAAGCCCTGGCACAGCGGGCCGCCGACGCAGGAGATGCCAGCGTGCTGGCCCGGTTGGCCGAGGTGCGGCAGCGCGCCGGGGACTGGCTGGGGGCAGATGCCCTGCTGCGGCGCGCGCTCGATGTCGGCGACGCCGGCGTCCTACTCCGGCTGGCCGAGCTGCGGGAGGAGGGCGGGAACTGGCTGGGGGCCGATGCCCTGGCACAGCGGGCTGCCGACGCAGGAGATACCGGCGTCCTGGTCCGGGTGGCCGAGCTGCGGCAGCGAGCCGGGTACCGGCAGAGCGCCGCAACCCTGCTGCAGCGGGCCGTCGACGCCGGCGCACGCTCCTCCGATGTCCTGCTCCGGCTGGCTGATCTGCGCGAGGAGGCCGGGTACCGGGAGGAAGCCGAAGCCCTGCTGCGGCGAGTCATCGACGCCGACGTAGACGCCAGCAGAGCTTCAATATCCGGCTTACCCTTTTCGGACAACACCGTAGTCGAGCGCTTGTGGCCGTACGGGTTGAACCCGGACGGCACACCGACCGCCCCTTGGTCGTAGAGGCGCCTGCACGGGAACGAGGCGGTCAGACTCGTCGTCTGGTTCGACAGCTGAGCAGGGCGATGAGCCTCTGGCGATACCCCACGGCCACCACACGGGTACGGGAGCGGGGCGGCTGGCGTGTCCGGCGGGAGATGCCGACCGAACGCGCTCGCCTGGAAGGGCATGCATACGACCTCGCACTCCAGAAATGGGCGCACGAGGATCACGACTACAACAGCGTGACCGCAGCCAGGAGGTACAGCGCTCACCTCTTGCTCGACATCATGACGCCAGCCGAAGCACGGGAGTGGGTCGCAGCCCGGCCGCGTGGGGGCTCGGACTATCGGCTGTGCAAGGTGTGCCGCCCAGAAGTGCCTACGGTCTCGTGGCGCGTGTTCAGGCGCCAGTTTCCGTCTCGCTGATGGCGGCGTTGAGGCTGGGACGGTCGTCCTGCGCGGACCGGCAGGTGGGCCGACGCGCTACGCGGTCGCGGTCAGGTTGAGTTCGTGTCAGCGAGATGACCGGCTTCGGCCTGGTCCGGGACTGTGAATCGTTCGGCTCTGTTCCGTAGTCGGTGGTGACGGTGCGTTCTCCTTATTGCAGGAGGATGCGGTGACGGAGGAGGTCGAATTCTGCTCGGCCGTGCATCTGCCGCGTGATCTTCTTGGTTCGGGTATTGACGCCTTCTGTCCGGCCGTTGTGGTGGGGCAGGGTGAGGCCGGCGTTCACGGCGGCGCGGTCGAGTTCGAGGCCGTTGCAGAAGCTGTGCAGGTGGGGCAGGCCGGCGGTGCGGACCGTGGCGATCCACTGGGTGAGCTTGTCGTCGTTGGCCTGGGCCGGGGCCAGGAGCGCGGCGAACTCGCCGGTGAGCCGGGCGAGTGCGGTCATCTCCGGGCACGCTGCGGTGAGGAGGCCGAGCAGGTCGGTGTCTCTGGTCCACAGGTGCTCGGGGTGGGTGAGCAGGAGCCGGGCGAGGTGGCGGGGGGTCGTCACAGGACGGTCGCCTTCGGCGCGGCCCTGATTGAGGTAGCGGACCAGCAGGTTGGCGCTGCCGGTATAGCCCAGTTCCCTGATTTCGTGCAGGAGGTGCGTGACGGGAACAGCCGGGTTGTCGGACCGGCGCCGGCGCAGGTGGTCGCGGTAGGGGTCGACCAGGGTGGGCCGGTAGTGGGGGGCGGTGCGATCCGTGGGCGGTTCGGGATGCGGGCGTAGCGCTTGACGGTGTTCAGGGCGAGGTTCAGTCTGCGGGAGCAGTCGAGCAGGCCGACGCCGGAGTCGAGGAGGGCGTGGACTTTGTGCCAGCGTTCGCGGGTGGTCTGCTCGCGGACGCCGCCGGGCCGGGGCGGGTTGACGGCGGCCCAGCAGGGAGCGTGGGCGCGGACCTCGGCCAGGACTTTGTCGCACAGGTTCCGCCACAGATGCCAGCGGTCGCTGACCTGCACCGCGTCAGGCAGGGCCCGGCGGATCGCCTCGGCGTAGGTGGCCGAGCCGTCCCGGCACACGACTTCGATCCCTTTTCTTCCCTCGCAGCCATGCCTCCAATGTGGCGGCTTCGCGGTCGGGCAGGACATCGATGCGCTCGCCTGTTTCGGCGTCGATGATGATCGTGGCGTAGCGGTGACGGCGGCGCAGGGCGAAGTCATCGACCCCGATCACCCGCGGGATCCGCACCGCCGGCGGGGGGATTCCCCGCAGCACCCGCAGGGCGGTGGCGAACGAGACGGGCACGGCCAGTATCCGGGTGAGCCGGGCGGCCGCCCGGCCGCATAACTCCTTGACCACCCCCGAGACCTGGCTGGTCAGACGCGTGGTACGGCGCTGAAGGCGCTCGATCAGCCCAGGGACCTGCTCGCGGAAGGTCTGCCGCCGGCAGCCCAGGACCGGGCAGACCAGACGTCGTACCCGGACGTTGACCACGACCCGGCGGCCA
This sequence comes from Streptomyces sp. R-74717, assembly GCF_047305335.1. Taxonomy (NCBI): domain Bacteria; kingdom Bacillati; phylum Actinomycetota; class Actinomycetes; order Kitasatosporales; family Streptomycetaceae; genus Streptomyces; species Streptomyces sp. R-74717. The sequence goes on along the minus strand of NZ_CP102361.1, from coordinate 291,662 downwards.
TCGACCGGCACATCCGCAACCGTCCGGACATGGTATCCGTGCACCTTCCCCGTCGGCACCCCGCACATCGGGCAGGGAAAGGGAACATCCCTGGTCCGGGCCAAGACCCGGATCACCTCGTCGTCGTCCGGCACATCATCGATGACCAGTGCCGATAGCCCTGAAAACAACGTTGCCACAAGGGAGTTGGCATCTCGCATACAACGTCAACGACGCTCGTTACCTGCCGTCACCACCGACTACGGAACAGAGCCGCTCGTTTGACAGACCCGCTCCCCGACATCGCCACCCCTGAGACCGGCGAAAAGATCAACGCGGCCGTACACACGTACCTCTGCCCCGACTTCTGACCCTCGCCCATACCGTGGACGCGTCCCAATTAGCGCTTCATGGCTGCGGCGCTACTCGGACGCCCCGCCCGAACATCCCCCCCGGGCGGGGCCTCACCTCTGGCCTGTTCAACCCCTGCCGGAGACAGGGGCTTTGGCGGTTCAATGGCTCCACAGGTCATGAAATACCACGGGGGGCGCTGTGCTGGCGGAAGAGTTCGGGTACCAGGTCACGTCACGGCCCGCTGCTGAACTGACAGCAACCGTGCGACCGGAGACAGAGCGAGCACTAGAGGCAGCAAAGGCGGCCTTGGCCGCCGTTACTTTTGGCTATGCAGGCCCCACTTTCTTTTTCATCGTGTGCTTTATCTACGCCAGCGTCAAAGACTCATCTACTCCATTCCTCATAGGCGTACTCGGCGTAATCTTGGCGATAATTTGGAACACCGCCGCTACGAGACCGGAGAAGGCCGCAATAGTCGAACTGGAAGAAAAGATTCCGGCAGTGCTGGCAAGCCCCTGGCAAGCATGGCCATGCCGCGTAGAAGCCATCCCTGGGCAGCAGACCAAACGACTGCTTCTGCTCGATCCCGACGGGGGTGTGGCTCGCGAGTTCCACTCAGCCATACCTGACGCCGTATGGATCGGTATGACGGATGGGCGAGCATTGATTTGGTTTGCCGGAGACATGCGATTCGGAGGATTAGCCTCGCTCCCCGGCGGCAGCCCTATCTGGTGGGTGTATATGCCGAAGGCAACATCGCAGCCTGCGCCGAGTGGACCTCGACAGCGCTTGATCGAGGAAGAACTGACACGGCAGGCAGTGACGTACGTGTTCGACGAGTGGCTCTGAGACCTGTCCCTGCGCTGACCCCACGACCGGCATGCCCAGACAAAGAACGATCCGCCCAATGCGGCGGGCCTTCACGTTTCCCTCGCGTCATATCCGCACGGATGGCACGATGCCCCTTCATCACCACGCCGGGGGAACCATGCATACTCGCATCACCAAGGCCGCCGCCGCGGCCGGCCTGCTCGCCACACTTACCGCCTGCTCGTCGTCCAGCGACAACAAGACCACCGCTCCGCCGAGCAGCACAGTCCGAGATCAGCGGCCGACCACACCCGCACCCGCCGACGTCACGTGTGGAGCCGACGGACAGTACCACGAACCCGCCTTTGAGTGAGAACGAGTTCTGCGAACCGAACCGGCACTTCGTGATCTCCGCGCGGTCCTTTTTGGTCTTACTCGGGAAAAGGACCGTTTATGAGAATCGGGGCAGGGGGCCGCGCTGCGCCATCCCGGAGAAACGGGACCAGGCCGCCGCCCACTGGAAGAAAATCGTGCGCCTCGCCTTTCCCGGCGGGCGCTGACAGGTGAATACCGACACGCGCCGAGGTGGCGTTAGGCGGGCTGCGGGGCGGGCGTTGCCGGAGCGGCCGCGACCTTGCGGGTCTCGCGCATTATCAGCAGCCCGTTGACCACCATCAGTGTCGCGGTCAGGCCGTGGACGCCGAGCGCGGTGGCCACGGAGCCGTGGTGGGCCGGCACGGTGGTCATGTCGCCGTACGCGGCGAGGGCCTCCACCAGCAGCACCCAGCCCAGCGCCCGGCGGTGGCCCGTCACCAGCAGGATGCCCAGGACCAGGGCCAAGACGACGTCGTGGATTCCCTTGATGATCAGGAAGCCGTCGCCGTCGCCGGACGGCCAGCTCGGCAGGCCAAAGCCCGGCGCCGTCGTCTCCGGGCTCAGGATGAACTCCATCCCGAACCAGAGGATGAAGAGGATGAAGGCGGCGGCCAGGACGGTGTTGATCTTCTTCAGCGACATTGTTCTTCTCCTTGCGAGTCTTCGCCAACTTGGTGAGCTTCGTGGAGCTTGCTGAGTCGTGTGGGGCCTGATCAGGCCGCGCGGACGCGGCTGATCGAGGGGCGTAGCTTGTCGGGATCGCAGTTGTGGGATCTGAGCGGCAGCTGCATTCCCGAATGTCGGGATTTCGGTGGCCACCTGCCGCCCGGGGAGTGGTGATTGTGCGCCACCGGCGCGGCGTCGGCCCGCGGGGTCAGAAATCCGAAGCCCTGTCGGGCTCACCCCGACGGGGCGAAAGCTGTCGACATACAGGGGTGAACCAGTGCATGTCGGGGCGGCTTTGGTATCAGGCGAGGGCGGCGACCAGAAGGGCGAAGGCGGCGATGATGACGGCGACGCGGACGTAGTGGTAGCGGTCCCAACGGTTCATCTGCTCCTTCCAGTCGTCGGGCCGGTTGTCGGGGGTCCAGTTCTTGTTCTGGTTGTTGATCGGGACGAGCAGCAGGATCGACATGATCACGCTGACGACCAGCAGCGCGGCGGCGGTGACGACGAGGCCGGTGCCGTGGTGGTGCCATCCGGCGACGGCCCAGATGCCGACGAGGACGAGTGAGCCGATGTACCAGAACGGCATCACGGCGCCGAGCATCCGGCCCCCGTGGGAGTGGGCCAGCTGGTTGCTGTCCTCCGGGAGGGCGTTGAAGATCGGGTTCATGACGAAGGCGACGGAGAACTCCACTCCCACCATCAGGCCGACGACCACGGTGGTGATGACCTCGAGTGCGCTGAGCATGTTGCCCCTCCCGGGATCTAGCACTGCTAGTTGATGTGGGCAACGCTAGTACTACTGCCGCTTGCCTGTCTAGCGATGCTAGGATTCGAGTTATGTCGGTACAGGAACGCAAGGCACGCGAACGGGCGGTCCGCGAGCGCCTCATCGTGGCGACGGCCCGTGAACTCGCCGAGCAGCAGGGCTGGGACGCGGTCACCACGCGCCGGCTGGCGGAGCGCATCGAATACAGCCAGCCCGTCCTCTACAGCCACTTCCGCGGCAAGCGCGAGATCATCGGCGCCGTCGCCCTCGAAGGCGCCGCCGAGATGGCCGCGGCGCTGCGGGCCGCGGCCCGCAGCGCCGCGGACGGCCCGCGCGAGCGGGTCGCCGCCCTCGCCCGCGCGTACCTCGACTTCGCCGAACGCAACCCGGCGGTCTACGACGCCATGTTCCAGCTCGACGGCGGTCTGGCGTTCGCGGACGAGGACACCCCGGAGCCGCTGAAGGACGCCTTCGCCGCGCTGATGGAGAGCCTCGGCGAGCTCGCCGGGGACGGCGTCGACCCGGGGCTGTTCACCGAGGTGTTCTGGGCGTGCTTGCACGGCATCGCGACCCTGACCCGGGCGGGACGGCTGCCGCCGGAGTGCGCCGAGCAGAGGGTGGAACTCCTGGTGGACCGACTCGCTGTGCTCTGACACACCATCCCGGCGGGCACGCGGCCGGGGCCCTCGGACCCCGCCGCTGCTCAACCGAGCTTTGCCGAACCTCGGCAGGGCCGTTGGACGCTGTGCTAGACGGCGAGATCAACCCTTAGCGCCAACCGCTGTTCCGTTGTTCGACCGCCGCCAATTGCATCGGATGCGAACTCGCGACGGTTTGTGAATGTGCCTGGGGAACGAGGGCAATCGCGGTGTGTACCTGCGGACTTGATCGTGGACTCCGCTGGCGACGATACCCGCCCCTCGGGCCTCGTGGCGGCTCGTGCAGGGGGCTGAGCTGGGGCTCCACCGCCGACTCGCATAGGATGCGGTTTTCTCGCATCTGATGCGAGTCGCGGAGGGTGGTGAAGCCGTCGCTCAACGGTTCGATACCGGGGGTGGCTGGGCTGCATCTGGTCGACGGGGTCGCCTTGCTGCGGCCGGAGGAACAGGTCCTCACGGCGATGCTGACCGGGTTCGCCAACCAGCAGCTCGCCCGGAATCTGGCCCGAACGACCGTCGAAGGCCGGGAGAACACGGTCAAGGCGTTCGCGGCCTATGTGAACACCTATCCCTGGCTCTGGACGCCGGCGATGGTTGACGAGTGGCTCGGTGACCTACGTTCGCTGCGGGACCTGAAGCGCTCCACGATCCGCTCGTACTCGGAGGCCGTGCGGGCGTTCTGCCACTTCATCACCGATCCGCTCTACGAGTCGACGGCCACCTGCGAGGAGCGGTTCGGGACCCACCCGGTTCAGGTGGTGCACGAGTGGAACACCGCGGTGCATGTCCAGGACAACGAGGCGGACGCCAAGAAGCGCGCGTTCACCAAGGCCGAGCTGCACGCCTTCTTCGCGCACTGCGACGACGAGGTCGCCCGCATCCGGGCCTTCGGCCGCAAGGGCTGGCTGCCCGCCTTCCGCGACGCGACGCTGTTCAAGACCGCCTACGCCTTCGGGACGCGGCGCAACGAGACACGGATGCTCGACGCCGCCGACTTCGGCCGCAACCCGCACGGCGGCGAGTTCGGCGAGTACGGCCGCTGCCAGGTCCGGTTCGGCAAGGCCAAGAAGGGCTCGCCTCCCAAACGCCGTGGGGTGCTGACCGTCTTCGACTGGACCCCGGACGTCCTGGACGAGTGGTTCACCGAGGTCCGCCCGCTGTTCGGCACCGACAACAACCCGGCGGCCTGGCCCTCCGAGCGGGGGCTGCGGATCGGCTGCCAGCGGCTCAATTCCCGCTTCATCGCCTACCGCAAGGCTCTCGGCCTGGACGACGGTCTCGACTTCCACTCCTTCCGCAGGTCCTACGTCACCCACCTGATCGAGGACGGCTGGGACCCGCGCTTCGTCCAGGAGCAGGTCGGTCACGAGCACGCCAGCACCACTTCGCTCTACACCTGTGTGTCCTCGGACTTCCGCACCCGCACCCTGCGGCGGCATCTGGACTCCACCATCGCCGCCGCCCTCCAGACCCAGACCGGGAGGCAAGCATGAAACGCAAGGTCGGATACACCTGGCGGCTGCGCGAGATCATGGCCCAGCACCAGATCTTCACGGCCACCGAACTGGTGCCGCTGCTGCGCGAACGCGGCATCGACCTGTCCGCCTCCCAGGTCCACCGCCTGGTCTCCGGCACCCCCGAACGCCTGTCGTTGCAGGTCATGGCCGCGCTCTGCGACATCCTGTCCTGCACCCCGGCTGACTTGGTGGCCACCACCGCCGAGAACGCCGGCGTCCGCAAGACCGCCAGCGGCGACCTTCCCACCTCGCCCGCGAACGTCGCGAAGCTCCGCCCCCGCGCGGCCCGCATCCTGCCCGACGCATGACCCGCCCCTACGCCACCGACGAACAGTACGAGCGCTGGTTCATGGCCGATTGTTGCCGCTGCGGTCTCCGCAGGCACAAGGCCGGCACCTGGCCGGACGGATACGTCTGCCGGACCTGCTCGGACCGCGCCGTCCGGACACGAGGCACCTGCCCGGGATGCGGCGAGGACCGGGCCCTTCCTGGGCTCCGTCCTGGTGACAGGGCTGCGATCTGCACCACCTGCGCCGGCTTCTCCCAGACCTTCGACTGCTCACGCTGCGGCTTCGAGGGCAAGCTCCTGCGCGGTCGGCTCTGCGAACGCTGCACGCTCACCGACCGCCTCACCGCGCTCCTCGACGACGGCGCGGGCCGCGTCCGTCCCGCGCTGGTCCCGCTGTTCGACCTGCTGGTGACGATGGACAAGCCCGGAAGCGGACTGGCCCGGCTGGACATGTGCCGCGGACAGCTGGGAAACGCCTCGCAGCTGCTTCGTCGGCTCGGTCTCGGCGAGATTCCGCTGACCCACGACGCGTTCCACGAACTCCAGCCCTGGCGAGCGGCCTCTCACCTGGAAGAACTCCACATGGCATGCGGAGTCCTGCCTGCGGTCGACAAGCACCTCTGTTCCTTTCAGCGCTGGCTTCCCGGCCACCTGGCAGACATCGCCGATCCCGAGCACGCCAAGACGATCAGGCTCTTCGCGACCTGGCACGTCCTCCCCGGGCTTCGGGCCCGCGCCGAGCGGAGCCACATCACACCCAGCATCCGCCGCTTCGCCAGCGAACAGATCAAGTACGCAACCGCCTTCCTGCAATGGCTCGGCGAGCGGAACACCACCCTCGCGTCATGTGGCCAGATCGACATCGACGCCTGGTTCGCCGAGAACGCCGAGCACGCCCGCACCCGCCTGAGAGGCTTCCTCAACTGGGCCATGCAGGGCCGGCACTCCCGACGTTCCCTGGCCATCCTCGCGATGAAAATCTCCCGTCGGCCCGCACTGAGCGAAGACGAACGTCTCACTGCCCTGGGCAGGCTTCTGACCGATACGGAGATACCGATACGACTCCGCGTCGCCGGAGTCATCGTTCTCCTCTACGCACAACCGCTGAGCCGCGTCGTCCGGCTCACCATCGACGACGTCATCCGCGACGGCGACGCCGTGCTGCTACGACTCGGCGAGCCGCCCTCACCCGTTCCCGCGCCGGTCGCCGCCGTGCTGCTGGAGCACATCACCAACCGCGGCAACATGAACACCGCCACCAACCCGGCGTCCCGCTGGCTCTTCCCCGGCCGCCGGACCGGCCAGCCGGTCGGCCCCAACCACCTGTCCGCGCTCCTGAATAAGGTCGGAATCCCGATCGCCGCCGCCCGCGGCGCCGCCATCCGGCAGCAACTCCTCGAACTCCCCGCCCCCGTCGTTGCGGACGCTCTCGGCTACCACGACAAGACCACCAGCCGCCTCCGCAACGAGACCGGAGGGACCTGGAGCCGATACGCTCCAGGAGATCACGCAAGGTCACCAACAGGCTGGGTTCCTCGCGGAACAAGCGAAGTTGGGAGCCCTCCGGTTCCGAGAGCCTGAGCGCGCATGAGTGCTTGCTTCGGGGCCACTGGGACGGCTACCCCTGGCGGAAGAATTCCTGCACGTCGGCGGCGACAGTCGTCAGCTCTTCGCCAGCGTCAATCACGGTCGTCACAGTGCACTCCCAGCCGCTGGAGAAGACGTCGGCTCGCAGGGTCCAGCTCAGACACACGTGACCGCCCGAACCGAACGTCGCTGCCACGACCAGCTCGTTGTTGACCCAAGACCGCTCGCCCTCCCAACCGCGGAAGTCGCGCGCAAGACCGTCGAGAAACTCGGTCAGGTATCCCGCACCGTCCCAGGCAGACACGGTCACCGCCCCGATCCGTGCGCGCAGGCCGTCATCGACAGCCTCCACGGCGAATACGACCTCGAACTCATCTGTCCGCGACCAGTCGAACAACCGGATAGAGGGCGCTTGCGACCCCACCCCCCGAACGACGAGCTCGACCTGCCCAGGAACCACCTCGATCAGACTCACCCACTGAGGATAAGGACGCCAACACGGCCCGGTCATCGCCATTACGACGCGGTGCTATGTCCCGTCGACGTTGGGGGCTCCACACCCAGACCCCCGCCAGGAGCGTCACGGTCCGTAGTGATGCCGGAGCCAGATTGATCAACTGGCGGCAGTTGAATACGCGAGCCCACCAGTAAAGCGCCGCGTGACCAGTGGTCTGGCTTCGGCCGGTCACGGACCCGCGGCGATCACGCGCTGGACCGAGCCGCTGCGCATCACCCTGTCCGGCTTCGGCGGCAGGGTGATACAGACGCCAGAACTGCTGAGTCCGGTCAGGCAGTTGACGGGTTGAGATGGATACCTGGACATAATTCGCAGGCGTGCGGCAACGGCAAGGACCTATTCTGCCCGCCATGACCGACTGGAAGAGCGTCGAGGCCGCCGACTGTGCCGTGCCCGCTGACCGGCCCATGGACGACCTCGTCCGCGAGCTGTCCCGTGCCCTGGCAGATCCCGATCCACTGGTCCGGGACGGCGCGCCCTACACCATCCTCGCGACCTGGATCGACCGCGGGGCGATCGGGACGTCCCGGCGGCTGGAGCTGGGGGACGAGATGGCCACCCGGTTCACCGACCCGCGGGTCGAGGCGCGCACCTTCGCGCCTCTCGTGCTCGACATGCTGGTGGCCGCGGGGGACCTCAAGGCCGGCTGGGTGGACGCGTTCGAGCACTGGTACCCGGCGGAGCAGGATCTGCGCGGCCACGACGAAACGCTCGGCTGGCTTCACGCGGTGGCACACGGCGCGGACCTGCTTGCCAGCTTCGGTTGCCACCCCGAGGTGGCGCCGGTGCGGATGCTGTACCTCGCCGCCGCGCGGCTGACGGCGCCCACCGACCACGTCTACGACCAGATGGAGGACGACCGCCTGGCTCGGGCGATCGCCCGGGTCCTCACCCGCACCGACCTGAGCGAGCGCGACGCCGTTGGCTGGCTGGATCCGATCGCCGACCGCTTCGGGGCCGACCGCATCAGCACCCCGGTGCCCGCTCACATCAGCAACTGCCTGCGCACCCTGCGCCTGCTCTACATCCTCGCCGACCGGGGCGTGCGCCCCACCAGCGAACTGCCCGCGGAACCCCTCCACCACCGCGACGCGGTCAAGTCCGGCATCGCCACCGTCCTCGACCGGATCGTCAGACGCTGACCGACGGCACCCGGTTCTGCGCCACCAATCAGGCACCCCGCTGGCTGTGTGTCCCCGCCTGCGCGAACATCTCCCGCACCGATGAGCACGCCGCCGCCCTTCGGCGCCACGCCACGGCACTTGACCAGCAGGCAGGCCATGTTCCCGGCCCGCTGGGCGAGCGTCTGCGCGACCTCGCCGACGCCCACCACCGCACCCGTGCAACCCTCCAGGACGGCACCGCATGAGCCCCGCACCCGACGAACGCGACCGTATCCGCGCGGCCATGGACCGCATCCTGCAGGGAACCACGCAGCACTCCAACGGCGCGCTGACGATCGTCGCCCTGGCCCAGGAAGCCGGCGTCCCGCGCAACGCGCTCACCCAGCGCCACCTCGACCTCAAGAACGACTTCTACGCAGAGGTCAGGGTGCGCGGGCAGACGCCGCACTCCGAGGTCCGTCTGCGCCAGCAGATCGTCAAACTGAAGGAGCTCCGCGCCAAGGACGCCACCGAGCTGGCCCAGCTGCGGACCGACGTCGAGCACCTCGTCCGCGCTGTGAACCAATTGACCGCGCACAACCGGCAGCTGCTCCACGCCCTGTCGCAGCCCGACTCCCCGGTCCGGGCGTTGCCGCCCCAGCCACATCCAGGCCGAAGCCACTGAGTCGCTGCCTACGTCCGGTGCAGGTGGTGGCTTCGCCGCAAAGTGCAGCTGACCAGCGGGACGAAAGGCGTACCCGGTCATTCACCGCCCGCGGGCTCGGAGGCGGGCCTGCCCTGCGGGAGGAACCATCCGTGGTCAGATACGGCGGGCGGCCCAGACGGTGCGCTCGGTGCGTACCGTCAGGTCGTCGCGGCGCAGGATGCTGTGCGGGCTGCTGGTGTCGAGGAGCTGGTCGAGCGCGGTGAGGTCCTCGGGGGAGAGTCTGCCTGCGATGACGCTGCGGATGCGCTGCAGGACTCCGGTGGCGTAGCGGCCGATCGCTTCGCTGCGCGAGCCTTCGAGGTTCACGGCGATGGTGCGTTCGCCCTCGACGGTGAATCCGGCGGCGGTCAGCATCGGGCCCCAGTCGGCGCCGCGGTGGGGCATGTGTTCTGCTTGGCGGCGGCGTGGACGCGCTCTTCCAGGCCGGGCCTGCCCTCGGGGGCGTTTTCGGGCAGGAAGTGGGGGTGGCCAGCCAGTTCGACGACGGCGAACAGGCCGCCGGGCGCGAGCGCGTCGTGGACGTTGCGCAGTGTGCGGTCGGGGTGAGTCCGCGAGGGCGCCATCTCCTCCACGCTGCTGCTGCGCCGGCTGCGCTCCGGGTCGAACAAGAATGCCACCTACACCGCCTTCCGCGAGGTCGGACGGGCCATCCGTACCATCCAGCTGCTGCGCTACCTCTCCGACGCCTCGCTGCGCCGCAGAGTGACGGCGGCGACGAACAAGGTGGAGGCGTTCAACAACTTCTCGAAGTGGGTCGGCTTCGGCAACGGCGGCGTGCTCGCCGACAACGATCCCCTCGAGCAGGAGAAGGCCGCGAAGTTCAACGCCCTGCTGGCCAACGCGATCATCTCCCACAACGCGCTGGGCATCGCCGAGATCGTCCGCCGGCTGCAGGGCGAAGGAGAGAAGGTCGACCCGGAGGACCTGGCGCAGGTCTCGCCGTACCTGACCGAGCACATCCGCCGCTTCGGCGGATACTCCACCCACGAGCTCGCCGACGAACCCGACGCCTACGACCCGCACCTGGACGTCGACTTCACCCCGATCTGCGGCGACGGCCCGCCGACCGACGGATTCAGCCAGGCCGCGCGTGAGCCGGCCAAGGGCCGGGTGCCGAGCGGGCCGGGCGCGTGTCGGCGAGCACCTCACGGTGCCGTGGCACCGCGTCCGAGGGCTGATCGCGGGAACCGGGTTGAGGTCACAGCAATCGGTCGACCAGCCCGTCGATGTAGTCCGGGGTGAGCGGGCCCATGCCGAACAAGACGCGGATATACATCGGGGCCAGGATGTGGTCCAGCACGTCGAACGCGTCGGGTGCGTGCTCGCCACGGTCGCGGGCGCGATCGAGCATGGACTGCAGTTGCCGCATGCGTTCGGCGCGGAGGTCGTCACCAGCCTGCAGGCCCTGCTGACCGTTGCTCGACAGGGCGACGGCTAGGTGCAGCACCGCCGGGCCGTCGGGTCCGGTGATCTCGCGGGCCACGTTGGCCGCGTAAGTGCGCAGGTCGCCGGCCAGGCTCCCGGTGTCGGGCATCGGCGACTGCGTGTTGAGGCGGGTGAGCGCCACGTCGGTGAGCAGGGTTTCCAGGCTGCCCCACCGGCGGTAGATGCTGCTGTCGGCTACGCCTGCGCGGGCTGCGACGTCGCCGACGGTGAAGTTGCCGTAGCCGCGCTCGCTGATCAGGTCGGTGACGGCCTGGTGCACCTGCGCGCCGACGCGGGCGCTGCGCCCGCCGGGCCGCCGGGCTCGCTGTCGCTCGTTCATACCCCCCACCTTAACGCAGTCAAGACTTGCGTTTGTAGGGCGAGCCTCCTTACAGTCTCCTAACGCAGTCGCTGACTGCTTTAGAGCGCTCAGGTGTATCGCCGCCCGCGTCGACCGTGGCCGGGCGCAACTACCGATTTAGGGGGATCCCCATGGCTGCATCGCATGCGACCGTAGGCAGTCGATCAAACCGGGCCGTGCTGCTCGCGGTGACCTGTCTAGGCCAATTCATGGTCCTGCTCGACAACACGATTGTTGGAGCGGCGCTGCCCGATATGCAGCACCGGCTGCACACTCAGCTGACCGGTCTGCAGTGGATCGTCGACGCGTACGTACTGCTGGTCGCCATGCTGCTGCTGTCCGGCGGTGTCTTCGCCGACCGGTTCGGCCGCAAGCGGGTGTACCTGACCGGCGTGGCGGTATTCACCGCCGCGTCGCTGCTGTGCAGCCTCGCGCCCTCGGTCGGCTGGCTGGTCGCCGGCCGGGTGCTGCAGGGCATCGGGGCCGCGGCGCTGAGCCCTGCCTCGCTCGCCCTGCTCGCCGCCGCCTATCCCGTGCCGCAAGAACGAATCAAGGCGATCGGGCTGTGGGCCGGATTCAGCGGAATCGGTCTGGCCGCAGGCCCCGTGGCCGGCGGCGTGCTGACAGAAGCCTTCGGCTGGCCCGCCATCTTCCTGGTCAATCTACCCATCGGCGTGGTCCTTCTGCTGGTCGGCCTGCGCTACCTCGGCGAGTCCCGCAATCCGAGCGCCCCCGCGATCGACATCCCGGGCACGGTGTTGTCCGTTCTGGCGGTGGGGGTACTGACCTACGGGCTGATCGAGGGTGGTGCCCGCGGCTGGACCTCACCGGTCATCCTGGGCAGCTTCGCCGCCGCGGTGATCCTCCTCGCCGCCTTCGTCGCCGTCGAAGCGCGTCGCTCCGCACCGATGCTGCCGCTGCGGCTGTTCCGGCAGCGCCTGTTCACCGTGTCCAACACCGCCATGGTCGTGGTGGGGTTCGCGCTCATGGGCTCGTCGTTCTTCTTCTCCCAGTTCTTTGTCTACGTCCAGGGCAGCTCGATCCTGCGAGCCGGTCTGCAGACCCTGCCGGTATCCCTCGCCATGGTGATCGTCAGCCCGTACGCGGGCCGGCTCGCCGCCCGGTACGGCTTCCGAATCGTGGTTACCACCGGCCTGGCCCTGGCCGGCCTGGGCCTGCTGGCGCTCGGTATGGTGCACGCCGACACCGGCTACGGGAACGTGTGGTGGCGGCTGGGACTCGCCGGCATCGGCTTCGCCCTGGCCATGTCCCCACTGACAGGCGCCGCCATCCAAGCAGTCAGCCCGCAGGAAGGCGGCCTCGCATCAGGCATCAGCAGCACCACCCGGCAGATCGGCGCGGTGCTCGGCGTGGCGGTACTCGGAGCCATCGTCCGCACCCGGCAATCCGGCGGCGCCTCCTTCGAGACCGGCCTCAACAGCGCCTTCCTCGCTGCCGGCACCGTCACTTTGGCCACCGCCGTGTTCACCGGCCTGTGGCTGGCGAGTTCCAAGCCCGCGGAAGGCCCCGCGGCGCCGCAACGTTCCACCGAGCCAGATGCGGTCACCACCTCGAACGAGGCATCCGCGAACAGCCGTTGACAATAACAACCGCCTTGGCCGGGAGAAGCGGCTGCGCGCCGAGGGCGTCGACATCGCCATGCCGCTGCCGAGGACCCCTGGGCGAACGCTACTTCCAGGTCACCGACCCCAGCGGCGTGATCGTCCAGTTCATCGAGTGGGTCACCCCGCCCAGCCCCGAGAACACTCTCGCCGCCGTGTTGCGCCGAATGCGGCAGACAGATGCGAACCCTCCAGCGCCGCGGCCAGGACTGGTACTGCTGGAACTGCGGACCACAGCCCGAGCCGTGTGCTGTCTGCGGAAACACCCGCCGGATTGCGTCACGCGACCGGGCCGGGCGGCCACGATGCGACAAGTGCCCGGACACCGACGGACGCGACCCCATCGCAGTGATCGGCGCCCTGATCGCCGAACTGGACCCGCAGGCCGGACAGGAGATGATCGCCGACGCGGTCCGCCGATCGGCACCCCGCCCTTCCTACCAGCAGAAACTCGCCTGGACCCTGGAAACCAACCCCGCCTTGCTGACCGGGGACGGCCACCTCGCACCCCACCGCGCGATCCTCCGGTTGATCGACCTGCTGCACGAGGCCGACGTCGCCGGGATCGTCCGGCCGTCCTGCCCCGGCTGCCACAGAGTCGTACGCATCGACAAGCCCCTCAACGGGCAGCGGGTCTGCCGCACCTGCATCGCCCACTCCCGTATCGAGGAACGCTCACGCTGCGGAGCCCACCGCGACCCGGCCACCCGCGACGACCACGGCCGACCGCTGTGTCCGAACTGTCTGGTCAACGACCCGGCGAACCTGGAGCTCTGCATCAACTGCGGCAGACGAAAGGTCGTGAGCACACGCACGCCGGACGGTCCGCTCTGCTCAAGCTGCCCCGCCCTCACCATCACGACCTGCAGCATCTGCGGCCAGAAGAAGCCCTGCGGCACCTCCCGCACCACAGGCAGGCCATGGTGCCCGGACTGTCAGCGCCGCTCGGCATCATGCTCGGCCTGCGGAGGATTCGCGGCGATCGTCTCCGGCACCTTCGCCGAGCCTCTTTGCGCGGACTGCACCACATCCGAGGTCTGGCACACCTGTCCCACCTGCACCGATCCCGACTACCCGCACCCCGGCCAGTGCGCTCGCTGCCTCATCAACCGACGCCTCAACGAACTGCTGGGTCCCCCGTCCGATGCCCTTCACCCCGGCCTCGAAGCCCTCCGGTACAACATCGCCACCACCGAACACCCCGTCACCGCCAGGCGATGGCTGAACAAGCCGTCCGTCTCCCCAGTCCTGTCCGACCTCGCGGCCGGCCGACGAGCCCTGACCCACGAGGCCCTCGACGAACTGCCCGACAACCCGCCCCTCGCCCACCTCCGCCAAGTCCTCGTCGGTGCCCTGCCCGAGCGCGACGAGTACATGGTCCGCCTCGAACGCTTCCTCACCAGCCTTCTCGCAGACCAGCAGGACCCCGAACAACACAAACTCCTGCACCGGTACACGATCTGGCACCTGGTCCGGCGGCTTCGCCGACGCAACAACGGCCGCCCATCACCTCGCAGCAGTTCATATCCGCACGTCAACGCACCCACGCGGCCGTCGCCTTCCTGACCTGGCTGACGGCCCACGACCTCGCACTGGAGACCTGTCGGCAGGCCGATCTCGACCGGTGGCTCACCGACGACTCCGCCGCCTACCGCCAGACGGCCGGGCACTTCATCCGCTGGGCTCGCACCAACAAGCTCACCACCGTCCACGTCCCCGCCGTCCGCTGGAACGGCCCCACGCAGCCACTCGACGACGAACACCGCTGGAACGTCGCACGCCAGCTCCTGCACGACGACACCCTCAAGCCCGAAGACCGCCTCGCCGGGCTGCTTCTCCTCCTCTATGCCCAAGGCCCATCGGCGATCCACCGGTTGATCACCGAGGACGTCGAGGTCGGCGCTCAGGAAGTACGTCTCCACCTTGGCAACGCACCCGTCCACCTGCTCGAGCCCGTCGCCGAACTGGCCCGAGCAGTCGCTGCGAACCGCAAGGGCCACGCAACCATCGGCGCTCTGACGCCGTCTCCATGGCTCTTCCCCGGCGGCCAGCCCGGACGCCCGATCAGCACCACACAGTTGACCCAGCGCCTGAACCAGCTCGGGATCCGGCCCAACCAGGCCCGCAGCACCGCGCTCATCCAGCTTGCCACCGAGATTCCCGCCGCGATCCTCGCCCGCACCCTGGGCATCCACACCGACGTCGCCGTCGCCTGGCAACGACTCTCCGCCGGCGACTGGGCCAACTACGCCGCCGAGGTCAGCCGCCGAACCAAAGGACCTTGATCACGGCGGGCATGTCAGACCCCTCTGACATGCTCCCTCTCATGTCGCACGAACCCGCCCTCGACCTTGTCCAGATCACCGACCCACACAACGTCACCCCGGAACTCCGGCAAGAGCTGATCGACTGCTGGATCGCTGTCACCAACGCGGGCGGCGCCGCCGGATTCCCCTTCCCTCCTGTCGCTGATCACGACGTCACACCTGTCGCGGACAAGCTCCTCGGCCGACTCGACCCGCAGCAGAGTCGACTCCTCGTCGCCAAGGCCGACGGCGTCCTCGCCGGATGGGTCATCCTCAACCGCGACCCCTACCGGCTCATCGGGCACTGGGGCACCATTCACCACCTCCAGACCCACCCCGACTGGCGCGGACGAGGCATCGGCGCCGCCCTCGTCCACGAACTCCGGAAGATCGCCCGAGATGAGCTGGGGCTGGAACAGCTGCATCTCGCTGCCAGGGGAGGCGAGGGGCTGGAGGACTTCTACGGACGGCTCGGATGGCGCGAGACCGGTCGCTGGCCCGGAGCCCTCCGGCTCGCACCCGACGACACCCGCGACGAGGTCCTCATGGTCCTCGCCCCACTCTGATCACAGAGGCATTCAGACAGTTCCACTACCCGACGTCACCATTAGAGCCGTTCACCGCACTGCAGATCGACTACTTGATGGACTTGCTGGACAGCGAGGAGACCCAAGCGGTCGAGGCGCTGATCCGCACCGTGGCCGAGCAGGGCGGACGGACGCTGACCAGCGTGGCTCGTCCGGGCGCCGGCCTCCAGGCGGGGGGCAGCGCGTGAGCGCGGGAGGGCGCGGCGGGCGCCAGGCGGCCATGCCCCCGAGCGACTTGCAGCCTCCGGAGCGGTTGCTGGAAACATCGGGGGGCACCGCAGTGCGCGTCATCGAGGAGTCAGGTGCCCGCTCGCGGGTGTTCGACTTCGCCGACATCCACGACCCCAACGGGAAGCGGGTCGTGATCGACGAAGGGCTGCAACGCTGGTTCGCCTCCGCCTTTGCGGAACGCACCTCGACACGTTCAGGCGTGAAACGGATGAGGGGCGCAGAGGGGATCTACGCGGTGCTGTCCTGGCTGGCCCGTTATTTCGCCGCCCAGAGTCCGGCTGTCCGGGGACCGGGCGACGTCACCGCGGCGCACGTGCGGGCGCTGTGGGCACACACGGAAGGGCGCAACGCCATCTCGCAGGTCAGTCACCTCCATCGTCTCCGGCAGTTGTGGCGCGATGATGACCAGCTGTCGAAGGAGGTGCGAGATGCTCTGTACGGCGAGCGGCTGCCCGAGGTGACGGAGGTTTCTGACGTCCCGGCGTACGACGACAACGCCATGCAGCGGATCACGGTTGCCCTGCGGCATGACATTCGGATGGCGCGGGATCGCATCCGGGCCGGCCAGGACCTCCTGGTCCGCTACCGGTCCGGGCAGGTGGGTTCCGGGCATCCAGAGCACAAGCTCGGCATGTTGCTGGACTCTTTTGACCACACGGGCGATCTTCCACGCACCCCCGGGGGCACCTTGGTGAAGGTGGTGTGGGCGCTCGGCGGTGCCCAGGAGATTACTCGACGGTTGTGCCTGACCTCGCGGGAGTTGACGGCGTTCTGCCTGTTGTTGACGGCATTGACCGCGGAGAACTTCGGCACGGTGGCGGCCTGGCCCGCTGCGCATTACCGGCCGGATGGCGGAGTCGAGGGGGTTCCCCAGGTCGCGCTGATCGAGGCGTCCAAGCCCCGGCGCGGCCCGGAGCGTGAGCACATGGTGACACCCGTGGAGGATGTGCCGGAAGAGCTGGCGGTTCTGCTGGTCGCCGATGACCCAGAGCCCCGGCTGTTTCGCTCACCGCTGCGGGTCTATCAGCTGCTGCTGGAGCTGACTCAGCTCGCTCGACACCACGGTGAGCACGGCTTGGCCCTCGCCGGATTCCGGGCGACGCAGGCATCAGGAGCGAAACGATGGACGCGTGGGGCCGATGCCAAGAATATCGCTCGCTGGTCCGCTCAACACGGGTTTCCAACTGAGGAGCCCACGAAGGAAGGGGTCGAGCCGGTAGAGGCCAGGCGGTTGCGGCAAACCGGCATCGAGCGCAAGCGGCGCCCAGTGGCACACACCCGCGCCACCATGAACGACCACTACCTCGCCCGCAGCGAGGACGTCGCCATCCAGTCCCGCGTCGTCGTCGCGGACGCACTGCGCTCCCAGGTGGCCGCCGCCCGCAAGCGACGCAGCATTGCTGTGCTGCCGGCCACGCTGGTTGCTCGGGCGGCCTCCGATCTGGAGGGTGCTGCCCGTGACGCCGACCTGGATCATGCGGTCCTTCAACGCCTGGTCTCCGGTGAGCAGGACACCGTGCTGACTGGGTGTACCGACCACCTCAGCCGTCCGGGGGCCGTCCCGGGCGAACCTTGCGCAGAATCGTTCCTGGCCTGCCTGGGGTGCGAAAACGCGCGTGCCCTGCCGCACCAACTTCCTCTGCAAATAGCGGCCTTGGACCACATGACCGCCTTGAGAGTTCACGCAGACGCGGCGACGTGGAGAGCGCGATACGCGGTGCACCACGAACGACTTGAGGATTTGGTGGGCCAGTACCACAAGTCCGAGCTGGACCAGGCGCGGCAGCGTCTCACAGAGCAGCAGTCAGAAATGATCAATGCCCTGATGGCCGGCCGGATGGATCTGCGATGACCACCTTCCATAATGCTGCGGCCACCTTGCCGTCGCTGCTGCGCGATCTCGCGGACAGAGTAGTGCTCCACGCCCAGTCCCTGCGGCATGGAGCCGACCGCGCGGCACTGTCGCGGGTCAAGGATCCCACCTGGTCGCTGGCGGAAGCCCAACCGGACCAGCACACCCAGCCGATCATGCTCCACTGGTCGACGTACCCCGCCGTGCTGGAATGTGACTTCAAGGTCTTCACCCTGGCGACACTTGATAGTCCTTACCCCCCGCCCTGAGCCGGCGCACCGTGATTGGCCAGGCGAGCACGTCCACGGTGCACCTGTGGTTCAAACGCCTTCGCGTTTTCGCGACCTGGCTACATCATCGCGGCATCGATCGGCTCTACGAAGTGACCGACCGCGATCTCGACCTGTACCTGGATCACGTCCTGTCCATACAGGCCAGTACGAACACGCGCCGTCAACTCCTTGGCGCCGTACGCGCCGTGTGGGCCTATGCACCGCAGCTGCCGCCAGAATGCCGTATGTCCGCCGCAGAGCCCTGGCAGGGACGCACCCCGGGCAAGCTCGCTGAGGACATCCAGACCGGCCACGGCAACAAGACCGTACGGATCGCCGCGGACACGATGACCCCTCTGTTGGACTGGGCCCTGCGGATCGTCGAAGACATCGGCCCGGATGTCCGCGACGCCTGGCGAGAATTCCGTCAGCTGTACACGGGAACCCACCCCGGTCAGGCCCGGTTCGCCGGGCTGCCGCGAACCGAACGCCTGAACCTCTTCCTCCGGGATGCACACCACACAGGCGTCGCACTGCCAGGTGACCCCGACAACCCCGGCGCGATCGACTTCAAGTACCTGGCCTGTCTCCTCGGACTTCCAGCGCTGTCCAATTCTCTGTCCTGCGGCGATCGTTCGATTGCCGAAGCCTCCGACGTTTCGGTGGACAAGGACTTCTTTATCGGCAGTGTCACTGGCCAGGTCGACGGGCGCCCGTGGAGAGACAAGCCGATCACCGTGTCCGAACTATCCAACCTTGTCTGGGTGGTGACCGCAGCATGCTTCGTCATCGTGTCCTATCTATCGGGTATGCGGCTCGGGGAGGTGGCCAATCTCCGCCGCGGCTGCCGTGCGGAAGATCCCGATTCCGGAGAATTGCTGTTGCTCGGACACCGCGGCGAAGGCCACGACCGCACCGCCGCGGAGTCACAAAGGCCGGCCAGCCGTCCCTGGGCCGTCGTCTATCCAGTGCATCAGGCAATCGACCTGCTGGAGTCGCTCCACGAAACCGACTCACTCTTCCCCACCCGCCTGCCCGCAACCGGCGGCCGCAAGAGTCGAGCGGGCGCCCTCACCTGGGACTCCACCAAGACCAACCGTGAACTGCAGCGGCTCCAGGACTGGGTGAACTCCACCTTCACCCCCGCCGATGGCGGCTCCGCGATCCCCCCGGATCCCATCAAGCACCTGCATGCGTCGCGTTTCCGCCGCACGCTCGCGTACTTCATCGTGCGCCGCCCCCGTGGCCTCATCGCCGCTGCCCTGTAGTACGGCCATCTCAAGACGAAGGTCACTCTGAATTACGCCGCCCAAGGCGACGATTCCTGGCTGGATGACGTCGCGGTGGAGCGACTGGAGATGGTCCTCGAACAATCTGAGGACGACTGGACCCGTCTGGAGGAGGACCACGAGCACGTCAGCGGGCCAGCCGCCGCCGAGTACCGACGCCGATCGGCAGGCGCCGCGGCCTTCCTCGGCCGCACCGTATGTGCGCAGGCCAGTGTCAGGCGACTCCTTGAGCAAAGCGACACCGACATCCACCACGGCGAAGCCATGACCTGCGTCCATCGTGCCGAAACCGCTGCTTGCCGCAAGGAGAAGCTGCTGCTGGGGCTGCCCGCCGACGACGGGCCCGACGAATCGCTGTGCCGCAGCACCTGCGCCAACCTCGCCTACACCGACCGGGACATCGCTGAACACCGCATGCGATTGACCGTTCTGGAAACCGAAGCCCGTGATCCGATGACTCCACGTCCGCGCCGGGACCGAGCTGCCGCACAAGCGGCGCAGATCTGCGCGGTGATCGAGCAGCACGAGACGTCGCGTCCGGAGCTCACGCACATGGAAGGCGGTCAGGTCGCATGACGCGAAAGAACCGAGACCGGGTAACGGAACGCGAGGAAATACGCGCCGCCGCAGAACGCCTTCTGGCTGGGACACCCCTGCGTTCGCCCGCCGGAAAGCTCACGGGGACCGAGCTGATCGCCGAGTGCGGGCTACGGCGCGACGTCGTCTACGGCGATCACAAAGAGCTTGTGGACGAGTTCCGGGCGCGGGCCAGGGCACAGAACTTCACTCCGCAGGTCGTCCAGAGCATGGCCGAGGAGAACATCGTCCTGCGCGAAACCCTAGCGAAGATCAAGAGGGAACTCGCGGCAGAGCGAGAACGGGTTCACGCCCTTGTGCGCGCCGCCACCGAGCTGTCCCTGGAGCTAGAGCAGACCCGCGAAGAACTCGCAGCGGCTCAGCAGGTCACCCGGCTTCCGGGGGCACGAGGAACTGGGCGAGTGCACGGCTGAGGACGGCGCAACGTCCTCCGATAGCCCGCCTTCGTCTCCCTGCGGAACACACCCCGTTGGTACCTTCCCTCCGAATTTGTCTCCGATCGACTCAGGACGGGCATTGCCGCCTGGTTGGCTGGCTCGGGAGA
Source organism: Streptomyces sp. R-74717 (assembly GCF_047305335.1). Taxonomy (NCBI): domain Bacteria; kingdom Bacillati; phylum Actinomycetota; class Actinomycetes; order Kitasatosporales; family Streptomycetaceae; genus Streptomyces; species Streptomyces sp. R-74717. Next base: position 271,224 of record NZ_CP102361.1, on the reverse strand, counting down.
TACTCTGCCTGTTCCCCTGCGGTGAGGTTCCGGCCGACTGCCTCACAGATCTTTCTGATCGCCCGCGGTTGGTCAGGGAGATCCACGTCCCACAGACGCACCGTGCGGCTTTCCATTTCAGCCGTAGCGAGGGTGCGGCCGTCCGGGCTGAACGCCACTTCCCACACGGCGCGGGTTTGATCGGTGAGGCTGGTGCGGGTGTGGCCGGTGGCCGTGTCCCACAGCAGCACCGTACCGTCCCTGCTGCCGCCCGCCAGGGTACGACCGTCCGGACTGAACGCCAGCGGAACGCCACGGGTGATGGGGCCGGCAGGGACAGTGAGGGTGGTGCGGGTGCGGCCAGTGTCCGTGTCCCACAGCCGCACCGTACCGTCGTCAGTGCCGGTGGCCAGGGTACGACCATCTGGACTGAACACCACCGAAGTACCCCAGTTTCCTTCGTCGGTGAAGATGGTGCGGGTATGGCCGGTGTCCACATCCCACAACCGCACGCCGTCCTTATCGCCGGTGGCCAGGGTGCGGCCGTCCGGACTGAACACCACCGACCAAACGTCGCGGTTATGGGCGGTGAGGGTGGTGCGGCTGCGGCCGGTGGCTGCATCCCACAGTCCCACCGCGCCGTCGTCACTGCCGGTGGCCAGGGTACGACCGTCTGGACTGAACGCCAGCGGCACACCACGGAAGCCGTAATCGCCTGGGACGTTGAGGGTGGTGCGAGTACGGCCGGTGGCCACATCCCACAGCTCTACGGTGCCGTCCTTGTCGCCGGTGGCGAGGGTGCGGCTGTCCGGACTGAACGCTACAGACAACGGACTGCGAGAGACGGCGAGAGTGGTGCGGGTACCGCCGGTGGCCGCATCCCACATGCGCGCCCCGACCCAACTGCCGCCCGCCAGGATGCGACCATCCGGGCTGAACGCCAGCGACCACGCGCCGCCGGGGCTGGTTAGGGCAGCGCGGGTATGGCCAGTGGTCACACCCCACACCTCTACCGTAGCGCCGTCGCTGGCGGCGAGAGTGCGGCTGTCCGGACTGAACGCCATCGACCGTGACCTGCGGGCAGGGGCGGTGAGAGTAGCGAGAGCACGGCCGGTGGCCTCGTCCCACAGCCGAACCGTGCCGTCCTTATCGCTGGTGGCGAGGGTACGGCCGTCCGGACTGAAAGCCACCCCGTCCTTGTCCTTGGCGTTCCCGGTGAGGGTGGTGCGGGCGCGGCCGGTGGCCACATCCCACAGCCGCACCGCTTCGTCCTCGTTGCTGGTGGCGAGGGTACGCCCGTCCGGGCTGAACGCCATCGACAGTGCGTTCCGAGGGTTGCCGGTGAGGGTGGTACGGGTGCGGCCGGTGGCCACATCCCACAACCGCACCGCGACGTCGTTGCCGCCGCTGCCGGTGGCGAGGGTGCGACCGTCCGGGCTGAACGCCACAGGCGACTGGCTGCCGGTGAGGGTGGTGCGGGTGCGGCCGGTGGCCACATCCCACACCCGCACCGTGCTGTTGACGCCGCCGCCCGCCAGGGTGCGACCATCCGGGCTGAACGCGACCGACAACACGAAATCGCCGGTCTGGTTGGCGAAGAAGGTTCGGGTGACAACTCCCGCATTCACATTCCACAGCTTTACCGTGCCGTCTTGGTAGCCGACGGCGAGGGTACGGCCGTTCGGACTGAATGCCACCGAGTACACGCTGTTCTCAGCGCCGTCGGTGCCGTCGGTGTGGTCGTTGAGGGTGGTGCGGGTGCGGCCGGTGGCCGCGTTCCACAACCACACCGTGCCGTCGTCACTGCCGCCGGCCAGGGTGCGACCGTCCGGACTGAACGCTGTCTGCTGAATGTCAATGTCGGTGGGGTGTGCGGTGATGCGGTGTTTGAGGGGGATAGCGGCGGCTGCGTAGAGGCTTTGGCTGGCTTCCTCTGTGTGGCTGGTGCGATAGGCCTCGATAGCGAGCAGGGAAGCTAGGTCGGGGTTCGTGCCGATGAGAGCGCTGGACTGGGCGGCGAGCTGTCGGGACAGAGCCCGTTGTTGTGCCTCGACGGCGGTCTGGCGTTGCCAGAAGGCCAGACCGGCGGCGATGAGGGCTCCGATGAGCGCGCCGACCAGGATGATGTTGAGGCGTCTCGTGCGGCGCAGAGCGGCTTGTTGGCTCCGCCGACTGGCGTCGACGAACTCCGTGACATCGCTGGGTAGTCCGCGCTTCCGGGACCAGTCCTCTCCCTCGGCAAGGTCGGTGCCGTGCAGTAGGTCGTCAGGGTCGTGGTGTTCACGCCAACGGGCGCGCTGTCCCTCGGCGCGGTGGAGCCAGGTGTGGAACTTGTGGTCCAGGGCCACCCACTCGCGTAGATCGCCCCAATCCCTGATGAGGATGTCGTGGATGAGTTCGGCGACCACACCGACGGGGGGAGGCCCGGGGTCGCGCGCGTGAGTGGTGATGATCCGGTGGCCAACGAGCGCGTCCAGTACTGCATCAGCAGTGTCGCCAGCGGCTGGATCCGCTTGGTCGGTCGTATCCGTGGCGAGGTCGCGCAGCGTGTCGAGGGGAACTTGCTGACGAGTAGCAGGGACTTGGCGAGCGGGATCGGCAGGGTGTACCAGGGCAGTGAGGATGCGGCGGGCGGTGGCCCGATGGCTTGAGGGCAGTTTGTTGACGGCGTCGTTGGACCATCTGGTGAGGGCTCCGGTGATCTGACCGACGCGTTCGTAGGCGGCATGAGTGAGAAGACCATCAGTGCAGCGTTCGGGCTCACACAATTGCTGCAGGGTCAGTTGCAGAGGCGTGAGCAGGGTGGCGGGCGCTGTTCCGGTGGCGGCCCGTGGATCGGCAGCCAGGACGTCGCGGATGATGCGCTCGGTCAGTCCTGCTTCGATCCGTAGGCCGACGGCTCGGGCGGGTCCGGTGATGATGGCGCGCAGGTCTTTTCTGCTCAACGTGGCGGGCACGTTGAGCAGGCCGGGAGCGGCGGCCTCCAGGAGTTCCGGGGCTCGGGCGGCGAGGTGCGGATAGAAGTCATCCCGCATGATCAGGATGACCGTGGCCGCCACCGGGGCCTTGACCAGTGACGTCAACTGTTCGAACACCGTCTCCGGGGTGTGGTCGGTCGAGTCCGTTTCGCCCTGCTGTCTTGTCTGCGTGGGCTGAGAGCTTCCGGAGCGGGCGAGGAGCTCTTCGAATTGGTCGATGACGAGCAGGAGACGCTCACAGGCTGGGTTGGCCGCCAAGCGGTGCTGCACGGCGGTGACAAGGCCGTCGGTGGCGGCGCCGGCCAGGCCCTGCCGTTCCAGCTCGACCGCCAGGTCCTCTCCGGGGCGGGGAACCAGGATGGTTTGCCACCGGTCGCTGCCCGGCAGCTCTGCGAGTCCAGGGAGTTCAGGCAGAACGCCGGCTTGGATCAGTGAGGACTTGCCCGAGCCTGACGGGCCCAGGAGCAGTAGGGTGCGGCGCTGCCCGGCCAGCGAAGCCACTACGGCGTTCTTGGCAGTGTCGCGGCCGTGGAACCAGGCCGTGTGCTCGGCAGTGAGGGGCTCTAGGCCCCGGTACGGGCACACCTCGCGCACGGTCAGGTCAGGCCACACCCGACGCAGGATCTGCGTCGGAGTCGCGTAAGCGATGTCCTGGCCTCGCAGGTGCTCGTCGGGCGCGGTGATGGCGGTGACCATGCCGATCACCAGACCAGTGACGTCGTCGACGACCGGCCCACCGCTGAATCCCCGGGTTAGATCGTTGGCCGCGGTCAGCTGTAACAACAGTCTTTCACCGTTGTCATCAGCCACATAGTGATCGCCATGCTCGCCGTCACCGCCCTTGGACAAGAGGTCGCCGGACAGTGCGTAGCCGAAGTGTCCCGCGGGTGGGGCTTGGTTGGGAAACCCGAAGCAGCGCACCCGGTGCCCCTGACACCCGGCAGCGGACCCCAATCCCAGGCCATGCACCGCTGACGGTGCGTCCCGCAGTCGGATCACCGCGACATCATCGCCTTCTGGGGCCCGCCACGGCTCGGCCAGCACCTCTCCTTCGGCCTGCGGAGCCCCCGCCGCCTGCGGAAACCCGAGCCGTACGATGTCGCCAGGCCCGAACCCGGCATCCCGCACCACATGCGCGCAGGTGAACACCATGCCTTCAGCGATCAGGAATGCCGCTCCGGCCACCTCGCCCTTGGTCGACAACACCTGTGCAACCGCTGCCTGCATTTTGCGGCTGGGCTCATGGCTGGGATGTAAAGCTGCAATATCCTCCGACACCCCGCGAGTCCTCCTCGTTCCGCGGAATCAGCGGGCCTCGTTGTCGGACTCGCGCTGCCAGGCCACAGTCACCTTCAGGTGGCAACTCGCCTCACTTCGGGCAATCACCGCACCCGCCTGAGTTGCGATGTCCACCCCGAACTCGATCTCCACCGAGTCCGGTCCCGCCTCCCGCAACTGTTGCACCGCCAACCGAGCCATCTCCGTGACCGGACGCAGAGCTGCCTGCATACTCAGCGGAAGCTCACGAATCGCGTCGCCGACTCGCCCAGCTTTCACCGGCCCCTCGGACACGTCCGGCGCTTCGACCAAGATCGAGCTGCCATCTTCCAGTGCAAGACGTGCAAGACTGCGCACTAGCCCACCCTTCCCCGTTGAAATCCAGCTGTCCCAAGGCTATCTGGTCGCGCATCAGATAATGCGCGGCTTGGAACAACCTGCACAGCCCCTTCCTGCGGCGCATAGTCGCACCGTCGAAGACGGTGCGAACCGCAGGTGATGTGCCCGATCAGGGGCAAAGGAGGGATCGGGGCCGACAGGACTGTGACGTTCTCTCCCAAATGACGCGGCCGTTCGAGGAGACGGGCGTTGTGCGCCTCCAGTTCGGCATTGCGCAGGTCAGGTCCAGATCTGGTAGGAGGCGCCGGCCCAGATTCACGACCGTGATCTTGCCGTCGGCGAGCTCGTGCAGCCCGTGCATCAGCCGCTCGAACGCCTCCATCAGCGCGCGGTCGATTTCCGTGAGCGCACTCTGCCGCCAGCGGAGAGCCGGTCGAAGGTGTGCCGGATGCGCAGCCGTGTCTCGTCGTTCACGTCGGCCTCGCGCCTCCCTTGGTGTCGTCCATGGTGAAGTCCCGGTAGACCTGGTCGTGGACTCCGGCCAGTGCGTTCTCAACCTTGGACAAACCAAGTACTACAGCGGCAGACCACGTGACTGGTGATCGATTGTGTCGTCGAGCGATCACGCTGATGAGCGTGACCGAGGAGCAAGCCGGTAGGTGCGGAGCTGAGTTGGTGGCTTTTCTGGGCGGGTCAATCCCTTGTTGGCGCGGCCTGAGCCGCGGGAGATGTTCGCGGAACTGTTCGAGGGGCTGGTGTCGGTTGTGCGGCGGAAGAACGTGTGGACGATCCCGTCGGCGCGGCCATGTCACACCTTCGCGGATCCAGAAACCAGCCTGACGTCCTGGCCCCGAAGGGAAGATCCTGACCGACCGGCTCTAGGGCGTGTATCGGAAGTCCGTGGGGACGCCCCCCCGACCTGGCGTTTCGCGTGATGGTGACATCCTTGGCCGGTGTTCTCATCCGATCATGCGGGCGCCGTGTTCTTCGATGTCGATGGCACCCTCGTCCCAGGCACGAGTTCGTCGGTCTTTCTGGCTGGCTTCCTTGGCCATCGGGACGAGTTGGCCAAAGCCGAGGACGCCTACGCCTCCGGTGCCCTGGACAATCGGCAAGTCTCCGAGCTGGATGCCGCAGGCTGGGCAGGGGTTCCCGAAAACCAGGTCTCTGGCTGGCTCGACGGGCTTCCCTTGGTCTCGGGCATCACAGAGACCGTGGCCTGGTGCCGACGGAACGGGTTGGTGCCCGTGCTGGCAACCCTCGCCTGGTCGCCGGTCGGCAGCTACCTGACTGACCGCTTCGGCTTCCACGCGTTCAGCGGACCTCGGCTGGAGACCACCGACGGCCGGTTCACGGGCCGGGTCGCCCGTCACTTCGACGAGTACGACAAACGAGATTTCGCCCTCACGCAGGTGCGAGAGTTCGGGTTGACTCCCCGCTCGTGCGGGGCCGTCGGAGACAGTCGCTCCGACCTCCCACTGTTCGCATCCGTCGGGTTGAGCGTGGCGTTCAACGCCTCAGCAGGAGCCCGGGCGGCAGCGACCGTCACGGTGGACGACGACGACCTGCGAAACGTGCTTCCCGTCTTGAGTCGCTTGGTCACAACCACTCGTTGATGGCCGCGACAAGGACGGTCGCCTCGTAACGAACCGCGAGCTTGTCGTATCTCGTAGCCACGGCCCGGTGTCTTTTGAGGCGATTGATGCCGCACTCAACCGCGTGCCGAGCCTTGTAGTCCTCCGGGTCGAACTTCGGCGGACGGCCGCCGCGGGAGCCCAGCTTCTTTCGGTTGCGGGCCTGGTCAGCCTTGTCCGGGATGGTGCAGCGGATGCCACGTCTGCGTAGGTAGGCGCGGTTCTTCCGGGAAGCGTACGCCTTGTCGGCGCGCACCCGCCTGGGACGCGTGCGCGGTCTGCCTGGCCCCGGTCGGGGCACCCTGATGCGGCCCAGGACGACCTCGAATTGCGGGGAGTCCCCGCGCTGCCCGGCGGTGATCACGATGGACATGGGCTTCTGCCCCTGCTCGACGGCCAGGTGCAGCTTGGTGGTCAGACCGCCGCGCGAGCGCCCGAGGCCATGGTCGTCGGGCTCGATGGCGACGCCGCCGGGCGGCTCCTTCTGCAGGTCCCCCTTTTCCGCGCTCCGGCGGCGTGCTGGTGAGCCCGGCAGACGGTGGAGTCGATGTTGAGGTCCCAGGTGATCAGATCCCTCGCATCGGCCCGGGCCTGGAGCTGAGTGAAGATGCGATGCCAGGTGCCGTTGCGCTGCCAGCGGCGGAACAGGTCGTACGCCCGGCCCCACGGCCCGTACACGGTGGGCATGTCCCGCCATGGGATACCAGTACGGACCCGGAACCGTATGCCGTCGATCAGTTGCCGCCTGGTCCATATCGATGGCCGGCCGGGCTTCTTGCCTTTCGGCAACAACGGCTCCAGCACGGCCCACTGCGCGTCCGTTAGATCTCCACGTGCCACAAACCAAGATCATCTCATGTCCAAGATCCACTTTCGATACACGCCCTAGGTGCAATACCGGTGATTTAGGTCTTTTCCGGGAGGTCGGGGCTGGTTTGGTGGGTCCGACGAGGGTGATGACTGGGGTGTCCAGCCTGGGCTGGTTGTTGTGTTCGGTGCGTTTGAGGGCCCAGTTGGACATCTTGCGTTTGATGACACGGGGATTGGAGCGTAACCGCCTTGGTTCCAGGAGCCGTTGACCGATTTCAAGCAGAGTCTGTGCGAGGGCCCGCGTGAGTCGGGAGGGGGGAAAAACCCGCCTGGGCGGTGACCTGGCGGCGGACAACGCGCACGGCGCGCGTGAAAGAGATCCGGTCCGGATCGTGTCCCTCCTGTCGTGCGGCTCCGTGCATGAGGTCCCGCACGGCATGGTGAACGAGGAGGAACGCGAAGATCTCCTGCTCGGCCCCGGCCGGGTGCTGGGAGCGCAAGACCAGCCGTGGCCCGCCCAGGTGGGTCTTGATCTCGTCCAGCGTGGTCTCGATCTCCCAGCGTTCGGCGTAGAGCGCGGCAAGTTCCGCCGCCGGCGCAGTGTCCGGGTCGAGGAGGGTGGTGACCAGCCGGTAGACGGTGCCGTCCTTCCCGCGTGGGCCAAGGGTGTACTCGATGACGCGGACCCGGGCCGGGTCGGCCCGCCGGTTCTTGTCACGGGCGGCGACGATCTCCGACAGGTAGGAACCATCGGGCAGCGACTTCACCACAGGCAGCACCGCGTTGCTCTTGACCCGCCAGAGCAGGTCGGCGCCGGTTGCCGCGGCGGCCCGCCACAGGTCGAATCCGAGGAACCCGCGGTCGGCCATCAGCAGCATCCCCCCGGCCAACGACGAGAACAGGCGCCCGGCCAGCACGGTCTCGTGCACCGCCAGCGGACCGACCTCGGCAGCAAAGACCGCATGAGTGCCGCACTCGACCAGAGCCGCAACCCTGGCCTGCGGATACGCACTCCTGCCCTGACCACGACCCGTCCCCGGACGCCCGAAAGACCCGGCATTCACCACCGTGTCCGGCAGATCGAACGTCGTCCCGTCCACAGCAACCAACCGCAGCCCCCGAAACCACGCGCCACGCGACCCCGGGACCGCCACCGGCCGACACACCCGGGCGAACAACGCCTTCAACACCTCCGGCCCCAGCCGCAGCCGCGCCCGCCCAATCGCTCCGCTCGTAGGCACCCGCCACCCCTTTGCCCAGCGGCCCTGGCGCTCCAGACCCTGCGTGAGAAGACGCCCGACCTCCTCATACCCCTGCCCCGAAAACAGGCACATCGCCAGCACGAAATACACCACCACCCGAGCCGGAAGCAGCCGCTGGCGCTGCTCAACACGCCCGCACTCCGCCACCACCTCGTCCACCAGATCCGGCGTAAACGTGCGCGTTAACACTCCGAGAGCGATGCGATCCGAAAACCGCTCGCCCCCGACCGACTTCACCTGTCCCGGCCTTGGCACACTCAACACAACGAACCGACACCCTCAAAGTCACCGGTATTGGCCCTAGGTGGAGATCGCCCGATGCCTCAAGGCGTGCCACCATCTCCGCCCGCGCGGCGGCGCAGTCCGCCGTCACAGGTTCCGCATGCCGTGCCGCGGGAGGTGGAACCGGGCGCCCTGCTGCACGGGCGCCGGTCTTCTCCGGGCGGCCGACTGCGGCGCGCGGCCGGCTCACGCTGCTCCTCTCCACTCGGCAGCGCAGGTCAGCGGCCCGGTGCTCGGTGGTTGCCGGAGGCCACGGTGATCCCGGGCCGGGCGAGGACGATCTTGCGGGGGCCGCCGTACAGGGGGTGGTGGGTGAGGTGCGCGCCGAGGGGAAAGGCGCGGTCCAGCACCAGCCCGCCCACCACGCAGTGTCTGGTCTCCTCGGCTAGGGCGCGGGGCGGGGTACTGCTGGAACTCGTCGGAGTTGGCGAGCAGGTGCCAGCGGCCCGGCCTACTCGCGCGGGGCTTCGCGGAGTTTGGTGTTGGTGTGCTCGTGCCACGGCCCCGCGCTGGCGGTGCCTTCAGCGACCGGGGAGCACCGGCGATTCTCACGACTTCTACGATCACCGGGAACGGGCACGCGGCCGCCCTTCCGTGCACTGAGGCCTGCCCTGAGAGGCAACGGCTCAGAGCCGTACGACCTCCCCAGCGATGCCCCAGGCCCGGCTTCCTCACCCTCCACCGACGTCGGTGCCGCGCGGAACCCTGACAGCTGACATTCGGGATGATCGGCGGCAGGCAGAGGGATGGCCGATGAAGTCGGTTCCGGACAAGGCACCCGTCCAGTCCACCCGCACTGGCGCACCCCGCCCATCCATCCTCGCTCCCGGTGTGCGGTCGCTGCAGCGACTGCAAGGGGCTGCGGGTAACGCGGCGGTCTCCCGCCTGGTCGCCCAGCGCTACGCCGCCCCGGTAAAACCGGCCCCCGCTCAGGCGCCGGGGTTCCGGGCAGTGAAGGCGGATGTGGCGGCGAAGAAGCGGCGGATCGCGGTCCATGCCCCCGCCACGGCCGAGTCGAAGTCGGCGCAGGACGCGGCGGTGGCTCCGCCCGACGACAAGGAGGCTCAGGGCAAGGCGGCGAACGCGGAGAAGATGAATGCCGCGAAGCCGGGCGAGTTCAACAAGCAGGCGTTCATCGACGCGGTGAACAAGGCGATCGATGCGCAGGCCCCGAAGAACCTCGACGACGCCGACAAGTTCTCCAAGTCCGGTAAGGCGGACAAGATCAAGGGTGAGGTCGACGGGAAGGTCAAGGACGGGAAGGAGTCCTCGGCCAAGGACATCGACACGGCGACGAAGGCCCCGCCCGATACGTCGGCGGCCAAGGACAAGCCCGTCACTCCGATGACCCCGGATCAGGCGCCGGGCAATCCCGGTGCTCCGTCCGTGGCGGATGCCGTGCCCGCTCAACAGCCCGCCTCCGTGACGGACTTCTCCGAGGGGCCGGCAGCCAACAACCAGGCGATGGCGGACGCGGAGGTCACCGAGGACCAGCTCGCCAAGGGCAACGAGCCCGAGTTCGACCAGGCGCTCTCGGCGAAGAAGACCGCCGAGACCGATTCCGCGAAGGCTCCCGCCAAGGGCAGGGCGGCCGAGGCCCAGCAGCTGAGTACCGCGAAGGCCGGGGCGGCGGCCTCCGGGGCGCAGGCCATGAACGCGCTGACCGCGACCCGGGCTTCGGCGGGCAAACAGGTCGACGGCGGCAAGGGCGAGACGAAGTCGAAGGACGAGAAGAAGCGCGCCGAGGTCACGGCGAAGCTCCAGAATGTCTACGACGGGACGAAGAAGGACGTCGAGGAGACCTTGTCCGGGCTGGACAAGAAGGTCGATGGCAAGTTCACCTCGGGCGAGAAGGCGGCCCGGGACGCGTTCACCGCCGACCACAAGCGCCGGATGAAGGCGTACAAGGACAAGCGGTATTCGGGGTGGACGGGCAAGGCCCGCTGGGTCAAGGACAAGTTCGCGGGTCTGCCCAAGGAGGCCAACGACCTCTATCAGGAGGCCCGCAAGCTCTACGTCTCCCAGATGCAGGGCGTCATCTCGTCCGTGGCCGACATCATCGGCGCCGAGCTCGGCAGGGCCAAGGCCCGTATCGCGAAGGGGCGGGCGGAGCTGAAGGCCGAGGTCGACAAGCTCCCCGCCGACCTGCGTCAGTTCGGCGAGGACGCGGCGAAGGACTTCGCGGGGAAGTTCGACGATCTCGAAGCCACGGTGAACGAGAAGTCCGAGCAACTCGTCCAGGATCTCGCCACGAAGTACACAGCGGCGCTGAACAAGGTCGACGAGGAGATCAAGAAGCTCCAGGAAGCCAACAAGGGGCTGATCGACAAGGCGAAGGACGCGATCGTCGGCGTCATCAAGACCATCAATGAGCTGAAGAACCTCCTGCTCGGAATCCTGGCCAAGGCCGCCTCCGCGATCATGAAGATCATCAAGGACCCCATCGGGTTCCTCGGCAACCTCGTCAAGGCGGTCGGCGCCGGGCTCAACCTCTTCATCACCAACGTCGCCGAGCACCTCAAGACCGGTGTCGTGTCCTGGCTGCTGGGCACCGCGGTCAAGGCGGGTCTCGCACTCCCGCAGAAGTTCGACCTCAAGGGCATCATCCAGCTCATCGGCTCCCTCCTCGGCCTGACCTGGGCCAACATCCGCGCCCGCATCACCCGCAAGGGCATCCCCGACCAGGCCATGACCGCCGTCGAGTCCGCCGTCCCCGTCGCGAAGACACTCGCCACCGAGGGCCCCGCCGGCGCCGTCAAGGAAATCGAGTCCGAGGCCGGCGACCTCAAGGCCACCATCCTCGAAAAGCTCACCAGCTACCTGATCCCCACCGTCATCATCGCCGGGATCACCTGGATCATCTCCCTCCTCAACCCCGCCTCCGCCTTCGTCCGCGCGGTCAAGGGAATCATCGACATCGTCACGTTCATCGTGAACCAGGGCGCCCAGATCGTCGAATTCGTCAACGCCGTCCTCGACGCGGTCATCGCCATCGCCAACGGCGGCTCGGCAGGCGTCCCCAAAATGGTCGAGGCCGCCCTCGCCACCAGCATCCCGCTCCTGATCGGCTTCTTGGCTTCGCTGTTGGGCATCGGCAGCCTCGCCAGCAAAGTCAAATCCGTCTTCCACACCGTATCCAAACCCGTCAACCGCGCCATCGACAAAATCATCGACTTCATCGCCAAGAAGGGCAAAGCCCTCTGGAACAAGCTCAAGAAGAAGAACGATGACGCGACGACGAAACCCTCATCACGCGACGGCAAGAACGTACCCGGCCGCCCGGAAAAGGGAGAAAAGCAGCAACGGAAGCCGGTCACGGTCGACTTCACGATGCGGGGCGAATCTCATCGGCTGACGCTCACACCCTCTCGCCGGCTGATGATGGCCTCGCTGAATCCCAAGGAAGTCCTTGACAAGGTCTACAAGACCATGGAGGTGGCCACCGACTCGGAGCAGATCGCTCTGCTTTCAGAGATCCAGGTGAAGGCGCTGAGCGTGCTGAATTCCCGTGGTGGTGCGGCGGAGCGAGGGATGAGGGAATTCGCCGATCTCTGCGAGGAGTACGGCGAGAGGTTCGACAGGAGCGACATCGAACCGGACCTGGAGGAGCAGGGGGCGGGTTCCCGCGAGCCGGTGAAGCGACCCAAGGCGAGGGACCGGGTGAGTTCGGAGAGGCTGCGTAAGCTGGCGGACAAACACAAGGGCAAGAACTGTGTCGCCATCCTCAAAGTCGACTCGCGGGAGTACGAGGGGTGGAGTTTCGGTCGGTCTGCCAGTGACCTCGACTCGCGCGCGGTGAAGGACATACATACTCATTCGCCCGGTCATGCTCTGGGGTGCGCCGAAGTTCACTGCATCAGCCAGGCGTACCGGGCGGAGTTCCGGGAAAAGACCAACAAGTTGCCCGTCGAGAACACTGGCATAGAGATGGTGCACGCCGACAGGTACGAGCAAGGGGACAGAGGCTGGTATGGGAAGGCGTATCCGGCCTGTCCTAGTTGCGACCCCATGCTGCAGGGTCTCAAGGTGACCACGACGAACTGATGATTGCCTATTCGTGCGTGCTGGAGGGTGAGAATGAAGGCCGAACTCAGGCTACTGATCGACGGGTTGACCGGGTCGGACGAGGAAGAAGCTTGGAAGGCGCTGGAGGGGCTTGAGGTGGCGCTCACCCCACAGGGTCTCGTCTTCGAAAAGGATTCACCCGAATGTATTCCCATGATGCTCGAACTGGCTCTGAAAGAAAACACCGTGATTCAGGCCGATCTGATGCGGTACCTGGGCGAATCGTATCGATCCGCGGTGTGGACCTGGCGCAGAGTGCGGGATGAGGACGACGCCGAAAGAAGATACGTGTATGACGAGAAGGTCGCGTGGGAGGAGTCCGTTTCCGCCAGTTACGAGGATGCTCTACCCCGGGTTTTGACACTGGCACGCCTGGCCGGAGACATCAGGCTCCAGGGGGCCTGTGTTCTTCTACTGGGCGGGGCGGTCGACCAGGGAAAGGCCCTGGTTCCCGTACTCCAGGAGCTCTATGGCCAGGTGGGCGAGGAGCCGCTGAAGATCGATGTCATCGAAGCAGTGGCCAACCTGGGGGTCGGGCCCCGCAGCGATGAGGCGATGAGGCCGTCCGTCGCGGAGTGGCTGAGGCTCGGGCTGGCCGATCCCGCTGCTGGCGTACGGCTCGGTACCGCACTCAGCCTGCTGGCCCGCGTGGGCGCCGAGGAGCACGACATGCTTCGGGAAGCTGTCGTGGACTCGGTGCACCGGGGCACGTCGGCCCTGGAGAGCGCGATGTGGATGTTCGGGAGGCCCGTCGGATGGGCGCTCGATCGGAGACTTCGGCGATGAGCGGACCCCGGCAGCCGGAGCCTCGTACTCGGCGCATCTCGTACCCGCGCACTCCGCACCCTCACGCCCCTCTTGGACCGTCGCCCTTGAGTCGGGCCGGTAGCCCTCCGGCCCCCATCGGCCCTCAACTCCCTTACACCCGATGCCGTTCGCCTCAGACCAGCGGAGGCTTCACCGACATCAGCAGGTGCCGGTGGGTCTCCGTGCTCGACTCGTGCGTGATCACGGCCCGCTGGCCCAGATGGCCAGGAGCAATCCACCGTCTGACCATCGAGCGCGTCACGTAGGACAGCGAGCGCGCCCTGCTCCGCCTCGGCGACCGGCCGATTCAGTTGGCTACGCCGTATGCGCTCTTGCGGGACCTTGTTGCGTCCCGGGGCACCGGCACCTTGATTCGGCATGGGAGTGACTGGCTCTTCCCCGGCGGGAGCGCGGGCCAGCCCATCCATGAGTCACGGCTGCGGTGGCGGTTGACCGCGATCGGCGTCGCGTCCGGTCAGGGCCGACACACCGCGTCGTTCGCACTCGCCCAGGAGGTGCCGCCCGGGCTCCTGCCCAAGATGCTCGGGGGGCACATCAGCATGGCCGTCGCCTGGCAGCGAGCGAGCCGCGCGAGCGGCGGGGACTGGACGGGATACGGCGCTGACTTCGCCGCCCGGTTCACCATCCGCGCTTGGTCCAAGGCGACGGACGCCCGCAGCTTAGCCTGAATCCACCGGCTGTCCCGGGTCCTGGTAGATAGAGAAATGAAGAGAGGTGCCTGCTGACCTGCGAAGATGGGAGTTACCACACCACCATCACGCACTATCAGCAAGGCACCTCGTAGATGAAAGTTTCCCACACCCCGGCGGCGGTCTCTGCTGCGTTCGATGACCGGAATCTGATCGCGTATGCGGGGCTGGTCCCGGTGATGCGGCTGGCCGAGCGGTGCGGTCTTTCGCGCCTGACGGCGCAGAAGGTGAAGCTGACCGGGGCGGGCAACGGCGCGGGTGCGGCGGCGGACGCCAAGGTCACCAGCATCGTGGGCGGTATGGCCGCAGGCGCGGACAGCATCGACGACCTTCACCTGCTGCGGCACGGTGCGATGCCGGCCGTGTTCGACGGTATCCGTGCCCCGTCCACGCTGGGCACGTTCCTGCGCGCGTTCACCCACGGCCATGCGCTCCAACTCCACGCCGTGCACCGCAGGTTCCTCGGCGCGCTGGCCGCACACACGCCGCTGCTGCCGGGCGCCGGTGTGACGGCGTTCATCGATGTCGACTCCACCCACAAGCGCGTCTACGGCCGCACCAAGCAGGGCGCGGAGTACGGCCGGTTCAAAGGGATACGCACCCTGCACCCGCTGCTCGCCACGATCTGCACCCCGCACTCCCGGCCGGTGATCGCCGCGGTCCGGATGCGCCGCGGCAAGGCAGCAGACGCCCGCGGCGCCCCGAAACTCGTGAGCGAGGCCCTGGCCACCGCCGTCGAGGCGGGCTGCACCGGCATGCGGATCCTGCGGGCGGACTCCCAGTTCTACAACGCCGGTGTGATCGCAGCCTGCCGCCGGGCCGGAGCCCGCTTCTCCATCACCACTGGCATGAACCCGTCCATCAAACGGGCCGTCCTCAGCATCCCCAACGATGCCTGGCAGAAGATCAGTTACCCGAACGCGGTGGAAGATCCAGACACCGGTGATCTCATCTCGGACGCCGAGGTCGCCGAGATCCCCGCATACACCGCGTTCGCCAGCCGCAAGAAGAGTGAGCGCGTCACGGCCCGGCTGATCGTGCGCCGGGTCCGTGACCTGGCCAAACCCGCCGTCGTGGGAGAACAGGGCGAGCTGTTTCCCGTCTGGCGCTACCACCCCTTCTTCACCGACAACCCCGCCGGGACACTCCAGGCCGAACGGGAACACCGCCACCACGCGGTGGTGGAACAGGTCATCGCGGACAGCAAAGCCGGCGCTCTGGTCCACCTGCCCTCCGGGCACTTCCACGCCAACTCGGCCTGGCTCACGCTGTGGGCGATGGCCTACAACCTGCTGCGGGCCGTCGGAGCACACGCCTCGGCCTTCCACGCGAAGGCAACCACCGCCACACTCCGGGCCCACCTGGTCCACGTCCCGGCCCGGATCGCCCGCTCTGCACGGCGCATCACCCTGCACCTGCCCCACAACTGGCCCTGGCAGCAAGCCTGGACGCATATGTTCGCCATCACGCACGGCCCACCGGGACTGATCTGACACCCCTGTCCACCCCGCCCTCAAGGCCCGACCGGAACCGAACCCGTGGAAAAGCTGGGCAGACCAGCAGATACCACCTGCCCCAAACCGAGCACCGACCCGGCACCAGCTCAGAAAACCGTTAGCCCTTCAGTTGTAGTTCAGGGCGAGTTCGAGGTTGCGGCGTCTGCGGTGGTGTTCGTTGGCGATGGCCTGGTGCTGCCGTCTCCAGTGTGACCAGTGCAGGCCGTGCGCAACTCTGCCGTTGCGCGGTGGGGCTGGTGGGTGGACGAGGGTGAGGAGCTTGCGGATCTCGGCCGCGGTGTAGGGGCTGAGTCGCGCGGGACGGGTGGTGTCCTGACGTTCCCCTTTTTCGTTCCGGGTGCTGTTTCGTCTTCGTTGGCGGCGGTCTGCCGCGGGGGTACGGGGGTGTGGGAGTCGTCTGAGGCGTGGGCGGCCTGGACTGCCAGGAAGGCGGCGGCCAGCATGGAGAGTGTGATGTGGCGGTACCAGCCGTGCCAGTGGCGTACTTCGTAGTCGGCCAGTCCGCACTCGTGCTTGGCGAGTTTGATCGCGTCCTCCACCCTCCAGCGCGCGCCGGCGACCTGGGCCAGGTGCTGTGGCGGGGTACCGGCGGGCCCCCAGGCCAGGTAGTAGTCGCGTTTGTCGGGATGCTCCGGACGGCGACGGGCGATCATCCAGCGGCTGGACCAGGGCTGCCCTGGTGCCGCGGCGCCTATGGGTTCCTCCGGGTCGATGACCGGGCGGATCCACCACTGCCACCAGCGGGAGCCGGTCCGGCTGGGGCCTGCCTCGATCAGCTGCCACTCGCTCTCGTCCGCCGCGGCGGCCAGCTTGTCGATCCGCCGCCAGCCGGGTCGGGGCAGCACTGTCTGGGCGCTGGAGACGTTGACCACGTAGGGCAGGTGACGGCGCTCGGCGAAGGAGCGGAATCCACCGTCACGGCCGTAGACCTCGTCAGCGGCCAGCCAGGTGCCCTCAGGGAGCAGGGGACGGATCCGGTCGATCATCTTCTCGGCGAGGCGGGGCTTGGTGGCGAACCCGACGGTCTCGGGCACCTGCGCGGTCACACGCCGCTCACGGTCGTCGGCCCACGTGCGGGGCAGGTAGATCTCCCGGTCGACCAGCGCCGCCCCACGGCTGGTGGCCCAGGCCGCGAACACACCGATCTGGCAGGGGAAGACACCGCCGAGGCTGCCGGAGAACTGCCGGGCGACACCGACGGACGTCTCACCCTTCTTCGCGAACCCGGTCTCATCGATGACCAGCACCCCGCCCGCCCCGTCGGCCAGCCCCTCCAGCGTGTAACGGCAGACCCGCTCGCTCAGCTCGTCAACGTTCCACCTCGCCCGGTCGAGCAGGTGCTGCTGTCCGTCGGGACGCCGCCAGCCGGCGTACTCCGCCAACTGCCAGCCGTTCTTCCGGGAGACCGGACCCAACAACCCACGCACGCACGCCGTAGGCCGCCGTCGCAGATCCGCCCGCGGGAAGACATCAGCAATCTGCAGCAATAGCTCCTGCAACTGGGCATCCCACGCAGTGACTTGGGCCACCTCAGCCGACCAATTCTCCATGACCGGCAATTACCCGACGCATCTGATCACCGAACTACAACTGAAGGGGTTAGTACTCCAGCTGTAGATCGTGATCTTGCTGGTGGGGCTGGTCCGAGAAACGGGTGCGTCCACCGTTGATCACCGTGAGGTACGTGGACTGACGACGAGATGGTGGCCGCTGGCCACAGCGCAGATCCCGCATGTCGCTGACAAGGGGTCCGGACCTGCCCTCGGACCGGACCCCTCAGCGCGTGCTACTCCTCGCTAGGCCGCTTGGCCCGCCGGGTGGAAGTTGATGCGTTCACTGATGACGGGGAAGCCAGCCTTGGCAAAGTTCGCGGCCATGGGGAAGTTGCCCTGGTCCGTCGCTCCGCTGACGAACTCCGCGCCCTGCTCGACGAGGAGGTGGGTGCACTCCGCAAGGAGGTCGTAGGCGTAGCCGCGACCGCGCTGTTCCGGGACGACTCCGATGAAGCCGATGGTCGGGCCGGAGGGGTTGTGGGCCGGGATGTGGATGCCGGCCAGGTCGCCCTCCGGCGTGTGCGCGATCTGCCACCACTCCCGTGGGGAGGGGCACCAGTGGAAGAAGTCGAGTTCCTCCTGGGCGGCCTGGTCGAGGCCGCCCCCCTCGATGGCCCTGAGCGCGTGGGCGTCCAGGGTGACGGAGTGGATGCGGCGCAACGCGTCGAAGAACACGGTGTCGTCGGGTTCGGCGCTGAAGCGCAGGCGTCCGGGCCGCTCGGGCAGACCTCGCTCCGGGGTCCAGCGGTACAGGAAGCGTTCCACCAGGAGTTCGTACCCTGCGGCTCGTGCGGCGGCGAAGCGCGCCCCGGCGGCGGCGCGCAGGTGGGTCTTTTCCCGCCAGCCGCCGGGCAGGTTGATCTCCAGTTCGACCTGCCAGGGAGCGGAGCGCAGGAGTTCGGCCCCGGCCTCCTCCTCGCCCTCGGCCACGTCGAACCAGTTGATGTTGACGGGCTCCGAGTCGTCGGGGCCGCCCCACCACGCGCCGCGTGCGACGACCTCGCCGTCGCGCAGGGCGACGCGCTTCCAGTCGGGGCGGAACTGGGTACGCCGATGGCCTTCACGGGCGCCCAGGGGGTCGGGGAGTGCTTCGAAGAGATGAGCGTCGCTCGCGGAGAGCGCGCGGATGACCGGATCGGTCATGGATTCCTCCGGGATACAGGCTGCTTGGAGCGCTCCCGGTCAGAACTCACGAACCACGCCGGGACAGCGGAAGAGGGAGCGCTGGAAAGGTGTGAACCGCACGGCACTCGCCTCCTTCCATCCATCTCAGGGCGTGAAGCCACACACTAAGTGATCTACCGCGGGCCCGTCCACAGATTTCCTTACGCCCTGACCCGCGATTGATGTGGTCAAGCGTTCCCGTGGCGGTTGAGTTCGAGCGCCGTGCCATGCACCGGATTCCCCGGACCATGCACGACCCAGCGGGACTTCGCCAGCGTTCACCAGCCCAGCAGATCAATGGACCTCCGGCCGAGCCAGTCCGCGAACGACACAGCTCGGCGGTCCAGGTTCAGTGGCAGGACCTGGTTGCAGGTGGCCCGGGCGTCGAACCACATCGCACCCAGGTGCGGGCCAGTGACAATGAGGCCACCGGGATCATCGGTGTGTGAAGACAGAAGATCAGTCGGTGGCCGCAGGTCACAGCATAGATCCTGCCCGCTGGCAGGAAGCGTTCGAGGTCCTGATGGGCCGTATCGCGGGCCGGTTCGCGCGGGTGGAACCACGGCGCCGGGCACGGGCGTTCGTGCTCGGGTTGTTGTCGGACCTGCCGCGCAAGAACTGCTGGACGCTCGCCGAGCATGCCGGGGACGCGACCCCGCACGGTCTGGCACCTGCTGTCGAGGGCCAGGTGGGACGCGGACGCGGTACGTGAAGACATCCGCGGCTTCGTCGTCGAGCACCTGCACCACGAGGATGCGGTGCTGGTCGTGGATGAGACCGGCGACCTGAAGAAGGGCACGCACACGGTGGGCGTGCAGCGCCAGTACACCGGCACCGCCGGACGCATCGAGAACAGCCAGGTCGCCGTCTACCTCGCGTACTCCACCCCGCTCGGACACGCGGCCATCGACCGGGAGCTGTATCTCCCGCGCTCCTGGACCGAGGACACCGCCCGCTGCCGGGCCGCCGGAATCCCCGACAGCGTCGCCTTCGCCACGAAACCCGCCCTCGCCGCCCGCATGATCGGACGCGCACTGGACGCCGGCGTCTGCGCGTCCTGGGTAGCCGGTGATGAGGTCTACGGAGGCAACCCGCACTTGCGGACCGCGCTGGAACAACGGCAGGTCGGCTATGTACTCGCCGTCGCCTGTGACCACCAGATCACCACCCGGGCAGGCACGTTCCGCGCCGATGCCCTGGTCAAGAAGCTGCCGAAGAGGGCCTGGCAGAAACTCTCCTCCGGAGCCGGAGCCAAGGGGCACCGCTTCTACGACTGGGCCCTGGCCGACCTCGCCGACGACCGCCCCGGCCACCACCAGCTGCTCGTCCGCCGCAACCGGCGCACCGGCGAACTCGCCTTCTACCGCTGCTACTCAGCCACCCAGGTGCCGCTGTCCACCCTGGTGCGGGTCGCCGGACGCCGATGGACCGTCGAGGAGACCTTCCAGTCCGGCAAGGGCCTGGCCGGACTGGACGAACACCAGGTCCGGCGCTGGGCGTCCTGGCACCGCTGGGTCACCCTCGCGATGCTCGCCCATGCCTTCCTCGCCGTCGTCCGCGCCGACGAACACGCGCGTCACCCGAAGCCGGAGGGGCTGATACCGCTCACCTGCAACGAGATCCAGCGCCTGTTCATCGCGCTCGTCGTCCGGCTCGTCCACGGCGCGACTCACCGGCTCGACTGGTCCCACTGGCGACGCCGCCACCAGGCCCGATCCCAGGCCAGCCACTACCAGCGACAAGCCGCCCAGATATGAAGATCGCGATCTACAGCTGGAGTATTAGAAGATCCTTTTCAATCCAAGGCGGTGGATTCAGGCTTAGTCCGGAAAAGTGCAAGTGGCCTCACGGAACTCCTTGCCCGATGTGCCGGGCCACGATAGTTGGCACTAATCGGGCTGTGTGACCTGGGGCTCCCAACAGCCTGGCCACGCTAGTTGGCACCGTCTGGCCAAGATTCTTGACATCTGTAATGAATTGCCACGTTTGTTGGCACCGGCGCCATGGTTCAGCGCGGCAGCGAGGCCGGCGCGCATGGGTTGCAACGGCGACAGTCTCGTCGCTTGGTTCCTTGCCGCTTTCACGTGACCTTCGGCGATTTCTACAGGCCATCCAGTCGCCTGGTCACTGTGTCGAGTGTCGGCCAAGGAGGACCCTCGCGCAGCAAGCGCAGGAATTCCTCTCCGAATCGCCTCCCATTCGGAAACTGGTCGCCAAGCTCCCAACGCCACGCGGCGACCATCGCGATAACGAGCTGCCGACACTCGTCCAGCAACCCTTGGTCAACGCTTGGGTAGTGCTCGCAGACCGCCTCGGGAACATGGGCGAGATCGAACTCGACGGGTCCACGGCAGCACGTCTCAAGGTCGATGAACAACGGGCCGTTCTTCGTGCTGAGCACATTGCCTGGATGCGGCTCGCCGTGGAGTAGCTGCTCCACGGCGCTGCGGTCGTCGATTGCTCGTCGCAGGCTTGCTAGCCTGCCGCTGAGGAATAAGCGGTCCGCGTCGGTGAGCTCCGGCGAGCGATCCGGGTCGGCGACAACTTCTTCCGCCTCCGTGATCCGGTCCGTGAACCTCGGGCTCGGCACATCGACCTTGCGCATGCCGGCGTGCAGCTGCTCCAGCGCCTTGGCGTAGTCGACTGGTGAGGTGTGAGGTGTCACGGGCTCGTAGTAGGTCCACAGCGTCACTGCGAAGCCATCGCGCGTGTACACACGCGGGTCCGCCCGAGGCTCCAAGGGACACACCGGGCATCCGATCTCGGTGAGCCGCTGAGCGAGATCGACTTCGAACTGTGCAACCTCTTGTCCCACAGGGGCGACCCGGGCAAAGACGTCGCATGGCGTCAGCCGCAGTGCCAGCTTGTTCGAGTTGTGGAGAGCGATTGCATCGTTGGCTGGCAGGTCGAGCGATGCGGCGACCGAAGTCGCAGCCGCGATCGCACGCGTGACGTCGGTCATATCCACCCTCGAATCTTGGCATAGATGAGCGAGGGCGATGCCAACCAGCGTGGCCAGGTGCCAACTATCGTGGCTCGGCACACCCGAGCACTTCGCGACCGCGGCCGCGAGGTCGAAGTCGAGCACCTTCACGTCCATCTGCCGCGCGTACTCAAGACGCCCGACAGCACCCGCACCGCCGACCCCGAGCAGGAGACCGCCCGATGATCCGTTGCATGTTCCGCCGCTGCGGCCACGCACCCGGCGCCCTCACCCCGAGGACAGGTCGTCGGCAACGCGTTCCGCGCGATGCTTGCCGCCGTACGCGACCCGGAGCCCTGGACGCCCGGCCGCGCCCAGGACGTCGCGGTCCGGGTCGGCCCGTTCATCGAGCGCGCGCATACGCGCCCGGGTGACGACCACGGCCCCGACCTGATCGCCGTCGCGCTGATCCACCCCGAGACCCCGCACGCTGCGGCCTACGCCCACCGCTACACAAGCAAGGGCTGGCTGCGCTGCGAGACGGCCACGATCCTCGGTGTCTGGCAGTCGGCCTACGCGATGCTCACCCACGCCGCGGCCGGCCTGGACCTCCCCGTTGACGTTGGCATGGCCCCGGCGAACTGCGGCGTCCACGTCGAAGCCCGCCACAGCGGCGGCACCGGCTACACGCTGCTCCGCCTTGGTCCTTACACCCAGGCCCGGCACGCCGAACACGACGCTGCCCGCCTCAACACCGCGCTGGAGGACCGGGCGGACACCGTCGTGCCCGGGTTCACGGTGCGGGCGGTGGGCGCGCTGTTCGACGTCAGCGACCACGAGAGCTACAGCGACCCGTACGAGGCCGACGCCACCGCGCTCCTGGCCGCCGCCGTCGAAGGAGTGAGCGCGTGACCGACCATGGGACGGTGCCCGCAACCCGGGCGCCCTGACCCACAGCTCTCCACCACCGAAGCCCTGTCCCCGGCACGCGCCAGAGACAGGGCTTTTTCTGTTTTGGGAGGATTCTGATGTTCTGTCTGCCTGCCGTTTCCAATGGAAACGGCCGCCGGTTGACGCAAGCGCTGTGCTCATGACCCTTCGTCAGATCGCAAACGGGGACCGGCGTTTCCATTGGAAACGGCATTCCCCGTGGGAGGCAGGCCCCTGACTGCCCTTGCTCGGGCTGTGCGAGGGTTCCAGCGTTTCCGTTGGAAACGGCTAGTCTCTGGCCGTACGTTCATGTCGTCCTGGAGAATTTATGGCTGCCAACCTTCCAAGGCCCAAGCGCACGAGCACCAAGCAGGCACCCGAGGCTCTGTCCAAGGAAGCGGCGTTCTACCGGGGCGGCAAGGACCGCAGCGGCGACACCGTCGAACTCCACCCCAAGGACCTCTGCCCCAACCCGTTCAACCGGCACCGTCACGTTGGCTGACGGGTGGGATGATCTTCGGGTTGATCATGGTGGAGGGGGTTGTCCGTGGGCAGTACGCCGCCGTCGTACAAGGGGCACCGGTACCCGGTCGAGGTGATCTCCCACTGCGTGTGGCTGTACTTCCGCTTCCCGTTGTCATTCCGTGAGGTGGAGGAGCTGATGCTGCAGCGCGGCATCATCGTCTCCTACGAGACGGTCCGCCGCTGGTGTCTGAAGTTCGGACAGGCTTATGCCGACGGACTGCGCCGCCGTCGGCCACGGCCCGGGGACAAGTGGCACCTGGACGAGGTCTTCATCAAGGTCAACGGCGAGCTGAAGTATCTGTGGCGGGCCGTCGACCAGAATGGCAACGTCCTCGACATCCTCGTCCAGAATCGGCGGGACAAGACCGCGGCAAGACGCTTCTTCCACCGTCTGATAAAGAAGACCCGTACGGTGCCGAGGGTGGTCGTCACCGACAAGCTCCGCTCCTACAGCGCGGCGCACCGCGAGGTCATGCCCTCGGTGGAACACCGCTCCCACAAGGGCCTGAACAACCGGGCGGAGAACTCCCACCAGCCCACGCGGCAGCGTGAACGCGCGATGAAGGGATTCCGTTCCGTAGGCGGGGCCCAGCGGTTCCTGTCCGCGTTCAGCGGCATCTCGCCCCACTTCCGCCCTCACCGCCACCTGATGACAGCCTCCGACCACCGAGCCGAGATGACCGTCCGCTTCGCGATCTGGGACCAGATCACCCAAGCTGCCAGCCGGCCCACCACAGCCTGACCACAGGCCCGGACCGCAAGCCCACCATGCCCCAACACGCCGTCAGGCACCGACATACTCAACAACTTGACAGCGCCCGTCATAGTGATGCAACGTGCGGACGCTCACGCTGGCCAGTTCGGCCACGCGTCCCACGGTCCAGTGATCCTCCACGGCACCGACTATGCAGCCTGACGCCACGTGAGGGTCAAGAGCCTCACTCACGGCAGCAAGAGAGTCGAGCGCGAAGCAGCGGTCCGAGCCGGACGTCGCCGTCCCGCTCATCCAGGAGAACGGGTCGACCATCCAGCAGATCGACAGGGCCGTTGCGGTCCGGCTCCCGAAGCAGGAGTAGCCGCCGCATCGCAACGAAGCGCCGAGGGCCGGTTTCCCGAGTTCGGGACGCCGGCCCTCTTGGTTCCTCGCCCGGCGCTTACCCGCGTAGTTTGAGTGAGAACACCTCGGAGCCCGACACCTTGGAGCCCGGCGCGTGGACGCGAAACACGACCATCCTGCCCTCGATCAGGCGGTTGCCTGGCCCAGCCTGCGCATGTGGGCTCGGTGGGAAGGCAAGAGCGTCGGTCTCGTGTCGCTGGCTCCCACACGCGGTGCGCAGGCGGAGCAGGTGTTGATGCCGTGCGACGCGGCGCTGCTTACACGGCTCGGCAGGATCGCGCTCGGCAGCAGTCGGGCCAGCTTGTACGTCACACGCCTGACAGACGAAAGCGCCGACCGACGGCTGGTGCTGTGTCCAAGAGGCTCAGCAGGCGCGGTCCGGGGCCACGGAACAGCCTCGTCACTGACAGACGCGCTGTACGGCAAGACACGGTCGGCAATGCTCGAGGCGGGCCAGATACGGAGGGCCGCGGGGAACCCGGCAGAGGGTGCGCAATGGAGCTTACTGGCGCGGCAACTGCTGATGGCGAAGCGGTCGGTCCGCCGCGGGCGCAGTGTGCGGACCATGCCGGGCGTTCTTCCGCCAGTGTCGCGCGGGGGCGACGAGTTGGATCGAGTGCATGGTTGCAGCTCATGGAGGAAATTTCATCCTGATTTCGCTGGTCACGGGCCTGGTGTGAGCTTGTAGTGGGGTACTCGTGCTGGCCAGGACATGATCGGCAGAGGGAGATCGTCTGTCACCTCTGCACTTCGCTGTTCGCCAGGACGAGTAGGGCCCGCAGGAGGGTGGTCGCGTGGCGGGTGTTCATACGGACCTTGCTGAGGAATCGCCAGGTCTTCAGGTTTGCGAAGCCGTGCTCGACGGCGGCGCGTTCACGGCTGAGCAGGCGGTTGGCCTCCTTCTCGGCGTCGGTGAGCCGGTGGTTGCGGGTGGCCTTGCGGCCGGTGATGATCACCGGGTTGTCAGGGTCGTCGTCCAGGCCGACGAAGCCGAGGTCGGCCAGGGCCCCGAGTTTGGCCTCGCGGAGATGCTCGGTGAGCTTGCTGTGGCGGGCGGTGGTGATCTCGCTGGACCGCCCGGGCTTGGCCGCGGAGATCCAGATCAGGTTGCCCTTCTCGTCGGTGAGCGCAAGAAACAGCAGGCCATGGGACTTGTGTTTCCCGCTGTAGTTCTTGCGGTTCTCTGTCCCGGTGCGGCGGCGGGTGCGCACGAGAGTGCCGTCCAGCAGGACGACCACCCCGCCATCGTCGGCGATCTTCTTCAGGGCCCGGTCCAGGCGCGGGGCGCGGGCAGAGAGCAGGCCGATCACTTCGATCACCCATCGGCGCACGGTCGAGGCGGAGACGTCGTTGCCGCCGGCCATGTCCAGAAGGCGCTGGTCATGACGGAGAACGGCGAGCGCGATGATCGCTTGGGTTCCCGGGGTGACCTTGCGCCAGCGGGTGCCCAGCCTCTTGCGCTGCTTGCGTATCAGGTCGGCGACGAGGTCGATGGTCGACTTCGACACCGGAAGGCGAACCTGGTAGACAGCATCCTGAGAGCCCTCGGCGGGCTGGTTGTTCTTCACAAAACACGCCAACTCCCGCCGGGGGCCCTCGCGTTGTGGCAGGAATCGGCCACTTTGCGGCCGGATGCCGGGCTGGTGTCAGCGCGGTCCGTAGCGGCCTGACGGGGTGCGGTGCAGCCAGCCCCGGTCCGCGAGCCGCCTCAGCTTGCCCCGCATCGCCTCGGTCTGCGCGGGCAGCACGCCCAGCCCCAGCTTCTCGCACACCTCTCGGGTCTTGACCGGCCCGTCGGACGCACCCGCGACCACCTGCACAATCCGCTGATAGTCGGCGGGCAGCACCTCTTCGCTCATCCCCTCGACGCGGTGCGGCACGAGCAGCATCCCGCCGGCTCCCGACGCTTGCGTCGCCGGCGGATCCGGCTCCACCGGATCGGGCTCCACCACCGGATCGTCCCGCCTGCCGCCGTCCGTCGCCTCGGCGTACTGGCCGAACACCACCTCCGCGGCCTCCAGCCGGGCCACCTCGACATCGATCTCGGCGAGCTCCTTACGCAGCCGCTCGGCGCGGTCGGCCAGCAGGACCCGCCGTTCCACCGTCCATGTCAGTACATCCACCATGAACTTCCCCTCCCCGGGCCGGATCTTCCTGCCGGACCCTACGAGGAGACAACCGCCCGTACGGCGACTTCCGCGAACGAGGCCCGTGGCAATCGATCACCGTACGTCCAGCAGTCCGGGCGTCATCGCGACCCAGAAGGGATGTGAACAGATGTAACCGGACGTCAAGTTCAGGGCAGCCAGCCGGTGCAAGTCCGGTCCCGGGAGACGCCAGGGTCCCCGGTAGCTGACTCCCGGCGTCGTTTGAGAGGGCGGCGTCGAAGTGGGGTGACATGCGTCCTTCGGGGGCGTGCGACCGACCAGTCCGCAACATGAAGTGAAGCTTGCAGCGTCGTTAATTCCAGCTCGCCCTGCGGGGCGGGCCAAGGAGGTGCCGAGCCCGTGATGATCTGGCGAAGGCCATGGAAGGCGTCCGGGAACCTGGAGCGGGTGCCGAAGAACCTCCCGGCGTAAGGAGCGTGGAATGGTCGGAAGGTTGTCCTGGGAACTGGAGAGGGCCTACTCGGCCCCGGATGTGCGGTCCGGGAGCGTGGCCCGCCTATAACCGGCCGAACCGGGAAGTGGCGGGCTGCCGAGAGGCAGTCGGAGGGGGTCGTAGTAGTGCTGATCGGCGGGACAACACAACCCGTCAGGAGCGAAGGGCCCCTGCTTCATCGATGCGTGACACGAACAGGGAGGTGCCCGGATGAGTGCCGAAACGGCTAGATCCATCCGCCGGGAGGAAGGCCCCGCAGGACCGGGCGGCCGGCCTCTGGACAAGGTCCGAGCCTTGCAGTGGACGCTCTACCGCTGTGCCGAGCAAGAACCCGAACGACGGTTCCATGCCCTGTATTGCCACGTCCACCGCATGGACGTCTTGTGGCGGGCATGGTCGGTCGTGTGTGCGAACCGGGGCGCGCCGGGCGTGGACGGCGTGTCCGTCGACGCGGTGGCCGCCGCCGGGGTGGAGGTGTTCCTGAAGGACCTGTCGGAGCGGTTGCGGACGCATACGTATCGTCCGTCGGTGCTGCGGCGGGTCCAGATTCCCAAGCCGGGGCGGCCGGGAGAATTCCGGCCGCTCTCGATTCCCACCGTGGCGGACCGGGTGGTGATGACGGCCGCGAAGCTGGTTCTCGAACCTGTCTTCGAGGCCGGGTTCACCGACGCGAGCTATGGGTTCCGGCCCAGGAGGTCCGCGATCGACGCGTGCGAGGCAGTGCGCGTGGCTGCGAACCAAGGGCGGGAGTGGGTGTTGGAGGCCGATATCCGCGACTGCTTCGGGACGATTGATCATGACGCACTCGTCGCTCAGTTGGCGAGGCGTGTGGTCGACCGGTCGGTGCTGAAGCTGATCCGGGCGTGGTTGCGGATGGGAGTGCTGGAGGGCGGGGTTACCTCCCCGACCGGGGCGGGAACCCCACAGGGCTCACCGATTTCCCCCTTGCTCGCCAATATCGCCCTGCATGTCCTCGACGAGGCATGGCGAGAACACGGGCGAAGGCTGGGGGAGTTGGTGCGCTACTGCGATGACTTCGTGGTCCTGTCACCGACCAGGGAACGCGCCGAGCAGGCGCGTGAACTGGCGGCGCATGTGCTGGGTGGTCTCGGGATGCGGTTGCACCCCGAGAAGACCGGCATCGTCTGCCTTCGTGAAGGCGGGCAGGGCTTCGATTTCCTCGGCTTCCATCACCGCAAGGTGGAGTCGTGGAAGCGGCGGGGCAGATTCTACCTGCAACGCTGGCCCTCGGCCAGGGCGTTGGGGGTGCTGCGGGACAAGGTCCGTGCCGCTACCTCCAGTTCCCGGACCGAACGGCCGGTGGCCGCCGTGGTGGCCGACCTCAACCCCGTCCTGCGGGGTTGGGCGGCGTACTTCCGCAACGGGAACTCCGGACGGAAGTTCAACGTGGTCGACGGCTACGTCCACGAGCGGCTGGCGATCTTTGCCAGCCGAAAACACGGCCTCAAGGGTCGGAACTGGACCACCCACTACACCTATGAGTGGACCACCCGGCTCGGGGTCTACCGTCTGACCGGGAACGTACGCGGGGTGGCAGCGCATGCCCAGCGGTGAACGATGTCGGAAAGCCGTGTGCGGGAGAACCGCATGCACGGTTTGAAGCGGCGGGGGCTGGAAACGGAGCGGAAGCCACCGCGCCAGTCCCCGACCCTACTGCTACCGATCATGTTCCAGACCAGCCCGAGTACCCCGCCATCGACTCACGCCAGCCCCGTGACCTGCGAAATCAGGATGGAAATTGATCATGGGGCAACGGGGGCAAGCAGACGTGCAACAGGCATGTTGCACCGCAGCGGAGTGCTCACCGCACCAGGATCTGAGTAAGGTGCGGCTCTTTTGAAGTGACGGTCGGGGGCAATCGTCATCGATGCCGACACCCGGCTCGTCGTCGTGGCCGGCCCCTGCCCGCAACCACAACGACTGCACGGTGTGGGTGGAATCCGGTGCGAAGGCCGCCGTCGGCCGCACCATGACGGTCGCCGACGGCGGCACGACGTTCCCGGGAACGCCCATCTGCGTGGCCCCGATCTCCGGGATGCCCGTCGCGGGAGCGGCGTGCTCGGTGTAGCCGTACCCGTAACTCGGCGGGACAAGGGGAAGGTGAGGGCGCGAAGATCCCATGGAGGTATGAGAGTTGACCTTCACGCCGCCTGCACACATACTGACGTTCAGTGCAATGTCACATTGCAACTGCATCCTGAGTGCATCAGTGATGCCTATGAACGACGCCTCTGAACAGGGAGAACTACCCTCATGTCTCGTATCGCTCTGCTCGCCACCGCGGCCGTGGGCCTGGCCTTATTCGGCGCGGCCCCGGCCACCGCCGCACACGCCCCCACCACCACTGCCACCACCGTGACGTGCGGTCCGTCCGCCCTCCGGGTGGGCTTGTCGACCAAGGTGTGCGCCGAAGTCACCGGCAACAGCGTTCAGCTGTACGGCCAGATAAGCCTGCTGGGCCCGCCCAGCCCGGGCTCCACGCTCCCGGTCAAGGACCTGACCACGACCCTCACCGGCAACGCCGTCGGCGGCACCTCCCTCGGCCACCTGGTGCAGCCGGTCCGTTTCCAAGCCGCGACCACCCAGGTCCGTGGCGTCGGCGGCACCGTCCCCTGCGGCTCGACCGTCCACGCCGAGTTCACCTCATCCGCCCTCGGCTATCCCTCCAGCCCGGTGACCCTGGACGTTCCGGTCACCTGCTGACGAACGTCCGACACAATGAGCAGGCTGCGCGGCCGGAACCGGACGCGGAGCCTGCCCGCGGCAGCGAGGGCGGTTACTTCAGGCAGCCCTTGAATTCCCCGGTCTCCCACGCTGTGCGGCAGATGGCCCGCCACTGGGAGAAGGTCCGCCAGGGGGGCGGCCCGAAGATGAGGTGACCCCGGCGGTGTGGAAACTCTGACAATTGGATCTTGCAGATCCGAGGAAGGGTGTCCTGGTGGGACGGAAGTCTCCGTATCCGGCGGAGTTCAGGAACGATGCCGTCGCGCTGTACCGCGCGGCGGGCGGGAAGCGCACGTATGCGGCGGTCGCGGCGGATGTCGGGGTGACCGGCGAGACGCCCGCGGCGGCACCGTCGCCGGAGTGATCTTCCACGCGGACAGGGGCTCGCGGATCTCCCTGCCCCCGACGGCCGAGTGCCCCGACGCCTCCGAGGCTGATGGAAGGGGGCCGGATTCCCAAACGTGGGAATCCGGCCCCCTTCGTGTGCCCGCAGCGCAGCATTCGCACGACAACGTCAGGCGTCGTCGTAGAGAACCCGCATCACCTCCGTTGTTCAGGTCGGGTCGCCTGACAGCCGGGGAAGTGCCATCCGTTGGCCTGCTCCTGCTGGACGAAGGCGGACACCATGGTGAGGTTCATGGGCGGGAGAGTGCACACGCCGACGGCCTACCGTCGCGGGCTGGCGGGACGGCCCGCCTGGCGGGCTGCCTCGGTAAAGATCTGGCGATGGCCTCCCGCCCGGCGGGAAGCACCCACGATCAGGCTTTTGTGCAGGTCACGGGCGAGGTTCCATGGCCGGATGCTCAGTCAGAAGAAGATCGGCCCGAGAGGGTGGCCGTACTACTGCAACGGCGTGATGGTCGGCGACGGATACCGCCCTGCGGGCGTACCGCTGCGCGACGCGCAGGATCAGGCTGGTGTCCCGCCCGGGTTCTGGACGGGCCGGGGCCTGGCCGCGGTCGGCCTGACGGTCGGGGACGTGGTGACCGAGCGGCAGGCCGAACTGCTCCTTGGAGAGGGCCGGCACCCGGACGCCGACCGGATCGAGCGCGAGCTCCTGGAGGAGGGCAAGAGCCCGGCGAAGGCGAGGCGGGCGACGGTGCTGGGCAGGCCCATCGAGCACAACAAGTCGCCGGAGACCGAGAAGGCGAAGGAGCAGTTGCCCTGGCTGGCCATGGACCTGACGTTCCGGGCTCCGTCGACGGCACAGATCGCGTGGGCGCTGGGTGATTACGAGACCCGCCTGGTGGAGCTGCGCCAGGACATCGCCCGGGACAAGGCGCTGGCGTGGCTGGAGGGGTCGGTCGCACAGATCCGGTGGGGGAGCGGTGGCAAGCACCGCGAGCCGGTCCGGGACGGGTTGATCGTCGCGGTGTTCCGGCACTACGAGTCGAGAGCAGTCGACTCGAAGCCGCTCCTCCATGACCATGCGGTGGTGTCGATCCGCGCCCGGCGGCCGGACGCCAAGGGAACGTGGGGGAACCTGTCGGCGGACTCGATGCTGGAGCACATTGTCGCCGCCGGCACCCTGTACTCCCTCTACTTCATGGAGGAAGTGTCCGCCCGGCTCGGGTGGGCGTGGGAGCCGCGCGAGGTAACGCCTGGTAAGCGCCCGGTCATGGAGATCGCGGGCATCGACCAGCGGCTCATCGGCTGGCAGTCCACCCGCCGTCAGCAGATCGAGGACGCGATGTCCGTCCTGGTGGCCGACTACGAAGAGACGCAGGGGCACCCGCCAGGGGAGAAGGCCGCCTACGCGCTGGACCAGCAGGCGGGCGACCGGACGCGCCCACCGAAGCGCCCGGACGCGCCCACCGAAGCGCAAGGAGATGCGGTCGCTGTCCGAGCTACGCGACGGCTGGCGGGCCTCGGCGATCCGGGCGTTCGACGCCTGCACCGTCTACCGGCTCGCACAGCGGGCGCGGGCGGCAGCCGCGGCGGTGTGGGCGCGGGTGCGGCCGGTGGTCGACGTCGCCCTGGCGGCCGTCGACGTCGCCGCCGTGGTCTACGTGATGCGCGGCGCGTTCAAGCCCAGGCACCTGCTCGCCGAAGCCCGCCGCCACCTCACCTACGTCCTGCGCGGCTGACCCCACCAGCCCGGCCTGGACGAGACGATCGTGCAGACCGTCATCGACGACTACACCCGCCCCGTCGGCCGCCGCATGATGACCGCCGACCTGCGCGCCCTGTACCCGCGCGACACCGAGGACCAGGCCGTGCTGCGCCCGCTGACCCGCAAACGGACCGCCCCGCCGTACGAGCGGGCCCGTCTGGCCGCCGGTGCGCTGAGGGCCCGGGTCCACGCGGTGCGCCGCGCTGACCGCCTGGGCTCCCGCACCCGGCCGCACACTGTCGCCGTGCCCGCCATCCCAAGGTCCCGCCCGCGGCCGACCCGTACAGACCGGAAGGCTGGCCGCGTCCCGGAGCAGGCGACCGACGTCGCCGCGATGGATCAGACCCGCCGGACGTTCGAGGCCGCCGCCAAGATCGCCGCCAAGCTCCAGGACGGCGTACGGGAACGCGCCGTCGCCCACGGCCCCCGACCACAGCCCACCTCGCCGACGGCCCCGCCGACGCACACCCAGCAGCCCGGCGCTCAGCCCGCGCCGGGCCGGACCACAGGAGGAGTCGTATGAGCACCCCGGAACAACCCAGCTTCGAGGACGCCCTCGCCCGCGCCCGCGAAGCCTCCAAGGAACTGGCCGCCGTGCTCGATGAGCCGCCGTGGGAGCCGATCTGGAAGCGGCCCCGGAAGCCGAAGTCGAAGGCGGAGAAGAAGCAGGAACTGCGCAAGCAGCGACGGCGACTCCAGGACGCCGGACGCCGCCGCTTCGCCGTCGGACAGTCGCGCCGGCCCCGGTCCCGGCAGAACCGCATCGGCAACGCGGCCGCGCGCCGTGACGCCCGCGCTCTGTCCCGGGTGCGGCACTCCACCGCCTGGCTGTGGTGACGATGCCGCGCATCGTTCACCCGGTGCACCGCACGATGTTCTGCATCCGGCACGCGATGCACGACATCGCGTGCGAAACATCCGATGCACGCCACCCGGTGGACTCCACTCCGGTGCGCACCCGATGACGATGCCCGGCACTCCCGTGCGCACCACGATGTCCCGCACCCGCACCGATGCGCACCACCCGACGATGCCCGGCACTCTCGCGCGCACCACGGTGCGCCGCACTCGATGTTGCGCACCGCACCGGTGCGCACCCCGCCAGCCGGACCTTGACCAGGTGCGGCCGGGCGCGCGTCGTTCCTAGACCAGGTTCGCCACCCGGCGGGTCTGTACAGCGAACGGTGGGACTCGGTTGATTGTTTCTACCGGCGTCCGGCAGTGAGCCGGCCGTCGAAGGTGATGTCGAAGGCTTGGAGTGCGGCTTTCCAGCGCATGGTCCAGCGCTTGCTTCCGGTGCCCTTGGGGTCCAGGCTCATCACCGCGAGGTAGACGCACTTGAGCGCGGCCTGTTCAGTGGGGAAGTGCCCGCGGGCCCTCACGGCCTTGCGGATACGGGCGTTGACGGACTCGATCGCGTTGGTGGTGCACACGATTTTCCGGATCTCAATATCGAACTGGAGGAAGGGGACGAACTCGGCCCAGGCGCTTTCCCACAGCCGCACGATCGCCGGGTATTTCCTTCCCCAGGCCTCACTGAACTCCATGAAGCGTTCCAGGGCGGCGTCCTCGGTCGGCGCGGTGTAGATGGGCTTGAGCGCCTTCGCGATCTTCTCCCAGTCCTGCCTGGCCGCGTAACGGAAGCTGTTCCGCAGGAGGTGAACCACGCACGTTTGCACGATCGTCGCAGGCCAGACCGTGTTGACCGCGTCCGGAAGACCGGTCAGGCCGTCGCAGACCAGCATCAGCACATCACGGGCGCCCCGGTTCTTGATCTCGGTGAGGACCTGCAGCCAGTACTTGGCGCCCTCGCCGCCGTCGCCGACCCACAGGCCCAGGATGTCCCGATGCCCCTCCGCCGTCACGGCCAAGGCCATGTAGACGGGCCGGTTGGCGACCTGCCCATCCCTGACCTTCACGTTCACGCAGTCGATGAAGACGACCGGATAAACGCTGTCCAGGGGACGGTTCTGCCATTCGGTCATGCCGGCCATCACGCTGTCGGTGATCGTGGAGACGGTGGTCTTGGAGACCTCCGTGCCGTAGACCTCGGCCAGGTGGGCGGAGATCTCGCCGTGGGTAAGGCCCTTCGCGGACAGGGACAGGACCATCTCGTCCACGCCGCCCAGGCGCCGCTGGCGCTTCTTGACCAGCTGCGGTTCGAACGTGCCCGCCCGGTCCCGCGGCACCGTGATCTCCACCGGGCCGACCTCGGTGGTCACGGTCTTGGACCGGTGGCCGTTGCGGTAATTCTCCCGGCCGCCCTCGACCCGTTCACCGGGCTCGTGTCCGAGGTGGTCGGTCAGCTCACCCTCCAGCGCGGACTCCAGCACCTTGCGCGTCAGCTCCGCCAGAAGGCCGCCCTCGCCGGTCAGCTTCACTCCGCCGGCCTGGGCCCGGGCCACCAGTTCGGCAACCAGACTGTCATCCACAGCATCCAGCGCACCCACGGCGGCCTCCCCGGCCTTGATGTCACTCATCACGTCAGTCATCAACTGTCGCTTCCAGCTCGGGAGTTACACCGGATACCGTACAGACCCTCGTTCCTAGACCAGGTTCGCCACCCGGCACGTTTCCCCTTGACAGGGTGGCTTCGTTCACTTCTGGCGACAGCATTTGTCGGTGAGTTTGAGCGGCAGTTGGCGATCACTGACCCTCTGTATGTTCACGAGTTTTAGCAGTTCTGCCGTGTTGTTGCGTGCGGCAATGGCGTAGCGCTCGGGGCAAGCGCTGCGATCATGAACTTGCCACGTATCGACCCTCGATAGGGTGCTCGCATGGCTGAGAACTGGAGCTCGACAGACCTCGGGATCATGCGGTTTCCTTCAGGTGTCCTGGTGCGTGGCCGGGGTTTGCGTCACCCCCTGCCCTCAGGACCGACGCCATCCTTCGCGATCTATCTGCTTGGTAAGCAGCCTCCACTGACCGAGTGGGAAGCTCGATGGTTGCCGTGGCCTGACTTTCGGCTTCCCAGGGACCGCCAGCAAGCTCGAAATGTGTTGAAGGAGGCGTTGACCCGGGCGGGGAACGAACGCGTTGAGGTCGCCTGCGGAGGCGGGCGCGGACGGACAGGAACAGCCCTGGCATGCATGGCTGTCCTTGATGGAGTTCCGGCAGACCAAGCCGTGGCGTTCGTTCGTCAGCACTACCACCACCGCGCTGTGGAGACACCCTGGCAACGACGCTTCGTACTGCGCTTCGACTACGCATAGAAAGCTCGGGCCAATCCGCGCTGTACGGGCGCGGCCCGCCGTCGCGAGGGCGGCGGGCCGTCGAGACGGAACCCGCAGGAGTCAGCTGGCCGCGGCAGGTTCTACGGTTCGAGCCCGGGTGCTGGCGAGGCGGTAGACATCCCACCTCGCTAAGGCGTCAAGCGGCAGCAGCGAGTTCTTCCGTCGGGGGCTGGTGTGGGGATGCTTTCGATTCGTCGTAGGGCTGGTGGTGCTGGAGGCAGAAGAACAGCATGCCCATGAAGCGGTTGAAGAGGTTGCGTTGTGCGGCGGTGTGGCGGTCTCCGGTTTTCCGGCGGCGGTCGTAGTGGGCTCTGGCCACCTGGCCTCCGCGGCGGGGCTGGTTCCCGTGCCACGCGACTCCGGGCGTCGCACCAGCAACATGCACCGGCCCAAGCGCTTCAGTCGGCGCCTGCGCAGGGTCTTCTACATGTCTGCCCAGACGAGCATCATCCGCGAGGGGCCGAACCGGGACTTCTACCTCAAGAAGCGCGGCGAGGGCTGCAAGCACGTCCAGGCCGTCATCGCTCTGGCCCGCCGACGGGCGAGCGTGTTGTGGGCGCTGCTGCGTGACAACCGGGTCTTCACCTCCGCCCCGCCGGTCACGCCGACGGCTTGACTTCATCATTGAGACTCCTCGCGTGCGGGCCGCCTCGCTGGTCGTGGCGGCCT
The DNA here is from genome assembly GCF_047305335.1 of Streptomyces sp. R-74717. NCBI lineage: Bacteria > Bacillati > Actinomycetota > Actinomycetes > Kitasatosporales > Streptomycetaceae > Streptomyces > Streptomyces sp. R-74717. Next base: position 235,990 of record NZ_CP102361.1, on the reverse strand, counting down.
CAAGAGCGAGTCTCGGAGCGCGGGCCTGTGGACAGAGTCCGGCGCTGACGGGGGAGAAATCTCCTCCCACCGGTGTGACTTTGCGCGGTAGTTGGCCACTTTGATTTCTAGTGCCGGATCAGGCAACGTTTGCCCTGTTGTGATGTGACGCGCCGTCCGGGTGCTGTGGTGGACGGAGCGTGGGCGTCATTCTGTCCGGGTGGCAGAACGAGTGCGTGTCCGAGAGATCGATGACGATGAGGGGCGGCGGCTGCTGCGGATTATCCGCAGAGGCACCGGGTCGGTGGTGACCTGGCGGCGGGCCCAGATGGTGCTGCTCTCCGCGCAGGGCATGCCTGTGGCGAAGATCGCTGAGGTGTCGTTCACCAGCGACGACCGGGTCCGGGACGTGATCCACAACTTCAATGCCGACGGCTTCGACTCTCTCTATCCGAAGTACTCCGGTGGTCGGCCGAAGACGTTCACGCTGCCGGAGCGCCGTGAGATCAAGAAGATTGCGAAGTCCAAGCCCACCGAGCACGACCTGCCGTTCTCGACCTGGAGCCTGTCCAAGCTGGCGGACTTCCTGGTCGCCGAGGGGGTGGTCGACGACATCAGCCACGAGGGCCTGCGCATCCTGCTCCGCGAGGAGGGAGTCTCCTTTCAACGCCTGAAGACCTGGAAGACCTCCCGCGATCCGGACTACGCGGCCAAGAAAGCGCGCGTCGAGCACCTGTACGCCATCGCCGACGGCGAAGTCATACCCGAGGACGGCGAACCCGAAGTCATCTTCTGCATGGACGAGTTCGGGCCGCTCAACCTGATGCCCCACCCGGGCCGGCAGCGGGCCGAGCGCGGCGGCAGGCACAAGGACCCAGATCGCGAACCGCGCCGACGGCGGCGAGCGACCTACAACCGTTACGGCGGGGTGCGGCACCTGTTCGCCGCTCTGGATCTTTCCAAGGACAAGCTCTACGGCCACATCAAACCGGTCAAGCGGCGCACCCAGTTCCTGGAGTTCTGCCGCTACCTGCGCAGCCTCTACCCGGCCGACGTCAGGATTTCGATCGTGGCCGACAACTTCTCCCCACACCTGACCACGAAAAGGTGTCAACGGGTCGGTATCTGGGCTGCCGCGAACAACGTCGAGATCGCCTACACACCGACCAACAGCTCCTGGCTCAACCGCATCGAGGCCCAGTTCACGGCCCTGCGTTACTTCACCCTGGACGGCACGGACCACGCCGACCACAAAGAACAGGGCAGCATGATCCGCCGCTACATCATCTGGCGAAACCGCCATGCCAACGACCAGCACCTACAAGCCGTCGTCGACAGGGCAAACGTTGCCTGATCCGGCACTAGTTGGCCAGCAACCTCCAAAGGATCAGCAGGCATGCTGAGCCGTGACACGATAGTTGGAACTTGGCCACACTGATTGGAACCGGTGCGCGTCGGCGCTGGAATCGATCTTGGGATTGAGTGCCATGGTCTTACCTCGGCATCGGTGCCGATCTTCTTGGAAGGTCCCCCTGGTGCAGGAGGAGCTTTCGCAGGGCCCCGCCACCGACGACCGACCTGAACCCGGCCGCAGGGGCAGGCTGACGAGAAGCGGACGGCTGGGAGTGTCCGACGGATAGGGTTGACTACCCGTCGATCGATCACATGTGCTGGCAGCCCGGCCGGTCGCCGGGGAGAGCGGCGGAGGCTCCAGATGCAGGAATACGTCATGACGGCCGGGACGGGGTTGCGGGTCTACCCCGAGCCTGCGGACGTGTTCGTCACCGACCAGGTCGAACTGGCAGGGCACCTGCACCCGTTGATCTCGATCGATCTCGCCGAGGTGGACCCGGCCTGGCACGGGTGGATCCACCTGGTCAGCCCGCTGGAACCGGCGGAAGGTTACCTCGGCGACCACACCGAGGCCTTCCACTCACCTCTGCAGAGAACCAACTGGCTCGGGTTCTCGATGCAGGACGACCGCTACCGCCTACTCGGCGACCTGCGCTACTTCGCGCGGGCGACGACCCCCGAGGAACTGCCCGACCCCTGGCCCGCGTTCCGTACGCGGCTCGACGAGCACTGCGAATCCGAGGGACGCAGCTACCTGGCGCACCGGGACGCCTTCCGCCGTGAGGGCATCCTGCTCATGCGTCACAACGACGGGTCCCTGCGGTATGACGGATCCAACGCCATGGCACTGCTGGAGCAGCTCGGCGGCGACGCGGACCCTCACGACAACTGGGTCCAGCCCGATCTGTTCCACGTTGAGTACGACGACGACAGCGCGTGGCCGGTCAGTCCGGCCGGAAACCCGTTCCGCTTTGTGGCGTCGGTGCCGGGCTGGCACTACCGACGCACGGGCGCCGACTCGATTCTGCTGTTCTTCGAGCCCGCCGAGCGGCTCGCGCTGCTGACGTTCGACTGGGGCTGAGGTACTGCCCAGGGGCTCGGGGAACTGCTGGCGGCAGCGGTTGGCGAGCCAGTGGTCCTCGGCGGCGTAGTCGAAGGAGAGCGATCTTCGGAAGCGGTTCCAACAAGAATGACAACTGAGCGCTTGGTTCCAAGAAGCTTGGCAAATCAGTTCCAACAAGCGTGTCACCCACGCTGAGAACGGTCAGGTCAGCACGCCTTGGCGGTTCCAACTACCATGTCACGGCTCACCTGCTGACGCGTAGCGCCTTGCGGGCAGAGCCGCACCACAGTTCGCGAGGGGCCTATGACTCGCGCCATCCCACATAGGGCACCCAGGTTCCAGACTTCTGGCTGGCCGGTTTCAGATACGCCGATAGGCGTGGGACGAGCCCTATCCGCCACTTCCTCCGTATCCGCGCGGCCGACCAGGGAATGCACCTGCTCGCACTTTTGTCCTGAAAAGACTGTTGGCGCAGTACGCGCGCTAAACGGCCGTCCCCCCTCTTCGCATATGGTGGCCTCGCCGGAACGTCCCGCTCGACTAGGGGTTCCGGGACCCGCACGGCGGGCGGAGCGGGCGGTGGTCGAAGCGAGGAGTGGATGTGGGGGGCGTGGCGGTCGGCGCGCGGTCGGAACAGGACGGTCCGGGTGAGGGGCCCGAGGAGCCGGCGGGGAAGACGAGGAGGTGGGGGAGGGCCGGAGAGTCAGCGAAGGCGCAGCGGCCGTTCTGGAAGGAACTGCCCCTGCTCATCGTGGTCGCGCTGGTGCTGGCGCTGCTGATCAAGACTTTCCTGGTGCAGGCGTTCTCGATCCCCTCGGAGTCGATGCAGAACACCCTGCAACCGGGTGACCGGGTCCTGGTCGACAAGCTGACCCCGTGGTTCGGCTCGAAGCCCGAGCGCGGCGAGGTCGTCGTCTTCCACGACCCGGGGCACTGGATGAAGGACGAGCCGACGCCCGAGCCCAACGTGGTACAGAAGGCGCTGAGCTTCATCGGGCTGATGCCGTCCGCCAACGAGAAGGACCTCATCAAGCGGGTCGTGGGCGTCGCCGGCGACACCGTCGAGTGCAAGGGCAACGGCCCGCTGAAGGTCAACGGGAAGCCGCTGAAGGAGCCCTACGTCTTCCCCGGCAACACCCCGTGCAGCACGAACCCGGAGAGCCAGTTCAAGGTCACGGTGCCCAAGGACCGGCTGTGGGTGATGGGCGACCACCGGCAGGACTCGCAGGACTCCCGCTACCACCAGGACGGGGACGACAAGGGCTTCGTCCCCGTGGACGACGTGGTGGGCCGCGCCATCGTCATCGCCTGGCCCATCGACCGCTGGGACACCCTCTCCGTCCCCGCCACCTTCGACCAGAAGGGCATCGACAAGGCGGCCGCCGCCACCCCCACCGCGGTGGCCTTCGCTGGCGCCGTCCCCCTGGTGCTGGTGCGCCGGCGCCTGCTCTCCCGCCGCAAGACCGGCGGCACGACACAGAACTGCATGACCACTGCCTGATCCTGAATCGGGTGCAGCGCCCGGACGGATCCTGGTACGCGCTGGACACGGTCCGCCTCCTCCAGCATGTCGTGGCGGCCGGGACGCTCTACACCCTCACGATGACGACGGAGGTGTGTGAGGGGCTGGCGACCGTGCCGCGGGAGGTGACGCCGGGCCTGCGCGCGGTCATGGAGCGCCGGGATCGACCAGCGGCTCATCGGCTGGCAGTCGACCCGCCGTCAGCAGATCGCGGACGCGCTGCCCGACCTCGTGGCCGGCTACGAAGAGCGGCAGGGGCACCCGCCGGGGGAGGGGGCCGACTACGCGCTGGACTACCAGGCCGCCGACCAGACGCGCCCGCCCAAGCGCACGGTGGCGCGGTCGCTGTCCGATCTGCGCGATAGCTGGAGGCGGTCGGCGATCCGGGCGTTCGGCGCCTGCACCGTCTACCGGCTCGCGGAGCGGGCGCGGGCGGCAGCCGCGGCGGTGTGGGCGCGGGTCCGGCCGACCGTCGACGTCGCCCTGGCGGCCGCCGACGTCGTCGCCGTGGTGTACGTGATGCGCGGCGCGTTCAAGCGCCGGCACCTGCTCGCCGAAGCCCGCCGCCACCTCGCCTACGTCCTGCGCGACCGCCCCCACCAGCCCGGCCTGGACGAACAGATTGTGCAGAGCGTCGTCGACGACTACACCCGCCCGGTCGGCCGCCGGATGATGACCGCCGACCTGCGCGCCCTGTACCCGCGCGACACCGAGGACCAGGCCGTGCTGCGCCCGCTGACCCGCAACCGGACCGCCTCCCCCTACGAGCGGGCCCGTCTCGCCGCCGACGCGCTGACCGCCCGGGTCCACGCGGTACGCCGCTCGGACCGCCTGGGCTCCCGCACCCGGCCGCACACCGTCGCCGTTCCTGCTGTCCCCAAGTCCCGCCCGCGGCCTTCCCGCACGGGGCGGCAGGCGTCCCGCGTTCAGGAGCAGGCGACCGACGTCGCCGCGGTGGAGCAGACCCGCCGAACGCTCGAGGCCGCCGTTGCCAAGCTCCAGGACGGCATGCGGGAGCGGACCGTCGCCCACGGCCCCCGACCTCAGCCCGCCCCGGCGACGGTCCCGCCGCACACTCAGCAGCCCGGCACCCAGCACGCACCGGGCCGGACCACAGGAGGACTCGAGTGAACACCCCGGAAGAACAACCCAGCCTTGAGGACGCCCTTGCCCGCGCCCGCGCAGCCTCCAAGGAGTTGGCCGCCGTACTCGTGTCAACGGCCATTGAGATGCCCAGGTGGGTGGTCGTTGGCTGTCCAGGCTGGTGGCCATCAGAAACCCAGGCGTGTGGCTAGTGGTGTTCCTGGGGGTGTGGGTCAGCTCAAGGGGACCACTCCCTTCCCGGCGAGGGCCTCGGCGAGGCGATGCGAGTCGCCGGTGGTGGTCACGAGGTGAGCGTGGTGCATGAGGTGGTCGGTGCTCGCGCCCGCGAGAGTCTTCGGCATGATCGTGTCGAAGCCCGAGGGGTGAATGTTGCTGGTCACGGCGATGGACCGGCGTTCGTAAGCGGCATCGATGATCCGGTAGAACGCCTCGGCGGCGTCTTCACCGACGGGTAGCAGGCCGATGTCGTCGATGACGATGAGGTCCGCGCGGCAGATCCGGGCGACGGTGCGGGCGGTGGAGCCGTCGACCTTCGACTTGCCGATGGCGGCGCTCAGCGTCTCCAGGGTGAACCAGGACACCCGCAGGTCCTTCTCGATCGCGGCCTGCGCGAGCCCCTCGGTGAAGTGTGACTTTCCTGTGCCCGACGTTATCGCTGGTTTGATTGCTGATACCGCTCAACATGGCTGGCCATGACGTTCCTTCGATCGATGTGAGGTGGCCCGAGGAACTCGTTTGCCGAGACACCCAGCTGCGTTGAGAATCGCTTCGTGAGTGATCATGTGCAGGCAGACTTTTCCGTCAAACCCACGCTTGTTGGGGAGAGGGTGCTCCTGCGCCCGTTCCTCATGGACCAGGACGCGTCCGTGCTTCGCTCGTTGCTCCAGGATCCGGAGGTGGGCCGCCTGACCGGCAGCAGCCATGGATCGGCAGATCGTGAGCCTTGGGACGAGGCCGCTGAGGAACGGATGCATGCGTGGTATGGCACCCGCCACGAGCAAGCGGACCGGCTGGACCTGGCCGTCGTCGAGCGGGCGACCGGCGCCTGCGTGGGCGAGGCGGTGCTCAACGAGTGGGACAGCGGCAATCACAGCTGCAACTTCCGGATCGCGCTGGCTGCGGCGGGCCAAGGCCGGGGGTTCGGGACCGAAGCGGCGCGGTTGATCGTCGGTTATGGCTTCGAGGGCCTCGGCCTGCACCGGATCTCGCTTGGGGTGTTCGCCTTCAACCCGCGTGCCCGACGCGCCTATGAGAAGGCGGGGTTCGTCGTGGAGGGCGTCCGACGCGACGCGCTGCTGTATGACGGTGCGTGGGTGGACGACATCGTGATGTCGATCCTCGCTCCCGAATGGGAGCGTCACCGCGGCCATCCGAAGGCTGCCCAGTGATGACGTCGTATTCTGCTGGGCAGGGCATCAGCAGGGTCCGATGACTCGGGCTTGTGGCGGTGGGGTGTCTCCGCCGCGGCGGGCGAGTTCGCGGCGGAGGTCGAGGTTCTCGCCGTGGGCCTGTTCGAGCGCGTCCCGCAGTGCCTGTACTTCTTCTCGGTGCCGCTTCTTGAGGCGGGTGATCTGGCCGGTCAGCGCGAGGACGAGGGTGCTTTGCTCGTCGGCCGGAGAGGCCGGTGCGGGGGCAAGACGGGCTTGGGCCCGGAGTCGTTCGATGCGTCCTCGCAGGTCGGGGTGGTTATAGAGGAAGGCGTGGGAGACACCGGCCTCGCGCTGGACGGCCTGGAAGGTGATCGGCTCACTGCGTTTGACCAGGGCGCGGATCGCCTTCTCTGCCGCGTCGGTCTTGGCCTGGGACTTGGCCTTCGCGGCGGCGACAAGGGTCTGGGTGAACCGCCCCGGGTTCGATAGAGATCTCAGATTGTGGTTGTGACCTGGGGTTTCGTGAGTTCCGTGTAGTAGTTGGTTTCGTACCCGACGGGTGGGATGTGCCCTATCTCTCCGTGGAGCCGGCGATGGTTGTACCAGTCGGCCCACTCGGCGGTGGCGAGCTCGACCTGGGAGAGTGTCTTCCAGGGCCGCTGGGGTTTGATCAACTCGGTTTTGTACAGGCCGATCGCGCTCTCCATCAGGGCATTGTCGTAGGCATCGCCGACCGAGCCGATGGAGGCGGCAATGTCGGCGGCGTCCAGATGCTCGGCGAGCCTGAAACTCGTGTACTGCGACCCGGCGTCCGAGTGATGGATCAACTCACCTGGCTGTATGGGGTGTTGGTCGCGGTCACGTTGCCAGATGGCCATCTCCAGGGCGTCCAGGACGAAGACGGTCTCCTTCACGGTGGCGGCCGACCAGCCGACGATCCGGCGGGAGAAGGTATCCAAGACGAACGCGACATAGACGACGCCGGACCAGGTCTTGATGTGGGTGAAGTCCGCCACCCAGCACCGGTTCGGGGCCTGGGCGACGAAGTCACGGTCGAGGCGGTCCGGGGCCCGGTCGACCTGCCCGCCGGGGAGCGTGGTGATCACGCGTTTGCCGCGGATCGCGCCCTGGATGCCGAGTTCGCGCATGAGACGCTCGACGGTGCAGCGGGCTGCGGTATGCCCCTGCCGGTTCAGCTCGCGCCAGATCTTCCGGGCCCCGTAGACACGGTAGTTGGCGGTGTGGACCTGGCTGATCAGCTCCTTGAGCTCCGCGTCCCGCACTGAACGTGTTGACGGAGCGGCCTGTCGTTTCTTGTTGGCGTAGTCGGTTGAAGGGGCGATCTTGCAGTCGTGCTCGGTGAGCGTCCTGCAGATCGGCTCGACGCCGCCGAAGCGGTCCCGGTGCTCGTCGATGAACGCTACGAGCGTGTGTGTGGCCGGTCGAGCTCGGCCGCAAAGAAACTCGCCGCGGCCTTCAGGATCTCATTCGCCCGCTTGAGTTCGGCATTCTCCTTCTTCAACGCCTTGAGCTGAGCGGACTCCTCCGTCGTCGTCCCCGGCCGCGTGCCTGCGTCGATCTCGTGCTGCTTCAGCCAGTTCCGCAGTGTTTCGCGGGACCCGATACCGAGCTTCTCGGTCACCGCCTGCAGAGCGGCCGTCTCGTTCGGGTAGTCGTCGCGCACCTCGGCGACCATGCGCACCGCGCGGCGGCGGAGCTCAAGCGGGTAACGGGAAGGTCGTGCCATGACTCGATCCTTTCATGAAATCGAGTCTCCATTCGAGCCGGGGCGGTTCAGTGTGGCCTCTGCGACGGCGAGGAGTGGGCCGTAGGCGAAGGGCAACCCGGTATCGCCAACCCGAGCCAACAGCACCAGCGTATTTGCGAGATTGGGTTCATGGACCCTCGGGTTGTGCTCTGTCAACTCTCTGAAGAGTCTCACCGATTTCCTGACCGTGCGAATGGCTTCTGGGTGGCGCCATCGTGCGGAAGCGGGCAATGAGTCCCTCGGTCATGTCCATGGAGAAGGACGCCGGGGCTCCGATCACGGTGGTGCCGCTGGTCATCAGCAGCAAGCCCGGGACGAGGTAGGCAATGTAGTCGGAGCGGTCCGTGCCGCCGTCGCCGATGCCCGCGCTCATTGCCGGGGTACTCGGCAAAGTGCTCAGCCGGGTACACGTGAACGTGCTCGGCATGGCGAAGACGGTTGGGCGGCGGGAGGCACAGGTCGGTGGTTCGCGAATTCGGGTGACATGTCTCGATTCCGTCGGCATCATCGGTCAGTTGCTCTGCCACGTCCGACTTTGGGGGTACGCCACGTCCATCCACCAAGAACTTCGAGCCTGGTCGCTGCCGTGGTCCGCCGCTGACCCTCGCCGGAACGCCTTCGAATGGGACGACGACGACGAGGGGGCCCGGCTCACGGCGCTGGTCGCCCCGATGACACCTCCTGCCGATGTCGACCGGATGGAGAACTTCCGCTTCATACGCGAGGTGACCGCGTTACTGGCGTCGCGCTACGGCCGCTGGGCCTGCGGTTGGGACTGGTCGACCCATAACGGTGGACCTGTTGCCGCCTGGTGCTGCGACGCGCACTCGGTCGGAGAGGCGGAGGAGACCGCCGCGCGAATCGTGGCTGCTCTTCTGGAGTGGCGTGACTGGCTGGAGGACATGGCCGAGCGATTCGAGCGGCTTGCCCCGTTGCCCGACGCGGATGCCGGGGACCGCAGCTGGCATCTGGAGCGTGCGGTGACCCGTTTGGTTTCCACGGTCGTGGACCGCACGCACGCCGAGTCGGCCTGGTACGGGCTCTGCGACACGACGCTGACCTGGTTCCTGTCCTCCACTGGCCTAGGACCGGAGGAGGCGGAGAAGGCAGTCGAAGCAGCGATCGGCGGCCGGTTCAAGAGCTGGGTCGAGCCCGCCTTGACGGTGGTCGACGCGGTGGGAGAGGACCTGGCGGTCCGCCTCACGGGTCGTGGGTTCTACCGTGAGCGATGATGCGCTGGCTGTGTGGTGTCAGGTCAGGGAGGAGGTCGACTGGTCCTCGGCTGCGACGGCGGCCCCGTTGCCTGTGCGGCCGGTCGTCGACGGACTAGCCCGTTGGTTCGACGGCCCGGTGCGATACCGCGACCCGGACCGCGCCGGCCGGCTGCTCGCCGCGATGGCCTTCTCCCGCGCCGCGGCCGGACAGGGAGAACCGCTCACCCCGACCCTGCTCGACAACTGGCAGAAGCTGGTCCTCGGCGTACCCGACGTGCGCTTGCGTCAGGGCGAGGCGTTTGCCAAGGGCGGCCGGGAACGTTACGGGCTGACGCCGCACACCTGGCGGGACTTCGCCGCCTGCCTGTATCAGAGCGCCGACCCGACGGTCCCCCTCGCCGCCCGCGCGGCCAGGGCGTACCTCGACATCGCCTTCTTTCACCCTTACCCGGACGGCAACGCCCGCCTGGCGCTGCTGACCCTGGCTCACATCCTGGAGGCGGAGGGCGTACGCCTGGACGAAGTGGGGCCGCTGCAGACCACCCGCTACGCGGACGACCCAGCCGGTGCCCTTGACCTCGCGGTTTTGGTCTCTGTGCTGATCCGTGCCACCCACCGGCGGGCAACCACAGCCGCGCACTGAGAGAAGCCGTCGCCACCGCGGACGGGTGAGCGCATTCAGCTGTACACGGCTGAGCACTTTCCTGTGTACGCCGACACTCGTTACATCTCCGAAGATGTAGGCCGGTGGCGGGGTGGTGCGACGGGGTGTGTACGTGGCTGTCTGCTGGCGATCGAGCGTGGTTCAGGTGGTGGTGTCGGGGGTTGTTTCGGGTTTCGTGTGGAGGATGTCGCGGGCCTGTTCTGCGGCGCGGGCGATGCTTTCGGAGACGAAGTCGAGGAAGCGGGCGATGTTCTCGAGGCGGGCGCCGGCTGGGGTGTCGGGGCCGAGGATGCTGATGCCCTGCCGTGAGGTTTCGACGAGTTGGGCGGTGGAGCGGGCGCTGGCCATCATCGCCTCGTACCAGACGTCGTCGTCGACGATGTAGCGCTCGCGGCGGCGTTCGTCGCGTTCTCTGCGGACCATTCCCTGGCTCTCGAGGAACGTGATTGCTTTGGAGATGGACGCCGGGCTGACCTGGAGGTGCTGGGCGAGTTCGGCTGCGGTGAGGCTGCCGGTGTCGGTGAGGGTGAGGCAGGCCATCACCCGGGACATCATCAGGGGTGCGCCGGAAGCCATGATGACGGTGGTGAACACTTCCTCGTACTCGCGCACGGCTTCGGCGTCGCGTCCGTAGGGCTGCGGGGGTGACTGCGCCTCGCGGGGTGCGGCCTTCCTGCGGCGGTGGGCGCGGTGTTCGGTGGCGCGGTGGGCCACTTCGGCGCGGTAGGCGGTGGGGCCGCCGTTGCGCATCACCTCGCGCGTGATCGTCGAGGTGGGGCGGTCCAGACGTCGGGCGATCTCGGCGTAGGCGAGGCCGTCGGCCAGTCCCAGTGCGATCTGCTGGCGTTCTTGCTGGGTGAGCCTGCCTCCCGGCATCGCGGTCTCCTTCGTGGCCTGGGTGTGGCCCTGTGGTGGCTGGGGTGCCGACTATAGCGTTCACTCTCAATTCATTGCAACACGCTACACGTGGAGGCGTTGCGTTATGTGCGAGGTCATTGCATCAACTTTTCCATATCTACCTGCACTGATGGGATTTTGACGCAACGAATCTGTTGTCAGATCTGTGAATGCAACGTAGCTTTTCCTCTATCGGAAAGAGCGGGCCGAAGGGGCGCGCGATACCGGAGAAGGAGAGCATGATGCAGAAGTTCGACACCCCCGCCGCCGTCCAGGCCGTCCTTGACATCCCCGCGGGACGCATCCAGTTCATCGCCGCCGACCGCACCGACACCACCGTCGAGGTCCTGCCCGCCAACGCCGCCAAGAGCCGCGACGTCAAGGCCGCCGAACAGACCGAAGTCACCTACGCCGACGGCGTCCTGCGGATCCAGACTTCGCAAGCGAAGAACCGGATCCTTGGCAACTCCGGATCCGTCGAGGTCACCGTCCAACTGCCCGCCGGCTCCCGTGTCGAGGCCAAGGCGGCCGCCGCCGAGTTCCGCGGCGTGGGACGGTTCGGCGATGTCGCCTTCGATGGCGGCTACGGCTCGGTCAAGCTGGATGAGGCCACCAGCGCCCGCCTCACCGGACTCGACGCCCACATCGCGGTCGGCCGCCTGAACGGTCCCGGCGAGATCAGCACACAGCGGGGCAACGTGAACATCACCGAGGCCGTGCGCGGGCAGCTCACGCTGAACACCCAGCAGGGCGACATCACCGTCGGTGCGGCTCGCGGCGTCTCCGCCTCCCTGGACGCCGGCACCGGCCACGGCCGGATCGACAACGCGCTGAAGAACAGCGACGGCACGCCCGGTCTGACCATCAAGGCGACCACCTCCCAGGGTGACATCGCCGCCCGCAGCCTCTGAACCTCGCAGTCTTTGAAGGAGCTCTCCTCATGACCGACTTGGCTATCGCGGCGCACGGGTTGCGCAAGTCCTACGGTGACAAGACCGTCCTCGACGGGATCGACCTGACCGTCCCGGAAGGCACGGTCTTCGCGCTGCTCGGCCCGAACGGCGCCGGCAAGACCACCGCCGTGAAGATCCTGTCCACCCTCGTCTCCGCCGACGCCGGCGACCTGCACGTCGGCGGTCACGACTTGGCCGCCGAACCGCAGGCCGTACGTGCCGCGATCGGTGTCACGGGGCAGTTCTCCGCCGTCGACGGCCTGATCACCGGCGAGGAGAACATGCTCCTCATGGCCGACCTGCACCACCTCTCCCGCAGCGAGGGCCGCCGGGTGGCCGCCGAGTTGCTGGAGCGCTTCGACCTGGTCGAGGCGGCGAAGAAGCCGGCCTCCACCTACTCCGGCGGCATGAAACGCCGCCTCGACATCGCCATGACCCTCGTCGGCAACCCCCGGATCATCTTCCTGGACGAGCCGACCACCGGCCTCGACCCGCGCTCGCGGCACACCATGTGGGGCATCATCCGCGAACTGGTCACCGATGGCGTCACCGTCTTCCTCACCACCCAGTACCTGGACGAGGCCGACGAACTCGCGGACCGGATCGCTGTGCTGAACAACGGGAAGACTGCCGCGGAGGGCACGGCCGAGGAGCTGAAGCGGCTCATCCCCGGCGGACACGTCCGCCTGCGCTTCACCGACCCCGCCGCCTACCAGAACGCAGCCGGCACCCTCGACGAGGCGACCCGCAACGACGAGGCGCTGTCGCTGCAGATCCCCAGCGACGGCAGCCAGCGCGAGCTGCGCTCCATCCTCGACTGGCTGGACTCGGCCGGTATCGAGGCCGACGAACTGACCGTGCACACCCCCGACCTCGACGACGTCTTCTTCGCCCTCACCGCCACCACCGTGCCCACCCAGCCCAAGGAGACTGTCCGATGAGCTCCCTCTCCCTCGCCGTGCGCGACTCGTCCACGATGCTGCGCCGCAACCTCCTGCACGCCCGCCGCTATCCCTCGCTCACCCTGAACCTGCTGCTGACCCCGGTCATGCTGCTCCTGCTGTTCGTCTACATCTTCGGCGACACCATGAGCGGGGGCGCGGGCCGCTCCGCCTACATCGCCTACATCGTCCCGGGCATCCTGCTGATGACCATCGGCTCCACCACCATCGGCACCGCCGTGTCGGTCTCCACCGACATGAACGAAGGCATCATCGCCCGCTTCCGCACCATGGCCATCCACCGCAGCTCCATCCTCTTCGGCCACGTCGTCGGCAGCGTCCTGCAGACCGTCATCAGCGTGATCCTCGTCGGCGCCATCGGTGTGGCCATGGGCTTCCGCTCCACCGATGCCAGCGTCCTGGAATGGCTGGCAGCCTTCGGCCTGCTCGCTTTCTTCGCCCTGGCCTTCACCTGGATCGCGGTCGGCATGGGCCTGGGCAGCCCCAACGCGGAGGCGGCCAGCAACAACGCCATGCCGCTGATCCTGCTGCCCCTCATCTCCAGTGCCTTCGTCCCCCTGAACAGCATGCCGGGCTGGTTCCAGCCGATCGCCGAGTACCAGCCCTTCACCCCCGCCATCGAGACCCTGCGCGGACTTCTCCTCGGGACCGAGATCGGCAACAACTGGTGGATCGCCCTCGCCTGGTGCCTGGGCCTGACCATCCTCGGCTACCGCTGGTCCAAGGCACAGTTCAACCGCGACCCCAAGTAACCGCCATGACAGTGCGGGCCACCCCCGCCACCCGAACCGCTCCAGGGCGGCGTACACCGACACCGCGTCGGTCGTGCGCCGCCCCTTTCGCGTCCACGAACGACGTGGATGCACCCCTGGCCATTGACGCCTACCTGCTCACTTGAGTTGGCCACTGTCAGCGGCTACCGCGTGGGTGGCGAAGGTGGTCAGGTCCTGGACAGAGAAGCGAAGTGCAGCACCTTGGGAACCCGCTGCGATTCAGGCGGTGTCGGGATCAAAGGTCCCCGATGCGTTTGCTTGCCGGGCCTGACGGTAGCGCTCCCCGGCCTCGTTGAGTCGCCGGAAGTCATCAGCGGAGAACTGTCGGACACGGGCGCGGTGCCGCCGGGCATTGGCGATCACCTGAGTGATTACTCGGACTACGCCTTCGCATACGAGGATTACGACGGCCCCAGAAGCAATGTAGAAGGCCGTCTTCGCCAGGTGGGGGTCCTGGGCGGGAGTGTGTGTTGCAGACCACTTGAGCACCTTGATCTGGGTGATCACCAGCACGCAGCAGATGGCAACCCACGCCGCGCTCGCAAGGTAGGTGCCCCACCTTCGGTTCCTCCCGACCACGCGCGCGAACAGGTCCGTGAAGTACTGGTCGAGCGCAGCCAGGTCCTCAGCTCTCGGATCTCGGTTGCCGTGAAGTGCCTGTGCCACCCTTTCGAGCAGAGCAGCATGTGAGTCGTCAGCCTGGGGCATGGCATCCGCGTAGGACTTGATCAGCGTGTACAGCTGGACCGTCCCGATCAGCAGAACGGCCAGAATCACGGTCGTGATGAGAGCGGCGTAGTCGTCGCTCATGGCCCATTTCATGTGTCCCCCATCGATCAACCAGCAGCGGTTGAAGTTACCGGCTGCCACGGGGACCCAGCATCTGGATCCATGGCCCCCAGGCGCTCAACGGTGCCTGGTCCGACGTCCTGGACCAGGCCGGCCGCGTGCTGCTTGCCCGGGTCGAGGAAGCCGCCGCCGGCGGCGAGGACAGTCCGCTGCAGAACATGCTGGCGATGTTGGCCGTGGCCTGTCGGTCCGCAGCCAACGGCAAACCCGGGGTGGCGGCAACAGCCCTGGGCTACTGCGAGACGATCGCCCTGAACCTGCAGCCGCTGCTGCTCGCTGCACCCGGCGACTGCCCGGCGCTGCTGCTCGTCCTCCTGGTCCTGCCGCACGGTGGGTCTCGCGTGCAGCGCAGCATTCGCACGAACCAGACGGCACACGGCTGCTGCTCGTGCAGCAGGCCGGCCCCGGCCGGGGCAGCGGCGGGCAACTGCTGCTCGCTGCACGGGTGCCCTGCTGCTTGCCGCGAGCACAGCTCGCAGGGCGGCAGCACGGCTGCTGCATGCAGCGCCCGCACCCATGCTGCTCACCTGCGCGTTTCCCTGTGAGTTCTCATTGATGTTGTGGTCAGTGCGAGGCTCTGACCTGTACTCCCGTAGACGTAGTGAGACGTCTGTGAAGGGTGGAAGGGGGGTATGAGGGCCTGTGACCTGGGGTGCCTCGTGGGGCCTCGACCACTGCGACGTCCTGGCGGCTCGCTTCGGCATCGACGTCATGGATCTGCCGGCCGGCCCCGCGCCCGCGTTCCAGGCCTTGCAGCTGGGTCGCGCGCAGAACGCGAACTGCTGAACAATCGCTCCTCCTCGGCTGGCAACGGACGATACCTACGTATCCCGCAGACCGGTGGCTACCACCGTTCAGACGGCACTGGTCCGCACCTGCGGTGCCAAGTGGTTGGCCCGTAGCGTTTAGCCTGGTGTCCTGGCGTGTGCTCCAGTGGTGGTGCCTTGCTCACGAAGCAAGGAAGAAACACCGGAGTGCCCACGTCAATCCGCTCCAGCAGCGCCGCGCGCAACCTTTGCCTCAAGCTGCTCATGAAGGGTCGAGACGGTCTGCCGCACGGGCGCGTCCGACCGTGGGAATAGGGCCGGGCGGCCTCGCGGGCGCCACTGCGCGAACGAGGCGGTTCTGTCGGACTCGGCGTTGAGCCGGGCCCCTTCAAGGATGGCGTCGAGCAGCCCCGGGTAGCGGGTCGATGACCGCCTTCGGGCGGTCTCCCTTCCGGGAGCCGGCCACCCCCTCCGGCATGCCGGAGGGGGTGGTGGTGGAGCCGGGCGAACAGCCGGGCGTTGCCCCGGTCGGACAGTGAGGTGGGCACGGAGGCCCTCGTCGAGGGGACCGGCACGGCGCCGGTCATGAGGTACTCCTGTCGGTTCCCCGGAACGGAAGAGGAGGCGCGTGGGCGCCGCCTCTCTGCTTCGTGCGGGTGCGGTGCCTGCGACGCGTCAGCGCGAGAGGATCAGTGAGGTCACTGTCGCGGTGAACGGTGCATGGTCGCCCTGGCGGGCGGTGATGCGTACGGTCTCGTGACCGGGCGTGGAGGCGGCGTTCGGCTCCGCCTCGATCCAGCACAGGGCGTCGAATTCGACGAATCGCGTGAATGTGGCGTC
This sequence comes from Streptomyces sp. R-74717, assembly GCF_047305335.1. Classification (NCBI taxonomy): domain Bacteria; kingdom Bacillati; phylum Actinomycetota; class Actinomycetes; order Kitasatosporales; family Streptomycetaceae; genus Streptomyces; species Streptomyces sp. R-74717. The sequence goes on along the minus strand of NZ_CP102361.1, from coordinate 219,912 downwards.
GATGCTGGTCATGACGGTCTGCCGGGGGTGCAGCGTGGAGTGGGCCGCCTGACGGGCCGCTTCCAGGAGCAGCATGCCGGGGATGTGGTCGACCGGGTGGTCGAACAGGACGGGGTGTGTCACGTCGACGCGAAACTGCCAGTGCCGGTCCGCGTTCCCGGGGGCGAGGACGACGTCCTGCGGGTCGATCCGGCCGACCTGGTCGGGCGCGAGCGGTGCCGGCAGCGGGACGGCGTCGGCCATGGCGCGGGCGGCGTCGCAGCGCGGGCCGCGCAAGCGCCTGTAGATGGCGGGTGCCTGGTTGGTGAACCGGGTCTCGGCGACCCCCATGCGACGCCCGCCCCGGACCGCCGTGGCCCGCAGTGCCATCCCGCCGAGGCGTCCGGCGCGCTTGACGATGTCGGCACACGTCAGGTGCATCTCCAGGTCGGCGGGCAGCCGCTCGTGCCGCAGCGCTTCGGCGGAGATGGTGCAGCGGAAGCGGTCCCATATCTGGCGGTGGTCCATGGGTGCCCCGTAACCGGCGTGGCTGACCAGGGGCATCGCCTGGCGGACGCTCTCGGCGAAGAGCATCGGGTCGTGCAGGCCGTGGGCAGGGGCGTAGAAGCTGTGGGACCGGGGCCACTGGGCAGGGGCGAGAAAGGAGTCCTCCCCGTTGTTCTGCCAGCCGCAGAGCAGGACTTCGGCCTGGGCGGTCTTGTGTACGTACTGACGCGGGATCGCTTTGAGAGCGGAGCTGGGACGAACGGGTTCAACGGTGGTGACAGTCACGGAACGGCCTCTCTGAGGATCTCGTACTGACGTCGGACGGCTGTGGGCACCGCAGCCGGCAGGGCATAACCTAGAGAGCGCTCTGTTTCTTTGTCGAGGGAGGATTCATGACACGCCCACAGCAGGAGCGTGCGGTAAAGACGAGGGCGGCCCTCGTCAGGGCCGCCGCGGAAGAGTTTGACCTGCACGGATTCTCCGGAACCAGCACCACCAAGATCGTCAAGCGGGCTGGTTCGACTATGGGAGCTCTTTACTTTCACTTTGACTCCAAGGACGACCTGGCCCGGGCCGTGATGGCCGAACAAGACGCAGATCTACCGGAGTTGGGAGGAACGAGCGGACTGCAGCACGTGATCGACCTCACGCTCGCCCTGGCGCGGGAGCTGCAGCGCAACGTCCTGTTTCGCGCGGGTGTGCAGCTGGCCGTCGAACAGGGCGCCTTCGGTCTGCAGGACGATGCCGCGTACCAGCTATGGATCACCAACTTCGAGGAAGAGCTCATGGTCGCCCAGGCGCTCGGTGAACTGCGTGAGGGCGTCGACCCCGCGCAGTTCGCCCGGGTCCTGGTCGGGGCCTACACCGGAACGCAGCTGCTGTCCCAGATCAGCACGGGCCGCAAGGATCTGACCGGGCGCATCGTGGAGTTGTGGTCGTACTTCCTGCCGGCCGTCGCCGCGCCCGAGGTCGTCGAAAGCCTGGACCTCACGGGCCGGGCGCCGGAGGTGTCCGAATGAGACCGTGGACCGTCGCGCTGACCGGGGCCACCGGTTTCATCGGCGCCGCCGTGCTGCGGCAGCTGGCCGGGTGCGTGGCGGCCGACGGCCGCCCGGTGCGGGTGCGCGCCCTGGTGCGCCGCGCGGACGTCGTGCTGCCGGGCGGGGGAGCGGTCGGGCAGGTCCGGGCCGACCTCACCGATCCGACGTCATTGACCGGCGTCTTCGAGGGAGCCGACGCCCTGGTCCATGCCGTGTCGTACGTCGGCAAGGACGCCGAACGGTGCGCGGCGGTCAACCTGCGGGGCACCGCCGCCGTCATGGCGGCGGCCCGCGCGGCCGGGGTCGGACGGATCGTGCACCTGTCGACCGCCGCCGTCTACGGCACCGGTCCCCACCACGGCATCGACGTCGATGGCATCGCACCCGCGCCGGTCTCCGCGGCCAGCCGCAGCCGGCTCGCCGCGGAGGGGCCCGCCCTCGACGCGGGCGCGCTGGTGCTGCGGCCGGGCCTCGTGCTCGGCGCAGGGGACCGCTGGGTCGTCCCGGCGTTCGCCGAGCTCGCCGAGCGGGTGCCGCCCGAGTGGCTCGGCGGCACGGGGCTGCAGTCCCTCGTGGACGTGGGCGACCTGGCCCGCCTCGCCGTAGCCGCCGCGACCGCACCTGACGCCGTACGGGGCGTGCACCACGCCGCTCATCCGGTGCCGGTGCCCACCGGCCGCCTCAGAGCGGCGCTGAGCGCGCACGGCCTCGTGGCGCCCGCCACTGGCAGCGCCGACTGGCAGCAGTGCCGCGCGCTCCTCGCGCGCTCCCAGGGCCGGTACGGGGAACGGCAGCTGGAGCTGCTCGCGCAGGACCACTTCTACCTGAGTGAGCGGATCTGGCGGCTGCTCGCAATGGACCCGGGGCCCGGCCCGCTGGCTCGGCTGGACGAGGCGGCGGCCCGGTACCGGGGCTTCATGGCAGGCAGTCAGGGGGCGCTCGCGGGGCCGTCCTGAAGCGCGCCGATCCCCTGCAGCGCGGTCTGCCACAGTTCGGTGAGATGCTCCTGCACGGTGGGCGAGGGCAGGAGCGTCCTGCGGGGCTGTGGCAACAGACCCGCCTCGACTCCCGCCACCAGGCTGCCGACCAGGAGCGCGGCGGACTCCGGCCGTGTGCCGGGGCGCAGTTGGTCAAGGACCTCCGCCTGGTGGAGCCGGGTGCGCACGAGGGGCAGCCAGCTGTCGCGCCAGTCCATGCGCAGCGAGGGCCGTTCGCGGGACAGCCGGGCGGCCGCCCGCGCCACGCTTTCGTCGCTCAGCAGTGTGGCGAGGGCCCGCACGATGCCGCCGACGGACTGCAGCGGGGTCTTCCCCTGCCGATCGGCCTTGTCGACGACGGTGCGCGTGACCTCGATCCCGGCGGCGCACACGGCCTGCGCCAGGGAGGCCTTGCTGGGGTAGTGGAAGGTGAGCGCTCCCATGGTGACGCCGGCGGCCTTGCAGACACGGGACAGTGACGTGCCGTCGTAACCGTGCAGAGCGAACTCCGTCGCGGCGTTGCGTACGAGCCGTCCGCGGGTCAGCGCCGCTCGCGCCTGCCCGGTGTGCCCCGCCATGCCGTTTCCCTCCTGTCGGTTCGCCTGGTTCGTTCCCGTGGCTGGACGTGCCGCGGGACGGATCCGGGCGAGGCCGGATGTCCGGTGCGGCGGGGGATGTCCCCGGCATCGGCGCCGCGTGTCAGTGCTCGCACAGGTGGCCTGATCCGAGCCCTCATCCTCTGCGTCCCGCGGCGTCGCGTACCGGGAGGCTAGGTCAACTTTCCCATGCCGTAGTCGAGTTCTTGCCAGGTCGGGCCCGGTCACTGATCCACTGCGCGTCCCGGGGACTTGCCGAAGTGGCTCGCTTTGCCGTTGACCCAGGGACTAAGAAAGAGAGTACTCTCTATGTTTAGGTGCTGGAGATCGGATCGAGAAGAGGCAGGGGAGTGGTTGTGCGTGACATCGCCGACACCCGCCGTCGCAGGCCTGTACCGGGGGACGACGCACTCCTGTCGGGGGTCGTGGACCGTCTCTTCGGTGACCTGCCGCGAGCGGACCGACGTACCCGCTCGCACGAGTACGTGACGGGCCTTTCCGGTGACACCGGGCAAGGAATCGCTGCGCCGCGTGGCCGCCGCGGTCTCCGAGTCCCCGCACGCCTCCCAGTCCCTGCGGCAGGTCTTCAACGGCAGCCCTTGGGCCTGGCAGCTGGTGCGGCGCGCGCTCGCCGACCGGATCGAGGAGCGCCGCCCGGCCCTCCTTGGAGCCTGGGGATCGCCGTGCTGCCCGAGTGCGGTGACCACTCGGCGGGCGGGCACCGGCGCTTTGTCCAGGGCGCCGACCGTACCCTCAACTGCCGGCAGGGCATCGGGCTGTTCCTCGGCTCGGTCGCTGGCCGCCAGGACGTGCCCCTCGTCGTCGACTTCACGCAGGTCCCGTACGATCCGTCGTTCCTGTCCCCAGGGCCTGTGAAGAAACCCCCGCCTGCGCTGCGACGTCTGGCACGTACGCTCGCGGCGTTGCCGAAACGTCCGAGTAGTTCCTCCCCCGGGCTCTCGGCTTCGCCCCGGCAGGGGGGACCTCCATCCAGGACGCTCCGGCGCCTTGCGATCGCACGCACCGGACGCCGCAGCGCCCGCCCTTCGGGCGGACGACGGGGGTTTCTTCACAGGCCCTCACTCGCCGCGCTCGGCACCGGCTTCGGCGCGCAGATTTTTGGCAGCACCGTCCTGCGCCTGTCCGCAGGGCCGGGCCGGCCGGTCACCGCGGGCCAACTCCTGCGCTGCGTCTCGGTGATGCGGGGCGTCGGCTCCGGGGGCGTGCCCGGCAAGGGCGGGCGCGGTCACTCGCGCGGGCGGACCTGTGCGGCAGGCCTGGGCGCGGCGTCCAGTCGGCGCCGCCCCGGCCCTGCGCGCCGATCGCCGAGCAGCCGGTCGGCGAGCGGAGCGCCCCGCGCCCGGATCCTGTTCGGCTCGAAGAAAAACAAAGAGAGCACTCTACACGCTATGCATTCTTCTCTGAAAGAGGTTTTCGCTATGGGGGCTCCAGCGATCCTGGCGGAGGACGTCTACCGCGAGGAACTGGCAAAGATCGGCGCGGAGGACGGCCGGGTGGTGTGTGTGGAAGCTCTGCCGCGCGGCGCCCGGCACCCTTTCGAGATGGCTCACCCAGACCGGTTCTTCCAGCTGGGCAGCGTCGAGAGCGCCATGGTGAGCATGGTTGAAGGGCTGGTCACCGCCGGGTTCAGGGTGTTCGTGTGCGGACTGAGCACGGGCATCGGAGCGGCGCGGCTTCCTCGGCTGGCTCTCGCCTATCTGCAGACGGGTGCGTCGGTCGTGGTGCCGGACACCCAGGCCGATCCGGCGGAGCTGCTGCGTACACCGCGCGTACAGATCGCGGCGCCGAGTGGCGTGCAGGAGATCAGGGCGGTGGTGCGCGGTGCGGCACGTTCGGGGCGGCCGTATCACATCCGCATCGGTGCGGGGGCGCCCGCCGACGTGACGGCGGACTGGGCCGGGGCCGGTGACGGGGACATCCCCTCGGTCGTCTGGGACGTCGTCGAGGACTCGGGGCATCACGCGGACGCGGGGATCTGCATGATCTCGGTCGGTGAGGACGGCACCCGGCTCGCGTTGGCGGCCCGGGAGCGGAACGCGGGGCCCGCGCACGCGCACCTGGTGTATCTCGACGACAGTCACCTGGCCGCAGCGGCGGGTGAACTGGCCCGTCGCCACGACCGGTTCGTGGTGCTCGGCGGGCATCGGGGGCCGGACGGGGTGCGGGAGCGACTGAGCCGGCTGATGCCCGGCTGCGACGTGCTGGAGGTGTCGCTGAGCGGTGAACTTGCCGCCGACGCCGACCAGGTGCTCTCGACCGTCAAAGGGCTGAGGCGATGAGCGGGCGCCGGGGCGGCCGAACGCGGTCGCTCCGGGCGGGGCCGGATCCCGGATCAGCCGCCGCGCGGCGACTCCAGGAGTTCGGACCGGGCCAGCAGATAGGCGAGATGGGCCCGGCTGCGGCTCCCGACCAGGTCCGACGCCTTTTTGATGTGGTGGGACACGGTCCTGCTGCTGATGCCGAGGCGCTTGCCTATCCCCGCGTCCGTGTGGCCTTCGACCATGAGCTGCAGCACGGCCCGGCGGGTCTCGTCCGTCAGCAGCGGGGGCCTGCTGTGGTCCTGGCTGATGGTGACCGGCTCGGCGCGCTGCCAGGCGTGGTCGAAGACCTTGACGAGGTAGTGGATGAGCGCCGGATGCTCAACGGCCAGCGCGGTCGTCTGCTGGTCGTAGCGGGGGTCCGGGATGAAGGCGATGGAGCGGTCGTAGACGATGAGCCGGTCGACGACTTCGTCCAGCGTGCGCACCTGGGCGCCGGCGCTCGTCACCCGCTCGATGTAGGCGAGCGTCGGGCCGTGCGCGCGCACCGAGTGCTGGTAGAGCGTGCGCTGCCGCACGCCACGGCTGTTCAGCCGCAGCGTGCGGGGCAGGGTCTTGCCGAGGGCATCGGGGTCACGGGCCCCGCCGGGATGGGCTGTCAGAAGCTCTTCGCTGCAGGCCTCCGAGGCCCTTTCGAGCGCCGCGTAGATGACGTCAGCACCGTGCAGCAGGCGCACGGCCGCGGCCGAGGTGCGCTGTTGGGTGCGGTACACGTCCTCGGCCGCGGACAGCGCGTCGTAAATGCCCGCCACCGTGTGCTGCTGGGCCAGGATGGCGCGCTCCAACGGGCGGGTGAGGTCGTGGGACGCGATGTCGGGCGGCACGGCGACCCAGCGGTTGCCGGTTTCGTCCTGTCGTCGCATCAGGCCCAACTCGGTCAGACAGTCCGGGACTTCGTCGGACGTGAGGCCCTCCGCCAGCGCGCGGCGGTAGCAGTCCAGCCCTCGCTCGCACAGAGGTACGACGTTCGGTTGTGGGCTTATGTCCGGATCTCTGCACACTTTTTCCCCTTGCTGATTCCCGCAATGCGCGATCCCGAGCCTACCCGTCCATGGATTCCAGTCTTTTGCGCGCCATGCTGTTTGATGCGGAAGGGCGCGGTGCCATTTCCGTCGAGCGGAAGGGATGGAAATGCAAAGGGAGACGGTTTCGGCCTTATCGCTTCACGGGGTGTCCGCGCCTCTTGCGGAATCCGGCGACGACGAGAACTGGGGTTTCGTTCCCGAGTAGGGCGGCGGCCAGGTGAACCGGGAATCGGAATACGACACATAATTCACATTCGCGGGGGGGCAGTGGGCGTGAGCCGTGACGAGGAAACAGTTGGCATCATTCTGGCCGGCGGCAGGGGCGAGCGGGCCAAACCGATCACTCTCAAATCCTCGGACTACATCCGGAGCAAGGCGCTCATCCCGTTCGTCGGACGACGTCTGGCCGAGTGGATGATGGACGCCTGCCGAGCGCAGGGCGTGCGTCGGTTCTACGTCGTGACCCACGGCCTCGAGAACCGCAATCAGATCAAGCTCCTGCTGGGCCACGGTGAGCGTTTCGGGGTCGACATCACCTACTCGCGTTCCCGGTTCGACCGGTACAACGTGGGCTCGGCCGGTGCCACGCTGCACAACCTGGAGCAGTGGGACCTGCAGGGCCGTGCGCTGGTACTGCCCATCGACTCGCTCTTCGACTTCGACCTGGCGGCGATGGAGGCGACACACAGCGCCGAGGAAGCGGTGGTCACGGTCGCGTCCGTGGCCCGCACTGCTGCGGAGATCGCCGGCAAGTACGGCGTCATGCGGACCGACGAACGTGGTCTGGTCCAGGGCTTCGTGGAGAAGCCCGCCATCGGGGAACTGGGTTCGCTCTTCCCGCGGACGGCCGACGATCCGACCGCGACCCTGGCGACCAACGCCGGGATGTACTTGGTGGACTGCGGTCGCCTTCGGATGCTCGCCCGCGAGCCGGAGCTCTTCCGGCAGTCCCACCAGCGCCTGGACTGGGGCGGCGATCTCCTGCCCCACCTCGTCGAACGAGGTGTACCGGTGGCCACCCACATCATCGGGCGCCTGGGCGACATGGGCAATGTGCCCGACTACCTGCAGACGGTCCAGCTCGTGCTCAACGGCGCGTACGAGCAGATGAACCGGCTGATGGCAGCCCCCGACCGGACGGATCCGCGCTGCTGGATCCACGAGACCAGCCTGCAGACGAAGGACGACGTCGCCGGCACCACGCTGGCCCAGAAGATCGAGGACGGCTCGGTCGTCATCGGCCCGGGCGTCCGGATCGGCCGCGATGTCGAGATCGGACCCGGAGTGCGCCTGGAGCACACGGACGTCGGCGACGGAGCCGAGATCCGTGAGGGCGCCACCCTCGCCCGGTCGGCGGTGGGGGAGTCGGCGGTGGTCGGCAGCTGGGCCGACATCACCGACACCTACATAGGCCCCATGGCCCAAGTGCTCTCGGAGCGCGTCAGGCCACTGCGGTTGGAGCAGTTCTCGGCCATCGGCGACGGAGCCGTGCTCTGGCCGGGATCACGATTCTGCGGGGTCACCGTGTACCCCCGACTGCGGGTTCCGGCGCTGGCCGGCGTACCTGCACAGACCGAGCTCAGGCGCGCTGACGACATCCTGCGTTGGGTGTGACGGCGCTCATCCCTGGAGGGGACCATGCAAAGCCCCATTGCAGTCATCGGAGGGGCCGGCCGGACGGGCGTGATCATCACACGCCGACTGCTCGAGGAAGGCCACCAAGTACGAGTGATCAGCCGCGACCCGGAGCGCGCAGTGCTGCCACTCGGAGTGGAGAAACACCGTGCCGACGTGCGGTACACGGACTCACTGGGCCCCGCGCTGCGTGGATGTTCCGGCATCGTGTTCACCGTCGAGCCGGGCACCGCCGACTCGGGTCCGCACAGCCCCGAGACCACGGTCTACGACGGGGTGCGCAACGCGCTCGCCGCGGCCGCCGACGGCGGACAGCGCCCGCACGTCGTGCTGGTCAGCCAGATCTTCGTGACGCGACGCGAGCACCCGATGAACGCCTACGGACGGCTGCTCGACTGGCGGCTGCGCGGCGAGGACGAGGTGCGTGCCTCGGGGCTGCCCTACACCGTCGTACGTCCCAGCTGGCTGACGGACAGCGACGTCGCGGGCTCCCGGGTGCGTCTGGAGCAGCACGACCGCGGTAACGGCTGGGTCTCGAGGAAGTCGGTGGCGGAGGCATGCGTGCAGTCCCTGCGCCTGCCGGCCGCGGGTGGCAGGACCTTCGAGCTCTACAACGAACCCGGGGGGGAGCCCACCGACTGGGGTCCACTGTTCGACCGGCTGATCCCCGACCGGATCCCCGCGTATCTGGGACCGGTCCACTGACGGACGCCTGAGCGCCCCCTGCACGGCGAGGCGGAGCCCCTGATCGGCTCGCCCCGCTCAAGACCTGCCGGGCATTCCCCCGTCACCGGCAGGCAGGGACACGGGGCCGGTGCGAGTGCCGTCGCACCGCCCGCCGGCCCCGTGTCCACCTCCGCGCTTTTCAGCTTTGGCCGCCATTGTTGCGCCGTCGCCTGCCCATGCCCGGCACGCGGCTGTGAGGCCTGCCCGGATTCGGTGGTCCTCGGTTCCCGCAGCACGGATCTGTGGCTCACCGGGATGTGGCTCACATATTTGATGGAGAGGGGAGAACGGTGTCCGCAGAAGACCAGCAGACGCTTCCCGACGACATTTCACAGAATGAATTCACTGAGGTTCTGTCTGCGCTGCGTTCAATTCCGCGAAGTGATCAGAGGCGCTGGGGAGAACTGTACGTGCGCGGGCTGCTCGCGGTCCGGGGAAAGAAGACCATGCGTGCTCTCGCCAATGGCGCGGGCAGTGGGGCCGAGCAGAGCCTGTACCAGTTCATCAGTAAGTCGCCGTGGGACGTCGATCCGGTGCGCGGTGACCTGGCGCGGCTGCTCATCGAGCGCGCGCATCCCCGCGCCTGGGTGGTGCAGCCCCTCGTGATCACGAAGGTGGGCCAGCACTCGGTCGGCGTGGAGCGGCAGTGGGTCTCTCAGATCGGACGGATCGTCAACTGCCAGCAGGCGATGAGCGTCTGGCTCGCCGGGGACCGGGGGAGCTGCCCCGTGGACTGGCAACTGGCGCTGCCCGAGTGCTGGACGGACCAGGAGGACATGCGCCGCCGTGCCTCCATCCCCACCGATGTCGGATCGTGCCCGCCCGAGCAGTGTGCCGTCGACTCAGTGAGCAAGATGTCGCAGGAGTGGGGGCTGCGCGGCCGGCCGGTGGTGATGGATCTGCGGGAGACGGCACCTCATCCGGTCTGCGCAGAGCTGGTGGCCCGTCAGATCCCGTTCGTCGTCCGGGTCGACCCGTCCTCCATCGCGCCGGTGCCACCCGGCCCGAAGCCCGCGCCGGGCGGGCCCGCCGACAAAGCGGGCGGATGGGTGGGCTCGGCCGGGCTGCTCTCCGCGCTGCACAAGCAACGCATGCCGGTGGAATGGTTCGACCACACGGCGCAGACCATGCGCGCCACCTCGGTGGGCGCTGCCCGCGTCGCGCTGCGCAAGGGCTCCACCGCTCTCGGGCAGCCGGAACGGCTGGACCTCGTGCTGCTGGCTGCCTGGGCGGACCCCGGCCGGCGTTCCCCGAGCGAATTCTGGCTCTCCAACCTCGCGCAGTCGCAGCTCGGCACCGTGTACCGCACGGCCATGCTCTCGCGGCGCGTGGAGCGCGATCTGGCGGAGGTGAGCGACGGCCTCGGCATCCGCGACTTCGAGGGCCGGTCGTACCGAGGCTGGCACCACCACATGACGATGGTGTCCCTGGCGCATGCCGTCACGGTGCTCTCGCCGTCCCGCGCGCAGGACCCGCTCCCGCCCACGGACCGGGCCGCGCTCGCACCGGCACGAGACACGAAAGTGAGCGCCGTATGACCGGGACCAGTCATCGCACCGTGACGCCCTGGCGATCCGACGGGCTGACCGCCGAGGACCTGGACCTGATGGTCGACGAGCTGTGCCGGCTCCTGCCGACCTGGCTGCCCGGCCAACGCTGGTACGCAGGCAAGGGCCATGGCCTCTGCGAGGTCCGGCCCATCCTCGCGGAGGTCGTCGTACCTGGCACACCCGCGCTGTTGCAGACCGTGTTCCGAACCGACGACGGCGAGTGCTACCAGCTTCTCGTCGGCGCTGGGCCCGGCCCGGCCGATGCCGGCACGGGTGTGTCCGCCGAATCCGTCATCGGCAGCAGCCGCACGTCGGACGGGCTGCGGGTGACGCTCTACGAGGCGAGCTCCGACCCCGATCTGCTGTCCGGACTGCTCAAGCGCTTCGTCGCGGCCGAGCCGTGCGGAGCGCTCGAGTACCACCACGTCCCCGGGGCGACGATCCCGGCCGGACTGCGGGCCAGACCGCTCACCGGGGAGCAGTCCAATACTTCGGTGGCCTTCGGCGACCGGGCGATGCTCAAGGTGCTGCGCCGCGTCATGCCGGGTGCCAATACCGAGCTGGAGATGCTGGCCGCACTGGAGCGGGCCGGCGACGTGCCGAGCGCGGCGCCGCTGGCCTGGGCGCAGACCGCCGGGCGCTACGGCGCGGAGCCGACCACGCTGTGCATCCTCCAGGAGTTCGTGCCCTCGCGCGGGGACGGCTGGAGCATCGCCACGGCGGAGGCGGAAGCCTGCATTCGTGGAGCGTGCGAATCCGTCGCGCCGCTGGGAGGCTTTTCGGACGATGCGTTCGCCCTGGGGCAGGCCACGGCCCAGGTGCACAGGGCGCTCGCACAGCAACTGGAGGCCCGCCCCCTGAGCCTGCCGGAAGCCGTGGAGCTGACCGACGCCCTCGTGGCCCGGCTCGACGACGCTCTCGTCGAGGTGCCCGACATCACTCCCTACGCGCGCGGGCTGCACACGGCGTATCAGGACCTGCGCGAGGTGGTGCGGCGCGGCAACCCGCTGCCGATCCAGCGCATCCATGGCGACCTCCATCTGGGACAGGCACTGCGGGCCGCGGACGGGTGGGTTCTGATCGACTTCGAGGGCGAGCCGGGGCATCCCTTCGAGGAACGGCGCCACCTGCAGCCGGCGGTCCGCGACGTCGCCGCCATGCTGCGGTCCTTCGACTACGCGGCGCATCACGCGCTCGGTGAGATCCTCGGCATCCCGCCCGGGGAGCAGACCTCTCGCGATCTTCGGGGCACGCGCCTGGCGCGCAGGGCCTCGGCCTGGGCCGTCCACAGCCGGCGCGCCTTCTGCGCCGGCTATACCGCGGCAGGTGGTCAGGATCCGCGCACGAGCCCCGTGCTCCTACGGGCGTTCGAGGCCGACAAAGCCGTGTACGAGGCGCTCTACGAGGCCCGCAACCGACCCGAGTGGCTGCCCATACCGCTCGCCGCGGTGCGCCGGCTCGCGCACGGCAGCCGGTTCGTGGGCTGACTTTGCGGCAGCGCCGGCGAGAGGAGAGGGACGTGGCAGTGGCCACAGACACGAACGACCTGGACGGCGCAGACGTCGCGGTGGTCGGAGGCGGCCCTGCCGGCCTGTCCGCCGCGCTTCAACTAGCGCGCTACGGACGCCGGGTGCTGGTCTTCGACACCGGGCAAGGGCGCTCGACCCATCACCAGACGAACCGCAACTACCTCGGGTTCCCCGACGGCATCGCCACCACGGAGCTGCGCGACCTGGGCAGGCGCCAGCTGGCCCACTACCCGCACGTCCGCATCGCCGCGCACCGCGTGACGGGTGTGGTGGGCGATGCACGGCGGGGTTTCACGGTCCAGGCGCAGGGCCATGTGTGGTGGGCCAGGACGGTGGTGCTCGCCACCGGTGTGCTCGACCACTTCCCGCACTTCCCGGACTGGCAGGCATACGTGGGCCGCTCGATGTTCTGGTGCATTGCCTGCGACGGCTACGAGAACCGTGGGCGCCGCATCCTCGTCGTGGGACACACCGACGCGGCCGCGGGTGAGGCCATGCAACTGCACAGCCTCACCGAACAGGTCCGGCTGCTCACCAACAGCCGCAGGGACGACATCAGTCCGCGCTTCAGACGCCGGCTCGCCGCTGCGGGTGTACCGATCGTGCACGACCGCATCAAGGCGGCCGAGGGTACGGACGGCCGGCTGTCGGCCATCGTGACGCGGGGCGGTGAACGCCTCCCGCTGGACGCCCTGTTCTCCATCCAGGGCGCCACACCGGAGACGGCCGTGGCCCGCGGTCTCGGTGTCCGGCTCAACGCGCAGGGCTATGTGGAAGTGGACACGGAGCAGTACACGTCGGTCCCCGGCGTGTACGCGGCGGGGGACATCACAGCGCCGCATTCCCACCAGGTCTCGGCGGCGGTGCAGGAAGGGGCGCAGGCCGCCTCCGCGGCCAACTACTTCCTATATCCACCGGAGTTGAAGGCTAACTGAAAGCGGTGACGCCTCCGGAGCGACAGTTCAGAAAGTCGTTTTTCCTTCTTTGCCCTTCTCGATGGCCGCTGGACATGATGAATGGGCCCGTCCAAAGGAGAATCCGATGATCCACCAGTTCATTCTGGCGGCGCCCAAGCCGGGCATGACCGCACAGGAATTCCAGGACTACTGGGTAAATGTCCACGCGGTGCAGTACGCATCAAAGATTCCGCAGATCCGCAAGTACATGGTCGACACGGTGGTGGACATCGAGGGAAACCTCGGTGAGCCGGCGCTGCCCCACCAGGGCATCGCCGAGATCTTCCTGGCCAACGGCGAGGAGCAGTTGGCCTCGCTGCAGACCGAGGAGTTCCTGCAGGGCGCCCGTCTCGACGAGCCCAACTGGGCCGCGTTCTGGCAGACCATCGTCGTCGACACCACCGCGCACGAGATCGTTCCCGGCCCGCCGCCGGCCAGGGGGCAAAAGTGGGTCAAGCTCACCGTGCTGCAGAAGAGGCGCCCGGGCCTCTCCCTCGACGACTACCGCAAGCAGACCCTCGACTCGTACGCCTCGGTCGTCAAGGGCAGCCCGGGGCTGCGGCGCTACCTGCACGCCCACACCGTGGACGGCGCCTACGTCTTCGGTGAAGCGGCCTTCGACAGTGTCGAGCAGCTGTGGTTCGACGACGTGAACGCCCTTGAGGAAGCGCTGCGTTCGCCCTACTTCACCGAGCAGGTGAAGGCCGCGCGCGACGAGATCGTCGACGAGAAGTACGTCTTCTCCCTCGCGGCGAAGGAGAACTGGATCATCGGCCCGCAGGCCCGCTGATCCCCCTGATCCGGTGGCTGAGGCGCCGCCCCCTTCCGTCGCGGCGCCCGGCCACCCATCCCGAACCGATGACCGAAGGAGTCGGCGTGCCCAGGAAGAACGCCAAGAAGATCCTCGTAATCCTGTCGGAGTACGGCTACTGGGGCGAGGAGCTCGTCGGGCCCCTGCACCACTTCGACCAGCGGGGCTACGAGGTGGAGTTCGCCACCCCGACCGGGAAGCGTGCGCACGCGCTGCCGCCGTCGATGGACCCCGAGTACATCGACCCGCCGCTCGGCCGCTCGGTCACCTCCGAGGAGGTCGCGAAGCTCACCGGGGAGGTCGACGCCTCCGAGCGCCTGGACGACCCGATCGACATCTCCAGCTGGATCCCGGAGCGTCCCTACACGGCGGACGACGACTACCTGCGCAAGCTGGAGGCCCACCACCGGGCAATCGACGTGGTGGCGCAGGAGCTCGAGGACTACGACGCGCTGCTCATCGTCGGCGGTTCGGGCCCGGTCGTGGACCTCGCCAACAACGAGCGGGTGCACCAGATCATCCTGTCCTTCCTGCGCGCCGACAAGCCGATCGCGGCCGAGTGCTACGGCGTCGCGCCGCTGGCCTTCGCCCGCGACTGGGAGGACCGCACGTCCATCATCTGGGGCAAGCACGTCACGGGCCACTGCAAGGAGTACGACTACAAGGACGGGACCGGTTTCCTCGGCACCGACTTCGTGATCGGCCCGCCGCCGTACCCGCTGGAGTACATCCTGCGCGACGCCACCGGCCCCGAGGGCCGCTACCACGGGAACTTCGGCAAAGAGACCTCGGTGATCGTGGACTACCCGTTCATCACCGGGCGTTCGACGCCGGATTCCTATCTGACCGGAGAAAAGGTCGTCATGGTGCTCGAGGACGGCCTGCGCCGCTTCGGCTGGTAATTCGCGGCAACGATTGAGAAATCGAGAGAAGGCAGACATGGCCAGGCAGGGCAATGCGGCGATCATCGAGCAGTTCATCGCCGATGGAATTCCCTTCATGTTCGGCAACCCAGGAACGGTCGAGCAGGGATTCCTGGACGCGCTGGAGGACTATGACGACCTTCAGTACATCCTGACCCTGCAGGAGACCGTTGCGGTCGGAATCGCGGACGGCTACGCCCGCGCCACGGGCCGGCCCGCGCTCCTGCAGCTGCACAGCGGGGTCGGTCTGGGCAATGCCATCGGCATGCTCTATCAGGCCAAGCGCGGCCACTCGCCGATCCTGACGATCGCGGGTGAGTCGGGCGTCCAGTACGAGTCCATGGACGCCCAGATGGCAGCCGATCTGGTCGCCATGGCGAAGCCCGTGACCAAGTACGCGACTCGGGTCACCGACCCGCGTTCGGTGCTGCGGGTGCTGCGGCGGGCGATGAAGATGGCGATGACGCCTCCGATGGGCCCGGTCTTCGTGGCGCTTCCTCTCGATGTGCTCGACGCTCTCAACACCGAGCAGATCGTGCCGACTTCCGCTCCCCGTACCCGCAGCGCCCCGGCCGACACGCTCGTGGCGCAGGCGGCGCGGTTGCTGACCGGTGCCGAGAGGCCGGTCGTCCTCGTGGGCGACGGCGTCTCGGCATCCGGTGCCCAGGAAGAACTGGTGCGGGTGGCCGAGCAGTTGGGCGCCGACATATACGGCGTCAACTACTCCGAGGTGAACCTGGACGTCACGCACCCGCTCTACCGCGGAGACCTGGGCCACATGTTCGGCGCCGTCAGCACGGCCGCAGTCAAGGACGCCGACGTGGTCCTGATCGTCGGCACGTACACCTTCCCCGAGGTCTTCCCAGACACCGGTGACCCCTTCCGTGCCAACGCCCGGATCGTCCACATCGACCTCGACGACTACGAGATAGCCAAGAACCACCCGGTCACTCTCGGTCTGGTCGCCGATCCGAAGGAGACGCTCTCCGCACTCTCCGCGCAACTGGTCGAGAAGCTGTCCGAGCTCGACCAGGTGGCAGCGTCCGAACGTCTCCAGACCCGCCGCAGGGAACTGCCCACCGAGGTGACGGACGACGGGTCGCTGCTCCACGCCTTCCTGCGGGAACTGGCCGGCCAGGTCCCCGACGACGTGGTGATCTTCGACGAGGCACTGACCGCCTCCGGCGCGCTCAACGCCCATCTGCCGGGTCGCCGGCCGGGCCACTGGTTCTCGACGCGCGGTGGTTCGCTCGGTGTCGGCATCCCCGGAGCGATGGGGATCAAGCTGGCTCACCCGGACAAGACCGTGATCGGCTTCACCGGCGACGGCGGCTCCATGTACACCTTCCAGGCGCTCTACACCGCCGTACGGCACGGCATCGGCGCCAAGTTCGTCATCTGCAACAACCGCAGCTACAAGCTGCTCGACAACAACATCGAGCAGTACTGGCGGGAGCGGGACGTCGCACCGCACGCGTACCCGACGCCGTTCGATCTCTCCCACCCCGATCTGGGCTTCGCGCAGATCGCCGAGGGATTC
The DNA here is from genome assembly GCF_047305335.1 of Streptomyces sp. R-74717. Classification (NCBI taxonomy): domain Bacteria; kingdom Bacillati; phylum Actinomycetota; class Actinomycetes; order Kitasatosporales; family Streptomycetaceae; genus Streptomyces; species Streptomyces sp. R-74717. The sequence goes on along the minus strand of NZ_CP102361.1, from coordinate 203,779 downwards.
GGAGTCGAGGCCCTGCGGGTCGACGACCACGGCCAGGTCGACTACGCGGTCAAGCGGATGCTCGCGGACGACAAGCCGTTTCTCATCGACCTGCGGACCACCGAAGGGGGAGACCGTGGCTGACGTACCGTCCCGTGACGGGGTGCTCAGCGGGCGGAAGATCGCGATCCTGGCGGAGAGCGACTTCTATGAGCCCGAAATCGCCTACTACCAGCGCCGGTTCGCCGAGGAAGGCGCTCAGGTCGACTTCGTCACCAGGATGTGGGGAAACAAGTCGATCACCTTCACCGGCCATGAGCACCGGGCTCCGCTGACGGTGACACGCAGCCTGGAGGACCTGAACGATCGGCGGCTGCGCGAGTACAGCACGCTGATCGTTCCTTCCGGCATGGTCGCCGACCGGCTGCGCTACACCGAGGACGTCGAACAACTCGCGCCTGCCACGGACTTGCTGCGCCGGGCCTTCGCCCGGTCGGGAGTGGTCAAGGGGATCATCTGCCACGGCATGTGGCTGGCCTCGTCGATTCCGTATGTCGTCCGCGGACGCAAGGTGGTCTGCCACAACAACCTGCTCGGCGACGTACGGAACATGGGCGCCAACTACGTCGACCAGGACGTCGTCGTCGACGGGGACCTGGTGACTGCCCGCACAGGCGACCACTGCCATCTGTTCGCGAGGACCATCATCGACGAACTCGTACTGCGAGGGGCGTGACAGCCATGTCAAAGAGTGCCAGGAACGTCGACTTCACCTTCTCGGACACCATTGCGGGACAGGTGTCCGGCTTCGACAGCAAGGCCCGTGTCTTCTCCGTGGTCACCGCCGACGGCCGGTCCTTCGACGTCAGCCTCGACGGTGGTCCCAGCGCGGAGCTGCTGCACAATCTGGGTGAGCCTTATCAGGACGCCACGAGCCATGTCGACGAACTGCTCACCCAGGACGCCTTCGTCCTCGCCCACGGCATCTTCTATCCCCACAGCGATACGCTGCGCTTCGAAGCCAAGCGGCTGATCTTCGTAGGGCGCGGCCCCGAGGACTTCCGCTTCGAAGAGGCGGGCTGGTGGATCCGGCAGATCAAGGAGATAGCCGGCTTCTACCGCAAGGCCCAGTTCGGCGACGGTCCCGTCGACTTCGGGGACTATCGCACGGAGATCCGGCTCGGCGGCGACAAGACCGCAAGCCACGTCCAGGAGACGGACACCATCTCGCGGCTCGTCTACGGCATGGCCTCCGCCTTCCTGCTCACCGGTGACGACGAGTACCTGGAGGTCGCCGAGCGCGGCACCGAGTACCTGCGTGAGCACATGCGGTTCGTGGACACGGACGAGAACGTCGTGTACTGGTACCACGGCCTCAAGGTCGACGGTGACGTCGAGACGAAGCTGTTCACGTCCGAGTTCTCCGACGACTACGACGCGCTTCCCGCCTACGAGCAGATCTACGCGCTGGCCGGGCCCGTGCAGACCTACCGGATCACCGGTGACCCGCGGATCAAGGCGGACGCGGACGCCACCATCCGGCTCTTCGACCGCTTCTACCTGGACCCCGAAGAGGGCGGCTACTTCTCGCACATCGACCCGATCCTGCTCAGCCCCCACCACTCCTCGCTGGGGCCCAACCAGGCACGGAAGAACTGGAACTCGGTCGGTGACCACGCGCCCGCGTACCTGATCAACCTGTACCTGGCGACCGGTGAACAGAAATACGCCGACATGCTGGAGTACACCTTCGACACGATCGTCGAGCACTTCCCCGACCTCAAGAACAGCCCGTTCGTGCAGGAACGATTCCACAAGGACTGGTCGCACGACACCACCCACGGGTGGCAGCAGAACCGCGCGGTCGTCGGGCACAACCTGAAGATCGCCTGGAACTTGATGCGCATGAATGCCCTGCGCCCCAAGGACGTCTATCTGCAGACGGCCGTCTCCCTCGGCGAGTCCATGCCCGAGGTCGGCAGCGACCGCCAGCGGGGCGGCTGGTACGACGTGGTGGAACGCGTCAAGGCGGACGGCGAGGAAAGGTTCCGCTTCGCCTGGCACGACCGCAAGGCATGGTGGCAGCAGGAGCAGGCGATCCTCGCCTATCTGATCCTGCACGGCGTCACCGGGCGTGTGGACTTCCGCTCCGAGGCGCGTGACGCCCAGTCGTTCTACAACGCGTTCTTCCTCGACCACGACGAAGGCGCCGTCTACTTCAACACCATGGCCAGCGGCCTGCCCTACCTCCTCGGGGTGGAGCGCCTCAAGGGCAGCCACTCGATGTCGATGTACCACTCGGCCGAGCTGTGCTATCTGGCGGCCGTCTACAACAACCTGCTCGCCAACGGCAAGGCGATGGACCTCTGGTTCAAGCCCGACCCCGCCCTGGTCGAGGACCGCGTCCTACGGGTCGCTCCCGATCTGCTGCCGGCCGGAGCCGTGCACATTGCGGCCGTGGAAGTCGACGGTGAGGAGCACACCGATTTCAACGCGCAGGCCCTGACCGTCCGGCTGCCCGAGACCTCGGGCCGGGTCAAGGTCAAGGTCCACCTCGAAGCCAACTCCCGCACGGAGGTGACGGGATGACTGTCAAGGTCAGCTCGCAGGTGCTCGCCGGTGCCACCGTCGTCGCCCTGGAGGGCGAGATCAACTCCACCACCTCCGGCCAACTGCAGTCCCAGCTGCTGCCGTTCATCGGGCAGGGCTCCGTGGTCCTGATCGACCTCACCGGGATCTCGTACATCTCCAGTGCCGGCCTGCGCACCCTGCTCATCGTGCACCGCCACGCCCAGCAGCTGGACGCCGAGATCACTCTGGTCGGTCTCTCCGAGGAGGTCTCGTTCGTCATGTCCGCCACGGGGTTCCTGGAATTCTTCAGGATCGCCGAGGACCTGGACGCCGAGCTGGAACGTGCGGGCCGATGAGCACACAGGACGTCCAGGAGCGCATCGACGCCTTTCCGACGCACCGGATCGGCCCGTACCCGGTCAGGGCGGGCCGGCCCTTCCCGTACGGCGCCACCCCGGTGCCCGGCGGTGTCAATTTCTCGGTCTACTCCGACGGCGCGACCACGATGAGCCTGGTGCTCTTCGAACGAGGCGCCACACAGCCCAGTGCCGAACTGGAGTTCCCGCCGGATTTCCGCATCGGCAGCGTGTACGCCATGACGGTTTTCGGGCTCGACGCGGAGAACCTGGAGTACGGGTTCCGCGCCGACGGCCCCTTCGACCCGGAGCACGGCGACCGCTTCGACGCCGCCAAGGTGCTCAGCGACCCCTACGCGCGCCTGGTCTCCGGGCGCGAGGTGTGGGGGCGCGAGCCCGACTGGGACAACGTCTACCACTACCGCGCACAGGTGCTGAACGACGACTTCGACTGGGGCGGCGACCGGCCGCTGCGCATTCCCGCCGAGGACCTCGTGATATACGAGACGCACGTCCGCGGCTTCACCCGGCACGCCTCCTCGAAGGTGTCGGCGCCGGGCACGTATGCCGGAATGCGGGAGAAGATCCCGTATCTGCAGGAGCTGGGCGTCAACTGCCTGGAACTGCTGCCCGTGTTCGAGTTCGACGAGCTGGACAATCCGCGCACCGATCCGGTGACCGGTGAGCGGCTGCACAACTACTGGGGCTACAACACCGTCTCGTTCTTCGCACCCAAGGCGGGCTACGCCGCCACCGGCCCCTTCGGCATGCAGGCCGACGAGTTCAAGTCGCTGGTCAAGGAGTTGCACAAGGCCGGGATCGAAGTCGTACTCGACGTGGTCTTCAACCACACGGCCGAAGGAAACGAGCAGGGTCCGACCATCTCGTTCCGTGGTCTCGACAACGCCACGTACTACATGTTGACGCCGCGCGGCGAGTACTACAACTTCAGTGGCACCGGCAACACCGTCAACTGCAACCACCCCGTGGTACGGGACTTCGTGCTCTCCTGCCTGCGCCACTGGGTCGCCGAGTACCACATCGACGGGTTCCGCTTCGACCTCGCGGCCATCCTCGACCGCGCTCCGGACGGCACCCCGCTGCCCAACCCGCCGCTGCTCGAACAACTGGCGCACGATCCGATCCTGCGGCACACGAAGCTGATCGCCGAGGCCTGGGACGCGGCCGGGCTGTACCAGGTGGGCAACTTCCCCAACTACGGCCGCTGGTCGGAGTGGAACGGAAAGTACCGCGACACGGTCCGGCGCTTCGTCAAGGGCGAGCCGGGACTGGTCGGTGAGCTGGCGACCCGGATGGCCGGCTCGCCCGACCTGTACCAGGGCCGGACCTCGTCCGCGTCGGTCAACTTCATCACCGCCCACGACGGATTCACCCTGGCCGACCTGGTCTCGTACAACGACAAGCACAACGAGGCCAACGGCGAGAACAACAACGACGGAGCCAACGACAACAACAGCTGGAACTGCGGAGAGGAGGGGCCCAGCGCCTCCTCGCACGTCCGCGAGCTGAGGATGCGGCAGATGAAGAACCTGCTGACCATCCTGCTGACGAGCCAGGGCATTCCGATGATCCTGGCCGGCGACGAGGTCGGCCGCACCCAGCTCGGCAACAACAACACCTACTGCCAGGACAACGAGCTGTCCTGGTTCGACTGGGGGCTTGTCGAGGCCAATGCAGAACTCCTGGAATTCGCAAGGATGTTGATCGCCTTCCGGCACTCACACCCGGTACTGCGCACCAGCGACCACCCGACCGGTATGGACCGGGTCGGCAGCGGCTATCCCGATGTCAGCTGGCACGGTGTCCGCGCCTGGGCTCCGGACTGGGCCGACCACGGCCGGGTGCTCGCGATGATGCGGTGCGGCAGGCACGCCAAGGGGGGCAGCGTGGCCGACGACCACGTGTACGTCGCCGTGAACGCGCACTGGGACGCGCACGACCTGGAGTTGCCCGCCCTGCCCGACGGGCAGCGTTGGCACCTCTTCGCCGACACGGGCACCGCTGTTCATCCCCTCGGTGCCGAGCCGGAGCTCCAGCACCCCGGGCGCTTCCACCTGGGATCCCACTCCGCGGTCGTCCTCGTGGGACGCGCGGCTCATCAGACGACCGCTTGACCCAGAAGGAGAACCATCGTGGCTTTCGACGTGAGGCTGAGGATCAACGACAAGGTCGCCACCATCGAACTCGAGGGTGAGCTGGACGCCTCGACGGCAGGCGAGTTCCACGACACCGTCGGCCAGGCGGCCGGGGCCGGCGCCGTCGAACTGGTCATCCGCGCCGAGCAGCTCGGCTACCTGTCCAGTGCGGGCCTGCGCTCCCTGGTCTTCGCCCGCCAGAAGATGGGCGACGAGGTGCGCATCGCCATCGTGGGCGCGTCCGAGCCGGTGGCGCGGACCATCCGGCTCGCCGGATTCGACCACAGCATCGATCTCGTGGACGCCTGAAGGGACGAACCGAGATGACGTTCGACTTCGAGGCCGCAGGGGCCGGAAGGGCAGCGGGCGTTGCGCAGGCGCCCGAGTGCGGCAGGGCGAACGCACTCCGTGTTCCCGCGACGATCGATTCGCTCGAGCCGGTATCCGACTTCGTTCTCGGCCTGGGCAAGCAGGCCCGCCTTCCGGAGAGTTCTCTGTACCGGTTCCGCCTCGCCGCCGACGAACTGGCCACGAACATCGTCCTGCACGGATACCGCGGCGAGCCCGGTGAGATCACCGTGGACGGCGGGATCGACCCGGGCGAGGTATGGGTCCGCTTCCAGGACGACGCCCCGGCGTTTGACCCGAGGCAGGGCATGCGGGCGCCCGCGCTCGACATGCCGCTCGCGGAGCGGCAGATCGGCGGCCTGGGCGTTTTCCTGGCGTTCACAGCGGTGGACACCTTCGAGTACGAGCTCGTCGCGGGGCGCAATGTGAGCACCCTCGTGATGCGCCGGCCGGCAGTGGAGTAGACGAGGCGGAGATGGCGCAGACGAAAGTGCTGATACTGGATGAGCGGCGGGACGTTCCAGCGGGGTTGTCCAAGGCGCTGGACGCCGTGGGCGCCGAGGCGCACACCTGTACACCGGGCGACGTACTGGCGGCGTCGCCCGGCCGGATGCCGGTGGTGACCGCTCTGCTCGCGAACGCGACGTTGTCGCCCCACACCGTCAGGTCGGTGGCCCGAAGGCTGGCGGACGAGGGACAGCAACCCACCGTGGTGGCGTACGCGGAGCACGATCTGCACCTCCTCGACAGCCATGTACGCGCGGGCTCGGACTATCTGCTCCCGCCGTTCCATCCCGTCCTGGTGGAGGCGCGGCTGCGTGACTGCCATCAACACGCCGAGCTCAACCGGAACATGGAGGAGGTCGCCGCACACGCTGAACTGCTCAGCTATGAGCGGGAGCTGGAGATAGGCCGGGAGATCCAGCTGGGGTTCCTGCCGGACTCGCTGCCCAGTCCCGACGACTGGGACATCCGGGTGCGCTTCCGGCCCGCGCGGACCGTGGCCGGGGACTTCTACGATGTCTTCGAACTGGTCAACCGGCGTCGGCTGGCCCTCGTCGTGGCCGATGTATGCGACAAGGGGGTCGGCGCGGCCCTGTTCATGGCGCTCATCCGCTCGCTGCTGCGACACACCGCGGAGCAGAGCGGCCTGCAGAACCTCATCGCGGCGGACCTCATGGGGGAGGAGCCCGGTGGGGCCGAGCACACGCGGGCCATTCCGGTCGTGGGCGCCACCCCGCTGCTGAACGCGGTCGTGGGCACCAACAGCTATCTGACCCGCAACCACATCAAGCAGGGGTACTTCGCCACCATGTTCTTCGGCGTCCTGGACCCGATCACCGGCAACCTCGTCTACATCAACGGCGGACACAATCCACCCGTCCTCGTGAGCGGAAGCGGTGCCGAACCGGTGCTGCTCCAGCCGACGGGGCCGGTCGTGGGCGTCATGCCGGACTGCACCTTCTCGCTGGGGTACACGCAGATCAGCCCCGGGGACACGCTCTTCATCTACACCGACGGGGTCACCGAGGCCCGCTCGGAGACCGGGCGCTTCTTCGGCGAGGACCTCCTCATCCAGCAGCTGACCGAGGCCACCGTGCGCGGCGAGGAGCTGCTCGACCACATGGACGGCGCGCTCAGCGGGTTCGTCGGCCAGGCCGAACAGTCCGACGACATCACGATGCTGGCCGTGCACTGGCAGGCGCCGGCCGCAGCCGTCGACTGACCGGCACCGCTCACCGGCCGGCGTGCCCACTCTCAGAAACCGTCAGGTGGAGAACATGTCGCAGATCATCACGGTGCACTCCTACCGAGGGGGCACCGGCAAATCCAGCACGGCCGCCAACCTCGGGTTGCTGCTGGCCTCCTCGGGCCTGCGGGTCGCTTTGGTGGACACCGACATCCAGACACCCGCTCTGGACGTGATGTTCGGCGACGTGGCGGCCCCCGCTCGGCGCTCGCTCACCGATTACCTCATCGGCCGCTGCGAGATCGAGGACGCGGCGTACGCCATCGATCAGACCGTCGGGCACGACGGGTTCTTCCTGGTTCCGGCCAGGAGCCAGGCCACGGGGGTCAACGAAATCATGGGCCGTGGCTATGACGTGGGCCTGCTGCGCGAGGGCTTCGACCGGCTCATCGACACCCTGGCGCTCGACGTGCTGCTGCTCGACACGCATGCGGGCTTCAACAACGAGACCGTGACCGCGATGGCGAGTTCGGACGCGCTCGTCGTCGTGACCCGCGCCGACCGCCTGGACCTCGCGGGTGCCAAGGAGACGACGGCCCTGGCAAGCCGGCTCGGGTTCGGCGCCATGAGCATCGCCGTGAACATGGCCCCCGACGGTGCCGTGGGCGACCGCCTGCGCGGCGATGTGGAGACCGCGTACAACACCCGCATCACCACTGTGCTGCCGTACGCGCCCGAGATGGCGTTGCTCGCCGGGGAACGAGTGTTCTCCACGGCGTACCCGCACCATCCGCTGGTGTCGGGATACCGCCGGATCATCTCGGAGGTCAGCAACGGGACCACCGCGATCCGACGCTGACCGCGGCCGCCGACCGACGCGAACCGCTCGCACCACCGAGCACCTACTGTCCAGCGACCGCACCCCGGTGCGAGGAGGCACGAGCACTATGGAGGGCAAGCCCATGCAGCGCGACGCGACGCGCCCGACCGCCAAAGCCGCACCGCCGGCCGCCGGGCCGATGGGCCGACGGGGATCCGAGCCAGGTGTGGGCCGTATCCCCATCGTGGACGTGTCGCCCCAGGTGGACGGCGGCCGCACCCCCGCCCGCGCCATACCCGAGGAAGAGTTCGAGGTCTCGGCCACCGTCTTCCGGGAAGGGCATGACGCGGTCGGCGCCGGCGTCGTGCTCACCGATCCCCACGGCAATGCGGGCGGCTGGATCCCGATGCGCCTCGTGGCCCCCGGGACGGACCGCTACACCGCGTGGATCACCGCCGGACGGGAGGGCGACTGGACCTACCGGGTGGAAGCGTGGACAGACCCCTGGGCAACGTGGCGCCAGGCCGCCGAGATCAAGGTTCCGGCCGGGATCGAAAACGAACTGGTCCTGGAGGAAGGCGCGTTGCTCCTGGAGGAGGTGGCCGGCACAATCCCGGCCGACGGGGCAGGGCAGCTGACCGAGGCGGCCAGGCTGCTGCGGGACGGGCGCCTCGACGCGCAGGAGCGGCTCGCCGCTGTCACCGGTTCTCCCGTGACCGCCCTGCTCGCCGCCCACCCGCTGCGCAGGCAGCTCACCCGCTCGCCGGAACTGCCGCTGCGGGTGGACCGGGAACGCGCTCTGTACGGCGCGTGGTACGAGTTCTTCCCCCGCTCCGAGGGGGCCGTCGTCCCCGCGGCGGTGGACGCAGTGGCGGAGCCTGTGCGGTCGGGCACTCTGCGGACCGCGGCCAAGCGGTTGGAGGCCGTGGCGGACATGGGCTTCGACGTGGTCTATCTGCCGCCGGTCCATCCGATCGGTACCACCCACCGCAAAGGCGCGGGCAACTCGCTCGAGGCGGGCCCGCACGATCCCGGCTCACCCTGGGCGATCGGATCGGCCGAGGGCGGACACGACGCGATCCACCCGGACCTGGGAACCCTTGAGGACTTCGACCACTTCGTGGCGCGCGCCGGTGAACTGGGGCTCGAAGTGGCCCTGGACTTCGCCCTCCAGTGCTCCCCCGACCATCCGTGGGTCACGGAGCACCCCGAGTGGTTCCGGCACCGTGCCGACGGTTCGATCGCGTTCGCCGAGAACCCGCCGAAGAAGTACCAGGACATCTACCCGATCGACTTCGACACCGATCCGGACGGACTGCACACGGAGTGCCTGCGCGTGCTGCGGCACTGGATGGACCACGGAGTACGAATCTTCCGCGTCGACAATCCGCACACCAAGCCCGTCGCATTCTGGGAACGGCTGATCGACACGGTGCACGCGAGCGACCCCGATGTGATCTTCCTCGCCGAGGCGTTCACCCGCCCGGCCATGCTGCACGCCCTGGCGCGCGTAGGGTTCCACCAGTCGTACACGTACTTCACGTGGCGCAACTCCAAGGACGAGGTGGAAACCTACCTCGCCGAACTGGCCGGCCTCGGCGGCGAGGAGAGCTCGGCCTACCTGCGGCCCAATCTCTTCGTGAACACACCCGACATCCTCAACGCCTACCTCCAGTACGGCGGCAGGGCGGCCTTTGCGGCGCGTGCGGTGCTCGCCGCGACGGCCGGTCCGACGTGGGGCGTGTACGCCGGGTACGAGCTGTACGAGAACGTGCCCATAGGGCCCGGAAGCGAGGAGTACCTGGACTCCGAGAAGTACCAGCTGCGTCCTCGCGACTGGGCGGGTGCGGAGACCGCGGGTGACTCCCTGGCCCCCCTGATCCGTGCGCTCAACGACATCCGGCGTGCCCACCCGGCCCTGCACCAGTTGCGCAACCTTCGCTTCCACCGCACCGACAACGACGCGGTGATCTGTTTCTCCAAGCGGGCCGCCGGGGGCGACTGGGTCCTCGTCGTACTCAACCTCGACCCGCACGAAACGCGCGAGGCGACGGTCACCCTCGACCTGCCCGCGCTGGGACTGGAGCGCTCGGAGACCTTCGAGGTGCGCGACGCCCTGTCGGGCGAGAGCTACCGCTGGGGCCGCGACAACTACGTACGCCTCGATCCACAGCATCGAGTGGCCCACATACTCACGGACGGGACTTCGCAGTCGTGACCACCGCACAGCGCCCAACGGCCCTGGCCGTCACCCCTCTCGAGCGGCTCACCACGGGAGACCTCAGTGATCCGCACGCGCTGCTCGGCCCGCACCCTGCCGCCGAGGGCGTGACCGTGCGGGTGCTGCGGCCGCTCGCCGACCAGGTGTGGCTGACCGCGCCGTCGGGCGAGCCGCTGGCGGAACTCGAGCACCAGGGCGAGGGGGTGTTCGTGGGCAGGTTGCCGGGCACGGTCGTTCCCGACTACCGGGTGCGCGTCCACTATGGCACCGACGTGTTCGACTACGACGATCCCTACCGCTTTCTGCCCACCCTCGGTGAACTCGACCTGCACCTGATCCGCGAGGGCCGGCACGAGCAGCTGTGGCAGGTGCTCGGGGCCCAGGCGTGCGAGCACGAGTCCGGCTGGGGCACGGCCGCCGGTACGGCGTTCGCCGTGTGGGCCCCGAACGCCCGTGCCGTGCGTCTGATCGGCGGCTTCAACCACTGGGACGGCAGGACCCACCCGATGCGCTCGCTCGGCGCCGGCGGGGTGTGGGAGCTGTTCGTCCCCGGCGTCGGCGAGGGCTGCCGGTACAAGTACGAGATCCTCACCCCGGACGGCCGCTGGATCCAGAAGGCGGACCCCCTCGCCACCTCGGCGCAGGCGGCACCGGGCACGGCCTCCATCGTCTTCCGCTCCCGCCACGCCTGGGGTGACGACGCCTGGATGGCCCGGCGCGGCGAACGCACCGTGGACCGGGCCGCCATGAGCGTCTATGAGGTACACCTGGGATCGTGGCGGCCGGGCCTCGGATACCGCGAGCTCGCGACCGAACTGCCCGCCTACATCAAGGCGTTGGGCTTCACACACGTCGAGTTCATGCCGGTGGCGGAGCATCCGTTCGGGGGCTCCTGGGGCTACCAGGTGTCCTCGTACTACGCCCCGGCGGCAGGCCTCGGAAGCCCCGATGACTTCCGGGCCCTGGTCGACGCGCTGCACCGGGCGGGCATCGGCGTCATCGTGGACTGGGTCCCCGCCCACTTTCCCAAGGACGACTGGGCCCTGGCCCGCTTCGACGGGACCGCGCTGTACGAGCACCCGGATCCGCGCCGCGGAGAACACCCCGACTGGGGGACGCTCGTCTTCGACTACGGGCGCAACGAGGTGCGCAACTTCCTCGTCGCGAACGCGGTGTACTGGTGCGAGGAGTTCCACATCGACGGCCTGCGGGTCGATGCCGTCGCCTCCATGCTCTACCTCGACTACTCGCGCGCCGACGGCGCATGGCTGCCGAACGTATACGGCGGCCGCGAGAACCTGGAAGCGGTGGAGTTCCTCCAGGAGATGAACGCCACGGTGCCCCGGCGCTGCCCCGGAGTGCTGACCATCGCGGAGGAGTCCACGGCCTGGGACGGCGTCACCCGGCGCACCGACCACGGAGGGCTCGGCTTCGCCCTGAAGTGGAACATGGGCTGGATGCACGACTCGCTGTCGTACATGGCCGAGGACCCGGTGCACCGGCAGTACCACCACCACTCCATGACGTTCCCGATGGTGTACGCGTACGCGGAGAACTACACCCTGCCGATCAGCCATGACGAAGTGGTGCACGGCAAGGGTTCGCTCCTGACGAAGATGCCTGGCGACCGCTGGCAGCAGCTGGCCAACCTGCGCGCCTTCCTCTCCTTCATGTGGGCATTCCCCGGCAAACAACTCATCTTCATGGGGCAGGAGTTCGCCCAGGACACCGAGTGGTCCCACGACCGCGGCCTGGACTGGTCCATCCTCCGGCACGGCTCGCATACGGCCGTGCGTGACCTGGTGCGCGACCTCAACCTCAGCTACCTCGACGACCCGGCGCTGTGGAGCCTCGACACCCGGCCGGAGGGCTTTCGCTGGATCGACGCGGACGCCGCCGAGGACAACGTCTACTCCTTCGTGCGGCACGGAGAGGGGGGCGAGTTGCTGGTGTGCGTCTTCCACTTCCAGCCCACGGTCCGGCGCGACTTCCGCCTGGCGCTGCCGGAGACAGGCCACTGGACCGAGGTGCTCAACACGGACGCGGCGCAGTACGGAGGCTCCGGGGTCACCAACCCCGGGCGTATCCACGCCGTTCCCGAACCCCGGCAAGGCCTGCCGGCCAGCGCGAGCGTGGTCCTGCCGCCGCTGGGCGGCGTGTGGTTCCGCAAGCAATGACGCAGCCTGCAGCATAAGGAGACACCATGCCTGCTCCCCGCCTGAGGACCACCCCGTTGCCCGGCATCGGGGTGCAGTACGAGCTCACCACGCGGCGGCACGACACGCTGTCGGTGATCGCGCACCGTGACAGCAAGCGCACCCTGAACGTGCATCACGACGACGATCCGGACTCGGCGGGTATCTCCCTGGTGCTGACCGGCGCGGAGGCCCTGTCCCTCGCCGACGCCCTGCTGCCCGGCCACAACAACCCGAACCTGCTGCACACCAGCGACTTCGGGCTGCTGGCCGAGCAGGTCACCGTCACCGGCACCTCGTACTGGAACGGGCGCACCCTGGGGGAGACGAGGATGCGCACCGACACCGGGGCCTCCATCGTCGCCGTCATGCGCCGGTCCCACGCGATCCCCTCACCAGGACCCGACTTCCGCCTGCACGGGGGCGACATCGTGATCGTCATCGGTACCCGGGAAGGTGTGGACGGCGCCCACGAGATCCTCGAGCGGGGCTGATCACGTGCACTCCGCAGTCTTTCTGATCGAGTTCGGTGCGGTCGTGCTGGCGCTCGGCCTGCTCGGCCGCTTCGCCGTACGCCTCAAATTCTCACCGATCCCGCTCTATCTGCTGGCGGGACTGCTGTTCGGCGCGGGCGGCGTCGTCCCGCTGGGCGGCAGCGAGGAGTTCATCGAGGTCGGCGCCGAGATCGGCGTCGTGCTGCTGCTCCTGATGCTCGGTCTGGAGTACACGGCGGCCGATCTCGTCGTTCACCTCAAGACCCACGCCCCCGCGGGAGGGGTCGACTTCCTGCTCAACGCGGTTCCCGGAGCTGCCGCGGCGCTGCTGCTCGGCTGGGGGCCGGTGGCCGCCGTGGTGCTCGCGGGCGTCACCTGGGTCTCGTCGTCCGGCGTCATCGCGAAGGTGCTCGGCGACCTGGGCCGGCTCGGCAACCGGGAGAGCCCGGTCATCCTCAGCATCCTCGTTCTCGAGGACCTCGCCATGGCGCTCTACCTGCCGATCCTGACGGCGGTGCTGGCCGGTTCGGGCTGGCTGGCGGGCGGGCTGACACTGGGCATCGCACTCGCCGCGGTCGGCACCGTCCTGCTCATCGCGGTGCGCTACGGGCGGGTCATCTCGCGTTTCGTGTCCAGCGACGACCCGGAGAAGCTGTTGCTCGTCGTCCTGGGTACGACGCTGCTCGTCGCCGGTGTCGCCCAGCAGTTGCAGGTCTCGGCGGCAGTGGGTGCGTTCCTCGTGGGTATCGCCCTGTCCGGCGAGGTGGCCGAGAACACCCATCATCTGCTGATGCCGCTGCGGGACCTCTTCGCCGCGGTGTTCTTCGTGTTCTTCGGTCTGAGCACCGACCCCAGCACCATCCCGTCGGTGCTGCTGCCCGCGCTCGCGTTGGCGGTACTCACCATCCTGACGAAGATCGGTACCGGGTACTGGGCCGCCAAGCGCGCCGGCATCGCGGAACGTGGCAGGTGGCGGGCCGGCGGCGCCCTGGTCGCGCGGGGCGAGTTCTCCATCGTCATCGCCGGACTCGCGGTCTCCGCCGGTGCGGTCGACCCCTCCCTCGGGCCGATGGCCACCGCGTACGTCCTGCTGCTGGTTGTCATGGGCCCCCTGGCGGCCCGCTTCACGGAGCCGATCGCGCAGCGGATCATCCTGTGGCGCGGCAAGGAGTATCCCGCGGCGAGTCCCGGACGGCGGTCCATGGCGCCCCGCCCGGCCGAGCCGGAGCCCACGGCCGCAGCATCCGAATGATGCCGTGGCCGGGGCCGGTCTCCTCCCGAGGCCGAAACGGAAGCTTCCCCACCATGCGGAACTTCGTCCATCACCTACCAAAGTCGCCGTCTTCCCGTAGGTGATCTCAGACTCAACCACACTCCCTGACAGTGCAGTTCACCACGGTCTTTCCGTTCCGTTCACAACATGGGGCCCTTCGGGGCCCCAACTCCGGTTCGGATCCAGCCATATGGTCCTCGACGCCCGCCGGGGCACGCCCGGCGTCTGCGTAGTTCCGAAACGAGGACCCATGGATCTGACATACGCCTGCCGACGGTTCACCGCCTGCGCTCTCGCCCTGGCCTCCGTACTCGCCGTCGGGATCACGAAACCGGTCACCGACGCCCGCGCGGACGCCTCAGGTGCCCAGGCCCTGACCGTCACCCGGGCCATCGCTCTGCCCGGCAGCCAGGCCTATCCGGAAAGCATGGCCACCGACCCGAGAACCGGCGACCTCTACGTCACCTCGTTCTCCACCGGAGCGGTCTACCGCGCACCCGCCGACCAGAGGGAGGCCACTGTCTTCCTGCCCCAAGGGACGGACGGCCGGACCCAGGCCATGGGCACCGAGGTCGACACGCACGGCCGGCTCTGGGTCAACGACGCGGACGGGGTGTCGGTGTACGACACGGCGAACAGCAGGCGCCTGGCCCGCTTCCTCAGCCCGACCCCCGGCAAGTCGCTGCTCGACGACATCGACCTGACGCCCGACGGCACCGCGTACGTCACCGACTCGCTGCTCCAGCTCGTCTACCGCCTGCCCGCCACCACCATCGAGGACACCATCGCCTCGGGGGGCACCGCCACCCTGACCACCGGGTTCGACCTGAACGACGTCGTCGCCCCCCACCCGGAGGGTGCCATCACCCTGAACGGCATCGAGTCGGACGCGACCGGCACGTACCTGATCACTGCGGACATGGCATCCGGTGACCTGTTCCGGCTCGAACCCGCCACCGGGGGCGTCCGCAAGCTGACGGTGACCGGCGGCAGTCCCATCTCCGCCGACGGCCTGCTCTGGGAGAAGGACCAGTTGTGGGCCGTCCAGTTCGGCTCGGACGGCATCAGCCGGCTCACGCTGTCCGCGGACCGCACGTCCGCGTCCGTCGCGAGTCACGTCACCGACCCGGCCCTAGAACACCCGACGGCGCTCATACGCAAGGGCGCATCCCTGCACGTGCTCCGCTCACAGTTCGGTTCCGCCACCCTCGACCTGCCGTTCTCGGTGGCCCGGGTGAGCGGTATCTGAACGACGAAGCCCGTTGCCGCGGCGCCCGAAGACGCCACGGCAACGGGCCCGGCCGGTTCCGTCGACAAGAGACCCAGGCACTCCTGGGACCTCGGCGGTGAGCTCAGCTCAACTGCCAGTGGAAACGGGCGTGTTGTCGCTCGCGGCAGCCGGTGCGGAGCCGGTCACCGGGGCCTGGGCGACAGGCACCTTGAGGAACCGGGTGGCCCATACCGCGGGCAGTGCGAGGACAGCGAAGACCAGCGCGGTCAGCGGGACGTCATCGACACCGAAGGAGGCCAGGGCCCAGCCGCCGACCGCGGCGCCCGAGGCGACACCCACGTTCGCGGCGGACGCGCCCAGAGTGGCGGCCAGATCGGCGCCCTCCCCGGCCAGCGAGATGACGCGCAGCTGGAGCGACGGGGTGACACCGAAACCGACGATGCCCCAGACCGCCAGGGCCACACCGACCAGCGGCGGGCTCTCCCGGAAGAAGTACAGGCCGAGCAGGCCCACGATGAGGACGCTGTTGCCCACGAGCAAGGTCCGCGAGGCGTTGATGTCGGCGAAGCGCCCGCCCGCGAATGTGCCGATCGCGCTGAACACGCCGAAGATCATCAGGAAGACGCTCACCATGGCGCCCTTGATGCCGGTCACGTCCTCCAGGAACGCCGCCAGATACGTGAAGGCGATGAACTGCGAGCCCATGAGCAGCACTTCGGCCCCCAGCATGGCCAGCACTCGGGGGTGGAAGGCGTGTTGGACCTGGGAGCCCAGGCCGCCCGAGCCGCTGCTCGCGACGGACGGCACCCAGATCATGATC
Organism: Streptomyces sp. R-74717; assembly: GCF_047305335.1. Lineage (NCBI taxonomy): Bacteria > Bacillati > Actinomycetota > Actinomycetes > Kitasatosporales > Streptomycetaceae > Streptomyces > Streptomyces sp. R-74717. The sequence goes on along the minus strand of NZ_CP102361.1, from coordinate 187,625 downwards.
ACGGCGAGGGCGATGAGCCCGAGGACGGCCACACCGGCGAACGTGGCCTGCCAGCCGAGGTTCTGGCCCAGCAGGGTACCGAGCGGCACACCGAGCACCGTCGACACGGAGATGCCGCCGAAGACCAGGCCGACGGCCTGACCGCGGTGCTCGGGGGCGACCAGACCGGTGGCGACGGCGGAGGCCGCACCGAGGAACAGGCCGTGCAGGGCACCACAGAGTACGCGCGCGACGACCAGCAGGCCGAAGACCCCGGCGAAGACCGCGGCGAGGTTGCCGAGGACGAAGACGACGAGCGCTCCGCACAGGAGAGTGTGGCGCGGCACCTTGATGGTCGCCGCTGTGACGATCGGGCCGCCGATGGAGATGCCGAGCGCGTAGGCGGTGACCAGCAGGCCCGCCGTGCTCAGCGAGACGTCCAGATCGTCGGCGATGAGATTGAGAACGCCGACGATGACCAGTTCGGCAGTGCCGATGACGAAAGCGCCCAGGCCGAGGGCGCCCAGGGCGAGCTTGTTGCGGGTCTCGCCGGGCCCCGATGCGGTGGCGGAACTCATGGGAGAGCCACTCCTTGGGAAGGGGACGGAAGCAGGGTGCGAAGGCGCGGTCAGGCGTACTGCAGGTTGAGCCTGGCTATACGACCGTCGCGGACGTCGAACTCGTAGTTGGCCTCGAAGCCGCCGGTGCCGCCGGGGGCGAAGCGCACGAGCAGCGTCGTGCCGTTGCTCTTGGGGGTGTTCTTCAAAACGGTGAGCTTGCCGCCGATGACCTCGTTGCGGGCCCAGTCGCGGATCGCGTCGTGACCCGTGAACTTCCGGTCCACATCGATGAGTTGAGCATCAAAATGGAATGCGTACACCAGCGCCTCGAGGTCCTTGTCGGCCACGGCGTCGACATAGGCCTGGGCGGCGGGGGCCACTGCTGTGTCCTTCCGGTCTTCGTTCACGGTGTCGTCGGGGGCCTGCTCGGTCGTCCCCTTCGTCGAGTCCGGTCTCACGGCCTGCTGGGTGGTGCCCGGTGGGCTGTCGGCCTGCTCGGAGCCTTCAGAGCAGCCGGCCAGCAGCAGGGCGGCCAGAGCGAGGGCAAACATCAGGGGGCGGTACGGCACGGCGGTCTCCTCGGGGTGACGGCAGGTCAGGCGTAGCGCAGGGTGATCCGGGTGATCACGTCGTTCTCGACATCGAACGTGTAGCGGGCCCGGAAACCGGCCATGAACCCCTCGGGGTCGAAGTGCAGCAGCACCGTGGGGCCTTCGGGTCCGGTCGTGGTGCGCAGGACGGTGAGCCTGCCGCCGATGACCTCGTCGCGGGCCCAGTCCCTGATCGCCGCGCGGCCGAGGAAGCTGCGCCCGGTGTCGTTGACGGTGGCCTGCGGTGCGAAGACCGTGACCAGGGCGTTCACGTCCCGGGAGTCGACAGCGTCGACATAGCCGCGCACGGCCGGTTCCAGCGCGGCCAGGGCCGCCGGGTCGTGCTCGTCGGGGGTGTCGCGGGCGGCTTCCCTCGCCGCGGCGCGTACGTAGTCGCTGGCCGCGACCGTTACGGCGAGGACGAAGACGACAACAGCCGTCACGACCGCAACGAAACGGACCGCGGTCACCAGTCGATCCTTCTGCGGTTGCGGAAGAACCCCCCGGTGGGCCCGGAGTCCGGCAGGCGCGCCAGCCAGGTCACGGTGTCGGCGCCCTGCTCGACGCTGGTCGGCGCCCCACGGCCCCCCATGTCGGTACGGACCCAGCCTGGACAGACCGCGTTGATCTTGACGGTCTGCGGCACCGCGGCGGACACCACCAGGGTCAGCGCGTTGAGCGCAGCCTTGGAGATGCCGTAGGCCGCCGGGGACGGCACGTTCTCGGTGAGGGCGCCGAGCCCGGAGGAGATGTTCACCACCCGGCCGTAGCCACGCTGCGCCATGCCGGGGCAGAACGTCTGGCAGGTGTGGAACGCTCCCATGAGGTTCACGTCCAGGGCTCGGCGCATGATGTCCTCGTCGAGCGAGAAGAACGAGACGGTCGGGTAGATTCCGGCGTTGTTGACCAGGACATCGACTTCGACCTTGTCGTCGGCCAGCCGCTCCGCGCATGCCGCGACGCTCTTGGCATCGGTGACATCCAGCTCCTCCACCCGGATGCGTGGGCTGCCCAGCGTGCGCGCGGCCGCCCGGCCGCGCGCGAGATCACGCGCGGCCAGTACGACGTCGAGGCCGGCCAGATCCAGCTGACGGACGGTCTCGAGACCGATGCCGCGGTTGGCGCCCGTGACGAGAGCGGTGCGGTTGCGTTGCCGGTTCACGTTCTCGAACTCCTCGCCGCGGTCAGACCTTGTAGCGCTGCTTGACGTCCTCGGCGAATCCGAGGTAATCGCGCAGCGGCCAGACGGTCTCGAACTCCAGGTACTCCCGCATGGGGAGCCGGCCAAGAGCGGTGCGGTCGAGCTCCTCGGCATCCGGCGAGTCGATGATGGCGATGACACGCTTCTGCGCGGCGACCTTCCAAATGCCCACGCAGAAGCCGGAGTCCACCGTCTCCTGAGCGTGCGCGGCTTCGTCCTGCTCGAGCTCCCACAGCTCGTCGAGGGTGATGCGTCCCTCGTGCTTCCACTTCATCTGGACGTAGAACAACATGCTTCAACTCCGTATCTGTGGACGGCTGTTGGACGCTGGGCAGTCAGCGGGCGCTGCGGGAGCGGATCAGCTCGGTGAGCGCGTGGTCGGCGCCGAAGACCTCGACGGCAAGGTCGAGCGGTGTCTTGCCGTCGTGGCCGAGGAGGTCGAGCCGGGCGCCGGACTCGACGAGCGTGCGTGCACAGTCCTCGTAGCCGTGCCACAGCGCGTCGTGCAGCGGGCTGTAGCCGTTGGTCGCGCCCTGGTAGTCGAGGTCGATACCGTCCTGGCGGACCAGGTCGGCGGTGATGCCGGCGTGACCGTTGTAGACGGCCTTGTGCAGCGGCACGGCGCCGAAGGTGGGCTCGACGGCGTTCACGTCCGCACCTGCCGCGAGCAGCAGGCGCACGATCTCGTCGTGACCGTCGCGGCAGGCCACGAGCAGCGGGGTGTGACTGTCGTTGAAGCCGCTCAGGTTGGGGGAGCGCTCGTCGACCGGGGCGCCACCGGCGAGCAGCTTGCGCACCCGGTCTGTGTCGCCCTCCGCGGTCGCCGCCATCAGTTCCTGGTCGGCCACCGCGCGCTCGTCCCCGGCCTGACGGGCGTTGAGGTGTTCCTCGGCCTTGAGCAGCTTGTCCTTGCCGAACGTGTTGACGTTCAGCTCGTACGCGAAGTGCTGCTCCAGCGAGAAGCCGTAGTGCGTGTAGACCTGCAGCGCGGTGCCCTGGGCCAGCAAGTACTCGGCGATGTCCGGGTACTTGTACCAGAGAGCGTCCATCAGGGCGGTGTGCCCGGTGGTGGGTGCCACCGCGTCCACGAAGGCACCGGCTTCGACGAGAGCCTTCACCACCTCGACGCTGCCGCCCTGGCAGGCCTTGTGCAGCGCGGTCGCGCCGGCCCGGGTGTCGGCGGTCAGGACATCGGCACCGCCTTCGATCAGGGCACGGACAGTGGGAGCGTCCGCCTGCCCCGCCGCGATCATCAGGGCGGTCAGCCCGGTGTCGGGCTCGCGGTGGCGTGCGTCGGCGCCGGCCGTGAGCAAACCGGTGACCCGTGTGGTGTCCCGGTTCCGTACTGCGGCGATCAGCTCGGAACTCATCAGGCGGCCTCCTGCCCCGACGTGTCGCCCCGCAGGGCCCGGATGATCTGCGACGGGTCCGTGTAGGACTTCCAGCGCACGATCTTGCCGTCGCGGACCGTCAGCCACTGGATGAACTCGATCTCGAACTCGACGCCGGTGCCCCGCACGGTGGACATCTCGTGGATGACCCCCGCCGCCTGGTCGCCGTCGACGACCAGGTTCACCAACTTCTCGAAGCGGACGTCCACGGCACCGGTGAAGATCTTCAGGGTCTCGAGGACAGCGTCACGGCCGCGGTAGCTGCCGATCCACTTCATGTCGTCGTTGTAGCCGGGCACCGGCGTGTAGTTGATCCACTCGACGTCCTCGGCGAGTGTGTCAAGGGCGGTTTCGAAGTCGCCCGATGTCAGTGCGTCGAACCACCGCTGAACGACTTTCCTGGTTTCTTCCGTGGCGTTGCTCATGAACTCTCCTAGAAATGGAAGGAATCCCAGGGAAATCCTGAGTGAGATGCTCAGGAGCCAGCAAGAAATGGGTGGTTGACTTTCTGATATCGCCGCTCAGGAATCGGCGGACTGAGCCTGCGCGGCGCGGGCGAGCAGATGCTGGTTGCCGTCGGCCCAGGTGGCCGTCATCACGATGCCGTTGATCCGCCAGCCGTCCGCCGTGCGCTCCAGGTCGATGCGGTAGGTGCCGCCGAGCGTCCACAGCGGGCCGCCGTGGTCGTTGGGCATGCGGTGGGTCGCCTGGAACATCGCGGTCGTGACAGCGGTGTCGCCCTGCACGTCGACCAGGAAGTTGCTGAGTAGGTGCTGGGTGGCGGCAAAGCTGCCGAGCAGGCCCGACCAGGCGTTGACCAGGTCCTTGCTGGACACGGGTCCCGGTTCGCCGCCGTTGAGGCTGGTGTAGTCGAGCATGATCTCGTCGCTGAAAACATCCCCCAGCGACTCCCACTCGCGCTGGTCGATGTACCAGCACATGCGGGTGCACGTCTCGATGATGTCCAGCCGATCGGCCACAGAACTCATGGAGTTTTCTTCTTTCATTGATAGAGGTGTGCCATCTTCTTGGTCCAGCGATGGTCGCTGAGCAGGGCGGCGCCGATGAGGACACCGAGCAGTACGACTTCGGACACTGCCGTTCCGAAATGTCCCACGGGAATTGCCGTGACGGCGAGCAGTGCGGCGGTGAAGTGGAAACGCTGTGGACCGATCTTCAGAATTCCGTGGAACCAGGCAATGCCGCCGAGATACAGCGCGACACCACCGGCCAGCGCGACGGACGGGGCCACCGCCAGCGGTTCGTAGGGGTGCACGATGGTCTTCTTGACGGCCGCCGCGATCAGGATCAGTCCGAGCAGCATCGGTACGTGGGCGTAGAAGAACGCGGCGAGAGCCAGCCGCGAGCGCTGGACCGCGTCCTGCCGCTCCAGGGCGAGTTCGGCCCGCCGGGCCTTCTCCGACTCATCGAAGTACACCCACCACAGACAGGCCGGGATGACGAAGATGAGGACCGCCGTGGTCACGACCGACGGCCCGGCCTGGCCGCCGTTGGTGCCGATGCCGAGCGCCAGGAACGAGTCTCCGAGCGCGATGATCATGAGCAGTCCGTGCCGTTCCACGAAGTGGCCCGGTTTCAGCTCGAAGCCCGACACACCCGTCACCACCGGCGCGGTGATCTCCAGTGCGACGGCTGCGGCCCACAGTGCGTACACGGCCCATCCGTCGAGGAAGCCGGCGCCGATGATGAGGAGCGCGCCCAGTGTGTGGAACGGCGCGATGCGCAGCATGTTGCGGGCTGCTCCCGGGCCGCCGAACGCGAAGAGCGCGGCATGCACGGTGACGATCAGCAGGTACCCGATACCGAACGCGACGCCGTCCCCGTGGAAGGCGTTGGGCGTGGCCAGGCCGATGACCAGAAAGGAGGCCATGCCGAGCAGCAGCAGGATCCGGTGGTGCCTGCGATGAGGCGGAAGGTGGTTGGTGAGCCACGCGTATCCGCCGTACATCCACCACAGGAGCCAGAAAATCAGAAGTACTTGAATGACTCCTCGCAGCGTCATGTCCCGGCTGAGCACCCGGGCGAGTTGCGTGAAGTTGAAGACGAACGCGAGGTCGAAGAACAACTCCAGGGTCGTGACCCGGGCCTCGCTTTTCGGGGCGGCATCCACGGACAGCGCAGCAGACCCCCCGGATTCCATTGCCCCGCTCTCGGACAGGGAGCTGTCGTGCGTGGACCTCGAATGCTCCGGGACGCCTTCTACATGGTGCGCGGAAGTCGTTTGAGACATGTCTGCGAAGGTAGCGGCGGCAGAGGTGGTCCGGTCAACGAAATCAAACACACATCATGAAGTCGGGGCACGGGGCCTGTGCGGTCAGCGATCCAGCACGGAGCTGTAGACGGCGTGCGCCCGCTCCGCTGCCACGTCCCAGCCGAATTCCTTTTGCGCTCGCGCCAGGCCGGCCGCGCCGAGCCGGGCGGCGTGCTCCGGGTCGGCGAGGAGCTGGTTCACCGCGGCCGCAAGGTCGGAGGCGAAGCGTCGGGGGTCCAGGGGTGTGCCGCTGCCGTCCTGCTCCTGCTCGATGGGCACCAGAAGTCCCGTCTCGCCGTCCGCCACGACCTCCGGGATGCCGCCCGTCGCGGTGGCAACGACTGCTGTGCTGCAGGCCATGGCCTCCAGATTCACGATGCCCATCGGTTCGTAGAGAGACGGGCAGACGAAGACGGACGCATGGGTGAGGAACTGCAGGAGGGAGGTCCGATCGAGCATCCCGTCGATACGGACGACTCCGTCCCGCACCCGGCGCAGCTCGTCGACCAGCGCCACGGTCTCGGCTCCGATCTCGGGCGTGTCGGGTTGCCCGCAGCACAGCAAGATCTGGGCGCGGGGATCCAACTCAAAGGCTGCATGCAGCAGTTGTGGCAGTCCCTTCTGCCGGGTGACGCGGCCGACGAACAGGACGATGGGCCGGTCGGGGTCCACCCCGTGCCGCTCCAGCGCCGCGGTGCCGTGGTCGGGACGGTATGCCCGGGTGTCGATGCCGTTGTGGACCACGTGCACCCGCTTTGGATCCACGTCGGGATAGACGCGGAGGATGTCTTGACGCATGCCGTGTGACACGGCGATCAGCGCGTCGGCGCTCTCCAGTGCCGAACGCTCCACCAGGGACGACAACGCGTAGCCACCGCCCAGCTGTTCGGCCTTCCAGGGGCGTAGCGGTTCGAGGCTGTGGGTGGTGGCGACATGGGGGATGCCGTGCAGCATCTGCGCGAGCCGGCCCGCCGCGTTGGCGTACCAGGTGTGGCTGTGGACCAGGTCCGCTCCCGCGCATGCCGCGGCCATCTCGACGTTCACCCCGAGCGTACGAAGGGCGGGGTTCTGCTCTCCCGGCAGCACGGGTTCCGCATAGGCGGTCACGTTCTGCGCGTCGCGCGGCGAACCGAAGCAGCGCACGTGCAGATCGACCAGTGCGCGCAGTTCCTCGGCGAGTTCAGCGACATGGACACCGGCCCCTCCGTATATCTCCGGAGGGAATTCCTTGGTGAGCAGATCGACGCGTATTCGGGACGAATGAGCGGGCTGCTGCACATGCATGGCGACTTCCTGAGGTCCGTGGACGGTGACGGGCTTCCAGCACCGGCCGCGGCGCCGACTGCCTTGAAAATAAGGCAAGTTGGGCGCCGCTCTGGCAGGTCCTCCACTCAGGCTACTGAAACTTGGCCGCCGGGGATCCTCGATACCCACCACGGGGACGACGGAGACAAGTCGGCCACTGCCGAATGGCGCGGATTGCGGCTCTGGTGTGCGGCGCCCATCGGCGCAACATTCGAGAATGGTGGCAAAACCCTGAAACAACGGCTGCGCGTCCTGCGCTCTCGACGGTGACGCGCAGTCTGCCCCTCGTTCGTCGAAGAGGCGCGTGCCGGAGGTAAGTGCTCCGGGCCGAACGGTTCTTGCGGCCAGGGCACCAGCGCCCGGTCCCGGCCGATGCGCACCAACCAGGAGAAGGAGGCGCCGCGCGGGCAGCCCCTGGGCTCGTAGTCCGGCCATCCCGTGCAGTTCACCCGCGCTCAAGGAGGGCCGGACCGGATCGCGGACTTCTCGCCGATCCCGGCGATGTCGATGGCTTCGCACGCCCTCGGAGGGACGCGGCACACCTAGACGGAGGAAGGCGGCATGATCACGGGCCAACCCCGCTCCTGAGCAAGCCTGCTGCTGTCTGCGCTACAGGCAATGACGCGCGGGTTGCCGACGACACTGAGCAAACCTGTCCCGGCGCACAGGTCCCCGTAGCCGAAGCAACTGACCGGGTCGATACACAGGCGGGTCATGGCTTCGACGACCGTCGTGCACTTGTCCATGTCGCAGGTGGCGGACGGGGGAAGCCGCAAGAGGGTCCCCTCGGTGGACATCCGCTCCGGCAACCGCCGGTGGGCATCCACGACCAGGACGACAAGGTCCCCCTTGGCCCGGTGGTCTTCGAGCGCATCCCGAATGGCCACATCCTCGTTCGGAGGGCGTTCTGGATGGGTGAGGTCGAAGAAGGCTGCACGCCGCATCGGTCGGAACATGCCCCACTCCTGTCTCGAACCCGCATGCGCTTGCAACCAGCCCAAATCCTTCATGCGGTACTTGCAGATTCACCGTCACCCTGACAGCCGCGCGAAAAGCACTGCCGTCACTCGGCGTGACCTTAGCCAAGGCCGGGGGAAGACCGTGAAAATGGACTTTGTACATCCTGAAGTTGCCGTGCCCGGGTCGTGAAGTGGGACGCGACCGTGGTCGGTACGCGTCCCTCGTCGAGGCCGCGCCTTCTTCGGCGCCTGCTCGCATACTCCGCTGCGCGTCCGCTCTTCTCCCTGGCTGCAGCAGAGCAGAAGCTGTGACTTCCTTCACCGGTGATAGCGACATTTGTCAAACTTCCTGTAAATTTTCTATCACCCCGCCGACAGCACACCAGCAGGCCCCGAGGAGACACTGTGGACAGCACCGCCGAAGACGGTGAAGGCACCGGCCGACGGCTACGGGAACTCCGCCGTGCTCGTGGTCTCAAGCAACAGGACCTCGCCAGCGACGACGTCTCGGTGAGCTACATCTCGCTGATCGAGTCGGGCAAACGAACTCCCTCAGCAGCTGTCGTGACTCTCCTTGCCGAGCGCCTCGGATGCACCACCAGCTACCTGCTCACGGGCCAGGACGGCACACGAACACGCGAGTTGGAGCTCAAGGCGGCGTTCGCTGACCTCTCCTTGCACAACGGTGCGAACGGGGAGGCGCTGCAGGCCTTCAGCGAGCTCCTCGCCTCCGCGCCCGTCCTGCCCGAGGCCACCGTGCGCCGAGCACGGCTGGGACAAGCGCTCGCCCTGGAGCAACTCGGCCGGCTGGAGGCCGCAGTCCAAGCCCTCACCATGCTGTACGAGGACCCCAAGTGCATCGCCGGCTCAGCGGAATGGAGCCAGTTGGCCACAGCGCTCTGCCGCTGCCACCAAGCCCTCGGCGACCAGGTCCTCAGCGTCGAGATCGGAGAGCGGGCACTGCGCCGGCTGGACCAGCTCGGCCTTGAGGCCACGGACGATCACATTCAGCTCGGAGCAGTGCTGGTCAGCTGCTATCGGATCCGCGGCGATCTGGCCAAGGCCCGCCTCGTGGCCGAACGTCTGATCAGGATCGCCGACGATCGCGGAGACCGGACCGCACAGCGGGAGACCTACTGGAACGCTGCTCTCGTAGCACAGTCCCAGGGCCAGATCGACGAGGCTCTGGCGCTGGCCGAACGCGCACGCGCGCTGCTGGTCGAGGGCGACAACGTGCGCCACCACGCACTGCTCTCCGGCGTCTACGGGATGCTGCTGCTCTGCTCCGATCCCGGTGACCCTGAACGAGCCCATCAGCTGCTCGAACAGTCGCACGCCCAGCTGGTGGAAGTTGGTACGGCAGCCGAACAGGCATCAGCGGAGAGCAGTCTCGCGGTGGCGTGCCTGCGACTGAACCAGGCTGTCGAAGCCCAGCAACACGCATCCAGGGCGCTGGGACTGTTGCGCAACGAGCCGCGCCGGGAGTCGGTCGAGGCTCGTGCCGTGCTGGCTCAGGCCCAGTTCAGCGCGGGGGAGAGCCAGCGGGCACAGGAGACTCTCCGTGCTGCGGCGACGCAGCTTCGCCAACTGCCCCCGGCCCGCTCGTCGGCTGCCGCGTGGCGCCAGATCGCAGATATCTGGCAGCAGTACGGGTACATCGCCGAGTCGACCGCTGCCTACCAGCAGGCCCTGAACGATGCGGGGCTGCCCGGCCTGCTCACCTCCACCGGCCAGGTCGGCGTCCCCGGCGCGTTCTAGCTGGGCCGGGCCGCCTCGGCTCGTTCACCGTGCCTGGTCAGCGGGCCTGCTGAAGGGTGTCGTGGGCACCGATGAAGACACTGGCCATGACGGCCGGTTCGGTGCTGCGATTGGACCAGGCGTGCCGGTTGCCGCGGAGGACGACGCAGCTGCCGGGCGTCAGCCGGGTCTCGGAGCCGTCCTCCAGTCGGAGCCAGAGTTCGCCTTCGAGGACGATCGACATGTCCACGGTGTCAGTTGCGTGGTGTCCCTTCTCGTCCGGCGCCAGGGCCTGGAGCAGTCCGGGGAAGACCTGCTCGACCTCGGCGGAGAGCAAGTCGGGATCACCTACCGGGCCGCGCTCGGTCTCCGGGGGCCAGCGCAGTATCACGAAGCGAGTCCCGTTGGCCTCGGGGAAGTAGGGGATGAAGGCTGCTTCAGCGCCGCCGTCGCCTATTGCTGGAGCATCGTTGCGCCCCCAGACCTGATAGAACTCGACGCCGGGCAGCGCGCCCACGGTCATGGGGGCGACCGGCCCGTTCGCCTCGACCACCGAGGTGCCGTCGGGTCGGCAACCCGCGACAAGACGCGAAATCGCATGGATCATGGTGTCTCCAAGTCTCTTGGTGTGCCGAGGAGCGAGCCCCCTCAGGCGGCAAGGACCGTGGCACGAGGGTTGATTGAGCTTCCGGGGCCTACCGCATGCGCTCGCGCGAGGGAGGCATCACCGTGCGGCGGGGAGCGCAACCGGAGCGAGTTCACCCAGTGCTTCCTCGACTCGGGCAAGGGAGCCGACGGGGTCTGCCTGAGGACCGACGATCTGCGGATCGAAGTTGAAGTCGAGGAAGACCTCGGTGGCTCCAGCATCATGCATCTGCTCGATGTCAGACCGAATCTGAGCAATCGAACCGTGGAAGGGGGTGCGCCCAGAACCGTTTTCGGGGCCGAGGAAAACGGTGGCGCGCACGACGATGCGCAGGTCGTCGGGGGCACGCCCGGCGCGTTCGGCGGCCGCGCGGACCCCGGACGCGGCCTCGGCGACCTCCGCCACGGTGACAAAACCTGGACTGACCCAGCCCCGAGCCAAGCGCCCCGCACGCGTCCAGGCCTTCTCGGTGGAGCCACCGAGCAGCAGGGGGAAGACCGGCTGGACCGGGCGAGGGCGGACCAGGGTGCGGGGCAGCTCGGTGAACTCGCCCTGGAACTCCGCCTGATCCTGCTCCCACATCCGACGGAGCACCTCTATGTACTCCAGAGTGCGGGCCACTCGCCGCTCCATAGGCAGGCCGACGGCCCGGAACTCCTCCTCGGACCAGCCCTGAGCCAGCCCGGCGTCGAGCCGTCCGTTCGACACCCGGTCGAGCTGGATGAGCTGCTTGGCCAGAACCGCAGGGGCGAAGAACGGCGCGTTGAGTACGGACATACCCAGCCGGATCCGTTCGGTGCAGCCGGCCAGATATCCGAGGGTGATGAGCGGTTCCGCCACGCCGTAGTGGAAGGCCGGCTGGAAGTCGGACGACCATTCGGCATCGTTGCTCTGCATCGGGAAGAGCAGGCGGGTGAAGGTCCACAGGGACTGGTAGCCGAGCGCCTCGGCCTGCCGGGCAATCCGTACCTGGGTGGCGGGTGTCGCCCAGGCTCCGGAGAGCGGGGCTCCCACACCAAGGGCACGGGTGGCGGTTCCAGGCATCCCGCTCACCCCTCGTCGGTGGTCGGGAACATAGCCCGACGTGCCTCAAGGGGCACCTGCTCTGCGAACCGGTAGGTGTCGTAGAGCTCCCGGAATTGCTTGATCTTCCCGTCCACGACCCGGAACAGGCCGTGGTAGGCGTTGGTGTACTCCTGACCGCCGGGCTGCACGATCCGGCCTGTGTACTCGACCAGTGCCCACTCGGGGTCGGCGAACGGCCAAGTGGTGCTCACCGGGAGCTCGATCGACAGGGCCGCGTTCACGACTCCCGTGTACAGGCTGCGCAGCGCGTCGGCACCTTCCAGCCGGGTCGGGCTGCCCGGTGGGGCGAACGGCATTTCCATCACCACATCGTCAGCCAGACAGGCGAACGCGGCTTCGAGATGCCCACCGCCGATCTGGTCCAGGAAGTAGCGCCCCACTGACTGGGCGTCGCGCGGCGGGGCGAGCTGATCCTGCGTCATAGTCGACTCCTTGGTCGGTGATCGATCGAGAGTGACTCCGAGACGGACGGAATGTCAACAAGACTGTCATTTTTGATCAAGAAAAAATGACTCAATACTTGACAGCTGGTCAAATCCTTTGGTTACCATGCATCGCGGAGCGCAGCGAGCGCTGGCAGGACCTGGAAGGGAGACTCATGTACCCCAACGGTGATGTGCGTGTCGAGGGGGTGGCACTCCCCAGTGAAGGGGTCGAACTGGTCGGCGACCTTTACCGACCTGCGTCGCAGCCGGCGGGGGATGCTTCTCCCGCAGTGGTCGTGGTCGGCTCGTGGACCACTGTCAAGGAACAGATGGCGGGCCGCTACGCCGCCGGACTTGCTCAGCGAGGCCTGACCGCGCTCGCTTTCGATTTCCGCGGATACGGGGCATCCAAGGGTGATCCGCAGAACTTCGAATCGCCGGAGCGCAAGATCGCGGACATCGTCAGCGCCGTCGACTACCTCAAATCCCGGCCGGATGTGGACTCGTCCCGGATCGGCGCGCTCGGCATCTGCGCCGGCTCCGGGTATGTCGCGGTCGCCGCCTCACGGAACCCAGAGATCCGTTCCGTTGCCATGGTGGCTCCGTGGCTGCACGACCGAACCTTGGTCCTGGACATCTACGGTGGCCCGGAAGGCATTCGTGAGCGGATGACTCAGGGCGAGGCAGCCCGGGAGAAGTACGAGTCGACAGGCGAGGTCGACTACATCCCCGCAGCCAGCGACACCGAGGCGCAGGCCGCGATGTACGGGCCGTTCGACTACTACCTGAACGCCGGTCGAGGGGCTGTCCCGCAGTGGCGCAACCGGTTCGCCGTCATGAGCTGGCCGCAGTGGCTGACCTTCGACCCCATCGCGGTCGCCCCCCAATGCACGGCACCCACTTTCATGCTGCACAGTCCGGACGCCGCCGTTCCGGACGGCGCCCGTCGCTTCCATGACGCGCTGACGGCACCCAAGGAACTGCAATGGACGACGGGTACCCAGTTTGATTTCTACGACCAGGAATCGACAGTGGTGCCGGCACTGGACTCGGTTGGGGCCCACTTCGGAAGGACACTGTGAGCAGGCGACCTGCCGCTGGTTCTTCCTCCGGGGCAATGGCGGCTGATGTCCGGCCGAGGTTGAGCCCCAATGCCACCGTTCTCGTGGCCTGTCTGGCGTTTTTCGTGATCACGTTGGACACGACGGTGGTGAACGTTGCGCTGCCGAGTATCGGTGCGCAGTGGGACGGTCAGGTCTCGGCGCTGCAGTGGGTGGTGACGGCGTACACCCTGCTCTTCGCGGCGCTGTTGTTGTCGGCGGGCGCGATCTCGGACCGGATCGGCGCGAGCCGCGCTTTCACGATCGGCCTGTCCGTCTTCACCCTGATGTCCGCGCTGTGCGGGCTCGCGCCCAGCCTCGAGGTGCTCATCGTCGCGCGGGCGATCCAGGGGGCGGGGGCGGCGGTGATGATGCCGGCTTCGCTCGCTCTGGTCCGCCAGGCCTACGACGACCCGTCCCTGCGCGCCCGCGGGATCGCGTGGTGGACGGCGGGCGGCGGCGCGGCGGTCGCTGCGGGTCCGGTCGTCGGCGGAGCACTGACGACTGGGCTTGGCTGGCGCTGGATCTTCTTCATCAACATCCCCGTCGGCATCGTTGCCCTCATCGGCATGCTCCGCGCCCCCCGATCCCCGCTCGGGCGGGCTCCGATGGACCCGGCAGGCCAGGTGACGGCCGTCCTGGCCTTGGCGGCTCTGGTCTTCGCAGTGATCAACGGAGGCTCCAACGGCTGGACGAACTCGGCCACCGTCGCCGGCTTCGCGGTCGCGGTCATCGCCGCAGCCGTGTTCCTGGTGGCCGAGTCCCGCCAGAGCAATCCGGCGGTGCCGCTGACAATGTTCCGCAACCCCGCGGTGGCCGTGTGCACCAGCGCGGGCCTGGCCCTGAACCTGGGCTACTACGGCCTGGTTTTCGTCTTCACGATCTTCTTCCAGGAACACCGCGGCGCCTCGGCCCTGATGGCAGGCCTGATGTTCATCCCGATGACGGCCTTCACCACCCTGGTCAACCTCCTGGCCGGCAAACTCACCAACCGCCACGGACCGCGCTTCCCGCTGATCCTCGGCCAGATCATCCAGACCTTGGGCATCCTGGGGTTGCTTTTCGTCTCCCAGGACACCCCAACTCCCCTGCTCCTGGTGTTGCTTGTCCCGCTGGGCATCGGCGGAGGCCTGGCGATCCCGCCCCTGACGACGGCGATGCTGGAGTCGGTCCCGCACGAGCGGGCGGGCCTGGCCTCCGGAGTCCTCAGCGCGGCCCGCCAGTTCGGCGGAGCCATCGGCGTAGCCCTACTGGGCGCACTGATCGCCGACTCGGCCCACTTCATGACGGGCATGCGCATCAGCCTGATCATCGGGGCCGCGGTCCTGGTGGCCACGACGCTGGGCGTGGCCCGCTTCCTGCCCGCCGGCCATCAGCACGTGGACTCATCGGGGCCCGCGCCGAGAAACGCTGAGGCCAACGCAGTCTCCGCTCATCCCGATGGACCGCAGCCACAATGACGGACGAGACAGCTGGGATCACACAGCCCATCGCCGTCGCTTTCCATTCCCACAGGGAGCCCACGAGCCCCTGCTCGGCGCCATCCGGCCGTACGGCATATCGAACAACTCATTCAAGGAGGACTTCCATGGATTTCATGATCCACCTCGACGGTTCCCGCGTCTACGAGCTGCCGGCCGAAGAACGCGATGAGGTCATCAAGCGCGAGCACGCACACGCGCATGAACTCATGGCCACAGGCGTACTCAAGCACATCTGGCGGCTGCCCGGTCAGCGCGGCAATGTCGGCATCTGGTCGGCCGCCGACGCGGATGCGCTGGAGAAGGTGTTGTCCTCCCTGCCTATCCGGCCTCACGCGGATATCCAGGTGACCCCGCTGGCCACCCACCCCCTCACAGTGGAACGGTGAGGATGGCGCCCTGAGCCTGGTCGAGTACCTCGGTCGGGCAGGCCGGGACCGTCCGGCCGAACAGACCGCAGCCGTGCGCGGCCTTATCCGCACTGCCATGCCTACCCGACCACAACTGTCCGGGCTGCCCGGCTCCTGCAGTCCATCCCGGCCGGTGAACTGGAACCGGCCACCATCCTGATCGTCCCTGTAAGCAATCCCGCATTCCGCAGCGTGCTGGAGTACTGGAAGACCCATGCCCCGGCCGACCCGGACCGGATCAAGCGCGCCCTGGAGATGGCCCTGGGCGCAGGAAGCCGTCCCTGATGGGCACAAAAGGCTCCTACGCCGGAAACGGCACACCGGCCAGCAAGTAACTGCAGCAGAACGTCACGCAGTAGCTCGACGCCCTGGCCGCCTCCGGCCCCGGTGCGCCCCCGCAACACCTCAGCCCGGACCAACTGCTGCATGCCCTCGGCCTGTTCAGGCCCTTCGGCAGGCACGCAGACGGCCTTGGCGGTGGAGCGGGCGGCGCCGGAGCCGGCGGCGGAGGTGGCCGTGCCGGTGGAGCACAGCGCACCACCGCTCAGTCCTCCCGCACGGCGGGCCGCGCGGCAGCCGCGGCCTACGCCTACCGCACCGGCAATGCCCAGGCCCTGCAGGAACTCGGCCTGGACCAAGCGGAACTGCAGGCCGCAGCCGGCGACCCGACCGACTGGACCCGCCGGATCGTGGACGCGGCCTGCGGGCCGCTGTCCGACGGCACCATCGAGGACCAGGAACGCCGCTTCGTCGCCGGCGAGGTGACCCAATGGGTCTTGGAAGCCGGCACCGACAGCGCACCACCCAGTCCCGAGGAAGCCGTCCGGGAAACCCTGGCCCTGATCATCTTCGAGGCGGTCATCGGTGAAACCGCACCGTCCTCGTCGGCGGCTCCCGATGCGACCAGAGGCGCGACCGGAAGCGCGACGTGAGACGCGACCAGGAGTGCGACCAGAGCTGCGACCGGAAGCGCGACCTCGGCGAGTGGTGGAGGCCCCGCGTTCTCTCCTACGCGACCCTGCGCATCATCACCCGCTTCTGCCACTCCGTAGACCCAGCCCTCGCCGCCCACCACGTCCCCAGACTGCGCAGCCTCGAAGACGCCGACTGCCACAGCGAACTGGCCTCAGTGGTCGTGCCCTTCGCCCGCAAGGCATGGGCCGACCTCCAGAACCCCGATGCCGGCGCCGTCCGCTTCGACCACGACCACTACCTCAAAATCTGGTCACTGACCAAACCGAAGATCCTCTCGGACTTCCTCCTCCTCGATGAAGCCCAGGACACCAACCCCGTGGTCGAGCAGATCTTCAACGCCCAGCGGGACCACGCCCAACTCGTCATGGTCGGAGACTCAGCCCAAGCCATCTACCAGTGGCGCGGCGCCCGCGACGTCATGACCGCCTTCCGCGGCACGGCCCTCACCCTCACCAGGTCCTTCCGCTTCGGCCCCAGACTCGCCGCCGAAGCCAACCGCTGGCTCACCATCGCCGATGCGCCCCTGCGCCTCGCAGGCACCGACATGATCCCCACCGGCCTCGGACCGGTCCAACATCCCGATGCCATCCTGTGTCGCACCAACGTCGGCGCCATGCGCGAAGTCATGCAGCTGCTCGAGACGGGAAGCCGCGTAGCCCTGACCGGGGGTGGCGAATCCCTGCGAGCACTCGCTCGCGCGGCCGACGACCACATCCAGCAAGACCTTGCCCGGGTCGTGCACGGCCCGGGGCTTGCGCCACGGCGCCATTGCCGCCGATATCGCGGTGTCCAGGCCGGACTTACGGACCGTCTCGACCAGCAGTACCGCCCCGGCCTGCGAGACCACTCCGCCGCCACCGCCCTCGACGCGGACACGCGGATACAGCCCGATACGCTTGCTCACCTGGGGAGTGCTTCTTTCCGTGCAGCCGACAGGACCCTAGACAAGTCCCATCGTTGCAGGTCAGAAGCACTCTCCACTTATTTGATCAAGGCATGGACGAGCAGGTTCATGAAAGCGCGAGCTAAATGAGGCTCGAACCTGTCCGTTGAGATCCACCCGCAGCGGGCTCTGCATCAACGTCATCGAGTGGTGTGGTCAGGTTCCCAGGTCGGCGTCTCGTGCCAGCAGTGCGGCCTGCACTCGGTTCTGGCAGTCCAGCTTGGTCAGGATCCGGCTCACGTACGATTTGACCGTGGCCTCGCTCATATGGATCCGCTGACCGGCGTCCGCGTTGGACAGGCCCTCACCCAGCAGCGCCAGGACCTCCAGCTCGCGGTTGGTCAGCGCGTCCAGCCGGCGGCGGGCCTGCTCGGCACGGTGAGCGCTCTGGCTGGACGCCAACGAGTCCACGACACGGCGGGTGGCACCCGGCGACAGGTACGCGTCTCCGGCCGCGGCAGCCCGGACCGCGCGCATGAGTTCCGCGGGCGCCGAGTCCTTGAGTAGAAAGCCCACGCTGCCCCCGGTCAGGGCGCGCAGTACGTTCTGCTGTTCCCCGAAGGTTGTCAGGATCAGCACCCGCGTGTCAGGCACGGTCCGGTGCAGCTCGGCCAGGGCCGTCAGTCCGTCCATGACCGGCATCTGGATGTCGAGCAGCACGACGTCCACGCGGCGGGTCTGGGCCAGTTCGACCGCCTCACGGCCGTTCTCCGCCTCGGCGACGACTTCGATGTCGTCGGCGGAGGAGAGAATCATCCTGACGCCTGCCCGGATGAGCGGCTCGTCATCCGTGACGAGAACCCTGATCATGAATCCCCTGCGCGGTCCTTGAGTGTCTACCTGCGGTCACTCGCCATCATCCCTGATCGAGCGCCCGACACTCCTCAGTTCCTCACCTCGAAGGACTTCTTCTCGGTCAACTTGCCGTCCTTGAAGCAGAACCGGAAGACCGGCTCCATGTCCGGATTGTTGCTCGACTCCGTGGAAGTCAGGCTGAGGCACTTCGCGCCCTTGGGCACGGGCGGCGCACCCATTTCCAGGCCGTCGGTCAGGAAGCGGTTCTCCTTGGGCAACTGCTTGCGGATCTCTGCCTCGGACTGGCCCACCTTCACCGCGTCGTACTGCTTCGGCTCGATCCTGGCCTTTTCCGCCTTGCCCAGGAGGACGTATCCCCCGACGCCGACGGCGGCGATCACCAGCAGCAGAGGGATCAGTACCGCCATCCCGCAGCCGATGGCTATGCCGCTTCCGTTCTTCCTGCTCATTGCCTTCGCCAGCTCCTTCAGACCGTTCCCGTTCATGACAGGACCACCCTCGTCCAAGGAGTCCCCCGGGGTCTGCTGCCAAAAGGCGCCTGTTGGATCAACGAACGTCGTCGCCACGTTGCCGGGCGCGGGGCTCGGGACACCGCCTTCCGGCGATGTGTACGGCAGCACGCCCGCCAGCCGGAAGCCGCCGTCCGCCGTCGGGCCCGCGTGCGCCATGCCCCCGATGAGCCGGGTCCGCTCACCGAGCCCGGTCAGCCCCTGGCCGCCGCTCACCACGCCCCGGCCGTTGTCCGCCGTCCCGGTTGCGGGTCCGTTGGCGACCTCCACGACCAGCGAGTCCGGCTCATACCGCAACTCGACGGTGATCGGGGCGCCCGGGGCGTGCTTGTGGGCGTTGGTCAGGCCCTCCTGGACGATGCGGTACGCCGCGTGATCGGCGGTCGGGGGGAGCGGGCACGGCTCGCCGGAGTGCCGCAGCTCCACGGCCGCGCCCGCGCTCCGGGACGTTCCTACCAGGCCCTCGATGCCCGCCACCCCGCGCGACAGCGCCGTGGTGTCCTCCGCCGCCGCAGCCGCGACGCCTGGGGTGGTGCGGTCCTCGTGTGGGGCCTCCGTGCTGTCGCGCATCACCTGTACCACCTCGCGCAGCTCGTGCATCGCGGCCACCGACGCCTCGCGCAGCACCCCCACTGCCTCCCGCTGCCGTCCGGTCAGCTCGCGGTCCACCTCCAGCGCGCCCGCGTGCACCGAGATGAGCACCAGCTGATGGCCGAGGCTGTCGTGCATGTCCTGCGCAATGCGCTGACGCTCCCGCGCCCGGGCCTGTCCGGCGATCATCGCGCGCTCGCGTTGCTGCTGGGCGTCGTACTCCCGGAGGGTGTCGGTCAGCGTATGGTGCTGCGACCGGTAGCGGCCGGCCAGGCCGGGCGCGATGATCGCGACCAGCGGCCACAGGACGTCGAAGACCAAGCGGGGCAGTGAGAGGTGAGGCAGCGCCTGCACGACTGCCAGGCCGAGGCTGAGGACGTATGCGAGGGCGAAGGTGCCGACGGCCTTGCCGACCCCGTCGATCCGCCGCCCCGCCGACCATGCGGCGACAAGGACCAACGGAGCGAGACCGCCGAACAGGACAGAGCCGACGGCGGTCACCAGCAGCACGGTCGCGGGCAGCGTCCGGCGCAAAAGTGACAGCGCTGCGATCGCCAGCCCGGCGGCAGCGATCCGTATGGTGCCGCCGTGGTCCAGGGCCGCGAGACCTGCTCCCAGCAGCCCGAACGCTACGCTCAGCAGCGATTCGCCCACGATGCGCCAGGGAGACCACATTCCGGGAGCCAAGAAAGCCCTGCCCGGGGCAGCCAGCCGCGGGGTCGCCGAACGCAGCCTCGCCGCCAGTGCCTGGCGAGCCGATGCTTTAAGGGCCGTAGATTCCACACGAGTCACCCGGCTACGTTAAGACCTTCTCAACCCGCTCCGAGTCGGCCATTGGTCGCGACGGCCAACGACGAAAGTCCAACCTGGCGCGGCGGCCCGGCATCCGTGGGCCACTCACAAGACCCCGGCCGCAGCAGAGCGCCGACGGGCTCGCCGGACCCTGCCCGGCCGTGGTCGACGAACGCGAACAGCGGGTGATGGCCGAAGGCCTTCCGCCAGGTCGCGGCCGCGTGTTCCTTCTGCGAGTGCGCGAGGACCAGGACCCCGTCGATGTCCACGATCACCTCGCCGCCCGCGTTCGGGGCCGCCTGGCCCGCCAAGCGCCAGGCCCGCTCGCGGACTTCGTTTCGCGCGCGTTGGATGGCCGCGAGCGCGCGGGGACCGGCCGCGGCGAGCGTGTCGAGGGAACGGGAGACGGTCTGATCGGACGCGATCGGTCCGAAGACGGCGGGCTCGGCCCGCAGCAGGCGGCAGTCGCCGCCCGGAGCGACGCCGAGTGCGATGACCGGCAGGATCTTGCCGGGGTCGTGCACCGCTCTGGACTTGCGCCAGGGCGCGAGCGCTGCGGACAACCCGGCTGTCGCCGCGATCGACCTGGACCGCGAGCCGGAGGAGATGGGCGGCATGCCCAAGAGCGCGGGCCGCTCGGGCGCCTCCCACCCGATGACGGTGCCCGACCTGGACCTGGTCGCGGGGGAGCCGGCCGAAGCGGTCGCCGCCGCGCAGGCTGCCGTCGACGCTCCCAAGGGGATCGGCACCATCACCTCCTACGCCACCGAGGTCGCGCTCCCGGTGAAGGGAACCTGGAAGAACCCCGCGATCGGCAGCGCCCGCGCCGACATCGTCGTGATCGCCCCGGACGATGGTGTGCCGCTGCTGTTCATCGAGGCCGACAACTGCACCGAGGACGCCGTCCTCATCGCCGCGAAGTTCGACAAGTACGCCCGGTTCTTCAAGCGGAAGGAGAAGGACACCGACGGCATCGAGAAGCCGATGGGGCGCATCCGCTGGTCCGCACTCGAGTGGGAGGGACACGAGCGTGTGCACCGCCGGTCCTGCTCGTCTTCCACCAGGTCGGCAAGCGCTCCGCCAAGAATCAGATGGCGAAGGTCGCCGACCTCACCCGCACCCACTGGCAAGGCCAATGGCACCGTGAAGGCAGCTTCCACTCCTACGACGGCCGCATCCCGATCGTGGCGACCACGCTGGAGCTGCTGCGCGAGCACGGACCGGCCGGGCCCGCGCTCTGGCGGTTCGGCCGCAAGGAGCGCCAGCCGCTGCGGCCGCGCCCTGTACGACCCGCGCCCCGGCGAACCGCGCACGGCGGGCCCTGGTGTGAGCTGCCGCTTCTACTACTCCGGCGATACGCCCTGACCGGCTCCGCGCACAGATCCCGGTCCCCCGACAATGCGTCGCTCGTCCGGGGCGGGTGCCGGCGAACGTTCCCCGGCGACCCCACGGGTCTTGATGTACTGGCCCTTCGGAGAACAGAGGCAGGGGAGCGCAATGGCCGGGTACAGCCGGGGCTACAGCGTCGAGCCGCGGGGCGGCCGAGAGGACTTCGAGTGGATGGTGTGGCGGATCAACGTCGACGCCCCCGAAACGCACGTCGTCTCATCGTTCGAGTCATCCGGCCGGACGCCGGACCTGGCGGAGCGCACCCGGCAGCCGATGACGGAACTCGCGGCCTCACTGGGCTGCGTGTACGAGGACTGCTGCGACGACGACTCTTCCGAGGACGACATCCCGTACTACGCCTGGTAGGTCCGCGTGCCCCGGGCCGAGCACACCCGGCGCGGTGACAACGGCCTCCCGGCAGTCGTGGACCGGCTGCGTCAGTACCTGGCCGAGCAGCTGCCCGACCAACTGCCATGGGAGATCGCCCCCGACCGGGAACGGACCGTCGACCACACGGCCAGCAGCGCCATGCGCGACGCCTACGCCGACCTGATCACCCCGTTCGAGCGCGCCCTGATGCCGCTGAGCCAAGACGGGGCCGACGCACTCGACCCGCGGGCGAAGATCTGGAAGTGGGAGGAGAACCTCCTGGCCGGCACGTTCGACCTGTGGGCTGTGCGACGACCCGGACCGCCCGCACACCTGGCTCGTGGCCACCGTCGGGCTGTGGACCGAACCGCAGCTCTTCGACGAAGAGCCCGCAGCCGGTCTGGGCCACTTCGACTTCACCCCGCACCACCCGCTGCTCTTCCTGCCCCGCCCGTCGGCCCCGGCGACCTTCACCGCCCGCGTCACCTCCGGATCCGTCCCGAGCAGGGGCACCTCCAGAACGAAAGCCGACGACACCCTCGGTACGGCGCACCAGCGGAGTGCGAACGACCCCGTCGCCCTGGCGGAGCGGGTCGCCCGTGACCTCAAGCTGTTGTGGCCGCACCTCACCGGCCCAAGAAGGAGCTGACGATGGCCTCGTACGCGAAGGACCCCCGCTGCATCGCCATGGCCGACGCCCTGGTCCCGCTGCTGCGCCGCAGCTGCCCGGAGGGCGCCGGCGGATACGGCGGCTCGTACCAGGTGAACCTCGACGATGAAGAGGCCGTCGGCCTGGGCGGGGTGGAGCTGATCCGCGCCGCGGACTCTGTTGCTCAATTCGTCTGGGCTCGGGGACCGCTGATGTGCGAGGGTGACTTGCCCGATTCTTGACGCTCTGGTGGTGAGGCTGCGGGCACGGGAGGTGCTGACGAACCAGATGCTCAGGAATAAGGGGTTGCGCGGCGGCGGATGCGGCGTGGGCGGCGGCCCGGCTGACCGAGGCGCTTGGAGACCCGTTGCCGCGTTGCAGGCCGTTAGCCTGTCGGTATGTCAGAGCGTGTCATGCCCGGTCGCACGGACGGCCTGATCACCCTGGGTGCCGCGGACGCTCTGTGGGTCGATTTGACGGCCGACAGTGCTGTGCCGACGGCTTCTGGGGCATTCACCTGCTCTCCTGCCCATGCCCGGGTGGGGTACGTCCTGCTCGGCGGCCATGCGGTGGCGACGGTGAGGGCGAGCGGCGGTCAGTTGAGTGTTCCGGAGGCTGACGTGCGCCGGGCGGCCGCGGAACTGAACGCGGTTGGGATGGATCGGCAAGACCTCGTCCGCATCGGTCCGTTTCGTGGGGCGCCGAGGCAGGAGTGCAACGAGGAAACGCCGCTGCGTTGGCGCCGGCGCATCACGGGGGAACTGCAGGAGCGGGGCGGCCCCGAGCGGGCAGCACGACGTGAAGACGCCCGGCCGTACCATCTGGCGGGGATCGACTGGCGACAGCTACTCGTGGAGCAGACCCGCGACGGGACGCAGCGGACGTGGTGGCTGCCGCGCGCTGTGGTCAGGCTGCTCGACGCGGCCGAGCACACCGAAACGCAGTGGGTGCAAGCCGCGCGGACCCGCCAGGCAAGCGCAGCCGTCACCGAGCCGCCCTCCCACCCCCGCCAGGCCCGAGACGCCGACGGTCGGCAGACGACGAGCCCCGAGGGCCCCACCGCCTCACTGCGCCCGTACAACAAAGAGCTGGAAGGCCAGCTGTACTCGGTGCTCAGCAGGAAGCCCGGTACCTCCCGCAGGGTGGCTGGGTGGGCGTGCGCCGTCTGCCGCACTGCGCCCGCCGCCGTCCTCGACCACTGCCACGAACACGGCTACGTCCGCGCCCCCGTCTGCCAGTCCTGCAACACACAGGAACGCCCCGACCACCTGTACAGCAACGACATCCGCGTGGCGAACCGCTACACACGCCTCTTCCACACCGACACCGACGACTGGCTCCGCCACTGGCACCGCTGCCCCGGCTGCCGCGCACGCACCACCCTGCCCCTGCCGCACCTCGCCGCATGGACCGCCCACATAGCCTGCCGATCGCTGCGCCCGACCCACCGCGCCCCCCGCGGGCGCAAGCCCTGCGGTGTCCTGCGCGTGTCCTGGACGGGCAGTCAGAAGGCGCCCCGTTCCTGCCTGCTCACTGTCGCCGTCGACTTCTGCCCCTCCGGCGAGCACCGGGTCCTGGCGCGAGTCCCCTACCGCGAAGCCGCCGAGCGGTTTCGTGTCTGGTTGGCCGAGACGGCCCCTGCCGTGGCCGCCGCGGCCGGTCCTGACCGCTTGGACGGCCTCCCTGCCCAGTCCCGGCCAGTCATCGCGGACACCAGCGGCGAGGGCCTAGCACTGTTTTGAGCGAGCACCGGGAGACCTGACACCCCAACGTCACCTCGCAACTGCTGGCCCCCGACACGCTCACCCCGCACGCCCCAGCGAAATGCGCAGCAGAGTTGCCGCGATGCGCAAAGCCGCCCGCCGGCTCGGGTGGAAGGCCAACACCATTGGGATGATCGGCACTTCTCTGGGGTAGCGGGTGCGGCGTGAGGCGAGTCATGGGGACTTCGTGCAGCTCAGCGCCGATGGAACTGACATTACCGAGTGCAACAGGTGTGGTGCTATCGCTGGTTCGGGTGAGTTGTCGGAGCCAGGCGAGCGGGGTGTATTTTCCTCTCGAAGAGAGGGAAATACACGGCGGTGTGACCAGCTGAGGACGCGGATCCTGAGCAAGGCCGTGGGTCATCCGCGCTGGTTGAGGGCCCTGGTCAAGTCGCGGTTGGCGGCCCGGGAGGCTTCCAGATCGCCCTCGCGTTCCTCCAGAGTCGCGGAGAGATCGACGACCTTCTGCTCCAACCGCGTGATGGTCCGTTGGAGTTCGTCGAGGTCGAGGGGCGTTCCGAGGCCCGACTCGCGCCAGGTCTGCTCGCCCAATGCCTCGGAGAGCCGCTTCTCCAGCCGCTGGACCTGCGCGACGAGTCGCGTATTGCGGGCGTGTGCGTTGACCAGGTCGGCTTGGAGGGATGCCGGGCTCACCGGGGAAGCCCCAGCCGGATCCTGCGTGGCCGGCTCGATCTCGGCGGCGTGGACCAAGGCCAGGAGGTCTCGGTGGCGATAGAGGAAGGCGCGGTCCACTCCGGCCTGTCGGACGACGCCAGACGCGCTGATTGGGGAGCCGTCCTTGGCCGCGTTCCTGATGGCGTTGACCACGCGACGGCGCCGCCGTTCGGAGTCGGATCGGCGTCCGTCGTTCATGGCGTCGGTCATGCCGACCTCCTGGACCGGACGTCGGGCAGGGGCTGGCCGACTCGTGGCATCCCGAGCATCACGGTCCGGGTCTTGCGGACTACGGAGATGGCCTGTTCGATCTGTGTGCGCTCCTCCGTGCTCAGGTCGTCGAGGTCCGCTTTGACCCGGGTGATGAGGCGGCGGACTAGGTCTTTGCCGGCCTCGGTGTCCTCGGGTTCGTCTGGGACGTCCTCCGGGAAGATCGTGAAGTCAGGGGGCAGCCCGGCAGGGCCTGGCCCGGTCCTGTTAGGCCAAGGCCCCGGAGACGACTCAGAACTTGTCGGACACAGCGGATGGTGTTGAGCCTCTTGCGAGCGCTGATCTTGCCGTTCTCGGCCAAGAACGCAGCCCGGTTGAGGAAGTTGACGCCAGCGCCAGCGTGCGGTCCGGCCCAGGTCGCGCTGGCGAAGGCCACCGTAGCCGTGGCCGCCCTGCTGCGGGCCACTGGTTGCGGGCCGAGTCGTCCGCCGTGTCAGGGCACGGTGATTACGATCTTGCCGCGCGCGTGGCCGGAGGCGCTGACGTCATGAGCTGTGGCGGCCTCCTTCAGCGGGAACACGGCGTGCAGCGGGACGGTCAGGCGGCCGTGGTCGGCGAGGTCGGCCGCCAGCGGTAGTCCTGCCCAGCCCGGCGACTCTCCAGCTTCGGAGCGGGAGAACCGCACTCCGTGCCGGCTGGCGTCGAAGTCTGCGATGGTCACCACGCGGTGCGGGTCGCCGGCGATGGCCACCAGTTCGGCAAGAGAGCCCTTACCAGCCGCGTCCAGAACCACATCGACACCGAGCGGAGCCAGTGGAGCAAGGCGATCGGCCAGCCCCGCCCCGTAGGTGACCGGTACGACGCCGAGCTGGTCGAGGAAGCAGTGATTGCCTTTGCTCGCGGTGCCGATCACGGCGAGGCCGCGGGCCTGGGCGAGTTGCGCGGCGATGGTGCCGACGCCTCCGGCGGCACCATCGATCAACAAGGTCATGCCTTCGGCGGCTTCCAGTGCGTCCAGTACACGTGTGGCTGTGTCGATATTGCCCGCGGCGCCACCCGCTTCCTCGAAAGACCATGACTGAGGCTTGGACGCCCACGCCTCCAGCACGGCGTACTGGGCCGCGGCGCCTCCCTGATCCACGAAGGGGACGAGGCCGAAGACCGCATCTCCCACGGCGGTGCCGGTCACCCCCTCTCCCACCTCGTCGACGATTCCCGCGGCATCCATGCCGGGTATATGGGGGAAGTCCACGGTGGCGATGTCCCGCAGCATCCCTGAGCGCAGGTACCAGTCAGCAGGGGTGACGCCGGTGGCACGCACCGCGATGCGGACCTGACCGGGCCCGGCGTGCGGCTCTTCGACCTCCTCTACGCAAAGGACCTCGGAACCGCCATAGCGGTGGTACTGCACAGCAAACACGGACAACCTCCGTACACATGGCACGTCGTTCAGCAGGAGAACTCGCAGCCGCTCACCTCTGCGGCAGAGAGCTGACCGCGGGGCACCGCGGCACCAGGTCACGCTAACCCGCTAAACGGTCGGCCTCTTCCGTTTGTGATTAAGTGGGAGACATGCCTGCCCAACTGTCTCGGAACCCGCCCCCCTCCGCCTCCGGCCCCCCGCCCCGGGGCCAGAGAGCCGACGCCCGGCACAACCGCGCCCGGCTCCTCCAGGCCGCCCGCGAGGCGTACGCCCTCAACGGCACCGACGTATCTTCCAGCGCAATCGCCCGCAGAGCGGGCGTGGGTGCGGCCACCCTCTACCGGCACTTCCCGACACGCGGCTCGCTGATCGCCGCTGCGTTCTCCGAACAACTCAGCCAGTGCGTCGCAGCCCTCGACGAGGCCCTTCAGGACGACGATCCCTGGCACGGACTTCGCAACGTCCTCACCAAGGTGTGCACGATGCAGGCCCAGGACCGCGGGTTCAGCGCCGCGTTCCTCTCCCAATTTCCCGACGCGCCCGACGTCCATCGTGAGCGTGCCCGCGCCGAGGCATGCCTCGCCCAGCTAGTACAGCGTGCGAAGGACACCGGACAGCTGCGCAAGGACTTCGACCCCAGCGACGTTACCCTCCTGCTCCTGGCCAACAACGGCGTCGTGCGAGAGTCCCCGGCGGCCTCCATGGCCGCATCCCGCCGCCTGCTCGCCTACTTCCTCCAGTCCTGCCTGCCGACGGACGGCACACCCCTGCCCCAGCCCGCGCCACTCCGCCTTGACGACCTCTACAAGCCACCGCATCGAACGGGGTGACCGCCGGCGTCCGCCCGGGGGCACGCGCCCCTGACGTGGATGTTCCTCAGACCCCACCACCGCACTGCCGTCATTTCTGCTCGACATTTCGGAGCCTCATGATCGCCAACCGCCTCCGAAGACCGTCGACAAACGCTGTTCCTAGAAATCAACGAAGCCAGAGGTGGCACGTCGAACGGACCCACGCCTGGCAGAACGCCTTCCACCGACTCGCCCGCTGCTACGAACGCCGAGCCACCGTCATCAATGCCTTCTTCGACCTCGCCGACACCATCATCACCGTGCGCAGCCTGAGCCGCCGAGCGTGGACCACTCACCGCTGGGAGGACCGTCCCCGCCGCCGCCCGTGACGGACCATCATCCGCGCCAGCTCCAAGCCGCGTGCGCGAGAAGCGCTCGGCGGGAGCGGGCTTAAAACGGAGCCTTCACCGGCCACCGTGCCCGCGCCTACTCATTCGGGGAGCTTCGCAGTGGTCCATGGGCCGTACCAGTCCAGCCAGGCGGCAAGACCTGGCTGGTAACTTGACCCCATGACGGTGGCATTGATCGACTCAGGACTTGGCCTCCTTTCCACCACAGGCTGGCTTCGGCACCTCGCCCCGGAACTCGATCTGCTTCTGCTTCTGGACCCCGACGGCGCCCCCTGGGGATCGAGAACGGCCTCCTTCGTCACGGACCGTCTGTTCACCGCCGCTCAATTGGCCGTCCAGCGGGGCGCGGAGGCCATCGTGGTCCCCTGCAACACCGCCACCGTCACCGCGATCGACGCTCTGCGCGAGAGGTTCGAACCGCGCGTGCCCGTGATCGGAACCGTGCCCGCCGTGAAATCGGCCGCGGCAACCGGCCAAGGCATCGCCGTGTGGGCAACCGTCCGGACCACGTCGAGTGACTACCAGGATCGCCTGATCGCGGACTACGCGAACGGCATGCCTGTCGCGCGTGTCGCATGCCCCGGTCTGGCCGAGGCGATCGACCACGGCGACAGGGCCGCAGCAGCGGAAGCGATCGCCGACGCGGCCGAGCGAACCCCCAAAAATTGCGACTCCGTGGTGCTGGGATGCACGCACTATCCCCTGGTGGCGCCAGAGATTCTGCAGAGCCTGCCCGCCGGAACCACCCTGTACGACAGCGCGGAGGCGGTCGCTCGCCAAACACTGCGGCGATTGGACCGAACCAGGGAATCGCACAGCACCATGGGCTCCATCGACGTAGTACTCAGCGGTCGCCGCGGAAACCTCCCGGCAGGCGCCCACGCCCACCCAGTGGGCCGCGCCCTTGCCGCAGCAGGGCGGGTACCCCGCGAAATTCTCATCTCCGCCGCAACTCGCTCCCCGATGGCTGCACCGGCGATCTGAGTAAGCCCCGGACCCTCTGCACCTTCTCGGCCAGGCGTTCAGCCACTCCGCTCGAGGCAGACCCCGGGTGATCACAGAGCGTGGCAACTACGTGATCGCCCAGGGCCTGTGCCTATCTTGCGACAGGGCTCCCCACCGCACCTATCTGCGCGACCTCTTACTTGGTCGTGTGCGTGGGGTAGACCTCAACGTCGGTGTAGGCGCCCTTGATCTCCCCCGCGCCCGCGGGCCACTTCAGGCTCACGGTGTGGGTCTCGTTCGGGGGCGTCACCAGGATATTGGTCGGGTGCGCGAGGCTCTCGCCGGTCTTGTCGATGTCGTAGGCGAGGTTGAAGACAGCGGCGTCGCCGGGCTTCAGGGTGGTGACGCGCGGCTGGGCGTGGCCGCGCTCGATGGGGTTCGAGGTGTTGTCGGCGTCCTTGATGTCGACGCCCGCGAAGCCCGTCGCCGAGCAGGTGGTCGAACCCCGGTTGATCATGGTGATGTCGATCCTGCCGGAGTCCTCGTCGGGCGCGGCGTCCCTGGCGTCGATGGCCAGGTCCTCCGTCTTGCAGAACTTGACCTTGCCACCGGTCTTCATCGCGCCGTTCCCGGCGTCGGCGCGGGCCTCGATGTCCTCGCCGGAGCCCGACTTTGCGTTGCTGGCCTCCGAGCCGCCGGAGCCCGAGCCGCCCTCCGACTTCGAGCCACCGTCCGAGGACGAAGAAGACGAGGACGAGGAGCTCTTGGAGGACGAGTCCTTCCCGGAGCCGTCGCTGCCACAGGCGGTGAGCGAGAGGGTGGCGGCGACGCCGATGGCGGCGAGAGCAGTGATGCGGGTGTACTTCACGGTGTTCCCCCAGGAGTAGCGCGGTGCATGTGGTCGGAAGTATTTGTATCTCGCACCGAGTTACAGGCGGTCCTCCGCGACGTCTTCGTTCTGTCACAGGCGTATTGACCTCACGGTCCGCCCAGGCGTCACCGTACGGTCACTTGCCTGGCCCGAGCTCCGCACCACCAGAGCCTGAGCGCTCGGAGAACCTCTACCACCTGGTCGGCGGGATCGCGGCGGCCCGGGCACACAGCGGACAGCGGGTCCTGCTCCTCGAGGAAGCCGAGGACTACTGGCGCTGGACCATGAACGGCGTGTTCGACCGTCGCAGCCGGTGCCGCCGCAAGAAGGAGACCGAGCCGGCCGCCCCGCCGGAGCCGACGACCAGCACCGGTCGTGCGGCACCACGCGGCGGCTGGCGATGGCACCGTCCTGCACGGGGCGGTCCTGGCCCCGCGCACATCGGCGGGCAGCCGGAGCCCGGGCCTGGTGATGGTCGACGGGGCCGGTCCGACCAGGCAGGCGGATCTTTTGGGCGCTGCGGAAGAGTGCGCGAGGCACGGCATACCGACACTGATCTACGACAAGCGCACCGCGGATACACCAACCCCCTCCGGCCGCGGTCTGCCGCAAAAGGGACCAACCGAGTGGCGAGATCGCCCCGTTGACGCCTTCTCGCGCCGCGTGCTTGCATCCCGCCATGCCGCCGCTGGAGCCTCTGACGCGCCGCTGCGCTGTGGACCTCGGCCGCCTTCCCGGCGCGCCGCCCAGTGCGCCGGCTCGCACTGTCCTCCCCCATGTCTGTCTGCTGTCTCAACGACGAGGAAATCTCATGCCTTCACCCGTCTCCGCCGCCCGCCACGACGAATCCGCGTACGACCGCCGCAGGCTGAGCCAGTGGCTCTCCGGGGACGCCAGGGCGGACGGGGTCACCCGCCGCCGGCTGCTGACCCTGCTCGCCGCGACCGCCGCCGGGGCCGCGCTCCCCCCGCCGTACCTCGCCCACGCCGCCGATCCCACGATTGTCAAGCCGCTGCCGCCCGAGTGGTTCATCCGGCGCGACACCAACGCCGAGACCCGCTGGGAGGCGCTGCGCGGAACCGGCCACCACACCCCCAACGAAATGTTTTTCGTGCGCAACCACACCGCCACCCCTGTCCTGGACGCCGCCGACTGGCGGCTGAGGCTGTGGGGCAGCGGGCTGCGTGGCGCGCCCCGCGAGGACAGGCCGGTGGAGTTCGGGTACGACGATCTGCGCGCCCTGCCCGCCGTGACCCGTACAGCGTTCGTCGAGTGCGCCGGAAACGGCCGCAGCTACTTCACGACGCAGCAGGGCGAGACGGTCACCGGCACCTCGTGGACGCTGGGGGCAATCGGCGTCGCGCGCTGGCGCGGGGTGCGCCTGGCCGACGTCCTGCGCAAGGCCGGGCTGTCCTCGTACGCCGTGGATGTGCAGCCGCGCGGTCTGGACGCCGAGTTCTTCAGCGGCGGCGAGAACCTCGGGCGGGTACGCCGTCCGCTGCCGCTGGCCAGGGCGCTGGACGATGTGCTGTTGGCGTACGAGATGAACGGCGAGCCGCTTCCGTACGACCACGGGTATCCGGTGCGGGTGCTGGTGCCGGGGTGGGTGGGGATCGCGTCGATCAAGTGGGTCGGCGACATCGAGGTGTCCACGCAGCCGCTCTACTCGCCCTGGAACACCATCTTCTACCGTCTGTTCGGCCCCGCATACCCGGAGGAGGGCAGCGCGCCGCTGACCCGGCAGGTGGTCAGGAGCGCCTTCGAGCTTGGGAGCGGGGCGAGGTTCACGGTGGGGGAGGGGCAGGTGCTGCACGGCCGGTCTTGGTCGGGCGCGGGGGCCATCGCGCGGGTCGATGTCAGCACCGACGGCGGGGCGAGCTGGCGGCCCGCCCGCCTCCACGACCGGCCCCGTGCCAGCACCTGGACCCGCTGGTCCCTGACCTGGAAGCCCGACACAGTCGGCGACACTCACCTCCTGGCCCGCGCCACCGACACGGCCGGCCACACCCAGCCGGACACCGCCGTAGCCAACACGCAGGGCTTTCTGTTCGACGCAGTGGTGCGTCACCCGGTGACCGTGATCTGACCACCGAGCAGCAGACACCTGAGTGGAAGGCCCGCTACGCGCTCCGCTCCGGAGCGGAGGGCACCATCAACGAGTTCGCCCACGGACACGGCATGCGCCACTGCCGCTACCGAGGACGGTCGAAAACCCACCTGCAGCACGTACTCACGGCCATCGCTGTGAACATCGAACGCCTCAGCGGCCGATCAGTGACCGCGGAAGCCTCTCCACCGAGACCGCCGACCGCCTTCCAGGCCTTCCTGGATCAGAACCAGATCCCCCGGCCGAAGTCCTGGCGAATCCTCGGTAGCTGAACCCGACCACCCAAGATCCCCGACTGTGAGGATGAGGCGGCACCGCTCGAGGGTCTGCCCCGATCCCCGATTGACGCTTCGGCTGTCCTTACTCTGAATCGTCGGCCTTCCGAGCGGTGCCAATGCGTGTACCGGCCGGAGATCGTGACCTCATAGAAGCTTGACCCAAGCGGTCCCATCACAGTCGTGTCCGTCTGCCGGCCGGTGCGCGCGAGCCCACTCGCCGCGCACGGAAGGAACCCGGCCACCATGTCACAGCCCATCGAGGTGATCGGCGGGATCGACACCCACACCGACCTCCACCAGGCCGCCGTCATCGACACCATCGGCCGACACCTGGCCACCGAGGCGTTCCCCACAACGCCCACGGGCTACCGAGACCTGCCGGAATGGCTGCACTCCCACGGCCAATTACTGGTCGTGGGCATGGAGGGCACAGGCTCCTTCGGTGCCGAACTTTCCCGCTATCTCCATACCAACCAGATCACTGTCATCGAGGTGGACCGACCCGACCGTCGTGCTCGTCGCGCGGCTGGGAAGTCCGACCCCATTGACGCCTACGCCGCCGCCACCGCGGTACTCGCCGGCCGCGCCACAGGCACCCCGAAGCACCGCGATGGCGCGGTCGAGGCAATCCGCGGACTGCGCGTGGTACGCGCCAGCGCCGTCAAGGCCCGCACCCAGACCATCAACCAGATCAAATCACTGATCATCACCGCACCCGCTGCGGTACGCGAAGCACTGCGCTCGCTGACCACCACCGAGCTGGTCCGACGGCTGGCCGCCAGCCGTCCGGGCACCGACCTGGCTGCCCCGGCCACAGCCGTCAAACTGGCCCTCAAGCGTCTGGCCAAGCGCTACCGGCACTTGAGCGAGGAGAGCCGCGTAGCCTTCAGCCCTCAAGACCAAGGGCGCATTTATCACGCAACCCTTATGGCTGGCCTCGACTCGGCGGGAGCGCTGAGGCGCTGCATTCCAGGGGGCTTGCACGGTTTGACAGCAAGACAGGTGGATCGAATTCAACGAGGCTTTGCTGAATGCCCGGCAGATCGACAACGCTTCGCGGACTTAGCCGCACACCACCTACCAAGCCAAGTTCCTTTGTTCCGGCGTTGGGCGGCAATGCACTATTACACCATCCCCTTGCTGTTCGACCCTCCGGGGCGCATTCGCGAGGTACCAAAGTCCGCAGCCCTACTAGCCGATTCGGCAGGCCCAGCAGCCACACGTCGACAGTCGACGGGGGCGCGAACCGTTACCGGATTGGATGACTCCGCGCCCATCGACCCCGTGCTCCGCCAGTTACTTTTTGTGCCCACCTTGACGGAAAGTGCGGGTCCCGATGCAGTGGGACAGGTGGTGGATGCCCTGCTCGGCGTCCGTGAGCGCCATGAAGGTGCACGGAGGGTCTTCCATGGCCTGGCCGAGGACACGTTCTCAAGCGCTGCGGAGCTACGGAATGCCTTCAGTCGTGAGCTGGCGCGCCAGAGGCGTATCTCTGCCCGCGCAGGGCGTCGCGCTCGAATGATGCCGTGGATCGGGGTGGGAATCGGTCTCGGCTCCACAGTTGCCGGCCTTGGCATGTCGCCTGAGCTGTCTACGGCCCTGGGCGCGGCTACCACCCTGGTCCCCACGGCTATAGACCTTGCCATTGGCCGCAGGCAGGACAATCGTCGCCCGTGGGTGCTGGCACACGAAGACGTCACGCGAACCTTATCCGCCAAAGAAATCGCTGGTGGCACTTAACCGATTGCTTCCCGCGTAATGCACGCTGACATGTTCGCGTGCCCTCAATCCGGGTGTGCTGCTGCCGGGGGCCACCACGTGGGCAGCCCCCGGCAGCGGCGTCAATCAGCGAAAGATGCGAATGGATGAGATCTTGTTACGGGCGTTACCGAGATCGCTGCTTGCCGATCCTGCGCCAGCAGTAACCGAAGTGCCGGTGCAGTTTGACCCGTAGTAGAGCACAGCGCGGTGATAGGTGTTGTTGATGTACGACTCTGCCCTGTTGTCGAATCCCCACGCAGGGCCAAGGTTTTGACAGCCGTAATCACGGAACTTCAGCAGCCTTCCTTCGAACCCCTTTGCGTCGAACAGGCAGAGAGCCGGTGACGACGGATGCGGGAACGAGCGCGGGCACTCGCTTGCCACAGCAGACGCGGTGGGTGCCGTCACCATTCCCCCGGCGAGGAGAGCGACGGCCCCTCCTACGGACACCGCCGCCTGTGCCAGGCGCTTGCGAATGTTGATCACAGTTCTTCCTTCCTTCTGGCCGATCTCCGACGCCCGATTGGCGGCCGGACGGCTCGGTGATCGAAGCTTGGCCCGGCGCTTGATGACCTGCACCACTCTGGCGGGCCGGTCATCAACCGGTCATCAAGCCCGCTGAGAGATGGAGGCGTTGGATGGCGAGTAGGCAGGGGCGGGCGGAGCGTCCGATCAACCCCGACGACGGCCCCCTAGAGGCAATACCGGTGATTTAGGTCTTTTTCCGGGAGGTCGGGGCTGGTTTGGTGGGTCCGACGAGGGTGATGACTGGGGTGTCCAGCCTGGGCTGGTTGTTGTGTTCGGTGCGTTTGAGGGCCCAGTTGGACATCTTGCGTTTGATGACACGGGGATTGGAGCGTAACCGCCTTGGTTCCAGGAGCCGTTGACCGATTTCAAGCAGAGTCTGTGCGAGGGCCCGCGTGAGTCGGGAGGGGGGAAAAACCCGCCTGGGCGGTGACCTGGCGGCGGACAACGCGCACGGCGCGCGTGAAAGAGATCCGGTCCGGATCGTGTCCCTCCTGTCGTGCGGCTCCGTGCATGAGGTCCCGCACGGCATGGTGAACGAGGAGGAACGCGAAGATCTCCTGCTCGGCCCCGGCCGGGTGCTGGGAGCGCAAGACCAGCCGTGGCCCGCCCAGGTGGGTCTTGATCTCGTCCAGCGTGGTCTCGATCTCCCAGCGTTCGGCGTAGAGCGCGGCAAGTTCCGCCGCCGGCGCAGTGTCCGGGTCGAGGAGGGTGGTGACCAGCCGGTAGACGGTGCCGTCCTTCTCGCGTGGGCCAAGGGTGTACTCGATGACGCGGACCCGGGCCGGGTCGGCCCGCCGGTTCCTGTCACGGGCGGCGACGATCTCCGACAGGTAGGAACCATCGGGCAGCGACTTCACCACAGGCAGCACCGCGTTGCTTTTGACCCGCCAGAGCAGGTCGGCGCCGGTTGCCGCGGCGGCCCGCCACAGGTCGAATCCGAGGAACCCGCGGTCGGCCATCAGCAGCATCCCCCCGGTCAACGAAGAGAACAGGCGCCCGGCCAGCACGGTCTCGTGCACCGCCAGCGGACCGACCTCGGCAGCAAAGACCGCATGAGTGCCGCACTCGACCAGAGCCGCAACCCTGGCCTGCGGATACGCACTCCTGCCCTGACCACGACCTGTCCCCGGACGCCCGAAAGACCCGGCATTCGCCACCGTGTCCGGCAGATCGAACGTCGTCCCGTCCACAGCAACCAACCGCAGCCCCCGAAACCACGCGCCACGCGACCCCGGGACCGCCACCGGCCGACACACCCGGGCGAACAACGCCTTCAACACCTCCGGCCCCAGCCGCAGCCGCGCCCGCCCAATCGCTCCGCTCGTAGGCACCCGCCACCCCTTTGCCCAGCGGCCCTGGCGCTCCAGACCCTGCGTGAGAAGACGCCCGACCTCCTCATACCCCTGCCCCGAAAACAGGCACATCGCCAGCACGAAATACACCACCACCCGAGCCGGAAGCAGCCGCTGGCGCTGCTCAACACGCCCGCACTCCGCCACCACCTCGTCCACCAGATCCGGCGTAAACGTGCGCGTTAACACTCCGAGAGCGATGCGATCCGAAAACCGCTCGCCCCCGACCGACTTCACCTGTCCCGGCCTTGGCACACTCAACACAACGAACCGACACCCTCAAAGTCACCGGTATTGCCCCTAGAGGCATTCGCCGTGCGACTGAGGCAGCTACGGAAGGAATGCGGAGGGCCCACCTATAAGGAGATGGCGAGGCACGCGGGGTACTCATCCACGACCCTGTCCGGCGCCGCGAACGGACAGGCGATGCCATCTCTGCAAGTCACGCTGGCGTACGTGCGTGCCTGTCTGAAGTGCGCGAAGGCCGGCAGCGACCGGTTGGAAGCAGCCGTCCAAGCGTGGACGTCGCGCTGGCAGGAGCTTGAAGCCCAGCTCAACCCGGCGTCGCTCGCGGACAGCAGCACCACTCAGCAAGGCGACGCGCTCACGTCAGCCCCAGCAGGTCGCATAGGGGCACCTGACAGCGCCCATGAGGGAGAGCAGGCGACTGCCTCTCCGACCAATTCAGCTGCTGCACCGCTTGAGGAGAGCGACGCACAGGGCTTACAGAACGCCCCCACACCCCGCCGCCTCAATGTGCTTCGTCGGCGCGGTGGCCAGGTACTCGCTGCCGTCGCCGCATTGATCTTGCTGGGCGTTGCTGTGCTGATCGCGAAGAATATCGCCCGACCCGGAACTGCAGAGGCGGGATCCGACCTTCCAGAGCAGTCCCCCGACGGCCGGCACCCGAGCGTCAGCTCACCTTCTGCCCGTGGGCAGGACGATGCCGACCAGGTTCAGGTCGACCCACTCGGACCGGAAAGCCGATGCGGTCCTGGCCGCTCCGGAGATGCTGGAGTGTTGCTGCGAGGCTGTCTGCGGGTTGAAGACGAGAGAGTGCTCTTCGCCCTCAAGATCAGCAACCCCGGCGAGGAGGCTGTCGAGGTCACGGCGAAGCTCAGCTACGTTCAGTCTGGCCAGTACCACTCCTGTCAATCGGCCGACGGGCTGTGGCACGGCACCATTCCGGCCGGCGGCAGCCACGTGACCAAGCCGACAGATTGTGTCGTCCAGCGTACGCACGCTGCCTATCAGGCGGACGGGCTTCTCGCCCCCGGCGACTTGCAGAACTGGACCACGCACCAGCTCTCCCCGAACGCACATGTGTATCCGGACCGGGTCCTCTGGCGTTGCAAGGGTGACGTGCCCTGCTGAGCACGGGCTCCTTGCCCAGGAGTTCAAGCCCGAGCCTTCAAGAAACCTTCGTTTTCTGAAGATCGCTCCGCAAGGCCGCCCAGACTCCGCAGGGCCTTCAAAAGCCCCTTCAAAAACCTGGGTCGTTCAACAACCAGGCCCGGATGCGCACCATCACCGAGATGCAGCCCAATATCACCAAGTGGTTCGACCGCGATGTGTGGACCGCCGGCGCCCCTACCTGGCCGACACCAGCGGACCGGAAGGCGACTGGGACACCCACATCACCGAAGTGCAAGCCCGCACCGCGCCCGTGCCCGCCGACCTCACCGCCCTCCTCGGCCAGGTCGAGAAACGCCTCACTGATCTGGTCGCCGACGAACCGCTGGCCGCATTCCGGGCCGTCGCGGTCTTGGAACGCCTCACCGAGCGTGTGGCGACCGACGCCGCGTTCAGCGTCGACACCGCGGACGGGTCGCAGTGGGACACCGTCGCCCAGGCGCTCGGGGTTTCTTCCGGGGCGGTGGGTTTCGTCCCTACGGGTGACATCGCTCCGCGGCCGGACTGCATGGCAGGCCGGCCGCGTGGCTCTGTTCACCGTGTCCTGACAGCGAATGTTCATGGGTTTGGACTCAGCGCCGGTTGCCGGTGCTCAGTGGCGGTACGCGGCTGTCGCGATCTCGACGAAGGATCGGATCAACGGGTTGGTGTCACATTCGTTCCACACCGCGACCACTCGGCTCGGCGCCATGTCGATCAGCGGTACCACGGCCAGCTCTGCGGGCAGTTCGTGTCCGAGCGGGGCCAGGCCGACCGTGCCGTTCCACAGCACGGCCTGCAGGCATTCCTGGACGGCGCGCACCACTGGGCCCTCGCGCGGCCTGCCGCCGTTCCAGTACGACTGCCAGATGGGGTCGGTGCCCTGCGGGAACTGGAACCAGCGGCGGTCGCTCAGCTCGGCCAGCCGCAGCCGGTCGCGGCGGGCCAGCGGATCGTCGGCGCGCAGGACCACGCCGACCGGATCGCTTCGCAGCGCACGCACCGTCAGGGCAGTCTCGTCGAACGGCGCCCGGGTCAGGGCGATGTCGACCAGCCCGGCGCGCAGCCCGCACGTCGGGTCGGTCAGGTCGGTGTCGCGGATGCGGATGTCGATGCCGGGGTGGCTTCGGCGGTAGGCGGCGGCCAGCCTGGACACTCCCGGGTCGGTGCCATCGCCCAGGATGCCGACAGTGATGGTCGCGACGCCGGCCGCCGCGCTCACGCGTACACGGACGCGGTCGGCGTGGTCGAGTAGGGCCCGCGCCTCGTCAAGCAGCACCGTGCCCACCGAAGTGAGCGTGACGCCGGTGGGCGAGCGGGCGAAGAGCAGGGCCCCGACATCGGCCTCCAACTGCTTGATCGCCCGGCTCAGCGGCGGCTGACTCATGTGCAGTCGGGTGGCGGCCCGGCCGAAGTGGAGTTCCTCGGCGACCGCCACGAAGTAGCGCAAGGTCCGTAGCTCCACGCTGCAACGATACCCACGGGGTATCGGCGCTGCGGGATGGGTCTTGGACACTGGCGGGGTCCCGGCGGTGCACTCGTGAGCATGACCGAAGAAGCGAAGACCAGCGAGCCGCAGGCCGACCCCGCCGTATCGGTGGTGGGTCCCGGCGACGGCGAGACGATCGTTCTGGGCACCACGCGCATGCGCGTTCTGGAGGACGGCAGCCGCACTGGGCACCGCCTCGCGATCGCCGAGTCCGTCCTCGCCCCGCACACCCAGGGACCGCCGCAGCACCGCCACGCCCAACACGACGAGGGCTTCTACATCCTCTCCGGCACCGTGCGGTTCACCGTCGGGGACGAGGACTGCGACGCCACCACGGGCACGCTCGTGATGGTTCCGCCCGGTACCCCTCACACCTTCGCCAACCCGACCGACCAGCCCGCCGTCATGCTCAGCACATTCACCCCCGACCTGTACGTGCAGTACTTCCGAGACCTCCAGGAGGTGCTCGCCGGCGGCCGGCCGCTGACGCGACAGGCCAACATCGACGCGATGAGCCGCTACGCGACCGAGCCCGCCACCGACCTCGCCTGAAGTCGACGGATGGAACGGCCCGGCCGCCCTCCTTTCGACCGAGGCGCCGTGCCACTCCCGTCTTTCGGCGGGTCCGACCCCTCGGACGACGGACCAGGCCTTCTCCAGGGCTCTTCTGGCCATCGAAGCAATCGAGGGCCCCGTGAACCGGTGGCCCATGAACGGGAACCATGAACATCGCCTATTGGATCGTCGCGGGACTGCTCGCCCTCTTCTACTTCTACGCAGGCACGCTGAAGGTGATCCGCAGCCGCGATCAACTCCGACCGATGATGGCCTGGGTCGACCGCATACCCTTGCCCGCCCTCAGGGCGCTGGGGACGGTCGAAATACTCGGCGCGACCGGCCTGGTCCTGCCACCGCTGACCGGCATCGCGCCCTCGCTGGCGCCGGCCGCAGCCATCGGCTTCGTCCTCCTGCAGACCGGTGCGATCGCCGTCCACCTGACCGGCGAAGACCGCCGGATCGCACTCAACGTCGGGCTCACCGCCACCGCGGCCATGACCATCTGGCTGGCCACCAGGCTGTGATCGAGCACAGTCCTCGACCGGAGGATGCGAATCCGGGGCCAGCCGCCCCACGGCCGCCAGGGCGGCGTCGTTCAGAGGATCTGTCCGGGTTGATACTGGTTCAGATAGCCGGTGTGGTTGTTGAGTTCGTCGACCGGGATCGAACGGAGGCAGTCGCGGCCTCCGGGTGATCACGAGGTGTCGAGTCCCTGATCACCGCGGCGGTACTGATGCCGCCGACTTTGTTCCCGATGTGCAGTTCCCTACAGGGACATGCCGCAGTACAGGCGTCGTCGCGGCCCGGCGTCGCGGGCGAGTTCGCCGAGGCGTTCCAGCAAGTCGGCCAAGAGCCCTGGGTCCTGCCCGCCACCGTCCTCGGTGTGGGTCCATGCGGTGGCGGTTTCCAGCAGGCGCTCCGGGGTGGCCGCTGCGAGGGCGTCACGGAGGGTGTCCGTGAGCGAGACGAGCCAGGGCCCTTCGTGCTCGGGGTCGTTGAGCAGTTCGCAGAAGCGGGGGTCAGCTTCCACTTGCTCCTCGGATACTCCTGTCAGGTGGGCTTCGACGGTTCCGAGGAGCAGGTAGGGGTCTGCCCCTTTGAGGCCGAGCGTGCCGAATGGTCCATGCAGTCGTCTTCGAACAGCGCGAGGGCTTGCCTGTCGTCGGTGGCCGCGTAGTAGTCGTAGATGTTTCCCATGGCTGGATCGTGTCAGCCCGGGGGCGGCGTCGTTCAGGGGATCTGTCGGATCGGATCAGGTGATGTCGAGGGTCGTCAGGGGCCGGGTGGCGTTGCGGCTGTGTTTGCGCAGGCCGGCGGCGATGTTGTCGTAGCCGGTGAGGCGGAGGGCGCCGATGGCCAGGTTGCGCAGCGTGGCCATGGCCCGGGGTGCGGTCCCGGTGCGCATGCGCGAGGAGTCCTCGGTGAAGGTGGTGTCGCGCACGTGGTGGATCTTGTTCTCGATGCCCCAGTGTTCGCGCACGTGGTGGGCGATCTCGGGAGCGTCGGCCTGGTGGGCGGCAAGGTCGGTGACCGCGTAGACGCGTTGCAGGATGACCCTGTCGGTGGTGATGGTCCTGCGGCGGCGCACGATCTGCACGGCCTGGGCGGCGTGGGGGAAGTCCAGGCCGCGGGCGACGGTGGCGGTCTTGACTCGGCGGATCTCGTCGCGGCCGTGCGCGGTGGCGCGGGTCTTGTCCAGCAGCGGCACGTCCCGCCAGGGCATCTGCTTGAGCTGCCGGTGCAGCAGCGGCTGGTTTCCCTTGATCACGGCGATGTAGTGGGCTTTCTTGCGGCCATCTCCGTAAGGCCGGTAAACGCCTTCGCATCCGCCTACGCGGGCGCCCTGCGCGAGCGCGGAGCGATCCGCACCAGCACCGTGGAGCGGGCCTTCGCCACCGTCCCCGGCATCTGTTCCTGCCCGGCGGCTACTACACCAGCGGCAGCTTCGTCCCCGTCCCCGCCGACCCCGGCGACGACCTGCTGGACCGCATCTACTCCGACACCGCCCTGATGACCCACGTCCCCAAGTCCACCGACGCGGTCGGACGCTACAGCTCCACCTCCCAGCCCCGCGTCATCGCCGCCATGCTGGAAGCCCTCCAGCTCGCCCCCGGCACGAAGGTCCTCGAGATCGGCGCCGGGACCGGCTACAACGTGTCCCTGATCGCCGCCATCACCGGCGCCGAGGTCGTCACCATCGACGTCTCCGAGGTCATCGTCACCGAGGCCGCACGCGCAACGGAGCGGGCCGGAGAGAAGAACGTCACCGCGCTGACGGCCGACGGCTACCTCGGCCACCCGGCCAAGGGACCGTACGACCGGATCGTGGTCACCTGCGGCGTCACCGGCATCTCCCCCCACTGGCTCGACCAGCTCAGCGACGACGGCCTGATCGTCGTCCCCGTCGCCCACGGCGGCTTCCACCCCACCCTCTCCGTCACCCGCGACAAGGGCCGCATGGTGGG
The DNA here is from genome assembly GCF_047305335.1 of Streptomyces sp. R-74717. Taxonomy (NCBI): domain Bacteria; kingdom Bacillati; phylum Actinomycetota; class Actinomycetes; order Kitasatosporales; family Streptomycetaceae; genus Streptomyces; species Streptomyces sp. R-74717. The sequence continues at coordinate 146,432 of NZ_CP102361.1, read as the reverse complement.
CCACGGGGTGATGTCCAGCGACTTCATGTCGGCGGCCGGCCCCCTCTACGCGTGGCCGGCCGGGCAGACCCCGGCCCTGACCGAACCCCTTCAGCCGCAGCCGCTGTCCACCCGTGAGAACGTCGGCCCGGCCCTGGACGGCGACGGCTACTACGACCTGTGGTTCCACCTGGGGACCCGGACCGGCCGCACCACCCGCGCGTACATCGACGGCCTCGAGGCTGCCCTGGGCATGGCCTGCCTGCACGAGCCTGGCCGGGGCACCGCCTGGATCCAGCGGACCGGCCACCTGCACCACACCGGGGACGAGGCCGTCGCCGACGACCTGACGGCCCTGGTCGAGAAGTGGGTGGAGCGGGGACAGCCGGGCATCGCCGACCACTATGCGATCCTCGAACGCGCCAGCGACGACGAGACGGTCTACTACCCGGTCGAGTGGCGCCTGCGCGAGGACGACCAGCAGCACTGACCGGCCGGTGATACGGCTTCGGGCTCGTGCCCGCCCACGGGGCGGGCACGAGCCCGTTGTTGTGTCACCTCAGCTGGGTGTAGTTCAGGATCCGCACCCAAGTGAGAACGCTTCAAGAATCCCGAAATTACGTCACGAGACCGCAGAGCGCCCGAGGAGGAACAACTTCCTGGCCACGGGCACAGGGGCTCACTCAGGGGGACTCAGGAGAACTCACGGGATGTCGCACAGCGTAGTCGGAGCAGTGGGTGGCCGGAGTGGTGTGGCCTGTGCCGGTCAGTTCCACCAGTGCTGTGGCGGACGCCGTGCACGTGAGCTGTCCGAGTGCGAGAGGGGTGAGTGTGGTCGGGCCGTAGGGGAGGGTGACGCGCAGCCGCCCGGGGGCGTTTGGGGTGGCGGTCACCTTGGCCAAGGCAGTTTCCAAGGTGCCGGTCAGGGGTGGTAGTGCGCTGGTCAGGCCCTGCTTGCGGTCTTCGGGTGAGGGGCCGGTGAGGAGGGCGCGGACGGCTTCGGTGGGTGATGTGATGCCGGCGGCGGAGCGCTCGACGGGGTGCAGCGCTCCGTCTTTGAGGAAATAGACGGCGGTGCCTGCCACGATTCCGGTGGCTGGCTCGCCGGCTCCCATGGGCTTGGACGCGTCGATCGCCGGACCGGTGCCGCAGCTTGTGAGGCCGAGTAGGAGCACAGGGAGAAAAGGGCGAAGGAGGCGGCTGCTTTGTGTCACGTACCGTCTCCTGCCGTGGGGGTGCGTGGGAATTCTGCGGTGAAGACTGCTCCGCCGTGCGGGCCGTTGGCTGCGGTCAGGGTGCCGCCGTGCAGGCGGGTGTTCTCCCAGGCGATGGCGAGGCCGAGGCCGCTGCCCTCGGAACGTGACCGGGCCTGGTCAGCTTTGTAGAAGCGGTCGAAGAGATGCGCGGCGGTCTCGGGAGACAGCCCGCCGCCGTGGTCGGTGACGTTGATCCGTACGCAATCCTCGTCGCCCTCGGATGCGGTCACCCGGACGGTCACGGGCGGCGCTCCGTGGCGCAGGGCGTTGCCGATGAGGTTGGCTATGACGACGTCGAGGCGGCGGGGGTCCAGGCGCGCGGTGACGGGGGGTTCGGGGAGGTCGGTGGAGACTTTGTCCTGCCAGCCGCGGGCGCGTAGGCAGGCACGTACGGCCTCGGCCACGTCGATGTCGTAGGCGATCAGGGTATTGGCGCCGGCGTCGAAGCGGGAGATTTCCATCAGGTCGTCGACGAGCCGTGCGAGGCGGTCGGCTTCGGTGGTGACCAGGCGGGCCGCCCGGCTCATATCCGGCTGGAGGGTGTCGGCGCTGTCGTCGAGGACGTCGCTGACGGCGACCATCGTGGCGACGGGCGTCCGCAGTTCGTGGGAGACGTCGGCGGCGAAGCGGCGGGCGGAGGCTTCCATTCTGCGGAGTTCACCGACCGTGGTCTCCAGTGCGGCGGTTGATTCGTTGAACGCCTTGGTAAGGTCGGCCAGTTCGTCGTTTCCGGTGGCCTTGATACGGCTGGTGAGATCGCCGTCGGCCATGCGTCGGGCGCCGTGCTGGAGCCGGCGCACGGGGCGCAGTACGCCGCGGGCTGCGAGCAGTGCGGGCGGCACGGCGAGGACGAGCGCGGGGATCGCGCCGTACTGGGAGGCGACCCACACGGCGGCCTTCGCGTCGCTGAGGGAGCGCAGCGGGGTGGCTCCGTAGACCTCGATGCCGGACGGTTGTCTGCTGTCGGCGAAGGTGATCGGGGTGCCGGCTGTGAGCCAGGGGGTGCCGTCCTCGGTGACGCGCTGGAAGGTCAGTTCCCGGTTGGCGGTGACATCACGGCGGAGGGTTTCGGGGATTGCAGGGCCGCCCTGGGCCGAGGTCACGGATTGGGTGCCGTAGGTGACGGTGATGATCCGGAAGCCGCTGCCGGAGGCCAGTTTTCCGGCGAAGGAGGTGAGCTGGGCGCGGGTGGGCGGGTAGGGCAGGTCGTCGGCGAACGTGGTGGTCGTGTCCCGCAGGCTGTTGAGGAGGGTGTCCTGTCCGGTCCGGAGGATCGAGATGTGCGCCTGGTAGTAGGTGAATCCCGCCGTCGCCACTACGCTGATGGCCGCGACCAGCAGGTATCCGGCGATCAGGCGGCCCCGCAGCCCGAGCGTGAGGCGCTTGACCGGCGAGGGGCGCTTCACAGCGGTCCGAAGCGGTAGCCGAAGCCGCGCGCCGTCTGTATGTAGCGGGCGGATGCCGGATCATCCTCGATCTTCGTACGAAGCCGGGCGATACCGGAGTCCACCAGGCGTACGTCGGCCGACGGGTCGTGGCCCCATACCGTTTCGAGCAGTTCCTGCCGGGCGAACACGTGACCGGGGTCCGCCGACAGGTGCAGCAGCAGGCGTAGTTCCAGCGGGGTGAGGGCGACGGGGTGTCCGTTCTTGGTAATGCTGAGGCCGGAGCGGTCCACGGTGAGCTCCTCGTAGATCTCGGTGGCTGTGGTCGCGGGTGAGGGGTCCTGCCCGCGTAGGACTGCGCGGATACGGGCGTCGAGGACCCGGCCGCGTACGGGCTTGACGACGTAGTCGTCCGCGCCCGCGTCGAGGCCGCGCACGATGTCGGAGTCGTCGCCGCGGGCCGTGAGCATGATGACGGGTACCGGCCAGGAGGCGCGGATGCGGCGGCAGATTTCGAAACCGTCGGTGTCCGGCAGCATCAGGTCGAGGACGACCAGGTCGGTGCGCGTTGTCCGCAGCGCCGTGAGACCCGCGTGGCCGGACGCAGCGGCGTGGACCCGGTGGCCCTGGTGCTCCAGGGCCAGCTGAAGGCCGTCGCGCAGGGACTGGTCGTCCTCGATGAGCAGAATCTTGGGCATAAGGAAATTATTGCTACCTCTGCCAGCAGATCCGGGCAGCTCAGGCCCTCTCCGGAAGCATTGTTACGGTCCGTCCATACTCTGCCCACAGGCGGCGGACAAGGCGCGGAAACGCTGGCTGGGTGAGCGATCATCGCCGTCGCCGAGCTGCCGCCCGCCGGAACCCCTCCGGCCAGGAGCGGCCCCCCGTACCCTCCGCACCCACAGGAACCTCCATGAACCGTACCCCTCCCCCTCCCCCTGCCCCGGACGCCCCCGCACCGGCTGTACCTCACACCTCCGCGCGCGGCTGCACACCCGCGCAGACAACAGCCGTAGTGCTACTGGTCTTCGGGGGGTTCCTGCTGCCCGTCGTCGGCTGGCTGATCGGCCTGGCCGTGTGGTTGCCGGCCCGCGGATGGAGCGGTCGCGCCAAAGTGGCGGGGGCACTGGTGTGGCCGCTGGCCGCTCTGGTGGTGATCCTCACCAGTGCCGTGGCGTACTGGCTGGTCCTGCCACTGGGCGACCCGGTCTCCTCCGTCGCCACCTCTCTGTTCCTCCTGGTGCCCGGCAGCTGGCTCGTCCTGCTGCTGCTGGCCGCCTGGGCCCTGCTCGGTGCCCGCCGCGCGGAGCAGGGCCGATGATCCGCCGCAGGACCGTCACCGCATGGCTGGGCAGCGGGCTGCTGCTCGCGGGCTGCGCACCCCTGGACGCAGTGGGGAGGCACGACCACGCAGTAGGCCCCCGCAGTACCCCCGATGCGCCCTCGATCACCCGGGCATCCGTCACCGGTAATGACCTGCCACGGGTGTCGCCGACCCCGCAGCAGATACGCCGTACCGGGCCCGATCTCTCGGTGCCGCGTCGGGTGGACCTGCTCACCGCACAGGGCACCGACGCCCGCTCCGTCGCTCTGGTGAAAGCGGCATTGCGCCGCGCGGGTGCCACCGACGTCCGTGTCTCTCCCCTCAGCGGTGCCTCGCGTCCCGCAGGGCCGATGGCCGTCGTCATCGGAATCGTCTCGGCTCCGCACATGGCCGACAAGCTGGGACGCAGCAATGCCTTCACCTCCGGGACACTGCCGCCTGAGGGCTACCAGATCACCACCAGCAGCCTCGACGGCCACATCGAAGTGCTGCTCGCGGGCGCCGACGGCGACGGTGTCCTCTACGCCGCCCAGACCTTCACTCAGCTGACCGCCGGCGGCCGGATAGCAGGCGCCACGGTCGTCGACCACCCCGCCATGCCGCTGCGCGGGGTCGTCGAGGGGTTCTACGGCAAGCCCTGGACCCACGAGGAGCGCCTGGACCAGATCGCCTTCTACGGCTCCGTCAAACTGAACACCTACCTGTACGCGCCCAAGGACGACCCGTACGAACGTGACCGCTGGCGCGAGCGCTACCCGAGGAAACTGGAACGCGAGCTGGCCGAGCTGGCCCGGCACGCCGCCGACCACCACGTGCGCTTCACCTATGTCCTGTCCCCGGGCAAGTCCATCACCTACAACGATGCGGGCGACCGCCAGGCCCTGACCGGCAAGCTCCAGTCCCTGTACAACCTGGGGATCCGGGACTTCGCCCTGGCCTTCGACGACATCCACCCGCTGCCCGTATGGAACGGTGCCGCGGACTTCGCCCGTTACGGGCCCGTCTCGGAGCAGTCCGCCGCCGCCGCTCAGGCCGACCTCACCAACCGCATGCAGCGCGAGTTTGTCGACCAGCACCGCGGCATGCGCCCGCTGCAGTTCGTGCCCACGCAGTACAGCGACCTCGCCGACACCCCGTACAAGAAGACCCTGCGCCGCGCCCTGGACGACCGCGTGCAGGTGTGGTGGACGGGCGCCGACGTGGTGCCCACCTCCATCACCACCGCACAGACCCGTCGAGCGGCCGACGTGTGGGGCCACGACGTGCTGCTCTGGGACAACTACCCCACCAACGACTACGACCACGCCGCCGGACGCCTGCTGCTCGCCCCCTACGCCAAGCGCACCCCCAGGCTCGGCGAGCACCTCAGCGGCGTCGCGCTCAACCCCATGAACCAGGCATCGGCCAGCAAGATCGCCGAATTCACCGGTGCCGACTACGCCTGGAACCCGCGCGCCTACCGGCCCACTGACTCCTGGCACAGCGCCGCGGCACACATGACCGCCCACGACCCGCAAGGCACCCACGCCCTGCTGACCTTCCTCGACACCCAGCACATGGCGCCCAGCTGGACCGGCACACCATGGCAGCCCGCAGCCCCCGCCCTCAAGGCCCGGCTGGACGCCATCGAACGATCCTGGCACACGGGCAGGAAACACCAAGCGGTCACGGCACTGCGCGCACAGACACGCTCACTCGCCGAAGCCCCCACCGAGATCCACAGAACCGTCACCGACCCGGGTTTCGCCGCCGAGACCAAGCCCTGGCTGGACGCACTCACCCTGTGGGCCAAGGCCCTTGAGCACACCTGTGACGGGCTCGAACACCGCGCCAAGGGCGAGAAGGGCAAGGCCACCCGCTCGTTCACCGCAGCGGCCGAGCTCGCGCGGGAGGCGGCCGCGGTACGCACCATCCCCGGCGCCACCCGCCCGCACGGCAACGTCAAGGTCGCCGACGGCGTGCTCGACACCTTCATACACCGAGCCGCGAAAACCCTGTAGGACACCGAGCAAAGGCAGGTGTGCGGCATGCTGACCCGACCGAGAACCCCCAACGCCGCAGAAAGCGAAGGCCAGACCGAACGGACGATGACGTTCGCAGCGGGCTACCTCGTGGCCCCGCACCTGCTGTCCGTCCTCACCCGCAGCTTGACCGACCACCACCCCACCACCTCCAGGCTTCAGCCGAGCCGGTAGTCAATCCACCGCCTGCCGGCCTCCGCCGCCCGGCCCCGGTAAGCGCCCAGAGCGCCGCCGGGGCCATGTGCGTGATGCCATGCCCAGTAGCCGGTGATCGCCACCGCGAACAGGTTCACCGCTGAGCGCGCCGTGCCACGGTCCAGGCATCCGGGCCTTCCGGGGCGGCAGCGAGCCGGTCCCAATGGCCGACCAGCAGGGACAAGGTCTCCCCGACCGGCCCCACTGCTGGCACCGGACACGGCGTCAGCTCCCGCTCCAGCGCACCGACCACGTCCAGCACGGGGGACAGGTCAGCGGACCCAGGCCGCAGATCTGGTTCCCTTCCCCGGACCGCCTCGAAAGCGTTGACGATCCAGCCGCTCGCCTCCAAAGACCACATGAGCTGCGGCGCGACCGCAGCCGGGAGATGCTCGCCGACCACCGCCTCTGCCCGGTAGTGCGATGCCATCGCCGCAGCCAGATCCGCTGCCTTGAGGAACACCTCACTGCCATCGGCGCACCTCACCCGCACGGCAAGACCCTGAGTAAAGCCACCCCCGGGATAGACGACCTCCACCACTGGCGACCCAAGCCGTGCTTGTACCAAGGCCCGCACCTCATGCGGTAAGTCCTCCCAGCGTGCCCGCACCGACGCCGCGTTCACAAGAATCTCCTTTACTTCTGACAGCAAGATCAACACCCTGCCGTTCGGATGGCGATGGGAAAACCGGTCATCAGGCCCGGTCGAGCCCGAGGGCGGCCAGCGCCCGAAGCTTCTCCGAGGTGAGCTTGCCGCGCCTGCTCTTACTGTTCGACAAAAACACCCCGAGCCTCACCTCGGTGCCGTCCTCCAGCCCGGTCGGCGGCGCTGTCACGCCCATTCGACGCCGAGCTCCCGCAGTGCGTCGCGCTGCTCCTGGGCGAGCTTGTCCCGTCTCGTTTTGGTGTTGGAGACCCATACGCCCAGCTTCACGACCACCGGTTCCGTCTCGCCGTCGGCCGTGATTTCTTCGCTGTGGCCTCTTGGCACGGGCCGGTCCGCGCCTTCCCGTTCCACCCACTGCGCGAGGGCCGTCAGGCCGCGCTGGAATGCCTGCTGCGCCTTGCTCGGCTTCGCCGCACGCGTGGCCGCCGGGGCGGGGGACGGCGCCTCAGCGGGCTGCACGCCCAGCCTGGACAGCCGCTCCTGCTGCTCGGTGGACAGCTGCGCCCAGGTGCCCGGCTGCTTCTGCTGCTCCAGCCACTTGCCGAGATCGTCACCGTCCATCAGCACACCGGGGGCGATGGCGGGCAGGTGGCCGTCGGCGTCGACCAGGTCCGCGAGGACCCGGTAGTGCCGTTGCCAGTCCAGCGGCCACGGGCAGTCCCAGTCCGTGTCGATTGCCGTCAGCTGCGCGGCCCGTGCCCCAGGAGCGGTTCGCCCTCCTCATGGAGGTCATCCGCGAGTACGTGAAGGCCGACGGCGGCCGGTTCCGGCTCGATCTGGAACCGCGCGAGAAGGAACTGTTCGCCGAGGAAGTGCAGCAGGAGGTGCTCAACCTCCTCGGCCTGATCAGCGCGAGGCAGCTCGGCCACGAGGACCGGGCCGACCACGTCGTCGCCCACCTCGGTCACGGCGAGCACGCCAAGGCCGCGATGTCGCTGGTGCCCCCGGACGTCGCCGACGACCCGGACAAGCTGTGCGCGATGCGGGACAAGCTCGACACCCAGCAGCACCAGCGGAAGCAGGACGAGCAGACGGTGGAGGACATTGCCCGCGCGAGCGGCATGACCGACGGCTGACCGGGCGCTGCGCAACCCGGTCTTGCACCCGAGGCCCTGCTCATCGGCGACTCGCGGTGCCAGTGACGCGCGACCGCTGCAGCGCTGAGAAGCTGGCGCGGACGCGATTCACGGAACACTGCCGAACGCCCCAGTTCGTCTGGCTGCAGGTTCAACCAGCAAGCTCAGTGTTCGGCTGCCGTGCGGTGGTGTTCCTGGCGGTGGGCGAGTACGTCGGTCATGTGTGTTTCGGCCCAGTCCTTGAGGCCGGCCATGACGTGGTTCAGGGACAGACCGAGGTCGGTCAGTTCGTAGGAGACGGTGACGGGCACGGTGGGCGTGACGGTACGGGTGACCAGGCCGTCGACTTCCAGGGAGCGCAGGGTCTGGGTGAGCATCTTCTGGCTGGCGCCCGCGAGCCGGCGGGACAGTTCGGAGTAGCGCATCGGCCGGGGCCCGTCTTCGTGGTCGACCCCGGGGCGGTGCGGGCCGTCGCTGCCGAGCGCCGCGAGGATCAAAGCGACCCACTTGTCGGAGATGCGGTCGAGTAACTGGCGGCTGGGGCAGCCGTCCATGAACGCGTTGTAGCTCGCTTTCGCCTCGGCCCGCTGCTGAGCCGCCGTCTGCGTTGACATCGATCGCCCCTTCGGTACCTGGAGGCAGCTTACGCACTTTCAAGTGCCTTCTTCCGCCGCGGGATCCACAAAACGAGTATGGAGCACGGAAACGATCACCCCACCGCAGAGGAACAAAGCCATGGGCACCCCCACCTTCCGCACCGCCGTCGTCCGCGTCCCGAACGGGCCCGATTCGATCGAGGTCATCGAGGTGCCCGTCGTCGATCCTGGCCCCGGCCAGATCCGCGTCGCCATCGCCGCTGCGACGGTCAACCCCACCGATCTCGGCGTCGCGGCGGGCTTCTTCCACTCGATAGGGCTGGTCGATCAGCCCGAGCACACGGGCCTGGGCTGGGAGTTCGCCGGCGTCGTGGACGCGGCCGGGCCGGGCGTCGACCTGGCCGTCGGCACCCGGGTGGCCGGTCTGGTGGCCGGCTTCGACCGCGACTACGGCACCTACGCCGAGCAGATCGTGGTCGCAGCGGCCGACGTCGCCCCGGTCCCCGACGGGCTGGACCTGCTGGCCGCGACCACGGTCCCCCTCAACGGGCTGGCCGCTGCGCAGGTCGTCGACCTGCTCGGCGACGCGCCCGCTGGGGCCGCCCGGCTACTGGTGACCGGCGCCGCGGGGGCGGTCGGAGCGAACGTCGCCGTCCTCGCCCGGGAACGCGGCTGGCAGGTGACCGGGCTCGCCCGCACCGGTGACGAGGAGTTCGTCCGCGGCCTCGGCGCCGACTTCACCATGCACGCCGAGCCGGAATGGGACGCAGTCGTCGACCCCGCCCAGTTGAATGAAGAAGCGCTCAAGCTGGTCCGCGACGGCGGAGCCTACGTCGGGCTGCGGCCAGGCCTCGAACCGCCCGCCGAGCGCGGGATCTCGGTCGCCTCCGTGGTCACCGCTTTCGACAGCGCGCGACTGGCCGACCTCCTCACCCGCACCGCCGCGGGCGAACTTTCGGCCCGCGTCTACGCGGTCGTTTCTCTGGACCAGGCCGCCGACGCCCACCGGGCCACCGCCAAGGGCGGCCTCCGCGGCCGCTACATCATCTGCCCCTGACCAGCCCGGCGCCGAGTGCGCCGCCGACCGGGCTCACCGGCACCTGCCCGCCGGAAGCCTCAAACGCCGGGGGCCGGTCCCTGCTGCGCAGCCGACCGCCGGCCCGGCCACGACATCGGCGGCATCGCCGAAACCGGCGAGCTACAGCAGCCCCAGCCATCACGACGTCGGTCGGGACAACGCCGAGACGTCCGGGGCAAGAGACGAAGTAGCCCGCCCCCTGCTGTCCGTGATGCGGTTGCGATGCCTCGCGAGGCGATGCGATGCCCGCCGCCGATCCCGTTCCGTTCTGCCCCGCCGTACGACACCCTCAGGAGATCCGCCATGACCATGAAGCGCCTAGCCACCGTCCTCGCCGTCCTCGGCGGCCTGTTCCTCCTCTACACCGGGATCAGCTTCCTGCTCGCACCGCAGGCGACGGCCGAAGGATTCGGACTGCCGACCTGGCCACAGGACCAGGGGAAGGGCTTCCTGGCGGTCAAGGGCATGCGAGACATCGGCTTCGGACTGGTGATACTCGCGCTGCTGCTGGCCGGGCAGCGCAAGGCGCTCGGGCTGGCGATGGCGGCAATGGCCGTCGTCCCGGCCGGCGACATGCTGATCGTGCTGAACGAAGGCGGCCCGGCGGCGACCGCGTACGGCGTCCACGGACTGGCTGCGGCGACGGTCGCCGTGACCGCGGGACTGCTGCTGCGCGAGCGGCCGGCAGCCGCCTGAGGTCCGCACGAAAGTGGATTTTGATCCGGGGTGGCCGTCGCGTGGGATGGGGAATCCTGACCGAGGGTCGACGGGCTGTGCCCCTTCGCGTCAAGATCAATCTCACCGATAACCGCTGTACCGATGTTCCCGAGGCCGTGATTCAACAGAGGTCCTCCGGCAGGGAAAGTGCCGGGGGACCTCTACATGTCCGAGCCTTCAGTCAATTGAGGTCAGCGGACGTCGAACGAGTGGGTCATGTACGCGTTCCCGGTGTTACAGGCGGCAACCCTGGCGTAGGTGGTGCCGGAGCCGGCGTAGGGAATCATGCACTTGCTGTGGCTCTGGTTCTTCAGCTGGTACCGATTGGCTTTGGAGGAGACCTCCATGCTGAAGATCTGCTCGTCCCACCGGGAGTCACACGGACGCTGCTGGAGGGCTTCCAGGTCGCCGCCGCCCACCGCGGTGACGCACATGTCACTGTTGAGATTGCGCAGCAGGAAGGTGCTGCTGGTGACCGGGTCGATGGCCCACTTCTGGGTCAGGTCCCCGGTGTCGGCCTGGTATTGGACCTCGGCGCCGCCGACCGTCGAATTGCCGGCGACGCCGAGGACGAGGCCGGTCTGCCAGTTGCGGACCTTGGTGCCGCTCAGCGGCCCGGTCGCGTCGGCGGTGCCCACCCCGAGTACGGTCGCACTCAGCGCTACGGCGAGCACGGCGCAGGCAGATCGAATGCGCATGAAGGACTCCTCTGTTTCACACCACTCATTACGTTCCGTGTCCGATTGGATGCGAAGCGTAATGTATCGGCTGCGGGGTCCCGTCACCGCATCGCAACGCAAGATCATCCCGTGGCGTGTTTCTGGCGCATCTAGGAACCGACGCGAATCGCATCTGATGCGAACTGGCGCCATCTTGCGCCGCGTTGTCCGGGTGGACATCGGTAAGCCGCTGATCAGCAGATAGAGGGCCCGCCGTGAGGCTGCTGAGACGGTAGCTGATGGCCGGGCCGGTGTCGTCCCGCTTCACCCGATTGGATGGCTGACCTGTCGTTCCCCTCCGGGCTTCGCATCTGATGCGAGATTCTCGCGCCGGATGCGATCTACGGAGCGTGACGAATTGGTGGGTAAGGACAGGATGGCGCCGGGAGCCGTGCGGCTGCACCTGGCCGACGGGGTGCCGCTGCTGCGGCCGGAGGATCAGGTCTTCGAGGCGATGCTGGACGGCTGGCGCAACCAGCAACTGGCCCGGAACCTTGCGCTGTCGACCATCAACGGCCGTGAGCGGAAGGTGCGGGCGTTCGCCGCGCACGCGGACGCCTTTCCGTGGACCTGGTCCTCGCAGCTGGCGGACGAGTGGTTCGGCTACCTGCGGGCGGTCCACGGCTGTGTCCGCTCGACGCTGCGCGGCTACCAGGAGGCGGTGCGGCTGTTCTGCGACTACGCCACCGACCCCGCCTACGGCTGGGCCGCCGAGTGCGAGCGGCGCTTCGGCACCCATCCGATCCAGGTGTGTCACGAGTGGGACACCGCCGTGCACATGCAGGAGTGCGAGGCCGAGTCCCCGAAACGGGCCTTCACCCGGGAGGAATTGCAGGCGTTCTTCGACCACGCCGACGACGAGGTGAGCCGGGTCCGCAGACGCGGCCGCAAGGGGTGGCTGCCCGCCTTCCGCGACGCGATGTTGTTCAAGACCGCGTACGCCTACGGGCTGCGGCGCAACGAGACGCGGATGCTCGACACGGCCGACTTCGGTCGCAACCCCGAGGGGGCGGAGTTCGGCGAGTACGGCGTCTGCTACGTCCGCCACGGCAAAGCGAAGAAGGGCTCGCTCCCGAAGCGCCGCAGCGTGCTGACCGTGTGGGACTGGTCGGCCGAGATCCTCGACCAGTGGATCAACGCGGTGAGACCCGCCATGCGACACACCGACGGGCCCGCCCTGTGGCCGTCCGAACGCGGCCGGCGCGTCGGTCTGCAACGGCTGGACTCCCGCTTCGCCGCCTACCGCGACGACCTCGGCCTGGACCTGGTCCTGGACTTCCACTCGCTGCGCAGGTCGTACGTCACCCACCTGATCGAGGACGGCTGGGACCCGCTGTTCGTCCAGCAGCAGGCCGGCCACGACCACGCGTCCACCACCTCCATCTACACCTGCGTGTCCTCCGACTTCCGCACCCGCACCCTGCGGCGGGCCCTGGACGCCACCATCGAGGCCGCGCTCAAGCCCGCGAGGAGGGCCCAATGAAACGCCAGGTCAGTTACCAGTGGCGGCTGCGCGAGCGGATGGCCGCCGCAGGGATGTTCACCACCAGCGAGCTCGCCCCACCGCTCGCCGAGCGCGGCATCGACCTCTCCCTCTCCCAGGTCCACCGCCTGGTCACCGGCACCCCCGAGCGGCTGTCGCTGCCGGTGCTGGCCGCGCTCTGCGACATCTTCGAGTGCACCCCGGCCGACCTGATTGCCACCAAGGCGGAGAACGCCACCATCCGCAAGGTCGCCACCGGCGACGCGGTCGTCGACCTGTCGGCGGTCCGTCCCAAGCGCGCCCGCATCCGGCCCGAGGGATGAGCCGCACCCGCGTCCGCGCCGAGGACCTGTTCTGCGCGCGCTGCCGCCGGGCCGTGCGTTTCGGGGCGGCGCACTGGCCCGAGGGCTATCTCTGCCCGCGCTGCTACGACCACGCGCTGGAGACCTACGGGACCTGCACCGGCTGCGGCACTGAGCGGCTGACGCCCGGCCTCGCGCCGGACGGCGGCAAGCTCTGCACCGACTGCGCCGGTGGCCTCGGCGACTTCACCTGCGAACGGTGCGGACGAGAGGCCAGGCGCTACCGGCGCGGAGTCTGCGGCCAATGCGTGCTGGCCGAGCGCCTTGGCGAACTCCTTGACGACGGCACCGGCTCCGTCCGGGCCGAACTCCTCCCGCTCTTCGACGCCCTGGGGCAGACGCGCCGCCCGAAGGGCGCCCTGACCTGGACCAGCAAGCCCCACGTCCAGCGGAACCTGCGAGCCCTGGCCCGCGGCGAAGTCCCGCTCACCCACGAGGGCCTGAGCCGGCTTACCCCCTGGCGCTCCGTGGCCTACCTGCGTGATCTGCTCATCCAGGCCGGGATCCTGCCACCGGCCGACCGGCAGCTGCTGCTGTTCCAGCGATGGCTCGCCGAGAAGCTGCCCGCCATCGACGATGCCGGGCACCGGAAATTGCTGGAGCTCTTCGCCGCCTGGCACGTCCAGCGCCGCCTGAACACCCTGGCCGGCCGCGGCCCGCTCACCGGCAAGCAGGTCCAGCAAGCCCGCGACGAGATCCGCCTCGCGACCGCCTTCCTTGATCACCTTGCCGAGCGTGGACGGTCTCTCGCCGACTGCGCGCAGGCCGATGTCGATGCCTGGTACGCCGGCGGCTACACCGCCCGACGCCTCACCCACGCCTTCCTGCGGTGGGCGATGCGGTCCAAGCACCTGCCGAAGGTTGCCATCCCACACCGCTCCACAAGCAATCCCGCCCCGCTCGCCCAGCACCAGCGGCTCGCACTGCTGCGACAACTCGTCACCCACGACGACGTGCCGCTCCAGGACCGCGTCGCCGCCGTGCTCGTCCTTCTCTACGCACAGCCGCTCACCCGGATCGCCCGGCTCGGCATCGACGACGTCCTGCACGAGGACGGCGAGGTCCTGGTCCGGCTCGGCGACCCGCCGTCGCCCGTTCCGACCCCCTTCGCCGGAATGCTGCTGGACTACCTGGGGCAGCGGCCGAACACCATGACCGCGACCGATCCGGACGCCCGATGGCTCTTCCCCGGCCGCCGGGCTGGACAGCCCATAACCCCGGAAACTCTGGAACTCCGAATCCGTCACCTGGCCTTCCCGACCCAGCGAGGACGCACCGCGGCGATCCGCCACCTCGTCCTCCAGGCCCCCGCTCCGGTGGTCGCCCGGATGCTCGGCTACCACGACGACACCACCGCCCAGCTCGCCGCCGAGGCAGGAGGAACCTGGCGTTACTACGCTCCTGGCGACCACTCACGGTCACCAGGAGCGTAGTAACGCCGCCCCGCCGAACAGTTCGGCGGGGCGATGCGATCACAGTGGAATCGAATGGGCTCAGGCTCGCTCTCGCACCTCGGTGCCGTCGTACGTCCCGCCGACGCAGGTGCCTAGCCCCGGCTCGATCTGCATAACCTGCCCGCCTCCGTCCAAGCACTGTCGCGGGAAGATCCAGGCTTCCGCGTTGGCGAATCCCGCGCTTCCGAGTGTGAGAGCAACGGTCCCGGCGCACAAGGCAACCACTGTAAGGGCACGACGCATGGGGACATCCTCGGGTCGAATCGGTTGGGCAACCAGCCAATTGGATCCCCGTTCGGTGCCTTGCTTTCGGCATTCCTCCGATTGTGGGCGCGTCACGCTCGCATCCGTCGGTTGTCGAGGAACGACTACCTGGGGTGTGAAACTGGCGACCACTCACGGTCACCAAGAGCACTCAACAGCTGAGGAATACGAGACTCCCGATTACGCGAGGTCGCCAGTTTCATGCCCCTTCTTGACCGGCTGTCACGGCACGTTGTACTTGCGCTCGGGCTCGCGCATCTTCATGCCAGCACGGCGATCACGCCGGATCGCCGCGTACAGCTCGACCTTGGACATCTGCGGCTTGACCAGGGCATTTCACCAGAAGCACCCCGATGCTGCCCTGGCAAGTACCCCAGCGCTGTCAAAACTCGGTTCTGGCACAGATCTTGGGGAGCGGTCGCGGAGGGTGACGATGTTGTTCGATTGAAAGGGTGGTCACGAACCCCGGCTGCCCGATTCAGCCGCTCACCTCGTAGCCTCCGCGCATGACTGATGATTCGTTCCAGTGCCGCTGTGTCCTCTGCCATGACTACGGTGACCGAGACGAGGCGGACCGCGCGGATCTGACGATCATCGAGAATGTGCAGCAGCACGGATGGCACGTCCAGATGGTTCCCGAGGACGAGATCGGTCCTGTATTCGCCTACGCGATCGGCCTCGCGCACACTCACGGCGGACCTGAACTCGCCATGTTCGGACTCGATATCCACGCTATGCACCGCATGCTCAACAGGCTCGGAGCGAAGTCCGCCGCGGGTGCTGTATTGGCTGAAGGCCAGAGGCATCCTGAGGTTTTCGACGGTCACCAAGTCGCGCTCAGGCAGGTCGATCTCCGCTGGTACCGAACCTTCTTCGGGCGGGCTATGGGGTTCTACCGGCGGCCTCCGTTGCCTGTGCTGCAAGTTGCGTGGCCCGATGTGGATGACCGTTTCCACTGGGAAGATCAGGCTGAGGAGAGGCATCGGGAGTCGCAGCCTCAGTTGTGGCTGCCGCCGAGGGAGCACCCTGTCGGGGTCTGGACGACCGCTCTGAACCGCCCCGGCTCGAATGGAGACTCGATTTCATGAAAGGATCGAGTCATGGCACGACCTTCCCGTTACCTCCTTGAGCTCCGCCGCTGTGCGGTGCGCATGGTCGCCGAGGTGCGCGACGACCATGCGAACGAGACTGCCGCTTTGCAGGCAGTGACCGAGAAGCTCGGCATCGGGTCCCGCGAGACGCTGCGGAACTGGGTGAAGCAGCACGAGATCGACGCGGGAACGCGACCCGGGACGACGACGGAGGAGTCCGCCCAGCTCAAAGCGTTGAGGAAGGAGAACGCCGAACTGAAGCGGGCCAACGAGATCCTGAAGGCCGCGGCGAGTTTCTTCGCGGCCGAGCTCGACCGGCCACACACGCGCTCGTAGCGTTCATCGACGAGCACCGGGACCGCTTCGGCGGCGTCGAGCCGATCTGCAGGACGCTCACCGAGCACGGCTGCAAGATCGCCCCTTCCACGTACTACGCCCACAAGAAACGCCTCGAAACTCCCTCCGCCCGTTTCGTGCGCGATGAGGAACTCAAGGAGCGGATCCAGGAGGTCTACTCGTCCAACTACCGCGTCTACGGAGCCCGGAAGATCTGGCGCGAGCTGAACCGGCAGGAACACGCCGTGGCCCGCTGCACCGTCGAGCGCCTCATGCGCGAGCTCGGCATCACCGGCGCCGTCCGCGGCAGGGAGGTGATCACGACGATCACCGATCCGGCTGCCGAGCGGGCTCCGGACCTCCTCGACCGCAACTTCGTCGCCAGTGCCCCCAATCGCTGCTGGGTCGCGGACTTCACGCACGTCGCCACCTGGAACGGGGTCGTCTACGTCGCCTTCGTCATGGACACCTTCTCCCGTCGCGTCGTCGGCTGGTCCGCCTCCACCACCAAGGAGACCAGGCTCGTCCTGGACGCCCTGGAGATGGCCCTGTGGCAACGCGATCGGGATGGATTCCCGTATGAACAGGGCGAGTTGATACATCACTCGGACGCGGGGTCGCAGTACACATCGTTCGCGCTGACCGAGCATCTGGACCGAGCAGGGATCGCGGCATCGATCGGCTCGGTCGGCGACGCCTACGACAACGCCCTGATGGAATCTACGATCGGCCTGTTCAAAACCGAGCTGATCAAACCCGGCCGGCCCTGGAAGACGCTCTCCCACGTCGAGCTCGCCACCGCCGAGTGGATCGACTGGTACTGCCACCGCCGACTCCACGGTGAGATAGGCCACGTCCCACCCGTCGAGTACGAAGCCAACCACTACATGAAATCCACGAAACCCCAGGTCACAACCACAATCTGAGATCTCTACCGAACCCGGGGCGGTTCAGACACCGGCAGGCAGCGGGCTTGCCGGTGCCCCTCCGCGCTAGGCCGTTGTCGGCTCGCTTACCCGTGCGTTTGGCGAGCTTGTACCCGGCGTCGAGGACGGCTGGCGGGGGGCTCCCGAGTCGCCGTACCAGACGAGGTCTGGTGGCATCCGAATGGTGTCGGGCGGGCGGGCCGGGGGGCGAGGGGCCCCGGAGTGCCGGGGTGTGGACGAGCTTCCCTTGCCCCCTCAAGCGTCAACTCAGCGTGCCGATACCGCTGTCGGCTTCGGAAGTGTGCAGCCCGTGGCCGACAGGTTGAGCTTGTTGCCCGTCGTGAAGCAGGCGGGGATGCCGTAGGTCTCCTGGGCGTATCCGATCCCCTTGCGGATGGTGACGGCCCCCTGCTCGTTTACCTCGCAGGGGTTGTCGAGGGTGCAGCTTTCACCGCTCTCGTTGGTGGTGTTGTTGATCGCCGTGACCTGCCCGGTCGTCGCGTCGATGGCCGGGGAGCCCGAGGTGCCCCCGATGACCTGGCACTCCGGGGTGTAGCGGACGGCGTCCTTCCATGTCCACTGGCCCTCCTTCAGGCGGTACGCGAATCCGTCGACGGAGCAGGAGTAGACCCGCTTCCAGTAGCCGGAGACCACGTCGATCGCGTGCCCCTGCACCGGGTGGGTCGCGGACAGCGTCAGCGGCGCGATTCCCGTGGACTGCTGTATCTGGGCGTAAGTCTTGGTCAGTTGGTAGAGCGTGACGTCCGTGTCGGTCATCGTCGCGTAGACGACTTTGTTCGCCTTGAGTGTTCCGGCGGTGCCGGCCGAGGCGTTGAGCAGCGTGAAGCTGCGGGTGGAGGACTGGTTGGTGATGACCTGACCCGCGCTCGGGAAGCCAGTTTCGAGGCAGTGGCCGTTCGTCATGACCAGCCCCGGGTCCGTCGCCTGCGAGTTCGGCATGCGGACCAGGGAGCCTGAGCAGTTGCTGAGCGCCACGGTGCCGGCGAAGGAGGCGGCTGTCACCGAGGCGGGCGTACTGTCAGGGTGCACGGCGGCCGTCGCGGCAGTGGGGGTCGCCCCGCTCGCGCGGTCGGGTGCTGCGGCTGCCGTGCCCGTGGTGCCTGCCAAGGCGGCAGCAGCGGTGAGGGTGGCGAGGAGAGGCTTGCGCATAGTGATGGTCGGTCCTCTCGGTTCGGCCCGGGAGCCCGGTGGCCCCCGGGCGGCGAAGGGTGACCGCATTGTCGGCGTACGGCCAAGTTCCCCGCTACCCCACCACTCCGTCCTGGCTCTTTCCGCTCCCTTGACGGCCACCGCACTGGGACTGTCTTCCTTGGCCATGGGCATACAAAGGCCGACCGTCCCGGCGCCTTGAGCTCGTCACACGGTCATGTCGAGGTGCGCTGGTGAGGTGTGACCGGTGTGACGATTCCGCCGATCGAGGGGTGTGGGGAACCGGCCGTGGATCGTGGACGACGAGTTGTGGGAGCTGATCGAGCCTCTGCTGCGGCCCTGGCCCGAGAGGGCGTCTGGCCCGAAGCCGGTGCTCGATCGGCTGTGTCCGCGGGGCATCCTGTGCGTGCTCTCCAACGACATCAGCTGGCAACTGCTGCCGCTGGAGCAGGGGTTCCGCTCCGGACGGACCTGCTGGCGCGGACTGGGCCGGTGGCATGAGGCCGACGTCATCGCCCAGCAGCACCGCCTCCTGCTCGCCGAGCTTCACGCGGCGTCCGCTCCCGTGCGTGGATCAAGATCAGGCACGTCCGCACCGCCGACGTGATCGTCGGCGGGTGGGTGCCCGGCCGCGGCCGGCTCGCCGGTCTGCCCGGCGCGCTCCTGGTGGGGGAGCGGCACGAGGGCACTTGGCGTTACGTGGCAGCGTCGGTACCGGGTGGAGCGACAGGGAGCGCACCACCCTCGCAGCCCTGCTCCACGTTGCCGCAGTCGACGAGTGCCCGTTCGACGAGGCACCGTCGGCTGCACCAGTCGCACGCCACCAGAGCCACGCCCGCACCGCCGGCATCGAGCCAGTCTCCGCCGAGGCCGTATTCAGCCTCGACGCGCTCACCGCCCGCTACGCTCAAGTCTTCGGCCGAGCCGACTACATCTGTCGGCGTACACGCCACTTTCACCTGTACGCCGGCAACATCGAAACAGGAGCGGCCTGTGCGTCACTGGCTGCCTTGGTCAGATGTCTGCCGGTACGGTGCTGTCGTGGGGTTCGGTCCCGACGATGAGTTCGCCGTGTCCTGTGCCCGCTGCGAGCGATGCTTTCCAGATTCGTTCCTCCCACTCCGGTGGCCAGCTGGTTGACGCGTCCCATCGGATTCCGTCGAGATCGAGTCCGTCCAAGTCCATTGAGCGCAGGTCTGCGCCGCGGAAGTCGGTACAGGCCTGCTCGACCGCAGCCACCGCTGTGGACAACGACACGGCCTCCCTGTGAGCCAGATCGACGTCGTCCGCCAGGTCCTGCGACACCTCGAGCATGCCCAGCCACGAACGTGCGACCGCATCGAGTTGGGGGAGGAGCTCCCTGTCGAGCAGGTGCTTCGAGTGGAGGGCCTCCGCCACGAGCCGGGAAGCGAAGGTAGACAGGCAGTCCTCCACTTCCAGCACGTAGTCGTAACCCCCCCAGTGCCGGTGGCGGCTGCGCAGGTTGCCGCAGTGCGGACAGCCTGCCCAGGTTGCGACTCACTCGCAGGAGATTGTCGCGGGCCGCGTCTGGCAGCGTCTCCTCCTCCAGGGCGGCGATGAGTTCCTGCACCGTGTCCACCGCATCCCCCGTCACGTGCACCGCATTCAGTGGCCAGTACTGCCGAGCACAATCCATTGCCTGCTCGCGGTACTTGAGCCGAACCGATACCGACCGCCGCATCAGGAGAGCATCGGCTGGCGCTGTCCCGCCTGCTACGGCATGTCCGGCAGGTTCCCTACGGTGCCGACGCGCCAGACGGCCTGTCACCGCCTCTCCTGTCCGGCGGTGTGCGGCTGCAAGCAGCCGGCCCAGTACCTGGTCGGGATCGCGGAGCTCAGGTGGCCCTCCGCCGCCCGTCAGGCCGTCGTAGACGGCGATTCCCAGCTGCTTGTGTGCACGTGCCAGCAGAGCTTCGAGACGTTCGGCAGCCTGATCGCTGCTCATCGCTCCTCCTCCACAGTCCTGTCGTCCGACTCCGCAAGTCCCATGCGGACCTTGAGCGTTGCCCGTGCGCGGGAGAGGTTCTGACGGGCGGCCTCAGGCGAGATCCCCATGGCCTCGGCGCTCTCCTGCGCCGTGAAACCGTCCAGAGTCCAAGCCATCGCAGCACGCTGCTTGGCCGGTAACGTCAACAGCAGTTCGATCACACGCCGTTCCTCGCCCCCGAGTTCTGCGGCGTGCGCGGGAGACTGCCAGTGCTCCGTCGGCGCGTCGGGAACCTCCGCGCACGGTTCTTCCCGCACCTGCTGTCGTAACCAGGAGCGCCAAGCCACCTTGCGTAACCACGCCTTGGGATGCCGGACACTCGTCCCTGGCCGGCACATCTGGGTGAATGCGTCCTGAGCCGCGTCTTGTGCCTCGTTCCAGGACGCTCCGTGCAGCAGCAAGAAACGAACCAGGCCGGGGTATTCAGCGTGATGCAGTTCCTCGGCCAGATCCCGGCCCTGGAGGACTGCGGGCGGCAACTGCTCCGGTGGATCGCTGACACGAACCTCAGCGCTCGCCGCGTCCTCCATGACGGCTCACCCCGGCTTCTGCCATGCAACCGATGCCGCAGGACCCAGAACGTGACAACAGCCTGCTTTGAGCGTGGTCGTTGAGCAGACGCGACACATGACGCCCCACTTCCTGCTCCAGCCGCTTTTGAGTGAACCGCAGGGCGCTGCT
Source organism: Streptomyces sp. R-74717 (assembly GCF_047305335.1). Lineage (NCBI taxonomy): Bacteria > Bacillati > Actinomycetota > Actinomycetes > Kitasatosporales > Streptomycetaceae > Streptomyces > Streptomyces sp. R-74717. The sequence continues at coordinate 125,644 of NZ_CP102361.1, read as the reverse complement.
GGCAGCCCCCACAAACACGACCGCCTCGCTTGCCACCAAAACCGGATCCACCCTTGTCCTCCTGTGTGCTCTGTTGCTGATGCCGTGAATGAGCATCGCCCTGTCTAGGTTCTGTCCGGCGGATCATGTGACTGCCTCGCGTTGGGATCATTGTTCTGGTCATGGGGCGGGGCGATCTGACGAACGACGAGTGGGCGCGAATCGCGCCGCATCTGCCGAGGTCTGGGAACCGGGGTGGGTGTTGGAACAATCATCGGAAGGTGATCAACGGCATTCTTTTCCGGATCCGCACGGGTGTTCCGTGGCGGGATCTGCCGGAGCGGTTCGGGAGCTGGAAGACCGTGTATGAGCGCCACCGCCGCTGGTCAGCGGACGGAACTTGGGACGGGATCCTCCAAGCTGTCCAGGCTGATGCCAGCGTCCAGGGGCGGGTCGACTGGAGCATGGTGAGCGTGGACTCCACCTCGTGCCGGGCTCACCAACACGCCGCCGGGGCGCCGCGCAGAGCGCCACGGATCGCGAAAAGAAGATCAACGCCTCGGCAACACCGCCCCGACGAAGGACTCGGTCGTTCCCGGGGCGGTCTGACCTGCAAGATCCATCTTGCAGGGGAAGGCGGCCTCCGCCCGCTTGCCCTGCTGATTACTCCCGGCCAATGGGCCGACAGCCCGCAGTTGATCCCCGTCCTCGAACGCATCCGGGTTAAACGACCCGGTGGTGGTCGCCCGCGCACGCGCCCCGACCACCTGGGCGGCGATAAGGCGTACAGCTCCCGCCGAAACCGCCACTACCTGCGCAGACGCCAGATCAAGCACACCATCCCCGAGCCGAAGAACCAACGAGCCAACCGCCAGCGCCGCGGCAGCCGAGGAGGCCGACCCGCAGGCTTCGATAAAGCGATCTATAAGCGCAGGAACGAAGTTGAGCGGACGATCAACCGGCTCAAGAACTTCCGGGCCGTGGCCACGAGATACGACAAACGTGCCTACGTCTTCCACGGCACCGTCACAGTCGCCGCAATCCGACTCTGGCTTCAGACCTCACCCGTTCTCCACGCGTCATTGTGAAGACGACGACCCGGCCGCAGGACGCCATGCAGCTGGCCAGACCACGTCTCGGGCAACGGCCCCTGACACACCGAGGCTCGACCGAGCGTGTTCAACATAGCGACTCCGCGCATCCCGGAACTCCAGATACGCCTGATCCCAGTTCTGTTCGACTTCTGTGGCGATGCCCCGAGCCAGGCACTCCAACCGCCACAAGCAGTGGTCCAGGGTCTTGGACGCGGTGTTCGTCTCCGTGTCACCAAGCAGCCCGAGCGTTTCCGAAAGCGCAGAACGGCGAGACTCCAACTGGCCGAGATCCGACAGCACTTCGGGTGTCGGTTCCAATGGCATGGGCCCTGACACCAACCCGCGGGCGGCAGCGATCATCTGACAGCGAGCCGCTAGCTCTTTGACGGCGTGAGCGTACTCGGCATAGGCCGTCAAGCGGTGCTCGTCCCATCGTACGGCTTGTTGTCTGCGCCACCTCGTACGCTCGTTCGCGCTGCTCACCAGGAACGACGTGACAGCCCCCAGGGCGACACCCACGAGCGGAAGTATCTGGCCGGTCAGACTCACAATGGACTCCCGATCAAGTAGTACAGCAACTACCCAATCCTTTCCACGGCAGCCGGGCAGCACAACACCCATCAGGGCAGCCGACGGTGATCCGCCGGACAGGACCTAGCCCGCTCACCATCTTGTGCGTCCGGAGAGCCATGAAGTGGCGTGGTCGCGGGTTGGAGTCGAACTCGCGGATCCAGTGCCGTGGAGCACGACGACGGACCCCTGGGTTCCCACCGAGAACCGTTCAGTTTCCCTGAACTCACGGGGGTCAGGGGGTGTAGCCGAGATACGCATCAAAGGGGCAATGAGTTGATCTTGAAGCCCTGAAGGGCCGGACCCGTCACAACGCCCTGGACATCGCCGAGATCGTCCGCCAGCTGCTGGACGAGGGCTGGACCATCGAGCCGGAGGACCTGGCGCATATCTCGCCGTGTCTGAGCGAGCACATCAACCGGTTCGGCAAGTACTCCACGCACGAGTTCGGCATCCGCCCGAGGCGTACGACGACCCGAGCTGAATGTCGACCTCACTCGCTGCACGAGCAGGACCCGAATCCGCCGCCCCCAGCCGGAGATTTGCCCTCACAGGCCCGGCACGTTACCCGAACGGCGCCCCCGTGGCCCTGGCGCTACCGCACCGGCGTCTCGTAGATGTGAAGGAGGACGCATTCCACGTGGGAGGGACACCGTGCGGCATCACACGCAGCGCAGGGGCGATGGCAAGGAGACCGAACCGTCGGCGACCCGCACGGCCGCGGCCGGCCGGGACGCGCAGCCGTCGGACATGCTCCGCCTCCAGAGCGCGGTCGGGAACGCCGCCGTCGTGCAGATGCTGCGCAGGGCCGGGTATGTGCAGGAGTACGAATACGAGGAGGAGCACCGGCACGGCGCGGACTGCGGTCACCCCGCCGGGCAGGCGGCGGTGCAGCGCTCGACGGTGCACGACGTGCTGCGCTCGGGCGGACGCCCGCTCGACGAAGGCACACGCGCCGAGATGGAGAGCCGCCTCGGCGCCGACTTCTCCGACGTCCGCATCCACGACGACAGCGGCGCCAGGGCCTCGGCGGACAGCATCGGGGCCCGCGCGTACACAGCGGGCCACCACGTGATCATCGGTGAGGGCGGCGCCGACAAGCACACCCTGGCCCACGAACTCACCCACGTCATCCAGCAGAGCCAGGGTCCGGTGGCCGGTACCGACACCGGGGCCGGGTTCCGGATGTCCGACCCGGCAGACCGCTTCGAGCGCGAGGCGGAGAGCAACGCGCGCCGCGTGATGCGTGGCCCGGTGCCGCGGGCCAGGGAGGCGGAGTCGGCCACGCAGTCCACCATGCAGCGGGCCCCTGGGGGGACGGTCCAGCGCTGGGCGGCCCAGCAGACGCAGAACCAGGAGGCGATGAAGGTTTCCGCGGGCGCGTTGTTCGCGGTCGCCGCCGGGAGTCCCTCATCGGTCTGGGTGAAGGTCGGCACCCCGTCGCAGCAGGTCTCCCCCTCTCTGCGGGCGACGAGCACCCCGGCGCAGGACCTCTTCGGCACGGGGGCGTACCAGGAGCACGAGCTGGCCCGGCAGATTCTGGACGACTGCCTCCACACGGCGGAGGAGATCATGCATAACGCCGTCGGGGAGCTGACCGAGGGTGTGAACAGCAACATCCGCACGAAGGTGGGCACGAAGGTGGGCACCAAGCCGTTCGGGGTGGCGGACGAATCGAACCGTGAGCGCGCGGCGGCCTACGTGGGAGAGCCGGACCGCCGGGCCGCCCCGGTGGTCGGCCAGGCGTACCTGATGATCGCGATGAACCCTGGCGAGACGGTCATGTCGCAGTACCACGCGGCGGCGGTCGTCGGCCTGGACGGCGTTGACACGGTCACGCTGGAAGCCTTCGCCGGCAGCGGGCAGACCGCGCCCGACACCGGTACCTACACGGTCGGCTCGGCGTCCTCGTTCCACGACTACTGGAAGGACGGCTACTACAGCCTCCACTACCCGCACGTGACCATGAAGACGGTCGTCATCGGCCGCCGCGGCAGGGGGACCCGGGGGGCCCCGGGCGAGGAGCGGCCGGCCAACCCGAACGTGGCCTGAGTCCCCGCCTCCGGGAGGACGTCGGTCACCCCTGCGTCATGCTCGTGCTCTGGTACGACGGCGCCCTCTCGGGGCCACGGTGGTCCGGCAACCCGGCGAGGACGCCGGGACCGGCTGACGACGCGGGCCCGGACCTTGGGCCCCGGGTCGGGCGGCCTGGCTGAGGGGCGGCGGATTCGGGTCCTGCTCGTGCAGCGGGTGAAGCCGGCATTCAGCTTCGGGTCGTCGTACGCCTCGGGCGGATGCCGAACTCGTGCGTGGAGTACTTGCCGAACCGGTTGATGTGCTCGCTCAGACACGGCGAGATATGCGCCAGGTCCTCCGGCTCGCCGGGTGGTCCGGGGCCAGGTCAGCTGGCGCATCAGGCGCTCCCAGGAGGCCCCGTAGGGGGCGCCCATGTAGCGCTGGAGGCGTTCGTTGTTCACCACGGCGCGCTGCGTGTCCAGGTTGGGCTGGCTGAGGGCCGCTGGCAGGCTGCGCATGCGGTCCGCCTCGAGCCAGAGCGTGAGCTCCAGCGCCTGTGAGGGAAACGCCTGGAAGTAGCTGGTCCGTTCGAATCCGGTCGTCGCGTTGACGGCTCCGCCGATGTTCTCCAGGGCTTGTGCGTGACCGCCCGGCGGAACATTCTCCGATCCCTGGAACATCATGTGCTCGAACAGGTGGGAGAGGCCGGTCTTCCCTCGGTTTTTCATCGCGGGAGCCCACGCGGTAACACATGCTCGTGGCTGCTATCGGATAGAGGTGTTCCTCCGACACGGCTATCCGCAGCCCATTCGAGAGCGTGTGCTCGTGTACGCGTATGAAAGGCAAAGGATTCAGCCCCCTGTCGGCCGGAAGTTACTCCTGGCCACTCGCCCGGTCATGTCGTTCACCCTGCTGGGCACCTCGCGCATCGTCAACTTTCGCGAATAGCGCATCAGGGAAATATCGGGCGGTTTGGTTGTCTCAGAATCACGAATCGTCGCCTCATTTGCCCTGGTGCGCCTCGTTTTCTCCCGTGCTCGAGCCTCTGAGGATTCGGCTCCGGAGCAGAGACCTCCGGCGCATCAATTGAGACAGTGACTTCCACGCCAACCCCTTGCGGGATGGCGCATTCTGGTACGTCTCGTGAACCTGATCGGCTACGTTGAAGCCATGGTTCGAGCAGAGACGACACACCCCCCGACATCCCTGGAAGAAAGGGAACATGCGGCATCACTCCGCAATCTGAGAATGCGCTACGGTGACGTCGACGTATTGCACGGATTCGACCTCAATATTCACCGTGGTGAAGTTCTCGCTCTCCTCGGACCCAATGGCGCAGGGAAGAGCACGACGATCGAGATCATGGAGGGGTTCCGGATCCGCTCCGCTGGCGAGGTGAACGTCCTGGGCGTCGACCCGGGCCGTGCGGACGACGACTGGCGCAGCCGTATCGGAATCGTCATGCAGTCGTGGCGCGATCACGCCCGCTGGCGCGTCGGCGAACTCGTCAGCCATGTCGCCGCCTTCTACCCCGACCCACGCGACCCCTCCACCGTGCTCGAACTGGTCGGCCTGACGGAACAGGCCGACCAAGAGAGCCAGAAACTTTCCGGCGGCCAGCGCCGCCGCCTCGACGTCGCGCTCGGCATCGTCGGCCGTCCCGAGCTGCTCTTCCTGGACGAGCCGACAACCGGCTTCGACCCCGCCGCACGCCGGTCCTTCCACACCCTGATCAAACGGCTGCGGGCCGAGGAAGGCATGACCGTCCTGCTGACCACCCACGACCTGACCGAGGCGGAGGCCCTGGCCGACCGGATCGCGATCCTCGTGAACGGCAAGATCGCTGCACTCGGCTCGGCTCACGAACTGGCCCACCAGGTTCAGACACAGGCAGAGGTGCGCTGGCAGGAGAACGGTACCGCGCACCGCGAACTGACACTGGACCCCTCCCGGTTCGTCTGGGACCTGCAGAACCGGCTCGGCGGCCCCGTACCCGAGCTCGAGGTGCGCAGACCCTCCCTCGAGGACACCTACCTGAAACTCGTCTACCAGCAGGAGACCTCGTGACCTCGCCCACGCACACCCTGTGGCTCGGGACGCAGCGCGGCCTCCTCGAGCTGGCACACCTCGCCAGGACCAAACGCGAACTGTGGTCGCAGCTCGTCGGAAACCTGGTGGTCCTCCTCGTCCTGGCCAGCACCATCGGCGACGGCCAGGTCTCCGGCGCGCCCGTGCCCAGCTCCCACCTGTACGTGGCCGGGTTCATCTCCATGGGCGTCTTCCAGACCTGCCTGATCTCGCTGCCGCAGATCCTGGCCACGGAACGCGAGGACGGCACCCTGCTGCGGATGCGGGCGGTACCCGGTGGGGTGTCCGCCTACCTGGTGTCCAAGGCGGTGGTGGTCACCAGCATCGCCATGGCCAACGCAGTGGTCCTGCTGGTCGGTGGAGTGCTGGGCGCCGGGGCACCGTGGCCCAAGGGATTCGGCGGATGGATCACCCTGGCATGGGTGCTCGTGCTCGGCCTGATCTCGGTGGCCCCGCTCGGCGCGGCCGTCGGTGCGGTGCTGCCCAACGCACGCGAAGCGATCGCCCTGGTGACGCTGCCCATGCTCGGACTGCTCGTGGTATCCGGCATCTTCTTCCCGGTGACCGCCCTGCCCACCGCCCTGCAGTGGACCGGCGAACTCTTCCCTCTGAAGTGGATCGCACAAGGCGTCCGATCCGCACTGCTGCCCGACGCACTGCTGCCCACCGAAACCGGACACAGCTGGCAGCACCTGCAGATCCTCGTGGTGCTGTCTGCCTGGACAGTGGCCGGAGCACTGCTCGCACCACGCCTGCTGCGCCGCATGGCGCGCCGTGAGTCCGGTTCCCGTCTCGCCTCGCGCCGCGAGATGGCCCAGCAGCGCGTGGGCCCCTGACAGCACGTCACTTCCCCTGTCCGACAGGCTTCCTAGCTTCCATCGGAGATACAGCGATGACCACTGCCACGGGGGCACTGCCCCTGCCGGCCATTCTCTTTCCCAGCCAGCCCGACTCACCCAAGACAGTCGCGCCGTTCGCCGCCCTGATCCAGCAGATCGGTGCCCGCCGGCTGTGGATGGGCCAGTCCCTCAAAGCCGAGACCCACCAGGTCCTCGCCCACCTCGCCGGGATGGGCCACAGCGTGCCCGTCGGCACGAGCGTCACGCTGATGCCGCTGCGCCACCCTTACGAGGCGGCCCTGCAAGCACGGTCGCTCGCACTCATCACGGGACACGCGGTCGTCGCGGGCTACGGCGCCAGCGCACCGGGATTCGTACGCAGCCTGACAGGCGCGCCGTACGCCAGCCCTCGCAGCGCCGCTCGGGACTACCTCACCTCTGTCCGCTCCCTGCTGGACGGCGAGATCGTCGAGCTGCCCGGACCTCAATTGCCTCCAAGGCCGTTAGCGGCCGCCCGGCGGGCAGACCCGGTCCGGCAGCCAGACGGGTAGGCCCCGGCGTTCGTTCTCGGAGAGGTCACGGCCGAGGGTGTCGCACAGCTCCTTCTTCCAGAGCGCCGGGTCGAGGTGGAGGATGCCCACGGTGTTCTTGTCGACGGTGCGAAGCAGCGTCCTGCCGTCGCGGGAGACCGCCAGGAACTTCTGCTCCTCTGCGAACACGTAGGACTCGCCGCGGTCCTCGGGGTCCGCCGCGTCCTGGAACCGTATGGAGTTCCCGTTGGCCAGGAAATGCACCGAGCTGTCGTCCCGGAAGCCCTGCCGGTACACCCAGGGGTTCAGGGGTCCCATCGGGCCGAGCACCCGCTGCGGGGGCTTTCCCGTCCGCCCGACCGACCACAGTCCCATCATGGACCCTTTGGTCCGCACGGCGGCGAAGTTCCCGGTCCGGTCGAGAACCGAGGAGTCTGTTTCCGGCCCCAGGTCGATGCCAAGTGCCTTGTTCTCCCGGCCCGTGCGCAGTGAGAAGGCGTGGAGGAACCCTTGGCCGTACATCGCGAGCTGCACGTGTCCCGGCTCCGGGTGGAAGGAGGCGGTGAAGCTCGGGGGGTCCGTTCGCGTGAGCCCCAGGTCGCGAACGTCGAGCGGTTTCGACAGGCGCCGGCCGTCCCGGGCGTTCCAGTGCTCGATGGTGGAGCCGGAGACGGTCAGCATCTCGTCCCCGGGGCCGAGATGCAGCCCCACACCTTCCTTCGGCGATCGTCAGTTCGGTGCGGCCCAGCACGCCGTCGTCCATGATGGCCATCACGTCCAGCGGCGTGGTGTCGATCTGCACCTGTTCGCCGGGGCGGGCCGCGACCGTGGCGGTGAACACCCCGGCCGGCCGGTTGGCCGTCTGGCGGCGGGTGACGGCCGAGCCGAAGGTGTGGCGACCTGCCGACAGCGCGTCGACCAGGCGGTAGAACGTCGCCCGAGAGGGCATCGCGACCGCTTCTCCGTACTCGTCGTGCACGAAGCGCTCGACCTGCCGCAGCATCCGGGCCTTGGTGCCCGTGGACGCGTCGGTCTGGGCCTCGATCGCCGCGATGGTGGCCTCCACCACGCGGGAGTCCACATTCCCCGTCGGCTTCGGCCTGGGCGCATAGCGGCCGTCGACCAGACCCCACAGACCCTGGTCCCGGTAGCGGCGGCGCATCCGCTGGATCGTGCGCAGGCCCGTCCGCTGCCCGGCCGCCGACAATTCGGCGGCCTTCGCCTTCTCCCGCTCGGCCAGAGACCGTGACGCCGGGTCATACTCCGGCCGCGGAACGGCTCCGGCCGGTGCGTCCGGCGGCAGCCCGGTCTCGATCTCCACCAGGTGGCATTCCCACCGGCAGGCCGCCTCGGCGACCTTCTTCGGCAGCCCTTCCAGCAGCCCCTGAGCGGTCAGCGACGGCACCGGCGCGGAACCGACCACCTCGAAATCCGGTGCCGCGAACAGATAGGCCACCAGCACCGTCGACGGCTCACCAGCAGCCGACAGCAGCCGACAGCAGCCGCACCGTCGTCCCGGCGACGGCCACCACGGTGTGCTCCAGCCCGCCGAAGACCACCCGGTCCCCGACCTTCAGCAGCGGACGCGGCCTCACCGCACGTCCTCCACCGCGAGACGCACCACCGTGCGGTCACCGAGCAGCACCGACAGGTCACAGAGCAGTTCCTGGCGCCACATCAGATGGAACAGCACCGGCAGCACCGCGATCGGATCGCCGGCCTCCTCGGCACCCTCCATCAGCAGTCCGGGGGCCGCGAAGAACTCCCGCAGCCGTGCGGCAACTTCGGCTTGAAGCAGCGCGAGTGCCGGTAACCGGCCAGCCAACGCAGGTTCGCGGACTCCACCGGGTCCAGCTCGCCCCACAGGGCATAGCTCCAGCCGATCTCAGCGCAGGCATGCTCGGTCGCGGCGAACTTCGCCAAGTCCCGTGCGGGACGCCGGTTCTCCGGCCGGGAATCCACCAGCAGCACCGAGCCGTCGGCACGGCGTACGAAATAGTCCGGCGCATGCGAGACCGCCTTGCCCCGCTCGTTATCCCAGAACAGCCACAGAGGCTGCGAGGCCAACGCGGTCACAACCGGGTCGAAGTCCAGGGCCATCGCGTGGTCCCGCTCCAGCCACGACTCGTACCCGACATGCGTGCCAGCCGTCGCCGACCAGTACAGGCCCGGATAGTTCCGCTGCCCGCGATACGAGGGGAACTCGCGCACCGGCCGCCCGTCCTCGAACCGCACCCCTGCGGCCCTGGCCAGCGGAACCCGGCGTTCCACCCCGTCACCTCCCAAGTAGCCCACCTCGAAGCCCTCGACCCGGGCGGGCGCCGCCCCGGAGACAGCCGGCAGCCGCGTCACTGGACATCACCCCCGCTCGGCGGAGCCGTCCAGGACATCGCCAAGGCAAAGCCGAGATCATCGAACCGGGCCCCGGGGAAGACACTCCCGTAGAGCTCGCGGAACTGCTCGCGCGACAGGTAGTGGTCACTGAGCAGGTGCGCCAGCCACGGCTGGCTGTGCCAGAAGCGCAGCTGGAACCACGCGTCGCGAAGCCCCACGCGTCGGATCTCACTGGGGAAGCTCCACAGCGCGGGCCAGGTGTACGCCTTGCGCGGCGGCGTCGGATACGGATCACATACGTTGTCGATCAGCGCGACGGTGCCGCCGGGCCGCACGAGGCTCTTCAAGTGCTCCAAGCCCGCGCGGTAGTCCTCCAGGTGGTGCAGCATCGTGTGGCTGTAGACCAGGTCGAAGCCGTCTTTGTCTTCCAGGTCGAACAGGTCCTCTACCACGTAGCGCACGTTGGGCCGTGCCCTCTTGGCCTTGGCGATCTCGATCAGGGGAGCACTCAGGTCCAGGCCGATGACTTCCTCGAAGTCGTCCGCCAGAGCCTCGACCGCGTGCCCCGAACCGCAGCCAGCATCCAGAGCACGCTCGCCCTTCAAGCCCAGCCCGAGCAGCCAGGCGGTGTTCTGCCCCGGAAGCAGACTCACGAAGCGGTCGTAGTCGAGGGCGAACCGGTCGAAGGACTGAGGATCAGCTATCTGCGTCATACCTCTCCCGTACACGGCATGGCCCCACGAGCGCAGAGGATCGACCGAATCCTCGCCAGATCGAATGAGAACTCGCCACGGTTCTCGCCAGATCACGTGCGCACTCGCCACATCACACGCGACCCGACAGTTTCGGCCGCCATCCCCGGCAACGCCACACAGCATACATGCGCCGAACGGGTTAAAAGTAAGGGCTAAATTGAATCTTTCGTCAGGGTTAAAGCATGCTAGTGTTCAGGGTGGAGGTAGACAGATATGGCATCTGAGGAAGAGCTGTTCGCGAACATCGACGCCCTGCTGGCAGAGGAGCCGCAGCTCCCGCCCCCGGCGGAGCGCGCCCGGCTCCGTGAGGCCGCCGGCATCACGCAGGCCCGTCTCGCTCAGGCCCTGAAGTCGACGACCCAGACGGTGAAGAACTGGGAGAACGGCCGGAGCGAGCCGAAGCCGCCGCGCCTGGAGGCGTACCAGCGGCTGCTGAACGGCTGGGCGGCGAAGTACCCCGCACACGGCGCCCCCGCCGCCCCGGCCCCGGTGGCCGCGCCGCAGCCGGAGGTACCGGAGGCGTTCACCGGCCCGGCCGCGCCCGACGCCACCGAGACGGAGACCGCCGCACCGGTTCAGGTCCCGGCCGTCCAGACCGCTCCCGAGCGTCCGGCGACGTCGTCGCGCCGCCCGGCGGCGAAGAAGGCGGCGAAGCCCGCGATCGACCCGCGGTTCCCGCACGGCCCGCTCGCCGTGCTGGACGGCGACGGCTCCGCGTACGGCATCGACGGCATCGTGCTCGACTGCCCGGCCACCACCGTGCCGGAGCTGGTGGAGTGGACCCTCAAGGAGTCCGGCCTCGGCGCCGCGAAGCTCAACCGGTACGGCAAGGACAGCGACCCGCTGATCGTGCTCACCGCCGCGGCCGCCGTGAAGCTCGGACTGCCCGAGCGCCTGGAGGGCCACGAGCAGCGCCGCTCCCTGCGCCTCCCGGAGGACCACCCGGTCGTCAAGCAGGTCGCGAAGGCGAAGTGGCAGCTCACGCAGCGCGGGTTCGGCCCGTGGGCCCGCATCTACCGCAAGGCGCAGGGCCGCGAGCGGCAGTGCGTGCAGCTGGCGATCCTGTCGTGGGACGCCCTCGATGAGCGGTCCTGGCCCGGCGTCGCCGAGATGGAGCCGGCCGACATCGCCCGCGTCCTCGGCATCTACGCCCAGCGGGTCATCACCCCGCGCGGCTCCACCGCTGTCTCGGGCCTGGAGCTGATGACGGCGCTGCGCCCGCCGACGAAGGCCGTGCAGGACCCGGAGACCGGGAACTGGGTGTCCGGCCACAACGCGGGCTCGCTGGGGACGGAACCGATGGACCCGGCGCCGCCGGAGACCACCCCGGAGCACCCCGTCGTCGTGAACTCCGGCTGGACCGGCGGCTTCCTCAACGAAGAGGCGTACCAGTGGGTGCGGTCGGTGGACTCGCTCAGCGATGAGGAGTGCACGCTGCCCTTCGCGGTCGGCCTCGACTTGAACACGGCGTTCCTCGCCGCCGCGGCCCGCCTGGTCGTCGGCCTCAGCGCGCCCGACCACTTCCACGCCCCGAAGTTCAACCCGAAAATCCCCGGGAGCTGGCTGGTCGACCTCTCCCACATCGAGCTGGACCCGCGCCTCCCCAGCCCGTTCACACCGGACGGCACCCGGCCGACCGGCCCGGCCTGGTACCAGACGCACACCGTCGCCTACGCCCAGGAGCTCGGGCACGACGTCCACCCGATCGAGGCGTACCTGCGCCGGGAGACCGGCGCGTACCTCGACCCGTGGCACGACCGCCTCAAGACGGCGTACGTCGACACCCTCGCGGACATGGGCGTCACCAAGGACCTCTCCGACGTGGAGTTCCTGGCGGCGATGGAGCAGCACAAGCAGAAGGACCCGGCCCTGGCCGCCGTCCTGTCCGCGATCAAGGCCACGGTCAAGGGCGGCGTCGGCAAGCTCCGCGAGCGCCCCCAGGGCAAGCACTACAAGGAGGGCGAGACGTGGCCGGCCCTCCAGCGGCCCACCTGGCGCCCCGACATCCGGGCCGCCGTCATCAGCAAGGCCCGGGTCAACATGCACCGCAAGCTGCGCAACATGGCCGCGATGACCGGGCTGTTCCCGCTCGCCGTGCTCAGCGACTGCGTCGTCTACCCCTCGCCGGGGGAGAGCCCGCTCGACTTCCTCCCGTACGCCGCGTCCGGCAAGCCGCAGCCCGGCGGGTTCCGCCTCGGGCCCACGCCCGGCCTGGCGAAGCTGGAGGGCGTCCAGTCGATGCTGTGGGCGGTCGACCTGATGGAGAAGGGCCTCAACCCGGCCCGCCACATCAAGGGCGGCGACGCCGTCCTGGACGAAGGGGAGTAGGCCATGGGGGAGATCGAGGACGCCATCGAGCGGGCCGACCGGGAGTCGTTCACCCGGGAGCCGCCCAAGACCCTCCAGGGCCGCATCAACTTCCTGATGAAGCAGCTCAAGACGACCAAGGCCGTCGCCCAGGAGCTCGGGGTCAGCCAGCGGTCGGTGGAGCGTTACCGCAAGGGCGAGCGGAAGCACCCGCCAAAGGACATCGCCGCGAAGATCGACGACGCCGTCCGGTCCCGCTGGCAGCCCCAGGTCCGCAAGCGCCGGCGGAAGCAGGCCGCCGCCACCGGGATCACCGTGGAGACGCGGGCCCGCTTCGGCTACACCGCGCCGGTCGGCACGACCGACGACGGCCGCTTCCGACGCCTCACCGTCCGTCTCCCCGCGACGTACGCGCAGCGCCTGTTCGACGCCCGCGACGTGGGGGAGAGCGACCAGAAGATGCGTGAAATCATCGCCGAAGGATTTAAGGACGTGTATTTCCAGGACAGTGGTGGCCGCGCTATGGGACTGTCGGAGGTCGAAATCAACGACATCGACTACCTGGATCTCGACTACTGAATTCGGAGCCCTTTTATGGCGAGCATCAATCACTGTGGCTGAGCATCCGAGTTGGCGAGTGCGCACTTCATCCGGCGAGTTGAGCACGGTATCGTGGCTGGTCAGCTGGGTGATCACCCCCTGGCGGCTGGCAGTGGATATCGCGCCGCGGAGCTGGTGACCTTGGCGATGATGCAGGCAATGCTCGGCTTCACCTCCGAGACCCGTTCGCTTCGGCACGCCCGCGCCCACCTGCGGCACCTGTTCCCCTACCCGCCGAAGCAGCCCGGTCTGGTCGCCTGAGCCGAAGCACGATAGGTGTCACAAAGGCAGGCTTGTTGTCACCAAGATCGCAGCGCGGGACCGCGCAGGGGCGGCTGACGGACTGAGACCGCTTCGGCTGGCAACTGAGCACTTCAGTCGGTAATCCGCTTGAACCACAGTCGAGTGGACGTGGCAGGCTTGCGCAGTGATCGTCGAGCTGGCCCCTCATTTTCTGACCTGGGGCGATGTGGACCCCGCCCGTCATTTCTTCGACAGCGCGTCGGCGCCGCAGGTGGTGCGGTCGCTCGGGCCTGCTCGGAGGGTACCCAGCCGTCCTGACATCTCCTTCGGTGACCCGGCGATGAATGCCTGGAGCTGGGGCGAGGGACAACCCTGGGCCGACGCCATGTCGCACGCCCTCGCCGAGCGCTACGGCCGCTGGACCGTGGGCTGGCGCTGGGCGCACGACGAAGGCGACTTCGACGGAGGACCTGTCGGGAACTGGTGCTGCCCGCGGGACTCGATCACCACACCGCAGGAGACGATCGCCCGTGTCGTCGCGGCGCTGTGCGAGTGGCGCGAGTGGCTGGAGAGTCTCGCCGGGTGGTTCGACGCGTACCCGTTGAACCTGGCCGAGGTCGAGGACCAGCGGATCTTGTGGGAGCGCGCCGCCCGAAACCTGATCCTGCAGGTCGTCGACCGCACCGGCTGTGGCAGCGGCTGGCACGGACATTGCCGTCAAGTGCTCACCTGGTTCCTCAGCCGCTGGGGCGTCGCTCCCGACCTTGCGCAGGAGCTGGTCGACGAGGCAATCGGCGGGCGGTTCGCGAGCTGGACCGGCCCTGAACTGGTGCTAGTGGCTTGTCACGCAGCCTTCGCCGGGTATTCGGTCCAGGATCTGATCGGTGAGTCGGGTGCGAAGGCCGTCTTCGGCTCGGCGTTGGCGTTGTGCCAGCGGACGTAGGAGGCGATGGCGGCGTTCTGCTCGTCGTGGCTGCGGTGGTCGGTGCCGTTGAGTGCGAAGTAGCGCAGGGCCGCAAACTCGGACTCGATCCAGTTCAGCCAGGACCCGTAGGTCGGCAGGAAGACCAGCTCGACGTCGTTGTCAGCGGCCCAGGTCCGCACCTCGGCGTGCTTGTGCGGGGAGAAGTTGTCCAGCACCACGTACAGCTTCTCCCCGGGCCAGCGGGCTCGCAGGGCCTTGAGGAGGCCGAGGAACTCGCGCCACCGCTTGCGCTTTCGGATGCGGTAGTACAGCTTGCCGGTGGCCAGATCGAGGGCGGCGAGCATGTGCATCACGCCGCCGTAGCGGTTGTAGGTGGCTCGCAGCCTGCGCGGACGCCTCACCGGGCCCCACGCCTTGCCCTTGCGGGGCATCAGGTTCAGCGGTCCGAACTCGTCGACGCATATCACCCGTCCGTCGGCAGGCGGGGTGTCGTACAGCTCCAGGATGCGGTGCATCTTGGCGATGAACTCCGGGTCGGTGGACGCCTTCCACGTGGTGGTGGTCTTCCAGGAAATCTTGCCGGCGCGAAGGATCCGGCGCAGGGTCTCCCTGCTGATGGCCGCTGTCACCTTCTGCTTGATGAGGTGGTCGGCGAGCTTGCTCAGGCTCCAGGTGGAGAACGCGGTGATCTTCCAGTCGGCGGGGGACGTCCGGGCGATCAGGCAGATGTGCTCGCGCACCTTGTCACTGATCGTCCTTGGGCGTCCCCCGCTCCATTTTGGGTCCAGCGCATCCAGCCCCTGCTCGTTGAAGGCGTGGATGACGTCACGTACGTAGTCCTCGCTGACCTGCATCAGCACGGTGATGTCCTTGACCGTCTGGCCCTGGGCGGACATCAGCACCACGATCGCCCGGCGGAGTTTCACCGGGTCCTTCGCGGTCCGGCTGATCCGCTGCAGCTTCCGGCCCTCCTCCATGCTCACCGGCCGGACGAACACACTCGGTCGACGTCCCACAACCACCTCCAAGATCAGTCTTGGAGACAGTCTGCTGGGTCACGAGCAACAGGTCGATTACCCGCCGAAGGCTGCGTGACAAGCCACTAGTCGAGGATGTCGCGGAGCACCTCGCGTTGTCGGTGCGGCCTGACAACGGCGCACGATCCGCCGGGCCAGCGCTGGATCACCTCGAGCGCTGGCTCGCGGTGCGAGAGACCGTGCCATGGCAGGAAGCTCCGGAAGGCGGCCAGGACGAATCGGTGGCCCCGGCCTGCGATGGCGCAACGGAGGATATACGTGCCTTCGACGGCGCCTTGGATCCCGCCCGCGCACGAGGCCTGCTTACCGCCCTGGAGCTGTTGCGGGCCGACGCTGTGCGCGGCTCCTCTCTCGACTTCGAGCTGCTCCAGCGCTGGCAGCAGCATGTCCTGGGCACACCACAGCCGCCGGCGTTCCGCGACCTGCCGGCCTTCGCCAAGGGAGGTCGGGAACGCTATGGAATCGACCCGGACACCCGAGCCCGCCTCGATGCCTGTCTGGCCGAAAGCGCGCGCAACATTGAGCGGCCCCTTCCCCTCACCGCCCGGGCCGCATGTGCCTATCTCGACGTGTGCTTCTTCCATCCCTTCGACGACGGCAACGCCCGGTCCGCCTTCCTCGCCCTCGTCTTCGTCCTCGCCCGCGAGGGCGTCGCGCTTGACGGGGTTAGCCTGCTGCGTCGCGTCACCTTCCAGGCCGATGAGCCGCAGGACGCGCTAACCCTCATGCGGTATGTCGACATCCATCTCGCGGAGACCCGACGCAACACCGCTTCCCTCGGCTCCTAGCGGTTGGGTAAGAAGGTGCTGGTTAGACCATCTGAGTTGCTCGTTCACGCGGATCTGTCATGCAGATCAGATGGCGGCGGAGTACCGGAGCCGGTGACAACTGCCCTGCCTCCACGCCGCTGGTGACAAGTAGCGTGCCAACCTGGTGACAACTACCGTGCCCCGCCGTGCCGAAGCCGCAGGTCAGTGGCCGCCGATGGTGACAACTATCGTGCTTCGGCACATCGCCGCCTCGGCCGGTGCCTGGCCGGAGCCCTCGAAGCCCGCTCGGCTCGTGCGGCGTGGCAGCGTGCGTTCCTCCGGCACCCTGGACCCGGCGCCCGGACCCCCCGGGCGCCCGCTGTCCCTACTTCGGCCTCGCGTACGCCCGCAGCCGCTCCTCGCGGCCTGTCAGACAACAGCTCGCACAGCGCACCGCCTCCGCGCTCGTGTAGTACAGACAGCAGGTGTTGCGCAGATAGACCAGCCGCTCCGGGCCGTCCGGCGCTCGCCGGACCCGTGCCACCTCGCCCAGCGCCGCGAGTCCGCCGGGTGCGGTGTCCGCGAACTGCCTCCAGCGAGCGGCCAGCAGATCCACCTGGGCGCCGTACGCGCACAGCGCCGTGGCGCAGCCATGGGCGATCCCGCCGCGCAACTGCCTGATCCCGGCGCGGGTACGACGGTGCAGTGCATCGGCGATCGGCAGCAGATGTCCGTCGAGTACGGTGCGGTGCAGCAGGCGTACGGGGTCCTCCCCGGCCCGGGGCACCAGCAGTCGGGCCCTACGCACCCGGACTCCGCCGATCCCGTGCGCGGCGGGGCGCAGCAGCACATTGCCGGACCGCATGTCAGGGACCTCGTCGTACAGCGCCCAGTGAAGTACGGCGGCAGCGGTGACCCGGCCCGCGTACACCGCCATCAGGGTCAGCGCGGTCGCATGGCCGGTGCGGTGGCCGCTGCCGGTGCGCTCACTCTCCAGCAGCCTGGACAGCTCCTCGCCCGCCGGGTCGGCCAGCCGGTCGGCTGCCAGCCACGGCCCTGCTTCGCCCGCGGACGGTTCGCCTTCGGTGACCTGCCAGCGTGGCCCGTGCGGCAGGGGCGTCCAGACAGGGGACGTCTTGTCGCTCATGACAGCGGGAGGTAGACGACGTTGGGGGAGCCGGTAACCGGGTGGGCGCCGATCCGCGACCGCACCCCGTAGACCTCGGCCAGCAGTTCTTCCGTCAGCACCGCGTGCGGGGAGCCGGACGCCACCACCCGTCCGGCGCTGAGGACGAACAGCCGGTCGCAGTAGGAAGCGGCCAGGTTGAGGTCGTGCAGCACCAGCAGATTGGTGGTGCCCAGCGTCCTCACCAGGCTGAGGATCTCCAGCTGGTAGCGGATGTCCAGATGGTTCGTGGGCTCGTCGAGCGCCAGCAGTCCCGGGTCCTGGACCAGGGCGCGGGCGATCAGGGCCCGTTGCCGTTCCCCACCGGACAGTTCCTCGAACCGCCGGTCGGCCAGGGCCGCTGCGCCGACGCGCCGCAGCGCCCGGTCGATGCGGCGGGCGTCGTCGGCGTCGTCCTGCTCCCAGAACCGTTTGTGCGGGCTGCGGCCCATCGCCACCACTTCGCGCACGGTCAGGCCGAAGGCGCCGGGGCTGTCCTGCGGTACGACGGCGACACGCCGGGCCCGTTCCTTCACGCCGAGGGCCGCGGCGTCCGCCCCGTCCAGCAGGACCCGCCCCGCTGCGGGGCGCAGGGCGCCGTACACACAGCGCAGAAAGGTGGTCTTGCCGCTGCCGTTCGGCCCGACCAGGCCGACCGTCTCGCCGGGGGCGGCGTCCAGCGCGACCCCGTCGAGCAGGGTGCGGCCGGCCACCTCGTAGCTGATCCCGTCGGCGGCGAGCGCCGTCGGGGACGGTGCCGGGCTCATCCGGTGATCCCTTCGGTACGGCTGGAGCGGCGCAGCAGCCAGAGGAAGAACGGGCCGCCCACCAGGGCGGTGACCACCCCGGCGGGGATCTCCTCGGGGGCCGCCACCGTCCGCGCCAGCAGATCGGCCAGCAGCAGGAAGACCGCCCCGCCGAGCGCGGTCACCGGCAGCAGTCTGCGGTGGGACGCGCCGACGATCAGCCGGGCGGCGTGCGGGATCATCAGGCCGACGAAGCCGATCGCCCCGCTGTAGGCGACCAGTACGCCGACGATCAGCGACACGAGCACGAAGACCCCTCCCCGGAAGCGGCCGGGGTCCAGGCCGAGGCTGCGGGCCCCTTCCTCCCCGGTCAGCAGCAGATCCAGCGGACGGGCCAGGCTGATCAGGAGTACGGCCCCGACGCCCAGGACCACGGCGGGCAGGGCCAGTTCGTCCCAGCGGGCGCCGCCCAGGCCGCCCAGGGTCCAGAACATGATCGCCCGCACATGCTCGGCCCGGGAGGACAGCACCAGAATCAGGCTGGTGAACGCGGACAGCACGTACTGGATCGCCACCCCGGCCAGAATCAGCCGGCCCGTCGTCATGGTGCCGCCGCGCCGGGCCATCGCGTAGACGGCGACCAGCGCGGCCATGGACCCGGCGAACGCGGCGGCGGGCAGCGCCACATCGGCGGCCGCCCCGGCGCCGACCCCCAGCACGATGACCACGACGGCGCCCGCCGACGCCCCGGAGGAGGCGCCCAGCAGAAACGGATCGGCCAACGGGTTGCGCACCAGCGCCTGGAGCACCGCGCCCGACAGGGCCAGCCCGGCGCCGACGACGGCCCCGAGCAGCACCCTGGGCAGCCGTACCTCCCACACGATCGTCGCGTACGCACCGGTGCGTTCGTGGCCCAGCACCGTACGCAGCACCTCGCCCGGCGGAATCCGTACCGGGCCGAGCACCAGGCCGGCCACCGCCGCCGCGAGCAGCAGCACCGTGAGGACGCCGATCACGACGGGCGTCGAGCGGAGGACGGTCTTCAGGCGGGGGCGGGCGGACTCCGCGCTCACGGGGTACCGGGGTGCAGCTGCCCGGCCAGGTCCTGCACGGCGTCGGCGACCCGGACGCCGAGCACGGCCGAGGACAGCGGGATCACCGCGAACCTCTTGTTCCTGATCGCCGGTACGTCCGCGAGCGCCGGGTCGTTCAGCAGCCGCTTCTTCTTGGCCGCGACCGTGGTGCCGCCGTAGTCGTAGATCACGACCACCTCGGGCCTGCGCTTGATGACCTGCTCCCAGGACACGTCGCCGAAGGTGCCGTCGAGGTCCGCGAAGACGTTCCTGCCCCCGGCGAGCCGGACGATCTCGTTGCCGATGCCCTTGCCGCCCGCCGTGAACGCGGAGCTGCCGCCGGAGTCGTACACGAACACCGAGGGATGTGAGGAGCCCTTGAGCTCTGTCTCGACCGCCCTGATCTTCTGCCGCTCCTCGGCGATCAGCTTCTTGCCGCGCTCCGGTACGCCGAAGATCCTGGCGACTTGGGCGATCTCGGTGGCGAGTTGATCGATACCGACCTTGCCCTTGGTGCAGTTCTCGATGTTCAGCCGGGTGTTGATGCCGTCCTTCTGGAGCCCCCCCCGGTCCTGGCCCTTGGCCTTGTCGAAGGCGCTGCTGTACCCGCCGTAGACGAAATCGGGGTTGGCGCCGAGCAACACCTCCTTGGAGGGGTACTCCTTCGCGAGTACCTTGGTCTTGGCGTACGCGGACCGGTACTTCGGCAGGATTCTGTCGTCCAGGTAGGCGGTCCCGGCCAGCCGGTCCTGGAGCCCGAGGGCCAGCATGACCTCGGTGGCGTGCTGGTTCATGGTGACGGCCCGCTTCGGCGGGGCGTCGAAGGTCGTCTTTGTACCGCAGTTGGTGACCGTGTAGGGAAAACCGTCCGCGGCAGGTGCGTCTTCTGCCTTGCCCTCGCCGCCCGTGCCGGAGCCGCAGCCGGTGAGCGGTAGCAGAAGCAGCGATATGAGCGCGAGTGGTACACGGCGGATCCGGGGCATGGCCGAGCCTTTCCGGGGGATGTCCTCGTCCCCTGGTTGTACGGAGAAGGCGGCGCGCCCAGTGTCTGGCTTCCGGGCTGCTGCAGCCCGGTCACAGTGGCGGGACCGTACCGGATTCACACCGGTTTCCTGACGCGCGTCGCCTGAGTTTTCGGGGCCCAGTCTGTCAGACCGCAAATTCCGGCCGGCCCCCAGCCGCCTTGCGCTGCCGGCCCCGGTCGGCCCCGGACGCCGACGTCCGCGACGACGACCGGCACTGCGGATGGTTCGCCAGGAACCGCAGGCTCGCCCGCTCCCGCGTGCCGTCGTCCTTCACCAACTGGACGCGGCCCAGATGCGGTTCGCGCCACTCCACCGTTCACTCCGTCCCGTCCAGCACCAACCCGGCACCTGGCGAAAGGACCAGCACCGCCGCCGCGGTCACCGCCCCGTCTCCCCGGCCGGCACGACGATCGAGCAGTCTCCCAGCGGGCTGGCCAGGTCAAGCCCCAGCCGCCGGGACCACAGCAGGTGCAGCAACTGGGCCCGGGTGACCGGCTCGCAGCCCGTCGCCGCCGCGAGCTCCCCGAACCTCCGCCCGCCGACGGCCTCGGCGAGCAACACCGGCCGCAGACCCAGCGGATCAGACCGTAGCCGGCGTCGCGAGGCCAGCGTCCAGCCCCGCGAAGGCGTGCTCGCGCCAGTGGGCGGCGACCGTGTAGCGCCAGCCGCAGGCAACGGCGACCTCGGCGCGGCCACTCCTGACGACCGTGCAGGCCCGCGAGGTGACGACCGGGCTGCGCGAGGCGATGGACGACGTCCGGCGCTCCGTGGCGGTGAACCGCCCCGGTTCGAATAGAGACTCGATTCCGTGAAAGGATTAAGTCATGGCACGCCCTTCTTCGTATCCCCTTGAGCTGCGCAAACGAGCGGTCCGTATGGTCGCTGAGGTTCGTGGCGATTACCCGAACGAGTCGGCCGCGCTGAGGGCGGTCGCCCAGAAGCTCGGTATCGGCTCGGCCGAGACTCTGCGGAACTGGGTCAAGCAGGACGAGATCGACTCCGGGCAGCGTCCGGGGACGACCACGGAGGAGTCCGCGCAGATCAAGGCGATGAAGAAGGAGATCGCCGAGTTGAAACGGGCCAACGACATCTTGAAGGCCGCGGCGTCTTTCTTCGCGGCCGAGCTCGACCGGCCACACACACGCTCGTAGCGTTCATCGACGAGCACAAGGGTCGCTTCGGCGGCGTCGAGCCGATCTGCAGGACACTCACCGAGCACGACTGCAAGATTGCCCCGTCCACCTACTACGCGGCGAAGAGACGCGCGGTCACCCCCTCGGCCAGGCAGGTGCGGGATGCCGCCCTCAAGGAGCTGATCACCGAGGTCCACGAGACCAACTTCCGTGTCTATGGCGCCAGGAAGGTCTGGCGTGAGCTGCACCGCCAGGGCCACGAAGTAGCCCGGTGCACCGTCGAACGCCTGATGCGCGATCTCGGCATCACCGGCGCCGTCCGCGGAAAGAAGGTCATCACCACGATCCCGGACAGCTCAGTCGAACGGGCGCCGGACCTGCTGGACCGCAAGTTCGTCGCGCCGGCGCCGAACCGCTGCTGGGTCGCTGACTTCACCTACGTCAGGTCTTGGTCCGGAGTCGTCTACGTCGCCTTCGTCGTGGACACCTTCTCCCGCCGGATCGTTGGCTGGTCCGCCGCCACATCGAAGGAGACCAGGCTCGTACTGGACGCCCTGGAGATGGCTCTGTGGCAGCGCGACCGGGACGGATTCCCCCACACGGCAGGCGAGTTGATACATCACTCGGACGCCGGGTCGCAATATACGAGTTTCCGGCTCGCCGAGCATCTGGACGCCGTGGGCATCGCGGCTTCGATCGGCTTGGTCGGTGACGCCTACGACAACGCCCTCATGGAGTCCGCGATCGGCCTGTTCAAAACCGAGCTGATCAAGCCTGGCCGGCCCTGGAGGACACTTTCCCAAGTCGAACTCGCGACGGCCGAGTGGGTCGACTGGTACTGCCACCGCCGACTCCACGGTGAAATAGGGCACATCCCACCCGTCGAATACGAGACCAACCACTACCTCACCACCGCGAAACCCCAGGTCAAAAACACAATCTGAGATCTCTACCGAACCCGGGGCGGTTCAGTCGCGGCCAACGGCCCCAGCCACCCCCGCCCGACCCGCTCGCCCAGCCGGTGGCAGAACGACCCGTCGGCGGGCAACGGCCGCGGCCGCCCGGCCCCGCTGTCTCTCCACACCAGCTCGGCCATCGCCGGGTCCAGCAGCGCGTCGGCGACAGCCACCACCTCGGGGAAGACGACCGCGTCCCGGCCCACGATCCGCCACCGCTCCAGCTCCGTCCCGGCGTTGCCGCCCGCGACCTGGTGCAGCCGCCGCGGCCAGACCGCCTCGCGCTCCCAGTACAGGGCCTGCTCCCACCACCGGGCCACCACCGCGTGCGCCAGAGCGAACACCCTCTCCGGCTCTACTCCGGCCCGTACCGCCCGCCGCGCCACCTTGACCCACCGTCGCTGCGCCGCGACCACCTCCGGTACGCCGCGAAGATCGAGGTGTTCCAGGACCTGGTCGGCGTCCGCGTCCAGCAGCCACCGCCGGTGCCGGACACACACACCCGCTCCCATCGCGGCGCGTACCGCACCACCCGCACGGCCGTCCCTGTGCGCCGGGCCGCGCACAGGCGGCAGCCGAAGGCGACCGGCCCGGCGACCGCGCCGCCGGTCCGCCACGCCGCCGCTGGCACCCCGTCCCTTCCGGCCGACAGCTTGGCATCCTCCTGTCCCCAGGACGGCAACGCCCGCGCCAGTACGTCTTCCTCGACGCCGCACAGGCCTGCCAGGAGCTGCCGTCCGGCTGCGTTCAGCAGCACCTCGGCGTCGGCTCGCGAGCCCCCACCGTCGTGCCCCGGCGGGTAGTTGCGCCACTGCCAGCACGACCGCAAGACCTTCGCTTCCATCCCGTAACGGCTCGCGATACGGCAGATCAGCGACGAGATCGTCTCCCCCTGCAGGGGAGCTGTCCGCAGGAGGCCGGGATGATGGGTCACTCCACCACGGTCTCGTGTTCGCCGATCCGGGCGGGCGTTTTCGCAGCAGCCGCCCGGTCCTCGGCCCGTCGTCTGCCTACTTCCCCAGGCCGTGAGTCTCCCTTTCCTGGAGCCTGCAGGCGTCGGTGTGGCGGGGGATTGGCCCGTTCGAGCGCATCGTGATGGTCCGATCGCACTAAGCTATGCCTGTGGTGGTTGGCGAAGATGCTCAGGTGAAGGGCTTCTCGGGGGCCCGCAGAGCCAAGCAGTGGCTCGAGGGCACGATGCGCATCTTCGGCGCGTACGCGAACACGGACTCGGAGTCCTGCGGCCGCCGGCTGACTCTGCCGTGGCCGTACGGAGGCCGGACGTTCTCCTTCGATCTGGGGGGTGCCATGCGCGGTGACCCTTACCAGAACGACATGTTCTGCGCAGAGGTCAAGAACTACGCGCAGCCGAGCGATCAGGGAACGCAGTTCGACGAGTTCCTCGCCAAGTGCTACGTCGCCGCCCAGGCCCAGCACCATCTCAGCGATCACTTCATGTGGATCACCTGGGCACCGTTCCGGGCGAACTCCTGGTCTGTTCTCAACTCACCTGGCCAGGTGGAGACCGCAGTCCTTCAGCACAGCAGCCGCGTTTTCGGCACCAGCGACACCGAAGAAGCCCGAAAGCTCCTGGACGCTGAACTCGCCCAGTCGGTCGCCGAACGCCTGTGGCTGATCGTGCTCTCGGACAAGCAGGAAACCCTCCTGCCGCTCAAGGACTGGGCAGCCATCGTCGCCGCCGAACTCACCCGCAGAGAGGGCTCGTGGTGAACATCGTCGAACAGTCGATCTCCCAGGCCATGGACGAGCCCGACGACCGGATGATGTTCACCCGGGTCAAAGACATCGTCGCCCGACACCTGCGCCGCATGGACCCCGGTGCCACCGTCACCAAGACCGAGTTCTTCAACCACACACATGTCCCCGACATGGTCTTGGAATGGCCCGGCCGACCCCGCACACCGCGCCGCTTCATCTATCTGCGCACCACATCGGACCAGCGCGAGCTCGAGGACGACCTGCAACGCCTTCCCCGTGCGGACCGGCCGGTGCTTCTGGCTCTCGGCCAACTGCCTTCCGTCCATCAACGAGGAGATCTCCTCACTGCGCCCGGCAGCAGCACCGCGCTCCTCCTTGACGCTTCCGCGCTCGGAGCGCTCCAGCCGGCCGATGATTCTCCCGGCATCCCTCATCTGGTGTCCCGCTCCGTCCTCGAAGGCGGCCGCGGCACCCTCGACAAAGCGGCGACCGAGGAGTTCTTAAGTACGGTCGTTCAGGGGGCGGAGGCCGCCCGCGCGGGAGAACGCGTTCCCACCCGCGATGCCGTCAACGCCCTCGCCGCGCAGATGACCACCGACGTCGCCGACCGGATGTCAGCCTTCCTTGCCGCGCTCTGGCAAGGAGGCGGGTCCACGCTCGCCAGCTTCCCCGCGCCCCAGCGCGGCATCGGCCATCTCGACGAGACGGCCCTGGTGTACCTACTGGAATCCGACGACATCGCCGACACCGCGTTCTGGAACCGGGTCGTCCGCATGATCAGCCTTTCTGTCCTGCTGCGCACCCCGGCCGCCAGCACCGGCAATCTGCAGCACCTGATGCGTGAGGCGATCCGGCTCTGGACCAGCCGCGTCTGCATGATTGTGCCCGGCGCGGCAGACGCGGACATCAGCCCGTGGCGCTGGGTGGTGAAGGCCGGCCAGCTGATCCTGCAGACCCCGCGTTTCCATGTGCTGGTTGCCCAGTCCCGGCGCCAGCTTCCGTCCGGACAGGAACACGATCTGCCCCGCCTCGACGAGGTGAGGAACAGGGCCGACCGCTACGGCATTTCGTTGACCTCTCTTCGCATGGTCGTAACAGACCGCCACGTCGGATACGGCGGCCCCGGCGACGACATCTCCCACGACGCCCAACTCGACGGCATCAGCGACGCGCTGGGACAAGCCGAGGGAGTCATCGAGGCAGATGCCCGCATCCCCTCCGGCGAGACTCTCCAGTGCATGTTCGGCTCCGGAATCGCCAGCGCCCGCGGCGCACGGACCCAGGTGCCGCTGGACGCTCTCCTCGGCACAACAACACGGCTGCTCTCCGAGCTCTCAAGCGGCGAAGCCGAGAAGATCACCCAGCTCCTTGGCGCCCAAAGACCGCCCCCCCGACCAGCCGTGGAGTCAGCCCAGCTTCGACGACGTATAGGGCTCATGCCGGACCAGCCAGTACGACGTGGGCACCGACAGCATCTGGCCATGCAAGCAACACATCGACGCCCCCTCGCGAGGCTGGCCGTGAGCACGACGCGAAAGCACCTCACCCAGGTTGAGCTGCCCGCCAGACACCGACGGACAGAGGTTTTGGCCTCCCCCGGCTTGCGATTCATAGCTGACAGATGAACAGCAACTACTGATCAGCGCGCTCGGAAAACCCGGGTCTCGGCCAGAGCACCAATAGGACGGCCTTGAGGAGCGGTCCTTGGAGACATGCCGGAGAGTTGGATCAACGGCCTCCGCGGGCCCGTCGCGACTTTTGATTCAGACGGGCGATCGTGCGGCGGGGTGATGTCAGTGGTGGCGGGCAGAATGTGGTCAGGGGAAGGAGTGGCAATGTCCACTAAGGGGTCTGACCTGCGGATACCTGCGCCCAGCGGTTGCCGTTGGTGTGGGGTCGATGAACGTGAGCACATGCAGCGATGTGCGATCTTTCGGTTTTGGGTCAGTGGCGTGAGAGACAGTTGGGCGTTGGTGTGTTGTTGCTGGTAGAAGCCTGTTCTCAGGGCGCAGTGTCACTGTCTTGAGACTGAGAGATTGGTGTGGGATCGCTGTCCCAGGCGTTTATCGCGTAGGGGGTGGCGCTGTCTCAGTTTCGTGAGTTCTGATCCACCGGCCGGCGGGGGTTGGTGAACCGCAACGGGCCCTGCTCCAAGATCACCGTCGTGCACCAGTTCCATTATTCGCGGCTGCGCGACATGAGCCGTGAGGCTGACGAGGGGCACTGATCGCCCCTCAAGGGGCCTGATGGTGCCTCTCGCTGACGATCTCTCCCCCGGGGTCCTCGGGTCGTCCGGGGTGGAGATCGTCCCGCAGAAGCCCGTACAGACGATCATCGGCAGGAGATCTCCCTCGTGGGCATCCTCGAAGACAGCACGCTTGGCGCGGTGCTCGCGGCCGGCCTCGCGCTCGTCCGCCAGCGGGAGAGGCTGGGCGTGCGCGGCCGGGTGCGTCCGGCCCGGCCGCGGTGACCGCGGTGGCCGCGTACGTCTCCGTCCGGTGCTGTACGTCACCGGGATGACGTACAGCGATGAGGACCAGGAGCACGACGTTGTCCGCATCGGACGGCGGTACGGGTCCGGCTTCCATGAGGTCCGAAAGGGGTCTCATAGGAAGTAGTCGGCGCGTCGTAGCCCCCTTGACCGCGTTGCTGACGTGCGGGTTTCCCGCCCGGGGCGGCTCGGGTGAGGCGCCTTGCAAAGCGTCCTGCGAAGCGCCCCGTGGCTGTGGCGTCGCAGGACGCCGCTGCGCGCCGCCGGGACGGGCGGCGACGTCGGCCAGGAGCACGGTGTCGTCCGGTCCGGGGGGAGCCGGCCGGAGCGGGTACGGCCCGGCCGGGTCACCGAAAGTGACGGACCGCCGCGAA
The DNA here is from genome assembly GCF_047305335.1 of Streptomyces sp. R-74717. Classification (NCBI taxonomy): domain Bacteria; kingdom Bacillati; phylum Actinomycetota; class Actinomycetes; order Kitasatosporales; family Streptomycetaceae; genus Streptomyces; species Streptomyces sp. R-74717. The sequence continues at coordinate 98,896 of NZ_CP102361.1, read as the reverse complement.
TCCGACGCGGCCATCTGTTCACGGGCCGTGGACGGCGTCACGATGCATGGACAGTCCGGCGCGCGAGATGGGGGAGAACATGAACTGTCCCAGCTGTGGAGCGGGAGCGTCTCAGGGATCCGATGGTTCCTGGACGTGCAACAACCAGTGCGGATGGGCATCGGGGATTATCCCGGCGCCTACAGCGGTAGCCTCCGACCATGGCGATGACCTCAGAACCGGAACAGCCGGCCCGGCCTGAGAGGCCGAAGCCGCTCCCGCACCCCGAGATCACCTACATAGCGTGTGCTCAGTGTGGGACGCAGATCGCAGGCCTTGACGGCCGGTACGCGTGCTCGGGATGCGGCTGGGTCAATGAGTGGTCCGAGGGACACCGTCCGCTCCCCGAAGCCCGGCGCCCGGCATGAATTCCCCCCACTACCGGCCGGCCCCGCCCAGCTCGCACAAGCCGCCTGACCCACCAACACCGCGACCAGCGCAAAGACTCGCACCGAACACACCGACACGACCACTTGTCATGCCTAACCCATCAAGAGCGCCTGGGTGCGATCGCGCCGCGCCGAGCGTAGCCTCAGCCACATGTGTCTGATGGTGTGGATCGGAACCGAACAACCCGTGTCGCGAGCCTGCGCGGCCGATTCCCACCTCGTAACCTACTCGTGCGAAATTCGCGAGATTGCTGCTGACGCGCCCGCTCGAGCACGCTTCACCTCACCCCATGTGACCTACGTCGGCTCATACCAGGGATGTGGTTGCGGATTCAACAGCTCCCAGTTCGAATGGGAGGGATTCGCTGACGCGGCCGACGCAATGACACTCATCGATGCGATGCGGGACGAAGAGCGCGAGGAGTTCCTCGCACAGAAGCACTCACGAGAGTGCCTCGCAGCGCTGGTATCCGAGGCCCTTGCGCACGGAAAAGTCGACATATACGCGTGCTGGGCCGGAGACGAGAGCGAACCCCCCGACCGGATAGAGCACATCGGGACAGACTGGCTGACGAAGCACCTGACCCCACTCCTAGAAAGAGTGAAATACACGGTGCCCGGCTGAGCAGGCGGCACTAGTGTCTCGTGATCCTGATCGTGTCAGTTTGAGTTGTTATTGACGAGTTTCTTCATGTTGGTCTGGACGAAGCGGACCTTCGCGAGGATCTCCTCGGCGGATGTGGTCCAGGTGAACGGACTCGCGTGCTCATTCCAGGAGTTGATGTAGTCACGGATCTGCTTGACCAGGACGTTGACGCTGGAGAGCGTGCCGCGGCGAATGGACTGCCGAGTAAGGATCCCGAACCAGATTTCGATCTGGTTCAACCACGAGGAACCGACGGGAGTGAAATGGAAGTGGATGTGCGGGTTCTCCTCCAGCCACGCCTTCACCTCCGGCGTGGTGTGGGTGGACAGGTTGTCCAGGACAACGTGGATCTCTTTGCCGGCGTGCGGCTTGGTCGCCTTCTTCAAGAAGGCGAGGAAGTTCGCCCCGTTCCGACTCGGCTTGCACTCGCCGGTCACCTCACCGGTATGGACATTGAGGGCGGCGAACAGATTGGTGGTGCCGTGCCGCACGTAGTCGTGGGTGCGCTTCTCGCTCGCGCCGAAGGCGACCGGCAGCACCGGCTGGGTCCGGTCCAGCGCCTGTATCTGCGTCTTCTCGTCGATGGACAGCACCACCGCGCCGCCGGGCGGGGCCAGGTAGAGGCCGACGACATCGGCGACCTTGTCCGCGAACGCGGGGTCCTTCGAAATCTTGAAGGTGCCGTTCCGGTGCGGCTTGAGATTCTCCTCCCGCCAGACACGGGCAACGTAGTGCCAGGACACCGAGATGCCCTCGCGTCGTTTCATGTGATCGGCCAGCGTCCGGGTGGACCAGTGCGACAGCCCCGAATCCGCCGGCGGGGTCATCTTCGTCAGCGCAATTACGCGGCCCCGCGTCTGCGGCGGCACTTGATCACGCCCGCCCCCGCGGCGTCTCTCCTCCAAGCCGGCCAACCCCTGGGCGGCATAACGGGCCTTGCACCGGTCCACCGTCACCGGCGACACCCCGGCCAACTCGGCGATTTCCTTACGCCGCCGTCCCTTGCCGGACCACAGCACGATCCGCGCACGCAGTGCCAGATCAGCCGTCACGTGACGAGAGTTCGCCAACTCCCGCAGATCAGCCATCTGTTCAGAGGAGAGATCCATACCGGGCTCAACGAGTAGAACGACCACAGGTTCCACCAACAGGATCACGAGACACTAGCGGTGGTTTGTTAGACCGGGGAGTAGAGATCGAGTGGATGGCCTGCGCCGACGGCGTTGATCAGGGCTTGAAGTTCGGGTGGCGGGGGTGCGTTGCTCCACGCTCGCCAGCAGCGTTGGAGGGTGGTCCAGGGGTCGAGCCAGGCCCGGACGGCGCGAATCGCCTGCGGCCAGCTGGCCGGTTGGGGCTGGTGGGGTCTGCTGGGGCCCCCTCTCAGCCGGCCCCACCGCTGTGACAGTCGGCGGGGCCGTGGGGACGACGGCGGGCTCCCGGTCCGGAGGTTGAGCGAACCAGGTGTCCCAGCAGAACGAGAACGCGCAGTTCACCAGGGTCTGGTGGCGGCGGATGGCGGTATCGGAACGGACCTGGAAGTCGGCCCATCCCAGTTCGTCCTTGATCTGCTTGTAGCTCTGCTCGATCCAGTGTCGGATGCCGTAGATCCGGACGACTTCATGCAGGTCGGCGGCCGGTTCGGAACTGTCGGCCTCGCGGGGTCCGCCGGGGCGGGGCAGGTCGGTGGCCAGGTACCAGGTGGCTTGCGGGGGAAGGGTGGCCGGGTCGGTGGTGGCCACGACGAGACGGACGTTTCCGTCGGGTCCCCACCAGCCAAGGGTCGCGTCGGCGGCCCACCAGGTCTCGGTGTGTCCGTCGCGGAAGGTGCGCTCGACGGAGGTCCAGTCACCCGGGTGCTCGGGGTCCGTCCAGGTCAAGGCGTGGGCGGCATGGACGGGGGTGTAGGCATCCTTGCCGTAGGCCCAGGTACCGTGGCTCGGTTTGAGAGCCATGACGAACGGCAGTCCTGCCGAGGCGAGTTGTCTGCGGAAGCCGTCCTGGTCGCCGTAGGCGCAGTCGGCGGCCACGGCGCGGAAGGCCACCCCGGCAGCCTTCGCGGTGCGGGCCAGTTCTGCGGCGATCTGCAGCTTCGTGCGGAAGCCGGGGTCGCTCTTGCCCTTGGGGAAGTGATGGGCGGGGCTGTAGGGCACGGCGTGCAGCGGGTAGTAGAGGTTCTCGTCGGCCCAGCAGGTAGTCACGGTGACGATGCCGTTGTCGGTCTTGCCCAGCCGGCCCAGCCACTGGCGGCCGATGTGCGCGGTCGCCTTGCCGTCCTTGCGGTCGCCCGAGTCGTCGATCACCAGCACCCCGCCTGGGTGCGGGGCGGTCGCGGGATCGGTCAGCAGCAGTTCCAGTCGGCGGGCGTTGACCTGCTCGTGGTCCCAGGACGACTCGGACAGGAAGAACTGCAGCCGCTGTACCGAGGCGCGCTGGGCCCCGACGACGGGTTCGGCGCCGGCCAGGCAGGTCAGGGTCTTGTTCCGGTCCCGCGGCAGCAGCAGTCCCGCGAGGTACTCGCGGAACCCGCGGCGCTGTGCCAACGTCGAGAGCAGGTCATCGAAGCGCGCGGCGTAGGCTTCCAGCGGGCCCGGAGCGGGCGGACACGGCAGACGGCGAGTCATCACAAGCCCCCAGGCGGCGAGGCGACGTTCCTCTGTTACCGGCCTACTACGGCCCTGACCCGCCGTCAACAAACCACCGCTAGCGATCAGCGCCGCATTTCCTGGCCACGTGGGGGAGAAGCATCTACATGCGAGGCCATTGGTGTTTGGCGGTGTAACCAGCCAAGACCCATCAACTTGTCATGTGTGGATCAAAAACAGGCACTGAGACTGAGAGATTGGTGTGGGATCGCTGTCCCAGGGGTTTATCGCGTATGGGGTGGCGCTGTCTCAGTTTCGTGTGTTCTGATCCACCGGCCGGCGGGTGCGATGTGCCGGTTTGGTGTCAGTGGGTTGGTGTCAGTGACGGCATGTCAGGTCGGGGCTGTTTCGCTGGTTGGGTGTTGAGGTAGAGCGCGGTCACTGACACGGGGCGGTACCTGGGGCGGGCGTGGCTGTCATGGGCCGGTACACCTCGGCCCGTGCCGCTGTCTCGGGAACGGTACTTCTGATCCTTTGGTGCCCGGGCGGCGGCACCGTGATGGGGGTTGGTGTCCGCGGCGGAGGGTTGTTCGGTGGGGGAGCCGAGTGCGTGGGGTGAGGTCGCGTCGGGGTTGAGGGTGTCCAGGCCGGTGCTGGTTGCGCGGCTGCTGGAGCTCGATGCGGCTGGGGCGTTGACGTCGGCGCATGTGCGTGCGGGTGCCCAGGCCGGTGGGGTGAACGTGCGCACGGTGTGGCGGTGGCTGGAGGCGGCGCGCACGGAGGGCCGTATGGAGCGCAAGCCCCGGGCCCGGCTGGAGTACAGCCAAACGCCGTCCTCGCGGCACCACATGAACATCCTGTGCCCGTCGTGTTTCGGCTCGACCAGTACGGCCCCGTTAGGAGCACCGGGGCAGCGCGAGCGAGTGCGATGGGGACAGGCGGGTCCACCTGCCCACCGCCGAGCGGCCCGGCGCAACGTGAGGGCTGCTCGTATAGCCACGGCCAGGTGACGCATAGCGCGCCTGCGGCCCGTGCTGTTCCAGACGTCCTACGAGAGCTCCGTCTCCACCGATCCCGAAGAGCCGATCGCGACCACCGTCGCGGGACTGCTCGAAGCCGGACTCATGGTCCGCGCCGGCGACGGCACCGCCGTCCTGGCCGACGAGGTCCGGTAAAGCCTCCGCCTCACCGACGCCGACGACGCCAGCACCTACTGACACACCTCATGGCAGAACCACTGACATCCAGCAGACTCCGCTGACGTCCCGATGGCAGACGACAAGGTGTGAGTCAGGGTGTCCTGTCCCTTGTGTCCTGAACATGAAATGGAGTTGGTTGTAGGCAAGCTTCCATAAGTGGTGCTGTGCGGAAGATGAAGGTTTTGTGGCCCTTCGGAGCCGCCCTGCGGGGGGAGGCTTCAAACCACCTCATGCTGCGTTGGCTGAAGACCGTCGTGGTGAGCGATGAGGAGAAGGCGTCGTAAGAGACGTCAGGTGGGGACCGGAAAGACGAACGCAAGTGAATCGCTGCTGACGCGTCGAAAGACAGACAGGCGACATCAAAACCGGTGTGTGAGACAGACCCCGGGATGAGCCTGGCGGGTGCCCGTCTATTGGCCAGGTGGTGTCCGGCGTGTAGGCGACGTGAGTCCGGTCTGCGGCTTCCGCATGGAACAGGAGAAGGCAGCCCCGATACCGCCCGCCGCGTAACGGCGGCGAGAGGGAGTGCCCCAAGCAGCGGACACTGCGAGGGGTCGAGTACCGAAGCGGGGCGTGCCGGCGGACCGGCTCGTAGTAGTGCTGAAGCCTCTGTAATGGGGGTGGAGCGAAGGGGCCGGGTCGTTCGTGACTATGTTGATCGCATCAACCGGAGTGCGTCCGGGAGGAGTTCGGTGGACCAGTTGAAGTCGCAGACCAAGCCGTTTGAGATTTCGAAGTGGGAAATCAAAGAAGCGTGGGAGGAAGTCAGGGCGAACAAGGGCGCCCCAGGGGTGGATGGGCAGAGCATCGCCGACTTTGAGAAGGGCCTGAGGAACAACCTCTACAAGGTCTGGAACCGGATGTCGTCGGGCTCGTACTTTCCTCCTCCGGTGCGCGCGGTGGCCATTCCCAAGCCACAGGGACGCGGCACGAGAACGCTTGGTATTCCCGCTGTCGCCGATCGGGTGGCGCAGACCGTGGTGGCCCGGCATCTGATGCGACGGGTGGATTCTGTTTTCCATCCGGACAGCTTCGGATACCGGCCCGGACGGTCCGCCTTGGATGCGGTGGAGAAGTGCCGGGACCGCTGTTGGAAAAGGGACTGGGTGGTCGAGTTCGACATCTCCCAGTTCTTCGACAGTGTGCCCTGGGATCTGCTGGTCAAGGCGGTGGAGGCGCACACCGATGCCGTTTGGGTGATGTTGTATGTCCGGAGGTGGCTTGCCGCCCCGCTCAAGATGCCCGACGGCACCCTGCTGGAACGGGAGCGCGGGACCCCGCAAGGGGCCCCGGTCACGCCCCCAACGCAATGGGCAACTTCTGCTTCGAGGTGACGCTCGGCTACCGGCGCTTGGAACTCCTTCCACGCGCGGAGGGTAAGGAGCGTCACAATGGGTAGTAGGTTTGTGACATGGTGCGTGGTGATCGTGTCGATAGCGTCGAGTACGCCCGGCGGGTCAACGCCGCCGCGGATCTGGTCGGGGCGGGTGTGCCCGTGGCCGCAGCCGCCCGCACGTTGGCGAGTAGGTACGGGGTGTCGGTGCGTCAGGCACGCCGGTATCTGGAGCAGGCCATGGCCGCTGGACATCTCGAAGTCCCTGAGTCGAGCGTGGTGTTCACTGTCAAGCTGCCGGAATCGCTGGCAGGACAGATCCGCGCCCGTGCCCACGAGAGCGACCGGGCGATCTCCGCGGTGGTGGCCCAGGCCCTGGCCGAGTTCCTTGAGCGGGGTGCCCCGGAGGGGCGGCCGGGCAGGTGAGCGGCCGGCCGGTGGAGGTGGAGGCGGTCTTCGACCGTCATGCGGCGGCGGACTTGTCCGCGGCCTACGCGGCGTTGGTTCCGCTGCGGCGATCCCGGATACCGGATCGCCTGGAGCAGGCAGGAGTGAGCGATGACCAGCGTGGCGATCTACGCCCGGGTGTCCTCGGCACGGCAGAAGAAGGACCAGACGATCGGCTCGCAGACCGCGGCCCTGCGCGCGCACGCCGCCGAACAGCGTCTTGAGCTGCCCGAGGAGTGGGTGTTCGAGGACGAGGGGCACTCCGGGGCGACCCTGGTGAGGCCCGCGCTGGAGCGGCTGCGCGACCTTGTCGCCCAGGTCGGCGTCGATGTGGTGCTGTGCTACGCGCCTGACCGCCTCGCCCGCAAGTTCGCTTACCAGGCCCTGCTGGTCGAGGAGTTCGCCCGGGCCGGCACCCGGGTGGAGTTCGTCCGCGGCCCACGCGGCGACAGCCCCGAGGACCAGCTGATGGTCCAGTTCCAGGGCATGTTCGCCGAGTACGAGAAGGCCCAGCTGATGGAACGCTACCGGCGTGGGAAGACCTACCGGGCCCGCTCGGGGGCGGTGAACGTGCTGGGCGGAGCCCCGTTCGGCTACCGCTACCTGCGCAAGACCCCCGAGTGCGGGGCCACCTACGAGATCGTCGAGTCCGAGGCGGCGCTGGTGGTCGAGCTGTTCCGCCGCTATACCGACGACGGGGCCTCCATCGCGGACCTGACCCGCTGGCTCACCGACAGCGGTACTCCCACCCGCACCGGCAAGACCCGCTGGGACCGCAGCGTCGTCTGGGGCATGCTCAAAAACCCCGCCTACCAAGGGCAGGCAGCCTTCGGCAAGACCCAGATCCTCCACGAGTCCCCGGGCCTCAACCGCCGGGCCCGCCTGGAGGGCCGCAGCACTCCGCGCGCCGTCAAGACCGCCGACCGCCCCCGCGAGGAGTGGATCACCATCCCCGTTCCCGCGCTCGTCACCCCGGCCACCTTCGAACGCGCCGCCCAGCGGCTCGCCGACAACAAGCGCTTCGCTTCGCGCAACAGCAAGGTCCCCTCTCTGCTTCAGGGGCTGTCGGCCTGCGTGAGCTGCGGATACGGCTACTACCGCACCTCGACCACTACTTCCTCCGGCAAGAAGATCTACTACTACCGGTGCCTGGGCTCCGACGACTACCGCTACGCGGGCGGCCGGGTCTGCACCAACAAGCCCGTCCGCGCCGACTACCTCGACACCGTCGTCTGGGACCACATCATCGGCATGCTCGCCGACCCGCACCTGATCCGGTCCGAGATCGACAAGCGCCTGGACCTTGCCCGCACCTCCGACCCCGCCACCCGCCAGCGCAGCCGTCTCGAACTGGCCCTCGCCAAGGCCACCGCAGCGATCACGCGCGTGATCGAAGCGTTCCAGGAACAGCTGGTCACCATCGATGAACTGCGGGCCCGGATGCCCGGCCTGCGGGCCCGGGAGAGCAACCTGCGCGGCCAACTCGACACGCTGGAAGCCCAGCTCGCCGACCGCGACGCCTACCTCAAGCTCGCTGACGACCTCGAAGGGTTCCTCGCCCAGCTCCGCGAGAACGCTGGGACAGCCGAGGTCCCCGAGCGCCAGCGCGTCCTGCGGCTCCTCGTCAAGGACGTCCTCGTCGGCCCCGAGAAGATCACCATCCGGCACCGCATACCCGTGCGTGAGCACACCGCCGACGACCAGCATCAAGATCAAGAAGCTACGGAGGGTGACCCCTGCCCGAGTTACCCATTGATCAATTTCCATCCTGATTTCGCAGGTCACGGGGCTGGCGTGAGTCGATGGCGGGGTACTCGGGCTGGTCTGGAACATGATCGGTAGCAGGTGATCGATTGCCACGGGCCTCGTTCGCGGAAGTCGCCGTACGGGCGGTTGTCTCCTCGTAGGGTCCGGCAGGAAGATCCGGCCCGGGGAGGGGAAGTTCATGGTGGATGTACTGACATGGACGGTGGAACGGCGGGTCCTGCTGGCCGACCGCGCCGAGCGGCTGCGTAAGGAGCTCGCCGAGATCGATGTCGAGGTGGCCCGGCTGGAGGCCGCGGAGGTGGTGTTCGGCCAGTACGCCGAGGCGACGGACGGCGGCAGGCGGGACGATCCGGTGGTGGAGCCCGATCCGGTGGAGCCGGATCCGCCGGCGACGCAAGCGTCGGGAGCCGGCGGGATGCTGCTCGTGCCGCACCGCGTCGAGGGGATGAGCGAAGAGGTGCTGCCCGCCGACTATCAGCGGATTGTGCAGGTGGTCGCGGGTGCGTCCGACGGGCCGGTCAAGACCCGAGAGGTGTGCGAGAAGCTGGGGCTGGGCGTGCTGCCCGCGCAGACCGAGGCGATGCGGGGCAAGCTGAGGCGGCTCGCGGACCGGGGCTGGCTGCACCGCACCCCGTCAGGCCGCTACGGACCGCGCTGACACCAGCCCGGCATCCGGCCGCAAAGTGGCCGATTCCTGCCACAACGCGAGGGCCCCCGGCGGGAGTTGGCGTGTTTTGTGAAGAACAACCAGCCCGCCGAGGGCTCTCAGGATGCTGTCTACCAGGTTCGCCTTCCGGTGTCGAAGTCGACCATCGACCTCGTCGCCGACCTGATACGCAAGCAGCGCAAGAGGCTGGGCACCCGCTGGCGCAAGGTCACCCCGGGAACCCAAGCGATCATCGTGCTCGCCGTTCTCCGTCATGACCAGCGCCTTCTGGACATGGCCGGCGGCAACGACGTCTCCGCCTCGACCGTGCGCCGATGGGTGATCGAAGTGATCGGCCTGCTCTCTGCCCGCGCCCCGCGCCTGGACCGGGCCCTGAAGAAGATCGCCGACGATGGCGGGGTGGTCGTCCTGCTGGACGGCACTCTCGTGCGCACCCGCCGCCGCACCGGGACAGAGAACCGCAAGAACTACAGCGGGAAACACAAGTCCCATGGCCTGCTGTTTCTTGCGCTCACCGACGAGAAGGGCAACCTGATCTGGATCTCCGCGGCCAAGCCCGGGCGGTCCAGCGAGATCACCACCGCCCGCCACAGCAAGCTCACCGAGCATCTCCGCGAGGCCAAACTCGGGGCCCTGGCCGACCTCGGCTTCGTCGGCCTGGACGACGACCCTGACAACCCGGTGATCATCACCGGCCGCAAGGCCACCCGCAACCACCGGCTCACCGACGCCGAGAAGGAGGCCAACCGCCTGCTCAGCCGTGAACGCGCCGCCGTCGAGCACGGCTTCGCAAACCTGAAGACCTGGCGATTCCTCAGCAAGGTCCGTATGAACACCCGCCACGCGACCACCCTCCTGCGGGCCCTACTCGTCCTGGCGAACAGCGAAGTGCAGAGGTGACAGACGATCTCCCTCTGCCGATCATGTCCTGGCCAGCACGAGTACCCCACTACAAGCTCACACCAGGCCCGTGACCAGCGAAATCAGGATGAAATTTCCTCATTGCGTTGGGGGCGTGGTTTCTCCCGTGCTGGCGAACCTGTTCCTGCACTACGCGTTTGACACCTGGATGGCCCGGGAGTTCCCGACCGTCTGGTTCGAACGCTATGCGGACGACGCAGTGGTGCACTGCGTCACTGAGCGCCAGGCCCGCCAGGTCCTGACCGCGTTCACGGACAGGATGGCTGAGGTCGGGTTGCACCTGCACCCGGCCAAGACCCGGATCGTGTACTGCAAGGACGGCAGACGCCACGGCTCCTTCGAGCACACCGCGTTCACGTTCCTCGGGTACACCTTCCGCGCCAGACGCAACCGGACCCGGCACGGCAGATTGTTCCTGTCGTTCGACCCGGCCGTCAGCAGCGACGCCCTGAAGAAGATGGGGCGGGAGGTGCGCTCATGGCAGCTGCACACCCGCTCGGACCTGTCCTTCAACGACCTTGCCCGATGGATCAACCCCGTCGTGGCGGGCTGGATCAACTACTACGGCCGCTTCCGGCCGTGGGAGCTGCATCCCTTCGTGATGCGCATCAACGCCTACTTGGTGCGCTGGATCCGCCAGAAGTACAAGCGGCTCAAGGCCAAACGAAAGGCCCTCGCAAAGATGCAGGAGATCGCCCGGCGATACCCCCGCATGTTCGCGCACTGGCGACTCACCGTGACGGTGAGCGCGGTGGTGGTCTGACGATCAGAACGACAAGAGCCGTGTAACGGGCGACTGTTACGCACGGTTCTGTGAGAGCCGAGGGGTGAGAATCCCCTCGGCTACTCGGCAGATAACTGTGGGCAGGGCAGGGCTCCGGCCTGCGGTGCCTACGGTTGAGTGGAACGAGCGCGCCCTGTCGGGTCCCACTCAACTGTAGGCGGCCGCCTCTGGGGGGTGCTTTGAAGGTCGCTTCCCGTCATGGGGAAGATCGCTTCGCGGTCTGCCGGTGCCAGGAGTCCGGCCAGGTCAGTTTGGAACTGTGAGGCTGTAGCGGAGTTTCGTCTTGGCATCCGCGCCGAGGCGGTCGTAGAAGCGGATGGCTCCCTTGTTCCAGACTGGGGTCTGCCACTGGATCTCGGTGAGGCCGAGGTTGCGTGCCTCGGCCGTCACGGCATCCATGAGTAGTGCGCCGAGGCCTGAGCCCCGGCTGTCGGAGCTCAGGAAGAGGCAGTCCATGTGGAGGTATTCGCGGCCTTCCCAGGTGGAGAGTTCGGGCGTGCAGGTGGCGTAGCCGACGACCTCTCCGCCAGGCAGCTCTGCCACCAGGCAGCGCAGCCGTGGTGTCGGGGTGGCGAAGAGCAGGGCTTTGAGTCGCTGCGCGAGGTCGAAGGCGGGTGGCGCGGCTTGTTCGTACGCGGCGTGCTCGGCAACCAGTTCGGCGATCCGCGGCAGATCGTCGGGGCGTGCATGCCGCACGTTCGGGGCACTTTTCACCGGACACTGCCCGTCAGGGTGTCCGCACCCCAGGCGGTCAGGCGGTTTGTGATCGGGCCGCTGCCGTCGAGGACATGTCGTGAGAATGCGTCGCGTTCATGGGCCAGGATGGCGGCTTCCCAGACGCAGGGGGCAAGGCCGGTGCGGCCTGGGCGGAGCTGGTCGGGGTGCCCGGCCGGTCCGGTGAAGATGGCCAGGTCGGACATGTGCCCCTCGATCCAGCTGTGGACCAGGACGTAGTCGCCGTCGCCGCCGGCATGCATGATCAGGACAGCGAGCCCGAGTGACCCGCGGGTGCGGCCGAGTTCCAGGTGTGCCGCGGTGATCCGCAGGGCGGCGGCGATGTCCTGCTCCGTCACAGTGCGGCCTGGTGCCTGAAGGGAGTAGGTCTTCACCAGGTGGCCGCTGGCCTCTCGGGTGCCTGCAGTCCGTGTGGTGCGTTCGTGGTGCCCCTGGGCCAGGGTGAGCAGTGCTTCCGTGTCCACTGCCGCTGGCAGTTCCTCGAGATCACTCATTCGTCCATCATGCAGTGCTCGTTGTCGACCGGATCCCCGAGCTGTGTTAGAGGCCAGTTCAGTTTTCCCAGTGGCGGCCAGTTACTGGGGAGACAACTGGCCGCCGATGTCACTGCATGTAACTGAGCCCAACCGGTTGGCGTCAGTACACGATTGACACGATCTGGCAGGCTGCTTCGGCCAGTTGACGGTCGCCGTCGATGTGGGCGCGGGCCAGGGCAGTGTCCGGCTGGATGCTGCGGGTGCACAGGCGCCAGGCGGTTTCCGCGTCCAGGCCCACGAGCGCGGCGGGACGTTCGGTGTCCGGCTCGGCGAGCGACCATCGATTCCCGGTGGCCGTCACCGTCCAGGTGCCGTCGGCTGGGCCGTTGATCCGCATCTGGATCTGCGTGCCGACCGGCGCGGTGACCTCGCGCAGGGTGTGGGGCAGGGCCCGCATGAAGGTGTCCAGGACCACGGACAGGAACCGCGGATCGGGGTCGGTGTCCTGGCCGATGGCGTGGCGGATCTGCTGGCGGTGGGTCCAGAACTCGGTGAAGTCGCGGGCGCTGTCCAGCCACATCGGCGCTGGATCGACCCCGGCCCAGGACACCCCAAGTGACGGAGAGTCGGGGTCGGTGGCCTCGAAGAACCGGGTGACCTGCCCGCCGATCAGGTCGAGGGTGTCGGTGAGCGCGGCCGGGCTCACCCGGCGGTAGGCGTCGACCCATTCCTGGTTGATGCGGTGGATGAACGCCTCCAGCGTCTCACCCGGCGCGAAGCCGGGGCCGTCCTGGTGGCCGTCGCGATCCCGGGCGAGGCGCCCGTAGAAGTCGCCCAGGACGTGCGCGGCAAGATCCCGGACGGTCCAGGCCGGCACCGCTTCCTTGCCCCAGTCGTCGGGCGTCAGGCTGCTCAGCGTGGCCATCAGCGCGGCCTGCTCCGGGGCGAACAGAGAGCGGGCATCGATCGGGGCTCCGAGCCAGGAATGGCTCGGTACGTCATCGAGCTGGGCGTTCATGGCTCAAGCCTGCCCATCAGATGACTGTTTCGCCAGTGAATATCTCATTGTGACGGCTCTCGTCAGCTACCTTGCGTAACCACGCCAACCGGCCGTACCTTGGGGAAATCCTGATGGCCGCTGTCATTCCGGGGTTGTGTCTGTGTTTTTGGGTGGTGGTTTTGCGGGTTCCGGGATTTGTATGGTGTGTCATTTTCTGATGGGTGGTGAATTCGGGGGTCGTGTTTTGTGGCGACGGATGGATTTCGGGTTGGGTGTCTGGTTGCGTGTCAGGTGAGGGTTGTTCAGTGCTCGGGTAGGGTTCGGGTGGTGGGGTCGGCCCTCGGGTGAGGGGAGTGCCGGGCGGTTGCGATCTCTCGGTTTGGTGTCGGTGGTAGTGAGAGTCAGTAGTGCTGGTGTGGGCCTGTGGTCTTTCAGCGCTGGTCAGTGGGGTGTCGGTGGTGGGGTTGTCACTGTCATAGGGCGAGAGATCTGGGTGGGGGATCACTGTCGTGGGGCTTTATCTCATGGCAGGTGATGCTGTCTCAGGTTCGAGACTCCACAATGGCGAACCTAAACTTCCCGGTATTGCGCCAAGACCTCCCTGCAGCACTCCTTCACCGCGGCCGCGATGAACTTCGCCCGCCTGGACGCCTGGCTCACCGGCACCCCCTTCACACCGACCCGCACCTCACCCTTCGCAGCACTCCGCCCCGCCGGATAGCTCCAGCAGGGCGGAATTAACCAACAGGGTCCGGTCCGGTGCGGGGCTCTTTCTTCGAGAGGTGAGTTGATCGGCTGCGCCGCTCCGCCCTGAGGCGAGCCCCGGGGCGGAGGGCTGCGGTGCTGTCACGACGCGGCCGCCGCACGGACGTTGGGGGCGGCACCGCCATTCGGCGAAGGGTCAGATGCTGATCGTCGGGCTGTAGTAGGTGTCGGCGGTGATCTGCCATCCGACGGCAGTGGTGCGGGACCCGGCGGGGCAGGTGATCGTGCCGGAGAGGTATCCGCCACGCGCCGTGAGGTTCTTCTTCAGTTCGTAGACGCGCTGGCCGGAGCCTCCCTGGCACGTCACGCCGAACGTGCCCTTGACGGCCTTGTACGTCTTGTTGACGAAGTTGACCCGTACCTTGTCCGCGGCGACCTTCTGGATGCACCGCGAGATCTTCACGCCTGAGCAGTGCCATGCGCCGGCGGCGCGGGTTGTCTGGGCCTGAGCGGCGGTGACGGACGTTCCCAGCAGTGCTGCCGCGGCGAGAGCCGTGGCCATCATTCGAGCTGTGTTCTTCACGTTTCCCCGTTGCTTTCCGTGCGTAACAGACCGGCTCCGGCGGGAGTTTCATGCCGGAGCGGCAAGGGCCGAGTCAATCATGGCGGCAGGCCCGCCGGACGTGAACCTGATTTCCGTCCCTGCCGGTGGTGCCGCAGTCCACGGGTCGTCCGGCTGCCACGGGTGAGCTCCGTCTCGCGGGCGGGGTCAGGGGGTGCCGGGTTCGGGGCGGGGGGTGAAGGGGCTGGAGGTGTGGGCGACGGCGTCGGGGCCGAGGGTGGGGGCGAGGCTGGACGACATTGACGACCTGGACGACATTGACACCGACGACCTGACCGAGCAGCTCGCGTACCGCATCACCGCTCACCGCGCCGACGCCTGCTGACGGTCGGCGTGCGCCTCCACCTGGAAGGGAAGTTCATGTCTGAGGTCGTGCAGCTCACCGCCGACGTGGTGTGCATCCGTGGCGCCGAGGTACTGACCATCGTGCGCGGCTGGCCGCCCCACCAGGGCGACCGGGCGTTGCCTGGTGTTCCAGTGCGTCCAGCGGCCGAGCGTCTCGCGCCGGTAGAGGAGCGTCGGCGGGATCCCGGAGCGGGACGGCGGGATCGGCATCGCGTCCAGGTCCAGGTCCCGCATGGCCAGCCCGAGTTGCCGGTGACCGTGCCTGTCCCAGTCGGCGGCTTCCTGGAGCAGGACGGCGTCGACGTGCCGGGCGCCGACCTGCTCGGCCGCGTTGTTGATGCGCTCGGCCAGCTGCGGCCAGCGATGGTCCGGGTCCCCCGATCCGGTGCGGAGGCCGCCGAGCCCGAGGTTCTGCAGAAGGGCCCGGCTCCGTTATGCGAGGGATCCGCCCGGCAGCAGATAGACCAAGGCCAGAGCCCGGCGGATGCCGGGGCCTCGGCAAGGACAGGCGGTAGACGTTGCCGCCGTGGAGGCTGGCGTAGAGGGCAGGCTCCTCGGGACCGACTGCCAAGGTGCGTACGTCCAGGTTGGGCAGGTCGCCGGAGATGTTCTGCCAGGTGGCGCCGTTGTCCGTGGACCGCAGGACCCCCCGGCCGGCTGCGATCTTCGGGCCCGGTCAGGTTGCTTCGTCGAGCAGGCTCTGGAATTTCTTTTGTACGCGGAGCGCCTTTTTGATATCTGCCGCCGTGGCGTCCGGGAGGTTCCGGACGTAGGAGCACGCAGTGGCCTGGTGCTCGACGATGTAATCCTTGATGTTGGGGTCGTGGATGCCCGGGTAGGCTTCTGTGTGCTGCAGTATGGCGTCGAAGAGGTCCGGGAATTTGGCGGCGAAGTCATCGATATACGCGTCCCAGTCGCCGTCGAAATTCGTGGCGAACAAGAGCCGCGTGTCGTCGTCGAAGAGCACCCACCGTGCGTCGTGCAGTGTGCCGACCCTCTCGTCTATCTCCTTTTGCCTCTCCTTGAACCCGGGTTGTACAAAGAACTCGCGGATCTTTTGTGCGTGGCCGGGTTTGATGTTGAAGAAGAGAGTGAACTCGCTCGTCCTGCCGTCCTGCCGTCCTGCCGTCCTGCCGTCCTTCAGTCCATGGCGGTGCGCCGCTTCTGTGACCATGACGGTATTCCCTCCTGCAGGTCCGGTGGGCCTTGTCGTGTCTGCAGTCGGATTCGTTTCGGCGGTCCGCTGGTGCCCCCGTGCCGGTGCTTCGAGCGTACGTCGGTCCTATGGCCACCGCGATTGCAGGTCACGGGGCTCAACGGTTCATCCTTCGAGGTCGGCGAGCCAGTTCAGAGCCCGGATTCCGGGCAGGAAGAGGTACTCGCCACCCTTGGTGATCGCGAAGCGGGGTAGCTGCTGAAGCCGGCGGCGCACGGGCCGCCGCGGGATGGTGAATGTCCCGGTGCCGTCGTTGTTTCCCACGATCGGGTCCTTCTCGGTGCCGAGTCCGACGAAGTCGCCGTCGTTGGCCCACTGGGATTTGAGGAACTCGAACTGCCGGACAAGGTCGGTTCCCATGAAGATGAACACGATGCCGCGCTCGGCGCCGTCGTCTTCGAACTGTCCTTCGGGGAGCATGGGGCCGTAGGGGGTGCCGCGGCGTAGGGCTCGGTGCAGTTTCACGTCCACGAAGGCGTCGGCCAGGGCGTCGCGTGGGTTCATCCGCCGGATATGGGAGCCGAGTGGGCAGCGCAGTCCCGCCGGATCCTGCTCGCGGTAGGTGAAGTCGTTGACGCGGTGTGGATCGGTGGCGATGTCCGGGTTGTCGTGGTCCGGGCTAGCACCAGGGGTGCCCCGCTGCGCCAGCGGCCGACCATCTTGGCCGCGAGCAGTTCTTCTTCTTCTTCTTCTTCTTCGGGTGAGGAGGCGTTGTCCTTCAGGTAGCGGCGGTACTCGGCCACCCGAAGGTGAAGTTTGCGGAAGGCCACGTAGGTGCCGTTGCGGCTCAGGACGTCGGGCTGGGGCATGGGCGTGACCCGTCCGGTCTGGTTGACGTAGCCCAGGAGGAACTCGCCGGCCTTGATGGTGGGGCCGAAGCCCGGCAGGTAGCCGTAGTCACCGCTGCCCATCCGCTGAGCAATGCTGGCCACTCCGGCGCCTTCGATGTCGGGCTCGCCGATCCCGTCCACGAAGCCCAGGTGGGTGCGCTTGGTCGGCAGCGCCGAGGCGTCCAGCCGGTAGATCACCGACACCCCCGGCAGGTCCCTGAGTGCCTCGCGGGCCGTGCCCAGCAGGGACTCCATCGCGGCGGCGTCCGGGGCGAACACGGACACCGCGACATGGACGTCCGCGCTGCCCAGCGGGGCGTCCCAGTGCTCGGGGCTGCTGTCGCCGGTGTCTCCGAGCCGTTCGGCACGGGCTGCCATGCCTTCGCGGAAGGCGTCGGGGAAACTGTCCAGCGACGCCTGAGGCACGCCAAGGGCCCGCAGCCCGGAGTGGCTCAGCCCAACGCTCAGCCAGGCTTTCTCCGGGGGATCCCACCACTGGGTCGCTGAGGCCACGTGGGGCACCAGACGCCGCAGCATCCGGCGGCCGTCGGCCGCCTCGTCGACGCGCAGCAGGAAATAGGCGCCGGTGAAGGGCGTGGGGCGCTGCCGCAGCACAGTGCCCTGAATGTCCTCCAACTCCAGGACCTGGGCGTCGTTCGTATCCTGCGACATCGGCCTCTCTCCGTTCGCCCCCGAACCGACCGGCACTCGAAGGCAACACTCGCCCTTCCCGTCGGGTCTCCTCTACGGGCCGTCAAGCGACGCTTCGCCGACCGTCATCACGGTAGGCACCCCAGGGGGCGGCCGCTCGTTGACGACAGCCAGTCGGCGTCCGCTCTCGTTGCCTCAGCGCTGCCGTCGCTACACCGAATGACTCACCTGCACGCTTGCCAAGTCTGTTGATGGGCTCGCAGGTCCGGACAGGTTCCTTGGGTCAGCGGTCGATCGCCTGGAGGACGAGTGCGTGGAGCTGCTCGGCGGTGTGGTCGAAGGGCTGGGCGCTTCGTTTGGCGCGGCACATCGCGATGGTGCCCTCGACCGACGCGACGATGAGGGTGGCGAGTTGAGCGGCCTGTCCGGCATCCGCTCCGTGCCGGCGCAGTGAGTCGGCAAGGAGGGTTTCCCAGCCGTCGAAGACCTCGGCGGCCGCGTCGAGAGCGGCGGGGACCTCATCGGCCGGGGGCTCCTCGATGGCGACCGCGAGCACCGGGCAGCCGGCACGGAAGTCGGTGGTGACGACGATGTCGCGCCACAGGGCGAGGAAGGCGCGCAGTCCGGCGACCGGGCCTGCCTCGAACTCCTCGCGCAGTGCGCGGGCAACCGTCTCGCCCGCGTAGCGGACGGCCTCGGTGGCCAGTTGCGGCTTGCCGTCGGGGAAGTAGTGGTACGTGGACCCGAGCGGCGCCTTGGCGTGCTTGGCCAGGTCGCGAATGCTGGTGGCGTTCAGCCCGCGTCTGCTGATCATGTCGGCTGCGCCGGCGACGATCCGGTCGCGGGCCTGCGGGCTCGGCTTTGGCATCCGCGCTCCCCTCTGGTTATAACGATCGTCATAGTCTAGCGTGAGCCCCGCCTATAACGACTGTCATAAATCTCGTGATGGTCGACACCGAGGGAGGGCCTGCCATGCCGATGATCCAGCTCACCGTTCCCCGCGGGTCTCTCACGTCAGAAGGTCGTGAAAGCGTCCAGGGCGCCCTGGCCGGCGTATTGCTGCGTTGGGAAGGGGCGCCGGACACGCCGTTTTTCAGGGCCCAGGCGTGGAGCTATCTGAACGAGCTGCCCGAAGGCGCGCAGACCACCGCCGAGGACGCCGCTCCACGCTTCCTGGTGGAAGTGACCGTTCCGCAGGGCGCTCTGTCCGAGCGCCGCAAAGCGGGTGTGGTCGCCGATGCGACCTCCGTGGTCCTGAAGGCAGCCGGGCTCTCCGAAGCGGACGCACTGCGGGTGTGGGTGCTCATCCACGAGCAGCCCGAAGGGAGCTGGGGCGCCGGCGGATCCGTCATCCGCTTCACCGACCTGGTCGCTCTCGCCCAGGACGCGAAGGGGCCGAAGGCCGATGCGTGAACCGACACATGCCGGGCGGCTCACGGCTGGTCTGCGCGCTGCGTAACCGGCCCGATCCCGGTCACGCGCCACCTCCGTGACCTGCCACCCCACCGATCCCATCCGCTTGCCCACTCTGAAGGATCCGCTATGCCCACGCTTGACCGCCAGGACAACGTCTTCGTCCTCGACCTCGGAGACGGCGAGAACCGCTTCCACCCCGACTGGATCGCCTCTGCCAACGCCGCGCTGGACGAGGTGGAGAAGGCCAACGGGCCGCGTGCCCTGGTGACCGCCGCCACGGGGAAGTTCTACTCCAACGGCCTGGACCTGGACTGGCTGTTCGCCCACGCCGACCAGCACCAGGACTACGTCATCTCCGTCCACGAGCTCTTCGCGCGGATGCTGTCCCTGCCGCTGATCACCGTGGCAGCCCTGCAGGGGCACACCTTCGCGGCCGGTGCGATGTTCTCCCTGGCACACGACTTCCGCGTGATGCGCACCGATCGCGGCTACTGGTGCCTGCCCGAAGCAGACATCAACATCCCCTTCACCCAGGGCATGTCCGCCCTCATCCAGTCCCGGCTGGCACCGCAGTCCGCCCACGAGGCGATGCTCACCGCCCGCCGCTACGGCGGGGGCGACGCGCAGGCCGCCGGCATCGTCGACCGCGCAGTCGACGAGGACGCCATCCGCACCACCGCCATCGAGATCGCCCAGGCACACGCCGGCAAGGCGGGCGACACCCTCGGCACCATCAAGGCCCGCATGTACGCCCCGGCCCTGGCCACCCTGCGGGACACGACCAACCCCCTCGGCTAGACACTGATGGTGCGCCAGGTGACGGCGGGCAGGGGGACAACGGCCCCCGCCGCCTCGGGCGCATCTCGCTGCCGCTTCGTGCGCTGACGCGGTCCTCGCGCTGCCGACCAGGACCAGCGAGGTCCGCCTCTTCGAGCTCGACAACGGCAGCATGTCGCAGGCCCGGCTCGCCAAGGAGGTCTGGGACTACGAGCGCTACGCCGGGCACCGGGTCTGGGAGGGCGCCCGCGGCACGATCGGCGGGACGTACCCGTTCTGGCAGCGCCACCGCTACACCCGGTCCAAGATCTTCCCGCGGCTGCACGTGGTCCTGGCGGGGAAGGTGGGGCACCTGCTCGACAACCGCCTCCAGGCGCTGGCCGCCGACGTGAAGGGAATCGCCGTCGCGGTGTGGGTGAACATGTGATCCAGGGTTCGTAGTTGGTGTGGTGGGCGTGCTTGAGCTGGGGTGTTGAAGGTTTTTTGATAAGTGGGTGGGTGCTTCCTGGGTGTCTGTGGCAGTGGTGACGGGGTGTCTGGCCTGGGGATGTTCAGGGTTCGTTGATAACGGTGGTGTGGTGTTGGTGATGGTCTCCGGCATCTAAAGGGTCGGTGCGGGTCTGTGCTGGTCAGCTGCTTGCTGCGCGCTTTCACTAGCAGCGTTTGTCCGGCACTTTGGGCAGCAGTTGGAGGTCGACGGGCTCGGAATTGTTCAGGAGGGATGGACGTCAGTGCATGGGTGAGACTGAGCGGCCGAGTTGGCCTGCCTTTGATGGCGTCGAGATACTGACCCCTGTGAGTAGCGTCGCGTTCGTGGTCATCTCAGGTCTACCGGGCAGCGGGAAGAGCACCCTGGCACGGAGTCTGGCCAGGCGCCTCAGCCTTCCGGTGATCGATAAGGATGTGATCCTGGAGTCCCTCTACGACTCGCTCGGAGTCGGTGACCATGCCTGGCGAAACAGGCTGAGCAGAGCAAGTGACGACGTCATGTTCGCCTTGGCAGCGGACGCCGGCCGGCGAAGGGACGAAAGGACAAGGTCATGACTGATCAGGAGAACAGGACGGCCGACCGCGCGTCGGCGTTGCCGGCGGTGGCCGACCGGGCCACCTTCCAGGCAGAACTGGACAAGCTGCGGGTGCGGGAGAAGGCGCACACCCGGGAAGGTGACGCGATCGCTGCGGCCCGACGGCGCCTGCCCATGGTCGAGGTGGCCGCCGATCTCGAGCTGACGGGGCCCGACGGGCCGGTCACTCTGCTCGAAGCGTTCGAAGGGCGCGGCCAGCTCATCGCCTACTACTTCATGTGGCACCACGGCCACCCCGCGGCCGAGCAGTGCGAAGGCTGCACGTGGGTCACCACCCAGGTTGAGGAGCTGTCCTACCTTCACTCGCGCGACATCACCTACGCGGTCTTCTGCCAGGGCCCCTACGAGGCAAGCCGCCGCTACCGCGACTTCATGGGCTGGGACGTGCCGTGGTACTCGGCAGTCCCCTCCCAGGACGTGCTTCTGGTCGGACGCCATGTCGGCATGATGCACCTCGTGTGCTACCTACGGGACGGCGACCGCATCTTCGAGACCTACTGGACGACCCTGCGCGGCGTAGAGGCCATGGACTACAGCTATGCACTCATGGACCTCACCGTGTACGGACGTCAGGAGCTGTGGGAAGACTCGCCCTCCGGCTGGCCCCGCGTTCAGGGCACGCCCGCCGATCACGTCCGACTGCGGAGCAACGGACGCCCCATCCCTCAGTGGTCACGACTCGAGGCTGGCCGTTCCGACGACCTCACACCGAGGCCCTGACGCTCAAGCGGCCACGCAGGGCCGGAGGGGTCGGCGATGACCGTGCAGCCCGGGGCGATCTCCGTGTAGCCGCGCGTCGCGGACCACCGGGAGGCCCGCGGCCAGACATCGCGGCGCCTGCAGCGGCCGCAAACCAGCGCTCACCCCCCCCAAGCAGGCGCAGGTCAGGGGCTACTTCGTTTGTCTTCTCGGCGAAACCTGCTGGGACCCCCGACCTGCGCCGATGCCGAGGCCGCGTCTCCGACGAGCAACCGCGGCACCAAAGGATTGCGCACGCCCGGCCGACGGAACGAGTGCGCATCGAGCCTGGATTCCGGCGTTTCCGCAGGAAGCGGTGCGCACGAAGACGTGGACCCTACAGCGTGGGAGCCGCGCGAGGCGACGCCCGGCCGACGGCCGGTCATGGAGATTGCCGGCATCGACCAGCGGCTCATCGGCTGGCAGTCGACCCGCCGTCAGCAGATCGCCGACGCGATGTCTGTCCTCGTGGCCGACTACGAGGAGAAGCAGGGGCACCCGCCGGGGGAGCGGGCCTCCTACGCGCTGGACTGCCAGGCCGCCGACCGGACGCGCCCGCCGAAGCGCACGGTGCTGTTGTCGCTGACCGAGCTGCGTGAGCGATGGCGGGCCTCGGCGATCCGGGCCTACGGTGCCGACGTCATCGACCGGTTGGCGGAGCGGGCGCGGGTGGCGGCCGCGGCAGTGTGGGCGCGGGCGCGAACCAGCCGTCGACGTCGCCCTGGCCGCCGTCGAAACCGTCGCCGTGGTGTACGTGATGCGCGGCGCGTTCAAGCGCCGGACCCCAGGAGGAGTTGCGTGAGCACACCGGAAGAACCCAGTTTCGATGACATCCTCGCCCGCGCACGCGAAGCCGCCCCGGAGCTGAATGCCGTGCTTGATGAGCCTGTGCTGTGGGAGCCGATCTGGAAACGGCCCCGGACACCGAAGTCGAAGGCGGAGAAGAAGCAGGAACTGCGCAAGCAGCGACGGCGGCTTCAGGACGCCGGACGCCGCCGCTTCATCACCGGGCAGTCGCGCCGGCCCCGGCCCCGACAGAACCGCATCGGCAACGCGGCCGCGCGCCGAGATGCCCGCGCCCTGTCCCGGGTGCGGCACTCCAACGCCTGGCTGTGGTGACGATGCCGAGCATCGTCCACCGAGTCACTGCGCGGTGTTCGGCATCCGGTCAGTCCACCGAGTGGACACCACCCGCGGCTCCACTCTCCGGCGCGCATCGCCTGACGGTGGGCTCCACTCTGGTGCGCACCACGCGCACCGCACCAGGTGCGCACCACCCGACGAAAGAGGCGGAAGGCCGGCTGTCCACGACGCTGGAGGGCACCGGGCGCTGTGTCCAGAACCGCGCCCGGATGGTGCGCGCCCTGTATGAACGCCTGGAAAGTCTCACCGAAGCCTTCCCGGCCGCCCACCCGTGACCGCAGCCAGCGGCTGTCACACGGCGGCTGGCTGCGGCACTTCGAGGGCATCGGCCACCTTGCGCGCCATCGCCGCCACCTGTGGCGGGAGGTAGCTGTCCAGGGAATTGACGTCGTCGCAGAGCTTGGCGCGCAGCCCGTGCAGGCACGCCTCGGTGAACAGCTTCTGCGGGTCTTCCTCGGGCTGCTGCGCAGCCTCCGCCTGGCGCCGACCACGGCCGTGCAGCGTCCCCAGCGCAGGGGCGCGGAGAACACCCCGGGGACGCCTAGCAAAGCCGGCCAGGTGCGCCCGGTCGTCGTCCTGGGGCCCGGCCACCCGGCTCTGCTTCCGATCGACCTGCAGGTACGACAGGAGCGTGTCCTTGGACACGCCCATGTGCTCGCAGTACGCCACGATTCCGGCAGTCGGCCAGCGGCTGCATCCGGGTCTCTCCCGCTCGGCGCGCTGGCGGTCGAAGAGACCACCCCCCGGGGCGGCCGTGGTCTCTTCCCCCACGACAAGTGCCTGCATGGCAGATGGCTTCAGTACCTGTGGCTGCCGGGGCCGGGACGCTTCACCCGCTGCCCGACACGTTCGGGTGATCACGGGGTGTTTGCCGGGCATGTTGGGCGCAAGTGGTGCGAATATCCCGCATGCAAGGGCAAAGCGCCCAAGTAGGTACTTCTGCCTATGTGTTGACGCATAGGCGTCGAAGGAGAGCGGCATGAACTTCGGACCCGACGAAAGCGGCCAGGGGCGTAAGCGCGCTGCGGGGATGCTGAGGAACAAGAACGTGCGTCGCGCCGCCTGGGTGGGTGCGGCACTCGGTGTCGTGGCGGTGGCAACGGGAGGAGTGGCCCTGGCGGTCACTGCTGGGCGGGTGACCGCTCCCTACGCTCAGGCATCCGCTCTGGTCAACGCGGACGGAAGCGTGGACCGAGCCAAGGGGATCAAGTCGGTGACCCGGGCGCCCGCCGCAGGGCGCTTCTGCGTCCAGCTGGAGGACTCCCGTCTGGACGTTTCCGAGCTGACACCGGTCGCCACCTTGACCACGGGCGGATACCCGGGCCAGATCTACGTCGAGCCTGGCGTCAACCCTCAGTGCGGCAACCAGAAGGACACCATCCTGGTCGTGACCACGAACTGGGAGAAGGGCGGAGACTACAAGCCCTTCTACCTGCTCGTTCCGTAGTAGCGCCCGGGCCAGGGCAGACTCTGCACGCCAGCCGCCGGAAGGTGCGAGCCGGCGGCGAATCTGGCTCGCCCCCGTGCAGACCTCCCGCCCGGCCGCCCGAACGTGCACACCGACAAGCGCCAACGAGACCCCGGAACGCCAAGACGTCCTGGGGTCTCCTGTCGGTCCGGTTCAGTTCCCGGCCATCGACGATGTCACGCCCACTCCATACCCAGCTTTGTGAGGGCGGCGCGCTGGGCCCGGTGAGCCTGTCGCGGCGGCTCTTGGCGTCGCTCATAAACACCCCCAGCCGGACACCGAGCGGGTGCTCCTCACTATCTACTCCGCGGTGCCATGGCGTCGGATGTCCGCGTACACCCGCGCCCTCACGCCCGCCTCTCCTGGAGCCGCCACACCGGAGTGATGCCGGAGGTGGCCCACCGCTGCTGCAAGCTGTCCATCACCGCACGGATGGTGTCCTCGTCGGCGGCGGTGACGTCCAGGCCACGAGGCCCGGCTCGGTGATGTGCTGCTCGTCGATACGCATGCCCCCGATGACGACGCGGTACGGCGGCCCGGTTCGCCGATGGCCGCGCGACCGCCCGGACGGGTGACAGCCGTAGTCACACTGCTCTTTGCAGGTCGCCGGGGTGCCACCGGGCCCGTAGACAGAGAAAGTGCAGTCGGCGGTCTGTGACAGGACGACCTGGGCTGCTGCCCCTCACGCTGGGGCCCGCGCCACCCCAGAGGGTGCGGGCCCCGGCGACACAGCTCTGGGCGGGCTGAACCGGCCGGTTGGGTCGGGCTATCGGAGGTAATTCTGCTGCCACTCCAGCGACGGCATGGACAGCGCGGCCTCGGCGAGGGCCTTCGCGGACGGCGTGTTGAGTGACGCGAGGCTGGTGTCGATCCAGTTCTGAGTGAGGGTGTAGCCCTGTTCCCGGTACTCCACCGCTTGCACCAGGCACTCGAGCTTGTCCGCGTCGCGGGCGACGACCGCCTCCGGGGTTTCGCCGGCCTCGTACTCGTCGACCGCGCTCTGCACCCCGGTACGGACGGCCGGGTGAGCGCTTGAGACCTGGTCCGCGGTCACCTCGCCGTTCGGGGCGGCCCGCAGGTAGCGGCGGCCGATGTGCGGGATGTCGCCGACGCGGGTTTCCTGGCTGTCGTGGAACAGGCACATCAGCGCGACCCGGGCCGGGTCGGCGCCTTCCATCATGGCGAGGACCGAGCCGATGATTCCGACGCGGAAGGAGTGCTCGGCAACCGACTCGGGGTTCTTGTTGCCGGTGAACCACCAGCCGGTGCGGGCGGAGCGCTTGAGCACGCCCATCTCGAAGATGAAGCCCGCGGTGCCCTTGGTGGTGTCGTCCGACATGCATGCCTCCGGTTGCTCAGGTGCGGTTGTTGTCGAGAACGTAATGGACCCTGCCCAGCTCCCGGCGTGATCGTGCCGAAAGGTGAACGCCGTCCAGTAGTTGGGCCGTGCGCTCGCGCAGTGGGGAGGAGAGCGGGCCGGCCGCCTGCGGTAGCCACGGGGCCACGGCAAGGAGCGCGTGCAGGGAGTGCGCGTACAGGTCGACGAAGCCGGGTGCGTCGACCAGACCCGTGGCGAGGCCGCGCAGCAGGGTCAGCGCGTCCCAGCCGGCCAGGCCCCGGTCGCACATGAACGTGTCGTCGCTCTGCGGGACGGGCAGCGCACCCAGCCACAGCGCCCAGTAGTTCAGGTTCGCCGCCTCGGCGGTGTCGTCGTCGGCCAGGGCGCGGTCGATGAAGTCGAGCAGCGGCTGCGGGTCACCGAGCCGGGCCAGGGCGGTCGCGGTGGAGCGGGCGGCGGCCCACTGCGGTGACCAGCCCCGGCGGGCGAGGACGTCGCGCCGCCCGTGGAGGGTGTGCGCGGTCCACGCGGCCGCGTCCGGGCTGCGGTGGTAGGAGGCGAGGTAGAGCGCCTGGCGGTGCAGCAGCACGCCGCCCTCGCCCTGCCGGGCGGCGTGCTCGGTGGTGGCGCGCAGCCGGTTGAAGAACACTGCCCGGTCACCCGTAGCCAGTTGCGGGGAAGGGGCGACCGGCCCGCGACGGGGCCCGGGTAACCGTCCGGCGAGGGCCGGCGGAGTGGTCCCGTTCAACGCCCAGGCCAGCATGTGCGCGGTGTCCCGGGTGTGCACCCACCCGGCCAGCGGATGCGGTCCACCCCCGTCGTCGAGCCCGGCCGCGACGATGCGGTCCGCGTCCATCGCCGCGTCCAGCCACCGCACCAGACCCGCATCCGCACCGAGCGCGGGCAACCGCCGCCGCAGCTCCAGCAGCGCCCCGGCCCTCATGTTCGCCAGCGGGCGCCGCCCCGACTCCCAGCCCTGCAACGTGTCGACGTCCACGCCCAGGGCCTCGGCCATCGCCACCTGCGTACGCGGGATGCTCTCGCGAGCCAGGCGCAGCACGAAGCCCGTGATCGCTCCCGCCGATGTCCGTCGAGGCCTGCCCATACCGGTCTGCTCCCCGGTCGCCCTGCGCACCGAAACCCGTACTCACGGTCAGTCCTACCGCATCCCGTCCCTCCATACGGTCGGGATACGGCCAACACCAGGCGATCGGGCACACCGGCGCCGACCGGCCGCTTCCGCACGCGCCCACGCCCACTGCAGCGAGGCCCTGATGAGCAGCACGCACACGGTCCTGTACGACCCCGACGGGCTGATCGAGGCGGAGCTCCCGCTCGACCGCGAACCGTACGAATGCCTCGTCGCGGCCGTGCTGGCGTGGACCGACCCGGACATACAGCCCCGCGACTACGCGCAGATCGCCCTACAACTCACCGGGCACGCACGCGCCGTCGCCTCCGACGTCCAGCGGCACGCCGACCGGCTGCCGAAGGACAGCGGCCGACGGGCACTCGCCGAGGTGGTGCTTGCCGAGGCGGAACGGCGGCTGTCCGCGCCGGCGGAAGGCACCCTGCGCTGCGCCCAGGGCCGCGCCCGGCTGGTCCGCGCCTTGTACGGGCGGCTGGACCGGCTCGCACAGCCCCCGCCCGCCACGGGGGCTTCCTGAAGCTGCCGCGTGCCCGGGCGGGACCACGGTCCCCGGGTGCGCGGCGTATCGCCCCGCCCGGACCCCGGGCGGACAGCACCACTCGATCCGACACGAGAGGGGCACCACCATGACCACCGTCATCGAGCCCGCCGCCGTCGCGGTCCGGGCCCGGCAGATCCTGGACGCCTGGCAGGCCGACCCCGAGTTCGGCCGGCTGTGGGAGGGCTGCGCGAAGTACAGCAGCGACTGGGACGACTTCTACGGCTACCCGATCATCCTCGACTACGACGCCGTCGCCGACGCGCCCGCCCTGTTCACCGAGACCACCCGCGCCATGGCGCTCAAGTCCGCCATGTACGAGCTCACCGGCTACGACGAGAAGCGGGCGGAGCTCCCGCTGCCAGTTCCGGTTGACGTCATGTCGCATGCCCTGTGCGCCCAGTTCACCCTGCTCTCCCGGATACAGGACCGCACCGGCATCAAGTTCGTCCACATGACCGACATGGAGGACAGGATGGCCGGCGGAACCTGGATCCACGGCGACTACACCCACCAGGCGTACCGGGCCGCGTGGGGGCCGGTGAGCGAACGGTTCTGGATCGACGCGGCCGAGACCGAGCGCCGCCGCCGGATCCTCGATGAGGTGTACGCGCAGATCGGCGTCACCGAGCGAGGAAGGAAAGCCGCCATCCTCTCCGCCGCCGCGGCATAACCTCCGGCTCGTCGACGGCCGTCTCAGTCTTCGGCGGCGGGGCGATCCGGTCCGGCTCCAGTCCCACCTTGTGCGGATGGACGCACGCCGGGGTCCGGTCGGCGGTGTACCGAAAGCCGTCGGCCGGATCGAACGGGCACTCCCAGGACGGCCGGTCGTAGACCACGAACTCCTCGCGCGGCAGCCGCTTCGACGGGCAGATCCCGCACGCCGGATGGTCCTCGCCCTGGGAGAAAGGCTCGCTCATACCGAGCACCGTAGCGGGACATGAGCCAGCCCCGACCACAACCACACGAACGAACACGGCTGAGTGGGCGGCGGGTCAGTGATTGGGTCAGCAGGCGCCGGCCCCATCTCGACCTGCCCATGGCCCCGGACATCCGGCCGCCTTCGTCCCGTTCGGCGCGCCGGGCAGGGCTGCTGTCCGGCCGAGGTCGTGCAACGGGTTGCGCAACGGTGGTGCTGACGAGTCGCGCAACGGGGTGCGCAACGAGGCGCCCAACAGGTTGCCGGGGTCCGGAGCGGGCGGCGGTGTTCGGGCAGGTCACACCCCCTGGGTCAGCACCGCCCCGGCAGCGACACCTCTCTCTGCAGGAGAGAGGTCCCTCCTCATCCGACCCCTCCCGGGCAGGATCGTGCCGCCGCGCCGGTGATTGCCGGTTCAGACCGGTGTCGCCTCCGGTGCCGGACGAATGGAGGCGAGCGGGGAGCGCCGGCCTTTGCCGACGCTACGCCGCTCTCCCAGTCGACCTCGGTTCGTGCGGCGGGCAGGGCGTCGACGGCTCTGGCCCGGCTCGTGCCGAACCGCACCTCGATTGCCTCCGAGGGCTTGATCGACTGCAACGCGGATGCCCGGTACCGCAACACGCCTGCGCGTTGCACCCCTGACCTGCGCAGACACCCACACCCGGCGGCCCTCAGCCGCGTGTTGCACCCCGTGTTCCACGCCCTCGCCGGCATGCCCGGCGGTGTCAGTGGCCGCCGGTAGCCTCCGCCGGATGATGGTGGGCACCGAAAACACGAGGCTGTCAAGTCTCTGTGCAGGTAGTCGCGCTGCGCTGCCGAAAGGCACGTGGCAGCAGCGCGTCTTGGCGACGGCGGGGCGCAGTGGTGGATGCTGTTCACCGCAGACCGCAAGACCGAGAGCTGCGCACGCTGGAACAGCGGCTGACCAAGTTGTGTGAGTCAATCGCAGCGGCGAACCGCCGGTCGCGACGGGCCTGGGGGCCCCTATCTCTTTCGTCAAGTGTCGGGTTGCGGTGTTCGGCCCAAAGCCGAGCGTTGTGGACCACGGCGTGGAGCCGGGAAGAGGACGGCGATGTGGCCGTCTGCGGGAGGGGTGCGGCGCTGGGAAAACCACTTGATCCGCTGGCTTACGGTTCCTGCATGACGACTACGCTCCGCCTGGCAACGGTCACTGCCGCCAACTTCGATGTCGCGATCGGCCTGAAGGTTCGCCCTGACCAGGAACACCTGGTGGCGCCGGTCGTGAAGTCCCTCGCCGAGGCGTACGTGTACCCCGGCATAGCTTGGCCCCGCGTCATCTTCGACGGCGACCGGCCCGTCGGCTTCCTCATGGCCTTCCTCGACATCGACTTCGCGGGCGACGGCAAGGGCACAGACATCCGCTCGGGCCTGTGGCGGCTCAACATCGCGGCCGGTGAACAGGGTCGCGGCTATGGCCGCTTCGCGGTCGAGTCCGTGGCCGCTGAAATCCGCCGCCGCGGTGGCACCCGCCTGACCACCACCTGGCACCCGGGCGAGGACGGCCCCGAGGGTTTCTACCTGGGGCTCGGGTTCCGGCCGACGGGGGAGATGAGCGGGGATGAGAAGGTCGGGGAGTTGGAGTTGGGCTAGGCAGATCCGCCGGACGTTGCGGCTTCATGCCCGCGTGTGCAGGAGTTCTCCCCGTAGAGGCTGACTGGCCTTGCGTTCCAGATCAGGCGGCTGATGCGGGTCGTGATTCGTAGAAGGTGCCGTCGCGGAGCATGGCGAACAGGACGTCGATACGGCGTCGGGCGAGGCAGAGGAGCGCTTGGGTGTGGGTTTTGCCCTGGGCGCGTTTGCGGTCGTAGTAGGTGCGGGAGGCCGGGTCGGCAAGGGAGGCGAACGCGGCTAGGAAGAAGGCCCGTTTGAGCTGCTTGTTTCCGCGTCGGGAGGGTTGTTCGCCGCGGATGGAGGATCCGGAGACGCGGGAGGCGGGGGCCAGGCCGGCGTAGGCGGCGAGGTGGCCGGAGGTGGCGAAGGTGCTGGCGTCGCCGACGTCGATGAGGATGCGCGTGCCGGTCCTGACGCCTATCCCCGGCATCGACGTCAGGAGTTTGGAAAGAGGGTGGGCCTCCAGGAGGTCGGCGATCTGCCGTTCCAGGGCGGCGCGTTGCGTGAGGTGGGCGCACAGTTGGGCGGCGAGGCCGGGCACGATCGTGGTGGCTGCGCCGGTGCCCGCGACGACGACGGTCTGCTCGTCGAGGGCGGTGAAGATGTCCTCGACCAGGCGCTCGGCCATCCTTGGTGCCTGGGGTCGGATCAGGGTGATCAGGCGGCGGCGTCCGGCTTTGCGGATCAGGGCCGGGGAGCCGTATCGCTCCAAGATGGTGAGGACGGCCGGGCGCTGGATGCGCGGGCCCAGGACCCGTTCCAGCGCGGGGTGGATCTGGGTGAGCAGGCCGCGCAGCCGGTTGGCGGTGCGGGTGACCTCGCCGGCGAGGTCGTCGTCGTATCCGGCAAGCATGTCGAGCTCGGCGATGGTCTCGTCGGTGGCGGCCAGGACGCGCAGGGTGTGGGGCATGGTGCGGGCGGCGTCGGCGATGATGAACGCGTCGCGGGCGTCGGTCTTGGCCTCGCCGGGGTAGAGGTCGGCGATCCGGCGCATGGTCAGGCCGGGCAGGTAGGCGACCAGGCAGCCCGCGTCGCGGGCGACGGCCAGCGGCAGGGCGCCGATGTTGGCGGGCTGGTCGACGACCAGCAGCACGGTGCCGTACTTCGCGCTCAGCTTGTCGAACAGGGCCCGCAGCTTGGGCTCGCTGTTGGGCAGCCGCTTGTCGAAGACGGTCTTGCCGGCCGGGGTCAGGCCCCGCCCGTGGTGTTCGCCCTTGCCGACGTCCAGGCCGAGGAAGACGGCTACCTCGCTGATCTCGATCACCAACAGCCTCCGCTGACGCGCTCGTGTCCCGGCCTCACGTACGGCACCAGATGCCGGCATCCACGTTACGAAGGCCTGCCGTACCCGTCGCCGGGCCGGCGGTCGTGCCCCTAATCAGCGGTCTACTGGTGCCTCCGGTGCCCGGTGACACCACCCCCCGGATCATGCGTACGACAGGGGGAGACAGTCATGCCGGGCCCGGAGGCCGGGAGCCCCATTGCGGGGCCACGAAAAAGGTAACGGGGGGGGCATGCCCGGCTGTATCTCGACGAAGAGCGCCGCTGGTTTGACCTTGACGCTGCGTCAACTTCTAGCATCGGGGCCATGTCGATCACTGTTCTTGACACCTACTCCGCTATGCGGCAGATCCTGCTGGCCCCGGTCGCGGACCGCGTTGACCTGCTGCGTTCGATGCTGGAGGCCAACGCGGGCATGTACCGCTACCACCCAGGCGAGCTCGACCTGGTAGCCGTACACCTCCAATCGTCCGGGTTCCCCATCGACCGCGACGAGGAGCGTTGCCTCGACGCGCTCGAGACCCTGGCGGCGGCCGGGGCCTGGGAGCGGATGCAACGCGCGCTCGACAACGCTCTCGCCGTACTGCTGGAGGCGACGCCGGGGCTGGAGGCCCCGGACATCACCGTGCTGTTCGTCCTCGGCGATCCGGGTGACGAACACTTCATGGGTCCCTGCCAAGGATTGACCGGGTTCGGCGGCATCTCGGGCAACATCGCCATCACGTTCTGGCCCTTCCCCGAGAACGTGGAGCGGCTGGAGGCCACCGCCGTGCACGAGCTCAATCACAACCTGCGTTGGAGCCCGGGCGGGGTCATGTGGGACCCGATGACCGTCACGGTCGGCGAGCACATCGTCGGCGAGGGCCTGGCCGACGCCTTCGCCCGACAGCTCTACGGCGACGAGCTTGGCCCCGCCCGCATCGGCGTGCCGCACCTGCACGACGACGAGGTCTTTGCCAAGGTGCTCACCGGGCTCGACGTGACAGGCATGCAGAACTTCACCGCCTGGGTGCACGGCGACCCCGGCGCGGAGCACCTCGGCGTCGCCCCGGTGGGATTGCCGATGGGCGCGGGGTACGCCGCGGGCAACCGGCTGGTCGACACCTACCTGGCGGCGACCGGGCAGACGGCGGCGCAGGCCCTGCTCGCCGACGCCTCGGAGATCATCGCGACCACGCTGCGCCGCGGGTGACAATGGAACAATGGAGTGGACGATCCAGGAGCTCGCGGCGAGGGCCGGCATCACCAGCCGGACCCTGCGTCACTACGACCGTTTCGGGCTCTTGGCCCCGTCCCGGGTCGGCGCGAACGGGTACCGCTACTACAACCCCGCCGCGGTCGCCCGGCTACAGCGGATCCTGCTCATGCGTCGGCTCGGCATGGGCTTGTCGGCCATCGCCGAAGTCCTGGCCGAGGAGGTGGACTCACTCGACGGACTCCGCGCCCACATTGCCGCGTTGGAAGAGGAACGGGACCGCATCGAACGGCAGATCCACTCTGTGCGTCACACGCTGGAGGCCATGCAGGCGGGGGTGGAACCGCGGATGGATGTCATGTTGGCGGGGTTCAACGACCACTACAAGGACGAGGTGATCTCACGTTGGGGCGAGCGCGCGTTCCAAGTGAGCAACGACTGGTGGCATGGCAAGAGTCTCGACCAGCAGCGGGCCTGGAAGCAGGACACCGAAGACCTCGTTGCCGCATGGATCGCCGCGGTGAAGGCCGGGGATTCGCCGGCATCGGAACACGCTCAGTCACTGGCTGCCCGGCACGTCCAGTGGCTGAGCCAGATCCCGGGCACCCCCACCGCCGAGGGCGACCGGGAGCGCTCAATCGAGATGGTGAACGGCATTGGGGACATGTTCGTCGACGACCCCCGCTTCGCCGCCATGTACGACGACGAGGCGGGGGCGACGTTCGTCCGCGACGCGCTGCACACGTACGCGCGTACCCGGATGTAGCTCGTGTGGTTCGCAGAAATGACCATCTGTGAGAGTTCTGCGACAGCCCCGAAAGCGATCACGTTTCCGCAGGCCGACGTTCGCAAAAGTCCTCTCGAAACCGGCGTGTTGTGCGAGGGGCCGTCGAGAAATTACTGGTGCGTGTCGGGTCAATCGTCTGTTGTCGTTGCGTGTATGACGTAGCGGGCGAGTTCGCTGGGGTCGATAAGACGGACCGGGAGCGGGTCGCTGTGGTGGCCGTGTCGCTGTAGCAGGGGGCGGGTCTGCTGGAGGAGGGTGCGCATCTGGTTCTCGCCGACGCGGAAGAGGTGGGCGATCAGCGAGGCGGGCAGCCCGCGCTGGTCCAGGACGGAGGCCCAGATGATGTTTTCGACCGCGAGTTTGCGGTGGCGGGGTCGCTGGCCCGGTGCGAGTTGGTCGATCAACTCACGAACTCTGCTGACGAGTTGGTCGAGGGCTTGCGGCACCGTGCGACGGTCAGTTCGGGTGGGAGGCGAGGAAAAGGCGGGCGTGCTCGTCGAGCTCGGCGGCGCACCGCACACCCCGAGCCCGGTACGGGCGCAGGTCGGAGCGGAGTGAGCGGACGGCATTGAGGGTGCGGGCGGACTTCACTCCGGCCATGGTGTCGATGGCCCGGCTCCAGGTGGTGCACGCCTGCTCAATACTGCCCTACTGGGCATGCTGCTCGGCCTCGGCGACCAGGTCGAGCGCGACGATCCGTGCGTACGTCGCCCCGGGGCGGCTCGCGGTGGCAGTCGCGTAGCTTCCCCGGTCGCTAGTGCTGTGACCGGGATGGTTCACCGTGGTCGGGAGACGGCTCACGGGACGAGCGCGGTCCGCGAGGCGACTGGTATTAATGGTGCATGCAGGAAGAGACCGCGCGGTCCGCGATCGACACGTTCATCTCCGCGTTCAACGCCTCGGACGACAGCTATGTGACTGCGCTGCTCTCCCAGGCCCTAACCTCGGACGTGGTCTTCTGGGGACCGTTGGGCCGCAGTGAGGGGATCGAGGCGGTCGAGCGGTTCGTGCTGGACATCCGGCGCCACCCCGCGGGGACCGGCACGATGGTGCGCTGTTCGGCGGTGGACATGCCGGACGAGTGGGCCCGGTACCAGTGGGTCTTCACGACGCCGGATGGAGGCCCCCGCCTGGCGGGAACGGACGTCGTCCATCTGCGGCGGAGCCTCATCGACCAGGTCATCGTCTTCGCGGGGGAGATCGAGCCGTCCGCCTCCTGAGTCATTCTCCTCTGGCGCCGTCCTTCTCCTGAACCGGCCCCGTTCGGGGCTCCGGGTCTGCCCAGCCGAGATCATCTTCACAACGCTTCGGTCGTCCGCGCTTGGCCACGAGCGGACCGATGATGCGCTGTGGCTGTGTAAGTTCGCGGTTGGTCAGGCTGCGGTGTTGAGGGGGCGTCCGCCCCAACGGATGCCCTTCTCGCTTCGGATGCGGGCGCGTTCCTTGCGTTCGGCGGCCAGGACGTCGCGGTGGCGGGCGTTGGCGTTGCGCCAGCATAGATAGGCGTGCAGGGCTCGTGTCTGCACGGTGTGGTTGGGGTGGTTGGAGTTGGCGATGGTGAACTGCCTCAGCGGTCCGAAGTGGGCTTCGATGGGGTTGGCCCAAGAGGCGTAGGTCGAGGTGATGAAGTTCCCCCCGATGTCAGGACAGCTTGATACTGGGACGTATGGGTCCCGGAGGAAGCAGTCCAGGTAGTGAGTAAGAAGAGCAACACGAGCAAGCGGTACACGGCGGAGTTCAAGAAGGACGCCGTCGATCTCGTCCGTTCCTCCGGGCGGACGGTGACGGAGGTCGCGCGAGAGCTCGGGGTGAGTTCCGAGGGCCTGCGGGGCTGGGTCAGGCAGGCCGGGATCGATCGGGGCGAGGGGCCGGCCGGGGTGTTGACCACCGCTGAGCGGGAGGAACTGGTCCGGCTGCGACGCAAGGTCCGCGAGCAGGAACAGACGATCGAGGTGCTGGGAAAAGCGACCGCCTTCTTCGCGCAGCAGAAGACGAAGTAGCCGCGCGCTACCGGTTCATCGACGCGGAGAAGGCATCCGAGGACAATCCCGGCGGCTACGGCGTGAGTCTGCTGTGCCGGGCGTTGAAGGTGGCGCGATCGGCGTATTACGTCTGGCTTGCCGCGCGGCCCGCCGCCGAGGTGCGCCAGGCGGCCGAGGACGAGCTCGCCGGGGAGATCCGGCAGATCCACGCCGATTCCCGTGGGGCTTACGGGGCCCCGCGGGTGACCGCGAAACTGCGACGCGGGGGCAGGCGGATCAATCGGAAGAAGGTCGAGCGGATCATGCGGGAGCGCGACATCCGCGGGATCACCCGCCGCAAGCGCCGCAGCCTGACCAAGGCCGACACCAAGGCGGCCCCGTCGCCGGACCTGGTCGGGAGGGACTTCACCGCCGCCGAGCCCGGCACGAAGCTGGTCTCGGACATCACATATCTGCCCACACTCGCCGGTTGGTGGCATCTGGCGACGGTCATCGACCTGGCGACCCGCGAAGTCATCGGGTACGCGATGGCCGACCACCATCGCGCCGAACTTGTTGTCGACGCCCTGAAGATGGCCGCCGGCCGCAGCGCCCTGAGGAAGGACTGCATCGCACACTCGGATCGCGGATCGGAGTACACGTCGAGTGAATACCGCAAGCTGATAAGGGAGTTGAAGCTGAGCCAGAGCATGGGACGAACCGGGTCATGTTACGATAACGCCGCAGCCGAAAGCTTTTTCGGTTTACTGAAAGCGGAGATCGGGACCACCGTCTGGGAGTCCCACGAGGCTGCTCGCGCGGACGTCTTCCGCTTTATCGAGGTCGAGTACAACCGAACCCGTCTGCGCAAGCATCCAATCTACGGCTACGTCACCCCGATCGAGACCAGGGCCCTGGCGGCCCAAGATCTCACCCACGCAGCGTAAACATTCGCTGTCCGTGATCGTGGGGGAACTTCAGCTCTCCTACGTCGTCGCCGTACCCAAGTCCCAGCAGGTCCACGGCCCGCGCATCGACCACCTCATCGGCCAGGCCCCGCCCGAAGCCTGGCAGCGGCTGTCCGCAGGAAGCGGCGCGAAGGGCGAGCGCTTCTACGACTGGGCCGCAGCCCGCCTGCCCGCCGTGCGGGAATTCGACGGCAACGAACCCGCCCGGCAACGCTGGATGCTGGCCTGCCGCAGCATCGCCAAGCCCGACGAGATCGCCTACTACCTCGCCAGCGCACCCCTGGAAGCCACCGTCGCCAACCTCGTACGCATCGCCGGCTGCCGCTGGAAAGTCGAGGAATGCTTCCAGAGCGCGAAGAACGAATGCGGCCTGGACCAGTACGAAGTCCGCCGCTACGTGGGCTGGTACCGGCACATCACACTCGCCATGCTCGCGCACGCTTTCCTCGCCGTCCTGGCCGGCCAGGAACGGAAAAAGGGGGAACCGAGCGGGACACACCCGACCTCGTGGACCTCACACCGGCCGAGATTCGACGTCTGCTGGCAGTTGGACCACGCCGCCGTGCTCCACACCACGACCACGCGATGACGTGGTCCCACTGGCGTCGCCGCCACCAAGCACGCGCCCGCGGCTGCCACTACACACGGCGCGGTCACACCTTCGTGGGACCACCCGGCAAAGACAGCCCCACCCCCGATTCCAACCCGCTACACTCCCCACGCCCAAGCCGTTGACCAGCGCGAATGAAGAAGTCCGGCTGGAGTACTAGTGCGCGGCTGTCGGCAGCCGAGCGGGAGTTCGCCGGGAACAAGGCCAGGATCGAGAGCGGCGAGACGTACCGAGCTCAGAAGCCTCGGACTGGTGGCGCGGAGCCTCGTCGTCCAGCACGCGCACTGCCCTCTGAACTCCTGCCGGGCGGTGTGGCATCGGCCACGGACGAGCCGTCCGGTCAACGGGTGGTCAAGGGGCAAAACGGACGCCAGCGGCCGGGATCGGCAGACCGCGGACAAGACAACGGGGAACTGGAGGCTCGCGAGGTTCCGGAGTCGCTGCCTCGCGTCTGTGTCCACACCCGCGCCTCGGTGTCGCAGGGCCGTCAGAGTTATGGGCGCGGGGGCGTCAGCAGGGAGCGCACCGCGACACGGGTGTGCCGGTCTCAGCCGGTGCCCTCGGCCGTCAGACTCGTCAGCAACGCCCGGACGGTCGGATGACGGTACAGGTCTCTCAGACGCACCGAGGGCAGGCCTTCGGCGCGCATCGCTGTACCGATCCGGATCGCGAAGAGCGAGTTGCCGCCGAGTTCGAAGAAATCGTCGTCGGGGCCGACGGGCACGCCGAGTACCTTGCTCCACACCGCGCTGAGCCGGGTGGTGAGGTCGTGATCGGCTGTGGGCGGGCCGTTCGGCCGGCTGGCCCTGGCCAGGACCGGCTCCGGCAGACGGGACGGGTCGAGTTTGCCGTTGCCGGTGAGCGGCAGTGCCGGCAGCGGCGTCACCGTGGCGGGAACCATGTAGGCGGGCAGTATGGCGGTGACGCGCTTGCGTATCTCGGAGGCGTCGCCCGGACTGGCCCCGGTGAGTACCACGTACGCGTCGATCCGGGCTGTGGCCGCGTCGGCTGGATCGTCGCGGCGGACCACCACGACGGCCGCCCGGACCTCGGGGTCCTCCAGGAGAACCGAGCGGATCTCGTCCAGTTCGATCCGGAAGCCCCGGATCTTCACCTGGGTGTCGAGACGGCCGAGATGCTCCAGCGTGCCGTCGGGCCGCAACCGTCCCCGGTCGCCACTGAGGTAGAGCCTGCCCCCGGTGTACGGATCGGGGGTGAACCGCCGGGTGGTCAGTTCCTCCTGGCCGAGATAGCCAAGGGCGACTCCGGCGCCACCGATGCGGATCTCGCCCGCGACCCCCGGCGGCAGCAGTCGGCCGGCCGGGTCGGTTACGTACAGGTGCCAGCCGGGCAGCGCCATTCCCACCGAACGGGTTGCGGCCAAGGCCAGCCCACGCGTGAGTGTCTGCGCGGTGACATGGACCGTGGTCTCGGTGATGCCGAACATGTTGACCACCCGGCAGCCGGACTCCGGGTGTTCGTCGAACCACGGCAGCAGCATGCGTGCGTCGAGCGGTTCCCCGCCGAAGACCATGAGCCGGACGGCCAGCTCTGTATGGTCCACGTTCAGCAACTGGGCGAAGGCCGAGGGCGTCTGGCTGAGGACGGTGACGTGCTCCGCCCTCAGCAGGTCGCGGAACCGGTCCGGCTCACGGGAGACGTCGTGCGGCACGACGACGACCCGGCCGCCGGTCAGCAGAGCGCCCCAGATCTCCCAGACCGAGAAGTCGAACGCGCTGGAGTGGAAGAACGTCCACACGTCCGAGGGCCCCAGCGCGTACTCCTCGCGGGTGGCGTCGATCAGCGCGACGGGGTTGCGGTGCGGGACCACGACTCCCTTGGGCCGGCCCGTGGACCCCGATGTGTAGATGATGTACGCCGGATCCTCCGCGTCCACCGCCGACCGTGGCGCACTGCCCTCCCCGGCCGCGATGAGTTCGTCTGGGGAGACGGACTCGGCCCCGGTGCCGCCCGGGAACTCCGCGAGCTCCGTGACGACGACGCCGAGGCGTGCGTCCTGCACGGTGTAGGCCAGTCGCTCGGCCGGGTAGGCCGGGTCGGTGGGCACATAGGCGGCGCCCGCCTTGAGCACGCCGAGCAGGGTGACGACGAGCCCGGCCGTGCGCTCCAGACACACCCCGACACGATCGCCGTCCCGTACGCCGCGCGCTCGCAGCCCGGCCGCCAACCGGTCCGAGTGCTCGTCGAGTTCGCGGTAGGTCAGCCGTACCGTCCCGGCGGACACGGCCTCCGCGTCCGGTGCCGCGGCTGCGATCCGGCGGAACGCCGCGTGCAGCGTGGTGGGGGTGCTGACCAGGACGGCTCGCGGGCGTCCCAGCGCGAGGATCCTGGCCCGTTCCGCCTCGTCCAGCAGCTCTGTCTCCGCGACCTCCCTGCCCGGCGTGCGCAGCACTTGCCGGTGCACCTCGATCAGATGCCGGACGAACTGCCGGGCCATCTCGGGGGCGACGTGACCGAGCAGATGATCACAGCGCAGCTGCCGGCCCCCGCCGTCCTCGAAGACCGAGAGGGTCAGCGGGAACGGGGGCGCCAGACACGGGACATACGTTCCCGCGCCCCTGGCGCCGTCGAACAGCAGCCCCGTGAAGGCCGGCTGGTCCGCCGGCACCGTCGTCACCGAGCTCAGCGGTCCGTCCGGGGACGCGGTCACTGCTCCCCGGAGCGTACCGATGACCGGCGCGTGCTCGGGGTCGTAGTGGTGCAGGGTGACGGCGAGCGCGGTCAGCCAGCTGCGCTCGTCACCTGCCTCCTCGTTGGCGAGGGCGGTCTGGAAGGTCTCCGGCCGTACGGAGCCCTCCTCGCCCTGGCCCCACGGGGGAGGGGGAGGGGAGGCGGTCACGGGCACCGCAGCCGACGGGGCGCCGACGGGGTGCCCGGGATCCGCGCCTTGGGACAGCTGCAGCAGTGCCGTGCGGTCGAGTACATCGCGCCGCGCCACCAGCACCAGATCCGCCGCGCCGTCCGACCAGCGCAGCAGCACACCGCGAACCGTGCCGGTCGGCCTGCCCAGTTCGAGCGACCGGCGGCGCTCCGCCGCAGGGCTCGCGGAGGGCACGGGCACGTCCTCCACCCACAGCCGGGCGTCATGTACGGTGGCCAGCTGTGCGGCGAGCGCCGCGGTGTCTACCGGTCCAGTCGCCCGGATACGGACGGCGTGGCACTGCACCCCTGTCATGACCGAGGAACTCAGGTTGCCTTGCACGGGATGTCCCTTCTGTCTCAGCGGGCGGTGAAGCCGCCGTCGACGGTGAGCACGGCCCCGGTCACCTGCCGGGAGTCGTCGGAGGCGAGATAGACCACGGCGGCCGCGACATCCTCTGGTTCTATCAGCGCGTTCATGGGCTGCGCCTCGGTGAATGCCTGCTCGTGCTCGCTGACCGGGACATCCAGTGCCCGGGCGATCTCGGCGAGCATCCGCCCCTCGGCTGACGTGTCGTCCCGTACTGAACCGGGGCAGACGGCGTTGACCCGCACTTTCATCGGTGCGTAGTCGAGGGCGGCGGCCTTGGTGAGGCCGATGACGCCGTGTTTGGCCGCGACGTACGCGGCGAAGTGCCGGTAGCCGACCAGCCCGGCGGTGGAGGCGATGTTGACGATGCTGCCCGAGCGCTGGGCGCACATCGCCTTGCCGACTTCGCGGATCACCCGCCAGGCCCCCGAGAGGTCGACGTCGATCATCAACCTCCACTCCTCCTCGCTGATCTCGTGGACCCGCTTGCCGGACGGCGCCGCGATGCCGGCGTTGTTCACGACGATGTCGATCCGGCCGAACCGGTCGCACGCGGCCGCGACCGCGTCCCGTATCGAGGCCGTGTCCCGGATGTCAGCCACGGCCGTGAGGACGGAGGAGCTGGCGGCGCGGCACAGGGCCGCGGTGTGGTTGAGCTGGCCGGGCGAGCCCAGCGGGTAGGGCACACCGGCGAGGTCGGCGCAGATGTCCAGCAGGACAAGGTCCGCGCCCTCCGCGGCGCAGGCCAGCGCGGTGGCCCGGCCGAGCCCGCGGGCCGCTCCGGTGATGACGGCTGTCTTACCGCTCAGACGCATGGTGCTCCTCAGAGACTGCCGACGATCAGCCGCAACAGGGCGGGCGTGCGGTCGGTGAGATACATGTGGCCGCCGGGTATCTCGACGTACTCGAAGTCCCGGCCGGCCACCTTGGCCCAGGCGGCGGCGTCGTCGGAGTCGACGAGGGTGTCCTCGGTGCCGCGGATTGAGGTGATGGGCACGTTCAGCGGCAGCGGAGTGCTTGGTGCGTAGCTCTCGTGCAGCTGGACATCGGCGCGGAGGGTCGGCAGGATCATCTCCCGCATCTCCGGGTCCTCCAGCGCCTCGTGGCTGTAACCGGCGAACTCGCTCACCTGGGCCAGGAACTCGTCGTCGGGCAGCCCGGTCGCCCGGCGCGGCCGCTGGGTTCCGGGCTCCGGCGAGCCGCTGACGAACAGCCTCAGCAGTTCCAGGTCCGGTGCGGCAGTCACGCGGTGTGCGAGTTCGTAGGCGAGAACCGCGCCGAGACTGTGACCGAAGAGAGCCACTCGGCGCGTACCGCTGAGTTGGTCGACAAGATCTCGGAAAAGTCCGTCGGTCGCTTCTCCCACCTCTCGGTACGGTTCTGCATCGATGAGCCGCTCGCGTCCGGGCAACTGGAGTGGAAGCACCTCCAAGGATTCGTTGAGTTGTGACCAGGGGCGGAAGAAGGAAGCTCCCGCTCCGGCGAACGGTAGGCATACCAGGGTGGTCTGTCGGTTGTCAGAGGTCATGGCGACTCGCTTTCCGAAGTGACGGGGCCTAGTCGGGAAAAAGGGACGAGTTGAGCAGGGTTCGGGTAGGGAGCGAAGCGGAAAGCGGGAATCCTGGCGTTCGGCGGAATTTCTCGCGGATTTCATAGTCAAGCTGTCCGCACATCGCCGTTACGTTCTGGCCTTGCTGCGATAACGCGACGTCGCCAGGGTCATGAAGGCCGCGATCAGCCCCGCGGACCACAGCAGCAGATAGGGGACGGAGTGATCGACGGGCCAGCCGTGCGGCCGCGCGAAGCCCGGTGGAACGGGGGTGCCGAACTGTTCCCGCAGCGCGTTTGACAGCGCCGTGATGGGACTCCACGCGGCCACCGCGGCGAGCGGTCCCGGCAGGCTGGCGGTCGAGACATAGCCGGAGGAGACGAAGCTCGCGGGGAACATCCAGATGAGTCCGAGGCTCGCGGCCACCTGCACGTTGGGCGCGACGACTCCGATGAACGCGCCCACCCAGGACATGGCGAAGGCGAAGACGGTGACCAGTGTGTAGCCCGCCAGGATGTGCAGAACCCCGCTGTGCGGTCGCCAGCCCAGCGCCAGTCCGCACAGGGAGGTCACCAGCACGCTCGCGATACAGGTGGTGAGGTCGGA
The DNA here is from genome assembly GCF_047305335.1 of Streptomyces sp. R-74717. Taxonomy (NCBI): domain Bacteria; kingdom Bacillati; phylum Actinomycetota; class Actinomycetes; order Kitasatosporales; family Streptomycetaceae; genus Streptomyces; species Streptomyces sp. R-74717. The sequence goes on along the minus strand of NZ_CP102361.1, from coordinate 57,130 downwards.
GGTGGTTCGGCCGAGCAGCAGAGCCACCCGGGAGATGGGCAGTGCTCGAAACCGGTCGACCGTGCCCTCCTGTAGGTCCTTGGCCAGGCCGAGGGCCGTCACGGCGGTACTGAAGGTGACGGTCTGGGCGAGCAGTCCGGCCACCATGTACTCGCGGTACACCGCTCCGCCCAGGCTGTTGCCGAAGACGTATCCGATGAGCAGCGCGAACATGACCGGTTCGACGAGGCTGCCCATCAGGGCGGTCGGGGTGCGGCGCAGATGGAGCAGATTGCGCCAGGCGAGGTCGGTGGCCTCCCGCCCCACGCGGAGCAGCGCGATCACCGTGTGACCGCCGGGCGAGGCCTGGCGGTGGTCAGGCCCAGGAACACATCGTCGAGCGTGGCTCGGCGCAGTCCCACCTCCAGCGCCTCCACACCCTCGTCTTCCAGTACGGAAAGCGCCCTCGTCAAGGCGGATCGACCGTCCGTCACGACCATCTCGACCCTGCGGTCCCGGTGGTCGACCACAGGGGAGTTCCCGCTGGCGCTGACCGCGGCACGTATGGCCGTCGGCATCTGGTGGTCCTCGGCGACCATGATGATCAGACGGCTCCCGGCGGCTGCCTTCAACTCGTCGCTGGTGCCGGCCGCCACGACCTTGCCGTGGTCGATCACCGTGATTCGGTCGGCGAGCCGGTCGGCCTCCTCCAGATACTGGGTGGTGAGCAGAATCGTGGTGCCGCCCGCCGCCAGTTCGCTCACCGCGTCCCAGGCGTCGAGCCTGCTCTTGGGATCCAGTCCGGTCGTCGGCTCGTCGAGGATGACCAGTGGGGGTGAGCCCACCAGTGAACCTGCGAGGTCCAGCCGTCGGCGCATTCCGCCCGAGTACGTGTTCGTCACCCGCCCACCGGCATCCGTGAGCCGGAATCTCTCGAGCAGTTCGCTGGCCGTCCGCCGGGCAGTGCGCCGGTCCATGCCGCGCAGCTTGGCGATGAGATAGAGGTTTTCGAACCCCGTCAGCATTCCGTCGACGGTCGAGTACTGCCCGGCCAGCCCGGTTGCGGCACGGACCCGCGCGGGGTTCGTCACGACGTCCCATCCGGCCACCCTCGCGTGCCCGGAATCAGGGCGCAGCAAGGTGGTGAGAATGCGGACCAGCGTCGTCTTCCCGGCGCCGTTGGGACCGAGAAGCGCAAAGATCTCACCGGCCGATATATGAAGGCTGACGTCCCGTAACGCCCGGATGTTTTTATGCTTTCTTTGCATTTTCTCGACGATGACTGTCGGTTCGGTTTTGTTGGGGTTCACCGGAGACCCACTCGTTTCATGGTCCTTGCATGTAGGAACGTGACGCGGCGAGAACATAGCAGATGACTTTCGTAAGGTGCAACATACATGTGATCTGGGGACTAGTGTTTTCACTAGTTGCTTTCTGCTTACTCTCCGGCCGCTGGTTCCGGCGTGTTGCGGAGTGCCGGCACAGTGGGTGAAATCTCCTAAAAATTCGGGTGGTGCTTTTCGCGTGAGTGGCGGTCTGGCGTCCAGTGCCGACCTTGTGTCGGTTCTCAGGGAACGCGTCGAGAACACCCCGGATATGGGTGCGGTCGCTTTTGTGCGGGATCCGCTTCAGGCTCGGGACAATGCGTCCCTGTCCTATGCGGATCTGGATGGACGGGCTCGCAGTACCGCGGTGTGGCTTGCCGAGCACACCGAGCCGGGCGACCGGGTCCTCCTGCTGTACCCGCCGGGCATCGAGTTCACCGTCGCGTTCTTCGCGTGCCTGTTCGCTGGGCTGATCGCGGTCCCTGGCCCCCTGCCCGGCCGCTTCCGGCACGAGCGCCGACGGCTCGCCGGGATGGCCCGGGACGCCCAGGCGACCGTCCTGCTGAGTGACCGGCGTGGCCTGCCGGAGGTCGAGAAGTGGGTCGCCGACGAGGGTCTCACTCAGGTGGTCTGCCACTCGACCGACGATGAGGACACCGCCCCCGACGCGTGGCGCCCCCGGACGAAGGCCGGCCCCGACCGCATCGCCCTACTCCAGTACACCTCCGGCTCGACAGGCAGCCCCAAGGGCGTCATGGTCCGGCACGGCAACCTGCTGACCAACGTCGACAGCGTGGTGCGCTCCCTCCGACTGGAAGCCACCCACCACACCGGCGGCTGGATCCCCCTCTACCACGACATGGGCCTGATCGGCCTGATGCTCCCCGGCGTCCTGCGGTGCGGCGGCTACGTCCAGATGGACCCGATGACCTTCCTGCGCCGCCCGCACCAGTGGCTGCGGATGATGGACGCCTTCGACGTCAACGCCACCGCCTCGCCCGACTTCGGCTACGAACTGTGCCTGCGCCGGGTCACCGACGAACAGCTCGCCGACCTCGACCTGAGCCGGGTGTACAGGGCGGTCAGCGGCTCCGAGCCGGTCCGCGCCCATACCGTCACCGGCTTCGCGGAACGCTTTGCCGCCGCCGGGTTCAGGCCCGACGCGCTCGTCCCCATGTACGGGCTGGCCGAGTCGACCCTGCTCGTCACCGGCCGCAGCGGCCGCACGCCGCACGTGGTCGGCGTGGACGTACCCGCGCTGGAGGAGAGTGCGCTGCGCCGCGCCGCGCCCGGCGTGCCCTCCCGGGACCTGGTCGGCTGCGGCTCCAGCGTCGATTTGCGGGTCCGCGTCGTGGATCCGGACAGCGGTGAGACACTGCCCGAAGGGCGGATCGGGGAGATCTGGCTCAGCGGGCCGAGCGTCACCGCGGGCTACTGGGCGAACCCCGAGGCCACGACGGCCACTTTCGGGGCCCTCACCTCGGACGGGCAGGGCCCTTTCCTGCGCACTGGCGACGTCGGCGGACTGCTCGACGGCGACCTGTTCGTCACTGGCCGCCGCAAGGATGTCCTGGTCCTGCACGGCCGCAACATCCATCCGCAGGACATCGAGGGTGAACTCCGCGCCCAGCACGAGGAACTGGCCGGTCTGCACGGTGCCGCCTTCGCCGTCAGCGGGGACGACGGCACCGCTCTCCAGGAGTCGGTCGTCGTCCTGCACGAGATCAGGGGCCACTGGGGCGCCGAGCGGATGGCCGAGATCGCCTCCGCCATGAAGCTGACCGTGGCCAGGGAGTTCGGCGTACCCGTGGGCGCGGTTCTGCTGCTCCGGCCCGGTGGCATCCGCCGGACGACCAGCGGCAAGGTGGAGCGTTCGGCGATGCGCTCGCTCTATCTGACCCGCGCGCTCGAACCCCTGCTGACCAGCGAAGACCCCCAACTGACCGTCGCTTTGGGCGGCTCCGGACGTCAGGAGGCGATGTGATCCGGTCCGAGGCACTGGAACGAGTCCTCGCCGGGCACGTGCCGGGCGTCTGGGCCCCGGAGGAACTGCACGCGCTCGACGCCCGCGAGGAGTTCCCCGCCGACGCGGTGGAGGTCCTCGACAACGCCGGGCTGGCCGCCTCGTACGTCCTCACCCCCGACAGCGACTTCCCGGCTCTGGTCGAACTGATCCGTACCGTCGCCCGGCGCGACCTGACCGTGGCCATCGCGCACGGCAAGACCTTCCTCGGCTCCATGCCCGTATGGGTCGCCGGCGCCCCCGAACAGGCCGATCGGCTCGCGAAGCGGGTCCGCGCGGGACATCCCGTCTGCTGGGGACTGACCGAGCGGGACCACGGCAGCGACCTCTTGGCGGGCGAACTCACCGCCGCCGAGGAGGACGGCGGTTGGCGGCTCGACGGTGAGAAGTGGCTGATCAACAATGCCGGCCGGGCCCGGTTCGGCTGCGTGCTCGCCCGCACCGACCCCGTCGGCGGCGGTCGCGGGTTCAGCCTCTTCCTCGTCGACCGCGAGCAACTGCCGCCATCCGCCTGGCAGGTGCTTCCCAAGGTCCGTACGCACGGCATCCAGGGCGCGGACATCAGCGGCTTTGTCCTGCACAGAGCCCTGGTGCCCGCCGACGCGCAGATCGGCGGAACCGGTGACGGCATCGGCATCGTCCTCAAGTCCCTCCAGCTCACCAGGACCGCCTGCGTCGGCCTCTCGCTGGGCGCGGTCGACCACGCTCTGCGGCTCGCCCGGGACTTCACCAAGGAACGCGAACTTTACGGGCGCCGCCTCAGCGCCCTCCCGCACGTCCGCCGTATCCTCGGCCGGGCCGCCGCCGCCGCGCTCACCGCGGAGGCCGTCAGTACCCTGGCCGCCCGCTCGGTGCACGCCCTGCCCGGTGAACTCTCCGTCACCTCGGCGATCGCCAAGGCGTATGTGCCCACCACCGTGCAGGACACACTCGGCCGACTCGCGGAACTCCTTGGCGTCCGCGGCTTCCTCACCTCCCCACCCGGCGGCGGCTTCGCCAAGCTGGAGCGCGACCACCGCATCTGTGCCATCTTCGACGGCAGCACGGTCGTCAACCGCACGGCGCTGCTGACCCAGATGAGCCGGCTGGGCCGACTGATGCGCCGAGGCACCGCCGATATCGACGCGGTGCGCGCCGTGGCCGACCTCACCACCCCGCCGGCCACGATCGACACGGCGCGGCTCACCCTCACCTCGGCCACCGGGTGCAGCCTCGTGCAGAGCCTGCCCGAAGCCTTCGAGGGCACCCGCGCGCACGGACACCCGGAACTGACCGCGCTCGCCGCGACCGTGCTGGAGCAGAGTCGCCAACTGGCCGCCGAACTGGCGGACTTCGTACCGGTCAGTGGCGGACTTCCGAGCGCTGCGTTCACCCTCGCCGAACGGTACGAGCGCCTGTACGCGGCGTCGGCCTGCCTCCGCCTCTTTTCACACAACCCCGACCGCCCGGCCGGAGCCCTGGCCAAGGACGCCCTCTGGCCGCGCGCCTGCCTCGCACACCTCCTCGACCTGCCTGACAATCCGGCCTACGACGAGCTGGCCCTGGCCGTACTCGACTGGACCGAACCCGGGTTCACTCTCCTGGATGGTGCCGTGTGACCACCCTTGTTCCTGAGCGCACCGGCGCCCTCGACCGCCTGCTCGGCGATCCCGCCGACCCCGCCAACCCCGTCGGGACCCGCGCTGTCGTCGACGCGGACGAGCGAGGGGAGATGCTGGAGGCCGGCGAGCGCGCCCTGCACACTTACGGCCTCAACGCGGAGTTCGTGCCGCCCGAGTACGGAGGCCGCCTCAGCCGCGCCGATCATCTCGTCGAGGTGATGCGTACCGTCTACCGCCGGGACCCGGTCCTTGGACTCGGCTACGGCGCCAGCTCCTTCATCGCCGGTGTCAACGTCTGGACCGCGGGCAGCCCCGAACAGGCCGCGCGGGTCGCGGACCTGCTGCTCGCTGGCCGCCGGGTCGCCGTGGCGTTCCACGAGCTGGCCCACGGAAACGACATGACAGGCACCGAGTTCACCGCGGCTGCCGATGGCGAGGACCTGCTGCTCAGCGGGCGCAAGGAGGTCGTCACCAACATCAGCCGGGCGCAGGCCCTGGTCGTGTTCGCCAGGACCGATCCCCGGCCCGGCCCCCGCAGCCACTCCCTGCTCCTGATCGACCGCGCGGCGGTCCCCGGCGACGGAATCCGCGACCTGCCCCGGTTCACCACCGTCGGCATGCGCGGAGTCCAGCTCGGCGGGCTGGAGTTCGACGCCGTCCCCGTACCCGGATCAGCAGTCCTCGGACCGGTGGGCACCGGACTGGAGTCCGCCCTGAAGGCTCTCCAGATCACCCGGACCACCCTGCCCGCCATGGCCTCCGGCGTGCTGGACACCGCTCTGCGCACGGCGATCGACCACCTGTCGTCCCGCACCCTGTACGGCGGCGCCGCCATCGACATCCCGCACGTCCGTTCCGTGCTGGTGGGCGTCTTCGCCGATCTGCTGCGGGCCGAGGCGGTCGGTGTGGTCGGCGCCCGCGCCCTGCACCTGGTGCCGGAGTCCGTGAGCGTCTACTCGGCGGCCGTCAAATACGCCGTGTCCAAGCTGCTGCTGGACGCCATGGACCGGCTCGCCGAACTGCTTGGCGCCCACTTCTACCTGCGCGAGGGTCCAAGTGCGATCTTCCAGAAACTGCTGCGTGACCTCGCGCCGGTCGGCTTCGGACACATTGCCCGGGCGGCCTGCCAGATGAGCCTGCTGCCCCAGCTCCCTCTGCTCGCACGGCGTTCGTGGACCGCCGGTGCCCCGGCACCGGCCGAACTGTTTGCCCTGGACACGGACCTGCCACCGCTGCGCTACGACCGGCTGACCCTGCACGCCGCGGGCCGCGACCCCATCGCCGCCTCGCTGGTGGCGGCGCTGGACGAACCCTGGGACAGTTCCTCCCGGGAGCTGAAGGCCGTTGCCGCGGCGGACCTGACCGAACTCATCGAGCTCGCCGGGTCCTGCACCGCGCTTCCCGTGACGGAATGGGGCGTCGACGCCTCCCCCGGCACCTACGACCTGGCCGACCGGTACATCACATTGCTCACCCGGATCTGCTGTCTCCAGGTCCAGCGGCACGCCACCGATCCGTTCCTGGCCGACCCCGCCTGGATGCTGGCGGTCCTGCACCGCTCCGACCGACGTTCCCCGCTTCCCGACCCGGTCGAGCACGCACTCCACGGTGAACTCCTCGACCGCCACCGAAGTCACCGCTCATTCGGGCTCGCCGCCCGCCCGCTGCACCACCGAGAAGAGAACACACGATGAGTTCTGGCACCCAAGACGTACGCGCCTGGCTGACCGAGCGGGTGGCGACCTACCTTCGCCGCACGCCCGAGGAGATCGACACCACCCTCCCGATGGCCGAGTACGGGCTGGACTCGCTCACCGCACTGGCCGTCTCCGCCGACATCGAGGACGAGTTCGAGCTCGTACTGCCGCCCGAGATGACCTGGGACCACCCCACCATCGACGAACTCAGCGTGGCGCTCACCGCCCTCATCGAGGAGAAGGCCTGACCGTGGAGATGGCAGCGACAGATACGGGCCGCGGCATCGCACTGACGGCGGCTCAGCACGGTGTCTGGGTGGCCCAGCAGCTCGAACCCGACAACCCCATGTTCGTCTGCGGTGTCTACGTCGACACCGCGGCCCCTCTCGACTTCGGCCTGCTGGAGCGGGCGGTCCGGCAGGCGGTGGCGGAGACCGAGGCCCTGCGGGTCCGCTTCACCGACGACGGACAGACGGTCCGCCAGCGTGTCGACCCGGCGGTCGAGGGCACGCTCACCGTGGTCGACCTGCGTGGCCAGCGGGACCCGGAAGCCATCGCACGCGTGTGGATCGAAGCCGGTCAAACGGAAACGCCACCCGCGCTCACCGACGGCCCGCTCTTCTCCCACACGCTCCTGCGGCTCGGCACGGACCGGGACCGATTGTACTTCCGCTACCACCACATCCTGCTCGACGCCTACGGCCAGGTGCTCTACGTCGGCCGGCTGCTGGACATCTACAACGCACTCGTCGCGGGCGAAAGCCCGAAGGCCGCCCCCTTCGCGCCGCTCGCCGACGTCGCCACCGAGGAGAGCGCGTACACCGGTTCCCCGCGGTACGAGCGGGACCGCGAGTACTGGCTCACCCGGTTCGCGGACCTGCCCGCCTCCACCGAGTGGGGCAGCGGTCCCTCGGCCCTGGCCCGCAGCCTGCCTCCGGTGACCGGGATGGTGCCCGCCGGCACCACAGGGCGGCTGCGCGCCTTCCCCGGCGCCCGCTGGTCCCTGCCGGTGGTCGCCGCCATGGCCGCGTACACGCACCGTCTGACCGGCGCCGACGACATCGTCATCCGGGTCTTCCTGGCGGCGCGTATGAGCCCGCAGGCCCTCGCCACCCCGGCGATGCTCGTCAACGACCTGCCGCTGCGGCTGACCGTCCGGCCGTCGACCACCTTCGCCGACCTTCTCGCCCAGGTGCGGGAACGGCTGGCCGAGGCGACTCGCCACCAGCGGTACCCCGGCGAACGGATCCGCCGAGAACTCGGCGCGCAGGGCCAGGGCAGCGCCTTGTCCGGGCCCACCGTCAACCTGCTCTCCTTCGCACCGGGCCGTCTCGTGGTCGGCGGCGCCGAGGCCACGGCGCACCAGGTGGCCTCCGGCCCGGTCCGCGACCTCGTGCTCAACGCCGTCGCCGACGACACCGCCGCCGACGGCGTCCAGCTCACTTTCAACGCCCACCCCGACCGGTTCGCCCCGGCCGACGTCGAGGCCCACCGGGACCGGTACACCCGGCTCCTGACGGCCGCCGCCGAAACGCCCGAGCTGCCCCTCGGCGCCCTCGACCTTCTCGACCCGGACGAGCACCGCCTCTTCGCCGACTGGAACGACACCGCCGTGCCCCTCGACACCCGCTCGCTGGTGGAGCGGATCGAGGCCCAGGACGCGGCCGCCGAGGCCGTGGTCTTCGAGGGCGAGAGCGTCAGCTACGGCGAACTCAACGCGCGGGCCAACCGCCTCGCGCACGCCCTGCGCCGGCGCGGCGTCGGCGTCGAGTCGCGGATCGCCGTCATGCTGCCGCGTTCCGTCGACCTCGTCGTCGCGGTGCTGGCCGTCCTCAAGGCTGGCGCCGCCTTCGTCCCCGTCGAGACGGGCTACCCCGCCGAGCGGGTCGCCTACGTACTCGCCGACTCCGGCGCCGACCTGGTGATCGCCGAACGAGATGTCCCCGGTTTCGAGCGGATCGCCGCCGACGCGGGGGCGGACGAGTCGGCCGAGAACCCCGGCATCCGGGTCCGTGGCGACAACGCTGCTTACGTGATGTACACCTCCGGCTCCACCGGCCGTCCCAAGGGCGTCGTCGTCCCGCACGAGGGCCTGCTCAACCGTCTGTGGTGGCTGCAGCGCGACCACCGGATGACTCCCGACGACCGCATCATGCAGAAGACGCCGATCGGCTTCGACATCTCGGTGTGGGAGTTCTTCTGGCCCCTCGTCCAGGGGGCCACCCTCGTCGTGGCACGCCCTGAGGGGCATCGCGATCCGGGCTACCTTGCCTCGCTGACACGCGAGCAGCGGGTCACGATCATCCACTTCGTGCCGTCGATGCTCGGCGCCTTCCTCACCGAGGCCGAGTTCGGCCCCTCCGTACGGCTCGTCGCCTGCACAGGCGAGGCGCTGCCGCCCGAGGTGGTCCGCCGCTTCCACCGGTCCGTCGACGCCGAGTTGTGGAACCTCTACGGTCCCACCGAGGCCGCTATCGAGGTGACCTCGTACGCCACCGGCCCGGACGACGACGTGGTGCCGATCGGACTGCCGGGCGCCAACACCCGCGCCTACGTCCTGGACTCGGGGCTCAACCCGGTGCCGCCCGGCGTGACCGGTGAGCTGTACCTCGCGGGCCTCCAGCTCGCCCGCGGCTACCTCGGCCGCCCCGCGCTGACCGCGGAACGCTTCACCGCCGACCCCCACGGTCCCGCGGGCTCCCGCATGTACCGCACCGGTGACCTCGCCCGGCGACGCCAGGACGGCAACCTGGAGTACGTCGGCCGGGTCGACGACCAGGTGAAGATCGCCGGCCAGCGCGCCGAGCCCGGTGAGGTCGAGGGCCTGCTCGACAGCGCGCCGGGGGTCCGGCAGAGCCTCGTCGTGGCCCGGCGGACCCGGAGCGGCGCCCAACAGCTCGTCGCGTACGTCACCGGCGAACCCGAGACCGATCTGCGCGAGTGGCTGGCCGCCCGGCTGCCCGCCTTCCTCGTACCTGCCGCGGTGCTGACCCTTCCGGAGATCCCGCTCACCCCCAACGGCAAGCTCGACCGGAGAGCGCTGCCCGAACCCGCGGCACCCGCGCCAGGCCGGGCGCCTCGCACCGAGACCGAGCGGACCCTGCGTGCCCTGGGCGCCGAACTGATCGAACGCCCCGAACTCGGCGTCGACGACAACCTGTTCTTCATGGGCATGGACAGCATCCACGCCCTGCGGCTGGCCAGCCGGGCCGGTGCGGCCGGTATCCGGTTCACACCGCAGGACGTGTTCGCCCACCCCACGGTCGAGGCCCTGGCGGCCCTCGCCGAGATCGTCCCGGCCACCGGCCCGGTCGAGGCGTCCGCCGCGTCGGCGGAGCCCGCCCCGGGCAGCGGCGCCAGGCTGACTCCGGCGGACGTCCCGCTCGTCACCATCGACCAGCGGGAACTCGACCGCTATCCCGGCGCCCAGGACGTGCTGCCCCTCTCCCCCCTCCAGGAAGGGCTGCTCTTCCTTTCCCTGTACGAGGACGACGACCCCTACGTCGGCCAGCTCGTCCTGGACATCGAGGGGGGATTCGACCCCGCGCGGATGCGCGCGGCCGCTACCGCCCTGCTGCGCCGCCACCCCCAGTTGCGCGCCGGATTCCGCAGTCGGTCCACCGGCGCACCCGTGCAGATCGTGCCCGCCGAGACCACCGTGCCGTGGGAGGAGCGGGACGACGACCTCACAGCCTTTCTCGCCCGTGACCGGGCCCGCGGCTTCAGCGTGCTGCGCCCACCGCTGCTGCGCTTCACCATGCTCGGCACCCGGCTCGTGGTGACCCACCACCACTTGCTGCTGGACGGCTGGTCGCTGCCCCTGCTGGTCCGGGAGCTGTTCGAGCTGTACGGCAGGGCCGAACTGCCGCTGTCCGCGCCCTACCGCACGTATCTCGCCTGGCTCGCCGGACGCGACCGCGCTGCGTCCACCGCCGCGTGGAAGGAGGAGCTGGCGGGGCTGTCCGGCCCGACCCTGCTCGCGCCGCGGCGGCGGCCCGGGGACGGCCACGCCGAACACGAACTGGTCCTCGACAAGTCCGTCACCGAGGCCCTGACCTTGGCGGCGCGCGGCCGCGGGCTCACCCTCAACACCGTCATGCAGGGGTTGTGGGCGCTGCTGCTGCGGGAGTTCACCGGCCGCGACGACGTGGTCTTCGGCGCGACGGTCTCCACCCGCCCGGCCGGGCTGCGCGGCGTCGAGTCGATGATCGGCCTGTTCATCAACACCCTGCCGGTCCGGGTACGGATAGACCCGGAGATTCCGCTCGCCGAGCTGCTGACCGCGGTGCAGACCCGGCAGATCGCCCTGGCCGAGCACGCGGACGCCGGCCTCGCCGATCTCACCCGTTCCGTGGGCGTTGACGAGTTGTTCGACACCGTGCTCGCTTTCGAGAACTACCCGATGGACAGCGGGACGGAGGCGGGCGGGCTGCGGCTCGTCGACGCCGACCTCGCCCTGCACTCCCACTACCCGCTGTCCATCTCCCTCTTCCCAGGCACCGCCCTGCGGCTGCGCTTGTCCTATCGCACCGGGGCGTTCTCCGCCGACGCCCTGGCGATCCTGACCGACCGGCTGTCACGGCTCGCCGCCCTCGCCGCCGAGGACCTCGACCGGCCGATCGGCGACCTCGCCGTGGTCACACCGCAGGACCGACTCGCGGTGACCGGCGGCGAGCGTGCCGCGGAGTTGCCCGTTCAGTGCCGCACCGCCCCCGCTCCCGCCCCGGGGACGGCCCCGGGCACCCTTGCGGAGGAGCGGCTGCGCACCGTCGTCGCCGAGGTCCTCGGCCTCGACGAACTCACCGTGGAGGACGAGTTCTTCGCCTTGGGCGGCACCTCGATCCTCATGATCCGACTGGTGCACCGGATCCGCGACGAGTTCGGCGTCGACCTGTCCCTGCGCGACGTCTTCGCCACCCCGACCGTGGCGGGCCTCGCCGCCTTGCTGACAGGCGGCACGTCGGTCTCCTTGCCCGTTGTGGCGCGGGAGCGGCCCGAGCGGGTACCGCTGTCCTTCGCGCAGGAGCGCATGTGGTTCCTCCAGCGTCTCCAGGGCGGCAGCGGCACGTACAACATCCCGCTCGACATCAGGCTGAGCGGAGCCCTCGACACCACGGCCCTGGGTGCCGCGGTCACCGACCTGATCGACCGTCACGAGGCCCTGCACACCATCTATCCCGAGGACGCCCAGGGCCCGCACCAGGTCGTCCTGGCGCCCGGCACTACGGGCTTCGCGCTCGAGGTGATCCGCGACCCCGACCCCGATCTCACCTCCAGGGCCGCTCGCCCGTTCGACCTCACCCGTGAGATCCCGTTGCGGGCCACCCTCTTCGACCTCGGTGGGGACGAGTACATCCTGCTGCTGGTGGTGCACCACATCGCCACCGACGGTTCCTCGATGCGGCCGCTGGCCGAGTACCTGTCTGCTGCGTACAGCGCTCGCCTCGACGGCATGGCCCCCTTGTACACGCCGCCGGCCATGGAGTACTCCGACTTCGCCCTCTGGCAGCGCGAAACGCTCGCCGCCGATCTGCCGGGTCAGATCGCCTACTGGGCCGAGGCACTCGCCGGACTTCCCAAGGAGGTCACCTTCCCGGCCGACCGGCCGCGTCCTGCCGTCGCCAGCCACCAGGGCGACCACGTCGAGTTCCACGTCGACCAGCAGTTGTACGGCCGGATGCTGGAACTTGCCCGCCGCACCCGAACCACGCCGTTCATGGTGCTGCAGGCCGCCGTCGCGCTGCTGCTGACCGCCCACGGGGCCGGCGAGGACATCCCCATCGGCGGAGCGATCGCCGGCCGCCAGGACTCGGCACTGGACGGCATCGTCGGCGTCTTCATCAACACGCTCGTCTACCGGTTCGACACCTCCGGTGATCCCGCCTTCACCGATCTGCTCGCCCGGGTGCGTGACACCGGCCTCGCCGCCTACGCCCACCAGGACGTGCCCTTCGAGCGGCTGGTCGAGGACCTGGCCCCGGAGCGGTCCCGCTCCCGGCACCCCTTCTTCCAGGTCATGGTCGCCTGGCTGGACTTCTCCGAGGCCCACCTCGACCTGCCCGGGGTGAGTGTCCGCACGGCCCCGGTGCTGAGCGGCACCTCCAAGTTCGACGTGCACTTCGACTGCGTCGTCGACCCGGGCACCGGCGGTCTCGACTGCCGACTGGAGTACGCCACCGACCTGTACCACCGTGAGAGCGCAGAGGCCTTCGCCACCCGCTTCCTGCGCGTGCTCGACGCCGTCACGGCCGACCCCGCGCGCCGGATCTCCGAAGTCGACCTGCTGGGTGACGAAGAGCGCACGCTCATCCTGGAGAGCTGGAACGACACCGCGAGCACGATGGACTCGACTTCCGTCGTGGAGCTGATGGAGGCACAGGACCCCGAGCTGGAGGCCGTCGTCTTCGAGGGGGAGCGGGTCACCTACGGCGCCTTCAACGCGCGGGTGAACCGCCTCGCCCGGGTGCTGCGCAAGCGCGGCGTCGGCCCGGAGACCCGGGTCGCGGTCATGCTGCCCTACTCGGTGGACCTCATCGTGGCGCTGTGGGCCGTCATCAAGGCCGGCGCCTCCTACGTCCCGGTCGACACCGGCTATCCGGCCGACCGGATCGCCTACATCCTCAGGGACTCCGGCGCCTTGCTGATCCTGGCCGAACACGACGTGGAGGGCTTCGAGCGGATCCCGGTCGAAGCCGAGCACGAGAGTGACGAGAACCTCGGTGTCATCGGGCACGGCGGCAACGCCTCGTACATCATCTACACCTCCGGCTCCACCGGCCGCCCCAAGGGCACCGTCAACACCTACGAGGGCATGACCAACCGGTTCTGGTGGATGCAGCAGGACCTGGATCTCGGGCCCGGGGACCAGGTGCTCCAGGCGACCCCGACCGGATTCGACGTCTCGGTGTGGGAGGTGTTCTGGACGCTGTCCCGCGGGGCCACGCTCGTGGTGCCCCGGCCCGGCGGCCACCGCGACCCGGTCTACCTCTCCAAGCTCATGCACGACGAGTCCGTCACCGTGCTGCACCTGGGCGCGTCACGGCTCGCCGCGTTCCTCGCCGAGGCCGGCCTGCCCGCTTCCGTACGGGCGATCGAGTCCGGTGACGAGATCATGCCGGCCGAGCTGATCCGCCGCTTCCACGAGGAGTCCCCCCACCCGGACCCGATCCTCACCAACGCCTACGGCCCGACCGAGGCCGCGGTGGACGTCACCCGGTGGCCCACCCCGAAGGACCCCGAGGTCGTGCTCATCGGCGGCCCGGTGCTCAACACGCAGGCATACGTGCTCGACCGGACCCTTCGCCCCGTTCCCCCGGGGGTGACAGGAGAGCTCTACATCGGCGGCATCCAGCTCGCCCGCGGCTATCTGGACCGGCCGGCGCTGACCGCCGAACGGTTCGTGGCGAACCCCTACGGCGTGCCAGGCAGCCGGATGTACCGGACGGGCGACCTGGTGCGCTGGAACCGAAGCGGCGCACTTCAGTACTTCGGCCGCGCCGACGACCAGGTGAAGCTGCGTGGCCAGCGGATCGAACTGGGCGAGATCGAGTCCGCGATGCGGGCGCACCCCGGGGTCGCCCAGGCCGCTGCCGCCGTCCACGACCAGCGGCTGGTCGGTTACATCATCGCCTCGGCCCCGGTCGACCACGAGGAACTGCACGCCCGGCTCGCGGCCGAACTGCCCGAGTACATGGTTCCGCCCGTGGTCCTCGAAATGGACCGGTTCCCGCAGATGACCAGCGGCAAGCTCGACCGGCAGGCGCTGCCCGTACCCGACTTCGCACCGGTCACGGGCCGCGCGCCGCGCAACGCGCGTGAAGAGATCATCTGCGGGCTGTTCGCCGAGGTGACCGGTGTTCCCGAGGTCTTCCTCGACGACGACTTCTTCGCGCTCGGCGGCCACTCGCTGTCCGTGGCCCGGCTGGCCAACCGGATCCGTACCGTGCTCGACGCCGACGTGGAACTGGTCACCCTGTTCGAGGCCACCACGCCCGCGCGGATCGCCGCCCGCCTCGACAGCGCCGCCCCGCGCCGGGCCCCGCTGTCGGCCCAGCCGCGCGGCGAGCGCCTGCCGCTGTCCTACGCCCAGGAACGCCTGTGGTTCCTGCACCGCTTCGAAGGCCCGTCAGCCACGTACAACCTGCCCGTGGCCCTGCGGCTGAGCGGTGACCTCGACGTCGCCGCTCTCGACGCCGCCCTCGGCGATGTCGCCGCCCGGCACGAGGCGCTGCGCACCGTGTTCGCCGAGGACGAGCAGGGCCCGTACCAGGTCGTGCGGGACTCCGTCCCGCCACTGGTCACCGTCGCGACCGGCACCGCCGAACTCGACCGCCGACTCGCCGAAGTCGTCCAGGTCCCGTTCGGCCTGGCCGTCGAGCCGCCTCTGCGCTCCACCCTGTTCGACCTCGGCTCCGGCGAGTACGTTCTGCTCGTCCTGCTGCACCACATAGCCGGTGACGCCTTCTCGATGCCCCCGCTCGCGGAGGACCTCATCACCGCCTACACCGCGCGGTCCGAGGGCCACGCGCCGCGGTGGAAGCCGTTGGAGGTCCAGTACGCCGACTACGCCGCGTGGCAGCGCACGGCGCTGGGCTCGGCGGACGCCCCGGACAGCGAGATCTCCCGCCAGCTCGGCTTCTGGACGCGGGCCCTGGCGGAACTCCCGGAGCAGATGGAGCTGCCCACCGACCGGCCCCGGCCCGCCGTTTCCAGCCACCGTGGCGACACCGTCGGGTTCACCGTGCCCGCCGCGGTCCACTCGGGCCTGACCAGGCTCGCCCGCGAGCACCATGTGACGCCGTTCATGGTGGTCCAGGCCGCTCTGATCACCCTGCTTCACCGGCTCGGCGCCGGCGACGACATCGTGGTCGGCTCGCCGGTCGCCGGGCGCCCGGACGAGGCGCTGGGCGGCCTCGTCGGATTCTTCGTCAACAACCTCGTCCTGCGCACCGACCTGTCGGGCAACCCCGCCTTCACCGAGGTCCTCGCCCGGGTCCGGGCGGCCGACCTGGCTGCCTATGCCCACCAGGACGTCCCCTTCGAGCGGGTCGTCGAGGCGGTGAACCCGGCACGCTCCTCGGCGCGGCACCCGCTGTTCCAGATCAGCCTGAACTGGGTCGACGCCGAGCTCGAAGAGGTCCAGGACCTCGCCGGACACCTCCCCGGCCTCGACGGGGAGGTGCTCCCGCTCACCGCGCCGACCGCCAAGTTCGACCTCGCGTTCTTCCTGAACGAGCAGCGCGAGGGCGGGCTGTCGTGCTTCCTCGAGTTCGCCGCCGACCTGTTCGACCGCCCGACCGCCGAGCGGATCGCCGAGCGGTTCGTCGATCTGCTCGCAGCCGCCGTCGCCGAGCCCGAGGCGGCGATCGGTGAATTCGACGTCGTCGGCCCGGCCGAGCGCCGGCAGCTGCTCACCGACTGGAACACCACCGCCCACCAGGTGCCCGAGTCCACGCTCACCGCGCTCGTCGAGGCCCAGGCGGCCCGTACCCCGGACGCCCCCGCGGTCGCCTTCGGCGCCACCGAGCTGACGTACGCCGAACTCGACGCGCGCGCCAACCGGCTGGCCCGCCACCTCATCGCCCTCGGGGCCGGCCCCGAGCGGTTCGTCGGTGTCCTGCTGCCCACCTCCGAACACGTCCCGGTCACCCTGCTGGCCGTACTCAAGTCGGGGGCGGCCTATCTGCCGCTCGACCCGGGGCTGCCCGCGGAGCGGATCGAGTTCATGCTCGGCGACATCGCCCCCGTCGCCGTGGTCACCACGCCCGACCGGATCGACGGGCTCGACGGGATCCCCGCCGTGCTGCCGGACGACCCGGCCGTGGCCGCACAGCCGGCCACCGCGCCCACCGGGGTACCGGCGCTGCCCGGGCACGCCGCGTTCGTCATCTTCACCTCCGGCTCCACCGGTACGCCCAAGGCCGTCGTCGTCGAGCACCGCTCGCTGACCGCCTACCTGGCCTGGGCCACCGACACCTACCGAAGCCTCGGGCAGCGGGCCCTGGTGCACTCGCCGATCGCCTTCGACCTCACCGCCACCGGGCTCTGGGGTCCGCTCACCTCGGGTGGTTGCGTGGAACTCGTGCGCTGGACCGCGACCGGGCCCGAGACCGACCACGGCGTCACCCGGCCCGACTTCGTCAAGGCCACGCCGAGCCACCTCACCTTGCTCGACGCGGTCGCGGACAGCTACTCCCCGAGCGGACAGCTCGTCCTCGGCGGAGAAGCACTGCTCGGCGACGCCCTCGACACCTGGCGGACCGGCCACCCGGAAGTGACCGTGCTCAACGAGTACGGCCCCACCGAGACCACGGTCGGCTGCACGGTGTTCCGCATCGAACCGGGCGATCCCCTGCCCGCGGGTGTGATCACCATCGGCACTCCCGTGTGGAACACCCAGGTGTACGTGCTCGACAGCCGGCTGCGCCCCACGCCGGTCGGCACCGCCGGAGAGCTGTATGTCGCCGGCGACCTGGTCACCCGCGGCTACCACAACCGTCCCGGGCTCACCGCGGGCCGCTTCGTCGCGAATCCGTACGGACCCGCGGGTTCCCGGATGTACCGCACCGGCGACCTGGCCCGCTGGACCAGGGCGGGGCTGCTGGAATTCGTGAGCCGGGTCGACGACCAGGTCAAGATCCGCGGCTTCCGCATCGAACTCGGGGAGGTCGAGGCCACGCTCGCGGCCGCGCCGGAGATCGCCCAGGCAGCCGTGGTGGTCCGCGAGGAGCAGCCCGGTGACAAACGGCTCGTCGCCTACCTCGTGCCCGAGCCGGGCGCGCACGCCGACACGGAGGCGCTGCGTTCGAGCGTGGCCCGCGTCCTGCCCGACTACATGGTCCCCGCGGCGCTCATCGTCCTCGACGAGCTGCCGCTGACCGTCAACGGCAAACTCGACCGCAAGGCGCTGCCGGCTCCGGACTGGAGCGAACCGGATTCCGGCCGGGCCACGGTGGACGTGGTCGAGGGCCGGGTCGCGGAGATATTCGCGGAGGTACTCGGGGTTCCCGGGATCGGCGCGGACGACGACTTCTTCCGGCTCGGCGGTCACTCGCTGCTCATCGCCCGGCTCGTGAACCGGATCCGTACGGACTTCGGCGTCGAGCTGCCGCTCCGGGAGGTGTTCGAGAACGCCACCGCCGCGGGGATCGCCCGGCTGATCGGTGCGGCCCGGGCCGCGCGGCCGCCGCTCGTCGCCCAGGAACGTCCCGGGCGCGTGCCGCTGTCGATGGCTCAGCAGCGGATGTGGTTCCTCGACCGGCTGGAAGGCTCGTCCGCCACCTACACCATCCCGATCGTGCTGCGGCTCAGCGGCGACCTCGACGTCGACGCGCTGCGGGCGGCCTTCGCCGACGTGGTGGACCGGCACGAGTCGTTGCGTACCCTGATCGCCGAGGACGCCGAGGGCGCGCACCAGGTCGTCGTCGACGGCCCGGCCCCCTTCGACGTCGTCGCCTGTGCTGCGGCGCGGCTGGACGAGGAGATCGCCCGCGCGGCTGCGACCACCTTCGCTCTGGACAGCGAACTCCCGGTGCGTGCCACCCTGTTCGACACCGGCGGACAGGAGTACGTCCTGCTGGTCGTGCTCCACCACATCGCGGGCGACGGCAGCTCGATGGGGCCGCTGGCGGCCGACCTCGCGACGGCCTACGCCGGGCGGGCCGCCGGCACCGGCTCCGGACTGGCGCCGCTGCCCGTGCAGTACGCGGACTACGCCCTGTGGCAGCGCGCACTGCCGGACGACCGGATCCCGTTCTGGACCGCGGCGATCGCGGGCATCCCCGAGCAACTGGAACTGCCCACCGACCGGCCGCGGCCGACGGTGATGTCCTCCCGCGGTGACGCCGTCGTCTTCACCGTGCCCGCCGCACTGCGCGCCCGCGTGGAGGAGCTGGGACGCGAGCGCGACGCCAGTGCCTTCATGGTGCTCCAGGCCGTCCTCGCGCTCCTGCTCAGCCGCCTCGGGGCAGGCGAGGACATCGTCATCGGCAGCCCGGTGGAGGGCCGCCCGGAGGCCGCGCTGGAAGAACTCGTCGGCCTGTTCGCCAACACCCTGGTTCTGCGCGCCGATGTCTCCGGGAACCCGTCCTTCGAGGAACTCCTCGGCAGGGTGAGGCGGTTCGACATCGACGCCTACGCCCACGCCGACGTGCCGTTCGAGCAGTTGGTGGAGGTGCTCAACCCCGTACGGTCACGGTCACGGCACCCGCTGTTCCAGGTGATGCTGACCATGAACGCGCACACCGCGCCGCCGACGCTGCCCGGCCTCACCGTTCGGCTGGGGGACGTCCCGTCGAGCACGGCCAAGTTCGACCTGTCCCTGACCGTGTCGGAGCGCGAGGGGGAGTGGGCCGCTGTCCTCGAGTACGCCACCGACCTCTGGAACCGGGACACCGTCCAGTCCTTCGCCGACCGCTATCTGCGGCTGCTCGCCGCAGTGGTGGCCGACCCCGCCCGGCCCGTCCACGGTCTGCCGCTGCTCACCGACGCCGAGCGGACCGAACTGCTCGTCACCCGCAACGCCACCGCCCGACGGGGGCCCGGAACGCCGCTGCCGCAGCGGTTCGAGGCCCAGGCGGCCCGCACCCCCGACGCCGTCGCGGTGGTCTCGGCCGACGGGACGCTGACCTACGGCCGGCTTGACGCGCGGGCCAACCGGCTCGCCCGTCATCTGGCGGGCCAGGGCATCGGCGCCGGATCGGTCGTCGCCCTTGTTCTGCCGCGCACGGCCGACCTGGTCGTCGCCCTGCTGGCGGTCCTCAAGTCCGGGGCGGCCTACCTGCCCATCGACGACGCGTATCCGGCCGACCGCGTCGACCGCCTCGTCCAGGACGCCGGCGCGCACATGACCATCACCCCGGCCACCTTCGAGGCGGACCTCGACCGCTACCCGGACACCGGCCTCGGTATCCGGCCGCACCCGCGCGACGCCGCCTATCTGATCTACACCTCCGGATCGACAGGGCGGCCCAAGGGGGTGGTCGTCGAGCACGCCGCGCTGGCCGCGTATCTGGACGAGGCGACCGCGATGTACCCGGCCGCCGCCCACGAGGCGCTCCTGCACTCCTCGGTCGCCTTCGACATGCCGGTGACCGTGCTGTTCACCCCGCTCGTCACCGGCGGCCGGGTCCGGCTCGCCGCGCTGGACGAGAACACCCCGCGACCCGATCTGCTCAAGATCACCCCCAGCCATCTGCGGCTGCTGGAGTCCCTGCCCGACCGGGCCTTTGCCGCGACGAACCTCGTCGTCGGCGGTGAGGCGCTCGACGCCGAGCAGTTGGAACGCTGGCGCGTCCGCCACCCGGACGCCGCGGTGATCAACGAGTACGGTCCCACCGAGACGACCGTGGGCGTCGTCGCGCACCGGATCGAACCCGGTGACAGCCTCGCCGACGGGCCCGTCCCCATCGGACGCCCGATCGGCGGCGCGCGGGTGTACGTCCTCGACGCGTTCCTCCAGCCCGTGCCCGACGGTGTGTGGGGAGAGCTCTATCTCGCGGGCGCCGGGGTGGCCCGCGGCTACACCGGCCGCCCCGGCCAGACCGCCGAACGGTTCGTCACCGACCCCTTCGGACCCGCGGGGACGCGGATGTACCGGGTGGGCGACCGGGCCCGCTGGAACGCCTCGGGGCAACTCGAGTACGGCGGCCGGGTCGACGACCAGGTGAAGATCCGCGGCTTCCGGATCGAGCCCGGAGAGGTCGAGGCGGCGCTGGCGGCCCTGGACACCGTCGCCCAGGCAGCGGTCGTGATGCGGGAGGACCGCCCCGGCGACCGCCGCCTGGTGGCCTATCTGGTCGCCGCCGATGCCGGCGTGCCGATCGGAGATCCCCGTCAGGCGCTGACCGCCTCACTGCCGGCGCATATGATCCCGTCGGCCTTCGTCACCCTGGACCACATCCCGCTGAACGCCAACGGGAAGCTGGACCGGCGGGCTCTGCCCGCCCCGGACACCCCCTCTGCCACCCCGGGCGGCCGGGCTCCGCGTACCCCCGCCGAAGAGGTCCTGTGCGCGCTCTTCGCCGAGGTCCTCGGCGTCGAGAAGGTCTCGATCGACGACGACTTCTTCCGGCTCGGCGGACATTCGCTGCTCGCCACCCAACTGGTGAACCGCGCCCGGAACGCGCTCGGCACACCGGTCCGGCTCGGCGACCTGTTCGAAACCCCGACGGTGGCCGGGCTCGCCGCCGGGCTCACCCCGGGCGGCCCGGTGCAGCGCTTCGCACCCACCCCGCGCCCCGACCGGCTCCCGCTCTCCTACGGCCAGGAGCGGCTCTGGTTCCTGCACACCCTCGACGGCCCGTCCGACACCTACAACATTCCCATCGCGCTGCGGCTGTCGGGCGCCCTCGACGTGGCGGCTCTGCGGGCCGCCCTGGGGGACCTCGCGCAACGCCACGAGATTCTGCGCACGGTCTTCGCGACCGATGCGCACGGGAGCCACCAGATCATCCTCCCGCCCGACCGCGGCCTGCCCGACCTGACCGTCACCGACGTCGACGAGCAGTCCCTGCCGGCGGCCCTGAGCGAGGTGGTGCGGCATCGCTTCGATCTGGGCACCGACCTCCCGGTCCGCGGCTGGCTGCTGCGTACCGCCGCCGACGAGGCGGTCTTCGTCCTGGTGGTACACCACATCGCCGCCGACGCCGTGTCCATGACGCCACTCGCCCGCGACCTCACCGAGGCCTATCGGGCCCGGCACGCCGGTCGCGCGCCCGACTGGGAGCCTGTGACGGTCCAGTACGCCGACTTCTGCCTGTGGCAGCGCCGGGTGCTCGGGTCGGACCAGGAGGCGGACAGCGAGATCTCCCGTCAGCTCGACCACTGGACCAGCACGCTCGCAGGCGCCCCGGAACTGATCGCGCTGCCCACCGACCGGCCGAGGCCCGCGGTGGCCTCCCACCGCGGCGGAACCGTACGGTTCGAGGTTTCCCGGACACTGCACGAAGCGCTGACGGAATGCGCCCGCGCCGGCGGCGCCACGCTGTTCATGGTGCTCCACGCCGCTTTCGCCGCGCTGCTCGCCCGGCACGGCGCCGGGGACGACGTCGTGCTGGGCACCCCGGTGGCCGGACGGACCGATGAGGCCGCCCACGATCTCGTCGGTTCCTTCGTCAACACCCTGGTGCTCCGCACCCCGTTGGACGGCGATCCCACCTTCCGCGAGGTGCTCGACCGGGTCCGCTCCGTCGACCTGGACGCCTACGCCCATCAGGACGTGCCGTTCGAGCGGCTGGTGGAGGCGCTGAACCCGGTGCGCTCCACCGCCCACCAGCCGTTGGTACAGGCGACGATCATGTTGAACAACACCGCCCGGCCCACCACGCTCGACCTGCCCGGAGTCGACGTGCGGGCCGAGGAACTGGTCGCGCCCGCCGCCAAGTTCGACCTCTCGCTCTCGTTCGCGGAGGCAGCCCACGGCGGCCTGGACGGCGGCCTGGAGTACGCGACCGACCTGTTCGACGAAGTCACCGTCACCGAGCTGGCCGCCCGGCTGGTCCGTCTGCTGACCGCCGTCGCCCAGGGCGCGGCGGACACCCGGCTCAGCCGCATCGACGTGCTCTCGCCCACCGACCGCCGCCATGTGCTGGAGACCTGGAACGGCACACCGCGTCAGGCCCCGGCCGACACGATCACCACCCGCTTCGCCGAGCAGGTCCGTCGCGCTCCGCAGGCCGTGGCCGTCGTGGCGGACGGCATCGCGACGACGTACGCCGAGCTCGACGCGCGCGCCGAGCGGCTGGCCCACAGGCTGCGGGCCCTCGGAGTGGGACCCGAGACGCCCGTCGCCCTGCACGTGGAGCGCTCCCTGTCGCTCGTGGTGGCCACGCTGGCCGTGCTCAAGGCGGGCGGCGTCTACGTACCGCTCGACACCCGGTACCCCGCGTCCCGGCTGGAGCGGATCCTGTCCGCCACCGGCGCCGCCGCCGTGCTGACGCACTCCCGGGCGGCACGGCTCGACATCGCCCACGGCCTGCCCCTGATCGATATCGACGATCCGGGAAGCGACGAGGCGCAGGACGCCGCCGTACCCCTCGGCGCGGACCACCCGGACCAGCTCGCGTATGTGATGTACACCTCCGGGTCCACCGGCACCCCCAAGGGGATCGCCGTCACCCATCGCGACGTGGTCTCCCTGGCGCTCGACGCGAGCTGGGAAGGCGACGCTCACCAGCGGGTGCTGATGCGTTCGCCGCACGCCTTCGACGCCTCGACCTACGAGCTGTGGGTCCCGCTGCTCGGCGGGGGACGGGTCGTCGTCGCTCCGCCCGGGGACCTCACCCTGGACGCGCTGCGCACCCTCCTCGTGGACGAGGGCGTGACCTCGGTCTTCCTCACCACCGCGCTGTTCAACGTCATCGCGGAGGAGGCCCCGGACTGCCTCGCCACGCTGCGCGAGGTGTGGACCGGCGGGGAGCTGGTCTCGCCGGCCGCGTTCCGCCGTGCCGTCGAGGTCTGCCCGCAGACCGCCTTCGTGCACGTCTACGGGCCGACCGAGACCACCACCTTCGCCATCTGCCACCGGGTGCCCCGCCCGTACGCGCTGCCCGGTACCGTCCCCATCGGCCGCGCCATGAGCGGTGTGCGCGCCTATGTCCTCGACGCCGCGCTGACCCCGGTGCCGCCGGGGGCTCCCGGCGAGCTGTATCTCGGCGGCCTCGGCCTGGCCCGCGGCTATGTCGGCGCCCCGGCCGCCACCGCCGAGCGCTTCGTCGCCGACCCCTTCGGCGCCCCCGGCAGCCGGATGTACCGCACCGGTGACCTCGTCCGCTACACCCCCGACGGGCAGCTCGAGTTCACCGCCCGTGCCGACGGCCAAGTCAAGATCCGCGGTTTCCGTATCGAGCCGGGCGAGATCGAGGCCGTGCTCACGGGACACCCGGCGGTCGGACGGGCGGTGGTCGTCGCCCGCGAGGACGCCCAGGGCGAGCGAGCCCTGTACGCCTACGTCGTACCGGCACCCGACCGGCAGCGACCGGAGCGGGGGGCGCTGCGGGCGTTGCTGGAGTCCTCTGTGCCCGGCTACATGGTCCCCGCGGGCATCGTCGTCCTCGACGAGCTGCCGCTGACGCCCAACGGCAAGGTCGACCAGCGCGCTCTGCCCGCCCCCGAGCGGACCGCGCACCCCCGCGGCCGGCAGCCGCGCTCACCCCGGGAGGAGATCCTGTGCCGGCTGTTCGCCGAGATCCTCGGCGTGCCGTCGGTGTCCATCGACGACAACTTCTTCGCGCTGGGCGGCCACTCCCTGCGGGTGACCCGTCTGGTGAGCCGCGTCCGCTCGGTGCTCGGCGTGGAACTGCCGGTGCGGGACGTGTTCGAAGCACCGACGCCCGCGGGCCTGGCCGCCCGGCTGGCCCGGGCGGCCGACGCGCGCGCCGCACTGCAGGTGCTGCCGAGGCCGGACCGCATCCCGTTGTCCTTCGCCCAGCAGCGACTGTGGTTCCTGCACCGCTTCGAGGGCCCCTCGGCGACATACAACATCCCGCTCGCCCTCCGGCTCCGCGGACAGCTGGACACCGACGCCCTCCGTGCGGCGCTGCGGGACCTGGTCGGCCGGCACGAGTCGCTGCGCACGGTGTTCGCCGAGGACGGCGACGGCGCGTACCAGGTGGTGCTGCCCACCGACGCCGCCGTGCCCGAGCTGACGGTGACGGACGTGACCGAGGCCGAGATCCCGGCGAGGCTGACGGAGGCGATCGGGTACGCCTTCGACCTCACCACCGAGATCCCGCTGCGCGCCCAGGTGTTCCGGCAGGGCCCGCAGGAAGCGGTGCTGCTGCTGCTCATGCACCACATCGCCGGGGACGCCGAGTCGATGGGCCCGCTCGCGTACGACCTGTCCTCCGCCTATCAGGCCCGGATGTTCGGGGAGCCCCCCAACTGGACGCCGCCGACCGTGCAGTACGCGGACTACGCCGTCTGGCAGCGGCACGTCCTCGGCGACCTCCAGGACCCGGCCGGGCTGGGCGGCGAGCAGCTCGCCCACTGGCTGAGCGTCCTCTCGGGCGCTCCCGAGGAACTGGAACTCCCCACCGACCGGCCCAGGCCCGCCCGGCCCTCGGGCACGGGCGCCGCGGTTCCCCTCGACATCCCCGCCGGACTCCATCGCCGTCTGGCCGAAGTGGGCGAGGCCCAGGGCGCCACCGTCTTCATGGTGCTCCATGCGGCGCTGGCCGCGTTGTTGACCCGGCTCGGGGCCGGAACCGACCTGCCCATCGGTGCCCCGGTCGCCGGCCGGGACGACGAGGCACTCGACGGCCTGGTCGGGTTCTTCCTGAACACCCTGGTGCTGCGCACCGACACGTCCGGCGATCCGACCTTCCGTGAGCTGCTCGGCCGGGTCCGCCGCGCCGACCTGGAGGCGTACGAGCACCAGGCGGTGCCCTTCGAGCGGCTCGTGGAGGTGCTGAATCCGGCCCGGTCGCCCGCCAGACACCCGCTTTTCCAGGTGATGCTGTCGTTCCGCAACAACGACCGGCAGGAACTCTCGCTGCGCGGACTCACCGTCGAACCCGTCCAGGTCCAGCTGCCCACCGCGAAGTTCGACCTGTCGTTCAGCCTCACCGAGCGGTTCGGAGCGGCCGGCGAACCGGACGGGGTGAGCGGTGAGGTGCAGTATGCCTCCGCGCTCTTCGACGAGGAGACGGTGCAGGGGCTGGCCGCCCGCCTTCTCCAGGTGCTCGACCAGGCCTGCGGCGACCCCGACCAGCCGCTCAGCGGACTGGACGTTCTGCTGCCGGGCGAGCAGAGGCGGCTGCTTAAGGAGTGGAACGCGACCCGGACCGAACGCCGGGAAGCCACCCTGGCCGACCTGTTCGAGCGCGCCGTCCGGGCCACCCCGGACGCCGTGGCCGTCAGGGCGGACGGCGTGGACCTGACCTACCGCGAACTGAACGCCCGGGCCAACCGGCTGGCACACCTGCTCATCGGCGCGGGACTCGGCCCGGAGTCGGTGGTGGCCCTGGCACTGCCTCGCTCGCCCGACCTCATCGTCGCCGCACACGCCGTGGTCAAGGCGGGCGCCGCCTACACGCCCGTCGACCCCGAGGACCCGGCCGAGCGGATCGCCCGGATCTGTGAGGACGCCGCCGTGGCGCTCGCGATCACCACGAGCGGGCACCGGCACGTGCTGCCCGCGGGGCTGCCCGCGGTGCTCCTGGACGACCCCGGCACCGCGACCGCGCTCGCGCGCCGACCGGACACCGATCCGACCGACCGGGACCGCACCGAACCCCTGCTCCCGGACCACCCCGCGTACGTCATGTTCACCTCGGGCTCGACCGGCCGCCCCAAGGGCGTGGTGGTCTCCCAGCGCTCCGTCGTCAACCATCTGCGCTGGCTCCAGGACACCTACCGGCTGACCCCCGAGGACCGCGTCCTGCAGAAGACACCCATCGGGTTCACGGTGTCGGTCTGGGAGCTGTTCTGGCCCCTGCAGACCGGTGCCTGCACGGTGGTCGCCGAGCCCGACGGCCACCGCGACCCCCGCTATCTCACCGGCATGTTCACCACCCACGGCATCACCACCGTCCACTTCGTGCCCTCCATGCTCGAGGTGCTCCTGGCCGAGGCGGACCGGTCCCGGCTCGCCGGCCTACGCCGGATCTTCGTCGGCGGTGAGGGGCTCACGCGCGATCTGTACGAGCGCTTCACCGCCGCGTTCAAGGTGCCGCTGCACTACAAGTACGGCTCCACCGAGGTCACCTGCGACGCCACGGTCTGGGACCCGGACACCGATCCGGGCACCCGGCCCCCCGTGTCGATCGGCGTGCCCATCGACAACACCCGGGTCTACGTGCTGGACGAGATGCTGCGGCCCGTCCCGCCCGGTGTCCCGGGCGAGCTGTACGTCGCCGGTGACCAGGTCGCGCGCGGTTACGCCGGCCGGCCCGGCCTCACCGCGGAGCGGTTCCTGGCGGACCCCTTCACCCCCGGCGAGCGGATGTACCGGACGGGCGACCTGGTGCGCTGGGACAGGGCCGGGCGGCTGGACTTCGTCGGCCGCTCCGACCACCAGCTCAAGGTCCGCGGCGTCCGGGTCGAACCCACCGAGATCGAGGCCGTGCTGACCGAACTTCCCTCGGTGACCCGGGCCGCCGTCGTCCTGCGTGACCAGGCGCTGGTCGCCTACGTCACCGGCGACGCCACCCCGGACGAACTCCACCGCCTGCTGTCGGCCCGCCTCCCCGGGCATCTCGTACCGCGCTCGGTGGTGGTGCTGCCCGACTTCCCGCTGACCTCCAGCGGCAAGCTCGACCGTGCGGCGCTCCCCGCGCCCCGGGACACCGCCCGGCCGGCGCGCCGGGCCCCGCGCACCGAGGACGAGCGGGCCCTGTGCGCCTTCTTCGGCGATCTGCTCGGCCTCGCCGAGGTGGGCATCGACGACGACTTCTTCGCGCTCGGCGGGCACTCCCTCATGGCGGCGAGACTCGTCGGCCGGATCCGCGCCGAACTGGGCCACACGGTCTCCGTCCGCACGCTGTTCGAGGCCCCGACCCCGGCCGCGCTCGCCGCGGCGCTGCGCATCGGCGACGCCTCCGGATCCACCGGTGTGCTGCTGCCGCTGCGCGCCGGCGGTCCGGGTACCCCGCTGTTCTGCGTCCACCCCCTGGGCGGCCTCGGCTGGGCCTACCGGGCCCTCACCCGGTACCTGGACGGCCGCCACCCGATGTACGCACTCCAGGCGGCCGGCTTCGACGAGCCCGCGCGGCTGCCGTCCACCATCGCCGAGATGGCCGCCGACTATCTCACCCATCTGCGCGGGGTGCAGCCGTCCGGGCCGTACCGGCTGCTCGGCTGGTCCTTCGGCGGGCTGGTGGCCCAGGAGGTGGCCGTCCGACTCCAGGACGGGGGCGAGGAGGTCGAACTGCTGATGCTGCTCGACGCCTTTCCCCGCGATCTGACCGTCGCCCAGCCGACGGAGGAACAGGTTCTCGACGGGGTTCGGGTCCCGGACGAGATGGTGGCCACCTTCACCGGGGAGCAACTCGCCCACCTGAAGGCCGTGTTCCTCAACAACAGCAAGATCGCTGGGCTCCACACGCCCCGCAGCTTCCAGGGCGATGTCGTGTTCTGTGCCGCGACCGAGCTGGACAACGGCGAGCTGCGCCGACTGCCCACGCTCTGGGCCCCGTATGTGACCGGCCGGATCGAGGTGCACGACGTCGAGGCCACGCACAACACCCTGCTAGCCGAGCGACCCGCCGCGTCCGTCGGACGCCTGCTGGCCGACGCCGTCGGCGCCCTCGATACCGCGCGCGCGGAGAAGAGGAACCCGTCATGACCCACCCGACGACCCCCGTTCGCACCCTGCTGCCGCCGTCGGCGCTGGCCGGCCTCGACCTCGCCGACCCCGCGACACACGCCAGGTACGATCTCTCCGAGGTCTGGTCCACGCTCCGCGCCCAGGACCCGGTCCACCGGCACGGACCGGTCCGGAGCGCGCCCGCGTTCTGGGTGGTCACGCGTTTCGCGGACGCGGCCGAGGTCTATCTCGCGCCCGACCGCTTCACCTCGGAACGGGGCAACGTCCTGGCCTCGCTTCTCCAGGGCGGCGACTCGGCCTCCGGGGTGATGGCCGCCGTCACCGACGGACCGCGCCACCGCGAACTGCGACGCGTACTGCTCAAGGCGTTCTCGCCACGCGCCCTGGCCGGCGTGGTCGAGAAGCTGGAGAAGGCCAGCAACGACCTGGTTGCGGCCGCCGTCAGCCGCCCGGAGTGCGACTTCGCCAAAGATGTCGCCGGGCAACTGCCCCTCCAGGCCATCTGCGACCTGCTCGACGCCCCGGAGGAGGACCGCGTTTTCCTCCTCGGCCTCACCAAGACGGCGCTCAGTTCGGACGAGCCCGACCAGTCGCCCTTCGACGTCTGGCAGGCCCGCAATGACATCCTCGCCTACTTCGGCGAGCTGGCGAAGAGCCGCCGGGAACGCCCGGGGACTGACGCCGTCAGTGTCCTGGCCACGGCGGAGGTCGGGGGTCGGCCGCTGACCATGGACGAGGTCGTCGCCAACTGCTACAGCCTCATCCTCGGCGGCGACGAGACCAGCCGACTGTCCATGATCGGCGCAGTCCTCGCATTCGTCGAACACCGCGACCAGTGGCAGGCGCTCAAGAGCGGCGAGGTGTCCATCGACACGGCGGTCGACGAGGTGCTCCGATGGACGACCCCGGCCATCCACTTCGGCCGTACCGCGACCGCCGACACCCGGCTGAACGGCGTCCCCATCGCCGTCGGCGACATCGTCACCGTCTGGAACGCGTCGGCCAACCGGGACGAGGCGGCTTTCACAGACCCCGACCGTTTCGACCTCACCCGCACCCCCAACAAGCACCTGTCGTTCGGCCACGGACCGCACTACTGCGTCGGCGCCTACCTCGGCCGGGCGGAGATCGCCAGCATGCTCAAGGCGCTACGCAACCAGGTCGACAGGATCGAACTGACCGGTGAGCCCAGGCCCATCTACTCGTCCATGCTCAGCGGCTTCAGCTCGCTGCCCGTGCGGTTCGTCTCCTGACCGCAACTGGCGGGGCACCGCACTCGCGGCGAGTGCGCACACCTGCTCATCACCCCCTACTCACGAATTGGGAAACACCACCATGACCAACCCCTTCGAGGACCCCGACGCGACCTACCTGGTCCTGGCCAACGAAGAGGGCCAGCACTCGCTGTGGCCCGAGTTCGCGGCCGTACCCGATGGCTGGTCGCGGCAGTTCGGACCCGACAGCCGGGCGGAGTGCCTGACGTACATCGAGCGTGCGTGGACCGACATGCGGCCCAAGAGCCTGATCGAGGCGATGGGTGAATGACGGCGCGTCAACACCGGGCGGGAGGACCGCGATGACCTCCACCGAACAGAGCGTGAAACGGCTCGCCGACCCCGGGCTCGAGGACGTCGCGCGGATCGCCCGGGGCCTGCTGCGGCGGGCGCCGGGCCGGGTCGACGACCCGACGTGGGTTGCCGACGCACGCCGTAGCTGGGAGGCCACTCCCGGCTGGCTGCGCGGGCTGGTACGAGAGTTCCGCCGGGACTCAGGCCCCGACGGCCGACTGCTGCTCACCGGGCTGCCGATCGGCCCGGAGGAGCTCCCCGACACACCGATGGTCATGGGCTCGGTGCAGCGCACCCCCGCCCTGCCCGCGGCGCTGCTTATGCTGATCGCCCACGGGCTCGGCGACCCCGCCTCGTTCGCAGCGGAGAAAGGCGGGGCGCTGGTGCAAGACGTCGTCCCCGTGCCCGGTCAGGAAGAGTTCCAGGGCAACGCGGGGTCGGTGGAACTCACCTTCCACACCGAGAACGCCTTCCATCCGCACCGGCCGGACTACGTACTGCTGCTGTGCCTGCGCACCGACCACGAGGGACAGGCGGAGCTGCGCACCTGCTGCTCCCGGCGGGTGCTGCCCCAGCTGACGGCCGGTACCCGCGAGGCACTGCGTCGGCCCGAGTTCGTCACCGAGCCCCCGCCCTCCTTCGGTGGGGCCGGGGCGGGAAGCGCCCACGCGATCCTCAATGGCGACCCGGAAGATCCCGACCTCCGCTACGACGAGGCGGCCACCCGGGCCCTGACCGAGCCCGGCTGGGCCGCGCTGGACGAGCTCAGCGCGGTGATCCGGCGCAGCTACGACGGCGTACGGCTGTGCGCCGGGGATCTGGCCGTCGTCGACAACCGGGTCACCCTGCACGGCCGGTCCTCCTTCGTACCGCGCTTCGACGGGAGGGACCGCTGGCTCCAGCGGATGTTCTCCTTCACCGATCTGCGCCGGTCCAGGGACCACCGGCCGACCGACGGAAACGTATTGGTGAAGTGATCGAAGAACGTGGAGTACCCAAGCATGGCCGAGCATGACCTGACCAGCGTGTTCACCCGTCACGAGTCCAACGTCCGGAGCTACTGCCGCGGCTTTCCGGCCGTGTTCGAGCGCGCCGCGGGGCATCATCTGTGGGACGTCGAAGGACGGCGGTACACCGACCTGCTGTGCGGTGCAGGCGCTCTGAACTACGGGCACAACCCGCCGCAGATCGTCGCCCGTGTCGTGGACTACCTCGCGGGCGGCGGACCCGTGCACTCCCTGGACCTCTACACCACCGCGAAAGCTGAATTCCTCAGCCGGTTCGCTGAGTCGGTGCTGGAACAGCGCGGCCTGGGCGACTACGTCGTGCAGTTTCCCGGCCCGGCGGGCACCCTCGCCGTCGAGGCGGCCCTGAAGCTGGCCCGCAAGGTGACCAGACGCTCGCAGGTCATCGCCTTCCGCGGTGGTTTCCACGGCGTCTCCTTGGGCTCCCTCGCCGCCACGTCCTCGCCGCTGCTGCGGTCCGCGGCCGGCACGCCGCTGCGCGATGTGACGATCCTGCCCCGCGACGACGGCCAGGGCGGACAGGCATCCCTTGACGCGCTGGAGCGGGCGCTGCGGCCCGGTTCCGGCGCCAAGGCATCGGCGGCCGTTCTGCTGGAGACCGTGCAGGGCGAGGGGGGACTGAATGTGGCGAGCCGCCCGTGGCTGGCCCAGGTGCGGCAACTCGCGGACAGCGCCGGTGCGCTCCTGATCGTCGATGACATCCAGGCGGGGTCCGGCCGCACCGGCACCTTCTTCAGCTTCGAGCACGTTCCCGAGCTCCGGCCCGACATGGTGTGCCTGTCGAAGTCGCTGAGCGGCATGGGCCTGCCCATGGCGGCCCTGCTGATCAACCGTTCCAGGGACCGGTGGGAGCCGGGGGAGCACAACGGCACGTTCCGCGGCCACAACCTAGCCTTCGTGGCGGCGACCGCGGCGCTGGAGTACTGGGCCGACCCCCGGTTCACCGGCCAGGCCGCCGCGCTCGCGGCCGCGATCCGCACCTCGCTGGAGGACATCGTCGCGCGGCTTCCCGAGGGCGTCGCCGAGGTCGCCGGGCGCGGTGCGATGAGCGGACTGCGCTTCACCAGGCCCGAGCCGGTCGAGAGCGTCCGCCGCGCGCTGTTCCACGCCGGGATCATCGCCGAGACCGCGGGGGAGGGCCGGGTGCTGAAGTTGCTGCCCCCGCTGACGATGCCGGTCGCCGAGTGGGAAGCGGTGGCAGAGACGGTCGGCGATGTGGTGTTCAAGACGGTCGACACTGCTGTGCACCATGCCGCCTGACAGGCGGTCAGCCCTGCACGTCCATCATGAGGATGAGGTTCTACTGTGACCATCGGAAACGGCCGTACGGCGGAGGAGACGCTCCACGACGTGATCGGCATCGGGTTCGGCCCGGGCGGTATCGCGCTGGCCGCCGCCCTGGAGGAGGAGGCGCCCGAGCTGGACTGTCTCTTTCTGGAGGGCCGCAGCGAGGCCGCCTGGCAGCCGGGCATGCTCCTGCGCGGCTCCGACACCCAGCACCATCCCAGCCGTGACCTCGCGACCCTGCGCAACCCGCGCAGCCGCTACACCTTCCTCAACTATCTGCACGAGACGGGGCGGCTGCTGGCCTTCCTCAACGTCCCGACACATTTCCCACTGCGCCGCGACTATGCCCGCTACATCCGCTGGGTCGCAGCGGAGCTGTCCTCGTTCGTCGCGTACGACCGCAGGGCGACCGCGGTCTTCGTCGCTGCCGATCCGGAACTGCACTACGTCGTGGAGACCGCATGCGGTCGGAGCTACCGAGGGCGTGCCCTCGTCCTCGGCACCGGCAGGACCCCCTACGTCCCCAGGAACTTCGAACCGCACCTCGGTGACCGTGTCTGCCACAGCAGTGAGTACCGCTGGCAGCTGGAGAAGCGGCGGGCGGCCAAGGGCGGCCCGCTCGACGTCGCGGTCATCGGGGCCAGTCAGAGCGCGGCGGAGATCGCGCTCGACCTGCACGCCGCTGGCTCGGGCGACCGGGTCCTCGCGATCATGCGCGGCTTCGGCTACCGGCTGAAGGACACCAGCCCGTTCTCGGAAGAGGCGTACTTCCCCGAGTTCACCGACTACTACTTCAACGCATCCCGGGAGGCCAAGGCCGATCTCGACGCCCAGTTGCGGCCCAGCAACTACTCCTCGGTCGACCAGGACGTGTTGGAGAGCCTCTATGTTCGGCGCTACGAGGACAGCATCGACGGTGAGGAGCGGTTTCTGCTCTATCGTAACCACGAGGTCGCGGGCATCGAGTCAGGTGACGGCCCGGTCCGGCTGACCCTGCGGGAACGCAACATCGGAGAGTCGACGCAGGTGACGGTCGATCTGGTGGTACTCGCCACCGGTTACCGCGACCTCGGCCCCGCCGAGCACAACGAGCCCTACCCCGAGATCCTCGCCCCGGTGGCCGACGGGCTGGCCCTGGACGACACGGGCGTGGTGCGCGTGGAGCGGGACTACTCCGTCCCGTCCCGGGCCGGCGTCGGCGCACGGCCGCCGTTGTTCCTCAACGGCCTGTGCGAGAACACCCACGGACTCGGCGACGCCGGCTCCTTCAGCCTCCTCTCGTTGCGTGCGCGCACCCTGCTCGAGGGGATCCGGCACCGCCTGGGAGCAACCACGAAGTGACCGAGAACGTCACGCATCGCTGAGCGTGTTCCCCTCTCCCGGCCCCGAGACCGGGAGAGGGGGCGGACTTCTGATCTCCTGCATTGCGTGCCTGTCGCGTGAGCCGGCCCGGAACCGAGCGCGGCCGATGGAGGTCGAAGCCCAGCTGTCAAGAACCCTTCGGAGAAGTGCTGACCGAGTCTGAGCGAGACCCCGGGGCGCCGAGCCGGTGCCGCGGCCGGAGCGAACCGCCCTGCGGATTCACGCGCTGGAAGGTGGCCGAGCCACCGCCGGGGGAGGCGGTCAGGACGAGATGAATTCCGGCCGTACGCGAGGTGGCCACTCGCCGACCGCGAATACTCCCAGAGAGTATCCCTTGGAGATCAAGGCGGGCCGGTTGGCGGCTTTCATCTTCCGCAGGAGTGACGCAACGTGGTACTCGACTCCTCCGCGGCTGAGGAAGAGTTTGGACGCCATCTGCACGGTCGATTCGCCGACGGCGACGCCCTCGAGGATGGAGGCATGTACCGGGCTGAACAGCTTGCGTCGTGTGGAGACGACCCTGGGGCTCTCGGCCCCGCTGGGCTGGAGCAGCACGATTATGGTGTCGACCTGGCCGGCGCTTCCGTCTACGGCAATGCCGGTCAACTCGCCCTGGAAGGGCATTCCCTGAGCGCCCACAGCGATCACGTAGTCCGCGAAACGCGCGCTCTGCCCGTCCGCGAGCCGGGTGAACTCATGACGAAATTTGCCCTGCACGCTCGGGTGCAGAGAGTCTAGGAATTTCTTTTTGTGGATATCGGCGGGTAACAACCCGAACTGCATGGTGAACGAGCCGTTCGCCTCCAACAACCTGAATTCCAGATCCAGGATGGCCATGCAGATGCCGGATCGCATGAAGATGGACCGGTAGATGTTCCGGTACTGCTCCGCAGCGTGGCGGCCAACCGTCGCGGGGATTATCTCCCGAGAACCGAGATCAGATCTTGACATAATTCGAGAGGTGCCCCTCTTGTTCTCAGCGGGCCAGCGATATGCGGCCTGCGGAAAATTCGGGCGCGATCACACCCAAATCTCCTCAGCATTTTAGCCGCCAGGACGGTTGGCGCCAGGTCTGACTGATCCCTCAGCGCACGGCCTCTTAGCCGATAGCGCACTGACCGTAGAAGACTCATGAAGATCTTGTTGAGGGGCTGTCTGGTCGTAGGCCGGGCGGCCCCTTGGCTATGCGGTGGCCGGACTGATCGTCCAAGTGTTGCCTGTGCGGGTGAGTCCGAGGTTGATCAGTCGGCGGAGGTTGAGGGCGGCTGCTCGGGTATGGAGCCAGGCGTTGTTGGCGATGGTGCCGCGGTAGCGGAGTTTGCGGTTGCCGTGGTGGACGAGCCAGGCGACGGCGCGTTCGACCGGTGGTCTCCAGCGGCGGTAGTCGGGGGGCTTCACCCAAGGCCAGGTAGTTAGCGTTCTCGCAGGTCACGCAAGGGGTGTTGACGTCCATGCAGTCGCTGCGTAGAGGCCAGGGCCGATCTTGTGGATGAGTCCGTCGTCGGCCCATCGGGAGAGCTGTCTGTACATGGTGTGCAGTGTGATGTCCCCGAAGTGTGCGGCGATCTCGCGGGGGCGCCAGAGGCGGGTGGGGTTCTCCTGGAGCAGGGCCAGGATCCGGTGCCTGCGGCGCCGGGTGGGGAGGACATACCGGTCGTCACGGGAGCGGGTGGGCAGGGCCGGCTGCGTTTCCGGGGGTTCGTGGATGGAGATGTCGAGGCTGGTGACGGCAAGGGTGACGTCAGGCCGTCCGTCGTCATGACGCTCGCTGTAGCGGGACATCGGTGATTTGACCTTGCGGGTACTCACCCGCTGCCGGCGGGCCGGGAGCAGGCCGGCGAGAAGCTTCTGTCCGATGCGGCCGTCTGCGGCGTAGTTTGCTGTGCCGACGCCGGCGGCCTGGACGACCTGGTCGCGAGCTGCCTGGAAGGCGATGGTGAAGCCGCAGCGGTCCGGGTCGGTGCCCGGAACGGACTCGGCGGCATCGACCATGACCGTCCGCAGGGCCTGGTAGAGCGTCAGCAGCGCCCACATCTCCTGTTCGACGCCGACGGGGTCGCCGGAACGCAGGACGCGTCCGGCCATGATCGTGTGTCGGAGCGCGTAATACGCCGATTCGTGTTCCCACCGCTGGTGGTAGAGGCGCGTCAGCGAGTCGGCGGGGTAGCGTCGGGGTCGGTCAGGCTGGCGGCCAGGGGGTAGGAACCGGTGAAGCACGTGCCGTCGGCGCACGTCACGGTGATCTGCGCGTCGATGACCCGCACCCTCACGGTGCCGATCACCGACAGGTACGAGCCGTCGGCCCCTGCAGGAGTCGTGCCGCTCCTGCGCCACTGTCGGATCAGCGGCTGAGTAATCGGGCCAACGTTCCACAATCATCCGTCAATCGCAGGACCGCCGGTGGTCCAGGTGCGGGATCAGGGCTTTCCACAGGTCCTTGTCGACGTTGAGAGGGTGGGTGGTGCACAGCCGCTCGTAGATCCGGTCGGTGTCGAGGTCGATCAGATAGGTGAGTCCCGACGCGACTCGTCCTTCCCGAAAATTGTCCGGGACCACGGCTGCGAACGGGTTGTTCCCAGGCAGCAGCCTCACGTCCTGCATGTCTGCCAGGGTGGCGATGGCGGGGGTGTGCCAAGGGCCGCCTGCCCGGGAATCCCAGACGCGGTAGGGGGAACTGGTGAGAACCCGCTTCCTGTCGGGCGACATTGTGATGTCCTCAAGGCGGGTGTCGAAGCGCATCACCCCAGTCTTACGGGCCTGGTAGGGGCTTCTCACGTCCCAGAACTGCACGGTTCCGTCGGTGAGGATGGTCGCCAGGACGTCTTTTCCGACCGGTAGGTAGCCGCCGGATGCGGCGGGCAGCAGGTCGGCTTTCCGGGGCTTGCGGATGTCGCGCATGTCCCATAGTTGGGTCCGCTCGGCAAGCACGTCGTGCATCAGCAGACGCGACGAGGGTACGTAGACCGCTTGTGGGAGTTCTCGTGTTTTTGTCTGGTGTGGTTCTCGTTTCAGTGTCCAGGTGGGTGGATGCGGTTGGGTGGGCTGATTGGTGTTGTCTTGCAGGGTGTTCGGGGTGATGGGTGAGGGTGTTGGAGCTGGACAGTGAGGTGAGGGCAGTTGGTCAGTGGTTGAGAATTGACTGGTCAGCAAGCTGAAGGTTCCAATGGAGTAGGGTCCCTTCTTGATCATTTTTTGGTGGGCTGCGGGTGCCCGTTGTGGTGGGGGAGCGTGTTGGTGGGGGCTGCGGCGGATGCTGAGGCGTTCCGGCCGGTCGCGGTGCGCAGGTTGCTGGCGCTTGAGTCTCGGGGGGAGTTGACGGCCGGTCATCGGCGGATGGTGGCTGACACGCTAGCGGTGTCCGAGCGCACGGTGCGCCGGTGGCTGGTGGCGGCGCGTGAAGACGGCCGCCTGGAACGGGCTGAGCGCTGCCGGTTCACGGTCACGCCGGATGTGGCCCGCAAGCTGGCGTTTCATCGGGGGAGCGTGGCGGCGTTGCACCGGGAGTTGGTGGCCGAGGGGGCCGCGAGGGGTGATGCGGTGCCGTCGCTGGCGACGTTGTACCGGGCAGTGGAGCGGGATGTGTCGCCGGGGTTGCGGGCGGGGATGCGCGGTGGTGAGGCCGCACGCCGGGATCATGACGTGTTTCTTGAGCGGCCTGCCGGTCACCGTAATGACGTATGGGAGACCGACCACGTCCAGGTGAAGGTTGAGGTGGACATCGACGGGGCGCCGGGTCGGCCGTGGGTGACCTGGTTCATCGACTGCGCGACGCGGGTGATCTGCGGGTTCGCGGTGACCGCTCAGGTTCCATCCCGGGAGTCGGTGCTGGTGGCGTTGCGGGACGCGGTCTCGCGTGAGGGGGAGCACGGCCCGTTCGGCGGTCTGCCGGGGGCGGTGCGGGTGGACCGTGGGCGGGACTTCCTGTCGCGCACGGTGGGGGAGGCGCTCGGGGCGTTCGCAGTGCCGGTGGTGGACCTGCCTGGCTACAGCCCGCATCTGAAGGGCACCGTGGAGGCGTTGAACAAGGCCGCGAAGCAGATGTTCTTCGCTCAGTTGCCTGGTTACACCGCCGCTCCGCGTCTGAAGGGCGGCAGGAAGCCGGCCGCCGGGCAGCAGCTGCTGCCGCTGGAGGCGTTCGTTGAGCTGCTGGGTCAGTGGGTTGTCTGGTGGAACACCGAGCACCGGCCCCGCTCGCTTGCCGGCCGTACACCCGCGGCCGCGTGGGAGGAGGATCTGACTCCGGTCGAGGACGCTGAGCCGGGAGCTTTGCACATGTTCACCCTCGAGGACGACGGCCGGGTGCGCACCCTTGCCAACAAGGGGGTGCGCTGGCGGAACCGGCACTACGTCGATGCGTGGATGACCGGGCAGGCCGGGCGGAAGGTGCGGCTGCGCTACATGCCGCACCACGAGCACGAGATCGAGGTCTACGACGCAGCTACCGGGCGGCATTTGGGGTCGGCGTACCTGTCGAACCGGGCGAGCCCGGAGCAGATCCGGGAGATGAAGCGGGCCCGCGCCAGGGAGGCTGACCGGCTCAAGCGGCTGCTGCAGGCGGCGGAGAAGGACCGCGCCACCCGCTACGCCGCCGCTACCCGCGGTACCCCGGCCGAGGTGCTCGGCACAGTCACCGAACTTCAGGCCGAGGCGTATCTGCGCGCGGTTGCCGCCGCGGACCTCACCGAGGTGGCGCTGCCCGGCTATCTGCCGCTGCCCGCCCAACTGCCCGCGTCCTGGACCGCACCGGACACCAACAAGCCCGCTGCTCCCTGCCCCGAAGATGACGACGAAAGCACGCTTACGCCGCGATGAACGCCATACCCGCCGCCCGCCCCTCCCCGGCCCGTCCGCGACGCGGCCCGCTCCCGCCGCCGCGCGCCGACCACTACCTGTCGCTGCCCGACGCGCACGTGATGGGCACGGCGGCGATGAAGGAGACGCTGGCCAATCTCGGGGAAGTGATCGCCGCCCGAGGGATGATGTGCATCTACGGGGCGGCCGGTCTGGGCAAGACGATGTCGGTCAACGCCTCGCTGCGGGAGCTGGCCCCGGGGGCGACGCGCCGGATCGAATTCCGCGGCCGGCCCACCGTGCTGGATATCCGCCACAACCTGTTCAACGTGCTCGGACTGCCGGGCAGGCCGCCCAGGCAGCCGACCGCGTTCGACACCCTGCTGAAAGACGTGCTGGCCGATCAGTTCCGGGTCATGGTCTGCGACGAGGCACAGTGGCTGCGGGAGGAGTCCTTCGAGTACTTCCGGCACCTGTTCGACGACCTGTACACCGACATCGCGGTGGTCTTCGTCGGCGGCGGCAACACCTACGAGGTCCTGGCCGGCAAGGACATGCTGGCCTCCCGGGTGCACATCTGGCAGGAGTTTCGGCCGCTGACCCGCGAGGAGGTCCTGACCACGATCCCGGCCTACCACCCGGTGTGGCACGGTGTGGATCCCGATGACCATCTGTACTGCGACGACGTGGCCGCCCACGGCGTCTTCCGCACCTGGGCCAAGATCACCTACCACCTGGGGCGGGCCCTTCAGGCCACCCCCGGTCTTGAGGTCAACCGGGACCTGCTGCGCTGGGTCTTCAGCAAGCTCGGCCGCCGCACCCGGCCGTGAGTACTCCCGGACCCGCCCGCATCTGCCCGCCGCGCCCTGGCGCTGACTGAAGACGCCCACTACCCATGAACGACACATCCCCTGACGTCACCGTCCTGGTCGACCCCGGTGACGACGCCGCTGTCACCCGTGCGGCGCTCGCCGGGCACGACCCGGCGGCCGGCTGCGTCACCGTCCACCCCGCCCCGGGTACGACCAGCGACCGCTACTTCGCCCACGACCTCCTGGCAGCGCTGGGCAAACCCGCGCACCTCCCGGGCTTCCCAGATGCGCGCGCCCCGGTGTGGGAGGCCGCCACCGCCTGGCTGGCGGCGCTCCCCGTAGAACACCTGACGATCCTGCGTGCTCACCTGCTCACCCGTACCCGCCTGCAACGCCTCCTCGACCTGCGGGCGTTCACCGGAGCACACCTGGTCCTGGTGTGCCACCGCTCCCGTCCGACCGCTGCCCTGCACGACGCTCTCACCGACGTGCCCCACACGCTCGTCCATGCCTCGGCCGCCGGCGACCTCCTCACCGGGGCGGCCGTGCCTGGCCCGGGCCGGCCTGCCGCGCCGCCCCGGGCTGCCGGCCGCTGGATCACCGTGCCGGCGCTGGAGCGGCTGGCGGACTGGGACGGGGAGGACCACTGCATCGGATGCGTTCCACCGCCGATCAGGTGGCGGTACCGGACCCGGCCGCGACCACGCTCGTCTCAGACCGGCGCGGAGATCGCCCGCCGCATCCACGGCGTCACTGCGCATCCCCGTCTGGCTGCCGCGCTGGCCGCAGCCGTCTTCACCGGCGCCGCCGGGCAGCAACTGGGCACCGCGCGCCTGGCGGACTGGCGCGAGGACGCCTCCACCCTGGCCCTGCACGACCCCCTCGGGCAGATCGACGGCTGCGCCACCCACCCCGTTCCCGCCTGGGCGATCGTCTTCCTGCGCGCCGCAGCCCGCTTCACCCGCCTCACCCCCGCACCCGGCACACCTGTGCTCATTCGTCCCGAGGAGCACCCTGGCCTGCTTCGGCTCGCAGAACAGGCCCGGCTACGCCCACCCCAGCCGAGCATTGACCAGGAGCGCGGCGCCGTTCCTGCTCGTGGGATCGAGTGGTTCTACCGCGAGCTGGCGGAGTCAGGCATGGACGCAGAGGTGTCCCAGCACACACGGCGTCCGCGACTGCGTGTACGGCCTGTCAACAAGCCCCAGGCCGGCGCATCATGACCAGGCCACGCGGAACCCGCGTGAGCTGCTCGCCCGAGGCCGAGGTAGCAGGCGTCGCCGAAGGCCGCGTGGACGGAAGGTCATGCGTCCGGGGCGGATTCCGCTGCGGTGGGCCCCGCCGCCGGCTTCAGTTCCAGCGCATACCGAGCTGGTCGAGGGCCTCGATGCGCTGTGGGTGCAGTCTCGCTCGGCGGGAGCGCTGGTTGGAGATCCATATCCCGAGCTTGATCTCGGTACCGTCGGTGATCTCCACATGCTGGCGGGGGACGTTCAGGTGTCCTTCGCGCTGGGCGTAGGCGGCCGCGGCGGCGAGGTTCCGCGCGAACTTGTGGTCTTGAGTGAGTCGCGGCGCGCTCTGGATGCCGCCACCGCTGGGCGTCACGCCGAGCTCGGCCAGTAGCCGCCGCTGTTCCTCGTGGAGGGTGTCCCATTGGCTGAGCTGGTGGGCCAGCCAGGCGCCGACGTCTTCCCCGGCGATCATGTGACCCGGCTCGATTTCCGCCGTCTTCACCGGTCCTCCCGCGGCGAGGTACCGCTTGAGGAGGGTGTAGCGGCGCTGCCACACCAGCGGCCACACGGGGCACCAGCACGGGTCCACGTCGGCCAGCGCCGCCTTGCGCGTGTTGGACAACGCGCCCTGGCTGCCGACGGCAAGGCGTGCCTCCCGGCGCCGGTTGGCCAGCCACGTCCCGACTGGATAGCCGTCCATGACGGCGTCGTGCCCGGCCGCGAGGTGGCCGTGGACGGCGTGGTAGGCGCGAGCCATCGACAGCCCAGCGCTGAACACGTGGTCGGGGTGGCTCCACACCATGCCCAGGCGTTCCAGCGCGTCGATGCGCACGGCGGGCAGGCGGCCGGTCTTGTTGGCTTTGCGCTGCTCGGCAATCCACCGCCCCAGCGGAAATGCCCCGTCCATACAGTGGTAAGGGACGTTCAGGTGGCCGTGGGCCGCGTGGAAGCGGCGGGCGGCTGTCCAGCCGCGCAGCCATCCGCGGCGCTCGATGTTGATCACCCGCAGCCTGACGAACTCCGCGATGTCGGCGGGATGGCGGGCGGTGGCGAACAACAGCGGCACCTTGGCCAGTGGGGCCGCGCCCGTGTCGCCCCCGCCGGGCCAGGCGGCGAGCCGGTCGATCACGTCAGTGTCGTGGGCAGCGAGCGCGGCCAGGACCTTGACCAGCGGCAGATACGAGCCAGATGCCAGCCAGTCCTCGCTGCGCTCGTCGGGGGACAGAAAGACCGGCACCACCAGGGAGGCGACCTTGTCACCGCGTGGGCCCTGCCGCAGCGCGCGTCCGACCGTCTGGACGGTGTCGACGATCGACTCCCTGGGGTCGGCGAAGACCACCGCGTCCACCTCGGGGATGTCCACCCCCTCGGCCAGCACCCGGGCACTGGAGAGCACACAGCGCTCCACCACCACCCCGTCTGCGCCCCAGCCGCGGGCAAACTGGGCCAACGCCTCGCGCCGGTGGGCCATGCCATGGCCGCCGTGCAGCCAGCCGGACCACACCCGCCGCGGATAGACCACCGGATCCGCAGTCCACAGCCGACGGGAGATGCCCGGCGAAGCCTGGGCGAGAGCACGGGCGTCCGCTACACGGTGATGGAACGTCATCACACGGTCGAGTTGGTGGGTGGCCGCGGCCTTGAATACGGCCGTGGTCAACGCTTCCAGCTGTGCGGCGGCCACTTCCGCCTCCGAGCGCTCCTTGCCTGGGATCCCGCCCGACAGGGCCTGGTCGCGGATCTCCAGCACGATGATCTGGTAGCGGGCCAGCAGCCCGCGGGCGATGGCCTCGGCCAGCGACAGTCGGTAGACCACTGGGCCGAAGACCTGCTCGTCATCCATCGAGGCCACAAGCGTCGGCTCGCTCTCTGCCTCGTCGTTTCCGTCACCCGCGGCCGCCCAGGGATCGGCGACCCGCGGCGTCGCGGTCAGATACAGCCGACGGCCCGCCGGTAGCACTGCATCGTCATGGACCGCGGCCCACGGCTTGCCCCACGGGCCCGATGTGCGGTGCGCCTCGTCCACCACCACCAGGTCCCACCGCCGAAGCCCCGCTTTGTGAGCCTCGGCGAGCACCGGCAGCGACGCGTACGTGGCGAACACCGTTACTCGCGCCGCCCCACCAGCCCACTCCAGCAACCGCCGGGCATCGGTAGTGCAGCGCACCCCGGCCGCGGCCAGCTCCGCATCCGTGTGCAGCGAGCAGACCGCCACCATCGCCCCGGCCCGACCCGCCTCCCGCCAGGCGGCAAACGTCTGCACCAGCAGATCCAGCGTCGGCACCAGGACGAGCACCCGGCCCGTGCGTGCCACCCGCAACGCGGTGTGCGCCCCCATGAAGGTCTTGCCCGTCCCGCACGCCGAAACGATCGTGGCCCGCAACCCCGCGCCGGCTGACGGGACGCTTCCCAGGGCGTGCACCGCCGCGTCGACCGCCTCCCTCTGATGCGCTCGCAGCCCCGCCATTCCATCCTCCGTGTCGGCTTCCGCGCTGGTTCGGGGCAGGTCGGATGTTGCTGGCACCGGTGGGGGAGTCAGGTGGTGTTGAATTCCGCTACCGCCGCCGTGGCTCGTTGGTCTGCTTCTGTTTGCAGGGTCTCCCAGTCGGCGGTTGCCTGTTGTGTTCCTGTGGCGAGGACTGCGGCGCGTACGGCGGTGCGGACATCGCCGGGACCCACCCGCAGCCCGGCGCCCCGGAGGCCCTGGATCTCCGAAAGCGCCTCCGCGGCGGCCTGGTCAAGGTCGAGGGCTGGCCCGGGAGGCATGTCCGCGGCGTCCCGGCACACCACGATGACGTCGATGCGGTTGGGCTCCGCCGCTGCGGTCTTGGAGAGACTGGTCGCCACTTCGGCGATCACGGCGCGGGTGGTGGTGACGGTGAAGCCCGCGTCCGACAGCGACCGCATCAGAGCGCACCAGCCC
This sequence comes from Streptomyces sp. R-74717, assembly GCF_047305335.1. Classification (NCBI taxonomy): domain Bacteria; kingdom Bacillati; phylum Actinomycetota; class Actinomycetes; order Kitasatosporales; family Streptomycetaceae; genus Streptomyces; species Streptomyces sp. R-74717. Next base: position 14,240 of record NZ_CP102361.1, on the reverse strand, counting down.
GTGGTCTGCGACTGGTGGAAGCTGAACAGGAGGCAGCCGCCGGGTTTGAGGACGCGCCGGCACTCACGCCAGACGAGGGCTGCGGTGGCTTGGAATCCATCAGGGGCGGCGTTCTGTACTTCCTGGACGGCACGGGTGCTGGGCACGTCCGGGTAGCCCTGGTAGGGGCGCATGGCGCTGAGCCACGCGTGGAAGAAGTCAGCCAGTTCCGAGTAGTGGACGTTGTCGACGTAGGGGGGGTCGGTGACGATGAGGTCCACGCTGTTGTCGGGCAGATCTGTCTGCGAGGCATCGCCGGTGGTGGTGTAGGCCGTTGCGGGATCCTCTACGAACTGCTGCCACGTCGTGCTCAGGGGGCGGGCGATGGGCAGCGAGGACTGGTCGACGGAGAGGATCCGGTCGGCCTCGGCCCTGAAGTCCAGCGGACTGTTCTTGTACTGGGCCGCTTTGTGCAGCCGGGTGAGCACCCCGGAGAACCCGGCCGATCCCCCCTGGGCGCCCCAGGGGTCTCCTTCGACGCTGCACCGCTCCGGTCGCAGTACGTGGTTGTGGAAGATCGAGCGGACCGGGCCGGTGCCTTCCCCCTTGAAGGAGCAGAACAGGTTGTGGTGTTCGACGGTTCTGCCGAACGATGCGATGAGCGCCTCGCGTTCCGCGGACGCCCCGGGGAGATCGCGCAGCGCCGCGCCGATCAACCCGAGGCTGTATCGCTGGCGCTCGTTGAAGAACTGCTCCCAGGAGTTGTACCCCCAGCGCAGCGCCTGGACCGTGCTGACGCCTTCCTCCAGCGTGCCGAGCGGGCGTACGAGCTCATCGGGAGATGTGTTGGCGAGGGACTTCGCCGCTTTGTCGTAGAGGTAGAGGTCGAAGTCGTCGATTGCCCGGTACTCACGCTTGCCGTCGGCGCGCAGCACCAGTTTCGCGTACATGCGTCGTTCCGGGACGGCGCCGTTCAGCGCGGCAATGACAGGGGTGCGGTGTCCGAGACGGCATGTCATGAACCGTCCGCGGGCGGCCCCATGGAACGAGAAGGTCAGGCCGCAGGCTGGGCAGTGCCCCCTCTCGTCCTTGCTCAGGTCGGTGACGCAGATGCCCCGGCAGCCCGGGCATACGGCCTGTGCGCGGGGGAATCTGCGCGGGTACGCATGGCGGGCGAAGACCCGGGTGGTGAAGAGCTCCACGTCCTCGCCGCACTCTGGGCAGTGCGCGAGGGCCACCCAGAAGTAGTGCAGGACCGGTTCCTCGGAGACGGTGCGGTGCAGTTCCTGGACGGGGCGGGCGCACTTCCTGACGACCTGACCGAAGAGGTCCGCGAGCACCTCGAGGTCCCATGGCTGCAGCGCCTGCCGCTGGGTGAGCGTCGCGACGGGGTTGATGTCGCGGCCGACGGCGGCGGCCCCGAGTTTGGCCGCCTCGACAAGGGTGGTGCCCGATCCGGCGAAGGGGTCGTAGACGACGAGCCCCCGCAGCCTGTCCGAGGCGTCCGCGATGGAGTCGTCCGGCCCGGACACGGCAGCCAACAGTAAGTGGCGTGCGACGCTGCCCAGGCGCCTCGCCCACCACTTGTGAACGTAGGTCGCGGGCCGGTGCAACTCCTTGCGCCATGACTCGTGCTCGGCGATCCGGCTCCACTCCACTGGCGCTGGCCCGGCCTCGAGAAGCGAGACCAAAGGGAGGCCCGCTCCTGACTTTTCGTTCATGTGTACGCCCCCGGTGGTCCGAACCCGGATCCACCACCCTCGGGTTGGGCTGGAGCAGGTGACGGCCTGTCAATGTGCGTTACTGTAACGGCAGGTAGCGGGGGGATACCAGGTGGGTGATGGCGCGCGTGACATATTTGGACTGCCTCGTCCCTCCTGACCCAGGTCCCGCTGACTTCTTCGAGCGCGTGCAGGCCCTTCGCATGACCGACCGCGGCCGTACCGTTGATCTCGGCCCGCTGGATCGTGCCACCCTGACCCTGTTGTTGCGCGCGTTGTCGAGTGATCAACGCAGCGTCTACCTGGCTCTCCCGCGCGGGCGGCACGACCTGGCCGTGCTGATCGGGATCTACCTCCAGCTCATACGGCGCGGGGCAGAGCTGACCGGCGGATCACCCTGCCCGGTCCCTGTCGGGCCGGTGGTCGTTGTCGGACTGCGCACCAACGTCACCGTACGGCTGGCACAGCTCGCGATCGGTCGGCAGAACCTCTCGCGAGCCCTGCGCATGCAGAGAATTCGTGGTGACGGCCGGGTCGTCGACCTCCAGGGAAAGATCACGAGGGCCATCGACTCACCCTCGGGACTGTTCTACCTCAACACCGCACTCGGCAGGCCCTCGCTGGGCACTAGCGTCGGCACCGTCGTCATTGACCGCACCAGCATGGCCAACGACCATTCCTGGGAGCGCGCGCTGGCCTGGGCAAGCGAGCACGACGCCGCCCGTGTCGTAGCCGTGGCCGACCTTGGCACCCAGCCGGGCGGTAGCCGGGCCTGGACGCAATGGCCGTGGAGTCCCGCGCTGCGCGCCGACGTGCGGCACACCCTCGGGCACCGCCCCGCATGCGGCCCGCTGACTAGTAACGCCCTCCTCGCCCACCGCCCGGCAGTCGCGCCGAGCGTGGCCGTATACCGCCACAAGCAGCTCGCCGAGCTTCTCCGGAAGGTTGTGGTGGGTGTGGTCGCAGCACGGCGTGTGCGCGCGTCGGAGTCCTGGCCACAGCCGGTCGCCGACGCCGTGCGTCTGCTCAACCTGCTGTGGTGCAGCTGGGGTTCGATCGGAAGGCAAGACACCTGGCAGGTACTGATGGGGCGCGGCAGTGGCGCACGGGCGCTGGCCCGGTCGGTGTCCCGAGGGACATTGGAGGGGCGGGGTGGGCCGTGGGGGCTGTTCCGCGAGACTCAATGGCCCGACCTTCGGCGTGGCGTGCTGGACCTGTATGAACTCCTGTACGACGACAACCCGCGCTGGGACCTGCTGCTTGCGCTGATCGATTGGGCACGGGCCAGCCGGACAGGCGCCCCCATTCTTGTCCGTACCCGCTCCCGCTCCGCCGCCGCCGCTGTCGCCGGGGAGCTGGCCGACGCACTCGGCGGTGATGCCGACTCCCTGCTGCTCGCCCCGCAGCCCGGGGCCGCCGCCGGCAGGGGAGCCGGTGCTTTGCACGTGATGCCCTATACGGAACGCCTGGCCTGGGACGCCTCGCCAAGGCTCGAGCTTCACCTCGGTGCCCCCTCGCCTTTACGCACCGGCGTGTTGTTCTCCGGTGCTGCCGATGAACACGTCGCCGTTGTAGAGCAGAGTGAGTACACCTGGCTGGAGCGTTCGGCCGACCGCGCGTTGAGCGGCTGGCACGAGCAGATACGCCAGACGGCCGCAGTGCTGAGGCTGGGCGAGGTACCGGAGCCGACGACCCCCTCGCTGCCCGTTGCGTACGGCCCTGTCGACCTCTCCGGACCGTCCTCCGCACCAGAGGATTCACCCCAGCACGACAGCTGGCTCGCCCTCGATCTCTCAGCGCTTTTTGAGGACTACGACGTTCCGGCCCGAGCCATCGGCACCCCGGAGGACCCCGGCCGCAGCGCCACGACAGCAGCGGACGACCCGGTGCCGGCCACGGCCGTGCTCACCGAACCCGAAGGGGCGGTGCTCTGGCTGCGCAGCGACGAGCCGGTCGACGTCCTCATAGGCCAGCGCTACGCCAGGGTGCCCGTGGCCGCGCTCACCCCCGGCAGTCGGCTGCTGCGCGCACGCGGCGACGGTCAGTCCAGACTCCACGACCGGCTCGTCATGGTGATGCATGACAGCGCCGAGGTGACCGCCATGGACACGATGATCGGCTTCTTCCGCCAGGCCATCACCGCCGTGTACGAGCAGCGAGGGTCGTGGCCGGACGTGCTCACAGCCCTGAACAACCTCGGGAGCGAGGTCTCATCATGGCAGGCGGTGAGCAAATGGGCCGATGGCAGCGTCATCGCCCCGGAGGATCCGCAAGACATCCACCGGGTTGCCCTGCTGGCCCGGGATACCCGCCTGACCGCAGGAGGCACGTGGCAGCGCCTGGCCCGCATGGCGGAGGAACTGCGCCGTCTGCATCGGACGTTGGGCCACACCGCGGCGGCGGCAATGACCGAGGCCGCACGCGGCATGGAAGGCCCCGCGCTGCGCCAGCTGAAGACACTGTGCTCCGGGATCGACGTCTCGGAGATCCTCGAGGAATTCGACCTGGTCGTCGTCCGCCGCGTCGGCGGCCAGAAGAGCATGGCGGCGGCCGCCCTGGGCCGCGTACCAGGCCCCCGCGGCACAAGCAGCTCACCACAGGAGGCGCCGTGAACGATGCCCGCAACAACCCGTTAGCGCCGCACCCCGACAGCGCTGCCGACAACCAGCGGGAGACGGTGCTGATCGAACACCTGACGCAGGTCCTCGCCGACAGGCTCGCCGACCGCAGCGGTGCCCCGCACACACCCCCGTGGACACCACGCGACCACGTCGTCGTCGGAGTGCTGCCCGCCGTCGCGGCCACGCCGCGGCACCTGCCGGCACCAGACGAGGCGACGGCCGACCCGAGCCGTCGGCCCGTCGAGTCCCTGCGCGGCACACAGGCGCCGCCGGTCCTGGCGCTCGACTTCCGGGTGAGCACCGCCCCCGGCCGCAGGACCGCGCAACTCGCCGTCCACTGCCGATTCGCCCTGTACCTGGAGGACATCGCCAGCTACGCCGAACACATGGAGTACCTGCGCGGCGACGAAGGCCCCTCCGGTGCACAGGCCCGGCCGGGAGAGTTGCTGGGCGTCTGGCGCCGCCAGGACGTTCACGCGCCCGACCTGGTGATCGAAGTGCCGCTCGGGGAAGGCGAACGCGATCCGCACGCGCTCGGCGAGGCTCAGCAGGTGCTGGACCGGGCGGTCCGCCGCGCGGTGGATGCGCACTTCACCCGCCCCGAGGCCCGTCGCCCGCTCACCGCTGGTCCGCAGAGCCGCCAGGGACGGCGCAGGCGCAACGTGCTCCCTGCGGAGGCCATGGCCAACGAGGAGGCATTCCACAGCCATGTCGCGGCACTGATGGACCGCGACGCAGCCCCTTGCGCACCCCAACTGGTGCTGTCCGCGCACGCCCAAGCCTTGGACGGCGGCGATCACCTCGTACGCGTGTCCCTGCACAACGAAAGCGACACGGCACAGAGCGACTGGCAGGACCTCTCCGTGTACGACTGCCGCTTCGCGGTCCTTCCCGGAGACGGCATCAGCATCGTGCCCCAGCGCTTCCACCTCGCCCCCCGCGACTACCGGCTGGAGGCGCTGGCGGAGGTGATCGGTCGCGGTACCGGCTGCGCAGCAGTTCCCCACGGCAGCGGTCTGCGGACCGAGACCCTGCCCGTCCATGTCCAACGCACCGTCGTGCCCCGCCAAGCCGGGGTGCGGCACCCGCGGTGGAGTGAGCTCGCCGACGAGCCGGCCCCGATCCTGGACTCCGTCGAGGTCGCGATGGCCCGCTACTCCCGTGAGTTCGCCGCCGCCTGCCGTGCCGCCCAGCAGCTGCCGCACCACAAGGCCATCGAAGCCGACCGCGCCCAGTTCGACGACGAGGCCAGGAGGTTCGGCCTCGGCCGCGAGTGCCTGGACCTGGACCCGGACCTCAAACTCGCCTTCCAGCTCGCCAACGAGGTCTTCGCCCGCGTCAACAAAAACCGTAAATACGACAGTTGGCGGCTCTTCCAGCTGGTCTACATCGTCTCGCACCTGCCGGCCCTCGCCGTGCGCGAGCACCCGCAGCGGGCGGACCTGCGCGCTGAACTCGACCACACCGACGTGCTGTGGTTCCCCGCCGGCGGAGGGAAGACCGAGGCATACCTGGGGCTGATCCTCACGGCCCTGTTCTACGACCGGCTGCGAGGCAAGCACGCAGGGGTCACCGCCTGGCTGCGCTTCCCGCTGCGCATGCTCAGCGTGCAGCAACTCGACCGCACCCTGCGCATGCTGATCGCGGCCGAGACGCTCCGCGCCGAACGCCAGATCGGATCCCCCCACGACGACCCGTTCGCGCTCGGCTACCTGGCCGGCGGGACGGGCAGCCCCAACGACCTCCACTGGGAGCGGGGCTGGTGGCGCGGCTGGGAGACCGAGGCCGCTGCCACCCGGGCGGGGACCTTCGCCGAAGACCATCTGCGCGACCGGCTCGTGATCACCTGCCCCTACTGCGAGCGCGACAGCGTACGGCTGCGCCTGGACACCGACGCGGTCCGCCTGCATCACGAGTGCGCCGCCTGCCAGCGGATCCTGCCCCTGCACGTGAGCGACGTCGAGGTCTACCGCACACTGCCCGCGATCGTCATCTCCACCGTCGACAAGCTCACGGGACACAGCTGGTTCCCCGAATTCACCGCTTTCCAGCACGGGCCGAGGCACCGCTGCGCCGAGCATGGCTACTTCTCCTTCCCGCGTTTCGGAGTCTGCTCGGCCGGGCCGGACCATTGCACTGCGCCGAAGGGCGGCTACCCGGCGGCCCGGCCGATCAAGGACCCAGTACCGGCACTGACGGTGCAGGACGAGATGCACCTCCTCAAGGAGGAGCTCGGCGCGTTCAACGCGCACTACGAAGGCATGATCGCCGAACTCCAGTCAGGAGCAGGCAGTGGCCTGCCCAGCAAGGTACTGGGCGCCTCCGCCACCATCGAGCAGTATCAGGACCAGCTCCGCCAGCTCTACGGCCGCCGTCCCCGTGCCTTCCCCGCGCCGGGATGGACACTCGGCGAAAGCTTTTACACCACGACCCGGCCCGACTTCCGGCGCGTTCACATTGGAGTGCTTCCGCACAAGCGCCGAAAAGCCGACGTCGCCGCGATCGTGCAGGGCGAGCTCCTCACCGAGATCGCCCGGCTCCAGGAGGAGCCCAAGGCCCTGCGCGAGCGCCTAGCCCTGCAGGGTCTGCCCGACTCGGACCTCCCCCGGCTCCTCTTCCCCTACGAGGTCTCCCTGGCCTATGTGAACAGCAAGCAGCACGGCACCCAGCTCGACGAGGAGCTCGGCCAACTTTCCGACGACCTGCAGCACGCCGGACTCGACCGCGTCGAGCACGCGGTGCTCACCGGCGAAGTCCCTGTCCCCGAGCTCGCCGCGGCCATCGCCCGGGTCCAACGCGAGCACCTGGACATCCCGCGAGGAGAGCGACTGCGCGCCCTGGTCGGCACCAGCGTGCTCAGCCACGGGGTGGACCTCGAGCGCCTCAACCTCCTGGTCCTGGCCGGCATGCCGCCGACCGCCGCCGACTACATCCAGGTCACCGCCCGGGCCGGGCGAACCCACGCAGGCCTAGTCGTCACCGTCTACGACCCCGTTTCGCGCCGCGAACGCTCCATGTTCTCCAACTTCCTGAGCTACCACCGCCTACTCGACCGCATGGTCACCCCCGTGCCCGTCAACAAATACGCCTACTTCGCAGCCCGACGCACCCTGCCCGGCATCGTGCTGGCGCTGCTCCACGACGCCGCCCGTGACCCCGCGCTGAAGCCACCACCGGAAGGAGCCGACTACTCCAAAGACTTCAAGCGCTGGTGGAGCGCCCAACGACCACTCCTCGACCCCTGGCTGGAACGACGCATCCCAGCTTGCTACCGCGAGCGCGTGGCGGGCGTCAATGGGCGCGGACTGGAGAACGACCTCGTTGAGCGCATTATCGAAACCTGGCGGCAGGAGGAACGGCCCAACCTCAACAAGGGGGCAGAGGAAAAGCGCACCGCATACCTCTTCCTCCAACAGCCGCTCACCAGCTTCCGCGACATCGACAAAAGCACATCGTTCCAGTCGCTGACCAGCAGCCAGGACGCCTTCAAAGCACTCGCCACCAACACCGCCGACACCAATAAGGGAGGCAAGGATGAACCGCAGCCGTAGCCAGGCCATGACCGCCTTCCTGCCCGGCGCCGCCTTCCGCCACGAACAGCGACTACGCGGCAGGGTCCAGGCAGTCGACGGAGACGTGGTCAAGAAGCTCAACGAAGACGTCATCTACGACGAGATCTCCCGCTACCTGGAGCGCTGGAGCGAAGACGCCAGAGCCGCCCTGCCCCTGCCGCAGGGCCGACTCCGGCAGAACTTCGTCCTGGTCAGCCCCGACCTCGTTCGCTTCGAGGTATTCCCCCTCGTCCTCGAATGCGTCCGCCGCTCCTGCCGCCGCGTGCGCACGTACGTGAAGCCCCAGCAACTGGCGGCCGACCCCCGGTGCCGCACCTGCGGCGCACAGCTGCGGCAACTTCCGTACTTCAACGCGCACAACTGCGGACGCGTCCGTCCCATGTACGTGCCCAAGTGCCGTGTTCCCGCGCACGGCTACGACCACATAGTGTTCGAGAACACAGGAAGCTTCGTCACCGCCCTCTGGCGCTGCGTCGGCCCAGGCTGCGGCGGCGCGAAGCTCCAGGGCACCTCGCAGTCCCCCTGCGGCTGCGAATGGAAGGACGCAGCCGGCCGCGCCATGATGCGGGCAAGGACGTTCAACGACACCCGCGCCTACCAGGTCCACGCCCTCCAACTCGTCAACATCGACAACTCCGAGTTCCGGCAGTACCAGCGCCACCCCCAGCGCGGCCGGATCGCGGCCGCCCACTACCTGAACCTGATCGACTCCCTGGCCCAAGGCCTCGGCGACGCCTCCCAGAACGTCACAGTAACGCGCCTGTCCCCGCAGGAATGGCAGCAGAAAGAACAGCAACTGCGCCAGATCCACATGGGGGAGGAGGCGATCGAGCAGCTCCGAAGAGTGATGGGCCCCGAGGAGAGTGGCCTGGCTGCTCTGCCCAGTACGGACGCCGCCAACGCGCGGTGGGAACTGCTCGGTGCAGACCGCCCCTTCGTGGAACGCGCAGCCGTTTTCGACCCCGCCCAGATTCAGCGCATCACCCTCGACGACCAGTGTGCACGCTTCGCCGAGCTCCAGGACCGGCTGGCCCAGCAGACCACCGAACGCGCCCGCGAGCAGGCCCGCACCCTGGGGATCGCAGAGATCGCAGTCACCTGGGAGTTCCCTGTAGCCCGAGTCGCCTTCGGCTACACCAGAGAAGAGCACGAGCCCGAGCGGGGAGTCCTGACCGGCTTCCACAACAAGTACCACCACGACGGAAAGTATCCGGCCTACGTCGCAGCATCGGACACCGAAGCCCTCCTGGTCACCTTCTCTGCACGTTCCGTCCTGTCGTTCCTGAATGCCAAAGGACTCTCAGTCGGTGCGGCCGAAGACGAATCGGCGGCCCGCCAGCGGCTACTGGAACTGTTCACGGACCAGGACGACCCGGAAGCCGCCCGCGCGGCAGCAACCGTACACACGATCATCCACACCCTCGGCCACCTCCTGCTTCGGTCCCTGGACGACGGCCAAGTAGGACTGGCCGAAAACACGCTCGCCGAATGGGTCGTCACGAAGGCGCTCACCGTCGCCATCTACGCCGACAACGTCCGTGAATTCACCCTCGGATCACTGTGGACCCTTCTCAGCAACCGCGTGCTCAGCTGGCTGGAAAGTACCGCAGACTCGGTGCTCAGCTGCGAGAACGACCCGCTGTGCCATCAGTCCTCACCACGCTGCTGCGAACGCTGCGTCTACCTCACCTTCGGCTGCCAGCTGTTCAACGACGACCTCGACCGGGGCCTCGCCGCAGAGTTCCTCCGCCACACCGCCGCCTCGAGCCACACATGACCGACGAACTGCGACCGCTGGTCCCGCTCGCCCAGCTACTAGAGCGCCTCGCGGGCAGCTACGCGGCAGCCGCCGAATGGACACGGCAGATCGCCAGAGCAGACACCCTCGACGCCCTCCGCGAGCACGGGGTCGCAGACGATCACGCTACCGCCGTACGCCAGCTCGCCGCCGAGTGCGGCCTACTGGACCCAGGCCGGCACACAGAGCTCGTCCCTGCCCGCCTCTCCCAACTCCAGGTGCTCCTGGACGTCCTGGACGGCCTTGACCCACCGCCCGCAGCACCACCATCCGAGCGCCCCCTGGTGTTCACCACCCCGCGAGCCGCCGCCCACCTGGTAGCACCCCCCGTCCGACGCCTGGACCTGCTAGTCCAGGACGTCATCGCCGGAGCCAACAGCGAACTCCACATCGGCGGCCCCTTCTGGAACCGTCACGGCTGCGACCTACTGCGCGAGGTTCTGCTGCCCGCCGTCGCCGAGCGCCAGGTCGCCGTCCACTTCTACGCCCACGACCCAAGCAGCCGGGCCCAACCCCTCAACGATCTCGTCAAAGACTGCGCTGACTACGGAAGAACGTCCTTGTACTGGTGGACCGGCGCCAACCCCGGCATGATGCACGCCAAGTTCGTGGTCGCCGACCGTGCCACCGGCTACTTCGGCAGCGCGAACCTGTCCTCCCTCGGTCTTCAAGAGCACTTCGAGATCGGCATGGAACTGGGAAGCACACAAGCATCGTCACTGGTGGACTTGTGCACCCGGCTGCGCCAGGAAGGCTTCTTCGCCCAGGTCACCAAGGGGCCGGGACGTGCACCGGACCCGCTCGTCCTCTTGGAGACCGCCGACGGGAAACGGCGCTTCGGCCAGTTGCGATCCTGGCACACCACCAGGGACGGCCGCCGTGAAGCGGACGTCCTGTGCCGCCTCTCGGACGACGCTCCGCGGCCAGCCAGAGTCCGCGTCGATGAGAGCCGCATCCGGCTCTTTCCCGGCGTCGACTACGCAAACGTGCCGACAGCAGGCGGTGCCCGGGCAGACGACGGCGAAACCGAAGGCACCGGGTAGTTGGCCACACGAGGCCCTACGCTCCCTCCATGCCCGTGCGCGAGGGCAGGGTCGGTCCCCGGAGTACGGCCGGGCCGCACGGCCTGATGCTGGCGGCTCCGCCCCTGGCATCAGGCCGGTTCAGTCATCGTCCGGTGCGCTGCCGATCCAGGTGATAGGCATCTCCGGCATGGTGCCTCAGGGCGGCGCCCGGTCCTCGTGCCCCGCGTCCAGCACGCAGATCCGCCCCCACCGCCCGTGCTTCCCCGCGCACACCCCGGCGAGCAGGCCCACATCGCCCGTACGAACCGCGTACGCGCACTGATGATCTGCGGGGTTTTGGCGGTGGTGGTTCGGCATCGTGATGTCAGTGCGTCAGGTATGGGGTTTCTTCTGTTCAGCCTGTTGTGGTTGGTGATTCGAGTGGTGACACGAATGCCGATCTGGGGCTGATGCTTTTGGCGATGATGCAGGTCAGTTGGTTGCCGGTCGGTATGACGTGTCCGGCTTCACCGCCCCGTCACTGCGCCCAGGCCAGCCCGAGTTCGGCGAGCTGCGCGAGTTGGTGGTCGGTGAGGCGGTCTCGTCGGCTTTTCTGGTTGCTGAGGAAGACGCCCAGCTTCACGGTCGTGCCGTCGGGGAGTTCTTCGACGTGGCCCCTTCCGACCACGTGTTTCCCTTCCCGCGCGATGTACTGCCGAAGGGCTGTGATGCCGCGCGTGAAGGCGTCGGAGCTCTTTGCTGCCCGAGTTTCCGTACCGCTCCGCGCTGGGGCCTTCTGGGGCCGTGCAGCCGGTTTCACGTCGAGTTCGTTCAGGCGGTGTTGCTGTTCGGGGTTGAGGCGTGTCCAGTCGCGGGCTTGTCGGGTGGTCCAGCGTCCGATGTCGTCGCCCCGGTAGGTGACGCCGGGCGTGATTTCTTCCAGCTTTCCGCCGGCCGTGAGGAGGGCGGTGAGTCCGGCCCAGTGGCGTTGCCAGTCGACGGTCCATCCCAACTGGCCGGGGTTCCAGTCCGGGTCGATCGCTGCCAGCTGCTCGGCACGCCGCTGCGCGCGTTCGGGGTCCTTCCCCAGTCCGCCGGGCCGTCGGAGGTTGGTGAGCCATTGCCCGACGGGTTTGTCGAGGGCGGTGGCGTGGCGGGGCGCGGCCAGCGTGCCTGCTTCGGCGTAGTAGGCGCGGGCGGCGGCGAGGTTCTCGGCGAACTGTGCGTCGGCGGTGTCCCAGATCATGCCGAGCTCTTCCAGCTCATCCGCCCGGGTGCTGGACATGGTCCCGGCCCGGTAGGCCCTTCTTTGGTCGGACAGCCACCTGCCCAACGGGTAGGCGCTCTCAGCGTGTTCGTAGGGCACGTCCAGCGAGCCCTCCCGCTCGAAGTACCGCCGGGCGGCGTCGTAGCCGCGGGCCCAGTCCTGACGCTCGGTGTCGAGGACCTGGAACTTGACCCACTTCGCGACCATCACCGGGTCCCTGGGGGCCGCGAACCGTAGCAGCAGCCGTGTCTCCTCCTGGCCGTCTTCCGGCTCCGAACCGATACTCTGCGACGGATCAATGACCTGCTTCTGGGGCTCCTGCGGAGTAGCAAGCATTTCCACCGCACGCTCATCATGCGCCCGAAGCCCCTCAAGAACTTTCACCAAGGGCCGGTAAGAGGAGGAAGTGAACATGTCTTCCGGCTGTTCATCCCGTGCCAAAAACACGGGCACGATCAGCGTCGCAATCTTGCCCTGACCGGGTTTCTGACGCAGCGCCCGGCCAATGGCCTGCACGATGTCCACTGCCGAACCCTTGGGGTCCAACAGTGCCACGGAATCCACCGCCCTGATATCAACTCCCTCGCCCAGCACACGACAGTTCGAGAGGACCGCACGCCCCGCCCTGCGCTCGAAGTCCCCCAGCACCTGACGCCTGTGGTCCGCCTCATGCTCCCCGCACAGCCAGTCCGCCCACACACGTTCCGGGTACCGCTCCGGATCCGACGCGTGCAGCCGCTGCGCGACCCTGGGCAGCCCCTTCGCGAACGCGGACGCCTCTATCGTCCGGTGATGAAACGTGATCGTGGTCTGCAGCTGATGCACCGCCATCGTCTCCAGCAACGCAGCCTGCAACGCCCCCATCCGCTCACCCCGCAGCCGCTCCTCACGTTTCTCTTCGCCGGCCAGGCGGGCGGGGGTGACGACGGGGTCGGTCAGCTCGACCACCACGATCTGATACCTGGCGAGCAACCCGCGCGACACCGCGGACGCCAGCGACAGCTCGTACACGACAGGCCCGTAGATTTTGGGATCGTCCATGGAACAGGCCAGTTCCTGCGGCAGCGGGTCCCGCGCGTTTTCGAAGCCGGCCTGGCGTTCCGCCCACCGGGGCCGGGGCGGTCGCTCCTTCCAGATCCTGGGGGTGGCGGTCATGTAGAGCCGGCGCATCGCGGGGATGACGTCCTGGTCGTGGATGGCCGCCCACGCCTTCCCTATCGCCCCGCTGGTTCGGTGCGCTTCGTCCACGACCACGAGGTCGAAGACGTCCATGGGAAGTCCGTACGCGCCCTCATGGGCCTCTGCGAGCACTGGCAGGGAGGCGTAGGTGGCGTAGACCGTCACGGGTCCTCGGCCGTGCCACAGTGCCAGCTGCGGCGGACTGGTCGTGGACCGCACATCGAGATTCCACAAGTGCGGGTCGTCATCCAGTGAACACACCGCCACAGCCGGGCCCGTATGCCCGGCCAAGCGCCACTCTCGCACCGTCTGGGTCAGCAGATCCAAAGTCGGCAGCAGCACGAGAACCCGCCCGTTGCGCGCGAGCCGCAACGCGGAATGCGCGGCAATGAACGTCTTTCCCGTACCGCACGCCGCCACCACCGTGGCCCGCAGCCCATTACGCGGAATTCGCTTTCCTGGCGGAATATCAAGACCACGCACCACGGCATCCACCGCTTCAATCTGATGAGGATGCAGAGGGATTTTCTTCGTACTCGGCATATCCGTACTCCAGAATTCACGAGAGCGGCCAGTCATACCTGACAGAGGGGATAGCAGTTCCCTCGGGATGCTACACACTGCATCCTGTGATGCATCATCGTGGTGATGCGCGGACTCACTCTAGCGCAACAAGGTCTGTCGAGAGGCTTTTTCGGGTAGATTCGTCTGTATACTGATCGTTTTTCAGGAAGTGATGGGCTGTTACGGGCAGGATCGGGCCAAATGGTGTCTGGTTTCGTTCTGTCAGGTGAGGCCGGCCTCTCGTCCGAGGGTGATGTGGTGTCACCAGGCTGGGGGTGTGCTGCTCTTCGGGATGCTACACAGGCCAGCAGTGATGCACCCCATCCTGTAGCCAGCCGTTCCGGCGCAGCCGGAACCAAGGGCGTGGGAGCGAAGCGGACACGCTTGCCTTTCGAATTGGAGTGCAGCGGAAATTCGGAATTCCCGCGCAGCGGGAATTGACGGCCCGCAACGCGGGCCGTTTCACTGGCTGTTGAAGCGAAGCGGAAACAGCCCGATCCGCAACGCGGATCGTTTCGCTTTCACATCGCGCAGC